>NZ_JBALWB010000010.1:0-137969 GCF_036960155.1 Sulfitobacter sp. | reverse complement strand
ATCAGTAACTAAGCCTCAAATCAACAAGAGTTTTTCAACAGAATAGGCCCAAAGCAGACATAGCCGTTTGACACATTGGACGGAACGCGGACTTTCGCTGCGCCCTGCGCCCTGCGCCCTGCGCCAACGGCAGTTAAGCGCTGGGATGGCTTTTCCTGTACGGTTCTGCCAAATTCTTGAAAGGCACCGGTGTTGCGTTCGGTGGCCTCAACCCTGGTGGATCGTTTAAAGAAGGCTCCGTCGCATTGCCTGAAAAGAAACACGCCTTTAAGTTGGGTTTATGTCAAATCTCAGGATACCAGTTACGTTACTCGTTTTATCGTTGACCTCCTATAGTGGTGCAAGCGCTCAGGAAGGCTTGTCTTCGCTGGGAGCCATCGGTGGTGCTCGCGCCTACTCAGGTCACGAAATCGAATTTGGCGAAACACGCTTCACGTTGCGTGGTGTGACATGCCCCGATCCGACAACTGAGGATGGAAAGCGTGCGAAGGCCTTAGCCAATACGTTCCTCCGGATGCGTGGCACAATGGGATGCGAAACGTCGAACGGCTCAGGTGACTGCGTACATCGCTCGACGAGTGGCATCCGCAATCTGTCCAAGGTCATGCTGAAAACCGGACTATGTTGGGCTGGTGAAGCCTGAAGTAGGAGAGGCGTCCGTTCTTTAGTCGCGTGCCAAATCTGAAAGTCCTGGTCATGCTAACGCGACCAGAATGTATCAATGTCTGCTTCGGGGAAGCTGCGCCGCAACGTGCGGGGCCAACCCCAACGGTAGTTTTGGGCCGTTCGCGTACCTTTGCAAAGTACACTCTCTGCAGCACAAAGCTGCCATTGATGCAAATGGCGTCTAATGACAGCTCCCAGCCCAAAGCGGACACGTTAGTTCGACACGATGGGTGAATTGTGGATCATCGCTGCGCCCGCAAACTAAATTGGGCAACTTGAAGAAAGCGGACGCTCAGGGCTGTGACCCCGTTTTTTCGATGTGCAATCGCAGCGAAAGTCGGCAAAGAGCCCATTGTGTGATTTCGGCTTTCCTGCTGCGTGCGCTCGCAGCGTGGGAATTGCTGCGTCAGCGTAAAACTCGGTGCTACCGCGCGGTGAAGGAACCAGCCATTCAGGCAAGTCGCGGCGAATTAAGGGCACGGTGGTCATAGGCTGCGGGGCAATGTGAACTTTCGTTTTGCATATTCTGACGGCAGTTTTGATCGCCTTTGCAGTTACATTCACGTCTTGATGCCAGTTTCCTCCTGCAATTTCGCCCGTCGCTCCACCGCTTCTTTCGTCCATGTCGCATCAAAATTGTAGATTTCGTCAAACTGAGCCGCGTCTTTAGGAAGGTTGACCCAAGGTTGTTTGGAACAAGTGTAGATATGAACGTCCGGCGGCATTTGGTCTGAAAGATCAAGCGTTCCGACGCGAATGAAGTGGATATGTTTACGCAGAGGCCCTCCAAGATTGTAGTTGCTCCAGACCGCAACTTTGCAACGGGCACATCGGGCAATATCTTGACCGGTGCCCCCAGGTGTTGGAACCGTAATTTCCTCAATTTCGCCCGACAGCAGTTTAACTCGGTCGGCCTCGATCATGGCATTTAGCGCAAAAGCCGAGCCGGAGTTTTGCTGGCAGCCATGACAGTGGCAACAATGCACGATCAGCGGTTCAGACGTCATTTGATACCGGACTTGGCCGCATGTGCAGCCACCGTTTCTAATTTGCGAACTGTTCGCCATGGTGTCTTCCTCGTGTGTTGAATTGCAAAGAAGAAGGGCCACGCTCGTGCCCCTCCTTTGATCGGGCGTCAGGCAATCGTGACTTCGACCGTCGATGGTGTTTCGGCGCGGCACCCATCGGCAACAGGCGAGTGAGCAATTGCGTAGCTGACAATGTCGCGCAATGTCTGTTCTTTGACGCCAGCGGCCCCGATCTTAACGCGGGTTCGTAGGCTAAGGGACCCAGCCCGCACCGTCGCGTCCATCCCGAACAAGCCACGGTCGTCGTCCACACTATCCGCCGTCACCTCAAGCGTATCAAGCGATAGGCCCAATTCCGCAGCGCGCAGGGCAATTCTGGTCGCATCACAGGTCGCCAAAGCCGCACGTGACAACCACCCAGGTGAGGGATGCGTCCCACCGCCACCAATAGCCTTGGGCATATCGGTGACAACGGTTTCGCCATTTTCACCCGTGGCGCGGCACCGCAAACCGTCTTCCATAATAGCTGTGATTGGGGCGCTGGTGCTGACCGCATCTTTGGGGTTGTCGTTTAGGTACGCGATGACGTCATTCACTGAATTCTGGATATGTTCGACAGACATAGTGGTCTCCTTAAAATGGGTCAAAAATTATTGTGTAGCATCTTTGGCTTCGAGGGGCATCATGACGTGGGCCAGCGGGGTTTCGCCCCACATGACATAGGGTCCTCCGGCGAAGGGGTCGCGGGGCAGATCGGCCAGCATGTCCATGTTCGGGAACAGCATCATGATATGGGGCCCGTCTTGCACCCAAACGCTGCCGTCGTTGATGTCAGTTGCCATCGGGTTGTCGTTGTTCACCATCGCGTCCCCCTGAAGCATGTTTGAAACGCCAATGACATCCGTGGAAAAGACAGTGTCCGTTCCCACGGCTGCCATCCACTTCATCCACACAGCGTCATTGCACATCGGATGTTGGTCGCCGGGGATAAGGCCCACACCGGGCAGGCAAACCCACTCGTTCGTGCCCTCGCGAAGGATCGTGCCGTCCACATCCATGATCGTCGCTTCGGCTGAAATATCAGACGGCGCGGCCGACATGGCGCGGGCGATCTTATCGGCTGCGGTTTCCGCAAAAGCGGAGGACGCCGCCAGAGCGAGCGAGGCTGTCAGTGCTGTTAATCTGTGCATGGTCATATCAAAATTCCTTCTTGTCGTGTTTACTGCGACTTGGTCGCTCCAAGTTTTCGCCGGTAGAAAAACATCTTGTTTCCGGTTGCCTTAACGGTGGCACTCGTTAAGTTTTTTAGGAATTGGGGAAATTTCGATAAACGTTTTGCAAAAATGCACATCACGGGGAGATTTCGATGCACTGGGACGACGCACGCATATTCCTTGCGGTCGCGCGAGAGGGGTCGTTTAGCAATGCGGCGAAACGTTTGGGCGTGCAGCATTCGACCGTGTCCCGCCGCATTCGCGAGTTGGAAAAAAACCTCGCGACGCCTTTGGTTGAACGAAAAACATCCGGGTATGTGCTGACGCAGGCAGGCGAGGAGTTGAAGCTGTCCGCCTGCCGCATCGAGCAAGAGCTTTTGTCGTTTGAGGGCGAGGTCAGCGGGCAAGATGACGATGTTGCGGGGGAGTTGCGGGTGACCGCAATCGCCAACATGGCATCCACTGTGTTGATGCCGTATTTCGCCCGATTCAGCGCCGCACATCCCAATATCGAGCTGAACGTCCAAGTCACCAACAATTCTGTCCGTCTGTCCGAACGCGAGGCAGATATCGCCATCCGGCAAACGAATAAGCCCGGTGAAACGCTGATTGGAACGCAGCTCACGACTGTGGCATCGGCGGTTTACGGATCACGCAGCTACTGCGCCGAAGTCAGCGCGGGGAGGTCCGCCGAAAAGTGGATCGGCGTGGATTGCTGCGAGTATCATAGAACATGGACCAAGCAGGCGTGGCCTAGCGAAGAGCACGAGTTTTACGTGGATGAAACATCGCTGACGCTTGCCGCGATGAAACACGGGCTTGGTGTCGGGTTTCAGCCGTGTTTCCTGGGCGATAGCGATCCGGAGCTTGTGCGATACCGCGAACCGGAAGCGCAGCACGAACTTGGATTATGGCTGTTGTATCATCGAGATTTACGTAACACGAAACGCGTTACATTGTTCCGAGAACATATGCAGCGCGAAATCAAAGAAGCGTCGGCGTTGTTTGAAGGTTTGAAATCCGCGTCAGCATAGTTTGTTTTCCGAGCGCAAGAATATTGTGCTTTGGGTGAAGCATTTTTCGCATGTGCTAAAACCATCCTTTCCCGCGAAATCTCGGATTGCAGCCCGTCGCAATCCTTAACGTTGAATGGCCGCTTCGACCACGCAGGCTGCATCCCAGCATAAAAGCTGCTGCAACAGCGAGGAAATGCTGCGTGAGCAATAGCTGCAACTGCAAAAGCCCGTTTTGTCCGCATTGCCGACATCCGCACACAGAATTTGACTTAAAAACGTTCGCGACCGCAGCTAATGGCTTCTTAGAGCCCTCTTTGCCAAATGCCGTGCTGCAGCATTTGGCATGAGCGGAAAATTCAGCCTATTGCGAACGGACCATTGCGGACCATGGCCTCTTCTCGGGACGTTGTACTTCTGGTTTCGCGCTACTGCCAGTCGTGCGGAGCGCAGAAATTTCACTGGTTGGAATGCGGCTTGGCGGAAAAAACGACATTTTCAAAAGGTTGTTAGATGACCTTGTTGATATTTAGGCCCAGAAAAATCTAGCTCTTCGGTAGGCTAATTTAGTGCTTTGGTGCTCTTGGAGTGGCAGAATACGTTATCCATTTTTCATCGCTGGATATACCCTAATACGCTGTCGGAGAATGTGTCGAACCTCTTCAAATAGCCTCGATGGCCCAAATGCAGTCTTTCAATACGATATTGTTATGATATATCATAATGATTCGAGTAGCTACGCACAGGCTGCCCATAACAATTCATGCAACTGGAAGATTAATAATGAAAAATAAAGCGCTTACAGCTGGGCTTTGCAGTCTCGCACTGGCGGGAGGCACCTCCGTGGCCGCGCAAGAGGCAGGGTTTACGTGGGAAGGAAGCGTGGAAATCGGCGTAGACAGCACTGTGCGCGCCGATGATCCAAGTGCCGAGGTTACAGACACTTACATCTCTGGGGAGTTCGCATTCGAAGGTGTAATCACAAAGCGGATCACTGCTTTTGGCGGCCTTTCACTTGAATCTGTTACCGACGCAGTGGACAGCCGCGCGTTTGAGGACATCGGACTCTATGTTAGCGAACTTGGCTTGCGGTTCGGATTTGGCGAAACGCTTGTCTCTGTCGGTAAGATCAGTCCGGTGTTTGCAGTCGCATGGGACGAAGCAGCGGGCTTTTACGGCACATCACTGGCGGAAGACTATGAGCTGAGTGAGATGATCGGTGTGACCGTCGATACACCCGTGGCCGCGTTAGGCGGCACGCTGTCGTTTGCAGTGTTCTACTCAGACGATACGGCGTTGAGCAACAGTATTGGCAACGAACGGGGGCGCAATTCCGTTGCCGCCGGTGGTGTCGGGAACACTGGGAAACTGAACAACTTCGCCCTGCAATACAGCCAGGGATTCGGTGAAACGACCGCATGGATCGGCGCACGCCATTTGTCGGCAGGTGTCGGAGATACCTCAGACGAGACCGGCATCGTTGCTGGTGCCTCGCATGATTTCAGCAACGGGTTCAACATAATCGGGGAAGTGGCTCATTTCGACAATGCGGGCGGAGCGGACGGTAATGCCACGTATGCCACTTTGAGTGGCGCTTATGCGTTTGACGACTGGATATTTTCCGCCACGGCGACTCTTGTCGATACTTCTGCTGATACCGACAGTATGATCGCTTTGGGCGTGGACCGTGCAATATCCGAAAATGTAGAGATCAACTTCGGCGTGGCGCGGTTTGTTGTCGGGGGTGAGCAATCGACCGCCATTGGGCTCGCGACTGTCGTTTCATTTTAGTCGAGATAATATGAAGAAAAAGCACGCAGATCGGATCTCTGCGTGCTTCCACATGCCTTAAAGCTATATGGGCCGTCTTTGCCAGGGTCTCGGTACCTGACAGGTACAATGCTGCGATCGATCTAATGGCGGAAAAGAGGCCATTTTACCGGATGCAGAGATGCGGTGAATGACTGCTTCGTCCGCTTAGGAGACCTTACTACCTCAATAATGCTGCAGCAACGTATCAATGTATGCTTCGGGGAAGCTGCGTCGCAGCGTGCGGGGCCAACGCGAGCGGTAATTTTGGGCCGTTCGCGCGACTTTGCAAAGTACATTAACTGCGCATAGCTGCCGTTTGTGTGGCGCGCAGCGAAAGTCTGCAATCCGCCCATCCGACATAATTACAGACTGGTTTTCAAAGTTGTCCTTGTAGCTCAATTTTTCTGGCATAGCCTTTAGAGCACACACTCAGAGGATTACGAATGATTGCTGACCGCCCACTCCCTATGACCGTTCCTATCAAACCGCGCGAAACCGCGTTCTCATACATGTCCCGCTTGGCTGCCCGTAACGAACTGTCAGCGGTTGATCTGGGCCGATACACAGGCGTGACCTTCCAGAAGGTATTGCGAGGCGATCCAGAAACCATGACGATGCTTGCAAGTCGTGGTGGCATCGACTGTCACGAACTCCGGGCTTGGTCACCTAAACCGATTGAAGGGCCTATGCACAGCTTTGCTGGGCATGCATTTCCCAGTAAAACCATTCTCTACCCGAAAATGCGCGGATGTCCTGTTTGCTTACGTGAAGATGCCGACCAGTCCGATCTGCCGGCAAATCAGGCTATGACGATCAAAGGAGACTGGCTAATCCCCCACGTTATGATCTGCCTGAAGCACGAGCATCCTCTTGTAGAACTTTGGTATGAATCAGCACCAACTGCGCGGTATGATACGGCTTTGCAGCTCAGACGCCTCGCCCCCGGCATCATCAAAGGAGACTTGGATGATGAGCTGCGTGAACCTACAGACTTTGACATGTGGATCGATGACAGGATTTCTGGGATCCAAGGGAACACTTGGTTAGACCAGTATAGCCTTCATGCAGCCTCTACCTTTTGTCGCCTCCTCGGTCACGCGTTGCTCCGCCATGAGATGTCCGCGCCATCGTCAGCGCACCAGGGCAGCCGTTGGGCGCTCTATCAGATGGGATTTGATGTCGCACAACACGGCATGAAAGCAATCCGAGAAGCATTACAAGGTCTTCAAGACCTACCTTGCAGTCCTCAGCAGGGGCCCAAAGCGATCTTTCCATTACTCTATGACAGACTTGCACATGATCATCGAGGAGACCCTGCATATGAACCCTTCTGCGCAATCTTGCGGAAGCACTTACTCGAAACCTGGCCGTTGGGTGTCGGTGATGAACTCATGGGAGAGCCGGTGACCGAGCGTCGTCTCCACTCGTTGCAATCAGCTGCCCGCGAAACTGGCGTAGATCCCAGACGACTGCGCACAATGCTGATAAGCGCTGGTCTTCTTGATGACAGTAAAAGTGATGCATGGGCTACATTTGATGCCCGCGCGGCGGCCGATATCTTGACCCACCTGACAGAGCTGCTTCCTGCAAAAACCTTCTGCGAGACCTTCTGTATGTCCCGATCCCAGTTCAATCTGCTGGTAGCAGAGCGCGTACTCGTTCCAGCTATTGCATCAACGAAAACCAAGAACATCTGGAGCCCCCGTGACGGTCAGACCTTCCTAAATGGCCTCCTTCAAGGTGCCGAACAGCTACGGCAGGCGCAACACGGATGGGAACACATCTCCAAGTCGGCGCAACGATTGAAACTACACCCCAAAGCCATCATTGATGCAATCAAGGACGGACGGATTAACCGTGTCGGTAACCATTCAGATTTTGACGGTTATGCAGCCGTATACGTCTACCATGATGAGGTTGCCTCTGTCTTGAACAGCGAAGACGCACCGGCCATGTCGATTGAAGTTTTTGGCAAGGCCGTCGGTGCAAATCATCTTCCCGGGCTGCGCCGCCTTGTCATGAACGGTCACACCTCTGCAACGTCCATGCGTAATCCGAAGACCAATGCCGTTCAGCACTATTTCTCAGCCCAGGATGCAACGGCCTTCCACACGCGCTTCTTTACTCTGAGGACTCTGTCAAAGCACTCGGGGATGTCATGGCAGCGCGCCGGCGCGTTTTTGAAAGAAGCGGGGGTAATGCCCTACTCACCTGATGGTGTTGACTACGGAAATTTATTTCTGCGGGACGAGGTCGAGTTGGCATTATCCCGTTAGGGAAACCTGCTTCTCCAGAGGAGACCGGGAGACAGCGTACAATACAAAAGGCGGAGCATAAAGCTCCGCCTTCTTCGTTTCTATCTTTGAAATCAGATGATTACCTAAAAAGCATCAGATCTAAGCCAGAGCTCTGCGCACGCTTCTAAGTTTCTTTTGCGCACGCTTCACCTTTTTCTGGCTAAGAGCCTAGCGCTTAATTAACCGCATTTGCTATGACCACAACTACCGCAGGTCATGCACCCCTCTACCATACGTAGATCAAACTGCCCGCAGCTTGAACATGCTTTACCACGTGGCTTTTCCATACCGACGACATTGGCTTGCGGGTCAGTTTTTAACCCCATACCTTCGCCTTCGATAAAACCTGTCGCGATTAGATGTTGTTCAATCACACCACCAATTGCTGCAAGAATGGAAGGAATATACTTACCACCCATCCACGCGCCACCGCGCGGATCAAATACCGCTTTCAGCTCTTCAACAACAAACGACACATCCCCGCCGCGACGGAACACAGCCGAAATCATACGTGTCAGAGCCACCGTCCAAGCAAAGTGCTCCATGTTTTTGGAGTTAATGAATACCTCGAACGGTCTGCGATGGCCTCCAACGATCAGATCGTTGACCGTTATATAAAGCGCGTGCTCGCTGTCTGGCCATTTGATCTTGTATGTGGAGCCTTCGAGTTCTTCCGGGCGGTTCAAAGGCTCTGACATGTAGACTACATCGCCATGGGGCGCTTGCGGTTCCTCACCGTCGTGGCTGATCACTTCAGGCGATTTCTTTTTGTCGTCTGATACCGACAAGACGGATCCGGTCACATCATTGGGACGGTATGTGGTACATCCTTTGCAGCCTGTATCCCACGCTTCCATGTAGACCTCCTTGAATGTGTCAAAGGAGATGTCTTCAGGGCAGTTGATCGTTTTGGAGATACTGGAATCAATCCACTTTTGGGCCGCTGCCTGCATTTTAACATGCTCCAGCGGCGCCAGTGTCTGAGCATTTACAAAGTAATCGGGCAGTTCGCGGTCGCCAAATTTTTCGCGCCACATCTGAACAGCATAATCAACCACTTCTTCTTCAGTACGGGTGCCGTCTTTTTGCAGAACCTTCCGAGTGTACGCATAGGCAAACACCGGCTCGATACCCGATGATACGTTGCCAGCGTATAGGCTGATCGTGCCAGTAGGGGCGATTGAGGTCAAAAGAGCGTTGCGAATGCCGTGGACGCGGATTGCTTCACGCACATCATCATCCATTGCACGCATTGTTCCAGAAGCCAGATATTCTTCGGCATCGAACAATGGGAACGCGCCCTTTTCCTTCGCCAAATCCACCGACGCCAGATATGCGGCACGCGCAATCGCGTGCATCCATTGCTCCGTCTGACGCGCCGCCTCGTCCGAGCCATAGCGTTTTCCGAGCATTAGCAGAGCATCCGCCAGCCCAGTAACACCAAGGCCAATCCGGCGTTTGTTCTTGGCTTCCAGCTCCTGTGCTTCCAACGGGAACTGAGACACGTCTACGACATTGTCCATCATGCGAACGGATGTCGCGACCAGCTCATTCAGGGCCTCAATATCCAGCGCGGCCGCTTCTTCGAAGGGTGCGCTAACCAAACGAGCAAGGTTGATCGATCCAAGCAAACATGCGCCATAGGGCGGCAGTGGCTGCTCGCCGCAAGGGTTGGTCGCTGCGATAGTTTCACAATAGCTGAGGTTGTTGGCTTCATTGATCCGGTCAATGAAAATCACACCCGGCTCGGCGAAATCATACGTCGCCTTCATGATCGCGTTCCACAGATCCAGCGCTTGGACGGTTTTGTAAACTTTACCGTCGAACTTCAATTCCCAAGGTCCGTTGGCTTTCACTGCATCCATGAAGGGATCGGTGATGAGAACGGACATGTTGAACATGCGCAAACGCGCCGCGTCCGATTTGGCCGTTATAAACGCTTCAACATCTGGATGGTCGCAGCGAATGGTTGCCATCATCGCCCCACGGCGCGAACCAGCAGACATGATCGTGCGGCACATCGCGTCCCACACATCCATAAACGAAAGTGGACCAGACGCATCCGCAGACACACCCAATACATCCGCACCTTTTGGACGGATCGTCGAGAAATCATACCCGATGCCGCCACCCTGCTGCATGGTCAGTGCGGCCTCTTTGAGCATATCAAAGATACCGCCCATGCTGTCAGGTACAGTGCCCATCACAAAACAGTTAAAGAGGGTGACACGCCGCGCGGTCCCTGCCCCTGCAGTAATGCGGCCCGCTGGCAGATATTTGAAATCTTCCAGTGCTTCAAAGAACGTTTCTTCCCAACCTTCTTTGTCTTGCTCTACCTGTGCCAGATCATGCGCGATGCGACGCCATGTGTCTTCTACGGTAACATCATGGGGCGTGCCGTCAGCGGCTTTGAAACGGTACTTCATATCCCAGATCTGTTCAGCGATTGGGGCAGTAAAGCGGGTCATGGCGATTCCTTGATTCAGAGTGGAGCGGATGCCGACAATAGCCGAAACCACAAAAAACGCCACAGTTGTTTAACGCTTTTTGTTGCTTGCAAAACACTATATTTTGCTTCTATAGCCTCCCCCCCTACCCTATGATGTGGTTCATAGGTGAGTCTGTGGATAATTTGGTGGGTAACTCTGTGAGCAAAAAATTTGTCAATCTCATCAAGCTGTCTGTCGGCACCGAAAGCATCGATCAACTAGCCGAGTGGCAGCAACATCGCATCCAGCAATCGCCTGATGGCCTATCTTTTCACACAACTCGGATGTGGCCAAAACGAGAAGAAGAGATTCTAAATGGTGGCTCGATTTATTGGGTCATAAAGGGTGAAATATCGGCACGCCAGCGTATTGTTCGATTCGACGAACGAATTGGTGAAGATGGCATTCGCCGCTGCTCGATCATGCTAGACGCCGAAATTGTACCCACTGTCACAGCGCTAAAGCGCCCCTTTCAAGGCTGGCGATATCTAACACCCGAAGATGCTCCTGCAGACCTGCCCAAGGGTCGCGCCCAAGAAGATGTACTTCCCATTGAGTTAAGCCGTGCCTTGGCGGAAATCGGCGTATTGTAACGCCGACTACCCTAGACGTTTCAGCAGCTCACCCAGATTTTTGCGTTCAGTAGTGTCCATGTCCGCGACCCGTGATTGCCAAAGGGTTGCCTGACTGCGCAGCATCAACCCATCGCTAAGAATTTTCAAATGGTTCGCCCGCAGCGTTTCACCCGTTGACGTGATGTCCGCGATCGCCTCAGCAGTTTCATTTGCAACGCTGCCCTCTGTCGCGCCCTGGCTGTCCACCAGCGCGTAATCGGCAACGCCTGCCTCGCGCAGGAACTCGCGCACCAATCGGTGGTATTTTGTGGCGATGCGGAGACGATGACCGTGCACGCCGCGAAACGCGGCGGCGGCGGCGTCCAGATCATGCAGAGTGTCCACATCTGTCCACCCTTGAGGCACCGCTAGGATAAGGTCTGCGTGACCAAACCCCAACTCGGTAATCGACTCTACCGATTGGTTCCAGAGCGCTAGTTTTTCGTGCACCAAATCTGTTCCGGTCACACCCAAATGGATACGCCCCGCCGCAAGTTCACGAGGGATTTCACCAGCGGAAAGAAGAACAAGCGCAACGCCCTCTATCCCTTCCACTACACCAGCGTATTCACGCTCTGAACCGGTTCTAGCAAGCTGAATACCGCGCGCACCGAACCAATCAAATGTCTTTTCCATCAACCGCCCTTTGGACGGGACACCCAGTTTTAGCGTCATGGCCTTTTCTCCAGTTCCAGCATCACGCCAGGGCGCATTACACCGCCCACAGCCGGGATTTCCCGACCGCCGCCCAACCGACGCGTCAACGCGTCATAGCGGCCGCCCGTCGCAAGCGGTGGCAAATCGGGACGCTCAACAGATCGAAATCCAAACACAAACCCGTCATAGTATTCCATTGACGTTCGCCCATAGCTTGCCTCGAACATCAAAGCATCCACGTCAACTCCGCGCGATTTTAGCGCATCTTTGCGGGCGACAACCCGTGCCACGGCAGGAATAATGACAGGCAAATCTACCGACAGATCATGCAACCGTTCGATTGCATCTGGAAACGGTGCCGAAACATCCAACACTGCTTCGATCAAATCGACGTCTTTTTTGGATATCGGCGGCGTTTGCGCATCATCTTTCAACAATTGGATACGTGCATCAATCTCGTGCTGTCGACGCGCTCCAACCAAAGGCGCCTCAACGGAAACGTCCCCCTCCAGCAGGGCTTTTCGCGCGGCAGGAACTGGCGTGACGCCTGAGTAACGATCCAGCAACGCGCGAAAACGCCGCGGCCGCCAGATGTGGCGCATCAACGCGCTCTTGCGCATGACACTGGTATCCAGGCCATTCACCACGGCCATCAGCACGCCAATATCACCCGTCACTGCGCGCGTGGCATAACCGCTCAATGCCTCTGCAATCAGTGCAAATACTTCGGCATCGCTTGCCGCTGGATCAGCACGTTCAAAAACCTCATACCCAACCTGCACATATTCATTAGCGCGGGATGGGTCGTGCTCTTGGCGTCGAAAAACTTCGCCAGCGTAAGTATAGCGCGCTGGTTCGGCACCGACCGACATGTGCATCTGCACCACGGGCACTGTAAAATCTGGGCGCAGCATCTGTTCGCCACGCAACGCATCTGATGTCACATAGGCACGCGCACGAATGTCTTCACCGTAAAGGTCCAGTAGCGTATCAGCAGGCTGCAAAATAGGCGGCTCAACCGCTTGCGCTCCCTGTGCCTCAAAGCTAGCGCGCAATTGCGCTGCTTTGGCATTAGTCTCGGCTCGTGTTGACATCAGCTATAAAGCTCCAAAATTTCGCGTACTTTGCTCACAAGGTCACTGCGTGGGACTTCGTACTGGCTGGGACGGTCACGCCATTCTTCCAGCGTTGCGCCTTCGGCCATCTTTGCCCCTAGCACCAAATCCTTGATTTGGATCACACCGTTTTCATGCTCTTCGCCGCCCTCAATCACGGCGATCGGGCTGCCCCGTTTATCCGCATACTTGAGTTGATTGCCAAAATTCTTGGGATTGCCCAGATAGACCTCAGCGCGAATACCTGCTTGGCGCAGTTCTGCCACCATCGCTTGGTAATCGGCCATACGGGCTTTATCCATCACGGTCACAACAACAGGGCCTTGTGCTGCCGTATCCAGCCCGCCCTTGGCATGTAACGCCGCAAGTAAACGATCAACGCCAATCGAAACTCCCGTTGCGGGCACTTCCTGGCCAGTGAACCGCTTGACCAGATCGTCATAGCGCCCACCACCTGCAACAGATCCAAAGTTGCGCGCCCGCCCCTTTTCGTCTTTGATTTCAAACGTCAGTTCGGCCTCGTAAACGGGGCCAGTGTAATATCCAAGGCCCCGCACAACGGAAGGGTCGATTTCGATCCGGTCAGGGCCATAACCACCTGCGGCCAACAGCTCAGCAATGGTTTCCAACTCATCCACACCTTCAATGCCAATGGCACTGTCGCCCACCAAATCACGCAGGCGCGCACATGTCGCAACTCCGTCATCGCGCTTTGCCTGCATGAATCCCATGACTACATCAGCCTGAGCATCCCCAAGGCCAGCACCATCCGTGAAATCGCCACTGTCATCTTTGCGCCCCGCCCCAAGCAACGCACGCACGCCGTCAGTGCCCAGACGATCCAGTTTGTCGATCGCGCGAAGGACAATGCCACGCTCGGTCTCTTTGTCGTCACCAGACAGGCCAGCGACTTCCAGCACGCCATTGAGAACTTTTCGGTTGTTCACACGCACAACGTAATCACCGCGCGCAATGCCAACTTCCTCAAGACAATCAGACAGCATCGCGCAAATTTCGGCATCTGCCGCAACTGACCCTGCGCCAACCGTATCCGCATCACATTGGTAAAACTGGCGATACCGCCCCGGCCCCGGCTTTTCATTGCGCCAAACCGGACCCATCGCATAACGACGATATGGAGTGGGCAAATCATTGCGGTGCTGCGCGTAAACCCGCGCCAAAGGGGCTGTCAAATCATAGCGAAGCGCTAACCAATCACCCGGCTTTTCTGCTTCAGCGTCTTCTTGCCAAGCAAACACACCCTCGTTCGGGCGATCCACATCGGGCAAGAACTTACCAAGCGCCTCAACCTTTTCAACGGCGGCAGATTCTAACCCGTCAAAGCCGTAGCGATGATAAACCCCTGCAATCTTAGCCAGCATTTCTGCGCGCTGAGTTACCTCCGCGCCGAAATAATCACGAAATCCCCGTGGCGTTTCCGCCTTCGGGCGTGGGGTTTTTTTAGGCTTGGCCATGACATACCTCTACAAGGATAAAATCTCGCCTCGCCTCTACCGGATGCAGGCACTCGGGGCAAGCAACAGCCACATCAACAAATCTCTGCGAGCACCTCTGCGCCGATCCAAAAAATCGCATCGCGGGCCCTTGGGGCCACGTCCGCGCGGTCAAACCCATTGCGCAATGATAAAATCGGGCCTAGTTGGGCATTATGGAACACCTAGAAGAACAAATGGCCCATCTGTTGCGCGCCGTTGACGATCTTTCAGATATCGTCGCTCGCCAACAAGATGAAATAGACCACCTGAACCGCCGCGTCGAAATGTTGATGCGCCGCGAAGGTGAACGCGATGCGTCAGGAAGCGGCGGAATTGTCGTTGGGGACGAACGTCCACCCCACTACTGATCTCAGTTGGTTTTTTTGATTGCTGCAGCAAGTACTGCGCCATCGTGTACTAAAAATTCTTTCCATTCGCCGTTGAATTCATGGAACTCATACGCGCTGACAAACGCTGTGCGGCTATCCAGCTTTCCAATATTGTGGCCACAGGGCTCCTTTTTGCGTGCACGGCAAACCGAAGACTTCACTTTGTCATAGGCCGTATCGGTCGCAGCATAAGGTAGGTACTTTCCTGCAGGGCTATAGCGGATTTGTTCGTAAAAAGACGGTTTACCAAACAGCGCGTTGGCTGCTGTAAACTGCCGCGGGCAATTGTCGTCAAAGCCGGTCACATAGAACGTACGCTTATTGCGAACATCAGGGTTGCTATCATAAAGGGTGAAACCGCGGCGGCCCGATCCATCAACTTTTTTTCCCAACGACTTACCGCGCGCTTCGCACGAACGTGCGATTTCCCCAAAGGCCAATACGGCTCCGTATGGAACATCACGAACATCAGGTCCGGTGCGTTTCGGGTTCTTTTTTGCACCGCCACCAAACAAGCCTAACCCACTACGCCCTTGCTTCAATTCTTCTTGAGGCGCCTTTGGCTCCACAGGAAGGGATGCTAAATCAGCTGATGCTGCAGGCTCAACTGGTGTGGTTTCAATGATCACTGGCTTTGATTGGGCGCTGGCAACGTCAGCAGCAACTGCCGCGGCGGCATCCGTTGTTGCGACTCGTTTGATCAACCCCCTAAAAAATCCGCCACTCTCAGTCTTATCTTGCTCCTTTGCCTCCGGCACATTTGCTACTTCTTCGGGCACAACACCATCAGCAGCTGATGTTCCCAGAAAGCCATCGCGCGCAATCTCTTCGGCATCAGGCAATGCGGCGGCGGCGTCTTCTTGGGCAACGTCCACTTCGGACAGACGGCCCACGCCAGCCAAAGGATCACTGCACGCGGCCAGCGTTAGGGAAACAGCGATTACGGATAAATGGCGCAAAATGATACTCCCAAGAATTCAACGCATCTTTAACGAAGCTGATCTGCCCCGTCCACCTCAGCACAAGCGACATCGCCCTGTTGATACAGGTTGTTAGATTTCTTCTACTTCGATTACACCAGTCAATGAGCGGATCGCACCTTTGATCTTTGGGGTCACGGGGAATCCCCCCCCCAAGTCAACGTCGACCTCTCCTGGCAAGGCAGGATCCATCAAACATAAATGCACTGGGCCCTTCCCCGCCGCCTTAGCCGCCTGACGCGCACCTTCAAGCACTTCGGAAACCGCAGCAATCGCACTGGGCGTTTCGATAAAGATGCGTAGCCCCATGCCACCTACATCCGCTACGGCCATTTCAATGGGTGCAACACTGCGTCCCAACAGCTTTAGCTGGTCACTTTCCATTGTGGCCTCGACGGTCACAACAACCTTCGATCCGGTTTCAAGATAATCGCGGCACGCCTCTAACGTATCAGAAAACAGCGTAACCTCATATGCGCCAGCCGGATCAGACATCTGCGCAAAGGCAAACCGGTTGCCACGCGCGGATTTACGCTCTTGGCGACCCGCAACAACACCTGCAAGGCGTGCATTCATTGCGCCGCGATTTGATACCTTTTCCGTCAGCTCATCAAGCGTCAGGAATGGCACACCACGGTCATTACCCCACTTGCGCTTAAGTGGCCCCATGTAGTCGTCCAACGGGTGACCAGACAGGTAAAACCCAACGGCCTTAAACTCTTCGGTCAAACGCTCTGGCGCTTCCCAGTCATCGCAGGTCTGCATGCGCGGTTCGGGCAGATCGTCACCTGCTTCGCCAAACAAAGACACCTGATTAGATGCTTTTTGTTCGTGGATTGCCGCCGAATAGGCCACCAAGCCATCGAGCGCGCCAAACACACGACGGCGGTTGGCATCCAGAACATCAAACGCGCCAGAACGGGCCAACATTTCCAAAGGCCGCTTACCAACGCGTTTCAGATCAACGCGACGCGCCAGATCAAACAGGGTCGCAAATGGCTTGTCTTCGCGCCCTTCGGTGATCAGCTTCATCGCCTCAACGCCAACATTCTTGAGC
Organism: Sulfitobacter sp.; assembly: GCF_036960155.1. Taxonomy (GTDB): domain Bacteria; phylum Pseudomonadota; class Alphaproteobacteria; order Rhodobacterales; family Rhodobacteraceae; genus Sulfitobacter. The sequence continues at coordinate 121,142 of NZ_JBALWB010000010.1, read as the reverse complement.
GCGCCCAGCGCATAAACCAGCGCACCATCTACCACCGTAAACGTCGCATCCGAGCGGTTCACACAGGGCGGCACCCATTCCAGCTCCAGTCGCTTGCGGACTTCCTCAAAATACACCGCCAGTTTGTCGGTCAGGTGAATATCGCAGTTCATCACGCCCGCCATAAACTCAACCGGATGGTTCGCTTTTAGCCATGCCGTCTGATAGCTGACCACCGCATAGGCCGCCGCGTGGGATTTGTTAAAGCCGTAGTTGGCGAATTTCTCCAGAAGGTCAAAAACCTCCTTGGCCTTTTTCTTATCGACGCCGTTGGCCATTGCGCCTTTTTCGAATTTAGGCCGCTCTTTCGCCATTTCCTCGGCGATCTTTTTACCCATCGCACGGCGCAAAAGGTCAGCGCCCCCAAGGGAGTAGCCGCCCATGACCTGAGCGATCTGCATAACCTGTTCTTGGTAAACAATAATTCCTTGAGTTTCCTCAAGAATGTGGTCAATCGAAGGGTGAACAGATTCACGTTCTTTTAGACCATTCTTAACTTCACAATAGGTTGGAATGTTCTCCATCGGGCCAGGACGGTAGAGCGCAACAAGCGCAACGATGTCCTCAATGCAGTTGGGTTTCATGCGCTTTAGCGCATCCATCATCCCCGAGCTTTCAACCTGAAACACAGCAACGGTTTTGGCGGCGGCGTATAACTTGTATGAGGCCTCATCGTCCAACGGGATCGTTGAGATGTCATCCAACAGACCTTCAGGCGGATCAAATAGCTCAGTTCCATCAGCGGCAACGTGCAGGTGACGACCAGATGCTTTGATCTGATCCACCGCGTTTTGAATTACGGTCAAGGTTTTCAGGCCCAAAAAGTCAAATTTGACCAGACCCGCTTGTTCAACCCATTTCATGTTGAACTGGGTAGCAGGCATGTCAGAACGTGGATCTTGGTACAGCGGGACCAGCTCGTCCAGCGGACGATCCCCGATCACAACACCCGCCGCGTGGGTTGATGCATTCCGCAGCAACCCTTCAACTTGTTGGCCGTAATCCAGCAGCCGCGCGACGATTTCCTCATTGCGCGCTTCTTCACGCAACCTCGGCTCATCCGCGAGGGCTTTCTCGATCGAGACGGGCTTCACACCCTCGACTGGGATCATCTTGGACAAACGGTCTACCTGCCCATATGGCATCTGCAAAACACGTCCGATGTCGCGCACCGCAGCTTTCGACAGCAAGCCACCAAAGGTGATAATCTGCCCTACCTTGTCGCGCCCATATTTTTTCTGAACATAGCGAATTACCTCTTCACGGCGGTCCATGCAAAAGTCGATATCAAAGTCAGGCATAGAAACACGTTCGGGGTTCAAAAACCGTTCAAACAGAAGGGAATAGCGCAGCGGATCGAGATCGGTAATCAGCAACGCATAGGCCACAAGTGACCCCGCACCAGAACCACGGCCAGGTCCCACAGGGATGCCCTGATCTTTGGCCCATTTGATAAAGTCAGCAACAATCAAAAAGTAACCGGGGAAACCCATGCCCTCAATGATACCCAGCTCAAATTCAAGCCGCGCCTCATACTCGGATACGTCCGTTGCGTGCGGGATAATGGCAAGACGCGCTTTTAGCCCCTCTTCGGCCTGACGGCGCAGCTCTGCAACCTCGTCATCGGCAAACTTGGGCAGGATCGGATCACGGCGGTAAGTTTGAAAGGCACAGCGCTTTGCAATCTCGACAGTATTCTCGATGGCTTCTGGCAGGTCGGCAAACAGCGTGACCATCTCTGCCTGCGTTTTGAAATAGTGTTGTGGTGTCAGGCGGCGACGGCCATCCTGCTGGTCAACATACGCGCCTTCCGAAATACAGATCAGCGCATCGTGCGCTTCGTACATTTTTGTATCTGGGAAATAGGCGTCGTTGGTCGCGACCAACGGGATACCCATCGCATAGGCCATCTCGACAAAACCGCGCTCGGTTGCGCGTTCCGATTCGAGCGCGCCATTTTCTGTGGGGTGGCGTTGCAGTTCAACATACAGCCGATCGCCAAACGTCGTATGCAATGCTTGCATCAAGGCCTCGGCCGCCGGGCGCTGGCCATTTTGTAGCAGCATCCCCACAGGCCCTTGTGGCCCGCCGCTCAGACAAATCACGTCTTCGCTGTTTTTTGCCAGCTCCTCCAAAGTGACCTGCGGCAGTGCCCCGTCGTTGTCCAGATACAGACAAGAGTTGAGCTTCATCAGGTGTTCATACCCGCGCTCGGTTTGGGCCAACAACACAACAGGTGCAGGCGCGCGGGGCCGCTCCCCTGGTTGGGCTTTGACGTATTCTAGATCAACCTGACAGCCGACAATCGGCTGAATACCTGCCCCTGACATCGCGACTGAAAACTCCAACGCGGCAAACATGTTGTTTGTATCCGTCAGCGCCATTGCGGGCATATTCGCTTTGGCACACATGGCTGGTATTTTCTTCAGCCTCAGCGCGCCCTCCAACAAAGAGTACTCGGAATGCGTGCGCAGGTGAATGAATCGGGGGGAATTGTTCATGAAGGGAGCTTAATCGTTATCGCAAAAAGCCTCTACAGAGAAAACAACATATCTCAAATCCTCTGGCCGTTGAGCGTCATCCCACTCGTCCTTGCTGACAAATAGTTCACGCCTTCAGTCCCAACCAAAATTCTCGCAGGTGAGCTACTAACTGCAATTCAAATTCACCCAAACATACAAAACCCTTGCCAAATCCCAGCCCAACACCGTAGCCTTGCCTGCAACTGTGTTCTACGCCGCATCGAACACAACGCTCTTAGATTTTTGGTACCGCGGCGGGGTTATCCCCATGTACGTCTCTTTTACGCTGAACGGCGCATCTGTCACTTTGACGGACCCTTCTCCCACGACAACACTACTTGACTGGCTTCGTGAAGAGCGCGGTCTGGCTGGCACCAAAGAAGGATGTAATGAGGGCGACTGCGGTGCCTGCACTGTAATGGTGACAGACAACAGCGGCGTGCGCCCTCTAAATGCCTGCATCCTATTTTTACCACAGCTTTCCGGCAAACACGTTACAACGGTTGAGGGCCTTAGCGCCCCTGACGGGACCCTACATCCCGTCCAAGAAGCCATGATCACTCATCACGGCAGCCAATGCGGTTTCTGCACTCCGGGTTTTGTGATGAGCATGGCAACTGCCCATATGACTGGCGACACCGACCACGACACATCCTTGGCTGGCAATCTGTGTCGCTGCACGGGGTATGCTCCGATCATTCGCGCCGCGCGCGCTGCGGAGGGCACAGACGTGCCGCCGCATTTGCCCCGCCCGATGCAGTCACAGGCAAAGGAAACACCTAGTGCTGCACAACCCGCCACAACTGCATTCTTTCAACCTAAAACTGCCGATCAATTAGCAGCACATTATCTCGCACACCCGGATGCAACCCTTGTTGCTGGTGCGACTGACGTCGGGTTATGGGTCACCAAACAGTTCCGCGCACTGGAGCAGGTCATTTTCCTATCTGAATGCGATGATCTGCGCGCCATTAACCATTCGCCCGACGGCTGGCACATCGGTGCAACTGCAACCATTGCAGAGATTGAGCGCGCCCTAGCCCCCCATTTTCCCAGCCTTGGCAACATGTTGCGCCGCTATGGATCAGCGCAAGTCCGGGCTGCGGCGACATTGGGAGGCAACATCGCAAACGGCTCTCCGATTGGGGATGGCAGCCCTGCGATGATCGCGTTGGGGGCAGATGTGCACCTCAGACGAGGAGATATGCGGCGCCAAATGCCACTTGAAGAATTCTTTGTCGCTTATGGAAAGCAAGACCGCCTTACTGGCGAATTTGTTGAGGCTATTTCTATTCCTGCGCAAACTGACAGCTTACATTGCAACAAGCTCTCTAAGCGGTTCGATCAAGATATCTCGGCAGTGTGCGGGTGTTTGAACCTGCCTAATGACGGCACTACATTTGGTGCTGTTAGGCTCGCCTTTGGTGGCATGGCTGGCACGCCTGCGCGCGCTAAAGGTGCTGAAACAGCAATGACAGGTCAGCCCGTCACGCTAACCACAATAGAAGCTGCGATGAATGCCTTGGGCAAAGACTTCTCTCCCTTATCTGACATGCGGGCCTCAGCCGGCTATCGCATGCAAAGCGCGCAGAACATGCTGTTGAGGGCCTATCACACGATATCGGGCACACAGACCGATTTGCAGGAGGTTCACGCATGAGCGTTGCATCCTCTCTCCCGCACGACGCCGCCCGTCTGCATGTCACTGGCGCTGCGCGCTACGTTGACGACATCCCTACACCAGCAGATACGCTGCACATCGCTTTTGGCCTTAGCACCCATGCGCGGGGCACGATCACTGCTCTGGACCTTAGTGAAGTCACAAATGCGATGGGCGTGGTTTCGGTTATTACCGCCGATGATCTGCCATTTGCGAATGACGTATCACCGTCAAATCACGACGAACCCCTACTGGCCGACGGCAGCGTACATTACGTGGGCCAACCGTTGTTTATGGTGGTGGCCACCAGCCACCGCGCTGCGCGGGATGCGGCGCGCAAGGGCCGTATCGATATCTCCCCTGAGGCCCCGATCCTGACAATTGATCAGGCCATGGAAGCGAATAGCCGTTTTGAAGAAGGGCCGCGTGTTTACGCCAAAGGTGATGCGCTTGCTGCTTTGGCCGCCTGCATCCATCGCATTAAGGGTCAGTTCGAAATCGGCGGACAAGAACATTTCTATCTTGAGGGTCAAGCCGCGCTTGCCCTGCCGGGTGAAGATGGCGACATGCTTGTCCACAGCTCGACCCAGCACCCGACCGAGATACAACACAAAGTAGCCGAAGCCATTGGCCTGCCGATGCATAGCGTTCGTGTTGAAATACGCCGCATGGGCGGTGGGTTTGGCGGTAAAGAAAGCCAGGGCAATGCGCTGGCCGTTGCCTGCGCTGTAGCTGCTCGTGCAACAGGGCATCCCTGCAAAATGCGCTATGACCGCGATGATGATATGATCGTCACTGGCAAGCGTCATGATTTTCGGATCGCCTATGATGTCGGCTTTGATGCGGATGGCAAGCTGACAGCGGTCGACTTTACCCATTACGCGCGGTGCGGTTGGGCGATGGACCTCAGCCTGCCCGTAGCGGACCGCGCGATGTTGCACGCGGACAACGCCTACAACCTTGATGATGTCCGCATTACCTCTCACAGATTAAAAACCAACACACAAAGCGCTACAGCGTTTCGCGGGTTTGGTGGGCCGCAAGGCGTCGTCGGGATTGAACGGGTGATGGACCACATCGCCGAGCATCTGGGCCTTGATCCGCTAGAGGTTCGGCGCGCCAACTTCTATCGCGATGGGGACACGGGGCAAACCACTCCCTACCACCAACCAGTGGTGGACTGCATCATCAACGGATTGGTCGAGCGACTGGCCGCAAGCAGTGATTATGCCAATCGCCGCGCAGCCATTGCTGAATGGAACGCGCAGCAACCAATCTTGAAACGTGGTATCGCCCTGACGCCCGTTAAGTTCGGGATTTCCTTTACCCTGACCCACCTCAATCAGGCTGGCGCTTTGGTGCATGTCTATCAGGATGGTTCAATCCACCTGAACCACGGTGGCACCGAAATGGGACAGGGACTATTTCAGAAAGTCGCCCAAGTTGCTGCATCCGAATTTGGTGTGCCGCTAAAGCAAATCAAGATCACTGCGACCGATACTGCAAAAGTGCCTAACACATCTGCAACCGCAGCAAGTTCCGGCACTGATCTAAACGGAATGGCTGTTTTGAACGCCTGCCAAACCATACGCAATCGTATGTTAGAGCATTTGGCAGAGCTGTTTGACTGCGCGCTAGAAGACATCAAATTCAAAGATGGTAAGGTTTTTGCAGGCAATCAAACTATCAGTTTTGCCCAAGCGGCTCAACGCACCTATGAAGCGCGGATCAGTCTGTCGGCCACTGGGTTCTATAAAACCCCCGAGATTAAATGGGACCGGATCAAAGGCGAAGGCCAGCCGTTCTTTTACTTTGCCTACGGAGCCGCAGTTACCGAAGTTGTGGTTGATACGCTTACCGGCGAGAACCGCATCTTGCGCGCTGATGTCCTGCATGACGCGGGCCAATCCCTGAATCCGGCGCTGGATATCGGCCAGATTGAAGGCGGATATGTTCAGGGCGCGGGTTGGCTCACCACCGAAGAACTGGTGTGGGATGACAAAGGCACGCTCAAGACCCACGCACCAGCGACCTACAAAATTCCCGCCTGTTCGGATCGGCCAGATGTATTCAATGTAGCTCTTTGGGATCAACCCAATCCTGCACAAACAGTTTACCGCTCAAAAGCCGTGGGTGAGCCACCATTTATGCTGGGCATATCTGCATGGTCGGCACTAGCTGATGCAGTGGCAGCTTGCGGCCCTTCCTACGGCGATCTGCAAACTCCTGCCACGGCCGAAGCCGTACTCGATGCAATTGGGCGGACCAGCGATGCGTGAGGCACCAAATGAAATCTGGGTGAAGATCACAAAAACACGTGGTTCGGCCCCTCGCGATGCGGGCACGGCAATGATGGTCACACCTACAGGAATAAAAGGCACCATCGGCGGGGGCGCGCTAGAATACAGTGCCATCGCAACTGCGCGCCAAATCCTTCGTGACAATGGCGAAGAACGCTCGGAAACCATCCCACTGGGCCCAAACTTGGGTCAATGTTGCGGTGGGGCGGTGACACTCCTTTATACGTTTGAAAAATGCCCAACGGATATGCACTACTTCGATATGTCTGATATCAAGAACGCCCCACCCTACCCTACATTCCTTTGGGTCTGGGGCGCAGGGCACGTTGGCCGTGCAGTGATCAATGCATCCTACCCGCAAGCGTTCAAAATAAATTGGGTCGATAGCACAGCGGACCGTTTTCCTGTGAACATTCCCAAGCACGTTCAAAAGACACCCGCAGCAGACATGCCGCTGCTTGCATCTCGCGCACCAACTTATGCACATCATCTTATATTCACTTATTCCCACGACATTGACCTGGCTCTTTGCGCGACCTTATTGCGGCGCGGCGCGGCCAGTATTGGGGTGATAGGATCAGACACAAAATGGACACGTTTTTCCAAGCGATTGCGCGACATGGGTCTTGATCCCGGCGCCATCACTTGCCCCATCGGCGATAAAAGCCTTGGCAAAACGCCTCACGAAATAGCACATGGCACTGTGCAAACATTGCTCAACGCAACTAACACCAAGGTTCCCGCATGACCCAGCCCCTGCTCTCATTGTCTTCGTTGACCAAAGCCTATCCCGGCGTTGTTGCCAACGATGATGTCTCCCTAGAGATCGCTCCGGGTGAGGTGCATGCCCTTTTGGGGGAAAATGGTGCAGGCAAATCGACCTTGGTTAAGATGATCTATGGCCTTGTGAAACCTGACAGCGGCCAGATGAAAATCCACGGCCAAAGCTATACTCCGTCTGAGCCACGCGCCGCGCGTGCGGCGGGCGTGGGCATGGTGTTCCAACATTTCTCGCTGTTTGACGCGCTCAGCGTGGCCGAAAACATCGCCCTTGGTATGGAGAACGCACCAAAGCTCAACGCGCTTTCCGCGCAGATCAGTGCCGTATCGGAAACCTACGGGCTGCCCCTTTCGCCTGATCGAATTGTCGGCGATCTATCTGCAGGTGAACGCCAGCGCGTAGAAATCATCCGCTGCCTGCTGCAAGAACCCAAACTGCTGATCATGGATGAACCGACATCCGTTTTGACACCGCAAGAAGTTGAAATCCTGTTCAAAACCCTGCGCAAGCTAAGTGCCGAGGGGACGGCGATCCTGTATATATCTCACAAGCTGGAAGAAATTCGCACATTATGTGACAGCGCGACGATCTTGCGATTGGGCAAGGTTGTGGGCGACTGCATCCCGCGCGAAACAACAGCGCGCGACATGGCCGAAATGATGGTTGGCAAGCTGTTGCACACACCAACACGCGCAGGGCAATCTGCGGGTGAGGTAGTCCTGACCCTCAAGACCCTCAAAGCCCCTGCGCCCAATACGTTTGGTATGTCCCTCAAAGATATTTCGCTGGAACTGCGCGCTGGCGAGGTTCTGGGCATCGGCGGAGTCGCGGGCAACGGACAAGATGAGCTGATGTCAGTGCTTTCTGGCGAACGGAAAGTTGCAAAAGGCATGGTGACCTTCAAAGGTGAAGACATTGGCGCGCTTGGCCCCACAGCACGCCGCCAGCGTGGCGTTCTTACCGCCCCAGAAGAGCGGATGGGTCACGCCGCAGCACCCGATATGTCGCTCACCGAGAATGCGATGCTAACAGGTGCGGTGCGCGAAGGGTTGGACAAGGGCGGCTTTTTGAACTGGCCTGCCGCCACACGGTTCGCCGAAAGCATAATCGAGCGCTTTGATGTGCGCACGTCAGGGCCAAGAGCGGCTGCGCGTTCGCTTTCTGGCGGGAATTTGCAGAAATTTGTGATTGGCCGCGAAGTCATGCAGCGCCCCGAGGTTTTTGTCGTGAACCAACCCACTTGGGGTGTGGATGCATCTGCCGCCGCAGCGATCCGTCAGGCCCTACTTGACCTCGCACAGAATGGAGCGGCCCTTATTGTGATCAGCCAGGATTTGGATGAATTAATGGAAATTTCCGATCGTTTTGCCGCGTTGAATGAAGGGCGGTTATCTCCGCCGCGCCCAGCAAAAGGGATCACGGTGGATGAGATTGGCCTGATGATGGGCGGCGCACACGGTATGGAGGTGGCGCATGTTTAAGCTATTAAGGCTGTCACCCCGCAGTATCATTTCGCCGGAGACACACACATGATCGCCTTGGTAAAACGCCCCGAGCCTAGCCGCGCGTTTTCGCTGGCCGCACCTGTGCTGGCCGTCTTGGCAACGATGTTCTTTGGCGGATTACTCTTCGCCCTTTTGGGAAAAGACCCGTTAGAGGCCATCAAAACTATTTTCTGGGAACCTCTGTTTGGTGAGTTCGCGTTTTTCTATCGCCCGCAGCTGTTGATCAAAGGTGCGCCATTGGTGCTGATTGCGATCGGCCTTAGCCTTGGCTTCAAGGCGGGCATCTGGAACATCGGCGCCGAAGGGCAATACATTATGGGCGCATTGTTTGGTGCAGGCGTGGGATTGGCGTTCTACCCAACGGAAAGCGTGTTCATCTTTCCGTTGATGGTGCTTGCGGGCGCTTTTGGCGGATGGATTTGGGCCATGATCCCTGCTGTTCTCAAGGTGAAATTTGGCACCAACGAAATTCTTGTCTCACTGATGCTGGTGTATGTAGCTGAACAATTTCTGGCCTCTATGTCGCTGGGCATGATGAAAAACCCGGAAGGGTTCGGTTTTCCCGGCTCGCGCAACCTGCAACAATATAGCAGCGCACATAATGCCGATCTGATCGCAGGGTCGGGAATGCACTGGGGTGTCGTTGCTGCGCTGATTGCAGTGATCTTTGCCTATGTTTTGCTGGCGCGCCACCGCCTTGGTTTTGCCATCCGTGTCACAGGGGATGCGCCACGCGCCGCTGCATTCTCTGGCGTAAACCCTTCACGGCTGATCCTGTTTTGTCTGGGCATGTCGGGTCTGCTGGCGGGCCTTGCTGGCATGTTCGAAGTGACTGGCCCTGCGGGTCAGGTCACAATCGACTTTAACGTGGGTTACGGTTTCACCGCAATTATCGTTGCCTTCTTGGGGCGCTTGCATCCGGTTGGCATTTTGCTAGCAGGCGCGCTGATGGCGTTGACCTACATCGGCGGTGATATCGCGCAGTCAAAACTTGGCCTGCCCGCTGCCGCCATTCAGGTCTTCCAAGGGATGTTATTGTTCTTCCTTCTCGCCTTTGACCTTTTCACAAATTATCGGCTGCGCATCGGCCAAACAGAGGTGGCATGATGGATCTTTCATCAATCAACCCAATCCTTTTTGTCGCTGGCTTCTTTGTTGCCGCGACCCCACTCATCTTTGCTGCAATTGGCGAATTGGTGGTCGAAAAAACAGGTGTGCTGAACCTTGGTGTCGAGGGCATGATGATCATGGGCGCGATCTGTGGCTTTGCCACAGCGGTTGAGACTGGCTCTCCCCTGCTGGGGTTTGTAGCTGCGGCTGTCGGTGGTGCGGTACTCAGCCTGCTGTTTGCATTCCTCACCCAAGTTATGTTGGCCAATCAGGTCGCATCCGGGCTTGCGCTCACCCTGTTTGGGTTAGGATTTTCCGCCCTGCTTGGCCAAAGTTATGTTGGCGTTAAACCACCTCGCCTTGGCGATATAAGCTTTGGCCCCTTGGCCGATATTCCTGTGATCGGCCCTGTTGTCTTGAGCCATGACATCATTGTCTATCTTGGGCTGGCCTTGGTTGTTGCGGTTTGGGCCGTTATGAAATTCACCCGTGTGGGTCTGGTTTTACGCGCCGTTGGCGAAAATCACGATGCCGCACATGCGCTGGGATATAAGGTTGTCCGCATCCGCACGCTTGCCATCATGTTTGGCGGTGCCTGCGCGGGCGTTGGCGGAGCATACATCAGCTTGATCCGTGTGCCCCAATGGACCGAAGGCATGACAGCCGGAGTCGGCTGGATCGCACTCGCGCTGGTGGTATTTGCCAGCTGGAAACCATTTCGCGTGCTGCTAGGAGCTTATCTTTTTGGCGGTTTGGTTCAATTGCAGCTGAATCTACAAGGCGCAGGCGTTGCCATTCCGGTCGAATATCTGGCAATGTCGCCCTACGTTATCACCATCGTGGTTCTGGTTTTTCTGTCGCGCTCAAAAAGCGCCGCACCGGGATCACTTGGACGCATATTCCACGCCTCGTCCTGAGGCAAAAACCGCCAACGAGCGGAAAAGACCAACTGGGGAGAACTATAAGATGAATTTCACCAAACTGCTGACCGGCGCTGCGCTGGCCGTAGGCCTTGCCACAGGTGCATACGCCGAAGATAAAACGAAAGTCGGCTTTGTATTTGTTGGCCCCGTCGGCGACGGCGGCTGGACCTATGAGCACAACAAAGGCCGCTTGGCCATTGAAGAAGAATTTGGCGACAAAGTCGAAACTGTCTTTGTTGAGAGCGTGGCCGAGGGCCCCGACTCTGAGCGTGTTATGACGCAGATGGCGCTCGACGGTGCTGATCTGATCTTTACCACGTCCTTTGGCTATATGGACCCAACGATCAACGTTGCGGGCAAATTCCCGAATGTGAAATTTGAGCACGCAACGGGCTACAAACGTGCGGACAACGTGAGCACCTATTCAGCGCGCTTTTACGAAGGCCGCGCAATTCAGGGCCACATCGCAGGCAAGATGACCAAATCCAACATCGTGGGTTACATTGGTTCTTACCCGATCCCCGAAGTTATCCGTGGCATCAACTCTGCGTTCATCCACGCGCGCAAAGTAAACCCAGACGTACAGTTCAAAATCGTTTGGGCCTACACATGGTTTGATCCCGCAAAAGAAGCAGACGCAGCCAAGGTCCTAATCGAGCAAGGCGCTGACGTTGTTCTGCAGCACACAGACTCCACAGCACCACAAGCGGCTGCACAAGAAGCTGGCAATGTTGTAACCTTTGGTCAGGCATCTGACATGGGCCAGTATGCACCATTCCCACGTGTTTCATCCATCATTGATGACTGGGCACCATATTACGTTGCACGCACCAAGGCCGTCATGGACGGCACATGGGCATCCACAGATACATGGGACGGCATTGGCGCAGGCATGGTTGGCATCGGCGAGATTTCCGACGCAGTCCCAGCAGACGTGAAAGCCGAAGCATTGGCACTGAAAGCTTCACTGGCGGACGGTTCTTACCACGCGTTCACTGGCCCGCTGAACAAGCAGGACGGCACAGCATTCCTAGCGGACGGCGAAACAGCGGATGACGGTACATTGGCTGGCATGAACTTCTACGTTGAAGGCATTGAAGGCGAAATTCCGCAGTAAGCGAAATCTCATTAATAGCTGAAAAGGCTCCGCTTTTTGCGGGGCCTTTTTTTTGTTGTGAGTTATTCAAACTGAACACCAATTGACTGTGCTTTAGATTGACTGGGCTTCAGATTGAGCGGAGTGTCGGAATTGGAAACCTGCGGAGAACAAAATGGCCCTTCCCGACAAAATGTACGGCGTCGCTTTAACAGGGCACGGCGGGCCCGAAATGCTGCAATGGCGCGACGATCTTGCTACACCCTCCCCCATGAAGGGGGATGTCATAATCGAAGTCAGCGCAGCTGGCGTGAACAATACGGACCTCAACACGCGCATCGGCTGGTACTCTAAGGGAGACGCCGCATCCGAAGATGCCAGTTGGTCAGGCAATGCACTCTCGTTCCCGTTCATCCAAGGGGCCGATGTTTGTGGAACGATTGTCGCCGTCGGAGAGGGCGTAAATCCTGAACGTATTGGTGAACGGGTCTTGATTGAGCCGTGTCTGCGCAAAGCAAACGGTGAAGCGCTCGAGCTCCCCTGGTATTACGGCTCTGAATGCGACGGCGGCTTTGCCCAATACACGCGCGTGGCTGCGCGTCATGCGATTTCGATCAACAGCGATCTAACGGACGTCGAACTGGCGTCCTTTCCCTGTTCCTACTCAACAGCCGAAAACATGCTGACCCGCGCACGGGTAAAGGAAGGCGATGTTGTTTTGGTGACTGGTGCCTCGGGTGGCGTAGGATCAGCAACCGTACAATTGGCCCGCGCACGCGGCGCACGTGTGATTGCTGTTACAAGCGCATCCAAAGCATCCCTTTTGTCCGAACTAGGCGCCGAAAAGACGCTAAATCGCGACGATGATTTCCTTGCTGAACTGGGCGCAAATAGTGTCGATGTCGTTATTGATCTGGTCGCAGGGCCAAAATGGCCTGCACTGTTAGACATCCTGCGCCCCTTTGGTCGCTATGCAGTTGCAGGGGCTATTGCAGGTCCGATTGTCGATCTGGACGTGCGCACCCTCTACCTCAAAGACCTCAGCTTTTTCGGGTGTACCGTTCTTGAACCTGAGGTGTTCGGCAATCTGGTCAAGCGGATCGAAAGCAAACAGATTAAGCCACTGGTCGCAGAGACCTTTACGCTTGCCAATATCGGACAGGCCCAAGCAAGCTTTTCCGAAAAGGGCCATGTCGGCAAGATCGTCTTGACCGTACGATAGGCTTCTCGCACCTCTCGAGGTGTCAGGCATCACTTCGGCGGGGGATAGCTCCCGTCAACCCCGTGCACCTCGTTGCCCTCTAACGCAGGCGAAAAGACGCATATCAAATGCAATGCCGTGCCGTCTTCGGGCACGCGCACCTCATGCTGTTCGTGGGCGTTAGGAGCATACAACACGCCAGCATGAATTGTATGAACAGCGCCGCTTCCCAGCTCCACCACTTCGCCGGCGCCGCCAATGCAGTAACATGCCTCGATGTGATGTTTGTACTGCAACCGTAGCACGGCCCCCGGCAACACGCGTGTTTCGGTCATTGAAAATCCCATGCCATCCGAGCGGACCAACAGGCGCAAGCTCTCCCAGCCAGATCCACGGGCATCCCGTGTTGTTCCGGTCAACGTCGCCTTATCTGCAATTATCATCTCAATTCTCCCGTTGCGTCACAGGCAACATGACCTGCTTTGCAGACCGCTGCAAACCTCCTAGTCTAATTGAATGATCAAACTTCATCACCTCAACAGGTCCCGCTCGCTGCGCATTCTCTGGCTATTGGAAGAGATTGGCGCGCCCTATGAATTTGTTTTGCATGAACGCGATGAGGAAACCAACCTCGCGCCTGATGCCCTGCTCAAAGTGCACCCATTGGGTAAGTCACCTGTCATCGAGATTGATGGCGAAACCGTCGGTGAGAGTGCTGCAATCACCGAACTGCTATGCGCAAAATTTGCACCGCAGATGATCCCAGCCGTTGGTACAACAGCGCACATTCGCCACCTTGAAGCCATGCATTTCGCCGAAGGTTCTGCGATGACGCCGATCCTGCTAAAACTATATGTTGGACGTTTGGGTGAGGCAGGCGCGCCGTTGCATCCACGCATTCAATCCGAACTCGACAACCACTTCTCTTACATGGAACAGATGCTGCGCCCGTCGGGGCATTTTGTTCTAGATGATCTCTCCGCCGCCGACATTATGCTCAGCTTTCCTGCGCAAATTGCGATGCGGATGGAACAGCGCGAAACCTATCCAAAGCTGGCTGCTTTTGTCGACGCCATCGAGGCGCGGCCCGCATATATCCGCGCAGTTGAAAAAGGCGGCGTGTAAACCGCACTTTCCATTGCCAAGCGGTATCAAGGGTGGCACCAAAAGCGGATGAAACACATCCTGACCAGCCTTGATGGCACCCCTGCCAGCCGCCTTGCATTTGGCACCATGCAATTTGGAGGGCGCGCAGACCGCAGTGCCTCCCAAGAAATGTTTGATGCGTCGCTTGCCGCGGGCATCACCCATTTCGACACCGCCCATCTGTATACGGATGGCGCATCCGAAACCTATCTAGGCGAGATGATCAAGCCGCACCGAGAACGTCTGATCATTGCGACCAAGGCAGCCTATGCAGGTGGCGCCACCGCAGACAACATCCGCGCATCAGCCGAGACCTCTCGCAAGCGCATGGATGTTGATGTGATCGACGCGCTGTATCTGCACCGTTTTGATCCAAACACCGACATGCATGAGAGCTTTGAGGCCCTAGCCCAGCTCAGAAATGATGGTATCATCCGTGCTGTTGGCATTTCAAATTTCGCGGCTTGGCAAGCAGTTAAGGCTGCAAATATCGCGGCCAAATTTGATTTATCCATCTCGTTCATTCAGCCGATGTATAGCGCGGTGAAACGTCAGGCCGAAGTCGAGATCATGCCCATGGCAAAAGATATGGGCATGCTTTGTGTCCCTTACTCACCTTTGGGCGGTGGCCTACTGACAGGCAAATACGCAAACGGTGGCGGGGGCCGTTTGACCGAAGATAAAAACTATAAAGCGCGCTACCGTTTTGATCACATGCACGAAGCCGCTCAAACGCTAGGCCAGATCGCGGCCCGCGAAGGGGTACATGCGGCAACTCTAGCTGTGGCGTGGGCAGCGGCGCATGAGACCGCACCAACACCCATTATATCCGCGCGATCAGCCGAACAATTGGCTCCCTCCCTTGCTGCGATGGAATATACTATATCGCCCGAGCTTTATGCTGAGCTAGCCACTCTTGTCCCAACCCCGCCTCTCGCAACAGACAGAGCAGAAGAACAATGAGCGACATCATCATCATCGGCGGTGGGATTGCAGGCCTGTCTGCCGCCGCCCGCTTATCCGTCGACGCACAGGTAACCGTGTTGGAAATGGAAAGCGCCTTTGGCTACCACGCTTCTGGACGTTCTGCCGCCCTGATTGAGGAAAACTACGGCGCGCCGTCAGCTCAAGCCCTCAACCGCGCCAGCATGGAACATTTTGAAGCAGGCAATTATCTAACCCAACGTGGTTTGATGATTATTGCCTCCGCAGATGACGCCGAAGCCTTTCATGCAGATGCCAAGCAGATGGGCGTACAAGAGATTTCACCAGCTGAAGCGATTGATTTTGTTCCTGTATTGGACCCTAAAAAAGTTGCACTGGCCGGATATCACGCCGAAGCATTTGACATCGACACCGATCTTTTAATGCAGGATTTCATCCGCACCATACGCGAAAATGGTGGCCAGATTATATCAGACGCTATTGTGACAAGCATCCGTCAGGACGACCACGGCTGGCACGTAAGCGCGACTGAAACCTATAGTGCGCGCACGCTTGTAAATGCGGCGGGCGCCTGGGCTGACCTGATTGCAGGCATTGCGGGTGTGACGCCTTTGGGCATTATTCCACATCGCCGTTCAATGGCGCGTATCGCGGCCCCCGGTGGACATGACACCAGCCGTTGGCCCATGTTCTTTGGAACGGGTGAAAGCTGGTATGCAAAGCCGGATGCGGGTGCGCTGCTTGTCTCTCCTGCCGAAGAAGACGCGACCTACCCCCACGATGCCTTTGCCGATGATATGACCTTGGCCAAAGGGCTGGACCGCTATCAACAGATGGTAAGTACTCCTGTCACAAGACCACTGGCAACATGGGCGGGTCTGCGCAGTTTCGCGCCGGACCGTACACTGGTTCTGGGTCGTGATCCTGATGTGCCTGAATTTATCTGGTGTGCGGGACAAGGCGGATACGGTTTTCAAACCTCTCCCGCTGCATCTGTCCTGCTGGCTGACCTCGTGATGGGGCGCACACCAACCCTTGATGCCGACGCTGTGGCAGCACTACGTCCTGACAGGTTGCGGGTATGAGCAAGCTACCGCCAAACGCCAGTGTCGCAAGCCAAACTGAAGACGGAAAACTCTGCGCGCCTTCGGCATTGCGCAATGCGCCCGTGATTGTCGAGCTTTTGCAACAGATCGCACCACCTCGTGGTCGCGCCTTGGAAATTGCATCCGGTACTGGGCAGCATATTTCCGCTTTGGCCGCGGCGATCCCGCAGATCGATTGGTATCCAACCGAAATTGCAGTTGATCGGATCACCAGCATTGACGCCTACGCCGCGCAAGCGGCACTTGATAACCTACGCCCAGCGCAACTTCTTGATGCTTCCGTGCAAGGATGGGCAGCCAGTCACATACCATACGATCTGATTTATTTGGGTAACCTGCTGCATCTTATTTCAGCTGAGGCGGCGGCCACTGTTCTGCTCGAAGCGGCCAGCACCTTGGCGCCACAGGGTCACTTTGTAATCTACGGGCCCTTCAAACGCGATGGTATCCTTTCCTCGGATGGAGACGCAAAATTTGACGCTGAACTGCGCGCTGCCAATTCCGAAATCGGATACAAGGATGATCAATGGATCAAACAGGTGCTGACAGGCGCTGGCTTGGACGCTAGCCTCGTTCAGAACATGCCAGCGAACAACCTCGCCCTTATCGCCAAACGGAAGCCATTATGACTCTGCGCACAACTTTTTCGATCCTCATCATCTCAATCTTAGCCTCCTGCGGAGGAGGTGGTGGCAAGGTCATCCCCGTAGGAGAAGCCGTCGCACCCAATTTTCGCGATGCTGATCCGATTGATTTCAAAGGCCAACGGCCAGCGCGCTATCCGGTTCACGGCATTGATGCCGCGCGGTTCCAAAAAAGCATTCATTGGAAGCAGGCGCGCCGTAACGGGGTGAACTTCGCCTTCATCAAGGCGACTGAGGGCGGCGATCTGCTAGACTCGGCATTCAAGCAACATTGGCGCGGCGCGGGTCAGGCTGGCGTGGCGCGCGGCGCGTATCATTTCTATTATTTCTGCACTGCGCCAGAAGTTCAGGCACGGTGGTTCATTCGCAATGTCCCCAAGACCAAAGGCATGTTGCCCCCTGTGTTGGATATGGAGTGGAACCCCTTTTCACCCACCTGTGCACATCGTCGCCCCGACGCGAAGGTTGTGAAAGACGAAATGCGCCGCTGGCTCAGGATTGTTGAGGCGCATTACGGCCAGCGCCCGATCATCTATACCACGCCACGTTTTTACAAAGAAAACGAGCTGGCCAGTTTCAGAGGGTATGAGTACTGGTTGCGTACAACGGCCAAAACTCCGCATGAAGCATTTCCACGTCAGGGTTGGCGGTTTTGGCAGTATTCGTCCACCGGGCTTATTGATGGCATTCAAGGTGAAGTGGATCTGAACCTGTTTTCAGGAAGTGCCGCTGAGTGGAACGCTTGGCTGGCGGCGCGGTCTGTTAAATAACATTAGTTAAAAGGCCATAACCCTAGAAAAAAAGGGCCGCAGCACTAAGTGCTGCGGCCCTTTTTTATTTACCCATCCACACGGATGGTTGTGTTCTTTGGATCGTAAGGACTGTCTTCGACAATCTCGGCATCCCACAACTTGTCGAACATTTTCACGCTCAACTTTGTGCCAACCACGGCTGTTTCAGCCGAGACATAGCCCATGCCAATGGATTTCCCAAAGGCCACCGAATACCCGCCAGAAGTCAGACGCCCAACACGGGTGTCACCGTGATACAGCACTTCGTGACCCCATGGATCAGCATCATCAGGACCATCAATCAGCAAGGTTACGCATTTTGCCTTGATGCCATGATCTTCCAAGGCCTGCTTGCCATAGAATTCTTTTTTCATATCAACAAAGCGCGGCAGGTCAGCTTCTAACGGCGTTGCATCACGGCCCAGCTCGGTGCCAAAGGCGCGATAGCTTTTCTCTTGACGCAACCAGTTTTGCGCACGTGCGCCAACCAGCTTCATCCCATGTTTTTCACCCGCTTTTTCCAGCAGATCAAACAGGTGGTTTTGCATCTCGATCGGGTGGTGCAATTCCCAACCCAGTTCTCCGGTATAGGCCACGCGGATCGCACGCACAGGCACCATGCCCAGTTCGATGTTGCGCATCGTGAGCCAAGGAAAGCGTTTGTTGCTCAGCACAGTATCGGGGTTTGCATCTTTGATCACATCGCGCAGAACCTCACGCGATTTTGGACCCGCGATGGCAAATACGCCCCACTGCGTCGTGACATCGTGACATTCGATATAGCCCAATTCCGGCGCCTTATCCTCGATCGCTTTGCGCAGATAATCGCTATCATAGGCTGTCCACCCGCCTGCACTCACCAGATAGTATTCATCCTGCGCGATGCGCACGATGGTGTATTCGGTCCGTGTGGTCCCAGCGCCCGTCAGCGCATAGGTCAGGTTGATGCGCCCGATGCTTGGCAGTTTGTTGCAAGTGAACCAATCAAGGAAGGCCGTAGCACCGGGTCCTTTGACAACGTGTTTGGTGAAGGCTGTAGCATCGATCAGGCCTACACCTTCACGGATTGCTTTTGCCTCATCCACAGCGTACTGCCACCATCCCCCGCGTTTAAACGAACGTGAATCATAGTCGCTGAAACCCGCTGGCGCAAAATAGTTTGGACGTTCCCAGCCGTTCACCCAACCAAACTGGGCACCACGCGCGGCTTGGCGGTCATAGGCTGGGGATGTGCGCAATGGACGGCATGCAGGGCGTTCTTCGTCAGGGTGGTGCACGATATAAACGTGTTCATAGGCTTCTTCGTTTTTGCGCGCTGCAAATTCGGTTGTCATCCAGTCACCGTAGCGTTTTGGATCAAGGCTTGCCATGTCGATCTCGGCTTCGCCTTCAACCATCATTTGGGCAAGGTAATAGCCTGTGCCGCCCGCTGCGGTGATCCCGAATGAGAACCCTTCGGCCAGCCACATGTTACGCAAACCGGGTGCAGGGCCCACCAGCGGGTTGCCGTCTGGTGTGTAGCAGATCGGGCCATTAAAATCGTCTTTCAGGCCGCATTCTTCCGTGGAAGGGATGCGGTGGTTCATCGCCATATATTGGCCTTCAATCCGGTCCAGATTGAGCTGGAAAAGATCGGCGCGGAAACTGTCTGGCACACCGTATTCAAAACGGGCGGGCGCACCTTTTTCGTACACACCCAAGATCCAGCCACCGCGTTCTTCACGCACATAAGATTGGGCATCTGCATCGCGAATAACAGGGTGTTCGGCGTTCCCCTCTTCGCGGAATTTCACCAAATCGGGGTCTTGATCCATTACGATGAACTGGTGTTCAACCGGAATGGCGGGCATTTTGATGCCCAACATCTGGGCGGTACGCTGTGCGTGATTGCCTGACGCCGTGACAACATGCTCGGCGGTGATCACAACTTGTTCGTCAGAGGGAACAAGGTTGCCGCCCTTTTCTACCATCTTGGTTACGGTGACTTCCCATGCTTCGCCGTTCCAGTGGAATGCATCTGCTTGCCATTTGCGTTCAATCACAACGCCACGCTGGCGCGCGCCTTTAGCCATCGCCATGGTCACGTCAGCAGGGTTAATGTACCCGTCAGTTTGGTGATAAATCGCACCCTTCAGGTCTTCTGTGCGGATCAGCGGCCATTTTTCTTTGATCTCGTCGGGTGTCATCCACTGGTAGGGGACGCCACAAGTTTCAGCGGTAGACGCATAGAGCATGTATTCGTCCATGCGTTCATCTGTTTGTGCCATGCGCAGGTTTCCAACAACGGCAAAACCAGCGTTCAAACCCGTCTCTTCTTCAAGCGTTTTATAGAACTTGATCGAATAGTCGTGGATGTGGGTCGTCGCGTAGGACATGTTGAAATAGGGCAGCAAACCTGCCGCATGCCAAGTCGAGCCTGACGTTAGTTCATCGCGCTCTAGCAGGACAACATCATCCCAACCTGCGCGCGCCAAATGATAGGCGATCGAAGTTCCGACGGCGCCGCCGCCTACAACCAATGCTTTGACTTGCGTTTTCATGTCACGATTCCCTTTTGCGCGCTCTTGCCCCGTTTTAGACCGCAGGCACAGAAACCGACGCCAAACCGCGACCGGACAGAGCAGAAAACCGACCTACTCCTCAGTTGAAAGGTCGCAATTACGACGGATCCATGCGAGCTACAGCTTCTTAGGGAAGAATTTTACCCGGATTCATGATGTCGTCGGGGTCAAGCGCCCGTTTTATCGCCACCATAACATCAACTGCACCGCCTAGCTCTTTTACCAGATAGGGCCGTTTGCCTTGGCCAATTCCGTGTTCACCTGTGCAGGTACCGCCAAGAGAAATGGCACGATGATTTAACCAACTGACAAATTTTTCAGCATTCGCGACCTCGATCGGATCATCCATATCGATCAACACTGACGCATGGAAATTCCCATCCCCCGCGTGACCGACAACAGGCGCAATCAGGTTCAACTCTTCTGCTTTTTCATTTGTCGCAACAACTGCCTCAGCGAGTTTCGAAATCGGTACACAGACATCTGTGGCAACCGCCTTTGATCCGGGTCTAAGCGCAAGCATCGCCCAATAGGCATCATGACGCGCCTGCCATAGTTTTGTACGTTCTTCCGCCGAAGTGGTCGCCGCATATCCTGTTCCGCCAAAATCTTCGGCCAATGCACCGAAAGTCTCGGCCTGTTCGGCAACGCCCGCGTCTGATCCGTGGAACTCAAGCAACAACAAAGGTGTTTCTGGCAGTGTCAGCTTCGAATAGCTATTCACCGCTTTAACCACCAAAGCATCCAACAATTCGATCCGCGCAACAGGCAGGCCGTATTGGATGACTGCCATTACCGTTTCGCAGGCCGCCTCTACCGTTGGAAATGAACAACTGGCGGCAGAAATCGCTTCAGGAATACCCTGCAGGCGCAATGTAACTTCCGTGATGATCCCTAGTGTTCCTTCGGACCCAACCATCAAGCGCGTTAAATCATAACCCGCCGAAGATTTCCGCGCGCGGCTGGCGGTTCGGATGATTTCGCCGTTGGCCATCACAGCCTCAACGCTCAGCACGTTGTCTTTCATCGTACCATACCGCACCGCGTTGGTGCCAGACGCACGTGTCGCTGCCATGCCGCCAATACTTGCATCGGCACCGGGGTCGATCGGAAAAAACAAACCTTGGTCGCGCAGATGGGTATTGAGTGCCATGCGCGTCACACCCGGCTGTACACGGCAATCAAGATCCCCCGCGTTGACCTCTAGCACCTTATCCATTTGGCTGACATCGATACTGATCCCGCCTGCAGGCGCATTTACATGCCCCTCTAGGGAGGTGCCCGTGCCAAAGGGAATGATCGGCACCTTATGGGCTGCGCAAATCTTGACAACGTCAGACACTTCTTGGGTGGAATGGGCAAACACCACGCCATCGGGCGGCTGATTGTTGATCCATGTCGTGGTGTGTGCGTGTTGCTCACGGATCGAAGCGCCCGTGTTAAACCGTTCGCCAAATTGCTGCTTGAGAATACCCAGCGCCGCACCGATACCGTCTTCGTTGCGCGCTAGTGATGTTGCTTGAACCATTACTCTATTCTCCCAACGCGATGCCTTCGCGGCGCGGATCAGCGCCGCCCTGCAGCGTATCGCCAATAGCAATCAAATGAAGGCCCGACGTCAAAGCGCGCGCATTCGTTTCAAACCCAATACCGGTCAAACCGTCGTTCAACGCTTCGGCTGATGTTCCAGCTTCAAGGTCGTAGGTCCCAAAACGATTGACCGCATGTGGTAATGCAGCCGCTTCCTGAGGGTTAAGGCCCCAGTCAATCATCCCGATGATCGCTTCTGTGGTGTAACCGATGATCCTGCTGCCACCAGGAGAGCCAGCAACGATGACTGGCGCGCCGTCTTTCATAACGATTGTCGGCGACATGGATGAACGCGGACGCTTGCCCGGTTCAACACGGTTGGCAATCGACACGCCATCACGGTGACTGCGGAATGAGAAATCTGTCAGCTCGTTGTTGAGCAGAAAGCCACCAACCATCAGGCGACTCCCAAAACCGTTTTCGATGGTAGTGGTCATCGACGCCACATTGCCAGCCGCGTCTACAATCGAGATGTGAGAGGTTGAAGGCAGTTCAATTGCTTCGTCATCTGCCCAAATCAACGCATGATCAAACGCGGGGGAACCTGCTGACACTTCGGGCAGTGCATCATCGCCAGACAAAAGCGCACCACGTTCAGCCAAATAGGCAGGATCAAGCATGCCCTGCACCGGTACTGGCACATAATCGCTATCGGCCAGGTAGCGTCCACGATCTGCAAACGCGAGGCGCGCGGCATCACCGATCAAGCGACGCACATTGATATCATCAGGTCCCGCGCTGAGGTCGTAACCTTCTAGCATACCCAACGTTTGGCCAACTGCGATAGCACCGGAGGATGGTGGGCCCATGCCGCAAACATCATGCGCGCGGTAGGTGGCACAGACGGCTGGGCGTTCTTTAACTTGGTAGATCGCCAGATCTACTTCGCTCAGAACACCGGGATTGCCTTTGGCGCCTTGTACAGTAGCGATAATATTTTTGGCCAGATCGCCTGCGTAAAACGCATCAACGCCCTGCGCGCCAATTGCTTTTAACGTTTCCGCATAGGGCTGGTTCACAAGAGTATCCCCTGCCTTGATCGGTGTCCCTTGGGGTAAGAAATAGGCTGCGGTTGTGGTTGAGCTTGCCAGACGCTCTGCGTCAGAAGCAACAAGTTGGGCCAAGCGCGGGCTAACGGTAAAACCATTTTCGGCCAATCCCATGGCAGGGCTAAGAAGGCTCGCCCAATCCTGATTTCCGAAACGCTTGTGGACATGGGCCAATAGCGCAGGCGTGCCCGGCGTGCCCACAGAAAGACCACCAACCACAGCATCAAAGAACTTAAGCGGCTCGCCAGCTTCATCCTGAAACAATTGCGGTGTTGCGGCCAGAGGCGCCGTTTCACGACCGTCAAACGTGGTCAACTCGCCACTCGCGGCATCATACCAGACCAGAAATGCACCACCGCCCAAACCAGAGCTTTGCGGTTCAACCAAACCCAGCATCACCTGAACAGCGACAAGTGCATCAGCCGCCGTACCACCCGCAGCCAGAACATCTGCACCCGCCTTGACCGCATGAGGATTAGCCGCAGCGATCATCCAGTTGTCTGCCAAGACTGGTTGTCCTGCGGCCTTGGCTGCCAGCGATGCCGATACATCCGCAGACAGCGTCTCAAATACGCCGGCACTCGCGGCCTCTGGCGCAACTGCATCCGCCGCTTGTTGGGCTGCGACACTGCCAGCCATCGCAACAAAAACACCAAACAAAATTGTACGCATCACAGGTTTCCTCATTTTTTCAAATCGTTAGTCAACTTACGTTGACGGCGTTCATAGCATTGCAGGCACAACCTGATCTGGCGGCCTGTGACCATCATCAAACGTTTTAATATTGATGATCACCTTTTCGCCCATTTCAATCCGCCCCTCGACGGTGGCAGACCCCATGTGGGGCAGCAGGACGACATTCTCGAGCTCGCGCAAACGTGGGTTAATTTCGACGCCGTGTTCATACACGTCCAGACCCGCACCTTTTATCTCACCAGCGCGTAGCATCCGCGTTAGCGCGTTCTCGTCGATTACCTCACCGCGGGAAGTATTCACAATCACCGCATCCGGTTTCATCAGCTTTAATCGACGCGCATTCATGAGGTGAAACGTCGAGGGCGTATGTGGACAGTTAACAGAAATCACGTCCATCCGCGCAACCATCTGATCTAAGCTTTCCCAATAGGTCGCCTGAAGATCAGCTTCGGTTTCGGGGCGCAAGCGGCGACGGTTGTGGTAGTGGATTTGCATCCCGAATGCTGACGCGCGTTGCGCAACCGCCTGACCAATCCGGCCCATTCCCAAAATCCCCAAACGACGCCCAGAAATGCGACCGCCCAACAACGCATTAGGGGCCCAACCATCCCATTCGTTCTTTTGCATCTTGGCCATACCTTCCGGCATCCGCCGTGTGACCGCCAATAACAACGCCATTGTCATATCAGCGGTATCATCCGTTAACACACCAGGAGTGTTTGAAACCAAAACCCCCTGCTGGCGGGCGGTAGCCACATCAATATGATCAACGCCAGCACCGTAATTCGCAATCAACTTTAGGCGCTCCCCCGCTTGGGAAATCAGCGCGTTATCGATCTGATCCGTAATTGTTGGCACCAAAACATCGCAGGTTTTGATCGCTTCTCGTAACTCGGCGCGGGTCATGGGGGTGTCCGTGTCGCGTAATTGGACATCAAACAATTCTGCCAGACGGGTCTCAACGACCTCTGGCAACCGTCGCGTGACTACAACACTCAGCTGTTGTTTGGGCATTTTTGTATCTCCGGACTTGGCTTGACGTATGGATTAAGTGCATGGTGACCTAAGCAGCGACGAGGCACAAGAACCTCGAGTTGCATGAGCAAGACCAAAACAATAAAATTCAGTGCAGGCAGCACATTATGAACAAATCACAATTGCGCAAATTGGGCGCAGGGCTCCTTGGCGCGTGTGCGCTGATCCTGACCACCAGTTTTGCCACACCTGTTCTTGCCGGTAGCGGTACAGAAATGGGAAAAGTAACCAATCGACCTATCCCGCGTTTCGTTTCAATGAAGGCGTCCGAGGGGAATGTGCGCCGTGGGCCTTCATTGACCCACCGCATCGATTGGGTATTCAAACGCCGTGACATGCCTTTGCGGATCACAGCAGAGCATGGTCATTGGCGCAGAGTCGAAGACCGCGACGGTATCGGCGGATGGGTACATTACTCCCTTCTCTCCGGTACAAGAACTGTGTTGATCGAAAAAGATATGCTACAACTTCATTCACGTCCGGATGCAACGACGCTTGTGGTGGCCGCACTGGAGATGGGCGTTGTCGCCCGCGTTAGCGCATGTAACGGCGAATGGTGCCTTCTGCGTTCGGGCGGCTTCAAAGGTTGGGCACCCAAGGCCCGTCTTTGGGGTGTGCGCCCTACTGAGACGTTTGACTGATTGCACCTGAGCGCCTGTTGGACCATGCTGGGATTCCCAACTAGATCCAAAGGACCACACGTCATGAAATCCGTTTACTACGACCATTTCGGCAGCGCCGCCGATGTCCTGAACATTGCAACACTGGGCACCCCAGCACCAGCCGCTGGCGAAGTAACCATCCGCATGGCATTTTCTGGCGTAAACCCTTCTGACATCAAATCCCGCGCAGGGTCTCGTCCTGGCGTGTTGAAACCAGCCTTCCCGCAGGTCATTCCGCATAGTGATGGCGCTGGCGTGATCGAAGCAGTTGGAGAAGGTGTTCGCCCGAACCGTATTGGCAACCGGGTCTGGATCTGGAATGGCCAGTGGCAGCGCGCATTTGGCACGGGATCTACACACATTACCTTGCCAGCCGAACAAGCTGTCGATCTGCCAGAAGGCATCAGCCTTGAGACAGGTGCAGTCCTAGGTATTCCCGGGCTTACAGCGGCCGAGGCCGTGTTTGGCGCGGGCGACGTGACGGGGCAAACCCTATTGGTTTCCGGTGGCGGCGGGACTGTCGGCTATCTGGCTGTACAACTGGCCGTTTGGGGCGGTGCAAAAGTCATTGCCACCTGTAGCGAACGCGACATGGAGAGGGTTAAGGCCGCAGGCGCCCAGACCGTTCTGGATTACCGCTCCGAGACCCTGGTTGAGGATATTTTGACAGCGAATAGCGGTGCACATGTTGACCGCATACTTGAAGTCGAATTTGGCGCGAATATTATGATGAACGCCGAAGTCATCAAAGTGAACGGAACAATCGCCGCCTACGGCTCTCAAATTGACTTAACCCCTACAATGCCATTTGCTCCGTTCTTGTTCAAAGCGGCGACAATCGACATCATCTTGATCTATCTCTTGCCACTTGCGGATCGTCAGGAACGGATCACACGGCTGAATGACGCGCTGGCTGACGGTGCCCTCATTTGCCCTGTTGCGCAAATTTACCCGTTGGAAGAATGTGTAGCAGCGCATGAGGCGGTTCTTGCTGGAGGGCGCGCTGGGGCTATCTTGGTGGACTGTAGCTAATACCAAGTTTGCAAAAGCAATAAGGCGAGCCTAAGCTGCCGCCTTATTGTTAGCTATATTTTACAGAGATCATTAATGCGTCACATTGCTCTTTTGCTGTGCCTACTGCTGCCCATCAGCGTTCTGGCACAGTCCACCGACCAGCCCTCGGGAACGATAACCATTCAGGACAGCGCTGGCCAAGATGCTGCCATTGCCAACCGTATCCGCGACATCCTGAGCGAATTGGAAGGCTTTGATGACGTGACTGTTGCCGTAAGTTCCGGCATCGTAACCCTACGGGGCCATACGCTGGATACTGCAAGCGCTCAGCGCCTCAACACACTTGCAGGGCGCGTCGAGGGCGTGGTGGCAATAGAAAATGAAGTGACCAAGACAACCGACGTCGTGCAGCGGCTAAACCCCGCTGTTGAACGGTTTCTCGCACGCGGCAAACAGCTTATTGCCTTTCTGCCCCTAGCGATCATCGCCCTGTCGTTGTTTGCTTTGATCGTGCTGCTAGGCTTTGCCATAGCGCGACGCAAGCAGCCGTGGAACCGCTTGGCTCCAAATGCGTTTATTGCAGACATCTATCGGCAAATCCTGCGGTTGGTTTTCATCATCGGTGGTTTGGTCGTAGCTCTCGATATCATCAATGCAACGGCACTCCTGTCCGGCATTTTGGGCGCTGCGGGCATTGTTGGCCTCGCTATCGGCTTTGCGGTGCGTGACACGGTTGAGAATTTCATCGCGTCCATCATGCTTTCTATCCGCCAGCCCTTTCGCCCCAATGATACGATCGAGATCGGAGGCGACACTGGCAAGGTCATCCGCCTAACCTCTCGGGCAACGATTCTGCTGAGCTTTGACGGAAATCACATTCGCATCCCCAACTCGACCGTTTTCAAAAGCCGTATCGTCAATTTCTCTCGCAATGCAGAGCGGCGTTTTACGTTTCAGCTTGCCGTCGCGCCTGAGGCTGATCTGGCCCATGCCCAAACCCTGGCCTTATCGACACTTGAGGGGCTGCCATTTGTTCTGCAAGCGCCCAAAGCGTCCGTATGGATCGACTCCGTTGGTGACAGCTGGATCACAATGGGAATGGCAGCATGGATCAATCAAATTGATACAAGCACAGTCCTTGCACGGTCCGAAGCGATCCGCTTGGTGCAAGCCGCCTATGATACAGCAGGCATGGCCGCACAAGCACCCGCCTACCGGCTACTTCATAATGCTCCGCCAATTGATGCGAATTTGGCAATGGCGTCACAAAGCTCAGATTTTGAAGGCCCAGACCTACCACCAACACCCCCTCAAGATGTGGATGCACTTGAGGATAAGCAACTTGAACAAATCGTAGACCTTGAACGCGCCGAAGAGCACAGCGATTTGCTACGGGAAAACGCCGATCAAGAATAACTGACAATTAGGATGCATTTCTGACAGATAAAGGCTTGCACCCAACGCCATCCCGCCCTATCTAAGCCGCACGTTGGGATGTGGCCTAGTGGTAGGGCACCTGTTTTTGGTACAGTAGATCGTAGGTTCGAATCCTACCATCCCAGCCAATTTACCATTTATATTTAATATCAATTACTTAGCGTCGAACCGTTTATTGGTTCGTAACAGATTTTCGTAGCATTTTTTCGTACCGATTACTCTAACTACTGCAGGCACTAAGCCCAAGCCGACGCGACCTTTTTAAAACGCGAGCAGGATGATTCGGACTTACATTTCGACACCGATTATTCCTCAGTTTCTGAACATGCCCTCAGAAACTGAGCAGATGCGCGTATGCAGCCCGTGGGAGCGCTTGACGCCACGCCAGCTAGGGTGGGGAGGCGAAGCCCCAAGGCGAGCCCTTATACTCGACGGGTATTAGTGATGAGCAGAAGCGGTCTATCGTGGACCAGATACGGCTGCCAGCATGATGGTTCCTCCCGACATGGAGGTCTTTGAGGTCTCTAGTCATATTAGGTATGAGTAATGGACACTGAGAAAGAAGAAGAAATATGAAGGCGGGGGCTAGCTTCATGCAGCATTAACCATTTAGCCGCTAACAGAACATATGTGGAAAACTCTTTCATTTGCCCTGCCCGTGCTCTTTCCATCATGGCAATTCTTCAAAACGATTGAACCTTCACCTAGGGTACAATGGGCACTGCTGTCAGACAGCAAATCTGCTGTGATTGAGTGGAGAGAGTTCCGGCCGCACCCTTTGACGATCTCACCAATCCAGATGGTTTTTCGGCTATTTTGGAACCCTGACTGGAACGACGCGTTGTTCGTCGTAAGTTGTGCTGAGCGAATTCAACAATCCCCCGATCCGCACAGTATCAATGAAATCAGACGGCGGATTCTATCTGATCTTCAGAAGCTCCCGATTGATACAATGGGACAGCTGCTGCAATTCCGGTTGGTTTTTGTGCATCGTGGCGAAACGGGTTTGGTCCGTGAGGTCGTGTTTCTTTCAAACACATATCCAGCAAATGTATTCGTAAAATGTTGACGTTAGAACTCGCTCTGCGGGCGACTGAGGTTCTATTGGCTTTGGCCTTTTTACAGCAAAGCGCCGAGCATATCTTCGGGTCCCGCGACAGCCGCCAACTATTCGTCTGGCGCGCGATCATGAGCATAGGACTTTTGCCCGGGCATTATAGTGAGTGGATCCTGCTGGCTTTGTCTGCACACAGCCTGCTTATCTTGAACCGCTATCAAGGCCCCTACAATGGAGGCAGCGACCGAATGGGCCTATTGGTTTTATATTGCTTGTGCCTTTCTCGGTGGCTTCCAGAGGGGCTCCCCAGCGAAGCCGCATTTGGTTACTTGGGCCTTCAGGTTATCGTATCCTATTTCGTGTCCGGCCAAGTTAAGATCGTCAATCGCGACTGGCGAACTGGACAAGCGTTGCAGGACGTTTTTAGTTTTTCAGCCTACCCTGTAGCGGAATCATTGCGCGCGCTGGCCAAACGTCCACACCTGCTTTGGATGGCGTCATGGATGGTGATGCTGTTCGAAGTTCTATTTCCTCTAAGTTTTTTGAACTCAACCACCCTCATGTTGGCCCTTGCGGTGGCGATCTCGTTCCATGTGGCCAACGCCTGCCTGTTTGGGTTGAACCGATTTGTTTGGTTTTGGATCGCAGCCTATCCATCGCTGATATGGCTGCAGGCGCGTCTTGTGGCTGGCGTTTAGCTAGGAGTTCTATTTTTGCACACAGTATCTTAGGCCATAACAACAACGGCTCGGCGTTCGAGGTTGTTTAGGGAGGGAAACCTATGAAACTGGTTTTTGAGTGTGTATGGAATTTAAAATGATCTTCTTTTTTCAGCATATTTATTTTTTGCCTTCATAAGTGGCCTAATATTTCTCTACTCAAGCTTCGCGTTGAGCTTCGGCAACCTCTTTCTGTTATTTGACGTAAGTTGGCTTATGTCGATCTGGGCTCCAAAGCATCAACCTATCAAGTACATTGTTTTTCTATTTTTTCAGAACCTTATGTTTCGTTGAGCAATCAATTGGAGGCCGCAATGGTCTGGGATTTGGGAGTGGATCAGGTGGCCACCCATACCAAAGACAAATGGTCGATGGTGAGTATATGTATGTTGGCAAAATACGAGCGATGAAGTTCATCGCACTTGGAGTGTTTGTCTATTTTATTGGCGAATTTTGTCGTCTTGTCGGAAAAGAGGCCCAGAAAAATTGAGCCGGGTGGCTCAACCTAGGCGTCAAAGCTTCTTTAAAGCACTAATGACTCGTTAGAATAGGCCGATAATCTAGTTCGAGCCAAGCTTGAAAGTCAGTCAATCCGGACTCCAGAAATTCACAATAGTCCCTTCAGCGGATCCCAAATAGTCCCTTCAGCGGATCCCAAATTTCAAGTACAGTGGGGCGTAGTTGCACAAATCGGTTGAGGACGGCAATGCGGATTTGGATTTCCGCAACCTGACGATCAAATTCCCTCGCCATTTGGGATTGGCCAAGCAGTTTCATACGATGCATCCACTGACCGACAGGATCATGCGCAACATGATCCAGAGAGGTTTCGTTTCGACACGGCTTCGGCGGTGATATCGGCTCCAGCGTCGCCACACGGTGCGGTCCAGATATCGTTGTGCATTGACCGCGTCGTTACGTGCAGCACTTGTCCACTGCCCGGCAGTGCGTGCCAGCATGCACGAGAGGGGGCTTTCAGGGCTTTGCATTCTTACGCGGTGGGATCAGCGTGGGCACCTCGGGCGGCAACTGCCTCGTGGCATTTACGCGTGTCATAGGCCCATCAGCGGTGACGGTGCCTATGTCCTGATCGGGAGGGATTTGGTTCAGGAGTTCGGGCAGCATAGGGGCATCTCCGATGTTGCTGCTGGTGACTTCGACTGCCCGAACCTCCAGCGTTTCCTCGTCGAGGCCTATGAGTATCTTACACCAGGTACAGCGTATGGAGCCGCTATACGGCAGGCTGACATTCAGTGTTTTTTTCATGACGACATAAGGTACAGAAGTCTGGGGCTGCCCAGTCCAGCCCAACCATCTGCAATAGGCTCTGGACGAACCCAGTTGTCTGGCGAAACGGCATACCAAACAAGACCTTCAGCGTCAGGCACGTCTGAATGGCAGCGTCATTGAATTGCCGTTGCGACCCCGCTCGCCACTTGGCCGCGGTGTCCAAACCATCTCTGGATCAAACCAGCCCCTCACACATGCAAGCATGTGTTGTCAGCCAGTGGATCGACAACGATCCGCGCCGCTTCAAACTGGCATTGTAAGACGACCAATTCTTGGTCTTGTACTTCGTAGGCGCCCAACGGCTCATGCCGTCAGCTATAATGATGGATTCATACAGTGGATTCCGTCAGCCGATTTGTGCAACAAAACAGTACAGTGATCACAACTCAAACCGCTACTCCATCAAAAATGCCAACCCAGATGACATCTCATCAACCATGTCCTCAGGGTTCCATCCTGTATTCCGACACGCCAAATGCAGATGGCGTTGAAATAGGCCGTCCAAAATATGATAGGCTGCTGTTGTCGTCTCAGGGCGCATTCCAACTGCATCAACAATCCGACCCGTCATGTCGATCAGCGATGCCTCGATGTCACTAACAACCTTCTGGAACGCCTCCTCAAACAGGGCTTGAGACCGGATATCATACCAAAGTCTGTGTGTGGCGGCGTCCGCTTCAATGGTTCCGGCTAGGCCATCTAAGATGGCAGCCAGTTTATCATCTTGAGGGATATCCAGCGCAATGATTTGATCTATGTCTGATACGAAACGTTCTTTGTAATTGCGTACGCAGAAGCAAATTAGATCATTTTTGTCATCAAAATGGTAAGTTAACGCACCAACAGAGCGACCAGAGATCGCCGCGATGTCACGTAGTCCCATCCTCGCATAGCCCAGCTCGGAAATGGCCGCTACTGCATAAGCGGCCAATTCCAATTTTGTCTCTTCGCGCCGAATTGAACGGCGCGTCGCATCGGCTCTCATCTTTGTAACTTTTGCAAGGGCTGTCATTTCCGTCACCTACATCAGACATTGAGCTTCTTACTAAGTACTTATGTGTGCTCAGCCAAGTAGCGCATTCAGGAAAATACGTGGAATTTTGAGGAATGACGGTTTGTATTGGAAACGCGTCAACAACATACCAATTATATGCTGCTTGCGGTTCGTTACCAACCAAGGTGGCTTTGGCAAAAGCGTCATACTCAGGCTTAGCAAGTTACGCGGGAATGGCCTGAAGGGCGCCCAAACGATGCAACGCTCCACCTTGTCGAACATATAGGTGTTATGGACAAAACCGATACCACTTTGCACGTCATCAAGAGTATGACCCGGAAACGCACCCCAAGGACATTGCGGCATCAAAAACCCAAGCCCCGTCCATGCGTTGATCGCGATTGTACCATAGCGCAAATCAGCCAGAATTTCTTCAAACTGCTTTTTGCCGATTTGCTTGATCGTTGCGGGGTGGATCAAAATATTTGCGCCAAGCGTGCCGTGCAGCTCAGTGTTGCAATACTCAACCGCGTCCCGCAAATACTGCGCCGGATCAGTGCCCGCGATTTCATGTGTGGTCATTGCGGGGGCAAAAACTTCGGTGTTTTTGAAGTACTCTGCACTTGTTTCAGGCTCCAGAAGGATTGGCTCTGCGTCCACACGCTCAAGCTTAACAACATTGCTGCTGTTATCCTCAAACGCCTGCAACCGATCCTTTGCTCCGGGATAATAAAGCCCCCGTGTTGGCGCGTTTGCCATGACATCCGTGACCGTTTTCTTAAACTTGGCCGCCTTATCCCAATCACCCGGCATAACCATGACCTGACAAGCAACGCAGTTGAAGCCAGAATTGTGCAGCTTCATGGTTGCGACTTGAGCAGCTTGGAATTTCAGATCGGCAGCAGTCCAAGGTCCAGGAACAATGATTACGGGGCAAACGGCGCCCAACTCGGACGTGATCTTTCGTGGATTTTGCGGCGTGCCTGCCGCCTTGTTTGCTACACCTTCTGCACCAACGCCCCAAACGATTGCATCATGCGACGTTTCTGCGCCAGTGATGTGAATTTCTTCAATATCGGGGTGGTTGCAAAGGTACTGACCAACATCAGTGCCTCCTGTAACAATGCGCAAGGCACCCACATCAATCAACGGTTTCATGAAATCCGCCAAGTATGGCGCAAGGTAGTCGTTCACAGGGTTCATTTTCAAAACCACGACGCTGTGTTCGCTGAATATTTTTTGAAAGCAATCAAGCGGCGTAATCGCTGCGATGTTACCTGCGCCGAGAACCAAGGAAACCACGCCTTTGCGATCTTTTGGCGCAATATCATAAGCGCTAGCAGTGTGTGTCGCCAGATTGGCAGCGGTCACACCTTTTTCCATCCAAACGTCCGCGCGAACACCTGAAAGCAGCAGATAATCCCAAATTGAATGCGGAACAATCTTTGCTGACACTTGGCCAGTGACCGTCTCACGCAGTGGAATTTTCTTGAGGAATTTTTTGTCTTTCATCTCGGACAAGGTTTCAATCAAGTGGTTCATTGCAGCCATCACCGCGTAAGGACCTGAAATCCATTCTTCACCCGCCAAAGGGGAACCCTGCGGGATCTGCTTTTTAGTCGCAGCCTCGGCTGCCCACTCAGGTGCCACACGATTTAGACGATCCCGCATTTGGCTAATGATGCCAATGCGCTTTTCAATACTGGACTGTGCCCATGCTGCTGCGTTTGCCTTTAGCGCAGCAACATCGCGCGCCAGTTCCGGCTGCTCGGCCACATCTGATAATTTTTTAGCTGTACTCATGATACTCTTTCCCCTTCTGGGGTTAATAGTTGGACCTGAACATTGCGCAGGTCCTTTTTGCGATCTTAGGTGTCGCGATCATCTGCCTACAATTTGTCTGAAATAGGCTCGCTACATGCTTGCCAAATGGCAAGTATTTCTGTGTGTTTTGGTCAAACACCTCGATCCCGTTCACGACTGACCGCTTGCTCCAAGTCGGGATGAGGTGCCGCCTAGCAGGCAGCACCCCCATAATTTATGCGTCAGCCTTTACGAGGTCCGCGCATTTCTCACCGATCATGATGCTAGGCGCATTAGTGTTGCAGTTCACAATGAACGGCATGATGGATGCATCCGCGACCCGCAGGCTACCAATGCCGTGAACGCGCAATTGTGCATCCACAACTGCCATATCATCACTGCCCATCTTACAGGTGCCGACCGGGTGATAGATCGTTTGGATGTTGTTGCGAATGAATTCACGCAGCTCATCATCTGTCTGAACATCTTTGCCAGGTAGGTACTCTTCGCCACGGAACTCATCAAATGCAGATGACTCCATGATTTTTCGGCCAATTTTGAATCCTTCAAGCACCACTTCGAGATCGCGATCATCTTCAAGAACGGCTGGATTAATCACTGGCTTATCGTGCGCGTCCGCCGAAACGAGGGACAAAGACCCAACACTTCTGGTGCCTACGATGCCGGGCAACAACGTATAGC
This sequence comes from Sulfitobacter sp., assembly GCF_036960155.1. Lineage (GTDB taxonomy): Bacteria > Pseudomonadota > Alphaproteobacteria > Rhodobacterales > Rhodobacteraceae > Sulfitobacter. The sequence continues at coordinate 86,764 of NZ_JBALWB010000010.1, read as the reverse complement.
CGTGGCCTTCTGGGTTTCCTGCACCATCAGCGATGAACCAGTTTGGTGCAAAGTGGAATTGTAGATCTGGCGCTTCAACGTCATCAAACACTGTCAAAAAGCCACCAGCCTCGCCGATGTTGGATGTCAAAAGACCCATACCTTCGGCAAACAGCTCTGCTTGACCTGGCTCAGCTGCACCTGCCAACGTCACCGGTTTGAGACTGTGATATGCCAGTGGTGCCATTCCATGGTCCTGAAGGTTTTGGCCAACACCGGGCAGGTCTTTTTCAACCGTAATACCCAACGCTTCTAGGTCTGCTTTTGGGCCGATGCCCGAAAGCATCAAAAGCTGTGGTGAATTAAACGCCCCCGCGCTGACAATAACCTCAAGGTTTGCATTCACTTCGTGGATCTCTCCACCCGCTTCAAACCGAACCCCCGTGCACTTGCCGTCGCTGATCAGCAACTTATGCGCCAAAGCTTCGCCTTGGATTGTCAGGTTTTCGTTCTCAAGCGCTGGATGCAGATAAGCGACAGCAGTTGATTCACGTTTGCCGTTATTCTGCGTTACTTGGTACTGTCCGAACCCTTCTTGATCGCCATCATTGAAGTCAGAATTTATCTTGTGGCCCTGCTCTTTGGCTGCCTCCACGAATGCAAGCGTCAATGGATTTGGATCATTCAGATCAGACACATTCAGCGGGCCACCCGCGCCGTGCATTTCGCTGGCGCCACGAGAGTTATCTTCTGCCTTCATAAAGAATGGCATAACGGCATCCCAATCCCAACCGGGGTTATCCTTGCCCCAGCTGTTATAGTTTGAAGGGTGTCCGCGCTGATAGATCATCGCGTTGATCGAAGACGTACCACCATACATCTTGCCACGTGGCATGAATAAATTCCGCTCATTCAACCCTTTTTGTGGCGTACTAGAATAGGCCCAATCCAGTTCTGTATTGAACAAAAACGGGAACGTTGCGGGGATATGAATATACTGGTTGTCATCAGGCGGGCCCGCTTCCAGCACCAGAACTGTCTTGCTAGGATCTTCGCACAAACGTGCAGCGATGGCACAACCAGCAGAGCCAGCACCAACAACAACGTAATCATAGCTTTCAGCAGCTTGCGCACTTGCGTGTTGGCCGCTCAGCACCATCGGTGTTGCCGCCACGACGCCAAGCGCAGCCGACGACCGCAAAAATTTCCGCCGCGAAATTTTTCCGCTTTCGAAATTCGATTTTAGTGCACTAAATTTAGGTGTAGTCATCTTGTCCTCCCATAGACAGCTGTCGTTGCAGCTCGATAATTACAAAACAGTTATACAAAACAGTTGTTATGTAAATCTATTTGTTTGTGATCAGCCAAATCAACAAGCGTGTCGGGCATCTAGAATGGCGCCATTCGACAAAGGAACAGACGCCCAACGCCCTGAACCCACCGCTCCCAATTGTATCTATCTTTCATGATGTTCTTAGCGGTTTGGTTAGGCGCCATGCGTATGTGTTGAGTGGGAAAAAATGGGTGATTGGTTTGCAGAATTTAAATACGTCAGCGGAAGCTGTTATTCGTCACAGCATGCCCTTTGTGTTGGCAGCCATATGCATTTATTCAGCCCCTCAAGTTTTGAATACAGTGTCTTTGCCTGATGTTGTATTTTTGATCGGAACCTTGCCTCTTTGGGCCTGGTTCCTTGCGATGGCTTTCACAGTTGTCAGTTTTTACGCGGTTGGTCAGTACGATGTTTTGGCCAGACGGCACTTGGGCGCATTAACACCGGATGGACAGGCGCGCCGCAATGGAATGGTTGCCGTTGCCCTTTCTCAAACACTTGGCTTTGGGTTGATCACGGGCAGTCTCGCGCGATACCGATTACGTCCTGACGAGGGGCCTTTGCGCGCTGGCCAGATCACCGGATTGGTCACATTATTCTTCCTGACAGGACTAGCCGTTATTGTTGCACTGGCGGGCCTTTTGTCAGGTGTATTGATCTATCGCAGCATCAGCATCTCAGTCCTATTTGGGACGATTTCCGTCTTAATATTTTTGACGCTTTGGCGACCCAACATTCGCTTCAAACAACGTGAAATTTCGATTCCTTCACTGACCGCAGTCAGTGCTGCACTCTTTTGGACCGCAGTTGATGTCTTGGCTGCAGCTGCTGTTCTCTACATCATTTTACCTGCGCAAGTGCAGCTTCCCTTTTTCGCTTTTCTGCCCGTGTTCTGCGTCGCATTGGGGGCTGGCACGTTATCGGGCGTTCCAGGTGGCGTTGGTCCATTTGAATGTGTGTTGCTTGCATTGACCGCCAATGAAATGCCCGCGCATATCGATCCAACCCATCTAATGACGGCAATTTTGGGTTTTCGTATCGTCTACTTTGTTGTGCCTGCCATCTTGGCTGCTTTTGTAATTTTGCGCCCAAACACTTCCAATCATTCTGCGCAATCAACACCAAAAACCTCACCGCCACATCACGTCCTACGTGCTGAAACGGGTGTTATCGCTCAAAACGGTGGCGCGATGGTCTCATTCACATCGGGTTGCGCTGCCCTTTGGTCCACTGGAAATAGCCTTGTGGTGTTATTTGACCCCGTACTGAATGCCTCAACAAATTGGGTATGCGACCTCAAACATTACGCGCGCAGGCGCAATCTATTGCCTGTGATTTACAAGTGTTCCGCCCGAACTGCGACAGCCGCGCGCAAGGAGAACTGGTGTGCCTTCAAAGTGGCCAAAGACGCAATTATCACCCCAACCTCATTCGACACCAAAGGTTCAAAAAATGCGCGATTGCGAAGAAAGCTGCGCAAGGCAACATCAGCTGGCACAACGATAGAAACATTCCAAAGGGAACATCTACGTGATCTGGAACGGATTGACGCGATTTGGCAATCTCGATGCGGGAGCCCCAGAGGCGGCACAATGGGACGGTTTTGTCCTAGGTATATTGAGGATCAGCTCGTTCTTGTGGCCAAACACAATGGAAAACCAGTAGCCTTTATCACTCTCCACACTGGCGCACAGGAATGGGCACTAGATATCATGCGCGATTGTCCAACTGCGCCAGATGGCTCCATGTATCTACTTGTACACGCCGCAATCCAAATGGCAGCAACGGCCAAGATCACCAAATTCTCATTGGCTGCCGTGCCTGTAATAAGAGACGCTGGTGAGGGTTTTCAAGGCATCCTCCTTGGTTACATGTGTGAAAAATTCAATTCAAAAGGGTTAACCCAATTCAAGTCCGCGTTTAACCCTAAGTGGGAGCCGCTTTATATGCTCGCCCCAACCAGGTTGGGTTTATGTTTAGGTGCCATTGATTTGCTAAGAGAAATTCATCGACCTGCGAAAGTTGGATTTGCCAAAGCACATCCCGATGCCCACCCGAAACAGCAGGTGCATCAAATGCCTTTGCTACAAATGTAACATTGGCAAAGCGGAACGGCTGGTGACGGTCATCAAATTTTGTTCGAAACTGCCAGTATCTCAGGCTAAGATTAGTTCCCAATACGCTCAAGACATAAGGTCTGGCCCGCCTTTTTGTTTCATGCGCACAAACCTAGACCTGAGAATAGACATTAAAGTTGCGACATGCAATTTTGGACACATGAAACGTGACACTCAGAAAACCGTCCTTCAAAGACGCACCCGAATTACCTTCCCGGTCTGAAAACCGGACCGGGTAATTCGCTTTTGAACGTCAACTGCGCGCAACGCGCCCAAAAGGTTATTCTAATGTCCCCTACCCTCCCAACCCTGCATTTGGTTTGCGGGAAAATTGCGTCTGGAAAATCAACGCTGACTGCTCAACTCGGCAGCGTAAATGGAACTGTTGTCATTGCCGAAGACGATTGGCTGAACGTTCTGTATTCTGGTGAGATGTCTTCGATCTCAGACTACGGGCGTTGCATGTCGAAGTTACGCGAGATCATAGGGCCGCACGTGGCATCTTTGTTGAACGCGGACGTTTCGGTCGTTTTGGACTTTCAAGCAAATACGCTTGAATCCCGCAACTGGATGCGACGCATTTTAGAGCAGACAAACGCGGCGCACGAACTTCATGTATTGGACGTGCCTGATGAGGTTTGCATCGCACGCCTACATGCACGTAACGCGCAGGGGGATCATCCATTTGCCGTATCCGAGGAACAGTTCAGGCAGTTTTCCAACTACTTCGTTGCACCGTCTACAGAAGAGGGTTTCAATATCGTTTTACATCAAGCTGATCCGCATCCCTAACGAATGTCGGGGCCACGCGAATACCCAAACACTATGCCAACAGAGGTTCCTAACGCAGGATCAGAGAACACTATTGCCCTGCCAAAATCCAACCCGCAGCTTTTTCTGCAATCATCAATGTCGGTGAATTTGTATTGCCACTGGTGATCTGCGGCATGACACTCGCATCAACTACGCGCAGGCCTCGTACCCCTTTCACGCGCATATGCGGATCAAGAACCGCATCGGCATCATCCTCACGCCCCATTTTTACTGTGCCAACGGGGTGAAATATTGTGTTGGCTATGTCGCCGGCCAGCTTGGCCAAATCCGCGTCGCTTTGATATTGAACACCGGGTTTGAATTCTTCAGGTTCAAACTCCGCCATTGCAGTTTGACCCATGATTTCACGCACTTGTCGCAGGCTATCGGCGGCGACCTTGCGGTCGTCTTTGGTGGTCAGATAATTAGGCGAAATTTTTGGTGCATCACGGAAATCACCTGACCCGATGCGCACATGCCCCCGGCTTGTTGGGTTCAGGTTGCAAACGCTGACAGTTACGGCAGGAAAATCATGTAGATCCTCACCAAAGGCTTCGAGGCTCAGCGGTTGCACATGGTATTCAAGGTTAGCATGGATTCGGTTTTTGTCCGACCGCGTAAACGCGCCTAATTGGCTTGGCGACATGCTCATTGGGCCGGAGCGTTTGAACATATACTCCAAACCGATTTTGGCCTTACCGACCATCGAGTTTGCCAATGTGTTGAGTGTTTTGGTCCCATTCACCTTAAACACCGCACGAATTTGCAAATGGTCTTGAAGGTTCTCACCAACCGCCGGCGCATCCAGCACAACCTCAATACCATGAGATTTCAACAGTTCCGCTGACCCAATGCCTGACAATTGCAGAATTTGCGGCGAATTTATTGCGCCAGCTGACAGGATAACTTCACCATGCGCGGCGACGGAAACACTTTTGCCCTTATGATCAACAATGGCGCCGCTGCACACGGGCAATCCATCAGCTCCCTTTTCAAAGGTCAACTTTTCAACTTGTGCTTCGGTCCAAATGGTCAGGTTTGGGCGCCTCTTGGCAGGACGCAAAAATGCTTTTGACGTATTCCACCGCCATCCCGATCGTTGATTAACATCGAAATAACCAACGCCAGCATTATCACCGCTATTAAAGTCTTCCGTCCGGCGAACGCCCGACTGCACAGCCGCATCCGCGAAACCGTCCAAAACATCCCAACGAAGGCGCTGTTTTTCTACACGCCATTCGCCACCATTCCCGTGAGTATCCGCAAACCGCATGTTGTCGCCCACTTTTGGGTCGGCTCCGTCGTCCAGTTTGTAATGATCTTCATGCGCCATGAAATCCTTTAGGGAGTTTTCCCAACTCCATGCGCCGTCTCCCGTCAGATGGGCCCAATTGTCATAATCCCGCGCCTGACCGCGCATGTAGATCATTCCGTTGATAGATGAGCAGCCGCCCAAAGCCTTGCCACGAGGATACCGCAGGACGCGCCCGTTTAATCCTGCGTCAGGCTCGGTGTTATACATCCAATCCGTGCGCGGGTTGCCGATACAATACAGATAACCCACGGGAATATGAATCCAGTGATAGTTGTCAGGTCTGCCTGCTTCGACCAGAAGAACACGGTTTTTGGGATCAGCGCTCAATCGGTTCGCCACGAGGCATCCCGCCGTGCCGCCCCCCACAACGATATAATCAAATTGGTGAGCTGCGCTGATTTTCGTATTCACTTGATCCCTCACATTTTGGCTGGACGACATATGCGCAGAGTAGAAGCCATCGCGAGGCAGGTCGATAACGAACTGCTAAAACACGTCTCTATGAACGCAGTTGGCTGGAAAGGCGCGGCGTGATGAACCCCGCGCCAGACGTTAGATCAGTATAGCTTTTTCAACATGTCTTTTTCATAGGCTGTAATGTTGGAAAGATTTCCTGCCTCTACTTGGTTTGCCCAATCAGGATTGGCAATCAGCGCACGGCCAACAGCCACAAGATCAAATTCATCCCGCTCAAAACGCTCTAGCAGGTTGTCGATGCTGGCGGGTTCCGCTTCTTTAAAATTGGCCGTGCCATCCTCAGGCAAGAAGTCGGCATTCAACCCAACGCTGCCAACCGTGATGGCTGGTTTACCAGTAAGCTTACGTGTCCAACCCGCGAGATTCAGATCGCTGCCTTCAAACTCTGGCTCCCAAAAGCGACGTGTCGAACAGTGGAATATATCCACACCAGCATCTGAAAGCCGCGCAAGGAATTCGCCCAGCGCTTCGGGTGTCTCACAAAGGCGCGCGCAGTAATCTTGCTGTTTCCACTGTGAATAACGGAAGATGATTGGGAAATCATCGCCTACAGCAGCGCGCACTGCACGGATAATCTCCAACGCAAATTTTGAGCGGGCTTCAAGGTCGCCGCCATATTCGTCATCCCGATGATTGGTTCCATCCCAAAAGAACTGGTCAATCAGATAACCATGCGCGCCGTGCAATTCTATTGCGTCAAAACCAACAACCTTGGCATCCGATGCGGCCTTGGCAAACGCCGCAACAACATCATCGATATCCTGCTGGGTCATGGCATGGCCCGTCACCTTGCCCGGGAATGCCATACCGCTGGGGCTGTGGCCGGGTGTGTCACCACCAGGGTTCACGCCTGGGCGTCGGATTGCGCCCACATGCCAAAGCTGTGGCGCTATTTTGCCGCCAGCAGCGTGCACCGCGTCCACAACATTTTTCCATCCCGCCAGCGCGTCTGCCCCGTAGAACGCAGGCACGTTTGGATAACCGCTGGCCGCGCTATGATCAACAAACGTACCTTCAGTGATGATTAGCCCTACGCCACCCTCTGCACGGCGACGGTAATAGGCTACTGACTGTTCGTTAGGGACATTCCCGGGTGACATGGTGCGGGTCATCGGGGCCATGACGATCCGATTTTTTAGGCTCAGATTGCTCATGGTCACGGGTTGAAACAGGGTATCAGCACGGCTCATCTAGTTTTCCTTCTTAGGATCTGGTTGCAACATTGCTATAAGCGATGTGCAGATTCAGGCTCAATTGATACAACCAACGCGTATCTGAACAACTGTTCCCTTAGGTAACAATCGGGCTACGCCTAACAACTTTTCTGTTTGCTATGGATCGGCGCCCGTTTGACCTGAAGTCATGAAAAGGCGCCACAAAAACAATCTACCGGAACTGCGACAAACCTCCATCACTTATATCTCTTGTGTAAGTGCCTGCAAAACGGCGCGGGCCCCATCTCCAATCGGGGTGGGCTTGCGAGATAGCCTATCCACATTCACATGCACAAAATGGCCCTCCGCGCGTGCGCTTTCCTCGTCGTTCCGAAACAAGCCGATTTCATACCGCACCGAAGACCCACCCAATGACGCAACCCTTAAGCCTGCTGTAATCACATCGGGAAAGGCCATCTCGCCAAAGTATCGACATCCTGTATCGACCACCAAAAAGACAGTTTCGCCTTCCTTGAAGTCCAACACACCTTGCGCAATTAGATGCCCGTTCACGGCTGTATCAAATAATTGATAATGCACCACGTTATTCATGTGTCCGTAGGCATCATTATCAAGCCAACGCGTGGTGATTTGTGTAAACGTATTATAGTCGGCACGTGTCCCTGCAACTGGGCGGTTCATAGTGCCGCTTCATAGATGGCAAGCGCGTCAGCATCTGTAACTTCGCGTGGATTATTGACCAACAGTCGCGTCTGATTCATCGCATCGCGCGCAAGTAGCGGCAGATCATCTTTGGTGATGCCAACACCGCGTAAATTTTCTGGCAAACCGCAACGCGCCGACAAAGCAGCAAGTTCATTCGCGAACCCAACAGCCGCCTCTTTTACGCCCAAACCCGCCAGTTCCGGAAATGCGATAGGTGCCAGATCGGCATAAGCGCCGGGCGCGGTTTGCGCATTGAATCGCAGCACATGAGGCAAGACCAGCGCATTGGACAGACCATGGGGTACTTTGAAATGCCCCCCAATTGGATATGCCAGCGCATGGACGGCCGCCACAGGCGAATTTGCAAACGCTTGTCCGGCCAACAATGACCCCAACAGCATATCTGCACGCGCCTCCATGTCATGGGGCGATGTAACAGCACGTTCCAAGGACGCGCCCATAAGGCGTAGCGCCTCGCACGCCAAAGCACGGCTCACTGGATTGTTGTTGGGACTCGCCGACGCATAGGCTTCGATGGCATGAACCATCGCATCAACACCTGTTGCTGCTGTGACATGTGCGGGCAAATCGCGGGTCAATTCAGGATCAAGCAAGGCAAGGTCAGGAATAATCACTGGGCTCACAACGCCCATTTTTTCACTAGCACCCGTTGTCACAATTGAGATCGGGGTTACTTCGCTGCCCGTGCCCGCAGTTGTTGGAACCGCGATCAATGGCAAGCGAGGACCTTTGGCCATGCCTACGCCGTACACATCTTTTAGCGTCTCATGGCCAGTCGCCAAAAGGGCGGCCAGTTTGGCCACATCAATCGACGATCCACCGCCCAACCCGATGATGCCTGTCACATCTTTTGCAGCCGCCGTTGCTGCCAGAATGACAGATTCAGGTGGATCGGCCTGCACGTCAGAAAAAACGTTAACGGCTACGCCTGCCCCCTTTAAGGCAGTCAACGCGCGATCAACAATCCCTGTGGCCATCATACCCGGATCAGTAACAAGCAGTACGCGTTCTCCGCAAATGGCCTTAGCGATACTCCCCAATTCATCTATCAGGCCAGCGCCCATCCGGATGCTTGGGGTTGTGTTAAATGTGAATGGTGCCATGGTTTTGCCCTTTCCGCGTGCGGTCATGTCTGATCGTTTTTCCCGCGCGGTTGCAGAAATCCTCCCAACAATCAGAAGCCCTTAGTGCAAAACTATGCCTTGATGGGTCGGGCACGTCAAACTGCGAAATCTAGTTCCGACATGTGAAACACTTTGAACGGTATCAGGGCCATCTTCCGCAATCCCATCTATCCCTATTGTTCGCGATCAACATGCTCCCTAAGGTCACCAAAATGAAAACGTTGCACATATTTTTGCTTTTGGTTGGTGTCGCTGCTCCCGCTGTTTCCCAGCATTTACCAGCTCCCGTAGACGACAACGATTATGCACCGGTTGATCTGCAAGAGGCAAAGCTGGGACAACTGTTGTTTTACGATCCCATCCTGTCTGGCAACCGCGAAACCGCCTGTGCAACCTGTCATCATCCTGCGTTGGGAACGTCGGACGGCGTTTCGCTATCCTTTGGCGATGGCGGGATTGGGATTGGGCAGAACCGCAAGGCCGATCCAAACAACCTCCCCGAAAAACGTATCCCCCGGAATTCGCCCGCGCTGTTCAACCTCGGCGTACATGAATTCACGGTTCTATTTCATGATGGTCGCCTAGAAGCTGATGCGTCTAGGCCCGGTGGCATCCGCACACCAATGGACGCAGACATGGTTGTCGGGTTCACATCGGTCTTATCTGCACAAACCATGTTCCCCGTGCTGAGCCGTGACGAAATGGCAGGATCATACAACGAAAACGAGATAGGCAAATTGGTCCGTCAGGGTCGGATCACCGGAAGTGGCGGCGCATGGGACGTACTGGCACGTCGTGTTGCGGACATTCCTGAATATGCCAGCGCATTCACCGCAACCTATTCGCATCTGGATACCCCTTCAGACATTGCGTTTACGGATATCTCCAACGCAATTGCGGCGTTTGTGTCCTACGAGTGGCGCTCAGATACCTCACGGTTTGATGCTGTCTTACGAGGAACCGAACAACTTAGCGGGTTAGAGCAAAAGGGGCTTGGGGTGTTTTACGCAGACCGTGGGTGCGCTGATTGCCACAGTGGATCATTCCAGACCGATCACAAATTCTACGTAATGGCTGCCCCCCAAATCGGTCCCGGCAAGGCGGCAACATTTGAAGACCACACCCGCGATGATGGTCGGTTCCGCGTCACGGGGCGCGATGCTGATCGCTTTGCGTTTCGAACACCTTCATTGCGAAACATTGCATCAACGGCTCCTTATGGCCACGCGGGCGCGCATGCCGACCTGTCTGCATTCATCAAAGCGCACGCCGATCCTGTTAGAGGTCTTAAGGATTATGATCGCTCACAGGTCATATTACCCGAATTTACGGGCAATGATTTCGCCCTTTTGGACGACCTAGCGCAGACAGATGCTATCACCAATGCAGTCAAAACCGCGCCCATTAATTTAAGCGATGGTGATATCACCGCAATCGTCGCGTTTCTTAACACTCTCACTGATCCAATCAGTAAAACAGGGCGTTTAGGCGTACCCGCATCCGTACCAAGCGGGTTACAGGTGCCAACAGTCGACTAGGGCTTCACAACCACAATACGCTGACTGGCAGCGGCTTGAACGGTAGTAGAAGTACCGTCAGGCCATTCAACAGTGACCTGTGCCTCCATCCCTTTGCCCAAACCAAAATGGCGCGGCAACAGTTGCCCCCCTGCATGCCCGCCCCCAATGACATGCTGAATGGTTTGGGAAATCTCCCCTGACCGAACAGTAATTACCGCTCCAATCGCATCGCGGTTCCCACCTGATTGCTGAACCGCAACGGTGATCCAATTGCCGCTGTCTGCGGTCACATTTCGGTACAGCTCAAGCGCGGCGCGACGGTTTGAAACAATTAGATCCAGCCGACCATCCAAATCAAAATCTGCAAAAGCAGCGCCGCGCGATCTATCTGTTGTGGCCACACCCGCAAGAACTGACATCTCGTTGAATGTACCATCCGTGGATTGCATCAGCAGATTGTTGGGATCTTGCATCGCCATACCGGGCATTTGATCCACATTACCTTTGGCAATGAACAGATCAGCACGGCCATCATTATCGACATCACCAAATTCCGCATGCCAGCCTGTCGAAGGACGGCCATCGTCGCCAATGTGGGGGCGTTGAGAATACGTACCGATGCCATAGTCCGCAGCTTGATAGCGACCATCCTGCGTTGCAATCTGCAACAGCTGATCCCCCATTGAGGTTAACATCACCTCATCCAGCCCGTCAGCGTTCAGATCGCGACTGGCGATGCCCATCCCCCACAATGCAACATTTGCCCAGCCATCCGCTTCGGTCAGAAAGCTGCGATCAGTAATGTCCCACATCTGTTCATAACCGCCTTTGACATAGTAGTGCCTGTCATTGGACAGCCTCAATGTCGGGCGGCCACGCGCGTCATTAGCCGCAAGGATAGACAATGGGCAAAAGCTGGGAGTGAGATCTGTTACGGAATATGCGATTTCGGCTTCTGACGCGGCACCGCTAAGAGTGGGTCGTAAAATTTGATTGTCATCACAGGCTTCAAACGGTCCGTCAGGATCAGTCCGATCAACGTAATTTCCTAACGCAAAAACAGGAAGCCCATCATCCTCCCACCAGGCGGTAAATCCGGTTGTCCACTCATCACCCAGCGGGATCTGCCATTCCTGTGAGGATTGAGAAAACTGGCAATCCCCCTCACCGCGCAGCACGATGTTTTCGCCTGCACGCATCACAAACAGATCAACATGCCCATCGGCATTAATGTCGATCGGGTAGGCCCCTGTCACACCCAACACATCAGGCATCGGGACCGTCGCAAAATTGAAATCGCCGCGATTGCGGATCAGGCTTGCCGGATTCTCACCACCTGCCGCAAAAATGTCTGGCAGGCCGTTTGAATCACAATCAAACACCGCAATCCCACCACCAACAAAGTGCTCCCAGCCGCCGTCATAAACATGCGCTGGTAAATTCGCTGACAGGTCTTGAAACTTTGGTTCGGCCAATGCGGGCTGGACTGCAAGGCCGCAAACCAATGCCATGCTCCCTGCCTTCATCACCGGCTCTGAGCCTCTTGGCCGCCGACCATCCTGTCCGTCATTGCCGACAACGCAGGTACAGTAGCCCCTCGCGCCCAATCCAGATCATCCCAAAAATGCACCTCCACTTCGCAAGGGGTACGCCCCTCTGACAGGGTGAGCTTTTGCATCTCTGACAACATTTCGTCCGCATAAAGGTAGTCGTATCGCGTTCTTTTTCCGGACAGAATAATCAGCGGTGGGTCAAACAATTGCACAACATTGGACAACCCCACCGCCAGATACCTTGCCGCGCGCTGAAAGATGACCTCTGCTGCGCCATGGCCGGCTTTAGCACTCTCGAACAACAGCTCTAGCAACGCATCCTGATCGTTGGGGCCGCTTCCATCTCGGTCCAGCGCTGTAGCTGCTTCGCGGCTAAGGGCATAATCACCAAGGTACGCCTCAAGACAACCACGTTGCCCGCAACGACACAGTGCGCCGTCCAACTGAACTTTAGTGTGCCCCAGTTCCAAACCCATTCCATGGGTTCCGCGATACAACCTGTTGTTCACAACCAGCCCCATGCCGACTCCATTTTCAATGGTGACGACGGCAAAGTCTTCCTTGCTGCGCCCAACACCGAACCACAACTCAGCTAAGGTGAGCATGTTCGTATCGTTATCCACAAATAGCGGTGCAGAAAACCGACCTGCAAAAGCCGCGACGAGGTCAACATTCACGTCCTTCAAAAGCGAACTCCAGCGCACCAACCCGCGTTCCTTGTCCACAATGCCCGGCAGGCCAATGCCGACAGCCCCAATACCATCAACTGAAACACCTGACTTTTCGATGACCCGCCCAACAAGCACAGTAATTTCATCCAAAAGATCAGCGGTACTGCGCCGTTTATCAGATGCGGATTTACTCGCCGTAGCAATGACGTTGCCCGCGAAATCACACAACACAGCCGAATGGCGTTTGAATGACAATTTGATCCCTATTGCGTGCGCTGCCCCGCCAACAACCTCAAGGGCAACTGGCGGGCGGCCACGCCCCAATTCACGTGTTTGTTCACCCGCAGGTGCTGAAACTTCGCGCAAGATTCCCGATGCGATCAGGTCTGCGGTGATGGTTGTGGCGCTGCCTGCACTGATCCCCAAGGCCCGTGTGATGTCTGACCGTGCTGCGCGCCCGCTTGATCTGACATGTTGAAAGACCTGCTGGCGTAACGGCAAAGGAAACGACTGTCCTCGGTCAATTAGGGGCCCACAACCTACTGGAATATCTATGTTCTTTATATTATTTAGCACCTAAATATATTCCCCTTAATAGCAGCAAATTTCCGTCCATTTCATCAAATATAGCCCACTTTTGGACACGGTTGGTAGATATTTTTGGCACTTTATGAATTTTTTATTTTGCAAACTAAAATTAATAATGCACATTAACCTCCGAGTCACTGGCTCCTCTCCGACTAGAATCGGGGAAACACCTTAGGGAGGATTAACATGAATAAGTATATCATTGCGGCGGCTGTTGCTGCGGCTGGTTTTGGCTCATCTGCATTTGCGGACGGCCATGGCATCACTGTTGGCGTAAGCTGGTCAAACTTTCAGGAAGAACGTTGGAAAACTGACGAGGCGGCCATTCGTTCTGCCCTAGAAGCTGCAGGTGCCACATATATTTCGGCTGATGCGCAGTCCTCTTCTGCCAAGCAGTTGTCTGATGTTGAAAGCCTGATCGCGCAGGGAGCAGACGCGCTGATCATTCTTGCACAAGACACCGCGGCCATTGGCCCAGCCGTAGACGCAGCCGACGCCGAAGGCATTCCGGTTGTCGCCTATGATCGCCTTATCGAAGACAGCCGCGCGTTCTATCTGACATTCGATAACGTCGAAGTTGGCCGCATGCAGGCCCGCGCCGTTTTCAACGTACAACCAACGGGCAACTACGTAATGATCAAAGGCTCTCCTACCGATCCCAACGCAGATTTCTTGCGCGGTGGTCAGCAGGAAGTACTGCAAGCGGCGATTGATTCAGGAGCGATCACAATCGTAGACGAAGCCTATACCGATGGCTGGTTGCCAGCCAATGCCCAGCGCAACATGGAACAGATCCTCACGGCGAACGACAACAAAGTCGACGCGGTTGTGGCATCCAACGATGGCACCGCTGGCGGTGTTGTCGCAGCACTGACCGCCCAAGGCATGGATGGTATCGCAGTATCCGGTCAAGACGGTGATCATGCCGCCTTGAACCGTGTCGCGCTAGGTACTCAGACTGTGTCTGTCTGGAAAGACGCACGCGAATTGGGTCGTTCAGCTGGTGAAATTGCGGTCGCTTTGGCTGGTGATGAGGCCGCAATGGTTGATGGTTCCGGAAAGTGGACATCTCCGGCGGGTACGGAAATGACATCCATGTTCCTCGCACCTGTACCAATCACGGCCGACAACATGAGCATCGTTACAGATGCGGGTTGGATTACTGTTGAGGCCTTGTGCCAAGGCGTAACCGACGGCAAAGCGCCTTGTAACTAAACAGCTTACCGGTCTTCCGGTCTGCTATGGGCCCTGTCATTTTGGCGGGGCCCTCTATCCCCCGAAATTTTCGCTTTCTTGACGCACGCCCACCAAATCAGTGGACGTGGTCACCCGAATTCCCAATGGAGACAGGCCATGTCTGATCACAGCACCACTGGTTCACCGCAAAAACGCACATTCCTGCAATCGCTTGAGGTTGATCTGCGCCTTTTAGGGATGGTCGGAGCGTTCTTTGGAATCTGCATTATCTTCAACATCTTGACGGATGGGCGGTTTTTGACACCGCGCAACATCTTTAACCTGACCATTCAGACGGTATCAGTTGCGATCATGGCGACGGGAATGGTGTTTGTGATTGTAACACGCCACATTGACCTGTCGGTTGGAGCCCTACTAGCGACCTGCACTGCGGTTATGGGTATGCTCCAAACGGCTTGGTTGCCCCAAGTCTTCGGGCTTGAGTTAGGTCACCCGCTTATCCCGTGGATTACAATTTTGGCTGGCTTGATCACTGGTGCGCTCATTGGTGCAGCGCAGGGTTGGTTGATCGGATATCAAGCGATCCCTGCGTTTATTGTGACCCTGGGTGGCTTGTTGATTTGGCGCAATGTCGGCTGGCACATGACAGACGGTGCAACAATCGGGCCGCTTGATAAGACATTTATCCTGTTCGGCGGGATCAACGGCACCCTTGGTGTTTTTTGGAGCTGGATCGTAGGCATCTCAGCCACAGGTGCCGCCCTACTGGCCATGTGGTCTGGTAGAAACGCCAAGGTCAAACACGGTTTTCCCGTAAAACCACTCTGGGCAGAAGCCACAATGATGGCCGTCATTTCTGTCATTATCCTAGGGTTTGTCGCAATTTTGAACGCCTACGCAGTGCCCGAACGCGTCATCGCACGTAACCCAGGCCTGTATGGTTGTGAAACCGCAGAAGGCTGCGTTGTTGCCTATGGTCTTCCGTATTCCGTTCTCGTCTTAATCGCCGTTGCCATTGTGATGACCGTCATCGCCCTACGCACACGACTAGGCAGATACATCTTTGCCACCGGCGGCAATCCAGACGCGGCAGAACTATCGGGCATTAACACCCGCCTGTTGACCGTCAAAATCTTTGCCATGGTTGGGGTGTTGTCGGCCCTTGCAGGTGTAGTGGCCTCAGCGCGGCTAGGGTATCACACAAATGACCTTGGCACGTTGGACGAATTACGTGTCATCGCGGCCGCGGTCATTGGCGGCACTGCCTTATCCGGTGGCATTGGCACAATCTACGGCGCAATCATCGGCGCGCTGATCATGCAGTCCCTTCAATCGGGAATGGCCATGGTCGGGGTCGACGCGCCGTACCAAAACATCGTCGTCGGCGCGGTCCTTGTGCTGGCCGTCTGGATCGACATTCAATACCGCAAGCGGGTGGGAGCAAAATCATGAACACTCCATTGGTTGAAATGAAGAACGTCTCGATTGCGTTTGGCGGCGTTCACGCTGTGGATGACGTCAGCATCGAGCTGCACGCAGGCGAGGTTGTTGGCCTGTTGGGTCACAACGGTGCGGGCAAATCTACGCTCATCAAGATGCTGTCAGGTGCCTATAAAATGGACAGTGGCGAGATATGGATTGAGGGCAACCGCGCCACAATCAACTCGCCGCGCGACAGCCGTTCCTATAAGATCGAAACGATCTATCAAACGCTCGCTTTGGCGGATAATCTGGACGCCGCATCAAACCTGTTTCTAGGCCGTGAGCTAACGACACCCTTCGGGTTCGTTGACGACAGCCGGATGGAGGCCGAGACGCGCAAAATCATGGCGCGCTTGAACCCTAATTTCAAAAAACTGAAAGAGCCTGTTGCGGCCTTGTCCGGTGGGCAACGTCAATCAGTTGCGATCGCACGCGCGGTGTATTTCAACGCAAAAATCCTGATCATGGATGAGCCCACAGCAGCACTAGGAGTTCATGAAACTGCGATGGTTGCAGAACTGATTGGCGAATTGAAAAAGCAGGGCCTTGGTATCTTTTTGATCAGCCATGACACCCGTGAGATGATGGATTTATGTGATCGCGTTTCAGTTATGAAAAACGGCAAGATGGTTGGAACAGAACGCGTTGAAGACGTAACAGAGGATGATATCCTGTCTATGATTATCCTAGGCAAAAATCCAAAGGCCCCCTCATGAGTTATATCGGCATTGACCTCGGAACATCCTCTTTGAAGGCGATACTGATCGATGACGATCAGATCGTTTTGGCAGAGCACAGCGTGGCACTAACTGTCTCGCGTCCCCATGACGGTTGGTCTGAACAAGACCCCCGCCAGTGGTCCGAGGCGATGCAGAAGGCGATTGGATCGCTTGCTGAGCAGGCCGATCTTTCGGCTGTGCGGGGTATCGGCCTTTCAGGACACATGCACGGTGCAACCTTGCTGGATGCGTCTGACACCGTCCTGCGTCCCTGCATTTTGTGGAACGATACGCGCTCGTCGCACGAGGCCTCCTTGATGGACGCCGACCCGCAATTTCGGAACATTTCAGGCAATATCGTATTTGCAGGTTTTACAGCTCCAAAAGTGGCATGGGTCAAAAATCATGAACCCGAAATCTTTGCCAAAATTGCAAAGGTATTGTTGCCCAAAGACTACCTGCGCCTTTTGCTCATTGGCGATCACGTCGCGGAGATGTCAGATGCTGCTGGCACTAGCTGGTTGGATGTTGCGCGTCGCGACTGGTCTGATGATCTGCTTGCCGCTACAAGCCTCGAGCGCAGCCAGATGCCGCGCCTTGTAGAAGGGTCTGAAACCTCTGGGATATTGCGCGATCAGCTTGCTCAGCAGTGGGGCCTGCCCAAAGGCGTTATCGTTGCTGGTGGTGCGGGCGATAATGCGGCCTCTGCCATTGGGGCAGGCGTTGTTGCAAAGGGCGACGCATTTGTATCTCTTGGAACTTCAGGCGTATTGTTTGCAGCCTCAGATGCGTATCAACCGGATGCAGCCAGTGCAGTGCATACATTTTGCCACGCATTACCAGATACATGGCACCAAATGGGTGTCATATTGGCGGCAACGGATGCGCTCCAATGGCTCTCGCGCCTCACTGGGCAACCAGCTAGCGAACTGACCCAAGACCTTGGCACGCTTCAGGCGCCTTCACGCACGTTGTTCCTGCCCTATCTAGGCGGGGAGCGCACTCCGCATAACGATACAAACATCCGCGGCCAGTTTTTGCACCTCGATCACAGCACCGACGCCAAACAAGCTACCCGTGCG
Organism: Sulfitobacter sp.; assembly: GCF_036960155.1. Taxonomy (GTDB): domain Bacteria; phylum Pseudomonadota; class Alphaproteobacteria; order Rhodobacterales; family Rhodobacteraceae; genus Sulfitobacter. The sequence continues at coordinate 68,893 of NZ_JBALWB010000010.1, read as the reverse complement.
GTACTGGAAGGTGTGGCATTTGCTTTTGCAGATTGCCATGCCGCGTTGAAATCTACAGGTACAACAATAGAGCGCGCTGTGGCTTTGGGCGGTGGCGCAAAATCGGAATATTGGCTAAACGTGATTGCAACAACATTGGATATCCCGTTGCTGGTGCCAAAAGCAGGCGATTTTGGCGCAGCTTTGGGCGCCGCACGCCTTACAATCATGGCTGTAAACAACGCTGGTATTGATGTGGCATCCCTTCCCCCAATCGCCAAAACCATACACCCTGACGCAGTTCTTCAGTCTGCTTTTGCACAAACACACGAACGCTATCGGACTGCTTATGACGTTCTAAAGAGCTTGTGACATGGTCGACTGTCTCCAAGGCAACCCCACAATCAATTGTGCAGGTCCGGATAGCGACTATGAATTAACCCACAACCTTTGTCCTCCTGATCTGATCATCAGGAGCGGCTGGGAAACATCGCAAACTGATACCTCCAAGAAACGACGGAAACATGCGATGCACAGTGCCACATTGAACTTAACGCGGTTGCGGACGTTTCCCCAACCTTGTTCCAGTAAGAATTCAGGATAACACCATGCGGTTGATTGCAGATGTCGGAGGAACAAATTCCCGCATGGCGCTGAGCCAGGCTGGACACATGTTACCTGAAACAGCCCGCAGCTATTCCAACGACAACTGGGACAATTTCTACGCGATCATGGCCGACTATCTTTCTAACAGCGACACTTCGACCATCGAGAAGGTTGTTCTGGCTGTCGCAGGGCCAGTCCGCGGAGACCGTGCGCATCTGACAAATCGCAAGTGGGTGTTTGAAGCTGATTTGCTTGCGCAGCAATGCGGCGTAAAAGATATCTATCTTTTCAATGACCTAACCGCATTGGGGTACGCCGTTCCAAAACTACGGCCAGATCAGCTTCGCGTTGTGGCATCGGGTGCACCCAAACAAGAGGCCACATCGAACTCATTGGTGGTTGGCATTGGCACCGGTTTCAACGTTAGCCCTGTCTGGGAAAACCGAGGAAGTGTTGTATGTCCACCTGTCGAAGCGGGCCATATCAGCATGCCCTTTAGCATCATCAAACAGCTGCAAAAACTGGGATTTGACCAAGAGCAATTTCAAACTATTGAAGCTTTATTTTCTGGTCGTGGGTTCGCCGTTTTTTGTCAAGATCTGACAGGAGATGCTGAACTGCGAGGTCCTGCGGCAATTGCCGCCTATCAAGCAGGCAAAAACCGTGAAGTCACAACCGCGATAGATCACTACTCAACGCTTTTGGGGCACCTTCTGCACGATCTTTCATTGGCGTATATGCCTTCATCGGGCATCTACCTAGCAGGAGGCGTCGCACGCTCGATCATCACTGTGTCACCTGCAGCATGCCTAGACGCTTACGACCAACCCGCCAGCATATTAGCAGAAAATACTGCCCCCCTTTGGATGATCTGTGACGACCTTGCGGCACTGACAGGTTGTGCGCAATTCACACCACCCAACTAGTCAATTAATTTGAGGTCCGGTCTGTAGCGACCATCAGTAACTCAACCCGTGCCTTAACCTCATGTGCTGCTTGGTCTTTGACTGGGCCATACCCCCTGATGTCCATCGGCGCCGCGAGAACCCCCTCAACTTGCGCTTCCGTAAGCTTCGAGAAGTTTGCTGCAACCTCTGCCATGGTATCGCGATACCAAACGATCAACTCCTGTTCGAGCATCCTATCAGACTGATATGAGAATGGATCATATTTTGACCCACGTAAGGCACTACCCAGCGACAGCCACTTGAACGCAACGCCCATCCACGCCCCGAATACCCGTTTATTTGGGCGTCCGCGTGCATCTTGACCAAGCGGCAGGATTGGCGGCGATAGATGGTAATTGACGGTATAGCCAGGCTCAAAATCGGATGCGATTTGATTTAGGAACGCAGGATCTCTGTGCAAACGTGCGACTTCATATTCGTCTTTATACGTCATAAGTTTGAACAATGACTTGGCTGCTATGCCCGTTAGTTTTTCACGCAACCGCTCAGGCATTTCAGCTGCAAACTCCGTCATTACGGTACGGTACTGCTCAGCATAGGCTGCATTCTGATACTCGGTTAGAAAGTTTGATCTGGCATCAATAAGTTGATCGACGGACTGCTCGCTTGCGACTGTAGATGGGTTTTGCAGCTCTGCAAGTAGCCCCCTGTCACCTGCACACAGACGTCCTACACTGAAGGCTGCAATGTTCTTATCAACAGCTGTCCCGTTTAGACGAATGGCAGCCATAATAGCATCTAAGCTGACAGGGATGCTTCCGCTTTGCCAACTAAAGCCAAGCAATATCATGTTACTAAACACTGGGTCACCTAACGTCTGTTCCGCCAAGCCCCCCGCATCAAAGGTATCCACATTCTGCTGTCCGACTGCACCTGAAATAGCACGCACCCTTTCTGATATCTTTAGATCGGCGTCACGGTTCAGCACCAGATCCCCGGTTGGCATTTCCGCTTCATTTAGGAAAACACGGGTACCCTTGCGGTAATGAACTGATGCCTTTGGCGAAGAGCAAACAACCGCATCACACCCGATCACTGCGTCCGCACCAGCGACGTCAATGCGAACTTGGTTCAACTGATCAGGCGCTGCGGCGATGCGCACATAGCTCAGCACAGTACCAAATTTCTGGGCAAACCCTGTGAAATCCAGAACCGAGGCACCCTTGCCATCCAGATGCGCCGCCATGGAGATCACGGCACTTATCGTGACAACGCCAGTACCGCCTACACCGCCAACCAACACGTCATGCGGAGTGGCCAGATTGGCGACATCGGGTAGCGGAAGATCAGCGCACATTCCAGCCCAGTCTTTGTCCATGCCGCGTTTCTTGCGCCGCACACCGCCCTCAATCGTCACAAAGCTGGGGCAAAATCCATTCACACAAGAGAAATCTTTGTTGCAACTAGATTGGTTGATCTTACGCTTGGTGCCAAATTCGGTCTTGAGGGGTTCGACGCTAAGGCAATTACTTTCCACCGAACAATCGCCGCAGCCCTCACAGACCAGCGGGTTGATCATCACAAATTTCTTTGGATCCTCCAACGTACCACGCTTGCGACGACGGCGTTTTTCAGTGGCGCAGGTTTGTTCAAATATCAACAGCGTAACGCCGGAAACCTCACGCAACTCTCGCTGAACTGGATCGAGGTCTTTCCGGTCATGAAAGCTGATGCCCGTTGGGAACTCGGATTTCTTGAACTTTCCGATGTTGTCTGACACCAACGCGATACGTTCGATCCCTTCTGCACGACTTGCATGAGCAATTGCTTGGACACTGATTGGCCCATCCACTGGTTGCCCACCCGTCATTGCAACAGCATCATTGAACAGCACCTTGAACGTGATGTTGGCCTTACCAGCGATCGCTTGACGAACCGCCAATGATCCCGAATGGTACCACGTTCCTTCGCCTATGTTCTGAAATTGGTGCTTTTTGCCATTAAAGAACGACGCCGCCACCCATGGCACCCCTTCGCCGCCCATCTGGGCAAACCCTACCGTGCTGCGGCCCATCCAGCTGGCCATCACGTGGCACCCGATGCCCGATGCTGCCGTGCTGCCTTCGGGAACTTTTGTTGAGGTGTTATGCGGGCACCCTGAACAGAAAAAGGGTGTTCTATTTGCGCCAGAGACCGAAAGAACGGGCGGCACAACCTGCAACATTTCTTCCGCACGTGCGCGTAATCCCAAATTGGGGAATACGTTATCCAATCGGGCGGCGATAATAGGAACCAATTGTTTTGGCGTTAGCTCTCCGATCCAAGGGATCAGCGGCTCAAGCGCTTCATCGTGTTTGCCGACCATCCGCTTTGGTTTGTGACCTGGCCAATCGTAGAAGTATTCCTTGAGCTGGCTTTCAATGATCCCCCGCTTTTCTTCGATCACAAGAATTTCGGTCTTTTCCTTGACGAATTCCAACGCACTGCGCCGCGCAAGTGGCCACACCATACCTACTTTGTAGACATCAATACCCAAGTTGCGGCAGGTCTCCTCATCTAAATCCAGCAGTCGCAGTGCTTCCAGCAGATCAAGATGCGCTTTGCCCGTGGTGACAAATCCGAACGATGCCTCTGGCAGATCATAGATCGCGCGATCAATGGGGTTGGCATCTACAAACGCCTCAACAGCCTCCAATTTGGCGGCTATCCGGTTTTCGATTTCCGCAGATGGCAGGTCCGTTGACCTGACATGTAGCCCCCCAAGCGGTGGCGTAAAATCAGGCGTAACAAATGTGCGGTCTGCTTTCAGATCGATTGACTGGCCAGATTCGACAGTCTCCGAAATGGCCTTGAACCCAACCCAAGCCCCCGAGAAACGAGACAGGGCAAATCCGTATTCCCCAAATTCCAAATACTCTGAAACCGATGCAGGATTCAGCGACGGCATGAACCACGCCATAAATGCAACGTCAGACTGATGCGGCATTGAGGAGGATACACACCCATGATCGTCACCTGCGACAACCAACACGCCGCCTTTTTCTGAGGAACCATATGCATTGCCGTGTTTCAACGCATCGCCTGAGCGATCCACACCCGGACCCTTGCCGTACCACATGGAGAAGACACCGCTGACCTCGGCATTTGGATCAAGGGCCACCTGCTGAGCGCCCAAAACTGCGGTTGCGCCCAAATCTTCGTTGATGGCAGGCATGAAAGTGATTTTGCTTGCATCCAGCCGCGATTGATTTCGCCACAGCTCGTTATCAAGCGCGCCAAGCGGGGAACCGCGATATCCAGACACAAAGCCTGCGGTGTTCAGGTGCTGGGCACAGTCGCGCGTTGCCTGATCCAGCATGATCCGAACCAGCGCCTGTGTGCCCGTTAAAAACACCCTCCCCGATTGATTATCGTATCGGTCATCGAGTGCATAAGAATGACGAATGGCGGCCAGTTTGTTCACGGCAAAATCCCTTAGATATCTTTCGTAAGGATAGTTCAGATGGTATGGATATTTCGGTCAATTTTCATTATCCATGTCAGTAATATTGAGAACATTACCCACAGATGTGAAAAAAATGACAAGAATACTCGACAAGGCCGATCGAAAGATTCTCAATCTTTTGCAAACCAACAGCCAGATGCCCAATGCGCAAATCGCTGAACAGGTTGGCCTGTCGGCTTCGTCCTGTTGGCGCAAAATCAATGCACTTGATGCATCAGGTATTATTGAAAACTATACAGTAACTCTGAATCCGCGTCGCGCTGGTTTGGATTTTGAAGCAATTGTGCATCTTCAGCTGGACCGACACGATTCTGATGGCGTCAGCGCCCTATCCGAATTGCTGGGCGCACGTCCTGAAGTTGTTGATTGCTTTGCAACAACTGGAACTGCGGACTACCAGATGCGCGTTCTGTGCAAAGATCTAGAGGCGTACAACATCTTCCTTGAGGAAGTTTTGTTTCGCAATTCGTCCGTGCGCAGCGCGCAAACAAATGTTGTTCTTAAGCGTATAAAAAGTAGCGGTAAAATCACTCTTTGATCGAGTGGCGGGTCGCACCTCAGGCTCACCGCATCTCCTGAGGTTGCTCAACAGGCCACCAAAATGCGGCCTGTTGAGGTGGTTTCAAAAGCACTATTGGCTTGACTTACAAGCCATGCCCATTTCCTTACGAGAAGAGAATGCCGCCGTTGATGTCGACGCAAGTGCCCGTCATGAAGGCCGCCTGATCAGAGGCAAGGAATGCCGTCAGGTTGGCAACATCCACGGACAAACCTTCGCGCTTGAGCGGTGTTGCATTTGCAACAAACTTGCGCACTTCGTCTTTGGTGAAGGTGTTGTGGAAATCCGTATCGATCATGCCGGGGCAGATTGCATTCACACGGATTTTTGGACCAAATTCTTTGGCCAAACCGCGTGTCATTGTCATGACTGCACCTTTAGATGCTGCATAGGCTACCGCGCCCGGTCCACCGCCATCACGACCCGCTTGGGACGCGAAGGAAACAATGCTGCTGCCTGCTGGCATGTGAGGCGCCGTTTCTTTGGTGATCAAGAAGAAGGACGTCACGTTCAGGTCCATCACAGCATTCCAGTGATCGATACCAGCCTCTGCGATTGTCTTGCGGGCAACCAAACCACCGGTCACGTGTACCAGCACATCAATGCTTGCACCGAACTGAGACTGAGTCTCGGACACCAAACGCGCGACGTCAGCCGCATTGGTCATGTCACCTTGCAATGCAAAGGCGTTACCGCCTGCTGCTTTGATTTCCGCTACGGCAGATTCAGCACCAGAGCTGCTTGAGTGATAGTTGATTGCGACATTCGCGCCGCCTTCGGCAAGACGAATAGCACATGCGCGACCGATGTCGCGACCGCCACCAGTCACAATTGCCGTTTTTCCAGTAAATTCCATTGAGAGCCCTCGAAATGCGTGTTCCTACGGGCTCCCGCTGAGCCCATTACAGCTTTTTCTGGTATGGTAGTATTCAAGTTTTGTCAATCTTGCGACTTACTGAACTTTAGTCTTCGAAGAACAGTGGATAGTTTTCGCAGGCGCTGGCCAACGTTGAATCAAGATGCCTAAGGTGAATGCGAGTCATTTCAACAGCTGTCTCTTCGTCTCCCTCACACACTGCGTTGAATATGTCGGTGTGACCTTCGAGGACTTCCAGTCTCCCCGCAGCGTCTGACAATTCGAGCATGCAAACACGATCAGTATGAGTTTTGATCTCAGCAATGGTTTTGAAAGCGAGCGAACAGTCTGCTGCAACACAGATCAGATTGTGAAATTGATAGTCAAGCGCGTGCAGCAAATCTGCATCCCCAGCTTCCACCGCAACCTGCTGTTGGTTCAGATTCCCTTGGATCAGGGCAAGGTTTTCTTGCGTAGCTACTTTGCAGGCAACCCGCACAACCTCAACTTCAACAGCCGCTCTGATAAACCGAGTATTGCGCAAATCTTGATGTGATATCTTGCGAACGCGAGTTGCCCTCTGCGGCCTAATCTCCAACAAATTCAGCTCACCCAACCGCATAAACGCTTCTCGAACAGGCTGTCGCGATACATTGAAGGCCTTAGAAACTTCGACCTCTGAAATTTTAGAACCAGGGGGAAGCTGCAAGGAGATGATGTCGGACTTCAGTTGACGGAAGACTTCTTCCGTCGTCGTAAGCCGTTTGACGTCCTCAAATGTTTCGTGAGCGATCATTATTATTCCGATACCTTTTCGATCCGCATTCAAGTGCTAAAGCGACATGTTTGAACCAACGTGTAAAAGGAAAGCCGACTTCCTTCAACAATTGCATCCCTAGCACAACATTCCTGAAAACGTCCGCTGTTTTCATATTGCCCAAAAATATGCCGCCTGCAGACGCCCACATGTCACCTTGTAGAAACCTGCTACCACAAAAGTACCATACTAGTCTGCATTTTTCTTGACGAACACGTCAGAGCAAGCTTATCTCACCCCAGATTTACAAAAATCTGGACGTTCTAACGGGTTTGTTGAACGTAAACATAGATTCTGGGAGGAACTACATGGCGTTTTTTAATGTTGCGACGAAAAAAGTTGTACACCTAACGATGAGCTTGGCGCTCGCGACTGTTCTGGGTGCAGCTTCTGTCACGACGGCTTCTGCCGATAGCGTGACGTTGCGCGGTGCCAGCATGTTTGATGACAACCATGCTTTCACAAAAACGATGGTCAAGTTTTCTGAACTTGTAGGCGAATACTATGACGGCGACGTAGAATTTGATCTGCGCCTTAACGGCGAGTTGGGTGTAGAAAAAGACTACGTCAACTTCTTGCAGCAAGGCGTTGCGATCGATTACACGATCATGGCCCCATCCAACATGGCCAAGTTTGCACCATCCATTCCCTTGATGGATATGCCCTTCTTGTTCCGTGATCTGGACCACTGGAACACCGTTCTTTCAAGCACAGCCTTTGGCCCGCTTGAGGCAGAACTGGAAAAGAACGCCGACATCATGATCATCGGTTATACTGGTGGCGGTGTGCGTAACTTGGTTTCCAGTGAGCCAATCGGCAATCTGGACGAGCTGGCAGGACACAAGATGCGCGTTATGGGCGCCCCAATTCAGGCGCAGATCTTTGCTGCTCTGACAGCTGCTCCTGCTGCAATTGCCTATAACGAAGTTTATAACGCAATCCAGTCTGGCGTAATTGCTGGTTTTGAGAACGAAGCAGCCAGCATTCAGAACCTCAAGTTCTACGAGGTTGCACCAAACGTTACGTTAACCAAGCACACAATCACTGTTCGTCCAATCGTGATGAGCGGCAAAACATTCCGCAAATTGCCAGCAGCCTTGCAGGCCGCGGTTATGAAAGCTGGTTCAGAAGCAGGCGCATTTGGTCGTGAGCTGGAATCACGCGAAGATGGCCTGAAGCTTCAGGAAATGGTTGATGCAGGCCAAGTTAAAGTTCAGGAATTTGAAGGCCGCGAAAAGCTGCTTGAGATGGTTATCCCTGTACAGGACGCATTTGCTGCAGAAATCGAAGCAACTGACCTGCTCAATGCAGTGCGCGGCATGTAAGCTGACGTAGGGCACCCCAAATCCGGGGTGCCCGTTACTTTTCAGGGGCCAATGCTCCGCATCCGTAAGGCAATACCGATATGATTGGGCGTTCTCTCGAGACCTTCTGCAAAGGTCTCCGCATACTTTTGGGATGCCTCATGGCGTCTTTGGCGATTCCGGTTGGGATGCAAGTCCTGTCCCGCTACACTGGCATCATTCCCACCTACCTTTGGACCGAAGAACTCGCGACCTTCATATTTGTATGGGTTGTTATGATCGGCTCTATGGTTGCTGTTTGGGATGGTACGCATTTTGACGTGGTTATCACTGCCGATGCCAAACGCCCTCTGCCTGTCTTCCTTCAGAAAGCTGTTGTGCACTGTTCCATCGGCGTCTTTGCCGTTCTGTTCGCATGGTACGGCATTGAATATGCCAAGATTGGATCGATCCAAACCTCGGTCATGCTGCGTGCCAATCTATTCTGGATTTACGTCTCTGTTCCAATTGCGGGCTTTGCCTGGGCGATTTTCAGCAGCTACCGCTTGTATGAGGCATTTGCTGCCTACCAAATTAATAAAAGGGCTTCGCAATGATCATCTCAACAGGCATCGCATGTGCCATTCTCGTCGGTGGTTTCTTGTTTTTGATCCTGATCCGCGTGCCCGTTGCATTTGCCTTGGGCATTGCAACAATACCAATTGTCATGATGGATATCCGCCTCACGCCATTCATTATTCTGGACCGGATGTTCCAGTCCTATAACTCGTTCATTCTTCTTGCTGTGCCCTTCTTCCTGCTTGCTGCAAACCTGATGAACTCGGGTAAGATCACTGCAAAGCTTATTGATCTGGCGCGCGTACTAACAGGATGGATGCCCGGTGGTTTGGGCCATGTAAACGTCGCAGTTTCCATGCTGTTTGCTGGCATTTCCGGCTCCTCCACCGCGGACGCGGCTGGCTGCGGCAAAATCTTGATCCCTGCGATGGTCAAGGAAGGGTATGACACCCGTTTTGCCATTGCGATCACTGCATGTTCGTCCGTGATGGGCGTAATTATTCCACCCAGCATTTTGATGGTTGTCTGGGGCGGCGTGATGCAAATGTCTGTTGGCGCATTGTTCTTGGCTGGTGCTATTCCTGGCCTAATGATCGGCTTTGCCCTGATGGCGACGGTCTACGGCTATGCAAAGGTCTACAACTACCCCATCGCCCTAAAGCCAACCCTGCCCGAGTTCTGGAGCGCCTTTAAAGGTGCCGCTTTGGCTTTGTTGACGCCAGTCCTCGTGATTGGTGGCATTGTTGGCGGCATTGTGACCCCTACAGAAAGCGCGATTATTGCTGCTGCATATGCCCTTATCCTTGGTATGTTCGTTTATCGCACGGTCACCATCAAAGACCTCGCAGGTATCTTTTATGATACGGGCCGCTTCGCATCGATCTCATTGTTTGCCATCGGTACGGCATCTGCATTTGGCTGGATGCTGGCATTTTACAACGTGCCCCGCCTGATTGTTGAAACCATGACCGCAAGCGAATTTGGCGTCATCGGCACTTCCTTGGTGATTGCTGCGTTGTTCTTGTTCTTTGGCCTGTTCATTGACGCGATCCCAACGATCATCATCCTTGGCACCGTACTGCTTCCCGTAGCAACTGCGGCAGGTATCCATCCCGTCGCCTTTGCAATCATCGGGATCATTTCACTGGCCTTTGGTTTGGTGACCCCGCCCTACGGGCTTTGTTTACTGATATCAGCGGCCATTGGGGGAATGAACGTGGTCAGCGTGATGCGAGATGTTTGCATCATCCTTGCACCAATGCTGTTGATCTTAATCCTCATCATCGTCTTCCCGGAAATTGCCCTGTGGTTGCCACGCACCCTTATGCCGATGACGTTCAAATGATCGTCACGGCAACACGAAAGATGCCATCATGAAGGCGGCATGGCGTTGGTTTGGGCCAGATGATCCAATCACATTGGCCCAAATCCGGCAGACTGGCGCGACAAGTATTGTCACAGCTCTGCATGATTTTGGCCCTGGTGAAGTCTGGCCCGCACGCGACATCAATCGCATCAACGAGATGATTGTCGACAATGGCCTGACCTGGGACGTCTGCGAGTCGATCTGGATGCCCGACGCGATCAAGCTGCAGGGGGCCGCGGCCACTGGCGAAGTTGACGCGTGGATCAAGACCATGCGCAACCTTACGAAAGCGGGTGTCAAAACCATTTGCTACAACTTCATGCCCCTGCTTGATTGGACCCGTACAGATCTGAATTATCACATCGAAGGGCGTGGCCATGCCCTGCGTTTTGATATGATCGATTTCATTGTCTTTGACGTGCATGTCCTCAAGCGCCCCAATGCAAGTGCCACCTACCCTGCCGATCTAATGGCGCTGGCAGACATCGAATTTGCAACGATGACCCCTGCGCAACAGACCACATTATCACGCAACATCATCGCTGGCCTACCAGGCAGCGGCAGTGGCTTTACCCTCGATCAACTGCGCGATGGGATTGCCAGCTTTGCAAAGCTCTCTCATGCGGGGCTTCGTGAAAATCTAGCGTCGTTTTTGGCCGCAGTCATGCCGGTCGCGGATGAGCTGGGTGTGTGCCTTGCGATACACCCTGATGACCCGCCCATGCCGCTGTTTGGATTACCGCGCTGTGTCTCAACGGCAGATGATTTGCGTTTTGTGCTTGAGAGCTACCCTAGCCCGTCAAACGGCCTGACCTTTTGCACGGGTTCCTTGGGCGCACGAGCTGACAATGATCTGCCAAAGATGGCCCGCGAATTCGGCGACCGCATTCATTTCGCCCATCTGCGCAATGTGAAACGTGAAAGCGATGGCAGTTTTCATGAGGCCGCCGTTTTTGAAGGCAGTACTCAGATGGTCGATGTCGTCAGAGAACTGATGGCTACGGAGCTGAATAACAACACCTCCGACCTCCCCTTTCGACCCGATCATGGTCACCTCCTTGACTTCGAAGGTGATCAAAAAAGCAATCCGGGGTATTCCTACCTTGGCCGCCTCAAGGGATTGGCCGAACTAAACGGCGTAATGATGGCGCTTGCCTCAAACGCCAAATGAAACACGACTTCTGAAAGAGCTGACATGACTTCAATTTTAGGCATCGGAGAATGCATGGTAGAACTGTCCTCAGCGGGGACAGGGCTTTGGCGGCAAGGTTTTTCCGGCGATGTGTTTAACGCGTTGTGGTATGCACGGGCGATCATGCCTGACGACTGCTCAGTGGCGTTTCACACCGCGTTGGGGACCGACCCGCTTTCAGATCAACTGATCGATTTTGCGCAAAGCGCTGGCATAAATTGCGACAACACTCCACGTTTTGAAGACCGCAGACCCGGTCTGTATTCAATACATCTAAACGACGGCGAGAGAAGTTTCACCTATTGGCGCGATACTTCTGCGGCTCGGGTTATGATGAACGACGCCCAAACGCTTTGGGACAAGATCGAAAATGCGGACATCATCTATTTCAGCGGGATCACCTTGGCCATCTTGCCTGAGGAAGACTGTCAGCTGCTGTTGGAAAATCTAAGACCACGCAAAAAGTCTACGGCCAGTATTGTGTTTGATCCAAACATCCGGCCCCACTTGTGGCAGGATAAAGAGCGCATGCGCGCAGTGATCACCCAAGCGGCCTCATTGTCGGATATCGTCTTGCCCAGCTTTGATGACGAGATCAACACATTCGGGGATGCCAATCCAGAAGTGACTGCACGCCGGTATGAGGCGCTCGGTGCGGGACATGTTGTCGTTAAGAATGGGCCAGAAAATACAGTGCACCTTCAAGACGGTAAGATAACGGAGTTTCCCGTTGCTGCGATTCAGGATGTCATCGACACAACGGCGGCTGGCGATTCCTTCAATGGCGCATATTTAGCTGCACTGCTTGGTGGAAAACGCACGCAAGACGCGATCCACGTTGCACAACAGTGCGCAGCTCAGGTCATCCAAACCAAGGGGGCTTTGGTGCCTTTTTCCGAGCTCACACTAACCAAGGGCTAATCACACAACGGCACACCCCAGAAAAGTTTGAATATCAAACCCTTTTGGGGTCCTTAAAGACAATTGCTCACCAGCAGGTGGGATGGTCTTTCCATACTACCCACCATGGCAATACGACGTGCCCAATGACCTAATTCTGTGCCAGCGCAGCCATCACCCATTTAGCGATTTTGATAAGGCGGCCAATAGATCGGCACGAATGACGGGCTTCATCAGGCGTATATCTTCAGGGCGCAGATCATTGCCTCGCACAGTCGCTTCATTGGCATAACCAGACATAAATATAACGCGAAGATCAGGAACCTGTTCGCGCAATACCTTGCTAAGCGTGGTGCCCTGAAGGGTACCGGGCATCACAATGTCCGTAAGCAACAGATCGAAATCGGGTGATGCGTCAAAAATCGCACGCGCCTCGTCGCCCGTTGATGCCGAAGTGACATCATATCCCGCTTTCTCTAACATTGTAACAATCACAGCCAGAACTTCACTCTCGTCCTCGGCAACCAATATACGTCGTCCATTGGCTTGATGCGGTTCGACGAAAGTTTCCTCAATTTTTTGGCAAACCAATTCATCCGTGAGCGCTTTGAAATAGAGATTAAAACTAGTCCCAACACCCCACTCTGAATAGACCTGAACAGTTCCACCCGATTGATGCATAAAGCCCTGTACCATTGACAACCCCAACCCTGATCCCTTGCCGGTAGGTTTTGTTGAGAAGAAAGGCTCAAATATTCTTGAGAGAATGGGTCCTGAAATACCCTCGCCCGTATCGCTGACCGACAACATCACGTAGCAGCCAGGCGCCAGTTTCTCTTGCCGGCTATCGATATACGCATCATGGACGTGCACGTTTGCAGTCTCAAGCATCAACTCCCCACCATCCTGCATCGCGTCCCGTGCATTCAAAATCAGGTTCAGCAACGCGCTTTCGATTGAACTTGGATCGGCCTCAGTTTCCCACAAATCTGCAGACAAAGAGGTCTCGACCGAGATGTTCGCCGGAAGGGTGCGGCCAGCCCAATTGCGGGTTTCATTCACCAAACGGTTCAGATCAACTACCTCAGGGGACAACCGCGCCTTACGTGCAAATGCCAACATGTTGCGGGTCAAATCCGCCCCTCGTTTGGTGGCTTGAATACCAGCATCGATCATTTCAATATGGTCCGCATCTGTCATGTCATCACGTAGCAATTCCAGATTGCCCATAATAACCGCTAGAAGGTTATTGAAGTCATGCGCTACACCGCCTGTCAGTTGACCAATACTTTCGTGTTTTTGCGCACGATGAACAACTTCCCTTTGAACTTCTAACTGCGCCTGAGTTTCGACTTCAGCCGTCACATCAAGGATGAAGCCATCGGTACGTACATTTCCATCCTCCACTCGGGACGCTCCGGTCAGGGTTTCCAACCACTTGCGTTCACCCGTCTTGGTCGTGATCTGAAAGCGTCTTTTAAACGTACTCAGATCACGCGCTGCATCAGACAACCTCTTGTACATACCCTCCCGATCTTTGGGATCATGGGCCGTTATCAATAGCTCTTGGTTTGCGTAAATTTCTTCGGGGGTGTAGCCCCAAATCGCTTCTGATTGAGAACTGACAAAGATAATATTTGGTTGATTGGGGTCAGTCATGTCCAAACTAATAGTTACACCAGGAAGGCTGGCAATAGTGCGCTCAAGACGGGTTTCGGCGATCTCGCGCTGCTTTACTGCCTGTTTTCTTTCTGAGACATTGCGGACAACGACAACCATCTCATCATGGTTGATGATACGGCAGATACGCGCTTCAAAATCTTGAACTCTTCCAGACACTTCAAGGGGATATTCCCAAGTAACAATCTCACCCGTTTCCAGGTGTTCTCGGATTTTTTCGTCAAATAAATCACCGGCTGCCTTGGGCAGCATCCCCGACATTTTACGCCCAACTTGTTTTTCCGGTTGAATATATAGGTCAGCCAGCTGGGATGTCTTGCACTCCAAAATCCGGCCTTCTCTGTCGATCCTGAAATAGGTATCGGGCAAAGCGTCTATCAACGCGGCCATCTCTTCTGATTTGGTGTCTCTTTCTTCTTCCACACGCCGGCGTTTTTGGGAAATATTCCTGAAGCTTTGCATGATACCCTGAAAATCAAGCACCTGCTTGGCAGCTTGGTCTCGTGCGTAGTCACTGCTCAACGCTCCCCCGTATTCCAAATGGCGAATTTCGCGGTTCATAGCCCGAATGGGATTGAACACGCTCGCTTCCATCAGGCGCCCTGCGATATACCAGATCGCGGCCAACGCCGCCCCCAGCCCCAGTAAGTAGTTGAACATACGTTGATTGGCTGCCTCAATTCCAATACCTACAGGAACCCCAAGGATCATGTAGACGTTGTTATGCACGATCCCATCTGTAAGCATACTTTGTCTGAAAGTTCGGCGCACATTATCTGTTTTTGAAATCACCTCTTGATTAACATTTTCAACTTCATCTAAGGCCAATCCAGCCTGAGTAAGGGGTTTCCCCAATAGGTCAGTTTGATTTGGATAGGTCGCTATGATGTTTCGACTGTTGTCTACGATAAAGGCGACCGTACCTTCTGGCAGGCCTGCGTCTTCAAGTGTAACGCTCCACCAATCCAATGAAAGAACAGCAACAGCAGCGCCTATTGGCGCCGTTTGGCTGGTAGCATCATACACAGGATAAGCAAAATTGACGCTGGTCACATGCGCAGCGCGGTCAATTTGAAATGTCCCAATGCTAAAATTTTGCCGTTCAATCGCTTTGCGAAAATAGGGGCGGTCATAAACGTTAACAGGCTTAGTCAGTGGCACGGCGCTGCACAACAACTGTCCGTCAGCCAACGGAACCCCTAGATTTATATAGTGCGGCGTCAATGACGCTGTTTGTTCCAAAAACGCCTTGCACTCTGCACCAGCAGGATTACGGATCGCAGGCACTTTTGTTAAATTTATCAGGAAACGTCGTGTATCCTCAATAAGCTCTGCCTGAGTGGCGATCACTTGCTCCACAGCCCGTTGTGCAATTAATCGGGAGACATCAATTCTGTGCAGTCGTTCCCGCATATTTAGTACTACGATCATAATAACCGCAGGCAACGCGATGAGCAGGAATAAAAATTGTAGGCGAAACCGGATAGATCTTAAAACGTCGGGCAGCTTAACTGTAAAAGGGATATCTTGTATTTGTCGCTTGTCGACATCCATATTCGTATCCATTCTTAATCAATGAATTCGAGATATCACAATTGGTCGCCAATGCCTCAAGATTAATTAATCCCGGAAGAAAGGAAAAAACACTGTGTCCATCGATCTCAACACCACCGATAGTTGGGACATTCCAAAATAATCAACATCCGTATCATTCTATCGATATGGTCAAATCTGCTGAAAGCCCATGTGCCAACGTAAATTTTGCATTTGGCAAATCGTTTCTAGCCACCCGTAATTCGGCTTCATCCTGACTATGCTCGTGGTGTATCCATCGTTCAATCAAACGTTTCTTCAAAATATCGATGGGCACGCTAATCTGAACACTAAGGTCCCACAACGATGCCAACGCGCTCCATGGGGCGACATCAAGGAGCAGATAGTTACCTTCGACTATAATTGTCGTGTCTGTTTCTTTTACTTTGCTTCCGCCCTCAATCACGCAATCCTGTTCCCGGTCAAATATTGGGAAAGGCACTTCACCCCTTTCTTTCAACGCAAGGATAACTTCTGAAAAGCCAGCAACGTCGAATGTTTGCGGCGCACCTTTGCGTGACAATAGGTTCTGGCGTTCCAACTCCTCATTGCTGAGATGAAAGCCATCCATGGGAACCACGCAGGCGTCATCGATTTCCTGTTCAAGGGCTGCTGACAACGTAGATTTTCCACTGGCTGGTGGACCCGCAACCGCAATGATCCTGCGCCCATTTGTCAGTGGGACGGCAGATATGCGTTCGCTGATGCTTTTGGTATCGATCATGGCGTTTCCAATTGGGGCTTTTGGGCATGGAATATTCTAAAACCTGCGTATCACAATTTATGATCACTGTAGGAGATCAACGTGAAGCATTCCCCTCATATTCACCTGTTTGATTGAATCTGCAGCCAGTTACGTGCTCCCTCACAACGCCTATTTATCAATCACGCTGGATATGGATGCCTGAAAAATGGGCGCATTGATGGAAAGGCCCGTCCACGCGCCCGTGTTGAATTTTCCAAGCGCGCGGCCTCCACTAAGCAACGACAATGAACTCAGACATGCGCATCCTCGTCGTCCAGGAAGATACCGAAAAAGCTCAACACATCATCGATGCCCTTTCAGAGGCGGGCTGGCACGATGTGCAGGCCCTTTCAGACATATCATTCCTCAAAAATTCAATTCAGAGTTTTGATCCGGACATCGTTCTGATTGACATGGAAAATCCTGATCGAGACACGTTGGAGCACATAAGCATGGTCTCTGACACCCGGTCGCGGGCCGTTGCGATGTTTGTGGATCAATCAGATAGCGATCTGACCCGCGCAGCCATGAATGCCGGCCTAAGCGCGTATGTCGTTGATGGGTTAAAGATGAACCGAATAAAACCCGTGCTAGAAACCGCAATAGCGCGGTTCCAAATTATGCGCCAAATGCGGTCGGAATTGGATGCTGCAAAGCAAGCCCTCACAGATCGCAAAACCATCGACCGCGCCAAAGGCATCTTAATGCGCCAGCGGTCACTGTCAGAGGATGCCGCCTATAAACTCCTGCGCAAGGCGGCGATGGATCAGGGCCGCAAGGTGATTGATGTCGCGCAGGCACTGGTCACAGCGGCGGATCTGCTTATATGAGCCGTCAAATTCTGAACTGCGGATATGTCCCACTTGTGGATTGCGCCCCTCTCATTATCGCAAAAGAACTTGGCTTTGCGCACGAAGAGGGGATCGAGCTAAATCTAATGCGTCAGCCGTCATGGTCCGCCCTGAGGGATATGTTGGCACTGGGCCATTTGGATGCCGCACAAATGTTATCTCCGATGCCCATTGCGATGTCTTTAGGCATGGGGGGGCTGAGCGCGCAGATCGACAGCCTTATGGTATTGTCCGTCAACGGAACTGTCTTTGGCGCGTCCAAGGCAATCGCGCGGGAATTAGGGCCACTGCCCTTTGGAGACGCAACAACCCTGCTGAAGGCTTTAGGCAAACTAAACAAGCGCCCGATCCGCATTGGCATCCCGTTCCCCTTTTCCATGCATCGGTTGTTGCTGTCCTACTGGACACAAACGCTTCCTGATGGTGCCGTTGAAACGGTGACGGTGCCGCCACCGCGCATGGCAGATGCCGTCAGTGATGGTCACGTTGATGCATTTTGGGTTGGGGAACCTTGGGGCAGTGCAATAGTACAGCGCGATGTTGGGCAGATTCTGATGACGGGGCCAAATGTTTGGGGGTTTGCACCAGAAAAAGTACTGGCAGCGCGCCATGACTGGATCGAAGAAAACCCAATACCGACCCGCAGCCTGATGCGCGCAATCTACCATGCCGGCCGTTGGCTGGACGATGAAAATAACAAACCACTCGCTGTTGAGATCCTAGCGCGTAGCGAACATCTGAATTTATCACCCGATGTGATTGATCCCGCCCTTACCGGACATCTAACGCCCCACACCAACGGTTCACCCATCACTGCAAGCCGCTTCTTGGTGTTCCACGATCACTGCGCCTCATTCCCGTGGCGCAGTCAGGCCGCATGGATTGCCGCACAACTGGGCGCTGATCCAGCAGGCATCGACCGCGCCAAACAGTGCTGGCGCACCGACCTTTACCGCAAAAACCTAAGTTCAATCGGCGCTGATATTCCAAGTGCATCGGAAAAAATCGAAGGCGCGATTAGAGAAATGACCCCCGTGCCCTCATCACGTGCCCGTATGATTCTTGCGCCGGATGCATTTTTTGATGGCAGAACCTTTGAATTCACGCCCAACAAAGATGAATAAAAAGGCACTTTTGTGCTGCGGTGCAAAATTTGATGCGGCAGTGCAGAAAAAACTTGAGATCATCCCTCATTCGCTAAATCCTTAACCCATGACTAGGGCATCGTCGCCCGCCACTCTGCTTGCCAATGAAGGTGAGCAACTTCCAAGAGCAAAGCCGCTCGCGATGACCACGGACCTCCTCCCCGTGTGAATTGCGTGCGGCTTTTTTCGTTTTGCTGGCCCTGCCAGCCTAGACAAAGGACCATTCCATGAAGAAAACCCTGCCCACCTTCATCACTGCCGTTAGTTTGCTAGCAACTGGGGCCTATGCCCAAACACTTGATCTGGAAAAAGACGAACTGACTTTTGGCTTTATCAAGCTCACCGACATGGCCCCATTAGCCGTGGCCTATGAAAATGGATACTTTGAAGATGAGGGATTGTTTGTCACACTAGAGGCGCAGGCGAACTGGAAAGTGCTGCTTGATGGTGTGATTGACGGCGAATTGGACGGCGCGCATATGCTGGCAGGTCAGCCACTGGCCGCGACCATTGGCTACGGCACGAAGGCGCATATCATCACGCCTTTCTCGATGGATTTGAATGGCAACGCGATCACGGTCTCAAACGATGTCTGGGATCAAATGAAACCACACATCCCAAAAATGGCAGACGGACGTCCACAACACCCGATTAGCGCCAGCGCCCTTGCCCCTGTAATTGAAGATTACAAAGACAAAGGCGTCGCCTTTAACATGGGCATGGTTTTCCCCGTCTCTACCCATAATTATGAACTGCGCTATTGGCTCGCAGCGGGTGGTTTGCAGCCGGGTTATTACTCCCCCCAAGATATTTCCGGTCAGATTGGCGCGGACGTCTTTTTGTCTGTGACCCCTCCGCCGCAAATGCCAGCCACAATGGAAGCAGGAACCATCTTTGGCTACAGCGTAGGCGAGCCATGGAACCAACAGGCCGTAATCAAAGGAATTGGCGTGCCGGTGATCACTGACTACCAGCTGTGGAAAAACAACCCCGAGAAGGTCTTTGGAATTTCCAAAGAGTTCGCAGATGCCAACCCGAACACAACCATCGCCCTGACCAAAGCACTGATCCGCGCGGCAATCTGGCTAGACGAGAACGAGAATGCCAACCGCGAAGAAGCTGTCGAAATCTTGTCCCGCTCAGAATATGTCGGCGCGGATTACGAGGTAATTGCCAATTCGATGACAGGCACGTTCGAGTTCGAAAAAGGCGACAAGCGCGCGATCCCCGACTTCAACGTTTTCTTCCGCTACAACGCAACCTACCCGTTTTACTCTGACGCCATTTGGTACCTGACACAGATGCGCCGCTGGGGTCAGATTGCTGAGCCAAAATCGGACGAATGGTTCATCGACACTGCTAAAGACGTCTACCGCCCAGACATCTACCTGCAGGCAGCACGCATGTTGGTAGATGACGGCATGGCAAGTGAGGCCGACTTCCCATGGGACAGCGATGGTTTCAAAGCGCCAACACCTGCCAGCGATATCATTGACGCCATTCCCTACGATGGCAGCGCGCCCAACGCCTACCTCGAAAGCCTGCCGATCGGCCTGAAGGGTCAGCAGATCATCGAAGATAACGAAATCAAAGGCTAAGCCTTTTCTCCCTCGCGGCACCTGCTGCGGGGGAACTTCATCCATTTAGACGACCATAGGAATCCAGACATGTCCGTAACCGATCCAGATACATTAAGCGCCGATGTAAGACGCGCGAAGCTATTCACCCGTATCAACCGCGCCGACAACTGGTTTCAGGTTTTAGGCTTGGCATGGATGACCCCAATCCTCAAAGCCGCCGCAGGAGATAACCCGCGCGCGCAAATGGGCGAAATCTGGCGGTTGCTGGGCGTCCCTTTGCTTGCCATCGCGATCTTCTTGATCGCTTGGGGCACCCTCGCCCCCAAAGTACAGACATCCCTCGGTGCTGTCCCCGGCCCTGCCGCCGTGTGGGAACAAGCCGTCAATCTAAACGCCGAGGCCGCACGCACCCGCGAAAAAGAGGCCGCCTTTTACGAACGTCAGGATACGCGCAACGCCAAACTGATCGCGGAAGGCAAAGAGGATAAGGTTAAAGACCGCGCATTTACAGGTAAACCAACCTATTACGCGCAAATCTGGACGTCGATCAGAACCGTATTTTTCGGCTTCATCATCGCATCAATAATTGCAATTCCGCTGGGCATTGCTGCTGGTCTGTCCCAAACGGCGAACGCCGCACTGAACCCGCTGATCCAAATCTTCAAACCCGTCTCCCCGCTTGCGTGGCTGCCTATTGTAACGATGATCGTCTCGGCCGTTTACGCCAGCAATGACGGCATGTTCTCCAAATCGTTCCTCGTTTCTGCAATCACCGTGACGCTCTGCTCGCTTTGGCCCACGTTGATCAACACATCCCTTGGCGTTGCCAGCATCGACAAAGACCTCGTTTCAGTCAGCCGTGTTCTGAAGATGAACACATGGACCAAGATCACCAAACTGGTGCTGCCCTCTGCCCTGCCGCTGATCTTTACCGGATTGCGCCTGTCTTTGGGTGTCGGATGGATGGTTCTGATCGCTGCTGAAATGCTGGCCCAGAACCCAGGCCTTGGCAAATTCATCTGGGACGAATTCCAAAATGGGTCCAGCCAATCCTTAGCCAAAATCATGGTCGCCGTGTTCACCATCGGCATCATCGGCTTCTTGTTGGACCGCGTCATGTTCGCGCTTCAATCCATGTTCACCTTCACAGCGGATCGGTGATCGATATGAGCATCCTATCATTCAAAAACGTAAACAAAGGTTTCGGCGTAGGTATTCACCGCTCTGAAATCCTCAAGGACATCAACCTTGAGGTAGAGGAAGGCGAGTTTCTTGCGATCCTCGGGTTTTCTGGCACGGGTAAATCTACGCTGATGAATCTTATCGCCGGATTGGAGAAGCCCGACAGCGGAACGCTCACCTATCGCGGCAAACCCATTACTGAACCCGGGCCAGAACGGGGGCTGGTCTTTCAAAGCTATTCCCTGATGCCGTGGCTCACGGTTGGAGGTAATGTGGGCCTTGCGGTGGATGCCGTATACCCAAAACTGTCAAAGGCCGATCGTCAGACCAAGATCGACCATTACGTTTCAATGGTGGGTCTGTCACACGCAACTGCGCGGCGCCCTGCCGAGCTGTCTGGCGGTATGCGGCAACGCGTTTCTGTGGCGCGCGCCCTTGCCATGAACCCTGAGATGCTGCTGCTGGATGAACCTCTCTCAGCGCTGGATGCGCTGACACGCGCCAACCTTGCCGATGAAATCCTGGAAATCTGGGAAGAAGACAAGAAGACCTGCATCCTGATCACCAATGATGTGGACGAAGCGATCCTGTTGGCCGACCGCATTGTGCCACTGAATCCAGATGGCACGCTAGCCGACCCGATCGTGGTCAACATTCCGCGCCCGCGCGACCGGATGGCCATGAACAACGATGAGGGTTTCAAGAAACTACGCGCTCAGGTGACAAACTACCTCATGGATGTCGGCATCGAGGCAAAGGTCAAAGAGACCAAAACCCTACCAACCGTCACGCCGATCCACAGTGTGCCAAAGGCCGTGGCCGAGGCGCAGAAAGGCGCAATTGAGGAACGCTTCCTGAACTTTTCACAGCTCCACAAGGTGTATCCGACCCCCAAGGGACCACTGACCGTTGTTGAGAACTTTGACCTGAAGGTGAATAAGGGGGAATTCATCTCGCTGATCGGTCACTCGGGCTGTGGTAAATCCACGGTGCTGACGATGGCCGCTGGTCTTAACCCGATTTCAAAGGGTGCGATCCGGCTGGATGGTTGGAACGTTGAAGGCGCAGACCCTGAACGCGCTGTTGTGTTCCAATCCCCCAACCTGTTCCCATGGCTCACCGCCAAGGAGAACGTGGCCATCGGTGTGGACAAGGTCTATCCAAAAGCCAGCCAAGCCGAGCGTCAAGACGTGATAGAATACTACCTTGAGCGCGTCGGGCTGGCTGATAGCATGAACAAAGGTGCCGCGTCCCTGTCAAACGGGATGAAGCAGCGGGTGGGCATTGCCCGCGCCTTTGCCCTCTCACCCAAACTGTTGTTGCTGGATGAACCCTTTGGCATGCTCGACAGCCTCACCCGTTGGGAGCTGCAAGAGGTCCTGATGGAAGTTTGGTCGCGGACCAAAGTGACCGCTATTTGCGTTACCCACGATGTGGATGAAGCGATCCTGCTGGCTGATCGCGTTGTGATGATGACCAACGGACCACAGGCGACGATTGGCAAAATCACCGATGTAAAACTGCCGCGCCCACGGTCGCGCAAGGCCCTGCTCGAGCATCCTGATTATTACACTTACCGTCAGGAGGTTCTCGATTTCCTAGAGGAATACGAGCACGGCAATCAATCCAAAACTGCTGCAAAAGCAGCCCCAAAGCCCATAGCAGCGGAGTAGCACGATGAAAAAGAAGTTGATCATCATTGGTGCAGGTATGGCCACGGGCCGCGCACTTGAAACGTTGATAGAAACCGCGCCGGACGCCTATGAGGTGACGCTGTTCAACGCAGAGCCGCGCGGGAACTATAACCGCATCATGCTGTCGCCCGTTCTGTCCGGCGACAAAACCTACGCCGAGATCGAAACCCATACACCGCAATGGTATGCTCAGAACGGCATCAACTGCCGCTTTGGCGAAAAAATCGCCAGTATCGACCGCCAAGCAAAAAACGTTACCGCACAGAACGGCGATGTTCTGCCCTACGACAAACTGATGTTTGGCACAGGCTCCAACCCGTTTATCATTCCGCTTCCTGGTCACGACCTTAAAGGCGTCATTACCTACCGCGATCTGGAAGACACTGAACGGATGATGGGTCTGAATGAGAGCAACAGCTGTGTTGTGATCGGTGGCGGTTTGTTGGGTCTTGAGGCTGCGGCAGGCATGGCAGCACGCGGCGTTGACGTGACGGTTGTTCACATCATGGGCCATCTGATGGAGCGGCAACTGGATGAGGCTGCAGGCTATTTGCTGCGCAAAGCACTGGTAGACAAGGGCATCACTATTAAGTGCTCTGCCAATTCAAAAGAGATCCTTGGTAAAGACGGCCATGTGCGTGCTTTGTTGCTGGATGACGGCACCGAGTTGCCCTGTGATCTGTTGGTTATGGCGGTCGGCATTCGACCCAATGTTGCGCTGGCCAAAGAAGCCGGGCTTGCCGTGGGCCGTGGCATCCATGTGGATGACCAGATGCTCACCTCGGACGAGGACGTTCTTGCGGTAGGTGAATGCGTCGAACATGACGGCGCGATCTTTGGCCTTGTGGCACCTCTGTATGACCAAGCAAAAGTTGCTGCGAAAACCCTGCTGGGTGAAACAGATAGCTTTGTTCAAAAAGAGCTATCTACCAAGCTGAAAGTCACGGGTTGTGATTTGTTTAGTGCTGGTGATTTTTCAGATGGCGAGGGGCGTGAGGACATTGTTTTCCGCGATCCTGCGCGCGGCGTCTACCGCCGCTTAGTGATCGAGAATGACATCGTTATTGGCGCGGTCATGTACGGTGACACTGCCGATAGTAACTGGTTCTTTGGCATGATCCGCGACAAGACCGACATCAGCGAAATGCGCGACACGCTCATCTTTGGTCCTGCGTTTCAGGGGGGTGCCCCCTTGGACCCGTTGGCAGCCGTTGCAGCCTTACCGCGTGATGCGGAAATTTGTGGCTGTAACGGCATTTGCAAAGGAACCATCGAGGATGCCATCGCAGCAGGTGCAACCGATCTAAGCGCGATCAAAGCCACCACCAAAGCGTCAGCGTCTTGCGGGACTTGCACGGGTCTGGTTGAACAAGTATTGGCCGTCACGCTTGGCGACGCGTTTGTCATGCCTGCTGCTGCGTCAATCTGTGCATGTACGGATATGACCCACGAAGATGTGCGCCGCATGATCAAGTCACAGAAGCTGAAATCAATGCCCGCCGTTTGGCAGGAGTGCGGTTGGAAAACCTCTTGTGGCTGTCACGTTTGCCGCCCAGCGCTTAACTTTTATCTGCTGGCCGACTGGCCACTTGAGTATCAAGATGATCCACAAAGCCGGTTCATAAACGAACGCAAACACGCCAACATCCAAAAAGACGGCACATTCAGCGTTGTACCGCGCATGTGGGGTGGCATCACCACACCAAATGAATTGCGCGCGATTGCTGATGCCGCGGATAAATACAAAGTACCGACTGTGAAGGTTACAGGCGGTCAAAGGATCGATCTGTTGGGCGTAAAGGGTGAAGATTTGCCCGCAATCTGGTCTGATCTGAACGCCGCTGGCATGGTGTCAGGCCACGCCTATTCCAAAGGTCTGCGCACCGTAAAAACCTGCGTTGGGACAGATCACTGCCGCTTTGGCACCCAAGACAGCACAGGCCTTGGTATCAAGCTTGAGAAAATCCTATGGGGATCATGGACGCCCCATAAACTCAAGCTCGCTGTATCGGGTTGCCCGCGCAATTGTTCCGAGGCCACGTGTAAGGACATCGGTGTGATTTGTGTCGACAGCGGCTATCAAATCTCGATCGGTGGCGCGGCTGGCATGGACCTGCGCGAAACCCAGCTATTGGTTCAAGTCGAGACCGAAATCGAAGCCATGGAAGTGATCATGGCGATCACGCAAGCGTACCGCGAAAACGCCCGTTACCTCGATCGCATCTACAAATGGATGAACAAGGTTGGCCTAGATTGGATCAAGGAAAGGGTCGTTGAAGACAAATCCGAGCGTGCCGCACTCGTTGCGCGGTTCGAATTAAGTCAAAGCATCTATCGCCGTGATCCTTGGGCAGAGCATGCGCTTGAAAAGGCACACACCTACAAGCCACTCGCAAACCTATCATTGGAGGCCGCAGAATGAGCAAGTGGATCAACATCGCAGCACTTGATGACATTCCGGTTCGCGGCGCACGCATTGTGAAAACCCATGTTGGATGTGTTGCCGTATTTCGTACAGGTGAGGACGAGGTATTTGCTCTCAACAACGCCTGCCCTCACAAGGCTGGACCGTTGTCAGAGGGGATCGTACACGGAAAATCCGTAACCTGCCCGCTGCACAATTGGGTGATCTCCCTTGAGACAGGTGAGGCACAGGGCGAGGACAACGGCCAAGTGTCCACCTACCCAACTCAGATCAAGGATGGCCGTATCTTCCTTGACGGGTCTTCAATTGTAGCGCGTTCCGCTGCATGACCCTAACCCGCACAACCTGTCCCTATTGTGGTGTTGGCTGCGGCGTTCTGGCGAATGCAGATGGCACCATCAAAGGCGATCCCGAACATCCCGCGAACTTTGGCAGGTTGTGTTCAAAAGGGTCCGCATTGGGCGAAACCATTGATTTGGAGGGGCGTTTGCTCCATCCGCAGATTAATGGCGCGCGGGCAGATTGGGATGTCACGCTTGATTTGGTCGCTGAAAAATTCAGTACTGCTGTGCGTGAACATGGCCCCGACAGCGTGGCGTTTTACCTTTCTGCGCAATTGCTGACCGAAGACTATTACGTCGCGAACAAGCTGATGAAAGGGTTCATCGGCGCGGCGAACATCGATACCAATTCGCGGCTGTGCATGGCCTCTTCCGTTGCAGGACACAAACGCGCCTTTGGCACAGATACCGTTCCCGGCACCTATACCGACCTTGAGGAAGCGGATCTGATTGTTCTGGTCGGTTCTAACCTTGCATGGTGCCACCCCGTTTTACACCAACGCATCGCTAGCGCAAAAGAAGTGCGGCCCGACATGCGGATCGTCAACATTGATCCACGCAAGACAGCAACCAGTGATCTAGCGGATACGCACCTTAGCATTGTGCCGGATGGTGACATTGCCCTTTTCAACGGGTTGTTGGCACACATCGCGGCAACGGGTGCAATTGATGCGCAATACGTGGCCCAGCATGTGAGCGGCCTGCAAGACGCCGTTGAGGCAGCACACGCCAGCGACCCATTACAAACCGGACTGTCCCAAGCAGAGCTAACCGAATTTTACACCCTTTGGACCGACACTAAAAAGGTCGTCACCGTCTATTCCCAAGGCGTGAACCAATCGGAGTGTGGCACCGATAAGGTCAACGCGATCCTGAACTGTCACCTTGCTACGGGGCGCATTGGCAAACCCGGATGCAGTCCGTTTTCTGTCACGGGTCAGCCCAATGCGATGGGTGGGCGTGAGGTAGGCGGGTTGGCAAATATGCTGGCTAACCATCTTGAGCTTGATAATCCAGATCACCGCGCCTCGGTGCAAGGTTTCTGGGACAGCCCTGCAATTTGCACGGCAGCAGGCCTAAAAGCAGTAGATTTGTTTGATGCCTGCGCAAGCGGTCAAATCAAGGCGCTGTGGGTGATGTCAACGAACCCAGCTGTCTCCATGCCCAACGCCGATCATGTTGCGGCAGCCATCAAGGCAGTGCCGTTTGTCGTTGTGTCAGACATTATGGCGCGCACGGATACTGGTGATCTGGCTGATGTTCTACTCCCCGCCCTTGGATGGGGTGAAAAGGACGGCACCGTCACAAACTCTGAACGCCGCATTTCGCGTCAGCGCCCCTTCCTGCCATCTGCAGGTGAAGCACGCGCTGATTGGCGCATTATATCCGATGTCGCGTGCCGCATGGGTTTTGAAGCCAGCTTCAACTACACCAAGCCCGCCGATATCTTTGCGGAGTATGTCGCGCTTAATGATGCTACATCGGTATTTCCGCGCGATCTAGACCTGAGTATTTTTGCAGATGCCGACTACGCAAACCTAGTCCCTACGCAATGGCCACGAAATGACAGACGTTTTTTTGCAGACGGGCAATTCTATCACGCGGATGGTAAAGCGCGCATGCTTGCGCTCACCGCGCCTGATGTCACGAACGCTCCGTTCATGCTCAATACTGGACGCAATCGGGACCAGTGGCACACGATGACCCGCACGGGAAAATCGCCAAAGCTGGGCGGGCATCTCGCCGAACCATATCTTGAAATACACCCCAAGGACGCGAGCGCCCTTAACGTAAATGCTGGCGACTTGATCACTGTAAAAAACCAGTTCGGCAAGGCGATCTTGCGCGTGCTGGTCACGGATCGCGTGGCCGTTGGACACCCTTTTGCACCCATGCACTGGACACGCCAAACCGCGCGCAATGCCACCATCAATAGCGTGGTTGCACCTGTGACTGATCCTGTGTCCGGCCAACCTGCACTCAAATCAGGGCCTGTGTCTTTGGCGAAATATGACGCGGACTGGTACGCGTTCATTGCGTCAAGACACCCGATAATGCCAAATACAGCCTATGCCGGAATCGCACGTACTGAAACCGGATGGCAGGCCGAGATCGCCTGCAAAGGCACACCTGATGATTGGGCACTCATGGCGCAACAGATGACTGGTTTACAAGATGCAGAAGTATCGATGTACCAAGACGCCGCATCAGGAAACACACGCGTCGCCCTTAGCCGTGAAGGTGAGATTGAAGCATTGATGTACACAGGAATGCAGCCTGTTGTTCTGTCCCGCTCT
This sequence comes from Sulfitobacter sp., assembly GCF_036960155.1. Lineage (GTDB taxonomy): Bacteria > Pseudomonadota > Alphaproteobacteria > Rhodobacterales > Rhodobacteraceae > Sulfitobacter. The sequence goes on along the minus strand of NZ_JBALWB010000010.1, from coordinate 40,810 downwards.
GCAGCAACTTCCCATATCGGCACATCGGTGCCACCATTGCTTGCCCTTGCAGGCCGAACAAGCGCGGATCAATCCGATCCCGGCATAACTGTTTGTGCGTGTTTTAATGTCGGACGTAATACGCTGCTGGACGCCATCGCAGCCGGTGCCACATCCGCAAATCAGCTGGGCGAGGCAACATGTGCTGGAACCAATTGCGGATCTTGCAAGCCGGAACTCAATGCACTTATTGCGCAAGTTTCCTTGCCTGTGGCTGCAGAATGACGCTTGCTCCCTACGTTCGGATTGTGGCCCAAGGAAAAGGGCGTGCAAGGCCCCTCACGCAGGAAGAATCGTTTGAGGCGATGACAGTCATTTTGCGCGGTGACGCAGCGCCCGAAGCAGTCGGTGCGTTGCTGATGGTAATGCGCCTGCGCGGTGAGATCCCCGAAGAGATCGCAGGGTTTACCGCCGCCTTGCGCGCCCATGTTGCTGGAACGCTGCCGCCTGCCGATCTGGATTGGCCCAGTTACGCCGCAGGGCGCAGCCGCGGCGCGCCGCTTTACCTGCTTTCGGCACGGCTTGTCGCTCAGGCAGGTTACCGGGTTTCGATGCACGGCTGGAACTCTCATCAAAAGGCGTCACGTACCGTTGAGGAAATCCGTCATCTTGTTGGTCCTCAGGTGCAGTATCACACGTTGGTTGATCTAAGCCCCGAGGCCTTCAAATTGCTGAATTTGCGTGACGTTCTGGGGTTACGATCTTGCTTCAATACCGTTTTACGCATGTGGAATCCGTCAGACGCTGATGCAACAGTTCAGGGCGTCTTTCACCCCTCTTACCGCAGTTTGCAGGCGCAGGCTGCCGCGCTTTTGGGTCAACAGACCTTAAGCATTATCAAAGGTGGCGGTGGAGAGTTCGAGCGGCACCCCTCCAAGGACATCACGGTTTTCGGGCTGCGCGATGGCGCGCACATCCAGTACGTAATCCCAGCTGAACTGAACCAAACACGCCGCTTGCATGAAGTGGGAGAAGACATTGATCCAAAAGCACTTTGGCAAGGAAGCCTTCAAGATGAATTCGCGCAAGCCATTGTGATTGGCACTGCAGCGTTAGCCCTATGGACACTCAGGGCCGCACCCACTGCTGCCGACACCTACCAGATGGCCCAAGAGTTATGGGCTGGCAGGCATTCTAATGACGGAGTTGCACCATGAAAACCTTTCCAATGTTTTTCAAAATGGACGGCAGACAGGTTGTCATTGTGGGCGGTGGTGAACAAGCCGCGCAAAAGACCCGCCTTATGCTCAAGACCGAAGCGCAAATCACCATAATTGCGGACGATCTGGATCCCGAGCTTGCCACGCTGGCTGCATCCGGAAAATTCACACAACACCAAGGCGAAATCAACGCGGCCTGTTTTAACAACAAAGCACTGGTGTTCATTGCAACAGGGTGCCCCGCAGCGGATAGTGCCCTGCACGCCATGGCAAAGGCCGCAGGTGCGACAGTGAATGTTGTGGATCAACCGCATCTTTGCGACGTTATCACCCCCTCAATTGTCGATCGTGATCCCGTGGTTGTTGCCATAGGAACAGAAGGCACGGCCCCTGTTCTGGGTCGTCAAATTAAAACGCAGATCGAGCAGATGCTTGAGCCGGAATTGGGTGATCTTGCAGCCCTTGCAGGGCGGTTACGCGCAAGTGCTGCCGCGCGCCTTGCACCTCGGGCGCGACGCGATCTTTGGCGCTGGGTGTTTGGTAGCACTCCCCGGCGCACCCATGCGCGCGGTGCGCGACGTGAGACTGCGCAGATGATCAAACAAGCGATTCAAACGGGCGATTTTGGACAAGACGCAAAAGGTAGTGTTGCCTTGGTTGGCGCTGGCCCCGGCGCAACAGACCTGATCACCCTGCGCGGCATTCAACGCCTGCAAGAAGCCGATGTAATCTACTATGACAGGTTGGTTGATCCCGAAATACTGGAACTTGCCCGCCGTGACGCTGAGCGCGTTTATGTTGGAAAAACAGCTGGATGTCACAGCTGGCCGCAAGAAAAGATCACACAGACGCTCGTTAATGCCGCGAAAAAGGGGCAGAGAATTGTCCGGCTTAAATGTGGTGATCCAGGCATCTTTTCCCGCAGCGATGAAGAATTGAGCGCCCTGCGCGCCGCCGACATTCCAGTAGAAATTGTGCCCGGTGTCACGGCAGCATGTGGTGCCGCTGCCGCAATGGGCGAACCATTGACCGAGCGAGGTGCCATCGACACGCTTACCTTAACTACTGGGCATTTAGTTGACGGCGAAACCATCCCCCATGCGTTGAAAAACTTGCACCCGGGAACCTGTGTCACACTTTACATGGCAGTTTCGGCAGCAGATCGGATAACTTCATATTTGTTATCAAACACCTCAGCATCCGAAATCACGGTCACCGTGGTGGCAAATGCACAGACCAAGCATGAACAAATTCTGGAATGTGATTTGCGTTCGCTCACCGCCACTCTGGCTGCAGCTGGAATAACCGATACTGCCATGATCATTTTGAAATGGCGCAAGACGCAGGCCCTTCCCAAGATGCGGCTCGCCTAAATTCGGAAGGCGAACCGCATCAGGTGATCCGTTTAGGTGGGTGACAGAATATGGATCACACGGTCTGCCAGCATGTCTTTTGTGCTGACACCATAAGCTTTCATGTGGGCTGAAACGGCATGTGCGCCCAGCGCCTGCATGCTGGCCCATTTTTCAACGACGACAAATGTGTCGGGACCGAACGGCGCTTGCATTGGCCCTGCATTTTCTGTGTCAATCGTTGCTTCATAAGCGATGCAACCGTCTTCGGCCAAGACTGCCGGAACATTGGCATTGAACAGGGCAAGCACAGCATCACGCTGGCCCGGTTTAGTGGTCAAAATGGCGACTACGTGAACAACAGACATGGCCCATTTCCTATGTATTATTTGCGATTTTCCTGACGTTAATCCGAAGCTTGCACTATCACAACACACGATCAGGTTGGTTCGATCACCGAGAGAGAGGTCAACAATGGCAGTTTGGGTGCTGTTTACCCGAATGATATTTATTCGTGGCGGGCAAGGAATGCATCTTTGTCTTGCTGCCTGGGTACTTCCCCTGCAAAAACTTCGACGTAATAACATCCGGCAATCGCGCGTTGCTGGCGCGACTCGTTAAATCGCATGGAATGGTATCCTGTTTGGGTCAGGATCACGGTTAGTGCGCGGTAGTGGGCGATTTTACTTGTCTGGCCAAATCTCTCAAACATTTTAACCACGGCTTCTAGTCGCGCGTCGTCCGTTTCAGCGACAAGCGCCTCTAGCGCAGAATCATTGCGCGCCCAATTCCGGATTGCCAAATCAAGTGGCGCGTCAAAGAGATCATTATCGATCCAGCAATCAATCAGATTGAACAAAGCGGCACACAGATTGTTAGCAGGTGCCTCGCAGCGCTGTAAAATGATGCCAGTGTTTCGCGTTTGCCAAATGTCGATGATGGCATTGTGTAGTTCAGAAACGTCTTTGAAATGCCAGTAAAAACCTGTCCGCGTCAGGTTTAGCTTTTTAGCGAGTGGCATGATTTTGACCGCGTCAATCCCATCTGCGACGAACAGCTCATAGGCAGCGTCCAGCCAAACCTCTCGGGTGGCGCGTATGCGATGTGATGCGGTGGCGGTCATACCGCCTTCTTAAAGAACTTGACAGGAGTGTCAATTTTAGGAAATCTCCTGACACCTATGTCAAGTAACGTTCAACTATCGAGGAAGCCCGCGATGTCCAGCGACCCATTACTCCAACCTTTCCAGCTCAAACACCTGACATTGCGCAACCGGATCATGACCACCAGTCATGAACCCGCATACCCTCAAGATGGAATGCCAAAAGAACGCTACGCTGCCTATCACGCCGAACGCGCCAAGGCGGGCGTAGCGCTGACCATGACCGCCGGATCAGCGGCCGTTAGCCGCGACAGCCCGCCAGTTTTCAACAATATCCTCGCCTATAAAGACGAAGTCGTTCCCTGGATTCAAAACCTGACCGATGCGGTGCATGAACATGGTTCCGCAGTAATGATCCAGCTGACCCATTTGGGGAGGCGGACCAATTGGAACAAGGGCGATTGGCTTCCGTCAGTATCCTCATCAAAACACCGCGAACCCGCACACCATGCCTTTCCCAAACTAATTGAGGATTGGGACATCGCGCGGATCATCAACGATTTTGCCGATGCAGCCGAACGCATGAAAGCCGGAGGCATGGATGGAATTGAACTGCAAGTTTATGGTCACTTGCTGGATCAATTCTGGTCACCGCTCACCAATGACCTCACAGGCCCCTACGGTGCAGATACGTTGGAGAACCGGATGCGCTTTCCCATGGATGTGGTTGAGGCGATCCGCAAACGTGTCGGCGCCGAGTTTATTGTGGGCCTGCGCTATACGGCGGATGAAGCACAAAAGGGTGGCATAACGGCCGAGGATGGCTTGGAGATTTCCAAACGCATAGCGGCCACCGGACAAATAGATTTTTTGAACGTGATTAAGGGACGCATCCACACCGATCCCGCAATGACCGATGTGATCCCCATCCAAGGCATGAAAAGCGCGCCACACCTCGATTTTGCAGGTGAGGTACGCAAAGCGACTGGGATGCCGACCTTTCACGCCGCACGCATCCCTGACGTTGCAACCGCCCGCCATGCGGTGCAATCGGGCCTATTGGATATGGTCGGGATGACGCGGGCGCATATGGCGGATCCCCATGTTGTGCGTAAGATCATTGAAGGGCGCGAAGATGACATTCGCCCCTGTGTTGGCGCGACCTACTGTCTAGACCGTATCTATCAAGCGGGTGATGCATTGTGTATTCATAACGCGGCTACAGGGCGCGAGTTGACGATGCCCCATGACATTGCGCCCGCAAAGGTTTCCAAAAAAGTTGTGGTGGTAGGTGCGGGGCCTGCTGGCCTTGAGGCGGCAAGGGTCGCGGCCGAGCGCGGCCATGACGTGACCGTTTTTGAGGCAGCGGCGCAACCGGGGGGGCAGGTTCTGCTGACGTCCCAGTCTCCGCGTCGCCGTGAGATGATCGGCATTATTGACTGGCGTATGGCCCAATGCGCCGCCCGCAATGTGGCGTTTCATTTTAACACATGGGCAGAAACGGCTGACATCACCGCCCTGAACCCCGATGTCGTGATCATCGCAACCGGAGGCCTACCCAACACCGAATTGTTCGAGCAAAAAGGCGAGCAAGCCCATGTCGTCACATCATGGGATATTATCTCTGGTGAAGTAAAACCTGCGGGTAACATTCTGATCTACGACGAAAGCGGCGATCACCCTGCCCTGCAAGCTGCCGAGATCGCAGCCAATTCAGGCGCGAAGGTTGAAATCGTGACACCTGACCGTACCTTTTCGACCGACATTATGGCGATGAACCTTGTTCCTTATATGCGATCGCTACAGGATAAAGACGTGACATTTACGGTAACGCGTCGCCTGATGGGCGTTGTGCGAAACGGAAATACGCTAACTGCAACAATTGGCACAGACTACAGTGATCACACCTATACTGTTGATGTCGATCAGGTTGTCGTGAATTACGGCACGTTGCCTTTGACCGATTTGTATTTCGACCTCAAACCAATATCCTCAAACCTAGGTGAGGTTGATTATGACGCGCTTCTTTCAGGAAACAAACAAACGCCTATCCGCAACGAGCACGGGTCGTTCCAATTGTTCCGCATTGGAGATGCCGTATCTGCACGCAATACACATGCGGCAATCTATGACGCTTTGCGTTTGGTAAAGGACATCTGAATGCGCAGCACAAAGACAATTCACGTCATATCCTGTCACGCTGAGGGTGAAGTTGGAGATGTCATTGTTGGCGGTGTCGCGCCTCCGCCGGGAAAGACCCTTTGGGAGCAACGGAGCTGGATTGCGAAGGACGAGACACTCCGCAACTTTATGTTGAACGAGCCTCGCGGCGGTGTTTTTCGCCACGTGAACTTGTTGGTGCCCCCCGTCCACCCAGACGCGCAAATGGGCTGGATCATCATGGAGCCGGAAGACACCCCACCGATGTCCGGTTCTAATTCAATCTGTGTGGCAACCGTCCTGTTGGACAGCGGCATCATCCCGATGACCGAACCCATAACCGATATGACCCTGGAAGCGCCGGGTGGTTTGGTAAGGGTGCGCGCCGAATGTCGAAACGGCAAAGCCGAACGGATCACGGTGCAAAACCTGCCTTCATTTGCAGGCCAGTTGGATGTGCCGCTAGACGTGCCCGAAATCGGCCAAATCACCGTCGATACCGCCTTTGGCGGCGACAGCTTTGTTGTTGTCGATGCGCAGGCCCTTGGGTTCTCGCTCATTGCGTCCGAGGCTAAGGCGCTTGCGGATTTGGGCATCGCGATCACAAACGCGGCCAACAAGCAGTTGACGTTTCATCACCCTACCAATGCCGACTGGCGACATTTTTCATTTTGCCTTTTTGCTGGGCCAATCACACGAGAGGGCACTCACCTGTCAACTTCCGCTGCTGTTGCGATCCAGCCGGGAAAAATTGACCGCTCCCCCACGGGTACGGCAGCCTCGGCGCGCATGGCGCTATTGCATGCACGCGGCGAAATGCAGGTAGGTGAGACATTTACCGCCCGCTCAATCCTAGATTCCGAGTTTCACGGACGTATCGTTGAAACGACATCGATAGGGGATACCGCCGCGATCATCCCTGAAATTTCGGGTCGGGCATGGATAACGGGAACTCATCAACACATGCTTGATCCCGATGATCCATGGCCAGAGGGATACCGCCTTAGCGATACGTGGCCAAACCTGAAAGAAAGCTGATGGCGTCGCAAAACGTATTGCAGGTTTTTGTCACGTCATTCCTGTCACCGCGTTTCAGTGGAACGGTAATGCATGCCGGTAAAACTAACACACGTGAGATGATGGCAGAGATGTTGATGCCCTGCTCTAAAGGTCTTTTTCGACGAATACGGACAAAATCCTTGCGGCGCTGAACACTCACCATCTGATCGGCTAAACGCCACTTCGTATCGCCGTTAGTGTCTCAACTGCCACGGCAGCTGAGGTCGTGCATGATGCCGAAGCAAACCCATCAGTTGTGTCAGTCTTGGCCAGGTTCCAAAGGACACGGCTCACCCGCCGCTTGGCGATATCCAGATATTAGATTAGATGCAGTGAGCTTTGAGGACGGAAAGGTCCAAACCCAAGATACCATCACGATGAGACATCTGGTGGCAAGACAAACGGAGCGAGGCTCTCCTTAAATTGGTCGAAAAAATCCTGTGTCAATTTCGACGCGGCCCCTGCTGTAGGCAGCAACAGCGAAACATGGTGACTTACCTCTGGTTCAAATGCTCGAATGATAATTCCGTTGTTTCTGTACCTCTCCGCATCAAGCGCACTAACGACAGCTGCACCTTCTCCCTCGCGGATAATCTCGCAAGCTGTAGTGAACTGGCGCACTTCGATCCACGTCTTCAACGCGACACCTGATTTTGAAAATACACGAGAAAGATGAGCAAAGAACCGGCTATCACGGCGCGTATGTATCATCTTTTCGTCTGCCAAATCTTCGGGCGTTATAACGCTTTTCTCACCCAGTCGATGTCCCTCAGGCAGAATACATACAGACCGTATCGCTAAATCAGTGGCTTGGATCAACGGGTGTTCAGCAAAAGCCTCTGTAATGCCGCAGTCATATTGTTGACCAACCACCCACTCAAGAATGCGTTCAGGGCGGTCCGGCTCGATTGTCACTGAAACACCCGGACGCTCGCGTAAAAACTGGGCCAATACGACGGGCAGGTGATTTGTTGCAAATCCAGGCAGACACGCAATGCGAATATGCCCCGCCGTTTGGTTTGATAGGTTCTGCCTGAGGTCTTCAAGATGGTGCAGGCTTTCAATGATGCGCGTCACCTCAGGAAGCATATAATTTGATTCGCTGGTCAGGACCATTCGCCCTCCTTCGCGCTTGAATAAATCAAAATCGAGGCATTTCGAAAAATCCGAGAGAAGTCGGCTTGCGGCGGGTTGTGATATATTTAAGGAGTGCGCAACCCGCGTAATGGAACCAGTTTGGGCCAAAGCATGGAATGCTTCAAGCTGCCTTAACTTAAAATTCAATGAGTTACCTCCTAGATTGAAATGACGTTCACCCGTAATAACGGCATAAATATTCATAACATAGTATTATAAAAAAAATCAAAAAAATCGCTTTGAACTAAGAACGCGCCGTGCAACCTTCACTACACTGTTACATTCATCGTCTCTACGGACGGTGCATATACACCTAATGGGAGGCTAAAAATGAAATATTCAACCCTAACCGCGACCTTCGCGGCCAGCGCAATTGCCATGTCGACAGCTGCTTTTGCAGAAGTAGAAGTCCAGTGGTGGCACGCAATGGGCGGCGCGAACGGTGAACGCGTTGACAAAATTGCTGGAGATTTCAACGCCTCCCAATCCGAATATAAAATCATGCCTGTCTACAAAGGCAACTACACCGAAACAATGACTGCCGCGATTGCCAGCTTCCGCGCCAAACAGCACCCGCATATCGTTCAGGTCTTCGAAGTTGGCACAGCCACGATGATGTCCGCAAAAGGCGCCATCTATCCAATGGAACAGCTGATGAAGGACGCGGGCGAACCATTCGACAAGTCCGACTACCTGCCAGCCGTGATTTCCTATTACCAAACACCTGAGGGCGAACTGCTATCCATGCCGTTCAACAGCTCTACACCAGTTTTGTGGTACAATGCTGACGCGCTCAAAGCGGCTGGCGTTGACGTGCCAGAAACATGGGAAGACGTCAAAAGCGTTTCCAAAGCACTTGTAGGCAACGGCATGAAATGTGGCCTGTCGTTTGGCTGGCAGTCTTGGGTTATGATCGAGAACTTCTCGGCGTGGCATGACATCGAGATGGGTACAAAAGAAAACGGCTTTGCTGGTTTTGACACTGAATTCACTTTCAACAATGATCACGTAGTGGCCCGCATGGATGATATTGCATCCATGTCCGCTGACGGTTCATTCGTCTATGCAGGTCGTCGTGGTGACAGCTTGCCTTCGTTCACAAACGGTGAATGTGGCATGTGGATTAACTCCTCTGCTTACTACGGTTCCATGACATCACAGGCCAAGTTTGACTTTGCTCAGACAATGCTTCCACTGGACACAAATGTTGCTTCTGCTCCGCAGAACTCAATCATCGGTGGTGCAACATTGTGGGCCCTCGCGGGTCACGAGGACGAAGAGTACAAAGGTGTGGCCAAATTCATGACATACCTCTCCTCTCCTGAGGTCCAGGCATGGTGGCACCAGGAAACTGGTTATGTGCCAATCACCACAGCAGCCTATGAACTGTCCAAAGAGCAGGGTTTTTATGAAACAAACCCTGGCACAGACACGGCGATCCAACAGCTGAGCCTGAACACGCCAACACCTAACTCTCGTGGTGTTCGTTTTGGTAACTTCGTGCAAGTACGCGACGTGATCAACGAAGAGATGGAAGCCATCTGGGCAGGTTCCAAAACCGCACAAGAAGGCTTGGACGAAGCAGTCTCGCGCGGCAACGAATTGCTTCGCAAGTTCGAACGCTCGGTTAAGTAAACCGGGTACCCTCGAGGCAAATCAGTGTTGTCCGCGGCCCTAACCGTGGACAACATCATTTTTACCTCAATATCTCTTTCTCGCTTTGGATGACCAAATGCTAAAACGTGTCCACTTTAATAAAAAACTACTTCCATTTCTGTTGGTTGCGCCTCAAATCGTAATCACTTTGGTCTTCTTTATGTGGCCCGCAGGACAGGCATTGTACCAAAGTTTTCTGATCGAAGACGCCTTTGGTCTGTCCAGTGAATTTGTCTGGTTCGAGAACTTCCAATATTTGTGGCACGATAAGGTCTACCTAGATACTTTTTGGCGGACCGCCGTGTTTTCAACGCTGGTTGCCGTACTCGCTATGAGCATCGCTCTGATCCTAGCCGGATTTGCCGAACGTGTGATCAAAGGGGCTGGTGCATACAGAACCTTACTGATCTGGCCTTATGCTGTCGCTCCGGTTTTGGCAGGCGCGTTATGGGTCTTTATGTTCAATCCAACACTTGGAATTTTCCCATTCCTTTTGGATAAGATTGATATCGACTGGAACCACTACCTGAACGGCACCCAAGCAATGGGGCTGGTTGTCGCCGCTGCTGCCTGGAAGCAAATCGCTTACAACTTCCTGTTCTACCTCGCGGCCATGCAATCCATTCCCAAATCAATTGTCGAAGCCGCCGCCATCGACGGAGCAGGCCCGTTGCGCCGCTTCTGGACGCTGACGCTTCCACTGGTATCCCCAACAACGTTCTTCTTGTTGGTCATCAATATTGTTTATGCGTTCTTTGACACATTCGGCATCATTCATGCCGTGACACAAGGTGGCCCTGCAAATTCAACAACGATCCTTGTCTACAAGGTGTTTAGCGACGGGTTTGTTGGCCTTGATCTGGGCGGTTCTGCTGCACAGTCCGTGGTGTTGATGTTCATCGTGATCGTTATGACGGTCGTCCAATTCCGGTATGTTGAAAAGAAGGTAGAATACTGATGGTTGAGAATAGACCGGTCCTGACATTCATCACGCATGCAGTGTTGATTTTGGGCGTCATCATGATCGCCCTGCCCATTTGGATTACATTTGTGGCTGCCAGCCATGAAGACATTCGCATGACCCAAGCACCGATCCCTATGTTACCCGGCGGGTATTTCTGGGAAAACTTCAAACGCACATTGTTTGGTAGCGGGCTGGCAGGCAATGAAATCACACCTGTCTGGCGCATGCTGCTTAACTCACTTGTTATGGCCCTTGCGATTGCAGGTGGTAAGATCACCATCTCGTTGCTCTCGGCCTTTGCGATTGTCTATTTCAAGTTCCCGTTCCGCATGGGTTTCTTTTGGATGATCTTCATGACCCTTATGCTACCAGTCGAGGTGCGCATCTTGCCGACGTTTGAGGTGGTTGCAAACCTTGGCATGTTGAACAGCTATTGGGGTCTGTCCATCCCACTAATTGCATCAGCAACGGCTACCTTTATGTTCCGTCAGGTGTTTTTGACGATACCCGATGAAATGCTAGAAAGCGCACGGATCGACGGCGCTGGACCCATGCGTTTTTTCTGGGATATTCTTCTTCCCTTGTCGCGCACCAACATCGCTGCGTTATTTGTCATCCTGTTTATCTTCGGGTGGAACCAATATCTCTGGCCGCTCCTGATCACCACCGACAGTGACATGACCACCATCGTTGTCTCCATAAAACAAATGTTAGAAGCCGCCGAGCAATCGCCGCAGTGGAACATCATCATGATGACCGCAATGCTCGCTATGCTTCCCCCCATCCTCGTCGTCATCGCCATGCAAAAGCTATTTGTGCAAGGCCTGACAGAAACCGATAAATAGGTCTGACCCAATGGCAAAAATTAAACTCGACAGCTTGACCAAATCCTACGGGGCAACCGAAGTATTGCACCACATCCAGGGTGACATCGACCACGGTGAGTTCATCGTGATCGTTGGCCCCTCTGGCTGCGGCAAGTCCACATTGCTGCGTATGGTTGCGGGGCTGGAAACAGTTACCACTGGTGAAGTTTCAATCGGTGACAAGGTCATCAATGATCTTGAGCCCGCCGACCGAGACATTGCGATGGTGTTCCAGAATTACGCGCTCTACCCTCACATGACGGTTGAGCAAAACATGGCGTACGGCCTGAAAATCCGGAAGCTTCCAAAAGATGAAATCAAGCGGCGTGTTGAAGAAGCCGCTGACATCTTGGAAATCCGCGACTACCTGAAACGCAAACCACGGCAGCTATCCGGCGGACAACGCCAACGGGTTGCGATGGGCCGCGCGATTGTACGCGATCCACAGGTGTTCCTATTTGACGAACCTCTCTCGAACCTAGACGCAAAGCTGCGCGTCCAGATGCGTTTGGAAATTCGTAAACTGCAGCGCCGCCTTGGTGTGACATCGATTTACGTAACCCACGATCAGGTCGAGGCCATGACACTAGGCGACCGCCTAATGGTTTTGAATGGTGGCTACGTTGAGCAGTTTGGCACCCCTATCGAGGTTTATGAAAAACCAGCCTCTGTCTTTGTTGCTGGCTTTATCGGCAGCCCGTCGATGAACTTTATCTCGGCAGACGCACAGAACGGATTGCTCACCTTGCCCAATGGCACAACCCTTCGTACTTCGTCAAAAACGGTAGGTCCGGTAACACTGGGTATTCGCCCAGAGCACCTGCTGCCCGATGAAGCTGGTGCCATTGAGGTTGAAGTAGACCTGCCAGAACAGTTGGGTGCGACGACATTGGTCCACGGACGGATTGTCGGAACGGACCTTCCGATAACGGCAAGCCTGAACGGCATCAATGCAGCATCAAGCGGGGATGTTTTGAAGTTCAACGCACCTGTTGAACAGATGCACATTTTCGATGCCCAATCCGGCAAGCGCATCGATTAACACATGACACCCAACCTCGACAGGCTGCGCAAAGCGCCAGGCATCATCCGTTTGCATGGGCACAGAGGTGCACGAGGCATCTGGCCAGAAAACACCCTAACGGGGTTCCAAGGTACATTTGATCTTGGTGTGCAGGTTGTCGAACTCGACGTTTTGCTCACCAAGGACAACATCCCGGTGATCACGCATAATCCAACATTGATGCCGGAAACGACCCGAGGGCCGGACGCCCAATGGCTTACATCTGACGGGCCCCACATTTCAGATCTCAGCATTGGTGAACTTTGCAGCTATGACATTGGCGGCATGCGTTCTGGCACCGATTACGCCCAGCGCTATCCTGAACAGGCGTTCATGTACGGACAGCGGGTTCCAACATTGGACGCACTGGCCAAGTTGGTTCAGCTTCCCCAATACATGCAGACGTGGCTGAATATTGAAATCAAAAGCAACCCAATTCACGAGGGGCTAACACCACCCCCTGAACAATTGGCCGCCCAAGTGGCCAAGGTCATTGAACAAAACCAACTGGATCGTCGTGTCATCGTCCAAAGCTTTGATTGGCGTGTCCTTGAGCATATAAAACGTATCGCCCCGCATTTGCCCCGCTCCCACCTCACCTTTTTGGAAACACCATCAATCAATATGGATTCCAACATTTATGAGGGCAGCCCGTGGATGGCTGGGGCGACGACTACCCGTGCAGACAGCGATCTATGCGATGTTGTTGCGGAGGCTGGCGGGCAACTCTGGGCTCCGTTCCATATGAATGTTGATGCCGAAGAAGTCGCACGTGCACAGGCCAAAGGTCTGATCGTGAATGCGTGGACCGTGAACGAAATCACAGATATTGACCGAATGGTTGATGCAGGCGTGGATGGCATCATTTCGGACTACCCTGCGCGCGTGCAGCGTCGCCTTATTGAAAGAGGCTACCACTGGCGCGAAGATTTTGCCGAACTCAACACGGCAATCTAATGCAAAACGCCGCTGAAATTTTTGACCGTTATGAATGCGTCAGGCAACGCTTGCCGCTCATTCGGTCACAACCCAAAGCGAGCTCCATTACCTCATTGTTGGATATCTCGGGCGAAGTCGACGCCTTTGTCTTTGATGCGTTTGGCGTGTTGAATGTAGGGGAAGTTCCAATACCGGGTGCGATAGATCAGATCGCGCAGTTGCGGACACGTGGACACGAAGTACGTGTGCTTACCAATGCCGCCAGCTTCAATCCTGATGCAACAATGAAGAAATTTAAACGGCTTGGGTTTTCGTTTTATCCAGAGGAAATCATCACCAGCCGAAGTGCGGCACTGGCTGCCATGGATGACAGGCATTGGGGTGTCATTGCTGATACCGCAGACCCGTTAATAGATATTCCCTACCAAACTACGCGCTTGGGTTCGCTAGAGGCCCCTTATGGGGACGTGGAAGGTTTCCTGTTTCTTTCGACAGCTTGTTGGAGCGACGCCCAACAAGAAATACTTGAACGTAGTTTGGCCCACTCCCCCCGTCGGGTTGTTATCGCCAATGCTGACCTGGCCGCACCACGCGGTGATACATTTTCTATCGAACCCGGATATTGGGGGCACCAAATTGCGGACAAGTTCGGCGTTCAGGTCGAATTCTTCGGAAAGCCCTTCCAAAGTATTTTTCAAATTGGGGCTTCCTCGCTAGGCCGCATTGAACCTCATAAAATCGCCATGTGCGGGGATTCCCTTCACACCGATATTTTGGGCGCAAACGCGATGGGCTGGAAATCTGTTTTTGTGACCCATGATGGTCTCTTCAACCAGTTACACCCATCAGAGTTGATCACCACTTCGGGCATTCAACCCGATTGGATCACCCCACGCATCTAACCCTCCAATTTGGCGGAGCAAACTTACCTTATCCTTGGTCAAGGTTTTCTGACGTGAACTGAAATTGTGTTCTTTGTCGATAAGTTTGTTCAGGCATCAGTAATGTACATGGAAACCCTTCGTGGTTCACAGCATCCGGCCACGCCTGTGGCTCAAGCGCGATGCCTGCAAGCGATCCAAATACCAGCCCGTCTGTGCCACGCCCCATCCCGCTAATTCCGTGACCTGTGTAAACTTGCAATCCCGCTTCCGTGGTTGAAATTGATAATGTGATCTTGTCATCAGGGGCACACAGACGCGCAACTTGCCGTAGCAATTGCCTTTGATCAGATAGGCACAGATTATGATCGTATCGCGACTTGTCGTTCAGCTGCTTTCTAATCCGGAAGTCAAAGTCCGTCTTAGAAACGTCAGTGACCTCACCAGTTGGCACACCTTCGCCGTCCACAGCGACATATCTGTTTGCGAAAGCCTGAAGTTGGTGCCCGTCAATTGTGGCACTGTTCCCCAAATTGAAATAGCTATGGTGGGCGAAATTACACAAGGTCGGCGCATCACTGACCGCCTCAATCTCCAAGGAAAAAACCTGATCTGGTAGTATTTCATAGCGGGCAGTCACCGTCAGATTACCCGGATACCCCATATGACCATCGGGCAGAGTGTCCTGTAGGGTTACATGCGTTGAGGAATGTTCAACCACATCCCATGTGCGTCTGAATGTTCCATCTCGTCCGCCGTGCAGCTGGTGACCGACCTCAGTGTTCCGATCTAACACATATCGCGAGCCATTGATCACGGCAGTACCATTCGCAATCCGGTTCGCGACACGTCCCACGATTGCCCCAAAATAATTGTCATCCCCTAGGTAGGAGGACAGTTCTTGATACCCCAAGACAAGGCTACGGTTGTGGCCCACTATTCTGATGTCTTGTAAGATGGCCCCGTAGCTCAAGATAGTAGCGCTCAGCCCATCCCGCTCCAAGGTGATCCTGTGGACATCAGAACCAGCATGATCTTGGCCCCACGTCTCAATCACAACAAGGTTCTCCTTACGCCTGCCGCTTCTAATGTCACTCCGTGGCAGCTGACTTCCTCTGCCGTGTAGTTAAACCAGAACCGTTCTTGGCCAGTATCGCGGACGCGCACACCATCCGGTAAATCAAGGGTGGCTATGCCTGCCCGTTCGCAAACAGATCTAAGCAAGTCATTGAGCGAAATATCATCCAGCCAACCACCAACATAGGTTTGATGTCCGCTACGCACGGCCACAGATTGCCCTGCTTGCGTCTCAAGGATGGTTTGCGCTGAGCCTTCCAAAATCTCGCGGTACAAAATGACACTCCCGCCGCCCTTTAACGGAACCGGAGTATCAGGCCGCAGGCTTTCAACTTCCGACATGCGCACATCGAGGTCCGGAATATTCGGTGGCAACGGTGTCGGGATTCCCATCTCTGCGTTGCGCGCGCCTGATCGCGGGCCATAGATCACTTCTGTAGCGCTACCCGCAAGCGCCGCTTTCAGTGCCTTTGGCATGAACATCATCCCCGGCACCAAAGTCAGGCGGTATCCGGTGAAATCACGTGTTGCCGCAGGGACGATATCAACGGAAAGGCCTAGGCTGCGCAAACTGCGGTAGACATGAAGGATCAACCCGAAATAGCTGAGGTCCTGACCGTGCGGTTGTACCGTCCATGCAAAATCGGCGTCATAGTCAAAAACAATTGCAACGGGTGCTTGCGCGGGCACCACATCAGGCGCATCTGCCAGCTCAGCCGTCACAAGGCGTAATTCATCCATAACAGCCGCATCAACGCCATCGGGACGCAGCAATCCGGCGTGCATTTGTTCTTGGGCCACGGGCGCTTGACGCCAACGGAAATAACACACGGCTTCAGCGCCATGTGCAAACGCTTCCCATGACCACAACCGCACCATGCCGCGCAACGGAACAGGGTTGTATGGGGCCCAATTCACCGGGCCTGGTTGCTGCTCCATAACCCACCAACGTCCACGCCCAACAGCGCGATAAAGATCGTGGTGAAGTGCCTGAAAGTCGGGATCGCCTTGGCGGGCAAAATCACGCTGACGTTGTGCATCCGCTCCGACACGGTCCTCTAAAAACCCCAATGGGTAACTGTCCCAGCTTGCGATATCCAAATCTGCGCCAACTTCAAAGTGGTCGAAATCGGTTATCCGCCCCATGTAGTTGTGGGCGACGGGGGCTACACTGTGTTTTTTGATCGCTTCTACTTGTAGGCGATTAAAGGCAACAACCTGATCAGAACTAAAGCGGCGAAATGCAAGACTATGGGCAGGGTTTGCCTCTGTCACAGTCAAGTTCGGCAAATCGATCTCGTCGAACGCGCTGTACTCCATCGACCAGAATGTATTCCCCCAAGCGACGTTCAATGCTTCAACCGAAATATATCGATCCAAAAGCCATTTTTGAAACGCATTCCGCGCGCCATAGCTGTAAGAAATTGTCGTATCATGGCAGCCATATTCATTGTCTGTCTGCCACGCCGCAATATGTGGGTTTTTCCCATATCTCTCGGCCATCAGGGTCACAATCCGCTTACAATCTTCTTTGTACCCTTCGTGGCTAAAACAGTAGTGGCGGCGAGAACCAAATTTTCTAGGGCGCCCCTCAACATCCACTGCCAACATGTCGGGATGCCGCTTTAGCATCCAACGCGGCGGCGTTGCAGTCGGCGTTCCCAAAACAACCTTTAGACCCGCCTGCCCCAATGTCTCGACGGCCTTATCCAACCATTCCCATTGGTATTCTTCAGGCTTGGGCTCCAGCTTGCTCCAGGAAAATTCACCGATGCGGACCCATGTCAGGCCAGCCTGTACCATGCGGCGTGCGTCATCCGCCCACATCTCTGTTGGCCATTGTTCAGGGTAATAACAGGTCCCAAGCGTTCGCTTCATCTTGCCTCACAAAATCACGCGGTGTTCAGCCTGACCGCTTACATCCGCATCAAACTGAAATGTCTTCCCGTCCATGGCCCCGTCAAGCCCGTCAGCCGCCGAGGTTACAAAGACGGTGTTTAGGTCTGGTCCACCAAATGCCGGACAGGTCACCTGTGATGCAGGCAGCTCATATGCCTTTAGAAAGGTGCCATCAGGCCCGTACTTCGCCACACGCCCAGCGCCCCATTGCGCATTCCAAAGGCAGCCAGCGCTGTCCACAACTGATCCATCTGGGTTGAGCTTTTCCTGCGTGAGATCAACAAAAATCTCGGGCGGTCCTGCTGGCCAACCGTCCTGCGCGGCCAACGGAACCTGCAAAATCTGACTTGACCAAGTGTCCGTGTAATACGCCACAGAGCGATCAGGGGAAAAAGTGATCGAATTGGACACCGTCACTTTGTCGACAATCTTTCGCAGCTCACCTTTGTAGTATCGGTAAATGCTTCCTGCATAGGGCTGAGTTTCTAGCCCCATCGTCCCGATCCAGAACCCGCCCCACGGATCAGCACGTCCGTCATTGGAACGCGTTAAAGGCTGATCTGCCTCTAGGTCAATCACATGCGAACGCTCACCTGAACCGATATCAAACCACCACAGGCCTGTTTGCGATGCCATCAACAAGCTGTTGTCATCGATCCAGCCAGCCGCCGACACATGTTCGTCAAAACACCATTCTGCTGGCCCTGTTTCGTCCTGAGTCAACAGCTTTTTGCCTAGAATATCGAACCAAAATAACTGATTTCGGGTGGGATGCCACAACGGTCCTTCGCCAAGGGTACAGACGCGTGGATCAAAAACAGTGTAGGTCATTGGCCTGTTACTCTGTCATAGGCTTTGACGATTTCGCGCGCGTGCTGGCGCACTTCCGCGACCGTGTAACCTGGTTTATAAATGCCTGTACCGATACCAAATCCTGCCGCACCCGCAGAAATCCAATCCGCAAAGTTATGGGGCCCGACACCGCCAACCGCATAGGTTTGTGTCCCCTTGGGTAAAACTGCATTGATCGCTTTCAATCCTTCGACACCAATCAAAAACGACGGGAAAATCTTGAGGCCATCCGCGCCTGCCTTTAACGCTGCGAAACATTCCGTTGGGGTCATAACACCGGGGTAGGACAACATGCCCGCGGCCTTACTTGCGGCAATCACATCAATATCGGCATTCGGGGACACGATCATTTCTCCGCCTGCGGTTTTTACGTTCGCAACATCCTCAACGCTCAACACTGTACCTGCACCGATGATAACATTCTCATCCGTGCAATCCGCCATTTGCGCGATTGAATTCAACGGATCGGGTGAGTTTAATGGCACCTCAATACGGGTGATCCCCTCTTCGACAAGTACGGCGCAAATATCCGCAGCTTCATGTGGATTTATCCCGCGTAAGATCGCTATGATATTCCTGCTCACTTAGAAACTCCTTCTTGCGCCGTAAATGCAGCCGTTAATCCAGCCAATGTCAGATCAGCAACGTCACGGACAACTGCGGGAACACCCTGTTCAACAAGTGCAGAGCGGTACAGTTCAGCGACAGCACCCGCACCAATGATGGCGACATTTTGGCCCAACCAATAGGGCCGCGCAGCTGCTAGTTCGATACCAATTAGCAAGCCAGACAAACGAGCGCGCGCCGTTTCGGCCGCCAACTCACCCACCAACCCGCCAGCGCGCAAACCAAACAGATGTGCAGCGACTGACTGGGGCCGCGTCATCGCGTCCGAAATCGCAGCAAGATAGCTATTCTGATCCCACTCATCGCTTGCCACGCTATGCCGCAACACTGACTGCTCTGACAACAACGCAAACATTTCGCCCGTCATAAAGGTTTGAAAGCTGACGATCTCGCCTGCGCTGATATGGACCCATTTGGTATGTGTGCCGGGCAGGCAAATGATGCCGTCAAAGTTTGGATATTCGCGCAGAAAACCCGCAATCTGGGTTTCTTCACCGCGCATGACATCCGGTGGTGTTATTTGTTTAATGCCCGGAAGGATTGTCACTGAAATACGTGGGTCTTCTGCCTCTACCTTGACAGCAGCAGTCCTGCACGGCGGCGGGCAAGGGGTCGCGATGTAATTCGCTTCGCGCCATCCTTCACGTGCACCAACCATTCCTGCGCAAATCACAGGCGTTACCTGATCATCCGCCAAATAAGGCGCGATCAATTCCATCAACGCTGGTTCAAACTCATCTGTAGTGAGGCCACCCATCCCCTTGTCAGAGTGGGCCTGCCCAAAAAGAACATTATCGCGGCCCATCATCCAAACGCGCAAATTGGTAGTACCCCAATCAACGGCAATCCACGCAGCTTTCTTCGTTTGATTGTCCATGTTCTAACCCGTCACCACAACGCCGCCATCAACGGCGATGACCTGCCCTGTCATCATCCGGCTGGTATCTGATGCCAAGAATAGTATCGCACCAACGATGTCTTGCGGGGCTAATGTGTCTTTCAGGCATTGCCGCTCAACATGGGCGGTAATTGCTTCTGGCGTGACCCATAACTCTTTTTGCTTGTCCGTCAAAACCCACCCCGGTGCCAGCGCATTCACGCGGATTTTGTCGGGTCCAAATTCGCGTGCCAGTGACCGCGTCATTCCCGTGATGCCAGAGTTGGCAGTTGTGTAGGACGGATAGCCTGCATTGCCCATCATGTAGGAAATAGAGGTCATGTTGACAATCGCGCCTCCACCCAGTTGTTGCATACCCTCCATAACGCTTTGACAGGCAAAGAAATAGGATTTGAGGTTTATCGCCTGAGATTGATCCCAGAATTCTTCGGTGACTTCGTTGGTCGTATGGCGCGCATCATTGGCCGCATTATTAATCAGCACCGTGATCGGCCCCTGATGTAGCGCCGTCTGCGCCAAACATTCTTTAAGTGCAGAAATATTGGAGATATCGCAGGTTTGAGAATGAGGGCGCCGACCATGTTTGGCTTCCATCTCATCGCAAAAGGCCGATGCATCGCTGCGTTGAACAAAGCTGACATTTGCACCCTGAGACATAAAGCCATCCGTCAAGAAGGCTCCGATACCAGAGCCCCCGCCGGTAATGAAAACTGACTGACCTTTAAGGTCCGGAAAAATCGCGTGTTGTGTCATCAGTGGCTCTTTCGTGTGACTGGGAAGGCTTTTGTGGCGCTGTTGATCTTATCAGGTCTATTTTGTTGCGTCATTTTTTCTGCTTATCCGAGTTCCCTCAACAACCCACATCCGTTCGGGAAACGACCAAGGCAGGGTGATCCCATGACGCATGAGATAGGTGCCCGAGAGCTCTAGA
The DNA here is from genome assembly GCF_036960155.1 of Sulfitobacter sp. Classification (GTDB taxonomy): domain Bacteria; phylum Pseudomonadota; class Alphaproteobacteria; order Rhodobacterales; family Rhodobacteraceae; genus Sulfitobacter. Next base: position 20,148 of record NZ_JBALWB010000010.1, on the reverse strand, counting down.
TCTTGAGTTTTTAATGCGCTGTCTCCGCGCGACAACTCCGAGAGTTCATCGCGGTTCCGTAGCGATATCCTGTAGGTTGCGTCCAGTTCAAGGGCCGCCAGCCGCAAGGGCCTTGGAGATATCTGCGACGATGTCGTCACCTTACCCGCAAACACAACAAACTGTTTACCGTCATTGGCCATCTGCTGCTCAGCGATGACAGCGGTATCAGCACTATCAAGGCGCAGGATATCAGCGCGGTTCATCCAGTCTCGGTTGTCTTTCCACCACTGCGTGACCTGTTTGAGCACCTTAATCTCACGATCATCCAGCTCACGTGGGTCCATCTCAAAACCCAGGTGTCGCTGTGCGGCCACCCATGCGCGAAATGTGATATCCAGTGTGCGGCCAGATGTATGGCAAACGCGCGGGCCAACATGGCTGCCCGTGACAGCGGCAGGTAAAAACAGTGCAGCGTCGTGCTGGATGCGCAAGCGCTCCAGCGCGTCGTTGCTATCTGACAACCACACGCGCTGGGTGCGCGCCATGATGCCAAAGTCGATGCGCCCGCCCCCAGACGCACAGCTTTCGATTTCCACTTGCGGAAAATCGCTGCGCAACCGATCTAGCAACGCGTAGGTTCCACGCGTTTGTGCGCCATCAGCCATCGGCAAGACACGATTATGGTCCCACTTGATGTATTCAATTTCATTGGTGCGCAGAATGGCCGATATTTGATCATAGAGAAAATCGCGCACATCGGGCAGCGCCATGTTCAGAACTTTTTGCTGGCGGCCTAATGTTTGGTCAACTGCTCCCAATGCCCACTGTGGATTCCGACGGTAGGTATCGCTATCCTCATCCACCATTTCCGGCTCAAACCACAGGCCAAAAGTCATACCAAGGCTGTGCACATGTTGGATCAGTGGCGACAGGCCATCTGGGTACTTGCGTGGATCAAGGGTCCAGTCTCCGAGGCTTGTCGTGTCGTCATTACGGGACCCAAACCATCCGTCATCCAAGACAAACCGCTCTGCGCCCAAATTCGCGGCGCGGTTTGCGATGTCTTTCAGGACTGGAACCTGATGATCAAAATACACAGCCTCCCAACAGTTATAGTGCACAGGTCTAGGCGCATCCGGCTTTGGCCATGTCACGATCTTGTCACGCAGGTGGCGCTGAAAACTGATCCCACAGCCGTTCAGCCCAGTATCCGAGTAGGTGATATAGAGCGGCGCAGTTTTAAACCGTTTTGCAGGCTCAAGTTCACTACCGGACATACTCCCAAACTGTATTTGGCGCCGCCCGTCTTGCAACTCTTCTGCGATCATCTTGTGACCACCTGACCATCCATAATGGAACCCGTAACACTCACCCTGAACATTTGTTGTTCCAGTGGTTGGGATCAACAAGCCCGGGAAATGCTCATGCCCTGTACGGCCTGTGCGGTTCTCGCGCACTTTCATACCCGCTGACCATTCACAGCGGTTGAGCTGGAATTCTCCACACCAACGCCCCGACACATCAATCATTTCATCCGAATATTGCGGCGCGGGAAGAACAGGCGCGGCGAGCCACTCAAGATAGACAGGACGCGTGGCATCCAGTGTGGATTGGCACGTGATAACATGGGTTTCGGCATCAAGCGCAAAATCAAATGTCAGTGTCAGTCCGTTTTCAATATCTTGGCAGGTAATTGAAACGCCTTCGCGTTGCGTAATGTTTGCAGCGTCAAACTTCGGTGCAAGCACCGCGCCGTTTGTTTCCCGAACAATCAACCCCGGGTGGCCCGGAAACGAGCGCGCAGCTTCGGGACATAGCGACAAGTCCGGATTTACATCCAACATGCCACCAGTGACATCGATCCCAGATGCCGCGTGCAATGTTGTCAGGTCCTCCTCCATTGGCAGGCTTGCCCCCCAATAGGTAACCTGCGGGATGCGCCCATCCTCTGAAGCCAACACAAGCGATTGGCGACCGTCATCTAATCGGTATGTTTGCACCATGGCCCTCTACTTTACTGCGCCAAGCGTCAGGCCAGCGATGAAGTGTTTTTGCATCAAAAAGAACATCGCAACGGGAGGCAATGCTGCGACAATCGAACCCGCACTCATCAAATGATACGCTGCGCGAAACTGAGAGTTAAACTCGGTGATGCCCGCAGTGACAGGTTGCGCATTGGGCCCTTGCGTCAAGACAACCGCCCAGAAATAGTCATTCCAGATAAACGTGAATATCAGCACGGACAGCGCTGCCAATGCAGGCTTCATCAGGGGCAGCACAACATACACAAATATCCGCCACTCTGACACACCCTCTACACGCGCGGCCTCAATAAGCGCGAAAGGCAAAGCGCGGATGAAATTGCGCATGAACAACGTGCAAAATCCGGTTTGGAACGCGACGTGGAACAGAATGAGACCGCTGATGCTGTCGTACATTCCCAGACTGATCGTCAGGTCACGTACGGGAACCATAAGGATTTGAAACGGGACAAAGTTGCCTGCAATAAACATGAAGAAGATGATCAGGTTGCCTTTGAACCGGTAGATTCCCAGCGCAAAGCCTGCCATGCAAGACAGCGTTATAGCACCTACAACTGTCGGCAGCGTGATGAACATTGAGTTCAACAAATATCGTGGCATGTTGGACTCAAGGAACACTTTTCCGTAGTTCGTGAACCCTTCAAAGCTGGAAGGAAGCCCCCAATAGTTTCCATTGGCGAAATCCGCAGCCGGCTTTATCGAGAACATCGCGACCGCAATCAACGGCAACAACCAAACAATCAAAGCGATGGGTAAAAAGGCCTGATACGTCAGCTGCCAACTGCGTGACCGCTTTTCGATAGGTGTTGGAAACATTAGTGTGCCCCCCGCTCATCGCGCCACATTGAGTATAGGAAATATGCGATAAACCCCAGCATGATGAAGAACAGAACAACAGCAATGGCCGAACCATACCCCATCCTGAATCCGAACTCGGACAGGGACTCCTCAAACATATAAAACGACAAAACCCGTGTTGAACCAAACGGGCCGCCGTTTGTCATAACACTGATCAAATCGAACGACCGCAAAGCCCCAATTATAGTCACAACAAAGGCAATGAATGTCGCAGGTTTGAGCTGCGGCAAGATGATGTACCATAACATCTTGTACCCCTTTGCGCCGTCCAAACGCGCGGCTTCAACCTGTTCAGGATCAACCGCATTAAGGCCCGTGAGGTACAAGATCATGCAATACGCCGTTTGGGGCCAAAGCCCCGCCACGATGATGCCGTAGGTCGCCATCGACGGATCACCCAGTATGTTCACAGGACCTGCACCAAACACTGCAAGGATCGCATTTAACAGCCCTTCGCGAGGCAGGTAAAACCACGAGAATACAAGGCCCACAACCACCTGCGAGATCACAAACGGGAAAAAGAAAAGCGACTTGTACAGGCGGATGCCGCGCACTGTCTGATTTAGGAAAAGCGCAATGAACAAACCCGCGGGCACCGCCAACAGATACAGTACTAACCATTTCAGATTATTCCAAAAGGAGGTTTCGAACTTGCGATCCATTTTTTGATCGCCAATACCAAGCAGGCGTTCGTAATTGGCTGTGCCAACGTATGTCTTTTCGCCCAGTCCGTCCCATTCATGAAAACTGATCGCAAAGCTTTGGCCAATTGGAATGATGACATAAACCGCAAAAAACAACATCGCTGGCAGCATGAAAAGCCACGGTGTGATCGCAATCTCATTGCGCTTGTACCAGCTGCGAGAAGCGGGCGCTTTGCCCGTTGTCATTGATGACATGCCGTGCCTCCAAGGGTCAACATATGCGAAAACCTAACGGTAGGTTTGCGGATAGATTGAGGGATGAATGCGCCTCCCCCAGAAAGAAGGAAGCGCAAAACCGTAGCTTATTTATAGATGCGCTGGCGCGCTTCTTCTAGGCGTTCAAGGATGTCATCTAGATTGTCCGGGAACACCATGAACTCCTGCAGACCCTCCATGCCGACACTTGCCATCTCGGCAGGGAAGTCACGGTCAAAGAACTGTGCCACGCCACCTTTGGCGTTGTTGGACAGCATGTCAAAACCCTGTTCAAGGAACTCATCCGCATCAACACTTGAGGCTGCGTTTACAGGCAATTGGCCCAGCGCATCGCCAGAGTTGATCTCGGTCTGAACATCAGCCGATGTGACATATTGCAGGAACGCACGTGCGTTTGCCTTGTTCGACGCGCCAGACGGAATGTGGAAGGTGTCCGTTGGGGCATCTTCGCCTTGTGGCACGTCAGCGATGGTCGGAAACTGGTAGAAGTCGATCTGGCTGTCGTCCAGACCTGCTTCACGCATTGCCGCGACAGCGAAGTTACCCATTAGGTAAGACGTTGCTTCTCCGTCGATCATAGAGCTAAGCGCTTCTTGCCAAGAATAGGACTGGTGATCGGCGATATAGCCGCCCATGTCGATGATCTTGCGCCAGTTGGCAAACGCTTCACGGACGCGCGGATCAGTCCATTCAACTTCGCCGCGGGCAAGTTGCATGTGGAAATCAAACCCGTTGGTGCGCATGTTCAAGTAGTCAAACCACCCGCCCGCAGTCCAAAGGAACTTGGTGCCAATCGCGTAGCAGGCACGCCCCGACGCGACGATCTTTTCGCAATTGGCCAGCTCTTCGTCGAATGTTGCTGGCTCTGTTAGGCCCAGTTCTTTGAAGATGTCTTCGCGGTAATAGATGCCCCATTGATAATAGGTGTATGGCACGCCGTATTGCTTGCCATCCAGCGTCATCGCACCTTTTACGGCGTCCAGACCGGGCAAGTCACCGTTGGCGTACATGTCCGAGATGTCCTCAAACAAACCCGCAGCCACGTAAGGACCCATGCGGTTTGCGGCATACCAGTTTACAACGTCAGGCGGGTTCGCGCCCAGCGCGTTGCGGATTTGTGTCTTCCACGCTTCGCGGTCCACAATTGTCAGATCAATGTTCAGCTCTGGGTGCAGCTTTTGAAAACCCGCAGCGAGCCCTTCCATGACAGCACGAGGCGCAGGGTTGGACATGTCAGAAATGATTTTCAGATCACCAGACAACTGCTGATCGTCGGCAAATGCTGCTGATGCAGTCACGCCAGCTGCGATCAGCGCCGCCAGCGACGTCTTGAGAATGGAATGCATGGTATCCTCCCTAGTGCTTCCGGACAAAGCCTGTCTCATTATTTGAAACTTGGTTTTGAATGTTGATACTAAATCGCAATGCGGTTAGCCTTGTCAACAGTCAGCCGCATCAAGGTCTCTGCAAAATGAGGTCCACATGATCGGTTTTTGCAAGTGAGGGATGGAAAATGGGGAGTGAGACCGTAAGCGTTGTGACTGGTGATGGTACCGTTGGAAAAGCGCTGTCTGTACTTGATCAGGTTGCATCTGTCGGGCGCCCTATCCGCATGCGCGAATTGCTAGAAACATCCGAATTCCCAAAACCGACATTGTATCGCTTTCTACAAACCCTCACGAACCAGGGAATGCTGAGCTATAACCCTGAACACCAGACCTATGCACCGGGTTTGCGCCTTGTTCGATTGGCACATTCTGCTTGGTCCCAAGCAACTCTTGCGCCTATTGCACGGCCCCATGTTGAGGCTTTGGCATCTAGTTTGCGCGAAGCGGTTCACCTTGCACAGATCGACAATGGTCAGGTCATATTCATCGACAAACGTCAGGCCAGCACACAGTTCGCCACGTTGGCTCAAGCCGGTAAAGTTGCGCCCGCCTATTGCACAGGAGTTGGCAAAGCGATCCTTGCGTTCCTGCCCGATGAAGAGCGCGATCAAGCACTGCGCCAACAAGCCTTCCTGAAATACACAGATGCCACGCATGCCTCGGCTGAAACGTTGATGAGCGAACTCGATACAATCCGCGCTGAGGGCATCGCATTTGACCGCGAAGAACACGAGGCGGGCATTATCAGTATCGCAGCGCCCATTCTAACCCCTAGTCATCGGGTTGTTGGTTCGATCTCTATTGCGACTGCAACAAACCGTCATACCCTAGAAGAACTTTATAAATTCCAACCTGCTTTGTTGGAAGCTGCTCAAAAAATTGGAGCCGAGGCACAGTCTTGGCAATCCCCCTCACTTCCCTAGTCGAAAGGAACGACCGCTATGTCAGGCGTAGTCATGAAAGATGTCATCAAGAAATACGGTGACGTGCAAGTGATCCACGGGATCGACCTTGAGATCGAGGATGGTGAATTTTGCGTTTTTGTCGGCCCTTCCGGGTGTGGCAAGTCAACCTTGCTGCGCATGGTAGCGGGATTAGAAGAAACCACCCAAGGCACCATGAGCATTGGTGCGCGGGACGTGACCAGTATGGACCCCGCCGAGCGCGGCGTTGCGATGGTTTTTCAAACCTACGCACTTTACCCGCATATGACAGTGCGCGACAACATGGGTTTTGGCCTAAAAATGAATGGTTACCCCAAGGCAGAAATTGCCGAAAAGGTTGCCGAGGCGACGCGCATTCTCAAGCTCGAAGAATACCTCGACCGGAAACCTGCAGCCCTGTCAGGGGGGCAGCGGCAACGCGTCTCAATTGGGCGTGCGATTGTCCGTGGCCCCGAGGTGTTTTTGTTTGATGAGCCGCTCTCCAACCTTGATGCTGAACTAAGGGTCGAAATGCGCGTTGAGATCGCGCGCCTGCACAAAGAGATTGGTGCAACCATGATCTATGTCACCCATGATCAGGTCGAGGCGATGACGCTGGCCGACAAAATTGTGGTTCTGCGTAAGGGCAACATTGAACAAGTTGGTGCGCCGCTGGAGCTGTACCGCAATCCGGATAACAAATTTGTGGCGGGTTTCATCGGCTCACCTGCCATGAACTTTCTGGACGGCACATCCACCGGAGACGCAATCGCTCTGGATGACCTTGATGGACATTATAGACTGCCGGTGGGGCTGCCCGCAGAGGGAACCCAAGTCTCGATGGGCATTCGCCCTGAACACATTGAAATTGATCCCGCTGGCAAAACTCATACCGTGGAACTGACCGAAGCCTTGGGCGGTGTTTCGTTTGTTCACCTTACCTCTGAAACTGGCGAAAAGATCATCGTCGAGGAACGCGGTGATGTGCGTTCAGAAGAAGGCGCGCAGGTTGGTATGAACTTCCCGCTTGAGCGTGCGATGCTGTTTGATCGTAAGTCTGGCGCGCGCATTCGTTAAAAGCCACGCGTCTCTTTTAGGAAGTGATTGTTTTCAGGGTATTTTCGGAAGCTTCCAAAGCACCCTCAATAAACCCACCAAATTCCGGAGCAACTTCGGTACCAGAAAAATGCAGCTTCCCTTGCCACAGGCCCATGATTTGGGGCGGCACTCCATATCTTGGATGGGCATAAAGCGGCGTTAGATCAGCGTCGGTCGCCGTATGGCGATCAAACGCCCAATCTTTGATGAATAGCTTTCTGGGGTTCGCGGCCTTTGGGCCAAACAACCGTTCAAGCTGTATCTTTACTGCAGTCTTCAATGCCGTGCTGTCCTTACGTCCCAGCGGCGGCACACCGATAAACCCGAACAAAGCAAAGGGACCACCCGTTGCGGGCGATGCATCATGGATTTCTACCATTGGGCCATGGCGGCTCATTGCGTCACCGGACAGTCCGGCATCGCGCCAAAAGGGTGTATCATAAACGGCTACAGCTTTGGCTTGGCCCGCCATCCACGTTGGCACCGCGCCTAAAGCTTGCAATGCCGAAGACCCAAGCACCGGATCAAAGCGGATCGTTGCGACAATACGGGGTGGCAACGCCAAGACAACCTGCTCAGCAACAATCGTCTCTCCGCTTGCAAATGTAGCAGTCACATCGCTCCCGCTCTCGGTCAGACCTGTAACTTCGGCGTCCAGTCTTTTGCGATCTTCAGGCAGTGCGTCAGCAAGGGCATCCGTCAACGTCCCTAGCCCGCCTTTAAGCCGCCAAGATCCTTCCATCGATGCGTGGCCTCTGCCCCGCTGGACATGACCCTGCTCGTCCTCAAAACTGAGCTCACCTGCATAGAATTGTTCAAACTTTTCCAATCCAAACTGTTCGGCCAAGGCGGCAATACGGGGCTGACCGGGCCAAAACCATGCTGGCCCCATATCGAAATATCCGTCACCAACTTGCTCTGTCTTGATCCGCCCGCCGAAACGATTGCGCGCTTCGACCAGCAGATAGTCATGCCCCTTCACCTCAAGAGCATGTGCAAGGGCGAGGCCAGACAGGCCACCGCCAATAATGAGAGTTCTCATCTTAATTCAGCCCTACCCATCTTTTGTGCCGCCCGTAGTTGGACGACACAACCATCATGCCTCAGGTGCTTTTGCATAGGCAAGGTGACCTGTCTTGATCCAAACCTTCGCACCATCGCTACCTGCAACCACATTCAAAGCAGCACCAGCGGGCAGACGAAGCCACGCCCCTTTGGAAAGTTCCTCGCCCCCCTCGACAACGGACCCCGAAATCACAAGCATTTCGACCCCACCGGCATCATCATTTATAAAGGATGCCCCAGCGGTCAGGTCACTGAACGTTACAACCTCACGACCGTCGCGGTGAAGTTCAGCTGTGGAAACACCATCTTTGGATGCGGACAACTCAGACGCCATGTCTTTTCTAAACTGGGCGCGGTCATCCATGTCGAACTGCCAAAGTTTTACAAATATCGTACACCCCTCATCCGATCCGGGGGTATGCGATGTAGTTGGCGGATTGCGCACATAGGTTCCTGTGGGAAAGTCGCCATGCTCATCTTGGAACACACCATCGAGGACAATAAACTCTTCTCCACCCGTATGAGTATGCGCTGAAAATTTACTGTTGGGTGCATAGCGTACAAAAGTTGTCGCGCGTGCCACTTCATCTCCGATGCGGTCCAACATGCGCCTATCCACGCCTGGCATTGGCGACGGGATCCACTCAAGTTGATCCGAGTGAACAACAACGCGTTTGTTAAAGTCTGCGTTCAATTCCATAGTTTCAATCCTTGTGACCATAGTGCGAGAATCTGATAACTCTACAATCTACCTACCATTAGGTAGATATCTTTGGCAAGCATAAGCCGTTCTCCTTGGGTCGTCATTTGATTAGGCTGCTAGGTATTCGTTCAAGGCCATCTCTGTACCTTCATTCCAGATCAGATTGAGCCAACGCTCAAAACAATCGGCAACGCGCGCATCTTGTCCCAAGTCTCCGTAGAATTGGTTTTGACCTAACCACACCATAGGATCACTTTTTGACCGTAATGCTGCTTTTGAAAGTGCATCCCATGCGGGATCGTTCGCTTGGATGATGCTGCCATCTTCACGTGTGCCGGCGCACATACGCGCCCACATTGCCTCGATCAACATGAGGCCGTCGATTGGTGCATTTGCAGCCAACGCGTCGCGGATGATGGGATGAAGGAACCCTGCATGGCGAGATGATCCGTCAAAGGCAACCCGGCGCGTCGTGTCGCGAATTTCAGGGTTCGCAAACCGTGTCTCGATTAGATCTACATACTCGGCAGGTGTAATATTTGGGACGTTCATCACATGGGGAACGATCTCGTCAATCTCTATTTTGCGGAACAAGCTACTGATCAACGGGTGCGCCATGCTCTCGGCGATGGTTTCGACGGATAACAGTTCGGCTGGCGTTGCAATGACCTGATGGCCTGCATTTAACAGGCGCAATTTCATCGCTTCATAGGTGTGGACGTCATCCGTGAACGTCGCTCCGGCCTTGTCCCAGTCAGGGCGACCATTGCAGAACTTGTCTTCAATCACCCATTGGCGAAAGTTCTCATGAGTAACAGGCGCTGCGTCCTCAATTCCGAACGACTTTGCCAGCTCCAGTTCGTTTGGCCCTGTGGCGGGAACGATGCAATCAACCATCGAATTCGGGAACGTAACATGGGCATCGATCCACGCCGCCAATTCAGGATCAGACAGCATCGCAAGGCCAATCACAGTTTGGCGTAAAATATCGCCATTACCCTGCAGGTTGTCACAGCTTTGGCAGGTAAACGGTTCGCCCGAAGTGCCACGGCGCAATTTAAGCGCCTGAATGATCGCACCAAATGCAGTTCGCGGGCTGCTTGGATTGGCAGCGTCATGCACGATGTCGGGATGGGACACATCCAACCCACCGTCTGATGGAGATACGAAATACCCCCCCTCAGTTACGGTCATTGCAACGATCCTAATGTTTGGCATCGCCATAAAGGCAATCAACGGTGCGTTGTCGGCCTCAATAGGAATGTAATCGATCATGGTGCCGATCACCTCGACAGATTTCCCAGATGGATCGAGTTCGATCAGCGTTGTCAGGCAATCTTGCGCAAGCAATTTTTCGCGTTGTGCAATGTCTGGGGATCGCACACCTGCCCCCACAATGGCCCAATCGAATGCATCACCTTGATCCATCAAACGGTGCAAATACCACGCCTGATGCGCGCGGTGAAAATTCCCTAGGCCAATATGCACAATACCAGCAGACAAATCGGTACGCTTATAGGACGGAACGCGAACGTTACTGGGCAAGTTACCAATGTTCTCAAGGTTCAACTTCATCAACTCATCCATTGTCCGCCGTCGACGTTATACGTCTGGGCCAAAATATAATCCGCTTCTGGCGAGGCCAAAAACACTGCCATGCCCGTCAAATCCGCTGGCACGGCAAAACGACCAGCAGGAACAGACGCTGCAACTTCGGCTTTCTTTTGGCCCGGCTTTTTACCTTCTAGCTTGGCAAACATCGCATCTACATGTTCCCAATGGTCACCGTCCACCACTCCGGGGGCGATCGCGTTCACGTTGATGCCGTGCTGGATCAGGTTCAGGCCCGCTGACTGGGTCATCGAGATAACGGCTGCTTTTGTCGAGCAATACACCAGAACTAGGCTTTCACCCCGACGACCAGCCTGTGACGCCATATTGATGATCTTACCGCCGTGGCCTTGGGCGATCATTTGTTGAGCTGCCGCTTGCATCATGAATAATGTGCCCGCGACGTTTACAGCATACAGCCTGTCATAGCTCGCACGCGTGATATCAACGGTCTCAGCGGCATCAAACAAGGCCGCGTTATTGATAAGAATATCCAACTTACCTGCCTGGGCGACAACCGATGCAATTGCGCTATCGATGCTATCTTGATCAGAGACATCCAGCTGCACAGCATAAGCCGCATCACCCAATTCACGTGCGGTTTGCTCTGCGGCATCAAGATTGATGTCCGCAATGGCCACGGTCGCACCTTCAGCAATAAAGCTTTCAGCAAAACCGCGGCCAATGCCACGTGCCGCCCCCGTGATGAGGGCGGATTTTCCGTCTAGTCGGTTCATGCGATCCGCAGACCTTTCTCGTCAAAACGGTGCATCTGATCGGCCACAGGCGTCAGATAGATCGTATCACCATGGCGGGCTTCGATGTCACCTGTGATGCGTACAGTCATCATGTCCATCAACCCTGTGTCATGAACGTGGATGAAGGTATCAGAGCCGAGGTGTTCTGCAACGCCAACACGGCCTTTCCACATGCCTTCGGTCTTGGAGACAGTCAGGTGTTCGGGACGAATACCAATTGTGGTCGCGTCGTACTTTGCCGCTTCCGGCCCCTCAATCTGGTTCATTTTAGGGGAGCCGATGAAGCCCGCAACAAATTTGTTGCGCGGTGCGTGGTACAGCTCAAGTGGAGAGCCGACCTGCTCGATTACGCCAGCCTGCAACACAACGATCTTGTCGGCCATTGTCATGGCTTCGACCTGATCGTGGGTCACATAGATCATGGTGGTTTTCAGCTTCTCATGAAGCTCCATGATTTCCAAACGCATGCCAACACGCAAGGCCGCATCAAGGTTTGAAAGCGGTTCATCAAACAAGAACGCAGAGGGCTCACGCACAATCGCACGGCCAATAGCCACACGTTGACGTTGACCACCAGAAAGCTGTCCGGGTTTGCGATCGAGATAATCGGTGAGGTTCAGCGCCTTGGCTGCAGCTTCGATCTTGACGTTCTGGGCTGCTTCATCCATGCCCGCCATCCGCAGTGGAAATGCAATATTTTTGCGAACCGTCATGTGCGGATAAAGAGCGTATGACTGAAACACCATTGCCAGACCGCGTTTTGCAGGCGGCAGTTGTGTCGCGTCGTTGCCATCAATGCTGATGTGGCCCGATGTTGTGTCTTCGAGCCCAGCAATCAGGCGCAGCAGTGTCGACTTACCGCACCCTGATGGGCCGACGAAGACGACGAATTCACCCTCGTTGATATCTAGGTCGAGTGGTGGAATGACCTGAACATCACCAAAGCTTTTTGTAACTTGGTTTAGGCTAATATTTCCCATTACGTGTGTTCTCCCGTTTTGCGGGGGAGGCGTACGATCCAAACGTGATCGCAGGCCTCCACTTCAAAATTATTTCGTTTCAACAAGCTCACTTTACGGCTCCAAAAGTGAGACCTCGGACAAGCTGTTTCTGTGAGAACCAACCCATGATCAGGATCGGTGCGACAGCCAACATCGAGGCCGCTGAAAGTTTTGCGTAAAACAATCCTTCAGGTGCCGAGAAGCTTGCGATGAATTTAGTCAGCGGAGCCGCGTCAACCGTTGTGAGAAGGATGGTCCAGAATGCTTCGTTCCAGGCGAGGATGATGTTGAGCAGGATCGTAGAGGCGATACCTGGCAGCGCCATTGGCGTCAAAACATAGAGGATTTCGTCCTTGAGGTTGGCCCCGTCCATCCGCGATGCTTCGAGGATTTCACCCGGAATTTCGCGGAAATACGTATACAGCATCCAGACAATGATCGGCAGGTTGATCAACATTAGCACCACAACCAGCAAAAGGCGGCTGTCCATGACACCTAGCCATTTGGCCAACAGAACCAGTGGGTAAAGGACCCCAACAGCCGGAAGCATCTTGGTGGACAACATCCACAACAAGACATCCTTGGTCCGGTTACTGGGCACAAAGGCCATAGACCATGCCGCTGGAACAGCGATCAAAATACCAAGCAGCGTAGACCCCACCGCGATGATGATCGAGTTCATCAGTGCTTTTGGATAATTGGAACGTGCCTGCACATCCACATAGTTTTCCAGCGTCCAGTCAAAGAAAAGCCAAACAGGTGGATCCGCGATCGCAGTCGCTTCGGTTTTGAAAGACGTCAGAAACGTCCACAGGATAGGGAAAAACATCATCAGTCCAAACGCCCAAGCGAGGGTTGTCCACATGACCTTCTTCTGAGTTGTAATAGCGCGTGCCATTCTCTTTCCTCCCTCAGTTATCGAGGTTCTTGCCGACGATCCGCATAAGGAAGATCGCGACGATATTTGCAAGGATGACGGCGATAATACCGCCGGCGGAACCTAGGCCGATGTTCTGGCTCTCCAGCACACGCTGGTAGACTAGGTAGGTCAATGTACGGGTGCCAAACGCACCGTTTGTGGTCACAAAGATCTCAGCAAAGATCGACAATAAGAAGATCGTCTGGATCAAGATCACAACGGTAATGGCACGGCTAAGGTGGGGAAGGATGATAAACCGGAACCGCGCGAATGCAGGTGCTCCGTCGATCTCTGCCGCTTCCAGCTGCTCACTGTCCAATGACTGGACTGCCGTTAGCAGGATCAGCGTCGCAAAAGGCAGCCATTGCCAAGCAACAATCACCACAATCGAAAACAACGGTGCCTGACTAAGGAAGTCAAACGGCTGAGCACCAAAGAACTCATAGGCATAAGAAAACAAACCGTTGTCTACGTTGAAGAACATGTTCTTCCAAACAAGCGCGGACACCGTCGGCATCACGAAGAACGGAGCAATCACAAGGATACGTACAATCCCCTGCCCGAACATCGGCTTGTCCAGTAGCAGTGCCATCGCGACGCCGCCCGTGATGGTAATGGATAAAATGCCACCCACCATCCAAAGCGTTGTGAGGAGTGATTTCATAAATGACGATGACGTCAGGAAGGATTCATAGTTTTTGAAACCAATCCACGCGTCAAAGATACCGCGCATGGGACGATAATCTGCGAAAGAAAAGTAAAGCGTCATGCAAAGTGGGATCAACATCCAAACTAATAAAACGAATACTGCTGGCGCGATCATCATACGTGCTGCTGATTTTGAATGCGCTGTAGCCATAGCAAAGCTCCTTAATAAAGTTGCTGCAAAACGAGCCCGATTCTTGCGAGAATTCTGTTAGAACTCGCGAAAATGTCGGTCATGAAGGAATTGGGGTAATAGCAAGCGGCGCAGTATAAGCGCCGCTTGCTGGAAGTGCTGTGGCTTAGTAGCCCGCTGCTTCCATTTCTTCTGTTGTCAGTTCCTGCGCCGCGGCAAGAGCTTCTTCAGCTGTCTGGTTGCCTGCAAGGGCGTCAGAGAACTGCTGGCCAACTTGGTTTGCAATGCCCGCAAATTCTGGGATCGCAACAAACTGAACACCTGTGTATGGCACGGGCTTTACAGTTGGGTTGGTTGGGTCAGCGGACAAGATGCTTTCAAGTGTCATCTTAGCAAATGGTGCAGCTGCAAGGTAGTCAGCGTTTTCATACAAAGATTTGCGTGTGCCCGGAGGTACGTTTGCCCAACCTTCGTTACCGGCTACCAAGCCAGCGTATGCTGGGCCAGTTGCCCAAGAGATGAACGCTTTTGCTGCTTCTTGCTTTTCGGAAGACGCAGGGATCGCCAAGGACCATGCCCAGAGCCAGTTACCGCGTTTGCCTAGACCGTTATCAGGTGCCAAAGCAAACCCAACTTTGTCAGCAACAGTTGAGTCAGCGCCAGTTACGAAAGATGCCGCAACAGTTGCATCAATCCACATGCCGCATTTGCCCTGTTGGAACAATGTCAGGTTTTCGTTGAAGCCGTTGTTCGCAGCGCCTGTTGGGCCGGACTCGTTCATCATGTCCAAGTAAAAGGTCAGCGTTGCCGCCCACTCTGGGCTGTCAAACTGTGCATTCCACTCTTCGTCGAACCAGCGCGCGCCAAAGGAGTTGGACATTGCGGTCAAGAACGCGCCGTTCTCGCCCCAGCCTGCTTTACCACGTACGCAGATGCCGTTGATGTCGTTGTCACGGTCGGTCATGGCTGCTGCAGCTTCACGGATGAATGTCCATGTAGGTGCGTCCGGCATTTCCAGACCAGCTTTTTCCATCAGGTCTGTGCGGTACATAACCATGGAAGATTCACCGTAGAATGGGGAAGCGTAAAGCTCACCGTCTACTGTAAGGCCGCCAGCGATGGCTGGCAGCAGGTCGTCCGCTGCAAAATCATCCGCCATGCCTTCATTCAAAGACACAAGCCATTTGTTGTTTGCCCAGATCGGCACTTCGTATGTACCGATGGTCATAACGTCATATGCACCACCACCAGTGGAGATGTCGGTAGTCAGGTTTTGACGCAGAACGTTTTCTTCCAGCGTGACCCACTCGACGGTGATGTCGGGGTGCTTTTCGTTGAAGTCAGCTGTTAGGCCTTGCATGCGAACCATGTCGCCGTTGTTCACAGTTGCGATTGTGATCGTTTCTGCCGAAGCGATCCCCGCAGTAAGACCAAGGCCGACCGCTGTGGTCAGTAGTGTTCTCTTAATAGACATTGCTGTCCTCCCTTTTTTACATACGTAAATATTGGAGCTGTAACCGATTTGTGTCAACCCAGTTTCTTACTGCAATTTCGCGGCACTGCAGCATCCATTCAAGTCACGCAGATTCACGCAATTTGAGGTTTCCATCAAACAGTGTGATCTGCGGAACACCTTCATTTACATCACCACGGATGATCTCCAAAATCCGAGAAACTGCTTTTTTTCCAATTGCATCTGTGTTCTGCGCGACAGTTGTTAAAGACGGGTTCAAATAGGGGCAGAGCGGGTAATCGTCATGCCCTGCAATCCGCAAGCCTCCCTTGGCAGCACGTCCCGGCATCAACCCATGCCGCGCTGCAGCGCGAATTGCCCCAATAGCAACGCGGTCGTTTACACATAGAATCGACCGTTCTGTGTATTTTCCGCGCGCAAACTCAGCATCCATAATGGCCTCTCCATGGTCCTCAAAATGCGCGCCCTCATTGATTTGCTCTGCTCCCAGCACTTCTGGCTCAAACCCCATCTTTTCCATCTGAGCGATGTAGGCGGCTTCCCTCTCCAAAGCGTTAAAATTAACTCTGGGCATAGCAAGGAACGCAGGCGGTTCACCCACTCGGCATAGGTATTCAGTAATTAATCCAGTGCTTTGTGGATGGTTTGTCCCAACAAAATCGACGTCGGGCATGGTTGTTGGCCTCGAATCCATCAAAACAAAGGGTAATCGTGATTTCAATCGCTGATGGACGGCTTGATCGCTATGGTCGCCTAACGGTGCAACCAACGCGCCATCGACATTCATCGACATAAATGTTTCCGCCGCGCGTGCCTCAATGGCAGGGTCAGAATGCGAGCATTGAGTAATGACAGTCAGCCCCGCCTCCATCGCCGCGACCTCAACTGACTCAAGGAGTTTGGTAAAGAACAGATCATTAAGGTAAGGGATAATCACACCGATGATACCTGTCGACTTCCGGTTCAACCGCGTAGCAAAGAAGTTCGGTATGTATTCCACCCGTTCAAGCCCATCCTGGATACGCTTGACCGTCTTTTCCTTAACCAATGTAGGGTCCTGAAAAAACCTAGATAGCGTCGGACGGGAAACACCAATCGCTACAGATAGTTCTTCCATGGTGTTTATGCGCGGCTTAGTCATAAATATTCTCTCCCAAATGAGATAAGCACTAACACAAACGCCTCCCAACGCACACCTACTTTCCTTTACGCGCGAAAACTTCTTGGAGGTTTTTGCTTACTCAGGGAAATTCTCACTAGGTTAGTTTTGACCTGCATCGCACAATCGACAACTCAGAAAGCCCAAAACTATGCGCTAAATTCGGCGATCCTTCTTTGGGTAGGCCTTACATATACCGTACCCACGGCTCAAATGCAGAGGCCCCTAATTGATCTCACGTGGCATTTACCGACCCCAGCAGGGAAATACCCCATAGCCAGTCAGCGTCACGCCTGTCGCCATGTATCCGTCAGGGACTCTGTTAAAACCCTCCAACCGCAGTGCAAGCCCACGCGTATGGGTTTCAACGTCATAGCCACGACTGCGCGTTGCAAGCGCAGTCGTGGCTACACAATACTTCGCATCCAATCCCACGATTGCAGAGCCGTCCGATAGCAAGGTTTACAAGAATCCAGCCCGACGTCTTCGTTTCAACTAAATATTGATCGTGTTTTGTCGGAACACCTTTGGCGAGCCCATCAAATTGTTTCGCGATATCTACCCCGAATGGTGCGTTGAATCACACGCTCATCACCTCACCATAGCTCAAAGTGTCGACTGGCGCCCTGGCTACCCAGTAACCAAATCGAATAAAGCTTTTCGAGAGTAGTTAAAAAAATCCACCCAGCCGCCATAGGAAATTAGGACCACCACACATCAAAAATAGCATAACAAAAGATATTTACCCGATTTCTGAAATTAGTGTGAGAATGGCCTTGCCGTCTCCCTAAGCTTCCCTTATTGCACACGTATTGGCGCGGGATGGAGCAGCCCGGTAGCTCGTCAGGCTCATAACCTGAAGGTCGTAGGTTCAAATCCTACTCCCGCAACCAATATTCAGCTAAGTAGCTGATAAAGAATAAAGCCCTTGTTTTTACGAGGGCTTTTTCTTTATGGGGTACACAAAGAGCATGATGGACATACCTAAGACGCTCCAAAAACTCATTCGTTGCAAGGGGGCAAAAATCAACTCCAGCCTTTTCGGCGTAGCTGAACGTCAACTGTAACAGCTCATCCATATCGGTTTGTTTAGACGGGTCGATCGCCTCGAAGCGAACAGTCCGAAGTAGGCGAGCAAGGCCATGCCTGAAGCCATGGGGGCGACTTTACGTGAACTTATGGCGCTGGAAAATGAGGGCCTTCTGATCCCGCGCACACGCATCCCTAAGATCAAGAATCCATGGCGCGTTTCTGACGGGACAGCTTTCGTCGCAGAACTCCTTACCGGCCCGGTGAGCGACAACGATTGGGAAGCCCTGCTACTGGCTCGCAAGCGGACAGGGGTAGGACTTTCGGACCTGATCCAAGCGATCCGAGAAGAACAGATATCTGTTGGGCAACGGATGGGGACACGGGTTTTCACGGGATCGTCGTCAAAAATAGCCAAGTCGACCTCCTCGCCTCATTGCGCCCAAAGCCCAGTATCCCCAACGAGGTCCTGTCCCCAGGAGAAATAAGTGCTGCCGAATTTGGTCGCACCGTCGGGCTGCGAGATCATGGAAACTTCATTGCATTGGTCAAGACTGGCCAGACACCTGAGCTGCAACACATGCATCCCCGCACAAAACGTATTCAATATCGCCTCAGCGCCGAAGACATCTCATCGTTCCACCGTCGTTTTGTGACGCTGACCACGTTGATCGAGGAAACTGGGTACCATCGCAACACACTGAAAACCCCTCTCGCGGCAGCCAGTGTTAATCGCTTTTCCCCAGAGGGTCAGGATTTTGGTCCCGTCTATCTAAGGGAAGAGGCAGTCAAAGCGCTCAAGTAACGGAATGAATGTGGATCGGTACAGTCGCACGCGTGACTGTACCGATTTTCCGAAGAATCCATGCAGAATTTCAAGGGAAATGTATAAATTCATTAAATTCAGTGCATCAAGTAAAATCGCGCAATTTTCGAGAGTACTTCTTGACAGGGGTGCGCACGAGAAACCTATTTTCTCGCATACATATGCCCCACCGACAGGAGGATATGTTTTGGCGGCCCCGGAAGGAATCGAACCCTCAACCTCGGACTTAGAAGGTCCTTGCTCTATCCAGTTGAGCTACGGAGCCGCTGAAAACAGTCTGTAAAACAGTCCGCAATATCTTGCCAATTGTTAAACACCCTTAATTCAAAGAGTAAATTTGTCTTGATCAACCGATTAGAAGTCGGATATTTTGTGTAGCCGAATTACGCGGGCGTACAGTTAGGAAGTGCCAACCATCGTGAGCATTGTCAACTCGGTATCTAGTTGATTGGTAGTTCGTGCGAAGACTTCCACAAAAACATACCCACTAGCCTATTGTACTGCTTAGGGTGTTATTGTCCTTCATCCCAATCGCTAAGTGCCGACTGCTCTAAGGTACATGTACCTTTCATCAAAGGATGAGCGTCGTTCTATATCGTAGTAAACCAGTCCGGTAAGACCGTCCGACAAACGTAGTTAATGAAGGGCGGCTTCACGATGCCGCGTTTCGGGTCACGGACTGGATTGTCCCTGATCTGCTCATATCCTGTCGCAATAGCTTGATCCCAAGGGAGTTCTGGGGCCGCTGCCATCTTTCGATAGAACCACCTTGTTTGGCGATCCGAGTTGGCCCAGCCGTTCGCACTCCAATCCTCCCCAGCTGAATCCGCAACAAATTGTCTGACAGAATTTGTCGACTTCAATGCTTCCGAATTCGCGTACTTTAGGTGAACAAAGAATACCTCATTGGGCATTTCAAATGGGAAGTCTTCTGTCTTTCGATAGCCGCAAAATACACCGTGCCACCTAAGTGGTAATGCCTTTCTAACCGCCCATGCCTTACTATAGTGGCCTGTTACACAGGCGACACTGCGGTGGGCTACAGCACGATCGTTTACCTTTAGAGGCGCATCGCCCTCCACTTCCGCTAGATTCAAGCCTAAGCCAAAGAGTGCGGGAGCGGATGTAGACTGGAAAAGTTCCTCAAAGGAACCGTAGGACGAGGGATTGAAACAAACTAGCTCATCTGCATCTGTCTGAATGACCCAATCGTACACATTGTTGAGTCCGGATTGAAAGCCGTTAATTAGCCTCATGCGGACCCGATCAAAGTTTTTCAATTCGTCCCGCGGAATTGTAATGATATTAGCTTCAGGGCAGAGGCGTTCAATCTCAGGATCATATCCATGTGAAATCACAAAGAGGTTCCGGTACCCTATTTGCCCACCATAGTGGTTATACCATTGGGTTATGGCCCAGTAATCTTTGTGAACCATAGTAAGGGCGCAAATTTTCATGAGGAGTTCCTAGGCGTCTTCTAACTGGTATCGCTTTGAAGTGTCTGTATCAAGAGATGTGCATTACGAATACATAGACGATTCTGGTGTTCTTTCG
>NZ_JBALWB010000002.1:0-696757 GCF_036960155.1 Sulfitobacter sp. | reverse complement strand
TTTGGCTCCATCAGGCGGCACAGTTCAAATGCTGGTCCGGCTGGGATACGCGGCACAGTTCAAATGCTGGTCCGGCTGGGATACGCGGCAAGCCCGCTGGCAGCCCCTAGAGAGAACCTGCAAGCAAAGCTCATCAATGCTTGAGCAGATAGTAAAGTAACCAACGAAAGCTGCAGCCGCAGCAGCCGCAAATGTCTCCTTCGACGGGCCGCGTCGCGGCATGTTGATCATGGGATGACGGTCCGTCTTGGACTTATTCTGTTGAAAAACTCCTGTTGATCTAATTCTTGGCTGCTGGTTCAATTTCCTTGTTGGTGAGGAAGATTGATCGCGATGATGGGACCACGCCAGCGAGCACAGTCGGCTTTGTTCTATGATTTCTCATAGAGGACCACGTCCCAGTTGATCACGTAGTGCGAGCTATTGATGGAGTTATCGATCTGTCCAGCGTTCGGGCACATCTGACCGATTTCTATAGTTCTACCAGCCCTCCATCCATTGCCCGGCAATGCATTAAAAATGCATGAGAAAGGATAGATCCCGAGTTGATGATGCGAATGCTGTTAGTCGATTATATCAAGGGTATTCGATCCAAGCGGCGGCTCTGCGAAGAGGTCCATCTGAAACTTGCATATCGGTGGTTCTGCAAGATGGATCTGTCGGATCCAATCCCGGATAACTCGACGTTTTCCATAAACCGCCATGCATTGCCTGGCAGGCGATTGCGAAGCAACCTGCCGATTGGGGCCGCTTCCGCGATAGCGATGTGCTGTAGCACGTGTTCGAAACGGTTGTCGCACAGTGCATCGAGGTATGGTTGGCAAGTGGCCAGCGTTATGTTGCCGATGCGAGTATCATTGCTGCGGCTGCCAATCGCCAAAAATCGCCCCCCAAAGCAGACTGGAACCCAGAAACAATTGATCCAAATGAAGCGCCACAGGCGGTTCGGGAGTATCTAGATATACTGGATGACGCTGCTTTTGGTGCGGCTAGCACCGTCATTTCAAAGTTCATCCCACATTCAGCTCCAGCATCTCAATGGATTGGCGCACGCGGTGACCCAGCTTATTTTGCGCACTCTACAAACTATCTGATCGACACTAATATCGCAGTCATTATGGACATCGAAGCCACACGGCCCATTCGGCAGGCCGAGGTCGGAGCCGTCAGAACTGTGAACGACACAGTGCAAGAGAAGCATGATCTCATGCCTGAACGTCTCACCGCAGATACGGCTTGCGGATCAAGCCCAATGTTGGATTGGTTGGTCAAGAAACGCGGGATCGCGCCGCATATCCCAGTGATCAATAAATCTAGGCGTAAAGATGGGACGTTTGAGCACTCAGACTTCACTTTTGATGCTGATAAAGATCTATACATTTGCCCGAACGGTAAAGAACTTAAGCAGTTCCGGCGTGTGTACAAAACGCCACGATCAAGTGGGAACAAAGATGAGACAATGCGGTATCGCGCTCGCAAGCCCCGTAGTGAGGTTTGTCCATTAAAGACGCGCAGTTGCCCGCAAGAACCTCAATGCAAGGTGACAAGTTCGATCTATGAAAGTTCCCGCGATGTGGCCCGCGTCTTGGCGCATATCAAGCAATACAGCGTCTCATGCGAGTTGCGAGAGAAAGCCGAAATGTCATTTGCGCAGCTCAAGCGCATTCATGGCTTAGGAAGGCTCAGACTACGTGAACCTTATGGCGCACATGCCGAATTCATCCTTGCTGCACCCGCCCAGAAACTCAAAAAGCTAGCAAAACTGGCACCACAAGGCCGTGCAATCGCAAAGGCAGCGTACGGAAACTGTTCAGGTAAATTCAAATTCCAGCAGTCACCGAAATAGTCGCAATTTTTTCATCAAAATAGGCTCATTTTGGCCAATGCTGCCCGGCGCATGAATGTCGGTTTTGTGGGGCGACCAAGAACTGCCAGTACCAAACGGGGGGTTACCAAAGGTTTGACGCATCAGTGTCTGGGTGACTTGTACCACCATCGAATCCAAAATATCTGCTGGTAAAATTTTCATTTTGGAGGATATGTGCCTCAACTGCCATTAGCGACGTGGCCAGAGTAGTGGTGATTGCACTTTGATCTTTGTTAGGCATTGACCCAGCTACATATTATTTCTGGGCTCCGCATCTCTGTGCAGAGCCCGTAATGTGGTGTCGTCTCAGAAGACAAACGCAGCGTCAATCGTCACACCATCATTGAATTGCAACGTCTCAATATTGATCAGAGTATCGAAATAGCCGGTTGATATTTCGGTCACCGTCCACGCACCAGTTGATGTGTTCTCATAGGTGAAACCCGCAACGTCAGCCCAATAAAGCGCGATGTCATCACCTGCACCACCATCAATCGTGTCCGATCCATCGCCCCCAACAAACGTATTGTTCACGCTGTCACGGGTTAGGAAATCGAAGTTATCAGACCCGATAACTCGTTCGATGCTGGTTAGAGTATCGCCATCAGCGTCACCACCGACACCAGTACCTGCTTCCAGATCAATCACGACGGCCTCTGATGACCCGCTGTATGACGCCCAGTCGGTTCCTTCTCCACCATCCAAAGCATCAGCGCCCGCGCCACCTGTGAACAGGTTACTGGACGCGTCGCCCGTCAACGTATCGTCGAAATTTGATCCGATGATCCGCTCAATCCCTGTGATCACATCGCCTTCGGCGTCACCGCCTATTCCGGTTCCTGTGGTGAGTTTGACGGCCACACCTTCGGCGGAATTGTTGTAATTGAGGTAGTCAGTGCCTGCGCCACCATCCACCGTGTCGGCGCCGCCATTGCCTTTGATTATGTTGTTGCTGGCATCACCGGTGATGACGTCATCAAACGCAGACCCCACGACATTTTCAAATCCGGTAAAACTGTCACCAGCTGCGTCGCCGCCAGTACCTGTACCCGTAACCATGTCAACACTCACGCCGGCGGTTGAGTTGGAATAGTTGAGGTAATCAGATCCCTCGCCGCCATCCATCGTGTCAGCGCCTTCACCACCAGCGACGACATCGACACCAGTGCCTGCATCGATAATGTCATCGCCCGCATAGGCATCGATGTAATCACCCAAACCTGTGCCCAGCAAATTATCATCGCCGGTGGTTGCATCAGCTATCTCGCCAAAATCGCTATAGCTGGCGTCAGATGATGAGAAACTCAGAAAGCCCGCTTTTTCCGCAGCTTGTTGGAACAGGTAGTTTTGATAAGGCGTTCCACCGTATTCCAACGCCATGACATCGGCGCTGCCAAGGATATATTCCTTAGCTTGCTCGATTGCGGCCGTTTCGGTCTGTGTGATACCAAAGAAAATTTCCAGCAACATGCCGTCAATTGACTCTAGATAGTTGACTGATGCGGCTGAGGTGGCCCCATCGACAGCGTCGGTCACCACATAGGGGTTCCCGTTTGAAATCAGGATAGCATCCGGGTTCACTTCTTTTATGGCTTCGTCAATCTTGACCGCAAATTCCATCATGGCGGTCGCGTTTTGCGATGTGGTCAAACCAGTCGCGCCATCAACATAGTACTGCTGAAAATCGTCCATAAATACGCCGTCAAAGCCCGACGACACCAGATCGACAGCCTGCGCGATGACAATATCTTGCCAAGCAGTGTCAGTGTAATCGACAACGAACCCAAACTCATTGGATGGCTGATCCGTAAGCCATTCCGGAGCCAAGGCTGTGACCGTGCCAGTGTCAGTTCCGTCGTCGGTCCACGAAGCATCCCAATAGGGACGACTATCATCCGTAACTGACATGTTAATGTATCCGGCAACTTGGGTACCATTCGCTTGGATCCTTGCGAGTTCTGCCTGAGTGATCGCACTGTTTGCGAAATTTGTTTCGGCACCACCTTCGGTGACCAATAGATCGACATTACTGTCCACGACTTGCTGAACATCGACGCCGGAATAGAGCAGTGCGTAACTTGAAAAGGACATTAGTATCTCCAGTCTTTTTGGTTATCGTTCGAATGGAATTAGTGGATATTCGAACGTGCAAAAGAACTAGAGGTGGTGAAATCTCGATGCCACACATGGGAAGGTTTTTGGAAGAAATAGGCAGAAAATGACTTTATTTCATTGGTTTGGGCCGCGATATTCTGCCAATTATCGGTCTTAGTTTTTCATGGTATGTAGAAGTCGCGGAGACTTGCCTAAATGGCTGGTCTGGTGATTAATATTTGGACAGAGTAGCAATAGCATGCCTACTGGAACTCAATGTAAGAAACCTATCCCGTGGCTGAACACTCTTCTTCTCGAGGCGATGATCTCGTGTGGAAACGCAGCGAAGGTCGGCAAAGAATCGATTTTGTATGATACTGCTTGGCTCCACAACGACCGTTTTGACGACTTGGCTCTGAAGGAAGGGCAGCAACGAAGCTATACGCTAGATCTTGCATTCCGCCGGTAAGTACCAGGAGCAAAAGAATGGTGTTTCTTAAAAACCCGACTGAACGCGGCCTCGGAATGGTAGCCTACCTGTTCTGCAATCTCGACAATCGACTCATTCGTTGTCGTCAATTGCTTTCGCGCGATTTGCATTCGCCAATTAGTTAAGTACTCTAACGGGGTCATGGTCGTGCATTGTAAAAAACGGCTGGAAAATGCTGTGCGCGACAATCCGGCAATCTTTGATAATCGTTCAAGTGGCCAAGCATCGCCCGGCGATTTGTGAATGGCAGTCAAGGTGCGCGCGATATGGGGTTCAGCAAAACCAGCCAAGACTGGCGTGTTCGAGCCTTCGTTCGCCAGATAGGCCCTGAGAGCTTGGGCAAAGATGATTTCTGACATTTTGAGCGCTATGAGATTGCTACCAAGATGCTCGCGTCCGACCTCAGCGCCAATAACCTTGAGGGTGTGTTCCAGCCAGGTCCCCGAAGCTTCGCCGTAGTTCTTGATGAGGATATGAGACGGAAGCGCGTCTATCAAAGGGTGATGTGCACCGGGATCAAACGCGAAGTGCCCGCACACAAGTTGTGTCTCGTGGTCCGTACCAAATTCTCCATACACAAGCGCACCAACACCTGTAAAACCGGATTTCTGAACAACCTCGTCCACCATCATGGCAGGCATTTCAGTTGTCGGATCACAGTAAAGCGTATGCGCCGCGCCGCGCGTGATGATCACAAGATCACCTTGTTCTAGAAAAACTGGCGGCTTATCAGCTTCAATCCGGATCAAGCAACGTCCCTTTAGAGCAAATGAAAGCGCGCCACGTTTTCAAATTGGGGAACGCCCACACTCCAAGGCGACGTAAACGATGTCCGAAAGTAAAGTGTTCCCTTTAGCTGTAGCTTGGACAGGATATCGCTGAGCAGGTCCATATTTAGTCCTCCGTTGATGTTAAGCCCAGTATGACACATCTATCATCGAAGTGGAGCGCATATGGACGAATGGTCATTAATTCTGTGATTTCCATCATTCACCATTCGAGATTTTGGCGGTTTAGTCAATTTAGGCAGTCGCCGCGTGTGCGTATTGTGTGACTAAAACAAAAAGGAACTTCATGATGAAAATTACCTCAACTCTCATAGCTTTGGGTTTGGCAGTAGCCTTTCAATCGCCCGCGCAGGCGCAATCGCCAGCTGAACTGAACGATCTTGAAATTGCGCATGTGGCCTATGTGGCTGACAATATCGACATTCGGTATGCCCATCTGGCGCTTGCGATCAGCCAAAATTCAGAAGTCCGTGAGTTTGCCAATACGATGATCCGCGACCACGAGGCGGTCAACACACAGGCATTGGCCTTGTTGGCAAAATTAGATGCACAGCCGCAGGACAATTTCCTGAGCCAAACCCTTGAGGTTAATGCAGAAGCGCTGATTGACGAGATGAGCCAGCTTCGCGGTCCTGCGTTCGACCGACGGTATGCCGAGAACGAGTTGGCCTATCATAAAGCTGTCAATGACTTGGTCGAAAACGCGTTTGTTCCCAACATCGAGAACGCAGAAGTGAAGGCATTGTTCGAAGCGGGTTTGGTGATTTTCAAAGCCCACGAAGGCCATGCGGAAATGATGGTCGGAAAGCTCAAATAGATGAGTGAAAGAACGAGACGGGTCTTTATTCAACGTGCTGCGCTGGGTTTCTGCGTTGCGAATGTATCGATGCTTGCGCCTTCATCTAGCCAAGCAAGCACAGAGCATCATGTTAAAATAAGGGCGTTCGAATTCGTGCCTGAACACCTATCGGTAACGGTAGGTGACACGATCGTCTGGACAAACTTTGACATCGTTCCTCACACAGCAACAGCTGATGATCTGAGTTGGGACACCGAGACCCTTGCGCAGAACACCTCTTGGCGGATGACGATCGTCGAGGGAATGACACTCGATTATTTCTGTGCGTTTCACCCGCACATGAAGGCGCGATTGCAGATCGAAATTCAATAAGCCGCGGGGGTCCCTCGCCCTTGCATCCCAAACAATGAAAGTAACTGCCCATGTATAGATTTATGAACAAAACTCTTCACGCCTATCTCGATTACCCTGTCGGTCTTGGTTTGATTGTAATGCCTTTTGTGTTCGGTCTTGGGGGCGAAAATACGCTGGCGCTTTGGCTGTCAGTGATCACTGGAGTCGCAGCATTTATTCTAACGGTTTTCACGGATCATCACCTAGGCCTCGTGCGTGTCCTTCCTTATAAATTGCACTTAATGGTCGATTTTCTAGTAGGCATTGCATTCATGTTGGCACCCTCAATTTTAGGGTTTTCTGGTTTGGATGCCACGTATTACTGGCTTATCGGAGCAACAGTTTTGATTGTTGTCGCTCTCGACAACACGCAGGATGCTGTCACCTTAGAATGAGTACGACCGAGCCTTAAGTTATAAAGCACGAGGGCCCGTTTTGTCCGCATAACAGATCTTGACCAATTTCCCGCTATGTTAGGTTTTTCCGATTGCAGACCTTCAGCACCGTGATCGTGGACGGCAGCATTGCGGACAAAGTTACCTTTGGAAAAGCATGCGTCTCAATGCGGGCTCAAACGCCTATTCGACAAACGTAACTTGAACGCGCCCATGACGTTTTTCTAGCTTCACGACCTCGTCTTTTGTGAGGACAATTCCATCGAGCCAAAGACTCTTGAGAGGAGGTAGTTGTGCTATCCTTGGAAGTACGCCCTTTGCCGTCAATACAGTTTGCTCGTCGTATCCCCCAACCGACAGATACTCCAAATTCGATAGCGCTCCGAGCATGTCAAGATCGTTTTCTTGGATGTCCAATGCCCAAATATCAAGTTCACGCAATTGGGCCATATTGCAGATACTTTGCAAACCTCTTCTTCCGACGCGGCTTGCACCAATATCGAGTTGTAATATCTTTTTTGAGGTTGCCAACATTGCTGCCATTTCGTCATCAAGATTTGACGCCTCCAAATCTAGATTAGTCAAATCCTCCATACTTATTAACTTCTTAAGTACGTCATTTGAGAGCATAGAGTTCTGGGCGCTTAGGGTAGTCAGACTTGGCAATTCAGCAATGTTCAGAAGATCGTCACGCCTCAACCAACCGCACCTAAAAGTGCGGAGCGATGTAGGTTTAGGCATCCCTTTGATCGAGCTATGCTCGTGGAGGCTTGAGATGTTAAGCTCTTCTAAACCTGATACTGACAGCAGCTGGCGTATTGCCGCCTTAGTCGTCGTGCTCCGGATACTAATTGACCTGATTGACTGCCAACTCGACAGTGCCCGAGCACGTTGCAGATCAAAAATACGTTGTGAAGATACACTGAACTCGTCGGTTGGCTCATGAGGATCAAGCGAGCGCATCTGTTTAGCTGATGTGGGCACTTCGATAGAAATATGCTTTAATTTAGTCTTCTGCATGTCTTCCATTCTAAAACTCTAGTGTGGCGGCTTGATGGAGTAAACGATTGTCGTGCTTCACAACAGTTAACGTCCCTTTGGGTTCTCAGCGGACTGATGCATGCGCCGCATTTCACGATTGCACCGTAATTGCAAAGCAGCCGTTCCTAGTTGTGTTACCATTTAACGTCAGCACGGTGCTTATGTGTCGGTTTGGAGGGCAATACCGGGCCTCGCAATTTGGCTGCCAAGCTTGCTGTATTAGTAGGCGATCAGCGTCAATGAGGGATTAGGCGATACTGACCCGCAGAACACCCAGTTCCGGCGATGAAACCTCGATCACGTCACCGGACGTAACTGGCCCCACGCCTGCGGGTGGTCCTGTCATGATCACGTCACCCGGCAGCAGGCTGTAAAAGGCCGAACACATCTCGATCAGCTCTGGGATCGAGCGGATCAATAGGCTGGTATCTGCGGCTTGACGAACATCGCATCGGCGATATTGATGTTACGATCCGCTTTGCCGATGATCACCGCCACTTCGGCTTCGTGATCCACGCGGGAGGCACCCACCGGAAGGGTAATCACAGCACCGTCTCCAACCAACGCAGAGCCCGCTTTTAGAAAACAACCAATTTCGTCGATAGGATGAACCTTAGCCCCTTGGTTTAGGCCATGATCATCCTGTGCCTCGTCAACATGCGAATGATAATTAACAGGGGCGCCAATGATTTTGGACGGTAAGACAACAGGAGCCTCAAGCATCACATCACCCCGTTTGAAACGCGGTGCAGTCACAAGCAATGTTCGCGCTTGGGCACTGATTTCCTCAAGTGAGGCAACAAACGGATCATGTGTCACACGAACCTATTTCACGTCAAGCAATGCATTTAACGCATCAGTGACATCCACGATTTCATCGCCCTCAACAACCCCAAGGTGATCCCTGTTAAACTGGCAATATTTCATAGGTTCTCTCTTTGACTAAAACGGAATCGGGTAGGCCAATGTGTTGTACATTGGCCTACCCGAACGCGGATTATAGTGCAGTTATGCTCTGACGCCTATTCGGCTTTGACGGCTTCAAGTTCGATTTGGATCGACACCTCATCACCAAGTGATCCAACAAAGGCAGCAACGTCCCACTCAGAGCGCAGAATTGTTGTTGTTGCACTTACACCAATGGTTTCTTTTTTGACAACGGGTTTGCACCGGCACCATTGAATACCGCATCCAAAGCAACATGCTTGGTAACCCCGTTGATGGTTAGATCACCCATGATTTTACCCAACATCTCTGACAGAACTTCGATACCTGTAGAAGCAAAGGTAATCACAGGGCTCGCGGCCACATTCAAGACTTTGTCGGATTTAATCCAGCCGTCGCGCTCGGCATGATTGGTGTTAACAGCAGCCACTGCCAAGGAAACGGATACATCACTTTTCTCCATATCAGCTGCGTTATAAGAGATCGTGCCAGACACATCCCCCATCCAGCCAATGCTTTTCGAGAACCCCAGATGGTTCAGTTCAAATGTCACCAACGTATGCGCACTATCGACAACATAGTCGTCCGTAGCAAAGGCAGGCGTGGCTAACATGCCTACAGATAAAAGTGGCCCCATCAACATTCCAATAGATTTCTTCATCCCCCTCCCTAAATTAGATATCTAATTTTTAAGATTTTTGCCTACACATGTAAGAAAATAAATATCTAATATTCTAAGAGGACCTGCCAGAAGCCACATCACCATCAGCGGTCAGATTTCGGTTCATCTTCAACAAAAACACCCGCAGCTGACTGACTTCGTTCTCCGACAACCCATTAACGGCAGTATCATTCGTATGAACCGCAAGCGGCTCAAGCTTGTCTCTCAAGGATCGCCCGAATGGGCTTAGTTTGATGATAGGCCTGCTATTTCCCCCTTCGGGTACTTCTTTTTCAATGAGGCCCTTGGCTTCCATCTTACATAGGGCGGTGTGGGCAGTTGGTCCGGTCAATCCAGCCCGATCAGCCAATTTTTTTTTGCGAAAGACCTTCTTCAACCCATAGGATCCGCAAAAATTCCCAATGCCCAAACATAACATCATATTGCTTGAGTTTGCGCTGCAAGCTACGGCGGAATTGGCGCTCTAACAACCGCACCAAATGAGCAAGGCGTTCATCTTCATGTGCTGCGATTTCGATAAACGCTCATTTTAAGGGTTTCCAATGCTTTAAGGACTAATTTTCTGTTGAACAGTGCTTTGAATGCCATTTTTCGAAGGAACAAGGCGACACTACGATCATAGCTCATGCTGATCCTTAGCTGGATTTTTACAAACAGCTGCGAAGCTATTATCAAATTCACATTCGATCGCATCAGATACAGATGCAAGTTGCGTGATTACCGCGCCATACGGGTAAAATTTAACGGGTCGTAACTTTGAAAACGGACATTCTTGTGAGTGCTCGGAACGAGCGGTTAGTCCACATTGCAGACTTTCAACAGCTACACTGCTAATGTCAGGTTTGGGTCAAATGTTAAACATCAAGTGACTGTGAAGCACTTGCAGATCCTTGTATCTAACGTCTTATAAGTTTCAAATCCGATCGCATCGTAATATGAAACTCCCTCAAGGTTTGTGGCCCCGATTGTCGCGTCAATCCTTGATAGCCCCGCATCTACCGCCGCTTTGCGTGTTGCCGCAAACAATGCCTTTCCAACACCTCGACGTACGGCACTAGGCCTTACATGGGTCCCGATAATCCCCCATCCAACATCAACCCCATAAGCGTTTCCTTCCGAGGCCATTTTTAGAATTTGCAGTCCTAAAAGTGTCCCGTCTTCATCCTCAGCAACTGCGCATTGAATTTTGTCGGCGTGGCCTATGTAATGGGTGCGTACATAATCCGCATCACTTGGGAGGTTTCGTTTGCCCAAAGATGCTAGTTCTTCAAGAAATATACTTATTTCCGCGGCATCCCCCATGACTGCGTCTCTAACGATCATGCCACCCTCACATCACTTCAAATTTCTGCATTACAGAAAGCCTACTACGCACAGTTGAAATGGCAATGACGATCATCTGATTTGCCGTGCCATACCGATGATCCCGTGGCGTTGTTGCCCCTTGCCCTGCGCCCCGATGCCTCCATATTAGAAGTATGATAAAAATCATCCCCATTCTGCTTGCCGTGCTCTATGGCCTTGCCATGTACCGTTTTTCCGTTTGGCGCACGGGGCGTGAACTGGATGAAAAATCCACCGTATTGGCCGATCCAAAACTGGTCGCTATGAGCAAGCAAATGGCGCGTGCCCTCGATCTGCCGCGCATCAAGGTACACATCTATGAGATTGAGCCCGTGAACGGCCTTGCCGCGCCTGACGGGCGTATTTTCATCACGCGCGGGTTTTACAATAAGTTCCGCGCTGGTGAAGTGACGGCTGAAGAACTGGCCAGTGTGATAGCACATGAGTTGGGCCATGTAGCCCTTGGCCACTCCCGCCGCCGAATGATTGATTTCTCGGGCCAGAACGCGATGCGCGCAGCACTTGGCATGATCCTCAGCCGCTTCATCCCCGGTATTGGCATTTGGATTGCCAATACGTTGACCTCGTTGCTGGCCGCCAAGCTGTCACGCAGTGACGAGTTTGAAGCCGACGCTTATGCGGCCGCCTTGCTAACCAAAGCAGGTATTGGCATCGCGCCGCAAATTTCACTGTTCGAAAAGCTGGATGCGCTGACAAAGACAGGCGGCGGGCGCCCCCCCGCGTGGATGTTGACCCACCCGCACACAAAGGACCGCATTGCGGCGTTGACCAAGATGCAGGTAAAATGGGAAAGCTAATTCAGTGTGTTACAGCCCCTACTTAAAGCAATAGATCAATCTGCCGTCAGGGCTTTTCCAAGCCGTGGCAGGCGTGCTTTCTTCATCAAGGATCGCAGGTTCCAATCCTCGCCAGATAGGCGGCAGGCCTCTGCTAACACGGCCTCAGCCACGCTGCTGACAACCTCAGGCGCGGCATGGAAATGACCCAACAAAAATGCGTCTGGGTCATTTCGGCTTAGGCCCTCTTCGGCCAGTATACCACGAGGGAAATCTTTGGCGTTCATGGTGATGATGCCATCGGCATTGCCCGACACGGCAGCGGCCAGCACATGGATGTCATTCTTATCAGGTAACCACAGGCGCGCTTCTAGCCCTGCATGGCGTGGTACGGATGCCTTGGGAAACGCGACCTGCACCATCGCAACTTCGCCCCGCGCAAGGGTCTCCCCCTGAGGGCCCAGCTTGCGTGCAGCACGTGCCCATTCTTCTAGGATACGGTCAGACCACAGCGGCGTGTAGGCCCCTGTACGCGCGACGCCCAGCAACATCTCCCGCATGACAGTGGGATAAATTACACAGGCGTCGAGCAACATCTTCATAGCGTTACAGGTGGAAGAACAGGGACTTGAGGTAACCGGATTCTGCCAACTGCGGCAATTGCGGGTGATCCGCGCCTGCAAATCCAGTGTGGATCAGGCTAGGACGACGGCCAGCGCGGCCGATACCGCGCATGGACGCTCCGCGGAACTCCGTGAGATCAGCCGCGTGTGAACATGAACACAAGCCCAGCACGCCGCCCTCGGTAACCAAGGGCGCCGCAAGACGCGCAATGCGTTCATAGGCGCGCAGGCCTGCCTCAAGCGCAGGCTTTGCAGGTGCAAACGCAGGTGGGTCACAGATGACGACATCAAATTCCGCCCCTTCAGCGCGCAGCGCTGTCAGAACGTCAAATGCATCACCTTGGCGTGTGCTTACACGGTCACTGACACCCATTGCGGCAGCACCCTGCTCGGCCAAGGCCAGTGCAGGTGCAGATCCATCAATACAAAGCGCTGATGACGCACCAGCAGCAATAGCCGCTAGGCCAAAACCACCGACATGGGCAAACACATCAAGCACACGTGCGCCCTTGGACAAAGATGCCGCAAAGGCGTGGTTTGAACGTTGATCGTAGAAAATGCCGGTTTTCTGGCCACCAGTAAGGTCAGCCATATAGGTTGCGCCGTTCATCTGAACCGGAACAGCAGCATCTGGTGCGGCCCCCGCAAGAACGCCGCTCACATCGTCAAGCCCTTCAAGGCTGCGCGTGCGGCCAGAGGCATTTTTAAGAACATTTTTGACGCCAGTCACTTCGATCAGTGCAGCGGTCAGAGGACCAATCAGCGCATCAGACCAAGCCGCGTTAGGCTGAATGACGCAAGTATCGCCGAAGCGGTCAATGATGACACCGGGCAGTCCATCGGCTTCGGCGTGGACCAAACGGTAATAGGGTTCGCTGTACATGCGCTCGCGCAGTGACAGTGCACGGCGCAAATGGCTGGCCATCCATGCCTGATCAATGGACGCTTCAAGATCGCGGTCCATCATCCGGCCAATAATTTTGGAATTGTTGTTGACCGTCACCACCCCCAAAGGCTGGCGGAGGCTGTCTTCCAGTATCGCCATGGCACCGGGCGCTAGGCCTTTGGTGCGGCGGTCTGTGACCAACTCGTTTGCATAAACCCAAGGCGCACCATGTCGAATGGTACGCGCGTTGGCCTTTGGCATAAGGCGAACGACGGGAAGCGGGGCGGATGTGGGAAAGGGCGCTGTCATAGCGCCCTTCCCTAGTCGGTTCCCATCATAAGGGAAAGCCTAGATTCTGTTCACAAGCTGGAAGAAGCCGAATGAGGCGTTCTTATATCCTGCTGGCTCGGTCATCTCTTGGCGAATTACTTCGGCCAAGTGACCGGAAATGCGTACCTTTTGCGTCAAACCGCGTGCCTCGGCGCTGATTGCCTGCTGGCCACCAAATGCGTCGAGATTGGTGTTGATTTGACGTGGTTCTGACAGCAACTCACCTGTTTGCGCATCTCGCAGGACCATTTTGAATATGATGTTGTGATCGCCGCCCACTGTGTAACGTGCTTTTTCGCTCAACGCGTGGAACCGAACAACTTCGATATCCAAGATCACGGGCACCGAACTTGAGAATGTTGAAGTACCTGCAGTCATGGCGTCATGTACGATCTTGGAAACCTGTGCATGGCGGTTGCCCATGGGGTCTTCGCGCCAAACGATATCACCTTTAGGGTAATAGCGGTTTGCCTCGGATACCTTAAGGGATGTTGGCACGCTCACGTTGACGCGGGCCACGTTGATTTGGCGCAAGATCGCGGCTGGCAGAATGGTGCGCGGCTGCTGCTTTTGCTGTGAAATCGTGCGAACGATACGTTTGGTGTTCGCTTCCTTCACCGAAGCGACATCGCTTTGCACAAAGGAAACGTTCGACTGAAAGGGTTGTGTTTCAAATGGCGCATCTCGGGAAACAATGTCAGAGCCGCCACAAGCGCTCAGAACGGCGCCAACACTCAATGCACATGCTAATTTGATCATCTTCATCTCTGTCTCCTCAAGTCTACAAGTTCAAAACTATTCACTCAGTACTGTTTGAAGGTTGATTGAGGCAGGTTTGAGACAAATTAACGCCAGACTTAGCACAAGTTTGAGGTAATTGCAGGTTGGTACCCCTCATCAAATCCACGTCGATCTGATGCAAATCCAGATATAAGAACATCACGAGCGGGCCATTGCCCCGCCGGAAACGTAAAGCGACATGTGGGCAAGATGCGAACTTCAGCATTGATCACAGTGCACATATGTCCTGTCTTTCTCAAACCGAAGCTCTGAGGCCGCGCGGGGAGATGATCAAGCATAGAAATATTTGCTATACGCCAAATGTCAGCTCTGCGGGACTCTGCAGCCATTGACATCGAAAGGTCGAAAGTCCGCTTTTACCGTTTCTGGGTAACTGATATCAAAGCTAAAATGCCGTCACATAGGAGGACCCAATGAAACTATATCTTCCCCTATTTCTTTTGTTGGCCTCCCAAGGGATGGCAGACAGCAAAGACGATCTCATCCAAGAAATGGAAAGCTCTGGAAAACACCAATTTGAAGATGAGCGCCGTGAAATCCAAATAGACGGTTGTCAAATGACAACCGTCAGGTGGCGCGAGTTTCCAGAACACGGATGGGTTCTTTGGACGTCTTTCCAGTTTGATATGGTTGATGCACAACTTGATGAAGATAAACGGTTTCCCGGCAAGAAATACGCATATGGCAAACTTGAAAATGGACCTCCCGAAGTCGGCTTCGCGTTATATGCATTCACAATGCGCGAAGGCACATTTACGAGACAAGAGAGGTCGGTATTGAGAGAGCACTCAGGTGACATGAAGCCCTCGCCACGAGGCGACGGAACCACACATTATTATCAATGGCGAAACACTATGTTGGTCTCAATGAAGGGGCCAAGGGTAGAAGAAAAAGCCATCGCGTTTACAACAAACTATGACAAATACGTACAAGAGCACTGCACATTTTCAAGCTGACAAGTTTTAATGCAGTCATTGGGTCAAAACGCAGCATCGGTAACACTGGGCTCTAAGCGGTCATCGACATTTGTAAGGGGTTCAGCCTGTGACGGCTACAAACGGTGGCAACTAGTCCCGCTTGCGGCTTCGCCATCCGCCGCGACGGCGCGGTGTAGCAATAGTGTGCAACCCCTCATTCAGGACTTCTGACATGGGGTGCGCGGGGTCTGTGCCATATGTTTCCAGCAATCTGCGCATCGCGGGATGGGTATCGCTATCAACACCAAGGCTCAGCGCCCAATCCAAAAAGATCGACCGACATTCTGATTTTGTGATCCCCTCAATGCGGTACGCTTCAAAGATCAGGCCTTTTGGGTCATCTGGTGTCACTATTTTCATCACGGGTCTCCGGTGGCATGTGCGCTTAGGGCTGCGCTGATAATCGCATCCGCGGTGCGATAGGTATGTGCCAGTTGCGCCTCCAGACCTGTTGCCGTGTCGTTTTCCGCTGATGTCCCCACGGCATGGATCAAAAAACGGCGCGTTGCGGCGCGCAATGCCTCAAGGTGTAGGGGACGCGATGATAACAGTCGCGTGGCCGATTGCAGCGCCCATAGCTGGGCGTAGGCATCGTTCAGGATTTCCTCATCCTGCGTGGTCAGGATTCCCACAGCTTGCGCCGCAGCAAGCCCTGCGGGGATGTCACGCGCCACTGTTCCACCAATCAAAGCGCCTGCTTGGGCAAACAGCTCGATATCCTGCAAACGACCCGCACCGATTTTTGCATCTAATACACCATCAGGTGTTTTGGCCGCTGCAATGCGCGCCCGCATCTCTTGGGTCTCTTTGCAAACATGCCCTGCATCGCGTTTTGTCTTTAGAACTTCTGTTCGCAAAGCCTCAACTGTCTGGGATAATTCTGTGGGTCCTGCGATCACCTCTGCGCGGGTCAGCGCAAGATGCTCCCACACCCATGCCTCATTACGTTGATAGCTGGAGAACGATTCAAGCGACGTAGCAACCGGGCCTTTGTTGCCAGAGGGGCGCAAGCGCAGATCCAACTCATAAAGACGCCCCTGCGCCATTGGGGCGCTCATTGCAGTGATCATCGCTTGGGTCAGGCGGGCATAATACTGGCGCGCATGCAGGGGGCGTGGCCCGTCTGAGGCCTCAACACCGTCCGCATCATAGATCACAATCATATCCAGATCAGATTGCGCGGTCAGCCGCCCTGCTCCTAGGGAGCCCATCCCGACAATGACCGCACCCTTACCGGGCGGTGGACCATGACGGCGCGACACCTCATTGATGACAACAGGCCACAGCGCGCGCAGCACGGCGCGGGCCAGATCGCTGTATTGCTCTGCCGCTTGCGCGCCGTTCGTCAGGCCACGCAGATGGTGCACGCCAATGCGGAAATGCCACTCGCGCGCCCATGCACGTGTACCGTCTAGCTGCGTCTCATAGTCATCCAGCTCGGTCAATCGTTGGGCCAACGCAACCGCCAGTGCATCCTCACCTGGCCAATCAGCAAAGAAATCCCCGCCGATCACCGCATCCAGCACCCCTGCGTTATGCGACAGGTGATCCGCCAACATCGGTGATACAGAAACGATTGTGACCAGCAGGTCAGCCAACTGCGGATTCGCCTTGAGCAGCGAAAACAACTGTACACCCGCAGGCAACCCCGCCAGAAAACCGTCGAACGCCAATAGTGCCTCATCGGGTTTGTCTGCTTGGGCCAATAGGGCCAGCAATTCGGGCTTGAGCTGTTCAAACAATTCCGCGCCACGACTTGAGCGGAGTGCCGGATAATTCGGCCAAGCATCCATCACGGTGGCGTCAAAGCTGTGGGTCATTTCGGGAACTGGTGCGGTATTGGCCTCCGCAAAGAACCCTTCAGTTATTTCATGCACCTCACTCAGGCGATCCGTCAGTTGGCTTTCCAATGCTGACACATCCATATCCATCAACGCAGCAATCCGCGCCATGCCTTCAGGTGTTTTGGGCAACGTATGGGTTTGCGCGTCTTGCACCATCTGCAAGCGGTGCTCGACCGTGCGGTGGAATGTATAATGATCCGTCAGCGTATCTGCGGCCTCTTGCGGAATCCAGTCTTTGGAGGCCAACACCGCAAGCCCCTCTTTTGTGCCGCGCACCCGCAATTCAGGATCACGCCCGCCCGCAATGAGCTGGCGCGTTTGGGTGAAAAATTCGATCTCGCGAATGCCACCACGGCCCAGCTTCATGTTATGGGCAGGCAGCGTAATTGG
Organism: Sulfitobacter sp.; assembly: GCF_036960155.1. Classification (GTDB taxonomy): domain Bacteria; phylum Pseudomonadota; class Alphaproteobacteria; order Rhodobacterales; family Rhodobacteraceae; genus Sulfitobacter. The sequence goes on along the minus strand of NZ_JBALWB010000002.1, from coordinate 679,271 downwards.
TCCACCAAGGCCTTTGTGTTCGCGAATGGCCAGCCGCATATCGTGGGCATCCTGAATGGCGGCAAAATCCAGATGCCTGCGCCACACAAACGGGCGCATGGTATTTAGAAAGGCATCCCCTACCCCGATATCACCCGCGCAAGGCCGTGCTTTGATATAGGCCGCACGCTCCCATGTGCGGCCGAGGCTTTCATAATACCGTTCAGCCGCCAGCAGACCAACACAGACAGGCGTGACCGCAGGATCAGGGCGCAGGCGCAGGTCAGTGCGAAAGACATAACCGTCATCCGTGATCTCGCTGAGGCTGGCAGCCATTGCGCGGGTTGCTTTGATTAACCCTGCGCGCGCGTCTTGAAAATCATCGGGATCATAGCGGCTTTCGTCAAACAGGCAGATCAGATCGATGTCAGAGGAATAGTTCAACTCTCCCGCGCCCATCTTACCCATGGCAAGAACGGTCATGCCGCCCCCGGTTTCCGCGTCTTCTTCAGTTAACCCCGGCAGCTTGCCGCGCCGGATTTGCGCGGCCACTGCGACGCGCAGTGCAGCCTGTGTTGCTGCCCCCGCATAATCCGTGAGCGCGCCTGTCACGTCTTCTAAGGACCACGCGCCACCCAGATCAGCCAGCGCGCTAAGCAGCGCCACGCGCCGTTTTCCCTGCCGCAATCCAGCGTTCAGCGTGCCTGCTTGCAACAGCTTGGGCGCTGCGATGATTTCAGCCAGTGCCGTTTTGGGGGCCTCAACAGCTTCAACAAGCCAATCCGCCTCTTTTGCGATAAGACGCCCCAGATACGGCGCAAGCACAGCTGTCCCCGCCAACAAGGGCCGCAACCCCGCATCAAAGCGGTCTAGAGGCAGATCATCATCTGCAGATGCATCAGCCCGAGGGCAACGAGAGAGCAGTTTTGAGAGAGAAATATCATTCATGGGCCCACAATTGCGTTTGTACGGGGGGTGGTCAATGACTTAGAGCAAGAAAATTGCACATCTCAATACATTGATCCAAAACGATAATTCAACTTAATGTAAATAACATTCACATAAACCCTTGCAAATTCACCTAGCGTAGCCAAATTGAGTGATGTGAAGGGCATTTACATTACAGTCCTTTCTCCGGTTAAGCGCCCCACACACGGTGGCAGCACACCGCCATTTTGAGGGGACTATAATGACCACGATGACCGAACCTTTCACATCCCGCACCTCGCAGCGCGATAACTTCTTTTCGCGTTCCGAACGCTGGCTTGACGAGCGCGGCAAAGGCGCTTGGATTGCCGCGATGGTACTTGGGTTCATCTTTTTCTGGCCTGTTGGCCTTGCCCTACTGGCCTATATGATCTGGAGCAAACGCATGTTTTCATCTTCTTCCCGCAGCTGTAGCCGCAAAATGCACCGTAGCATGACTATGGGGCGCCCAACTGGCAACTCGGCCTTTGACGCCTATAAGGCTGACACATTGCGCCGCCTTGAAGACGAGCAGGACAGCTTTGAAACCTTCCTTGAGCGTCTGCGCGCTGCCAAAGACAAATCCGAGTTCGACTCGTTTATGGACGAACGTGCGGCACGTAACGAAGACGCCGCCGAGGCCTAATCCCCCCGCTGCTTTACCGCAGCCCCGCGCCTTCCCACATCGGGGGGGCGCATCATTAATGAAACTTGAGGACCCCAATGACACCTGATCCAGACATGCAGCCACAATTTTATGATGCAATTCCTACCAAACGTTTGCTGGCGTGGGTTGTAGACACAATCATTATCGCGGTGCTGACGTTGGTTGCGATCCCGTTCACAGCGTTCATTGGTTTGTTCTTTTTACCATTCCTGTATCTGGTGCTAGGCTTTGCCTACCGTGTTGTAACCTTATCGCGCAGTTCTGCGACGTGGGGAATGCAACTGATGGCGATTGAGCTGCGCACCAGCAACGATGCCCGCTTTGATCCGTCGATCGCGTTTATGCACACGCTGGGTTACACGCTTTCTATTGCAATGTTTCCCGCGCAGCTGGTTTCGATGGTCTTGATGCTCAGCACGGAACGCCGTCAGGGGCTCAGCGATATGATCTTGGGGACCGTGGCCTTAAACCGCCGCGCGTAACCCTTAGCTCGCAAGATATGAGCAATTTTAAGCAAGATTGAATTTAGGGTTTGCCCCCGTCAGAGCACACGCTATCTTAGCTGTTGAATTATCCGGACATTCCTATGCGTCACTCTCTTCCTATTGCTCCGCAGTTTTATGTAACTGCCCCGCAACCCTGCCCCTATCTAGAGGGCCGGATGGAGAGAAAGCTGTTTACCGCGCTTCAGGGTGACAACGCAGCTAAGCTGAACGATAGCTTATCCGCCCAAGGGTTTCGCCGCAGCCAGAACGTGTTGTATCGTCCCTCTTGCGCAGAATGTTCCTCGTGTCTGTCTGCGCGCATTGATGTGTCGCGGTTTCAGCCCACAAAAAGCCAGAAGCGCACGATAAAGCGCAATGTAGGGCTGGTGCGGCGCGCAACATCTCCTTGGGCCACCGAAGACCAATACGACCTGTTCCGCTATTATCTGGACAGCCGCCATGCTGATGGTGGCATGGCGGATATGGATGTTTTCGAATTTGCGGCCATGATCGAGGAAACCCCGATCCGAACTCGAGTGATCGAATACACTGACGCGGAAACGTCCGAATTAATCGGCGTGTGCCTGACGGATGTGTTGGGCGACGGGCTGAGCATGGTGTATTCGTTTTACACCCCCGACAGGCCCCGTGATGGCCTGGGCAATTATATCATCCTTGACCACATTGAAATCGCACGCGGTGCGGGCCTGCCTTATGTTTATCTAGGCTATTGGGTGCCCGGCAGTCAAAAGATGGACTATAAATCCAAGTTCTCAGGCTTGGAGGTGTTTATGGGGGGCAAGTGGAACCCTATGAACGATCCCAAGGTTTTCTCGCCAGAAGCACACCCGCTGAACAGTGATCCCATAGCCGAACAGGTTGCCAATATCTCATTGCCCGATCTGGCCCCCAAGGGCAGCTAGACCACAGCGGCTATTTCCCCGATGCAATCATGTCGCGGATTTTCACAGCTTTCTCAAAATGATCTAACGCGTGGGTTTCGATCCACCATGTCGCCGCCTCCATGAGCAGCGCTGGATCATCGTTTTTATTGGCAAAAAATGCGTAAAACGACAGGCCAACCCCCTCACCCTTTTGGGCAATCTTTTTATCACAAATCGCAATCGCTTTGGTTCTAAGTGTTTGGCGCATCGAGTGTCCTGTTCTGGGAAGTAGTACAAAAGCAAAGGGCGCCCAAAGGCGCCCTTGTTCGTTAGATCACTGTAGGATCAATCAGGGGATCAAATCCGGTATGATTGTCACAATCGCTGGGAAGAACCACAGGATCGCAAGTCCACCGACCTGAATGAGCACAAACGGAACGATACCGCGATAGATGTGCCGTGTTGTCACGCTCGCCGGAGCCACACCGCGCAGATAGAACAGCGCAAAGCCAAAGGGCGGCGTGAGGAACGAGGTCTGCAAGTTTACCGCGATCATGATCGTCACCCACTTGGGATCAAACGTACCGCCGTAAATCACCGGACCAACAATCGGCACAACGATGTAGATGATCTCGAGGAAGTCGAGAACAAAGCCCAGAACAAACAGCACCACCATCACAATCAAGAAGACCGTAATCTCATTGTCAAACGATTTGAGGAACTGCTGGATGTAATGCTCTCCTCCAAAGCTGATGACCACAAGGTTCAACAACTGAGAACCAATGAGGATGGTGAACACCATCGATGTCACCTTAGCTGTTTCACGCACAACAGGTGTGAGAATGCCGTTGGTGAACAGAATCCAGCAGCTGAACAACAGCCCAAATACCGCGTAAAGGTACGCACCATAAGAGACAAAGAACGCTACCCAGTTTTCGAAACCCACATCGTCTTGGTTGATGCGCAGATCAAAGTTCACACCCACAAGGATACAGATCACAATCGCCAGTGTTGACCAGATGATCACCTTTGGTGAACGGTCCAGGTCCTTAAGCTTACGGTAGGCCGCCAGCATGATCGCACCACCTGCACCAAGTGCCGCTGCCGGCGTTGGGTTTGTGATACCACCAAGGATCGAACCAAGCACAGCAACGATTAGAACCAGCGGCGGGAATACCACCCGGATCAGCTCGTTTTTGGCACAAAGTCCAGTTGCGTAGACAACACCGTACATCACCGCAGCAAACGGAAGCGCCATCAGCACAACCATAGTTCCCGGAGACGTAGTTGGTGCGACCAATACGATATCAACCAACAGCAGCAAAACCACGCCGATACCACCAATGATCAGTGGCTTGGTATCTGAAGAAGGTGAAACACCGCGCGCAGTTGTCAAGAACAAGGTCAGCAGGATCATGATGATCGCAATCCCAGTCCCGATCGGGGCTGCATCTGCGATCTTGGCCGCTTGAGCTGCTGCGAACTCGTCATCCGTCAGCTTTTCACTTGCCGCAAGTCCGCCTGCATCCTCAATCACTTGTTGCTCTGCGACCGCAATATCCCAAAGATCCTGACCATGCAGATCAATCATCGCAGCCTTACATTGATCCCCAACATTGGTGCGCAACGAGGCACTCTCACCGATGTTTGAGAAGGTAGACGTACGGATGTCCTGACTGCCCACAAAACCCAGATTGCCCAGAACAATTGTCCCGACAATGATCAAAACTGGCGCACCAGCAAACCATGTGAAGGCTTCTGAACGTGTTACCGGCTCGGCGTTGGTGGAGCCCATTGGCACTGCTGGTGCTTTGTCAGGGTTCATCAACGCATAGCCCAGTGCATACAGCGCATAGAGCAACGCAAGCATGATACCCGGCAATAGGGCTGCTTGGAACAAGGTACCAACAGACACAACTGCCGGCTCACCCAGGTAGGTCAACGCATCGGTACACCCCAGTGAGGTCGCACGCGCCTCTTGTGCGGCGGAATAAAGATCACCCGCCAGCGTGCCGAGCAAAACAATCACAATTGAAGGCGGAATGATCTGCCCCAATGTACCAGAGGCCGCGATGACCCCTGTTGCGATTTCTGGTGAGTAGTTGTTGCGCAGCATTGTCGGCAAAGCCAGCAGGCCCATGGTCACAACAGTTGCACCCACAATACCCGTGGAAGCCGCAAGAAACGCGCCCACAACAACAACAGACACAGCCAAACCACCTGGAAGTGGGCCAAACACCCGCGCCATTGTTGTCAGCAGATCGTTTGCAATCTTGGAACGCTCCAGCGTGATGCCCATTAGAACAAACATCAGAACCGCCAGAAGCGTCTCAATGGATTGTCCCGCCAGAACACGTTCGTTCATGCGGTTCACAATAAAGGATACATTACGATCCAACGCCACGTCCCACCCTGAAGGGAAGACGGACACGCCGACTTTGGGCAAGTCAGGATATCGGAATAGCGATACCGTATCCGCCTTGATGCCCGAATTCACCAACGCGCGATACGCGTCAGATGAAGTGTCGATTGCTTGGTGGATCATCAAACCTGCGCTGTCCAAGGCCGCGATGATACCGAATGAGATGATACCCGCACCACCGATGGCAAACGCCACCGGAAAGCCGGACAGGATGCCGCCAAAGAGGCACACGAATACAATGATCAGGCCAACCTCGACCCCGTCTAGACCGAAAAACATTAGTGTGTTCCCTCATAGGCTTCTTCGCCCTCGCCAAGTGTATCCTTGTCGAGATATTTACCTTCGCTCTCCGGACCTTCGCGGAATTCGCAAAAGGAACGGTAGAACAGTGCGATCGCTTGCAGCATCACCATGATGCAGAACAGGCAAAGCAGAACTTTAAACAGGAAGTACCCGTTAAACCCGTTGGGTGAGAAACCGATGGTTTCTACATTCCACTTGAGTAGCCGTGCCTTGCGCAACAGCAGCTCCAGACGGTCAGACGCCGATGGATTTGGCGTAACCAAGTGGCGCCACAAGAAGTACCAACCGTACATCCATGTTAAGACCGCAAACGGCAACATGAAGCACAATGCGCCAAACATATCGACAATCTTCTTGGTGCGGAATTTGGCACCTGCATAAAAGAGGTCAACCCGCACGTGGCCGCCCTGCACAAATGTGTAGCTGACGCACAAACACACCACCAAGGCGTTGAAAAGCTTTAGCTCTTCGGCAAACCAGCTGATGTCAAACTGTAGCGGAATACCAAACCCGATCGAAATGTCGGGGCGGGTAAAAATCCGCTGCATAAAGATGATGATGATCTGTTGGAGAACCATGATCAGGCCCGCCCATGCAAACAGACGCCCCACCCCGTTGGCAAACCCTTCAAGGCCCCGCACAACGCCCCACATCACGGCGCGCTTGCGAATGCCGACAATCGTGAGGATCATAAGTGCCGTCGCCAGCACAAAAAACAACTCGATAGAGCCGCCATAATAGATAAAACGCATCATGGCCTGACTATCAGACCAATTCAGCCACATGGCTGGATGAAGCAGAGCTGCAAAAAAGTTGTAAAATGCCTCTAGTACGTTTCCTGAAACGAACTGGACGAAGCCGCTCTCTTGGAATTTATCAAGACAGCTGAGCTTTGCGCCCTCAGCTGCACGGAAAAACCCCGAACATACGATATCGTCTGCCATGTGTCCCCTCCCCGGGTCGCGCAATCGGTGCTTGTGGTCGCACCGCTATCGGCAGACATGCTGCCGTCTTTTCAGATAGATCAAGGGCCACGGCATTCCGCGGCCCCCAATCAATTTAGATTAGCTTACATGTTTGCGCGAACGCGCTCACGCTGCTCAACGTAGAACGCATCGGACTTGGACAGCCACTCAGCGGAAGACGTCAGAGACGTCTCAAAGCTGGCACGTGTACGTGCGAACAATTCGTCGCCCATGTTTTCGTCCATGACTTCTGCGGATGCTTTACCGAATGCATCCCATACATCGTCAGAGAACTGCATGGTTTTAACACCCTGCTGCTGCAAACGCTTCAGCGCCGCGCCGTTGTTGGCCAGTGTTTCGGCCAGCTGAACGTGCGTTGTCGCCATTGTTGCGTATTCGATGATCTTCTGGTGCGCTGGTGACAGCTCGTTGAAGACGTCAAGGTTACACGCACATGCAAGACCGGAGCCTGGCTCGTGGAAGCCCGCTGTGTAGTAGACTTTTGCAACTTCTTGGAAGCCGGCGCGTTCGTCCGCAAATGGACCAACCCACTCAAGGCCGTCCAGCGCGCCGGATGACAATGCTTGGTACAGTTCGCCACCTGGGATGTTCTGAACAGATGCACCCAGTTTACCCAGTACTTTGCCGCCAAGACCAGGCATACGGAATTTCAAACCGTTAAAGTCTGCTGCTGAACCGATTTCATTGCGGAACCAACCGCCAGACTGTGAACCAGAGTTACCTGCAAGGAAGGACTTCAGGTTGAAGATCTCGCCCAGTTCGTTGTGCAGTTCATGGCCTCCACCGTGGAGGTACCAGTTTGTCAGCTCTTGTGCTGTGCCACCAAATGGAACGGCTGTGTAATAGGCGTACGCGGGGTGCTGGTTGATGAAATAGTAATCAGCAGAGTGGTACATGTCGGCCTGACCGGAAGATACGGCGTCGAATACTTCGAACGCGCCAACCAGCTCACCGGGGGCTTTTTTGTCGATTGTCAGAGTGCCGTCAGACATCTCGTTAACCATGTTGTTCAGGTACGTGGCAGCATCGTCCAGCACGGCAAAACCGCGTGGCCATGATGTAACCATTGTTAGGGTCTTTTTACCTTGGGCATAAACAGGTGCAGCAAGCGTAGTGGCGGCAGCAGCTGTCCCACCAAGGGCAGATGTCTTCAAAAATGAACGACGATCCATAAGGGTATCCTCCCGGATTTATTGCGCCCGCGCGTTAGATAGATTCCGCACAGGTCGTTTCAAGTGCGTTGAGACTAGCGAGGCGCCAGAAATTTGAAATACCTACTACTGCGTAGAAGCACTCAAACCACAGATTTATATGATGAAATTTTATGCATCTACCCAATGTTAGCGCCCAAACACCCCTTTAGCAGGGATTTCTTGTTGTGATGTCTTGCTGCGCTTTGCCTTTGCTCACCGCGCAGATTCGGCGTATCGAATCGAAATGACCCGCTTTTCACGCTTTCATATCCCTTACGGTCAAAAGCTCACGCTGCTGGCCTCGGTTCCCCTAATCGTTGCGGTTGCAGCGATTGCATTAGTTGTGGCAGCACAGTCACGCGCATTGGCCGAACGCGAAATCAACGCGCTTGAAATGCAACTGATCGAAGCCAAGAAGGCCGAACTGCACAACTATGTCACCCAAGCGCGCAACGGGTTTTATTTCATCTACGGCAACGCCGCTCCCAATGATGCAGAAGCGAAGGAACGTGTGTCGCAAATCCTCTCCGCTATGATCTACGGCGAAGATGGGCAGTTCTTTGTTTATGACTATGACGGTACCGCTATTGTCTCGCCGCGTGAGACGGATCGCATTGGCGGGAACTTTCGCAATGAAACGGACATGGACGGTGTCCCCGTTGTGGATCGCCTGATCGAAATCGCGCGCGACGGTGCGGGGTATCACACATTTACATGGCCCAAACCCTCCACAGGGAAACCCGCAAAAAAGATCGTCTATGTTACCTCATTTCCATCTTGGCAGTGGGCTGTTGGGACAGGCGTATACATTGATGACGTTTTGGTCACCGTTGCAAATTCCCGCGCGGAGGTCGAAGCCCGCGTTCAGCGCACATTCCAGTATATCAGTGCCATCGCGCTGATTGCCCTGTTTATTGTGTTTGCCAGCGGTATGGGGCTGAACCTGCGCGAACGCAGACTAGCAGATGCCAAACTGAAAAAACTGACCCAACGCGTATTTGATGCCCAAGAAGAAGAACGCGGACGCGTGGCGCGCGAACTGCATGACGGGATCAGTCAGATTTTAGTGGGTGTGCGCTATGCGCTGGATAACGCGCGCCGCAAATTGGACCGCGGTGATCCTGCTGCCGGTGCCCCTCTTGCCAAAGGGATCACAACCTTAGGCGAAGCGATTTCAGAGGTCCGCCGTATCAGCCGCGATTTGCGTCCCGGTGTTCTGGATGATCTAGGCCTTGGCCCTGCCCTGCGCGCCCTTGCTGAGGATTTCGGCAAACGCACGGGTATTGAGGTGGCCTATTCAACAGTTGTTTTTCGCAACCGTCTGGATAGTGACGCCAAAACCGCGCTTTACCGCATCGCCCAAGAGGCCCTCACTAATATTGAGCGCCACGCAGGCGCAACCCACGTAAGCATTGATCTGCGTGGTCACAAACGCGGCGCGACCCTGCGCATCTCTGACAACGGCTGCGGATCTATTCCAAACAATCGCAATCAGGGCTTGGGTTTACGCAACATGCAAGAGCGTATGGATCAATTGGGCGGGTTGCTGTACATACGCACTGCCCAAGGCAAAGGCCTAGAAATCGAAGCCATTGCCCCCCTCACCCATATGTTGCCGCCAAATCCGGCGAACCGCGACAGATCAAAGAACGACCCAAGGAAGCCACCCGCATGACCCAAGCTTTGCGCATTGCCATTGTAGATGATCACCCCATGGTCGCCGAAGGTATCCAGAGCATTCTGGAAAGCTATGATGACGTTGAGGTTGTCGGCACCCTAACAAGTGGGCGCGCGGTAATTGACCAGCTGGAAATACTGAACCCTGACGTGATCCTGATGGACCTTAACATGCCAGATTTGGGCGGGTTATCGGCCACTGAAATCATTCTGGAAATGCGCCCTGGCACACGGATTGTAATCCTGTCGATGCACGACAGCCCCGAATACATATCTTCGGCGCTTAATCACGGTGCAATGGGGTATCTGCTCAAAGATGTTCCAACAGATGAGATCAAATTGGCGATTGATACGGTGATGTGTGGCAAGCGGTATCTTTGTACGGGCGCACAAGGCTCCCTCACCCCAAAAGGTGGTGGTGTGCGCGAAACCCTCACAGGGCGCGAGCAGACGATCCTGTTGCAACTGGCCCAAGGCCAATCCAACAAAGAAGTAGCACAGACTCTAGATATCTCTGTGCGCACAGTAGAAACCCACCGCAAAAACATCAAACGCAAGCTTGGGATTTCCAGCACCGCTGGCCTGACGCGTTACGCGCTGGAGCACGGCGTTTTGCAGGGAACCGGCGCGCAGGTCTGAATGAAGGACAGCTGACTGTTTAAGGGTTTCGTTTTGCCAATTTCTGTGGATGTCTCTCAAACTATGACAATCCTGTATGTCGCGTAGGAACGAAGTAGATGAATGATCACAGCTTCAAGAAACTAATAAAGTTCCAGATACTCAATTTCGTCATGTCATGTTTGGTCTACATGATATTTCCTAGGGACATGTTTGGGTTTGCTGTTATTTATGTCATCTTCAGCATCAAATTGATCGCTCTTCTTTATCTTAATGATTATCCGGAGAAAAAGGATAAGTTTAGTATCACGTTTTTTTCCCTAGCTTGCATTGAAATCATTTTGCTATTCTGGACAGGCTCATTTTCAATTTACACGTTCGCTTTTTCCCAGTTCTAAAGCGACTTTTTCAGTATTAAAGCGAACGGCCGAAAGGTCGGCACAGCCGACATTTGGCAATCGTTGACTACTGTGAGTTCATTGCGGCCTATCTGCTACTAACGTCACTGTCATCGACAACAGCCCATCCTGCACGCAGGAGCCCTGGACTGAGGGCCATTGTTGAAATGATCTGCTCAACCTGCGCTGTGTCCTCATCTGTCCCGTTTAGGTGTGCTATGATTTCCACAACTTTCCTGTCTGAACGGCTGGTGATCTCGCTCAACCCAAACGTTTGATCTGTCAGGCAGTCGACCAAAGCGGCGCGCACTTCTTTTTCATCTTCATGCGTGCACTCAAACGTCAGATCAAAGAACACCTCAGACACAACCAGTTTACCCTTCTTTGCTGCAGCCGCTTTTAGACGTCGAACAAGGGGCCGAAGACCCAGATTCGAAAACACAATCAACGCTGTCAGAACAACTGCATAAAGAAGATGCCCTGACCCCGAAATCAATCCAACCGCAGAAGAGCACCACAGCGTCGCTGCAGTGTTCAGCCCCTGAACATTGAGACCGTCACGGAAGATAATCCCAGCTCCCAAAAAGCCAATCCCAGAAACCACCTGCGCCGCAACGCGTGTCGGGTTGATATCATCGGGAAATAGCGCTGCAAAAGTTACAAACCCCGCCGCGCCTAATGAAACAAGGGCATTTGTGCGCAGGCCCGCCATTCTGCCGCGAAACTGACGCTCGGATCCGATGATGGCCCCCAGCGACAAGGCAACAGCCATATTAACGGCTGCAAACAGCAGTTGAAAATTGAAATCTGAAAGTAGTTGGTCCACGCGTAATGCCTCCTTGGAAAGGTGTGAATCAAATCAGCCCATTGTCACAAGGCCGAAACACCAGCACCCCAATTGACATTTTGTTTACGCTATCATCCGCTTTGGTAAAGCGGTGTATTGCACCTTTATCGGATTTTTATGCCCAAAGACGCCATTAAGTGCACCCAAAAGGGACCTGCTGCGTTCAAAGGGCGACATTATCAATACAGGTCATCTGACAAATTCGATGCGTAAACATCCTCAAATCGACAATCCGGATCAAAAAAGGCGCGGCCCCTTATCACAAATTAGGCAAATGACCTCAACCAAGAAATAAAAGAACAAAAAAGATGTGCTCAGCGACACTTTTTCATGACATTGATGGTTGACGCCCCTCAAAACCCCTCATAATGTCCCCAGACGTATAAAGGAGCCTTTGGGCATGAACGATCTAGTCGTCATTGTGGAACACACGCGCATGGGCCGGTAACGGTAAGACCATATTCGATCCCATGCGCCCCCGACATAATCGGGGGCTTTTTTATGCCAAACACAAGTTTTTAACGCCGTACGGAGCAAGACCATGACACGCCAAATGACCGGAGCCAAAATGATCGTCCAAGCCCTGATTGATCAGGGTGTCGATACCGTATTCGGGTATCCAGGCGGCGCTGTCCTACCGATTTACGATGAGATTTTTCAGCAAAACAGCATCAAGCATGTTCTTGCGCGCCACGAACAAGGCGCCGTTCACGCGGCCGAAGGCTATGCACGCTCAACCGGCAAACCCGGTGTTGCGCTGGTGACTTCTGGTCCGGGTGCGACAAACGCGGTGACGGGATTGACCGACGCGTTGATGGACAGCATCCCGATTGTTGTTTTGACGGGTCAGGTTCCGACATTTATGATTGGATCGGATGCGTTTCAGGAGGCTGATACTGTTGGCATCACCCGTCCCTGCACCAAACACAACTGGTTGGTAAAAGAGACGGACACATTGGCCAAAACGCTTCATGAAGCGTTCCACATCGCGACCAGCGGCCGTCCGGGTCCGGTTTTAGTCGACATCCCCAAAGATGTTCAATTTGCCAATGGGGCCTACACGACAAAAACCGTATCTAAATCGCACTACCAACCCCAACTTAAGGGTGACATTGCAGCCATCACCGAACTGGTTGAGGCATTAGAGAAAGCCGAAAGGCCCGTTTTCTATACAGGCGGCGGCGTTATCAACTCTGGTCCGGCCGCGTCTCAGTTGCTGCGTGAACTGGTAGAAGCCACTGGCTTCCCAATCACCTCCACGTTGATGGGGCTTGGTTGCTATCCGGCATCGGGCGATAAATGGCTCGGCATGTTGGGCATGCACGGCCTCTATGAGGCCAACATGGCGATGCATGACTGTGATCTGATGATCAACGTCGGTGCGCGTTTTGATGACCGCATCACTGGCGTGATCGAGAAGTTCAGCCCAAATTCCACAAAAGCACACATCGACATCGATGCCAGTTCTATCAACAAGATCATCCGCGTTGATATCCCGATCTTGGGCGATGTTGGCCATGTCCTTGAGGACCTTTTGAAGATTTGGAAATCACGCGGTCGCAAGACAAATTCGGCGGCTGTTTCTAAATGGTGGAAACAGATCGAAGAATGGCGCGCCGTTGATTGCCTCAAGTACGAGCAGAAGGGTTCGATCATCAAGCCACAGTATGCGCTGTCGCGCCTTGAGGCCCTGACCAAAGAACACAACCGCTACATCACAACCGAAGTTGGCCAGCACCAGATGTGGGCCGCGCAGTACCTCAACTTTGAAGACCCAAACCGCTGGATGACCTCCGGTGGCCTTGGCACCATGGGCTATGGTTTTCCGGCGTCCATTGGCGTTCAGATGGCCCACCCCGAAGCACTGGTGATCAACGTCGCTGGAGAAGCCTCGTGGTTGATGAACATGCAAGAATTGGGCACGGCGATGCAGTATAAGCTGCCTGTCAAACAGTTCATCCTCAACAATGAACGCCTTGGCATGGTGCGCCAGTGGCAGGAATTGCTGCACGGTGAGCGCTATTCTTCAAGCTGGTCAGAATCCCTGCCCGACTTTGTAAAATTGGCCGAGGCCTTTGGCGCAAAAGGCATCCTGTGTTCCGATCCTGCGGATTTGGACGAAGCGATCATGGAAATGATCAATTACGATGGCCCTGTGTTGTTTGATTGCCTTGTTGAGAAGCACGAAAACTGCTTCCCGATGATCCCGTCAGGCAAAGCGCATAACGAGATGATCATGGGTGAGGTCGATACCTCAACCGCCATTGATGAAAAAGGAAAGCAGCTGGTCTAAATCGTTTTCAACCCAAGAAAATGACAGGGGCTACTCAATGCTCCGCCTTCCAGCTCACCTAAAAGGACAAAAATATGTCACCGCTAAAAATCGAAAAAGGCTCTACCAGCCATTCCGCCTATAACCTGCGCCCCAATTTTTCGGACGTCGAAGAACGCCACACGCTTGCCCTTCTGGTCGAGAACGAACCGGGTGTTCTGGCGCGTGTGATTGGTCTGTTTGCCGGGCGTGGTTATAACATCGACAGCCTTACCGTTGCCGAAGTCGACCACACTGGCCACCTGAGCCGCATCACAATCGTCACACGCGGCACTCCGCAGGTGATTGAACAGATAAAGGCACAGACGGGTCGCATCATCTCGGTACGTGAGGTCCATGACCTTACCGTTGAAGGCGCCTGTGTTGAGCGTGAACTGGCGATGTTCAAAGTTGCAGGCACTGGCGACAAACGCGTTGAAGCCCTGCGCCTTGCCGATATCTTTCGCGCAAATGTGGTAGACAGCACGCTGACCAGCTTTGTGTTTGAGATCACCGGAGCGCCAGAAAAGATCGACGCGTTTGCAGACCTGATGCGCCCTCTGGGCCTTGTTGACGTGGCCCGCACCGGCGTTGCGGCCTTGTCACGCGGCGAATAAATTGCGGCGGCCCGATCAGGGCCGCCAATCGTCCTTTTCCAGTAATGTCGCCCATGGGCAAACTGGGTCGGTACCAGCGCTGTAGCTGGCGCCTTGCCGTGGCATTCTCCTTGTAACAAAGGAGAGCATCATGGACCGATCAGACCTAAGCCGCGTGCGCCGCCCCCTTGAGGTCGCCAATGGCTTGCCAAACGCCCATTACATTGATCCGACCGTGTTCACCGAAGAACGACAGGCTGTCTTATTTGACAATTGGGCGGGCCTTGGCGTGGGCGATGACGTGCCCGAGATCGGCGATGCGGTCCCCCTCACCTTCCTTGGTATGCCATTGCTGATGGTCCGTGACCGTGCGGGCAAAGTGCGTGTGTTCCAAAACATATGCCGCCACCGCGGCATGATTTTAGTCGACACGCCGCGCAAGATTGAAGGCGCAATCCGCTGCCCCTATCATTCGTGGTGCTACAGCACCGAAGGCAAACTGGTCAGCACACCTCATGTTGGTGGCCCCGGTCAAAACACCCATGAAGGGATTGATCGCGCGCTGCTGGGCCTCATTGAGGTACGCAGCCATATTTGGATGGATGTTGTCTGGATCAATGTCTCTGGCACCGCACAGCCTTTTGAAGAGGTCAACGCAGACCTTATTGCCCGCTGGGCCGAGTTCGACAAACCCTTGCATCATGGCGGCGCGGACAGTCGCTTCCAATTGGCCGTGAACTGCAATTGGAAACTGGCGGTTGAGAATTACTGCGAAAGCTACCACTTGCCTTGGATACATCCGGGGCTAAACAGTTATTCACGGCTGGAAGATCACTACCACATCGAAAACGCTGGCCACTTCTCGGGGCAAGGCACGTTGGTGTATCGCCAGCTCAAAGGTGAGGACGGCAAGAGCTTTCCTGACTTTGAGGACCTCAGCGATAAATGGGACACCTCAGCTGAGTATATCACCGCCTACCCCAACGTTTTGTTGGGCGTGCACCGTGATCATACGTTTGCGATCATTCTGGTTCCCGAGGGGCCTGAGCGCACAATTGAACACGTGCATCTCTATTATTCCGATCCAAAAACCAACTCAGAGCTGCGCGCGCGCAATACCGAACAGTGGAAAGACGTCTTTGAAGAGGACATCTTTGTGGTGGAAGGCATGCAGCGGGGGCGCCATGCGGTGGGCTTTGATGGCGGTCGTTTTTCACCTGCGATGGATGGGCCAACGCATATGTTCCACCACTGGGTTGCTAGCCAGTTGGAGCGCCACCGCACGCCCCTTGCTGCGGAATGAAGGGGCTGAACGAGCAGATGCTTGAGGCGCACGCGGAGGATGACCGCGATGCGCTGATCGGCCTTTATGCGCAAGCCGCCGGTGAAGCGGCTGACATCGATACCAAGTGTTTTTTCCTGACCCATGCGTATGTATTTGCGTTAGAGGCCGCAGACCCACGTACTAGAGATTTGCGCAAGCAGCTGGTGTCGCATGGTCGCGAACCAGCCGATTAATCGACCCGCATCATTGCGTAGACATGCCATGAGGCATGGCCAAGCCATGGCAATACGATCAGTAATCCTAGGAACGCTGGCACCATCGCAAGGATCAGGGTTGCGGCGATCAGTACCGCCCAGCCCAGCATCACCAAAGGGTTCGCCGCGACAATGCCAACGCTGGTGATCAATGCGGTCACGTAATCCACCTCGCGGTCGAGCAGCATGGGCAGTCCGATCACGCATATCGCGTATAGCAACAACGCAAACGCGCCCCCAACAACCGAACCTAACACAAGCATCATCAGGCCATTTGCACTTAGGAAGACGTCCAAGGACGACATGATATTGGTCATCGGTTTCAGCCCTAGGAACAGTGCAAAAATCATGTGTCCCAGAAAGAACCAGAACAGCAACATGAACATCATTAGCGCACAAAGCGGTGGCAGCTGACGCCCGCGCTCTGCCCATAGCACCTGCGCAACACGGCGCACTGTGGGGATTTCACCCAACCCGCGCAGACGCGACACTTCATACGTCCCAAGGGCTGCAAAGGGCGCAACCAGTGGAAACCCGAACACACCCAGCACCAGCCAGAAAGTATGCCCTGCCCACATGGTTAGCAGGCTCATCCCCCATCCGGCTGCCAACGACAGCCCCGCAGCGATCAGCCCAAATGCTGGGGCCGCGCGAAAATCATCCCACCCCGCCGCAAGTGCTGCCCGCAATAGAGTGAGCGTTGGCGGTGTCAGCTTTGGTGCACCGTGTTCGCGTATGCCTGAATAGCCCATCGTTTTTCCTAGATCTTTGGTGGTCGTTCTTGTGGCCAGTGGGTTGCGCCGTGCCATTGTTGAGCCAGTTGAAGTAATGCGGCGTCACTGCCGCGCGGCCCAATTAGCTGAATACCCGCAGGCAAGCCATTGGCCCCAAAACCAACAGGAACATTGACCACAGGAAGCCCGATCAATCCTGCAGGAACAACAACCTGCATCCAGCGGTGATAAGTGTCCATTGCATGGCCCGCGATGGTTTCAGGATAGGTCCAATCAACATCAAATGGCCATAACTGGGCTGAGGGAAGAACCAAAACATCATGGCTTTCAAACAGGCGCGTTGTCCGGCGGAACCAATCCGAGCGTACATTACTGGCGTGCAGTACATCTTTTGCACTCATCTGCAGCCCGCGCTCAATCTCCCAAAGGGCGGCAGGTTTTAGATAGGCACGACGTGCCTCATCCGCGTAATCGGCCTGCAACCCGCCTGCCACAGCAAAGGATCGCAGATCGATCCAAGATTGCCACATCGCGTCCGCATCAAAGGGCGCTTTTAATGTCTCGGTGCGGTGACCCAAATCGGCAAATTTGCCCATCGCCGCTTGGGATATCTCATCAATGCCATCCTCATACGGGAATGCACCATCCCAATCGCCAAGCCAACCAATGCGTAGCTTTTTGGGCGCCTCATCAATTTTGGTGAATGTCGCCGGGCTATTGCTGCTGAATGGCACGCGCGGATCGCTTCCCGTCATGATATCCAAGAGCGCTGCAAGGTCGGCAGGGCTGCGTGCCATCGGGCCAGAAGTGGCCAATTGGTGCATAAACATATCGCCCACGGGATCAGCAGGCACACTGCCCCAAGTGGGGCGCATGCCGTAGACATTGTTCCAGCCTGCAGGATTACGCAGGCTGCCCATCATATCTGATCCATCAGCAATGCTGAGCATCCCTGTAGCCAATGCTGCCGCAGCGCCGCCAGACGATCCACCAGCAGAACGGGTAATATCATAGGGGTTGCGCGTGGCGCCGTGCACCGGATTGAACGTATGCGAGCCAAGGCCGAACTCTGGAGTGTTGGTTTTGCCAATAACGATCGCCCCAGCCGCGCGCAGGCGTGAGACCATCAGATCGTCGGTCTCGGCCACTTCGCCAGCAAAAAGGGGTGAGCCGCGCGATGTCGGAAAGCCCGCAGCGTTGGCCAGATCTTTGATTGCGATGGGCATGCCATGCAGCCAGCCACTGCGCGGCGCATTATCAGCCTCCCGCGCCTTTGCCAGCAGGCGGTCGCCATCTGCCAGATTGACAATCCCGTTTACAGTGGGGTTCACGGCCTCGATACGGGCCAATGTGGCTTCCATCAACTCGGTGGCTGAAAGCTCACCTTTCTCAAGCGCGGCAGATTGGGCACACGCATCCATATTCAAAATATCCATACCGGACTATGCCCGCGCTATCGGTCAAGACGCAACACGTAAGCACGAAAGACTTTTGGGCCCCTTTTCCCAGACATCACAAATACCAAAAATCCAAAATTGACAACAAGCATTGATCTACAGAGCGGATGATACATCCTCATTTAATCTACCCAGCGAAAGTCTGCTTCGAGCCCAAAGTAACGGATGCTGCGGCAGTCATGAACGGCAGCAATGCGCAGGAAGCTGCTTTTACAGAACCATGGGTTCAGTTGCAGAGTGCTTATAAGGGCATTGCAACCAGCGAACCGTTCCTCAACACATTATTAGGTCACTATTCTGGGCAACTCAGCATCGATATCATAGATGAATTTTTGCAACTTCTGCAGCCTTTGCCTGAAGTGCATTTCGCCGACCACCAGCACGTAGATCTCTGCTTCCGAGCCTTCAAACATGGGCTCAACCCAAGCGGCAAACCCTGCATCACGATCTATTTTTTTGGAAAGATTGTCCTCTTCGCCGACGCCACCAGAGTGGACTAATCTATTTCGCAGAAGCCTTAGTCGATGAAGGTCTAACCAGTCTTCATTCCATTGATCAGTTTTACACAACCCAAATACTTGCTGAAGGACGAATTGCGAACGATGCAATGGAATCGGCCTTTCATTCTCACCCAACCCGAAATATTTTTTGATATCAGAATTCGTCGTCAATTCATGAGGGGTCAGGCCAATGATCGCAGCCTCGGCTATCGAATAAGCAGAACAAAGCAATGCGGCGCGCAACTGGCGACCCAACAGCTTGTTTTCTTGCTCCAAGCGACGCCGGTCGTGATGGCCTTGAGGTTTCCGCTCCGAAGCCTGAGCAGCCTCGAATGCAATCTGATTGACGTTTTCGATCCTACCCAGCGACACCATTAACGCCTGAAACTCGGCTCCATTGCGAAAATCATTCATTTTTTCGGCGCTCCCAAACATGCAAGTACAAGTGATAGCCACACGCTCAGAAGACAACAACTTAGGGTTGCGAACGTGTCTGCTTTTGTCTGGAAACGGTCCTTGCAGGCGCAAGTCACTAACGGCAACTTCGTCCGCATAGCGGACCTTTAATGTCCAAATGCTCGGCATCTATTTTGACGCGAGTTGACCCAATGTTACAGTTTGGGCCTATACGAAATTCCCAAAACCGTAGCTATTTCAACCCAAATCCAAACACCCAAATACAAACCAGCGGTAAGAATTCAGAGCGTTATAGACCCTTTGTCTGATCCTAATCGTATATATAATAACCTTAGTCGCCCTGTGCTTCGGCCCGACTTTTGCCTGAAACGGCCAGCGCCAGTGTCGCGCCCATAAGGCCATCCAGATCACCGTCCAGCACACCTTTGGTGTCGGAGGTTTCATAGTTGGTGCGCAGGTCTTTGACCATTTGGTAGGGCTGCAGCACATAGCTGCGGATTTGGTTGCCCCAGCCCGCATCGCCTGCGTTTTCGTGGACTTCGTTCACCAAGGCAGACCGCTTATCCAGCTCCATTTGGTACAGGCGCGATTTCAGCGCCTTCATGGCGATGTCACGGTTCTGGTGTTGGGATTTTTCTGAGCTGGTCACCACAATGCCGGTGGGGTGGTGGGTGATCCGCACGGCAGAGTCAGTGGTGTTCACGTGCTGACCGCCCGCACCAGAGGAACGGTACGTATCGATACGGATATCCGACTGGTTCACTTCGATTTCGATGTTGTCATCCACCACGGGATACACCTTTACCGAAGTGAAAGACGTGTGGCGTTTGGCGGCGCTGTCAAAGGGCGAAATACGCACCAAACGGTGCACGCCACTTTCGGATTTCAACCAACCGTAAGCATTATGTCCGCTGATCTTGTAGGAGGCGGATTTGATCCCCGCCTCTTCTCCCGCGCTTTCAGCCTGAAGCTCGACGTTATAACCCTTCTTCTCGGCCCAGCGAACATACATCCGCGCCAGCATGCTGGCCCAGTCACAGCTTTCTGTGCCGCCCGCACCAGAGTTGATTTCGAGGAAGGTATCATTGGCGTCTGCCTCACCGTCCAGCAGCGCCTCTAGTTCTTTCTGAGCAGCAGTAATTTCCAGCTTGGCCAAAGCAGCTTCTGCTTCATCGACAACTTCTGCGTCGTCTTCCATCTCACCCAATTCGATGAGGTCAATGTTGTCCTGCAGGTCGGTCTTGATCCCGTCATAGGTTGCCATCGCATCAACCAGCCCCTGACGGGCACGCATCAGCTTTTGGGCCGCTTCTGGATCATCCCACAGGGTTGGGTCCTCAACGCGCGCATTGAATTCTTCCAGCCGATAAGGTGCCGTCTCCACATTGAGGCGTTGGCCCAAAAGATCCAATGATTTGCCGATTTTATCGACGGTATTTTGTACTTCTGCGCGCATGATCTGTCCCGAAATAAGAGAGCGGCCCTGCGTTAGCAAAGGGCCGCCCATGTGATAGACCAGCGTGTGATCCGCTACAAGCCGTCAGAGGGGTTTTGCCCGCTCTTGGTGCGTTCGCCTTAGTACAACCCACCAGAGCTAAGCGTGCCAAAGCCAGCCTTTGGCCCAACAACGGCCTTCTTACCTGTTGATGTGGTGACTTCTTTAGCTTTTGAGCCGCCAGCACCTTCGATCAATGGCAGGTCAGCGCCCATGGCAAAACCACCGTCAAAGGTAATGCCAAAGTTGATGAACTCACCCTCACGGAAGCATTCTGACACCACGTTAGAGCCGGATGCATTTGCGCTAAGGCGCGCGCCAGTAAAGCGGTCGATATTGATAAATTCACAGCCTTCAGGCGCACGGAACTTGCCGCCGCCATATTTCTTGACGGCCTTGGACATAAAGCGCTGGAACACAGGGCCACACATGCCACCACCAGAAGCACCACGCCCCAGACTGCGCGGTTGGTCATATCCGATATAACACCCAGCAACGATGTTTGAGGTAAATCCTACAAACCAGACGTCTTTTGCATCGTTGGTTGTGCCGGTCTTGCCTGCTGTTGGAACGCTTAGGTTTACCGATTTGCGGGCTGTACCGCGATCGACCACACCCTTCATCATCGACGTGAGCTGATAGGCCGTAACCGGATCCATCACCCGCTCGCGGTTTGAAACGACACGTGGGCCCTGCCCTGCGGCCAATGTTGACAGCTTGCAATCGTCACACACGCGCCTGTCGTGTTTGTAAACGGTACGGCCATAACGGTCTTGCACACGGTCAACCAATGTCGGCTCGACGCGTTCACCGCCGTTTGCAAACATCGCATAGGCGGCTACCATTTGGTACAATGTGGTTTCTTGGGACCCTAATGCGTTCGCCAACACAGGTGACAGGTTTTCATACACGCCAAATCGTTCAGCGTAATCACCCACGATGTTCATTCCAACTTCCTGCGCCAAACGAATGGTCATCAAGTTGCGCGATTGTTCGATCCCTGTCCGCAATGGTGTCGGGCCATAATATCTGTTGGAGGAGTTCTTTGGCCGCCACACACCCTGCGGCGTGTTAATTTCAATCGGGGCGTCCACAATGATGGTCGCCGGCGTATAGCCACTGTCGAGCGCTGCCGCGAAAACAAAGGGTTTAAAGCTGGAGCCGGGCTGGCGTTTGGCTTGCGTCGCGCGGTTAAACACGCTGGCCTGATAGCTAAAGCCACCCTGCATCGCGATAACACGGCCTGTGTTCACGTCCATCGCAACAAAACCGCCCTGCACCTCTGGCACCTGACGCAATGTCCAGCGAATGAACGATCCATCGGCATCGGCGACCATACGGCGCACCAGTACAACTTCACCAACTTCAACCAGTTTGCCTTTGGCACCTAGTTTGCCGTTGGACAGACTTTTACGCGCCCAAGACATGTCTTTTGGCGGAACCCAGTTACCACCTTCGGCAGTGTCGATTTTCTCGATGCCCAGACGTGCGCCCTGTTCACTTACTTCCAGCACAACGGCAGGGTACCACTGGGTTTCCAACGTGATGTCGCGTGGGACACGTTGGTTGCTAAGGGCTTCACGCCATGTTGCCTCGTCCACCAAGGCCTCAGGCGGGAGTGTCTTACCCGTGCCACGCCACACGCCACGGCTGCGGTCGTATTGTTCCAGCTGGCGACGCAGCGCATCCGCTGCAATGGGTTGCATCTCATTGTCGATGGTCGCGCGTACTGTCAGTCCCCCGGTAAAGAATTCGCCTTCCCCAAAGTTTTCTGAGAGTTGGCGGCGGATTTCATCGGAAAAGTAATCACGCGGCGGCATATCAGCCCTAAAGCTTTCGAAATCACCATTCTGTACCGAACGCAGCGGCATATCGCGTTCTTGCGCATATGCAGCCTCGGTAATGTAGCCGTTCTCTTTCATCTCACGCAGCACAAAATTGCGGCGCGACAACAGTCGCTCCTTGCGGCGTACCGGATGGAAATCAGACGGAGCTTTGGGCAGGCTGGCCAACATCGCAGCCTCATGCGGTGCCAGCTCACTGAGAGTTTTGTTAAAGTAAGTTTGGCTTGCAGCGGCAACACCGTAAGAGTTCTGCCCCAGGAAGATCTCGTTCATGTAAAGTTCGAGGATCTTTTCCTTGCTCAATGCTTCTTCAACACGGGCTGCTAGGATGATCTCTTTGATCTTACGTTCTGCGCGGCGATCCCCTGACAGCAAAAAGTTCTTCATCACCTGCTGAGTGATCGTCGAGGCCCCGCGCACGTCTTTACCGCGTGAGCGCACCGCATCCACAGCCGCCGCACCAATACCGCGCAGGTCATAGCCGTCGTGTTCGTAGAAATTTTTATCTTCTGCCGAGATGAACGCCTGCTTCACAAGGTCGGGAATCGTATCCGCAGGCGCAAACAGGCGGCGTTCTTTGGCGAATTCGTCAATCAAGCGCCCTTGGCCAGAATAAATCCGGCTTATCGTTGGCGGCGTGTAGGAGGCCAAGGATTCGTGGCTGGGCAAATCGCGCCCGTACATCCAGAAAATCGCCCCAATGGTCAGGGCCACCATGCCAATAGACATGGTTAGGGTGGTAAAAATACCCCCAAAGAAGGAAAGGATCATCCGAAACACGCGCGACAGCTCCTTAAAATGGCTGCTTAAGTTGCCTCCTCTATACGCGAGGTTACGGGAATGGTCAAAAGGCAAGCATGGGGAATTCCAGCGAAACGCCGCCCAATATCTGGGTTATAAAATCAATCCGGCAGCCAGTTTGAGCAGTCGGTTATTGACGTACAAGTGCGGCCCTTGCAGCATCCTCATCCCGCCAAATCAAAACCGATTGCGTGATCCCTTGTGCCATTCCCTGCCGCCAGACCGGATCCCTTAGATTGTCCAAGTCACGTTCAGAACTTAAAAAGCCCAGTTCGACCAGTACAGACGGGATATCTGCGGATTTGAGAACCGAAAAACCTGCCTCGCGCAGCGGGCGCCGGTTCATCGGGCCGCCTGCCTCTTTCATGCCTTGTGCCAGCGCCTTGGCAAGAGCGGCAGAGCGCGGACCCGTCTCAAGGCGCACAAAATCCAGCAAGATTTCCGCAACCTGATCATCAGACCCTGACAGGTCAGTACCCGTAAGAATCGCTGAGCGATCATGGCGCGCCACCAATTGCATTGTCGCGGCGTCCGCGGCCTCCTCAGACAGGGTGTACACTGTTGCGCCCTTTGCCCCGCCCTGACGCAAGATGTCCGCATGCAACGAGATAAAAATATCCGCCCTATTTTGGTGCGCAATGGAAACGCGCGTCTCCAAAGCGACAAAAGTATCTTCATCGCGGGTCAACACAACATTCACCCCCGCACGCCTCAACTCATCCGCTAATGTACGCGCAAAACTCAGGATCAGTTGTTTTTCGGTAACCCCATCCCGTTCTGCACCCGGGTCCACACCGCCGTGACCGGGATCAAGAACTACAGTGAAACCTTGGTCTGGTTTTGGTTCGGGTTCAGGTGCTGTTAAGAACGCGGGTGTCCAATTTGGATCCTCAGGCGCCCTCGAAGCTGTTGCATATTCTTCGGGACTGGCCGTTTTCAGCGTAATTTCCAATCTGGCGCGGCCTGTGTTTGGATCAACAGGCATCCCAATCTCACTGGGCAGCATCGGCCCGGAGAGATCAGCCACCAATCGCGACCAGCCGGGTTGAAACGCGCCAAAGCGCACGGCCTCGATGCGGCCCGCCTCGGGCAGCAGGTCTGAGGATGTCACACCCGAAAAATCAACTTCACGAAAATCAACAACCAGACGCGCCGGATTATCCAAGGTAAAAACACGAAACGGCACACCTTGGCTGAGATAAAGCGACAAATCCGTGCGCCCCCACCAGCCGTCTTGAATGGTGCTGGCAACAGGGTCGACCCGCGCAAGTGCGCTCAACTCCTGAGCCATCACCTGAGGTGCCATGCACAATGCACAGATAACGCTAAGTAAAATTCGTTTCATCACTGCTCCGTCCCTTTTTCTTACAGGGCGTTTTGTCTGGAACCTATCACCCTTAGCAATCAGCGGTCCAGCAGTTCAGCGCGCCTGCATGAATGTCGTCAAGCGTGCCAGACCCTCGCGGATGTCTTGCGTGCTGCGCGCATAAGAAAACCGCAGCGTTGTATGCCCGCGCACAGGGTCAAAATCGAGGCCCGGCGTTACCGCAACTCCCGCTTTTTCCAAAATCTCTGCAGCCAACACCCGGCTGTCACTGGTGATCTCGCTTACATCCGCATAAACGTAAAACGCCCCGTCAGGTGGCGCAATCCTGTCAAACCCCGCCTTGGGCAACCCGTCCAGCATCAAGGCACGGTTGGCGCGGTAGACATCCATATTGGCCTGCAACTCATCTTCGCAATCCATCGCTGCAAGGGCAGCCACCTGCGAGGCGTGCGGCGCACAAATGAACATATTCTGCGCGATCCGCTCAACCACACGCACTTGATCCTCGGGGACCACCATCCAGCCCACACGCCAGCCCGTCATTGAAAAATACTTGGAAAAGCTATTGATCACATAGGTTTCGTTGGTGATCTCAAGGGCGGTCACGGCCTTTTTCTCATATTCGACGCCGTGATAAATCTCGTCCGAGATAAAGGACGCGCCCGTTTCATGGCACGCACCAATCAGCGCGGACATCGCCGGCTTATCCAACATTGTGCCTGTGGGGTTGGCTGGGGATGCCACCAACAAGCCGCGCAAATCCATGTTTGCAAAATCACTTGGGACGGGCTGATAGCGGTTTTCCGCAGCGCTTGGCAGATCAACAGGTTGCATCCCCAATGCGCCCAAAATCTGACGGTAACTAGGATACCCCGGCGCGCCAATGCCAACGCGGTCGCCGCTGTCAAACAACGCCGTGAACGCAAGGATAAACCCGCCAGAGGACCCAGAGGTGATCACCACACGGTTTGGATCAAGGTCAACATTGTACCATTCACCGTACATCCGTGCGACACGTTCACGCAGCGCTGGCAGCCCAAGGGCCACAGTATACCCAAGCGGTCCGGCGTCCATCGCAGCGGTTAACGCCCGCGCTGCCCCCTTTGGCGCACCTGTTCCGGGCTGCCCCACTTCCATGTGGATGATGTGACGCCCTTCACCTTCAGCGCGCGCTGCGGCCTGCATGACGTCCATCACAATAAAGGGATCGACTTCGGATCGGCTTGAATTCCGCATGGCTGCGCTCCTACACTGATTTTCATGAGCTTTCACCTGATCCGCCTTGTCCCGTCAATAGCAGCGATGTTGATCCTTGCACTGCTTGCCTTGCCTGCTCAGGCCGCCAGCCTGCTAAGGGATGCGGATATGGAGCACGCCCTAAAGCAAATCGCGGCTCCTGTGCTGCGCGCAGCAGGGTTAAACCCAAACCGTGTAAAAATTCTGGTGGTCAATGAAAACACGCTGAATGCGTTTGTCGTCGGCAATGATGCGATTTTTATTCACTACGGCCTGATCACTAAAATGAACAACGCCGCCATGTTGCAGGGAATCATCGCACATGAAGCGGCACATATCGCCAATGGGCATATCGTGCGGCGATTGGGCAATCTGTCAAACTCACGTACAATCGCCGGGCTTGGCCTTGCCTTGGCTGCAGCAGCCGCTGCGGCGGGGAACAGTGAGGCCGCAGGCGGAATTGCCATCGGCGCATCCGGCTCTGCACAGCGTGCCTTTTTGAGCCATACCCGCGCCGAAGAAGCATCAGCTGATCAATCAGGTGTGCGCTATATGAAATCTGCGGGTGCCTCCCCTCAGGGGCTGCTGGATGCTTTGAACATCTTTGTTGGCCAAGAAACACTCAGCGTTGGTCGCCAAGATCCCTACACACGCTCCCACCCGCTAAGCCGCGACCGCGTGCGCGCCCTTGCGGGATTTGTTGCCAGCTACGGCGACCTTCCGGCCGATCCGACGGCGGAGTATTGGTTTGCCCGCCTACAGGGTAAGATCACCGCCTATAACCGCGCGCCCAGCTGGACCTTGCGCCGGCTGAAATCCGAAGGCTACGGCGATGTACGCTACTTGCGTGAGGCCATTGCGCTGCACAAGAACTCAAAAACCAAAAAGGCGCTGAGGGCCATCGACGGCGCAATCGCTGCGCGCCCCAATGACCCGTATTTCCGGGATCAAAAAGGCCAGATCCTTTTGGAAACCCGCAACTTTGCGGCCGCTGCAAACACTTATGCCAGCGCGGTCCAGCGTGCGCCCAATGACCCGCTTGTTTTGTCAGGATATGGCCGCGCTTTGCTGGCAAATGGTCAGGTAAAAAAAGCCCTTGGCGCGTTGGAAAAATCCCGCCGCCAGGATTTTCGCGATGGCTCGATGTTGCGCGATCTTGCAACGGCCTATGCCAAAACCGGTCAAACAGGAATGGCCGCCCTTATCACCGCCGAGCGCTATGCGCTGGTGGGACGGCTGAAAGACGCCGGAATTCATGCGCGTCGCGCGTCTGGTCTGCTCGGCAAGGGTTCTGGCCCTTGGCAGCGGGCACAAGATGTGTTGATTGCGTCTCAACGTGCTGGAAAACGAAAGTGAACCTACTATGAAACGTCTACTCGCCACCACAGCCCTACTGGGCACACTTGCTACGGGCGCTTTTGCTGCTGATCTGAAAGAAATGAGTGCCGAAGAACGTGCGTTATTTCGCGCCGAAGTCCGCTCCTATCTGTTCGAAAATCCAGAAGTGATAATGCAGGCTGTTGAAATCCTGCAAAATCGCGAAGCCGAACAGCAAGTTCAGGCAGACATTGATCTGGTTTCCCAAAATGCCGACGCCATTTTTGATGACGGCTATTCATGGGTTGGCGGCAACCCTGACGGCGATATCGTTTTGGTTGAGTTCCTTGATTACCGCTGTGGCTATTGCAAGCGCGCACACGACGAAGTTGCCGAGCTGCTCAAGAGCGACGGTAACATCAAACTAATCGTCAAAGAGCTGCCGATCCTTGGTGACGGCTCTGTGCTGGCCTCACGTTTTGCTGTGGCGGTAAAACAAGTGTCAGGTGGGGACAGCTACAAATCAGTCGCCGACGCATTAATGAGCTTTAACGGCGACATCACCATGCCAACCCTGCGCCGCTTGGGCAGCACATTTGGCTTGGACATGGAGGCCGTAGAAGCCCGTATGGACAGCGATGAAGTTACTGCAGAAATCGCGCAAACACGCGCATTGGCGGGTGCATTGGCGATCAATGGCACGCCGACATTTGTGATGCATGACGAATTGTTACGCGGATATCTTCCGTTGGAGCAAATGCAGGCGCTGGTTGCGAACAAGCGCGGATAACTCTGCCAAACTGCCGCAGCGCTGAATGTGCTGCGGCAAACCCTCCGGATCGACCGCAGGCCCTAGATTACGCCGACAAAACGCTCTGGCAATTGATACTGGGTGTCAAAGGCGGGGCGGTTGAATTCATAAAACCCCGTCTCGCCGCGCGGCTTGAAGGAACGTTGCATGCGTTTGCGCATGAACCCCAGATCAAAACCCTCTTCCAGCTTCAGCTGCTCAAAGCTCTCAAACATCGCACGGTCTTCGCCGCGCGCTTCTGAGAACCAATGACGTCCAATTGACGTGCCCTTAATGTCATCACCTATTTCTTGGGTCACCGCATTGCGACGGTCCATTGCACCTGAGTATTGCGCAAAATCGCAGAACTTGAGGTGGAACAGGTACAGGTCATCGGGCGTATGTAGTTTGGGGTATTGCGAAAAATGTCCGCCACGCGAAATCTTGGCCGCTGCCGAGACAACGCAGGGTTTTGAATAATGCGGCGCAGGACGCACATAACGGCGCGGCCCGATAATGTGTTCGCCCACAGCTTCGGGTTCCAGATCAACGCGGTGGATCACCTCAAGACCCAGAGGCGTCAGGATGCGCTTTTCCGGTGTATCCTCAAGGTATTGCAGCAGGTTCTTGCCAGTATCGGGATCAACCACCACCAGCTCGTCCACATCTCCAACAATCACGTGGCGATAATATTTACGCAATCCGCCGACCAGATTGTTCAATAACCCCCAGCGTTTCACATCAAAATTCTTATGCGGGTCCCCCGGAATGCCAATGATATTGCACCCCGCAGCCAGTTCCGCCACTTCGCTCCCGTAGCCATGATTGATCACATAGCAATTTTGACGTCCAAACAGATCGCCATAATGCTTTAGCCAAGCCGTGAGAAAAAATGCGTCATCGCGCACCATTGTGACTGCGGCAACTGTCTGCATGCCTCTTCCTTCTTTTCTTTCCCCGCCGAATTGAGCACACTGCGGGTTGCAAGCGCAGTAAGCCGTGGGAGACACAAAATGACAATGGGCCCCAAGACGATATTGTCCCCCGACCCTGCAGGTTTTCCGGAATTTAAACGTGCTTTGACCGATGATATGGCCAAAACGGGTTGGCACTTTCATATTGCGGGTAACGGCCCGTTTGATCGCTTTCAGGTTTTGGGCGAACGGGGCTGTGGCACAAACGTCATTCGCAAGACTGTGCAAGACGCATTGCAGATCAAACGCACCGAGGCGTTGGGGTGGAAACACGGCGTTCCAAACATGATCGCCCTGCCTCCGACGTTTCTGACGATCTGCGCGGTACGCGCTCCGCAAAAATGGGCGCACTCGTTGTATAAACGTCCGTGGCATGCGGCACCCTCGGTGCAATCCTTGGGATTCGCTGAGTTCCTGCGCACGCCGTGGCAGTCTTATGTGGACAAGCTGAGCCATTTTGATGGAATCGCCCCGCGCCTTCAGCCGCTTGGCGAAGAACTACAATGGGACCGCCACCCCATCACTGGCGCGCAGTATGAAAACATCTTTGCCATGCGGACCCTGAAACAGCGCGCCTTGCTGAGCTTACCTACTCGCGGCGCATCCGTTGTCTATGTCTCGCTGGACGCGTTCAACGCCGCGCCAGAGGCGTTTCTGGCTGATCTCTCGGCTGCATTCGGGCTTGGCTATACTACGCAAGGCTACGCGCCTGTTGAGCGCCGTATGGGCAACCGCTGGACCGCCGCCGTAGAAGACCGCACCCCTGCGCCTGAAACATGGGCACAAGATGACATCACATGGATGCACAGCCAGCTTGATCCAGAAATCGAAACAGCCCTTGGTTTCACCCCCACCCCATAATCCTATAGGATAAATGCAAAAAAGGCCTCCCGAAGGAGACCTTTTCAAAGCAGCAGTGGCGCGGTTGACGGGGCTCGAACCCGCGACCCCCGGCGTGACAGGCCGGTACTCTAACCAGCTGAGCTACAACCGCGCGCTGCGTCTCTTTGGCCTAAACCTCAGAGCGTTCGTGCGGAATATGCCAACCCCCATGAACCGTCAAGCACTTATCTGCGGGTTGTGAAATTTCTTTCCGATGAAGGGCATCCATAGGGGAGTGCGCCCTCGCAACCACATCATTCCAATATAAGGTATTTCCGGCCAATATTGCCAAGCAGTGCTGCACAGAAGGTTATCCGTTATTGGGACAATGCTGTCACTCACAGCAAGGTTGCGAGTGACAGCATTGTTCTATTTCGGCACAAATCCCACTTAACCCAAAAGTAGAATATCAGAACCACCGGCACTGCGTCGTAATGCGTGTACATCCGCAAGCTCGGGATCATTTGACCAAGCTACCGCCGCCTCTTTGTTGGGAAAGCTAAGCAATGCTGCGACATTCGGCACGTCAGGCGTACCGTCTAGGACGGTAAATTCCCGCGCAGCGCTTTCTACTTTGCCGCCATGTTTGGCAAGCGCAGCACCCGCGACATCGCGGTATTCGGCAAGTGCTTTGGGGTTGGTCACAGTGATTTTTGCATAGGCGTATATCATAACATGTCTCCGTTGAATGATGATGAAGACACCATACCGCATCCCCCACATGTAAAAACGCGTGCATATGCATGTATGACATGCAAAAACGCATGCATGAGTATTGCATGGGATGACTTGCGCACAGTTATGATGTTGGTTCGCCATCGTTCCTTGGCTGGTGCTGCCGAAGCTTTGGGTGTGAATTACACAACCGTCGCCCGTAGGATTCGTCGCGCCGAAGACACATTGAACAAATTGCTGTTTGAGCGATTGCCCGATGGCTACCGACCGACGGAAGCTGCACTTGTGCTTGCAAAGCATGCCGATCAGATGGA
Source organism: Sulfitobacter sp. (assembly GCF_036960155.1). Lineage (GTDB taxonomy): Bacteria > Pseudomonadota > Alphaproteobacteria > Rhodobacterales > Rhodobacteraceae > Sulfitobacter. The sequence continues at coordinate 648,637 of NZ_JBALWB010000002.1, read as the reverse complement.
AACAACCGAGCACAGTATGATGCGCCAGCTACAGGGCGCTGAAACCGAACTTTCGGGCACGCTGACAATAACAGCGCCACAGCTGCTTATTGCTAATTTCTTGTCACCAGTCATCGACCAGTTTACGAAAACGCACCCCCGCATCGAACTGCGCATCCTTGCAACAAATGACCTGTTAGATTTGACGCGTCGTGAAGCGGACCTCGCCATTCGTATTAGCAGAAATCCCGGTGATACATTGACGGGCTTAAGGTTGTTGAAGCAGGAAAACGCCAGTTTTGCCAACCAAGCTATTGCTGATCGCATCTCCAACGATCCAAATGCGATGATCGACTGGATAGTCTATGACGCTTATCCAACCGTACCCATGGGAATTGGTTCAGAGTTCCCCAACAACAATGTGCGGTTTCGCTTTGACGATATGGTTGCGATGGTTGGTGCAGCTCAGGCAGGGTTGGGTGTGGTCCGTATGCCGATGTTTCTAGGGCGTACCTCTGTGGGATTGGTGCAAGTCCCTGTTTTACCACCGCGACCTTACGCCGATATTTGGGTTGTGGGGCACCCTGATGTCTGGCCTTCGCAAAAGCTACAAGCCTTCCGCAACATTCTAAAAAGCTACTGCAAATTACACCGCCATCAGTTCATAGCCTGAGATACCTCCGGGTTGTGAGATTTCTTTGCCTGAGGCAAAGTGCGCGCAGAGGCGAAATGGCATGGTGATGACGGCAGATGAGGCCTACGCCGAAGCGGAGCGGCGGATTTAAATCGCTAAGATTGAAGGCGCAATATACCTCGACCTGAGCGATCTGGCGACCCTAACAGACCTGAACCGATGCAGGGGCTCTCCGCATTGCAGGACCTCGCTCTCAACCACACACAAATCGCGGATATCACTCCGCTGCAGGGGCTCTCCAAATTACGGGAACTCACTCTCTCTGGGACACAAGTTGAAGATTTGCGCCTGATTGCAGACCATCCATTTGAATTTGAAGCCTCAGTGTTCGTTCAGGGGTTAAAATTTGGCAACACCCCCGCCGCCGGATCCTCGGCAGAACTGACCGAACTTTCCAAAATCGAAGGCGACCGCGAACGCACCGACAAAACCCTCACCTATCTGCGGAACTTACCGCCCGACCCTGAGCCATTGCCATGGGAGACCGCATCTGCTCCCAAAACCGACAATCTCACTCGCATTGCAATTGCTGGCGGCCAAATCGATGTGGCCCATGAACCGTTGGATGCCAGCGATCTTACCGATTTAATCAAGGCGCGGCTTTATGAACGGCTATCCGTGGGAACAGCAACCGTTCTATGGACTACCGAAACCATCGCGGCTCTCGAATTTATTCAGGTCAACAAAGAAGTCATTTTGACGATCGCAACAAGTTGGGGCGCAGGGGTAAATCTGGGCAGCTGACCTGATTGCACGTTCCGGTGAAGCGCTTCGAAAATATCGAGCCAAAACATTGACTGCATATACTCACATTCCAAAAAAGAGCTCTTTGGTGTGTGGAAGAATTATTTATATAATCTAAAGGAGAAGTGGCGCGGTTGACGGGGCTCGAACCCGCGACCCCCGGCGTGACAGGCCGGTACTCTAACCAGCTGAGCTACAACCGCGCAGTGCTGCCCTTTGGTGGGGGCAATATGTCTCCCCTCCCGAGGGAGAGAATGGTGGGTCGTGAGAGGCTCGAACTCCCGACATCTTCGGTGTAAACGAAGCGCTCTACCAACTGAGCTAACGACCCGATAAGGCGTGATTTAGACTAACACTTCGGGTATGGCAAGCCTCATTCGAGACGTTTTTGCGATCCTTTTTTCAGGTGGAACACAACGCCCTGCCCGCCGCCTATTTCGGCAACGCCTGCGCGCCCTGCTCCGGTAACGATTGCGCGGATCATACGCGAGGTAATTCCGTGAGTTACCAGCACTGCGGGCCCTTTGAGACTACTCAGAAACTCTGTGCAGCGCGTTTCTAGCCAGTCAAATCCTTCGCCACCTGGGGCGCGCTCATACAGCTCTAGTGCGCCATCGGGACCCTCAAAAAACTCATCATTTTCAGTAAGTTCACTGCGCACACGCCCTGCCCATTCGCCCACACCAATCTCGCGCAGGCGCGCATCCGTATGCAGATGAGTGACATGGCGCGCCAAGGCAATCGCTGCCGTTTCAAAGGCACGGCCTTGGGGGCTGCTGAGGATATCAAATCCGGCTAGATCAACTGATTTCAGGATTTCGGCCTGACGTTGTGCTTGCTTTATGCCCTCTGGGGTTAGAGGCGAATTTAATGCGCCTTGCATACGCCCTTGGGCATTCCACTCGGTCTCACCATGGCGCAGCACATAAAGCTCTGGGTAATTTGTCACGAAGCGTCTTTCAGAATTGAACGGGTGCCAAAAAACGACTCACGTACAAATGGGAATCGCTCATGGCTAAGTCTATAGAAACTTAAGGGAAACGCCGCCCTGATGTGCGCGCCCCGTCACAGGGAGCACACATCAAGGCCGGGTAGGATTATTCGTCAGCGGTTGCTGGGGTATCGGTCGCTGGTGCGGCATTCAACTGGGATGATTTCTGGCGCAATTTAAGAACCAATGCGCGGCCATCGTGCAATTCCTTGCCGCGCTGGACCTTGATTTTGCCCAATGGCGGCAAATTCATCTCGCGTTGTTCGGCAAAGGCATCGCCCAGAACACCCAACATCGCCTCAACGACAGGTTTGACATCTTTTTTCTTCATACCCGACCGCTCTACAATCAATTCGAACAGTTCTTTTTTGCGCAGCTCGTTGCTCACAACCACCGGAGAAAGCGTCTCAACAACTGATGGTTCAGCGGTTGTTGCTTTTGGTGTGTTGGAGGTGTCGATTTCTGTCATCGCGTCTACGGTTGGTGTTTTAACCGTTGTCTTGCTGCCGGAAGACTTTGACGCGGGGGCTTTTGCCGTAGGTTTTGATGATATCGCCATGGGATTTCCTGCTCTTTCGCTCAATGGTTTACTTTTTCTTTTAAACCTACACGGATATCGTGAAAATATCCAGCCGAGCTTGACCATAACAACATTTAGCGTGACAAATGAGCGTCAACACAAATTGGGGGATAAAATGAAATCAATTATGACACTCGTGGCCTTTGCCGCATTTACAACAACAGCCTCGGCAGGCTCTTTGAGCGATCCAGTTATTGAAGCGCCCATCATCATCGAAGAAGCGTCCAGCTCTAGCAGCGGAACGATGTCGGTTGCCTTGCTAGCATTGCTAATGGCACTGCCTGTTTTGACTGACTAGGCACAAACACGCTCACAAATTCCGATGCCCGTACCACTGCCATGGTGCGGGCATTTTCACATCAAAGCTATGGGTCCATAAAAAACGCCCCGCAGTTTCCTACGGGGCGCGTGCGTATCTTTGGCTACTTCCTCAGGTTGAGCAGTTAATGTGCTGTCGCAACGTCAACTTTACCTGCACGTGCAGCTAGCAGTGCCGCTGCTGCAGCCGCTTCTTCTGCCGCTTCGTCCCAATCAACCGCAACAGGTTGCGACACCAGCGCGTGCTTGAGTACTTCGGACACGTGGCTCACGGGAATGATTGTCAGCCCCTCTTTTACGTTGTCAGGAATATCCGGCAGGTCTTTTTCGTTTTCCTGCGGGATCAATACTGTTTTAATGCCACCACGCAGGGCAGCCAGTAGTTTTTCCTTCAAACCACCAATGGGCATCGCATTCCCACGCAAGGACACTTCGCCCGTCATGGCTATGTCTTTGCGCACAGGGATCTTGGTAAGTACAGACACGATGGACGTCACCATCGCCAGACCAGCGCTTGGGCCGTCTTTTGGCGTTGCGCCATCAGGCACGTGTACGTGAATGTCGATCGTATCAAACACTGGTGGTTTCACACCGATCTTTGGGCTGATCGAACGCACATACGAACTCGCTGCATCGATGCTTTCTTTCATCACATCGCCCAGCTTACCTGTGGTTTTCATCCGGCCTTTGCCTGGTAGGCGCAGCGCTTCGATGTGCAACAGCTCCCCCCCGACAGAGGTATAGGCAAGGCCTGTGACCACACCGATCTGATCATCCTGCTCAGCCAACCCATAGCGGTGCTTTTTCACACCAAGGAAGTCATCAAGGTTGTCGCCCGTCACAGTAATGCTTTCGGCCTCTTTGCGAATGATCTTAGTCAGCGCTTTACGCGCGACTTTTGCAATCTCACGCTCAAGGTTCCGAACGCCTGCCTCACGGGTGTAGTACCGGATCATGCCCGTCAGCGCAGAATCCTCGATTGAGAATTCCTTGGCCTTCAAGCCGTGGTTCTTGATCTGCTTTTCAACCAAATGCTGCTTGGCGATCTCGCGTTTTTCGTCTTCGGTGTAGCCAGACAGCGGAATGATCTCCATCCGGTCCAGCAGTGGGCCCGGCATGTTATAGCTGTTGGATGTGGTCAGGAACATCACGTTGCTCAGGTCATATTCGACCTCAAGGTAGTGATCCACAAATGTGGAGTTCTGTTCCGGATCAAGCACTTCAAGCATGGCAGAGGCTGGATCACCCCGGAAATCCTGACCCATCTTGTCGATTTCATCGAGCAAGATCAGCGGATTTGTGGTTTTCGCCTTTTTCAGCGCCTGAATGATCTTACCGGGCATGGAGCCAATATAGGTACGACGGTGACCACGGATTTCGGATTCGTCACGTACACCCCCAAGGGAGATACGGATAAATTCACGACCCGTTGCTTTGGCCACAGATTTACCAAGCGATGTTTTACCCACACCAGGAGGACCAACCAAACACATGATCGGGCCTTTCATCTTGGATGAGCGTTGCTGCACCGCGAGGTACTCAACGATGCGCTCTTTCACCTTCTCAAGGCCGTAGTGATCTGCATCCAGAACCGCTTCGGCTTTGCCGAGGTCTTTCTTCACACGTGATTTAACACCCCATGGAATGGACAGCATCCAATCTAGGTAGTTGCGCACAACTGTAGCTTCGGCTGACATCGGGCTCATGTTCTTGAGCTTTTTGATCTCAGCGTCGGCCTTTTCTTTGGCCTCTTTGCTCAGCTTAGTGGCGGCAACACGCTCTTCCAGCTCGACAACTTCGTTTTTGCCATCTTCGCCGTCACCCAGCTCGCTTTGAATGGCCTTCATCTGCTCATTCAAATAATATTCGCGCTGGGTTTTCTCCATCTGCGTTTTCACGCGGGTTTTGATCTTTTTCTCAACCTTCAGCACAGACATCTCGCCCTGCATCAAGCCATAGATTTTTTCCAGACGGTCAGACACGCTGAGCGTTTCAAGAAGATCCTGCTTTTGCTCGACCTCAATCCCGAGGTGGCCTGCAACCAAATCCGCAAGGCGCGCGGGATCAGATGCTTCGCCAACGGCGGTCATTGCTTCTTCGGGGACGTTTTTCTTTACCTTGGCGTAGCGTTCAAATTCTTCGCCAACCGTGCGCAACAACGCTTCGGTTGTATCGGCGTCACCTGGTACCTCGGTGAGGTATTCAGCGCGGGCTTCAAAGAAGCTATCATTCTCAAGGTATTCGGTGATCTGCACACGCGCCTGCCCTTCGACCAACACCTTTACGGTGCCATCGGGAAGCTTCAGCAGTTGCAGGACATTGGCCAAAACACCTGTTGAGAAGATGCCAGTGGCGTCAGGGTCATCAACACCGGGGTCGATCTGGCTAGACAACAGAATCTGTTTGTCATCGGCCATTACCTCTTCGAGGGCGCGAACGGATTTGTCGCGACCAACAAAAAGCGGCACAATCATATGGGGGAATACAACGATATCGCGCAGCGGAAGTACGGGATAGCTAGCGTTCAGAGGCTCTTGCATGCTCTTTTCCTTATCTTGGCAAAGCGGCGCCAGTCCCTCTTTGAGGCAACAATTCGGCCGCTTCCTGTATGGGTAGGATACGTGGGCACCCTGCCCGCCTGTTTCAATGGTGGGCCAATTTTTTCAGCCCGTTTTTCCTAACATCGCTCGAAGACGATCCCTGAGCAACTGCCGATTGGCTTGTCTTTGAGAGAAATTAGCATGGCGGCAACACATTTCAAGTATTGCGTTACTGTTTTGCATTTCGAAATAACTATTTCGTAACATATTTCTTGATCGGCCTCCATTTTCACGTTAACCTGCCTACAGGAATTCTATTGGGAGAACACGAATGGCCGAAGCCTTTATCTGTGACGCGGTACGCACACCCATCGGGCGCTATGGCGGCGGACTATCCTCTGTTCGCACAGATGACCTAGCAGCGGCACCTTTGGCGGCCCTGATGGCGCGCAATCCAGATGTCGATTGGACACGCATTGATGATGTCGTCATGGGCTGCGCCAACCAAGCGGGTGAAGACAACCGTAACGTGGCGCGTATGGCGGCACTGCTTGCTGGCTTGCCTGTCGATGTACCGGGCATCACATTAAACCGCCTGTGCGCCTCTGGCCTTGATGCCGTTGGCCAAGCCGCCCGCGCCATTCGCGCAGGGGATATGGACCTAGCCATCGCAGGCGGTGTCGAAAGCATGAGCCGCGCACCATTCGTCATGCCAAAAGCCGAAACCGCGTTTGGTCGTGCGAATGCAGTTTATGACACAACCATCGGCTGGCGCTTTGTGAACAAAAAGATGGAATCAGCCTACGGCGTCGATTCCATGCCGCAAACTGCGGACAATGTAGCGGATGACCACGGCGTAAGCCGCGCGGATCAAGATGCATTTGCCCTACGCTCGCAAGAACGCTGGGCCGCAGCAGATGCCGCAGGCGTATTTGCACAGGAAATCATCCCCGTGACGATCCCCCAGCGCAAAGGTGATCCAAAGGTCGTCTCACGCGACGAACACCCCCGCCCCCAAACCGACGCCGCCGCATTGGCAAAACTGCGCGGCATCAATGGTGCGGATAAAACAGTAACTGCGGGCAATGCCTCAGGTGTAAATGACGGTGCAGCCGCAATGTTGATCGCTTCCAAGGCCGCCGCAGCGGAACACGGCCTCAAACCAATTGCGCGCGTTGTTGCAATGTCAGCGGCAGGTGTTGCACCGCGTGTGATGGGCATTGGCCCTATTCCCGCGGCTGAAAAGGTACTTGCCCGTGCAGGCCTGACCATCGACCAGATGGATGTGATTGAACTGAACGAGGCGTTCGCCTCGCAAGGGATCGCAACGCTGCGCGCGCTGGGTGTGGCGGATGATGCACCTCACGTAAACGCAAATGGCGGCGCAATTGCCATTGGTCACCCGCTGGGCATGTCCGGTGCGCGGCTGGTGCTGACGGCGGCCTATCAGCTGCAACGCACAGGCGGTCGTTATGCCCTGTGCACCATGTGTGTGGGCGTCGGCCAAGGTGTCGCCCTTATTCTTGAACGCGCAAGCTAACCAACACCCCCTACTTGAAAGGATCTGAGACCATGTACGCACAGATGATCAAATCCACGGGCCAAGGCGTGAAATCCTTGGACGAGATGGAGCCGCAAGAACGCGCCTTTCAAGAGCGCATCGACGCCGGAGGCAAGATCGAGCCAAAGGACTGGATGCCAGAGGGGTATCGCAAAAACCTGATCCGCCAGATCGGACAGCACGCCCACTCCGAAATCGTCGGCCAGCTGCCCGAAGGCAACTGGATCAGCCGCGCGCCCACGTTGGAGCGCAAGGCGATCCTGCTGGCAAAAGTGCAAGATGAGGCGGGTCATGGCCTGTACCTCTATTGTGCTGCGGAAACGCTGGGCATCACCCGTGACGAGATGTTTGAAGCGCTGAATGAGGGACGGATGAAATACTCCTCCATCTTCAACTACCCCACGCTGACATGGGCCGATATGGGTGCTGTTGGCTGGCTGGTTGACGGTGCTGCGATCATGAACCAAGTACCGCTTCAGCGCACCTCATACGGCCCCTACGCCCGCGCTATGGTACGGATTTGTAAGGAAGAATCTTTCCACCAGCGCCAAGGCTTCGACATCATGATGAAGATGTGCAACGGCTCTGAGGCGCAAAAGAAGATGGCCCAAGATGCGTTAAACCGCTTTTGGTATCCGTCCCTGATGATGTTCGGCCCGTCTGACAAAGACAGCGTGCACTCCGCGCAATCCATGGCGTGGAAAATCAAAATGGACACCAACGATGAGCTGCGCCAGAAATTTGTCGACCAAACCGCGCCGCAGGCAAAATACCTTGGCCTCACCGTGCCCGATGACACATTGGCATGGAACGAGGAAAAAGGTGGCTATGACTTTGCCGAACCTGACTGGGATGAGTTCTTTGACGTGCTGTCTGGAAATGGCCCGTGCAACCACGACCGCCTAAGCACCCGCAAACAAGCGTGGGATGACGGCGCATGGGTGCGTGAAGGCATGCTAGCCCACTCCGTCAAAAAACGCGCAGCCAAACTGGCGGCAGAATAATGCATCTGGCTGAGATCAACATCGCCCGCCTCACCCACGCAATTGACCATCCTGCTGTCGCCGAATTCGCCGACAATCTGGACCGCGTGAACGGCATTGCCGAACGCATGGACGGGTTCATCTGGCGCTATGTCGATGCCAGCGGCAATGCCACAGACACGCAAATCGGCGATGATCCCAATGTAATTATCAATGTCTCTGTGTGGCGCGATGTTGCCGCCCTTGAGGGGTTCGTTTGGGGCACGCTGCACAAACAATTCTACGCCAAGCGCGATCAGTGGTTCACGGCAATGGACAGCATGGCATTTGCTATGTGGTGGGTCGAAGACGGCCACCGCCCTACCATCGCCGAGGCCACAGCGCGCCTTGCACATTTCAACACACACGGTGCCACTGAACATGCGTTCGGCTGGGACCATTTGGCAGTTGCCACACAGTGGCGCACTGCGCGCTGTGCCCCACTTGCTGCGGAGTAATTCAATGACCCAACCAAAACGCACAGAACCTAAACGTACTGGCGAATGGCCCCTTTTTGAGGTGTTTATTCGCGGCAAACACGGCCTAAGCCACCGCCACGTCGGATCGCTGCATGCGCCTGACGCTGAAATGGCGATCAAAAATGCGCGCGATGTCTACACGCGCCGCAACGAGGGTGTCTCGATCTGGGTGGTTGAGGCTGAATCCATTCATGCCTCCGCCCCCGGTGACAAAGAAGCGCTGTATGATCCTGCAAATGACAAGGTATACCGCCACCCTACCTTCTTTGATGTGCCAGACGAAGTGGGCCATATGTGATGACCCAAGACGCGTTATTTCAAACCCTGCTGCGGCTGGGGGACAATACACTTGTGCTTGGTCACCGTGTTTCTGAATGGTGCGGCAAGGCGCCTGTGCTGGAAGAAGACATTGCACTGGCCAACACCGCATTGGACATGATCGGTCAGACGCAGATGTGGCTGGGTTACGCCGCTGAAGTTGAGAATAAAGGCCGCAGCGCCGATGACCTCGCGTTCTTGCGCGATGTTTGGGATTTCCGAAATATCCTGATGGTTGAACGCCCTAACCTCGATTTTGGCCACACCATGATGCGCCAGTTCTTGTTTGATGCCTACCACCGTGCGCTGCTGGCCGGTCTCAGTAGTTCCAGTGATCCCCGCATCGCCGAGATCGCGGCCAAGGCCGTGAAGGAAGCCACCTACCACTTTGAGCGTTCCGCCGAGACGGTGATCTCCCTTGGGGATGGAACCGAAATCAGCCACACCAAGATGCAAGACGCGCTGAACCTGTTGTGGCCCTACGTCGGTGAGATGTTTGAAAGTGACGCAGTTGATGCGCAAATGGTTGGCGCGGGCGTCATCCCTGATCCCGCTGGTCTGCGTGAAGCGTGGGAAAGCACTGTGCGCGCCACTATGACCGAGGCAACGCTGATCATCCCTGAGGACAATTTCGCCCATAAAGGCGGCCGCACAGGTGCGCGCCACACCGAACACCTTGGCCATATGCTGACACAGATGCAGTGGCTGCAACGCGCCTACCCGGGTTCAAACTGGTGAAACCTGATATTCAGACCATATGGGGCTGGTTAGACGAGGTGCCTGATCCGGAAATCCCTGTGATTTCGGTGGTGGATCTGGGCATCATCCGCGATGTCACGTGGCACGGCGAAACCCTAGAGGTCGCGATCACGCCGACCTATTCTGGCTGCCCTGCCACCAGCATAATCAATCTGGATGTGGAAACCGCCCTGCGGGATCATGGGCTGACCGACATCCGCCTCAAGACGCAGCTGTCGCCGCCGTGGACCACCGATTGGCTCAGCGCCAAAGGTGCCACCAAGCTGGAGGATTACGGGATCGCCCCGCCCTCACCCGCTGGTGGCCCCGCCCAATGCCCCCGCTGCAAATCTGCGGACGTTCAAAAAGTAAGCCAATTCGGCTCAACCCCTTGCAAGGCCCATTGGCGCTGTCTCAGCTGTCTTGAGCCTTTCGACTATTTCAAATGTATCTGAGGTAACAATGGCGCGTTTCCATCCCCTAACCGTCACCGACATCCATAAAACCATCCGCGATGCGGTTGTGGTTAGCCTTGCGGCACCTGACGGCGATGATTTTGATTTCATTCAAGGCCAATATCTGACCTTTCGCCGCGATTTTGACGGCGAAGAACTGCGGCGCAGCTATTCCATCTGTGCGGGCCTTGACGATGGCACGCTACAGGTCGGTATCAAACGGGTCGATGGTGGCGCATTTTCAACATGGGCAAATGAGACGCTCAAGGTTGGGGATACGCTGGACGCCATGCCGCCGCTTGGTCGCTTTCATACAGCGTTAGAGGCCGATGCCCATCGCCACTATCTGGGCTTTGCGGGTGGATCAGGCATCACGCCAGTCCTGTCCATCCTACGCTCGGTGCTGACGCGGGAGCCAAACTCACGCTTTACGCTGGTCTATGCCAACCGCGCGGTGAACACGATCATGTTCCGCGCCGAACTCGAAGACCTCAAGAACACTTATATGGGCCGCGTGAATGTGATCCATGTTCTGGAAGCTGACGCGCAGGATATCGATCTGTTCACAGGCCGCGTGGACGAGGACAAATGCGCAAAACTATTCAGCAGTTGGATTGATATTGCCTCGGTGGACACTGCCTTCATTTGCGGCCCCGAGCCTATGATGCTGGGAATTGCCGCCTCCTTGCGCGCCCATGGTCTCACGGATGAGCAAATCAAATTCGAGCTGTTTGCCGCCTCCCAACAGGGACGCGCCAAGCAGCGTAAAGTTAGCAAAGATGCTGCTGCCGCCCATGCGACCACTGAAGCTACGGTTATAATGGACGGTGCCGCGCGCAGTTTCACCATGCCGCGTGATCAAAGCCTGCTAGAGGCCGCGCTCGATAATTCGGTTGATGCGCCGTTTGCCTGCAAGGCGGGTGTCTGTTCGACCTGTCGTGCAAAAGTGACCGAAGGCGAGGTCGAGATGCTCACCAATCACGCGCTAGAGGATTACGAGGTTGCCGCTGGGTTTGTGCTATCGTGCCAATGCTATGCCCTCAGCGATACCGTTAAATTTGACTATGACCAATAAAGGCCAGCCCATGATGATGATCCCTTCTTTCGCTGCTGGTCAATGGGTTGCCCCTGACAGCGGTGCGCGCGCCATTCCATCCGCAATCACTGGTGATGTGATCGCCCAAGCAGGCAATGATACGTTGGACGTGGCGGGCATGCATGCCTATGCCCGCGAGGTTGGCGGCCCTGCCCTGCGCGCCCTCACGTTTCATGACCGTGCGCGGATGCTCAAGGCGCTGGCGCTGCACCTCACCGAGCATAAGCAAAAGCTGTATGATCTATCATTCGAGACAGGTGCCACCCAAGCTGACCACGCCTTTGACATTGATGGTGGCATCGGGACAATGTTTGTCTTCGCTTCCAAGGGGCGGCGCGAGATGCCGGATGCCCAGATTTATCTGGATGGAGAGCTAGAACAGCTAGGCCGCACTGGCACCTTCCAAGGGCAGCACGTTTGTGTGCCACTTCAAGGGGTTGGCATTCATATCAACGCCTATAACTTCCCCGTTTGGGGGATGCTTGAGAAATTTGCGCCAACTTTCCTTGCGGGTGTGCCCAGCATCGTCAAACCCGCCACTGCGACCTGTTATGTGACCCATCTGTGTGTTCAGCTGATGCTGGACAGTGGCATCCTGCCTGAGGGTTCATTGCAGCTGATTTCTGGTGGTGTGGGTGATCTGTTGCTGCACACAGACGCACAAGATGTGATCAGCTTCACGGGTTCTGCCAAAACGGCACTGTCCCTGCGATCAATCCCGCACCTGCTGGCGAACTCGGTCCGCTTTGTGGCGGAACAAGACAGCCTCAACGCGTCGGTTCTGGGCCTTGATGCCGCCCCCGGCACGGTTGAGTTTGATCTGTTCGTCAAAGAGGTCCACCGCGAAATGACCACCAAGGCGGGCCAGAAATGCACCGCCATCCGCCGCATCATGGCCCCTGCCGCGCATGTCGAGGCGGTGATTGAGGCGCTATCGGCGCGTCTTGCCAAAACCACCATCGGTGATCCACGTGATCCCGCCACGCGCATGGGCGCATTGGTCAGCACCAGCCAGCGCGCGGATGTCCTTGAGAAAGCAGCGCTGATCGGGTCTGAGGCCGAGCGTGTGTTTGGCGACCCCGATGATTTCACCGTGCAAGGTGCCGACCGTGAAAAGGGCGCGTTCCTGCCGCCGATGTTGTTTCACTGCGCTAATCCAGACAACGCTAACCACCTGCATGACACCGAGGCCTTTGGCCCTGTCAGCACCATCATGCCTTACCGCGACGCGGATCACGCCATTGCTCTGCTGAACCGCGGCAAAGGCTCGCTTGTGGCATCTGTCATCACGCGCGACGGTGATCTGGCGCGCAAGATGGTTATGGGATCGGCTGCGTGGCACGGTCGGTTGTATTTCAACAACGCCGACAGCATGGCCGAGGCAACAGGCCACGGCGCGCCAATGCCCCACATGGTCCACGGCGGACCGGGCCGTGCTGGCGGTGGTGAAGAACTGGGCGGCGTGCGCGGTGTGATGCACTACATGCAGCGCACAGGCGTTCAAGGCAGCCCCGACATCCTGACAGCTATTGGTGAGCAATGGGTCCCCGGTGCAAAAGAGCACACAGGCGGGCCGCACCCGTTCACCCGCAGCTTCAACCAGCTACAACTTGGCGAAACCCTGTATACAGCGCCGCGCAAGGTCACGCTGCAAGACATTGAAACCTTTGCCCACTTCACGGGTGATACGTTCTATGGCCACATGGATGAGGAAGCCGCCAAGGCAAATCCATTCTTCCCCGGCCGTGTCGCGCATGGCTATCTGCTGCTCAGCTTTGCGGCGGGTATGTTTGTACAGCCAGACCCCGGCCCCGTGCTGGCCAACACCGGCCTTGCGAACCTGAATTTCATGAAGCCTGTCTCGCCTGATGATGAGATAAAGGTCCGCCTGACCGTCAAGAAAAAGACACCGCGCACCGAGGAATACGGCCAAGTGCGTTGGCACGTGTCGGTGACAAATCAGGATGATGAGCCAGTTGCAGAATACGAACTGTTGACGATGAACACCTATGAGCCGACATAGGTTTGGTGAAAGCCATTTAGCGGGTCAAATACCCGCAACCTGTTAGGAAAGCCCATGACGTCAACCCATACAGTCCTGCGCAGTGACGCGCTAAGCCTTGCTGTCGCCCCTATGGGCGCGGAAATGCAATATCTGCGCACGGCGGCTGGGGATGATCTTTTGTGGCACGGCGATGCCGCGTATTGGACGGGGCGCGCGCCTGTGTTGTTTCCAATTGTCGGGCGCGCCGTGGATGACATTGTTGCGGTGGGCGATCACACCAGCCCCATGCCCCAGCACGGCTTTGCGCGGCGCAGCGTATTTACCCTTGAAGAGCAGACAGAAACGATGTGCCGTCATGTGCTGAGCGATAGTGTTCAGAGCCGCGCAGTCTATCCCTTTAAATTCTCACTGAGGCTCACCCACCGTTTGGACGGGGCCACGCTACACGTCACTGCTGTTGTAACCAATGACGATACGCAACCCATGCCATTCGGTTTTGGGTTCCATCCAGCGTTTAGCTGGCCCCTGCCAAACGCACAGGAGGCCGCACACCACGTCACGCTGTCAAATAGGGGAACCCCTGACATGCGCGCGCTGAATGATGGGTTGCTACGCCCTGAACCTGGTAAGGGGCCATTCATTGGTGGCAATCTGGAACTGGCCGAAGAGATGTTCAACCACGGCGCATTGGTGTTCCCAAACGGATCAGATGCCCTGCGCTATGGTCCCAAATCCGGCCCCTCACTAGCGTTTGAATTCCACAACCTCCCTGATCTGGCATTGTGGCACCCTACAGGCGCGCCGTTCCTATGCATCGAGCCATGGCACGGCACTGCATCATATATAGGCGACGGCCCGCAGATTTCTGGGCGTCCAAATAGCATTATCCTCCCGCCCCAAGGCAGCGTAGAATTTGGCTATTCGGTAACTATCAATAATAAAGGTTCGGCTGATCAGCTCACTGATTAGCCGCGAATCTGTATGACGCGCTCAATGGGGTAGACGATCGTTAACTGGAGATTCAAAAAATATTAGCTCTAGGCACCTTACTGCTGAAGGTCTGTATCCATGGTCTTTTTCAATTTGGTCAGCTACAAAAATCAACATGTCTTGCTGTGCTTTCAGATTTTCGTGGATAAACATAAAGTAAGAAATATAGACATCTTTTCTATTGAGTTGTCCTGCCCAATTAAACCCGAAGTGTTTAGCTATACGACTATCCCAAATCGGGAATAGTTCTGGGTTAAGAAAGTAAAGGAGCTTACTCAGACCAACCCAAGAGTTATTTATAGGTGAAACTGCATCAATTTTTGAAAGAAATTCTTTTCCGGCTTCTGCGTCATTCAAGCCTTTGACAACTTCGACCGGAAATTCAACACCAAAATTCTCAAACTTCCAATTTTTCAGGATCGTTGGCATCCACCCATAAACTGCGCATGATAAACTCAGCAACCCGTCGTTTTGTGGATCATCATCAACTCGGCTCGCGAGCCTCATCAATGCTCTATGTGAAGGGAAATAACTGTGGGACTCCAGATGCAGCCTTGCCGTATCATTTGAAAGTTCATCTAGAAATCGAAGAGCGTTATCAATATCCATACAACAATTCCCGCACCTCGCACTTCACTAACCAGCTCCACACTTTTTTATCCCATTTGTCACAACAGCGACTATTCGAATAGAGAATTACCATTCCTTTAGCTAGCATACAAACGATATTGGAAAGGTGCGTACCCTAAAATTTTCGATTTTCGCCCAATTAGAAAACGGCAGTTATCTCCGCGCACCGATACTCATGACCCTGTGAGCGGATAATGTAAAAATCGCTCTGCCCACTAATGAACGTGCATACTATGATGACTTAGCGCGATCAAAACCTGCGGCTCAGCGACACGCCGCAGGCTCTTGTATCGGCCTCAAACAGCGCAACGTTGGATTTTGTAGCGCCCAGCGTACACGTCAGCTTTGGCACAATGCCACCAACGCTGAATTGGCTGTTGAAAACTGTAACGGATATGTCGGCGAAACTATCCTCTCGCGAAAAATCCAGATCACGGTCAAAGTGACGTAAGCCCGCAACCGCCTGTGTAGACAGCTCATACCCGCCCCTAAATGCCGTGTTTACCTGCAAGGTCGCCGCCAAGCTGGAATAGCTGTGAAAGTCGATGTTTGCATTTACGCGCGCGACCTGAAAGTCAAACCGATATGCAAAAGCTGGCGTTGGCGTGAGCGTATAGCCAACGTCTAAAAGGGTCTGTAACGCCTCCTTGCCATCATTATCTTCCACATTCAGAACCGAAAACTACAAAAACCCATTGATGAGCTTTCCCGGGGCAGTCTCTTTGCCGCCGAAAAAGGTCACACCTGCACGGCTGTAGTTGCCTCGTTCACGCCGACGATCGGTTCGGAAAACGCGCGCGCCGATGTCACTTTGCTGATTTACTTGCGAAAAACTTAGGCCTAACTCGGTTTCGGTTTCAGGCTCATTGAGTGTGGAATAAAGGTGACGCTGCGCGCGCCAGTCAAACACAACGCGTCCCTTTGCTCCGATATTGCCCCTAACGTATCCACGCAGGCCTATCCGTCTTTGCCAGCCTGATATTCGGCGACTTTCGGGCGTGATATCCCCTCCATCACTACCAAGTGTAGTATTATCGGTGCCATGGTTGAGGTTGCTCGTGGGGGTCGCACCAAAGATCACACTGATCCCTACGGGCCGTTCATCAATAATACGGCGCAAGACAGCAGAATAGAGACCACGCAATTGTGGATCTGTGCTGCGCTCTCTTAGGATTTCAAACTGGTATTGTGCCGCAGCCATTTGACCATCGAGGATCAGCACATACCCCAATTCTTCGCGCACACCTGTGTCTTTGGGATGCGCGAAGAATTGGCGTAGAATATCTACCGCCGCGTCATACTCACCCGCCACGCGCAAGACACGGGCCTGACCCATCGTATTTGGATCAAGCCCTGTCTGGGCGGTGACATGTGTGCTCAGGCTGAGCAAAAGCACAATGGCGCACAGCAGATGTGAACTTGCAGTACGCACGTGGTCTGGCCTCAATTAGCGACACCAACCAACCCGCCTGCAAGGGCTGTATTGTCATCGGTGCCATCAAATGTAGCAATCACACCTGTGCTGCCGATCTTACCGCTCAGGTCCGTTGTGACGGTCCCCGTCAATCTCGTAGTGCCAAATATACTGGTCGGCAAATTGTAATTTACAACTGCATCACCGCTAACGGTTTGCCCGTTTGTGCGCCCGTCCACCTCAAGATCAGAGCTGCTTCCTGTTAGTCAACCAGTGTCGAAATCGGCGGTCAGGGTTGTTTGACCATCGAAACGGCGTGTCGCGCGCGTACCGGAGATGAATGAACTACTGCGCGAAACCTTACCCACAACATGGTAGTTATAGCGAGTATCGTAAGTCACCGTGCCCTCGCTTACTGGCGCGCCTACTGTGGCCCCATCGGTGATGCCTGCAACAGCAACAATCTGGCCGCGATTCTGATCAGCACCGGAGGCATAAGCCACCAGCCCAACAAGCGGACAGCTAACTGAGCCTCCTTCTTTTCCTTCGAGCGAAACATTCACTTCACCGTTCGAAACTGACGTTATTCTGCTGGCAGTTTTGCTGTCTGCCACACCGCCACCGCCGCCACATCCGGCGATGGGAAAATGCGGCCAAGCCGGAAATGGAAAGGATAAAAAATCGGCTCATCGTTTTTGGTAAAAACACGGTTTGGCTTCGCTCAGAAGTTTAACTTTTTCGCGAACAACCGAACACGAAATAGATACGTCAATGAATCAGTACGTAGAATTTTCCGTCATGCAAGGTTTCAAAATTCGGGAACTTTATTCAATTGAATTGACAATAAGAGCATCAAACACCGCTCGGAACGAAGCAAATTATGTATCCCTTTCTGCGCACCAACCATATCCACCGGCGAATACTTATCAGGTACGCTCCCATTACAATGCACTCGCATCTCAGCTTAAAATATTGATGCGTTACGCGCTATCGATTAAGAATCAAAGACTTACGATTACCAATCGAACGTATGGTATTCCGCTCTCTTACGTGCTCCGGCTTTCGGGAACTCACGATCTAATCGGATCAATGTCTCATTGCATGCCTGTTGATCCCAATACCTCGCGAACAACACCCCACAATTGGTCACATTGCGCATCAGAACTTAAGTGGTTCAGCGCCCAAAATGCTACACAACCCAATTTCCCTTTCATGTGCGAGAGGCGCCATTGAGCAAGTTTTCGTTCTGTGAACGCCTATCTGAAGTAGCGTGAGCCTCCCGACTGTGGTTTAGGAAAATCGAATGAAGTTTATTATTGCCAGTCTTGTTGCAGGGCTGCATTTGCGGGTACCATTACCCCTCCCCCGCCTGATCCAGTGCTGACGCAAACATTCGATGACCTTAGCTGGACTGGCGGCTATATCGGGCTTCAGCTGGGGAGCCGTGATAACACTGCATCCGACGGGAGTACATCAGAGGAAATCAACATCGACAGCGTTGGTTTGCACACGGGATATCTGTACGATCTGGGGACGTTTGTTGTTGGGGGAGAACTGTCATTTGACCGTGTTTCTTCGGATGAAGCCGATGATGATGATACGGATATGATCCGTCTGCGTGGTCGGGTTGGGTATGATCTCGGGAAATTTATGCCCTACGTCACCTTGGGCGCTGCTCACGTTTCGGACGACGACGTTTCTAAGAATGGCATCTCTTATGGTATTGGCGCTGAGTATCGCGTGACCAAAAAATTCAATCTAGGATTGGAATCTTCAAGAACAACATTCACTGATGTTGATAACACTGATGGGCTGGGTTTTGACGTTGACTTGATCCAAATCCGTGGTTCTTACCGCTTCTAATCAGCCAGATATGACCAAGAAAATGACCATAGGGAGATTTACAACTTCCTATGGTTTTATATGTACTTCTGCGCTCCAAACATGAACCGTTTCACCTGTTAGGTGTCTGAATGCTTTCATAGACACGGCACACCAGCCAAAAGCCCCACAAACACACCTAGAGCGGATCAATGTCGCCTTGTGCGCGGGTGCTGTGAAAATCGTTTTGCCATGCTGTGAATGTGCCCGCCGCAATGGCTTCGCGCATGCCCGCCATGATGTCCTGATAATAGCGCAGGTTGTGCCATGTCAGCAGCATAGAGGAGATCATCTCCTGAGAGCGGAACACATGGTGCAGATAGGCGCGGGAATAGTTTTGGCAGGCTGGGCAGCCGCAATCCTCGTCCAGCGGGCGCGGATCATCGGCGTGACGTGCGTTTTTGATGTTCAACACACCTTTACGGGTAAACACCTGCCCTGTGCGCCCTGAGCGCGACGGCAGAACGCAGTCCATCATATCAACACCGCGTGCGACCGCACCAACAATATCATCGGGCTTGCCCACGCCCATCAGGTAACGCGGTTTGTCCTGCGGCAATTGCTCGGGCGCGTAATCAAGACAGTCAAACATCGCCGCCTGCCCCTCACCCACGGCCAAACCGCCAATAGCGTAGCCGTCAAAATCAATCTCGCGCAGCGCTTCGGCAGATTGCTGGCGCAGGTCTTTTTCTAGCCCGCCCTGTTGAATACCAAACAGCGCATGACCCGGACGATCACCAAAAGCCTCCTTGGAGCGTTTGGCCCACCGCATGGACATCTCCATGCTGGAGGCAATCCGGTCGCGATCAGCTGGCAATGCAGGGCATTCGTCAAAACACATCACGATGTCACTACCCAGCAACTTTTGGATCTCCATCGAGCGTTCAGGTGTGATTTCGTGTTTGGATCCGTCGATGTGGCTTTTGAAGGTCACGCCGCGTTCGGTCAGTTTGCGCAGATTGGCCAGTGACATCACCTGAAACCCACCAGAATCCGTCAAGATAGGGCGGTCCCAGTTCATAAACTTATGTAGCCCACCCAAACGGTCGATCCGTTCAGCTGTGGGGCGCAGCATCAGGTGGTAGGTGTTGCCCAACAAAATATCCGCACCCGTCTCACGCACGGACGATGGCATCATCGCCTTTACCGTCGCCGCTGTGCCCACAGGCATAAATGCAGGTGTGCGAATTTCACCGCGCGGTGTGTTGATGCGCCCTGTGCGGGCACGTCCGTCTGTTGCTTCAATCTGATAGGAAATCTTGGGCATTTTCGGCTCCTCACGCGGTTACTGCGCTGGCCTACCGCAGGAAGCCCGATCTTGCAATCAGGGCGTTTTGGCCCCACATAAAGGGTATAAATTTTAATCTTGAGGAATAACGCGTTGAACATTGAAGAGCAGTTACTGGGTATGTTGCAAGAAAATCTGGGCTGGCTGTTGCTGGCTGTTGTGCTGGTGGTGGTTGTCCTTAAGGCCGTCAAAATTGTCCCTCAGTCAGAACAACACGTGGTTGAACGTTTTGGACGCCTGCGCGTCGTGCTTGGACCTGGGATCAACATGATCGTGCCGTTCTTTGATAAGATCGCGCATAAAATCTCTATTCTGGAACGCCAGTTGCCCATCGCCTCTCAGGACGCGATCACACGTGATAACGTGTTGGTGCAGGTCGATACATCCGTGTTCTACCGCATTATTGAGCCAGAAAAGACAGTGTACCGAATTCGCAATGTAGACAGTGCAATTGCCACCACAGTCGCAGGTATTGTGCGTGCTGAAATCGGTAAAATGGATCTGGACGAAGTGCAGGCCAACCGCTCGTCCCTCATTTCGACCATCAAGAACTTCGTTGAAGATGCTGTTGATAATTGGGGCATCGAAGTGACCCGCGCCGAAATTCTGGACGTGAACCTTGATGCGGCGACCCGCGCCGCAATGATGCAGCAGTTGAACGCTGAACGTGCGCGCCGTGCCCAAGTAACCGAGGCCGAAGGTTCCAAACGTGCGGTTGAGCTGGCCGCTGACGCCGAGCTATACGCATCCGAGCAAACAGCCAAAGCCCGCCGCGTGCTGGCAGACGCCGAAGCTTACGCCACACAAACCGTTGCACTTGCCATCAATGAAAATGGTCTGGAGGCTGCGCAATACCAGATTGCCCTCAAACAGGTTGAAGCCTTAGGCACCATGAGCACTGGCGCGGGAAACCAGACAATTGTGGTTCCTTCCGAGGCACTTGCCGCCTTTGGAGATGCGTTCAAACTGCTTAAAGGTCGCAGCTAATGGATAATCTGTTGCATGTCTGGTGGGTTTGGCTGTGTGCCGCTTTGGCGCTGGCCCTGATTGAATTGATTGCACCTGCCTCTGTCTTTCTGGGCTTTGCACTGGGTGCCTTGGGGATGACAGCAGTTGTCGCCTTGGGCCTATTCACAAACACATCGGTGCTTTTGGCGCTCTTTGCGGGCTTGTCGTTGCTCGCGTGGATTGCGCTTAAGGTCGCGTTCAAGAGCCAGTCCAGCAGTGCGCGCATTGTTACACGCGACATCAACGAAGACTAATCTCGTAGCTTCAATACCGCCTTCCCCTTTGGATTCCTTCTAAAGGGGAAGGTTTGCACGGTTTATCCCCTAACCCGCGCAGCGCAATTGCATCACAGTGCAAGCGCGGAGAGTGTTCCGCATGATTATGTTGAACAACTCTGGGAGAATTTACATGCGCAAATATATTGCGGAAGCGATCGGGACATTTGTCCTCGTATTCTTTGGCGTCGGCTCTGCCGTGCTTGCCGGGGCGGGCATGGGCCTCTCCGATCCGATTAACATCACAGGCATCGCACTTGCGTTTGGTATTTCTGTTGTGGCGATGGCCTATTCCATCGGTCAGATTTCTGGCGCGCACCTGAACCCTGCTGTGTCCATGGGAGCATTGGTTGCTGGCCGCATCAGCGTGACCGACTTTATCGGATATTCCATTTTTCAAACCATCGGTGCGATTATCGCTGCTGGCGCGATCTTTACGCTCGCGACCAATTCTGCGGGCGGTTACGATGTTGCTGCTAGTGGCATGGGCCAGAACGGTTGGGGCGCGGGCTACGGCGGTGAGTTCTTTATGATCTCCGCGTTCATCTTTGAAGTGATCGCAACGGCAGTATTTCTTGTGGTGATACTTGGCGTGACATCCGGCAATGGCAGCCCCTTGATGGCTGGTCTTGTGATTGGCCTGACACTGACAATGATCCACCTTGTTGGCATCACGATCACAGGTACATCTGTGAACCCTGCCCGCTCTGTGGGTCCTGCCTTGTTTGTTGGCGGCACAGCATTGTCACAGCTTTGGGTGTTTATTGTTGCTCCGCTGATCGGTGGCGCCATTGGTGGCCTGCTGCACCGCTCAGGCATTACCGGCTCTGACGACTAAAAACGCTCCGCTCTCTCGCATTTCAGTGATGCGAGAGAGCATTTTTTCAAGTGTCATTTTTTCAAGTGTCGTGAGCACTAGTTATTGCAGTAGCCGGAAGACCCCGTAAGAATACGGAAGAAGCGGGATATGGGACGATCTCAAATCCTTTGACGGCAAGCCATGGCGCGGCCGCATTCATATCATCACTGCCGGATATCCCTGCCAGCCCTTCACCTTGTCTGGCAAACGCAAAGGTGAGCACGATCCAAGACATCTCTGGCCAGACGTCGCAAGAATTGTGTCCGAAGTTCAACCCGAATGGCTCTTCTTTGAAAACGTGCCAGGGCATCTCACCCTTGGCCTCCAAGACGTCACCCGAGACCTTCAGGGAATGGGCTACAGGGTTGCAGCGCGCGTCGTATCAGCGGCGGAAGTTGGCGGGTCTCACGTACGCGAACGGGTGTTCATTCTGGCCCACGCCGACATTCAAGATGGGCGGGAACAGAACATCGGTGCGGTTGGGGCCGAACTACTTCCAGTTCTTGGTCGATCCGAACCAGAAGGGGACGCAGACTTCGGTGAGGACGGCCGCAACAGTCTGGACGATGGCTTGGGATTTGATGCGGGCGACGGGATGGACGGGGACACCCTTGGTCTCTTCGCCCCGATGCCGGGTCACTTTGATGAATGGCGACGTGCATTGGAAGGGCAAGGCGTCAAGACAGTTGAACCCGAACTTCACCGATTGGATGATGGGTTGGCCAATCGGATGGACCGATCCGCAGCAGCAGGTAACGGAGTTGTCTCCTTGGCTGCGGCGCATGCGTACTGCGCTTTACGAGCTGAACTCGGTCATCAAGGTGTGATCTGACAAGTCAGCTCTGATCCTGATTCATGGCGTTCTCAGGGTCAGAGCAATTCAAGAGGTGTTTAAAGGGTCTTTGAACGATGTTTAAACATCTGATGGACAGCAGTCATTTAAACGGTCATGACAGGCCTATGGATCAGGGAAAACGTTTTGCTGCAAGAAACTCTGTCATTTACTGCAGAAACCTTTGTCGCGCTACAACAACAGCTACAATTAGGCCATTCAATGCCCTACGCCTCTGGACGTCTCCCCACCCAAACCATATATAAACAGTCAAGTTTATAGATGAGGCGCAGATGACCAACTCAATACCCCCTCTCGAAGGCACGCCGCTAATTGCGCCTTCAAGCACCGATCATGCGCTCTATGAGCAGGTAGTCGAAGCCTGTCGATCGGTTTATGACCCCGAGATTCCAGTGAATATTTATGAGCTGGGTCTGATCTACACCATTGATATCAATGACCAGAACGAAGTAGCGATCAAAATGTCGCTGACTGCGCCCGGCTGTCCTGTTGCGGGCGAAATGCCGGGCTGGGTTGCTGACGCGGTTGAGCCCCTTCCGGGTGTGAAACATGTCGACGTTGAGCTGATCTGGGAGCCACCGTGGGGCATGGACATGATGTCTGACGAGGCGCGCCTTGAACTGGGCTTTATGTAAGTTCTACGAAATTTGATGATTTTGCGGGTCGCCATGGAAATTGGCGGCCCGTTTTGCTTTGTCGCACCAGCGGGGCGCAATTTGTATAGTCGCCTAAGCAGGGCGCATTTTGTGTTGTTGCCCCCGCAGGGGTTGCCTGTCAAACTGAACAGCGACACTAGAACGCAGCATGAGGCTACAATGCAGAACTGGGCGGTTTTCACCGGTGATATCGTACGTTCGACCGATTTGGGTGCGGATGCATTGCAAGACGTGTTTACCGCGCTGGAAAATGCAGCGCAGGCGATTGCGCAGTGGCCCGACAGCACCACAACATTTGCGCGGTTTCGCGGCGATGGCTGGCAGATGGCCCTGCCCCCTGTTTACGCCCTGCGCGGCGCGCTGGTGATGCGCGCTGCTGTGCGTCAGACTGGCAAAGGCCGCGATACCCGCATTGGCGTAGGGGTTGGGCAAGGTCAGATGCAAGGTAGCGATCTGGCCAGTGCGGATGGTCCTGCATTTTTACACTCGGGTCGCGCGCTGGATGCAATCAGCCGTGGACCGCGCATGGTTGCTCCTGATGGGACGGTTGCCCTGCGATGCGCCCTCCCATTGGCTGACCGCATTGCCCAAGGGTGGACACCCAAACAGGCGCAGGTGGCCTATGCTCTGCTCGCACCTACGCCTCCTACACAAGAAGCCTTGGCTCAGACCTTGAACCGTAGCCGCCAGATGACCCAAAAGCAGGCGGATGCCGCAGGAGTTATCGCGTTGTTAGACAGTTGTGACGCTTATGAAAGCGCATAATAGCAACCAAATTAGGTTGCAAACTCAGAAAGCAACCCATTTAATATGAGCCTTCCCATCATGCCCCTACTCACGATTGAGCTGCTGATTGCACTGGTTTGCGCGCATCTGCTGGCGGATTTTGTGTTCCAAACCACAAATATGGTACTCAACAAACACCGGCCCGTATTTATGCTGATGCATGGGTTGCATGTGTTTGCCCTGACGGCATTGTTTTCGGGGGGCGCGATGGCTCTTAGCCTTGGCATTGCCCTTACTCATGTTGCGATTGATGCCATCAAGGTTCATCTGGCCCCTGATACCCTACGCACCTATCTGCTGGATCAATGTGCGCATCTGGTCATATTGCTGTGCGCGGTGATGTGGCTGCCAAACGCCCTACTGGAGCCATGGTGGCCCCCGCTGAGCACAGATATGATACAAGTCGCCCTTGTCCTGAGTGGCCTGATCACGGCGACAATGGCGGGTGGCCCAGCCGTTGGCCACCTGATGGCCCGTTACAAATTTGATGCCCAACTAGACGGGTTGGAATATGCAGGCCGCATCATCGGGCTGATGGAACGTGGGCTGATCTTTTTGATGGTTATGATCGGGGAACCATCCGGCATTGGTTTTCTCATCGCAGCCAAGTCAATTTTGCGCTTTGATACCGTATCGCGTGATCAGAAAATGAGCGAATATGTGATCATCGGCACGCTCGCCTCATTCGGTTGGGCGCTGGCCGCCAGCTTTGCCACAATGGCAACGATGCGGGCGCTGGGCTACTAACCTCTTGAGATCGTCGGCATGCACCCCTATCTAGGGATCAAAGGAGCACTCATATGTTCGGAATTCCAGGCAAGCAAGCGGTCACCATGACCGATAAAGCAGCAGCACAAATCATCAAGCTGATGACCGCCAAAGGCCATGCAGGCCTGCGTATCGGCGTGAAAAAGGGTGGCTGTGCAGGCATGGAATACACCATGGAATATGTGGATGTTGCGGATCCCAACGATGAGGTCGTCAAACAAGACGACGCATGTGTGATGATCGCACCAATGGCCCAGATGTTTTTATTCGGTACAGAAATCGACTATGAAACCTCACTTTTGGAAAGTGGATTCAAGTTTAACAATCCAAATGTTTCAGAGGCATGTGGGTGCGGCGAATCCATTAAATTCGACGAAACACTCTTCGCAAAATGAGCCTCGGTGAGGCGGATATGTCCTTCGCCCGTGAGCTGCTTTCTGACATCCCCGATCTCACAACCCGCCGCATGTTTGGCGGGATGGGCATCTATTCTGAGGGCACCATATTTGCGTTGATGATGTCTGACGGCCGTTTGATGTTAAAGGCAGCCAAAGGCCCGTTCGCCAATCGCATGGCCGATTTGGGCGGCGAAGAATGGACCTATACGCGCAAGGATGGCAAAGCATCCTCGATGCCTTATTGGACACTCCCTGATGCCTATCTGGATGATCCCGAAGAGGCCTGCGCGTTGGCGCGCGAAGCACTGAACCTCCTGCGCTAAAACGATATTTCGGCCAACAGCTGTGTGCGGAATGTCTTCATAAACGTGACCCGTTCTTGGGCTAATCCACGTCCTGTTGCGGTATTCAGTGTTTCAGCTACGCGCAGCAATTTCACCTCAAAATGATCCAACGCATAGGCGCGATCATCTAGCGCGCGGTTCTGTGCCATCGGATCACCGCCATGAAACAACGCGGCGTCCATCTGACCCGACACATTGAAACATCGCGCAATCCCCAACGCGCCTAATGCCTCTAGACGGTCGGCATCCTGCACCACCTGTGCCTCGATCGTGCGTGGTGTAACGCCCGCAGAAAAACTATGCGCTTCAATGGCATGTGCCACGGCGTTCACCTGCGACGTCGCCATACCTTGCGCGGCTAAGAACTGCGATGCATGGGCTGCGGACAAGGATGCGGCCTGTTTGCGATCAGGGCTGTCTTTGGGCGGATTGATGATGTCATGCATAAAACAAGCAGCCTCAATGACCTCCAGATCACCGCCTTCAACGGCCGCGATCTGCCGGGCCAAGGCCCAGACACGGCGCAGATGCCAAACATCATGCGCGCCGTCCGTGTGATCACCCCAAACCCGCAGCACTTCTGCTTCAAAAACGGTACTCATTTCTTTTGCAGATGCACGTAAGTTTCGCCGTACCGCGCCGCGAGGTGCTCTCCGGCCATCATAACCTTGCCTGAACCAAGCGGCGCAACGTTGGTGTCATGGGATGGGTTAAAGAACAGCGGCACTGATATCCGCTCGTTTACGCCGCCAACCACGCGGTGCGGCGTCGCGCGCACGCGGCCATCGGTCCAGAGGTCCATCATCTCACCAAAGTTTATCACAAAGGTTCCTGGATCAGCGCTCAGCGGAATCCAGCCGCCGCCGCGCTTGCGCACCTCAAGCCCCGGCGAGCCATCCGTTGCCAGCAACGTCAGGCAGCCATAATCCGTATGGGTCGCTATCCCAAAATCCTTTGCCCCTGCCCAACTGGGCCGCGCGGGATAATAGTTGCCCCGCAACAGGGACATAGGGGTTTCAAACCCTGCATCAAACACATCACGCGGCGCGCCAATTGAATGGGCCACACCGCGCAGAACGGACATCGCAACATCGCGCGCATCGTTGTAATAGCTTCTGATCACGCCCGCAAATTCGGCAGGTTCAGCGGGCCAGACGTTGGGCGCATAAACAGACATCTCACAGCGCGGATCACTGGAGGGCAGGCTCACGCCGTTGTCAAAAAACTGTTTGTAATCAGGGTTCGCATCTGGATCGACCTGCTCAGACCCTGCTGCGCCCCATCCGCGATTGGACCCCGTGCGTGCCATATCATAGCGCTGCTTTTGTGCCTCGGGCAGTTTGAAAAACGCGCGGTAGGTTTCAATCACTTCCTTCACGCGCACACCGGAAAGCGCGGTGTTATGAACCGTCACAAAACCCACACCAGTGGCTGCCTCGCGCATGGCCTCCAGCGCGGCAGGGTCACTTGCGCGCAGTGCTTCCAAATCAATAGACGGGATCATTGTCTTCTCCTTGCCTGTTATCGTCCTCCTACAGTTTGCGGGGCCGCGCGCCAACCCAGTCGTTGAATTGCCCCCTGCTGGGATGTTAGAGACAGGAAACCAAAACAAGGGGCGATAAATGCGACGCAAACTGGCAGCAGGCAATTGGAAGATGAACGGCACCGCAGCAAATTTGGCTGAGTTGGAGGCATTGAAAGCGCTTTTGCCCGCCAATGCACCTGAAGTGTTGATCTGCCCGCCTGCGCCGCTGTTGTTTCGCGCCCATGAGGTTGTCGGCGATACTGGCATCCAGATCGGCGCCCAAGACTGCCACAGCCATGAAAGCGGTGCGTTTACTGGTGATATCTCGGCCACGATGGTTGCGGATACGGGCGCAACCCATGTGATCGTTGGCCATTCCGAGCGGCGCGAAGCCTATGAAGAACATGATAGCGATATACGCAAAAAGGCCAAAGCAGCGTGGGCCGCTGGCCTGACAGCCGTGATTTGTATTGGTGAAAGTGGTGATGACCACGAGGCCAACAACACGCTGGAGATTATCGCAGGTCAACTTGCAGGTTCCCTGCCCGATGCAACAACCGCCACAAACACCGTCATCGCCTATGAACCCATCTGGGCCATTGGCACAGGTAAGGTGCCTACGCTTGAGCAGATCGTCCAAGTGCATGACTTTATCCGCGCCAAGATCGTTACACGTTTTGGAGCCGAAATTGGTGACATGATCCCGCTGCTCTATGGCGGGTCGGTAAAGCCTGACAATGCGGCCACCATTTTCGAGGCAGAAAATGTTGATGGTGCGCTTGTTGGTGGTGCATCGCTAAAGGCTGCTGATTTTGCGCCGATCATTCAGGCCTTGGCTGCAAGCTAACAGGTTCTTTGAACACACTTTAAAACAAAAAAGGGCGCTGGTGTTTGATCACCAGCGCCCTTTTCTATTTGTATGGGAACATCCCTACCTGGTGATGATCTCAGGTCCCATCATCAGTGTTGGCAGCCATGTAGAGATGATTGGAATGTAGGTCACCATAATCAGGAAAACGAACAACACCGCTAGGAATGGCAGTGCAGCGCGCACCACATTCATCATCGGCATGTTCGCCACGCCCGAGGTCACAAACAGGTTGAGGCCAACAGGTGGCGTGATCATCCCGATTTCCATGTTCACAACCATGATGATGCCCAAATGGATCGGATCAATGCCCAGCTCGATTGCGATTGGGAACACCAGCGGTGCCACGATAACCAACAGGCCAGATGGCTCCATGAACTGGCCACCGATCAACAAGATCACGTTGACAATGATCAGGAAAACCACAGGACCAAAGCCCGCGTTCAGCATCGCCGCCGAAATCTGCTGCGGGATTTGTTCGTCCGTCAGCACGTGTTTGAGGATCAGCGCGTTTGCAATGATGAACATCAGTGTCACCGTCAGCTTGCCTGCTTCAAACAGCGTATCGCGGGTATCACGGTGAAAGAACGCCGTGACGAGCGCTATGGGTTTTTCCATCAGCGACAGGTTTTTGCCTTCGCCCTTTACATGCAGTGGCCCCATGTCGCGGTACACAAAGGACGAGATGAAGAAGGCATAGATCGCCGCCACCGCAGCCGCTTCTGTGGGGGTAAAGATACCGCCATAGATGCCGCCAAGGATGATCACGATCAGGAACAAGCCCCAGCCAGCTTCGATACCGGATGAGCGCACCTCACCCCAGCCGCGCCATTCGCCTTTTGGCAGATTGCGTACACGGGCGATGATGTAGATCGTTAGCATCAGCATGAAACCAGCCAATAGGCCCGGAATAACCCCCGCAAGGAACATCCGCCCAACCGACACATCCGTAGCGGAGGCATAAACCACCATCACGATGCTAGGTGGGATCAAAATGCCCAGCGTCCCTGCAACGGCAATCACACCCGCTGCAAAATCCTTGGTGTAACCGACCTCACGCATGCCCACGATAACGATGGAGCCAATGGCAACCACGGTAGCCGGAGACGAACCAGAAAGTGCTGCAAACAACATGCAGGCAAATACACCCGCAATCGCCAGACCGCCGGGCAAGTGCCCAACCAGCGCAATGGAAAAGCGGATGATCCGCCGCGCCACACCGCCCGTCGACATAAAGCTGGAAGCTAGAATGAAGAACGGGATCGCCAGCAACGTGTAGTGCCCTGCCATTGCCTGAAAGAACGTCTGGGCGATGGACGCCATTGACGTGTCAGACAGTACGAGCAGAAACAGGATCGAGGAAAGGCCCAGCGAGATGGCGATTGGCACACCAATCAGCATCAAACCAACAACCATGGTGAATAGAATTAGAACTTCCATGGGATCAGTCCTCCGCGTTCAAATGTTTGACGTCTTCCACTGCGTCTTCAGCCTCATGGCTGACAATCAGTGCTTTTTGGCGTCCTTGAGCGACCCTCACCAACGCCTGCACAAAGCGCAGCAGCAACAGTGCAGCACCAAAAGGCAACATGGCATAGGGAATGAAACGAGGCAGCTTTTCATAGGCTTCACCCTCATTCATGATCGGCTCAATAAAGCGCAAAAACTCAGGGAAAGGGATATCGTCGACGACGTACCATGCCTGATCGCGGCTGTTCAGAAAGCCCGAGGGAAACCAACGGCCTGATGTCGCATCAAGCCCTGCAAAAGGTGCCCAATAGTCCCAAGCGCCCTTCAACAACAACGCGGCATAGATCACGCAGATCACACCTGCGATCAGTGCCAGAACCTTGCGCGGTCCTTCGCTAAACAGGTTCACAACTGCGTCCACACCCAAATGTGCCGTCACTTTGACCGCGTAGGACATGCCGAACAGAACCAACCATGCGAACAGAAAGGTAACCGATTCAAGGCCCCAGATCAGGCCCGTGTTAAAGCCATAGCGCAACACCACATTGATAAACGTGATGATGGTCATCAACCCAAGGATCAGCGCAATCGCCGTCTCCTCAATTTCGCTTACGATGCGCGCAAGCCCGCTTTGATCAGACGAATGGCCCGACATGGCAAGCACTCCCTGCCCTAGTAAATTTTCAAAGATAAAGAAACGGCCAGCCTGTGATCAGGCTGGCCGCAAGTGACGCTTAGTGCTTGGCGTTGATGGCCTGCGCTGCGTCTACGTTTTCTTGGCCCACGTCACCAATGAACTGATCCCAAACTGGTTTCATCACGGTGACCCACTCTTCACGCTGAGTTGCATCAAGTTCGCGTACAACGCCGCCTGCCGCCAAAATGGCTTGCTTGGCGTCTGAGTTCACTTTGGTGGACTCAGAGTTGCGTGCTGCCGTTACTTCGCCAACGATTGTCATCAGCTGCTCGCGTACGTCTGCGGGCAGTGAATCAACCCAATCGGTTGAAGTCACGAGAAGATAATCGATGATACCGTGGTTGGTTTCGGTAACGCCGTCTTGGACTTCGAAGAACTTCTTGCCGTAGATGTTGGACCATGTGTTCTCTTGGCCGTCTACAACACCTGTTTGCAGGGCGCCGTATACTTCAGAGAATGCCATTGGCTGGGGTGAACCACCCATTGCGGCCATCTGGGCCTTAAGAACATCCGAGTTTTGCACGCGGAATTTGAGGCCAGATGCATCAGAAGGTGAGTTCAGCGGCTTGTTTGCTGACATCTGCTTCATGCCATTGTGCCAGAACGCCAGGCCCAACAGGCCGCGACGTGTCATGGATTCTTTCATCGCCTGACCCGTTTCAGAGTTCTGGAACTCATCTACAGCGTCGATATTTTTGAACATGAAGGGCAGATCAAAGATCCGGAACTTTTTGGTGAACTGCTCGAATTTGGACAGCGACGGTGCCGCCATCTGAACGTCGCCCTGCAGAAGCGCCTCTAGAACCTGATTGTCGTTATACAGCGTGGAGTTCGGGAACACTTCCATGCAGGCTTTGCCGTTCATCTCGTCATTGACGCGCTGTTCAAGCAAGGATGCCGCGATGCCCTTTGGGTGCTTGTCCGTATTGGTCACGTGGCTCAGCTTGATGACGATTTCGCCGTCATCGCATTTGGCAGCAGCAGCGCCAGCGGATACGGACAGGGCCAGAACGGCCGCAGTAATGAATTTCATGGTATCTCCTCCCAGAGAGTTCTGTGTCTTACGGCTAAGCGCCGCGGTGGAGACACTATTGGGCGAAGGTCCGCCCACTACAAGAAGCAGCACCAGAAGTTTTTTTATCTGTTTTAAATCAACATCCTAAATCCAAAATTCAATATGGTATCGCTAACACAAATACATCTCAGTGCGGAAACCCGCACCATGGCCACCTGTGCTGTGCGGAATTCCACACACATCGATTATGCGACTCAAGGGCGGAAATCTTCGGGTTTAATCGCGTAGCGCGCACATTTATCGTAGAATGTCTTTCTAGGAAGCTTGAGCGCGCGCGCGGCATCACTTGCTTGGCCTTGCGCGCGTCGCAGTGCCCCCTCAATCAAGGACTGTTCGATCTGCGCCAGTTGCGCCACCAGTCCTACGCTTTCGTCTACATCCGGCGTTTCGGACATGCCTATGACAAAACGCATCGCCTCTGACATCAGCGCACGGGCATTGCCCGACCATTCCCGCGCCATCAGCGCCGCATCGATTTGCGGCGTGACCTCTGGCGCGCGCTGGCCACTTTGTTCGGCGGCTTGGGCGACATAATGGCGAAACAGCACAGGAATATCCCTTGGGCGTTCACTGAGAGACGGAATACGCACTGGCATCACCGTAATGCGGTAATAAAGGTCAGCGTTAAAACGCCCCTCCTCCATTTCAATCGCAAGATCACGGGTCGAGCCCGCAATCAGTCGCGTGGCTGGTGCACCATCAAGCGCTTCTGCCAAGGCCAGCTGGCTTTGGGCAGGAAGCACTGCAATCTCATCAATAAACAGGCTGCCGCCTTCGCCCTGCGCAAAGGCATCAGCCAAAGCGGTAGGATCCAGATCATGTGCGGCGCGTTTCAGGAAGGGGCGTTTTGAGCGCAGGGAACTGAGGTGGATAACCTCGGCCACTTTAGAAATGCCCGTCCCTTGCGCGCCAGTCACCAACACTTCGCCGCCTGTCTGTGCCACACGGCGGACTTGCCCGCGCAATCCTTGCGCCAGTTCTGAATTGCCAAACAGCATCCTTGCCGCCGGATCACCGCTTTCGACCAGTTGTCGCAACTGCCGGTTCTCAAGCACCAGCGCGCGGGTTTTGATAGCACGTTCAACAACGGCTAGTAATTCCTTGGCTGCGCAGGGTTTTTCCAGAAAATCAAACGCGCCTTCGCCCATGGCCTTTACCGCCATGGGGATGTCGCCTTCGCCTGTCAGCAGGATCACAGGCAAATCGGGATCGATGCTGCGCACATGGGCAAGGAGGTGAAAACCGTCCCGCCCCGGCATGCGAATATCCGAGATGACCACCCCGTCGAATTCCCGCGAGATGTGATCAGCCGCGACCACAAAAGACCCCGCCGCGATGCAGGTTAGATCGGCCAACTCCAACGTCTGGCCCAACGCCTCGCGAATGGCCGCATCGTCATCTACCAACAGCACAGAGCGGGTCATGCGGCGCGGTCCTGTTTCATGGGCAGCAATGTCACTGAGAAACACGCGCCTTGTTCTGTATTATGCACTCTGATCTCTCCGCCGACACTTTGAACGATGGCATAACTGATGGACAGGCCAAGCCCAACGCCTTTTGCGGCCCCTACTTCTTTGGTGGAGTAGAATGGATCAAACACCCGCTCGGGTGCCTGAATACCGTGCCCCGTGTCTGAAATATTGACGGTGATGCCGCTTTTTTGATCAATGTCGATCTTGAGGATACGCGCGTCGGCGTCAATCATCGCGTCCAGCGCATTTGTGACTAGATTTAAAAACACCTGCGCCAGACGCACCTCGCCGCCACTCACCCAGATTGGTGCTTGCGGGGGATCATACTTAAGCACGGTGTCCATAGCCGTGCGCCGCGCCAGTGTGAGGTCAAGCACCGAGGCAATCACAACGCCTAGATCAACCTGCACCTGCTGCACAGTTTCTTGTTTCGAGAATGCCCGCAGGTTTTTGATGATCCGCCCCATGCGGTCTGCCATTTCGGAAATCCGCGTAAGGTTCTCAGCCGCCCGTTCAGGTTTATCCCGTTCTATGAATTTCACGCCATTCTCGGCAAAGGACTGCACCGCCATCAGCGGTTGGTTCAGCTCATGGCTGATCCCCGCGCTGAGCTGCCCCAACGCACTAAGTTTGCTGGCCTGAACCAGATCATCTTGTGCGCGCGCAAGCGCTAATTGGGCCTCGTTGCGCTCAGAGGCTTCGCGCCGCAGCTCGTCGTTGATGTCGCGCAACGCTTGGGTGCGCGCCCGAACCCTCGCTTCTAGTTGCGCGTTGGCAAGGGATAGCGTCCTACGCCGTTCGGTTGCGAGGAATAGAAACGCGCCAAAGGCCAGACAGAGTGCGGCAACCGCTGCGGCCTGAGAAGCGGCAAGCCTGCGCACGGGGGCCACGTCCATCAGCACTTCGCCTGTCATGCCAATCACTGGTAAATCTTGGGTCAGGTGCAGCGCGTCTTGGGGCAGATACGGCCCCCATCCCAATCGCCAGATTTCATGAACGCCGGAATAACTCACTTCAAAACTTGGCACCTCGCCCTGAGGGGGCATCAGCCCTTGCGCACCGTCAGGGCGCTGCCACAAGACCAGCTCGGAGCGGTTAGACACCTGCACGCGCCCACGACCGTCGGTGAAAAACACAGGCGGCGTATCCCCGCGCCACGCATAATCAACCGAAGCCAGATCGGTAGAAACCACAAATGCACCCAACACATTGCCCCGCACGCCAAACACCGGAGCGGCATAGAAATAACTGCGCCCCGCACCCGCGTCGGGCCCATACCCGCGCCCCAGTGCACCATTCAACGCACGGCGCACAAAGGCGTTAGCGCCCGCGCTGCCAGCCCCCCCATCAGCCGATGCCAGCACACGGCCCATGCGATCAATCACCATAACATCCAACGCGGCGGCGCGGTCGGCAACACTGCGCAATAGCACTGCGTCCTCATCATGTGCCATATCCCGCAGCACCCGAACCACTTGCGGGTGATCCGCCATCACAACGGCCAGATCACGGTAGCGTTGGAGCTGCCCGACCAGTCGGTCACTCGCCAGCGCCAGATCGGCACTGCCGCGCGCGGCCAACTGGCCCATCCCTTGATGCACCGCATAGCGCCACACTGCCGTCGAAAGGACTGCAACACAGGTCAAAAATACTACAATGCTCAGGCCGCGACGGCCAAATCCATATCTCATGCCACCCAATTTATGCGCCAAGGCTTGCATTGACCAGCACAACCGCGTCTTCATCTCGCTTATGAATCGCCTTGAACAATCCCCGCATGATCCCGCCTTTATCCAAAACCCCTACCCGTTCTATGACCGCGCCCGCGCAATAGGCCCTGTTGTATATTGGGAGGACTACGGCATGCCCTGCGCGTTTGACGCGGCCACGGTGAATGCGCTGCTGCGCGATCGTCGATTGGGCCGCGCGGTGCCTGATGATCAGCGCAAACCGGTGCCAGATCATCTTGCGCCTTTTCACGCGGTTGAGCAGCATTCGATGTTGGAGCTGGAACCGCCAACCCACACGCGCCTGCGCGGGTTGGTTTTGCGGGCGTTTACCTCGCGGCGGATTAGATCGCTGACACCAGACATTGAGGCCGTTACTGCCGAGTTGCTCGCGGACCTACCCGAAGATCGTGCCTTTGATCTAATCCCAAGCTTTTGCACGCAATTGCCTGTGCGCATCATTGCCCGCCTGTTGGGCGTCCCCGAAGCCATGGCACCTGACCTGCTGCGGTGGTCTGCGGATATGGTTGCGATGTATCAGGCGGGGCGGACGCGCGCGATTGAGGATGCCGCAACCGCTGCCGCATCTGAGTTTGCCGATTTTCTGACCGGATACATCGAGCAGCGCCGCAATAGCCCCGCAGATGATCTGATCACTGAACTGATAGCGGCTGAACAAGACGGCGCACGTCTAAGCACTGCTGAATTGATCAGCACTTGTGTTCTGCTTTTGAACGCAGGGCATGAAGCAACCGTGCACAGCCTTGGAAACGCTGTGAAATGTTTGATTGAGAACAAAACACCGCACAGCGCATTTGCGCCCGATGCCATTGCCACCACTTGCGAAGAATTGCTGCGCTACACCCCGCCCCTGCACATGTTTGACCGTTATGTGTACGAGGATGTCGACCTTGGCGCAGTCACGCTGAAAGCTGGCAGCCGCGTTGGTCTGGTATTGGCGGCTGCAGGCCGTGATCCCGCGGTTTATTCGGATGCTGATAAGTTCAAATATGATCGTGGTGGCAAGCCCCACGCCGCCTTTGGCGGAGGCATGCATTTTTGCGTTGGCGCCCCTTTGGCGCGGATGGAGATGCAGATCGCCTTGCCCGCGTTATTTGCGCGCTTCCCAACCCTTACGCTGGCCGAAAAGCCTGTGTTTGCAGACAGCTATCACTTTCACAAGCTTGACCAACTGATCATCAAGGGGTGAACCCGCGCCCGCCTAGAGCGGCAACATCGTTGTTGACTTAATCTGCTCCATCGACAGCAGCGCAGTGACGTTATGCACGCGCACCTCACTGATCAGTGCCTGATAAAACCTGTCATAGGCCCGCGCGTTTTCTACGCGTACTTTCAGGATGTAATCGATGTCGCCCGCCAAACGATGTGCCTCTTGCACTTCGGGGCGGTCCTGTAGCGCCTTTAGAAAACGTGCCTGCCAATCCGCCTCATGCTCAGAGGTGCGGATCAACACAAAGAAGCATGCCTCAAATCCCAAGGCCTCGGCATCCAGTACAACCGTCTGCTGACCGATCACCCCAGCTTCCCGTAATTTGCGAATCCGGTTCCATACTGGAGTCTTGGATGAACCGACTTCGCGGGCAATATCATCAAGCGAACGGCTGGCATCCTGTTGCAGGGCCGCCAATATTTTCCTGTCTGTGTCGTCAATACGGACACTCATTCTGGTTCTCCTTGAATTTCAAACCACCTGTTCTGTTCTAATCTCAGTTTAGAACAAGTGTCCTTATGTGGCCAGCCATATGGCGAAATATGAGGAAAATATCCTATATTGATCGTAACAACGCAGAGGATACGCCCCGATGGACCACTTCCCAATCTTTCTGAGCACCAACACCGCACGCATTATCGTGTCCGGTGGAGGCGACGCGGCATTGGCAAAACTGCGCCTGCTGATGAAATCCTCTGCCAAGATTACAGTGTTTGCAGCGCAGCCTGCAGCGGAAATTGAACAGTGGCATCACGCGGGCAAACTTACGCTTGTGACACGCGCCATGGATTACGGCGATGCGGTTTGCGCGAAACTGTTTTATGGCGCAAATGAAGATGCCATTGAAGATGCGCGCACAGCCCATCTTGCCCTGACCTGCGGCGCGCTGATCAATATCGTGGACAACCTGCAAGACAGCCAGTTCATCACACCCGCAATTGTGGACCGTTCCCCTGTGACCATCGCAATCGGCACCGAAGGCGCTGCCCCCGTGCTGGCCCGCGCAATCAAAGCGGACCTAGAAGAACGCCTACCCCAATCACTGGGAACATTGGCCCGCATCGGCAAAACATTCCGCGCGGCCGCAAATGCGCTGCCCTTTGGCCGTGCGCGCCGTGATTTCTGGCGCGAGTATTATTTTGATGCTGGCCCAAAGGCGATGGGTGACGGGCAAGAAAGCGTTCTGCCTGCCCTCAACACTCTGCTTGATGACCACTTGAACAAAACAGCGCGCACAGGGCATATCGCCTTTGTCGGTGGTGGCCCCGGTGATCCTGAGCTGTTGACCCTAAAAGCGCGCCGCGCGTTGGATGAAGCTGATGTGGTGATCTATGACCGCCTGATTAGCCCAGAAATCCTAGAGCTGGCCCGCCGTGAAGCCACCATGATCGACGTTGGCAAAGAGGGTTTTGGCATCCACACCCCTCAGGAGCACATCAACGATTTGTTGGTTGAGCACGCAAAAGCGGGTGCGCAAGTTGTGCGCCTGAAATCAGGTGACGCCACTGTGTTTGGCCGCTTGGACGAAGAAATTGACGCTGTGGATGCGCATAGCATCGGCTGGCACATCGTTCCGGGCATCACATCTGCTTCTGCCGCCGTTGCGGCCATTGGCCAAAGCCTAACAAAACGGGGGCGCAATGCCTCTGTGCGGTTCCTGACGGGCCATGACATGAAAGGCTTTGCCGATCATGACTGGTCTGCACTTGCCCGCCCTAATGAAGTCGCCGCGATTTACATGGGCAAGAAATCAGCGCGTTTTGTGCAAGGGCGTCTGCTGATGCACGGTGCTGACCGTCACACGCCTGTGACCATCATCGAAAATGCCTCCCGCGCGGATCAACGCGTGCTGGAAACCACATTGGATGCCCTACCCGCAGCCCTCAAGGCCGCGGATTTCTCTGGCCCCGCCCTCACATTCCTCGGCCTTGCGCCCCGCGCAGCACTGGCCGCCGCCCCATCCCTTAAACTGGAAGAGTTTGCATAATGGCCAAGTCCTTCAAACCATCTGTCATCACCGCCAACGCATTGCTGGAAGGCGACGTTGTATATCTGCAAGGCGATGATTGGGTCCGCACACTGGACGCTGCCGAAATCCTCACGGATGAAGCCGACGCCGAGATCCGCCTGCTAGAGGCCTCAGCCCGTGTTGAGGAAGTTGTCGGTGTGTATCTCACGACCGTCGACACCACTGGCGGCACCATCAAAACCACCCATTTCCGTGAGGCGTTTCGCGCCACCGGACCATCAAACTATGCCCATGGCAAACAGGAGAGCGCATAATGTACGCCTATACCGATTTTGACGCCAATTTCCTGAACGAGCGCAACGCGCAATTCCGTTCACAAGTTGAACGCCGCGTTGACGGCTCCCTTACTGAGGATGAATTCAAGCCACTGCGCCTGATGAACGGTCTGTATCTACAGCTGCACGCCTACATGCTGCGGGTTGCGATCCCTTACGGCACGCTGAACGGCGCGCAAATGCACAAGCTGGCCGATATCGCGGACAAATGGGACAAGGGCTATGGCCACTTTACCACCCGCCAGAACATTCAATACAACTGGCCTGAACTGCGTGATGTGCCGGACATGTTAGATGCCTTGGCTGAGGTCAACATGCACGCCATTCAGACCTCGGGCAACACGATCCGCAACGTGACGGCAGACCATTTTGCGGGCGCTGCAGCGGATGAAATCGCTGATCCACGTCCTGTGGCCGAACTGATCCGTCAGTGGACCACTGATCACCCTGAATTCCAGTTCCTGCCACGCAAATTCAAGATTGCTGTGTCAGGTGCAACCCATGACCGCGCTGTTCTAAAAGCCCATGACATTGGCCTGCAAATCGTCGAGCGTGACGGTGAACGCGGCTACGAAGTCATCATCGGTGGTGGCCTTGGCCGCACACCTATGATCGGCAAAGTATTGTATGATTTTGTTTCGTCAGAGGATCTGTTGCCGACCCTTGAGGCGGTTGTATCTGTCTATAACCTGTTGGGTCGTCGCGATAATAAGTACAAAGCCCGGATCAAAATCACTGTTCATGAGAACGGGATTGAGGACATCCGTGCGCGGGTTGATGCGCGGTATGCGCTGATCCGTCCACAGTTTACAGGCGTAGATCAGCAAATGCTGTCGCGCATCGAGGCGGATTTTGCCCAGCCTTCCTTCCAAACCAAATCATTGGCCGCATATGAGAGTGCGTATACCAACGATCCGGTGTTCCGCGCATGGGCAGATACCAACCTCGCCGATCACCGCGAAGCGGGTTATGCGATTGTGTCGATCTCCCTCAAGGCACATGGCGCTACGCCGGGCGATGCAACATCCGATCAGATGCGCACCATGGCGGAATTGGCCAAAACCTATGGCCATGACGAGCTGCGCATCAGCCATGAGCAGAACGTCATTCTGCCCCACGTGCACCGCGCCGATCTGCCCGCCCTTCATGCCGCGCTGAAAGCCGCTGCATTGGGCACGGCCAACATCGGCCTGATCTCGGATATCATCGCCTGCCCCGGTATGGATTATTGCGCGCTGGCCACAGCACGTTCGATCCCGATCGCACAGGAAATCGCCACCCGCTTTGACGAGTTGAAGCTGGAGCATGAAGTAGGTCCGCTCAAAATCAAAATCTCGGGCTGCATCAATGCCTGTGGGCACCACCATGTGGGTCACATCGGTATCCTTGGTCTCGACCGCGCTGGTGTTGAAAACTACCAGATCACGCTGGGCGGTGACGGCACAGAAGATGCCGCCATTGGTGAGCGTGCCGGCCCAGGTTTCTCAGCGGATGGCATCATTCCGGCGATTGAACGTCTGGTGATGGGTTATCTTGATCTGCGCTCAGAGCCGAGCGAGACATTCTTGCAGACGTACCGCCGCCTCGGCCTCGCGCCGTTCAAGGCCGTACTTTATCCAGAGGGCAAGGCAAATGCCGCGTAACCTTCCATTGCATGCGCGTGTTGAATACCTCAACACGCGCTTTAAACACCACTCTGCACCAGATGTGTTGCGGGGCGCGTTTGACGTGTTTCCAAATCTGGCGCTTGTCTCCAGTTTTGGTGCCGAAAGCGTCGCACTGCTGCACCTCGCCTCCAAGGCACGTGCAGATGTGCAGGTGATTTTCATTGATACAATGCTGCTGTTTCCCGAAACGCTGCACTATCAAAAAGAAGTCGCTAAACAGCTGGGGCTGAAACGTGTTAAGGTCATCCGGGCAAATACCGTCCTTGAAGACCCGGATAATACCCTGCACCAACGCGACACAGATGCCTGTTGTTCCCTACGCAAAACCCAAGTGCTTGAAAAGGCGCTTGAGGGGTATGACGGCTGGATCACAGGGCGCAAACGTTTTCAATCTGATGGGCGTTCCGATCTGCCACCTTTTGAGGTGGAAGACGGTACTGGCCGGATCAAGGTAAACCCCTTGGCCCACTGGGCGCGTGAAGACGTGCGGCACTACATTGAAGAAAACAACCTTCCGCGCCATCCATTGGTGGCAAAAGGATATCCTTCTATCGGCTGTGCCCCGTGCACATCGCCTGTAAAAGAAGGCGAAGACCCACGTGCCGGACGCTGGCGCGATCAGGAAAAAGATGAATGCGGCATCCACTTTGTGAACGGCAAAATGGTACGTGTAGGAGCACCACAATGACTATTATCGTAACCGACAGCGGCTTTGCTTCAGATGATTGGGACCAAGGTTATTGCGCCACGGGCGCTGCAAATGATTGTGTCGCGCTTGATCTGCCCTCAGACGCGACCCCGGAAGAAATCACGCTGACGCCGACGCTTGAGATGATCCGCATTGATTTCCCATCCTCTGCGGATGGGCGTGGCTTCACAATTGCACGGGCGTTGCGCTTGCGCGGCTATACAGGCCGTCTGCGTGCACGTGGTCATGTGTTGGCGGATCAATACGCTATGGCGCGCCGCTCGGGCTTTGACGAGGTCGAGATCGACGATGCATTGGCCACGCGCCAGCCCGTTGATCAGTGGCAGTTTCGCGCGGATTGGAATGCGCACAACTATCAGGCACGTTTGCGCGGCTAAAGCACGCATTGCACCCAACCTATACCTAGTTTTATAGAAGGACTGCGGAGCATGGCTCTGCGGATTAATCATGACCGAGCAAACACCCGTGAACACCCAAACCGCCAAAGCCGTCCCCACCCTGCCGGACGCGCAAACTGTCACCAGCGTAACGCATTGGACAGACCACCTGTTTTCGTTCCGCGTAACACGCCCTGCGTCTTTGCGTTTCCGCTCAGGTGAATTTGTGATGATTGGCCTGATGGGCGAACCGCACCCAGAGACAGGCAAGCAGAAGCCGCTGCTGCGCGCCTATTCCATTGCCTCTCCGTCATGGGATGAAGAGCTGGAGTTTTACTCGATCAAGGTTCAAGACGGCCCGCTGACATCGCGTTTGCAACACATCAAGGTTGGCGATGAAATCATTCTGCGTCCCAAACCTGTTGGCACATTGGTGCATGACGCGCTGCTGCCCGGCAAACGCATCTGGTTCTTCTCAACCGGTACTGGCTTTGCGCCTTTCGCTAGCCTGCTGCGCGAACCGGAAACCTATGAGAACTACGACGAGGTGGTTGTCACGCATACATGCCGCAACGTGGCCGAGCTGGAATATTCCCGCAAACTGATCGAAGATTTGCAAAACGACGAGATGATGCAGGAACTGATCGGCAAAGAGAACCTTGCCAAGATCCGTTATTATCCCACCACTACCCGTGAAGAGAGCCCAAAGATGGGCCGTATCACAACCTTGTTGGAAGACGGTACTATGTTCCGTGACCTTGGGATTGACGGCATTTCCGTTGATACAGACCGTGCGATGGTCTGTGGCTCCATGGGGCTGAACGTGGACATCAAAAAAGTTCTCGAAGGTTTCGGCCTGGAAGAAGGCGCAAATTCTGACCCTAAGCACTATGTGGTCGAAAAAGCATTTGTTGGCTAATACTTAGACCAACAGACTGATCAGATGGGGCGGCGGTGAATTGACATTTGCCGCCGCCCCATGCGTGATCACCCTATGACATACCTAAAAGCCCATTGGCAGCTACTGGCCATCACTGCTGTTGTGTTTGCCCTGTGGCACACGCCTGTTGTGGTCCCCCTCAAAATTCTGGTCGTCTTCCTGCATGAGCTATCCCATGCGGTGGCCGCGTGGCTGACGGGAGGATCGGTTGAGCAGATATCGATCTCCCCTGAGCAAGGCGGGTTTGCCATAACCCGTGGCGGCAACCGGTTTGCGATTCTATCCGCGGGCTATCTGGGGTCACTTATGATGGGTGCGGCGCTGCTGATGCTGGCATTGCGCAGTGAGGCTGACCGCTTTGTCACCGCCGCACTGGGGGCCGTCATGTTGCTGGTGACAGTCCTTTATGTGCGCGACCTGTTTGCAGCCCTGTTTTGTGTCACTGCGGGATTGATTCTATTGGCGATGGCGCGATTCCTTGGCCACGCGGCCAATGACATGGTGCTGCGGGTGATCGGCCTCACCAGCCTGATCTATGTGCCCTATGATATTTTTGACGACACCATTGCACGCTCTAGCCAGCCCTCGGACGCCTATATGTTGGCGCAGGAGTTTGGCGGTGCGACCCTCATCTGGGGTGGTCTTTGGCTGATTCTGAGTGTGGGTGTGATTTATTGGTCCCTACGGCGTATTCTAGGGACCTCCAGCAACCTGCCCCTCCCCCAGCGCCCATAAAAAAAGCCGCCCCCGAAGGAGCGGCTTTTATCGCAATAAGCGGATTGGCTTACATGCCAAGCGCTTCGCGGATTTTGGTCAAAGCAGCAGACAGCAACTCTGGGTTGTCCTGCGCTGCATCCAGACCCTTGGTCAGAACAGTTTTCTGAAGCGTACCCAAATCAGAAGCATCAACCATGCTTGTCACTTTTTCGAGGTTGAAACCGTCAACGGTAAACAGCTCGGACATTGCGCTGGTCTCAGAAACGGCAGCTGCCGTATCTGTTGCTGCTTCGGCAGCTTCGGTCGCCGCTGTGGCTGTATCTGTTGCAGTTTCAACTGCTTCAGTTGCCGCATTTGCTGTATCTGTCGCTGTTTCAACTGTTTCGGTTGCTGCGGCGGTTGTGTCTGTGACTGCTTCAACAGCGTCTGACGCCGCTTCGGTTGTCGCAGAAACTGCGTCTGTCGCTGCAGATGCTGCATCGCTTGCCGTGTCTACGGCTGTATCAACTGCTGCTTCAGCTGTGTCTGCAACAGCTGTCGCCGCATCGCTTGCTGCTTCTGTTGTTGCATCAACTGCTGCATCGGCTGTGTCTGCAGCGGCTGTAGCTGCGTCGCTGGCTGCTTCTGTTGTTGCATCAACTGCTGCATCGGCTGTGTCTGCAGCGGCTGTAGCTGCGTCGCTGGCTGCTTCTGTTGTTGCATCAACTGCTGCATCGGCTGTGTCTGCAACGGCTGTCGCTGCGTCGCTTGCTGCTTCTGTTGTTGCATCAACGGCTGCTTCGGCTGTCTCTGCAACCGCTGTGGCCGCGTCGCTTGCTGCTTCTGTCGTTGCTTCAACGGCTGCTTCGGCTGTCTCTGCAACGGCTGTGGCCGCGTCGCTTGCTGCTTCTGTTGTTGTTTCAACGGCTTCTTCAGCTGTCTCTGCAACTGCTGTCGCTGCGTCGCTTGCTACATCTGCGGCCGCATCAACTGCGTCACCTGCGGCAGAGGTTGTTGCCTCAACAGCCGATGTTGCTGTTTCAGATACATCAGATGCTATTTCCTGAACGCTGCGCCCGGAAAAGAGCATATAGCCCCCAACACCAATAATTGCCGCAACGACGATCCAAACGAGATTCTTCATAGGTACTTCCTCTTAATTCTCTCAGCACTGCATGGCAGAACACCACCGCACTTGTTATTGGCGCTGAAATGCGCGTCCAAACTAACATATTCAAGGGGAAATTGCAGTGCAGTTGCGCAAGGTAGGATGATTTTCGCCTTGAACGGCGGGCAATGGGTGTTTACCTTGCAAAACTGGTAAATCAGCCATCAAAGGACAACCATCATCGCTCGTAGACCACATAACGCACCGCCGCAACGTGACACCGGCCCGCGCGTCAATGAAAACATCCGTTCAAACGAAATCCGCCTGATTGGCGCAGATGGCGAAAACGCAGGCGTTGTCACTCCTGCCCGCGCTATGGGTATGGCAGAAGAAGCAGGGCTAGACCTTGTGGAAATCTCACCAAATGCCAATCCGCCAGTTTGCAAAATCATGGATTTCGGCAAGTTCAAATACGAGACCCAAAAGCGCGAAGCTGAAGCTCGTAAAAAGCAAAAGATCATTGAGATCAAAGAGGTCAAGTTCCGCCCGAACACTGACACCAATGATTATGAAGTGAAAATGCGCAACGTCTACAAGTTCCTCGAGAACGGCGATAAGGTCAAAATCACCTTACGTTTCCGGGGCCGCGAAATGGCGCACCAGAACTTGGGCCGTGAATTGCTTGAACGTGTTGCAGCAGATACCAAAGAGCAGGGCAAGGTCGAGAACTTCCCCAAGATGGAAGGCCGCCAGATGGTCATGCTGATCGGGCCTCTTCCTAAGTAGGTTGATCTCGAATCACAAAGAATTCTCAAGTCGCCCCGAACCAGATTGGTCGGGGCGATTTTCGTTTTGTGGCCCCCATTTTTAACAAACCTCAGTAGGCCTCGCTTAACTTCATACATTTTTCTGACAATTTCGATTTCACCTCCGCACCTGTAACTGTCATGTTTCAGGCATGACCCTCAGAAGATCACAATTATCAGACGCCTCAAGCATCGCCGCCATTTCGATCGAAGTATGGATCGTCACTTACCTCAAGCAGGGCGTGAGCGCCTTCTTTGCAGATTATGCGTTGAGTGAATT
Source organism: Sulfitobacter sp. (assembly GCF_036960155.1). Taxonomy (GTDB): domain Bacteria; phylum Pseudomonadota; class Alphaproteobacteria; order Rhodobacterales; family Rhodobacteraceae; genus Sulfitobacter. The sequence goes on along the minus strand of NZ_JBALWB010000002.1, from coordinate 604,015 downwards.
CACCAAAGCAAAGACCCAAGCACTCATCTGTGATCCTACGCAGTTCATTCTGGTCTCTGAAAATAGGGACGGCATTGACGGCTTTATGCGTATATCCTCTGCGAGCAAAGCTCCGGTGGATGGTTGTTCAGAAATGGAAATTTCGACACTTTATGTTCAGCCACGTCATCACGGCAAGGGTATTGGGAAACGACTGCTAAACGCGGCACTTCAGTATGCCCGTGATAAGGAAGCCAAATCTGTTTGGCTGACAACAAATGCGGAAAATACGCCAGCAATCGCTTTTTATCTATCACAAGGCTTTGATCAGGTTGGTGAGACCCACTTTTGCATCCATGAAGAGGCCTATCTGAACAACGTCTACTTGTACTTGCTCACCTAAGATCAAACGCAGTCAAGGTGCCACGGTTTGTTCATCCCCGTCCCGCGGCATTTCGTTTGCGCACCAACACGGCAGCCGCCGCCAAACAGATCGCGAGCTCAGCTGCAAAAGTCCAATGAAAGACAAAGTTCCAAACCCATCACCCCTAGCGGGCGGGAACCTCAACAACATTGAGATGCATATCAGAAAATGGCTTCAACCAATAAATCTCAGCAGCTAAGCTATCTAGAAACATGTGTAGTGTCAGGCACACCAAACCTACCAAAATGTACGCCTTCATCCACGGCTTGTTGGTAATCCACGAAAAGAACCACGCCGCCAACGCAAGGGCACACCAGAACAGTGGCCAGTGAAAGATATACGCGTGATGCGCGGTCTGGCGATTATCGACCAGATAAAACCAAAGCAAATCCAAGTCAGGTAAGATTGAGCAACCGATTCCAAAAGCTAATAGGCGAAATCTGTTGGTTTGTTTTTGTGCGATGAGGTTTGATGCCAAATATCCAGCAGGGATTTGTGCAATAAACATATTTCACCTCAACCTATTCATCAAAACCATAGTCTAATGCCCTGATCACCTACGACCGATCTAAACCCTGCCCCTAAAAGGCAAATAGCCGCGCAGTGCTGCGCGGCTATCTATCATATCGAATCGAGCTTGCAATTTAGCCTGTGATGGCTGCAACAGCCCGTTTGGTCATCACGCCAACCAAATGCGCGCGGTATGTGCCCGTGCCATGCAAGTCACTGATCATCTCCGAACCATCCGCAGAGAGGCCAGCAACCGCATCTGCGCTAAAGTTGCTGTTCAGAGCTGCTTCGGCTTCGGTCCAACGGAACACGCCATTTTCAGACGCACCCGTTACAGCAACACGCACGCCGTCCGCGAATTTGGCCACAAACACAGCAACCAGCGGAAAACGTGACGCAGGCTGTAGGTGCTTTTCGTAATGCGCTGCCTCAGGGATCGGGAACTTCACTGCGGTGACGATCTCGCCCTCTTCCAGTGCGGTGTCGAACATGCCTTGAAAGTAATCGTCGGCCGCGATCTCACGGGTGTTGGTGACCACGGTTGCGCCAGACGCAAGCACACCCGCAGGATAGCACGCGGATGGGTCATTGTTGGCAACCGAGCCACCAATTGTACCACGGTTGCGCACAGCCGGATCACCAATACGTGCCGCAAGTGAGGCAAGTGCAGGATAGCTGGCTGCAGCTTCAGCCGCCACAGTTGCGTGGGTTGTCCCACCACCAACAGAAAGCGTCGCGCCGTCTTTTGAAACGCCTTTCATTTCGGCAATACCGTGCAGCGACACCAGCACCGAAGGTGCTGCAAGGCGCGCCTTAAGCGTTGGGATCAGTGTTTGGCCGCCACTCAGCGGTTGCGCCTCGTCGCGCGACAATGCCTGCACCGCATCAGCGATGGTGCTGGGCATTTCAACATCAAAATTATACATCTTGTCTTCCTTTCAGGTGCGGCATCGCGCCAATGCACCCTTTTCAAATCTCAATGCACAATCGATGCCCCGATTTGGGCCACCGATTGCAATTATACTCAGCTGTTCATCGCTTCCCAGACGCGGTGCGGTGTCACAGGCATGTCGATATGGCCGACATCCTTACCGCCCGAGCGCATAGCATCCAAAACCGCATTGACCACCGCCGGAGGAGAGCCGATTGCCCCTGCCTCGCCGCAGCCCTTTACGCCCAATGGATTGTGCGTACACGGTGTCTGGCACGAGTGATCGACGTCAAATAACGGCAAATCAGACGCACGCGGCATCGCGTAATCCATGTAGCTAGCGCTGAGCAGTTGACCATCGCTGTCGTAGGCACAGTTTTCCAGCAGTGCCTGCCCGATCCCTTGGGCGATACCGCCGTGGACCTGACCGGTTACAATCATCGGGTTCACAATATTCCCGAAATCATCCGCAGCCGAGAACCGCTCGATTGTGACCTGACCTGTTTCTGGATCCAGCTCGACCTCACAGGCATAGGCGCCTGATGGATAGGTAAAGTTTGACGGGTCATAAAACGCAGTCTCTTCGAGGCCTGGTTCGATCTCTTCCAGCGGATAGTTGTGCGGCACATAGGCGGCCAGTGTCACTTCGCCCCAAGCGACGGATTTATCCGTGCCTGCAACAGTGAATGCACCGTCTTTCAGCTCAACATCGGACTCGGAAGCCTCCAGCAAGTGGCTGGCGATCTTGGTGGCCTTTGCGATGATCTTTTCTGTGGCGCGCACCATGGCAGAACCACCTACCGCTAGGGAGCGGGACCCGTAAGTACCCATGCCCATTGGTGTGTTGGCCGTGTCACCGTGCACAACCTCGACCATATCCTCCGGGATGCCGATCATCTCGGCGACCACTTGGGAGAAGGTCGTCTCATGCCCCTGCCCGTGGCTGTGGCTGCCTGTCATAACAACAAGGCCGCCCGTGGCGTTCACACGCACTGTGCAGCTTTCAAACAGGCCCGCACGTGCGCCCAGTTGCCCAACAAGGTTGGACGGCGCAATACCGCACGCCTCGATGTAGCAGTTCACGCCAAAGCCGCGCAGCTTGCCCGCAGCCTCGGATGCGGCGCGGCGCACTGCAAATCCGGGGATGTCGGCCATCTCTTCGAGCTTGTCCATCGTCGCAACATAATCGCCCGTGTCATATTCCACAGCAACTGGCGTGGCGTATGGGAACTCCATGATAAAGTTCTGGCGGCGCAGTTTGATCGGATCAACCTTCAGCTCATGGGCTGCTTTATCAACCAAACGCTCTAGCTGATATGTCGCCTCGGGGCGACCAGCACCGCGATACGCATCAACCGGCACCGTGTTGGTGAAGACGGCTTTTACGTTCACGTAGATCAGCGGCGTTTTATAGTTCCCCGCCATCAATGTGCCGTGCAGCCAGGTAGGAACAGACGGTGCAAAGGTGCTGAGATACGCGCCCATGTTGGCGTAGGTATCCGTGCGCAGAGCGGTAAAGTTGTTGTCTTTGTCCAGCGCCAGCTGAATCTTAGTCACGTGGTCGCGGCCATGCGCGTCTGACATGAACGCCTCGGAACGTGACGAGGTCCACTTAACAGCGCGGTTACACACTTTGGCTGCGAAGGTCACAAATGCTTCTTCCTGATAGTGGAAGATTTTTGTGCCAAAGCCGCCGCCAACATCAGGCGCAACAACACGCAGCTTATGCTCTGGGATGCCCAGCACAAATGCGCCCATCAACAGGCGAATAACATGCGGGTTTTGGCTGGTGGTGTAGAGCGTGTGATCACCAGTGCCACGGGCGAAATCACCTACGGCCACGCGCGGCTCCATCGGGTTGGCCACAAGACGGTTGTTCACCAGCTCAAGGGTGGTGACATGCGCCGCCTCTTCAAACGCGGCATCAACAGCGCCTTTGTTCTCTTCAACAAAGCCCCAGTCATAGCACAGGTTCGACGTCAAATCGTCGTGCACCTTTGTTGCGCCTTCTTTGACCGCTTCTTTCATGTTCACCACGGCGGGCAATTCTGAAATATCCACGTTGATCGCTTCGGCGGCGTCGCGGGCCTGCTCTAGCGTTTCGGCGACAACTGCTGCGATCGGCTCGCCTACGTGGCGGACCTTGCCATCGGCCAGCACAGGGTGGCGCGGCTCTTGCATTGGTTCGCCGTGTTTATCCGTGATCTGCCAACCACAAGGGACTGATCCCACTTCAACAAAATCAACGCCTGTGAAAATCTTGACCACACCGGGCATGCCGTCAGCCGCGGATGTGTCCACGCTGTTGATCGTGCCATGCGCAATGTCCGAGCGCAGGAAAAACACATGCGCCTGACCGTTTACGTTGATGTCATCCGTATAGTTGCCTTCTCCGGTCAAAAACCGGACGTCTTCGCGCCGCTTACTGCTGGCACCGATACCAAAATCCTTAGGCATTTTTATTCCTCCCTAGGGCCAGTCCGCAAATGCGCGACCCAATCAGTAATGAATTTCAACACAACCGCCTTGTTGGCAGACGGATGTGGCTATTTTTGATACACGCCAAAGTGAACAGCATCTGGATCACTACAGATACCAAACCGCCCAAATTCGGGAGCACCAGCGCCCATCTTCATCTTTGCCCACCCCATCACCGATGTGACAAAGGCGGTTGCAACAGCGGCATCTTGCGTGCCGACCATGATGAAGCGCGGGCTACTCACTGCTTATTCAGCCGCTATCGCGCCAACGTCCTGACCGGATGCAGCCATGATCGCCTTAACGATGTTGTGGTAGCCAGTGCAGCGGCAGATGTTGCCGTCCAGATAGTGGCGCACGTCTGCTTCTGTTGGCTTGGGGTTGTCTTTCAACAGCGCCGCCGCAGACATCACCATACCCGGGGTACAGAAACCGCATTGCAGGCCGTGGTGGTCCTGAAACGCCTGCTGGATTGTATTGAGTGTACCATCTGGTGCCGCTTGGCCCTCGATTGTGGCCACTTCGGAACCTTCGGCTTCCACCGCTAGCATGGTGCAGGATTTAACGGCAACGCCGTCTACATGCACAACGCATGCGCCACATTGGCTGGTGTCACAGCCAACGTGTGTTCCCGTCATTCCCATATTTTCGCGCAAGAATTGGACCAGCAACGTGCGACCTTCGACATCGCCGGACGCGGCCTTGCCATTCACGGTCATCTTAACCTGTGTCATTCATGTCCTCCCAGACTTCTCATAATTTGTGTCATTGAAGGGGAGTTAAGCATGGCTCCGGCGGGTTGAGAACTAAAAAATTTCCTTGACGTTGGATCATACCACCCAGTTTTGCGTCAGTTGCGGGCACGGCGCGGTTGTGGGCGTGTCGGAATTTCTTTTAACAAGCCACCTACACCCATCGCGGCGATATCTTGTGACGTTACGTCAATGCCGCAGGCCACACGCGACAGAACCCAATCTGCACCATTGAGCGCTGGCGAACGCGCACAGCCCGGCAAACCGATCACCTGCTGATCCCCCAGCGTACCCAAAAATAACAAATTTCCGGGATCTACTGGCATGCCAAATCGCGCGACTTGCCCACCCGCCTGAACCAATGCAGCAGGTGCCACATCGGTGATGTCAGAGGTGGCTGATCCGGACAAAATCAAAACCAATGGCGTGTCCGCCGCTTTTATCTCTGCGGTTAATGCGTCTTGAGTATGCGGCACCATTTGAACCGATGTCAGCGCAACATCTAACGCGGTGAGGCGGTCCTCAATGGCCTGCTTGCCCTTATCCCCGGCCCCACCAGGGATTTCGGTGATGATCAACGTTGCAGATGCCAGCGCAGGACCAGCAAGTCGCGCAGCGCCGCGCGCTTTTTCGACCGCAATATCCAAGGCGGTCTGGGGGATCGCATATGCGATAATTTTGATTGTCGCGACCAAATCGCCCGCCCGCAATTGGTGGTGTGCCGGAACCGTCGCAACCGTAATCATGGGATCAACCCCGTTCACGGCATCCAGTGCAGCCACATCCAGCACCGCTACTCCGGCGGTTTCAGCGATCAGATTAACCCGCCCGGTAAAGGCGACGCTGCGTCGCAAACCAGCACTGCCCTCCAATAACGCGTCCGCGACCGCATCTGCAGCGGCATTTTCTGCCACGTCATCCTTTTCCAGCTGTGCCACGATAACATCAGAATGCCCCGCAGCCTCAAGGGCCGCAATATCGTCCTGACCCAGCACAACGCCTTTTCGCAACCGCCCCTTTGGCAGGGCCATAGAGTGGGCCAAAACGGTGCCAAGCGCTGAAGATGTCGCAACTGAGCCAAACTTCATGGGGTGCGTAACACTTCGATCATTTGTGCAAGAATCGACACTGCAATCTCGGAAGGGCCAGATGCGGCAATGTTCAGGCCTACAGGCCCGTGAATTCGTGCGATGGTGTGGGGATCAAATCCCGCTTCGGACAGGCGTTCAATCCTGCCGGCGTGGGTGCGCGTTGACCCCAACGCGCCAATATAAAACGCGCCAGATCGCAACCCAACATGTAACGCCGGATCATCCAGCTTGGGGTCGTGGGACAGCAGCACCAATGCTGTGCGGGTATCAATACCTACGTCCTCGATTGCAGTATCAGGCCAATCATTGATAACCCGCGCGCCCGGAAAACGCGCTTCAGAGCCGAACGCTTCGCGTGGATCAATCACAACAGGATCAAAGCCCGCGATCTGAGCCATAGGCACCAATGCTTGGGCAATGTGAACCGCGCCAACAACAATCAACCGCAATGGCGGGTTGTGAATTGCCACAAATGTTTTGCCGTCTTCCTCAACACCTGAACGGTCCTTGCGAAAGCGGTCCTCGTAGCCCTCGGACACCAGCGCGTGCTGCGTTCCCTCAAGGGTCACGCGATAAGCCACCGGGGTAGAGGCCGCGCGGGCTGCAACCAGCGCTTCCAACATCTCTTGGGGCATGCCACCTGCCCCGATCGGCTCAACCAAGACGCGGATATTACCACCACAGGCCAGACCAACCGCAAAGGCATCTCCGTCACTGATGCCGTATTCCAGTAGCTTTGTTTCGCCGTCTTCCAACGCCTCCAGTGCTTCAACCACTACAGCGCCTTCAACACAGCCCCCCGAGACAGAACCTTCCATTTCGGCGGCATCTGACACAACCATTTGGGCGCCTACACGGCGCGGCGCAGAACCCCATGTCTCAATGACAGTGGCAAGGGCTGCACGTTTGCCTGCGCGGATCCAAGCAAGTGCTTGTTCCGGTGCGCCTGAAATAGATTGCATCTGCGGTATCCTTCCTTGGAACCTTAGGAAACTTGAAATGGTAGCGTCTGACATTACGCGTTTCGGAACAAGGTAGGATCGTGTTCCCTTGCACGCAAGCCCTCCCCCTACTACATCTAAATTAACAGAGCCAAAAGGAAGACCACCCATGCCCATGCAAGCCAGTGAAATCGAAGACCTTCTGCGCATCAGCTTTCCGGACGCCCAGATTGTGGTCGAAGGCAACGACGGTGTGCACATGGCTGCGATGGTAACCGACGAGAGTTTCCGCGGCAAAAACCGTGTGCAGCAACAGCGCGCCGTATACGCAGCCCTAAAGGGCAAGATGGATGGCACGAACGGCGATCTGCACGCGCTAGCCCTCACCACGAAAGTACCGGGGTAAACACATGTGGGTTTGGATATTGGGAGCAGCGTTGCTGGGTGTCGTGGGAGTTTGCGTATCGCAATACCGCGCGGCAAGCCGCAGCTATGTCCCTCTATCCAAACGCCAACCTCACCGTAGCCCAGCAAACAAAAAGCCCGCCCTCGGGCATGAAGCATTAGACATGACTGGCGTCTACCGGACCCAGCGCATTCACCAAGGCCTAGAGCGGACCACGATGCCTATGCCACGTGTTTTCAGCCGCAAAGACGCCCCCGAAAATGACATTATCAATCCAGAAGGCCTCGCCTTGCCGGATGATGAAACCTATAGCGCGCGGTACCACACGGCGTTCCACAAAACTAAGAACAAGGACCAGACCCAATGAGCGATGCAAATCAAACCATCAAAGACGCAGTCACCGGCAACGATGTCGTTCTGTTTATGAAGGGCACCAAAGAAATGCCGCAGTGCGGTTTTTCGTCGCGCGTTGCTGGCGTGCTGAATTACATGGGCATTGAGTATGCGGATGTGAACGTTCTGGCCGATGAGACAATCCGCCAAGGCATCAAGGATTTTTCCGATTGGCCCACCGTTCCCCAGCTATATGTCAAAGGCGAATTTGTTGGCGGCTGTGACATCATCACCGAAATGACCCTATCTGGCGAATTGGACACATTGTTCACAGATAACGGCGTGACCTTCGATAAAGACGCCGCAGATAAGATCCGCGAAGCCAACGGCTAAATTTTTGGCATCCAGACACGAAAAAGCGCGCCCCATTCGGAGGCGCGCTTTTTTTATGCCCAATTGTATCTAGCGCTTACTTAAGCCGCGGGCCCATAAATCTATTTCAGAGAAAATTTGCCCAAATGTACTGCAAGCTTGCCAGTACCAATGCTGTGTTTCGAGCGATTCACACTCCAAACCTCATTACCCCAACCGCAGTGCCAATGCCTCGTCCTGTTGGGTGTTCCAACACAAAAACACCTATTTCCATCAAATCAACGGCAATCGTTTTATGGGTATTAAACGCCCCAAGTTCCCTTCGACGCTGTCGCGTTTGTATGGCTGATATGGCCAAATCGATGCCCTGCAGACACCTGCTTGGCATTGCTGAGATTGGTACATCAGAAATCCAATTCTCAGGAACACCAATTCGAATGACACTTAAAACGCAACTATCTTATGGATATGCATTATGGACATCACTCTGATCAAAACCTTTATCGAGGTCGCCAACACAGAGTCATTTGCGGCCGCTTGTGACCGCCTGTTTGTCACTCAATCCGCCGTCAGCCTGCGCATTCAACGGCTCGAGGACAGCTTGGGCCATCCCCTTTTCACACGGTCTAAGGCGGGAGCAATCCTGACACCAGAGGGCGCGCAGTTTGAACGTTATGCCCTTAGCCTGCTCAGAATCTGGGAAGAAGCGCGTCAACAAATCGCAATCCCCGCAGGTTATAACCGCTCTCTCTCACTTGGAGGGCAGTATTCACTATGGCCGCGCTTGGGGTTTCAATGGTTGGACCGTTTACAAGCCGCCATGCCGAAACTTAGCATTAGAACAGAACTGGGCATGCCAGACAGGTTGACGCGTTTTCTGATGGAAGGCGTTGTGCAAGCGGCCCTTATATATACGCCACAACTGCGCCCCGGCCTGTTGGCTGAAAAGGTGTTAGAGGATGAGCTGGTCATGGTCGCATCTTATCCCGATGCCTCTGTCTCTGATGCAAGTGACTATGTGCTTGCAGAATGGGGTCCGGAATTCACCCAAGCTCATGCTTTGGCCCTGCCCCATCTCACAAATTCGGGCCTCACCATGAACCTTGGCGCACTGACGGGCGACTATATCGCAAACCGTCGCGCCAAAGCGTACCTTCTAAAGCGGTCAGTGCAGCACCAATTAGAGACGGGAAACTTGCATATTGTGGCGGACGCGCCACGTTTTAGCCACCCATCATGGATTGTTTGGCGCGAAGACCTTGAGCATGATCTTGCCCAAGTAGCGCGCACGACTTTGACCGGAGTTATTCAAGAGACTGAAAACGTTTCATGAAAACTTGGCAATCCGCAATCTGGCCCGCAAGGAAGACCTCTAGACTGATAAGTCGGTCCGGATTTCAAATTTATAATACTCACTTCAAACACGAGTTTTTCGAATTTCACTCCGATCAACATCAAATCTAATTCTACCCAAGCAGAGATGCTTCCGATCGACGGCAGCCTTGCCGGACGGCGGAACAACTCCTTGAAAGGGATTGAAACATGAACATGCTAATAAAAATGGCAACTGTATCAGCGCTAGCGTTAATGGTTGGCGCCCCCGCATTTGCACAAGACTCTCTCACTGGTATCCAATCACTGAACGACCAGATCGACGATATCGCTGATAACGTAAACGACGATCTGGCCAATGGTTCGGATGCGGAACGTTATGGTACCAATGGCGTCGCACAGGGCTGGCGTGGTTCCTTTGCGCTGTCTGCTTCCGGTACATCCGGCAACACAGACAATGGCGAAGTATCTGGCGCGGGTCGCCTGACATACGGTGTTAACGACTGGAACCATTTGATCGGATTTGCCGCAGAATACGGCGAAGCAAATGGCCTCAAAAGCGAAGAGAAATTCTTTGCGACCTATGAGGGTAGCCGCTATTTCTCACAAGAATTCTATGGGTTCGGCGTGGCACGTTTTGAATATGACGGATACCTGACAGACGCAGACAACAACGGCATTGACGGATCCACAACAGACGCCTTCTTGGGCTTTGGTCCTGGGTACCGTGTGTTGAACAAAGAAAACCACACATGGCGCGTTCAAGCAGGCCCCGGTGTGCGTTACTTTAAAGACGTGACAGGCGATTCCGAAACCGAAGTCGGCTTTATCGCCACCTCGCGCTACTTCTACGGCTTCAATGATACTGTGTCATTCACGATGGATACCGACATTCTGGGTTCTGACGTGAACACAACCGTCACCAACGATGCTGGCATAAACTATAAAATGTCCAAAAACCTGTCCACGCGTGTAAGCTATCGCACAGAATACAACACCGATCCAGCAGCGGGCCTGAAATCCACCGACAACACTCTTGGGGTGTCTTTGGTTCTAGGCTTCTAAGTTAAGCAGCGACCAATACTCTTCCGGTGGTCTATGACCTCGTACCACCCGGAAGAGACTATGAAGGGAGGATGGGGAATTACATCCTCCCTTTTCTACGCGTGCTAGCCCAAACTGAGGCTAACCATTGACCTTTTCGTCTATCTCAGCGGCCAGCGATTCTGCGCGTGCTGCGATTTCGGCCAATGTGTCGGTGACCGATTGCGGGATAACGGGTACTTCGATGCGCTCTGGCTCGACCACGACATTGCGCAGACCTTCAAGTTCAGCCTCACGTTCGGCCAGCTCAGCGCGGACTTCGGCGATTTTATCTTCAACACTTGCGGTTTTATCCGCCAGCATCAGGCCAGCCATCAACAACATGCGTGCTTCGGGCATACGGCCCACTGCATCGGCCAAAACTTGGGCCTCGTCGTCCAACATTTTGGCAGCGGAGTGCAGATAGCTTTCTTCGCCCTCCTGACAGGCCACATCAAATTGGCGACCGCCGATAGAAATTTTTACCTCTGGCATTATGCGTCCTCCTGAGGGGCATTCGTGTCGGATGCGGCATCAATCAAGGGCTGAAGACTGGCAAGGATCGTTGACGTTTCAGCCACATCAGCGGCGCGAGCGGCGCGCAGCCCTTCCAGTTCGGCCAGCATCGCCTTGTTAATAAGGTGAGGTTCTCCAACACCTTCGGTGTTTGCATCCCGTAGTGCGGCGCAGGCATCGGTGAGTTGGGCGTTGGCACGGCGCACGCGCTGCAGCTCGATATCGAGCTGGGCCATGCGGGCCTCACCTTCTTCCACATGAGAGCGCAACGCAGCAAGCTCCCCTTCTGATTTTGTTCGCAGGCTGCGCACGCGCTCTTGTAGCTGTGCGTTGGCGGTGCGTTCATCTTCTAGTTGGCGCAGGGTATCTTCATCAGGGCCTGCAGATGCCGCGCCCAATTTGTCCACCCCGAACGCAACCTGATCCATGGCAGCGGTAATGCGCCGCTGAAGTTCTTCGATATCGTTCATATGCCCCTCTTCATTCTTCAACCCCGCGCCGACCTTTACACAATACGAATCGGTTCGCGCATAATATTGCAGTGATCCTACCTAAAGCGGTCAATAAATACTGCCCCCCTTTCAGAACAGCACCTTGGCGCTCAAACTTCATCCCAAACGGGGGCAAACAGCATGTTCCATGCGCTTGATCTTTCCCGCTGGCTTGATATGCAGCGCAAAACTGTCCTTTTTATGAAACTGCCCTTTTTATGAAGGAGTCCCAGCGCGTGGATCTCAAAGCTCTCCAATCTGCCCACCCCGATCACTGGTCAAAAGCGGCCGCAATTCGCGCGCTCACGCTTGATGCCGTTGCCGAGGCGAACTCCGGTCACTCCGGTATGCCCATCGGTATGGCCGATGTGGCCACTGTCCTGTTTCAGAACCACCTAAAGTTTGACGCCGCCAATCCGCTGTGGCCTGACCGCGACCGTTTTGTTCTGTCTGCGGGTCACGGATCAATGTTGATCTATTCGCTGTTGCACCTTGTGGGTGACGTTCAGTTCCCCATTGAGGAAATCCGCAACTTCCGCCAGATGGGCGCACGCACCGCGGGCCACCCTGAGAACTTTCTTGCCGATGCAATTGAAACAACAACCGGACCACTTGGTCAGGGGATTGCCAACTCGGTTGGTTTTGCCATGGCAGAAGAAATCCAGCGCGCGACATACGGTGCCAAGGTTGTAGACCACAGCACCTACGTCATCGCAGGTGACGGTTGCTTGATGGAAGGCGTCAGCCAAGAGGCGATCACCCTTGCCGGCCGTCACAAACTGAGCAAGCTGATCTTGATGTGGGACAACAACAACATCACCATCGACGGCCCTGTTACACTGTCAGACACAACTGATCAGGTTGGTCGCTTCCGCGCAGCAGGCTGGGACGTTCAGGAAATCGACGGCCACAACCCTGTTGAGATCGACGCAGCCCTAACTGCCGCGCGCAAGACCGACACACCCAGCATGATCGCCTGTAAAACCCACATTGCACTGGGCCACGCAGCACAAGACACGTCAAAGGGCCACGGCGCATTGACCGATCCTGCACAGATGGTTGCAGCCAAGGAAGCATGGGGCTGGACATCAGCACCCTTCGAAATCCCTGCCGATATCAAATCCGCATGGGAAGCCATTGGCAGCCGTGGGTCTGAAGCACGCGCCGCATGGGAAGAGCGTTTTGCAAATATCCCAGGCAACAAGCGCGATACCTTCAACCGCGCCTTGGCCGGTGAAGCACCCAAGAAACTAAGCGCTGTGATCAAAGCGTTCAAAAAAGAAATCTCCGAGAGCGCGCCGAAACTGGCAACTCGTGCTTCTTCGGAAAAAGTATTGGGCGTCATCAACCCGATCATGCCTGAAACTGTTGGCGGTTCTGCCGACCTCACGGGCTCAAACAACACCAAGACACCAGACATGGGTGTGTTCGATCTGGACAGCCGCGATGGACGTTATGTCTATTGGGGCATCCGTGAGCACGGCATGTCCTCGGCAATGAACGGTATGGCACTGCACGGTGGTGTGCGCCCCTACTCCGGTACGTTCATGTGCTTTACCGATTATGCACGCCCCGCGATGCGCCTGTCGGCCTTGATGCAGGTGCCCGTTGTTTATGTCATGACGCACGACAGTATTGGTCTGGGTGAAGATGGCCCAACGCACCAACCTGTTGAGCATCTGGCCATCAGTCGTTCAACCCCCAACACATTGGTGTTCCGCCCTGCGGATACGATTGAAACCGCCGAAAGCTGGGAAATTGCGCTGACACAAGACAGCACGCCATCTGTATTGTCCCTCACACGCCAAGGTTTGCCGACTGTACGCACCGAGCATAAGACAAAGAACCTGACCGCTCAGGGCGCCTACACGCTGGTAGATGCTGAAGGCAAACGTCAGGTCATTCTGATCGCTACAGGCTCCGAAGTTGAAATCGCGCTGCAAGCCCGTGACCTGCTACAGGCCGAAGGCATCGGTACACGCGTTGTATCCATGCCGTGTATGGAGCTGTTCGCCCAACAAGACGACGCCTATCGCAAGCGCGTTCTGCCCGGTGGTGCCGTGCGCGTCGGAATTGAGGCAGGGATTCGCCAAGGCTGGGACCAGTGGTTGCTGGGTGAGCGCGGTAAATGGGGTAAAGCTGATTTCGTTGGCATGGATAGCTTTGGTGCGTCTGCACCAGCTGGCGAATTGTACGTCAAATTTGGCATAACAGCTGCCAATGTTGCCGAAAAAGCCAAAGCGCTCCTTTAAAACATAGACGAATACGGCTTTGCGGCGGTGCCTATTTATTAGGCACCGCCGTCTTCGTTTCCAAATGAGAGACAGACCACCCCAGCCCATAGGCTAATTTGCGCCAGTTTTGCCACAATTCAGGCGATGTTCAGCCACATACCCCTCTTAAACACTGAAGGACTTGATCGGCGTTAACACTCGTTTAACGATTAAGGCACAACCTATAGTGAGCTAGAACTTTAACATGGGAGTATCAAAGTGGCCTACCTCTTGACCGCAGTAATGACAGGCGGCGTATCCGCCCTTCTTTCCCTACTCAACGGCGGCAGCTTTGCAGATGTTCTTTGGAATTATGTGGTGTTCGGTCACCTTGGCATTGTCGCACTTGCGCTTGCAGTAGTGATGTCCAGTGCCATGAGCCGCCTGCGCCACAGCTAAAGCCGCACTACTTCACGACCTTATAGTGTCTACAGACAGCTCCTGACGCCCCACAGTTCAACTGTAAGGGCTTGTCACACACATCATGAATAGCCCAATTGCCATTTCAGACGTGTGTTAAGAACTTTTAGAAAATATTTTGCGCCAGATTGGTGTCACGATCTTCTCTCCCAACGGGATGAGCAGCAGGCCCAGTATTAAGCCCAGCACACCGTCGATAGTGGCCTTAAAAACCCATTCAGTAAAGCCGGACCATCCAGCAGGTACTGCGTGGCCGATGGTATATGCCGCATCATGGATGACTTCTGCAGGCCACCCTGCACCCAGTTCTTCCAAACCATGTACAATGATCGATCCCCCCACCCACAGCATTGCGCCTGTGCCAACAACGGTCAGCAGGTGCAGAAAACCGGGCATACCCTTGACCAGACTGCGCCCTGCGGCGCGCGTGGCAGAGAGGCGCCCACGGTTGGCCATCGCCAACCCAAGGTCATCCATCTTAACAATCAATGCGACCGATCCATAGACCGCTACCGTGATCATCACGGCAACAGTGGCGAGTGTCGCGGCCTCCATCCAAAATGTGCTTTCTGGAATAGCGGCCAAAGTAATGGTCATAATCTCTGCCGAGAGAATGAAATCGGTCTTGATGGCACCCTTTGCCTTTTCTTCTTCCAGCGCTGCAGGATCTGAAATGGTTTCTGCCTTGTTCGGATGGTCCTCGTGGCCATGGCTCCACCCCAAGACATGAGCAACCTTCTCAGCGCCTTCAAAGCACAGGTACGCACCGCCCAACATGAGCAGAGGCGCAATGGCCCAAGGTGCAAATGCAGACAACGCAAGCCCGGCAGGAAGCAAATACACCAGCTTGTTGCGCAGGCTGCCTTTGGTGATGCGCCAGATGACTGGCAATTCGCGGTCGGCCTCAAAGCCTTGAACATATTTCGGCGTTACTGCCGCGTCATCAATCACAGCCCCCGCAGCCTTGGCCGATGCTTTGGTCGCCTGCCCGATTACGTCATCTACGGACGACGCCGCAACCTTGGCAATTGCGGCCACATCATCCAAAAGTGCAATCAGTCCGCTCATCTATTCGCTCCGCCAATCAGGTCCCTGAAACCTAGTGCAGGATGACAGTTTTGCCAATGCACCGCCAGCGTTACCGCTAACCTAAAAACTTTAACGCTAACATAGACTTCGCAGGCTGTATTGCCTCTGGCCCCGCCCTAGGGCAGCCGTCTATAGCGGGCCTAATCGGATCACCCAAGGAGCCTATCATGACCATCAAAGTCGGGATCAACGGTTTTGGCCGCATTGGCCGCTGCACCCTTTCGCACATCGCACAATCTGCACGTGAAGACATCGAGGTCATCAAACTCAACGCCACTGGCCCTATCGAAACGGCAGCTCACATGCTGCGGTACGACTCGGTTCATGGTCGTTTTCCTGGTGTGGTCACAATCGATGATGGGTATCTGAACCTAGGGCAAAACGACATCGAGGTCATGTCTACCTATAACCTCGAAGAGCTAGACTGGTCCGGCTGTGACGTGGTGCTAGAATGCACAGGCCAGTTTAACGATGGCAACAAAGCGCGCGCGCACATCGAACAGGGTGCAAAAAAGGTTCTGCTGTCTGCGCCAGGTAAGAACGTGGATCGCACGGTTGTGTTTGGTGTAAATGACGGCGACATGCTGGCCACTGACACAATGATCTCGAATGGCTCGTGCACTACAAACTGCCTCGCGCCACTGGCCAAGGTCATGCACGAAGCGGTTGGAATCGAAAGCGGTCTGATGACCACAATCCACAGCTACACAGGTGATCAGCCAACGCTGGATCGTCGCCACAAAGACCTATACCGCGCCCGCGCAGCAGCAATGGCGATTATCCCCACGTCTACTGGTGCGGCAAAAGCACTGGGTGAAGTCATGCCTGCCCTTAAGGGCCGCCTTGACGGCACAGCCATGCGCGTTCCTACGCCAAACGTCAGCGCGGTTGACCTGACCTTTACCGCGTCACGCGATGTCACTGTAGAAGAGATCAACCTCGCCGCTAAAACGGCTGCTGAGGGCAACATGTCCCATGTGATGGCGTATGATCCGGATCAAAAAGTCTCTATCGACTTTAACCACACTGAACACAGCTCAATCTTTGCTCCGGATCAAACCATTGTTGTTGCGGGCCGTACTGTGCGCGTTTTGGCATGGTATGACAATGAGTGGGCCTTTTCTGTGCGTATGGCCGATGTTGCCGTTGCCATGGGTAAGTTGGTCTAAGGCTTGTTGCTTTGTGTTGCCTGCCCTAAAAGGGGCAGGCAATATATAAAGGCGTGTTATGACCAACCCGATCGCAATAGTACTCGGCCTGCTGATCATCTGCGCCATCGCCGGAGATTATATATATTACGGCACTGAACACGTTGTGTTTCTGGCCAAGAAACTGACCGACCTAATCGAATGGTTGGCCTTCTGGCGCTAAATTGCGCCCTCAAAACCTGTCCATCTCTGCATCACATTATTCATCCACCTGTTGACAGCACTGCTTTGCATCGTATGTTTGCGCAAACATAGCTCAAAATAGGTACACAATGACCATCAAAATCGGAATCAACGGGTTTGGCCGCATTGGTCGCAACGTACTACGTGCTTTGATCGAAAGCGGTCGTGACGATATCCAAGTTGTCGCCATCAATGATCTTAGCCCTCCAGAAACCAGCGCACATCTGTTTGAATTTGACAGTGTGCATGGCCGTTTTGGCGGCACAGTGAAATTTGCGGATGATATGATGGATGTAGGCCAAGGCCCTATTCGTGTCAGCGCCGAACGTGATCCGGCTAAACTACCTTGGGGTGACGTTGATATCGCGCTGGAATGCACAGGCTTTTTCAATTCCAGAGATGCCGCTGCGGCGCATTTGAAAAACGGCTCAAACAAAGTTCTGATTTCCGCACCTGCAAAGGGCGATCTGAAAACAATTGTCTACGGTGTGAACCACGACACATTGACCGCCGAAGACATTATTGTCTCAAACGCGTCTTGCACAACAAACTGCCTCGCCCCTCTCAGCAAGGCGCTGCACGATGCCTTTGGGATCAAACGCGGTCACATGACCACCATCCACGCCTACACTGGCGATCAGTCGCTGCACGACGGCGCGCATAGCGATCTGTACCGTGCCCGCGCGGGTGCCGTATCCATGGTGCCAACGACAACTGGTGCGGCCAAGGCCATCGCCCTTGTTTTGCCTGAGCTAGAAGGCCGAATCGACGGCACAGCCATTCGCGTACCAACGCCGAATGTCTCTTGTGTTGATCTGGTTATTGAACTGGAACGTGACGCCACGGCAGAAGAAATTAATGCCGCCATTTCCACAGCCTCAGAAGGCATGGAAGGCGTCATGGGCACCACAACGCGCAAGCTGGTATCCATTGATTTCAACCACGACCCACACAGCTCGGTTGTGGCGCTGGACCAAACCAGCGTTCAACAGGGCAATCTGGCACGCGTCATGGCATGGTATGACAACGAATGGGGTTTCTCCAACCGCATGCTGGACACTGCCACCGTTATGGCGCGCAGCTAACGCGCTTATTTAAAGCGCGCTATCAGTTCCGAATTGACGCGGGGCGTGACGAATTTGCTCACGTCCCCGTCTAATCTGGCGATCTCTTTTACCAATTTGCTAGCGATTGCCTGATGCTGTGCATCGGCCATCAAAAAGACGGTTTCGATCTCGTCGTCCAGCTGACGATTCATCCCAACCATTTGATATTCATACTCAAAATCGGCCACTGCCCGCAAACCGCGCACAATCAACCCTGCTCCAACATCGCGGGCGCAACTGATCAGCAGATTTTCAAATGGATGCACTACAATTTCGATCCCAGTTTCTTGGGCCAGTGTCGCACATTCTTCTTCGATTAGGGCCACCCGCTCTTCGAGCGAAAACAGTGGCCCCTTGTCGCGATTGATGGCCACGCCGATCACCAATTTATCAACCAGTGATGCGGCACGCCGGATAATATCAATATGCCCCAATGTGATGGGATCGAATGTACCGGGATATAGGCCAACGCGCATGGGCGGCGCTCCTTGCTTTTAAATGCTATCGGGACCCAAGCAAGCATGCGCGGCCACGGGATGCAAGTACTCCGCTAATGTCCGCGGATCATTCCCTCAAGTGCGTCTTTTTCCATGGCCAGTTCCATGAGGCGCGCCTTTACGACATCCCCCAGTGAAATAAGCCCGACCAATGCGCCATCTTCGACGACTGGCATATGGCGAAAGCGGCCTTCGGTCATTTGCTCTAGTACGATATCCGCGCGGATATCACGGGTACACGTCACCAGTTTGGAGGTCATGATACTGCTCACTGGCTCAGTCAGGCATGCAGCACCGGCACTGCCAAGCTGACGCACGATATCCCGTTCTGAAAGGATACCATCAGGCGTGCGGCCATCGCGTGAGACAAGCACTGTACCGATACGGCGCTCTGACAACATCTGCGCCGCCTCTGATATTGTAATTGTGGGTAATGCGGTTACGACACTGTCGTCCGCCTTGGATTGTAGAATATGCGACACCAACATAGATCATCCTCCCATGCTCAGGTTGTTGAGGTTCGTTGATCGTCGCGCGCGCAGGGTGCTGGTGTCAAGGGCGCTAGGCATGTTCTTGTAAGGCTTCTAGGCGCGCGACCTCTGCCCGCAGGCCAGATGCCATCAAATCCGCAAACCGCGCTAAACGCAGGTTTTTTGCGTCATCGACGTGGCGAATCAGATAAAAGGCACGGGTTAAGCTAACCGCATCCGTCAGGATACGGCGCACACCGGGCGCAAACGGCAGGCTGAAATCATGTACCACCCCTACGCCTGCCCCTTGGCGCAACATATTGAGCTGAACCGAAACCGAATTTGACGCGAGCGCGACGCGCCCTGCCCCCAGATCAGCAAGATAATCCAGCTCCCGATCAAAAATCATATCTGGGATGTAACCGACCATCTTATGCGCCTTCAGCGCCTCTACGTCCTTGATCGGGTCATTGGCGTTCAGATAATCCTCTGAGGCGGCCAGATGCAGATGGTATTCCGTCACTTGGCGCACCACCAGCCGTCCTGCTGTGGGCGCGCTTACGCCAATGGCCATATCGGCTTCGCGGCGTGTTAGGTTGAACACACGCGGCAAGGCAACGATCTGGATATCCAACGCAGGGTTATCCCGTCCAATCGCCGCACAAACCTGTGGCAGTAGAAAATTCGCGCAACCATCTGGTGCGCCCAGCCTGATTTGCCCGCTTAAGGTATCACTCTGTGCGCCGTCCCCGACCGAGGTTCCGCGCATTGCCTGTTCAACCGCGCCTGCACGCTCAAGCAGTTCTGAGCCTGCCTGCGTCAGCGCATAGCCCTGCGGCGATTTCACAAATAGCGCGACTTGCATTGTTTTTTCCAACCGCGTCATGCGCCGCCCCAGTGTAGCAGGATCAAGCCGCAGCACCTTTCCGGCGCCAGACAGGCTTTGCTCACGCGCGACAGCTAGAAACAGCCGAAGATCATCCCAATTCTGCAAAACGGCTCCTCCTATCAGATGCCCGGTTCACAACGCACCTATACCGACAAAAATGCAAGACAGTTTTGAAAACTTGCCCCTATGCCCAGCCTTTTTGCAAGACTAGAGTACCCTCAACTCAACAGGAGATCTCCGATGCAAGAGCTTACCCACTACATCAACGGCGAACACGTCAAAGGCACGTCAGGCCGCTTTGCGGATGTGATGAACCCCGCAACTGGCGAAGTGCAGGCCAAATGCCCACTCGCCAACAAAGAAGAGCTGGAACAGGCCGTGGCATTTGCCGCCGCAGCCCAGCCAAAATGGGCCGCCACAAACCCACAACGCCGCGCACGTGTGTTGATGAAAATGGTTGATCTGCTGAACCGCGACATGGACAAGCTGGCCGAGGCCCTTAGCCGCGAGCATGGCAAAACCCTGCCAGACGCAGCAGGCGACGTTCAGCGCGGCCTTGAAGTGGTTGAATACTGCATCGGCGCGCCACAGTTGTTGAAAGGCGAATACACCGACTCAGCTGGCCCTGGCATCGACATGTACTCCATGCGTCAGGCATTGGGTGTTACGGCTGGTATCACGCCGTTCAACTTCCCTGCGATGATCCCGATGTGGATGTTTGCCCCTGCCATCGCATGTGGCAACGCATTTATCCTGAAACCATCCGAGCGTGACCCGTCTGTGCCACTTATGCTGGCCGAAATCGCCGAAGAAGCAGGCCTGCCAAAAGGCATCCTTCAGGTTGTGAACGGCGACAAAGAAGCCGTTGATGCGATCCTGTATAACGATGTGATCCAATCCGTTGGCTTTGTTGGTTCAACACCAATTGCTGAATACATCTACGGCACCGGCTGTGCACAGGGCAAACGCGTCCAGTGCTTTGGCGGCGCGAAAAACCACATGATCATCATGCCAGACGCCGATATGGCACAGGCTGCTGATGCGCTGATTGGTGCGGGCTACGGTGCGGCAGGCGAACGCTGCATGGCGATTTCGGTTGCTGTTCCTGTTGGCGATGACACAGCTGATCGTCTGATGGACGAGTTGATCCCACGCATCGAAAAGCTGAAGGTTGGCCCTTATACCTCAGGTAAAGACGTAGATTACGGCCCTGTTGTAACCGCAGCAGCAAAAGCCAACATCGAACGTCTGGTCCAGACTGGTATCGACCAAGGTGCCAAACTGGTTGTGGATGGTCGTGATTTCAAATTGCAGGGTTACGAAGACGGCTTTTTCGTTGGTCCACACCTCTTTGACCACGCCACCAAAGACATGGACATTTACCAAAAAGAGATCTTTGGCCCGGTCCTGACCTGTGTGCGCGCCCAAACCTACGAAGAAGCGCTGGGTCTGGCGATGGACCACGAATACGGCAACGGGACAGCGATCTTTACCCGTGACGGCGATGCAGCACGCGATTTCGCAAACCGCATCAACGTCGGCATGATCGGTATCAACGTGCCAATCCCTGTGCCACTTGCCTATCACACCTTTGGCGGCTGGAAAAAATCTGTCTTTGGTGACCTCAACCAACACGGTCCTGATGCGTTCAAATTCTACACACGCACCAAAACAGTGACTGCACGCTGGCCATCAGGCATCAAAGAAGGCGGCGAATTCTCCATTCCAATCATGGAATAATCCGGCCAAGGGCGCGCACACTGCGCGCCCTTGCAAAACTCTCGCAAGAATTTCAATTTACCGTGCGGGTATATTCCGCGGGAGAACGACATGGATTTTGCACTAAGCGAAGAACAAACAGCCATTTTCGATATGGCCTATGCCTTTGGGCAGGAACATATCGCACCCAATGCACAAGCATGGGAAAAAGCCGAAACAATCCCAAAAGAACTTTGGCCGCAGATCGCCGAGCTTGGTTTTGGGGGGCTGTATGTCTCAGAAGACGGCGGCGGCTCTGGGCTGTCACGTCTGGACGCAACACTGGTGTTCGAGGCCCTGTCCATGTCCTGCCCCTCTGTGGCGGCCTTCCTATCCATTCACAACATGTGCGCAAAGATGCTTGATAGCTTTGCATCGGACGAACTGAAGGCACGGATCATGCCTGACATTTTGTCGATGAACACAGTCCTCAGCTATTGCCTGACCGAACCGGGTTCGGGATCAGACGCGGCAGCCCTCAAGACCCGCGCAGAGCGCACAAATGAGGGTTACCAGATCAACGGCACCAAAGCGTTCATTTCTGGCGGCGGCTATTCAGACGCCTATGTTTGTATGGTCCGCACAGGCGAAGACGGCGCTGGTGGTGTCTCAACTGTTTACGTTGAGGACGGATCAGAAGGCCTTAGCTTTGGCGCATTAGAAGATAAAATGGGGTGGCGCAGTCAGCCAACCGCCCAAGTGCAGTTTGACGATTGTAACATTCCAGCCGGCAATTTGGTCGGCGAAGAAGGCAATGGCTTTAAATACGCGATGATGGGTCTTGATGGCGGTCGTTTGAACATTTCCGCCTGCTCGCTGGGTGCTGCGCAGACCGCACTAACCAAAACACTGGACTACATGGGTGAGCGCAAAGCCTTTGGTAAATCTATTGATCAATTCCAAGGTCTGCAATTCCGCCTCGCGGATATGGAGATCGAGCTGCAAGCTGCACGGGTATTCCTGCGCCAAGCCGCATGGAAGCTGGATAATGGCGCGCCTGACGCGACTAAACACTGCGCGATGGCCAAAAAATTTGTGACCGATGCAGGCAGCCGCGTTGTGGATCAATGCCTGCAACTGCACGGCGGCTACGGTTATCTTGCGGATTACGGCATCGAAAAGCTGGTGCGCGATCTACGTGTGCATCAAATCCTTGAGGGCACAAACGAGATCATGCGCGTCATCGTTTCCCGCGACATGCTGAAAAACCGCTAAGGAGCCTATGATGAGCGACATCAATATCCGCATCACGGGTAAGGCAGGTAGGATTACTCTGACCCGTCCACAGGCCCTGAACGCAATGACATATGAAATGTGTCTCGCGATTGAGGCCACACTGGACAGCTGGCGCGAAGATGATGCCGTAACGTTGGTTGTGATCGATGCCGAGGGGGACCGCGCGTTCTGCTCAGGCGGAGACATAGCCGAGTTGTACGAGACTGGCACAAAGGGCGACTACGCATATGGCCAAAAGTTCTGGGCAGACGAATACCGCTTAAACCACAAGATATTCAGCTACCCCAAACCTGTCGTTTCATTCATGCAGGGTTTCACTATGGGCGGCGGCGTTGGCATTGGGTGCCATGGATCGCACCGAATTGTGGGGGAAAGCAGCCAAATCGCCATGCCTGAAGTCGGCATTGGCCTGGTTCCTGATGTAGGCGGGTCTTTGATGCTTGCGCTGGCCCCTGGACGGCTTGGCGAATACCTTGGCGTAACTGCCAGCCGCATGAATGCGGATGACGCGATCTATGCTGGTTTTGCAGATACTTACGTCCCGCAATCAATGTGGGAGGATCTCATCTCAGAGCTAGAACAAACTGGTGATGTTGGGCGGATTGATCCAGTGGCCGTAGCCCCACCAGAAGGTGTCTTGCGCGCTCAGCAAACCCAGATTGACGCATTGTTTGCTGGTGAAGCCCTTGGCGATATCCAGCGGCTTCTTGCAACTGACGAAAGCGATTTTGCGGCCGCGGCACGCAAATTGATGGGGCGCAATTCACCGCTCTCGATGGCCTGCGCCGTGGAAATAGTCCACCGATTGCGCGGTACGTCTTTGAGCATCGAAAAGGCGCTTGATCTAGAATACCGCTTTACTGCCCGCGCAATGGAGCATGCCGATTTCCTTGAAGGTATTCGCGCAGCCATCATCGACAAAGACCGCAGCCCAAAATGGCGCTTTACTGAGGGAGACGTACCTACCATGGAAGTTTCCAAGATGTTGATGCCTTTGGGCGAAAATGCACTCACACTCTGACGGGAGATACACATGAGCTATAAGATCGGTTTCATCGGCCTTGGTAACATGGGCGCGCCAATGGCGCACAACCTTGCAAAAGGGGGCCACAGCGTAATCGGCTTTGACACTGCAGGCACAACGGCTGAAGGCGTGGACGTCGCGCAGACCGCCCAAGACGCCTGTGCGGGTGCGGATTTTATCATCACCATGCTGCCGAATGGGGCCATTTTACGTGCAGTTGCGGATCAGGTTTTACCCGCGATGAAATCTGGTGCGGTGCTCATAGATTGCTCGACCGTAGATGTAGACAGCGCCCGCCATGTTGGGGCGCAAGCTGCTGAAATGGGGCTAGGATTTGTCGATGCACCCGTCTCGGGTGGCATTGGCGGCGCATCCGGTGGCACGCTGACATTTATGACTGGCGGAACCGATGCGGCCTTTACTGCTGCCAGCCCCCTGTTTGATATTATGGGCCAAAAGGCTGTGCATTGCGGCGAAGCAGGTGCAGGCCAAGCGGCAAAAATCTGTAACAACATGATCCTTGGCGCGACCATGATCGCCACCTGCGAAGCCTTTGCTTTGGCTGACAAGCTGGGCCTTGATCGCCAAAAAATGTTTGACGTGGTTAGCACATCCTCTGGTTATAGCTGGTCAATGAACGCCTATTGCCCGGCCCCTGGCGTTGGGCCGCAATCTCCTGCTGACAATGATTACACACCAGGTTTTGCCGCTGAGCTCATGCTCAAGGACCTAGGCCTAAGCCAGCAGGCCGCCGAGGCTGTTGATGCAGACACGCCAATGGGTGCCCTTGCGCAGCAGCTCTATGCGCAGTTTGTTGACAACGAGGGTGGCAAAGGGCGCGATTTCTCTGCGATGTTACCGCGTTTTGCAGCGCGCAGTCGCGACAGCTAATGTCGCAAACGGGCATTTATGTGCAGGGGTGGTGCGTAGGCTGATCATACACCAGCCTAGGAAAACACCATGCCCCTGCCCTTTGATGAATTCGCCGCCACGCTGAGCTATGATGATCTGCCGCAGGATCTTTTGTGGACATTGCGGCGCTCCTTCACGGATACGATGGGTACGGCGGCGGTTGCCTCTACCACCCACATGGCAGATGTGGCGCGACGCGGTGCCTTGGCGTTGTTCGGCGCGGGTGGGGCTGGATCTGCGCGTATCTTGCTGCATGGCGGTTTGGTCAGCCCTGCAGGTGCTGCCATGGCGGGTGCTTTTACAGTAGATGCCGTGGACGCACACGACACAACCTCGCCCTGCAAAGGGCATGCGGGATCGGCGGTATTTCCTGCTCTGCTGGCCGTTGCGGATGCGCTTGATCGTCCTGTAACGGGCGCTGAATTCGCAGTCTGGCTGGCTGTCGCGTATGAAGTCAGCTATCGCGCCGGCCTTGCGCAGCATGCGACCTGCCCAGATTATCACACCTCCGGTTCTTGGACTTCAACGGGCGTAGCAGCCGCCATTGCACGGGCATTAGGGCTAAGCTGCGCCGAAATCCGTCATGCGGCTGGTATTGGCGAATTCCACGGGCCGCGCAGCCAAATGATGCGCTGCATTGATCATCCTACCATGTTGCGCGACGGTGTTGGCTGGGGCGCGCCTTCTGGCCTTACTGCGGCCTATCTGGCGCGCGAAGGGTTTACAGGCGCACCTGCGCTGACCTGTGAGGAAGCGCCTGAATTCTGGACGGATTTGGGGGATGCTTGGCGCACGGTTGAGGACACCAGTTACAAGCCCTACCCGTGTTGTCGTTGGGCGCACCCGTCAATTGATGCAGCCTCTGAGCTGATGGCGAACAACGGCCTCAGCTCAACTGACGTCGCTAGCGTGGACATCAAGACCTTTCACATGGCCACGCGTTTGGCAGGTCACACGCCTAAGACTTTGGATGAATTCAGCTATTCCATCGCCTTTCCCGTCGCCTGCATGATTGTGCGCGGCGAAATTGGCGCAACTGAGTTGCAGCCAGAAACCCTAACCGACCCTGAAATCCTACGGATAAGCCAAGCGATCCGGTTGATTGATGACGACCATTATACCAAAATTTCCGTGGGCAAACGGTGGGCCGATGTCACAATCCACTGCCATGACGGGCGCGCATTCACCAGTGATCCACGCTCACCGCGCGGTGACCGCGACATGCCGCTAAGTGACGCCGAGATTTCAGACAAGTTCCACCTGTTTAGCGATCCGGTGCTGGGACGCGCGCGCGCAAACGAGATTGAGGACCTCTCAGGCCGTTTTGACAGCCTGAGCGCAGATGAATTCACCCATCTCCTCGATCTATGTCTGAATGCGCCCTAGTTACTCAGCAGCGGCAACTTCGCGCGCCTCAAGCATCGGTTTGAGGTATTTACCAGTGTAGCTTTCAGGTACTTCGGCCACTTGTTCTGGCGTGCCTTTGGCCACAACCTGGCCGCCGCCATCACCGCCCTCTGGGCCAATGTCGATGATGTAATCTGCCGTTTTAACCACATCAAGGTTGTGCTCAATCACGACAACCGAGTTCCCCTGATCAACCAGTTCATGCAGGACTTCCAATAGCTTGCGCACATCTTCAAAGTGCAAACCAGTTGTCGGTTCATCCAGAATATACAGCGTACGGCCTGTGGAACGTTTGCTGAGCTCTTTGCTGAGTTTGACCCGTTGGGCTTCACCACCAGACAGGGTTGTCGCCTGCTGGCCAACCTTGATGTAGCCAAGGCCAACCCGCATCAGCGCGTCCATCTTTTCACGGATGGTTGGCACGGCAGTAAAGAAAGTCTGCGCGTCCTCAACCGTCATATCCAAGACATCAGCGATGCTTTTGCCCTTGAACTTGATCTCAAGCGTTTCACGATTGTAGCGTGCGCCTTTGCAGGTCTCACATTCCACATAAACATCCGGCAGGAAGTGCATCTCGATCTTGATCACACCGTCGCCTTGGCACGCTTCACAGCGACCGCCCTTGACGTTGAATGAAAAGCGACCGGGTTTGTAACCGCGTGCCTTGGACTCTGGCAGGTTCGCAAACCAATCGCGAATGGGGGTGAATGCCCCTGTGTAGGTCGCAGGGTTAGAGCGCGGCGTGCGGCCAATCGGGCGTTGGTCAATGTCGATGACCTTGTCCAGATGCTCAAGACCCTTGATTGTCTCACAGGGCGCTGGGGTTTGGCGTGCGCCATTGAGGTTCATCGAGGCGGTTTTGAACAGTGTTTCAATTGTCAGGGTCGATTTACCCCCGCCTGAAACACCTGTAACGCAGACAAACTGACCCAGTGGGAAATCAACAGTGATGCTTTGCAGATTGTTCCCTGTGGCTTTCACCACCTGAACCTTCTTTTTATTGCCCTTGCGGCGTGTGGCAGGCACCTCGATTTTGCGGGCCCCCGTCAGATACTGGCCCGTCACCGAATTTGGATCAGCGGCAACCTGTTCAGGTGTGCCGTGGCTGACAACCTGACCACCATGAACACCGGCACCCGGTCCGATATCGAACACATAGTCCGCTTCGCGAATGGCTTCCTCGTCATGTTCAACCACGATCACGGTATTGCCCTGATCCCGCAGGTTTTTGAGGGTCAATAGCAAGCGGTCATTGTCACGTTGATGCAGGCCAATTGACGGCTCATCAAGGACATAGAGCACGCCCGTCAGGCCAGACCCAATTTGGGAGGCAAGGCGGATGCGCTGGCTTTCGCCGCCACTTAACGTACCGCTTGAACGTGCGAGCGTAAGATACTCTAATCCAACATTATTTAAGAATCCAAGACGCTCATGTATTTCCTTCAAGATTGCCTTAGCGATAGCGTTTTTCTGAACACTCAACGAGTCTGGAACCGAGATACACCACGCAAGCGCCTCACGGATCGACATCTGCACAACATGCCCTGCGTGCAGCAATTCGTCCTTCCCACCACCTGCTGGACCAATCTTTACGGCCAATGCTTCGGGGCGCAGGCGGAAACCTTCACAGGCGCCACAATGGCGGTTGTTCTGGTAACGCTCAAATTCTTCACGGACCCAGTTGCTGTCCGTTTCGCGGTAGCGGCGTTCCATGTTGGGAATGACGCCCTCAAACACGCGGCTAACTTCGTAAACCCGCCCGCCTTCGTCATAGCGGAACTGGATTTCTTCCTTGCCAGAACCGTGTAGAAATACCTTCTGGATTTTCGGATCGATGTCTTTCCATTTGGCGCTTTGGCTAAAGTCGTAGTGCTTTGCGATCGCCTCAATGGTTTGTTTGAAATACGGGCTTTTGCCTTTACGCCACGGTGCCAACGCGCCGTCATATATTTTTAGGTTCTGGTCCGGCACCACAAGGCGTTCGTCAAAGAACAGCTCTTTGCCCAAGCCGTCACAGGAGGGGCATGCACCGAATGGCGCGTTGAACGAGAACAAACGCGGCTCGATCTCGGGGATGGTGAAGCCACTGACAGGACAGGCGAATTTTTCAGAAAAGGTGAAGCGCTCCGGCTCCCCCTCGCTAGGCGCGGTTTCTAGGATCGCGATGCCATCTGCCAGATCAAGAGCGGTGCGCAGGCTGTCGGCCAGCCGCGTTTCCAGCCCTTCACGCACCACAATGCGGTCCACAACTACATCGATGTCATGGCGGAATTTCTTGTCCAGCGTCGGCGGCTCGTCCAGCTCATAGAACTCACCGTTGACTTTGACGCGCTGAAATCCGGTTTTGCGCAGTTCTAAGAATTCTTTGCGGTACTCGCCTTTACGGTCGCGCACAATTGGGGCCAGCAGATAGGCGCGTGTGCCGTCTTGCATCGCCATGATCCGGTCAACCATATCCTGCACCTGTTGGGCATCGATAGGCTTGCCTGTGGTGGGCGAATAGGGTGTGCCAACACGCGCAAACAACAGGCGCATGTAATCGTAAATCTCTGTCACGGTGCCCACCGTCGAGCGTGGATTTTTTGAGGTGGTTTTTTGCTCAATCGAGATGGCAGGGCTAAGACCGGAGATGTGATCAACATCCGGTTTCTGCATCATATCAAGGAATTGGCGCGCATAAGCGCTTAGGCTTTCGACATAGCGACGCTGCCCTTCGGCGTAGATTGTGTCAAACGCAAGTGAGGACTTTCCAGAGCCAGACAGCCCCGTAATCACCACCAACTGGTCACGCGGAATATCCACGTCAATGTTCTTGAGATTATGCTCGCGCGCGCCGCGCACTTCGATGTTCTTTAGCTCAGCCATAGCGGCACCCCCGTGGTTCTTAACGGATATAGGGCGCGCTGCGGGATTCTCCAATGGCAAAATGCGAACAAACAGTAAACATCATATATTTCTGCGCAGACCAGCGAGGAAGATGTGCAAGACTAAACCACACAAAAAGGCAACTCCCGCAAGGATCGGTAAGCTGATATAGCCCCACCCCGCCAGCGCCATTGCCATCATGGGAGTCCCAAGCGAGTTTCCCAGATTACCCATCTGCGCCATCGCGCCATTGGCCTGTGTCTGGGTGCGCGCAGTTTGGTTCAACTGAGGGACTGACGCAAAGCTGGCCCCTTGGATCAACCCCATGGCCCCTGCCAGTACCAAACACGCCACCGCATTGGCCGGCATCAACCACAACCAAACCATACACAGCGCCGATCCGGCAAAACCCGCGATCACCACCTGCACCGCGGGCATCTTGCGCAGCAGAGCCACACCAAGGGTCATAGAAACCGCAATGCTGGCGAGTGGCATCGCACCCATCACCAACCCTCGGATGGATGGATCAAGATAGGGTGGCAGGACAGTCAAAATCGAAACAAAGCAGAACGTATAAAACAACCAGCCAAATGCCGGAGCAGAAATGCGTGCAGAGCTATAGATGGTGGCATGCGTGGCGATCACGGAAGACAGGGAGAATGCCGGGACTTCGCCTTCTTGCGGAAGAGTTCTGAGGCGCGGGCTTAGGTATAGGGCAAACGCCGCCATATAGACCGCGTGGGCTGCAAAAAGTGCAGGAATGCCGACGTGGATCGCCAAGGGCCGGCCGAACCATGCCATAACGGCAAACGCCACGCCAAAAAACGTCCCCCAAAGCGTCAGCGCCAGCCCACGTTGCTGGTTGGTTGCGATCTGTGCGATCAATGTTGGGGCTGCGACAACAATGGCGAGGTGGGAAATCCCTTCGACCAGCCGAAGCGCCAGCATAGCGGGCAGTGGCGGCAACAACGCTTGGCCCAAAGACACAAGCGCGCCCAACCACAGCGCCACCAGTAATGCCCGTCGATAGCGAATGCGCGCCACTAACATGGCGGCAACAACGCCAAGCAAAACACCGACGCCGCCGATTGCCGACACCAGCCAGCCCAACGCCGCGCCGCCCTCAGGGTACACCGTGCCAAGCAAATCATAGATGACCGAAATTTTTGCATATTGCATGGCCGCGCCCAGCCCTGCGCCCCATAGCGCCAACATCAATGGCCATGAACCAATCATCAGCAGTACTCTGTCTTGGAGCATGCGCGTGTTGGCATGTCTGGGTAAAACCTATGGTGTTTAACTATCTTTACGGCCAAACGCGGGGCCGAGCAGATGCCCTGTTTCAAACCAAAAAGATCTGTACACGACTCAAACTGTTCATAGGGTTCTGTATGTCAGCGCCCGCACATGCCGTAAAGTGGCGACTGCGGGCGCGAAACCTTACATGTGGATGACTTTACCGTAAGCGTCCAGCACTGCCTCATGCATCATTTCTGACAACGTGGGGTGCGGGAAGACAGTGTTCATCAGGTCTTCTTCGGTTGTTTCCAACTGGCGGCCAATAACATAACCTTGGATCAGTTCGGTTACTTCAGCACCAATCATATGCGCGCCCAACAGCTCACCTGTTTTAGCGTCAAAGATGGTTTTGATCATGCCGTTTTCTTCGCCCAATGCGATGGCCTTGCCGTTACCGATGAACGGGAAGCGGCCCACTTTGATCTCGTAACCCAGTTCTTTTGCTTTGGCTTCCGTATATCCAACTGAGGCAACCTGCGGATTGCAATAGGTGCAGCCAGCGATGCTTTCTGGTTTGACCGGATGCGCGTGATTGCCTGCAATCAGTTCGGCAACCATGACACCCTCGTGAGAGGCCTTATGCGCCAACCAAGGTGCACCAGCGATATCACCAATGGCATACAGCCCGTCGATACCTGTGCGGCAGTATTCATCCGTTACAACGTGTGTGCGGTCAATTTTCACACCCAGTTCTTCAAGGCCCAGGTTTTCGACGTTACCGACAATCCCTACCGCGCTGATGACGGTGTCAAATTCATGAGTTTCGACCTTACCGCCGACTTCGATATGGGCCGTTACTTTGTCACCGGCGCGGTCCAGCTTTTTGACCATCGCCTTTTGCATGATCTTCATGCCTTGTTTTTGAAACGCTTTTTTGGCGAAAGCCGAAATTTCTGCGTCTTCAACAGGCAAGACGCGGTCCATGACCTCAACCACGGTCGTGTCAGCGCCGAGCGTGTTATAGAAACTGGCAAATTCGATGCCAATTGCGCCAGATCCAATGACCAACAGTTTTTTGGGCATATGCGGGGGCTGCAATGCGTGGCGGTAGGTCCAGACCAGTTTGCCGTCCGCTTCGAGGCCCGGCAATTCGCGCGCACGTGCGCCTGTGGCCAGAACGATGTTTTTGGCGGTCAGGTTTTCGGTGCCTTTTTTGGTCTTAACGCTCACCTTACCTTTGGACGGGATCGTGGCCTCGCCCATCACAACGGTGATTTTGTTCTTTTTCATCAGATGGCCAATGCCACCTGACAGCTGGCCCGCCACCTTGCGGGAACGGCTGACAACCGCATCCAGATCATAGCTGATGCCATCTGCCTTCAGGCCGAATTCTTTGGCGCGGTGCATCAGATGAAATACCTCTGATGAGCGCAGCAAGGCTTTGGTAGGAATACAGCCCCAGTTCAAGCAGATACCGCCGAGGTTCTCGCGCTCAACAATGCACACCTTCATGCCCAGTTGCGCACCACGGATGGCGGCCACATAGCCACCTGGCCCTGCGCCAATTACAATCAAATCATAGGATGTATCGGCCATGAGGCACCTCGTATCTGTCGCTTGAAAATATAGTTCACCACTAAACTATATCATTCTGCTCAGCAATGGCGAGGGCTGCAAGGCAGCTATGCAAAAGCCCGCAAGCGCACGGAGCGTTTACGGGCTTTGTTCATTACAGGACCTTAGCAATTAGGCGGCGATGTCAGCGGCCTGCAAATTGCGTAGGGTTTGACCATATCCACCTTGGGCGACATAGGCGATTTCACTACGTGTATCGGTCCGGCCAAGGGCGGCGTTGCGATACGGAAAGCGGCCGAACTGGCGAATAACTTCGCGGTGCGCTTGGGCGTGGATCAAATTGCTGGATGACGGCAACCGCTCAACCATGAGGCGGATACAGCGGTCCTGATCGCATAGGCTTTCGGAATGCATAAGCGGCAGGTAAAAGAATTGGCGCGCAGGTGGGTCTATTTTCATATCCCAGCCTTTGCAGATCGCGCTTTTCGCGGCAGCAACTGCAATTGGATCAAGGGCAAATGCATCACCTGAATTGCGGAACATGTTGCGCGCAAATTGATCAGCAACAATCAGATAGGCCAATGCGCCGGAGGGATACGTAAGCCACATACTAAGGCCGCCATCCCGGATCGTCTCCCATGTCGACATAAACGTCTCACGGATCTCCGTATCGACTGCATCATCAACAGCATACCAGCCGCTTGGTCCAACACGGTCGAGCCAAAACTCGAGTATTTTCTCAGGACCTATCATCGCCTTCTCCTCTTCACGCAAAGTGCGTCTCCTGTTCCATTAAAGACAGGTTATCAATTTATGAAACACACATTTTGCAACAAAAGCGTCACATTTAGCGCAACCATAAAAATCAGGGTCTAGCATGTTTCCTTTAGGTAACAGGAAGGGCCAAATTTGAGATATTATTAGGCCTTTCCCTCATCAGTTGAGCCTTCAAGCTCTTCGGCGGCTTCCTCCGCAGCCTCTTCAGCTGCTTCTTCTGCTGCCACTTCTTCTTCGATTGCGTATTCTTGCGCGAATTCAACAGCAACGGTTGTTGCAGTCGGCGGCATTGGCACAAACGAACCTGTTTCTTCGGATGGCAACGTAGCACGTACAGTGGAACGATAGCCCGCATAGAGGATCATTGCGCCAAACAGGATTGCTGTGAATAGGTAAAAACCGCCCGGGCCTAGGGAGGTTCCCATCATCCAACCCGTGATCATCGGCCCCAAAATAGCACCAAGTCCGTTGATAAAGATCAGCCCACCAGACGCCGCTGCCATGTCGTCGTGCTCAAGAAAATCATTGGTGTGTGCGATCAGCAGCGAATAGAGCGGGTTCGCCATCCCCCCCACCACAAAGGCCGAAATCAGCAACAAGCCAAACACGTCGCCCAGCAACATCCCCATGATAGAGCCCGCCCCACCGATCACAGACACGATAATGACAAGGAAACGTCGGTCCATCCGGTCTGAAATCCAACCAATGGGAAACTGAAGTACGACAGCGCCAATAAAGAAGGTCGCAACAAAGGTCGAAATCTGCGGCACCGTCAGCCCTGCCTCTGCACCATAAACCGATGACATCCCGAACTGCGCCGAGAAAATACCGCCCAAGATGAACATGCCCACGCAGCCCAGCGGCGAAAAGCCCATTAGTTCCTTGAGGCTCATGGGTTTCGTCGTTTCAAATGCAGGTGTCGGGCTGATCGACAACAGAATGGGTGTGATAGCAAGGCTCACCAAAACGGACGGGATCACAAACAGGATAAACCCGCTTGGATCGGCAGTCAGCAGCAATGCTTGGGATGCAACGATGCCCAGCGTTTGCACGATCATATAAAGAGAAAGCGCTTTGCCGCGATTCGAGTTATCCGCCGCATTGTTGAGCCAGCTTTCAGCTGTCACATACACCGCTGAAAAGCAAAAACCGATCAGGACACGCCCCAACGCCCAAACGGCAATATTGGGGAATGTAGGATAGATGATCATCACGGCAGAAATCGCCGAGGCCAAAGCCGCAAAAACGCGCACGTGTCCAACACGCCGGATCATGCGCGGCGCAAGGCGGGAACCGCCAAGGAAACCCACAAAATAGGCGGACATAACAATAGACATCATGAAGGTATCAAAACCTTCAATCTCACCACGGATACCCAGCAATGTGCCTTGCATGCCGTTACCGACCATCAAAAGACACATACCAAACAAGAG
Source organism: Sulfitobacter sp. (assembly GCF_036960155.1). Taxonomy (GTDB): domain Bacteria; phylum Pseudomonadota; class Alphaproteobacteria; order Rhodobacterales; family Rhodobacteraceae; genus Sulfitobacter. Next base: position 570,015 of record NZ_JBALWB010000002.1, on the reverse strand, counting down.
CGCCCAAGCGCTGGAAAGGACCTGAAACATCGTGCTGCTCCTACTAACGTCACATTACCCTTAGCGCCATCATAGCAGCTGAGTCGGGCTTACTTGCGACTCAGTCTAGTCGCTTTTGCGTGGCGGTATCAGCAGCGATGCATCTCCGTAAGAGAAGAAACGATAGTTACTGCTCAACGCATGAGAATAAATTTCGCGGATCGTCTGTTGGCCTATCAGGGCAGAGACCAACATCATCAAAGTTGAACGCGGCAGGTGGAAATTTGTCATCAACGCGTCGGCTACATTAAACGTAAAACCGGGTGTGATGAAGATGTCTGTGTCACCCTCCCACGGCGCGATGGCGCCACCCTGCCCTGCGGTTTCGATCAGACGTAATGCCGTGGTGCCAACAGGGATTACACGACCGCCCGCTGCTTTGGTGGCTGATATCTCAGCGGCTGCTTGCGCGCTGACCTGCCCCCATTCCGAGTGCATCTTGTGATCAGAAATATCGTCTACCTTTACAGGCAAGAACGTTCCCGCACCCACGTGAAGGGTGACATAGCTGAACTCCACACCAAGAGTGCGCAGTTCTTCCAACAGTGCGGTGTCGAAATGCAATGAGGCCGTGGGCGCAGCAACAGCTCCAGCGGTTTTGGCCCAGACCGTTTGGTAATCAGTTTTATCCTGTGCATCCGCTGCGCGTTTTGCTGCGATATAGGGCGGCAATGGCATAGCGCCCGCCGCATTAAGGGCGGCGTCAAAATCATCGCCAGTCACATTGAACCGCAGAAACGCGAGACCTTCTTCAATGCCCACAAACGTGGCATGCAGATCATCGGAAAAGACAACCTCTTCGCCAACTTTCAATTTCTTGAGCGGTTTCATCAAGGCGGTCCAGACGCCAGCTTCGGCTTGGGGCTCCAGCAGAGTTGCTTCGATCTTGGCCGCAACAGGGCCTTGGCCTGTTTGGCGATGGCGCAAGCCCGATAGGCGCGCCGGAATAACCCGTGTGTCATTCAGAACAAGGCGATCACCGGCGCGCAGCCAGTTCACTAAATCATGGACATGCTGGTCATGGATGACACCAGCATCTGCAACCAACAAGCGCGCAGAGGATCGCGGCTGCGCAGGGCGCACGGCAATCAACTCATCTGGTAGTTCAAAATCAAAATCACTTAGTTTCATGGCCATGCCCCTAACGACCTTCGTAGGTAGGATCAACGCGCGTTTTTCTAGGTGCTTCAGGAATTGGCGCCTGTTCGCCCTCTATTGTCGGCAGTTCGGTCTTGGGGCCGCGGAAAACATTGCGCAACGCCCCCGGGGCCAGAACGGATAACGGGTTAACCGATACTTTGGGTTTTTTCGCCTCGCCGGTGAGGCGGTAATTAAACCCTAACAGCCCCTCCCCTTTGCGCGTCAGCACTGAGCCAATACCATTGAGCAGGTAAACAGGTGTGACCACCCCCTGCATTGCAATCTGGCCCGTATCGGTTGCATAGACACCGTCCACGGACAGCCCTAATGACGCGCCCACCGCGCTGCCACGGCTGAGGGTCATGCGCCCCGGTGTCAGACGAAACTCTGCCTCCACCTCATCAAAATAGATGCCGTCTCCGTTCATTTCATTGACTAACCCAACCACCGACAGGGAATTAACCAAAGCGGCCATCGATGGGGCGTCTTTGATCGAAATCCCCTCTACTTTGAGCTGCCCGTCAAACGCGCCACCTTTGCCCACAGGAAGTAACGCCAACTCCATCGAGCCACCGACAGCTTGCTGCAAAACACCCGCCGAGCGCAGCACGCCGCCCGCATCCGCCGAGGTTATACGCACGGCCGTGCGCCCGTTTTGCGGAACAATGCGACCAGAGATGCCCGTGCCACCGTTAATCCGCGCTTCAAAAGGCCCATCAAGGCCACCCGTTGTTTTGAATGTACCTGCCAGCCCTTGCAGCCAAATGGTGTCGGTGACTTGCAAGCGATCGAGGACCACGCGCATGGGGGGTGCGGCAGCCGCACTGGCCCCACTGCTACTGCTCCCTGAGCCGCCAAATTCGACCTTGCGCATATCCAGGTTTCCGCCGCGCACTACAACCTCAGGCGCACGGCCTGCGCCTTGCCCAACAAGTGCGGCGCGCACATCAAGCCAATTGTTGACCTTGAGTTCCTCCAGTTCCATCACGCCAAGGCCGCCGCCTTTTGCCAGCGTAATATTCCCTTTTGCCGCAAGGCCTGCACCCCGCAGTGAAATGCTGGTCACTTCCGGCTGCGCGCCCAGACGGATCGCCATATCCAGAGCACCATTAGTGTTTTTGCCTTTGCTCCAGCTCAGTTGCGGGATTTGCAGCGCGGCCCCGCGCAGATCCGATCTAAGTGTCATGCGCGGGGATGATCCGCGTTCAAAATCTATGCCGACGTTTGCACTTGTGCTTCCTTGAAACATCCCATCCGGCAGTGCGACACTAAATGCACGCAGCGCTTGGGGTGTGATCCGCGCGGTTCCACGCAAGGCGCTTTTGGATGATCCGGCGCCGATGGGTTGCTGCCAGCGCCCGTTAAATGCGACACCCTCCAGTGTGCCTGAACCGGAAATCTCAACGCCTGTATTGCTGGCCACCACTGCCATTTGATTGGATTTGAGGCTGCGCCCTTTGATCAGGCGCGTACTGCTGAGGTTCAGCAGATCCCCCGTGACATCAAAAACCACATCCGCAGGGGTCCCACCCTTTTTGAGGGGGAAGGCCAAGGTGCCCGAAATCTCAGCCTCGCCGCTTCCTAGATCAACAGGCAATCCTGTGCGCTGCAATACAGTCATGGGCTTTTGATCAAGCATCCACAGGGCTGCGGTAACAGAAGAGCGCGCATTAAGACGCACGACAGCGGGTGCACCGCCCTTGACGCCTGCATCAGGAATAATGAACGACGAGCGTTCAACCTGTACCGCGCCGCCATTGCCCGCCTGAACCACACCTTCATCTATGGATACAACAAACCGCGTCCCCACAAGGCTTGCGTGGCCGCTAGCTTGGGTGATGGGCGGGAGCGTTTTAAGGAATTGGACCGCTCCCGCCTGATAATCAAACGCTAGAAAAATGCGTGGTTTTTGCTTGGGTTCAATCCTAAGGGCAAAATCCGCGTTATTAACGTCAGCTGTAATGAGATATTTAGATAGCCAAGTTCGGGTTTTTGGTTTCACCGTTTCAGGCCAAAGCGCCAATATCCGTTCCGGCGTAATGGTATCTGCGCTTGCGTCCAACGCCAGCGCCCACCCCTTTGGATCTGCCATGAGCGTGCCGAAGGCATGCCGTGTCTGGCCTTTGTCAAAAATATCTAGCCGACCAATATCCAACTTGAACGGCGCTGTTTGCAATTTGAAATCGATTTCTGCGCCTTCGAGTTCAACGGGCTCTGGAAAAAAACCCTTCGGGTTAGCCCGCAGATGGGTCACCGAGAACTGGCCAACCAAATCCTCGAGCCCGCCTGTTCGTAACCCCGTTAACGTGGCGGTTCCGTTTGCGCGAGCCGTTACCCATTTGCTGTTTACTGACAGCTCGTCAAACTGCAGCAGGCCCTCGGCTGCATCATAAGAAAAGTAACTGCGCGCTTCATCAAACGGGATGGGTAGCGTCCCGTCGTTTGGTTGGACCACACCTGCCCCGATTTGCAATGTGGCACTAAGAGGTGCCAGTGTACCATCCGCGCGCACCCCTGATCGGACGGCTCCGGAAATGGGCGCCCTCAGCGCGCCAAGCCAAGCAAATGCAGGGCTTTGGGTCGCGATATCGGCAGCAGAAACATCATCGATGCTTACGCCAAACTGCGCCTCAGATTTCCCGATTGGGCTGGTGTAATTTGCCGACAAGGTTGTCACACCTGCCCCGTCCCCTAGCAGCGCTAAATCAGCACTCACAACCAAAGCGCCATCTTTGCGCTCAGCAATCAGGCGCCCGCCATCCAAGGTAAATGCCCGCTCCGCACGGCGATCGATGAATTGCAGCGTCAAATCGTGCAGCTCGGCGTTGATGAGCGCGCTAAGCCCCGGTTGCTGCAACACATCATCGATCTGGTTTACCAGCCCTCCTAGGTTTGTCGCCTGCTTGGGCTGAGGGCCCATACCTGTAATGCTGGTTTCTAAGGCGAGTGTCCCATCGGTTTCACGAACCACAGTCGCAAATACACCGCGCAGCGTTACCTCGGCAGGCTGAATTTTTCCTTTGCGCAGGGCGGGCATGGAAAATCGTACGCGCGCCTCTGAAAAGCGGATCAATTCGCGGCCCTGAGGTGTCGAGACGGCAACATCACGCAGGCGAACCCGTGGACGCCAGCCCTCTTCCATCAAAAGACGCAGTTCACCAAAAGAGATTTTGGCATCCGGAAATTCCGTGATCAGACGTTCTTGGATTCGCGTCTCGACCCATGCAGGCACCACAACAGGGCGATCATAAAAGAAATACACCGCGCCAACTGCGATCACGACGATCAAAACCAACAGCGACCACACCGCATTGAACAGCCCCAACAGCAACAACAGCCAGCCACGTTTGCGGCGGGGAGCGTTAAGTGGCGGCGGCGGGGTGGTTTCGGCCATTAGGTTCCGGTCACTGGTAAAGGGTGTTACATCACGCGCGGTTCGGGTTGGACTTTTCGCCCGCAGCGCTACTATGACAGAGGTACGCGCGCGCTCCAAGGCCACGCCCTTCACAACAAAGAGTTTTCATATGCCAGAAATATCATCCCCCGCACCAGACTTTACCCTGCCCGTCACCGGCGGTGGCGATATAACGCTGAGCGCACTGCAAGGCACGCCCGTTGTCCTGTTCTTTTATCCACGCGATGACACGCCGGGATGCACAAAAGAAAGCATCGGATTTTCCGAACACCTAGCCGCATTTGTGGCGGCAGGCGCAAAGGTGTTTGGCCTGTCACGCGACACGATGGCAAAGCATGACAAATTCGCGACCAAACATGATTTGACCGTTCCGCTGCTGTCTGACGTTGAGGGCGAAGTCACCGAAAATTATGGCGTGTGGGTTGAGAAGAACATGTACGGCAAAAAATCAATGGGCATCGAGCGTGCGACCTATTTGATTGATGCAAAAGGAAACATTGCCCAGATTTGGCGTAAGGTTAAGGTTCCCGGTCATGTAGAAGAAGTGTTAGAGGCGGTACGCGCATTATGATGCCGCTGGCGCAAATGGCCGAGACGGTTCTGCGCACTGCAGATGGGCGGGAAAAGACCGAAGTCTCGCGCGGGTTTGCTGCGCAGTGGCGTGCTGCACGCGAAGATGGGTCTGTTCCCGAAATCGGTACAGCCACCCCGCCGATGCACCCGTCTCGACCAGATAAACCTGAACTGCTGAGCCCGCGTGATGTGCCGCGCCGCCGTCCGGGCACACCTGAGGGACGTATCGCGCTGCTGCATGCCGTCGCCCACATCGAACTCAACGCCGTTGACCTCCATTGGGACATCATCGCGCGGTTTTCACACATCAAAATGCCCATCGGGTATTACGACGATTGGGTAAAGTCAGCTGACGAAGAATCCAAACATTTCAATCTGATGTGTGATTGTCTTGAGGCTGAGGGTAGTTTTTATGGTGCCTTGCCTGCCCATGCGGGCATGTGGCGCGCCGCTGAAGACACTGCGGATGATTTCATGGGTCGTCTTGCAGTGGTGCCCATGGTTCTCGAAGCCCGTGGCCTTGATGTAACCCCGGGAATGATCAAGGTTTTCAAACAGGCCAAGGCCACTCAAGCGGTAGAAGCCCTAGAAATTATTTATGCCGAGGAAGTCCACCACGTGGCCTATGGTTCCAAATGGTTCCATTATCTATGCGGACGTGATGAGTTGGACCCAACACCCACATTCCACGCCCTTGTCCGCAAATATTTCCATGGGAATCTCAAACCGCCCTTCAACGAAGAAAAACGTGCAGAAGCAGGTATTCCGCCCGATTTTTACTGGCCCCTTGCGGAAGGCGCTTAAACTGTCCGTTTCAAGGCTCTGAAATAGGCGGATTTTTGCCCATTTGCCACACAAAGCGGCAGACCTTTGTAGCCTTGCGCTACAAGGGTTGCCCCACAGCCCCTCGGTAGATATTGCAATACCGTTAACAAATCCGTGAGGGACACTGGATTTGTGAGGGACTGAAGGGAACGATACACGTGCGCACACAGCTCGCTATTAAAATTCATGCCGTCTTGGAAAAACACTTTCCGGAGCGGCGCGTATTTTTGAAATCCGACAATGACACCCGCTTTATCCGTTTACGCCCCGGCACCCAATTGATTGCATTAGCTGGCTCTTCCTTGTTGGTGGCATGGGCCATTATCGCAACCGCGGTAATCCTTATGGACAGCATCGGTTCAGGGAATTTTCGCGAGCAAGCAAAACGTGATCAACGCACCTATCAAGCCCGCCTCAACGATTTAAGCTCGCAGCGCGACACACGCGCCGAAGAAGCCCTTGCTGCTCAGCAGCGCTTTAATGCCGCCCTTGCCCAGATTTCCGTGATGCAGTCCGAACTACTTTCTTCTGAGACGCGACGCCGCGAGTTGGAAACAGGCATTGACGTGATCCAATCCACCCTGCGAAACACAATGCACGACCGTGAAACCGCCCGTGATCAGGTTGCCCTACTGCAATCAGAAAACGGTGGATCGGTTCAGGTTGCTGCCAGTACAGCGCCAATGGGTTTTCTGGCTGATGCACTGGCGCGCACAGCCAAAGAACGTGATCAAGTTGTTCTAGATGCACAGGACGCCCTACTGGCCGCTGATGAGCTGACACAAAAGATCGCAGTGATGCAGGAACAGAATGATACAATCTTTCGTCAGCTAGAAGAGGCCATGACGGTTTCTGTTGCACCGCTGGACCGGATGTTCCGTGCCGCTGGCATGCCGACCGACCGTATTATTGAAACCGTGCGCCGCGGCTATTCCGGCCAAGGCGGCCCGCTGACCCCCCTTAGCTTTACCACACGCGGCGAACAGCCAACGGCAGATACGCTGCGCGCAAACCGTCTATTGAACCAAATGGACCGGTTGAACCTCTACCGACTCGCAGCGTCCAAAGCGCCGTTTGCGAATCCCGTAAAGAACGCTTTCCGCTTTACCTCCAAATTTGGCTTCCGCCGTGACCCAAAAACGGGTGGACGCCGTATGCACAACGGTGTCGACTTTGCCGCAGGCAGTGGTACCCCTCTCTATGCAACGGCGGACGGTGTTGTGATCCACGCGGGTTGGGGCTCAGGATATGGACGTTTAGTCAAAATTCAGCACGAATTTGGCATCGAAACCCGCTACGCACACATGTCAAAAATGCGTGTGAAGGTCGGTCAAAGAGTGTCGCGCGGCGATCGTATTGGTGATATGGGTGCTTCAGGACGTGTAACTGGCGTGCATCTACATTACGAAGTGCGCGTCGGTGGTAAGCCCGTCAATCCAATGATCTATATCAAGGCAGCAAACGATGTTTTCTAAGAGCAAAATAAATGATCCAGCCACAAGTGGCACAGACACATCAAGCACGGGCGCAGCACCATCTGCTACGCCCCCTAACGCCCCTTCAGTGCCACCACAAAAGCAGAACGAGTTCAAGGCAAGCGCCCCTAAAGCCAAGCCACCGGCCTCTATTCTGTCGGCTGATCTGCATGTTACGGGCAACATGAAAACAACTGGCGACATTCAAGTTGAAGGTACAGTTGAGGGTGACATCCGCGCGCACCTGCTCACCATCGGTGAGACCGCGACGATCAAAGGCGAAGTGATCGCTGATGATGTTGTGATCAACGGCCGCATCGTCGGGCGTGTACGTGGCCTGAAGGTCCGCCTGACGTCAACAGCACGTGTTGAGGGTGACATCATCCACAAGACAATCGCCATCGAGAGCGGTGCCCACTTTGAAGGTTCCGTTCAGCGTCAAGATGATCCGCTGAACCCGGGTGCAAAATCGGCCCCAGCACAAAAAGCAAACCCTGCTTCCTAAGCTAGGACGACATCTTAATACGCTGAAACGCCGTAAGCCCCGCTTGCGGCGTTTTTCTTTGTTAAATAACTTTGATGTCTACTGATCTAGTTGGACGTCTTGGGCGCGCCGTTTTCGTGACGAGGTATCAGCAAGTCCCCTACTTTGCGCAGTGATAGGTGAGGCCTTGGAAAAACCTAACCACGTCAGCACGGTGTGACGGCATAGCCATCTGCTGCTCTATTTCATCTGGTGACAGCTTCATAAACTCAAATCTGACAAACACATCCGGCGCAAACTTTTGGCTGACAGTAGAAAGAACAAGCCTAAGCTGCTCCAACATATCATCCCCACGATGTGAGGCGTGCATCAAGGCGATTGGTTTCTCGATGATCTCATCACGGGACACCAGCCAGTCTATCGCGTTCTTCAGCCCGCCGGGAATTGCCCTGACGTATTCTGGGCTTGCTATGATCAGGCAATCATTTTCGTCCACCATATCTACAAAAACCTGAACCGGAGCCGGAAGAGGTTTCTCCTCTAGGTCAGGTGAAAAAACTGGCAGATCGGCGATTCCAGAAAACACCGTAACGGCATGCGTTGCTGGGGCATTCTTAGCCACAGCACGTAGCATCGCGGTATTTGTTGAGTTAGCGCGTGCGCTGCCAGATATTGCGAGAATTTTCATACGTAGTTTGCTATCGGAGCGCAGACAGAACATCAACGTCTCCACAGCGGCATGAAGGCCCATCACATCACGCATTCTGAAGTTATTCAAACGCGTTTCATAGAATGTTTCACGCCAAAAATACCGCCCCATCGCTGGAAATTCATAGACCTTAGTTAGGTTAAATTGCCCGTTTTTTTGGGGATGATACGGCCGCCGTTAAGACAATTCCGTTAACCTTTTCGACATACCCTAAAGCCCAATCAAAGTGGGTTTTAGGAATATTTTATGTCACAGTCCGTTCAGGCTTTACGCGGGAAAAGTAGTCTTACTGTCGCCCTTCTATTTGTGGCGTTATTGGCTAGCGCGGTTGGGCTGGTACGATATGTTCCGACTATTGTTGTTGATAAGATGCTGGCAAGTGACATTCAGATAAACGCCAGATTATGGGAACAACGCGTTATTAACCGAGTGTCCAGTGGTATGGAAATTTTCAAATCTCAAAAACTGACAGCGCAGGACAGTGAATTTCTACGCGGCATTACACAAACATCCGACATTTACCGTTTCAATCTATTCACCCCTGATGGCCGCGTGTTCTGGTCATCAAATGAAAGTGAAATTGGTCGAACGATATCCGACACCTTCTTCGTTGATGTCGTGACAACTGGAAACAACTATTACACTCATGAAACTGTTCAGGCCTCGGAAATTGACGATTATAATCTTCACTCAACGACAAGAGACACAGGTGGCTTAAGGGAAGTAGCCGAAATCTTCACACCCGTTATTCAAAATGGCAAAACACTTGGCGCCATTGAATTTTTCACCGACATAACCGACATTCGTGAGACGTTCCTCCTTCGGGTGAAGTTTGCTTTGGTGATGATTTGTGGGGTCGTATTGGCGCTCATCAGTGTCATCGCATTTATCGTACGTCGCAGCAGTGTCCTTTCAGTGAATCGTCTGCATATACAATCCAACAACGAACGTGAGCTGATGGGCCAGCAGATGCAAATGGCCCGTGAGGTCAAGTTACTGGGAGAGTTGAACGAGTGGCTACAATCAAGCCGCTCTCTGGAAGAGTTGTTTGACATGGTTGGCAAGTTTATGACGCATATTTTGCCAAGCTGTGAGGGGAGTGTTTACGTCTATTCCAACTCACGTGATGTTCTGGACGGATGCGCCAGCTGGAATGGCGGAAGTCATAAAGATCATATCCACCCCGAAGCCTGCTGGGGATTGCGCAGAGGTCGAACGTATACATATGGCGAGAGCGAGGTAGACTTTGTGTGTGAACACATCGAGCCCGCAGATGAGCGTCCGTATTTTTGCTTCCCAATTTTGGCGCATGGCGAAACGGTTGGATTGATGACCCTAAAAGCGGCTACCACTGCATCAAAAGAAGATTTCAACGCCAGCAGGAAGCTCTCCCAGATGTGCGCGGAACAAATCAGCATGGCAATTGCCAACGTCCGCATGCGTGATCAATTGCACGATCAATCCGTGCGAGACCCTCTTACAGGTCTCTTTAACCGCAGACATTTGACGGATAGTTTACGCAAAATGATCACGCGTTCCGTTAAAGATGGTAGTGACCTTAGTTTGGTTTCGATCGACGTCGACCACTTTAAAAAGTTCAACGACAATCACGGTCATGACGCCGGGGATATGGTCTTAAGAGCCGTTGGGTCTGCTATGGTGCAATTATGCGATGGTGATGAAGTGGCCTGCCGACAAGGGGGCGAAGAATTCATGATGTTACTGCCCCACTTATCAAAGGAAGATACTCTCATTCGTGCTGAAAAGTTACGCAGTACAATCGAAGACATTACTGTTCGCTATGGCGAAAAGAATTTGCCCAAGATCACGATCTCAATTGGGGTCTCTCATTTCCCTGACCACGGCACGATCCCACAAGATTTGATGCGTGCGGCTGATGACGCATTGTACGCAGCTAAGGCAAATGGGCGGAACCAAATCGTTGTAGCCAATATGGAATTGGGTCAAGAAACCGCGCCAGTGGAGAAGCTAAAGGGAGACGACGTTCAGGCAGTTCCGGTAAAATACGCTGCAGAGTAACTAATATTTCTTTGTGAGTGTTTAGACGGGAAGCGCCTAGCGCGCGCATCATCGCAGGTACGTTCTGTATCAATTTCCAAGTTGGTTCAGAAATGAGTTGCACTGTGGTGTTTCACATCTGAATACAAAAAAGGCGCCTCGTTTGAGACGCCTTTTTTCTTGTAACCGTTAAGGACCAGTTAGTCCGTAACCGTAACCTTTTTCATCACGTCAGGTTCACCGACAACTGCGCCGTTACCGCCTGTACCCAGTTTGATTGCGTCAACCACGTCTTGACCGCCCATTACACGGCCAACAACCGTGTACTGGCCATTCAGAAACGGTGCTGCGTCAAACATGATAAAGAACTGGCTGTTGGCCGAGTTCGGGTTTTGTGAACGCGCCATGCCAACCACACCTTTTTCAAACGGTAGGTCTGAAAATTCGGCTGGAAGATCAGGCATGTCAGAGCCACCTGTGCCAGCGCGGCGCAGGTCACTGCCCATACGGCCATGCTCTACGTCGCCAGTTTGCGCCATAAAGCCGTCGATGACACGGTGGAACACCACGCCATCGTATTTGCCGTCAGCCGCCAAAGCGGTGATGCGTGCGACGTGCTGTGGTGCAACGTCTTCTAGCAGATCAACGGTTACGATGCCATTTGACTGGCCCGCAATTTCGATCTGTAGGCCAGACGCCGCAACAGAGCCCGCAATGATGGACGCCAGAAAAGCGCCTGTCAGCAGGTTACGCATCTGCTGCAACTTTTACGCTGATCATACGGTCAGGGTTGGCAGGTGGCTCGCCCTTAACGATTGCATCAACGTGATCCATGCCAGAAATAACCTGACCGTAAACAGTGTACTGGCCGTTCAGGAAGTCATTGTCAGAGAAGTTGATGAAGAACTGGCTGTTGGCCGAGTTCGGGTTCGCAGAACGTGCAGCGCCAATGGAGCCGCGTGCGTGTGGAACCTTGGAGAATTCTGCGGGCACATCTGGGTGCTCGGAACCGCCTGTACCAGCGCCACGTGGGTTATAATCTTTTTCCATGTTGCCATGCTGAACATCGCCAGTCTGAGCCATGAAGCCATCGATCACGCGGTGGAATGCGACGTTGTCGTAAGAACCAGCGCGAACAAGCGTTTTCATACGCTCAACGTGCAGAGGTGCTACATCAGGCAAAAGCTGGATTGTGACAGTGCCGTTTGTCAGCTCCATCAGGATTGTGTTTTCTGGGTCTTTGATCTCGGCCATGCCGTTCTCCTTCAAATTTTATTGTAGTCTACCTAAGGCGCATAACCATAATTGCCAAGGCGGTGCATTGACCCTAGGCAATATAACGGCAAAACAACGGGTAACTTTTTGACCGCAGACGCGAAGGAACGCATGACATGGGCTGGAAATCACTCGACGAGATGGATCTACACGGAAAGCGCGTTCTTGTGCGCGTGGACATTAACGTTCCTGTGGAAAACGGCAAAGTCACCGATGCCACGCGGATCGAGCGGATTGTGCCAACCATCCATGACATCCTGTCGCGCGGCGGTACGCCCCTGCTGCTGGCCCACTTTGGTCGCCCCAAGGGTAAGGTGAACCTAGACATGAGCCTGCGTCAGGTTTTACCTGCGTTGGAAAAAGCGCTGATGCGCACTGTTGCGTTGGTTGAAACATTGGAAGCGGCTGAAACGCTAACAGCCGAAGCTGCAGTGGCCGAAGTTGTATTGATCGAGAACATCCGCTTTCACCCCGGTGAAGAAGCCAATGATCCTGAATTTGCAGCGCGTCTGGCAAAGCTGGGTGATGTCTATTGTAATGATGCCTTCTCTGCTGCGCACCGTGCGCATGCCTCCACTGAAGGTATTGCAAAGCACCTGCCCTCTTGCGCTGGCCGTCTGATGCAAGCCGAGCTGTCGGCACTAGAAGCGGCGCTATCCAAGCCTGAGCGTCCTGTTGGTGCTGTTGTAGGCGGTGCCAAGGTTTCAACGAAGATCGCGCTGCTGGAAAACCTCGTGAACCGCCTTGATGTGTTGATCATCGGCGGCGGCATGGCGAATACCTTCCTTGCCGCGCAAGGTGCGCAATTGGGTGCGTCCCTATCAGAACCCGATCATTTTGATACCGCGCGCGATATCATGGCGCAGGCGGACAAGGCGGGGTGTCGCGTATTGCTGCCCGTTGATGGGTTGGTTGCACGTGAATTCAAAGCTGGTGCAAAGCATGTTGTTTCCGCATTGGGCCCCAACACCGTTTTGCAAAGCGACCAGATGGTGCTGGATGCAGGCCCCGAAACCATTGCGTTGGTTCAAACCGCGCTCGAGGGCCTAAAAACAGTGATCTGGAATGGCCCTATGGGTGCCTTTGAAATCCAGCCGTTTGATACGGCAACGGTTGCAGCGGCCAAAACTGCCGCCGCGCGCACCCTCGCCGGCACATTGGTGTCAGTCGCTGGTGGCGGTGATACGGTTGCCGCCCTGAACCAAGCGGATGTGGCGGGTGATTTCACCTACATTTCAACTGCTGGCGGCGCGTTTCTGGAGTGGATGGAAGGTAAAACCCTTCCTGGTGTTGCCGCTTTGGGTGGTTAAAAGCCAAGCTGCGGTATTCTGCACACAGAAGATTGCTCAAATTGTAGATAGCGATTCGTGGGGGATTCCCTTTGCGAATCGCTTGTGACATAGTGTTTTCATCGCCCACCAAGAGGCGACACGAGCAGCAGATTTCACAGGCACCTTCCCGAGGCTTCATTTCATGAGTAAACCCGCTTTTGGCCCTATATTTTTCTTCGCGATTGCTTTCGCGCTGAGCCTGTATTTCATGTTTGCCGCTGTGCAGGGTGATTTCGGCCTGTTCCGCCGTGCCGAGATTTTGGCCGAGGCGAATGACATGCGTGCCCAGCTTTTTCAGGTGCGCGCCGATGTTGCCCAAATGGAAAACCTGACGCGCCGCCTGTCGGATGATTATCTTGATCTTGACCTGTTGGATGAACAAGCTCGCGCAGTGCTGGGCATGGTGCGTGCGGACGAAATTGTCATCCGTTAAGCAGCTGCCCCCGCGCGACATAGCTGTATTGCACAATGGCCTCTCGCCAAGGCGGTTATTATCCTTTATTATGTAGTTTAACGTTAAACTATATTCTGCGATTACAATTATCGCTGACGGGAGGATCGCTTTATGGCTGCCAAAAAGGCCAGTGCCAAAACAACCCAATCCAATGTCTCTGGAGATGATCTAAAGACCTATTACCGCGAGATGCTGCTTATTCGACGGTTCGAAGAGAAAGCCGGACAGTTATACGGCATGGGTCTCATTGGCGGATTTTGCCACCTCTACATTGGGCAAGAAGCGGTTGTTGTTGGCCTTGAGGCTGCGGCAGAGGAAGGCGACAAGCGCATTACTTCGTACCGCGACCACGGTCACATGCTGGCCTGCGGGATGGAACCTAATGGCGTCATGGCCGAGCTGACGGGGCGCGAAGGCGGTTATTCCAAAGGCAAAGGCGGCTCGATGCACATGTTCTCGAAAGAGAAGCATTTTTACGGCGGTCACGGCATTGTGGCAGCTCAGGTGCCGCTGGGTGCGGGCCTTGCGTTTGCGGACAAATACAAAGGCAACGGGCGTGTGACATTCACCTATTTTGGGGATGGCGCGGCGAACCAAGGCCAAGTGTATGAAGCGTTTAACATGGCCGCATTGTGGAAGCTGCCTTGTATCTTTGTTATTGAGAACAACCAATATGCGATGGGGACGTCGCAGCAGCGATCAACCTCAAGCGCTGAGATTTATGAACGCGGTAAGGCCTTTGGCATTCCGGGTGAAGCCGTAGACGGCATGGATGTGCTGGCGGTGAAGGCTGCTGGCGAAACTGCGGTTAAGCACTGCCGTTCTGGCGAAGGCCCCTACATCCTGGAGATCAAAACATACCGCTACCGCGGCCACTCGATGTCTGATCCAGCCAAGTACCGGACACGCGAGGAAGTGCAGAAAATGCGCGACGAGCGTGACCCGATCGAGGCCGTGCGCACGCTGTTGCTGACAGGCAAGCACGCGACTGAGGAAAACCTCAAGGCGATCGACAAAGAAATCAAAGCCATCGTGAATGAAAGTGCGGAGTTCGCCAAAGAGAGCCCCGAACCGGATCTGAGCGAGCTTTGGACCGACATTTACGCTACAGAAACCTCAAAGGAGGCTTAAGACCATGGCAACTGAAATTTTGATGCCCGCCCTTAGCCCCACTATGGAAGAAGGCACGCTGGCCAAATGGCTGGTTAAGGAGGGCGACACTGTCTCCTCCGGTGACATCCTGGCGGAGATTGAGACCGACAAAGCCACGATGGAGTTCGAGGCGGTAGACGAAGGTACCATCGGCAAGATTTTGATCGCCGAAGGGACTGAAGGTGTGAAGGTGAACGTGGCGATTGCGGTTCTGTTGGAAGAAGGCGAAGACGCCTCTGCCATCGACACGGCAGCCAGCGCGCCAGCTGCCGCAGCACCTGCTGCCGTTGAAGCGGCCCCTGCCCCAGCAAGCCAAGCACCTGCTGCACCGCAAACAGATACATCGCCCGATTGGCCTGAGGGTACGCCCCTCAAGCAACAAACAGTGCGCGAAGCATTGCGCGACGGCATGTCAGAAGAAATGCGCCGCGATGAAGACGTATTCTTGATGGGGGAAGAGGTCGCCGAATATCAAGGCGCCTATAAAATCTCCCAAGGGATGTTGGATGAGTTCGGGTCAAAACGTGTGATTGATACGCCGATCACCGAGCACGGCTTTGCGGGTATCGCGACGGGTGCCGCCTTTGGTGGTTTGCGTCCAATTGTTGAATTCATGACGTTCAATTTTGCCATGCAGGCGATTGACCACATCATCAACTCTGCGGCCAAGACATTGTATATGTCTGGCGGTCAGATGGGCGCGCCTATGGTGTTCCGTGGCCCCAACGGTGCAGCGGCACGTGTGGGTGCACAGCACTCGCAGGATTACGCCGCATGGTACATGCAAATTCCCGGACTTAAGGTCGCAATGCCCTACTCAGCATCAGACTACAAAGGCTTGATGAAGACTGCGATCCGTGATCCGAACCCGGTGATCTTCCTTGAAAATGAGATCCTTTATGGCCGCTCATTTGATGTGCCTGACGTGGATGACTATACGGTACCGTTTGGTAAGGCCCGTATCTGGCGCGAGGGTGATGATGTCACCATCGTCAGCTTTGGGATCGGCATGACATACGCATTGGCCGCCGCTGAAAAGCTGGCCGAAGAAGGCATCATGGCCGAGGTCATCGATCTGCGCACGTTGCGCCCGATGGATACGCCCGCGATCATCAAATCGGTGATGAAAACCAACCGCTTGGTCACCGTCGAAGAAGGCTGGCCGCAGGGCTCAGTTGGCAACTACATCAGCTCTGTTGTGATGCAAGAAGCGTTTGATTATTTGGACGCGCCGATCTTCAACTGCACAGGCAAAGACGTACCAATGCCATATGCGGCGAACCTAGAAAAACACGCGCTTTTGACCGCTGATGAAGTGGTCGCAGCAGTGAAAAAAGTTACATACAAATAAGGAGCGGTCACGATGCCCATAGAAATCCTCATGCCCGCGCTTTCGCCCACAATGGAAGAAGGCACATTGGCCAAATGGCTGGTCAAAGAAGGCGATGCCGTCTCCTCTGGCGATGTGATGTGCGAGATTGAAACCGACAAAGCGACCATGGAATTCGAAGCCGTGGACGAAGGGATCATCGGCAAAATCCTGATTGCGGACGATACGGAAGGGGTTAAAGTGAATACCCCGATCGCCATCCTGCTGGAAGACGGTGAAACTGCGGATGATATTGGTGCGGTTTCCTCGCCAAAGTCGGAAGCAGCTAGCAGCGCAGCGCCCGCCGCGGTTGAAGCGGTTGCTGCTCCTGTTGTAGCCGCAGCAGCCCCTGCAAAAGCAGATGGCAGCCGTCTATTTGCCTCCCCGTTGGCCCGTCGCATTGCCGGACAAAAGGGTCTAGATCTAACCCAGATCAAGGGCTCTGGTCCGCATGGGCGCATTGTTAAGGCTGATGTTGAAGGTCTTACTCAGACTGAAGCGCCAAAAGCTGCAGCGGCACCTGCAACAGCGGCACCTGCAACAGCAGCCCCAGCGCAGGCTGCAATGGCGACTGGCCCATCAAGCGATACCGTCGCGAAGATGTATCAAGGTCGCGAATACGAAGAGATCACCCTTAACGGGATGCGCAAAACAATTGCTGCGCGCCTGACTGAGGCAAAACAAACCGTGCCGCATTTCTACCTGCGTCGCGACATTCAGCTGGATGCGCTGTTGGCGTTCCGCTCTCAGCTGAACAAGCAGCTAGAGCCACGTGGTGTGAAGCTATCGGTGAACGATTTCATCATCAAAGCCTGCGCATTGGCTTTGCAACAAGTACCAGACGCAAATGCGGTCTGGGCTGGTGACAAAGTGTTCAAGCTTAAGCCATCTGATGTTGCTGTTGCTGTAGCGATTGAAGGCGGCCTGTTCACTCCGGTCTTGCAAGACGCTGAAATGAAGTCACTATCTGCGCTTAGCGCTGAGATGAAAGACCTTGCAGCGCGGGCACGTGATCGCAAACTAGCGCCGCACGAATATCAGGGCGGCAGCTTTGCTATTTCAAACCTTGGCATGTTTGGCATCGACAACTTTGATGCGGTCATCAACCCGCCCCATGGTGCGATCCTAGCTGTTGGAGCGGGAACCAAGAAACCTGTTGTGGGTGCAGATGGTGAATTGGCTGTGGCAACGGTGATGTCTGTCACCTTGTCAGTTGACCACCGCGTGATCGATGGCGCATTGGGTGCGGAATTGCTTAATGCTATTAAGGAAAATCTTGAAGCGCCGATGACCATGCTAGCCTAATGTTACTTAAATCCTAAACAGTTAGGGCGGCGGTGCTAATTGCACTCGCCGCCCTCTCTATTTTCTAAGCTGCCCAACTGGGCCTGCATATTTGGTTTTTAACTTAAGTTCAGCCTAGGTTTGGATAGCCGCTTACTCCTGAGCGTCCCATGGACCCAGCATATGGTTCATGGAAACCGAGGGCTGATCACAGCCTGCTTCACCCACAATCCGCGCAGGGATACCTGCTACGGTTTTACACGGTGGAACCTCTTCCAAGACAACAGATCCGGCAGCGATGCGGCTGCAATGCCCAATCTTGATATTTCCTAAAACCTTGGCGCCCGCTCCGATCAAAACGCCATCGCCAATCTTGGGGTGGCGGTCTTCCTCTTCTTTACCAGTCCCTCCCAATGTCACCGAGTGCAACATTGATACGTTGTCTCCCACAACCGCTGTCTCACCAATCACAATGGAGTGAGCATGATCAATCATAATCCCCTTGCCGATCTTGGCGCCAGGATGGATATCAACGCCAAAAATTTCAGACACACGCATCTGGAAAAAGTAGGCCAGATCATGTTTCCCTGTGGTCCAAAGGTGATGGCCAACGCGGTAGGCTTGAACGGCCTGATATCCTTTGAAATAAAGGATTGGTTGCAGCAATCTGTGGCAGGCTGGATCACGTTCATAGATCGCCACCAAATCAGCACGCGCAGCTTCAACCAGCTTTGGATCAGCAGCATAAGCTTGCTGAACCACTTCCCGTACAACCATCATCGACATTTCATTCGACGACAGCTTTGCAGCGATCCGGTAAGAAAGCGCCTTTTCAATCGACGCATGGTGCAAAATTGTGGCGTGTACAAAACCGCCAATCAACGGCTCATTGGCCACTGCTTGTTGCGCATCGTCTTTGATCCTGTCCCAGACTGGATCAACGGACGTTATTTTACTGTGCGGGTAGGCCATTTGAGCTGCTCCTTGTGCGCGTGTGCCCCTCATATGTAACCCGACACACGCCAAGTGCAAACCCGAACTCTATGAAGATTGGTTATGCACCTCATGAAATGTTGTTAGCACAATCAACATGCAACCAAGTAAATCTACGGGAGTGTTACCCCTTTGGCCTATAGGGCATTGGGCTAAAGCCGCAGCCCGCAAACTGCCATCCCCCCAATCAGGGTGCAGTTTGCGCAACCGCTTCACATATTTGTCAGCGATATGGGCGCGCCACAAAAGCTCACGGCAAAAACGCGCTCTTTTGATCGGCGGTACAGCCTGTACCGCGCGCGCGGCATGATACAGGTCTGTGATCCCGACATGCCTCACGGTGTATCGACGTCGATGTGTTGGAACAATCCAGCACCAAAAGTAGCCGACACCTGCGCAACTTCGATGGAAAACGGGGCAAACGCACCATCCGAAGCCTGAGCACCCGAACCGTATTCAAAGGAAGGGGTATCTAACACTTCTTCACGTAGCACCGCTCCGTCTTTGATGATCCGCAAGACGTAGGTTTCATTCTCCTCGCCAAGCGGCACTTCAAGTGCCTCCCAACTGTCCCCGTCGATCCGCGTTCGACGCACCCATGTCACCGACAACGCCCCATTCGCCTGCGTGACAAAATTCAAATGCGCCGGTGCATAAGGACGCAAACCATTGCCACTGAACGCGCGTTGAAATTGACGATATGACGGATCATCAACAGCGCGCAGTGCAGGCCCAACACGGTAGTTCTGCTCAACCCCTCGCATATTTCGGCTCAGGTCAATCTGAAGCGGAACTGAATTGAGCAACACAAACTGAGACCCAGCGGGCCAAACATCTGGGATCAACCCATCCGAACCAGCCTGCCCGCGCAAACGATCACTCAACAGATAACTATTTGTCCCGATCAGCTCAGCTGTCATGAACTGGAATACCTCCCAGTTGTCGCTGGTCCCATCCCCAATCACAGCCATATTTGCGCCACTTAGCAACGCGTCCTCATCAACGGATTCAAGCTGTCCACTGATCAGATCAACCTGCAACGCATCTCCGTGGTCAATCAAACCAGCGCACGCATAAGCCATCTGTGACTTTGTCGTCCCAATGGTCGAACGAATTGGCAAGATGCTGTTGAGCCCATAGTTTTGAGTCGTGAGGCTAGAATAAAGCGCCACGCTCCCCGGCCAAGGATTTGCACTTGCGGCGATGTAGGGTGCATGTGGCACCTCATCGCCTGTAAGCAGTGGCAAATCCAAGAACAGCGGATAGACAGGCACAGGTGCGACAAAACTGCGAAGGCTTACCAAATCATCCGCAAGAGGCGCAGGATCATAAACCTCAGGATCAATCCGTACCGCTTCCACCTGTTGGAACTCGCCCTGCTCCACACGGTCAATGCGATAAAGCGATGCCCCTTCCCCCTGATCAGCAGGTAATGAAATGATATCCCCTGCACCAATACCCATTTTTGATGGCGGCAACGCAAATTGAACTGTGTCTCGCGCAATGCGGGCCTCGTTGAGCCACCTTTCAGCCACCTGCCGCCCCTCAGCACGGGTCATCAACATCGTGAATTCGCTAGCGGCCACCGCATGTGTTTCTTCATCAGGCAATACTGCCTCTTCGGAAACCACATCATAGCTGGCATCAGCCTGAATGAACCGCAACCGCACACGACCCGACAATCCTGCATCAGCTTCGCGCACCTGCACGGTTGTACCGTCCAGATCACCGCTCACTGCGAACTGCTCTGAATCCAGCGCGGTTTCACGAAGTCCGTTCCGCATTTGGAACTTCAACACACCGTCTCGCTCAATTGCATCAAAGCCATAGCGCAGCATCAATGGCTGCAAAGATGCCCGTGCATCCCCGACGTCCGCCACCGCATATCCCCGGACCAAGCCAAACAAGCTATCGGTGTCAAAGTCAGTCACACCAGAGCGTCGGCAAATCTCACCAACAACAGACGCAAGACTGCGCGACGCAGTACGCCCGTTCAGCCAATGCCCCCGCGCATAACTTTCGCCATCGCTCCACAAATCGCGGTTATTTGGGAAAAACGGATAGGGCCGCACATCCCACGCCCAAACATAAGCGCGGCTCATGTTAATCATATCGCCTTCGTATTCGATTCCCTGTGGGTTGTTCTCCGGTTGGCCCCAATAATCAATCATCGCCCGCAAGTATTGCATCTGAATTAGATCATCGCGTCCGCCGTCTGAATAACGGGGCAAACTGCTCTCTGAAGACTTGAGATCAAGGAACTTATTGGGTTGGTTCGTCCCCTTATCAATCGCAGCGCAGCCGTATTCGGTAAACCAAATCGGTTTTTGCCCCGGCAACCAGTCGGTTGGCTCATTTTCCCGTACGCCATCCATCCGTTCGTAGTGAAGATTACCCCACCAATTGCGAATGTCTTTGTAGCGATAAATCCATGCTTCGTCGTGTTCACCATCGGTGATCGGAGTACGGATTTGTGCCGCACGGGCCTCTACTGAGTCATAATACCAATCATACCCTTCACCGCCTTCGATGTTAGATTGCAGATAGCCAAGGTTGTAGATGTCATCCCACTCCTGCGCATCAACATGGTCAACACCCTCGCGCCAATCGGACAATGGCATGTAGTTGTCTATCCCGATGAAATCGATGTTCGGATCAGCCCATAGCGGATCAAGATGGAACAGGCGGTCCCCCGTACCGTCCTGCGGTTGATAGCCGAAATACTCGCTCCAATCAGACGCATAACTGATCTTGGTATCTGAGCCCACAATCGCGCGAACTTCTGCTGCAAGCGCCCTGAACGCTGCTACCGCTGGGAATTCATTCTGTGCAGACCGAATTTGCGTGAGGCCGCGCATCTCGGAACCGATACAGAACGCGTCAACCCCACCCGCCGCTTTGCACAAGGCAGCGTAATGCAAAATAAAGCGCGATAGCGTCCATTCTTCTGGACCAGAATAGGTGACCTCCCCATCCTGCACAGAGAAATCAGCGGCTGTGACCGAACCAAAGAACGCTGCGACATCAACTACAGCCGCTGACGTGCCATCAATTGATCCAGCTACACCCGGTGCGACGTCCAGCGTAATGCGGCCGCGCCAAGGCAACGCAGGCTGGCCAACTTCCCCTGTGTAGGGGTCTGGCAAAGTATTGCCATCCAGTTGGTCCATCAGGATAAACGGATAAAACATAACTGCTTTACCCGCGGTGTTCATCGCCTGAATCGCCTCAATCACGGCCTCATCTGCAGGCGTGCCCCCATAGATAGGACGGCCGTCTGTCCCCACCTCAATGACCGGAGCATCACCACGCCCCAAACCTGCCACACCCCATGGCATTTCTTCGCCCTCAATATCAGGATCTTCCACTTTGGGCTGAACAGTACAGGCACTTGCCCGTAGATCAGACCCAAACCAGGACACCACAAGTGATGCTGCCTTAAGCTCCGGCAGTTCTTCATCCAGTGCCTCAAGAGAAGTCACAAAATCGGTCTTACCCGAAGGTGAGTTAATGTTGGCACTCCACCGCGCCTCATTATCACTGCCGTAATTCACAGGCGTTGTTGCCAATGAATACTCACCCGTTCCCGGAATAAGCGCCACGCCTTCAACGCCATAGCTCAACGCATGGCTGGCATCCGGTGCATCACGCTGCTCAGGACGCAGAACTTCAAAACTGAATTGTGGAATGCGGTTTCCAAATTGCTCTAAGGCCAACCCCTCCATGACAACATAAGCCGTCCCACGATATGCAGGTACCATGCCAGCGCCTTCAATCGCCTCCATCAATGGATCAGGCTGCTGATCCGCTGATCCTGAATACACGGTCATGTTCAGATCATTTGAAGATATTTCCTCGCCGTCCGCCCAAATGCGACCAACACGTGTGATCTCGCCTTCACAAAGCGCAATCGCAACATTCACTGAATAGCTGTATTCCGTTGTCTTCGGCTGAGATGATCCGCCTTTGCCACCGCCGCTGGTCGTGCTAACTTCTTCAAAATCAGAGGCCCAGATCACCTGCCCGCCTAGACGTAACCGTCCGTAAAGCTGGGTAATGGGATCTCCCTCACCCGCACTGGTCAAGCGAAAGCGGTCAACCTTACCTGTCTCAACAGCCTCAGCTCCGCTTCCGAGAATTTTCTGGTCTACCACCCGGCCAAATGTGGCACCGACAGCACGCCCGATTGCCACCGAAGAGAGGCCTGCAAGCGTACCACCGACCGAGCCGCCAACCGCTGCTCCCGCTGCTGAAAATAATATCGTCGCCATCAGGTGACCTCCTTGGGAAATTCAAAACATGCTACAACACGGCGGCGCCACGGCACGCCAAATGGGCTTTCCAACACGCCATATCGTGAATAGGCGTGGATAAATCGAGGCGCGGGACCGATTTCAGACAAGATGCCCAGATGCTTGGCCACAGCACCCTGCCGCATTCGAAACAACAGAACATTACCAGGCACCGCCATCTCGATAGATTTTGGGGCAAGATGCCGCAACGCAGCCGCCCAAAGCCGCTCTTCGCCCTGAGGCTCTGACCAATCCATTGAATAGGCTGGCGCGGCTTCGGGTTCTTGCCCGTAAACCTCACGCCAGATACCGCGGATCAAACCGAGGCAATCGCTGCCTGCACCGCGCGTTGCGCATTGGTGCACATAGGGCGTTCCGATCCAGCCACGCGCAGCCTCTGTGATCCGCGCGCCAATCATCGCAATGACCCGCCGCTGTTGGTTTTGCTGCTGCTCGGCACCGCAATTACCCAGTCTTCACTTGGTAAATCAGGAAAGCCTTGGAAATTATCAAAGTTGTTGAACTTGAGCCTACAAGTATCGACCAGCTTGTCACATCCAGCAACCAAACGTACCTGTGTGCCTTCGCTGATCAAACCCCGTATCGGCTCCCACAGCTCGACAATCCGCGCACCATCTTCAATGCGGTCAGACTTGATGGTCCCCCATAGCCCCTGCGCAGGACCATCAACAATCTCAAGACGGCCACGCGTAAACCAATCCGTGTCATAAGATAGAAAATCTTCCCAAATAAAGCGCCGCGCGCCCTCCACGGTTTGTATCGCCAACTCCTGAGAGTAGCTTTCCTGATCAAGATCGAACCGACATTTACTGTCGCCCAACACCGCGGAGCATGGCTTTTGATAGACGCGGCCCAGCGGACGATTCAACCCTTCGGTTAGGCCGCGCAGTTCTGCGCGAAAACCACCACCTGCACGCGTCAGCTCTCCCAGAGTTCCGCGAAAGTTCAGCCAATGCTGCTCTGTGTCAGCCCAATTGACCAACCACCCGCGCACTTCCGCCCCGTCAAAACGCCCCTGCTCAATTTCGTCCTCGCGCAGGGATGCATCCGATAATGCCCCCAATGCTTCAGTGTTATCCACCGACAGCCCTGTTGATTGCGCCAGCGCCATCGCACTTAGCCCTGTGTCGGCGCGAAAATCATAACCTGCAAAACTGAGGGGTAGATCGTGATCAGTAAAAGCAAATACCGCGCCATCCTTGCGGGTAATCGCCCAGGCATGACACACAGTGGTCAGCCCGCCCCCCAAATGCGTCGCTAATCCATCATTGAAGTCCACCATCACACACGCACCTCGCGGACCGGAATGTCAGGCACCTGACCTGCGTGAAAACTTGCGATATTGGTCAGCAGGCTGTCGCTATCAAAGCGCACAGGCACATCAAATTCATACCCTGCATAGACCCGCGTGTCCGGATCCGGTGGGCTTAGGAACGTAATCAGGCCAGTCGTCTCGTCGACTGTGTAATCGATGGTGTCCTGTTTATCGTCTTGCTCAACAGCAATCAGCACACTGCCTTTGACTGGTTTGGTGATTGGACGCGCATAGACATGCCCCCCCGAGCGGTAATTTTTGATGATCTGAAACGTATCCGTAACCCCATCACCCGTGGCGATCTGTTGATCAGCACGCGCAATCTCGGCCGAGGGAATAGACGATTTATGATCCGACCAATCCTTCCAGCGAAACCCGTACATCTGACCGTATCGCGCTTCATAAAACGCAATCACAGCCTCCACATCATCCAGCGATCTCAGCCCAAGGCCCGCATCATATACACGACGTGAGTGCGCCCAAGGCGTGTTGCGCTCTTCATAGCCGTTGGCCAGCGCAACAACATCCACACGCCGTTGCGGCCCCCCCAGCGCCCCAAAGCTCAAGTCAGCCGGAAATTGTACCTCATGAAAGTTCATAGCAACGCTCCCCTATTATCGGTTTTTCTGACCTGCGCTCAATGCGCGGCTCATCTGTGCTGCGATCTGCCCGCGCGAACGCTGGAAACCTGCCGCATCCGGTGTTGTGATGTTCATCACCACCGTGGGTGCTCCGCCGCCATTACCGCCACCCGCACGCACCCCAAGCTTGCCATCAGGGCCACGTGCCAATGGCATAATCGCCTCTGGCCCCGCTTCTCCCATGACACCCATGCCACCGCGCATCCCGAAATGGGTCGCCTGAGACACAACACCGCCGTCGGCAAAAGGCATCACCCGCCCCGAGCTGAATGGCGCACCATTTGCAAAGGGCAAGATACCCTGCACAAGCCCCGAGACCCCTTGGGTCAACAGCCCACCAAAGTGATCTGTGACTGGCTTGACCGCCGCGTTGTAGGCGCTGTTAGACAACGATTGGGCAACAGTGCTCAGCGCGTCCGACAGCTTCAGACCGTCAAAAACAACACCGTCAAACGCACGCCGAAGCCCGCGGCTCAATCCCTTTTCCAGTGTCGCAACATCTTTGCCTGTCGCCGACAGAGACGTGCTCATTCTACGTAGCTCACTGTCAAAACCAGACACCAGAACACTAGTCTGACCCAGCGTTTGGTTCAACTCGGAGGCATCTGTCGCCAGATCTTCAAAACCATCATCATCCATCATCAATTTGATCCTTTTTCTTGTCCGGATAGGCCGCCATCAAGGCTGCTAAACCGCCACTCAGCATTGGCGCTTTGCTTGCGTCACTGCCCAGCATCAGCTGCAGTTCCGCAGGCGTCAGTGCCCAGAACGCGTCAGGGCTTAGGCCCAGACCGTGAAGGCCGGCCCGCATTAATGCGGGCCAGTCAAAACCATTGTTCATGGCGCAACCACAAATGCCCGCGCCAATAACTCAGCGGCCGCTTGGGCTGCACGCATTGGTCCGCCCTCAATCTCGGCCTGCGCTAAAGTGTCAGGGTCGATCTGAATGCCGCCACCGCGCATTCCTGCACACAACAGCGCCAACACGTCGCGCGTGCTAAATCCGCCAGTCTCAAACCGCTGCACCAGCGCCATAAGCGACGGCTCAGCCAGTTCTTCCTCCAACTCCGCCAACGCGCCTAGCGTCAGCTTCATGCGGTGGTGCTGGTCATCCACAACCAGCACCACTTCTCCCCTCCACCGATTTTCCATTTTTATTCAACCGGATCGACGTAAGGAACAAATTGCAACTGACCCGCAGAGGCCAATGACAGCTCGTACGTTGCCTCACCGTTCAACTGACCTGAATATTCCAGAGAGGTGACCTGAAATGGCCCCTCAACAACGCCAAATTCGGGAATAACCACCTGAAAATTTGGCGTCAGCCCGTCAAACAACAACTGGCGCGCACGCTCGTCTGTTGCTTCATCGCGAAACACCCCTGAACCGCTAATCGCAGCAGATCGCACCCCTGCGCCCGCCAGCAGCTCACGCCAGCCCCCTGCACTATCCAGCGCCGTCACATCAACCGCCTCAGCGTTGAAACTGATGCGCGTGGCCCGCAAACCTGCGATGGTCTCAAAATTACCATCCGTGCTCATGTCCACTTTGACCAATAGGTCCTTGCCTGCTTGAACAGCCATTTTACGTACTCCTGATGTTTGCCTTGCGGCGTTGAGAATTAGTCGTCCTGCACACGCGCGCGGAAACGCAGATCAATCTGGCGTGCGCTTGCGGAATCTATGCGTTGCGCCACAGCGCGCTCGAACCTCAGCGAAACCAATGAGCCCCGCGATAGTGTCAGTTCAGCGTCCTGCAATGCGTCGCTCACGGCTCCTGCTGCGGCTTTGGCAGAGGTAAAACCGGGGTTGGTTGTGATGACCGACACAGTAAAACTGTGCACCGCACCTTCCCCGCTGATGTCCGAGGCTTCGCGCACCGTCTCTGATCCCAGCAGGACATAAAGGGCCGGCACAGTGCCTACAGGCACAGCATCATAAATCGCGGTCCCCACCAGCGTGGTCAGCGCCGTATCAGCGCTCAACGCAGTAAATACAGCCGCCTGAAGCGCCCCTGAAACTCCATAACTCATACAACTTGCTCCTCTTGGGCAAAACAGGTCAGATACCGGCCTGCCGGATCTGCTTCTGTCACTGCCTGAATTGTAAAAATCCGATCCCCGTCTCGAAATCGTTGGGGTGCTGCAGGCCGCTGATTACTGCCGATGGGGGCACCGCGAACCGTGATGCGATACGCCATGCGGCTCACCGGAGCCCCGTTGCGCGCCGTTTCGCGGCCACTGCGCGGTGTAACCTCCGCCCACAATATTCCTGCCGGAACCCAGCCTTGCACATATCCGCCCGCGCCATCGCTCAGCGTATCTGGGGTTTCTAGCACCAGCTGACGATTGAGATGAGGGGCCTTCATGCCACCGCCCCGCTGCGACCCAACCGCAAGCGGCGGAAACGCTCGATCAACGAAGCCACACCAAACGGCATACATCCGTCACTCAACGCAGTGTCATGGCGGTATTCGTAATAATGCGACGCCAGCATCAACACAGCTTGCTGCATATCGGCAGGCACATCGTCCCACTCAACACCAAAACCCGCCATAAACCGTACACGCAATTCACCGCCCGTTTCAGGCTGGGGTAGACTGGCCCCCACAGCACGCAACCGTGGCAAATGCCCATCCCGTTCCAGCCAGTAAACATCGTTGCCTACCGTTTGCTCAATGCCGCCGCGTGACACCAAATTCACATCCGCAATCAACGTAACAGGCGCGACCGTGAACGGGATTATATCTCCGTTGTGCTGCGCAGATGAAACCATCGTAAATTCGCGTTCCATCAGCACCTTACCGGTCCGCGTTTCAATCGCTGCCATGGCAGCGCGCAGAAAACTAGCCAACACCACGTCTTGCAGAGTGTCCTCGTCGAACCCGCTCCCCATACGCATATGCGCCTTGAACGCCGCAATCGGCAGGGCCGCATCCGGCACATTTGTTTCTTCGATCAACATCCAAAAGCCTCTCTCAAACTTGCCATACAATTTCGTCCTTGCAGGCCACTCCCCCGTCCCGGACGTACACCCCGTCTTCGCATTGCTCGGTCGGAGGGGAGCAGCTAGACAACACGAAGCGGTATTCAGGGCGTACGCCCGGACCAAGGCGGGTTACCCCGCCCTGGTTTCAGCACTCCGATTTAGGAGGTGCCGAATTTCAAAAGCTTGATTGCAGCAAAATCGCTCACATCACCGCCAACGCGTTTGGTTGCGTAGAACAAAACATGTGGCTTGGCGCTGAAGGGATCGCGCAAGATGCGCAGATCAGGTCGCTCGGCAATGGTGTAACCGGCGGCAAAATCACCAAAAGCCATGGCAAGTTCATCGGTGCCCGCATCCGGCATATCTTCGGCGATCAGCACTGGATAGCCCATCAGACGCGCAGGCTCGCCAGCAGCCAGACCATCAGACCACAAGAAGCGGCCATCCATGTCCTTCAGCTTGCGCACAAGGCCCGCAGTCTTGGAATTCATCACAAAGGACGCGTTGGCACGGTACTGCGCACCCAGCGCATAGACGACATCAACGATGGAATCCGCAGTGACTTCACCCGCAACACCTGTCGGCACATAGCCAAGATTGCCCCATGCCCAAACGTCGTTGTCAACGGAAGCATGCGCAAGGAAACCCTTGGGTTTGTCGATGCCATCGCCATTGATAAATGCACCTGCTTCGGCACGGGCAAATTTATCTGCGATACGGCCAGCCAGCCAACCCTCGATGTCAAACGCCGCATCATCCAGCAGACGCTGGGACGCTTTTGGCAGCGCGCTCAGCTCGTGCAACTGAACCGTGATGCGGTCAATCTGCGGCGTATCGCTTTCGGCAATTGTGGAGGCCTCAGTTGCCCAACCCGCACCTACATCGGTGTGATCCACCAGCACATCATACGACGTGGCCTCAACGTTCACGACAGACGCAATAGCGCGGATCGAAGCCGTTGTGTTCAGAACAGATTTCACCGTCTCCGAAGTTTGCGGATCAACAAGATACCCACCATCCGAATTCACGGCCGAGGACAGCGCCTTGCCCTCCAGCTCAAGGCCGCGCAGGCCGTCATCATCACCCGAACGCACATAAGCATTAAAGGCCTTCTTATGCGGCGCGCCCGCGTCAGTAGCACCCGCCAACGGCGTACGTGCGGCAGTCATTGTTTTACGATCCAGCATGGTCATTCGCTCTTCTGTTTGTTGAAGTTTGGTCTCAATTTCGGCTTGGAAGCCCTTGAACTGTGTGACGAAACCACTCACGGCGCGTCGCACATCCTCAGCCGGGGAAAGCTCCGCGGCATCTCGTTCGGTTCTGCTCATCTGCATTCCCCTTATGGTTGCTTGGACACAGGTGTGATGGCGGCACATGCCGTATCAAAAACCTCTGCCATTTCACGCAGGACGTCTGCGACCGGACTTAATCCATCCGCCTTTGCCCCCACCCGCGCACTGGGCAGCATTGGGAACGTCACCACCGACACCTCCCAAAGCTCCAGTTCCTGCAAGAGCCGCTGGCCCTTGGTATTCTTGCTGGCTTTCACCGTGCGGTAGCCAATCGACAAACCGTCAATGGCACCTGCCTCAATAAGCGCGATCGCCTCGCGGCCCTTTTCAACGGACTGTAGAATGCGCCCTTTGACGAACAGGCCCTTGGCGTCTTCCTGCACCACATCCCACACACCAATCGGTTGCGCCGGATCATGTTGCCACAGCATCTTCACGCCACGTTTCGCCGCCTTCAGAGCCTTCAAACTGGCGCCATACGCACCCTTTTGAACAACATCATTGCCTTGATCGACATCCCCGAAAAAGCTGGCATAGCCTTTGATCTCAACGCCGCCGTCTACCTTGGCGACTTCGTCAAACTGCATGAACTTGCGCTCAAGAGCAGGCAAACCTTCCCCGTTCTCCGCGCCCTGCGCGAAGCCATTTCCACTCATATCCATGATCTTCTCCTGTATTCCTGTTCAGCCCGCAGGCCCCATCACCAGAAACGTTCGCACCGCTTGCGCCAAAATCACCGCAACCACTCCGTAAACCGTCAACCAAAGCCGCCTCTCAAGGCGCTCCATCATCAGCTCGATCCGGTCCAACCGCTTGGTGAGGTTCTCAAAATGGATGGCACTCACGCGCTCATGCGCCTGCAACTGCATTCCCGGTGCACATAAAAATCGTTCAGGGGGATGCTCACTCATCCGCTACCACCACTGGCAGCCCCAGCATCGCCCGCTTTTCCGCTTCCGTCAGGAAATCAGCGCCCGCCACACGTGCCCACTGCGCATCCCGCTCGGCGCTCAACGCTGGCACCTGATCCAGATTTGGCTTCAGCTCTACCAACTCATCCGTGAAACCGGACAACCAATGCGCCAGTACCGCCGTCACACGTGTCGCCAGTGGCAAAACTGTCAGACGGTAAAATGCACGGTGCGCTTCTTGGTAATTCGCATAGGTCGCGTCACCCTGAATGCCGATCAACATCGGCGGCACACCAAACGCCAAGGCGATCTCACGCGCGGCCGCTTCCTTGGTCTTTTGAAACTCCATATCTGATGGAGAGAACCCCATTGGCTTCCAATCCAGCCCGCCCTCCAGCAACATCGGACGCCCCGCATTGCGCGCACCTTGATGATGGCTCTCCATCTCATTGACCAGGCGCTCGTATTGGTCCGTGCTCATCGCACCCTGACCATCCGCACCTTTGTAAATAATGGCCCCCGATGGCCGCGCCGCATTATCCAACAACGCCTTTGACCAGCGCGAAGCGGAATTATGCACATCCACCGCCGTCGCCGCCGCCTGCATCGGGCTAAACCCATAGTGATCATCTTGCGGATGGAAATTGCGGACATGACAGATCGGCGCGCCCTGTGTGGCGTCAAACCGGTGTTTGCGCCCCCCCACAGCGTATTCATAGGCCACAGGCCACCCATCTGCGCCTGGCACCACTGACATACGCTCAGAGCGCAACACGTGCAGCTCCAACGGCACACCTGCATCACCACCAACCGCTTCTAGGTATCCATTACCCGACAACAGCAACTGTCCGTATAGCGCTTCCAGAAACTCGGCCCGTCCCTGCGCGCCGTTTGGCCGTGCAATCAGCCCAAGCACGGGATGCGCATCAAATCTCTGCTCGGCGTCCTGCAAAACCAACGGCAACGCCGCCGCCGCCTCAGCGATCAATTTGACCGAGCGAAACCCGACAGGATTGCCCGCAAAACCCGTCCGCGTCAGCGATACAGTATCCCGCGGGCTCCACGCCACACGGCCAGAGCTTTGCATAGAAACGACACGCCCCGTCGCCGATGCTTTGGCTTCCACTACGTCCGCCGTTCCACGCTTTAGAAAATCAAACACCTAAGCTTCTCCTTGGTCATATCCCGCCGCAGACTGACTGCTTGGGCGTCTCTGAAGAACAATCTCTCACCAAAGGTTTAATGCTGCCGGACCAGAGCGCCCGCACGGTGCGCAACACCACTTGCTCCAATAAAATATGGCGACAAAAAAAAGGGAGGCCAAAGCCCCCCTTTCCAAAACACATCCCAAATGACGCTAAAGCGACCGTACCCCCGGTTGTCGCCACTTTGCAGCCGGTTCAATCATCAATTCATGAAGCGCCCACACCAGCGCATCCACACGGTCAGGTGATCCACCGCCTTCATAACCTTGCCGTGTCATCCGCGTCATCTGATCCTCAAGGCCATTCAGGTCGGCCACATGCTTTACCCGCCCCTGCTCATACAGCGCAGCAATCGGTTCGGCGCGCGCAACCTTGCCACGGCTGGCATGAACGCCTTTGTAAGGCACCAGCGGATCAACCTGCCGGATCACCTCTTGAACCATCTGTCCGCCTTGATTGACCTCAGCCACCAGACGGTCCGCGCCAAACCGCTCCATTGCAGCAATTGCTGCGCGCGCCCAGCCACTAGGACCCTGCCCCGAAACGGTGCAATCGCCCAAAACATACGCGCGCCAATCTTGTGGCGGGCCACTACATTGCACACCCGCAACTACAATCCCGCATTCATCCGCCGATGCACCCGATGTGGTCGCAGGGTCCACTGCAACTACAATCCGGTCCAACACGGGTACTTCTGCAACCCGCGTGCCTTCCAGCATTTCAGACGTCCAAAGCGCACCCTCAGCATCCGCCAATAACACCCCGTCCAGCTCCTGCCGTCCCAACCGCGTCCCGCGATAGCGCGCACGCACTTCTTCCAGAAACGATGCCGCCAGATTCGCACGGTTCGCTTCGGTTGGCGCATGGGTCACAACAGTGGACGGCGATTTCAACAACGCCTTAAGCACACCAACATTGCGGGGCGTCGTCGTAACGCACACCTGTGGTTGATCCCCCAGTCGCAACGCAAACTGCAACATATCCCACGTCTCCTGTGATTTTTTCCATTTGGCGATTTCATCCACCCACGCCGCATCAAACTGCGGCCCGCGCAGCCCCTCAGGGTCGTGCGCCGAATGAACGGTAGCAATGGCACCGTTGGGCCAGACTAGCCGCTTGCGGGTCGCCTCCCAATCAGGACGACGGTCTTCGGGCGAGCAGGCCAAAATACCGCTATCCCCGAAAATCATCACTTCGCGCACCTGCTCAATGGTTTCACCCACCAGCGCAACGCGACGGCACCGCCCTGCATCCAATGGCCGTGCGCCTTCAACAGCAGCACGCACCCACTCCGCGCCAGCGCGGGTTTTACCCGCACCACGCCCCCCCATAATGACCCACGAGCGCCAATCACCACTTGGTGGCAGTTGGTGCTCCATGGCCCAAAAATCGAATAAGTAAGGGAGAGCACGAAGCTCTCCCTCATCCAGCTCATTCAGGAAACTGTCCTGAACCGATGGAACAGCGGAGCCGATCAAGTTTGCACCCGATATCAGCCCGCGCTTTGTCGAGGTCGAGGGCATATCCCCCTCGCGCAATTCCAGCTTGTTTGTTTCGGCAGTCATTCAAGATCAATCCCGCTTTTTGACAACGTGCGACCGTCTCCGACAGTTGGTTAACAGTCTTTGATGTTGTGGTTGCATCAATTTCCTCTCCGGCTATGGCCCGTTCTTTCAGGCTCTCTAATGCTTCTCTAAGTTCGGCAAGCGAACGCTGAACAGAGGCAAACATAGCCTCTGCATGCGCCAACTCATCAAGGTGCGGCACCGGTTGGGTAGTCATATGTTCTCGGTCCTTTCGCTTGGATTCCTCCAATCGAAAGACATGAAAAAACGGCCCCGACTATCCGTCAGGGCCGCTCCCCAAATCTCCTAGCATGAGACTGGTATACTTCATGTGTGTTAGCCGTTTACTGAACCAGCGAACGGTGCGCGCAACACCTAGTTGCCCGAAGCAGCATTACGCTCCGCTTCGATCTTACGCCACTCAGCCACATTATTGTTATGCTCGTCCAAGGTCACCGCAAAGGCGTGACCGCCCGTGCCGTCCGCTACGAAAAAGATGTAGGGCGTCTCATCAGGCTGTGCAGCAGCCAATAGGCTGGCGCGTCCTGGATTTGCAATTGGCGTTGGTGGCAATGCTGGGATGACATAGGTGTTATATGGCGTCTCGCGACGCAATTCACTGCGGCGCAAACCACGACCAAGAATACCCTCACCCTTTGTAATCCCATAAATCACCGTCGGGTCCGTCTGCAGACGCATCCCTTGGTTCAGCCTGTTCACAAAAACGCTGGAAACCTGCTTACGCTCTCCCGAAACGCCAGTCTCTTTTTCAATTAATGACGCAAGGATCAACAACTCTTCGGGGTTGTCGATTGGTAAATCATCTGCACGCGATTCCCAAGCGGCTGCCACCAGCGTTTCCTGCGCTTCTTGCATCCGCGCAATCAGGGCCGCGCGGTCATCCCCTTTACGCACCTCATAACTATCCGGCGCAAGCGATCCCTCTGCGGGCGTCTCAGCGACAGCGCCCTCCATGATATCCATGCCCGAGATCGCATTCACCACCTGCCAGCTTGTTACACCCTCAGCCATCGCAATACGGAACCGAACATCGCCCTGATCACGGGTCTCTGTGTATTCTACCGGAACCTCATCCGTCCCCGGCGTGAATTGCGCCAGTTCAGCAAAGCGGTTTGTCACAGGATCTAGCTCGCGCACCTGAACACTCACGCGGTTCACACCAATGCGGTACACAATTTCAGTACCACACGTGCTTGCACCGCCGCGGGTGATCACATCAACGATCTCTTTCATCGTGGCTTCCGGCTCTACCAAAAAGCTGCCCGCTTTCAGTTGGCCAGCCTTCTCCTCGTAATCCGCACCAATGCGAAAAATCGAAGCCGAACTGACAGCACCCTGATCAGCAAGGTTCTGGCCGACACGGCGCATGTTACTACCGCTTTTTACCTGCACACAGACCGCTTGGGTCAGTGGACCAGGCGCATCATATTGCGCCTTGCCCCACATGATCACGCCACCCAACAGGAAAAGACCTACCACCAAAAAAGTGAGGGCATTGGCCGCAACATGGCGCCACATTTACTCGACCTTTCCGAACAATACGCTAGCGTTTGTTCCACCAAAGCCGAACGAGTTACTAAGCGCCACTTTGATTTCACGTTTTACTGCTGCATTCGCGGCCAAATCGATTTTGGTCTCTACTGCCACATTATCAAGGTTGATCGTTGGCGGTGCTATCTGATCGCGGATCGCAAGGATCGAGAAAATCGCCTCAATCGCGCCCGCAGCCCCCAAAAGGTGCCCTGTTGCCGATTTAGTCGAAGACATGGTCACATTACCAGCATGCTCCCCCAACATCCGCTCAACCGCACCCAATTCGATGGTATCCGCCATCGTGGAAGTACCATGTGCGTTGATATAATCGATGTCTTTGGGTTCCAGTCCTGCATGACCCAGTGCTGCCCGCATGGAACGCTCACCACCTTCACCGTCCTCGGACGGAGCCGTGATGTGGTGTGCATCGCCCGACAGGCCATAGCCAATCACTTCGGCGTAAATCTTGGCACCGCGTGCTTTCGCGTGTTCGTATTCTTCAAGAACCACAATACCAGCACCCTCACCCATCACAAAGCCATCACGGTCTTTATCATAAGGACGGCTCGCTTTCTTGGGGTCATCCTCGCCTTTGGTGCTCAGCGCTTTGCAGGCATTGAAACCCGCAATGCCAATTTCACAAATCGCCGCTTCCGCGCCGCCCGCAATCATCACGTCGGCATCACCGAACTGGATCAAACGGCTGGCATCGCCAATCGCATGCGCACCCGTTGAACACGCAGTCACAACCGAGTGGTTTGGACCTTTATAGCCATACTTGATCGACACCTGACCCGAGATCAGGTTGATCAATGCACCCGGCACAAAGAACGGGCTAACACGTCTAGGGCCTTTTTCAGCCATCATCACGGCCGTATTCGCGATGGAATTCAAACCACCAATGCCCGAACCAATCAGAACGCCTGTGCGCTCAAGGCTCTCACGGTCATCTGGTGTCCAGCCCGCATCTTCGATTGCTTGCTGAGCAGCAGCCAGACCAAACAGGATGAACGTATCAATCTTACGCTGATCTTTTGGGGCCATGTAAGTATCGGCATTAAACGTACCGTCTGTGCCGTCCCCCAAGGGAACTTCGCACGCGTATTTTGTGATGACGCGGCTCGCGTCAAAACCTGTGATGGGCCCAGCACCGGACTGACCGTCCAGAATCCGCTCCCAGCTTTTCTCAACACCGTCTGCCAACGGTGTGACCAAACCCAAACCCGTAACGACCACTCTGCGCATATGCTCTGCCCTTTAGTGTAATATTGCTTAGCCTTGGCTATACCTTGCGGGCAGGACATTGTTCAAGTCTTGGGGGCAATACTGGCAAGAATACCCCATTGGCCCCAGAAAGACGTATCAACAAGGCGCATCAATTTGGCCCTCCAGACAGGTGCCCCTAAATCGGAGGCCCTTTTCGGGTCATCAAAACAACCGGATCACCCTCAATCAACGTTTCACGCAGCGCAACATACCCCAACGTCTGGGCAATCTTCAACGAACCTTCATTGTCCGGCGTGATCATACACACGCTGCGTCCTGCAACCACACGGTCAAACCAGTCATGCGCCGCTGATGCAGCATCAATTCCAATTCCCTGGCCCTGAAATTGCGGGTCCAATACCCAGCCAGCTTCGGGAAATGGATCAAAATCCTCCCCCAACCCACGAGACCCATAGAAGAATCCGGTCTGACCCGACATTTCGGAATGACCGTGAATTTGAACCGCCCATTGACCAAATCCCGTGATCTGCCAGTGGCCCGCATTGCGCAAAAACGAATCCCAACTGCGGGACTTGGGCCATGGCTTGCCGCCAACATGGCTCACGACCTCGGGTTTTGCCCAAATATCAGCAAAACGCGCAAAATCTTCTGTTCGCATACCGCGCAGGGTCACACGCGGCGTATTGATCGTCGGAATTGTGCGGAGCATTAAATGCGCG
The DNA here is from genome assembly GCF_036960155.1 of Sulfitobacter sp. Taxonomy (GTDB): domain Bacteria; phylum Pseudomonadota; class Alphaproteobacteria; order Rhodobacterales; family Rhodobacteraceae; genus Sulfitobacter. The sequence goes on along the minus strand of NZ_JBALWB010000002.1, from coordinate 533,749 downwards.
ACTTTCTTTGAGGATGTAAATGAAGGTGGATACAGAGGTACAGCAAGAATTGCCCCTTCGCTCCACATCCGACAACCCCAATTCGCTACCAGAATCAAAAACGGCGCCAATCCGCAAAGGGAAGCGCCGTTTAAGTAATTTATTGCCGAGCGGACCCGACGAAAGCCTGATTAAGAGGCTTCTGTGATGAACTTGACTGCGTCACCGAAGGTTTGGATATTTTCGGCCGCGTCATCAGGGATTTCGATGCCGAATTCTTCTTCGAATGCCATTACCAGCTCGACAGTGTCGAGGCTGTCTGCACCCAGATCATCAATGAAAGAGGCGTTTTCGGCCACTTTGTCTTCTTCAACACCAAGGTGCTCAACAACGATCTTTTTAACGCGGTCTGCAACGTCGCTCATACTATAGTCCTCACTCATCGGGCCATTTGGCCCCGTTTGGGTTTCCGCCACTTCAATAGTGGAAGGGGTCAGAAGGTGCCCTTATAGGGCGGCTCGTTTTCCTTGCTCGCACAAGGCGCGGGTCACTTGCAAGCGCCCGTCTGGTTTAATCTGCGCCCCCTTTAGCATATGATGCGAGGTACGCAAACGCTTATCCAAGCGCTTTTACAACATGGCCATGCCACCATTCACATGCAAGGTGGCCCCGGTAATATAGGCGGCTTCCGCACTTGCCAGATACACAACTGCGCTTGCGATCTCATCAGGAGAGCCCATACGACCAGCGGGAATTTGCCCCATAATTCCGGTTTTTTGATCATCCGTCAGCTTTTCAGTCATGGCCGTTGCAATAAATCCGGGCGCAATTGAATTCACGGTAATACCGCGACTCGCGACTTCATAAGCAAGGCTTTTTGACATCCCGATCATACCCGCCTTTGACGCCGCATAATTCGCCTGACCGGGATTCCCTGTCGCGCCAACAATCGAAGAAATATTCACAATCCGGCCCCAGCGTGCCTTCATCATGCCGCGCATCACACCTTTACACAGCTTGAAAGTCGCCGTGAGATTGACGTTCAGCACTGACTGCCATTCGTCATCAGACATGCGCATAAACAGATTATCGCGCGTGATGCCTGCGTTGTTCACTAGAATATCAACGGACCCCATTGCCGCAGCGGCTTGCTTGGGCAACGCCTCAACAGCTTCCATATCGCTCAGGTTACACGGCAACACATGGGCGCGTTCGCCCAGTTCAGCGGCCAATGCCTCCAACGGCTCGGTGCGCGTCCCCGATAGGCCCACAGTCGCCCCTTGCGCGTGCAATGCACGTGCGATGTCCGCGCCAATGCCACCCGACGCGCCAGTCACCAGCGCATTTTTTCCCGTCAGATCAAACATGTGTCGATTCCTTCCTAATTCCAAACTTTGACAGGTTCCGTCAGCAACCCGTGATGCGCAATCTCTTGCGCGGTCATCTTATGTATCTCGTCCTCAGGTGCTGCCTGCAAGGCAAACCAGTAAAATGCATCGGTTCCAAGCATATCTTGGACGTATTGCCGCCGCGAGGCGTGGGCAGGATCACCCCTAGGCAACTCTCGCCCCTTCACACCACCATCACTCCAACTGGTCAGGCCAATTTCAGCTCCCTCAACCATACGCCGCTGTGTACCCGCTAGAAACAACGCAACAGCACCTGCAGCAATAGAACTATCGCTTTGCAGCACTGTCACAAGCCCACGCGCACGTACATCATGCCCCAATGCAATAGTCGCCGTATCACCACCTGTACCCGGCATATCCTGTAGAACCAGCGTTGTTATCTGCGGGTTCTGTTCCATCACTTCAGTAAATTCGCGCAGTGTGCGGCGCGTGACCTTGCCGTGGATCAGCAAACGTTCATTCACAACCGCAAAACCTACCCTGCGCCGGTACCCGTGCAGTCGACCACTACAGCCAGCAAGCGCCGCACCACCGCCAAGCAGCAGTGTGCGGCGCGCAATGCCACTATGCTTCAAGGGCGGCCTTTACGTCAGCGGCAACACCAACATTGCGTAAAACGGATTCTTTATGGATGCGGCGGATCATGCCCGACAATGCCTTGCCTGCACCGATTTCCCAGAACTCAGTCACACCTTGCGACACCATCCACTCAACTGACGAGCGCCAGCGCACGCGGCCCGTCACCTGATCAACCAACAACTGTGCAATCGGATCAGCTGTTGTAACGGCCTCGGCAAGGACATTCGCCACCAACGGCACAGCAGGTGCGTTGAGCTGAACCTCTGCCAACGCTTTGGCCATCTCATCTGCCGCAGGTTGCATCAAAGCACAGTGGAACGGTGCCGAAACAGGCAGCGGCAGTGCGCGTTTGGCCCCTTTGGCTTTTGCCATATCAATAGCACGCTCAACGGCGGCCTTGCTGCCAGAAATTACGTTTTGCGTTGGGTCATTTTCGTTTGCCAGCTGGCACACATCGTCACCTGCGGCTTCAGCTGCCAAAGCAGCGACATCATCCGCCGCCAACCCCAAGATAGCGGCCATAGCGCCCTGCCCGACTGGTACAGCTGATTGCATCGCACGGCCACGTATGCGCAACAGACGCGCCGTGTCGGCCAAGGTAAAAACACCCGCCGCACAAAGCGCCGAATATTCACCCAGACTGTGCCCCGCAACAAAAGACGCCTTTGAAATCTCAATGCCTTCTGACTCAAGTGCACGCATCGCGGCCATGGATGTTGCCATCAGCGCAGGTTGCGCGTTTTCAGTCAGGGTCAGGGTTTCTTTATCCCCTTCCCAAATCAGCGCGCTCAGCTTTTCACCCAGCGCATCGTCAACCTCTTCAAATACTGCGCGTGCAGCCGGATAGGCCTGCGCCAGATCATGGCCCATGCCGATGGTTTGTGCGCCCTGACCGGGAAATACGAATGCGATGCTCATGAACTGCCTCCAGAAATGTTTGGAAATCGGTGTAGCGAAGCGCGCCCGCCCTCACAAGAGCGCACACTCACCCTGCGTAATCTACAATTGTCCCGCCCGCAGGACTCTATACCCTTACTCCAAACAACGACTCATGGAGTATTCCGATGGCTTTGAGCAATACACACACCCGATATGGCAGCATTACGCGCCTGTTTCACTGGCTCACCGCGCTTTTGGTGATCACTCTTATCCCCGTTGCACTGATCGCAAATGAGCTGCCCTTTGACACCTCAGAACAACTGGCGCGCAAAGCATGGTTTTTCTCGCTGCACAAAACCCTTGGGGTGTCTGTGTTCTTTGTGGCTCTTGCGCGGATTGCATGGGCGCTCTCTCAACCCAAACCAGCCCCCCTGCACCCTGATCAAAAAGCCGAGACATTTATGGCCGAAACCGCACATTGGTTGCTTTACGGGTCCCTGGTGCTGGCCCCCATGTCAGGCTGGTTGCACCACGCGGCCACAACTGGCTTTGCGCCAATCTGGTGGCCGCTGGGCCAAGGCCTGCCTTTCGTTCCCAAATCCGAATCTGTTGCCGCGTTGTTTGGAGGCGCGCATTGGGTCTTTGGCAAAGTCATGGCCGTGACCATCGCATTGCATGTCCTAGGCGCGATCAAGCACCAAGTCATAGACCGCGACGCGACGTTGCGCCGAATGCTCAATGGTGCCCCTGAACTTGATACGCTTCCTCGTGCCCGCCACAGCGCAACACCCCTGCTCGCCGCACTTGCAATCTGGGCCATTACATTGGGCGCAGGCACAGCATTTGGACTCTACATGCCGCACACAAGTACCGCTGAGGCTGCCCAACTTGAGGATGTTACCTCAGACTGGAGCGTTCAGGATGGCAGCATAACCATCGCTGTTACCCAATTTGGATCGGTGGTTGAGGGAAACTTTGCGGATTGGACTGCTGACATTTCCTTTGACCCGACAGTCACAGGCGGGCCCTCTGGCAATGTAGACGTTGTGATCTCTGCTGGCTCGCTCTCGCTTGGCTCAGTCACCGATCAAGCATTGGGTCCCGATTTCTTTGATGCAGGTAACTTTACAACCGCCACCTACCGCGCAGATTTGATCACGGGCGTTGACGGCTTCTTGGCCAAAGGCACATTAGATATCAAAGGTCATACCGTTGCCCTTGATATGCCCTTCCGCCTGTCTGTCACTGGCGACACCGCGAACATGCAGGCCGAATACACGCTGGACCGTCGCGATTTCGGCATCGGAGACAACATGGCGGATGAAAGTTCCCTCGCGTTTAACGTGAAAGTCAGTGTGAAACTAACAGCTACCCGCGCACCCACCGAATAAAAAAAGGCCGCAGAGAGAATACTCCCTGCGGCCAATCACTAGGATGTACTGAAGTTATTCAGCTTTCACTGCTTCAAGTGAAATCACAACTTCAACTTCATCGCCCACATGTGGCGCAAATTTATCAACACCAAAATCTGACCGCAGAACAGTTGTCGTCGCGTTGAAACCTGCTGACGGTTTGCCCGTTACCGGGTGCACCCCTGCTTGGTTCAACTTGGCATCTAGAACAACAGATTTTGTTGTGTCGTTCATTGTCAGATCGCCCGTAATCATCGCCGTATCATCACCTGTCAGCTCAATTCCAGTGGACGTGAACGAAATGACGTCGGTTTCTGATGCGCCGAAAAAGTCGTCAGACATGAAGTGGCCATCGCGCTGTTCCCAACCTGTGAACATTGACAGCGTTGGCATTGAAACCGTTACCGATGATTTCGCAGGGTCTTCTTGATCAAACATGATCTCGCCCTCAAAACCGGAAAACATGCCGTGTGTTGTTGAGAAGCCGAGGTGGTTATACGAAAAAATAACCTGACTATGGCTTCCATCAAGGATGTATTTATCAGCGGCAAGCGCCATCGAAGCCGAAGCAGACAAAAGAGCAGCAAGAACGAGGGATTTCATTGGGGATTCTCCTTGTTGAATATACCTCAATAAAAGGTGCAATTCGCCAAAAACTCAATCCCGCAAGGATCAACACATCGTGCGCGTGGTTGAACACAACTCCATCCTTGACGCCAAAGAGATCCCTTAGATCAGTTTTCCCGCACTGCGTAACGCCCCCAAAAGAGATGCGTGAACAGCTGCGTTACTCAATGTTATATCAGCCAATAGGCGGTTTCCCTGCCCCCAGAACGTGAAATGTGCGCCCGACATTTCAACCAAATGCAGGTCTTGAAACGAACAACGTTCCAATACGCGGGGTTCTGCCGGCACACCTTCGCGGATCAACCGCAATTCGGATGCCGCGACATCAACAACAACAGTAGGTGGCAATGGCGGTAGACTTGCCTGCCATAATCCAACAGCTAAAAGCCCCGACATTATCGACAACAACAACTTGAACAGCATGATATCACTTTCCCACCCCGCTCCGGGCGCAAGCCATACAAGCAATGCCACTAACGTCATTGTCGTAGCCCCAAATCGCAGCCCGATACGCATGATCAACCGGCTACCATTCAGGGTATGTGCAATGCTGATCGTTGCGGCTGGCTCAAAGGCGTGGTCTGCGGTATGGGTCATTGTGCTGTCCTCTAAAGTGTTAACAAAACGTTGCCTTCCAAAAGAGACCAAATCTAGGCAAAGCAACGGCAGTCTCGCGGCATTAACCATAAATCCCCACACCCACACCAAACCGCGCCACATGTGTCCTTGCGCCGCGCGCCAAACGGTGTATATGCGGAGCTTCCTTTGCTAGACGATTTAACCGCGCAGACTCTCGTGGTGGGGCCGCAAAGGATCATTGCCCTACCTATGAAATGCGCCTTGAAATAAGTGGAGCACACATGCCGCTATATGAGCATGTAATGATCGCACGCCAAGACTTGTCCAATACACAAGCCGAAGGCCTGATCGAACATTTCGGTACCGTCCTGTCCGATAACGGCGGGACACTCGTGGACAGCGAGTATTGGGGCGTCAAAACGATGGCCTATAAAATCAACAAGAACCGCAAAGGCCACTACGCCTTCTTGCGCTCCGATGCACCGGCACCTGCCGTGCAGGAGATGGAACGTCTGATGCGCTTGCATGATGACGTGATGCGCGTTCTGACCATCAAAATGGACGAGCACAAAGAGCTGCCTTCCGTTCAGATGCAAAAACGTGACGAGCGCCCAGAGCGCCGTGAACGTCGCTGATTTTAGCTTGTTGAAAGGACTTTAAACCATGGCTGCAAAACCATTTTTCCGCCGCCGCAAAGTTTGCCCATTCTCTGGCGACAATGCACCGGCTATCGATTACAAAGACACACGTCTTCTGCAACGCTACATCTCTGAGCGCGGCAAAATCGTACCTTCCCGTATCACCGCAGTTTCTGCGAAAAAACAACGTGAGCTGGCCCGTGCCATCAAACGTGCTCGTTTTCTCGCCCTTCTGCCCTACGCTGTGAAATAAGGAGCTTAAAACATGAAAGTTATCCTTCTCCAACGTGTAACAAAGCTGGGCCAGATGGGCGACGTCGTTGACGTTAAATCTGGCTACGCACGCAACTATCTGCTGCCACAGAAAAAAGCGCTGACTGCGTCCAAAGCTAACGTAACAGCATTCGAGGGCCAAAAAGCCCAACTTGAGGCCCAAAACCTCGAGACGAAAGCCGAAGCAGAAGCAATGTCAGTCAAACTGAACGGTCAGCAATTCGTTGTGATTCGTTCCGCTTCTGACGCAGGCGCCCTCTACGGTTCCGTCACCACACGTGACGCGGCCGAAGGTGCAACTGCCGAAGGCTTTACAGTAGATCGCAAACAGGTCGTTCTGATCGCGCCCATCAAATATCTTGGTGTGCACGACGTCCAGGTTGTTCTGCACCCAGAAGTTATTGCCACAATCGAACTGAACGTTGCACGTTCCGTCGAAGAAGCTGAACTTCAGGCAGCTGGTAAATCTATCCAAGAACTCGCAGCGGAAGAAGAAGCCGCAGCAGAATTCGAGATTTCCGAACTGTTCGACGATTTGGGTTCCGCAGCATCCGACGATGATGACGCAGCTCCTGCGCCATCTTCTGACGACGCAGGCGACGAAGACAAATAAGTCTTCTCCCTACCGAAAAATAGAAAACGCCGCGCTTTCAGCGCGGCGTTTTTTTTGGGAGCATATAGATTTTCCCGTCTTTGGGTCTACGCGTCTCTAGATCAAGGAACGGTATTCTTTATGCGCACCCGCCACTTTCTGAACGCTATGATCGCCCAAATACCTTCGGCAAACATAAATGGATAAGACCCGATCAGAAACGCATAGACCGCTGCAACCGCACAAGATGCCGCGAAAGCCAGAGTTAACGTTGGGCTCCTATCTTCCCATGCATAGCAAGCTACCATTGAGCAGACCGCCAAAAGGCCAATAAATTCAATCATCCCGTTTGCATTGGTCCGCATTCAAATCGCATTCGACGTAACTGTCACAGCGACATGTCTCAAGCGCCTCAAGGGTCTTGTCGATCCGTTTCAATGCTGCGATCCGCGCTCGAATGGTTCGGCGATGCTTGGCAGCGACATTTCCTATCTCTCCCTTGTTCCACGGACCACGCAAAAGGATGGCGATTTCATCCAATTTCAATCCAAGCGATTGGGCATCACGGACAAACTGAACTGCACGTACATCCTCTTGAGAAAACATCCGATCCCGTCCATTTCTACTCGGCTTGGGTATGATTTCTCGCTTTTCATAGTAACGAATTGTCGAAATTGGGATTCCGGTTCGATCAGCTACGTCTGATATTCGCATAAAATCACCCCTTAACGGTTCTTTTTTACATAACGTATCCACAGATATCCAAGCCCCAGCATGACCGAAACGATCAAAGCAACTTGCAACCCAGCACTGAAATAAGCCGCAGAGGTAATGCCCATCAGACCTAGAGCAATAAGCAAGGGGGGAACAGCACAACAAATGGCGCACAGAGCTATGAAACCCGCCCCGTATTTTGCAGCCATGGCTCTCCAAGGTTTCTTTGCATCCGAACAACCACAAGATGGATCAGATGATCCTTCGGATGAAAAAGTGCCCATGCAGTCAGTGATAGAAGAATTATCAGTCATTTTGATCTCCCTTGAATGACCAACAGACTCCTAATCTATGAACCATGGTTCATAGCAAGTTAAAAAGTCAGGAAATCAATTCATGGCCAGTAAATCAGCTCAGATCCCGACACTCGTGTTGCGGGCGGCATCTGGCACTGTGGCCAACGTGCAGACATTCCAGTTTCCGCTGATCAACATACGCGAAAGAATGCCCAGCCAAGAACACCTTCTTGCAGTGCCCTGCCCCAACGCCCTAACGTGAGGCCGAAACAATTTCGCTGGAACCCCCGATGCCCACTCTTCGCCGCCGTCACTTCATGATCCTATGTGCTGCCAGCCTCGCTGCTTGCGGCTCCAAGGCCTCCTCCCCGCCTCCTGCGCGTAGCCTCCCCCTATACCCCAACGAGACGCTACAGCTGCGTGCCAGCATCAACCGCTGGGCGGATCACTATGACATCCCCCGCAGCCTCGTGCACCGCCTTGCCATCCGTGAGAGCACCCACAACCCAAGTGCCCGCAATGGCCCCTACTATGGCCTGTTGCAGATCCTGCCACAGACAGCGCGCACAATGGGATTTCGGGGTCAGCCCAATGACCTGCTAAACGCGGACACCAATTTGGAATTCGCGGGGAAATATCTGCGGGGGGCTTGGCTGTTGTCAGACGGGGATCAGGCCACCGCCATTGGGTGGTACGCGCGCGGGTATTACTACGAGGCGAAAAGGCGCGGCATGTTGGTTGAGACAGGGTTACGTCCAGCCTAGGCCACCTCATCTAACGAAAAAGGGCCACCCAATCGGGCGGCCCTTTCTAATTTCCAAAGTGAGAAGAGGTTTACTCTTCTTCAAGCGCCTCAACAGCTTTTTGCAGATCGTCTTTAGAGACTTCTTTCTCTGCAACTGTCGCTTGCTCAACAATGTGGTCAACGACTTTGTCTTCAAAGATCGGTGCGCGCATTTGCTGCTGCATCTGCTGGTTTTGCTGAACGAACTCAAAGAATTGACGCTCTTGACCCGGGTACTGACGTGCCTGGTTCATGATCGCTTGTGTCATCTCGGCGTCTGTAACTTCCAGCTCGGCCTTCTGACCCAATTCAGCCAACAACAGGCCCAAGCGCACGCGGCGTGTTGCCAGTGTCTTGTGCTCGTCTGTGGTCTCGATCTCAGGGTGATCGTGGCCTTCAACTTCTGGGTTATCTTCATGCCACAACTGGTGGGCAATCTGGCCAGCTTCGGCGTCCAGCAAGGATGGTGGCAGATCGAAATCAACCATGCCGTCCAGCGCGTCCAACAGGCCGCGCTTCATCACTGCACGTGATGCGCCAACATATTCTGCTTCCAGACGTTCGCCGATTTGCACTTTCAGTGCGGCAAGGTCTTCTGCGCCGAACTTTGTCGCCATCTCGTCGTTGATCTCAGCAGCAACAGGCTCTTTTACTTCTTTAATGGTGCAAGCAAACACAGCCTCTTTACCTTTGAGGTGCTCTGCTTGGTAATCATCTGGGAAGTTGACTGTTACGTCTTTTTCTTCTTCGACTTTCACGCCAACCAGCTGCTCTTCAAAACCCGGGATGAACGAGTTGGAACCAAGTACCAGCGGGTAATCTTCGGCGGAACCGCCTTCAAACGCTTCGCCGTCAACTTTGCCAACAAAGTCCATCATTACTTGGTCGCCGTCTTTGGCTTTTGAGCCCTTCTTGCGTGCTTTGAAGTCTTGTGCTGTTTCGGCAAGTGACGCGAGTGCTTCCTCAACGGACGCCTCATCGGCTTTCACAACCAATTTCTCAAGCTTGATGCTGCTCAGGTCAAGCTCAGGAATCGCAGGCAACGCCTCATAGGACATTTCGACTTCAACGTCGTCGCCCTCTTTCCAGTCATCATTGGTCATTTTCACTTCGGGCTGCATCGCAGGACGATCGCCAGAAGTTTCAAGGTGCTCACTCATGGCACCATCGATGGCTTCTTGCATTGCTTCGCCCATAACGCGTTGGCCAAACTGCTTTTTCAGCAGTGCCATAGGGACTTTGCCCTTGCGAAAGCCCTTCATCTCTACGTCAGGCTGCGCTTCTTTCAGCTTTTCGTTCACCTTAACTTCCAGCTCGGCTGCTGTGAGGGTGATGTTATAGCCGCGTTTCAGACCTTCGTTAAGCGTCTCTTTGACCTGCATGTTTGCTCCATAGCGTTTGGCCGCGTCTATCCGCGCGGGCAGAAAAATTTGTGTTCTTCTATTGGGGGGGCGCGCCGCGTGCAAGCACCGTTTCACCCTGCCCTAATAGCAAAACGCATCGGCTACATGCCAAGCGCTTCTTTATACATGTCCAATACGGCCTCTTCTTCGGCAATATCATCTGGCTCACGCTTGCGAAGTGCGATCACTTTGCGCAAGACTTTGGTGTCATATCCGCGCGATTTCGCTTCGGACATCACTTCTTTTTGTTGTTCGGCGAGATCTTTCTTCTCCGCGTCCAGACGTTCGATCCGCTCCACAAACTGGCGCAGCTCGTTGGCTGTTACGCGATAGTTTGCATCGCCTACGGTGTCTTCGGCGGGTGCTGGGTTTGTGCTGAATTCGCTCATGGTTGGCTCCTTGTGCTGCTCGGGGCTAATGTCCTGCGGCGTCTAGCTACCCTGCCCCCCGCGCCCCCGCAAGGTGCTCTTGCCGTAGCGCGCAGTTTATCCTATCTGCGTCGCATGGAACAATCTGCATCATCAATATTCGACGTCATCATCTGGTCCGGTACAGCGCTGTCTCTGCTGGGCCTTCTTGGGCTTGTTTATTGCATAGTCCGCGTGAGCCGCGCAAAACGCGCAGGCATGGATGATGATACGATGCGTGGCGAACTCAAAAAAGTTGTGCCGCTTAATCTGGGCGCTCTTTTTCTGTCCGTTATCGGCCTAATGATGGTCATTATCGGTATTTTCCTAGCTTAACGGCCCTTTCATTATCCCCCTTGCCTAAAGCTGTTATGATCTTTAAATACACACATATCAAAATATGAATGTGTAATTTCGCTGTGTTGTATCTCCTCCTGTCCAAACGTGTCGTGCAAATCGTCACATTTGTTACATCCTGCTGCAGGGAATCATTAAGCAGGCGATCGCCCACACACCACCATCTAACAAATGACGAAACGGGAATGAGAGAATGCAAATAGATTGGATATGGGGCTTGATCGGGGGCATGTTGATTGGCTGTGCTGGGGCGGTATACCTGCTTGGTAACGGTCGGATCATGGGTGCCAGTGGTATTCTGGGCGGTCTCGTCGACGGCACAGCACGCGATGCTGCGGCTGAACGACTTGCCTTTTTGGCAGCGCTGATCGCCGTTCCCGCGCTATTGTTCATGTCGGGGGGGGCTGTAAACACCCACATAACGGACAATTGGCCCTTACTTGTCGCAGGAGGCCTATTGGTTGGTCTGGGAACACGGATTGGCAATGGGTGTACGTCTGGTCACGGAGTTTGCGGCATCTCACGCCTGAACCTGCGCGGAATTGTAGCAACATGTATTTATATTGGAGCAGGTGTGCTCAGCGTCACTGTGCTGCGGGGGATGTTTTAATGCGATTGTTTTTAGCACTGCTCGCTGGCGGGTTGTTCGGGACCGGCCTGCACCTATCCGGTATGACAGACACGCAAAAGGTCTTGGGCTTTCTGGATCTGTTTGGCGCATGGGACCCAACACTGATGTTCGTCATGGGTGGCGCAATCGTCCCTATGGCCATCGCCTGGGCTGCAACACGCGGGCGGTCACCTTTGGTAGGCGGGACATTCCCCGCGAAACCGGATGCAAAGCTGGATCCGAGGCTGATCAGCGGTGCGGTAATGTTCGGCATTGGTTGGGGCCTTGTTGGGCTTTGCCCCGGACCTGCGCTTGCCTCCCTTAGTTATGGCGGCACTTCGGGCATTATTTTCTTTTTTGCAATGGTGATTGGCATGTGGTTTGCCCCCCGTGTCCTTCGCCTGCTGGACAGGCCCGCCGCAGCAGAATAGAACACTGCCATGGATATTCGCCAGCTTACGCCCCGCTATTACGTCGCACCGCAAATCTCACCTGATCAGATGGGTGACCTTAAGGATGCTGGGATCACTCGCATCCTTTGTAACCGACCAGATGAAGAAGTGCCGCCCAGCCTGTGTGCTGCGCAGATGCAAGCGGCAGCCGAAGCGGCCGGTCTGGAATTTGTCGTGCAACCTCTCACTCATGCAACGCTGAATGAAGAAACAATTGGGCGCAATCATAAGTTGGGTGCAGAACAAGAAGGCGTCACTCTTGCCTATTGCGCCTCTGGAACGCGATCCTGTTTTGCTTGGGCGATGGCCCATGCATCGCTCCAATCACCTGATGAAATTCTGGCTGCAGCCCGTGCAGCTGGTTATGATCTAGAAAAAATCCGCCCCTACCTAGAGCAAAATGCCCCTTAGGCAACAGCGGTACCCTTACGAACTGATCGCATAAAAACAAGCGTGCATCACCAGCCCGCTTGTTTCTGCGTCGATGACACATCATCGTCTTGTGCCGCTTTCTGGTTCATCTCCCAATCGAGCACTTGTTCATCTGCTGCTTTAGATGCCTCGTCCATGTCAGGCATAACTGGCAGGTCATCCATATCTCCAAAGATATCCACTTCTGAAACACTCGGAATTGACGCGTCTTCTGCTGGAATCTGTGCGTCAAAACCATCCTCAACAGGTGCTGTAACGTCAGGTAGATCCAGATCAGCGCGATCCGAAGCACGCCTGCGCGGTTGGGTATGTTGTTTGCTTTTTTGCTGCTCCACTTGGACCGCACGCATGCCGTCAACCTGACCCAATGTGCCGCGGCTCAGCGCACGACCATTGGCATCCAACACCAAAGCCTGCGCCATGCTGGACACCTGCAAATTCAACACATCCCCCACTTTTAACTCACTAACTTTTTGGATTGGCATCTTGAGTCTGCTCAACGCAATTGTCAGCTCTGCATGCAACTGCATCACATTATGCGTCAGCTTTTCGCCCTGCGCAGGTTGAGATTGTTCTTCGTCATCCTGATCGCTCACAGGTGCAATCCGGGCAGGCTCGGGCATGACAAGCATTATCTTACCAGCCCGCGCCCCTGCCGCCAGATCAACAGTCATTTCCACCACATTATAAGTCGGAGCATCCATCGCGAGTTTGGCTTGTTGGGTATCCTGAGCCCAGACGCCAAATCGATACCCATTAAGCAGATCTCGGTCAGCTTCTTCTTCCGGCAATTTTGACGCGCGCATCAACACATTCTCGATATAGGGCGCGCACAAGGCGGCATCGGTTGCAGTGTGTTTGCGCGGCTCTGCACCTTCAACAGCAGGCCTGACTTTACCCATTGTCTGTTGTTGGATCAGCCCCTCCACCAATGCGGCATCCAGCAGCACAGTTGCCACTTGTCCTCCCGCACCATCCATAAGCAGCATGAGCCAATTCGCCACTAGACAGTCCTCAACGTCCTCTGACCCAATCTGGCGACGTGTAACACTCAACGCGCTAAGGGGCAGCCCCATCAACTGGTCCGCTTGCTGCGCCGCAGACAGGCGAAGAGCCCGCGCCAACGACATCGCACGCGCTGCATGTGCTTCGCTGCCTGTGCGCGCTTTGCGTTGAACCAGTGATGTCATCTGCTCCGCACTCATGGTCACCACATTCCCTTGCCCAACGTTATTACCCGTCACCCTGCATAGGCATGCAAAGCCCGAGTTTAAAAACTGTGTCTTGGGGTCTTTGCTATAGCGGAATGGTTACCAGCGCATTTATACTGGCAACAAATGTTGTGATTGTTTTTCGGGAGTTGTGCACATCATACGCACCTCAAAACTGCCGCCATGACCTTGTGGAACATAGGTAATATCTCCCCCCAGACGCGTCACAATTTCCCGACAAATCGCCAGACCAAGTCCCGCGCCATCCCCATCGCCACGGCCCAAGCGTGCAAATTTCTCAAAAACAAGGCTTTCGGCTTCGGCTGGAATGCCACTGCCGTTGTCTGTGAAAGCAATGATCACATCGTCATCTTGACGCCGCACCGATATATTCAAAACCGGAACCGAGGCATCGCAGTATTTAATCGCGTTGGTCACCAAGTTGATGAACACCTGCGCAAGCCTGTCCCCATCGGTAAACAAATCAATATCTTCGCTGCGTTTGCGACGTTGAATTTCCAACGGCCTTCCAGAACTGGCCTTGGCCGTGGTCACAGCCTGTTCAATCACCGCATGCAAATTGACCACCTGCTGGTTCAACGACACTTGACCATTTTCCAACACGGACAAATCCAGCAAATCATCCAATAGGCGTGTCAGTCGAATGGTCTCTGAGTGGATAATCGACGCATATCGAGTTTTTTCTGCGCCGCTAAGCCCTTCCATATCCCGCAAAATCTCAGAAAACGACCGGATCGACGTCATCGGAGTACGTAGTTCATGACTGATCTGACTGAGAAAACTGTCTTTCTGCAAAGACAATTGCGTCAGTTTCTCATTTGCACGGCTTAATTCACGGGCCGTTTCCGTCAACTGTCGGGATTTAACTTCCAATCGGCTGGAATATTCAAGAATTTGCGCAGATTCGTCCGCCACGGCCAATAACTCCTCGACCGAAATCGCCTGCCCGCCAATGATCTGCCCAATCATCGCATTTGCGGTTGCCGCACCAACTGACGCAGCCAATTCACGCTCTAAGGCTTGGACAAACTCGGGCGTCGGTGCAGGCGGCGCACCCACCCGGCCTTGTTTCAGTGCTTGGTGGGCGAAAAACGCCTGTGCTTCGGGTGCCCCCAAAATGCGCTGGGACATGATCATTAAATCCTCTGCCCCGCCTTCCGTGGCGGACCATCCGCGCGCAGACGCGGATGAGTGATCAAAGACATTTACAAACTGCGCGCCCTGCAATCGTTCCAACGGGGTAGGAAAACTGAAGATCGAGACAATAAAGAACAACAAAGTATTGAGCGACAAGCTCCACCAGACAGCATGCACCGTCGCGTCCAATCCTGTAATCCCGAACAATGCCTCAGGGCGCAAAAGCCCCCAGCCAAACAACCCCTCTTCAAATACCCGTGCAGGCAACGCGCCGTCTGGGCCAAAGCTGGGCAAAAGCATTGTGTACATCCAGATGACAAATCCGATGCTCAGCCCTGCAACCGCGCCCGTACGGGTGGCACCCCGCCAGAAAATGCCGCCCAAAAGGGCAGGTAAAAACTGCGCAACACCGCCAAATGAAATCAAGCCAATCGCCGCCAATGCACCAGATCCGCCAGAGCCGCGATAATACAGATACCCCAAAGAGATGATCAGTATGATAGACAGCCGGCGCGCGCGGATCACAACACTGCGCACATCACCCGATTGCTGCACGCCTAGCGGGCTAAACCTTAACCACAGCGGCATTACAATATGATTGGACATCATCGTGCTCAGGGCCAGCGTCGCCACAATCACCATAGATGTTGCTGATGAAAACCCGCCCAAGAACGCCAGCATTGCCAATCCGTTTTGCCCCTGGCTCAGCGGGACAGTGAGAACATAAAGATCAGGGTTAGCGCCCTGTGGCATCACTTCAAGACCGATGACTGCAATCGGAACAACAAACAAACTGATGGCCAACAGATATAATGGGAACGCCCAACTGGCGATTTGCAGATGCCGTTCATCATCGTTTTCGACAACCATCACTTGAAACATACGCGGCAAACAGACAAAGGCGGCAGCTGATAGGACAATTAACGCGCTCCACCGCCCGTCGCTGGTTTGCCATGTCCCAATGGGAGACGCGTCAATGCGCGCCACCGTTTCGGCGACGCCGCCTGCAACACCCCATACAACAAACACGCCAACAGCCAATAACGCCACCAGTTTGACCACCGCTTCAACAGCGACTGCAATCACCACACCGTGGTGGCGTTCATTTGCGTTGAGATTTCGCGTGCCGAAAACGAGCGTAAAAATAGCAAGCCCCGCAGCCACCCAAAAGGCTGCGTTTTCAAACCGTTGGGTGCCTTGCCCGCTGCCGAGTTCAGGGGCCGCAAAAATGGCAACCGACAAGGTAACCGATTGCAATTGAAGCGCAATATAGGGCGTCACACCAACCACTGCCATGACTGTCACCATCACCGCCAAAAGGTTGGATTTCCCAAAGCGCGCCGAAATGAGGTCAGCAACAGATGTCACGCGGTGCGCCCGCCCAATACGCACAAGCCGGCGCAGCACCCACCACCATCCGATCATCACCAATGATGGCCCTAGATAGATGGTGATAAATTCCAGTCCCGACCGCGCCGCATAGCCAACAGCACCGTAAAACGTCCATGCAGTGCAATAAATCGACAGCGATAACGTATAGACCACAGGAGAGCGCAGCAGCCAGCCGCCGCGTCCGCGTTGCGCTGTTCGCTCCGCGAGGAACGCCACCAAAAACAACCCTGCCACATAGACAAGGCACACGCCAATAAGCTGATTAAGCGTCACCATCAGCTGCGCGGCGTAGTAAATGTAGTGGGATCGTCCTCTTCGCCATGGGTCCGGATACGGCGCCACAATGCAAAGGTAGCCGTAATCGCAAGGGCCCAAATGACAACCAGATACCAAATTGCACTCGAGAGAGAGGTCTGTGTATCTGACGCAACCTCAGAACTGTTTGGCCACATGGTTGGCACAACTAACCACAGCACAGTACACAACAGCGGCAATATCCGTACCGCATCCATCATCCGTCGACGGCGATAGCTGCGACGCTCCAGAAACAGGCGCGTCTTTTGCATCAAGAAACGCGGCCCGACGTGAGTTCACGAACAGCCGTCAGCATTTCCTCGTTGGAAAAGGGTTTGGTCATAAATCGACTCACTCCCGCCTGCAGAGCCATTTCACGGTCACGGGCCTGTCCCCGCGCGGTTAGCATCAGGATCGGCAAATCAACGAGACTGTCATCACTGCGCAGCTCGGCCAAAATTTCAAATCCCGTCTTTCCCGGCAACATCACATCCAACATCACCAAGTCAGGCCTAGCTGCTCGGATCACGTTTGCAGCATTTCCACCATTGGCGAGCGTTTCCACCCGCCACCCATCGCGACCCAATAAAAAACGGATCGCCTCAGCAATGTTGGTCTCATCCTCCACCAACACGACATGTTTGCTCATGCAAGCCTCCTCCCCTATCCGCACAAAGCGCCGTTCTGATCTAGTATCAGTTACCGCGCAGGCAGCATGTCGCCTAGGATGCACCCATCTGCGGGGCGAGTCAAAATCTTAGACCATCTTGTAAATTTCTATACCACCTTCATGATTGATGGCTCACGCCGCGCACGGCAATCCTCATGCGGGCAAATCCGGCAGGTCGCTCCGACCTCACGTGCTGGCGCACTCGAATCGCCTGCAGGCACTGGCAGCAAAAGCATCACACCGCGAACTGGTCCCGGAATGTTATATGTCGACACTGTGGCCAGCTCGGTTGCAGCAAACGCATCAAATTGACGCCGCCCGCGGCCCAACTGCCCAACCCGTTCACGCAGCACCGTGCCGGGAGCACCCAATGCCGCAAACAAGGGCCACAACGGGCAACAACTGTCGAAACGTGGCACAGAAAACCCATCAGTGGATTTGCGAAAAATCACCGTTCCCGACCGATCACAAACCACCAACCCTGCGTTCAGCTCGATGACAGCTGCCAAACGACGCAGAATCAATACCACAGGCACACCCAGCCCACGGGCCAACGCAACTGGATCAACCGCGTTGCCCACCAGCGCCTTTTCCAGCTTCTTTATCGGCAATGCCTGTGCGTCTTCTTGAACCTGCTCCAAGACGCCGCGCAAAATGAAACGCCCCGCTTCTGACATCTCATCAGCATCTTTAGAAATCATCGCATCAACCGACGTGTTTGGCTTTTCACCTTCTAACTGTGGAAATCGGAACTCTTGGGCCTCTAGGTAGGTTTCGACCTCTTGCTGTGGCGAATGGCCCGCAGCGGCAGGACCTTTTGTCTGCTCCAAATACCCCACAAGCGCCTGCGCACTTTGTGCAAGACGGTGACTGTCTACATCTAGGTTGGCGTGAAACCGGTCCTGCCATTCCGGTTCCAGCGTGCCTTCATCCGCCAAAATTTCCGCGGTGGAGCGCACGGCAGCGGCGGTTGTCAGTAATTCATGCATCGATTCCGCCAGATGCGGATCATGCGCGATGCGGTCACTCAAGGTTTCAACAGTCCGCTCTAAGGCTGCGACACGGCGTTGACTATCGGCCAATGCCTCGGCCCAACCGGGAAAGCGGCCCGCAAATGCTTCGGCATGTCCGGCATCCTCAGGGGATAGGTTCGCGGCCTGCGCAGCCTCGCCCAATACCCCCAAAAGTGCGGCCTCGGCCCCTTCTGTTAAGGCCTGCGGTTCAACCTGCAATGCGGCTGCAATATCTAGCAAAAGCTTACCACCGATTCTGCGGCGATTATGTTCGATCAGGTTGAGGTAGCTGGCTGAAATACCGCTGTTACGGGCCAGATCAGCCTGTTTCACCCCCTGCATCACACGCCGCTCCCGTATGCGGCTGCCCGTCAACACCTCACGCGCCATTGGGCTGTGGTCCTGTATTGTTGTCCCTTATCAGTGGCTTTCTGCGCTGCAACATCACTAAATTTACACCTCGTCCAATATTTTTGTTCATTTATTTACAAATAAACCTCACCAATCAAGGGCCTTATTGCGAGACACCCTAACGACGCCGATACTGAATTTGCACGAAATACGTGCCAGCGCCAACGCCCGAGAGAAGGATGTGGTCGCTGTTTTGACACTTTCGGGAGGAACACATGTCAATTTTCAATCCTACGCGTCGCGGTCTGATCCAAGCAGGCGCAGTCGCTGGTGCAGGTCTTGCACTGCCTACTTACCTTCGCGCAGACGGCCACAGCGGTTTCACCAACGCCCCAACTGGCGACACGGTCACACTGGGTTTCAACGTACCACAGTCCGGCCCTTACGCCGATGAAGGCGCAGACGAGCTGCGCGCATTCGAACTCGCCGTTGAGCACCTGAATGGTGAAGGCGACGGCGGCATGTTGCAGACCTTCAGCTCAAAAGCGCTGGACGGTACTGGCATCATGGGCAAGAAAGTCCAGTTCGTAACAGGCGATACACAGACAAAATCAGACGCCGCACGTGCATCTGCCAAGTCCATGATCGAAAAAGACGGCGCAGTCATGATTTCTGGTGGGTCTTCCTCCGGTGTGGCTGTTGCTGTTCAGGCGCTTTGCCAAGAGGCAGGCGTTATCTTCATGGCGGGTTTGACCCACTCAAACGACACAACGGGTAAAGATAAGAAAGCCAACGGCTTCCGTCACTTCTTTAACTCATACATGTCCGGTGCGGCCCTCGCGCCAATCCTTGTCAACGAATATGGCGCGGATCGTAAAGCATATCACCTGACAGCAGACTACAACTGGGGTTACACCACAGAAGAAGCTGTTCGGTCCTCCACTGAGGCACTGGGTTGGGAAACTGTTAACGCTGTGAAAACACCGCTGACATCCACAGACTTCTCCGCCTACATCGCACCAGTGATCCAGTCTGGCGCAGACGTGCTGGTTCTGAACCACTATGGCGGCAACATGATCAACTCTCTGACAAACGCGGTCCAGTTCGGCCTGCGCGACCAGACAGTTAACGGCAAGAAGTTCGAAATCGTTGTACCACTCTACTCCGAGCTGATGGCTCGTGGTGCTGGCCAGAACATCAAAGGCATCATTGGTTCCCAGAACTGGGATTGGTCGCTGGAAGATAAACTGGGTGCACGCTACGCAGGTACAAACGCCTTCGTTAAGTCGTTCGGCACCAAGTACGGCTTCCCACCATCACAGGCGGCGCACACGTGCTACGTACAGACACTCTTGTACGCAGATGCGGTTACACGCGGCGGCTCATTCAACCCATGCGCCATTGGCGAAGCCCTCGAGGACTTCTCGTTCGACGGTCTGGGCAACGGCCCAACACTGTACCGTGGTTCAGATCACCAGTGCTTCAAAGACGTGCTGGTTGTGAAGGGTAAAGAAGAGCCTGAAAACCAGTACGACCTGGTTGAGATCGTCGAAGTGACACCTGCAGAGCAAGTCACCTACGATGTGGATCACCCACAGATGGCAGGCGGTTCACTGGGTACATGTAACCCAGGCGCATAAGAGCCCCTAAACTTTGCAGGGCGGACCACAGCGCCCGCCCTGCACCTCATAATATCACCACTCAAAATAGCCCGCAAATCCGCAAGACGCCCCCACTGAAATGGCTGGGCGTGTGGCACCTGTGACAGATGGGACGGACCATGGACGCAATTCTCCTTCAAATTCTCAACGGCCTCGACAAGGGGTCAGCCTATGCGCTGATTGCTCTTGGTCTGACGCTGATTTTCGGCACGCTAGGGGTTGTTAACTTTGCCCACGGTGCCTTGTTCATGATCGGTGCATTCTGCGCTGTGACCTTTTCCAAGATACTGACCCTCAGTCATAAAGCGACCGAACCATCGGGCACCGACTTTCTCGGTAACCCAAAGTTCGATGATATCCTGTATGTGAACCAGTTTTTTGGTGAATCGACAGGTGCTTGGATGATTGACTGGGCCGTGCCGCTGGCAATCTTGTTCTCTATCCCCGTAATGATCGCCATCGGCTTCATCATGGAGCGTGGCCTGATCAAGCACTTCTATAGCCGCCCCCATGCGGATCAGATCCTTGTGACCTTTGGCCTTGCCATCGTTCTGGGTGAATTGATCAAGTATTTTTACGGTGCCAACCCTTACCCAACGCCAGCCCCTGCGGCCTTTGCAGGCTCGTTTGATTTTGGCGCGATGCTTGGGTTTGATCCAAATACAATCATCTACCCCTACTGGCGTCTCATCTACTTCTGCTTTGCTGCGGTTGTGATTGGTGCAATCTTTGCCTTCTTGCAATTCACCACATTCGGCATGGTTGTGCGTGCAGGTATGGCAGATCGCGAAACGGTTGGCCTGCTGGGCATCAACATCGACAAACGCTTTACCATTATGTTCGGCATTGCTGCGGCGGTGACGGGAATGGCTGGTGTAATGTATGCCCCTATCAACTCCCCCAACTATAACATGGGCATGGATTTTCTGGTTCTCAGCTTTGTTGTTGTTGTTGTCGGCGGCATGGGTTCATTGCCCGGCGCGGTTCTGGCGGGTTTCCTACTGGGTGTCGTTGAGAGCTTTGCCTCGATGGCTGTGGTTCTGGAAGTCATTCCAGGCATCAACCAAATCATCATCTACCTTGTTGCGATCATCATTTTGCTGACACGTCCCCGTGGCCTACTAGGCCGTGCCGGCGTGATGGAGGACTAACCCAATGCTTGGACTCACAAAACGCGATACAGGTCTGCTGATCATCGTAGCCATCCTGTGCATCTTTGCACCGTTCATCCTCAACCCCTTCCCTGAAGGCTCTGCTATGGCGCAGTTCAACGCGGGCTATCCCGATTTGATGCAACGTCTGGCGATCTTTGGCATCTTCGCCATTGGCTTTAACATCTTGTTTGGCCTCACAGGCTATCTCAGCTTTGGTCACGCCGCATTCTTGGGTGTGGGATCGTATGCTGCCATCTGGATGATGAAGTTGCTCACCATGAATGTGGTGCCAGCGATCATCATCTCGGTCATTGTCGCGGGCTTGTTCTCGCTGCTGGTCGGGTGGATTTCACTGCGCCGCTCAGGGATTTACTTTTCGATCCTGACGCTGGCCTTTGCCCAGATGTCTTATGCGCTGGCCTATTCGGTTCTGACACCAATCACGGGCGGCGAAACGGGCCTTCAGCCCAAAGTTTCTGATCCACGCATCCTTGATAGTGCGCTGGAACTGGGCCAATCACCGCGTGCCAACTTGTTTGGTCTGGATATGAAAGCCAGCGCAGAGTTGGTACTGGGCAACTGGGTCTTTACCTTCAACGCAGGTTATTACATCGCGGCCGCCGTTATGCTGCTTGCCTTTTACCTGTCCATCCGCATCTTCCGCTCCCCGTTTGGCATGATGCTGCGTGCGGTTAAATCCAACCAGCAGCGGATGAACTACACTGGCCTGAACTCCAAGCCCTACACACTGGCGGCATTTGTCATCTCTGGCATGTATGCGGGTCTTGCGGGTGGTTTGCTGGTTGCGATGGACACACAAGTGGGTGCGGAACGCATGTTCTGGACCGCTTCGGGTGAAATTGTTGTGATGACGATACTTGGTGGTGCGGGTACTTTGATTGGTCCCGTACTGGGTGCCGGTCTCATTAAATACATGGAAAACATTGTCTCCAAGATCAACAAAACCGTTCTGGAACAGTGGTTCGCATTCCTACCTGACGGCCTCGAAGACCTGCTGATCACCCTGATCTATCCTTTCGTAGGCAAAGGCTGGCACCTTACCCTTGGACTTATGTTCATGCTGGTTGTGATCTTCCTGCCCGGTGGTTTGGTTGAAGGTGGTCAACGCATTAGCAAACTGTTCCGCCGCAAAAAGACTGATCCAAACACGCCATCCGGCAAAACCACACCTGCTGAATAAGGAGCGCATGACATGGGTATTCTCGAAGTCAAAAACGTAAACAAGCGCTTCGGCGGTCTGCAAGCACTGGGGGATGTGAACCTCAGCATTGCAGAAAACACAGTCCACGCAATTATCGGCCCAAACGGGGCCGGTAAATCTACCCTTCTTAACTGCCTAGTGGGTAAGCTGATTCCTGATACGGGTTCTGTCATGTTTGACGGGCAATCTGTTTTGGGTCGCAAACCATTTGAGATCAACCAAATGGGCATTTCGCGCGTTTTCCAAACGCCTGAGATTTTTGGTGATCTGAACGTGATGGAAAACATGTTGATCCCCTGCTTTGCCAAACGTGACGGCGGGTTCAGCATGCATGCCATCGGCAGCGTCGACAGTGAGACAGACGTTGTCGAAAAGGCAAAGAAGATGCTGAACGACATGAACCTCTATGATAAACGTGAGATGCACGCATCCTCGATGTCACGTGGTGACAAGCGTCGCCTTGAGATCGCCATGTGCCTGTCCCAAGAACCTCGCCTGCTGCTGCTGGACGAACCAACAGCAGGTATGGCGCGTGCAGATACCAACAACACTATCGACCTGCTCAAGCAGATCAAAGAAGAACGCGACATCACAATCGCCATCATCGAGCATGACATGCACGTTGTATTCTCTTTGGCTGAGCGGATCACAGTGTTGGCACAAGGTTCACCGCTGGTTGAGGACACGCCTGACAACATCAAGGGCCATCCAAAAGTTAAAGAAGCCTATCTGGGCGAGACACAGACCGTTTAACGCGGTCCTCCCCTCTCCCATCTAAAGGACATAGTTATGACAACCCAAACACAAAACAATAACGCGAACCGCGCGGCTTCGGCTCCGGCCTTTCTATCGGTCTGGGACATCCACGCGTCCTACGGCGAAAGCTACATCGTTCAAGGCGTCAGCTTTAACGTACACGAGGGCGAGATCCTCGCGCTTTTGGGACGTAACGGCGCGGGCAAAACATCGACACTGCGCACCATCGCGCAAATCGGTGATCCGCAGCTGACACACGGCGAAGTTTGGCTAGACCATCAGCCACTCCACAAGATGAAAAGCTATGAGGCATCTGCCGCTGGCCTTGCACTGGTCCCCGAAGACCGCCGCATCATTGCAGGCCTCACAGTTGAGGAAAACCTCAAGCTTGCTCAGATCGCCCCGCCTGTTGGCTGGTCGCTTGAGCGCGTCTACGAGCTGTTCCCACGTCTGGGTGAGCGCAAGAAGCAAGAAGGCATTACGCTTTCCGGTGGTGAGCAACAGATGCTGGCAATCGCCCGCGCCCTGTGCCGCGACATCAAGGTGTTGCTGTTGGATGAACCATACGAGGGTCTGGCCCCTGTTATTGTCGACGAAATCGAAAAAACACTGCGCATCATTAAGGCGCAAGGCATCACAACCATTCTGGTTGAGCAGAACGCAGTACGCGCCCTGCAACTGGCTGACCGCGCGGTGATCCTTGATACAGGTGGTGTGGTGTTTGATGGCAGCGCCCAAGAGGTTCTAGAGAACGAAGCGCTGCGCGCCGAGTATCTCGCAATTTGATTCGAAATATCCGAATTTATGAGACTGAATTGCCCCGCTTCTGCGGGGCTTTTCATGTGCATACCCTCTAGGATAGTCAATTACCTCCTATTGTTCCTAACTTAGAAACAACAACAGTTTTAACTATGTGAACGGTCAAATGTGGCGTAAATGTGTCAGAGCTTTTCTGGGGATACATATGCCAATTACATTTGACGATGACAGCGATTCATTTGAGGGTGCCAACCTCGCGGGGGAAACCCTTGCGGGGTTCGATTTTTCCGTATTTGGCGGGATTATCACTAACAATGGAACCATTGAGGGTCCTGTATCCGCAATCGCCGATGTCGGCATTGAAATCACCAACACCATCGGAGGTGTCATTACCAAAGCCACCGGTAGCCCTTATGCAGTTGATCTGCTTGGCAATGGCGGGCGTAACTTTTTCAATGACGGTTCAATCGTCGGCGTTGTTCGTTTTGGCAATGGCTGGGATAGCATGCAAAACAGCGGCCTAATCCAAGGCCAAATAGACATGGGCAATGGCAATGATCGTCTGGTGAACCAGATTATCCCCGGCATTGATGGTGGCGAAACTGTTGGTACAATTACTGGCAGGGTCAATATGGGCCAAGGCGACGATACCATTCTCAACTTAGGCACTATGAATGATGTCAATCTAGGCAGTGGGAATGACAGTTATTCTGTAACCGATCTATTCAGCGGTGATCTGTCCACCCCCTCCGGCTCCGCAGGCAATGTCAACGGCGCTTCGGGAAACGATGAGCTGACGGGCGGCACGCATGCCGACAAATTCTACGGCGCCAACGGCGATGACACGCTCACTGGCAATGGCGGCAAGGACCAGCTGTTTGGAAACAACGGCGATGATGTGATCTCTGGCGGTGACGGTAACGACAAAATCAATGGCGGCTCAGGTTCCGATACCATTGACGGCGGCAACAACAATGATCAAATCACTGGCGGTGGCGATGACGATTTTATTCTTGCAGGTCGTGGCAATGACAAAGTGACCGGAGGCCGAGGTGACGACTATATCAGCGGCGGGCAAGGCAATGATCGGCTTGCTGGAAATGACGGCGATGATACAATTGATGGCGGTATTGGTCATGACCTCCTGATCGGCAGATCTGGAGCAGATGTGTTCGTATTTTCGGGAAATTCGGGCTATGATAGGATCGTTGATTTCAGTGGCGATGATCAGATTGAACTGATCTTGGCGTCTGATAACTCTGTCACCTACAGCGACATAATCGCCAACACCGTGTTTGAAAGTGGCAACGCCATCATCAATCTCAGCGGTGCAATTAATGCCGGCGGCCCAGGTGGCATCATCGACCGCGGCTCGGTTTTGACCCTCAACAATGTCGCCCTTGAAGATCTTGATGCATCCGCATTCATTCTTCACAACGATATTTTGATCGCGACTTGATCCTACTGCCACCTGCCCATTTTGTGGCGGGTGGCACGTCTTTCCCTGCAGTTAAATCGCGCAGTGTACAGCTCTTGGCAGCTGCCAAACGAATCACGTTATGGTTGTACCGCCTCCACTCATGCCTGCATTGTGGCGCTCAAGTTGCACGGATGTGGCAGCCATGTGGCGCATTGTACTCCGATCCTCCAACAGTCGTAGATGAAGTTCCTGATTGCACTCCTTTTTCGAAACGAAAAAATTTTTACTTAGTTAAATCAAATGTCTAGGCGTAGATATTGCATCAAATTTTGATGGAGCTAAATCGATGCCAATTATTTTCAACACCGAGACTAATTCATTTGAGGGTGAAAACCTTATTGGGACCTACCTACCCGGTTTCGATTTTTCGGTCTTCGGCGGGCTGATCACCAACAACGGAAACATTGTCGGACCTTTAGCCGCAAACTCCGAACACAATATCGAAATCGCCAACGGCGAAAACGGCACAATCACACGCGTTGCAGGCAACCCGTTTGCGGTAGATCTGCTGGGCAGTGATGCGCGGATATTCACCAACGAAGGCGTCATTACTGGCAATGCCCGCTTTGGCAGCGGAGCTGACAGCTTTCATAACGATGGGGCGCTAAACGGTCGTCTCGCCATGGGCGCGGGCAACGATGTTTTGATCAACCGAATTGTTGCAGGCGGTGGTGCAGACGGTGTTGATACGACAGGCACAATCACAGGCACCGTAGATATGGGTGATGGCGATGACTTGGTCGGAAATACCGGCCTGCTCGGTAATGTCCTTTTAGGGGACGGAAACGACGTCTATTACGGGGTGGGGTTTACTGCGGTCGAAGGTACTTTACACGGCCAATCCGGCGACGTTCGCGGTGGTAGCGGAAATGATACCATCGAAGGCAGCGCTGCTGATGACAAGTTCTATGGCGGCGATGATAATGACCAGATGTTAGGTTTTGCAGGTCGGGATCAACTGTTTGGTGACAATGGCGATGACTTTATCTCGGGCGGCGACGGCAACGACAAAATCTGGGGTGGTGCTGGAAAAGATACGATCCGGGGAGACGCCAACAACGACAAGATTTACGGCGGCAATGGTGACGACTTGATCTATGCTGGCACAGGCAATGACATCATCGAAGGTGGAGATGGCTTTGACCGCCTTGCAGGTGTCGCAGGCAATAACCGCATCTCTGGTGGAGCCGGCCGTGACTGGATCGATTCAGGATCAGGGCGCGACACCATGACAGGGGGCGATGGCGCAGATTCTTTCCAATTCAGGGGCGATAAGGGGCGGGATGTGATCACCGATTTCAGTGCCGAAGACGAAATCCTGTTATTGTTGCCCGTTTATGAACTCTTTGGGTTTGATGATATCCTAGCACATACTGAATTTACGGGTGGGAATGCAGTTATCGATCTTAGCGGCTTGTTGGACGCATTCAGTGTCTACGGCCCCAACCCCGAAAGCGGCTCAGTGTTGACTATAAATAACGTATCTGAGGGTGACCTAACGCAAGCAAGCTTTAGCATGATCGACGATGTGATAACGTTTAAGGACGACATTCTCACATCACTCTGAATGACTACGCCACCGCCCGTCCCATTTGGAACGGGCGGATAGCGTTCCTTTTTACCGCAAAACATGTGTGGTCACAGGATGGCGCATAAGCTGCATCAATTGGCTGGCAGCCTTCTTCATTTAGCGCAATGTTCAAGCCAAGTGGGAACTCGGTACCCGTGAGAAATCCTCACAGAAAGCGCCGACTATGTAGCGCGCACCCGTTTCACCTGTTTGTTACGTAAGGCCTAAAAGAGAAAGCAATACCTATGCTGTGCATGGGCCCCACTTTGGCTAGGCGACGCCTTGCTTAGCATTTCTCCCTCCAAAGAGCGGGCATGAGAAAGGCGAGACTAAGCAATATTGAGATGCTCAAACAGGGCCTTGTGGCACAAATGATTAAATTCCACCTGCCGACCGACAAGTGTGCCACCACTTCGCAGCTTCGTGAACTGCTGACCAATGGTAAAGTCGCATCTTTCCATGCTCCTATCCATACCATATAAGCGCTGTCAAAGGGCTGGATGGTACCGCCCCCTTCGCAACGGTCGAGGAACCTTATGACAAAGAACACACATGACGGCGATGTCGCATTTATCCGCGCTTTGGCTGAACTTCTGAATGAAAATGATCTGACAGAGCTGCAGGTAAAACGCGAATACGCTGAGGACGACAGCCTAAACGTGCGCGTTTCTCGCAAGCCGCCACAGCAGATTATGGCCCAACAGCCTATGCAGGCCGCACCCGCAGCAATGCCCGTTACCGCAACAGCCACCGCGGCACCAGAAGCGGCCGCCGGTACAGACCCCTCATCTGATCCAGGCGCTGTCAGCTCTCCTATGGTTGGCACTGTCTATACCTCACCCGAGCCGGGCGCGCCTGCGTTCATCACAGTTGGTGCACAAATCGCTGAAGGCGATACCCTGTTGATCGTGGAAGCCATGAAAACCATGAACCACATCCCTGCCCCGCGCTCTGGCACAATCAAACGTATTTTGGTCGAAGACGGGGCCGCCGTCGAGTTTGGCGCTCCGCTTGTGATCCTCGAATAAGGAGGTTCACCCATGTTCAAAAAAATCCTTGTTGCCAATCGGGGTGAGATTGCGCTGCGCGTCATCCGCGCCGCGCGCGAAATGGGCATTGCGTCCGTTGCCGTCCACTCGACCGCTGATAGCGATGCGATGCACGTGCGCATGGCTGATGAGAGCGTCTGCATCGGGCCGCCATCCTCACAGCAGTCCTATCTGTCGATCCCCGCGATCATTGCAGCCTGCGAAATCACAGGCGCCGAGGCCATCCACCCCGGCTATGGCTTTCTGTCTGAAAACGCAGGCTTTGTTCAAATCATCGAAGACCATGGCCTGACCTTCATTGGCCCTACAGCCGAACACATCCGCATCATGGGGGATAAGATCTCCGCAAAAGACACGATGAAGGCGCTTGGCGTTCCTTGTGTGCCCGGTTCTGCTGGCGGCGTTCCAACGCTGGAAGATGCACAGCGCATCGGCGAAGAAGTCGGCTATCCTGTGATCATCAAAGCCACTGCAGGCGGCGGCGGTAAGGGCATGAAAGTTGCCCAAACAGCCAAGGACATGGAAAAAGCCTATCAGACAGCGCGTGCTGAGGGTAAATCCAACTTTGGCAACGACGAAGTCTACATCGAGAAATACCTCACCACGCCGCGCCACATCGAAATTCAGGTGTTTGGCGATGGTAAAGGCAAAGCTGTGCATTTGGGCGAACGCGACTGCTCGCTTCAGCGCCGCCACCAGAAGGTTTTTGAAGAGGCCCCCGGCCCGACGATTACTCCAGAAGAACGTGCCCGCATCGGTAAGGTCTGTGCGGATGCCTGCGCCAACATCAACTACATCGGTGCTGGCACAATCGAGTTCCTCTATGAGAATGGTGACTTCTATTTCATCGAGATGAACACCCGTTTGCAGGTGGAACACCCTGTAACTGAAGCGATCTTCGGTGTTGATCTGGTGCGTGAGCAAATCCGCGTGGCGGATGGACTGCCGATGTCATTCTCTCAGGATGATCTGCAAATCAACGGCCACTCCATTGAGGTTCGTATTAACGCAGAAAAACTACCAAACTTTTCGCCCTGCCCCGGCAAAATCACGCAATACCATGCCCCTGGTGGCTTGGGTGTGCGGATGGATAGTGCCCTGTATGACGGGTATTCAATTCCACCCTATTACGACAGCTTGATCGGTAAGTTGATTGTGCATGGCCGCGACCGCCCTGAGGCGCTTGCGCGTCTTAACCGCGCGTTGGGTGAGCTGATCGTCGACGGCGTTGAAACAACTATACCGTTGTTTCATGCGCTACTGCAGGAAGAAGACATCCATTCAGGTGGTTACAACATCCACTGGCTGGAACATTGGCTGGAAACGAACTTTGGGACTGCCTGAAGGCCATGAGCGTGCTCACACCGGAGCTATTGTTACACGGCTATAGTGTCGGCATCTTTCCGATGAGTGAATCTAGGGACGACCCGGAAATTTTCTGGGTCGACCCCCGCAAGCGGGGCATCCTGCCACTGGATGGCTTTCACATTTCGCGCTCGCTGGCGCGTACCATGCGGCGCAGCACGTGGACCATCACCATTGATCAAGACTTTGAAGCTGTTCTAGAGGGCTGTGCAGACCGCGACGACACGTGGATTAACGCTGAAATACATGCGCTTTATTGTGCACTGCATCAACGTTCACAAGCGCATTCCTTGGAGGTTTGGGAGGGTGATACGCTGGTCGGCGGTGTTTATGGCGTTGTCTTGGGCGCTGCATTCTTTGGTGAAAGCATGTTCTCACGACGTACAAACGCATCAAAAGTCGCACTCGCCTGCCTTGTCGATCGCCTAAATCAGGGTGGATTTACCTTGTTTGATACACAGTTCATCACAAGCCATCTCGCATCATTAGGCGGATTTGAGATCAGCCGTGCAAAATATCATGCAAGATTAGCCGACGCCAAAGACACGCGTGCGTCTTTTACTGCGGCAGGGCCAGCAAGCCCTCAGGATGTGATACAGCGCATAACCCAGACGTCATAACGCGAGTGCTCCATCGCATTCAACGCGGGCGATGATGCAATCATCCAACCGGAAAAAACCGTACCGACACGTCCGGTTTCAGAGACTTCCATCGAAACATAGCCGTTCCCAGATGGGTTACCCACCGGATAGCGGCATTCATTCACAACAATCTTCAATCGGCCAATCTCGGCGATCTGCCCATTTGGAACATTCAGATCGATTGTGGTGCCTGATGTTTTATCCAGTGCGCGCAGGATTGCTCCCTGCCCGTTACTGGTTTGCTCCGCCCCTACAGAGGAAGCGCAGAGCGCCATCATCAAAGCAAGTTTGCGTATCACTCGGGGCTCCACGCCTCGTAGTCACCACGGTCCGCAGGCTGTTCGCGGCGGATGGATCCCGCTGGTGCATACGCCAACATGGTGCCTGTCAGGTTTTCCTGATGTGGCTTTTCCCATTCTTTGTGAACCAAAGGTTTGTCTGTTGGCGGCTCATCATATGTGCGGTGCATCCAGCCATGCCAATCCGGATCGATCCGGGTTGCCTCGATCTCGCCATTGAAAATGACCCAGCGTTTGCTGTCATCAGCATTGCGGTAATAGATATTCCCTTGTGGGTCCTCGCCTACTTTTTCACCCTTACGCCATGTGAATAGCTGGGTGTTGAGCGTTTGACCGTTCCACCATGTAAAGGCCTTGAGCAAGCTGTTGATGAGTCCCATGGAAGCGTTCCTTGTTCAGTTGTCCCTGATATGGCGTATTAGCGCGCTCAGGTCCAGTGACCAGAGGCGCAAATTGAGGGGTATCTTGCCTAGTTGCACGGCCTAGATGCACCGTTTGGACGCTGAGCCTGACGGTTTCTGTCCATCCATCGCGCCAACCGCAGCAACATATCAAGCAGATCAAGACCTTGTTAGGTTTTATGCAACCGCGGTGACTTCAATCTCGATCCGAAATTTGGGGTCAATCAAACCGCATTCAATCATTGTGGCTGCGGGTGGGTGATCGCCAAATGTTTCGGCAAGGATAGCGTGGCAGGGTTCAAACTCCATGCGGTCGGGCAGCATATAGGTGACACGCACAACTTTCTCCATGCTGCTACCTGCAGTCGTCAGCGCCTCTTTGATGATACGCAGCGCATCATGGCATTGGGCTACAACATCGTCGCCCTGCCCTACAGTACCAGCCACATGTACAAAGCCACCTGCAACAACAGCGCGGCAATAACCGATTTTCTTTTCAAACTCACCACCAGATGAAATGCGTTTCATGTCGTCTCCTAAATTGAAAAAGGGAAAACCCAAAAAAAAGGGCAGACCCGTAAGGCCTGCCCAATGTATTACTAAACTAGCTCACAGGTTACCCTGCAGTAGCTGGTTCTTTTTCCGTTTCGGCGTGAATCATCAACGGATTAGCATCAGAATTCACCGCTTCTTCGTTCACGACAACTTCGGTTACGGTGTCCATTCCGGGCAGATCAAACATTGTATCCAGCAGAATTTCTTCAAGGATAGAACGAAGGCCACGTGCACCCGTTTTGCGCGTGATCGCACGTTTTGCAATCGCGCTCAGCGCATCCTCGGTAAAGGAAAGCTGCGTATCCTCTAGCTCAAACAAGCGTTGGTATTGCTTCACAAGCGCATTCTTGGGCTGCGTCAGAATCGTAACCAACGCGTCTTCGTCTAGGTCCTCAAGCGTCGCAAGAACAGGCAAACGGCCAACAAATTCCGGAATGAGGCCAAACTTCAGCAAATCTTCTGGCTCAAGCTCGGTAAGGATTTCACCAATACCGCGTGCATCATCATCCCGTACATCCGCACCAAAGCCCATTGCAGAGCCTTTGCCGCGTGCTGCGATGATCTTGTCCAGGCCAGCAAACGCGCCGCCACAGATGAACAAGATGTTCGTCGTGTCCACCTGCAGGAATTCCTGCTGTGGGTGCTTGCGCCCGCCTTGCGGTGGAACAGAAGCAACTGTGCCCTCCATCAGCTTCAGCAATGCCTGCTGAACGCCCTCACCCGAAACGTCGCGGGTGATGGATGGGTTTTCAGATTTACGCGTAATTTTATCTACTTCGTCGATGTAAACGATACCACGCTGCGCGCGTTCAACGTTGTATTCAGATGACTGAAGCAGCTTGAGGATGATGTTTTCAACATCTTCGCCCACGTAACCTGCTTCGGTCAGCGTGGTTGCATCAGCCATCGTAAACGGCACATCAAGAATCCGCGCCAGCGTTTGAGCAAGCAACGTCTTACCACAGCCAGTCGGCCCCATCAGCAAGATGTTAGATTTCGCCAGTTCGATATCACCGCCTTTTTGGGCGTGATTAAGACGTTTGTAGTGATTGTGCACAGCAACAGACAGGACACGTTTGGCCATTGCCTGTCCGATCACATAGTCATCCAGCACGTCACAGATGTCTTTTGGCGTTGGCACGCCATCCGTGGCTTTTAGGCCGGATGCCTTTGTTTCTTCACGGATAATATCCATGCACAACTCGACACACTCGTCACAAATAAACACGGTTGGTCCCGCGATCAGCTTACGCACCTCGTGCTGGCTCTTTCCACAAAAGCTGCAGTAGAGGGTGTTTTTGCTGTCGCCGGTTGTTGAATTGGCCATGTGAGCCCTTTCAGGTCTAAAGCTTGGTAATGTGCCCTAAATTACAGGCGACACCATTTGATTTGGCCTTAAGTCTAAGTCACGCTCCCCGCTCCTGCAATCGAGAAAACGGGGGCGCGTGACGTTGTGACTTACTTACCCTTTTTGCCCTTAGGCGCGTCTTTGTCATCTTGCTTGCCGCGGCTTTCGACGATTTCGTCGATGTGACCCCAGTCTTTTGCCTCTTCAGGCGTCATCCATGTGTCACGATCCATAGATTTTTGGACCGTTTCATATTCCTGCCCTGAGTGTTTGACATACAGCTGGTACATCCGCTCGCGGGTTTTTTCGATGTGACGTGCCGAAATCAAGATATCAGAGGCCATCCCCTGCGATCCACCTGAAGGCTGGTGCACCATGATTTCAGAGTTTGGCAACGCAAACCGCATACCTTTTTCGCCGCCAATCGCAATAACAGACCCCATTGATGCCGCCATACCGCAGATCAATGTGGACACTTTCGGACGGATATATTGCATCGTGTCATAGATCGACAGGCCAGCAGACACTTCACCACCGGGTGAGTTGATGTACATGCTGATTTCTTTTGACGGGTTTTCCGCCTCGAGGTGCAACAGCTGCGCAACAATAAGGTGGCTCATCCCACTATGGATTGGGCCGTTGATGAAAATAATGCGTTCTTTCAGCAGGCGTGAGAAAATATCATATGCGCGTTCACCGCGGCTTGTCTGCTCAACAACCATGGGAACGAGATTCATGTATGTTGCGACTGGATCTTGCATGTGCGTCTGCCTTCAATGGGGGTTGCGCGGGACCATACCCGAACAAGCGTTTACACAAGATTAGTCGCGGCGTTGGGGAGCTTCAAGGGGGCTAGCACAGATCATCCGCTCAGATGAGGTGCGACAGCTCTCAGCTATGCTATCGGATCAAAAACTTTGTGATCATACTTGACGTCACTGAGTGCGTCGGTAAGTTCCGACTGCAACTCAGGGTAGTCATATGTCACTAGAAATTTTTCCCGCTGATACAACTGCCCCAGATGTCCGCCACTTGATTGAAGCACATCTGGAATTTGGCCATACGTCCTATCCAAATGAAAGCTGCCATCACCTGACACTTGAGCAGTACCAAACAGACGATCTTTTGCTTTTTGCCGCGCGTGAGGGCGAGGTTTGCCTTGGGATATTGGGATTGATGAGGCTCGATGCAACCTCAGCTGAAGTAAAGTCCATGCATGTGCACGACCGCGCGCGGGGCCGTGGCATTGGGATGGCTTTGGTGGCTTATATTATCAAACATGCAGAACAAACAGAAATTGAAACGCTGTATTTAGGAACAGGAAGCCGTGACGCGTCTGCTCCTGCCCGCAGATTGTATGAGCGCGCAGGCTTTTCCAGATGCGCGCCATTTGGCACGCATGCTTCAAGCCCAGAAAGCGTATTTATGTCACTGGAAATTCGGATAACTGAGTAACTCCATTTCGCCGCAATTCTTATCGATCTCAGTCTTTTCCAAGTAAAACTGTTACAGAATCGATCTAAACAAAGCGCAAACCTCAAACACGCCGGAGCCCGCATGACACGCAAAAACATCCTGCAAGATCAATCCATCGGTAATAAAGCTGAAGCATATGAAGCATTTGACGACATCCCAACGAACCCCAACCTAAGCCGCACAATTGGCGAAGTCGTCGCGGCCCGTTATTCACGTCGGGATATGTTTAGGGGCGCGCTTGCGGTCACGGCCACCACTGCTATTTTTGGAACATCCGCAATGGTTGCACCCAAGCAAGCTGCCGCCAAAGGCACATCGCGCTATAACTTTACGGAATTGCAGTGGGGCAATGACACGCAGCACCACGTTGCAGAAGGATATGACGCGAACATCCTTCTGCGGTGGGGCGATCCGATCACGGCAGATGCTCCTGAATTTGACGTGATGAACCAGACCGCAGAGGCTCAGCTGCAGCAGTTTGGCTATAACAACGACTATGTAGGCTTCACGGCCCTGAACGCCGCTGGCACGCGCGGCTTGCTCTGTGTGAATCACGAGTACACCAACGAAGAGATGATGTTCCCCCGCCTTGGCCGACAGGACCGTGCGGCGTTTTCCGGCATGACACCCGAGCTCATCGACATCGAGATGGCAGCACATGGTGGATCGGTGGTTGAGATCGAAAAGGAAACCACGGGGGAATGGCGCGTTGATCGTAACGGCAAATACAACCGCCGCATCACGCCCCTGAATACTAGGATGGCCATCGACGGACCTGCCGCGGGTCATGAACGCATGAAAACCAACGCCGACCCTGACGGCATGACCATCATTGGCACGCTCAACAACTGCGCGGGCGGCATGACACCTTGGGGCACCTACCTGATGTCCGAAGAGAATTTTCATGGGTATTTCTGGACCAACAGGTTGGACAGCGACAATAAACCCGACCTGAGCGCCCTGCCCGAAAAAGATGCAAAACGCCACAAACGCTATGGTGTGCCCGGCATGTGGTATGCTTGGGGCAACAGCCACGACCGCTTTGACATCGACAAAGAACCCAACGAGCCGAACCGATTTGGCTGGATTGTTGAGGTTGATCCCCGCGCGCCTGACGCTATGCCCGTCAAACACACGGCCCTTGGGCGTTTTCGCCATGAAGGGTGTGAAACAACGCAAGCGGCAGATGGCCGTCTTGTTGTTTACTCGGGCGACGACAACCGTTTTGACTACCAATATAAATACGTTTCAATGGGTGTTGTCGGTGAAGACAAAGCTGCAAATTCCAAGCTTTTGTCAGACGGCACGTTATATGTCGCCCGATTTGACGAAGATGGCACGGTCACATGGTTGCCTTTGGTGCATGGCACGGGCCCGCTCACCGCTGAAAACGGGTTTGAAGACCAAGGTGATGTGATGATAGACACCCGCCTTGCCGCTGACCTGCAGGGGGCAACTCCGATGGACCGCCCCGAAGATGCACAGCCGCGCGGTGACGGCACGGTATATTTGATGCTCACCAACAACTCCAAGCGCAAGCCAGATGCCGTTGATGCCGCCAACCCGCGTGCAAAAAGTTCCTTTGGTCATATCATCGAGATCAAAGAAGACGGCGGAGATCACGGCGCGGTCAAGGGCAATTGGTCGATCCTTGTGCAATGCGGTGATCCCGCGATCGCCGAAGTGGGCGCTGTGTGGAACCCTGAGACATCCCAAAGCGGTTGGTTTGGTTCCCCAGACAATGCTGCCATTGATTCAGATGGTCGTCTGTGGGTTTCGACTGACCAAGGCAAAAAATGGGGAAAAACGGGCAAGTCCGACGGGCTTTACGGTGTTGAAACCGAAGGCGAAGCGCGCGGCACCTCAAAGCTGTTTTTCCGCTGCCCCGTGGGCGGCGAGATGTGCGGCCCCTATTTTACCGACGATCAGGAAACGCTGTTTGTGGCGGTGCAGCACCCCGGAACGGATGGCACAAAAGAGCTTGCCGGATTTGAGCGGGACTCAACATTTGAAGACCCTGCCACCCGCTGGCCCGACTTTGATCCGGCTATGCCTCCGCGCC
This sequence comes from Sulfitobacter sp., assembly GCF_036960155.1. Classification (GTDB taxonomy): domain Bacteria; phylum Pseudomonadota; class Alphaproteobacteria; order Rhodobacterales; family Rhodobacteraceae; genus Sulfitobacter. The sequence goes on along the minus strand of NZ_JBALWB010000002.1, from coordinate 497,440 downwards.
CCTCCGTGGTGGTGATCACCAAACAAGGTGGTGGTAAGATCGCAGTGTAACCCTGAATTTGAAAAAGACATTTTTAGAAACATCTAAGGCTCCACCTCAAAAAAGGTGGAGCCTTATTTTCTATCACAATACGGGTAATAGATCCGCAATCAACCTCATCCAATGAATACGCGTTGTGCGGCAAGTAACTGATAAATCAAGTTACTTTTGATTTCACCTTATACTTCTCTTCATCCCACAAATTATTGTTCATCACATCCGCAATGATCGCAGCTGCGGCGCTGACATCACCGCTATCCAGATACATCGGTGTAAAACCAAAACGCATGATGTCTGGCGCGCGGAAATCACCAATCACACCGCGATCAATCACAGCCTGCATTGCCGCGTAACCCTCATGGAAACGGAAAGACACCTGAGAGCCACGCACCGCGCTATCTCGCGGGCTGGCCAATGTCAGGCTTGGCACGTCACGTTCGATCTCAAAGATGAACTGTTCTTGCAACGCAATGGAGGCCGCACGCAGTTCTGCCATGTCCACATCCGCCCAAAGGTCCATCGCGACCTCAAGTGCTGTCAGCTGGATCACAGGCGGCGTGCCAACGCGCATCCGTTCGATCCCTGCCCCTGCCTTATAGTTCAGATCAAAGGCAAACGGCTGGCGGTGCCCCAACCAGCCGCTCAGCGCGGGCTGGATCGTATCTGTTAGGTCAGGACGCACATAGATGAAAGCAGGCGCGCCAGGGCCGCCGTTGAGGTATTTATAGGTGCAGCCAATTGCGAATTCGCAATTTGATCCAGCCAGATCAACTTCAACCGCGCCAGCAGAGTGCGCCAGATCCCACAGCATTACAGCGCCATGTTCATGTGCCGCTTTGGTCATTGTATTCATGTCGTGCATGCGACCCGTGCGGTAATCAACCTGCGTCAGCATGACAACTGCGATGCTGTCATCCACTGCATCCGCGACTTCTTCGGGAGCTACAGCGCGCAGCTCGTATCCCTGCTCTAGCAACCCCACGAGGCCTTCAGCCATATAAAGATCGGAGGGGAAATTGCCTGTGTCGCTTAGGATCACGCGCCGCTCAGGGTTCATCTTGATAGCGGCTGCCAACGCTTGGAACACTTTCAACGACAGCGTATCGCCCATCACAACTGACCCCGCTTGCGCGCCAATAATGCGGGCAACCTGTTCGCCCACGCGGGAGGGTTGATCCATCCAGCCAGCTGTATTCCAGCCGCGGATCAACATCTCACCCCATTCATCCTGCAACATGCTCTGCACACGGGCGGCAACGGCCTTTGGCATCGGACCAAGGGAGTTCCCATCAAGGTAAATCACCCCTTCGGGCAGGATAAACGCGTCTTTCTTCAGGATATTGGACACTACAGTGCTCCTCTAACATTCCACAATTCGGGAAACAGCTCTACTTCAAGCATTTTGCGCAAGTAAGAGACCCCAGCCGTACCGCCAGTTCCCCGTTTGAAACCAATGATCCGCTCAACTGTTGTTACATGGTTAAAGCGCCAGCGGCGAAAATAATCTTCGAGATCAACCAGTTTTTCGGCCAGCTCATACAGATCCCAATGCGCACGCGGATCTTCATAGACGCGCTGCCACAGATCTTGAATTGCGTCTTTGGCCTTCCAATCTGTTGTACCGGGTTCTCCGGCCAAATCAGGTTGGTCAAAACGCGTGCACAGCAGCGAGATCGCAACCTGATAGATGCTGTGTTGGGCCAGCTCCCCTTCCAATCGCGCGTAGGCGTCTGAATGGTGCTTGTGCAGCTTCATCAAGGCACTGTTGCGGTTACCTAGAATAAATTCGACCAATCGGTATTGGTGCGATTGAAACCCCGATGAGTTCCCCAAACTGGGCCGGAACGCTGTGTATTCGCTGGGCGTCATTGTGCGCAACACGTCCCATGCGGAGTTAAGTTGTTCGAAAATACGCGAAACCCGAGCCAACATTTTGAAGGCAGTTTGTTGCTCCCCGCTCAACAGCGCCGCACGTGCGGCCTCCAGTTCATGGATTGCCAATCGCATCCACAACTCAGAAGTCTGGTGCTGGACGATGAACAACATCTCATCATGTGCTTCAGATAACGGATGCTGGGCATTCAGGATCGGCTCAAGCCCAAGGTAGTCCCCGTAGGACATGTCCTCTGAGAAATCCATTTTTGCGCCTTTAGACGCTTTGTCAAATTCGCTCACTTATCGACCCTCCTAACTGCGGTCAGGAGAGCCGTATCATATTGGCGAATGTCAAAACAACAACTATATTGCACGCATACAACATTTTGAAATATTGTCGCGCCTCAAGCCATCAAGACACGCACGCCCTGCATCTCAGTGATCGCTGCAACATCCGCATCATAAATGTCGCTCATCTCATCCACCAACCCGTCGGTCCAGCCGGGCATGTCCAACTCTTCCTCAACTTCGTCATCAAGCGCGTATTTGTCTAAAAATGCTGCAATGGCGCGGCGCTTTTGATGTTCGGTCATAACGGGATGGTCTTTGAGATAGGACCGAAAGCGCTTCATTCCTTCGCCGCTCATGATCGAGCTCAACAGGTCAAAGCCGCCGATAATCCTCTCATCATCCGCCAGCCCCGCCATTTGACGAATGATATGCGCCCACAACAGCGGCGTGTCCTCATTACACCATACGGTAATCGGCACGTTTGGAACAGATTGGCGCAAAAGATCGATTGTATCCGACCATACAACATCACGCGGGTCACGCCCGCCCCAGAATGCAGCCGGATCCTTATTATCAGATTTGCCGTACAGAATCGGTAACAATGTCGCTGGGTTTCGGATGCCGATGAATATCTCAACATCGTCGCGTTCAAAGATTTGCGCCATCCGCATCATTCGCACAGGAGCCGCAGGATAAAACATCCCCTCTTGGACCGCCGTTTTGGGAGTACGGAAGAAATTGGCGTCCGAAAGGATCACCCGCTCCGCATCCCCCTCATCCAGAATCGCATCCATTAAGACGTCACGCGCCATATCTGAAGGCGGTGCACTCGCCATCGCATTCAGAGTTTCCCGCAAGATCCCCCGATACTTACTGTGACCGGGCACAACGACCCCCCGTGACGCAAAGTCATCAGCGTTGCGCAGCAGACACTTCATCAGCCGATCTTCTTCTGTAAAATGCACGCCTGCATGTAGGACCAGTTTCATTCGGTATCGCCCATTTGTTTCTTTTTTCTCTACCAGTACCTATCAGAGAGATAAAACCTGCAAAAGGATGTTAAAAGGCTCTTGCACGCCCTGAAAATTGACTTTAAACGACCGCCAAGTGCCCCTATAGCTCAGCTGGTAGAGCAATTGATTTGTAATCAATAGGTCCGCGGTTCGAGTCCGTGTGGGGGCACCATTTTTCCTTAAATATGAATAAGTTAAACGGAACCTATCGGTGCAATAGATTGCAGGGTATTGCTAGGACGTGTATAGGACGCCCAAGCTTTTTAAGCGGGAAATCCTAAAATTTGATGCGCTAGACCTACAGAGACCTCTTACTTACCCTTCAATGGTGTACTTTTAACTAGATGCTCTCTTAAGTTGATTCTACAAAAATCATGTCACTTCTAAGGAGCCCGCCCGCATTGCTTTCACCGATAGATACCTCCGCGCTTACTGATCGAGGTTACCAAGTCGACTTTCACTTCCACGCAGCTGCGATTCTGTTCATCGACTTCCCAGAAGCATGGGATGAAATTTGCTGCAGCCTCCTCAGCTTTGACATCCCCATGAGCGAACTAATTGGTTCCAGCGGAGGCGAAGCAAAGGGAACTCAGCGACTTAGAAGATCACTCTAATCAGCTTGGCTGGGTCAAAACAAACTTTACCATTGAAAAGACAATAAATGGGGTAAAGCGTGAGTCAGTATCCCATGAGGTGGATCACGTTAAGAGCTTCGGCGAATCTGGTTTGGTTGCCCTTGAGATTGAATGGAACAACAAGGACCCATTTTTTGACAGGGACTTAGAAAACTACAAGCGATTGCACGCTGAAGGCGCTATCGATGTAGGGATCATAATCACCCGTGGGAGTAGCTTGCAGGCTGGCTTGCCAAATATGGTAACTCGCTACTTAGTCGAAAACAGCATTGATAGCTTTGATGATCTTATTGAGCATGGCTATATCCCTACGCGTAAATGCCACGAGGCGATTGCCGCCAGTGATGCCCATGCGGTAATCCCACCACGCAAGAATGCAAAGCCTTGGAGGCCTACGAGCGCCGGAGCAATTGCCCGCAACGATGCAGTCAATGCGCAACGATATCTGGGCCGCACCCTGTGGCGGCGGTGGAGCGGATATCACCGCCGAAGCCGCGTCGAAACGAAACCTCTAGGGATCATGCTGCGCATAACCCTGACGGTCAGTGGATGCATTGTATGAAACTGCTTGGCCAATCGTTGATGGCGCGGGACTTCGATCGCCAGGTTGCCGAGATCCAAATCCGTATTGCTGTCCTCAACCGTTACACCGCTCTTGTCATACCTGTCACAGTGCCAGTAGCCTAAGCCCGTCTGGGGAAAGGGGGAGAACGCCCTTCATCCGATTTGTGCAACAAAGCCAGGCATTTCTCCGTGGAACCCCACTCATCTACCAGATCGAAAAGCAGCACATCGAAACCGCAGGGCGTAATACCCAAATCAAACCTCAGATTCGACATTTATCTCGTGCCAAACGGTACGTCGCCATCAATAAATTGCTCAATGAAAATTGCCATGTTCTCTGCTATGCCTGTGGAGAGTTTCGCGCTTCCTAGAGAGCCTCAGTATCCTCGTGGGTCAGCAAATGCACAAATCATGATGGTTGCTTGCCCACCTGCCTGCGCGTGGGCAGCCGTTTCATTCCCGCTTCTGCAATGGTCGAGGTGAATGGCGCCGATTAAGCCTTAGAGGCTGCCAAGGCTGTCGTACGCGCGGCGGCTGCAATCTTGTCCGCGATCGCAGGGTCTGCAACGGCACGCGACAACGTCAAACCACCGATCAGCGTGCTCAACATCGCCCACGCCCGAGCGTGCCGCGCCTCTTTTGCGTCCCCTTCCAACCCATCCGCAATCAGATCCACAATACGGTTCATTTTCGCTTCATAGGCCATGTGCACTTCGGGGTCTGCCCGCGCCACTTCGGGGGACAGGGTTGTCATCGCGCATCCGCACGCAAGATCATTGCGGTGCGCTTCGCCCAGATAATAGTCGGCAAAGGCGCTCACCCAATCAGAGCCAAAATCTGTTCGAAACTTTGGAATGCTCACAATCACCTCGTCCATCCCTGTCGCGAGTGCCGCTTCGAATGCGCCATCCTTTGAACCGAAATGAGCGTAAAACGCGCCCGAGGTCACGCCCGCAGCCTTTGCAATACCATCAACGCCAGTCCCTGCATAACCGCTGCTTCTGAAGCTCTTGCTTGCAGCATCCAAGATCCGCGTGCGCGTCTGTTCTTTCTTTGTGGGTGATTGGGCCATCTCATGTCCTTTCAATATTTATATAGCGATCGCTATTTTTATGTTGACGATATAACGATCACTATATAAACAAATTATAGTGATCGTTATATATCGAAACACACCGCCCCGCAACCATAGAGGCGGATGTCGCTGCACCTCAGGAGAATCCAATGAAACGTCCCTCGACGCTGCAAATTGAAAACATGGTCAGTCGCCGCAAAATCCTAGCGGGCGCGGTTGCCGCTGTAACGACAACAAACCTCATACTTGGCGGCAAATTGGCGATCGCCGATACGGCCCTAAACACCGGAGAACAACACATGACCCCCAAAGCTTTCGTTTACACCGAATTGCAAATTTCCACGCCCTTCGACACCGTGCCGTGGCAGGAATTGAATGACCAAATCGCCAATGAACCCGGTTTCCTGAACAAAACGTGGTTCTCGGGTGCTGGTAACAACTCTGTTGGTGGCATCTATAGCTTCGACAGTGTCGAAACTGCGCAGCACTATTGCACCCGTTTTTTCCCCGCAGTTGCCAAGGAATTTGGCGTCGCCCAGACAACCCGCGTATTTGATGCAACCATCGTTTCAGATGCCAGTCGCGACATCGGTTCACCCCATTTCGGGGCCACCCCGACGCAGACCCCCGGCGCGTTTGTCTATACCGAAGTCCAAATCAACGTCCCCTTTGAAAAAGCCCCATGGCAGGCGCGTAATCCTGTCTTGAAACAACAAAAAGGGTTGATTTCCAAGCTATGGTTAAGCGGCCTGAACACCAACACACTTGGCGGCGTTGATGCCTTCGACACGATCGAAAACGCGCGTGCCTTTGCGGTTGATGATTTCCCGAAAACCGCCGCGAACCTGAACGCAGCATTTTACACCCGAGTGTTTGACGCAACCGTCACTGAGGCGGCCAGCCGAGGCCTCTCTTCACCCTACTATTCCTAACCAAACCTAAGAAAGGAAAAATCCTGTGCCACTCTTGTCCCTGAATTTGGCCGTATCGTTGACGACATCGTCGGCTCATGCGTCAACCAGCTGAACCACAGCGGCATGTCGCACAGAGTAACGGATCGCGGCTGGGCAGGCTCGGAACGAATTTTTCGCCCTAGTTACATCCCAAAAATCATAGATATCGCGGCCATCTAAGGCACAAATTTTCTACAATACCTAAGTTAAAACAAACCGTTGACCAAAAATACCTGGTCAGCGAACGGGTGCTTGCACCCAAACGAAACCATCGCATCTAAACCCAACTTTTCTGAAGGAAATAACATGATTAAACTATCTCTCGTCGCACTGGCGCTTGCCTCAGGTCTCTCTCTTTCTGGCGTGTCCGGCGCATCAGCAGCCCCTGCCGTATGTGCACCGATCGGTGGCGTCGCAATTCCCCATTTCTTCGCAGAAGGTGAAGGCAATCCCATCATCATCTCAGCTGCATTGACGGGCACAGTGCAAAACGCCGCAGGCAAAATCACTGGTCAACGTGAAACAGCCACAGGCCTCGAAATGGATATGGAGCACTACTTTGGCCGTGACGATGGCGGCGCGTTCCAAACCAAAGATCTAGGCATTTTGACTGCTGTTCCCGGCAAACCCGGTCGCTTCATGATCGAAATTACCTATGACATCCAAGACGGCACCGCACGCGGCACGATGGAAGGCGCGCACGGAACATTCAACAGCTACGGCCTTGTCGATTTGCGCGATCCAAACAACATGCAAGGCTTGGTCCGTTATAACGGCGAAGTTTGCCAATAAGCGTCAACTGACGCCTTCCGCCGACAAGCCTCGCGATTTGGCTTGTCGGCCCCTTCCCTCCTCTCGCAAGGATCCTTCGAATGACCGACCGCACCAGTTTTCCCACTCGCATTCTTTATACGATGATCCGCGTCGGTGACCTTGACCGATCCACCGCATTTTACGCCGATGCGTTGGGCATGCACGAGATACGCCGCGAAACATTTCCCGAAGGCCGCTTTACGCTTGTGTTTATGGGATACGGCAACGACCCATCGACCCCTACCGTGGAACTGACCTGGAACTGGGACGAAACCGCCTATGAACATGGCACAAGTTTCGGCCATATCGCGCTTGGCGTTACAGATATCTATGCGGCCTGCGATCACCTGACAAAGATTGGTGTCGAAATAAAACGACCCGCTGGCCCGATGCAGTTTGCGCCCACCGAGACAGGCAAAAAAGAAGTCATCGCATTTCTGAACGATCCCGACGGATACAGCATTGAGTTGATTGAAGTGAAAAACAGCACACAAAACAGGCGATTTAACGCAGGATGAAAGGCGAAACTAATGACTTCTCCAGACAAATCATCACATGAGAAAATCAAAGGCGGATGCCTGTGCGGCGCCGTTTCATTCGAGGTCAATAACACGTTTGAAAAGTTGTTTTTGTGCAGCTGTGCTCAGTGCCGCCAAATCACTGGATCAGCGTTTGCATCTAACCTTTTTGTGGGCATTGGCGGGTTCGAATGGAAGTCTGGCGCGGCGGAAATCGTCAACTATCAAATGCCGGAACGCGATATTTCCAAGGCGTTCTGCCGAACCTGCGGGTCTGGTGTGCCGTGGAGAAATGGCGCCGGAACCCTCATGATAGTCCCCGCCGGTTCCATAAACGCACCAATAAATGTTGCAGAACGGTTCAGAATATTCACGGCAGAACAACCCGGATGGGCGTCTGATTTGGAACAAATTGCTTCACATGCGGCGTTCCCCTAGGTTCGGGGTTTATGGATAAGACCGCCCTCCTGCTGCCCCCAATCTCGACTGGAAAGACGATGATAACCTGCCACCTGACTTACAAAATTGACCCTGCCAAAATCGCAAATTTCGAGGCCTATGCAAAGGCATGGATTCCTCTGGTTGCGCGATTTGGTGGAACGCATCACGGATATTTTTTGCCGCACGAGGGTCCAAATGACCTTGCGTTTGCGGCATTTTCATTCTCGTCTTTGGCCGATTACGAGGTTTACCGGACAAAAAGTGCGACCGATCCTGATTGCATCGCGGCGTATGATTTTGCCGTAAAAACCAAGTGTATCCTGCGCTACGATAGATATTTCCTACGACCTGTTCTGGATGGGGATCTGTCGGGCATCCGCGATCAGCAGCCTTAATGCGGCGCCTGCCCCAACAAGCAGTGGTGCTGATCCTCTCAATCGCCTCAGGAAAATTCGACAACCCATCAATGGAATAACTAACTTGTTGAACGCCAAAGCCTTCTCTCAACGGTAGATTGTCACTGCAACACTTTCGCTGCTCGGGGTGGTCTCAGTTTCCAACGCCGAAACGCCAGTTTTGCTCGACTGACAACAATCTGTCCTAGAATTTTCCGACTGGTAAAACGAACGGATATGCTACGCTATCTTCGCCAGTTGTTCCCAGATTGAGTGCGCAACAATACCTGCATCTTTGTCGCGTTTTCGCATTTGAAATAGATCCGATTGGCGTTTTTGATAACCTTCGACATTTAGAGCAACGAGCTCGCCTCGCGCCAATTCATCCTCAATCATATGTGTCGGGATGCCGCCCCACCCCAGCTTCGCCAGCAAAATTTCCTTTTTCGCTGCAAAGTCCGAAACGGTCCAACGCAAGCCGCCTGGCAGCAGATCCCTGCTTTGAGCAAACGCGCCACTACTGCTGTCGGCAACGACAACTTGCGTATAGCTTTGCATCTCGCTGATGGTCTTCATGTGTGAACTTCGCGCGGGCTCAAAATCTGGATGCGCGACTGGTACAATTGTGACCTGCGCAAAGGCCAGTGCCTCTACCTGATCCACTGGAACGCCATCCATAGTTGCAATGATGATGTCAGCGTCATTGCGTAACAGTCGCTCGATGGGTCCTCCCATGCTTTCGCGTGACAAACGTATATGAGTGGCTGGATATTTATCCCGGATCGTTCCGATGATTTCGAGAACTGGCTTCAATGGGAACGTGGCGGTCACAGCCAAAAATACTTCTGGTTCCTGCTTGGCGTTCAGGTTTTTTGCAACAATACTCAGCTCTTTCATCTGCTGCATGACGCGTGTTGCTTGTCGGTAAAACACCTCTCCCGCTGGGGTGAGTGTTGGCCTGTATTCTTCACGCGATAGCAGAACGATATCGATCTGGGTCTCTAGTTTTTTGAGCATGTGGCTAATGGTAGATTGGGATTTGTTTAGCCGCTCGGCTGCGCCTCGAAAAGTTCCTTCTGTGACGATGGCGTGCAGCACGACCAATTGTTCGTATGTTATCACGCAACCCGACCCTCCACTATAATGATCGTATATTTAAATCATTATGATGATTATTAAATGTTATTATCGAAACATGTCTCTTGGTACCTTTTCTTCAGTCACGTAGCCAAACCTCTGAAAGGGAACTTCATTATAAACCCGGTGCATGCTCAATGGCATTGCACATCATCCTGAATGAACTTGGCATGTCCTTCGAACTGGACAAGACAGATACCGATGCGGGCAAGACCGAAGCTGGCGACAATTTTCTCAAAATCAGCCCGAATGGGTATGTTCCGGCTCTGATCACCGACGAAGGTGAGATCATCACAGAAAATCCCGCCGTTCTGCAGTATTTGGCCGATCAGTCACCTGAAGCCGGACTTGCGCCCCCAAATGATACGCCGGCGCGCACGCGGCTTCAGGAAACCCTCAACTTCGTATCGTCTGAGCTGCATAAATCCTTCAGCCCATTTTTTTCAGGTAAGGACCTCGTTGGCGCGGAAAGACAAAAAGCCGAAGCTGGCGTTAGACGTCGCGCTGCGTATATCGAACAACGGCTCGATGACGGTCGCTCTTTCCTTCTTGGTGAGACTTTCTCCGTCGCGGACGCCTATGCGTTTGTGGTGCTTAACTGGGCAGGTTTTGTCGGCATAAGTCTTGCCGCGTATCCAAAAACTCAAAACTACGTGGCGCGTGTTGCGGCACGTCCAGCTTCTATCAAAGCGATGGTTGCTGAGGGTCTTATGGAGCAAGCAACATGACTGAATTTGCTGCAATAACTGGTGTGGTGGAGGCCTATTTCGATGGTCTCTATCACGCCGACATTGAATTACTGGGAAGCGTGTTTCACCCAAAAGCGATCTATGCAACCGCGGACGAAACGCCGCTTCTTTATCGAACGATGGATGAGTATTTTCCGGTGGTGGCAAAGCGCGTTTCACCAGCATCGCGCGATGAACCTCGCCGTGACGTGATTGAGGGGATACAATTTGCGGGCGAGAACACCGCCGTTGCCCGTCTGCGGTGTTCCATCGGCACAAAGGATTTCATCGACTTCCTGACGATTGTGCGAACCGATGGCGAATGGAAGATCATGGCGAAGATTTTCCATATGAAAGAACGCGAAAGCTGAGAGGAACTGATATGCCCTTTGTAAACATCAAGGTAACCCGTGAAGGCGTCACCTCGGATCAGAAAGCCGAGGTGATCAGCGGTGTTACCGACCTGTTGGTCCGGATTCTCGACAAATCCCCTGCGACCACTTTCGTCGTTATCGACGAAGTTGAACTTGAAGATTGGGGAGTCGGCGGACTGCCAGTTGAACAGTACAGGCGCAACGCGGCGCGTTGACATAGATGGCTATTTGCACATCTCAGAGCGATTTTTTGGACTTTGAACATCCTGTTCTCTTGGCTCCGACGGAGGGTCAGATCCTTGATTGGGTACTTGCCCCAGAAAATCGTTCTGGTTCAGCGTTCTGCCATGGTCGGCCATCAATTTATTCATGGAAATAATCGCGTTCGAGGGCAACATAGTCAGAACGCAGCGTTCCGTCGCCTAGATGATATGTTGGTGCTGTCAAATCCTGTATGCGAATGATCGAGTGAATTGCGCACAGATGATACCCGTCCAAGAAAACAGGTGTACGGTTTGGCCTTGGGTATGAGATGACTTGAGTGGACTTTGACGTTGAGGGCGCGTAACGGAAAACAATCCCAGCACGAGATCGACATGACACAATCAAACTATCCAAGCCCAGTATTACCACACCGCCGCGCGGATCAGGCCGTTCACCTTTTTGGCCTAATCATGATCCTGACAGCAGGAACAATTGTCGTCTCAAAGGCCGTCGGGCTTCTTGATGCCCGCCTGGTTATTGCTTTAGTCGCCTATGTTTTGGCTGCACTAGCCTCTAATCTGGCATCCATCGCCTACCATTTTTCACCCTGGCACGCACACCGCAAGCTTTTGCGCCGTATTGATCACGCCGCAATTTATCCAAGTATTTCAGGAACATTCACACCATTCTTTGTGGTGGCTGATACGCCATGGACAGTATTTTTATTGTGTGTTTGCTGGGCGCTCACGGTGCTTGCCATCTGGAACAAGATCACCAATGAGACTGTAAAATCAAAATGGTCTACCGCGTCTTATCTAGCATTGGGTGCCATTGGCCTTCTTGCCTTGCCCGACCTTACCCACGTACCTATCGCAACGCTCTGGTTCATTATCGCGGGGTCAGTCAGCTATGTCATTGGAACTGCGTTTTATGCGCGCAAGACAATGCCCTTTCGGTATTCGATTTGGCACACCTGTGTGAACATCGGCGGCATGCTCATGTTTGCTGGCATCTGGGTTGCCCTGTTCTGATCCAAGCCTAAGCCCTCCAGTGCACCATAAAAAATGGCGTCCCCACATATGTAGGGACGCCATCTTAGATTTGTATTCCCTGCGTATTAGGCAGAGTGGTCTAGATCAAAGCGGTCAAGCTCCATCACTTTGACCCAAGCATTGACGAACTGATTGATGAACAATGCCTCGCCATCATCAGAAGCATAAACTTCGGCCAATGCACGCAACTGGCTGTTGGAGCCAAACACCAGATCAACACGTGTCCCTGTGCGTTTCACATCACCAGTATTGGCGTCACGCGCCTCATACACATCTGCGGTGTCTGTTGCGGATTTCCATGTCACGCCCATATCCATAAGCGTGCGGAAGAAATCACTGCTCAGCGTGCCGGGCTTATCCGTCCAAACGCCGTGTGATGTGCCGCCATAGTTGGCCCCCAACACACGCAGACCGCCAACCAGTACAGTCATTTCTGGCGCTGTCAGCGTCAACAGTTGCGCGCGATCTACCAGCAGCTCTTCGGCGGAGATGCTGAAATCACGGGACTGGTAGTTGCGGAAACCGTCAACTGACGGCTGGAGCATATCCACACTTTCTACATCGGTCTGATCTTGCGTCGCGTCACCACGACCAGGCGTAAACGCAACCGACACATCATGACCGCCAGCTTTTGCCGCTGCTTCAACAGCTGCAGACCCTGCCAGAACAATCGTATCCGCCATCGAGATGTTTGTGCCAGATGCCGCACGGATTTCCTCCAGCTTACCCAATACTTTGGACAGCTGTGCAGGCTGGTTCACTTCCCAATCTTTCATCGGAGCCAAACGGATACGCGCACCGTTAGCGCCGCCGCGTTTGTCAGACCCGCGGAACGTGGACGCAGACGCCCAAGCCGTTGAGACCAACTCGGAGGTGCTGAGACCGGAAGACAAGATCTTCGCCTTTAGGTCCGCAATAGCTGCATCACTAATTGTCGACGCATCTGCCGCAGGGATCGGATCCTGCCAGACCAACACTTCGCTTGGGACTTCTTTGCCCAGATAACGGGATGTTGGTCCCATATCGCGGTGTGTCAGCTTGAACCACGCACGTGCAAAGGCATCTGCGAATTCCTCAGGATTGGCATGGAAACGCTTGGAGATTGCCAAATAGGCCGGATCTTCGCGCATCGCCATGTCAGCGGTTGTCATCATAGGCGCATGTTTACGCTCATCATGCGCATCAGGAACCGCATCCGCCATGGCGCCGCCTGCGGGTTGCCACTGCTGTGCGCCCGCTGGGGATTTCGTCAGCTCCCATTCATTGCCGAGCAGAGTGTCAAAAAAGGACATGTCCCAAGTTGTTGGTGTTGGGGTCCAAGCGCCTTCAATACCCGAACTGATGGCATCAACGCCTTTGCCGCTTTTGTAAGTTGATACCCAGCCAAAGCCTTGCGCTTCAAGTGGCGCAGCTTCGGGTTCCGGGCCTACCAATGCGGCATCGCCTGCCCCGTGCGCTTTACCAAAGGTGTGTCCACCTGCGGTCAATGCAACGGTTTCTTCGTCATTCATTGCCATGCGGGCAAATGTATCGCGGATGTCACGACCTGAGGCAAGCGGATCAGGGTTCCCGTCTGGGCCTTCGGGGTTCACATAGATCAGGCCCATCTGAACAGCAGCCAACGGGTTTTCCAGATCACGTTCGCCGGAATAGCGGCTGTTCTTGCCGCCAGCTTCTTCCAGCCAGATTTCTTCGGACCCCCAATAAATGTCTTCCTCGGGTTCCCAGATGTCTTCACGACCACCAGCAAAGCCAAATGTCTTAAAGCCCATATCCTCAAGCGCACAGTTGCCTGTCAGGATCATCAAATCAGCCCAAGAAATCTTGTTGCCGTACTTCATCTTGATAGGCGTCAACAAGCGGCGGGCCTTATCAAGGTTGACGTTGTCAGGCCATGAGTTCAGAGGCGCAAAACGTTGGGAACCAGAGCTGGAGCCACCGCGACCGTCGGCCGTGCGGTAAGTACCCGCAGAGTGCCACGCCATGCGGACAAAGAACGGGCCATAGTGACCATAATCAGCAGGCCACCAGTCTTGGCTGTCTGTCATCAACGCATAAAGGTCGGCCTTTAGCGCATCCAGATCAAGCGATTTGAAAGCCTCTGCATAGTTAAACGCTTCACCCGTTGGGGCAATTGCTGGTTGGTTCTGATGCAGCATTTTGAGATTGAGCTGGTTTGGCCACCAATCGCTGTTCGAGCGACCGCTGTTATTGGTCTGCTTGTTTGCGCCAAAACCCATGGGGCAGCCGCCCTTATCGCCGTTATCTGATCCGTCCATTGCTCTCTCCAATAGCTGTGTATCTTGCGGGGATTCGCATCCCTCTGGAATGGTTCTAACAAACCTAATCAATATCTTTAAGTTGGATTTTCTAATGAGTGTGATAGGTTTCTCTTATGATCAACTTTACACTCAAACAACTTAGATATTTTGAGGCTCTTGCCCAACATGGGCACTTTGGCCGTGCAGCGGAAACTTGCGCAATCTCGCAACCAGCCCTGTCCGCGCAAATCGCCACACTGGAATCCGCACTTGGATTGCAACTGTTTGAACGCAGCGCGCGGCAAGTTCGCCTGACGACGTTTGGGGAACAGTTTGAAGAACGCGCCCGCGAAATATTGCGCAGCGCCGAGGCCCTCGCCGATATGGCCCGCAGTGCAGGAAAAACTGCACTGACACGGCTGCGCATCGGCGTGATCCCCACAATCGCCCCCTACCTGCTACCATCCGTCATTGGCCACATCACTGCAGCCCACCCCGAGATCGATCTGCTGGTCCGTGAAACAATGACCCATAAACTGATCGATGAATTGGGAGCAGGTAAGCTAGATTGTGCCATCGTCGCCCTGCCCGTCTCTGAACCCACCCTCACCGAAGTGGCCCTGTTTGACGAGGCTATGGTGTTGGTGCGCCCCGAGAAAGACGCAGACCGTCCTGTGCCAGACATGGAAACATTGGGCCAGATGAAGCTGTTGTTGCTGGAAGAAGGCCATTGTTTTCGCGACCAGGCGTTGTCGTTTTGCGCCATGCGAAATTCTTTGCCCCGTGAAGGGCTGGATGGATCGTCCCTGACGACGTTGGTGCAAATGGTAGGTGCAGGGATTGGTGTCACGCTTATTCCCGAAATGGCCGTTCCGGTTGAGACACGTTCTGCCGCTGTATGCGTAGCGTCCTTGGGGGCACCGCACCCTAAACGCACTGTCGGTATGGTTTGGCGTCGGACATCTGCCCTTGCGCATCAGTTAGAAGAAATCGCCGGACTGGTGCGCGACGCCGCTGCCGCGCACCCTGCTATTGGATCATTCAAACAGCCTAAATTGTGATCATCTCAAACTCGGCTTTAGCTGTCAGCAATTACCATGGAAACGGCCTAGTTTCTCTTCATAAAGCTGTTGTTCACCTCACCTTTGAAACAGCGGGGGTAAAATGGGTAAGTATCTGTTGCAAAATAAGTGTACGTGCCGTTCACCACCCCGCCATTGCATTCATCAAGCGTCCCGCTTCGGGCGCGGTATTCAAAATCTTCTTCATAGGTGCCATCATACACCTCCCCCGGAGGTGTCGGGCGCACGCCTGATTTTAACTGCCATGATGACGTAGCTGCTGATGGGCTATACTTTATCTCAAACCCATCCGGTGCGTATCCAATCAGCGTGCTGTCCTGTGATGCCAATAAATCGCCCGACACGCCGTGGTAGTGATACAATCCTGATTTATCTACATGGGCATTTTGATCGTCCATGCCCAATTTACGAGGGTTGTGCATGGCCTGCTGGCGCCAACCGCTTGATGGATCGCGGCTGATCCCCCGCCGTCCGTTTGGATCATAATATCCAGCAGTGTAGGGCCGAATTGGAACGCCTGTGACTGATACTCCAACCGTCATCAACCCTTGCGTAACATTCTTGGCTAAGCGAGGATTTGTTGGAAAACAAAAGGTCAAATTTTGCTCCCGAAATGCGTTGGGGTTGGCCTTGTTGGGAAACCGCCCCATATCATGATTGGGTGCGCCGTTTGATGAAATACACGTCATATCGCCTTTGCGGTTTATGCTGACCTCGTTGTCATGGGCAAATGCCCCTGTTGCAGTGAACATAATCAGCAAAGCTGCGATTTTATGGTGAGACATGGTCTTCTTCCGGTGAACGTTTCGTATTTCAAACGAGCTCCCCATTGGTTTCCGTCGAAAAAATGCGCTGCATTTTCTGAGGAAACGCGCGCCACTCACATTTCCAGGTCATCGAGAACCAAACACGCCCGATTTCCTTAAGGCTCACACAAAATAGCGCCACGTGTTGCCACGCGGCGCTATTTTTTTTAAACGCGATTATGCGCTTAGCAAGATTTTGCCATGGGCATCGCGCAGCTTGTTTTTCTGAACTTTGCCTGTTGAGCCGATAGGCAGCTCATCCACAAAAATCGCACGGTCCGGGATCTGCCAGCTTTCGACTTTGCCCTTGTAGAACGCCAACAGCTCCGCCTCGGTTATGTCACCAGATTTGATCGCTACCAGAACAGGGCGTTCATCCCATTTCTCATGCAAGGCCGCGATCGCCGCCGCGTTTGCGATAGCTGGGTGCGAAATTGCGATGTTCTCTAGGGTCACGGTTGAAATCCATTCACCGCCCGATTTGATGATATCTTTGGAGCGGTCACGGATGATCATGAAACCTTCTTCATCAATTGTGGCCACATCACCTGTGTCAAACCAGCCGTCCGCCGTAAGTGCGGGGGCGTCTTTGCCAAAGTATGTATCTACAATCCAAGGACCGCGAATTTGCAGATCGCCCTGCGCAACGCCGTCATGGGGCATCTCATTGCCTTCTTCATCCAGTACACGCAGATCAACGCCAAACGGAGGACGCCCCTGCCCCAGACGAATTTCCGCCTGCTCTTCTGGTGACAGCTTGGTGTGGCGCTGCAAGATTTGGTTTATCGATCCAAGTGGAGAAGTTTCTGTCATGCCCCATGCGTGCACCAGATCAACGCCGTATTTTGCGAATTTCGGGATCATGGAGGGCGGAAGCGCCGAACCACCAACAACAGTACGTGTCAGGCTAGGAATCTTTGAGCCAGTCTCATCCAATGCCGCCAGCAAGCCCATCCAGATCGTAGGCACGCCCAGCGCCAAGGTGGTTTCGGTGCTGTCGATCAGGTTCACAAGGCTCACACCATCAAGGTTTGGACCCGGAAGCACCAATTTACAGCCTGTTATCGCCGCAATATAGGGCACCCCCCATGCGTTAACGTGGAACATCGGGACAACAGGTAAAACCGTATCTTTTGCAGAAATATTCAAACCATCCGGCTGGTTGCCCGCAAGCGTGTGCAGCACGGTGGAGCGGTGGGAATACAGCACGCCCTTTGGATCGCCTGTGGTGCCAGATGTGTAGCACAGGCTTGAGGCTGCGTTCTCGTCCAATTCCGGCCATGGCTCGGATGCGTCACCTGTTTCCAGCAATTCGTCAAAGAACAACAAGCCGGGCACAACCTTTGCAGCGTCTTCGTCGCGAGGGCCCAGCATAACGATGTGTTTGGTGTGCTTTAGCGCTGGGGCCAATTGACCTGCAGCAGGAACAAATGTGGCGTCTACAAACAGCACCTGATCTTCGGCGTGGTTGATCACATAAACCATCTGCTCTGGGCCCATACGCGGGTTGATCGTATGGCAGACAAATCCGCCCCCAGCGACACCAAAATAGATTTCCAAATGACGGCGGTTGTTCCATGCAATGGTGCCACAGCGCGCGCCCTCAGGCAGGCCCAATTTACGCAATGCCGAGGCAAGGCGATGCGCGTTGGCGCCAACCTCACCCCATGTTGTGTTCTCAACCCCACCAGTTGTTTTAACAGATACGATTTCGCCTTTGGTATGGAACCGTGCGGCGTGGTCGATCAAGCTGCCAACAGTCAGTGGCATTTGCATCATTTGTCCGAGCATTAAGTTTATCTCCTCATTCACTTGCTATTATTACGCGGTGACCGGCGTTGCCGCATCCGCTTTGATTAAGTCTGCTGCGCGCTCGGCAATCATGATTGTCGGCGCATTTGTATTTCCGCTGGTGATTGTCGGCATTACCGATGCATCCACCACCCTTAGCCCTTGCATCCCGTGTACACGCAGTTGCGGGTCCACCACGGCCATTTCATCGGTGCCCATCTTACAGGTGCCAACAGGATGATAGATTGTGTCTGAACGATTGCGAATGATCTCTTCCCAGTCACTGTCGTTCATCCCGTCACGTATGCCAAACAGCTCTTTATGCTCGTATGCGGCCAAAGGCGGTGTTTTCATGATCTCACGAGACATCTTTGCGCCTTTTATCAACGTGTGCAGATCGGTGTCTTTATCCAGATAGTTGGGATCAATCGCTGGCGCAGCAAACGGATCAGCAGAGGCAAGTGTAACACTCCCCCTAGATTCAGGGCGCAACGCACAGACATGACAACTATAGCCGTATCCCGGATGCAGCTTGCGCGCATGATCATCTACAACCGAGATGACAAAGTGGATTTGAATATCAGCACGCTCAATACTGGGATCAGTTTTAAGAAACGCGGCCCCTTCGGCGTAGGGCGTGGCGATCATGCCCTTACCCGTCTTGCGCCATTCAAGAATGTGCTTGACCAGATTGATGGTTCCCCTGACGCCAATGCCAAAGTTATCCGTGTCCTTGGATTTATAGCCCAGCGTGAAATCCAGATGATCAGACAGGTTCTGCCCCACCCCTTGCAGGTCATGCGCCATCTCAATGCCATGTGGTGTGATATCTTGGGGGCGGCCAATGCCAGACAATTGCAACAATTGTGGTGAGTTAAACGCACCCCCACACAGGATCACCTCGCGGTTCGCTTTAACGTGTTTGTCTTGCTTGCCTTGACGGTAATGCACACCCGTGGCGCGCTTTCCTTCTAAGGACAGGCGCGTTGCATGTGCGCGGGTAATCACCGTCAGGTTGGGGCGGTCCATAACCGGGTGCAAATACCCTGCCGCAACCGAGCACCGCTCGCCACTGCGCGCACCATCATGGAACTGGGTGACCTGATAATAGCCGACGCCTTCATTATCCCCTGTATTGAAATCAGCAATTTCGCGGTGCTGTAGACGTTTTGCAGCTTCAACAAATGCCTTCGCGATCGGACGCGGTGATTTCTGGTGGGAAACTTGCAAAGGCCCAGAACCGCCGTGCATCTCTACCTCGCCGTCCTCATGACCCTCGGATTTAAGGAAATAGGGCAGTACACTGTCCCAGTCCCAGCCCTCACATCCCTGATCAGCCCAACCGTCATAGTCCTCGCGTTGGCCGCGCACATAGAGCATTGCGTTGATCGCGCTGGACCCGCCCAGCGCCTTGCCCCGTGGCTGATACCCCAGACGACCGTTTAATCCCTTTTGGGGAACCGTCTTGAACGCCCAATTGGATATCTTTCCCCAGCCGGGCAGCATGGCAACAGCCCCTGCAGGTGCGCGGATCAGCATATGCCTGCCCTCTCCCCCTGCCTCTAGGAGACAAACCGTGGTTTTTGGGTCTTCGCTAAGGCGCGCAGCCAACGTAGCCCCACCGGACCCGCCGCCAACAATCACGTAATCATATGCCATGTGAATTCCCCTTGCGTAAAATGCGCTATCGCACCCCTCGCGTTTGTCGAAAATAAGCCAAAGTTCGCGGATGGTGTCTATCCGTATAATCAGCAACATCCCGATCTATCACGCAGCGTAATACCCTATTCTGCCGCAAAAATCACCTATGCGTTATTGCCGGGTATCAAGTGTAACCCTGCCCCCTCATCTGCCTCGACGCCCAGCGCCCATCCCGTTAGGCTGCTAACCAGCTACAAGGCCCGCCTAACGCGCGCGTTTAACGAATGACTAAGGACCGATCTGCAATGGCCAACACATTAAAAGAGCTGCCGCAAATCCAGTCTCTGCTTGCTTACCCCTCCCTTCATGACGTCGTGCAGCAAACATCGCACACAGAAACGGTTACCGCCCTGCGCAAGATCATCTCTCAGTTGCGCAGCGCAATTTTAGCAGATGAACCTTGTCACTTCCCTGATTTCGCCAGTGCCCGCTTTGCGGCAGACGTTCTAGGCGCGATTGAAGCGACCCGCCGCCCAGCGCTGCGTTCGGTGATCAACGCCACGGGGATCATCATTCACACCAATCTCGGGCGTGCGCGCATGGCCCCCAGCGCTATTGCGGCAATGCAGTCAGCGGGTGCAAACGCAACCAATCTTGAGCTTGATCTGGAAACAGGCAAACGCGGCTCGCGCCATGACCACGTGCAAGACCTCATCTGTGAGCTTACGGGTGCGCAAGCCGCCGTGGTTGTGAACAATTGCGCTGCTGCCGTGCTGCTAAGCCTGATCGCCACGGCGTCAGGGCGCACTGTTGTCGCCTCACGCGGCGAGCTGATAGAAATTGGCGGATCATTCCGCCTGCCCGATGTCATTGCCCAAAGTGGTGCAGCCCTGCGCGAGGTTGGCGCTACGAATAAAACAAGGTTCAGCGACTATGAGAATGCCATAGACCCGCAGACTGCCGTACTCCTCAAAAGCCATACAAGTAACTTCAAGATCATCGGCTTCACCTCTTCACCCAAACGCGAAGACCTTGCCAAGCTGGCCGCTGAGCGTGAGGTCATCTTGATGGAAGACCTTGGAAGCGGTGTCTTGGTTGATCTCTCTCCCTACGGGTTAAGCGATGAACCCGTGGTGTCAGACATCCTGAAGGCGGGCGTCGATCTGGTCATGTTTTCGGGCGACAAACTGCTGGGCGGTCCACAGGCAGGCATCATCGCAGGCAACCGCGATTTGATTGCCCGCCTCAAGGCGCATCCGCTTATGCGCGCCGTGCGCATCGACAAGCTGTCGTTGGCAGCGCTTGAGGCGACCTTGCGCCTCTACCGTGCGCCTTATGACCCCATGATAGAGATACCCGTTCTAAACATGCTGTCCCAACCTACAGACATCGTCAAAAAACGCGCGCAGGATTTATCCCTAGCGCTAAAGGGCATTGGCCTTACGGATGTAGAGGTAGAGCAGACCATCGCCCATGTCGGTGCAGGCTCAGTGCCTGAACAGGATCTTGTCAGCTTTGCTGTTACCCTACGCATTGCAGGCCTAACACCAGACGCGTTGACCGCCGCTCTAAGGCAAAGCACGCCGCCTGTGATCGGCCGGATCGAAAAAGATCGCGTTGTTTTAGACTTGCGTACCGTGTCTGAGGACGAAGTATCCCCGATTGTTCAGGCCTTGGACGTGATAGCAAACCGATGAACACCCGCTGCATTGTTGTCATCGGCCATGTGGATCACGGCAAAACCTCCCTTGTCCGCGCCCTTACCGGGATAGAAACGGACCGCACTGCTGAGGAAAAGGCACGCGGGCTGTCCATTGTGCCGGGCTTTGCCCATAAGGCGTATCCTGACGGCACGCTTGATTTCATTGATGCACCGGGCCACGAGGATTTCATTCAGGCGATGGTCTCTGGCACGTCTGGCGCGCAGGCCGCATTGTTGGTTGTTTCCGCAACCGAAGGGGTTGGTGCACAAACACTTGAACACCTCAACATCGCGAGCCTCCTTGGCATCACTCAGGGCGTGATCGCAGTCACCAAGTCTGACCTGCTTTCCCCCTTAGAACATGATGTCTGCCTCAACACGCTCAAAGCGGCCCTTTCCGACACACCCCTAGCAGATGCGCCCATGATCATGTGCTCTGCAAGAACCAGTGACGGGTTAGACGCCTTACACGAAACCCTACAATCGCTGTTGTTGTGTCCTCCCCCTACAGATGCCCCTCTCCACAGCATGCTGCCAATTGACCGCGTGTTTTCACTGGCAGGACATGGGACAGTTGTGACTGGCACGCTGTTAGGTCAGGACCTGAACGTGGGCGAACAAGCCGTTGTGCACCCGTCAGGTCTGCCTGTCACCCTAAGAGGACTGCAAAGCCGCGGCCAAGAGCGCACCAAAGTGCACGCCGGTGAGCGGGTTGCCGTTAACCTGCGCGGCGCTGCGGTGGCGGATATCCCCCGTGGTTCCGTGCTATGCCTCCCCGACACAATGCAACCTTCGGAGTGTATCGACGCCGTGGTCCAACTAGGCCCGACAATCTCCCCTCTCAAACACATGGAAAAGGTGCGGGTTCTTTTTGGCACCACAAATGCGGTGGCCACTGTGCGTCTGTTTGGCGGCCGGCAGCTTCATGGCAGTAAAAGCGGGTTAGTACAGTTGCGGTTTGGCAAAGAGGTCCTTGGTTTTGCAGGCCAGCGCGCCATTTTACGCTGCCTCTCCCCTGCGCAGACTTTGGGCGGCGCCGTATTTTTAGACCCACAGGCAACAGCAACCCGTAGCGGCGATGCTTCGCGTAGTGCGATCTTAAGCGCTACGCTAACTGGCTCCCCTGACAAGACCGCAACAGCACTATGCACAGCCCAGCGCGGTGCTGCGCGATTAACCGATATTGCGCGCCTTTTGCGGATGCATCCCGCAGAAACAGCCGCTGCTCTGGTAAGTAGCTTTACCGATTTGGGTGAAGGGTGGCTCGCCACAACGCAAGATGTTGAAGATCGCAAGACTGACATGTTGCAGGCCCTGAGCGCATATCACGCGACCCATCCCTTGCGCATGAGCGCCCCGCAAAGCGTGACCGCGCTTAAGGTTACCTCCTCGCGCCTCCTCAAATACGTAGAAGGCGCGCTATTTAGCGATCAGCACATTCGTCGCTTTGGCAACACCCTTGCGCTGACCACCCATGATCCGATCGCCCTACTTAGCGATGAACACAAGCAGCGTTTGGATGATCTGGAGGCAGATTTTCGTAATGCGGGTGTAACCTCCGCGTCTCAAGCGACCGAGTATCAAGGCATAGACGCGGATCTCATCGCGCTTTTGGTACAGGCTGGCACAGTAGTTTCCCTCAACAACGTCTCGCTAAAGCAGACCCTGCTGTTTCACACTGGTGCGTTAAATGCCGCAGCCAATGCGCTGAGGCTCTCCTTTCCCGCACCGACGCCTTTCACCACATCCCAAGCGCGTAGCGCCCTTGGCACCAGCCGCAGGATCATAGTGCCTGTGTTAGAACACTTCGACACATCCGGCATCACCACAGCTGGCGACGACCTCCGCCAAGTCACTGCTGCTTTACCTGTTTCCCCTATCCTCCCAACTTGATACCCATTGCCCATGCGGAGGTGACTGGAGTCTGGTGGCTTCCCTGGTCTTCAACACCATGGACGCGTCCAATGGGCGTGTGGTGGGTTCGATTCCCATCCACCTCCGCCATACTTCCTTCATTTGGCTGGACATTTATCCCCTCGCCTTTGCAAGATGCCCCCAGCATCGGGGAGAAACCACATGAGCCAACCGCAACCGCCGTTTTCACTGAATGATCTGACAGGAAAACCGCACAGCTATCCCCGTACGCGGCCCAGCCTCATCTGTTTTGTCAAAGAAGACTGTGAGACCTGCAATACCGCTGCCCCCGTATTGGAGGCATTTCATACGGCCTATGGCAGTGAGGTCGATGTTCTACTCATCTCGCAATCTGGCGATGCGAATAAGATCTTTGCCCAGCGCTATGCCCTGACCATGCCTGTTCTCGATGACCGCACCTGCAAGTCAGCGTTTGAATGGGACATCGAAAGCGTCCCCTCTGTCTTTTGGATAGACGATGCTGGCAAGGTGACATCGCAGTTTGAAGGCTTCATTCGCGCCGATTGGGAAGCCTTAAGCGCAGACATCGCCGCACAAAGCAATCTGGCCGCCGCGCAAATCGACTGGCAAAGCCTGCCCGCATGGCGCCCTGGATGTGGGTCAAAACATTTAGACCCTACAGTTTATGACAAATTGCGTGCAGATGCCGATGGCAGCCCGATCCGTGCGCGCCGCATTGAAGTCGCCCCCAGCGATGACGTGGCCGAGTTCATGTTTGATCAAGGGTTCTCTGACGGGTTACCTTTGGTGCCGCCAACGCCTGAGCGCGTCATGCGCATGCTGGGCGGCACACACCGTGATCCCCAAGATGTGATCGCGACGGTTCCGCCAAACATGGGGATTGCGACAGTTGAAAAGATCGCAATCAATGCCGTGATGGCGGGATGCAAACCCGAATACCTGCCCGTGATCATTGCCGCCGTTGAGGCCGTCTGCACGGATGAGTTCAACATCCACGGCGTCACCGCCACAACCATGGGCGCGGCCCCCGTGATGATCATCAACGGCCCGATCCGTGAAAAGATCGGGATGAACATGAAGCTGGGCGCATTGGGTGCTGGCAACCGCGCCAATGCCACCATCGGGCGCGCGCTGCGCCTTGTTGTGCGCAATGTCGGCGGCGCAACAACGGGCGGGGTTGAACGTTCGACCCTTGGCAATCCCATGAAGTTCACAATGTGCTTTGCCGAGTGGGAGGAACGTTCCCCTTGGCCCGCGCTGCATGTTGAACGTGGATTTAAGCCTGAAGATTCCGTGGTGACCATCTTTGCCATGACAGGTGGACCTGTGCACATCGTTGACCAGACCTCGCGCGCGCCGGATCAGATTGCCGGTTCCCTTGGCCTAGGCCTTGAAGGGGTGTTCCTGCCCAAACTGCGCAACTTGCCCGTTGATGCGCTGTTGGTCGTCTGCCCTGAGCACATTGATACCCTCACCCGTGAGGGAGACTATTCAAAAGACCGCCTAAGGGATCAAATCCAAAAGGTGACCACCCGCCCCTTGACCGAAATGTTGATGGATGAGGACAGCGGCGCAGGCATTTCACCCGAGATGGCAGAAAAAATGGGGCCTGAGGCGATGGCAAAATCCGTGCCAAAATTCGCCAATACCGATTTCATTCACATCGTTGTGGCAGGATCAGACGCGGGCAAATTCTCATCAGCGTTCCACGGCTGGGCCACCGGTGCCGTCGGGTCGCAATCAGTTTCCAAAAAGATCGACTTGGGCTAGGCTAAGGATAGTAGGGAGAAATCTATGGTTACAATTCTCGACCCAACGGACGAACGCGTGCCCGTTGAACGCCAAATCACCAAGCGCTCAGGCACATTGTCTGGGACGATTGGCCTTTTGGATATCAGCAAACCGCGCGGCAATGTCATGCTGGATGAGCTGGAAAAGCTGCTAAAGCAAAAAGCGCCTGATGTGGCAGTTCGCCGTTACACCAAGCCGACATTTGCCAAACCTTGTCCTGACGCGCTGAGGCATGAAATTCGCGATGAATGCGATTTCCTGATCGAAGCGTTGGCCGACTGAGGATCCTGTACGACGTGCAGTATGCACGACAATTTCTGGTTTGAAACCCAGCGGATCCCTGCAGTAGCCATCGCCTCAAGCGAGTTCGGTGACGCCGCCATCAGCCAGCGCACTGCGCTGGGTATGAACGATGCACGTTACGTTTTGGTGCCACATCCTATTCAGGATGCAACCGACGACGAAATGCGCCTGAAAGCGACACAAGCGTTAGAGCAAATAATTGCGGCGCTCACCATAAACTGAGCAACGCTAATAATTACCCCTCGCGATATGATCGCGGGGGCTTACCCTCCTCTCACTACGTCTTCACATTTTGGAATATAAACGGTTCAGTCTTGGACATTTGGGTCGTCAGCGGGCAAAACGGCCGTGATAACGTCACCTATAGCGATAGAGCCCCAAAATGCTGAGCACCGTTCCCTTTACACGCGATCTTGTTCTCATTGGCGGCGGACATGCCCATGCACTGGTTTTGCGCAAATGGGGCATGAGCCCCCTACCCGGTGCGCGCCTTACCGTGATCAACCCAGCACCAACAGCACCCTACACGGGTATGTTGCCCGGTCACATCGCTGGTCATTATGATCGCGACACGCTTGAGATCGATCTGGTCCGCCTTGCCCGTTTCGCCGGCGCCCGACTGATCCTGAGCCATGCAACCGGGATCAACCGAACAGCCAAGATGATCGAGGTCGAAGGCCGCGGCCCTATCGCCTATGACACCGCCTCGATCGATATCGGAATTACCGCACGCATGGACATCGCCGGATTTGGTGAAAATGCCGTTGGAGCCAAACCGCTGGACATCTACGCAAGCAAATGGCGTGCCTTTCTGGAGGCTGTCAGGGGCGGAGAAAAAGAACCGACCGTTGCCGTCATTGGCGGCGGCGTTGCAGGATGTGAACTGGCGATGGCAATGGCCCATGCCTTGCGCGGCATTGGCGTAGTGCCACAGGTGACCGTCATAGAAGCTGGCCCTGAGATATCCGGCGTTGGCCCATCTGCGCGCGCCAAACTGCACCACAGCATGGCGAAACTGGGCGTAACCTTCCAACCAAATGCCCAGATTGAGCGGATAGACGCGGGCAGCGTTGTGCTAACGCACCATCCCGTCATTCCGGCCGCGCTATGTGTGGGGGCTGCTGGTGCATTCCCGCATTCGTGGATCGCGAAGACTGATCTGCCATTGCGCAAGGGGTTCATCACCATTGATCCTGATCTGCGTGTTCAGGGTGATCCAAACCTGTTTGCGGTAGGCGATTGCGCCCATATGCCGTTTGCGCCGCGCCCCAAGGCAGGTGTATTTGCTGTGCGTGCAGCACCTATCCTGTATCACAACATGCGCGCGGCACTGGCAGGCGGATCGTTCAAGACATTCAAACCCCAACGCTCTTACCTCAAGCTGATCTCGTTGGGTGGTAAATCGGCAATGGCGGAAAAATACGGCTTTGCCCCTGCTGGCCCGTTGCTATGGCGCTGGAAAGACCGGATTGACCGCGCCTTTATGGACCAGTTGGAAAACTTGCCCGTGATGCAGCCCCTTTCCCAACCCAGCTATATCGCCAAAGGCGCGGATACTACTGAACTCCCCCTATGCGGCGGGTGCGGCGCAAAAGTAGGCGGCGCGGTTCTAAAACGTGCCATCGGGACAGAGCACGATAACGAAGGCACGGATATCATTGCCGGCCCCGGAGATGACGCCGCGATCCTACGCCAAGCGGGCGGCGGCTTTCAGGTTCTGAGCACCGATCACCTGCGCGCCTTTATTGAAGACCCCGTGCAAATGACGCGTATTGCTGCTGTGCATGCGCTTGGCGATATCTGGGCAATGGGGGCCGCGCCACAAACCGCGCTCTCCACCATCATCTTGCCCCGCATGTCAGCCGCCCTTCAGGAACGGACTTTGCGTGAAATCAATGATGCCGCGCAGAGTGTGTTTGCAGCGGCGGGTGCCACTATTGTCGGCGGGCACACTACGATGGGCGCGGAAATGACCATTGGGTTTACCGTGACCGGACTGCGCCAAGACATGCCAATTACTGTTTCGGGTGCCCAAGACGGCGATGCGCTTGTGCTCACGCGGCCAACCGGTTCCGGCGTGATCCTTGCCGCGCATATGGCTGGCACTGCGCCTGCTGATGTTGTGTCTCAGGCTTTGGCCATGATGGAGCAGCCCCAAGCCGTAGCCGCGCAAGTTCTAAGCGATGCTCATGCGATGACAGATACCACCGGCTTTGGCCTTGCCGGACATGTACAAGCGATTTGTGAAGCCTCTGGTGTGCAAGCTGAAATCTGGCGCGACAAGGTTCCGCTGTATCGCGGTGCGCGTGCGTTGTCGGATGGGGGCATCCGATCCTCCCTGCTGCAGGACAATATCGAAAATGCGCCCACGGTCGGAATCTCTGACCCGCTGATGCACGATCCCCAGACAGCGGGTGGATTGCTAGCCGCCCTGCCCCTAGAGGACGCATTGCGGGCAGTAGCCACATTGCAGGCGCAAGGTCAGCAAGCTTGCATCATTGGTCAACTCGCACAGGGCCACGGCCCCATCATCATCAGTTAAACTCAGCGATCAACTGGCGCGCTGTGTCTGACAGGCTTTGGTGATCAAGCGCGGCCAAGGCCATTTGTTCTGGCCTCTGGACCGCGCGCGCCTGTGATTTCGCGTAGCGCGGATCGTAATGTTCGACCATCAGCTGTTTGGCCAAGCTCTGCCAATCGCCCACTGTGGCCAGCCCTTGCCAATCAAGGATCGTATCCTTCGCGTGGTAGTGCCTCAGCCGATGGATCAGGCCAATGAACGTTTCTGTGTCATGGGTCAGGTCGGCGTAAGCTGTAGCCAAAAACGCTGCACGCGCGGCGATGGGCGCGGTTATTTCAATCCTTGGCGCAGCGCCCATGCGGGCCCAAACCGAGGGAGGGATCACACGTGCCCCGATTTTGCTGCTCTCGCCCTCAACCCATGTTAGTTTATTTGGATCAAGTATTTGTAATGCACTGGCAAGTTGCGTTTCAAACATCTTCTGCGAAGGCTGTCCGTCCTTCTGCGCCCCAAACAGCGATCCGCGATGCCCCGCGAGGTTTTCAAGGTCAAGGATTTGCGCCCCCTGATCACGCAAATGATGCAGCAGTGCAGTTTTGCCTGTCCCTGTGTGACCATCAACTATCATCAACCGATGCGCCAAAGGCGTATCATACAACATTTGGCTCACGGTTTTGCGGTAACTGCGGTATCCACCCTCAATCAAATGCACCCGCCATCCGACCTGATCAAGGATGGTCGCAAATGATCCTGATCGTTGCCCGCCGCGCCAGCAATAGACCAGCGGCTGCCAATCCCCCAGCAAATCAGCCAATGGCCCCCGCAAATGACGCGCCGCATTGGCCGCAACCATCGCGGCACCAACCTTGCGGGCTAGAAACGGACTTTGCTGGCTGTAAATTGTACCAACCTCAACCCGCTCAGCATCCGATAACACAGGCAGGTTTACCGCCCCCGGCACATGGTCATGTGCAAATTCTGAAGGGGCACGCACATCAATGATCATATCCGCGTCAATTTCAGCGATGGATGACAAAGACGTAAGGGTCTGGCGGATCATCAAAAAGTTCCTTTTGTCGTATTTCCAGATACCCGGCCTGATTGGCTTAAAAACCCTACCTCTTCTCTGTCAGGACCTAATCAAGGTCAACACACTTCCTTGTCTGAGGATCCCAAACATTCGATTTCAATCTTCAGAGTTTCGAGACCTACTTCAGCACAACTACTACTGTAAACTATCAAGGGGAAGTAGTGGCGCGGCGGATAGCAATCGAAAAATCATCCCCATCTGATGACCCTGTTTTTTCTGTGATACTTGCATGCTGAACGCGTTGTTCAATTGGAATATCACCATCAAACCCACCTAAAGCATCAACATAACTAGGTAGGTGACCCGACAAGAGTAGCCGCCAATCGAGGTTCATGTCAGGCTTGATCACCTGCGCCAATCCGTAGACGGTTGTCGTACAATTTGCAGTCACAGTGTTGTAAAAAACGGCCTTTGATTGCATATTTTGGGCCAAATCAACATAGGACATGAACAGATCGCGTCGCTGCTCAGTGTTCAGCTTGACCGGGTACAACCGGACATCTTCCTGCCGGTGGTTGGTCCTTAGCTTAATGATATCCTCTTCGGTCGCCGCAATGAGGACAAGTTCAAACTGGCGAAAGAACCCGCCCTTCAGATTGAAGTCCTCGTGACTTTCCTTGCGGGTCTCAACCGAGAAAACCACTCTTTGATCATCGGCAAAACCAAAGCTGATCAAAATGTGCGCAATGTCCGGACTGTCCCAAACGGAGGTCAGCATATCAACGGTTTGCAACTTGTTCAGATCGACGGTGCGGGTTTCCCATAACTGGTCAGCTTGAGACGCATTTTTCCATGTAAAGTTACGTACGTTTGACAGCGTCACCAATTCACCATCCACCTGCGCACCAACGCCGTGGGCGACGTCAAACGCCCAGTCGCGATCCAGCGCGGGAGTGATGCCTTGATACCAAATGCCAATGATAGCAGCGATTGCGGCCAAACCTAACCAGCCCATACGACGCGCCCGAAACCGCAAGGCGACAGCAATTATTACAGCAATAGCAAGGCCCGCGATAGTCGCGTAAAGCACGGTGCCAGACAGATGGACCGACATCGCGCCCAAGGTCCACAAAAAACCCGCAAGAGCGACAATATAGAACAACACGTGTCCGAGGAAGCGTCCAACGGACGCTACTGTGATGGTGGGAAATGTCATGGAAACTCCTGATGCGCCGAAGAAATGGGTGTTCCAAATGGGTGGCCCGATGGCCTGAACCACCCAAGATGTCTTAATTCGATTCAGGGCCGCTGACTTCGGCCAACATCCGTTCTGTGCGAGCGTCTTCCAATTTGTTGTGTAGACGCTTGCTTTCTTCGGTGTCGCGGACCGCTTTGGTAATACCCGCGGTAGAACTGACCAGCATGATCGCAGCCATCGAATAGAACCCTTTCGCAGCAAAGCTCGCTTCGAGAAAGTAGATGCCACCAGCCATCATAGAGCTGGCAATGATGAATTGGGCGTAGGTGAACATGTTCCACGCGTGTGAGGGTTTATCAATATAGGCGTTCATTGGGTCGACCTTTCGAGTCATACTGTTTTGATGTAATTTATTATTCTAGTTATAGTTGTTATTTGTTATAGGGATAACTGCTTCAAGCGCCCTTTTTTTTGAGCCGGTCCAACACGTCCGTGGCTGCGGTCTTTTTAGGGGCACCAAATCCGGCAGCCGCCATACGGTCGCTCAATGCATCAGCTGAGGTCCCTGCTGACAATTCCGCCATCGCTGCCATTGTTGCGTCATTGTGTTGTTGTCGTTCCTGAAGCCGTTTGAGGGTTTCTGAGGCATCAGCCAAATCGCTTTGCGTCCAAGATGGCGTATCGCCGCGCAATCCCTGCGTCTTGCTGGTGGCTTCTGCGATCCTTTGGCCACGCTTAAGTTCGTTCAGTAGGGCCTCATTTTGAGCAAGCGTCTGGCGCAAGTGCACAACTTCAGACGAATAGGTTGCGATTGTCCGGCGTGTCGCATCGCGCTCTGCTTCCAAATTTGCAATCGCGGTTGCAGCCTCAAGTGCGATATCATTCTCGCCCTTTTCAAGAGCCGCACAGGTGCGCGCTTCCAGGTCTGAGATCTGTTCTTCTATTGCGGCAAGAGACGTTTTTTCCCGTTCAGCATAGGCCATAACAACGGCAACTGCCTTACGTGTTTTCTGGACCCCGCCCGCTGCTTCGCGCAGTTGCTGGCGCAGAAGGGAAATCGCATTGGCATCAAGAAATGTTTGTGAAGCGTCAGCCGTTTGGCCGCGGACCAGAGTAAGAAGTTGTCTTAACATTATCGTCTCCAAATATTTTGAACATCGTTCATACTTTTAACATACAGATATTGAACGCCGTTCAACAAAAACGTGAACAACGTTCAAAATAGATGGCCTGAGCGGAGATGTCGTGGAAATAAACATAGGATCACGGCTCGGCGCTCCAACTCATGGTGTACTAAATAGAGTAAATCCTAAACTTCGGCAGCAAAGTGTCTGATAGGAGTTTTTATTGTTTAATAACAGATATCTGCATAGTGAATACTGCAGTCATCCGCATAACTAGTCCGCGCATTCTCCCCGTTTTATGACGCCGGAAAACTCTTGCAGGACAAGGTCAATAGCACGCCGTAATGTATGGTGCTTGCAGACACATGAGTGGAAACAATCATTTGACACAGCGGGTATTTTTGCTAAATGAACGACGTTCAAGTTCATTAACCCTGCCACAGTGAGACTGCCTGACGTAGAATCACAGGGCCCTGCACTCTTTTGGAGAACCAGATGGCAACCAAAACGGAAAAGAAGCGTGAAGACCTACGCAAACGCCTGGTCGACGCCGCCGAACTGGCAATCGCCGAAGGCGGGCTGCGTGGGTTGAAGGCGCGGGATGTAACGACAAAGGCCGGATGTGCCTTGGGAGCACTTTATAATGCTGTCGAAGACCTTGACCAACTTGTTATGCTGGTCAACTCTCGGACCTTGGCGTCTCTTGGCGAAAACCTTCGCATGTCTGTTGCCCAAGACGCGCCCCCAACGCAAGCAATGCAGGCCCTGGCCGGGGCTTATGTTGATTTTGCCTTGGACAACACCTCTCTTTGGTCCGCCATCTTCAACCATAAGATGGCAATAGGTGCAGAAGTGCCTGACTGGCACAAAGCCGAATACCCCGTTTTAATCGCAGAGATCATCGCCCCCCTTGGCCAACTTCGACCGGATTTACCACCAGAAGCACTTACGCTCCGCGCTCAAACGTTGTTTGCATCGGTGCACGGTGTTGTGCAGCTCGCTATTCACGGGCGATTTGTTGGCGTCCCAGTGTCATCGCTTAAGTCCGAGGTCGCAGCCCTTGTCGATGCGATGACGCGGGGCATTCATTTGGTATAGCCATGGGTTACGGGGCACGCTGGTGACCATACCAAGGGGTAGTTTTCGGCACGAGGCATCATCGTATTACAAATGGTCCTTCACGGCCCCTATATTCCCTGTGACTAAGGAAGATCATCAAGGAACGTCGCCCCTGTGCAGGTGTCGATAAGAAGCTATCCTTTTGCCCACCAAAACAACTCAACCTGGTGTGTACAACAATGTCATAAATTCTATCGCGTAGGCCACGTTGCACAAAACGCAAAACATCTAAGTAATGCTCAACCTTCTGATAGTTCTCTTTTCTGGACGTCCCTACCGACGCACGCACAGTGGTCAATGCCGACTATAAGCTCAAATTGACATCCGCCCTCAAACATTAAATGTTCATTTTGACCAAATGAAAGGCCTCAACGGGATGTTATTAGAGATAAATCTACCGCTAATCCTCATCGCGGCTCTGGTAGCAAGCGCTAGCCCAGGTCCTGCAACACTCGCTATTGCTGGAACGTCAATGGCTTCAGACAGAGCGTCAGGATTATCGTTAGCTTTGGGGATAACAACTGGATCGCTGATATGGTCGGTTTCAGCAGCACTTGGTTTAGGCGCGATCATGCTTGCAAACGCATGGATATTCGAAGTTATACGTTACTTTGGTGCCGCCTATTTGATGTACCTCGCCTACAAATCTGCGCGTTCGGCTATTTCCTCTAAGGAAATCAACGTTAAGTCGATGACTGGAAACAAGCGGACCCTATTTACAAAGGGGCTCCTGCTGCATGTCACTAACCCAAAGGCCATTTTGTTTTTTGGGTCACTATACTCTCTGGGGGTTCCTGCCGGATCATCGTTTCAAGATCTTGTCATTGTCATCTCTGCTGTTGGCATCCAGAGCTTTTTAATCTTCCATGGGTATGCTCTCTTGTTCTCCTCAAAGGCCATGACCCGCCTTTACCTTCGTTTACGCCGCTGGTTCGAAGGCGCGTTTGCCATTGGGTTTGGTGCAGCTAGTTTCAAAATCCTTACGGCTCGGCTTCAGTCGTAGTCTATGTTGCTGCCAATTGTCTCTGACAACGAAACAAGGCAAGGCAACTAGAACAAGGGAGGTGCCCAATAAACTAAGCACACCTCCCTCCTCTCAAAGTACCAAACATCAGACTTCCAAAGCAATTTTATTGTCTAATTCAAATCAATAAGACGTAAAGCTAACGGAGTGCCTTTGCGCAGAAACGGTCGTTTCAAAGGCGACCCATTCCAATGAACAATTGCCGGTCTTGATCCTTAATCGCGCGGCGGCCATGCATGACGCGCGTGTTATCGATCACTGCAACATCACCATCCTGCCAGTTGATCTCAACGGTGCAAGTCTCGGCAATACCCCTCAGTTCTTCGATTTCCTCAGACGTTACAATTACGCCGTCATCCAAGGTATAAACCGGAGGTTCGTAGTTATGGGATGGGCCCAGAATTGCGTTTGCAAAAGCCTGCCCATTTGACAAAGACGATGGGCGCACAGGCGATACCTTAATGCGGTACTCAAGGGAACCATCATCGTTCAACGTGAAATCCTGATCTGGAATTGACGCTTTGAATTGCATGATATGCTCTTGGGTCACCTCTTCGGGTTCGCTTATCGCTGGGTGCTCATTTGCAAGGTACCGTTTCCACAGGGCCTCGGGCAGTGTCCTTGTGACCATCATACGCTGCGACCAACGCGCCTTTTGGGCATCCGAGAGAGCCTCAAAAACACGGCGCCCATCACAAATTGTGGTTTGAGACCCCTCAAAAGCCGCCTTTGTGCTGTAGAATGCCACGATGTCGGGGCAAACAGGCGTATTGCCGTTCTCGATATGAAGGCCAATTGGGCCAAGGCCCGCATCCACTTTTTGCGTGCTCTTATCCGTATTCTCACGGGCTGGATCAAAAGTGATTGTTTTGCATAGCTGCGATGTGATGGCGCTGAACGATGGCATATCCATATCAAAGCCACGTAGCAGTGCCCAACCGTCGGATTTCAGGTGGTCCTTGATGTTGGAAAGTACAGCTGGGGTAACAGAAGCATCACCAGCGTCGGAGGCGCGAATTACATTATAGCTCATATCATGTGTCCTATAGGTTTTGATGTTTTTGAATTAAGATTGGAGTGAGGCGTTAAGGGCGGCCAGGGTTTTTGGATCGCGCGCTTGCGCACCCACTGATTTGTCGATGAGTGTGGGAAACAGGCGCTGTACTTTGACAAACAACCGCTCTTTGCCTTTGGGAAAGCTTTCGCGTTTGCCCTTTAGGATCGCATCCCAAGCTTGCACCGCGACAATTTCGGCAGTGTCGAGCGTCATCTCCAAAGGCTCAATCAAGGCGCTAAAGGCGCTTTCGGTCGCAGTGCGCGTTGCGCGGGGCGCGATGTAGGTCACGCCAATATCGCCGCCTGAAAGTTCTCGGCGCATGGCATCTGAGAAACCGCGCAGGCCAAATTTAGTAGCGGAATAACCTGCAAAAAATGGATAGGCGATATCGCCGAATACCGACCCAATGTTAACAATACGACCCTTTGACGTGCGCAACGCAGGCAACAGATCGCGGGTCAATGCCATTGGAGCGACAAGGTTGGTGGTAGTCATCCGCTCTAGATCGGCATCAGCCATAT
This sequence comes from Sulfitobacter sp., assembly GCF_036960155.1. Classification (GTDB taxonomy): domain Bacteria; phylum Pseudomonadota; class Alphaproteobacteria; order Rhodobacterales; family Rhodobacteraceae; genus Sulfitobacter. Next base: position 462,466 of record NZ_JBALWB010000002.1, on the reverse strand, counting down.
CTGCGAGATGCCCAACGCTCAATACACCCGCATTGTTGATGAGAATATCCAGTGATCCGTCAACTGCGTCAACGATCAGTGCCCGCCCCTCAGCGCTTGTTACATCTGCAACGATGCACCGGGCATTTGGGGTGTGATACTTAGAGCGCGTTTCCTCCAACGTGCTGGACGTGCGACCAACGAGGATCAGATCATACCCTTTTTGCGCAGCTTCAATGGACAATGCTCTACCGATGCCGGTCCCTGCCCCGGTTATGAGAACCTTTTTAGTGTTAATCATGATGCGATGCTTTCTGCTGTGATGTTTAGAGGCTGCGCTGTACGCGCATTGATCAAGGATGCGGCCACTGTTCGGTTGGGTGTTCCGACGGGGAACAAAAGGCCTGCCTCGGATGGGTCGGTGATGATCAACGCGGTTGGCTGGGCGTATATCGGCAAGTCCGCAAGGTAATTCTCAACCTCTCTGGGCGACACGGGGGCCATTGCCACCACGATCAAGACCAGCGCGCCATCAGATTGCCGAAGACCCAAGGCCGAACTGATAATGCGCGGATCAGCATTTACTCGCTGCTCAACCCATTCCGGTGAAATATTGCGCCCAGCGCCGGTAATCAGCAACGCGTCTTTGCGGCCCTCAACGATCAGTCTGTCGCCGTCAAAATGGCCCAAGTCCCCTGTGTGCCAAACATCGGGTGCTGGATCGCCATTCAAGTACCCTTGCATGACAGTCGGGCCTGAAACGACGATCTCGCCGTTCTCAAGAGACACATTCAAGCCATCCAATACGGGACCTACTGTACCGGGGTGATTGTCGCCGGGGCGGTTCATTGCGACAACGGCGCAACATTCGGACAGCCCATATCCCTCATGAACAGGGATACCGATATCCCGTGCTGCATTGATTAAAGACGGTGAACTAGACGCCCCACCAACAGCGACAAAACGAAGACCAGCCGGCGCTTTGTCGGCCCCAAGTGCCGTGACCCAGCGGCCTAGAATGGCGGGTGCCAGTAGGCTTGTTGTTGGGCGTATCGTTTCGAATGCTTCGACCAGTGGCTCAATCGGGGCACCGAACAATGATTTGGTGGCCTCAAACCGGAAAACCGTCTTCGCGCCTGCCACGATAGGCAGGAATATCCCACAAATCTGTTCCAAAAGCTGCGCAAGCGGAAGAATAGATAGATGCGTATCTGATGCATCCGCAGCGATGACGCGGCTAAGGGCGCTGATGGAGGCTTCTAATTGGCGATCACCAAGAACCACACCTTTGGGGTTACCCGAAGATCCTGACGTGTAAATGATCCGCTCCGCACCACCAGTATAGGGGCGAAGCACGCAAGCTTCATTTGGCAGGGCCAAGGGATTGATAAGTTTTAGGTGTGGTAGCGCAGAAAACAAATCTGGATTGCTTGTGATGACAGCACCTACTTTGGCATCCATCAAAATATGCGCGTTCTGCGGTGTGCTAAAAAAGAACGGCAATGGTACTTGTCGCTTCCCGCTGAGCGTCAAAGCCAAATCAGCCACGACATAATCAATGCCACCAGCAAGACCGATACCAATGGTGCCATCAACTGCGTCCAACGCGCAGGCAAGGCGTTCAACGCGCATGGCCAGCGCGCGCCAACTGATCCGATGTGTATCATCCTCAAACGCGATGTCGTCTGGACGGGTTTCTGAGTGGTGCTTGAGGGCTTCAAAGACCTGTTTCATCAGGACACCTCCCCTGCAATTTTTGCGGCACAAGCGCGTGGAGACAAAAGGACAGGTTGAGACAGAACCTCACTAAAGGCGCACACCTTTGGGTCGGTGTCGTAATACGATCCCCAAGCGTTGGGATTTGGCACCTGAGATATGTCCGCTGACGCCAATTCCACATAACTTAAAGACGTTCTTTTCAACAGGCGGCGCAGCGGTTTGGTTGCTGTGAACACACCGCACGTCATCGCATTGTCGCGACCCCACTCAATCATTTTATCCAGCATTGGCAGGACCGGGAAAGGCGTCGTTGAGGCGAGGGAAACAACTTCCATTATTTCCGAAGATGGGACATCAATGTCCGCAACCTGTTGTAAGGTTAATGAAAAATCGGACTTCAGATAGGTCTCAGAAAAGAAACCATCTTTGGCTGTCCGGATACCCGCCGCACAAAGAATTGCCCCATCATCGCGTTTGGCCACAACCAACAGCGGCGCAAATTCAGCTAACTTCGCGCCGTAAGCGTGATGATAAACACCCTTGATGTGATCTTGGGCTTCTTGGTGTCCGGGGCAGTCCCCGCTTAAAAATTCAATTTTCATATCCAACCTCAACGTGCCTTTTCATGACGTGTTGAGGGTGTTTTCACTGACCTGGCTTACAAGAGACTTACAACGTTCAGCGTAACCAAAAAAATGCCATTAATAGTTGTTGAAAGTGAATGAGAAAATACTCCCGCCGCCATCGCGGTCTTGGATTGTGACAATCGCGTTGTGGGAATCTGCGACGGATTTAACAATCGCTAGGCCAATTCCCGATCCTTTAGTGTCCATGTGCGCTTGAGTGCCGCGATTGAACCGCTCAAACAGGGCTGTCTTGAGCGCATCAGGCACACCAGCCCCACGGTCAAGAACCCGCCATCCCTTTGGGTTAGACAATATCTCTATTTCAATTTCGCTGTTCTCAGGAGAGTATTGCATAGCATTTCGCACGACATTGCCCAGTGCGACTTCCAACAGGCCTGCATTCCCACGAACCAGCGCTTCTGCTTCTCCGGTCACAGACAATCTGCGACCAGAGCGCAAGGCGACCGGCGCTAAATCAGTTGCGACCGCAACAGACAGATTTCGTAAATCCACACGCTCAAAACCCGACTGCAAAGCGGCATCCGCGCGGGACAGATCGATAAGTTGACCAAAAATACGGTCCAGTTGTTTTGCATCTTGCGACAAGGTTTGTTTCAATGTGGGATCATCGATCCGATCAATACTGGATCGAAGTACGGCAATAGGCGTGCGAATTTCGTGCGCCACATTTGACGCAAAATCCCGTTGCGCTTTGTACCCTTGCTCTAACCGGTCAAACGCCTTGTTCACATCAGCAATCAATGGGGCAATTTCGGTGGGAACCCGATCAGTTGTGAGCCGCCGATTTGCAGCAGTTGGCCCAATCTGATCTGCTTGATCTGATAACTTTTTCAAGGGCGAAAGCGCGCGGCGGGTCGCAAACAACGCGGAAACCAGCACCATCAGAACACCCAGAACAGCCCACCAAACCCCCTCCTCCATCTCGTGCAAAAGTTTATCAAATTTCGTCTCGTCTTTCCCTTTCGGGTATGTAGACACCAATACAAATACGTCTTGATCAACAATTCGAGCCCTTAGCCCGACGCCTTGCCGATCGCCCAGAAGGTTGATGAATTTCGGATCGCCTAATTTGATCTGCGAGAGCTGCTGCCAGATCGCATCAGACCTTTCTCCGCCCGCAACAATGCTGCCCGTTTCATCAAAAACAGTGTATCGATATGTTCCCTCAATGCCCTGAAATCGCAATGAATCTGAAGCAAGCCCATACTGCGCAGCACTCAGATCGATTTGACCAATGATCTCGATGGCTTCAGCTGCCATCGCGTCTTCGAGGTTATCTTCCAGATGTTCGTAGAACTCACTGATCAACACCCCACCCGCCAAGAGAACGCAAAGACTTAACGTGGCTATAATGTTGAGCAGTAGGTTACGTTTTAAGGACCTGCGCGGGCCAATTAGAAAGTTCGAGATGTTCACCCTGAGTTTTCCTGTAGGACGTATCCGATCCCACGCAAATTATGGATTTCGATACTGGCCCCCTTATCGATAAGTTTTTTCCTCAACCTGTGGGTCAATACTTCAATGGCATTTGGTGTCGCGGCCTCATCAAAACTGTATAGTGCATTCTCAATGACATCTTTTGACACAACCCTGTCCGCCCTGCGTAAAAACAGCTCTAATAGGTCAAGTTCGCGCTTGGAGAACCGCGTCACAATGTCGTCTATTGCCACAGATCGATCAACCGTCTCGTATTTCACATTGCCCAACGTGAGTGTCATCCCAAGCGCACCGCCTGGCCGCCGCAAAACAGCATTTATACGTGCGATCAGTTCCGAGACATCAAATGGTTTTACAAGGTAATCATCAGACCCGGTATTCAAACCTCTGACCCGGTCATCTAATCCGTCACGGGCAGTGCATATGATAATTGGCGTTTGTGGTTTTAACATTTTTATCTTTGGTAAAATGTCCAAACCGTCTTGATCCGGCAGACCGAGATCAAGGATAACCACATCATATTCAAAGCTTTTCACAGAATGCAGCGCATCCTCGGCAGTATGGACAACATCCACCACAAACCCCGCATCACGCAAACTGGCGCTCGTATTGAGCGCCAGTTTTTCGTTGTCTTCAATATAAAGTAGCCGCATTCAGCGCATCATCCTATTTCCGGACATACATCACAGTTGAGCCATCATCGGCCTTGAACATCACTTGTGCAAGGTTGCCATTCCCATCATACCAAACGTCCCGCGCCAACCCACCTGATAGCCGATAATGATGCGCAGAAACATTGCCTTGCTTTGTCTTTACTGTTTCTGAGCCAAGATCCGCGACACGTACCTTCATGATCTTGCCATCAATCGTGTTCATCAATTTGCCGCTACGTACGATGTCATCGTTCCACAGGCTGGCAGGCAGTGTGCCTTTGCTTGCGGTTTTCAGCTGATGTGGTTCGCCGTCATCATTTGTGGATGAGCTGAGTTGTTGCAATTTACCACCCTTCCAGCTCTCCACACTTTTGTGTTTGAAACTGTAGGCCGTTGTCCGGATCAAAGGTACTTTAACAATGATATCCGTTGCCACCTTAACTGTGAAAGCAGCGCTCTTGCCTGAAAAACTGTAGCTGTGATCACCAATATCTTTGCCCTTCCGCACCACATCAAAACTTAACTTACCGTTTGAAGGTATCGAGAGGGCATTCACAGGGGCCGCAAGTGCGACAGCAACACCAAGGGCCATTCCAAATAGACGCATTTCAATCTCCATTATGCTATTAGACTGCCGCGCTAATGAGGGGTGAGACTTACATAAAACTTACAGGATTGAAGTATCTGTACTTTGTATAGCCTACGGTTACTTGATCGTTTATTTCAAAACCGCCAAGTGAGTATGAATGATGAGCAAAGCTCTTTTGCGTTCACTCCGCTTCGTTATAACGGGCGATCTTCTCTATCCAAATTCATTACCGCGCCCTTTGTCATTGGGTTGCCCGTCATGAAGGTAATCTAGGGTCAGAACTCATAACCAGAATATGACGGTTGCTACGAGGGCGATTGCCGAGAGGAATACGGTTGGTAAGCTGCGAACAGATAAGCTCTTCTAGCTCCGGATCATCAGCAAGACCTGCAATCGCATCACGTAAACGCTTCGCAAGCAGGTCATCCACACTGATGCTGGCATAGGACGGGTAGTTTCGTAGCTTTTCGTCTAACTCAAGCCGTTGTTGATAGAGACTTAGGGCAAGCTGATCAGGTGCAAGAGGATAGCGCAACGGCTTAACGCCTTGCCCTAGCTTTCGCTCTGCATCACCAATCTAATTTTGAAGTTGTGCAACTGCACTAGGTAAAAGCTTGAGCGCCTGACGATAATCACCACCCAAAGGAACGCGAAGTTCTGTCTTACCTAAAACCTCTCGCAGGTCTTTAGGCACAACAAGACGTGCATGATATCGCACTGAGCGATTGACGAGATGTCTGATTTATCCGGTCATGCTCCAAATCTCCTTTGTAACCAAAGTTGTAACCTTGAAACGGACTTAGGCCCATGTTTGCAAGGGTTTTCTTTGATATCAAAAGGATAGAGTGGTGCGGGTGAAGGGACTCGAACCCCCACGCCATAGGCGCCAGAACCTAAATCTGGTGCGTCTACCAATTCCGCCACACCCGCATGCCGTCTTCATACTGGCGGCCACAGTGAAGTCAATGGGATCTAGCGCCATTCTGACAAGTCTTTTTAGATCCATGTCATTTTAAGAGGAACGCTGCCCTCCTCCTACTCCGTCACGACCTAGAATTTGACACCGCGAAGCTAGAAACCTCGTCCATCACATCAAAGAACCCCGGTAGGAATCGCACTTGAAGGTCCTGCTTCAGGCAATTGGTTAAAATAAGTTAACATTTATGCCTCAAAGAGGGCACTCTCTCAAAAAGGGCGGGACATTAACTTCTTTTTGTCATATTCTAATGAATAACCTGAGGTAGGTTTAGACAAGAAGAGAGACGCCCATGAAACCGAATACGGTCAGGCGCGTTGGTGGAGAAACTCCGCAAACGGGCCAATACGCGCCTTATGCATCTCGTGATACGGGATTGCTACAAGGTACATCACTGCTGACACTCGAAGGCGAAATGCCTGTCGAATTTGTTAATGTCGGCGACAAAGTAATCACACGTGACAGCGGGATCACCCGCATTGAGCATATCCAGCGCACTACGCGCATGGTGCATACGATTGCACTGGCCGCTGGATCGCTTGGTCACACACGTCCAGAAAGCGACGCAATCCTAGCTGGCGATCAGATGTGTTTGATCCGTGACTGGCGCGCGCAGGCCCTGTTCGGTGCCGACCGCGCATTGGTTGCTGCCCGCACGCTGGTAGATGGTGAGTTCATTTGCGATCTGGGTATGCAAGAACAAACGCTATACCAAATTTTCTGTGACGGGCCTCATATCCTGTATGCAGACGGCCTTGAAATCAGCACAGCTGACGGCGCACGCGCACGTGGGCAGGTTCTGCACGCGGCCTGAATCGGGCGACTTCCGTCTAAACTCAATGCCTCGGATGTGTCCGAGGCATTTTGCGTGTCGGACGCGTTTATAGACGACAAAACATGCAATTTGACGCACAACTACACCCATAAGCATTAGCATCCAGTAATGAGCCGATTCACTTCACTTTTCTGAGATTCACTTTCGATGCTTTTTTGTGCAATGTGATTAATATCTAATCACCCATCCAGCAATCTCCTCCACAAACGTACCCCTAGTGCCGCAGTGTCTGGATTCCCTCCGGTCTCAATGAAATGAGTTCTTTCGAAACCAGCCATTAGGGAGGCCCAGCGGTGAAAAAGATCGAAGCGATCATCAAACCATTCAAGCTCGACGAGGTGAAGGAAGCCCTTCAAGAAGTCGGTGTTCAGGGTCTCTCTGTTATCGAGGTAAAGGGCTTTGGCCGTCAAAAGGGCCACACCGAGCTTTACCGCGGCGCTGAATACGTCGTCGACTTTCTGCCAAAGGTGAAAGTCGAGATCGTCTTGGACGACGATCAAGTTGACGAAGCCATCGAAGCGATCGTGAACGCAGCCAAAACCGAGAAAATCGGCGACGGCAAAATCTTCGTTTCGCCTGTCGAACAAACAATTCGCATCCGTACCGGAGAAACCGGTTCAGACGCGCTGTAAAACATCACACGTGACAACACGAAAAACTAAAAGGACTTTGCCATGAGCGCGAATGCAGACCTGATCAAACGGATCAAAGACGAAGAAATCGACTATGTCGACATCCGCTTTACCGACCCACGCGGTAAATTGCAGCACGTAACCATCGTAAACGATCTGGTAGATGAAGACTTCCTCGAAGAAGGTTTCATGTTTGACGGCTCCTCCATCGCGGGCTGGAAATCAATTGAATCCTCCGACATGAAGCTGATGCCCGATGTATCTACTGCATACGTCGACCCCTTCTATGCTGAAAAAACGATCTGCATCCACTGCTCGGTTGTTGAGCCCGATACAAACGAAGCCTATGATCGCGACCCGCGCGGCACAGCGCAGAAAGCCGAAGCTTACCTCAAGTCTTCCGGCATCGGCGATGTGGCCTACATGGGCCCCGAAGCTGAGTTCTTCCTGTTTGACAACGTCAAGTTCTCCAACAGCATCAACAAAGTGTCCTACGAAGTAGATGCGTCTGACGCGTCATGGAATACCGACACTGACTACGAAATGGGCAACATGGGCCACCGCCCGGGCCTTAAGGGGGGCTACTTCCCGGTCAACCCAACTGACGAAGCGCACGATCTGCGTGCCGAAATGCTTTCCACGATGAAGCGTTTGGGTATGAAAGTGGACAAGCACCACCACGAAGTTGCGTCCTGCCAGCACGAATTGGGCCTGATCTTTGGTTCCTTGACCGAGCAAGCAGACGAGCTGCAGAAGTACAAATACGTGGTTCACAACGTTGCACACGCCTACGGCAAATCCGCAACCTTCATGCCAAAGCCAATCTACGGCGACAACGGTTCCGGTATGCACGTGAACATGTCCATCTGGAAAGATGGCAAGCCATTGTTTGCAGGCGACAAATACGCGGATCTTTCACAAGAAGCGCTGTATTTCATCGGCGGCATCTTGTCCCACGCAAAAGCACTCAACGCGTTCACCAACCCGACCACAAACAGCTACAAGCGTTTGATCCCTGGTTTTGAAGCACCTGTTCTGCGCGCCTACTCTGCACGTAACCGTTCGGGCTGTGTACGGATCCCGTGGACAGAATCTCCAAAAGCCAAACGCGTAGAGGCGCGCTTCCCTGATCCGGCAGCAAACCCTTACCTGTGCTTTGCAGCACTGTTGATGGCCGGCCTTGATGGCATCAAAAACAAAATCGATCCGGGCGAAGCCATGGACAAAAACCTGTATGATCTGCCCGCAGAAGAGCTGGCTGGCATCCCAACGGTTTGTGGTTCCCTGCGCGAAGCACTGGACGAACTTGGCAAAGACATGGACTTCCTGCTGGCCGGTGACGTGTTCACCAAAGGTCAGATTGAAGGCTACGTTGAGCTGAAGATGGAAGAAGTGCACACATATGAGCACACTCCCCACCCTGTTGAATTCGGCATGTACTACAGCTGCTAATTCGACCTACGGGTTTCTAGATCAGGGCGTCCCATCACGGGGCGCCCTTTTTTGTTGTCCTGCCAGCGCAGCGGAACTTTGCCGATCACAATTGCGTCGCCTTATCTGCATCGCTTGCATGTTCGGCCTTCAAAGCTAAAATAGGTCAAATTTTGCCCACAAAGGTTCCTGTTATGCGTATGATTAAAACTATTGTTGTTTCACTTGCACTTTCTGCCACGCTTGTCGCACCTGCGATTGCCGCCCAATGCGGAAACAACGTTGGCGGATTTGGCGCGTGGAAAACGGCATTTGCCGCTGAGGCCAAAAAGGCTGGCGTCCAGCAACGGGGCCTTGAGGCGCTTGCAAGCGCTACTTATGCAACGGGAACCATCAAGGCAGACCGAAACCAAAAATCCTTCAAATACACGCTTGATAAATTCATGCAGGTGCGCGGTGCTAATACAATTGTAAGCCAAGGCCGCAAACGCAGAGGTCAGAACGCCGGCCTGTACAACTCACTTGAGCAAACATACGGCGTGCCGGCTGGTGTACTTTTGGCGATCCACGGCATGGAAACAGGATTTGGCGGGTTCATGGGCAGCTCAAAAGTTGTCTCCGCGATCACCACACTGGCCTATGATTGCCGCCGCTCTGATTTCTTTGTGCCACACGCCATTGGCGCTCTGATCTTGGTCGACCGCGGTTCGATCACCAGCAACACTAAGGGTGCCAAACACGGCGAACTGGGTCACACACAGTTCCTTCCGGGAAATGCGCTGCGGTACGGCGTTGATGGCAACGGTGATGGCCGTGTTGATCTTTATAACCACACCGACGCCATGGCCTCTACTGCCAACTTCCTGCGCAAAAAGGGCTGGAAGCCGGGCCAAGGCTTTCAAGAAGGTCAGCCAAATTTCAAAGTAATCAAACAGTGGAATGCCGCGACTGTGTATCAGCAGGCCATCGCGATCATGGGCGCCAAGATCGACGGTTAAACCTACACACCAAAATTCCAAAAAATGTCACAGCCCCCGGCCCTTTGCGGTCGGGGGTCTTGCGTTGTGGGGGCGCCCCCCCTATCTGGGGATCAAGGGTCAGGCCCCTGCCGTTCGCAATTTGGTGAAGCCCTGTTAAAAACTCTGAAGTCCTCAACCACACCGATACGTGGTCCTTAGGCAACGCGAACACCTCTGACGCACGCAATTGGAATGATGGACATGACACAAATACCTTCCCGCGATGTGCTTAAGGCACAGGCAAAACGTCTGCGCGCGGATATGAAAACCAACGGCACTGAAATGACCCATGCGGCTGCACTGGAGACAGTGGCCCATCAATGGGGCATGCGCGATTGGAACACTTTAGTTGCCAAGGCTGGTGCGAATGAAATCCACTGGCACCCCGGGCAACGGGCTACAGGCCGCTATCTGGGGCATCCGTTTACCGGTGTCATCAAAGCTGCGCGGCTGGCCTCATCGGGATTTTGGTCACTGACAGTTCGCCTTGACGAAGCGGTTGATGTGGTCGAATCTGAGCTGTTCACCTCGCTTCGCCAGCAAATCAACACCACCGTGAATGCGGATGGTAGGTCTCCGCAAAAGACATCAAACGGGCAACCGCATATGATGATCGCCCCTGCATAGGGGCAACGCGTCCGACGGCACATGCTGTTGGGCGCGTATTATGTCCGCACCACATAGGTGTGAATTGAAAACACCACGATATCGGTCTTTGGCATCCGCACAACGCACTGTCGTTCCGACCGGATATAGGGTGCTGCCTGTTGATCTGGCGATATCCTGCGCGGCTCACGGGCCGAGCGGGGCTGGTGCAATTCAGGGTCATCATACCAGAGGCGATTGAACCGCCAAAGCGGCCGCCCCGCCCGCACCCCATCAAACAAGCGCTGTACGCGTTTGGCGAGCTGGCCATCATATTCGAGAACAGGTTCATGTATGCCTATCAATGGCTTACCCGTCTTTTCTGCTAACCGCCAACTGGCAGGAAAACACAGAACTGCGCCGACCAACACGTGTTCCTCCCCTTCCTTGCGCAGCAGACAAATGTCTTCTTGCACTAGCTGGCCCAATGTAAGCAGTGGCGCATCGCGCATGATCTGAACGACCCGCCCGTCGGGGCACGTCACCTGCTCGTGTTCAGACAAAAACCCGAGGCTTGGAAGAATCTCAAGCACGGCGTCCAAAATTTCTTGTGCGGCCTCCAGCGCTGAGGGGTCCATCCAAAGCACATCATCGCTCTGATGCGCCAACAGCTCCAAACGCCGCTTCATCTGCGCGCCGTACGCCTCATCCACGCGTAGCCATCCATCTGGTTCCGCGGGGGCCATGCCCGGCAGCTTCGTCTCTGCTTGCATTTCAGACGGGAGAGTATTTTGTAAAATTTCGCTCATATGATTTTGATACCCCGCTGCGAACCCACAAGCAAAAGCGACATTCAAACCTGTCGCATATTGCCAAGCAGGGGGGCATTTTTGCGTCACGCTAGAGCGATAGAGAGGATGCAACAATGAACAGCCACTACCGCGAAACCCGCAAGATTGACCCGACCAAAGGCGCATATCTGCCCGATGGCTCCCCCAATGACGCCGACCGCGTTGAGATCGGACCAACACAACTGGCGTTTCGTGAATGGGAGGCCGCTGGGCTGATCTTACCCAATCTATTGAATATGCGCCGTTACCGGTGGGAACGCCTAACCCAACACATCGTTGATCGTGGCTATGGTGGCTTACTGATGTTTGATCCGCTCAACATCCGCTACGCGACCGACAGCACAAATATGCAGCTGTGGAACACCCACAATCCCTTCCGCGCCGTTTTGCTGTGTGCCGATGGGTATATGGTCATGTGGGATTACAAAAACTCACCCTTCCTTAGCGAATTCAATCCATTGGTACGTGAACAACGCTCGGGTGCGGATTTGTTTTACTTTGATCGCGGGGACAAAGTAGGCGATGCCGCTGACGTGTTGGCTGGTGAAATTAGTACATTGATAGATGAACACGGAGGTGGTGAAAAACGACTGGCCGTGGATAAGATCATGCTGCATGGCCTGCGTTCACTTGAGCGTGCAGGGTTTGAAGTGATGGACGGCGAAGAGGTCACCGAAAAATCGCGCAGCATCAAAGGGCCTGATGAAATCCTTGCGATGCGCTGTGCCAGCCATGCTTGCGAAACCTCGGTACGGGTGATGGAGGATTTCGCGCGGAAAAATGTGCCGCTTGGGCAAACATCCGAAGATGACATCTGGGCCGTGATGCACGCCGAAAACATCCGCCGCGGTGGCGAGTGGATCGAGACGCGGCTGCTCACGTCGGGTCCACGGACCAATCCATGGTTTCAAGAATGTGGCCCCCGCATCACGCAGAACAACGAGATCATCAGCTTTGATACGGATCTGGTCGGCAGTTACGGTATTTGTGTTGATATTTCACGCAGTTGGTGGATCGGTGACCAAGCGCCCCCGCCCGATATGGTCTATGCGATGCAACACGGCGTGGAGCATATTATGCAGAACATGCAGATGCTTAAGCCGGGTGTGATGATCCCCGAACTCTCTGCTGGCACCCATGTTTTAGATAGCCAGTTTCAAGCTCTCAAATACGGCTGCTTGATGCACGGTGTGGGTCTTTGTGATGAATGGCCATTGGTGGCCTATCCAGATCACGCTGTTGCGGGCGCATACGATTACCCGCTTGAAGCGGGAATGGTCCTGTGTGTCGAGGCGTTGGTTAGCCCTGAAGGTGGTGATTTTTCGATTAAACTGGAGGATCAAGTGCTGATCACTGAAGACGGATTTGAGAACTTGACGCAGTATCCGTTTGATCCGGCCTTGATGGGGCATTGATGGAGCGGGCACCTTGATCAAAGGTGCCCGCTGTGGGTACTCGAACCCTATGAGGGTTTTACTTCATTGAGTTGAAGCCAAACATGTTGCCCTCACTGTCTTGGCACAGGCAAATCCATCCAAATTCGCCGATGGAGAATTTTGGCCTGATCACCTGCCCGCCCGCTTTGGCGACACGTGCTTGCTCAATCGCGCAATCCTGAGCCGAGAAATACACAATTGTCCCGCCAACGCCCGGTCCTGCATGTGGTGACTTGGTCAAAGCACCCCCCGCACCATAGGCACCCATGTCAGCGGGAAAGCTCATCATTTGGGAGTCTCCGGTGGGGTCGCCCATCGCTTCCAGTTTGGTTGCCAGCACGGTTTCGTAAAATGCTACTGCGCGGTCCAGATCGTCTACGTAGATGTCAAACCAGCTTACTGCGTTCATCTTGGTCATTGTTTTAATCCCTTATTTTGTCGCTATGACAAACAATTACCAAGGGGGTATTCACCTGTATTGTAGATTTCAGACATCGTATTTTTTGGCATATTTTCCGGGGGTGTATCCTGTTGCGTTGCGAAACGAATGAATGAAATGTGACTGATCCGCATAAGACCACGTGTCCTTTCCGTTCAACCCCTGTTGCAACCTAAGCACCTTGAGGAAATCATGTGGTGTAAATCCGGTGGTGCGCTTTAAAATACGCTGAAGCTGGCGTGCGGACAGGTTTGCAGCCGATGCCATATCCGCAACCGATTGGATATCATCAAGGTTTTGGAAAATCGTGTCAGTGACCGGATTTGGCGCAACCAGTTCCTTTTCAATCAAAAGCTCAACCAATTCGCACAGCAACGCCTGCCCCGTCGCAAAATCACCTTTTGACAGCGTGTGATTCATGTCGATCAGCGGCAGCGCGCCTTCATAGGCTGTGTTCAACATTCCATAAGAAACTTGTTCGCTTTCACCCTGCCAAACACCCGGCAGAAACCGGATATTGATAAAGTGAAACTTGCGCCCAAGGTTGAATTCCTCGGCCTGCGCCCGCAGTTTTGAAACGCCAGTTATCTGCTTATCTAATTGATCAAAGACGATATAGGCGCAGGCATCTGGTAGCGCGTGAAAGCGGTAGTCCGCCTCTAATGTACCATCGGTTTCCAGCTCGAGAAAGCGGTGAACGATCCCGCGCAAATGACGAGGCGGTTCAACCTCGACAAACCGCACGGCATCTACGGCTTTTTCTTTGCTGTTTCCCTTTGGATCATACATGCGTGACAGATCTACCTAATCTTCAGTGCCTCATTGGCCCAGCGCTTGACCCAGATCATCTTTCAGATCCTCGACATTCTCAATCCCAACAGACACGCGCAGCAACCCCTCCGGGATACCTGTGTGCGGTTCAATTGTGTGGCGATGCTCAACAAGGCTCTCGACCCCGCCCAATGACGTGGCGCGGTGGAACAATTGTAGGCGCGCAACCGCGCCCAGCGCTGCTTCTGCTTCGCCTTTCACCACAAACGACAAAAGCGGGCCAAAGCCTCCTTTCATCTGGGTGCAAGCAAGGGCGTGACCCACATGCGAGGGCAAACCGGGGTATAGAACGCTCTCAACCTTGGGATGGTCGCTGAGGTATTCGGCCAGTTTCATTGCGTTGGATGACATCCGTTCAACACGCAGGGGCAATGTGCGCATACCGCGCAGCAGCAGCCACGCTTCAAACGGCCCCAACACAGCACCCGCCATGTTGCGATCATCGCGGATCGCCTGCCAGATCCCGCTATCCGCATCGCTACAGCTGAGCGCGCCCGCCAGCACATCTGAGTGACCATTGAGCGCCTTGGTGGCCGAATGCATCACAATGTCTACACCAAAGGACAGCGCCTGCGTCAAAATAGGAGTGGCGGCTGTAGTGTCCGCAATCAACAGGCCACCTGCTGCATGTACCGCATCTGCGCAGGCTGTCAGATCAACAATCCGCAGCCACGGGTTTGAGGGGGTCTCGACCCATGCAAGGTGCGGTTTGTGTTCGGCGCAGGCCTCGGCAAAAGCATCCGTATCAGCGGCTTCGACTTCGATCAGGGTAATTGCGCGTCGGGTGCAGAACTCACGAATCCACGCTGTTGTTCCCCAGTAAATTTGGGACTGAACCAAAACAGTTGCGCCAGATGGTACTGTACGAAACACCGCTGCAACCGCAGCCATACCCGAGGGGAACACCATCGATTCAGCTCCGCCCTCAAGTTGGGCCAGTACCTTTTCGACCATCCGGCCATTGGGCGCATGCGAGCGCGAATAGACATTGCCATCAACCGATGGAGTATAGGTTTCATCGCGCACAAATGTTGTCGCGGGGTGAATGGGTGGCACTACGCCCCCCGTGCCCGTATCCAATAGCCCGCCCGCCTGTGCTGCAATGGTGGCGGGGTGCAAATTATCTTGGTTTTTAGTGGACATGGTATGAGCTCTACTATATTTTCAGGACGTTCCTTTATCCAGAAGGTGTACGACCAGACGGCAGCGCACGCAAACGTTCCGTCACGCCCGCGTGAGCCCTGTGACAATCCCTTGAACCTACAGCCTCATTGCGCCACGTTAGGTTTCAACCAAGGAGCAGATCATGGTCGCCCAACAAATCACATTTCCCGGTCACGACGGATCGCAGCTGTCTGCACGCCTTGACCTTCCATCTGGTCCGCATGTGGCAACTGCAATATTTGCCCACTGCTTTACTTGCGGCAAAGACATTCCCGCAGCGCGCCGAATAGCTGCACGCCTTGCCGCAATGGGCATTGCGGTACTGCGTTTTGATTTCACCGGCCTGGGCCATTCAGAGGGGGAATTCGAAAACACCTCCTTTACCAGCAACGTCGACGACCTAGTCGCTGCAGCCACTTGGGCTGCACAAAAAGGAATGCCCCCTAGCCTGATGATTGGTCACTCCCTTGGCGGCGCAGCAGTGATCAAGGCAGCAGGCATGTTGGACGGAATCAAAGCTGTCGCCACCATCGGTGCGCCCTTTGACCCAACACATGTGAGGCACCACTTTGCTGATGCCTTGCCAGAGATCGAGCGCAACGGCGCAGCAGAAGTCTCACTAGGCGGGCGACCGTTTTCTATTGGGAAGTCATTTATAGAAGACACTGGTGCCGAAGTATTGACGGGCGTCTTGAAACACCTGAATGCAGCCCTGTTGGTCATGCACGCGCCCCGTGACAACATTGTCAGCATAGACAGCGCAGCGCAGATATTCACAGCTGCGAAACATCCAAAAAGCTTTATTTCTTTGGAAAACGCTGATCACCTGATCACCAGGCCCGAGGATGCCGAGTATGTGGCAGAGGTCATTGCTTCGTGGTCGACGCGCTACATCAACCGCCCGCTCCCTGCTCCGCCTATTGGCACGCCCGAAGGCATTGTGCGCGTTTCCGAGGCCGACCCCGACGGGTTTTTGCAAGACATCACATCAGGCAGCAATGTTCACCTGTTGGCCGACGAACCTTTGGCCTATGGCGGCACTAACATGGGCATGTCGCCCTACGGGTTCCTATCTGCCAGCCTCGGCGCGTGTACATCAATGACAATCCGCATGTACGCACGGCGCAAGGAATGGCCGCTGAAACATGTCCGCGTAGATGTGTGCCACGACAAGGTTCACGCACAGGATGCTGGAACTGGCGCGCAAGAAAAGATCGACAATTTTAATCGCGCTATCACGCTTACGGGTCCTGAACTAACCCAAGAGCAACGCACGCGTTTGTTTGAGATTGCAGATCGCTGTCCCGTGCACCGCACCCTTGAGCGCACATCAAACATCAAGACAACGCTACTCGCCTAAGGGCGTGTCCCACGTGTAATTAGTCGTCATCACATAGTCTTTGGCAGGTCCACGCACCTGCCAAATCGCCTGCCATTGTGGCCACTGTGCAAAATCATACACCACGTGGTAGTCATCGGGTGCGCACCAATGCGCCGCCTCGCCGCCTTGAGGTGGAACGCTATGGAAAAACCGCCCATCCTCAAAATAGACGCGCAAGCCTTTTTGCCAAAGGTAACGCCGCTCAGTGCTCACTGGAGGACCAGAGGGTAGCTGCATTTTGCCACGCTCCAAGTAATCCAAGGAATCACCCTGCCAGTCAAACTGAGCGGTCCCTGTGATCTGCATGGCGCTGCCATCCGCATGACGCACCTCGCGTTCAAAACGCCAGTGCCCTGCGAAGTCGCTCAACTCTTTGCCAATGTGCATTGTAGTTCTTTACTCAGTTGCCTGCTGGTCGACGACTCCAACCAACACTCCGTCGGCAACATCACCCGCAGCGCCAATAAAGCGCAGCCTGTCGCCTTGTTGCTGCAGGCCATAACAGGCCCAAAGATCTTGGGGTGGCCAAAGGCTGCAGTATTGTGATCCGCGCACGGCCCAATACCCCCAACTGTCACGGCCCGCATTGTATAGCGTTCGACCAGACACCCGAAAGTCTTGCGTTGCAGATGCGTATTGAACGATCCGCCCTGTCAGAGTGTCGCTAATCTCATCACCGCTCAGTGCCGTCCATTGTTCGCCATCGGCAAATGCTGCTGGTGCACAAAACGCCAGCCAGAACACAATTAATAAGCGCATATGTCCCCTCCCCACCTTGTTCTTCGACCCTTCACAGTCTATTGCGCCCCTGTCCCTTGTATAGACGCCCCACGCATAGTCACAAAAAGGTGTTCCAATGATCCCCCGTTATTCCCGCCCCGAGATGGTCTCAATCTGGTCCCCCGAGACCAAGTTCCGCATTTGGTATGAGATCGAGGCGCACGCCTGTGACGCAATGGCCGATATCGGTGTTATCCCGCGTGCAAACGCAGATGCCGTCTGGAAAGCCAAAGACGTCAAGTTTGACGTGGCCCGCATTGACGAAATCGAAGCCGTCACCAAACACGACGTTATTGCATTTCTGACCCACCTTGCCGAACATGTTGGCAGCGACGAGGCCCGCTTTGTGCACCAAGGCATGACATCCTCTGACGTTCTGGACACCTGCTTCAACGTTCAGCTGACCCGCGCCGCAGACATTCTGATCGCGGATATGGATTTGCTGCTGGCCGCGCTCAAGCGTCGCGCCATTGAGCACAAAGACACCGTTCGTGTGGGCCGCAGCCACGGCATCCACGCTGAACCAACAACAATGGGCCTGACATTCGCGCGTTTCTACGCCGAAATGGACCGCAACCTGACGCGCCTGAAAACCGCCCGCGCAGAAATCGCAACGGGCGCAATTTCCGGCGCAGTTGGCACATTCGCCAACATCGATCCTGCCGTCGAAGAGCATGTCTGTGCAAAGCTGGGCCTGACACCAGAACCGATCAGCACCCAAGTGATCCCGCGCGATCGCCATGCTGCGTTCTTTGCGTGCCTTGGCGTTATCGCCAGCTCGATTGAAAACGTCGCCACCGAAGTACGCCACATGCAACGTACCGAAGTGTTGGAAGGCGCCGAGTTCTTCTCAGCGGGTCAAAAAGGCTCCTCTGCGATGCCGCACAAAAAGAACCCTGTGTTGACTGAAAACCTCACGGGTCTTGCACGCACCATCCGTATGGCCGTGATCCCAGCCATGGAAAACGTCACCATGTGGCACGAGCGCGATATTTCGCACTCTTCTGTTGAGCGTGCGATTGGTCCAGATACAACCATCACCCTTGATTTTGCATTGCACCGCCTGACAGGTGTGATCGACAAAATGTTGGTATATCCTGACAACATGCTGGCCAACATGAACAAATTCAGCGGCCTTGTGATGTCGCAACGCGTATTACTGGCCCTAACCCAAGCAGGCGTTAGCCGCGAAGACAGCTATAAGATGGTCCAGCGCAACGCGATGAAAGTTTGGGATCACGGAATGGATTTCAAAACCGAACTGCTCGGTGATGACGAAGTTCTCGCCGCGCTCAGCAAGGAAGAAATCGAAGAGAAATTCGACATGGGCTACCACACCAAACATGTTGATACGATCTTCAAACGCGTGTTTGGCGACTAACTCAAACACCCGCGACCCAAACAAAGTTGGGCTCGCGAAAACCAGCAGATCAACACACGGCGTGATTTCTTTTGAAATTGCGCCGTTGTGCATTTCGCTATTTCTAAGTTGTCTGAAGAGAGTTCCCGCCTAAGACGCCCATCGCTGCGGAACAGCCAAGGTGGGAAAAGGTTCAATAATAGTTTAAAACTTAAAGTGATGGGGATCGGACGCAAATTGTCTTTACCGAACACGATCTGTCGTTAGATAGTGGGTCATCACGTAGATTTTACAATGTTGGAGTATCGATCATGCGCGTCCTTATTGCCGCCGCCCTTGCCTTTGCACTACCCTTAACTGCGTTTGCCGCTGGTGAGGAAACTGCTCCCCCGAAAAAGCCGAAATGCGAAAGTGGCTTTGTGTATGACAAAAAGACCAAGTCTTGCGTCAGCAGCAATGGCCATACGCTGGATACTGATACGCTCTATCAACATGTCCGCTCGCTCTCATACGATGGTCGCTACACGGATGCGCAGGTACTACTGGCACAAATGCCCGCAGATGATGACCGCACGCTGACCTACATGGGCTTTACCAGCCGGAAGATGGGCAACACCGAAGCAGCCATGACCTATTATGCGCGCGCGCTCGCCCGCAATCCGGGCAACGTGTTGGCGCGCTCCTACATGGGCCAAGGGCTGGTTGAAGAGGGTAACATCTCTGGGGCGATGGAACAGCTGCGCGAAATCCGCGCACATGGCGGCAAAGGCACATGGGCCGAAGCATCCCTGCGCACCGCAATTTCAACAGGCCGTACCTTTAACTGGTAACTGCTGCTGTGACATCTATCTGCGGCGTGGCCCCAAAGGCTGCGCCGTTTTTCGTTTGGCGCTCCGCAATTTTAGCGTCGTCTACTGAAACTCGCGAGAAAGTCGATGTCCGGTTTGAGCCCAAAGCGACCAAAGTCCGGCGTATAAATATCCCAGTAAAGATGCTAATGCTTTGGATATGATCAAAGTTTCAATTTATCAATTCGTCAAAGACAAACTCCTCACCCATGGTGTTGAAAAAACTGAAGATGGCCTGATGACCCTAAACGATCAGAAGTTGTTTTCTCTTTTCGTTGATCTTGAGCGGGCTGCACGAAAAAGCAATTTTGATGAGGTTCAAACGGCTACTATAGCAATAGAAGGTTATTTGATTTCAGTAGGAAAACGGCAATTGATGGCGTTTGCCTACATGTATTTACGGTTCTCTGATTTCACACCAAAGCGAACAATACCGGACGAATATCTTAGCGATGGCCGCGTCAGAAAATCCAAAGAGTTCCTGAGGCAAGTCTCCAATGAGGAGATGCTCATTGGGTTATGGGCAACTGTTAAGTACGAGACGGAGGGAGAGAGATTTCTCCGTCTCGTTTACTCCCAGCCCTGAAAACCGTCTAGAGTTGAACGGCAGCCCAAAGCCGCCATTCGGTGATCGCTACATTTTGTGGCTCCATTTTTCGGATATTCTCATATCGTTTCAGTCCTTTTTTACTTTTGCGCGCCATAACTTGAATATCCCTATTTCAAAGATTGGTGCCGATGAACGTTTTGACCACTTTGCCCGCTACCTCGCCCGCTGGAATGATGCCACGCATCGTGCCCCAGCCCCTCCTTAGTAAACGCGCCAAGGCCGCAATTGTGGTCCGCCTTTTGATCAATGAAGGGGCCGAAATCGCGCTAGAGGAACTGCCGCCAGAGCTACAATCGCTTTTGACCCAGCAAATGGGTTCGATGCGGGTTGTGGACCGTGTGACACTGGCCGCCGTAGTCGAGGAATTCACCGAAGCACTAGAATCAATTGGTCTTTCCTTTCCAGGTGGAATCGCAGGCGCGCTTGACGCGCTTGAGGGCAGCGTTAGTCGCGAGACCGCAGCACGTCTGCGCAAGGAAGCAGGTGTGCGCGCAGCCGGTGATCCATGGAAGCGCTTGTGCGCAATGCCCGCCGAAGACTTGGAAGAAATTATCAAACAAGAATCCACCGAAGTAGCTGCTGTGCTTTTATCCAAACTGGAGATCCCGATTGCGGCTGGTTTGTTGGGGCGCTTATCCGGCCCAGAGGCGCGGCGCATAACCTATGCTGTTTCACTAACCAGTGATGTAACACCTGATGCCATTGACCGTATTGGCCTGTCACTTGTTGCGCAAATGGATGCCAGGAAAATACCCGCGTTTGGGACAGGCGCTGCTGAGCGGTTGGGTGCAATCCTCAACTCTTCCTCAACGCCTACCCGTGACGACGTTCTATCAGGTCTGGAAGAAACCGATCTCGTCTTGGCGACTGCCGTGCGCAAGGCCATCTTTACCTTCGCCAACATTCCTGCACGTGTTACAGCGCGCGATATCCCACGCATTCTGCGTGAGGTAGAGGCAGATGCGCTGCTGATTGCAATGGCAGGAGCCGAAGCTGCTGGGTTTGCTGATGCGCGCGACTTTGTCCTTGAAAACATGTCCAGCCGCATGGCCGATCAGCTGCGCGAAGACATGGAAGAGGCAGGAAAAATCAAACCTGCTGATGCCGATGAAGCAATGGCGGCCTTTGTGGCAGTCATCCGTGACATGGAGGGGCGTGGTGATCTGGTATTGATTGTCGAAGAAGAGGATGACGAAGACGGTTAATCCTGCCCTTGTTGGATAGGGTAGCAGCCTCTATGTCTGTCACCTCATGTTCCTTGCTTTTGGTCGTTATGTCCGCACCTCTTGTTTCAAAAAAGTCCAATCTGCCTCGGCAAACTGGCCATTTCCTAAGCAATCTGGCCATCGTTGGCCTGATCCGGACCGCATTGCTACTGCCCTATGAAACAAGGGTTCGGATGATGGGCATAGTAGTGCAAAAGGTGATCGGCCCGCTGGCAGGATACCGGCGCCGCGCGCTCAACAATCTTGCCATGATCTGGCCCGATATGCCGCAAAGCCAGCGCTCCGAAATCGCCAACAAATGCCTCAACAACGTGGGCCGTACCTTTATCGAGAATTACTCGGCCAAGGATTTTCCCGAACGTATGGCTTCGAACGTTGTCACGGGTGACGGGGTTGCCGCGCTGGACATAGCCATCGCTGCGGGAAAACCGGTGGTCCTCGTGACAGGTCATTACGGAAATTACGAGGCCACGCGCGCGGCACTTGTTGCTCGGGGGCTCAATATAGGTGGCCTTTATCGCGATATGAAGAACCCGTATTTCAACGCCCATTACGTTAAAACGATGGAGGCCTTTGGTGGCCCCGTTTTCCCACAGGGGCGGCGCGGCACAGCAGGATTTGTGCGACATCTAAAGGCCGGTGGGCAGTTGGTCTTACTATTTGACCAGCATGTATTTCAGGCGCCTGCCTTTGATTTTCTGGGCAAACCAGCAAATACGGCACTCTCTGCGGCAGAACTTGCCCTACGTTATGACGCAGCGCTCATTCCTTTTTACGGCATCCGGAATGCAGACGGGTTGACGTTTGAAACGGTTCTCGAAGCGCCTATTGCGCCATCAGACGCTATGACAATGACACAGGCCATTACCGACAGCCTAGCTGAACGCGTGCGGCATGATCCCAGCCAGTGGTTCTGGGTTCACCGTCGTTGGCGACCGCAAGCCTAGTTAACGCGCGCCGCAGCAATGATGGGCCCTGCCCCTGCTTCTTGCACCAAAACAACAACAGGGTCATCTGTGATGGTGTCCACTGACATCTCCAGTGGGCTTTTCCCGTCCCATGTACCAGCAATACGCCAATTATGGGCGATGTTTGAGTATTTAATGGTTTTACCGCGATTTTCACCGCGTGAAATCTTGCTAATATGAACGGGTGTTACCTCTAGAACGTGGATTTCCATCGGCACGACCTTACCGCGCGGCACTGTGCCTTTTACGTTCAGCATTTTTCCGTCCCGAGCAACATCCAGTGTCATAGCAACAGGAGTTTCTTTGTGTTCAGCAATTGCATTAAACAGCTTCATAGGTTTTGCACCCACAATGTCTGTCTGCCCGTTTACAACCATTTCAGGAGTGTAAATCGAACGGCGACCAGCTGTGTTGGCATAAGCACGTTGGCGATCGGCATGGGCCGGATCCCCGAATTCGTCTTTCCAGCCGATATAGTCCCAGTAATCAACGTGTAAAGCGATAGCGATCACATCATCACGTTCTGCAAGTTCGTTAAAAATCACATCAGCTGGTGGGCAGCTGGAACACCCCTGAGAGGTATAAAGCTCGACCACAACAGCTCGTTGCTCAGCCGCGACAGGTAAGGCGACGCTGGCTGTTAGACCCAAGAAGGCCGCTGTCAGGATGTTCGAAATTCGTGTCATGTGATTCCAATCGTATCTTCTGTACTTTCAACAGTTAACGGCACTACCCTGAAATGACCAATCAAGGTTTCGAGAGACCTCCGAGAGGACGTGCATCGGAACGGTATCACAGTTAGATCGGTATACACTGGCATACAATCACGTTATTTTTAGTTGAAAATATCCCCAAAATCAGTCATTCAATCTGTGATTTAGACCTGTAGCCATTCCTATAGCCGGAGCCACATATGACAATCATCGTCGGTCAAGATACTGCAAAAACCCGCAAAACCATTACATCAGGCGATCAAAGCATCGCCTATTATTCGATTCCCGCCGCTCAGGCTGCTGGCCTCGGGGACTTCTCCAAGTTACCTGCCGCGCTGAAAGTGGTTCTCGAAAACATGCTCCGTTTTGAAGACGGCAAAACCGTCACTGTAGACGACATCAAAGCATTTGCGCAGTGGGGCGCCAATGGAGGCCAAAACCCGCGTGAAATAGCATACCGTCCTGCCCGCGTTTTAATGCAAGATTTCACTGGGGTTCCCGCGGTTGTTGATTTAGCGGCGATGCGCGACGGATTGGTGGCACTTGGTGGCGACGCCGATCAGATCAACCCGCTTAATCCCGTTGACCTGGTGATCGACCACTCTGTGATGATCGACGAATTTGGCAATCCGCGCGCGTTCCAGATGAACGTAGACCGCGAATATGAACGCAACATGGAGCGCTACACCTTCCTCAAGTGGGGCCAAAACGCCTTTAACAACTTCCGCGTCGTCCCCCCCGGCACAGGCATCTGCCATCAGGTGAACTTGGAATATCTTGCGCAGACCGTTTGGACCGACAAAGATCAGAATGGCGTCGAAGTTGCCTATCCTGACACATTGGTCGGGACAGACAGCCACACAACCATGGTCAACGGCATGGCCGTTTTGGGCTGGGGCGTTGGCGGGATCGAGGCCGAAGCCGCGATGCTGGGTCAACCGATCTCGATGTTGATCCCCGAAGTTGTCGGGTTTGAGCTGACTGGCGCCATGATGGAAGGCACCACAGGGACCGATCTGGTTCTGAAGGTTGTTGAATTGCTGCGCGCCAAAGGCGTTGTTGGCAAGTTCGTTGAATTCTTTGGTGCTGGCCTTGATAGCCTGCCACTGGCGGACCGTGCGACCATCGCAAACATGGCACCGGAATACGGCGCAACATGTGGCTTCTTCCCGATTGACGGCGAAACACTACGTTACATGCGCACCACTGGCCGAGACGAGGCACGCATCGCACTTGTCGAAGCATACGCCAAAGAGAACGGCCTTTGGCGTGATGCGGACTATTTGCCGATATACACCGACACGCTGTCACTGGACATGGGTACAATTGTACCCGCCATCTCCGGCCCCAAGCGCCCGCAGGATTACGTGGCATTAACAGACGCGAAATCCGCATTCGCTCATGAAATGGAGAACACCTTCAAACGTCCAATGGGTAAAGAAGTACCCGTGGACGGCGAAGATTACACTATGGAGTCGGGCAAGGTTGTGATCGCCTCAATCACGTCCTGCACCAACACCTCCAACCCCTACGTCATGATTGGCGCGGGTTTGGTGGCGCGCAAAGCGGCTGCTTTAGGCCTGAACCGCAAGCCATGGGTCAAGACATCCCTTGCACCGGGTTCACAAGTCGTGAGCGCGTACCTTGAAGCTGCTGAACTGCAGGAAGATTTGGATAAGATCGGTTTCAACCTTGTTGGCTATGGCTGCACCACCTGCATCGGTAACTCTGGCCCGCTTCAGCCCGAAATCAGCAAAGCCGTCAATGAAGGCGATCTGGTAGCCACATCCGTGCTGTCGGGGAATCGCAACTTTGAAGGCCGTATCAGCCCTGATGTGCGCGCAAACTATCTGGCGTCCCCGCCCCTTGTTGTCGCTTATGCGTTGGCTGGCACGATGGATATCAATCTGGCCACCGATCCAATTGCGCAAACGCCGGATGGCAAAGACGTCTATCTGCGTGACATCTGGCCAACCACCCAAGAAGTCGCTGAATTGGTTGAACAAACAGTCACACGCGAAGCGTTCATCAGCAAATATGCGGATGTCTTTAAAGGGGACGAAAAATGGCAAGGTGTGCAAACCACAGATGCCAAAACATATGACTGGCCGCCCGCCTCTACCTATGTTCAAAACCCGCCTTACTTCCAAGGGATGAGCAAAGACCCCGGTGTTATAACCAACATTGAGGGCGCAAAGGTTCTGGCCGTCTTGGGCGACATGATCACAACCGATCACATCAGCCCCGCCGGTTCGTTCAAGGATACGACACCAGCGGGTCAGTACCTGCTAGAGCACCAAGTTCCGCTGCGTGAATTCAACTCTTACGGCTCACGCCGTGGCAACCACGAAGTCATGATGCGCGGCACATTCGCCAACATCCGCATCAAGAACGAAATGCTGGATGGCGTTGAAGGCGGCTACACCAAGGGGGCTGACGGCGAACAGACATCCATCTTTGATGCCGCAATGACCTATCAGGAAACTGGCACTCCGCTTGTTATCTTTGGCGGTGTGCAATACGGCGCAGGGTCCAGCCGGGATTGGGCCGCAAAGGGCACTGCCCTGCTGGGTGTGAAGGCCGTGATCGCCGAAAGCTTTGAGCGCATTCACCGTTCCAACCTTGTTGGCATGGGCGTGATCCCGTTTGAGTTCACCAACGGGGACGGCCGTAAATCACTGGGCCTGACAGGTGAAGAGACCGTCAGCATTTCCGGTCTTGATACAATCAAGCCGCTCCAGGAAGTGCCTTGCGCCATCACCATGGCCGACGGTTCTGTGAAAAAAATTATGCTCAAGTGCCGGATCGATACCGCAATCGAGATCGAATACATCGAACACGGCGGCGTTCTGCACTACGTGTTGCGTGACCTCGCTAACAAGAGTGTTGCAGCGGAGTAAAATCTCCGTTCGGAAAATACGGAAATGCCCTCGCTGCTTGATTGTGGTTAGGGCATTTCTAATTCAGCAACGCAGCAGGCAAACCTCCCACCCTCAATTTCGTTCAATTCCCTGTTCCATTTCGGCGTCCACTTTTGCGAGGTAATCGTCCAAACGCCGTCCTTGTTGATCCTCAAAATAGTCACCTGTTCGCTTGCAAATTACTATGTGATCAATCCTGAACGATCTGAAGTCACCCCGTGTTTCGCACCAACATGTCATCGTCCATACCCGTCCCCAAAATTCGATTTGGAGAGGCCAGACAATGCGTGACGATATCCGGTTTTCAAGAGAACGATAGTCCAGCAGCAGTTTTTCTCTGTTGCGGATTGCCGTCCTAATACGGGGCATGTGCTGGAACCCCAATTTTGCCTGCGCAAAAGGATAAACACCAAACCCCCAATTCTTAGGCGCTGCTCCGTTTGCCGTAGCCACTTTTTCTATTTTTTTAGTCAGCGAGGCCGATGCTGTTTGTAGTTCCTCATCAGCGGCTTGTGCGACAATAGCCATCCCCAGATGAAGCGCTTCGAGCTCTAATAAAGAAAGGTTCATAGGGGGCAAAAACACAGGTTCCCGCAGCATATACCCAACGCCCCGTTCACCATCAATTGGTATGCCAGACGCCACCAAAGTGTCAAAGTCGCGGTAGATCGTACGAACCGAAACCTCTAAACGCTCGGCAATGTCACGGGCCAAATGTAAGCGACCGTCTTGAACAATCTCAATGATCTCTGAAAGACGGTCGCTCCGGCGCATTTTCTTCCCTAATTCACGGTGATTTCAAGTGTTGAATGGTGCAAGACTACAGTTGTGCTGTCGATGGCTTTCATACAGGCCTCAAGTGTCGGCTCATTCCCGATTTGGGCGGATGCCGCTTGGGCTGCTTCAAGCGTTTCCCACTCCACATGCTCGATCCAGAGGCCGTCGTCACTACATGACAGACGCCGTGACACAAAGCCTCCTTGCTTCTGGGCAAAGTCTGTTATGGCTTTTGCTGATTCAGCAAAAGCTTCGCGGTTCATGTCTTTGTTCAATTTGAAGGTGACTGTTTCAATTGTATGTTTGGTCATATCTCATGTCCTTGGTTTGATTAACAAGATCGACCTAACTCAGTCCAACTGCCAATAGTTGTCAGTTGGGATACGCTTTTGCGCCAATTAAACAGATCAGTCATCACAAGAACTAAAACATACCAGTGATGCTAAATCCCTAGTTGCCTTGTGCAGCCCTCAGCGCGGGTAAAAAGCGTTGCTCGTAGTCGCTGCCGATCAGGGGTCCGGCAAAGCGGAATAGAACGGTGCCGTCGCCGTCCAAAATGAACGTTTCTGGTGGGGCTGTGACGCCCCAGTCGATTGCCGTACGGCCCTGTGGATCAAAGGCGATACCTGCAAACGGATTGTCATCATCAATTAGGTATTTGGTGGCTGCACGTTCGGTGTCTTTGAAATTAATCCCGACAATGTTGATGCCATCTGCCCGCATTTTCAGCAGCATGGGGTGCTCTGCGCGGCATGGTGGACACCAGCTGGCCCAGAAGTTCACCAGCGTCACCTCACCAGAGGCGAGCATGTCCTGCGTCGCTATTGGGAAATCATTTAGCGCTTTTTCAGGAATAGGCGGTGCAACCTTCCCTACCAAAGTTGAGGGCAGCCCTTCGGGGTCTTCGCGGAACATGCCCACTGCTGCCAGTGCGACAAAGGCTGCGAAAATCAGCGGCGGGGCAACCATCAGGGGGTTAATCTTTGGCATTACGCGCGGTCTCCTGTTCAACTTGGCGTAGGGCAGCGCGGGCCGCTTTGCCGCGGCGCACTGTCAGCAGCAGCAAACCTGCGATCAGCAGCAATGACACGCCATAAGCGCCCAGTACTTCGGTGCTGTATTTTCCAAGATCGGGCATCATACGTTCCTATCCAGTCGAATGCTCAAAGCGCGGGCGCGGCGCAACGATATCTCTGTTCCTGTGCGGTACAGGACCAGCGCCAAGAACAGCAGTGTAAAGCCCCCCAGCGAAACCACTAGCGGCAGCCAAAACACATCCGAGATGTTCTCTTCTTTGTCCAAACTCAGAGACGCGCCCTGATGCAGGCCTTGGCTCCAGAACAGCACCGCATAGCGGGACAGCAGCGCAAAGACCGAGCCAACAAGGCACAGGATCGAGGTGAGATCAGCGGCGGTGTCAGGGTCCTCAACGGCCTCCCAAAGGGCAATGTAGCCGAGATAAAACAGAAACAGGATCAGGAACGAGGTCAGGCGTGGATCCCATGCCCACCACGTGCCCCACATGGGCTGGCCCCAGATCGCGCCAGTAATCAGGCCGATCACTGTCATCACCAACCCCACAGGCGCTGCGGCCTTGGCGGCGAGCGCGCTCACGTGGTGGCGCCGGACCAACCAGACCAGTGACGTAAGCAACATCATGATCCACGCGTTGATCGCAATCCACGCGGCAGGCACGTGGATATAGATGATTTTTACGGTAGCGCCTTGGCGAAAGTCATCAGGCGTTCCAAAGAACCCCCATGAGAGGCCCACAGTGATACCAATCGCTGCGGCGGCCCATGCAAAGGGCTGCACACGCGCGCTAAGTGCCAAAAACTTGACCGGATTTGCATATTCCCAAAGTGACATGTGAGGTACTTAATACTCCGTGTGAAAAGGCTCAATGGGCAAGCGTGTACTCACCTGATTGTCATCCGCAAGGCTGCGGCTGCAGCAAAGGGCAAAAGGGCGATACAGCCAAGGCTGATCCCCGCGAGTAGAAATAGCGGCGTTTCAGCGGCCATGCCAATTGCACCCCGCCGCGCGGCCTCAGCTCCGAAGATCAGTGTCGGCACATAAAGCGGCAAAACCAGAAGTGACATCAGCAGACCACCCCGTTTGATACCAACAGTCAGCGCTGCGCCAAAGGTGCCGATCATCGACAGCGCAGGCGTACCCAGCAGAAGCGAGACAACCAGCCATGAAAAGCCCTGCGCAGGTAGGTTCAGCAGCACGCCTAGGACAGGCGCGGCCAGCACCAGCGGCAAACCTGTGGTGATCCAATGCGCAAGAGCTTTGACGGCCAAGGCGGCCTCAAGCGGTAAAGGGGCCGTTGCCAGAACGTCGAGCGTGCCATCCTCAAAATCCAGCGCAAGAAGGCGATCAAGGGACAGCAAACACGCCAGCAGCGCACCCAGCCATAAGATGCCCGGCGCAATGGAGGACAACAGCGCGCTTTGTGGTCCAACACTGAACGGGACAAGCACAACAAGTATCAGGAAAAATGCCAACCCAAGGCCAAACCCGCCGCCCGCGCGAAACGCCAGCCGCAGGTCGCGGATCAACAGGGCAATCACAAGAACGCCTCGTCGCTGGCACCGTGCAACGCCTGAACGCGCGCGCGCAGGGGCGTGACATCCAAAACCTTTGCATCCAGCCCCAGTTCGATATGGGTGGCCAACAGGGCCATGCCCCCTGCCCGCAAATGCCCACGTACGGCATCGGCAAACAAGGCAACCGCGTCTACGTCCAATGAAACCGTTGGTTCATCCAACACCCAAATAGGACGGCCCGTGACCATCAAACGGGCCAAACCTGCGCGCCGTTTTTGGCCAGCAGACAACGTACCTGTCAGACGGTCGGCAAGCGGGGCCAATGCATAGGCCTCTAGCGCAGGAGTGATGTCACGTGTGCCATACACAGCAGCCCAGAACGTGAGGTTCTCAGACACGCTTAGCATCGCCTTCAATCCGTCGGCATGGCCCCCGTAGGCAACCGCATCGGTGGCACCATGGATTGTGCCCGAAAGTACCGGCTGCAAGCCGGCGATGGCGCGCAGTAATGTTGTTTTGCCCGAACCGTTTGGCCCGCGCAGGACCAAAGCCTCCCCAGTCGCCAACTCAAATGACACGTCACTCAGGACAGGCACGCCACCACGCGCCACGGCAACATTTGAGAGGCGCAAGGTCATGGACTAGATCGGGAGCATGGCAAGGGCGACACGGCGGCCCTCACTCAGCAATACGTTGTAAGTGCGCGCAGCTGCGGGGGATGCCATCGCCTCAACGCCGACGCCCGCCGCTTCGAGTTGATCGCGCAGGCCCGTAGGCAAATGTGCGACATCCGCCCCCGTCCCGATAAAGATCACATCGGCTTCGGGTATCAGCGCCTCAAGTGCGGCAATGTCATCGAACCCACTCCATGTGCGTGTACCCGATGCGGCCGTAATGACAGGTCCCTGCACAACCTGACCACCAATACGGAAAAAACCGGGGCCATAGCCTTCAACCGGTTTTGCATCGTTAAAGACAATCTCGTTCAGTCGCATGGGTTATCCTTTCCAAAGCGGCAGGCCGATAATAGCCGATGCAGCAATCACGAGATAGGCCACTATGCGAAAAACACGCTCAGCGGATGGGTCAAAAAGACGCGCACCCAGCATATTTGCAACCAGATTGGGAATACCGACCAACAATCCCAGAAACGCGATGGGCCAATTCATCAATCCAAGCGCCCAAAGCAACGGGAATAGCATCAAATCAAGTACCACAAGGTACAACAGAAAATTCGCGCGGATCACCGACACAGGCAATCTACTGGCCATATACAGCATGATCACTGGGGGACCGGGGATACCTGCAAAACCGGTCATAAAGCCGCCGATAGCACCAGCTGTCACTGTCAGGGGCTTGGTTAGTTCACCCTTTAGGCGCCAACCAGACACCGTAAGGATCAACAAAATGATAACCGCAATTGAAACGGCCCAACCAAACAGTGTCGCGTCCATTGAGCTGAGAGCCCATACTCCGAAAGGCAACGCCAATACCGCACCAAAGGCCAAACGGCCCACTTCGCGCGGCGTGCCCTCCCGCCATGCAGCTAACGCATTTGGCAAAGGGCCAATCAACTCGGCTGTAATCACAAACACAACTGCCTCAACAGGCGTAAGAACCGAGCTTGCGACAGGCATGATAATCATCGCCGAACCAAAGCCCGCAAAACCACGAACTAGTCCGGCAATAAAAACCGCTATAACCAACCAGATCAGCCCATCAGTAGCGAGGGCTGTGGTCAGAATATCAGGCATCAATATTGGCGTATTGGTTGCCTGCGTTCAGGTCCTGTTTGGACCAGTCGCGTTTAACACCAAAGTAAAGCAGTGCCGCGGTAGCGACGAAGATGGAAGAATACGTTCCCACGATCACGCCCCAGATCATCGCAAAGACAAACCCGCGGATCACATCGCCACCCAGAACAAACAGGGCAATCAGCGCAAGCAGCGTTGTCACGGATGTCATAAATGTCCGGCTCAACGTCTCGTTGATGGACATGTTGAGCAGTTCTTTCAGCGGGCGGTTCTTATATTTGCGCAGGTTCTCACGCACACGGTCAAACACCACCACCGTATCATTCAGCGAGTAGCCAACAATGGTCAGCAGTGCTGCAATGATCGCAAGATCGAACCGGATTTGCAGTTCTGAAAAGACGCCGATCGTCAGCACCACATCGTGGATCAATGCTAGTACGGCACCCGCTGCAAACTGCCACTCAAACCGCAACCAGATGTAGATGAGAACGGCACCAATCGCCAAAACAACCGCAATGATTGCTGTATTGATCAGCTCGCCTGAAACCTTGGGGCCAACAGATTCAACTGAAATGAACTTGATGTCAGGACGCACGGCTTTCATCGCGCCTTCAACTGCTTCGATCACTTCCGTGGTGACCGATTCTTGATCATCTTGCGCCTGAATACGGATCATTGCGACGTTTTGGTCATCGCGAAACTGCGGATCAAATACTTCGGTGATGGTGACATCACCCAGCTCAAGCACAGCAATTGCATCGCGGTATTCCGACACTACCACTGGTAACGGGCTTTCTGTACGGATTGTTGTTCCGCCGCGAAAATCGATGCCAAAATTCAATCCTTGATACAGGAAAGACGCGGCGCCGATCATCACCATCAATGCGGAGATGCCCAGCCATAGCTTCCAGCGGGTAAAGAAATCAAAGTTCGTGTTCCGTTTGACAAGTCTCAGGCGCATATCAAAGCTCAATCGTTTTGGGACGGCGGCGTTCATACCAGATGACCACCATCAGACGTGTTACAAAGATCGCCGTAAAGACCGACGTGAGAATACCAAGGCCCAGCGTAATCGCAAAGCCGCGCACAGGGCCAGAGCCCATTGCGAACAGAATAACTGCGGTAATGAATGTCGTGATGTTGGCATCCAAAATCGCGCTTAGTGCCTTTTCATAACCCAGTGCGATTGCACGGGCTGGCCCTTTGGCTGTTTCCAGTTCCTCGCGGATACGCTCAAAAATCAGCACATTGGCATCTACCGCCATACCCACGGTCAAAACGATCCCCGCAATACCCGGCAAGGTAAGCGTAGCACCGATAAGGCTAAGGAGGCCAAACAACAGGGCCACGTTGATGATTAGCGCTATATTCGCAAACAGACCAAACAGACCGTAGCTGGCCCACATAAAGAACAGAACCAATGCAAAGGCCACCATTGTCGCGATCTTACCTGCGTCAATGCTGTCTTGTCCCAGTTCTGGACCAACGGTGCGTTCTTCAAGGAAATCAAGCTTGGCCGGCAAAGCACCTGCGCGCAACAGCACGGCAAGGCGGGTAGATTCTTCGATGTTGAAGTTGCCCGTGATGATGCCTGAACCACCCGGAATGTGGCTTTGGATGGTTGGGGCGCTCACGACCTCATCATCCAGAACAATCGCAAAGGGCGAGCCAATGTTCTCGGCGGTGTAGGCACCAAACTTGCGGGCACCAGCCGTGTTAAAACGGAAGCTGACCGCAGGCGCGCCGTTTTGATCAAAGCTGGGCTGTGCGTCCACCAATTCTTCGCCGGTGACCACAGGCGCGGTTTCGATCACGTAAAACAGACCAGGCTCATCCAAGGATGGTATGGCCTTATTCCCAATTCCGGGGTTTGCAGCGCCATCTGAGGTGCGGCGCACAACAGGACTAAATGTCAGCTGTGCAGTCGTACCAATGATTTCTTTGAGCTCAGCAGCAGAGCCAATGCCCGGAACTTGGATCAAGATGCGATCTGTGCCTTGGCGCTGGATTGTCGGCTCACGTGTACCAACCTCGTCGATCCGACGGCGAATGATTTCCAGCGATTGCTGCATTGTCCGCTCATCTGTTGCGACTTTTTCAGCATCTGACAGAACAACTGTGATGATCCCACTATCGCCAGACACATCGATGTCATTGGCCCCTACGCCAGTTAGAGTTTGAACTGGGGTGGCAAGGCCGCGTACGATCTGCATCGCTTCGGCCATTTTCTCGCTATCGTTTAGGCGGACTTTTAATTCACCCTCTACAGCGTCTTGACGTCGCACTGGTGTAATGCCGCGCAAGGCATCACGCACCTCAGGCCACATCGCTTCTATGCGAGCCGCATACACGTCTTGAACCCGCACTTCAGCAAGCAGATGCGCACCGCCACGCAGGTCGAGACCAAGATTAACCAATCCACTGGGCAGGAAATCAGGCCAAAGCGCGCGCTGCGCCTCTAGCTCGGCAGTGGAGCCTGACAGCTCGATCTCTTTGATGGCATCATTGTGGCCTTCAACAGGGCCATAGAACCCGTTGGGCATAGCCAAAAGCAACCCAACTGCGCATGTCAGCCAAATGGCCACGCGTTTCCATACGGATATCTGGAGCATCAGCCGCCCGCTTTCTGTATTGTCGTGGTGAGAGAGTTACTTGGCAGGTTCGGTCTTGTTGATCACGTTTGCGATTGTGCTTTGGATCACACGCACCTTAACGCCGTCAGCGATCTCAATCTCAACTTCGCCATCTTCTTTAACCTTAACAACTTTACCAACGATGCCACCTTGGGTGACAACCTGATCACCGCGACGCAGTGCTTTTACCATCGCTTGGTGATCCTTCAGCTTTTTCTGCTGTGGGCGGATTAGCAGAAAATACATGATCCCGAATATGAGGATCAATGGAACGAATTGCTGAATGCTTGACATGGAGTAGTCCTTTTATGCGGCTAATTAGGGGACGCGCCCCTTGTGTTCGAAGTTGGCCAGAACCTATGCGCGGCACCGAGGGTTTGCAAGGTACAGGCCCCCTCAAAACAGGCGAATTGACGAAGTTTACACACCTCTCTTCTCCCCCCTCTATTCTACAGTGAAATAATGGGCCATAACGCGGCGCACACGATTCACTCAACGAAGGACAGACAGATGCATGACATTCGTGCGATACGCGAAAATCCCGATGCTTTTGACGCCGCTTTGGCGCGGCGCGGAGACGCAGCCCTGTCGTCCTCGATCCTTGAGCTCGACACGGCACGCCGTGCAAAGATTCAAGCAGCCGAGGTAGCACAAGCTGATCAGAACGCCGCCTCGAAACAGGTAGGTGCCGCAAAGGCCAAAGGCGACGACGCCGAGTTTGAACGCCTGCGCGCGTTGGTATCTGAAAAGAAAGCCGAAATTGCCGCAATGCAAACTGAGGCCAAAGAGCTGGACGCAAAGCTAACGGATGTTCTGGCCCGTATCCCCAACATCGTTGCCGATGATGTGCCCGAGGGCGCAGATGAGGCCGACAATGTCGAAGTAAAGCGCTGGGGCGATGTCCCAACTTTCGCGTTTACCCCGCGTGAGCACTTTGATCTGGATAGCGTTGCCGCCTCCATGGACTTTGAAACGGCCGCCAAAACATCTGGCGCGCGGTTTGTCATGCTCAAACGTGGCGTAGCACGGGTTCACCGTGCCTTGGCGCAGTTTATGCTCGACACACATGTCGATGAGAATGGCCTGACCGAGGTAAACTGTCCCGTACTGGTGCGTGATGAGGCCATGTATGGCACTGATAAGCTACCGAAATTTGGCGACGACAGCTATCAGACAACTGAGGGCATGTGGCTGGTTCCAACATCCGAAGTACCGCTGACCTACACGGTTGCGGGTGACACATTGGATGCGGCTGACCTGCCCCGCCGAATGACATCGCACACGCTTTGCTTTCGCTCAGAAGCAGGCAGCGCGGGCCGTGACACGTCAGGCATGTTGCGTCAGCACCAGTTTGAAAAGGTCGAGATGGTTTCCATCACCTTGCCCGAAAAATCAGACGCCGAGCAAAAGCGTATGTTGCGCTGCGCTGAGGGCATCCTTGAGGCGCTCGGCATCCCCTACCGCACGGTCCTGTTGTGCACCGGCGACATCGGGTTTGGCGCACGTCGTACATTTGACATCGAGGCATGGCTGCCCGGGCAAAATGCCTACCGCGAGATCAGCTCGGTTTCGACCACAGGTGATTTTCAGGCCCGCCGCATGAATGCGCGGTTCAAGCCCGAAGGCGGCGGCAAGCCGCAGTTTGTGCACACCCTCAACGGGTCTGGCCTTGCTGTTGGGCGCTGCCTGATTGCCGTGTTGGAAAATGGCCAGCAGGAAGACGGCACCGTCACACTGCCAGCTGTTCTTGCGCCCTATTTGGGCGGCAAGACCACGCTGACATTGGATGGCATGCTAAAATAACGAAAGTCGGGGCTTAACGCCCCGGCTCTTGCCTTTCGCGTGGTGGCTTTGCAATCGGGGCATCGCCAAACAATTCCGGTCTCAGATTTTTAAGCGAGCGCGGGCGATAATCCCGTCGGCCCGTAATTCGTTTTTCCGCACTTGGATGCAGATCAACGGGATGCCCCGGCCCTTTGCGCCATTTCAGCAAATTGCCCGCAACGGTGTATAGCCACGGCGGTTGGCTCAGCGAATGGCTGTCTGCCATTGGGTTGAGCGCGCGATCCAGCAGATTAGCCATATCGATTTCCAGCCCAGCGTCTTTTGCCCCCTGTGCAACCCATTGCAATGACTGTCCCGTCAGCGCGCGCGCCTTTTGGGCTGAGCCACCAACAATTGCGTGCGTTCCGGTAAACCAGACCTGTTGATAAGGCCGGTTATCAGTCCTGTTGCCACCGTTCAGCCCCTTGCTGTCGCGCGATGCCTCAAGATTGTCCCACAGCGCGGGGCGGTAAAACACGCGCCGCTCATCCAAGGCTACTGCATGACGGGCAGATTTCACCATCGAACTCAGCATCGTGTCGTGAAAACGGTATTTCTTGTTCCACAGATGCGCGACAGGTCCCAACAAAGATGTAGGAATGCCAAGCGACCCAACTGTATCCCAAATCCCTAGATAGGCGATATCAACCTTGTGCATTTGCGCAGGTTGCCCTCGCCACGGGGTCACGGCCCGCCACTCCAGATCAGCCTGTGAAGTCGCAAATCGCGGAGACAGCTTGCGCCGTGCCTTTAACACATGCAGCGCGTCTGGATGGTTTTCGGGTCCCGGTTTGCGGTACAGCTTAAAGGCGTCCGACAAGGCATCAGCTGTGGGGTTTTCAACAATCCCGCATTTGCGGATCATGCCAGCCAAGGAACGCGCGGTATAAGCACCCCTTGAAAAACCAAAGATAAAAATTTCATCTCCGGCCTCATATTGCTCACACAGCGCGGCGTAGGCCTGCTTGATGTTTTCATTCAAACCCCAGCCAAACGCCCCTCCTCCAATTTTCATCAACGTCTTGCTGAAAAAACCAGCCTCGTTGGCCCCAGTTCCTACACCCTCAAAATAGTGGGTGTGCTGGGCATTGGTGCTGCGCGTTTTGTTAAACAGGCGCACAACATGGGTTGGCTGCGTCATTGTGGGGCTATTCCACGTTCCGTCGCAAAAAATAGCGATCCGTGCCATTGGCAAAATTCCTTTGTGCTATAACTCTATTAGCGAACCGCAGCTTCAACCAGAAAGACCCCCATGTCACGTACCCTAACGGCCCTAGTTGTGTTTATTCTTGCAGTGCTTTTCGCACTGTCTCCCTTTCTGGTGAGTGATTTTGGTGGTTTTGACCCTGATCAATTTCCAATCCCCCAAATTGATCCCCCCGTTCAGCCCGCAGGTTATGCATTTGCGATTTGGGGTGTGATCTATCTTTGGCTCATCATCGGCACGGGTTTTGGCCTGTGGAAACGGCGCGACGATGCGCTGTGGCACCCGATGAGGATTGCACTGATCCCGTCACTTGCTGTGGGTACAATCTGGCTGGCTGTCGCGCTAAAAAGCCCTGTTTGGGCGGCAATCCTGATCTGGATCATGTTGATCAGTGCCCTGATCGCCCTATTTCGCAGCCCAACCCAAGATCGCTGGTTTGCTGCATTGCCACTGGGCCTATACGCCGGATGGCTTAGTGCAGCATCTTGCGTTTCACTGGGATTGTTGGCGGCGGGATACGGATACCTGGATGAAACAACGGCAGCATTGGCCGCACTGTTCCTTGCGCTGGTCATGGCCTCAGCCATTCAAAGCCAGCTTGGCCGCGCGCCTAGTTATGGGATCGGGGTGATTTGGGCGCTGGTGGCAGTGGTTGTGCAAAACCTTGGGGTAAACAGCACGGTTTCTGCCCTGGCAGCAGGTGGCGCATTGGCGTTGGTCATGCCCACATTCAAAGCATGGCGCGCCCAATCCTGAGCGCGCCATAAACGTTAGATATTTTTACCAGTTTTCTGATCTTTGCGCCGTCCGTCTGTGTGTTTACGCAGTTTGGACGGTGCGTTCTTTTTGCGCCCCTTGTAGGGGTTGGCATCAGACTGGCCACGCATCCACAAACGGATTGGCGTGCCGGGCATGTCAAAATCAACACGCAAGCCATTCACCAGATAGCGGCTATAGCTTTCCGGAACTTTTTCCGGGTGGCTACACATTACAACAAAACCGGGCGGGCGTGTTTTAGCCTGTGTCATATAGCGCATCTTGATGCGTTTGCCCTGCGGTGCGGGGGGCGGGTGCGCCTCCAACATGCCAGCAAGCCAACGGTTCAGCTGGGCTGTGGTGACGCGACGATTCCACATTTCATAGGCACGCATGATCGCTTCGTGCAGGCGGTCTAGCCCCCTGCCCGTTTTTGCCGACACAGTAATCAGCGGTGCGCCGCGCAACTGCGGCAACAGTCGCTCAAAACTCTCTTTGAGTTCCTTCAGCTTTTCCTGACGGTTTTCTTCGACGTCCCATTTGTTGACAGCAACAACCACTGCGCGGCCTTCGCGCTCGGCCAGATCAGCGATCCGCAAATCTTGTTGTTCAAAAGGGATTTCTGCATCCAGCAGAACAACAACAACTTCGGCGAACTTAACCGCACGCAGGCCGTCGCTGACGCTGAGTTTTTCAAGTTTTTCTTGAATCTTGGCCTTTTTGCGCATGCCAGCCGTATCAAAGATACGCATCGGCACGCCTTCCCACTCAGTAATGAGTGAGATCGCATCGCGGGTGATTCCCGCTTCAGGACCTGTCAGCAGGCGGTCTTCTTTTAGGATCTGGTTGATCAGCGTTGATTTACCCGCATTCGGGCGGCCAACAACTGCAACCTGCATCGGGTATTTACGCGTCGGGACGCGTACTGCGTTTTCCTCCTCGTCGTCGTCACTTACGTCAACGTCAACTTCGGGCGTATCGTCTTTTGCAGTTTCGGCAAACTGATCCGCCAGCGGCATCAGAATGGAATAGAGATCTGGAAAACCTTCACCATGTTCAGCGGAAAGACGCACAGGTTCGCCTAGGCCCAAAGAATAAGCTTCAAGAACGCCGGCCTCGGCAGCATTGCCTTCGGCCTTATTGGCCGCAAGAATCACATGCGCCGAACGTTTGCGCAGAATGTCCGCAAACACCAAATCAGTTGGGGTAACCCCAACACGCGCATCGATCATAAACAGACAGATATCTGCCATATCAACAGCGCGTTCCGTCAGGCGGCGCATGCGCCCCTGAAGGCTGTCATCAGTGACTTCTTCCAAACCGGCCGTATCAATCACGGTAAAACGCAGGTCAGCAAGCCGTGCCGCCCCTTCACGCAAATCGCGCGTGACGCCGGGCTGGTCATCAACCAACGCTAGGCGCTTGCCTACTAGACGGTTGAACAGCGTGGATTTGCCCACATTTGGGCGGCCCACAATAGCGAGGGTGAAAGACATTAGGATGCTCCGAAAGCAGTGTTAGACACGCGCCATAGCGCAAACAGCCGCCCTGCGAAAGCCCTGTCAGTGATACGCCTTAACGGTAGGCTAGCAATTGACCCGATGAAGACACAACATACAGTGTTTGCCCTGCCACCACAGGTGCCGTTGTAGCGCCACCAGGGATTTCGACAGAAGCAACAAGTGCACCATTTGTAGGATCGTAGCTGCGCAGCAAACCATCACCAGAGGCGACGATAACACGACCGCCAGCAACGATAGGCCCGTGATGCGGAACAACACGGCTTTGCTTTTTGGGTTTACGTTTTACAAAATTCGGCAGCTCAACGCTCCAGATTTTTGAGCCATCTGCCGCATCAAGACGCAAAAGCTCGTTTAGGTCGCTCAGCGCAAACACGCTGTCCCCTACGGGCCAAACCGGACCAATTGCGCCGTCACGCGCAGTCCAGATGCGCGCACCAGAGCTTACATCCAGCGCAGCAATACGACCAGATTGGTTGCCAATAAACACGCGATCACCAGACACCACGGGTGCTGCGGTCACGTCAGAAATATTGCTGAGCGCACGACCATTGCGTTTACCCAAAATAGACGCATCCCAACGGTTGAGACCGCCACGGCGGAAAACCGCCTGCACTTCGCCGGATCCAAAGGCAAAAATCGCCAAATCATCCGTAAGTGCAGGTGCTGGGGCACCTAATATGTTGCTCGTATCCGTAGAAGCGCCGATCTGCCATTCAACGGTGCCATCGCTGCGATTCACAGCCCAGCCTGTGTTATCCCCTGCTGTAACATACACCAGATCGCCAGAAACCGTTGGCGTACCAGAACCGCTTGCGTCTAATTGTTGTGTCCAGCGCACGGCTCCATTGCTGCTATCAACTGCGGCAAGAACGCCAAAACCAATAGAGATATAAACCGTGTCACCAGACACCACGAGACCGCCGCCTGTTGCGTCACCAGCCTGATCACGTGCTGGGCGTAGATCAATCTGCCATAATGGCGCGCCTGACGTGGCAGTTGCCGTCACAACAGATTGTGCATCCAGCGTAAAGATTCGGCCGTCCGCAACAACAGGTACGGCGGTAATACGGTGTTTCCGGCTGTCGCCTTCGCCAATCTTTGCAGCCCACTGCAGACTCAACGATCCGCCTAATGCAGCATTGCTTGTGCGGGTTGCCGTATGACCCGTGGTTTGTGGCCAGTCAGCGTTTACCCGCGCCGCAGGCAGCGATATAGCGCGTGTCTGATTGGCGACAAATGCCGCTGGGCCGTCGTTTGGTTCAGGTTGGTTCTGCAGAACTGAACGTATGTTTTCACGCTGTCCTTGAAGGATTGCGTCAGGTTCTGCGCAAGCTGTCAAAAAGGCCGCGGCCCCCAGTAGCCCAAGCATCATAGCACGTGGCGCAACTGTGCGCTTGCGGTGCAAAGGAAAACTCAAATCTGTCATTGCCTGCTCACTCTGGTCTGCGCCTTGCCCATTGGTCCATCTACGTGGAGCCGAGCGGCTGCATCCTTATCCGTTATTTTCGTCTATCGGGGCACCGCTCAATTCGGGTTCCCCACCCAAGGCTACAATCACCTGCAATGCACGCTGTTGCAAGTCTGGTGTGACCTGCGCATCGCTGAGGATGCCTTGATAGGTCGCAATTGCGCCCTCAACATCACCTTCTTGGATTGAAATCAGTGCCAATTGCTCCTGCGCCATCAAACGTAGGCTTCCGCCCGCTGCGCCCAACGCCTCAAAGCCCTGCTTGCGTGTATTCGCATCCATGGTTTCAGCCTGAAGCGTCAATGCCTTAAACTGTGCAATCTGGCGATAGATTTGCGGAATATCGCCATTGGTCGCCACCGCCTCTAGGTTGCTTACTGCACCCTCAAGGTCTTCGGCGGCTAATTGCTCAGATGCGGTGAGCATGGCCAACACAGCTGCGGCTTGTGGCTCTGATGTTTCTACAGCTTCCAGCGCGGCAACACGTTCCGCAGCCTCGTCGCTCTCGAGCGCGCCTAGCATCGCATCACCCAAGGCTTCCGCTTGCGCGCGCACCTGTGATTTGCGGTACTCTGAAAAAGCAGCACCGCCCACAATTAGCAGCACAGCCAGTACCGCAATCCAGCCATACCGTTTGAGTTTTGCCAACATCTGGTCGCGGCGTAACTCTTCGGTGACTTCTTCAATAAATCCGTCGCTATCGCTCATCTGGCTCTTGCCTTTGCCTAATCGGTTTTGCCCCTCATAACCGAGCGACAGGACCAAGCCAAGGGCCAAGCATACTACACATTTTTTACGCTCCCCCTTGAAGGTCGCCTTGCTTGACCCAAAGTTAAGAAAAATGTTCATTCTGAACTGGGCAGTTCACTTTAGATGCCCTACATAGACGAAAAGATCAGCTGGCGCTCCTATTTCCGGAGAGACGCGGCCGTCCCCACATTCGACGAGGCACTATATGC
Source organism: Sulfitobacter sp. (assembly GCF_036960155.1). Lineage (GTDB taxonomy): Bacteria > Pseudomonadota > Alphaproteobacteria > Rhodobacterales > Rhodobacteraceae > Sulfitobacter. The sequence continues at coordinate 420,983 of NZ_JBALWB010000002.1, read as the reverse complement.
GCATCTTTCCTGTTCTGGCCGCAGCTCTCTTTGCTGTAATATTGTATATGGCGATTATTGAGCGCCCTACACTCCTTTCTTTCTTTGGCGTTGATGCGTCAGAAGCCGCCCCAGGACCCGATCCTGAGGAAGACGCAAATGCGGCCGAAGTTGTTGCTGACACGCGTGTTAAAGTTGTTACTCAGCTGCTGACGGCCCAAAACATCGATGGTGCAGTGTTGCTGCGCGGCCAAACCGCAGCAGCCCGTCAGGTAGATGTACGCGCTGAAACGACAGCGATTGTTGTCTCCGAACCATTGCGCAAAGGGACGCAGATCGAAAAAGGGCAAATCATGTGCCGCCTTGATGAGGGCACCCGGCAAGCGACGATGGCGCAGTACCGCGCTCAACTGTCCGAAGCAGAATCACGCGTTCCCGAATCTGAGGCCCGTGTCGAAGAAGCCCGCGCAAAGCTTGAAGAAGCCAAGATCAACCAGAACGCCTCTTCTCGTTTGAATGCTGACGGCTTTGCCTCCACAACCCGTCTGGCAAGTGCAGATGCTGCAGTTGCGGCGGCAGAGGCCTCCGTTAGCTCAGCACAGTCAGGTTTGCGTGCAGCCCGTTCTGGCATTGAAGCTGCCCAAGCGGAAGTCGCCATTTCAGAAACCGAACTGGATCGCCTGATCATCAAAGCCCCATTTAGTGGCCTGCTAGAAAGCGACACAGCCGAGCTTGGCTCTTTGCTTCAGGCGGGTGCTCTTTGCGGTACCATCATTCAGCTTGATCCGGTTAAACTGGTGGGCTTTGTCCCTGAAACGGATGTAAACCGCGTTCACGTTGGCGCGTTAGCTGGCGCGCGGTTGGCCGCCGGAAACGTTCAGGTTCAAGGTAATGTGACTTTCCTGTCCCGCTCGGCTGATCCTTCAACCCGTACATTCCTTGTGGAAATCGAAGTTCCAAACCCTGATCTTAAAATCCGCGACGGACAAACAGCCGAAATCTTGATCGCCTCGGATGGCGCAAATGCCCATCTGGCACCACAAAGCGCACTTACGTTGAATGACGAAGGTACATTGGGGCTGCGGCTGGTGGATGCCAACAATATCGTTGATTTCGTTGCTGTTGAACTGGTGCGTGACACTGCCGAGGGCGTTTGGGTAACCGGACTACCGGAAAAAGCGAACGTGATCGTTGTTGGGCAGGAATACGTGATTGAGGGTGTCGAAGTTGCACCCACGCAACGTGAGGTGTCACAATGACAGGTATTGTCGATTGGGCCGCTTCCCGCGCCCGCATGGTACTAGCGTTTATCCTGCTCAGCCTAATTGTTGGCGCTTATGCGTACACCACCCTTCCCAAAGAGGGTGAGCCGGACATTGAGATTCCGGCGCTGTTTGTTTCAGTCCCCTTCCCCGGCATTTCAGCAGCAGATGCAGAAACTCTGTTGCTTAAACCGATGGAAACCGAGCTGAGCGACATGGATGGTTTGAAAACCATGACAGGCACAGCGGCAGAAAACTATGCTGGCTTGGCGCTGGAATTTGAATTCGGCTGGGATAAGACATCGATCATTGCGGATGTCCGCGACGCCATGGGCACCGCCGAGGCGCTGTTCCCTGAAGGGGCTGAGACCTATACGATCAACGAAATCAACTTTTCCGAATTCCCGATCATTATTGTAAACATGACGGGCCCTGTCCCAGAGCGGACAATGGCGCGGTATGCCAAGCAACTGCAAGACGACCTTGAGGGGCTGGATGCTGTCCTAGAGGCAGGCATTGCAGGCAACCGCGACGAGATGCTCGAAGTGCTGATCGATCCGCTAAAGCTGGAAGCTTACGACGTCACCGCAAACGAATTGATCCAGACGGTTCAGAACAACAACCAGTTGATCGCGGCCGGCGAAGTCGAAACCCAGAATGGCACTTTCTCGGTGAAAATCCCTTCCAGTTTTGACGAACCAAAAGACGTTTATGACCTGCCCGTAAAGACCAATGGCAACCGCGTTGTTACCTTGGGCGATCTGGCGCAAATCCATCTAACGTTTGAGGACCGTTTAGGCACGTCCCGGTTTGACGGCGAAGCCTCTGTGGCGCTACAGGTCGTTAAACGCAAAGGCTTTAACCTGATTGAGACAGCCTCTGCCGTTAAAGAACTGGTTGCCATACGCAGTGAGCAGTGGCCTGAAGAACTCAAGACAGCTGTCGAAGTAGGCACTTCTAACGATCAAAGCCGCGTTGTGGACAGTATGGTGCAACAGCTGCTTGGTTCTGTTTTCACGGCGATTGCGCTGGTGATGATTGTTGTGCTTGCCGCACTTGGCATTCGTGCCGCCCTGTTGGTAGGTTTTGCGATCCCGACGTCCTTCTTGTTGTGTTTTGCCTTTCTCGCGCTGATGGGAATTTCGATTTCCAACATCGTTATGTTCGGCCTCATTTTGGCCGTTGGTATGTTGGTGGATAGCGCAATTGTTGTTGTCGAATACGCTGACCAACAACAACAAAAAGGCAGCGGCCCAATGCAGGCCTATGTAGAGGCCGCCAAGCGGATGTTCTGGCCTGTGATTTCGTCTACTGCCACCACGCTGTGCGCCTTCTTGCCCATGTTGTTTTGGCCCGGCGTACCGGGACAGTTTATGGGCATGTTGCCCGTTACCCTGATCTTTGTTCTTTCAGCATCTTTGGTTGTCGCCTTGGTGTACCTGCCTGTAATGGGTGGTGTAACGGGGCGTCTTGAGCAGTGGATGGCCGCGAACATGGAGCGCATCGCAACCCTGCCGTGGTACCTGCATATTTTGCTGTTCCCTGCAGCATTTGTGATGATCTTTCCTGCAATGTCCCTACTTGCGCCTCCAGCTACGGGTGCCAGCGCCCCACTGTTCGCATGGATTGGGATGCAATTTGACGCCATGGATGGGCTAGACCTGCTGACTTCGGTCATCCCAACCTTCGTCAAAGTATTCGGCCTTGTTTTAGTTGCCGTTGCAGTGCTGTTGGTCGCTCTTGGCGGCTTCATGCTGTTCCTGCTGACGCTGTTCGCAGTGCTGACACGCATGGGCAAAGTAGGCCGTTGGCTTGCGTCGCGTCTATTTCGCAAGCAACCCGATCGCATCTATGCAGGCTATCAGCGTTCTGCTTTTGGGCGCGTCATTGAGGCCATTGCAGGCAACCCTGTGATGCCGCTGGTCATGTGCGGCATTGTGTTTGTATTTGTCGGCACCACCCTCATCTTCTTTAGCAACAACTCCAAAGGGGTTGAGTTTTTTGTGGAATCAGAACCTGAACAGGCGATCGTTTATGTTCTGGCCCGTGGCAACCTATCGCTGAATGAAAAGGACGATCTGCTGCGTCAGGCAGAAAAGGTTGTTCTGGAACACCCCGGTATCGCAACGGCATTTGCATTTGCAGGCGAAGGTGGCTTGGACAGCAACACAGGCGGCTCACAAGCCCCCAAGGACCTCATCGGGCAGGTTCAACTGGAAACGATTCCATGGGAAGACCGCGCACTTCAACCTGAGTTGGACGGTGACATTGTCATCGCCGAATTAACCGAACAGCTTTCTGCCATCCCAGGCATCCGGATCGAGGTACTATCCCTTGATCGCGGCCCTGCCTCCGGTAAACCCGTACATTTGCGTTTCAAAACGGACAGTTTTGTCGACCTCGTCGCTGCAACAGCCATGGCCCGAGACCATTTCGAAACTGTTCCTGGCCTCACCTTAATCGAAGACACCCGCCCCCTGCCCGGCATTGATTGGCAAATCGACGTCGATGTCGAGAAGGCCGGCCAATACGGTGCTGACGTTGTCAGCGTGGGCGCAATGGTTCAACTGGTCACGCGCGGCCTGCTGCTGGACACAATGCGAGTAGATAGCTCGGATGAAGAGATTGAAATCCGCGTTCGCCTGCCCGAGCAAGACCGCCTGCTGTCCACGCTGGATACACTCAAGGTTCGGACAGCAGACGGGTTGATCCCATTGTCTAACTTTATCACACGTACCCCCGTACCTAAGTTGGCCGAAATCAGCCGCATCGACCAAAAACGTTACATGGATGTGAAAGCCGACGTGACGCCGGGTATGATGAAAATCGTTAACGCGACCAAGCCGGGCGAAGACGCTGCAAATGCGGTAACTTTCGCCACATTGCGCCCTGCTGGCCAAGATGCTGATTTCACATCAATTGACGGAACCATGTTCAAGTTGACCGATCGCACTGCCGCCGCGCAGGATATGGACCTTCAAGAAAGCTATAACCAACTGGATCTGCGTTTGGTTCCAGTCAATGCAAATGAACGGATCGCTGAGATTACCAAATGGGTTGAGGTCGCCGACCTACCCGACGGCGTCACCTATGAGTGGACTGGCGATCAGGAGGATCAGGCCGAAAGTGGCGCATTCCTACAGTCCGCGTTTACCGCAGCCTTGGGTCTGATGTTCATTATCCTGCTTGCTCAGTTCAACTCCTTCTATAACTCTATTCTGGTACTGATTGCTGTTGTGCTGTCCACAACTGGCGTTCTTATTGGGATGTTGGTGATGGATCAAACATTCTCGATCATCATGACTGGGACAGGCATCGTTGCCCTCGCGGGGATTGTTGTGAACAACAACATCATCTTGATCGATACATATCAGGAATTCAGCCAGTACATGCCAAGGATCGAGGCGATCATTCGCACCGCTCAGGCGCGTATCCGTCCTGTTCTGTTGACCACTATCACAACAATGGCAGGGCTTGCGCCTATGATGTTTGGCCTCTCCCTTAACTTTGCCGACGGTGGCTACACTATCGACAGCCCAACCGCGCTATGGTGGAAACAGCTGGCTACGGCAGTGGTGTTTGGCCTTGGAATCGCAACCGTTCTGACACTCATCGTAACACCGTCGCTTTTGGCCATTCGCGTCTGGGCCACAACCTATGTCGGATGGATTGCGCGGCTGCTGGCGCGGATGTCGATGGGACGTGCAAGCCGTGCTGCCCGTGACTGGGCGCTGAACCGAGATGCCCGCCGCTCTGGCACAGGTGAATTGATCTGGGGGGATGACATGCCAGATCACCCCCGCCGCCATGATCCCTCTACTACTCCGGCAGAATAACGCCGTTACACTCCTTTGTGACTTAAGGCCTCTCGCATAGATTGCGGGGGGCCTTATGCTATGTGGACCCAAACCACCAAAAAGGAACGATCAATGCTGCGCAAATTAATGAGCCTGACAACTGCTCTCTCTCTTGGGTTCGCCGCAACAAGCGCCCCTGCCCACGCCGAGATGATCGCAAAAACCAGCCCCCACTCTGTTGCCGAAACAATGGACCGCCTCGAAGCAGCAGTTACTGCAGCAGGCGCAACCGTTTTTGCCCGCATTGATCACGCAGCGGGCGCCCAAAAGGTCGAGCTGGAACTGCGCCCAACCCAGCTATTGATCTTTGGAAACCCAAAACTCGGCACGCCCGCAATGACAGACAATCAAACTGCGGGCCTTGATCTGCCCCTACGTGTACTGGCCTATGCAGATGGTGAAGGTGTGGTGCATGTCACCTATCACGCCCCTTCCACGCTAGCGCAAACACATGCGCTGCCCGAAGAGGCCAAGTACATCCAGATGATGACAGGCGCGCTGGATAAGCTAACAGGCAAAGCCATCGCGGCGGAGTGACGCTGCGCCGCGCTCTGCCTTATCCTCCAGCGTACTACAGGTAAGGCAGGCGCAACTCAAAACATCATGTCAGGTCCGCCTTTAGGCGGGCCTGTCTACGGGATCAACCCTGAGGCGTTATTCCTCGGCTTGCTGACGATGCCACAACTGTGCATAGCGCCCCTCTTGGGCCAACAGATCGTCATGGGTCCCCTGCTCTACCACTTCGCCTTTTTCCAGAACGATGATGCGGTCTGCTTCGGCAATTGTGCTTAGGCGGTGCGCGATGGTCAACACAGTGCGCCCACGGCCAGCTTGGCGCAATGCATCCTGAATCTCATGTTCGGTTTCACTGTCGAGTGCGCTGGTGGCCTCATCCAGCAACAGAATTGGCGGATCTTTCAACAAGGTGCGCGCAATGCCAACACGTTGCTTTTCACCACCCGATAGCTTCAACCCTCGTTCGCCAACGGAAGTATCATACCCTTCTGGCAATGCGGCGATAAAGTCGTGGATTTGCGCCGCCTTGGCCGCAGCCTCCACATCAGCTTGTGTTGCGCCATTTCGGCCATAGGCGATGTTATAGCCGATGGTGTCGTTGAACAGTACTGTATCTTGGGGGACGACCCCAATTTGGCGGTGCAGCGAATTTTGCGTCACATCCCGCACATCCTGCCCGTCAATTGTCAGGCTTCCCTCATTCACATCGTAAAAGCGGAACAGCAACCGTCCGACAGTTGATTTACCCGATCCGGTTGATCCAACAATCGCTACCATCTCACCCGGCTCCGCTGTTAGACTCACCCCTTTGAGAATTTCGCGATCCTCGCTATAGCCAAACCGCACATTTTCAAGCTTGATCTGCCCCCCACTCACCTGCAAATCGGGCGCGTCGGGTTTATCGTTGATCTCAGATGGCTGTTCGAGCAAATCAAACATCTGCCCCATATCCACAAGTGCTTGCCGGATTTCGCGGTAAACTGTCCCCAGAAAATTTAGCGGCACAGTGATCTGGATCATGTAGGCATTGATCATGACAAAATCGCCGACTGTCAGCGTGCCGTTCTGCACCCCGACTGCCGCCAAAACCATCACCCCAACCAGCCCAAAAGTAATGATCAGAGATTGACCAAAATTCAGGAACGCCAATGAGTAATTCGTCTTCACGGCCAGCTCTTCATAACTTGCCATAGCGACGTCATAGCGGCCTGCTTCGCGAGCTTCGGCACCAAAATACTTCACGGTCTCATAATTCAAAAGACTATCGATCGCCTTTTGGTTGGCATCCGTATCCTGATCATTCATCTGGCGGCGCAGTTTCACACGCCATTCGGTTACGGCAAACGTGAACCAAACATAAAAGCCAATCGTTACGGCCACCACAAACAGGTAGGTCACATCAAACAAGAATGTCAGGATCAGACCAACCATCAACAGCTCAAGGATCAACGGGCCGATGCTAAACAACAGGTAGCGCAGCAGGAATTCTACGCCCTTAACGCCCCGTTCGATGATACGACTTAACCCACCTGTTTTACGTGAGATGTGATACCGCATGGAGAGGCGGTGAATGTGATTAAACGTCTCAAGCGCCAGCATACGCAGCGCGCGTTGCGCTACACGGGTAAAGATAGCGTCCCGAAGTTGCTGAAACCCGACACCCATCAGGCGCGCCATCCCGTAAGCGACGGTCAAGCCGATCGCGCTCAGCGCAAATAGCGGCATGCCCTCCCCCGCAAGCGCATCAACTGCATCGCGGTAAAACAGCGGTGTAGCGACGGTAACCATCTTGGAAACGATCAGCGCAATCAAAGCCCAGACAACCCGTTTCCGCACCCAAGGCATGTCTTTGGGCCACAGATAGGGCGCAACCTTACGCAGCACCCGCAAGGACGACTGGCGCTCTTGTTCCGCAGCGACCTCTTCTTCGGTCACCGCAGATTTTACGGATGGGTTTTGTGATTTGATGTTCTTTGGGGGGGCAGTTCTATCGGCAGCCATGAGGTATCCTATGCAGTCAACTTACTACATAGGGTGTCCATCACCCAAGGACCACCTCAGTTTGGAAGATCAAACACTTGACCGGGATAAATCAGGTCCGGATCACGGATGCTATCCGCGTTCGCCTCAAACACCCGCAGATAAAGGTTTCCTTCGCCGTAGCGATCGCGCGCAATCGCCCAAAGAGTGGCACCCGTCTGGACCGTAATCGATTTTATTGGCCCATCTGACGCGGATGCTTCTGCGAGCACTTCAGCGGATTCGCGTTTGAACGGTGTTTCAACGCGGCTGCTAACATCCCCATCAACACTCACCTCATCAACACGCAGGGTATACACCCCCTCATCGACATTCGGCAAATCACCGCGCCAGCGGCCATCTGCATCAACAGGCAAGCTGATGACTGAACGGTTATCAAGATATACCCGTACCCTTGCTGTGTCAGGCTGTGCACGCCCTGCTAGTTGCACGTCACCCAGATCCGAGTACCCAATGGTATCCAATGCAATTGCTGTCATTGCTTCGGGCTGAACGGGGTTAAGCAGGCGCACACCCGTTTCATCGGATTTCAGAACCGCTATACGCGCGGGTTCAGGCTCGGGTTCGCTGTTCTCAATGGCTGAGGCCACAGTAACATCACCCTCAGTGTCTGGCGCATCAGCGGTAACAGTCTCAGTTACCGGCACATCGTTTATCGGCACATCGTTGGCAACGGTTTCATTGGCGGGCGCACTTGCCGAAACTTCGGGCTCTGCCTTGGCAAGCGGCGTGTCCTGTGGCGCAGCTTCGCTCGGTTCTGGAGCGGCCATTGCGGTCACAGTTGGGGCTTTGGTAGGCGCGAGGATGATCTCATCCAGAGACGCTGCTTCCTCATCTCCCTCGTCTGCCCCCTGAGAGGACAGGCTCACCACTTGTGCAGTGTCTTTAGGCGGTAGAACGGCAATCGCGGCAAAGCCACCCTGACTGTCGGCCTTGGCGGTGGCGACCTCGTCTCCGTCCACAATAATCTTTACGTCACTTAACGGCTCTGCCCGCCCTGCGATGACGGTTGTGCCATCTGTCTCTCTGCGCAGCTCGTCAAAGCTTGGCTTTTGGGGGACTAGTGTGGTTTCAGGAGATACAGCAATCGCCTCCTCATCCTTTGGCACAACTTCGGCTACCACGGTCTGTGGTGCTTGTGCAGGAGTGCTGGCCGCAACAACAGGATCAGCCTCTGGTGACAGGTCACTGCCGAAACCGATGTAAGCCCCAAGGGCAAGGACAACGACCATCCCGCCACCCGCGACAACAGCGCCCGCGGTGCCTCCAAGGCTTGCCAACATCTTGCTCATTAAGAACTTCCCTTTTTGCGCCACGTCTAGTGTGCGTTGAGCCTTTGTAGCGGACAGGGTATCACGGGTCAAAATACCAAATCGTGACCACGAATTATTCTTAAAAGTGATGCAGGAGTTCCCAATGTCCATGAAATCCGTCTGTGTGTTCTGTGGCTCGCGCCCAGGAGACGACCCCACCTTTACAACAGATGCCGAAACCATGGGTGCGGGCATTGCCGCAAACGGGTGGCGTTTGGTGTATGGCGCAGGCGATGTTGGACTGATGGGGAGTGTCGCGCGCGCGGCCCAACAGGCTGGTGGTGAAACCTTTGGCGTGATCCCTGCGCACCTTGTCGCGTGGGAAGTCGGCAAGACAGACCTGACCACCTATATCGTCACTGAAACCATGCACGAACGAAAGAAAGTCATGTTCATGAACAGTGATGCACTGGTTGTTTTGCCCGGCGGTGCCGGATCACTGGATGAGTTATTTGAGGTGCTTACGTGGCGCCAGCTGGGCTTACATGAGAAACCAATTTTTATCGTGAATACAAAAGGATATTGGAATCCATTAAAGCAATTGATGAACCATGTGAGCGACCGCGGCTTTGCAGATGAAAGCGTTTTGAATTACCTCACATGGGTGCCTGATGCTGATGCCGCTCTTGCGGCAATAAATACTGAGTTCGGTTAAAACCACCCTTTCCAAAGAACCAATAAAAAAGCCCCGCAAGCACGATGCTGCGGGGCTTTCTAATTTTAAATCTGGTCGTGACCGCTTACATGCGGGATGCGACGTTTTCCCAGTTCACAAGGTTATCAAGGAAGTTTGTGAGGTAGCCAGGACGCGCGTTGCGGAAGTCGATGTAGTAGGAGTGCTCCCAAACATCACAGCCCAGCAGAGTTGTCTGACCGAAGCAAACAGGGTTCACGCCGTTTTCAGTTTTGGTAACCTTCAGGCCACCATCTGTGTCTTTAACAAGCCATGCCCAGCCGGAACCGAACTGGCCCGCGCCTGCTGCTTTGAACTCGTCTTTGAATTTGTCGACGGAACCAAAGCTCTCGATGAGTGCTTTTTCCAGCTCACCCGGCATTGCGGATGCGTTAGGGCCCATCATTTCCCAGAACTGGTTGTGGTTCCAGAGCTGGCTGATGTTGTTGAAGATACCGTTCTGCGCAACCGAAGTTGCGTTGTAAGTGCCTTTGATGATTTCTTCGAGGGATTTGCCAGCCCACTCGGTGCCTTCAATCGCTTTGTTGCCGTTCACGACATAGGCGTTGTGGTGCTTGTCATGGTGGAACTCCAGCGTCTCGGCGCTCATGCCTTTTGATGCTAGGGCGTCGTGGGCGTAGGGAAGATCGGGAAGTTCAAAAGCCATTTGGGCCTCCATTAAAGTCAATTCAATTACACCTAAATGAAGTGCGCATAGGACCTTCGTCAAGGTCAACTCGTGAAAGAACTCGGTTTCTCTTTAGCAAAGAGGTAAACTTTAGCTCTCTGGACAATATAGCGCAGGCCGTTGTGCAGCAACACCGCGCCGTCAACGCCCGCACTGCAACCTGAGGCTCGGGGGCAGAAAATAACCGTGAGTTTTGCGACAACCTTGAGGGGCCTATATTGTTCACCTCAGGCTTTTGGGAAAGCCCTTAGCATTATTGCGCTTTACACAACTGCCTTTGCCCGTAAAACGTTGTGGGTAGCCTACAGGCTTTGCCAAGACGGACAAACCTAGCGTCTTCAGATTCAATTTTGCTGTGTAGCTGAATGTAGGGACCCGCTGGCCCACACTATCGGTCGCTCCCGCGATATTCCAAGTCAATCGCGAGACATCCCCCGATGTGCGCGCACGCGCGTTCATAGGTCCGATTTCGAAATTAAGCAAAACACTGTCTATAACCTTAACAGCTCCACTGTCCTCAAAGACAAAGGCCATTTTTTGAGATACCCACCCGTTAGCCCGTTTACTATTCAGATCGCACTCATACAAAACGCCAGCTCCCATCGCAGGCGTACTTATTAGTGCTGCAAGGGCAAGCGCACAAAACTTCAATTTCAAGCCCTTTTTTTCGATATTCATCACTTGATCATCTCGCAGGTGCCTGAACCACTGATCACATTATCAGAACCATGAAGTCGCCCACTCAGCGTGAATTTTCCGCTATTCGGACGCAATGTAACCTTGTAGCTGATAATTGAGCTGCCGCTGTTGCTCGTCTGAATGCCCTTCACGGTCCAATTGAACTGAAACCTGTTATCGGACCATTTCTTGAACTTTACAGGAATTGGCGCCTTGTGGACTTCTTGAATAGCGAAATCAAATGCAGATCCAACGTTTTTCTCTCGGTCAACACCTAGAATCATCACATTTGAAACCCAGCCGCCGCTTCCGTAACTCTCAGTTGTACATTCATAGGACTCAGCCGCAGCTGCGATTGGGGATAGCGCCAAAATTGCGCTCAGGAACAATGACTTCACGATAATACTTCCATGTTGAGATATCTCAACATGGCAAACCAACCCAGAACTCACAACCCCTACGCGAAGATAATTATCCGCGTTTCGCGACGTCCCAATTCAGGTCTACTTCTGATCCGGACTGTGCCGCACCGCTAAGGACGTCAAAGACGTATTGCGCGACCGAGCGGAAGCAAACCACATGGAATACTCCCTCTTGTGGCATCCAGAACGCTGCCGCGACCTGCGCGATGCGCGTCCGGCGGAACATACCTGGCGTGAACTGGGCAGGCGCCAGATCAACAGGTGCCAGTTTTGCCATCACTTCGCGTGCGTTGGGTCCGCGCACCTCAAACACAGCGCGCGCATCAGACACGTTCACCGCCAGCGCGTGCTCTTTAGCTAACTTGCCCTGCAGCTCTGTCAGCTTACTAGCTGCATCCGTGTAGTCGCACATGATCAACAGCTCATCGGAGGACATCCAAGCCATCCCACCCGCGTCCTGTGTCACGCATGTGCGTTGATCGGGCATGCTCACCCCTGCGACGGCCACTACGGCTTTTTGCAAGGATTTTGCAGACAGATCACCACGCAAGGTGATCATGCCAACCGCGCCCAATTCTGTGACCGTGGCGATGCCACTGTCAAAATTGGCGTTATTCAAAGCGGATACTGGATCAGACATTCTGCTTCGCCCCTTCTTTATCGTAGAACACCGGATCAACGATCCGCGCGTTATAGGTTTTTCCGTCCGTTCCCGGGAACTCAAGCACGTCGCCCATGCGGTCGGGTCCGTTATGGACCAGCCCCATCGCGATACCTTTGCCCAAAGTCGGCGAATGATAGCTAGAGGTCACGCGCCCAATCATGTTGCGCTGACCGTTTTCATTTTTGCCCTCGCCCACAGCATACGCACCGTCCGGCAGCACGGAACCATCAGTGGTTTCCAAGCCAACCAGCTTCCAACGGTTAGGATCAGCCATATGCGAGCGCTGTTGCGAGCGCTTGCCCAGATAGTCCTCTTTCTTCTTGGACAGAGCCCAATGCAAATTAAGGTCTTGCGGGATTACGGTGCCATCACTTTCGTCGCCGATCATGATAAAGCCCTTTTCAGCGCGCAGAATGTGCAAACACTCCGTGCCATAAGGCATCACACCCAGATCAGCGCCAGCTTCCATCAGCGCGTCCCAGAACGCCTGCCCGTGGTTCGCATCAACTGCAATTTCGTAAGATAGCTCCCCCGAGAAGGAAATCCGGTAGACGCGCACCTTAAAGCCGCCAATCTCGCCGTCCGCCCACTCCATAAAGGCAAGCGCCTCTTTGGAGACATCCATGCCACCTAGCTTTTCCAGCGCCTTGCGGGCGTTGGGGCCAACAACGGCGATTTGCGCGTATTGTTCGGTGACGTTGGCGACATAAACCTTCATGTCCCACCATTCGGTCTGCAGCCATTCTTCCATGTGGGCGTGAATGGTTTCAGCGCCGCCTGTGGTTGTGTGGCACAGCCAAGTGTCTTCATCGATGCGCGCAACAACACCGTCATCAATCAGGAATCCGTTGTCGTTACACATCAGGCCGTAACGGCATTTACCCTGCTTTAGGGTGCTCATCATGTTGGTGTAGAGCATATCAAGGAACTTGCCCGCGTCCGGCCCTTTGACGATCAGCTTGCCGAGTGTTGAGGCATCCAGCAGGCCCATCTTTTCGCGGGTATTGGTAACCTCACGCATAACGGCGTCATGGGTGCTTTCCTCGCCCTGGCGGTACGCATAAGGGCGACGCCACTGGCCAACAGGTTCCCACTCAGCACCGTTGTTATCATGCCAGTCATACATCGGTGTACGGCGGATGGGTTGGAACGCCGCATCCCGTGCTTCGCCACCAATCGAGGCCATTGAGATCGGGTGATATGGCGGGCGGAACGTGGTTGTACCAACCGCAGGAATGTCCTCACCCATCGCTTTAGCTAACGTCGCAAGACCGTTGATATTGCTCAACTTACCTTGATCAGTAGCCATGCCTAAAGTTGTATAGCGCTTGGCATGTTCTACCGACACAAAGCCCTCTTGTGCGGCAAGGCGTACGTCAGAAACCTTTACGTCGTTTTGATAGTCGAGCCATGCCTTTTCGCGCAGCTTTACGCTGGCACCTTGGGGCATCAACCAGACCGGAGCCATCGGCGCTTCTTCACGGCGCTCGCCCTTGGAGGCCGCTGTGCCTTTGGGCAGTTTTGTTCCGATACACCGCAACACGCCGTCGGCTGCCGCAAATGCGTCATTCAGCAAATCATCCAAAAGGAACGTGCCCGAGGCCGCCCCTGCTGTTGAGACAAATTGCCCGCCGTCTGCGCCTTTTGGAGCGTTATCAGGATCTGGAATGAAGCACGCGTTTGTTGTGTCCCATGTCAGCTTGCCACCGCAATGAGACCACAGGTGAACAACCGGAGACCAGCCGCCAGACATCGCAACTGCATCACAGTTGATCTCCTCAAGCACAGCACCCTCGCCCGCTTGTGCACAGATCTCTACGCTGGTGACGCGCTTGCCGCCTTTGACCGATGAAATACCGTGTCCCATCAAGACGCGGATGCCCAACGCTTTGGCCTGCACCATTACGTCACTGTCTTGTGACTGAACACGTGCATCCAGAATGGCTGGCACGTCTAGCCCTGCATGCTTTAGCGCAATCGCTGTCAGGTAGGCGTCATCGTTATTGGTGACTACAACCGTGCGGTCCCCGGCAGATACGCCAAAGTTCACAACATAGTCGCGCATCGACGCGGCTAGCATCACACCCGGAATGTCGTTCCCAGCAAAGCTGAGCGGGCGCTCGATTGCGCCTGTCGCTGTGATGATGTGTTTCGCGCGAATGCGCCACAAACGATGGCGTGGGCCCGCTTTTTCAGGGGCGTGATCTGTCAGTTGTTCGTAACCCAGCACATAGCCGTGGTCGTATACGCCTGCACCCATCATGCGGGTGCGCAGTGTCACGTTCTCCATGCCTTGCAGCTCGGCCAATGTGGCGTTGATCCAATCTTGGGCTGTTTTGCCATTGATCTCGCCGCCATCAACAGGCGTGCGGCCACCCCAATGGGCTGTTTGCTCAATCAGCATCACACGTGCGCCGGACAATGCAGCCGCGCGCGCAGCCTCTAGGCCAGCAACGCCGCCCCCCACAACCAGAACATCGCAGAAGGAATAGAAATGCTCATAGCTGTCATCGTCACGCGTCTTGGGTGCGCGCCCCAAACCAGCCGAGTGGCGGATGATCGGCTCATACACGTGCTTCCACAGGGGACGCGGGTGGATGAACATTTTGTAGTAAAAACCAGCAGGCAAAAAGCGGCCAAGGTGCTTGTTAATCGCGCCTACGTCGAACTCAAGGCTGGGCCAATGGTTCTGGCTTTGCGCGGTGAGGCCGTCAAACAGCTCGGTTGTGGTCACACGGGCGTTCGGCTCAAACTTACCCTCTTCACCTAGGTTCACAAGGCCGTTTGGCTCTTCTGGGCCAGCTGCAACAATGCCGCGCGGACGGTGATATTTGAACGAGCGGCCCACCAACATCTGGTCATTCGCCAGAAGTGCGGAGGCCAGCGTGTCGCCCTCATAGCCGTCCATGTGTTTGCCGTTAAAGCGAAACTTTACAGCTTTGGATTTGTTCAACAGGCGGCCGCCTGTGGCGAGACGGGTGCTCATGATTGTGGCTCCATCGCGAAAGTTGAGTGCGGGAAAAGGTCAGATACAGGAAACAACATCACGCGTTACCCCGCCATCCAGGACGCTTTACGTCGATTTGAACCAGCAGTTCCTCTGGGGGATCATAGGTTTGCGCACTATAAGTGCCGAACACCTCAAGGGTCATCGTACAGCGCGCCATATGGAACCACTTGCCGCAGCCATTCTGGTGACGCCACCGTTCAAAGTGCACACCTTTGGGGTTTTTGCGCATAAACAGATAGGTTTCCATCTGGTCATCGCTGCTGCCAACCGTGTGGCGCGTGATATGCGCCTCCCCGTGGGCGTGGAATTCGGTTTCTTCTGCGGTCACACCGCAGCAAGGGCACGATACAATTAGCATAGAGCCAGTTCCTTTTTCATAGCGTCAAGACGCGTCGTCAGGGAGCCTACATGAAGCTCAAGCCGGTTTCCGTCGGGATCGCAAAAATACAACGACGCACCCTCAGATCGGTTCTCTTTCCAAATCTGCACGCCGCTATTTCTCACGTGTTGGGACAATATGTCAAAATCACTTGGATCCACATCAAACGCAAAGTGAGTATAACTATCAGAAGGTTGCGCCCGCTCATCCAGAGACAAACAGAACCACAGATCACCAGCTGTGAAATACGCGCCCTGCGGCCATTCATGCGCAAGCACTAGACCAAGTGTATCGCGGTAAAACGGGATCGCGCGCTGCAAATCACGGGTAGCGAGTGTGATGTGGTTCAGGCCGCGGACCTTCAATGTGCCACTCCTGCGGCAACGCTTTCATCAATAAAGCGGCCTTCGGTAAAGCGTTCTAGGCCAAATGCGTCAGTCAACGGGGAGCGGCCCTTGGCCATCAGCTCGGCCATGGCCCAACCGGAGCCTGGGATCGCTTTGAACCCGCCCGTACCCCAACCACAGTTAATAAAGATACCATCAACAGGTGTTTTACTGAGGATCGGAGAACGGTCGCCTGTAACATCCACAATACCGCCCCATTGGCGCAGCATCTTGAGCCGGCTCACCATCGGGAAGGTCTCGACCAATGCGCGCACGGTTTCCTCGATGTGGTGAAAACTGCCGCGCTGGGTGTAATTGTTATAGCCGTCGGTGCCGCCGCCAATAACCATTTCACCCTTGTCAGACTGGCTCATGTAGCCGTGAACTGTGTTAGCCATTACAACCACATCCATGCAGGGTTTGATTGGTTCAGACACAAGCGCCTGAAGGGCCACAGATTCGATGGGAAGACGGAAGCCCGCCATTTCGGCGAGGTGACCGGAGTGGCCAGCAACAACCATACCCAGCTTGTCACATGAAATATCGCCGCGTGTGGTGTTCACGCCAGTGACTTTGCCACCCTCAGACTGAATGCCCGTCACTTCGCAGCGCTGGATCACGTCCATGCCCATATCAGAGCAGGCGCGCGCGTAACCCCATGCAACCGCATCGTGGCGCGCTGTGCCGCCGCGTGCCTGCCACAGGCCACCCAGTACAGGATAGCGCGGACCAGCCAGATTGATGATCGGAACCAGCTGTTTGACCTTCTCAGGGCTGATGAATTCAGTTGGGACCCCCTGCAACATGTTGGCATGTGCTGTTCTCTTGTATCCACGCACTTCATGTTCGGTTTGTGCAAGCATGATAACCCCACGTGGGGAAAACATCACATTATAGTTGAGATCTTGTGACATCGTTTCATACAAGGAACGCGATTTTTCGTAGATTGCAGCGGATGGATCTTGCAAATAGTTGGATCGAATGATGGTTGTGTTGCGGCCCGTGTTGCCGCCGCCCAGCCACCCTTTTTCCAAGATGGCGACATTGGTTATGCCGAAGTTCTTGCCCAAATAATACGCTGTCGCGAGGCCATGGCCGCCCGCCCCGACGATAATTGCGTCATAACGTTTCTTTGGGGCCGCATCGCGCCATGCGCGGGTCCAGCCAGTGTGGTGACGCATTGCTTCGCGTGCCACGGCAAATACGGAGTATTTTTTCATCGCTGAGGTCCCTGACGCAGATAAGGAATGGATTCGGGCTTAATGTAACCCGTTGTGGTCTTCATGGGGGAGTTTCCCGAAAAGAGGATACTCTGCGCGGCATTCTTTATCAATTTTGCGACATGTGCCACCAGGAGCGACACTTATGGCAGGTCTATTCGTCGCGGATGCCCCATTGCCCTCTTTTGCAGCGCGTCTGGCCGTACTACACCCATCATAACAAGGAGGATCGTCTTGATGCTGAGTTTCTGGTTTGTAGCTGTTGCGATCACGCTGATGGTTGGTGCTGTATTGGCTCGTGCTGTTGTGCGGGGGGGCCACCGCGATATAGGATCACGTGCGGCATCGGATGTCGAAGTATACCGCGCTCAATTGGGTGAGGTTGACCGTGATGTCGCGCGTGGTGTCATTGCAAAAGCGGATGCAGAGCGTGTGCATGCAGAAATCGCCCGCCGCCTAATCGCCGCAGACAAAGCGCAAGCAAATGAAACTGCCACTACCAATGCAGCGCCAACTAGCATTGCATTGATTATCATTGCTGTCGGCCTTCTGGGCAGCACAGCCGCCTATTGGTGGCTTGGTGCACCTGGATATGGTGATATGGGCCTCAAGGACCGCATCGCATTCGCTGAGGAAGTGCGCATTTCCCGTCCTGAACAATCCGTGGCCGAAGCATCCCTGCCCACGTTTGTTGATCCCGAAAATATAGATGGCCGGTACAAAGAACTATTGGGGCAATTGCGCAGTGCTGTGGCGAAACGGCCAGATGATGCCCAAGGTCACGCGCTTCTTGCGCAGCAGGAACGCCGTATCGGCAATTTCTTAGCCGCTAAGGACGCTCAGGTACGCTTGCTAAAGCTGAAAGGTGAAACTGCCACACCGCAGGAGTTAGCTGATTTGGGTGAGTTGCAGGTGCTGTCTGCAGGCGGCTACGTCTCCCCTGAGGCCGAAATGAGCCTACGCGCTGTACTCAACGGTGATCCATCAAATGGCGTTGCACGTTATTATGTTGGTCTGATGCTGGCCCAAACCGGACGCCCAGATCAGGCCTTTCGCATCTGGGATGCTTTGCTGCGCGCAGGCCCCGAAGACGCCCCGTGGATACCGCCAATCTTGGAGCAAATCGAAGAGTTGGCCGAACTGGCGGGCGTGCGCTATGCTATCCCAGAGATTGGCGATGCTTCCGGTCGTGGTCCAAATTCGGAAGACATTGAAAACGCGCAAGATATGACGCCAGCTGAGCGTATGGAAATGATCGGCGGCATGGTCAGCGGCCTATCACAACGGCTCGCCGATGAAGGTGGCCCTGCCCGCGATTGGGCACGCCTGATAGCATCCTTAGGCGTTTTGGGCGAATGGGAACGTGCGCAAGCGATCCACACCAATGCAATCGAGGTTTTCGCAGCCGACAAAGATGCGCTAGAACTGATCAACGCAGCAGGCCGCAAGGCAGGAATAATCGATTGATACATGAGAACATCGAAGACTACGCCGCCGCCTTGCCCGAAATGCGAGCGCTGATCGGGCTTGATCTGGGCGAAAAGACAATTGGCGTAGCGGTAACCGATAGCTTTCTGTCTGTAGCAAGTCCATTGGAGACTGTGCGGCGCAAAAAGTTTGGCGTTGATGCTGCGCGGCTGGCCGAAATCATGTCAAACCGAAACATTGGCGGATTGATCCTTGGCCTGCCCTACAATATGGACGGCTCTGAGGGGCCCCGGTGTCAATCGACACGGGCGTTTGCGCGCAACCTTAGCCGCTTGCACCCCGATCTGCCGATTGGGTATTGGGATGAACGTCTGTCCACTGTGGCTGCCGAGCGCGCGCTATTAGAGGCGGATACGTCTCGCAAACGTCGCGCAGAGGTGATCGATCACGTTGCAGCCAGCTATATTCTTCAAGGTGTGTTGGACCGATTGCGCGTATTGCGCGCGACACAGGGGGACTAAGCGATGAGTGACAAAGTCTGGAAACGTGCCGAAGTCGAAAGCCCCTGTATCAAGATATGTGTTGTGCATCCTGAAAGCCGGCTGTGTACGGGCTGCTTGCGCACAATCGATGAAATTGGGGCATGGTCACGCATGAGCGCGGAGGAACGCAGCGAGGTGATGGCAGATATCCCATCCCGCGCAGGTGCATTCACCAAGCGGCGCGGCGGACGGGCCGCACGGCTGGCGCGCAAACCTTAAGGCGTTATTGTTCGCGTTTTGTCGGGCTGCCAAACATCGCCATAGCAGCGTTGCGACGGTATTGACGGGGCAACGGAATCACATTCGGGGCATGTGAAACATTTGCTGCCTGAAAAACATCTCCGCGCGCGAACTCACAACTTGGTGGGTTAAACGCAGGAAATTGCGTATCTATTACTGCTTCGGGATCGTAAAATGCTAACCGTCCGAATGGTCCTGTGATGATCTGTTGCATATCCTGCCTCGCGCTCAAAACTGCCCCTCTTGCGGGTGCGTGTAGGTAGTTTATGCAAAAAGCCTGCGGCAACAATAAGGCAAGTGTAAGATAATTGTATGCCGAGGCGAAACAGCTACAGCCTTTAGGTGACCCAATAGTCGGGCACCTTTTACGGCGTTGCCAGCCATTCGGCACATCCACCAGCACATTCGGGTCGCAAAAATGCGATCATTCGACCTTCATGTGTGGGGTCTGGTGCATGTCCCCACGGCTGGGTGCCATGCAGGACAAACGAGTGCAGTAATGCTGACTCGCCCGGTTTTAAAACCAACGAAACTTGCTCACACTCTTCAAACACCTGCCTGCGTGCGGCCTGATAAACATCTGTGATGTCTATGTTTTCAGGATCATGCCCTTCAAGAACACCCCGCAACGCGGCTTGCATAATGCGCTGGCTCCCCCGCCAGACAACAGTGGGCGAATGAGGCACATCATTCAGTGGCAATGAAAGGATATACGCATGGAACTCTTGCGCAAACCGCCGCTTGTTTGGCCCAACCGGAAGCAGCCCATCCACATGCGCTGCAGCGCGGTTTAGGCGGTAGCGGTGGTTTGCATCGCTCTCGTTGGTATCCTGCTTTGGATACCCTTCATAGACAATCGACAATTGCGCAGGATGAAGCGGTAGATCAGGGATATGACGTTTCCACGGCCCTAAAAGCGGCACACCATTTATGCTGCCGTCCTCCGCATTGGGGAGCGCATCAACCCCGACAAACCACGTTTTGTTGTGGCGCAAATTGTCTGCCGCCCGCATGTCGGGGTCAGCAGCGACCATGCGGGCAACATTTAAAGCGGCCTCAGCCCATACGGCCGTGCGCGGATCAAAGTCGAATACTTCAAATCCGTCAGGCCCGGTCAACCCAACAACGCCTTGCGCAGCATATTCACGGCGACCAAAACCAAAAAGACAGCAAATACACGTTTGAGCGGCTTTGGATCCATCGCATGCGCCAAACGCGCGCCAATGGGGGCTGTGATCAAGGTCATTGCAATGACCAACACAAACGCCACCAAATTTACCGCCCCAATGGTCAGCGGTGGCCGCGTAGCAGGATCAAGCGTAACAAACAAAAAGCCGATGACAGACGGCACGGCAATCACAACACCAAAACCCGCCGCAGTGGCAACCGCGCGGTGAATGGGCGTGTTATAAAGGCTCATCAGTGGCACGCCAAAGCTGCCACCGCCAATGCCCATCAGAACCGATAGAAATCCAACAGCAGGCGACAACGCCCCGCGTGTTATGCCGCGCGGCATTGCCTGTCCCAGACGCCATTCAGCACGGCCAAATCCCATATAAAGCCCGACAATCAAGGCAAGCACACCAAAGATGGCCTGCAGCGTCGACGAGCGTAGCCCTGAGACCACAAACATCCCAACAATCGCTCCAATAACGATCCCCGGAGCCCATGATTTGAGGATATCCCAATCGACCGCGCCCTTTTTGTTGTGTGACATGACGGACCGCACTGACGTGACAATGATTGTAGCCAAAGAAGTGGCCAAACACATCTGCATCAATTGGTCACCGCCGTATCCGAGCGTCTGGAATGCATAGAAAAACGCAGGCACAAGAACGATACCACCGCCCACGCCCAACAATCCGGCAAGAACACCCGCAAAGGCCCCAATTACCAGCAACAGCACGGCCATTTGGATCAACAAAAGAGTTTCTGGCATCGCATCGCTCCTGAAGGTTTGGTCTTTGCTACACTGCGCGTGCTTGGCTTGCCAGTGCGCTTTGGGTCATTGCCTGTTCTAACGCCTCATGGACTAGGGCGGTTCCTGCTTCAGCTCTGTGTCCTCCTTCCGAGAGAACACGCCGCCAAATACGGGCACCAGGGCGTCCGGCAAAGAGGCCCAGCATGTGGCGCGTCACCGACGCAAGCTTACCGCCCGTTTCCAGATGCGCCTCGATATAGGGCATCATCGCGAGGATTATTTCCTCAGGCGTTGTGTCGGTGCCTTTGCCAAAAATCCGGCGGTCGGCCTGGCAGAGAATTTCGCTTGGCTGGTGATAGGCAGCGCGGCCGATCATCACTCCATCTAGCCCACCGTCTAGCGCCGCCTCAGCGGCCTCTAGCGTGGTTACGCCACCGTTCAACGAGATATGCAGATTGGGGAACAGTTCTTTCATGCGATGAACCAATGGGTAATCCAATGGCGGGATGTCGCGGTTTTCTTTCGGACTTAACCCGTCCAGCCATGCCTTGCGGGCATGAACCGACACACGCTCAACCCCTGCCCCCACCATGCGGCTTAGGAATTCAGGAAGAACCTCTTCGGGGTTTTGATCATCCACCCCGATCCGGCATTTTACAGTCACCTCAATATCAACAGCGCGCCGCATAGCAGTGACGCAGCGCGCCACAAGGGCTGCGTCCTTCATCAGTACGGCCCCAAACGCACCCGACTGCACCCGATCAGAAGGGCACCCGACATTCAGGTTAATTTCGTCATATCCGGCCTGCGTGCCCATCCGTGCCGCCTCTGCCAGTTCAGCAGGGTCAGATCCCCCCAACTGCAATGCCACGGGATTTTCGGAAGGGTCATGATCCAACAAATGCAACGCACGCCCACGCACCAATGCAGGCGACGTCACCATCTCGGTATATAGCAACGTATGTGCGCTCATCTGGCGGTGCAGATACCGACAGTGACGATCCGTCCAGTCCATCATAGGTGCAACGGATAGCCTTGCAGACCTGTAAATATCTGATTTAATTAACTTAATACTCAAGACTGCTTCCGCTTCACTTCTGACATTATTGCACATTTTAG
The DNA here is from genome assembly GCF_036960155.1 of Sulfitobacter sp. Lineage (GTDB taxonomy): Bacteria > Pseudomonadota > Alphaproteobacteria > Rhodobacterales > Rhodobacteraceae > Sulfitobacter. Next base: position 398,646 of record NZ_JBALWB010000002.1, on the reverse strand, counting down.
CTTGTTTTTGCTCTTTATATGTTATCTGAACAACACGAGTTGTCCATTTTAACAAATTAAGTTGTCCAGCATGGCCCAAATTGAAAAGCGCACTCGTAAAGACGGATCAATATCATACGTGGCCAAAATTGCCATTCGGAAAAACGGACAATGGGCGCATCGGGAAGCGCGCACCTTCGATAGACTCCCTGCTGCCAAGCACTGGCACGCTAAAAGGATGAAGGAAATCACTGCTGCAGGTTCTGACCTGACCGCCGTCAAGAGCAAGGGCAAAACACTATCTGCCGCAATTGACCTCTACATTACCGAAAGTGTCAAAGAAATAGGCAGAACCAAAGCTCAAGTTTTGCGGTCAATTAGAGAATACGACATCGCAAACAAATACTGCGCAGACATCGAAAGCCATGACATTGTACAGTTCGCAAGGGAACTTGGCGCGACGCGAACACCAGCCACCGTTGGAAACTATATGTCTCACCTTGCGGCAATCTTTGCCATTGCCAGACCCGCATGGGGCATCCCGCTTGATCAACAAGCCATGAAAGATGCGTTCGTGGTTTGCAATCGACTTGGGATAACTGGCAAAGCAAAGAAGCGTGACCGCCGCCCAACCCTAGACGAACTGGATGCGCTGCTGACCATCTTCGAAGACAAGCACCACCGCCGCCCTAATTCACTGCCGATGCATCGCGTGGTCGGGTTCGCACTATTTTCAACACGACGGCAGGAAGAAATCACAAGGGTTGCGTGGAAGGGATTGGACCAGACGCACAGCAGGGTGTTCATCAAAGATATGAAACACCCCGGCGACAAGGTTGGCAATGACGTGTGGTGCGACCTGCCGCCCCCCGCCATGAACATCGCGCTAGCGATGCCAAAGAAGAAACTGATGGTGTTCCCGTATCACAGCGACACCATCAGCGCTGCATTTACACGGGCATGTAAAGTTCTGGAAATTAAAGACCTGCGCTTCCACGACCTTCGACATGAAGGTGTCACGCGCCTGTTCGAAATCGGTGAAACGATTCCGCAGGTTGCAGCCGTGTCCGGGCATCGCTCGTGGTCTTCACTGCAGCGATACACCCACATCAAACAGACAGGCGACAAATATGATGGTTGGAAGTGGTTGGATAAATTAACAAACAAGAAGGACAAAGAGCATGGCTAAAATCAAGATACCAGACTCAATCGGAAGCGGCCTTATCCAAGAACAAAAATATGAAGGAATTGGGGAGTGCATATACTGCAGAGCCAATGACGTACAGCTGACCGATGAACATATCCTGCCGCGCGGAATGAATGGTTATATAGTGATGAAAAAAGCAAGCTGTATACCGTGCGCCCGCGAAATTCAAAAATTTGAAGGGCCGGTGATGCAGAAACAGTTTGGGATGGTTCGGCAGCATCTAAAATACCGCTCAAAAAAGAAGAGCACTTATACGGCGCCCATTGAGCTGACATACCGAAACGGGATGAAGCGACGTGTCCAAGTCGGACTCGAAGATTATCCACTTTCGATAGCATTTCAGTCCCACAAAAGAGGCCCAACATATCTCGAAGGCGCTGATTATCAAACCGTGGTTAAACAGGGATTGGTGACCCTACTTAGCGAGAAAGACATGCGAAAAATCTTGGACCGAGTTGCGAAGAAATATGGAGCAGTGAAAGTAGGAACTCCGATGGAATTTAACTTGGAAATGCTCTCAAAACTGACCTGCAAAATAGGCCATGGGATGGCCGTAGCCACCTATGGCTTAGACAATTTTCAGCCCATAACTGTTGATTACATTTTAGGAAAAGAGATTGTTTTTCCCGGATATTACGTTGGCGGCTCCGGCGGCAAGAATAGCTCAAGCAAAAAGTTCGATAACTTTATTATGCTGCAGATTGGAAAACATAACGGTAAGCATGCAGTCTTCGCACATATTGGTCTATTCTCAACACTCGGTTTCCCAATTTACACCGCGATTGTTGGAAACTTAAAAATCTGGAATGACGAGATAGCAAGACAGACGGGCGCTTCGCATACATTGTCTACGGATCCTGAAAACGAAGATGCGATGACATTGGAAAAATATGTTGCAACCGACAAAAGCTGATCGACCGAAACACTCCTAAACTGATGGACAGTCACATGACAACGGACAACGCCAAAAAAGGGTCGGATTAGAATACGGAAATGGCCTAAACCGCACCAATAAAATCAATAGTTTGTCAGATATGTGGACCACGCTTTCCTCCGATCACACGCATATCCCTGTTTACCCAAGTCACCACGTCAAACAAGAATTACGGTGACACGCGCTGCGGATTTGGAAGACCCAATGCAGCAGCACAGATTTCTGAGCAAAACCATTTGTCAGGATTGTGCCGACCAAGCGCCAACACCTGCGAAAGTATCAGGCCAGCATAGTCATAGCGCGCACCCAAATGTTCCCTGATGAATTGACAGGGTGCTTCAGCATCCATGCGCATCGAAACTAGATCCCAACTTTCCGGTTTCAGCAGAATGCACTTTTCACGCACCCCACCATCACGACCAGACGCAGAAAGACAGACAGCAAAATGGTCATGCAGCGCATCCCCTGAAATCATTTCAACATGCGAATAGATGCCGCGCGTCACGCTCCGGATTAAACCTTCCTGAAGGCGTTGAGGGACAGAAACGCCCTGCCCCTTGTAAAACGCAATCGTGACGGTCATTCCACCCCTTCAGACGGCAATGACTGCAGCCCCGCACGTAGCTGGTCAAACCATTCAGCGCACCGCGTGGTGCGCATATTTTGCCGGGTCAGTGCGCGGTCAATTTTCAACAATGCAACATCCAACCGATCACCCTCTTGAACACCAGCGCGCGACAGGGCACGGCAGTCTTCAGGCAAAGGCGGCAAGATGCGTTCGGCAGCGCGCGCGCCGCGTTCAGCACCCACGGCATCCAGTCGCGCTTCAGTTTGATCGCAAGCGGCGCAGAAGGTCACCATCGACAACACCTTCAGGGTTGATGTCAGTTTCATTTTCAAAAGCCTCCAATTCGGCAGCAAATCGAAGGACTTCCCCGGTCGACGCCTGCACCTTTTCCTGCAACACGCGGTTCGCATCATCTGCCACCACTGCGCGCCGTCGTAATTCAGCCAATTCAGCCTGCACAGCTGCCATTTCGACCTGCAGAACATAGCCATTCCGCGCGTCCGTGATGGCTTGTGACTTATCAATGACGTGCCAGCCCCAAAGGGCCACGCACAGAATGATGCATAGGCCCATGCGGCTGGACAGAAGCCGCCAACCATATCCCAAAGCAATCGTCATCACTCGCCCGCTCCCCATCTTGATTGAGTATTGAACGCCTCAATCCCATGGGCCGTGGCCAAGTTTGCGATTGCAGCCCAAACGGTTGCCGCAAGGATGCCCTGCGTGCCATCCACGGGAACGCCGGATGCTTCCTTGAACGCTGACCATCCAAACGCGACACACCACAGCAGGAAGACCGCCCACGCCTGTTCACGCTTACCCGAGCGGCCACCTATGATAAATTTGCCAAACAGTTTCAGCATGTCACGCCTCGTTTGTCAGCTTGGCACCACCGGACGTGATAACTGGCAGAGACATCAAACCTGTCACAGAAGGCGGCGACGAGCCTTCTGGCCAATGGTATTGAGCATCGCGCGCAGTCGGACTGTAGGGGTTGATTGAAACCATATTGCCCTGATTTCCACCAAGGCCCATGATGTTGCCGTTTTTGTCGCGACCAGCAACAAACGTCATGTGACCGCTGCCGGGGTTGCCCGGACGTTTCATCGACATGATGGCCCCAAGCGCAGGACCATCAAGGCGGGTGCCATACCCATTCCAACGCCAACCCAAAGCCGCCGCACGGTTCTTACCCACGATAGGCAGACCAGCTACCTGCACCATTGCGTTCACAAAGCCCGCGCACCATGGCGTTTCATCATCTTTGAATGGCAGCGAAAGACGCTCCCACCACCCAAGTATTTCCGCGTTGTGATGACGCCCCCGAATTTCGCGCAACCCAAGATGGCTATACGCCAACCGCAACCATGTCGGCATTGTGATTGACGCACCATCAGACATAAGATTTTGCGCCGCTGGCTGGATGCCCTTACGAAGTGCCAAGGCTGTGACAGGTCCAACATAGTCGCGCGGACGCAATCCCCTGGACTCCTTAAATCGGATGGTTGCGGCAATGGTCTTTGGCCCCTTTATGCCGTCGATGCCGCCATGATAAAATCCGTGTCGTTTCAATAGCTTTTGGCGTTCTTTGATTGTCATTTTCATGATGGTTCTCCATAAAAAAACCCGCCTAAAAGGCGGGTGGGTCTGCGTGACTTATTGAAAATTTCTGGCGGCGTTAGAGCCGGCTAAGTAAGGGCCGCAAAAGGAACTTGAGCGCGACCAACGGGAACAAATGGGGGAACCGAAGGCGGTATTCATCAGGCAGTTTGGTAAGCATTTTGCGCTGGATATTGTCAGTCCAGCCGCTACCCCGACACCAGACAACCAAATGACCAACACCGCGCGGTGAAAGGCAGTGCCAGAACACATATTTGAAGCTCACCAAGGCCCACCAGAAACGCAACATAGATTGCCCCTCCAACAGCCAAACGAGCGTCAGTGCGTAATCCTCACAATCGCCGGAAACAGGTCCATTAGCAGCAAGGACGCGCCAGTGATCGCCTTCTTCACCTGCATAGGTGAACCGTCCGTTCAACGATTTTTGAACAGCTTCATCCGTCATGTCAGTCTCCATCAGTGTTTTAGGATTGATTTGAAATCAAAAAGGAAACAGGCGGATATGCTTCTTCAATGGCATACCCAAACCAAGCTTGAATGCGATTGCAGTGGCTGACTTGCGTGACATGATACGTGGCAAGACCGTTAGACAAACGTCCCTCGAAGTCGCCTAACCCCACGGCCACAACAAAATTCTGCCTCACCTCTCCGGACCACCGCCCTGAAGGTATCCAAGTGAAAGTTCTGTCAGGTAAATAGAAGGTTTCACCACCCTGCCGGACCTCTCGCCTAAGCGCGCCCGTGCAATTTCGTAAAACCACCCCATCCCAACGATAAAGCAACGCGCGCCGCCCATCCGAAAACGGTTCCTGAAGAACAGTCGCCTCAAGGTCTTTATAGGTTGGCCGCACATCAAAGTTTGCGGCAACACCGATAACAAGGATAGAAAACGCAATGCCCACTTCCCAAAAAAATGAACGCCTCATTTGCCCAATCCCTTCTTCACATCCACAAGCGTTCCTGATCTTGAAAACTGCACAACCCTGCGAACAAGGTGTTCACCAGTCAGGGCCAAGACAGCGACAATTGCATATTCGAAATGTTCACCATCCAACTTCAAAAAGTCCAAGATCGGCTTGGAAAAGAATACCGCACAGAACACACCAGAACAAACGGTCATAATCACCTGACGGGTGGTTAGTTTTTCGCTGAACATCAGCTTGACCAACACCCCGCCGCCAAGCGCCAGCCAGAACAACCCGTCAATTGTTGCCCATAAATCGTCAAATCTTTGCACTTCACACCTCTTAGTTTTTTGGCCGCGTTCGCGGCTGGTCACATTGTCGAAACTTGCCGGTTCATTCCGCCTTCAGCTGGCCTTCAAATGAAGTCCGCAGACCGCCTGACTTTGTGTAGGTGTGTTTGACCATCCCAATGATGAATTCGCGGGCATCGATGTCCGGATGCACCCCAGAATACTTGACTGGCTGGCCAGCCATCAACGCAGGACGCCCAACGATGGCGCATGATGTCTTCACCAATCCGCGCAACATTTCACGCGCAAAAGCTTCAGCTGCAACTTGGGCTTCTGCCTTTGATCCAAATGGTGTGCGAATGACGTGTTCGCCATCCGCTTCAGGGTCACCATTGACGGCGATTTCTTGGCGCTTGGCGCGGCCTCGATCCTGATAATACGCTTTAACCCTTCCAAAACGATCCACATCGCTTTCCGGATTCTGGCATGTGCCCAGCAGGATTTCTGGCAAGGTTATCACTGCGGACGGGATTGAAGTGCCATCTGCGGTCTTACCCGCACCACGCGCCAACCAAAGCAACGCACCGTTTTTAATGGTGAACAAAGCACCGTGGCGTTTGGCTACCCGTTCCAGAAAATTTAGGTCCGACTCGTCTTGCTGCCCTATCCATGGATACACGTGGCCCGAAACAGCATCTGCAATTTTAGGCAGCAAGCCATATTCACCAGCTATTTCGGTGACAATATCCCTCACTGACACATCATCCCAATGACGTGACTTGCTCGTCTTCATCTCTGAACGCAAGTCAGCTGAATGGCCCTTTACGGTGATCGTGTAAGGCAGACACTTGCGGACAACTCGGTCGATAACAAATGCGCCAACAAACCCGCCACCATCGCCAGACGGAATAGTGACACTTGCGACAGCACCGCGTCGCGGGCTGGCAAAATGCGGCGCATCATCATTGAACACCAGTTCCAAGGTGTCTGACTGGATACCTTCACGGTCGATAATATTAAGACTAATCAAGCGCTCAAAGAACAGCCCGGATACAGGGGCACCGTCAATGTCCACCAAAACCTTTGGATGCGTCATCAGTCCCACAACTTCACCAATTGCTGACCTTGCCCATTGGCCGTGATGTCAGGCAGCACAATTGACAATCCCACTGGCAGACGATGCGCCACAGCCGCGATGTCGGGGTTGGCATCCAAGACCTGTTCGACCGCGCCAGCTTGGCGACCGTAATGACGCGCACAAATTAGGTCCAAGGCATCATTCGTGGATGTAACATGAGTGGTTGGCATCAAATCACTCCTAATAATGAAAGCAGCGAAAAGCCCGACCCAATGCGCCTGACTTCTATGGAGTAAGCATTGCGGCCGGGCGCACCAAATCGGTCATGATAGGCGCGGTCTTCGTCAATTTTCTGAATTGCGTGACTTCCGAATACCTTGCCCCCCAAAGAAACAAGCATCAGCGGGATGCCATTCTTTGCCGCCAAGCGTACCCCTTCCAAAGTGCCCGCTCCGCCCCATTCAGCCGGGAATAAAACGCCGTTAATTGTGACAACTTCAGAACGCGGACCCGTCCACTGCAGGGCATTCAAACGCCCTGCAGTTTCGATTTCGGCCCATGTGGTGTCCAGTTTGCGGCTGACATCGGTATACCCAAAGCCATGCGAACGAAACATGAAAGGCCCTAAAGCCATTGTGACTGGTCCAGACATTAGATGCCCCCTTAATCAGATAAACTGGCGTCAAATATTGCCTCAACTCTTTGACCCAAAAGGTCAGCAGCAAGTTCGGCAATCATTTCCGGATTGGTAACGTCTGAAGGTACTGGAATGGTGATTGGACCAGTGATCTGTACCGTCACATTGCCCCGCTTACCGCCAGATTTGGCGTCAGCAGAAGATGCCGTGGTCGCTGCAGACGCAGACAGAACTGACGCCCCCAGCACTGGCGACGCAAACATGGCTGCGCGACCAGCTGACCGCACCCGTTGCGTGCTTCCTGCCAATCGCCCGCCTTTCCCCGGTTGAGGTTTTAGGTGCGACCGAAACACCGATTGAGCCTGACTGACATTCAGAATGCCACCAGACACAGATGGCACGAACCATTCGGATCTAGGCGTGTCTTCGTTCACCTCATAAGGTAATCCCGCCTGAACCGGACCTCCGGTCCTGCGCGCACCAGCAGGTTTTGGCGCTGTTGCATTTACAGTTGCTGACGGCATCCCGCGAAGCTGCTCTGAAAGCTGAAACACCTTTCGAAGCGCCACATCGACAGACGTTGTGTCGATGTCAGGTGCAACGCTTGTATCATTCACCACCATCAATGCGCCTTGAAGCTCCAAGGAAGCCTGCTTGGCGTTCGCTAACTGATCTTCAGTCCCACGAAGACTAGCTTGAGCAGCAGTTAAATCCGCCTGTGCCAAAACACGGTTCGGGTTTGTGATACCACTGGAAAACTCAGGACTTTCGGCCAATGCCGCCTGCGCCGCCTCGATCTCCAAACGGTATGCAGCCGCGTCTTCTCGCAGCTTGGCGATATGTGCTTTTGTAGGTAATTCCGCACCCTGAAAATTACGCAAAGTGGCGGCAGCTGCGGACAAGCGAACATCCGTTTTCTGCATGCTATCAATTGCGCCCTGCCCGTAATCTGCAGTATTTGCGGCATCTTTGGTGATAGTTCCGTTTTCGACAGGCTTGATGCCAAGGCCAAGATAAAGGCCAGTACCGATGGCCCCACCGCGCAACGCAAATCGTCCAACACCTTTCGCTGCTGCAAGACGCGCCGCACGACGCTTACGGGCCATCCGGTCCAAAGTAAGATTGTGGCGGCGCTCCAAATCAAGCATTTCGGCCATTGCAGATGTTCCGAACTTTCGGAAATCGCCAACATGTGGCCGAAAGTTTGGACGGCGCAGCTGCAACCTTGTTCCACTAAGGCCTCGGACACGGCGCGTCAGACCAAGCAAGTCACCCCCAGCAAATGCCGCACGCGCTCCAAATCCAGTCAATCCAAACCGCATCACAGCCATTGTTCCGATAAGGCCAGCCCCCGCAATCATCAAGGCACCTGCCCCAACGGCCATAGCAGCCAGTGCGGTCGCCCCTAGAAATAGGCCTTTAGCGAATTCAGGGTTTTCAGCCTTCCAAACAATTAGTTTTTCAACGAAAGCGTCCGCACGCTCCATCATCTTTGTCAAAGTATCGAGTGTGTCCGGTGACAAGGTGAACAAATCACCCAAGGATTCCTTAAGCTGCCCTTTCTGGACGTTGAAGTCTCGCATCCGGCGGTCAAGGTCTGCATCCACAACACCTTCAGCGCCGAAAGCCGCATCTCGAATACGGCCATACTCTTCCATGTTTGGGATCATCGCACGAAGGAAGTCGAGAACCTGCTTGTCGCCAAACAATTCACCCATCTTCAATGCATCGCCTCCCGTAAGGTCGGAGATAATGCCCATCATATGCTCCATCGGAGACACGCCATTCGCTAATGCGTTTTCTAACTCTTTCTCTATACTTACTCCCGCCTTGGCGAACCGTCGCACAGTTTCAGGCGACGTTAGCTTACCAAGGAAGTTGGAGAGGTTCGTGGCAGCTTGATCTTCAGAACCCGCCGATTTCATTGCAATCTGAAGCGCAGCTGTCAATTCCGCGACAGCATCCAAACCTTCCATTTTAAGGGCACGCGCGCCAGCTGTGATTTCAGGAAACTTACGGGCCATCGCATCCAGCTCAAATCCGCCTTCTTTGCCCCCTTTTGCCATTATATCGTAAGCTTTTTCCAATTGACCCGGTGCAACATTCAAGTTGTCGTAGAGCGCAAAACCAGCTGCGCCCATTTCATCGGAACCCGTATCCGTCGCAAATGCAGCACGGGCAGTTGAAGGCAACGCGCCAAGCGCATCCTCAAGGTCCATCCCCTTCCCGACCAGCACACCAAGCGCCTCAAGCATTTCATCAACGCTTTGTTTTGTGACATCACGCAAGCCACTCAATTCACTGCGAAGTCGGGAAATACGGTCATCATCAGCACCAGTCAGGTTTTGGAATTCTGTAAACGCCTCCTGCTGGTTTCCTGACTTGTTGGAAATTTCCGTACTGGAATGGAGTATGCGGCGACCCACTCCTGCTGTTGCATTGCCTGCAAAACTAAGGTTCGCAGCTGTCGCCAACGATCGGTCTAATCGTTCACGCCCAGCCGCCAGACGGTTCTGCATGGTTTGCAGACGCTCCATGCGACGGGCTTGCTGTGCAAATGCCGCATTTGCGGTCCCCAATGCGGTTGTCAGCCGAAGTTGCTCACCAGCTAGATCACCAGTATTTACGCCTGCCAACCGCAACTTTGATCTTAGCCCCGTCAGGGCGGTGCCGTTTTTGTCATGAACCAGCCGCAAACGTTCAGCAGCGCGCTGCGCGCGCTCGAAGCCCCGCACCATCCCCTTCGTTGGGTTTTCCGTAGCACGCATTTCACGCCGAAGTTCAGCGACTCTTTCACGGGCACGCCTCAAAGGCACTTCAGATTTGCCGAAAGTAGATTGAAGCGCCTTATAATCTTGAATGAGGCGCAGCGGACCACGTAGCTTCTGTAGCCCTGCCATGTCGGAACGCACTTTATCTGCGAACCGTCCCGTTACACCGGACATCGCGCGGATTTTTGTCGAATACTGGTCACTCGCCTTAACGACCAGTTCTGTTGTTATCCGCCTATTTGCCATTGGGCACACACCTTGAAATTTGGGGAGAAATGCCTACTTTATAGGCATGGGTATATTTTCGATGTTGTTCGCCATTTTGATGATCGCAGCCGCTATAGCTACGACGGTCATTTTGGGTATTTATGCTGGCGTGCTTTGGGGCGCAGGCGCATTCGCGCTCTTGGCCTTTACCCTTCATCGAGCATGCACACGTCAAAGCGCTCCCGCCCAGATTACCGACCGGAAGACGCTAAATGCTTTTCAGCAACCATTAGCCAAAGACTGAAGCTATTCAAATTTCAGACGGGTGGCTTCCCATACCTGAAATGCAGCTTCATGCCATTTCTTAAAATCCGACATCTTCATTGTAAGAACTTGAGATAGCGGTGTGGAAAGTGCTGATGCAACAAATCCCCCGGCAAAGCGCAAGTCTTCCGCTACTTTGCCGGGGGTACGTTTCCCGACGAACCACCGACGCCATCGCCCGCGTCAGAATTGAACTTCAATACTACTTCAACTGCCTTGTTCACCGCATCAAGGTCTGAGTCCTTGATCTTGCCTGCCACGTCCTCCGAAACACCCGAAAGTCGCGCTATCCAGAAGCGGTTTACTTTTGCTGCAGTAACGGGCGAATGAACGGCCAATTCAGAACCATCCGGCTGCTCAACCTTCTTGGGTTCTGGAAATGACGCTTCCAGTTCTGCATATGCTATTTGCGTATCAAGGTCAGGTTCGTCAAAAGACAAGCTCTTGTAGGCAATCCCTTCGCGCTCAACAGGCCGCGTCAGCTGAACTTCAATTGGTAAATTCATCTGTACAGCCCCTTAGTTCAACAGCAGAGCTGAACGGATGTCACTGGTCTGTGACTGTCCACCCACACTGACACTGAAGTCATCAGCTTCGAGCATTTCAGAACCACCGATTTCCAGCTTCAAATACTCCCACACAAATGTGTAGTCAGTCTCAGCCTTGTCGCCAGCTTTCCAGCTGCCAAAATCCACATCCTTCAGGAAGCCGCGCAGGTAGCAGGTCGCATTGGTGACAGTGCCATCTTCATCGACCAACGCGCCAGTAATCATCAGCGTGTCAGTGGTTCCCTGCGTGCCGTTGATAGCACCGACGGTCGCAGGGTCCAAAGCGGTCATCTTGAACTTGGCATTTTCGCGCTCCCAGCCCATGCCCATTTCTCGTTCCATCACCATGCCCGCATTGCGGGTCTTTTCTGTCTTCACCTTAAATGGCGGGATGGTCATTTCGGACACTTGCCCTACTTTCACATCTTCGTTCAGCCACATCGCACAGTTGCGAAGGATATATGCCGGGGTCGATTTCATGCCTTATCTCCTGAATGGGCCATCTGCGATGGCATCAGTGCAGATGCACTGGCGGCGCATCTGCATCATGGGTTTGTGGATTAGCCGGACTTAGGCAGCTGCCTGAAGCACCGCTTTAGTCAGTTCCAGATAATATTCGATGTTGCGGTGCCCAATGAAGCGGATGTCTTCCATCGGTGCAGGCGGTTCGAAATCAAGCGACAACGTGATGCGGCCAGAAGCGAGCGCAATCGCTTCGTTCAGGTCTTGATCCAGCCAGACTTTGCCACCGATGATTGCACCTTCAGCAATGAACGTCCGCATCGCAGCATTACCTGCTTCAATCATCAGCTTGACGTTCGCTGCCGAAAACGGCTTGTCCACAAATTCCAGATAGGCCTTTTTGATTGCCTCATTGATGAAATCTGCTGTGCGACGCACCGCCAAGAACGCCCACAAATCTTCATCCGTCGAACTTCGGTTACCCCAGGTTATGAAACCGGAACCAACGTTGATGATCGTGTTGACATGGTTTTCATTCAGATAGTTCGAATGCGTGCCGTAAGTCACAGGCCGGGACACGCCAACGATCCCATTGATTGGCTTGTTTGATAAGGAATGCCAAAAACCTAATGTCTTATCGACACGTGCCTGAACACCAGCAAAGCGCGCCGATGATGGCCGGGTCTCATTGGCCTGAACATCGGGATGCACGTTGAACACAAGAACTTTTGGGTCAACAACATAGACGCGCTGCGAATTGATAAGCCCGCGATAGGCGACAGCAGCTGCATCTGTTGTGTCGGGACCATCAACAAACGCAACTGCTTCCAATTCATCCAGCACACCAACAAGTTCTGCGACAACAGGGTTCGCCGTCACGCCATCACCAGACGTAAAGCCGGGCGCAGCAATTAGACGTGGTTTGATGCCAAGCATTGGCTCGGATTTCAGCAAGGCATGCACGCCAGTGCGTTCCGTAGCATCGCCAATTAAATTAGCCATTGTTGCCGCAAGGTCTGCGCCCTCTTCAACGCGAATAATGATTGTATATGCGCCAACTTGGTCGAACACGTCATCAATCGCGTCCTTCAGCGTGCCAGTGTCACCGATACCTACAGCATCGGTTGGCGTGCCCTTCAGCAGCACAGGCGTGTTCAGCGGAAACTTGTCAGCATCAGCGTCAGGTGCAGTGCCCAACAAGCCCACGACAGCCGACTGCGCCACTTGCACCAGAACAGGGGTTTCATTAGATTCCGACAATCGCGTGCCGTGATGATAGCTAAGATCAGCCATTAGTATCTCCTACAGTCAAAAAAAAGCCCGGCACGCTGGCCGGGGTGAAAGGCCTTAAAGCCATTCGGGTTGTGCGCATTTGCGCTTCAGTATTCTGCCAGAACCGCCAAACCGTCCGTCACAAGCTGTTGATTGACGATCACAGCTTCACGTTACGGAAACTGGATTTCAAGCGTCCTCAACACCAGACGGGTTGATTGCCTCTGCAACCGCATTGCCGCGTGCTGTCACTTCGGCAAGCACCGGAACGATGCCTTTTTCCAAAGCAGGCAAGCGAATTCCACCAGATGCCACCTTAGAAAGAAACTCCTGCGCGATTTCGGTGGGATCATGCTCACCAGAAAGCCCCTGCATATACGCATTGGCTTTTGTGCGAAATGCGCCGTAGCTGGTAGTTTCATCCAACGAAGCCATAAAGCAAGCACCCATCAGAACCGCAATTGTGGCTGCATCAGACGTGGTGCCCAAAAGCGAAAGCGGGTCACCCGCATCGCTTTCAATCTTTGAACGGATAGCATCACGGCCCTTCAACGCGTTGATCGCAGACTGCGCGCCCGCGATAAATTCGTCAGGAACACCTGAAGCTTTGGCAGTTTCCGCACTGTTGTAGACCGTGCCCTGATATTCAAGGCCAAGCAAAATAGTATCCATTTTCATCTCTCCTTAAAGGCTTGTGATGTTGGTGTTGTACCGGGTCAAATTGGACTGCGTGCCGGAGGGGATACCCGCGAACCAAAACCCGTTCATGGAAGAACTGAAGGTCACGCTTGTGGCGACGTTGAGGGTCGCGGTTCCTGATGACGCCGAGATGAGGAAGGCCGCGGCCCCTCCATCGCGGGTAATTGCGCAGTTAAAAAGGCCACAAAACAACGGCGGCGTGATCGAATTGGTCATGAAAACGCCAATCTCAAAATCATCCCCAACCGTTCCAGCCAGTTTTTCTTCAAAGTGCATCCCTACACCGTTGAAGGCTACACTGCCGTAACTACCTGCAAAGTTGATCTGGCCGGGGTACAGGAAGGTGTCATCACCAACTCGCCAATCCGAACGGAGCGCAGGCGTGACACCGGGGTAAGCTTCGAAAAGAAGGCCAGATGCGCGTGTGTCAATTTTTTCAGACATCGTAACAGATGTTTTGAAAATGATTCGACCAAAGCCACGAACAGGCACACGAGACACAGCTTCCCGCATTGTTCGCACCGGCGTTTCCTCACCGCCCGCAGCTTCATCACTTCCGACATTCCCGTTGATGTAGACGGTTACGGAAAGCGAAGCGGTAAGCGCTTCGACTTTCACGTTGATGCCATCCCGCACACTCTCAAAATAGCTTTTGAGGTCGGTGTAACCTTCGATCAGCGTGTTAATACTTTCGGTGCTGGTTGCCATTTGGCTTCTCCTTTATGCGCCGTATGCCTTGCTGATTTCATCAGCTTGGCGAAGTTGTTGTAGTTGAAGATTTGCAATTGCCGTGCCAGTGGTTACGGCAAGGTCGAAGACAAAATCATCCGGTGCGTTCACGATGACCAAGCCACCTTCGACCCGTGTAAAACTCAACACATGGTCCACCAAATATGTTATGGCACCGGTCTGGCGCGGCACGACGTCATTGCCAGCCCAAACAGCAATCAAGTCGCCATCCGCATCGAAGAAACCCATTTCCCGAACGCCAAAAGCAACCGTGTCAGGGTCGAATTCAGCCTTCACTCGCCAAGCATTACTGCCAAGCATTTGACGCACTTGAATGGCCTGACGCGCAAGTTCGCGTTGCAGGCTCGTTTGGGAATAACTGGGGGCGTAGTTGGCCCCGTTTCCGTCACCAAGCGCGATGTGCGTAATTGCAACCTGTGTCCCAGACCCTGAAGCAGCAGTAATTTTTGCCTCTGCAATGTCAGTCAGAAGTGTTGTCGGCATTATATTATTGTCCTCCGTTGAACATCGTGTGTTTCATTGCTCACTGCCAAAACACGCACCGCGACCCTGACAGATACTGCGAGCTGCAAGCCGTTCGTGCGGGGCGTTACTTCATGGGTGTAATTTGACACACGCGAAGCGCGGTGCCCGCTGCGGACTGCCAGACCACCGCGCACCTCATTCGGGCGCGGACCGGGGTCCAATTCAGCTTTGTTCAGATAAGCGGGCCGCACGCCCGTACGTAAAAAAACATCAGACCTGAAACGCTCCCCCAGCCTGAAAATCAGTTTGCGCGACACGGGTGCCACGCGCTGGACGACCGCGTTCATTGCATAAAGCATCCGGTTGTCGATGGTGTTTTCAGTATCGCCATAGAGCGCGCGGCCAGCGTAGGCGGTGACGCGAAAGCTGCCTGCTTCCATGCCAGAAGTCACACCTTCAGCACCCCACCATTCCAACAATTCAGTGTCCACATCAAACGCCGCAAGCGCAGCCTTGATTGCGAATGGAGTGCCCTTAAACCGATGAACTTCAGAACTGGCTGCAATGGCACGACGCTTCACATCATCAGGCCAATCCAAATCCCAAACATCCACCGAATGTTCCCATGCAAGATGGTCCAGAAGCGCCACATTGACCGTCCAAGGGTCTTTGGTAATCATCTTAACTGGCAGGTCAAACAGCCGTTCTTCCAGAATATCCAACGCCTGTGCCAGCGATGTTGCCGTTGGCGGCAGCTGCGTGTTTTTCACATCAAACATCACGCCACCCACCAGTGATGGACTCCAGAGACAGAGTGATACCTGTGCAATGCGCCGCTTCGAATGGGCCAATCTCAATGTCAGCCGCTGGTGAAATCAGTTCAACATCGACAACACCTTGAACATTCAACGATGCAGCAATGGAAGTTCGATACTTTTTACGGCCGATGCGAATGCGGCCATCCACAAACGCCTGTGCTGACACCTGCGCAGACGCCAGAACTGCAGATGCAGCTTCCGGAGAGGTGACATGCAGAACCGCTTCAATCGCATAGGGAATTGACTGTGCAGAAACCACTGACAGTTTGTCAGCCACCGGACGCCGCTTGTCTGAAATGCAATTGTCAAAAACAGCATCAATCAAAGCTTGATCTGCCGTGCCGTTACCCTCACTGGAAAGAATGACCATATGGGCTTCAGCGTTCGGCACAGGCGGGTCCAGCCCGTGGTTTGGCCCATAAACGGCAACATCAACCACGCGGTCATCAGCATCCAGCGCCCAATAGACATATGAACCTTCGGTGCCATGCGGTGACCATGCCTCGATGACCAGCTGAATGCGCGCACGAAAGGCTTCATCAGCTTCCATGATAGGACTGCCAGCACCCTCTTCAGACAGAACCTTGCGGACAACGCCACGGTTTGCACCGATCTGGTCAAGGTCACCACCGCGTGCCGTTGACAAAAACACAGACCGGATTGCCGCGTTGATCTGATTTGAAAGGTACAGTTCGCGCGCAGCTGCCGCTTCATTCAAGTAACGCATCGGACTGGCCGCAATGTTGCGCGCCAACGCCATGACTTCCGCCGCCTTTGGAACATCAAAGACTTCTGACAGCTGAGCTTCCAGTTCCTGAAGTCGCGCTTCCAAAATGGCATCGAAATCCAACTCCACCACTGAAGACATTTCAGGCAACGCTGTAAGGTCAAGGGCTGCAAAACGGCTCATGCGGCGACACTCCAATTGTCCACGCGGGTGGCTTGCACCCGAATGACCTGCGTTTCATCATTCACAACCGTGACATCACCCAAGTGGGCATTGGGCAAATGATTGCCCTTCAGCTGCAAAGTCATGACCCCATCCGCGCCTGCAGAAAAGGTCACATCCGTCATTTCAAATCGCGGTTCCCAACGGTCAATCGCTTCAGCAACCGACACATAAAGCGCCATGATGTTTGCGTCATTCATGGGCATGTCCACCATCGCAGGGACACCCGAACCGAACTGACGCATGAACACGCGCGTGTTCAGCCGGGTCACCAAAATGGTTTCGATGGACTGAACAACATGCGCCCAACCATCGACCGATGCCCCCGTGTGGTGATCCAAATCCATGGTAAGATCAGCCGTTGGCGTTAGCTGCAGGTTCTGTTTTTGCAGCAGGCTTTTCGGTAGGCTTGTCATCCACGGGCGCAACAACAAGATTGGGCAACTTCAGGCCAGTGCCATGAGGCTCCATGTAATATTTTGCGGCACGCTCGGTCATCTTGACCGGATCACCGACAGCGCGATGCTGCCCACCGATGAAGCGCGCAACAGTCACTTCATAGTCTTTCAAATCATTCATCATGATATTTCCCTTTAGTTTGGTGGTTCAGTGCTATCCGGCCCGTTCAGCACATTTGGATGCGTGTGAGACTTGCCGATATTTTTTCCGTCGTGAGATAGCGCGCCCCCTGCATTGACAGCGCCAGCAGCGGATAAAGTCAGGGAATATCCCCCTACGGCGATGACAATTGCAGAACCCCCATCAGTGGCCTTGATTGATGCAGAGCCAACCGACAGCAACACGAATTCATCACTCGCACCTGATGGTCTGCCATTTGACGCAGAATTCAGACTGCCTTGAATGGTTGCGTCGTGCAGGTCACCGCTTTCAGATTTGATTTCAACTTGCTGGCCAACAGATGGCGGGTTGTGTGTTTTGTTCGCTCCAGCGGCAGGTTCAACCCAAGGAATCCAGCCAGTCAGCATCGGCGCATCGCCTTCAGTCAGCTGCACACGGGCAAACCCATTTACGGCGTCAACTTCAGTGACAACACCAGTGCGACCCTGCGAACCGATGCGCCTTTCCAACGCAGCCAACCTGCGCCGCATATCATCTAATTGTTCCGGCAGACCCATCAGCTACGGTCCACAACTGACGAAGGTTTTTCAATCCTGGACTCCGCAGGAACGCCTTCAAAGGAATACAAACGCAATGAAGCCGCATCGCGCGTAGTCATGCCTGTCAGCGCTTCGAAATCTGGGTATTCTGCGGTTACTGGTTGACCCAACATCAACTGAAATAGACCAAGCTGTTCCACCTGATGCAGTTCCATCAATGCCAGAAACCTTGGCCAGTGACTGTCTTGTGCAAATACCTGACCAAGCGGCGGGTCAGCATAAGCATCAACGGTCAATTTAAGCTGACCGCATGCCAAACGCACATTTGCAGCAGCGCTGCTGGACCGAACCTGCGCCTTAGAAACAAACTCGCAAAGATCACCAAAGACCTGCGCCCATGGATTTGACGCGTCAGTCAGTACCCGACCAATCTGACAGCCAACAACATCAAGAATGGCTTCGAATTGTGCATCAGTCGATGGCAACCCTTCGATGATTTCCGTGACGCCCGTTTCCTTGTTCGATTCACCCATCGTCAGCGAGACACCACAATTGAACGTCAGTTCGATCCGACCGTTCGCACGCAGACCCGTGGCACCTAAATCGTCCGCTTTGCTGTTGTCTGAATAGACGGCGATGAATGGCCGCTGCTGGTCCGTCTTCAGGGCACCGTCCACAGTCTGGTCGATTGCTGAAATCTGGCTGTCCAGAACATTAGTGCCCACCATCGTGCCACCAGCTTTTAGGGCTTCAACAGCAGCAATCCGCAAGGCCATCATAGTCAATGACATCAGGCATCCCCCAATTCACAAATCAAACGCAGGTGTGAGCGGTCATCGACCGTATGCACTTCAAAGGCAGGTTCGCCCGTGCGCTGTAACGCCACGAACTTGTCACCCTTCCTCACCTCAATGTCCGGATAAGCCGAACGGTCGATGCGCAGGTGACCACCTGCAGTTGCAATCCCAGACCGTGCATTGTTGCCACGGCCAAAGTTCATCTTTTCCACTTCACGGTCACCAGTTCTGACAACCGCAGTGAATTCGACCTTTTCGCGCGTCAGGTCTTCCTGACCAGAAGACATAGGAAGATGTCTGAGCGTTTCCGCCCAAACATCGTCCACCGCTTCCATCAGTTCTTCGCGCATTGCGCTGTCCATTAGCCCTGCAGCGCAGACAAGGCTTCCTGTGCGGCCTGCAGCGCCGCACGGGCACCATCTGCGCCGTCAGTACCTTCAGCAGCAACCAGCGCCGCCTGTGCGTCTGTCACTGCAGTTTGGGCGGTGGAAATCCCCAATTCATTCGACAGGCCATCCGACGATCCCAGAGCATTTTTCATTTCGGAAAGTTCAAGCTTCAGATTGTCCGCTTCATCCGTGACGGTTTGAAGTTTGCCCTTCAATTCGGCCACTTCAGCTGCCGATTGCGCCAGTTCACCCTTTGCAGCGTTAAGTTCATTTTGGAGTTGCTGGATTTCAACCTTGCCCGGCGCATCATTGTTGGTACGCTTTTTGGAACCGCCCTTTGCAGGCGCGTCTGTATAGTCAGCAAAACCGTCAGCAACTACATGTTTGGCATAAGCCACGGTTACGAGAACTGCCTCACCCGCCTGCACCTTCAAATCTTCTTCTTCCCCGACAACATCAGCCGGGATCGTCGAGTTACCTTTGAACGCAACCCACTTCTTTTTCACACTTGCCATGATCTTTTCCTTTGCTGGCTGAATGCCAATGCGGTCAATCGCATGGGGATACAGCCAAAGGCCCGGTGCTTTCACACCGGACTTCTAATGGTTCACCGTTGGTTTTGAATTTAGTCGATGGTCAACTTCCGCAGACCAGCCGGGCGGGTACACAGGTTGATGACATCCATTGTCGCGTCAAGATGCCGCCCCTTGCCATTTGGCATTGCGTATTGGCGCGAATAGCGTGGCAGGCCGATGGTATTAACCGTCTCTTCGTAGTCGGCAGGGCCAAACCGCGTCAGGTACATTTCCGGCACCCCGATAGGGAACAGACGCGCTTCCGTATCCCCGATGTATGCCGCATCACCATTTGCCTTTGTAGCTTTCCGCCCAGTCTTATAGCGCTCAAAGACCATGTCCGAAAACTCGAACACTTTAGGAACACCACGACGCAGGACCTCTGCTTTGTCTGTGTTCAAGAAAGTCTCACGCACAACTTTTTGCATCCACATTTTGGTGTGGAAAGTTCGACCAGTCAGGACGTGAAGATGATCATAGGCAACATCCAAATCATCTTCGACAGAATGGGTTACCCCATCCAGAATTTCGCCCAAGTTAGCGACGTCACCAGCGCCAATCCCTAGATCGACAGCAGCCGGAATCGGAATGCCAAAGCGGTCATAGAGATTGTGAAGAATTTTGCCCGATTTCGAAACGATCAAACCTTTGATCGCTCCAACGCGGTAATGTTCAAGGGTGTTGTCCATGCCCCGCGCATGGCGAACGTGTTTTATGTCGATCCGCCCTTGGATTGTTTCAAGAGCGTCGGTGCTGCCTAATTCACGAACCCCTTGAACTTCATCAGCATAGACAGCGTCGTTGATTTCGAAATGGTCCATACTGAAGGCAATTTTGGTGCGGTCATTGTCACCAATTGTGTTGCCCGGGCCGCCGCGTGCACTAGGTTCAATCAGGTCAAGAACACCGTTCTCTTCTTCAACCTCGATAGTGGTGACGTTAACCCCTTCTTCCTCAAAGATGCCAAGGTCACCCAACTGGCTTGGTACCATAGGACGGCTATTCAGCGCAGCCGTAAGGGCAATGACGCTGAATTGCGGATCATCAAATTGTTCCATGTTATTCTTCTCCCTTAGCGCGCGCGAATGCCGACAGTGTTCAACTGCGCGACTTTGGCGGAAATTTTGGTTTCATCATCAACCGACGCTTCGAATATGAGCATTGGTAGTTTGGCTTCGGTTGGACCCCGGTCAACGATGGTCACAACCACATCAACGGTTGTGGCATCCACCCCATATCCAAGGATTGCGGCTGCGACTTCGGCACCTTCAATTCCAACAACTTCAGCGTTCGGTGACGGGACAAAATGTCCCTTCGTGGCCGAGAGTTCACCAATGACGGTTCCAGCCGCCACTTTACCAGTGCCCGCTGGAATAGTGGCTTCGGCGCGCGAGCTATGACCCGGACCTTCAGAAAGAAGGAACGCCAGATTGCGTGGTTGCATTGTTGCAGTTTCCATTTGTTACGTCCCTTTCTGCGCGCGACGGCCAGCGAAGATGGCGCCAGTGTCGATGGTTGCTGAAGTTTTCTTTGGCGTGGGGATATTGCCACCGGGGTTCGCCAAAGCTGCAGCTGCTGAACGGCCAGCTTGGTATCCCTTTGGGTCAACAGGATCGACAACCACTGCGTTTGTCGCGTCTGATGCTGCAGCTTTCAGAGTCGCGATAGCTTCTTCAGTGGGCATTTCAGTGTCGAACGCCAAATGACTTGCAAGACTGCCAAGGCCCTGCGCTGCATCATCACCTGTGATGGCCTTAATGCGGGCCTTCACATCTTCAGCGGAAACCGCTTCTGCTGTTATCGGTGCAGCGTTCGGGTCCGCTGTTGCGGGTTTCTTTGCCATGGTAAGTTTTTCCTTTTCCTTGGGCTTGGTTGGGGCAGCGGACGCCGCCTTCAACGCCGTGGCATCGAAGGTCCAGTCCTTCTTTCTTGCCATGGCAACGAGTCGTTTGGGTGCGTTTGCGTATTGTCGGAAATCAAAGGCGGTGACGTTCGAAGACTTGGCCTTCACTGCGTCAGTCGCAAAACCGCGCTCAATAGCTTCATCGGGTGACAGCCAGATTTCACCTTCCATTTCTTTCAGAAGGTCTTCGACATCCTCACCGGATTGTTCTGCATAGATTTCAGCCATGCCACGGCCAACCTTCCGGGTGATTTCAGCGTAGCTTTCAAGGTCTTTCGCTTTGCCAGAGGCAAAACCGGAAGGTCCATGAATCATCATTTGAGAACCAGCACGCATCGTGATGGTGTCGCCAGCCATGGCAATCAAAGACGCGCTAGATGCGGCCATCGCATCCACAATGACAGTCACTTCACCTTGATGCGCTTTAAGCGCATTGTAGATGGCGATGCCGTCATCAGTGTATCCACCGCCAGAATTGATGCGGACAGTGATGTCAGAACTGCGACCAACTTCAGCCAATGCATAAACAACATCAGTGGCGGTGAAGCCTTGATCCCAATAGTTATCACCGACGAACCCGTAAAGAACGAGTTCACCGTCAACCAAAATGGTCATTCCTGTCTCCTTTGTTCAGGTGTATCGAAAGCGTTTTGCGTAGCGGGTTCGCTTTTTACCGCCGCCCAATCGGGCACATTCGCTTTCATAGAGCGCAATCAGTGAAGCCAATCGGCTGTCATTGCCCCGCATGAATGTGACCTCTTCACCGTCAATGCGGACGGTTTCCCGAACCCCGCCCACAGCCAGCTTCAGCTGCATTTTCTTCAGTGCGGTGACAACATCACAAGGCTTCGCAATGTCGACTAGGTCAGTGCCAATCTTAACGGTACTTGTGACGTTCATTTGGTCACCTGTGGCGCTACTGCTGGCGCATCCTTGGCCGCATATGGTGACTGCATGCCAGCGTCCAAATGGCGTTTGTGATCACGCAACCGCTCCTCGAACAAAGCGTCATTATCAACACCAAGGTCACCCGTTTCGATTGAAATGGAGCTGGTTCCATTGCGCATGCGTTCGGTCGATGCCTTTGCCGACTTCAAATCATCAGCTGTTGGCTTTGGTGGCCCCTGCCAACCAGCAATGCACACACGCGAACGGTTCGCCCTAAATGCGCTATAGCCACCCTTGAAAGGAATGCGGCCTTCACCAACTTCTTCATCCAACCAATTTTCATAAACCATCTGGCACATCGGTGCGGCGGAACGTTCACGACGACGCGTAACCACCGGCCAGATTGAAGAGTTTTCCATCCGGACACTGGCATAGGTCGCCTTTTCGTAATTTCCTGTAAATCCACCAAACGTGACACCAATGGTCCGAGCCATTTCACGGTCTAAACTATCTGAAAAAGGAAGATAATCGCTGCCGGGGATATTTGCAGTTTCAAAGCCCAACTTCTGCCCCGGACCCAAATGCGAAACCTGTGGATCTGCACCAACGGAAATCCGACTTTCTGCAGCAGCGTCCAAACTGCCTGCCAAATATCCAAGATATTCTTTGCCATATTCGACGCCTTCTCCGCCCTGATCCTTCAGGACTTCAAGCGCCTCATAGGCGTCAGCGCTCGGTGTTTCACTGGTCAAGGTTATGGCGAAGACAGTTTGTAGCAAAGCCATCTGCAATGTAGCGTCACCGAGCATTTCAGCTTGAATATGCTTTCGAAATGCGGGTGCCAACTTCGAAATCCCGCGAACATCGGTAGCGTCCATTGGGTCGTAGATGTGCATGGTTATCGGACGCCCATCTGCGTCAAATGCCGCATAATCACGCTTTGCACTTATACCGTCTAGGCTGGTGTCGAACCGATATTGAATTGGGCGTCCATTATCATCATGACGTACCCCCTGAAACAATCCCTCGAAAGAACTGGTATCCTGCACCAACTTTTGAGGAGGCACTAAACACAGTTTTGTTCCCGTCGAAATTCCGTAGCGACGGCGGGTAGCATCATCAAAGAAATCGAAAACGCCCGTAACTTCTCCAAATGCGATGTCCCAACGCAAACCAATATCTATCATTTGCGGGCCACTTAATTTCCCCCGCATATCGCATTCTTTTTTGTCATGCCAAAACGGTTTCCAACGGCGCTTTACCAATCGAATAAACTCAGCCTTTTCTTCTTCGGAATAACTCAAACCAGTCAAATCAGGGGCTGGTGTTAAAGTCAGACCAACACCAACCGTGTCAGCAATTACTTGATCACAAGCCCCCTTAATTCGACCTGAGTTCTGAATAAGGTCCATCGCCAAGCCAGCGCTGCGCGACCATGCGCGTCGAATGTCATCGCGGCTGTTTGTCAGCGGCGCAACCCGCGACGCAATTGCCCCACTTTTTGTATCGCGCAGATAACGTGCCGTGGTGCGGTTCACGGCTGGCGATGCAACAAGCGGTGTTCCATTGGTGTTTATCAGACCAGTCACAGCTATTTCTTGCTCCATTTATTTCGGGCGCGTTCTTTCACGCTTTCCGATTTGACCTGATCTTCAGGTTCGACCGCTGCGGCGGCCTGCACTGGCATCAACAGGTCTTCGAAGTCACCTTGGACATCTTCCGGTGGACACTCCCGTGCCCCCATCAGTTCGTCCCACTGCTTATCCATTAAGTCGCGTTGTGGGCCTGCGTACCGCGCCCAAGCCGCTTCAGCCTGCAAATGAGTGTCCAACCCTTCATTCGCTTGACTGGGGTCTTTAACCCAAAGGTAGCGGGTGAAGCCCGTTTTTTTGTTCTTTGAGGCCTGACGAGATTCTGCAGTTAGTTGCCGGAAATATTCATCTTCCAACCCTCTAGGCAGCGCTACAAAGCCGCGCTCTTCCGCGTCATCTTTCTTCAGATTACGGTAGAGTGCCATCTTCAAAACAGACGATGCAAAGTTATAAAAGCGCTTAGAATACCGGACAAGTTTACCGCGACGGTTTCGTTCTTTTTTGACAACGGCCAACACGGCGGCATTTTCAGGATGCACGCCACGAACCATGATGACGCGGCTAGCTGGATGCTTGCGCGACCACTCCCAAACATCTTCTGTATAAGCGTTGCCGTCTATCGCCAGCAGGTCGATTTCAACCTTCCGACCGTAGGCATTCCGGAACCCCTGCTTCAGTAAACCATTCAGGTCTGACTGACATTTCTCATCCGAAATGTGCCCATTGAAAACACCATATTCAACGACAGCGCGGCGCTTGTTCCTGCCCCATGCAACCACCTGCCATTCAACTCGATCACCCTGACAGTCAACACCGCAGGTCAACACCGGATAACCTGCAGGAATATTCCCATGCACATAATCCGATTCTGATGCACGGTCGCGCAAGTCTTCCCATGGTGGAGATTCCCCAAGCACACGATAGGGTTTGCCCACAACATCATTCCAAAATGTCTGCTCTTTTGGCGGGTCACCTTTTGCGGCCAACCATGACCGCGCAATGCGCTCAAAAGACTGCAATGGTGAATAGGCAGACCACAAATCAAATGACCGATGGTATCGCTTCAATTTTGGATTATCTGCACGCCATTCGATACGCGGTATCATTTCCGAGCGATGGTGATCTTCAATTGGAAATCCACAATCCGGACAAGTGAAATGCGCGCTTTCGGGATGTTCTTCATCCAAGCCCTGCAGCATATTTTCCCACTCTAGAACGTGCATGAATTCGCATTGTGGACATGGAATGAATGGTTGCTCTTGGCTCCCTGATTCAAAGTTTGAACTAATGCGACAGCCAGGAATAACCATGGGTGTCGAAAGCTTGAAGATTTTGGCGAACTCTCGTCCGTTGCTGCGGCTATCCGCTTGTGTTTCCGGATCGCCAGCGCTGTTCATGTCCCACTTTGCTAGGTCATCTTGAACTTGTCGGTTCATTGACACCTGCGAAAGCGATGCGGGCGAATTCGCGCCAGAAATCAGCAATGCACCGCGACCGTCGCGGCGCTCCTTGTAGGTTACCGAGTCCTGCCCATCACGGGCCTTCATCGGGAATATCTTACGAAGCGCCGTCGTCCCCTTCAGCATAGGGGACAACTTCATCTTCGACCAACGCACCGCATTGTCATGTGTGGGATGCACATAGAGAAAGTCGCCGGGGTCCATATCCATGGAACCGCCAGTGAAAATATTTGCCAGAACCGTTCCACCCAACTGGGCTGATTTTCTAAGCGTGACAATCCGGCATGGATCGTCAGGCCCAAGTGCCGTTAGGATTTCTTCGAAAAACTTGAAACGTTCACTGTTGTATGGCCCCTTGAACTGACTTTCACGTTCCGAAAATTCAATATTATCAATCGCCCATTGAAGGTAATCGACATTTTTTGGAGGTTCTAGGACGGCAGACAAAACGTCATGTACCATCCATTCAGCACTGGTGACCGCCACATCCAACATGATTACTCCAATTCGACGGCTGCTATGCTCTCCCTATCTAGGGCATCTGACCGCGCCTTTTCCTTTGTGGCAGCAGTCGACCTCACTTTGTTGAACTCTGCTCGTAGCAAGTGCACAACATCACGTTGCGGTATTTCGAACTGCGCAGAAATCGCGGCTCCCAAATCAGGCAAGGCTCCTTCAAAAACTTGCAACATCATGTTTGCGACACGGGTCATCTGTTCGCGCGCATCATCAGCCGCGACCAACTTGCTTTGGCGAACAGCTTCTTCAGTCGCGTGCATGCGGTTGGTGCGAAGCTGCTGTTCCAACTTCGCGCGCTTGATTTGACCTTCAATGGAATTGTCTTCCGCGAGAATAGCCTTCGCGGGTGCTGATGTGATCGTCTGAGCGTCAGCCTTTGCCAAGTCTAGCTGGACTTCTTCTGCAAGCGGTTCAGCAGCCGGCGCTTCACCAGTGGAAGTCCGCGTTTCGATTCCGTTCCCAAGGGCTTGGCCAATATCGCGATTGCTCCGCACCTGTTCGACCGCGACAGACACAATCAACTTCCCCTTTTTTCCGGGTTGGGTGAATGCGTCATCACGCAGGATGTCACGAGATTTCCACTGACTTACAGCCGCACGGCTGACACCCACATGACGCGCAAAGTCCGCCTGCGTCATATTGATTTCTGCTTGTTGCATCATTTCCAATTGCACGACCGCTGAATGTTAAGCAGCTCCCCTTCCCTGTTAAGGCTTTACAAAACCCGTCTGACTAGCGAACCCTCGGGCAGCTTACGCCCCGCGTGCATTCAGAAAGGCCCTACGGTCCCTACTTTTTCTGATGCCTCAAAGACCCAATGATCTACCGATTTCGTGATCAAGTCGGCGCGGCAACACGTCAGCAACCAGACCTTCGAACGCTGCAGCGGTTGCGCCTTCAACCATTTCGATTGGGATGAACACACCCGACTTCAACTTCTCCAACTCAGTTCGACCACCGATGCGTTGGAAGACATGGCCATTCAAACCCTTGGCCACAACTCGACCACGCGCAAAGCTGCCGCCCTTGATGAATGCACCTTCGAACAGTTCACGTTCGCCCCGTACAAAGGCCGTCACACCCTTCAGTGTCTCCCGTGCCTTGAAGTACTTCAACGACACATCACCGCCCGATGCTGACAAGCGGTATTCCAAGTCCTGCCACGATGACCGCTTGATCTTCACAGCCTTGCGGATCGTCTTTTGCGGCAGTCCTGTCTGCTTGGCCAGTTCGCGCACAACACGGGTCCGTGCCATGTCTCCTGTGCGGTTCAAGGCACGGTTGACCGCTTTCGGTCCATCCTGACCCAAAGCGCCAATCATGTTGCCGAACCGTTCAAGGTCACGCACATCGACTTCACCGACCTTGAACATAGCTACCTCCGCGCTAGATGACTTTTCCGCGTGAGTGTGGGGTCTAGGCGTCCAGTTATTCCCCAGCTAGGGACGCTCCACGCAATCCATTCGGATTTCATACCATCGCAGATAATCATCAGGCGTTTAATGCCGGGCTAGATGTGTCCGTTGTCACCCCCACAGGGACACCCACGCGGAAAAGTCACCACTCATAAAAAAAGCCAGACGCAGCACCCTGCATCCGGCTCAATATCAATCGACAGCATAGACCTAAATCAGCAGGTCAGGCGAAACAGTGAAAGCATCAACGGTGCGTGCGCGCCAAAGGCGCATGGCATCATCGACCATCGTGCTGGATGCAGTTCCACGCATCGCCATCGATTCAGTCAAGGATACCCATTGAACTGCAACAATATCGGCATGTGCCAGATTGTCAGGGACAACATCCACTTTTGCCAGAACATTCACCGCCATCAACAGGTCAGCAACATCAGGCACATTCCAAAGCTCATAGATGCCAATATCTGGCTGCAAGTCCATCTTCAGCACATCGACATCAACCTGATGTGCCATGGCAGCGCATCCCATCGTCATCAGTCCAACAATTGCGGCCAACCCGCACATGAATGTACGTTTCATCTTCATCTCCTCATTTTTTGGTGAAACTCAGTTTTCAAAAGCGCCCAAAGCCAAAAGCAGACGCCACACAAAAAAATAGCCCGGACTTTGCAGCCGGGCTTTGCCAATCAGGCATATCTCTCAATTTTAACGACGCGACCAGCATATTGCCTTTTCGCGAACATCAGGGCCTCGGTATGTCACTTCCAGCTTTCGCCGTGATTACTTGGTTTGACAGGGACTTGGGGTCATCCTGATTCCCTGTTAACGGACCAACCGCACATCTGTCAACAGCCCTTAACAAATCTCGCCCGACGCTTAACATTCGGCAATCGGACGCGAAGGTGTTGATGATACGCCATCAACGAAGTGCGATATTAATTAGCTAATTCAACAAATTGACTCCACACAACACCGGACGGCTATGCCCCCGCCTCACCCCTGTCAGTCAGTCTCTCTTCCTTTCTGAGCAAGTTGTGCAAGTTCCAGCACCAACGATGTTTCACGACCAAACAAGTTGACCAGACCTTTGGCCAACGCCCCATTGATTTCATCAATCTTGAAATCAAAATCTTCAAATGGTCCGTTCAAAACCTTAGCCAATTGGCCCACGTTGAAATTGTATCGGGCAAGAATTCGTTCGGTTATCGCAGTAGATACGTTGCGACCACTGTAACGGCGCATCATCCCCATGACGGTCGCATCCGACAACTGGATTGGCTTGCCACCAGTGCCCATGACGCCAGCAACCACATCCAATTCCATCAACTTCTTCCAACTCGGCACACCGCGACCATATTCACCCCCACCAATCGGCAAGCCAACAAACATCCAATCTGCCAACAATGGTACAGCAACCAAGTGTTTTTCTTTGGTAAATCGGTTCTTGATGCGCAGAACCTTCTTCACTGGCAAGAACACTTCGAAGCCTGCGCGCTTCATCAGATGTTCAGGTAAAAACACGCGGTTGCCCGTGCCCTTGATCTTGCGCCATGCCTTCTGCCCGGCGCGGTTGGTGTATTGCTCTTTTTCAACATCCACGATGGCTGTGCGAGGTCCGCCGCTGGCGTTGGGCTTCATCCGCACTGCGAACCATTGGATTTTCCGCGCGGTCACTTCTGTCATCGCATTCATGCCTCAACCTTTTCAGATTTGTCATTGATGATGGCCAAGCATTCATCCAAATCGCTGTGATATTGCGCTAACCATGCGCGGTCATGAGGGCTTTCCGATCCTGACTTGATGTATTCGGCCACACGCCCCCGCCGCCGCCGATTGTCATCCGCCTCTTCTTTCAACTTACTGATGATGTACCTGTTCGGCGGTGGTCCAATCTTCTTGGCAATCTGAAACAATTCGACAACCCAACCTTCATCATTGGCACGTTGACCCATGGCAGATCGAACCAAACTTTGGGCATAGTCACTTTTGCGCGGCGGTGGCGTTTGCAGGTCGTATGCGGCCCGCTCGATACTTTGCTCAGATGGCCAGACATTCCCTGCCTTACCACTGGCCAGTCGAACAACATATTGACGCAATCCACGCAACTTTTCAGGCGACATATAGGCCAGCTTGTCAGCCAGTGCCGTCATTGTCTTTTTGTGCTTCTCCACAGTGTCCGTCCGCTTTCGAACCATCCCTGCCTCGTTTAGAGGGTTCAAAAAGTACGCTCTCACCTTTTTCCGCCCTGTCTCTTCTTTGTCATTGTCCATGCTGCTTTGCCCATCATTCTAAGCCTCTTCGTCACTTCCAAATGTGATGGCCAACCAAACTGCGGTGCGGCCCGTAATTGTTTTTTCTTATTCTTTCCTTGTCCTTGTCAGTCCGGAACAAACCGGACCGCAAACGGACTAAAACGTGCAAATATCGTGCCGAAACCTTCCGTTTTCCTTCCGGTTCATTCCGTTTTCCTTCCAACTTCGTTCCGGCGGAACAAACGCGGCAGGAAAATTAGATTGGCAAATTGGTGGATTTTCCACTCTGCAAAGACCATTCTTCCAGCGCCTTACGAATAAGTAAGGGACGCCGTTGCTGGCCCGGATAATTGTCTTCAAGGAACTGGTCGAACTGCAGAATGAATGCAGCATCTTCAGCCATGCGTGTTGATCCCCCTGCCCTGACAATGCGCTCAGGTAGGGCCTTGAGCCGCTTGCGCTCACGTTCCGCTTCCAGCTTGTCCAGATGGTCTTCACGCATTCCAAGCTTCTCTTTGGTAACTTCGAGAATGGTCTTGTGATAAAGACGGGCCTGCCCGTTGTCGCATTGGCACATCGCCCAACCGTAAAGCGGCCCAATGGGCTTTCCCGTTAGTCGGTTCCATTCCTCCAACGTCAGCCCAGCCAATTTGGCCAGCAATCTTTCATCAGTGGGCAACGTACCCACTGGCGCTTCATCCTGCGCCTGACAGAATAAATCTATGGCAGCTGAACGCACATCTGGGTCAGCAAGATTGCGAAATTCGGACTTCAACCAACGGCGAAAATGCATTGGAAACCATGAGTGGCTTTCCAGACGCTCAGTCGATGGTATCGGGTATTCAAAAACATCCGGGTCATTAACTAAACGGATGCTTGATGCTGCCTCACTCATAGCGTTCCCCTTTCTGCCATCCGGCGCAGACGGTCATTCCACCAATCGGAAGACAGCCGCGACACATAATTGCGACCGACGCGGGACAGTGCCCGCAATTCATCATTGGTCTTTTCATATTTACCCGCGCGCCACGCCAACAACGCGGGCGCTGCCTTGTGACCTATCCGGCGCATGTCCAATTCATCCATCTTGCGGCACGTAGTGCTGCAATAACGCTGCCAAGACCGCGTCTGCACAAAATGTTGAGAACACAGCGGGTTCATGCAGATGCCGGGTTCTACCAACGGGCACGCAGCGAGTTCAGCAAATGCCACATCCGCAAATGGTTCGATTTCAAAACGCGCCGCCAGTGCATTTGCGGGCTTCAATGCCGATAGGGTCATGGTGCTGCCCCCCCGCTGCCATGCGTCAAATCAGGGGATGCTTCCACAGGATATTCTGCGGAGTCAGCACCGAACCTGCGAAGCCGTTCACGAACGCCGGGCACCACGCGCAGTCGGTGCCAACGCTGTTCGACAGCTTTTGGTTGGCGCATCAAAGAGACGGCAATGCGGTGCAATGGAACACCTTGATCACGCAAGGCCAGCAATTGGCTGTCGACCGATGGCGTCCAGTGAGGGTGGAATATTGAGTGCAGCGCATGCTGGCGACCATTTGTAGTCATTGTGTAACCTCCTGACGGTCACCCAAGGCAGAACCGGATGCAGCAACCGCTGCAGTCACGCGCTGAACAGCAACATCAAACCATTTGCGGTTCTTTTCGATCCCGATTGCCCGACGCCCCAATTCGACCGCCCCAACCATCGCGGAACCGCTGCCCATCATGGGGTCAAGAATGACATCGCCTTGATTGGATGAATTGAAGATGTATTGGCGCGCCAAGGCCACGGGTTTTTCAGTCGGGTGCGCAGTCTCTTTCTTCGCATTCAATGTGAAGGATTGCTTGGAACCGCAATCATTGATGCCCTTTGGATCAGACTTGCCTTTCCAAAGATAAATGGTGAATTCCAGATTCTTCATATACCAACGGTTGCGCGTAGCGCGCACCTTGTCCCAAACCAACAGGTTGTGAAAACGCCACCCTGCACCTTCAAACGCCAGACCAGCACGGAACAGGTTCTTGTCATTGGCCATGATGTAGGCATCCGCATTGGGCTTGCATGCTCGGAAGAATGGCCCGCCAAGTTCTTCCCAATCGGGCACATCCATCAGCAGACCATCATTTTTGTATTGGTCTTTTGCAAAAATGCCGCCCATTGACTGATGCGCATAGCCTCCTGAAGTCAGCTCATAGGCAACGTCACAAAATAGCATGTCAGCTGCACCCGTCAGGCTTGGCAGGACATCCAAGCAATCGCCCAAAATCAGGCGACAAGGGCCGATGGTGATGTCCTGAAGGATGCCAGCAGTCACAGCAGTACCCCGCCAAAAAAAGCGGACCACAGACGCACAAAGCAACCTGCGGTCCAGTTGAACAGGGAGGTGAAGGGGCACACTGTGCGGACACCCAAGCCCCCTCCGGTTTGGGCCTTACAGCACACCCTCGGATGCACGTCCGCGTGTTCGTCAGGGGCATGCACGGCAAGACCCGCCCCTGTTAGGTCATCAGACAACGCCACGCCAAATCCAAGGATGGCCAAAGGTGGGACCGTGGGAAGTGCCGCACAATTCATTCAACATCACCAGATGGCTTTGCAGGCATCGCAGCCATCATTTCGGCTGAAGGCTGTTCAAGATGGCTGCGCGCCTGACGTAGCGCCTGCATGGCTTCATCAATCTCGGTTATTGCCTGCGCTCTCTCATTTGCGCAGCTAGACTGTTCAGCTGAAAGAATGGCAGAAATGGCTTCACCGCTTTCCTTCGCGATGATGCCCGTTTGGATCATTAGGCAACTGTCAACGCCAACAACCCGACCTTCCAGCCGCCGCGCCATCAGGCGTGTCACAGGATAGCGGCCCGATGCATCTTCCAGCGCAATCACATCAGCCAAAGTCCAGTCCAGCGAACCAGACGCCTTCTTGCTGATGGTGCCCTTGCTGGCTCCCCCACCCCACCTTGCATTGATGGTTTCAGCAACAGCGTCAAAGCAACCAAACCAGTCCACAATGGACTTCATGTTGGCACGGGAAATCTTGCGTAAATCAGGCATTATCAGACTCTCCTTCTGAATGCGCTGGGATTAATCTTGCTGAAATTTGCAAAACTAAAGGATTCGCACATGACGGACATGAAACTTGAAAACCGCCTTCATGAACTAGAAGGTCAGATTGATGCTCTGAAGGCTTTAACCCTCTCGATGTCCGGCTTGCTGCAATCTGTTGAACCACGCGACCTACAACGCGCTCTCCTGTCCGGATTTCGCTTGGCCGCTGAAGCTGAAATGCCACTTCCGACTGAGATCCGCGAAACAGCTTTTCGGGACGCCCTGTTAGAATTTTCCAATTCTCTCGAAGAAAGTCTCGAACTCGGTCAAACATAGGAAACCTCGTTTCCTGTGCGCACGCGTGTTAGCGTGGCATGATGAGCACATGAATTTGAATTGGAAATCTGTAACGCCATTATGATGGAAACCCGCACATCAACCAGCCGCCCGGCATTGTTTAGGACCAGAACTTGCCTTGATGTACGTGACAAACCGTTCGGCTACATCAAGCGTGCAGCTATTTCCGGACTTGAGATTGCGAAGAAGTCTATTGTTACCCACGGCGAGACGACAAAGCGTTGTCGTAGCAATATCCCTACGCTTGGCTTCGCTTTCGATCAGGTTGATGAGTTCAATTTTTGTCATGTCAAGCATATGGGGATAAATATCCCCATAGGTCAAGGGACAATTATCGCCTTACACTTTTTGACCTCTAGCTGTAAATTTTACTCATTATGAAAACCTTCAGAGACGCACTTCTACAAGCTACGGGGCCAGAAGGTCCATCTTTGCGCAAAGTCGCAGAGGCCGCGAAGGTGTCTTACGAGCAGCTGAAGAAGTTAAAGCAAGGCAAAACGCAAAACACCAACGTTGAGGATGCGCGCAGAATTGCAACCTACTTCGGAAAGTCGCTAGAAGATTTCATTGAGTCTCCTGAAATGAAAGCTGACATTGAGATAGCCGACCTCCTAAATCAATTAGAAGGTGCAGAGCGGGACTTTTTGATAAATGCTGCAAAAGCACAAATCTCCGCTCGCGATCAGTCTCCAGAGAAATCTGACGAAGACCAGTAATCAAGTCGAAATCACTCACAGAAAACCTCTCAGACATACAACCATTTGTTCAGTTAAGTTGCCGCCGACGGTCAGAAACGTCAATGATTGACGATTTCAATCTACAATTGTAGATTTAACTCATGATTGAATCCATAGACGTAAAGCTGAAACATGTTTGCACAATGCTGGGCGTATCCCGTCCTGAACTCTGCGCAAAGGCTCAGGTGAATTATAAAACTCTTGCCCAAGCTATGTCCCGAAACAGCAAAGTGTCTTCGGAAACACTTGATGAAATTTGCGAGGCTTGGAATATACCCAGAGATTACTTCTCGAAGTATACCCCCATCCTACGAGTGGCTCCGGGACCAAATGACGATCCGCCAGCTCGCGCGGCTGCTTACTCTGAAGATCTAGCCGCACAAAGAGCGCATTTGGAGATCATCCGCAGTCGGGGCCGTGTTGGAACCATTGACTTCATCAATTGGGTCCAAAACGGTGGCAGTGAGATTGTGGACTTTGAGACCCTTAGAGGAACAGTCGATTTATTTTACCCAATGCGGGTCACTGATAGCACCCCTTTGCCTTACAGGATTGGCTTGAGAAGCCTATCAACTGAGTATTTTGAACTGAAATGCGAAGAGCATTATATTAAACGCGTCATGAGCTTCGACCGGAAACTTCTTGAAAACGTTAAGGAAGCTCACATTCAGGCATCATATCGCCCTTACCATGTATCTGATGTAACCATATCAGTTATGATAAACGGGAAAAGGGTCGAGGAAAACTATAGAAGAACGATAGCCAAGGTGCCGTCCAAAAATGGCCCACTTGTAACCGCCGTTCACGCTGAACTAATTCCAACCCCATGCCTCCGTATTGCAGGCATGCCAAACCTCAGCCCAACAGGTCAGTAGCTTTTCTTGCTGTCATGACAGAATGGGCGAATGAGTATCTATCCAGTAAGATGATAAAATGGGAATTTAATCGTCCTGCAGGAACCGGTTCATGCCAGGTAACTGCATTAGCCAGCTGGTAAGAAAACCCATACGCATAGATGAATCTAACATGCTCCTTGGGTATAAACGCATACATCCATTGAAAATCAGACCACTCCTGAGCGGCGAGAGCCTTTGCTAAACCAACCAAGGCGGTCAGGATAGAAATGCGACCCCTCTTATCTTCCCTAAATTCCAACTCCCCAATGTAAACCAGTCTTCCTGAAACTTGATCGAGAACTGGTCTGGCAATCGAATTGATAGGATCTACTAAGCGGTCATACTGGGCGCGGCTCGTCCTGCGCAGGTAGCTATCAAACGACTCGTCCACCAGATCGACGTACTTAACGCCGATACCACCTACGGTCTCATCCCCCTCAGTTAGAAACAACCAGAACGCATCCCTCTGTGTGAATTCATGCCGATTGACATCCATCATCGGAGATTGTTCTTTTCGCCCCGTTTGGGCCCACCTTCGCCTAACCTCATCAAAATCCTGCGTGGCATCCACGTCCATACCCCGATCCTGCAAGGCACGAACGTGGGGCGCTACGGATAGGGCTATATCCAATGATTTCATTGTAGAATCCATTCCTTACTCGCTTCAATCCACCGCCGAACCTTACCCCAGCACCCAGCCCAAAAATAGGCAAATCTGGAATCTCCAAAAACCTAGATTGGCCTGAGTCACATCAAGCTGAACCTACGGAATCGTGACGGAAGCGTACGCCACCTCAATGCCCGCCCTGCCAAATCTATGTGTTTGGGGAAATCCTATTGGGGACATTTATCCCTTAAATTGCTTGACGGGGATATTTATCCCCTATACGATTTTCTCACCCAACCCGGGCGCGGAGAAAAACATGGAACTCAACAAACCCACCATTACCAGTGAGCTACTGGCCAACCTAGCAAAACCCAATAGTCAAGAACTATTAGGCGAATGGGACAAAGCAACCCGCGCATTACTGGCCATAGCCATTCCGGAAATGGCAGCTGAACTCATTCAACGCCGATCAACGCTGGCACCCGTCATTCACCCTGACGCAGCGTTCCAAGCAATCGAACGCGCCCGCGCAATCATTCACGCACCAGACCCAATTGAACCCCACACTTTGAAAGTCGCGTGCCAAACCCTAGTCCATCATTCACGCAATGCCAGTGAACGCGAAGCAGCTGCGCAAATCATCAAAGAACTTGCAGCATGACAACTTCAAAACTGCCACCCGCTAATTGTGAAACGCACAAAACTGGCGGACAGATACTGCAAACGGTCACCGCTTTTTTGGGGTTTCTCAACCGCAAGAAAAAATCAGAACCCGCCCGGACATATCCGGCAATACAACAAAGCGAATGCGCCATTGCACCCTCCCCTTGGATGGTCACTTGGCAGCACCCCAGCGGCGAAATCCAAACATCCGAAATATTACTGTCGGGATATTGGACCCTCGCGCAGATCACTGCGCATTCCCGCGATGCCCTACGCGCGCAACACATTATCGAAAACGTCAAAATCCTACGCATTTCCCATGACGTGGATATGACGCCAGCAAGCAGGGAAACGCTTGCCTCGGTCCTCACCAAATACCAGCGACAAGTTCGCTTTGAAGGCGAGTGCGGCTAATGGCCCCTCCCTCAACAAAAGGTAACGCCACACCGCGCCGTTTTGATGACCTGCCGAATGCTCAACAGGCTGGCATGCTGTGCAATGACAAACAGTTTCAGAAATTTGCAGACACGCAAACCGCCCAATGGGGCACAGGACTTTCTCCAACCGCAACCGCAGAATTCATCCGCAGTTTTTGCGGCGTGGATAGCCGTCGCGACCTGAACGCAAACCCCGTTGCCGCCACCAAATTTCAGACCCTGCGCACAGAATTCGACGCATGGGCTGGCCACATTCAATCACCACGATAGGAACTAAGCCCATGATTCATCAATACGAACGCATTGCCCTCTTTGTCGACGGCCCCAACTTTTACGCCACCGCCAAAAAATTGGAAATCGAAGTGGATTACAAGGCCCTGCTGTCTCACTTCGCAGATGCTGGCCGCTTGGTTCGCGCCAATTACTTCACTGCTGTCAACGAAACTGAAGAGTTCCAACCCCTGCGTCCGCTGCTGGATTACATCCAGTTCAACGGCTGGAATGTCAGAACCAAACCCGCGCTCGAATTCACCGGGCAAGACGGTCATCGCAAAATCAAAGGCAGCATGGCAGTCGAACTGACCGTGGATGCCATCGCACTTTCGCCTCACATAGATCACGCAATTCTGTTCAGCGGTGACCGTGATTTCTGCCCGCTGGTGACGCACCTGCAAGCACAAGGTGTCCGCGTCAGTGCTGTTTCCAGCATCAAGACCACGCCTGCTTTCATTGCAGATGGACTACGTCGCCAAGCGGATTCCTTCATCGAATTGGACGATCTACGCCATGCCATTGCGCGCGAACCACGCAACGCAGCAGCTGCATAATCTAAACCCACGAAAAAGGACAATTCCCTTGATGGCAAAACGTAAGGACACCAGCGCGACAATCGCTGCGGACCCGAATGACCCCTACAAATTGCGCACACTTGAACAGATTTTGATGGTGTTCGATGGCGGTGATTTCATGGCTGAAATCATCGCAGGCCACCAAAATCTGATGCAAGACCTGCTGGACCACAACGCCGAACATGGCGCGAAGGGTTGCGCAGGCACTATGACCCTGCAGCTGAACTACGCGGTCGGCAATCAAGGCGATGTCGGCATGGGCGCGACCGTCGCTTTCAAAGCGCCCAAGAAACCAGCCTCCAGCGCAGGCGCTTACATCAACGATGCGGGCGAACTGACGCTTTACAGCCCGATGATGAAACGCATGCACCAACCCGTGCGCGACATCAGCGACCACGACCCAATCACGGGTGAAGTTCGCGACATCGACTGACCACCCACTACTACCCCTGCCACAAAAGGAACAAACCCATGACAGGCATTATTGACGAAACCACAACACACTCGATGGCAAACACCGCTGAAACCATGCGCGATGTCATGCTGGAATTCGGGCGCACCGAAGACATCACCAAACCGGAAGACTTTGATTTTAACCAATCCCATCTGGTCGCAACACCAAGTCATCGGACCATTCAAGACCTGACAGAACAACAACGCAAGGCCGCTGAATACCTGAAGCCCGCGCGCCGCAAGGGCATCGCCCGCCTTGACGACCTGCTTAGTATTATCGCATGGGCGAAACGCTTCAAAGGCGAAACATCTGTGCTATTTGCAAAGCCAGATATGACTGCACCATCGCTGACATGCATTGCAGACTACCATGCAGAAGGCCCAGTGGACCACGCGAGTGCCACAGGTGATTCAACAGCCCGACACTGCCACCACCGCGCAATTTACAACTTCCCATTGTCGGAGGAATGGATGGCGTGGATGGCGGTTTCCTGCGGGAAAGATGGCAAACCCCTGCTGCTAGAAAAAGACGACTTAGGTGAATTCATAGAAGCCCAAGCCAAGGATATCATGGACCCGACACCCGCCGTTCTGGCAGGCAAGGAAGATGAAAAAAACCATAAATGGGAAAATCGCCTAATCCTGACAGCGCAGAAGATTGAAGGTCGCTATGGCCAACTGACGCAGCTGCTAGCGATGTCAAAGCAATTCCAAGTCTTCGAAACCAGTGACCTGAAGGTCAACACCAACCGCGATACTGGTGAATCTGAAATTCAATTCCTGAACGAACACAAAGGCGTGGATGGCAAACCGTTGAACATCCCGAACCTAATTATCATTGCAATTCCAGTATTCATGGGCGGCGCTCCATACCGCATGCCAGTGCGCTTCCGGTATCGCAAAATGGGTGGCAGCGTTCGGTTCATTATGTCGATTTACAACCCTGAAAAAGCCTTTGAAGCGGCATTCAAGGAAGCCGTGGTTCAAGCCACTGAAGCGACAGAACTGCCCACATTCATGGGCGCACCTGAAGCCTGATTTCTCTTTCTGGCCCTTGGAAACTGGGGCCAGCGACGGAAACCAGAAAGGCACATCATGAACACAGCATTCCTCCTGATGGCCCAATACAGCGGCCAAGCGGTGATACCGGCGGACAAGGTGCGCGCAGACTACTTTTCGCACCTGACGCTGCCCAAATTCTTGCGCAAGATAAATGAAGGCCAGCTGGCGCTTCCCCTCGTCCGAATAGAAGCCAGCCAGAAATCCGCGAAGGGTGTTCACCTGCAGGACTTGGCAGATTACTTAGATGCGCGTCGGGCTGAAGGTCAGCGTGAATTTAAACAGATGTATGGTTGAATTCGCAGGCCTTTGGTAAAAAATCTTGTCCGCGTAACGAGGGCGGAATCCAGACATTCGCCGCAGGCTGTACCGATGGCAGCTATGCGCAGAAAGTGTACTTTGCAAAGTTTCACATATTTCCCGACAGCGGCCTTTCGTGGGGCGTGCGGCGAAAGTTGGCAGTGAGCCCACATTGACCAATGCTGCACCCGGTTCGAAGGGCAAATATGTGCACGATGCTCATGTTTGTTTCTTCATGTAGCGCTTTACACGCCTATAATTTTCAAGGGGCCCACAAAGCTGAATCGCTGGACAAGATATCGCCCTTCATTTTAGGATTAATCTCAAACACAAAAAGGTGGCGACCGTACTCTCAAACTCCATATTTGATCGAATTGGACATCATGCAAAGTAGACCAGTAATTACGCCTGAAACGCTCGGGAAATGGCAATATGTTGTCGATCAGATCTCTGAGATTGCAGACGTTCCTGCCACGCTGATCATGCACACACGCGATCAGCAGCACAATGTCTGTGTAAAAAGCACCGGCAACGCGAACCCCTATCTTGAGGGGCAATCCTTCCAGCTTCATGACAAGTTGTATTGCTTCGGTGTGCTCGAAAATAACGCAGAGCTTTGCGTCGAGGACGCCACCTGCGACCCGCATTGGCGCGATAATCCTGACATGGAATATGGGATGAGCTTTTACGTTGGCCTTCCCCTGAAATGGCCGGACGGTGCGATTTTTGGGACAATCTGCATGTTGGATCGGTTTCGAAACAAGCGCGCTCTGTCGTTTCGCAATGGGTTACGTCAGTTCTGCCGAATTGTAGAAGACGACCTAGCCATGCTGGAGGAAATCGAACAACGGAAAAAGGCAGAAACTCGTTTACAACAAGAGTTGGATAACCGTGAAGCGATTATCAAAAAACGGACTCAGGATCTGGAAGATGCCAATACCGCGCTGCGGGTTTTACTGAAGGGTGTAGAAATCTCGAAAAACGAAGTTGAAGAACGCATAGAACAGCAGGTCAGGGGCCTCGTGTTGCCTCATATCGGTCGACTGCAACAACTGATCTCAGAAGACAATCGTGCGCTATCGCATCTCGACATTGTTGAAACTAATCTCAAGAATATCACATCTGCTTTCACGGGTAGGTTGGCCCGGGCGTTGGAAGGGTTGACGCCAACAGAGTCCGAAATCGTCCAACTGATCGTCCAAGGGCGCAGTACAAAAGAAATTGCCAAGACGTTGTCGCGCGGAACCAGCACTGTCGATTTTCATCGCAACAACATTCGCCAGAAGCTGGGCCTTACCCATCGTGGCAAAAATTTGCGGCAGCATTTGAATTCCCTAAATTAATATGGGGATTGTCCCCATATAATCCCCATAAAAAACTAGCGATACGGCCCATCCTTGGAGCCCTACGCTTATGTTATTCCGCTTGTCATTTTGACGGCGGAAACAGGGAGAATAAAAAAGATGGAAAAGAAAGACCTCAAACCAATCAAACTGAACGGGCAAAAGGATGCGTTGGCTCCTGGCCTCTCGCGTCGTTCGTTCTTTATGGCGGCAGGCGCGGCAGGCGTTGGAAGTGCAGCCAGCTTGCTTACTTCTAGCTCTGCTCAGGCCCAATCCACGGACTGGACGCAGCCGGGCAACAACAACCACGTTATTGAATTGCAAAATTCATCCAGTTTTTCAGAAGGCGCGGTCAACATTGAGTACTTTGGCCACTGTTCATTTAAGATTACATCACCTGGTGGCGCATCCGTCGTGGTTGATCCTTGGCGCGACGATCCTTCAGGTGCCTGGGGCTTATGGTACAAATATAAATACCCTGAAACTGTAACGGACATCACGCTTTCAACGCATACACATTTTGATCACGATGCCATCGACAGACCTGTTTCAACAATGGTGTTGGACCGTATGGTCGGCACGTTCGAGTTCGCAGATCTGAAAATAACTGGTTTCGCCGATAAGCACGTTTGCATGGCCCCTGGCTATTACAATTGGACAAATGCGCTTGCCGAATTTGGCGTTGAAGCCTGCGCGCCAAACAATGTCGGCCACATGGATATGGTAGTTTATTTGATTGAGACGGGTGGCATTCGCACGCTGATCTGGGGTGACAACCGTGCCGATCCCGGCCCCGGTTTTTGGGAGGCGATAGGCCAAGTAGATGTCTTAACACTGCCTGTGGACGGATCCGAACATATCCTGTCTTACGAGCAGGGAAATGCAATCGTTGACAGGCTGAAACCAAAAGTTGTCATCCCAACCCATTACCTCAACGAAACAACCACCTACACTTTATCAACATTAAGAAGCGCAGATGAGTGGGTCAAAGGCCAAAAGAGCTTCAAAATGCTGGACAGTGCCAATCTTTCGCTAAATGCGGCAGACGTTGGTGGCATGGATCGTGAGTTTATGTATTTTGGCAGCAATGTCGTGACCGCATAAGCTTTTGCACAAAACGGCAGAGAGCCGATTATGGCTCTTTGCCTTCTACTAGGTACCAATTTTCTAAGAAAGTTTGCGTTACGTATTTTCCGACTCCACCGTTGCCCTTTCGGCTAAGCGGCCCTTCGTGCAAACGCAGCGAATTCACACTTTGTCCGCATTGTGTTAGTTCGCTACCTGCGCAGCGAAGGTCGGTTGTCGCAAATTAGCATCGAAGACCGTGGGTCCGCTTTGGGCTGGGAGCTGCCGTTAGACGCCATTTGCACCAATGGCAGCTTTGCGCAGTTAGTGTACTTTGCAAAGTCGCACGAACGGCCTTAAACTGCCGTTCGTCGCAGGTTTAGTCGCTGCGATGGAGCTTCCTCAAAGCGTACCTTAATACTTCCCACAGCATTTCTATGCGTCTCTCTCAGCACAATACAATCTTCGTTCAGTCAGTTTAAAAGGTAAGAGCACAGTATGACCCTCGTCTCACTTCACTTTGTCGCGGCGAGCGACCGCTTTGACCATTGCTTCCGCCATCCGCGCCTTCATTATTTTATTAAAATTGCGAGCTTGCGGTATGATAAAACGCCCTCGGCTCCCAAAAGTCTGTGATGATCGTTTAAGGTAGCTGTAAAAGGTCCAAGTTCCGTAATCATCCGCTAGGAGTTTTTCCGGTAATACGCGGCTGAATCTTTGACTGAAATTTGAAAAGTTGAAAGTGCTCATTATCTTTTCCGCGCTTTTTTCCTTGTTTACTGGAGCCAGTGCGTGGCTTCTTGCTATGCCTTTCGCTGATGAGGAAACTTTCCGATACAATCTTGAGAGAGTGCTATCACGCAGATAAACGTTTACTCCATCAAACCGAAACCCGAGATACTCAAACCCGTTCTTTCCTTGTGGGCCCCTTAGGTGTGAAAACTGGAGCTCATTATTTTTCCTAACGAATCCAACGATACACGTCTTTTCTGCTTTAATCTGCAGTTGTGGCCCACACTTTGAAATCACACTAGTCGCAAGCTTTTCCGCTTCGCCAGCTTCGGCCAGAGCTCCTGGGATAATGAGTAGAATATCGTCCGAATATCGCATGTACCTGCCGCCCTTGGCCGTTGCGTAGGCGTTCATCTGTACATCAAAATCCATCAAGTAGAAGTTTGCGATAAGATCAGAGATCGGCGCACCTTGCGGGATGCCATGATCTAATTTCTTGCCGTGCTCATCTACGTTACCGCGCACCAAGCTAGGGAGCGCGGGGTCGCCCCCACAAATTTTCTGGCGAAAAACTTCTGGACTACAAAGTTGAACGGGCATCTTTTTGAAAGGAAGAGAATATTTTTCCCGTTCGTGGCCATCGACAACAATCGTTTTTAGAAAGCCAAGACGGCGGTAAACATCTTTCTGATCGACCACGTGATAATCGGTTACATTTTTAAATACAGTAAAGTGATCGTCAGGTAAGCGTGAAACGCCGAGCAGGTCACACCATATTTTCTTAATAATTTTATGATCTAAATTCTCGAAGTAACCCTTAATATCCAGAGCGATCGCTACGCAGCGTCCTTGCCTTTCAATTTCATCAAACGCGTCTTTTGCGAAGTCAATGTTGCATTTCCCTCCGCCATTCGCCTTAGGAATTTTTCGATAGGCAATTGGGCAATCAAAGATTCCCAGATCTTCTAGGCGTGACTCATACCGTTCTGACAAAATTCTGCGGTAGTGCGTAAGAATATAAGCATCCCGTCTCGCAGCATATCGGATCGGGCGAGACTTTGGCTTAGGTTTTGGCTGCCCCTTTACCGGAGTCCGATAAGGCTGCCATTCTTCGTGGTAAAGAAAAAACGGGTAGAATTTATTCTCGGATACAGTTTTGGGATCGCTTACGATCTCTTCAGCTTGCTTGACTGTAAGGCGACGGTCAAAATGAGGATAGTTCTTCAAATCGCTTTGGGAAAACTCGGGTTTTTTCATATCACTCCGCGATTGGGACCGAAGCATTAGGCAGAACACTTACCCTTAACATCTTCGGCCCCGCTGTTCAGCGTAGTGCCCGTAGTTTCGACGAAGTCGTGTATACTGTGATACATATAGCAATATTGGTATTACATATTGCCGCCTGTACACCAGATTACCGTAAAGGAGCACATATAGTGGAACTCACCTTAGGCGCACTGCTCAAGTTTGCACTTGACAGTTCAAACGATTGACTGCGACGCCCTATAGACGCCGATACTTTATAAATGGGGGGCGGCAACTATCATTGCAAGAGGTTGCAGTGTTTTTTCCTCCCTTGAAAACAAAAAAATCTTCTCGGTGGGTATGTCCGCTTTTATTCATTTCATTAAGGTTTTGTGATGTGCAGCAAAAGTCCGGTTTCCGCCCAGGGTCTCGTTTGGCCATGTCCGCTTTGGGCTGGGAGCTGCCGTTAGACGGCATTTGCGTCAATGGCAGCTTTGCGCAGAAAGTGTACTTTGCAAAGTCGCGTGAACGGCTCACCGCTGCAGCCCGCAAAGCGGACATTCGTCGGGAGCTTTTAGGAAACTCCTTTCAAAAAAGCCTCACCAACTTTATCCACTTCAATTTCAATCAAGCCCTCGTCGTGTAGAATCTTTGTTGCGACTACAAGGAGGGATTTTTCCTCTTCAAGAAGATTTCCAATTCCGAGTGCGCCGTGAACTTCGTCTGTTATAAAAGTCATCTGGCAAATATAAGACACATGCAGAGCATATAGGTTCCGTGCAAGTTCACGATGGAATAGTGGGACTACAGACGGCCCTTTTCGGTCACCTATCTCCGTCGCGATTATGTCGTGCATGAGGTGGGATTGAGAAACATGCGCTGCCCCACTCAGTTCACCGTAGACCTTTCCCATATTTTTTAGCCGCCCGAAGGTTGCATGTGGCGTCTTGCCGTCTTTTCGTTTCGAAACCCCAAGTTCCTGCACCGCTGAGATCAACTCATGCTCCTGTCTCAGAAGGGTAGCAGCCTGGGTGTAGAGACCCTCAACAATCGCTATTTCACAAAGATTTATGCCGTGTATAAAGTGTGTTATCAGATCAAGCTGTTGCGCCGGATCACCAATCACCTCATCAAATTGTTTTCCACAACAACGTGAGATGAAGTTTAGAAATGCACTGCAAGCCGACGCGTGCGCTTGGGTCAGAACAATATCATTTTCTTTGAATTGCTTTCGATTCTTAGCGCATCGCTCCGCGTGTTGCCCCATAAGAATTGACACTGGCGCCAGCGTCTTCTCACCCCAATTCTCCATTGAGGAAATAATGTCATCCCCGTAGCCAAGGTCTTTTTTCGCGCCCACTTCTCAAACTCCACCTGCAA
Source organism: Sulfitobacter sp. (assembly GCF_036960155.1). Classification (GTDB taxonomy): domain Bacteria; phylum Pseudomonadota; class Alphaproteobacteria; order Rhodobacterales; family Rhodobacteraceae; genus Sulfitobacter. Next base: position 354,092 of record NZ_JBALWB010000002.1, on the reverse strand, counting down.
GAAAGGTTATTTCCACTAGAATTTATTTATTTCGCTGATTGTTGACAACGGTTCTGAACTTCAGGACATAGCGTATCGATCTTAATGTTGCCTTTGGATATTTACTCCGTGCGCGTGCATCTGAAAACCCGCTCATTTGGTCCAACGAAGCAAAGCGGTGGGCATCTGCACACTGCTATTGCACCTAACCAAATTCGCAGGAAGGCCGGTCGTGCCTACCAAGGGTGCCAATCTGGGTTCTATTAGGAATGTCTGCTTGCAGCAGCGGATAAGGTTGCTCTTGCGGCCGTTGCGAAAGATCGCTTTCCGACCATGGGTCGAATGGCCTCGGGAAACGCGCTACTAGCTTCACGTAGCTGTCGCTCTAGGAAATAGGAATGTAATATAACCTAGGTGACGCCCGCAAGTCAGCACTACTTACCCCACCAAGAAACAGCAGATTTCGCAAGAGCCCCATAATCGAACCTAGCCTTACTTCTTCCCTTTTCTGCGATGCTGCTGAGTATTCCCGACAATAGGTGTCCATGAAAATCATAGTCATTCGAACGACACACAGCTTTATGTATGTCTGGTACGCTGTACTCCCGCAAGCATGTCTCAAAGTCTGCAAGCCCCGCAAAAGTTACAGGTATTCGCTCACATTCTGGCACTGATAGATCGTCCGCTTCACGCCCCGCCCGCAAGAAGATCTCTTCTAGAAAAGAATTTCCCATCATCGTCCACGGATCATACAGCAGGACAACTCCTACAAGGCTTCTATCCGAAGTTGAGAATAGCTCGCTATTCGTTCGCCAAATTTGTACTACACCCTTGATAAGATCGTCAAAATCGGCTTCGCAGTCCCGCCAAGGATCGGGAGAGGTGAGGATTCTCTGTGGAATGCGCCTAATCTTGCATTCAACGACAATTCCTAAGTCAGAGGCTTTGTCCATAACGAATAGATCGGCGCTTTTTCCGTATGAGGTGTCCTTTTCTCGGTCCACGTCGCTCGAAGTCCCGTAGTAGTGTTTAATAAGTTGAAAGCACAAGTCTTCGAAGTAGTCGCCAGAAACTCGCCGCGCATTGCTGTCTTGGACGATATCATAATAAAGACCGTCAGTTATCCTGAGCAGCAATTGCTCACGGGACGGAACCAAGAAAATCCGACCTTGCCGATCGTCTATTTCAAATAATGGCCGCTCCTTTACAACGCTCCTCTTAAAGTCCCTTGGGATATTCGAGTTTCTTATTGATTGAGCAAAGGTTACATGCCCATTGACGGTTTCTCCAATTATCTTTCGAATCTGAAAAACCTCTGCTTTTGTAGCTTCGACAGCTTCAAGACTTGATGCTCTAGCAGCGGGATTTTTTTCGGTTAAAGCATAAATCGCAAACGTAACTTTTAAGAAGAGCTCCAGATCAATCGAGTGTTTCTTCGCAAAAGCTTTCTTACCCGCTGGAGTCACGTAGACATGCCACGCCCGACCAATCCTAAACGAGTTTTCGAACCCCAGTTGCCAGTCATACTGTGGCCAGAAGAGACGCGGCATTGCAGCTATAATCTCGTTGCCATCGAAGTCTTTGACACTTTCGACATTCGCTAGCCCACTATATGTATTTAGAAGTTTGGTGATTGCCCCCCACGACTTTAGGTTAAGGTGTCGGCCTCCGGGATTAGGTGCAATCCCAAGAACGAGCCGTTCATTGATAACCGCATCAATATTCCAAGGTGGGATGAAATATCTCCCCCCAATCTTATGATCCTCCAACTCTCCCGGTATCGAAGCATGGGTGAGCGCAAGCGCCTCTCTTCCATTTCGAAAGGCTTCAATTGCCCAGCTCATTACCAGCAGGTCATTAATGGGAATGGGAGAAAGCACCGCCCCCAGCCTGCCTTCCCAGTACCGTTGCTTTTCGTTCAATGTTTTTACCACCAATTAGATACTCACCGCTTGCGCAAAGAAAGCTAGCAAGGTGTGAATTAAACCACGCCAATAAAGATTGTAGATTACTCGAATTTGCTATTAGCGAAAATATCGTTACGATCACCTTTGTGCCGCATTTTCCAATACTTGCCTTTCTCAATCGTCACTCATCATACCGCACTGAATACACATAGTTCCAGACCAACCTGTGACACCACAATTGGGGCAGTGCCAGCTCCAATGACTACCCTTACCGATTGGAGCTGTATGACCCGTTCTCCCTGACGGGTGTTGAACAATCGTTCTATACTGGTCTTGGTGGATAATTTGCAGCTGGGGTGTCAGCATCAACGGCTGAGTAGCTCGCTCGGGTTCACGATACGGCGCGTTAACCTCCCGCAGGCTTAGCTCGGCCTCTTGCAAAAGCTTAATGTCTTTTTGACTAATTTCTCCTGCTTCAATCAGAATAAGCGCATCTGCAAAGACCTTGTCCTTCTTACGTGTTTGCTCTGTTTTCACGATCAGTTGTTCGACTAAACTCTTCTTTTCTATAGCTCGTTCGATTTCGTGTTGGACAATGGGTGAAGGCCTGAAAGCACGACCGGACTTTCGTTGATTGCAGGCACTATGAGACGGGAGGAGATTTTCGTAAGAGAATAGATCAAAAGCATTATCAAGGCCGAGCCCTTCCAAAATCGTCGGCAAATCATTTGATCCCACAAGACGTTCCGGTATTACGTGGTCAATCTCAGTATCAGAGAATACACAGAGTTGTTGGCAGAGGTAACACCGCTCGCCATGAACGGTCCAGATCGCTCGCCGTTGCGAAGTGTTCAGATTTTGTTTACTCATAGACGATTTATTAGGGGATATATTTGTTTTTCGAAAGGCTATTCCTGAATATCTGAGGTAAAAATACCATATGATACATGCACAAATACTTCACGGTAATGTCGGTTCTTAGAATGCCGCATCGTAGCAAGTCCGGTTCGATCGAACGGCAGCTTTTTTGGCCAATAGCTGACGTTCAAACAATGTGCTGCAAATAACCAGTTTCCGCCCAAAGTGTTGGAAAGCAATGGCTGCTTCGGGCTGGGAGCTGCCGTTAGACATCAAAGCCACCAGGGTCAGCTTTCAGCCGAAATCCCTTGTATTGTTCAAGAATGCGGGGCCAAAAACAGCATATTGTCCTTCATCGGCCTGATATTGAACAACATTTTGAACAACACGAAAAATAAGAGCCCGCAAGCCACTGATAGATAAAGAACTTTATGGTTAGTCCATCCAGTCCATCATCGGCGCAACGCTCAGACGCGCCGCCTTTGAAACTAAGGCTTTTCCCATATTTTGCTGGGAAGTTCTTTGCCCTAAAGGTTGTCTTATATCAGACATTTACAGCACATTCTCGCTCTTTTGATTGTTGTGTCCCCCACGTGGCGGACAGTATTCTGACGTGTGGGACAGATTAGCACTGACCACTTAGAGGACTGAATATGGCATCTATCGAAAAACGTAAACGCGCGGATGGCACGACCGCATACAAGGTCGAGGATATCGTGCGCGTCGATGGCAAGCGGCACAAGAAAACTGCCACATTTGAACGGCTTACTACAGAAAATGCCTGGGCAAAGAAAATGGAGCAGCAGATCAAGAGCGACGGTCCCACAGCGTTTACGCAAAAACTTGAGCTGTCCCCGACCGTAGCTGATGCTGATGCCGTGACAAAATATATCGAGAGCAATAAGGTCTCATTGAAAAGCACCAAAAAAACAGGTGATCAAGTTTGTCGCCGATGGCAGGTGCGGGTTTTCCGAAATCAAACTTAAAAACGTTTCCTCCCACGATGCGAGTGACTTTGCGGAAGAATTGTCGCGTGGAAATCGCGCACCCGCTACCGTTTCGAGCTATCTAACCCATGTTTGTCACATCCTCGCTGAGGATGATTTTGGTCCTGCGTACCATGTGTGCTTAGACGCGCTCGATCGAGGGAAAAGAGCTGCTCGTCGGCATGGCCTGGCAGGTAAATCCAAAGTGCGAGAGCTGCGACTTACTGATGAAGAGCTCGAAAAGCTAATGCAGTATTTCTCAAGTCTATATGAGGGAAATAAGCGGTGCATTCCGGTGCATTACATCCTTGCGTTTGCAATTTTTGGATGTAGACGCCAGTCCGAAATCACGAGTATCAAATGGGATGATTTTGAAGAAGACGACATCCTTGTACGCGGCATGAAACATCCTCGGCGCCCAGAGGGCATCGACACCATCGCAACTCTGACCGACGAAGCAAAACGTATCATTGCACTCCATGGCGCACGAGGCACAGTTCGGATTTTCCCATATAATCCAGGCACGATCAGTCGCCAGTTTACAGATGCATGCAAACTCCTTGGCATCAAGGATCTCCACTTTCATGACCTGTGGCACGAAGGCATTTCCTGGGTCCGAGAAAAAGGCTGGTCCGTATCCCACACGATGATGGTATCTGGCCACTCGTCAACTCAGACACTTGATCGATACTCAAAGCTGCGCATTCGTAATGATAGATATGAAAACTGGCAGTGGTTTGATCGCTTGGAAAAACTTTCTGAAGGTCGCGCTTAACGATATACGATACTTGTTTTATTTCAGACAAACGATGAATAATAGATTGCACATACCCGCGACCTGCTGACCCGCCCTTACTGCGTGTTTTCAAGAAAGTTGTGCTGTGTTCTCTCTCCGCACCCTCCATCTTTATGCCCTGTCCGTCGCGAATTTTTTAGTTCTTGTCTCTGCTTCACTCGAAGTGCTGGCCGATATGGTCACCGCCCTCGCAGGATTTTGAGATGGATGATCTTTTTTAAAGTTTTACTGATCGACGACTTCGATGCAGATCATCTCGCAATTGGTGAGCGCCTCAAACACCATCCGAAATCTCTTAAATTCAGCCGTCGCAAGGCGTTGGACACCGACGATTTCGGACGCTTTAACGATAGAGTCGACCCTTACTCTGTCGAAGACATCCAATTGAATTTTAATGAGACAAAAAAATGCGAGAAGCGCGCTGCGGCCCTGGTCAAAAGGCGCCTATCAAGCTCTGTTCTCCCTCATCTCAAAGAGGACGATTTCGAACGATTGAAGGCCGTCATCAATGTTGTGCGCATGTCCGGTACGATCCGACAAGATCGAGCGGATGAGATCGCAGCGGAAGTGCATGCAGAGTTTCCCTGGATGGGTCGTTCAAACGAAGTGCTTTGGCACACGATGCGCCGTGCTGAGGATCGTGGTGAGCATGTACATCTCGGCCCTCTCCTGCTCAATGGGCCTGCTGGTCTCGGAAAAACTGCGTGGTCATCTTATGTTTCACGAAAGCTCAAACTCCCTTTTACGAGCGTCGATGTATCGAGTGGTGCCGGCCAGTTTTCACTGACAGGTCTGGAGCGCGGATGGTCAGGTGCCGAAGATCGCCGCGTAATCCGATCCATCCTCCAGCATCGTCTTGGGAAGACTGTGATTTTTGTGGATGAACTTGATAAATCAGTAGATATGACGAGCCGAAAGGGTCGGCATCTCAGTATCGAGAAAGCACTTTTGCCGATGCTTGAACAGAAGTCAGCGCCAGTGGACATGTCCATACTTTGCAGTTCCATTTGATCTGTCGCGGGTGTCATGTATTCTAGTATCGAACGACCTCACAAACATTCTGCGACCACTCAGATCACGCATGCAGGTCGTAGAGCTGTCTGTACCGAGTATCGACGATCTGGTCTGGTTTGCAGATCGCGAGGCTGGCAGGCTGCATCTATCAAGCGCGGCGACAGGTGCCGTGATCGATGCCTTGACGCAGAGCGTCGGTCTTCTCAGGCGAGAGTTGAGTCTGCGGGATGTAAAAAGGCTCTTGCAGCGTGCTGAAACGCTCGAAAATCGAGCAATTTTCATTGATGACCTACAAAAGCTCAGACGAAGGCCGAAACCAATAATTTGTTTGGACTATTTATGACTCCACATTTGGGGGCTCTGCCTATGCATAACACATATCAGGGAATATTATAACGCAGCTTAAAATTTCGCTTTGCCAGATCAATCTGTAGGGACAGCAGGCGGCCGATAACCTAATGAATTATCCTACCAATTGATACCCTATCGCACGCCACGTCCTGCGAGCCAGTAGGTTGCCCGCCTATATCTTGTTGCATATTGCTGCTGTGCGGATCAGTGCCTGATGCCAAAAATAACCAGCGTCAGCGAGACTCCACACTGCCGCGATTGGGCTTCATAAATTACTGCGTGATGCATGCATGGCCTGTAGGTTCGGTGATGGTATGATAGTTCTTTTTATCCACAATACCGTCCTACATCTACTGCGCGAAGTTTACATTGCCTCGCATTACAGAATGCTGCGCTGCATCCGAGGCCTGCATCTACCGCAAATTAACATTTGGCTGTGATGCGGGGAATGTCCGTTCAGCGTCAGTCCATTGGGGAGGTATGGTCACCCACAGTATTTCGTGTGGATGACTTAATTGTTGCTTACTCGCTCCGGACGATCTCGCTGTAACTGCCGTTTAACTGCAGTGTCACAGTAACATCCGTTTTGTCCCGGTTCCTCCAGAACCAGCCATGTTCACCGGCGAAGGGGGTCTCGAAGCTCCCTTCCGCTGATGTCTGACCGCGGCCCGTTTCGTACGTCACACCCTCCTCACCTGCATGGGCATGAAGATCGAAATTGATACGGCCACCGGTGGCGACCCAAGCATAGGCCAGCGTGGCCCCCTGCTCCATCGTGGCCTTTATCTCGGTGGATGCGCCGGGTGCGAGAGTGAATGTAATCTCGTCTTGCCACCCTTGTTGTGCGGCGGCTGATGAGACGAACAGACCGAAGATGTCATTCATCAAAGACGAGGATTCATCGCCACCGTGTAACGCTTCGTCCGCCGCTGCCTCTGCCGCGAGTTGCTGTTTGATCTCGCCCATTTCGGACAGGCCGAGGATGCTTCCCACGCCCGTGGGATCTGTTCCGTATTCAGCGGGCAGATAGACCATAACACCGATGGCCACAGCCCCTATGGCAGCGATTATCGTGGAGCGGCGCAATTGCGCAGTGGTCGGGAGGTCTTCGATATTGGGTTTTGGTGCGTTATTCATTGTTCTCTCCAATTATTATGTGCTGGCGACGTAGCCTGCGACCTGCTGGTAGGTCAGAAGGCCGCCAAGGAATGCCATGATGATGTTTGCGACTGTAGCCTGACGCATAAAATTCGGGCTGCGGCGCCAATATCCCATGACGATCAGGATCACAAAAAGCGCCAGAAGCTGCCCCACTTCGACGCCTACGTTGAAGGCCAGCAGGTTCGCCAGAAGCCCGTCTTCGGCAATTCTGTATTCGAGAATTTTCGAGGCAAGACCGGTGCCATGGAACAGACCGAAGATCAGCGTTGCAGCCTTTGTGTTTGGCTGGACGCCGAGCCACTTCTGATAAAAGCCCAAATTATCGAGCGCCTTATAGATGACCGAGAGCCCGATAATTGCGTCGATCATATAGGCGTTGATGCCCCAGCCATTCCAGACACCCAGCATCATCGTGACCGAGTGACCGACTGCAAAAATGCTGACGTAAATCGCCACGTCTTTCATGTGATAGAGAAAGAAGACGACGCCGAGCAGGAACAGGATGTGATCATATCCGGTGATCATATGCTTTGCGCCAAGATAGATGAACGAGATGACATGCACCCCGAAAATCTCCTGAATGTAACCCGCATCACCCGGTGTGACGGCATGGGCATAGGCCGCGGTCGCAAAGGCGGTGAGCGCCGCTGTGATTGCAAGAAATAGGATCGAAGCGTGCCGCATGATATGCGAAAGCCGCCCCGACCTGCAGGATCGGTTAAGTATCATTTTGAATTTTCCGTTTATTTGAGTGTGATTGATGAGCCACCTGTTAAGGCGCGTGATCACACTCTTGGCGGTCGATCCAAGCCATAGTCTTGCCGCCCCCGCATGCTATTGTCGGACAGGGTCGCGATTATACTGGTAGCTACCATTTCGCTCGCCGCATCATGCGGCGGCATAAACACGACATTATGATCGTGATCGGCAATCTCATGGCTATGCGCCAGATAGGCGTGCATGACATCTACGATGTCCTCATGCGCGTGCCCATGCTCTTTAGCCTCGTTGTGGTGATCAGCTACAATCTTCGCCAATTCCGAAAGGTCGTGCGCGACTAGGCGTGAATTCGCAGACAACACGAGACCAACCGCCAAAGCGATCACCAGAAATCTTCTCAGGTATCTTGCGATTTGTTGCATCATACTTTGCGCCCTAATGGGTCTTGGCTCAATCTAACGGTTCTTGGATACGGTAGAAGTGAAAATATGACAACGATGGCTATAGCACGAAGTGGATAATGGGCAGAAAACAGCAGGTAGCAGCGATTGGTCGCTTTGCCGGTCAGCGGGTCTCCTTATCAGTGTTCGGTTTCACAGAGCCCATGATCTGCAAGCGTTTCAATGACAGCGCAGGTGGCCACATTGCCAGCGTCACATTTTGTGATGCGTTTCAACTCACGCTCCAGGCGTCGCAGTTTCGCTATCCTGCTCTGAACATCTTGGAGGTGTTGAGCCGCAATGCTGTGAGCATCAAGGCATGGTTTTTCAGGATGCTGGCTCAACTCTAAAAGCCCTCTGATATCTTCGACTGAAAACCCCAGATCACGAGAGTGACGGATAAAGGACAAGCGACTCAGACCTTCTTTTGTGTATCGGCGCTGGTTACCTTCTGAACGCTCAGGCTCATCAATCAAACCCAATTGTTCGTAGTAACGAATTGTCGGAATTTTGACGCCCGTGCGCTTGGAAAGCTGGCCGATTGAGAACATCGAATTTTCCTCTTGAAGCTCTAGTTGCTAGAGGAATTATACTTGTGAAGAATCAAATATGGAAGCTTCTTCATGGACATATCCCCACTCGCGCAACTGGCCCTTTGCATGGTGACTGCAGGCTTGCTTGCCGCTTTCGTCCCGTTGACACTTTTCGACGTATCTCTGTGGCTGGTTGCCGCTACTGTATTGGCGGGGATGCTATTTCTGCTGCACGCGGTAATGAGCTTTATTCGCCACAAGACAACCGTGAACCCACAGTCGCCCGACATGGCAACAACACTGGTGACCAGCGGCATCTACAGCATAACGCGCAACCCGATGTATGTTGGAATGTTGATAGTTTTGATGGCCCTTGTCCTGTGGCTTGGCGCGGTCAGTGCAGTCTCGGCAGTGCTCGCATTCTATCTGATGATTGATCGGGTCCAGATCAGAAGTGAGGAAGCCGCCCTTACCCAGACATTCGGAAAACACTTTGAGGACTATGCCGTGCGCGTCCCGCGCTGGCTTTTCATTTCCACAACACGAGGAACGACACATGACTGAACCAATAAGTAAAACGGGCGTTGCTTGCGGGTGTTCTGGCGACCCAAGGTTTGATGGCGTTGATCCTACCTACAAGCGGGTCCTGTGGGTCGTTATTTTGATCAACGCCTCCATGTTCTTTGTGGAAATGTCCGCAGGCAAACTTGCTGGCTCCCAGGCCCTGCAAGCAGACGCACTCGACTTTCTGGGGGATGCCTTAACCTACGGCCTCAGCCTTGCGGTGATTGGCATGAGCCTCAAAGTCCGCTCAACCGCGGCACTGATCAAAGGCTTCAGCCTCCTGCTTATGGGCCTCTGGGTTTTCGGCTCTACGTTGTATCAAATTTTTATTCTGGGCGTTCCCAGCGCGCAGATCATGGGGCTGATCGGGCTGCTGGCACTCGCCGCAAACTTGGCAAGTGTGATGCTCTTGATGCGCTACAAGGACGGCGATGCAAACGTGCGCTCGGTCTGGCTGTGTTCGCGCAATGATGCCATCGGCAATGTCGCGGTCATGATCGCAAGCGTCGCTGTGTTTCTGATCGCCTCCGCATGGCCCGACCTTATCGTCGCAATCATCATGGCGGGGCTGTTCTTGAGGTCTGCACAGCTTATTCTTGTTCAGGCATGGCAGGAACTCCGTTCAGGCGAAGACACGGGGGCGTTGGATAACCATGGACATGACCATGCTCAGTAACATCGAAGTCCTTGCCATATCGGTCGGCGGGATTGCCGGCTGCTATCTGCTTTTGGCTTTCGGGTGGTCGATCGCATTCCCTGAGCGTCGTATCTGGCCCCCAAAGCAGGCCACAACAGGCATCAAGCTTCGGGTCTGGCTTGCCACGATTTCGATATTTGCAGCGACCTTCGTGCTGGGCATCGCGGACTGGAACAATTTTGGTTGGCCAGTACCTGTCCGGTGGGGCATTGGTCTTGCGCTGATTATCATCGGAAATGTTGTTGTCTCGATTGGAGTCCGCAATATCGGATTCGGAGCAACCAGCGGCGAAGTCGCCAGGTTGAAGACGGACGGTCTCTATGGCTACTCCCGCAACCCGCAATACGTCGCTGACATGGCCATTCTTATCGGGTGGGCAATGCTGTCTGCATCTGGATGGGCGGCAGGCGTAGCAGCGTTCGGCATCGTGGTCCTTGCCGCCGCACCATTTGCTGAAGAGCCTTGGTTGGAAGACATCTACGGGGCGAACTACAGGGCATATAAAACCAAGGTGCAGCGATACTTATAACGGCGGTTCTCATGTTAATCTGTGCATTTCCTGATGAGCCAAAAAAGCCTTGTCCGTAACACAGATTTTATCGGTATCTGCTATGGCGACATTGCGGTGATCTCTGCTACCCAGAGCACTCGGAGGCATCAAGTATCCTTGCCCCACAGGAGCAATCTACTAGAAGCTTTCCTCACCTTAATCTCACAATATGGGACATTGGTTTATCTGCTCTTGTTTGCCTAATGTGCCTTAAAGAGTGGCTCTTTGCCATTGCTTGGCGGCTACGCTGCGCACACGGGGGCTATGGATGCCTCACTGGTCGCTTTGGCAACTTTCGCAGGCGGATATCTGGGGGATGAATTGCGATTTGTGGTAGCTTGCAAGTATGGCACGGGCTTCTTGTCGACACGTCTGCGGTTGTTGGCGTTGATGCTCAAAGCCGAAGGGATGCTGGACATTTACGGGCCCGCTTACATCTTCATATACCGCTACCCCAAAGGGATGCGCACCATCGGTGCGTTACCGGTAGGTCTCACACAAATGAAGTGGCCTGTGTCCGAAGCTTCCTCAATCTTTTGAGCAATCATTGCTTCCGCTTTTGCCAGATCATCGTCTGAAAGGACGACAGCTTTGGGTGAAAACATCTTTTGAGACATATCCATCAGATCACCACCGGGTCGCAACGCTTTTGGATAAGCCCGGTCCCCGTGCTCGCGCCTGCATCGAAATCCAAACGGCTGGGTTGGTAAACAGCGTCGTCAAAAGCACTTCTTTTCAGCTTTTGACCGCTGAGACCGATCCGGATATATCCGAGCCCCAGAGCCCATGACCGCATCCAAAGCGCCTTCGCCAAACGTGGAGTTTCGCGAGCATCGTCGACGGGTACGTAGATCCGCTGCCCGCGAAGCCCTGTCAATTGGGTACCATCTTCACGGCAAATAAAGCTACTACTGGAGGGATACCAAATTTTGGGGGCGTTGCTCATTTCCGGACAGATCTTGTTCAGGGTAGATAAGGCTTCATCCATGCAAGGATGCGGTCTGACCTTCCTCAGGGTCAATATCAATCATGAAAATACCTGGACCTGCTGGCCATTCGAAAAAATCTATTGTGCGCGCAATAATTCCAGATTTTTTTTCCGGCTGCATATCGTCTAAGTCCGTTCGCGTTAATATCTTTGCAGCGACACAGCCGATAGGACGCCGTAAATGAGGGCTTCGTTAATCCTGAGTCCGGAAAGCAAAGCAGTAAAGTCTTCAATCGAAGACAGCTCGCGCACTGTGCAAAAACCCGCGTTCATGGCTCCGCCCGGCTTCTTTACAAGCGTCTCCCCCTCCTATTCGCAATGTTTCGTAATACACTTCGGTACCTCCGACGTGATATGTGTCACCTGTATCGCATCCGCTCCTCACAGTTTCGCTTTTCAGTAAACAGTATGGATGCCAGTGGATTCACCTTTTCAACAGCAACGTCCTGAAATAATTTATTATTATAGGAAATATAATAACAGGCCAGTAAAATTTGTGGCAGAGTTTCTCGAAGTCATTTTTGAAATTCATTCAGGGCATCAGCCCTTAGGATCAATTTGGTAATTTAATTTCACAGAAAAAAATGCTCGTTGACACGCTTTCCTGACAACTATTCACAGTATTGACTGGTACTGGTTTGCGGCTTTATCCATATCAGTAAAAACAGGAAATTTGCCGCATACTGGTGAAATGAAATTGCCTTGGTTGAGGTAGTGTTGAAGTGACGAAACGTTTTCTAAGATAAAAGAGAGGGAAAGAGTACAGAATATAGAAGAGTAGAAAAGAACATTTCGTCACTTCCACTTCATCATTTTCGTATAGGGCACAGAAAAGGATATTACTTTTTTTCGAGACGGTCACTTCAAAATACCGCAAATAGAACCAGTTATCGGTAGAGCGCCATTTTCGAGCAAGCACCCCAATCTCAGCTGGTACTTGCCCTAGGGGGCGCCTGATTGTACTTGTGATCTATGAAAAGAAGCACCCTCCCCAGAATGGGCTCAACGCATACAGGAGCTCACAAAAAAATCGGGGCTTGCTCAGGCCGAACTCGCTCGCCGCGCAGGTTTAAGCAGGGACACTTTCAACAGGTACCACAGCGGCCGCCCCCCCTCTGACAAACTCAATGCGCTTGCCGAACTTTTTTCGGTACACCCAAATGATATCGACGAAGAGCGTCTCACGCTTCGGAAAAGATCAGATACCATATCTGATGAACCGTATCGCGTCGGAAAATCGTCAAATGGGACACCCAATTTGGCACACCTGACACTCAACGTTGATGTCCATATAAGCGATATGTCGCGAATTCTTGAGATCGTGACAAAAGCACTGAAGAAATCAGCTCCCTGAACCGCGCGCAAAGGTTTTTTCCTTATACTTCAAAGGCACCCCGGGATTCGAATATCTGACGCACCAACAAATGGTACGCTCGGTTTATAGTCGCCAGAAAAGCGTTATGACCTCCTAAAACCGCCTTTTGAAAAGCCTTTCAAGCCGGGAAAAGGATATGCCAAGATACTCAGATAATCTTCATAAGCATCCAGATCGCCAAACCCACCATCACGGGGTTTTCGGTGAGGGAAACAAGGCCGAGCGGCACTTTTCTGTCGCCACCTACACAGGCGCATTTAAGTTCACGTTTGTCGATATAGACGGCCTTGAAAACACTGACCGCACCAATGCTTGCGACGAACAGCGCAGCGGGAGCGGATAGCCACGTGAGCACACCAGCCATCATCAGCAAACCGGCCCCCGTCTCGACAAACGGATAGACATATCCATACTGGACCCATCGCTGTGCAAGGGTATCATAATTCCGAAACATAGAGGCGAAGCGCTCAACATCTTGCAACCTTTGCAGGTCAAGAAGCACCATTGAAATGAACCATTCAATCATCCGTCCAGTGAACAACACATCACTCGTTAACAAACTGACCGCAACAACCATCAGCCCGGCAACCAAGAACAAGGCAACAGGCTTGTAGGTTGTGGCATCACTCGAAGGGGTGTCTTTGCCAAAATGTGCGCTCAAATCATCAAAGCCACCGATGCGCGCTTTACTGATAAAAGTTTGTGGTGTCGTCTTCACATCGTGTCTGGCCCAGCCACCTGTGCCTTCAATTCGCAATTGGAAGACACGTTACGGAAGCCCGAGTGCCCGCTTCTTGTCGGCAGCCCACTTCATGATGGTCAAATCAAATGTAAGCGCCATTAAAGAAACGCATATGCCCAAAACAAAGTTCTTTCCCAGATCAGTACCAGCCAAGGTGCGTTGCAACTCTTGGCCGAGGTCTTGGGTGCCGATAAAGGCCGCGATGATCACCATGAAAAAGGCGAACATAATTGCCTGATTAAACCCGATTGCCATCGTTGGCAGGGCAAGAGGCAGCTGTACGTGCCACAGCTTTTGCAGGCGGGTGGCGCCAGCCATGTCAGCAGCTTCAGTCATCTCTGGCGGCACGGTGCGCAGCCCCTCGATGGTATAGCGCATCAGCGGGACCATTGCGAAAATCAGGATCGAAAAGATCACAGCGATATCCGTAATACCGAACAGCATAATCGCGGGGATCAGATAGACGAAGCTGGGGAATGTCTGTGCCGTGTCACAAATCAGCAAAACGCGCTTTGACCACTTCTCTGACCGCGCAGCGATAATGGCAATGGGCAGACCAAGAAGTGCCGCCAGTGTGACAGCCGAGATGACAGAGTATAGCGTAATAATCGCGCGGTCCCACCAGCCTGACAAAGCCACCAGCGAGAAGAAGACAGCCGCGTAGATCGCCTGCTTGCGCCCCGCCAATGCCAGTGCAAACGCTACCACTAGCATGATAAGCGCAGGCGTCGGGATAGACAGCATAAAGTTGCGGAACGGGATCAGGATTTTGACGTTAATGAAAGCACGCAAGAACCCTGTGACCGCTTGAACACCGTCGATTGCAAGGAACCCTTTAATGAGCTTGTCCAGCTCCCTGCCCTGACTGAAATCCTGACCGCGCCCGATTTGGGAGGCAATGGGCAAAACCATCGACAACAACATAAAGCCGATGAAAAGACCAATCCCCAGCAACATCATTTTGTGGCGTTTCCAATAGGGCGTACCACGCTCAAAATGTTCCGGCTGTTTCACGACCCATGCCTTCGACAAACGGTCCAGCATAACAGCCAGCAAAACAATCGTGATGCCGATCTCAAAAGAGCGCCCCAGTTTGAAGCTGCCCATCATCGCCAGTAGTTTCGCACCAAGGCCCGGCATCCCAATAAATGCCGTTAGAACCACCATTGCCAGACACAGCATGATTACTTGGTTTACACCCACTAAAATCTCAGTGCGCGCAGAGGGTAGATAGACGTGGCGCAGCATCTGGAATTTTGAGCAACCGCTCATCTTGCCTGCCTCAACTACTTCGGGTGACACTTTTTGCAGGCCCAGTGACGTCATCAAGATCATCGGAGGAATAGCGTAAATCGTCGTGGCAACAGCACCGGCAGTTGGTCCCACTTTGAAAAAGATGACTGCAGGCAGAAGATAGGTAAAGAACGGCAGCGTTTGCAGGACCGAGAGAACAGGCTTGATCACGTTATCAACCCATTTGTACTTCCACGCAGCAATGCCGAGCGATAGACCAATCACAAAAGCCATTGGAGCTGCGATCGCGAGCACTGACATGGTTTGCATCGCGATCTTCCATTGCCCAATCAGGGCAGTCCAAACAAGTGTCCCACCCGCCAGCAAGGCCAGACGCCACCCACCAAGGTAATAACCGATCACGGCAGCTACAGCCGCCAACGCTGTCCATGGGACAGGGCCAAGGTTCGGCCAGCGACGCTTACCAAAGAAGATGTTCCCAGACACATCCAGCATCCATTCCAACCCACCCGTCAAAAAGCGCGTGAGCTTCAGCAGACCCAGATCGTCTTTCACAAAGTTGAAAATCGCATCAAGCCAAAGCGCAAAATTCGGGATCATCGCTTCTGGTAGGCGGTGCAGCCATGCAGGAAGGACATTCATCCACTGCAATGCTGAAACTAAAATGGCAACGCCTACAAGAACAAGCGACCACTGGCCCCGTGTCAGAGGTTTCTTAATGTGGCTTGGAAGCGCGGTATCAGCCATTTAGTCATTCCCCAACAAAATCGTCAGGGCGTCATCGCGGTTCATGCCTCCGATGACTTCACCGTCGCGTGCAACAGGAATAACCGAGCGGGTGTCCTGAACGATCTGCTTGGCCAATTGTTTGATAGTCAGCTTTGCGTCCACCGGCTCACCTTCACCAGTTGTATCTGCATTGGCCAAAACGCCAGCATGCACCACACGGGCTTTGTCGATGTCCTCAGTGAACTTCCGCACATATTCCGTGGCGGGGTGAAGCACGATCTGATCAGGTGTATCGCATTGCTCAACCGCACCATCCTTCATAATCGCAATCCGGTCGGCAAGGCGCAGAGCCTCGTCAAAGTCGTGGGTGATAAAGACGATAGTCTTGTTCAAAAGCTGTTGCAGTCGCAAGAACTCATCCTGCATTTCTTTGCGAATGAGGGGGTCAAGCGCGCTAAACGGCTCGTCCAAAAACCAGATGTCAGGTTCAATCGCAAGACTGCGTGCGATGCCCACACGTTGCTGCTGACCACCAGAAAGTTCACGCGGAAAATAATCTTCGCGCCCCTCAAGTCCCACCAGCTTCACAACTTCGAGCGCGCGTTCGCGCCGTGTGTGCTTATCTTGACCGCGCATCTCTAGCGGGAACGCGACATTGTCCAGCACAGTGCGGTGTGGCAACAAGCCGAAGGACTGAAACACCATCCCCATTTTGGAGCGTCGCAGCTCGATCAGCTCTTTCTCGGGCAAAGACATAATGTCCTGCCCCTCGACCTCAATTGTACCACCTGTAATTTCGTGAAGGCGCGAAAAGCAGCGGACAAGCGTTGACTTGCCAGAGCCAGACAGCCCCATAATGACCAACATTTCACCCTTGTGTACATCAAGCGAGACATCTTTGACGCCTGCGATATAACCTGCCTCGCGCATGTCATCAAAGCTCATCCCGGGGGTCATATTTTTGAGAAAATTCTCTGGATTACGACCAAAAATTTTCCATACGTTTTTGCAGGAAATCACAGGGGGCTCGACTGACATAGTAATCCTTATTGATACGTGTCCCCGCCCGATCTGATCGGACGGGGATATAATGATTGAACTGGTACTGGCTTACTTGACCCAGCCTTCCCAGACATCTTTGTTTGCTGCCAGCCATGCTTCGGCTGCCTCATCAGGCTCCATTTCGTCGATATCAACCATCTTGGCCATCTCGGCGATCTGTGGGTTGGTAAAGCTTACCTGCTCAAGCACCGCATAAGCCGCAGGCCACTTTGCTTCCATGCCATCCCAAGCCGCTTTTTTCATATAACCTTTTGCAGGGTTACCACAGTCATAGAGAGCATCAGGATTCGGACCAACAGCTGGATCTTTGTCACAACCGTCTACCCACTCGGGGAATTCGACAAACTCACCGGGCCATACAGCTTCGGCAAAGTTTGGCGTCCAGTTGAACACGACAACAGGCTTCTTGTCTGCTTCGGCTGCGCCGATTTCAGCCCAGAGTGCTGCAGCAGAACCCGCGTTTACAACAACAAAGTCCATGTCCAGTGCTGCTACACGTTCCTGACCATGCTTGAGCCAGTCAACTGGCCCATCAAGGTAGCGACCTTTGTCACCTGTCTCGGCCGTGGCAAAGATCGCAGCACAATCATTCAGCGCTTCCCATGATGGCAAGCCTGGGCATGCATCTTTGGTCCACATTGGATACCACCAATCCTCGCGTGTGACTGCAGCGTGGTCGCCTACATCAACGATACCGCCTTTTTCTTGTGCCGCGCGGAAAGACGCACCAAAGGCACCTTCCCAGACTTCCATCTCAAGTGTCACATCGCCGAGGCGTACGGATTCATAAACCGCTTGGCTGTCTGTTGTTACGTATTCGACGTTATTACCGTTTGCTTCCAATATCTGGCCCATCACATTGGACATCACAATCTGGCTCGACCAGTTGTGGATCGGAATAACAATCGGATCATCGCTGTCTGCTGCGAACGCCATCAACGGCATCATCGACAGAACGCCAGCTGTTAAAGCTGTTGTCATTTTTTTCATGAGTAGTCTCCCTATTTTATTGCACCTGTTGGCGGTGCCTGATGCGGCCACATGTTTCGGGCACGCTTGGATCATTCTTTGAGCGATTCTGTATATCACTTCATTTTATCCAAGAGCACCTTCGCACGATTTTCCTCACAATCAAGTTTTTTTCTTAATAGTAGGTATCTCAAAGTTAGGAGTAACGTTCCGCTGCACAAAATTTCGGCCTATTTCAGGATAAAAACCAACTTGCTGCAACGTATGTGAGGCAACAGCATTTGTTCAGGCTGAAGGGGCGATCGTATTGTCGCGCACGCGGAACATGTTGACCTTCTTCCGGTCCTCCTGCGGGCTGATACCAAAGACTTCGATATAGATTCGGCTCATGGCGGAAGTGGTTGAACACCCGACTGCCAAGGCAATTTGACCCATCGTTTCCTTGCTATAGTGCAAAAGCTGACGTGCTTTATGCATCCTCAAGGACCGATAGTAGTGAAAAGGTGTCTTACCTGTCGCCTTATAGAATATCCGCTCAAGCTGGCGCACAGAAACACCAACCATGTCAGCAACATCTGCAATGTTGATCGGGTCTTCGAGGTTCTGTGTGAACAGCTCAACAGAATGTCGGACGACCTCAGGCAGCATGTCATTTGTGCTCTCGGCAGCAAAAGTGGGTTTGCGTTGGCTCACCCCCTGCCCGCGTACCAGCGGATGCTGGAACCAGCATGCAACTTCGGTGGCGACCCCCGCACCCAATGACGCCTCAACCAGATGCAAGGAAAGGTCAAACGCAGCAGCAGCACCTGATGCGGTCATGCGCCTGCCCCCAACCACAATCACATCCTGGGTGGCATCAACATCCGGGAACTCCGCAGCAAAGGCCGCCTCGTAGCACCAATGTACAGATGCTGTATGCCCCTCTAGCAAGCCAGACCGCGCAAGCGGAAAGACACCGCCACTCACCGCACCAATCACGGCACCGTGGCGCGCAAGCTTGCGCAGCTTTCCTTCGGACGACACAGGATCAGCAAATTTCGATGACGGTCCGCTGAGTAGGATCAGATGGTCCAACCCGTCGCAATCCTCCAGCGCCATGTCAGGCTCGAACCAGACCTTCGCACTCGCCTCAACTCTGTTCCCATCCTCGGAAACGAGCTTCCACCCGAAAGCGGTTTTGCCTGCAATCTCATTTGCAGCGCGCAACGGCTCAATCATCGACGTGAGGCACGCCATGGGAAAGCCAGGGAAAATCAGAAAGCCAAGCTGGATAATTTCATCATGGGTCATAAATTATCCTAACAGGAATAATTTGTACTAGACTACCCTGAATAATCAAAAAAAGTATCTTCACCAGTTGCCACCCGTAGTTCAGAAGGTAAATCTGAACAAAGCCCTGATATTGGACCCGACCATGACACCTTTAAGCCTTGTACAAGACCCTCACAGTCTCAGCACAAACCGCGAAAAGGTGCTCGAAGTGGCAATCGGGCGCGAAGTGCGGGCATTTCGCAAAAAGCAGGAAATCACCGTGGCAGAGTTGTCGACCACAACCGGCCTGTCCATCGGCATGCTGTCCAAAATCGAAAACGGCAACACCTCTCCGTCCTTGACCACATTACAGACATTGGCCAATGCACTGTCCGTCCCTCTCACCTCCTTCTTTCGTGGGTTTGAGGAAGCGCGCATGGCAGTCCACACCAAAGGTGGCGAAGGGGTCGAACTGGAGCGCGAAGGCACACGTGCCAATCACCAATACAAACTCTTGGGTCACATCGGGTCAAACGCAAGCGGTGTGATTGTAGAACCGTACCTGATCACCCTCTCGAATGAGGCTGATGTCTTCCCCACCTTTCAGCACGCCGGGATCGAGACGATCTATATGCTGGAAGGTGAAGTTGATTATCGCCACGGCGACAATGTCTATCCGCTGAAACCCGGCGACACGTTGTTCTTTGACGCCGATGCCCCGCACGGGCCCGAAGTGCTGGTCAAACTACCTGCACGGTATCTATCGGTGATCAGCTATCCCCAAAAAAGCTGAGTTTCAGGCCTTTAACCCGGGCTCGGTATCAAATTCCGGCCATATGCCCTGCGATGTTGGCAAGCCGTCATCAAATTTTGACAGGTAATCCAGCATCATGGGGCGGTTGTCGATGAAGCCTTTGTATGTCGCCAATTCCTCTGGCAAATCACGGATCACACGGTGCAATCTGCGGCCCCACTTTGGCGCGGTCATCAAATCCTGAAAGCTGCACAAGTAGCACCGGATCGGAAACACCAGCGCGTTTGAGCGCGGCAACCTAAAGAAGGTCTGCAACTCCACCCGTAAGTGCTGTTTGGAGCCGATGTTTTCAGGTGTCAAAGATGTCTTCTGGATACCCCATTTATGATAGTTCTCGGGAGAGGTATCGAGCAGCGGGTTCACCGTCATGGTCCAGTTCAACCTCCGCGCAGGCGCGCCTTGCTGAATGTTGAGGAGGAACTTCAATGCGCGCACAAAAATACCTTTCTCATGCGCCAGCGGCACAGGTGCGTGCCATTCGAAAAAGTTCATGCCCAGATCAAAATCAAGCGACCAATCCGCCTGTGTCGTGATCATGCCTGCGTCCATCCACAGGTTGTCATCACGCTGGTCCAGCACTGCAAAATCGCCCTGCGCCTGACGGGTGATATATTCCATCGGGCCATAGGGCAGTGTCGTCTCATCGAGAAAAGTGAACGTATCGTCGATCCCCAGCGGCTTGTTGATCCAACGCCACTTATCGCCGTCACGGTGCAATTCGAACAGGTCGGGGTAATCCTCGGACTTGCTCACCATGATCAGCTCCAGCAGGTCCCAGCCTGCCAGCGTCATATGCGGCAAGGACTGACAGCGCAGCGGATCATCGCGTAACACCATTGCACGGTCACGCATTTCAGAGATGTAGTGCTCATCCACATCAAATCGCATCTCGTAGATCGAGTCTTTTGGCCCACCACGATGCTGCTCCATATTCACGGAATACATGTAGCTGTCTTCGTGAAACGGAAACGGGAACCTCTTTATTGCACGCTCCGAGTTATAGAACGAATAATCGTCGCGGAAGGTCTCGTCGTTGAATTGAATGGTCATAGTCTCTCCTCCGTTTCACCCGATCGTTGGGCGGAACGCGTTATCTGTCTAAAACGAGCGTCTTGCCCTCAAAGCGGGATACGCAGGGCATGATGACTTTTCCGCTGCTGTGTTCGGCGTCGTCCAACCAATGATCGCGGTGTATGAAATTGCCAGTGTAGTCGATGACAGC
The DNA here is from genome assembly GCF_036960155.1 of Sulfitobacter sp. Lineage (GTDB taxonomy): Bacteria > Pseudomonadota > Alphaproteobacteria > Rhodobacterales > Rhodobacteraceae > Sulfitobacter. Next base: position 333,130 of record NZ_JBALWB010000002.1, on the reverse strand, counting down.
AGTTTCACACTGCCCGCAAGCACCACCACGGCACAGGTAAGGCGCATCAACGCCCTCCCGCTCCATCGCTTCCAGCAGACTTTCATCTTCACCCACTGCAATAATCTTGTTGGACACGGCCAGCTTTACCTCGAATGGTTTGCCAGGCTGGGGCGCAAGGAATTCTTCGTAATGGATTGCCTCACGTGGCCATCCCGCATCAGCAGCGGTCTTGCGCACCCACTCAATCATCCCTTTTGGTCCGCAAACATAAATATGCGTCCCCAAAGGCTGACCGTTCAGTAGGTTAACCAGATCAATCGCTTGCCTTTGATCATCGTAATAGACATGCGTCTCGTTCGGATGGTGGGTGGTCAACTCATCCACATAAGAACCAAGCGCCTCATTGCGGCAGGCATAGTGCAGCTCCCACGCGCCGCCCATCCGTTCCAGCTGTTTGATCTGGGCTAGGAAAGGCGTGATGCCGATACCGCCTGCGATAAAAAGATGCTTGCGCGCCCGCAGATCAAGCGAGAACAGATTAACGGGGTAGGAGATCGTCATCTCGTCACCCACCGCAACGCTTTTGTGCATGAACAACGATCCACCACGTCCTTCGTCATCACGGCGCACGGAAATTGTATAAGCAGTCTGATCCATCGGGTCAGACATCAAAGAATAAGGATTAAGCCGCGTGATAGCATCATCGCGCATCTCCACCACGGTATGCGCACCACCCGAGAATGTGGGCAACAGACCACCATCAACCCGCTCGAATTTAAAGCGCGTCACCAGCTCGTTGAGGGAAACAATATCCGTCACTTTTACGGCGATTTTCTCCGCGCCACTCATTCGTAGATCCCCTTTGGTTCAGGCACATTTCCAGGGTCTTCTGCATCTATGCAGACCGCCTGATACGCAGCAAGGCGGCGCGAATAATGGTCACGTACAAACAGATGCAATCCACAATGACTGCATTGGAACGGGTCCGTCTCCACATCCTCGGTGATGCCTTTGCAATGCACACATTGCATGCGCCGCGCCACTGATCCGCGGTGCTCTGTCTGGATCGCCGTATGGGGGATACCTGCCTCCATCGCGGCATGTTGCGCTTGTCCCATCAGGCTCTCGGTGCCTGCCAGATAGACCTGAAGGCCCATTTTAGCATCACTCAATGCTTTGCGAATACGCAACTCGGCCGCGCCATAGGTCGGGCCGGCGTAAAACTGTGCGGGTTGTAGTGCCCGCAATGCTGCCTCGAAATCCGTACCTTTGGAAATGTAGACAATATGGGCGGTTTTCATCAGCTCAGGGGTTGCTACATCAAGGACCGCTTCGGCCCCTTGCGCATCAACGATGAACAAATGCGCGGAACCCACGCGCGGCTCAAGCGCGCCGTAAACTGGACGGCTGAGGATACTTTGGGGGAAGGTGAATTTTGACATTTAGACCCTTGGGATGTTGGGAAACCCTTCGAAAGAAAAAGGGGCGCAAGGTTTACTTACGCCCCTATTGATCAGCCCTTAGCAGTGCGGACTGATTTATCTTTATCATAGAACGGCATTTCTTGCGCTGTTGCGGCCAGTTCGGTTCCATCGGGCTGTACAACCGTGAGCTTTGTGCCCGCTTTGGCCACATCCACATCAAGGCGCGCAATTGCCACGCTGTAGTTGTTCAGCTCTGAGGACAGACCATAGGTGATCACGCCGACGTCTTTGCCATCCTGCGTCACGCGGGCAAACATCTCCATCTGGTCCATGCTGTCGCTCAGCTGGACACCATAGATTTTGAACCGCTCTTTACCTTTGGCAGCATAGTGGTTTTCCGCGCCGATAAAGCCGGTCTTTTCTGGCGATACAGTGAACTCCAAGCCCAACTCCCACAGAGTGTCGCCGCATGGCTCATCTGCAAACGGGAAGGTCTCGGAGTTGTCACCTGGGTAGAACAACAGATAGCTTTCAATCCGCAGCATATCGAGGGTCGAGAACTGGCAGGGCCGCACGCCCATTTCCTTACCCGCGTCCAGAATATTGTCCCACAGATGTACAGCATCCTTACTGCGACAGAAAATCTCATAGCCACGCTCGCCAGTGTATCCCGTCCGGCTGATCATCACATCACGGCCAAACAGGCGCGTTTGCATGATACCGAAGTAGGCCAGATCGCGGATCGCAGGGATTTCAACGGCAAGCAGATCAACAGACAGCGGCCCCTGCAACGACAGATCGTGTAGATCATCGTCGAATAGGACACTGACGTTTTTGTTGGCGGCGACTGTGCCCAACTGCTCAAGGCCTGCGCCCGTCCCCAGCACAACCATCCAGGAGTTCACCGCAAGGTGGTAGATGATGCAATCGTCAATAAACTTACCATCAGCATTGAGGATCGACGCATAGGTCGAGCGGCCCGGTGCGATCTTCTCAACGTTTCGCGTTGTCACACGGTCAATGACATAGGCGGCATCGGCCCCCACGACATGCGCCTTCTTAAGGCCAGACACATCCATCAATCCCGCTTTGGTACGGATCGCTTCATAGTCGGCCTTCGCCCGCTCAGGCGTATGGTCATAGAACCAGGCAGTTCCCATGCCGTTCCAATCCTCAAGCTCGCCACCGATTGCTGCGTGGCGTGCAGCCAATGCGGAATGTCTCCATAGAATGGCCATGTATGTATCCCCTGTGTTCGACTCTATTTTGTTGAAAGGTATTCAGCCCCACCCAAACCTAAAAAGCAAGAATAAGAAGCAACTTTATTTCCTGATAGGCAAATAATGCAAAAAGGGCCGCCCATTGAGGCAGCCCTTTCATCGTCATTATCAAAGCGTCAGCTTAGCGGTCGAATGCCTTAGCCTTGGCTGTCTCCGAGCGTTGCCCGATAACAAGAACGGCCACACAGATAATCGCAGCAATCGCTGTTGCTATTCCTGGCAGCGCACCACCCCAGCCTATGAACATCGCACCGTCGACGACGCTCCAGCTTGCTTCTTCATATGGAAACATGAGTTTCTCCTTTTGATTTCATTATTCTGCAGGATGAGCCGGTGTGACAGGTGCGTCCCCGCCCCACTCAGGGTAGCCTTCAGCAGGAACTTTCACGAGATCCATACCGGCCAGCTCAGCGCCTTCACGAATGCGCAGCATACCGAGTTTGTTCAGAACCCATGAGCAGCCGTAGCCCGGCACAAAGCCAAGCAAGAAGAAGACAGCCGCTCCGACGATCTGGCCCAAGAGATTGATCGTTGGTACTTCGCCCACTGCACCCTGAAGTGACGGATACCCCGCGCCCCAGATGCCCAGCATAACGACACCATAGAGACCAATAGTTCCGTGCACGGTCACAGCGCCTACTGCATCGTCGATGCCACGGTTCTCCAGCCAATCCGCACAAGGCTTGAGGATGATACCTGCCGAGAAGGCAATGATGAATGCCATTGCAGGAAAGTAGATATCGAGACCAGAGGCTGTCGAGATAATACCGGCAAGTGCGCCAGACATCATCCAGAACGGATCACGTGTGAACAACCATGAACCGATGATGCCACCGGCAATCGCCATCAGGATATTGAACGACAACGCAGACAATGTAATTGGCGTACCGTAGATCGTCGCCATCTTGTCACCATACCATGACCAAGCCTCACCTGGCACAATCACACAGGCCATAAGGAAACCCCAGAAGCCCACAATGATCAGCATCAGACCAACTACAGTCAAAGGCATGTTATGACCCGGAATGTGGTTGGCCGTGCCGTCCGCGTTAAACTTACCGATTCGCGGTCCAAGGTTGATGAGCACACCCAGCGCAAAGAAACCGGCAACAGCATGTACAAGTCCCGCAGCACCAAAATCATGTACGCCCCACTCAGTGACGAGCCAACCATCGGCATGCCAACCCCAAGCAGCCGCAACAACCCAAGCAAATGAGCCAAGCACAACAGCCAGAATGATAAAGCCGATTGTCTGGATACGCTCAATCACTGCACCCGACATAATAGAGGCCGTTGTTGCAGCGAACATCGCGAATGCACCAAAGAATACACCAGACGCGTTGTCAGCAATGTTCGGACCCATGTATTGCGCTGAATCGCCCCAGCCCAAAGCAATGGATGCGGCATAAGCCCCCCCCGAAATCCCGGCAGGTCCGGCTGATCCGGTGAAGCCTGTGGGCAGTGCCCAGTAGAGATACCAGCCAAAGAAATAGAACGTCGGGATCATAAACGCGAAGGCAAGGATGTTTTTCACACCCGACGACAGCACATTCTTGAGACGCGATGATCCCATCTCATAAGCCAAAAAGCCCGCATGGATGATGATCATCAAAGGAATGGTGAGATAATAAAAGGCTTCGGCAAACATCGTGTTAGTGACGGCTGCACCACCACTTGCTGCCTCAAGCTCGGCCAGTTTTGCGGCCAGTTCGGCAATTTGTTCTTCCACAGTTGGGTCCCCCACATTGGAATTCTGTTGGCTGCGACCTTGTTATAAAGTGCTGGTCGCTGTCGCATGTTAAGCACGATCCCCCAAATCGATCTAGATTTTTTTGCCTAAAGTGAAATAATGTTTCCTGACGGTTGAGTTCTTTTGAATTGATGATAGCGTTCAACGGAACTGCGACACTTGGGTCGCGCACTGAGTCGGAGACAAAAATTATGTGCGGAATTGTTGGTCTATTTCTAAAAGATAAAGCACTGGAGCCGCGCTTGGGTGAAATGCTGACGTCGATGTTGATCACCATGACAGACCGTGGCCCTGACAGTGCAGGCATCGCAATTTATGGTGGTGAAACAGCAGGTCGCACCAAAATGACCGTACAATCCGACACGCCGGACACGTCCTTTGTTGGACTTGCGGAAAAGCTGGGAACTGCGGTGGGTGGCGCTGTCAGCATGTCGGTAAAAAGCACTCATGCCATTCTTGATCTGCCCGCTGGTACCACCGCATCCGCACGCGCCGCTTTGATTGAAATCGACCCTACCATTCGCATGATGAGCCGAGGTGACAGCCTTGAGATTTACAAAGAAGTGGGGCTGCCAAAGGACGTGGCCGCGCAGTTTGAGCTATCCAAAATGTCCGGAACACATGGAATCGGTCACACCCGTATGGCAACAGAATCAGCCGTAACCACAATGGGCGCGCACCCCTTCAACACAGGCGATGACCAATGCCTTGTGCACAACGGGTCGCTGAGCAACCACAACTCCCTGCGCCGCACCTTGCGCCGTGACGGCATCCACATCGAGACTGAAAATGACACCGAAGTCGGCGCCGCCTACCTCACATGGCAAATGCAGAACGGTGCAACATTGGGACAAGCGTTGGAACGCAGTCTGGATGATCTCGACGGCTTCTTCACCTTTGTCGTGGGTACCAAAGACGGATTTGGCGTGGTCCGAGATCCTATTGCGTGCAAGCCTGCTGTAATGGCTGAAACAGATCAATACGTGGCCTTTGGCTCCGAATACCGCGCACTGGTTGACCTTCCGGGCATCGAGAATGCCCGCGTCTGGGAGCCAGAGCCTGCGACGGTTTATTTCTGGAGCCATACAGCCGCGCCCACCACCACAGAGAAGGCCGCCTGATATGCAAACACTCGACCTACAGGACATTGGCCTGCGCGAAGTTAACAAAACACTGCACGCGCAATCGTCCGAAACAAACCAGACTGCCTGGACCATAGAAAATGCGAAGGGCGCCCATGCGATTGCTTGTGGTTTGGATGCCCCCATTGAAGTCACTGTGAAAGGCTCTACCGGCTACTATTGCGGCGGCATGAACCAGCAAGCGACTGTCAACATTCACGGCTCAGCTGGTCCGGGAACGGGTGAAAACATCATGTCCGGCAAGATCGTAATCGAGGGCGACGCAAGCCAGTATCTTGGCGCCACGGGCCATGGCGGCTTGATTGTAGTCAAAGGAAACGCCTCCTCCCGCTGTGGTATTTCAATGAAAGGCGTGAACATCGTCGTGCAAGGCAACATCGGCCATATGTCCGCTTTCATGGGCCAGTCAGGCAACCTTGTTGTGTGCGGTGACGCAGGTGAAGCACTGGGCGACAGTTGTTATGAGGCTCGGTTTTTTGTCCGTGGCAAGGTCAAATCCCTTGGCGCGGACTGTGAGAAAAAAGAAATGCGTCCCGAGCATATCGAAATTCTCAAAGGCTTGCTCGATGAGGCTGGCATTGATGCCGACCCTGCCGATTTCACGCGCTACGGCTCCGCCCGAAACCTCTACAACTTCGACGTTGATAACGCTGCGGCGTATTAAGGATACATCAGATGAATGACCAAGACCCAAAGCGTATCCCGACCACCACGCCGCGCCTGTCTGCTACGTTTACGCCTGATGTAAACTCAGATATTCGCCGTGCGGCGGCCACGGGCATATATGACATTCGGGGCGGTGGAGCCAAACGGAAGTTGCCCAGCTTTGATGACCTGCTGTTCATGGGCGCGTCCATCTCACGCTATCCGCTCGAAGGGTATCGCGAAAAATGCGAGACTTCCGTCACTATCGGCGGCCTGCATGCAGAAAATCCGATCCACCTGGACATACCCATTACAATTGCTGGCATGTCCTTTGGCGCGCTATCAGGCCCCGCCAAGGAAGCCTTGGGGCGCGGTGCATCTGCGGCTGGTACATCGACAACTACAGGTGACGGCGGCATGACCCCCGAAGAGCGCGGCCATTCTAACAAGCTGGTCTATCAATATTTGCCCTCGCGCTATGGCATGAACCCAGACGATCTGCGCCGCGCCGATGCGATTGAAATCGTGGTGGGCCAAGGGGCCAAGCCAGGCGGTGGCGGCATGCTACTGGGTCAGAAAATCAGTGACCGCGTGGCAGAAATGCGCAACCTGCCCAAAGGCATCGACCAACGCTCGGCCTGTCGTCACCCCGACTGGACAGGGCCCGACGATCTGGAAATCAAAATCCTTGAACTGCGCGAAATCACAGGCTGGAAAGTGCCGATCTACGTGAAAGTTGCAGGCGCGCGTCCCTACTATGACGTCACACTGGCGGTCAAAGCAGGCGCAGATGCCATCGTTCTTGACGGCATGCAGGGCGGCACTGCAGCCACCCAAGATGTATTCATCGAACACGTGGGCCAACCTACGCTTGCGATCATTCGTCCCGCTGTCCAAGCCCTCCAAGACCTTGGCATGCACCGAAAGGTACAGCTGATCCTATCAGGCGGCATTCGCTCTGGCGCAGATGTGGCCAAGGCAATGGCGCTGGGTGCAGATGCAGTTGCCATTGGTTCGGCTGCATTGATTGCTCTCGGGGACAACGACCCGAAGTATGAGGCTGAGTACAACGCCCTTGGCACAACGGCAGGTGCATATGACGATTGGCATGAAGGGCGCGATCCTGCTGGCATCACTACCCAAGACCCGGAGTTGATGGCGCGGTTCGATCCTATTGAAGGGGGCCGCCGTCTCAAAAACTACCTCAAGGTGATGACGTTGGAGGCCCAGACCATCGCGCGCGCTTGTGGCAAGAACCATCTGCACAACCTTGAGCCCGAAGACCTTGTAGCGCTGACAATGGAAGCCGCCGCTATGGCGCAGATTCCGCTGGCAGGCACCAACTGGTATCCCGGCAAACCAAATACATCTTATTGATCCAAAACGAGGGCGCGGCTGATTTCAGACCGCGCCCCACTTTTTCCACAACAGGGAACACATCGCATGACAACTGACCTCGCAAAATTCGCCGAAGACAATGGCATTAAGTATTTCATGATTTCCTTTACCGATCTGTTCGGTGGTCAGCGTGCCAAGCTGGTCCCCGCCCGCGCTATTGCGGACATGCAGGAGGATGGCGCAGGATTTGCGGGGTTTGCTACATGGCTTGACCTGACGCCGGCTCACCCTGACATGCTGGCCGTGCCAGACCCCGAAGCGGTGATCATCCTGCCATGGGACAAAGAAATCGCATGGGTACCAGGTAACTGTGTAATGGAAGGCGAGGACGTGGCCCAAGCGCCACGGAACGTGCTGCGCAAGCTGATAGCCGAAGCTGCCGAAAAAGGCATGTACGTCAAAACAGGCATCGAGGCCGAGTTCTTCCTGCTGACCCCCGCAGGCGACCAGATCAGCGATGAATACGATACCGCCGCCAAACCCTGCTATGATCAACAGGCCTTCATGCGACGGCTTGATGTGATACGCGAGATTGCCGATCATATGCTGGAACTGGGCTGGAATCCTTACCAGAACGACCATGAGGATGCCAACGGCCAGTGGGAAATGAACTGGGACTTTGACGACGCGCTTAAGACCGCTGACAAGCACAGCTTTTTCAAATTCATGGCTAAATGCGTAGCCGAAAAACATGGCTACCGTGTGACGTTCATGCCGAAACCTATCGAAGGGCTGACAGGCAATGGCTGCCACGCGCACGTTTCCGTCTGGGACGCGCCCGGTGCAGCCTCCAAGGTAAACGTCTTTGCTGGCGAGGGCACAGGACAAACAGGCGAAGTGGGCCTATCGGAGCGCGGCAAGCACTTCCTCGGCGGTATTATGAAACACGCGAGCGCTTTGGCCGCGATCACCAACCCCACCGTCAACAGCTATAAACGCATCAACGCACCGCGCACTATATCAGGGGCTACATGGGCGCCAAACACCGTCACATGGACGGGCAACAACCGCACGCACATGGTTCGCGTGCCCGGCCCAGGCCGGTTCGAACTGCGCCTGCCCGATGGGGCAGTGAACCCCTATTTGCTGCAGGCGATCATCATTGCAGCAGGCCTGTCGGGCATCCGCTCAAAGGCTGATCCGGGCAAGCGTCATGACATTGATATGTACGCCGAGGGTCACACCATCACGGATGCCCCAAAGCTCCCGCTGAACATGCTCGACGCGTTACGTGAGTATGACAAAGACGAGGGTCTGAAAGCTGCCATGGGTGAAGAATTTTCAGCCGCCTACCTCAAGATGAAGATGCAGGAATGGAACGATTTCTGTAACCACTTCTCTTCATGGGAAAAAGCGAACACGATGGACATCTAAGCAACCGCGCCCTCTCTATCGGGAGGGCGCGTACCTTACACCAGCCACCCTGATCGTCGCGCAATAGTGGCATACCAAAGCAAAGCCGCAGCGATCAGTCCGGACAACAGCACCGGAGGCAACGGCCCGACCAGCATTGTTGTGAAAACTCCCTTCAGCAAGGTCCCCATCAACGATAGAACAAAGACGGCTACGGCCACCTTGCGGCGCAACATCAACAAGATACACCCCACAGCCCCGCCAAAAACATCAACTGCAAACCCGGCAGTTGCCCAAGCGGGACGCGCATTGATGATTAACTGATAGCTTTCAGGCATTTGCGCGACGGAAGCAGGGTTTGTTTGAACAATGTAATTCAGACTGCCCATCCCATACCAAACAATCCCAAAAGCAGCGGCAATCCAAAAAGTAAAATGCGGTTTCGTCATAGCCATACAGCCCCCTTTAACTGGTTTGTCGATCACAGATCAATCTTCATAGTTATGGCATATTAATTTCCCAAAAGGAAAATTAGTTTACTTAAATTCCCCCGCGCATGTACTGTAGCAGTGAACAAATTTATGTAGAGGAGCGCAGATCATGACCAAGAGAATAGCGATTATCGGGGCCGGCCCTTCAGGGTTGGCACAGATGCGTGCGTTTCAATCTGCAGCGGCTCTGGGTTCCGACATCCCCGAAATCGTCTGCTTCGAGAAGCAATCAAATTGGGGCGGCCTTTGGAATTACACATGGCGCACAGGTCTCGATGAATATGGCGAACCTGTGCACGGATCCATGTACCGCTATCTGTGGTCAAACGGCCCCAAGGAAGGTCTGGAATTCGCTGACTACTCATTCGAGGAACACTTCGGCAAACAGATTGCCTCTTATCCGCCCCGCGCGGTGCTTTTCGACTATATCGAAGGCCGCGTAAAGAAAGCGGGCGTGCGCGACTGGATCAAATTCGAGACTGCCGTGCGTTGGGTCGAGAAGGACGGCGACAAGTTTAACGTCACGGTTTGTGATCTCCCAAACGACAACACCTATACCGAAGCGTTCGACCACGTCATCGTCTGCTCAGGTCATTTCAGCACGCCAAATGTCCCACAGTTCGACGGCTTCGAGAGCTTCAAAGGCCGTGTTCTACATGCCCATGACTTCCGCGACGCGATGGAGTTCAAGGACAAGGACATCCTCATCGTCGGAACCAGCTACTCCGCTGAAGACATCGGCAGTCAGTGCTGGAAATACGGCGCAAAATCCATAACCGTGAGTCACCGCACTGCAGCGATGGGCTATGACTGGCCTGATAACTGGGCCGAAGTGCCCCTGCTCACACATATCGACGGCAACACCGCCCACTTCAAGGATGGCTCCAGCCGCGATGTGGATGCCGTGATCCTGTGTACGGGATACAAGCACCACTTCTCCTTCTTGCCTGACAGTCTGCGCCTCAAAACAGCAAACCGTCTTGCCTCATCCGACCTCTATAAAGGCGTGGCATACGTTCATGAGCCCGCCCTCTTCTACATCGGCATGCAGGACCAGTGGTTCACCTTCAACATGTTCGACGCTCAGGCATGGTATATCCGTGACGCCATCATGGGCCGGATCACCCTGCCCGATGCTGCAACGATGAAAGCGGATGTGGCTGACCGTATTGCGCGCGAAGACGCAGGCGAGGATGACTATGACGCCATCTGGTATCAGGGGGATTATATCAAGGAACTGGTGAACGAGACTGATTACCCGACCTTTGACGTCGAAGGCGCCTGTCAAGCATTCAAAGCTTGGAAAGGCCACAAGAAGGCAGGCATCATGACCTTCCGTGACAACGGCTATAAATCCGTGATCACAGGCACCATGGCGCCCAAGCACCACACACCGTGGAAAGATGCATTAGATGACAGCCTTGAAGTTTATTTGCAGAATTAGCGCTTTTGAACACGTACGAAGACAAGGGTTTGCTGCAAGGCACCTTTGTCTTTGAGCGATACGGCGAACTCTTGTCCGCCTCGATCAAACATCCGCAGGTCATAGGCATCAGGGTGATTAACGGAACTGTCAGTCGTCATTGCGGCCTCTGGTCCTAGGCATGTTGCCACCGCGCTGATCAGCCCTTGAAATACCTGCTTTGCCTGATCTGACCGATACCCGAACGACCAATTACAATGCACATGACTACCCCCTGACAATGCGAGCGAGGTCCGGCACTCCGCAGCCCTCTCGGACACCGTCATTGCGGCGGATAGTCCTTTGGGAAGAACAAACGCCTGCGTGGCACCTGAAGCACCTGAACCAGTCAATGCCTCAACATCCGCGCAGAATGTATCAGCCGCACACGCAACCGCGCCAAAGAGCATAAACGCACTACTTAAAATCCGCACAGCCATCACGCTTCCTCCCAATCTGCTACATCATTGATCAAAACGGTCGCAACACGCTGAAATACTGCGCGTAGCTTATTAACATGCAGCCCTTCGTGCCCTTCATCGTCCAACGCCTTGTTCATACATATCATCCAATTATCTGCGTCTACCTGCCGGATCGGGACATGGGCATGCATCAACTTCACATCCATATGCCCGTGTTTTTCTTTGTAATAGGGCCTACCCCCCAGAAAGCCGGACAGGAAATTGAACTGTTCAGTGCGCGCATGATCCACGCCATGTCCTCGCCCGTGAAGACGGCGCAGGTTTGACCCTTCGGGTAATGTCTCGATAAGGTCGTAGAAATGCTCAACCAAAACGCGCAGCCTGTCCTCACCGCCGATATCGTCCAGTGCTGTCATGCCTACTCCGAAATCAGCTTTTCACCTATGACAATCTTAAAGGGAGTCGGTGGTGTCGTCTTGCTCACCCAAAACCAATCGCCCGCATATTCCATCACAAACCACCCCTCCCATTCAGGATCATTGGGCCAGATGCTCTGGTATTCATCGCCCTCCACACGCCATTGACCCCGCACAGAACGGGCTCCGTCTTGGGCATAGATGGTTGTACCATCCGGATCGAAATACTGACGGTAGCTGATGCCGTCCCACTTCCCCACCGCAGTGTTCCCAGACAATAGGACAGTAATCTCATGGGCCGCCAGCTTGACCGACTGCGCATGCGCCGCACCCACACTCAAAACCAGCGCGCAGATGCAGGCAAACCGCATCACGAGCGTGGGCGCGATTTGGTCGGATCGAAGGCCGCAAGGTTTTCGGCAATAACTGCCGGAATACGCTTCTGATGCCCATCCAGCTTGCCAATCTCGATAGCAGTTCCAGGCGCCGCATGCGTCACGTCAATCCGCGCCATCGCCACGTTTTTACCCAATAGTGGAGAGCGGACGGCCGATGTAACCTCACCGATTTGTGCGCGACCGATATGGATACAATCGCCATGCCCCACATCAACGTTGCTATCGATCTCGATGCCGACCATCTTGCGCATCGGGTTTTCCTTGCGGCGGATCAGCGCATCACGCCCCATAAAATCATCAGTTTTGGACTTGAGCGGCACGGTAAACCCGATGCCCGCTTCAAACGGATCCGTCTGATCGCTGAAATCATAGCCCGCAAAGATAAGCCCCGCCTCAATCCGCACCATATCCAGCGCATCAAGGCCCATCGGCCTGATCCCGTGCTCTTGGCCCGCTTCCCAGATGGCATCAAAAATCTCGGTGCAATCCTTAGGATGGCACATTACTTCATAACCGAGCTCACCAGTATAGCCTGTGCGGCTGAGGACAAAGGCCGTACCGCTTTCATTGTTCAGACGCGCAGGCGTGAAACGGAACCAGCCCAACTGGTCAAACTCGGGGTTGTGTGGCGCAGTCCAGACGATCTTGCGCAGCAAATCGCGGCTCTCAGGACCTTGCACAGCGACGTTATGCATCTGGTCCGTGGATGAGCGTACCTGAACTTTCAGTTCCAGCTTTTCCGCCAATTCGCGCAACCATACGCCGCCATAATCGGCACCACCAATCCAGCGAAAATTATCCTTAGCCAGACGGTAAACTGTCCCGTCATCAACCATGCCGCCATGTTCGAAACACATGGCCGTATACACCACGCCCCCAACGGGTAGCGTCTTCATGTTGCGGGTGAAGGCGTACTGGCACAGCGCCTCGGCATCTGGTCCCATAATCTCGAACTTGCGCAGAGGCGACAGGTCCAAGATGACACACTTCTGGCGACAGGCGTGGTACTCTTCGATTGGCCCTGCATCGGTATAGCAGCTCGCCAGCCAGTAACCGTTATACTCCACAAAGTTGCGGGTGTGCTCAGCGAATTTCTCGTGGAAACCTGTTTGTTTGGTCATTTTCGGCTCCGAATCTGGGGTCACACGGGTCGCAATCGCCCGCTGGAATGTTTCTTTGCCACTATAGGTGCGGACATGAATATCTGTGGGGTTCCAGCCGTTTGCGGCTGTTGTGTCATCCGGACAGGCGGAGCTGACACAAACGATATCGGTCAGTGCGCGCAGCAGTACATAATCGCCGGGGCGGGACCACGGCTCATCCGCGTACATCACGCCATGGTCGTCCAGCGATGTGTTGAAGAAAAAGTTGATCGCCATCCAGCCACGGCGCGGGGCGACACCGTAGTCCTTGAGCGCATGATTGAAATTGGTCGAGCAATTCACGTGACCCAGATAGCCTGTGTCGTTATAATATTTCTCGGTACAGGCCATGGCGAAGGCATCGTGCCGCCCACACGTATCCTGCACCACTTCAACCAGCGGCAGCATCTCCTGATCATAATATTTCGCGTGCAGGCCTGGCATTGGATAGGCATGCCCCATCAACGTGCGCGTGGTGGTCACATCAAGTGCATGCTCGATCCCCTTGTCCAGCTTGCGCGCGGAAAAGCACTCAAAGTCAGAACACTGACGTCCGTCCACGTCTATGATCTGGATATAGTCCCCCGCCTTCACGAAAAACGATTCCGCTGTCTGCGTATGGACGCGAATGTCGGCTATCGGATCGGCTAGCGGATCGGGCAGCTTGAACTGAGTGTGCATCTTGATCGTCGCACGTTTGATTATCACAGTGAGCGGCGTTGCGGTATTCTGGCGTTCGAAATCCATCTTGGCACCGGGTGCAGCGATGATGACCGTCCCATCCCGCGAGGCAGTAAAGCTGGCTTCGGCTTTGGGCGGGCTGGTCGCCTCAAAAAGATGTACAGCTTGCATTGTGCCCAAATCGATATTGCGCGCATCAAGCCCCATGCGCAGACCGCGCAGGGATTGATCGTCACCAGACAACAACGCTTTCAGCCCACCTGCATCGCCATCGGCCGTGGCTCCAAGAATGCCTGCATCATCGCGCCCTGAGGTATCAACGACAACAATCTCACACTGCTGACCACCTTCATCGTTGATGACGGTAAGTTGATCGCCCGTCTCGAGCGGGATGAGCACAGCACCCTGCCCCTCTACAACATAGCGCTCTGTCCCACGCGGTAGCGAAAACACATACGGCTGGACGATTTTGCTGGGCTTCGGAGGTCCCGGCTGTACTCTAGGGTAGTCGTCTAACATCGAGTTACTCCAGCCTGCTCACTATTGCATGAGCGGAATATTTATTTAACAGTAAGAATACATACCCGAAGCGTCACATCAAACAAAATCGAACGAAATGACTGATCACCGCATCAATTTTACAGGTTGGATCCTGTTTGTAATCTCCGCGATCGGATTTTGCATCGCATCCATTGGCAACTTCTGGGCAATGTTCGGGTCGGTGTTCTTTCTGCTCGCCTGTTTGGTTTTTATGATTCCTTTTTTTAGGCGCGATAAATGAACACGCTTGCCCTCGGCATGATCGCGGCCCTCTGTTGGGGCTTTCATGATATCTGCGTGCGCTTCCTCAGCCAGAAAACACCACTGAGCGCGTGCATCTTTACCGTGCTGCTCACGGGATTGGTGTTTCACCTTGGGCTGATGGGCGTCACGGGTGGGTTTGCCCCACTCGCGGCTGAGGCTGTCTGGCTTTCCCTCGGCGCGGGGACGTTCTTTGTCGTGGCGACCTTTGGGCTTTATCATGCGTTTGAACGTGGCCCTGTCCGTCTGGTGGCCCCACTGATTGCAGCCTACCCTATCCTCTCTGTCGGGCTTGCCGCAGCCAGCGGTACAGTGATCACTCCCCAGCAATGGGCTGCGGTTGTGGCAGTAGTATCCGGTGTTGCGATCGTGGCAGCGCTCTCTGACACGAGCACTGACGAAGCACCCCCAAAAGGGCCGACCATTCTCTTTTCTCTCATCGCCGCTGTCGGATTTGCAGGTACGTTCGCCCTTGGACAACTCGCAGCAGAACTGAGCGGCGAAATGCCAACCACATTGATCACGCGCATCCTTGCCGTGGGGCTCACCGTTGTGATCCTGCTGGCCTTCAAGCTGCCATTCTGGCCGGGCAAACGCGCACTACCTTTGCTGATCTCGATGGGCATTGCGGACGGCATTGCCCTGCTCTGTGTTCTATCCGCAGGCAGCCTGCCTGACCCTCAATACGCCGCCGTCGCCTCATCGATGTTCGGGCTTCTGACAATCCTATTGGCGTGGCTCTTGCTCAAAGAACGTATGTCGCTACGCCAATGGGGCGGCTGCATTGTCGCCTTTTGCGGCGTCGGATATCTGGCACTATAACCAGCCTGCCGCGATCTGACGTTGATGCGCGACCATGGCGTTGCGCATCAAGATCGCGACCGTCACAGGGCCCACACCGCCCGGCACGGGCGTGATCCATCCGGCGACTTCCAGCACCGTAACTGTATCTACGTCGCCCACAATCTTGAATCCTTCTGCCGTTCCGATCTGGTTGATGCCGATATCAATCACAACTGCACCTGGTTTTATCATGTCGACGCCCACCAGATGCGCCTTACCCACGGCCACAACCTCCACATCCGCACGGCGTGAATGCATCGCAACGGAGCGGGTCATGTGATGACACATCGTCACTTTTCATCCTTCGGCCATCAGCATCATCGCCGCAGGTTTACCTACAATCTCCAAATGACCGATCATCACAACTTCAAGGCCCTCCATCTCCAGCCCTGTCTCTTTGATCAACTCCACACTCGCCGCTGCAGTACAAGGCGCGAGCGCTACACCGGAATAGACAATATTCCCAATAGAAGCGGGGTTCATCCCTTCCACATCCTTGAGCGGGTGGATTGCAGATTGCAGCGAGCGGACGTTAATGTGGGCAGGCACAGGGCGTTGCAGGATAGTACCAAAAACTGTCGGATCATCATTCATCGCAATCAGCCGCGCCTTGCACACCTCCTGAGTGATGTCTGCTGGCCGGTTGAGCTGCTCGAACGGCACCCCCGGCTGCTCTGCCCCGCGCACTTGATTGCGCACATAGACAGCGGCCTCGGGCACGTCGCCAATCAGGATCGACACAAGGCGGGACAACGTGCCTGCTCCCTCTACGTAGCTGCGCACTTCTGCGAGGAAACGCTTCTTGACAGCGATCCCATCAATAAATCGATGATCCATAGATTTAGAATCACGGGACATAGACAGCATCCAATTGCTTTTCACAGTTAAGGGTCAAATGTTACAAGCATGCTTAATCTGTCAATCGGCTGGTGCGACGGAGTTTATTTAAGTTCTGTCATTACGGCATTTACGCCCAAAGATTGAACCGAGTACTCTATGCAGGCAGCTCTCACCAAAAACCCCACTTTGCGGCTAATAGTTAAACACTGAAAATAAGTTCCTTGAAATTAATGATGTTAAAGCTTGGCATCTATGTGGCTAAAGAGAGCCAAAGTATCTTGGCAGCAATTTCGCAGGCTTCACTGACTAACTCTGAAAGCTGGCAATCAGACATATCGTCATATGCTGTCACAGATGTGCACAACTCCTCCGGCGAGGTCAGTTTTGATACACTCGACTTCCTAAAAAAGGCTGTGAAAGCCAGCGGCCTGGCCACGTGCGTCACATAAACTCCACCAATGCATCTGCTGGCATTCCACCGGCCACCTACACCATAGAACGGCTCAAATGTTTGAACTGTCTGCTTATCAATATAGTCCAAAAGTGTTTTGACCATTTTTGGAGTCGCAAAGCCTGATTGTTCGCCTTCCCGTATAGTTTTGGAGGTGATCCCCAGTATTTTGCCTATTTTTTTTGCGAGAGCCATGCCCTGACAACCCTGTCGCGGCCTCAGCCTTTTTTTCCATTCAATAAAAATCATACAAACTCCATGATGACTAAGCAGTATTGGTGAAAATAACCAAATATCGTACTATTATGATCCTTTTCGCATTTTTTTCTCTTTGTCTGATCGCATTGCCTATTTTCGATGGAGTACAGAAACAGAGAAAAAATTTCATTATGATAGAAAAATCGACACCGACTGTTTGCTTTGGAAAAGTGATCCATATTGATACGCACGAACTGAACAGCATCGTCTCCGCAATCGCGATAGCCATGGATACCGATTTGGGTCAGTCGCAGAACTCGTTTAAAGCCTGGCTACAGATGTCACACTCGTCAACAAATGTTCTGCAGATCAAATATTGCTCTGCGAGCCTCGACGACACACGTTGAACTGCAAGCTTCAAACGGGCGCCTGTCGATGACAGTCCGCCCGAAGCAATCGATTTCTATCACTTCAATTTTCTTAATTTCCTGTGCTCCAATGACAAGCAGGACCCGTTCTGGCACAGTATCGGTTGCTTGCCGGAACAGATGCGCATCAATGTGTCAGACATTGTTGAAAAAATGGCAGTTTTGGAGCATTCTGAATGCAATCGGGGAACTGGATTTTTTGTCTGAGGCCCTGAATGATCGGCACCGGATTTCTCGCGACGGCTGCCCATGCGGCTCCCCATATTGCGCCGATGTTTGCTGCGTTGAACGTGCTGATATGCTTGACTGGCACATTCATGGATTAACCGATGCAGAGATCAGTCAAAGCTGCCGTAGGCTTCGTTCAATAATCAGAAAAACATCTCAGCATCAGCTGCAAATCCCTACTTTGGAGGACTCCCTTCCATTCTAATGCGGTCAACAGATAGAAAATGTCACTCAAAATTGATTGACGTCTTATTTCTCGTTTTTTTTGGCTTTTATCAGATTTGGGCTCTCAACTCAGAAACGCTGACATATCTACTCTTCAAATGAACAAAATAAGGGAGTCTATAACATGGACACTACCTTTCTCCTCGCAGCACGCTACGCTGCGGGCGCCCTTAATTGATATCAACACTGTGCGTCGGGATCAATTTTCGTACATGGCGTTGCCAACTTTTATCCGTCGCCTTGAACAGGGGGCTATTCCTCTTCCGGTCGTCCGTCTGAGCGGGAGCCAGAAATCATCTCGTATGATCCCACTTATTGATCTCGCGCATTATATCGACGCCAAAATGGTTCGCGCGCGCGCTGAAGCAAACAGGAAATAGAACTCGATGATAGCGCCTACGAAAAAGCCAGTTGCGTCTTTGTTTTCACGTCAACACTCCCATCAAATCCGATGTGCCCCACTAAAAGGGAACATCACCAAATCCTTAACAGTCATATGAAAGACAGGATCGCCAAATGCGAACAAAGATCGAGACGAAAAATGCTGACAAAATTGAAGCTAGCTTGCTGGAGGTTAATGGAAGGACCGAAGCCCGCACTATTACTTCAGCTAGCGAAATGATTTCTTTTGCAAACAGGGTCGAAAATGACCTTCTTGCCCGCGCGCTCCCTAAGAGCCATCAGAAGGGTGTGAAAGCTGATTACACACCTGGCGCGACAGGATACGCGAGCTCTTACAGGGGAAACATTATCTCAACTACGCTCTCGATTGAGCGTGCAGCAACCGGGTTCTTTTTGACTGACTTTGTGCGGAAAGAAATTTATCCAAATCAGGGGGAGACCTTTACCATCAATATCTCAAAGGAACAGGCCAGTACTATTAAGTCGAACGCAATTAAGGGATTGAATGTAGGCTGATCGCACCCACCTTGGCCAACAACAGAAAAATTGATACCCTGCCCACACTGGCGGTTTTTTCTTTTTTACGCTGCATCACTCAGCAGGTGACCCCCAAATGTCCCTCACACCATTAAGAACAAGAATAAATTACTGATATATATATAAAATAATATATATCGGTCCAGTCAATCATAGGTGCAACGGATAGCCTTGCAGACCCACAAATATCTGATTTAATTAACTTATTTTCAAGACTGCTTCTGTTTCACTTCAACATTATCGCACAGCTTAGCTTGTTTTGCCCGTTGTTTACTGCCTGAACAACAGATGTTGTTCAGATATGCCCCAGATCATAGAATGAAACCGCCAAGATGGTTCGATCGCATATGTTGCACAAATCAACATCAGGCGAAATGGCAAATGGGTACACCGCGAATCCCGAACTTTTGACAAGCATTCTTCAACTGCAACATGGTAAAAAAACGGATACAGGAAATCACTGCAGCTGGGGCCAGCCTAACCGCTGCAAAAAGAAAAGGCTGGACCCTAAGCACAGCTATCGACAGCTACATCACTGAAAACGTATAGGAAATTAGCTACACTAAAGCGCCGCTGCTGCGCTCCATCCGTAAATCTGACATCGTGTCGATGAACTGAAATGAAGCCCAAAGCCATGACACCTTGTAATTCGCCAAAGAACTTGCCGCGACACGAACATTGGCCACCGTTGGAAACTATATGTCCCACCTCCGGGCAATCTTTGCTGTTGCCAGACCCGCATGGGGCATCCCGTTTGACCAGCAGGTCCATGAAAGATGCGTTCGTGGTTTGCAATCGACTTGGGATGGCTGGCGAAGCAATTAGGCTTGACCGCCGCCCAACCCTAGACGATCTGTATGCGCTGCTGACCATCTTCGAAGACAAGCACCACCGCCGCCCCAGCACACTGCCGATGCATCGCGTGGTTGGGTTCGCACTGTTTTCCACGCGAAGGCAGGTAGAAATCACAAGGGTGACTTGGAAGGGCTTGGACCAGACCTTCATCAAGGACATGAAACACCATCAGCGCGGCATTCACGCGGGCATGTAGAGTTCTGGAAATTAAAGACCTGCGCTTCCACGATCTTCGACATGAAGGTGTCACCCGCCTGTTCGAAATCGGTGCAACGATTTCGCAGGTAGCAACCGTGTCCGGGCATCGCTCGTGGTCCTCACTGCAGCGATACACTCACATCAAACAGACAGGCGACAAATATGGAGGTTGGAAGTGGTTGATAAAGTTGGGGAGGCCGTATGGCGCGATAAATCACGCAAGACGCTCCTTAAATCGGCTGCACAATTTTAGGTGCAAGCCCTGCCAAACTATCAACCACAGAAGTGACCGCGACACCCACAAGGAGCCACCCAAGTCACTTTGGAAGCGTTACTGTAATTACGTTTCGCCCTCTTTTTTGTCGCATGCATG
Source organism: Sulfitobacter sp. (assembly GCF_036960155.1). Lineage (GTDB taxonomy): Bacteria > Pseudomonadota > Alphaproteobacteria > Rhodobacterales > Rhodobacteraceae > Sulfitobacter. The sequence goes on along the minus strand of NZ_JBALWB010000002.1, from coordinate 312,765 downwards.
AATGTCGACTATGCGGGAAACATCCGCCGTTCGTAGATACGGAAGCTATGACTGCTCCCAACCCAAAGCGGACATGTTAGTTCGACGCTTTGTGCGAAATGTTGACCTGTGCTGCGCCCACAAACTAAATTGGGCAACTCGAAGAAAGCGGACGCGCAGGGCTGCGACCCCGTTTTTTTTGATGTGCAATCGCGGCGAAAGTCGGCAAAGCAGTCTTTCAAATTGTTTGGAGGATGTTCATATTGGCTAAAGCCGGACACCAGGTAATATTCCCAAATGCCAAAAGATGACTTTTTTCTTGCGTGGAACTCTCTTCGTATTCCAATCAATCGCAGCGCGCATTCGGGCCGAGTGCGCGTCTTCGATCAAGCTTTTAGTCAGGTTTACCCAACGGTTTGAAAAATACACGAGCTGGCTGATGTATAGCAAGGTAAGTGTCAATATTTGCAGCATAACGGCGCATTCCTCAAAAAACGACCCGACACTTAAACTCATGTCGAGAATTTGACCTTAATGATATAAAATATTGTCTAAATTAAGGCGCGACCGTCATATTGACTCGTCTGAGTTTGACAGAGAACGATGTATTTGGCCCCCGAAGGCAAGACTTCTATTCCCTGCGCCAACGGCTGCAATAAGTCACCATGCGGCGTTTGGCGCTATATCAATGACAGGGCCCTTTCTCCGCTTAGCAGTCATTGTGCTGTATAAATTGCCTCATGTGGTTCCCGCGGCCACAGCGAAGGTCTGAAAAGAGCCAAGACCTACCAAACTAAATTTCAGCCCCATTTTCACATGCAGTATCTGAGGCCATCAAGGACGACCCAAACCGGACTTCGGCCGCCCCTTGGGCTGCATTGCAGCCATTCGCGCACCGCGCAGCATTTTTTTTGTGACTGAAACGTCGGTCAGCGGATTATCCTAATGCTTGGCGCGCTACAGAATGTCCAAACATCCAGGCGATTGGATGCACGCTATGCCAGTATTCAACTAAAATTCACCGCTGTTTTTCACCTCTGCACTAAGCCATGACTTTCAATCACTAATTCCCATCAGCAATGCATGGCAGGCCAGTCAGACGGCACGGGTGCCATAAATCTGACTTTCAGAAATCGCATTTCAGCCCAAATTCAAGCTCAACCTAAGAGCAAGCACCACAAAACAAAGGGTCTGCAATGAACACCATGTATTTTGAAATCACCGACGGCGATGTAAAAGTTGGCATCACGATCACCGAACAACCGGACGGATCTTTGATTTTCGACTTGGACGTGCTGGACGATACCGGCGTAATTGGCGACCTCAACGGGTTGTTCTTTGATCTGACTGACGATTCCATCGCAGATAATCTGACCGTATCGGGTACCGATTTGACGGGCGAAAACATTGACGCCAATTCTGTGTCCAAGGTTGATGGCTACAATAACGTTAATGGTGAGGTCGTTAAAGAGGACGGTAAATTCGACGTTGGCGTGCAGTTTGGCACTCCAGGCATTGGTGAGGATGACATCCAATCTACGTCATTTACCCTTGCGACTTCAGGCGGATCAGCGCTGTCAATCGCAGATGTCATGGGGCAGGACTTTGCTGTACGGCTGACATCCGTTGGTGAAATCGACGGTGATCGTGCCGACTCCGTTAAGATCAGCGGTACATCTGATCCAATTATCGTCGAGCCACCTGAGCCCACAAACATTGCCGTAGACAACACCATGACTGTCTCAAACGCTGAGACATTCAGCGACTTCGATCTGACTGATCCGCTTGATGATTTTGTGTTCAGCATGCTCGAAAATGACGTCACGGCTGATACACAGCCCTATTTGGGCGACATCGTCACAGTAAACGGCGCTGCGTTAGTCGAAGGCACAAGCTATATCGGCTCAAATGGCGGGCTGTTAATGGTAAACGCTGACGGAACAGTTGATTTCTCCGCCAATGGCCAATTCGATCATCTCACTGACATGGAAACAACGAATACTCAGTTTACCTATGGGATTGAAGGCGGATCAACAGCGACTTTGGACGTAGAAATCTTTGCCTTTGAAGGCGGAGGTGGAGGCGAGGGGCTCATCCTGATTTAATCGCTCTCAAACAGAGATTGACGCCATCCCCTTTCCACCAATGTGAATTGGGCTGGCGTCGGCCCTTTGTGACGGCCTGCTGGCGTCATGATCACTTTAAGGCCCCGCTGGTCCGCTAGGCTGGACGATCTCAATGGTATTGCGCTCCGCAGAACAAACCCCGACCGATGGCTGTTTGAATGTCTGCTCTAGGATCCGTTTCCCACCCGATATGTCGTCCAGGCAGGTCTGCTTCTGGTTACGCGCGAAGCCATGTTGGATGGGATTTATACGATTCCTCAAAAATAGTTTCGGGAGCATTCGTATTAGGGGCGTCCGATCACTGGTGAAAGGTGATGGTAGCTGAGAAGTGAATTGGAAAAGACCACCAAGGTGCCCTCGGCATCCTCCAATCGCTACGCAGCAATGCCGACGTCCGCTCTCAGCAAACTGCATTGCTGCGACGTTTTCTTGCGCGCAGGGGTCCGTTCATTCCTTCGCCACTACAACCCTCACGATAGACAGAATCTAAAACGCACGCGAAGTAGGCGTCCAGCTCGTTTGCCGAGATCTATCCGCGTTCATTTTACGCTACCCACAACCTCAGCAAGCTTATCGAAGGCTTGGTTCCATCCACCTTCACCAGCTAAACCCTCTGGCACACCAACATGAACCATTGTCATCGTGGTCTTACCGTTGGCTTCGCTGAGTTCGACAATGACTTCGGTGATATCCGGGTGCCCTGCGGGCATACCCATTCTTTCGGAAGAGATAATTGTCCCGTCTTCGTCGCACATACTTTCTGTATAGACGAGGCGGGACGGGCTTTTTATCTCTTTGTAGACACCTATGAACCACATCGTCATTGTGCGTTCGGGTGTCTTCATCTCCATGCAAATTTTGCGCATTCCTCCAACAACTAAATCCATTTCGGCAGTTGGGACAGACATCCCCTTTGGGCCGTACCATTGCTTGAAAAGCTCTGGATCGGTCCACATTTTCCAGACATTTCCAATCGGAGCGTCAAATTCACGCTGTATCTTCACCCAGGCCTGTTGATTGCTCATCACTTGTTTCCTTCATTGTCAGTAGTAATTCGTCCATCACGTCAAAGCGCGCATCCCAGATGTGGCGATATTGATCGGTCCAATTGGCCACGACTTGTAGCGGCCGTGCATCCAATGTGCAGGGTCGGAATTGCGCGTCCCGACCTCGTGTGACCAAACCAGCATTTTCAAGGACACGAATGTGTTTTGAGATTGCAGGTAAGCTCATGTCAAACGGTTCTGCCAAGGCATTCACAGTTGCTTCGCCCTGCGCCAAATGCGCAAGGATCGCCCTTCGAGTTGGATTGGCTAAGGCGGCGAAAGCCACGTCCAGTTGGTTGGATTTATCCATAGCTCAAGCATTATACCTTTCGGTTAATTAATCAACTGGTATAATAAGAAGACCACCTCAAATTGTGAGACTCGTGTTCAAGAATATTCCCAAATGGCAACCTTGTTGGATATTCGCTAACGGCTGTAAGGCCTTGTTTTACTGCCCCTAAATCAAGCAAATAACATGTGATTAGCCTGCCCTGGTCCGCGATAAATTTTGATTTTGAAATACGAGAGGTTGCTTGGGCACGCACCAAAATGGCGGTCGGCCTTCGCCACCTCATCTGATTGATGTTTCTCGCTTATCTTTTGACGAAGTAAGTGTGCACTATTACTGGCCACCAAGAAACACGTGTCATGAATGCGCCGATACCCTGTCGCTATCAACAAGGTATCAACATCGATTTGGCACCATATTCGCGCTGTGGATCAATAATACTGTCCATGCAAATTGATCATACCCGCGCTGAGCAACGGGCTGCCAGCAAGGGTCACGATCAGATCATCGTCTAGGAAGACACTCGTGAGGTCGCTTTGCGGATCGTAGGATACATCGATCAAATGTTCGCTTCCTGCTGAAGCACGATAGTAAAGTTCAAGTGTATCAACGCCGGATTGAAAATCCTCAATATGAGCGACAGGTGTTTCTAGACTTCCCGTTCCAGCCACCCTGAATTGATCGTTTCCATCTCCTCCGGTCCCAACCTCACCTCGGTTCATGATCAAAATGTCATTCCCGTCGCCGCCATCAAGTGTATCAATACCAGTACTAGAATCCGACGAACCCGGGCCATTAAGATATGTCCCCGCCAAAAGGTCGTCGCCGGAGCCACCACTCAGGTAATCGGCTCCATCGTGACCGCTGAGCGCATCGTTGCCAGCTCCACCGTAAATCGCGTCGTCACCAGAGCCACCTCCAACATTATCATTATCATTGCCGCCAAAGATGGTGTCATTACCATCGTTTCCGTTGATCAGCCCAAGCTCACTTTCGTTAACGATGAGATCATCGCCGTCACCCCCAAATACCCGATCACTCCCCGAACCCGAATTTATGACGTCATCGCCATCCATTCCGGCAAAGAATTCCCGACCAGAGGTGTCGTCAATTGTATCGTCCCCATCGCCAAGGAAATAAGATGCATCAAGCCCCGCACCACTTTCATCCAAAACCGTGATGTCGTCGTCGATTGATGAGCCAAAGAACGTTTCTTGGTGCTCAGCTATGTAGGGATCAAAATATCTGGTTTCGCCGTCAACTAGCCGTTTTGATATGTCGATATCATCAGGCTGCTCGGAGCTTAGAGCTGTGTTGACTAATGGGTCGTCTTCAACCGGCAGAGGCTCAACCAGTAACTCTTCAACATCATCGAGAAGAACGCTCCCCCGAAACCAAAAATTAAACACTTAACATTTAGCCGCACTCCCGGTGTGCAAAACAAAGCCACTCAATAAGCCATATTTCCGTCCATTGTTTCGCAAAGAGATACAGTAATGCGATATATGTCCCAATTTAATATAATTGGACGCGAATCCATTACACAAAGCACATTCTCTAATGTTTTTGGATGAAACCAGTTACATCTAGTAAAGAGGGAATCTTAGCACATCTTAACTAACTTAGATTGATGTCATAACAGGTTGAAATGGCCATCAGAGTCCTATTCAACAAACGCGATTTGGCCGTTTGGCGCGCCGAAAATCGAAGCTTGAATTGAAGTCCCCGCATCATCAATATGCGTTAAATTCCAACAGCATGCGCGTACGTTGAGCTGTTATCTCGCCCATACAGGTCGAATAGATCAACGGTTGCAGTGATCCGCCTTCAAAGGGACTGGCATGCACATCGCAAGCAGCATCTCGATACTTGAGCCACGCACGTTGCGCGACCAGTAACGCGGCACCTTTTCCAATTGCATCCGCAAATGACTTGGCTGGTTTCCACGCTGCATTCAGTGCCGCATCCGCCTCTGCAAAATCCTTTGCGGCACATGCATTCATCAGGTTTTGAGTTTGGGGTTCGATACATTCAGCGGTCGATTGTGCCTGTGCGCTATTCATCCCTGCCACTGCAACAACGCCTGCCAAGACTGATCGTTGCAAGCACCCGATCGCACTATTTACTTGTGTCATGTTCAATTCCCCTTCACTGCCCTTAACGATCTTGCGTAATTTCGACTTTTGGTCGTGTTCCGCCCAAGCCAGCAAACGCCATTTGTCGACAAGTAAAAACAATCACTTGCTGGTCTGTGGCGACACGGTGCAATGCCGTAAACATCGCCGCAATTCGACTATCGTCAGAGTAAACCAGTGCATCATCCAGAATGACAGGCATTGGTTTGCCCTGACGCGCAAACAGGCGGGCAAATGCGAGGCGGGTCAGGATCGCGATCTGCTCTTGCGTGCCGCCGCTCAGCGTCTCCATCGTTTCATCAGCGCCAGCGCGCGCCATCCCTTGCGGCAGCAGTGAACTGGGATCAAAGCTGAGGGCGGCATCTGCGTGAAGCAGGTTCAACAACGGCGCAAGCTCCTGCTGGACAGGTCCAAAATAGGCCTCTTGGGCGGCCCCGCGTTTTGCACGCAACGCCTCAACCAATAGCGTAAGCCCTGCTGCCTCATGGGCGAATCGCGCTGCGCGGTCTTGGGCGCGTTTCATAAGGCCCTCGGTTTCGTCGCGTTTTTCTTCTACCCCGTCTTCCGCGCGGGCGCGGATTGTAGCGCTTAGGTCTGCACTGCGGGTTTGAAGTTGCGCGCGCTCTTCACGGGCATTTTCGGCGGCTGACTTTGTCCGGCTCAGATCGGCCTTGGCCATCTCCAGATCGGGTGCATCCGCCCTTAACGCGCTGGCGGCATCCTCGGCATCTTTAGCTGTAACTTGCGCGGCCAGATGGCTGCGCGCAGCCTGCGCTTTGCGCTCTTCAAAAGTGTTCGGGTCAGCATAAAGGGCAGAAGCGGCATCAAAAACGGCCCTCGCCCCATCCCGCGTCACTTGCGCGCGCGCGCTGTTTGTCCGCGCAGTATCGCGTTTCTCGCGGCATTCCTCATAGGCGATGCGGGCATTTTGTTCGACGCGCTGTGCGGCATCAATGCGCGCAGATAGTTCAGCGGGGTCACTCGGCGTAACTGCTTGCCCTTCAGATTGGCTTAGGGTTTCAAGCTGGGCTTTGGCCTGTGCTGCATCCGCTTGCACACGTTCAACACCGTCAGGCGCCAGTGTTTCCAAAACGTTTTTGAGTAGTGTCGCCTCATCCAGCTTCTCTTTTCGGCTGGCCGCCGCGAGACGGGCTGCATCCGCAGTTGGCATCCCAATGGCGTTCAACGCTGCGTCAAGCTGCGCCTGCGCGGATGAAACGGCACCCATGTCCACGGCTGCGGTCCCTGGATCAAGGATCATCTGGCCAATGCCCGGCAACGCAATCACCTGACGGGCCGCGATGTGATGCGCTCCCCCCTCTAGCGTCAAACCATCTGCCTGCGCCCGAATTTGGCCTTCATAGGTTAGATGCATTTGCACACCACCTGATGCCGCCTCTGATTGGGCGCGCGTTAGCCCTGCTTGTGCTGCTTCGATCTGGGCAAGGGCCTGCGCAGTAACGGGCAATGCCGCAAGAGCCGCTGTCACCTCTTCCAGAGTGGCACGCTTTTCTTTGACTTGATCCAACAACGTTGTCAGGCGTTCATATTTCTCTGCCGCGCTTTTGCGCAACGCGTCTTGCTGGGCTGCGTCCTTAGCCTTTACCGCATCAACCATCTGAGCAGCGGCTTGCTTGAGGGCGTCTTGCGCAATTTGTGTCGCGCCCTCCTCAGCCTCCAATTCGGCCAGCGATTGCACATGCGTCGCAGTTGTCAGTTCGAGCTGTTGGCTGGCAACCTCATATTGATCTGCCGACGCGAGCAGCGCATCCAGTTTTGCCTGCGCGCCGTCTAACTCAAGCTTTCTCAGGTCTGCTTGTCCTTGCGCCTGTGCCAATCTATCGGCATGCGCCAAGGCCGCATTATGTGCATTTTGTGCATTCTCAAATGCAAGGGTCAGGGCCGCTTGTACACCCGGCGCATCTAGCGATTTAAGACGTGCAGACACGTCACGACGTTGCCCCAATGCATTGGATAACTCACGGCATCGCGCATCTAGTTCCGCGTGGCGCGCAGCGTGGGCGTTTGCCTCGACCTCAGCGTCTTTCCATGGGCCATTCGCTTTGGGCTGTCCGGTAGCTGTTGCCAGCCGCCCTAGGGCTTGCGTGGCGGCCTCAATCACGCGGTCCATACGACGACCGCCCGTGACCATATCGATCTCACCTGCAACCGAAGACAGTAAATTGCGCCGCGCATCCAGCAGTCGTGTTTTCTCGGTCTTATCCGCACCTGTGCTACCAGCGGGTTCTAATGCGGTGATCCCTTGCCGCACCCATAACAGACCCGCAGGACCTTCCAGCCCGCTGCCCATCAACCCTGCGATCCAGCTCTCGGCCTCGTCATCCAACGCGATCAACGTGCCTGAACCATCGTGAACCGAAGCGCGTTTTTGCGCGAGAAACGATTTCTCAAGCGTGAAGCGGCCTGTTGGCAGCTCGATCTCAGCGCTGACGCGCACGGGGCCACCTGAACGCGGTCGCAATGATCTCACATCGCTGGTCGCTGCGCCATATTTCAAAAAGAACAGCGCGTGAAGGGCATCAAAGAAGGTGGATTTACCAAATTCATTGGCTTCTGAAACAACAGTGACACCATCGCCTATGCCGCTGATTTTTGCCGTTTGGCCTGCGAATTTGCGAACATTATTCAAGGTGAGGCTGCGTAATTTCATGACGGTTGCTCCGCCACAAATGAGAACAGCTGCGAAAGCGCGGTCGATGCAATACGGCGATCAACGGCAGAGAGGTCTGCATCTTGTGCCCGCGCGGCCAAGCTTTCGGCGGCTTGGCGCAACGCACCACCTGAGGGGTCTATCGCCTCAAGGTCTGCAACCTCATGCGCCAGCTTCACACTGTCCATATCTTGCGACAGGTTCAGGAAATCCGGTCCAACCCGAGCTAACGACGCTTTGAAGCTTTGGATCTGCTTCACCCCTACACGCCCACTGAGGCTTACATGAAAAAGCGTATCACGCCGCGCTGCAAGTGCGGGCAATACCGCATCAATCAGGGCCGTTGGATCATCGTCGGGTGTCAATTCAAGCGCCGTGCGCTGCCACAGGATTTCACCCGTTTTAACAGGTGTCACCTCTGGGCTGGCTCCTGCCCCTGACAAGGCCACAGCCAATGCCAACCCGCACTGCACATGTTTGAAACTATCCGGCTCCGGCGTGCCAGAGTACCACGTGTTTGCGGACACTCGGATCTGACCGTGCCAATCGCCTAGACCTAAATAATCGAGCCCCGCTTGGGCGGCACGGTCCGGCGCTATCGTGCCGCTGGGCCCTTCGGCAACAACGGTTCCATGGCTGTCAAAATCATGGATACCACCGTGACCCAAACCGATGCGCATGGCACCCTCGGGTGTTGGTTGCGCCATATCTACGGTCAGATCTCGCCCCGGATTACGTGCGGTACAAGGTGCAGGAAGCAGATAGGAATTTTCAATTATAATCGGCTCTGGCGTGAGCGCCAACATGACATTTTCGGGCCTGTCGCGGCTGATCGTCTGCCACAGCTCACTTGCGGCTAGGCTGTCGTGATTACCCGGCATCAGCATCCACGTGATATCAGCCGCCTGCGCCATTTCATTTAGGGCTTGGCGTGTGATTGTGGGCGCTGGCGTTTCCTGATCAAACGTATCGCCAGCCAACAACACGTGCTTGGCCCCGTTTGCGCGCGCGGCATCTGCAAGCCGCGACAATGCGCCATGGCGCGCTTGGCGCAACCGTCCGCGCACGTCCTCATCATGACGACCAAACGGTTTTCCCAGATGCAAATCCGAGGAATGAATGAAACGAAACATTGATGGCCTCTCTGATACCGCCCGAGAGGTCAGTCTGGCCACCGACAGGCGATAGGGTCAAGCAGCTATTGTCCCGCTGTGGGCCCACGTGGACCTTTGCAGCCAACCCGCGTGGTTTTTGCGGTTTGGAAGTCGTGTTCATCACGCAATATTAATCCAAAAGTTACCCCACCCTTCCTCAAAGCGGACATTCCCCCAGGGTCACCGTCAATGTCATCAACGCGCATCAAGCGACATTTGATCACCCATCTGCTTGCCGTCCATAGTCTTCGGCGTCGAACCATCCGCGCGAATTCTTTACCTTGAGGTCCTCACCGACTTCCCATTCTTCCCAGCCTCGAACGCTGAGTGGATTTCCACTGGCCGCATCGTGTCCTGTAAACGTCCAAACGAAAATCACATGTGACCCTGCACATCGCACATCATCACACTTAAGCGTCAAATCAGGTACATCAGCATAAAAGCCTGAAGCCATATCCTGAACGCGCGACCGGCCGGTCCAAGGGTCGCCATTGTTGATAATAATTTCACCGTCATGTGCATAAAAAGAGGCTACTGCTTCTGCTGACTTGGAGTTCCAAGCTGCCGTATAGTCTGCTGCCATCTGTAAAACTGCTTGTGTATTAATCATCGCGCCACCTTTTCAATTTTTGTTCGTTTATCCTGACAATTTATCGTCACGCGTCCGGCACAGCTCCCCGCGATCTATGTGTGTAGTTCACACTAACCTCTGAATTTCATAAAAGACCCAAGCCGATGCGCTGTTTGCTAATGGGTACCCAATTATTGCTGCGTTCGATATTCTTTGGCTCAAAGCTTTTGCGGCTGAAACGCATTACTCTGACCTGAATGCAGACATTGGGCACTCTTATCCGATCACAGGTCACGTTTGAGGTAGACGAGAAAGGGTTCTAATTCTGGGCCGTTTGCATTTTCAGGATATCGCGGAATGTAGGAAAATCCGAACTTCTCATACATTGACAACATCGGCGTATTTCCCTTGACGGTATCTGCATAAATAGAGCGGCACCCCATACGACGCGCTTCTTTTAGTCGATGTTCAAACAGAGATTTCCCAAGGCCGAGGCCACGCGCGTTGGGGCGGACATACATGCGTTTAAACTCAGCCGCGTCCGGCCGGATCTGCCTGATGACCCCGCACCCAAGTAAATCCTCGCTATCCGATGTCGCCAACAATAATCGCCCCTGTGGCGGGGCCATAAAGTTCAGATTTGCCATCGTGTCAGCAGTCAAATCCTCCGCTGTGTAGTTTGGCCCGCCTGCACCGACCACCAGCCCGGTCATATGATGCCAATACTCCCGGATCATAACTTCGAACGCTAAAGGATCAGGTAATGAAGAGACAAATTCGAATTTTGTTTCCATTTTGATGCAGCCTTTTGCCTAAGGATGGAACGCCGCCAAGGGTGCTGCGCCAATTAAAACGGGCCTGCGCGTCGTCAGGCTTCGGCGTGCTTCGGCTGTCTGTCCGAGCTTCAAAAGGACATTCGCATAGGTCAATTCCAAAAGATCACGTTGGGCGCGGCTTCCGCCCAGCCGCTCTGTGGACCCCATGACCTGCACGAGTTCAGCAAGGGCCCCAGCCCAGTCTTGGCGTGCAATTGCTTGCCATGCACGCGCGGCGGGGCGTACAAGATCGCCTGCGAACCCTTTGGCCGTGTCGGAAATATGCGCCAATTGATCCCCATTTCCAGCCATGGCATGTGCCAATGCGGCATGAAGGTCCGCAAAACTTTGCCCGGTTTCTGGAAAAAACTGTGTGGCGTAGTCGCTGAGCGCCGACCATCGTTCTGGGGCCACAGAAACACCAGCAAGTTCCGCGCGATACAAAATCGCAGCCGTATCGGTTAGGACATTAATCGGCAGGCCCTTTGCTGCATTCGGACCAACACCTGTATCTATCGCGTCCCACATTGCCGCTTCGTCGCCATCATGCAGGGCCCAAAGGGCCGCGTGCCAGCATAAATGCCCGTGCAAAACGCCGCGATCATCATAATCGGTCAGCCAATTGTTCAGATAATTGCGGCCTGCGGTCGTTTCACCCGCTTCATATTGGGCATGGGATTTGAAATGTGCGGCATTTGCATTGCGTGCGTTCAAAGCAAGAGATTGGTCCATCAAACGACTTGATTCCGCGATCTGTCCTGTTTCGCACAGCGAAAGCGCGTGCATCGATGTCATCCACCAATCGTCACCGTAGTGCGGCAACAACGCTGATGTGTAAGCCAGCAATTCTGCTTCCCGTCCAACCTCGCCGGAAAATCCGATCAGTCCAAAAACATTAGAACAAAGCTGAGCAACAAGCGCATCGCGCGGGTAGTCCTGAACATGGCGTTTGACCAGCGCGCGCGCCTTGTGTGGCAGCCCAGAGAAAAGGAGCGCAAAACATTCAATGTGCTGACGTTGTCGGTGGTCTAATTTGAGCGACAGGCCTTCGGCATGGCTAATCGCAGCTTTGGCTTGCGCCATTTGGCCAGACATCATCAGCGACCTAGCTAGGGCCACATGCCCAAGCGCAAACCCGTCGTCTAGCTGAATGGCTGATTGAAATGCTTCAGTTGCGCCAAATTCCGCCCCCAAAAACAACCGAACACCAACATCGTAGTGGTCCAATGCCTCTTGGGAGGCTACAGAAGTTTCATTGCCGTAATAATCTCGAAGCATGAATTCAAACCCTCATTTCACTTAACGTTGATGGAGATGGAGACCGATTATTAGTTGCAACGTTAACCATAAAAAGTTGAATTGTCTGTAATGCATTTTCCTGCGGGGAATTTGGATCTCGATTTTCGCGAGGCATATCGCGTACCCTGCGCTTCGCCACGGGGCGAAATAACGGTCAAGATTGGCTCAGGTGGAACGCTATCGGTTTTCACGCTCTAGGGCTAATTCCAGATATTCATCTACCTTTGTCCTTTGGTTTGGTTCCTGAGAACCCCCGCCCCCATCATGGTTAACACCGATTGTATCCATGTTGGCACGCGCCACCAAGCAGGCAGCGCGTGCGGTAAGTTAGCTCGCGAGTGAGGGCAACCACAGCACAATGCCCGGGAATGCCACCAGCAATGCAATTGTCACTGCATCCGCGACGAAGAACGGTGTTACGCCCTTAAACACATCCTGAACCGTGAGGTCATCGCGCACACCAGCCACAACAAAGCAGTTGAGGCCAATAGGAGGTGTGATCAGGCAGAACTCAGCCATTTTCACAACCAAGATACCGAACCAGATCGCACACATCGGACCTGACATGCCAAAGGCACTATCCGCAGCGGCAACAGTTTCGCCGCCGTTGAGCGCCATGACAGCAGGATACACAACAGGCAGCGTCAACAGCAGCATGCCGATCGCATCCATGAACATACCCAGCACCGCATAGGCTAGCAAAATGCAGATCAGGATGGTGATAGGTGCCATTTCCAAAGTTGTGATCCATGCCGAAAACGCATCCGGCAATTCGGCAAAGCCAAGGAAACGCACATAGATCAGCACGCCCCAGATGATGGTAAAGATCATCACTGTCAGCTTGGCCGTTTCCAGCAGCGCCTCTTTCAGCTTGGCCCACCGCATCCCGCGATATAGCGCCATCAAGAAGATGATAAACGCGCCAATAGCGCCGCCTTCGGTTGGGGTGCCCCACGCATCGCCAAAGGGGTTGTAGACAAAGAAGATGATGATCACGACCACGGCTACAATTGGCAACGCGGGCGGCAGGCTTTCAAACCGTTCTTTCCACGTAAAGCCCGTGACAGGTGGGCCTACGTTTTTCCAAATCATCGCTATGCCGATGATAAGCCCAGCATAAACCACCGCAGAAAACATACCCGGCACAAATCCCGCGAGCAGGAGCATCCCTACGTCTTGCTCAACGATTATCGCGTAGATCACAAGAATCGCAGAGGGCGGAATAAGCGAGGCTAGCGTACCGCCAGCGGCCACAACTCCTGCCGCGAACTGCTTGTTATACCCAACTTTGAGCATCTCAGGGATCGCGATGCGCGCAAAGACCGCAGCCGTCGCTACCGAAGCACCAGAAACGGCTGCAAAACCAGCCGTCGCAAATATTGTTGATACAGCAAGCCCACCGGGAACCCATGCAAACCAACGCTTACAGGCCTCAAACAATGCTGTCGTTAGTTTGGCATGATAGGCCAAGTAGCCAATCATGATGAACACGGGGATCAGGCTCAGAACTTGCGCACTGACCTTTGAGTGTGGCGTGAGGCCTGCAATCTTTGTGCTGATCTCAACCGCTTTCCAGAAACGCTCGGGGTCATAGTCAAACCCGTTCCAACGCAGCCAGATCAGGCCAATATACCCAGCAAGACCCGCAGCAAATGCCACGCGCATCCCGAGCACAACCATCACCAACATCCCACAAGAAACGTAGAGACCGATTTCAATAGGTTCCATCAGTCAGCACCTTCCATAGATTTAGCTTCGGCCATCGCCTGTTCAGCCACGGTTAAGGACAGCGGCACCGCAACAGGGTTTTCCAATCCAAGAACCAGCGCGCGCGCATACCCCCACGCTTGCAGCACAAGACGTAAGGCCAGAATGCCAAAGGCAACTGGTACAACCAGTTTACTGGGCCAAATCGGCAGGCTGATATCAATTGAGCTATCGCGCGAACAAAATGGGCGAGAACAATCAAACGAGCGGTCAAAATGTTCCCATGCGCCGTAGGTCAAGCCGACAATCAACAGCAACATCAACAGAACTGAAATCAGTTCAAACAACCACAAAACGCGCCCCTTGAGCGCGTTGACCAGCATATCCATACGGATGTGCGTGCCGTCCCGCTGAACATAAGAGACACCCATAATCGCTATGATCGGCATCGCCGCCTCGATGTAATCAACATACCCCGCCAACGGGCTGCTAAAAAACTTGCGCCCGATAACAGAATAGGCTGCCAGAAACATCAGTGAGAAAATTGCAAGACCGCTCAGCAAGGCGCTAAAGCGCTCTAACGGCAGTAACATGCGATCGAGTTTACTTAGTAAGCTGGAATCTTCCAGCACCGCGGCTGAACCTGCCATGGTCACTCCCCCAATTATTAGGTGCAAAAAAGGCTGCGCGAAGAACGCGCAGCCTTTGTTTTGTGTTCAAGGGTGCGTGTGTCACCCCTGCCCTAGATCAGCCACCGCTTTTTGCATCAGCAAGTGTTTTCACAACAAGATCATACAATTCTTGGCCTGGAACGCCTTGGGCTTCCATGTCTGCAATCCACTTATCACGGATCGGATCAGCAGCAGTTGAACGGAACTCAGCAATTACCTCTGGTGCGATTTCAACTTTTTCAACGCCTTTTTCTTCCAGAACGGAATCCCAACGCTTCAGCAGCTCACCGTAGTTTGCAAGGTAGTGATCCAACGCCTCATCAACGGAGGAATCAAGCGCTTCACGTTCCGCGTCTGACAGGCTGTCATAGGCGTCGATGTTCACAACCACAGGGCAATTCACCGTGCCCGGGTTCAGGTTAGCGGTCCACCAGTCGGCTTCATTGATGGTGCCAAAGGACAGGTGCGCATGCTGGGCAAATGCAACCGTATCAACCACACCAGAATCCATCGCTTGGAATGCTTCTGTTGCTGTAACGGATGTTGGAACACCGCCCACAGCCTCAAACGCTTGTCCGATACCGCCAGTGGCGCGAACGCGCATGCCTTTGAAATCAGCCAGCGTGCTGCGTGCCTCGCCTGTGCCAACGAGGTTATACTGCGGCATTGGCGACGTCATCAAAAGCTTGGCATTCCACTGTGCCATCTCTTCAATGGCGGCGGGGTGAGCGTAAACAGCCTTAGAGATCGCAACTTCTTGTGCTAGGTTTTCAACGCCAAGGAACGGCAATTCCAGCACAGTCACTACGCGGTTTTTATCACGGTGATATCCAGCACAAAACTGAGCCATCTCAAATGCACCAATTGAGATACCATCAAGGTTCTCACGGTTCTTGGACAGACCACCGTAGCTGACGTTCATGGTGAATTCGCCATTGGTTTTTTCGGAAACCAGCTCGGCCAGCTTTTCAACGTGCTCGGTAAAGGCGCGGCGCTTGCCCCAAACAGATACGTTCCACTCAGTTGCAGCTGCTTGTGAAACAAAAGCAAAGCTAAGGGCGCAGACGGCTGCGCCGTTCATAAATTTATTCATTGGTTTCTCCCGATTGATGCGCTCCTTTTCATGAAGCGCTTAGCGGACAGGCTAGCGCGTGTTTCAACGCCTGCCAAGCCCCTGTTCACGGGGGCTTCTGCCCGCCCTTGGTTGACATATGGCACACGATACCAAGGTGCCAATTTACAAACTTTACCGAATTTCGGAAATTACTTTACAGAAGCACTGCTGCTATAACGCCTTGATTGTTCCCTTACCCGCGTTCAGCCCTTAAGCTGCGATCAAACATTGGCGAGACTGCGCGATTTAGAGACGCATGCCGCCCCTAGGAGGAGACCCACACATGTCACAAACTGTCAAAACCTATCCGCCAAGCGCCGAAATGGCCGCATCCGCACATGTGGACGCTGCCAAATATGACGCAATGTATGCAGCGTCCCTGGCTGACCCTGATGGATTCTGGAGAGAGCAAGGCGCGCGCGTTGATTGGATGACGCCGTTCACGCAAGTGAAGGATGTGGATTTTACCCTCGGGTCAGTCAAAATCAACTGGTATGCTGACGGAGAACTAAACGTTGCGGCAAACTGTATTGATCGGCACCTCGAAACCCGTGGCGATCAAACGGCGATCATCTGGGAGCCAGACAGCCCAGATGAAAAAGCCCTGCACATCACCTACAAAGAACTACATGCAAACACTTGCAAGATGGCCAACATCCTCAAAGATCTAGGCGTTGAGCGCGGCGACCGCGTTGTGATCTACATGCCGATGATCCCAGAGGCGGCATATGCAATGCTGGCTTGCGCACGCATTGGCGCTATTCACTCCATCGTATTCGCAGGCTTCTCGCCTGATGCGCTTGCCGCACGGGTAAATGGTTGCGAAGCAAAGGTTGTTATCACCGCCGATCACGCCCCCCGCGGCGGCCGTGCGACCCCTCTTAAGACAAACGCAGATCAGGCACTTCTGCACTGCAAAGACACCGTGAAATGCCTAGTAGTGAAGCGCACTGGCGGCCAAACCACATGGGTAGATGGACGCGATTTTGATTACAACGCTCTGGCCAATGGTGCATCACCGGATTGCGCTGCCGAAGCCATGAGCGCCGAAGACCCGCTGTTCATCCTGTATACCTCTGGCTCCACAGGCCAACCAAAAGGTGTTGTCCACACCACAGGCGGTTATCTGGTCTACGCGGCAATGACGCATGAGATTACCTTTGACTATAAAGAAGGCGATGTCTTTTGGTGTACCGCTGATGTTGGCTGGGTGACGGGCCACAGCTATATCGTTTATGGCCCACTGGCGAACGGCGCGACCACATTGATGTTTGAAGGTGTACCGACCTACCCTGACGCCTCGCGCTTTTGGCAGGTGTGTGAAAAGCATAAGGTCAATCAGTTCTACACTGCGCCTACTGCCATTCGCGCGCTGATGGGCCAAGGCGAAGATTTCGTCAAAAAAGCCGACCTGAGCAGCCTGCGTATCCTTGGTACCGTGGGTGAGCCGATCAATCCTGAAGCGTGGAACTGGTACAACGAAGTTGTTGGCGGCGGTCGCTGCCCGATCGTTGATACATGGTGGCAGACCGAAACTGGCGGCCACTTGATGACCCCGCTGCCGGGTGCACATGCCACGAAACCGGGTTCTGCGATGAAGCCGTTCTTTGGCATCAAACCTGTTGTTCTAGAGCCTACATCGGCTGAACAATTGGAAGGCAACCCTGTTGAAGGCGTGCTGTGCATTGCAGACAGCTGGCCTGGTCAGATGCGCACCATTTGGGGAGATCACGAGCGTTTTGAGAAAACCTACTTCTCTGATTATCCCGGCTACTACTTCACCGGTGACGGCTGTAAGCGCGATGAAGGTGGCGACTATTGGATCACAGGCCGCGTTGATGACGTGATCAACGTATCAGGTCACCGCATGGGCACCGCAGAGGTTGAATCCGCCCTTGTTGCACACGCAAAAGTCGCTGAAGCCGCTGTTGTAGGCTACCCGCATGAAATCAAAGGTCAGGGCATCTATTGCTATGTCACTTTGATGGGCGGTGAAGAGCCAACAGAAGAGCTGCGGCTTGAGTTGCGCAAATGGGTCCGCACCGAGATCGGCCCAATTGCCTCTCCTGATCTGATCCAATGGGCGCCGGGCCTACCCAAGACGCGCTCGGGTAAGATCATGCGCCGCATTCTGCGTAAGATTGCCGAGAACGATCACGCCACCCTTGGCGATACGTCTACCTTGGCGGACCCGTCCGTTGTGGATGATCTGATTGAAAACCGCATGAACCGCTAATCGCGGATCAGGTTCGATTGAACATTCGGGTGTCCCTTATTTGGGGCACCCGTTTTTGTTTAAACCCTACTTGTGGTTTTTTTATTTCTCGACCAGCTTACTGAACAAATGCAACGCCGCCGTGGCGCGGGCATCTATCTGCGCAGCAGTCGGGACAGAATCCACCCCGATCACACGCTTGATCTGCAGATCACCCACCAACACCCCCAAAAACGCGCCAGTCAACATCTCGGCTTGCGCACTGTCGCCCTTGGCAATCCCCATCATCACATCCTTGAACAAGGGTTGCACCACTTCCCGCCCCCCTGCGGATAACGCAGCGCCCAATTCGCCCGTTGGTTCGGACGCGGCGGCCCTGTTGAGCAGAACAGCGCGTTCACCCAACAACATGCTCAGGAACACAGGCGCAACACGCTCCAGCGTTTCCAGTGGGTCATCATTGCGGCTAATCGCCTGCCCCAATTCATCCGCGATCTGCGCGGCATTGTCCTGCACCAGCGCGCGAAACAACCCCTGCTTATCGCCATACCAGCGGTACAGTGTTTCATTGGATGCCTTTGCCATCTTGGCAATGCTCAGCATCGACGCCCCGTCATATCCTTTTTCAGCCAACAGCGTGTAAGCCGCTTCCGCAATTGCCTCATGGCGGCGTTTCTTAGTCTCTTCGCGCATCGTGTCATCCAAATACGGTGTTGTCAAAAAGCGTACATCACAATACGGACACCATCAAGCGTACACATATGTACGATTATTGGAGGTTATTATGCTGAACAAACCAACCGTCACTTTGATTTATCTATCCCTGTTGCTAAGCGCGGCGATCTTTGGGTTTTTCTACGCATGGATCTGTTCAACCATGTGGGGGCTGGACGCCACCGATCCACGCATCGCGATTGAAGCCATGCAAGCGATGAACGGTTCCGTCCGCAATGCCGTCTTTGCACCTGCATTTTTTGGCACCCCTATTGCCCTTGGGGTGACCGCATTCATGCTACGGCGCGCGCGCTGTAACAAAAGCAGTCTGCTCTTTTCCCTCAGCGCAGGCATCTACCTTTTCTTTGGGTTGATCCTGACCATGGCCATCAACGTGCCGATGAATGAAGCCTTGGGCGCATTAAGCGTGCCCCAAGACATAAACCACGCCCGCGAAATCTGGGTTGAGTATTCCGGTCCTTGGCAATTTTGGAACCAGACCAGAGCAGTGGCATCCGGCATCTCGTTTCTGTTTGCAGTTGCTGGTGTTCTCACTTTGTCACGCCGTCCGCACCCAAACTGACAAAACTGTGCCATAAAATTATCGTACTGACCTGTCATATCGCAGGTCAGTGCTTTCTTTTTGCGAGACTGCACTACTTAAATCCCTAGTACGGTCATCGGTCGCTAAATCCTTTGCCTCACACCGTGCGCACTAGACAAATGGACACGCCCATGGCACCGCTCGCCGAGATGGAGATAGAAATGCAGAGCTTTGTACCAGATCCAACCCGAACAACTGACCTGCGCCGCGCGCTGGGGCAATTCGGCACGGGTGTGGCATTGATCACAACTCAAACGGCCGATGGTCCGCTTGGGATGACTGCAAACTCATTTTCCTCTGTTTCCCTTGATCCGCCGCTGGTGCTTTGGTCGGTGGCCAGTACGTCAAAACGCCATGACGCGTTTGCGCAGGCCCCTGCGTTTTGCATTCACGTGCTGAGCGCACAACAAATGGATGTGGCGCAACATTTTGCCGCGCAAGGCCATGATTTTGCACCCTATCCGTGGGATGCAGGGGCCAATGGGGCGCCAACACTTCATGGGTGTCTGGCGACGTTCCACTGTGACGGATACGCGGTCCACGGTGCCGGAGATCACTCGATCATCCTAGGTCAGATCACCTCGGCAGCGATCCAGCCCGAAGAAAGCGATGGGTTATTGTTCAAACGCGGACGCTTTGGCCGCTTTGCACCTGACTAAACGGTCGCGCGACGAGACTGCTCAGTAGTCTTTTTCAAAGAAAATACCGATAGATGAATCCCCGTCCGATCCAAGCGATGCCTTGCCTTTGAGGTTGGGGGTAATGTCGATGTTCAGGGACACCTCACTAGAACCATCAGACACAGCCGTCACATCCGAATAGATATTGTCCGACAGGTATTTCCCTGCACTCACAGCCGTTGCGCCACTATCCGTTGTGCTGACATCCAAATCATCCAGACCGAAACGGTCCCTTAGATTTCCGGTAAGGTTAGCACCGCCTTTACCCGCAAGGATCGCAACGGCATTGGCCAGTTGCAGCGCTTGAAAGGCTGAAATCTCGGATAGGTTACGCCCGAACAACAGCTGTGACAGCACTTCGTCTTGGGGGCCGTCAGGGGTGCTTTCGAACGTGACTTTGGGTTCATCCGCTGGCCCCTCGACAATAACACTGACACTACCGTCATCCGTAGACGTGGTTGAGACAAAGCGAATGTAGGGAATGAAATCACCCTCAAACGTGGCCGTGCCCTCTTCGAGGTCAAACCGTTTTCCCAGAATGTCCAAACGCCCACGCTCAAGCTCGAACTTTCCTGAAGAGAGGATGTTGTTTGTATCCCCCGATATTTTCAGGTTCCCGCCCAGTTCTGCATCAAGACCGCGACCGCGTACATAAATTCGCCCCGGTGCTTTTACCAAGATATTCAGCCCAAATCCCGCAGATGATGTTCCGCTGTCGGTCGGGTCACTTGTTGCGCCTTCCTCCAGCAGCCCTGCGCGGCGACGTGTCGCCAGATTGGCAGCAGGCGCGCCAACGTGGTCAATCAACGGGATTTCACCGATGCTGGTCAGCCCGGTGGAGGGGACCGTGACGTTTGTCTCTCCGATGGTGATGTCACCGCTGATCGCGGCACCGCCCGATAGTGGCCCAGACAGTCGCAACGCACCACTTAGCGAGGTGCGGTACAGACGCGGGTCGGCCAGAATAATCTCTTGTAACCTGATATCAATGTCCGCAGGCAGCGCGCCGCCCAAACCAACACCACCCGTAACCGTGAGACGACCACCGCCTATTGCATTGGCCGAGATATCAAGGTTCGCGCGGTTGTTGGCCAAGCGGACATCGGCGTTGATGCCCTCCAACCCGACACGGTAATTCGGCGCCGACAACGTCGCGCCTGATGTCTGGATTGTACCGCTCAGGGCACTCAATCCCGCAGGGCCGTTCAGCGCCAAATCAAACCGCGCCTGCCCTTGCAGAACTCGCGGCGCAATAAAGGGGCCCGCAAGGCCCAGAGGTGCGTTTCCCTTGAGCGCCAGATTGTGGGTCCCATTGTCTGCAACCAGCCCCGCCAGTGTCCCTTGTGTCCCTGCCGGCCCCGTTAACGACGTATCAAGCTGCCAACCTTGTGATGTTTTATCTGCATTACCACTCACGCTCAGCGGGCCGGTGAGCTTGGGAACTATTGCGCCAACATTCGGCATTGCGAGGGTGAAATCCACATTTGCGTCTGGCCCTGTCACATCACCGCGCAGGCTGGCACGGCTGCTGTAAGGGCCAGTAGCAGTGGTATCGACAAAGATGATACCATCGATTTGACGCAACTCGCCTGTTGCGCGCAGTGGTCCGCTCACCTGAGGGACCAAGGGCTGCACATTGGGAACGGATGCGTCAAATTTCAGATCAAGCGCTGGCGTCAGCGTGCCAGTGGCGGAAACTTTGGCGTTATAGGGACCTGAGGCATCTGTCTGAATTTCAAAACCCGTCTCCGACTGGACCAAGCGGCCCGTGGCACGTAACGGCCCCTTCACTTGTGGTACAAGTGCCGATATTTGCGGCAAGGACAGGTCAAAACCAATATTCACAGTTGGCGTGACCAACCCGTTCACAGTTGCGCTTGCATTATAAGGGCCAGACGCATCGGTCTGCAGCAACCATCCTTGGGGTGTTTGGCGCAGTGTCCCATCTGCGTTGAGTGGGCCATTGATCCCCTCGGCAAACGGCGACACCTCAGGCACACGGGCAGAGAATTCCAGCGCGGCGTTCGATCCCGTCACCAAACCATCAAGCGCCAGTGCAACGTCGTAGGGTCCATCGGCATCCACATCCACAAACCACCCTGCATCGCGCTGTGTGGCGTGGCCCTTAAGTGCTACGCGCCCCTCGTATTGTGGCAATACAGTTGCGATGTCGCGCAGGATTACATCCGCATCAATGCGGCTAGAAGCCGAATACAATTCAGCCCCGCCAGTGAACAACATAGCCGCATTGTTTAGTTCAAGCCCGCGCAAAAAGGTCCCGTTCACATTTCTGATTGCTGTCATCGTGAGGTCGGTGCGTCCCTCAAGCAGCGCGTCGGCCTGTGTAATCCCTGTCTTAATATCGTCTGCCGTGCCTTTGGCATCTAACGTGAACTCACCACTTAGCGGCGTGACAGAACCTTTCAGCGCCAGCGATGTTGCACCGTCCAACTCGCGTCCTGCCAATGCAGAAAAACGGCTGATGTCTGTTGCGGCCAATGTGGCATCCAGTGTTGTCCGCAACCCTGAGTCTACACCACTAAATTGGGCATCGCCCTTTAGCTCATAATCTGTGCCATGCAGATCAAGGTTGGAAATCCGAAAGGGTTTGTCCTCAACGTAATTGATCTCGGTTGAGCCATTGATTTCAGTGCCCAGCGCCTCGGCCAAGGCAGCATCCATCAATGCCACACCTTGCGCGGCAAATTGAACTGTCCCGCGCAACTGGCCGACATCTCCAAGCGCCCCAACAAGCGTCCCCGTTGAGCGCAACGTGGTCTGAGCAACTTCGGCCTCATCCGTTTTCAGGCCAGAAATTTCAAATTGGGCTTCGTAAGCCTCACCGTTTTGCACATCGTAATCAACATTCAACGTAATACGGTCGACAAATGTGCTCCCGCCACCGCCCGGTAACAGAACAGCCTTGCCATCAGCGCGCGCCACGGTGCCAGCGATCGCAATCAAAGACGGCCACTTATCCTCCGACAGATGCACACGCCCTTGCATATCAACCTCAGCTGCTTTCAAGGCGAAGGCATCAACAGATACGGCACCACCCGCCTCTATCAGAGCATCCGCAGTGAGACTAACTTTGGTGCCAAAGAAATCGCGGTATTCGGCCAAGATTACGGCGGTGATGTCACCATGGATATCCGCCGTGATGCGACGATCTGGATCCGCGGCGTCACCCGACGTTACCAGCGTGATATCCCCCGCTAATCGTTCTTTTCCATCTGTGTCGATTTTCAGATTGGTAACCAGATCGTCTACAGGCCCGTTGGCTTTTACAATCAGGTCGATCGACGGATTGTTTGGAATATTGAGCAAATTTGAAGCTAGGCCATCCGCCTGTTCGCTCAGTTGTAGCAGTAAATCCAATACATCTTCGCCGCGCGTCAGCTTTGCGGTCAGATCAAAAGAACCCCGCTTGCCATCCGTGCGGCTGGATTGAAACGCTATATCCAAACCATCATCATCCAATCTGGCCTTCGCGTTCATTTGCACCTCAAGTGCCTCACCCAGAATAGGTGCGCCGACACGCAGCTTAGCGATATTGAGCGCATCAATGTCTATCGAAACAGGGAGTTCAGGCAGCGAGGGGAACGTAAACGGCGTGGCTTCTGCATTGGGTAAGGCGGCAGCCTCTCTTTTTGGCAGGCGCGGTATGTCGATGCTAGCCGCACTTAATTCCTCAACAACCAGTCGCCCGCCCAGCAACGCGGAGCGGTTCCAGCTTAAGACGACGTCTTCCATGCTGAGCCAGACACCGTCGTCATCAGCGATTGTCATTTTTTGAAAGGACGCTTGCGAACTTAGTGCGCCAGTGAAGCCAACAATATCTACCTGACGGCCTGAACCGCTAAGCAGTTCCTGAATTTTCTGCGTCAGATAGCTTTTGTCTTCATCTTGGGCAGCGGCAGGCAAGGCGATCATCAGCGCAAGCGCCACTAAAACAAACCGGAGGATACGCATCAGAAGGACTGCCCTATGCCAATGTAAACTTGGAAATCTTCATCCGTATCCGCACCTGAAGTTGGCACCGCAACGTCCAGACGGATGGGGCCAATGGCAGTGTTGTAGCGTAACCCGATGCCCGCACCGGAATGCCACTCCCCAGAACCATCATAGAATTCTTCTTCACCAACATAGCCCGCATCAGCAAATCCAACGATACCGATGCTGTCGGTCACGCCAACACGCACCTCAGCTGAAAGGCCCAAAAAGCTGCGCCCGCCGATGGTTTCATCACCTACGGCCACACCCAATGATTGGTATTCCTGCCCCCGCACCGTGCCCCCGCCGCCCGAATAGAACAGGTAGTCCGATGGTGCCTGCGCAAGCGTCGGACCGTAGACCGATCCGAACTGACCACGCAGCGCAAGCGTGACGGGTTTTGCCGCATTAAATGTCTTGTATCCGCGCACATCAACTGAGCTGCGCAGACCGCTGGCAGACCCCGAAAGCGCCAAGAACGGTGTCGCCTCTGCCTTGATGTAAAAGCCGTCTTTGGCGTTCAACGCATCATCGCGGTAGTCAAACTCCGCAGTGAGCGGCAGCGTCAGGAGCGTATATTTATCTTCGCCAAACACGTCCTCGGTTTCGGCACGGATAAGGCCAAGACCCAGCGTATAGGTGCGCTCTGGCGATGCGATCCGTTCGATCCCCGCCTCTAAGTCAAGCTGACGGGAGAAATAGGATACCTCATCAAGTTGCTCTATCTGCGCAAAAGCGTAAAAATTGGTATCCTCGTTGAAGGTCGCTGGCCGTTCAAAGCGCGCGCCAAGGGTATAGTCTGTACCGCCAGTGCTGCCACCAATACCGCTAATCTCGGCATCCAGTCGCAGGCTTTCTGCCCCCCCCAAGAAGTTGCGGTGCAACCAATATCCGCTGATGGTAAGCCCCTCAAGCGTAGACAGCTCGGCTCCGAATCCAAGACGTCGCTTGGGCGCATCGGTAATCTGGGCGGTAATCGGCAACGTCAGGTCTGAACCAACAAGTTCAGCCTCACTGAGGGCCACAGCCCCAAACGCGCCTGTGCGGCGCAAACGTTGGGTTGCCAAGCGGATCTCATTGGGGGAATACACTTCGCCCTCGGGCAGACCTGCAATGTCGATGATACGTTCGCGGCGCACATCGCTTTCCCCCTTCACCAGCAACGGACCAAATCGCAATCTTGGCCCCGGATCTAGCGTGAGGTCGGCGTGAACTTTTTTTGCGGCATGATCTGCGGTCAATTCCTGAGTGCTCAGCGCTGCCTTTGCATGGCCCAGATTGCGCCAACTGCTCACTCCTGCAGAGACTGTATTTTTCAACACGCCCAGGCTTGCGGTTTTGCCTTCTGAAAATCCTTCAGGAATTTCGGTCCCTTCAGCAAGCGGCGCGATCCGCGCACGTCCGAACTGAAACTTCGGTCCCGGCTCAATGGTAACTTGCACACGCGATACCGAACTGGGCGGTTGAACTGGCGGGATCGATGACGCCTCACGCCCGTCTACAGAGATGGCAATGCTACCGCTGAAATAACCGTTATCGTAAAGAACCGCCAACAAGCGTTTATAGTCCGCCTGCGCAGCTGCCAAAATCTCGCCTGCGGAGGGTTTATTTTCTTCAAGCAGCGTCTGTTCATGCAATAGAGACCCGCCGCGCAGGGCATCCCTTAAACTCTCATCTGCGAGATCGTTGAATTTCACGTCAGCGGCATACGTAAATTCGCCACCCAAGCACAGCATAGCCGCACCTAATGCAGCACGCCGCACACCTGACAGAGCCGCTTGTTTCACGCTCACACCACCCTCGAACTCAGGTCCTTGCACTCCGGTCCGCTTTGGTGCGCACTCTTGAGCCAAAGACTTTGACACACTTATTTTCCTGCGATCATACCTGATAAATTGACTCAGGCGCAAACGCCTTTGTCTCTATATGCGATCAATCCCCAGTCTCGGCCCTATATCTAGGGAAATAGGCGATTAAACGCCGAGCGGCTCACTGTTTCAAAGGCCTAGCAGAACCAGCACAATTCACGTCAGGGCGTTGGGTTACGAAAATCCGGCTTTCTATCTGAATTGACAAAGTTGAGGACGCCTCCCCATAGTTAGGTGACAATTATCATTAGGGATTTCATTGCCATACTTGGATGCCACCCGCTGCGCAGCGTCGGCGTGGCACAGTTTGCAATCGAGCTTTGGAAACACTGAGATGACCAACTAGGGGTGTTTCCCCCACTTATTTAAGAGAGCGACAAGTGACAGTATTAATTGCAGGTGGTGGTATTTCTGGATTGGCGCTGGCGTTAAGCTGCCATCAGGTCGGCATCCCGTTTCAGGTGTTTGAAGCCTCATCTCAAATGCGCCCCTTGGGCGTCGGCATCAATCTACAGCCATCAGCGGTGCGTGAATTGTTTGATCTAGGATTGGAGGACCGCCTAGATGAGGTTGGCATCCGGCTCAAGGATTATGGCCTGTATACCAAGAAGGGTCTGCATGTCTGGACAGAACCGCGCGGCCTAGATGCTGGGTATGACTGGCCCTCTTATTCTGTCCACCGCGGCCGTCTGCATGTGATGCTGTATGATGAAGTCATCCGCCGTGCCGGGCCAGACGCAGTACAGACTGGATGGCGTGCTACTGGATTTGACACCATCAACGGCAAGGCAGTCCTAAAGCTGCAAAACCGCGAAGGCGACATGCAAACGGTCACGGGGGAAGTGTTGATTGGGGCCGACGGTATCCACTCAAGCATTCGCCGTCAGATGCAACCGCATGAGAGCGAGCCGCAGTGGGGAGGCGCCATGCTTTGGCGCGGCACAACCCAAGCAAAGCCATTCCTGTCAGGCGCTTCTATGGCGTTAATCGGACACGAAGGTCTTAGATTTGTCACCTACCCTATTTCAGCCCCTGATCCGGTTACCGGGCTGGCCACAATCAATTGGATCTGCAACCTTCAGCTGGATGCCAGCAAGGCATTCCGCAAAGAAGATTATAGCCGTGCGGCCAACATAGACGACTTCTTGCCCGCATTTGAGCAAATCAAATTTGACTGGCTTGATGCCCCTGCTCTGATCCACGGCGCAAACGAGATATTTGAATATCCGATGGTTGACCGTGATCCGCTGGACAGCTGGACAGTCGGGCAGACCACGTTGATGGGTGATGCAGCCCATGCCGCCTACCCTGTTGGATCAAATGGTGCTGGTGCAGGCATTACGGACGCGCGCAAATTGGTTGCCTCCTTCTTGATCCATGGCCTGACCCACGACGCCCTGATTGCCTATGAAAAAGAGATGCTGCCTGTGACTTCAAAGATCATCTTGATGAACAGGACTGCAGGGCCGGACAAAATTTTGGACATCGTTGAACAACGTTGCGGCGGGCAGTTCAAAAACATCGAGGATGTCATCCCTCATGATGAAATGGCCCAGCACGCGGCCACCTATAAAAAGATCGCAGGCTATGGCATCGCAGAAACAAACAGCCGCCCTCCCCTGATCGCCAGCGGAGCGAGATTCACTGCACGCTAAAGCAGATGGGTAAAAACGGACTTCAAAATTTGTTTGTTTACGCACGTTTGTCTGGAGTTCGAGCAGCACACACGCGAACAACTATGCGTTACCTGCGGTTGTTTCTTAGGCCGCGCAGGTCAACTGATGTGGGACGGTTGTCTAACAACCAGAGAGCCCTCATCAAGATCTGAAACCATAAGGTAAGCACATGCCCTCTGAATCCGCCCATTCTGATTTTAGCTTGTCCAATTCTAGTTCTGTCATCACAAAAACGCCGATCCTGAATGAAGGAACGGTGGAGTCAAAGAGGGAAGAAATACTAACGTATTTTCACAGCACATTTTCCCTATACGAAAGCATCTTTGACTGCCTTGTAGACGATGATGCCTACTACACGCGCGCAAATATGTTGCGCCATCCGTTGATTTTCTATTATGGCCACACTTCGGTTTTCTACATCAACAAACTAAACGTCGCTAACTTGATCAATGAGCGGATTGATCCACATTTAGAATCAACATTGGCCATTGGCGTGGATGAAATGTCATGGGATGACCTGAATGAAGCCCACTACGATTGGCCCACCCCTGCCAAGGTAAAGGCCTACCGTGATAAGACGCGGAACATCGTTGATACCTTTATCCGTACCTGTGAATTCACTTTGCCGATCAAATGGGATGATCCGATGTGGATTATCATGATGGGGATCGAACATGAGCGTATTCACCTAGAGACAACCGCAGTGTTGATCCGTGAGTTGCCTTTGGACAAGGTAAAACCCCATGATGTCTGGAGCAATATTTGCACAGTGATCGGCACCGCCCCTTTGAACGAACTGCTAGAGGTCAGCGGCGGGGATATTCAGTACGGCAAGGATAAGTCAAACCCGCTTTACGGTTGGGATAATGAATTTGGGCACGCTGAAGCAAAGATCAGACCTTTCAAAGCGTCAAAATACCTTGTTTCCAACACCGAGTTCTTGGAATTCGTCAAAGCGGCTGGATACCGCACACGCAGCAACTGGGATGATGAGGGTTGGCATTGGGTCCAATACGCCAAGGCTGAACACCCGGTCTATTGGGTCAAAGATGGCGGCGAATACAAATACCGCTCCATGCTGGAAGTCATCGACATGCCCTGGAACTGGCCTGCTGATTTGAACTATCTAGAGGCAAAAGCATTCTGCAACTGGAAGTCCAAAGAAACAGGCAAAAACATCCGCATGCCAACAGAGGCCGAGTGGTACCACCTGCGCAACCAAACAACCGAAACAGATCAACCCTATTGGACAAAAGCACCCGGTAACATCAATCTTGAATACGAGATGTCGCCCTGCCCCGTGGACCGTCATGAATTCAAAGGCGGCTTCTTTGATATCATCGGCAATGTCTGGCAATGGACTGAAACACCCATCGATGGGTTAGAAGGGTACAACGTTCATCCCATCTATGACGACTTTTCGTCCCCTACGTTCGACGGCAAACACAACGTGTTTAAGGGCGGTTGCTGGATATCCACAGGGAATTATTCCATCAAGGATTCCCGCTATGCATTCCGCCGCCATTTCTTTCAATACTCCGGCCTTCGCTACATTGAGGGCGCCGAAATCGAGAACCCAGTTATGAATATTTACGAAACCGACGAACAAATTTCACAGTATATCGAGTTCCACTACGGCGACGAACATTATGGCGTGAAAAACTTCCCCGTCGCCTGCATCGAGGCGCTGTCACCGCACACCAAAGACATGACAACGCAGCTCGCATTGGATTTGGGGTGTGCTACTGGCCGCTCATCCTTTGAGCTGGCAAAGATTTTTGATCACGTGGATGCGCTAGATTTCTCCGCACGCTTGATAGAAGCGCCATCAACATTGCAGACAACTGGGGCCCAACGGTACGTCATTAAGAACCAAGGTGAACTTGTTGACTTCAAAGAAGTGAAATTAGCCGATTTCGATGGCTACGACGCGATCAAGGACAACATTTCGTTCATGCAAGGTGACGCATGTAACCTGACCGACAAATACACCGATTATGATCTGGTGTTCGCCGGTAACCTGATCGACCGCCTTTATAATCCAGCCGAATTCCTGACCTCGATCAAGGACCGTATCCGTCCCGGTGGATTGTTGGTACTTACATCGCCCTACACATGGTTAGAAGAATTCACACCAAGGGAAAATTGGCTGGGCGGCTTCAAAGCGCAGACTGGCGAGAATTACTCTACGTTAGAAGGCTTGGCAGACGCATTAACGCCAGAATTTGAAATGGTTGGCGATCCACAAGACATCCCATTTGTGATCCGTGAAACCGCACGTAAATTCCAACATACCATGGCAGAAATGAGCATTTGGCGGAAAGCTAAGTAAACTTGATTTATTAAAGGCCCCAACTGTCACCAACAGTTGGGGCCTTTAATTTTACACCTATCACAACGCTAAAACGGGCGTTTCAGACAAATTCGTTGCCGAAATTCCTATTCATAACCACGCGCGCTCATGAATTTCTCAGTACGATCAGACATCCATTGCTGGGTAAAGTTCCCTTCGATGACTAATCGATTTGATCGAATATCGCATTGCAAATTCCGTCCATTTCCAAAGCAAAGAAGTTCTCAGCCGCGCGCTGATTAGGATGGTACGGATCTTTGACCATCCCAGACTTATTAAGCCTGAAATAGTGCTTATTGCCCTGGTTTGCAGCAACCGTTTCCGGTGTTGCACCCGGGACAAATGTACAACGGCTGCCTGTCTTTTCAAAGGCTGACATCAGATTTTTCTGCGCACGCAGCCGCAGGTCAACGATCTTGGCGGAATAGGCGGGCGCTGTCGTCATAAAGATACATGGCATTGAGGGAGGAAGCTGTCGCATCATCTCCTGCACATCGCTGATTGCTGCCTCGGGGCTATCAGCCCAGCGACGGGCCGAATTTCCAAGAAAGGACATCAACAATAACTTTGGGTCATAATAGTCTTTGCGAAACATCTCCTCAAAAGCGGATTTTTTAGGTGCGCAGAATTGATATTCTTTACCTTTTCCGATCTGAACATACTTGTTTTTCGTCATATTGATGAAACCATACGTGCCAGCATTCACGCGCCATTTACGATCTTCCTCGCAAATCGTGTCCTTGGCTGCGCCGCGGCGTGCAGTCCAAGAAGGAATTGATGTCGAGCGGACCCCGATCACCCCAACACGCATTTCCCCAAGACTTTTTAGATTCTTAGTTTGCTGTTGATCCGGATGGCAATGTTCTTTGATGTCAGTGAAAAATTCCAGAAACGCAGGGCCCGAACCAAAGGAGATTTGACTATCTCCCAAGATGAGAATTTCTGGAGAGACAAAATCAGCTGCTGACACCTGTGTCGTCATGACTAAGGCGTTCAAAACGGCCCCAAAGACCCATCGATCTAGACGCATAAATTGCTTCCTGCTTTTCCCACCGCTCCTGAACGTCTGGAGGACCAGTTCGCAGAAGCTTAGGCATATTTAGTTCTAAAAGCAGGTTAATTGTGGTCGTACGTGGATGCAACGGCTCTGCCCCACGCCTCACTCAATTTCACTGGAATAATCCAGTTAATCCTCCAAGGATCGCGCAGGGGTTGTGAGCCTACCCCAAACTGGAAGCCATGGACACTTCATCGCCCACTATAAGTGGGTCGACCTGCTCGGAAATGATGTCCAGTTTATTCAGATCAGAAAACCCAAGTTGAATTGTATCGAAGAACCATTGTTCGCGTTACTTTCAAAATGCTTAGGCCAACCACAGATGAGCAAAAAAGACTAAATGCACCTTCGAATTGCTATAAAATAGCATGGGCAAGTCAGGATATTTCCTTCTCTGATACCTTTACTGCTGCCAATGCAACTCCAGCGGGCACAATCGATGTTCCCAAGAACAACACCTGCTTTCACCTACGTCGATGACATATTTTGCCCTCTTGCCCAGTGGACAAAATACTAGCAGTTTTTACCTGTGGTTGAATATAGCCAAGTCCCCACTTGTGATCACGCGTTGCTCAACAATTCAAATACCGAACATTCAGGTTCTATTGCTCCGACATATTTTGCAACTTTTGTGTGACGACTTTCCGCGGTTCTTCCTTCGCAAAACCATTTCGTTTGGTTGCCGAGATTAACATCGGCAACAGGCAGCATGAGCGTTCTCATTATCGCCAGAGCACGCATGATCGCCTTTAACAGCAACAAGCTGAGGACCAATCTGCGCTGCGCACCAGACCAGCACGAACGGGATGCAGTTAAGTGCAAAGGAATGGGCCGAACTGAAAGAGGTGAACGCTTCAATATTGGATGTGCTGGGTCATTCCTCAACTTGAGTTTAGCGCTTGTGTTTCGCGTGGTTAGTCGATGGTAAATATGTCATTTCGATCAATGGAACTTTTGATCAAAGCATCAACACGGTCATGGCTAGAGTAGTAAAATCGCCAGATGTGCTACCTTGGCTTGCAGCGCAAAGTCCTGAACGCGCTAAGGGCGCTAAATTGCTTTCACGCTTGTGTATGGATTTCATCTTAGCCCATGAACACGGCCATATCATAGGGGGCCACGTCGATCTGTTGAACTTCGAGACTGCCGATGCGGACGGTCTGGTAGAGTTTAATGCGATCAGCCGTGATGATCACGATACATCTTATATTGAGCGATCTCAGGCATGGGAGTTTGAGGCCGATACGATAGGAGCGTCCTTACTTGATAGAGAGATTGATGATCTTATTATCGCCGTACAAAGTCAAAAGATCGATGACGGCACCAAAACGTTCTTGGGTGATCCCGCAATTGCAGTTGAGCATATTGGTGCGCTTGCGATTGCTTCGCTCTACGTTTTATTTCGTCTGATGCGCAAAACCAAGGATGAACTCATCCTCGTGGGGCATCACCCTGATCCCCTTATTCGCGCGTTCACTTGCAGGGACGTCATCGCCCATAGATTAGGGCATCGTCACAATTTTGATCAAGATCGTTTCAGGAAGATGATGCACTATCATTTAGAGACCTTTGATTGGGCATTAGAAGACATGGGCTACACGGTACCACAAATGGAAAATGATGACGGTGTTGATCAAGTGAACGCTGCGTTGGGTGATCTTGTGAAGCTCCAAAGCAAGTATCACCACACCACGAAAGACACGCGCTTAGCAGAATGGTTCACGTCACAAATTTAACGGCAATTTTGTGTACTTCAAACGTCAGTTCACCTTGCTTTAATTGCGCTAGCTTTCTCATATCCGCTGGCAGGTTTGGTCCCTCAGACACAATTATCACAAACTCATGCCGACCAGCGTCATTGTTTTCGCGCAACCCAACAGGTTTGCCACCTGTATCGAGCGGTAAAAATTGCGGATCACTTTTTACGCTTCCTTTTAGGTTTCGACTATCAGGACCTATTGAAAGATTGTGCCATTTTTGCTCGTATTTTTGAAAGGCAAGCGCAGCGCCTCTTATTTCGGTAGAAAGCTGAAAGCAAAATCTTTGCGTCAATCTGAGTGTATGATCAACTTCGATAACTTCCTCATCTCGTTCAATCAATGTCGCATTCGATTTAAGCCTAACGATACGCACATTGCCCGTGATGGCATTCGCCTCGACAAAGCTCTCCCACGCGGATTTCGGATTGGCCTGAAACAATTCAGGCGCAGCGATTTGAGCTGTGGCGAAGTAATTTTCTTCAAGCCAGCGATGGATCATCATGGCCTTGCCTGCTGCGATGTTACCGCGTCTAAAGTTTGATGCGTAGTGTGAGCTGGTGGTGTTCGGTTCGCCGTAAGCATCATCCATCAGCAAATCGACCTCGCGACCTGTGATGTCCGATACAGCCCGCAGTGCTTTATAAAGCAGCTTGGTTGGCTCAACGCGTTCCGCCGCGCCTAATACCATCCAATCGATATCCTCAGATTTTTTATCCACCATCATTACCCGTTCTGACCCGCTCTATACCTTAGGTCTTGTCTGTTTTTGTATCCTATTCTGCCCCTGCGCTGTTGCGCAAAGGTAAAATAACGCTTTGTGAAATAGGACTTCTATCCTACAATGTTCGCTTTATGTTCTTGTATCACGTGATGCAAAACGAGGGAGAAACCACAACAGCAATAGCCCAGATAATGGGCAGAAAGGACACGCGGTCATGACCGATTTACCCCCCAACTTTAATCCAGAGACGGCACCGCCTACACTGACCATTGATTGGGACGCGTATCTGCCGTTCTTTGAGGATCAGGATATCTCGGAAGAGGACAAGCATGCGCTGATCGAGGCGCTTTGGTCCATCGTTGTTGGCTTTGTTGATCTCGGCTTTAGCGTCCACCCTGTGCAGCAGGCCTGTGGACAAGATGATGATCCGCTCAGTGATGTGCCGTCTGATCTGCTATCCTTGATCAGAGAAGAACAGGAGGACACATGACAGAAGCAACAAACCGACAAGAGGCTGTGATTTACTGCCGCGTATCTGGTGCAAAGCAAGTGCGCGAAGGCGATGGCTTGGCAAGCCAAGAAAACCGCTGTCGCGAGTATGCCAAGTATAAGGGCTATGACGTGCTGGACGTCTTTACCGATGATGTGAGCGGTAAGGCCGCAAGCCGTGTCGGCATGCAATCTATACTGGGCTATCTGCATATGAATGCCAGCAAGGCTCAAGAGATTGTCGTGATCATCGACGATATCAGCCGATTGGCGCGTGGTCTGAATGCGCATTTGGAATTGCGGACCTCTTTGTCCAAAGCTGGAGGCAAGCTGGAAAGCCCATCCATCGAGTTTGGCGAGGATAGCGACTCCATCCTTGTCGAAAACCTTCTCGCCCCTGTGGCTCAACACCAACGCGAGAAAAATGGCGAACAAACCGCTAACCGCATGCGCGGGCGGATGATGAACGGGTACAGCGTGTTCGCCGCCCCTGTCGGCTATCGCTATGAGAAAAATTCGGGCCAAGGCAAGATACTGGTCCGTGATGAACCTGTAGCGTCCATTTTGCAGGAAGCGTTGGAGGGCTATGGCTCTGGTCGTTTTGAATCTCAAGCCGAAGTGGTGCGCTATCTCGAAAGCTGTCCTGCTTTCCCGAAGGATTTGCCAAATGGCAAAATCCGCCACCAGAAAGTGAGCAATATGCTCAAGCGTGTGATCTACGCAGGATATATCGAGCATGCTGATTGGGGCATTGATCGGCGTAAGGGGCATCACGAGGGGATTATCTCACTAGAGACGTTCGAGCGCATTCAAAACCGCGCCAAGGCCCGCAAAATTGCACCTGCACGCACTGACATCAATGTGGACTTCCCATTGCGCGGCTCCATCGCCTGCGGTTGCTGTGACAAGCCTCTCACGTCCTGCTGGTCCAAAAGCAGCACGGGCAAGAAATATCCCTACTATTGGTGCATGGCGCGTGATTGCACGATGTACCGTAAAAGCATGCGGGCTGAGAAGATCGACGCTGCCTTTGATGATGTGATGCAATCGCTAGAGCCTTCAAAGGGATTGATTGATATCACTAAGGCAATGCTCAAGGATGCGTGGGGCCAACGACTCACACAAGCCGATGCTAACATAGCAACGCTTCGTCACGACATCGCACAAGTTGATAAGCAACTGGACGGCTTGCTAGATCGCATCGTTGCCACGGAAAATAATGCGGTCATCACAGCTTATGAGAAAAAGATCGCCCCGCTTGAGAAAAGCAAACTGCTTCTGGTGGAAAAACTGGATCAAAAGGCGAAACCGCAGCACACCTTCGAAGATATTTTCGAACTATCCATGATGTTCCTCGCAAACCCACGTAAAATATGGAGAAAGGGCAACCTACCACTCAAGAAAACCATCCTCAGATTGGCATTTATGGCCCCATTGGCTTATGATCGTGAAAATGGATTTCGAACGCCGCAAACCTCTGTAATCTTTAGGTTTCTGGCTAATTTTACTGAAAAATGTAAATTGGTGCGGTCGGAGAGACTCGAACTCTAGATACGTCATTATAAATCAATGACTTAAGTGATGAATTGTAACCATGTAACCGCCAATAAAATGGACCAAGTGACGTTAGGTCAAGCCCCCCCCCTAAGCCCCGCTTAGAATGGAATTTCATCATCAAGGTCTCGCTTAGGCTTCGGCAACTCTCGCCTTGGTGGCTCAATACGCTTTACCTGTTCTGGTTTTGGAAGTTGCAGTTCGGACTCTTTTGCATCATCTACGACCCCCATCGCAGCCTTATACCATTTCCACCACGGCTCTGCGCCAATTTCCTCCACTTCGCGGCTGACGCCAGCTAGCCCACGGGCGAGGTCACCAAACCGTTCCAGCGGTGTTCTATCTTTGCTAATCTCTTGAGCAAGGCTAGAGATAATCTTAATTATTTTGTCCTTCTTATCTTGGTTTGCCGTGGAGTTCTCTATTGCCAACCTGATCTTCTCAACTAGCGCCAGAACCTTTGTTTTCTGCTCGCCTGACAAACCGACGCTCAGCGATTTTTTGCGCCGCGAAGTGAGAATTTGCATTTGAACCACGATGTTATCTACGTCAGCTCGAAACCGAATGTAGTTTTCACTAAAGTTCTGCGTGTTGTAGGAATCAACTGCATACTCATTCACAGGGTCAATGTTTAGCGCCTTTGCTGCCGCTATGGTCTTATTCATATATTGGGCAGCCCAATAGTCGAAGTTACTATTCTGATCTTCTGTTTCACGTTCAAGTATGTTGCGAAACGCTTCCTCCAACTGCATAAATGCTTGTTGATCATTATCTGGCAAATCATCATAGATACTCATCGAAAGCCCCAAATCCTACTACTTATGATTGTTGATTTTAGCTCTGATTTTTAGGAAGGTCACGCGGAAACCCCACAAGCTTGTGGGGTTTGTTCCAGATTAGCGAAGCAATTTATCTGGAGGTTTGGGTGATCACGGCAGGCATTTAAACAACTACTCTCGCAGCCTACCGTGATCTGTCGGACAAAGCGGAGAAGACACTTCAGTCCAACGGGTTGGAGAATAACCCAAGTAAAGCAAAATATAGGGCATCTATCATCTGCGTTGTGTTATTTTTACCACACACGCATGAAGACTTCAAGGATTATCTGAGGTTGTAGGTTTGGCAGGCGGTAATCGCAGCAAGCATCAACAAGATTAGCTCAAACATTAGCTTCTTCCTTTTGCTGGCGCTTCTCCACGCGCTTGTTCATACCAGTTTCGATCTGCTCCGGCGTCCAGCCCTCTTTGGCTTTAGTAAAACGCCACTTCCGGTCTGCACCCAAGGTCTTTTTGTGCGCAGCTTGCTCTTCCGGCGTCATATCTGAAAGGCTGGTATTTGGCTCAGTGCGTGCTTTGCGCCGTGTTGCATTGTAGCTGTCGGGATTTTCAGCGCGCCAGCGGTTGATCAGTTGGATTTTGCGATGGCGATCATCAAGAACGCGCTCTTTTTCTGTATCCCACTTTGCATTGGCATCCCGCAAAACGGCTTTGATCCCGTGAACCTGATTTGGGTCAGCGCTTTCAAGCTGTGCCTCAAGTGAGCGAACAAGAGTAAATGCCTTGTCGTATGGGCTGACATAGGCAGGCTGGTCGTATGTCTTTTCGATCAGGTGATCATCATATTCGTCCGAGTGGTGGTAACGAACATCGTTACTGCCATCACCGCCAGCATCATAATCGACGGGTGCTTTCTCCGGCATAGGTGCGCCACTGAAAAAGCTCTCAAGACGACTACTAAAACCTGCTTCTTCTACTGGCATCTCAGTGTAAAATTCGCTATACATAGTCATGTTCAAATGACCTCCTTAATTGGTTGTCCAAGGGGCCAGCGTTCGTAGCGCTGGTCCCTTTTCTATTAGTGCTGCGCCTTCACAGCCGCATGGTCCATCAGGTCTGCAAAGTCTTGGAGAAGGTCCGGCGTAAAATTCTTCTCAGGTGCGGCAGCTGGGATAGCGAGTTTATAGCCATTGCCGATACGCCGGAGTGTGAGCGTCCCGCCATGCTCTGCGCACAGCAAGATGTTTCGCTCGCCAGCGTGTTCGCCTGCCAGATATTCGCGGATCAATTTTGTGATTTTGGCGACTGCTTCAAAATCGAAACCTGTGACTTTATTCTTCTCGAAACGAATTGCCAGCCCATCTGAAAGCGAATTGATTTCTATGCTCGGAATATCGCAAGGCACATCCGTATTTTGATTGAGCGCACGAAAGAGTTTTCCGATTGCTGTGCTAGTTGAAATTCCATGCAGTTCTGCCAAGCCCTTAATTTGGGCCGCGCGGTCTGCTGGAAGTTTAATCCGGTGGTGTTGGTTCATTGTTTTTTCCTTCGTTGATTGTTGCCTTATTACAACAGTGGGCCCATTAAGGCAAGGGCTAATCGGGAAAATCTTCAAATTAGCCCCACTAATGACCCTTATAACGCTTTCCTCGCGTGAAGTGCTGAAATGTATATCAGCCCCCTACATGGCGCTATAAAGTGGCTGTGCGTCGAAACGGCGCTTCTCTCCGAGGTGTAGGGAACTCCCTGCGTATTCCGGAAGGTGTTTGGTATCCGCGGGCATATAGGTCAGTATTGCTGACTAAAAGGTAACGTTTTTGCACGTCTTTAAATATCTTCTTTAGATATTGGTTATTTCTTTAAGAATTATAGTAAGACGTGCAAAAACGTTACCTTTTCAAAACCCTCCGGAGTGGGTTTTCAGGCTAGTTTTCTAAATCCGCTACCTAATAGCTGTTCGTTTCTGCATTATTCCATCTTTCGGAATAGGTAGTTTCTAAATTTGCTAAACTTCGGTTGTGAAGCTCTGTTCAAATTTAGCATCAAAAGTCCAAGGCGAGCTATCAGAACCATTCCATTCTTTGCAGACAAACTTCAACGGCGCATCTTTCCCGCGTGGCAGATAGTAAAATGGACGAAACCCACCCTTGCTTTCGAAGAATTCTGCAAGCTCTGTATACTGCGCTTCGGTCAAACCATCCCAGCGCAAGGAGACATTCTTGTTGATGTGGTTCAGACCGCGTGGAGACTTTTGCGAATACCCATCCCCAAAGTCAGCTTCATTAAGGCTGACCTTGGGCTGGAATTTCGTTCCCCGCGATGGCCGGATAGACGGATCAAAGGTTTCGAGCGGCATATTATTTCCTCCGGTTGAGCATGTTGCCCACCCTCATTTGGTTTTGGATTTCCTTCACGACCACGCCGCGCATGGTGCTTTCGATCTCTTTCGCCATCTTGCC
Organism: Sulfitobacter sp.; assembly: GCF_036960155.1. Lineage (GTDB taxonomy): Bacteria > Pseudomonadota > Alphaproteobacteria > Rhodobacterales > Rhodobacteraceae > Sulfitobacter. The sequence goes on along the minus strand of NZ_JBALWB010000002.1, from coordinate 274,269 downwards.
AGCAAGGTCTGTGTTTTGCTCAGGCGTTCCGGCGCTACCGTTCACAGTGATAGGCGCATTGATATTCACCGCCCCGTTAGCGGCTGGTGCCGCGCTGTTAGGTGCTGTTACGTTCCCACCCTTGGCCTTCGCACCGGATACAAGCCCACCATCCGCGTAGCCGCGTTTGGCTGATCTGTGCAGCGCTTCGAGTTGCGGAACGCCAATAGCTGAGGTCGCAGCCTTAGACATGACGTATTCCCCACGATGCACCACGCCAGCAGGCTCGTGTTTGCCACCTTGGCCCGTAAATCCACCCTCTGCAAAACCACCGCCCAGCAATTTCAGAAAGCCACCAAACACCGATCCACCAGCACCTTCGGCCATTTCCAACATACGTTTTTGCAATGACATTTTGATCATTTCGATGATCAGTTGCCCCATAGCTTCCTTGGCTGTTAGCGCTCCGGTTGCCATTCCCGTGAAAACATCTGTGATCGACTGCGCACCCGCTGCTGTCGCGTCTTGAATATCCTTGATCTTGTCAGCGGCAAGTTCTGCCGCGCTACCTGCCTTTGTGTATTCGTTAGCCAATGCATCAATCTGTGCAATCAGCTCAGGTGTCATAGCTACGCCGGACCTTTGTGCCGCTGCCAGCAGTTCGGCCTTTGTGCGCGCCAGTTCAACGGCATCTGCATTTTGAAGCTGTGCGCCTGTCACCTCTGCAAGTGCGGCCGCTTCCAATTTCAACGCCGCTGTTTCCTCTGCGATTGATTGAATTTCGCGCTCAAGGTCTGACTGTCGGGATGATCTGCTAGCCCCGCCACCAGCAGAACCACCACCGCCGGACACTGGCGCAGGACTGCCAAAGCTTGCATCTACGCTTGGCAGGTTAGGCCGTGGCGATGTTGTTGTCGCAAGCCCCTCTGTAGCGGCCCTGTGTCCGCGCCGACTACTTGGACCACGCTGCATAGATGCTACGGGTTCGGTCTGACCATCAGGTGATGCACCTGGCAATACAGCACGCAATTCACGCGCCCGTGCAATGGCTGTTCCCATCATGGTCACAAAGCCTGCCAGTGCCGATGTGACGCCAGTGAATTGAACGCCATCAATTGCAGCGACCTCTGCGAGTGCCGTTTGTGCCGCGCCTGTCAGGTCTTGAACACGATTTTCGAATTCTTCTGCGCTGATAGAGCCATCGTTTAGATCACCGACAAGTTCTGACATCTCAGTTGCTACACGGTTCAATTCAATACTTGCATCTGCTTCGCCAAGCATCGCCAGATTTGACGCCGCTTGAAACAGAGGTCCGGTAAGCTGGTCTGCACTTTCGCCAAGGCGGTGATATTCTGCGACGATCTGCGCCACGGCCTGCTTATGTTCGTCCAGCGCGCCTTGATCTGTGGAAAGCTCTACGGTTGTGCCATCGCCAAGCAGGCTTTCTGCGCGGTTGATCGTGTCTGTCAGGTCTGTGAGGTCTGTGCGCAATGTGACCAGCTTTACACTGGCATCTGCCAGATTGACCGCAAATGCCTTCCCAAAATTGGATACGCGGGATGTGAGCGCGGCAAAGCGGCGGTCCAGTTCTTCGGCCTTGCGGATGACGGCTGCATCCAACACCGCGCCTGTATCACGTGCCTCTTGACGCAGGGCGCGCAGTTGATCTCCACCACCCGATAGAAGGCGGGTTAGCTTTTCTGCACCTGTGCCGCCCAGCAATTCATCAAATATGCGAATTCTACTGGCGCTATCGAGGTCTTTTGCGCGGTCTGCAATTTCTTCTAGCAGTTTAGGCGGGTCTTGTAGCTTACGTTTCAACTCAACAGCGCTAAATCCAAGTCGATTAAATGCCTCTGCGGCTGGTCCCTTACCTGTGATGATAAATTCATCGGCTCTAAGGCTCAGTTCTTTCAAACTGTCGGTCATGGCATCAACGTCGATACGGCTTTGATCCGAGACATAGGATAGCTCTTGGAATTGCTCCACGCTCACGCCAGCGGTTGCAGCGGCATCACCAATCTTGGCTACCTCACCAACAACAGACCTGATCCGACTTGTAGCGGTGCCAATGGCCGCAACAGACACACCAGCTAGAAGCGCTGGTCCAAGCTTTTTGAAACTGGATGAAATACCAGCCGTAGATTTTGCATAACTGGCATTGATCCGGCGGGCCGAAAGATCAGCACGGCGTTCCATTTGTGTAGAACTACGTTTTTGAACAGTGTTGGCTTTCTTCAAACCAGCTTCTAGTTTGTTGATCCGCGCCTCAACGTCAACGATTAGGCCCATATTGGACATAGCATTACCTCTTAAAATATAAAGATTTCGGCATCGTCGCCGGAATATTGTGATTTGTTTGTGTCGCCAGCTACGGCGCGATGGACGGCCATTGCGGTTGCTACGGCCCCATCAATTCTGTCTGTCTTTTTGCCCTTGTGCATACGGGTTAGGCCGGAGGTTTCATTGCGGCTTGCAACTACACAGTCGAAATGGTGGCGCAGCATTTCATTGCCGTCATGCCGGATCAGATGGCCGTTCACAGTGCATTCAAGATCACCAATGGCAACACCCATCGAAAGGGGTGCCTGTCGTAGCTCAACCACTGGCAAGCCTTCGTCGTGCAAATGTTGCATCATCTTGCGGGCAAGGTATGGGTCAAAAGCAATTTCTTGGACCTCATACGTGCCGCATAATTCTCTTATGTGATCCTCAACGATATCAGGATCAACGATTGGCCCGTCTGTTGCGACCAATAGGCCAGCATCGCGCCAAACTTCATAATTCACACCGTCCCTTTCGGAACGTTCTTTGATACCATCTGCTGGAATGAAGAACGTTGGCCGGATTGTGATCTGTCCATCGTCATGACGATAAGCAGCAACAACGCACGTGGTGTCACCATTTAGCGAAAGGTCGACACCAATCCAGCAAGGCAGGTCTTCTAGGTCTGTCGGGTCGTCCTCAAACACACGGTTGTCATAGGTAGCCATGCTAAAAAGTGGGTCACGACTGTTTGCTTGCCACACGTTCAAGTTAAATTGCAGGAATGCGGCTTTGTCGGATGGTCTGTGTTCGGCCTCTTTGGCCAATGCACGAAGGCCCGCAAGCGATGGAAAACCATGCTCTAGGCCAGGATTTACGCGGTGCCAAATATCCTCATCTAGCCAATCATCTTCGGCATCGGCGGCAAACAGAATTGGCAGGTAAGCGGGGTTTGTGATCTCGCCTTTTGCTACTGCTGTTGCATAGGCAAATTGTTCCGCTGCAAGTGTTTCTGCACCACGTCCGGCGGTTGTCGCAATCACTGTCAGGCTGTCGTCAACTTTAGCTGCACCACTGCGCAGCGCTTCCCAAAGGTCGCGGCCTTTCCAAATGTGGATTTCATCAATCAAGGTGAATGTAGGTGTCAGGCCATGTGCAGCACCGCCATCCGATGATATTGCGCGCAGGGATACATTATCCGCCTTGAACACGATCTTTTTAGCGCTGTTGAATGCGTCATAAATCTTTGTTGCTGCAATCAACCGCTTGTCTTCGCGGATCATGTTTACGGCTTCAGTGAAGCCGATGCCTGCTTGTTCCCGATCAGCAGCGGCAAAGATCACCTGTCCGGCCGGAACGCGCTCTGGCCCTATGGTGTGCAGCAACGCCAACGCAGCGGCTAGCGATGTTTTGCGGTTTCCACGCGGCACAAGGAAGAAGACGTTCTGCACAATCCGGCGCCCGTCCGGATGGCGCGGCCCATAGATACGGCGCACGATACGCTCTTGCCACGGCGCAAGCTGCAAGCCACGTTTGGCTTCAAGGCTGTTTGGATGGCGCAAACGGCGCAGGAATTGCACAGCGCGTTCCCCATATCCAAGCGGATCAGGGATATTCGAGCCGTCATAAATCCATTCTGGGAACGCGCCGGAAGTCATTATGTCACCGCCAACGGGTTGTCGCTGTCGTCGTCTTCTTTTGCGCCGCCGATACGGGCGCGGCTGGTAGGTGTCAGACCGTATTCAGCGGCAAGCTGGCGCGCTGTCTGCATGTAGCGGATTTGCAGGCCGCCAAGTTTGAGGTCTGGCAATTCGCCTGTTGTCATGGTCTCTGCGATCTGGCGCGCTGCACCTACGGCAACACAATAGCTTTCCACGCCAGCCAAGTCTGCTTTCGTGATAATCCGGCGCGTGATCAGTTGTGGCATAATGCGCCGCCACTCTGCCTGTGCCAGCTTGCTCAGATACTTCGGAACAGGTGGCGCTTTGGTCAGGGCTTCGCTGTCTGTTTTGGCTGGCGGCTTTACGCCGCGACTATGCACGCTCATTTCGCACCGCCTTTCAATCGCAATTCCAGACCGCGCTTGCGGCCCAGTTCTGCGATCTGGTCAATGTCGTATGCAGTGCCGTCATAGGTAACGCGGTCAGCGGTTGTGAGGTCTGGCAGATAGCGAATGCGGAACAGCAGATTGCCTTCCTGTGCTTCGCCATATCCAGCCAGATATTCGTCGGCTGATTGCTGCACCAGCTCAGCGCGCACGGTTGCGATAACGGCCCATGCTTTCGAAGCTGCACCGGACGCACTAACCGTCTCAGTCATGCGTTCAATAGCGATCGATCGATCAAGTTTGCCGGAACGTATCATGGCAACCACCTCACAACGGCTTCAACCGTTCCGATACCGTGCGCGTATGCTTTCTCCGGATCAGGGTCGCGGATGTATTTGAAGCTGGGGCGTGTGTATTCATTGATATCTTGCACTGGCAAAGGGCTGTCCCAAAGGGCAGTTGTTACCGCCCCGCCGATCTGGCGTGCCATGTCCGCACCGTCTTCCAATGCCCAGATATGCACATCGATATAAACACGGGTCAGATATGCACCGCCACTGCTACGGCCCAGATTGATTGTCTGCGGATCTGCAAGGATGATGCAGGGCATCTTGTCCGGTCTGGTGCTACCTGCTCGGATGCTATCTGCACCAACAAGCGCGATTACCGCCGGATCATCCAGCAACGAAGCACGAAGGGCCGTTTGCAGTTTCAGTGATGGTTCCATTACGTGGCCCCTTTGATAGATTTGATTGCTTTATTCACCGCGGTAGCGATACGGCGCTGCACCTTGGCTTTTTTCAAACGGAATGCAGGGCGCATGAACGGTTGCGCCTCATGGTTTACAGTTCCGAATTCCTGCAAATGGCCGTGGCGCACGTCTGTATTGCCTACCGTGACAAATGCCTGTGTGGCCTGTGCCGTGATCGATCCACCACCAGCGGCATAAGGTGGCGTGGTTTCATTTGGCCCTGTTACCGCAATACTGCCCAGCAAGTCGCCATCGTCTTCCGGCACAAGCGCTTCCATTGTGTCCGCAATATCCTGCGCGCCCTTAACCAACGCAGGGCGCAACATCGCCAGAACTTCGTCCGGAATAGCTTCAAGCTGGTTGCCCAGCTTCTTTGACTGCGCTGTGAGGCTTAGGCGTTTAGTCATTGCCTTGATCCTTTGCCGTGATGCTAAGCCGGATCGATGCAAGCAAGTCGCGGACGCCAAACGGGATTGCCTTCACGGACACATCGGAACCACCTTCGCGGAATTCATACCAATAGGCCGCAAGTTGCAGGGCGGCTTCGGTTGCCGCTGCGTTGTCTGCGTCGAATGCTACTCCGGTATGTGCAGCAATCCACGTCTCAGCAGCGGCCAACTTGTGCGCCAGCAGTGCATCGTCAAAGCTGTGATCGAGATTGAGTTGTGCCTTTAGCAGTGCGGTTGGCGTTTGGGCTGGCATGGTCTGTCTTCTTTCTATTTCAAAACTTTAAATTCGTTATCTCTTGTGCGGCTGACCCCCCGCCGGTCCCAAAACCTCCCCAAAGTCCAGAACCACCCCGCCCCTGATCGTTTTGAGCGTGTGTTTTATGCGGCGGCTTGATCTGTGCGCGCTTCGGTTTGTTTCTCTGTGCGATTGTTCTGCGTTGCGCGGCTTACGTTGCGAGTTGTGGCAAGTGTGAGCGCGGACGGTGCCGCTGCGATACGTTCACGCATTGCCTCAATCACAACCTCGACTTCCAATCCTGCAAGGTCGCAGAGCATGGTTAGGTCTTCGTTTTGTGTCGTCAGCAGCCTACGTGCTTCGTTGGTGGCGCGTTCCCGTGCTCTGGTGCCGGAAATACCACCTGTTCCAAGCAGGGCATCATCAACTTGGCGCTGCAAGACTGCTTGCCATAGCGATTGATCTGGATTGTAGCTCATTGGTTCCGCTCCAAGCGCTGCTTCTTGCTGTTGTGGCAAGATGTGCAGAGTGGTTGCCAGTTGGACTTGTCCGAGAACAGCGCGTCATTGCCTCTGTGTGGAGTGATGTGATCCACAACGGTTGAGGGTTTGTTACATCCGGACCATGCACAGCGGTCATTGATCTTTAGGAACGCTTTGGACGCTGTGCGCCACGCGCTGTTGTAGCCACGCTGTGCGGCTGTTGGGCGTGTCCGGTCATGGCGTTGGTTGCGTTCGCGCTTTGCAGTCTGTTGGCAAGCACAGAGCGCGCCATGCGCTATAAGTGTGTTGCATCGGGTGCAGATATGGGGCGGCCGTGGCATTAGGCTGTTTCCCCTGTTTTCTGTTTGGACATATTCTTGAGCGCAGCCAATCCGGCGCGGTCAAACTCAGGATCAAGGCCAGCATCGATGTTTGCTTGGCGTTGGTCTGGTGTGCCGGATTGTTCGGCATCATCGCCGCCACCGTGAATTGCTTTCAGCATGTCCATATGGCCGCTGAATGCATTTGTGATCTCTGGAATGGTGGCGTTCCATGCTGTGTCCGGCGTCCATCCAAGCCACCCTGTCGCGATCTGATAAAGCTCTGAATAGAAGTCAGCCCATGCAACGGGTTTGGCTTTTGTCGCTGTCGTGGCCGTTGCTGTGGGTTTGTCTGTCGAGAGGTCTGGCGTCATTAGTGCAGTGAGGATTGCGAATGCAGGGGCAATCAAAGTTTGCTGAATAACACTCAGCTTTTCGTCCTGCATGGTATCCAGCAAGGCCAGCGCTGTTGTGCGATCCGTAGCAGAATTATGGACAATATCGCGCAGCGTTCCGGTATGGCCCTGTTGGACTTTGTGGAGAACGCCAGCAAAGCCGCCGTCCATCTTTTCAATGAGGGTTGCAGACCGCAAAGACGGCCTAAGCCATGCGGTTGCTACACCGTATGACAAAGGAACGTCATATGAGGGCTGAAAGGCCATCTTACGCAGCGCATTTGATTTTGACGAAGCGATCAGGGTGCGTGAGGTCAGCACCAACGCGCTTACGTGCGTGGAACCTAACCTGCCCGTTTGTCGCCAAGCTGTATGGATCACGCAGCGTTGTCAGGCCCACGCGATCAATAATGCGATAGCCGGACATATCACCGAACAGAACAGGAAATTTACCTGCGCCGATATCGTCCATATCAAGCATCTCAACCACGGGGCGGCCAAGCAGTGTGGATGGTGCGCCTTCGCTGATAGGGTCCAGCACCAGATAGCGGCCATTGCCATCTTTCCATGTGCGAATGATTGCCAGCGTGTTGCGGTTCATCATCCAGACGCCCTTCTGAGCGAAAACAGACGGGATTTTGTGATAAGCCGCAATGATCGTATCCGCTGGGTTTGTCGCTGCGAAGTTTGCAGCAGCGCCAGTAGTCATTTCTTGGATGCCGTTGCTAGTCACCATGATCCCGTTTGGCTGGCCTGTTCCGGTGCCTTTGACGAATGCCAGACCTTCGGTTTTGGCGAAGCTCTCTGCGAAGTCAGAAAGCAATTCTCCTTCCAAACCGTAGGCGTTGTCTTCGAGCAAAGCGTTTGAAACGTCTGTGAATGTCGCGAGTTCGTGCGGCGTCATTGTGATCTGTTCAAATTCCATACCGGACGCGGTGCGGTTGGCGATCTCAGTTACCCATGACGCCTGTGTGCCAGTGACACGGCGCGGATATACAATCGACTGACCGGAGATGTTGATCACCTTGGCATACTGGCGCAGCGGCGAAAATTCATTCAACAGCTTGATCAGTTCGTTGCCTGTTTCTTCAGGGGCCAAGTAGCCGCCATTGGCATCAGTCGAGACTGTCAGCGCTTTGATATCGTCTGCGTCCAAACGCTCAACACCACGGCGCAGAAAGTTGCCGAATGCTTTTTGATCAGCTTTGGTTTCTGTATCAGCACCCGTGACGTAAACGCCTTGTGGGCGCTGCGCTTTCGCTTCGAGCGTGTCCAAGCGTTTCTGCACTGCGTCAAAGGCTTTTGTGTCGGCCTCCGGTGCATCATTTGCAGGCGTAGCAGCGGCGATTGAAGCATCAATCATCTTTTGAATTTCTTCGTTTTCCATATCGGAATTTTCCTTCTGTGGTTTGTCTGATTTGAGAGAGGTAATCTGCGCATCCGGATGGCACGGCACCGCAACGATTGAGATTTCGAGCAAATTGGCCGCTGTAATCGTGCGGCCTTTGGTGTTGTTGCGTTTGCTGTCTTTGGTTTCAAAGCCGATAGACAGACCGTTCACAGCCTTGGATTTGATCAGGGCGTGAACTTCTTTAGCTTTGGCAATTTCATCCACCAGCAAGCGGCCTTTGACCTCTACGCCTTGCGATGTGTTTTTGATTTCATCCCAAACGCCGATAACTGTGCTTTGGTCGTGGCTCCAAAGCATTGGCAGTTGTTGCGGGGTGCTAAGTGCGCCTTTGGTCATTACATCGCCAACGCGATCTGGAATGCCCCACGGCCATGCCATTCCTGAAATTTCGCCTGTGTCTGTGACCTGCAAGTCTGCTTTGATTTCTACGAATTGAGCCATTATGCGGCCTCACTTTCTTCTGTGTTGCCGTTCCAGCGCGCATCAAGAATGTCCAAAACCAGCGGATAGGTTTCAGCCATCGGGCGGTTGGTGGCGTATGTGTCTGTAAGCCGCATCGCGGCCTGTGGGTTCATACCGCCCCCGACTAGGCCAAGCCGGATGATCTCTGTCAGGTCAGCGGCTTTGAATTGCATGGCGATTGCACGCTGATAGAGCGCGCCAATGCCTACGTCTGCTGTGCGCTCAAGCTCTGCAATCATCGGGTCAGTGAGCGTAAACGTCTGTTCTGCTGTTCCGAAAAATGCTGTGTGTGTGATATCTGACATTATGCTGCGTCCTCTTGCTCAGGGGCGCTTGGCGCGTCAGCGGTGTTGTCTGGCGTGGGTGTCTTGTCCGAGGTTGTGAACGGGTTTTGCAGCACGTCACCGCCTTCAATGCTTGGCAAATTGAGTTCCTTGCGGACTTCGTTTGCCGTCACAGCCCCCATGCTCCGGTATTGGCTGAATGACGTTGCCTTAACCGCATGATCAGCGCTCAAGAGGCTTTCAACATCAAAGGCAATTGCCAGTTCGTCACGTTCTACGTCTGTGAGCAAGCAACGTGCATATCCCCACTGCCAAGTTTCGATCCAAGGGCGCAAGGTGAGCGTAAGGAATTGGCGCATCATTTGCTCTGTGTTTGACCACGTGCCACGGCTCAGCTCGAAAAGCATTGTAGGTGGCACTCGAAACACACGGGCAATCTCTCGGATTTGCTCCAGACGGTTTTCTGCGAATTGAGCGTCTACAAGGGTCATGGCGATCTGGTGATAGGCCATGCCTTCATCAAGCAAAGCCGTAGAGCCTGCGTTATTTCCGCCTGTGCCTTTGAAGAATGAAGCAGCAAGCTTTTTCTTGGCTTCTACGTCCAAAGATTTCTCAGCGGTGATCACACCGGAAGGTCTGCCACCATTATTGAAAATGCCTGAGATGTGGCCTTCGAATTGCAGGGCCAAGCCGATAGCTTCACGCGCAAGTGAGATAGGGGAAACTGCGCCAAACGCTTCAACGCGCAACACATCAGAATAAGAGCGCCGCACTTGTCCTGCCCCCTCTGGCGTCACCAGAAAGTATGGTTCGCCATCGGGTTCAAGCACCATCTGGCAACGGCCATGCTCAAGGCGGTGCAGTTCAATGGGTGATCCTGTGGCGTTGCGGATCACCAGCGCATGTCCAGCACCGTGCATCAGAGCATCAAGTGTCAGTTGTTCGCGTAGTTGCGCCGCGCTTGTCCAAGGGTTCGCTTCCCTGTGGATCAATTTGAAAGCCGGATGGTCCTTTTCGATATCCTTGCTTTCGCTGTCGTGCAGCTTTGCTGGAAGGGAACCCATCGTTTCGCTGATCAGCCCAACGGCACAAGCAACAGCAGGGACGCGCAGGGCAGATGTTGGGGAGACGGATACGCCGGATGATGTGGGGATGGCACCAAAAAGGGCTAGCGCTTCACTGTCAGTCAGCGAAACGGATTTGGTGTCGAGCGGTGCAGCCTTCGGGGTAATTCCTAGGGCGCGTTTTACATTTTTAAAAGACATTTTATCAACATGTTACACAACTAATGTTGCATATTTACCACACACCTGAAGGTTTGTCTATCATATATCACAACGACCTTGGCTACTGAATTCTCAAGTTGCTTGAATTGTGAATTGATCCACTTTTCTCTCACCACTTCAGCAACTAACTATTGCGCAGAATAGCAAAATCCCACAACATACCCTGAGGTTGAAAAGGTCGGCTTTCTAAGAGCTCTCCTACGCATAACACATTGCTATTGAATTATAAATTAGGGGCGACTACGCGAATGCAGATTGAATCCCTAGAATTGGCCGGTTTACGGGCAATTTCTAATGCTAGACTAACCTTCGATGATGTTACAGTTCTCTTAGGAGGAAACAACGCAGGAAAATCGACGTTACTCTACGCCCTGAGTTTATTCTTCGATGCCGCGCCAAAGGTTAAACCAGATGATTTTCACAATCGGGAAAGTGACACAATAGAGATTACAGTTACTTTCAAAAATCTGACACCCACTGAATTAGAAGAGTTCGCTGGCGGCGTGCATGATGGCAAGCTTTCAATCTCCCGCACACTTTCAGATGATAAAGATTCGAACCTGATATACAGTGTGCGCGCTCGATCATATCCAGGCTTCACCCCAATCAGAAATGAAAACAACAAACCAAACCAAAGGGCAGCATTCAACGCATTAGCAGACCAGACCGAAGGGTTAGAAAGAGCCAATAATGCTGATCAAGTAATTCAGAACATGAAGGATTGGGAAGCCGAAAATCCAGATCAATTAGAATTCATGTTCATAAAGAGTTTCTTTGGGGCGTCGAATGTCGCTAACGGCAAATTGAGAAAAAAAACGGGATTGCACTTCATTCCCGCAGTTGCAGATGTTGCAGAACAGACCACGGATGCAAAGCGCAGTCCGATCATCAGCCTGCTTTCTGACATTGCGAAACAAACTTTTGAAAACAGACAAGAAGTTACAGAGTTTATTGAAAAAACTAATGCTGAATTTGCTGAGATAGTCGCTCCTGATCGGTTTCCACAGCTCGCTCAAATAAGTGAAAGCTTAACAAACACGATACAGCGATATTATCAGGACACAAAGCTACTTGCTGAGTGGCAAGTTAACGAAAGAGTCCAGTTTTCATTCCCACAACCTGTCATTCGAGTAGAGGATCACGGGTTCCTAAGCGGATTAGAGAATGTAGGGCACGGCCTCCAACGCGCTGCACTTTTTGCTGTAATTGAATTTCTAGCCCGAAGTGCTGTAGTCGAAGAGGCTGGTGATTTTGATGAAGCACAAAGCGATATAATCTTGATGATCGAAGAACCAGAGATTTATCAGCACCCACATAAACAACGGCTAGTTAGCGATGCTTTCAGAAACATCTGCAATGCCTTCAACAGATCAACCGGCATCCGCTTTCAGGTGATATTTGCGACCCATTCAGACAAGTTTGTTGACGTAGGCCACTTTCAGAACGCGAGAATAGTTCGGCGCAGAACACAAGACGGTGCGCTGCATCATTCCATCTCTACTTTGGAGTTGAGCGAAGCCGTAAATTACTTCGCAGGTTTGTTAGATGTTGAGCCAATGGCCGTAGAAGCATTCCAAGCAAAAATGCACATATTTTCACGAGAGCTATGCGAAGGATTTTTTGCTGAAAAAATCATACTAGTGGAAGGAGTAACCGACAGGGCAGTTATCGAAGGATGTTATCGAGCCAACGGGCGAGACAATATTGCGGAAGGGATCGTTGTTATTTCAGTGGATGGGAAAACGAAAATGGACAAGCCTTTCTATATTTTCAATCGATTAGGCATTCCCACTTACGCAGTTTTTGACTCTGATGCTACAAAATCCAAGAAAAGGCAGAAACCACAAACAAATTTACTGCTACAAAAAATAGCAAACGTTGCTGAGCCTGTCGATTTCCCAGATTGCACAACTAGCCATTACGCAGCATTCGGTCATGATCTAGAGGGCTATTTAAGATCGGTCTGTGGCGAAAACTGGGAAGCTACATTCCTACAGATAGCTGGCGACTATGATCTAGACGTAACAAATATCGCAAAAACGCCAATGGCGGTTGCTGAGGTTATTTCAAGACTTAGAAACGACGGTCATCATTTTCCTGCGTTTGACAGTATTTTGGAACATGTAGATAATATGATAGCCTTAGACCTTTAAGCTGTCGCGCAACTCTACGAAAGTTACCCGATTAGAGCTGGTATCGCGGCAGACATTCAATAGCGATAACTTTCGTCTTGAGCGTCACATCACCATAGTTCGCACTGGCGGTCTTGCCTGAGTGACCTTGGATGGCATCATATGTTCCATCAGGGATACCATACTCGCGACACAGCGTCTTGAACCTGTGCCGCCAACCGTGGCTTGGCTGCACGTCCTCCGGCACGAGGTTGGCGGTGCGCAGCCATTTAGATAATTTCTCCGCTGTCGTTCTGGCGAACTGCTCATATTTCGCAGGATCGGTTGCCGTATGAAACAACGGACCAGCTTTTGAATTTTCAAGGAATGTTACGAACCCCTCTTCGATCACTTGCGGATGCAAAGGCACGTCACGATAGCCACCAGATTTGACCGTGCCTGCGTCTGGCGTAATCCTGACGATCCACTGCCCCTCCTCTTTTCGAATGTCCTCTTTGCGTAGCTGCGTAATCTCAGCGACACGCGCACCAGTGAAAGCGCACAGCAGCGGCACCCATCGTTTCGTTTGCACCATGCGATCTGACTCGCGAATGTTGCCAAATTCGTCCGGCTTCGGCTTGTAGGCACGGCAAGCGCTCAATAGCTTCGTTGCCTCTACATCTGTGTAGCCCCGTTCACGCCCATAGACCTTGCGGGGTTTTGGTTGTCTGACGTTGGTTGCAGGGTTTTCTGGCAATCGATCATTCTCAACTGCCCAACTAAACAAGCTACGGACAGTCGATAGATAAACATCACTGACTGTTTTTGCCGCAAGCGTTTTGATCAGATTATCACGCCACGCCAGCAAGTCTTTCTTAGTCGCCTTGCGCGCATCATCGTGTTTTAGAAATTTGCGCAGGCTTTCAATCGCAACAGATTGCCGCTTGCCGCCATCGCGCATGAAACCAGCTTGCTTACGGATCAACACATAGTCTTTCCAAAGTCCGCTTAGGCTCACCCGCTCTTGCGGTTTTTCAGATGGTTGTGCGTTTACGATTATAGGCGCGGTAGGTGTGCCGGAGAAGTCGCCTTCGTCACGCTCAACAACACGTTCTAGCGCTTCATACTCAGCACTGCAAAGCGCACGTGCTATTGTGCGCCATTCAGCACTGCCCGTTGCTGCATCAAGATTGCCAGCTTTGCGGAAACGCTCAATCTGAGAACCTACAAGTTCTTCTAATTCCTGATCATCAGCGCGTCCTGCAATCGCATATCGCAACTGTTCAACATAGCCATCATCAATGCCAACGGAGGGCCAGCGACGATCATTCCGGAGTTCATCATCAAAGGCCAGCCGCTGTATGTAGTGCGCGTGTGCGATCTGGTCTGGTGCTAGGGGATAGCGCATTGGCTTCGTCCCCTGCCCCAATTTTCGCTCTGCCTCGCCGATCTGGTGTTGAAGCTGTGCGACTGCGCTTGGCAACATTTTGAGCGCTTGGCGGTAGTCAGCACCTAGAGGCGTCCGCAACTCAGTCTTGCCGATTACTTGCCGCAAGTCTTTCGGCACGACCAAACGTGCGTGATAGCGCCCTGAGCGATTAATAAGATGTCTGATTTTTCCGGCCATATCAAAACCCGTTTGTAACCAAAGTTGTAACCTTGAAACGGACTTAGGCCCATGTATGCAAGGGTTTTCTTTAATATCAAAGGGATAGATTGGTGCGGTCGGAGAGACTCGAACTCTCACGGGTGTTACCCCACAGCGACCTCAACGCTGCGCGTCTACCATTCCGCCACGACCGCACGCCATGGATGGTAAAGCATCCAATAGCGCGGGTTAGAGCATAGCTCAAGAGCCAAATCGCTCCTTGAGGCGGTCAATATAAAATTGTTTCCAAATGGGTGTGCTGCAGTTGTCTATCTAGGTCCGAAAACTCTGCCATCGTCCCTCTCGGCGGTTGCACACAACGGACAAAACTCCAAGTAATCCTACGCTAACACCCTAACGAAACCCGGCCGATGCCAGAAGTACCTTCCCCTTATTGGTTGGCAATCAATTCTGACGAGACGTTCCCCTAGTCCAAAATTTGGTCCCCCGCGCTAGAACAAGCCATCGGCGAAACACGGGCAACCGCATCGTAGAGACCTTTTGAACCAACGGGCTGAAACAGATGCTGGTTAACCGTCCGTTCCCGCATTAAATAGATTAGATGATAGAATGGATTACCTCACCGCAGTTGACTGGCTTTCGAGAGGCTGAGGCCTGGATGGAGGCCCGGGTGGCTGCCATTCTTGCAGGGACTGCAAATGAATGCATTTGGTTGGTCGAACACCCACCCTTGTATACTGCAGGGACGTCTGCAAAAGAACGCGATCTGACTGATCCAGATCGCTTCGACGTTTTCCCAACAAAGAGGGGCGGCCAGTATACTTACCATGGACCGGGACAACGGGTCGCGTATGTGATCCTTGACGTTGGTGCTCGCGGGCGAGATGTGCGCAAATTTGTTCAACAATTGGAAGCATGGGTGATCACAAGTCTGGCACAGTTTAACGTAACAGGCGAGATCCGCGAAGGGCGTGTTGGCGTCTGGGTCCAACGACCAGAAAAGCCGCTGACGATCACAGGACAACCCGCCGAAGATAAAATTGCCGCCATTGGCATCCGGTTGCGCAAATGGATTAGTTTTCATGGCATTTCATTAAACGTGGAGCCGGATTTGAATCACTTTGATGGCATCGTCCCTTGCGGCATATCGGATCACGGCGTTACCAGCCTTGTCGATTTGGGCCTTCCCGTTACGATGGCAGATGCTGACATCGCATTACTCAACAGTTTTTCCGCAGTATTTGGTGAAATGCCGCAAACGTCCTAACCAATACATTCTCCATAAGGTTTGGTGCTTGAAAGCTTCATCTCAAGCTCCTCAATAAGTTCCGCCAGTCTTTCTAACCGTAGCGGTTTGTCGCAAAAACAATGCACATTGGGATCGGCCTCTGCGCGGGCATGATCAGCCTCTAACAGAGACGTCGACAGCATCACGATGATGAGATGCATGTCTGATGCGATCTGCATCTCTTTATATTGTTCCAGAAACTCAAACCCACCCATGCCTGGCATGTTGATATCCAGAAATATCAGCTCTGGTAATGCATTACCTGTCTTCAAATCGGCTCTTAAGATGTCCAATGCTTCCTGGCCATCTGTTGCGACATCTATGGATTTTACATGACCAGATCGTTCGATCACACGTCGGTGCAACATATTGGTGACGGTATCATCGTCAACCAAAAGTATCCGTCCCAACTGTTTCATGTCCGGCTCTCTTCCTTTGCAAATAATATTGTGAATTCAGCACCTTCACCCCTATATCCATGAAAAGTCAGGGTCCCGCCTCGCCGATGTAACATCCGCCGCGCGCAATAAAGAGAAATACCGCTTCCTGCAGGGGTTTTATGGGCCCGCTGGAATAGTCCAAACGTTTTTTCCGCGTCCAGCTTGCTATCCAATCCAGTGCCATTGTCAGCTACGCTCACCCATATTTGACCGCTTGTCGTCCCCGCAGCGATCTTGATGTCGAGGGGGCGTTCTGGTTCGGCATATTTGACCGCGTTGTCCAACAAAGCAGCAAGAATACTGTCAATTTCAGATCGCTCAAATTGGACAACCATATCGTCCGGCACATCAATGCTTACGGGAAAGGAATCTTTGGGCATGGCCGATTGCATCAAGTCGACGGCGGCGGTGATCACCCCGCTAAGCCCAAGCGGGACAGACGGGTTTCCGTTACCAAGCCGAATTTGTGCTACCAAAACAAGACCTTGGATCTTTTCGCCCAGCTGTTCGGCGCAATCGTTAATCCATCCAACTTGCTCGATCTGTTCTGCACTGAGGCTCTGCGTGTTCGATTGAAGCATCAGCCCTAGCCGAGTGAGGTTGTTCACCGGAACCTTCAAATCATGTGTAGCGATGTATGTGAGTTGCTCTAATTCAACCACAGCCCCTTGTAATTGAAGGGTTCTTGCAGAAATCCTCTCTTCCAAACTGGTATTAAGATCTTCCAGATCATGTGTGCGCGACTTAACTCGATTTTCAAGCTTTGCGTTCAGTTCGGACAACCGCAATTCAGATTCTTTTTCGATGGTGATGTCACTGGCACATCCGATGTGGCGCAGTACTTGCCCATCCTCATCCCTATCAAAGACCGTATCGACAGAACGAAGCCACCGCAACGCACCCGCCTTAGTGATAACACGGTACTCAATCGCAACTGAAAGGTCCCCGTCCAGAGCCACAATTCGCCCGAAATGCGTAGCAAGCAGCGCAAGGTCATCCGGATGAATGACTTTCATAAGCATTTGAGGACCAAAGCCGCGAATCTCGTCGGAGGAATACCCCAGATGTTCGCCGACAGATCGATTGGTATAGTCGTTGGAATTGGTCTGATGGTTGAATACGTACACAAACCCGGGCATCAAATTGACGACACGGTCGATGGAGGGTACAAAGTTACCCTCCCCCAAATCATCAAATGGGGAGCTTTGAACGCGATCGCGTTGCAACAAGGGCTTGGGATCGTTCACAAACGGTACCTGCAATTTTGGCTACCACCATCATCGACAAAGAGCTTTACTCACCTATTAATTTTTTCGTCACTGAGCGCGCTTTATTGCTTCAAATACACAATATTTAATCTTCATCCACTTTGCCCTCCCAACATCCATCGCATTCCTGTGTAGTCCTCTTGAAAATACTTCTGTCTGCGACCATCGCGCCCATTGCCCTGTGCGCCACTTGCTTTTAGAAGGACAAGAAGTCCGCAGTGCGCCTAGCCACAGGTGTCTCTGCATTTTAATATAAGTTTAGGAGGCCACGCATGGCAGACGCAGCCATCAACGGGCACGAGCACGAAGACGAGCGCGGGTTTTTCTCACGCTGGTTCATGTCCACTAACCACAAAGACATCGGTATTCTGTACCTGATCGTCTCCGCTTTTGTCGGGTTCATCTCGGTCGCATTTACAATCTACATGCGCCTCGAGCTGATGAACCCCGGCGTTCAATACATGTGTATGGAAGGTGCGCGTTTCTTTGCTGATTCCGCTACAACCTGTACGCCTAACGGACACCTTTGGAACGTTTTGATCACCGGCCACGGTATCTTGATGATGTTCTTCGTTGTTATTCCCGCGCTCTTCGGCGGTTTCGGCAACTACTTGATGCCATTACAAATTGGCGCGCCTGATATGGCGTTCCCACGGATGAACAACCTGTCATTCTGGCTTTATATTGCTGGTACATCGCTTGCGATCTGCTCGGTTCTATTGCCAGGCGGCAATGGCCAATCCGGTTCCGGTGTTGGTTGGGTTCTGTATCCGCCGCTGTCCGTAAAAGAAGGCGGCATGTCCATGGACTTCGCGATCTTCGCGGTTCACGTATCTGGTGCTTCCTCTATCCTTGGCGCGATCAACATGATCACGACATTCTTGAACATGCGTGCCCCCGGCATGACCCTGTTCAAAGTGCCGCTGTTCTCATGGTCGATCTTCGTTACTAGCTGGTTGATCCTGCTGTCCTTGCCTGTTCTGGCTGGCGCTATCACCATGTTGCTGATGGACCGTAACTTTGGGTTTGCCTTCTTTGACCCTGCAGGCGGCGGTGATCCGGTGCTGTACCAACATATTTTGTGGTTCTTCGGACACCCAGAAGTGTACATCATCATCCTTCCAGGATTTGGCATCATCTCGCACATCATCGCGACATTCGCGCGCAAGCCTATCTTTGGCTACCTGCCAATGGTTTGGGCGTTGATCGCAATTGGCGCATTGGGCTTTGTTGTGTGGGCACACCACATGTACACGGTCGGTATGACGCTCAACCAACAAGCTTACTTTATGCTGGCCACGATGGTTATCGCGGTGCCAACAGGCGTAAAGGTGTTCTCATGGATCGCAACCATGTGGGGCGGCTCGGTTGAGTTCAAAACACCTATGCTTTGGGCGTTCGGCTTCTTGTTCTTGTTCACCGTTGGTGGCGTTACAGGGATCGTTCTTTCACAAGCCGCAGTGGACCGTTACTACCACGATACATACTACGTGGTTGCACACTTCCACTACGTGATGAGCCTTGGTGCGGTATTCACCATCTTTGCAGGTATCTACTTCTATCTGCCCAAGATGACTGGCCGCATGTACCCTGAATGGGCAGGCAAGCTGCACTTCTGGACCATGTTCATCGGTGCAAACCTGACCTTCTTCCCACAGCACTTCTTGGGTCGTCAGGGCATGCCACGTCGTTACATCGATTATCCTGATGCATTTGCATATTGGAACTTCTGGTCTAGCCTTGGTGCGTTCCTTTCCTTCGGTTCCTTCATCTTCTTCTTTGGTGTGATGGCATGGACATTGACACGCGGTGCGCGCGTCACAGCCAACAACCCATGGAACGAATTTGCGGACACGCTGGAGTGGACACTTCCTTGCCCACCACCAGAGCACACATTCGAGCAGCTGCCAGTGCAGTCTGACTGGGACAAAGCACCAGGCCACTAAGCGCTTGTTAGTTTGAAATCAAAGAGGGCTCCAACGGCGGTTGGGGCCCTTTTTTTGTGGTCATTTCCGGCTATGTGCCCTACCCGTCCCAGACCATTCACAAACGGCAGATCAACGGCACATGATTACAATTGTTTTTCTTTGCATCATGCTTGGACCACAGCTCATCGCTGGGCTGCGTGCCGTTGGGCCTGCAACGCATCTGACCCTTCTGCTGTTCAGCATGAGCATCGTCACCGCGTGCCTATCTGCGATGGCGGTTCACACGCTATCGACACCACAGCCATCAGCGGGAATCCCGTACAATATCGCTCATCTCAACCCATTGGCCTGTGCCACCGTCGGTCTTGCACTGCTCACTCCGTTCTATTGGGCGGTTGAGCATTTCTCACCTAATGGCGATTTACGGGTTGATGCCATCTTGGCGCAGACACTTGCGATCGCATTTACAGCAGCCATCTTGGGCCAAGCGCCCCACCTCATCGAAATGGCAACCCTCGCGCTAACGATTGCCCTATGCGCACAGGCGATCAGGAGCCTACGAGCGCCCCTACTCCAGAAGTGATGCTGCCCTTACAGAATGTCGCATTGATCGACGGGCTTACTCGGGTAAAACTAAACTATGCCGTATCAATGGACATCACAGCCTCACGCCACACCGCAAACCCTGCGCCTGTGGCCGCATAATTCGTTGCCCGCGCGGGGCATGGCTGCATTTGTCTTGAGCACGTTCTTTATGATCTCAATTCCAGTGCTGGCCCTACTTGGCTCTCCCATTCTATGGGCGATGTTACCCTTTACGTTGGCCGCCGTTTGGGGCGTATTCTGGGCATTGCAGCGCAATTTCAAAGCACGCCAGATCAACGAAGAATTAGTGCTGGATGAAAGCATGGCCCATCTGACCCGCACCAATCCCAAAGGTGATGTGCAAGAATGGGATTGCGACCGCTACTGGACTCAAGTCATTAAATACGAAGACGAAGGTCCTGTGCCACATTACATCACACTGCGCGGCAAAGGCCGCGAAGTGGAGATTGGTGCATTCCTAAGTGAGGAAGAGCGCATTGCGCTTTACGGCGATCTACAGCGCGCTCTGCGCCGCTGATCCAAGAACAGCCGCTTAGTTAGATAGTCGGTCTTTGAGCATCGGTCCTACACGGCCAAAATCCATCTGACCTGTGTATTTGCCCTTTAGTATCGCCATGACCTTACCCATGTCACGAATGGAGCTGGCTCCAACTTCGGCCACAGCCGCATCAACAGCTGCTTTCGCCTCGTCAGCGTTCAACTGGCGTGGCAAGAACTCTTCGATGACTTTGATCTCCGAAAGTTCGCGCTCTGCCAGATCAAGGCGGCCGCCTTCTTCGTATGCACGTGCTGATTCTACACGCTGCTTGGCCATCTTGCCAAGAATCGCCAGAACTTCGCCCTCGCCCACACCCTCATCATTACCTTCAGCCCGTGCTGCGATGTCTTTGTCTTTAATCGCTGCATTAACCAGCCGCAAAGTCGACAAACGCTCTACTGCTTTGTCTTTCATCGCTTGTTTAAGAGAAGTACTAATACGTGTCCGAAGGTCCATGGGGCGCCTTTACATATGGTCATGACAAGAGCGCAGACACTACCTAATCACCCCTTCACATGCAATGCGCATTAAATCCATCTAAGTTACTGAAATTGCTTAGTTATTCATTTACACCTCAATCTTGACCCTTGCCAACGCCCGCTATAGGTTGCATTCGTTTGCCAAATGAGGTGTCTGCCGCCTCTCTCATATCAGGGCCACCTTCTGACCCGCCCCCGCAAAAGGATCTAATCATGGCCACCGCCGCACCTGCACACCCTACAGCCTGCCTTGCCCTTGCTGATGGATCGGTTTTCTACGGCTTCGGATTTGGTGCTGTTGGCCAGACCGTCGCGGAATTGTGTTTTAACACTGCCATGACCGGCTATCAGGAAATCATGACTGATCCCTCTTATGCGGGGCAGATTGTTACATTTACCTTCCCCCATATCGGCAACACTGGCACAAATCCCGAAGACGACGAAACCGCTGATCCGGTCGCCGCTGGTATGGTTGTGAAATGGATGCCAACAACGCCCAGCAGCTGGCGCACTACGCAGAACTTGTCTGATTGGCTGGCCGCACGGGGGCGCATCGCAATTGGCGGCATTGATACCCGCCGCCTCACCCGCGCCATTCGCCAACAAGGCGCACCTCATGCTGCTCTTGCGCATGATCCTGATGGCAACTTTGATGTTGCCGCACTTGTGGCCGCTGCACGTGAATTTGCGGGCCTTGAAGGTATGGATCTGGCCAAAGACGTAACTTGCGCCCAATCTTATCGCTGGAACGAAATGCGGTGGGCATGGCCTGAGGGGTACACGCCTCAGACAGAACCAAAGCACAAGGTTGTCGCAATCGACTATGGCGCAAAGCGCAACATCCTGCGCTGCCTTGCGTCAGCGGGCTGCGATGTCACTGTCCTACCAGCAACCGCAACCTATGAAGACATCATGGCGCATGAACCCGATGGCGTGTTCCTCTCCAACGGCCCCGGAGATCCTGCGGCCACCGGTGAATACGCTGTTCCAATGATCAATGATGTTCTCAACAAAACCGAGCTGCCAGTGTTCGGCATTTGCCTTGGTCACCAGATGCTTGCACTGGCCCTTGGTGCGCGCACCATCAAAATGAGCCACGGCCATCACGGCGCAAACCATCCTGTAAAAGACATCGACACAAACAAAGTCGAGATCACCTCGATGAACCACGGCTTTGCTGTCGATGGTCAGTCCTTGCCCGAAGGCGTTGTTGAAACACACCGCTCGCTTTTTGATGGATCCAACTGTGGGATCCGTATGGAAGGGCGTCCCGTGTACTCGGTACAACACCACCCTGAAGCCTCCCCTGGACCGCAAGACAGCTACTATCTGTTTGAGCGATTTGCGGATGCTATGGCTGCACGGAGCGTCAAAGCGCCTGCATAAATGCACCTGAGTTGCGCGGCCTAACCTGCTGAATTCTTGCCAAGTTAACCACTTGTTAAGTATTTTTTGAAATCGTTTCAATTGGATCGAAACGATTTCAGGTAGGCCCGCAATGAGCGACCTTTACCTGCGTTTAACCAATCCGCAGGCAGCTACTCCTCCCTTGGAGCAGTTGCCACTAGGGCGGATCATGGTCAACGCGGGCATCATAACCCAGAGTGATCTGGTGCATGCGCTTGATTTGCAGCGCCACATTGATGCTCCTATCGGGGAAATCCTTGTGGCCGAAGGGCTCGCTAGCTCATCTGATGTGCTGCATATGGTATCTCGACAGCATAATATCCCTGTTGCGGATGCATTAATAGATCCCCCCGATCCAACCCTCAGCAGTACGCTGCCCTCTGGCTTGTGCCTATCGCACCGGTGTGTGCCTTGGGTGCGGATGGGTGATCTGCTGTTGGTCGGGACCAGTCATCCTGATGACTTTCAACGTTTAAAGTTGTGCATGGGCGAAATGGGGCGCAGGATGCTGCCCGTTCTTGTGAGTGAACAACAGATACGCAAACAAATCGGCAAATTATATGGGGCTGAACTGGCGTGTAGGGCCACAACGCGCGTTCCTGCCGCAGAAAGCTGTCGCAGCTGGGACCTTACGTCGCCGCTTCGCAAGCCTGTCGCCTATCTAGCGATTGTAACGCTCATCGCTGCACTTGTGATCGCGCCGCTCTGGAGCATCACGGTTGCGATGTTGTTTGTATTTGCGACCCTATCAATGAGCACCCTGTTAAAACTTGCGGCCTTTATCGCCCAAATGTCCAAAATCTCTGAGACAACCCAGCCAACGTCAAGCAATCCGCGCGCGCCCTTTCCACTGCCAAAAGTCTCGGTGCTGGTGCCGTTGTTTAAAGAAGAAAACATCGCTGAAAAACTTATTCAGCGGCTTTCGCGACTCACGTATCCCAAATCCCTGCTTGAGGTTGTGCTGGTTCTCGAAGCCCATGACACAGTGACCCGTGACACCATCGCACGCACGGATATGCCCACATGGATGAGCGTGATCGAAGTTCCCAGCGCAGGAAACCTGACCACAAAACCACGCGCCCTGAATTACGCATTAGATTTTTGCCAAGGTTCTATCATTGGCGTTTGGGACGCAGAAGATGCGCCCGAGCCTGACCAGATAGAAAAAGTTGTAACACGGTTTCAGGACGCTCCCGAAAACGTCGCATGTTTGCAGGGTGTGCTGGACTATTACAATCCGCGCACCAACTGGCTATCACGTTGTTTTGCAATTGAATATGCTACGTGGTGGCGGATGATTTTACCCGGCATTGCCCAATTAGGCCTTGTCATTCCACTGGGTGGGACAACGTTATTTTTCCGCCGCAACATCCTAGAAAAACTATGTGGATGGGACGCCCATAACGTAACTGAGGATGCCGATTTGGGCGTGAGACTGGCGCGGCACGGCTATGTCACAGAACTTATTCCGACTGTCACCTATGAAGAGGCCAATTGCCGCGCTTGGCCGTGGGTGAAACAACGTTCCAGATGGTTAAAGGGTTTTTTGATCACATGGTTGGTCCATATGCGCGCGCCTCGCGCCTTGTTACGGGACCTAGGATTGATCAGATTTCTAGGGGTACAGACCTTATTATTCGCCACATTTGTACAATTTGCCTGCGCGCCATTGTTGTGGTCGTTCTGGATCACCCTAGCAGGATTTAAGCACCCCGTTTCCCTGACACTGGGCGAACCAACCGCTGTCTTTATGGCGTGGTTCTTTCTCGCATCTGCGATCCTCAATTTGGTCATTTCAATGGCTGCGGTTTCACGCAAGGAGCATCGCCACCTCATGGTCTATGTTCTAACCTTGCCGCTCTATTTTCCAATGGCAGCGATTTCAGCCTACAAAGCGCTTAAGGAAATGGTTTTGGAGCCGTTTTACTGGGATAAGACCCAACATGGCGTAACTACTGAAACAGATTAATTTTCTGCTTCGCGCAGCTCAGCTTCCTGTTTGAGACGCGTGGTGAACGCCACGGAAATGTGTGACCGCAGTGCTGCTGCTGCCGCGTCTCCGTCTCTTGCTTCAATCGCTGAAACGATTCTGTCATGCTCTTTTTGCGCAATCTCTCCGCGCCCGACAACTGCAAGCGAAGTGGTCGCCATCAGCGCCATGGAGCGGTGAACAAGATCAAGCTGGCGCACTAAAAAACGGTTGTGTGAGGCGAGGTGGATTTGCTTATGAAACCGTCTATTTGCGCGGGCCAAGGCAGCAGGATGATCTTTAAGATCATTGTCTGCTTCAACCATCTCACGCAACAATTGCACTTCTTCTTCTGTTGCATTTTGTGCGGCAAGGCGGGCAGCCAGCCCTTCTAATTCGCCGCGCACAACATACAGCTCGGCCATTTGATTGTGATCCAGCGATGCTACGATCAAGCTGCGCCCGTCACGTGCCAATAAGGACTGGGTTTCAAGGCGCTGTAGTGCTTCGCGGATGGGCGTACGCGAGACGCCGAAACGTTCTGCGAGTTCACTCTCGACCAGACGATCACCAGGGCGATAGGTGCCTGTATCAATCGCATCCAGGATCATCGAATATGCGTCAGTGTTGCCAGGGCGGCTATTTGTCGTTGCGGGGGGCATGCATAGGCCCTTTCATTAGGTTTCACGGCACCTTAACCGCAGGAGAAGCTAACGCCTACCCCTTGCGCGTCGCGTGCCAGCACCCTACCAAAGGACCATGCCCCGTAATGCTTTTTCTCATGTGACCACTTGGGTCTTTGACCTAGATAACACCCTCTATCCCCCTGAGGCGAGATTGTTTGATCTGATTGAAGTTCGAATGACAGCATGGGTGATGGAAACTCTTGGCGTTGAACGTACTGAGGCCGACCGTCTGCGTGTGCATTATTGGGAGACCCATGGCACCACATTGGCAGGGCTCATGCGCGAGCACGACGTTGATCCAGAGCCCTATCTGGTAGATGTGCATGACATTTCGATGGACAGCTTAACGCCCGATCCGCAGCTTGCCGCACATATTCGCGCGCTCCCTGGTCGTAAAATTGTGTATACAAACGGCTGCGCGCCTTATGCCGAACGTGTGCTGCACGCCCGTGGCTTGTCAGGTCTCTTTGATGCGGTTTACGGTGTGGAACACGCGGGTTTTTTGCCAAAACCCGAAAAAGGTGCATTTGACGCA
This sequence comes from Sulfitobacter sp., assembly GCF_036960155.1. Lineage (GTDB taxonomy): Bacteria > Pseudomonadota > Alphaproteobacteria > Rhodobacterales > Rhodobacteraceae > Sulfitobacter. The sequence goes on along the minus strand of NZ_JBALWB010000002.1, from coordinate 249,039 downwards.
ATTTTCGCCCAAGATAAGTTGGCCCCACAAACCGCAGCCATGTTTGAGGATGATCCGCGCAATTTGGCTGTCCCACATGATTTGGGCATGCGCACGGTGCATGTCGCCCCAACCCGCGCGCACGCGCCGCATGTGCAGTTCCACACCGACGATCTAACAGTATTCTTGGAACAGCTGATTTAAACGAGGCGTGGCAATGACCGATACCTGCGACATCCTTATCTCTGGCGGCGGCATTGCTGGCATGACGGCAGCTGCGGCATTCGGCACGGCGGGTTTTAAAGTAATCTGCGTCGACCCGACACCGCCCGTCACAAATGGTGCAGCTGAAGGTGCTGATCTGCGCTCAACCGCCATGTTGCAGCCTGCCCGCGCCTTGCTAGAGCGTGCAGGTCTATGGGAGGACTTGGCACCCCATGCGGCCCCTTTGCAGATCATGCGGATCATTGATGCCGGCGGCGATGAACCAGAACCACGCGTAACCCGTGAATTTGATGCCTCCGAAATCTCGGACCAACCTTTTGGTTGGAACTTCCCGAACTGGCTGCTCAGACGTGAGATGCTGGACCGTATGGGAGCCCTTGATACAGTTGATTTTCGCACGGGCATCAGCACGACGCGCCTGTTTACACGTATGGGCGGCGCAAAGGTATCGCTCAGCGATGGGTCACGCATAGAGGCCAAGCTGGTGATTGCCGCAGACGGACGCGGATCGGCGATGCGCGCGGCGGCTGGCATTTCTGTGCGCACACACCGTTATGGCCAAAAGGCGTTGGTGTTTGCCGCAACCCATTTGATCCCGCATGAAAACGTGTCAACCGAGGTCCACCGCACGGGTGGCCCATTTACCTTGGTTCCCCTACCCGACCATAACGGCAAGCCGTGCTCAGCCGTGGTATGGATGGATGATGGCCGCCTTGCCCAAGAACGTATGGATATGGATGTCGCAACCTTTGAGGCCGAAGCCTCCAAACGGTCGTGCAATCACTTTGGTCCTCTGACGTTGGTAAGTCGTCGCCAAGCGTGGCCAATCATCAGCCAACATGCAGATCGTTTGAGCAGTGAGCGTGTTGCCCTGATTGCAGAGGCGGCTCACGTGATGCCCCCTATCGGGGCGCAGGGGCTGAACATGTCCCTCAATGACATCGCAACCCTGCTGGACCTCGCCAACGCACGGCCGGATGGATTGGGGGATGCAGAGATGCTGGATACCTATCACAAGGCCCGTTATCGCGATATCACACTGCGGGTCCACGGCATTGATTTGCTGAACCGCGCCAGTCAGGCAAAAAGCGGCATCGCACGCGATGCCCGCGCGGCCGGACTTAGTGCGCTTTATGGTTCGGCTGGGGTACGCAAGATGTTGATGCAGATGGGCCTAGGGATGCGTTAAGCGCCCTCAGGCGTCTCTGCTTGGATTTTAGCCGCGCGTGCCTCGACCTGCTCAACGATGTGATCAACCAATTGCGAATTGTCCAACTTATGGCTCTGTTTGCCCGCCAGATACACCATACCCGCGCCTGCACCGCCGCCAGTAAAGCCCACATCGGTCATCAACGCCTCACCGGGGCCATTCACAACACAGCCGATGATAGACAGGCTCATCGGGGTTTTGATATGCTCTAGACGCTTTTCCAGTGCCTCAACGGTTTTGATCACATCAAACCCTTGGCGCGCGCAGGACGGACAGGAAATGATATTCACGCCACGGTGACGTAGGCCAAGGGATTTGAGAATTTCAAAACCCATTTTCACTTCTTCGACAGGATCAGCAGACAGGGACACACGGATCGTATCGCCAATGCCGTTCCACAACAGATTGCCCATGCCGATGGCCGATTTAACGGTGCCTGAAAACAGGCCGCCCGCCTCGGTGATGCCAAGGTGGATGGGGGCGTCTGTGGCCTCTGCCAACTGCTGATAGGCAGCCGCCGCCATAAAGACATCAGACGCTTTACAGCTGATCTTGAATTCATGAAAATCGTTATCTTGCAGGATCTTAATGTGATCCAACCCGCTTTCGACCATCGCGTCGGGGCACGGCTCACCGTATTTATCCAACAGGTGCTTTTCCAAACTGCCCGCGTTTACGCCAATACGAATCGAGCAGTTGTTGTCACGCGCGGCCCTGATGACCTCTTTGACACGCTTTTCATCACCAATGTTGCCTGGATTGATGCGCAGACAGGCAGCACCCGCCTCTGCCGCTTCGATACCGCGTTTATAGTGGAAGTGGATATCCGCCACGATTGGTACGGGGCTTTCGCGCACAATCTCTTTGAGCGCCTTTGAGCTGTCTACATCCGGCACTGAAACGCGGACAATATCCGCGCCCGCATCTGCTGCTGCCTGAATTTGCGCAATGGTTGCGCGCGCATCAGTGGTGAGCGTGTTGGTCATCGTCTGAACCGTAATCGGCGCGTCCCCACCAACGGGAACATTACCAACCATGATCTGGCGCGATTTGCGACGATAGATGTTGCGCCAAGGACGGATGTGATTAAGCGACATGTCAGCCTCACTAAACAGTTCAGACATACATCACCTAACTTTGTGGCGAGGCAGCTGCAATGAAAAGCTGGAATTTAGGGGATGAATTGATCGTGTAAATTGTGCGACGTATTCAGTCTTGGTTGGGAACTTCGGCAGCGGCCTGCATTTCTGCAACCATCACTTCTAGCGCGCTGTCTTCACCCGGCAGTGCGGGTTCATATAGCTCGGCCAGCGCCTGCTGGTGCAATGGCACATTCGAGGTCACGCTTCCGCGCCCTCCAACTGGTCCATAAAACTCACCGTTCATAACAAAATAGACTGCACCGCTTTGGCCTGTTCGCAACAGCGGTGCTTCTTCAAGGGAAGGCACATCAAATGTATCCCCTTTCTGCATCACTGTTTCAAAGATGTTCGTGCCATCAGCAGCTGTAACGCGCACCCATGTCTCGCCAGTCGCAACAACCTGTACCGCAGGTGCAGGCCCTTCAAGAACCTGAGGGACCCTGAGCGCACCACTTGTGTCTGATCCATCGGCCAATACTTCGGTCACAGCACCATCCACGGCACTGGCCAGCAGGGTATCGTTCGAAATTGTTGGAATGGTAGGTGAATTAAACAAACCACTCGTGCGTGGATCAAGCGAGGCAATCGGCGCATCGCGCGCCACCAGCACAGGCACATCCAAAGCAGCCGGACGATACAGACGGTCCAGCGCCTCAACGCGCGGAGCATCCTCAAGCGCGGTGGGCGTTGCAACGCCGCCAATCCCAGATTGGGTCGGCACATTCGCTTGCAAAGGGTCAAGGTCGGATAGCACAACAGGGGTCTGATCCACTGGGGAGACCTGCACACGTTGGACTTCTTTTAGAACGCTCCAACCGCCGAACCCGATAGCGCCAATCAGCGCGACGAGAATGAGGGAAGATCCGATTGCAGCAGGCTCAATCCGCGCAAAAAAACTATCACCACCTGGGGCGAAGGGCATTGCAGGACGAGAGAAAATGTCGTGCTCAGCCTGACGGCTCAGACGTTCTTCGCGGGTTGGTTTTTTGACAACGGACGCTTCGGCAGACATGCCGTGCGCCACGCTAAAGCCGCTCTCGTTACAGAAGGCGTCAAACGCTTTGTCCGGATCCATATCGAGATACCGCGCGTACGAGCGCACGTAGCCTGCGATAAAGCCGGGAGTGTCAAAGGCATCGGGATCAGCATTTTCGATCGCAGCGATATAAGACGCTTTGATTCGGAGTTCACGTTGTACATCAAGAAGGGATTTACCGAGCGTCGCACGCTCGCCGCGCATCAAATCACCAAGGCGCAATTCGAAAGCGTCAAAGCCTGACGGCTCGACATTTTCGGTCTCTGCATTCTTGGAGCCCCAACGCCCTATCATATCAATGCCCTAGCCTACTCATTGTGCCCACTGCCCCTTTGACTACCAAATAGATTGATTCGTCATGGGTCTTGTTAGGCTAAACATAGCACGCTGCAAAGATATTAGCGAGATATTGACACTTTATCCCGCCTGTTCGGCACGATTCAGCGCACAATGCGCCCAAAGACCGTCCATTGCATGCACTAGCGCATCCATTTCTCGCGGGCCGTGTACGGGTGATGGCGTAAAGCGTAACCGCTCCGTACCGCGTGGTACGGTTGGGAAATTGATCGGTTGCGCGTAAATGCCATGCTCTTCAAGCAGCATGTCAGACAGCATTTTTGTATGCACAGGATTGCCAACCATCACAGGCACAATATGGCTACCGTGATCGATGATCGGCAGCCCCAACCCCTTGAGCCGAAGTTTTAGGGCTTTTGCCTGCTGCTGGTGCTTTTCGCGCAGCTCAGGCGCACGTTTGAGGAAGGCAACAGAGGCCGCAGCACCTGCAGCAACGGCAGGTGGTAGGGATGTCGTAAAGATAAAGCCGGGCGCATAGGAGCGGATAGCGTCACACATTTTGGCGGAGGCCGCGATATACCCCCCCATCACACCAAAAGCCTTGGCTAATGTTCCGTTGATTATATCAAGGCGATGCATCAGGCGGTCCCGTTCGGCCACCCCTGCCCCGCGTGGACCATACATGCCAACGGCGTGTACTTCGTCAATGTAGGTCAGCGCTCCGAATTCATCCGCGAGGTCACAGATTTCTTCAATAGGGCCAAAATCCCCATCCATGGAGTAAATGGATTCAAACGCGATCACCTTGGGTGCATCACTGTCATCCGCTTCCAATAATTCACGCAGATGCGCGAGATCATTGTGGCGGAAGATCCGCTTGGCTCCGCCGTTGCGCCGCACCCCTTCAATCATCGAGGCGTGGTTGCGTTCGTCAGAATAGATGATCAATTCTGGAAACAGCTTTGGCAACGTGCTGAGGGTGGCGTCATTTGCGATATAAGCTGAGGTGAACAGCAGCGCCGCCTCTTTGCCGTGCAGATCAGCCAGTTCTTCTTCGAGACGCTTGTGATAAACGGTTGTGCCCGAAATATTGCGCGTCCCACCAGAACCGGCACCCGTTGCGTCGATCGCTTCGTGCATCGCCTCAATCACGACAGGATGCTGACCCATGCCCAGATAGTCGTTGCCACACCATACGGTGATGTCTTGCTCTGTACCGTCGGGTTTTGTCCAGACAGCATGCGGGAAGTTCCCATTGCGGCGTTCAATGTCGATAAACGTACGGTACCTGCCTTCGTCGTGAAGACGGTCCAGTGCTTTATCAAGTTGTTCCGAATAGGTCATGCGCATCTCCGTAACTGCAGTCCGCCGCGCTTTGGCGTCTTGTGGCTCTATGCGTCAAATATAGAATGGTTCCAAGCGCATCAATACGCAAACGGGCGCGTAGTGTCGCAGGTGTGTTTCCAATCGGAAAATGCCGACACTGGACATCACATTTTCGCCTGTTAGGGTCGCACAAAATTCCCCTTTTCAGGAGCTTCCTAAATGTCCCTTGATGCTGTCCTTGCCCAAATTGACAAAGAGCTACCCGCCGCAACCGAGCGACTGCTAGACCTACTCCGGATCAAATCAATCTCGACTGATCCTGCGTTTAAGGACGACTGCCAAGAGGCTGCAGACTGGTTGGTGAAAGACCTGCAAAGCCTTGGTATCGATGCAGAAAAGCGCCCTACCCCCGGCCACCCCATGGTTGTCGGACATGTTGGGCCGGAAACGGGCAAGCCGCATCTATTGTTCTACGGCCACTATGATGTGCAACCCGTTGATCCGCTAAATCTATGGGACCGTGACCCGTTTGATCCTGCTGTAGAAGAGACTGACGCAGGCCCCGTGATCCGCGGGCGCGGCGCGGCAGATGACAAAGGTCAATTAATGACATTTGTTGAAGCATTTCGTGCATGGAAAGACGTCAAAGGCGACTGGCCTTGCCGCATTACGTTCTTTTTCGAGGGCGAAGAGGAATCAGGTTCCCCATCTTTGGTGCCTTTCATGGAAGAAAACGCAGATGAGCTGCGCGCTGATTTTGCCATGATCTGCGACACGGGCATGTTCGAAAGTCGCACGCCGTCTATCGTGACCATGCTACGCGGATTGCTTGGCGAAGAACTGACCATCACCGCGCCGGAAAAAGACCTGCACTCGGGCATGTTTGGTGGCATTGCCATGAACCCTGTGCGCGTGCTGTCCAAGATCATCGCGTCGCTGCATGATGATCAGGGCCGCATCACTGTTCCCGGCTTTTATGACGGTGTGCCCGAACTCAGCGATGAGTTGGAAGCGCAATGGCAAGGCCTTGCCTTTGACCACTCCAAATTCTTGGGCGATGTCGGCCTGTCCGAACCCGCAGGCGAACAAGATCGCACCCCGCTAGAGATGATCTGGTCGCGCCCCACTTGCGAAGTCAACGGCATCGGCGGCGGCTATCAGGGGGATGGATTTAAAACCGTGCTGCCCTCGCAGGCCAGCGCCAAAATCTCGTTCCGCCTTGTTGGGGACCAAGACCCAATCGCCATCCGCGAAAGCTTCCGCAAGATGGTTGAAGACATGTTGCCGGCCGATTGCACGATTGAATGGACAGGCCACGGCGCCAGCCGCGCCTCTGGCACAGCAACCGATGATCCGGCATTTGCAAAAGCCCTCAAAGCCCTCAGCGATGAATGGAACGTCCCTGCCGCCTATATCGGCTGCGGCGGCTCGATCCCGATTGCAGGTCACTTCCAGAACATCCTAGATACGCCCCCCATGCTCATCGGGTTTGGCAAAGACGACGATCAAATCCACTCACCCAATGAGAAATACGACATGGAGAGCTTTCACAAAGGTATCCGCTCATGGGCGCGGATACTGGATGCACTTAGCTGAGGTTTTTAAATTTGGGATGAGTTGGGCAGTTCTATTATACTGGCAACTTGCCCCAATGGCAGCTTGGGACCAATATCTACATCAAAGGGCATCTGCTCCAATTTGTGGCCGTGCGTCATTGCACCACTGATGCTTAGGGAGAAAATATGAAGCGGTACTTTGGTTGGGCGTTGAAGATCACAGGCCTCTACCTTTTGTTCTTAATCGCGTACTTTCTCTTTTCTTTAGCATCCATGAGTAGCGAAAGCTTGGCCTTTTACGAACGGAAAATTAATCCCTCCACCTACGTTTTTTGGCAAAACGGTGAGTATTTTTCGAACCCACCCCTATTCTCAAGTATGATGGCCGATACGAAAAATCAGCTAGTGTTGCGTTTTCTGGACGGGCAAGAAGACGTTAATATTTGGGTACTTCTCCTTGAAGGACCAGAAGATATTGAGAACGTAGAAATTGCATCTGAATTGGGAAGCGATGTTCAGGACGTTGCGAGTACTGAACCCGGAAATATAACGATTTTGCAGGGAGCTAGCATAAATTTCAGATGGCACCCGCTCCCCCTCGCAGTAATCCGCAAACATATTTTAATTATGGACGCCAAGTATCTTCGTGAAAATTACAAAGAACAATGCCTAGACGAGATGGTTTATGGATCGATGATAAGTCAAAGGGATCAAAAGCTTTGGGAACGCTGTAAGAAAACCTGAAAGCCTAATTCGTCCACGCGACGCGTGTTCGCAGATGAAACAAAGTCTATCTGAATTTAAAAAGGGCGCGCCCGAAGTAAGGCACACCCCAGATCAGCATTCATCGATGCAGCGTTACAGAACCTTATCAACCACAGCTTTCAAGCGTTCCAATGTCCCGTCCACATCATACAGTTTATCCAGACCAAACAGGCCGAGACGGAAGGTGCTGAAGCCGTCAGGCTCGCCTACTTGCAAAGGCACGCCAGCAGCGATTTGCATGCCCTCAGAGGCGAATACCTTGCCGGATTTCACATCAGGGTCATCCGTATAGCTGACCACCACACCTGGTGCGCCAAAGCCCTCAGCAGCGACGGGTTTGATGCCCTTGGCGGCCATCATCGCGCGCACGCTGTCACCCAGACGCCACTGCGCTTCTTTCAAGCGGTCAAAGCCGTACTCTTTGGTTTCGACCATCGTGTCACGGAACACACGCAGGGCGTCCGTGGGCATGGTCGCGTGATAAGCGTGGCCGCCATCAAGGTAGGCCTGCATAATCGCGTGCCATTTGCCCAAATCAAGGGCAAAGCTGTCTGATTGCGTCTCTGCCAGACGGGCAACGCCGCGCTCGGATAGCATTACAAGACCTGCACATGGCTGTGCGCTCCAACCTTTTTGTGGGGCTGAGATCAACACATCAACACCAAGCGCCTCCATATCGACCCATGCACAGCCCGACGCGATACAATCAAGCACCATCAGCGCGCCTACTTCATGCGCAGCCTTCGCCATCGCGGCAATATAGGCATCCGGTAGGATCACCCCTGCAGCAGTTTCTACATGGGGGGCGAACACAACTTGCGGCTTCTGGCTCAGGATCGCCTCGACCACATCCTCAATTGGTGCAGGCGCATAGGGCGCTGGGGCCTCGTTGCCTTGCGGGCGGGCCTTCATCACGGTTGCATTGGCGGTCAGGCCACCTGTTTCAATGATCTGGCTCCAACGATAGGAAAACCAGCCATTGCGCACGACCAGCACGTCACGGTCGCGGGCAAACTGACGGGCCACGGCCTCCATCGCATAAGAACCACCACCGGGGATGATCACTGCGGACTTTGCGCCGTAGACATCACACAGCATTTCATGAATATCGCGCATTACCTTTTGGAAGGCCGCGCTCATTGAATTCAGCGAGCGGTCCGTAAAGACAACCGAAAACTCTTCCAACCCTTGCGGGTCAACTGTATCAAGCAATGCCATTTTCAATCCTATCTATGGTGGTTCCCTTTCTGAATAGGAATTATGGCACCTGATCGCAAATCCGAACTACCGGAGTTTCACGCGGTTATGGATGCCTGTGCCCAAAAGACAGGGACAGAAGTTTCCTATAGCGGTCCTGCTAGACGTTCTTCGCTGAGCAACACATTCGCTTCAACCTCCCCCACCCCCGGCAAGGTCATGACACGCCGCCTTAGCACGCGTTCAAAATCGGACAGATCACGCGCGACCACCCTTAGGCGATAGTCATACAGGCCAAGGACATGCTCTACCGTTTGCACTTCGGGAATGGCGCTCACTGCGCGCTCAAAATCCTCAAGGCTGACCCGTCCGCGCAAGGCCAATTTCACCCCCAAAAACACGGTCACGCCAAAGCCCAGCTTTTCCGCATCAAGCCTAAGTTGACGGCCCCGTATTACACCTGCGTCTTCCAACCGGCGGATGCGTCGCCAAGTCGCGGGCTGGCTCAGCCCCAATCGCCGCCCAAGCGCCCCTGCCGTCTGAGTTGCATCACGCGCCAAGGCCCGCAACAGTTTCGCATCGATCTCATCCAATTCGATCATAGCGGCAAACCCTCACTGGTTTTGATCCGGGCCACATGCATCAGCGCTTCGATTTCCGAAATATGGGGCAGCGTCAAAATGTGGTTGCGATATATTTCCTGATAATGCGCCATGTCGCGCGCGATGATAGACAGGCGCACGTCGACACGGCCCAAGAAAGTCTGCAATTCGATGACCTCGGGCACTTTACGTGCCTGCGCCATAAACGCGTCAAAGGCGTTGCCTTGGGTTTTATCCAAGGTGACCCGCAATGACACCTCAACAGCGTATCCCAATGCCGCCCAATCAATCACGACCCCCACACCTTTTAGCACGCCCAATTCCTGCATGCGCGCTATGCGGCGCGTTGCACGTCCTGTTGTCATGCCCGCGCGCTCGGCCAATTCACCTTGGCTCAGGCTGGGCTCTGCCTGCCAATAGCGCAGTAGGCGGCGATCATCGTCATCAAGCATGATTTTTCCAATTATTGATCTACTGACGAATAACTCTCTTTCTTTTTTGTGTAAATATCCAGCATCGGATACTTCAAAAGCGCCTCACATCAGCTAATGTGCCGCCAAGCTTCACTCAAAAGGAAAAAATCATGCGCGTTTATTATGACCGTGACTGCGACGTTAACCTCATCAAGGACGCAAAAGTTGCGATCCTCGGCTATGGCTCACAAGGCCACGCACACGCCCTCAACCTGCGTGACAGCGGCGCGAAGAACCTCGTTGTAGCACTGCGCGACGGCTCCCCTTCCGCAGCAAAAGCCGAAGGCGAAGGCCTTAAGGTTATGGGCATCGCAGAAGCGGCAGCATGGGCTGACGTCATCATGTTCACAATGCCTGATGAGTTGCAGGCTGAGACATACAAAAAATACGTACACGACAACATCAAGCCAGGTGCAGCTATCGCATTCGCCCACGGCCTGAACGTACACTTTGGCCTGATCGAGCCTAAAGAAGGCATCGACGTAATCATGATGGCGCCAAAAGGCCCAGGTCACACTGTGCGCGGCGAATACACCAAAGGCGGCGGCGTGCCTTGCCTTGTTGCTGTAGACAAAAACGCATCCGGCAAAGCGCTGGAAATCGGTCTGTCCTATTGCTCCGCAATTGGTGGCGGTCGTTCCGGCATCATCGAGACTGACTTCCGTGAAGAGTGCGAAACCGACCTGTTCGGCGAACAAGCTGTTCTGTGTGGCGGTATCGTTGAGCTGATCCGCATGGGCTTTGAAACGCTTGTTGAAGCTGGCTATGAGCCAGAAATGGCATATTTCGAGTGCCTGCACGAAACCAAGCTGATCGTTGACCTGATCTATGAAGGCGGCATCGCCAACATGGATTACTCGATCTCTAACACAGCCGAGTACGGCCAGTACGTTTCTGGCCCTCGCATTTTGCCTTACGAAGAAACCAAGGCAAACATGAAAGCCGTTCTGAGCGACATTCAGTCCGGCAAATTCGTGCGCGACTTCATGCTGGAAAACGCTGTTGGCCAACCGACGATCAAAGCATCCCGTCGCTCCAACGACGAGCACCAGATCGAACTGGTTGGCGGCAAACTGCGCGCCATGATGCCTTGGATCTCTGCTGGCAAAATGGTCGACAAAGCAAAGAACTAAGAATTCCAAAAATAAGCGATCAAAGGCCCGGGGGTTTCCTCGGGCCTTTTTTATTGCGTCGATTATTCGGCGAACCGCCCTTGCGCTGTTGGTTTATTTCCCCCTACGTGGTCCAATGAATAGCTCCCCCCAAATCACCCCTCTTAGCTGGCTTATGGTCGCAATCCTTGGCCTCACATGGGGTGGCACATTTATGGTGACCAAGGTCGCACTGGCAGAAGGCATGCCGCCTTTCTGGCTTGCCGCCTCCCGCATCAGCTTTGCCGCGCTGATCATGGGCGCAATTTGGGTATTTCTGAGCCGCCCGCTGTTTTCTGAAAAACCATCAACCTCCACCAAACGCGACGTACTGATCATTGGCGGCATCAGTTCCGCCATCCCGTTCTGCCTACTCGCGTGGGGCCAGCAATATGTGACATCAGGTTTTGCTGGCGTCTCCATGGCTGCCGTTGCCCTCATCGTTTTGCCCCTTGCCCACTTCACCGTTCAGGGTGAACAAATGACACTGCGAAAAACGATTGGTTTCCTCATCGGCTTTGTCGGCGTTGTCATTCTCATTGGCGCCCAAGCATTTGAAACCACTGGAGCAACATTGGAAACATATGGACGCATCGCCTGTGTCCTTGCAGCAGCTTGCTACGCGGTTGGCTCGATTTTGCTGCGCCGCCTTCCAACGGTAGATCCCATCGGTTTAGCCACTGTTTTACTCTTGATCGGCGCAGCCATGACCATTCCCGTTGCATGGATGATTGAGGGGTATCCGCCCATGCCAACTGCGAAACTCTTTGGGGTTCTCGCCTTTCTGGGCCTTATCCCAACAGCTGGCGCAAACCTTCTGCGGGTTCTTGTTGTCCGCAGTGCTGGTCCGGTGTTCATGTCACTCGTGAATTATCAGGTGCCCGTTTGGTCTGTTGTCCTTGGCGCGCTCGTCTTGGGTGAAGCTTTGCCAAAATCGCTTTTGCTTGCCATGTCATTGATCTTGGCAGGTGTTGCACTCAGCCAATATGGCGCTCTGAAACGCCTCTTCACCCGCTAACCCAACCTCCAGCGGACAAACCCCGAAACTCGCACACCCAAAAACATGACGTGCAGGCAAAGCCTGCTCCGTCAGATCAAACCTGCACAGCGGTCTGTACTGCGCTGACAACACTCTGCACAGCGCGCTTCATCAGCTCGGCGTCTTCATGTTCTGCCATCACACGTACCAATGGCTCGGTTCCCGATTTGCGGATCAACAGTCGCCCGCCACCCGCCAGATCGCTTTCAGCCTGTGCAATGGCTGCTTTCACATGGCCATCATCCAGCGGCAACTGGCCTGCTTCAAAGCGAACGTTTTCCAACAGCTGCGGTACAGGTTCAAACTGGTGCATCAACTCAGATGCCGGCTTTTCAGCACGCAGCATTTCAGCCAAAAACTGCATTCCTGCCATCAACCCATCTCCAGTGGTTGCATAATCGGTCATGACAATATGCCCCGACTGCTCCCCCCCCAAGTTGAACCCCCCTGACCGCATACGCTCAACCACATAGCGATCACCAACGTTGGTCCGCTCCAACCGTACGCCACGATCTGATAGGAAATGTTCAAGTCCGAGATTACTCATCACTGTGGCGACCAAAGCGTCCCCTTTGAGACGTTCCTCAGCCTTCCAGCGCGCAGCCATCAGCGCCATGAACTGGTCGCCATCCCCAACGCGCCCCTGCTCATCTAGTAAAATCACGCGGTCCGCATCACCATCCAGACAAATCCCCACATCCGCGCCGTGTGCGACAACCGTTTCAGCCGCCGCCTGCGGGTGAGTTGAACCACAATTAGCGTTGATATTATGCCCATTCGGCGACACCCCAACAGGGATCACTGTTGCGCCCAGCTCCCACAATGTCATCGGCGCGACGTGGTGCGCAGCCCCATTTGCACAATCAATCACAACCTTAAGGCCATCAAGGCGCATCTGACGTGGAAAGCTGGACTTCACCCGTTCGATATACCGAAAACGACTGTCATCAATCCGTTTGGCGCGCCCGATCTCGGGTGCAGACGTGGGCTCTACGCCCTGTTCAACCAAGGCTTCGATCTCGGCCTCAACCTGATCAGACAGTTTAAACCCGTCTGGCCCAAAAAACTTGATCCCATTGTCCTGTGCAGGGTTGTGACTGGCGGAAATCATCACACCCAAATCAGCCCGCATCGACCGCGTTAAAAGGCCAACCGCTGGCGTTGGCACGGGACCAAGCAGCAGCACGTTCATCCCAGTTGAGGTCAATCCAGCCGTCAACGCATTCTCAAACATGTAACCGGACAGGCGTGTATCCTTGCCGATCACCACCCTGTGCGCTGATGATGTCCCTTCGCGGCGGAAGTACCGCCCAACAGCTGCACCAATGCGCAACGCCATCTCGGCGGTCATGGGGTGAATGTTGGCCGTGCCGCGCACGCCGTCTGTACCAAAAAGTTTTGTCATAAAATTATAGTGCCATGCTCGCACGCCAAAGTGCAATGGCTTGCGCAGTCTGCGCAACGTCATGCACCCGAACAATCTGCACACCTTGCGCAACTCCAGCCAAGGCCACAGCGATCGATCCGGGCGCGCGGTCCGCAGCCTCTGGTGCACCCCCAATTGTGCCGATAAACCGCTTACGAGACGCGCCGAGTAAGATCGGCACACCTAGACTGTGAAACAGGCTGAGCCGTGTAAGCAACGCAAGGTTATGATCCATAGTCTTGCCAAACCCGATACCAGGGTCAGCAATAATGCGACTGCGCGGAATGCCTTGCAGCTCTAGCGCGGCGATGCTGGTCTCAAGAAAATCAAAAACATCCAACAGGACATCACCGTAACGAGGATCCTTTTGCATCACCTCCGGATCAACGGGGCCATGCATCACACAAACAGGCACCTCAGCATCCGCTGCCACGCCTGCCAAAGCCGGATCATAGGTGAAACCGGACACATCGTTGATCAGGTTCGCCCCTGCCCCAAGGGCTGCTCGCGCCACATCCGCCTTGCGCGTATCAACCGAAATCACCCCTGCAAACCCCTGTGCCCTGAGGCCTGCAATCACGGGCTGCGTTCGTTTGATCTCTTCAGCGACATCCACCGTCTTGGCACCGGGGCGGGTCGATTCACCACCGATGTCCAAAATGTCAGCTCCGGCCTTTGCCATGGCCAACCCGCCCGCAATGGCATCATGCGCTGCAGCGTGCAGCCCGCCGTCAGAAAAACTGTCTGGTGTTGTGTTTACAATTCCCATGATACGCGGACGTTCAGCATACCGCGGGCGCGACTGTGTCAGAAGAACATGCGCATCAGATGGCAGCTCATGCGCCGAGATTACCTCTGGATCAATGGCGCGGCGCAACACCTCGACATGGGTAAACCAGCCCCACCCCCCTGCCAGCATCAACGCATCTGCAGGGCGCGCCACATCGCATTGTACAATCGGGCGGTAATAGGCACGCGACATTGTTACAGTGACTTTTGATCAGCCGCTGCTGCGCGCAGTGGCACCGAAGCCTGCACTGGCAAATCCGCACCAATCACCAGCATCTCAGTCTCTTCAAATGTCGATGCAAACCATGCAGCAAGCTCAACTGGGTCGCTGGTCTGTGCTGATGGCGCATCCACACTGTCGAGTACAATCTTGGACGGTGCCCACACACTGGTCTGGCCGTTCTTCATTGCCCAATCCAGCTCGGTCCTAGTATCAACCACAACACAACGATCATCACGCGCGGCAAGCACCCAAGCATTTTGCTCGATCGCCAGCAAATCAATCCGGCGCTGTGCCATTTTATGAGCAACCTGCGGTGCTGCCACATCGGCTGCTCCGACACATAGGATTAGTGGGCGGCCCGTGGCCTCTAGCTGATCAAGCCAGCCTTTGAGGTGCTCTGACGCTATTGCCTCATTGCTGAGGAACACCAGTTCGGGGTGCGGCGCTGGTTCGGCTGCCATTTCGGCAGGAGGCGCGCCATCACGTGCGCGCACGATCTCAACCCCCAACGCACCTGGACCGCGATCCAGTTTTTCGATGCGCACAAACACACGCATTGCTTGGGGTTCTAACAAAATTCGTTCTGCGACCCGCTCCGCCAAAGTTTCAAGAAGGGCAAGGCGTTCAACAGCCAGTTCCGACTGAATAGCTTCGGTCACACGGTCATAAGACAGAATGCGGTCGACATCGTCGTCAATCGGTCCGCGCAGCGGCTGCACTTCGACAACGATGTTAAAGCAGATGCGCTGCGTGACGCCGCGTTCGGCCTGAAAGGCACCAATCTCGACCTCAACGGTGTGATCGCGCACCGAAATGCGATCAAGCGCATCACTTGTTGACGTGGCAGCAGCCCGTTCGACGGGGTGGGCAAAGGCAAGGCGTGTCTCGGAGGACATGGCAGCTCCAGATATGTTTCGCCGCGTTTATACCGCAGATTCGCGCGCGTCGAGTGCTGCATGCGCCATGAAAGAGCCGCTTTGCGTCAGTTACTAGCTGTGCGCACGCCGCTACGATAAAACAGATGCACTCCAAAGCGTGCAGTGTTCGTAAATTTGCGCGACCAGCTGGGGCGCACAGCGGTTGTGTGATAAAAAGTCGCGCCATCCGTGATGTTGGGTGATTTACCGTCAATCGTTGCCCGCGCAACTTTTGCAACACGTGCATAGGCTGCGGGCTCAGAGACGACTTCGGGACGGCCATCACATGTGTAGGTGAACTGGCATTGGTATTTCCTGCCCGTACCCTGATTGATCACGCCGCAATAAGAACCGGGAAAGCGGCCCGATTTAACGCGGTTGCGGATTACTTCGGCGACAGCAAACTGCCCTTTAACTGTCTCGCCTCGCGCTTCAAAATAAAGCGCTTCAGCAAGGCATTTAAACTCAGAGGACCCATTTGCTTTTGGTTGTTTGGCCAACCACGCACGGGTAAAGACAACACTGCTCCCGCCGACCCCAGCTGTATGGTTTCCTGATGGTTTGGACAGATCGTTGATCCGGTCTTGGTCAATCCTGGCCAGTCCGCGCGCTTCGGTTTTAGCTAAAACCTTTGCTGTGGGGTTCGCCATCACCTGTGCAGGCAAGGTCAAAACAACGGCTGCAACCAAGGCAAGCCGCGCCACACGCATCTCATTTCCAAACCGAAACATTCACTTCTCCGACGCCGTTTCACTGGGTCAGCGACTAGCGCGATTGAGCCGATCCAGCAACCCAGCACGCTCGGCGTTGGCGCGGCCCTGCTTAGGGTCACGCCAAAAGTGATTTAAATAACTGACAATTCACCCTATTTTATCAGAAATTGCCAACTGTGCTGCAGCCAAGCGTGCAACAGGAACACGGAACGGCGAACAGGAAACATAGTCAAAACCCGCTTCTCGGCAGAATGCTATCGATTCGGGGTTGCCTCCGTGCTCTCCACAAACCGACAAAGTAATGCCCGGTTGGGACTGCCGACCGCGTTGCGCGCCCAGCATCAACAGCTCTCCCACCCCATCATGATCAAGGGTGTGAAACGGGTCTTCGTCGAAAACCCCCTGCTGAACATAATCAGACATAAATCGCCCCGCATCGTCGCGCGACAACCCATAGGTCATCTGCGTGAGGTCGTTGGTGCCAAAACTGAGGAAGGAACAATACGGCGCAATCTCGGCTGCGCGCAACGCAGCGCGCGGTGTTTCGACCATCACACCTAGGCGGTATTCAAACTCAACATCGCGCTCCTGACGTACTGCAAGGGCAACTGCATCGATGGCGGTTTTGACCAGCTCAACCTCACGACGTGCAGACACCAGCGGGATCATGATTTCTGCCACCACTGGCGCGCCGTTTTCACTGGCGTCGACAATAGCTTCAAAAATCGCGCGAGCCTGCATTTCGTAAATTTCAGGCACCGTAATACCAAGGCGCACACCGCGCAGACCCAACATCGGGTTATACTCACGCATCGCCTCAATCCGCCGCGTCACATCAGAGCGCGGTAAATCCAAGGCTTCCGCCAACTCGCGTTGACCACTTGCGTCCATGGGCAAAAATTCATGAAGGGGTGGATCAAACAGCCGTATACAAACGGGTTGCCCCTGCATAATGCGGAACAACTGCGTGAAATCTTCTCGCTGCATTGGCAACAGGCGTTCTAACACCGCGCGGCGACCATCAGAGGTATCCGCAAAAATCATCTCGCGCATCACTGTTAAGCGACCAGAATCAAAAAACATATGCTCGGTACGGCAAAGCCCGATGCCTTCGGCGTTAAAGTTGCGTGCCGTTTGCGCATCCGCAGGCGTATCCGCGTTGGCGCGCACTTTGATGTCAGCGCTTTTTGTTGCCCATTGCATCAGGGTTTGGAAATATTCATCCAACGCCGCCTCTTGCATGGCCGCAGCACCCGCAAGTATCTGGCCTGTCGATCCATCAACCGTCATCTGATCGCCCGCATGAAACACGCGGCCGTCTTGTGCGGTAATTGTCTTGTCACGTTGATTAAACACAATGCTCGATGCACCCACGACGCAGGGCAAACCAATCCCGCGTCCGATCACAGCGGCGTGGCTGGTGATGCCGCCCCGTTCTGTCAAAACAGCATTGGCCGCATGCATGCCGCGCACATCTTCGGATGAGGTTTCGCGGCGCACCAAAATACAGGCCTCCCCGCGTGACGCGCTGGCTTGTGCCTCGGCTGAATCAAAAACCAAACGTCCTGTCGCAGCCCCCGGACTGGCGGCGATGCCTTTGCCAATCACATCACGTTGGGCAGAAGGATCGATCTGGCGGTGCAGCAATTCCGTGAGCAGGCGTGGCTGCACCCGCATCAGGGCTTCTTCGCGGCTGATGATCTTGTCTTCGGCCAGTGTGACCGCAATACGAACAGCCGCGCGGGAAGAACGTGAGACCCGCACACCGTCAAGGATATGCACAACCCCGTCTTCGATCGCAAATTCCACCTGCATTTCAGCGCGCAGGCGTTGGCGCATCAGGCTGGCGTAGGTTTTGAGCGTTTCAAATGCCTCAGGCAGTTTTTCTTCTAGCGATGGCCCGCGCGGATCAAGCGTCAGGTATAGCGCCTCGGCATCGCCATCCAGCGCATCGCGTCCTTGGCTTTGACTTAGGTAGCGGCCCGTCACCTGCGGCGCGCCTGTGTCACTGTTCACCAGTTGCAAAACGCCAGAACCGCATTGCCCCGCTCCAAGTCCAAAGACCATCTGCTGCACCACAAGGCCCAGCCCCGCATCCGCAGGCGCACCTTTGGCCTGTCGCAACAACCGCGCAGACGTGCCATTCCATGCCCGCGCCATTGAGCGCAACACAGCGGCTAGCTGAATACGGCGCGACTGGGGGAACTTCTCTTCGGTTTCTTTTTCATAGGCCGCGATGGTTTCTTCCAACGCAGCGCGCCCGTCCCCTTCGACATCATCAAACATATCGGGGTCAAGGCGGGCAACATTGATCGCGTAAGACTGGATAAAGCGGGTATAGAGCGCGGCGGCCGCCTCCTCGCCCATCGCTTTTGAAAAATTCTCGAAGCGTGCGTCGTTCATACCGATGTTAAGCACAGCACCCGGACCACCCCAATCGGGGTCTTGGCTGGAGGGGCGGACACACAGCAATCCATCCTTGGGGAACTGGTCCACAACGGAATCTACATCGGGCAATTCTCCATTGGCGATCTTCGCAACGGTGGAAAACGACAGTGCGACAGTAGAAGGTACAGGCAGATCAAGACGCACCAAACGCTGCAAACACTTTGCCCGCCCACCATGCGTGTTGTTGGCAATGGGCGCGGTCTGCGTGACGAACGTGATGTGGGGATCATTCTGCACTGCGGCATCCTTTTAGTTCAGGTGCAGCATAAGCGGTACGGCGCGCAGAGCAAGCCTTAGCTCACTTTGCGCGCCAATAGGTTAATTAGCCATCAATACGAGTAAGATCAGCAACCGACGTACCCAGCGTGCGAATGCGACTAAGCAGGTTCAGCCTGTTGCGGCGTACCGTGGCGTTATCCGTGTTGATCTGAACCGTTTCAAAGAACGCATCAAGCGGGCCACGCAACGCAGCCATTGCGGACATTGCAGTGGTAAAATCCTGCGCAGCCATCGCCGGCGTGATCACCGCATCCGCTGCATCAAGGGCGGCGAACAAGGCAATTTCTTGATCCGTTTCTGCAAATTTCACATCCGCGCCGTAGGAATATTCAACGCCGTCGGCATCTTCGGCCTGAGAAAGGATGTTGTTGGCACGTTTGAACGCTTGGATCAGGTTTTCGCCGTCATCGGTTTTCAACGTCTCGCTGAGCGCGCGGGCACGTTTGACCAGCAGCGTTAGATCGTCGTTACCCTCCATCGCAATGCAGGCATCAATGATGTCGTGACGGATGCCTTGGTCTTTGAGGTAAACTTTGAGGCGGTCGTGGAGGAAAGTGAGGAGATCGGCCATCAAAACTTTAGCTTCTACGGCTTTCGTAGAAATCATTTCGCGGCCATCGTCGGAAGAAACCGGCATCATGTGCGATACGATTAAGCCTTTGTTTGCAGCCTCGGTTCCTAGCCTTGAAGCCGCTTGCTCTATTTCGTCGCGAGAAAACCCTAACTTTTCACCTTGCTCCCAAATCTCATTTGCAGACCGTATGTATGTCTTCCAGTTCAAAGATGCAGCAATATCCGTAGCGCTCTTTTCAAGCAGGTCGGACAGCGATAGCGTTAACGAATTCTCAATCACAGTGCGAAGATAGCCCAACGCCGCTCTGCGCAGCGCAAACGGATCTTTGCTGCCTGTTGGTTTCTCATCAATCGCCCAAAAACCTGTGAGCTTGTCGATCTTCTCGGCCAGTGCCACGGCAACCGAAATAGGCGCAGTTGGTACATCATCTGATGGCCCTAGCGGCGCGTAATGTTCCTCAGACGCCGCGGCGATCTCGTCGCTCATGCCTGCGGCGGCGGCATAGTAGCGGCCCATCAGACCTTGGAGTTCGGGGAACTCATAGACCATCTCGGACGACAGATCAGCCTTCGCAATGCGCGCGGCTTTCTCGGCATCGTCTGGATCAGCGCCGACCATCGGGGCCAATTCGCGCGCCAGCACAGCCATGCGCTCAATCAGCTCGGCCTGTGTGCCCAGCTTGTTGTGGAAGGTCACGTTCTTGAGGTTTTCAACCCATGCCGCCATGCCCACATCGGATTTGGCCACACGCAGGTCGTTGTCCCAGAAGAACTTGGCATCTGCCAAACGCGCGCTCAGGACTTTTTCGTTGCCCGCAAGGATCGTCGCGCCGCTATCGGCGGTGGTGCGGTTGGCCACGGTGATGAATTTCTCAATGCGACCCGTCTTGGGGTTGCGCACGGAAAAGAACTTTTGGTGCTCTTTCATCGAGGTTTGCAAAACCTCTGGCGGCAGATCAAGGAAATCATCCCCGATGCGGCCCATCAGAACCACAGGCCATTCCACAAGGCCCGCCACTTCGGCCAGCAGGCCTGCGTCTTCGACCACTTCAAGGCCACTGGCGAAGGCGGTGTTGGTTGCGTCATGCCAGATCGCATCGCGACGCTCGGCACTGTCGAGCACTACAAAGGCGCGCTTCAGCTTGGTGGCGTAGTCGTCAAATCCGGTGACTTTGATCTCATCCGGCGCAAGGAAGCGGTGGCCGCGTGTGGTGTTGCCAGAAATGATGCCATCAACGTCCAGCGGCACCACTTCGGCACCGTCTTCGCGGCTGAGGATACACAGGATCGAGTGCAGCGGGCGCACCCATTTCAGGGTGCCCGTGCCCCAGCGCATGGATTTGGCCCATGGAAAGGTGCGGATTGTCTTTTCTAGCTCTTCGGCAATGATGTCGGACGCAGGACGCCCTTCCTTTGTGATCGAGGCGAACAGGATCTTGCCCTTGGGCGTGTCGCGTTCAACCAGATCATCACGGGTGAGGCCTGCACCGCGCAGGAAGCCCTCAATCGCCTTTTCAGGGGCGTCAGCCTTGGGGCCTTTGCGCTCTTCAACGGTACGCGGGCTTGCGTCTAGCACACCCTCAACCGTCAGGCACAAGCGGCGCGGCGTGGCAAAAGCGGCAGCAGAGGCATAGGTCAGCCCCGCCTCAACCAGACCATTGGTCATTAGCTTTTTCAGATCGTCTGCGGCCCGCGCCTGCATGCGGGCGGGAATTTCTTCGGAGAACAGTTCAATCAGCAGATCAGCCACTGGGATACCTCGTGTTTGCCTATTCAGGCGTTATTCTGTTGGCGCTAGCGCACTTGGCAACGCGGGGCATTCTTCGCCCACAATGGTGCCATCATATGCTTTTTCGCCGCAATCGTTCAGCTCGTGCCAGACATAACCGCGGCCATCGTCAGTGATGGCGACAATACGGTCCACGCCGAAATGCACGTTCTTTTTACTTAAGAAGGTCAGTGCCGTGCCTGCCTCCAGCTCACCTGCGATGGCTTTTGCGTCAAAGCAGTCAAACCAGCCGGGTGCATTGCGTGGCTCAACGCCCTCAACCATCTGGAATGTCTCGGTCAGCAAGGCCAAGCTATAGGACGTGGTGAAACACGCGCGGTAGCGAATAGGCGAGCTGTCCGCATCAATCGCGTGGTAATCTTCCTGCGGAATGACTTCGCCGTCGTTATTGGCAAGCGTCACCAGCTTGATCCCCTGCGCGGGCGCATCGACCTCTTGGTAGAAACCATAGATTTGCAGATAGTAAAGCGCTGCACCGACGATGAGAGAGGAGACCAAGATAAATACTCCGACGATTTTACCGTTCATGCCGCGTCTTCCGACCAGCCGCCAGCGCGGGTTTGAACAAAGGCATCCGCGCACATTTTTGTCAGGGTACGGACACGACCAATATAGGCCTGACGTTCAGTCACCGAGATTACGCCGCGCGCATCCAGCAGGTTGAACATGTGGCTTGCCTTGATCGCTTGGTCATAGGCGGGGTGGACCATCACGATGCGCTTGCCCGTCTTGGGGTCCATATGCTCCTGTCCGATTATGGATTTGCACTCGGCTTCGGCTTCTTCAAAGTGGCGCAGCAACACATCGGTGTTGGCCACATCAAAGTTCCAGCGCGCATATTCTTCTTCGGTTTGTTTAAAGATGTCGCCATAGCTAAGCGGGGTCGTCGCGTCAGGATCGTTGAATGGCATGTCCATCACGTGATCCACGCCAAGGATATACATCGCCAAACGTTCCAACCCGTAGGTCAGCTCACCCGATACTGGGTGGCAATCGTGGCCCCCGACCTGCTGGAAATAGGTAAACTGGCTAACTTCCATGCCATCACACCATACTTCCCAGCCAAGGCCCCATGCGCCTAACGTCGGGCTTTCCCAGTCATCCTCAACAAAGCGAATGTCGTGCAGGTCCATATCCACGCCGATCGCCTCAAGCGAGCCAAGGTACAGCTCTTGAAGGTTGGGCGGGCTGGGTTTGATCAATACTTGGTACTGATAGTAGTGCTGCAAGCGGTTTGGGTTCTCGCCATAGCGGCCATCCGTTGGGCGGCGCGAAGGCTGCACATAGGCAGCGGCCCATGGCTGATTGCCAAGACTGCGCAATGTGGTGGCGGGGTGGAACGTCCCTGCCCCAACCTCCATGTCGTAGGGTTGCAATATGGCGCAGCCGTGGCGTGCCCAATAGCTCTGCAACCGCAGAATAATTTCCTGAAACGAACGGGGCGTGTCGGCCATGTCAAAGTCCTCTGCCATTTGGCGCTCTTACTAGGGTGCGCGGCGGCGAGGGTCAATCAGTGGTGCAAGGGGGGCGCAACCTTAGCAAATGTCACTGAAACAAATACTTCATATATGGGAATCACCCCTAAATGCTGTTTATGTGCCGCAAAGTAATGTTTTGAGAGTTTTTACGCCAATGCTGCGATTTTTAACAGTTTGCCTTTCCGCCCTTACGTTGTGTTTTGCGACCTTAGCACATGCACAAACAATCGACCCGGATGAGGTGGTATGGGTTCAGGTTGAAGCGCAGCAATCCCTCGCCCGCGCCACAGATCGCGCTACGGCCTATACGACCTTGCTGCAGGATGTGAACGGTTTTGCCGTTGGCGGCGGATGGTACGCGGTTGTTGTTGGCCCCTATCGTCGTGCGGATGCCGAGCTGGTTTTGCGTCAATATCGCCGTGATGGCCTCATCCCGCGTGATAGTTTTATTCAACTTTCCAGCAGTCTGCGTCAACAATTCTGGCCCGTGGGCGCAAATGTATTGGGCAACGGCGCCGTTGATGCACCTAGCGGCACGCAGACCGCACCAACAGAACAAGCCCCCGTTGTACAAGAAGAACCACAAGTCGCCGAAGTAACACCAGAGCCTCAACTGCCAGAGCCCGCAGATGAAACACCCGCAGAAGCACAGCGCTCAGAACGGCTGCTGGATCGCGATGAAAAGAAACACCTGCAAGTCATGCTCAAATGGGCAGGCTTTTACACATCTGGAATTGATGGCTCCTTCGGGCGCGGCACTCGCAACTCAATGGCAGCATGGCAAGAAGCCAACAACTTTGACAAAACAGGCATTCTAACGACGCTACAGCGCGCCACGTTGAGAAAACAATATAATGCCGTTCTGGAAGGGTTGGGCCTACAAACTGTGCGTGACACGCAGGCAGGGATCGAAATGACACTGCCAATGGGTGTGGTTGCCTTTGACCGTTATGAGCCCCCCTTTGCGCAATACACACCAACAGGTGACATTGATGCGCGCGTCTTGCTGATCAGCCAGCCGGGCGATCAAGATACGCTGTTTGGCCTTTATGAAATCATGCAAACACTTGAGATTGTCCCACTTGACGGTCCGCGTGAGCGTGAGAAATCTAGCTTTACGTTGGTCGGCGAAAGCGCCCGAACCATCAGCTATACCGAAGCGCGGCTGGAAAATGGTGAGATCAAAGGGTTTACCCTGATTTGGCCTGCAGGTGATGAAGAGCGCCGCCGCCGCCTGTTGTCTGAGATGCGCAGCAGCTTTACCCGTATGCCCGGCGCGCTGAGCGCCTCTGCTGGGGATGCTTCACAGCAGTCCATTGATCTGATCTCAGGCCTGCAAATTCGCAAACCCAAAACATCCCGTTCTGGCTTTTTCGTAACTGCGGCGGGCCATGTGGCCACAACGTCAGCCGCAGTACAAAGCTGCTCACGCATTACGCTAGACGGCGACACGGATGCGGAACTGATTTCTGATGACATCCAACGCGGCGTTGCCTTGCTCAAGCCCAAGGCCGCACTAGCACCTTTGGTGGTTGGTGCCTTCACCGCACAGACCCCGCGCTTGCAAAGCGAGGTGGCGCTGGCCGGCTATTCCTTTGAGGGCGTTTTGAGTTCTCCCTCCATGAGTTTTGGCACATTGGCGGATGTGCGCGGTCTTGATGGCGAAGAGAATGTGAACCGCCTAGCTTTGCGTTCGCGTTCAGGTGATGCGGGTGGTCCGGTTTTGAACCGTACAGGCGCGATCATCGGGATGCTCTCTGCGGCCCCTGCTGGTGGACCTCAGCTGCCTGATGACGTTAGCTTTGCGATTGATGCGGCAACTGTTGTTGCGGCCAGCAATGAGGCAGGCCTGAACCTGCCAAATGCGGCATCACAAGATTCAATCAGCCTGACAGCGTTTCAACTGTCTGAAAAAGCCAGCGGCATGACCGTATTGGTAAGTTGCTGGGAGTAATCCTGCACGTTTGAGTTCAGGGGCTGAAATAAACCAGCCCCTGAAGAGACGTTTCTATTAAGCTGTCATAGCAGGTGTTGCGTAGATCAGCGTTGGGCCATCCGCCTCAAATGCTGCACGCACAGCATCTTGGAATTCATCCAATGTTTGCGGATTGGCAGAACGTGCGCCAAAGGCTTCGGCCAGCTTGCAAAAATCAGGATTGCGGGCAATCACTGCGTTTGGCGCGATCTGAGCACGGACCATGCTGTCTTCAATCTCACCCAATTTGCCGTTATCCCACAGGATGATCGGCAGGCTCAGGCCTAACTCAACGGCCACGCCTAGTTCTTGGCAGGTGTAGTGGAACCCGTAATCCCCAATAACCGCCAGTGTTGGCTTGTCACCGCGCGCAATCGCGCCGCCGATTGCGGCAGGTGTTGCATATCCTAGCGTGCCAAAACCGTAGGGGTGGTGCCAGTGGCTTGGTTGTTCCATGTCCCAGACTTCTTTTGCGACATAGGCAAATTGGGTCATATCCGAATAGATCATCGTCTGATCAGGCATAGCCGCACGCAGTGCATCAACAACAGGAACAATGCCCGGACGTTCTGCATCTACTTCCGCACGCCAGTGTGCGCGGGCTTTGGCGATATCACGGGGGTCCCACCCTATTGCAGGGGAAGAAGCCTGTGCCGCACTAACCAGTGCCTCAAGGAACAAGCCCGCATCCATTTGAACGGGATGTTCTGCGCGCTGATAATCAGTGAGGACCTCGGCATCGATGTCTACGCGGATCATCGGAGCAGTGTGCCCCAGATGTTCGCGCCAAATATCGACTTCTGCCAGCTCAGTGCCAACCGCTATCACAAGGTCTGCTTGGGCGACAAAATTCGCACTGTCTGGACGCGCTAGAGCGGCCCCAAAGAACAGTGGGTCGTCAGGTGCCATAACGCCGCGACCTGCGTAGGTTACGAAACTTGCCGCACCCAATGCCGCAACCACTTGGCGCGCGGATACGCTGGCCTTTGATGCGCCGCCGCCAAAGACAAACAGGGGTTTCTTGGCCGCTTTGATCTGCTCAAACATCTCCGCAAGGTCTGCGTTTAGGAACTGTGCCGGCAAGGCGCGAACCACAGGGGCTGGCGCTGCTGGAGCCAAGGCTTCCAGCTGGGCAATAGGAACCTGAATGTGTTTGCTGCGTGGGCGCTGTGTCACGAACTCTTGCATCGCGCGGTCAACCAGCCCGTAGGCTGATTGTGCGCTAAGCGCGGTATGGGACCAATCGCAGACCGTCCCCGCAGCGATTTCCTGATCTTTCATCTGGTGCAGCTGCCCACGACGCGTTGCGGTTTCATCCAGACACGACGAGATCACCAAAACAGGCACGCTGTCGCTATAGGCCTGCCCCATTGGGGTCATCACATTGCACAGGCCCGGTCCGGTGATCACATAGGCCACCCCGGGCTTGCCAGACGCACGCGCATAGCCATCAGCCATAAACCCCGCGCCCTGCTCATGACGCGCAAGCACATGGGTAATGCCCGCTTCTTCGATGCCACGGTACATTTCCTGATTATGCACACCAGGAATGCCAAAAATCACATCGACGCCACGCGCCTTCAACATATGCGAAATCTGCGCGCCCAGCGGGCGCGTAACAGTATCAGACATCAAGCTCTCCAGAATTTAACGGTAAAAATTACGTAGACTACCATGAGCTCAAGCCTGCCCAATAGCATCGCGATTGTGAGTATCCATTTTGCAGTGTCATTCAACGACGAGAAATTTCCCGCTGGACCA
Source organism: Sulfitobacter sp. (assembly GCF_036960155.1). Lineage (GTDB taxonomy): Bacteria > Pseudomonadota > Alphaproteobacteria > Rhodobacterales > Rhodobacteraceae > Sulfitobacter. Next base: position 222,670 of record NZ_JBALWB010000002.1, on the reverse strand, counting down.
ATGATATCACCCAGACCGGGGCCAATGTTTGCAAGCGCTGACGCTGCACCGGAAACCGAGGTCACAAAATCGAGCCCCGTCATCGACAATGCAACTGCAACCAACCCTAACGTCACGACAAAAAACATAAAGAACGACATGACCGAAGCGAGGACTTCCTCGGTAACAGGGCGGCCATCATAGCGCGGCGTGAATATTCCGTGCGGTGAGCGGATGCGCTGCAATTGAGCGCGGATAGACGCAAACAACAACTGGTAGCGGAACACTTTGACCGAACATGCCGTTGACCCAGCGCAACCGCCGATCAGCCCTATGAAAAAGAACAGCGCAATCGCAAAGCTGCCCCATTGCATGTAATCAACCGAAGAAAAGCCCGTGCCAGAAATGATCGAAGTTACATTGAAAAACGCTTCGCGTATGGCCTGTTCATGATCCAGATGGATCCCGTCTTCGAGCAGAACGATTAGCACAACGATAAGCACGGCAATCGTCATCACAAAGCCGCGCACCTGTCTGTCACGGTGCAGCGCGGTAGGATTTCCGTTAATCAACTGCACATAGCGCACAAAGGGGAGGGCCGCGAGAATCATAAAGACTGCTGCCACATATTCTAACGGACCCGAAAACGTCCCAAAAGACGCATCGTAGTTTGCAAATCCACCCGTCGATATTGTGGTCATGGCATGTGCTGTTGCATCAAACACATTCATTCCAAAATAGAGATAGACCATCGCACAGATCAACGTAAACGCAACATACAGACCGGAAATCTGGGTAGCGATCTGCCCCGCACGCGGCAGGATTTTCCCAAAAGTGTCAAACCCTTCGGATTTAAAAATCTGCATGCCCCCGACACGCAACTCAGGCAAAAACACCATCGCAACCACAATGATGCCGATACCGCCAAGCCATTGCAGAATGGCCCGCCATATCAGTAACCCTTTCGGCATTTCATCCAAGCCGTAAAAAACGGTAGCGCCAGTTGTGGTCAAACCTGACATCGCCTCGAATACCGCATCAACGATGCTTGCATCCGTTTGCCCCAACATAAACGGGATTGCGCCAAACAGCGGCAACGCCACCCAAACAGAAGAGGTGAGCAGGAATGTTTGTTGGATTGTCAGCCCTTCGCGGACCCCGTTAGCGCAGGCCAATGCAATTGTGATACCGCCCAACAAGGTGATGACAGAACTCTGCAAGAAAACCGGCCAGTGCCCCCGCCCTTCGGCAAGATCAACCAGCAGAGGGATCAGCATAGCTGCCCCCAACACGGCCACCAAAAGGCCAATAACATATCCTACGGGGCGCAGATCCATCAGCGAAGGGTTGGCGCGCGCGCGCCTCGGTGTCAAGCGACTGCGAACATCATTAGCCCTCAAAACGCAAAAAGCCCGCCATGCCCGCTATGACAAGGGCATCTGGCGGGCTTGCGTGCAGATCAAAACTTAGATGTACATCAGATCTTTGAATACAAATTGTGCGATTTCGTCGCGCTTAATACCCATTTCCGCCAGTTCATCGTCTGATTTTGCGCGCAGAGCTTCGATGGTTTTGAGACGAGCCGACGATTCACTTGCATTGATCATGGCCGTGCCAATGGCAGCAAAGAACCGTCCAACAGGCGTGATGATTTTCAGCGCCGTTTGAAATACGGTTGTCGCAAATCCGTTACCGCGGGCAGAAAATTGCTCGGATGTGTTCTGATATGTCATCGGATATCCCTTCGCAGGTAATTAATTGGTTAGGGATCATTCCCTTAGCTCGAAGGTAATCTTCGCTGCAGTGCAGCGCCAGTGACAATTCTGCATAGCAGCATCCCACCTAGTGCAAACTCTTTTTGCCGCAGCTATTGTCAAAATTATGAAACCATTTAACAGATTCGTCGCCTCTGCAGGCCTCAGCAACTTGGCCGATGGGATTTCCACTGTGGCATGGGCATGGCTTGCCTCGCTGTTGACCCGTGACGCGCTATTGATTGCGCTGGTTCCCGTTGTGTTACGCGCGCCTTGGTTTGTTTGTGCGCTGCCCGCAGGCATCGTGACCGACCGAGTGGCCCGCCTGCCCCTGATCCGTGCGATGGATGGCCTGCGCGGGATTGCTTACCTCGCTTTGGCGATTGCCCTTTGGATGACAGGGCCGTTGGCACAAACACCTGCCAGCGGGATTGCGCATCCGGTTCTTTATGGGATGTTGCTGCTTTGTGCTGCCATTGTTGGCGTTGCCGAAGTGTTTCGCGACAACGCCGCGCAAACCATGCTCCCCGCACTTGTCCCCTCTGAGGCGCTTGAACGTGCAAACGGGCGGCTTTGGAGCGTCGAACTGGTGGGCAATGCTTTGCTGGGTCCGGCACTGGGCGCGTTTTTGATTGCAGCAATGCTGGCGGCGCCTTTTACCGTGAATGCGCTAGCCTGTTTGGCTGCGCTGATGTTGCTGCGCGGTCTGCCCCAAGGAGCGCCGAAAACCCGCAACGCACCCGATTGGAAAGCTGAACTAAAGGAAGGTTTTGCCTTTCTGGGGCAGCATAAGTTGTTGCGGCAACTTGCTTGGATCACCGGATTCTGGAACTTGCTGTATGAAATGGCCGCAATCGCCCTAATTTTGCATGTGCAAGAGAACCTAGGGCTGGGCGCGCGCGCGTACGGATTGATCCTTGCTTCTGGCGCGATCGGCGGCATAGCTGGCGGCTGGTGTGGTGCATGGATCGTTGAGCGGATGGGCCCAGCGCGTACTGCCCAGATCATGCTCATTTCATCTGCGCCAGCATTTGCAGCAATGGCCATCGCCCCAAGCGCGATCATGCTCGCGTTGGTTCTCGCGATCTTCAGCTTTACGGGTTTGGTCTGGAACACGGTATCGGTCTCGTATCGCCAGCGCATGATCCCAGATGCGATTTTAGGGCGCGTGAACAGTATTTACCGCATGATGGCATGGGGAATGATGCCCGTCGGCCTTATGCTTTCGGGCATTTTAGTTCAAGGAAGTGACGGTTTCTTCCCAAGAGAAACTGCGCTGACAGTCCCTTTTTGGACCGCCACCATCGGAGCACTTATTTTGGGCCTATCCGGCTGGCGGGCACTTGGGCGTGGCTTTGCCACGCCCACAGGCTAGCCGACGTGGAACAGCGTATTGAACAGCTTTGGATCAAAGCTGGCTTGCGCAAATGTCGGGCCTTCAGTCAGTACGCTTACCGCGTCATGGCTGTGCAGGCTTTCTTGGTGGCTGGCCACGATTCTGAAATCTGAAACCCGCTCATCCGCCAGTAATTGTTCACAGAACAGGCGCGCTGCATCTTCGACAAAGATCGGATTGGCGGCGTTCAACTCTGCAAATGCCTGTTCGTCTTCACGTTTCACCATGACTTGCGTCTCGGTCGGCACCGCACGGCGGCAAGCCTCGATCAGGTCTTCGAACCAAAGGCAATCTGCCCCCTCTTTGACCAACACGGAAATACGCGCAACAGAACGCTGGGAATGTGGAGTGGCAAGTTGGTTGCGTGTGGCGCGTGCGTGCTCGCTAAGTTCAAGTGAACAGGGGCACGTGCTGGAATACACATAGTCAAGGTGGATGATTTGCTGACGCACGCCATCCTGCTCAACCAGCTCAAGTGCAACATCGTAATACTGATAGCCATCCAAACCGGACCGCAGGCTGGTGATCTTCATCGGGAAGGAAAATCGCATCTGAATGCGCGCATCAAAGCTATCAAGGTCAGTAATGTAATCGTCCAGCGCCGCCTCGATCACCTTAAAGCTAAAGACCTGTTCGGCATGTTTGTAAAAACTGCGCATGATGCGGGACATGTTGATGCCCTTTTTATCCGCCTCAAGGCTCACGGTGCCTGTTACTGATGTCTCAAGTGTCAGTTGCCCGCCTGTGCAGGTTTCAAACTGAACAGGAAGCCGGAAGTTTGAAATCCCGACGTGCTGGATTTGCTGTTTTGAACCTTTAATCAAGCTAGAAGGGCCGTTTTGCAAATCAGGCAAACTGGCTTTGTAATCCGCCTCGATCTCAAAATTGGCTGGATATTCGCGCTTATACGTTGGGTAAGCATCGCCTTCAGTTAAAGCCCGAGCAATTACAGGATCAAGCGCTTCAAGTTCGCTCACGTCTGCACTTGCGGCCCATGCTCGTAAGGTCTCAAGCGCTTTTTGGGCCGCGCTGCGATCCAGCTTTGGCGAAATTGGTGTGCCGATGTTCATTTAGCAGCCCCTTGTCTGTCAGGAACCATATGTAAGCTTCCCTCGCCAGATTACCAAAAAAATATTGGAAATAGCGGGGGAATTACGCCAACCATTGGTTAATTTGCGGCATCCAGTGCCTGCACGAAATCTTCGATCAGGTCGGTTTCGTCTTCCAAACCAATGCTGACGCGCACCAAACCATCCGTGATCCCAAGGCTTAGCTTTTGATCATCTGGCAAACGCTGGTGCGTTGTTGTTGCAGGATGGGTCAAGATTGTCTTTGCATCCCCAAGGTTGTTCGAGATCACACCGATCTTGGTTGCATTGAGGAACTTGAACGCCGCCTCTTTGCCGCCCTTCACAACCAGAGACAGAACCGTGCCGCCCTCACCCATCTGCTGCTTTACCAACGCGCTTTGCGGGTGTTCTTTCAGACCGGGGTAAATGACCTGTTCAATAGCAGCGTGGTTTTGCAACGCTTTTGCGATAGTAAGCGCAGAACTCGCCTGCGCCCGCACACGTAAACGCATGGTTTCAAGACCTTTGAGCATGATCCACGCTGTGAACGGCGACATCGAACCGCCCGTGTGCTTCATGTAGGGTTCAACCGTTTTACGAATAAATTCACGGGTGCTAAGGATCACACCACCCAGTGCGCGGCCCTGACCATCGATGTGTTTGGTGGCTGAGTAAATCACCACATCTGCGCCCTGCTCAATTGCGCGCGAAAAGACTGGCGTGGCGAACACGTTGTCGATCAGCACGATTGCGCCTTTTGCATGGGCCAATTCAGATACAGATTTAATATCAATGACTTCCAAAGTCGGGTTTGAGATCGACTCAAAGAAGACCGCCTTCGTGTCATCACGAATCGCCGCTTCCCATTGGGCCAGATCGGTGCCGTCTACAAACGTCACCTCAACGCCATAGCGTGTCAGGATTTCCTCAAGAACGTACAGACACGAACCAAACAAGGCGCGCGAAGACACAACATGATCCCCCGCCTTGAGCATTGAGGTCAGCGCGCCGGAAACCGCAGCCATACCAGAGGCCGTGGCAAAGGCATCCTCTGCACCTTCAAGGGCAGCAATGCGCTCTTCGAACATCTTGACCGTCGGGTTGCCGTAGCGGGCGTAGATAAATTCATCATCACCTGACGCAATAAACCGCTGCTCAGCATGTTCTGCGGTTTCGTAAACGAAGCCTTGGGTCATAAAGATGCTCTCGGACACTTCGCCGTATTGGCTGCGACGCGTGCCTGTGTGCACAGCTTTGGTGCCCGATTTCCAATTATCACTCATGTGTCATTCCTCTGTGCGCCCGTTCAAAGGGGTCGGGCACAAAAAAACCCCAAACGCGGTCAAGCGAAAGGGGGCTTTCATCCTGACCTTTTAGCGGAATATTTAACGTGGCCCGCAATCCGGTAACAAATCGCCACGGGGCTGACTTAGGCCAACCGCACGGACACGTCAAGCATCCGCACGAAGAGGTAACGGGATATTCATCTCGCTATTACACGTTCTAAGCACACCCAAATTCAGGAACGCGCATCATTAACTGCGCATAGTAAGAAGGATCAGCATGCCGCTTCTGCGCATCAATGCATCCACCAAAGGGCTATCGCTGCACGGTTCTGCCCAACCCGTAAGCGGCGCACTGGCGCAGGTCGCAGCCACACAAGGGCCCGTTGTTATTATGGTGCATGGGTATAAATACTCTCCGTTCATTCACAAAAACTGCCCTCACGCCCGTATTTTCGCCCTTCAGGGTTGGCCAACGCCCCTTGGAGTGCACCAAAGTGATGTGCAGGGAATTGCATTTGGATGGCATGCTCGTGGCGGATTGAGGCAAGCCTATAGCACTGCACTTGACCGGGCGCGTGATCTGGCCCAGCTAATATCCTCATTCCGGGGCCGCCGAGACGTTCACCTCATCGCGCACTCCCTTGGGGCAACGCTTTGCCTTGCTGCCCTGCCCTATCTGCGTGCAGGTGATGTGGGGCGTATTGTCTTGCTGAGTGGGGCCGCTCATTTGGGTTTGGCAAACCATGCCCTGAACACGCCCGCAGGGAGGTCCTGTGAAATGTTCCATGTGACCAGCGGCGAAAACGCATTGTTTGATCATGTCTTTGAACAGGTTGTACCGGACACAGGGGCAATCGGGCGCGGGCTGAGCTGCCGCCATGCGATGCGCATTCACATTGATTGCAACCGCACCCTCAGCAAATTGTCTGACCTAGGTTATCCACTGGCCCCACCCCAACGGCGCGTCTGCCACTGGTCTAGCTATACGCGCCCCGGTGTTATGTTGCTCAATGCCGCGTTGTTGAACGGTACGTTACCATTTTGTGACTTACGCAGCGCAATTCCACCTCAACCCGACCTACAAAACCAGCCAAATCCCCTTGTCACCTCTAGAAAAAACCGCATCATGGAATGGTACACCAGAGGAAAAGGCCCCCATCATGAGCACGCCTATTGATCTATATTACTGGCCTACGCCAAACGGATGGAAAATCTCGGTATGCCTAGAGGAGATGGAGCTGCCTTACGCAACCCACCTCATCAATATTGGCAAAGGCGATCAATTTGATCCCGAGTTTTTAAAAATTGCCCCCAATAACCGCATGCCCGCGATTACAGACGCGGATGGGCCAGGTGGCGAACCGATTTCGATTTTCGAAAGTGGCGCGATCCTGCAATATCTTGCCCGCAAGACAGGCCAGTTCTATGGCAGGACCGAACGTGAGCGTCTTACTGTAGATCAATGGTTGATGTGGCAAATGGGTGGCTTGGGGCCGATGGCAGGACAGGCGCATCACTTTTTGAAATACGCGCCCAAAACGATACCGCCCAATGATATCCCCTACGCCAAGGACCGCTACCGCGCCGAGACTGCACGCCTTTACGGGGTTTTGGATCGTCAGCTTGCCCAAAACGAATTCGTTGCAGGTGATTTCATCTCAATCGCAGATTTTTCAATCTGGGGCTGGGCATCCTTATGGGAAGGGCAACAGCAAACGCTGGAGGACAAACCGCATATGGCGCGTTGGTTGGATGTGATGGGCGCGCGCAAAGGCGTACAAGCAGGTCGTGCCTTGTACGCAGAATTACGAAAGTAAGACCGCTCTAGTCTTTCTCCGCGCCTTCATCCGGCTCAATCACATATGGCTGGAGGCGCGTGAACTGCCAGAACAGGAATACCATCAAGGCAATCGGAAAGCCGAATGTCTCGATTTTTACCCATGCATCCGTAGACATGGTGCGCCAGACAAATTCATTCACAACCGCCAGCACCACAAACGCCATAGTCAGGCGCTTTGTCAGAATGATCCAGCCGTCGTGGTGCATGGGCATCATATCCGCCATCACATATTCCAGCCATGACCGGCCCCGCAACAACCCAATGGTAAGGATCGCCGCCAGAAACCCATAAACGATAGTGGTTTTCATTTTAAAGAAACGCTCGTCGTTGAACCACGCGGTCAAGCCACCGAAAAAGATCACCATAAACGCTGTGAACACCTGCATGCGGCTTAGCTGCCCTGTGAGGGCCCATAAAATACCCATCGAGATCAGTAAGATCGGGACAAACACAACAGCCGCCACAATAAATCCGGTGTATTCGGTGCCCGCAAATGTGAACACGTCTTCTTTGATCCGCACATAAAGCACAAAGAACAACAGCGTCGGACCCAGCTCCAGCACTTGTTTCAGGATTGGGTTAATCTCACGTGCCTCAGCCATCACTAGCCTCCGAATTCTACAATTACAGCACCTGCCGCGATCAGCGCCATCAGCGCGACCCGGCGGGGCCCTACCGTTTCTTTAAGTACCAGCCAGCCGATCAAGGCCGCAAATACTGTTGATGTCTCTCTCAATATTGCCGCTTCGCCCACCTTATCAAGGCGCGTCGCCATCATTATTGATCCAAAGCTCAGGAAAGCGACAAACCCGCCGAAAATGCCACGTTGCATCAAAGGCCACACAGCTGGTGCATCTGCCATCCGGTGCCAGCGGCGGTAGGCGATGATCGGGAACAAAAAACCGTCGATCATGAAAAACCACGCCAAAAAGGTGAACGGGTTTGTCGTTGCGCGGATGCCGTAAGCGTCCAGTGTTGTGTACAACGCAACAAACAACCCCGTCACTACGGCCAGCGCCATCGCGATGTTCAACGTGTCCCGCTCGGACTCAAGGTAGATCATATTATACAGCGCCAGCCCAAAGATACCCGCCATCAACACCGCGACGCCCATCCACTGCAGGCCGCTGAATGTCTCGTTAAAGATCAGATAGGCGCCAATCACCGTGAACAGCGGCCCAGTGCCGCGCACCACAGGGTACACAACGGTATATGCCCCTTTGGTATAGGCCGCCGCCTGTAGGAATTTATACACGCAGTGGATCACCCACGCCGCGCCAAAGATCACCCACATATGCGGTTCTGGCCATGGCACAACAAACAACGCAAAGGGAGCGGCCATCAGGCAATATGAGCCATCAATCGCGCCGCGCGTCAGCCAAGGGTCATGTCGCCCCTTTTGCAACGCACCAAACACCGCATGCAAAAACGCAGCCAACAACGCCAAGATCAATGCAACAGAGTGCCCCGTTGATGTGCCTTCAATCGAGATGAGCCAATCGGTCATTCGCCGCCGCCTTAGCGGTCAAGCCCGGTCAGAGCGTCCGCAAACTCTTGTGGATCAAAGGGTTGGAGGTCATCGATCTGCTCGCCGACGCCAATCGCGTGGATCGGCAGGCCAAATTTATCGGCCAAAGCAACCAGCACGCCGCCCTTTGCAGTGCCATCCAGTTTGGTCATCACAAGGCCGGACACATCCGAGATTTCCTGAAAAACTTTCACTTGGTTCACCGCGTTCTGGCCTGTTGTGGCGTCAAGTACCAGCAACGTGTTATGTGGTGCTTCGGGATCTTTCTTGCGAATAACCCGCACGATCTTGGCCAGTTCTTCCATCAGGTCGCCGCGGTTTTGCAAACGCCCTGCTGTGTCAATCATCAACAGGTCCGCGCCGTCTTCTTCGGCGCGCGTCATTGCATCAAAGGCGAGGCTGGCAGGATCAGACCCGTGCGGCGCGGTCAGAACCGGAACGCCTGCGCGCTCGCCCCAGACCTGCAATTGTTCAACAGCAGCGGCGCGGAAAGTATCACCTGCCGCGATAACAACTTTTTTGCCTGCGCCACGAAACTGGCTGGCAAGTTTGCCAATGGTGGTCGTTTTGCCCGAACCATTCACCCCAACCACCAACACAACCTGCGGCGTCTTGGCGTAGAGCGGTAATGGCTTGGCAACAGGTTCCATGATGCGGGCGATTTCATCGCTCATCAGGGTCTTAATCTCAGTAACTGACAGCTTCTTGCCCAGTCGCCCCTCGGCCATATTGGCCGTGACCCGCAGTGCAGTATCCACGCCCATGTCAGCGCTGATCAACAACTCTTCGAGTTGCTCTAGCATAGCGTCATCCAGCACACGGCGTGTTACTGGCGCAGCGGTTCCGCGCCCCATCAATCGGCCCAGAATACCGCGTTTTGGCGCTGGCTCATCGGGAGCTGCATCTAACATCGGGGCAACTGGCGTCAGCGTTGTGCGAAGCGGTTCAGAAGTTTTTGCTTCCTGTTCAGCTTCTTCCACTGCCGCAAGGCGCTCAGCCTCTTCCTTTTCTGCCAGCTCCTGTGCACGCTGTTCAGCTGCTTGCGCGGCTTCTTCTGCCTGCCGTTCCTGCGCAGCTATGGCGGCTTGTGCCGCCTCTTCTGCTTCTTTCGCAGCCTTGCGCTTCTCGTCTGCTTGCGCGGCTTCCTCTACGTGGCGTGCCGCTTCGGCTTTGGCGCGTGCCTCCTCAGCAATGCGCGCTGCGGTCTCCGCTTCTTTTTTCGCCTCAGCTTCCGCGCGCTCACGCGCTTCCTGCTCAGCAGTTTTTTCTGCTTGAACGCGCTCTGCTTCTACCTTGGCTGCGGCTTCGCCCGCTTCCTGCTGTGCAGCTATATCTTGCACAACATCCTCGGCATCCCCTCCATCACTGACAATAGCCTCAAGCCCCTCGTCAATTTTGGACGAGGATTTGAACATGCGGTCTTTGAGCTTTTTGAAAAACGCCACGCAGGGGAACTCCGGTTTAGATTACCTTACTGATCTAACCCCTTGGGCCACCGGATGGAAGGGTGCGCGATTGACAAGCAGGTACAGGCGGGCCACCAAAGCGACATGCGGCTAATTGTGATCATTTTATCAGTGATTTGGGGTGGTTCAGCTTTGGCTGATCCCCGGGTTCCTCAGTGTAGCACTGGCAAGTGGGGGCATGTGCAATGCATCCGCACCGAGCATTTCGTCTATGACACCTGTAACGCAATTGAGGTCTTCTCAAAACGTCACAACCTCGATTCCGGTTTCTTTGCGCGACTCATCTGGCAAGAAAGCCGTCTTGACCCCAACGCGCTCAGCCATGCAAATGCCCGCGGCATCGCACAATTCATCCCCTCTACTGCGCGATTGCGTGGATTGAAAAACCCCTACAACCCTGCCGATGCGCTGGAACACTCAGCCCAATATCTGTCTGAGATGGCCCGCCGTTATGGCAATGAAGGCATGGCCGCCATCGGCTATAATGGTGGAGAGCGGCGCGCTCAAGGTTTCTTGGAAGGCAAAGGTCTTGCGCCCGAAACGGTCAATTACGTACCAATCATAACGGGGCTCACTGCCGAGCAATGGCGCGATGCGCCGCCCAAAGATCATGATTTCAGACTGGCCAAGGACAAGAGCTTTTATACTGCCTGTTCGGAGATGGCGCGCAACCGCAAGCTCTCACCGCTCAAAAGGGCAAAGCCGCCCAAGCCACCGATCAAACCCTGGGGCGTGCAACTGGGTTTTGGGACATCAAAGAAATCTGCAACGGCCAAAGTACGTGACCGCACAGGCAGTTGCCGCGCGCAGGTCAAGAGAGAAAAACTTGACCTCATCTATGTGAAAAACCGCGTCTCAGGGAAAAAGGGATACTTCTTTGCGCGCATTGGCCGCAACAGCCGTCAGGGTGCGCAAAAGCTATGCAGCAGCCTCAAACGACAACGTTGCTCCTGCCTTGTCGTTCAGAATAAATAACTAAATACAAGGTGGTAAAGTTCACACCTCACCTATCAGATGAGGTGTGAACTTTGTTTAAATCTCTTCAGGGAAGTGCTTCATCATCATGCGAATTGGGTTTGGCGCAGCCTGCCCAAGTCCGCAAATGGACGCATCCACCATGGCCGAGGAAAGCTCTTCGAGCAGGTCCTGATCCCATGTCTCCGCCTGCATCAACTGAACCGCTTTTCCACAGCCAACGCGGCATGGTGTACACTGCCCACAGCTTTCATCCTGAAAGAACCGCAGCATGTTCAGTGCCGCATCGCGGGCTTTGTCTGCATCAGATAGCACCACAACAGCAGCCGAACCTATGAACGTACCGTGTGGCTGCAACGTGTCAAAGTCGAGCGGAATGTCGTTCATTGACGCTGGCAATAGGCCAGAGGATGGCCCACCGGGTTGATAGGCTTTGAACGTGTGACCGTCCAACATGCCCCCCGCCGCATCGATCACATCCATGATCGTGGACCCCGCTGGCAACAAGTGAACGCCAGCATTTTTGACACGTCCGGAAACCGAATAACTGCGCAGACCCTTACGGCCATTATGCTCGGTCGAGGATAGGATCTCAGGCCCTTCGCGGCAAATCTTTGAAACCCAGTGAAGCGTCTCAACATTATGCACCAGCGTAGGGCGGCCAAAGATACCAACCTGCGCCACAAACGGAGGACGATGACGTGGCATCCCGCGCTTGCCTTCGATGCTTTCAATCATCGCGGATTCTTCACCGCAGATGTAGGCACCTGCCCCGCGTCGCAGATCAATATATCCGGCCTCAACAACACCTGCGTCTTCTAGCGCGGCAATCTCACGCGCGAGGATTTCCAGAACCGCCGGATATTCGTCGCGCATGTAGATATACGCGCGCTCGGCCTCTACGGCCCACGCTGCGATCAACATGCCTTCCAAAAACGCATGCGGCTCACGCTCTAGGTAAAAGCGGTCCTTGAATGTACCTGGTTCACCTTCGTCGCCGTTTACCGCCAAATAACGTGGCCCTGCATTGGCGCGTACAAAACCCCATTTTTTGCCTGATGGGAAACCCGCACCGCCAAGACCGCGCAGCCCAGAGGACTGAACAAGTTCTTGCACCTGCTCCCAATTGCCGCTTTCACGCAGCTCTTCCAGCTTGGCGTAGCCACCGTTGGAGACGTAAGTAGCGTAGGCCTCATACTCAGGAATATGCGCGTGCGTGTGTCCCGCAGCGACGGCTGCGTGCACCTTTTCCGGTGTGGCATTGTCGATATGGGCATGGCCCAGCTCTAGCACTGGCGCGGTATCGCAACGCCCCATGCACGGCGCGCGCAACACGCGAACCTCAGCAGGGTCTAGACCATCCTCAAGCGCGGCTTTGAGCGCCTGCGCCCCTGCCATTTCACAGCTAAGCGAGTCGCAAACGCGAATTGTCAGGGCTGGCGGCGGTGTTTCGCCTTCTTTTACAACGTCGAAATGCGCATAGAAGGTCGCGACCTCATAGACTTCGGCCATGCTCATCCGCATTTCTTCGGCCAGTGCACGCAGGTGCGCAGCCGACAGATGTCCAAATTTATCTTGGATCAAGTGCAGGTACTCAATCAGCAGATCACGGTCACGCGGTTCTGAGTCTAGCAGCGTGCGGATTTCATCCCATGCGCCATCTTCCAACTGACGGCCTTTGGTGTGGTGGCGGCCTTTGCCTTTACCAGATTTCCAAACACCCTTGTCCGGTCCGTTGTCTTTTGTGTCCAGCGCCATAGCCAAAGTCCCCTTATTCTTTGGGTTGGTTTAGCAAAGAGACTGCTTTTGATTGAGGCGAAAAACGACAATTCAGCGGCGCTTTGCGCGGTACGCGGTGACATGCTGAAGCCAATCGGAAACTTGCGCGCGCTCTGGTGTCACCCCGCGACATCTGGCATCGTGGTCGCATGAGACTAATTGCACTGATCCTATTGGCCCTTGTGGCCCTGCCCGCCAACGCTCAATCAACAATGAGCGGTGAGGAGTTTGACGCCTATACCCAAGGTAAAACACTGTATTACGGGAGCGGCAATCAACCTTATGGCGCAGAAATATACCTGCCCAACCGACGCGTGCGTTGGTCATTTCTGGATGGGGAATGCAAGGACGGCGAATGGTATGAGGCAGATGGGTTGATCTGCTTTACCTATGATGATCGCCCTGACCCGCAATGCTGGAGCTTTGAACAAGGTGCACGCGGATTGATCGCGCGGTTCGAAAATGATCCCGCTGTGACGCCGCTGTATGAGGCGAATGAAAGCACTGAAGAAATGCTATGCTTGGGGCCAAAAATCGGGGTTTGATCCACTTAGTTGGATTTAGGGGCTCACGTTGACCTTTCCGTCAGCGAATTGGATTTCCAGCGTTTTCTCGTTTGCCGCGACCTTGCTAGAGGTGATGACTGCCCCGCCGCTGCGCACTACCGCAAATCCGCGTTCCAATGTGGCCTCATACCCTAATGTTCGGCGCAGACGTTCGGCCGCCGCAATTTGGCTTTGCCAGTTTTGCAATTGTCGTTGCCCCACATCAGACAGTGCCTGCGTTGCACGCGAATAACGCGCGGCCTGCAAGGCACGCTCGCGTTCCAACGCGGGTGCAAGGCGTTTTGACAGGCTCGCTATGCGTTGTGCATCCTGAGACAAGCGCCGCTGCAATGTTGCAGGTCGCAAACCACCACTCAGGTCAGCAAGGCGCATCTTGCGTTGTTGAACGCCAGTCATCAGCGCCGGATCAAGGCGTGCAATGGCACGTTCCAGACGTAACTTTGGCGCTTCTGTCAGAGTCTTGGCTCGCGTCAGGCGATCACTGACGCGGTCCAACCGTTGCCGCGGGTTTTCCAGCAATGTTTCAGCACGCGGCAACGCACGGGCCATATCGCGCAAACGCTGGCCGCGTTGCACCAGCCCTTGGCTCAGGGCGCGACTCATGCGGGCGTTCTGTTGATCCAGATAAGCCACCAGCTCAACACGTACAGGAACGGCCAACTCGGCCGCCGCAGTTGGTGTGGGCGCCCGCATATCTGAGGCAAAATCAATCAGCGTTGTGTCTGTCTCATGACCAACTGCCGAAATCAGTGGAATGTCAGATGCCGCTGTCGCCCGTACAACGGCCTCTTCATTAAATCCCCAAAGGTCCTCAACCGAGCCACCACCGCGTGCGACAATCAGCAAGTCGGGTCGCGGCAACGCCCCGCCCGGTGTCAGAAGGTTAAAGCCCTCAATCGCACGGGTAACTTCGGGTGCACATTTGGCCCCCTGCACTGCGACAGGCCAAATCAGCACCTTTCGTGGAAAGCGATCCCGCAAGCGGTGCAAAATATCACGGATCACTGCACCGGACGGCGATGTGATTACGCCAATTATTTCGGGCAAATAGGGCAACGGGCGTTTGTGTGCAGGATCAAAAAGCCCCTCAGCCGCAAGCGCCGCTTTCCGTTTTTCCAGCACAGCCATCAGCGCACCCATGCCTGCGGGTTTGATGTCTTCGATGATGATCTGGTATTTCGACTGACCAGGGAATGTGGTGATGCGACCTGTGGCGATCACCTCCATGCCCTCTTCAGGCAGCGTGGTCAGCTTGGATGCTACACCTTTCCAGATGATTCCCGCCATCACGGCTTTGTCGTCTTTCAGGTCCAAATACACGTGACCCGAACGCGGCAGACTCACGCGACCAACTTCGGCACGCACACGCACATGGCCAAATTCGTTCTCAATAACCCGCTTAATCGCGCCAGACAGCTCACCTATGGTGTATTCTGGGCTATTGCCCTCTGCAGGGCCGTCATCGGGGCGATCATCAAACAGATCCATCGGTGCATCCTTGTGCATAGGTCGCGTGCAGCATAAAACGCCCAGCAACGAAGGCCAAGGGAGTGCGCCATGAATATCTTAATCCTAGGCAGCGGTGGACGTGAACATAGTCTTGCATGGGCAGTTCTGCAAAACCCTAAATGCGACAAGCTGATTGTGGCGCCCGGCAATGCAGGTATTGCCCAAATCGCTGATTGCGCCAGCATCGACATCAATGATGGTGGCACGGTTGTTGAGTTTGCGGCGCGCAACAACGTCGATTTCGTGATCATCGGCCCCGAAGCACCATTGGCCGCCGGCGTCGCAGATCGTCTGCGCGAAGCGGGCGTTTTGGTATTTGGTCCCTCACAGGCTGCCGCAGCCCTTGAGGCGTCAAAAGCATTTACCAAAGAAATCTGCGATGCGTGTGCCGCCCCAACCGCCGCTTATGGCCACTTTACCGATGCGGTCGCGGCCAAGGCGTATGTGCAGGCCCAAGGTGCGCCGATTGTTGTAAAAGCTGATGGTTTGGCCGCAGGCAAAGGCGTGATCATCGCCGAAACCATAACACAAGCCGAAGCCGCCATTGACGACATGTTCAGCGGAGAATTTGGCGAAGCCGGCGCTGAAGTTGTCATTGAGGAATTCATGCGCGGCGAAGAAGCATCCTTCTTTATCCTGTGTGACGGCGAAAACGTCCTGCCCTTTGGCACGGCCCAAGATCACAAGCGTGTAGGCGATGGCGATACCGGCCCCAACACAGGCGGCATGGGTGCCTATTCCCCTGCCCCAGTTCTGACAGATGAAATCGCCGAACGCGCCCTCGCCGAAATCATCCGCCCGACAATGGCAGAGATGGCAAAACGCGGCATGCCCTATCAAGGCGTGCTTTATGCTGGCCTGATGATTGAGGACGGTGCACCGCGCCTCGTGGAATACAATGCCCGCTTTGGCGACCCTGAGTGTCAGGTTTTGATGATGCGTTTGGGTGCACAAGCATTGGACCTGATGCATGCCGCAGCCGAGGGGCGTTTGGCCGAAATGCGGGTCAATTGGGCGGATGATCATGCCCTTACCGTTGTTCTAGCGGCCAATGGTTATCCGGCAAGTTATGAAAAAGGGTCGGTTATTGGCGGATTGACTGACATGCCTGAGGACAGCAGTAATATGGTGTTCCATGCTGGCACCGCTGAGAAAGACGGAGCCATTGTTGCTGTTGGCGGACGTGTTCTGAATGTGACTGCGCGCGGTAAAACATTGGAAGAAGCCCAGCAGCGCGCCTATGCGATGGTTGATGGCATTGATTGGCCCGAAGGTTTTTTCCGCCGTGACATCGGCTGGCGCGCGCTAACTTAATCCTATTAAAAGCACCGTTCGCCTCTGACTCTAGTTTTGGGCGAACGGATTGTTAGGACAGCGGCGCACCTTCGCAGGTAATTGGCTCTTCGCTGATGTCGCTGATCCGTTGCACTTCGTTTGTCCATTTTGAAAGCACCAACAGCGTGCCGTTATCCATAAAGGGTATCCAGCAGTTGTCTGGATTCGGGGCGTCTTCGTACACAAAACAGATCAGTGGTCCGCGCAACTCGATCCGTCCATAAGTACAGCGCCCCGTTTGATCCGCCCAAACTGATAGATCACGGCGCAGGAATTGCTCTTCCCCAACGAGGCCGTCTGTCCGCATGCTTGAAAAGCTAAGCGTTTTTCCTACAATAAGATCAAGAAACCTGTCTGGCGACATCTGGTCTTGAGCGGCAGCTTGCGTGGCACAAAGCGCACCGAGTAGTACCAAAAAGGCAGACTTCATTTGCACGCAAGCGCATCAGCAAAACTGGCGCGTCCCTTGTGTGGTCCGATCTCACGCGCAGTCAACGCGGATCCGTCAAAGGTAACGGCCATCAGACGCTGCCAATCCGCACGCGCCACAATCATTTCTGGCCCACTGCCGCAATCACGTAAACCGCCAGCGATGTTACGTTCGCCAATTCGGTGATTACTCACCCCATCAAGGGCAGAAATTTGGGTCAGCTCACCCTCTTCAAACCGCCATACACGTAATATTTTGGCCAGATGAGGGCGATCAACATACGCCAACTCTATCAACCCGTCACCGTCCAGATCAGCCACCCCAACAGGTGCCAGCCAGCGGTTGCGTTGACCAATATAGGGAGTTGCTGCGATCAGACCCGCACCGTTGTAAATAGCGAGCCGCGCACCCTGGTTTTGGTGGCTTTCGACAACGACAACTTCACGTTGGCCATCGCCATCTACATCTACCATGCGCGGTTCGGTATCTTCAAACACACGCGTCTCAGGCAAACGAATCAAATGGGGCTTGTTGCCCCCATCATAGCGCAATTCCAACGCTCCATGCTCGATAGCGTCACCAAGAACGCCATGTTGATAGCGCGTAGTGGGTTCGACGTACCTGGCTGATTTCAATGGAGCTGAAAGCCAAGCTTGCGTAGTTTGTCCAACGCTTGAATGAGGCGCAAACAACGCTAGTGCCGCCCACAACATCAGCTGTGCGCGGCGAACGCCACGTCCCGTCATATTTGACAGCAGACGCCGCGCCCTGTTTCGCATCAGATCTGCTTTTCAGGCATCTTTACGCGCAGACCATCCAGTTCATCAGAAACTTTCAGCTGGCACGTCAATCGCGAGGTCGCTGGATCCGGCGCATAGGCGAAATCTAGCATGTCCTCTTCCATGTCGTCTTTGGCAGGTACTTTATCCACCCATGCCGCATCTACATAGACGTGACATGTTGAGCACGCGCATGCACCGCCGCAATCAGCTTCAATTCCTGGGATATTATTGTCGCGTGCGCCTTCCATGACCGTCAGGCCATTGGCGACATCAACAACATGTTCAGTGCCATTATGTTCTACGTAGGTAATCTTGGCCATCAAAGCTGCCCTTTTTAAATCTATTCTGCCCTTTTCTACCCAAGCGCCAACCTGCGCGCCAGTCCCTTTTGCGTCTCTCCTTTTTCTAGGTTCTATGCATCGGTTGGAAATCGGGCTAAGGTGCGCCGATACTAAACAGACCCAAAGGAATTGGGCTATGATACAGGCATCTTCCCCGCGTCGTTTCTTGCGCCTCGCCACAGCCCTTTGCGGGGCTGTATTTTTGGCTGCCTGCTTGCAGGATCAAACTGTTTCGGAAGGTGGCGTGATACAGGGCAATGGCCTCGCGCCTGCGGGTGCGCCTCCCGGTACGTGTTGGGGCAAGATCCCAACTCCTGCGGTTATCGAAACCGTAACCGAGCAAATCCTTGTGACCCCTGCAAAAGTCAACGCTGATGGCTCGATAGCATCTTTACCTATCTATCGAGAGGAAAGCCGACAGCAGATTGTCACGCCACGCACGGATCGTTGGTTTGAAATTCCTTGCCCACCTGCGTTCACCGTCGAGTTTGTATCAACCCTACAACGTGCACTACAAGTTCGGGGCTTATACTCTGGCGAAATCAACGGAAACATGGACGCGACCACCCGCCGTGCCGTTCTGTCAGTTCAAACTGCTGCAGGCCTTCCCAGCGATGTCCTCTCTATCGAGACCGCAAGGGAACTCGGCATTGTGGCTGTTCCACGCACCCCGTAACCGCCCTCCCTAAAACACGCAGGTTCAACGAAAAAAGGCGCCTCAGAAGAGACGCCTTTTTGTTAGAATTTTGCGAAGTGATTACTTCTCTTCTAGGGTCAGTGCTACAAACCGTGGATCACCCGCGCGACGCACCAACAACAGCAAAGACTTGCGCCCAGCTTCTCGTGCGGCATCCACACGGCCATTCAGATCATCAATGGATGTGATCTTTTGCTGACCTGCTTCTGTGATGATGTCACCTGCACGCAGTCCCTTTTCAAACGCTTCAGAGCCCTCCTCGACATTGGTCACAGCCAGACCTTGCATGTCTGCTGCAGCACCCAGTTCTTCACGCATATCATCCGTCAGTGGCGTGATGGTCAGCCCCATCAAGGAAGACACCTCGGGACCCTCAACCGTTTCAGGCGTTTCTTCCACCGCAGGATCGGCTTCGCTGTTGGCGCTTTCACGGCGGCCTAGAACAACCGCAATGGTTTGGCTTTTGCCTTCCCGCAAAACAGTTACCCGCACGGTCGCACCAACTGGGCTATTGCCCACCTGACGCACAAGACCACGTGTGTCCGCAACATCAACACCGTCGAATGACAAGATGACGTCACCTGTCTCTAGGCCCGCATCTTTGGCTGGGCCATCTGGTACATCTGTAATCAGCGCACCTGTGGCATTTGCCAGCCCCATTGCATCAGCAACGTCCTGCGTGACGTCTTGAATGCGCACACCTAGCCAGCCGCGACGCGTCTCGCCAAATTCCTTAAGCTGGTCAACAACACGGGTCACAACATTGGCGGCCATCGAAAAGCCGATACCGATGGAACCGCCGTTTGGCGACAAGATCGCTGTGTTTACGCCAATCACGTCACCGTCCATGTTAAACAGCGGACCACCAGAGTTACCGCGGTTAATAGCGGCATCTGTCTGGATGTAATCATCATAGGTGCCCGAAAGTGCGCGGTTACGTGCACTTACGATACCCGCGGAAACAGAAAACCCCTGCCCCAGCGGATTACCCATCGCGATGACCCAGTCGCCAACACGCGACGCATCGCTATTGCCAAAGCTGACATATGGCAGCGGGTTCGACGCTTCGACTTTTAACAGCGCGATGTCTGTGTTCGGGTCGGTCCCGATCACTTTTGCCACTAGCTCTTCGCCAGAAAAGAATTCAATTGTGATCTCGTCTGCGCCTTCAATCACGTGGTTGTTCGTGACGACATAACCGTCCTCGGAAATCACAAAACCTGATCCCAAGGCTGATGAACGGCGCGGTGCAGGAGAATCTTCATCTTCGCCGCGGTTGCGGTCTTGGAATTCTTTAAAGAAATCCTCAAATGGCGATCCTTCGGGCACGATACCGCGGGGGCCCGTGCGCCCTTCGACCAAGGTCGAGGTTGTGATGTTCACAACTGAGGGGCTGATTTTTTCGGCCAAGGGCGCAAGGCTCTCTGGTTTTGCCTGGGCACCTATTGCCTGCAAGATCACCAGCGTAAGCGCCATAAGCCCGACAAGAGCCGCGCGCATTGCAATGGACAAAGTGATTGTTTGTGTTTTGGCGACCGCTTTGGGTTGCATAAATCGTCTCCTGATCGAAATCATGCCCATCATGGGGCGCTATTCTTGGCGCTTAGACTGCATGGTGCATGACTAGACCGCAATATGAAAGATGTGCCTTGTACCGCTGATTGCAACCAATTTTGACAAAGCTGTGAACCCAGCCCCCAAATCCACCCTCAAAGGTGTCAAAGAATTACAGTTTGAAACAAAAAAAGGGCCGACACAGATGTGCGGCCCCTTTTTCAATTTATGTCACGCAGTTTTTAACGCTTTTCGCCTTCATCCGAGCGCGAGCCCTGATCAGACTTAAGATAGTTAAAGAACTCGCTGTCCGGTGACATCACCATGGTCGAGTTACTGCCTTTTAGCGCTACTTCGTAGGCCGCCAAAGAACGGTAGAATTCAAAGAACTCAGCGTCTTTTGAGTAGGCTTTTGCAAAGATGCGGTTACGTTCGGCATCTGCTTCACCTTCAATGATGCGCGCATCACGGTTGGCTTCAGACAGGATTTCTTCGTAGGTACGATCCGCTAACGCGGTGACACGTTGCGCAGCTTCACGGCCACGGGCGCGTTCATCTGTCGCTTCGCGGTCCCGCTCGGCGATCATCCGGCGCAATGTTGCGTCAAAGTTTTGCTCAGGCAGGTTGGTCTGGCGCAGACGCACATCGACAACTTCAAGACCCAGCGCATTTGCACGCGCATCCGCACGGTTACGGATTTGGTCCATCAATGCAGAACGTTCAGGTGACAAGATGGTGTTAGACGTCACACCCTGTGAACCCAGAACAGCACGAATTTGGGATTCAAGAATACCGCTCAGATCGCT
Organism: Sulfitobacter sp.; assembly: GCF_036960155.1. Taxonomy (GTDB): domain Bacteria; phylum Pseudomonadota; class Alphaproteobacteria; order Rhodobacterales; family Rhodobacteraceae; genus Sulfitobacter. The sequence continues at coordinate 201,577 of NZ_JBALWB010000002.1, read as the reverse complement.
GGCCGCGCGAGATTCACCGCCCGCACCAACCGCTTGGCGGTACTGAACCACATCGTCGATGCGGTACAGTACAAACGCATCAACCCGCAAACGACGGTCATCCGCTGGTGTAACTTCGATGACTGGCGTCTCAAGCGACAAGATCCGGTCTTCATAGCGTGCGATTTCGTCAATCAGTGGCACCTTAAACCCGATACCGGGTTCAACGATAATTTGTTTGATCTGACCAAAGCGCAGGACAAGCGCCTTTTCACGTTCATCTACAACAAAAACCGATGACAAAACCGCTGCTGCGATGATTGCAACAACAGGAAGCAGAAAGCTGGATTTATTCATCAGTTATTCCCTCCGCTGCGGCGCAGCTCGTTGAGTGGCAGATACGGGACAACACCCTGTCCGCCTCCTTCACCTTGGTTTTCAAGAATTATCTTGTCGACACCGCCAAGAACCTTCTCCATGGTTTCCAGATACAGACGCTTGCGCGTCACTTCTGGTGCTGCTTGGTATTCTGTCAGAACCGCTTCAAAACGGCTCGCTTCACCAATTGCGCCGTTCACTTCGCGGGCGCGGTACCCTTCAGCAGCTTCAAGCAGTTTGGCGCTTTCGCCGCGTGCTTCAGCTGTTTTCTGGTTTGCATAAGCATCCGCTTGACGCTCTAGACGGTCACGTTCTTGTTCGGCGGCCTGAACATCACGGAATGCATCCACAACAGATACGTTTTCAGTCTTACCCGAGGCATCCGTCACAGAAACCGTTTCACGCGGTGGATCAACCTTGTTCACGTTGACACGCAGGATATTGATCCCCGTCTCACGGTTGTCCAATGTCCCCTGAATAAGGGCTTTTACCGTCTCTTCGACCAAACCACGATCACGGTTCAGGATCGGAGCAAGTTCGGATTGTGCAATGATTTCGCGCATCGCAGATTCAGAGATCGCACGCACAGACGCATCAGGATCACGCAGCGAGAATTTGAACTGCTGGGCGTCTTTGATGTTCCAAACAACCTGAAAATCAATGTCGACGATGTTTTCATCTGTGGTCAGCATCAAACTATCGTTGTCATTGCCACCACGACTTACGCCCAATGTTTCGGTACGGTTGGTTGTAACGTCAAACACTTCGGCTTTGACCAGCGGCCATGGCGCAAAGTTAAGACCGTTGGTCCCGATGCTCGAAAATTTGCCAAGGAACAGTTCGATAGATTGCTGTTCTGGGCGCACTGTGTAGGTCGATGCAAACAACCATGCTGCTGCTGCTGCAAGCACGCCAAGGCCAACAGTACCGCGTGTCAACGCGGGGCCACCACCACCGGTGCCACCAGAACCGCCTGTGCCATTTGCACGGCCACCGCCGCCCATCAGAACACGCAGTTGTTCCTGACCTTTTCTCACCAGCTCGTCGATCTCGGGGATCGGAGGCCTATCGCCACCGCCACCGTTGCCGCCACCGTTATTACCACGGTTGCCGCCGCCATTATCGCCGCCACCATTGTTGCCGCCGTTATCGCCGCCACCATTGTTGTCGCCGCCTGAATTGCCACCGCCGCCCCAAGGACCGCCTGTGTTGCCAGCCATATTTATTTCCCTCTTTAAGTCGCCCCGCACCGAGGCAGGCTTGTCGTATGTAGTGTAAACTGTGCGTTCACACCGTTATTTCAAGATGTCCGAACCGGGTTGCGCATGGTTACCAGTTCTTCGGACATTGTTGGGTGTACTGCGCAGGTCTGATCAAACTGCTCTTTTGTAGCACCCATTTTGATTGCGATACCTGCAAGCTGGATCATCTCGCCTGCTTGTGGTGCGACGATATGACAACCTAGAACAGTTCGGTTTGCCTTTGAAACAACCAGTTTCATCATCACACGATCATCACGCCCAGCAAATGAAGTCTGCATTGGCTTGAAGGAAGTCGAGTAGACTTCGATCTGTTCTTGGGCTGCGGCGTCTTCTTCGGACAGGCCCACAGTGCCCATTTCAGGCTGGGTAAATACAGCAGAAGCAATCAGTTCGTGATCAACGGGCGTTGGTTCACCGCCAAAGACAGTTTTGACAAATGCCATACCTTCACGGATCGCAACAGGCGTGAGGTTCACGCGGTCTGTCACATCGCCAATCGCATAGACCGATGGCACACCCGTCTGGCTGTATTCGTTCACTTCGATTGCGCCATTACGGCCCATCGCAATGCCCAGCGCCTCTAAGCCCATATTATCGGAGTTAGGTTTGCGGCCTGTGCCCCAGAACACTTTGTCAAAAATCTTTTCCTGACCCGTGCTGGATTTGACAAATGTGCCGCCTTCGCGTTCTTCCATTTCCAAGACGCTTGCGCCGGAATGCATCTGAATTCCGCGTGCCTGCATTTGGTCCGCGACCAGTCCACGGGCTTCGTCATCAAATCCGTTCAGGATTTGAGCGCCGCGGTAATACAACGTCACTTCGACGCCCAAACCATGCAAGATGCAGGCGAATTCGCAGGCGATGTATCCACCGCCGATGATCAACATTGACCGCGGCAATTTATCGAGGTGGAATATATCGTCTGATACGATGCCCAGCTCGGCATTCGGGATATCAAGGCGCACAGGACGGCCGCCCGTTGCGATCAGGATATGTTTGGCCGTTTTTTCTTCACCTGTGGACAGCGTAACAGTATGCGCGTCCTTCAATGTGGCACGTGCATCAAATTTCTCAACGCCAGAGTTATCCAGCAAGTTGCGATAGACGCCCTCAAGGCGGTCCAGCTCGGCCCGCATTTTGCCGCCAAAGTTGTGCCAGTCAAACGTGCCATCTTTGACGTCCCAACCGTAGTCGCGGGCATCTTGGAACATGTCATTGTAACCTGACGCAAAAACCATCAGCTTTTTGGGAACACAGCCGCGAATAACACAGGTTCCGCCATAACGGTCTTCTTCGGCAAGGCCTACTTTTGCGCCGTATTCACCAGCCGCCACGCGCGCAGCACGCACGCCGCCGGATCCACCACCAATTACAAATAGATCATAGTCAAAATCGCTCATGTCGCAGCCTTTCAGTCGCTCAGGTCAGAGAACAAATTATCGCTCTCTACAAAATCAAGCCGCTCAGTGGCGACAGTGCCTTCATTTATGTCACGTACTTCTACCTTGCCATCCCCATACCCGATCACAACTGTGTCACAAATATCGATAAACAAGCCATTTTCAACAACGCCAGGCATTTGGTTGATCACCAGTGCCAACTGACGCGGGTTGCCGATACGGCCCAAATGAAGATCAAGGATATGGTTCCCCTCATCTGTGATAAAGGGGCGATCACCGTTCATACGTAGCGTGCTAGAGCGGCCCAACACATCCATCGAAATCAACGTTTCCTCTACCAATGCCTGAGTTGTCTGCCAGCCAAACGGGACCACCTCAATGGGTAATGGAAAGGAGCCAAGGTGCTCTACTTCTTTGCCGATGTCCGCGATGACAACCATCTGGTCACTTGCTGTCGCCACGATCTTTTCTTGCAACAACGCACCGCCGCCACCTTTGATCAGGTTCAGATCACCGTCAAATTCGTCAGCCCCGTCAATAGTCAGATCCAGCCATTTGGCTTCATCAAGGCTGATCACTTCGATGCCAACTTCACGCGCCAACTGCGCCGTGCGCGCTGAGGTCGGGACACCGCGAATTTTCAACCCGTCGTCCCGCACCATCTCACCCAAACAGCGCACCAGCCAAGCGGCCGTAGAACCGGTCCCAAGCCCTACACGCATGCCATCTTCCACAAATTGCGCGGCCCGTTTGGCGGCAACAAATTTTGCTTTGTCGATTGGGGAAAGTTCTCCGGACATAGCGGAAGCTCCGAGGCAATGTAAGTTGCGCCAATCTATATGCGGAATCGAGCGCGTGTGCGAGGGGCCAATGCCTGCTTTTTATCGCCATGTGAAAACATGTTGCGGTTTAATATCTCAAATCTGCGCATATACGCCCTCGCACCCCCGATACATCGTATTCAGGCCCGTTTGATCCTTTGCCCTAAACACGCATCATGGCGTCGTTTTCAGGCCTGCAGGGGTCAACGTCATACTGCACTGATGGCCAAATGAATTATGTCCTTCACTACGCCCCAGACAACGCCTCTATGATTGTCCGCCTCGCGCTAGAGCAGTTGAACCTGCCCTACCGCACGCAGTTGGTTGACCGTTCGGTTATGGGGCAACAGGATGCGGCCTATCTGGCGCTTAATCCCAATGGCCTGATTCCTGTTTTGGAAACACCAACCGGGCCGTTGTTTGAAACAGGCGCGATAATGCTTTGGCTGGCGGATACGCATGGCGGTTTGGGCCCAGCGCCGCATGACAATGCACGGGGCGATTTCCTCAAATGGATGTTCTTTGCGGCCAATACTCTGCATCCCGCCCTGCGTATGATGTTTTATCCTGACAAATACATTGGCTCTGATCCTGCGCTTCAACAGGCTTTGCGCCTTGGCCTACAAGGCCAGATCAAAACCTCGCTGGCGCAATTAGACCGTTTGGCCGCAACCAAACCCATTTGGCTGGGTGGTGAGACACCTTCAGCCCTTGATTTTTACATTGTGTGTTGTCTACGCTGGTGTGCGTTATATCCATCAGATGCTTCACGCGACTGGTTTGATTTGGGCGCAACCCCTGCACTGGCCAAGCTATGCCACCAAATTGAAGACCTACCCTGTACAGCCGCCCTGCAAGCCGCAGAAGGCCTAGGGAACACTCCGTTCTCCGCCCCCTCATATGCCACCCCACCCCAAGGAAGTGCTACCTGATGTTCTTATCTGTTTTCGAAATGTTCAAAGTGGGCATTGGCCCTTCTTCCTCCCATACAATGGGACCTATGGTGGCAGCTGCACGTTTTCTGGACCAAATGCGCGCGTCTCCATTTCATTTTGCGGGGCTGCGCGCCTCACTTCACGGCAGCCTTGCCTTTACTGGCGTTGGTCACGCCACCGACCGCGCGACAATCCTTGGCCTTGCAGGGTACACCCCTGAGACCTTTGACGCCGAAAAGGCCGAACAGACGCTGGACGGGATCAACGACACTAAGTCGATCCATGTGCCTGATCTGCCCCCACTTCACTTTGATCCCAAGACCGATCTGATCTTTGATTATGATCTTCAGCTAGAGGGCCATGCCAATGGGATGGTTTTGATGGCCACAGATGCCCAGGGCGATGTGACATTGCGCCAGGTCTATTATTCGATCGGTGGCGGGTTTGTCATGACCGAAGAAGAACTGGCAGCAGGCAAAGCCACTGATGAAGGCGCACCGATCCCCTACCCCTTCAAATCTGCAGCTGAAATGTTGGAAATGTCTAACGCCTCTGGCAAGACAATCGCCGCGATGAAGCGCGCCAATGAAGAATCACGCGGCGGCGCAGATAATCTGGCGCGCGGATCAAAACGCCTGTGGCAAGTTATGAACGACTGTATCAATCGCGGGCTGGTAACCGATGGCATCCTGCCCGGCGGGTTAAATGTTAAACGTCGCGCAAAGGGCATCCATGATGCGCTGTTGGCTGAACGCGGGATGAACCAATCCGCCCCCCACACCATCAACGACTGGATGAGCGTCTACGCCATGGCCGTGAACGAAGAGAACGCGGCTGGTGGTCAGGTTGTTACCGCACCAACAAACGGTGCGGCTGGCGTGATGCCTGCAACTTTGCGCTATTACCTTGATCACGTCCCCGGTGCCTCCGAGAGCCACATTGAGGATTTTCTGCTCACTGCCGCCGCAATCGGTGGGCTGGTGAAATTCAACGCCTCGATTTCTGGCGCTGAAGCGGGCTGTCAGGCTGAAGTTGGATCAGCGGCGGCCATGTCTGCGGCGGGTCTGTGTGCTGTAATGGGCGGCACACCTGAGCAAGTCGAAAACGCCGCCGAGATCGCACTGGAACATCACCTTGGTATGACCTGTGATCCGGTGCGCGGCCTAGTGCAGGTCCCTTGTATCGAACGTAACGGACTGGGCGCTATCAAGGCGGTGTCTGCGGCATCACTTGCCTTGCGCGGCGATGGTACCCATCTGGTTCCGCTAGATGCCTGTATTGAAACCATGCGCCAAACTGGCGTGGACATGAGCGAGAAATACAAAGAAACATCCCTTGGTGGGCTTGCCGTCAATGTCCCCAACTGCTGATTTGTGATCACCGCATAGTTTAACGTACCGTCACACCTTTATTCACCGCTCCGCCTGACTACTTAAGGGATTGGCAATAGCGCGGCACTTCCCGTGCCGCCTTTCCAATACCCATTACAGGACAGACCATGAATATTTTGATGATCCTCACTTCCCATGACAAACTGGGCGACACAGGTCAAAAGACCGGCTTTTGGCTCGAAGAGTTCGCCGCGCCTTATTACGTTCTTAAAGACGCAGGCGCACAGATCACATTGGCATCTCCAAAAGGCGGCCAGCCTCCGATAGATCCAAAAAGCGACGATGAGGGCGCACAGACAGAAGCCACCAAGCGTTTTAAGTCTGATGAAGCAGCGAATACTGCTCTTGCCGCTACCGAGGTACTGTCAACGATCACAGTTGATGGCTATGACGCTGTCTTCTTTCCGGGCGGTCATGGCCCACTGTGGGACTTGGCTGAGGATGCAGACAGCATCCGCCTGATCGAGGGCTTTGCCCAAAACGATCTGCCTATCGGTGCCGTTTGTCACGCTCCTGCGATCTTTAAGCACCCCAAGCACGACGGCAAGGCACTGGTCGCTGGCAAGAAGGTCACAGGCTTTACCAACAGTGAAGAGAACGCTGTGGGCCTCACTGACGTTGTGCCGTTCCTTGTTGAAGACATGCTGAAATCCAATGGCGGCGAATTTGTACGCGGCGATGATTGGGCCAGCTTTGTTGTTACGGATGGCAAACTGGTCACTGGCCAAAACCCTGCCTCCTCAGAAGAAGCCGCCAAAAAATTGCTGGCTTTGATCTGATCTACCAGCTGGGGCAGTTCGCGCTGCCTCAGCCCCTCTTGCAAGCCTAACGTGTAACGCCTAACCCTTCCCCATGACACCTGATCGGCCCGTTCTTGGCATCCTGTTGATGCTTGGGTTTTGCATTCTTGCGCCTTTGGGCGATTCAATTGCAAAAATCCTAGGACCAAGCATTCCGCTTGGCCAATTGGTGTTCACCCGCTTCTTTGTCCAAGCCTGCCTGCTGGTCCCATTGCTTGTGTGGTCGGGTCTTGAGTGGCGACTGTCACCGCGCGTGTGGAAACTGGTCTTTATGCGGACCATCCTACACATCCTTGGCATCGGGTTTATGTTTACGTCCCTGATGTATCTGCCGCTCGCGGACACCGTTGCCATTGCATTTGTGATGCCATTTATCATGCTTCTGTTGGGACATTTTGTCCTGAACGAAGAAGTCGGCATTCACCGCATGGCAGCCTGCACTGTTGGATTTGTGGGAACACTGCTGGTAATTCAGCCGAACTTCCTAGCCGTGGGTTGGGTTGCACTATTGCCCGTTGCGGTCGCAGTGATTTTTGCGTTGTTCATGCTCACCACCCGCCAAATCGCCAAGGAAGCTGACCCTATTGCCCTTCAAGCAGTGAGCGGCGTGATTGCAACTGTTGTGCTTTTGCCCGTTATGGCCGTTGGCATCGCTGTCGATTTCAAACCCCTGTCGGTGGTTTCACCAAACCTGATTGAGTGGCAGCTTCTGTTCGCCATTGGTGTGTTGGGGACTTTCGCGCATCTCTTGATGACGTGGTCGCTGCGTTTTGCGCCCAGTGCAACATTGGCCCCCATGCAGTATCTGGAAATCCCTGTTGCGACCCTTGTTGGGTTTTGGTTGTTCTCAGAATTCCCCAACACGCTTGCCGCTGCAGGAATTACGCTAACGGTTGCTGCTGGGGTTTATGTGGTGCTGCGTGAGCAGGCCACCGCGCGCCGCCTTGTGAGAAATGCGCCACCAGCGGTGTAAGGTAACGGCGCGGTAAGATCAGCAACATGCCGGGTGCGTCCATCCACACCTCAACCCTGCCAACGGCACGGTTGGATGTTCCCACGAATCGCGCTGGATCAAATGCCAATCCCTCTATGGGCCACTCAAGACCCGTGCTGCGGCCTGTCACAGGGACCATCGGGAACAGGGACACCACGTCCGCATCGTCCATATCCAAGGTCAGGTATGGCGGCGCAAGCATAATCACTTCGCTTTGGGCCAGAAGAATACAGGGCCGGTCCGCATGAACCAAAAGCGTGTGAAACGCCGCCAGTTGATGATCAACGCGGCCACCGCAAAAACCAGCCCCCACAACAACAGGCGCGTCAACATAACGAAGAGCCTTGTCGAAATCCGTGGATTGTTGTTCACTTATACAATGCTGACGCGCCTTGGGAACAAGGGCAAGCGCCTCTGGGGGGGCGCTATCCATGTCTCCGATGACGGCATCCGGAATAAAACCTGAGATCTGTGCAGTAACCAACCCTCCGTCAACCGCAACAAGGTTTGGCGCCATGGTTAAGGCCTCTGCAAGGTCTTTTGCGCTAGCCTCCCCCCCACCCAGTAGAGTGACAGGATCGGAACTGATAAGAATGGATTTTGACATACAGCATACATGCCTGATTAGGATGCTGGCCACAATGTCGTCACACAATGGCACCAAGGTCGGCACAGTTTCGGGCCGCTTTGGCCTTGGGTATCATGGTAAACCGTTCATCACAAAGACGCAGAGGACGAGCATCCGATGATTAACAACAACAAGATTCTTACAGTATCATATGGCACATTCTCGTGCACCCTCGAAGGATTCGATGATTCCTTTGGAACAATGAAGGCGATTGCGGAATATTTTCGCGATCTCTCAGCGGACGATAGGTACTTTGGTGCTGAACCCGCCCAACCAGATGCGCAAATGTTGGCGCGCATCGCCCAACGCGAGATATCTCGTCATGTTGAAGCACGCGAGGATGAAGGACACATCGTTCTCTCTGCGCAAGACGCTGATCATGTTCCGACACCCCTTATTAAGGACGTCGCAGACGCTGATGAAGCCATCGCGGTTGAAATTCCAGAAGTTGAGGAGCAGGCCATTACCGCTCCAACGCTTGAAGAAATCGTAGATGCGGATGAAACACCCGAACCAGAGGTCGTTGAGGTGCAACCCGCTGCTGAGATTGAACAGCCGGCGGTAGACATCGATGCAATCGCGGCAGCCGTCACCGTAGAAAGCACCGCAGTAGAGCCAGAGCAAGACATTGTTCCAAGCCTCCCTGACGCAGAAGTTGAAGCCTTCTTTGCCGATAGTGCTGATTCTGCCATGGATGAGGTTGAAGATGCTTTTGAGGCTGAAGCAGTTGACGTTATCCCGGCGCCAGAACGCGCTACAGCGGATAGCATCGCAGACAAGCTCAAGCGGATCCGCGCTGTGGTTTCACAGCAATCTGACGTTGCAGAGGACCCTGCCTATTCCGAAGACCAACACGCCGACGCCTCCAGCTCAAAAGCGGCAGCGATTATTGCGCCTGTTGCAGACTTGGACGAAGAAGACGTCGCCCACACTGAAGATAGCCAAAAGGACGTGCTTGCCAGTACGTTGCGCGATCTCGAAGACGCGTTGGACACAGATGACGCGATCCAATCCAGTGCTGAACTGGAAGACGATCTGGACGATGAAGAAGATGACATCACAGCGATCCTGAACCGTCTGGAGCAGGAAAGCGATCTAGACACCGCGCCAGAAGCCTCGATTGAGTATGAAGATGACGACATGGATGACGATATCCTTGCCGCCATGGACAGCCTTGTCGCAGCCCCGGAAGAAGACGATCTAGATGACCTGGATGACCTGGATGACGGTACTCTGTTTGATGGCGATGAGATCGCTGAAGTCGAGATTGAGACAACTCCAGCACCAGAGGCCCCAAAAGCCGCCGCTCCACGAACACGCGTTCTGAAAGTAAAACGCGCAACTCTTGAGGCGGCAATCAAAGCAGGCAAGCTGGAAGAATACGACAGCGAAGACACCGCTCAACCCGAGGCAAAAGAATCTTCGCTGAGCGACTCAGAAGAAGAAGAATTAGCCCGTGAGCTGGCCGAGCTGGAAGCCGATATGAAGGCAGACGCCCCTTCCGAGAGCGAGTCCACACTTGAAGACATCGCACTGGAACAGATCACAAGTGAAGTAGAAACCGATGAGCATGATGAAGTAGAAACATCACCTTCAGTTGCGCGTTCTGACGTTCACGGTGCCGCAGGTGAAGATCTGTCCCGCCTCATGGCGGAAACTGACAACCAAATGGGTGAACCGGAAAGCACGAACCGTCGGGATGCCTTTGCACATCTACGTGCCGCAGTTGCAGCCAAGAAAGCAGACGAAGCCGTAGGTGGCGCATCTGATCCCGAAAATACCGATGTCGCCTACCGCGATGATTTGGCCAGTGTGGTGCGTCCGCGCCGTCCTGTTTCTGGTAGCAGCAACCGCACTGAACGTCCGGCAGAGCAACGCCCTGCCCCCCTCAAATTGGTTGCTGAACAGCGTATCGATGTCTCAGAGACAAAAAATGTTACGCCTGTCCGCCCACGCCGTGTTGCCGCTGTTGTGCCCGCCCCCGTGCAAAACGTGGCGTCTGACTCTGGTAGTTTCGCTGACTTCGCAGCAGATGTTGGGGCCGAAAAACTACCCGACATTCTGGAAGCGGCCGCTGCATATCTGTCATTCATCGAAGGGCATGCGCAATTCTCTCGCCCTCAGTTGATGACAAAAGTACGTCAGGTAGAGAAAGAGAACTTTACCCGCGAAGACAGCTTACGTTCTTTCGGCAAGTTGCTGCGTGAAGGCAAAATTGAAAAACTTAAAGGTGGCCGTTTTCAGGCTTCCGATCAGATCGGGTACAAACCAGATGCACGCGCTGCAAGCTGATTTTATCTAACTCGGGATAACAAAAGGCGGGCCTCGCGGTCCGCCTTTTTTGCATTTCTGCTAACTATTTCAAGGCCAACGCATATTATAATATGCCGTTTACTTGAGGAGAATTTAGACAAATTCCCGTTGTGGCATTGTCACCAAAAGCAGCGGTGTGACTGCTAGTTACGCAAGCGGGTCATGCGGGGCATCAGGGTCAGCTTGACCAACACCTTTAAAGACAGACTTGAGGGGGAATGCCCAGATCACGCCCGAACCAACATAGATCAGCAGCTCCACCCAGAATGGTGGGCGTTCAAACAGCGAGATCACAAAGATCATGGCGACAATGTAAACTGGCAAGGCGACCAGCAGCACAAACAGCGACCAGCGGCGGCGGGATTTGTAACTCATTGCCATAGGGATTCCTTTGGTTGCAGGCGGGGCATTGAGTAATCTGGCGTCTGCCCCGCACCTATTTGGATTGCTAAGTTAGTCAGCGAACGGGTCCGTGACCAAAATCGTATCTTCGCGTTCTGGCGAAGTAGACAACAAGGCGACAGGACAATCGATCAGCTCTTCAACGCGGCGCACATATTTAATGGCCTCCGCAGGAAGATCGGCCCAAGAGCGCGCGCCCTCAGTTGATTGCGACCAACCTGGCATTTCTTCATAAATTGGCGTGCAGCGTGCCTGCTGGTCTGCGGCAGTCGGTAGATAGTCCAACCGTTTGCCGTCCAGCTCATAAGCGACGCAGATTTTCAACGTCTCAAAACCATCCAACACGTCCAGCTTGGTAAAGGAAATCCCGTTAACACCAGAGGTCGCGCAGGTCTGGCGCACCAGAACCGCATCAAACCAGCCACAACGGCGCTTGCGACCTGTTACCGTGCCAAACTCGTGGCCACGTTCACCAAGACGTTGACCATCCGCATCATTCAGCTCAGCCGGAAACGGACCTTCGCCAACACGTGTGGTGTATGCCTTTACGATGCCCAGCACAAAATCGATTGATCCAGGCCCGATGCCCGTACCCGTCGCTGCCTGCCCGGCAATCACGTTTGAAGATGTCACAAACGGATATGTGCCAAAGTCGATATCCAGCAACGCACCCTGTGCACCTTCAAACAAGATACGCTTACCAGCGCGCCGCTTTTCATTGAGGACTTTCCAAACTGGCGCTGCGTATTCCAGAACCGATGGCGCAATAGCGCGCAAATCAGCCAACAAACGTGCACGGTCAACAGGCTCAAGGCCCAAACCACGGCGCAGCGCGTCGTGGTGTACCAACGCACGATCAACGCGCAGCTCTAGCGTTGCATCGTCAGCCAAATCAGCCACACGAACCGAGCGACGGCCTACTTTATCTTCATAGGCAGGACCGATGCCGCGACCCGTTGTGCCAATTTTGGCAACTGCAGTTTGCTCTTCACGTGCACGGTCCAGCTCTCCGTGGATGGGGAGAATCAACGGCGTGTTCTCGGCGATCATCAGCGTTTCGGGCGTGATGGTGACGCCCTGCTTACGCAGGCCAGCAATTTCTTTTTCCAGATGCCACGGGTCCAGCACAACGCCGTTACCAATGACTGACAGCTTGCCACCGCGCACAATGCCAGAAGGCAGCAGGCTCAGCTTGAACACTTCGCCGTCAATAACCAGCGTGTGACCGGCGTTATGACCGCCCTGAAAACGCGCGATTACATCAGCGCGTTCGGACAGCCAGTCCACGATCTTGCCTTTACCTTCGTCACCCCATTGGGCGCCTACGACAACAACATTGGCCATGATATTCCTCTCAAAGCAGCGGTGGACCCGCCGCATGCGGTGTCCAAACCCGCGTCCGTATAGCCGCCCACGCAGGCACAGGGAACAGCAAACTGCATTGCAGGCATAGACTTTTGCGCGCAGGCCTCAGATATTGCGCTCAAACACGATAAAGGACGACAAATCATGGGCTTTCTTCTGCGGTGGGTTTGCGCATTTCTATTGCTTGCAGCGACATTTAACCCGACTGAGTATAACTACATCCAATGGGTACGCAGCTATGGCGGCATGAATGTCTCAATTGCTGTATTAACCGGTTTGGTTCTACTGGTCGGCTATATTATTTACCTGCGCGCAACCCTGCGTAGCATTGGCGCGTTTGGTATGATTCTCGTGCTCGCCGTGGTCGGTGCAGGACTGTGGGTACTGTATGACCTTGGCGTGTTGCGCCTCGAAGACCCGACAATGAATGTCTGGCTGGGCCTCGGCGCGCTGAGCTTTGTTCTTGCCATCGGCCTCAGCTGGAGCATCGTACGCCGCTCTCTATCTGGTCAGGCCGATGTTGATGATGTGGATGCATAGTATTTGGGACGGTGGGTGGGGCGTTTTTAGCCCGTCAGGGCTTAACAGCGCCATCTAGCGTCACAGGATCGCCGTGTGCGGTGCTCAGATAGGCGTGCTCCCAAGCGGCGCGCATCTGCTCTACCGCCTCGGGATCCGTCATCTTTATCTCGGTCAAAAACCCTTCCAGTGTCTCTAACCACGCTGTGAAATAATCTTCGCCGCCATTCAGCTCTTTTGTCAGGCCGTGTTTCTTGAGCATGGCACCAAAACGCTGTGCCCAATCACCCCAGACAAAATGCCCTGCTTCATTCAAATGCACTGTCAGTGCAAACACTTGCGCATGCCAAGGGGCTTCAAACGCCGGTTCCGGAAGAGTATTCATGCAGGCTCCAGATAGCTTTGCCATAGGTCTAGAACGACCTCATCGCGAGGGTGTTCAGGATGTTGCCACAGCTCAGCCGCCGGAAATATAACTGCATACAGCGGCTCTGGCGCTTCGCCCAATCCATGCGCGTTGCTGTCAGGCAAAACATGGGTGCCGTGATAGCGTAGGATGCGCCCCTGTGCCCCCGCTGCATATGTTGGCAATCGGGTATGCCCGCCCGACACCAGCACATTTTCAGCAATGCGCCGCGTCATGACCTCGTCACCTATCTCATAAACTGGCGCAATTGTACTTTCGCGGTCCGCAGGGCCACCTCGTGCCATTGCACCCGCCACTTGATCCGCGGTTAGTTTCTTCTCCGCCAGTTCGCTCATCTGCGCGGTGGTTTTACCCGCCAACTCGTCTCGACTCATAACACCAGTGCTCACCAGCAAATTTGCCAACCCACCCATCCACTTTTCGTAATAACTGAATGCCATGTAGTCTTTAGGGGGCAAACATTCACGCATGTGACGCGACACATCAATGTTCCATTTCCCCAAACTGCCCGAGGCAAGAGTCAACGCAAGGGCGCGGGCATGCCAATCAGCGTGAAATATCTCATCCTCGGGTTCCGGCACCACAGCGCCATCACCGAATCTGCCGCCCATGTCATGAACGCGACTCATGTTGGCACCGATGCGATCGCCGTACCAACCATGCTGTCGCGCGACACCAAATCCATCAACGCGTCTTCGCTCAAGCCGTCTGTGCCAGCTGGTCGCATCGGCAACACAAGATAGCGCACCTCAGCGGTCGAATCCCACACCCGAACAGCTGTTTTATCATCAAGCGTCACACCAAAGTCCGACAGCACCTTGCGCGGTTCACGTACAACACGTGCACGGTACGCGTCAGATTTATACCATCCCGGCGGGATACCCAGCAAAGGCCACGGATAGCAGCTACATAGGGTACAAACGACAATATTGTGGGTATCTGGCGTGTTTTCGACCACCACCATGTGCTCGCCCTGCCTGCCGTAATATCCCAACTCACGTAGGGCGGCATCTGCATCGGTGCGCAAAGCTTCTAAAAATTCGGGCTCCCGCCACGCTTTGGCAACAACATGCGCGCCGTTTCGCGGGCCAATCTTGTTTTCATAGGTATCTATGAGCGTATCCAGAGCCGCCGGATCGACCAGCCCCTTTTGCGTCAAGATGGTTTCAAGAGCCTTAACGCGCAAAGCAGGTGCGGGTGGCAAAAGGGCGTGCGGGTGATCATGGTCAGGGCTATCATGGGGCATAATTCGGACATTGCCTCGTAATTTTCGGCTTGTCTATGCCACTCTACTCACATCAGGCGTGCATCCTCCCTTGCTCCCCAATGCAAATGTGCCTAGATACCCCCAAACCGATCCAGAAAAGAGCAGCCAGTACCCCATGGAAAACGTCGTCCTGATCATCCACCTCATTCTTGCGCTTGGCCTGATTGGCGTGGTGTTGTTGCAACGTTCAGAAGGCGGCGGCCTTGGTGTCGGCGGCGGCGGCGGTGGTGCTAACTCCGGTCGCCCTCCAGCAACCGCAATGAGCAGGGTTACGTGGATTTTGGGCGCAGCGTTTGTTGTGACATCCATCACACTAACCATCGTATCTGCGCAAAAATCCGCAGGAGTTTCCGTGCTGGACCGTCTAATCGCGTCCCCACCTGCATTGAACCAGAACGAGGGTGTCACCGCGCCAGCGTTAGACAATCTGCTGCCGCCTGCTGAAGGCGACAACGCACCACTGGTTCCAACGCTCGACTAATCTACTAAACTCAATAACTTGAGGTAATGCAGAAAAACGTAACACGATGTTGCGTCCACTGCCTTGCCTTAAGCCTCCGAATCCTGTTATACTGAGGTCCCGTAGTGGTGCGGTTTTTGCACCTTGTTTGGGCGCCCTTTTTGCAGGCCCTACAGACGTAAATCAGACGCATAGTTGCGCACGGGAGAGTACTTTACATGGCACGCTATATTTTCATCACCGGCGGTGTTGTTTCCTCTCTTGGCAAAGGTCTTGCCTCGGCGGCATTGGGCGCGTTGTTACAGGCCCGTGGCTTCTCGGTGCGCCTTCGCAAGCTTGACCCCTACCTTAACGTTGATCCTGGCACGATGAGCCCGTTTGAACATGGCGAGGTGTTTGTCACTGATGATGGTGCCGAAACTGATCTCGATCTGGGCCACTACGAACGCTTTACTGGCGTGGCAGCACGCAAAACCGATTCTGTTTCATCTGGGCGCGTTTACTCCACTGTTTTGGAAAAAGAACGCCGCGGTGATTATTTGGGTAAAACCATTCAGGTCATCCCTCACGTCACCAACGAAATCAAAGATTTTCTGCGCGTTGGCGAAGATGAAGTTGATTTTATGCTGTGTGAAATCGGCGGCACGGTCGGCGACATCGAAGGCCTTCCGTTCTTTGAGGCCATCCGCCAGTTCGCCCACGATAAGCCCCGCGGTCAGTGTATTTTCATGCACCTCACGTTGCTGCCCTATCTTGCGGCATCTGGTGAACTAAAAACAAAGCCGACACAGCACTCGGTTAAGGAACTGCAAAGCATCGGCATCGCGCCTGACATCCTTGTGTGCCGCTCTGAGCATCCGATCCCAGAAAAAGAGCGCGAGAAGATTGCGCTGTTCTGTAACGTGCGCAAAGAATCGGTTGTGGCAGCCTACGATCTGAAATCAATTTACGAGGCCCCACTGGCCTATCACGCGCAAGGGTTAGATCAGGCGGTTTTGGACGCGTTTGATATCTCCCCTGCTCCGCGTCCTGATTTGTCGGTTTGGCACGACGTCTATGACCGCATCCAAAACCCCGAGGGCGAAGTAAAAGTAGCCATCGTCGGCAAATACACTCAGCTGGGTGATGCCTATAAATCCATTGCCGAGGCCCTGACACATGGTGGCATGGCCAACCGCGTGCGCGTAAAAATCGAATGGGTCGATGCAGAGGTCTTTGACAAGTCCGGCGACGCAGCCTCACACCTTGAAGGGTATCACGCGATTCTCGTTCCTGGTGGATTTGGCGAGCGTGGCACCGAAGGTAAGATCAAAGCAGCACAATACGCCCGTGAGCACAAAGTTCCCTACCTTGGGATCTGCTTGGGTATGCAAATGGCCGTCATCGAAGCGGCACGTAATGTTGCTGGCATCTCTACAGCTGGTTCAGAAGAATTTGACCACGAGTCAGGCAAGAAGCGTTTTGAACCTGTTGTCTATCACCTCAAAGAATGGGTGCAGGGCAACCACAAGGTCGAGCGCAAGGTTGGCGATGACAAAGGCGGCACAATGCGTCTAGGCGCCTATGATGCCACCCTCACCGAGGGTTCCAAGGTCGCCGAAGTATACGGCACCACATCTATCGATGAACGCCATCGTCACCGCTATGAGGTGGATATCGCCTACCGCGAGCAGCTGGAAAAAGTGGGCATGACGTTCTCTGGCATGTCACCTGATGGCAAGCTGCCCGAGATCGTGGAATGGTCCGATCATCCTTGGTTTATTGGTGTGCAGTTCCACCCGGAACTCAAGTCAAAGCCGTTCAAACCGCATCCGTTGTTTGAAGGTTTTGTGAAGGCCGCCAAGGAAAACTCTCGCTTGGTATAAGCCGATAGGTATCGCGCGGAGCCCTTTTGGGCCCCGCGCCAAGGGCTGATTTAACCAACCGCCCAGTTAATTGTCACAAATATCAATGCCGATAACGTGGCCGCAGCCGGTACAGTGATTACCCATGCGGCAAGGATCGTCAGGAAATGCGAGCGGCGCACCAGCTTGCGGCGGCGGCGCTCTTCTGGAGCGAATTTTGCACGTTCGGGTATCGCAAGGCGTTGCTGACGCAGACGACGCTCGGCGTCCCATTCCCGAAAGAACCCAACCCCAAAAACACCACCCACGGCGATATGCGTAGAACTAACAGGCAAACCTAACCAGCTTGCGATGATCACTGTCAGCGCAGCGGACAGTGCCACACAGTAAGCGCGCATTGGGTTTAGCTTGGTGATTTGGCCGCCGACCATGCGGATCAGCTTGGGGCCAAACAAGAACAGACCAAACGAAATACCAAAGGCACCAATCACCATAACCCAGAATGGGATGCTGACAGCGTCGGTAAAGTTTTCGGATTGGGACGCTTGAACAATCGCCGCCAACGGTGCCACGGCATTTGCCACGTCATTTGCGCCATGTGCAAAGCTAAGCAGTGCTGCGGATACAACCAGCGGAATGCCGAACAAAACCTTCAGCGACTTGTTGCGGTTTTCTAGTCCTTCAGATTGCTTGCGGATCACTGGGATCATCACAAGCCAGACAAGCACACCAATAGCAGCACCGATCATCAGCGCGGTAGGCATGTCGATCTTGATAATCTTCTTAAGACCTTTCAGCGCCAGATAGGCCGAAAACGCACCCGCCATAATGCCCACCAAGATTGGAACCCATTTGCGCGCTGCTGCAATTTTGTCATCACGGTAGATGATGCGCGACTTGATCAACCACAGGAACATCGCCGCAATTAGGCCACCCAGCATCGGGGAAATGACCCAGCTGGCTGCGATTCCTGCCATTGTCGGCCAGTTCACTGCTGCAAAGCCCGCTGCCGCAATGCCTGCGCCCATCACACCACCCACAACAGAGTGCGTTGTTGAGACAGGTGCGCCAACCCATGTAGCAAGGTTGACCCAAAGGGCTGCTGATAAAAGCGCCGCCATCATAGCCCAGATAAAGACAGAAACTGTGCCCATGCTTTCAGGCGCGATGATCCCTTTGGCGATGGTTGAAACAACGTCCCCGCCCGCGATTAGCGCACCCGCACTTTCAAACACCACAGCGATTGCAATCGCTCCACCCATAGAAAGCGCATTGGCACCCACTGCAGGGCCCATATTATTGGCCACGTCATTTGCACCAATGTTGAGCGCCATATAGGCGCCCAGACAGGCTGCAATCACAACGATCAATGAATTGCTGGTTTGCCCGAAAAAGATCATGGCAGAGATGCCAGCCAACAGGATGAACACCAGCGCAATGCCCGGCCCCACCATCGGCCGCGCCACATAAGTGGTCGCAAGTTCCAGATTGGTATAACGCGCTAGGTCGCGATCAAGCGTCTCTAGGTGGCGTGAATCGTCTTGTGGTTTTGTCATTTTGGAGTCCCCCAATTGGCGGGAGTACTTACCGTTCTGCTGGCCCATAAGGCAAGCGTGCATTTACCTCAGACTGAACGTTCAGCGCGGCTTCGAAAGATCGACTGCAATTCGGGCTCTTGCACCATATGCGCAGCTTCACTGGCCTTGACCCATTTTAGGGTCCGTTCATGCGCCTCGGGGAACTTCTTGGCCAAATCCTGCACTTCTACGGAATACACAAGCGTCTCGACCGGAACTTCCAAACCCGAAGCTGCACGTTTGTTGTAGGTATAGCGCCCGACTGGCGCGGTGGAGGCACGGCTATTCTTCACGCCCGCCTCTTCCCATGCTTCGCGCAGGGCTGTTTCGTTAGACTTCAGACCACGGATCGGCCACCCTTTAGGAATAATCCAACGTCCGGTATCCCTGCTGGTGATCAGTAGATATTCACTATCCGCACCCTCGCCGCGATGGCAAAGGGCTGCAACTTGTAACTTCTTAGGGCGCTGCAACAACGGGCCAAGGAACGAGTCCCAGACCCTGTGAAGGGCAACATTCATTTTCGGTAACCACTCGATCTTATTATTTTTATACTCTGTTATATAACGTATCTGATATGAAAGTTCAAATAACGCAAATTTTACCCCTTAAAACCCACTTAACTGACCGGCTTTTTTCGCTCACATACGGCCCATCATCTGCCCCTTCACACCTGTGGGGATGGTTAGGGTTAAATGGGCTGCTGTTACGTACCGATTATACATTGCGCATGTGGCGCTATCCGCTACACCGCTAGCATGCTCAGTTATCAACATATCTATCACGCCGGAAACCTTGCGGACGTGCACAAGCACAGCCTGCTCGCATGGATGCTCTCGTATCTTACGCGCAAGGACAAACCGCTCACGTACCTAGAGACACATGCAGGGCGCGCCCTATATGATCTAGGTGCTGAAGAAGCCCTCAAGACTGGGGAGGCTGCCGCTGGCATCGCGCAGGCGCGCGGCTGGTTCAAAGCAGATCATCCCTACTCAAAAGTTCTGGACAGGGTTGTGGCAGAGGATGGCCCGCAAGCCTATCCCGGCTCACCCCTTATAGCGTCGCACCTGCTACGCCCTACCGACACCATTCATCTGGCAGAACTGCACCCGCGCGAACACTCAGCGCTTGAGCTGGCCATGTCGCCGACGGGGGCCAAATGCCATCTACGTGACGGATTTGAAACGGCATTTGCGCTTTGCCCTCCTACACCACGGCGCGGCATGCTGCTCATTGATCCCAGCTATGAGATCAAAACAGATTACGACGACATCTTCCGCCACATTGCCAAACTGCACCGCGCATGGAACGTAGGTATCATCGCGCTGTGGTATCCGATCCTGACAAGCGGCTCTCATGGGCCGATGCTCAATGCGCTTAGTGGGCAATTCAAGGACGCACTGCGCCACGAAGTCCGCTTTCCGCCTGCGCGGCCGGGCCACGGTATGGTCGGCTCTGGTATGTTTGTGCTAAACCCACCCTATGGGTTGGCGGATGAAGCCAGAAGGCTGGCTGCCCGTTACGCAAAATTGCGCTGAAAAACAGCGAATCAGGGAGAGACCGAACATGTCGAAAAAGGGTTATTGGATCGGAAACATGGAAGTCCGCGATGCGGAAGTCTATGAGAAATACCGCACTGCAAATGCAAAGCCCTTTGCCGAGTTTGGCGCAAAGTTTCTGGTACGCGGTGGCACACAACAAATCCGCGAAGGCGCCGCAAATTCACGCACCGTTATCGTTGAATTCCCAAGCTATGCTGATGCAGTCGCCTGTTATGAAAGCCCAGCCTATCAGGCCGCAAAAGACATTCGTATGGCAGTGTCGGATGGTAGCCTTGTAATTATTGAAGGTTACGGCGGCTAAATTGTGCTAATGTTGCGAGATGAAGTATTTTGTAGCGTTACTACTCTCACTTTTCCCCCTGGCCGCATTAGCCTGCGGCGGTGCGGTTTGCCTCGTTGATCCAGACAGCCTTGCGCTGCCAGACCTCATAACCTTTGACGAAACACGTGCGGGCGCAGGCCCCGGGTATTTGGTTGATGACGTGCTGATACTGGATGGCGCACGTTTCGGTGAACGCTTTGCTGGTCAAACGCTATTCACGCAAGGGACACATGACGCTGTAACTGGCGCTGCATTTGCGCCGCTAACCTTGTTGGCTGGCGACACGGGACAAAACCTGTCTGTTGTCAGCTTTATGGGGGTCAGTGTCCTGAATGGATATGGCCATGCAGGATTCCCCAAACGCGATGCACAAGGTGAAGGGGCGATCGCGATCTTGTTTGATAACGACCAATCCGCCCTGGCCCTTGAATTGCGAGGCGGAGAGGCAGGCGCTGGCGAAGTGTTATTCCTACGGCGCGATGGTTCCCTGCTTGCCCGCGTACCTGTCAGCCCTTTGGGTGAATTTTCCTTAGGCTTTCTGCGGGCGCAGGGTGGTTCTGATATCGCAGGTGTGGTTCTGAACAACACCGACCCACAAGGCATCGCCATTGACACAATTAGATTTGGCAAAGCGCTTAATTTGGGATAACCAGCCATAATGTTAGAACGTCTATTCCCGCGCCGCGCGCCCACGCCAAACCCATTACCACAGCCCAACGCGCAGCTCGCGCTTGGTGCGCTATTGGTTCGGGTGGCATTGGCGAATCGTCAATACCTTGCGTCTGAGGTTGCCCAGATTGACCGGATATTATCCGCTACGTTTGATCTCAAGCCGCTTGATGCAGCCAAATTGCGTGCGGAGTGTGAAGCGCTTGAGCGCCACGCCCCCGGGACCCCAGAATTCACAGAGATACTTCGCCAAGAAGTCCCTTACAGCGAACGCCTTGCGCTTGCTGTAGCCATGTGGTCAGTCGCCATGGCCGACGGGCACCGCGATAATGACGAAGAGCAGCAACTGCTCGACATCGAGACAGCCCTAGGCCTGAGCGATGAAGACATCGAAACCGTGCGCAAAACTGCGCTGGGTGGATCATAAATCCCCTTACTTTGGCTAGGTAATACACCATGTTTTCAGACTTTCTAAAACGGCTGACCGATCCTGCCCCCACCCAATTACCGGATGCGGATGCGCGTCTGGCCCTTACAGCGCTGTTGGTCCGGGTTGCGCGGTCTGACAATGAATATAGTTCATCTGAGCAGCAACGCATTCAAAGTATCATCACCGCACGATACGCCCTTGATGATACAGCACGTGATGCGCTGCTGGCTGACGCCGAAGTACTGGAATCCGAGGCCCCGGACACGGTGCGCTTCACCCGCTCGATCAAAGATGCCGTTGCTTACGAAGACCGTCTCGCGGTGGTTGAGGCCTTGTGGCAGGTTGTTTTAGCCGACGGTGAGCGCGCAAAAGAAGAAGACGCATTGTTGCGTTTGGTTGCGAACTTGCTGGGCATCACCGACATGCAAAGCGCGCAGGCACGCAAACGCGTTGAGCGCTGAATAATTAGGCTTACCTAAGGGCAATCAACTTCGGCATTCTGGCATTGCACATTGCAAATATTGCGAATCTCGCATCTTATGAGTGCTGCAACTGACATAGATGGCCTGCACGTGACATCAGACACCCCTGTTATCGAAATCCGCAACCTCCACAAAGCCTACGGCGAGTTGGAGGTTATCAAAGGCGTGAGCATCGCGGCCCCAAAGGGCCATGTGATTTCGCTCATTGGATCTTCGGGATCAGGGAAATCTACATTGCTGCGGTGCTGCAACTTGCTCGAAGATAGCCAGCAAGGCGAAGTGGTGTTCAAAGGCGAGCCAGTATCATGGCGCGGGACTGGCCACAGGCGCTGTCCTTCAGACACCCAACAGGTGATACGCATCCGCACAAACCTGTCGATGGTATTCCAGCAGTTTAACCTATGGGCCCATATGACCATCCTGCAAAACGTGATGGAAGCGCCGTTGACCGTCCTTGGCCGCGACCGCGATGAGGTCGAAAAATCAGCGCGTGCCTATCTCGACAAAGTGGGGATCGGTGACAAATGCAATGTTTATCCTGCCCAGCTATCTGGCGGCCAGCAACAGCGTGCCGCAATTGCGCGCGCTTTGTGCATGGAACCTGAGGCGCTGCTGTTTGACGAGCCAACTTCTGCGCTCGATCCTGAGCTGGAACAAGAAGTGATCAAGGTCATCAAAGACCTTGCTGCTGAGGGGCGCACGATGATGATTGTGACCCATGACATGAAACTGGCCGCTGATGTGTCGGACACCGTTGTGTTCCTGCACCAAGGCCTGATCGAAGAACAAGGGCCGCCTGAGACATTATTCGGCGCGCCTAAATCAGAACGACTGCGCGGGTTTCTGTCATCAACTCACGCGTAACAGACCAAAAACAAAAAAACCTGGGAGATACCAAATGAAAAACCTCATCCTTGCGACAAGCGCATTGGCTCTAACAGCCGGAATGGCATTTGCCGACGGCCACGGTAAAACAATCCGCATGGGCACCGAAGGCGCCTACCCCCCCTACAACTTCATCAATGACGCAGGCGAAGTAGACGGCTATGAGCGCGAAGTTGGTGACGAGCTGTGCCTGCGCGCCGAGCTGACCTGCGAATGGGTCACCAATGAGTGGGACAGCATCATCCCCAACCTGACATCCGGCAACTATGACACAATCATCGCCGGTATGAGCATCACGGATGAGCGCGAAGAAGTTATCGACTTCACACAGAACTACATCCCGCCTGCCCATTCCGCATATGCGGCGATGTCTGCTGATGCAGATCTGACAGGTGGTGTTATTGCAGCACAAACAAGCACTATTCAGGCTGGTTATGTTGCCGAAAGCGGCGCAACCCTGCTGGAATTCGCAACCTACGACGAAACAGTTGCAGCCGTACGTAACGGCGAAGCAGACGCGGTTTTCGCTGACAAGGACGCGCTTGTTCCTGCAGTAGAAGAAGACGGCAGCGATTTGGTATTCGCAGGCCCTGACGTTCAGTTGGGCGGCGGCGTTGGCATGGGCCTACGCGAAAGTGACACCGAGCTGAAAGCCAAATTCGACGCGGCGATCGCATCCATGAAAGCAGACGGCACACTTAACATCGCCATCAAAAAATGGTTCGGCGAAGAAGCAACCGTATACGAATAAATCTGAGTGAGGGGCGGGATTAAACCGCCCCTCACTTTTTTACAAACACTTACACACCTCTTTCAGCGAGCACTCCCATCTTCAGTTATTGTTCCGACCCCTCCCAACTTGAGGGCCTGAAATGGCTCAGCTGCTATCTGACGACAGGTAAGCACATGAACCTGTATTGGTCGCTGCTTACTGTTCTTACATTGCTTGCCATCACCGCCCCTGCCGCACTTGCGTTTGGTTTTGGGGGCGCTTCTGCTGCGCGGTCACACATTGCGCCGCTGCGCTGGATTGGCAAAACCTATATCGCAATTGTCCGCGGCGTGCCTGACATTGCATTTTTCCTGTTCTTTGTGATCGCACTGGATCAGGGCATCGAATATTTACGCCACAAAACTCTGTGCTCGAATTGGGATGAACCGATCCGCCAAGGTAATGATTTTATCGTCTGCCAAGCCGCAAAAATGCCACTGGGCAGCTCTCCGCAGTGGGTTCATGAAACCTATGGTTTCGCCCTTGCCGTTCTTACGTTTGCCATCGTTTTTGGGGCTTTTGCTGCAAACATTCTTTTTGGCGCCATGCGCACAGTGCCACATGCCCAAATTGAAACAGCCGAAGCATACGGCATGACCCAGCGCCAGACCTTTTGGCGCGTGCTGGTGCCGCAGATGTGGGTGTATGCTCTCCCCGGCCTTGGCAACCTATGGATGGTTCTGATCAAGGCGACGCCATTGTTGTTCCTGTTGGGTGTCGAAGACATCGTTTATTGGTCTCGTGAGTTGGGCGGCTCTAAGACAACCCGTTTCACGGATTACCCGCACGCTGATTGGCGCATGTGGTATTTCCTTGGGCTTTTGGTGTTCTACCTCATTTTCACGCGCCTCTCCGAGATCGTTCTTGAGCGGCTGATGATGCGCCTTACCCGTGGACAAGCCACCACTGGCGGTGAAGCGCAAAGGAAAGCCGCGTGAGTTGTTTTCAAACTGTTCAAGACTATGGCCTACGCGCTATCGGCATCGGCGAACGCCTGCTCCCGCGTGAGGATTTTACGCTATGTGAGCAGTTCACGCTGATCGGATCGGGCATGATCTGGAATGTCTACTTTGGCCTAACGGCGCTGGTTCTCGGGTTCTTCTTTGCCACCGCCCTTGCCCTTGGCAAGGCAAGCCCGCGCGCCATATTCCGCAAACCTTCTGAGTGGTTCGTGTTTGTCTTTCGCGGCTCACCACTGTTTATCCAATTCTTCTTTGGGTATTTCGTTTTCCTGAGCCTCAAATCCTATTCCCAGTTCTTTGATCCCTTCACGTCCGCATGGCTGGGCGCATTGATTGTGCTGTTCTTCAATACCTCAGCCTATTCTGCCGAGATATTTTACGGCGCATTGCGGTCTATCCCCAAAGGCGACGTTGAGGCCGCCGACGCCTATGGTTTAACCGGATGGAGTAGATTCAAGCGGGTGATCTGGCCAACCATGCTACGCCTTGCATGGCCCGCCTACACAAACGAGGCGATCTTCCTGTTTCACGCAACAACGCTGGTCTATATTTCGAGCTTTCCTGCGTGGCAGCAACGCGGTGATGCATTGTATTACGCCAGCTATTTTGCGGACAAAACCTTCAACCCGTTTATCCCCTATCCGATCCTTGCCGGCTACTTCATCGTCCTCACCCTTGTTGTTATTTCGTTTTACGGCCTTGTGAACCGCCGCCTCAATCGGCACTTGCCCGAAGCGAGACGGCAAAAAATACGCTTGCGTCTTAATCTGATCCGGTAGTAGAAATAATTTGATCAAATTATGTGACGCTGGTCACAAGCGATCGGATTCTCCGGTATGCACCAGCGCGCCAAACGGTGACCTATGCACAACTGGCTTCGAAAAAATCCTACCGTCCGCACAATCCGTGTCGCAGCAGCCGATCTCAATGGCGTTCCACGTGGCAAACGTATTCCAACACGATTTGCAGATAGGATAACCCAAGACGGCACACGCTTTCCCTTTTCAGTTCTGAACCTCGACATCTGGGGTGAAGATATTGAAAATAGCCCATTGGTGTTTGACAGTGGTGATCGTGACGGCGTTCTCAAACCCACGGAGCGTGGTTTTATGCCGATGCCATGGTTGGACGCCCCTAGCGCACTGCTACCGATTTGGATGTTTCATGAAGATGGCCGCCCCTATGCAGGCGATCCGCGTCATGCGCTGCGCGCAGTTCTTGATCGCTTTAAGGCGCGTGGTCTCACGCCTGTCTGCGCGGTCGAGCTTGAGTTTTTTTTGATCGATGACAGTGGACGCAAGTTGCAAATTCCACCATCCGAACGGTCTGGTAAACGCCGCAAAGGTGCCGAAACGCTGAGCATTCGCGCACTTGACCAGTTCGACCAGTTCTTTACCGATCTATATGACGCCTGCGAGGAGATGGATATTCCTGCGGACACCGCCATCTCTGAGGCGGGTCTGGGCCAGTTCGAAATAAACATGATGCATTGTGATGATGCCCTGCGCGCGGCGGATGATGCATGGTTGTTCAAAATGCTGGTGCGCGGTCTTGCGCGGCGTCACGGGTTTGCCGCCAGCTTTATGGCCAAACCCTATGCCGATTATCCCGGTTCAGGGCTGCACACGCATTTCTCTGTGCTTGACCAAGATGGGAACAACGTCTTTGACAATGGCGAACAAGACGGCACTGACATCATGCGCCATGCAGTTGCAGGGTGTATGCAGGCGATGCCCGGTTCAGCCCTTGTTTTTGCGCCCCACGCAAACAGCTTTGACCGGATGGTCCCTGGCAGTCATGCTCCTACTGGTGTCAGCTGGGCGTATGAAAACCGAACCTCTTCGATCCGTATTCCGTCTGGCGCAACCTCTGCGCGGCGGATAGAACACCGTGTATCTGGGGGGGATGTGAACCCCTATCTGATGCTCGCAGCGGTTTTGGGCGCCGCAATCAACGGGATTGAAGATGGGATCGAACCGCCCGCTCCTATCACTGGCAATGCTTATGCCGCCGATCTGCCCCAAATCCCAAATACATGGGGCGCTGCAATTGATGCCTTTGAGAGCGATCCAAGCATCGCGCGCATTTTCGCCCCTGAGCTGATCCAAAACCTTGTCCTAACCAAACGCCAAGAACTAGAGTGTATGGAAGAGCTTAGCCCTGCTGAGCGGGTCGAGATATATTTGGATACGGTGTAATAGATGAAAATTGGCATTCTGCGCACAGGTCACTCACCCGATGAACTGGTTGAGACCCTTGGTACCTATGACGTCATGTTCGAACGCCTTCTTGGCGGGAATGATTTTACCTTTGAAACCTTTTCAGTTCTGGATGGTGAGTTCCCTAGCAGCGTCCAAGACGCGGATGGTTGGCTGATTACCGGATCAAAACACGGCGCATATGAAGATCATGCGTGGATACCGCCACTAGAAGAGCTGGTCCGTGATATCAATACATCCGGCAAGCCGTTGATCGGCGTTTGTTTTGGTCACCAAATCATCGCCCAAGCCTTGGGTGGCAAGGTGGAAAAATTCGATGGCGGATGGTCTGTGGGGCGCACGCAATACACGCTTGATGGAAAACCAATCACCCTCAACGCATGGCATCAGGATCAGGTGGTCGAGTTGCCAAAGGGCGCCCGCGTTGTAGGTTCATCTGATTTTTGTGCCAATGCCATGCTCGCCTACGGTGACAACATCTGGACAATCCAACCCCACCCCGAATTTGAAGCCGAATTCATCGATGGGCTAGTCAATACCCGTGGCAAAGGTGTTGTACCCGATGAGCACCTACAAGCCGCAAGCGCAGCACTCCCGTTGCCGATCGACAATGTCGAAGTCGCCAAACAGATGGCGCAATTTTTCAAAACAAAGCGAGGGCCTCATGGCTGATTGGAAAGACAACCTGCCGCCAGCGGCCGCAGAATATCTGGCAGGTCGCCGTTTGGACGAGGTCGAGTGTATTATCCCCGACCTCCCCGGCATTGCGCGCGGCAAAGCCGTCCCTGCATCCAAATTCGCCCGCCAAGACAGCTTTCATCTGCCTGACAGCATCTTTTACCAGACAATCACAGGCAATTGGGGTGAAGCCGCTGGCGATGAAGGATTCATCGAGAAAGACATGGTACTGCGCCCAGACATGTCCACCGCAACCGCAGCACCATGGACCGCAGACTGGACGCTGCAGGTCATTCACGATGCGTATGACCGTGATGGCAACGTCGTAGAATTCAGCCCCCGGAATGTTCTGAAACGCGTTGTTGCCCTTTACCACGCCGAAGGTTGGGAGCCAGTGGTCGCCCCGGAGATGGAGTTTTTCCTGACCGCGCGCAATCTGGACCCTGCACAGGAAATCAAACCTATGATAGGCCGCTCTGGCCGTCCAGCCGCAGCGCGTCAGGCCTATTCAATGACCGCAGTGGATGAGTTCGGCCCCGTTATCGATGACATCTATGATTTTGCCGAGGCACAGGGTTTTGAGATCGACGGCATCACCCAAGAAGGCGGTGCGGGTCAGCTGGAAATCAACCTGCTGCACGGCGATCCGGTCAAGCTGGCGGATGAAGTGTTCTACTTCAAACGCCTGATCCGCGAAGCAGCATTGCGCCACGATTGTTACGCGACGTTCATGGCCAAACCCATCGCCGACGAACCGGGTTCAGCCATGCATATCCACCACTCGGTTTTGGACAAAGTCACAGGCAAGAACATCTTTTCCAATGATGACGGCACTGAAACAGAACCGTTTATGCATTTCATAGCCGGCCTGCAAAATTACATGCCCGCGGCGCTTGCCGTTATTGCACCCTATGTGAATAGCTATCGCCGTTACGTGAAAGACCACGCCGCGCCCATCAACCTTGAATGGGGCCGTGACAACCGCACCACAGGCATCCGCGTACCACTCTCCAGCCCAGCTGCGCGGCGGGTCGAAAACCGTCTAGCGGGTATGGATTGCAACCCCTACCTCGGCATCGCGGCATCCCTTGCCTGTGGCTATCTCGGCCTCAAGGCCGCTAAAAACCCGATGCCTGAATTCAAAGGCGATGCATATGACGGCGACGGCGACATCCCTCGCACGATGGGCGAAGCATTGAACGTGTTTGGTGAAGCGAAGGAACTACACGAAGTTCTAGGCCCCGACTTTGCACGTGTGTATGCGATTGTGAAGGAAGCGGAATACGACGAGTTTTTGCAAGTCATCTCACCTTGGGAGCGTGAGCACCTTCTGCTCAACGTCTGATAGCACGCGATGAACCTGCTCTATTCCAACGACAAGCGCGGCGCGTATCCACCAAGTTGGTACGCGGCCACTGCCACGCCCCTTGCACCTTTTGAGCCCTTAAGGGGCGCACAAAAGGCCGATGTTTGTGTGGTTGGTGCCGGTTATACGGGTCTTTCTGCCGCGCTGCACCTGGCGCAGGCTGGTCGCGATGTTGTTTTGCTGGATGCACAGCGGGTTGGGTTTGGCGCCTCAGGGCGCAACGGCGGACAGCTTGGTTCTGGCCAGCGGATGGAACAGGACGATCTAGAACAGCTCATGGGCGAACCAGAGGCTGCCAAGCTGTGGGATCTTGGTGAAGATGCGAAGGCATTGGTAAAATCACTAATAGCGGAACATCAAATCGAGTGTCACCTCAAACCCGGGGTTGCATGGACCGGCTCAAGCGATTCCGACGTCAAACATCTGCATACCTATGCGGATCTACTAGCCCAAAAATACGGCTACTCCGATATTGAAATACTGGATCAGGCAACCCTTCGATCCGTTTGCCCCTCGCCCGATTATCGTGGTGGCATTCTGGATATGGGGGCGGCGCATCTGCACCCGCTGAACTATGCGCTGGGTCTGGCGCGGGCGGCAGTAGCAGCAGGCGTGCGTATTTATGAGGGCAGCGCGGTCCATGACATTGAGGAAGGCACGCCAGCCACGGTGCGCACGGACGCGGGCCATGTTGTGGCTGATCATGTGATCCTTGCCTGCAACGGGTATCTGGGGGGCCTCAACCGTCAAATCGCCGCGCGGGTCATGCCCATAAACAACTTCATCGCTGCAACCGAGCCCTTAGGCGATCGCATCGCTGATGTCTTGCCGCGCGATGTTGCCGTGGCCGACAGCCGATTTGTGGTGAATTATTTCCGCCTTAGTGATGATGGAAGGCTACTGTTTGGTGGCGGCGAAAGTTACGGCTACCGCTTTCCCACAAACATCGCTGCAAAGGTACGCAAGCCGATGTCTGTTGTGTTTCCTCAGCTCAAGGACGTGCAGATTGACTACGCTTGGGGCGGCACCCTTGGCATCACCATGAAACGCATGCCTTATCTTGCGCGGCCCGGCAAAAACATCCTCTCAGCGTCGGGGTATTCGGGGCACGGCGTGGGGACAGCAACCCATGCAGGTCAGCTGATGGCGCGCGCGATCCAAGGGGACAGTGACGGGTTTGACACGCTCTCCGCAGTACCAGACTCGCCTTTCCCCGGTGGCCCCGCCATGCGATCCCCCCTGCTGATACTCGCGATGACGTGGTACGCAATGCGCGACCGTATGGGCATTTAACCGCTGAATTTACAAAACGGTACATAAAAACTCCTTTGCACCACCTTCTCCTTGTTTTACATTTCTGAAAACATAGATGCAGGAATCTGAAATATGTCATTACCCGACATTCACAAAGCCGAGCCATTACCCGAAAGCCTTAGGGTCGAAATTGACCATCTGATGAGCAGTGGGGATCTGTTTCGCTATACTGCTGACAATGATGCGCCCGCCACGTTACTAGAAGCCGAATTTGCTGAGATGATGGGCAGCCGCTTTGCACTGGCTGTATCCTCTTGCTCAGCCGCGCTTTTCTTGTCCTTAAAGGCCCTGGATCTACCCACGCAAGCGCGCGTCCTGATCCCCGGTTTTACCTTTGCGGCAGTGCCGTCCGCTGTAATCCACGCCGACTGCCTTCCTGTGCTGTGCGAGGTGGGTGAAAACTATCGCATTGATCTGGTCGATTTTGCAGCCAAAATTCCTTCTGTTGATGCAGTGATCATCAGCCACATGCGTGGGCACACCTCTGACATGGATGCCATCATGGATCTGTGTGACGCCGCAGACATCCCCGTGATAGAAGACGCCGCGCATAGCCTTGGCACCACATGGCATGGTCGCAAGATCGGAACACTTGGGCGGATCGGATGCTTTTCGTTCCAAAGCTATAAGATGATCAATGCAGGTGAAGGCGGCATTCTGATCACCGATGACGCTGATCTGGTGGCGCGTGCCATCATCATGTCCGGTGCTTACGAACATAACTGGAAAAAACACCCCGTCCTGCAAGACGCCTTTGCCATCCACCAAAACAAATTGCCGCTTTATAACCTGCGCCTGAGCAACCTCTCTGCCGCTGTGGCCCGTGCCCAACTGCCTGAACTAAACCGCCGCACCGCGGATGGGTTACGCAATCACAACCTGGTCGCCGCTAAGCTGGCTACTTCACCCTACATTGACGTGCCCGCACCGCTGCCACCCGAAATACGCGCACCAGATTCGATCCAGTTTAACCTCACTGGCCTTGACGATGCCACCATCCAAGCCTTTGCCACCAATGCTGCAAAAGCGGGTGTGAAGGTGCAAGTGTTTGGGCAAAGCACAGATAACGCACGCGCATTCTGGAACTGGCAGTTCATTCCCGATCTGCCCGAACTACCCCAAACCCGCGCGATGCTTATGCGCGCCTGCGATGTGCGCCTACCTGTACAACTGAGCACCCAACAATGCAGTGCAATTGCTGACGCGCTGTTAGAGGCTTTGGACGAAGTGATCCGCGCAGCGGCTTGATTTCCCGCAGTCGCCACACATCAAAACGCAAAAAAGGCGGGCTCACACCCGCCTCATGCACCAAACATAAAAATCACGGGGTCTTTTGACCCCGTGTCCGTTGGATCACTTCAACTTGGACAGTTTATCCTGAAGTTCTGACAACTGACGCTTGATCGCATCCAGATCTTCGCTGTTCTCTGACGCAGGCTTGGCTTCTTCAGGCGCTCCCCCAGCAGGCCAGCTGCCTGTCATGGCTTTCATTAACGCTTCTTGCTGCGTTTGCATCGCATCAAAACCGGGCATTTTTGCCAGCGGGTTCATCGAGGTCATGTTTTCCATGACCTTACTTTGCCCGTCTCGCAACATTGCAAAGGATTGCTGCAAGAATTCTGGAACAACGCTGACTTTGCCAGTCATATAGCTGCGCACCAAATCATTGAGCAGTTCAACCGAAAGAACGCTCTCTCCCCGGCTCTCATGTTCTGCGATAATCTGAAGCAAATATTGCCGTGTCAAATCATCGCCGGATTTGAGGTCAATAATCTGTACTTCTCGGCCATCGCGAATAAATCCGGCGATGTCTTCAAGTGTCACATAGTCGCTTGTTTCTGTATTATAGAGCCGCCGGCTGGCGTATCGTTTAATCAGAAGGGATTTGCCCGTCTCTGCCACGTGTGTTCCTCCCCAAAAGGTGTGCTGCACCGCAGCTTAGACGCCACTTACGCAAAAAGAAAGGGCGAGCTGTAAACAGCTCACCCTTCCCTATGCTATTCACGCTGTGGTGAACGGCTGTCTGGTAACCAGACTTATTTTGCTGTCGCTTTTTTCGCAGCGGCTTGAACTTCGCCAGTCGCTTTGGTCATTACTGTTGTTGCTTCTTCTGACGCTTCTTTGCCAGCAGCCATCATCAACTCAACTGTTTCCATCTGAACTTTTTTCGCAACTTCGGCAAATGCTGCCATGTGCTCGGAAGCCGCTTCGGAGTAAATTGTTGCGAAATCGGTCATCGCTTTTGCGTAATCTGCTGGCTCAGATTTGGCTTTTGCCATGTCTGCCAGCTTTGTTACGGTGTCTTTGGTCCAAGCAGAGGAAATCTCTGTGGATTTTTCAACAGCAGTCAAAGCAACACCCGAGAGTTTCTCGTTCAGAGTTGCGGATGTTTTGAAAGAAGCTTCCATGGATGTTGTGTCCACAGGAAATGCGCCCATCATGTCTTTGAGCATTGCTGTCATGTCTGGTGTTTTTGCAGTAGCCATCGGTATCATCCTTTTAAGTCTTCACTGGGACATCAGTGCCCAGTTGAATATGAGTGCGTCCACTTGGCGATCCAAGTTTCTGCGTCTGCAAAAGATATAGATGCTGCAGCGCGGCATTGCAAGTCTTTTTCTGCACCGCAGCATAATCATGATATCGACTAAATTTGGATTAAAAATCAGCCCCTTGCCTTTACAGCAACGTAAGGACCAGGTGCATCACACAGAATTTCTCTGCCACCATCTCCCGGAATACGTGCAGGAATCATCTCACCCGAGCGTTTGGTCAACCACTTTTCCCAGCGTGGCCACCATGACCCCTCAGTGAATTTAGCCTTCTCCAGCCATCCCTCATGGTCCTGTGCCAGGTCCTCGTTGGTATAGTGCCCATACTTCCCTTTGCTGGGTGGATTAACGATGCCCGCGATGTGCCCCGACTGGGTCATGATAAACGTCTTGTCTTTGCTTCCCATTTGCTGGACCCCGCGATAGCTGTCTTTCCAAGGCGCGATGTGGTCCGTCTCACATGCAATTGCGCACAATGGTACATCCACCTCATCCAGCACCAGATGATGACCACACAAATCAAAGCCCTTCTCGGCCAGCTCGTTTTTCTGACACAAGCCACGCAGGTATTGCATCGCCATTTTCGCAGGCAGGTTTGCCCCGTCCCCGTTCCAATAGAGCAGGTCAAACGCGGGAGGCGTCTCTCCCAGCATGTAGCTTTTGACTGCGGGACCATAGACCAGATCATTTGAGCGCAAGAACGAGAAGGTCCGCGCCATTACAATTGACGGCAAGATGCCTTTGTCTTCGGTTTCGGCCTCGATACCATCGATAAAATCATCTGTAAGGAAGGGTTGGAACTCACCCTGATCCGAGAAATCAGTAAGCGCAGTAAAGAAGGTCGCTGAGTTTACAGAGGTATCTCCGCGCTGCTTAAGTAACGACAAGGTCAGCGACAAAGTAGTCCCTGCAATACAATACCCCACTGCATTGACGGTCTTTTCCCCTGTGATCGCTTTGATCTCATCGAACGCTGCGATGTAGCCCTCTTCGATATACTCCTCCATACCGACATCCCTGTAGCTTTTATCAGGGTTAATCCATGACACCATGAACAAGGTATACCCCTGATCCAAAACCCATTTTACAAGTGAGTTCTTTTCTTTGAGGTCAAGAATGTAGTATTTATTGATCCACGGTGGAAAAATTACCAACGGGGTGGCATGCACCTTTTCCGTTGTCGGCGTGAACTGGATCAGCTCAAACATCCGGTTGCGAAAGACCACCTTGCCCGGCGTTGTGGCGATATTGCCTCCTAGCTCAAACGCATCTTCATCGGCCAGACGCACAACCATTTCACCGTTGTTCGCCTCTAGATCAGAGATAAGGTTCTCCAGCCCCTTAATCAGACTCTCGCCTTCGGTTTCCACAGCTTTCTGCAGCACGTCAGGGTTTGTCGCAAGAAAGTTGGTCGGGCTCATCATGTCGATAATCTGGCGCGAGAAATACTTGAGCCGCTGCTTTTCGTGCGGCTCCATGTCTTCGACATCCTCAACCGCTTGTGCAATCGCCTCGGCGTTCATCAAGTACTGCTGTTTGACGAAGTTAAAATAAGGATGTTGGTCCCACATCGGGTTGCTAAAGCGGCGATCGGTTCCCGTGCGATCCTGAGGGGCGGCAAGATTTCCCTTTGCAAATGCCTGCTGCGCTTCGACAAAATGAGTGACCGACTTGGTCCAGAATTCAAGTTGATGTTCAATGAGTTTGGCAGGGTTTGAAACAGCTTCCTGCATGTAGGCTTTTGCTGCAGTGGCGAACAGTTCCTGATTTGGCCCATCAAGTGCGGCTTGGTGTGTGTGACGGTTTGCAAATACCTGCGCTAAGCGCTCTCGCAGTGCATCTACTTTACTCAGGTTTTCCTTCATCCGCGCCATGGATACCAACGCTTCTTCACCGTCTTTAGTAGATTCTGTTGTCATCTTAACATTTCCATCCTATGTTCGCACCTGCAGCATTTTCGATCGACCGCTCAACATGCGGTGATCGACGGAGACGACGCCCAGAGTATTGGGCCATTAGTTTAGGAATTTAGCAATGCGATTTATGGCATCTTACGACATGATGGAAACGATCCGGAACACGAATCAGTGGCTCGGGGCATCCACGCTCGCTATGGCATCCTATCCTGCCTTTTCTATGTTCCCCAACCCTGCGTTGCAATGGATGAGCGCATGGGGCGAAGTAACCGAACGTTCTTTCAGCCGCATGGTTGTCAAACCAGACTGGAACATCCCCCCCTTCGTCGGGGCCAATGGCACTGACCGGTTGGTAAGCGAAGAGATTGAAATAAAAGGCGACTTCGGCGATCTCCTGCACTTCCGCGTGCAAGGGCGTACTGAGAAACGCCGCAAAGTTCTTTTGGTCGCTCCGATGTCAGGCCACTACGCAACGTTACTGCGTTCAACTGTGATTAGCCTGCTTCCTGATTGT
Organism: Sulfitobacter sp.; assembly: GCF_036960155.1. Classification (GTDB taxonomy): domain Bacteria; phylum Pseudomonadota; class Alphaproteobacteria; order Rhodobacterales; family Rhodobacteraceae; genus Sulfitobacter. The sequence continues at coordinate 166,175 of NZ_JBALWB010000002.1, read as the reverse complement.
GATTTGTACATCACCGACTGGCACAATGCCCGCGACATCCCCGTAAGTGCCGGTAAATTCGACATCGAAGATTACACTCTGCATTTAGTAGATTACATGCGCCACCTCGGCCCTGACACACATGTCATAGCCGTTTGCCAACCTGCGCCGCTCACACTTGCTGCAACTGCATATCTGGCCGAAGAAGATCCCAGCGCGCAGCCACGCTCGCTTACTCTTATCGGTGGCCCCATAGATCCAAGCGCGGCACCAACCGAAGTAACCGATTTCGGCCATTCAGTAACGATGGGCCAATTAGAAGAATCTATGATCCAGCGTGTCGGATTTAAACACGCAGGCGTTGGTCGCAAGGTTTATCCCGGTTTACTCCAGCTCAGCTCGTTTATTTCAATGAACGCGGATACGCACAAAGATGCCTTCATGAGCCAAATCCAGCGCGTTGCCAAGGGCGAAGCCCACGAGCATGACAAGCACAACAAATTCTACGATGAATACCTGTGCGTTATGGACATGCCTGCCGAGTTCTATCTCTCGACCGTTGATCGTATCTTTAAAAACAATGAGATCGCCAATAACGAATTTACCGTCGCGGGCAAAAAAGTGGACATCGGAAAGATCACCACTGTCGCGGTCAAAACGGTTGAAGGCTCAAACGACGACATCTCGGCCCCTGGTCAGTGCATCGCGGCACTTGCCCTGTGCACAGGATTGCCTGACAGCAAAAAAGCCAGCCACCTCGAAGAAGGCGCTGGCCACTACGGTATCTTCGCTGGCAAAAGCTGGCGCAACAACATCCGGCCTCTTGTGTTGGATTTCATTGATGCAAACGAAGCGCCAGCCGAACCAAAGACCAAAAAGACAGCCAATAAGAACGCGGCTGCTTAATCATGGCTGATGTGCCCTTCTCCTGCCAATGCGGCGAAATGAAGGGCACATTGCATGGCGCAACGCCCTCTTCCGGAAACCATCTCCGCTGCTATTGCTCGGCGTGCCGGGCTGCGGTTTTGTACACAACTGGCAAGGACGTCGAAGACCGCGGTGTGGAACTCTACCAAACTACTCCAGACAAGATCAGCTTTCAGCAGGGGCAAAACAACCTAGAGGTGTTTTCGTTCACGCCGGAAAGATTGTTGCGGTTTCGTGCTTCGTGCTGTGGTGTGCAGATGTTCACAACATTGGCCAAACCAAAGATTGCGATGGCCGCGATAATGACAGACCTGCTGCATGACAAAACAGCAATCGGCCCAATTGCATCACAGTCGTTCATCCCGCAGGCGGACGGCACGTCCAAACACAGTTCAATTTTGCGACTGTTTGGTGGAACGATCTGGCGGGCCTTAGTTGCGCGTGTGACAGGACGTTGGAAGCAAACGCCCTTCTTTGACATCGAAACGGGCAAACCGATCAAGGCTGTCTACGTCCCCACCTCAGAAGAACGCAAAAGCCTCCCGCTTTAAGCACAGTAAATCTTGGTATTCCCGTTATTGCAGGACATAGGGCTGCGCAAGCCATTCGCGCAGCGCGGCAGTTGTTTCATCTGGTTGTTCAAGCGTGGGCATAAGACCCGAATGTTCTAGTACACGCAGTTGGGCATATGGGATGAGTTCGGCCATGAATTCGTGCCGCTTAACCGGAGACACCGCGTCATAAGCACCGCACAGGATCAGCGCAGGCACTTTGCAACGGCGCAGTGTGGCCTGCTGATCCTTGCGCCGCTGTAGAGCACGCGATTGGCGGATGAATATCTCTGGCCCCAAGGTCTGTGCCATTTCCATCGCCAGCGCCAACACTTCGTTCCGGTAGGGGCCGGGCGCAAAGTGACTTGGGTTTAACTCATCGCGCATCACCTCGGTCAATCGCCCTGATCGTACCTTGACGATCTGCGGCTCTCGGTTGGCGGCGATCACGGGGGTTTCGGCCAATGGGTTTGTTCCCATCAAGGCAATGCGGCTGACACGGTCAGGGGCACGGCGCAAAATTTCCATAGCGACGACGCCGCCCATAGAAAGCCCTGCCAAGGCAAAGCGCTTGGGCAAAATATCCAGCAACATCGAGGCGACTTCCTCGGTCCGCTCGCCCATCGTAACGGGGGCGACCATGATCGCAGTATCACGCGACAGCTCGGCGATTTGCGGACCAAACAGGCGCGCATCACACATCATACCCGGTAATAGAACCAGCGGTTCTTTCATGGTGGTGCCTCACTCAATTTGCCATACATCCGCAATGACCTGCCGCGCGCGCAGGTGCAAGCCCTCAGGGATATGCAATGCCGCGCAGCGGGGGGAAATCAGCGTATCGTGCTGCACGTGTGACGTGATCCTCGCACGGTCCTTCGCCTGCGCGCAACAACATGCCGCGCGGCGCGATATAGCTGCTGATGGTGCGTTGCGGAATGGGACGCCAAACCAGATTAAACGCCGCCAGTTTTGGAAAGAACCACATCTCGGAATAAGGTAAATGATCATGGATCCACCACGCCAAATCGCGCCAGTCGCGGCCTTGATCATACTGATCGGCAAACCACGGGATCACCAGTGACGTCCCCGCAATGGGATCACCCTGCCAATCCCAGATATGGCATTCAATCGGGTTGTCACTGCGTGCGCAGTTTAGCTTGTTCTCATTGCCGTAAGTGTTGAGCGCCGCCGAGCGGTAGCCTGAACGAATGGCTATACGCCCGAATGTTTCCTCCAGCGGGTCAAGCAGTTCCTCACACAGACGTTTACCATGTTTGATCGCCAGTTCAGGATCATCAGGCACATTTGGAACGCCGTGAAAGGCGCTGATCTCACTCATCAAAAAATCGCGCATGTAGAAATGTTTTGACAGGCGTACACGGCCAAATGTCTCAAGGCTCCACATGCTGCGCGGACTGCGCATCAGTGGCCGTTCCAGCGGAATGCACCGTCCTGTGCCAGCGGCGAGTAAGGGTTGTGTGATACCTCCCAGATCGTGCCTTCGGGGTCTGCGAAATAGCCAATGTGACCACCCCAAAATACATCCGATGCGGGGCGCAAGATACACCCACCTGCGGCTTGCGCTTTTGCCAGTAGCGGCGCAACGTCCTCCTTAGCTCGGACATTGTAGGAGAACGTGGATGCACCGCGCCCAAGTTCCTCAATCGGCAACCCGATGTCTTCGGCCAGCTTTTCCAAAGGATAGAGACCTAGCGTTTGACCAATCAAATCAAATGCGATCACACCATCCTGTGTCTCGACACGCTTCCAGCCCAGCGCCTCGTAGAATTCCGCGATACGGTCCACATCCCGTACGCCCAATGTGATCAGACTAATCCGCTGTTCCATTTGAAGGCTCCTTAACGATCTAAAGTTCTGAAAAGCTATTTGAGGCCAATACCTGCTCAACCGCTTGTTCGATCAGGCCAAGGCACGGCCCGTCTGAAAACCTGTGATCCGCGTCTTTGACCAACAGCAATTGCATGTCAGGGCTGCTGGCATGCTCTAGTAGCTTCGTCGCGGTGGCCACGCTTACTGCACTATCTGCTGTGCCCTGCAGCAGGCGCACGGAAAAGGGCAATTCCAGCGGCTCGCGCAAAACAAGACGATTGCGCCCATCCTCGATCATGCGTTTGGTCACCACATAGGGCTCCATATAATCGGATGGCAGTTCCACACGGCCTGTCTCGGTCAATTGCGCCTTTTGACTGTCGTCAAAGCCGGCCCACCAGCCGTCCTCGGTGAAATCAGGCGCGGCAGCAATGGTGACCAGCCCAGCGAGGCGTTCAGGACGCGCGCGCGCGAGCAACAAAGCCTGCCAGCCGCCCATTGACGAGCCAACAGGCACAATCGGTCCCTCAATCAGCACATCAATCGCTGCAAGCGTGTCCTCATGCCAATCCCCTATACATCCTTCTTCGAACTTCCCCGAAGATTCCCCGTGGCCAGAATAATCTAACCGCAAAAATGCCCGACCTGTGGCTTGAGCCCAATCCTCTAGATGAACGGCTTTTGTGCCCTCCATGTCCGACTTTAACCCACCAAGGAAAACCACGCACGGCCCCTCGCCCGCAGTCAGGTGATAGGCAATCGAGCGCCCTTGGCTTGTTTCCAGATACGATGGCTTTGCCATGCTGCTCTCCCGTTTTTCGTTTTGCAGATCATGCGCAGCCCCCGCCCCAAGGGCAACTGTACTGTGCAAATTTAATTAGGTTACCCTATTGTCACGTGACTACATTGTCACCTATAAGCGATTCTATGGACACAATCTTCAAAGCCCTCGCCGATCCGGCCCGCCGCACCCTACTAGACGCATTGCGCCGGCAGGACGGGCAAACCTTGGCAGAACTGACAGAGCTGCTGGATATGTCTCGTTTTGGTGTGATGAAGCACCTTGGCGTGTTGGAAAACGCAGGGATGATCGTGACCCATAAGAAGGGGCGTTTCAAATATCACTACCTCAACGCTGTCCCCCTCCAACAAGTCATAGACCGCTGGATCGAGCCCATGCTCGTTAAACCAGCGGCACGAGCGGTGCTGACCCTAAAATCTCAACTCGAAGGAACCACACCAATGCAAGACGCAACAACTGCCCCCGATTTCATGACGCAAACTTTTATTCGCTGTACCCACGATGCCTTGTGGGACGCGCTAACCAAGACCGACCAGATGGCCGCCTACCACTTTGCATGCAATGCAGCTGACGGCAGTACGGATCAAGGTGGGACAGTTCGGTTCCTGCGCGATGACGGTTCAACAATGTTGTCCCAGAAGGTGACAGGCATCACGCCCAAATCGAAACTAGAGATGACGTTCGAGCCGAACTTCTCGGAAGCGCCTTCGCCCGCCTCGCGGATGGTTTACTTGATTGAGCCACAGGGCGAGACCTGCAAGCTTACGATTGAGCACTACGACATCCCAGAGGGCCAAGACGCCGTTCGCGAAGGTTGGGCGCGCATTGCCGCCTCCCTCAAGAGTTGGTTGGAAACCGGAACACCCATAAAGCTGGCAATGTGACGTAAAACGCCCAACTAAGTCGGGCGCACCTTAGGTATGTCTCAAACGGCTTAGCCGCTGACATAGGGCTCATCACTGGGGCGGAAGAAGATCTTTTGATTGTGAATCCGCCCCAACAACTCGTCGATTTCGCGCACGTGGTCATCTCCCTCAACGTTTGGCAACAAGGCAAGTGACCCCTTACGGCCCAAAGACAAATCACGTTTAACCACATTCAACGCGGCTTCGAGCATGTCGACGTCTTCAAGGCTGAGGTCGAAATTCCGGTTATACTTGGGCATAGGGTGACCTTTCAAAGTTGCGCCACAAATGCCTCAACTGCTTCTAGAACTCAACAGCAAGCGACTATTTTTCGCAAAAAAACGACCTCTCTACCCCGACTCTAGCTCACTACGGCACCTGTGCCGCAACGGCATTTCCTCTGTCACTTGTCGATGCACTGGCCAGTGGTACAGGGTGATCTATGAACACAGCCTCCCCAGATCGGTTTTTGATCCCTGCCCTCTCGGCATGTAATTTTGTGATCGGTGTTGGGGCATTTGTGATCATCGGATTGCTTGAACCGCTCGGGCAGGATCTCAACCGCAGCCCAGCCCAAGCAGGGCAGCTCATGACTGTTTATGCTGTGGCTTACGCGTTGCTGTCACCTATTCTTGTTGCGCTTACGGGCAGCATTGGCCGTCGCAGGGTGATGACCGCCGGATTTGTGCTGTTTGCGCTGGCTGCTGCAGTTTCAGCTATGGCACCTAATTTCGCAGTACTCAGCGGCGCACGCATTATTGCGGCTGCTGGAGCTGGTCTATTCACCCCGCTTGCCGCCGCTGTTGCAGCTGCGCTTTATCCCGAAGAGCAGCGCGCACGCGTGTTGGCCGCCGTGTTTTTTGGACTGACCCTGAGCCAAGTTATGGGCGTCCCCGCAGGAAGCTGGATCGCCTATACGTTTGGGTGGCGTTGGGCGTTATGGCTGGTCCTTGCGCTTGCCGTGCCCTGCACTTTGCTCATCTGGACGCGGGTTCCACTGGGTTTGCGGTTTCAACCTGTATCGATGCGTGATCTGCGCGATACCCTTAGCGAGGGTCGTCTTATGCTGGCTATCGGCTTTACCGCGACATTCATCGGGGCGCAGTATGTCCTGTTTACCTATATCGCCCCTCTTCTGAGCGAAACAATGGGATTCAGCCGCAATGGCATCACGATGGTTCTTATGGTTTCGGGAGTTGGCGCTGTCATTGGCAACATTCTAGGCGGGCTTTTGTCTGATCGCTTTGGCTGGCGTATTACTCTGACAGGTCTTTGTCTGGCTCAGGTAATCCTGATGCCTGTGTTTTCGTTTTTACCGCTCAGCGAGACGCACCTATTTATTGCCATTCTGTTGTGGGCCATGTGCAGCTGGTCGTTTATGGCAGCTCAGCAAACCCGTCTAATCAACATTGCCGGCCGACGCGCACCTGTCGTCTTGGCCCTAAACGCCGCTGCGGTTTATGCAGGCGCGGCGATTGGCTCAGCGATCGGTGGCACAATGATTTCAGGTTACGGGATTTTGTCACTAGGGGTGACTGCCGGTTTCGGCGCGGCTATCGCACTGATCCATTTGACACTATCGGCTTGGCTTAGTCCTCAGGCACCTCTCTCCTCTTGACGCAGCGACGCAAGGGGGGCAAATACGCCGGACATAACCCGCAACCGGGCGTCTCGTAGGCGCCAAACTGACGAGGAGGCCCCATGGCCCAGATCGCACTCACCCTTCCCGACGGCAATGCACGACACTACGATGCAGGTATCACTGCAGGCGAAGTTGCATCCGACATCTCAAAATCCCTTGGCAAAAAAGCAATCAGCGCCACCGTAAACGGTGAGCACTATGATCTTGCTTGGCCGATCCATACTGACTCCGCGCTCGCCATCCACACCATGGCAGATGAAGAACAAGCCAATGAGCTGGTCCGCCACGATCTGGCGCACATCATGGCCCGCGCCGTTCAAGAGCTTTGGCCAGACACCAAAGTCACCATCGGCCCTGTCATCAAAGACGGCTGGTATTACGACTTTGACCGCAAGGAATCCTTCACACCTGAGGATCTCGGCCTCATCGAGAAGAAGATGAAAGAGATCATCAACAAACGTGAGCCTGTTCGCACTGAAGTGTGGGACCGTCCGCGGGCGATCAAACATTACGAAGACTTGGGCGAGCCCTATAAGGTCGAGCTGATCGCGGGCATCCCCGGTGATGAGCCTCTGCGCATGTACTGGCATGGCGACTGGCAAGACCTGTGTCGTGGCCCCCACCTGCAACACACTGGCCAAGTACCCGGTGATGCGTTCAAGTTGATGAGCATCGCAGGCGCATACTGGCGCGGTGACAGCAATCGTGAGATGCTGCAACGCATCTACGGCGTCGCCTTTACCGGTAAGGAAAAGCTAAAAGCCCATCTGAACATGCTGGAGGAAGCCGCCAAACGTGACCACCGCAAGCTGGGCCGCGAGATGGACCTGTACCACATGCAAGAAGAAGCACCCGGTCAGGTGTTTTGGCACCCCAATGGCTGGCTGGTCTACACGCAGCTTCAAGACTACATGCGCCGCAAACAACGTGCTGATGGCTATGTTGAGGTGAACACACCGCAAGTGGTGAACCGCAAACTGTGGGAAGCATCCGGCCACTGGGAAAGCTATCAGGAAAATATGTTTATCGTCGAAGTGGACGAAGAGCATGCGCGCGAAAAGACGATCAACGCGCTCAAGCCAATGAACTGCCCGTGCCACGTGCAGATTTTCAACACTGGCATGAAGTCGTACCGTGACCTGCCCCTGCGTATGGCCGAGTTCGGCTCGTGTAACCGCTATGAACCATCTGGCGCGCTGCATGGTATTATGCGTGTACGTGGCTTCACCCAAGACGACGGTCACATCTTTTGCACCGAAGACCAGATTGTCGAAGAAACTGCGAAGTTCATCACATTCCTTGCGTCGGTCTATTCGGACTTGGGCTTTAATGACTGGAGCATCAAGCTATCCACCCGCCCTGAAAAGCGGATCGGCTCCGAAGAAAGCTGGGATCGGGCCGAAGCCGCTCTTGGTGATGCATGTAATGCTGCGGGACATGAATTTGTGCTGCTCCCAGGTGAAGGCGCGTTCTATGGCCCCAAACTGGAATTCACCCTGACGGACGCAATTGGCCGTGAATGGCAGTGCGGCACCTTGCAGGTTGATCCAAACATGCCCGAACGCCTTGATGCGTCGTATGTAGGTGCAGATGGCGGCAAACACCGCCCTATAATGCTGCACCGTGCCACGCTTGGCTCGTTCGAACGCTTTATCGGCATTCTGATCGAGGAACACGCAGGCAAGCTGCCGTTCTGGCTAGCGCCGCGTCAGGTTGTTGTGGCATCGATTACTTCTGACTCGGATGAGTACGTACAAGAAGTAGTGGCACAACTACGATCCGTTGGCGTGCGCGCCGAGGCTGATCTGCGCAACGAAAAGATCAACTATAAGGTCCGCGAACACTCTGTTGGGAAGGTGCCTGTCATCTTGGCCGTAGGGAACCGCGAAGTAGAAGAGCGCACCGTCACTGTGCGCCGTTTGGGTGAAAAACAAACATCTGTGCAGACGCTCACCGATGTTACAGATGCCCTAAAACGTGAGGCGACCGCGCCTGACCTTCTGTAACAATTCTCGTGATCGGGGGGGTATAATGCCCCCCTTTGTTACAAAACCCCTGAAAACCGCTAAAAATGACCAAGTTACACTGAAATACAGGCGGTTTTTCTAACACAGCTGTGACACACTGCCTCGTGAATGGATTTACCGGACAAGGCCTGTTTAACTGTACTCATCAAAGTTCATTGAGAACTAAATCAAGGAGAGACCTGATGTCCACAACCATGAAAACCCTCGCCATTGCAGGCATCGTAGCCGCGTCCATGACCGGTGCAGCCACAACAACAGCCGAAGCCGCATCAAAAGAGAAGTGCTATGGCGTTTCCCTTGCGGGCGCCAATGATTGCGCGGCCGGACCTGGTACAACATGCGCAGGTACATCTGTAACAGATTACCAAGGCAATGCTTGGACATTGGTTGATGCGGGCTCTTGCGAATCCATCGAACTGCCAGCAGCAGCAGACGGCGCAGCACGTACAGGCTCCCTTGAAGCACTAGATCGCGACCTGCCAGCATAAACGAATTTTTCAGGGCCCTGCCAGCGGGCGGGGCTCTGTCATCATTCTGACCACCTAGAGGGAGACGACATGTTTGACCAATCCTCCCCCGCTGCCCGCCTGCCTAACGCAATTGGCATCGGCTATAAACCGCAGCATTTCACCGACCTGTTAGAAGCGCCCGGCGCTGTTAAATGGATCGAAGTACACGCCGAAAATTACATGGGAGATGGTGGACGCCCACACGCACAACTGCGTGCGTTGGCAGAACGCTTTGCCCTATCGGTTCACGGTGTTGGCCTGTCTATCGGTGGCGAAAGCCCGTTGGACACCGATCACCTGAACCGCCTGCGCACCCTTTTGGATCGCACAAATCCAGCCAGTTTTTCAGAACACCTAGCGTGGTCTACCCACGGCGCAGAGTTTTTGAACGATCTGTTGCCCCTTCCCTATACTGGTGCAACTCTTACCCGCGTGGCTGATCACATCTCACAGGTTCAGGATACCATTGGCCGTCAGATGCTGCTGGAAAACCCCTCCAGCTATCTGGCCTTTGCTGAAAGTACCTATTCGGAAACCGACTTTTTGAGGTGCCTTGTCCACAAGACAGGGTGTGGTTTGTTGCTGGATGTGAACAATGTGTTCGTTTCGGCCACAAACCTAAAGCTAAGTCCGCAAGCCTATATCGACGCATATCCGCTGGACGCCGTAGGTGAAATCCACGTGGGCGGTCATGATGAAGATCACGACGATCACGGCGCGCCCCTATTGATCGACAGCCACGGCGCACCAGTCGTGGATCCTGTTTGGGCGCTATTGGACTATACGCTTGTGCGATCTGGTCCCAAACCCGTGTTGGTCGAATGGGACACCGATGTTCCTGAATGGACCATCCTGCGCGCCGAGGCAGACCGCGCTGCATTCGCCTTATCGAAGGCCTTGGTCAGCTGATGACCGTCAGCCAGTCCCAATTCCGCGCCGCATTGCTAGATGCCGAGGCGCCCGTTCCTGACGGCTTGCTCGACGGCGCAGGTGCCGCTGCTGGTCGGCGCTATTCAGTCTACCGCAACAACGTCACCGTCTCGCTGATTGAGGCGATGAAGGTGGCCTTCCCACTTGTGCGCGCCCTATTGGGCCAGCAGAACTTTGACACGCTTGTGCCGATGTTTGTACGTGCCCATCCGCCGGTTTCCCCGCTGATGATGCACTACGGCACTGATTTTCCCGCGTTCCTGGATGGTTTTGAGCCGCTTGCGCACTTGGGGTATCTCTCGGATGTTGCGCGTCTCGATCTTGCACTGCGCGCGTCATATCACGCAGCGGATGCAGCACCTTTTGACGTCAGTGTCCTGCAACAACCGCCAGAGGTACTGGCCACGCTCCACCTGCGGCGCGCACCAGCGACACGGCTGCTTCGCTCTCGCTGGCCGCTCTTTGATCTGTGGCGCCAAGCGACCCAAGCAGATGCGCCCAAACCGCGCCCGCAAGCGCAGGCCGTTCTGGTTACGCGCCCCGCGTTTGATCCTGAGGTTCACCTGCTTCCGACAGGCGCGGCAACATGGCTCATCGCGCTAGAAACAAACCCCATCGGCCCCGCGGTGGAGGCGGCAACATCTGCCGCTCCCGAATTTGACTTTACCGCTACTCTTACACTTACCTTGCAGAGCAACACTTTCTGTATGACTGAAAAGGACATCTAATGACTGCCCTCCTAAATCTTTACCGCTCTGTGACTGACATGCTTGAACGCGCCGATTGGCTGCTGCCAACATTGGCACGTTTCCTGTTTGCCGCGATCCTGTTGATGTATTTCTGGGTGTCGGGCCTGACGAAACTGGGCGATGGCCTGTTTGGCATCTTCTCCCCGTCCACGGGCGCCTACGTGCAGATTTTTCCGCGCATGATGGAAGCAGTTGGCTATGACACCGACCAATTCTCAGCCTTTCAAGGCCTCTTTGTCCTTGCAGGTACATGGGCCGAATTCATCCTGCCTGCTCTGATCGTGCTGGGCTTGTTCACGCGGCTGGCCGCCTTGGGGATGATCGGTTTTGTTGCCCTGCAATCACTGACAGACCTTTACGGCCACAACGGTTGGGAAGATCCCGCAGTCCTTGGTGGTTGGTTTGACCGTTTTCCAGACGCGATTATCATGGATCAACGTGCCTTTTGGATCTTTGCGCTGGTTGTTCTGGTGATCAAAGGCGCGGGGCCAATCTCGTTTGACCGCGCCCTGTCTTCGCGCGCCTAAAGCGCGGCTTTTACCAGATCGGCGGTTTGCGCCGTCCATCCCAAAAACAATGTTGCGCCCGCTGTAATCAGTGGGCGTTTCATCAATGCAGGATGCTTTGCCAGCAAATCAAGCGGTGCTTGTGCGCGCTCGTCCTCATCTAATCCACGCCACGTTGTAGAACGGGTGTTGAGCAATTTTTCGCCAAATTCAGCAAACGCACGTGCCATCAGCGCAGCAGGCACACCGTCTGCGCGGACATCTACCAATGACGCTTCTGGAAGTGCTTTCAGCGCCTTACGGCAGGTATCGCAATTCTTGAGACCATAAATTTCGACCATTGCACAAATTCTCCTCAGTGGACTGTATAGCCCAAGGGAATACGGCCAAATTCAAAGAGAGTCCTTGAATTATTTTGAAACTGGCGATTTATTTCTACCGTGGGCTTTGATCTGCGTGACATTGCTCCACCTCGCGCGTGCGCGGGACTGCATGACAAATGGAGGCTAGGAACGATGCCAACTGGAACCGTGAAATGGTTTAATACAACAAAGGGTTTCGGGTTTATCGCACCCGAGGGCGGCGGCACGGATGTGTTTGTTCACATCTCAGCGGTTGAGCGTTCAGGCCTGACAGGTCTGGCCGACGATCAAAAGGTCAGCTTTGAAATGACTGAGGGGCGCGATGGGCGTCAGATGGCGTCGGACATCAGCCTTCTTTAACTAAAAACCCGACCTAGGCGAATACCTCAGATCGGGTCTTAAAATTTGGTTACAGTAGCTTAATCAAAGGTGCAGCCTTTGGTGCCCACTTCGCAGTGGCTGCGCGCATGGGAGGTCTTGCGGTGCGTGTGGCGCACTTTGTGGACCTTCTTTTTGGCGACAGGATGCGCCATGGCTGACTGATAGCTGATGTTCTGGTTCGGTTTACCGCAGCAGATGACGCCGTTGATCGACACAGGCTGAAAGCCTGTTGGGCAGTAGTTTTCTGGTGTTTTATAAGGGTAAACTTTTGTCTCGGCAGAGGCCGCTTGTGGCAGCGCACTCATCATGCCCAATGCTGCGGCGATCACTAGTCCATTGAATTTGGTCATAATATCCCTCGGAATTAATGTATTTTGTCCATTTTTGCCGAGGTCAGGAAGCAAGTCCAGCTTTTTCCCTACCCCTACACGCATGAGTATTCACCTGCGACTTACGCCCCACAGATGGATTTGTGGATCAAAAGCCGTTTCATGCAGTCCGTTAACGAGGGAACGCCGCGCACAAGCCCATGATTGGGCATGAATTTATTACGCTATATGTTTTCGAAATGTAGGGTGGGTGAAACCCAACCCTTGAGCGTGGGTTTCACCCACCCTACGTCTTCTATGGAATACCGCGCCCGAACAAACATTGGGCATTATCTGCCAATGTCCCGTTAGATTTCACGGCCAAAACGTAGAGAAAACGAAAACTATTGTCTCGAAAAGCACTAGCGTTGAAAAAATTGCACCGATGGAGATCAGCACCCCGATCAGTATTCGAGGAATTGGATACACAAACACTAAAAAATTCTCGAGTTCGAGAAATTGTAATTTCAACAGTTGATCGCGCTGAATTAGGGTCTCTCCAGCCGCCGTGCCATCTTGTTTTTGAATTGCATAATAGCCGTACTTATCAGCTGCCTCCCTAAAGCGCGTAGTTTCAACTGACGAGCGGAAAAAATCGTAATTCAAATCGACCTGTGAAGAAACCTTACCTCCATCTGCACCAAAATTGTACATTTTTGTGAGCTTAACCAAAGAATTGATCCGTTCAGGCTCGACATCCACTTTTTTGCCGTCTCGATACTCACACTTCACTGCCTGAAGAGCATATTCACGAAGAGACTGCGGCACTTCACCATTAATAATGGCTGAACCTGCGTTTGGATAAAGTTGAAGGAAACGAGGGCAAAAGAGCTTAAACAAGATGGAAGCTATAAAAAAAAGGAGCGCCGAACAATATGCCAAAAAAAACGAAAATGGCGGCTCAATTGATCGAAGTACGGAAAACAGATCAAAAAGATCAGATTCAGTTCCCCCTAAAGCTGATAGTCCATCCAAAATCTTTATCCCTAAAGGTATCAAGATAAGGGAAATCAAGACATTGAAAGATCCGCCATGGGCTGCAACCGGTTGGATGGTGCGCCATTGGAGTAGCGAGCTTAGCGCATTCCAGAAAGCCCACAGAGGACCCATCACTTCAAAGCCCCCTCAAACTCCCGCCACTCCCCCTTAGACATCCCACTATTCTCCTGCGTGACCTTTTCGCCCTACAACATGCGGCGGACGCAGTCTAGCGCTTTGCCAGACAGGGTTGCACCGCCCAGTCGGTAATCCTCAAACGCGCCATAGACCGCTGGGACCCAGTCGGCGACAACTTTGCAGATGGCATCGGCGTAAACGCGGATTTCGTATTGGGCGTGGGGGTCGGCGCGCAAGCGTAGGAAGTGGAACAGGTTATGCAGGTCCACGTTCCAACACCACTGGGTCTAGTTGTTGGCGGGCAGGTTCATGCGCGCCAGTTCGCGGGCAAGGCCGTCTTGGGGTTCGCCGTCTGGCCCCTCGGTGCCGATCATCGCCTCGTAGTTGTCATAGGCGCGGTTTGAATCCGATTTCAGGATTTCCAGCACGCGCGCCGCCTCGGCCCCTTCCAACACGCCACCGCGCCCTTGGTTGTTCACCACGGATTGCGCGTTGATGCGGGATTCCTCGGGAATGTAAAACTCACGATCAAGGATCGAATAGCGGGCGGAATACTCGTTTACGTTGGCGGTGCTGTGATTATGTGTTGTGAACACCTAAACTACATTTAGTTTCATGGCGCTTAGCGTCGTTTAGGACTTCACCTGTTAAACGACCCTATTAACAAATTTTATGCCGATGTTGGCCACATCAGGGCGCGCAGTAAAACATTCGATTAGGAAAGGACTTTTCCTCAGTGCTCTTTCCGAATTTTCTTATCTGTAAGTGCTTTGGTTTCGCCTGATATACTCATGCAAAGCGCATGTAGGGTCACCATCGCTAAGGGATAAACTGCAGATCTTCTGCCACTGGCCCGCATCAAAATCGGGGAAAAATGTATCGGCGTTGGGAACCTCAATACCCACTTCGGAAATCAATAACCTATCGGCAAGCGGCAGCATTTCTTGGTAAATTTGCGCACCACCAATACCATAAATACGGCTTATCCCCATCCCATGCGCATGATCGATCGCAGCGGCAACTGACGCCACAACGATTTCCGCCGCCTTTGGGTTTGATGAGACGACAATGTTAAGGCGCTTGGGCAGCGGTTTAAAAGGAAGGCTATCCCAAGTGTTACGGCCCATAATAATCGCGCCACCAACCGTTTCACGCTGAAAAAACTTTAAGTCTTGCGGAACATCCCAAGGAATGGATCCATTCCGCCCGATTGCTCCGTTCATAGCACGTGCGACAATCAAAGAAATCACAACTCAGACCGCCACTGGTGCGCGGATCGCAGGATCGGGGTCATAGCCAATGAATTCAAAATCCTCATACTTAAAATCGAATATGGATGTCACTCTACGATTGATCCGTATTGTTGGCAGCGCCTTTGGGGTCCGCGACAGCTGCAGTTTAACTTGATCCATGTGGTTGGAATAAATGTGTGCGTCTCCAAGGGTGTGGACAAAATCACCTGGCTCATACTCCATTACATGCGCAAGCATAACTTGAAGCAATGCATAAGAAGCGATGTTAAAGGGAACGCCCAGAAACATGTCCGCAGACCTTTGATAGAGTTGAAGGTGTAGCCGCCCATTAAGAATGCGGACCTGCCACATTGTGTGACATGGTGGGAGTGCCATTCGCGGGACGTCAGCAGGGTTCCAGGCGGAGACAATAAGGCGGCGGCTATCAGGCGTCTCACGAATCATATCGGTCAGGTTTGCGATTTGATCGACGAAACCCGCTTTATAAAGTGGCTCCGCATCTAGCATCTGGCCCGTAGGTTCAAGTGACGGAAAAGCGCGCCATTGGCGACCATAAACAGGTCCTAGATCACCGTTTTCGTCAGCCCACTCATCCCAAATCGAGACGCCATTATCTTTCAGATAGCGGATATTTGTGTCGCCTGACAAAAACCAAAGAAGTTCGTGTATGATCGACTTCAGATGCAGTTTTTTAGTTGTAACCAGTGGGAACCCTTGGGACAGGCTGTACCTCGACTGCAAACCGAAAAAGGAAAGAGTTCCAGTACCCGTACGGTCTGTTGACAACTCTCCACATTCCAAAATGGTGTTTAATGCATCATGATACTGCTGCAAGTCGATCTCCTTCAGCTACGCTATTTTCTTGCCTTGGTTTCTGACAAAACTTGAGAGACTACTCAATTGCGAAGACCCCCCAACCTATGTTGGCCCTCGTCCCTCTCAATGAAAATAAGTATAGTCCCTTTAGCAACCGTCCAAAAGAGGTGCGGCCGTCAATTTAGAGATTATCATGACTTTTTCGCCCCTTGGCTGAGCTTACGGTTATCGGCCTCGAGGTCGATAACTCGTTTCCGCAGGACCAAAACTTCCGCCGCTAAAACACTCAGTTGCCTATTTGCATCTTTGAGTTTCACTGCCCCGTCATTTTTGATGCGAGACGTATGCTGAACGGTTCCTGTAGACTGTTTGCCTAGCTAACACGTGCGGCCTGACAAATCGCTTTATCGTTGCCCATATCGTCAATCACGCGGATAAATCCGTGATCAAGGACTTCGTGCGCGGTATATAGATGCTCCTCCATCCGGTCTGAAACGGCACGCAGAGTGGGTTTTGCAGTGCTGCGCAGGGCGTCGATTTCGGCTTGTCAGTCTGGGCTGATAGGCACGATGTTTCCAGTAGGTGGAATTCGCCCCCGACTATATCTGGTAGAGAGCGCTGCGTGGAGCCCACATACGGTATTGCTTTTTCGCCATGGTTGCAGGGTAATCGTACACTGGCCTGCATGTAGCGTTGACAAAGACTGCCAGCGGCGGCGAATGTCGCCTAAAAAAGCATATATTGCGTATTCGAGGGCAGAGCATTGAAAAACCAGATCATCAGCCTCGCGTTGATTGCGAGTTTAGCCGCGTGTGGCGACGGAAATCCGTTTGAAACGGACGAAGACACCACAACAACCGAAGAAGATACAACGACGGATGACACTGGAACGGGAATTACCCGCGATGGCATCCCTCCTGGAACCGTTTCCGCCAATACGGATGACGGAATATTCCGCTCCGAACCAACGGAAGAGGATGGCGGAGAACCTGGTGACGGTTTCGCTGAGGGCCTTACCTACAACAGTCTAGACGATTCATTCACTGTAGATAATCTCGCGTTTGATGGAGATAGCGCCTACATACGTGGCGTTAAGGTCAGCAGCCTTTCACCGAATCCCAATAATTTAGATGCCAACAATGAACCAATAGGGCGGTTTAACGTATATGAAGCACCAATAGTTGCCGCGGATCCGGTCAATGAATTCGGAATACCACAATTGGGACACCGTGCGGTCTATGGCGTAAGTCGCAATCGTCTTGCTGATGGCGTCTCGCCGACAACACAATTCGCGATCGTCCGGACCGGCGACTATGTTAACTACGGCTTTGGCGGTTTTATATACCAGCGCGACAACGGCGTTACTCTACCCAGCTCACTACAGGCGACCTTTCGCGGTCACTCCGCGGGCCTGCGGGATTCTGATGATAGCGGTGAACTTCTGTACTCCACAGCAGATGTTTACGTAGATATCGACTTTGATGACTTCAACGACGGTGACGGTTTCCTTGGCGATGGGGTAAAAGGTAGTATTTACAACCGCCGCCTATTCGATTTGAACGGTGAAGACGTCACAGACCGAGAAGCGGCATTGATTGGCCAAACCACAATTCCAAATGTTGGCTTTGAGATCGGTCCAGACGTGTTGGATGCCAACGGTGAGATTCTGACAAATGTGTTCAGTATCAAAGACGATAGATCGATCTATGAAGAAGGTACATTCTACGCCATCCTGGCGGGTGATGACCCTGATGAGATTGTCGGCGTGTTCGTTTTGGAATCTACCGATCTTGATACCCGCGACACTGGTGGTTTCATCGTCTATCGGGACTTCGATACCGAAGAATGAACTGGCTGAAACAACGAAGATTTGCCCTAACGTTCGGGACGGCGATGCTTTGTGCCGCCCCGAATAGTTATGCGCAGGACGCAGCATCGAAACCTGTGACGTTAGGCCCTGAGCAGGTATTGCAAACAGCTATTTCATACATGCAAAAAGGGGACGCTCCGCGGGCCTTGGCCCTTGCTGATGCACTATTAAAGCGTGATCCAAATGACGTAGGTGCCCTACTGGTACGTGCAAAATCACTACGCGGAATCGGAAGGTTCGATGAGGCCAAGGCGGCGGCCCGTGCAGGCTGGCGACATGCCGAAACAGACAACCAAAAGTTCTCTGCTGCAATGCTGATGGCACAAGCCCTCTCGTCAGATGGCAACAAGACACGTGCACAACTATGGTTGCGCCGTGCCGCCCAAGTGGCCCCTACTGATCGCCACGCCGCACAAGCGACACGTGATTTCAAATACGTAGGTCAACGGAATCCTTGGCAGACCCATCTATCCTTCACCCTTGCGCCCAATTCAAACATCAACAACGGGTCTGCCCGCGACAGCTCAACCCTGTTGTACCGAACTGCAGAACTTTTCGGTTTTGATGGCTCTGAAGAGACCGCATTGGGCGCGTCCAACCAAGCGCTGTCCGGTATCGAGGCAGGTATCAATGTTCAGTCACGGTACCGCTTTCACCAAACCGAGCACAGCGCGCATGACCTGCGCATGGGTTTTTCGTACCGCAGCTATCAACTGTCCAACTCATCCAAAGATGATCTGGAACAAGAAAATGCCGAACGCTTAGCAGATGGACGGGATTTGCTTGATGTTTCGGGCAGCGATTTTTCCTACGGCACCATTCAGCTTGGGTACGGATATAAAAAATTGCGTGGCGACAGGCGTGGTGAATTCAGCGCTACCGCCGACATCGGTCAAAGCTTTTACGGTGGTGCGCGATATAACCGCTATCTGCGAGGTCGTATCGGGCAAAGCTATTACAAAGACGCCAGAACAAAGATTAATTTTGGCCTCAGCACTGATTTACGGACCGCTGGGGGCAACTCGGATCAATACCGAGTGAGCCTGAATACAGGTGTTAGTCGTCAATTGAAGGCTGGGAATGGTCTATATTTTGGGGCCTCAGTTAGCACATTGCAGGCCGATGCCGAACAATCAGAATATGAAGAACTTAGTTTGCGCTCTGGCTATGTTTTGGGCCGTAAGGTGATGGGTACACAGCTGCAATTCGGGCTTAACACCAGCTATCGGGATTACGACGTCTCACCTCATGATCCGTCGGGACGCCGCGAGTTTACCGTTGGCGCGGAAGTAACAGCGACGTTTAAGAACATCGATTATTACGGCTTCAACCCAACCATCAGCCTGACCGCAGCAACCACAAGCAGCAACATCGGCCTTTACGATGTAAACCGCGTTGGCTTGGGTTTTGGAATTGCATCCTCCTTTTGATCCGGCATCCCTCGACAGTAGGATGTGCGGTGCTAGGATGTGGGTGAAATCAAACTTCCCATACTGGAGCCCCCCATGCCGATCAAATTCCTGCACACGATGGTGCGTGTAAAAGACCTTGATGCTTCTATCGCGTTTTACAAACTCCTCGGATTGGTCGAGCGGCGCCGCATTGACCATGAAGGTGGGCGTTTCAGCCTTATTTTTATGTGCCCTCCGGGAATGGACGATGGCCACGCAGATGTTGAACTGACGTATAACTGGGACGGCGATGACGAACTGCCCGCAGACAGCCGTCACTTTGGTCACCTAGCCTACAGCGTCGACAATATTTATGAGACCTGCCAGCAGCTGATGGACAATGGCATCACAATCAACCGCCCTCCTCATGATGGGCGCATGGCATTTGTACGCTCACCCGACAACATCTCGGTTGAGTTGTTGCAAGAAGGCGAAGCCCTTACCCCTGCCGAACCCTGGACCTCACTGGGCAACACCGGGAGCTGGTGATCCGCACCCTCGCACTATCGGTAGGGTTGGCCAGCGCCGCCCTACCCGCACAGGCGATTGAATGCCGCCTCGCCTTGGCGCTGGCGATAGACGTGTCCAGTTCCGTAGATGCGGTTGAGGACACATTGCAACGCAGCGGCGTTGTCGCAGCCCTGACCGCGCCCGAAGTTCAAGCAGCCTTTTTCGCAACAGACTTACCAGTCGCTTTGGCCGTTTACGAATGGTCGGGTCGGTACAACCAAGAAATCCTTCTAGATTGGATCATGATCGACAGTCCCGGCGCATTGGTGCGCGCTGCCGAGGTGGTCGCGGGCTCTAAACGCAGCCACAATGATTTTCCAACTGCAATGGGTTATGCGCTGGGATTTGGCGCGCAGCTGTTGGAGCGCAGCCCAACCTGCCTACACAAAACGCTTGATATGGCAGGTGACGGACAAAGCAACGAAGGTTTTCCACCCGCCGCTGCATACCGCGAATTCGCATTCCAAGATGTCACCGTAAATGGATTGGTGGTGAATGGCGCCGACTTTGAAGGCGAAGTTGGCTTGATCGCGTTTTACCGTGGGGAAGTCCTGCACGGACCTGGCGCATTTTTGATCGTTGCGAATGGGTTTGACGATTATGAAGACGCTATGCGCCGGAAATTGGAACGTGAGTTAGCGCCACCCGCAATTGGTTCCCTTAATCCTATCGGTAACGCCGGATGAGAGGCGTTCTGTTATCATGTCTTCTCATGCTGTCTGCAGGACATGCTGCAGCGGCAGATGCCTGCCGGCAAGCGCTGGCGTTGGGGCTGGATGTGTCTGGCTCTGTGGATGCGCGGGAATACCGCTTGCAGATTGGCGGACTTGCACAGGCCTTAGGCAGTGACGCTGTTCGCGCATCCTTGCTTGAGCGGGTAGAGACACCCGTTGAAATTTTGGTGTTTGAATGGAGCGGCCCACAGGATCAGGTAACACTGGTGCCGTGGGCCCGCATTTCTAACGTTACAGCATTAGAAAACGTGATCGCCCGGCTTCAAAATGTTACGCGGCGCGCTGAGGCAACACCGGGAACAGGCCTTGGTGTGGCTATGATGCACGGGGCCCAACATCTGGCACAGCGCAGCCATTGTTGGCGAAAAACCTTGGACATCTCTGGAGACGGAAAAAGCAACCTTGGCCCGCGTCCGCGCAACGTAAAACCACAGCTAGCCGGACGAGGTATCACCATCAACGCCTTGGTGATTGGCGCAGATGATCCGGCAATTGGCGACGTTCGCCAGAATGAGATCGCCGAGCTGAGCGCATACTTCAACGCCGAGGTTATACTGGGCCTCGATGCATTTATTGAAGTGGCGTTGGGTTTTGACGGCTATGCGGCCGCCATGGAGACCAAGCTGCTGCGCGAACTTGACGGATTGGTTTTATCTGGCCGTTAATCGCCCTGTCCTGTCACCCTTCATACAGGATGACAGACTGTTCTTTACGAAATTAGAATCTTTTCAGAGCCCCTACAGATCGTGCCCCGGATTTTGACGAGCGAGTTTGCGCATAAGGCCCGGCCAAACCAGATTGTCCCCCATTCCTGGTGTAAATGCAGCGGCTGCTTGGCCACTTACAGTGTCAGCCATCGCTTGGGACTCTTCATGCAGCGCATCAGTGCCCGCAGCCTGAGCCAGAATTTGGGTCTTGCAGGCGTTTTCAAGGAAATACATGCGCAGGAACGCGATCGCGCAATTTGGTCCAACCGTGAGCGTCCCATGATTGCGCAGCATCAACAGGCTTTTGTCGCCAATATCCGCAATAATGCGCTCACGTTCATCCAGTTCCAGCGCAATGCCTTCATAGTCATGATAGGCCAGATCATTGCTAACGGTCATGGCGAACTGGGTGTAACGTCGCAGACCATCATTCTGGACAGATACTGCAACACCGTAAGGCGTATGCACGTGGATCACACATCCTGCGTCTTCGCGCGCTGAGTGGATTGCACTGTGGATCGTAAAGCCTGCGGGATTGATGAAGTAGGGCGTTTCTGAGCAGATGTTGCCCTGCAGATCAATTTTGACCAAGCTAGACGCAGTCATTTCATCGAACATGACGCCGTAGGGGTTGATCAAGAACCGCTCCTCGCCATCCTCATCGGGTAAGCGCGCAGAGATGTGGGTAAAAACCAAATCGGTCCAACCATGCAACGCGCAAAGCCGATAGGTCGCTGCGAGCTCACAGCGCAATTTCCATTCTGCATCACTCACCTGCCCGTTGAGAGTAGGGAGTTTTGCCGGGTCGGGGATCTCAAATCCACCTGATCCAAGGGCTGTTTGCGTATTCATATCTTTCTCCGGTCCGATCATTGGGATTGGAGATATTGTCAGGTGGCAGAGCCCACCCTGTCAACGATGCAGCTTTGGTATGACGCGACGTAGATCACGCAGATGTTTCTACACAGCGATGTGAGACTTACGTATGATCATCCCAAAGAACCACCCCAAGGAGCTAAAGTATGTCACCGATCCCCCGCCGCCGTGTCTTTGCCCTTGCAGCAGGTGCATACATCCTTGCAACCCTCCCAGTGCGGGCAAGCACCGCCCGAGTAGCTGTCAATGACAACGGCATAGCCATAGATGGCTATGACACAACTGCCTACTGGAGCATCAGCGCACCGCGCCATGGCGTGTCAAGCCACGTGGTGAATTGGGCAGGAAGCGACTGGCACTTCACATCCGCAGAAGATGCTGACACCTTTGCCGCTACACCCGAAGCATTCGCCCCCCAGTTTGGCGGATTTTGTACACGTGCGCTGTCGTTCAAGAAAATCATCAATGGCGACCCTGAAGTTTGGCGCATCTATCAAGGGAAACTTTATCTATTTGCCCAGCCCATTGGAGGCAGGAAATTTGATAAAGGCCAAGATGCGATGATCGCCAAAGCACAGGCATATTGGGACACATTGAACTAGTCACGTCGGGCGGGGCGCCCGACCCCGCCAAACTACGTTAGTAGATATAACGGATTTGATCAGTCCAATACCGCTCAACCCGTTTGAGCGAAGCCGTGATGTTAATAACCCCCTCAGGTCCAAGAACACCGCGATCTTCCAGCCCCCCTGCGTGGCGCGCAAACAGGTCTGCGACCACATCGCGGATATACCGACCATCCTCAGTAAGCTTGACACGCACCGAACGGCGATCAATCTCACAACGTTGATGGTGCATATACCCCATCTCGACCAGCTTCTTGAGGTTATAGCTCACGTTGCTGCCCTGATAATACCCACGGCTTTTCAGCTCTCCGGCAGTGACTTCATTGTCGCCGATATTGAACAACAGCAGCGCTTGCACTGCGTTGATCTCTAGCACACCGACGCGCTCGAACTCGTCTTTTATCACGTCCAGCAATAACCGGTGAAGCCGCTCTACAAGGGAGAGCGCCTCCAGATATCCGGTCATAAACCCCTTTTCTGGAAGGGATGTTGTCTCATTGGCTGGCAGCCCAATGGGATCCTGAATGCTCATACTACTCTCCGACTCTTTATGGCTCTGGGGCAGAGACTGAAGAATAAATCAGAATATTTCGTTAAAAGCAGTCAGATCAAATTATCCTTTAGAAATATGACCTTGGATATCTTTGATCATATCAGTGTACTCTGGCTTGGGTGCAAACTGGCGGGTAACCCATTGATACAAATCGTGATCATTTTCATTCAAAAGATTATCATACAGATTCAGCGACGCCTCATTCATGTCCGGTAGACGATCATTTGAATACGCTGACAGGATCAAATCCATCTCCTTGATCCCACGCCGCATCGAACGCATCGCAAGGCGTTTCACACGCACTTCACGCTGTTCATTTTCCGGCCGTTCGGGCTGAGGCATCTCAAACATCGCCTGTCTCCGTCAACATGACACGCAGCCGCTTTTCCAGACGGGCTACTTGTTTTGCACTCTGTGACAGCTCAACGCGCAAACTGCGCATTTCGGCTAACAGGTCAGCCGCGTCTCCAGACAACACGCCTGCATCTTCGGAACCGTCAAGGCCTTCACCTTCTCCGTTGATCAACCACATCATCGACACGTTAAGGAGACCTGCAAGGATCGAGAGGCGATTTGCACGTGGTTCTGACAGGTCATTTTCCCAGCTCCGCAATGTCGCTAGACGTACACCCAAGCGGCGCGCAAGAACAGCTTGGGTCATCCCCGCCGCATCTCGTGCAGCGGCAACGCGGTCGCCAAAGGTGGCAACATCTGGACCATACCAATCGGTTTCAGAAACGGTTTCTTCGGGAAGATTCATTACGTGCTCCTATTGCGCCAAATGCGCTTGCAACGGTGGGGGGGCACCCCCTATGACTGAATTGACTTACATATAACGCAATGAGGCCGAAATGGAACTGCTCTCCCGAACACTTGCCCGCGTCAAACCGTCTCCGACAATAGCCGTGACGACAAAGGCTCAGGAACTGAAGGCCGCTGGCCGTGATGTTATTGGTCTCGGCGCAGGTGAACCAGATTTTGACACGCCTCAGAATATCAAAGATGCGGCCGTCGCAGCCATTGCAGCAGGCAAAACGAAATATACAGCGCCCGACGGCATTATCGAGCTAAAGCAGGCGATCTGCGACAAATTCAAACGCGACAACGGCCTCGAGTATACCCCATCTCAAGTGAGCGTATCCTCGGGCGGCAAACAGGTGCTGTATAACGCGCTGATCGCCACCATGAACCCCGGTGAAGAAGTGATCGTGCCTGCCCCCTACTGGGTAAGCTATCCTGATATGGTCCTGCTGGCGGGCGGCACGCCTGTTGCGGTTGAAGCAGGGATCGAGCAGAATTTCAAAATGAGCGCAGCGCAGTTGGAAGCGGCGATCACCCCAAAAACCAAATGGCTCATCTTTAACTCTCCGTCCAACCCAACAGGTGCGGGCTATTCATGGGATGAGTTAAAAGCACTGACCGACGTTTTGATGCGCCACCCCCATGTATGGGTCATGAGCGATGATATGTATGAGCACCTATCCTATGACGGATTTGAGTTCTGCACGCCCGCGCAGGTAGAGCCCGCACTATATGACCGCACGCTCACGGTGAACGGTGTGTCAAAAGCATATGCCATGACAGGCTGGCGGATCGGTTATGCTGCAGGTCCTGAAAAGCTGATCTCGGCCATGCGCAAGGTGCAGTCACAATCTACATCAAACCCGTGTTCAATCAGCCAATGGGCCGCCGTTGAAGCACTGAACGGCACTCAAGATTATATTGCGCCCAACAACGAGATGTTTGTGCGCCGTCGTAATCTGGTGGTCAAAGCGCTCAACGCGATTGACGGCATCAACTGCCCCGTTCCAGAGGGCGCGTTCTATGTCTATCCTTCTATCGCGGGCTTGATCGGGAAAACCTCCGAAGCAGGCACATTGCTCGAAAACGACGAAGTATTTGCAACTGCATTGCTCGAAGAAACCGGTGTGGCTGTTGTGTTTGGTGCAGCCTTTGGCGTTAGCCCGAACTTCCGCGTCAGCTATGCCACATCAGATGAAAACCTAATCGAAGCTTGCAAGCGGATCACCGCGTTCTGTGCCGCATTGAAGTAGGCAACAAACGCTATCTAACGGCCGGACGTTTCCTGTTGGAACAGTCCGGTCTTTTTCGTTTTCTAAGCAAGAACCTGCAGCCTCAAAAAAGCTCGTTTCCTTGGCAAAAGGAGCCGCTAATGTGTAAGTTAGACGCTGTTGTCAAAATTGTCCTGTGCAGACAGTAAAGTAACAGGTATCTAGTTTTCAATTGCTACCAAAGGACGATTAAATGGCCGACAAACTGCCTGACTATTATTTTCGCGTTCGCGAAAACGGTGCATTTGTCTATCGTTTGGATACTGAGAATCGCCAGCGGCGCATTGAAATGGACCAGATCGCCGTCGTTAACATGCGCAATGGCGAGATAAAGCCTCAAGGCGACCGGTCCTTGTCAGAGCTGGACATCGCAGAAATCACTAAATGGATGGAGGACCGTGCGCGCGTTCTCGCCCATCGTGAGATCGATGATATTATGCGCGCCATCGACTATCTCAACACCACCGCACATTGGGTACAATCCCGTGCCACGGATGAGCAGTTAGAGGCGGTGACCGATCCGCTTTTGTTGGCTATGCACGATCTACGCAGCGCATTAGTACGCAAAAAAGCCGGACGACTAATCAAAGACTAGTCAGCCTCGTGTGCCGCGCGCTGTTGCTGGATCGTTGGCAAAACCGTGCGCCAGAACCGCAGGTTCAACAAGATCGCCGCCACTGCTAGACCAATCCCTAGGCCAGCCCAAACGCCAATCCCATCAAGCCCATAGGTAAAGCCAAGCAGGTATGAACACGGCATCCCGATGCCCCAGTAACTAATGGCGGCATACACCATTGGTAGACGCGTATCCTGCACCCCGCGCAGCACACCCAACGCAACCGCTTGGGTGCCGTCAACCAACTGGAACAATCCAGCCATAAACAAGATGCCAACACCGATCTGCAGGATCTCTACCCGCGCAGGATCATCCGCGAGGATGAAGATGCCGATGAAAAACTCGGGGAATAGAAAGAAGAAGGCAACTGTCACAACCGAGAACGCCAGCGACATCGCCGTCACTACAAGTGCCCCGCGCGCCAGATGTGGCGCGTCCGAGCGACCATAGGCATTGCCCGCGCGCACAGTGCCCGCATTGCCAAGCCCCAAATGCACCATAAACGTCAACGACGCGAGCTGCAGCGCAACGCCGTGCGCAGCAAGCGGAATAGTCCCCAACCAACCCATCATCACAGCAGAAGCGGCGAACAGGCCAACCTCGCTGAGGACTGTGATGGAAATGGGCCATCCCAATCGGAAGACCTTTTTCAACATGTCCCAATCAGCGCCCCATAAGCGGCGAAACAAATCATGCTCTGGCAGGTAAATACGGACATAAGCAACCACCCCAATTAGGGATACGATCTGAGTGCATAGCGAAGCCGCAGCCGCACCCGCCACCCCCATTTCAGGAGCGCCCCAATTCCCAAAGATAAGTGCATAGTTCACCAACCCATTCACAATGGCAGCAAGAAGGGTGATCCATAACACAACTTGTGTCCGTTCAAGCGCAGCCAGATAGCTCTTTAGAACCATCACAAAAAGCGCGGGCAAAATCCCCCACCCCGCAATAGAAAGGTAACTGGCCCCACTTACAACAATCGCCTCTTCCTGCCCCATCAGGCGCAAAATGGGTGCCGCAAAGACCATCAGTGGTAGCGCAAGTAACGCAAATCCAAAGCTTAACCATAGCCCCATGCGTGTCGCGCGCCGGATCGAGGTTTCATCCCCCTCCGCCTGATAGCTTGCCACCATAGGCATTACCGCCATCGCAAAGCCCGAGCCAAAGATAAACAACACAAAGAAATAGGTAGAGGCCAATGTCACGGCGGCCAGCGCCTCAACGCCGTACCATCCAAGCATGACAGTATCAGTCACACCAATAGACATCTGAGCAAGATGCCCGCCAATCAATGGCAGGCCCAAAACGGCAATAGCACGAGCGTGCGCGGAGGTGGTCATAACTTTAAGCATATAATCTCTCTAGGCCGATTAATCTGCTTGGGAAAGACGAGAATTGTACCAATTTTATTGCACCGTGATGTTACGTCACTTGCACAGGCTATGATTGTGTCAGGCCCCTGCCCCGTCCTAGGCTTTCCGCAGAAACAGATAACAAACCATACGTAAGCGAATGCATTGGCGCCCAATGCCATCCTCCTTGCGTCCGGTTTGAAGCTGTAGGGGAGGAGATACGCAATGGTCGACAAATGGACTGAGACAGTCGAACTAAACGGTGAGCAATTCTTTGTACGCCATTGGGGGGACAAAGACGCTCCAAAGATCCTGATGCTCCACGGGTTTCCCGAATTTTCCGGCGCATGGGCTGATCTGGCCCCGCTGCTGGCAACGCGGTTTCATTGTATCGCACCCGATCAACGTGGATACGGCCAAAGCTGGCGACCTGCGGAAGTTGAAAAATACAAAACCGCACTGCTTGTTTCTGATCTGGTTGCCCTCATCGGGGATGAACCGCTGATTGTGCTGGGTCATGACTGGGGCGCTTCGGTGGCCTATGCCCTGACAATCGGACGGCCTGATCTGGTGTCAAAGCTGATCATCATGAACGGCGTGCACCCTGCCCCTTTTCAGCGTGAACTTGCAAAAGGCGGGCCACAGACAGACGCCTCCCAATATATTCACTTCCTACGCCGCGAAGGGTCCGAAGAAATATTGGCAGAGAATAACTTTGAAAAACTGATGGGGCTATTTTCAGCCAATATGAATATGGATTGGCTGAGTGGTGAAACGTTGACCCAATATAAGGCAGCATGGCGCGATGTGTCTGGCCTGCGTGGCATGGTGAACTGGTATCGTGCCTCGCCTTTGAAAATTGGCGGTCCGGGTGAAGCCATTGAGGGCCTCACATTTGATCCTGCACGCCTGCAAGTGCGCTGCCCACATCTGCTTGTTTGGGGTACAGCCGATACCGCCTTGCGCCCCGAAACCACGCAAGGTCTGGAGGATTACGCCCCAGACCTTACGCGGATCGAAATCCCAGATGTTGACCATTGGCTGCACCACCAAAAACCACGCGAAGTCGCTGATGCAATCCTTGGCTGGCTTTAGCGGTGGTTCCAGTCGTCCGGATCGGCATTATTGTTGGGGCTAAGACCGATGACATCGCCATCGGTTGAACACCCAAGGCCCAGCACAGTGCGGTTGGCATAACAGAAATACGCCGTGACCTGATTGATCTCGAGGATTTCACCATCTTCCCAACCAGCCGCGCGTAGGGCCTGAACATCAGCCTCAACCATCCCTGCGGGCGTCTCAGCTAACTTCTGAGCATAGTGCATCGCTGTTTTCTCACGGGCATCAAGTGGCATCGCGTCGATGTCACCAGCCCCAATCGCAGCCCTCAATGCGTCTGAGCGCGGATCATCCGCCAACAGCCGCTTCATGCCCGCGAAATGGTGATCAACACAATATCCACATCCGTTGGTCTGGGAAACCCAAACACCAATCGCTTCCAAGAACCACTTGGGAATGGTGTTGGCGCTATGATGCAGGATGTACTTATACACCGCCATATGCGCCTCCATCGTATGCGGACGTAACGAGTGCATCATCATGATGTTATCGACATTGTTATCGGGGCCGGTAACGCGGGCGTATAACTGCTTGAGCTTGCCTGTCGCGGCCTCAAAGGGAACGGTTTTGATCCAAGCCATTGGGTACTTTCTGTGATTGGTGTGTCTACACCTCATATCAGCGAATTGCGGAGCGCGCACGCTTTGGCTTGTTCTGCGTTGTCTTTTAAAACTTTCATTGTCTGCTAAGCGGGACTTAGTTCACCTTCGCAGCAGTCGCGCCAAGGTCCGCTGTTAAAACTTATCTCACCTCTCATCAAATCGCCCAAATAGGCCGTGGCACACTCTTCAAAGTAACATCTTCGCCCTGACTTTCTTTTTCTGGCACATTGAAATTAGCCGTAGAACCGAAGTCACTATCACTTACGATTCCCCTCTTGGGCGACAAATGTCAGAGAACCTACGTTATGCGCTGCCATCTCCGAATAACCGCTCGACCCAATTTCAGCGCTAAAATAGTACTGCCGCAAAAACCGATTATCAGAACCATCCCCCGCAGAACACATTCGTCGCCGTTGAGTCTTGCAGCATTTCGAAGGTCTCCAAAATCGTTTTCGTTGGTGTCTCCCCAAAATAATACCAAAATCAAAATTCCTAAAAGAGCTAGCATCTTAAAGGAATCGTACCCTAAATACATGGCCGTCAAAGCAAGTGCTATTGAACCAACATGACTACTAGCCGGGAGGGAATCAGCAACTGTGTTGCGCAACTATCAATGTAGGCGGGATATGGTGAGTAATGGCCCGAAACAGCCAGCAGAAGCCCAGAAATGCAACATATCATTATAGGCATCGCGAGAAATCTCGCTGCTAGCTTCAATGGCCAAAACACTGGATGTTATTCACTTTCTATTAGCGGCTGAATGCCGTTGCCAAGTTTAACGATTAGCATTTGTTGATAAAAGGGGGTTAAGTTCGGTGTTCGCACAAATCTAACTCAATATGAAGCGTCCGCATCGCTAAAGCTGTCATTCACTCAGAGCGCAGCATCGGTCGTTTTGGGCTCCAAGCGGACACCAAACACTTCCTCAACTCATCCCTAATCAATCACTTCCGAACCCTAGTAAAAACCATCTTCTGCTCGTGCAAATCCGCCTTATCCCCAATCCACGCATAGGCCAGTAATGCAGGTTCACGGTCGCCCACGGTAATGCGGTGCAAATGATCGGGTGGGTTGAAAATCATCGACCCGGGAACATAAACGCCTTGGTGATTTTCCGACACCGCCCCAGACAGGCAAACATAGCTTTCTGTGATGCCCTTATGTGCATGTGCAGGGTAGGTGCAACCGGGGGCAAACAGAACCACGCCAAGGATGATTTCCTCGCTGAAAACAGGACCACTAAGCCCCGCCAGCTCAGCGTAGGCATAACTATTTGCCAGCCCCTTCGGCACTTTTTCATAGCCATACTGCCAGCTGAGCTGGTCATTTACCGCATCAAGCGCACGCACCACAGGCGCCAATACACCTTGGCGCCCCTCATCCAGCGCACGGCGCAAATGGGCTGTCACTGGTTTTACGGCACGCTGCTGCGTCTGCAGCTGGCCATTTTTCTTCAGCAAGCGGCTAATCGCCTCACGTACTTTGCGTTGATGGCTTTTGATCCGGTCGCTCCCCCCTGCGGGCAGATAGCGATACAGCTCATCGTATTCTTGCAGCAAATAGCGCCAATCCGGCACATCACGAAGGGTCTGATCAATGGGGGTGGTCATGGCAATGCTCCGTCTCTTCCCTGTCCGATTAGCCCTAGATACACGATCCAAAAACAGAAAATCGCCGCCAAACGACGCCGCCGCTGCATTTGCCTGTCGTTTATGTGATCTGGGCGATTGCCGACTTGCCCGGCACCTGTCAAAATGACCCCAATCAAAAGCAACAGCAGCAGGCCCATCTCATGTCAGATCTACTCTCCGGCAATACCCCAGAGCCTTCCGATTACAACGCCTCGTCCATTGAGGTGCTTGAGGGCCTTGAACCTGTTCGCAAACGCCCGGGCATGTATATTGGCGGCACGGATGAACGCGCGCTGCACCACATGGTCGCCGAAGTTCTCGACAACTCGATGGACGAAGCTGTTGCTGGTCACGCAAACCGGATCGAAGTCGAACTGCATGCGGATTATTCTATTACGATACGCGACAACGGGCGTGGTATTCCGGTTGATCCCCACCCCAAGTTTCCGGACAAATCCGCGCTTGAGGTGATCTTGTGTACATTGCACGCAGGCGGCAAATTTTCGGGCAAGGCGTACCAGACATCAGGCGGCCTGAACGGTGTGGGATCCTCGGTGGTCAACGCCCTTTCGGACAGTATGATTGTCCAAGTTGCGCGTAACCGCGAGCTCTATGAGCAGAAATTTTCACGCGGCAAACCGCTTGGCCCTATTGCGAAACTGGGTGCTGCCCCAAACCGACGCGGCACAACGGTCACGTTCCACGCAGATGAAGAGATTTTTGGCAGCCACCGCTTTAAACCCTCTCGCTTGTATAAATCTGTCCAATCCAAAGCCTACTTGTTTTCCGGCGTCGAAATCCGCTGGAAATCCGAAATCCCTGATGGCGACACCCCTCAGGAAGCAACATTCCATTTCCCCGGCGGGCTATCCGATTACCTAAGCGAGACATTGGGCAACGCCACAACATACTCCGAGGCCGCATTTGCGGGCACCGTGGATTTTAATGATAAATTCGGCGAGGCAGGCAAGGTCGAATGGGCCATCAACTGGACCCCTGTGCGCGATGGTTTCATCCAGTCTTATTGTAACACCGTGCCCACGCCCGAAGGCGGCACACACGTGGCAGGTTTTTGGGCGGCGATCCTGAAAGGCATCAAAGCCTACGGCGAGCTGAGCAGCAACAAAAAGGCCGCACAAATCACCCGAGAAGACCTGTTGTCTGGCGGCTGTGCGCTGGTGTCGTGTTTCATCGCGGAACCTGCATTTGTGGGCCAAACCAAGGACCGTCTGTCGTCCGAAATCGCCGCTAAAATGACCGAAGGCGCTGTGCGCGACCACTTTGACAACTGGTTGGCCGCTGACACAAAATCCGCTGGTGCGATCCTTGATTTCCTTGTCCTGCGCGCTGAGGAACGCATGAAGCGCCGCCAAGAAAAAGAAACCGCGCGTAAATCAGCCACCAAAAAGCTGCGCCTACCCGGCAAGCTGACGGATTGCACATCCAAAACCCGCGAAGGTACCGAGCTGTTTATCGTGGAGGGCGACTCGGCCGGTGGATCAGGCAAAGGCGCGCGCAACCGCGTGAACCAAGCCCTGCTGCCGCTCAAGGGTAAAATCCTCAACGTGCTGGGCGCGGCATCCAGCAAACTGCACACCAACAGCGAGATCAACGATCTGTGCGAGGCGCTTGGTGTTGGCATGGGGACGAAATTCAAACTTGATGATCTGCGCTATGACAAAGTCATCATCATGACCGATGCGGACGTGGACGGCGCGCACATTGCGGCGCTGCTGATGACGTTCTTTTACACGCAAATGCGCCCGATGATTGACGCAGGGCATTTGTACCTTGCCTGCCCGCCCCTGTTCCGCCTGACCCAAGGCGCGCGGCGCGTTTATGTGGCTGATGATGCAGAGAAGGATATGTATCTGGAGAAGGGCCTAGGCGGCAAAGGCAAGATCGACCTGCAACGCTTTAAAGGTTTGGGCGAAATGGACGCGAAGGACCTCAAAGAAACCACCATGGACCCCGCAACCCGCAAACTGATCCGCGTCACCGTGGATGAAGATGTACCGGGCGAAACCGCCGATCTGGTGGAGCGTTTGATGGGGAAGAAACCAGAGCTGCGTTTTCAGTACATTCAGGAGAACGCTAAGTTTGTTGAGGAGTTGGATGTTTGAGTTAGATCATTAATGATCAAAAGCATAAATGCCTGCCTTTACAACGCCCATCTTTCCCTTAATAATTGAACTTTCGAATTTACCCAACTCAATTCTAAAGAGAAGATAAATGCAATTAAACGGCTACAAACTCAAATGTGACTACTCTGTTGGCGAAGCAATCGGCCAAATAATAATTTGGCTATTTCTTTCGGTTATTACTCTCGGCCTCGCGCTCTTCGTGCTGCCATACTATTTTTTAAAAGCCCCTCTAAATAGATGTACTCTGGTAGATCCTATGGGCAAAGCCGTTGGGAAGGTCTCGGTTGAGGTCTCGTTCGGTGACATATTGGGCCACGCACTAATTTGGTTATTGCTTACAATAGTCACTCTAGGTTTGGCATATCTTATTTACTGGCCTGCCGTTGTTAAACGGCTTTTAAACGCCGCGACAGTTAGAGACCTCTGAACATCAGTCAATCAAACCTTCAGTTAGAAAGCCCCTCTCCATGGAGGGGGGTAAGACCCACATATGCAAGTGAACTATCAGGTTCAGGGACCCAAGCTCTATGATGCCTTATACTAATTGATTTTGGAAAAAAGGATAAGACGAAGTGACGCTTCAGCCAATTGTGCATTTTCCGTCACAGATCGGAACGCGCTAGACGTATGGGATGGCACATCTGACGTTATGGGAACCTTGATTGCCTCTTTGTAGGCTCCAAACCTAGATAATTGGTTTCATTATTTCTGATCCATAGCTCCGGCCTTTGTGAGGGGACATGGCCAGAGCTGAGTTAAGCGCCCTTAAGCGGCGGCGCTCATGTAGGTCAGGGTGGTGAAGCCCCAAATGCTCATCAGTGCGACAAAACCGAATACTGTAGGTGCAATTACTCTCAACATATCAATTTCCTTTCCAAGCAGCCTAAGCTGCGGTGTGCGCCGCGGAAGCTGTTTGCCCCTGCGATCTGATATTAAGATAGGAACGAACCTTTGAAACAATAAGATAGCAAACGGTCACTCTGTTTCACTGCCGCGTCAGGAAACGTAACATTCCACTTGCGCTTGGGCTGGGCCGTGGCACTAATGCCCTCATGCGCATTGCCTTTTTGATCCTATTGTTCCTCGCCGCGTGTGGTCGTCCACTTACGGACGCCGAGCGCGCGTTTGCCGCTGATATCCACGGCCCTACCCTCAATTACGACCGCGTGCGCCTGCATGACGGCGCGCCGACCCGCGCGGTGACGTTCAAGCGCAAGCCGCGCCCGCGCACCACCTGCCGCGAGCTGATCTTTCCGCCCAATCCACCTGAGGAAAAGGTGGTGACCTCCAAACCTGCCGCAGTGGCGCTGTATAATACTGTGCTGTTTGACAAGGATTGGTTCCTTGAGGATTACCTGCCCGATTACCCCAACCGCGTTGGGCTGGTGGCCGCGATGTTGCTCAGTCATGAGCTGACCCATGTGTGGCAGTGGCAAAACCGCAAGCTGACGGGGTATTCCCCGCTCAAGGCCGCGTCCGAGCATAGCCCCGGCGGTGATCCCTATCTGTTTGATCTGACCGACCAAAAATTTCTGGATTTCGGATATGAGCAACAAGGTTCGATTGTCGAAGAACTCGTCTGTTGTCGCGCGTTGCAGCCCCAAGGCGCACGCACCGAACGCCTACACAGCCTTGTCGCCCAAGTAATGCCCGTCGCCCCCCTACCGCAAAGCCCTGCCTATGATGTCGGGTTGCCGTGGGACGGGGTTGACCTAAAACGAATTTGTCAGTGAGCCCCCCCCCCCATGACACAATATGCCATCGTGATGATACTGGCAGGGTTTGGCATTCCCATCCTCGCCGCAATGAACGCGCAACTGGGCGGCTGGATCGGCTCACCTGCTGCGGCAGCTGCCGTGCTATTTGTTGTGGCGTTTTCGGTCGCAGTGGTTGTAGCTCTGATCGTAGCCCCGCAAGGCTTTGCCAAACTGCCTACCGCGCCCAAACACCTGTTTCTAGCGGGCGTGCTCATCGCATTTTATTTGCTGAGCATCACATTCATCGCGCCCCACTTTGGCATCGGGAACGCGGTGTTTTTTGTCCTACTGGGCCAGCTCTTTTCGGCCGCACTGGTGGATCACTTTGGCATGTTCGGTGCGCAAGTGTCCCCCATCAGCCTAACGCGGGCGGCGGGCATTGCCACCATGGCGATAGGTGTTTGGCTGACGCAGCAGGCTTAGGCGTTCGCCAATTCGGTTATCAGCGCCCATGTGTCCTCGCCCACCTCAACTGGGTCCATGGTGATCTTATTCTGGCCAGGCATCCGCGCGCCGTCATCTTGTGCGATGTGTTCAGACAGAGCCTGAATTTTCTCACCGAAATCAGAACTCACTGACGGGTCGATCAGCAAATAGTATTGGCCAAGATCATGCGGCGCGCCCGTCGGTGCCTTAAGCGGTTTAACATCGCGCGACATGACCGATCCCGTCACTGCGGCCGCCAAAATTTCAGCCATCAGACCAAAGCCCCAGCCCTTGTACCCGCCCATAGACACAAGCGACCCTTTGATCGCAGCCTCTGGGTCTGTCGTCGGGTTACCGTCGGCATCCAACGCCCACCCCTCAGGAATGCTTTGCCCTGCGGCTTTAGCCATGGTGATTTTGCCCAAGGCAACAGTGGTGGTGGATTGGTCAAACTGCATAGCGACGCCACCCTGCCCATCTGGCGCGGAAAAGGCGATGGGATTGGTGCCAATTGCACGTGTTTTGCCTCCGGGGGGCGCAACGATGGGGGATGCATTGGTAAACCCGATGCCGATCATACCTGCCAATGCGATCTGTTCGGTGAAATACCCCAGCGACGTGCAGGTATGAGCGTGGGCAACCGCAAGCGATGCAACACCCGCACGGCGCGCAGCGTCCAAAGCCACAGGAAGCCCATGCGCAAACGCAGGCTGGGCAAAGCCAAATCCCGCATCCACCACAACAGCCGCTGTGCGCGGAGTATCCACCTGCGGCCTTACCGTTCCCGACACGCGACCTGATTTTAATTGCTGGCAATAACTCTCAACATAATAGAGCCCACAAATCTTGTTGCCGACACTCTCGGCCTTGCGCACCGCGCGGGCCACTTCAGCAGCAGGAAACGCATCAGCACCATGCGCAGCAAGCGCGCGGCGCACAGTCTGTTCGATCTCATCAAGGGTAATAAGTGGCATTAGGTTTGCTCCGGTCTGAAAGTTTTATATGACAGACCAGTCGGGTACCGCTTCGTCAAGCATCTAGCTGCCAGTAAGCGTCTCTATAGGTATGAATTGTCTACTCGCCTTGGGCCGTTCGATCTCAGCATCACCTGTATCATCAACATCATAACGGCCAGAAAATCTAATGACCAGAGACCCCATTGGCGCGTCAAATGGAGATCACACGGCCTATCATTTAAATTATGCTGACTAAAAACGGACTTACTTGTCTGTTCCCACTGCAGTGCTAGCAGGTACAGGGCCATGTAATTAGATGCTCAACGCCCCTTGATCCAACCGGATTTGACGGTCCATACGGGCGGCCAGTTCTAAGTTGTGTGTGGCGATCACCGCAGACAACCCCGTGCTGCGCACAAGTTCCATAAGGGTGCCAAAAACAGTCTCGGAAGTGTCAGGGTCAAGGTTGCCAGTGGGCTCATCCGCCAACAACAGCTTGGGTCCATTCGCCAAGGCACGGCAAAAGGCAACGCGCTGCTGCTCGCCACCAGACAAAGCCGCAGGACGATGTGCCGCGCGGGGGGCAACGCCCACTTGATCCAGCAATTCCATGGCACGTGTATGGGCGGCAACGCGCGCAATACCGTTGGCCAGTTGGGGCAATACAATATTCTCAACTGCAGTGAACTCGGGAAGCAAGTGGTGGAATTGATAGATAAACCCCACATCGCGACGCCGTACAGCCGTACGCGCGCTGTCGCGTTTTCCGGTCATATCCACGCCACCAATTTCAACGGTCCCCGCGTCCGGCGTATCAAGCAGCCCCGCAATATGCAGCAGGGTTGATTTACCAGCCCCAGACGGGGCTACCAGAGCCACCACTTCGCCGCGCGCAACCTCAAGGTCGATACCCCGCAGGACGGTGACCTCATTAGGTTTACCGTGATTGTAGGCCTTGGTGATGCCAGACAGGCGCAAAACAGGATCACTCATAACGCAATGCCTCAACAGGGTTCATCCGCGCCGCACGCCGCGCTGGGAAGATGGTAACAACAAACGACAGGCCCAACGATAGACTGATGGCAGACATCACGTCCCCAAACTCAAGTTTTGCTGGTAAGAAATAGATGCCGCGAATGGAGGGGTCCCACGCATTGCCACCAGACATCCAGTTCACGAGCCCGAATATTTGATCCACATACAGCGCGAATAGGCAGCCAAGGATGACACCCATCGCCGTACCAATGATGCCCGTGAACGCACCGCAGATGAAAAACACCCGCAGGATTGATCCCTCGGACAGGCCCATCGTGCGCAAGATGCCGATATCGCGGCCCTTGTTTTTGACCAGCATGATCAGGCCCGATACGATGTTCATCGCCGCGATCAAAACAAGGATCGAAAGGATTACAAACATCACGTTATCCTCTATCTCGAGCGCATTCAGGAAGCCTGATGACGCCTCACGCCATGTCCAGATCAGCGCCGTATCGCCCGCCGCCTGCAAGATATCAGGCCCAAGGCGGTCAACATTATCCGGATCAGCAACCATCACCTCCAGCTCGTTCACAGCATTTTCCGAGTTGAAGTAGCTTTGTGCCTCGGCCAGCGGTAAATAGGCGCGGGTGCGGTCGATATCATACCGCCCTGCAGTGAAAATATAGGTGACCTCATAGCCATTCACCCGCGGGCTCGTGCCAAATGCCGTCTTCACACCGTCCGGCGAAATCAGGCGGATGTGATCCCCCACTTGCGCGCCCAGTGTGCGTGCGATGCCAGATCCAATCGCGATCCCTTCGCCAAAGCGCGTAATATCGCCCTGGGATTGCTGGGGGTTTGCAATACGCGGGATCGTTTTGAGGTTCTCGGCGGTGATGCCGTAGACTTCCATTCCAGCGCTATTGCCGCTGTAGGTCGACATGACCTGCCCGCGCACAATCGGTGCCACGCGTGTCACACCTGAAACCGCCTCAATCTGGGCGGCCAGCGCGTCGTAGTCATAGATATCACGGTCAATCGAACCGTTTGGCTGCACCACACCCATTTCATAGACGGTGACATGGGCATTTGCGCCCAAAATCGTATCGACAAATTCAGCGCGAAAGCCTGAACGCACGGCAAGCGTTGCAATCAACGCGAACACCGCCAATGTGATGCCGATCAGGCTAATCCACGTCATCACGCTCACGCCGCCTTCGGCGCGACGGGCACGCAGATAACGCCATGCGATCATCCATTCAAACGGGGCAAAGGGAGGGGTATTGGAAGCCATTTTTGTCCTTGCTCGGGTCTTGCATCCGGTTTTTCGGGGCAAGGTGAGGCTTTGCGCAGGGCGGGTCAAGGCTTTGCGGGTTTATGACCTATCCAATGCGTCAATGCGTTGCCATTGGGCGAATGCTGGCTGGTGTCGTTACTTTACGCCCGCGCATTCTGCCTACGCCGAAAGGGCACGCGCAACAGGCCCAGCACCAGACCAACACCCAAGCCCCCAAGCACAAATCCAACACCCGCAAAGGTAAGCCCTGCAAAACTCACGGGTACTGCCGGTTGGTAGGCCTCCCACGCTGCTTGTGCTATTTCGGTGTCGGTAAAACGGGCCGCATTATAGGCGCGCATAAACGGCCCCTGCCCCTCAAGGATGACCAAATCATCGCTCAGTCGTTCATAGCGCTCAATCGAGCGGGACATGTCCGCGCCGCGCCGCTCAAGAAACGGCGTGCCTTGCATTTGCGCCAACGCCGCGTCACGGGTTAGGTCAGATGCGGCGGCTGAGGCGTCAAAATCTGCAACAACTTCGCCCAGCGCATCCACCGCACCGCCAAGGCGCTGCATGTATTGCTGTGAGAATTCGGGGAATTGCGAGGTGGCTGTTGCGCTGGCAATGCCGCCCACAAATGTCAGGGTGCGAAGGATCATAACCCGTATACTACCTTTGCCAATGCCCCGTCCAATGCGCCCATCGCATCCCAATCAACACAGGCATCATAGGTCGCAACCACGCTCCACTCCCCTTGCCAGATCACGGCGTACGCACCAGTATTTAAACGCCCTGGCACACACCACAGGCCAAAGTGCCAAAAATTGCGGTGATCTGCGACATCACGCTCAAACATCCCCAACCCGTACTCAGCGCCTCCCTCAACCTCAAGGAGGACATCTGACGGAGAACCCGCGCCGTACATGCCATCTGGACCAAACCAGTGATATTGGAACAGTGCATAGTCTTGCGCGCTCATGCTCCATCCGCCCCATGGCAACATGCCTCCAGTCAGTTCAGAGGGTTTAGCCGTTGTCACATTGGCAGGTGCCAGTGCGCGGGATTGGCAGGCATCTTCATAAGGTTGGTCCAAAGCAACCTCGATCATCTCACCCAAGATACCGTAATTTTCGTTATTATAGCTATAGCGTCCAATGACATCCCGTTTGCGGTTCAATGCGATTTCCGTCGCGAGACGTTTGCGCGATACATTTGAGGTCATCCACAACCACATGACCCCTTGGGTGCTGTCCGGAGAAATCCCGCCACTGTGAGTCACCAACTGTGCCACCGTAACACCTTCATGGCCAAAACCGAGGACTTCTGCACTGGTGGTCTGAGCAGTCCAAATCCCGTCATCAATCAGGGTTGCGGCGCAGACGGCGGTAATTGCCTTGCTTAGGCTTGCGATTTCAACGGGTTCGTCGCTACGGGACGGGCCAACAACCTCGCCGTGATGCAGGATCACGATGTCAGAGCTAGAGATATTGTGATTACTTGCCCAAGTCTCAAATGCGGACTGAAGCGCAGTGACCGTTTCGCCTTCTGACTGCGCGGTGGCAGCGGTTGCCATAAACATTGAAAAGGCAGCGATGAGTATGTGTTTCATATCGCCATTTTGCCCAGCCAGGCGCGCATGCGCAACGGATAGTTCGTAAGGGGGAAGCGGCGCAAACCTAGCCTGCGCCGCTATTATTGATCACAGGCCGCGAACGGTCAGACCTTTGTAGATTTGTGCAATCCGCTCAACCGCCTGCTCGGGGGCCATTTCTTCGCTTTCGCCAGTGCGGCGTGAGGTCAGTTCAACCACACCGTTTTTCAAACCACGTGGCCCAACGGTGATGCGCCATGGCAGACCAATCAGGTCCATCGTTGCGAACTTACCACCAGCACGTTCTTTGCGGTCATCATACAGCGGCTCTAGGCCCAGCGCGGTGAGGCTATCGTACAGTGCCTGACAGGCTGCATCAGCTTCTTCGTCACCCTGCTTAAGGTTCACAATCCCGCAATGGAACGGCGTGACGCCTTCAGGCCAGATGATGCCTTTGTCGTCATGGTTGGCTTCAATAATCGCACCCAACAAGCGACTCACGCCAATGCCATGGCTGCCCATGTGTACAGGCACAACCTTGCCGTCTGGCCCTTGAACGGTAGCGCCCATTGCCTCGGAGTATTTTGTGCCGAAGTAGAAAATTTGACCAACTTCGATACCGCGTGCAACGCGGCGGCGTTCTTCGGGCACTTCGTTAAACAGTGCCTCGTCGTGGGTTTCATCCGTGCGCGCATATTTGCTGGTGAATTCATCCATGACGGCCGCACACTCAGCGTGGCTGTCGTAATCAATGGCGCGGTCGCCAAAACGCAAATCAGTTACGTCACTGTCATAGAAGACTTCGGATTCGCCTGTTTCGGCCAATACTAGGAACTCATGTGTGTCATCGCCGCCAATTGGGCCACTGTCAGCACGCATCGGGATCGCCTGAAGGCCCATCCGCTCATACGTACGCAGATAGCTGACCAAGTGGCGGTTATAGGCATGCATCGCGTCTTCTTTGGTCAGGTCAAAGTTATACCCGTCCTTCATAAAGAACTCACGGCCGCGCATCACGCCAAAGCGTGGACGCATCTCGTCACGGAATTTCCACTGGATGTGATAAAGCGTCAGCGGCAGGTCTTTGTAGCTGCCAACGTGGCTGCGGAAGATGTCGGTGATCATCTCTTCGTTGGTGGGACCATATAGCATATCACGGCCCTGACGGTCTTTGATGCGCAGCATTTCTTCGCCGTAATCATCATAGCGACCACTTTCGCGCCACAGGTCTGCGGGCTGAAGCGTTGGCATCAGCATGGGCACGTGGCCTGCACGTATTTGCTCTTCGTGTACGATGTTTTCCAGCTTGCGCAGAACCTTGAACCCCATCGGCAGCCACGAATAGATACCCGCCGCGTTCTGTTTGATCATACCAGCACGCAGCATGTAGCGGTGGCTTACGATCTGCGCCTCGGAAGGTGTTTCTTTCAACACGGGCAGGAAATAACGGCTTAAACGCATGGGGCGATCCTCATAAAACTTCGCTGCTTGCTTAGGTCAAAGCCCCGCCCGACACAATCGCCGTATTTGGGGCGGCGATTGGTCATTGGACTGCATTGCGGGCCTAAGGCTGGTTTACAGCCCGTTGCGCCAACCGCAGCGCGACTTGGGTTGCTTTGCCCATGTCCTGAACTGATATCCATTCAAGCGGACCATGAATTTCCTGCATGCCACAGAAAACATTCGGACATGGCACGCCAAGCTCAGTCAGACGCGACCCGTCTGTACCGCCCCGGATCGGGATCGCAACGGGGGTCAATCCGACATCACGAATAGCAGCATGCACCAGATCGACAGGCGTCATATCGTTTTCCAGCCAATAGCGCATGTTGCGGTATTGTGGTGTGATCTCACAGATCACTTCGGCGCGCGGCTCAGTCAGGGCAACGGCGGAACAGACGGTGCGCAGAACATCACCCTTTTGGGCAAGGCCCTCACGCTCAAAATCACGAATGATCAGGCCAATGGTAACCTCAGCGGCATCGCCATTCATATCTGTGATGTGGATAAATCCCTCTTTGCCCTTTGTTGTTTCGGGCGTCATTTTGACCTGAGGAAGCCCCTGAATGACCTTTGCCGCAAGGTGCGTGGCATTCACCAGCTTGTCCTTGGCCCACCCCGGATGGATTGAGACACCGCGGATAGTCACAAAAGCACGATCCGCCGAGAACGTCTCGTGTTGGACCTCGCCGGGGGTTGAGCCATCAAAGGTATAGGCAAAGTCACACGCCATATCTGCTGGTAGCCGTTCATCCACACCGCGCCCAATTTCCTCATCAGGGGTAAAGGCAAGACGAATTTCACCATGCGCAAT
Source organism: Sulfitobacter sp. (assembly GCF_036960155.1). Taxonomy (GTDB): domain Bacteria; phylum Pseudomonadota; class Alphaproteobacteria; order Rhodobacterales; family Rhodobacteraceae; genus Sulfitobacter. The sequence continues at coordinate 124,352 of NZ_JBALWB010000002.1, read as the reverse complement.
ATCTGGATTCTTCAGCAAATGACGTGCAGCGGTCATGATGATCGCAACACCCGCCTTATCATCCCCCCCTAACAGGGTAGTGCCAGAAGCTGTAATCAGATCATGGCCCACACATTTCTTCAGGTGCGGCGAGATGTCAGGCCCCAGTCGGCGCTCAGGCGCATCAGGAAAGCTAATATCGCCACCGTTGTACCCCCTGATAAGGCGCGGTTTGACACCCGTCGCGTTGAACTGTGGCGCTGTATCTACATGCGCACACAATCCCATCACTGGCCCCTCAACCGTTGCGGGCACCGTGGCCAGCACAACACCATAATCGGTTAGCCGCACATCCTTTGCACCCATCTCATCCAGCTCGGTCACCAAAAGGCGGCTCATATCCAACTGACACGCTGTTGAGGGCTGGCTAGTGCTGGCTTCATCGGACTGACTGTCGATGGCAGCATACCGCATCAATCTATCCTGCAGCTCGGAATCGTAGGGGGTGCGCATAGTGTAGCTCCGGTAAGGGTTGGCCCTATCGTGGCGTGTGTGTCTCAGGTGTCAAGCACAGTAGACATTTTCACATCCACCTACATCTCTAGCGCTTTAGAAATCAACGAACTGCCAAAAAATGGATCGCTCCAGACTCAGTCTTCATGTCGCATCAACCAATCCTCTGCTTTGACCTCAAGGGTTTCATCTTTCATGTAGGAATGAAAATGACGTGTTCCACAGCCTTCCATTTCGATCCAAGGTCTAGGGTCCAAATCATCCCGGCTATCGCCTGATATTTCGTAAAATTCGCCCCACGAGGGTGCAAGCCCACTGAAACGGCATTGTCCCATGTACCAGCCTTCGTCGTTTACGGGGGTAACGCGATACTTTGTGCAGACAACAAAGCTAACCGAGATTTCGGGTACGATCTCATATTGGTGATACTGCTAAGGATTTGGCTTAATACGGGCTACAAGTGTATTGCCCGTTTGCTCAAGACTGAGGCCCGCAAGATTTGGGTGGGCGTTCCAACCTTCGTTCAAACGCGTGAATGTAGGCAGATCATCTGTTTCGAAATGCCAAAGCAGTTCGGCTTTGGGGAGCCAAGAAACCCACAGCCTATTTGGGTGTTCTGCCAATGGCCTCAGCTCTTCTGGCCGTTCGTTGATCAAAATAGAGATGCTTCCAAGATCAGAAAACCAAAGTGCGGTCACACAATTTCGTTTTCGATGCCCATCGACACCTTCGACCACTAGGTTGCGGCCAGCCAGTTGAAGCATATCCCCTTCTTCAGGAATATAAGTAAGCCGATCTAACATAAGAACAGAGCGGGATTTGTCTGTCCCTACACTTAATATGTCGGTCACACGACCCTGTGGCTTACGCATCTCTCAGCTTTCGACAACAAGTAACATCCAGATTAGATCACAGCACACCAACCTGAAATTCTTTTGAAGCGGACCTACGACTAATCCGCAGCATCATATATTTTAACTCTTTCGTTGAATTCAACCTACGAGGCACCAGCTACCACTACACCCAAAAGCTGTCTGACTGGTAATTTGGAACGTCAAATTATTTGGCCTGTCATACATTTGCCTGCACTGGGCAGGCCCATTTCTACAGCCCGCCCTTGAAAATCAGCCAACCATGAGCGATGTGTAAACCTTGTCGCAGGAGCACAGCTATGGCGTTACCTATCAGAGACCAGTTGAAATATTGGGGCATCGCCTCAATGGCAGCTTTGGTCATTTTATGGTTCATGGGGGACGTGCTGCTGCCTTTCGTTCTGGGCAGCGCGTTGGCCTATTTCCTTGATCCTGTTGCCGACCGATTAGAAAGCATGGGCCTAAGCCGCGCGATGGCAACTGCTGTCATCACTATTGTTGCTGTTTTGATCTTTGTCATCATGGCGTTGCTGGTGATCCCCACATTGGTTGCGCAGGCGATCAATCTGTTTGAAATCGCACCGGATCTGACCAAACGCCTTAGCGCATTCTTTGTTGAGCGGTTCCCCTCTTTGCTCGAAGAAGGCTCAACTTTGCAAAGCTCGATCACGTCGATTGGTACAGCCGTGCAAGAACGTGGCGGTGAACTGTTGAATACCGCCCTCAGCTCAGCGGCGGGCATTCTGAATCTGATCATGCTGTTTGTGATCGTACCTGTGGTTGCTGTTTACATGCTGCTCGATTGGGACCGCATGATTGCCCATATCGATACGCTGTTGCCGCGTGATCATGCGCATGTCATCCGCCGATTGGCACACGACATTGATAAAACACTTGCCTCGTTCATTCGTGGGATGGGAACCGTTTGCCTGTTCCTAGGCACTTATTACGCAATTTCTTTGATGTTGGTTGGGCTGCAGTTTGGTCTGGTTGTTGGCTTTATCGCAGGGCTAGTGACGTTCATTCCTTATCTGGGTGCCTTGATCGGCGGCGCGCTGGCGATTGGTCTGGCGCTGTTCCAGTTCTGGGGTGATTGGGTTTCTATCGGCATGGTTGGCGGTATTTTTGTGATCGGTCAGGTGATTGAAGGCAATGTCCTCACCCCGAAACTGGTTGGCAGCTCCGTAGGTTTGCATCCTGTTTGGCTAATCCTCGCCTTGTCGGTTTTTGGCTCGTTGTTCGGGTTTGTCGGCATGCTGGTTGCGGTTCCTGTTGCCGCTGCATTGGGCGTTGTGACGCGCTTCGCGGTAGAGCAATACCAGTTGAGCCTGCTTTACCGTGGCACCGAGCACCAAATACTCCCAGACGAAGACGCCGAGTAAGATGGCGACACAACTTGGCTTAGACCTGCCCGTCCGCACCGCCCGTGGTCGCGACGATTTTCTGGTTGCCCCCTCCAATGCCATGGCTGTTGCTATGATCGAAAATTGGCGCAATTGGTCAGGATCCAAAATGGTACTGACTGGGCCAAAAGGTGCGGGAAAAACGCACCTCACACATGTTTGGGCAGATGCGGCGCAAGCCACAATTGTTACCGCATCCAATCTGACAACACAGGATGTACCCTCACTGGCGAGGTCCAGCGTCGCCGTTGAGGACGTCAACCGCATTGCCGCCAATCCCGATACGCAGACTGCTCTTTTTCACCTGCACAATTTGGTTCTTGCTGAAGGACACTCATTGTTGCTGACAGGTACCGGCGCAGTGGCACATTGGGGCATCACCCTACCCGATCTAGACAGCCGAATGCGCGGCGCGTTGGAGGCCTCAATTGATGCACCAGACGATGCGCTTTTGTCGGCTGTGTTGGTCAAACTACTTGCGGATCGCCAATTGATGCCGCCCCCCGACGTGATCCCTTATTTGCTCAAACGAATGGACCGTTCATTTGCTGCTGCAAATCGCATCGTTGCTGAACTGGATCGCGAAAGCCTGGCGCGCAAACGCCCGATCACACGCGCACTTGCAGCACTTGTGCTGGACAAGGACGACACAGCCGCGCGATAGTGAACATGCTCCCGTCGTATCCCTGTTACATTTTTACTGGATAAGCACGTTCATGTCTGATCCCGATTTCCTCACAGCCCCTTTTGATACCCCTATTGAGTTACCCGAGCTGGACCTGTCCGGCCCCGGACGCTTCCAAAACCGCGAACTCAGCTGGCTTGGCTTTAACTGGCGGGTTGTTGAAGAGGCCGAAAACCCGCGCGTGCCCCTCCTTGAACGCCTACGGTTTTTGTCGATCTCCGCAGGCAATCTGGATGAATTTTACACCGTTCGCGAGGCGGGCCTGCGTGAGCTGGCACAGGCAGGCAACACCACGCCAGCGGCTGATGGCCTCACCCCCGCCGAGCAGCTTGTCCTGATCAACCAAGAAGCCCGCGCGTTGATGTCGAGCCAGCAACAAGTGTTGGCCAACCTGCTGCGCGAAATGGACGAACAAAAAATCATGCTGGAGGGTCTAGACGATCTCAGCAGCGATGACCTTGTGGCGCTTGACGAAACATTTCTATCTCAAGTTTTTGCCGTTCTCTCACCTCTGGCGATTGATCCCGCACACCCCTTCCCCTTCTTGCCCAACACCGGTTTCGCAATTGCGATGCAACTTGAGCGCACCCGCGACAAGAAACCCCTGCAAGCCCTGCTGCCGATCCCGGCGCAAATTGACCGCTTTGTGTCTCTTCCCGCACCTGAGGGCACCAAACGCTTCCTCCCGCTCGAAGACCTGCTGGTTCTCAAAATTCCCGACCTGTTTCCCGGGTACAAACTCAAGGCGCATTTCGAATTCCGCGTCTTGCGGGACAGTGATCTTGAGGTTGAGGATGAGGCCGAAGACCTTGTGCGCGAGTTTGAAGTTGCGCTGAAACGGCGGCGGCGCGGTGAAGTGGTGCGCATGACGCACTCGGCTGGTGCGCCCGCAAAATTGCTCACAACAATCATGCACGAATTGGGTGCAAAACCGCAGGACGTGATTGAGATTGATGGCATGATTGGCATCGACGACCTGTCCGAGCTGGTGACCGATGACCGCCCTGATCTGTTGTGGCCACAGTTCACCCCACGCATCCCAGAACGCGTGACCGACCACGATGGCGACATGTTACAGGCCATCCGTTCAAAAGACATGCTGCTGCACCACCCCTATGAGACCTTCGACATGGTGGTGCGTTTTCTACAACAGGCCGCGCGGGATCCAAATGTTGTGGCCATCAAACAGACGCTTTATCGCACATCCCGTCACAGCCCCATCGTTGAGGCCCTGTGCGAAGCGGCGGAAGCTGGTAAATCCGTCACTGCGCTGGTTGAACTCAAGGCGCGGTTCGACGAAGCCGCCAACATTCGCCAATCCCGCAGGCTAGAACGTGCAGGCGCGCATGTTGTTTATGGATTTATCGATCTAAAAACCCATGCCAAAATCTCATCCGTTGTGCGGCGCGAAGGTAATGATCTGGTCACATACACCCACTTTGGGACAGGTAATTACCACCCCATCACCGCACGCGTCTACACCGACCTGTCGCTGTTCACCTGTGACAAAAAACTGGGCCGTGACGCTATCAAAGTGTTCAACTACCTATCAGGATACGCCCAACCAGAGCATTTGAACAATTTGGCGATTTCGCCGCTCACGCTGAAATCCAGCCTCCTTGAGATGATTGCGGCCGAAGCCGAACACGCCCGCGCAGGGAAACCCGCCGTAATTTGGGCAAAAATGAACAGCGTAGTAGATGCCGAAGTGATTGACGCGCTTTATGCGGCGTCCAATGCTGGCGTGCAGATCAGCCTGATCATCCGCGGCATCTGCGCCCTGCGCCCCGGCATTAAAGGGCTGTCCGAGAATATTCGCGTCAAATCGATTGTCGGACGTTTTCTGGAACACTCCCGCATCGTTTGTTTTGGCAACGGCTATGGTTTGCCGCACAAAAAGGCGCGGGTGTTCATGTCATCCGCCGATTGGATGGGTCGTAACCTAAACCGCCGCGTCGAAACATTGGTTGAGATCGGAAATGCTACCGTAAAAGCCCAGATCACCAGCCAGATCATGGCGGCCAACATGGCTGACATCGCGCAAAGCTGGGTCATGGCACCAGACGGTAGCTTTGCCCGTCCTCCTCTGCCTGAGGGCCAGTTCGCCTTTAGCTGTCATCGGTTCTTCATGGAAAACCCGTCTTTGTCGGGGCGCGGATCAGCGGGCGCATCCGACGTGCCAAAGCTCACGCATACCGAAGACTAAGTTGCCGCCATCAGCGATCAAACGTTGACACTAGCGGCAAGCACCAAAAATCGTGTGAAGGTCGGCACAGCCGACTTTCTCCTTTGGATCAACACTGGTTAGTCATTGACGTGGGCTAGGGTATGGGCCAATTTGCATCAACTCAACGCCTCACAATCCGGAGCGCGCATGCCTGAGACAATCGAACAAAAACTGCCTGTTCCTGAGACTGGCGTTGCCGATTTAGGACTTTTCGGAAAACCCCTTTTTCAAGACCCAGGTGCACGTGCACTGCGCCGTGTGGGTGTTGTGGATGTGGGATCAAACTCGGTTCGGATGGTGGTGTTTGACGGTGCAGCACGCTCCCCTGCTTATTTTTACAATGAAAAAATCATGTGCGCCCTTGGGGCTGGCATGGCCGATACGGGCCACCTGTCCCCCGAGGGTCGCGTGCGTGCATTATCCGCGCTCAAAAGGTTCTCAAAACTTGCTGAGGGCATGGGCCTCTCCGAATTGACAGCTGTCGCAACGGCCGCTGTGCGGGATGCATCAGACGGGCGCGCATTTTGCCAAGAAGTCCGCGAACAAACTGGCGTAAAAATCTGGGTCATTGACGGCAAAGAAGAGGCCCGCCTCTCTGCGCAAGGTGTCCTGTTGGGCTGGCCTGGGGCTTACGGACTGGTCTGTGATATTGGCGGCTCCTCACTTGAGCTTGCTGAAATCTCGGGGGGGCGTGTTGGGCGCCGCGAAACATCCTCGCTTGGTCCGCTGAAACTACGTGACATCAAAGGTGGCGCAAAAGCGCGCAACGCCCATATCAAAGAAGTCATGCATGCGCTTGCCGATAAGATGGGCAAGCAGCGTGACCGCCTGTTCCTTGTTGGCGGTTCATGGCGTGCCATTGCCCGCATTGACATGATCCGCCGCGGCTATCCGCTGCATGTGCTGCACGAATACCGCATGACCCGGCAATCCGTGCGCGACACAATCGAATTCATCCGGACTTCCGATATGGATACCTTGCGGGTTGAAGCAGGTGTCTCATCCGCCCGCGCCTCTCTGGTTCCTTATGCGTGTGAAGTTCTCAGCCGGTTGGTCAAGACCTTCAAACCAAAAGACATTGCCATTTCCAGCTATGGCATCCGCGAAGGGATGCTGTATGAGCAGATGCCGCAACGCTTGCGCGACCGTGATCCATTGATCGAAGCCTGCCGTTTTGCCGAAGATAAGGACGCGCGCAGCCCCGGGTTTGGCCGAATGCTGTATAACTTCATCTTACCTCTCTACAAATCCGCCTCAGAGCCGCGCAAACGTATGATCAAAGCCGCCTGCCTGCTCCATGATGTGAGTTGGCGCGCGCACCCAGATTACCGCCCCGAAGTTTGTTTTGATAACGCTACGCGTGCCAATTTGGGCGGGCTCAAACACTCCGAACGCATCTTTATGGGCCTTGCCTTGATGCACCGGTATTCCAACAAACGCGAAAACGTTCGCTTCAACGACCTCATCGAAATGGTTGATGAGAAGACCCGCGATGACGCCGAAATCCTAGGTAAGGCCATGCGATTTGGCGCAATGTTGTGGATGGACAAAATCGCTGAATTGGGCGAAATGCGCTGGTATCCCAAGAAAAAAGAGCTGCACTTGCGTCTAAGTGCAGACATGATGCCGCTGTTTGGTGAAGTAGCTGAAGCGCGGTTCACATCGCTTGCTACATCGCTGGATGCGCAGGCAATTGTAAAAGCCTCAAAACCATTAAAGATCGATCTGGGGTGATACCTCTTTGAGTGGATCATCAGGTGCGATGTTTGGCAGATCGGGTTTGCGACGGATGATGATGTCCCCATTGGGTAAAACTTCGGGCGCAGTATAAACGCTCCAGTCTTCTACCTCTTCCAGAACATTGCGCAGCTTTGGCCCCATTTCGGTGACAAAATCCTGCAAAGCAGGCCCTGCGTCTTCCAACAATGCGGCCATTTCATCTAATGCGGGTGCCATTTCTTCGATCAACCCATCAAAGAACAACTGCGCGCCCCGCTCCATCAAAGATGGGCCTTGCTCCTGTGCAACAAGGGGCGTGGATAACATCATTGTAACAAGTGGAATGGCAAATATCTGTTTCATACGCCCTATATAGGGGCTCAGATGCGGTTCGCCAAATTATACATCGATGTCTAGCGTCACCGGAAAGTGATCGGACGCCGCAACCAAGGCCTCCCGCAGGGCACTGTCACCCCAACACGCAGGGTCATCCAACGGATGCCAAATGCGCCACTGCGGCGCGCGGTCCCGAATGCCGAGACACACCATAATGTAGTCAAGTAGTGCCTGCAAAAACCGTTTTTCCTGCCTGATCCAAAACCGTGAAGTGGTCGGTGTTGCGCCCAGACGCTGTCCCAGCGCGCGCGCCGCGTGCGGATCATACAGCGGGTGATCGCCATCTGCGCCTAGAATAATCTCAACCGAAGAACGCCCAAACAGGTTTTCAAAAGCGTCCAGACCCGGACCATCATTCAGATCACCTAGCAGCATTATAGGCGTTTTATCAGCTACATGGCTGTCGATACGCGCACGCAACCAAATCGCTTGTGCAAGCTGTTTACGGCGGTTTGCGATTGAAATCTGCATCGCATGTTTGTCATCGCGCGCGCCGTGCGGTGCCTTTGATTTCAGATGTGCACCAATCATGCGAAACGAAAAACCACTGCGTGTTTCTATCGCCAACTCAATCGGTGGCTTGGAAAACACTACTTGATCTTCAGTTGCATCAATATCCAGATCAATCAGCAGGCTGCCGTCAAAACGCGGCGCGCCGGGTGCGCCCTTTGCGCCGCTCGGCTCCCCCTGAGGGTCATGCACGGCTGTCATCATGTCGGGATCAAATAACAGCGCGATCTCTTGCTGTGTATTGTTTGCAAAGCCCATCACCGCGCGGCGGGCACGAAGCCCAAACCGTTCTGCGAAATGTTCGAGGGCGGCAACGGCATCATGATTGGGGCCAGCGTCAGGTGCTTCGATGACCATGATCGCATCGGCATCCAATGCACGAAACACCGTGCCCAACGCTGCGGTTTGCTGCGCACGCGTGACGTTCCAACGCCCCGACCAGCCGCCATCGTCATGCAATTTGTCATCCTGATCAAACAGGTTTGCAAACCACTCAACGTTATATGTCGCGATCCGCATTAAATTGACTTACCCGAAATCGTTTCCCACGCGCGATTGATATCGATCATCCGCTTTTCCGCCATTTTCACAGCTTCTTCAGGGAGGCCACGCGCAATCAACGCATCGGGGTGATTTGCACGCACCAGTTTACGCCATGCAGCGCGTGCTTCTTCCTTGGTGGCGTCACGCGGTACACCTAAAACCATATGCGGAAGCGGCGAGGAATTGGGCACAAAGCGCGCGCGCAAAGTTTCAAACTGTCCCTCTGGCACCGCAAAGATTTGCGCAACCTCTTCTAGGAATGCATTTTCATTGGGATGATAAATGCCATCCGCCATTGCGATGTGAAACAAGCCTTCTAACAGGTCACCCAGAATGGGCGATTCATCATCGAACATCCCTTTGATGCGGCGTGCGTAGTCGTCAAAACCCGCAACATCAGTACGCGCAAGGTTGAACACCCGCGCAGCACCTTGGGCATCATCATCCCCGATCCGGAATACTTCACGGAATGCTGTGACCTCGTCTCGGGTGACTTGACCGTCGGCCTTGGCCATCTTGGCGCCCAACGCGATCACTGCAATTGTAAAAGCAACCGAACTTTCCGGCGCAGTGCGCAAACGGTCAAAAACTGCCGTCAGCCCCTCACCCGAGGCGAGAGCAGACAGAGCTTCGGAAATGCGGGCCCAGATTGACATAAGCTATCCTAACGCATGCGCGACGACGTGTCAGGGCTTAGCTGTGATCCTGCTCATCAAGATCAAGTCATGCCAGCGCCCGTTCTTATGCCCTACCTGTGATAATTGGCCAGATATTGCAAACCCCATTTTTTGGTGAAAGGCGACAGCGGCAGTATTTTCGTTTCCGATACCCGCCACCATGACGTGGATACCTTGCTCATGCGCCTGTTTCAGCGCCTCTAGGATAAGAGGGCGGCCAATCCCCTGTCCCGATTTTGCAGTAATGATGCTGTGCTCGGCGGTGTGTACGTATCCATCGCCTGCCCTAAACGGCCCCCATGTCACGAATCCGGCGCAGTCATCGCCTTCCTGCGCGACCAGAAAACACCCCTTGCGGGTTTCCAGCATTGTGCGCAGGTCGGCATCTGATTTTTCTTGGGCGGTGAATGTTGCTGTGGTGTCGCGGATCATCGCGTTCCACAGCGCCTTGATGGTTGGCAAATCATGCGTATCCGCCGGCCGGATCAACACAGCCGCGCGCGTCCTTTCGGGGTGGTCATCTGCGCCATCAATTTGGCTTCACCAACATGAAATGAAATCCGCCCATCCGTCAGGATTGGCGCAAGAAGCGCGCCAAGCTCTGCCGCTTGCGGGTGATGGACCTCCAAGGAAGCAATCCCGCAGCCCTGTTGGGTCAGGCGCGATGCAGGATGTGCGTCCCCAACCCACTCAATCAGCGCAGGCGCGCAATTGTCGTAGGGCAATACGCCATCTAGCGGGACCGCCATGCGCCAGCGCAAATCACCACGCTGCAAATCAACTGGCGTGCCAAAACCGTCAGGTAATTCCGCTAACGTTGCATCAAGATCATCACAGCGGCAAATCCAATTTGTCAGACGCGGTGCACCTGTAAACCGATCCATATCAAACCACCGTGGCCTGTCGGGCGCTGGTGCAGACGGGTTAATCGCAATGGCCTCAAGATACAGACCATCCTCCAAACCCAACAACGTGTTGTGGGTGTGGAAAATCGGATGTTCTCCACCTTGCTGCAGCGGGACGCCTAGGGTTGCTTCAACCTGAGCCGTCACAGCAGCAAGCGGTTCCCCCGCTACCGCAATATGATCCAACGTGATCAAGTGCGGGCCTTGCGAATAAGCTTCAGGATGTCTTGGGCTGCATTGGGAATGTTGGTACCGGGACCAAAGATGGCCTTAACACCAGCGTCATATAGGAACTGATAGTCCTGCTGCGGAATAACGCCGCCACAGATCACTAGAATATCCTCGGCACCTGCATCTTTGAGCGCCTTAACCAGTTGGGGGGCCAATGTCTTGTGACCTGCCGCCTGAGAACTGATCCCGATGACGTGCACATCGTTGTCTACGGCATCTTGGGCCGCTTCTGCAGGGGTCTGGAACAGAGGCCCTACATCAACGTCAAAGCCGATATCCGCAAATGCTGTTGCAATCACCTTGGCACCACGATCATGTCCGTCTTGGCCCATTTTGACAACCAGCATGCGGGGGCGACGGCCCTCATCCACAGCGAAGTCTTCAACCGATTTCTGGATCGCAGCAAACCCTTCATCACCCTCATAGGCTGCGCCATAAACACCCGCCAATGTCTTTACTTCGGCGCGGTGACGGCCGAACTCTTCTTCCATCGCCATGCTGATCTCTCCCACGGTGGCCCGTGCACGCGCGGCTTCTATTGCGCCTTCCAACAGGTTCCCACCTTCGCGGGCGCGACGGCCCAACTCGGCCAATGCAGCGGTGCATGCGGATTCATCACGGCTGGCACGGATCGTTTTTAAACGGGCGATCTGGCTATCACGCACGGCCACGTTATCCACATCCATGATATCGATTGGGTCTTCTTTTTCGCGGCGATACTTGTTCACACCAACGATCACATCGGTACCACGGTCTTGGCCAGCCTGACGCTGTGCAGCCGCTTCTTCGATGCGCAGTTTGGGCATCCCCGAGGCCACGGCCTTGGTCATGCCGCCCATTTCTTCGACCTCTTCAATCAGCTTCCACGCGGCTTCGGCCATGTCATGGGTCAGTTTTTCAACGTAGTAAGAGCCTGCCAGCGGATCGACGACATTGGTCACGCCTGTTTCTTCTTGCAGGATCAGCTGCGTGTTGCGGGCGATGCGGCTGGAGTTTTCGGTCGGCAGGGCAATTGCTTCATCCAGCGCATTGGTGTGCAGCGACTGCGTGCCGCCCAATACCGCACTCATCGCCTCGTAGGCGGTGCGGATGACGTTGTTATAGGGGTCTTGTTCTTGCAGGCTCACGCCGGAAGTTTGGCAGTGGGTGCGCAGCATTGAGGATTTGGGGTTTTGCGGTTTAAACTCTTCCATGATGCGCGACCACAGCAGACGCGCGGCGCGCAGTTTGGCGGCTTCCATAAAGAAGTTCATGCCGATGCAGAAGAAGAACGACAGACGCGGTGCAAACTTATCCACATCCATGCCTGCAGCAATGGCCGTGCGCACATATTCGCGGCCATCCGCTAACGTAAACGCCAGCTCTTGCACAAGGTTCGCGCCTGCTTCTTGCATGTGGTAACCGGAAATCGAGATGGAGTTGAACTTCGGCATCTCGTTGGCTGTGTATTCAATGATATCCGCGATGATCTTCATCGACGGCTCTGGTGGGTAAATATAGGTATTACGCACCATAAATTCTTTGAGGATATCGTTCTGGATGGTGCCCGACAACACAGCACGGGAATGGCCCTGCTCTTCTCCGGCAACGATGAAACTGGCTAGGATTGGGACAACCGCGCCGTTCATTGTCATCGAGACTGACACTTTATCCAGCGGGATGCCGTCAAAGAGGATTTTCATATCCTCAACGCTGTCAATCGCGACGCCAGCTTTGCCAACGTCACCCTCTACGCGCGGGTGGTCACTGTCATAGCCGCGGTGCGTGGCCAGATCAAAGGCAACCGAAACCCCCTGCTGGCCTGCCGCCAATGCGCGACGGTAAAATGCGTTTGATTCCTCGGCGGTGGAAAAGCCCGCGTATTGACGGATTGTCCATGGGCGTCCTGCGTACATTGTCGCTTTTACGCCGCGTGTGTATGGCCCCTCACCCGGGATTCCACCCAGATGGTTTACCCCGTCCAAATCCTCTGCTGTATACAGCGGGGCGACATCGATGCCTTCCAATGTCTTCCACGTCAGGTCATCCAACGGACGCCCGCGCAGTTCACCTTCAGCTAATTTGCGCCATTCGTCTTTGGACGCTTTGGTTGGTTTGTTGGTCATGGGACTGTCCTTTTGTCAGTACTCCCGCAGACAGGCTGAAACCTGTTCTTGTTCGGGAGGGATCCTCTGTCAGTGTCGCAAGCCCATCCGCACCAGCGGTGAGCCACATCATATCGTCAGCGTATGCTTCGCGCAGATACGCCGCTTGTTCGGTGTTAAACGGGTTCCACCGCCCCTCGCCGCTGGCGAGATGTCCGGGCAGGTCGGCGACAGATACGCCGTTTTCTGTCATTCTGTCGCGCAGAGATGCCATATCGGGGGACCGGGCAAGCCAGCACTGGGCATGCGAGGTTGGTGCAGGACGGCCTGTTGCAATCGTCAACATTTTGTCTGGCTGACCCGCGAATTGTTCAAACGGCAAAACTCGTATTTCAGCCTGAGGCACTGCGCAAGCCAGATCAGTAATGACATCACGCCATGTGCGCGATGATCTTGCAAACCCGTTTATCGACTTGGCGTCTGGTACCCCATGTCCACGTCCAACCCCGTAAGCCATGACAGATGCCCACCACAGATCCAGCGAGCGAACATTCATAATCACGCGCTTAATCCGTCCCTCAAATGCAGCATCAAGGCGGGCCATCCGCTCCCCTATTGAAGGATAAAGCGTACCAGCACGCACACATGCACGCGGCGCGCCAATCATGTTTTCATCTGTCACCAACAGCCGCTTTGCGCCTGTATGTTCGGCGTAGGCAGTATTAATGCGAACCCGCCCCATGGCGCGGGCCTGAATGTCTCGGCCATTGCGCAAGAGAGGTTTGGAAAACAGGCCGTCCAACATCCCTTTTCGAAGCATCCGTGGCTCCCACAGGTCCGTGCCATCAGCAGCCAGCCTTTCGCGATTGCCCCGCAGATAGTGTTGGAAGCTGGTAGAGCCAGTGCGATGCGCACCTATATGAAGAACGATGTCCATAAGCCTAACGATACCTTTACGCCAAAGGGCCACACGCGGCGGCCAAGGAAGGGAAACTGCGACATTCATGCGGCAAAACCCCTTGCAGTGGACTTAATGGTAAAAATGGTGACATGCGCCTTCGCAATCGCGCCCAAAGAGCCTATATAGGACCCAGAGGGAGAGCTTATGAAAACGTTGTTAGGTGCTGTTATTATTTCCTTTTTCGCTGCCAGCGCACAGGCGGACACGGTGCCCTCACCTGCGTTTTCACTGGTTATTCGAGAGGCCGGTGAAACAAATTTGAATGACTTTAAGTGGAAAAAGAGACCTGTCATCATCTTTGCCGACAGCAAGGATGACCCTGCGTTTGTAGAACAGATGAAGCTTTTGGCGAGCCGCGCGGACGATTTGAATAAACGCGATGTCATCGTGATCGTTGATACGGACCCCGATGCGCGCAGTGCAATACGGCTGCGGATGCGCCCACGTGGCTTTATGCTGACGCTTGTAGGCAAGGACGGGGATGTAAAGATACGCAAACCCTTCCCATGGGACGTACGTGAAATCACACGCAGCATTGACAAAATGCCCATGCGACAACGCGAAATCCGCGACGAAAACAGCGACCAAAATAAGTAGGTACTGCGGACAAAACTGCCCGCAGTAGTGTTTATGAGGGGCCTACGGCTCACTCGAACTCCATGATCACATCATCCACGGCGAGGCTATCACCGGCGCCCGCGTTGATCTTGGTTACGATGCCTTTACGTTCAGCGCGCAGGATATTTTCCATCTTCATCGCCTCGATCGTGCACAGCGCTTGGCCATCTTGCACTTCGTCGCCAACGGCCACGTCGAGCTTCACAATCAAACCCGGCATTGGGCACAACAGCAGCTTGGATGTGTCTGGCGGCACCTTCACAGGCATCTTGCGGGCCATTTCAGCCTGAAGTGGCGTGCGCACATGGACCTTCATGTCTGCGCCGCGTGTACGAATGCGGAAACCACCCGAGATTTTACCAACCTTCAAGATCAGCGGCGCATCCGACACAGTCATCGTGGCAAGCTGATCACCCGGTGTCCAAGCACCAGAAACGCGCAACGTCTCTCCGCCTTCAAATGTTACACTGGCGCCTTCTTGATCCGCTGCGATGGTCACGTCAAAACTGTGACCTTGAATCGCGACATTCCAATCACTGCCAACCTTGCGTTCGTGGTTGTCCATGCGGCCAGAAACCCGCGCACGGCGAATTTCGGCAACGCGGTGCATTGCGGCGGTGGCCGCTGCGATCCGGCGCAATTCGCTCTCAACCAGTTCAACACCCTCAAAACCATCAGGATATTCGTTCTCGATGAAGGCCGTTGTCATCGTACCATCGATGAATATGGGATGATCCATAACCGCGCTCAGGAATGGCAGGTTGTGGCCAATGCCTTCCACTTCAAAGCTGTCCAACGCAACGCGCATCCGCTCAATCGCTTCGCCGCGTGTTGGGGCCCATGTGCACAGCTTTGCGATCATCGGATCGTAGAACATGCTGATCTCGCCGCCCTCGTAGACGCCTGTATCATTGCGCACAGCAGTTTCGCCTGTGGGCGCATCGCCATGCCATTTGCCGTTATCCAGCAGCGGACCGGCTGCAATCTCGGCTGGTGGACGGTAGCGCGTCAAACGACCAATGGAGGGCAGAAAGCCGCGATATGGATCTTCTGCGTACAGACGATTTTCGATAGCCCAACCATTAATCTGAACGTCTTCTTGTTTGATTGTCAGCTCTTCACCATTGGCCACGCGGATCATCTGCTCAACCAGATCGACGCCAGTAATCATTTCGGTGATGGGGTGTTCCACCTGAAGACGTGTGTTCATCTCAAGGAAGTAGAAGTTTTTGTCACCGTCTACGATAAATTCTACAGTACCGGCAGAGGTATAGCCAACGGCCAACGCCAATGCGACAGATTGGTCGCCCATAGCCTTGCGCGTTGCTTCATCCAAGAACGGGCTTGGTGCTTCTTCAACAACCTTCTGGTTGCGGCGCTGGATCGAGCATTCACGCTCGTTCAGGTAAATACCGTTGCCATGCGCATCGCAGAGAACCTGAATTTCGATGTGGCGCGGGTTGGTCACGAACTTTTCGATGAAGATACGATCATCACCAAACGAGTTCGCGGCCTCATTCTTGGAAGATTGGAAACCTTCGCGGGCCTCGTCATCATTCCACGCGATCCGCATGCCTTTACCACCTCCGCCTGCGGTCGCTTTCAGCATCACGGGATAGCCAACCTCATTGGAAATTTTCACCGCTTCATCAGCATCCGCAATGATACCCATATAGCCCGGAACCGTGCTCACGCCCGCTTCTTGGGCGATCTTCTTGGAGGTGATCTTGTCCCCCATCTTTTCAATTGCACCAACTGGGGGGCCTACAAACGCAACGCCAGCAGCGCTGAGCGCTTCGGCAAACTTGGAGTTCTCAGAAAGGAACCCATAGCCGGGGTGAACGGCCTGCGCGCCAGAAGATTTGACGGCCTCCATCACCTTATCAATAACAATGTAGGACTGATTGGCTGGTGGTGGCCCGATGTGGACTGCCTCATCCGCCATCTGCACATGCAGCGCCTGTTTGTCTGCATCCGAATAGATTGCAACGGTTTGGATACCCATTTTGCGCGCTGTCTTTATGACACGGCAGGCAATCTCGCCGCGATTGGCGATCAGGATCTTGTTAAACATATGCTGGGCCCTTTTGGTGGTGAAAGAGGTTATTGAAACGCAAAATACCCTGCTGGCACGTCGCCAGCAGAGCATCTACGTTAGATAAAATAGGAGCATGCGCTCCGGTGTTCAGATTATTTGCAGCGGACCACTTTGGTCTGGCAGGCAAGCACGTTTGCCCCTGCACCAATTGCCGCGCCTTGCAGTACACTGCCGCTGGTGAGAACAGCTGCTCCCGCACCGATAGCTGCGCCGCCAATCGCTTGATCACCCATTGTATCCCCGCAAGCAGCAAGCCCTGCTGCCACTGAGAGTGCAAATATAATTTTGGGAATACCCATGCCTGTAGTCCTTTTTTACGTTTTTTTACCGAGACAACACGGGAAACGTGATTTTGTCGTTCCCGCCCCTGTCCAGTATTACGCCAAAAAAGGACGGACAGCGCGGCGGAGGGAGATGCCAGCTGCCCGCCATAAGAAGGGGTATAGTTGAAAGGCGATATACGCACGAGACCGAAACCCCGAATTGTCGCTGCCATCACAGTGCGCGCGAAATCCCCCCGCGCAAAGCGCGCGATTGCCAGCAGGCCATTCTCGGCCATCGCTTGCTTAAATGGGGGGGAGTTGCGCAAAATCATGCCTATTATTCGCCAACGATCTTCGGAAAAGCCTGACGCGCAGCGCGCACATCAATCTTTAGCATTGCTTCATAATGGGAGTCGTCGAAAGGATCCGTCGCGGGAATGACCTCGCGGCCATAGAACCACGACAAACGACCCGCATCCAAATTACCACGTTCAAACGGTTCTTCGCCAAATGTATTCCATAGCGCTGTAAAAAAGAACTCATCTGCGCGGCGGTCCGGCGCACGGCGATCAGAACGACGCTCACGACTGGAGAGTGGCGTTGCCCCTTTGGGATTGGCGCGGCGCAATGTGAATTGGAAATCAGTGCCCGGCAATCGGCCTGGGAATCCGCGGTGTTTGAGCATGTAAGCTAGTGCCATGCTGCGCCCTCCACGTGAGGACATGAGGTCAGGACGGGCGCGGACGCCCATCCTGTCTGTCGTTTATTTGTATTTGCCTGTGTAAACGGGCTCTTGGCTGATCGGCTCTTGATCAACCACGACAAATTCTTCGACCTGCTGCTCGCGCGCACAGGCGGCAACGACGACCATAAGGCCGAGTGTTGCAAAAAGCTTGATGTTCTTTGACATCTGTATCTCCTGTCACTTGTTATACGGGACTGGTTTTTGAAACCTGCCATTTTTCCCGCAATAGATGTGGACAGCACTGATGTGCAGCCCAAGGGCATCTTAGCCAAGTGGGAGAGCGCTGGATATGTGGATAAATCTGTGGGCAAATTCTGTGACTCCAAAGTCGCAAAAGGGCGTTCGCAGGGGGCGTGATCCGCAAGATATTGTGTATGCATCAAAATTCGTCCCACATGCAGACGCCGTTTTCAGGGCGAAATGATTCAAAATACTGGGTTACGTCAGGATCTGACTGACCAAACTCAGTAATCCGAGACATAAACGAAATAACGACCTTGTCACCGTTCAACGTGTATTCATCGATATAAGGCAACGCGATGGCCTCACACAGATGCAGCATATCCCGCCCTGCTACTTCGTAGGTTACCTGCCCCTCACCCACAGCGATTTGTGGCGCAAGAAAGCGAAAGCGTAACCACGTGACCGTCTCTTGCGCGTCAATCAGCACCTCGTGCAACACCACGTCCTGCCCCGACGGGACCTCTGCGGCAGCCAAGGGAGTGGCCAACACCACAATGGCGCAGACCCCAAGAACACGGCGGCAGCTGCCACCGCGATCTTTTTGAGCAAAAAATGAACGGCGTGAGATCATTTTGACGACCTACAGCGGAATGTTGTTGTGCTTTTTCCATGGCACGTTGGTCTTTTTGTTGCGCAAGCTAGCAAAGGCGCGGGCAATTCGTTTGCGTGTCATGCGCGGCTGGATGACTTCGTCGATAAATCCACGTTCAGCAGCGACAAACGGATTGGCAAAACGCGTTTCATAATCTGCTGCATGTTTGGCTATCTTGGCAGGGTCTTTGATATCCGCGCGGTGGATAATCTCGGTTGCGCCTTTGGCCCCCATCACAGCAATCTCAGCTGTCGGCCATGCATAGTTGAAATCCGAGCCAAGGTGTTTGGACGCCATCACATCATAGGCACCACCGTAGGCTTTGCGTGTGATCAGTGTGACCATCGGCACAGTCGCCTCACCATAGGCAAACAACAGCTTTGCACCGTGTTTGATAACGCCGCCGTATTCCTGCGATGTTCCCGGCAAGAACCCCGGAACGTCAACCAAAGTGAGGATCGGAATTTCGAACGCATCACAGAAACGCACAAAACGCGCAGCTTTGCGCGAGCTGTCGATATCCAGAACACCCGCCAGCACCATCGGTTGGTTTGCCACCACGCCTACGCTGCGGCCCTCAATACGGATAAAGCCAATCAGGATATTTTTGGCAAAGTCCTCCTGAATTTCATAAAAATCACCCTCATCAGCGACTTTAGTGATCAGCTCTTTCATGTCGTAAGGCGTGTTCGCGTTTTCTGGCACCAACGTATCCAGCGACGGCTCAATCCGGTCAGGTGCGTCAAAGAACGGCCGCACAGGAGGTTTTTCACGGTTGTTGGCAGGCAGGTAATCAACCAGACGGCGCACCTCGGCGAGGGCTTCAACGTCATTCTCAAAGGCTGCATCCGCAACCGAGGATTTGCGGGTGTGCGTGGTTGCGCCACCTAGTTCTTCTGCCGTCACCTGTTCGTTGGTTACGGTTTTCACCACATCTGGGCCCGTAACAAACATGTAAGAGCTGTCTTTGACCATGAAAATGAAATCGGTCATGGCAGGAGAATACACAGCGCCGCCAGCACATGGCCCCATGATAACGCTAATCTGCGGGATCACACCTGATGCTTCGGTATTGCGGCGGAAAATCTCGGCGTAGCCTGCAAGGCTATCCACACCTTCTTGAATACGCGCACCACCTGAATCGTTCAGGCCGATAACAGGCGCGCCATTTTGCATGGCCATATCCATGATCTTGCAAATCTTCTTTGCATGCGTTTCAGACACCGAGCCACCAAGAACCGTAAAGTCCTGCGAAAAGACATAGACCAGTCGCCCGTTGATCGTGCCCCAGCCCGTTACAACGCCATCCCCTGCGGGTTTCTGCTGCTCCATCCCAAAGTCAGTGCAGCGGTGCGTCACGAACATATCGAATTCTTCGAACGAGCCCTCATCAAGCAGCAAGTGCACGCGCTCGCGCGCTGTTAGCTTGCCGCGCCCATGTTGGGCGTCGATGCGTTTCTGACCACCACCAAGGCGCGCATCCGCGCGGCGGTCGTCGAGCTGTTGCAGGATATCTTTCATGGACGGCTCCTCCCATAGGATTACTTAATGCCTTGTACCTCAGCAATCGGGGGAGACAAAGCGCGAATTAGCAAATTTGCAAATGCTATTCACCGTATGGATTGCAAATTGCAAATAAGCAAACTTCACGAATTTGTTGCATATATTGTCAACGGCTAGACAACCAACCACGATGGGTCTAACCATTTCAAATGCAAGCTATCCGAGAAGATTTGAACCCAGTCAAACTGGGTGATCGCAGAACCCCGCCACACGCTCTTACGCTGATCCTGTTATCGGGAATGTCGGCGTGTGTCATGAACATATTCCTGCCAAGCCTTCCGGCAATGGCTGCCTATTTTGAAACCGATTACGCTGTGATGCAACTTTCTGTTGCGGTTTACCTCGGTTTTTCAGCGGTATTGCAGATATTCATCGGCCCTTTGTCGGATCGATACGGACGGCGCCCCCTTATTTTGTGGGGGATGAGTATTTTTATGATCGCGACGGTTGGCTGCATTTACGCCCCCACCATTGAGGTTTTCCTGACCTTTCGCATGATGCAAGCCGCCATTGCGACGTCAATGGTCCTCAGCCGTGCTGCTGTTCGCGACATGTATTCCCAAGATCAGGCCGCATCGGTGATTGGCTATGTTACAATGGGCATGGCGGTTGTCCCGATGCTAAGCCCCGCCTTGGGTGGTGTGTTGGATGAATGGTTCGGCTGGCAGGCCGTGTTTTGGGCATTGCTGCTGATTGGCGGCATCATATGGATGCTGGCCTGGGCTGATATGGGTGAAACCGCCTTACCCTCCAACAAATCGCTTACAGCGCAGTTTTCCGAATACCCGGAGTTGTTGCGCAGTCCACGATTTTGGGGATACGCGTTGGCCTCTGGCTTTAGCTCTGGTGCGTTCTTTGCCTATTTGGGCGGTGCTCCATTTGTCGGACAGGAAGTGTTTGGCATGTCCCCTTCAACGCTTGGCTTCTTCTTTGGAGCACCAGCAGTAGGTTACTTTTTAGGAAACTTCATTACCGGACGGTATGCGACCCGATTTGGCGTAAACCAGATGGTGCTATGGGGGTGTTTTGCCAATGCTGCGGGTGGAACAATTTCATTGCTGATTTTCATGGCGGGATACGGAACACCCATTAGCTTTTTCGGCATGATGACGATGATCGGCCTTGGCAACGGTCTGTGCATTCCCAACGCAACAGCAGGCCTCCTGTCGGTTCGCCCGCATCTTGCCGGAACCGCATCAGGCCTTGGTGGTGCCATCATGATTGGTGGGGGTGCGGGCCTCAGCGCATGGGTTGGCGTCTTGCTCACCAAGGAAACAGGTGCATTTCCGTTACTTTGGATGATGCTGATCAGCGCGTTGCTAGGCCTTGTTGCAATCCTATTAGTGATCCACCGCGAACGCCAACTGGCCCTCAGAGCTTGAACCCCTTGTGAGCCACGATTTGCAAAGTTAGTGTCACCTTGAGCAAAAAGTTTGCAAAGGGCGCCCCATGGCTATTCAAAAACTCTACGCGGGTGCCAAGCTGCGCGAACAACGCCTCAAAATAGGGCACACCCAAAAAGACTTTGCCGCGCGCCTAGGCGTATCCCTGCCCTATCTCAACCAAATGGAAAACAACAACCGCCCTGTTTCAACAACGGTTGTTCTGGCTCTGGCCTCGGAATTCGGGATGGATGTAACCGAGCTCAGCTCAGGCGACAGTGAACGTCTGGCCAGCGACATGAATGAAATCCTGTCCGACCCGCTGTTCAGAGGAGAAACGCCGCCGGTTGCCGATGTAAGATTAACGGCGTCAAATGCTCCGGGGATGGCACGCGCATTCATCGCACTGCACCAAAGCTATCGCCAAGCCCAGGAACGGCTCGCTTCATTGGATGAGGCATTGGGGAGAGAAGACGCGCGCGCCACGCCCAGCCCTTGGGAAGAAGTGCGGGACTTCTTTCACTATTGCGACAATTACATTGATGCTGTGGACCGCGCAGCAGAGCATTTCGCATCCCGCGCGAACGACCCGCGTGAGATGCGCACCATTGCAATCGAAGCCCTTGCCGCCTCCGGCATCACAGTTTCCTTCACCGATATGGACGCATTGCGCCTTTTGGAGCCCGAACAGTCAACGCTTCACATATCGTCACGTGCAAAGCACGAAACGCAGACATTCCAGTTGCTGCTCCAAGTGGCGCTAAAACAATATGACACACTGCTAGAAGCAACCCTTGATCTGGCGCGCTTCCACTCACCTGCAGCCCATGACATCGCCAAGATGGGCTTGGCCAATTACTTTGCTGGTGCGGCCCTGTTGCCTTACAAGAAGTTTCAGGCTCGCGCCCAAGAGTGCCGTCATGACCTAGAGGTTTTGGCTCAAGATTTTGGCGCCTCGATTGAGCAGATTGCGCATCGTCTCTCGACATTACAACGCCCCGGCTCCAAGGGTTTGCCGTTTTTCTTTGTGCGCGTTGATCAGGCCGGAACAATCACGAAACGCCATTCCGCAACTTTGCTTCAATTTGCACGGTTCGGCGGCGCGTGCCCCTTGTGGAATGTGCACCGCGCCTTTGAAACCCCCGGCCAGTTCTTGCGCCAGCTTGCCGAAACGCCAGATGGCGTGCGTTATATCTCGATTGCGCGAGATATCTCTAAATCTGCAGGCCGATTTGGCGCGCCAACACGCCGTTTTGCAATCGCATTGGGGTGTGAAGTACGGCACGCATCCCAACTGGTTTATGCCGATGGCCTGGATCTAAGCCGAGACACCGCATTTGAACCTATCGGCATATCCTGTCGCATCTGTGCGCGCAAAAACTGCCATCAACGCGCTGTGCCACCTCTTGAGCAGAATCTGGTTGTTGATCCAAATCGCCGAGACGTCTTGCCCTACCGCGTGGATTAACGTCTTGCCGCGCGCCATCCCGCCGCTTGCGCAGCTGCCGCTGAGCAGAACCACCGTTCGCCTTTGGCCGTGCTGATGCCTGTGCGGTCATAGAATGTTTGACCAACCTCATGATAAATGTGCTTACCTTTTGCGCTTATATTGCCCTTGATGGTGCATTTTTGGTCTGGTGGCGTGCGCCCTTTTGCACGAGTCTTTCGATGCTCAGCCGGAGATTGAAGCCGCGCCGCATGTAGGCCGCGGTCCACCGATGCAGCCTCACGTTCGATTGCAACATAATCCGCGCTGTATTTGACATAGGCAAATGCCATGCCCTCATGGACCAGCCATGCGCCAACGTCTTCACCCAGCGCGATGCAGCGCGCCACTGTGCGCCCATAGCGATCTGTATCAATGGCCGTGCACCACGCGATGACGCCCGTATAGCGATCCGTGACAACCTTTGTGATCCATCCACCACACGCCCAGTCTGTTCCTTGCTGAGTTTGGCACATTTGGTCGTTTTCTGGCGCATCAATTCCATGAAGCCGGACACGGGTGCCCGCCACCTCAAATGTATCGCCATCAATAACCCGGATAGGTCCCGTCAGATTGTTCTCACTCAGGTTGGCGCGCAAAATCCCGCCTGACAGCCCTAAAGCGACCAGAACAAAACCTATCAACAAGACAAAACGCCAGCGGCGCAGCGACGAAAAAAATGAAATGACCATCAGAGAAGCTTATGCAAAATGCTCATCCCTGACATCTAATGCAATCGCAACCAAAGGTTAACAAATAGTTAACGGTGAGTGGTCAATCGCCTCACCGATTAACCACTAACGCTGTTTCGTCTCCCACTCGGGGTGAATCCACGGCGTGTCATTTGAAGCCGCCAGCGGGTCTTTTCCAAGAACGTGATCAGCAATCTTTTCACCTACCATAATGGAGGGGCCGTTGAGGTTGCCGTTAGTGATGCGTGGGAAGATCGAACTGTCTGCAACGCGCAAACCCTCAACCCCAATCACACGACCTTGGCTGTCCACAACAGCGTCTTTGTCGTCAACACGGCCCATCTTGCAAGTCCCGCAGGGGTGATATGCACTCTCGGCATGCTCGCGTACAAATGCATCAATCTCGGCATCCGATTGCACATCTGCACCCGGTTGAATCTCGTGTTTTACAAATGGCTTAAACGCGTCTTGCTCAAAGATCTCCCGTGTCAGACGGATGCAACGACGCCATTCCTCCCAATCCTCTTCATGGGACATATAGTTAAACGAAATCTTCGGATTGTCCGCAGGATTTGCAGACCGAAGCGAGACCCGCCCACGTGATTTAGATCGCATTGGTCCGACATGGGCCTGAAACCCGTGACCTTCTGCCGCCGCCTGCCCGTCATAGCGCACAGCAATCGGCAAGAAGTGGTATTGGATGTCAGGATAAGGCACACCAGCGCGCGACCGGATAAAGGCGGCACTCTCAAATTGGTTCGACGCGCCCATGCCCTTTTTGAAGAACAGCCACTGCGCGCCAATGACGGCCTTTGAAATGACGTTCCAATGTTTATACAGCGTGATCGGCTGGCTTGCTGCCATCTGCATATAGACCTCTAGGTGGTCTTGCAGGTTACCGCCCACACCGGGACGATCCGCAATCACTTCGATGCCATGCTCTGCCAGATGCTCGGCTGGGCCGATGCCTGACAACATCAACAATTTTGGTGAATTGATCGAAGATGCAGCAAGGATCACTTCGCGGCGCGCACGAATGATTTCCGTCTTGCCGCCACGTTCAACCTCAACGCCAACAGCGCGACCATCTTCGATCACAATCTTTTGCGCCAATGCGCGGGTCATTTGTACATTATCACGTTTAAGCGCAGGACGTAGATACGCATTGGCAGCAGACCAACGCCGCCCGCCATGAACGGTTTGCTCCATGGGGCCAAAACCCTCTTGTTGCTGCCCGTTGTAATCATCCGTTGCTTGATAACCCGCCTGTTTTCCAGCCTCTACAAAAGCCTCAAACAACGGGTTCTCGCGCGGACCACGGCTCACATGTAATGGGCCGTCCTTTCCGCGCCAATAACTGTCGCCGCCATGCCCGCCGTCGTGCCACGTTTCCATGCGCCGGAAATAGGGCAGCACATCCGCATAGCTCCACCCGTCCGCACCGCTGTCGCGCCAGTGGTCGTAATCCATCGCGTGGCCGCGCACATACACCATCCCGTTGATCGAGGAAGAGCCGCCAATGACCTTACCGCGCGGACAGGCCAATTCACGCCCATCCAGATTGGGTTCAGACTCCGACTTATAACCCCAGTCATAGCGCTTCATGTTCATGGGATAACTGAGAGCTGCAGGCATCTGGATAAAGGGCCCAGCGTCTGTCCCGCCGTGTTCGATCACCAACACCGATTTGCCAGCCTCGCCCAGACGGTAAGCCATTGCGCACCCGGCGCTACCTGCACCAACAATTACAAAATCTGCTTCCATAACTCTCTCTTACGTCCTGCACTTCAGCAGCGCCTTGAACAACGCTGGGCATCTCGGAAATTTCAGGCCGTCCAACTGGACGTCCCCCATAGTATTCGGCTGCGAGAACGCCAGACACGCATCTCAAAAATGAAATGCGCGTCAGCGCTCCGTTGGATCAACCCTCCTTGTTAAAAGGGGGCCTCCATATCGCCCATGCGCACATAGACCGACTTCACCTGACTGTAGTGTTCGATTGCAGCCTTTGAGTTTTCACGCCCAACGCCGGACGCTTTCACACCACCAAACGGAGCTTCAACTGGCGCATCATTGTAGGAGTTGATGAAACATGTACCTGCTTCAAGCCCTGCCACGACACGGTGTGCGCGGGATAGGTCGCGGGTAAACACGCCTGCCGCCAAACCGAATTCGGTATCATTTGCACGGGCCAGTACATCAGCTTCATCCTCAAAATCCAGCACCGCCATGACAGGGCCAAAGATCTCTTCGCGGGCAATCGTCATGCCATCTGTCACGTCGGCAAATACGCAAGGTTGCATGTAAAACCCATCACCCTCAATCGCTTCGCCACCAAAGACAACGCGCGCGCCCTCGGCACGGCCCTTAGCGATGTAATCCAGTGCGATCTGCATCTGCCGTTCAGATACCATTGGACCAAAGCTGGTCTCGGGGTCCATCGGGTCACCGATTTTTGCATTTGCCAAACGTTCGCACAAGCGAGCCAGGAACGCCTCCTTGATGTCTTTGTGCACAAACACGCGCGTCCCGTTGGAACACACCTGACCAGAACTATAAAAGTTGGCCATGATTGCGCCAGACACGGCGTTTTCAATGTCCGCATCTTCAAACACGATCATCGGGGATTTGCCGCCCAGTTCCATCGTGACGTGCTTCATGCCCGCAGCTGCCGCCGCATAAACCTTGCGGCCCGTCGGGACTGAACCCGTTAGCGAAACCTTATCTACGCGCGGATCAGTGACCAATGCAGCACCAACATCGCCCAACCCTTGGACAACGTTATACAGGCCAGCAGGCAGGCCAGCTTCGTGCAAGATTTCGGCAACTTTCAACGCGCAAAGCGGTGTTGTCTCGGATGGTTTAAAAACCACAGAGTTCCCACAAGCCAGCGCAGGTGCGCCTTTCCAGCAAGCGATCTGTGTGGGGTAGTTCCATGCGCCGATACCAACACAAACGCCAATTGCTTCGCGGCGGGTATATACCCAGTCTTCGCCAAGCTGGATGTGCTCGCCTGTCAGCGTTGCGGCCATGCCGCCAAAATATTCCAACGCATCCGCGCCAGAGGTGGCATCAGCCACAGATGTTTCTTGATACGGCTTACCCGTATCATATGTCTCAAGGATCGAGAGGTCATGATTGCGCTCACGCATCATGTCAGCGGCGCGGCGTAGGATGCGGCCCCGCTCTGTTCCGCTCATCGCGGCCCAAGCGGCCTGAGCATTTTTTGCCGCAGCAATTGCGCGATCTACAATCGCAGGCGTTGCCGCGTGGACAGTAGCAATGACTGCACCCGTAGCGGGGTAGATCACCTCAATCGGCGTACCGGCGGTGTCTTCAACATATTCGCCATTGATGAAATGGCTTGCGGTGGGTTGAGTCTGCATTGTTGTCCTCGTGAATATTAAAAACGCGCGCCGGTCATTCCGGCGCGCGTAAGGTTTCAGATATTAGAGAGATTGCCCTTTGGGCATGCTATCAATCGCCATAACGTCGCTACGGCGTAGGGCCAGAATGTACAAAACACATGCAGCCATGATGCCAACAACAACGGCACCGATCCAATGGATTTGCAACCAGCCAGATTTGAACGCATAGGTCAAAACAGACAGCAACACGATGTTGCCAGCCAGATATTTTGCCATGCCCAATTTCTCGACGGTCATGCCTAGGTTGTCGGTGTACAGACGGATCAGTGAGTCAAACGAGTTGATCACAAAGATCACGCCCACAAAAATCATCGCCCAGTTCATCAGACCAACAGTCGAGATGCTTTCGACATAGTAGTGGTACAGAACCGCAAACCAAATCGCCAAAGGAATGGACGGGATGATCAGCAATGCCGCGAGGTACTGCCATGTCTTCAGGCCGCCAACAAAACGGGATGTGAACTGACCGATCATGATTGACCAAGCAAACCACCAGAACAAGAAGAACTCATGGTATCCAGCTTCGTCACCCATCGGTAAGATAAAGCGGTGGATGTTGGAGAAATAGCCACCAACTTCGCCCAGATTAGCCATAAAGCCACCAACACCAGCGCCGCTGTTCACCCATACAAAGAAGATCAGAACAAAGAACAACAGTGACGACGCAACTGACAGAATTTTCACAAACTTGATGTCTGTCGAGCTATAAGCCGCCGCGCAGATCACAAAGAAAGTCATCACATAGAACAACGGGATGATGCTCTCGCCGTCGCCAACCATTGGCATATAATACGGCAGATACTGCAAGAACAGCGAGCCGGTGAATGCACAGGTGCCGATGATGACCACGTTATTGATCAGCTTGACCACAGGAATGTCAAAGAACTTTACCTTTGGTTCGATCACACAGAAATAGAACCCTGTAAGGAAGTAGAACGCCCAGATCAGGAATCCCCACATGCCAAATTCAATGGCCAGTGGATTGGTAAAACTGAACGTCGGATTGCTCACCAAATCTGCATAAAGCGGGAAGTCAAAGGCGACTGGAAACATGATCAGCCCCACATCCAGACCGGATGTGAAAAGAATGGCGATGAAAACGTACAGCGGCACGGGATCCGTACCAACAAGGGTGAGGTTCCACCACTTGACCGTTATGAAGATGACCAAGGCAAATGCCATGATGATCCCAAAGGATAAAATTGAAAGTAACATGATTGTCCCTATCGATTGTTTCAGGTGCTTATGTAATGCCGCAGTCCTGCACCCAACGGAGCTGCGGGCATTCGGTTACTCCCCGCGTGGGAAGCGTTTGTTCTCTTCGAGGACGTTAAGGTCCATATGATTGCGCATGTAAGCTTCTGAGGCTAACCGCAAGGGCTGGTAGTCCCATGGGTAGTAGCCGCCAGATTTCAACGCCTCATAGACCACCCAGCGGCGGGCCTGCGATTTACGCACATCCGCGTCATAGGCATCCAAATTCCAGCGCGCCTCGGATTTGGCGCGCAATTGCTGCAACGTACCTGCATGGGCGGGTACATCAGCCAGATTGGTCAGCTCATGCGGATCGGTTTCCAAATTAAACAATTGATCTGGGTCCAACGCACAGCGGTTATATTTCCACTTACCATAGCGCAAAGACACCATCGGCGCAAAAGACGCCTCTGCTGCATATTCCATCGCTACAGGCTCTGTGCGTTCAATCCCCTGCCCCATTGGCACAAGGGTTTGGCCTGTTGTCCATTCGGCGACCTCGGACATGTCCACGCCAGCCAGATCACATAAGGTCGGGCAGACGTCGATGTTGCTAACGGGTGTTGTCTGCAGGCCCGGCTCCATCTGGGGTGCGGCGATCATCATTGGAACCCGCGATGATCCCTCAAAGAAGCTCATCTTAAACCACAAGCCGCGTTCGCCCAGCATGTCACCATGATCAGAAACGAACATGATGATCGCCTCTTGGCGGGTGTCCTCAAGAGTTTGCAGAATTTCACCGATCTTGTCGTCTAGATAGCTGATGTTGGCGAAATAGGCGCGGCGCGAGCGTTTGATGTCTTCTTCAATGATATCAAAATCGCGCCAGTTGTTGGCGTCAAAGATGCGTTTGGAATGCGCATCATGGTCGTCATACTCCATGGCAGGGATTTCGGGCAGCAGGTGCTCGCAGTCCTCGTAAAGGTCCCAGTATTTCTTGCGTGCCACATAGGGGTCATGCGGATGCGTAAAGCTGGCGGTCAGGCACCATGGGCGTTTATCCAACCCGCGAGACAGCTCATAAATTTTGCGCGTCGCCTCATAGGCGACGGCATCATCATATTCCATCTGGTTGCTGATTTCGGCCACGCCTGCGCCAGTGACGCTGCCCATGTTGTGATACCACCAGTCGATCCGCTCACCGGGTTTGCGGTAATCCGGTGTCCAGCCAAAATCGGCGGGGTAGATATCGGTGGTCAGGCGGTCTTCAAAACCGTGCAGCTGGTCTGGGCCGACAAAGTGCATCTTGCCGGACAGACACGTGTAGTACCCCGCGCGGCGCAGATGGTGGGCATAGGTTGGGATCGAGGATGTGAACTCTGCCGCGTTATCATAAACACCTGTTGCACTGGGCAACTGGCCCGACATAAACGCGGCCCGCCCCGGCGCGCACAACGGCGATGCGGTGTAGGCGTTTTGGAAACGCGTTGAACGCGCTGCTAGTTTCTTGAGATTGGGCGCATGCAACCAGTCAGCAGGACCATCCGGAAACAGCGTACCGTTCAACTGATCCACCATCAGAATGAGAATGTTTGGCTGGGTCATCTGCGATCCTTTACGATCATATTCAGGGCTAGCAATGCCATGTGTTGCGCCGTCTTGCGTGAACCTTCGTCAGAAAGCGCCTCGCGCAGGTACAAGCCATCAATCAATGCTGCGATCATGTCAGCGTCTGCTTCGGGTTTGACCGTCAGAGGGCGCAAGGCATGTGTCAGATTTGACCGCAGCCGCGCCTGATAAAGCGACAAAAGGCGCTTCATTTCCGGTTGCGTTGGTGCCGCCGCATAAAGCGTCATCCATGCACAAACCGTTGCAGGCGCAAAGCAGGTCTTATCAAAACTGGCAGTGATGATCGCTTCGGCGCGTTCAAATGGCGTAGTGGCTTGCTCAAGGCGGCTGCGCACTTGCGCGCCGTACTCAGTCAGAATGTGACGCATCGCAGCCAGGAAAATCTCGTTTTTGCCGCCAAAGTAGTGATGGGCCAATGCCGTCGACATGCCCGCCGTTTTGGCGATCTGCCCCACTGTCACATCAAGCGATTGCGCGCGCCCGATCTCAGTGATCGTCGCTTGCACTAAAGACGCGCGGCGAAGGGGTTTCATACCTAGTTTTGGCATAGGAATCGGACTTGTTTTAACATGCGCTGGAAGGTGGCGGTTTTAAATTGATCCGTCAATCAATAAAAAATCAACCTTTGGTCTCAGGTGCATCCGGCGTCACCCTGCGCTTTAGCATCGCCTCGCGCCACGTAATAAACGCAACCGACCCCAAAATAACCACACCGCCCAAAACCACCCAGATATCAACGGGTTCCGCGAACCAGATCACGCCTAACAAGGTCGCCCAAATCAGTTGAAGGAAAGTCACAGGCTGCGTTACGGTGACGGGGGCCGCGGCAAAAGCCAATGTCATTGTATAGTGTCCAGCCGTCGCAAATACGGCCACGCCAGCAAGAAACATCAGTTCTCTGGCGTTTGGAGTGATCCAATCAGCAGCAGCAAAAGGTGCCAAACCGATGGTCACAAAGATCGACAACATCGCGACAACAACACTTGGTTTCACCTCATCTGCCATCACTTTGGCGACCAGATAACTGCCTGCAAAAACAACTGCCGCCAGCAGCATTGCCATATGGCCGCTGCTCACTTCGCGAAAACCTGGACGCAAGATGATCGCCGCCCCTAAAAGACCTAAACCAACCGCCACGATCCGCCGGAAAGCCAGCCGCTCACCCAAGAACAGCGCAGCACCAATGGTAACGTAGATCGGCGCAAGGTAGCCCATGGCCGTCACTTCAGCGATGGGAATGCGCACCATCGCAAAGAACCACAAAATCACGCCACCCGCATGGCAAAAGCCGCGCAGCGAAAAAAGACCCCATTGCCGACGCGTCAAATGGGCTGACCGCAATGCTCCAAAGGATGGAATCAAGAACACCAAGCCAAATGCATACCGCAAGAATGCCGCCTCACCGGGTGGCAAACGCGGCCCCATGGTTTTCACCAATGCAGTTACAAGGATAAAGCACATGCCCGTCACCAACATCCAAAAGATGCCGACGATCGGGCGCTGGGGATTTTGGGTTGTCATAGCGCGACTTGAACGCAATCGCTCAACCAGCGCAAGGGCTTAGTGGAGAAGAAGTGACGCTGCAATCAACCACATGGTCAGGGCAATTATAGCATCTAATACACGCCAGCTTAGCGGTTTGGCGAATATCGGCTCTAGCAGACGTGCGCCGTACCCAAGCGCAAAGAAGAATGAAAGGCTTGCCAGCACCGCACCGGCACCAAACGCAAGACGGTTTTCATATTGCGCCGAAATAGTGCCAAGCAACACCAACGTATCCAGATAAACATGTGGATTAAGGAACGTCAGAGCCAGCAACATCATGAGCGTCTTGCTCAGGGTTGCGGGCACGCGCCCTTCGGTTTGCAACACCTCCCCGCCTCGCCACGCACTGAGCGCATTGCGCCACCCATAAACAACCAAAAACGCCGCGCCGCCGTATCTCATCACGGGTTCAAACCACGGCACATTTTCAGCCAGTGCACCAAAGCCAGCCACGCCCGCAGCGATCAGTAACGCATCTGACACGCCACAGGTCAGGCAGACCCAAAACACATGTTCACGACGTAATCCTTGGCGCAAGACAAACGCGTTCTGCGCGCCGATCGCGAGGATCAAGGACAAGCTCAACAAAAAGCCGGGAACAAATGAGGATAGCATAGTTTGAAACGTCCTAGCCGCATGCAAATCTGGAAGCCCATAAGTATTGCTCAGTTAAAAGGATGTCGAGACGAGAAGCCTCCTCACGCGGTTCTCACAGCAATGCGTTTTGCCTGTGAGCATTCCCCCATGTATCTACTTGAGTAACAAAACATCCAAAGACTTCCGTAAAAGTTTCAACATCTTGCCCAAAGAAAACCATGTTACAGAAATACTTCGCTCATTCACAGGAAACTGAACAGTTACCTCTAGCGTACGACCAAATGAATCCCTATCTGCCAAACACTGATGAAGGAAAAGCAGATGACTGAAGATACACAGAAGCTGGAAATCAGCCCCGAAGAACTGGAACTCATCGCAAGTGCGCTTGAGACCCAGACCAAAATTCTGCGCATGCAGGCAAGCGCTGGCGGCCATGGTGCTGTTAAGCGGCTGAACGAAGTAAAACGTTTGCTGGCCAATATCACAAGCCAAAGAGAACCACTTCGTGCGACCCGATGCCACAATCCAGTTGGTTTCTGGGGGTTGCTGCGCTCGATGGGCCAAGCAACCTAATAAACGCTACGCTTTGACGTGCGATCCAAGCCGCCCATTGGGCGGCTTTTTATTTGCCCGCTGCCCAATTCGATCTAGTAATTATGAATGCAAAACGCCGCTGCAAATCAATGCAGCGGCGTTCCTAAATCTATCAACCTGTGAAACCAGAGTTACTCAAGCGCTTCCATCACCTCGTCAGAGGCTTCAAAGTTAGCCGTTACGCGCTGGACGTCGTCGTCATCCTCAAGCGCGTCAATCAGCTTCATCAGCTTTTGCATGCCCTCTAGGTCCATCTCGGTGGTTGTGGTTGGGCGCCAGATCAGTTTGGTGCTGTCACTTTCGCCCAGTTCAGCCTCAAGAGCGGTGGAAACATCATTCAGGTCCGTGTCGGCGCAATAGATCACGTGACCATCTTCCGAGCTGTCTACATCTTCTGCGCCCGCTTCAATCGCGGCCATCATCACGGTGTCTGCATCGCCCACACTGGCTGGATACATGACCTCGCCCTTGCGATCGAACATAAAGCCGACGCTGCCTGTCTCGCCCAGATTGCCGCCGTATTTGGTA
Organism: Sulfitobacter sp.; assembly: GCF_036960155.1. GTDB lineage: Bacteria > Pseudomonadota > Alphaproteobacteria > Rhodobacterales > Rhodobacteraceae > Sulfitobacter. The sequence goes on along the minus strand of NZ_JBALWB010000002.1, from coordinate 91,450 downwards.
AACGTAGAGCGCACAGTAGATGCAGTGCGGTTGCGATTGTCTGTCATTGTCTCAACGATGACCGCAACACCACTGGTGCCGTAGCCTTCATAGCGGATTTCTTCGTAATCTTCCGCTTCACCGCCTACGGCCTTTTTGATCGCGCGATCAATGTTGTCTTTAGGCATCGACGCTTGCTTGGCTTCTTTTACCGCCAAACGCAGGCGCGGGTTTTTATCTACATCCGGGTCGCCCATTTTGGCGGCTACGGTGATCTCCTTGGAGAACTTCGAGAACATCTTAGAGCGCAGCTTGTCCTGACGCCCTTTGCGGTGTTGGATGTTTGCCCATTTCGAGTGGCCTGCCATGGATCGTCTCCGTCTGAGAATTACTGTATCACGCGCGCTTATACGGCAGGGGCAGTACAGGCCGCAAGGCTCACCTCTCATCTCTGGTCCGACAGTTTGCATCAGAGCGCCCGATTTGAGGCCATACAGGCGAGGCGCCACCCTTCCCTGCGGTGGTACAAGGGGCTCTTTTAGGCGCAATCTCCCCTTGTCCTGCCTCGCAGTCTGCAACAAAGTGCACGCATGACCCAAGATCAAATCACCCTATTCGCCCTTTTCGGCGCCGTGTTCGGCCTCCTCCTTTGGGGCCGCTTTCGCTATGATATTGTAGCTTTTTCAGCCCTTATGGCGGGTGTTGTGCTGGGGGTTGTCGACAGCAAAGACGCCTTTGACGGGTTCGGGCACCCCGCCACACTGGTTGTGGCGCTTGTTTTGGTGGTTTCTGCAGGGCTGGTTCGATCCGGCGCAGTTTTGCTGATCACACGGACATTAGTGGATTCGTCGCGCTCCCTTGGGGCGCATATCACATTGATGGGGGCCGTTGGCGGCATCCTTTCGGCGTTTATGAATAACGTGGCCGCGCTGGCGCTATTGATGCCCGTGGACATCCAAACCGCACGCAAAGCAGGTCGCTCACCCGGTCTGTCGCTGATGCCCCTTAGTTTTGCGACCATCCTTGGCGGCATGGTGACCCTTATTGGCACCCCGCCCAACATAATTATCGCCGCAATCCGCGAAGAGAGCCTTGGTGCGCCGTTCAAGATGTTTGATTTCGCCCCTGTTGGCGGTGTCGCAGCGATTGCTGGTCTCGCGTTTGTGGCTCTGGTGGGCTGGCGGATGATTCCGGCGCGCGATGACGGCGGGATCAGTGAAGAAGACCTAGCCGCCTATATCGCCGAGCTGGTTGTGCCCGAAGACAGTAAACACATCGGCAAACGTGTTTCCGAATTGGAAGAGACCGCCGACAAAGCGGATGTCACCATCATTGGCCTGATGCGCGATGGCAAACGCCGCTATGGCCGCGCCCAAAATACCGAACTGCGCGCTGGTGATGCGCTTGTCCTTGAGGCAACGCCCGAAGCCTTGGATGAGTTCCGCTCAACCCTTGATCTATCTGTGGCTGATAGCGCGCGCGAAGAGCGCCTGCGTGCGGATGGCGACGGCGTTGAAATCATCGAAGTTGTGATCACCGCCGAAAGCCGCCTTGCAGGTCGCACCGCCCAAGCGGTCGGGCTGGCGTGGCGTCAACGCACAGTGTTGCTGGGCATTTCGCGGCGAGGACGCAAGATCACGTCGCAGTTGCGCAAAACTCAACTGGAAGCAGGGGATATTTTGCTGCTGCTGGTGCCGCGTGACACAGGCCATGACGTGACAGAATGGCTGGGCGTCCTACCGCTGGCTGATCGTGGTTTGGCCGTGACCGAAAACAGCAAAGTGTGGTTGGCCATAGGCCTGTTTGCAGGTGCGGTTGTCGCGGCATCACTAGGGTTGATCTATCTGCCAGTCGCTTTGGGCATCGTTGTGGTCGCCTATGTTCTGGCCAAGATTGTCCCCCTCTCCGAGCTTTACACACATATTGAGTGGCCCGTTGTCGTTTTGCTGGGATCCATGATCCCACTGGGGGCCGCATTGCAAAAATCCGGCGGAACCGAGTTGATCGCGGGATCACTGATAAATCTGACCGAAGGCATGCCCGCGTGGGCAGTTCTAACCGTTCTGATGATTGTGACGATGACCCTGTCGGATGTTTTGAACAACACCGCCACCACCATTGTCGCCGCGCCTGTTGGTATCCAAATGGCGCAAACTCTTGAGGTAAACCCCGATCCCTTTTTGATGGCCGTTGCCATTGCTGCGTCATCCGCATTCCTCACCCCGATTGGGCATAAGAACAACACGCTGATCCTTGGTCCTGGCGGCTATGGATTTGGAGATTACTGGCGCATGGGGCTACCGCTAGAGATCATTGTGGTCACTGTATCGATCCCTGCGATTTTGTTTTTCTGGCCCTTGTAAGGTCGACAGGTATGGCGAAATTTAACAGCTATATCATCTGCACCAGCCCGCGCAGCGGCAGTACGTTACTTTGCAAACTGCTTCAGAACAGCGGCGTGGCAGGTGTGCCGGCATCCTACTTTCATCAAGCATCCGTTGCCGATTGGGCTACTGGCGTTGGGATGCCTAAAACAACACCCCTGCCCGCGATTATGGATAAGGTCAAAGCTCTGGGCCAAGGATCTGGGGCCTTGTTTGGCTTACGCCTACAGCGTCACAGTTTTGCGTTCTTCTGCAAACAGCTAGAGGCACTACACCTAAAACACGCCACTGACGCCGCGCGATTGCAAGCTGAATTTGGCACAGTGCGCTACATCCACCTGACACGAGAAGACAAGATTGAGCAGGCCGTTTCATTTGTAAAAGCCAAGCAGAGCGGCCTTTGGCACCAAGCGCCTGACGGACGCGAGATCGAACGCCTTGCCCCCCATAACGCACCCGTGTTTGACGCAGAGGCCATAGAAGCAAGGCACGTCGAATTCCTAGCGGCGGATGCTGCATGGCGGGCATGGTTTGACGCACAGAACATCGTTCCGTTGACGATAACCTATCGTGCGTTGGCTGCTAACCCTCGCGATGTTTTATCGCAGGTGTTGCAGGGCCTTGGGTGCCCTGCTCAAGCGGCGCAAGATACTAAAATCCCTACAGCACGTTTAGCGGATGAAACCAGCCGCGAGTGGATTAGCCGATTTACCAAGTATAAAAGAGCCTAAAGCGCCGTTACCAGATTAGTGGAATAACCGCGCTGGCGATCAGCGACATTGACAGATTTAGTGGAATACCAACGCGCATAAAGTCAGTGAATTTGTATCCACCCGGCCCATAGACCAACGTGTTGGTCTGATAACCAATCGGCGTTGCAAACGCGCAAGACGCCGCAATCATCACCGCCACAACCAATGCGCGCGCGTCCATGCCCAGCGCATCCGCCAGCGATATCGCAATGGGTGTCATAATGACCGCCACCGCGTTGTTTGATACTATCTCAGTAAAGATTGTGGTCATCAAGAACACAAAGAATATTACTGCTGCGGGTGGCAGCCCCACCAAACTCGGAGAGATTGCATCGACAATCAACTGGACTGCGCCCGTGTGTTGCAGCGCCGCGCCTACACAAAGCATCGAGAAAATCAGCGCCAGCAAACGGCCATCAATGAACGAAAAGGCCTCATCCGCGTCAATGCAGCCTGTCACTAGAACAACGGCTACCGCGATCACGGCCAGCATCAAAATTGGCGCAACATTCAGGGCGGCCAACACAACAATTGCTGCCAAAGCTGCGATGGCGATCGGGGCGTGTCCACGGCGATAGGCACGCTGGGACGGTGTGCTGACATCGACCATGTCCATATCAACAGCCAGACGGTGAATGTCTTCAGAAGCGCCCTCAAGCAGCAGCGTGTCGCCCACGCGCACAACCAGATCGTCGAGCTGGCGGCCGATGTTCTGGTTTCTGCGGTGTACCGCCAATGGATAAACGCCGTAACGACGACGCAGTCGCAACGCACCAAGGCTGCGGCCGATCATCTTGCATCCCGGTGTAATCAGGACCTCAACGGTGTTTGTCTCAACCGCGGACACTTGATCAACGCGTTTAAGTTCCGGCGTTGTTTGCAGGCTCAGCAGCTCGGCCATCTGCGTACGCAGCACCACACGGTCACCCGTTTGCAGCACGACCTCTTTGAGGTTACGACGCAGTGAGGCATCGCCGCGCACTACATCAATCAAACGCACGCCTTCGCGTTTGAACAGCTTAACATCCAGCACTTCGCGCCCAATTAGGTTGCTTTCAGGGGGGATCACAGCCTCGGAAAAGAACTTCATCTTTGAGCGATCTGATAGCATCCCCGCCATGCTATCGCGCTCGGGCAACAGACGCCGCCCGATGGTGGCCATATAGATTAACCCCCACGTACAAACGACCATTCCGATGGGCAGTATTTCAAAAATGCCAAACGGCTCCATCCCCTGAGAGCGGGCAACACCGTCAACCAGCAAATTTGTGGAGGTTCCGATCAAGGTTAGTGATCCACCCATGATTGCTGCATAACTAAGCGGGATCAGCAGCTTGGATGCTTTGGTGCCCAGCGTCTTGCTTAGTTGCACAACAACAGGGATCATCACCACTACAACAGGCGTATTGTTCATAATAGCAGAGGCGCCCATCACCGATAGGATCACGCCGATCACAGCTAATTTGGGATTAGTGCGCGCGTATTTTTCTGCAATTTGCGTCAGCACCGCAAGCGAACCCGTGCGCACCAGCGCGCCCATCACGATAAACATCGCCGCAATGGTCCACGGCGCAGAGTTGGACAGCACAATCCGCGCGTCCTCGTAGGGCAATAACCCCATCGCCAACAAAGATGCAGCCCCGGCCAACGCGACGACTTCGGTCGGCAGTGTTTCCCTCAGGAACAGGATAAACATCACCGCTACAACCGTGAGGGAAAGCATCGCCTGCGAAAATTGGGAAAGTTCAAACATATAAATGGGCCAGCCCCTGTTGATGCCTTAGTTGTCGCCGATCACAAGATCAGCAGCAAGCATTGCTTTGGGACGGGGCTGTACCAGATACATACCTGCAAACATAGCCACCAAAGCCAACCAGATCATGTTCGAGAATGCCTCATCTAAAATTAGCCATGCCCAGAACAGGCCAAAGCCCGTCACCATATAGCTGACTTGTACTGCAAAAACGGCCCCAGCCCGCCCAACCAACCAGACGTAGGTCGCATAGACCAAAACATGAATTACAGAAGACGCCAGCATAGCTGCTTGGGCCGTGGGCAACGGCCATTGAGGCGTTATCGTCTGGCCACTAACCAGCATTAGCGGCGTCACAATGCACAAACCAATCAATGACGCGCCTAGCATCAGCTGAAAAGGATCAAGCCCCGCAACACCCCAGCGCGACACGTAATTACCCTCAAACGCGTAGAACAATGCTACCAGCAGGTACACTCCGGCCCAGCGTAATGGCACGGCTTCACCCAAATCGACAGAAGGGGCAACGATAATCAGAACACCGACAAGCCCGAAACACAGCCCAATCATGCGACGCCATGCAAAGCGATCATTCCCAACAAGCAATGCAATCACAAAGGCAAACATCGGCAAAATGCTAATCAGCAGAGACATGACCCCGGCAGGCAAATGAACAGCTGCTTGATAGGCTAATGTGCTGGGCAAAACCGTGCCGATCAGCGCAATCACCAGATAGGCCTTAAGCGCACCGGCATCACGCCGCAGCGGCGTGCGGCGCATTGCACAGACCAGAACCATCAGCGCGACACCGATTAGCTGCTGCCAAAACACCAGCCCGTAATGGCCGTATCCTGTGCTGACAGCAATCTTGCTAAGGGGCTGGGTTGCCCCCCAGCCAGCGCCCAACAGCACAAGGAATAGGCTAAACCACAGCACCTCGCGGCGGTTCAGCGTACTGTCATTCACGGCGCGCTCTGCTGCAACTTTCCGCCTTGGCGAATTGGAACAATACGGGTGGCGCGGCCTGTCTTGTCGTCAGTTTCAACATAGACGCCTGAAAGGGTCGCATCACCCGCAGCAGGGGTAAAGCGTTCCTTTGGCATCCCCGTGATAAAGCGGCGAAGGGGTTCGGTTTTTTCCATCCCGATGACTGAGTTATAATCACCGCTCATGCCAGCATCCGAAAGATAGGCCGTGCCAGCAGGCAAAATCATCGCATCAGATGTAGGGACATGGGTATGCGTGCCCACAACCAACGAGGCACGCCCGTCACACCAATGGCCCATGGCCATCTTTTCCGAGGTCGCTTCGCAGTGAATATCCACAATGATCGCATTCGCCAGCCCACCCAACGGGTGGGTTTTCAGCACAGTATCCAGCGCAGAAAACGGATCATCAAAGGGACGTTTCATAAACACTTGGCCCAAGGCTTGGGTCACAAGCACCTGTTTGCCAGTGCGGGTCTTGAACAAACGTGCGCCCTTGCCCGGTGCGTTTTTGGAAAAATTAAGCGGGCGAATGATGCGCGGCTCTTGCTCGATAAAGGACAACATATCCTTTTGGTCAAACGCGTGATCCCCCAGCGTCAGGCAATCAGCCCCCGCATCCAGAAGGTCTTTTGCGTGCGAGCCCGACAAGCCCATGCCAGAGGTCGCATTTTCGCCATTCACAACAACGAAATCGAGTTTCCATTCAGTCCGCAAGCGGGCCAGATTTTCGGTAATGGCGCGGCGCCCAGCGCGGCCCATTACATCACCAAGAAAGAGTATTTTCATATGTCAGCGATAGGCCTCGCCCCCTCCGGTGGCAAGAGGACACGCGACGTCGCGCACAGTTTTCAAGCATCAGGGCATTCAGCCGTCACCACGCAACAACACATTAACGCCAAACGCGTCAGCCAATTTCGATGACACCGGCCTCTGTCACAATCAGATCAAGCGGTTGATCGGTAGGTTCAAGCGCAACTTGATCTACTTCCTGGCCTGCAAAAGCAAATCCAATCGCCATTGTGCCACGCTTTGCCCGTAGCAATTCTAGTGTCCGGTCATAAAACCCGCCGCCATAGCCCAATCGCCCGCCTTTTCTATCAAACGCCAGCAACGGCACAATCAGGATTTCTGGTTCAAAATAGTTTAACTCGGCAGGCACAGACGCGCCAAACTGCCCCGCGACCATATTTGCATCTGGCGTCCAGCGCGCAAATCTGAGGGGGGTGTGTGCGGCTTGGATCACAGGGACGCCAACATCGCCATACGCGGAGGCCTCACTCATGGCCGGGCGTGGGTCAATTTCAGTTCGGATCGGCATAAAGCCTGAAACTGAAACGCCGCGATGCCCAGCTAGAACCTCACTTAAATAGCCAGCTTGGGCCGCGTTTGCGTTTTCAAACAACGGTTTGCGCCGTGTAAATGCCGCTTTGCGTGCTGCCGTTTTTACATCTGCTAAATTCATAACAACACCATCGCAGCAAGGCCCAGAAAGGCAAAAAATCCAACAACATCCGTGACCGTTGTCACAAACGCCCCCGACGCAAGCGCGGGATCAATCCCCATACGCTCTAGTACAATCGGCACGCCTGTGCCTGCAAACCCTGCAACAATCATATTGATCACCATCGCAACTGCAATCACGCCGCCCAGCGCCAGTGAGCCAAACCAGATCACACCAACGATCCCCATCACAATCGCAAAGATCGTGCCGTTAATCAGACCTACCAGACATTCACGCCGAATAACCCGCCACACGTTTGATCCGGTGAGATCTTTGGTAGCAAGCGCGCGCACCGCAACTGTCAGGCTTTGGGTTCCCGCGTTGCCGCCCATCGAGGCGACGATTGGCATCAACACGGCCAAGGCGACAATCTGCGCCAACGCGACTTCGAATTGGGAAATAACAACTGAGGCTGCGATCGCGGTGACAAGATTCACGGCGAGCCACGGCAGGCGCTGTTTAGTTGTCTCGATGACGCGGTCCGACAGTGACCCCTCGCCTACACCAGCAAGACGCATGATGTCTTCTTCGTGTTCCTCGTCCAAGACCGCCATCGCGTCATCAATGGTGATCACACCAATCAGGCGTCCATCTTCGTCCACAACCGGCGCAGATATCAGGTGATATTGGTTAAACGCATAGGCCACATCCCCTTCATCGCGCAGGGCGGGAATAATCTGGAACGTTTCCTCTAACAGCCCACTCAGCGGCGTGTCGCGTTTTGAGCGCATCAGCTTGCCCAAGGTCACATTGCCAACCGGATGCAAACGCGCGTCAACGATGATGATGTGGTAAAATTGATCTGGCAGCTCATCTTCGGGGGTTGCGCGCAGATGGTCAATCGCGGCGCCCACTGTCCAATGCTGGGGAGCCATGACCACTTCGCGTTGCATCAAACGTCCGGCGGAATATTCTGGATATGTAAGGGCTTGCTCGACCGCGGCGCGATCACTGTCGTCCAGCGCGTCTAGAATGCTCTCTTGTTGCTCGCCCTGCAGGTCTTCGATGATGTCGACCACATCATCGCTGTCCAGCTCGCGCATGGCTTCCTGCAACACCTGAGGCGTAAGGATACCGATGACTTCGTCGCGAATGGAATCGTCAAGTTCGGACAGAATTTCGCCGTCAAATTCGTGGCCATAAAGGCGGATCAGCTTTGTGCGCTCAAAGGCGTTGACCTGTTCCAAAAGGTCAGCGATGTCTGCCGCGTGAAGCGGCTCCATCAGCTCGATCAGTTTTTCGCGGTCATCGATTTCTACAGCATATAAAATCGCTGCAACGTCACGTTTGCTTAGGATATATGCCTCTGGCTCGGAGTTTTCTCGGGCTAGATCGGTCTCAGTGATTTGATCTGACATAGGGGCCTCCAAAAGAGCGTTGAGGCAACATACGGAGGCGTCGCAAAGACCACAATGGTGCAGGGTGTGGTGATCTTAAATCAGTGTGTCCCAGCCATTGATTGCGCGCAGAAAATGGATACAACTCAACCTTATGAACACACAAACCCTCCTGACCGGCCAAATCCTGACCTTTAGCGGTGATCCCTTTGCGCAAGCATGGGAAGATTGCATTCACATCGATTCTGTTGGGGCGGTGCTGGTTGAAGGCCAACGCATTGTCGCCGTGGGCAAGGCCGAGATACTAAAGGCCGCGCACCCGCAGGCCAAAGTGGTTTCTTATGGCAGTGATCTGATCTGTCCCGGGTTTGTAGACGCGCATTCTCACTACCCCCAAACGGCGATGATCGCGAGCTGGGGCAAGCAGCTGATTGACTGGCTCAACACCTACACCTTCCCCGAGGAAGCGCGTTTTGATGATCTGACTTACGCCCAAGACATCGCCGCGCGCTACCTCGATCTGACGGCGGCCAATGGCACGACAACGATCGCGTCCTTCGCAACAATTCACCCTCACAGCGTTGATGCGCTATTTGAGGCGGCGCAGGCGCGCGGGCAATCGGTAGTTACAGGCAAGACCTGTATGGACCGCAATGCACCAGATGATCTGCGCGACACTGCGCAATCCGCTTATGATGACAGCAAGGCGCTGATTGAGCGTTGGCATGGCACAGGGCGTGCACATTACGCCATTACCCCGCGGTTTTCGCCCACCTCAACACCCGAGCAGCTATCAGCCCTTGGCGCGCTTTGGGCGGAAAATCCCACCTGCCTGATGCAAACCCACCTAAGTGAGCAACCCGACGAGATTGAATGGGTGAAGTCCCTTTACCCTCAAGCACGTGACTATCTGGATACCTATGAAGAACACGGGCTATTGGGAGATCGCGGCCTGTACGGTCACTCCATCCACCTGACCCCGCGCGAGATTGATCGGCTGGCCGAAATGCAAGGCCGCGTCATACACTGCCCGACGTCCAATGCCTTTATCGGATCAGGCGCGTTGAACCTACCGGAATTGGCCAAACGCGGCATCCCGCTGGGGTTGGCAACGGATACAGGTGGGGGGTCGTCTTTTTCAATGTTGCGTACAATGGCCGCAGCCTATGAGGCAGCGCAACACCATGGTCACGCCCTGCACGCAGCCCAGTTGATGTGGCTGGCCACTGCTGGCTCTGCTCGCAGCTTGCATCTGGATCATGAGATCGGCAGCCTAACAGCAGGAAATTACGCAGATATAGCAATCCTAGACTTGAATTCCACCCAAGCAATTGCTCAGCGTGCAAACAGGTCTGGTTCTGTTTGGGAGGATGTGTTTGCGACCGTGATGCTAGGAGATGATCGCGCGGTTCGAGCGACATGGATCGCTGGCGCATGTGTCACCGCATAACTACTGCGGTTCACATTTAGATTAACACTTCTTGGCAGCGACCAGCATCACCCAGTACTTTCCAACATTCGCTATGCCATATTCTTTAGCTCTGTTGGAAACGATGTTTCTGTAGTGACCTGGCGATGTCCGCCACGATTCAATGCTGGATGCGCGGGATGAATATCCTACGCTGATGTTTTCACCCACAGTACACCATCGATACCCTGCACGTGTCACCCGCTTACTGCTCGAAGAACCATCACTTCCTTCGTGGGCAAAGAAATTGTTTCTTGCCATGTCACTTGCATGGGCGCGGGCCGCCGAATCCAGTGTTGTGTTACGTGTGAGACCTGACAAACTAGCGCGCGCGCGAATTGCGTTAATCTGTGCACCAGCCGAGTTACCTGAAACAGGGCCGCTATTTGTCACGGCTTGTTGGGTGGGCGGGGTTGATCCCCCTGAACTACAGGCTGACAATGTAAAACATAGCGCTATTCCCATTGCGATCCGACTCATAGCTTCTCCTTCAGTCTCAATGCCATCTGCTGTTGGCGTCCAAGTAACGCCGGCATGTCTACCGTAATAACCTTACCGTTTCGTACTACTTCACGGCCCTCAACAAACAAATCGCGTACAGTTGTTGGCCCAGCCAACAACAGCGCGGCATGGTCCCACGAGCCAGCAGCCTCAACACCCGACATGTCCCAGATGGCAATGTCAGCCCGTTTCCCCACGGCCAAACGACCACAATCAGGCCGCCCCAAAACATCCGCACCTCCGCGCGTTGCGATTTCCAATGCCTCGCGCGCGCTCATGGCGTCCGCGCCCAACGTCACACGCTGCAGCAACATCGCCTGACGCGCTTCGGCTACCAGATTTCCCGCGTCATTGCTGGCCGAGCCATCAACCCCAAGCCCGACAGGCACGCCAGCGTCGCGCATAGCGCGCAAAGGCGCGACGCCACTGCCAAGGCGGCAATTTGAACAGGGGCAATGGGCCACGCCCGTGCCCGTTGCCGCAAACAATGCGATCTCGGAGGGGTCCAGCTTAACGCAATGCGCGTGCCACACGTCTGGTCCAACCCATCCCAAATCCTCGGCGTATTGGCCGGGGCGACACCCAAAGGTCTCAAGGGAATAGGCGATGTCTTCATCGTTTTCAGCCAAATGCGTGTGCAACATCACGCCCTTGTCCCGCGCCAACAGTGCCGCCTCACGCATCAAGTCCGTACTGACGGAAAACGGCGAGCACGGCGCGATGCCAACCCGGCACATTGAGCCCTCGGAAGGGTCGTGGAACGCGTCAATTACACGAATACAATCCGCGAGGATCGCCGCTTCATCTTCAACCAACGAGTCTGGCGGCAGGCCCCCTTTGCTTTCGCCGATGCTCATTGCGCCGCGCGTGGGATGAAACCGCAGGCCAATTTCTGAGGCTGCGTGGATCGTATCCTCAAGCCGAGAACCGTTGGGGTAGAGGTATAAGTGATCCGAACTCAGGCTACAGCCGGACAACGCCAATTCAGCCAACCCAACCTGAGCCGAGACATGCATGTGTTCAGGCGTAAACCGCTGCCAGATCGGATAAAGCGTGCGCAACCACCCAAACAGCAGTGCATCCTGCCCGCCCGGCACCGCGCGTGTCAGGCTTTGATAGAGGTGGTGATGTGTGTTGACCAAACCGGGGGTCACAAGACACCCTTGCGCCTGCACAACTTTAGCACCCTCAGGCACCGGTAAATCGCTGCCGATTTCAGCGATCACGCCGTTGCGGATTAGGATATCTTGATTGCTCAGTTCCCGCCGCGCGTCATCCATGGTGAGAATGGTGCCAGCGCCCTTTAGGAGCGTAACACTCACGAGGGGAACTGCGCGCGCAGAATGGTTAATGCTTCGGCGTGGATTTCGGGATTGGCAGCGGCAAGTGCCCTGCCTCCGTTGTGTGCAGGGCCACCATTCCAGTCAGTGACAATTCCCCCTGCCGCTTGGATCAAGGCCAACGGACCCTGGATGTCATAGGCCTGCAAGCTTGCCTCGATCACCAGATCAACCTGCCCTGAGGCCACAAGCGCATAAGCGTAACAATCCATTCCATAGCGCGTCAGTAGCGCCTTTTGGGCAACCGCATGAAACGCAGCCCCTTCTTCTTTACTCCCCACTTCAGGGAAGGTTGTGAAAACCGTCGCCTCTGACAACGGGCGCGCCGCACGGGTTTGGATGGACCGTTGTTCATCGCCACGGATCAGCACTGCTCCTTCGGGCGTCCCGATAAAACGCTCACCAATATAGGGCTGATCGACAATGCCCAGAAATGGCCCGTCTTCGCCGCCGACGGCGATCAGCACACCCCATGTCGGGGTCCCAGAAACAAACCCGCGCGTGCCATCAATCGGGTCAAGCACCCATGTCAGCCCTGTGGTGCCTGCTTTGGTGCCAAGTTCTTCGCCGAGAATGGCGTCATTCGGGCGATGCTCAGCCAAAACTGCGCGCATTGCGGCCTCCCCTGCGCGGTCAGCCACAGTAACGGGGTCATATCCGCCTTCCAGCTTATTGTCCGCACCTAGATCGGCACTTCGAAAATACGGCAATATCACCTCACCAGCGGCATCCGCCATCAGATGGGCAACTTTGGTTAATTCTGCGGTCAGTATTGGATCATTTTTCATGCGACTGTCGTCTCACTCAAATGACAATCTTGCAAGCATTCGAAATCAAAAGGTACGCCAAGCACAGCATTTTCCGCGAAACCCCGCCGAAACGTCAGTTAACCGCCGTAAGGGCACGTGCAAGATCCATAAGGCGCTGCCGCTGACTTTTGGGCATTGCATGGTAAGTATCCACCAACTCCACGGCCTCTTTCTCAGCCAACAGATCGATAGACGGATTTTCTCGTTCATCCCCATTTCTTAAAACACCATGAAAAAAGAAACCAACCGGAACATCCATCGTGTTGGCGATGTCCCACAAACGCGAGGCGCTGACACGGTTTGCGCCTGTTTCGTATTTTTGAATCTGTTGAAACCTGATGCCCACACTATCGGCAAGCACTTGTTGCGTCATGTCGATCATCCAACGCCGTTGGCGTATCCGTCTTCCCACATGGGCGTCTACGATATGTACCATATCAACTCCCTAACTCTTTAACTTCTGCTTCCCCTTTGCGCCAAAAACATTGCACAGCGGGAAAAGCAGCACTCACTAACGCTCAGTTAACCATAAACTTTTCGCCAGTGTCGAGCGCAAAAGTCGCATCCCACTTATGTCGACTAGAATGCTGACGCATGCAGCCTGCCCAAATTCCTGCACTGTTTACCCGTAGAAAAGTTAACACTTACTTTGCCCGCATGCTCTTTCCCAACAATTCAACCAGTTTAGAAACAGGCTCAGATCGCTTTCCGTCGGCTTGATATAGATTGATCAATTGGACAGGCAGCTCTGGCAGGGCACCATCATGTTTAATGCGCGCAAATTGCTGCGGTTCTGTGCCTTCAATCGCCGTGTGAACGGCAAGGTCGGCACTGACTGTAGCGTGAATTGCACTGTCATTATCCGTCTCTAGCAACATCTGCCATTGGATCCCCGCCTCGTCCAAGGCAGCAACCACATGCGGGCGAAAGGTACATAGCCGTCCATATGCAATGCTCAGCGGGCGTTGTCGCCATGCAGCCCCCCCAGCAGCACCAATCCAATGCAGCGGACGTTCGGCCAATGTTACACCACCCGCCTCCAGTGTGGTTTCCGTGGTGAGAATCACATCACACTCGCCTTTTGCGAACATGCTCTTAAGTGTCCGCGTGTGCGACGCTTCGAGCAAAATGCGAATAGAAGGGAACACCGCGTTGAACTGCTTAAGCACCTGCGGAATCGCAGGATAGACAATATCATGAGGCACCCCAAGACGCAGCGTGCCTTCAGGTTCTTGCGCGGTCAGGCGCAGAACCGCCTCATCATTCATTGCAACCATCCGGCGCGCATAGCTTAACAAATGGTCCCCGCTGGCGGTAAACGCGATCCCGCGGCCGCTACGATCAAGCAGCTGCACATCCAGCAGTTCTTCGAGTCTCTTTAACTGCATGGAGACCGCAGATTGTGTGAGATTCAAGAACCCCGCCGCGCGGGTAACCCCCCCTGCATCGGCCACAGCCACCAACGCCCGCAGCGTCGCTATATCAAGATTCCTCATACATCACCAATTCAAATACGTTGCATCAATAACATTCATTTCCATGATGAATGAAAGCACTCCATATATCAAGCATTGAAATGAATAACGAAAACACATCACAGAAATTGGAGTTTCAAAATGCGTATCGCCCTCTCTCACTCAGTTCACCAATCCCGTCGTCCCCGTCTGTCCTTGCGGGCGGCAATCGCACTATGGCGCAGTCGCCGCGCCCTTGCCGTACTGTCTGATGCACAGCTTAACGATGTCGGGTTAGGCCATGCCGACGCACAAGCCGAGGCTGCGCGGCCGATCTGGGACACCCCAGCAGCATGGAAGTGTTAATCTGTAGCTAAATCTCTACCGAAAAACCTTGAAAAACAGACCTTCTGACCCGATATTAGTCGTGTCTCTGCGTAAAATATTTGCGCGGCCCAGTTTTAGGAGTTTTAAATGGCAGACGTGAATACAATCCGGACCAGTGCCGGTAGTCGCACAGCCGCGATTGATGAAGGCCTGCGTGCCCACATGAGCAAAGTCTACGGCACCATGTCCGTAGGTATGTTGATTACATTTGCTGCAGCATGGGCCATTTCCGGTCTTGCAGTCACATCCGACCCAGCCGGGGCCACTATGGCATTGCGTGAAGGTCAATATCTGACGGGCTTGGGTCAAGCGCTCTATGCTTCCCCGCTCAAATGGGTTGTGATGTTAGCCCCGCTTGCATTTGTGTTTGGCTTTGGTGCCGCGATCAACCGTATCTCAGCCGCTTCCGCGCAGCTGATGTTTTACGCATTTGCGTTTGTTATGGGCTTGTCCATTAGCTCGATCTTCCTCGTCTTCACTGGTGCATCGATCATTCAGGTCTTTCTGATTACATCGATCGCCTTTGCAGGACTATCGATCTATGGCTACGCCACGAAAAAAGACATCTCCGGTTGGGGTTCATTCCTCATCATGGGTGTTATTGGCCTGATCGCAGCATCAATCATCAACATCTTTCTGGGTAGCCCAGCGATTACATTCGCAATCTCTGCAATCGGTGTACTGATTTTCGCGGGCCTCACGGCCTATGACACACAGCGCATCAAGACCGACTACATCGCACATGCTCAGCATGGTGATAGCGAATGGTTGGGCAAAGCGGCCATCATGGGATCGCTGAGCCTTTACCTGAACTTCATCAACATGTTCATGATGTTACTGCAACTGTTCGGTAACCGCGAGTAACTGCGCAATACCTCTAAAAGTTATCAAAGCCGCTCCTTCGGGGGCGGCTTTTTTTGTAGGAGAGCTAAATGTTAGAGCTAAGACCAAACTGTGAGATGTGTGACCGCGACTTGCCGCCAGACAACACAGATGCCCGCATCTGTAGTTATGAGTGCACGTTTTGCGCTGACTGCGTCGAGACGGCTTTACACAACATCTGCCCCAACTGTGGTGGTGGGTTTGTGCACCGTCCCATACGGCCTCAAAAAGCGCACCGTGACGGCACTGGCCTGCGCCATCACCCCGCAGGAACCAAACGTGCAAAGATGAAGTGGACCACAGCGGATGTCAGCACCTTTGTGAGCAAGCTGCGCAACATCCCGCCACAGGACCGCTAAAGCACTGAAAACGCCTTCTGAAAGGCGCGCACTGCGCCTGCGCTGCGCAGGTGGTGAATTACTGCTGCTCCGTCATGCAGATGCACTGTATCGGCAATCTTCTGGCGGGAGCTGTTTCTGTTCTGCCAAATCCAAATCAAAAAATTCAGCGTATCGCGATCAAGCTTTTCGGGGCACCCTTCGGGGAGGTCAGGACGCGATTGCCCTCGATATCGCCAAGAGCGCTGGATAACCCGCCACAGGCGCA
The DNA here is from genome assembly GCF_036960155.1 of Sulfitobacter sp. GTDB lineage: Bacteria > Pseudomonadota > Alphaproteobacteria > Rhodobacterales > Rhodobacteraceae > Sulfitobacter. The sequence goes on along the minus strand of NZ_JBALWB010000002.1, from coordinate 75,308 downwards.
CAGAAACAGGCAGGTCCAACCACACCAGAAAATCTGCACGTGCTAACCGCTCTGCATAACGCTCTGAGATACCGCCCCCTATTATCCAACGCTCACTTTCTTCAACCAAGCGGATCATTTCCAATCGATCAGCCCGAGGCCGCTCAATCCAGTCTGGCATCCAATGGATGTGATCCATGTGCTGTACTGGTAGGCCTGTTTGCTCCCCAACCCAGCGTGCCATGGTTGATTTCCCCGAACCAGGGCCACCTACGATCATGATACGTTTCATCGCTCCCCCTCTGCCCCACAAACGCAAAAAGCCGCGCAGTGATGCGCGGCTTTCTAAATCTCTAAAGAGAGGCGATCTTACTTGATCTTACCTTCTTTGTAATCAACGTGCTTGCGCGCAACGGGGTCATATTTTTTCATAACCATTTTTTCGGTCATGGTGCGCGCGTTCTTTTTGGTCACGTAGAAATGGCCTGTGCCCGCGGACGAGTTAAGACGGATCTTGATCGTGGTTGGCTTAGCCATTTTGTATTCTCCTGTGCTGCGGCACGCCCATTCGGCGCGCGCGCGTAATCTCTGTTCATCGGCTTCTACCTTCGCACCCGCCCGAGTCAACCCCGTTTTGCGTGTCAGCCCCTCGAAGTGAGCGAAAACTCGATCCTCGAGGCAGATATTTGCGCGGAAGGCCTATAAGCCGGATTTTGTCTTGGGGTACGCTTGCGCAGACCCCATAGATGACCATTCCTCTGACCATGCCGTTACCGACACAGCTACAGCCGCCAACCCGGACCTGCTGGAGCATAAGAAGCTCCGCCAGTTGCCCAGCACGCGGTCCCTATTTGGCGTTGCTCCCAGTGGGGCTTGCCATGCCGCCGCTGTTACCAGCAGCGCGGTGGGCTCTTACTCCACCGTTTCACCCTTACCCTACGTCTGCGCAAGCACAGGCGCGAGGGCGGTCTATTTTCTGTGGCGCTTTCCGTCGGGTTGCCCCGCCCGGGCGTTACCCGGCACCGTTTCTTATTGGAGTCCGGACTTTCCTCCCCATTGCCCGAAGACAACGAAGCAGCCATCCAGCCTTCCGCGCAAGGCACCGACTATCGCGGTGAACCCCACTCCGTCAAGTCCAGAGCGCGGCATGCCCTAATGGTGTGTAGTCCTGCGCACCCAATGGGCCCCTTGCATTGGGTCTGTAGCGCAGCCGAACAGCAGCAAGCAGAGCCTCATCGTTGACGTCCGCAGTATACCCTGCCTGCTGCGCAACCTTTCGGAAGCTATCGGGATTAGGGTCTTGAGGTCCGCCATCACATCCGCCTTTGCCTGCAAGCCCTTGGCGTTCAAGGCGCGCCCAGTCAAAATACGGACCAGGATCGCTTTTTCGGCCCGGTGCCATATCAGAATGGCCAATCACGCCTTCGGGCGTAATACTCCAACGGTCCATGATCCCGCGCAACAAAGCTTCGAGTGCGTCCATTTGCATCGCTGAAAACGGATGAGTGCCGCGATTATCAAGCTCTATGCCGATCGAGCGTGAGTTGATGTCGTCCACGCCGCACCATTCGCCAGCACCTGCGTGCCATGCACGGTCGGCTTCCTCAACCATCTGCGTCACCACCCCCTGCGCATCGATAAGATAATGCGCCGACACTTCGACTTCGGGATCGCATAGACGATCAAGCGCGGCCTGCGCGCTTTCCATGGCGGTGTAATGAATAACGATCAGTTCGGGCGTTAGCCCGTCCCTGCGCGGTCCGCAATTAGGAGAATTCCGACGCTGCAGCACGCAGGTCCGCCTTAGTTACCCAAAGTACGGTAAACTGTTGGATCCCATGTACAAGCGTATCCATCCCCATCAGGGTCCATGCCGTTACGGTCTTTTTGCGGACCACCAGCGGCTAAGAAATCAGACTGGGCCTGATCCAAATGCGAGTATTTACCGCAATTGCGGCTGTACTTGTTCTTGCCGTTAAATTTGCTCCGCTTGTACAGCTTGGTGCCGATAGCGTGGCTGCTGCCCAGCGCGTAGGCCACAATATTGGGGCCTGTTTCGGAACGCTGTGGCAATGCCTGCGGCTGGATCACTTGGTATTGGGCGCGGTTAGCGGCAATCCGCGCGGCGTCACTTTCGATGCTGCGCTGGCCTGAAACCGCATCAAAGCTATTTTCTTGGCTAATACCAGTTGCGCTGTTGATCACGGCAGGGGCCGGATTGGACGGGCTGGCTTCAACAGGTGCGATGCCTGAATTATTGGCCGCAGCAGCAAGGCGTTCTGCATCCGCAGGGAGGCCCGTTTGCGCCAATATTGCTGTGGTTTGGGCTGCGGTATCCGCAGCAGAACCCGCAGGTGGTAAAGGTTGTGCGCTTACACCCGGCGCTGTTGGAACAACAGCTGTGCCATTGGCGAGTGCAGCATCACGGTTAGCGCGTTGCGCATCAAAAGTTTGATCAAACCCCACGCCAAAACGGGTGTCTTCAGGGACCGTAGGTTGGCACGCGGCCACTGCGGCCACGGCACATGCACCCAGCACAATTCGGATACTCATCATTTCACAGGCCTGCATTCTTGTTACGCGTTGGGCGCCGTTTACCACCATTTTTGTGGTTTGGCTACAAAACCTGCCGCTTTCTCAAGCGCATAGGCGGAAGATAGCAGATCGCCTTCTTCCCACGGACGCCCGATCAGCTGCAAACTCATTGGCAAACCTTGGCTATTCGTACCGGTCGGGACCGCAATACCCGGCAAACCAGCAAGGTTCACTGTCACGGTAAAGACGTCGTTGAGGTACATCTTGATCGGGTCTGCATCAGTCATTTCGCCCAAGCCAAAGGCGGCTGAAGGCGTTGCTGGTGTCAGGATACAGTCGATGCCCGCCGCAAACACGTCGTCAAAGTCTTTCTTGATCAACGTCCGCACGCGGCGCGCACGGTTGTAATATGCATCATAAAAACCTGCAGACAAAACATAGGTCCCGATCATCACACGGCGCTGCACCTCAGGGCCAAAACCTTCGGCGCGGGTTTTTTCATACATCTCGGTGATGCCATCGCCTGCGTCCAGTTTGGCGCGGTGGCCATAACGCACACCATCATAGCGCGCGAGGTTGGAAGATGCCTCGGCTGGGGCGATCACGTAATAGGCTGGCAGCGCGTATTTGGTGTGTGGCAGCGAGATATCGACGATCTCGGCGCCAGCGTCTTTGAGCATGGCTGTGCCATCCGCCCACAGCTTTTCGATTTCGTCAGGCATGCCGTCCATGCGGTATTCTTTTGGAATACCAATCTTTTTGCCGCGAATATCACCCGTTAAGGCCGCTTCAAAGTTTGGCACGGCCAGATCAGCGCTTGTGCTGTCTTTTGGATCAAAGCTGGCCATCGCTTCCAGCATGATTGCCGCATCGCGCACGGATTTGGTCATTGGTCCTGCTTGGTCCAATGAAGACGCAAACGCGACCACACCCCAGCGAGAGCAACGGCCATATGTTGGTTTGATGCCTACTGTACCCGTAAATGCGGCCGGCTGGCGAATTGATCCGCCTGTATCCGTTCCCGTTGCCGCAAGGCACAGATCAGCCGCAACCGCAGCCGCCGACCCACCAGATGAACCACCTGGCGTGAGTGCGGTATCTTCGTTACCGCGACGCCATGGGTTAATCGCATTGCCATAGGCAGATGTTTCGTTGGAGGAACCCATCGCGAATTCGTCCATGTTGAGCTTGCCCAACATCACCGCGCCTGCGTCTTGCAGGTTTTGGCTTACAGTAGATTCGTATTCGGGTTTGAACCCTTCGAGAATGCGAGAGGCCGCTTGGGATGGCACACCTTTGGTGCAGAACAGGTCTTTGATCCCGATGGGCAGGCCGCACATGGCGGGCGCTTCATCACTGCCCTTCAGGCGTTCATCTGCTGCTGCTGCGCGTTCCATTGCCAGTTCTGGCGTGTGGTGCACAAACGCATTGAGCGCGCCTGCGCCCTCGATCGCTTTCAGGCATGCCTCGGTCAATTCTTTGGAGGTTGTGTCGCCTTTGCGCAGCGCATCGCGCGCTTCTGCTAGGCCCAGTTTGTTTAATTCAGTCATTATTCAACCACCTTCGGCACAGCAAAGAAGCCTTCACGCGCATCTGGCGCATTCTTGAGGATTGCAGCTTGTTGATCACCATCAGCAACCACATCTGCGCGGCGTCTCAGGTTTTGTGGGGTCACCGAGGTCATCGGTTCCACACCTTCAATGTCAACTTCGCCCAATTGCTCAATGAAGCCAAGAATCGTGTTAAATTCCTGCGCCAACGCCGGAAGCGCCTCAGGTTCAACTTTGATACGGGCCAGTTTTGCAACCCGCGCGGCGGTGCTTTCATCAATCGACATAGGTTTTCCTCATCTGCTTGTTTGTCCTCTACCGCCCTCACGCCGCTGCCGCAAGTCACACGCAGGTGTTGCAGAGGCCTTGTGCGCAAATTTGCGCTAAGGCCCTCGCCATTGCGGCGCGATGAGCTAAGATTGGATTTCGCAATCAGCAGGAGAAATAACATGAATATCATCTGGCTCGGACACGGATCATTTCGCATCGAAATTGAAGATCAGGTTATTTTGGTGGACCCATGGCTCACTGGGAACCCCATGCTGAACAAAGAACAGCACCAGCCCGCCATTGCCGGTGCCACACATATTCTGGTGACCCATGGTCATTTTGATCACATCGCTGATGTTGTGCAAATTTCCAAAGATACAGGTGCGCCAGTGTCGGGGATGTATGAGCTTGCGCAATACCTCCACACCCAAGGTGCTGTTGAAGGCCATATATTTAATATGGGCGGCACGATTCCTTTGGGCGAGAGCGCGACAGCTTGTCTTGTGCCTGCCTCGCACTCCTCCTCAGCCGATGTAAGTGGCGCGCGCCCCTACATGGGGTCAGAATCAGGGTTCATCATTCGCGGCGAAGGCCACTGTATCTATGTTTCGGGTGACACAGGACTGATGGCTGACATGGCGTGGATCGGTGATTATTTCAAACCCAACGTCGGCATCCTGTCGGCGGGTGGGTATTACACGATGGACATGGATATGGCCGCTTATGCGGCACGGACCTATTTTGACTTCAAGGTCATCATACCCTGCCACTACCGCACCATGCCAGCCCTTGAGCAATCCGCCGAAGCGCTGGCCAAAGGTGTTCTGCCGGGTACGTCCGTGATCGAACCCCAAGTGCTTGAGGCCATCTCGCTATAGTCGAGACAGCAAAGGCGCGGCCGAACGTTAGCTACTTGCTATCTACTGGCCGCGCCTTTGCGCAAAGAAGTCGCGCAGCAATTGTGCGGATGCGCTTTCGGCGATTCCATCAAATATTTCAGGCACATGATGGCATTGCGGATGGGAAAACACCCGCGCGCCCTGCGCCACGCCGCCGGATTTTGGATCAGACGCACCATAATACAGCCGATCTATCCGTGCATTGGTGATGGCCCCTGCACACATCGCACAAGGCTCTAATGTCACATACAGCGCGCATCCAATAAGGCGTTCAGTCCCTAAATGGGTACAGGCCGCGCGAATCGCCAACATTTCAGCATGGGCAGATGGGTCATTGTTTTCACGGGTGCGATTGCCCGCACTTGCAATCGCTTTGCCCTCTGGTGAAACCACTACAGCCCCCACAGGAACTTCGCCGCGCGCAGCGGCTGCGCGGGCTTCTTCTAGTGCTGCTTGCATAAACGATCTAAATGCCATGCCCCTTGATGCGGTAAAAACCGTCTCTTTCGCAAGAGGCACGCTTGAGGTATGGCTCAGCTTATGAATGATACCCCATCCTCCTCGCCCGAAGGCGACCGCATCGCAAAAATCCTCTCTCGTGCTGGCATCGCCAGCCGCAGGGAAGCCGAGCGGATGATCGAAGCAGGCCGCGTGACGGTCAACGGCGCGATTATTTCGTCGCCCGCGCTGAACGTGACTGATGCAGATCGTATCACGGTTGATGGCAAGCCTGTCGGCCCTGCCGAGCCTGCGCGCATGTGGCTGTACAACAAGCCTACAGGCTTGGTGACCAGCGACAACGATGAAAAGGGGCGTAAGACCATCTATGACACCATGCCGGTAGATTTGCCGCGCGTGATGAGCATTGGACGTCTTGATATCAACTCAGAAGGTTTGCTGCTGCTGACCAATGATGGTGGCATCAAACGCCATTTGGAATTGCCTTCAACTGGATGGTTGCGCCGCTACCGTGTCCGCGTAAATGGCCGTCCCACGGATGAAGAACTGGAACCGTTGCGCAAAGGGATCATCGCTGATGGCGAACCGTTCCAGCCAATGGAAGTTGTTCTGGACCGCCAGCAAGGCGCAAACGCGTGGCTCACTGTTGGTCTGCGCGAAGGCAAAAATCGTGAAATTCGCCGCGCGATGGATGAAATCGGCCTCAGTGTGAACCGCTTGATCCGTGTCAGCTATGGCCCATTTCGATTGGGCGAGCTGCGCCAAGGTGAAGTAGAAGAAGTCCGCCGCAAAGTGTTGCGCGATCAGTTAGGTCCTGATGCTGAAAAGATGCTGGGTGCGGCTCCTGAGGCCCCCACTCAGGTAAAGCCCCGCTTTAAGCGTCGCGTGGCGCATAAGGGTGATTTCGACGGCCCCGGCAAGCCAGGGCGTCCAAAGACCCGTGAAGAACTGGAAAAACTGGAAGAAAACCAACCAAAGCGCAGCAAATCGTTCAAGCAAGGCCGCCCAGACAAAGCAGCGCGCGACGCAGCACGTCGTGCAGATGGCACTGGCAAACCGCGCACATCAAGTGGACCAGCAAGGCATAGCGGAACTGCATCTAATAGCGGACCTGCAGCCAAACCGCGCACATTCAGCAGCGCAGCCTCCAAACCCCGCACGTTCAGCAGCTCAGCGTCCAAAGCGCGCGCGCCGACAGGTCCAAAGACCCCTCGCAAACGCTAAAGCGATCAGATTACGTGCGCACCAACGCGGTGACTGTTAATACAGCGCCGATGGCAACAACCATGATTCCCAAGCGCTTACGGTGCTTGGAGGATGCACTTTTTATCCTTACAGGCTTACGTTTTTCTACAAGTAGTCTTTGTTGCATCTTTTGATCTCTCCACGCACACAAGCCCCTAAAACTATCAAATACTCTTAACGAACACGCGTGTAGGGTCTTTTCCCCATGCTTTCCCCGTGTGGTTCAATTCACATCGTCACCCCACTGGGTTAAAGAAGCATTATAAATGCAGAAATTTATTGATCCGAAGGAACCTCCATGGCCGATCTGCTGACTTTCGAAAACTTGGGCAACCTCATCATGTTGTGCTTTTTGCAAGCCGTGTTGGGGTTTGATAACCTGCTGTACATCTCAATCGAGAGCCAACGCGCGCCGGTGGCCCAACAGGCCGCAGTACGCAAATGGGGGATCCTCCTAGCCGTGGCCCTGCGAGTGGTTTTACTGTTTGTTATGATCCGGTTAATCGACGCCATGGCCGAACCATTCTTCATCCTTAACTGGGAAGGTGTGCTGACAGGTGGTGTGAACTTTGCCACGCTGGTGTTCATTATTGGCGGTATTTTCATCATGTACACCGCCGTCAAGGAAATCGGTCACATGCTCGCAGTTGAGCATCTGGATGCCGACCTGAGCAATAAATCTGGTAAATCAGCCGCAAAAGTTGTCGCGATGATCGTTTTGATGAACCTTATCTTTTCGTTTGATTCGGTTCTGTCGGCCTTGGCGATTACAGATGTGTTCGAGATCCTCGCAACCGCGATCATCTTGTCTGGCATTGCAATGTTGCTGTTGGCCGAACGGGTTACCCAGTTTCTGGAAAAGAACCGCATGTACGAAGTGCTGGGCCTGTTTATCCTGTTGATCGTTGGTATCGTTTTGCTGGGCGAAGCGGGTCAAGCCGCCTCTCATGCCATGCATGATCCTGAGCTGGCTTTGCGTTTCTTCGGTTACGAAGTCATTCCAATGTCCAAAACCACGTTCTATTTCAGCGTCTTGGTCCTTGTTGCGGTTGAAGTCATTCAATCTGGCTATACCCGCAAGCTTAACGCAGAGCGGCGGACAGGCCAGCGGCACTAGAAACCGTTACGCTGGCTGCTTATGCTATTTGTTATTACGCCATACGACACATTAGAATTACGAGGGGCCCATGGGACCTAGAGCACTGCAAAAAACGGCCTATATCGCACTGATTGTGTTACTCTTCGGTGTCAGCTCTGGTTGGATCGGGGGGCTATAGAATGGCAAAACGGTATGGCGGCAAGTTCAGCCCTGATGGCGAAACAACCGCCCCAAGCACGCAAGGCGCTAAACGGAAGCGCCGGATCGACGTTGATCCGGTAGGCGGGCGTGCCAATGTTTTGTTCATTCCTGCCATCGTGCTGGTCGCGACCAGCTTTGGCGGAGGCGCTGTAACCTTACTCACTGCGATGCTTGGCGCGCTGTCCCTCACCCTTGCGGCGTGGTTGCTGCGCAGTGGGTTGCGGGCCGAAGTCGCCTACAACGAGCGCAAAGTGGCACGCCGCCCTGCCCTGCCACGCAAGATACTTGCAGCGGGCCTAAGCGGCGTTGGCACTGCACTCGCGGTGATCGCGCATCTGAATGGTTTCGATATCCTATCGCCCATTATCTACGGTGTGATCGCAACAGGTCTGCACATCGCGGCCTTTGGGTTGGACCCTATGCGCAACAAAGGCATGGATGGCATCGATACCTTCCAACAAGACCGCGTTGCACGAGTGGTTGATGAAGCGGAAAAGCATCTTGAGACCATGCGCGAGACAATCCTGCGCGCCAATGACCGCCAAACTGCCGCCCGTCTGGAAGATTTCGGCGACACCGCCCGGGAGCTGATCCGTACCGTCGAAGAAGACCCACGCGACCTAACCGCCGCGCGCAAGTATCTGGGCGTCTATTTAAAGGGCGCGCGCGATGCGACGGCCAAGTTCGCGGATATCTATGCCCGCACCCAAGACACACAAGCCCGAACTGATTATCTGGCGCTTCTTGATGACCTCGAGAAGAACTTTGCTGCGCGTAACCGTAAATCGCTACTCGAAGACCGTGGCGATCTGAATGTAGAAATTGACGTGCTGCGTGAGCGGCTGTCGCGTGAAGGTGTGCGTCTGGATTGACCTCCTGCACTCCACATTAACAAGGAACAAAATATGTCTGAGACCGTCCGTGAAAAAGCTGCACAATCCCTCGCAATGGTTGAGGAAGTGACCGCAGTGATCCTGCCAGAACCAACCCAAGCCAACGACGTCATCACACTGGAGCAGGCAGATGCACCGCAAAGCGCTGAAATCCGCTCGCGCATGGATGAGCTGGACATGGACGACACGCAGTCGATCATCAGTTTTGGCTCTGCTGCTCAGGCTGAATTGCAGGAAATCTCGCAGGCGATGTTGCAAGACGTGCGCAACAAAGATGTGGGCCCAGCTGGCGACAGCCTGCGCGGGATGGTCACCGCAATCCGCGGGTTCTCTGTTTCCGAACTTGACGTGCGCCGCAGCCGCAGCTGGTGGGAAAAGCTAATTGGTCGCGCAGCACCTTTCGCCAAATTCACCGCGAAATTCGAAAAAGTCCAAGGCCAGATCGACAAGATCACCGATAACCTGCTGAGCCATGAGCACACGCTGCTTAAAGACATCAAATCCCTCGACATGTTGTATGAAAAAACACTGCAGTTCTACGATGAGCTGGCGCTGTATATTGCAGCAGGTACGGCAAAAATTGCTGAACTTGATGCAACGGTGATCCCTGCCAAAGAAGCCGATGTGCAAGCTGCGGCAGAAAACGATCAGGTGATGGTAGCACAGGAACTGCGCGATCTGCGCGCAGCCCGTGATGACCTTGAACGCCGCGTGCATGATCTGAAACTCACGCGTCAGGTGACTATGCAGTCGCTGCCGTCCATTCGTTTGGTTCAGGAAAACGACAAAAGCCTTGTGACCAAGATCAACTCGACGCTCGTGAACACCGTTCCGCTGTGGGAAACGCAGCTGGCACAGGCCGTAACGATCCAACGCTCTGCCGAGGCCGCCGTTGCCGTGCGCGCAGCCAACGATCTGACCAACGAATTGTTGACCTCAAACGCCAAGAACCTGCGTTCAAGCAACAAAATCATCCGCGAAGAAATGGAACGCGGTGTGTTTGACATCGAGGCCGTCAAGGAAGCCAACGCACATCTTATCGGCACCATCGAGGAAAGCCTGCAGATCGCGGACGAAGGCAAGGCAAAGCGTGCCTCTGCCGAGAAAGAGCTCAAAGAAATGGAAGCCAAGCTGCGCGATACGCTTGCTTCTGCCAAGGCCACCAAGACTGGTCTAGGCGATACGGTTTCTAGCTGAGCATGAATAGGGCGCGTAAAATTCTCGTAATAAGTCTGGGGCTGATTGCTCTGGGACTTTCTGCGTGTATGGATTTTTCTTCTCCGGTTGGCACCGTGAAGACACCAGTGGCGCGCCCTAACATTTCGACCAAGCCCAACGCACCAGCCCCGCCAAGGGTTGCGCGCCCCACATCAGAGGCCAGCGCGTCGCTGCGCAGTTATCTCAATCAGGTGCAAGGCGCACAGCTGAGCCAAGGATTGTTGCGCCGTGATGGCGGCGGCATTGACACGCCGTTTACCAACACAATGCTTGCCCGCAACTTTGAACAAATCGCATTTTATAACGAGTACGACGGTAGTTTCTCTAACCGTGGAGGCCCAAGCCCGTTGCGCCGTTGGGCTGCTCCCGTTCGCATGGACATCATATTTGGGGATAGTGTTCCGCCGTCCCAGCGTGCTGGCGACGCAAAAAATGTACGCAATTATGCCGCGCGATTAGGCCGCGTCACCGGTCATCCGGTCAGCATGAGCAAGAATGCAAATTTTATCGTCGTTATCGCAGGGGAAGATGACCGCGCAGAAACGTTGGCTACCGCTGCCGCACGGGTTCCCGGGATAACAACAGCCAGCCTTACGCCGCTGAACAATCTGCCACGTGACACCTATTGCGTGGTGGCTGCGTATGCATCTGGCAGTGGCGCAAATACGTATACAGCAGCACTGGCGGTTATCCGTGCTGAAAATCCCAGCCTGCTTAGGCTGTCGTGCATCCACGAAGAACTTGCACAAGGGATGGGCCTCGCCAATGACAGCCCAAATGCGCGCCCTTCCATCTTTAACGATGATGATGAATTTGCACTGCTCACACGCCATGACGAGTTGCTGCTTGAGATGCTGTATGATCCACGCCTGCGGATAGGTATGAATGCAGAACAGGCGCGCCCAACCGTACAAAAAATAGCATCAGAACTCACCACCAGCGGGCCAGTATGATTGATGGCAGGAAACTCTGACCGTCCTATTGTGTGCCGTTTCTTGATAAGCTGCGGACAGACGCATAAACGACAAGACAAACAACCCTGAAGGATACTCCATGGGCATTTTCGATTTTCTCTCCGGTGAATTCATCGACGTCATCCATTGGACCGACGACACACGCGACACGCTGGTTTGGCGCTTTGAACGCGAAGCACATGAGATCAAATACGGTGCCAAGCTGACTGTGCGCGAAGGCCAAGCAGCCGTATTCATCCACGAAGGCCAACTGGCCGATGTGTTTACGCCCGGTCTCTATATGCTTGAGACAAATAACCTACCGATCATGACGACGCTGCAGCATTGGGATCACGGCTTTAAGTCTCCGTTCAAATCCGAGATCTATTACGTCAACACAACGCGGTTTAGCGATCTCAAATGGGGCACCAAAAACCCAATTATCGTGCGCGATCCTGAGTTTGGCCCCGTACGTCTGCGCGCCTTTGGCACATACTCAGTCCGTGTAGTTGATCCGGCACTGTTCCTGCGCGAAATCGTTGGCACTGACGGCGAATTCACCATGGATGAGATCAGCTTCCAGATCCGCAACATCATTGTTCAGGAATTCTCGCGTACAATTGCGCGGGCACAAATCCCTGTTCTTGATATGGCTGCCAACACCCGCGAGTTGGGCAAGCTAGTGAGTGGAGAGATCGCAGCACAACTAGCCGAATACGGTCTGGCCATCCCCGAACTTTATATCGAAAACATCTCACTGCCCAAAGCAGTCGAAGAGGTTATGGATAAACGCTCATCAATGGGTGTGATCGGGAACCTAAACGAATACATGCAGTTCCAAGCTGCCGAAGCATTGGGCCGTGACGGTGCTGGTGCTGCGGCCATTCAGGCAGGCATGGGTGCTGGCCTTGGCATGCAAATCGGAGCACAAGCAGCCGCTGGCGGGCCATGGGGTGCACAGCCAGCCGCTAAGGCCGCGCCAATCGCGCCACCTCCACCACCTGTTGAACATGTTTGGCACATTGCAGAGGGCGGCGAGACAACTGGCCCCTATTCCAAGGCAAAGATGGGCCGCATGGTGACTGAAGGGTCCCTAAAACGGAGCAGCTTTGTTTGGACTCCGGGCCAAGACGGCTGGAAGCCCGCCGAAGACGTGATGGAGCTGGCGCAGCTGTTCACAGTCATGCCACCGCCCCCACCACCAGCTGGATAAACACAAACGTTTAGCCTGATGCCCGACGGTGTCAGGCTGACATCAACAGGCGCTGCAAAACATTGGCCGCGATCCCTCCAGTTCAAAAGGTCAGCCCTTGTCCGACATCGACCCAGACACAGTCCTGCAAGAGCACCGCTTTCCCTGTGATACTTGTGGCAGCGACCTGCGCTATGATCCGCAAAGTAGTGAGTTGAAATGCGATCACTGCGGCAACATCCAACAAATTGGGACTGTCTGGACACAGAACCGCGCGATCGCTGAGTTGGACCTTAACCAAGGCCTTTCACAGTCGCTTGATACCGCCGAGATGGAAGAAACCCGCGTTAGCCAATGCCCCAATTGCGCGGCGCAGGTCGAATTTGACGCAAACAGCCAAGCTGCCGAATGTCCGTTTTGCGCCACGCCTGTGGTTGTGGATACAGGCCTTCACCGCCACATCAAACCGCGCGCGGTACTGCCCTTTGCACTGGCCGAAGAAACGGCACGCGATGCTATGAAAGACTGGTTGGGGGGCCTGTGGTTCGCGCCCAACGGCTTGCAGGCTTATGCCCGTAAGGGACGTCAGATGAACGGCATCTATGTCCCTTACTGGACTTATGATGCGCAATCTAACACGCGCTATTCTGGTGAACGCGGCACAGTATATTACGAAACACGCACTGTCATGCGCGATGGTAAACGCCAGCAAGTCCGCGTGGCCAAGGTCCGCTGGCATAGCGCATCAGGACGGGTTGCGCGCTTCTTTGATGACGTGCTGGTGTTGGGATCAAACTCATTGCCCAAACGTTTTACCGATGCGCTGGAACCTTGGGATTTGGCCGCGCTTGAGCCTTATGCCCCTGAATACCTCGCGGGCTTTCGCGCTGAAGGATACACAGTGGCCCTTGATGAAGGGTTTGAAGAAGCGCGCGCAAAGATGGACGCCATGATCCGCCGTGATATCAAATTTGACATTGGGGGGGACCGCCAGCGTATCCACTCCATGGATGTTGACCTTAGCGCCATGACATTCAAACACATCCTACTGCCCGTCTGGTTGGCCGCCTACAAATACCGCGGCAAAACCTACCGCTTTGTCGTGAACGGCCGCACAGGGCGTGTACAGGGCGAGCGCCCCTACTCAGCGATTAAGATCACCATTGCCATCGTTGCGGGGTTAATCATCGCTGGGATCATTGGCTACCTCTATGCACAGAACGGATAAGACATGACTGCAATTGATACGCTCTCACAGATCCTAACAGACCGCTATTCATGTCGCGCGTTTCTACCGGATACTGTTCCAGATGCAGACCTCACCCGCATTGTAGAGGTCGCACGCCTTGTGCCGTCTTGGTGCAACGCCCAACCTTGGCAGGTCGAGATCACACGCGGTGCTGCCACCGATCGGTTGCGCGACAAGCTGATGCAAACAGCCCAAGCCGGAACGCCCCCAACGCCTGACCTTGATTGGCCAACAAAATACACTGGTCATTATTCCGAGCGCCGCCGCACCTGCGGTTTTCAACTGTATGACGCCGTCGGCATCGACAAATCAAACCGCGCGGGCCGCGCTGCACAAATGCTACGCAACTACACGTTCTTTGACGCCCCACACGTTGCAATCATCCACTCCCCTGCCGAGCTTGGACCGTACGGCGCAATGGATACTGGCGGCTTTGTCACTGCCTTTACATTAGCCGCTACCGCCCTTGGGGTGGCTACAATCCCTCAAGCGGCGATTGCCGCCTACGCGCCGCTCCTGAAAGAGCACCTAGGCATCGCGGACGATCGCCTAATCCTATGCGCAATCTCGCTGGGTTATGCTGATCCTGACGCCCCTGCCAACAGCTTTAGAACGGAACGCGCAGAGCCTGAGCAGATCATCGGCTGGCATGACACATGAGGGCACTCATCCAGCGCGTCACAGACGCAAGCGTCACCGTGAGCGGTGAAACCATCGGGCAAATAAACGCAGGCCTGCTCATTCTCGTCTGTGCAATGCCAGATGATGACTATGACACCGCAAAACAACTCGCTTTGAAAATATCAAAGCTGCGCCTCTTCAAAGATGACGCGGATAAGATGAACCTCAGCGTCATACAAACCGGCGGTTCGGCTTTAGTTGTCAGCCAGTTCACCCTTGCAGCAGATACATCTCGCGGAAATCGCCCCGGTTTTTCCGGTGCAGCAAAGCCTGACATCGCTGAAACCCTCAACCTCCAATTTGCATCAGCCCTTCGTGATCTAAACATTCCTGTCCAAACGGGGCAGTTTGGCGCAGATATGTCCGTAGCCCTTACCAACGACGGGCCCGTCACACTCTGGCTCGACACAGGGACTTAACGCCTCCGCGTACGACAGTGTGAAACGCAAAATGCGGACCGCAATGGCCCGCATTTAGTGCAACTAAAAACATGTCTTGCGCGTGAGCGCCCATTCAGATCACGGCTCGCGGAAGGCTTCTTTGGATTTATACAGCGGTTTAAGCAGATATTGCAGGACCGTCTTTGACCCTGTGTGCAGCTCAACGCTTGCCTGCATACCAGGGCGAATTTCCAACTCGGATTGGCGCGCAGTAAGATGCTCGGTGTCCACGGCCAGCGTGACTTTATAATGCGGGTCGCCATCAGGATCACGCGCACGGTCATCCTTGAACGTATCAGCCGAGATCAGCTTCACTTCGCCCTTTAGCGTGCCGTAAATTGTATAATCATACGCTGACAATTTCACAGTAGCAGCCTGCCCACGACGCACACCTGCAATATCCTCCGGCTTTACGCGCGCTTCAACAAACAGTTCTTCGTCCAATGGGATGATCTGAAGGATTTCTTCACCGGGGCGTACAACGCCGCCAATGGTTGTGACGCTCAGGTTATTCACAATACCCCGCATCGGGCTGCGCAGCAGTGTCCGATCCAACTGGTCAGTGCTTGCCTTCAAGTTTTGGCGCAACGTCGACAGTTCTCTTAGAACGTCTGAGTATTCCTGCGCGCGGTCCAACTCCGTGCTGGTAACAACGCTATCATATTTGATCCGCGCATCCGCAAAGGCTTTGCGGGCACGGGTCGCTTCAATCAACGAAACGATCTTGTTTTTCAGCAAACCATTCATCAAGTCACGCTCGCGCTGTGCCTCAACCAATACCCGCTTGGCACCATCCACAGAGGATACATAGTCAGATTGGCGCGCTTGTAACAAAGCCGCTTCTGACACCAACATATCCGGCGTGCGGTTGCTCCATTCATTTGGCACATCAAATGTATAATCACCGTCAATTTCGGCCTCAAGGCGCAGACGACGAATTTCAAAGGCGCTGATTTGATCTTGTAGATCATCAACCGAGGACTGGAATTGCGTGTTGTGCAACCGTGCCAAAATATCGCCAGCTGCAACGATGTCACCTTCACCAACGGCCAGTTCAGCAAGGATACCACCCTCAAGGTTTTGAATGATTTGCGGACGTGAGCTCGAGATCATTGATCCCTCGGCACGCACAATCTCATCAACCCATGCAAAGAACGCCCAGATCACAAACACCACAACGGCGCCAGCACTGAGCCACACAACCATTGAAGGGCCGCGCATTTGTTTTTCCATGTGATCGTCCATTGCATGACTCATGCTGCATCTCCTTTAACGGTTTTTAAATGGGCCATGACCTCATCACGAGGGCCATCAATGCTCATCCGACCGTTGCTCAGAATGATTGTGCGGGTTGTCAGCGATAGAATTGGCGCGCGGTGGGTTGCGATCACGGCTGTTCGGCCAGCCATCCATTTCTCAAGGCGCGCAACAAGTGCCTGCTCTAGCTTTTGGTCCAACGCAGCCGTCGGTTCATCAAGCAAACATATTTTTGGGTCTTGCAACCAAAGACGTGCCCACCCGATAGATTGGCGCTGCCCGATAGACAGGCCTGCGCCCGCATCAAGGATCTCAAGATCCAACCCTTTGGGGTGATTGCGTACAAACTCACCCAGCCCTGCAAACTCTAACGAGTCCATCAGGCGTTCGTCATCGCGTTCCAGCATTGTCAGGTTCAGGTTGTCACGCAGCGTGCCCGAGAACAGGCGTACGTCTTGGCCCAGATACCCAACCAACCGGCGCAGGTCGCGCGGCTCGATCTGGGTCATCTCGGTGCCGTCAATCAATACACGTCCCGTTGTCGGAGCATACAAGCCACTCAAAACCTTCAACAGCGAAGACTTACCCGAGCCATTCGCCCCAAGGATCGCAACACGTTGTCCCGCTAGGATGTTGATCCCTGGCAAGTCCAGTGTTGGTGCGCCCTCTTCAATGTAGCGGAAGGTCACATCGCGCAGTTCGAAATTGCCAGCAAGGTGATCACGACGCATATAATGACGCCCCTCGGTTGCGTCTTGTTCCGAGTTTGCAATGTGCTCAAGCCCATCAAGCGCCGATTTCACATTGCCCCACCGCGCCATTGTACCAGCCAACTGCGTTAGCGGTGCCAATGTGCGAGATGTCAAAATACCCGTCGCGATGATGGAACCCACGGTGAACTGTCCGGCAAACACCAGATAGGTCCCCATGATTACAGCAGACACATAAGTCGCTTGCTGAACGCCTTGGCTCCAGAATGTCAGAACCGACGCCAGCTTGCGTTGCTCTGAGGATTTTACAGCAGACAAGGTTGTCAGCTCAGACCAAAGCCGCTGAACACGGTCTTCACCGCGCTGGGTCTTGACCGTATCAAGTTCAAAGATTGCCTCGTGCAAAAGCCGTGAGGATTTTGCGGTCGCACCTTGGGTCTCTTGCGTCAGGCGGATCATCCGCTTTTGCATGAAGAAACCAGGCACAACCATCAGGATGCCACCAAAAACCAAAACCCAAACAACATTTCCCGCAATTGACGCCACCAGTGCGAGGAAAACAAAGATAAACGGAATGTCGGCAATGGTGCCGATGGTTGACGCGGTAAAGAACTCTCGAACCGACCCAAATTCACGCATGGAAGAAAACAGATCAGACGGTGCTTGGGGGCGTTTGTCACTGCGCATGCCAAGGATACGGTTCATCAACAATTCTAGAACCGAAAGCTCGATCTGGCGCCCTGCCCCATCCATCAGTTGCGCGCGTGCAACTTTGATGAAGGCTTCCATCAATAACGCAAGCGCGGCACCCGCGGCCAGAACCCAAAGCGTTGCCTCGGATTGGTGGGGAATAACACGGTCATAAACCTGCAAGGAAAACAACGCGACGGCCACAGCCAACAGGTTTGCCACAAACGAGCCAAGGGCGACTTCGCCCAATTGACGGCGGAAACGGCCAAACTGTCCCCAGAACCAATGTTTTGGTTTTTCTGCGGTTTTGTGAATCTCTGCGACTTTTTCGATCTGCATTTGCGCACGCAGCGTCAGGCCAGAAAAGAAAGGTACAAAATCAGCGGCAGGGACCTGCGCACGGTTGTCCGGGCACGTCACGTCGTACACAATCAGATCATCACGGTCGCGCCCCATCACCAACAACAACTGGCCTGAAGTCATGTAGACCAATGCCGGAAACGATTGTTCGTCCAGAGTTTTGCTGCGCAAAAGCTCGGCACTTAGGCCATTCCGGCGCAGCAATGTTGCAATGACTTGCGCCTCATCCTGTTCGCTTGCTTCTGGTTTCAGGCGCCGCGCCAGTGCGTCAGCCAAATCAGATTGCGAAACCTCAATACCCAATACGCTGGCGTATGTTGCGATCAACGCGCCCCGTGCGCGAAGACGGTCCTCAAAGCTGGAGGTGTTATCCGCCTTTGGCACCTCGACTGTGTCGTCCAGTTGCAACCGCGCAGAGTTTCCGTTCACGATCGTAAGAGTAAAGGGTTTGCTCATATTGCTGATCCATCCGCCAGAACGCCCAAAAGCTCGGCCATGGCCACGCGCAAACGGATCGCTTCGTATTTCAAAGTAACTTCAGATTCTTGCTGGAGTGCGTAGGTCTCATAAACGCCGACAACATCCATCACCTGACGTTGACCGCCATCGTACTGCGCCTGAAACAGATCAAGGTTCCGTTTCGCCTGTGCAGTTAGGCCAGCGGCCTCCGCTGCTTGGCGTTCTTTGGACGCGATTTGGCCCTCGTACTTGCGCAGTTGACGGTTAGTGTCTTCTACCGCTTGGGCCACACGACGGCCTGCAGCTTCTTTTGTGGCCTCAATGGCTTTCAGCCTGTCGCCCGTTCCAAGCCCAAGAAGGCTGTCGGTGCTCAGTTGAAGCCCGAATGTGCTGTCCTCACCTATGGTGCCGCCTGCGCTTAAGCCCGGCAGTTGGCCAGCGCGGTCAATCTTAGCAGCAGCGATGGCGCGGGTCTTTTCTGCTTCGGACTGGGTAACGCTAAGCGGCTGCGCTAATCCGGCACTTACGGGTAATGCAGGCGTCCCGCGCACATCCCCTAAATCGCCAACAGACATCGCATTTAGTTCAGAGATGGATGTGGTTGCGGTTTCGAGTGCGGCAGATTGGCGGGCTCGGATCTTAAGTAGTTTTTGGCGCAGAATATTGAGGTCTGAACTGTCTGAGACACCGCCTTCAACACGTTGCTGCATAATCCATTCAAAGTGGCCGATATCTTTTGCGTTCCGGCCTTCCAGAACGTGCATTTCGCGTGCTTCGGCTGCATCGATATACAGATCAAGCCCCGTACGGACCCGCTCATTGGTGTCCGTGGCCAGTGCCACGGCGGCAACTTCAACGTCGGCAATGGCGAATTCGCGTTCGCCCTTCTTGCGACCGTTGTCAAAAATCACCTGCTCAACAACCAAGTTGGCAACAATAGATCCGAGGGACGCCAGACTGACGCTTGGGCCAATCTGAGGCAGCCAATTTTTTGATGCGGCGCGTGCGCGAAGTTGCGCTGCGCGCAGGTCACTTTCGGCACTGCGCGAGTGTGCCGCCAACACTGCGGTCGCGACGTGGCCATACGCACTACCTGACGGCAACACGGATTTGCGGGCCTGCAGCCCCTGAATGATATCACTTTGCGCGTTTATCTTTTCAGCGTGGGTCGGTTTTACAGTCGCCGTATTGGACCCCGTGGCTTGCATCGCCACAACATCCGGCGCGCCTGCATTGCCACCTACATCTGATAAACACCCCGCCAACGCGAGCGCACTTGCGCACATCGCTGCCGTCTTTCGCCTACACTGCCCCATATCCTGCCCTTAACGTGCCGATATTGTTATATTTTATTCATATTTTTAGTGTGCCGGGTGCGGCGGTGGTTTGGCCCCGCCGCATCCGGTTTTTGTGTCTTGATCATTTAGATCGTGACAGGGATTTCCTGTTCGATCAGCAACGTACCCTCAGAACCAACTGCGTAGACATTGTATGTCTGGCCGTCGACGTCCTGCGTACCTTGCGCAACACCGCCCTGAATGGTCACTTGATCCTCGGCAGACCCGTGGATGGTCAGCGTGTTGCTTTCGGTGGACAGTGCCAACAGGCTTGCCTCATCGATAACAACGCTAGCCGCTTCGGCGAAGTCCAGATCGAGGTTTTCGATCTGGTAATCACCAAGTGCCATGTTCGTCAGATCAACAGAGTTTGTCGCCGCTTCATCATCCAGTACCAAATAGGTCCCGGACGTGTTGCCTGCGTCATCTGTTGAGCTCACGATCAACTGCGAACCGTTTGGAACATTTTCGTTGAAAACAAAGTCTGTTTCACCGCGCAGGGTGTTAAAGCCTTGCTGACCTGCAACCTCGGAAATGGACCCATCTTCCGCAACCTGAGAGACGCTTTGAACATCGCCAGCGGGCGAGCCATCTTCCATGACGGTCTCGATAGAGATGCCCCGGATACCATCACCAGCGCGGGTGAAGGATGCGATGACTGGGCCTTCTGGTGCAGCTGTATCGATGGACAATGTGTCCGTGATTACAGCTACGTTGCCAACGTGGTCAGTTGCTTCGACAGAGATGTCAGCCGCATAAGCGCCACTCCGCACTTCGCCTGCAGGTACAGTCAAAGACCAATTGCCCGACGCGTCGACGTTTGCAGTATAGGCTGTGCCGTCAAAGGTAACTTCAACAGTTGAACCCGCTTCGACAGAACCACCAAGATCAATGCCCGTTGCCGCTTCGGCAGCATTCACTACCTCATCAGCACCAGCAGAGTTAGTTGTCACTTCTAGTGGAACAACTTCGGTATCGACATCAACAGTTGCAGATGCAGTTGCGGTGTTACCCGCAGCGTCAGTAGCTGTTACGCCAACATCTGCAGTGTACGTACCGGTTTCCAGTTGCGTGCCATCAAATACCGCTGTCCAGTTGCCAGCAGCATCAATCACTGCATTTGCCGAAAGACCCTCAAGCGTCACAACAACCGATGTAGAACCAACCTCGGTTGATCCAGTAATCGTTACGTCGCCGTTTTGCTCGACTGCACTGATGATGTTGTCAACTGCGATATCGTCCACATTGACGCTCAGGTTATCGACACGAGTGTCAACTTCAACGCTATCAGATGCTTCACGGCTGTTGCCATAAGCGTCTGTAGTTGTTGCGGTGATTTCAGCAGTATAGACACCTGCAGCCACGTCGTTCGCTGAGAAGAATGCTTCCCAGTTTCCCGAACTGTCTGCAACCACGTTGTGGCTTACGCCTTCCATGGTCACGGTCACCACAGCACCTGCATCAGCAGTACCTGTGAGAACCACACCATCGCTGGCCTCGACTTCGTTTACAACATCGTCACCCTCAACTGGCGTGCTATCAATCGTCAGCACACCCGCGTCGGTATCGACCTGAACAGAAGTGGTCGCAGTATCAACGTTGCCAGCAGCGTCTGTCGCTGTAGCGGTCATCGTGGAGGTATATGTACCCGCCGTGATGGAACCCGCAGCAAATGTTGCTGTCCAGCTGCCGCTTGCAGAAACAACTGCAGTTGTCGTCACGCCGCCCAATTCAACCGTTACAGTTGAGCCTGGCTCGGTCATGCCGCTTACAGTCAGCGCTTCGCCCGCTTCTGCTGCGTTGATCACGCCATCTGCACCACCGGTGCTGGATGTAATTGAGAAATCGCGCACAAGTGTGTCGACCTCAAAAGTGCCCGATGTGCTGGCGGTGTTGCCAAATGTATCAGTTGATACAACTGAAACTGTGCCCGTATATTCGCCTGTCGCCAAATCGGTGGAGGAGAATGTGGTGGACCATGTGCCAGATTGCGTCGCTGTAACGGTTTGCGTTACGCCCGCTACTGTCACTTCCACTGAGGAACCAGCCTGCGCCGTACCTGTAAAGGATACGCCGTCTGCGTGCTCAACACCGTTGATAGTGCCATCGCCGCCAACTGTAGTTGTATCCACAGTAACGGTTGTGACCGTATCTACGACCAGTGTTTCGGTGTAACTGCGCGAGTTACCAAATGTGTCTGTCGTCACAGCCGAGATTTGAGCCGTGTATTCACCAGCAACCAGCGTGCCTGAATCCCAAGTAACGGTCCAAGTACCAGCCTCGGTGATTACCGTGGACTGTGTAATACCAGCGATCGTGACGTCCAGCGTCGCGCCCGCTTCGCCCGTACCGGACAAAGACACACCATCAACAAAGCTAACTTCATTAAAGAAGTCACCAGTGGATTCTGTACCCTCGGTAAACACGATTTCAGGTGCGATTGTATCGATCTCGAAAGAAGGACCATCCAGCTCAGTTGTAGAGCCCGTTGGATCCGTGAAAACCACTTCGGAGTCATAAACACCGTCTTCAGGGAAATCTTCGCCCTCAAACACAGCTTCAAAGTTACCGTCGTCGTCGATTACCGTTTCTACGGTCTCATCGCCAACTGTAACAGTCACGGTATCACCCGGCTCACCGCCACCAGTGATCGTCAGAACTTCTTCGCCGTCATCACCACCAATGGTGACGTTCGCGTCGTCATCATTTACATAGGGTGTAGCAGGGCCGCTGCCATCATCATCACCACCGCCGCCAGCAACACCAGCAACAACAGCTGCGGCACCAACACCAGCAGCGATTGCAGCGCCGCCACCAAATAAACCAGTACCACCCAAAAGAGCGGCGCCAAGCATGGAGACGTCTTCATCACCCGTGGCCAATGGAACACCAGCTAATTCTGAATTCCCAAGAAAGATCAGCTCGTCTGACGGGCTCCACTTGCCCCATTCAGCTGTAGGACCGTACTGTGCGTACAAGTTGCCCTGACCGGAATCCACAAAGCTTACCTCATTGAGGTAACCATCCGCAGATACGAACAGGCGGTTTGCCGTGCCGTTGTCATTGAAAAAGTTGTCAATTGTGATCGTACGTCCATCAGCAAGCGTAATAACAAGCTGATCCCCCGAGCGCACTTGGCTCGCAAAGTCGGATTGACGCGCATTAATGGAAATTTCTTGGCCAGCACCGGCCACAATCACTTGGTTGGTTGCATCCGCGGATATTGTACCGCGCTGCATGCCGCCCGCACTTCCGCGAACGACGAAATCAATCGCATTCATAGTCTATACCACTCTACTCGAAAGCCCCTGCGTTCTGCAGATCGCTTAACTTCAATATTTTTTGTTTTGCTGCTACCCGGCCCGTTCGAGCGTGCCGTGATTTCACCTTTATTGCGTCACAATATTCACATGAATTACTAAAATCCAGTGTTTTATTATCAAAATTTCCCCGCAGATTCAAATATGTGCGCCTTACGCAACAGACACACGTAAAAAGTGCATCGCACCTCTAGAGGTCTAAAACAAGTAACTGATTCCTATTCAATACCTTACCCTCAATTATTAACTTATCACGTTGACATATCGGCCACGCAAACAGACCCTAGGCGCATGGTACACAACAACAACGCCTTGCGCGCCCTGACCGAAGAAGCCGACCACCCCGTAATTATGTCGGACGGGACACGCCTATCCGCGCGTCTTTGGCGTCCTACGGACGCTGCTGATGATCCGGTTCCCCTTATATTGGAATTTCTCCCCTACCGTAAACGTGACGGCACCTGCGCGCGCGATGCGCTGACCCACCCCTATTTCGCAGAACGCGGCTATGCCTGTGCGCGGGTAGACATGCGTGGCAATGGCGACAGTCACGGCTTAATGGAAGACGAATACACCGCCCAGGAACTTGCGGATGCCGTCGAAGTGATCCAATGGGCGGCCCAACAACCATGGTGTAACGGCAATGTGGGAATGATGGGCATCAGCTGGGGTGGGTTCAATTCACTTCAGGTAGCAGCCCTTGCACCGGACGCCCTAAAGGCCATCATCACACTTTGTTCCACAGTGGACCGTTTTGCGGACGACATTCATTATAAGGGCGGCTGCCTACTGAACGAGAATCTTGGCTGGGGCGCCACCATGTGGAGTTACTCTAGCGTCGCACCAGACCCTGCCTTGCGCGAAGACTGGCGCGAGATGTGGCTTGAACGGTTAGAAAACGAACCCTTCCTGCCATCGGTCTGGCTTCGCCATCAACGCCGCGACGCATACTGGGAACATGGTTCGGTCTGCGAAGACTACTCAAAACTAAAAGTAAAAGTGTTGGCGGTTGGCGGTTGGGGCGATGCCTATAAAAACGCCGTGCCGCAGTTGGTCGAAGCACTAGATGGTGCAAAAGGTATTGTTGGTCCATGGGTTCACAAATACCCACATTTCGCGGCCCCCGAGCCGCGCATCGGTTTTTTACAAGAAGCCTTGCGATGGTGGGATCACTGGCTCAAGGGAATTGATACAGGCGTCGAGGCTGATCCAGACTACCGCGCCTATCTGATGGACGGCGTGCGCCCCAAAGCTTGGTACACTGAACGGCCCGGACGCTGGATCGCCGAAAAGAACGGGGCCACAACCCACCTCCCCGTCCAAACATTGCACCTTGGTACAGAAGGCACGTTAGGGGATGCCCCACAGGCGATGGACGCAGACGTAACATCGCCTGCGCATTGCGGCGCAGCGGCTGGTGAATATTGCGCGATCTGGCTTGGCCCTGAAATGCCCGGCGATCAGCGCGGCGATGATGCGCTCTCAAGAACGTTCACATCCGCTCCCCTGGACGCAGATATGGATTTGGTTGGCGCACCGCGCCTTAGGTTGAAATTATCAAGCGACAAACCTCAAGCTCAGATCGCTGTACGCCTCAACCACATTCACCCCGACGGGGCGGCAACCCGCATCACATACGGCGTCCTAAACCTGTCTCACAGAACCAGCGCAGCAGAGCCGACATCAATGCCGCAAAATGCAAGCGAAGACATAACGCTAGATCTCGATCAAATCGCGTATCGCATCCCTGCTGGCCACCGCATTCGCGTTTCCATTTCGACGGCCTATTGGCCCCTGATCTGGCCCGCCCCTGAGGCTGCCCAACTGAACATCACCCAAGGCAGCATTGCCTTGCCCCAGCGCCCAACCCAAGGCGGCGACGAAGTGAGTTTTCTTGCCCCTGAGGCCGCAGAGCCTTGGAATATTGAGGGAATTCGCCCCGGCAACCACATCCGTCGACATGAGATCGACATGGTAACAGGCATCCAAAGCCTTGTTATCGAAGATGACTTTGGCGAGTTGCGTGATGTTGATCACGGACTAATCAAAGGCGGCATTGCGCGCGAGCGCTGGGACATCCATCCAGATGATCCACTATCAGCGCGCGGGGAATGTGACTGGGAATCCAAATTGGTGAGGGACGATATTGTGCTGCGCACCCGCACACAGTGCACCATGAAATCGGACGCCACAAACTTTCACCTCACCGCCAAGATCGAAGCGTGGGAGAACGACACGCTCGTTTACACACGAGAGGAAAGTGACACCATTCCACGCGACCACATGTAACCCCATGATGTAAAATCAAGGGATTAAACCTTGCGAGTCGGTTGCAAATGCGTAACCCTACCGCATCAATCAAAATGAGCGCGCGCAAAAGACGTGCGATTCCAAATGGGAGACCACCACTATGACAGACCAACTCCAACAGCTAAGTGCAGCCGTCACCGAGGGTCTGATGACCCGCCGTGAGTTCGTTGCACGCGCTGCAGCACTCGGTGTGACAGCAGCAGTTGCCAACTCAATGCTTGCATCTACAGCCAAGGCCGACGGCCATGCTAAACCTGTTGCAGGCGGCACATTCCGCATGGGTGTTTCCGGCGGCGAAAGCACAAACACTCAAGATCCAGCTGGCTGGGCATCCGATGTGCCACTGGCAACTGGCTTCTTCTGGGGTGAGCCTCTGGTAGAACTGGGCGAAGACGGCGTCCTGCGCGGTCTGGTTGCCGAAAGCTGGGAAGGTTCCGCAGACGCCTCCAAATGGACATTTACTGTTCGTCAGGGCTGCACGTTCTCTAACGGCGCACAGGTAACAGCCGATGACGTTTTGAAAACGATGGAACGCCACTCCAACGAAGATTCAAAGTCTGGTGCGCTGGGTATCATGAAAGGCATCGTTGCGATGTCCGTGGACGGCAACAACTTCACATGTGAACTTGAAACAGGCAACGCCGACCTACCATTCCTGATGGCCGACTATCACCTGATCATTCAGCCCGGCGGCGGCTTTGACGATCCAACGGCGGCAATCGGTACCGGCGCATATGTCATGGAAGACTTTGAGCCGGGTGTACGCGCAACTGCGACACGTCGCGCTGATTATTGGGGCGGTTCCCAAGAAGAAGTGGCCCACTACGACAGAGTAGAACTTATCGTTCTGAACGATGCAACTGCCCGTACTGCTGCTTTGCAATCTGGTCAAGTTGACGCAATCAACCGCGTTGAGCCAAAGATCGCAAAACTACTGGACCGTTCACCAAACCTCACTGTGAAAAACGTTTCCGGCCGTGGCCACTATGTGTTCATCGCGCATGTGGATACCGCACCGCTGGACAACAATGACCTGCGTCTGGCACTGAAGTACGCAATCAACCGTCAAGAGCTGGTTGACAAAATCCTTCAGGGTTACGGCGGCATCGGTAACGACATGCCAATCAACGCAGCCTACCCCCTGTTTGATGACACAATCCCACAGCGTGAATTCTCACTTGAGAAAGCGGCCGAGCACTATAAGAAGTCCGGTCACGATGGCAGCCCGATTGTTCTGCGCGTTGCAGACGGTGCCTTCCCTGGTGCGGTTGATGCAGCAGCGTTGTTCCAGCAGTCCGCGCAAGCAGCTGGTATTCCACTGGAAATCAAACGTGAGCCAAACGATGGTTACTGGTCAGAAGTATGGAACGTTCAACCGTTCTGCGCATCTTACTGGGGTGGCCGTCCGGTTCAGGACCAAATGTACGCAACTGCGTATCTGTCCACAGCCGATTGGAACGACACCCGTTGGAAGCGCGAAGATTTCGACGCGATGCTTCTGGAAGCACGCGCCGAACTGGACGAAGGCAAGCGCAAGGAAATCTATTCCAAGATGGGCCGCATGTTGAACGAAGAAGGCGGTGTAATCCTGCCAATGTTCAACGACTTCGTTGATGCGATCTCCAACGATGTTCAGGGCTTTGTGGGCAACCCAAGTGGGCCACAAATGTACTGGAAGACCTTCAAGTACACATGGAAGACGGCATAACCCGTGCATCCCATTATCATATTGGTTGTCCAGCGCTTAGCGCTGGGCATCCTACTGCTCTTCGCCGCGTCCATCCTCATATTTGCAGGCACTACGATGTTGCCGGGCGATGTGGCGCAACAAATTCTCGGACAGGGCGCGACCCCCGAAAACCTTGCAAACCTACGTGCTGAACTTGGACTAAACGATCCCCCAGTCTCCCGCTATTTTAGCTGGTTGGGCGGTGTCTTGCAGGGAGACCTCGGCACAGCGCTAACCAACGGCCGCGACATTGCCGACAGCATCGGCGGACGTCTCAAGAACACCATGTTTCTCGCATTCTGGGCCGCCGTTATATCAGTACCCCTTGCTATCTTCCTTGGACTGCTGGCCGTACGTTACAAAGACAAATTCCCAGACAAACTGATCTCGGCCGTGACCCTCACGACCATCTCGATCCCGGAATTTATGATCGGCTATATCCTAGTATATTGGTTGGCGATCAAACTCCGCTGGTTCCCCTCCGTAGCAATCATGAACGATTCAATGAGCCTGGGTGAGAAGCTGAACGCAATTGCGATCCCTGTGATGGTTCTGACATTGGTTGTGTTGGCGCATATGATGCGTATGACACGCGCTGCGATCCTCAATGTGATGCAGTCGGCCTATATCGAAACTGCCGAGCTTAAGGGTCTGCGCATGCTGACGGTTATCCGCAAACATGCATTTCCTAACGCAGTCGCGCCTATCGTGAACGTCGTTATGATCAACATGGCCTATCTGGTTGTTGGTGTTGTGGTTGTTGAGGTGGTCTTTGCCTATCCTGGCATGGGACAGTACCTAGTTGACCACGTAAGCAAACGTGACGTGCCTGTTGTACAAGCCTGTGGCCTGATTTTCGCCGCCGTCTACATCGGCCTTAACCTGATTGCAGATATCGTTTCTATTCTGACCAATCCGCGCCTGAGGCATCCAAAATGATCCGTATACCTCCCGCCGCTTTGATCGGCTTGTTCTTCACCTCTGTGTTCTTCTTTTGCGCAATCTTTGCTCCCTTCATCGCTCCCTACGGCATGGCCGAAGTGGTTGGTGATGTCTGGGAGCCTTCATCCTCTGAGTTCCTGCTTGGAACAGACAGCATTGGACGTGATCTGCTAAGTCGCATGATCTGGGGCGGCCGCACGACGATCTTTATCGCCACTGCCGCAACCATCCTAAGCTTTGCCACTGGCGCCACGTTAGGCTTTTTTGCTGCCGTGTCCGGTGGCTGGGTAGATCAGGCGCTTAGCCGCTTTATTGATTTGATCATGTCTATCCCATCCTTGATCTTTGCCTTGGTGGTTTTGTCGGTTCTTCCAACAACCATCTTCACTTTGATCATTCTCATGGGTCTGCTCGATAGCACACGGGTATTCCGTCTAGCACGTGCTGTTGCAGTGGATATCACTGTCATGGACTACGTCGAAGCAGCCCGTCTGCGCGGCGAGAAAATTGGCTGGATCATCTTTCGTGAAACACTGCCAAACGCACTCTCGCCTCTGATTGCCGAGATGGGCTTGCGGTTTATCTTTATGGTCCTCTTCGTGTCCACACTGTCCTTCCTTGGCCTTGGCGTACAACCTCCACAGGCTGATTGGGGTGGCATCGTGAAAGAGAACAAAGAAGGCATCAACTATGGCATCCAAGCAGCACTATACCCTGCCTACGCCATTGCGACGCTTTGCATCTCGATCAACCTCATCGCTGACTGGATCCTGTCACGTACCACATCACTGAAAGGCGGCCGGGGATGACCGAACCACTGCTAAAAGTACGCGGCTTAAAAATCGGCGCGACCATCTATCCACCCGGTGAAAAGTCTCGCGACATCGAGATTGTGCACGGTGTGGATTTCGATCTGGAAGCTGGCAAAGTGCTAGGCCTTATCGGTGAATCCGGTGCGGGTAAGTCAACCATCGGCCTTGCGGCCATGGCCTACGGGCGTGGCGGTGTTGAGCTGACTGGTGGCGAGGTTTGGGTGAACGGGCGCGACGTGCTTCAATCCAACATGAGCGACAAACGTCGCTTGCGCGGCGCTGAGGTCACTTATGTGTCTCAATCCGCCGCAGCATCCTTCAACCCTGCCAAGCGGATCATGGAACAAGTCACCGAGGCTGCAATTTTCCAAGGTAAATTCTCCAAGAAAGATGCCGAAGAACGTGCTGTTGCACTATTTGGAAAGCTGGGATTGCCCGATCCGGAAAACATCGGCTCTCGCTATCCACACCAAGTATCCGGTGGCCAGCTTCAGCGTTGCATGACTGCGCTTGCGCTGTGTCCAGAACCTGATTTGGTGGTCTTTGACGAGCCTACTACTGCGCTTGATGTGACGACCCAAATCGACGTGCTGAAGGCGATCAAAGATGCGATCCGTGATACGGGCGTTGCTGCGCTTTATATCACGCACGACCTAGCGGTTGTGGCGCAAGTCAGCGATCACATCATGGTTCTGCAACAAGGCGAGATGGTAGAATACGGTACAACCGATCAGATCATCAACAACCCTGCGGAGGAATACACGCAGGCACTGGTGTCGGTTCGCTCGATCAAACACATCGAGAAAGAACCATCAGATGCACCGATCCTTAAGGTTGAAGGGATTACAGCACGCTACAAAGGCACAGACTTTGACGTTCTCAAAGACATCAATGTTGAAATCCATCCGGGTCAAACATTGGCTGTTGTGGGTGAAAGTGGGTCAGGCAAATCAACACTTGCACGTGTGATCACGGGGCTGCTGCCCCCTAGCAAGGGCAAGATCACATTCGATAATCGCACCCTCACACCAGACCTCGCTACAAGGCCACTGGATGATCTGCGTGAGTTGCAGATGATCTACCAGATGGCGGACACCGCGATGAACCCGCGTCAGACCGTTGGCACCATTATCGGTCGCCCGCTTGAGTTTTACTTTGGCCTCAAGGGCAAAGAAAAACAGGCCCGCATTCAGGAATTACTGGATGAGATCGAAATGGGTGAAGGTTTCCAAGACCGCTACCCTGCAGAACTGTCAGGTGGCCAAAAGCAACGTGTGTGTATCGCACGCGCACTGGCAGCCAAGCCCAAGCTGATCATCTGCGATGAGGTCACCTCAGCGCTTGATCCGCTGGTTGCTGACGGCATTCTCAAGCTGTTGTTGCGTCTGCAAAAGGCCGACGATGTGGCCTATCTGTTCATCACCCACGATCTGGCAACGGTGAAAGCCATCGCTGACAGTATCGCAGTGATGTTTCAGGGTAAGGTTGTGCGCTACGGACCGAAATCCCAAGTGCTTGCACCACCCTTTGATGACTACACCGACCTGTTGCTCAGCTCCGTTCCAGAGATGAAGCTGGGTTGGCTCGAAGAAGTCATCGACAGCCGTAAAATGGAAAGTGCGGGCAACTAATGCCCCGCTGGCGCGCCCGTTAGCGGGCGTGCCTTTCAAAAATGGGCTCCAGCTCATCGCGGGTCCGGCTTCCCGTTAAGGTCTGCACACGCTTCCCATCAGCATCAAACAGCAAAAGCGTAACATGGGGTACACTGTGCCGCTGCGCAAATACCGCTCCTTCTGTCTGGGTGATATCCGCAATTAGATAGACTGGCGGTTCACCCTTCAATTTACCCAATGCCTTACGCGTCTCGCGCTGCAACGCATTGCAAATCGGGCATTGCGGGTCATGGATTTGCACAATGCTAGGCCTGCCCTTCCCGATCTGGCTTAGGTCTCGCTCATCCATAGAACGGTTGAACGAATTGACGGCCCACGCACCTCCGCCCCCCAACACACCTACGCCAAGGGCGCCCATGCCAATCCACCCTAGAACAGTACGCCGTGACGGCGGTACGTTTTCTGCGGCTAGGCTTGTCACCTTGGCCGATTGTGCCTTTTTGCGTTTATTGTTTTTTGACGTGCGGGCCATGGGGTGTCTCCGAATATCCGTTACTCGGATACAGTTACTGCAAAATCAGTGCCTGATCCTCTCACTTTAATGTGTGCTATCGCTTGCGCGTCGCGGCTAGCTGGCCTCATATGGGATGAGCATTTGGGAAGGTATATCCATGGACAACAAACTACTTTTGATCATTCTTGATGGTGTGCCCTACCGCAATTGGCGACGCCTGTTTGGCAACCTTGAAGGCTGGGTAGACAGTGGCGATGCACGGGTGTGGAAAATCCGCTCGGTGCTGCCCTCAATTTCGGCGTCTTGCTATGCCTCTATCCATACAGGCGTTGCGCCGGCCCAGCATGGCTGTACAGGCAACGGCAACGTGTTCCGGATCAGTGAACCTGACGTCTTTGCCCAAGTACGCAAAGGTGGTGGCGTAACGGGTGCTGTCGCGCACAGCTTTTGGTCAGAGTTCTTTAACCGCCATCCTTTCGACCTTGTTCGCGATATCGAATATGATGAACCTGATAGCGACACGATCAATCACGGACGTTTTCATACAATGACAGGCTATAGCGCGGTCAACCAAATGACCCCCTGTGACCTTGATCTATTTGCGACGCTGACCAACATGTGCCTGCGGTTTGGATTGGACTATGGCATGCTGCACACCTGCACTCTCGACAGCATGGGCCACCGGTTTTTCCACGACTGTCAGGAAATGGATCATGCCTGTCACGTCATGGACGAAATGCTGGCACCCTTCATCATGAAATGGCGTCAGGCGGGATATGAAATAATGGTGACCGCAGACCACGGACAAGACGCGCGCGGCCACCACGGTGGGCGCGATCCGCTGCAACAAGAGGCGGCGCTGTATTACTTTGGTGATGCGGAAGGTCCGACGCAGGATGTGGTCATTGACCAGTTGCAACTGGCCCCTACCATCCTCAGCCGTCTTGGCGCACCTGTGCCTGATACAATGAAGGCAGGCAGCTTCCTTAAGTAACGGCCCCTAATAGGGCCAGTTACCCTTTGCCAGTGCATCAATGGCACCAGCCACACGGTCAAAAAACGCGGCTCCACGCGCGCTCATTCCTCGGGCGCGCAGGCATCCATGCACAAGACCTGCCTCATTGAACCACACCGCCTGCCCACCTGCCGCTAGGATCGCATTGCGATAGCTTTCGCCGTCGCTTGCCAGCGGGTCACATTCCGCAGTGACAATAACCGTCGGCGGTAGACTGCTAAAATCCGTATCGTGCAACGGCGCATAACGCGGATCGTCTGTGGGCGGCGGGGTGCCACCCGTGCGGATCGTCTGGTAGAATAACATGTCTTTGGTGGTCAGCTCTGGCGCATTGGCGTGCTCGATATAGCTGCCCTTTGTAGGGTCGCCACCCAGCCCCGGATAGATCAGGATTTGCCCTGCAATCTGCCCGCGTGCGTGATGTGTAACCGCTGCTGCCAAATTGCCGCCTGCGCTATCGCCTGCCGTCAACAATGTTTGCGGATAGGCCAAAGCAATCGCATCAAACGCAGCCTTGGCATCATTGTAGCATCCCGGGAAAATCGTCTCAGGGGCCAGCCCATAATTAACCGAAATAACACGCACACCAACCCGCGCGCAGAGTTCAGCACAGACATCATCGTGGCTATGTAGGCCGCCAACGACAAACCCCCCGCCGTGATAGTAAATGAGGGTGACGTCAGCCTCGCCTGCCTCATAGCGGCGACAAGGCACCCCGCCGTACGGTTCATCCCACACCTCTACGCCCTCAGGGCGTCCAGCGTGGAAAGCAGCGCACATGTCGTCATAGACTGCCCTCTGCTGGGTTATGTCTAGATCGACTGCGTGAGGCGGATAAAACTCCGCCCCCCGCGCGATATAGGCCCGCACCTCCTCATCAAGGAGCAGGCCATAGTCAGCCATGCTCAAGCAGCGTCCCACTGGTTGACGAACGCACCCAATACATTGCCCACCGCATCAGCATCCGCACCGTTCATATTAACGATTGCAACCAAGCCACGTTTTTTATCATCGATCACATGATCCACGCGCGCGCCAACATCTGCTTTTTCCAGCGCCCCGTTAAAGACACGTGTAATCGCGCTACGGCGTAGATCAGGTTTAAATATCTTGCCAACAGCCGTTTTCGGCAGTTCCGGCATGATCTCGATATGCTTGGGATGTGCCGCGCGCTCGTGAACATGAACGTCACAAAAGGCTATCAATTCTTCGGGCGTTACTGATGCCCCGTCGACCAATTCAACAAAGGCACAGGGCACTTCACCCGCATGCGCATCTGGCTGACCAATTGCACCCGCAAAGGCAACCGCTTCATGGCCCAACAGAGCTTCTTCGATTTCGGCTGGATCGATGTTGTGACCGCCGCGAATGATCAGATCCTTCGCGCGACCTGTAATCCAGATATAACCGTCTTCGTCTTTGCGGCCCAGATCGCCTGTCCGAAGAAATTTTTCATCGTAATACAGGTCTTTGTTTTTCTCGGCCTCAGTATAGGTATTGCCAGCAAAGACGCCCGGATTGGACACACAGATTTCGCCAACTTCGTCTACGTCTGCATCGATTGGACCATCTGGAGTGCCTTTGATGATCCGCACCTTGGTATAGGGAAACTCAACCCCGATGGAGCCTACTTTGCGCAACCCATCCGTCGGATTGCCAGACACAAGCACGGTTGCTTCTGTCAGGCCGTAACCCTCAACGATTGTGATCCCTGTCGCTTTTTCAAACCGCTTGAACAGCTCTAGCGGTAGCGGAGCTGATCCGGAAAAGGCTGTTTTTACAGAAGACAAATCCGCATCAATCGGGCGCTGCATCTTGGCAGAAATGGCCGTTGGTACGGTGATGATAAACGTGACCTTCCAGCGCTCGCAGAGCTTCCAGAAGTTATCGAAGACACCTTCGCCGCGATAACCTTGCGGTGTTGGCAAGATGATGTGCGCGCCAGAGTGGATAACACCCATAAACACCGAGTGAACCGCCATAACGTGAAAGAACGGCAGCGGGCACATGGCAACGTCATTTTCCGTATAGAGCAAACGGTTGCCCAGCCAGCCATTGTAAACCAAGCCCGAATATTTGTGCTGTGCCACTTTTGGCATACCTGTGGTTCCACCGGTGTGGAAATAGCATGCAACGCGGTCTTCTTGCGGGTCCTCGAATTGTAGCGTCGTTGGCTGTTTCGCCATCTCCGCATTGAGGTTCATATAGGTCGCTTGGTTTTGGACTGTCCGCTTTGGACGGATCAGCGGCACGATGACCTTTTTCAAACCTGTCAGATAGCGGTGCAGGTCTACTTCCATGACAGTTTTGACATTTGGGGCCAGTGCAACAGCCTCGGCCGTTTTATCAGCCACATCCGTTTTCGGGAAAGGCCGCAGTGTGACAACCACGGTTGCGTTTGTTTCGCGCAAGATTGCACCAATCTGTTCGGCGTCCAACAGCGGGTTGATCGGATTTACGATCCCTGCAATTGCACCACCAACCAATGTGATCGCTGTCTCATTGGTGTTAGGCAACACATAGGCAACCACATCTTTTGGGCCTATGCCCAGATTGCGAAACAGGTTTGCAGCTTGAACAGATTTATCATGGAACTGCTGCCACGTCAGTGTTTCAGCATGATCCGTCGGGCCGGAAAACAACTGATAGCTGATGGCATTGTTGTTCGGAAATTTGGACGCCGTGCTAGATAGCATCCCATAAAGTGTTTTGTGCAGATCGCGGTCTTCCCACGCGCTTTCTGCCTCAATAGCATCACGGTCCGCTATTCCAGAATATCCCATGTGTCTTCCTCCCCTTTGCTGTCACTTTTCGCGACATGCGTAATTTTTCTAAGGTACGATGACGCCCCTGCACGATAATTTCAAGCAAAGCATACAGCCGAACGCAGCGTTATGGGCAAAGCTGCCCAAACGTAAGCGTCGTGTCTTAAAATTTTGGAAGGGGAAGGCAGACAAGGCCGCACCCAACTATCAAAGCGGATGCGGCCAATTGGTTAAGCTGTCGGGATGCGCAAAACCTGACCAGGATAGATTTTGTCAGGGTGCGTCAGCATAGGCTTGTTCGCCTCAAAGATTTTCTCATAGTGCGCGCCATTGCCAAGTGTCTTGGCAGAGATCGCCCAAAGAGTGTCACCCTTTTCAACCGTGTGGAACGTTGGTTCGCCCTCACCGCCTGTAACGTCGTCCTCTACCGCGGCTACGCCTTCGACGTTGCCCACAGCAAGAATGACCTTTTCGCGCATTTCTTGGCTTGCAGCTTTGCCGGTCACTTTGACCTTATCGCCTTCAACAACGATATCCAGACCCTCGGCATCAAGGCCCAGCTCTTTCAGCTCATCTTGTAGTGCGGCACCGGTTACTTCGGCGTCATCATCGCCACCAAAAACCTTTTTGCCCGCACCTTTTACGAAACTCCACAGACCCATTTTAATACTCCTTCAACGGATTAAATTATGGTCAGAGTGTTTCACTCAGCCGGCTATAAGCGCAAGAGGGAATTATGCAGCCACTTCACCATCGGTGAACTGCAAACGCGCCAAACGGGCATAAAGGCCTCCCTTGGCCACCAACGCATCGTGCGTTCCGCTGTCAACGATGCGACCTGCCTCTAGCACAACAATTCGATCCGCCTTTTTTACGGTCGCCAAACGGTGCGCCACAATCAGCGTGGTCCGGTCTGCACTCAGCTCCTCCACTGCGGCCTGAACCGCGCGTTCGCTTTCTGCGTCGAGCGCGCTGGTGGCTTCGTCCAGCAACAACACAGGTGCTGCGCGTAAAATCGCGCGCGCAATTGCGATGCGTTGCTTTTGCCCACCTGACAACATCAAGCCGCGTTCACCAAGATAGCTGTCATACCCGTCAGGCAGTGACGCAATAAAGTCATGCGCCGCAGCCGCACGTGCTGCGACTTCAATTTCAGCGTCCGTCGCGTCGGGGCGGCCAAAGCGGATATTTTCGCGCGCGGAGGCTGCAAAAATAACAGGGTCCTGTGGCACCAATGCGATCTGGCTGCGGAATGTATCACGCGTAAGGTCGCGTAAATCTATTCCGTCAAAGGTGATGCGCCCTGATTGTGGATCATAAAACCGTAGGATCATTTGGATGATCGTCGTCTTGCCTGCACCGGAGGGGCCGACAAACGCAACTGTCTCACCCGGTTTAATCTCTAGGCTCACGCCATCCAGCGCTGCAATATCTGGGCGCCCCGGGTAGTTGAACTTGATGTCCTCAAAACAGATGTGCCCCAGAACAGGTTCTTGCAGCGACTTGGCAGCCGCTGGATCCTTAACAGGGTCTTCGGTTTCCAACAGCTCAACCAGACGCTCAGTTGCACCTGCTGCGCGCTGCAACTCGGACCAAATTTCCGACAGTGCTGCTACCGCGCCCGCAACCATCACCGCGTAGATCACAAACTGAATCAACGACCCTACCGTCATGGCATCAGCCCGCACATCACGCGCGCCAATCCACAGCACGCCTACCACACCCGAGAAGACAAGGAAGATCACAATCGCCGTCAGGAATGCACGTGTTCGAATGCGGCGGCGCGCCGCGTCAAACGAGCTTTCGGTCATGTCTGCAAATTGCTTGCGGCTCGCGTTCTCATGCGTGAATGCCTGAACCGTCTGAACTGCACTTAGGCTTTCGGACGCGTTGCCAGATGAGGCTGCAATCCAATCCTGATTCTCGCGGCTTAGGACACGCAAACGACGGCCCAGCACCAGAATGGGAACAACAACAGCAGGCACAACCAGCAACACCAGCCCAGCCAGTTTTGCCGAGGTGAGCAGCATCAACGCCAACCCACCGATGAATGTAAGGCAATTGCGCAACGCGATCGAAACAGACGAGCCAATGACGCTTTGAATAACAGTTGTGTCTGTTGTGATCCGGCTTAGGACTTCGCCAGTCATGGTGCGTTCATAAAACACCGGACTCATTGAAATTACGCGGTCAAAGGTGGCCTTGCGAATATCCGCAACAACCCGTTCCCCCAATCGCGTGACCAATGCAAAACGCAGTGCAGATCCCACCGCAAGCAGGCCAGCAATCGCAAGTGCCGCTAGGAAATACTGATCCAGCAGCTCTGCCTCGCCCGTATCAAATGTATCCACAACACGTCGTACCGCCAAAGGTAGCGCGAGTGAAATCATCGCCGTGGCGATAAGGGCGCCAAACGCGCAAATCATCAAAACACGGTAAGGGCGCAAGAACGGCAGCAGTGCCCCTAACGCACCAATGCGGCGTGATCGCGCGCGTTCTTCGGTGACTGAGGGGGGGGGCGTGGGGCTATCGGCCATGCACTGTCCTTTACATAAACATGCTGCGCTTTTGGCGCGCGGATACAGCAGGGTCAAGCACTGTGCGAAAAGACGATTTGGATCAAAGGGAAGTTGCTGGAGCGGGCGGAGGGAATCGAACCCTCATCTTCAGTTTGGAAAACTGAGGTCTTAACCATTACACAACGCCCGCTCACAGGGATTGCGTATGACATCAGCGCCAGAGCGTCAAGATCATGATGTGGGTCTGACGTGCAGAATTTGTGTTATTTTACTCAGGGGCGCGTTGCAGCGTTCAACCTACCCGGAACAACCGCCGCCGATGTGAGATGCCAACCCAGCACTTGATTGCTAGACAGGCAGACGATTCCTGTTTGCTCTTCGATCTGCGCAATCACATCTAGGGTGCGCAGGTTCGTGCAGGACAAAAACACCGCCTCGACACTGTCCTGTGTCACCAAGTCGCAGGCCGCATCAATGATGGACTGCGCGCCAATGCGCACCACGCTGGCCTCATTCGCTTCTTCAAAGCTACCGAATACAGGCGTAGTAATCCCCGCCTCTGACAATGCCGCGCGTAACTTGTCCGACACATCTGCCGTGTAGGGCGATAGAAAACCTAGCCGCGTCACACCCAGCGCTCGACACGCTGCGATTAGCGCGGTCAACGGGTCAGAAACACGTGCAGTTTGCGCCCCTGCTCCGATCAATCTGGCAACTTCATCTGCGCCAATCTGGGCTGTCGCCGAGGTACAGCCATAGCCAATACTAGAAAACGGTAGCGCTTGCGGCAAAAGATTTGCTGCGTTGGTAATATGATCCGTCATCGCGCGCAGGCTGTCGGGGGTTACGTCGGGTGCCGACGGTACACGCGTCACATAAAGTGGCACATCGTGCGGCAACATCCGGCGCATGTCGCTCTCAATGGTTTCATCGGTCTGGAGAACAACAAGCCCCAACGGTGCAGGCCCGTCTGGCGTGCGCGCATATTCGTAACGCGTCATAGTTGCACCATGTGCGGCCCAGCACGCGGCGATAAAAACTGCGGTGCGCCGTCAGTGATCAAAATGTCTTCTTCGTGTACCAGCATCTTGCCTTGCCCCGTTTCAATCCCCGGCTCAAGCGTGATCACCATGCCTGCCTCTAGCACCGTATGATCCTCAGGGATCAGGGATAACCCTTCAGTCAGTTGCATCCCCAAACCGTGCCCTAACCGCCCTGCATCAGAGCCACCTGCCCCGCCTGTCACAATCTTATCCATGGCATGGAACACCTCGGCTGCCGTTGTCCCTGCACGTACAATATCTGCCCCTGCATTCACCGCGTCAATCAATCTGGCATGGGCTGTTTCGCTATGCATGCTTATGGGTCCAACGCTAAAATTACGGTCGAAATCACAGAAATATCCATCCCAAACCAGCCCAGTATCCAACATCAACACATCCCCATCAGTGAGAGGCGTATCACTAGCGGGGGAGATCACATCACCATACCCACCTTTCGCCGCGCCGCCTGCAAGGTAAGGCACCCAATCCGCCCCTTCCTCCAGACACAAACGCTGAAAATCACGAAGCACTTGGCTAAGGGGCACCCCTGCACCTGCAATTTCGGGCACGCGGGCAAAAGCACGGCCCGCAATCGCGCAGGCTTGGCTGATTTTTGCGACTTCGCGGTCCGATTTCACCGCGCGCAACCGCGCCGTGATGCCTGCATCGTCCACAACTTTACCATTCAGCCCTACCTGCACCCGCGCCCAATCGGCAAGCGGCATGCGCAGGTGGCTCTCCATCCCCATGGGGGTGCCGATGCGTTTGGCATTCAACCCGTTCAGCGTATCCGTCAGCAGGCTCACGCCATCATCGGTTACGTCAGGTGCGCGCCATGTCCGGATATCTTCGATCCACGTCTGCCCCATCAGTTCAGCACCGATGGACGGGATCACCGCTATGGGCATTCCCGACGCAGGGAGCACCAGAAACCAAGGGCGCGACGGGCTTTCCCAGAACTGCGTTAGAAATCCTGTGAAATAACGTACATCAGGTTCGGTGGTCAAAAGGAGCGCATCAAGATGCGCGGCTTGCATCCACTTTTGCGCGCGCGCCACGCGATCTTGAAATTCAGCTGGAGGAAAGCCGCGCTCCACTACGCTGGTCCTTCGCTCAGCACGCATAGGATTCGCGATTGCGCCGTGACACCCATTGCCGCGCGTTGATCCGCGTTGAGTGAAACCAGCGCAGCAACCCCTGCTGCACCAGAAGGCGACGAGCCAAAACCCGCAACCATACACAGACCAGCACCTGCCTGCCCCTCTGCTTCGGAAATCAGGGCAAAGTCATCGGCATCCCGCGCCAACCCTTTTAACGCAATGATCGAAGGCATCTTGCAATCAAGCCGCCCCATGTCTGACACAGGTCCGCTGCTCTCAACAGCTTTACCCGCAACAATCGAGCCATGCAGCGCGGGTGCTGCGTCCGGCTCAACCACAACAATGCGCGGTGCATCACCCCAGGTTTCGCGCGCCAAGGCAGCACAGGCACAGGCCAAACCACCCACGCCCGCCTGTAAAAAGATATGGGTCGGAGCCTGTGGTAACTGCTCAATCGCCTCAGCCATCAGAATAGTATACCCCTCCATCAGGCGGTGCGGGCGATCAATATACCCGTGCCATGACCCATCCGACAGCAACACCCAGCCGTTATTTTCTGCGGCCTTTTCAGCGGCGCGCAGGCTGTCCTCATAGGTTTCGCCCTCTCGGATAACACGTGCGCCTTGTGTTTCTAGGCGCGTAGCGAAACTCTCAGGGACGGTTTGCGCGATATAAACCACCGATGACGCGCCAAAGGCACTGGCCCCAGCAGCAACAGACATCCCATGGTTGCCAGCACTTGCGGTCACATAAGTGCGTTTACTCACGTCGCCTTCTTGGGCATCACAGGCAACGACATAAGCCGCGCCCAGCGCTTTGAAACTTCCTAATCCCATGCGGCCCCGCTCGTCTTTGATCCAGACATCCTGCACGCCTGCTTGCTTGGCAATTGCGGGTGCGGCACTCAGTGGAGTTGCGGCAGCAACGGGGCAACGTTCAACCAATGCCTGCGCGCGTGGCGCATCCGTAGAGGGCATCGGGACGTCATCAAGACCGACAAGCGGCGCGGGGCGGGTGATGTGTAAAATTTCCATATTGAGAGGTGAGACACGGGACACGCCCGCGTCAAGATATTTCGCGACAGAGGCCGCTATCAATCGTCCTCACAGGGCATCCCGGCAGCGCCCCACACCTCTAGATTGCGGGCAAGTTCTTCAGCCGATCCGGGCGCAGGGTTGCGTCCAGCCCCAGGTGTAAAGCCGTAGCTGACAAAGACGCTGGTGCGTACATGCTCAACCAATTGCGCAATATCAAAACCATCATTGGTTTCAGGGGCCCGCAACAGTTCGCAAACCTCGACGCTGGTTTTGCCGCGCCACGCAAGCTCAACCGGCGGCAATCGCCATGCGTCATCAACTTGCGGCGCCGCGTGCGGCACATCGTTTTTGCCTGCTGCACCAATATGACATGTCCTGCACGGCACGCTGAGCGCGCCAATGCGGCTGTCATCTGCGGTGATGTTCATGCCATGCAGACGTTTAAGGCCATACCCCAGATCATCCCATGCTGGGCGACCGCTGCTTCCAACATGGCAATTGGTGCAACGCGGATGCGAGGCAACTGCGTAGATTTCGCGCCACGCAGTTGCACCCGTTGTTGCATCTTGCGCATTTACAGCGGAACCAAGCGCTGCAAATGCCAATAGTGTCAGTTGAAACCTCACTCCGCTCTCACACAAAATCGACAGTGTTAAAGAACGGCATTTCCCGCAGGCGTATCCCTGTCGCGGCAAATATAGCGTTTGCCAGCGCTGGCGCCGCGGGCGGCACGGGTGGTTCCCCGATGCCGCGCACAGTTGGGTTATTCTCTAACGCGCGCACTTCGATCACGGGGCACTGATGCAGGCGCATCCCCTCAGCCATGTGAAAATTGTCCTGCTCAGCACTGCCGTCAGAATAAGTAATTTCAGAATTCATGGCATGGCCAAGCCCCCAAATCACCCCACCCACCGCAACGTTATTAAACGTCACCGGATCAACGACACGCCCCACTTCGGCCGCGAGCCAGACGCGATCAATCTTGATCCCATCATCCGTGGCGGTCACCTCGACCACTTCGGCAACAGGCACACCAAATGAAGTGACCAATGCAACACCGCGACCCTGTCGTGGACCCAGCGGGCTACCCCAGTTTGACATCTCAGCAACGGCCTCAAGAACCGCGCGGGCATCTGGATCATTTGCCAAACGCAGGCGTTCCTCCATCGGATCAGCGCCCGCCGCATGGATCAACTCATCCAAAAAGCTTTCGGCGAAGAATCCAGCGGTGGACGCCCCTACCGAACGCCAAGACGATGTTGGTGCCAGTTCTGGCACGGCGTAAGCACGCACACGCAGATTTGGCACCGCATAACGCATGTTCCACGCCCCTGCGGCGATCTGCGTATCAGGCCCCGGTACAGGAACGCCAAGACGATTGGATTGTGAACGTGAAGAGGAAACTGTGGCGATGTCCAAATCAAGCGCGGTCACTTTGCCACCTGCATGTGCGCCGCGACCACGGGCCATACCGATCTGACGGTTATGATCCTGAACAAAGTCCTCCTCGCGGCGGAAAGTCAGTTTAACGGGTGTACCCGGTACTTTGGCCGCCACGTCTACTGCTACATCGATGTTGTCGAATTCAAGCCGGTGACCAAAGCTGCCACCTGCAAACTGGCTGTGAAAGAAGACTTGCTCTTCGTCCATGTCCAGCCGTGCCGCTGCACGTTGTTGAACATAACGAGGAAGCTGATGCGCAGCCCAAATATCAACGCGGTCTGCCGTCACCTTCACAACGGCACTCAGTGGTTCAAGCGGTTGGTGGGCCACGTAAGGCGCGCGGTATTCTGCCTCAAGGACGTCACTACCACTCAAGGCATCCTCAACGTCCCCATCATTGCGCCACTCCTTATCAAGGCGATCCTCTACAAAGGATGCTTCAACTTCGGTCCAGTGATCTGCTTGCTCCGCTGGGTACGGTGCTTTTCCCCAATCGATCTCGACTTTTTCAAGGGCGCGGAACGCCCGCCATGTATTGTCAGCAATCACTGCGACACCGTAGGGCAGCTCAACCACTTGAGATACTCCGCGCATTCCCTCAGCCGCGCTGGCATCAAAGCCCAACATCGGCGCACCCTTGCGCGGGTTCATCCGCACGGATGCCTGCACCATACCTTCTACTTTGAGGTCGATGCTATAGGTTTGGGTGCCTGTAGATTTTGCGGCAATGTCTAGACGCTGGGTTGGTTTACCGATCAGACGCCACTGTGACGGATCACGCAAAGATACATCTGTCACCGGATCCATTTGGGCGGCGCGCGCGGCAAGGGAAGTGTAATCAATCCGCGTACCATCTGGCAGCACAACCGCCGCGCGTTCGGTGCTCAGTTTGCCTACAGCGATGCCCGTTTCCTCGGCTGCGGCAGCTTTCAGCGTTTCACGCGCAACAGCGCCTGCTTGGCGCAACTTATCAAAACTGTCTGGAACCGAAGAAGACCCACCAGTAACCTGCGCCCCAAGGACCTTCATCACAGCACCCATCGTGCTGCGCATTGTCTCGGCTGCAAAACTGTTATCGTTTGAGCGGAATGGAACAGTCTCACCTGCCAATGCAGTGTTGTAATATGCTGCTGCTGGCGCACCGGGTGTTGTGGTGACCTGATCAATCTCCACATCCAGCTCTTCAGCGATCAGCATCGCCTGCATGGCCGTAGCTCCCTGCCCCAAATCGGTGTGCGGAGTAACGAGGGTAATACCGTCTACATTAATCTTGACCCATGGGTTAAACACAGCATCCCCCGCAGAGGCATCTGCCAACAGCGGGTTTTCGATGTCACGTTTCACCATATAGGCGCCAAAGGCGACGCCGCCCACGATTGCAGCAGAGCCAATCAAAAAGGATCTGCGGGCAATTGTTTTGATACGCCCCATGGCTCAGGCCTCCTGAAGCTTAGCTGCGGCGGTTTTTACAGCGGCGCGGATACGCGGATAGGTCCCGCAGCGGCACAAATTGCCGCTCATGGCCTGGTCGATCTGATCATCGGTTGGTTCTGAATTGAGGTCCAAAAAGCTGGCCGCTTGCATGATCTGTCCGGACTGACAGTAACCACACTGAGCCACCTGATGTTCAACCCACGCGGATTGAACTGCATGCAGTGCATCAGGTGTGCCGAGACCTTCAATCGTTGTAATTTCGCCATCCACATCCACGGCGGACAACTGACATGAGCGCACAGCGACCCCATCAACATGCACCGTGCACGCGCCACATTGCGCAATACCACAGCCGTATTTCACACCTGTAATGCCCAGCTCGTCCCGCAGAACCCACAACAATGGCATGTCATCCTCCACATCCACTTGATGGGACTTTCCATTTACATTCAGTTCCATGGTCCATTCCTCCTGGAAGTATTTATTCTTAACCGCCCATACGCGATCACCCTCGGCGTGTGATCGCGTATTGTTTGGCTTCTATCCCTGAGGACGCCTCCATGATAAGAACAATGCCTCTCACGGGCGCCTCCCCAAAAATCAACAGCCATTGACTTACACATAAAGCCGTTTCTCTTTATGTCAACGCTCATTGACAAATTCCTTCTACCCCCTACAAACCACTCATGGGTAAAGCACAGAAAACTCGCGAAAAAATCTTGGGCAATGCACGCGACTTGCTTTGGCGTCACGGCTATTCCAATGTCCCTCTTCGCCAGATCGCAACGGCCGCGGGGGTCGATGTTGCGCTGATCTCTCGGTATTTTGGAAATAAACAGGGGCTATTTCAGGCCACCCTTGAAGGCGCGTTTGATATCCCCGAGGTGAGTTCTCCTCAGGAATTGGTGGATATGGTTGTATTGCTGTTCATGTCCCACCCTAGGGATTCCAGCACAGTATCGATCCTCAATCTAATGCTGATGAATGCACAAGACGAAGAGGTCGGCAGTTTGGTCCGTACCCTGCAACAATCCACTTTACAGGCCTCTGTTGAGGACGTCCTTGGCGACACTGCGCGGGCCGCATTGTTCATGGCTGTCATTTTGGGGATGAGCGTGGCGGAAAAGTCCCTGCACCTGCCTGGAATTGCGCCCTGCCAAACCCCTGAATACGAAGGCCAGCTGCGCCACAT
The DNA here is from genome assembly GCF_036960155.1 of Sulfitobacter sp. Lineage (GTDB taxonomy): Bacteria > Pseudomonadota > Alphaproteobacteria > Rhodobacterales > Rhodobacteraceae > Sulfitobacter. Next base: position 30,844 of record NZ_JBALWB010000002.1, on the reverse strand, counting down.
GCTTATGGCGTCTCTGGCTTACAACAGCCAAGCCGCGCTTTAACGTTTTACTTTATTTAAATAGTTTAGTCTGATCTGCCCCTAAGGCACGATCAAAACGAAACCATGGAAGGCCTGCAATATAACGTGCACTGCAGGCCCTTATTCTTCGTATCCAACCACCTGAACGTTCTGCCACATCGAGAACAATTCAGATGGTGGTGTTCAGATCAAAACTCGACAACAGCGCGGATTGATTTCCCTTGGTGCATCAGTTCAAAACCTTCATTAATCTGATCAAGGGTCAATTTGTGTGTGATCATCGGGTCAATCTCGATTTTGCCGTTCATGTACCAATCTACAATTTTCGGCACATCAGTACGGCCTTTGGCACCACCAAAGGCTGTTCCGCGCCAAACACGGCCCGTGACCAATTGGAATGGGCGTGTTGAAATCTCGGCACCTGCCGCAGCAACACCGATGATGATGCTTTCGCCCCAGCCTTTGTGCGCGGCTTCCAATGCGTCACGCATAACTTTGGTGTTGCCCGTAGCATCAAACGTATAATCGCCACCGCCACCTGTCAGCTCAACCAGATGCTCAACCAAATCACCGTCGATCTTTGATGGGTTCACAAAATCAGTCATGCCGAAATAGCGGCCCGTTTCGTCTTTGTCGTCGTTCAAATCGACGCCAACAATTTGATCTGCCCCCGCCATACGCAATCCTTGGATCACGTTCAGGCCAATACCGCCCAGACCAAACACAATGCAGCGCGCGCCAATTTCGACTTTGGCAGTGTTGATCACAGCGCCAATGCCTGTTGTCACGCCGCAGCCGATGTAACAAATCTTGTCGAATGGCGCGTCCTTGCGCACTTTGGCCAATGCTATTTCCGGCACAACCGTGTGGTTGGCAAAGGTTGAACAGCCCATGTAGTGGTGAATAGGCGTGCCATCCAGCATGGAAAAGCGCGTTGTACCATCCGGCAACTGGCCGCGTCCTTGGGTAATGCGGATCGCCTGACACAGGTTGGTTTTGCCCGACAGGCAATATTCGCATTCGCGGCATTCAGGGGTATACAGCGGGATCACGTGATCACCCACTTCCAGTGTCGTCACGCCCTCACCGATCTCCATGACAATGCCAGCACCTTCATGGCCTAGGATCACAGGGAAAATACCTTCAGGGTCATCGCCGGAACGGGTGAACTCATCTGTGTGGCACAGGCCTGTCGCTTTGATCTCAATCAGGACTTCGCCGCGTTTGGGGCCCTCAAGGTTGACCTCCATGATTTCAAGCGGCTTTCCAGCCTCTACAGCGACGGCGGCACGGGTCTTCATCATGGGGAGTCCTCCTGATTTAATTTCCTGCAGGAGGACCCAAATGTTCGAGTTTTGTCAAGCCGTTCGCGTCTTAGAAATCATCGGTTTTCCGGCTGAAACCTGTGACAGGGAAAGCGCGTCAACCATAGCTGTCGCAAGGGAGGTTGGCTGGAAATCAGGGAGGATGGCCTGTAATGGGGCGCCATCAATGCGGTGCGGCTTGTTCCATAGATAGCGCATTTCGATGACCTCCCGCATGAGCGGACTAAACAGCCCCATCAGTCGCAAAATCCCCCAAGGCATCGACTTTAATTTTAGCGATCGACCGGCCGCGCGCTCAACTGCGGCCTTCAGTTCTACGCCTGTGAGGCTAAAGCCCTCAAAGCCAAAGCTTGAGAACATCGGCAAGTCGTGGCGTTTGTCAGCAAGCCCTGCCATAGCTCGTCCCATATCCGGCAAATAAGCCCACGCATGGACGGCATCCATCCGACCCGGGTAGGTAAACATTCCTTTATCGACCCTATTTACCATTTGGTTCTCAAACCAATTCCCTGTCGGTGTCCCCTCAATAAAATCGCCACCGCGCAGGATGATTGTGCGCAGCCCCTGTTGAGCGGCATCTGCAAATGTACGCTCCATCGTAACGCGCAATGCCCCTTTGCGTGTGGACGGCGTGGGCGCTGCATCTTCGCGCAACACAACAGGAGCGTCTTTGCCAAATGTGTACACATTGCCCGCAATCATCACGGTCGCGCCACTTGATAGACCTGCAGCAATGATATTGGCGGAGTAGATCGGTAGAAATTCTGACCAGTCAGGATAGGGTGGGTTAATTGCGTGTACGATGACATCAACACCCTTTGCCGCTTCAATCACTGCCTTGCGATTGCGCACATCACAGGCAACGCCTTTCACGCCAGCAACATGGGCGCCTTCACCCGTGCGGCTTGCCGCGCGTACATCCCACCCGTTTTGCGCAAAGGCCTGAGTTGCTGCGCGGCCAAAGCGGCCATTTGCGCCTAAGATAAGTACAGTTCCAGTCATGCTGATCTCCAATCTGATTGATATTGACAACTGAACTCTAGCGATTGATATTTGAATGAGTAATCGGCTAAAATTGCATTTAGATATCCAAATATGAATACCTCAAATCTCCCATGGCACCTGCTGCAGTCTTTTGCCGCCATCAGTGAGGCAGGATCATTGTCGCGCGCAGCGGTAACACTGGGCAGCAGCCAGCCCACCCTTAGCCGTCATTTGACACAACTCGAAGAGCATCTGGGATCACGTCTTTTCTTCCGCACGCCTTCGGGTTTGACGCTTACACCAGAGGGGGCTGCCGTTCAGGCGCATGCCGATGCAATGGCGCAAGCCGCCGCGCATCTCTCTTTTGTGGGCGCACAAACTCAAGAGCTCAGCGGCACAGTACGGGTAACAGCAAGTCAGGTCGCGGCGACATATCTTCTGCCCCCGATGTTGGTCAGTTTGCGCCAAAACCACCCCGCACTCAGCCTCGAGCTGGTCGCGTCAGATGACACCGACAACCTGTTAAGGCGAGAAGCGGATTTAGCCGTGCGCATGTACCGCCCAATCCAAAATGATCTAATCGCGAAAAAGGTCGCAGATTTGCCGTTGGGTATCTATGCCTCACGCGACTATCTGGCCCGCCATGGGATGCCAGAAGGACCACAGGATTTAGCGGGACACACCGTGATTGGCTATGATCGCAGCACATTGATAATTGATGGCATGCGGCAAATGGGGATGGTTGTGGATCGCAGTTTCTTTGCGTTCCGGTCTGATGACCAAGTTGTGTGCTGGCGTATGGTTCAGGCGGGTATGGGCATCGGGTTTGGCCAACACTCAATTGCTGCTAACGACCCGAACTTGGTTGCGCTTTGGCCTCAGATGACCATCGGCAGCCTCCCTGTCTGGTTGACCGCGCATCAAGAGCTCAGGATGAGCCCGCGTGTGCGTGCCAGCTTTGACCATCTCGCAGCTTGTTTTGCTACGCTTTAGGTATCAGCGTCAGGTGTGGCCGCTACGTCTTCCATGGCGTCTATCGCCGGGATATCAAAGGTGGCCCACTGTTCGTCACCAGGCAATTCAGGCGGCGCTACACAATTGCCGCGATGCATGTTCACCTTTGCAATAAAGTTGGCTGAAATTGGTGCTGTGATAAACAAGAACGCCATGATCAGTAACTCATGCATCGCGCCATCGCCCAGCACCCCGTTGTAGATGATCGAAGCCAGCAACAGCGCGCCAACCCCCACAGTCCCCACCTTAGTCGGAGCGTGCAAACGCGTCATGCTGTCATTGAATTTCAGTAATCCAATTGCGCCAACCAGCGTGAATACCATACCAACAACTAAGCAAAATGTGACAACGTAGATCGTTACAATTTCATAGGTCATTCGATGATGTCCCCTCTCAGCACAAACCGCGCATAGGCCACGGTTGAGACAAAACCGAGCATGGCAATGATTAGCGATACTTCGAAATAGATTCGTGTCCCTTGGGAAAGTCCCATCAACACAACCAGACCAATGGCGTTTACCACCATCGTATCCAGTGCCAATATCCTGTCGCCTGTCCCCGGGCCAATCACCACACGGATCATCGCCATTATCTGGCAAAGCCCCACAATAGCAAAGGCCCCCATAAGTGCATAGTTCATCAGATCAGTTGCAAGGGTCATACGAATATCTCCTTCAGGCGCGCTTCATAGCGGCTTTTGATCCCGTCGCGCTCTGCGTCGGGGTCGTCTGTGTGCAGCACATGCACCAGCAGGTAGTGGCCGCTTTGTGATAGATCAGCGGATACCGTGCCGGGGGTCAGCGTGATGGTGCCTGCCAACAATGTAATCGCCTCGGGCTGGCGTAAATCCAACGGGATGATGATCCACGCGGGCTTTAGCTTTGCGTTGGGGACGGTCAGGACAATCCATGCAACCTGAACATTGGCAACCATGATGTCCCAGATCACCAACAGCCCGTATGAGATCATCTTACCCTTGCGAAAACTGGTGGGACGTTCAGGCCAGAACGCGGCAGTTGCCCGCGGGATGATGATCCCAAGGAGGAGGCCGAAGACGGCCATACCCGCCGAGAACTTATTCTGAAGAAGCATCCAGACAATCGCCAGAATAACGGTCAGATAAGGGTGTGGGAACAACCACGAAAATAGTCGCATCATCTTAGTGATCCCCTTCATGGTCATCGGCCTTGGCACCGCTCATCTTGCCCGGAGTATCAAGCACCGTTTTTATGTAGGCATCGGGCTGAAACAGCTGATCCGCAGTGGCGGTTGTATAGTTGTAGATCGGCCCCGCAAAAATCGTATGGGCCATCAACAACATCAGCAAACCGCCAACCGCAACACATGATAAGGCAGACGGCGCAGGGCGCCCCATCTCGGGTACGGGTGCACCGTCTGATTGGGCCTTCCAGAACAATACTGATCCGGCGCGCGCAAACCCCACAATGCTGATCAAACTTGCGGTCAACACCACAGTCCAAATCCAAACTGACGGACCTGTGTCAAATGCGGCATTCAGCACCATCAGCTTACCAATAAATCCTGACATGGGCGGCAGCCCCGTCATGGCAATTGCAGCGACAAAAAAGAGACCTGCAATCAATGCTGCTCCGGCGATCGGTGCGTCCGTGACCAGATCCAGATGGCCACGGCTTTGGCGGACCAAATCAACAATCAAGAACAGCGCAGCCGCCGCAAGCGTCGAGTGAACCATGTAATACAGTGCCGCAGAAATGCTCACTGGTGTGAACAAGCTAACCGCAACCATCACCATCCCCATCGAGCTGATGACTGAGAACGCCACCAAACGGTCGAGCTTTTTCGCGGCTAGAACGCCGACCGCACCAACAGCCAGCGACAGCAGGGAAACAGGCAACAACCACGTGCCATGCAGGCCCGCAGTCACGTCCAAATCAACAGGAAAGATCAACGTGTAGACGCGGATGATCGCATATGCGCCAACCTTGGTCATGATCGCAAACAGGGCTGCAACGGGTGGCGGCGCCTCGGCGTAGGAACTGGGCAACCAAAAGTGCAACGGCACAATCGCGGCCTTGATCGCAAAGACGAGGATCAGCAGTACGGCTGCCACACGAATACCCACGGTTTCATCCGCGCTGATCATCTGAACCCGCTGCGCAAGATCCGCCATGTTGAGCGTACCCGTTTCGGCATAAAGTGCGCCAAGCGCAAATAGGAACAGGGTTGAACCCAGCAGGTTGAACAACACGTATTGAACACCTGCACGCAGCCGGACATTGCCGCCCGAGTGGATCATCAGTCCATAGGACGCGATCAACAGAACCTCGAAGAAAACAAAGAGGTTGAACAAGTCGCCTGTCAGGAAAGCTCCTGCGATACCCATCAGTTGGAACTGGAACAACGCGTGGAACATCCGCCCGCGTTCATCCCATTTTGACCCAATCGCATAAAGCAGCACAAACAACGCTAGCACCGACATCAGCAGTACCATCATCGTGCTCAGACGGTCCCCGACCAGCACAATACCAAAGGGTGCTGCCCAATCACCTAGTTGATACAGCATTACCGTGCCATCTGACGTTTCAATCGCAAGGCCAAGGGCAATGGCGATCAATGCCAGCACGCCAGCAATTGAAAACACCCGCTGGATGCCCATGTGATAACGCGCAGCCAAAATGATGAACGGTGCAAGGAGTGCCGGAAGAACAATCGGCATAATCAACCAATGGGTCATGTCGCGTCCTCCCCTTCGGTCTCGGGCATATCATCGACGTGATCATCATCCGTACCCAAGTAGGCCCCAAGCGCAATCATCACGACCACGGCTGTCATGCCAAACGAGATCACAATCGCCGTTAGCACCAATGCTTGCGGCAAGGGATCGGTATAGATGGTTGCCTCTGAAAGGATCGGCGGTGCCGAAGGCGTCAGCCTGCCCGATGCAAAGAGGAAAATGTTCACCGCGTAAGTGAGCAGCGACACACCCAAAATCACCGGAAATGTGCGCAAGCGCATCACCATATACAATCCAGCCGCAGTCAGAACGCCGATGGCAGATGCTACAAGAAATTCCATATTATAGCTCCTGCTCTTTTAAGGCTGGGGTTTCAGACCGTGCGGGATTGATATCCATCGCGTGATCGCTGTCTTTTACATGCGCGCGCCGCGCAAGGCGCGAGAACCCGTCAAGCGACAGCATCACAGCCCCCACAACCGCAAGGAAAACCCCCAGATCAAAGAGCGCAGCAGTCGCCAGTTCAAACTTTTCAAATGGCGGGATGCGCACATAGGTGAAATCGGACGTTAGGAATGGTTTGCCAACAAACCATGATCCGATGCCGGTGAGCCCCGCAATCAGAACACCCGCACCAATCACGCCCTGATGCGGATAGCGCTGGCGCGCAAATGCCCAGCTATATCCACTGGCCATGTACTGCATCACAAAGCCGATCGAAACGATAAGCCCCGAGATAAACCCGCCACCCGGTTCATTGTGGCCGCGCAAGAAGACATAAAAACCAACCATCATAACTACCGGCATCAACACCCGTGTCATCACGACCATCATCATCGGGTGCATGTCGCCCGCCAGCGTTTTATCTGGAGAGCGGTTGAGCAAGCGCGCACGTACTGGGCCGCCCAACAGGGTTTCCGTGAGCGCGTAGATTAGAACCGCTGCAATCCCCAGCACGATGATCTCGCCGAAGGTATCAAAGCCACGGAAATCAACGAGGATCACGTTGACCACATTTGTACCACCGCCGCCTTTATAGCTGTTGGCGAGGTGGAATTCGGAAATGGGTGCTAATACCGGACCGCGCAATAGATAGTGATAGCTAAGTGCCATCGCCGCCAATCCCCCCGCCACAGCAAGGATCACGTCACGTGAGCGGCGCAAGATCGAACTTTCGATCGGAGTTTCATTTGGCAAAAAGTTCAGCGCAAGCAGCAACAGAATGGTTGTCACCACTTCGACGGTGATCTGGGTCATGGCCAAATCAGGTGCCGAGAAGAACACAAAGGCGATGGACACCATTAGGCCAACAATCCCAATCAGGATCAGCGACAACAAGCGGTTGCGGTGCATGAACACCATGCCAAGGGTTGCCGCCACCATCATCCCCCAGCCCGCGATCTCGATTACGCCTGCAGGCTGAACACTGCGTGTCGCCTCACCTACTGTGCCGGACGCCCATGCGTAATAGCCCGCAACGATCACAGTCGCGGCCATAATCGCGCCGTACCGCGTAAACGCACCATTATGCAGCGGCAGTGTGGCTGCTTTTGCCAAACGAACCGAGGCATCAATTACAGCATCAAAAATGGTCTTGGCCTCAGGGCGCGGGGCAGCGTCCCATAACTTGAGCAGTGGCGTGAACAGCGCAAACACAATCAAGCCACCGACGACGGCCACAATCGACATGTACAGCGCAGGCACCAACCCATGCCAGATTTTCAGGTGCGCTTTGGGCATTTCGGCCTCGCCGCCCAAAACTGCGTAAGTGATCCCTTTGACTGCGGGCTCTACCAAAAACGGAGCGACACCAATCACAACAACCAACACCACCAAGAATGCAGGTGGCAACCAAAGGCCCGCTGGCGGATCATGTGGCTTGGCTGGATAATCGTCGCGTTTGGGACCTAGGAATGTGTGGCCAATCAGACGGAAACAATATGCGGCCGAGAACAGAGACCCGATAACGGCCAGCGTGGGAACAACCCAGTGATTGTCACCTAGAACCGTGTGATAGGCCTGCTCCAGCATCAATTCCTTGCTGAGGAAGCCATTGAGCAATGGAATGCCCGCCATCGAAAGCGCCGCCAATGTCGCGATCACAAAGGTGATGGGCATCAGATGGCGCAGACCGCCAAGACGGCGAATGTCGCGTGTGTGTGTTTCGTGATCAATGATACCAGCGGACATAAACAGCGCGGCTTTGAACGTGGCGTGGTTAAGGATGTGGAATACCGCAGCCATCGCACCTAGCGCCGTGCCCGTGCCCAGCAGCATTGTGATCAGACCAAGGTGGCTAACGGTTGAAAACGCCAGCAGCGCCTTGAGGTCGTGTTTGAACAGGGCAATCACCGCGCCCAGCACCATCGTGATTAGACCCGCTGAGGTCACAATCCAGAACCATTCAGGTGTGCCAGCCAGCACTGGCCACATGCGCGCCATCAGGAATATCCCTGCCTTCACCATCGTTGCCGAGTGCAGATAGGCTGAGACGGGCGTAGGTGCTGCCATCGCATGAGGCAGCCAAAAGTGGAACGGGAACTGCGCTGATTTGGTGAAACACCCAATCAGGATCAGGATTAGCGCAGGAAAATACAACTCACTGTTTTGGATCAACTCACGGTTTTGCAGGATCACGCTAAGGTCATAACTGCCCGCAATCTGCCCCAGAATGAGCATACCCGCGATCATAGCCAAACCGCCCATGCCAGTGACAGTGAGCGCCATGCGTGCACCTTGCCGCCCTTCGGGGAGGTGTTTCCAATATCCGATCAGAAGGAAGGACGACAGTGAAGTCAGCTCCCAGAAAACCAGCAAAAGCAATATGTTGTCGGATAAGACAATCCCAACCATCGCACCTTGGAACAACAGAAGGTAGGTGAAAAACTCTCCCATGTTGTCCTCACGCGCGAGATAATTGCGCGCATACGCGATGATCAGCAGACCGATACCAAGGATCATCGTGGCAAAGAAAAAGCCCAACGCATCCAGCATCAATGTGAAATTCAACCCCAATGCAGGGATCCAATCAAACCGGAACATCACAACATCACCAGCCATCACAGCAGGTAAGTTAGTCAGCAGCCCAACAAACGCGGCTAAAGTGACGGTAAATGTCACCCCCGCGCAGGCAGCACGCCCGGCTTGGTTCATCAATCCGGGCAGCAACGCGCCCAAAAACGGCAGTGCAACAATCAAAAGAAGGGACACGCGTGCTCCATACTGTTGGGGCCCAGAGATGTATCCCTCTTGGGCTGTCGTCACAACGCGAGCAGGAATCGCCGCGAAGGTTTTATGTACTCTACGCGTTATCTAAGTCGGGTGCGAACCGATACCAGACCTTAACAAGTTATTTCTTTAGGTTTTCGATCAGATACATCGCCCGCCATCGACTTCCATGCAGACTCCGGTGATCATTGAAGCCTCATCCGAGCATAAATAGCACGCAGCATTGCCCATATCCTCTGGCGTAGAAAAACGGCCAAGCGGTATCGTAGCCAAAAATTTTGCACGGATTTCAGGCGTATCTTCGCCCATAAAGCTTTTCAACAGAGGCGTTTCACCAGCTACGGGGTTCAATGCGTTCACCCGTACACCTGAAGGTGCCAGCTCAACCGCCATGCCCTTGGTTGCATTGATCATCCAGCCTTTGGAGGCGTTGTACCAGTTCAGATTTGGGCGCGGTGAGACGCCGGCGGTTGAGGCGACGTTCAGGATGCTGCCTTGCCCGCGCGCCTTCATCATCGGCACAATATGGCGGGCGGTATAGTAGACCGACTTACAGTTCACCCCGAACACGAGGTCAAAATCCTCTTCGCTGACGGTCTCCATTGGCGCGGGCAAATGCGTGACACCCGCGTTATTCACCAGAATGTCGATGTGTCCCCATGCTTCAGCCGCTTGGGCCGCCATTGCCTGCACACTGGCATTGTCAGCCACATTTGCGGTGGCCACAATCGCATGCGCACCCATTTCCTGACGCAGCTCTTCAGCCAAATCGGTATTCAGGTCCGCAATCATAACCTGAGCGCCCTCAGATACAAATTTGCGCACAATGCCCGCGCCAAAGCCAGACGCACCGCCCGTTACAATCGCTGTTTTCCCTTGCAAGCGCATGGCCTACTCCCCTTGGTTCATTTAAATTACAAAGCCCGTTTCAAAACGTGGCGTATATGTCCGTCCCCTGCCGGATCGCCCGGCACGGTTCTTTCCAACACAAATCCTTGGGCGTCCCAAAACGCGCGACCGCGTTCATTCACGTCTAGCACGGCCACTCGGATGCAGCGCGCACCTTCGCTAACCGCCAAGTCAAACACATGCCTCGCGATCCGCGCGCCGAGGCCTGCGCCCCGCGCGGCTGGATCAAGCAGAAGAAGTCCCATGTACCACTCACCCTGCTCGTAGAAGTTACGCAGGCAGGTCACAATTCCCGACAGCCCATTCTCTCCTACTGCGCCAAAGGAAAAAACATCCTCGGGCGGCAGGGTTGGCGGCGCTTCGGCCAGTATATTTGCGCCGTAATCCTGTGCCGGCGGCGCGCCTGTCTCAAGGATGATATAGTCAGCAGCCCGTACGCATAGATCTTGAACAGCGGCCAAATCGGCCTGCGGATCTAACGCACGGATCACTGGCTCAGCCATGATACGCCGCAACAGTTTTGAGCGACGTGAAGCCGTACAGCGCCTCAAAACCCTTTTCGCGGCCATGACCCGACAGGCCCGACCCGCCGAACGGCAGCTCTACGCCGCCCCCCGCCCCGTAGTTATTGAGGAATACCTGCCCTGAGCGCAACGCCTTTGCCAAACGCATTTGCCGTGCACCATCGCGCGACCAAACCGAGGCGACCAATCCGTAGGATGTGCCATTGGCAATCGCCAGCGCCTCGGCTTCATCCTCAAACGGGATGACAACCTGAACAGGTCCAAAAATCTCATCCTGCGCAAGGGAGTGATCGGGCGAGACACTTTCAAACAATGTGGGTGCGACGTAGGCCCCCCCTGCTGGCGCATCCGCGACAACTTCACCTTGGGCTATCATGTTTAGGTCTGCGCCTTTGGCTAAAAAGCTCTCAACGATTTGTTTCTGACGCTGCGAAACCAGTGGCCCGACGGCGAGATCATCCATCGCGGGGCCAGCACGCAGCGCGGCGTAACGCTCGGCCATTTTGCTAACCACCTCGGCATAGACACCCCGTTGAACAAGGATACGCGAAGAGGCTGAACAGGTTTGGCCAGCGTTTTGAATACCTGCGCCCACCAGAAACGGTAGGGCCATTTCAATATCAGCATCATCAAACACCAGTTGAGGAGACTTGCCGCCCAGTTCCAGCGTGACAGGCACAATATTTTGCGCCGCCGCTTGCTGGATCAAACGCCCCGTCCCCACAGAACCAGTGAATGAAATGTGGTTCACGCCGCTATGGGCGGTCAGCGCCGCACCAGCCTCGGCACCGGTGCCCGCAACGACATTTAACGCACCATCAGGCAAGCCCGCGCGCCGTGCCAGTTCACCAAATGCAAGGGCCGTCAGGCAGGCCTCTTCGGCTGGTTTAAGGACTGCAGCATTGCCTGTCGCCAAGGCTGCGCCAACAGAACGACCGATGATCTGCATCGGGTAATTCCACGGGATGATATGGCCCGTTACGCCGTGCGGCTCTCGCAGTGTGTAAACGGTATATCCATCAAGGTACGGGATCGTTTGGCCGTGCAGTTTATCCACCGCGCCAGCATAAAATTCCATGTAGCGCGCAAGGGCGACAACGTCATCGCGCGCTTGGGTTAATGGCTTTCCAACATCAAGCGCTTCAAGCTTGGCGAGTTCGTCAATGTTCTCTAACACCAACGCGCCAATCTTCTGCAACACGCGCCCCCGCTCCACAGCGGTTGCTTTACCCCAAGGGCCCTCAAAAGCCGTGCGTGCGGCCTCCACAGCGCGGTCAATATCAGAAGTACCGCCGCAGGCGATTTCACACAGGGTGCTGCCATCAGACGGGTTGATCAACGCCATGGTCTGCCCGCTGTCACAAGGCGCCCAACGGCCCCCAATCAAGCAATGAGAAGGGTCTATATCTAACGGTCGGAGGCTCATGACGGCAGTCCTTTCACATGGAACAATCCAACTTGGCAAGTCAGCAACCCATTGGCAAGGCAGCAAGTTCACATTCGCTGTATTCTCTACAACAACTGCAGCTATGAGCTCTTGTTGGTTGGCCCGCTTCCAGCATCATTACTCTCGATCCCAAAGACCATCCGAACAACCATCAACCTTGCGGATTTCCGCAGGGCCGTTCAAGTATGCCAGCCGAGCAGCTATTTACATGACCTGCAGTCCCGTATGACAAGTAAGACCTTGGGAGAGAGTAATGCAAACTGAAGCAGATATCGAACGCGCGCCAGGGAGGATGCGGAAAAGTGTTCTCGGCGTGTTGCTCTTTACTGTTGTGTTTGGCATCGCCGCGACCTTCTTTGGAGCTCAGCATTATTTTGAAAAGTTAGAGGGTGAAGCGGCGTCAAACCGTATGAACCTCTATTTGCGCGCGCTGAATGAAACGCTGCGCCAGCACCAACATTTACCTTTCGTTTTGGCCCACGACCCGCGATCTGCACTGGCCTTGCAACCTGTTGCCCCCGAAACGGACATAAACGAACGGCTGCAACTGTTGGCTCAAGAAGCCAAGCTAGAAGCGATCTACCTGATGGATATAAACGGGCGCGTTCTTGCAACGTCAAATGCACACGAACCCCACAGTTTTCTTGGGCAAAACTACGGGTTTCGCCCCTACTTTCAAAGTGCGCTGCAAGGCCAACGCAGCGACTACTTTGCCATTGGCGCAACATCAGGTCGGCCTGGGTATTTCGTGGCTGAACCCGTTCTATCCAGAGAAGACGCCTTAAGAGGCGTCATCGCGATCAAGCTGGATGTGAGCGAACTTCAACGGTCTTGGGAAAGTGATAGCGAAACGATTGTGGCCATCAACAAAGACAATATCGTGGTTCTAGCTTCAAATCCAGACTGGCTATATCGCCCCATCAACTCCTTGGACCCCAAAGTCCGAAGCGCCATTCTAGAGAACCGACAGTTCAGCGGTGAGGCACTTACTCCTTTAGATTGGTCTTTTTTTGGAGAAAGCCGCGTTAGTGTCGAAGGAACCAATTATTTGTTGGCTTCGGGAGAAGCAGATTGGCGTGGTTGGACAGTCCACTACTTACAGCCTGAAAGCTACATACTTCGAGCAACACTTTTGACGACAGCTTTTTTCGGCAGTATCATCATCTTCCTCCTTGGTTTTGCGACGTTTCTTCGGTCCCGACGTATTGAGCTGGCGTATGCGGCATCAGAACGCCAACGGTTACAATTGGTAGAGAGCAACAACCGTTTGGAACACGCACAAACCGAACTTGCGCGCAGTGCAAAACTAGCCGCCCTTGGACAAGTTGCAGCCTCAGTTACACATGAACTGGGCCAGCCCATCAGTGCCTTTCGAAACCATCTAGTGGCCGCTGAAATGAGCAATGAAATTACGTCACCTCAAACGGCCACGAATTTGAATAAACTTGTCGACAGGATGGAATCCATCACAGGACAGTTCAAATTTTTTGTGCGCGGCCGGAGTCCCCAAAAAGCAATTGTCGATTTATCAACGGTCCTTCAAGAAGTTGAAAACCTTTTGAGAACCGAAATTGTAACAGGGAAAATTGATTTTCAATCTGCCCATTTACCTGAGCCAATCAAATTGTATGCACACCAGATCCAACTAGAACAAGCTTTGGTCAACCTCCTGAAAAACGCGATCCATGCCGTCGAAAATGAACCAAACCCTAAGATCAGGATGGATGTTGTTAAAAACTTGGACACTATTGAAATACGCATTACTGACAATGGTCCCGGGCTCGCTGGTACGACCCTTAAAGACCTGCAAGAACCGTTTTTCAGCACCAAACCCTCCGGTGTTGGTATGGGTCTTGGCCTTGCCATCGCGACGGAGATTATTAACGATCACGCAGGGGATCTGACCCTTGGGGAGGTCACCAAGGGTGCGCAATTTGTAGTTACACTGCCGATCAAAAATGACGGGCCACTGCAAACCGATGGGGAGAGAACATGAACTCAGGGACAGTCCTTGTTATTGATGACGACCGCGAAATGCGCGCATCATTGGACCATTTATTGCAAAGCGCGGGATACGACACCGTGATCGCAAAAAATGCGCATGAGGGGCTGGAAGCGTTACAGCGCAGTGCCCCCGATGTTATTCTAAGTGACGTACAAATGCCCGGAATGGACGGTTTGGAATTTCAGCTAAAAGTCCGCGAGATCAGCCATGTGCCTGTTGTTTTGATCTCTGCACATGGGGATATCCCGATGGCTGTTGGTGCCTTGCAAAACGGTGCATATAGCTTTGTCGAAAAACCCTTTGCACCGCGGCGCCTTTTGGGGATTCTTAAAAATGCCATCCGCATGAAGCGTCTCGAGGACAGCACGAAACTCCTGCAAAGTCGTTTGGCTGAGCTGACCGACCTGGAACGTATTTTGATTGGCAACAGTGCTCAGATAAATGCCGTGCGTGACACGATCTTTGATTTTGCCCAGAGCCGTGCAAATGTTTTAATCCTTGGGGATACGGGCACGGGCAAGGAACTGGTAGCGCGGGCGTTACATGATCTGGGCACATCAGCTGCGGCCCCTTTTGTGCCGGTCAACTGCGCTGCGATCCCGCCGGAACGGTTTGAGGAAACAGTGTTTGGCACCAGTGAAAACTTAAACGGGCTGATGAACCAAGCAGATGGCGGAACCTTGTTTCTTGATGAGCTAAGTTCCATGCCGTACCAGACACAGGCCAAATTTCTGCGTGCCATTGAAACACAGCAATATCAACGGGTCGGTGAGACCGAGGTTCAGACCGTAAAGTTGCGTGTCATCAGCGCGGCCTCAGCCCAGATCACGCAGATGGTGGCTGACAAAACCTTTCGCGAGGATTTGTTGTTCCGCCTAAACACATTGGACATCGTGCTGCCCTGTTTGGCTGACCGCGGCGAGGATGCCTTATTGTTGTTTCGCCATTACATGCTGCGGCTTAGCAAGCTGTATGAATTGCCGTTTCCCAAGCTGACGAATGACGATATTTCAGCAGTAATGGCGTATGACTGGCCCGGGAATGTGCGAGAGCTGCAAAACGTCGCAGAACGACGCGTGCTGGCGCAGCGGCGTGGCGGTGGCTCTGTCAGGCAGGCCATCGCGCGACAGACCCCCATGCAACCATTCCCTGAAACGTTGCGAGAGGCCGTTGCTGCGTTTGAGCGTGAATTGATCAGCCGCGCGATTCAGGACGAAGACGGGCGCATGGACGATGTTGCCGCTACCCTTGGCATTGGTCGCCGGACATTGAACGAAAAGATCGTCAAGCTGAGCCTTGATAAAGACGCGCTTTTGAAAGGCTGAATAATCCTGCGGAATTCCGCAGACGGTTTTCTTTCTGTCCTGCACTTTCCTTCATACCGCGCGCGCTCCCTGTTCGGCATGAACGTCACAGGCTGTTTTACAGCTATATTTCTGGGAGGAACTATCATGAAAATGTTGAAAGCGCTTGTTATGAGCGCGGGTCTTGTGACGTCTGGTGCCGCGTTTGCGGAAGGTGGCGATTATGTTTTAAACACGGCATCCACAGGCGGCACCTATCACCCTGTTGGTACTGCGATCTCTACTTTGTCGAAGATCAAATTACTGCCAACACAAAAGTTTTCGCTAACCGCCGTAAATTCCGCTGGCTCAAGCGCGAACGTACAAGCCTTGTCCGCAGGCACTGCTGACTTCGCAATTCTGCAAGGTCTGTTTGGGTCTTATGCCGTCACCGGTACTGGCCCCATAAGCGAGCCACAGGTAAATCTGCGTTCGGTTACAATGCTATGGCAAAACGTCGAACAATTTGTTGTTCCAACAGAAAAAGCCACAACAGGGACAGTTGAAGATCTGGCCACGCTCAAAGGCATGTCGGTCGGCATGGGCAAACAGAATTCTGGCACCATCGGCTCCAACACCCTTTTGTTGTCCGGTCTGGGCCTCGACGTAAACGCTGATTTCACATTGGTCTCTGCAGGTTACGGCCCAACGGCAGACGCATTGGCTAACGGTCAAGTGTTTGCAGCAGGCATCCCGTCTGGTCCCCCAACTGGTGCAATTACCAAACTGATGGCTTCTAACGAGGGCAAATTCACAATCCTCGACGTGACGGCGGATCAAGCCGCTGCAATGGACGGCGGCCGTAACCTTTGGGTGCCCTACACAATTACAGCAGGCACGTATCCAGGTCAGACCAAGGATGTGAACACCATCGCGCAACCTAACTTTTTGGCCGTTAACGCAAGTGTGGACGAAGAGCATGTCTATATGCTCACTAAAACGATGTACGAAAACCTACCGTTTCTACAGGCAATCCACCCGGCAACCAAAGCCATGATGATTGAATCTGCAATGGCTGGCCTGCCCGCCCCCCTACACCCCGGAGCAGCGCGTTATTACACCGAAGTTGGGTTGGAAATTCCGGCTAACTTGATCGCGAAATAAAGCGGCAAACGATCTAAAGGGGCAGCTAAATAGTTGCCCCTTTTCTTATACATTGGGGGGGACACATGACATTTTCCATAGAGAATGGGCCATCGACGCGCGACACACTTTTGAGCATGCCAACGGGAAAGTTTGAGCCTCGGCACATTGTGCTCGTTTTTGCCATCTGCTTTGCGATTTGGCACGTATTAACAAACGTTTATCTTACCGAACCTGGGCTATGGCAGAATGCCACCCACTTTGCGGGCTTTGCATTTCTGGCATCCATTACCATGAGCCCTTGGGGCAAACGATCGGGCGAAACATGGGCTTGGATTGTTGATATTGTCTATGGATTGCTAGTGGCGGGAGCTGCTCTCTGGGTGGCTTGGGCCGAAAGCGGCCTGTACGAGCGTTCCCTCGCGGTTACAGGTTTGGGTTGGCAGTTTACGTTCATCGATTGGGCCGCCGGACTGCTGCTGGTATTTGCCTGCATTGATCTGTCTCGCCGCGTCGCGGGTTGGGTTATTCCAATCCTGATTGTCTTGTCCCTCAGCTATATCCTTTTTCTGGGTACAATGTTGCCCGGTGTCTTTCGATCAGCCAGCTTGCCACTCAATGACGTGTTGTTTCGCACTCTTTATAATGACGAGGGGATGTTTGGCATCCTTGGCAATATCTCGGTCACCAACATCACACTATTTATGATCTTTGGCGGATTTCTGGTTGTTTCTGGTGCCAGTAATTTTGTGATCGAGATTTCCAAAGTTGTTGCGGGCCGTGTCAAAGGTGGTGCGGCCTTTGTTGCTGTCATTTCTTCTGCTCTTACGGGCACGATCTCTGGATCTGCGATTGCCAACACGGCCTCTACCGGGGTCATCACCATACCGCTGATGAAGTCAAACGGCTTTCGCCCACAATTCGCAGCAGGAGTTGAGGCTGCTGCATCGACAGGCGGTCAACTTATGCCACCCATCATGGGCGCGGGTGCCTTTGTGATGGCCAGCTACACCTCTATCCCCTATGGCACGATTGTTGCGGTGTCTGTTGTTCCTGCAATCCTCTATTTCTTGTCAGTTGCATTTATCGTGCGCATTGAGGCGGTCAAATATGACGCTGGTTCTGAAATTGACCTGACGGTAGATCGCGGCAAGATGCTGTCGGGTGGTCTGGTGTTTGTCATCCCATTAACAGTGATGATCTGGTTGTTGTTGACAGGTGTGACGCCCTCTTACGCCGCGTGTTGGGCGATTGTCGCCGTGATCGTAACCTCTTGGTTCACCAGCCTTGTTGCACATTTTGACCAAGATGGTTCGTTCAAGCCCGTCAACATGGGCCCGTCAAAGATATCAGAGGCGCTTATCAGTGGTATCCGTTCTGCCATTATGACCGCTATCCTGCTGACAGCCATCGGGATCATGAACAACGCGATTGTGACCAGTGGCGTTGGCAATGGTTTTTCCTTGATGATCGCGCAGTGGTCGCAAGGCTCTCTGGTGCTGGCCATTGCGTTGATCGCCATTGCTTCGTTGGTGTTGGGCATGGGGCTGCCAGTGACCGCTGCCTATATTATCCTTGCGATCCTGACGGCCCCCGCGCTGGCAGGAATTATGGCTGATGGATTAATTGCCGAACAACTGGTTGCAGGCATCACAGACCCCGCGAAATCAGGGCTATTCTTCCTTGTGGATCATCCTCTTGTTGCGCAAGTGACCACTGGCATGACCAAACCTGAGGCATGGGAGTTGATCCGGAACATCCCCTTTGAGATCGCCGTCACGATCCGTCCCGTCATGGTTGATCCTGCGTTGCAAACCACATTCTTGCTCACCGCCCACCTGATCATTTTCTGGCTCAGCCAAGATTCGAACGTGACGCCCCCTGTTTGCCTTGCAGCGTTCACTGCGGCCGGAATTGCGGGATCCAGCCCAATGGCTACAGGCTTTGAAAGCTGGAAAATCGCCAAGGGCCTGTATGTCGTACCCCTATTGTTCGCCTACACACCTTTGATTTCAGGTGACCTAATCGAGGTTCTGCAAATCGGTTTCTTTGCGCTCTTCGGGATTTACGCAACCAATGCTATCATCCAGTGGTATGCAGAGGGTCCTATTGGCCCAGTGGCGGCATTGCTTTTGGTCCTTGGTGCCGTGGGCGCGTATTGGCCCTTGGCCCTACTGCCCAATATCGCCGGCGCAACTGTGGTAATGGCTGTTATTGTCATGTCATCCCGCAGCAAGACTTAATAAAACTGGCCTCGCTAGAATTCTCGCGGGGCCACCCACGAATCAACTTTCGCCTCAGGTTCCCCCCAATTTGAAGGAATCATGAAGTTAAACCTAAGACTCTGCCAGCTACGTTGTTGTGGCCGTCGCAATGGACGTCATGGTTTCTAAAGGTCAATTGTGACCTGCGCCAGTTCTGCCCCCCCCTGCCATTTTTCAAATTGGTCCAGCACATGCTGGGCCGACCCTCCATTTTCTAAAGGGAGAATGGTCCCATTTCGGTGATTGGCCTTCAATTGTCCAAGCGTTTTGAATGCTACGTATTTGGTAATGACATACTACCATCATAAAATTGATTGACGTACCTCAAATTTAACTTTACCAATTATTAACCGGGGGGAAACATGAACGGACCAACAGTACATGATGTTGCAAAGACGGCTCAGGTTAGCCTTGCTACGGTTGACCGCGTTTTAAATAACCGTGGCGGCGTCTCAAAGAAGGCAGAGGAAAAAGTCAAAGCTGCTGTCGCGCAGACAGGCTATGTGCGCAATCTTGCTGCTGCAAATCTGTCGCGCCGTCGTGTTTACCGGTTCTGTTTTATTGTCCCGTCGGGCGACACGGGATTTGTCGCCTTGTTGCTTGCCGCACTTGAACGCGAGCGCAGCAGGTTGGTCGAAGAACAAATACTAATCCAAATCATTCCGACCAATGCCTTTGATGTCGCAGGCCAAGTTGCGGCATTGCGCGATCTTGAGTGCGACGCGGTGGCGATCATGGCAAGTGAAGCCCGCGAAGTTCAAGACGAAGTCAGTCGCCTGCGGGCAGCAGGTGTTCGGGTTGTAACCCTTGTGGCCGACCTGCCCCAATCCGATCGCGAGGCCTATATTGGTCTTGATAATGTTGCCGCTGGCCGTACGGCAGCGGAATTTATGGGACGATTTTTAGGCGATTCAGGTGAGATTTTGATGATCGCTGGGTCCTTGTCTGCGCGTGACCACAATGAGCGCCTTATGGGGTTTCGTAGGGTCATGCAGGAACGTTTCCAGCACCTAACACTTTTGCCAGCGGTTGAGGGTAATGATGACGCCAAGACTGTTGAACAGCTAGTGTCAGAAGCGGCCGCAGCACGGCCTTTGGTTGGTATATATGCGATCGGTGCAGGAAACCGAGGACTGGTACGTGCCGTCAAAAACGCAGAAACCAAACCCGTCACAATTGTACATGAACTTACACCAACATCACGCCAAGGGTTGCGCGATGGCACCATTGATCTGGTGTTGGATCAAGACACGTCTGCGGCCGTTGTGGCCGCCGTTCGGATCATGCGCGACCTCACTGAGCGACGTGAGCAATCCGTTGATACCGGAAAAATCCGATTAAATATTTATAGCCGAGAGAACATCTAATGAGCAGATACTTTGCCGACATTGAACCTATTGCCTTTGGCGGCCCTGACAGCACCGATCCTATGTCGTTTCGCCATTACAACCCTTCCGAACAGTTGGGCGACAAAACTATGGCCGAGCATCTGAAGTTCGCTGTGTGCTACTGGCACAACTTTGTCTGGGAAGGGAACGACCCCTTTGGTGGACAGACATTTGAGCGGCCCTGGTTTCCTGCGGACACAATGGCGTTGGCCAAACAAAAGGCCGATGATGCCTTTGATATGTTCCGCATTCTGGGTGTGCCGTACTTTTGTTTTCACGACCATGATGTGCGTCCCGAAGGCGATAGCCTACAAGAAAGCCACAAACGCCTGAACGAAATGGCGGATTACATGGGCGAGAAAATGGCCAACGGCGGCCCCAAGCTGCTTTGGGGCACGGCGAATATGTTTTCGAACCGCCGCTATATGTCTGGGGCATCCACCAACCCCGACCCAGACGTGTTTGCCTACTGCGCCTCAACTGTGAAATCTTGCATGGACGTCACCCACCGCTTGGGCGGCGAAAACTATGTGCTTTGGGGCGGTCGCGAGGGGTATGAAACCTTGCTCAACACCAACCTGGACCGTGAGTTGGAACAGATGGGCCGTTTCCTCAGCATGGTTGTCGAATACAAACACAAGATCGGCTACAAAGGCGCGATCCTGATCGAGCCAAAGCCGCAGGAACCTACCAAGCATCAGTATGATTATGACGTCGCCACGGTTTACGGCTTCCTGAAGCGTTTTGGTCTTGAGAACGAGGTTCAGGTGAATGTCGAACAAGGACACGCAATCCTTGCAGGCCACTCGTTTGAACATGAATTGGCGATGGCGCGAACCCTTGGTATCTTTGGGTCCATCGACATGAACCGTAATGATTACCAATCGGGCTGGGACACGGACCAATTCCCGAACTCCCCGTCCGAGGCAGCATTGGCCTATTACGAAGTACTAAAGGCCGGCGGCTTTAAAACGGGTGGCACTAACTTTGACGCCAAACTGCGTCGCCAATCTTTGGATGCAAGCGATTTAATCGCAGCCCATGTTGGTGGAATGGATGTCTGTGCCCGTGGCCTTAAGTCAGCCCATGCAATGATTGCTGATGAAGCCTTAGAGGGCCCGCGTGGTGCACGCTACGCCGGCTGGGAAACCGATGCAGCCAAGGCGATGTTGGCCGAGGGTGCCACATTGGATGGTATCGCAGCCGCGGCCGAAGCCGCAGGTCTGAACCCGCAACCAATGTCGGGACAGCAAGAGAAACTAGAGAACATCGTCAATCGCTACGTTTAACGTCTGGGAGGAAAATGTATGAAAACGATTAAAGGTCCGGCGCTGTTTCTAGCGCAATTTGCAGGCGACGACGCGCCGTTTGACTCTTGGGATTCGATCACCAAATGGGCGGCGGATTGCGGCTATAAAGGCGTGCAAGTTCCCAGCTGGGATGCGCGCATGATTGATCTAGACAAGGCCGCCAGCTCAAAAGGGTATTGTCAAGATTGGGCTGGCCAAGCACGCGCAAATGGCGTTGAAGTGACCGAACTATCAACTCACCTGCAAGGCCAGTTGGTTGCGGTTCATCCCGCTTATGACGATGCCTTTGATGGCTTTGCCGCCCCCGAAGTGCGCGGCAATCCCAAAGCCCGTCAAGAATGGGCTGTGGATCAGGTAAAAAAGGCGCTTACCGCGTCCAAACACCTTGGGATCGGCGCACATGCCACGTTCTCGGGCGCATTGGCGTGGCCCTATGTTTACCCATGGCCGCAACGCCCCGCGGGTTTGGTGGAACAAGCGTTTGACGAGCTGGCAAAGCGTTGGTTGCCGATCCTAGATCACGCCGAAGATTGCGGCGTTGATGTGTGTTATGAAATCCACCCCGGCGAAGACCTGCATGACGGCATCACCTACGAGATGTTCCTTGAGCGCACAGGCAACCACGCCCGGGCCAACATGTTGTATGACCCCTCCCACTACGTCCTTCAATGCATGGATTACCTCGACAATATCGACATCTACAAAGACCGCATTCGGATGTTCCACGTCAAAGATGCAGAATTCAATCCAACAGGGCGTCAAGGCGTCTATGGCGGCTATCAACCATGGGTCGATCGCGCGGGCCGCTTCCGGTCATTGGGCGATGGACAGGTCGATTTCGGGGCTGTGTTTTCCAAAATGGCCGCCAACGGGTTTGACGGTTGGGCCGTCGTTGAGTGGGAATGCGCCATCAAACATCCCGAAGACGGAGCACGTGAAGGTGCGCAGTTCGTCAAAGACCACATTATCCGCGTGACCGAACGCGCCTTTGACGATTTCGCCGATGGCGGCGCGGACAACGCGTTAAACGCCAAGATGATGGGGATTTGAGGTGCGAGTCTATGTCGTTGATACTGACGGGACGAAATTACCCGCACACTACTACGAGCCAAATGCGCGAACCAAACCGGACATGTTTGGCAAGACCCAAGGTTATCGCTGTGCACCGTCGGGGGACAAACACAACTTCTCCGACAAAGGACTGTTTTACCGAAAGATAGAAGATTTAGCCGATCACCTCAAAGCAAATCGCAGCTGGGGAGTTCGTGTCACCAAAAGCCCAAGCCAGTCATTGCGGTACAAAGAAATTTTTATTGACGGAGTGAAACTATGACACCTATTCGGCTTGGCATGGTTGGCGGCGGCAATGATGCGTTTATTGGCGGCGTTCACCGCATTGCATCGCGTATCGACGGGCGGTTTGAATTGGTCGCGGGGGCGCTGTCCTCAACGGCTGAGAAATCCAAAGCGTCCGGCGCGGCCTTAGGCTTGGATGCGGATCGCTGTTATGGTGATTTCGCGGAAATGGCCAAACGCGAGGCCCGTTTGAAAAACGGGATTGAGGCGGTTGCAATTGTGACGCCCAATCATGTGCACTACCCCTCAGCACGTGAATTCCTGAAACGCAGTATACACGTGATCTGCGACAAACCACTAACGTCTACTTTAGCGGACGCCAAAAAGCTGGTGGCGGCAGCGGAAAAGTCCGACGCACATTTCATCCTAACGCACAACTACACTGGCTACCCGATGGTGCGCCAAGCGCGCGCGATGGTGGCTGAGGGTGCTCTTGGTAAAATTCGCGTTGTGCAGGCGGAATACCCGCAGGATTGGCTGACAACCCCACTTGAAAGCGAAGGGTTGAAGCAGGCGGAGTGGCGCACCGACCCTGCCCGTTCCGGCGCTGGCGGTTGTGTTGGCGACATCGGAACACATGCCTATAATCTTGCGGGTTTTGTGAGTGGTCTGACACTTGAAAGCCTTGCCGCCGATCTGACCAGTTTTGTTGAAGGCCGACGCCTGGATGACAACGTCCATGTGATGCTGCGCTACATCGGTGGAGCCAAAGGCATGTTGTGGTCGTCCCAAGTGGCACCGGGTAATGAGAATGCGCTGAAGCTGCGGGTTTACGGTGAAAAAGGCGGGTTGGAATGGTCACAAGAAGATCCCAACTACCTGTGGTTTACACCTCATGGCGAACCTAAACGCCTTTTGACGCGCAATGGCGCTGGCGCACACGGCGTAAACCAAGCTGTCTCGCGTATCCCCCCGGGCCACCCTGAAGGTTACCTTGAAGGGTTCGCAAACATCTACAATGAGGCCGCTGATCTGATCACCGCAGCACGTGACGGCAACACAATCGAGCACATGTTGCCAACGGTACATGACGGCTTGGACGGTGTGACGTTCATTGATGCTTGCGTACGTTCCTCGGCCCGTAACGCGGCATGGGTCAAAGTATGACCCAAACACCCGCCCTATCGTTAACCAATATTTGCCGCAGCTTTGGGCCTGTCCAAGTTTTGCATGATGTGGACATCACGCTTGCTGCTGGAGAAGTGCACGCGCTTATTGGTGAAAACGGAGCGGGTAAATCGACCACAATGAAAATCATGTCGGGGTATTTGGCCCCGACGAGTGGCACGCTCACTTTAAACGGGCAGCCTGTGTCCTTGGCCAACTCACAAGACGCCGAAGCGCAGGGCGTGGTTTTGATCCATCAGGAATTCAACCTTGCAGACCAATTAAGCGTGGAACAAAATATCTTCCTTGGGCACGAAAAGAAACGTGGCTTCCTGTTGGACAAGGCCGGAATGCAGGCCGAAACACGGGCGCTGCTTGCGCGTTTGAATTGTCAGGTCGACCCGTCTGCTCGTGTTCGCGATATTGCCAATGCAGACAAGCAGATGGTCGAGATCGCCAAGGCATTGTCACGTAATGCATCCGTGTTAATCATGGATGAGCCAACGGCGGTGTTGACCGAGCGCGAAGCCGAAGTGCTTTTTGAACAGGTTGAACAGTTAAGGGCCGAAGGTGTCGCGATTTTATTCACCTCCCATAAGTTGGATGAGGTAAAACGGATTTCGGACAAAATTACCATTTTGCGGGATGGCCATGTGGTGTCCAGCGGCCCAGCAAGTGATTGCAACGAAGACCAAATGGCCGAAAGCATGGTGGGGCGCGATGTCTCATCACTTTACCCTGTGCGCGTTGGATCAGTTGGTACGGAACCAGCTCTTGAGGTCAGTAACTTTTCAGTCCCGGGGTTCGCGCAAGACATCTCTTTCACCCTGAAAAAAGGCGAAATCTTGGGTGTCTCCGGTTTGATTGGATCGGGACGCACTGAAACGATGGAAGGACTGATTGGGTTGCGCACAGCCACTGGCGATGTGCGTATCAACGGAATGCCCGTCAATCTTAGATCTCCTCGTCAAGCACAAGATGCAGGCCTTTGTTATCTAACAGAAGATCGCAAAAGCCGTGGCCTGCTTTTAAGCAAAGGCATGCGAGAAAACCTGACGCTCCAATCGTTGCCAGATTTCACCAATTGGTTGATCAATCAGAATTCCGAAGAGATGGCCCTGACCAAAGCGATTGAAGATTTCGACATTCGTGCGCCCACGCGCGAAGTTGCCGTGGGGAACCTGTCAGGCGGCAACCAGCAAAAACTATTGATCGCCAAGGTGATGCTGGCCGCTCCAAATATCGTCATCATCGATGAGCCGACACGCGGCATCGATATTGGCACCAAACAACAAATCTATGAATTTATCCACATGCTCTCGCAGCAGGGAAAATCCATCATCGTTATCAGTTCCGAGATGCAGGAGGTCATTGGCCTCGCGGATCGCGTCATCGTCATGCGCACAGGGCGCATAGCAGGCGAAGTTTCGGGCGCTGACATGACGGAAGACAGAATCGTGCGGCTCGCGATGGGCCTTGGCGCGCAAAAAGAAGAGGCAGCCTAATGGCCACGGCAGAAACCACTCGCAAACCCAACATGCTACTCGACCTCAAGGTCATGGGGCCGATTTTGGCCCTTGTTGTGCTGGTCATTATCGGCACGCTGATGAACGGAAACTTCCTAAGCACAGGCAACATCACCAATGTTTTGTCGCGCTCTGCCTTCATCGGGATCATTGCGGTGGGCATGACATTTGTCATCACTGCGGGTGGTTTAGACCTGTCAGTGGGATCTATGGCGGCCTTTATTGCCGGCTTGATGATCCTTGTGATGAACGGGTTATTACCCACAATGGGGGCTGGTTGGCCTTTGGTCATGGTGGGAATGCTAACGGCCATTGTTGCAGGCACTGCCGCTGGGTTTGTGAACGGATTTCTCATCACAAACATGCGGATCGAGGCGTTCATTGTCACGCTTGGCACCATGGGAATTTACCGCAGCCTTGTGACGTGGCTCGCCGATGGCGGCACCTTGTCCCTTGATTTCGGGATGCGCGCAATCATTAGGCCCATCTATTTTGACGGCATCCTTGGCATCAGCTGGCCGATCATCGTCTTCGCGCTTGTTGCGATTATCGGCGAAGTGGTCATGCGGCGTGCGGCATTTGGGCGTCATGCAGCCGCTGTTGGTTCCAACGATCAGGTCGCACGTTATTCATCCGTGAATGTGAACCGTGTGCGCATGATGACTTACGTGTTCTTGGGCATCTTGGTTGGCGTGGCCACCATCATGTACGTCCCACGTTTGGGGTCGGCATCATCCAGCACAGGTGTGCTGTGGGAACTTGAAGCCATCGCCGCTGTCATCATCGGCGGCACGATGCTCAAGGGCGGTTTTGGTCGGGTTTGGGGCACCGTGATCGGCGTGCTGATCCTGTCCTTGATCGGCAATATTTTAAACCTAACCGACGGTGTGTCACCCTACCTAAATGGTGCCATCCAAGGAATTATCATTATTCTCGCTGTGATTTTGCAGCGGGACAAGAAGGCGGAGGGATAAAACCCACCGTAATTTAAAATGGTCAACTAGGAGGAAAACCATGAAATTTTCTAAAATCACAGGTGCAGTCGCACTTGCAGCTACGCTGGCAATGCCCGCATTTGCACAAGATACAAAAGTAATCGGTGTATCAATTCCCGCAGCGACCCACGGTTGGGCTGGTGGCATGAACTTCCACGCTCAAGAAGCTGTTAAGCGCCTTGAAGCGGTCTATCCACAACTAGATTTTGTTCTAGCAACGGCGTCTGATCCAGCCAAGCAAGTCAACGACATCGAAGACATGATGGCAACGCGCAACATCGACGCGCTTGTCGTTCTGCCTTTTGAGTCCGAACCCCTGACAAGCCCGGTTAAAGCCGTCGCAGACAGCGGCGCATGGGTCACCGTTGTGGACCGTGGATTGGCGATTGAAGGTATCGAAGATCTGTATGTCGCAGGCGACAACTCAGGCTTTGGGAAAGTGTCCGGCGAATACATGGTTTCTGCCATGCCAGACGGTGGTAAAATCGTTGCGTTCCGCGGCATCCCCACAAGCATCGACAACGAACGTGTCGCCGCTTTTGAAACAGCCATCGAGGGTTCGGGCATCGAGATCATCGGCATGGAGCACGGCAACTGGAACCGCGACGATAGCTTTGTTGTCATGGAAGACTTCCTGTCCAAGCACTCAGAAATCAACGCGGTTTGGGCGTCGGATGATGACATGGCAATCGGTGTTCTAGCAGCGATCGAGGCCGCGGGTCGCGACGACATCAAATTTGTCCTTGGTGGTGCTGGCATGAAAGAGATGATTGCACGCACACGGGACGGCGATGTTATGATCCCTGCAAATGTAACCTATCCACCGTCCATGATCGCAACAGCGATTGAATTGACGGCAGTTGGTCTAACGTCAACAGCGCCAGTATCCGGTACATTCGTTATTGGTTCTGTCTTGATCACTCAGGAAAATGCAGCTGAGTTCTACTACGCTGATAGCCCATTTTAGGATTGGAAACGTAGCGAGAGGCCAATTGGTTCCTCGCTACTGCCTGACGTCAGTGTTTGTGGGTCCAAATAGCTCTATTTGATAGGACAGTGTTGTTGGCTCATCGCAACCACTGAAGAGTGGAAGATGAGGCAGACAACTGGAATGCACAAAAGACGTGGCGAGAAGATCGTCAAAGATATCAAACGTGCCACGCGCATGCATTATTTTTCGAAAGAGAAGATCTGCATCGTGCTGAACAGGTTGCGTGGCGAAGACATCATTGCTGAGCCGTGCCGCCCGTTTCTCGGCATCTGAGAAGCTGGAGATCATCAGGCTCCTCGAAGGATCGCATCTGTCGACACGACTGATGTTGTCCAAACTGGGTATCCCCCGCACCAAATTCTACCGCTGGCATGATCGTTATCACCAGCCTGGTGAGGTTGGATTGCAGGGCCAATCTCCAAACCCAGACATGTTTGGAACCGCTTTTCCGACGAGGTGAGGCACAAGATCGTTAACCTCGCCCCGAAAGAGACGAAATTATCGCCGCGAGAATTGGCGGTGACGTTCAGCGATCAAGAACGTTCCTATGCCTCTGACGCCACAGTCTACCGCTACCTCAAGGCACGTGACCTGATC
This sequence comes from Sulfitobacter sp., assembly GCF_036960155.1. Lineage (GTDB taxonomy): Bacteria > Pseudomonadota > Alphaproteobacteria > Rhodobacterales > Rhodobacteraceae > Sulfitobacter. The sequence goes on along the minus strand of NZ_JBALWB010000002.1, from coordinate 2,711 downwards.
ACCAGCCCTGAGGTAGCGGCCGCTGAGTTATCTATAGAGAATGAGCGGATCAAAGTTGCAAAAGCCAGAGAAACTGCGGCATCTGAGGCCGCTGCTGTAAAACAAGCGCCAAACATAAAGATCAATTCAGCAAACTTGATTCGAGTTGTCAGTCAATCGCGTTACTGCGATGCCGCTTCATTCTTACGGTACAACTGTCATCGCACACCAAAGTGCGGTGACGCTCCAAATGATACAACTTTGGATGCAGACGTATGCGGTTTACCAGGCTCTGCTGATATGCCGCTTTTGTTGGAAGTTAATTATTGCTGCGGAACAGCTCAGAAGAATGATACTTTTCCATATAGAATAAAAGCGTATTTGGTTTGCGAATAAAATAAACAATCCTAAACGGTTTAACCCACAGAATAACTCTAAGAGCATCGTAAGCACGGCAATAAGCGTTTCTACCGTGCTGTGCTAGCAATGTCCTAGGTAAAGTCATGCTAGCACAGCGATTTCGCCACAATTCAGAAAACCTCTAAGAATATGTTTCTTATTATATTTAAACTTCACTCAGAGGCGAATTTGGACCGCCGACACGAGGGTTTTCAATGCCCTTAATGATAGTTTAAACTGTTGATCTTGTTGGTGCCCGTTTGAACTGTGCTAGGTCTGCGCTAGGTCTGCGCTAGATTTCAACATTGGCACGTTGATTGCTAGGTTGGCTTAGTAATAGTCTGATTTTGTTGTTTTTCAGCGTGACGGAGCGGACATATTTTTGATTGAGGACTTGAATTGATCAAGTTTTCTTGGCGTATGAATTAGCATGAGATTTTGGATGCGGGTCTTTCAAACCCGACATCCACCTCACTTTGTCCGAATAGCTAAATACGGACAAAGGGGCTATTCATCCTATTGCAACCAATGGCGGCTTTTCAGAAAAAGCTCGGCCAAAGGTGGTTGACGAGACAAGCTTCCGTTGGATTTGAGATTAGGGGCGCGGCGATCTCAATTGCGGCGCCCCATTTCGACTATTGCAAGCGCATGCGCTAGATCAGCACATGTATGAAAAGACGTCGACTTCGGCCACGTCAGTGATACCAACCAACGTCAAAGACGTGTCATTGCCAAGATCGATGACTGTATTTCCATCTACAGCACTGGCGTTTTCGGCAAAGAAATTCTCAACATTTTGGCGATTGCCAACAAGCGATGGATCGATGAACAAGACATCCTCGCCAACGGTGAAGTCAGTGATTTTGTCATTGCCTGCGGAGAAATCGAAATAGTCTTCACCTGATCCGCCGGTCATGATGTCGTCACCAATTTCTCCGATGAGGAAGTCCATTCCGTCGCCGCCCTCCAGACTGTCATTCCCTTTGCCGCCAAACAGGACATCGTCACCATTTGCACCAATTATGGAATCATTACCGGCCTCACCGTCTAGGTAATTCGACCCGTCTGACCCGGTGACTTCGTCATCGCCCGCTCCAGCAAAGATCATGAACCAAGTCCCTGTGGCTGTGATCTTGTCGTCACCGGCAGTTCCAAAGTGGACGCCTGAAACAAGATCCATTCCATCGTCAGGCTCTGGTGTCGGCTCAGGTTCCGGCGTTGGCTCTGGTGTCGGCTCAGGTTCCGGCGTTGGCTCTGGTGTCGGCTCAGGTTCCGGCGTTGGCTCTGGTGCCGGAACCGGATCAGGCGTTGGGGTTAAGTCCGATTCAACTGAGGTTGACGTATCGCCATCGGTACGTGCAAAGTTTTGCGTAACGACCACGCCATCAAAACCATCAAACTCTCCACGCTCAATTCCTATCCCGATTTCAGTGAAATCGGGATTGAGGATGTTAGCCCTGTGTCCTGGGCTCTCCATCAGACCTTGATGCAGTTGCGCGACATCATCAGCAATCCCTTCAGCACCACGTTCGGATTGCCAAGCAATGTTTTCACCTGACGACCATGACCCCTCGAAGGGATAGTTTGCCGCTTGCATCCGCTCAGTCGCGGTTGATCCCCCCTGGCCGGTGTGGGAGAATTCGTCGGTACTGATCATCCATTTACTGTGATCTTCGCTGGAATCGTTCAACAGCGTGTTCAACTTTACTGGGTTCAAACCCGCCGCCGCCCTCTCTTGATTGATCAGTTCGAGCATTTGTCGTTCAGCAGTGCTGGCAAGTGCCATTGGTCTTCCTTTCTTTGTTTATCTGGTAGGAAGTCCGTCAAAGCACGCCGAATAGACACCTTGCTACTATGAGCAAAACACCGCTTTGAAAGCAGCCAATGGTTGCTCAAAACACATCAGCAGCAGAGCTATTATTCGCTGAGAGTTTTTCTGCTTATCGTTGGTGATCTGTCTCATTTCCGGGGCCAATCCGAAGATCGTAAATGATTACGGAAGGTTGGTTGCCGAGACACTGCTGAAAGCAGCTCAGTAGGTTTGAAAGTACCGGAAAGCGCATTGCGGACATTGATGCACCTTGCAGCATCAGTCACTCTGGGCTCTAAACGGACGTTCGCTGCCATTGCAAAGGTCGCGGGCTGCTACTTGGACCGTTGAGACCGCCGGACAAAGTGTTGATTCGCTGCGGCTGCAGCTTTCGTTGGTTACTTTACTATCTGCTCAAGCATTGATGAGCTTTGCTTGCAGGTTCTCTCTAGGGGCTGCCAGCGGGCTTGCCGCGTATCCCAGCCGGACCAGCATTTGAACTGTGCCGCCTGATGGAGCCAAA
>NZ_JBALWB010000028.1:0-15972 GCF_036960155.1 Sulfitobacter sp. | reverse complement strand
AATATAGCTTCAAAGTTTATGAATTTGTATATTCGGCAGATGGAGGCCCTCAATAGGCATCGTGGTAAGGGCCAACAGAAAATGACAGTTGAGCATGTTCATGTGAATGAAGGTGGGCAGGCCATTATTGGCACCGTAGAGGGGGGCGGGGGTAAAACAAAAAAGGGTGGACAACCCCATGCATTGCGGAGCAAAGACTAGATCTGGCGCAACCTGTAAATCGAAGGGTATGAAAAACGGCCGATGCAGAATGCATGGTGGAACATCGCCGGGTGCACCGAAGGGACCAAGAAACGGCAACTATAAGCTTGGATATTGGACGAATGAGGAAGTTGCACTACGTAGGCAGATGTCGGAGTTTATTCGGGAGATGAAGAAGGCGCTAACTTAGATGGCGCAAAGCATTCACTATAGGTATGCCAGCGTCATGTCTGCTCCTGAGCGTTGAGCAGACGCCAGTCGAGACCAGTCAAAATGTCCGGTTTTGACCCGGACCGGAACAAATGATGAGCCGAGATACTTCGGGCAAATTAAAAAACTAGCCAATGACATCAGCTCGTTTTCCAATACCATAGGGCATATGCTGCGCTATCTTCGGAGTTGCTCCCAGATTGATTGCGCAACAATGCCAACGTCTTTGTCGCGCTTGCGCATTTGAAACAGGTGCGATTCGCGTTTTTGATAGCCTTCAACATTGAGAACTACCAACTCGCCTCGAGCCAATTCACTATCGATCATATGTGTAGGAATGCCACCCCAACCTAGCTTCGCCAACAAGATCTCCTTCTTTGCGGCAAAGTCCGAAACGGTCCAACGAAGGCCACCTGGAAGCAAATCCCTGCTTTGCGCAAACTCACCACTACTGCTGTCGGCAACGACCACTTGGGTATAGCTTTGCATCTCGCTGATAGTCTTCATGTGCGAACTTCGTGCGGGCTCGAAGTCTGGATGGGCCACCGGAACAATTGTTACTTGTGCAAAGGACAACGCTTCTATCTGTTCAACGGGAACGCCATCCATCGTTGCAATAATGATATCGGCATCATTTCGTAAAAGTCGTTCGATCGGTCCCCCCATGCTTTCCCGCGATAAACGTATATGAGTGGCCGGGTATTCATCTCTGATGATGCCGATGATTTTGAGAACTGGTTTTAATGGAAACGTAGCGGTCACGGCCAAAAACACCTCTGGCTCTTGCTTGGCGCTCAGGTTTTTCGCAACGATACTCAGCTCTTTCATCTGCTGCATGACACGGGTTGCCTGCCGATAAAAAACTTCTCCGCCTGCGGTGAGAGTCGGTCTGTACTCTTCACGCGATAGCAGAATGATATCGATCTCGGTTTCAAGTTTCTTGAGCATGTGGCTAATGGCAGATTGGGACTTGTTTAGCCGCTCGGCCGCGCCTCGAAAGGTCCCTTCTGTGACGATGGCGTGCAGCACGATTAATTGCTCATATGTTATCACGCAGCTCGACCTTTCGTTCTAAATCATTAGTATTTTAGATCATGATGGTGAGAAATCAATATTATTAATGAAGTATAATCATTGGTACCGTTCCTGAGTTCACATAGCTAAACCTCAGAAAGGGAACCTCTTATGAAACTTCATTACAAACCCGGCGCGTGCTCAATGGCATCCCACATCATCTTGAACGAACTCGGCACCTCGTTCGAACTCGACAAGACAGACACCGATGCGGGCAAGACCGAAGCGGGCGAGGATTTCCGCAAAATCAGCCCGAACGGCTATGTTCCGGCCCTGGTCACCGACGACGGTAAGATCATCACGGAGAATCCTGCCGTGCTGCAGTATCTAGCCGATCAGTCACCCGATGCCGGGCTTGCGCCGCCGAACGGTACGCTGGAACGCACTCGGCTTCAGGAAGCCCTCAACTTCGTATCATCTGAGCTGCATAAATCCTTTGGTCCGTTTTTTTCGGGTAAGGAGCTTGATGGCGAGGCCAGGCAGAAGGCCGAGGCTGGTGTCAAACGCCGCGCCGCGCATATCGAACAACTCCTCGATGACGGTCGCGCCTTTCTTCTCGGTGACACTTTCACCGTCGCGGACGCCTATGCTTTTGTCGTGCTCAACTGGGCAGGTTTTGTTGGGGTAAGCCTTGCCGCACATCCAAAAACCCAAGCTTACGTGGCGCGTGTCGCGGCGCGTCCGGCCTCGATCAAGGCGATGGTCGCAGAGGGTCTCATGGAGCAGGCAGCATGACTGCATTTGCCGCAGTAACAGGTGTGTTGGAGACCTATTTCGATGGCCTCTATCACGCCGACATTGAAAGGCTGGGGAGCGCGTTTCACCCAAAGTCGATCTATGCAACGGCGGACGAAACGCCGCTTCTCTATCGCACGATGGATGAATACTTTCCGGTGGTGGCAAAGCGCGTATCCCCAGTATCACAGGATGAACCCCGCCGTGACGTGATCGAGTCGATAGAATTCGCAGGCGAGAACACCGCTTTTGCCCGTGTACGATGCTCCATTGGCACAAAGGATTTTATCGACTTCTTAACCCTTGTGCGAACCGATGGCGCATGGCGGATCATGGCCAAGATTTTCCACATCACTGAACGCGAGTCCTGAAAGGAACCAATATGCCTTATGTAAACATCAAGGTGACCCGCGAGGGGGTCACCACCGATCAGAAGGCCGAGTTGATCAGCGGCGTTACCGATTTGCTGGTTCGGGTTCTCGACAAGTCTCCGGCGACGACCTTTGTTGTAATCGACGAAGTTGCGCTTGAGGATTGGGGGGTCGGTGGCCTGCCGGTCGAACAGTACAGACGCAAAGCGGCGAGTTGACCATAATGTCCATTCGCACATCTCTTTGCGATCTGTTTGACATTGAACATCCGGTTCTTTTGGCGCCGATGGCGGGTGTCAGCGGCGGCGCACTTGCCGCCGCAGTCAGCCAGGCTGGTGGTTTGGGTCTGATCGGTGGTGGCTACGGTGACGTTGATTGGCTCGCCCGCGAGTTCGACGTTGCGGGCGATACGCGTATTGGGGTGGGCTTTATCACGTGGTCTCTGGCCCGTCAGCCATATCTGCTTGATCTCACTCTTGAGCGTTCTCCCGCCGCGCTGATGCTCTCGTTCGGTGATTTCCAACCGTTTCTCCCCAGAATTAGGGAAGGAAAGACGAAGCTCATCGTTCAAGTGCAGACGCTGGACCAGGCGCGAGAAGCTGTGGGCGCTGGAGTGGATGCCATCGTGGCGCAGGGCGCCGAGGCGGGCGGGCATGGCGGTGCGCGGGCGACGTTGCCGTTTGTTCCAGCGGTTGTCGATATAGCGAAGGGAATACCGGTTATCGCCGCAGGAGGCATCGCTGATGGGCGTGGGTTGGCTGCGGCTCTCGCGCTTGGGGCCTCGGGCGTGTTGTGCGGAACTGGCTTTTTTGCCAGCAACGAATCCCTTGCGAGCGACAATGCCAAGCAGGCCGCCCTTTGTGGCAGCGGTGACAATACCGAACGCAGTTCCGTATTCGACATGGCGCGCGGGCTAGATTGGCCAGACGACTGGAACCTCCGCACGATGCGAAATGCCTTCACCCATCAATGGAGCGAGGACATTGAAGGTCTCAGGCAAAACCTTGCAGAGGAGCAAGTTCGTTTTGAAGCAGCTTGGGCTGCGGATGACACAGATATTGCCGCCGTGATCGTCGGGGAGGCAGCCGATCTGATCCGAGTTATCGAACCAGCGCAAGTCACGCTTCACGGAATGATTTCGCAGGCTGAAGATCGTTTGCGGCATATCAGCAGAATTATTGAACCCAATAGCAGAGGATAGCGATGATGAAGGAAATCAAAGGGAGATGCCTTTGCGGTATGGTCTCGTTCGAGGTTGTCAATGCCTTCGATAAGCTGCAATTGTGCAGCTGTGAGCAGTGCCGCCAGATCACCGGGTCGGCGTTCGCATCAAACCTTTTTGTGACAGCGGATGGGTTCTTGTGGCTCAGTGGCACTGAGGATATCGTCAACTATCAGGTGCCGGGACGGGAAATCTCCAAGTCGTTCTGCAGGTTCTGCGGCTCCGGTGTTCCCTGGTCAAACGCCGACGGGTCGAAGATGATCATTCCAGCGGGTTGTCTGAGCGGAGAGCCAGAAGTTTCCGAAAGGATTAGAATATTTGCCGCTGAACAACCTTCATGGGCATTGGATTTCGAGCAAGCCAACTCACATGCAGGGTTCTCGGGCTAGAATTAGCAGATAAGGGAAGCGAGAGGAGTATCGAATGATTTGGCGCCTTGATGATCATGTTGAGACAAGTGCAGGCAGGGTTGCCGCCGGAAAATATGGTGAGGGGCCGGATCTTGTCCTTGCCCACGGTTGGCCTTGGTCCTCGTTCTCGTGGCATCGCGTGGTTCCAACATTGGCAAAACACTATCGCGTTCACTGGTATGACATGCCGGGGTATGGCCAATCTAACAAACAACCTGTTCAGCGCACGTCTCTCGATGTTCAAGGTCAAATATTTTCCGAAATGCTGGATTATTGGGGGCTAGTAAGACCCAATGTCGTTGCGCATGATTTCGGCGGTGCTGCCACACTTCGCGCCCACTTACTGCATGGCTGTGAGTTTGACCGATATGTGCTGATGAACGTTGTTGCGATGCGCCCATGGGGTTCAGAGTTTTTTGATCACGTCGGACGACATGTAGATGCATTCTTGGGACTGCCACCCCACATACACAAAGCGGTTGTTGAAGCCTATATTCAGGGAGCGATTGTCGATCAAATTGACACAGAGGACCTTACCAACCTCGTCGCACCATGGTTGACTGATGACGGCGCGGGCAGTTTCTACCGACAATTCGCACAAGCCGACGAGTGTTTCACGGCCGAGGTTGAGCCTCTTTTCGGAGAGATACGCTGTCCTGTTAAAATTATCTGGGGCGAGGATGATCCTTGGATACCTCTTTCTAGAGGCAAAGCACTCCATGGATTGATTCCACACGCTACATTTGAGACATTGCCCGGTGTTGGTCACTTGCCACAGTTAGAGGCCCCTGATCGCGTTCTGGACAGATTAACAGCGTTTATGGCTGGTCAAGATCACTAATTGTCATTCAAGAAATGACCGCTTCTGGCACTTTTGAGACTAACTCCGGATCGTTCAATTTCGTCAGCTTTTGGGCAGTAAGCTGACCTGTTGGGCATTAATGTCTGTGAAGTGTGGCAAAGCGGAAGTGATTTTAGGCCACTAAATACTTCTCATTTTGACCCACAACGGACATTCGACCGTTCAATTACTAGATGTCTGCTATCGGCCAAAGGACTAAACCGCTCACGCGATAATTTAAGTCTTCTGTATGGAAGAACGATAACGGGCTTGGTCGCCTGTCTCTATCTGCCCGCATCGATACATCATACGCATGCAACAACAATGTGGTTCATTTGCCAATCTCGTGAGACTGCCGTTTCGACCAATACCATCAATTGGAAAGTCGCTCCAATATTCCAGTGGACAACCAAGGCCAACATTCAGGTAAGGCAACGCTTTCCAGCCAGCAAGTGCACCCTGGTTTGATTGGGGATGGTGTCAGGAGCGTCTAACTGCCTTTTTAGCCGCACTTGGTAGTCACATCCGTTAGGGTGTGATCCCACCCTATTTCTCACTTGGTTTGAGATATGTCCAAAGGTGTCCCTTGGGCAGCGGGCCTTTGTTGCGTCCTCCTTGTTGTGTCTGTTCCCAGGCATGCGCAAGAATGCCAACCGACCGCGAGAGGCAAAACAATCCACGTGCGAGCGGTGCGTCAAAACCAAGTTCGGTGTAGATCACCGCGGTCGCGCCATCAATGTTCATAGGGATTGGGCGGCCTTTGATATCTGACAGGTGAGCTTCGATCCGCAGCGCAATGTCACCCGCCCTGCCCGAGACAACGCCTTTGCGCTGTGCAGATTGCACCAGCTCAATCAAACGTGGCGAGCGCGGATCGCGTGTGTGAAAGCGGTGCCCGAAACCGGGCATGTATTTACCATGGTCTGCTGTCCAGCGCTTTACGGCCTGAGCCGCTGCTGCATCCGGTGTGTCACCCTCATCGACAAAGGATAATGCCATTTGGTAAAGGGACACCGCTTGCTCGCCGGCTCCACCATGAACATCACCCAGCATGTTGAGCCCCGTCGCCATCGCGCTGTTCAGGCCGACGCCGCACGTGGCCGCCATACGGGCCGCAGCGATGGACGGCGCTTGGGGTCCATGATCAACCGCTGCCACCAGAGCTGCCTCAAGCAATCGCGACTGATCCTTTGATGGCAGTTCGCCACGCAGGCAAAGCCAGATCATTTGCACAAACCCGATATTGCCGATCAGATCCTCAATGGGGTGGCCGCGAATGTCGATCTGATTTGGCTCCATCCGGATAAGGGCTGTCCGCCACCAATCCTCGGTTTCTTTACGGGATGAAGAGTCCGTCATATAGCACCTTCCTTTTTCAGAGCCAATATTTGAGCATTATCGTAACCGAGCTCGGTCAGAATTTCTGTCGTATGCGCACCGAGAGCGGGGGGCGGAGCATCCACACCCGGCGCGTTACCGTCGAACTTAACTCCTGTCCCGACCAGTTGCAGATCCTCTCCATCAACGCGATGGGTTTGCAGTAGACCCCGATCCGCAAGCTGCGGATGCGCCAGCACCTCGGGCACCGACCAGACAGGGCCGGCCGGAACCCCCCGCGTCGTCAGCTTCTCGACCCAATCACTGGTCGGTGCGGTGATGAAAGCCGCCTCCAATTCAGTGGTCAAAGTAGCACGGTTGGACAGCCGGTGTTTTCGGTCGGTAAAACGTGGGTCAAGCGTGAGGGCCGGTTTGCCGATGATCTCGCACAGCGTCTCGAACTGTTCTTGCTTGTTCGCCGCGATGTTCATGACGCCGTCGGCTGTTTTGAACGTACCAGACGGGCTGGCGGTGAAGTTGTCGTTGCCGTTTGGTGTTGGCGCCTGCCCGACGATCAGATGGTTTGACACCACCCAGCCCATCGTCGCGATTACGGCTTCGAGCATTGACACATCAATGAACGTTCCGCGATTTTCGGCTTTATTGGCAAGCGCGGCAGCAACAGCGAAGGCCGCCGTCATGCCGCCAATGGTATCCGCCATCGGGTAACCGACCCGGTAGGGAGCAGTGTTGGCATCGCCGGTAATCGACATCACACCGCTCATCCCCTGTACAATCTGGTCATAGGCGGGCAGTTTGGCCAGAGGACCGTCCTGCCCAAACCCCGAGATGGCACAATAGACAAGGCGGGGGTTTTCTTGGCTCAACTTATCATAATCCAGGCTCAAGCGGGTCATCACACCCGGGCGAAAATTCTCGACCAGCGCATCTGCCTGTTGCACCATTTCATTGAGGATTCGTTTGCCAGAAGCAGTCTTTAGATTCAAGGTTATCGACCGCTTGCCCGAGTTTTGCGCCAAAAACGACACACCCATCAGATCGGCATTTCGGTCCGGGTCGGCCCCAAGCTGGCGCGCAAGGTCACCGGTTCCAGGGGTTTCGACTTTGATCACATCTGCGCCCATATGGGCCAGTTGGTGGCAACAAAACGGGCCGGCCAGCACATTGGTCAGATCAAGGATGCGAAAGCCCTTCAGCGGTGCATGAGTCATCGTCCGCGCCCCTCATGTACAACCTTGGCCATGGTAAAATATTCCCGGCAGTAGCTGCCTTTTTCCGGCGCACCATAGGATGACCCTTTTCGGCCTGTGAAAGGTGCGTGGAAATCCATGCCCGCAGTGGGTAGATTGACCTGTATCATACCCGCCTCTGCATTTTGCGAGAAATGCTCGATCCTAACAGCATCTTGCGAGATAATACCCGCAGACAATCCGAAATCGCTGTCGTTTGCGGCAGCAAGCGCTGCATCATAGTCCGGCACGCGCAGGACAGCGGCAATCGGACCAAAGACCTCGTCCCGCACAACCGGGGCCTCTGGTGGCACGTCCGTAAAGAGGGCCGGTGCAAAGTAGTGCCCGAGTGTTTTCGACGTCACTTCGCTACCGCCAGCCGCAAGCTTCGCGCCCTCTGCCACAGCTTGGGTCACGTAGCTTTTGTTTATAGTCAGTTGCGCCTCACTGGCCACCGGACCAATCTGCGTCTTCGGCGCGCGCGCGTCGCCGATCCTTAGGTTTTTCATTGCCGCACAGACCCGGTCAACAAAAGCGTCGTGTATTCCCTCTGTAACGATCAAGCGGGACGAGGCCGTGCAACGCTGGCCGGTTGAGATAAAGCTTCCTTGAATGGCACAATGAACCGCTACGTCCAAATCTGCATCATCCAGCACGACCAAAGGATTATTACCGCCCATCTCAAGCTGCATCTTGGCTCCGCGCGCGAACAATGCCGCACCGATCTTACGACCAACCGGCGTTGAGCCGGTGAAGGTGACGCCTGAGACCTTGGGGTGTGTAACGATCGCCTCCCCTACTTCAGCGCCCGTGCCCATCACAAGATTGAACACGCCCTCGGGCAGGCCCGCGCGGGCAATGATGTCGGACAACATCCATGCCGATCCGGGCACCAGTTCAGCAGGTTTGAACACAACCGTATTGCCATAGGCCAGAGCGGGCGCAATTTTCCATGCGGGGATCGCCAGCGGGAAATTCCAAGGCGTGATCACGCCCACGACGCCGATTGGCTCGCGCACAACTTTAAGCGACACACCTTCGCGCAGAGATTGATAGATATCGCCGGTTGTACGATACCCCTCGGCCGCAAAATATTTAAACAGATGTCCGGCGCGATGCGCTTCTGCCTTGGCCTCGGACAGGGTTTTGCCCTCTTCGCGGGCCAGCATATCGCCCAGCTCGTCCGCACGGGCCAGGATTTCCGATCCGATGCGATCAAGTGCTTCGAACCGTATCAGAGGCGATGTCGCGCGCCATTTCACAAAGGCGGCAGCCGCGCATTCGATCGCTTCAACGGTCTGGTGGGCACTGGCCTGAGCATAATTACCAATCGTGTCGTTCAGGTCAGATGGGTTGATATTGGGGGCAGCATCGCTGCCAGCGGCCCATGTTCCGGCGATATAGTTGGGAAAGGGGTCTACAGTCATAGCACTTCCTCAAGAACTGGTCGCCACCCGATATCCTCATGCCGATGGTCCACGGTGTTCACGTAGAAATAGGTCGGGCCGTGATAACCCCGGCACACACGCCCGTCGACGCGGCTGGCGACTGGTTCGGCCGTCCAGCTGACCGCACCGAACCAATTCCACAAACCGTTATGGGTTGAGTTCAGATGATCCGGGCCAAGCGGGATGGTATTATCGGATGCCTCTGGCTGGGGTGCGTTCGACGCGGTACCCCCAACCAACCCATCCCATTCATTGAGCCGGGTCGCCCCCTTATAGGGGTCATCACGGGGTGTATCACCGCCGGTTAACAACCGGCAGCGAAATTGCCTGCCATCAATCGACACCTCTGTGCCAAAGACATACCCAGCGTCATCCAGATCCTGCCAGCTGACGCGGGTCATAAGCATCCGGTCGGCCACCAGATACTGGGTACCTCGTTGCTGAAACACATGCCAGTTCAGGCGTTCTAAAGGGTCTTTGGGGCTGTCTGTGAGGACCCAGTTGTCCCAGTTAGGGTCACGCTCGAATTCCGGGATGTTACCGGGTGGCAGACCTTCGTAAGGACAAAGTGCTCCAAGATCCGTGATCCAGGGCCGGGTTGCTGGGGAAAGGACCTGTCCTGCATGTGATAGCCCACCCAGCTTTCGAGTTCCAACGTACTCCATTATATCTCTTTCACTGGTCTAGTGCGGAAACGGTGTAAAATCCGAAACAGCATTTCCCCCGCCAGGAATTCTGTGCGCTCTGACGGATCAAGCTGCGGGGAGACCTCGTCTATATCCAACCCGCCTAAAGGCGCCTCAGCAAATCCGTCCAATAGTTCGTAATACTGGCGTGGTGTTATACCGCTGTGCACGACAGAGCCCGTTCCGGGAAGGTAACCCGCGTCCATGGCATCAATATCAATCGACAAATAGAGTTCATCACAATCTTGCATAGCATGCGCAAGCGCTTGGCGCACGACTTCCACTGTGCCCAGGCTATGCACATCACCGGCTGAAAACACACGTCCGCCCTCCTTTTCGATCAAGGCCAAATCGCCGCCATCGACCCAGCCCGAGATGCCGATCCAGACCATGTTAGGCACATCAACGTTTGGTAGCTCTGAAATCCGACGGGCATTCGTTGCGTGGTTGTATTTGCCCCACGCACCCAAACGGTCTGAGAAATCCAGATGCCCGTCGATCTGGATATATCCGAAGCGCGCTCCAGGTGCACGCCTTGCAAGCCCTCGCGAATACCCCAAGCAGGCCGGATAACTGTTGTAGTGATCACCACCCAGCGCCAGAGGGATCGCCCCCGCAACCGACAACTCCTCGGTCATCGCGGCGATGGCTTGGGTCGTTGCATCGACGTCGTCCGCCGTAATCTCGGCATCCCCGCAATCGACCAACCAGTTCTTTGCAGGCACGGTGCGGTTGCCTGTATCCGGATTAAAACTAGCCCCCTGCGGGCGCATGGACTGCAACAGAGTTGTCGCCTTGCGCAACGCTTCTGGGCCGAACCGGGCGCCGAGACGGCTGGAATGGGTCCAATCGCTCGGCATGCCTACCACGCCGATCTGGCCTGGGGCCACATCAGTCACGTCGGATGCGGGGCCATCAAACAGCCGAAATCCCGGCTGAGACAAGGGTAAGTGAGATGTCGTAATTGCTGTAGTCATGTCAGTCCATTTTCCTTAGAGGTTACTGTATCAGAATGCATGATCCCAAACCCCAGACGCGCATAGATAAATGCCAGCAAGGCCGTAACCATAAGCCGTTGGCCAACTTTCACCACGCCCATACCTGGTCTGGTCGGGTTCAAACCGGTCAGCATGATGGCGCCGACACTTTGCTGCCCTAGAGTGCTGAGCCATTGCGTCACCGTATCAAGATCGCAGCCGCCCAAACGGGGCCGGTCACAAAGCGCGCTGAGCGATGTTTCAAACACAGACAGGTCAAATCGGACAAACAGTGGCTTTGTCGAATCTCGCCACTGGGAAAAAGCCACAAGATGCGCGGCAGTGTCTATTTTACAGGTGGTGTCGGAGCCATCCTGCAAGGGCGCTATGTGAAAGTCGCGAGCGTCGCGTGGCATTCCGCCAAGTTGCACGGTCTGACAACCCTGCAACGCATCCTGCACGGTCACCGACAGGCGATCCGACCCACCCAACAGCAACGCACAGGCCCCTACGCGATTGATCTGGCATGTCGCCGTCATCAAGGCTGCGTGGACAGCTTCCTCAGACCCCGGAGAAATATCCCCAAGATCGTACAACCGCTCATGCAACCCATCTGTCTTAATGTCCTGTCGTGCATCGATATCAACCGGGTGGCTAAATTGGGGATTTGCATGCCAGCCGAAATAAACCGAGGTTTCGCGCAGCGCACGTGGTGCAAGAGATTGACCCGCAAAAGGCGCACTTGTGTCCTCAAACGGAAGGCCCAGCACTGCCAGTTGATCGGACCTCACATCGCCGATTGCTTTGGGCTGTGAGCGCATGAACGATAGGTGCCCTGCCATGCGAGGTAATGGTGCCGAACGCAAAGGCATCAGTGCACTCCTTTCTCAAGTCTGTTTTTCACTGCTTGCAAAATTGCCAGTGCCGCCTGGGTTTCCGTCTTGCCATGACCGTCCAAAGCCGGGGCGAGTCCAAAAACAGCAGCGGCAATGGCATTGCCCTCGACAGCATCAATTTGCGCGACCATCTGTGCGGGCGACAGCCCACCCAAGCGGCGTGGTTGCGACAGCCAGATGCCAGCAAGGCCCTGTAAATCCACAGAAAGAACGATCGGAGTAGTTTTGGATAAGTCGTCCTGGGCACTCGCGGCTAGCGAAACCACGCGAACGCCTGTACCGATGACATGCTGCGCCGCAATGCCAAGCGCCTTTAGACCGCTGGAGTCACCGCCAACCAGAACCATCCGCGCACCCTTTTTCAGAACCGACCTACATTGCGCCTCGACGGCGGAAAAATGCTTCTCCGTCTCAAGTGGAAAGACATTCACATCGCCCAGATCGATGGCGTTCCCCGGCGTATTTTCGGGCCCGGATGCGTACCGTAGTTGCCTCGCGAGATACCGCTGACCCGCTGAAGGTCGCTCGAGATTGTCACAAAAATACCCTGCCAGCGCGACCTGACCGGACACAAGGTCTTCCAGATCGCCAACAGTTGCGCCCAAAAAACTGGGGATTTGGTAAAATTGAGTCTGCTCCGCGTCATTCATTACGCAAAGCCGCTACCAGAGTTTCAATCGCTATCAGTTCCGACATGCCCCGCGTGTCGAGCGCAGGGGCAAGCCCAGTGATCACAATTGCCCGCCAGGAGCAGGGCATCGAACCAATAACGGAAACCAGCGTTTCGGGTTTCATCCCGCCGGGGTTAAGTCCGACAACACCCGCTGCATGCCCCAGATCAACGACCGACAAGTCAATCCAGAGAGCGGCGCAATCAGACTCATGAGGAATATCTGTTGCTCCCTCATCTAGCTGCCGGGCGGTACGCCAGATCATCTCGCGCTGTCTGATCTGGTCCCAGGTCTCGACAGGTTGCTCGCCGTTCAAGCCCACCCAGATTGTGTTCGCCGGCCGTGCAGCGACATCGCGCCGGACGTGCGGCATGGTAGCGACAACGGTCAATTCGGGTAAAGCCTCCAGCACTGCCGTTGCAACATCCGAATTTCCACCCAACACAACTGGCACGACTTGGCGATCAGCCATCTGCGTCACAAGATGCATCAGCGTGCCGGGCCAATCGCCCGACAAGTCCATATTCCCGAGATCATAACCCTTCGCAGGCAGATCGACATCAAGCCGTTCAGCCATCTCGCGCAGCGCACCCGGCGCCAGAGAGGTTCCAAATCGCGACCCAGTTTTAACTTCACTTGGAACACCCAAGACCCCGACGTCATCCGCAGTGCATTGTGTGATTTCGCCAAGCGGTAAGCCGGCAAAGCCAGTCAGCATCGGACGTCTCTGTGCATTATTCATTGCCAAGCACCTTCATAGATTGTGGTTTCCATTTGCTTCCAAATTGGCTACAAACAGCTAGAAAATTTCGTTGAAAGGACTGCCTATGCCCGACACACCCAAAGCCAAAGACACAACAAGTGGTGTAGAAGCCGTTGAACGTGCCCTGCGTGTGCTGGACAGCTTTGTCTCCGGTGATACGGGTCTGTCTTTGAAGGAAATTGCGGATCGTAGTGGCGTTAACAAAGCGACAATTTTGCGCCTTAGCGTCTCGCTTGAGAAGTTTGGACACATCACGCGTGATGCCGGCGGGCTGTTTCACCTGGGTCCGTCTTTGTGGCGTCTGGGGTCGGTATTTCGCCAGAACCTGCGCATGGGGCCTATTGTGCGCCCAGTGCTGGCGAACCTGGTGAATGCAACGGGCGAAAGCGCGTCGTTTTACGTGCAACGCGGCAATTCCGGCGTTTGCCTTTACCGTATCAATTCGCACAGGCTTGCGCGGGATCATGTCGAAGAGGGCGAGATCATTCCGCTGAGCATGGGCTCGTCGGGCCAAGTATTGGATGCCTATTCTATCCGGCAAGGCAAACAGGCCACCAACATCCGAAAGGCTGGGTATTATCTCAGCCTGGGCGAACGTGATCCGGACGTCGCTGGATTGTCTGTTCCGGTTCTTGGGCTTGAGGGCGAGTTGCTGGGTGCGGTCACCCTGTCGGGTCTGCGCGTTCGCTTTAGCGAAACTGTTGTCGAAGGCTATCGCGCTGCGGTCCTTGATGCCGCCCGCCAGATCCGGGCCGAGATTGGCGAAATATAGCGAACGCATCATTTGTTTGCGTTCTTGCTGCGGCCAATCAACTGAACGCCGATCAACGCCGCAACAGACACGACAATCAGGCAGGTCGAAATCGCTGCAATGGTCGGATCAAGCTGATCTCGCAGTGAATTGAACATACGGCGGGTAATTGTGGCATTGTCGCCACCCGAGACCAGCATCGAAATCACCACCTCGTCCAGCGACGTGATAAAGGCCAGGAAGGCCCCTGTCTGGATCGAGAATTTGACTTGCGGAACCGTCACCGTCCACAGAGCATACGCTCGTGAAGCCCCTAGGCTGCGGGCGGCCAGTTCCTGATCGAAATCATAGTTCTGCAAGCCCGACATCACGGTCACGATTACAAAGGGCAACGCCAGCGCGGTATGGGCGATCACAATTCCGGTAAGCGTGTAATTGAGCCCCAGTTTGGCATAAAGACTGAACACGCCGACGGCGATCAGGATCACCGGTACAACAATGGGCATGATCACGAGGATCTGCGCCGTGTTCCTGATCCGCGGAGTGGAACAATGCAGGCCATAGGCACAAAGTGAGCCTAAAGGTGTCGCGATCGCCGTGGTCATCACCGCCGCAATCATGGAGGTCTGCGTGGCGCTCATCCATTCTGGGGACGTGAGATAGGCCGTGTACCAGCGAAACGAGAACGACGTTGGCGGAAATTCCAGAAATGAGGCCCCCGAAAACGACATCGGGATCACGATAAGCGTGGGCAGGATCAGAAAGAACAGCACCGCGATGCCGACGACCGTCAGCCACAGACCGTCTATTTTACGTTGTCCGACTTGTTCCATTTTCAGATCCTCAGCGCATGAATAGTTTGTCGAGACCAAAGACACGGTTCATCAGCCAGATCATCGCCAGTGCCAGCAGCAGCAGGACAACGCCCAAGGCTGATGCCGCACCCCAATTGGAATAGACTGTGATCGTGCTTTCGATCCGCTGTGCAAGCATTTGCACCCGGCCGCCGCCCAGCAAAGCAGGTGTGACGTAAAAGCCGAGAGACAGGATGAATACCAGCACGATGCCGGCAAAAAGGCCTGGTAGGGACATCGGGAAAAACACACGCCAGAATGCCCCGCGCGGGCTGGAGCCAAGCCCCACAGCGGCCCTAACCAGGTCGGTGTCAATGTTGCGCATGGTGGCATAGAGTGGCAAAATCAGAAACGGCAGCATGATATGTACCATGCCAATGATTGATCCCGTCAGATTGTGCGCCAGTTGCAGCGGTTCCTCAATTATGCCAAGCTCCATCAGCGACGAATTGATGATGCCATTACGCTGCAACAGCACCAGCCAGGCGTATGTACGCACCAGAACCGACGTCCAGAACGGGACCAGCACGAAAACCATCAGAATGGCAGCTGATCTGTGCGGCACCTTGGTCAGCCAGTAACACAGCGGATAACCGAGAAGGACACAAATCACCGTCACGGCGATGCTGATCTGAAAGGTGACAACAAAGGTCCGCCGATACAAAGCGCTTTCAAAGATACGCGCGTAGTTTTCCATGCTCAACGCGCCCGCCGCATCATAAAACGAGAGCGAGGACAGCCAGAAAACTGGCAGAAACACGACAATTAGAATAACGAGGACTGCGGGCATCGAAAGCCCCAAAAACGTCAGGCTTTCACGGCGTTCTTCGGATTTGAGCGTGCTTGCGTTCTGAAGCGTTTCAGCACCCTCATTGGCCTCGGCGATACTCATGACACATGTTCCGGTACGATGATCGTGTCTTCGGGATGCAGGGCAAGGCCAATTCGCTCTCCCTTGGAGGGCAGACCTGTCTGGCCAGCGCGATTGGCAGGAACGCGTACATTAATCTGGCCTGCACTGTCGTGCTGAACGATAACCAGTACGCTGTCGCCTTGATAGATGATGTCGTGCACATGGCCGGATAAATCATTGGCAGTTTCAGGCACGACACCAGAGGTGACCTCCAGCAACTCAGGCCGGATCACCAAGCGATGGCCACCGCTACCTTGGGCAATGGGTAAATCAGATTTCAGCACGCGCCCATTGAGTTGCGCCGTATCGTTGGCCACCTCCACTGGCAAGGAAATTGATTCACCGACAAAATCCGCCACAAAGAAACTGTGAGGCTGACGAT
>NZ_JBALWB010000009.1:0-191888 GCF_036960155.1 Sulfitobacter sp. | reverse complement strand
CTGGTGATCTGCGCTTTGCTACAAACGGCACCAACGGCTTTGTGCTGGGGGATGTCGATGGAGACGGCACTGTTGACCTGAACATCCTGTTGCTGGGCGTGACCTCGATGACTGCGGGTGACTTCATACTCTAAGAGTACCAGCTACACAGTACACAAAAAGAAACGGCGCCCCGTATTGAGGCGCCGTTTTTGTATGCGGCTCAAGGGTACGTGTCCGGCCCACCCCGTGTCTCGCAAGGTAATTAGAAGACAAAGTGATCCAAGGTCAGAGCAGTCATATCGCCGTACGCTTCCTTGTTTCACTTGGATGTTAATGCTGTCTGTGGCTCGATAGCATCGAGCATTACACTACCGGATCGATAGCAATACCATGCCCGCGACAATCCATTGGACTGCTTAGGCAACCATAGTTTTGCGTACAACGATGAGAGGTTTTAACATCCAAGACCTCGATGCGCCAAGAGTTATGACTGAATCTGGTGTTTTGGGGATTTGAAGGTTGGCGGCGTATCTGGTTGATTTGTTGTTGCAAGACGACAACCCAACCGCAGGAGATACACCACCATGGACACGACTAACATTGTTGATTTCACCAGTTGAGATGTGCCATTTGACGCGCTGACGGATTTGCTGAGAACAGGAGCGCAGCAATTGATAGCCTCTGCCGTTGAAGCTGAGCTTGAATGCTTCCTCACGCAATTTGCGCAGGCGCGCACGACAGCAGGTCATGCAGCGCTTGTTCGCAACGGCCATCAACCTGCCGCCCGGTTCAAACGGGCATTGGCCCGGTGAATGTACGTATTACCAAGGCTTGATCCAAAGACGGCATCCCGGTGGTATGTTCCAAAAACGCTCGATTGTGAACGTTTAGAAACGGACGTTTTTGGGAGACCGCAAATATCTGTCACCAGCACCAAAATCAGGGTTTATATTTCGTGCGTAAGACGTAACTGAAACAAGATAATGGCTTGCGTGGTCAATGTTGGGAATAATGCTGAACTCGGTCCCCAAACTGGATAATTTAGCGCCCCAACGTGTGGGCTGCTCATTCTGTCCCAACCAAGGTTCTTCGTCTGACATCGTTCCAATCAAGTCTAAATATGAAGACTGTAACGCAGCTACCCGCCCATAATATTCAATTACTGCAATGGCTTCATAGTCGCATCCATCACTATTTCCCGAATTATAGACACGGCTGAACGATGATATGACTTTTGCACCGTCTGGCAAAGAAGCACTGCCAAGGCCGGTTTTTAGTTGAAAGGCTGCAATTTCATTCCTCAATACGGAGAACCAAACGGGTGCCGTCGATACAACCAGCAAGGCGAGACCGACAATGAAACGCTTTCGCATGTTTGGTTAGCCTCACAACAACATCGATTCAGCTTATTACCACGCGTATAAAGTCCTCGCCAATGACGCTTCAGATGTTAACTTCATCCGCAATACGGTCGTCTGCGACCGTTCCCAAAACCCTCCATTTTGGCACGACTGAAGCACGGCCGATTTTCGACTGCCAAAAACCCCGTTCAAAACTCAAGCAGTTGTTGAAGGTTTTTGGCTGTCATTCGCTAGCCGACATCCGTGCAATCCGCAGTATAGGTTAAAAAGGACTCATAGCCGACTTTCGCTGCGTTTGCTCACGAGATCACGCCAAATGAGAAGGCGATAGGCGGCTTTGCGGGACAAACCGACCCACGGATAGAACCGTTTGAGTGTCCGCTTAGGCCTCTTCTGGATGCCCATGGTTCTGGGGCGCATCGTCACAGATATCATACCATGAAGGTTTTTCCCCAACAAACTCATGTGATTGGTTCGTGAGGCCGGTATTTCCATCAAGGGCATTTGCCGCGATTGGAAAACTGTCTTCGGTGGATAGAATCTCCCCCAGTGATGTGCCGCAGACTTTGCAAAAGCACCGCGCATAAATGTAAGGGGCGGTCGGTTCGAAAATCTGAACGCAGTCCTTACCTGCAATCCATCTTAGGTCTTCCTTTTTCACAAATGCGATGGTGCTTGCACCAACTTTACGACACCTTGAGCAGTGACACGTGCCAACAAATGACGGTTCTTTCGTCAACTCAAATTGGACGGCTTTGCAGCAACAACTTCCCTTAATCATACTCTTCTCCCTTTTGTTTGTTTGACTTTATTCACACGTTTGCTTGACGACATAAATATGTCATGCTGACAGCATCATGGCAGCATTCAACACGAGGAACGGTTTTTGCGCAAAGCGGAACGATTATTCGAAATAGTCCAGCTTCTCCGCCTTGTGCGAGAACCGATTTCTGCACAGCGTATCGCGAATGAATTGGGATCATCCAAACGTTCCGTTTATCGCGATATAGCGGCATTAAAAGCGCAAGATGTCCCCATCCGAGGAGAAGCTGGCGTCGGGTACGTCCTTGAAAAGGGATTTGATATGCCGCCTTTAATGTTGACCTCGGATGAAATGGATGCCGCTGTTTTAGGAGCGCATTGGGTTGCAAGTAGAGGCGAGCCAGACTTGGCAAAAGCGGCGCTTAACCTTCTTGCAAAGATCGAGGTGGTCATCCCAGAACGCCTGCGGGGGCACGTGTTGGAACCTGCTACGAGTATCGCGCCGGTTCTTCCAGCGTTTGAGGTAGTCAATTCTGCAAGTCTTAGGAATGCCATCCGTGCGCACCGAAAGATAGCGTTGGTATACGAAGGTGTTTCTGGAGTGCGTACTGAGCGCATGGTCTGGCCAGTTCTGCTTGGCTATCGGGACGCGGGCCGGATCCTCGCGGCTTGGTGTGAACTTCGAAACAGCTTTCGCTACTTTCGCACGGATCGTATGATTTCAGCGGATATTTTAGAGCAACGGATACCAGAAAATGCTTTAACTTTACGCGCACGCTGGCGTTCGACCATGGATCAGGAACGCGCGCGCTATGCAGACCAACCCCAAGAGATCAGATAATCTCTTTCATTCTGTTCGCTAAAGCCGACATTTTTTCAAACCGCAGCATCTGTAACTCTGGGCTCGTTGCCGACATTCGCTACATTTGCACACTAGATCAACGCCAAGTTGGAAGGCGAGAGGTGGCTATGCGGACTTTGCTGCCGTTCGTGGCGCTCGCTCCGCTGGCAGCTTTCAGCGTTGGCATAATGTTTCAATCCAAATATGTAGTGATTTCACATCAGGAAAGCTGGCGATCTTATGACAAGCCCAAGCAACGATGCGCACGACAACATTTATGATCCAGCATTTGTTGCTGACTTGTTTGATAGGTGTTCGTCGAATTATCGAAAATGGAGCGCTGTAAGCTCATTTGGCTTTATCTATCTGTGGCGTCGTCAATGCGTTGCCCGCTTGATCCCTCCTAAGCAATCCGGTGCTGTCGCGGTTGATCTAATGGCGGGTACCGGTGAGGTTTGGCCACATCTCTTGCGCCGTTTCCCTAACCTCGACACAGTCACAGCGCTCGATATTTCGCATCGCATGCATTTGGAGGCCGTTGAACGTTTGCACGGTGAATATGCTAACAAGATTACTCACCTTGAGGCCGACGCATTACAGACCGATCTACCTGCAAATCATGCCGATCTTGTCGTTTCAACATTTGGCCTAAAGACTTTTGATACCAACCAGCAAACCGTTTTGGCCAATCAGATTGCACGTATCCTAAAACCGGGCGGCAGCTTTTCATTGATTGAGGCGTCAGACCCCAAAGGCTGGATGTTGCGCCCGCTTTATCGGTTCTACCTCGATGGGCTTTTGCCGCAGATTGAACGGCTCTGCCTAAAGGGCGCTCACGATTTTAGCATGATCGGCACCTACACTCGAAATTTTGAAAGTAGCGCTCATATAGCAGAAGCATTGCGGGATGCCAGTTTAACAGTATCGATGAAAAAACACGTATTCGGCTGTGCAACCAGCGTTGCTGGGTATAAGCATTCAGCGATTTCGGAAGATACGCCCTAGCCAAGCAACTGCGCTTCTTCGAACCGGGCATTCGGTGCCACGTCCTGAAGTGACAATTTGGGCTCCAAGCGGACATTCCCAACAATACACGCTTAATAACGCTAAGCGTTCTTCTTAATCTCTGGACAGACTTGCCTTATGACGACCAAAGCGATCAGACATTTCTCACACGCAGTATTGAGTTGCTGAAACACGTCGGACATGGTCTGAACCTTTCGAAGTTTATGCATAAGGTTTCCCATGTCTGTTCCTGATACGATCCGCGCCGCTGATGCCATTGCCCGACGTCTTTATGCTGCGGGGTGTCGCCATGCGTTTGGCATGCCCGGCGGCGAAGTCCTTACCATTGTGGATGCATTAGAAGCCGCTGGCATCACGTTTGTCTTGTGCAAACATGAAAACGCAGCAGGCTTCATGGCCGAAGCGGCATGGCACCAGACAGGCGCCCCCGGCATTATGGTCGCGACAATCGGGCCGGGTGTGCTGAACGGCGTCAACTCCATTGCAAACGCCCTGCAGGACCGCGTGCCATTGATCATCCTGTCAGGATGTGTCGACGCCCATGAGGCCGAAACCTACACGCACCAAGTACTTGATCAACAGGCCGTTTTGCGCCCGATCACCAAAGCGACATTTAGACTAAGTGCTGGAGCTGCGCATGTTATTGCCGACAAAGCTGTTGGCATCGCGCTAGAGGGTCGCCCCGGTCCGGTACACATCGATGTTCCGATTTCCACCGCTGATGCTCCCATTCCCGCGCGCGCACCCGCGCCAAGGTCTACATCCGTACCAACCGCGCCTGCTGGTGACGCACTGGAAACGGCCCGCGACTGGTTGGGTAGCGCGCAACGTCCCGTGATGATTGTAGGTGTTGATGCGATGAATGAAGGTGCTGGCACCGCCATCACAGAATTTGCGACACGTTTCGGCATTCCCGTCATCACAAGCTACAAGGCCAAGGGGCTGCTTGATGAACGTCACGCGCTGTCTCTCGGTGGCGCCGGCCTGTCCCCGCGCGCCGATGCGCATCTGGTGCCGTTTATTCAGAAATCCGACCTGATCATCTGCGTTGGATACGACCCTATCGAAATGCGCCCCGGCTGGCGCGACATTTGGGATCCGCGAAGCACACATGTGATCGACATCACGGCGGCTCCAAATCATCACTATATGCATCAGGCCAGCCTCAGCATTATCGCTGATTGTGCGGCCAGCTTATCGGCCATTTCCGATGGCATTGAACCACAAGACGCATGGGCAAATGGCGAGGTGGCTGTAATCAAAGACGCCCTCGCCGCTGACTTCCCCAAAGATGAGGCATGGGGCCCTGCCGCAATCATTGATACATGCCGCGCCAACCTACCCGATGATACCATTGCAACAGCCGACAGTGGCGCGCACCGCATTCTGCTGAGCCAGATGTGGCAATGCACTCAACCGCGCGGATTGCTGCAGTCTTCTGCACTATGCACCATGGGCTGCGCCCTGCCTTTAGCGATGGGCACGGCGCTATGCGCACCTGACCGTACCGTGGCTTCCTTTTCCGGTGATGCAGGATTTCTGATGATCGCGGGCGAGCTATCAACCGCCAAAGAGCTTGAGATCAAACCGATCTTTATCGTCTTCGTTGATGCCTCCCTTGCGTTGATTGAGCTAAAGCAGCGCCAACGCCAATTGCGCAATGCAGCCGTGGATTTCAGTTTGCACAACTTTGCCGCCATGGGGCAGGCATTTGGGGGCGCAGGCCACACAGCAACCAACCGCGCTGAGCTAGTGGCCGCGTTAAAAACAGCACAAACGGCTGACACGTTCACCGTGATCGCCTGCACAATCGAGCGAGGCGCATATGACGGACGTATCTGAAGAAACTGGCGCATCTGAAACAACTGGCGCATTGGACGGGCTGTTTGTTCTTGACCTGTCGCGCATTCTGGCAGGCCCAACTGCCACGCAAATGCTGGGTGATTTGGGCGCAACAGTGATCAAGGTTGAAAACCCAAAAACGGGGGGCGATGACACGCGCGGCTGGGGACCAAACTATGCCCGCAACGAAGACGGCTCTCCCTCGGATTTGTCCGCATATTTCATGTCTGCAAACCGCAACAAACGCTCTGTTGCAGTTGATATCGCAACCCCAGAGGGACAAGACATCATTCGCCAGCTTGCCGCTAGGGCTGATGTGATAGTGGAAAACTTCAAACCTGACGGGTTGGTGAAATACGGGTTGGATCACGCGACCCTTTGTGCCGCTCACCCCGAACTTGTGTACTGTTCTATCTCGGGTTACGGCCAGACAGGACCAAACCGCGAAAAACCCGGCTATGATCTGATGGCCCAAGGGTTTGGCGGGATTATGTCAATTACAGGTGATCCAGACGGGGCGCCTACCAAAGTTGGCGTCGGGATCGCAGATGTGATGTGCGGCATGTACGCGACAATTGGCATCCTAACTGCCCTGCGTCACCGCGATAAAACCGGGATCGGGCAACACGTTGAACTAGCCTTGATCGACAGCCAGATGGCATGGTTGATCAATGAGGGTCTCAACTATCTCACGTCAGGTGAGTTGCCTGAACGTCGCGGCAACGCGCACCCAAACATCGTGCCCTACGATGCCTTTGAGGTTACAGACGGCCACTTTTTGCTGGCGGTAGGCAATGATGCACAGTTTGCACGATTTAGTGACGTGATTGGATTACCTGATCTGGCGGCCAACAGCGATTTCGCCACCAACCAAGCACGTATCGAAAACCGTGACGCATTGATGTCTCACATCAAACCCGCGCTCAAGACGTGGGCCAAAGCAGATATTCTCGAAGCATTGCGCGCCGTAAAAGTCCCCGCTGGCCCGATCAACACCATTGCAGAAGCCCTAACTTCAGATCAGGCGAATGCGCGCGGAACCGTGCGCCGTGTTGCAACCGAGGGAATTGAGGGAGGGCATGTTCAATTGCTAGGGAATCCTTTGAAATTCTCGGCAACACCAGTGAAATATCACCGTGCCCCCCCTAGGTTTGGCCAAGACACCAAAGAGGTTCTTGAAACATGGGCAAGCGATAAGCCTAAGCAATAGGGTGCTTTTCCCGACGTTAAGTGGCGGGATTACGCCCAATTCACGTGCGACTCGGTTCGTTTTTGAAATGCTCTTCACGAAAACCCCTAGACGGCTTCACGTTGCCGTGTGACAGCACCCCCAGACCTGCCTTGAAGCGCTCTCATGAGTTAAAGATAGGGCAAGGGCGTACAAAATTCGTTGCGCCAAACCTAACTAAAGGTGCCTTTCGAGTGACCCAGATCGATATTTGCGAATGCCCCGTAAGCTTGAACTCTTCCGCTGCTTTAGACGATTGGAATGGTGTTATCCTTGGCCTGTTGTCACATGGCACCCAGACCCCAGTTCACTTGGGCCGCCTGATGGATGCGGAACCGGATTTCGCCATGGGCCACGCCGCGCGCGGATTGTTCTGCCTGATGACAGGTCGTGCTGAAGTATTAAGTGCCGCCCACGACGCACTTGCGGCGGCAAAAACATCCGCCGCACACATATCCATCACCGCACGTGAACAGGGTTGGATCAAGGCGCTAGAGCTTTGGTTGAATGGTCAGCCGACTGCAGCCATCGCCGCCGTCGAAGAAATACTGCGCGCCCTGCCCCATGATACGCTTTCCGCCAAACTGAGCCATGGTATCCGGTTTATGTTGGGCGATAGTGCAGGCATGCGCCGCTCGGTTGAGCGGGTGCTAGACGCCCATGGCACCGATCACGCCTGTTACGGGTATCTATTGGGTTGTCACGCCTTCACCCTTGAGGAAACTGGCGAATACGCCTGCGCAGAAACCGCTGGTCGCAGAGGACTGCAATACGCAAAGGATGATGCATGGGGTCTGCACGCGGTAGCACATGTCTGTGATATGACCGCGCGGGCCGACGATGGCATTGCCCTGATCGAAAACAACAGTTTTGCTTGGCAGGGATCAAACAACTTTCGCTACCACGTATGGTGGCACAAAGCGCTGTTGCACATGGAACGCGGGGAGCTTGATATCGCCCTCGGTCTTTATGATGCGCAAATTCGCGCGGATAAAACTGACGATTACCGAGACATCTCAAACGCGACATCTCTGTTGATGCGGTTAGAACTCGAAGGCATGGACATTGGGCGCCGCTGGGAAGAGCTGGCCGATTTCTCTGAAAACCGCGTCGAAGATGGATGTCTGGTGTTTGCCGACCTGCATTATTTGCTTGCCCTCACAGGTGCTGAGCGCGGGTCTGCGCGCGATGCAATGACCACACGATTTGCTCGTGACGCTGCAAAAACAGGTGAAGTGGCGGCATGTGTTGAAGCTCCGGGCACAGCGGCTCTTGCGGGTCTCAATGCGTTTTCTGAAGGGCGTTATGATACCGCTTTCCTTAACTTGTTGGCAGCACGCCCCTTGATGCCGACAATTGGTGGCAGCCATGCCCAACGTGATGTATTTGAACGCATGACAATTGACGCAGGTTTGCGCGCTGGTCGCTATGACGCGGCCGACGCAATCTTGCGTGATCGTCTAAAGTTGCGCGACGGTCACATTGACCGCTTTGCAGCGACACGTTTTGAGAAACTTAACGCCGCCCGCGGTATCGCGGCGCAATAGACCGGATTAGGCACATACATGACTCTCGCTGCCACTGATACAATGCTCACAAATGCCCCATCTTCTGCCGCGGTTGCCGCGTCATCGGCCGCACCACGTGTGCGTGACCTAAGGTTGGATTTCTTTCGTGGTATTGCCATGTTTATCATCCTGATGGCCCACACACCGGGAAACTTCCTGACATCATGGATTCCTGCGCGCTGGGGCTTTTCAGATGCAACTGAGATGTTTGTGTTCTGCTCTGGCATGGCCTCGGCCATTGCGTTTGGCGGGGCGTTCAAACAATCAGGTTGGGTCTTGGGCACAGCCCGCGTGGGGTTTCGTGTCTGGCAAGTCTATTGGGCGCATCTGGGATTATTCATAGCCATCGCTGCGTTATTGGCGGGTTTCGATTTTTACGGCGGGTATGGTAAAAACTATATCGGTTCGCTGAACCTGTGGAAATTCTTTGCTGATCCGGCTGTCCCCCTGCTGGGGCTTGTGACGCTAACGTATGTTCCCAACTATTTCGACATTCTGCCAATGTATATGGTCGTGCTTGCAATGATGCCCATCATCATGGCCCTGCAACGCATTCACACAGGGCTGGTGTTTGCATTCATGGCCGCCGTCTGGCTTGGCGCGCAGACATCCTTGTGGGGTGATGCGCATTTGGCACTGCCTGCAGAACCTTGGTCAGACCGCAATTGGTACTTCAACCCCTTTGGTTGGCAGCTTATTTTCTTTACTGGGTTTGCGCTGATGCGCGGCTGGATTCCAAAACCGCCAGTGCATATTGCCTTGATCATTGTTGCAGCCCTAATCGTTATCGCCAACATCCCGCTGAGCAATATTGGCGTGCGCGCCATTGCGCGTGATTGGTTCTTTGTGACCGATACAGGCAATCCGGTGATCAGCGCGCGCATCGCGCTCAAGCCCTTGATCGACAAAAGCGATTTTGGCCTGTTCCGGTTTGTCCACTTCCTAGCGCTTGCTTATTTGGCTTGGGTTTTAGCTGGCGATAAGGGCGACAACCTATTGGCGCGTGGCACCGGCATTTTGGCCCGCATTTGGGGGCACGCGCTCAAGATCATCCTGAAGGTAGGTCAGCAATCATTGGCGGTGTTTGTGGTGTCCATGTTCACCGCCCGTGTGATGGGTTTTGTGATGGATCAAATTGGCCGGACTACTGGAACGACGTTGTTGGTTAACCTGGGCGGCGCAATCTTGTTGGTTGCCACAGCCTACGGTGCTGGCTGGTTCAAATCTCAACCTTGGAGGCGGAAAGCTTGATGTTGCGTCGCGATGTTTTAAAAGCTTTGGCTGCATTGGCCGCCATACCTGCCGCAGCGATGGCCGCTGACACGCCTCTTCAAACAGGCACTCCAGTTCCGTTTAACGATCAAACTGTGCGCCAGCGTGCACGCGCATTGGCTGCCGGGGATTATACGCCACGTCCAACCATCCCCGACGAGTGGCAAAACATCAGCTATGACCAGTACCGCAAAATCTGGTTCGATGCCCGCAATGCGCTTTGGGAAAACACCGAGCGCCCCCAGCGTTTGGATGTCTTTCCACCCGGCCTATATTACCCTCAAGCTGTTGAGGTGAATATCGTTGAGGAAGGTACTGCAAGCCCGCTGGTGTTTGACCTTAATGTTTTTGATCGCTCAGACAAATTTCCCGATCTGCCCCTGAACGACCACATGGGATATTCTGGCCTGCGCCTGCGGGCCGACCTGATGGGATCAGGCATTCACACTGAATACGCCGTTTTCCAAGGCGCCAGCTATTTTCGCGGCATAGGCGCTGGTGAAACATATGGCCTGTCTGCACGCGGTCTTGCGCTCAAAACAGGCGATCCTATGGGCGAGGAGTTTCCCGATTTTGTCGCATTCTGGATAGAGACACCCAACCCGTCAGACAAATCAGTGACCCTTCATGCCCTGATGGACAGCCCTAGTTGCACAGGTGCGTTCCGCTTCGAAATCACCCATGGGGATGTGATGGACATGGAGGTCGAAGCCACGATCTTTGCCCGCACAGAATTGGCGCATGTCGGGATTGCTCCCCTCACCTCGATGTTCTTGTTTGATGCTACGGATCGGGCGCGCTTTTCTGATTTCCGACCCAATGTGCACGACAGCGATGGCCTGTTGATCCACAACGGTGCTGGTGAAGTCATTTGGCGCCCGCTCTCCAATCCTCAATCGCTACAAATAAGCGCCTTTGGCGACAAAAATCCCAAAGGCTTTGGCCTGATGCAGCGCAAACGCGAATTCGGCGATTATAATGATCTCGAGGCTCTCTATCACAATCGGCCCTCCGTCTGGATCACCCCGCGCGGTGACTGGGGTGAAGGATCAGTGACATTGGTGGAAATTCCTGCCGATCTGGAAATTTACGATAATATCGTGGCCTACTGGCGTCCCTCTGCCCCGATCCAAGGCGGGGATGAACATGAAATGCGCTATCGTCTTCAATGGGGCGCTGACCCGTCTCCGACGATGCCATCCCTTCTACCAGTGCACCGCACCGCCATGGGGGGACGCCCTGAAGGCGGCCTGCTGATGGTAATCGATTTTGAAAACGGCGTCGTCCTGCCGGACGATTTGGACGAGGTGGATATTGTCCTGCGCAGCAGCCACGGGACAACCACACCCGGCATTTTACAGCGCAACCCAGAAACCAATGGCCCGCGTCTGGCGTTTACGTTTGACCCGCAAGACGCTCGCTTCTCTGAATTCCGCGTGCAACTGCGGACCGCAGGCCAGACCATCAGCGAAGTATGGTTATACCGGTGGACCAAAACTGGATGAGAGACATCTTGCACCCGTCATGCATGCCCGATGCGGCACCGCTCCTTGCCCAGGAGCAGACTTTGGGGCGCGCCCCGAAGGCAGCGATTTCTGCACCAATTGCACCAAAGAATATTTGGCGGACGGCCACCTTTGCCCCCGCCCTCATCGGCACTGCGCTATTGATGTATGGCCTCTACGGCTGGCTGGCGAATGGCGGCATGAGCGGGATGGAATGGGCACTGCTGAGCATGATTGGCGCAACCTTTGTTTGGGTTTCGCTGTCTGTCAGTACGGTAGGTGTCGCCATCGCGGGCCTTCTTGCACGTGCGCGCGCTGATGAGCGTCCAGCGGGCATTGTTAAGGGTATTGATGTGGCCCTGCTGGTGCCGATCTATAACGAAATTCCCCAGAATGTTTTTGGCAATGCGGTTGCGATGCTCCATGATTTGGCCGCGCGCAATGGGCCGCACCGCTTTACGCTTTTTGTCCTTTCAGACACCCGCGATGACGCAATTGCCGCACAAGAATGGCAAGCCTTTGAAGATCTTCGCGCCCATGCCCCCAACAGTTTTTCAGTCTACTATCGCCGCCGCGCGATGAACACCGACAAAAAGGTTGGCAACATTGCAGAATGGACACGAGGATGGGGCGCTGCATTTGAGGGCATGGTTGTGCTGGACGCAGACAGCCTCATGAGCGGGCGCGCGATTGAGCGTTTGGCCTCTGAGCTATCCAGTGATCCGCATGCCGGCTTGATCCAGACCTTCCCGATGCTGATTGGGGCACAGACTGTGTTCGCGCGCCTCCAGCAGTTTTCCAACATAGCCTATGGCTGGCTATTAGCCGAGGGGCTTGCCACATGGGCGCGCTCAGAAGGGAACTATTGGGGGCATAATGCCATCATCCGTACCCGCGCGTTTGCCGACAGTGCCATGTTACCCCGGTTGCGCAACGAACTGATCCTGAGCCATGATTTTGTCGAAGCTGGACTGCTGCGGCGTGCAGGTTGGGGTGTTCGGTTTTTACCGCGTGTTACAGGTAGCTTTGAAGAGACCCCTGCCACCCTCATCGATTATGTAATCCGCGACCGCCGTTGGTGTCGCGGCAACCTGCAGCATTTGCGGCTGTTGGGAACAAAAGGGCTGCACCCTGTTTCTCGCTTCCACCTTTTCCATGGGGCAGTCGCCTATTTGCTCAGCCCTGCATGGTTTTTTCTATTGGTGGTCTGGGCACTGCTTGGCAAAGATTCCGAAACCAACGTCATCCGCTATTTCAACGAGGCGAACCCGCTGTTCCCTGATTGGCCCCCCGCCATGAGCCACATCGACAGTGCTGTGTTCTTGGTGATCATGTACGCGATGCTGCTCACTCCGAAGATCGCGGGTGCGGGAATTATTGCGGCCACACCGCGCGCCGCGCGCCTGTTTGGCGGAGCTTGGCCATTCCTCGGCAGCTTCACTGTCGAAGTTGCCCTATCGGTGGCGTATGCGCCCATCATGATGATCCAACAAAGCAAGGCTGTTTTACGCGCCCTGACCACCAAACAAGACGCGTGGGCACCGCAGGCCCGAGATGCACGTCAGCACAGCTGGGGCACGTTGATCAAATTTCATTGGGTCGAGATGGTCTTGGGGTTGGTGCTGCTCAGCGGACTTATCGCTGGGCTCATCTCGGTCTGGTTGGTTCCCATTGTCGCAAGCCTTGTTATGGCTGTACCGCTCTCGGCCTTTTCCGGCGTGCAAATATCAAAGAGCGCACCAGCGACTTTCCGGCTAGATAGCCCCTTCACGCTGCGCGAACCTGCTATTGTGAAACACGCAATGCGCGAGCGGGCCCGCCTTGAAACGACCCTAGCAGCGATAAAGCACCCCGCCGAATAATCCCTTATATGCAGAAATGAAAAACGCCCGCTAGAGTGATCTAGCGGGCGTTTTCACGTGACTTGATTAGACCTGTTACGAGGTTACTTGCTCGCGCAGGATTGATGCCGTCAGGGACAACATCAAGTAGATGCCACCAAAGATCAGGAACGCCAGAATGGTGTTCTCAAACTTGCGTGGATAGCTTGGTTCTTCGCTGGGAACCGGACGCACAGCAACTGTCAGATAGCGCACCTGACGGCTTGCTTCGGTGCGGGCTTGTTCCAGACCCGTCTGGGCAAGTTGCAGATTGGTATCCGCATTCACCAGATCAGCCTGCGCCAACTGCAAGCTCACAGCCTGCTGCGCCAGTGAGTTTTTACCCTCGGTTGCGTTGTTCATCCGGTCATTCAACTGTTTCAACGCCCCCTCAAGACGGCGAACGTCCCCTTGCGCGCCTTCTACTTTGGCACGGTTCGGACGGGAGTTATCCAGCAGTGCCGCAAGCTCCAGTTGTTTTTCGATCATCAAAGTTTCGTAGTTTGTGATCTGAGTCCGGATCGCAGCAATCACCGCCTCTGGGTCCACACCGTTTTCAACTTGAAGCTCGATCAGGCGTTGTTGTGAATCGCGCCGCGCAGCCACGGCTTTTTCATGCCCATTCTCGGCATCGTTCATCCCGCTATCACGTTTTGCTTGGCTCAGGTTGTTCACCCGATCCTCTGCATAGGTCAGCAACCGTTCCGAGAACTGCGTCGCCACAAGCGGGTCAGCGGCGATAACTTCCATACGGATCACACCTTCGGTGGGATCATAACCAATTTTGATGTGTTTCTTATAAAGCTTATAGGCCTCTTCGTTTGTTGGATCTGCCGTCAAACGCTGGATCGGATCAACGTCTTCATTTGCAAAGTGATCCTTGAAACCTGCATCTCCATCCAACCGCAACATCGCGTCTTTGGACTGCAAGTAAGCTTGGGTGGCAATACTGTCAGCCGAGTTCGCAAATTGCGTTGGCAGCAACCCTCCGAACGGGCTCGCACCGCCACCACCTTCGTTCTGAATGATCAAGAACTGACTGTCTGTTGCGTACATCGGTGTCGCAATTTTGTAGAAATAATATCCTGCAAAAAACGTTGGAATAAGTACAAAAAACGCAAGCCGCACGATGAGAAGACCCATCTTTTTGCGGCGGCGACGCGTGATGTCCAACTGGATCTCCGAAATCTCCCGCATCCGGCGTTCCATCGGGCTGACCTCTGTTGAGGGCAGTGTCTCTTTGCCGACAGGAACTGTTTGCGGCAGTTGCACACGATCTGAACCTGCACCGCCTGCTTGCGCGGGAAGCTCGGCGAGCGCATTTCCGGGGCCTCCTTCATGCTGCGCGCCACCCGCTTGGGGGACAACAAGTTCTAACATGTTTGAACGTTGGAAAGGATCAATCCCTTTTTCACGCAACAGACGCACTGCATCGAAATCCGACGTCGCGGGCAGTCCGTGCTTTTGTGCAACGCGGCGTGCCATACGAAGTTGACGCCCTGTCAGCCCTTCACGGCGGATTGCATCCATGGTCTGTTCGCCGTCCATTTGCGCAGCCGATGATACCTCACCGACTTTTGCCTCAGGCCGCGGGCTTGCCGGTTTCTCACGCGCAGTTCGACGCGCCGGTTCCGGCATGGAAACAGGTGGCGCGTCCGCAGCGGCCTGTGGTTTTGGCGTCTCACCCTCGGTGACCGCGCTTGGGCTACGCTTGATGCGAAATTTTCTAGCTTTTGGTTTGGTAGTCATACAACTGTTTCGCTTCTTCCAAGCTGTCAAATACGTTGAGCTGCCCGTTCATAAGAACTGCGGCAGTACGCGCGAATTTTTCTAGCGTTTCCGCCTGATGCGACACGATCACAATGGTCGTGGTGCGCAGGCGTTCTTGCAGGATTTCGCCTGCCTTGCGGTTGAATTCAACATCCGTTGTGGACGGCATGCCTTCATCGATTAGATACATATCAAAATCAAGCGCCAACATCAGCGCAAACGAAAAGCGTGCGCGCATCCCTGCTGAATAGGTGCCTAGCGGTTGGTCAAAGTATTCGCCAAGCCCACATAGCCAGCGGCAAAAGCTCTCTACATAGTCGGGGTCCAGCCCATAAAGACGCGCAATATAACGCGCATTTTCCATGGCAGAAACCTTACCTACAACCCCCCCCATAAATCCAAGCGGGAACGATATGTTGCACGCACGCACAACCTCGCCATCATCGGGCTTTTCCAACCCGGCCATCATGTTGATGAGCGTGGTTTTACCTGTGCCATTGGGGGCAAGGATTCCCATCGAGTTGCCTAGATCAACACGAAAGGACACTTGGTCAAGAATGACCTTGTGTTGGGTGCCTGTCCAGAAGGACTTGGAAACGTTTCGAAATTCCAGCATTGCGCGCCTGCTCCGGTTCGGCTTGCGGGGTTAATTTGGCCCTCTCTTGCGGAGGTTATGATCCCGAATATCAACGGAATTTGGCTATATTATGTCCGATTAGGAAACAAATGTACAACGCGGCCTTACGGGGGAAACCAAAGCAGATTATTTGATACTCATCCGCTTAACCATTTTAAGTAGAAACCTGCTTCGTCTTCATCGATTTTTGGGCGCATCCCTCAAACAGACATGCAATGGCAGCATCAGGCGGTAAAAGGCGGGTATGTCAGGCCCTTTTCTACTCGCCTGCGAGCCACATCATAAACATGTTGGCAATATATTTTCCACTTTGCGCTTCTTCTACCCAAGGCAGTGCGTGCTACTCATCACTCGCAAAAAGGTGAAATCTTGTAATCCATAAAATGTGGTACAAAAACAAAAACAGGTAGATCGTTATGTCAGAGACGCTTAAGTCGCTTAAGTCAAAGATGTTGGCCTGCTCACTTTGCGAAGGCCTAGAACTAGGTCCAAGGCCCATCTTCCAGTTAGATCAAAGTGTGAGAGTTCTAATAGTCGGGCAAGCGCCAGGTCGCATAACCCATGCGAAGGACCGCCCTTTTGATGATCCCTCAGGCGAGCGCCTGCGTGCATGGTTGGGGGTAGACCGTGCGACCTTTTATGGCGACAAAAGAATAGGCATCTTCCCAATGGGTCTGTGTTTTCCAGGTTCTGGTTCCGGAGGCGACAAACCACCAAGACCGGAATGTGCGAACACTTGGCGATCTCCTGTTATGGAAACCCTTAAAAACGTAGAGCTTACGTTGGTTTTGGGCCGTTACGCGATTGAATGGCATCTGCCTGACTTCAAAGGTCTGTCGGTCACCGAAGCAGTAAAGCGATCCTCAGACGGCCAAAATGGGATTTTCGTGCTGCCACACCCCAGTCCTAGAAATAACAGATGGCTTAAGCAGAATGATTGGTTTGAAACCCAAGTTGTCCCGCGCATTCAATTGGATGTCACAAGATTGCTGAAAAACACTCCTTAATCTGAAACGGCGCTATTGATTGTTTGCGGATTGCATCAGCGTGTTCCTACCCTAGACGACGTCTTTACCTTGCCACCCTCGCCTTGGCACAATACGGATTAGCACAGGAAAAACCCGCGGTTTGAGGCTCATCTAATTTAGCGCCTGCAAACCGCAAATGCTGAGGTAATATAGATGGAAATGACACCGTTAGACACGGCTCATGCCGCGATGAACGCTGCACCTGATGACGACACAGCACGCCTGCGGTTCTATGAGCGCATGGCAGACGTAGAGTTATATCTATTGCTAGAAGCAGAGCCCGTGAACGATCAAATCAACCCCAAAGTGCTAGAAACAGATGGCGCGCAATACTTGCTTGCCTTTGATCGAGCCCAACGATTGGCGCAATACGCTGGCGATACTGCAGCTTATGTCGCGCTATCAGGCCGGAATGTTGCCGCAATGTTAGAAGACCAGCCGCTGGGCATTGCGCTCAACATTGATGTAGCGCCTTCTGCAATTTTATTGCCAGACACCGCCGTGGCATGGCTACGCGAAACATTGACCCATGAAGCCGCCCAAGTCGAAGCCAAAATCGAAAGCGTGCTGCCCCCCAAAGGTCTACCCGAAAGCTTGATCGAGGCCATTGACGCCAAACTGGCCACTGCGACAGGCATGGCCGCAAACGCGTGGCTGGTCGGTGTTGAGTATTCAGGCGGAGGACGTGGTCACCTGTTGGCATTTATCGATGCGATCCCGCGCGCGCAGGATGCATTGGTGCGTGCTGCCTCTGAGGCGCTGACATTCTCGGGAATCGAAGCAGGCGCCATGGATGTCGGTTTTTTCAATCACTCCGATCCAACTGTAACAAAGCTGATGCGGGTAGGCCTACGATTTGACCTGCCACAGATGGAGACGTTACAAAAAACGCCCCGAATGCCCGGCAGCAACCCCGATGAACCGCCAATTTTGAAATAATTGGGCCGTTTCGCACACGCTCTACTCACGCCAACGCGAGTTCACGCACTTGCGAGATGCAAATGCTGCTGGCCCTCCCTACCTTCTAGTGTACAGGCCAACAGCGCCTCTCAACTCAGGAGAACACAATGACCCGTTTTGCCCTCACCATCGCCGCCGCAGCCACCGCGCTGAGCTTTGCCAGTGCAGCCTTTGCAGGCGACCAATATATAGATGAGACAGGTTTTGCCGTTTCAGGTTATGATGTTGTTGCCTACTTCTCATTGCCACAGAACCCTGTTGGCCAAAAGCAAACAGCGCCTGTTGAAGGCAACAAATCCATCACAGCCGAACATAACGGCGCAAAATTCGCTTTCTCCACTGAAGCAAACCGCGCAACATTCGTTGCCAATCCTGATAAATATGTACCGCAATACGATGGCCACTGCGCATACGGCGTTGCCAAAGGCGGCAAAGTTCCAGGGAACCCAACCCTGTGGCGCATCCTTGATGACAAGCTTTATCTCAACATCACTAAAAACGTTGTTGGGTTCTGGGAAGAAGACATTCCAGGCAACCTGAACCTTTCCACAACAAACTGGCCAAGCCTTGATCCAAAACCAGCTTCTGGCGCCACTATCCCACAGTGGTCCTCAGCTGCGCCGCAAGGTTAACCAGTGACCAAGGGTGGCCATACGCCCGAAGGTCAAGAGCCCCGTCGCGCATTTGCGCGGCGGGGTGCTTTGTTTGGGCTGGTCTCAATCGGCGGGCTGGCAGCAACGGGCTATTGGTTCAACATTCGCGGAGTTGTGACAGGTGATACTGCCGTTAGCGTGGAGTCGGCCTTTAGGGGTGCACGCGACGGTGATTTCACCCTGATCGATATCCGCCGCCCTGATGAATGGGCGCGCACAGGTGTCGGCGTGGGGGCGATCCCGATTGACATGCGCGACCGTGACTTCGTGACGCAATTACTGTCCAAAGTATCCGGTAAAGACGCCGCTATCGCGTTGATTTGCGCGCGCGGTGTGCGCTCTCGCGGGTTAACAAAACGTCTAACCGAAGCTGGCTTTACCAACATCATAGATGTCCCCGAGGGGATGCAAGGTTCTGGTGCGGGTCCGGGTTGGTTGGGCGCAGGCCTTCCTGTCACCTTCCCCTGAGCAATTGCCCAATTCAATTTGGTGCCCTATAGCGACGGCATGAGCACAAATCCTCCCAATCTCCGCCCCGACTTGGCACCGCGCGCCAAAATCGCACCAAACACCCGCCCCGGCCAGCCGACCATCGGCATGGTTAGCCTTGGCTGCCCCAAAGCATTGGTGGACAGTGAACGTATCCTGACGCGTCTGCGCGCCGAAGGGTATGCGATTTCGCCTGACTATTCCGGTGCGGACGCGGTGATTGTGAACACCTGCGGATTTTTGGATTCGGCCAAAGCCGAAAGCCTTGATGCCATCGGTGAGGCCCTGACCGAGAATGGCCGCGTGATCGTCACAGGATGTTTGGGTGCGGAACCCGATTACATCCGCGAACACCACCCTAAAATCCTAGCCGTGACAGGACCGCATCAATACGAACAGGTCTTGGATGCGGTGCACACCGCTGTGCCCCCCTCACCTGATCCGTTTATTGATCTGCTGCCCGCCTCGGGTGTTTCGCTGACCCCGCGCCACTATAGCTATCTGAAGATTTCCGAGGGCTGTAACCACAAATGTAAGTTCTGCATCATTCCTGACATGCGTGGACGTCTGCAAAGCCGTCCAGCCCATGCTGTGATGCGCGAAGCGGAAAAGCTGGTTGAGAATGGCGTCAAAGAACTGCTCGTTATCTCGCAGGACACATCGGCCTATGGTGTAGACATCAAACACGCCGAAGACCGCGGCCACCGCGCGCATATCACCGATCTGGCGCGTGATCTGGGGTCTTTGGGCGCGTGGATACGCCTGCACTACGTCTACCCCTACCCGCATGTGCGCAAACTGATCCCGCTGATGGCTGAGGGACTTGTGCTGCCGTACCTCGACATCCCGTTCCAGCATGCGCACCCTGATGTGCTCAAACGTATGGCGCGCCCTGCGGCTGCCTCCAAAACGCTGGATGAAATCGCCGCTTGGCGCGATGTGTGCCCTGACATCACCCTGCGCTCGACCTTTATTGTCGGCTACCCCGGCGAAACCGAGGCCGAGTTCCAGACACTGCTTGATTGGATGGACGAGGCGCAGCTGGATCGGATTGGATGTTTTCAGTACGAAAACGTAGCTGGTGCCCGCTCAAACGCGCTGCCCGATCACGTGCCTGCCGACGAAAAGCAGGACCGCTGGAACCGCTTTATGGAGAAGGCGCAGACCATTTCCGAGGCCAAGCTGGAGGCCAAGGTTGGTAAACGCATGGATGTCATCATCGACGAGATCGACGATGATGCCGCCACCTGCCGCACCAAATCGGATGCGCCAGAGATTGATGGCAACCTGTTCATCGACGAGGGTTTCGAAAACCTGAAGGTTGGCGAGATCGTCACTGTCGAGGTTGAAGAAGCAGGAGAGTATGATTTGTGGGGGCGGGTTGTTTGAGCGATCAAGATTTGTATTGTTCTAAAGCATCATAACCCGCGGTCGATATTTCATACCTTGGCCCGTCCCCAAAGTTTGTTACTTTTTTTAACATAAGGTTATTGGACAAATATGCTAACGACCGCGCAAGCAGCTTTTCTTCTCGATGAGAGTTAGCAACAGACAACGGCATACCACGCTTTCCTTGGCTAGCATCAGTCAAAGCACCATTTTCGACCATGAATCTTCCGCTTTGTAGTTTAGAAGCGAACTCCAGCACCTTGACATCAAGATGGCTAAGCAAAGGTTGGGCTACCGAAGCTGAAGACGACTTTCTTTCCTCTTCAATCTCAGACTTGAGCTCAGTGCTCACTTCTTCTGCTTCGTTTAGTCGCTTTGCAGCGTCAATTTTCCGTCTTTCACGTGCTTCTTCTTCTGCTGCTTTTGCATCTTCTTCCTCTGACTTCCTCCGATGCTCGACAATACGCCGCTTTAAAGCTTCCGAAGACTGCACATCATGCAAATAGGAACGCGGCAACTTTGCAAGGAATGCGCCACCGAAAGATATCCAAGGAACAAGAACAGCCAAGGACACACCCCCAACAATGGGCCAGAAATACAGACTCAAATTGTCTGTATTAGCGTCAAAATACAACAATCTCGAACGCACAGGCTTGTCTGCGAAAAAGAGATAATACAGTGTTTGCCAGTTGGTGAGCGTGAAGAAGATCAGAATTGACCCTAATATAGGGCTACGAATTCGATCGCCCCATGCTTCCGCAATTTGCTTAAGATGCTCTGTCATAGCATGTTCCAGCTCCCCAATAGGTTGCAAGATGCAGGGTCTCAGGCTGAGCTACAAGGCTAAAGCTTGCAATGTTCTCTTTATGTTCTATATTGTATCTTATGCAAGAACAGGGAGAAGCCCATGTCGTATCAAACTACGTTTAACGATCTCTTTGAGGCAGTGCAGCCCGCCACTCAGGCTGAGCTTCCTTTGCCTGCGCCCACAGCTGCCACGCAAAAGCAGATTGATTATGCTATGTCGTTGGCTGAGAAAACCAAATCAAAGCTGCCTGTGGGGATCGCTCAGGACCGTGCGCGCCTGTCCAAATGGATTGATGCCCATAAACCCGCGCCAAGCGCGTTCAATGATTATCCCTCTTCCAAACAGGTTGGTTTTGCAGAACGGATCGCCAGACTAAAGCGTACCCAAGTGCCGCAGGAATGTTTCAGGGATCGCTCGTTGATGTCGCGGTGGATTGACAGCAACAAGCCACATTAGGCGCTGCAACATCGGATTTTGCAGATGACAGGGACCTTGAGCTGCGATTTTAGCGTTTGGCTTACGGTTGTTTTTGCCCTTTAGCGCTCGGAAAGCGCGTCCAGATACGCACGTACGCAGGTCTGGACGTGGCGAAAGCGATCACCGCCCAGATGTTTGCCGCCATACCAACGGGTGACAACCACCAGATGCCCCCTCAGCTCTTCACGCTCAAGCATTCGCAAGATCACCATCCCAGCGCCGCTTTCTCCGTCATCAGCCTTTAAAGGCACATTTTCGGGCAGCAGCACACCCCACGTGTTGTGGGTCGCCTTTGCATAAGACTTCTCTCGTTTGAGGGATTTTAATGCCGCATCAATATCCGCGCGATTTTCAACCGCACAACCAGACACTGCATATTTGCTCCCGCGGTCATTCAGGATTTGGCCCAGTTTGAGCATGGTCAGGAATTCCCCACTTTGCCCGCGCTGGGTCTAGAACTATACATCAAACACGCTGGGCAATTTTCGCTTGGCGTCATTTCAGACCGATCCATTTTTAGTATTTTAAAAACCACACATTTTTACCGGAGTATTGTCCATGCATTAGTATTGTCCATGCATTTTTATGGAAACGCGACGCTCTTTGCCGAGAGCATCGGCATCACTGGCTTTTGCTTGTACGTTATGACCTACGCGCTGTTGACCTTTGGGTTTCTCAGCGGGAATTCGGTGTATTACTTCGCACTGAACCTCACGGCGGCAAGTTGCGTATTGGTCGGGCTGACGGCCAGCTTCAACCTAGCCTCTGCACTGATCCAGATCTTCTGGATATCCATGTCGTTGACCGGAATTACATTGCGATTGGCCCGAGGCTGAGGCCGTTAAAGCCCCGCAACGGTATTACGCACAGTGTTGATCCGTGCAGCGTTGGGCGGATGCGTTCCCAAGAACTTATCACCGGGATCGGGGATGCGGGTAAAGAACTCGGCACCGCGCAGAGGGTTATAACCTGCGCGGTGCGTGATGATTGTGCCCA
This sequence comes from Sulfitobacter sp., assembly GCF_036960155.1. Lineage (GTDB taxonomy): Bacteria > Pseudomonadota > Alphaproteobacteria > Rhodobacterales > Rhodobacteraceae > Sulfitobacter. The sequence goes on along the minus strand of NZ_JBALWB010000009.1, from coordinate 169,414 downwards.
GCGCGTCCGCTTCAAGCTCAAAATCCTTTGAATAGCTGCGCGCTCCCACTTGCGCGCCAAGACGTTGCGCAGATTCGACCGCGCTGGCGTCGCCCCCACTCAATGTGGCGAGGCCAGCAAAGATCACCGCACCAGCAACAGCGTTTTGTTGTTGGCGGCCGATATGACCTAGAATGTGGTGCGCTGCTTCGTGGCCCATAACAAAGGCCAGCTCGTCTTCGTTTTGCGCATCCGCAATCAATGCTAATGTAAAGGCGATGATGGGGCGCCCCTGACGATCAAGCGTTTGATACGCGTTAGCAGGTTCACCGGGCCTGTCATCCACCACGATGTTGAAATCGCAATTTACGTTTGTGGTCTGTGTGCGACACTCACGTTCGGCCACCGGCTCTAATACATTGACGACTCTCACAAAACTGCGGGCACTTGTGCGTGTCGCTGGTGCTGCGGAATTTTGCTGTGTCGTTGCTGGCGTCGTCCCTACGGGATCAACGGGCACAACTTCACAGGCTGCAAGCCCCACAAGAAGGCCAAGAAGCACGAAGGGGCGCATAATCATAGGGATGGAATCCTTATTCGTTCACAGCGTTTAAGTTAGTTTAACATGCTGGGCGTGCGGGGCCAGCATGTTCGCCGTTAGCTAAGCAACATATCCATTCTGGGGCCCAAGCAGCCTGTAAGCTAGGCACTTGCATGCGAATGTCTATCAGGTAGTCTGTGCATATGTTTACAATTGAGCATGAATTTGACGCGTCCGTGATCACCCTTGTAGATGAGGGTGAAGCACCTCTGCGCGAGGATGCCACCATAAACGCGTTCGCCAGCCAGATCACCATTGAACAATGGGACCCTAAAACAGATCAAGTGGTTAAGATCACGTTGTCTCCCAATCAGTTGCGTGATCTAGCGGCAGCACTCAACTTGCCGGAAGGCATTTATCACAGCGCGCCCTAGGCGGCTGATCAGCAGGAATATCCCATGGCAACTGGCACAAATATCCGCACCTATTTCGAAGGCACGTGGCACAATGGTGATCTAAGCGTGATGAAAGCTGCTGATCACGGTGCATGGTTGGGAACAACGGTATTTGACGGCGCACGCCTGTTTGATGGTCTTGCCCCTGATTTGGAGGCGCATTGTGCGCGCATTGATCGCTCGGCGCGCGCGCTGATGATCACACCCACAGTGAAAACCGAAGACATGATCGCCATCGTGCGCGAAGGGCTTGCGCAGTATCCGCGCGAAGCTGCAGTGTATATTCGCCCTATGTACTGGGCTCTTGCAGGCGATGAGCTGGGTATTATCCCGCTAAAGGATGCCACTGGTTTTGCAATATCCCTGGAACAAATCCCCATGGCCCCGCCAGAAGCGGCCTCAACGTTAACACGCACCCGTTTTCGCCGCCCCGTGCTGGAAGACAATGTCGTTAACGCAAAGGCAGGATGCCTTTATCCCAATAACGCCCGCATGATGGCCGAAGCCCGCAGCAAGGGATTTGCCAATGCGCTAGTGGCCGATGCCATTGGCAATGTCGCCGAAACGGCCTCGGCCAATGTGTTTATGGTCAAAGACGGTGAGGTATTTACCCCTGTGCCAAACGGAACGTTCCTTGCTGGGATCACCCGTGCGCGTCACATGGAAAACATGCGCGCCGATGGGATTAAAGTACATGAAAGCGTCCTGAGCTTTGACGACTTTCATGCCGCTGACGAGATATTCCTGTCTGGCAACATGATGAAGGTCACCCCGATCAAAGCATTTGATGAGACCACTTACCAAGTTGGGGGCAAAGGAAATCCTGTGACCCAACGCGTGCGCGAGATGTATTGGGATTGGGCCGCGACTCAAAAAGCTTAAGATCTTCAAACGCAGGCCGAAATAAGCAATCCATTGCCAACTATCCTACCTTTGCCCGACGTTAGTTACACTGGACCTACAAAAGCCAATTGCAAGCGATGCGTACCCACGCCATGATTGCACCGATGTAGGGAGATTATTATGCGCAAGTTTCTTGTGGTTCTGGACGATAGCCGCGAATGCCTGAACGCGATGCGTTTTGCCGCGATGCGCGCCTCAAAAACAGGTGGCGGCGTCGAAGTACTAGCAGTCATCCCGCCCGAAGAATTCAACCACTGGATCGGCGTGGGCGATATCATGCGCGCAGAAACGCGTGAACGGATCGAAGTGCATTTCGAGGTCTTCGCAAAATGGATGCGCGACCGCCAAGGTGTTGATCCTGAACTTGTCATTCGTGAAGGACAACCTGTCGATGAAATCATCGCGCAGATCGCGGAGGACAAAGACATTGGCGTTCTCGTCTTAGGTGCGGGCACAGACGGCAAGGGCCCCGGTCCGCTTGTCACACAACTTAGCCGTAACTCAGGCAGTTTGCCCGTACCCATTACAATTGTCCCCGGGGACATGACCAAAGAGCGGTTAGAGGCAATTACCTAACCGCTCTCAACTTAGAATGATTCTAACAACCTTGACATTCCTGCCATGTATCCGCATATGGAAGGTAACCCTGCCGGAGGCTTTGCACTATGTTTATTCAAACAGAATCCACCCCGAACCCCGCAACCCTCAAGTTTCTGCCCGGTCAAACGGTGCTAGAACTGGGCACTGCTGACTTCCCAACGCCAGATACGGCCTCCACATCCCCACTGGCCACGCGCCTATTTGGGGTTGATGGCGTAACGGGTGTGTTCTTTGGCACCGATTTTGTCACCGTTACAAAAGCTGAAGCGGTCGAGTGGGATCACCTGAAACCCAGCCTGCTGGGCGCGATCATGGAACACTTCCAATCTGGTCAGCCTGTCATGGGTGCCGATCACACTGCGACCTCCGGCCATGCCGAGCATACTGGTGAAGATGGCGCGATTGTGGGCCAGATCAAAGAGCTGCTCGACAGCCGCGTGCGTCCTGCCGTTGCCCAAGACGGCGGCGACATCACATTCCACGGCTTTGAACGCGGTGTTGTTTATCTTCACATGCAAGGCGCTTGCGCTGGCTGCCCGTCTTCCACGCTTACGTTGAAAATGGGCATCGAAAACCTACTGCGGCACTACATTCCTGAAGTGACCGAAGTACGCCCTGTCGCCTAAGGCGACCATCGGTGATCGCTCCCCTAATTCTTGCAATAGATACTTCCGCTGCGCATTGCGCGGCGGCAGTTCTTTGTGGTGATGAAATTCTAGCCAGCAGCCAAGAAGAAATGGCTAAGGGTCAAGCAGAACGCCTGCTTGTTCTGGTTCAAGAGCTGCTCGTTCAAGCAGGTAAAACCATGGATCAGCTGGACGCGATTGGCGTTGGTGTTGGACCTGGGAACTTTACGGGCATCCGCATTTCTGTCTCCGCGGCGCGCGGGCTTGCGTTGGGCCTTAACATCCCTGCGGTTGGCGTTAACGCATTTGACGCCCTGCACTTTGGTGCCACCACCCCCTGTCTTTGCACGGTAGATGCGCGACGCGACATGGTATTTGTGCAAGGGTTTGACACTTCGGTGTATGAAGCTCCGGTTTTGTGCCCGCGCGTAGATTTGCCATCAGACATCCCCTGCATTGGGGCCTATGGCGACACGCCAGCATATCCCGTGGCCCATGCGATTGCGCGCGTCACTGCGCGACGTTTCGGCGACACAACATTGCCCCCTGCACCGCTATATTTGCGCCCCGCAGACGCGGCCCCTGCACGGGATGCTCCGCCCCAGATCATCGCATGACACCTGAAGAAATGTCGCGCATCCACGGCGCTGCTTTTGTCCATGAACGTGGATGGAGCGCGGTAGAGTTCGAACAGATGCTAGCACAGCCCTATATTCAACACTTTAGCACCGTTGGTGGATTCGCTCTGACCCGCACTTTGGCTGGAGAATCAGAGCTTTTGACTCTCGCAGTCGCTCCAGAACATCAAAGACGCGGAATCGCACGCACACTTCTGATGCAATGGCTCAAAAATTCAGCGCCCTTAGCAGACACCGCATTTCTAGACGTCGCAGCAGATAATAACGCCGCCTTAAAACTCTACGATAGCCTTTTATTTCAACGTATTAACCTACGCAAAGGCTATTACCCTCGTAAGGGCGGTCCAGCGGTTGATGCCATACTCATGTCCAGAGACTTAACGCAGGGTTAATCTCCCTCCTGAAGGTCTCCCACATCAGAATCAGGTTGACCCCAACCCGTTACACACCGACAATTTCGGTTAGCGTCGCGCAAGCGCGCGAGACTGGGCAGCATCACAGCGTGTGGTAGCTGCCCCAACATAAAACTCTGGGAGATACCTATGACCCTCATGACCAAATTCCTCGGCGCAGTTGCCGCCACCGCACTTACAGCCGGTGCAGCTCTTGCCGACCCTGCCCTGATCTTTGATCTTGGCGGCAAATTTGACAAATCATTCAACGAAGCAGCATTCGCTGGCGCACAGCGTTGGGCAGAAGAAACGGGCGGCAAGTTCTTTGAAATCGAACTGCAGTCCGAAGCCCAGCGTGAGCAGGCATTGCGCCGCTTTGCAGAATCTGGCGCGAACCCAGTTATCACCACAGGTTTTGCCTTTGCTGATCCGGTCAGCGTAGTTGCAGGCGATTATCCTGACACAAAATTCATCAACATCGATGGGTGGATGCCTGAAGTTCCAGCAAACGTTCAGCTGATCGGCTTTCAGGAACATGAAGGTTCATACCTTGTTGGCATGATGGCCGCGATGGCGTCTAAATCCGGCACAGTAGGCTTTATCGGCGGCATGGACATTCCACTGATCCGCCACTTTGGGTGCGGTTTCGCCCAAGGCGTAAAAGCAGTGAACCCTGACGCGACCATTATTGCGAACATGACAGGCACCACGCCTGCAGCATGGAATGACCCTGTAAAAGGTTCCGAGCTGACCAAAGCACAAATCAGCCAAGGCGCTGACGTAATTTATGCTGCGGCTGGCGGCACAGGCGTTGGCGTTTTGCAAACTGCTGCTGACGAAGACATCCTGTCCATCGGTGTGGACAGCAACCAGAACCACCTGCACTCTGGCAAAGTTCTGACTTCCATGATGAAGCGCGTTGATGTTGCTGTTTATGACACGATGAAGTCTGGCGCTGACACGGCAACAGGTGGCTTTACCACACTGGGTCTTGCCGAAGAAGGCGTTGGTTATGCGTTGGACGAACACAACGCAGCGCTGGTGAGCCCTGAAATGAAAGCTGCCGTGGACGACGCACGTTTAAAAATCATCTCTGGTGACCTCAAAGTTGTTGCCTATTACGCCAACGACAGCTGCCCAGCACTGGACTTCTAAGTCATTTGATACCCAAAATCTCTGGGGCCGCGTTGACACTCTCAACGCGGCCCCGTCTATTATAAGACACCCCCAATATTTCGGGAATTTACCGCCCTATGACAAATGCCCCCGCCATCGAACTAAAAGGTATCTCAAAGGCCTTTGGCCCTGTCCAAGCCAACAAAGATATCTCGATCCGCGTCATGCCCGGAACAATTCACGGTATTATCGGAGAGAATGGCGCCGGAAAATCCACGCTCATGTCGATCCTTTACGGATTTTACAAAGCGGACAAGGGCGAGATTTTCATCAAGGGTCAAAAGACACAAATCCCCGACAGCCAAGCAGCAATAGGCGCTGGCATCGGAATGGTGTTCCAGCACTTTAAACTGGTCGAGAACTTTAGCGTTCTTGAAAATATCATTTTAGGGGCCGAAGATGGTCCTTGGCTCAAGCAATCCATGGCAAAGGCACGCAAAAGCCTGTTGGCGCTTGCTGCTGATTACGGCCTGAACGTTGAACCTGACGCGCTGATCCAAGACATTGGCGTGGGGATGCAGCAGCGTGTAGAAATCCTCAAGGCACTGTACCGTCAGGCCGACATTCTTATTCTCGATGAACCAACTGGCGTTTTAACCCCCGCAGAGGCAGATCAACTGTTTCGCATTCTTGATCGCCTGCGTGCTGAGGGGAAAACGATTATACTGATCACCCACAAACTGCGCGAAATCATGGACACCACTGACACCGTCAGCGTGATGCGCCGTGGTGAGATGACCGCGACAGTCAAAACATCAGATACCTCCCCCGCCGAACTGGCTGAGCTGATGGTGGGGCGTAAAGTCTTGCTGCGTGTAGACAAAGAACCAGCCACACTTGGTGATGTTGTTTTGGATGTCCAAGAACTGCGTGTGAATGATGATAAGGGCGTTGAGCGCCTGAAAGGCATCAACCTGCAAATCCGCGCTGGCGAGATTGTCGGCATTGCTGGTGTCGCTGGTAATGGCCAATCAGAGCTGCTGGAAGTATTGGGCGGCTATGCGGATGGCACTGGCAGCATCATGGTTAACGGTCAACCACTGGACCTTACTGGTAAGCTTTCTGACGGGCAGTCCCGCCGCGCCCGTGGCATTGCCCACGTGCCCGAAGACCGTCAACGTGAAGGTCTAATCATGGACTTTGCCGCGTGGGAAAACGTGGCGTTTGGTTATCATCAGGACGAGGCATACCAATCCGGCATTCTGATGAACAACGCTGCCATTCGCGAAGACACCGAAGGCAAGATGGAACGCTTTGATGTGCGCCCACCCGATCCTAAACTGGCCGCCAAGAATTTTTCGGGCGGAAACCAGCAAAAGATTGTCCTCGCGCGTGAGATCGAGCGCAATCCCGACCTACTGTTGATTGGTCAACCGACCCGCGGCGTAGATATTGGCGCCATCGAATTTATCCACCAACAAATCGTTGCGCTGCGTGACAAAGGCAAGGCCGTGCTACTGGTCAGTGTTGAGTTGGAAGAGATCATCGCGCTGTCGGATCGTATTGCCGTCATGTTTGACGGTCATATCATGGGCGAACGCCTACCTGCCGAGACAAATGAAAAAGAGCTGGGCCTGCTGATGGCGGGCATCACCGATACCGATAATCCGCATAGCGTTGAAGAGGTTCAGGCGAACCTTGCCCACGTTGGCGATGGGGGAGCATAAACCATGGATGTGATGCCAAAATGGGCCGAGGTTATCCTTGTGCCGCTTATCTCTCTGTTGCTGGCTGCGATATTGTCGGCCTTAGTGATCCTTGCCATTGGTGAAGACCCCGTTGCCGCTGTCAAGCTGATGATAACTGGCGCGCTTGGGTCCAGCTATGGCTGGGGATACACGCTGTATTATGCGACGAACTTTATGTTCACCGGATTGGCCGTGGCGATCGCATTTCATGCACGCCTGTTCAACATTGGTGGCGAAGGTCAGGCGGCATTGGGCGGTTTGGGTGTTGCGATGGCCTGTCTTTACATTCCTTGGCCTCATTGGTCCTTGGCGTTGATCGGGGCGACGGTCGCGGCTGGTCTGTTTGGTGCCGCTTGGGCGGCTATACCTGCGTTTTTGCAAGCAAAACGCGGCAGTCACGTCGTCATCACCACAATCATGTTCAACTTTATCGCTGCATCCCTGCTGAATTACGTGTTGGTAAACCTGATGCGGCCTAAAGGGTCTATGGACCCAGCATCCGCCCGTTTTCCAGAAGCGGTTCACCTACCCACCCTGCACGATATTCTTGCTCCCTTTGGCATCGCATTTTCAAAATCCGCACCGGCAAACGTCTCCCTTTTGGTGGCCGTTGCAGCCTGCGTATTCCTTTGGTTCCTAATCTGGCGCACACGGTTGGGGTATGAAATCCGGTCCTTCGGGAATTCTGAATCTGCGGCAAAATACGCAGGCATCCCGCCTGTCAAAATCATCATGATAACCATGATGATTTCGGGCGCGCTGGCGGGCATGATGGCCATCAACAACGTCATGGGTGAAGCAGAGCGGCTGGTTCTCAACTCAGTCGAGGGTGCCGGTTTTATCGGCATTGCTGTTGCGTTGATGGGGCGTTCGCATCCCTTTGGCGTTTTCCTTTCCGCCATTCTGTTTGGGTTTCTCTACCAAGGCGGTGCAGAACTTGCTCTTTGGACGTCGATCCCGCGCGAATTAATCGTCGTAATCCAAGCTCTGGTAATCCTGTTCACAGGCGCCCTTGATAATATGGTGCGAATGCCGCTGGAACGTGTGTTCCTTGCCCTACGCAAGAAAGGCGCCTGAGCCATGGACATGTATCTCACCCTTATCCAACTTCTAGATTCTACGGTTCGCCTCGCTACACCTTTGTTGCTGGCTTGTCTTGCAGGTCTTTATTCCGAGCGTGCAGGCATCTTTGACATTGGGTTAGAGGGCAAAATGCTCGCGGCGGCATTCTTTTCTGCAGCGATCGCTGCGATGACGGGATCGGTTTGGATCGGCCTGCTCGCTGGTATCGCTGCGTCTCTTGTGCTCAGCGCCATTCACGGCATTGCATCGATCACATTTCGCGGCAATCAGCTCATCTCAGGCGTTGCGATCAACTTTTTGGCGGCTGGGCTGACGGTCCTCATTGCGCAAGCATGGTTTAAGCAAGGTGGACGCACCCCTTCATTGGTTGGGAATGCACGGTTCGAGCCGATCACCCTGCCCTTTGCCGAGGCCCTGCAAGACGTTCCAATCATCGGGCCGCTGTATTACGAACTCATTTCCGGCCATCCAATCCTCGTGTATATCGCATTTACGGCTGTTCCCTTCACATGGTGGCTGCTGTTTCGCACCCGTTTTGGCCTGCGTCTGCGCGCTGTGGGTGAAAACCCTGCCGCCGTGGATACTGCTGGTGTCTCTGTTGTTGGGTTACGCTTTGCTGCTGTTGGCATTTGCGGGATCCTCTGCGGCATTGCGGGCGCTTATCTCAGCACCGCACTACAAGCGGGTTTTGTGAAAGACATGTCAGCTGGTCGCGGGTTTATCGCCCTTGCTGCGCTGATCTTTGCCAAATGGCGTCCATGGCACGCACTATATGCAACGCTGTTGTTCGGCCTATTTGGTGCATTGGAAACACGCCCCGATGTAATCGAGTCGTTCATTGGTATGAAAGTCCAAGGCCAACTGCTGGCTGCACTTCCTTATGTGATGACTGTGGTTATCCTTGCCGGATTTGGCGGCAAAGCCATTCCACCACGCGCAGGCGGGGAGCCCTACGTTAAAGAGAGATAAGGCCAGATCATCAAATTTTTATATCCTGACGGTAAAATGCAGGCATAGGTGATTGATTTTACGGCCAGCCAAGCCTAAGGAAAACCATGCAAATATACCTGCCCATCGCCGAAGTATCGGTCAACGCGTTCCTTCTGCTCGGACTAGGCGGAATTGTGGGCATATTATCGGGGATGTTTGGCGTTGGCGGCGGATTTTTGATGACGCCCCTCTTGTTCTTTATCGGCATTCCACCAGCCGTGGCTGTAGCAACTGAAGCCAACCAAATCGTAGCATCCTCATTCTCTGGCGTGCTTGCGCACTTCAAACGCAAGACGGTGGACCTCAGGATGGGCACCGTGCTGCTGATTGGCGGCCTCGTTGGTGCTGGTTTTGGTGTGATGCTCTTTAACTACCTCAAGGCGCAGGGTCAGGTCGATCTACTGGTCAAGCTTTGTTATGTCGTGTTTCTGGGTGTAATCGGCGGGCTGATGTTCTTTGAAAGCCTCAATGCCATTCGGAATGTCAGAAAGGGCAAAGCCCCCGTTCGCAAGAAACATAACTGGATTCACGGCCTACCCTTCAAAATGCGTTTTCGCGTCTCTGGCCTATATATCTCGGTCATTCCGCCGCTGATCGTTGGTGTTGCTGTGGGTGTTCTGGCCGCCATTATGGGTGTTGGTGGTGGCTTCATCATGGTCCCCGCGATGATTTATCTGCTGGGCATGCCAACCAAAGTTGTTGTGGGTACATCTCTGTTCCAGATTATCTTTGTGACCGCGTTCACAACCATGCTCCATGCAACCACGAACTTTACCGTTGATATCGTGCTTGCGGTTCTTTTGTTGATTGGCGGAGTGATTGGCGCTCAGATCGGCACACGGATCGGCGTCAAAATGAAAGCAGAACAGTTGCGCATTTTACTGGCAATCATGGTGCTGGCAGTTTGTGGTAAACTGGCTCTTGAGCTGTTGTTCCAGCCGTCCGAGCTGTACTCAATCGCTGAGGGTGGCCACTAATGCGCGCCCTGATCCTTACTTTACTGCTGCTCGCAACAACGTTGCCTGCCGCCGCCGAAAGCGTCGTGTTAGGGCTGAGCAGTGATACTGTTTCTATCAACACCAATTTCGATGGTTCGGAAATTTTGATTTTTGGCGCTGTGAAACGCGACGCCCCCTCCCCCAGCGATCCACGCCTGCAGGTGATTGTCACTGTCGCGGGACCATCTGAGAGCAAAACAGTGCGGCGCAAGGAAAAGCGTTTTGGCATTTGGGTAAACACGGATGCGGTCGAGATTGATAGCGCACCTAGCTTCTATGCGGTCTCAACCAGCACTCTATTGGGGCTTTCGCTCAGCGAAACAGAAGACGTGCGCCACAGCATCTCAATCCCGCGTGCGATCCGTTCGATTGATGCGCCCGACGATATTGCCAACAGTGGAACCTTCACCGAAGCGTTGATCCGGATCAAATCCAAGGCCAACCAATATCAGTTGAACGAAGGCACCGTGAGCGTCGACGAACAGACGCTGTTCCGCACGTCAATCCAACTGCCTGCTGCATTGACCGAGGGGGACTACCAAACACGGATTTTCCTTACCCGCGGTGGTCAGGTTGTCTCGCAATACGAGACAAGCATCTATGTACGTAAAGTGGGGCTAGAGCGTTGGCTGTATGTCCTGAGCCGTGAAAAGGCGTTCCTTTACGGGCTTATGTCACTTGCGATCGCAGTGTTTGCGGGTTGGGGTGCTTCTGCGATCTTCGGGCTTTTGCGCCGCTAACCGCGCCCAAGATAAGGCATCTTAGTTGCCATCACTGTCAGGAATGGAATGTTCGCGCCAAGCGGCAGCTGCGCCATATGCAAGACTGACGCTGCCGCGTGATTTACGTCCATTGTATGCAAGTCAGGATTTGCTTCTTTGAGGTCTGCTACAATCGCACTTTCAGCGTTTCCAATGTCAATCTGACCAGCGGTAATATCAAACGGCCGCCCATCCAGCGCCAGTGACTTTGTCAGGCCTGTAATCGCGTGTTTGGTGGTTGTGTAGCAGATTGAATTTTCACGCGGAGTATGCGCTGAAATCGAACCATTGTTTATGATCCGTCCACCGCGCCCTTGCGTACGCATAGCACCAAACGCAAGACGCGCCGCAATGAACATCCCATTGAGGTTCACCCCCATGACCCGCAGCCAGTCCTCTAGCGCGATCTCATCAATGGGCGCTGACGGACCGAACATCCCCGCATTGTTGAATAGCACATCAACCTCCCCAAAACGGGCAAAAGCATTGGCCATCGCATCTGCATCAGTAACATCAGCTGGGAGAACAACAGCGCGTTCCTGCCCCTGTGCCATCTCCTGCAAAAGCGCTTCGCGTCGCGCTATCAAACCCACACGCCATCCGTCTTTGAGGAACAGCTCGGCCGTTGCGCGCCCAATGCCAGAGCTGGCGCCTGTTATGATGATCGACTTCATTCTGGTTCCTCTTGCATTGCGTCCAGTTTCAATGCCGCAGCAGGTGCTGCACGCAGGTCATTCACGTTCAATGCATAAGACGGCGTTGCCAAACGGTTGCGCACAACCCAAATCAGCCGCTCTTGCGCACGGGTGATCGCGACGTAAGCCAGCCGCTTCCATAAGGGTTGGCCTGCCTCCATCCGACCCATTCGCGCTGCTGCGTAAAGGTCCGGCGCAAACACCTGAACTGTGTCCCATTGGCTGCCCTGCGCCTTGTGGATCGTTACAGCGGCGCCATGCAAAAACGTGGCCCCCATGCGCGCGGCAAAGGGAATGAACGGTTCTTCTTCATCGGGCTTTTCAATTTTGACAATGCTTGCCGCACTCACCTGTGGGTCTTCGGCGCCCATCACGTGAAGTCGTGAGAACCCCGGCTTACGTCCGACCCCCAAATACACAACCTGAGCGCCCTTGATGAGGCCACGCGCCTCAAGGTCTAGCCGCTTTTTACGGTGCTTAAGCGGCAGCTCGATCCCGTCGCAAATTAACGGCTCACCTTCCAGCAGCGCATCCTCTGGCGCGCCGTGCACACGCCGGAACGCATTGATCAGCCGAATACGTGTCGCATTGCGCCAAACCAAGACCGGTGAGCGGGCCATCAGGTCAACTTCCACCCTCTGACCCCACACAACACGTTCATCGCGTTTAGAGGCCTCTTCCACCATCCGCTCGAATTGTTCAAACCCGATATCGGGATCAGCCAATGCGTGGGCCAGATCAAGGATCGGATTATCAGCCTGTTGGCGGAAAATACGGTTGAGGTTCATCACCCTATTTTCAGGGAGCTTTTCAAACACCATTGTACCTGATTGACCGACAGGCGCTAACTGGGCCGGATCACCAAACAGCAGCAGCGTTGGGAAAATTTCCTTTAGGTCTTCGAACTGCCGATCATCCAACATCGAGGATTCATCAACAAACCCGATATCCAATGGCTCTTCGCGCCGTTTCCATCCGGTGATGAAATCACTGCCGCGCAAGCCAGCAGAGGCCAAAGCTCCGGGAATGGATTTATTCTTTTCGTAAAACGCAATTGCGCGGTCCAACGCGATCTCCGTGATGCCCTCAATCTCTGGACGTTCACCATTTCCGGCAAGCCATTCCGCGATGCGCTCATACTCAGGATCATAAACAGGGGTATAGAGGATGCGGTGAATTGTTGTCGCTGGCACACCGCGCAGGCGCAGCACGCTTGCCGCTTTGTTGGTTGGTGCCAGAATGGCCAAGGTCCTTTTGTCCTTGCCCTTCTTCTTGCTCTCGTAATCACCGGAAACAATTTCGACGCCGGCTTCTTCCAATGTTCTGTAGAGTTCTGCCAGCAACAGCGTCTTGCCTGAACCCGCTTTGCCCGTGATGGCCATGACTTGTGGCTTGTCGCCTTTGGGCGGCATGAGAAGCGCATCATCCATACTGATGCCTGCAGATCGCAGCATCTCTGCAACAGCATCATGGGCGGCGGCCTGATCGTCGGAATAGGTGAGTTCTGTGGTCATGGGCCGACACTATGCCCATGACCGGATAGGTGCCAGTGCAGTTCAGGCGCTGGCGGCAAATTCCATCACTGGGTTTAGTCCAAATGAGCGTTCAAACCACGCAAGGCTCTGAGCAGGCGTAACACCAGCGCGCGCCGCAACCTTTGCCTGCGCTTCTTCCTCAAATTCCCACAGGCCGACGCTGATCTGTTCGCGCCCCTCACCAACGCTTCCCAATACCTCAGGGGACGATCCAACGCGGCTATAAATCCGCACCATACGGGCATCAAATACGCCCACAAAATGGCGCACACCAAAACCGTTCATCAACTCACCGCCGCCCAGCATTAGGGCAGCCGCAACATTGGCGCCCTGCCCCGGTGCCATGCAAAATCGCGTGCATTCCCAGATAAGAGGGCTGCAGATTGGTGAAGACGTAAGATGGCTAAAGTGATCATTCACCATCACAGGACCTGTTGTCGGTAAAAATCGGGTAGAGCCACCGTGCCCGCCTTCAGCCGTTTCCCAGATCACGTAAAGCGGGTTAAGCGCGTCATACTCGTCGCGCTCATGCCCATTGGCATCAACACTAACATCCCAACCAAGGCGCGTGCGGAACTGATCCGCGCGGTGAGTAAACATTTCATCTGCAAGACGTGGAAATTTGTGCAATTCGTCAGCGTAAATATAACGTAACATATGATGGCTCCCCTAGCATCGTGATGACGCTTAAGAGGTACCTGTTGCTGAGTTAAGCATGCTTGAACGCAACGCCCCGTGCCGCGCAACAGCTGGCGGTTTACACCACGATCAAGCCCCGGCTCATTGCGCGCGCTACCGCATGTGTCGTGTTCAGAGCCCCCAGTTTAAAGCGTGCACTTTCAATGTAAACACGCAGGGTATGTTCAGAAATAGCCAGTGAATTTGCCACCTGTGCCCGGCTGTATCCAATGGCAAGCAAGGTCATCGCATCCACCTCCCTAGGGGAAAGCGACTGTTGCTGCTCAGGTAGCCGAACGGGTTCAAAATCTAACGCTTTTTCATTGAAGTAATGTGCAATCAGGATCAGATCGCGGCGATTTTCGTGCGTGAACTTCGCCCATTCCTCATCTGCACAACTGTGATTGATGGTGAACAATGCAAACTGGCCATTCGGCCCGCGGATAGGAATTGAGAACCCTTGGTTCCCAACCCCGTACTCAGCCGACACTTTTAGAAACTCGCGTGCTGCTTTGCTGGACCAATCAAGGCGCTTCCAATCAACGGGATGAAACCGTTGATAACACCCTTGGATCACCGGATCTATTCGAAGGTAATTTTCGGTGAGGTATTTCTGCTGCCACTCTTCAGAGTAAGTGCCGCAGCCGTACTGATCCCCACTAGAATCAACCCAATGGTAAACGAGGTGATCCACCTCGTAATGTTCTTTCAGCGCCTCAGAGACGCTTTGCATCCCTTCAAGCGAAGCCGCCTGTTCCAAGTCGGACAGGATGTTCTCTAGTTTGGTTTTCTTCCCCAGCATGTCCGCGCTTCGCAGACCTCTCATCCCTTGAGGCGATCTCGGCCGTGGCTATCAACGCTGTGTCATCAAGCTGTTCTGCAAGTAGGGGCAGATCGTTCGCTTGAGCGAAACAGCGTAGATCGGCAAGAACGTCTATAATCCAATCACTTCGCATTCTGATTTTCCCTCCGAAATAGTTAACAATACGTTAATAGAATCATAGCATGTATCGATTCAGTGTGGATATTCGCGTATTTCTACTCCCCAGAAATGGGGAGGGCAGGATTTCCAAGCTATTGATCCTATTGAATCCCCCCTCAGAATCAAAACACCCCGCGAGTCGCTAGGCGATTCGCGGGGTGTTCAGGGTGCTCATGAGCAAGGTGCAGAGGTTACTTGCGGGCTTCCAATGCGTCTTCCAATGTGCGCAGACCTGTTGTCGGCGCTTGGACCAACACAGACATGTTGCCCGGTTTATGTTCGTTGCGCAGCATCTTCATGTGAGCCTCTGGCAGATCATTCCAAGCGAACACTTCTGACATGCACGGATCCAAGCGGCGTTCCATCATCAGCTTGTTTGCGGCTGCTGCTTGCTTGAGATGGGCAAAGTGAGAGCCCTGCAAGCGTTTCTGGTGCATCCACATGTAGCGCACATCAAATGTACAGTTAAAGCCGGTGGTGCCCGCACAGATCACAACCATGCCACCCTTTTTCACAACAAGGCTGGAAACTGGGAATGTGCTTTCGCCTGGGTGTTCAAACACCATGTCGACGCTGACACCTTTGCCTGTGATCTCCCAGATGGCCTTGCCAAACTTACGCGCACCTTTGAGCCAAGTGTTGTACTCAGGCGTGTTCACTGTGGGCAGTTGCCCCCAACAATCAAAGTCCTTGCGGTTCAGGACGCCTTTGGCACCCAAATCCATAACAAACTGGCGCTTGCTCTCGTCCGAGATCACGCCGATGGCGTTGGCGCCAGCCGTGTTAATCAACTGGATCGCATAAGACCCCAGACCACCTGACGCGCCCCAAACCAAAACGTTCTGGCCGGGCTTCAGGTCGTGTGGCTCATGGCCGAACAGCATGCGGTAGGCTGTTGCAAGGGTCAGCGTGTAGCAGGCGCTTTCTTCCCATGTCAGGTGCTTGGGGCGTGGCATCAACTGCTGGCTTTGGACACGTGTGAACTGGCCAAACGATCCGTCAGGTGTCTCATACCCCCAAATGCGCTGGGTTGGAGAGAACATGGGATCGCCACCGTTACATTCTTCGTCGTCCCCGTCATCTTGGTTGCAGTGCACAACAACTTCGTCGCCCACTTTCCAACGGGTCACACGATCACCAACGGCCCAAACGATGCCTGCCGCGTCCGAACCCGCAATGTGGTATGGCTGTTTGTGACCATCAAACGGGCTGATCGGCGTCCCCAAGGCGGCCCAAACACCGTTATAGTTAACGCCTGCGGCCATAACGAGTATCAGCACGTCTTGACTGTCCAGCTTTGGAACGTCGACAACCTCTTGAAGCATCGCTGTATTTGGCTCGCCGTGACGTTCTTGGCGAATGGCCCATGCATACATCTGTTTGGGCACATAACCCATTGGGGGAATTTCACCCATCTCATACAGGTCTTTTTCGGGCGCCTCGTAATGCGCGATCGTTGTATCTAGTGCCATGTCGCCTCCTGCGGAAATGTTAGGTGCCGCAGTGCAGAATCGCGGCGTTCCTGATATTGATTAAGGATGGTCGCGCAACATTGCAACCTCAAGAGGCTCTAAATTGTAACTTTATGACCCAGCAGCTGCAGAAATTTATTCTGCAGTCGCAGCATCATCAGGCTCATGACCTTCAGACAGATAATGACCAATTGAGTTAGCGTAAAACTGAACAGCTATCTCCTGCCCATCCATCACCCGCCATTCCCCATCGACCTGATTGATCAACCCGTGTTGCAGCATGTGAAGGCAGGCACGGGTCACTTCACCTGAAATGTTATCCTGATCCACTGCCACGCTTTGAAGAGGGATTTCTGCCAATAACAATGCAACCTCTGCTTCTAGCTCCATCACGTTCAACGTGCCTTTGGCCAGTAACGCAGTAGCGACCAGCGGAACACCCAGCACTGGCATCACCGCTTCGATGCGTGACATCAGCTCTTTGGACATGGCGTCCACATCTTCCATCTTACCAAACTCTCGCAAGCTCACGGGATCGCCAAATGCGACAGCCGCAGTACCAAATCGCGTATCGTGCCCCCGAAGCCGCTGCCAGAATTTGCGCAAGATAAACGCAACAACTACAGATACCCGCGCGCCAAAGCGGCGGTCCCCGCGGGCATGTGCGGCCATCAGTACCCGGTCCTCTAGAACGCGGTCGTAATTAATGGCAACTGGCACAAAGACGATATCGCGCGGGCCTTCATGATCAAAGCCATCAACTAGATAGCTCAGTAGTCCCATCTTTGGTGGCTGGAGGCGCCCCGTCAGGCTAAGGCCCCCTTCGGGATAAAAGGCCTGGGTATCTCCGCCGGACGTGGCCATCTGAACGTAGCGCGATAACACTTTTCGATATAATGTCCCGCCAGATCGACGACGGATAAAATATGCTCCCCACATCCGGATCAAGGATGACAGCGGCCAAACCCGCGCCCATTCACCCACAGCGTAACTAAGCGTCGAGGTTTTGGAGGCCAGATAAGTCACTAGCACATAATCCATGTTGCTGCGGTGGTTCATGACAAACACCGCTGTAGCGTTTTCGGGGATTGCACCAAAAACCACATCATTTTGCGGCGCCGTGCGAATGCGGTAAACGGATTCCGCCAACACCTTGGCCAGACGCATGGCAAAGCTGAAATAGGCAAACGCAGAAAAGCTGGGCACTATCTCACGCGCGTATTCTTGCGCTTTTTGAAATGCTACATTTTCTGGTACGTTATTTTTCTCCGCATATAACGCAATCTCGCGCGATACTTCGGGATCATAGATCAAGCGCTGGATCATGTCATAGCGGCGCGCCAGCTTGAATGGCTGTATCGGGCGCTTGAGACGTGTATTCAAACGCCCAACCGCCTTCTCAAACCTGCGTCGGAAAAACCAGCGCACAGAGGGCAGCAAGAAATGGCTCAGGGCTGTCACCGCTGCAAAAAGCAAGATCAGGACAAAAAGCCAAAGAGGAAGTTGCACGGTCTGGGTCATAGGCGCATACCCTTGCAGCGCACGCACCTAAGGACAATAACTAACTCACTATATTGGAGTGTGATGATGTCTGGTTTCTCAATTTCAAAAGGCTTTTCCGACGCCGAGCGGGAAACTGTTGCGCGGCTGTATTGGCAGGCATTTTCTGCAAAGCTTGGCCTGTTGCTGGGTCCTGACGCGCGGGCGGTCTCATTCTTTGCCCAGATCATCACATCAGATTTTGCCCTGACAGCACGCGATACTGATGGCAACCTCATTGGGGTAGCTGGTTTCAAAACGGCACATGGTGCGCTAACAGGTGGCGGCCTGCGTGACATGGCCCAACACTATGGTTGGCTCAATACGCTATGGAAGGCACCGTTGTTGGCCCTGTTAGAACGTGACCTTTCAGAGGACACCTTGCTTATGGACGGTATCTGTGTGGATTCCTCTGCACGCGATCTTGGCATCGGTACTGCCTTGCTGGATGCAATCAAAGCCGAAGCAAAAACCCGCAATCTAGCGCAAGTGCGTCTAGACGTGATCGACATCAATCCGCGCGCGCGTGCCCTGTATGAACGCGAAGGTTTTGTCGCGGGCCCTGTGCAGCGCCTAGGCCCCCTCCGCCTGATCTTTGGCTTTTCCAACGCTACACCTATGACATGGGCCAATAATCTGTAGATGCCGCAACGCAGCGAATTGACAGTTGCCGAAAGTTTCTTATATCTAGCATTTAACGCAATATTATTGCCATGCTAATTCAGAGAGGCCCGTCATGACCGAAGTTTCCAAGAAAGACCGCCCTTGGCTCATCCGCACCTACGCTGGGCACTCAACTGCCAAAGCTTCCAACGAGTTGTATCGCGGCAATCTGGCCAAAGGTCAGACGGGCCTGTCAGTTGCATTCGATCTGCCGACACAAACGGGATATGATAGCGACCATATTCTGGCACGCGGCGAAGTCGGCAAAGTTGGCGTTCCGGTTGGTCACTTGGGCGACATGCGCGCGCTATTCAAAGACATCCCGCTGGAGCAAATGAACACCTCGATGACGATCAATGCGACTGCACCTTGGTTGTTGTCATTGTATATTGCCGTCGCTGAGGAACAAGGCGCAGATGTCACCAAGCTGCAAGGCACTGTGCAGAACGATCTGATCAAAGAATACCTGTCGCGCGGCACCTATATTTGCCCCCCTGCCCCATCCCTCAAGATGATCGCGGACGTGGCCGAGTACTGCTATACCTCAGTTCCAAAATGGAACCCGATGAACGTGTGTTCCTACCATCTGCAAGAAGCAGGCGCGACGCCCGAGCAGGAACTTTCCTTCGCTCTGGCCACAGCGACCGCAGTACTTGACCAGCTCCGCCCACGCGTAGCCGAAGAAGACTTCCCAGCACTTGTTGGTCGGATTTCGTTCTTTGTGAATGCGGGCATCCGTTTTGTGACCGAGATGTGCAAGATGCGCGCATTTGTGGACCTCTGGGATGAAATTTGCGCCGAGCGTTACGGCGTGACCGACCCCAAATACCGCCGCTTCCGATACGGGGTGCAGGTGAACTCCCTCGGCCTGACCGAGCAACAGCCCGAAAACAACGTTTACCGCATTTTGATTGAAATGCTGGCTGTGACGCTCAGCAAAAAGGCCCGCGCGCGCGCGGTTCAATTACCTGCTTGGAACGAAGCCCTTGGCCTGCCGCGTCCGTGGGATCAGCAATGGTCCATGCGCATGCAACAGATCATGGCCTATGAAACGGACCTGTTGGAATTTGACGATCTGTTTGACGGCAATCCCGCAGTCGATGCCAAGGTCGAAGCCCTGAAAGAAGGCGCACGTGCCGAGTTGGCGCATCTGGACAGCATGGGCGGCGCAATCGACGCTATCGACTATATGAAATCCCGCCTTGTAGACAGCAATGCAGAACGACTGGGCCGCATTGAATCCGGTGAAACCATCGTTGTCGGCGTGAACAAATGGCAAAAGGGCGAACCATCGCCGCTGATGACAGGTGACGGCGGCATTATGATTGTGGACCCTGCGGGCGAAGCCGAGCAGATCGATCGCCTAAACGAATGGCGCTCTGAGCGGGACGACAGCAAAGTAAGAGCCGCGCTCAAAGAACTACGCGCTGCCGCTGAGGAAGGCCGCAACATCATGCCCGCCTCTATTGTCGCCGCAAAGGCTGGCGTCACAACGGGCGAATGGGCGGAACAAATGCGCGCCGTTCACGGCGAGTACCGCGGCCCCACAGGTGTCGGCAAAGGCCGCTCAAACAAAACCGAGGGTCTGGATGAGTTACGCGCATCCGTTGATGCTGTCAGTGACCGCCTTGGCCGCCGCCTGAAGTTCCTCGTTGGCAAGCCCGGCCTCGATGGCCATTCCAACGGTGCAGAACAGATCGCAGTACGTGCGCGTGACTGCGGCATGGACATCGCCTATGAGGGCATCCGCCTCACCCCGTCCGAAATTGTAGCCGCCGCAAAAGCGGACGACGCGCATGTGGTCGGCCTGTCCATTCTATCCGGATCGCATATTCCGCTGGTCGAAGATTTGATGTCTCAAATGCGCGATGCGGGCCTTGGGGCCATTCCCGTGATTGTCGGTGGGATTATTCCAGATGAGGACGCCAAGCGGTTGCTCGCGATGGGCGTTGCACGGGTCTATACGCCCAAAGATTTCGAACTCAATACCATCATGGCTGACATCGTGACTTTGGCTGATCCCGCCTCTATTGCGGCGGAATGACGCCAAGCGGACCTAAATTAGGACTGTAATTTCAGATTATTTGGGCTAGGGGCGTTCTTAGGAAACTAAGGAGGCCTCCTTCAATGAATACCGAACTTAAAACGATGACTAGCAAAGAGTTGGAAAAACTCTTGGTTGATGCGAAGAAAGAATTACAGATTACAAAGGCACGTGATCGCCGCAAAGCGCTCAAGGCTGCTGAACGCGCTGCAGCCGAATTTGGATTTAACCTCAACGAGTTGCGCGAAGACGCGCCTGTCGAAAAGAAAAAACCCAAAGGCCCGAAAAAGCCTGCAAAACCTTCCAAACCAAAATACGCAAACCCCGCCGATCCATCACGCACATGGACTGGAAAAGGGCGTCAGCCGTTGTGGTTTCTTGCAGCGGTTGAAAAAGGAATCGATCCTACCGATTTGGAAATCTAAGGGACGTTCAATTTGCGCGGGTGGTTGGGCGTAGGTTCGCCTACCCCCGCGCGAACCCTAAACGGCGAGTGCCGCGCGACCAAAAATAAATTTCCAGCGGCTGCCGTCCTTCATAATGATCTCTCCGCCCCCTGCGCGCGGCGTTTCATAGGTGGCCGTGCCGACCCCCGTCAAACCGTTTGAACACGTGACCGGAAACGTAACCATTTTAGTTTCAGATGCGGGACGGTATCGGCCCTGACATGAGGTTTTACCATTGCTGGCCTGAAACCATCCTCCCTCAAGGAAGGTCGCAGTGGCCGTTCCTTTGAATACTGTATTGCCGGGGCCGACCACGGCAACAGGGTGGCTGACATCGCAAGCTGCCAACAGACCCAAGCCAATTGCAGCGGTTACACTTATCAAACGCATGTCTTTACCCTTTTTATTTGTTACCGCTTCATCAAAGCTGATTTTTCTTGTGCCTTCGAGTATGGAATTCCGCCATTGGAACTTGCTCCTACTGCACAGGGTGGGCATCTTGGCTGCAATCCACAAAAAGGAATGACAAATATGACCGTTCACATTGGCGCCGCTCCTGGCCAAATTGCACAAACCGTACTTATGCCCGGTGATCCCTATCGCGCGCGTTGGGCAGCCGAGACGTTTCTTGACGACGCTGTGCTTGTAAACGAAGTCCGCGGCATGTTGGGGTTTACTGGCACGTGGCGCGGCCACCCTGTCACTATTCAAGGGTCAGGCATGGGGATGCCGTCGCTGTCCATTTATGCAAATGAACTGATCAGCAGCTATGACGTACAAACCCTTATCCGCATCGGTTCATGTGGTGGCATGCAGCCTCATGTGGGAATCCGCGACGTAATTATCGCAATGACGGCCAGCACAATCACGTCTCCCTCTTCAGGTATCATGCGTGAGTTAAACTATGCACCCTGCGCGGATTGGGGTCTGCTGCGCGCAGCCGTCGCCGCAGCCGAGGCCAAAGGCACCAAAACACACGTTGGCGGCATTTACTCATCCGATGTGTTCTACGCCGAACGTCCTGATCTGGATGAACAGATGGTGCGCCACGGTATCTTGGGCGTCGAAATGGAAGCCGCCGAGCTGTATATGCTTGCCGCGCGCCACGGTCGCCGCGCGCTTGCCGTGCTTACCGTGTCGGACCATTTGCAAACCGGCGAAGCCTTACCCTCCGAAGAGCGCGAACGCTCATTCGGGGATATGGTCGAAATCGCACTGCATGCTGCCTTTGACGAAGGTTAAACCCTTAGATCGCAGTCACCTACCATGGCTGCGATCATACCCGTTCACTGGCAGACTAACCCAATCCTTTAACGTCCCCGGTTCTGGCGCGAATGTTTCGACCAATAGCGGATGGCATTGCGCCTGATCGGATGAATGCACCGTGCTGCAATCCCCTCCGGGGCATGCGCTAAGCGCGCCCAGTAGATCAATCTCAGCAAAGAACTCTAGACTGTCGCCGACCCGTACAGGGCTGGCTTTCATAAAATACTGACCTGTATCGCGGGTGAAGCCAGTACACATAAAAACATTCAGTACGTCATGCACATGGGGTTCGGCCTCAGCAGGCGTAACGCCCAGATGATCCGCCAATGCCCGCGTCAGGTTTGAGTGGCAGCAATGGTGGTACTGGCCGCCTGACAACAGATTATGCGTGTAAGGATCACATCGTGTCCCGATCACATCGTGAACCGAGCCGCCGAACTCATCCATGCCGTACCATTCAAGACTATCGTGGGTGATCGTCGCCATGGGCCGCATCGCGGAAAAGCTGGACCACACGCGCTGACCGCGCGTGATATGGGTTCCATGCAGTGCACGCGTCTTTCCCGAATAGAACCGCTCACTTAGGTCATTGGCGTTCCAAAGGTTCAGATCGCCAACTTGCGATCCTTCAACGCTGGAAATGCGAAAGAAATGGCCTGCAGGTACAGTGAATGTCGCGGCATCGCGCGGCGGGACAATGACCTCACCCGTTTTAGTAAGCGTCGCACGTGCCGCGTCCAACAGGGGCATGTCAGGCGCAGGCAATGTTTCCACCGGATAACAGATGACAGGTGCGATGGCGCGGCGCGCATCGGCGTCTATTGGCGCGCTCATGCGTTTTGCCCCGCGGCGCGACCTGAAAACAGGCAGCCTCCTAAAAATGTTCCTTCAAGAGCGTTATAGCCGTGATACCCGCCACCGCCAAAGCCGCTGGCCTCACCGGCAGCATACAATCCATCAAGAACCTGACCATCCGGCGTCAGCACACGTGATTGCAGATCAGTATGGATACCGCCCAGCGATTTACGCGTGATCACGTTCAGCCGCACGGCGATCAGCGGGCCGTTTTTGCGGTCCAGAATGGCATGAGGTTTTGCAGTCCGAATTAGCTTGTCCCCTTTATAGCTGCGCGCGCCGTGAATTGCAGTGATCTGAGCGTCCTTGCTGAATTTGTTGTTGAGCTGCAAATCACGGGCCTGAATTTGCGCGCGAATATGGTCCAATTTGACGGGTGCATTTGGTGTCAGCGCGTTCATCCGCCCCACCAGTGTTTCCAGATCATCCGCAACGATGAAATCCACGCCTTTTTCTTTGAACGCTTCAACCGCTGGCGTGGCTCCCTTGCCCAAACGCGCGCTCAAGACTTCACGCCAACCACCCTCGGTCAAGTCGGCATTCTGCTCTGATCCCGACAGGGCAAATTCCTTTTCGATGATCTTTTGCGTCAGGATAAACCAGCTGTGTTCGCCCACGCTGAGAATGCGTTTCAATGTGCCAAGCGTATCAAAGCCCGGCATATAGGGCGCTTCCATCCGATCGCCTTTGGCATCAAACCACATCGAGGACGGGCCCGGCAAAATGCGGATGCCGTGGTTGGGCCAGATCGGATCATAGTTTTGCAGACCTTCACAGTAGTGCCACATGCGGTCTTCATTGATCAGCCCCGCACCTGCCTTGGCCGAGATGCCATGCATCCGGCCATCGACATAGTCAGGCACACCTGCCACCATGGTTTTGGGAGCCTTGCCCATCCGCGCTGGCCAATGTTTGCGCACCATGGCGTGGTTCCCGCCAATACCGCCGGAGGTCACAATCACCGATTCAGCGCGGTGTTCAAACGCTCCAATGACCTTACGAGAGGTCGATTGGCCACGCCGCGCGGTAGTGTCTTCCAAAACATCGCCAGTCACTCCTTTGACGGCACCATTTTCAACGATTAGCCCATTGGCGCGGTGCCTAAATCCCATCTTCAGATGACCGTCCGCCGCATAGCGCACCATCAAATCCGCAAAGGGTTTCACCACTCCGGTGCCAGTGCCCCATGTGATGTGAAAGCGGGGAACAGTATTGCCGTGGCCATTCGCCAATGCGCCGCCGCGTTCGGCCCAGCCGACAACGGGGAACCACCGCATGCCCAAACCGTGTAACCAGCTGCGCATGTCTCCGGCGGCGAATTCTACAAATTTCTCTGCCCATGCGCGCGGGTTTGCATCCTCATCACGGTCAAACTGCGCAGACCCCTGCCAATCGCTCCACGCAAGCTCGGCACTGTCTTTGATGCCAAGGCGGCGCTGCTCGGGGCTGTCGACCATAAACAAACCACCTAGGGACCAGAACGCCTGCCCACCAAGGCTTTGTGGCCCCTCCTGATCCAACATCAATACACGGCGTCCCCGCAAAATTGCTTCATGCGCTGCAGTCATGCCAGCAAGGCCTGCACCGATGATGATTACATCTGCGGAAAAGTCGCTCATTTGTAGGTCCCCATATTATTCAAGGAACGCTACACTTCCTTCGTCATGCATGTCGAGGATAACGCGAGGTTCAAAGCGAGGAGCTGCCCAAGCCTTTTTTACAGCTCAGCGGCGGCCCTTTCGTTGCAGTAAACGCTTCGGCCCCGCACGCAACGCATCGGTACATCCGCAAACTGCCTTTGTCGCCGGTGCGGTTTTCACGCCACCGACATCCCCGCACTTCGCGGTTTCGCCACGCGAGATAGACAACAACACCAAAAATGATGGGCGCAAAAAGCAGGATCATTAGGTGAACTGCACATCTATGGCCCAAAGATGCGGGCGCTCACGTGAGCGTGCGATATAGGCTGCGCCGTCGCCCCAGCCGTGCCAACCTGCTTTTGGTTCATTCTCGATTTGTAACACAAAGTCCCATGTGTCTTTGCCCGCAGTGTAATCCCACCAGGGCTCTGATTGTATCGTAGCAGGCCAACCGCCCAGTTTAGTCAGTGCAATGGTCTGCGCCCAGTCATAGGCGCTCACATTATTTACCTGCGTATCCACGGCCTGCCCTGCCACATCATGATTGGCGTAATCAGGTTGCGCCTCAATCCATGCCCCAAGACGGGGAGACAAAGGGCTAGCGTGCGCCGGATGACGCGGAATTGTGAGCCCCTCCAGCGTAGAATAGCTGCGCAATACCCATGTTGCCTGCGGATCAGGCCGTGCAGTGTTAATGATCCGTGTTGGGGACAACGCATCATCTGGTGATAGAAATATTGTAATCAGGGAAAGGTCGCCCAGCGCGTCAGGTACAATCGGCGCATGGGTTAGGTTCAGTTGGCATATCGGCCACATTGGCACGCCACTTTGCGCGGGCCATGCCTCGTCTTTGAGAGACAGGCGGACAGTCCCGAACATCGACATAAACGGATCAATATTTGCGGGTTTGCTAAACACTATCGGCGCACAGGGCCGAGTTAACGCTAGTTTCAGCGCGGCTTCATCAAGCGGCCCTTGTGGGATCAACGGCGGCGCGGGTAATTGCGCGCCGCCAGTCCATTTCTTCAGCCAGCCAAACACTGGATTTAGCCCTTAGATGCGACGCTCAACCATCAGTTTTTTGATTTGGCTAATCGCCAGCGCTGGGTTCAAGCCTTTAGGACATGTCTTGGCACAGTTCATAATTGTGTGGCAGCGGTATAGTTTGAAGGGATCCTCAAGCTCGTCCAGACGCTCGCCCGTGCCCTCATCGCGGCTGTCGATGATCCAACGGTAGGCATGCAGCAAGGCTGCTGGTCCTAGGTAGCGATCGCCATTCCACCAATAGCTGGGGCAGGACGTGGAGCAGCATGCGCACATGATACATTCATACAAGCCATCCAGCTTGCTGCGGTCATCCACCGATTGCTTCCACTCTTTTGCGGGTGCTGGTGTCACTGTTTCCAACCACGGCTTTACGGACGCGTGTTGTGCATAGAAATGCGTCAAATCGGGGATCAAATCCTTAACCACTGGCATGTGCGGTAGTGGGTAAATTTTCACAACACCCTTCACTTCGGACATCCCGTAGGTACAAGCCAGAGTGTTGATGCCATCAATGTTCATCGCGCAAGATCCGCAAATACCTTCACGGCATGAACGGCGGAATGTCAGCGTTGGGTCAATCTCGTTTTTGATTTTGATCAGAGCGTCCAAAATCATTGGCCCACAGGTATCTAGATCAACAAAATACGTATCAACAGCAGGGTTTTTGCCATCATCCGGGTTCCAGCGGTAGATGTGGAATTCCCTGATGTTGGTAGCACCTTGTGGCTTCGGCCATGTTTTACCGCTGGTCATACGGGAGTTCTTGGGGAGCGTCAGTTGTACCATGATGCTGTTCCTTTTGCGTCAATTGGCGCTGTGCGCCTGAAAATCTTAAAGTGCTGTAAGCGCGCGTTCACGCAAACAAGTCTGGGTAGCAGGGCGCGACATCACATTGCGCACTACCGCAACAGTGTCGTCGTCGATCCCTACAATAGAGGCTTTGGCCAGTTCGCGAACTTCGACCGCTTGGGCGTTTTCGATCACGCATCCCGTGAAGGTCTCGATCAAGGACTTGGGCACTTGTGGAAAGTGGATCGCGACAACTTCTGTCACGGCAGATGTCGCGGCCTTTCGGCCCGTTTTATCTGCTGCGTTTTGTACTTCTGTACAGGCCGACAATGCCAATACGCTTGTTAGAATAATTGCTCGGATCATGGTGTGGCCTCTCTGGGCGGTAGGGTCATGTGCAGCTTGGATGTTTCGGCCAATGTGGCCAGCCGTTCTGCATCTTGTTCAAAATGAGGGATCAAACGTTCCATAAAACGTAGATCATGCGCAGCAGTCCACAGCAGCATCTTATATTCAAGATCATCTGCCATGGCGACATCTCGCGCAGTGCTATTGAGGTTCTCCGCCACGGTCCCTTTTTCCTGAAAAGACGAACCGCCCCCATACCGCTGTACGGTCCCACGCTCTAGATCGCGCAAAGGCAGGTTTAGCTTTTTAAGAATGCTTGCGCGGTAGGTCTCGGACGTCATCCATTCATCATAGCAGATGGCCACAATGTCTTGCGCGCCTGCGATACGGTCCAACCCGTCAATGTAACCATTCAAAGAATTCGCCATGATCCGCATGCGATCTGTTGCGCCGTAGCCGTCATTTCTTTTGAGCTTTGCCAGCATGGAAGCCGACCAGTTCAGGAAACTCCGATAGATGATGACCTGACGGGTGAAATCTCCATCTGAAAAACCCTCACTGGCCTTTTGTTGCGCGCCAACGGGCTGCGGCATCCGGTCCTCATAGGAGACAATGACCATCGGCGCGGCACCACCCGCCGCGATGCGATTGGCCTTAGGGACATCTTTATGGGGCTGTACTTGGCCGTCAACGCCATACACATCAAGTGATCCATAGGCCTGCAGAGGATTTTTGTTAAACCGACAGTTATTGTAAAACACACCACCTGTTGCGGCCTGCGGTGCGTTGCGCATCAACCAATCAATAATGGCGTGATTGCCCGAGCGGCGCATGCCAAACACCTGCAAGGCGCAAGCAGGGGAATACCCAGCCTGCGACCATACTGTGTCCATCTGCGCCGCACGTGTCATGTTTAGTAAACCCGTTTTTTCGGCGCGATCTTTTTCAGATCAATCCCGCCTTCGTCGTGGGTGGTCAATGGTTTCAAGTGCACCGGACGGAAATCCAACGCGGCAGCATCGCCCTCAAAGCGGATAAGGCTGTGCTTGCGCCAAGTTTTGTCATCGCGATCAGGATAATCCTCATGCGCGTGGGCACCACGGCTTTCCTTACGCGCAGCGGCAGCGGTGATTGTCGCAACCGCGTTGGGCATCAGGTTGGTCAGTTCCAGCGTTTCCATCAGATCAGAGTTCCAGACAAGCGAGTTATCCGTAACTTTCAGATCGCCCAGTTTTGCCGCAACGCCTTTCATCTTCTCTTCGCCTTCTGCCAACGTCTTGTCAGTCCGGAATACGGCCGCATCCGCCTGCATGGTCTGCTGCATCTCAAGGCGCAGCTCAGCAGTTGGTACACCACCCTGAGCGTAGCGCAGACCGTCAAAGCGATCGAATGCTGCATCGATAGATTTCTGGGATGGTGTCGGTACTGCTGTTGTTGGATCAACAATCTTAGCTGCGCGAATGGCCGCGGCGCGACCAAATACAACAAGGTCAATCAGGGAATTGGATCCCAGACGGTTTGCACCGTGAACAGAGGCACAGCCCGCTTCGCCAACAGCCATCAGACCGGGTGAGACCGCATCAGGACTATCAGCAGTTGGCGCCAACACTTCACCCCAATAGTTTGTTGGAATTCCGCCCATGTTATAGTGCACAGTTGGAAGAACAGGGATTGGTTCTTTGGTTAGGTCCACGCCTGCGAAAATGCGCGCGCTTTCGGTGATTCCAGGCAGGCGCAGATCCAGCGTTTCTTTGGGCAGGTGGTTCAGGTGCAGGTGGATGTGGTCACTTTTATCACCTACACCGCGTCCTTCGCGAATTTCCAACGTCATACAACGGCTCACAACATCCCGCGATGCTAGGTCTTTGTAGGTCGGCGCATACCGCTCCATAAAGCGTTCGCCTTCGGAGTTGGTCAGGTAACCGCCCTCGCCGCGCGCCCC
The DNA here is from genome assembly GCF_036960155.1 of Sulfitobacter sp. GTDB lineage: Bacteria > Pseudomonadota > Alphaproteobacteria > Rhodobacterales > Rhodobacteraceae > Sulfitobacter. The sequence goes on along the minus strand of NZ_JBALWB010000009.1, from coordinate 140,643 downwards.
TTCGGTGATCAGAGTACCAGCGCCGTAAATGCCGGTTGGATGGAACTGAACAAATTCCATGTCCTGCAACGCCAGACCAGCGCGTGCCGCCATGCCGCCGCCATCGCCAGTACATGTATGCGCTGAAGTAGCCGAGAAATATGCGCGCCCATAACCACCTGTGGCCAGCACAACCATTTTGGCGCTGAACAGGTGCATGGTGCCGTCATCCAGCTTCCAGCACAGAACACCTTGGCAGACGCCGTCATCAGACATCACCAGATCAATGGCGAAATATTCAATGTAGAATTCCGCGTTATGCTTAAGCGATTGACCATAAAGCGTGTGCAGGATCGCGTGACCCGTACGGTCAGCCGCAGCGCAGGTACGCTGCACGGGTGGGCCTTCGCCGAATTCAGTTGTGTGGCCGCCAAACGGGCGCTGATAAATCTTGCCTTCTTCGGTGCGCGAGAAAGGAACACCGTAGTGCTCCAGCTCGTACACAGCCTTTGGCGCTTCACGTGCGAGATATTCCATCGCATCCGTATCGCCCAACCAGTCAGACCCTTTGACCGTGTCGTACATGTGCCACTGCCAGTTATCAGGACCCATGTTGCTGAGGCTGGCAGCGATACCGCCTTGTGCCGCCACAGTGTGTGAGCGGGTTGGGAATACTTTGGAAACACAGGCAGTCCGCAGCCCTTGTTCTGCCATACCCAATGTGGCGCGCAAACCTGCGCCCCCTGCCCCTACAACAACAACGTCATATTCGTGGGTCTCATATTCATAAGCAGCCATATCGCGCCCTCTTCAAGCTTGGGGGATGTCCGCCTCTGCGGTTCAAACCCTGTCTGTACGTTCGCGGCCCTTGGCGCACGATCATCTGATGTTCTCTAATGACAGACCAGTCGGTCATTCATTTGAATTCTGGTTCAGGTGGCCGACATACCTAACAGGACCGCCACACCTTTTATTTATTCGCTACAGCGCCAGTCGCGCAATCGCGAAGATGCCAATCGCCGCAGCGCCGTAGCTGATGCAGGTCATTACGATAATTGAGATCTTTTGCGCCATGCCATGCACGTAGTCTTCGAGCAGCGTCTGCACACCGTCATTAAAGTGCTTGAACGTCACTGCGATGGTAAGGGCCGCAATAATTGCAGGGAAAGGACGCCCGTAATAGGCAACAATCTCTTCGTAGGTGCCGCCCAGCGCAGCGCCGAATGTAAATACAAACAACGGTAGGAGGATAAGCAACGCAACCGCGCTGACTTTCATCGCCCAGAAGTGCGCTGTACCCGTCTTGGCAGAACCAAGACCTTTTGCGCGCTTGCGGTCTGTCAAATATGCCATGATGCTCTCCTTAAACCGCGATAACTGTGATCAACGTCAGTACAACCGAACCGCCAATAATAGCCCAACCCAGTTTTTCCGCTGTCGGGATGTCCATCGCAATGGCGTTATCCCAAATCAGGTGACGAATACCCGCAAGCGTGTGGTACCAAAGACCAAGAACCGAGAAGAACATGATCAGGTCACCAAACCAGCTGGTCAGGAAGCCGTTCACAATGGCAAAATAGGTGGGTCCGCTTGCTGCGGCGAGAAACCACCAGACAATTAGCAAAGCCGAAATCAACATCGCGTTGCCTGTGATCCGTGTCAGGATCGACGTCATCGAGGTTAGCTGCGGGCGGTAGATCGTCAAATGCGGCGACAGAGGGCGGTTGCCCCGGTTCACATCGGCCATATCAGGCTCCTTTGTGGCTACTTGCTTCTACTACTAACAAACTTTTCGCCGCTGTCACGTGAACAAGCAGTGAATCGGAGGCCTGTTTGTACGAATTGAGCGATAATTTGTCGTACCTCGCAACTTTGTGATCACAGCAGACATCCCTGTGATCACGGGAGAGCCAAACTCAGCTGTCGAGTCGTTTCCCGCTGTAATTTCCGACGGATTTGATCAGGATAATCCTCAAATCCATTTGCTGTGATCACAAAAGCGCCCTCACCCTGAATGAGGTTTTCAAAAAACCATGCGGTTAGGTCATCGTCACCTGTCTCGATTGCCAGTGCATTCACGGTCACATCCGCAGCACCCAAAGCATCGCGATACTCTTGTGGTGCGGGCCCCTCATTTGACACCCCATCCCCTGAAACATCGATCACCTTGCGGCGACAATTGGGGACTTGCGCCAGTACATCTAATGACAAGCCTATAGCCTCCCCAACCGCAGTCGAGAAATTGCGCCAGACACGGGGATCATCGGATATCGCCGTAGCCAGCGCCGCTGCACCAGCAGCATCGTCGATCTGGCGCCACTCAATAGTTTGACGCTGACGGCCACTGCCTGACCATTGGATCAAAGTGACCTGAGCGCGCTGGTCGATCAATGCATCCACAACAGTACCGTCGCGCAGTGCAGCAGCAAGACCATCCATCTGAACGCGATATTCTTGTTGATCTACTGAACCAGAAACATCAACGGCCAATACAAGCGCAAGATCACAAGACCAAGATATGGTCGGCCAAAAAGCAAATAAAAAGGCAGATAGAATGTGCATACTGCCACCTTAACTCTTTCCATCCAAACGTCTATATTACATCTCCCTGCGCGATCCGGGGCCCATAACGAAAAAAAGGCGCACCATTGCTGGCGCGCCTTTTCGTAATTTATGTCTAAGAAAACTTAGTTCAGTGAACCGTCGATACTTTTGCATGCCTCAACGAGACCTTTAACTGCAGAAACAGAGCTGTCGAACATTGCCTGCTCGTCTTTGTTCATGGAGATCTCAACAACTTTCTCAACGCCACCGGCGCCAATCACTGTTGGGACACCCACATAAAAGCCGTTTAGGCCATAAGCACCGTCAACATAGGCTGCACATGGCAGGACGCGCTTTTGGTCTTTCAGGTATGCTTCGGCCATTTCGATGGCTGAGGTTGCAGGTGCGTAGAACGCGGAACCTGTTTTCAACAGGCCAACAATCTCTGCGCCGCCATCACGTGTACGCTGAACGATTGCGTCCAGTTTCTCTTGTGTGGTCCAGCCCATTTTCACCAGGTCAGGGAGCGGGATGCCCGCAACTGTTGAGTAGCGCGTCAATGGAACCATTGTATCGCCGTGACCACCCAAAACAAATGCAGTCACGTCACGCATGGAAACGTTGAACTCATCAGCAAGGAAGTGGCGGAAGCGTGCCGAATCAAGAACACCCGCCATGCCGCATACTTTTTCATGTGGCAGACCAGAGAATTCGCGCAGTGCCCAAACCATCGCATCAAGCGGGTTTGTGATACAGATAACAAATGCGTTTGGCGCATGGGCAGCGATGCCTTCGCCTACGGATTTCATAACCTTGAGGTTGATGCCCAACAGATCATCACGTGACATGCCCGGCTTGCGTGCAACACCAGCTGTAACGATACATACATCTGCGCCAGCGATATCAGCGTAATCCGACGTGCCAGACATGGCAGCATCAAAACCCTCGGACGGGCCGGATTCTGCAATATCAAGGGCCTTACCCTGCGGCAGACCATCGGCGATGTCGAACATAACAACGTCGCCCAATTCTTTGACAGCCGCGAGGTGAGCAAGTGTGCCACCGATGTTACCCGCGCCGATCAGCGCAATTTTGGCTCGTGCCATTTTGCAGTACTCCATGAGGTTTGCGTTGGCGGCGGCATAAACCCTCCGAGGCATTCTTGCAAGTTGGAGTTCAACATGAGCTGGACCAATAGGCTCTCTTCCCACCACATTCTCCCATGTTCACGTATCGTATGAAATCAATGTTACTTATATTTTTCAATATTTTAGTAGGATTTTAAAAATTGGTTTCACAGCTTCGACACCCTAGCGCAGAATAGATGCAACCAAACGTCGCCACGGCAGTGAAATCCGACAGATTACCTGACTTAACCGCAATCTCATGGGTTTTTTGTCATTTAGCGCTAATCAAAAACCGCCAAGAACGAAATCAACAGTTGGACCGCTTACCATTTCCTGTAGAGGTTTCGATTGTGAGGTAACTACAAGAGGCCATCATGCTTGATCTCGACCTATGGTTCTTCGCAATCGCTGGGCCAGCTGTACTATTCGCTGGAATTTCCAAAGGGGGGTTCGGCTCTGGTGCCGCTTTTGCTTCAGCTTCAGTGCTAGCACTGGTCGTTGACCCAGGATTGGCATTGGGCGTGATGCTTCCCTTGTTGATGCTTATCGATCTGGCCTCCCTCAAACCCTATTGGGGCCGTTGGCACCTACGCGAAACACTGCTGCTCATCGCAGGTGGACTACCTGGCGTGGCGCTAGGCGCCGCACTTTACTGTGTGGCATCCCCCGATTTTCTCAGGCTGATGATTGGTGCAGTGTCCGTTGGATTTGTAATTTGGCAAATAAGCTTAAAGCGCGGATGGCTCACAATTGGATCGCGCCCCATGTCAGATAGTGCTGGGGTATTCGCGGGTGTCGTGGCTGGTTTTACCAGTTTTGTAAGTCACGCGGGCGGCCCGCCAGCGGCTGTGTATCTTCTCTCGCGAAAGCTCAGCAAGACAGGGTATCAAGCCACATCAGTTCTGACATTCTGGGCGATCAACATCGCCAAATTCATCCCCTATGCATTTCTTGGGATGTTCACCTTAGAGACGGCAAAGGCCAACTTAGTTCTCGCCCCATTTGCGCTTGCGGGCACCTGGCTGGGGGTTCGCGCGCATCACGCTGTGCCGGAGCGCATATTCTTTGCGCTCACATATGTGTTTCTTACGATTACAGGTCTCAAACTCATCTGGGACGGGCTGACTTAACCCTAAGCGTCATTTCCTTTTGCAGGTAACGCCTCTGCAACTTCTTCAAAAGCCTGTCCTGACGCGACAAGGCACGTCACCCCCGTTGGCCGCGTCACAAGGATTGTCCAACTCCCAGTATCGTCGCTGGCAAATACTTCAACCATTGCGTTGTTTGACCCAATGCCTACCGATTGACGCGTTTCGCCGTACTTCTCGGCCAGCTTTTTGATAACCGAAGCACGTGGACCACAGTTTTGTTGGGCTTGTGCCTTGGCTGAGGTGGTCGTGGCCAAAAACAGGGCCGCCGCAGCCGTCAGCGCAACAAGGTGAAGGAATTTTGCAGTTCGTGTCATATCAGTGCCTTTCCAGTGGGGAGGCGTGGCATCCTATGCCACCGTTGATCCGTGCTGCTGCAGCGGCTTTCTTTGGGTTCCGGCAACAAGACCAGTCTGCCAATCAAACATCTGCAACTTGGAACAATCCTGCCCCAAGCGACCTGAAAACGGGGTTAACGGTGCGTTCGCTACTTGCCGCAACAGATCTTTTGCTGCGCTGCGGCACGATTGCGCTTGATGTTTACGGCCAAAAATGCCCCTCTACGCGCAACAATATTACGTCATCAAATAATTCAGGATCTTCTCATGCCCTCTATCTCCCGCCCATTGCGTTCCGTCCTCTACATTCCCGGTTCCAAACCCCGTGCGCTGGATAAGGCCCGCGGCCTACCAACGGACGCGATAATTTTTGATCTCGAAGATGCTGTGATTCCTGAGGAGAAAATTGCTGCACGCGTGACGCTCGCAGAGGCTTTGGCAACAGGCGGTTATGGCAGCCGTATGAAGATCATCCGCATCAACGGGCTGGACACCGAATGGGGCGCTGATGATGCAAAGGCCGCCAAAGAAATGGGCGCTGATGCGATTCTGTTGCCTAAGGTCAACTCGCCGGCGGATCTCGACGCGCTTGCCGCTATTGTGGGTGATGTCCCGTTGTGGGCCATGATGGAGACACCTTTAGGTATGCTGAATGCTGCAGCGATTGCCGCACACAAACAGTTGCAGGGCATGGTCATGGGCACAAACGATCTGGCCAAAGACCTTCAAACACGCTTTCGCGCTGACCGCCTACCGCTGATGGCTGGACTAGGATTATGTGTCTTGGCAGGTAAAGCACACGGCATTGCCCTAATTGATGGTGTCTACAACGCATTTAAAGACGACGAAGGGCTGCGTATTGAGTCTGATCAGGGCCGCGACATGGGTTTTGACGGTAAAACGCTGATCCACCCTTCCCAGCTTGATGTGGCAAATGAGGCATTCTCCCCGTCAGAGGCCGAGATCGAAGTCGCACGTCGCCAGATCGCCGCATTTGAGGAATGTGAAGCCACCGGTCAGGGCGTTGCAGTAGTTGATGGCAAGATCGTTGAGAATCTACATGTTGCAACTGCGCGTGAAACACTGGCAAAACTTGAGGCTATTGAAGCACTCAGCGCGGAGTAACCCATGGCCCTACTAATAATCGGCGTCGTTCTTTGGACGGCAGCACATTACTTCACACGACTTATGCCAGATCAGCGTGTTGCATTGGGGAAACCCGGTAAAGGGATCGTAGCGGTGGCTATCGTTGCGTCTCTTATCTTAATGATCATCGGGTACCGCATGGCTGCGTTTATTCCTGTTTGGTCGCCCCCGACCTTTCTAACAGGCATTAACAACCTTGCCATGCTGCTTGCACTTTGGGTTTATGGATCCAGTGCTGCCAAAGGGGCCAAGGCATGGCCAGCCTATATGCTGCGCCACCCACAGCTGGTGGCAGTTAAAATATGGGCTGCTGCGCACCTGCTGGTAAACGGCGATCTCGCATCCATTATTCTGTTTGGAGGCATTCTTGCTTGGGCCGTTGGCTCAGTCATCTTGATCAACCGCGCGGAACCAGATTGGGTTGCCCCTGAACCAGCAGGACAAAAAACCTACATCCGCCTTGCCGTCATCACACTGGTCATGTTCACCGTCATCAGCCTCATTCACCTTGCGCTAGGCGTTTCGCCTTTCTCCTGAACTCACGGATAACATCATGAAACTATACCGTTTCCTGTCGGAGGAAGACACCTCCGCGTTTTGTCACAAAGTCACTGAAGCCCTCAACAATGGGTGGGAGCTATATGGCTCTCCTACGCAGACATGGGATCACGCAGCGGGAATTATGCGCTGCGGCCAATCCGTGATGAAGGAAGTTGAGGGCACCTACACACCTGAAACAAAACTGGGAGCACATTAGCATGGCCACAAAAACAAACGCTGGTCGCTTCTTTGAAGATTACTCCGTTGGTCAGGTTCTCACCCACGCTGTGCCGCGCACAGTCAAGATGGGTGAGCGCGCACTTTATCACATGTTATATCCAGCACGCCACGCGCTCTACTCCTCTGATCAGTTCGCTCAGGACTGTGGCCTACCGTTCAGCCCGCTGGACGACATGATCGCATTCCACGTGATATTTGGGAAAACTGTGCCCGACGTCTCATTGAACGCTGTCGCAAACCTTGGCTATGCCCAAGGCCGTTGGCTGTTGCCTGTCTGGCCCGGCGATACGCTGCGTAGCCAATCCGAAGTGATCGGCGTAAAGCAAAACTCCAACGGAAAAACTGGCGTTGTTTATGTCCGTACAACAGGTCTGAACCAGCACGACGAAGCAGTCATGGAATATGTCCGTTGGGTTATGGTGCGCAAACGCGATGTAGACGCTCCTGCCCCGGAAACGGTTGTGCCTGAACTGCCCAAAGCGATTGCGGCCTCTGATCTGGTCATCCCCAAAGGTCTCGATTTTTCCAACTACAACTTTGATCTCGCGGGGGAGCCCCATCGCTGGGGCGACTACGACATTGGCGAAAAGATCGACCACGTTGACGGCGTGACCATTGAAGAAGCCGAACACATGATGGCCACGCGCCTGTGGCAGAACACGGCCAAGGTCCACTTTGACACATCCGCCCGTCCAGATGGCAGCCGTCTGATCTATGGTGGCCACGTTATCTCAATGGCGCGCGCACTGTCCTTCAACGGATTGGCCAACGCGCAGATGGTTGTTGGTTTGAACGGGGGTGCACACGCAAACCCCTGCCTGTCGGGCGATACCATTCGCGCATGGTCAGAAGTGATCGACAAAGCCGAAACACCCGCCCCGGGTGTTAGCGCGATCCGCCTGCGCCTTGTCGCAACAAAAGGCGGCACCCCGTTCGAATTGCGCGGTGAAGACGGTAAATACCTCCCCACTGTTCTGCTCGATCTAGATTACTGGGCATTGATCCCAACATGAGGGCAATCGTTACACTCCTCGCACTGGCCGCAACCCCAGTTCAAAGCGAGGAGGCAACGGATTCCTTTGTTGAGGCCAATCTGCTCTCTATTTTCTATCACGAACTTGGCCACGCCCTGATCGACGTGATGCACCTTCCTGTCTTCGGGCAGGAAGAAGATGCCGCTGACACTGCTTCCATTTTGCTCATTGATTCCACCTTTGAAAATGAAACCGCGATTGAAATCGCCTACGATGCTGCATTGGGGTTTCAGGCCGAAGCTGGCGAAACCGCCAATGACATTGCGTGGTCAGATGTACATGGCCCCGATCTGCAAAGGTTCTACAATCTTGTCTGTCTGTTTTATGGAGCTGACCCTGACAATCGCGATGATTTTGCTGATGACATGAACCTGCCCACCGATCGCGCAGAAGGTTGCGAGGATGAATTCAATCTCGCAAACGATAGTTGGGGACCGGTTTTTGACGAAATCACAGCCCATGGTGGTGGTAAAAGCCTGACCTACTCCAGTTCAGTTGATAATTTTACAGCCAATATTATCAGCGCCGAAGTTAAAGCCCTGAATGCTCAGCTTCAGCTCCCCTCAGACATCAAAGTGTCTGTCGAATCTTGCGGCGAGGCCAACGCCTTTTATGACCCACAGGACCAAAGCATCGTTATTTGCACCGAATTTGAAACACATCTGCGTGATATTTCTCCAGCGTTTCGTTGATTCTCACCATATTTTCACCCCTGCACCTTCCTCAAAATTCATTTTGTGATCACACACTTTTATCGTGTGATCACAAATGTCGCTTTTCAGTGGATTAATTCTACTACCTGCGAAATGCTGTTCAGGAAATATTACGTAACTAGCGTATAACACGCATGATCAGAACCAAAGACGGGACCGTTTCGATATGAACATCCACGAATACCAAGCTAAAGCCCTCCTACGTAGCTACGGCGCACCAGTCTCCGATGGACGCGTTGTACTCAAGGCAGAAGATGCCAAAGCAGCCGCCAGCGAACTTGACGGGCCACTGTGGGTCGTAAAAGCGCAAATCCACGCAGGTGGACGCGGCAAAGGTAAATTTAAAGAAGCCGACGCTGGTGACGCGGGCGGTGTACGCCTGACCAAATCTGTGGCCGAAGCCGCAGAAGAAACCAAAAAAATGTTGGGCCGCACGTTGGTCACACACCAAACGGGTCCGGCTGGCAAACAGGTCAACCGCGTCTACATCGAAGACGGCTCCGGCATCGAGACAGAATTGTACCTCGCCCTGCTTGTGGATCGTGAAACATCTCGCGTTGGTTTCGTTTGTTCCACCGAAGGTGGCATGGACATCGAGGAAGTCGCTGCGAACACACCTGAGAAAATCATCAACTTCTCCGTTGATCCAGCAACTGGTTTCCAAGCATTCCACGGCCGCCGCATCGCATTTACGCTGGGCCTGCAAGGCAAAGCAGTCAAGCAGTGCGTTAACCTGATGGGTCTGCTCTACAAAGCCTTCATCGAGCGCGACATGGAAATGTTGGAAATCAACCCGCTGATCGTAACCGACAGTGGCGATCTGAAAGTACTCGACGCAAAAGTCTCCTTTGACGGCAACGCAATGTACCGTCAGGCCGAAGTGGCTGAACTGCGTGACGAAACCGAAGAAGACAGCAAAGAGCTAGAGGCGTCCAAATACGACCTCAACTACATCGCTCTGGATGGTGAAATCGGCTGTATGGTGAACGGCGCTGGCCTCGCGATGGCGACAATGGACATCATCAAACTTTATGGCGCCGAGCCTGCAAACTTCCTCGACGTTGGTGGCGGCGCTACCAAAGAGAAAGTTACCGAAGCGTTCAAAATCATCACGTCTGACCCACAGGTCAAAGGCATCTTGGTGAACATCTTTGGTGGCATCATGCGCTGTGACGTTATCGCAGAGGGTGTTGTAGCAGCCGTAAAAGAAGTTGGCCTAAAGGTTCCGCTTGTTGTGCGCCTTGAGGGTACAAACGTTGCAGAAGGCAAAGCCATCATCAACAACTCCGGCTTAGACGTGATTGCCGCCGACAACCTGAAAGATGGTGCGCAGAAAATCGTGAAAGCGGTTAAGGGCTGAGGGAATGGCACTGATCGCGAAAATTGATCCACCTTTGAGCATCGACTCTGATGGGGTCGCGCTGATACATGCGCGACCTTACAAGCAGGCCGATATTCAAGCTGGAGAAGAAATTTTCGTTTGGACCTCTGAACAATCTGGAGGGCATGGACTGGCAGCATATGGCATAGTTCAAGCCTCCAGAATTGAGAGTTTTGCCAATAAAAGTGGACAGGGCGAACACAAGGAACTGGTGCTTGATCTAAAGATCACCGCCAGCGCACCCCAAAGTGCCATGAACATCGAGCAACTCGCCTCGAACCGTGACAGCGAAGACGCTGCGCCCGAGGCTCCGCTTGGTAAGGCCCTGTACAAACATGCACTCAACAAAATCACCTCGATAGAATCCGAAACCGCTGATTTTATCAGGTCACACTTCAAGGAAAAATAAGATGGCCATACTCATCGACGAAAACACCAAAGTAATCTGTCAGGGCCTCACGGGTTCACAGGGTACTTTCCACACAGAACAAGCAATTGCATACGGCACCAAAATGGTTGGCGGCGTAACGCCTGGCAAAGGTGGCCAGTCCCATCTCGACCTGCCCGTGTTCAACTCTGTCCACGAAGCAAAGCACGTGACCGAGGCGAACGCTTCTGTGATTTACGTACCGCCCCCCTTTGCTGCGGATTCAATCCTTGAGGCCATTGATGCCGAAATGGAACTGATCATCTGTATCACCGAAGGTATTCCGGTTCTGGACATGATGCGCGTACAGCGTGCGTTGGACGGCTCCAAATCCCGTTTGATCGGCCCCAACTGTCCCGGCGTCATCACACCGGATGCATGCAAAATCGGCATCATGCCCGGACATATCCACAAGCGCGGCTCTTGCGGTGTTGTATCGCGCTCCGGCACGTTGACCTATGAAGCGGTAAAGCAGACAACCGATCTGGGCCTTGGCCAATCCTCTGCCGTCGGTATCGGTGGCGATCCGATCAAGGGTTCAGAGCATATCGATATCCTTGAGATGTTCCTCGCCGATCCAGAAACAACATCCATCATCATGATCGGTGAAATCGGCGGTTCCGCCGAAGAAGAAGCGGCCCAGTTCCTTGCAGACGAGCGCAAAAAAGGCCGCTGGAAACCAACTGCGGGCTTCATCGCGGGCCGCACAGCCCCTCCAGGCCGCCGCATGGGCCACGCAGGCGCGATTGTTGCTGGCGGCAAAGGCGACGCAGAAAGCAAAATCAACGCCATGCGCGAAGCAGGTATTGTTGTTGCTGATAGCCCTGCGACGCTTGGTGAAGCAGTGCAAGAAGCGATCAGCAAGGGCTAATGCAGCTAAGGAAATACATAAACAACGAAGGTATCCCCCGTCCGTGTGACCGGATGGGGGATACCAAGCGGCATTGCTGCTCAGGAGATCCATGATGGGTCTTTCCGTTGTCTATATCGCATTCCTATTCACGCTCACTTTATGGATCGTTCGAAATCCCCGAGCAATCCGGCTTCAGCCCATCTTACTGATTTCGTTTTCACCCTTTGCGATAGGCACGCTCGCATATTTCATTCTGCCAGCCTACTGGGAGGCAACGCTTGGTCCACTCAAGGGAATTAGCGATGATGGTAGAGGCTTTGGTGGTGCCCTGATTTTTTTGGTCACCTTTCCCACCACTCTTATTCTGAATTTAGTGCTTTACGCAGCGCGCATAACTGATCCTGCCAATCCAAACGAGGTAGACCAATGACTGACCATCCCGCCAACGACCAATTCCACGCCTCTTCCTTCATGCAAGGCCACAATGCCGAGTATTTAGAGCAGATGTATGCCCGCTATGCCAATGACCCCAATGCGGTCGATGCAGCATGGCAGGAGTTCTTCAAAGCGCTCGGCGATGCAGAAAATGATGTAAAGGCAGAGGCGACAGGCCCTTCCTGGGCGCGCAGCGACTGGCCTCCCATGCCCGGCGACGACCTAACGGCAGCACTCACAGGCGAATGGCCGGTTGAAGCAAAAGCCGCAGGCGGCAAGATTGCCAAGCAAGCCGCTGCAAAGGGCGTAGAAATCACTGACGATCAAATCCAGCGCGCCGTTTTGGACAGCATACGTGCGTTGATGATCATCCGCGCGTATCGCATCCGTGGCCACCTCGCTGCTGACCTTGATCCGCTTGGCATGCGCGAAATCAACAACCACCCCGAACTCGACGCAAAATCATACGGCTTTACCGATGCCGATATGGATCGTCCGATCTTTATCGACAACGTGCTTGGCCTGCAGATCGCAACCATGCGTCAGATCACCGACATCCTGAAAGCCACCTATTGCGGCACTTTTGCGTTGCAGTACATGCACATCTCCAACCCTCAAGAAGCCGCATGGCTGAAGGAACGGATTGAGGGCTACGGCAAGGAAATCCAGTTCACCAAGCAGGGCCGCAAGGCGATCCTGAACAAACTGGTCGAGGCCGAAGGTTTTGAGAAATTCCTGCACGTCAAATACATGGGCACAAAACGTTTTGGTCTTGATGGCGGCGAAAGCCTGATCCCCGCGATGGAGCAGATCATCAAACGTGGCGGCAATCTGGGTGTGCGTGATGTCGTTATCGGTATGCCGCACCGTGGCCGTTTATCCGTGCTGGCCAACGTGATGCAAAAGCCCTACCGCGCGATCTTTAACGAATTTCAAGGTGGCAGTTTCAAGCCCGAAGATGTCGATGGTTCAGGCGATGTGAAATATCACCTCGGGGCCTCCTCGGACCGCGAATTTGACGGCAACACAGTGCACCTGTCACTGACCGCCAACCCCTCGCACCTAGAGGCCGTGAACCCTGTTGTTATCGGCAAGGTTCGCGCCAAGCAGGATCAGTTGGGCGACAAAGATCGCATCGCCGTCATGCCAATCTTGCTTCACGGTGATGCCGCGTTTGCGGGCCAAGGCGTAGTGGCAGAATGTTTTGCCCTGTCCGGCTTGCGAGGTCACAAAACTGGCGGCACGATGCACATCGTTGTGAATAACCAGATCGGCTTTACCACCGCACCGCACTTCTCGCGCTCATCCCCCTACCCCACTGACAATGCGCTGGTTGTTGAGGCACCAATCTTCCACGTGAATGGTGATGATCCAGAGGCCGTTGTTCATGCCGCGCGCGTCGCAACCGAATTCCGCCAAAAGTTCCACAAAGACGTGGTCATTGACCTCATCTGCTACCGCCGCTTTGGTCACAATGAAGGGGATGAACCGATGTTCACAAACCCCGTCATGTACAAAAAGATCAAAAAGCAGAAAACCACGCTTACTCTCTATACCGACCGCTTGGTCAAGGACGGCCTCATCCCCGAGGGCGAGATCGAGGACATGAAAGCTGAGTTTCAGGCCAAGCTGAACAGTGAATTTGAGGCTGGTAAAGAATACCGCCCGAACAAAGCTGACTGGCTTGATGGTAAGTGGTCCCACCTGGACAAAAACAAAGACCAATATCAGCGTGGTGAAACGGCGATTGCGCCAGAAACTATGAAAGACGTTGGTACGGCCCTCAGTACTATTCCAGAAGGGTATCCGGTCCACAAAACGGTTGGCCGTCTAATGGATGCAAAGGCCAATATGCTCAAGAATGGCGAAGGTTTTGATTGGGCCACCGCCGAAGCGCTTGCGTTTGGTTCCTTGCTAACTGAGGGTTACAAAGTCCGCCTTTCTGGTCAGGACAGTACGCGCGGCACTTTCTCCCAACGCCACTCAGCCTTGATCAACCAAGATACTGAAGAACGGTATTACCCGCTCAACAATATCCGCAAAGGTCAGGCAGAATACGAAGTCATCGACTCGATGTTGTCAGAATACGCCGTACTGGGTTTTGAATATGGGTATTCGCTTGCAGAACCAAACGCACTGACCCTGTGGGAAGCGCAATTTGGGGACTTCGCCAACGGCGCACAAATCATGTTTGACCAATTCATCTCATCAGGTGAAAGCAAATGGCTGCGTATGTCTGGCCTCGTTTGCCTTATGCCGCATGGCTATGAAGGCCAAGGACCGGAACACTCCTCCGCACGTCTGGAACGTTTCTTGACCATGTGTGGCGGTGACAACTGGATCGTTGCCAACTGCACAACCCCGGCCAACTACTTTCACATCCTACGCCGCCAGCTACACCGCAGCTACCGCAAGCCGCTCATGTTGATGACCCCAAAGTCCTTGTTGCGCCACAAAATGGCAGTCAGCAAGACCGAAGAATTCACAACAGGTTCCAGCTTTCACCGTGTTCTTTGGGATGACGCCCAGCAGGGCAATTCCGATACCAAACTGGCTGCAGACAAAGATATCAAGCGCGTCGTGATGTGTTCAGGCAAGGTATACTATGACCTGCTTGAAGAACGTGATGCACGCGGTATCGAAGATGTCTACATCCTGCGTTTTGAACAGTTCTACCCCTTCCCCGCCCAATCCGCGGTGAAGGAACTTGAGCGATTTAAGAACGCCGAAATGGTCTGGTGTCAGGAAGAGCCCAAGAACCAAGGTGCATGGAGCTTTATCGAACCCAATATCGAATGGGTTCTGAGCCGCATCAAAGCAAAACACAACCGGCCCGACTATGCAGGCCGCGCCACCGCAGCATCGCCCGCAACTGGCCTTGCATCGCAACACAAAGCACAACAAGCAGCCCTCGTGAACGAAGCGCTGACAGTAAAAGGATCCTGAATCATGAGTAGTGAAGTCCGCGTGCCCACATTGGGCGAGTCCGTTACTGAAGCGACAGTAGCCACATGGTTCAAAAAGCCAGGTGATACCGTTGCTGTCGACGAAATGCTGTGCGAGCTGGAAACAGATAAGGTTACGGTCGAAGTTCCCAGTCCCATTGCTGGCACGTTGAACGAGATCGTCGCTGCCGAAGGCGAGACCGTAGGCGTTGATGCCCTTCTGGCAACTGTCTCCGAAGGGGCGGCTGCAACCCCTGCTGCGGCAAAAGATGCCAGCCCAGCCGCACAACCTGCAGCGGCCGAAGCGAGTGCATCTGTTGATGTGATGGTTCCAACTTTGGGCGAGTCTGTGACAGAAGCAACCGTCAGCACATGGTTCAAGAAAGTTGGCGATACCGTCGCACAGGACGAAATGCTTTGTGAGCTGGAAACCGACAAAGTATCAGTCGAAGTCCCTAGCCCCGCCGCAGGTACTCTGACTGCGATTGTAGCCGAAGAAGGCGCAACTGTGGATGCCTCGGCCAAACTGGCGGTGATTACATCAGGTGCAGGCGCGGCAGTTGCAAAACCTGCTGCAGCACCTGCCGCGCCAGCGGCAGCACCTACTGGCAAGGACATCGAAGATGCCCCATCCGCCAAAAAGGCAATGGCCGAAGCAGGCTTGAACCGTGATCAGGTTACAGGCTCTGGCCGTGACGGTCGCGTTATGAAAGACGATGTGGCCAAGGCGCTTGCCGCTGGCAATGCCGCCGCAGCTCCGGCACCTGCCGCCGCTGCACCGCGTGCCGCTTCCAGCGCCGATGACGCCTCCCGCGAAGAACGGGTGAAAATGACCCGTCTGCGCCAAACCATTGCCCGTCGCCTGAAAGAAAGCCAGAACACGGCTGCCATGCTCACCACCTACAACGAGGTCGACATGACCGAGGTGATGTCCTTGCGCAATGAATACAAAGACCTGTTCCTCAAGAAACACGGCGTAAAACTTGGCTTTATGTCCTTCTTTACCAAGGCGTGTGTTCATGCGTTGCGCGAAGTACCAGAGGTCAACGCCGAGATCGACGGCACCGATGTTGTCTACAAAAAATTCGTTCACATGGGCATCGCAGCTGGTACGCCTACAGGCCTTGTTGTGCCGGTTATCCGTGACGCGGATGCGATGGGCTTTGCAGACATCGAAAAAGCAATCGCCGAAAAAGGCACCCGTGCGCGTGACGGCAAACTGTCTATGGCGGAAATGCAGGGCGGCACCTTCACCATCTCAAACGGTGGTGTCTACGGCTCGCTTATGTCCTCACCCATCCTGAATCCACCACAGTCCGGCATCCTTGGCATGCACAAAATCCAAGACCGTCCCATGGCGATCAATGGCCAAGTTGTCATCCGCCCGATGATGTACCTCGCCCTCAGCTATGATCACCGTATCGTAGACGGCAAAGGTGCCGTGACCTTCCTTGTGCGCGTGAAAGAAGCACTTGAAGATCCACGCCGTCTGTTGATGGATTTATAATCTAGAAAATGAACGCCACAAAACCAAAGGCGGGAGCAGAGCGTTTGCAAGACGCGGAACCAACAAAATGGAAAGCAAGAAAAATGCTCTTCGGTTGGCTTCCCGGCTTGTGCTTTGCACCTTTGGGGTTGCTCATCTTGTGGGCCACGAATGACTGGGACACAACAATCCTACTGTGGGCTGGCTTGACCTTCCTGCCTGCCGGTTTGATTACATTCGGAGCATGTCTTTGGTCAGCGCGCCCGCGCGGCGGCAGAGCTGTTGTTTGGCTTGGCACGGTCCTCGCCGTTATCGTGAGCGCATGCCTTTTCTTCATCGGGTTTCTAACGATTGTGTCCTTACCAGTGGGGATCGTTGGGCTGATTTGTTGTTTCGGAGTGGGGCATGCGCTGGACAAGGAAAAACACATTAAAAAATCAACCCATGCAGTTTGACCAATTCTTTTGAAGGGCCCAACATGCCTCAAAGCAAAACCATGTCCTCCACGTTTACCACACTGCGACCCCTTAACATTTCTCCAAGATTAGAAAGCTCGAAACATGCAACTGATCGCCCACTATGAAGTCACCGATTTCACTGCATGGCAAACCGCCTTCATGGCCGATGACGAAGCGCGTCGCGATGCGGGCCTCAGCGTGTTGCAAATCTGGCGCGACGCCGACAGCACAACACATGCTTTTGCTCTCCTGTCCGTCAACGACCGATCCCGGGCCGAAACGTGGATCACTCGCTCAAACGCACTCAACTCGGATGACGCCTCAACCGTCACTCACGCCAGTCATTTTTTCATCGAAACAGCGTAATTGCCACAGCGCTTGCCTGCTACAATATTTATCAAGGAGACTCTCATGTCTGACTATGACGTCATCATCATCGGCTCCGGCCCCGGCGGCTATGTCGCGGCCATCCGTTGCGCCCAATTGGGCCTGAAAACTGCCTGCGTCGAGGGCCGTGAAACATTGGGCGGCACCTGCTTGAACGTGGGCTGTATCCCGTCAAAGGCGCTGCTTCATTCGTCGCACATGCTGCACGAAGCCGAGCATAACTTTGCCGAGATGGGACTAAAGGGCAAAAGCCCGTCCGTCGATTGGCCACAAATGCTCAAGTACAAGCAGTCCACCGTTGACACCAATACCAAGGGTATCGAATTCTTGTTCAAAAAGAACAAGGTAGACTGGATCAAAGGCTGGGCAACCATCCCTGAAGCTGGCAAAGTTACAGTCGGTGACGACACCCACACCGCCAAGAACATTATCATCGCAACAGGCTCCGAGCCTGCCCCTTTGGGCGGTGTTGAAGTTGACGAAAAAATCGTTGTCAGCTCAACTGGTGCGCTTGAACTGGGCAAAGTTCCCAAAAAGATGATCGTCATTGGCGCTGGTGTGATCGGGCTTGAGCTTGGCTCGGTCTACGCCCGTCTTGGTGCCGAAGTGACCGTGATTGAATTCCTTGATCATGTCACCCCTGGCATGGATGCCGAGGTGAGCAAGAACCTCCAAAGATTATTGAAAAAACAAGGCCTTAAGTTCGTTATGGGTGCAGCCGTCCAGAAAACGGAAACCAGCAAGTCAAAAGCCAAAGTCACCTACAAGCTGCGCAAAGACGACAGTGAGCATGTGATTGACGCTGACACTGTTCTGCTCTCCACAGGCCGCCGTCCGTTTGTTGATGGACTTGGCCTTGAGGCCTTGAATGTTGCCATGACCGATCGCGGTCAGATCGCTGTGAATGGTACATGGGAAACATCCGTCAAAGGCATCTACGCCATCGGTGACGTCATCGAGGGCCCTATGCTAGCGCATAAAGCCGAAGACGAAGGCATGGCAGCCGCCGAGACAATCGCAGGCCAGCACGGCCACGTGAACTACTCCCTCATCCCCGGAGTGATCTACACCCACCCCGAAGTGGCAAATGTAGGTGAAACCGAAGAAACGCTGAAAGCAGCTGGTCGTGCATATAAAGTTGGTAAGTTCAGCTTTATGGGCAACGCCCGTGCCAAAGCGAACTTTTCCGGCGACGGGTTTGTAAAACTGATCGCTGACAAAGAGACCGACCGCATTTTGGGCTGTCACATCATTGGGCCATCAGCAGGTGATCTGATCCATGAAGTCTGCGTTGCAATGGAATTTGGTGCGTCTGCTCAAGACTTGGCAATGACCTGCCATGCGCACCCGACGTTCTCGGAAGCTGTACGTGAAGCAGCACTGGCCTGTGGTGACGGCGCGATCCACATGTAAATTACTGCGCGCGGCCTACCACATGGTTTTGGCCGCGCGCGGCGCCCACGCTGCATCGTACTCTGCGCCGCCCTCATCCCCTTCCGACACTTCCGCCAAAATTTGACCAACAGTAGGAAGCCCATCACTCAGGTCAGCTCCGGCCCATGTTTTTGCGCGCATCAATGCGCGTGCACATTGGCTATAAATCTCTACTATCTCGATGATAATGACAGTTGCAGGCTGGCGGCTCTTTTTCTCAAACCGTGCCCGCAGGTCTTTATCCGCGGTCACCCAAGCAGTGCCATTCACCCGCACTACATTGTTTGATCCTGGAACAATAAACAGGCAAGATATGCGCCCGTCTTCTACGATATTGCGCAGCGTATCCAAACGTTGGTTTCCGCGCCAATCAGGCAGGGCAAGTCTGTGTTGATCAAGTTCCAGAACAACGGGGCCGTCATCACCGCGCGGGCTGCCATCAGTGCCCTCTGCTCCCACAGTACTCAGGATGCAAAGCTGAGAGGCAATGATCCATTTGCGATAGAGTGGTGTCAGATGGTTCGCGACTTTGCGTAGGGATGCAGCACCTGGTGTGCCGTACAACGCCTCAAGTTCGGGGATGTTATCAATCTTGTCCATAAAGATGTGCCAGTCCTGTTTCTTCCAACAAAGCATCCGAAGCAGTCTCGATCCGTCTCTCTAGCTCTGCCACAAACGCGTTACGTTCCATCCCTGTCGCAATGTGGGGTAAGAACTCAACCACTGCCACACCTGGCCGGCGATACAATCCCCGACGCGGCCAGAATACACCCGCATTAGTAGCAACCGGATAGCACGGCTGCTCTAACTGTTCATACAGCACTGCTGTCCCCACCTTATAGGGCATTTTAGTGCCGGGAGGAGAGCGCGTGCCCTGAGGGTAGATCACCAATTGACCGGGTTCACGTTGTCCCGCTTCAACGTCCGCAAGCATCTTTGTGATCGCAGCACCCCGTTTACCACGATCTACAAATACCATCTGCATCTTGGTCGCATATTGCCCCAAAACCGGAGACCAGCGCAGTTGGTTCTTCATCACAAATTTGGCCGAAGGCAACGCATGGAAGATCAGCAAGATATCGAGAAACGACTGGTGTTTGGAAGGGACAATTGCTGCCATGTCAGGTGGTGTTCCGCGCACTTCACAGCGCAAGTTAATCATCCAACCTGCGGACCAAATCACCCAGCCAGCATAGGCATGGCATGCTGAATAAGCTCCGCGTTTTGATACCATTGCCCACGGCGCCCAGATCAGGCCAATCAACGGCAGCATCACTGTTGCTTGTATGATAAACAGGACCGATCGGATCCATTGCAATATGTTCATGACAACCCTTCCAACGTTCGTTTTGCGGCCATACGTGTTGCAGCAAACGCCACAGCAGCTGCCAACGGTGGGATCAAAAGAGGCAGCAACCAATGCAGCCCCTGAAACCCCAGTCCTGTGAGGAAACTAGCGGCATCATCGCCCCCGCTCGGCAAAAATATGACTGCAATCATCCCCAGCACCATCCCTACAGCCGCGCCAATCAACGCACGCAAGGTGAACCGACGGATAAATGCATGCGCGATGTAATCGTCTTTAGCCCCAACAAGTCGCAAAACCGCAATCAATTGCGCATTCGCAGCCAGCGCCGCATTCGCGGCAAGCGTCACCATAGCAGCCGTAACTGCAGCTATCAGGATGATCGCGGCCCATCCCAACAGGCGCAATCTACTCGCAGCTTTGACCAACGGTGCGCGCCATCTGCTGTGGTCATCCAATACCGCCCCCGGGACTTCGGCGGCCAACCTTAGGCGTAACCCTGCGGCATCCATGCCCTCTGAGGTTTCGATCACCTCGATCAGACGTGGTACAGGCAATGCTGCCAGTTCAAGACCTTCGCCAAACCACGGCGCCAATAGTGCGGCTTGCTCATCGTCACTTAAGGCGCGGGCCTGCGCGATACCGCGTGTGGTTTCAAGGATACGTAGCGCCGCTTCCGTTTGGGCCTGTCGCTGATCAGAGGGTGCTGCGATGCGGATGGTAGCTGAACGCGCAAGTTCCTCGCCCCAGCGTTCAGCCAACCTTCCCGAAGCAAGGGACAAAGCAAGTGCAAACACCGCGAGAAATGCCATCGCGCCGGCAGCAAATAATATCAGTTGCGCGGTAAATCCCGATGGTGGCACAACACGGTCAGCCTGCGCATCAGAATGAAACGCGCGACGAATATTCTCCAACGCGCCTCTCACAAGTCAGCTCCGGCCAGCTGAATCCGGCGATTGGCAATGCGTAAAACCCGGGCCTGCACATGGGCCTTGGTTGCGCGAATAAGGCTAAGGTCGTGGGTGGCGATCAGCACGGTTTTTCCCATGCGGTTTAGCTCAATCAAAAGACGCAACAACCGTTGGGACATTTCCCAATCTACATTGCCTGTGGGTTCATCAGCCAATATCACATCCGGCGACATAATCACCGCACGGGCCAATGCCGCGCGTTGCCGCTCACCTCCTGATAATTCTGCCGGCAGTGCATTTGCGCGCTCCGTAAGGCCGACCCAATGCAACAAATCGCCCAAATCCTCGCCAGCGGCTTCGCTACTACGGCCAGACACATGTAGCGGCAATGCAATATTTTCGCTGACGGGTAAGTGATCCAAGAACTGACAATCTTGATGCACCACCCCGACGCGGCGGCGCAGTTGGGCCACGTCATCGCGGGTCAACGCCCGCACATCCGTATCAAACAACCGTACATGACCCGCCGTCGGCAATAACGCGCCGTAACATAACTTCATCAAGGTCGTTTTCCCTGAGCCAGATGGGCCGGTCAAAAAATGGAATGACCCCGGCGCAAGCTTCAATGAGATGTCAGACAACAACTCCCCACCGCTATAGCTATAAGCTACGTTTTCCAGCTCAATCACTGTCTGCCCCTATCAGTTAGCCTGTTGTGCCTGAGCATCGCTTGACTTTCAATCCGTCCCCAACACCCGAATGCACCAGATTACACCTTTTCGTTAAGGGGCTTACCTCTTATGCTAGTGTTAATGAGTAGTAAACAGGTCAAAGACCGATGTTTCGGGGCACAAAATGAGACTAATCTGTCCAAATTGCGATGCACAATATGAAGTGCCTGATGATGTCATGCCCACGGCAGGTCGTGATGTTCAATGCTCGAACTGTGGTCAAACATGGTTTCAACATCACCCCGATCATACACCCAATGACGACATTGCCGCGTCAGATGATCATGCCCCAGACGAGGAAACGGCGCCACCACCCCCTCCTCCTCCGCCAGCAGAACCCGAGCGGAAACAGCTTGATCCTGCGGTAGCAGACATTCTACGCCAAGAGGCCGAAGCCGAACAAGCCGCACGTCGGACGGCCCAGTCTGGTGGACTGGAAAGCCAACCAGACCTCGGCATGGACCTTGAAGATACAAGCCCCGAAGATGATACAGATCGCCGTGCCCGCGAAGCACGTGAACGGATGGCGCGCCTACGCGGCAACGATTCTACTGAAATTCAAGCTGCAGGTGGTAGTGGTGCCGTTACCGACACCACATCAGCCGCACTAGGGTCTCGCCGTGATCTGCTACCCGACATTGACGAAATCAATTCAACCCTGCGCTCAGGGAGCGCGCGAAGCGGTTCAGGGGCCGCCGACGTTGAGCCCGAAATCGAGGCGCCCACACGCCAGCGGAAACGCCGTGGCTTTAGAACGGGTTTCCTCACTGTCTTGTTGATCTTTATTGTTCTGGCAGCGGTCTACGTGCTTGCGCCGCGTCTGGCCGATGCCGTTCCTGCTCTCAAAGCACCGCTTCAAAGCTATGTGTCCATAGTTGATCAAGGGCGCGGCTGGCTTGATATCAAGTTGCAGTCGATGCTGAAATCTCTCGATTCAGCGGCTGAAGAAAGCAGATAATCAAACGGCGGATAGGTTTTAGAACCGATCCAACAACCTATTAAGATAGTCGCGTTCCACTTCGGGGCGCGACGTATTTCTTGAGCGACGGCGGATTTCATCTATCAATTCACGCGCACGGCCATAGACATCTCCGTCGGAATCGATCCGCCTGCCGCCTTCATTCGGTCCATCGGTTCCGTCGGGTTGACCACGGCCCAGCGGATCACGGTTATTTGCTTCCCGTTCGCTTCGCTGTGTGCCTTGGCCCGGTTGCTGGTTACGTTCATCTTCCGCCAGCGCCTCACCAAGGGAATGCATGCTGTCACGCAGGGCGTCCATCGCTTGGGACTGATTATCGATCGCTTCTGCCAAATCGCCATCCCGTAGGTTTTGTTCGGCTTGATCCATCGCCTCGCCTGCACGGCCTAATGCATCGCGCGCCGCATCTCCCTCTGGCGTTCCAGCGCCCGGCATCTGGCCTTCTTGGCGGTTCAGCTCGTCGCGTAGTTGTTGCTGGCGCTGTGCAAGACTTTCCTCTTGGCCTTGACCCTGCCCGTGACTCTCGCCTTGGCGCTGATCCCCACCGCCGCCTTGTTCACCATCTTGCTGCCCTTCGCCTTGGCCTTGACCCTCGTGGCTTTCACCGCGGCCCTGACCACCATTGCGGCCCTCATTGCCTTGGCTTTCCCCCGCCTGAGCATTTGGATTGAACTGTTCTTGCAGATCACGAAAGGCCTGGTCACTTAATCCTTGTTGCTCGCGAAGCGTATCCGCAAGGCCTTCCATCGCCTGCTCACCCGGAGATTTCCCACCTTCACCGGGTTGGCCTTCGGTGACCTGCATGTTCTCCATCATCTCTTGGAGCTCTTTGAGCGCTTGTTCGGCCTCGGCCATCCGGCCTTGCTCCATCAGCTCTTGGATATGGTCCATCATACGCTGCAGGTCATCCTGCGTCATTTCGATCGTCTCGCCTTGTTCTCTGTCACCAGGGTCCTGTTGATTACGGCGCTCAGCCTGCTCGCGCTGCAATTGTTGCATGAAATCTTCGGTTGCGCGGCGCAACTCTTGCATCAGCTCTGCAATCTCTTCCTCGGACGCACCATTCTTCATGGCCTCGTTCAGGCGCTCTTGGGCGCGGCGCATCCGCTCACGGGCATCATCCAGATCACCTTCTTCCAGCTCAAGCGCAAGATCCCACATGTCTTGGGCCAGATCATTCTGGTTTTCCTCGTTCATCCCGAAACGCGCGTGTGTTTCAATCCGACCAATCAGCTTGTGCAAACGTAGTGCCGTTGTTTCTGAGCGAAAAGCGTCCTGCGGCAGATAGCTAACCGCACGCAATACCTGTGCTGTGCGGCGGGCATTTGTCCGAGCCCATAAAATATCGCGGCGCATTTCGATTACAGCGGCCGCCACCGGATCAAAGAACCGCCGTCCCGGCAATGTCATTTGCATCGGCGCGGTCTGGGCCTCCTGCTCAGCTGCATCTAGCGCTGTCATCGCAATCGTTACAGGCAAGTTCGCCCATGGGTGCTGCGAAAAATCGTCTATCAGGTTTTCCTCAAACGCACTGCGCCCACCAGCAATCGGCA
Source organism: Sulfitobacter sp. (assembly GCF_036960155.1). Taxonomy (GTDB): domain Bacteria; phylum Pseudomonadota; class Alphaproteobacteria; order Rhodobacterales; family Rhodobacteraceae; genus Sulfitobacter. The sequence goes on along the minus strand of NZ_JBALWB010000009.1, from coordinate 116,548 downwards.
TCGGCAGCGGGATTGTGATCTCTGGTCGTGCATCTGGCTCAGACATAAGGCCATAACGCCGCTCAACAGATGCCAGTTCAAGTTTAATCCGCGCTTCGCCAGCTTCCACGCCGTAGTCGTCTTTGGCCGCAAACGGCAGACGCATCTCACCCAATGCGGCAACTTCGGGTTTGCCAAGGATCGTAATTTCCGGTGCCTCGTCAGCCCGAACCGTTACATCCCACGCGCGCGCACTTGGCCCATCCACAGTGATACTGCCACTCTGGGTGACCTTAAAATCGAACGCCATTTGCGGTGGGGCATCGGGATCAGTCTGGGCAACCTTGCCAGATACCCCCTCCGAAACCTCCAGCGCGCCAACTTCGCCGTATAGCCGCATGGTAATCAATGTGCCCGCAGGCAGCTCAAGCGGTCCCTCAGCCAAATCGTTAAGATACAACGTTGGTTTGCCAGTATAACGGGGCGGTTCGGCCCAACCTTCCCAAACAGGGCCAGACGCCAAGCCTGTGTTTCCACCAGCGGCCATTTGCGCAACCGTTCCAACACGCCAAACCGATCCGAACAGCAAGGCAACAGCAAAAGCTAAAACGGCAACCAGCCTAAACGCAAATGGATCACGTGAAGACACGCGGTAATCGCCCGCAACTGCGCTGGCTGCGGCAGCCCGCTGCGCCATCCGGCGCTTGTGCGCGCGCCAAACTGCGGCGGATGCCTCATCTTGACCACCAATGGCCTGATCGTCCAATAACGCGGTTAGTGGGCGGCCTGCCAAGCTGTTATCAAGGCGTTCCATTGCATCCGCCTGTGTTGGCCACATCCAACGCCGAACGGCATACACGACCGCCCAAAGCCCTGCTCCAACCGTCAAACCGACAACGGACCAAAGTGCCTCAATCGGGATAATTTCATGCAGCCCCATCATCGCAGCGGCAAGGGCTAGCAAGATGATCGTGAGCAACGGCCAAAAGGCCCGAACAGCCAGTTCGGCAACCATCCCCAAACGTGTCAGCCGCAATGGCCGACGCAAACCGATCAACGTGCGACGCAGATCATTCGGGGTGAATTGAACCATAGCGACCTCTCAAAGGCGGGCTCAGGTCGCGGGATGCGCCTCAAGCCATTCAGGGATGGTATCGCGATTTATCATTTCGTCAAAGGTTGGACGTCGGCGGATAACCGCAAATTGATCGCCGTGCACCAGAACTTCGGGGATAAGGGCCCGCGAATTATACTCACTAGACATTACCGCGCCATATGCGCCCGCACTGCGGAACGCCACAAGGTCGTCTGCGGCCATCGCCACCATGTTGCGCTGCTTGGCAAAGGTATCACCAGATTCGCAAACGGGGCCGACAATGTCATAAGGTTGTTTCTCGGCTCCGGCTGCAGCTTCTTGCACGGGAATGATATCGTGATGCGCCTCGTACATGGCGGGGCGGATCAGATCGTTCATTGCACCATCAAGGATGAGAAAATCACGCCCCTCACCGGATTTAACATAGATTACTTTGCTGATCATCAGGCCTGCATTGCCCGCAATCAAACGACCCGGTTCGATCTCGATCTCGCATTCCAGATGCCCAAGGGTACGTTTCACCATTGCGCCATATTCCGCAGGCAGTGGAGGCGCTTCGTTACTGGTCTCGTAGGGGATGCCAAGGCCGCCACCCAGATCAAGACGCGTGATCGTATGACCATCTTCGCGCAGCTGCTCCGTCAATTCTGCGACCTTTAGGTAGGCTTGCTCAAATGGCGCGAGATCGGTCAATTGCGAACCGATGTGCACATCGATCCCGATCACGTTAAGGCCGGGCATCGCAGCCGCCATCGCGTAAACATCCCGCGCGCGGGCAATTGGAATACCGAATTTGTTTTCGGATTTTCCTGTCGCGATTTTGGCGTGGGTTTTGGCGTCTACATCCGGATTAACGCGAATGGTGATCGGCGCCACTTTGCCAAGCTCCAGCGCCACTGCGTTAAGCACTTCCATCTCGGGTTCGCTTTCGACGTTAAACTGGCGAATGCCACCTTCAAGCGCCACGCGAATTTCTTCCCCCGTTTTGCCAACGCCAGAAAACACAATTTTGTCCCCTGAAACACCGGCAGCACGGGCGCGCAGATATTCACCTTGGGACACCACATCCATACCCGCACCCGCCTGCGCTAACGTGCGCAAAACCGCCTGATTGGAGTTGGCCTTCATGGCATAACAGACCAAGTGCTCCATGCCTTCCAACGCCTCGTCAAACGCCTGAAAATGGCGCAATAACGTCGCGGTTGAATAGACATAAAACGGCGTGCCAACAGTTGCTGCGATTTCAGACACGGGAACATCTTCGGCAAACAATGTGCCGTCGCGATACAGGAAGTGATCCATTCGTAGATAACCTTATAGTCTCAGGCCTGCCCTAGCGGACAGGTGCCGAGCGTAGAAATAGATAAAGAGGCAAGCCGCAGCTTACCCCGATGCAAAACGTTGCTGGAATAGCGATCAACGCCCCCCAGTTCCGCCGAGTAGTGACCTCGGCGATGATCCAGATGGTCAGTGCAATAGCGGAAATCGTCAGATCCCAAACCAACCCGCTGGCCGCCACATTAACATGCCATGCATCCACCATAGCCATGATATCCCAGCCGTTTTCCTGAAACCACTGGACGAAATAATACATTGGGTGGATCGCCCCCCAAACAGCCAGCAAAAGATATAGCATCCGTAGGACTGACATCAAAAACTCCGCTTTACGCCGATATTAGCATACCCACTTACATGGACACCTGGCGTTGTGTTTGAAGGTTCCTGATGCGGTGACACCTCGTTCTGGCGTGCTTGTTGGGGTGGCACACATGCCGCCACAAACAACACAACTGGAACGATCAATAATCTCACAGGCCCAAACCAATCCGCAGCGGGCCTTTTTTGAGGCCAACGTTCGCACCAAGACCAACACCTGACGAGGAAAGGGTAACTTTCACACCGCCAGTGGGCTGCACCGGTTCACCGTCCACGCCACATGCAGCCAAGATCAACGCAGACAAAATAATCATCTTTTTCATTCGATTAGGTCCTTCCACCGCGCGACCTGCGCACGCACTTGCGCGGGAGCCGTACCGCCATATGACATACGGGAATTGACCGAATTATCCACGCCCAACACGTTGAATACGTCTTTTGTGATCCCAGCATGCTCTGATTGCATCTGTTCCAGCGTCAAATCGGGCAGATCACAGCCTTGTTTTTCCGCCATTGCCACCAAAGATCCCGTAATGTGGTGTGCATCGCGAAACGGCAGGCCTAATACACGCACCAGCCAGTCGGCCAGATCAGTAGCGGTCGAGAAACCGCTTCCCGCAGCAGCGGCAAGCTGTGGGCGGTTGGCGCTCATGTCGCGGACCATCCCGTCCATCGCGGCCAGCGCCAGCATCAGGTTATCAGCAGCGTCAAATACCTGTTCCTTGTCTTCTTGCATGTCTTTGGAATACGCCAAAGGCAGGCCTTTCATCACCATCATCAACGCAACATTAGCGCCAAAGATACGGCCAATTTTAGCGCGGATCAGCTCGGCAGCGTCTGGGTTCTTCTTTTGCGGCATGATCGACGAGCCCGTTGAGAAACGATCCGACAACGTAACAAAGCGGAACTGCGCGGAGGACCAAATCACCAATTCTTCGGCAAAGCGGCTCAGGTGCATGGCACAAATGCTAGAAGCACCTAGAAATTCGAGCGCAAAGTCACGGTCGCTGACCGCATCAAGGCTGTTGGCCGCTGGACGATCAAAGCCAAGCGCCGCTGCTGTCATTTCGCGATCAATCGGAAAGGACGTCCCCGCAAGTGCGGCAGCACCCAACGGGCTTTCGTTCATCCGCGCGCGTGCATCACGCATACGGCTTAAATCGCGGCCAAACATTTCGACGTAAGCCATCATATGATGGCCCCATGTTACAGGTTGAGCTGTTTGTAGGTGTGTGAAACCGGGCATCACCCAATCTGCGCCGTCTTCGGCTTGCGTCAAAAGCGCGCGGATCAGCGCCAAAAGCGCCCCCTCGGCGGCGTCAAACTGGTCACGCACCCATAGCTTGAAATCGGTCGCAACCTGATCATTACGCGAACGGCCTGTGTGTAGGCGGCCTGCGGGCTCACCAATCACTTCTTTCAGGCGCGCCTCAACGTTCATGTGAATATCTTCAAGCGCGGTGGAATATTCAAACGTTCCGCCCTCAATTTCTGACAAGACCGTGAGCAGGCCTTCCCTGATGGCTTCGGCATCGTTAGTCTCAATGATGCCCTGTGCCGCCAACATTGCAGCATGGGCACGAGACCCAGCAATATCTTGGGCTGCCATTCGCTTGTCAAAACTGATCGAGGCATTGATTGCCTCCATGATCGCGTCAGGACCAGCGGCAAAACGGCCGCCCCACATTTTATTGGAAGTCTTGTCTGTCATTTGCCTATTCCCCGGAGGGACCCATGAAGAAACTGTTGCTAGCTCTCGTCTATACGGCCCTGACAACAGGTGCAAACCCTGCGCTTGCTGCGGACATAGATATCATATCACCGCTGATTGCGGGGGACATGAAAAAGCTGGCGGTTCACAGCACGCCAAAGGCCACTTCATCTGCTGCCTTTGATCTGGAAGATGATAAAGGTCGTGCGACCCTAGAAGACTACGAGGGCAAATATATTTTGCTGAACTTCTGGGCAACATGGTGCGCACCGTGTCGCAAAGAAATGCCTCACCTGTCCGAATTGCAGGACGAATTGGGCGGTGACGATTTTGAAGTATTAACCATTGCAACAGGGCGTAACTCAGTCGTTGGGATCAAGAAGTTCTTTGAAGATACAGACATCACCAATCTGCCCCGCCACATGGACCCCAAACAAGCGCTGGCCAGCCAGATGGGTGTGTTTGGACTGCCGATCACAGTCTTGCTTGACCCCGAAGGCCGCGAAATTGCGCGCCTGCGCGGCGATGCTGATTGGGCTGGTGACAGCGCCAAAAGTATCATCAAAGCCCTGATCGCAGCCCGCAAAGAAGGTTAAACCCAACCGCCGATATCGGACATTAGGCCGCGTGTGTTAGTATCGCGGCCTCGGATGAGGACAATGTCCGCCGGGCAAAGCTGCCGTATGTGTGCGGATCTTGTTCCAGTTCAGGACACTCCGCCAACAGGCGCTGACGGTCGCTTTGATCTAGCGTTGAAAACGCAGCCGAGGCTGGATGGAAGCTTTCAGTTTCCAGCCCGTTGGCCCAAAGCACCTGATGCTGTTCAAGCAAAACATGGATGTAGGTCACCTCACGCACTTGCATGTCTACGGTGATCGTTTTGCCGTTAATTAAATCTTTTGCCGCAACCAACACTTCTGAAGTGTTGAACAATGCCTGCGCCTGAGGGCCTGTGATCAGCATCCGGTGCTCTGGCGAGACCAGCAAATCAGTATCAGGCCGTTCAATTCCGAACGCACCGCCCGCAATGCGAACGGGCCGCAGCCTAGGCATTGCGAACAGACGCGCACCCGACATACGCCGTTTGCCGATCCAACGAAGTGGCTGCAATCCATTGTCTTTTGTCTGAACCAGATTGCCTTCGTTCAGGTCTTCGATAAGGGATGTGCCGTATTCTGTGCGAATGCGTGTTCCCGGCGTAAAGCAAATGACGCCGCCCTGCTGGGGCCCTGCGTCTTTTGGAACCGTCGTGCCCAAGGTATGATGCACGATCCATAGATCGCAATTGCGCGGAGGCATCTCATTGAGGAACATCAGCAATGGCTTGCTGCCGCCACCAACTTCGATCAACGTCACGCTATAACTTTTACCGCCGTCCGTGACGACAAAACTGTTATCCATCAGCGGCGAGTTATCACCCTTAGCATCCCACGCGCGCGGACCTGCTTCACGTTCAAACGCCGCACCCACCAGCCGGTGCACCATACGTGCGGCCCGTCTGCGTAAATTCTCTGTTCCGTCCGCCTCGTCCAGTCGCAACACATCTGACGGCCCATCCACACGCACAGCGTCACCACGCCATGCCCAAGCGGCACCCACACTCAATGACTGCATTGGTGCAGCATCAAGACCATCAATTTCTGTTTGCGACCAGGATATGACGAACGTGCCTCGAAAGCCCGTTCCCATTTACTGTCTCGCCTGCCTCAGTTTCTTTTTTTATTAATCTCTTGTTAACAAATTCATGAGGCTCTGAAAAGACATAATGACACATCCGCAACACCTGTTGCGATTGGGCCGATCTAAAAACTTAGATTGATGTGGATTGATCCAACAACCTGGCCCTCTTTCTGCGCTTCAAACTCTTCGCCCAGATACGTCAGGCCATAAAACGCAGTTGCCCGTTCCCCCTGCCAGTGCACGCCCGCACGGACGCGATCACGGCTGTCGGTCAACTCAAAGCCGTCCTCTTCAGGGAGGTAAATACTGTCACTCACATGGGCAATATCTGCACCCAGCAAGAAGGAAAATCCGGTGGCCTCTTCGTCCGCAATCACACGGTAGCGGTGACCTGTAACATTTTCGCGGACCAGCAACTCACCAACGCCCACCGACCCAAAGGTAAGATCCATCCCTACCCGTACCATGGTTTCAGCACCTGCACGGCCCTCAAGAAACGGACGCAGATGAACCCGCGGCGCGATGAGAAGGTCGCGGCCAAGCTCCGCAACTACAGTCGGGTGGAACCCATTTGAGATTTGATCGTTCAACGTCACTTGGGACGGTTGGCGTACACCTAAAACTTTGTGAACCGCACGTTGGAAAGTGCCAAGACCCGTATCAGACCCGGTAACCACCATATCAGCACCAAGGGCCGCATCTAAACCCTGCCATGTGAAATGGGTGTGTGCACCGATAGACAAAGCACCTGCATAGGCGCGATCCCCAGCAGCAGCGCGTGTCAAATTATCAGGAGCCAAGATTTCAGAGGACAGGCGCAGCTCGATCAGATCACCAAACTTATTTGGTGCTTTCCCGTCCCACTGCGACCCCCAGACCCGCGAAGATGTCCAAGAACCCGTGCGCCAGCGGTCTTTGCCATCCCCAAAATAGTCGTTCGTCATCAACCGACCATAGCCAAGCTTAGTACGCTCACCAGCATCCGCTGCTGGGACGATCATCATAAGGGAAAGCACAAGTGCCGTGAGTGAGCCAGCGACATGTTTAAGCATCGAAATTCCTGTCGTTTAGCGCCCCCACAGCGGACTTCCAGTTACGCCAAAACCTCGATTCGAGCCAAGCAAGCAGTTGTCAAATTTCGTAACTATCTTGGATTGCGTCATTGATGCCACGCATCTGCACTAGAATATCACAGGGCAGATGTGGTTAGCTCCTGAAAACGGGAGGTACTGTGCCATGAATATTTTGTTCATAATGTACGACCAGCTGCGATTTGATTATCTAAGTTGTGCTGGCCACCCACATTTGAAGACGCCTCATTTTGACCGGGTTGCGGAAATGGGCGTTCGGTTTAGCAATGCTTATGTACAATCTCCAATCTGTGGTGCCAGCAGAATGTGTTATTATACAGGCCGTTATGCCTCCAGCCACGGCGCGCAATGGAACGGCTTTCCATTACGGGTGGGTGAATTGACCTTGGGCGATCATTTGCGCAAGGCGGGAATGGATTGCTGGCTGCTAGGCAAAACCCATATGAAAGCCGATGCCGAAGGAATGGAACGTCTAGGCCTTGCGCCAGACAGCACGATAGGCGCACGCCAAGCTGAATGTGGCTTTGATGCGTGGGCGCGTGATGATGGTCTTTGGGGCCAAGGGCCAGACGGGTACTATGATGAAAAACGTTCGCCCTATAATGAATACCTAAAATCAAAGGGGTATGACGGCGAAAACCCATGGGCAGATTACGCGAACGCAGCGGTCACCGATGACCAGATCGCGTCTGGCTGGATGTTTCGCAATGCCGATAAGCCCGCCAACATCCGCGAAGAAGACAGTGAAACGCCGTGGCTAACCACCCAAACCATTGAGTTTATGGAACAGGCTAAGGGCCCTTGGTGCGCGCACGTTAGCTTTATCAAACCGCACTGGCCCTACATCGTGCCAGCGCCCTACCACAACATGTTCGGCCCAGATGATGTGCCCCCGGCGCGGCGCCATGATATGGAGCGCGAAGACCCGCATCCCGTTTACGGCGCCTATCAAAGCAACAAGATTGCGCAGGCGTTTCACCGCGAGGAAGTCCGCGACAAGGTGATCCCTGCCTACATGGGCCTTATCAAACAATGTGACGACCAACTGGGCCGCCTGCTCGACCATTTGGAGGCGACAGATACGCTCAAAGACACGATGATTGTCCTTACTTCTGATCATGGCGATTATTTGGGCGATCATTGGATGGGCGAAAAGGATTTATTCCACGAACAATCCGTAAAAGTACCGCTGATCATCTATGATCCACGCAACAGCGCTGATGCGACACGCGGGACAACCTGTGATGCCTTGGTAGAAAGCATTGATCTGGCCGCCACCTTTGTCGATGCGGCTGGCGATAAAGTACCCGATCACATCATTGAGGGGCGTTCCCTACTCCCATGGTTGCGCGCAGAGACGCCCGAGTGGCGCGAATATGTCATCTCGGAATATGACTATTCTGCGACACCTCAATGCGTAAAACTGGGACTGGAGCCGCGCGATGCCCGGCTGTTTATGGTTTTTGATGGCCGCTATAAAATGATGCATGCCGAGGGCGGGTTTCGTCCCATGTTGTTTGATCTGTCCGAAGATCCCGATGAATTTGTCGACCTAGCAAAAGGAGACACCCATCAGGCGGAGATTGACCGTCTATATGAAATGTTAGCCAGGTGGGGCCGACGGATGTCACAGCGCGTTACCAAGTCAGAGGACGATATCAAGGCCATGCGAGGAAATTCAGGACGCAAAGGCATCCTTCCTTTCCTCTATGATGGATCAGAAGTTAACGAAGAATTGACCGTCAAATACCGAGGGCGCGCACGCCAGAACCACACGATCAAAGATACAGAAATCTAGGCCTCAGGGCCGGATCTCAACGTTCTGAAGGTCTTCGAGCAAATCAAGCAGCTGTTCGAATTTTTCGTCCCCATAGCTGGCACGCAAATCAGCAACCAATGCCGCAGCTTGTCCGCCGCGCTCGTCAAGAATGGCACGGCCTGCTTTTTCAATTGTCACGATACTGCGGCGGCGGTCGGCATGGTCCTCATGGCGCGAGACAAGGCTATCGGCCTCCATCACACGCAAAATACGGGTCAGACTGGGAAGCAAAAGGCATGCACGCTGCGCAATCGTGTTTTGGTCCTGCGCTCCGCCTTCTTGTAGCACGCGCAGTACACGCCACTTTTGTTCGTTGACAGAGCTGCCTGCCAGCATTTCTCTAACAGGACCCATAACCGTTTCGCGTGCTCTAAGCAGCGCAATAGGCAGCGATCGATCGGTACGTCGCAATGGCGACGTTGCCGGGGAAGATGTATCGTCTTTTTTCATAGCCTCACTTTGAGCCATCGCTAGTGCGTTGACATATCCTATATCATTAATTAACAAATCAACCGTTATCAAGGAACAGTACAGATGCCGCATATCACATTGGAATATTCAGCCAATCTAGAAAGCGCCCTAGATATGTACGAGTTTTGCACAGTACTGAAAAACGCTGCTGCAGGAACGGGCGTATTTCCGCCTGCCGGGATTCGCGTTCGTGCCATTTCGTGCACCCATAGCGTGATCGCTGACGGTGATCCACGCCATGGGTTTATCGACATTTCAGTTCGCCTGCTTGCTGGCCGCAGCGACGAGGCCAAAACCAATGCAACTGACGAAATATTCAATGCGGCAAAGCAGTTTAGTGCCGCCCATATGGCGGCACACCCCTTTATGCTGTCCCTTGAAATGCGTGATATCAACGCCGAGTTTAGCCGAAAGACCAGCTCAATTCGCGAATATCTTCCCGCAGATATGGCCTAGATAATTTAACCGCGCGGCAAGGCTGCAGCCACGCGTGCACGGGCTTCGATCTCATCCCATTTCTCTGCGTTGACCAGATCCAGTGGCGCAATCCAGCTGCCGCCAGCGCACACCACGTTTGGCAGTGCGAGATAATCAACTGCATTGGAAGCGCTTACGCCACCCGTTGGGCAGAACGAAATTCCCGCTAGCGGGCCGCCCAAACCTTTAAGTGTTTTGATCCCGCCCGCAGCTTCTGCGGGGAAAAACTTGAGCACTTCAAAGCCACGCGCCTGTAGGGTCATTGCTTCGGTCGCGGTTGCAGCACCGGGTAACAAGGGCAGGTTCGCCGCAAGACAGGCATCGATCAAAGCCGCTGGTGAACCGGGTGTCACACCAAAAGTCGAGCCAGCCGCAATAGCTGCCGTAACATCATCCTTTGTGACCAAAGTACCCGCACCAACACGCGCGCCTTTGACGGTTGCCATTGCAGCGATCACGTCCAAAGCGGCCTCAGTACGCAGTGTCACTTCGAGTACGGGCAAACCGCCACGCACCAAGGCTTCGGCAAGGGGCACAGCGTGGGCTACATCTTCGACCACAAGTACGGGAATGATAGGAGCGAGGTCAGCAAGCTCACGGATAAAAGCAGTGTCGTTCGTCATGGGTTAGCTCCCGAATACAGTTGCGCCAGTGTCGGCAGTACCGACGGCATTGCGGAATGGCGCAAATAGTTCACGCCCTGTTCCATAGTTATTGTGGCTCATATCAGCGGTGACAGCTTCACGGTCAAGCACTCCATGGGTCAATATCTCCAACGTGCCAGTGGCGGCATCCAAACGCAGCACATCACCGTCTTGGAGATAGGCGATTGGGCCGCCATCCAGTGCTTCGGGGCTGACGTGGATCGCAGCGGGTACCTTGCCCGATGCACCAGACATCCGCCCATCCGTGACCAGCGCCACCTTATAGCCGCGTCCTTGCAAGATACCGAGCATCGGCGTGAGGCTGTGCAGCTCTGGCATGCCGTTGGCCTTGGGACCTTGGAAACGAACCACGACGATGACATCACCCGTAAACTCGCCTGCCTTGAACGCTGCCTTCACCTCATCTTGATCATGGAACACGCGAACGGGCGCTTCGATCACATGATGCGCCGGGTCAACGGCAGATATCTTGATCACACTTGTACCAAGACTGCCCGACAACCGCTTAAGGCCGCCAGACGTTGCAAACGGTTCTGACGCAGGCCGCAAAATACGTTCATTCAAACTTTTGGACGTACCTGCGCGCCATGCAAGCGCGCCGTCTTCCATAAATGGTTCTTGGGTGTAGTTGTGCAGGCCGTCACCCGCGATTGTTTTTGTATCGGGATGCAGCAACCCTGCCCCTAGCAACTCGCCAATCATATAGCCAAGACCGCCAGCCGCGTGGAAGTGGTTTACGTCCGCTAAGCCGTTTGGATACACCCGCGCCAGCAACGGTACGATATCAGAAACATCAGAGAAGTCCTGCCAGTCCAGAATGATCCCGCCAGCACGCGCCATCGCAATAAGGTGGATCAGCAGGTTGGTCGAACCGCCCGTGGCCATCAGGCCAACCATGCCGTTCACAAATGTCTTCTCAGATAGGATTTCGCAAACTGGCGTATAGTTATCCCCCAGATCACTCAGCGAAAGCGCGCGGTGGGCCGCTTCAATCGTAAGCGCGTCGCGGACTTCCGCACCCGGATTGATGAAGCTGGAAGACGGCAGGTGCAGCCCCATGAACTCCATCAACATCTGATTGGTATTCGCCGTGCCATAAAACGTGCATGTACCCGGACCATGGTAGGCTGCCATCTCGGCTGCCATCAGCTCATCACGGCCACATTCACCCGCCGCAAACTTCTGGCGCACCTTGGCTTTTTCGTCGTTCTGCAAACCGCTTGTCATCGGACCTGCAGGAATAAACACAGCAGGCAAATGCCCAAACACCTGCGCACCGATTACCAGTCCCGGAACGATCTTATCACAGACGCCTAGATACACTGACGCGTCAAACGTGTTGTGGCTGAGGGCAATACCCGCCGCCATTGCAATCAAATCGCGGGAAAACAGGCTAAGCTCCATGCCCGCCTCACCTTGGGTCACGCCATCACACATTGCTGGCACGCCACCTGCAACCTGCGCAGTGCTACCATTCGCCCGCACCGCGTCGCGGATCAATGTCGGGTAACGCTCAAACGGCTGATGCGCAGACAGCATATCATTATACGCGGTCACGATGCCCAAATTGCCACCCTGTCCTGTCGCTAATTCACCTTGATCCGGCCCAGCCGCGGCGAATGCATGTGCCTGTCCGCTACATGACAAATGACCGCGTGAAGGGCCCTTGCCCCGCGCGGCACTCATGCGCTCTAAATACGTCTCGCGTGATTTCGCGCTGCGCGCAACGATGCGGTCGGTGATCTTTTGTAGGTCCTGATGTACGGGCATATGGGAATCCTGATCGGTCTAAGCTAAAGTTAGCGCTAACATAGCGACATATTCACAATTTAAAAGTCTCTTTCTCTAACGCAGGTAATGTCTACACGATTGCTGACCGCAAGGCTAGATTCCCCTAGAACAGACAACACTCGACCACTCCACAATTAGACGGCTCAGCTCTTTGTGAATGTCACCTCGAGCGAGCGCCTCCGTCCTCATACAGAGGATCAAGCTCCCCTTCGAACTGCAAAGCACGGCACCGCGCGGTTTAGACCGCGCCAAGAAACTAAAGTGGATTGCATCTCGTACCGCCCAGTAGCGCGCATGCACGATCTGCGCTGTGCCGCCTTTTGAATAGAGGGCATTTATGCAAAACAAGGCTGATCGTCTCAATTCTGCTGAGTAGCTACTTGCTATCACATCCGAACAGAAACAAAATACACGTCTTCCTGATGTTGACGTAGTGCTTTTAGGACAGTTGGATACTCCCAATTTCTCTTTTTTTCAAAGGACTTAGGGGGTAAAAAATAGTACAGATAGGTCCAGCCCATTCCGATAAAGCGTCAACATCACTAGAAGGCCGTACCGTAGTGTTCTGACAAGATCCGATGATTGAAAGAATGTATGGGCAGAGCCTATTTCAAACACAGCAAATATTGAAAGCTGGGAACGAGTATGTTGCCACCACGCGGATCGAGCTTATATCTTGCTCAGCAAGAGCTCGCTCAACGCCGATTTAAGAATGTTTTAAAGGTATTCAAAAAAAGTAGCAGGTTGAAGCTCCCAGCTCACCATAATTTATCAGGTATCGCCTTAAGCGCGATGGGCCGATTTTCCGAAACAGTGAAGAGCTACAGGCGAGCAATTCGTTTGAATTCAAATTATACTGAGGCTCGGAAAAACTTAGCGCGGACCTATTTGCTAATAGGTCAACAAGATAATGTTCTCCTTTTTTATGACCACTACCTGAATCGCCCTATATTTTTTACATGAAGGCTCAGGCCCTAGCCCCCTTGTCCAGAAAACAAGAAGCTTTGGATATCCGCACCATCGCCGCCCAAAAGCGATTCGTCCCCGTCGTCCCCCCTAAGAGAGTCATCCCCCAAGACCAATAATCGGCCCCGCATCACCAACCAAGATACATTCGCGAAAGGTCGTCACAGAGGAGCTTTGGTACACAGATCGACAGATGAAATTCACGTTGCAAGGCTAGCGTGACAGCTGGCAGCCGTGCGCGATTGATCACGGACGACATACACGGCATCGCTCTGATCTAACCTTGAAAAAATGGGGTTCGTCATCGCTCCTTAGTCAAGCAGCATCTTCAGGTTGTTTGGACGCTGAAAAACTTTGAAAGGCCAACCTTTCGAGCCGCTGGGATTAGCTTTGAGCTCATAACTATGTGGCACTCCAAGTATGTCTGACCTTCAAACCTCTGTTCGACTTATCTTACGGGCCGACCTCAGGCCTAGCAGAAAGCCTTCTTGAGTTGTCTTGTTTGAGCGGGTCAGCCCCAGACTTTGGAACGCTGTGTCGTCGCAAGGTTATCTCGGCTGCAAGCATCCCATATCGTGTTTAAAGAGGGATTATTACATCTCCTGATTGATGGCACGCGCAATGCCCCAGCTGCATCCTACAGTTATGCCTGCTGAGTGATGCCCCTCTTGATTTACTTGATCAAATCTCGCGTTTAGTTGTTTCACCAGTGCTCTCATGTGTTGAAAATGCACTGTGGGGCAACAGATTATTTTTCTGCAACATCTGGCGCAACGTGAAACCAAACGAGCCTTTGGCGGTCAGGGTGCAAAGAATTTGGTCAACACTTCTATCCTGAATGGTTTCGCCAAACCTCACATTCCCAAGACGATTGCTAAACGCTGGCCAGAAAAGAAAAACGGGTATCCGGTCTAAGTTCAGGTTGTGCAACAACGCTCAGTAAAGGCCTCTGGATGGGTCAGGAAAGCTATGTTATCGGGACCCGCTGGTAGGCTGACTTCAAAAACACATCCTCTTACAGGCGCCCCGTTTAGGTTGATTTCCCCGCCCCAGCTTTCCACAGTCTTTTTCACAAATGCAAGGCCAAGTCCAGTGCCCTCCACTTTGGTCAATCGACAGAAAGGTTCAAAAATACGCGTGCGATGATTTTCTGGAACGCCGGGCCCATCGTCTTCTATTTCGATGACAACCGATTGATCCCGTTTGAATGCCCGTATGGTGATCCGACCAGCCAGTTGATCATTATGCTTCGCCGCGTTTGTGATAAGGTTGCGCATCACCAAATCAAAGGAATTCGGTTCAACCAATATTTTGGGCATATTAGGCATGATCACCAATTCTATTCTAGGGTCAATTCCGGACAAAGCGAGGATGCCATCAAGCCGGGAGTTGGGTACAAAACTCTCCGCTTTCGAGGCGTCTACATCCGACCTTGCGTAATTCAACAGATCACTCACAAGAGTATTCATCCTGTGTGACACCTCTGTCAAAGTGTCAAAATTGCTTTGTGCCGCTGAGGGCAAGTTGATCTTTGCATCGCTTAGGTCCTCAAGAATGAAGCCTATCAATGTCGCCTGCTGCATCAATGGTGCCTTGAGATCATGTGCTGCCATAGTTGAAAAGGCCAACAGTTGCTGGTTCTTGCGCGCCAACTCTTCGCTTTGACGGGCAATCTGCGCCTGCTGCTGGTACAGCACGCTAACGTCCACCCAGATTGCCGCAAAGTGCCGACGACCAAGGCGAAACATACTGAGATCAAATGTGTTGCCGCTTTGCGTTTCAATAATCCGCTGAACGGTACCACCTGCCCGCAAACGTTGCACTGTTTGGGTTGCAAAATCGCCAATCTCTTGATCCGACATTTCAGATTGAAAGATGCCATTTGCATAAGCGTACTTAACAACCGTTTCGATATCGGCCCCTTCGCACAACTTGGGAACGATTTGAGGAAAGCGTTTCTCAAAACCCCCGTTCCAATGCACTCCCTTCATATCACTCCCAAAAATAATGATTGCGCCACGAGTCTTATCAAACGCATCAATAAGGAGTTGATTTTCACGGTTCTCGACCTGCAACTGTACGGAGCGGCGACGTAACCGCACCGCATAAATTGTCAACGCAACCATCGCAGTCCCAATGCCCCCAACAATCAACGCGACGTTACTGAACCAAGGATGTTCTGTGATACTACGGGAACTACCGAACCAATGGGCGCGCATCGGCATCAAAGCAGCCGGTGTGGCGGAGGTCTGAATAGCCCCTTCAAGTGCAGCATGTAGGTCAGGCAAATCGCGACGGACAATAAGCCCGTAAGGAACAGTCGTCAAAGCAGGGCTAAGGCGCCGCACCTTGTCTTCGATGAAATTGGTACGCAATCTTGCTTCGAATGTCTCTGCTACGCTGACCACTGCGTCGATTTCGCCGGCCATCAATGGCAACAACACCTCATCTGAAGAGTTATACTGAACAATATGTGCGAACGGAAACCGATCAACTATAGTCTGCGTCACTTCACCTAGTACAACGCCCACCTGCATCCCCGCGAGGGCCTCTATCGTTTCAAATTTCCTGTCACGGCGTACGTAAACCGACAAAGCATATTCGCCCAAGGAAGATGTCGCTAACCCAGCCGCTCTATGCTCGGGTGTAAGCGCCAGAAAAGGCGTCAAATCCGCCCTGCCTTGTTCCAGTAGATCAAGGATTTGTTGAGGGTTTTCTGCAGGAATAAAATGCACCCGATACCCAGCCACCTCCGCCAATTGGCGGATCACATCTATGTTGTATCCCTGCGCATTCCCGTCAACACCAGTAAAGCTGTAGGGGACTGAATCGGCATACAGCGCACGCAAAACTGGGCGCTCATGCAAGGCTTCGGCCATTGCAGCCTTACCCATCAAAAGCAGTAGCAAGCAAAGGCAACCGACCAGAGAACGACGCAGAAATAAATTCATAGGCAAGCTCACGCAGTGAAAGGATATCACCTCAATCTAGTCCTTGGTCATGAATTCCCCCTTAACGCCTATACCCTTCCGGTTTCAGCCAGCTACAGACGACACACCAGCCAAAAAATGATAAATAATAACAGTACATTGCGAATAATAAAGCTCTCCATACGCCGAAACGAATGCGTGACATAGGGTCCGACGTCGGTTTAAAAAACCGCGCATTCCTAGCCAATGGCAGCGATAATTACGGCGCCTTAAGCGGGCAGCACGGATGTCAACGGTGCGGTATTGGTTATTCGTCCGATGAGATCAGTGAATAACATCGCGTGCATTCTTTTTGGGTTAGGTGAAACAAAGCCGAGTACCCCGCAACTTCACCACCCATGACACATGACGGGACTGAGATTTCATGTGACACGCTTTTTGGGACAATGGTTACCAGTTTCACCGGAGGTCCATTTATGCTGCGAAAAAACCGATTTCCAAGATAAACATCTTCGAGAAAGGAGCACTCCCATTTCTCGAAGATGAAATGTCCTACCTTTCATCACTTGCCATGTCTCAATTGTTGCGCGTAACGTCCACGAAACGGAGGCACACATGACCAAAACTGTTACATTCACGCAGATGAAAGATGGCACCGCAGAAGACTATGCGCTGCTTGAGGAGTTGGAAAAACCCTATCTTGCCCTTACCCCAGACCGCGTTCTTGAGGAGTTAAACCGTCAAGATACAGCCACGCTGGACGGATATAAAATCACACGCCTTCATCACGGATTGCAGGCCGCGACCCGCGCAGAGGCGGAAGGCGCTGATATTGACTGGATCGTTGGCGCATTGCTACACGATGTCGGAGATGGCCTAGCCCCCCAAAACCACGACCGCTTTTCCGCCGAAGTCATCCGTCCGTTTGTACGTTGGGAGGTTGCTTGGACAGTAGAGCATCACGGGATCTTCCAGACATTGTATTTTGGGCATCATTATGGATGGGATCGCAATGCGCGAGACGAATTCCGCGATCATCCGTGCTTTGATACTTGCGCAGCCTTCTGCGAACGTTGGGATCAATCCTCCTTTGATCCAGATTACGTGACAAAGCCGCTCAGCCACTTTGAACCAATGCTGCGTGAGGTTTTTGCGCGCAAGGCGTATGATCCTGCAGTTATCCGCGAAGGCGAAGCCATAGGCCTTTGAGGTCCGTTACCCTTAATCAGCGTGCTGAACCGTTAGCCAATCGGTTGGGCTATAGGTAGTAATGCGCAGGAATTCTCGGTTAAAATTAGACTTTGTGTTGAATCCTGCCCCAAACATCGCGACGGTCACATTCTCGCCCGCCAGCATTGCATCCTGAGCGGCTGCAATGCGCGCGGCGTTTATGTAGCGAGAAACATTTTCACCCGACACGCGATTTATTGCACCTGACAGTTGTTTCATAGGAATGCGCAACCGACGCGACAGCTGAGACAATGTAAGGTCAGGATTAAGATACGGCTTTGCTTGGGCCATGTAGGTTTCAAGCTGCTGCATGATCTGCGCATCCATCGGATCTGGGACGCGGGAGGTGCGGCTTTCCTCAATGGGCTCTGGCACACTGTTGCTCAAGGCCCCCGATAACGTAAGCGCCCCAATCAGGATTAGGGTTGTGGAGGAGTAGATGCTGATGATCCAGGGCTGCAAATGTCCTGCACCTATCATCTGAACCAGGACAATCAGCCCGTCACTCAGCGCGGAGGCCATCAATGACCACCCGATGATCTGCCAGATACGGCCCGGGCGCTCTCCGGCTTCCAAACGCATACGCGGCAGTGCATCTGCCCCTTTTAGGCAGGTCCAAACAATCATCGCCCCATACCCGACAAACAACGCAGGGATCACAGTATCAAGCGCTATGGGTTGCAAAACCATCACCGCCAGCACCGCGCAAGGCACGCCCAAATGCACCGTATCACGCCACGCCATCCGGCGCACTGCTGTCGCCTGAAACGCGACCCATGCCATGGGCGGGATCATACTGGCCGTGACGGGTTGAACGTAAAGTGCGCCAGTCATTAGATAGTGCTGCGCAAGCGAAATGATCAGCCCTTGCAAGGCACATAGCGCCAGCAACATCGCAAGCGGCCCGTGCCGGCGATCTACCACCAAAAGCCGAACGAGTAAAAAGCCAAGCACCAAGGCGCTGAACATCGGGATCGGAAGGCTGGGCATGGTGATAACTTTCGCATCAATTCACGGTGCAACATGGTCCTAAAATGCGATCATGGCGACCTCAATCAGGATTTAGGACGCGCGGCATTCCGGTTTTATCACATTCAGGTTTCATCAAACCTTTAACACCGGAGAGCCACATGAATATCATTCTTAAATCCGCTGCAGCTTTTATCGTTTCCGCAACGACCCTCTTGGCTGATCCCGCTGGCGTGCGGGAATTGAACATTGATGCCCCGCATCACGGGCGCGCCCTGACCGGGGCGATCTACTACCCCACCAGCGGCGGCGGCTCCGTGCAGACCTATGCTGAAAACCCTGTGTTTGTAGGGGTGCCAGTTCTTAAAGACGCCGAAATGGCGTCCGGTAAATATCCGCTAGTATTACTGAGCCACGGCATGGGCGGGCATATCCGTTCGCTTGGGTGGCTCTCTACTGGCCTTGCTGAACGAGGAGCAATTGTTGTCGCCATGAATCATCCCAATTCAACTTGGAGGGATTTTGACCTTGGTGCAGGGCTAAAGCATTGGACACGCACCCAAGACCTCAAGTTGGCTTTGGATACCATCCTTGCTGACCCTGAAATGAATGCCGCGATTGACCCCGGCAGGATAATGGCTGCAGGTTTTTCATACGGCGGTTGGACTGCCCTGTCCTTGGGCGGGATGCGGGGCAATCACGCTGCCTATATTTCGCACTGCAATGAGCACGGCGCAAAATCGAGTCATTGCGGTGACCTGATGCGCGGCAATGTTGGGCTGCAAGACGTCTCACCAACCGAATGGGATTCTGATTATAGCGATCCGCGGATCAGTTCGGTATTTGCTGTTGATCCGGGCCTGATCTGGGGCATGAGAGACGAAGAAACCTCCAAATTGGTGCGAAGCATTAGCCTTGTATCTTTGGGTGAAGACGAAAGCAGATTGTTGGCAACAGATTTTGATCTGGCCGAATTACCTGCCGTGATCCCACAGGCGGATGTCATCTCGATTGTACCAGCCGCCCATTTCTCGATGCTGCCTGTCTGCAAGCCACACGGCGCAGCTATTTTGGAAGAAGAAGATGACGATCCGGTCTGTACCGACCCTGTTGGCACCGATCGCGTTGCAGTGCATGAAACCATCATAGCAGCGGTTGCTTCCAAGCTGGGGCTGTAACCGCCAGCAAGCGACGCCCAGCGCGTCGCTTGCTAATCTCCAATTCAGCTCTTTGCAAAAATCTCGGGACGGCCCAAACCACCGATCCGATCTTTGGCAACACGCACAGCGATCCATAGCGACAACAATAGTCCCGTTCCAACGCCAACCGCGATGCCGATACGAACCCCTGTCAGACCGCCGTCTATCACAAAGACAAACAACCAGATGAAAAACGCGATACCGACCCACTGACGGTAAATCCCTATCCACATCGTCCAAGCGGCCTTTTTCAAAGCCTGCAACAACGAGTTGATCGAGAACAGCACCACATAAATCGGCAGGATGACCGCCTCAACCTTGAGGAACAGCGCCGAAATACGAATAACTTCGGGATCATCCGAGAAAATCCGCGTGGCATAGGCCCCGCCGAACCATAAAAACGGGAACGCCGCCATGGTCATAACAACGCCAATCATCCAGCAACGGTGAAAAGCCTCACGCACCCTTTCCGGATTTCCCGCGCCATAGTTTTGCGCCGCAATCGGCACCAGCGAGATGGTGATGCCAAGGGCAGGTAAAAGGAATAACTGCTCTATCCGCATGGTGATCCCGTAGGCTGCCAATGCGGCCTCACCGTAATCTTTAAGCGCATATTGCACGATAAAGCCGCTGGAGAATGTCACTAACAGCGCAAAGCCCGCAGGGAACGCTTGGGCGATGATCTCATAGTATTTCGCTGGAATGGGGATAAATTCGGACAGTTTAAGGTCTTGCATCATTGCGCGACCAAAGACCCGGCTGAGGATAAACACAGCCACACCTGTTTGGCTCAGAACTGTTGCCAAGGCGATCCCGTTAAATCCCATCCCGTCGATCACACCCGGAATGCCAAACATCAGCAACGGGTTCAGCGCGACATTCACAAAAAACGCGACGACCAGCGCACGTTGCATGGTCAACGTATCACCGCGCGCCTGAAGGATGCCGTTTGCCGACGGCCCGATGATGAAACCGGGCAAGGCAAAGATCAGCCAATAGAAATAGCTCAGACCCGCATCACGGTATGCGCCGGGTTCCGAGACAACGGCGATTAAAGATGGCCCCGCAAGGACGGCAATCACCATCATCGCAATGGTCGCGACCACCGCCAGCCCAATGCCTTGCACTGCAAGGTGGCGCGCATCAGCATCGTCTTTGCGCCCTTTGGCATTGCCCACCAACGCGCTCATCGCGGAGCTGAGGCCAAAGCCAATCGCAACCAGAATAAAGAATGCCTGAAACCCAACGGCTAGACCTGCCTGCGCCTGCGTGCCGAAAAAACCTGCGTAAAACGTATCAACGATATTATAGAGCGTACTGAACAGCATCCCGATGGCGGCAGGAACCGCAAGGCGGCGGAAATGGCCGCTGAGCGGACCTGTCGTAAGATCATACTCGATCATTGGGGAGGCTTTCTGATGCAACGAAAAAGGGCGCTCGTTAAAGA
Source organism: Sulfitobacter sp. (assembly GCF_036960155.1). Classification (GTDB taxonomy): domain Bacteria; phylum Pseudomonadota; class Alphaproteobacteria; order Rhodobacterales; family Rhodobacteraceae; genus Sulfitobacter. The sequence continues at coordinate 95,371 of NZ_JBALWB010000009.1, read as the reverse complement.
GCGCCCTTTTCAACCATATTACAAGTGGCTCAGAGGCCCCACTTCAGGGCAACCTCTTCAAAGAAGCCTTGGGCCTTTTTCAACTCGATCCAGCTGTTGATGTAGTTGATCCAGACCTGATCGGTTTGGGGCAGCAACATCGCGATGGGCGTCGGCGCGCGGGACCCGGATACTTCGACCTGACGGACATTCGGGAACTTCTCAACCAATGTTGAACCTTCGATGTTGGATGTAACAAACACATCCGCGCGGCCCGACAGAACTTCTTGGAAGCCACGTGCAGGTGCTTCGACCACTACGATCTCTGCGTTCGGGAACCATTCCTTGACCATTTTCTCAAATGAGGTGCCCAACGTGGTCGCAACTTTTACGCCTTCTTTGTTGATGCTATCCCAACCGTCAAAGTTTGCGGCTTTGTCTTCTGTGGTAAATGGGAACATCTCAACAGCGATATAGCTGTTGGAATAGCCCGCCGCCTTAAGGCGCGCAGGACTGATCGAGGCAGAGCCCGTCATGTGGTAGTTGCCAGCAACAACACCGTTTACCAGTGTTTTCCAGTCGGTTGGCACCATTTCCAGCTCAACACCCATGTCGGCGGCCAGCTGTGTCATAATGTCAATGTCATACCCGACATAGCTGTTTGTTGCAGGGTCACGTACACTCATCGGGTTCCAGTCGCCCGTTGTGCCAACTTTTAGCACACCTCCGCTTAGAATTTCTGTCAGAGCAGATTGTGCAACAACAGGGGCTGCAAACAGACTGGCGGCAAAGCCAACTGCGAGACCGATGTTTTTAATAAATTTCATGTGGTTTCCTTCATGTCTTGGGCTATGTGGTCGCAAACGCGACTTTGTGATCAACTTACGAACCTAATGCTGGTTGCGCTCAAGGCAACTGTAAACTTAACTAACCGCTTGAGTAGGGAGAGATCCATGACAGAACCAGCCGACAACGATCACAGAAACGCGATCGAAATCAGCGGCCTAAACAAATGGTATGACAAGTTCCATGCGTTGAAAGATGTCGACCTTACTGTAGCCCACGGCGAGCGGATTGTAGTCTGTGGCCCTTCGGGGTCTGGTAAATCCACGTTGATACGGTGCGTGAACTCATTGGAGGCCCATGGCAGCGGCAAGATCACCGTCGCTGGGACCGTGATGCGCGATGCCTCCTCGATTGAGGCGATCCGTTCCGAAGTTGGTATGGTGTTTCAACAGTTCAACCTGTTCCCGCATCTGACCATCCTACAAAACCTCACACTTGGCCCGATGAAAGCACGCGGGCTCAGCCGCGCTGACGCAGAAGCGCGTGCCATGAAATACCTAGAGCGCGTACAAATCCCCGAGCAAGCCGACAAAAAACCGGGTGCATTATCAGGCGGCCAACAGCAGCGCGTAGCAATCGCCCGTTCGCTCTGCATGGAGCCAAAAATCATGCTATTTGATGAGCCAACTTCGGCGCTAGACCCTGAAATGATCTCCGAGGTGTTGGATGTGATTGTTGATCTGGCCGATAGCGGCATGACAATGATTGTGGTCACACATGAGATGGGGTTTGCACGCCGTGCAGCAGATCGCATGGTGTTCATGGATCATGGTGCCATTGTCGAAACAGGGACGCCCACAGAGTTCTTTGAAAACCCAAAGACAGATCGCTGCCGCACCTTCCTCAATCAAATTCTCAAGCATTGAACGCGCCCATGAAAAACATTCTCGCACTTTCTTGCCTGTTGATCCTTGCTGGCTGTGGCAGCTCTGGCACATGGGGGTGGTATGTGATCGACCCCACCACGCCAAAGGGCTGGTCCAACATCACTTTCCTGCTCAACGGCTTTGGCGCGACGATAGTACTGTCTGTCATTGCCGCGTTCATGTCGATGGCCATCGGCCTGATGGTGGCCCTGCCCGGCATGTCGACCAACCGCTGGATCAGATTGCCCAGCCGCATCTACATCGAATTTGTCCGTGCCATCCCGCTGTTGCCGATGTTGTTCTGGGTGTTCTATGGCTTGCCAGTCGTGCTCAAATCCATGGGCATTTCGGTCAGTATTGATGCATTCTGGGGGGCGGTCATCACGCTCGCGATCTCTGACAGTGCCTTTACCGCCGAGATCTACCGATCAGGCATCCAGTCAATTGCCCGCGGCCAAACCGAAGCCGCCAAAACAATTGGCCTGACCTACTCCCAGACCATGCGCTATGTGGTCCTGCCTCAGGCCATCCGGCGCATCCTGCCGCCATTGGCCAACCAGTTCATTTATATTGTTAAAATGTCTGCCTTTGCCTCTGTGATTGGCATGCAGGAACTGACTCGCCGTGCAAATGAATTGGTGGTCACAGAATACCGACCACTGGAAATTTATTCCCTGCTCATCCTCGAATACCTCGTGCTTGTGCTGATCATCAGTTTCTTTGTGCGCTGGCTTGAACGTAAGATGGGCGCAGATGAAAGCCGTTAAAGGAGAGACCATGAACTGGACCCAATTTCTGGACGACACGATGAAGCGCATGGGCAGCTTGCAAAAGCAAACCCCCGATATGTTTGCGGGCTTTAACGCCATGGGCAAATCAGCCAAGAGAAACGGCGCGCTTGATGAAAAAACCAAAGAGCTGATCGCTCTTGGCATCGCTATTTCCACACGGTGTGACAGCTGCATCGGATTCCACGTGAAATCACTGGTGCGCCTCAACACAACCCGAGAAGAACTGTGCGAAGCATTGGAAATGATCGGTTACATGGGCGGCGGCCCTTCCATTGCGTTTGGCGCAAAAGCGCTCGAAGCCTATGACGAGTTCACAGCCAGCTGATGTTTCGCCGATACGCTATTTACGTGACGCCTGAGGGGCTGTTGGGCCAACGCGGTGCTGAATGGCTTGGGTGGGACATGGCGCAGGCGGGCGCGGTTCCACATCCTGATGTGCAGGATCTAGACGTTGCCAAGATCACCAAACGCCCGCGCAAATATGGGTTTCATGGGACGATCAAGCCGCCACTGGTACTGGCTAATGGGACCTCAATTGGGGAACTTAAAAGCACAGCAACCAGCCTCACTAACCACCTAGCGCCTGTTACGCTTGCGGGATTGGGTGTCAGTCGCATTGGCGGATTTCTTGCGCTTACCCCATTGGGCGACACCAACGCGCTGGCCGCAATGGCCGCATTGGTTGTGAAAGGCCTTGATGCATTTCGTTCACCTGCCACGCCGGAAGAAATGGACCGCAGGCGCCAGAGTTCCCTCAGCACCTCCCAAGAACGTAACCTCACGCAGTGGGGATATCCCTATGTGATGGATGAATTTCGATTTCACATCACCTTAACTGGCCCATTGAAAGACGCTGAGGAGATAGCGCCCATTTTATCCGCGCATTTCGCGCCAGTTCTGCCCGAGCCTTATGTCATTGACCATCTTACCCTTGCAGGCGAAGATTCAGACGGCATGTTCCACAGTATTTCCCGCCTGCCACTGCGGGGCTAACGCGGCAAAAGCACTGCTCGCAAAACCAAAGGGAAAACCATGCAATCAACCGTTGATCCTGATGTCTTGCGCCAATGGATAGGCCGCAGTGAGACGCTTGAGGACACCCTGCACCTTGGGCCTGCCAATCTGATGGAAATGACGATGGACCGCGCGCCATCCCTAAGTCATGGCGATACCTTGCCCCCACTTTGGCATTGGCTCTACTTTCTACGTTCAGCGCCCCTTCACGCGTTAGGACGGGACGGGCATCCTGCCAAGGGCGGTTTTTTACCCCCTGTCGCATTGCCAAGGCGCATGTGGGCTGGCGGGCGTTTTGGATTTGATGGTAATTTACAAATCGGCGCACAGGTTACAAAGAAATCCACAATTAAAGATGTCGCGTTGAAAACTGGACGTACAGGCGCGTTGTGTTTTGTCACCGTGCGCCATGAAGTTGGCCACACTGGATCAGCACCCGGATTTTGGGAAGAACATGACATTGTTTACCGCGAAGACCCTACACCAGATGCGCCCTTGCCCAAATCAACACCCGTTGGAGATGACTGGCACCATTGCGAGACCCTCACGCCATCCGAAGTTCTCTTGTTTCGCTACTCCGCTCTCACCTTTAACGGCCACCGCATCCACTATGACCGTGATTATGCGCGCAAAGTTGAAGGGCATGGCGGGTTGGTTGTGCATGGTCCGCTCATCGCAACCCTACTGATCGACATGGCGCAGCGACTAAAACAGGGTGCCTCACCAAAGGCGTTTGAGTTCCGCGCGGCAAGCCCGCTGTTTGACACAGCCCCTTTCACGCTAAATGCGCGTGATCTCGGCGATCACGTCGAACTGGCAGCAGCCACCACTGACGGGCGGCTTGCCATGCGGGCAAAGGCGACGTTCTAAATGTCGAGATAGTGAATGCTGTTCTGGCCTGCCTCGACAGAAATTTCCTGTGCCGCGATAAGCAGTTCATTGGCGACTTCGCTATTGGTTTCGTCGTCAATGTCAGCAAGTGGGGCCATCACTGTAATCCCCGCAACGATCTTGCCTCGGTAATCAAACACGGGCACCGACAACCCGGTATGATCTGACAACAGGCCGCCACGGCAGCGGCTGATCCCTTGCTTGCGAATTTCGGCGCACCGCGCGGTCACGTCCTCGCTGGTGCGCGGTACTTCAGGTAGTGGGGCCATTGCGACACCTTGATCCAGTTCACGCGCAACATTCGCCTTAGTTATTCGATCTGGCAGATGCGCGAGAAACAACTGGCCCAGCGCCGAGCGTAAAACAGGCAAGACACTGCCCAGACGTAGCTCCATCAGGCTGCCCGTACGATAGCCGCGTGCACGGTAGACTACGGTCGGTCCCTCATTACCCCAGACCCCTAGAAACACAGTGTGGCCATGCCGTTCAGCAAATTCATCCAAACGCGAACGCGTAGCTTCAAAAATATCAAACTGCTGCAATCCCGCGATGCCCAGCTGAAGCGAATACGGCCCCAAACCATAGTGGCCAGTGCCTGCGTCTTGGTGAACAACACGAACCTCTACCAGGCTGACAAGATAAAATTGCAATTTGCTCGGAGACAAACCTGTGCCTTTCGCAATCTCGCGCAGCGGGACAGGTTTGCCTGCCTTTACAAGGAAATCAATCACCTCAAATCCCGTGACAAGGGATTGAATACCTTTACGAGTAGGTTTTGCAGTGTCGCTCATTGATCTGACCTTTTGAATGTCTAGCCTACCCCATAGCACGCGGGCACGGCGGCCGGAACAGTGCGCAAAATCACATCCAACGCTTGGTCCTGCTGAGATAGCCTTCTGCCTCTTTGCCAAAGGTAGTGCGCAATAGTGCTTCTTCGGGCGCAGCAAAACGGCGATCTAGTATCCACCACAAACCCGCAGCGACTGCTAGTCCAATTACCGATCCAGTCTTCAACGCAAACGCAACCGTCATCATAACCAACGCCAGATAAATCGGGTTGCGAGACAAACGATATGGCCCCTCAATGATTAACGTCTTTGGGGTGAGATGAGGCTCAATCGGCGTTTTCTTTTTTAGGAACCACAGCCCAGACCACGCGATCACAGCAACGGCAGATAGAAAAACCACCCATGACAACGCCGTCAGAACGTCCAAAGTGATATGCACCGAAGGCAGCACCCATTCGCCGAGGTAAATCAGCACAATACTACCAAGCCACCAAAGAGGCGGCAAATCAGGAAAGCCCTTCATTTTCATGTCCTTTTCTTGTTTTCCCGACGCTAGTTGCTAGAGAACCAAAGGCCAAGGGCGAAGCAACCAACGGCTTTGTATTGACAGACGCAAGCCCTCGCTTCTTTGTGACCACATATTCAAACGGCATTCAAAGTCAGACCTAAGAAGGGGCAAAAATGAGCATAACATGCCGAAACAAAAGGTTGCGCGCATTGCCCAAAAATCTGGAAACGCCACTGGGGCCAATGCCCGCCAGTCCGATTGCGCCTTCAAGCGTCCAAGCCCCCCGTTTGCCATCCACCAAACACGACAAAAACTTGCGCGCTCTTTCTGATGCATTTGATACCTTCGACATCAAAGATGGCAGTGTGCTCTCGTTTCATCACCACTACCGCAATGGCGACCGGTTGATGAACGCGGTACTCGACGTAGCAGCAAACCGCGGATTGAAAGGGCTCACAATCGCGCCCAGTTCGCTGTTTCCAGTCCATGCACCGCTGGTCACCCATATCCAAAGTGGCGTTATCACGGGGGTTGTCACTGATTACGCCAAGGGACCCGTTGCTGATGCGATGATGTCGGGAACCTTGCAAACACCACCCCTTTTGCAAAGCCATGGCGGACGGGCCCGTGCGTTAGCATCGGGATTGCTGAGCGTTGATGTGGCATTTATTGGCGCGTCGCTGGCCACCTCAGATGGTGCCTGTACAGGACGTGGTGGGGCGGTGCCTTGTGGTCCACTTGGATATGCCCAAGTTGATGCCGCTTATGCGCGTCACTCAGTTGTGTGCGCCCATGAGATCGTTGAGCACCCCCTACCCCACATCGACATTCCCGCTGAACATATCGATGCTGTCATTCCCTTTGCCAATCCCGGTGATGTGGGGGGCATCGCATCAGACACCACTTTGCCAGCGCAGACACCACAAGCACAAAATATCGGCCGCTTGGTGGCCGAGGTGATCACTGCAGCAGGGTTGTTACAAAACGGCATGTCTCTGCAAACAGGTGCAGGCGGGTATTCTCTAGCGGCGGTTCCTTTCATCGGACAGGCGTTGCGCATTGCCAATCTGCGCGGCAGCTTTTTGTCGGGCGGTATCACTGGTGCGCATGTCGCACTTCAACAAGAAGGGTTGTTTGATCGTATTCATGATGTGCAGTGCTTTGACGGCGCGGCTGTTGCGTCTTCAATCTCCAATCCGAACCACTACGCCATGAGCGCTTCTGAATACGCCAACCCCCTGCACAGTGCGCCAATTGTGGATCAGTTGTCCGTCATGGTGCTGGGCGCGGTCGAGATTGATCAACACTTCAACGTCAATGTTACAATCGCAGGTGACGGGCGATTGATCGGCGGACCGGGAGGGCACCCAGATGCCGCCCAAGGCGCCAACCTTACGATTGTAACAACGGGGTTAACGGGCGCTGGATACCCAAAATTGGTCAAGGATGTGCGCTGTGTCACGACCCCCGGTACTGACATCGATGTATTGGTGAACGATCATGGAATCGCAGTGAACCCTGCTCGTACAGACCTGCTGGCCAAGCTAACCAATGCTGGCCTGCCTATCGTAGGTTTTGACACTCTTAGGGAGATGGCAGAGCTGCAAGCCGTTCACACACCTTCTCCCGTCTCTCCATTCCCGCGCTTGCTGATTGAACATCGCGAAGGCGGGCTGTTGGATTGGGCCTAAAGCATGGATGGCAATCTGTTTCCGACTAAAACAATCGGGTATTGCAATTGTCGCCAGAATAAGTAATTGATCAAAACAGTAAGAATTAATTCCTAAAGGATTCCCCATGTCCCGCTTTACTGCTACCTCCCCTATCGCCCTTGCTGTTGCCGCTCTTGTTGCTGGCACATGCGCCGCTGCCGCCGAGGGTGAGCTGAACCTTTATTCCTCACGCCACTATGACACCGATGAACGCCTCTACAGTGATTTCACAGAAGCCACTGGCATCACGGTCAACCGTATCGAGGGCAAAGCAGACGAGTTGATTGCTCGTATGCAAGCCGAGGGTGCGAACTCCCCAGCCGACATCCTGCTGACAGTCGACACATCACGCCTCAAGCGTGCCAAGGACGCAGGTGTATTGCAAAGCGTCGACAGCGAAGTTCTAGAAGAACGCATTCCGTCAAACCTACAAGACAGCGACAACGAATGGTTTGGGTTTTCCCAGCGTTCACGCATCATTTTCTTTGACAAAAATGACGTAACAACACCGCCGACCGACTACCTTTCGCTGGCAAACCCAGAATTCAAAGGCATGGTCTGCCACCGTTCGTCTTCAAACGTTTATGCACAAACGCTGCTGTCCTCGATCATCGAAAACCACGGCGAAGAAGCAGCAACAGCATGGGCACAGGGCATGGTCGATAACTTTGCACGCGACCCACAGGGTGGTGACACAGACCAGCTGCGCGGCATCGTATCAGGTGAGTGCGACATCTCGGTTGCGAACACCTACTACTTCGCCCGCGCCATGCGCAAAGACGTTTCCGGCGTCACCGAAAGCATCGACCAGATTGGTTGGATCTTTCCAGCACAAGATGCCGAGGGCGCACACATGAACCTGTCCGGTGGCGGCATGGCAGCACACGCGCCAAACCACGACAACGCAGTTGCCTTCCTTGAGTACCTCTCCTCGGATCAAGCGCAGCAGTACTTCTCAGCGGGCAACGATGAGTTCCCAACAGTTGAAGGCGTCAAGCTAAGCGAAAGTGTTGCAAAATTGGGTGAGTTCAAAGCAGACAGCGTGGATCTATCCGCGGTTGCCGAAAACCTGCCAACAGCACAAAAAATCTTTGATGCGGTTGGCTGGAAGTAATTCCACCACTGCCGTCGTTAGCCCCTCTGCCTTATTGGCGGGGGGGCTTTTTTTATGCCTATGTGCCATTTGACTGCTAGAAACAACGCCACAAACCCAGAGGAAACCCCACATGTACCTTGCAATGAACCGATTTACCGTCCCGATCAAAAATGCCGAAGCGTTTGAAGCGCTTTGGCTAAATCGCGATAGTCACCTCAAAGAGATGGACGGGTTTGTCGAGTTTCACATGCTCAAAGGCCCAGAAGTAGACGGCAAAATTGTCTATGCCTCCCACACTGTTTGGGTCTCCGAGGACGCCTTTCGCGGTTGGACAACAAGCGACGCCTTCCGCAACTCTCACAAGGGTGCAAAAACCACTGAAAAGCTATTTGAGGGCACGCCAGTGTTTGAAGGGTTCACTGCGATACAGCATATTGTGTGACCAAAGCCGGCAAATCGGCGAAATCACTAAAGGCGGCAGTGTGTGGTATCTCCTCAACTGCCGTTTTCCGGTATCCTTCGGTGTATAGCAAAAACGGCACGCCAGCGGCCTGCGCCGTTTGCGCGTCAACTTCGCTATCACCAACGTAAACACATGGCCCCTCGCCCAGATCGGCAAACGCAGCGTGCAGTAACGCAGGATCAGGTTTATGAGTGCTCAAGCTGTCTCCGCCCCAGAATGTTTCAAAAAACGGTGTGAGGTTGAGATGGTCTAACACCGCCATACACGGGTCCATCGGCTTGTTGGTACAAATACCAAGCGCGTGATCGGTTACCTTCAATCTTTGCAATGCGTCCACAACGCCGTCATAAATCCGCGTGTGATGCACCGCCGTGAGATAGGCCAGTTTGAACTTGGCCAATATCTCATCATGCAAGCCGTCAGGCAGCCCCACCGCTTCCAGCATCCGCGTAACAAAGACGCTGACACCATTCCCGATAAACGCATGGGTCTGGGCCAGCGATATCTGCGCCCCGTGCGGTGCGATCAAACTATTTGCGACAGCATGAATATCTGGCGCACTGTCGATCAGCGTACCATCCAAATCAAATACAACACGCACCTTCATAAAAGCACCAAAGATCTGCGTACTAACTGGGCCTCCCCCATTAAGCTGATCTCTTTTGCCTGCGAATTTGCAAAAACCATTATGCATTGCCCCTATCTGATACGCGCATCATGCACATTGGATGATCAATTCTACAAGGTCCCGCTAAGGCTATCAATTCGTCCAAATTTGGCCATTTTTGACAGTCATTTCTTAACCAGTCGATAACGATTGGCGTAAGCGCGCGGAGTAGCAACAGATGAAGCCCCTCACTGTAGGTAACAATCCCTGTCCATTCAGAATCCACCAACAGCCTTTGAAAGCTGCCGGGCTGAACGGTGTTGTTCACCTTGCTTGCCAATCACATGCAACGGAGACCGCAACATGAGGGATTTTGCCATTCAAAACCTCGATCAAGACTGCTTTGGCATCCCATTTCTGGAATGCCTCGAAGAGCGACGTAATCTTGTTGCACAGCACGCGCTTGCCGCATGGGACGGTGAAACAACTGACGGCATCAACACCAACCTTGCCGAAGCGCGCATCGTTTTGCAGCAGATCACCCAAGAAGCAATTCCAGCAGGATTTCATGCCCTTGGCATGACGGCTCAGCATTGCGATGCACAGATGCTCGCCCATCTTGACGGGCCGTATTCCGATTTGGCGATCTGCCCGGGGGAAGTCATCTGGTGGGTGGATATGTTTGCGCAGGCTTGCCAAGAAATTCTTGATCGTTACTTCCCTCAAACCTACTTAGAAGCCCGCGCAAGTTGATTTAGCGCGATGATTGCAAGTGCCTCTTACGCCTGATGAAGCGCCGTCAGTGGCGGTGATTAATCAACTGAATCGATTTGCGCGCCCGCATTTTTGAAGGGGTACTACCGTATTCATCCCGCACCGCGCGGCTAAGCGCATTGTGCGAGCAAAACCCTGTAGCAATCGCAACATCGATCAGCGGGATCAGCGTATCCTCAATCATTGCACGGGCGCGACGCACCCGCAGGCGTTTGTAAAACCTCGCTGGCGTCTCATCAAAGACTTCGCGAAACACCCGTTCAACATGACGCGTCGACAGCCCTACTTGGCCTGTCAGCTCGGTCATGCTTAGAGGTTCGTCCATATTGGTTTCCATCAATTTGATTGCTTTGGTGATCCGCGCGTCAAACAAGCCAGCATTATCCGAGATATCCCTAGGTTGCTCAGCATCGCTATGGCGGATTGCAGGTAGCAAAAGACGATTTCCCAATTCTGCTACTTCGATGGGTTCAAGGTAGGGCGCAATGAGCCCGATGATCAGCTCGGCTGTGCCAGCCCCCCCAGCAGCCGTCGTGACACCATCACTTTTCTCAGCCAACCGAGTGGTGAGATTTGGATAGTACCCCTGCTCTTTCAGTAATGCGATGTCGCGCCAATGGGTTGTGACATTGCCCTGCTTGCTGCTTTTGTTCCGGATATATGCTGTCGCCGCATCACTGAGCAAAACTGCAGATCGGTTTAGTCGGCGCATGGCGCGTAAACGCCTGCTCCACCCATCGTGCACCACTTTTTCGCCCCCTAAGATCACCATGATATCGGCATATACATGCTCCTCAATGGAGGGCTCGGCACGGACCATGATCTCGCCGCGTCCCTTAACAAGGCCCGGCATGTCACTGACAATGCGACAGGGAAACCGTTGATGTCCGATCATCATGTTCGCTGTCTTGAGGGTCGCTGTGACGCCTGTCAGCTCAACTTCGTTGAATCCGCGCTGCACAAACACCTCGAAATAGCAGGGCTGGTCATTTTTTAAAACCTCACGGGACAAAAGCGTTTCCTTCAAAAGCGAGAATGTTGGACAAGCGTTCAGCGGGTTGTGAAAAATTCAATAAAAATTTCACGCCCTACGGATTTACCCAAATTATACGCATTTGCCAAGACACCTGTTTACATCGCTAAAGCGCGCGCAACAGCAGCCCTGTGGAAAGCACGATCACAACAACCCCCGCTGCTATTTCGAGCATTGGCATAATCCAGGCAAGCGCGCTGACCTGCGCCACACTGCGCATTATTCCGCCCCGAAACCCGCTGGCGGCAATTCCAACAGCAACGGTTACTGAGGCCGTGCCCAGCGCCATGGCGAATGCCCCCGCAACGCCGACCATCGCAATGCCCATCTGCCATGTGATTATCAGGACAAACAACGCACCCGTGCAGGGGCGAATTGCGATCCCGCCAATCAACAGAAACGCATCTCTCAAGTTATTCGTTTGTCCTGCCTCGTCCAAGGATGGCCCGTGGCGGTGACCGCAGGTATTGCAGGCCTCGCCGTCTGCGTGATGCGTGTGATCATGAGTAACCTGCGCACGGCGCATCCGTCTAAAACCCCGCACAACCAGCCAAAGACCAATGATAGCGATCAATCCATAACTAAGCGGGGCAAGAATTTCTTCGGCGGCACCTACCATCCGGTCTCGGGTTAGGCCCAAAATCCAAAGACCACCGAAGGCCAATACAATCGCCGTCACCGCCTGCCCAAGGCTTGATGCCAATGCGATTAAAGACAGGCGCAACATTGGCACGTTTTGGGCTACGCCGTAGCCGCCAACCAATAACTTTCCATGGCCCGGCCCGATAGCGTGGAAAAACCCATAAGCAAAACAGCTGCTTAAAAGTACAGCATATGCACCAGCCTCACCACCACGTAGAGCACGCAATGTGCGTGCTATGCCGTTTTGAAAACTACGTTGCTCACCGGCTGCCCAAACCAATAGCTGACTAAAGCCGCCGCTGAGCCAAAGCCACGCCAGTACTGCAAGAGCCAAAATAAGCGCACAAGCTACAACGCGGCGCATGTGACCAACACCTTCGTGGCAAAACGGCTGCCGATATCGCCCAGACCTGCGGCGTCCATATCCATGTCTTCGGGCAAGGCAGACAGTTCCGCTTTGGTCATCGCAAGCGCGCCTGCGATGTCGGGCGCATCCAGCGCAACATCGCATCCTGCACGACCCTTAACATCAACGCCAAGACCAACCTCATAAGCGGTGTAATAGGTACCATCATAAGGTCGGAAATTCAGTGTTCCCGTTACGGACGGCGCCCCCTGCACTGCGCGCAAATGAGTTGTGATTATTTTACCGTCTTTCAGTGTCGCGGTTGGGGCCGAAGGTGGACCCAGTGTCAGCGGCATTTTGTCCATCTGGGCAACCAGATCGCCATTGTATCCGTCAACCCAGTTCATATCAAAGCCCGTCAGCGCAGCAGAGTCCGCCGCCGTCAGAACACCGTCATAATCGTCATCCAAGCCCATATCCTCAGTGACCAACAGCGAATATAGTTCGTCATACTCCCATGTAACTTGCACATGGGTGAGTTGGTTTTCCGCATCAATCAGGAACACCAACCCAGTGTTTATAAAAATATGGGGGTGCGCGCCCACAGGGGCGGCGCAAAGGGACAAGCATAGGGCGAATATGGTTTTCATAAATCGCAACTTATGCGCGCCCTCGCCGCTGTTCAATCGCTCATGCAGTTAGACGGCGGCGGTAATCAGCCTGCCCAAACGGGCGATGCCTTCATCGATGCCGGCCTCGTCTGTCCGGCTAAAGCTAAGCCGCATGGTGTTCGTCCCTGATCCATCCGCGAAAAACGCATGGCCCGGCACAAATGCAACCCGTTCTGTTTTCAGCGATTGCGCCAAAAGGTCGGCCGCATTGATCTGTGTCGGGAGTTCCAACCAGATAAACATACCGCCCTCTGGGCGTGTCCATGTGACGCCTTCGGGCATATGCGCCTCAAGCGCGCTCAGCATCCGGTCACGACGTGCGCGGTAGGCTTTTTTGATGGTTGCCACATGGCTGTCAAACTGCGCATTCGCAACCGTTGCAATCGCCATTTGGTTGATCGTCGAACTGTGTAAATCGGCAGCTTGCTTCATCAAGACAACTTGATCAATCACCTCTTGGGCGCCACACATCCAACCCACACGCAAGCCCGGCGCTAGCGTCTTGGAAAAACTGCCACAATAGATGGTGCGACAGGCATCAATACTGCCTTTACGCTCAATCTCGCGGGCAAGAACGGGGGCCAATGCCTCACCCTCAAACCGCAACGACTGATAGGCGGCGTCCTCAATCACGGCGATGTCCAGCTCATCCGCCAAATCAATCACCCGCTCACGCATTTGCGCATCCAACGTGCGGCCCGTGGGATTGGCAAAATCCACCGACATATAGGCGAATTTTACACGTCCCTTGCCCGCCGCCTTAGCGTAATCAGCAGCCGAGCGGTTGGTCTCAGGATCAAGGCGGTCATATCGCGGCTCATACGCATTGAACGCACCAAGCGCGCCCAGATAGGTAGGCCAACCCACCAGCGCCGTATCACCTACGTTGAGCATCAACTTACCAAGGTAATCAAGCGCTTGCTGTGACCCAGACGTGATCAGTATATTGTCGCGGGTACACGGAATGCCAAGGCGCGCCATTTCGCCAACAATCCAATCGCGCAGCGGCGCATAGCCTTCAGAAACCGAATACTGCAATGCGGTCGCCTGCGTGTCGGGATTTAACGCTTGGCTGAACGCATCCTGAAACGCTTGGGCAGGGAATAGATCTGGATCGGGGATACCGCCCGCAAAGGAAATGATATCAGGTTGATCCAGCAGCTTGAGAAGCTCACGAATTTCGCTGGCTTTCATACGGTCATTACGGGCCGCGAATATCTGATGCCAATCCATTATTTCCCTCCCAGAAAACTGATTTTCACCACAAAACACAGATTCGCGATTTAGGTCAATAATTATGTCCTATATGTCCGAAACGGCCCTACCCTCTCCTAACCTGAAACTGCAATACCTCGGCCCTCCCACCGCAGAAGCTAAGAACAAGATAACCATATCAGAAATAGCGCAGCCCAAGCAGTGGTGCGCTGACACATGATCAATTCACCTACCGCCTGATTGCCCCGCGCGCCATCACCCGTTATCAGCAGTCAACTCCATAACCTAAAGGCTGCCCCTGATGTCCTTCGACCGTTCAATCAAAATCGCCCCTTCCATTCTTGCCTCGGATTTTGCCAACTTTGGTGCCGAATGCGCCGCCGTTGAAAGCCAAGGTGCGGACTGGATTCATGTTGACGTGATGGATGGGCATTTTGTCCCCAACATCACCTTTGGCGCAGCGACCTGCGCGGCCATCCGCCCCCACATCAAAGGCATCATGGATGTTCACTTGATGATTTCACCTGTCGATGCCTACATCGAAGACTTTGCCAACGCGGGTGCTGATTTCATCACTGCCCATGTTGAGGCGACCCCCCACATTCACCGGACCCTTCAGGCGATCCGCGCCACGGGTGCAAAGGCGGGTGTTGCCCTCAACCCAGGCACCCCAGCCGAGGCTGTTGCTGAACTGTTGGACCTAACTGATCTTGTCTGCGTGATGACCGTGAACCCCGGATTTGGCGGGCAAAAATTCATCGACATGAGTGCAAAGATCAAAACCCTGCGTGAGATGATTGGGGATCGTCCGATCCACATCGAGATCGACGGCGGTGTTGATCCCAAAACTGCACCCATCGTTGCGGGTGCTGGTGCTGATGTATTGGTTGCGGGTTCCGCAGTGTTTAAAGGCGGGTCGGTTTCCGACCCAGCCCCATACGGCAAAAACATCCGCGCCATCCGCGAAGCGGCGGCAGGCGTTTACGTCTAAGCCCTAAGGGGAAGTTTCCCTTGGGGCTCATGATTACGTCCTAAGGGAGGTCACTTCCAAGCTGTTCAATCATCTTATGCTTGAGCAATTTACCTGTTGGTGCCGCAGGCAAAGCCGTGGCCAGAATGATGTGCTTGGGGCGTTTGTACCCGGTAAGGCGTTCTTTTACAAAAGCCCGCAACTCATCAATGCTGGGCCTGTCTATATCGGACACCTGAACAAAGGCCAGAACCTCTTCGTCGCCGTCTTTCGTGCGCCCAACCACCGCAGATTGGATCACCTGCGGATGATCATTTAGCGCAGCCTCAACTTCGGGCGGATACACATTGAACCCACCATGAATGATTAGTTCTTTTGAGCGGCCCAGAATGTACAAATTGCCGTCATCGTCAATTTTGCCCAAATCACCTGTGCGCAGCCAGCCATCACTGTCCAGCGCCTTGGTCGTTTCTTCGGGGTTGCGGTAATAGCCTTTCATGACGTGGGGTCCTGCGATCAAAACTTCGCCCTCTTCCACACCATTCCCACCGGGTGCATCCACATCAATGCGTGCACGCGTTCCGGGTGTAGGTGGACCCACAGAAATGTCTGGTGAGCCAATGACGTTATTGGTGGCCGACGCGCCTGAAGATGTCTCGGTCATGCCAAAACCGTTCTGCAACGGCAGCTCGTAAAAGGCTTCAGCACCCCGTTTCCACGCAGGATCAAGCGGCGCACCGCCTGATGAAACATAACGCAGCTTGGGCGCGCCCAACCGCTCCATCCCCTGTTCCTTGGTGTATTGCATGACCAGCGCGTGCATTTGCGGAACGGCGGGTATGATCGTCACACCGCCCATCGCCGCATCATACAGTTTTTGCGCCGAGAACCGTGCTTCGATCTGGACATGAGCGCCCGTGTAGCACGCCCCTGTCAAAACCGAGATGAGGCCAAAAACGTGGCTCATCGGGAGAACACCATACACAACATCTTCGGGCACCATTTTGCGCAGACCGCTTGAGGCCATGCCGCCAAACCGGACGCCATCATGGGTTAGCATCACGCCTTTGGGGTCGCCTGTGGTTCCGGTTGTATACAGAAGAACCGCAACATCACTCAGCACGGGATCCGGATCAGAGGTGCCTTTGGCCAGCATCATTGTGCCAAAAGCGCCTGTAATTTCTTGGCCCCCCATGCGCGCGCCGTGCGCGGCTGCATCCTTTGAGACATGGCTGGTCGTTATGATGGCAGCAGGTGACGCATGTTTGACTACACGCGCAACTTCGCCCTCGGTTTGGCGGGCGTTGAACGGGATAATCACGGCGCCAACTTTCCACGCCGCATGTAGCGTTGCAACAGCTGCCGCGCAGTTTTCAACCAGCAACAACACGCGGTCATTTGCCTGAACTCCAACCCCGCGCAGTGCATCAGCCAGATCATCGCTCGCGCGGTCCAATTCCGCATAGCTCCACGTTACACCGCTGGAATCGCTCAGCGCAGTGGTGTCAGGTGCAACCGCAACGCGATCTCTTAGAAACTCTTCAACCCGTGCCATCTGGCAATACTCCCTATCAGCCGTAATTCGGGCTGCGTTTTTCCAAAAATGCGGCGATGCCTTCAGCCGCTTCGGGTGCGCCCGTGGCAAAACCCATCGCATCGCGTTCATGATCCAGTTGCTCGGCCTCGGTCACGTCATAGGCGGCGGCAACCATCTTGCGGATCGCGGCCTGCGCATCACGTGGACCAGCCGCAAACCGATCTGCAAAACCGCGCGCCACATCCATTGCGCCGCCAACTTCGGTCAGGGCATTCACGACGCCTAGCGCATGCATCCGCTCGGCCAGAACCGGCTGGGCAAGCATGCACATTTCCATGGACAATTGACGCGGTACTGTGCGCGCCAGATGCGCAGTGAGGCCACCATCAGGGACCAAACCCGCCTTTACGTAAGCGGCTACAAATTTCGCGCCTTGCGCCGCAACAACAATATCACATGCCAACGCAAAGCTAAGGCCTGCGCCCGCTGCGCCACCTTCAATGGCCGCGATAATCGGCACAGGGCAAGCGCGCATCGCACGAATAACATCGTGAAGTCCTTCAATCCCTGCACGGCGTTCATCTTCCGCCATACCTTGACGGTTGATCAACACATTTAAATCACCGCCAGCGCAGAAAAACGGGCCTTCAGCGGTGAGGATAATCGCGCGGATGCGCCGCTCACTCGCCATCTCGCAAGCCTGCAGAATACAGGCGTAAAGTTCGGGGGAAAGCGCGCCGCGCTTGTCGGTGTTACCGTTCCAGATGATCAGGCGGTCACCTGCGTCTTCCAACCGTGCGCTCATTTCAATTTCTCCTGTGGGACGCGTTTGAAAACGCCCGTTGATGTGGCCACCAATGTGCCGTCCTCGTGGCGCAGCTCGGCTGAGATAAACAGCAAACTGCGTCCGCCACCAGTGACTGTTCCACTGCCCGTCATCCGCCCCGGCCGGCCGGAACCGACAAATTGCGTATTCATCGACACCGTCAAAAACGGAGCCTTGCCTTCGGCATCTACTGTCAAAGAACCCGTTGTGCCGCTGGCGTTATCCAGCAAGGTCACGGCTATGCCCCCGTGCAATGCGCCATGGCGGTTTAGGTGATCTGATGTGACATCAAGAAAGCAACGGCCATGTTCTGGATCACGCACGTCAACTACGTAACCGATTAGGCGTTGGGTGCCGGTCTCACCATAGATGAAACCGGCTTCTTCATTAGGCTGCTGCGAGGGCAATAAACCGCTCCAGATGGTAATCCACATCGCCAAAGCGGTGATCGGCCATGACAATACGTTTGGCGATATGGGCCAGTTCGTATTCTTGTGTCATCGCGATTCCGCCATGCAGCTGGATAGATTCCTCGCCCACCAAACGACCTACGCGACCAATCAGGTTCTTGGTCGCTGAGATCTGACGCTCGCGCGTAACGCGATCTTGTTCCAAACAACCCGCAGCAAGGATCACAGCAGAACGTGCCTGCTCCATCTCGATGAGCAAATCCGCCATGCGGTGTGCCAATGCTTGGAATGTCCCAATCGGGCGGCCGAACTGTTTGCGTGTCCCAAGATAGTCTTTGGTCAGCGCACAGGCCGTTTCCATAGCGCCCAATGTCTCGGCAGTTTGGGCCACATTGGCAGCAGCAATACGTGCCTCGATCGCAGATGCAGCTTTACCAGCAGCGCCTAGACGCGCAGAGGCCGGAACCGTCACATCATCCAACGTCACTTCAGCGGCACGGCCACCAGCCAACAGCGCGTAGCCCTGAACGGTAAGACCTTTTGCATCCTTGGGAACAAGGAACAGTGAAATACCGTCAGCATCACCCTGCGCACCGCTTTCGCGGGCGGAAACAACAAGCATGTCAGCAGCTTCAGCGTTCACAACAACAGCCTTGCGGCCATTAAGAACGACGTTACCCGCCTTCTCGGTTGCCGAGGTGGAAACCTGTGTCTGCTCATATCGGCTGGTTGGTTCGCCATGTGCAAACGCCAACTGTAGCGAACCGTCGATAACCCCTTCGACGTGTGCAAGCTGATCAGCGTCGCCCAAATCAGCGATCAAACCACCCGCCAAAACGGCCGTATCAAGGAACGGTTCAACCACGCCAGCGCGGCCCAATTCCTCAAAGACAACTGCGATATCAAAGCCCTTACCGCCAAAGCCGCCCTGCTCTTCGGTGAACAACGCGCCAATCACGCCCAGCTCGGCCAGTTCGGCCCAGATCGCGGTCGACATGCCGCTGTCGCTTTCAAGAATCTTGTTACGTGCCGCGGTATCGTAACGGTCCCGCAAGAAACGACGCAACGTGTCTTGTAGCATTTGCCGTTCTTCTGTCAGATCAAAATTCATGGCCTTAGCTCCCCATCGTTACTTTTGCGATAATCCCGCGCTGGATCTCGTTGGACCCCCCGAAGATCGACAATTTGCGGTTATTGAAATATTTGGCCGCAACTGGACCAGCACCCAATGGGTCAGGCAATGCATCGTTTGCGCCTTCAACAGCCTCAGACGCGAATGGCATTGCATAGACGCCCGCTGCACGACGCGCTAGATCGTTGATCTCCTGACGGATAATTGTGCCTTTAACCTTGAGCATCGACGATTCAACACCTGGGGCTTGGCCTGCAGCTGCCTTGGAAACGATCCGCATATTGGTCGTGGACATCGCCATCAAATCAATCTCAACCTGTGCAACACGAGCGGCAAACATCGGGTTTTCCATCAATGGCTTCCCCCCTGACATCTCGGAACGCGCAAGGCGTTTGACGGTTGCCAGACCCGCTTGAGAAGCGCCAACACCCGCGATATTCGTGCGCTCGTGTGTCAGCAGATACTTGGCATAAGTCCAACCTTTGTTTTCTTCGCCCACAAGGCTTTCGACAGGCACTTCTACATCTGTGAACCAGACCTCGTTCACTTCAGGTGTGCCATCAAGCAAGATGATCGGACGCACTTCGATGCCCGGCGTGTCCATGTCGATCAGCAGGAACGAAATGCCCTCTTGCTGCTTCACGTCCTTATCGGTGCGCACAAGACAAAAGATCATATTTGCGTGCTGACCCAATGTGGTCCACGTTTTCTGGCCGTTTACGATATAGTGCGTACCAGCTTCATTCTTGACTGCGCTGGTTTTCAGCGAGGCCAAATCAGAACCCGCACCTGGCTCAGAGTACCCTTGGCACCACCAATCATCGCCTGCCAGCAAGCGCGGCAACCAATAATCGTTTTGCTCTTGGCTGCCGAACTTTTGCAGAACAGGGGCCAACATGCTCAGGCCAAAAGGCACAATACGGGGTGCAGATGCAGCCTCGGCTTCTTCTTCAAAGATGTGTTTTTGTACGGCATTCCATTCAGCACCACCGAACTTTTTGGTCCAGTTGGGGGCCAGCCAGCCACGCGCATTCAATGTCGCATGCCAGCCTTCCATATCCGCTTTGGTCAGCTCACCCATGCCGCGCACTTTGTCGCGTAATTCAGGCGTGACCTTTTCTTTCATAAACGCACGCACTTCGTCGCGGAACGCAATCTCTTCGTCGGAATAGCTCAGGTCCATTCTGGGTTCTCCTCCACCAGTATATCTATCGTCCGTTCGGTCCTATTTGGATGCCGCGCGGTTCAAATCTTCAAAGCTGCGGCCCTCGGCCACCAGTGTCTTGAGCAAATCCGCAGGCTGCCAAAACCATGCATCCTCCTGCGCAAATCGTTCAATATCAGCCAACACCGCAGCCAAACCTTGCAGGTCCGCCCATTTAAGTGGCCCCCCGCCATACCGAGGAAAACCGTACCCAAAGAGCAGCACCATATCCACGTCAGCGGGGCGTCGGGCGATGCCCTCTTCCACCACTTTTGCGGCTTCGTTCACCATCGCACACATGTAGCGCCTGACAATCTCCTGATCGGTGAAATCACGTGGCGTAATATTGAGTTCGGTCTGCTCTGCGGCAATTAATTCCGGGATTTTAGGGTTTGGCACACTCGCACGCGTTCCGGCCTCATAGAGGTAATAGCCTTCGCCCGTCTTGCGGCCAAAATGGCCCTGTTCGCACAAACGGTCGATGTATGTTGGCACCCGCTCATCTGCGTGGCGGCCTGCTGCTTTTCGCTTGCGGGTCATCCATCCGATATCGAGGCCAGCAAGGTCGGCCACGGCGAACGGCCCCATGGCAAAACCAAAACCCGTCAAGGCGCGGTCGATCTGATAAGGGGATGCGCCATCCAGCACCATGTGATCTGCCGCCGTGCGGTAAACTGCCAAAATGCGGTTCCCGATAAAGCCATCACAAACCCCGGCCCGAACCGAGATTTTGCCCAGTCGTTTGCCCAAATCAAACCCTGTCGCAACCACATCAGCCGCAGTCTTATCTGCCACTACAACTTCAAGCAGCTTCATCACATGTGCAGGTGAGAAAAAGTGCAAGCCGATGACATCCGCAGGGCGCGAGGTGGCAGCGGCGATTTCATCAATGTCCAGATAGGATGTGTTGGAGGCCAAGATTGCGCCCGCCTTGCAAGCTGCATCCAGTTTGCCGAACACTTCCTTTTTCACAGCCATGTCTTCGAACACAGCTTCAATCACCAGATCAACATCGCCAAGGCTGGCGTAATCAATGGCGACGGTCAGTGCCTCAGTGGTGAGCGCATCGTATTGTGGTTGGTTGATTTTGCCACGTTTCAGCGCGCCTTGCAGGTTGCCTTCAATACGGCCTCTGGCGGCATCGGCCTGTTCTTGCCCTGTTTCAATTAGGACAACATTCAATTTCGCCAATAGCGCTGCAGTTGCAATGCCCGCGCCCATGGTGCCGCCACCAATTACGCCGATGGCGTTCAGGGCGCGCGGTGTGACGCCTTTGAGTTCGGGCAGGTTGCTCACCGCGCGTTCATTAAAGAATGCATGGATCATGCCCTTGCTTTGGTCGCTTTTCAGCAACCCAGCAAATAGCGCGCGTTCTTTGGCCATGCCCTCTTTGAAGGACAGCTCCGATGCGGCCTGAACCGCGCGCACAATCACCCCAGTGTTGATCTGCCCACGGCCCTTTTTCAACCCACCTTCATGAGCTGCTTCCCAGTCAATCGCATCTGGCGCTGGCAACTCGGACACCGCGCGGCGCGTTGCGCCACTGCTCAGTAATTCAGTGGCATAGGCAAGGCCAACCTCCTGCGGATCACCCTCTTCTACTTTGTTGAGCAACCCCATTTCATGCGCTTCAGCCGCTTTGATCTGACGGCCCGAGATCATAATCTCGATCGCCTTGTCCGATCCCGTTAGACGTGGAAGACGTTGTGTTCCGCCAGCCCCCGGCAACAGGCCAAGGTGCACCTCGGGAAGCCCCAACCGCGCGGTGGGTTGCGCGATACGGTAATGCGCGCCCAGCGCGACCTCCAGACCACCGCCCAGTGTGACACCGTGCATTGAGGCAATCACGAGCAACGGAGAATTTTCAATCCGTGTACACAAATCAGGCAAATTTGGCTCCATCGGCGGCTTACCGAATTCCGTGATGTCCGCACCCGCGATAAACGCGCGGCCTTCGCCTACAACCAAGATTGCCTTGATTTCTGTGTCCGCCTCTGCACGATCCATGCCATCAGCCAGCCCCTGACGCACCGCTTGGGACAGTGCATTGACCGGCGGATTGTTGATGCGCAAAACGGCAACAGGGCCGTGGATGGAATAGGATACAGGGTCTGTCATGATGTCTCTCTTATTTAAATATTAGCCGCGACGGCTTAACGCTGACACGCGGCCAGTTCGGCTTTCCAGCGCTTGGACAAGCGCATGTAGGGCTGGGCCGACTTCGTTTACCATCCGCTCGCGTGGTAAATCTTGGGGTGTGGCACCGCAGGTGAATGCTACAGCCTCGCCAAATTCCGCAGCATAGTGCGGCACGCTCACCGCGTTTATCGTCCTGGCGTACCGCGCGGCCTCAGACGCAATGATAAAGCCCTTACCGACCAATTGCTCGTATCCATCCTGGCGAACTTCCGTCATTTGCGCGTCAGGTTCCAGCGCCTGAAATCGTTCATGATCAAGCGCGGCAAGGAAGGCCATCCCAGAGGACGAACTACTCATTGGAATTCGGTGCCCCGGCTCTAACCAAATGGTAGAGGCCGTTGCCGGACGCCACGTGCGCACCAGCATCATGCGATCTGCATCGCGCACTGCGATCAATGCCAACGTGCCCGTTTCATCGGCAAGCCGCTGCATGTCATCACTGACCATATCCACAAAGCTAACAGCGACAGAGGCAACCGACCCTAAAACAATTGCCGCAGGCCCAAGACGAAAACGGTCATTGCGCCCGCCGTGGCTAAGGTAACCCAACTCGCAAAGCGTATAGGTCAACCGCGAGATCGTCGGCTTGGGAAGGCCCGTGCGTTCCGCGATTTGTGCATGGGTCAGACCATTATCGCTGGCGCGAAACGCGCGCAGCACGCCCAGACCACGTGCCAACGTGTTGGCAAATTTACGGTCTGTGCCAGCGTCCGTCATCGTGCGGCCATGGGGATCAATAAGGATATCATTGGGAAAGACATAATCAGGATTAATACGATGATGTCCACACTCAGGAATCTTGTGATACCGGCAAATATCTTATCAATCGGTGCTTCGCGCCCTACGACGTTAGCAATAACAAACACGTTTAAGCCTACAGGCGGCGTGATCAGACCGATCTCGAGTAGCTTGATCACCACAACGCCAAACCAGATGAGGTTCAGATCATAGCTTTCGACCAACGGGATCATAAGCGGCAGCGTCAGAACCATAATCCCAATCGGATCAAGGAACATCCCCAACGCGAGATAGATCACGGCGATACACACCAGCAGCATCACGACACTTAGGTCTGCGTCCGTAACCGCCTGAACAATCACCGGTGCAACACCCGTGAGCGCAATGAAGGCCACAAATATCTTTGCACATGCGGCAATGATAAAGATCGAAGATGTTTGGACACAGGTTTCTTTCACAGCCTCCCACAGGTCAGTGACTGTGAGCTTTTTCTGGGCAAACCCGATCAACGTCGCAGCAACCACACAGACCGCTGCGGCCTCGGTGGCGGTGAAAATGCCGCCATAAATACCGCCAATAATCACCACAAACAGCAGAACCGCAGGCCAGCTATCTAACGCGGCCATCCAGCGTTCTTTCGCGGAGTAGCGGACATTGTTTGCTGGGGCGACTTCGGGGCGCATAAACACCCAAACCGCAATCACGAGGATAAATCCGGCAAGTGTTAGCAAGCCGGGTAAAATGCCTGCAAGGAACAGGGATGAGATAGAGGTCTCGGTAAAGATGCCGTAAATGATGAACAAAACAGATGGCGGAATGAGCGACCCCAACGTGCCTCCTGCCGCAACCGAAGCAGTGGCAAGCCGTGGATCATACCCCATACGCAACATTTCAGGCGTACAGATTTTGCCCATCGTCGAGGCACAAGCAATCGATGAACCTGTGATCGCGGAAAACCCGGCACAACCCATGACACTGGCCATCGCAACGCCACCCGGCAGCTTGGTCAGCCACACCTTGGCGGCATGGTAAATCTTGGTAGTGATGTCAGCCTTATACGCGATGTGCCCCAGCGCTACAAAAAGCGGGATCATCGACAACTCATAGCTGTGAACCAGATCATAAGAGTTCGAGAACACCATCGACGACGTGGGCTTGATCGCGCGTTCGGGTGCAAAACTGCCGCCTCTAAACGCGTAGATCAGGAATGCGCCAACTGTAGCAACAGAAGCCAGCGTAAAGGCGATTGGAATGCGCAATGCCAGCAAAAGAAGAACGGCCGCAAAGGCCACCATGCCAATTGTTGAAGGATCCATTATTTGCGTCCCTCTTCTAGTAAGTCACCAGCGTGCAGCTGCTCATCAGAAACAGTCCCACCTGCTGAAATTGTGCGAATGTCGCGCACGAATATCTCGGCCAGACGTAACCATGCGGCCCCTAATCCCAGCACAAAAAACAAATACCCCGGCCATTTGGGCAGATCGAGGTCACCGGAAAAGAACGAGCCACGCTCGATTACTTTCATCAGTTCTAGGCACCCTTTGTAAAACAATGGGGCCAAGGCGATCATTCCAAACAACGAGCCCGCAACAATCAACCAACTGCGCACACGCGGGGAAAAACGGTCAGACAAAAACGCCACCGAGACATGGGCACGCTGAGCTGTCGCTGCGGCCAGCGGCAGCAAGATCGCGGCAACCATGAGTTCGCGAACCATAATCACACTATCGGGGATAAAGGTGTTGAACACAGCACGCGCGATCACATTGGACGTAATCAACACCCCTAAAAGGATGACAGCCAGCGCACCGAGGGCCAGCAAAATTCTTTCTAGCGGCACCAACATGGGTCCGGCTCCTTGTTGTAAAACGGGAATTGGGATGTGGGTGGACAGGGCCGCAACAGCCCCGTCCAAATCGTCAAATCTTAGTTAGACGCTTTTGCCCACGGGTAGCCATTGGCGTCACGCTCAGCAGTGTATTTGGCGATCAGACCTTTGTACTCTTCAAGAAGAGCGGCACCATCAAGACCATCTGAAGTTGCAGTTTCAACCCACTGGTCAAGGAATTTCGCACCCGAGGCAACCAGCTTGGCACGCTCTTCGGCGGGCAGTTCAATCACTTCTACGCCCTGCTCTTTCATTGAGACAATTGCGTCTGCGTTGGCTTTGGTGATGAGACGGCCAAATTCGTCTGCCATGTCCATACCGGTTTGATCAATCACTGCGCGTTGCTCTTCACTTAGACCCTCGTAGGCGTCCAAGTTCATGAACATACCAACGCCGCCAACCTGACCCCAGTCGAGCATCGTGTAGCTGGTCATCACTTCTGCCTGCTTGAGCGCTGAAACCGCATAGGAATATCCCTGCGAGCAATCAATCAAACCCGTATCGAGACCTTGGTAGGCGTCATAAATCGACATGGAAACAAGGTTTGCACCCATTTCGCCCATGACCTTACCATAAGCGCCCACACCGCGGACCTTTTTGCCTGCAATGTCAGCAACGCTGCGAATGGCGGTGTCTTTGCACCCGATGTTCACCTGAGACGTTGTCCACGTCCCGATGTAGCGCAGATCACGGTCTGCAAGGTTGTTCTGGATGGCCGCTGAGGAGCGCATCAGCTCATCTGTGGCGCGCATACCGACCCATGCATCCGGGTTGTTGACTGGCAAATCGGCGATGCCGTAGGCAGCCATATCTTTAGGGTAATAAACCGCGATGACGGAGCCCATATCCGCAACACCATCCCCAATGGCTTGCATGGCCGCCTTGGATTTGAACAGCGCACCACCCCATTGGATGTTGATCTTCAAATCACCCGCTGAACGTTCTGCGACTTGATCCGCGTACCACTGCAAGGCAGCTGCACGTGCACCACGATTGGGGCCTGCTTCACCGTGAATGAGCGTTGTTTCTGCAAAGCCAGATGTCGCGGCCAACGAAAACGCTGCAGTTAATGCCGTTTTTTTCAGAAAATTCATGTGTGATCCCCTCCCAAGGATATTTGTTTCACTATGCGGAATTATGTTTCACTTAGTTGCCTAACGGGTAAAGGACCGAATCTCTGCATGCAAGTGAAAGTTGCGCGGCTGCACAGCATCGTCCCACACCCTTAACGTGAACCAATCGCCCCAAGCGGCCTCAAGACCACAATAGTTGTGTTACATGTTGGCATTACCGGTCTGTTTCCATGGAATAACCATAGGAACCTGCTGGACGCCCGGACGTTAATCAGGTTCACTCTTTTCAGAGAATAGGGAACAATCATGCCACTGCTGGACGTAGAATCACTGACAATCGGCTTCGGAAATGCGCCGCCTGTTGTTCAAAACGTGTCATTTTCGGTGGAATGTGGTGAAACCCTTGCACTTGTTGGCGAAAGTGGATCGGGCAAAACTTTGACGTGCCGATCCTTATTACGCATTCTGCCTACTGGTGCACAGCTGCGCGGCGGAAAGGTGAGCTATCATTGTGACGGTGACGTTCACGATCTGATCAACGCCTCTCAACGACAAATGCGCAGCCTGCGCGGCAGCCGAATCTCGATGATCTTTCAAGAGCCCATGCGCTCTTTGTCTCCATTGCACCGACTGGGCGATCAGGTCTCCGAGGTTTTGCACCTGCATGAAAAAATCAGCAAAGCAGAAGCAAAGGCGCGTGTATTAGCACAGTTCGAGCGTGTCGGATTTGCTGATCCGGAACGGGCATGGTCAAGCTATCCGTTTGAAATGTCTGGCGGTATGCGCCAACGCGCTATGATCGCCATGGCGATGGTATCAAAGCCTGATCTATTGATTGCGGACGAGCCGACAACCGCGCTGGATGTAACAACACAGGCGCAAGTTCTGGGGCTGATCAAAGATTTGCAGGCCGAAACAGGCATGGCCGTCATTCTGGTTACGCATGATCTAGGCGTCGTTGCCAATATGGCAGACAAAGTTGTTGTGATGAACAAGGGCCGCGTGATGGAAGCTGGCTGTGCGCAAGCCGTTCTGGGAGCGCCTGCACATGGCTATACCAAAAAGCTATTCGCGGCAGCACCCATCATCCCCACCGTGGCCGAGCCAGCTAGGGTAATGCCACAAACAGATCTGATCCTAGAAATCCGCAATGTAACCAAAAGCTTTACCATGCGCGCAAACGGGTGGAAGCCGCCCACGGTTATCACCGCTTGCCGCGACGTTGATCTTAAACTGCCGCGCGGCAAGACACTCGCAGTGGTCGGCGAAAGTGGCTCTGGTAAAACAACATGCGCTAGAATCGCACTCGGCGCAATTTCCCCCGATGCAGGCGGCGAAGTTCTATTTGCACCCCGCGCAGGTGAGACACCCCTGAAAGTACACAGCATGAGCAACACCCAGCGCCGCTGTTTTCAGCGTGATGCGCAGATGGTGTTCCAAGACCCCTACTCGTCCCTGTCCCCACGTATGCGGGTGGTGGATGCATTGATGGAGCCCTCGGAAATACATGGCATTGGCAATCGCTCAGAGCGGCGCGAAAAGGCCGCTGAGATGATCCGTATGGTAGGCCTAAGTCCCGATATGTTGCCCCGATATCCGCATGCATTTTCAGGCGGCCAACGCCAACGCCTGTCGATCGCACGTGCGCTTACCCTTGATCCACAGTTGTTGGTTTGTGACGAACCAACATCCGCCCTAGATGTTTCAGTGCAGGACCAAATTCTGGGGCTGCTTGAGGACATCCGCGACCGTGCAGGCCTGAGTTACTTGTTTATCTCCCATGATTTGGCTGTTGTCGCCCGTATCGCTGACGAAGTTGCAGTCATGCGTGCAGGTGTTATCGTTGAACAGGCACCGCCCGACACCCTGTTTTACAACCCGCAACACCCCTATACTCGCGCCCTAATCGCCGCCCAGCCAGAGCCAGACATAAACCGCCCTATCGACCTAGATCTGGTGGCTAAGGGCGCTGGCGATCCTGAAGGGTGGCCAGATATGTTCCGGTTTGAAGGGCAAAACGCCCCTGACCTGCGTGAACTAGAGCCCGGACATATGGTACGCTATCATGCATAAACTGATTAAAATTTCCGCCACGTTGCTTTTGCTTGCCGCGCCCGCATTCAGCCAGACGACATCTGTGCAAGAAAGCTCGTTCTGGGCGTCCGAAGTTCAAAACGGCAATCTTCCAGTTGCCGCGGATCGCGTACCTCTTGACCCGCTGATCGTTGACCTAGAGGCAAAAGGCCGCACGCTAGGCATTCAGGGCGGTACATTGCGCACACTTGTATCACGCAGCAAAGATATCCGCCAAATGGTTGTCTATGGGTATGCTCGTTTGGTTGGGTATAACCCCGATTATTCCCTGCAGCCCGACATTTTGCGCGACATCAGCATCGAAGAAGATCGCAAATTCACCTTGCATCTACGTCGCGGTCACCGCTGGTCAGACGGCGCTCCGTTTACCTCAGCGGACTTCGCCTATTGGTGGGAGAATGTGGCCAACAATGCCGAGATCACCCCTTCAGGCCCACCAGAATGGATGACCATTGATGGCAAACTGGGTACAGTCACCTTTCCAGATGCGCAAACTGTTGTTTTTGAATGGGCATCGCCAAACTCGAATTTTTTACCGCTACTGGCACAGGCCAGACCGCCATTTATTTATCGGCCGGCTCACTATCTTAAACAATTTCATGTCGATTTTGCAGATCCCAACTACCTCGTTCAGGAAATACTTAACGCACGTGTGAAAAGCTGGGCAGCGCTGCACAATAAGCGCGACAACATGTACAAGTTCGACAACCCTGATCAACCTACGTTACAGCCATGGCTGAACGCCTCAGGCAAACCAACCTCGCGCAACTTGTTCGTTCGCAACCCCTTTTTCCACCGCATCGACACTGCCGGCACGCAATTGCCCTACATCGACGTGGTTGAAATGACCGTAGTGGGAGGGGGCCTGATCGCGGCAAAAGCAAACGCTGGCGAAGTAGACCTTCAGGCACGTGGCCTTGATTTTCGCAATGTCGCAATATTGAAAAAAGGAGAGGCCGATGGCGGAAACTATCGCACCCTCTTGTGGGGCAATGGCACCGCAAGCCAACTTGCCATTTACCCTAACCTCAACTTTGCTGATCCAATCTGGCGCGATGTCATGCGTGACGTACGATTTCGCCGCGCGCTGAGCCTTGGCATTGACCGCCGCATGATCAATCGTGCGCTGTATTTTGGCATGGCTAACGAGGGCGGCATGACCGCCCTTGCACGCAGCCCCCTGCACAACCCAGACGACTTGGCCGCATGGTCGGCTTTGGACATCGACCAAGGCAACCAACTGCTGGACGAAATGGGCCTGACCGAGCGCACGCCAAACGGCCTTCGCAAGTTACCCGACGGGCGCCCTATGGAGTTTGTCATTGAGACCGCAGGGGAACGTCAGGAAGAAGAAAACGCCCTTAGCATCATCACAGATACATGGCGCGAGCTGGGCATCCGCCTGATCATGCGCCCCCTTAACCGCGACATCATGCGTAGCCGCATTTATGCGGGAACTGGAATGGCCGCTATTTGGTATGGCTGGGACAATGGCCTGCCGCGCGCAGAGACATCGCCAAAATACCTTGCCCCAACCGAGCAAGAGTTCTTTTCTTGGCCGAAATGGGGCCAATATTATCAAACCATGGGGAAATCCGGTGAAGAACCTGACATGAAAGCCCCCAAGCGGTTGCTTCAACTCAAATGGGACTGGGATCACACAAATGACCCAGCCAAACGCACGACAATCTGGGCCGAGATGCTGGACATTCATGCCCAACAACAGTTTGCGATTGGGATTTTGTCCGGCGCGCCACAACCTGTGGTGGTTTCGAAACACTTGCGCAATGTTCCCGAGGAAGGGATTTGGGCTTATGACCCGGGTTCACATTTTGGCATCCACCACATTGACGAATTCTATTTTGAGGATGCATTTATGCAGGTAAGCCAATGATGATCCTGCGCTATGCCATCAGCCGTTTTGCGACGATGCTGCTAACGCTTTGGATTGTATCCATCCTTGTGTTTGTGATTATCAATCTGCCTCCCGGTGATTTCCTAAGTAACCAAATCGCAGAGCTGCGCGCCACAGGTCAGGCCGAGGGCGTCGCCAAGGCCGAGTTTCTGCGGACTGAATATGCGTTGGATCGCCCCCTTTGGGAACAATATATGATCTGGGTAGGCTTCATGCCCGGCCCGCAGGGTTTTGCTGGGTTGGTTCAGGGTAACTTTGGTTGGTCATTTGAATTTGACCGCCCCGTGAGCGAGATCGTCGGAGATGCCTTGTGGCTCACCGTGTTGGTGAACCTTGCGGCAGTTTTGTTTGTCTATGTTGTGGCCCTCCCCTTGGGTGTGCTCGCCGCAGCCAAATCCGAAACGTGGGTGGATTACACCGCCGGTTTTGTTGGATACCTTGGCCTAGCCACCCCTAACTTCCTGCTTGCTTTGATCCTGTTCTACTATGGCAATAAGTATTTTAATCTGCCCATCGGGGGCCTCATGAGCCCTGAGTATGAAGGCCAAGCGATGTCATGGGCCAAGGTGCAATCTATCCTTGTTCACCTCATCGTCCCGACCTTTGTAATCGGTACGTCGGGCGCGGCTGCTATGATGCAACGCCTGCGCGCAAACATGCTCGATGAGCTGAGCAAACCCTACGTGGAGACCGCAATTGCCAAGGGCATGAAGCCCTCACAGATGTTGCGCAAATACCCTTTGCGCATGGCGTTCAACCCGTTTGTCGCGGACATTGGCACCCTGTTGCCAGCAATGGTGTCTGGATCGGTTTTGGTGTCAGTTGTCCTTGGTCTTCAAACGATTGGTCCTTACCTGCTGACGGCGCTCAAATCCCAAGACCAGTTTTTGGCAGCATTTGTTTTGATGTTCGTCGCCCTCCTGACCCTGATTGGGACAATGATTTCGGATGTACTGTTGATGCTACTTGATCCACGTATTCGATTAGGGGGGCGCAAAACATGAGCACCCCATCAGATGATCGCTATGTCGATAGCGAGCCGTGGTCCGAAGACGCAGACCTTTCTGCGCCAGAACGCGCAGAATTTGACGCACCCAGCTCGGTCCTGATCTGGCGCAAGTTTCGCCGTCACAAGCTGGGGCTGATGTCCGGATTGTTCCTTTTGATCTGCTATCTCATTCTGCCTGTGGCTGGGTTTATAGCCCCCTACGGCGCCAACGAACGAAGCGCAGATTACCTGTACCATCCACCTCAGGAAATTAACCTGTGGCACGAAGGCGAATTTATTGGCCCCTATGTCTATCCAACACTCGCAGTTGCCGATTTAGAGAATTACCGCTGGCGTTATACCGTTGATACAACACAGCCCCTACCGCTCAAGTTTTTCTGTGAAGGGGCGAAATACAATCTGGCGGGTTTCATCCCATCAGATACCCATTTGGTCTGCGCACCAGAAGGCGGCACAGTATTCCTTTGGGGGTCTGATCGTTTGGGTCGCGATGTGTTTAGCCGCATCTTATTCGGTGCGCAGCTGTCGCTGACTGTTGGGATCATCGGCATCACAGTCAGCTTTATCCTAGGTATCTTTTTTGGTGCGATGGCTGGATATTTTGGTGGCAAGATAGATTGGACCATCAACCGCGCCATCGAAATACTGCGCTCATTACCTGAATTGCCACTGTGGTTGGCGCTATCTGCAGCCGTACCCTCCAACTGGGGACCAGTTGCAGTGTTCTTTATCATCTCAATCATTTTGGGGATTCTCGACTGGCCGGGCCTCGCGCGTGCTGTACGCGCAAAATTCCTAAGCCTGCGGGAAGAAGAATACGTGCGTGCCGCTGAAATGATGGGCGCACGCCCTGCCCGTGTGATCCGGCGTCACCTATTGCCAAACTTTACGAGCCACCTGATTGCCAGCGCAACCTTGTCGATCCCTGCGATGATCCTTGGTGAAACTGCGCTTAGCTTTTTGGGGCTTGGTCTGCGGGCACCTGCTGTGTCTTGGGGTGTGATGCTGAACGATGCACAAAACCTTGCCAGCATCGAAATCTATCCGTGGACAGCGATCCCGATGCTTCCCATCATCGTTGTCGTTCTGGCATTCAACTTCCTTGGTGATGGGCTACGCGCTTCGCTTGATCCATACCGCAGCTAAAGGCGGGCTTGCCCCGTTCTTCGCTTAAAGGGAGGCACGTGCTAAGGCCGTGCCAGCAAAATCAAATGCTCCAAAACCGTTTCAAGGTTTTGGGGCTGCCTGATGCCACGAGACACCATCATCGCGCCCTCAAGCCCAGACACAAATACCTTCGCGAAGGTATCTACATCAAGGTCGGCGCGGATGCCGCCTTCTGCTTGACCTTTACGCAATACGGCCGCTACCCAGTCATGTTGCGTGTCAAAAAATGAGATGACTTCCGCGCGCACCTGATCAGGTAGCGTAATGGCATCTGCTGCCAGAACACCGCCAAGGCACAAACCACCCTGATCGCGAAGCGTTGTCACAAAGAATGTGCCGTATGCCCGCAAAGTTGCTGGCGCATCTAAGCCCACCAATCCATCCATCGCGTCTGAGAACGCTTCTCGATACGCTTTTGCCGTGGCCTCTGCCAAATCGGCCTTGGTCGCATAATGGTAGTGAATGCTGGCACTTTTGATACCAACCTCAGCCGCGACATCGCGAAAGCTGAAACCATTATAGCCACGGTCCATCATCAGGGCGCGCGCCGAATTCAATATGGCCACCGCCTTGTCACTAGGATTTGCAACGCTCATCACACTCTCCTCATTCATCTATCAAGTAATAGATAGGGGATTGACGGATGAAAAACAAGCGTCTACCCATAACCTATCTAGTACTTGATAGTCGGGAGAGCTACATGTCAAATCTTATTGTAAACCGTCGCTCACTATTGCTTGGCACTGCCGCCACAACACTTGCTGCGCCAAGCCTTCTTAGCGCGAACGCCCTTGGGGGCGGTCCACTTGGACAAGGCACCACGCCGCTTGAACATGGTGTCGTTACCGTTGCCGATTTTGGGGATGTGAAAATCCACAGCTACCAAAGCCCTGATTTGACGGGTTGCGTCACTACGCATGTCATCGAAACGCCGGAACGCCTTGTGTTTGTGGATGGCCAGCGTTCGGTAATCTATGGACAAGAAATCCGCGACTACGCCGAGAAAACAGGCAAACCAGTGGACCGGATGATCATCTCGCACTTGCACCCTGATCACTGGTTTGGCGCTTATCAGTTCCGCGATGTTCCAATCTATTCCTTTGCAGAAACACAGGCCGAAATTGATCAACTGGGTGATTTTTTCATCGAGATCAGCATCGAGTCATTGGGCAAACATGTGCCGCCGACAAAGGTCGTCCCAAACCGTGTCATTGAACATGGCACAACAGAGGTGATCGATGGTGTCACGTTTGAATTCCGCCATGTCACAGATGCAGAATCTGACAACATGATGACGATCTATTTGCCAGATCAAAAAGTGCTGATTGCACAGGACATGCTGTATAATAACTGCCACCTGTTCTGTGGTCACGGGAACTTCGACGGTTGGAAAAAAGGCCTCGTCGACATGCAAAACGACACGTCCTTTGATCTTGTTCTTCCTGGGCACGGCCCGACAGCTGGCTCACGTCAGGCGATGGATGATGCACTAATCTATCTGGATCATGTGCAAGCTGCCTATGCCAAGGCCAACACTGGTGACGAGTTGAAAGCTGCAATTATGGAGCGTTACCCCTCCTACCTAGCCGCAGGTCTTGTGGATATTCAAAACCTGTTCTTGTTCCCCAAAAGTTAAGTAAGTTTAGTTGCGGGCGACATCTTTGCCCGCAACACCACCAAGCAAAAAGGAGCCACGTTTCCGCAGCCCCTTTTTCATCTTCACAAATCAGCATTCTGGTTAGTAGATTACCCGTACCAGCCGCCCATTTTCACTTCGATGCCTTCACCAACCATTTTGGCGAACTCGGCAGGGTCCTGTGTGCCATTGTCGCGGCCGCGGTAGTGGTATGGATATACATAGGTTGGCTTAAACTCAGCCACGGCAGAGGCCGCCGTATTTGCATCCATGGTGAACGGCAAGTTCATGCAGACAAATGCAATATCGATGTTCTCAAGCGCCCGCATTTCAGGCGTATCTTCGGTGTCACCCGAAACATACATGCGGAATCCTTCAAAGTTCAGGACATACCCGTTGTCACGTCCCATAGGATGGAACTTTTTACGTTCTTCAGTGGTGTTATAGGCAGGGATCGCATCAATGCTGAGTTCATTGAACACTGCGACACCGCCATTTTCAACGGCACTGGCCTGCGCCTGCATTGCATCGGGTAACATCCCGAAAACGGCAGGGTTCACGATCATCTGGGTGCCCTCAACAACGATGCCATCCAGTGTTTCCTGATTAAAGTGATCACCGTGTTCATGCGTGATGAGCACCAGATCAGGAGCAGGGAAACTACTGTATTTCTCGGGGCCACCAACCGGATCAACATAGATTACGCCAACTGGAGTTTGAGCCACAAAAGACGCATGCGATACTGGAGAAATCGAAATCGGACCTGCAGCTGTGTCAAACGTATCATGCGCATGACCAGCAGCGCGCGCGCCAAATGGTAAGATTGTAACAGCTCCGGCTGCCGCAGCGGTTACGGCCAAAAACTGGCGACGAGAGGGGGCAGATAAATCGAACATATGAATCTCCTAATAGATGTGAACGTCATACATGAAAATTAGAACACCCAGAACGAGTATCAAGTTTTAACGATCATCGCCGCCATCTGTGTCAGTCAAATCTTCGACATCTTCCTCGATAGAGGCATGTGCGGCGGCCGCCACCTCCCGCTTTTGATCTTCGGTAAGGTCAGCTGCCTTGCCATCCGCCAAACGGACGGTGACTTCGCGGTGGGCAAACTTGATCCCTTCCAGTTCAAACAATGCGCGAATTTCTTCATAAACCCGCTTGCGGACCAGCCACTGATCCCCAGGTTTGGTCATAAACTTTACGCGGATGATCATGGCGCTATCTTGCATCTCGATCACACCTTGAGATTTCAGAGGTGCAATGAAATTTTGACCAATCACAGGATCATCCAATAACAAAACCCCCAGTTTTTTGATCAGCTTGCGGACCTTTTCAACATCTGTGTCATAGGTCACCCGCAAGGGCAGCTTCATGATGACCCAGTCGCGGCTGTAGTTTGTCATCACTTGCAACTCGCCAAACGGAATTGTGTGCAGTGCCCCCAAATGGTGACGCAGTTGAAACGAACGCACCGAGATCTTCTCAACGGTTCCTTTGACGCCGCCAACATCAAGATACTCGCCCTTGCGAAACGCATCATCAAACAGGAAAAACGCGCCCGCAAAAATATCACGTACCAACGCCTGAGACCCAAAACCGACAGCAACCCCAACGATACCAGCACCAGCAAACAACGGCCCTACGTTGACCCCTATTTCCATCATCACAATTAAAGTGATTGTCACGATCACCACGATCAACGTGAAATTTCGAAAGAGCGGCAAAAGTGTGGCCAAACGTGAAGCCGAGGATGCGCCGCCTTCGTCCCCCGGCTCTGCTTCGATTTCGTCACTGGTTTCTTCGGCAATTTTTGTATCGATCCAGATACGAAATGCGTGGAAAACCACATAGCCGAGAAAGATGATGATGATGATATCAAGCAGCCGATCCAGAACGGATTCAACCATTCGGGCGCTGTCATTGTCCCAGATGTAAAAGAACGCATATGCGCCAGCAACAAATGCCAAAATACCCGCCACACGCCGCGCTAATGCTTCAAAGCTGTTGAGGACCCGCACGGGTTTACCGTGCTCTTCTGCCGCCGCAGACAGCATATCATGCTCTGCCTCCGTGAGAGTGCTTGTGGGACCTGATGACCTTGTCAGAGCAGGTTCGATCCTATCCGCAAGCGCGCCTGCGTCTGTGTCGCCTTCCAGTGCTGTTTCGGGGTCAGGGTCCGGGCTATCGTCGCGCAGGGTCATTTGCGCGCGTGCCTCATTCTCAAGCCGGGTCTGCTCATAGGCTTCGACCTCGACCTGTTTGTCACGCATTAGGCGCATGACCCGCGCGCGAGCAAAGCCCCGTTCGATCAGGTAGTTCACAACGCCGTAGACCACGATGATAGAAATAAGGATACCGTAAGCACCAGCGATCAAGGGGATCGAACTGGGGTTTTCGAGAACCAGATCATAGGTCAGTTCAAACCACGCAAAGATCACATACAAAATGATCATCGGCGCCCATAAACGGCTCAGCAAACGAGCGAGCATCCCCACCTCGTTGGGTTCTTTTCCATGACGCAATGCAACTGAAATAGCGTTACGATTGACCACGACCAATAAAATATTCAACAAAACAACCGCGCCAGACAGACTGGCCGCAAACAGGGCATAGACATCGTAATTCAAGCCCAGTTCCCCAATCCAAATACCAAACAAGATCGCACAGATATCGAAACTGCCCAACACCCACAGCCAACGGTGCAACCTTTTGGCATCGTGGTCATCAATGATTGGAATGCGATATTGTGCAAGGAAGGGTGACAAGATCATCCGCCACAGCCCAGCCGTGACACGGCTACCGAAATACGCGATGTTGATCAGCGTTATCGTAAATTGCATCGCGCTATCCTCGATTGGAGGAAAGAAAGCGATACCCAGAATATAGGCCACGGCCATAGACGTCAAAATACCGATCACGCCCGTAAAGAAACGGAAAACGAGAAACGGCATTTTCTCCGCGTAGCCCATCGGCGCGTCGACAACACGGCTGACAACAAATTTACGTGCAAAACGTTTGCCAAACACCTCACGTTCAAAGATGACACCCACCCCAAACAGCAGCAAACTTAGCCCCAGTGTTTTGACAAACAGCATTATCGTGCCGTCCGGCGATGCGGCGCGTAGGATATAGATCACCTCATTCACGGCGGAGGGTAATTCTTTCAATCGCGTGAACAATGCATCCCGCAAGTGATCTGCATTTTCTTGGGCCTTCATCAAACGCGAATAATCTTCGACCGTCGGTGCAACACTCACAGATGTTTTAGGTTCGGACTGGGTGATCACACGCCCTTCGGTGTCGATCACAATGACGTCAACACCCTCCTTGACGGCGTTTCTGAGTGTGTCAGCCAGCGTTTCTTGAGCAGTCTGCGCGACCTCCTCTTTTCCGCCAGACAACAAGGTTTGCAACCCTTGGGCATATGCACTGCTGGTTGGCGATAAAGACATCGTGAGCCATATCAATGCAGCCAGTACAAGGCGGTAGATCATATTTGGAGTCCCTTTTGGCGTTCTGGTATGGGCAGTGCTCACAGTCAGTTGACGCTACGGGTTTGGACCTTGCATTGCAATTGCCCGCGGACGCACCATTTTCTAGGAGCGTGGATGGCATCAGCTATCCTGATCATGTTTTACAAGAGTCTGCATTTCATGCCATAGCGGGTTGATGGGTGCGACCGTTTATACCCGTCTCTAGCGCAGTCCGAGGATACTAAAATGACCACTACCCCAAACAACGACCGGATCGCAGTATTGGGCCTTGGCTATGTCGGGCTCCCCCTCACGCTGGCGTTGGCGCGGGCGGGGTTTGATGTACTCGGGTTTGATATCCATCCCCCAGTGATCCAAGCCCTACGCGCAGGGCGTGATCCAAACGGCGAAATCGCCGATGAAAAAGTAGCCAGCAGCGCCGCACGCTTTTCCCATGACGCTGCTGACCTTAAAGGCAGGACCGCATTTATCATTGCCGTCCCCACCCCCATAACGGACGCCCATGCCCCTGATCTAGGTCCAATATTGGGCGCTTGTGCGTCTATCGCACCGCACTTGACGGATGGTGCACTGGTCGTGTTGGAAAGCACGGTTTACCCCGGCGTCACCGAAGACGTCTGCGGCCCTGCCCTTGCTGCGGGAAGTGGCCTAAAAGGTGGGACGCAGATCAAGCTGGCCTATTCCCCCGAGCGCGTGAACCCCGGCGATGCAGAACATTCCATGGAGAATGTTATCAAAGTCATTGCTGCCCAAGACGATGAAACCCTGGACCGCGTCGAAAAGATTTATGCGCCCGTTGTAAAAGCTGGTCTGCACCGTGCCCCCACCATCGCAACCGCCGAAGCCGCCAAAGTGATTGAGAACACACAGCGCGACCTGAACATCGCGCTGGTGAATGAATTCGCGCTGATCTTTGCACGTCTTGGCCTTGATACGCTTGAGGTTCTTGAGGCGGCGGGAACCAAATGGAATTTTCTCCCATTCAAACCCGGTCTTGTTGGCGGGCATTGTATCGGGGTTGATCCCTATTACCTCACCTACCGCGCTGAGCAGTTGGGATATCATCCCGAAGTTATCCTTGCTGGCCGACGGATCAATGATGCCATGGGCGCGCATGTTGCCCAAACCCTGATCAAGGCAATGTTGAAAAAAGAGATCGGCGTGCGCGGCGCGCGTGTGCTGATCCTTGGCTATACGTTCAAAGAAAACTGTGCAGATACGCGAAACACTCGCGTTGCCGATATCGTGGCCGAGTTGGGCGAGTACGCGGTACAGGCCATAGTACACGATCCGTGGGTCGGAACTGAACGTTTGCGCGCAGAACACGGTGTCCAAGCGGTAGAAAGCCCCGAAATTGGCGCCTATGATGCGATCCTTGTGGCTGTTGGGCATCGCGAGTTCGTAAGTTTGGGCAGTGATGCCATCCGGACCTTTGGGAAGGACGGTGCAGTGTTGTATGACATTAAGGGAATATTCGGAAAATCAGGTAGCGACCTGCGGCTCTAATTCCACCAGATACACGCCATGACGGAAAGACAAATTATGCCGCAAAAGGCCATCGTCCAAGCCAACGCACGCGCACCAGCGCGGCGCGTTATGCTCTACAGCCATGATACATTCGGGCTGGGCCACCTGCGTCGCTCTCGCGCGCTGGCCACCGCACTGACTGCTGGGGATGATCAAGCCTCGGCGATCATCCTGACGGGGTCCCCTGTTGCAGGCCGCTTTACCTTTCCTGAACGGGTTGACCACATTCGTCTGCCTGGCGTGACAAAACTACCTGATGGATCATACGTCAGTTCCACCCTTGGGTTGGATATTGATGCCACAACAAACTTGCGTTCAGGGCTGATCCAGTCCGCAGTGGAACAATACAAACCTGATCTGTTGATCGTAGACAAAGAACCCACTGGGTTTCGCGGCGAATTGCTCCCCACTCTGGAGTGGCTGCAAACAAAAGGCGATTGCCGCATGGTGCTGGGGCTGCGCGATGTTCTGGATGAACCTGAGGTGCTGGCTGCCGAATGGGAACGCAAAGGTGCGGTTAAAGCCGCCGAGGCCTATTATGACGAATTCTGGGTTTACGGCGTCGAACGTAT
Organism: Sulfitobacter sp.; assembly: GCF_036960155.1. GTDB lineage: Bacteria > Pseudomonadota > Alphaproteobacteria > Rhodobacterales > Rhodobacteraceae > Sulfitobacter. Next base: position 55,732 of record NZ_JBALWB010000009.1, on the reverse strand, counting down.
CTATGACCCGACAAGTGGGTTGCCCTTTAGCGACGCCACCCGTGAACGGATGCATTACACGGGGTATCTGCGTCGTGAATTGACCGATGCCGCCGATGCACCAAACGAACCCTATATCCTTATCACCCCTGGTGGTGGTGGCGACGGCGCAGCTATGGTTTCGCTTGTGCTGGATGCCTACGAGGCAGACCCAACACTGGGACCAAAAGCGATGTTGGTTTATGGCCCCTTCCTGTCTGGTGAGGTCCGCGATGCGATGGACGCGCGCGTTGACGCTTTAGGCGGCCGCGTTATTGCTACCGGATTTGACAGCCATATCGAGGCACTGTTTGCAAATGCGCAAGGTGTCGTGTGCATGGGTGGGTACAACACGTTCTGCGAAGTTCTCAGCTTTGATCAGCGCGCCGTCATTGTGCCGCGCACTGTACCACGGTTGGAGCAATGGATACGCGCTAGTCGCGCCGAAGAATTGGGACTGGTACGGATGTTGGATAATGGCCGCGACGGCATGACCGTTGACGCCATGATCAAAGCCATCCGCGCCTTGCCTACCCAACAAAAACCTTCACAAGCAGGCGCTGATGGTCTGCTGGACGGGCTGGATGTTGTTGTTCAACGCGGACGCAATCTGATGAACCAAAAGGACTAACGCCATGACCACGCCCCCTCTCGCCATTGTGGTCAAAGGCTGGCCACGCCTGTCCGAAACCTTTATCGCGCAAGAACTTGTTGCCCTTGAGGAAGCAGGCATTGCGTTTGAACTATGGTCTTTACGTCACCCGACCGACATTAAAACCCACCCGCTGCATGACCGCCTAAAGGCGCATGTGCGATATCTTCCTGAATACCTCCATGAGGAACCCCGCCGCGTGCATGAGGCGATGGGCGCGGTTACCGCTCTGCCCGGCTTTGATGCAGCTGCAGATGCATACGCTCGTGATCTGGTGCGTGATGATACGGCCAACCGCCGTCGACGTTGGGGGCAGGCTTGTGTCTTGGCGCATGAAGCTGGGGAGGGCCTTGAGGCGCTTTATGCCCACTTCCTACACACCCCGTCCTCTGTTGCGCGATATGCGGCTATCTTGCGCGGCCTGCCATGGTCGTTTTCGGCCCACGCAAAAGACATATGGACCTCGCCGGAATGGGAACTGCGCGAAAAACTATCCGCAGACACCTACGGCGCGGCCTTTGGCGCGACATGCACGGGATTTGGCGCTGAACACCTACAATCACTTGCAGATACGCCCACGCGTGTTGATCTGGTCTATCACGGTCTGGACCTTGCGCGTTTCCCCGCACCACCTGAACGTGCGTTGCGAGATGCAGATGCGCCTTTGCGGATGATGTCTGTTGGGCGTCTGGTTGAGAAAAAGGGCTTTGATACGCTGATTGATGCCCTTGCCTTGTTACCTAAATCACTTGGCTGGCACTGGACCCATATCGGTGGTGGCACGTTAGATGAAAAAATGCGCGCCCGCGCCAAATCCGCAGGCGTAGAGGATCAGATCACGTGGCGCGGTGCCTGTGATCAACCTGACGTGATCGAGGCAATGCGCGAAGCAGATCTGTTTGTTCTGCCCTCCCGCATCGCCGCGGACGGAGACCGAGACGGCCTGCCCAATGTTCTTATGGAAGCTGCTAGTCAAAAGCTGCCGATCTTGTCGACGCCTGTGTCGGCGATCCCGGAATTCATCACCGACGGCGAACACGGGCTGCTAGCGCAGGACACACCCCAAGCCTTTGCTGACGCGATGCTCGCGATTGCTGGTGATGCCAAACTTGGTCCACGACTTGCAGATGCCGCCCACACTCGTCTTCATGCAGAGTTCACGATGGCTCCGGGCATTGTCCATCTGGCAAAACGCCTACGTGGCATTTTGAAAAACACCTGATGCGGCTGGCCTTTTATGCGCCTTTAAAACCACCAGCCCACCCTGTTCCTTCGGGGGAACGTGCCATGGCTCGCTCCTTAATGGCGGCCCTCACCCAATTAGGTGCTAATGTTGATCTGGCCGCGACATTGCGCAGTCGCGATGGCGCGGGTGACGCTGCAGTTCAGGCACGTCTGATGGCTGAGGCAAAGGCGCTGATCCCGGGTATTATTGCCAAAGGCCGCGCAGCAGGTTGGCAAGGTTGGATCACCTACCACACCTATTACAAAGCGCCTGATCTAATCGGCCCTGCGGTGGCCCGCGCATTAAAAATCCCCTATCTTACGATTGAAGCAACACGCGCCAAAAAGCGCCTTGGCGGACCTTGGGATCTCTTTGCCCGCGCAGCTGAAGATGCTTGTGATGCAGCAGACCTTGCATTTTATCTGACCGCGCGAGACCGCGAAGCGCTCCTTGCTTATGCGCCCCCACATCAACAGCATATTCATTTACGTCCCTTTTTGCCGCGCAGCGATCTGCCTGCCATGGCCAAGGGCGCTCATCTGCTTGCAGTTGGCATGATGCGTGCAGCGGCCAAGCTGGGGTCATATCAACTCATCGCGCAAACGATGGCCTTGCTGCCTAATGAAGCCACCCTAGAAATTGCTGGTGATGGACCTGTACGTTCACAGGTCGAAGCCCTCATGGTGCCATTTGGCACACGCGTTAAATTTCTTGGTGCGCTAAACAAAGATGAGCTGGAAACCGCATATGCCCGTGCTGGAGCCTTGATTTGGCCCGGTGTTGATGAGGCCTTTGGCCTGACCTATCTAGAGGCGCAGGCGCATGGGCTGCCTGTCATTGCCCAAGACCGCCCCGGCGTGCGCGATGTCCTATTCCCGCGCAGCTATCCGTCTGTGGACCAAGGTGCCACTGGCCTTGCTGATCTTGCAAGCACTCCTCCACCATCTCAAGATGCGATCCGCGATCACATCCGCAAATTTCATTTACTGCCAGCCGCAGCAGCAACACTGCGTGACGGTTTGCAAAAGGTAGGTATCACATGATCCGTCTTGCCCTGCTGCGCCACGGTCATACACATTGGAACCGCGAAGGACGCGTGCAAGGCCGCACTGACATCGCGCTGGATGCAACTGCTGTCGCCGAATTGGGCGCGCAACGCCTGCCCGCCCCTTGGGACGCTGCCGCACTATGGTCTAGCCCTTTGGAGCGTGCGGCACATACTGCACAGCTCGTTTCAGGTAAAGCACCGCGCACTGATCCTGCCTTGATCGAAATGAATTGGGGTGATTGGGAAGGCCGCATCGCTAAAGAGTTGCGCGCCGATCCAGCCTGTGATCACCGCGACATCGACGATTGGGGTTGGAACTATACGCCTCCGAATGGTGAAAGCCCTACAGCCCTGCGTGACAGATTGGTGCCATGGGGGCTGGCCCTAACTCGGGACAGCGTTGCCGTCTGTCATATTGGCGTCATGCGCGTTTTAATGGCCCATGCCACGGGTTGGAATTTCGACGGACCTGCTCCATTTACAGTGAAGCGTAACCGCCTGTTTGTGATCGAAATCGATGGCGACACATGGCGGCTACAACCCGAGCCCGTTCGATTGGAAAAGCCCACAACATGAAGGTGATGATTGTCGTTACTCACTTGCTGGGCACAGGACATCTGGCCCGCGCGATGACTTTGGCGCAGGCCTATCTTGCAGCAGGTGATGAGGTTTGCGTGGTGAGTGGCGGCATGCCTGCACCGCAGTTGGCCAAAGACGATGTCCCAGTTGTTCAACTGCCGCCTGTACGCTCAAACGGTATTGATTTCTCGCGGCTAATTTGTGCTGACGCAAGCGAAGCTACACCAGAGTTTCTAGCGCACAGACAAAAGCAATTGCTAGATACCTATACCAACTTTGCACCGGGTGTTCTGATTACCGAGCTGTTCCCCTTTGGCCGCCGTATTTTGCGAGACGAGTTTCAGGCGTTGTTAAAGGTCGCGAAGACCCAAACCATGCCTCCGCTGATCTGCGCATCGATCCGCGACATCCTCGCGCCCCCTTCCAAACCCAAGAAGACACTATTTGCCGAAGAAATGGTCACGTCCTTTTATGATGCGGTCCTTGTGCACTCCGACGCGACCCTTACACCGTTGGACCTAAGCTGGCCCGTTTCTGAAACCCTACGTGGCTATCTGCAATACACCGGATTTGTTGCGCCCAAGGCCGCTGGCCCCCACCCAACTGGCGCGGGCACAGGTGAGATCATTGTGAGCGCAGGTGGTGGAGATGTGGGCGGGCCGATCTATGAAGCTGTCCTGTCTGCTGCACCACACATCGAACATCCAATTCGGCTACTTGTGGGAGGCGCATCTCCGCAGTCTCGCATTGACGATCTTACAGCTCGCGCGCCCGCAAACGTAACCGTAGAACCCGTACGCAAAGACTTCCGTCAGATGCTTTCAGGAGCAGCAGCATCTGTGTCACTGTGCGGCTACAACACCGCCCTCGATGTCTTACAGGCCTGCACGCCAGCAGTCTTCATTCCCTTTGATGAAGGGAATGAAGTTGAACAAGGGTTGCGCGCAGATGCTTTAGCCCAAAGATCCGGCATTGAAACCGTGCGTCGGGCAGACCTGACAGCCCAAACACTATCTGCCGCGCTGAGTGCTGTGATCAAAGCACCTCGACGCGAGGCAATGACCTCCAGCTTTGGCGGAGCTGCGAACACGGTTTCACGCACCCACAGTTTATGGAACGCAAGATGAAGATTGATTGGTCCCTGCTCACAACCGAACTGGCCCTTTGGCGCAACCATGATCTACCTTTGCCAATTTGGTGGCGCGATGATGACGCGATTGCGGACACTCCTGCGTTACAACGACTCTCTCAAATCGCGAATGACGTCGGCGTTCCTGTCCATATTGCGGTGATCCCAGACCCGATGACACCGTCATTGCCCCCAGCAATCAAACAGAACCCACATCTGATCCCGATCATCCACGGATGGCGGCATGTCAGCCACGCGCCTGAGGGTTCAAAAAATGCCGAGTTCGGGCATCCTCGTCCTGAGGCTGCGGCGGAGTTAAAACAGGCGATTGAGGTTCTTGAAGACGGGTTTGGCGACCAATTGATAAAGTTATTTGTCCCCCCGTGGAACAGGATATCCCCTGATCTATTGCCCGTCCTTGCGACAGCCGGATATCGCGGCGTCTCAACCTACGGAGCGCGTGGCGCTACCCATGCGACCACTGGTCTGATGCAAATCAACACCCACATCGATCCAATCTATTGGCGCGGGCATCGTGGATTGGTAGCGCCAGAAGTCCTTATTGAGGGCATCGCCGCCACACTGCGCGAGCGACGCGAAGGCCGCACTGATACAACTGAGCCATTGGGCCTGCTGACCCATCATCTCGTGCATGACGAAGATATCTGGGCCTTTAGCGGTGATGTATTGCGGGTCTTGCTTGACGGAGGTGCAAAACCCGCAGACATTGGCGGCTTGCTTCAGGCGGAACGTAACCCCAACATCTGACGCGCTTGTGCTGGTGTAGCCACCGTTCGCTCGTAGGTTTCACACAGGTCTGCTGCGCGTTTGATCAGCGCCGCGTTGGACGGCGCAAGCGTGGTTTTATCCCACCTCACATTGTCCTCAAGACCTGCACGCACGTGACCACCCGCAGCAATCGCCCATTCATTCAGAACGATCTGGCTTGGCCCCACGCCAGCAGCGCACCACAGCGCATCAGGCACTAAACGTTTCACTGTTTGAATATAGAAATCAAACGTCTCTTTGTCCGCTGGCATCGCATTTTTCACACCCATCACAAACTGGATATACAGCTGGCCGGGAATGCGGCCATCACGGTTCATCTCTGCAGCTTTGTGAATATGGCTCAGATCAAAGGCTTCGATCTCTGGCTTTACATCGTATTTCACCATCTCGGACGCCAGCCAATCCACCAATTGCGGCGGGTTTTCATAGACGCGCGTGGGGAAATTGTTGGACCCGACAGACAAGCTCGCCATGTCAGGGCGCAAGGACAGCATACCGCCGCGCTCCTGCCCTGCACCAGAACGCCCCCCTGTCGAGAACTGCATAATCATATCAGGGCAATGCGCCTTGATGCCTTCCTGCAATGCGGCAAATTTATCCGGGTCAGACGACGGCGTTTCATCCGCGTTGCGCACGTGGGCGTGGCAAATACTGGCCCCTGCCTCATAGGCCGCATGGGTGCTTTCGATCTGCTCGGAAATGGTAATCGGGACCGCAGGATTAGCTGCCTTGGTCGGGACAGAGCCGGTGATGGCGACGCATAGGATACATGGAGTCATAGGGGCCTCGGGATGAACAAAAGTAACGTGTTAAGCTCTTGTACACCTCAGAGGCACCCCCAGTACACCACCAGAATTTATGCGCGCTCAGCTAGAGGTCAGGTTAATGATTTTACCCGCCACCAGATAGGAAACGGGCAAGGCAATCACTGCACCAATGGCCGCTGCAACGATGATGGGAACGGTTGTATCATAGCCAGCGGTCAAAACGGCAATCACACCGATCCCCGCCAATGTGGTTGCGACGATGGAGTATAGGATTGATGCGAGACGGATCATGTGCGGTTCCCTTCAAAGCCAATGCGGTTGCGCAATTGGTATCACTCAGGGCCGGACCGCACTTTGATCTGGGTCAATCGCGGGCAGGCTAGCCGCGCTTTTTCACAAACTCGGTCAGGATGACAATACGCTGGCCCTCAACGCGGCCCTCGATGTGGGCGTCATTGTCGGGAACAAGTGTGATCTTATACACAGCCGTGCCGCGCTTGGCGGTAAAGCCCGCACCTTTGACGTTGAGATCCTTGATCAGAACAACCGTATCGCCTGTGGCGAGGGGCTGGCCGTTGCTGTCCTTGTGATTGCTTTGCGCCGCAACGTTATCGGCCCATTCTTGGGTCTCTTCATCAAGGTAAAGCTGCTCCAACAGATCACGGGACCAGTCGGTATCAAGCCGCTTGAGCGTGCGCGCGGCGTACACTTGGAGGGCTGGGTCCTCGGACCACATGGTTGAGGCAATGGGGCGGAAGTGATCAGGCGCTGTTTGCGGATCGGCGCATAGGGCGCAGATTTCGACGCTTGCGTCAGCAGGGCCGCCAGAGACGGGCGTTTCGATGAGCGGGGCATCTGTTGTGCAGAGGGGGCATGTCATGGGGGATGTGTAGGGTTTGTGTGGAAAGGGTGCAACGGCTTTGGATTCCCGACAAGTGTCCACTTCTAAATTATCGAGTAGATCCTGCACTGAGGAACCATTCTATGCGCCATTTTATCAGACACGGCCGACGCATGCCAAATTAGTACTGTAGCACCGGGCCGCTTATGAAGAAGCCAAGTAATTATCAAATTCATAAAACAACTCAAAGCACTTCCCGTTAAACATTTCCACAGATTTCCCTCCCTGTCGGTTGTATCCAGTAAAGTCCCGCTCAAGCTGGTTACGCAGGATCATCCTCGTATCCTCAGAGCGACCTTTTGCTGTCGCCAAGACTCTCTTTGCAATTTGGGTATCAGGCTTTAGGATTTTCATGTTGATATCGATGAATGAGAACCCAAGGAAAATTACCAATTCAGCACGCCCAAGGGAACCTCTGATACCTTCTAGGAGCTTTGGGTCTGCAACACCTTCCGTGAAAGTACGAATTCGCTTTGATGAATTATAGATATTTTCGACATTTACTTCGAGACCATATCCAGCAACTCTTTCCCCTGAATATCTAATTTCGCCAATTGACCCGTAAGGATGAATAACTTCAAGCGCATCCAAAACTTCTTCAATTCTTGGACCATCAAGCTCAAAGTAACTGGCGGCAGCATTTACAAAATACTGTTTTATGCACCTATCGTAATTAAAGGATACGAAAGTAATATTCCGAAGTGCTGCGAGAAAACTAACATAGTCTCTCTTCGCAACAATAACCTTGAAGAAAACGGCTGCCCACGTATTAATATTTTTAGTAAAATCTAACCGATTGTAAATGTTACTCGAATCAATGGTCAGGCTGCTCCTATTTTCAGCCTTTATTATTGCGTTTGCAATTGCGAGCTTGCCAACACTGACCAATTCTTGATTATCTTTGTGAGTATCTAGATAATTGTCTATTGAAGGCGCTAACGCCATATTGCGACAAATTTGTTCAGCTGCATTCACGTAATTTACAAATTGAACACCTGTCTCATGTGAGAGCTTCTTTATTGCCTTTTTAAGGCCAAAGTCACCACTTCCAGCGGACACATCTCCGAACATGTCGTGCTTAAAACTTAGATCTTTTTGAATAATCGATGTGAGTTCAGCACCTGTCGGAAGGTTGAACTCTTGGCTAGCACCGGCGCCCACAACGATAACATTCGTTCTCTCTGATTCACTCATCCATCTCGACCTAGCCCTTGTTCTCCATCCGCACCCAGTGGGAACGCGCATTGCTTTGCAATACGCTGCCTCCCACCGTCATTCATCAGCGCGTTGAAATTGGTCGGCTTTAGCCGTCCATTTTCAACGCGCTGATGAATGCTTCTTGAGGGATATTCACTGACCCGAACTGGCGCATCTTCTTCTTACCCGCCTTCTGCTTATCCAGCAGTTTGCGTTTACGCGATGCGTCGCCGCCGTAGCATTTGGCGGTCACGTCTTTGCGCATGGCAGATAGAGTTTCGCGCGCGATCACCTTGCCGCCAATCGCCGCTTGGATTGGGATTTTGAACATGTGGCGGGGGATCAGGTCTTTTAGTTTTTCAACCATCGCGCGGCCACGCACGTCTGCACGGTCACGGTGGACCATGGTGCTCAGCGCGTCGACAGGCTCGTCATTCACAAGGATGCTCATCTTCACCAGCGCGTCTTCGCGGTAGCCGATCATCGAATAGTCAAACGAGGCATAGCCCTTCGTCACGGATTTCAGGCGGTCATAGAAGTCGAACACAACCTCATTGAGCGGCAGATCATACACAACCATCGCGCGCGAGCCCGCATAGGTGAGGTCCATCTGGATGCCACGGCGGTCTTGGCACAGCTTCAGCACATCGCCCAAGTATTCATCGGGAACAAGGATAGTCGCCTTGATCCGCGGCTCTTCCAAGTGGTCGACATGGGTCATGTCGGGCATGTCTGCAGGGTTGTGCAGCTGAATCATAGTGCCGTCGCGCATGTGGATGTCGTAGATAACCGAAGGCGCGGTGGTGATCAGATCGATGTCATACTCACGCTCAATCCGGTCGCGGATCACTTCGAGGTGCAGTAGTCCAAGGAACCCACAGCGGAACCCAAATCCAAGCGCGGCAGAGGTTTCCATCTCGAATGAGAAGGAGGCATCATTAAGCGCTAGTTTTTCAATGCTGTCGCGCAGGTCCTCAAACAAGGCTGTGTCGACAGGGAAGAGTCCACAGAAAACAACAGGTTGAGCGGGTTTAAAGCCGGGCAATGCTTCGGTGCAGCCCCTCTTTTCATGGGTGATCGTATCGCCCACACGTGTGTCGCGCACCTGTTTGATTGACGCGGTAAGAAAGCCGATCTCGCCTGGTCCAAGCTCATCGATTTCTGTCATGGCAGGACGGAACACACCGATGCGGTCGACATGGTGAACAGAACCATTCTGCATCATCGTGATCTTGTCGCCCTTTTTCAGCCGCCCGTCCATGATCCGGACCAGAACAATAACGCCGAGATAGCTGTCGTACCAACTGTCGACCAGCATCGCCTTAAGCGGCGCATCGAGGGTACCTTTGGGGGCGGGCAGTCTGTGGACCACGGCCTCTAGCGTCTCAACAATACCTTCGCCCGTTTTTGCGGAAACGCGGATGGCCTCGGAGGCGTCGATGCCGATGACGTCTTCGATCTGCTCGGCGACGCGATCACAATCAGTTGCGGGCAGGTCGATCTTGTTCAGGACGGGCACGATCTCGTGATCCGCATCAAGGGCGTGATAAACGTTGGCTAATGTCTGCGCTTCGACGCCTTGCGTGCTGTCTACAACCAGCAGTGAGCCTTCAACCGCACGCATGGAGCGGGAGACCTCATAAGCGAAATCGACGTGGCCGGGAGTGTCGATCAGGTTGAGGACGTATTCCTCACCGTTGAGCGCCTTGTAGTTGATCCGCACAGTCTGCGCTTTGATCGTGATGCCACGCTCGCGCTCAATGTCCATACTATCAAGCATTTGCGCTTTCATATCGCGTACGGCGACTGTCTCCGTCTCTTGGATGAGACGGTCAGCGAGGGTGGATTTGCCATGATCGATGTGCGCGACGATGGAGAAATTGCGGATGTGTGAAAGTGGTGTCATGAGTAGGATATGTAGGGGTTTTGTGGGGCGGTCAAGGTGGATGATGCAGCTGGCCAATATCACCCTTTAAAGCAGCCTGTGCACACACCCTTGGTTCAATGCCCAGCGCTTCAACAAATTGTGAATTCAGGCGCATTTTTCAAGCCCGTATAGGCCTGCCCCCCTCTTTTCACACCTGCTTCACATGTGCGTGCAAAATCGTGCGCAGGTGTGAGTTCACACTCGGAAAATTCCCCCCATATAGGGATCATAGGGCTAGCCATTTTGCTGCCCCGTCCAATCAGGAGACAAACACATGCACCCGATAGTCCGCCTTGCACTGCCAGCACTCATTGCTATTCCTACCATATCTGCCGCACAGGAAACCGATCCTGTATGGGATTTCTACGGTCAGCTTAACCTTGGCGTGATCAACGTCGATAACGGCCAGGACGACGAAACCGCTGTTACTGACAATGACAACTCAAACTCCCGCGTTGGGGCGATCTTCCGCCAAGACTTGGCAAATGGTGGACAGTTCCGCTTTCACTTTGAAACTGCTCTAGGCTTCACAGGTTCCAGCAGCATTAGCGGTTCAGATAACAGCCTTGATGCTGATTACCGCCGCACTGAATTGCGTAAACTGGAATTGATCTACGAAACCGCTCGTATCGGTACCTTCTCATTTGGACAAGGTTCAATTGCGACGGACAGCACAGCCGAGGCTGACTTTTCGGGCACAAGTGTAATTGCCTATTCCAGCCTTCAGGATCAGGCCGGATCGCAGGAATTCCTGCTTGCAGACGGTACAGGATCGGGCACGCAAGTTGGTGATGCGTTTTCCGCATTCGACGGCAGCCGCCGGTTCCGCATCCGCTATGACACACCAACCTACAAAGGCTTTGGTCTTGCGATTTCAGCGGGCGAAGAAGTGCTCGCGAGTGGGAATGACGGCGAATTCTACGACATCGGCCTGACCTACAACAAGGACTATGGCGATTACAAAGTTGCTGGTCGCTTTGGCCACTCTATCCGCGACAGTGACGAGGCATTCACCCTTGGATCTGCCGCAATCTTGCACGAACCAACGGGTCTTAGCTTTGCCTTGGCCGGTGGTCAGGCGCGCGAGAGCGATGCAGGCTACATCTATGCAAAAGCTGGCTTGCAGCGAGATTGGGTCTCATTTGGTCGCACGTATCTATCACTAGATTACTACAGCGGTGAAGATTTTGCCTTCGCGGGTAGCGATTCAGAATCCATTGGCCTTGCGGTTGTTCAAAAAGTGGATGCCTACAATCTAGAAGTATACGCAAGCTACCGCACCTATGATTTCAGCAGTGCAGGCTCCTCCAACCAAGATATCGACGTGACATTCGTCGGCGCGCGCTGGAAGTTCTAAGCTAAGCAACAATTTGCTGACATGAAGGCCACGGTGCAACTGCAACACCGTGGCCTTTACTAATTGTGAATTGAAAAGTTTGCCTGCGTTCTCCATACTCTGCTCAGAGCAGATAACACCGCGACGAATGGGGAAAACCCCAACAGCGGCATGAGACAAAGGCAGACGATATGAAACCCATGGTTATGGCGCTGATTGCGCTGTCCACTTTGGCCGCCTGTGGTGGCGGTGCAACAAATTACACAACGCGGGGCGCTTATACGCCTACGCAGCTTTACGCGACTGGCCCCCTTCAACGGGCATGCCTGTCGCAAGGACGTAAAGCGGCCAGCTCACAGCGATGCGGATGCATTCAGGCGGTTGCGGACCAGCAGCTTTCCTCAGCCGAGCAAAAGCGCGGTGTCAAAGCGTTTAAAGACCCCCACAAAGTACAAGTTTGGCGCCAATCTGATCGCGCATCAGACAATGCATTCTGGGCCACATGGAAAACCTTTGGGCAAAACGCGTCTAGAGTTTGCACATAGGCACCATACTTGCGAAATGGACGGAACTTCCCTGTCCTAGAGGCCACTGGCAACATGTGAAATACGTGTTGCCGGCGGCGACCTTCAGTATGCCTCAACACACGCTATTTAATTTCACTTTTTTGCAAAAAGTCGAGATTGCAACTTAGACAGGTGCGCGGGTCGGTGGACCAAAGCGTTCCTTAAGCCTGCCCACAATTTGATCACGAGCGGCGCGGAATTGGAGCAGCTTGGCTTCGCGCCCCTCTCCTAATCCTGTCGGATCAAGGATCGGCCAATATTCAACATCAAGATGGAAATACCGCGTCAATTCCAACGCACGTCGCTGGGACGCGGGCGATAGTGATATCACAAGATCAAAAGAACTTAGGTCATCCCCCCAGTCCTCCATCTCGTCGAAACTGCGGGATCGATGACGCGACAGTTCGACTCCCATTTCTTGACAGACTGCTATGGAAAATCCGTCAATTTCCAGGTCATTTTTGACCCCCACAGATTGAACATAAACATCCATTCCGTAGAACAATTTCATCAAACCTTCGGCCATGGGCGACCGGACCGCGTTATGATCGCAACAAAACAGAACTGATTGAGGCAGTTGTTGCGTCACGCATTAGCCTCCGAAATGTAGAACACAGATAAGCGTAAAGAGGCGGCGTGCAGTATCGATATCGATCTCCGCCTTGCCCTCTAGCCGTTCTTGCAGCACACGACTGCCCTCCATGTGGATGCCGCGCCGCGCCATATCGATGGTTTCAATCTGTGCCGGTGGCAGCTTTTTAACAGCGTCGAAATAGCTTTCGCAAATCTGGAAGTAATCTTTTACAACCTGACGGAACGGCCCCAACGAAAGATGGAATTCCGCAGCTTTTTCAGCACTTTCGGTGTTCACATCGAACACCAGACGTTTATCTCGGATGGACAGACCAAGATGATAAGGGCCACTGGGTGCGGACCGATCTTCGCGTTTGGGCAACGTAAATGTGTTGTCCTCCAACAGATCGAACATCGCGACACGGCGTTCTTGTTCAATCTCCGCCGTGGGGGGCGGCAGATTGGCGTCATCTAGGATAATATGTGTGATGTGCGACATGACACGTCTCCGGACCGTGGGGTTGATGAGGTGTTCTAGACCACCTATCCAGCAGGGGCAATCACACCTTACGCAAGAGCGTTAATGCCGATGCTGTAAGGCGTGAAACCATGCAAGGATTTTCAGTCGTTGAGTTTGCGCAAACGGGCTGTGACCGATAGGCCATGCGCCTCAAGGCTTTCTGATGTTGCAAGACGTTCAGCCGCCGGACCGATAGCACGTAGGGCTTGCGGGCTCATGTGAGACAGCGTTGTGCGCTTCATAAAATCAAGCACAGAAAGGCCTGAAGAGAAGCGCGCAGACCGTGCCGTGGGCAATACGTGGTTCGGCCCACCGACATAATCCCCGATCGCTTCGGGTGTCCATTGTCCCAAGAAAATCGCGCCCGCGTGAGTGATTTTCGCACTTAAAGCATGCGGATCAGCAACGCACAGCTCAAGGTGCTCTGGCGCAATGCGGTCTGTGAGGGCAGCTGCGACATTCAGATCAGGCACGGTAATAATAGCGCCAAAGTCACGCCATGATGGGCCAGCAATATGCGCGCGTTGCAGAGTTTCGAGGCGTTTTTCAACGGCCTGCGCCACAGCGTGACCAAACGCGGCATCAGTTGTAATGAGGATCGATTGCGCGCTTTCGTCATGTTCAGCCTGTGATAGCAGGTCCAATGCGATCCAATCGGGATCATTATCTGCATCCGCAACAACAAGGATCTCGGATGGGCCCGCAATCATATCGATCCCTACCTTGCCAAAAACACGGCGCTTCGCTGCCGCGACATATGCGTTCCCTGGGCCAGTAATTTTATCAACAGGCGCGATAGTGTCAGTCCCATAGGCAAGTGCTGCAACCGCCTGCGCGCCGCCAATTCGGTAGACCTCATCCACCCCAGAGATTTGAGCGGCCAACAAAACCAACGGATTCAAGATGCCGTCAGGTGTGGGTACAACCATGGCAAGGCGCCCTACCCCCGCGACTTTGGCGGGAATAGCGTTCATCAATACTGAGCTTGGATAGCTCGCCAATCCGCCCGGCACATAAAGACCCGCCGCAGATACAGCACTCCAGCGCCAGCCAAGGGTTGCGCCAGTTTCATCTGTCCATTGCTCATCTGTTGGCAATTGGCGTGCGTGATAGGCGCGTATGCGCGCGGCGGCCAATTCAAGGGCTGCCTTGTCTTCTGCATTGACCTGCGCACACGCCGCTGTAATTTCCGCGTCGGTAATGCGTAGCGTTTCCGGCGTTAGTGTAATGCGGTCAAATTTGGTTGTGAGGTCAATGACCGCCTGATCCCCGCGCGCACGAACGTCTGCAATAATACTGGCGACAACCGCATCCACATCGGGACTGTCTTCGCGCTTAGCATTCAACAATGTAATAAAGGCATCTTCGAATTCGGGTGTAGTCGCATCTAGGAATACAGGCATGCTGATCGCTCTTGTCTAAATAACGGAATGTAGTGGATATTATTGCCAACTTAAAAACAGGCACCGCGAAGTGCCCATTGTTCAATCAGGATGATGGGGGCGTTTTTTGGAAGGCGCTACATAGGGGCGCGTGACGTCCTTGAGAGAAACATCCAACGCTTCGACGCTTAAACGGATTGCGCCGTCCCCCGCCAATGTCAGGACCACGTGACCCGAAGGCGCATCTGTTTCCTCAAAGCTGACCTGCAGCAAGGACAACACAGTGTCCGCGTCGCCCTTTGGAACACCTTGTGAGGCAACGCCTTGAACATCAGAAAACATCAAAACGGATTGCACACGTTCGGGCGCATGACGATCTGCACCGCCATCCTCCCAACGCATCCGGTTCAGCAGAAGGGCAAAACGCCCTTCCCGCTTGTGCCAGCTCATCTCGGAGGCCGGAAAAACAGCATCCTGAACCAGTGAAGAAATCACCGAAAGGTCCTCGACGTCCAATGCGCCTAGGTTTAGCGGCGTTTCGCCGCCATCTTCAAAACGTGCGTCATCATTCATTCGTCTTTGATCCGTTCAATGTTTGCCCCAACGCCGGACAGTTTGGCCACTACATGCTCGTATCCGCGATCAAGGTGATAAACACGCGACACTTTAGTTTCGCCTTCCGCCGCCATTCCGGCCAGGATCAGCGAAACAGAAGCCCGCAAATCAGTCGCCATTACTGGCGCGCCTTTGAGCTTATCAACACCTGTCACAACGGCCTTGCCGCCGCTCACATCAACCTTCGCGCCCATGCGGATCAGCTCAGGTGCGTGCATAAAGCGGTTTTCAAAGATCTTCTCTTCCAGCGTCGAAGTCCCTTCGGCCGTGCACAACAGCGCCATCATCTGCGCCTGCAGATCGGTAGGGAAGCCCGGAAACGGTTCTGTGGTGACGTCAACTGCCCTCACGCGATCGGTGCGACGCTTTACCTTAAGGCCTTTTTCAGTCTCAGTGACCTCAATGCCAGCCTCATCCAGCTTTTCACAGAATGCGCCGATCAGATTGATACGTCCGCCAAGCAGCTCAACCTCGCCACCGCAAATTGCGGGTGCCAGCATATACGTACCCAGTTCGATCCGGTCTGTTACAATCGGGTGTGTTGCTGCACCAAGGCGGTCAACGCCCTGAATGGTAATGCTATGGGTGCCATCACCTTCAATCTGCGCCCCCATACGGCGCAGACAATCCGCAAGATCGACGATCTCGGGCTCGCGCGCGGCATTATTTATTACGGTTGTGCCCTTAGCCAAGGTCGCCGCCATCAAGATGTTTTCAGTCGCGCCCACAGAGGCAAACGGGAAATCAATCACCGCACCTTTGAGACGACCACCTGCCGCCTTGGCGTACAGATACCCGTCACGCAGATCGATAGACGCACCCATTTTCTCTAGGCCATTTGTGTGAATATCCATCGGGCGCGCACCAATGGCGCAGCCCCCCGGCAAAGATACCTCGGCATAACCCTCACGGGCCAGCAACGGGCCAAGCACCAGATTAGAGGCGCGCATTTTGCGGACAATATCGTATTCCGCGCGTGTATTGATATCGCCGTGACAAGACATGGAAATCACGCGGCCGTCTTGCAGTGTTGTTACTTCTGCACCCAATGACTGCAACAATTGCGTCATGGTACTGATGTCTGACAGGCGCGGCGCGTTGGTCAGCGTAAGCGGCTCTTCGCTCAGCAGTGTTGCCGGCATCAACGCGAGAGAGGCATTTTTTGCCCCTGCAATCGGTATTGAGCCCTTAAGCGGCCCACCACCGCGTACCAGAATTGCGTCCATGCCTTACGTTTCCTTTTCCTGCACGTCTTGCGCGCTGCCTGTTTGTGCACTCTCTTGTGTGTCAGCGTTACGCGCGCGTGCCTGCCCTTTGCGCCTTGCCATGTTGGCCTTTAACGCTTGGGACAGCCGCGCCTGCTTGCGTGCTGCTTCTTCTGCCTTGGCCGTTTGGGCTGGCGTTTGAGAGGGCTTTTTGTCTACCATGTCCCCTGTCTAGCCCAGCAGGCGCACGGGGTCCAGATTACGCGCGAATTTGGGTTGCACGGCGGCCAAATTGCCGCTAATCAGCCCGTTATCGGCGCTGATATTTCTTCCGACAGGAACGGCCTCCATTTCGGGGAATGTTTCATACTCGGAAAAAGCGCCTGATGCTGTGGTAGCTCAGTGGTAGAGCGCGTCATTGGTAATGACGAGGTCGGGAGTTCAATCCTCCCTCACAGCACCATTTCAAAAATTCGCAGTAGGCCTCAAGACATCGTATACATCAGGGCATCGCGATTTTTTTCATATCAGCCGTGAAATGTCATCACGCCAGCCCCATGACTCAAAAGGGACTGGCATGACGTAAGCCCAAGGGGCCTGCAATATTCAGGGTTACAGCAATTTAATACTGGAACGCGCGGAGCTTGCCTCATCGGCCAGTTTGGCGGTGCTGCTGATGTGCCAGTCCAAACCTGTTTGGCCTTTCGATTGAGCCGCACGCAAGTTGGCCGTTGCTTGGTTTGCGTGGTTCTCAGTTTCCAACAAAGCAGATGCGATTGCCCGCCGCTCTGCCATTATGCTTGCATGAGACTTGGCATAAGCTTGTGGAGACAATGCCCCCGACGCACGCTGCAGGTCTATCCGCGCCAACGCTACTTCTTGAGCGGCCAAACGGTCGGGTAACGCGTCTGTTACGAGTGCCATTTGTGTATTGGTTTTACGCAGGGTGCGTACCACGGCACTCGGTGAAACAGACTCAACCCTGCGGTTCACTTTGCGTTGACCAACGATATGCCCAACAACAGCACCACCAGCAGCCCCCGCAGCGGCTGCAGCAATACAGTTATTGGCATTCCCGGCTGACACCACCGCAAGGCCACATCCGACAGCGGCACCGATGCCCACTCCTTTAACCGTGGTTTGCACAACGATGCGTCTGGACATCTCCGTCAGAGCCATTGTTTGCGCCTCAATCTGGGCGGGTTGCTCGGCAGCAAAACCCAATCGGGTTGTATCAAACCGGCTAGAATTAGAGGAAGGCGCAGGAGCACAAGCAGTTAATAAAAACGGCAAAATGAGAAAAGCGGGAATACGCATCGAAAAAGAACCTAACATCATTGTTTCAAAATACGGGATAATAACCAATCAAGGCCAAACTGTGACTGGGGAAAAAGTTTCCTGCCTTTTCAACCGAGCACATGCTTAACGGGCTTGGGAAACGCCCCACACGTGGGTCACCTGTCACGTGGATTTGGCTCTACTTCGAAACAATGATGCCGCTTTAGCTTAGCCTGATACACCCCAAAAGAGATCTTCATTGACCAAACCTGTTTCTCATTGGGATCAAGAGACATTTGGATATGCAGAGTGTGCTACCTTCGTTCTAGCAACACCACATCCCGGCAAGCCAATAAGTTTGCCGGGATCTAGTCCGCTTAACCCAATTGCCGCAGCAGTTCTTGGGAAGGTTTACCTGTCACGGGCAACCCCTTACTCGCTTGATAGGCGCGAACGGCTTTTTCACTGTTTGGACCAATGACACCATCACTGCCGCCTGTATCAAAACCTTTAGCGGTCAGCCGTTCTTGCAACGCTACACGGTCCTCTTTGGACAACCCGTTTGCATCCGGCGGGAAGCTTCCACGCAAGGGCCCTGCCCCACCGATGCGGTCTGCCAGATGGCCAACGCCAATCGCGTAAGCATCAGAGTTATTATACCGTTTAATCGCACGGAAGTTGCGGGTAACGGCAAAGCGCGGTCCGCCAGCTTGTGGTTGGATGATGCTGCCACTTGGTGCACCGTTACCGACCTCACCACCCCATTTCACGCCGCGCGCCCAACCGTTGCGCTGTAGATACGCCGCTGTTGAGGCCAACGCATCTGTTGGGTCTTCTGACCAGATGTCGCGGCGACCATCGCCTGTAAAATCGACCGCGAACGCCTGATAAGACGTCGGAATAAACTGGGTGTGCCCCATCGCACCAGCCCAAGACCCTGTCATTCGGCCCGCAGAAATATCGCCGTTCTGCAAAATCTTGAGCGCCGCGATAAGTTGTTTTTCAAAAAACACCCCACGTCGACCGTCGTAAGCAAGCGTTGAGGTGGCCGAGATCACTGGCACATTGCCGCGCCGCTCTCCAAAGAAACTTTCCAGGCCCCAAATCGCGCAGATAATTTCAGCATCAACGCCATAACGCCCTTCTAGTGTTTGTAGCGTATTGGCGTGAAGGCTAAAGGCAGCGCGCCCCTTGCTGATCCGTTCATCTGAGGCGGCAATAGAGAGGTAATCTTCTAACGTGCGTTTAAATTCCGTCTGATTGCGGTCCCGCTTTACGCAGCCGGGCAAGTATCCTGTGCCACGAAACGCCGAATTCAGCGTTGATTGTGATATCCCCTTAGACACTGCGCGAGACTTAAAGCTGGATACCCATACATCATAGCCCGCGTTTGGAGTGGGCCTCAGATCGGCAGGAAGGCCAGCGGGGATCGCACTACTGCTGGTCGACGTTGCACTGCCACCGCAACCAGAAAGCGCAAGAGCGCCGAGGCCCAATCCAAAGTGACGACGTGATAGATGCATACTGCTGCCCCGGTTTTTTAACATTGCTTTTTCCAGCTATGCTATCCGATTGGTGGGTCATGGCAACAGGCCTTAAACTGGTCTGGGCGCTGCTTTGCCTACCGCCATCAACATTTAGAAATGTTGCGGTGTAGCAATAGGTGCAATAATTAGGCCCAACCGCTTCAAGCCTTGGCCAAGGCCTGATTAATTTCGTCTGCAGTTGGAGGGTTGCACCCTTCTTTTGCACAGTTAAGGCATGCAGCCTGAACCCCGCGCCGCAAGAGCTGTTGCAACGCGTCTTTTGTAAGTTTTTCCAGTGCGCTGTTATTTAGCACATCCGCGTCAGCAAGGCCTGAAACCAGCGTGGCCATAAACGTATCGCCAGCACCAACGCTATCAACAAAAACCTCAATAACCGGATTCTCCACAGCGCAGTATAGCGACGGTGTCCAGCCCTCCGCCCCGTCCGGCCCTTTTGTTAACGCGATCAGCTTAGCCCCTGTCATCGAAAGCAAGGTTTCCATTCCCTCTTCCAAAGAC
Organism: Sulfitobacter sp.; assembly: GCF_036960155.1. Classification (GTDB taxonomy): domain Bacteria; phylum Pseudomonadota; class Alphaproteobacteria; order Rhodobacterales; family Rhodobacteraceae; genus Sulfitobacter. The sequence continues at coordinate 35,980 of NZ_JBALWB010000009.1, read as the reverse complement.
AGTTCAGGGTAAATCCATTCAAGGTCTTCATCGCTCAATTTCACGATGGTGGCTGTTTTCAAAAGCCGCAAAACACGAGCGTGGTACTGGACAGGGTCTTCCAACAAGGCGCTACGAATGTTGGGGTCAAAAGACGTTGTCATCCCCCGTGCGATGGCCTCATTGAACGCCGCCTCCCATGCCGCACCATCCTCAATCCCTGCAAACGCCAAAGAACCCGCATGAAAATGCACCGCTTCATCCGCCAATGATGCACAAAGACTTTCGGCGGTTACGCATCGCTCTGCGGTGCCTTCGCGGTGGAACACATACTCTGGAATGCCATCAATTAGCGTAACAACGGCCTCTGTTGTTGGCTCATCACGCCGCCCACCCGCCAAGACGCCATCTTCAGCCTCAAGGTTTGCAGCGAGCTGTTGACCGTACTCATCGGTTGAGACTGGTGTGAGATAATGCGTGCGTTGACCCTGACGCGCGAGGGCAAAGGCAACGTTATAAGGAGATCCACCAATCTTGTGAGTAACTTGCGCTACACCCTCAGAATCGAAAGTGTGCATACTGTCGATCAGGTTTTCACCGCCGACTGCGATAACGGGTTTAGCATGCTTTGACATTTACGTGCTGGCCTTTGCTGAAAAAGTTACGCGCGACAGATCGGTGTATTTGGCATATTTTATAACCCGATTTAAATCTCAAGTCATCAGCCTATGGTGGTAGATTGAACATATTTTTACGCGCGTCAATAATCGCGCGCCTTTTCGCCGCAAGACCGCACGTTCGGGACCTGCTACTGGAAACACTTGAAAACCAACACCAATTCGGCGGCAAACACACACGCCCGCCTTACCACATGGTCAATATTGACGCGCCCAACCGAATACTGTCGCTTCTTTTGCGGTCGCGAATTATAGTAAAGTTTCAAGAAACAACTTTGATGTAGATCAAATTATGACGCTTCCGATTCTTAGAGATTTCCAATGCAGTCACTGCCCGATTCGACATCGGGCCGTGTGTTCACACTGTGATACTGGCGAACTCAATATGTTGGAAAACATCAAAACCTATCGCAGCTTTTCAGCTGGCGAAGTCATCTTTTGGCGCGGCGAGCCGTTGGGTTATGTAGCTTCGTTGGTGACAGGTGTAGCAGCCCTATCCAAAACTTTAGAAGACGGCCGCACTCAGATGGTTGGCTTGTTACTGCCCTCCGATTTCATCGGGAGACCCGGCCGGGACAAAATCGATTTTGACGTTACGGCCACCACAGATGTTACGCTTTGTTGTTTTGACCGCAAACCCTTTGAAACGCTTGTGCGCGAAACACCCCATCTGACCCAGCGCCTCATGGAACTCGCACTGGATGAGCTCGACGTCGCACGAGACTGGATGCTGTTGCTGGGCCGCAAAACCGCCCGCGAGAAAATTGCTACCTTTTTAGAGATGCTAGCGCGCCGTGCAGAACCCGACGAAAAAAGATCCAGCATGATCTTGCCGATGTCGATGACCCGTGACCAGATCGCCAACTTTCTGGGGCTAACATTGGAAACTGTCAGCCGACAGCTCAACGCCTTTAAAAAACAAGGGGTCATTGAATTTAGCGACCGCAAATATATCGCAGTCAAAGATCTTCCTGCTTTGCACGCGGCTTCGGGCGACGACAGCGACCAAGGCTTTGGCAGCTAAGACCCAACAGACTTGAAATTCATCCAAGTATTATTACTTAATCTGGTCAGGGATTGATCCAGATCAAAGATGCGTTCTGCCGCCTGACCTAGAACCCCATCCAAGAACAACACGCGCATGCCGTGCCGTGTTGCCATTGCGAGGGTACTCAATGAACTATGTAAAACTTGTGCTCCTGGGATTTGTGACGCTTTTTGCGGCACTTGCCAGTGATTGGGCACGCGATCCAGCCTACCAACTTCATGCCGTATTGATCATGCTGATCGCCGCGTTCATGTTTGTTCGTGTGTTGCGCCAAACGGATGAACCGGTTGTCGCTAATGATTCCCAAGGTCTATATGAAGACGGGGTGATCCGCGCAGGCGTGATCGCAACGGCCTTCTGGGGTATTGCGGGCTTCTTGGTTGGGACGTTTATCGCGTTTCAGCTGGCATTCCCCGAACTCAATTTTGATTGGGGCCAGCCCTTCACCAACTTTGGCAGGCTGCGGCCACTGCACACCAGTGCGGTTATCTTTGCCTTCGGAGGCAACGCCCTAATCGCGACATCCTTTTACGTAGTTCAGCGCACCAGCGGTGTACGGCTGTGGGGCGGAAAAGCAGGCTGGTTTGTCTTTTGGGGCTATCAGTTGTTCATCGTTCTTGCGGCAACTGGCTATTTGTTGGGTTCAACACAGTCCAAAGAATACGCCGAGCCTGAATGGTACGTAGATATCTGGCTCACCATCGTTTGGGTAACTTATCTGGTCGTCTTTATGGGCACGATCATCAAACGGCGCGAAAAACACATTTACGTTGCCAACTGGTTCTACCTCGCCTTTATCGTGACGGTTGCGATGTTGCATTTGGTTAATAACCTTAGCATCCCAGTCAGCATCTTCGGCAGCAAATCTGTTCAGCTCTTTTCGGGTGTGCAGGATGCGATGACGCAGTGGTGGTACGGCCACAACGCCGTTGGCTTTTTCCTGACTGCCGGCTTCTTGGGCATGATGTACTACTTTGTGCCAAAACAAGCCGAGCGTCCGGTTTACAGCTACAAACTGTCTATCATCCACTTCTGGGCCTTAATCTTTTTGTACATCTGGGCGGGTCCACACCACCTGCACTATACGGCTTTGCCTGACTGGGCTGCGACCCTTGGTATGGTGTTCTCAATTGTTCTTTGGATGCCCAGCTGGGGTGGTATGATCAACGGCCTGATGACGCTGCAAGGCGCGTGGGACAAGTTGCGCACCGATCCGATCTTGCGGATGTTTGTTCTCAGCCTTGGTTTTTATGGCATGTCCACCTTTGAGGGTCCGATGATGTCGATCCGCGCTGTGAACTCACTGTCGCACTATACCGACTGGACCATTGGCCACGTACACTCTGGTGCGCTTGGTTGGAACGGGATGATCACCTTTGGTGCGCTCTACTTCCTGACGCCGCGGCTGTGGGGTCGCAAGCAGATGCACTCTATGGCGGCAATCAACTGGCATTTCTGGCTCGCGACATTGGGGATCGTTTTATACGCCTCCTCCATGTGGGTATCGGGCATCATGGAAGGTCTGATGTGGCGCGAAGTTGATGACCAAGGTTTCCTCGTCAACTCGTTCGCGGACACCGTCAGCGCCAAGTTCCCGATGTATGTTGTACGCGGCTTGGGCGGAGTCTTGTTCCTCTCTGGTGCGCTTGTGATGTGCTGGAACATGTGGATGACCATCCGCGCCGGCAAGCCAGCCACCACAGAGCTTCCTGCTCGTCTTAACGCAACACCTGCAGAATAGGATAAGAATATGGCATTTCTGGATAAACACGCCATCCTTGAACGCAGCCCTACGCTGCTGCTGACCTTCTCTTTGCTGGTGGTTACCATTGGTGGGATTGTTGAAATCGCCCCGCTGTTCTGGCTGGAGAACACAATTGAGAAAGTAGAGGGCGTACGCCCCTACTCCCCTCTCGAACTCACCGGACGTGACATCTATGTGCGCGAAGGCTGCTATGTCTGCCACAGCCAGATGATCCGGCCGATGCGGGACGAGGTTGAACGCTACGGTCACTACTCATTGGCAGCGGAATCAATGTATGATCACCCGCACCAGTGGGGCTCTAAACGGACAGGGCCCGATCTGGCACGTGTTGGTGGTCGTTACTCGGATGCGTGGCATACCGATCACCTGACAGACCCGCAATCTGTCGTACCCGAAAGCGTCATGCCAAAATACGCATTTCTGGCGTCTACAAAAATTGATGGGGAATATATCGTTGACTTGCTTGAAACGCACCGCATGGTTGGCGTTCCCTACAGCGATCAGCAGATCGAAGCCGCGTATAGCGACTTCCAAGCTCAGGCTGATCCAGACGCGGATTGGGATGATTTGTTAGAACGCTATCCCGGTGCGGCAGTTGGTAATTTTGACGGTCAGAGCGATCTGACCGAGATGGATGCCATGATCGCATATCTTCAGGTTTTGGGTACGATGGTCGACTTTTCCACCTTCACCCCTGACGCCAGCCGATAGGAGACAAAAACATGGACACCTATTCATTTCTTAGGGAACTGGCCGACAGCTGGATTTTACTAGCAATGTTCGGCTTTTTCGCTGGCGCCGCAATCTGGGCCTTTCTGCCTAGCCAAAGCAGTGCACGTGAAGAAGCAAGCATGATCCCTTTTCGCAAAGACGGTGAAGACTCCGCCGGACTTGGACCCAAGGGCATGTCCCGCAACATGGAGGCAAAGAGCCATGACTGATAAAAAGCTGGACGACGCCACTGGCGTCGAAACAACTGGCCACGAGTGGGACGGCATCCGAGAACTTAATAACCCACTGCCGCGTTGGTGGCTGTACACGCTTTATGCCTGTATCGTATGGGCCATTGCCTATACGATTGCTTATCCCGCATGGCCAATGATTTCTGGCGCGACTTCCGGTTTGCTGGGCTATTCCACACGCGGTGAGGTTGCCAAAGACATCACTGCACATGAAGCAAAAAACACAGCGCTTGTCGCTGATTTACTAGCGGCTGATTTGCCTACCCTCCAACCGGGCGACGATCTGCACCGTTACGCAGTTGCGCGCGGCGGTTCTGTGTTTCGGGCGCAATGTAGCCAGTGCCACGGCTCTGGTGCGGCGGGCGCCAAAGGCTATCCAAACCTGCGTGATGATGATTGGCTGTGGGGTGGCGATCTTGATGCCATCTCTGCCACTATTGATCACGGTGTTCGCAACGAAACCGACGGCGATGCACGCTGGTCCGAGATGCCTGCATTTGGGGAAATCCTAAGTGACGAAGAGATCGATGCGGTTGTTACTTATGTCAGCAGCCTATCTAGCCCAGTGGAAGATGCCGCATTGGTGGCCGCAGGTGCTACGATCTTTGAAGATAACTGCTCCGCATGTCACGGCGAAAACGGTAAAGGCGACCGCGAAGTAGGCGCGCCAAACCTTGTCGACGCGATCTGGCTCTATGGCGGCGATCCTGCGACTCTGGCTGAAACAGTTCGCAATTCGCGCTTTGGCGTGATGCCCGCATGGGGGCAACGCCTGTCGGATGAGGATGTGCGCGCAGTTGCGGTATACGTTCACAACCTTGGCGGCGGTGAATAAGCTTTAAAACCAACAATGCCCCTTTCGAGGGGCATTGTTGATCCAGATCAACGCGACCACCCTTGCGCCGATCTAGGTAGAGAAATCAGCAAAAGGTTTCTCATGTCTACTCCCTCCCTTTACAGCGCCCGCGAACCGATTTTCCCCCGCCGTGTTTCCGGCGCCTTCCGCCGTCTAAAATGGTGGATTATGGGGTTAACGCTCGGTATTTATTACCTTACGCCATTTTTACGCTGGGACCGGGGCCCCAACCTTCCTGATCAGGCGGTGCTGATCGATCTGGCGAATCGGCGTTTCTATTTTCTTTGGATCGAAATCTGGCCGCACGAATTTTACTTTGTTGCGGGCTTATTGATCATGGCCGGACTGGGTTTGTTCCTGTTCACCTCCGCCTTAGGGCGGGTTTGGTGTGGCTATACGTGCCCCCAGACGGTTTGGACCGATCTGTTTATATTGGTTGAGCGTTGGATTGAGGGCGACCGTAACGCTCGCGTGCGACTGCACCACGCCGGATGGGACTTCAAAAAATGGCGTCTACGGATCCTCAAATGGACCGTTTGGCTGCTCATCGGGATGGCGACGGGCGGTGCCTGGGTGTTTTATTTCACAGATGCACCTACCCTGCTGGTTGATCTGGTAAATGGCCAAGCCCACGCAGTCGCCTATATCACCATCGCTGTCCTCACATTGACCACATTCGTTTTTGGCGGGTTCATGCGCGAACAGGTCTGCATCTACATGTGCCCGTGGCCGCGCATCCAAGCCGCCATGATGGACCCAGACACAATCACCGTCACCTACCGTGACTGGCGCGGAGAACCGCGCGGCAAACCCCGTGATGAAACAGCAGGTGACTGCATCGATTGCATGGCCTGCGTAAATGTGTGTCCCATGGGCATTGATATCCGTGACGGCCAACAGATGGAGTGCATCACATGCGCGCTTTGCATCGATGCCTGCGATGATGTGATGGACAAAATCGGTAAGCCGCGCGGCTTGATCGATTATATGGCCTTAACTGATGAACCTGCCGAGCGAGAAGGGAAGCCACCGCGTGCCTTGTGGCGTCACATTTTCCGGCCCCGCACGTTGGTCTATACCGCAATGTGGTCCGCGATTGGCTTGGGTCTTGTCTATGCCTTGTTCATCCGCTCTGATATAGAACTAACAGTTAGCCCTGTGCGCAATCCAACCTATGTCTTGCAATCAAACGGGGGCATCCGGAACATCTATGACGTGCGTCTGCGCAACAAATCCAGCGAGGAACGGGAGTTCCACATGAGCCTTACAAGCGACTCCATTCTGCGCATTCAGTTGCCAGGCAAGGATTTGAGCCTGACCTTTACGGTGCCAGCCGATACAACCCTTAGCCAACAGGTATACGTAACCGCGCGCCCCCAAGATCCGGCGGCGGCGACCCATACAACAGACCTGCGTCTTTGGGTTGAGGATTTAACAACGGGTGACCGCGCAAGTAGGGCCACATCCTTTAATGGGAGAGTACAATGACCAAAGAGATCAAAGGTTGGCACGTCGCAACCGTCTTCGTCCTCGCATTTAGCGTCATTATCTCGGTCAACTTGGTGCTCGCATTTAATGCCGTGCGCACATTTCCAGGTTTGGAAGTTTCCAACTCTTACGTGGCCAGCCAAACCTTTGACAAAGACCGTGAGGCGCAACTCGCGCTGAACTGGGATGTGTCTGCCGCGTTGGAAGGTACCAAACTGACGCTTACTATTTTGGAAGATGGTCGCCCCATCAGCCCTGAGATTGAAACAGTGACTTTTGGTCGGGCGACAAATGTCCAACAAGACCAAACACCCCAATTCGAATTTGACGGTCATGCGCTGCACGCAATTGTGCAAGGCGGCGCTGGAAACTGGAACCTGCGCATTCGTGCACGCGGCGCAAATGGTGATCTGTTTCAGCAGCGTATCATTGTAACGGTGGCCAAGTGACTGCCGCCTGCCCTGCCTGCTCTGCAGCGCCGCTTGCACTGGAAACCGCAAGCGGCCCCGCGCTGCAATTTTCCGTGCCCAGCGTCCACTGTGCCGCCTGCATCGGGAAAATCGAACGCGGGTTGGCCCATTTGAATGGTGTTCTGTCAGTACGTGTGAACCTATCGATGAAACGCCTGTCTATCACAGGCCCTGTTGATCCTGATCAGGTTTTGACGGCAGTTGAAGACTTGGGGTTTGAGGTTTTTGCGCTAGATTCAGCTTCCCTTCAGGTGGCGCAAGATAGTGTGGGGCGTTCGCTGCTGACACGCATGGCGGTTGCTGGCTTTGCGATGATGAACGTCATGCTGTTCTCGGTTGCGATCTGGTCAGGGGCAACCGATTCCACACGTGATCTGTTCCATCTGATTTCGGCGGCCATTGCTTTGCCTGTTGTCCTTTATGCAGGTCAGCCGTTTTTCCGCTCTGCGTGGTCTGCGTTGCGGGTGCGCCGATTGAATATGGACGTCCCAATCTCTTTGGCGATCCTGCTTGCGTCAGCCATGTCTCTATTTGAAACTCTTCAAGGTGGCACTGAAGCCTATTTTGACGCGGCTCTTTCGTTGACGTTCTTCCTGCTTATCGGTCGTTACATGGACCACCGAACACGCAGCGCTGCACGGTCTGCCGCACGTGAACTGACCGCATTGGAGGTTCACACCGCTGAACGCCTAACTGGTGATGAGACAAAAACCGTTGCCGTAACCGATCTGGAAGTTGGAGACATCATTCTGGTTCCAACTGGCGCGCGTGTGGCTGTTGACGGTGTGTTGCTGTCTGCTGATGCATTGATGGACCGTTCGGTCCTTACCGGAGAAAGCGCCGCGGTCACGTTGAAATCTGGCGACATTTTGCAGGCGGGTGAAATCAACCTCACCGCCCCGCTTCGATTGCGCGCGATGACCGTAGGCGCGGACACATCTCTGCGGCGCATGGCCGAGCTGGTTGAAACTGCCGAAAACGCCCGCAACAGCTATACTGCACTGGCTGATCGCGCTGCCCAAATTTACGCTCCTGCGGTGCACACTTTGGCGCTGGTGGCGCTATTGGGCTGGTGGTTTGCCACAGGCGATTTCCGACATTCCTTAAACATCGCAATTGCGGTCCTGATCATCACCTGCCCCTGTGCATTGGGGTTGGCCGTGCCTGCGGTTTCAACCGCTGCGGTGAGCCGCCTGTTTTCCGCGGGATTTCTTGTTCGGCACGCAACAGCACTGGAACGCTTGGCCGAAGTCACCCGCATTGTCTTTGACAAAACAGGCACGCTGACCCGCCCCACCGTGCAGCTCCCTATCGACATGACCAAGGAGGAAAAAAGCGTTGCAAAGGCGCTTGCTCAGTCTTCTTTCCACCCATTGTCGCGCGCCCTTGTGAACACACTCACTGATGTTCCAGCCGCCGCCGTTGACAACATCGAAGAAATCGCAGGCCAAGGTGTGAGTGGCATCTATCAAGGACAAACCGTACAACTGGGCCGCGGCCCATGGTTGGGCGCGCAACATAGCGGTTTGTGTTTGCGCGTTGGCGATGCTGCTGCCCTACCGCTTGAAGTACCCGAAGCCTTGCGGGCGGGTGTGGCCGAGGCCATCGGTGCACTTGATCTTCCTTGTGAGATCGTTACTGGCGATACAGACCTGCCCGCCCAAACGCTTGCTGCAAAATTATCTTTACCTGTCATCTCAAATGCCTCACCCCAAGCAAAGATTGACCGTCTGCAAACACTCAGCGATGAGGGGGAACGCGTCCTTATGGTTGGTGATGGCCTAAATGACACGGCAGCTTTGGCAAAGGCACATGCATCGATTGCGCCTTCAACCGCGCTTGAGGCTTCCCGCAATGCCGCAGATATTGTGATCCTCAAGGACAGCTTTGCTGATCTGCCCCTCATCATCCGTGTCGCACGCGCTACGCGGCGCTTGTCTCAACAAAACTTTGCTATTGCCGCGGTTTATAACTGTATTGCGGTTCCGATTGCCCTTGCAGGTTTTGCCACCCCTCTTGCGGCGGCACTGGCAATGTCTTTATCCTCCCTAACCGTCCTCGCAAACGCGCAACGAATGAGGTTCATTCAATGAATATTCTTGTGATCTTGATCCCGATTTCCCTGATCCTTGGTGGTGCAGGCCTTGCCGCCTTCATCTGGACTGTCCGGTCAGATCAATACGATGATGACAGCGGCAATGCGGCGCGCATTCTGTTGGATGACGATTAAATCTGTCGGTGGCAATTTTTTTAACAGAAGGTGTTACCGCACATACATCTCAGCCTTGTGCATTTTCAGACGACCTACATACCGCTGTCCGCGTCAAAAAACACGACGCCCTGCGCACCAGGTCTCCTGCAGAACAGGCATGCCGTCCAACAAAGCAAACCGGATGACATCCCCGCGCTGCGAGGGCGCCAGGCTTCCGCGATCAACAAGATCGACAGCTTTGGCGGGATGAGCAGTGACCGTTCTGATGCCACGTGCCATATCACCCCAAATTTCGCCAAGTTGCACCGCCGCCATCAATAGGCCCGAAGGCACATAATCCGACGAGAGAATATCCAAACGATCTAGCTGTGCCAGCTCGGACGCGGCAACATTGCCGGAATGCGATCCACCGCGGATCAAGTTTGGCGCACCCATTATCGTTGCGATACCATGGGCATGACACGCATTGGCGGCTGCTGCGGTGGTCGGAAATTCTGCCACAGTGACACCGTATCCATGACTGGCTGCCACCTGCTCCTTTGTCGTGTCGTCATGGCTTGCTAATGTTGCGCCCAACCTTTTTGCTGCATCCACTGTGACGGTTTCGTGCTTGGCACCCAGCCGGGCCTGAAGCTCGTATTTTAGTTCGATGTGGTCGCGAAACTCCTCAGCGCTAAAACTGTATTTTCCACGCACATAGGTTTCAAATTTTGCTACATCCGAAAATTGTCTCTGACCGGGTGTATGATCCATCATCGAGACGATCCCGATCCGGTCGTCTGCCGAAAATTCGGCCAGTTCATCAATTAGGGTTTCTGAACAGGTTTCAGCACGCAGATGAATATGATGGTTGATCCGAAGCAGGCCCGTTTCGCGCATGGCGAGGATTTCGTCCGCCATCTTACGCGCATATTTTCCGTACCGATTGTTTGCACCTGACAGAATTGTACCTACCCGAATTGCGTCAAATACTGTTGTGATCCCGCTCCCTACCAGTTCTCTATCATGCGCCAAAATTGCCGCGCGGTATGGCCAATCCACCTTTGGCCTTGGCGCGAGATGGCGTTCGAGATTGTCTGTGTGTAGCTCAACCAGCCCCGGCGCGAGGTAATTACCCTCAAGATCCATCGCCCCAACAGGAACCGAAGTTCCGCTATCAATATCAGTGATAATACCGTCCTGAATCCTACAGGACCCCCGGATCACCTCATTCGCCAAAATCAGCTTGGCGTTGGCGAAAATTTGCTCTGTCATGTGGTGTCACGCGCCTAGGCCAAAGGAATACTTCTACCGTGGATATCAAACTTTTGACGTGATGTTGTCTTTTTTGTCCCACCAAACGCAGACGTACTATGAGCTGTCATTGGGATGGCCCAGAAACAGCAAATAAAGTGCGCACATTCGCCCGTGCCCACCTTTCGAAGTGTCCGTGAAACAGAGAAAAGTGGATAGTTGGCGTCAATCGCTGTGCATCAAAAACCTCAATACCGTGTTCGCGGTAAGTGACGGATCGCTCAACGCAAACCCTTGATCTATGTTGCGGAAGGCCGTGTTTGAACGTTCAAGGAAGGTGGCCATCACTTGTGTGTCAGACATCGTCAGATCCATGCCCGCGACAAAAGGTGATTGGTCCTGCAGAACCGCATCTGGCAAAGGACCAATGCGTTCCTCAAACGCTTCTTTGGTCATAACGCGCATGACACCATTGGCAGTTTGGCATTCAAAACCACCCGCCCCCTCAGTGATCTCACTATACAGCCCACCAAACAAGCGTTTGAGATCACGGTGGTTGCCCTCATTCGCTACAATGTTGACCCCGCAAATACCGTTCACCTTGTTTGGGTGTAACAGCCATTCAGGTACGTAAATGAGATCGGGGCGATGCTGCTGGCACAGAAAAAATGACAACCTCGGAAAGGCTGCATGGGGGAGCAGTGCAAGCGTTGTTTTTGTGCGTCCCGCCGTTCCGTCTGGCAGCGCCACATCCCGCCCAAATTCCAATTGCCCTGCAACGGTTAGGCCAAGGGCCTCTGCCCGCTCGGCATCAGAACGCGAATTTGTGCTGTGCAACGCAGACAGCGCAACACCTTCTCGTGTTTGAAGGTGCTCATAAATGTGTCGCCCAAATCTGAAATCACCTGCGGGGACTTCGTCTATCAGCGTCTCGTCATAAATGCCCATGATCTCAAGCAGGCAGCCGTCAAACATTGCTAGGCTGGTACTGGTGCCCCACGGGTGTTTTCCAACAGCGGTCATGTTGAACCCCATCGCGATCAACCGTGCCCGCAGGCCCTCAATATCGTGGGTCGCAAGCAACGGGTGATCAATACCAAAGGATGCATTCATCAAATAATTCCTTCTGAACCGCTAAAGCTAACCTTTGCTGTCCCGCGCACGGTGGCCTTTGTTCCAACAGCCAAAGCGCCCTGCGGCACGTCCTGAACAACAATCGCGCCTGCCGCGATATTCGCGTTTGCACCTACAGTGATCCCGCCCAACAAAGTCGCCCCTGCACCAATGACAACCCCGCGCCCGATACGCGGATGGCGGTGCGGGCCGCTGTCATTTAACGAGCTGCCCAACGTCACATTATGCCAAATCGATACATCCTCATCAATCTCGCATGTTTCCCCCACAACAAACCCCAATCCATGATCAAGCCATATTCCTGCGCCGATACGTGCTGCAGGGTGAATATCGGTCGAAAATGCCCGGCCAAACGTAGCCTTCATAGCGAGGGCCAGATCGGTGTTTCCTTCAGCCCAAAGGTGATGCGCGACACGGTGGCCCATGATTGCATGGATACCCCGAGAAAACAGGATCGCTGACGGGGCTCCGCCGGGTTCAAAGTTGCGGCGGGCGGTTTCAGCAATATCGTGGCATGAGATATCCACCAATTCGGGATTGCTTGCGTAGGTGTCTGTGACAATGTTTCCCACAGCGGGTCTGTTGCACAAACTTGCAAACAGCGCGCCCGCCATCTGCGCAAACCCCTCAAACGGTTCAAGACCCAGAACCGCAGCAACTTGCGGCGAAGTCTCAAGCAAACGGGTAACATCATCAACAAGCATCATTCACCACCTATATGAAACATAACCGAAAGCGATGGGTTATTTTGGCGCGCTGTCAAGTCAGACGTTTCTTGCAGAGGTATAATCCATCAGTCAATCCGCGCCATCATAGCACCCAAATCCGGAATTCAGCGAACCGCGCTAACTAAGTCAAATTCAATACCATTGGCCAAGGCTGAAGTGACGGTCTCATCTTCAAATGAGATGATCTCAAAAATCACTGCTATAGTAAGTGATGGAATGATGCCATCAACGCTATCCCCCTATGCGGCTGATGTTTGGGCCGTGGTTGCATCTAGTTACGCCCCATTTCCAACGTTTCAGAATTGGATCACAATACGTGAGCGCACCCCCAGTTGCTCCGTCGTCTGACCGCCCATGATCCCGCATTTTATAAACCCAATCCGTACAATCGCGCTCCATTCACATCCGGTTTTCAGATGTGACACCGTATAAACTGGTGCCAAAGAATTTCATTTAATGAGTATTCTTACTGCGCGTTATGCAACGCAGGCCGGATTAGGAAAACGCCGACATCTTCCGCAATTGAGTGAGTAACAGGCTGGCGGCCTGTGGCAGCCTCCTTCCCTCCTTGCGGATCAGTGAAGAGACGCCATTAGAAAATACGTCGGAGGCGATTTTATGGGCACTCAACGTACCATCCGATAGTTCAGTCTCCACCACAAAGCGCGGCAAAATGGTGCACCCCATATCATTACGCACAAATGCCTTAAGCGCCGCGATGGACCCTGTTTCGACACAGCCCCGCAGCCGTACCGCATATTTCGTCTCAACAGCTACAATCATCGCGCCGATGCCAAAGGTTTTAGGTGGTATTGCGCAGGGAATTTTTGAAAGGGCCGCTATATCAAGGGGCGTTTCCCTGTCATAAATCCCTCCCCGCTGAACCAACGCGATCAGAGGTTGTGACACGGCAGATTCTACTCTGATCCCAGGGTCTTTGACGACATTATATGCCACTCCCAAATGGGCCTGTTCAGAAATAACCTGCTGCATCACATAATCGGTAGACCCAACGTTCACCGAGAATGAAATGTCAGGAAACTGCGCGCTAAAACTGGCCAGCGCACTGTCAAAGAAATCTCCAACAAATCCCTCACCTACAGCGATCACCACTTTACCACGCGTCATATTTGCAAGCGCATCAAGTTCCGAACGCAACAGATCAAACTCTCCTTCGCGCCGCTTGAGATAGGACAGCAACAACGAACCCGCATCGGTCGACCGGACGCCATGCCTTCCTCGCTCAATCAATGTGGTTGCCATCACCTTTTCCAACGCCGCTATATTTCGGCTCACCGTTGAGGGTTCTAACCCCATCTGCTCAGCGGCGGCCCTGACTGATCCCGCGTTAATTGCGGCGCGGAAACAGGCGGCTTGTTTTGGTTCCATATCTGGCATTTACGCGTTCCTTTGCAACGTATCGGGCTGATCAGTGCATGAGACGCACCATAATCGTGCAGCGGTACATTTATCCGCTATAGCTGGATTGGTTATCTTGACCACAATGTATGATCCTTTCCGCGCGCCAAACCGTGTTGATAAAGTGCAATCATATAGGGTGAAGAAAAACGGTCGGATGCATCATAAACGATCCCTGCATCAGCATCGATTGAAGCAACCGATAGATCGATGCCATTTGCACGGGCAAACATTTGTGTGGCTGTAACCCCTGCTTGCGCAGTTGCGCGGCCCGTTGTGGTCAACGCCTGTTGGGAGATCCCCAGTGCCGAACGCGAAACCGCAACGGGCGCAGGATCAAGCGTGTTGTTGATCAATAGATACATTTCACCACCCGATGCTTTTTTGTTTGGTGACAGATAGGCGTATTCTGGCACCGCAAGAAACTGCATATGTACGCCACCATCAATGTGCGTTTCAGAGTATGTTACATCATCCACCGCATATCTAAGTTCGACAGGCGAAAACATGCCCGGCAGCGCCGCAGATGCGCGCATAATTGCGCGAAACAGATCGTATTGGCCCAATTTTGCGATCTCACCCATGTCCCAGACAGAGCCTTGTGCACGATCAAGATCAGATGTCACAACAAACAGCCGCGCTCCGGCGATGTGACGTTTAGCAACGGCGCGCATAAACCTTGGGGGTGTGAACTCGGCTATCAAATTAGCAAGTGGCGTCGTGTCATAAAGAGCATCGCTGAACAGCACATGAAGCGGTTTGAACGTCATTATATCATCTGCGTCATGCCCCGTAAAAACGCGACGCAGATCGTCATCATAGTCTGCCCCCAGAAACGCAAACGGGGCAATCAGCGCTCCAGTAGACACCCCAGTGACAATATCAAACTGGGGGCGTTTGCCTGTGGTGGACCATCCGGCCAATGCTCCGGCACCAAAGGCACCGTCCTCTCCACCGCCAGACAAGGCGAGGACACAGGGCTCCTTGCTCGAACCTGTCTGATGCAGATGGCGCGCCCATTCATCAGCCCCCGCAGTTGCAGAAAGCCGAATATGCGCTAACGGGTCTTGTGCCGTTTTCGGCAAGGTCAACACAGGTGTTTCAATCGCACTGGTGCAAGCGGTAAGGGCTGTCGCTGCAAACCCTGCCAGCACACACCTGCGGTTCAGGCGAGGGGCCCGTTGTTTCGCATATTTCATCTAAAGTCCTGTCATTTCGTTTATGGCACCCGTGGTCACATCCAAGTGAGGCGGGCGATCATTTCCTCCACTATTGCTCGGGAGGGGGTGGCAAGACGGCCCGCAATGCGTCTTCGGTTACACCGAGGGTCTGTGCAGCCACAGCCAAATTGGGATGCCCCTGACCGGAAGAATGCAATGCCTCCATCAACGTATCAATTGAAATGCCCAGTGCAGTAGCCGCATCATCAAAAGCTTGGGGCATTGGGCCTTGTCCACCGCTGTCAGGGCGTGGCGGCTCATTGCGCCCGTCCTCTCCGGCGCGGATCGCACCGATGCCAGCCGTAGCGGTTGTAGAAAAGTTATCAGTCGCTTGAACACCTGTCAGACAAGGAGGCAAATTCGGAAAATCTTCTGAAGCATGATAGTGGTAATCCGCACCTCGGATAGTCCGCCCGACATGACCATTACATGCGTCTAGATAAACAGGCATTGTGCCATCTGAATCTGTACTGCCATACATTGCAAACCCGTCAAAAGCATACCCAAACAACGCCGAGCTCCTTTGCTCAAGCGCGCAAGTCGCTTCTACATTTGCTGCCTCGAAAGTTGTTTCAATATCGGTTGAGGTTGCATGCCAATGGTACCAACCGCCCGGATCAATGTGACCGCCACAGGTATCAAGTGCAGGCATGTGGCCCGTTTGCTGAATACTTGGCGCGTCGGAGAATATTGGCACCCCGTTCAGCGCCACACCGACCTTGCCTACAGTCCCCAACGGGGTCGGCTGATCTGCCGTAACCGGATTGACCGGCAACAACATGCTAATTGTCACATCTTTGGCAGGGGATACATTGATACATGCATGATCAACGCTGGGTTGCTGGGTAGCGATATCAACAACATGGACTGTTCCGTCCTCATCAAAGAAACGATATCCTAAATCATCCAACATCCGCAGGAAATTTTCGTCAATTCGGTAGAGTTTCGCGTTCTCACCAGTCCAATTCCAAATGCCGCCTTCGTCACTCAGGTGACGGGGACAAAACGGCCCAATCTCAAGCCCCTCAGGCAGGTAGCCTACAGTAATTTCATAACACGTTGACTGCTCCCCGTTTGCCAAAATGCAGTCAACAATCGAGGGCTCCTCGGTAAACGCCGTGGTTTCAAATTCGGCAAGGTCAGGATGGGCTATCGCTGTTTGCGGAATTGTCAGGACCGCTGTGACCAAAAGTGGCCGCCAAATAGGGAGTAAGCAATACATTTGTGGGTCCACTTCAGGGATATCAGAAAAGTTCAATTTCCGCGCTGTGTTGCTGTGCGCGTGAAAAAGGGCCCGCGCAGGCGGGGTGTGTTCCCCAATCCGCGCGGGCAAGATGAGCAGCTAGCCCTTGCTGGGCAAATTGTCAGGCATACAGGCGAGAGGGACACCCGCCTCTGGCGCTCCGCATTTACCTTTTAACTGCTCACCGTCATGGCCTGCAAAACTGCAGGCAGCGTTCTTTTTCGCACCGGAGCAAGCTTCAAGCGCCTCACGTGGCGGGCGGTCACGCTGTTCCCCTGACCCACTTTTCCCTGACTGCTGGGCAAAGATAAGTGGTAAATCACTGGTGCTAGATGCTGTATCGGCATGTGCCGCTACAACGCCAACAGCAATGGCAAACATAGCTGCCAATGTGGTCATCGTTACAATTCGCTGGCCTGACGTTTTGCGCAGAAACGAGGGACGATACATCGGGATTTTATTGGTTTTGGTGTCTCTAGTGAACATCTTACACTCCTGTGTGAGGCGATTGATTCGCCCTTACAAAAGTAATTTGCGCTAACATTGTGGACTGGCGTTGCAGTGAATATGCAGCGAATGTGCAGGTGTGAAAAATACTGTAGTTGGCACATTTTTGCGCCGCTTCTGACTGAAAGTTAGAAGGTCATCCTAGCCATCGTAAGAATAACCTACACCATATACCGATCTGATGGGGTCATTGTCGCTGATGGTCGCAATTTTTCGCCTAATATTGCGAATATGGCTGTCTATCGTTCTATCAAACACCTCTGTGTCATCTGGAAAGGCACGCGCGAGGAGGTCGTCACGCGAAAAAACACGCCCCGGCCGAGCCGCAAGCGAATGCACCAACATGAATTCGCGGCGCGTCAGGTTTAGTGCCTTCCCGTCAAGCCTAGCAACCCAACGCTCTGTGTCGATCTCTAATCGGGAAGCTGGGGCTGTGGCAGCATGATCCGCCCGCCCTGCTGCGCGCCGCAGAATAGCCTGAACCCGCGCTACTAATTCTCGCGGCGAATAGGGTTTGCACAGGTAGTCATCCGCTCCAAGGCCAAGCCCCAGCAGCCGGTCAATTTCCTCGACCTTAGCGGTTGTCATGATGATCGGCACATCAGAAGTGCGCCGCAGTTCGCGACAAATCGTGAGCCCGTCAACACCCGGCAACATCAAATCCAAAATCAACAAATCATGGTTGCCAGTCAACGCCGTTGAAACGGCATCCGTCCCCTCAAACAAGACATCAACCGCCATGCCCTCCGCAGATAGATAGTCCCGCACAACTTCGGCAAGTGCGGTTTCATCTTCCACAATCAGGATGCGTGGTGGTGTCATGTTTTCTCCTTGGGCAGTGCGATGGTAACCCGAAGCCCTCCCATCGCGGAGCGCTCCGCTGTAACCATGCCACCATGTGCCTCAACAATCGCCCGACAAACCGATAGGCCCAACCCCGAACCGCCAAAAGCGCGCGAACGGGAACTCTCTGCTCGGTAAAATCTATCAAAGAGCTTTGGCATGTCTGCTTCTGGCGGTGCAGGTGGTGTATCCTCAACGATCAAGTGAACCATATCGGCGGTGTCCTGAACGCTTAACCTGACTTGCCCTGGCGCATTGGTATAGCGCGCTGCATTCTGAAGCAGATTGTCGATCACCTGAAAAATTCTAATCCGATCACACATGAGTAGCGCTTTTTCAGGCAAATCCAATTCGAGGTTGATCTGCTTTTTTTCTAACAGCGGTTTGGCAACGCTGGCCGCTTCGCGGGCGATCCCGCTTAAATCCTCAAGGTGAAGCGCAGTCGTTAGGCCGCCCTCGCGGGAATGCGAAAGAATTTTGATGTCCTGAATAAGCCGAGACAATCGCATCATCGCAGCATGCATACCTGCCAAAGTTTCTGCATCAGGTTGGCGAACACCGTCTTGCACGGCCTCAATTTGGGCGCGCAGAGTTGCCAAAGGCGTTTGCAGTTCATGGCTGGTGTTGGAAATCCATTCTCTTTCAGCCTTGTCTGTACGCCCCAATGTCGCAGCAAGGGCGTTATAGTACACAATAAGCTGGCCAAGTTCGTCAGATCGGTCCTGTGTGATGCGCGCCGAATAATCACCAGAGGCCATCGTTTTCGCCCCTGCCTCTAATTGCCGTATAGGAATTAAAATCTGACGCGCCACAAAAAACGCCGCGATGGCGGACAACAACACCGCAAGCAATGCAGACAATGCCAGCGAGTTATATTGCCGACGCAAAAAGAAGGTATCACCGCCGCTGGCTGATAAAAGTGGCGCATTCAGACCAATGTAGCCAAGCAGCTTACCATTTTCGCAATTCCCGTTGACGCAGATCGCACGTTTTTCAAACAGCCCAGCCCGTTCTTTAGCACCGACGACATACACACCTTCGGAATCTAGCAGCATAAGGCGTCCGCGTATCGACAGGCGATCACCGCCCCCCGGTCCGCGTGGCGGCGGCCCATTTCGCCAAACGGGGGGCGGTCCATTTGATGGCCCCGCTCCCCTGCCTTCCTCGCGACCACGAGGTTGGAAATGTGTACGCGCAAATTTATTCCATCTGTCCGGATTGTCCGTAAATTCTGGCCAGCCCTTGGCAGCATCCACGTGCGTTTCAATCAACGCCTGCTCTAATGCGTCAAACCGCGTCAGTTCACCACGAAGCAAATATTGCGCAAAGCCATCGCGCATAGAAAAAGCCACCAGTAACGCCATGATCGCGATGATCAACGCGGCAGTAGCGGCAATGGCGACAAATATCTGAGCGGCAAGCGAATTGCGGAAGCGGTGCATAAATTACATTCCTCTCATAGAAATATGGAGGGAGGATGCAAAACATGCCACCGCTCACTGGAAAAACAGCGTTAAACAAGGCTATTCTCGGCTTTATGACACCTCTATCAGCAACTTTGGCATTGAACAGATATTCGGCGGATTCTTGATTGCTTGAAATGGGTCAGTGTGTGGCCAGCGGCATTACCATTGCTGCAAGGTCACGTTTTTACATTGCCTAAAAAACAAACATGATCCTCAAAGCCGCCTACTAAACAGCCAAATACATGCCTTCATCAAGGTTTACCCTACCCGAATGGAGTGCCTCAGCACCAGTTATGATCAAGTTCGACAACTAATCTGATCCGGAGCGCCCCATCAACCACTTAGCCCCCATTAGCTCGAGGGACCAAACCCTTTTGCAGCCTCGTGCCCGAGGGGCAGCGAGCCTGTCAATTTGCGCGGATGTGCACGGCGTTTCCCGCCTAAAGGGCTTGCGTCAGTCCGGTTCCTTGAAGTTGGTTTTTCCTCAATCATACACCCCAGATGTCGAAGCGGTTTTGGTCAATACGGCTGGTGGGATTACGGGCGGTGATAGTTTCGCACTTGATGTGCAAGTCGGTGGCGGAGCGGCCCTCACCATAACCACCCAAGCCGCCGAGCGCGCGTACCGGGCCCAGCGCGGTGAAGTCGGACACGTCACTACAAAAATATCCGTTGGCGATCATGCTTATCTGAAATGGCTACCTCAGGAGTTGATCCTGTTTGAGCGCTGCGCCTTGCGGCGACATCTGGAAATTGACCTGACAGCGCAGGCACGTCTGTTGATGGTAGAGCCTGTCGTGTTTGGCCGTGCAGCGATGCCTGAAACACTGCGCGATGTGATGTTTCAGGACAGGATCAAGATCACGCGTGAAGGGCAGCCAATCTATATCGACGGGATGGATCTGATCGGCGATGCCACGTCCCATCTGGCGCGCCCTGCAATTGCAAATGGGGCTGGGGCTATGGCAAGCATTGTGATGATCACCGCCGATGTGGCAAGTCACCTAAATCCTGTCCGCGCCTTACTCCCAGATACAGCAGGTGCAAGCCTGCTTTCGGAAACGACACTGGTGATCCGCCAACTTGCCCGCGACAGTTACGAGTTGCGGCGCAGCCTGATCCCGATCCTCGAACATCTCTCACGCAACACATTACCTACGTCTTGGAGGCTGTAATAAATGCAACTTACCCCACGGGAAAAAGACAAACTCTTGATTGCCATGGCCGCAGAGGTCGCGCGCAAACGTCTGGCGCGCGGCGTCAAGTTGAACCACCCCGAAGCCATCGCCCTGATCACTGATGCAGTGGTTGAAGGCGCGCGCGACGGGCGTTCTGTAGCGGATATGATGGAAGCGGGTGGCCACGTCATTACGCGCGATCAGTGCATGGCTGGCATCGCCGAGATGATCCCCGAGGTGCAGGTCGAAGCGACATTCCCCGACGGCACCAAACTTGTCACTGTCCACAACCCAATCAGGTAGGAGAACGCAATGATCCCCGGAGAGCTATTCCCAGCAGACGGCACCCTGACCCTGAATGCAGACGCTGAGGCAATCACCATGATCGTCGCCAATACGGGCGACAGGCCTGTTCAGGTCGGCAGCCATTATCATTTCGCCGAAACCAACCCTGCGTTGGATTTTGACCGCACTGCTGCACACGGCATGCGCCTTGATATCGCCTCTGGCACCGCTGTGCGGTTTGAGCCGGGACAACGCCGCGATGTTCAACTGATCCCGATTGGCGGCGCGCGCCGCGTATTTGGATTTAACAGTCAAGTAATGGGAGACCTGTAGATGCCTCGCGAAATGCCCCGCGCGCAATACGCCGCAATGTATGGCCCCACCACTGGCGACAAGCTTCGTCTGGCGGACACCGATCTGATCATTGAGGTTGAACGTGACCTGACCACCTATGGTGAAGAAGTGAAATTTGGTGGCGGTAAGACCATCCGTGATGGCATGGGGCAATCCCAAGTCACCCGCGCGGATGGTGCTGTAGATACCGTGATCACCAACGCCCTGATTGTCGATCACTCAGGCATCTACAAAGCTGATGTTGCGCTAAGGGACGGACTGATCCACGCAATTGGCAAGGCTGGCAATCCTGATACGCAATCGGGCGTCGATATTATCGTAGGTCCCGGCACCGAGGTGATCGCGGGTGAAGGTCGTATCCTGACAGCAGGCGGGGTGGACAGCCATATCCACTTTATCTGTCCCCAGCAAATGGATGACTCACTGCATTCAGGTGTGACCACTTGTTTTGGCGGCGGCACGGGCCCAGCGCATGGCACGCTTGCCACCACCTGCACCCCCGGCCCATGGCACATCGGACGGATGCTGCAATCCTTTGACGGCATCCCGATGAACGTAGGTCTTGCAGGCAAAGGCAACGCAAGCCAGCCTGCGGCCTTGGTCGAAATGGTCAATGCAGGGGCTTGTGCGCTAAAGCTACATGAGGATTGGGGGACTACGCCTGCGGCAATTGATTGTTGCCTGACCGTCGCGGATGACATGGACGTTCAGGTGATGATCCACACGGATACACTGAACGAGAGCGGATTTGTCGAGCACACAGTTGCCGCGATGAAAGGCCGCACGATCCATGCCTTTCACACCGAAGGCGCAGGTGGCGGCCATGCTCCCGACATTATAAAAATTTGTGGTGATGCCAACGTATTGCCTTCCTCAACCAATCCGACCCGCCCCTTCACGGTGAACACCTTGGAAGAGCATTTGGACATGTTGATGGTCTGTCACCATCTCGACAAATCCATCCCCGAGGACATCGCATTTGCTGAAAGCCGTATCCGCCGCGAGACAATCGCCGCCGAGGATATCCTTCATGACATGGGCGCGTTTTCGATCATCGCCTCGGACAGTCAGGCAATGGGGCGGGTCGGTGAAGTGCTGATCCGTACGTGGCAGACCGCTGATAAGATGAAAAAGCAACGCGGTGCCTTGCCCGAAGAAACTGGCGACAACGACAACATGCGCGTGCGACGCTACATCGCCAAATACACAATCAACCCTGCAATTGCACAGGGCGTCAGCCATGTGTTGGGTGACATCACAGTTGGCAAACGCGCGGATCTGGTACTGTGGAACCCTGCCTTCTTTGGGGTAAAACCCGAGATGGTGCTGATGGCGGGAACAATTGTGGTAGCCCAAATGGGCGACCCGAACGCCTCGATCCCGACACCGCAACCTGTCTATAGCCGCCCGATGTTTGGTGCTTATGGCAGTTCCTTGCGCCATGGCTCGGTCAGTTTTGTGTCTCAAGCAGCGCAAGACGCTGGGATTGCTGAGACGCTAGGACTGCAAAAGCAAACCGTTGCGGTTAAGAACACACGTAATATCGGCAAGGCGGATATGATCCTGAACGATGCTTTGCCCGTCGTAGATGTCCATCCCGAAACCTACGAGGTTCGCGCGGACGGCGTTCTACTCACCTGCCAGCCAGCCGAGGTGCTGCCCATGGCCCAACGTTATTTCATGTTCTGAGAGACCTAATATGAGCACCCTCCCTATTGCACAGATCCTACATCGCACCGGACATTGGACCGGCCCTACCGAGCATTGTGAGCTGGATTACACAGAACGATTTTTGCGCCGCAAACGTCTAACAACCGCGTCAGGAGATGCATTTATTGTCGATTTGGCCCAGACGACCTCGCTGGATGATGGCGATGCATTGGAGTTAGACACTGGTACGTTGGTCCAGATCAAAGCAAGCGCCGAGGCCTTGCTGAAAATAACAGGTAGCGACCTTGTGCGTCTAGCTTGGCATGTCGGCAACCGTCACACGCCCTGTCAGATCAATGCCGATCACCTGCTCATCCAAGCAGACCCAGTAATTGGCCATATGCTAGAACATTTAGGCGCAACGGTTGAAGCTATTGATGCACCCTTCACGCCTGAAGGCGGTGCATATGGGCATGGTCGCATACATTCCCACGAACACGTCGCAACTGCCCATGACCACTGACCACGATATCCTGACGCTTGCCCAGTGGTTTTCGCCTGCCTTTCCGATTGGGGCGTTTGCCTATTCGCACGGGTTAGAGACCGCAATCCAAGCTGGAGCGATCAGCAATGCCAGCACCCTGCAAAACTGGCTGGCTGACGTACTGGCGTTTGGCAGTGGACGCAACGATAGCATCCTTTTGCGCGCAGCCTATGCCAGTGACTGCAAACAAATGCTGATTGAAACGAATGATGCAGCGCTGGCAGTCTCCAGCTCTGCCGAGCGCCTCCTTGAGACTGGGCTGCAAGGGGCTGCATTTAACACCACAACAACAGCGATCTGGGGCGGAGAACAAATCGCGCTTTGCTACCCTGTCGCCGTTGGGACTGCTGCCGCGCAAAAACGGATTGATGTTGATCTGACCTGCGTCCTCTATCTGCAAGCCTTTGCCAGCAATCTGGTTTCCGCAGCTGTGCGCGCGGTGCCATTGGGTCAGACTGACGGGCAATCCGTCCTTGCGACACTTACGCCGATCTGTGACCAAATCGCCAAGGAAACGCGCCGCGCGACTCTGGATGACTTACACAGCACAGCGTTTTTATCCGACATTACCGCGATGAAACATGAAACACTCCAGCCAAGGATTTTCCGATCATGACAAAGCTAAACGGACCTTTACGCATCGGCATTGGCGGTCCCGTTGGCGCGGGCAAAACCACATTAACCGCCTGTATAGCGCGTGCACTGCACCCCAAGTGTTCCATCGGTGTCATCACCAATGACATCTACACCCAAGAAGACGCAGAAGCGCTAATGCGGATGCAAATCTTGCCGCGGGATCGTGTCATTGGCGTGGAAACAGGTGGCTGCCCGCATACTGCGATCCGTGAAGATGCATCAATTAATTTGGCAGCCATTGCGCAGATGCGCGCGCGCCACGAAGATCTGGAAATCATCCTGATCGAAAGTGGTGGCGACAATCTGTCAGCTACCTTCAGCCCCGAACTGGCAGACCTAACAATCTATGTGATCGATGTGGCCGCTGGAGAAGAGATCCCCCGCAAGGGTGGTCCCGCGATCACCAAATCCGACATATTGGTCATCAACAAAACTGATCTTGCCCCCCATGTCGGCGCGTCATTAGACGTCATGGACCGCGACAGCAAAAAGATGCGTGGGCAACGGCCTTTTGTTTTCTGCGCGCTGCGTCACGGTCAGGGCGTCACGGACGTTCTAAAGTTGATTACCGAAATGGGTGGCCTTGCCGACCTTCTCGAGTCGACGGAAACAACACTGACATAACGACAGCACCCCGACACACTGGCGACACAGGAGATCTGCGTCGGGGCTCTCTTTCCCAAGAGTATTGATCAAATCAAACGGGACAGTATCTTCATTTCACCTGTTTTAAGGACCATCCTTGCCGTTGAGCCCTACGCGTTGGGATCGCATCGTAATTCTGGGAAGAGCTAAATCAATTCTTCTCGTGTGCGATCAACCAGTCCATCAACACCGGAGCCGCTTGGATTGAAAGCTCTCTCTGGGAAAGCCATTGGCAAAAATGATCTCGTGTTGCTGGAACATGATGTAGATGTAGGTAGCGCTTTCCTGTTTTTTGGCGCACCGCATTTTCACCATCGATCATATGAACCCCGAGCATCAATACAGCTGATTCATCAAATAGCAATTCACCTGTTGTCCTTTGATCAATATCCTGTGCTGTGGCGAAGCTGTAAAGTCATCCAATGCACCCGACCACATGGTTTTCTCTAGAGTAACGGAGGCATATTTTTCTATGCCGGGTACGGCACCCGTCAGACAGAATGGTCAACGTGACCTGTTCTCCCATAGAGAGCGTTACCACTATCCGCCAAAGCGACCTCGATGGTACTTACGTCGGTGGAAACGACGCGTGCCTTTATCGATAACTCCTACGTCGTACCATCCATTTCAGTGTTATAGGTGTCGTTTGCTATCAGGCGATCTACGTAGAAATTTGATGCCGAAGTGATAGAGACCGTATCAATCGAGACCAACTCACTTTGGGCAGGTGTAAAAGGCGCGGTGACATCCTTTCGCCAAATGCCTAACGCATCGTTGCCCCGTTTACATATTCCAGATATTCTTCAGAGGAAAAGGTAAAGAACAGCGTGATGTAATCGCCAACAGCCGCAAATGTCACCTTAAGTATAACAACATCTTGCGTCGGCTGATCCGATACAGCGTCTAGTTCTGCATTCCCAAAGACAGAATTTTTCGTGTCATTAGAACCCTCAGGATTTGTTAAATCAGCCGCTTAGCCTGAGGACAAAATGATAGCGGCATCTGCGCGGGCAACATACCCGATGTGATATCAGCACCAGAGCTGGTCCCGAGCGCACCTGCGTCACCCGTAAGCGCCGCCATACCAATCGTAACACCATTCCCAAGAATTGTTTGTGTCAATACTAACGCATCAGCACTCAGGCCAATGAAGAGCTGGTCTGCGATTACGATTTCGACAATCTAACGCTCGGAACTCAACCATTCTTGGCGTGTCCCATTTCAACACAGGAATGGTTGATGATAGGCGGTACTCTAAGACAACAAACGGTAGTTTTTCAGGCATGGTGTGAACCCGCCAGAAATAAATGCGTGCGCCTAGTAAGGTTTTTGAACTCAAGTGAGGTTCTTTATCGCCTTGAGTTGCAATTTTTGAGCAATAGTAAGAGTTAACGAGTTAACACCACTGCGGATTTTCTTGCCAAGGAACGGTCCCCTCATTGATCAGTTCACAGCGAGCACATAAAATGACATCCCACGAATTCGCAACCAAACCCCCAGAACCATCTTATTTTTAGTAGTCGCGGCTAACGTAAAGAAACGTTACTTACTTCTACGCCGTGAATACCCTTTTGCGGCCCCGTTTCGCGCGAGGCTATCGCCTGAACGCCCCAACGTTGCACCGCAGTCAGCAGCGCTTTTTTTCCGATCGGTTTTGTTAAAAAGTCATCCATCCCGACCTCCAAGCAACGTTCCTGATCTTCCTGCATTGCGTTAGCTGTCAAGGCAATTATTGGGCAATGCACAAAGTTGAATTCATTTTCCAACTTGCGAATTGCTTGGGTTGCTTCGATACCGTCCATCTGCGGCATAGACATGTCCATCAATACAATATCAGGTTTAACTTCTGTAAATTTTTGCAATGCTTCAATGCCGTTTTCAGCAAAAATGATTGAGACATTAGCATCTTTTAACATTGTCTTTACAATAAACTGATTGGTGCTGTTATCTTCAGCCACAAGAATATTCAAATGTTCGATTTCACTTATATTTGGTTCTACTGTTTCAACTTTTTGGAGTGTTTTGGGTTGCATCATAAGAGATCGAACAATGGCGTTCCGTAAACTCGTTGACCGAACAGGTTTAAGTAATAATTCGCAATTTCCAATTTCTGACTTGATGGCGTGGTTCATTGACAGCTCAACCGATGACAGAACGACTAACGGAATGGTTCTGAAAGCGTCCATACCCCGAATACGTTTTGCCAGTTCCTCTCCATCCATCTGAGGCATCTGATAGTCTTGAATTACAAGATCAAAATGCTCGCTTGTCTTTTCCAGGATATCCAAGGCTTCTGGCCCAGAGGACGCGAGTACAACTGTCACATCCCAACTGCTGAGCCGTTCTGAGAGAATTCGCCGGTTCAGCTCCAAATCATCTACAACCAATATGCGCAAACCTGCCAACTCTTGCTCATGACCATAAGTTTTGGCCAGGACTTGTACGCCTTCAACCATTGGAACATCTATGGTGAATGTCGATCCCTGCTCCGGCTCTGACGTGACACTTATCCTTCCACCCATCAATGCCAACAATCTGGTAGATATTGCCAATCCCAGACCAGTTCCTTCAAATTGACGGCTTCGGGCGCTATCCGCCTGTTCAAATGCACTAAATATCTGAGAAATTTGGCTTTGCGGTATCCCTATACCAGTGTCCTTCACTTCAATCCTTAGATTGTAGCCTTTAGGACCTTTCACACCTGTCACATCTATATAGACGTACCCTTCAAGGGTGAATTTAACTGCGTTCCCCGCAATATTAGTAATGATTTGCCGCAATCGACCGACATCGCCCTGAAACACCTTTGGCAGGTTAGGATGATATCGCAGAGTAACTTCTACTGACTTTTCCCGCGCCTTTGTGGAAAGCAACGTGATGATGTCCTCCATTGCGGCCTCGAGATCGAATGGAGCATTCTCCAGCTCCATCTTGCCCGCTTCGATCTTGGAGAAATTCAATATGTCATTGATGATCGTCAACAGTGCTGAGCCAGATGAAGAAATCGTCTCGGCATACATCTTCTGATCCTCATTCAGGTCGGTGTCCAGAATGAGTTCGGCCATGCCAATGACACCGTTCATCGGCGTGCGAATTTCGTGGCTCATGTTTGCCAGAAAATCTGATTTAGCCCTGCTCGCCTTATCAGCATTTTCTTTCGCCATTTTTAATGCATATTCTCGGCCATCCCGTTCGGTAAAAGTTTCTTCCAACACTGTAACCGAATAATCGAGCGCAGAAAGTTCCCTTGAGACAAATGATGCAAGGCGTGCCCTGTCGTGTCGCTCGCCAGCGATGACCGAAGACATTCGAGTATGGATATTGCGAAGAGGTCGCATGGCCAGAACATTGGTTTGAAATAGAAAAAGCAACGACAAAACTGTTACTGTGAATACGATGGTCACCTGCGTTTGGCGGACATTTGCATCAATCAATGCTTGCCCCTCTGCTGTAGACCAATCCACTTCCATGACACCAAATGGTTCACCTTCGAGGATAATATCGTTTGTGAAGTGTTTGGACCCAGTATTGGATGGGACTCCTTCGCGCACAACATGCGCTATAACATCACCAAAATCGTCCTTTATGGAAAGTGCCAACAGCTTGGCATTGCGCACAAGCGCTTCTTCCATAGCTGCCTGTAAAACAGGTGTATCCTGTACGATGATGGGCTCTAACATCAGCCCGCTGATCAGTGAAACTGTTAGATCTGCTTGCGTATGCAAGTCGACGTTCATACGCTGGGTTTCTGCACGACGCTCGTACTCCCCAACGACAAAAGTCACGAGAACGGCAGCAAAGATCATCGAGACGATGATTTGCGTATTTATGCCAACGTTTTTCATACGCCTGCCTAACCAGTCAATCAGAATTTGTTGCTGTTCTTTATGGCGTTGCGAATGAAATCATAGTCGGCATCGAACCCTTCTATAAATCCATCTTTAGCAATGCCCCCCAGTACCTTTACGTCTGTTGTGCCAAGCATAACCTGACGCATGACTGCAAACACCTCAGGATCTAAATCAGATGCCGCAAGCCAAGGTTTTGTGACATTCTCAAACTCGAACAAGGCCTTGATAGGGACGCCTGATTTCACCAGTTTTTTAAAGGTACTTTCCTTAAGCGCACCTGCCGTGAAACGCCCCTCACCTACAGCTGATCCAACACGGTCATGGCGGCCAAGGTATTCATATCCACTAAGTTCTTTACTGGTTACACCCGCGTCAATCAGGTGGCATTGTGAGAGGTAACGACCAATGGTAGAAAGCTCATCTCCAAAGGCGAAGCTTTGCTGTGTCAAACCTGAAAGGGAAACAATTTCGCTATCTCGATGTACCGCAATGATCCCCTTAGATCTTTTCGTCCCTTTTTTCGATTCCATTGCCACGATTTCAATCCCAGCATTGCGTTCTTTTACAGTGACATAGGATGCTGGCCCAAATCGGGCAAAATCCACATCTCCATTTGCTAGGTGCGAAATGCCGGTTTCATATTCCTTGGCAATCTTCATCCTGATTTTGACTGGCTCATCCAAAATATTGGCCATTTCTTCAGACAAATATCTCAGAAAGGGTTTGAATTTCCTGACGGTCGTACTCGGCTTGTCAGCAGCATATGTACCAAACACAAGGTCAATATCCGCCGATGCAGGAACAGCCATTACAGCTGCAAGTCCAGCCACCGCACACGTTTGAACCCAGCGGGATGGACCATATTTCTCGAGCCAGCGACGACAAATCTGCTTCAATAGGTTGCTTTTCATGGTGTCCCCTCAAAGGTTTTCGACCTCGAAACCTGAGCGTCGATGAGAATTGAATACCTATTCGTGGCAGACCCAAACGAAGATTTGGTTAATTCGACATCACATTCCAACCTGCGTCGAATTTTCGCGCCTGATGTTCACAATCAGCGTTAACCATGTAGATCGTAAATTATATATTAACTAAAATTTACCTCTAATAGTTGAATTGTTCATAGGTAATTCAAGCGGGGCGAGTTGTGATTGCGGTTCAAATAGCTAGATCGAAGGCATTTAAGGTTCTTCACAAACAACAACATTTCGCTCTTTTGGGTATTCTCGTTGTAGCGCCCAGTATGGCTTTTGCCATCCCTTCGCCAGAACTCTTGATTGGTTCGGTTTCCTCATTATCGCAGGTCTTTGCCGTCGCTTTTGCGGCTGTAACAGGGGCCACTGCGCTGATCGCAAAACGCTTCGGATTCACCCCTAAGTTGGGCCAAAGAAATACCCGGTTTCCTGTGCGTTTTATCGTTGCACTATTGTTGATTGCCGCCACTCTGGGTGCTCTCAACATCTGGCAATACCGAACCAAGCAATCTCAAGAACTGGCTCATTTGCAATCCACCCTTGTTCGCCCTGCTCAATTTGACGGGACGGCGATTAAGGATAAAAATCTTAAAGAGACCAGTTTTAATAAACAGGCAGAAAGCCCGCTCGCATTGAGCACGCAAGAGGCGCAGCTCCTGTTACAGAGTTCGCAGAACGGTGAGGAAACCTTGTTTTTTGATGTGCGTGAAACTGGTGAGCATCGGATGGGAACACTGCCAGGTGCCACACACGTGCGGTTCCCTGACTTTCTGCAATCCAACATGCCTCTGGAAGGCAAGAAAGTGGTATTATTTTGCCACAACGGAAACCGCAGCAGCGAAACCTGTGCCGAGCTTGCTGCCCGTGGAATTGATTGTCGCTTCATAAGTGGCGGCATCGAAAAATGGCTGGTTGAAGGACGCGACTTTAGCGATAAAGACGTACAATCACTGTCTGATCTTAGGGCCATTCCAGACTATCCCAACAAAGAAACCTTGCTCAGTACCAAGGATTTCCAAAACCTGCAGGCGAGTGCAGACTTGCAGATTGTCGATACCCGGTATCCGGGCGACTTTGCGTCTGGCCACTTACCCGGAGCGATCAATATTCCGCTGCGCGCGCTACCGACAAATGAACTCAAAGCACGCATTGCTCAATTACAGAACAAACCCACGATTGCTGCCTGCTATGATCGACGTAGCTGTTTCATGTCTCAAGTTCTCGGACTGGAGATGAGCGAAGCAGGCATCGACTTCCAGGGACGATACACCACTCCTTGGGAGCATTTTGTCGCCCCAACGCCCAAACCCCACGTCCAACAATGGTTGGCCGAGCAGCAAGTCACCTATTGGCAGATAGCAGTTTCCAAATTGGCCTCAGCGCTGGTTTGGTTTGGAGAACGGGCACATTTTGTGCTTGGTCTAGTCGCACTGTCGCTCCTTTCTCGTTTGATGGTTTTGCCAATCGCACTCAAATCCGAACGCGATCAGATGACCACAGCAAAGCATGCGCAGGAACTGAAACTACTAAAGGATAGTCTAAAGGACGACCCAACCCGCAAAGCACGCGCTGTGCAGCAGTTTTATTCGGACAAGGGTCTTACACCCATGCGTAACTTGGCTGCACTGTTGTTTTTACCCGTGATGATGCTGGGCCTCAGCGCCACGTCCGAAGCCGCCGCCTCTATCACTACGTCCTTCCTCTGGGTGCAGAATCTTGGTCAACCAGATGGCACTTACATCCTACCAACCCTCTTTGCTCTTCTGGCTGGCACCTACTTGCATTGGGCCGTTGCCAAGACGAAACGACAGGCGGTTTTATGGTGGGTCATTGGCGCTCCAGCGATGTTTGCACTGGTTTTTCAGCTCAGTGCCGCTGGCAATGTGTATCTGTGCACTAGCCTCATCCTTTTGCTGATCCAACGGGCCTATGTCACGGGTGTTATCAAACAAATCATTCTGCAGACATCAGGCGCTATACGGCGCTGGAAACTGCGTAATTTCAGCTACGGTATCTTTCCTCTGGATCACACTGAAGCCCTGCACAATAGCGGCAATAAATCTTACCGGTTGTCTGTTCTAAAAAATGCGGGCCTGCCTGTGCCTGACGGTGTCGTAATCCGGTCAGAGGCGATAGATGCCTATAGCGACATGTCCAAAACCCAAAAGGCCAAATTCTCCAATATGGTCTGGCGTTTAGTGGATGAAAAACCTTGCGCAGTCCGAAGCTCGGCCTCAAGCGAGGACGGTGCGGATCAAAGTTTTGCTGGTGTTTTTGAAAGCGTCTTAGAAGTACAGAAAGCTGAGATGCGAGAAGCTCTTGATACGGTTGTGGACTCGTTCTCATCCGCCCGCGCCGAAAGCTATGATGCGGAAGGTGAAAAGAAACACGACGGCAATATTTTGGTCCAGCAAATGGTGCGTTCAGAATATGCCGGAGTTCTCTTCACCCAAGACCCAACCGCGCCTGGATTGATGATGGTGGAACTGGTCAAGGGCTGCGGGGATGATTTGGTATCTGGCCGTGTCACCCCCCAAAGTCTGCGGTTTGGTCGCTATACCCAATCCGCAATTGGCGATGACATTGCACCGATTGATTTGCTCCCCTTGCTGGAACTTGGGCAAAAAATTGAGACCACATTCGGATGCCCTCAAGACATCGAATGGGCGTATGCAGAAGGGTCGTTCCAGATTGTTCAAAGTCGCGACATCACAACGCTTGTCGGTGGTAGCCCAGCAGAGCTGGCGCGGACACAGGAGTGGAAACGCATCTTTGATAACTACAAGGACAGTGAAGCCGATGACGTAATCCTGGAGCAAGATGAAATGTCCGAAGTCTTGCCAAGGCCAACCCCCCTTTCCTTTTCTCTTATGGGACAGATTTGGGGCCCGGGTGGCAGTGTAGACATCGCATGCCGACAATTGGGCATCAGTTATAACCTGCCTGAGGGGCGGCCCGGTCATTTGGTCAACTTATTTGGACAAACCTTTGTGGATCATGATCTGAAAAAGAAGATGGCCTTGCGTCTCAACAACGCAAAAGCGCGCCAGTTGCGCAAACAAGCGCCCTTCATGATCACCCATTTCCAAGAGCAGATCAAACCTGCCTTGGAAGAAGATATGGCTGTATGGCGGGCCATCGATTTTAACGCGTTGCCCCAAAAACAAATTATCGTCTGCATTGAAAAGCTTCAAACCAAGTTGGTCCACGAGATTTACGTCGAGGCGGAGAAAATCAACATCGTCGCAGGGTTCACGATGAGTGAAGCGGACGCCATTGCAAAAGGTGACCAGGACGCGCGCAACCGCCTTATGCGTCCCGTCTTGCGTCACGCGCCTGTCAATATGATAGATGCCTGTGCAGGCCTCAAGGGAGATGCGCAAAAGAGCACGCTCATGGCTCTGATGGGGCACCGCGCGATCTTTGATTATGAACTGAGCACGCCGCGCTACAGCGAAGCGCCTAGTCTGCTGTGGCCGTTGCTCAACAGTGCCACGCCTTTGTCTTCTGATGGGTTCCCCCCCATCGCGACACCCCCAAAGGACGCAATAGATCTGGCCATCGCTTTCCAAGATCTAAAAGAACAAGCAAAACATGAAGCGCTCAAAATTGTTGCTGAAATTCGGCGTGCAATTATGGCGGTGGCCGAAGAAACAGATTTTGCAGATTTGATTTTCCATCTTAAGATGGAAGAACTGGTAGCCTTAGGCAGTGCTGATTTAACAGCGCTCAAGGCGATTGCACAAATACGAAAAGAAAAATCAGATCACCTTTCAAAGCAAGCGCCGAGACAGGTTACACTTACCCTGCGCGATTGCGAGCTACTGTCCGCTCCTGTTCCCATTCAAGGTCAATCAGACCGCTCCGTTCTGGGTGGTACCTGCGTGTCAGGTAGCCACGATGTGTCTGGTCGCGTGTTTAAGGTGCAGGACGAATTCGATTTGACGGCAGACCCGTTTGTCGAATTCCAAGATGGCGACATCATTGTGTGCCGCATGGTTAACCCCTCTTGGTTGCCCTATGTCCAGCGATCTGGCGGAGTCCTAAGCGAGGTAGGCGGCTGGCTAAGCCACATGGCGATTGTCGCCCGAGAAAAGAACGTTTTGATGCATGTCGGATGTGGTGGGTTGATTGGTTTAGACACTGGCGCAAAAATACGGGCCGGAACCGATGGGAGCATCGAAATCGTAGAAGAGCAAAAGATACCTGCACGCCAATCAGCATGATACTCAAGGTTTTCGGCTTCGGCCGAAGGGCAGCAAGTCACTGACCAGACGCCCTGCTTTACAGACGTTTGAACCAGCGAGGCATACAGTCCGGAAACACATATGGTCACACCATGATTAAGGCTTATTGGCATCAGAGCCGTTTCGCGCTCAAACACTTCGGATGGATCACATCCTTTCATAGTGGCTGAATGGAGTTCGCTTTTATCGGTTTCCATTTCTAAGGGACCGAAAGGCCAAAAAAGCGATCATTTCTGAGTTAGGATACCGAAAGGCGTCCGTCTCAATTGATAACGATGATTGGTGACACAATCTCGACAATCCCAGATCGAACGCACTATGGCACGAAATAAGGAGCAACTCCCATAATAGGAGCAGGCCTGCGAAATTGTCTCCCCTCAATACTCGGGATGGCTGCCGACGTTTCCCGAACCCGGCACGGGATGGGGCGGTACAAACATTGATGACCCTTTATAATTCCTTGGGCCTTTCAATCCAAAGATTGAACAAAAAGGTATGTGTTTTCTCAGGATCACAACAACCCGTGAGCAGTCTGCATATTTTGAGATAGACGATGCCTTTATGCCGCAACCCGTTGTGATGCCGACTGTTTCGCGCGCCTGTTGATCTAATTGCGAAAACTGTGAGCCCTCAGTCGGTTCAGTTTTGTTTGTGCACTCCGCTTGGGGGGCTTGCGGACTGGCGACACCGAAAACCCTGTCAGGTTGATGTTTTGGACATGCCCACAGGATCGTTTGGCCATCTACCAACATCTGCCCTCGTTGCGCCGACAAGATTTACGCTGCTGGTTGGCGATTATGGTACGCTTGACGGCACATGGATGAAATCAAACCTGTAGACGATATGCAAACGGATGAATTGCGCCACGCAAAACCAAACAAGTGCGGTCATGATCCGATGTCACAGGCATGACCGCAGTCGCAGGCAACGACGCTGACACTGTCATGGATGCAATGGATGCAATGGATGCAATGGATGACGCTACCTTAACGCGCGGCTATGTAAATAACTGCGCTGGCACTGCGCTTCACCTAACCAAAACCTCTTAGTCTAAGCATGGCAGAGCGGTTAATAGAGATGCTTGGCGATGCAGATTAGGTCGAAGGATATGGTAAAGGCCCGGTGATCGGCGAAGGCAGTGAACTGGAACCCTGCCCATTGCGGCATGCACCGGGTGGCCATGCGATGGTGCAATTGTAGGCGGGTTCAAACACGATTGCCACCTTCACAAAGAGAAGACGAGCTGCACTAGCCCGCTTTTCACATCCCATCGGTTCTGGTTGTGCTCATGAATTGAGCGATATATTGATGTTCTATGTCAACAGACCCAACCCGCATTGAAGAAATCGAATACCAGCTTGAAGATCAAGTCGGTTTCATTTTGCGTACCGCTAGCCAAAGACACGCAACGATTTTTCAAAGGCATGCTAATGAAAAACTAACGCCAACCCAGTTCAGCACACTC
Organism: Sulfitobacter sp.; assembly: GCF_036960155.1. GTDB lineage: Bacteria > Pseudomonadota > Alphaproteobacteria > Rhodobacterales > Rhodobacteraceae > Sulfitobacter. The sequence goes on along the minus strand of NZ_JBALWB010000009.1, from coordinate 901 downwards.
ATCCGGCTGGCCGAAGTTGGCACGGTTTCACAGAACCATTTGGGACGTCTCGCGGCGATGGATGTTGCTACGATCAAGGGCGTTGTCGATCGTCTAAAGGCAAAGGGTTTGATCCAGTCAGAAGCCGACCCGAAGGACAAACGCCGCTCTTCGATTTCACTGTCAGCGCGCGGTGCGGCGCTCATCACCGATCTCAAATATTCTGGATTGCTGATCACCAAAGAAACCCTTGCGCCGCTTACCCCGCGGGAACAAAAAACTCTTCTTAATTTACTCAGCAAGATATCTTAGTACTTCAAAGCGTGGCTACCACGGTTTCTCTTTATGTGAACGATCCGATGGGCCCTGCAAGCAATCCAGTTGTTTTCAAGGTCCGAAGAGCGCGTTTATCCATACGTGTCGTGATGTGGGCGAGCGAACCAAAGGTAAAGAACTGGTTGCCGCAGTCAAAGATGACCCGTTGTGAGGTGAATTTACCCGAGTTTTACAGCTTTATGGCACGATCATACGGGAGTATTATCCGTTTCAGAGGCGCATTTACCGACTAGATGGATGCGGTAAGGTATTTGACGACCCTACTTGCCTCCCATCACAAGTGAGATTGATTGCGCGTTGGCTTACGGCGCAATAGCTATGCTACATGACACATAGATGCGCTTGAAGGGGTTGGCCTTGCTGAGGGGCAAACAACCGCCCTGACGCCTTGGCCGACAAACGGCACTGGCCTACCAGACAAAACAAGCCGCCAAGATCGTTCTGATCTGCCAGCCTGCATTTTTTACATCAACTTTTAAACAATCGTGACTTCAGGCCATCATGCGATCACGCAACGTCAACGTCATTTACACCCCAAGGTACTGGCTAATTTTGTTGGGGTTATCGCTGAGATCTTTTGCTGTTG
>NZ_JBALWB010000008.1:0-225697 GCF_036960155.1 Sulfitobacter sp. | reverse complement strand
ACACACATAAACCTACCTGAACCAAAACTACGTCTCTGTTTTTAAAACATAATTTTTGAGTCACACAGAGGGTCATCAAAGCGGGCGCTATATGTCATGTCACAACGACGCCTGCTTGAATTAATCAGATTGTTTTGATGGTCTGTGGCACGCTTAGAAACCCAATCGTCGCCTTTACCACGCCTAGTCTGGCCAAATTCTAGCCCAATAACCAGAAGATTGAGCGGTATCAAATTCAAGGGGACTAATTACTAGCCATCCCAACCACCAAACCTTTTGAATCACGTCATCAAAGCTGCCCGCTGAAAGAATCACGAAGCAGAGAACCAAATAACTTAGCTCCAAGGGCGCAAGAGAGCGGTTCTCTTATCGCAAGGAGAACAACCACCGCCCAAATTAAGAACGTCCCAGTCGACCGATAGGCTTAAACATTCTTTAGATGCAGTAGGAACAAGCTGAACAGCTCGGCCTGAGATGAAATTTCTAGTTTCACATAGATGTTTCGCCTATGCGATTTAACCGTCGAAATTGAGACACCCAACTGCAGAGAGATGGATGTACTGGTGTGCCCGACGAGGACCAGTTGCACGACCTGCATCTCACGGTCCGTCAGGACGTCGCTGCCGAAGTCTTGAAAACGATCTTCTTGGCCGGGCCGTTGGTCCGCGCAGTCAAAGCTTGCCGGATCAATCTCAAATTGTCGGCGCACGATCCGCTCTAACACCGGAAACAGGCGCTCTAAACGCACCGAACAAGTGGTGGATTGTCTCTGCCCACGTGGAATTAGGAAGCTAAAGTCAAGCGCCATGCCGTTCGGTAACCGGATCAGAACAATGCATTCGGCCATGTTCTTTGGCCATCCTGGTGTGCGGTAGCCGATCGTTTCGCTGTCCTCTACGAAAATATCTATATCCGCAGTATCTATGACCCGTTTGAAATCATCGGGAACAAAGTCTGAAATCTGGTAGACGCCCGATGCCGCATTGCCTTGGTACGCCCGAAACACCGGATTGATAACATACGTAAAATTCAGAAAATTGTCCAAACCCCGCTGATAATTACACAAGACCGGGCGGTTCGCGAGGTTAACAGGGCCCACGTTGGCCTGATAAAGAAAGATGTGGAAACATTCGAAACCAAACGTGTTGGCCAATGTGTCAGAAAGATTGCTAAAAAAATCCTTTGACGCAATCAACCCTATCAACGCAAGAGGATCAAAAAGCAGCGGCTCTGTTTGAATGCCATCAGCCACCTGCTCCAATGGCTTAGAAATTTGTACGCTCTGGTTCATGCATTCATTAGAGTGCCGTGTGGCCGACATAGCAAGGCTCGAGCAAAGAAATGAACGTCGCGGCGGCTTCATCCCATGACATCGCACAAGAACTCATCCTTTAGGACGATATACCGTCGGCGCCGCCCGCCCGTAGGCTGCACCCTAAGAGGCCGACGCGGATTAACGTGAGGGCCAGCCTTGGGGGACTGATGGCTTTTCCGATATCCGAAGTGCGGGCGTGCTTTCCATCGCTTGCCCAAACAGACAACCATCAGCCACGTATCTACGTGGATAATCCCGCAGGCACGCAGGTGCCATTGTCTGTTGCGAATGCCGTGCGAGATTACATGCTAACCAATGCCTCCAACGCGGGCGGTCATTTTGTGACCAGCGTCGCTACGGATGCTGTGTGGCAAAAGGCGCATGAAGACGCCGCGCTATTCTTGGGGGCTCGTTCGTTCAAGGAAATCATCATCGGACAAAGCATGACGTCACTGGCGTTTCACCTGTCGCGCAGCATTTGCCATGATTTCCAACCCGGAGATGAGATTGTCATCAGCCGCATGGAACATGAAGGGAATGTTGGCGCTTGGCTGGAGATAGCCAAGGACAAAAACCTAACCGTCCGTTGGGTCGATTTTAACCATGAAACGTGGCAAGTCGAACCCGAAGACCTAGCCGCCCAGCTTAGCCCACGCACCAAACTGGTGGCGCTGAATTATGCCAGCAACATGACCGGGTCGATCAACGACATCCCTACCCTCGCAAAATTGGCAAAAGATGCAGGCGCACTGGTGTTTGTAGATGCGGTGCAATTGGCCCCCCATCATCTGGTCGACGTTTATGCCATAGGGTGTGATTTTCTGGCCTGTTCCTCCTACAAATTTTTCGGACCACATCTGGGGCTTATTTGGGGGCGTGGTGATCTCCTAGGCGCGCTATACCCATACAAAGGGCGCTGCGTATCGGACGACATTCCGGATCGCTTTGAATGCGGCACACCCCAATATGAATTGCTGGCTGGGCTATCAGCGACAGTGCAATATTTTGAGGATCTTGGCCGCAAAGGGTCATCATCAACAGACCGCCGCGCCCTTGTTGCGGCCTCATACCAGATGTCGCGCGATTATGAAGAGCCGCTGACCAACCTGTTGATCGACGGCCTAAAGCAAATCTCCGGTGTGAAAGTCTACGGCATCACCAATCCCAACAGGATCACACAGCGCGTGCCAACGGTCTCAATTCGGCATGCGTCCATGCCGCCCACGGATATTGCACAAGCACTTGCAAAGGCCGGTATTTTTGTCTGGCACGGACACAACTACGCCTACGAACCTGCGCGGTCCTTGGGTCTGCCATTAGATGAAGGCGTCGTCCGCATCGGACTGTCACATTACAACACTAAAGAAGAGGTCGAGGCCATTGTCACTGGCATCGAGCGGATAACACGGGGGAGCAACCCTTGAGGATAAGTCAACAAAACGAAACGTAACCAACGGAGAGCATCATGAAATTCACCACATTACGTAAAATGACAATCGGACTGGCAGCCGCCCTAACGCTAGGCGGCGCGGCTGGTGCATCTGCTGAAACGCTGCGCGTCGGCATGGAATGCACCTATGCGCCATTCAACTACCGCACATCTGACGGCGAACTGGTCGGGTATGACGTGGACGTCGCCAAAGGTGTTGCCGAAATCATCGACGCCGATCTGGAATATGTCTGCCAACAATGGGACGGTATGATCCCCGCGCTTTTGGCCAACAAGTTTGACCTGATTGTCGCATCCATGTCGATTACGAACAGCCGATTGGAGAAAATCGATTTCTCCAGCCCTTACCGGGACTCTGTAGGCCGTTTGGTTGGAAGAAAAGGCATGGACAAGCCACTGTTTGATCCTTCAGGCGGTCCAATTGCAGAAAATTTTGCCGGTCTGCGCATCGGGCTAGAGCGCGCATCAACTTATGAAAGCTGGTTCAACGCGACGCTGCCAGACGCAGATATCGTGCTCTATGACGGATCCGAACCGCTTTATCTTGATCTTGTGAATGGCCGCGTTGATGCGATCATGACCAACCCGATGAAAGCACACCTGCGCTTTTTGGCCAAAGAAGAAGGCACCAACTACGAGTTCGTAAGCCCAGCCATCAGCGAAGTTGAATACTTTGGTGTCGGTGTCGGCATTGGCCTGCGTCAGGGACAACCCGAACTAAAAGCCCGCCTCGACGGTGCCATCAAGAAATTGATCAACGACGGCAAGTTGACGGAATATGCGCTCAAGTATTTCCCGTTCCCAATTCACAACCAAGAATGGGGTAACGACTGATCCAGTCGCGCGTCCCCTCCCCCACGGCGCATCATCGCGCCGTGGGTCTTAACTGAAACACAACCGAGGATTTATCGTGGACGCATTGGTCGGATGGTGGGATGACTATTTTTGGGGCTCCGTTGTGGTGGCTCAGGTGTTCATCTGTTCACTGTTCCTCATGGTTATCTTCGGCCTGATCGGGGCGGCGGCTAAACTTTCTGACAGTGTCGTTGCTCAAAAATTGGCGAACGGCTACACAATCGTGTTTCGCGGTACACCAGAAATTTTGGTCATTCTGTTGCTTTACTTCGGGTCGGCCATCGCGCTGACTTCAATCGCCCAAATCTTTAATCCGGACATAAAATTTCTGGATGTCCCGCCATTTTGGGCCGGCACCATCGCTATTGCATTGATCGTCGGTTCTTATGCCACTGAAACCTTTCGCGGCGCTTTTCTGGGGGTGAACCCGGGCAGCATCGAGGCCGCGCGTGCCCTTGGCATGTCGGATCTGCAAACCTTCATCTATGTGCGTATCCCCGAAATGTGGCGGCTCGCGTTGCCCGCTTTTGGTAACCACATGCTATCGTTGGTGAAAGACACTGCATTGATTTCGATCATCGGGCTGAATGAAACGCTGTTTGTTGCAAAACAGGCCATTGGCACCACCGGAGAACCCTTCACCATGTATATCGTCGTCGGCTTGATTTATTTGGCCTTCTCAACCGTGATCACCCTGACGGTGATGGGGCTGGAACGTTACGGTCAACGTCATATGGTGAACGCACGATGAGCTTTGATTTCTCCATCATCGTCGATGCCCTGCCAAAAATGTTGATGGGCATTGGGCTGACTTTTCAACTGTTGGTCGTTTCTGCCGTTCTAGGTTTGATCCTTGCCATCGGCCTGATGTTGATGCGGATCAGCGGGAAATGGTATCTGTCTTGGCCCGCTCAGGTTTACATCTACATCTTTCGGGGCACACCCATATTGGTGCAGATATTCATCGTCTACTATGGCTTTCCCCAACTTGAGTTTATCCGCGACGGGTTTCTGTGGCCCATGTTCCGAGACCCTTTCGGGTGCGCCATCTTTGCTCTGACACTGAACACTGGCGCCTACGTTTCCGAAATCCTGCGCGGTGGCGTGCTGGGTGTGGATCGCGGCATTTTGGAAGCCGGCAGTGCGCTTGGCCTGTCTGTACGTCAAAAATTTATCTATCTAACCACGCCTATCGCCACGCGCCTTGCACTTCCTGCTTATGGAAACGACATCATCAGTCTGCTGAAATCCACGGCCCTCGCCAGCACAATCACGCTGGCCGATATGACCGGCATTGCACGCACTCTCGTGGCCCAAACCTTCGCGCCTTATGAAATCTTCATCTCATTGGCGATTGTCTACATGATCCTTACTTGGATCCTTCAAAAGTCACTTGGCCGGGTCGAACGCTACCTTGGCCGGTACATGGAAAAATGAGAGCAACATGACTGAACAGGCACTGATTCAGATGAGAGACGTCGGCAAGTACTTTGGCTCGTTTCAGGCCCTTAAGGGCATTAATCTGCATGTCTCCAAAGGGGAACGCATCGTAGTCTGTGGCCCTTCAGGGTCGGGAAAATCTACGATGATCCGCTGCATCAACCGGCTGGAAAAGCACGATGAGGGGCAGATCATCATCGGTGGCAAGGAACTGACCGATCAAGTCAAGGACATCAACGCGGTGCGGCGCGAAGTGGGGATGGTGTTCCAAAGCTTCAATCTGTTCCCGCACATGACAATCGTGAAAAACCTGATGCTAGCGCAGCGTTTGGTGCGCAAAATCCCCAAAGCAGAAGCCAAGGCCACAGCGATGGAATACCTCGAACGGGTCAAAATCCCTGAACAGGCAGACAAGTACCCCATTCAATTGTCAGGTGGTCAACAGCAGCGCGTCGCGATTGCCCGTGCTTTGTGTATGCGGCCCGAGATCATCCTGTTTGATGAACCGACTTCAGCGTTAGACCCTGAAATGATCAACGAAGTGTTAGAGGTGATGACTGATCTGGCCCGCGATGGCATGACGATGATCTGTGTCACCCATGAGATGGGGTTTGCCAGGTCCGTCGCAGACCGCGTGATCTTTATGGACGCCGGCGAAATTGTTGAAGAGGCCACCCCTGAAACATTCTTCAATGCACCAAAAAATGAACGCACCAAGAAGTTCCTCAGCCAAATTTTGACGCATTAGAAACTCCTACCGAAAGCCACTAACATGACCGCAGATTTTCCAGCGCACGCTGAGTACCTCGCCTTTGCCGAAACCCTCGCCGATCAAAGCCGCAAGATGTTGCTAGCAGTCAAAGGTGCCGCACCCGAAATTTCGATCAAATCGGATGCTTCCTTTGTGACGACAACTGACAAGGCGGTTGAAACCGCATTGCGCGAGATGATCCAAGATACCTACCCTGATCATGGCATCCTTGGTGAAGAGTTTGACAACATCAACATCGACGCAGATTTTGTCTGGGTCTTGGACCCGATAGACGGCACCGCCGCATTTGTTGCCGGCATTCCTGTTTATGGCACGCTGATCGGGTTGGCGTGGCAGGGGCAGCCCTATGTGGGAGTGATCGACCATCCCGTCACATCAGATCGCTGGGTGGGTGTTTCGGGCAGGATGGCCGAACACAATGGCACGCCCGTTCGGGTGCGCGCCTGCGCGTCGGTTGAAACAGCCTATGCGACATGCAGTAATGCCGATTTCATGAATGATGCGGAACGCGCCCGTTTTGATATCCTACGTAAACGCGCGCAATACGTTCAATATGGCGGATCGTGTTATTCTTATGGTGTGCTTGCCTCTGGTCGCACAGACCTCTCCATCGACAGCGGTTTGGATTCATTTGATGTATACGCACCTGCCGCGGTTATTCAGGGGGCTGGCGGTTATGTTACCGATTGGCATGGCAATCCTCTGACGTTGGACATGGCCGGCAATGTCCTTGCGGCGGGCGACAAAGCGCGGCTGGACGAAGCTGTTACAATCCTCAAAGGATAATCCGATGAACAAGCCTCAAATTCTTGACGCGCAGGCCGTCGCAGACCTGTTGCCGCAATTGGATGTGAAGGCCGAGCTGACCTCTCTTTTTCGTGCGTTGGGGGACGGCAGTGCTGTGCAACCTGCGCAAACCATTACCGACTTTCCCAACGGTGGAGGCGACTTCATCACCTATATGGGTGCACTGAAGAGCGCGGGTGTTTTTGGCGCAAAACTCTCGCCCTATATCGTCACAGATACAGGTCCCGTGATCACCGCATGGACTGCACTAATGTCGATGGAAACCGGTCAACCGCTTGTTTGGTGCGATGCTGCCCTGTTGACGACAGAGCGCACGGCGGGAACAACCGCATTGGCCGTTGATCTGCTCGCGCGCGCATCTGCGCGTCACCTTGCAATCATCGGTAGCGGCCCTGTGGCCCTCGCGCATCTGCGCCATGTTGCGGCATTGCGGGACTGGCAAAAAATCTCGGTCTATTCACCCAATCTCTCTAGCGAGCGGGCGGCCCTCTGGCGTCAGGCCTATCCTCGGATAACCATTGCCGCAACCACGCGCGACTGCCTTGCAGGCAGCGATGTTGTAATGTTGTGTACGTCGTCCGGCAGCCCAGTGATCGACCCTACAGATACAGGCAAACCGTCACTGTTCACCTCAATCAGTACCAATGCGCCAAACGCCCATGAAGTCCCTCCGGCATTTCTATGTGATGCGCAGGTATACTGCGATTATCTGCCAACGACTCCCGACAGCGCTGCTGATATGCGCCTTGCCGCGCAAGATCACGGTTGGAGCAAAGACCGCATTCACGGCGACCTTGCTGGATTGCTCAGCGGCACCAGTGTGACACCGCGCAACGACGCACCCGTCTATTTCCGCTCTATCGGGCTGGGACTAGAAGACATAGCAATGGCACATGGCATTTGGCAATTGGCCCAAGCGACCAGCGAAAGGAAAGCACCATGAAGATCAAACCCTTTGGCGTTGAAATCTGGATGAACGAATTCGAGGACCATTGCGAATTCAATCTGGCAGAAACCTGTGTGGCATCACTGACGATTGAACAACTGCTGGAAATGTCGGGCAAGAACGACAGCGTAATGTCTGATCTGTTACCAATGAAAATGACCTACGGCGCGATCCAAGGGTCGGACCGACTGCGCGATGCGATCTGCACGATGTATTCTAAACAAACACGCGATAACGTTGTGGTGACACACGGGGCGATCGGGGCGAATGCTTTGGTCCATGAAACATTGGTCGAACCCGGCGATCATGTAATTTCCGTGCGGCCAACGTATCAGCAACACTATTCGATCCCTGAAAGCTACGGCGCTGAAGTGGATATTTTGCATCTTCGCCCCGAGAACGGGTTTTTGCCTGACCTTGCGGAGCTCAAGGCGTTGGTGCGCCCTGAGACTAAGTTGATTGTGCTGAACAATCCCAACAACCCCACGGGCGCATTGATGGAAGCAGACGCGCTTGACGCCTTTGTTGCGATTGCCCGAGGCTGCGACGCTTATGTTCTGTGTGATGAGGTTTACCGCGGCACCAATCAGACTGGCGATGGCTTCAGCCCTGCCATGGCCGATGTTTATGAAAAAGGCATCAGCGTTGCAGGTATGTCCAAGACATTCTCGCTGGCAGGTTTGCGACTGGGATGGATAGCGGGACCTTTGGACGTGCTTGAGGCGGTATCCATCCACCGTGATTACAACACGATCAGCGTCGGCATGCTGGATGATTACTTTGCTGCCATGGCACTGGAGGCCAAGGACAAAATCCTTGCACGCAGTCAACAAATTACGCGCGGAAATCTGGCGATCTTGGACGCTTGGGTCGCGCAGGAACCATCAATATCTTATGTGAAACCCAAGGCGGGCACGACCGCGCTGCTAAAGTATGATTTTGACATGCCCTCACGCGACTTTTGTATTCAGCTGCTTGAGCAGACTGGCGTGATGTTCACGCCCGGGTCAGTCATGCACATGGAAGGTTGGCTGCGCGTTGGATACGCCAATGACCCTGAAATATTGCGTGCGGGATTGGCCAAGGTCAGCAGCTTTCTGGCGGGTTTAGCCGCCAAATCAAATACTTCTGCGTGACCCATCCAGTGAACGTGACGATCAAAGACATGGAATAAAAAATGACATCTGAATGGCAAAGCGTTCTGCGCACCCTGTGGGGCATTGACGCGCAACTCACCAAATTGCCCGGTGAGTTTGACCTGAACTTTATGGCGGAAACGCCTCATGGTGACGGATTTGTCCTCAAAGTCATGCGCCCTGATTGTGACCCGGGCTTGGTTGATTTGCAGATCTCTGCGCTGCGTCATATCGCTGACCGCGCGCATGATCTGCCATTCCCGAGCGTCATACCCACCCTATCGGGCGATCAGATGACCATGTATAATACCTCCAACGGCGAGACGCGCCTATTGTGGGTGCTGGAGCGCCTGCCGGGCCAGATGTTTGCAGACGCATTGCCCAAGACAGATGCCCTTATTCATAATTTGGGGCGCGTCATGGGAGCTAGTGATCTGGCGCTGGCGGACTTCACTGATCCAGGCCTGACACGCGATTTCAAATGGGACCTGATGCAGGCGCAATGGATCACACCAGAGATTTCAGACGTTGCAAAGGGGCCGCGCCGTGCGCTGCTAGAAGGCATCGCTGCGGCGTTTGACGCCATCCTCCCCGCACTCCAGCACCTACCAAGTCAAGCGATCCACAACGACGTAAATGATTACAACATTCTGGTGGATGGCGCGTTATCTGAGCCCCATCATATCTCGGGCCTCATTGATCTGGGTGACATCTGTGCGGCACCACGCGTCTGCAATCTGGCCATCGCCGCCGCCTATTTGGTGCTGGATGCGCCTGATGCAGAAAGGCGTCTAGCCGCACTTGTTGCGGGTTACCATTCGGCGAATCCGCTCACGACCGCAGAGATCGATCTGATCTGGCCGCTGTTGCAGATGCGTCTGGCGGTAAGCGTTGTGAACTCAACGTTGATGGCGCGTGATACCCCCAACGACCCCTATGTAGTTATTTCTCAGGCCCCTGCGTGGCGGTTTCTTGAAGAAACGTCGATTGATCCGGGACTGCTGCGCGCGCGGTTGCGCACGGCCTGTGATTTGCCTGTCACCGATGCGGCACCCCGTATATTGGCGTTTCTTGACCGTGAGCGCGGGAATTTTGCGCCTGTCATGGGGGCCGACCTGAGTGATGCCCCGATGGGATCGCTATCTGTGGAACACTCGGTTTGGCCACAGAACCCCTTCCATCTGGGGCAAAAAGAGGCTGCGCGGATTGGAGAAGAATACGAACAAGACGGGCAGATTTGGCTAGGATATTACTTTGAGCCACGCCTGATTTATGCCGAACCAGCCTTTCGCAACGGGCCATGGCTAGCCTCTGACCGGCGCACCGTACATCTGGCAGTAGATGCCTTTGCGCCAGCGGGTACACCCATATACGCGCCCATGGATGCAACTGTTCATGTCATTGAGAACCGGACTGGGCACCTTGATTATGGTGGCGTGGTGATTTTGGCTCATGACACGCCCGGTGGGGATCGTTTTTACACCCTCTACGGGCATCTCAACCCCGATGTTTGCAAAACCCTGAAATCCGGACAGACGATTGCGAAAGGTACCGCCTTTTGTACATTGGGCACTCCAGATCAGAACGGCGGTTGGCCGCCTCACATTCATTTCCAGATGGCGCTGACGCTGGATGGGTTGGGCGATGATTGGCCCGGCGTAGGCGACCCTGACGAGAACGATTTGTGGCGCGCGATATGTCCAAACCCTGCTGCACTGCTCAACCTGCCAGACACCAAAACGGATTATGTACCCACCAACAAGGCCGATGTGCTGGCAAGCCGAAAGGCGCATTTTGGCGACAACCTTGTGCTGAGTTACAGCGATCCGATCATGCTGGTGCGGGGCTGGCAACATCATCTATTTGACGAATGGGGCCGCCCCTATCTGGATGCCTATAACAATGTGCCGCATGTGGGCCACGCGCATCCGCGCATCCAAGCTGTTGCAGCGGATCAGCTCAAACGCATGAATTCAAACACCCGCTATCTGCATCCTGCCCAAACCGCCTTTGCAGATAAGCTATTGTTCAAACTGCCCGATCAATTTGATGTGTGCTTCTTCGTAAACTCCGGCTCAGAAGCGAATGAGTTAGCCTTGCGATTGGCCCGTGCTCATACGGGGGCAAAGGGTATGGTAACGCCTGATCACGGGTACCATGGCAACACCACTGGCGCGATTAATCTGTCCGCGTATAAGTTCAACGCCAAAGGTGGTGTCGGGCCCTCCGATTGGGTTGAATTGGTTGAGGTCGCAGACGATTATCGCGGCAGTTTCAGGCGAGACGACCCAGATCGCGCGCAAAAGTTCGCGGATCTGGTTGATGGCGCGATTGACCGCTTGAGTGGCAAGGGCATTGATCTTGCGGGCTTCATCGCCGAAACTTTTCCATCTGTTGGTGGTCAGATCATCCCACCAAAGGGATATTTACAAACGGTCTACGCCAAAATCCGCGCTGCAGGCGGCGTGTGCATTGCTGATGAGGTGCAGACTGGATTGGGTCGGTTGGGTGATTACTATTTTGGGTTCGAGCAGCAAGAGGTTTTGCCTGACATCGTCGTGTTGGGTAAACCGTTGGGCAACGGGCATCCGATGGGCGCACTGCTCACCACACGGGCCATCGCAGATAGTTTCGCAAAAGGACCAGAATTTTTCTCAACCTTCGGGGGCTCGACCCTGTCATGTCGGATCGGCAAAGAGGTTCTAGACATTGTTGACGACGAAGACCTGCAAGCCAACGCCCAACATCAGGGCGACAGATTGCTGGCAGGGTTGCGGGCCTTGCAAGACAAACATGATTGCATTGGGGACGTGCGCGGCATCGGTCTGTTCGTCGGTGTGGATCTGGTTACTGATCGCGCCAACAAGTCCGAGGCGACCGCATTGGCCACGCATGTCAAAAACCGCATGCGCGATAAACGCATTTTGCTGGGGACCGAGGGACCACGTGACAACATTCTGAAAATCCGCCCCCCTCTGACCATCCAGCCTGACGATGTTGATATGATAATTACGACGCTGGATATGATCCTACACGAACGGTTTTGACACTCACATCACAGTCGTTCGTGCCTCTATTTATGTTCCTCAACCCAAAAGAGACGATTACATGCTCGACCTCAACAAACCGCAGATCATAGCGTTGTTTGACTTTGATACGGCCGTCAACCGCATCAATGACGCATACATTGCGTCCACCCAAGGCAACGTTCAGACAGGCGATGTGGTACATCTGGCCTTTCCCGAGGCAAACGGTGATTGCCACGTCAAATCAGGCCACATTTCAGGTACGACCAGCTATGTGATCAAGATTGCATCCGGCTTTTACGACAATCCTGCAAAAGGCCTCCCCTCATCCAACGGCATGATGTTGGCGTTTTGCGCGACGACGGGCGAACCCCTGGCCGTTCTGCGGGACGAAGGTTGGCTAACGGATATGCGCACAGCAATTGGCGGTGCATTGGCGACGCGCGCATTGGCCCGAAAGAATGCGAAACAGGTGTTGATCATCGGTGCGGGTATTCAGGCCCGGTTTCAGGCAATTTGCCTTGCTAAATTGATGCCGGAAAGGGCGTTGGCGTTTAGCATCTGGGCGCGCGATCCATCGGCTGCCCAAGCGATGAGCGCAGAGTTGAAGGGGACGGGTCACGTCGTCGAAACGGTTTTGGATTTGGAGGCCGCCGTCAGCAATGCAGACATCATCATAACCACAACAACTGCCACCGAACCGCTGTTTGCAAACGGACTGGTACGCACTGGCACCCATATAACTGCGATTGGTGCTGATTGCCCCGGCAAACAGGAACTCCCTACCGATCTGGTTACCACTGCATCCTTACGCGTATGCGACATGGCACGTCAGTCCCTGAACCACGGAGAATTCCAAACTGCCAGCCGCACGGACGCGGCGTTGCAGGTTATTGAATTGGGCGAGGTTCTGTCTGGCGCACATGCTGGGCGAACCTCAGACAATGACATTACCGTAGTGGACCTCACCGGAATAGCTGCACAGGACATCGCGATCACCCAAACCATCATCGACGCTGCGGCGTCCACCGACCCCACATAAAGGACATCCCATGACAGCCTCCTCCACCGTTCTTGAACAAGCCGCCCTGTCGGTAGCCGCGCATCGCCGCATCAAACACTTGCTGAATATGACCCCCTGCATCCCCTCACGCCTGTCCTTTGAGGACGGCACCGATTTGGTGTTCAAGGCTGAGAATTTTCAGAAAACCGGATCGTTCAAATTTCGCGGTGCCGTGTCCAAATTAACATCGATGTCGACAGAAGTGCCCGCAATCACCGCATCCTCTGGCAATCATGGGCTGGCACTTGCCACTGCAGCACAGTTGACGGGCCATGATCTAACTGTGGTCCTGCCCGAAACTGTTGCACGTGAGAAACTGTCACGTATCCAAGCGCTTGGCGTTGAAACCATTTTGCATTCAAACGATTCCGGGCTGGCCGAACAGCACGCCCAAAAGCTGGCCAAAGAGCAGGGGAAAATCTATGTCTCCCCCTATAACGACCCGCAAGTCATTGCGGGACAAGGCACAATTGCACTAGAACTATTGGAACAACTGCCGCGCCTCGATGTTGTCTATGTCTCGATTGGCGGCGGCGGCTTGATCTCGGGCATCGGTGCTGTTCTCAAAGCGTTTTCGCCAACCACCCGCGTTGTTGGTGTTAGTGCGATCAATTCGATGGCCATGTCCGCCAGCATCCGGGCAGGTCACAACGTCGAAGTCACACATACCGATACACTGGCTGACGGTTGCGCAGGGGGAGTGGACGAAGGGTCGATCACCTTGCCGTTAGGTAGTGAAGTCATCGATGAACTGATCGATTGCACCGAAGAACAGATCGCAAACGGTATCCGTCACATGGCATGGAGCGAAAAAATGCTGGTCGAAGGGTCAGCCGGATTGGCGCAGGCGGCATGGGAAGCGGATGCACCCAACCGAACCGGCAAGGTCAGCGCAGTAATTCTATGCGGCGCAAACTTTGATCGTGACCGGATCGCGCCAGTTATTTGCTCAACGCCATGATTGCTCTGGACCAACCGGGCCTAACGTCAGGATATGCGCATTTTCACAATTCTACCGACAAAAGCGCATGGCAGTCGGTCCGCCTGCCCATTCATTGTCTGAATGGAACTGACGGACCGACAACATTGATCTTGGGTGGGATGCATGGCGACGAGTACGAGGGGCCTGTTGCGATTGACGCCTTGGCGCATGCTGTCGATACTGAAGCATTGGTTGGGCGCTTAATCCTTTTGCCAGCCCTCAACTTGCCCGCCGTGATGGCGGGAACACGGCTGACCCCCGATGACGGGCTGAATTTAAACCGCGTATTCCCGGGCGATCCTTTGGGCAGCATCACACAACGAATTGCACACTGGCTGAGCGAGACGATGATGCCTCTGTCTGATCACATCATTGACCTGCATTCAGGCGGGCGCACATTAAACTTTGCGCCCAGCATATTGATTCCCGAAGCTTCCTCGCAAGTGTCCTTGGCAAAGGCCGTAGGCATGGCGTTCGGTGCACCCTTTACCGTACTGATAGACGAAGACCATGCCCCAATGACAATTGATGCGGTCGCCGAGAAGCTGGGAAAAGTTATTATCTCGTCCGAGTTGGGCGGCGCGGGCATGGTGACACAACACACTGCAACCCTCGCAACGCAGGGTCTGGCGCGAATGGTTGCGGCTCTAGGCCATCTCCCAGTGACAGGGAGCCCGCCTACATCACACTACGTCCGCCTGCCCTCGCCCGACAAATATCTAATCTGCGACGATGATATGATTTTTGTGCCAACCGTCATCTTAGGGGACGCGGTGCACAAAGGCGATATTATAGGGCATGGGCGGTTCATCGACCGCATTGACATCAAACCACGCGCCTATGTTGCACCCCACGACGGTTGGGTGCTGTGCTTGGGGGGACAAGGGTTGTCGCGCAGAGGAGATGTTGTTGCGGTTATCGCCCAAGACGTCAGCTAGTGCTTGGATGTCCAGAAAAGACGTAACCAAGGTATGAGATGGCGCCGTTTCCCCAGACGGCCCCTCCCGTATATCAGGCCGCTGGTAGTTGCGATAAGCACAGCATCACTGCAAAACTCGTCCGTGTATCGCGATGCCTATTCTATTCTCCATCATGCCAAACATTTCTCGAAAGAAACTGAACCCAAAACGCGACAAGACCTGATCGAAATATGAAATCAATTTGTGATCGTTTGAATAGCACCTTCAAAAGGGGCTTGAGATAGCTAACCTGTCGCTGCGTGCCACAAGGTTCCAGTGCATTTTCCTCAGGATGAACAAATTCCCGTCGCCCCATCATTCTAAGGCTTGGGCTTGGCGGACAATTGGTATTTTCGTCTGCCAATATCCAATTTACTGATGGGAACATGTTTCCTTTTCCAGGTCTCGATTGATCCTGTTCTGTTCGCATTGACTGGGATAATTGTGCTAAACTTGCTGAGTTTCGTAAGCGCCTGTCTCCAAAATAGCTTACGACCTTTGAAGTGAACACAGACAAGGCTGCACCTCATGTCAACGCTCCCCAACCTCTCTTTTAATGTCATCAGACTAAACGGCGGCAAAGGGGTGGTTGGCACAGATCGCCCTGAGATCCAGACAGACGGGGAAAGCCCCGCGCGTAAGGTAACACTAAAACCATTTGGGATTTCTGACACGACTATAACCAATAATGATTTTGCAAGGTTTATTGCCAAGACTGGTTATATAACAGATGCCGAACAGCTGAATTGGTCCTATGTCTTTCGCGGCCTTCTAGACAACTCTCACGGCACAAAACATCCTAATCTACCGTGGTGGAACGCCGTTGAAGGTGCCAAGTGGGATGCGCCCCTTGGCCCCGGATCAGATGTTATTGGATTGGAGGATCATCCGGTTATCCATGTGTCATTTTGGGACGCACGGGCCTTTGCGAAATGGGCCGGCGGCCGGCTGCCATCAGAGGCCGAATGGGAGCACGCCGGACAAGGCGGGAGTTCAACAGCGCGGTATCCGTGGGGCGACGACGAACCAAGTGACGACAACGCAAACCACTGCAATATCTGGCAAGGGATTTTTCCATCAAATAACACGTTAGCAGATGAGTTTTATGGCACCGCCCCTGCGCGCAGCTTCCCCCCAAACGCCTACGGATTATACAACCTTAGCGGAAATGTATGGGAATGGTGCGACGAACCATTTCGCATTCGGTCACTGACAAAAGTCGCTAAGCAGCGCAACATCGAGGCTAAAAAACACAACGAACGCATTTTAAAAGGTGGTTCGTTCCTGTGCCACACATCGACCTGTTGGCGTTACCGAATTGCTGCCAGATCCGGCCGCGAACCTGACAATTCAACATCAAACTGCGGATTTCGGGTTGCGTTTGATTAAGACGCGCCAGCCCACTAACACCCACGCTGTTTTACAATCTAGGTCTCGTCGCCAAACAAAATTTGCACCTTCATTGCTTGGGATCGATCGCCAGATAGCTCAAATGCCTCGACCGCTTGTTCCATTGGAAACGTGTGCGTATGCAGCGGTGAGACGTCAATCAGCTTGCTCTGCATAAAGCGCACTGCCTCGGGAAATTCCTCGTGAAACCGAAACGATCCACGCAGGTCCAACTCTTTGGCGGTCATGGCCTGAACAGGTAATGTCATGTCTCCGCCCAAGCCCAACTGAACAATCACGCCCCGTGGCCGAAGTGCTGGGATTGCACCGTTCAACGCAAGTGCTGAACCAGAACATTCAAACAAAACGTCAAAATAACCTTTACCTGATTGATAGGGTGCCAATGCATCCGGATCATTCATCAAGTTCAAAGCGGTATCCGCACCAACCTTGCGCGCGATTTGAAGAGGAAAATCGCTCAGGTCCGTAACGACAATCTCGCCCGCACCCGCACGGCGCGCCGCTAGGACGCACAGCGCCCCAATGGGACCGCATCCAGTGATAAGAATTCTTTTGCCAACCAGATCACCGGCACGTTTTACCGCATGAAGACACACAGACAGCGGCTCTGCCATCGCTGCCTCCGAGGGTTCCAAACCATCAGCCGGAACACACTGCACAGCCTTCGCAACAAGAAATTCCCGAAACGCCCCTTGGATATGAGGGAACGGCATCGCGCTGCCGTAAAACCGCATATCCTCACAATGGTTGGGTAAACCTTTAACGCAATAGGTGCAGTTTGAGCAGGGCCGCGAAGGAGATACTGCAACCAATTGACCAACCTTGAGGTCTTCGACACCCTCGCCAAGTTCCGAAATTACACCTGCAACTTCGTGCCCAAGGATCATAGGTTGTTTTAAACGTACAGCTCCAAAGCCCCCGTGATTGAAGTAGTGCAAGTCTGAGCCACAAATGCCCCCAGATTGGATTTTTACAGATACTTCGCCAAACCCCGGCACTTCTTTAACCTGCTCATCCAGCCTTAGATCTTTGGCGCCGTGTGCAACAACTACTTTCATGAGGTCCCAACACCTTGATTGTACATAAACTTCAATCTAGATTTAGTTTCAGGGCCAAGCAAATAGAATATCAAACTTTTAGGACGCCAAATGGTAGAAAATATCCTCGATACCTTTTCTCTAAAAGGGAAGCGCGCGCTTATCACTGGCTCCTCTCAGGGCATCGGGCTTGCGTTGGCCCATGGGTTAGTGGCGGCTGGTGCAAGCGTCGTACTGAATGGCCGAAGTCAATCAAAGCTCAACGAGGTTGCGGCATCTTTTGACGAGTCGCACGTCCATTCCTTGTGCTTTGACGTCACAGATCATGCCAGTGTGCGCGCCGCAGTTGATGGATTTGAAGACGACATTGGTGCCATCGACATTTTGATCAATAATGCCGGAATGCAATTCAGAACCCCGCTAGAAGCCTTCCCTGCTGATAAGTTTGAACAGCTTTTGCAAACCAACGTGGCATCTGTGTTTCACGTCGGGCAGGCTTGTGCCCGTCATATGATTCAACGCAAAGCGGGAAAAATCATAAACATTGCGAGTGTTCAGTCATTGCTCGCTCGTCCTGGTATTGCACCCTATACTGCCACAAAAGGCGCTGTAACGAATTTGACCAAAGGGATGGCCACGGATTGGGCAAAACATGGTTTGCAATGCAATGCGATTGCCCCGGGATACTTTGATACACCTTTGAACGCCGCATTGGTCAGTGATCCAGATTTTTGCGAATGGCTCAGTAACCGCACACCGGCGGGTCGTTGGGGTCAGGTTGAAGAGTTAGTAGGCGCAGCCGTCTTTTTGTCGTCCTCGGCATCAAGTTTCGTAAACGGCCACACTTTGTTCGTGGACGGAGGCATTACAGCGAGCCTGTAAGCCTCTACATTTCAGGAACAACTGAAGCGCCCCGATCCACATTTTCACATACAGTTCGAGCTTAAAAAACTTAATATCCATTGGTAGAAATTCGTCCCGTTTCTCTCCAAAGGTATCAACGATGACAACACATCAAAGCCGTTCACGTTGGTCCGGTTTAGTTGTGTTTTTTCCCATTTAGGGCTTTGTTACACAGAACGAAAGTACGGAGACTTCGCTTCTGTTGGCACCCTATACGTCTTGTGTTTTTCCAACCCTCAATGCCGACGAGTCCACCACCCTGTTTCGTCCATCTTTTTTGGCCCTGTAGAGCGCATCATCGGCATTCTTTAAAATATCTTGAATTTGACTGCCGTCATACGGGTATGAGGCCACCCCACACGAAATAGTAACTGTAGGAAGTATACGACCCACATAAGATATTGATAAATCCTGTATTCTCTCACGCAGAACTTCCGCGACCTGTATGGCTTGATCATGTGTTGCGGCAGGGAGTAGGACCATAAACTCTTCTCCACCATACCGGCATAAAACTTCATCCGCAGAAAGAAATGTCCCCATTGCGTCCGAGATCGCGCGCAGAACCATATCACCCGCATCATGGCCATGATTATCATTGAACAATTTGAACTTGTCCGCGTCGAATGAAATTACACCAAAGGACCCGCTTTTGCGTGCCTGAAGTTTTAACTCATTGCGCAAAGACTCCAAAAAGTGACGGCGATTAAATAGCCCTGTCAACGGATCGCGTGTAGATTGGTGATGCAACTCATCGCGCAACTTAACATTCGCGATTGCGAGGCTAATCAGCTCACCACATTGCGCTGCAAATTGGTGGGGCCGTCGTAGGCATTTTTCCTTTGAGGTCGTTTCCAAGAATTGTATGTGAAGCAATCCGACAGTATCCCCGTGAGCAATGATCGGGACGCAAATGTAATCTTCGGAAGAAGGCGTCTCTTGGTCTTGGACATGCGAACAGTCAAATGAAATTTTCTGCGGAGAAAATGAATAGTTTCGACCGCGGCGCAAAGCCCAACAAGCGTCAGCCTTGATATGGTCGTGGATGTCCGTTTCACCCCAGGAAATAACACCATCAAGAACGTCACGCGAATTAGAATAAATATACAACTCGCCACGGCTGTCCCCGATCATTTGGCGCATGTATTCTTTTAGAACAATATATAGCTCGTTCAATGATTTACATGTTTGAAGCCAATCACCTAGCTCAGCCAACATTGATGCTTCGTACTGGCGTAGTTTCTCTTTTTCTAGCGTTTCAAGGAGCTTTGTCTGCGCAAGTTCAGCAGCCTCATTGGCAGCCACTAGATCAGTTGATTCCTGCCGCTGCTGTGTCACGTCTGTAAAAGTAACAACATAACCCCCGTCGACCAGCGGACGTGCCGCAGTGGAAATAATCCGACCAGATCGCAAGAGGCGGTCAAATTGAAACGGCGTTTTGCGCGAAAAACACTCCTGCGTCTTGTCTACTGCACCTTGGTCCAATTCACCCCGCGACAGAGCACCATCCAAGAACACGCTTCTTTCGATACCAACATACAAGTTTGCCGGGCGCATTTCTAGAACATCAAAAACCCGATCCGTATACATTGTGCACAAACCATTAGCATCCCACACAAGAACGCCCTGTTCCATACCATCAGCCACCTGCCCAAGGAATTCAGGATCCATAGAAATAGAATTCAGGCCCTTTGCCCAGCCCACTTTGTCCTCGTTTATGGCTTTTTGAATAACGATCTTGTTCACTTCACATTGCTCCCTAGCCCCTCTAATCCGGATAGGTTCAATGCAATAATAAGTAGTTTACGCATGCAGTATGTGATCCCTACATTTTTAGAAAACCACAAACCTTCGCCGCCAATGCTTACTCAGTTCCCAGCTCCCCCAACACCTAAATTTCGGCATGAAGTAAGTGTTTTCGGGGAGAAATTGGGGACCATCATCGCGGACATTGAATGAAACTCACATGTCTATTTCATCTGATTTCAATAAATTTTTATAACGAAATTTAGCCTTGTTCCTATCCGAAAGAATAGAGGCACTAGGCTGATTGCCCCATCAGTGGACTTATGGAGGTCTGCTCAAAGCCATCCTCCAAAGGTAGTTATTACTCATCCCTTTTAGTGTGAGAGCTGAGATTATGATGATGAATAACAAGGTGGTACGTTATGCTGTGGCAACAGCCTTAAGTGTTGTAATACTAACGCCCCAAATGAGCGAAGCTGGCACCAAGAAAGCCAAAGCACTGACTGCAGCTTCTGTCTTTGATGCCGAAAAGCGCAAACGGACCAAGCGTAAGGCTGGTAACCGGCTATCATACTCATTGTATTTCAGCAGTCGCTTTCAGAGTGAGCGCAACCGCCGCCGCGATGACGACGTGGATGACCTATCCGAAGGATATGCGTTTTATCTGGGGTTTGTTGGGCGCCTTGATCTTGGCTTGGGTATGATTGCATTTGGTCACGGTGAATACGATGCCAGATCCAAAACCACACATGACCAGACCTATGACCTCACAACCCGTTGGACCACCAAAGAAGCATTTGTTTCTTTGGAAGTAAACGATGAAGCCCGGATCACAGTTGGCCGCATGCGGTTTTCTGATTTGAACAAGTGGGTCGCCGACGCCGCCGTTGATGGCATTCATTTCGGACATAAAACAAAAAGCCGCGTGACTGAATTAGCCGCCTTCACTGGTACAAATAAGGTGACCAGCACCTATTTGCTGGCACATCATGGCCGCGTAAGGAACAACCTGCGCTATGGCGCGTTAGGTCTGATTGAAAAAGACGGCTCTGATGGTCGCGTTCACCTTGCTGGTTATACAAACGCTGTTGTTTCACAACGTTTTTCATACGAACTGAATGTAGGCTTAGTTGCAGGTGACGCAGCCAATGGTAAAAACGCAGGCATAGGGTTTGACGTCCGTACAACCCAGAAAATGGGTTCCAGCACATTAAAGCCGCAGCTTATGTTTGGTTTTGCGGCAGGTTCCACAGGATACCGTCAATCTGGCTTACACTCTAATAAAACGTACAATCTGGGTCAGACACAGGTCCACCGCTATGGATATGTATTTCAGCCTGATTTGACAAATCTGGCAGTTGGGTCCGTTGCTGTTGGCATCCGACCTTCTCGTAAACTGTCCGTGGACTTAGGGCTGCACCTTTATGGGCAACTCAGCAAATCGACCACTGGTCCAAGCGCGCGATTGTCAGGTGCGACTACGGGTAATTCAGCCTTTTTAGGGCACGAAGTCAGCCTTGTTGGCGCATGGCGTCCAAGCAAAAAAACCAAAGTTGAATTTGGCGTGGGTCACTTCAAACCGGGTCCCGCCTATGTCGATCAATCATCTGCGACACGTGTCTACGCACGCATGTCCGTAACTTTTTAAGGCTCATTATCATGAAAAATCATTCCTTGTTCGCCGCAGTTTGTTTACCCTTCCTTTCACTCTGCTCCCCGTCCTTTGCTGAAGACAACAGCTTGTATGCTGAAGCTTTGCCTGCTGATGCAAGCTTTGTGCGCTTCATCGGTTTTGAAGGCCAGGACAGCGCCGAATTTGCTGGGTTCACATTCGAATTGGCTGCTGATGAAGCTGGGAAGTACATTCCAGTGTCCGCATCTCAACTAAGCAACATCACCCCCGGCACATACACATCAATATTGCGCGGCCCCAACGGATCCCAGCAGACAATCAGTGAGGCGACACGCACACGTCAATCCAAGGTCGCATTGTTGTTGGTAAACGGTACCGACACCGAACTTGAGCTGCGTTTGGCGGACGGATCCGTTGATGTAATTTCAGACGTTAGCCCCGCCTCCTCGGCGCTGCGTGAGGTCAATCCAGTTGCCATCACATTGGGTGTTTTTGCGGTAGATCAACAGGTGCCACAAGCCACTTTTGAGGTCGCATTACGCCGAGGTCAAAACCTTAGCTTTGTCGCTGATGCACATGGCATTCGCTTGATCGAAAACCAATTTGCACCACTCGCAAAATAACGTTTTATCGAAAGGGACGATGTCATGATTTTTTCCAGCTCAATCTTCGTTTTCGGGTTCCTACCCTTGTTTCTTGCAGCCTATTACGCGGTGCCCAAATCGGCGCGCTCTGTCATGATCTTGATCGGCAGTTACGCATTTTACGGCTGGTGGAGGCTCGACTATCTGGCTGTTGTGTTTGGCATGTCAGCCATCAGCTATTTGGCCGCACACGTAGCGTATACGACAAACACAGCTGCCATTAAAACGTGGGCAGTTCGCCTTGGCGTTACCTTTGATTTGGCCGTTTTAGGATATTTCAAATACACGATGTTTGCGATGTCGGGCCTTAGTGACCTGTCCGTTGCATTGGGGGGCGCGGACATTACTGTCCCGGCGATCATCTTGCCCATTGGCATCAGCTTTCACACGTTTCAATCCATCAGCTACATCATTGATGTGTCTCGCAAAGATGCCCCTCCCGCGCGAAATTTGATCGACTTTCTGGCTTTTGGGTCTCTGTTCCCCCAGCTTATCGCTGGCCCGGTTTTGCGCTACAAAGACTTGGCTGACCAGTTTGCAGACCGCACCCATACGCCAGCGAAGTTCGTGCAAGGCATCAGCCGGTTTGCCCAAGGCTTGGCCATGAAACTTTTGGTTGCAGACAATGTCGCCCCTTTGGCTGATCGGATGTTTGCGCTTTCCAACCCAACAGGCGCCGAAAGCTGGCTGGGAGCATCGGCCTACTCAATCCAACTGCTATTTGACTTCGCGGGATATTCCGCGATGGCTATTGGCCTGGGTCTAATGATTGGCTTTCAATTTGTTGAAAACTTCAACGCCCCCTACACAAGCAAATCCATCACCGAATTCTGGCGCCGGTGGCATATCAGCCTTTCTATGTGGCTTCGCGATTACCTTTATCTACCCCTTGGTGGCAATCGACGCGGTGCGACACGCACCTACATCAACCTCGCAATGACAATGGTGTTAGGTGGATTGTGGCATGGCGCAAACTGGACCTTCATTTTGTGGGGCGCATGGCACGGCATCTGCTTAGCAATTGAGCGTGCTTTGGGAGCAAAATCCAAAGCAACCGTTTGGCCCGCTTTGATCGCTTGGCCGCTCACAATGACCCTCGTGATGATCGGCTGGGTTATGTTTCGCGCAGCCTCGGTCACCGAAGCATTCAATGTCTATGCGGGCATGGTTGGTTTCAACGGGTGGTCCTTGTCAGCCTCGATGGCTTGGCAAATTCAACCTACCGAAATTGGAGCTCTGATTTTGGGCGGTGTGATTTCACTCTTTGGTCAACAATTGGCTAAGGTGATTACATACACGCCCTCAGCTCTGCGCCTGACCTCTACTTTTGCGCTGATGGGCATCGCGTGCATCGCCCTGCTAGCGCAAACCCACTCTCCCTTCCTGTACTTCCAATTCTAAGGATCATGAACATGTTGATGATAAATGAAAAAACTCAGTTAGTGGCGTCGGTAGGGTTCATGTGTTCGCTTTGTGCAGTAGGCCTCAGCACCCACATTTTGATGGATCAACCAACCGTCAATGGCAGTGTGATAGACGGAGCAATGCAATCCATTTACGAGGCCAGCTTTGTAGACGCCAACCCGCTGAACAATGTTTCAATATCAGTCATGGGCGCGATCAAATACGCGGCCTTTAAACAAGCCGAACAAGGCGCAATTGTTGGCAACGATGGATGGCTGTTTACATCGGAAGAGTTCGAAGTCGGCGCTAAGTTTCAAGAAAATATATCCCAGTCTGCCACTGAGATCGCACGTGTTAAAGCAACCCTGGAGCAGAAGGGTATCAAACTGATCCCTGTGATCATCCCAGACAAAGCGGATGTGTATCCAGAAAATTTACGCACTGCTCGCCCATCAGAGATCAAGACACGTCGTGACGACCTCCTGTCTCAATTGGCCACAAGAAACGTAGTAACCCTTGATGCCTTTAAAGCCTTGGCATCAAATGATGTGGGAGGGCGCGCATTTATAAAGGATGACACGCATTGGTCGCCAGATGGCAGCCGCGCTGTTGCAGAAATGATTGCGTCACACCTTACGAATTTGGACATAACTCTAACGCCCGCCACAGTTACAACTACGCAAGGCCCTACAATAGATTTTGACGGTGATCTGCTGCAATTTGTCCCTACAGGAGCATTGCGCCCAACCTTCGGTCCAGAACAAAATCAAATCGATACGTACACAACCACTGTAGAAACAGCGGGCGGCCTGTTCGGAGATGCAAACGTTGACGTTGCGTTGGTTGGAACCAGCTTTAGCGCAAAAACTGAATGGAACTTTCCGGGATTCCTTCAAGATGCTCTCGGCGCTGATGTCCTAAATTTTGCATCAGAAGGCAAAGGCCCATTTGCACCAATGCACGCATTTCTAGCGTCTGACACCTTCCAGAATACACCTCCAAAAATCGTCGTTTGGGAAATTCCCGCACGTTACACATCCAAGGAAATGAACCAATGATCCGAATTTTGACACATCTGACGCTTGCGGCAAGTCTGACACTTGCAGTGCCAGCAACCGCAGCGCCCTATTGCGCAGACCTCAATGTCCAAGACCAACTGCCTAAGAAATATCAAAAACGGGGGCCGTTTTACTCGGATGTTTCCACGGGTTGGATTATCGGCAAGGATCAGTTGAAGAACAAATACGCCGTCACCAGCGAAGCAATCGCATTGTGGAAGGAAATTAAAGCGGAGTTTGACAACCGCGGTGCAAATTTGATTGTGATGGCTGCGCCCCCAAGACCGCTGTTTGCACCGGGCGCCGCAATCGACGCGATGGACCTTCCCGAAGATCTAAATCTATCCGAGATCAAAAAGGGGTTCAGTGATTATATTACTGCTCTAAACGCTGCAGGTATCGTTGCGCCTGATTTATCTGTCATAGCCCAAGGTCCAGCGGCTGAGGGTTACTATTTTACCCGAGATACACATTGGACGCCTCAAGGCGCAGCCCTTTCGGCGGCACATCTAAACGCATCGATTGGTAACGCATCTGTTCAAGACAGCATGGCACGCATAACCAACACTGCTACGTATGAGGAAAAAGGATCCCTGGCTGGCGTGGTAAAAGATGCCTGCGGGAACCGCCCTAAGATTGAAGTTGTTTCAGCTCCTCAATATGCGCAACAAGGTTCTGCGTCATCCTTGCTTGGTGATGCGCCCATCAAAGACGAAATTGCGTTAATTGGCACCAGTTTTTCGGATCGCTATCAACGTGATGCTTACCAAGTGGCCGACGCTTTGGCGTTTATGATGGATGCTTCTGTTGATAATTTTTCCGTCACTGGCGGCGGTATGGTTGGATCAATGGAAACGTTTATCCGTAGCGGCGCATTAAAAGAGGGAAATTACCAAACAGTCGTATGGGAAACCCCCTATTCCGCACCCTTGACGCACGTTGATGGATTACGTCAAATCTTGGGGGCCTTGCAGACAACAAGCGAGTCAATCGAAATTGGAACGTTAGACACCCATGTCGGCGACGACTGGGTTAGTTATGAACAGATCTTTTCAATAGAAGATATACAAACCCTTGAAATCGAAACAAAACAAACAAACACAGGGCAATTGGTTGTCGAATTTATCCATGCCGATGGTAAGAAGACACGCACAAAAATGGGTAAAACAGACAGAATAGCCGCTGATTTACGCAGTAACAAATGGGCGTTCTCGTTAAAGAACATGTCGACAAGTCAGATTGTACGTATTAAATTACGGCTACCAAAGGCCAGCAGGCAAGAGACCGCCGTAATTCACTTTTTCAAGTGATCCCGATGTTTCAAATACGTGAGCTATACCAAAGGATAGTCCGCTATACCTCTGCGTGGTGTGTATCTTTAGACCTCGCTGCTAGAACCGACATGAATTATTCTTTAGTCGGAGCTCCCATGTCTATCGTAAATACATTTCATGCTGCCGTTGCCGTTCTTTCATTTGCTGCCTTACCCGCAATAGCCGATACCTTAACCGCCCCAATTGGTGAGGTTCTGCTGACCATCTCTGGCGACCTGAGCAATCAGACAGCCGATGCACCTGAGGGCACTGTGACGCTGGATCTTGAAATATTAAAATCTCTGGATACGAAAGTGTTTACCACTTCCACGATATGGGTAGAGGGGGACATTGAATTTACGGGTGTCAGCCTACGTGATGTGTTGGATTATGCAGGGGTTACAGGCTCAACAATTGGAGCCATCGCTTCGAACGACTACAAGGTGGAAATTCCAGCCGATGGGTTGGAAGAAAACGCGCCAGTTGTCGCCTATATGATGGACGGTGCTACAATGTCGGCGCGTGGTAAGGGACCACTTTGGATTGTTTACCCCTTCGATGACGATCCGAAGTACCGTACAGAGGTAATATATTCGCGCTCTATCTGGCAATTGAACCGGATCGAGTCGACAAACTAAGGGCGCGTATATGCCCAATGGCATCGGGAAGGCGCCGGTCTTGTTTGAAAAAAATGACAGACTGCGGCGATTTGTACCTCTTGGTATTATCCTGATTGGCATTGTTGTGCTGGCGGGTTTGGCTTTTGTGATCACTCAACGCATGAACGTATTGCGTGAGGCCCCGGCTGATAACCTCACCTGGACCTTGTCGCAGGTCGAAGTTGATGTTTTGGTTCTGATGGACGAGGCTCTGCTAACTGCGCAATCCAAAAACCCAAACGTCGCTGAAATTCGGCGCCGATTTGACAATCTATACAGCCGCACAAGCGTATTGAGGGATGCACCAGTGTTCGCAGCAGTACGAGCAGATCTCGTTTTCGAAGAGCAACTCAAAAATTTTGAAAACTACCTAACCAAGCTATCTTTGATCATAGATAGCTCCGATTCTAACGTTTTGGACAACCTACAGCTGCTCATAATGGAACTAACGAAGGTCCGCGAAGAAGCACATGCAATTGCGATCACAGGCATAAAAATAAGATCACAAGCCTCAGATTTAGAACGCGCGTCCCTGGCGCGATTACTGCTTGTTGCTGCAATCGTAACTATGACTACCATCTTTTTCCTTGGTTTTGTTTTGATACTAATCATGCGCCAATATCGACTGCGCCAAGAAGCATCTGAGGCTGTTGTCCGCGCCAACGCTCGCCTTAAGTCGACATTCGATGTTTCCTTAGATGCCATCGTGGTTGCCAACGCAGACGGCATTATTTTGGAATTTAACAAAGCTGCAGAGACTGTTTTTGGTTTCAATGCTAACGAAGCCGTTGGTCAAGAGATGTCCCAGATGATCATCCCAATACATCTTAGGGCAGCTCACATTGCAGGAATGGAGCGTATAAACAAAACCAACGAGGCGCGCCTCGTTGGCAAAGGCCGGATCGAGATCACGGCCTTGCGCAAGTCAGGTGAGGAATTTCCTGTCGAGATTTCCATCGGAATGGCATTTGATCATCGAGGCACCATTTTTATCTCCTATTTACGCGACATCACCGAACGCGTCGCTGCTGAAAAAGACCTGAAAGCGGCCCGTGATGACGCATTGGCCGCTGAGAAAGCAAAGTCGAATTTTCTAGCCGTCATGAGCCACGAAATGCGCACACCGCTAAATGGTATTTTTGGCTCGCTGGAACTATTGGGTAATTTCAAAATAACAAAGAAACAGCGTAATTATTTGGACATCGCCAAACGCTCTGGCGACATTTTGTTACACCACGTTAATGATGTTCTTGATATTTCGCGTATTGATGCTGAAAAAATGGAGCTTGTCGAGGATCGTTTCGATCTGGCACAGTTCTTCGCCGATGTTATCACCACAAACGAAGCAACCGCTGATGCACAAAGAAATACATTAAAGCTACACATGGGAAATATGCCCACCGAGACTGTTTTGATGGATGAACGTCGGATGCGCCAGATCACCTACAATTTGATCAGCAACGCCCTAAAATTCACAAATAATGGCACCGTGACCCTTAACGCGAACACCTTTGCAGACCCCTCAGGCCAAAATACTTTAGAGTTCTCGGTGCTCGATACGGGCGTCGGCATTCACGAAACGGAACAACCTCATGTCTTTGAGCGGTTCTATACTCAAGAGCGATCATATGATCGTTTCGCTTCAGGTGCAGGTTTGGGGCTCGCTATTTGCAAACAATTGATCGAAATGATGGGGGGGACTATTTCCTTGCAAAGTACCGTTGGTAAGGGTTCTAGCTTCACGGTGTCGGTACCCTTCAAGATCGACACGTCACCCAATGAAGTGGTCCTAACAACTGAAAAAAATACTGATCTGTCCGCGCTTCAGGGCCGGGAAATTTTGCTTGTGGAAGATAATGAAATCAACCGTTTGATTGTCCATGAAATGTTGAAAACCAACGGCATGGTCGTACACGAGGCCCACAATGGCCAAGAGGCTGTCGACCTCGCACAGACACATCCATACGCAGCTATTTTGATGGATATCAGTATGCCCATTATGAACGGCGCTGATGCAACAAACCTTATTCGCACCACCGCTGGCCCTAACCAAGGGGCAAAAATAATTGGACTAACCGCACATGCATTGCCCGAGGAACATACCCGTTTCATTGCGTCGGGAATGGACACTGTTCTAAATAAACCCATCTCGCAATCCACCTTGTTAGGTGCCTTGGTGATGGCGATTCAAGATAATGATCTCGATCATCACGCGGTACATGAGCAGACGAATACGAATCTAATTGCAGTTGATACCTTCACTGAATTGGAACAAATTTTGCCACCAGCACGTCTTCAAAAACTTATCTCAGACTTTGATGTTGAGATAACCACGCTACTTGCTCACATTCCCTTGTTGTTAGACGCAGGTGATATGGTCGCGCTCGCGGTGGATACTCATAAGTCTATCGGATCATCCGGTATGATCGGCGCACATCATCTCCAAAAACTATTACGTGAATTGGAAAAGGCAGCCAAAACCAAGGATGAAGACCACGCAAAAACGCATGCAGCTTCAGTCATCTCTGCATGGCCCGCCACACAATCCGCGTTGCAGGCCAAATCCTATACGTTAGGCTAGGTCCCCCTACCCTAAGGCACAACAAACTGGGCCACTGCGCCACCCCAAGACAGAACAAAAGCAGCTAGTAATTCTGGGTGAGAGTCGCCGGCGTGCCGGTTTTAACCTGGAGTATGCAATGAACATTCGCCATGAATGTCCAATGCCGGATCTGTCCTTTTCAGTGGCAGCGCCGTTGCATTTACATAAAGCGAACGGATGCAAGGTAATTGTAACCCGTTGGTCTTTAGCAGGCGTATGGCTTGAACCTGATCAAGGCGACTTGACGGGTGAAGTTATCCTTTCTGTTCCATTCCAAGGCATCGACGTATCGTTTCCTGCGCATTTGAATGAAACCCAGACGTCAGGCCATTACACATTTCATGAATTAACAGTCCGCCAGCGCGAAACGCTTGGTGCTTTTTACAAAGGCGTGATGTCAGGTCAAATGGTGTCGACCAATGACATGATCACCAGCCTTGATACCCCCGTTGATTTGGTCCCAATGGGCGAAACTGATGAAGAAGAAACCGTAGGGCGCTCCAAGGCCAAGCCTCGTTTGTTGCGGATCATCTGGAACACGTTGTTCTATTTGGCAGCCGCCGCCTTTTTGATCCTCTTCTTGGGTGGTCAAATCTGGCAACGCCTGTCGCATGTCCAACTAGACCATGCCCGTTTTGTGGCGCCTATTACAGAATATGACGCCCCTGAATCAGGGTACATCAAGCGGATCAATGTGGCCGTCGGCGATCGTGTCATGCCCGGAGATATTTTGGCTCGCATCGAAGACCCAGACCGTGAAAGTGACGTAGAAGACGTACGGGCCGAAGTTCTTTTGGCCGAGCGTCGCCTGCGCACAGCCCAAACCCGTCTGACACAACACAATTTGCAACGCAAAACCCAGCACGCTGCCCTCACGGCTCGCTTTCAAGCGCTTTGGGCGCCATGGGCGATCAATGATCCACATCTCCTAAACTATCCCGATCCAATCGAAGCAGCACGCCGCGCCTTGTATGATTTTGAGCGCGAACGCGACATCAACGCCATGACATACTTCAACCTGCTCAGTACTCTTGAAGAAACTGTGAACGAGCGTGACTTGGATCTGCGCCGCTGGAAACGTGAATTGCGTCATCGCAAGGCTGCGGCTGATGAATTGGTCGTACGCGCCAAATATGATGGTACCGTATTCGGCATTTATGCCCTCAAAGGCAGCTACGTAACCCGCGATGACCTGGTTGTAGAGGTTGAGGACAACACACCACGCAATGCTGTGGGTTGGGTGGATGATAGCTTGGCCACTAGCGTCTATATCGGCATGACAGCTGATGTCGCATACATATTTCGTGGCCAATCCAAACGCATCCAGGGAAAAGTGACCGACATTCAGGCTGGCACCGATATCGCGCAACCTGACAAGTTTGGGATGGTCATCACGATCAAGGCCGATGATGCGGGTATCAAGAAAACGCGCAAATGGTTTCGCCGCAATGCACCCGCACGCATTCGTTTAAAACGTAATCTTTTTGCCTCGTGGTTTGGAGGCGATGATGAACGCACCTAAAACGGTTTATGCATTTGAAAAGCATCTGGACGGCTGGCTGCACAGCCTGTCTGGTCCTTCTCCAAAGGGGTTCGACAAATGGCCACCCCGAATGATTTTTCAGTTTGCAGCCTTGCTGGCTTTGCTCATTGCTGCGTTGGTATTTTGGCCAAACAACTTCTTTAATCCAAACCTCATCAACATCACCTTCGTGCTTGGATCCCTTGGGATTTGGCGTTTTGGCTGGTGGTTTACGCACGCCGTACGGGCCGAAATCTTCTCTCGGGTCAAATTCCCAAAAATGCGGTCAGCAACAAATATTGTCTGGGCGTCCGGCTGGCGGCCACGACATCTGCACATTCAGATGACAACCTATTTTGAAGAGCCTGCAATCACGCGACGGGTCATCGGTTCCATTCTTGGGCAGATCAAACGCGAGGGCATCCCAACCACACTTTGGATTGGCACGGGGTCATCCTATGACGAAGAGATTATTACTGATTTCGTTCGCATCCATGGTGCAGATGTAGACGCCGACATTGTATTTTTACGCCAGAACCAACCTGGAAAACGGATGGCAATCGGTATGATCTTGCGCGCCATAAACCGGGCGGGCGTTCACCCAGACGATCTAGTAATCTTCATGGACGGTGACGCAGTTTATGGCATCGACGTATTGGAAAAAACCTGTTCGATGTTCGGTGCTGATCCTGAATTACAGGCCCTAACAACCAACGAAGAGGTCATCTGCTACGGTCCGCAATGGATCCAAAACTGGTTGTCCATGCGTTTTGCCCAACGTCGATTAGCCATGCAAAGCCACGCCATGTCGGACAAGGTTCTGACCCTAACAGGCCGGATGAGCGTGTTCCGCGCCCGCTATATCATCGACGAAAAATTCATCCGCACAATTGAGGCCGATCACTTGGACCATTGGCTATGGGGGCGGTTCCGGTTTCTATCAGGCGATGACAAAAGCACGTGGTACTATCTGCTATCCAAGCACGCAAAGATGACTTACGTGCCCGACGCCTGCGTATACACCATCGAACAAATCGAAGGTTCCGGCACAGGGCGCATGATCCAGAACTTTCGTCGTTGGTCCGGCAATATGCTACGTAACGGCTCACGTGCCATTGCGCTTGGTCCCTTTGTTGCCAAACCGTTCATCTGGTGGTGTTTGGTCGATCAGCGCATCGCAATGTGGACGATGTTGGTAAGCCCCGTCTTGGCCATCTTAACCCTTTTTGTCGAACCAATGTACATTGTACATTGCTTGATCTGGATTGTCTTAAGCCGGACGTTGCTTTGCCTGTTTTTATTCCGCTATGCGCGTGCACCAGATATCACTTGGCCGTTTATTTTGTATTTCAACCAAATCATCAATGCCAGCGTAAAGGTTTACATGATCTTCCACCTGAGCAAGCAAAAGTGGTCAAACCGCGGTAACCAAAGTGCTGGAGGTGGCACCGCAACTATCGACAAAATCAAAAACGCTACTGCGATGTTTCAGTTGATCACAACAGTCATTGGATTTCTCATTGGAATAGCAATCTACATAGACCTCTTGCCTCTCCCTCAGGTATTCTAGATGTTTAACTGTTTGAAACTTATGAATTCTATCGTGCATTCAGTGGCCTATACTTCTGCATACTTCAACAATGCTATTGAAGGGAAAACTGTTCTTGTGGTGCCACGATTAGATTTCAGAACTCCTTTAAACCTGTTGTTAGGCCAAGCGATGAACGTGCGGTCACATGTGAGAGTGTTAGGAGTTTATCAATGATCTATCCAGTAATTCTAGCGGGCGGTAGCGGCACACGTCTTTGGCCCCTGTCACGCAAAAGCTACCCCAAACAGTTTGCACAATTGAACGGTGATACAAGCCTATTTGAACAGACCGTAAAACGGGTTCAAGGCCCGGGTATTGAAGCCCCGATTGTTGTCACAAATACTGACTACCGCTTTATTGTTGCGGAACAGCTTCAGGCTGCAGGCGCTGACACTCCAACAATCATGATCGAACCCGCAGCACGCAACACCGCGCCAGCCATTTTAGCCGCAGCTCTTAGTTTGCAAGACCAGCCCAACGCGATCATGTTGGTTATGCCTTCCGATCATGCGATTGCCGATGAAGCCGCGTTCAACCAAGCGGTCCGCGCCGGGGAACAAGCCGCGCAAGCAGGTAAGTTGATTACATTTGGTGTGACACCGGACCGGGCAGAAACTGGCTACGGCTATCTTGAACTGTTTGATCCAATCACAATCACAGTCCCGTTTGCGCAACCTCTAAAAGGGTTTGTGGAAAAGCCTAATCAGGACCTCGCAGATGAATTCCTGGCCTCAAACCGTCATTTGTGGAACGCTGGTATCTTCATGTTCCGTGTTGCAGAAATTCTTGAAGCATTCGAAGTGTTATGCCCACGTTTAATGATGCCAGTCCGCCGCGCAATTGAGGGCGCACGCCACGATCTCGATTTCTACCGCTTGGACGAAACACCATACAAAAAAGCCGAAGACATCTCGATTGATTATGCCGTGATGGAGGCCTGCGAAACACTGTCAGTTATCCCCCTGAATTGTGGATGGTCGGATTTGGGCAGCTGGGCTTCGGTTTGGCAAACAGGTGACGCCGACGAAAACGGCGTTGTTGAGCACGGCAATACAACTGCAATTGAATGTGAAAACACGTTGCTGCGCTCTGAAGCTGACGGCGTTCAGCTGGTCGGCATTGGCCTCAACAACATCACAGCAATTGCGATGGGTGACGCAGTACTTGTAGCCGACATGAGCAAGTCAGAAAATGTTAAAACTGCTGTGAAAATGTTAAAGGCAGAAAAGGTAAAACAGGCCGAGCAGTTTCCAAAAGATCACCGGCCATGGGGCTACTTCGAAACGCTATCCTTGGGCGAGCGTTTTCAAGTGAAACAAATTGTTGTTCACCCGGGTGCCGCCTTATCCTTACAAAGCCATGTTCACCGCTCTGAACATTGGATTGTGGTTGCCGGATCCGCAAATGTAACCGTGGACGAGGATGTGAAACTCGTCTCGGAAAACCAATCAGTATACATCCCGCTTGGTGCGATCCACCGGTTGGAAAATCCAGGAAAAGTACCACTGCACCTCATCGAAGTGCAGACAGGTGCCTACCTGGGAGAAGATGACATCGTGCGTTACGAGGACATTTATGCCCGCGACCGTACCGATGACAAAGCTGCATAAACCAAGACCAATAAGCACTCTCACACCACCTTTAGCGGCGCCTTCGGGCGCCGTCTTTTTTTGTGTGAACTCATATGAATTCGACAAGGATAGGCCACCCTATTCCAAAGGATAGGCCACGCATACGGAGGATGCCATTTTTAACCTTTGGCGAAATAGAACCAACAAAATCAAATGGATATACAGGTGTTAGTCACAAGTTAGGAATGAAAACATGCTTGATATGAACCACCAATTCGATGCACATCTCAATGTTCAATCGTCACTGGCACCACTGCGCGTTATCAACGTAAAGCCCTCCATCAGTGTTGTCGGTCTTGGATATGTTGGTGCCGTATCCACAGCATGTTTATCCAGCTTGGGACACCATGTCATTGGCGTAGATATTGACCCTGCCAAAGTAAATTGTATCGCAAATGGGAAATCCCCCATTCATGAATACGACTTGGAGCGGTTG
Organism: Sulfitobacter sp.; assembly: GCF_036960155.1. Taxonomy (GTDB): domain Bacteria; phylum Pseudomonadota; class Alphaproteobacteria; order Rhodobacterales; family Rhodobacteraceae; genus Sulfitobacter. The sequence continues at coordinate 191,360 of NZ_JBALWB010000008.1, read as the reverse complement.
CTAGGCCAAGGTGTCGATGATGGCCTTGTTACGACCACTCAGGATTTGGAACAGGCCGTTATCGACACTGATGTGACATTTGTTTCTGTCGGCACGCCGACTGCCGCGGATGGCGGTTGTGACCACAGTTATATCGATGCTGCGGCCCGCGCGATTGGCGCCGGACTAAAACGCAAAAATGACTTCCACGTCGTTGTCATGCGTTGCTCCATCCCGCCGGGTGTCACAATGGGCTTTATGGCCCCGATCATTGAAGAGGTCAGCGGCAAGAAAGCTGGTGTGGATTTTGGAGTTTGTTTCAACCCAGAATTCCTGCGCGAAGGCGTAGCTGTCGCAGATTTCTACGCACCACCAAAGACTGTCATCGGCGCAAATGATGACCGAAGTGCTGGCATCATGACTCGTATCTTTGAGGCCGTGGATAAAAAGCCAATAGTGACCTCAATCGAGACTGCGGAAATGGTCAAATATGTCGACAACGTCTGGCATGCCACAAAGGTCTGTTTCGCAAATGAGGTTGGTCGCTTGTGCAAACCGCTTGGCGTCGACAGTCACGATGTCATGGACGTGTTTGTCCAAGACACGAAGCTAAACCTCTCTCCCTATTACCTAAAGCCGGGCTTTGCATTTGGTGGTTCGTGCCTGCCCAAAGAAGTACGCGCAGTGGCCCACATCGCTAAACAACAAGGCGTCTCCCTGCCCTTAATCGAAAGCCTTGGCGTGTCGAACGCTACGCATATCGAACGTGCTGTCGAAATGGCGCGTGAAACGGGCGCAAAGACCATCGGCGTTCTCGGCCTGGCATTCAAACCTGGCACCGATGATTTGCGCGAAAGCCCCATCTTAGAAGTTATCGCTGCGCTAAACGCAGAGGGCGTCAACGTTGTGATCCATGATCCCGCAATCACCCCTGAAACTCCGCTTGAGGGGCAATTGGCGTATGTCCGTCATGGGAGTGCGGGTCTGCAATCTCTGGCACATGATCTGCCCGCCATGATGCGCGCTGATTGCGCAGATGTGATTGAAAAAGCCGACGCATTGATCGTAACCCATTCCAACGATCTGTACCGCACGGCACTGGAAAATGCAGGTGACAAACCTGTCATCGATTTAGTCCGCATCAACGCCAATCTTGATCCACAGCAGAACTACAATGGGATCGGTTGGTAACCCAAATCGTTCTTTCATCCTGATGTTTTTAAAGAGGAAATCATGAACACATCTCAAACAACCAACCAGCTGTACGGCACCAATGTGTCCGAAACGTTGGACGGCTCAATAGGCGCAGATTTGGTTCTGGGCCTATCGGGCGACGACACGATCATTTCAGGTGCTGGTAATGACGTGGTTTTCGGTGACTTTGCCGAAGAGAACTTGTTAGTAGGCACTGATGGAGCCGCTAGTTTTAGCCAGTATGGCGAGTCTGGTGCATGGTCCATTCAAACGGAATCTAGCGGCCATACCAGCATGACCCAGTCCATCGATACCCAGGCTGGTGAGGCGTATGAGATCAGTTTTGATCTTGCTGCAAACTACGGTGCGCAATCTGTCAGCGGTGCGGTCGAAGTTATCTGGAATGGCATAGTCATCGACAGTTTTGACACCAACAGCGCTACGTTCTCGGCGCACGACATCTCGTTTCAAGGCGTTGGTGGCCCGGGTGAGCTTACATTTCGATCCATTGACAGCACGGACACATCTGGCCCTGTTGTGAACACTGATGGGCCCATTTTCTATACGTTGGAAAACAAAGAAATCGGCGGCCAAACTGTCGAGGTGAAGGCCTTTGCAGAGGGTCAGACTGGCATTTACCAAGTTATCAATGGCACTTTGCAAGTCTTTGATCCAATCGAGGCCACGTATACAGTCGCTGGCAGCCCCGCAACTGTGACGGTAAACGCTATTGGGTTTAACATCGAAGATAACCTTATCTATGGCCTTGCTGTCGGCAACGGTGTGGATAGCCTTGGGAACCGGGTTAAGAAGGAAGACCTCGTGATGCTGGATGCCGCCGGGGACAGCTACAACATTGGGTCAACTCCCTACCGTTCATGGACGGGCGATTTCGATGCAAATGGCAACTTGTGGGCTTTCCAGTCTAGCATGGACAGCATCACGATGATCGATGTCAGTGACGTCGATGCAAACGGCGATGTGGCTACTAAAACATTTAAGTTCCCGAAAAAAATGATCACTGATCAATTGTGGGATGTAGCGTATGATGCAGTTTCGCAAAGCTTTCTGGGCGTAACTCGTCCACGTTCCGAGGGCGAGAATTCTACAATGTATACCATCAACGTCTCAGAGGTCGCCAACGGTGGCGAGCCAACATTCGAGACAAATGATGTGACTGGCACAATGATCGACGGCGTGATGCATACAGGCGTGCCATTACTTACTTTCGGTGCAGCGATCCAAGACGCCGATGGCAACTTTTACGTGGCTGGCAACAGCGGCGATCATGATATGAACAATTCCACAGCCAGTGCTGGCGGCATCTACCGTGTTGTAACAAATGCGGACACGGGAACGGTTTACCTCGAATTGGTGGCGACCAGCCCCAGGTCCTCATCCAATGATGGAACATCAGATCCGCGTGCCACGGATCCATTTGCTGAGGTTGACGTCAGCGCATCGGTCTTGATCCGCAACCTAGACGTAACAATTGCACCAGATGCGGACGATACCTACGATGATGTCATCCAGAACGGCAGTGGTGCTGATCAATCAGACGGCGGCATTGGCGCAGACACTATCGCAGGCCAAAGCGGCAATGACACGCTGGTTGGTGGTGAAGGCGACGACGATCTGTTTGGTGGCAACTCTGATCAAACAGCCCCAGTCACGGTCTACACTTACGATGAATTAGGCAACCGCTTTGATGTCGATGGCAACCTGTTGCCAGAGGAAAACGATGATCTATTTGGCGGTGCTGGGAACGACAACATTCATGGTGGTTCTGGTCACGACACGCTTGATGGCGGGACAGGCAACGACAACCTGAATGGCGGCTCCGGCAGTGATCTGCTGAATGGCGGGGTTGGCAATGATATCCTTGCGGCCGGTTCGGAAAGCGATGTGGCCCATGGCGGCGCAGGAGATGATCAGTTGATCGGCGGGGCTGGCGATGACGCGCTATCAGGTGATGATGGCGTCGATAATCTGGCTGGTGGCACGGGTGCTGACACGCTTGACGGTGGGGCTGGCAATGATGTGTTGAACGGTGGCATCGGTAATGATGTTCTGATCGGTGGCACAGGCGATGACGTCCTTAATGGCAGCACGGGCGACGACACGCTGACAGATGTCGCGGGTGACAACACCATGAACGGCGGCTCTGGACATGATAACATGACAGGCGGTTCTGGCGTGGACAGCATCATCGGCGGCTCTGGTGACGATGTTCTGTCAGGCGAAGGAGCGCGCGACGTTCTGAAAGGCGGCACTGGAAATGACACACTGAACGGGGGCGGCGATAAGGACAAACTTTATGGTGGTAACGGTGATGATCTGATCAACGGTGACCAAGGCAGCGACTATATCAATGCCGGGCATGGTGATGACGTTATCTATGCTGGTGAAGGTCGGGATAAAATCCTGTCTGGTACGGGCTCTGACAATATCTGGGGCGGCGATGACACGGATTGGTTTGTGTTCCGCACATCAGATGCCAACAACAGTACTGACACGCTTCATGATTACACCAATGACGGGGTGGAAAACGACCGCATTGATTTACGTAGCTTTGATCTGCTTTCAGATGGGTCATCTTCGGCTGATTGGATTGGCAACTATGTCACTCAAAACGCCGATAACAGCGTCACAATTGATCTGGAAAACCTTTCGATTAACTTGAATGACCATGCAAACCTTCAAGACCAGTTTTTAGCTCAAGTTTTGGACGGTCTAGAGTTCTAAATCAACAGTCAGAGGCGGGTCAGAATAGACCTGCCTCTTTCGCTATCATCGCAGCATGCGTGCGGTTTTTAGCTTCAATCTTGCGACACAAGGTTTTCACGTGCAATTTTATGGTCACTTCTTGCAGCTCGATTTCGCGCGCGATCTCTTTATTGGGAAGGCCACGGGTCAGACATGATAACACCTGAAATTCCCGATCCGTCAGAAGCTTTTTCATCGGATGGTCGGACTCTTCAACCTCTTTGGTCATAAAATCAATCGGAGCGTATTTCTCGCCCATCGCCATGAATTTAATCGCATTCACTAACGACTTTGCGGCCATGCTTTTTGGCAAAAACCCAGCGGCTCCTCGCTCTAGCGCTTGCTCGGCAATGTTCCGATCCGCAGATCCCGAAATCAACGCCACAGGCCGCGGTCTGGTCGCCTCAAGAATTTTTTCTAACCCTTCCAGACCGTTCATGCCGGGCATCTCGTAATCCAACAATACCAAGTCAAAAGGGTCATGGGCGACTAAGGCTTTCTCCACGCTTGGCAAATCAGGGTATTGAACCACCTGAAAAGTACCTTCGCTTTCAAGAAACGCTGCAATGGTCTCTCGTACGAGTTCATGATCGTCAGCTAACAGAATTCTCACATTTACCTCACCAGATTGCTATCTAGAGTTACCACCTTAGCTGCCCAGTTGGAACACAAATGTAAAAACAGAACTAGTCTCAGAAGTTTAGGCATTGATGTGTGTTGCACCTGGTCAATTTACTGATCTTCAGCCCAAAGAATATCAGCAACTGTTAAACGTTAGGTAGCGCCTTTGAGCATGGTAGCCCAAAAGCGCATAAAGTTGAGACGAACCAACTCAGCAACAAGTAAACTACTACCTCACAACATATACCGAACACATGGCGTGCCGGACAATGCGGGCCGCGTTGGGACCCAACAAGAAGTCTTTGAGGTCAGGCTTGTGTGCCCCAACCACGATGATATCCGACTCGGCTATTTTTGCCGTTTTCAGTACTTCATCATATACGCTTCCGGTTGCCACGATGTGGCGCACATTCTCATTATTTGCAGCACCTAGCGACTCTGAAATCAAATCATTCAGCAGTGATTTGGCTTCTTTCGCCATCTTCTTGCTATGATCCTTGTCAAAATAGCCTCCGACATGGCTCATGCCATAGTCGGGGACAACGGTGATGACATCAAGCTGCGCCTTTTCCATCTCAGCAATCTGAAGGGCCACTTTGAGAACTGCGCCCTCGCTCTCAGGGTTGCTAATGTCGACGGCACAAAGAACTGATTTTGTCATGCTGGAACTCCTTCTTTGTTCATACGGCCCCGTTGTGACATCACGATCAAGAGCAACAAAAGTAGTGCTGGAATAAACACAAGTTCCTTGGGCATTTGTGTCGTTGGTGCTTGGATGCGCGCAATCTGGACTGGGGTATCGGCATAGAAGTCAAAGCTGCTCAAGTTGGAGGAAAAGGGCGAACTAAACGATGGCTCATCCATTTTCACAACGTCGCCCTCTGGAAGTAAAATCAGACCCGTATCGGCCAAGCGAGTTGCACCATCCGCATCGCCGACGATCGGCAGAACTAACGTCGTTTCCTTAGTTTCACCTGAATCAAAGTCAGGGCCAGAAACCACCAACCGGAATTGCTGACCATCTGTTGCGGTGTCCAACGCTTGGGCAAACGCAGTTGGGGCAACGGATTCAAATGGCGGCTGAATGCGGTCCATGACGAAATCAGGCCGGAACAACATAAACGCAACCACAACCAAGGCTATGCTTTCATAAAGGCGGCTTTTGGTTAGGAACCAACCCATCGTGCCCGCCGTAAAGACAAGGATCGCAATCGTCGCAGATATGAAGACCAAGATACCTTGGACCCATGTAACATCGATAAGTAGAAGATCCGTGTTGAAGATGAACACAAATGGCAACGCCACGGTGCGCAAGCTGTAGAAGAAGGCCACAAAACCAGTTTTGATCGCGTCTCCACCTGATACAGCAGCGGCCGCAAAACTGGCCATGCCCACAGGAGGCGTTACATCCGCCATGATCCCAAAGTAGAACACAAACAAGTGGACGGCGATGAGCGGCACAACCAAGCCTGACTGCGCGCCCAGTTCTACAACCACACCGGCCATAAGTGATGAAACAACGATGTAGTTCGCCGTTGTCGGCAGACCCATGCCCAAGATGAGGCTAAGAAGACCAACAAGCACCAGCATCGCAATCAAATTACCACCTGATAGGAACTCAACCAACTCGGCCATAACTTGGCCAATGCCCGTTAAGGTCACTGTGCCCACGATCACACCCGCAACCGCAGTCGCAAGGCCGATACCGATCATGTTGCGTGCGCCCTCTACCAAACCTTGGAGCAGATCAACAACACCTTCTTTGGCAGCGTTTGCCATGTCACTTTCGCCGCGAAGCAGTGCCTTTAACGGGCGCTGCGTCAGCAAAATCACAAACATTAACATCGTGGCCCAGAAGGCTGACAGTCCGGGTGATTTTTGCTCGATCATCAGGAAATAGACCAACACGATAATCGGCAGCAGGTAGTAGAGACCTGATTTGTAAATCTCTCCCACAACAGGAAGCTCAACATCCACAGCGTTTGGATCATCCGGTTCCAGATCTGGAACGCTAGCCGCCAACCAAAGCAAGCCAACATAAGCAGCTAAGGCGGCCAATGACAGGATCAAGGGTGATCCGCCTGGAAGTGCTGATGTAACCCATCCAACCGGATACTTAAGAGCGTAGCACAGTGCTGCAAAACCAGCAAAGAATGCGGCCATACCACCAATGGTTTTACCCATTGATACAACGCGGTTACCAAGAACCGGCATATTGCTTTTCACCGCTTCAAGGTGAACGATATAGACCAGTGCAATATAGGAGATAGTCGCTGGCAAGAACGCGTGTGTAATCACTTCGACATATGAAATGCCGACGTATTCAACCATCAAGAATGCCGCCGCGCCCATAACAGGCGGCATGATCTGTCCGTTTACCGAACTGGCAACCTCAACCGCCCCAGCCTTTTCAGAACTGAAACCAACCCGCTTCATCAGCGGGATCGTAAAGGTACCCGTCGTCACAACGTTTGCGATTGAAGAGCCCGAGATCAGGCCAGTGGCAGCAGAGCCAACAACCGCGGCTTTAGCTGGACCGCCCTTGAGGTGCCCCAAGGCGCCGAAGGCCATTTTGATAAAGTAGTTCCCTGCACCCGCTTTATTCAACAATGCGCCAAACAAAACAAAGAGGAACACAAACTTGGTCGAAACGCCAAGGGCGATACCAAACACACCTTCTGACGTGATCCACATGTGGCTCATCGCCTTCTTCAGTGATGCGCCTTTCCAGCGGATCACGTCGGGAATTATTTCAGATGAACCAAAGAAAACATAACCGAGGAAGATCGTCGCAAGGATCGCCATTGCAGGTCCAAGCGCGCGACGCGCGCCCTCAAACAGGATCAGCAGGCCCGCAAGCGCAAACCATTTATCAACGTTATCCGCAAGCCCACCCGCATCCACGATTTTTTGGTAAAAGATATAGCCATACATCGCGATCGCCGCGCCGATGAGGCCAAGAACCCAATCCGCCATTGGAATATGATCGCGCGGGCTGGTTTTAAAGGCGGGATAGGCCATGAAGGCCAGAAAGACCGCAAACGCCAAATGCACTTGGCGCGAGTTGTTCATGATATCGCCAGGCAGAACATAGTTAGCAATCGGTGAGGCCAGCAGAACCTGAAACAGGGACCAAATAACAGCAACGGTTGCTAGAAAGGTGCCAACTGCCCCCGCTGGATCACGTGCGCCAGCGTCGGAAGAACTTACAAGATCTTGCAGTTCCTCTTCGCTCAATGCGCGGTTCTCGGAAGCACTATTGGCCATGGTCGGTATCCCCCCTGATGTGCAGCTTTGGCTGCATCTATTCATTCTGAATTAGGTAGAGGGGCGACAACGCCCCTCTGATTTTCGTTAGATTAGTCGACCAAGCCAGCTTCTTTGTAGTACTTCAACGCACCCGGGTGCAGTGGAGCAGAAAGACCCGCAGTTGCCATTTCTTTCGGGTCAAGGTTCGCAAAAGCAGGGTGCAATTTACGGAAGTCTTCGATGTTTTCCATCACAGATTTCACAACAGTGTACACAGCTTCGTCTGAAACATCTGTAGAGGTTACAAACGTTGCACCCACACCAAATGTCATCGTCTCAGCGTCGTTGCCGCGGTACATCCCGCCTGGAATTGTTGCAGAGCGGTAGTATGGGTTGTCTGCAATCAGGCTTTCAACTTCTGCACCATCAACCGTGACAAGAACAGAGTCACATGCAGTTGTTGCTTCTTGGATGGAACCTGATGGGTGGCCAACAGTGTAGACCATTGCGTCGATCTGATTGTCGCAAAGGGCTGCAGACTGCTCAGCTGCTTTCAACTCTGTTGCCAGAGCAAAGTCGTCCGTTGAAAGGCCTTTTGCTTCCAAAAGAACTTCCATTGTGCCGCGCTGGCCAGAGCCGGGGTTGCCGATGTTGACGCGTTTGCCCTTAAGATCGTCAAAGTTGGTAATGCCCGCGTCTGCCCGTGCAACAACTGTGAATGGTTCTGGATGTACTGAGAACACAGCGCGCAAGCCTTCAAAAGCACCAGCGTCTGCAAACTTAGATGTGCCATGGAACGCATGGTGCTGCCAATCGGACTGCGCAACACCAAATTCCAGCTCGCCTTCGCGGATGGTATTGATGTTGTAAACGGAGCCACCTGTGGACTCGACTGAGCAACGAATGCCGTGCTCTTTACGGCCTTTATTTACCAAACGACAGATCGCGCCGCCTGTTGGATAATAAACGCCTGTCACACCGCCTGTACCGATTGTGATAAACTCTTCTGCAAACGCTGCCGGTGCCAGCATTGTGGCAACAGCTGCCGCAGCGAATGAAAATTTCATTTTAGTATACATCATATAACTCCCAGTTTTGATGTGGCGACCCAGCAGTCTGATCAGTTTTTTCGATCTAGAAAGCCGAGCTGCCTCCATTTCAGCCTGTTTTCAGGTCCAATTACAAGCATTAGTTGATATACCTACGCACATCCTCTCCCATATTATTAGCGAACTTTGAGAGTTTCAATTCGATCCATTTTGGACGCCAAGAATCTGGAAGCTATTCGGATCTTTGAGAAATATGCTGTTAAAGAAAATTATTCGCTGCCCACATGAAGAAGCATTGATGCCTTCCCCCACGTAACTCATCCAATGGTCACAAGGATGTCTCCATAAATTGAGAATCAAAGCGATGCTTCTAGTCCATCAGTCATTCATAATTGGCACATGTGTGGATGCCCAAATATCACTTTTTCCATACAGCGGCACAACCTCTTGTCCACAAAAGGACATCCCTATGGCAACTCCCACCTCCTGAAGAGCTAATTAGCTTAAACTTTCGGCGAGCTTGGCAGCTAAACAGCGCGTTACCGAGCCTGAAGCCGCCATTGCACAATAGACCCGTTGGGCACATTTGGGCGCGCTGCTTTAGCGTCATCTTTATTGGTCAGGTATCTTCATGACAAATGCATCAATAGATCCTGCTTATCAGGACCTCTGTCTTAGGCGCCCTTAACCCGCGCGTTCATCCATCCCAATGACAACTGTGTCGCACCAGTAGGTTTGTATTCCGCGCCAATGGGTTGATCGTACCCAAGCCGATCAATTTCGGCGAATACATGCGCATAGTTCACCTCACCATGATCCGGCGTGCCGCGATCAGGAACACTGGCAAACTGGATGTGGCCAATAACACCATTCAAATCCGCGAGTTTGTTACACAGATCACCTTCCATCAATTGCACATGATAGCAGTCAAACATCAGCTTCAAGTTTGGCAGGCCAACCTCTTCAATGATCTGACACGCTTGCGCCGTGGTTTTTAAAAAATAACCCGGTGCATCGTAAGAGTTGAGCGGTTCGATCAAGATAGTGATGTTATGTGGTGAGGCCGCTGCACAAGCATAGTGCAGGTTCTCAACAAAGGTTCCATGAGCCTCGTCACCCTGAGCGAACCCAGCCATAATATGCACATTGGGCGTACCAATGGCAGCTGCATATGCAATAGCTTGATCAATCGCAGCACGTGCATCGGATTGGCGCCCCGTTAAGGCTGACAGACCATTCTCGCCCTTTGCAACATCCCCGCGCGAGGTGTTCAGACCCAGCATCCTCAGACCTGTTTCGTCCAGCGCTGCCTTTACCACAGTTGCGGGGACAGCATACGGCCAATGACATTCCACCGCGTCAAATGCTGCTGCTTTGGCTGCGCGAATTGCATCCGGCAGAGACAGATCAGACCATAGAAACCCAAGGTTAGCTGAGAATTTCATCAATCGTCCCATTCAATATCAAAATGTGTGACCAGATCAGCCACCTGTGTAGCGTTCAGCATACGTGCAGGGATTCCGCGCATCATCATTGCCAACCGCGCGGTATCTTCTAGCTCTTCAATTGCGTTACACGCTGCTTCCACGTCTTTACCTGCCACCACTGGACCGTGGTTCGCCAACATCACAGCGGAGCGTTTTCCAGCCAAGCCGCGCACGGCCTCTCCCATCGCCGGATCACCGGGGCGAAAGAATGGTAGCAGCTTTACCTTGCCCAGTTTCATGATCGCATAGGGTGTCATGGGCGGCAAAAAGTTGTCCTCGTCCGCATCCGGCATCATAGACCACGCCACAGAGTGGCATGCGTGTAGGTGGACAACTGCCCCCGCCGCACTGCGCGTGTCATAAAACGCAGAGTGTAGTGGCATTTCCTTGGTAGGAGCATCCCCACCGATCAACATCCCTTTTGCATCAAAATGGCTAAGGCGTGCAGGATCGAGCCGACCAAAGCTGGTGCCCGTAGGCGAAACAAGGAGTCCACCGTCTGGTGTGCGTGCCGAAATATTGCCCGTACTGCCGCCTGTTAGCCCTCGATCAAACATCGACTTTGCCAGCATGCAAATCTGTTCGCGCAGTGCGGTTGTCATTGGGCAGATCCTTTCAGCACGTTGGCAGCCTTTTCAAAGTAATCTTCACTACCAAAGTTGCCCGATTTCAGCGCAAGCACAAGGGTGTCACTGGCGCGGAGCGCTGGCACACCGGGGTCAATCTCAGGCCCGATTTCAAGTTGGTTGAGCGATAGCCCCTCCACCACCGCCCCTGAGGTTTCACCACCTGCGGTAAGCAACTTTGTGATACCCGCAGCCGCGCATCTCTGGGCTATGTCCGCAAAGAACTGCTCAAACGCTCGCGCAGATTCGTCGCGTCCATATTTGTCTTGTGCTATTTTCACGATGGCAGGATCAGCGGAACTATAGACCAAGGGCAATCCATCATTTTGCAACACCCATTCCGTAGCAATCGCTGCCGTCACCGATCCATCAAACAGCGCGTCTGCGGTAACCTCAAATGTCGGGTGTTTGATCTTGTGTTGTTTAATCTGGCCACGGGTAGCAATTGAACACGACCCCGATAGGATCACGCATTTACCAGCTTCACCCACCCAGTCTTGACTCACTTTGCTGCTAATTCCAAAATTGGAGGGCAGCCCAAGCGCCGCCCCTGATCCACCAGTCACCAGCGCCAACCCTTTAGCAGCGGCCCCAATCTGCAGAAGGTCCTCATCTTGCAATGCGTCCACGACGATCAGGCGTTTACCTTCGTCAGACTCGTTCTGTAATTTGGCACGAATAGCATCTGCGCCAGCGAACACCGTGCCAGCATCGATATGCCCAACTGCTCCCCGAGTTTGCGCCGCAAGCACACGCCGAATGTCGGGGTCTTTCATTGGGGTGAGTGGATGGTTTTGCATCCCACTTTCGCTCAGCAACATGTCGTTCACAAACAAATGCCCCTGATAGATCGAACGCCCCGTACCGGGAAACGCCGGGCATACAATCACCATTTGTGCACCCAGCGCATCCGCCAATGCCTCGGCCACAGGGCCGATATTGCCATCCACAGTGCTGTCGAATGTTGAGCAATATTTGAAATAGAATTGCTTGCAGCCTTGCGCGCGCAGCCAATCCAGCGCCGCAAGGGACTGCGCGATTGCATCGGTCGCCGGAATGGAGCGGGTCTTAAGCGCAACAACACCTGCCTCGACATCAGCTCCCGCAGGCACGGTTGGCACACCCGTGTATTGAACGGTGCGCATACCCTGTTTTGCTAAAGTGTTCGCAAGATCACTGGAGCCTGTAAAATCATCCCCGATACAGCCTAAAAGCATCAGCTATCTCCCGGCAAAGTCAGACCCGCATTGCGGGCATAAACTTTGGCAACAGCCGCGTCATCCTCTGCTCCAAGCCCCGAACCAGACGCCGCCAAGAACTGCTGCAAAGCGGCCGCAGTAAGCGGTGCACCGAACTTTGCCGATTTGGCGATATCCAACACAATCCCCAAGTCCTTGGGCCAAATATCCACCGAAGACTTGGGACTGTAATCGCCTTCAACAATATGGGGCGCGCGATTTTCCAACATCCAACTGGTTCCGGCACATTGGCTAATCACTTCGACAAACTTATCAGGTGTGACCCCTTGGGTCATGCCAAATGTGAGTGCCTCAGCCATGGCGGCGATATGCACCCCCGCAAGCAGCTGGTTAACCGCCTTCATCGCAGAGCCTGCCCCTGCCGCATCGCCTAGTTGAAATACTTTCTCAGCCATCGCATCAAGCGCAGGCGCGGCACCATCAAAGGCCGCCTTTGAACCCGATGCCATAACGCTCAAATTGCCCAGTGCCGCTTTCGCCGCTCCGCCAGAAATGGGTGCGTCGAGATAGTTCAAACCAATGTCGGCACAACGGCTCTCCATGTCCTTGGCAAATTCGGGAGCAACAGTTGCACAGGCAATGATGGTTGAACCTTTCTTCATCTGCGCGGCCCAACCGCCTGCACCAAAAAGCACGTTTTGCGTCTGTTCAGCATTTAGGACAACGACAACCAGAACATCGCAATGTGCAGCCGCGTCAGGTTGTGACGCACTCAGACCACCTTCCGCCGCAAAACGCGCGGTGGTTGCAGCATTGATATCGAAACCCTGCACGCGATGGCCAGCCCGCAACATTGATTGCGCAATACCATAGCCCATCGAGCCTAGGCCGACGATTGAAATGTTGTGATTAGACATGGGCAGCCTCGTTTTGATTAAGTCCAGTTTTCGATAATCTTTGCCACCGGAATGGGGCTGACAAAGCAGATGTTATGACCACCCTCGACAACATGCAGCGTCGCGTTTGGCATTGCAGCGGTGATATTTTCGGCACGCTCTAATGGTGCCTGTTGGTCAAACTGGCCCGCAAAAACAAGCGTCGGGGTGGCGATGTTTGGCAGCTCAGACCACGCATCATGTGCCTCGCGGGCCTGTAAGAGGCGTGGGTGACCTTCTGCATTTTTGCTGTGTGCCATGAATGTAGCGTCAGACGCAACGCGCGCTTCAATCTTCGCCTCAGCAGCAGCGGGATCTTCCACCAGCAGCGCTTCAAAGCGTGTATCCACAATGCCCAGGGCGCACTTTGCGCGGAGACGCACGTCAGTGATTTGCTTCAATTCATGGATCGGGTAGGATTGACCACCCACACCACCTGCAGCCCCCACGCATAATGCCATCCGGTTGATCCGCTGTGGTGCAAGCGCTCCCAAATGTAGCGCCGTCATAGCCCCAAAGCTTTCGCCCAGCACGTCCACACGATCCCACCCAAGGGCGTCTATCAGATGCAACGCATCACGCGCGTAATCCTGCATCGTCCAATCGCCATCAGGCGCATCCGTCAACCCCAACCCACGTGGATCGGCTGCGGCAACCTCGAAGTGCCGAGGCAGATCGCTGTCAAATATTGGTGTCCGCGAGGATAGATCAAAGCTGGAGCCACCCAAAAACAGCAATGGCTTTCCCGTTCCTTCAACCCTCACGTTCACCGTGATGCCCTCAGTTTGCATCCGTCGCGTCGTTGTCATGTGAGTGCTTTCCACAACATGCGAACGGCACTAATAAACAGGAAAACCGAGAAGGCGAGTTTGAGCTTACGGGGCTCCATTAAGTGAGCGATCTTGGCTCCGTAAGGTGCCGTCAGAACGCTCATTGAGAAAAGAACAGCAGCCGCTGGCAGATTTACGAAACCGAACGAACCCGGTGGACGGCCTTCAACGCCGATTCCAGCCCAGACGAACCCGCAAACAGCTGGTACGGCGATGGCTAAACCAAAAACAGAAGCCGTGGCAACCGCACGGTGAACCGGAACTGACAGCATCGACATCACGGGAACTGACAACGTGCCGCCGCCAATGCCCATCAACGCAGAAGTGAAACCAATTGGCAGCGCAAGGGCGCCTTGTTTGATCCTACCCTCAGGCGGAGCCTGCGAAAGCGTCATTGTCTTGGGGAGTGCAAGGTTTATGGAGGCCACCAATGCAACTGCGCCGAAAATAAGCGTCAGGCCATTTGACCCGATAGATTTTGATGCAATCCCACCCAAAAGCGCACACAGAAAAATTGCAGGAACCCAACCGCGTAAAATGTCAAAATCAATTGCGCCACGTTTATTGTGCGCCCGTGCAGACGAAATTGAAGTGGGGATTATTGTCGCAAGTGACGTGCCCACAACAAGCAACATGGCGATGCTGTCATCAATCTCAAACAGTTCTGCAACCACGATCAGAACGGGCACAATGACGATGCCGCCCCCGACACCCAACAGCCCCGCCAATACACCGGCGATTGCGCCAGTCACCAATAGACCCAGCGTCAGCCCCAAAAGAACAGAAATTGAAAACCCAGCAATCATACTAAGTGGCCCTTCTTGGTTTAATCGCGCGAATGAGCAGCAATGACAGCATACCTACTGCTGCGAAAACCAGCACGCCAGCGATTGGATGGCCCACAAAGAATGCCGAAAAGCTACCGTCGGTGATGATCAGCCCCTGCCGCAAGCTGATTTCCAACGTTGGCCCAAGTACCATACCGATCACAAGCGGAGCCATTGGATATCCCTGACGGCGCAGGATGAAACCTAGAATACCCGCTATCGCCATGACCAGTAGATCAAATGGGTTGCCGCGTACAAAATACACTCCCACCGTACACAGCAGGCAAATCATCACCAGCATGTAGGCCTCTTTGATCCGCAGGATCGGGGCCGCCATACGCGACACCAACATGCCTAAAGGCAACAGCATCAAGTTAATGACAAAGAAGCCCGAGAAGATTGCTGCCATCAAAACAGGGTTTTCTGTCATCAGACGCACGCCTGGCGTTACACCGTGCAGCGTGAGCGTGGCTAACATCACGGCAGTAATCGCATCACCCGGAATACCCAGCGCCATGGTCGGGACCAACGCCCCGCCCGTGACCGCATTGTTGGCGGCTTCCGAGGCAATCAAACCATCCGGTTCGCCCTTGCCAAAATTATCGCGGGTTGGGGCAGATCGACGTGCTTCAGCATAGGAAATAAACGCCGCAGTTGCGGCACCAGTACCCGGCAAAACGCCAATGCCGTTGCCAATCAACACGGATTTGACAAGGCCTTTGATGCGGCCTTTCCACTCGTGCAACTTGGGCAAAACGATGCCATCGAACTCGACCAATGGCGTATCGTCGTCGCGCCGAGCAGCGGCACGTGTCAAGACCTCGGACAAGGCGAAAACACCAATGACAACGGCCAACAGGTTAAAGCCAGCGATCAGTTGAAACTGGCCAAACGTAAAACGTGCTTCGCCTGTGATCGGATCACCGCCAACAGTGGACAAGAAAATGCCGATAAATCCTGCAATCAACCCTTTGATCAATGATCCCTCTGACACCGACACAATGCAGGTCAGGCCAAGCAAGATAAGCGCAAAAGTTTCAATTGGCCCGAAGTTTAACGCGAATGCTGCCAGTTGAGGTGCCGCAAAAATCAAAACAACCGCAGATGTCAGACCCCCAATAACAGACGCAATTGTGGACCAACCAAGCGCTTTTCCTGCTTCACCGCGCTGCGCCATTGGATACCCGTCAAGGCAGGTCGTGGCAGATTGCGGCGTGCCGGGGGTATTGATCAGAATGGCCGAAATTGACCCGCCGTAAACAGAACCCGCATAGATCGCGAGCAGCAGCAGAATTGCAGGGGCCTGCGACATTGTCAGGGTGAATGGAAGGATCATCGCAACAGCCACGGTTGATCCAATTCCGGGCAGCGCGCCAAGTATAATACCAAGCATGGTGCCAAGTGTGAGAACCAACATGCCCTCAAACGTTAGGATCAGGCCCAACGCTTCTGGAAGAGATTGAATCATTGCAGCATCCTCAAATCCACCAAAAGAAAGGTGAGGTCGGCAACGACATTTTCAGCGCGTGATTAAACAATGCAACCAACGCCCCTGCCCCCACCAATGGTATTAGAAACACTTGCACCGGATTGCGTAATCCAAGCGCGAGCAAGATAACGACGCCCACCGTGAAAGAGCTGATAAAGTACCCAAGCGGCACCAAGATCAGAACGTATCCGACAAACGCCACCCCTATGACCACAACAGGCAGCAATTCGATTGATGCACCCCTTGAGCTTTGTAGAAAATCAATCACTACATTCAGCACAGTCAAACCCAGCAAGATGATAAGAATGATGCGGGGAAAGAACATCGGACTAAATGCGCCCCCGAGGTCTGCAAATTGCAACCCAAAAGTAGACACGACCAACCCAGCAGTCAAAACAAGTATTATCACAGAAATCACTCTGCGTTCAGTGAACAGCGCTGTCATGGAAAATCCTTTTCGTGTTCCACACCCGACGCGATGCTCGGGTGTGGAGATTGGTACATGACTTAGAGGCCAGCCGCTTCAATCAACGATGCGTTGGCTTTGTACTGGTCGCGGAAGAACGTGTTAAAGTCCGCCGCGTTGCGATAATTTAGGACCGTGCTTGTCTGTGTTGCGAACTCTTGAAAACCATCCGAGTTCATGGCCGCTTCACAAGCTGTGCTTAGAGTTTCAGTCACTTCCGGCTCCAGACCAGCAGGTGCAAATAGACCACCCCAAAGGTAAAGCTCGTTCAGCGGTGCAGCGATGCCAACTTCGGCAGCTGTAGGAACATCAGGCATGCTGTCCAGACGTTCGCTGTTGAACACCACCAATGGGCGGAAATCGCCGCGCGTCATCAGCAACTCAGTATCACCAAAGAACTGGATTGTACCCGCTGCCATTGCTTGCAACGCAGGGCCAGACCCCTGAAACGGCAGATGCTTCATATTGTCGATCACACCAAGACCCGAAAACGCCGCAACCGTCGTCAGGTGTGTAATCGCACCAGGGCCGGATGAGCCGTAGATGTATTTTCCGGGATCGGCTTTTACTGCAGCAACAACGTCTTCGATTGTCTCGAATGGGCTGTCGGCTTGTGTGAACAATACAGTCGGTGACGCGGCAACTGAACAAATCGGCGTCCAGCTGTCTACGTTGTAAGGCACGTTTTTGATCTGTGGCTGGATAGTTGAAACCGTCACGGACCAATAGCCCATTTGATACCCATCAGGACGCTGACCAGCAAGCGCTGCTGCACCTACGGTTCCAGAACCACCAGCCATGTTGGACACATATGCGTTGCCACCCAATGCGTCGGCAAAATGGGGCGCAAAGGCGCGCAACAGCAGGTCTGTACCGCCGCCCGCATTGAACGGCGCCGCCAAGTTGATCGGGCGTTCAGGGAATTCTTGCGTCACTGCGACGCCCGCTGTGAGTGCCAATGCGATGGCTGCTACAGAAGTAGCCATAAAGTTATTCATGGTCTTCCTCCCAAAAGAATCTTCGTTGGTAACGTTGTCATTACTTTTGACATCGTTGTCAAATGGTCATTCATATACCATTATCTGAATCTCCTAGGAGGTTCCGGTTTGAACAAGAATCCACGCAAGTCCACACTCAAAGACGTAGCCGCTCTAAGCGGGGTCAGCGTCATTTCGGCGTCTCGCGTCATGCGCAATGCCCCAAATATTTCAAAGGCGTTGCGCGAGAAAGTAGAAGAGGCAGCCAAGACACTCGGGTACCAACGCAACCGGATTGCGGGATCGCTACGGGGCCAAGCCACAGAACTGGTCGCCGTCATTGTCCCCTCCATGAGCAATCACGTCTTCCCCAATATTATGGACGGCATCGACGACGCGCTTGAGGGATCTCAGCTGCGACAGGTGTTAGGAATGAGCAAATACGACGCTGCCACAGAGGAAGCGGTCCTGCGAGACATGCTCACGTGGAATCCCGCTGGAGTTATCCTAAGCGGACTTGAACACACTGACGCCACCAGAGAGATGCTTGCGCATTTTTCCGGGCCAATTGTCGAGGTCATGGATGTCGATGGGGATGCCCTTGATCTGGCGGTTGGTGTTTCAATGAAGGAATCAGGTACGTTGATTGCGCGCCACCTCTTCGAGGAAGGGTATCGACGTATTGCCTATGTAGGTGCGTGGGGGGAACGCGATATCCGCTCATTGAAACGTCGCGTCGCGGCTGAAGCAGAACTGGAACGCCTTGGGGCACCACTAGTGACATCCGTGATCATGAATGAAGCATCTTCACCGCAAATTGGCGCAGACGGCGTCAAACAACTGCTTGCGATTGATCGCAATATTGACGCAGTTTTCTTTGCAAATGATGATCTCGCGCTCGGCGGGTTATTTTACTGTCAGGCACAAGGTCTAGATGTTCCAAATGATGTCGCCCTTGTTGGGTACAACGGGCTAGACATTTGCCAATCTATCTCGCCACGCCTCACCACCATCTTGACCCCTCGGTATGAAATCGGTCGTCGTGCTGGTGACTTGATACGCGCTCGAATCTCAGGCGCGGACGCGATTTCAGACAGGACATCCCATCTGGATATTCAACTCCTCAAAGGCGGCACGACATAAAACCCGCAGCGTGTAACAACGGCACCCCTCAATGCAGAAGTTGTCCCTTTCACGTTTGCAACACCCCCCAGCGAACCGAGCATGACGAAGCACGGTGAGTTGGTGAGTTGGTGAGTTGGTGAACAAATTCGATCGGGCATTCATGAATACCGCAAATAGTTCGCGCCCTTTTCCGGCTAAACCATCTGAACCCCAAGTGTACCTCATACGCAGTTTTGCATCTTCCCCCCAGATGTTTAAACTAAACTAAATTGCAAATGGGACATCACGGACATGCATTCATTTTTCGAAGACATTGGCGCAACCATACCCCTCATCCAAGCACCGATGGCAGGTGCACAAGATGAGAAGCTTGCCATTGCCATTGCGCAAAAAGGTGGCATTGGATCAATCGCATGTGCCCGGCTAGAACTTAACGAGATTTCTACGTCCGCGAGGCAATTTCGAGACCAATCGTCAGGTCCCCTTAACTTAAATTTCTTTTGTCATGCCGTTGCCCCACGTGATGCGCAGCGCGAGGCGGTCTGGCAGAAAGAACTGAGCCGCCACTACACCGAAAATGCGCTGGGATTCGACTATCCAACTGATGTTGCGCTTTATGCAATTGACGCGGAGACAGTCGATATCATCTGCGCAATCAAGCCAGAAGTCGTGAGCTTTCATTTCGGCATGCCTCCAAAAGATTTTGTAGACCGCATTCGCGCAACGGGATCAAAGATCATCGCCTCCGCCACGACCCTCAAAGAAGCTCTGTATCTTGAGGAACAAGGATGCGACGCCGTCATCGCGCAAGGCTGCGAAGCGGGTGGTCATCAAGGTGTCTTTTTACCAACCGAAAACATTACACCACTGCCCATGATCGAATTGGTCACCCGATGTGTTGTAGCGCTGAACATCCCAATCATCGCCGCTGGCGGCATTGCGGACGACAAAACCATTCGAGCGGCGATGCAGGCAGGTGCGATCGGGGTGCAAATTGGGACGCGGTTCTTGAAAACACCGGAATCCACGATCCCGTCACGCCACCGCGCGCTTCTTGATGGTCAAGGCGTGCAAGAAACGGCGATTACAAACGTTTTCACGGGCCGTCCTGCACGCGGTTTTGTTACTAAATTAGTCCAAGAACTGGGTCCGATGAACCCAAACGTCCAAACTTTTCCTTTGGCCATATCCGCCATAACACACCTCAAAACTGCTACCAAAGGATCCGATGACTTTGACGCAATGTGGGCGGGACAGAACTGGGAAATTGGTCAAGAAAAACCCGCCGCAGACGTCGTGGATGAGCTTGCGACGGGTTTTGATAACTCATAGAAAATGGGCCGTCCAAATGAACGGCCCAGATCGCTTATCCAAAGATATAGAACGCTAGCTTGTTGCCATCTAGATCACGCACATAAGCACCATAAAAGACGTCGTCGATGCGCTGACCGGGGTCGCCCTCGGTTGTCGCGCCGAGTTCGATTGCCTTAGCGTGCATCGCGTTAACTTCTTCTTTTGAAGACGCTGCAAATGCGATCATCGCACCGTTGCCACATGATGGCTCGTTTCCGTCAAAAGGCTGGCAAACCGCAACCATTGGCTGCTCGATTGATTTACCGATCATCGCCAAACGACCAATGTCGACCTGAACCGTTGCGTCAAACAATTCGGTGTAGAATTTTTTCGCTTGTTCGATGTCTTTTACACCGATCGTTGAGTAACCAATCATGGGCTTTCCTTTAGTTTGATTTTTCTTACCAACCTACTAGATGGTTGGCTGGCAGAGGGCAAGGAAAACCACCCTCCTCACCAGATTGTTATCTCATGAAAAGCGCGCTGATCGTCTAGTACATATTGGTTCGGATATCCCTATCGATCCGGCCTTCCATATCATCCAAAAACTCTTGCGAATAGTTTAGATGGGCAGACATCATATCGCCCAAACTAGGAGCCGTTTTTCGATCTATCTGCGTTTCCGGATCCCAAAGGCCTGACCGACGGATCGCTTTTGAACAATGTCCATAGGCTTCTTGAATTTCGATCAAAAGCCCGACAGGTGGCACCCGGTCTTTGATCGCGCATCGCGCTAATAATTCAGGATCGCGTGTTGCAAATCCGCGCCCATTAACCCGCAGGGTATCAAAAACACCCGGTATCATAAACAGAACCGAAACCGGTGGATTGACCAGAATATTGCGAAACGTGTCAAACCGCTGATTGCCTGGTCGATCAGGGATCAACAGATACTTTGGTGTAACAATCTCAACAAAGCCTGCCGGATCACCGCGCGGCGATATGTCGGTGCACCCTTGGGTATCTTGAGACGAGACGACGCAAAACGGCGATAATCGCACAAAGTCTTGCATTGGCTCGCTCAAAAACGGGGCCGATTTATCATAGATAGACTCCGTTGTGTCCCCATGCCGCTCGCGGAATTCGGGGATGTCTTTGATCAGGTATTCTGGGCGAATTGGATTACTCATCAGCGTCCCTTCATCGTCTCTGGTACAAACGCACAACTTGCTCGGGCGCCGATGCACGCGCGCCACTCGTTCAAAGCGGTGAGCCCTTGGGGCACCATAACCTTGGGGTATGTTTCGGAAAAATTAAGACCCGTAAAAACAGTGATGTCAGCCATCGAATAATTCGCACCCGCGATATGGCGCTGGTCGCGCAGCACCGCATCAAAATAGGCCATCCCATCCAGGGTCTTTTGCAGATGTGCGTCACCCCATGCTTTGTTTTGGTTCAGTTCAATCTCTGGCCCAAAGCCCAGGGTCGCGTGATGAAAATAGGTCCCTATTGCATCAACGATCTTTTGTTCGCCCCGCCGTTGCATCATGTGCACCACTGCGCGCTCTTTTGCTCCGCGACCTGTTAACGGAATGCCCTCAAAAGTGTGATCAATGTACTCAGTGATCGCTGTCGTCTCGGACAAGGCAGTGCCGTCATCCAATTCCAGCAGCGGTACAGTCACACTTGGGTTTTTGGCCTTAAAGGCTGCAGTACGGTGTTCGCCCTCCCAAAGATTGACCTGAATGATCTCAACTTGATCGAGCACCCCTTTTTCGGCCAATGCAATCCGCACACGGTCAGGATTTGGCAAACCCAAGCTATCATAAAACTTCATTCGATCATCCCTTAGTGCAACCACAAGATAGGCAAAAATACCTGATGTTCCATTTCAATCAAGGAAACGTGAGCACGATACCCTTGTGTTCATAGTCTCCGACATCACATACCACTTACCCTACCTATTGGAAGGCAGATTTCTAGAATGTTCACAAGGATGACAAGAATGCCAGAACAAATCGGAGTTTTCCACGCAGGCGAACAGAGCTTGCATGAAAAATTGGGGATCGGTGAGCGCCAGCATCAACTTGGCCTGCGAATGATCCGTGATCACATGCCCGATCAACATCGCGATTTTTTTGCGGGCCTATCGTCGGTTCATATCGGCGCCGTAGACAGCGCAGGACATCCTTGGGCTATGATGCGCGTTGGACCAGCCGGATTCATGACCTCTAAGGATGATAAAACGTTAAACATCTCATCCCGCCCTCTTGCTGGTGAACCTACCGATCTGCATCTCGCTGAGGGTGCCAAAGTCAGCGTTGTCGGTATCGAATTTGAGACGCAACGCCGCAACCGGCTCAACGCGACGATCACTGCCGCTGACAGCGGTCATCTGTCTCTGCGTGTTGATCAGAGCTACGGAAACTGTCCTAAATACATTCAGGTCAGGACCAAAACATCTGAGGCGTCAACGCACCCTTCTCCCTCCGTAGTCACCTCAACCTTACAGGATATCGACAAAGAGCAGATCATGAACGCCGATACTTTGTTGATCGCGTCGCGCGCCGCACAGCTGGGCGATGATCCACGCGCCGGGGTCGACATTAACCATCGCGGTGGCATGCCCGGCTTTGTATCGGTCTTGGACGACACCACGATCCAGTTCCCAGACTACAAGGGAAACAGCTTTTACAACACATTCGGTAATATCGTGACGGATAAGCGTGTCGGTTTACAGTTTGTCGATTTTGAAACGGGTACGCTGCTCAACATCAAAGGCACTGCAGTTTTGGTAGAAGACCTGAACAACGGTGAACTACCTTTGATGGGACGTGGCCTGCGCATCACCGTTGAATCCGTCACACGTGCTGAAGGTGCTTTGCCCATGCGTTTCACCTTTGGACAATATTCTGACCGCAATCCCGCGATCCACCCAGACTAAACAACCCTTGCCACGTAACCTACCTGTTGGTAGGCTGCTCGAGGTGAGAAGTTCCAGTGAGCCGAATTGTTTGCGATTGGTGGCTCATTGGTCGAAACCAAAGAAACCCTTTGCCTAGGATTGCGGCAATGCCCGCCAGATGATCACCCGTTGAATGCCAACGCAGACATTAACAGCGCAAAAACTGGAACAGTACTCACCACTTGCGGCATATCAAGCCGCCGAATACATACATTGGCCATTAGGGCGTTAAACGGAGCACTTTGTAATGGCGATCGACACCAAAACAGCACTCTTGGATTCAGCCGAGCGCGCCGCACGAACCCTTGGTTTTGACGGGTTTAGCTATGCCGATCTGGCAGAGGATGTCGGTATCCGAAAGGCCAGTATCCATCACCATTTCCCATCCAAAGCGAACTTATCGGTCGCGCTGATGCAGCGCTACCTTGCTAAATTTGAGGCCGTGCGCGCAGAATTTGACGCCAATCCCAGGACAGGCGGAGCGCACTTAGATGCGATCATCGGCAACTACCGTGCGGGCATCAATGGCGGCAAAAGCCTATGTTTATGTGTAACCTTCACAACCAGCCGCGACAGCTTACCACCCGAAGTAGCTGACCTCATTCGCCGCTTTCGCATCATGATGATGGATTGGCTCGAAGCCGCATTCCGAACAGGGCAAGGTGATGGATCAATCACTGGCGTCCTAGACCCCGCAATTGAAGCTGCTGCGACCCTTCCCTTGTTGGAAGGTGCGCAGCTCGCCGCGCGGACACAGGAAGATCCGGTCCTTTTTGACAAAGCTATGCAGCTTTTGAAGCAACGCATAAAAAACTGATACAGGGCCTTATAAGTCTCTCACTTTACCAAAGGACCTAATATGACCCAGAATGCTGAATTACTTATTGGTGCCCTTGTGGCAGATGCCGCCAGCCTTGGTCTACATTGGATTTATAACGTCGACAGAATTGCCGAGATAACGGCGCGCCAAAACGGACAATGCGCATTCACGCCAGTTGATGCCAAAAACTTTGACGGCGTAAAAACATTTGCGCACAGCGCGCGCCATAACGGTATGTTCACCCAAATTGGCGAGGTCTTGCGGCTTGTGATCCAATCCATGAATGCAAATGATGGGGCCTTTGATATCCCCGCCTACCAATCCGCATTCGTCGCCTTTTTTGGCGCAGGCGGAGCCTATCAAGGGTTCATGGACCACCCTACACTGGGTGCATTGGTAAACATTGCTGCACAGACAGATCCGTCGGGAATTGACGATAATCAAACACCAGCCCTTGCGCGGCTACCTGCAATTCTTGTCGCCTACCACGGCAAAGCAAACCTGTTAGACATGATAAGAGCCTCAATGCAGGTCACAAACGTCAATAGTGTTGCCGCCGCTTACAGCGATGTATTCGCAGATGTCTTATCTCGCGTAATGCAAGATGAACCTTTAAGCGCCGCCCTCGTCGCTGCCGCCCTCAATGCAGATGAGGCCATAAAGGCCGATCTATTGGCAGCGCTTGAAACACAAGAAACGGATTCAACAATTTTTGCGGGCATAAACGGCCTCATGGGACGCGCATGCAGCTTGCCTGCTGCTGGTCCGGTTATGTTCCACATCCTCAAACACAGCACCACGTACCAAACCGCCATTGAAGCCAATATTTTAGCAGGCGGAGATAGCGCCGGTCGATCGATTATGATCGGTGCAATCATGGCGCGCGTACACGGCATCGCAACACTAACAGGTGTTCCACTTTCGTGGGTGCTTCAGTTGGAAGACGGTGCAGAGATATGGAATGAATGTGAAACTCTAGGCGCCAACTAACAAAACCTAAACCTGCTGGATACGGCAGGTTCTTACTGCGAACATAGGCACCATTGCCCAAAGGGTGAGTGACATCATTAGTAGGCGTGTGCTTGTTTCGTCTTAAGGCGACTGTCCGTTATTGAAATGAAATTTCGACCTCACCAAAGGAGCCAAAGTCAGCATGAATTTCCGCACCTGAGGGGCATTCAATTGGCCTGATAAAGCTACCCGAAAGGATGATCTGCCCCGGCTCAATGCTTTGACCATATTGCGCCATGCGCTGCGCCAACCAAACCACGCTTTGGACTGGATCATTCAGCACGCCAGCGCCAAGGCCCGTCTCTTCGACCTCGCCATTACGCGAAGTAATGGCACCAACCCACCGCAGATCAACTGCATCAACGGCGTGACGTTGCGGCCCCAATACGATGCCAGCATTCGCAGCGTTGTCACTGATCGTATCAAATACTTTACGTGTCTGGCCTGTCTTGGCATCCACGCGTTGAATGCGGGTATCCAGAATTTCGATCGACGGAGCCACGAAATCAGTGGCCGCTAGAACGTCATCACGCGTAACGTTCGCACCACCCAAAGAAGTTTTGAGAACAAAGGCTATCTCGGCCTCAATCCGAGGCTGAATGAAGCACCCAGCAGGAACAACTGCTCCGTGCGCAAACAGCATATCATCAAACAGGATGCCGCTATCAGGGATGTCGATGTTGAGCGCGGATTGCATCGCCTTGGAGGTGAGACCGATTTTCCAACCGATCACCTTGCGCCCTTGCGCAATTTTGGCGCGATAGATTTCATTCTGAATCGCATATGCGTCATCCATCCCTATTTCAGGGTGGCGTAGACTTAGCAGGCTGATCTGGGTTCCTGCCTTTTCCGCCTCTAGCAGATCGGTCGCAGCCTGTGCATGCTCTTGGGGGGTCATACCACTTCGTCCTCCACAGTATTGCGCAACACACCAATACCGTTCACTTCGACCTCAACCACATCACCGGGCTTGAGGTATTGCGGCGGATCAAGGCGCGCGCCCGATCCGGTCGGCGTGCCCGTGACGATGATATCACCCGGTTGGAGCGTCATAAACGTTGAAATATATTCAATCTCGCGGCGGATTGGATGCATCATACGCGACAGCACATCATCCTGACGCACCTCGCCGTTTACGCGGGTGATTATGCGGGCATCATCTAGTTGCTTGGCATCTGTAAACGGCACCAACCACGGCCCAATCGCACCGGAACAATCCCAGTTTTTACCTTGTGTGACGTTAAACTTTGCATGACGAACCCAATCGCGGATTGTACCCTCATTGCACAGCGTGAGTGCGGCAATGTGATCATAGGCGTCGTCTTGGGAAATCCGGCGGCCCGATTTGCCAATAACGATTGCGACCTCACCCTCATAATCGAGCGTCTCATTTTCGGGGGGACGAATGAGCGGCCTGTCATGGCCCGTGAAGCCACTTGCGAAACGAGGGAACAAAGACATGTATTTTGGCTGTTCTGATCCGTCTTTGTATTCTGCGTTCCGGTCTGGGAAATTCACACCTACGCACAAAATGCGAGGCGCGTTGGGCAGCACCATTTCAAACTGATACTCTTGATGGCTCACTGGTTTGCCATCTGCAGCTTGTCCAAGCGCTGCCAAACCATCCGCTTGCACAGCATCCAGAAGCGTAGGCCACTGTGGAAAATCAGTATTCAGGGCAATCATACCCTTGTCGGTTACGGCTCCATAGTATGTTTGCCCATCAACCGAATAAGTTGCGAATTTCATATGCCTTGCTCCCAAATCTCTTTGATAACGGTGTACGCCATCATCACGTCATCACGCGTTGTATCGAACTGCCCCACTTGGAACCGGATGACCTTGCGATCGCCAAACATGCCCTGTGTTACGTAAATACGCCCATCATCATTCAGCGCATCAACCAGTTTTTGTTGATCGGCATCACTCCCCGGACAGCGGAAGGAAAACAGGCTTAGGATTGGTTCGGTCACGATTTCAAACCCATCAAGCCCGCGCAACATCTCGCAGAGTTCATGGGCCCATTTAACGTGATTTCGAATGCGTGTACGCAGCCCTTCCAGACCGTAGGATCGCAGCAAGAACCAAATCTTGAGCGCGCGAAACCTGCGGCCCAATGGGATCGTCCACTCGGAATAGTTCGTGACGCTTTCACCCGACGTCTTGAGGTATTCTGGTTCAATCTTCAACGTGTTGAGCTGCGGTGTAGCGTCCCTCAGAAATTGAACCGAGCAATCAAATTGCGCACCGAGCCATTTGTGCGGGTTGAAAACAATACTATCAAAACCGTCCACATCAGCCCAAAAATCTTGCTGGAATTCAGGGCAAATCATAGCGGAGCCTGCCCATGCAGCATCTAGGTGCGTGTACAAATCCTCTGCCTTGGCTACATCCAACAGCGGGCCCAACGTATCGCAGGCACCAACACCCGTGCCGCCTGTAACCGCAATGATCCCCGCAGGGGTGTGTCCCGCCGCGCGGTCTGCTGCAATCGCTGTTTTTAGCGCCTGAACGTCCATCGCATGCCTTGAACCTTGTGTTGGGATTTTAATCAGGTTCGCTTGCCCAATGCCCGATACCCAGCACGCGCGGTCAATAGATGAATGCACCTGATCTGAGCAGTAAACGCGCAGATGCCCTTTATCCGAAATCCCATCGCGATTGCCAGTGTACCCTGTCGCGCGTTCCCGCATTGTCAGAACCGCGGATAACGTCGCTGATGACGCACTGTCTTGGATCACGCCTGTAAATCCATCGGCAAGCCCTAATGCTTGGCGCAACCAATCGATCATCACCCCTTCAACCTCTGTTGCGGCGGGGGACGTTTGCCATAGCATGCACTGTGCTGCCATTGTTGTTACTAACATCTCTGCCAACATCGAAGCTGGGGCCGCGTTCGCGGGAAAATACGCAAAGAAACGGGGATGCTGCCAATGGGTCATCCCAGGCATAACGATGGCCTCGAAATCGGCCATAATGGTTTCCATTGCTTCGGCATTGTCTGGCGGCGTTGCGGGCAGCTGCATCGCAATATCACCTGGTGCCGTCTGGGCACGTACGGGTAGGTCACGCATATTTTTGTGATAATCCGCGCCCCAGTCGGCAATGTGCTTACCCCAATGGGCAAATTCGTTCCACTCCATCAGTGAACCTCCAGATTGATAGTACGCAGATATACTTTATTGAAGTCTACTGGCCCAAGGCACAGCATCAAACTCAGCTTAGTCACGGCGCAATGATCGGACTGGCAGCAATCTCGCTATCGCGTGTTTCGATATCTACAAACGTTGAACCATGTTCAAACCAACTGCGCGGTGCTGCCGCACCCCAAAGCGTTTGACGTTGTGGATCTTGCAAATCCCATTTGATCGGTTCCAGATCTGGATCAACAGTCTGATAATCAGAGCAGTAGATTTCAATCCGGTGGCCATCAGGGTCAAGAACATAGAGGAAGAATGCGTTGGATATGCCGTGGCGGCCCGGGCCGCGTTCGATATTATCAACATATCCTGTTGTCGCCATCAGATCGAGCAAATCAATGATGTTCAGCGGTGTTGGCACCCAGAACGCAACATGGTGCATGCGTGGGCCAGTACCGTTCGTAAACGCCATGTCATGCACGCCGCCCTTGCGGTGCATCCATGCCGCCCACAGCTTTTTACTGTCTTCGTCCTCAGTGTATTCCGTCACGCGAAACCCAAAATCGCTATAGAACGCAACCGATGCATCAACGTCCGGCGAGAAGCAATTAAAGTGATCAATGCGCAGTGGCTTTACCCCACGATACAACGCGTACTGCTGATGAATCGGTGCGAGGCGGTCCATCTTGTGGTAAAATTCCAAAGGGATGCCGATGTTATCCGAGGTCAGCAATGTTCGGCCCTGATAAGGTCGATCAACCCAAGATGTCGGGCGGCCCTTGGCGTTAAAGTATGCTTCGGCCTTGTCTAAATCATCTTCATCAAAGGTTTTAAATCCCATAACCTCAACCGTACCCGGCTGGTCAGATTTTTGCAGGATGATGCAGTGATGGCCGCGCTCTTCCATGGCACGCAAATAAATATGCGTGTCGCTTTCGTCAGTGACTTGGAGGCCCAAAATCTCGGTGTAGAATTTTTTGGAGACCACAAGGTCTTTGACATTGAGACACGCGTGCGAGAGACGAATGGTGTTGAAATCGGGGTAAAGATTTGGCGCAGGTACGGGCATCAGAGGGCTCCCAATTTTGTGATTTTATGCTGTCCGGTCGCAAAACCGATGTGCTTTTGCTCCATGTAAAACTCGAACGACCAATCGCCGCCATCGCGGCCAATGCCGCTGGCCTTGACGCCGCCAAACGGGGTGGGCAGATGGCGCACATTTTCCGAATTCACCCAGATCATCCCCGCTTCAAGCTTATCGGTAAAGCGCAAGGCACGGGTCAGATCATTGGTCCACAGATACCCCGTGAGGCCATAAGGCGTATCATTTGCCATGCTCAGCGCCTCTTCCTCGGTAGCGAAGGGGATAGACGTGAGGACAGGTCCAAAAATCTCTTCTTGGGCGATGCGCATGTCGTTCGTTGCGTTGGTAAACAGCGTCGGGCGGATGAAATAACCCTCTTCGCCAACCTTTTCGCCGCCAGCAGCAATTGTTGCGCCGTCTTCGCGCGCGATGTCAAAATAGCTGGTTACTTTGTTATAGTGTTCCTCGGTCACAAGCGGGCCAATTTCGGTGGACGGGTCCAACGGGTGGCCAACTTTTATGTTGTTCACACGTTCAACCAGCTTGGCCTCAAATTCTTCACGAATTGTGTCTTGGATCAATAGGCGAGAAGAGGATGTGCAGCGTTCGCCGTTGATTGAATAGATCATGAAAATCACAGCATCTAATGCGCGTTCAAGATCAGCATCCTCAAACACGATTACTGGGTTTTTGCCACCCAGTTCTAAGTGATTGCGTTTAAGAGTATCTGCACCTTGCTTGGTGATCAGGCTGCCTGTGCGGCTTTCGCCTACAAATGCGATAGCGCGGATTGCTGGATGTTCGCACAGCGCCTTGCCTGCACCTTCGCCAAAGCCATTGACTGTGTTCAACACGCCCGGTGGCAGGCCTGCCTCTTCGGCGATTTCGACCAGCAAACGCGCGGTCAGTGGCGACGCTTCGGCGGGTTTGTGAACAACCGTACAGCCGGCGGCCAAAGCCGGCGCGATTTTCCACGTGGACAACATAAAGGGTGTATTCCACGGCGTAATCACCCCAACAGGGCCAATTGGCACACGCGTTGTGACATTCATCAACGTAGGCGATCGCAAGTGTTGCCCATCGCGTGCTTTGATCGCCTGATCCGCGAAATACCGGAAATTCTCGGCGCCGCGCAGGGCTGCTTTTGACATGAACCGCATGGTTTGGCCGGTATCCCAACACTCACACAAAGCGATCTCTTCGGCGCGCGCTTCGATCCCATCAGCAATGGTGAGCAGGATTTTACGGCGCGCCGCCGCGGGCATATCACGCCAGCCTGCAAAGGCATCCGCAGCAGCACGTGCCGCCGTATCGATGTCTTCAGCTGTCCCATGTGCAACATCGCAAATCTTGCTTTTGTCCACAGGAGAGCGGTTGGTGAACACGCCACCTGCCCCTACACAATCCTTACCATCAATCCGGTTCTGGATACCGCGTTCACGAAAACGATCAAGATATCCGTCCAGTTTCGTGATGTTGTCCTCGAGTATGCCCATGCCAATTCCTTCAGCTGTCAAATCCTGTTCGGATGGTGTTTTGGAATCATCCGAACCGTTAACAAGTTAATGATTAATACGTTAACTAAAATTTCCCTGTCATGTCAAGCTAAACGACTAAGACAAGGATGTATCGCACCAGGAATTTGAAAGAGCTATTAGGCTGAAACAAGCCCTTCAGCACACCAGCCATCAAATATCTTCAAAGCGGTCGCTGCAAATATCTCATCGTTGATGTGACCAGCGACTTCATGAACAGCAACGCCATCGGGCAATGTATCTTTCAGCTCAGCCAAAAACACGGCAAGGCCTTCGGCATCGTGCAAATCGGCGCCTATCCGGTCCCATTCACCCAATCCGTCTTTCGGCAACAACAGTGCAATAGGCCCAGCAGCCGTTGCCAATTGCGCGCTATGCGCCTGTGCAATTTCTTTGCGTTCTTCATGGTTCATGACAATAGAAGTGAGCAAACGATTGTGCGTGTGCTTTGGGTGATCCGCCCACTTTTCGGGTACAGGTTGCCAACCTACGATATCAACCAGATCATAACATCCCGGTGCCACCAGCTGCGGTGTTCCGTTCAGGCCCGCATGGGTCAGTCGCCCTGCCCCAGCAGAAATGTTAGACCCGTGGATGTGATTGCCCAACTCTTGGGTACAGAAATCAAACACACAGGCAAACGCCCCTTGGGCGGCAAGACTTTCGAATGCGCGCCCGCCCATGCCAGTTGCGTGAAACACAGCCACTTCGAAACCGCGCTCTTCCAAGGCGGGTTTGAGCGTCACCATGTATCTTAGGGCCGATTTACCAAGTGAGGTCATACCAATCAGTGGTTTTTTCCGATCAGGTGCGACAACGGCCCGCGCCGCACCCAAAACAGCGCCCCCTGCCTGACTAAGCGACGCTTTGCATACAGAATTCAATCCATACAGGCCGCCAGCCCAAAGGATCATCTGAGTATCGGCAGCAAGCCGTTCTGCTGGGATAAGCGGCGAGAAAGAGACCGTAGAGACAATGTATTTAGGCACACCCAGAGGCAGCGCCAAACACACGTCCAACGCCAGATCAGTGCCCATCGTGCCGCCCAACACGACCATGCCGTCAAATTTTCCTGACGCGTATAGGCGCGCGGTGAGCAAGCCAGCACCCGCCGCCATAATTTGCATCGCCTTATTTTCATCACCTGAGGCAATAGCTGCTTCGATACTGCTGCCACCCTCTTGGGCCACATCATGTTTAGAATAATCCGTCGGGCTAGACGGGTCCCCCAGAACAGACACATCCATTGTCACAACATTGCCACCCTGTTCACGGATCACATCGGCAAGGAACGCCAATTCGTCGTCCTTGGTGTCATAGGTGCCGATCACAAGAATGGTTTTATCTGACATGGGGTGTGTCCTTATCTGAGTATCTTAAAGTTTGATCCAAGCGGTCTTGAGGTTCACATACTTGTCGAGCGCGTGAAGAGATTTGTCATGACCATTGCCAGACTGGCCAACGCCGCCCAAAGGCACCGTGCCATCCGCGCCGCCATATGTATTTACGTGCATGACACCTGTCTTTACCGCACGCACCATCGCGTGTGCCCGCGACAAATTTGAGGTCCAGACCGCGCCTGCCAAACCGTATATGGTTGAATTTGCTAGGCTGATCGCCTCGGCGTCCGTATCAAATGCCGTTACTGCCAATACTGGGCCAAATACTTCCTTTTGGGCGATCGTCGCATCGCGGGTGACATCCGTAACAACTGTTGGTGCCATGTAATATCCGCCGGTGTTTTCCAGAATGCGTTGACCACCTGTCACAACCCTACCGCCCTCAGTTTTAGCTGTCTCTACAAAGGCAAGGTTCTGCAGCAGTTGCGTTTCAGAGTTGATCGCACCCACATGAGTATCAAGGCTCAGTGGGTCGCCGACACGAAGTCCTTCAGCAGCTTTAACAACCGCGGCTACAAACTCATCGTGGATTGACGCCTCAACCAGCAGGCGCGAACCTGCAACACAGACCTGCCCTGAATTGCGAAAAATACCCATGGCAGCGACCTTTGCCGCCTCATCCAAATAAGGCGCATCGGCAAAGATGATATTGGGGGATTTTCCACCCAACTCCAGATAGACCCGCTTCATGTTTGAACGCGCCGAGTATTCCATCAGGCGACGGCCAGTTCCGCCAGACCCAGTGAACACCAAAACATCCACGTCCATGGACAGTGCCAATGCCTCACCCACCACAGCACCTTCACCGGTTACGACATTCAGCACACCGTCAGGCAGACCCGCTTCATGCGCCAGCTCGGCCATGCGCAGCAAAGACAGCGATGCTGTCTCGGACGGTTTCATCACAACCGAATTGCCCATCGCCAGCGCGGGACCAAGTTTCCAAGCACCGATCATCATCGGGAAATTCCACGGGATGATCGCCCCAACAACGCCAACAGGTTCTTTGTGGATCATACCTAGAATGTCGGGGTTGGTTGGTGCAACTTCGCCGTACACTTTATCCAAGGCTTCAGCGTAATAGCGGATGGTGCCTGAAGCAGACCCCGGTTCGGCCTTGATGGCCATGCCAATCTCGGTTCCATTGTCACGCACACCCAGTACAGCCAGTTCCAGCGCATGCGCATCAATCAGGTCCGCCCATTTCATCAAAACCTTTTTACGCGCCGCCGGGCCTTGGCCTGACCAACGGCCATCTTCAAATGCGCCGCGTGCAGCCGCAACAGCAGCGTCCATGTCTGCCGCTGTGCCTTTGGCAACCTGCGTCAAAACCTGCCCGTCAATTGGCGACAGGACATCCATGGTTTTGCCGTTCGATGCCGCAACTTTTTTGCCGTCAATCAGATGGGTGAATGGCGCAACATCTTGTGCACGCAGCGTATCAATTTGGGTTTGGTCCATTGGATCCTACCGTGTTTGTGTGTCGTGAATGTCGTGATCTTCTTCGGGCTGATGGGCGCGCCATTCTTTGATCAACGTACGCACATGCAGCAACACTATCAGGCAGATCATTGTGAACAAAATAAAGGCGATGGGCCGGTCGATCATATCAAACGGTGTTTTCAGGCGTGGCATCGCAGCACGCAGCTTTACCTCCATAATACCGCCCAAAACCATACCCAGAATAATTGGAACTATAGGTAGATTGAGACGTTTGAGGATCAGGCCCAGCACACCAAAGCCGGCAGAGATCATACAATCGGTTAGTGAGTTACGCAGCGAATACACCCCAACAAAAGACAGGATCAAAATCATCACGCCCAAGAAACGTGTTGGAACGCGGATGATCTTTGTCATCAGATTTGTAGAGAAAAGCAGAAACACAAATACAATGATGTTGAGCAG
Organism: Sulfitobacter sp.; assembly: GCF_036960155.1. Lineage (GTDB taxonomy): Bacteria > Pseudomonadota > Alphaproteobacteria > Rhodobacterales > Rhodobacteraceae > Sulfitobacter. The sequence continues at coordinate 157,388 of NZ_JBALWB010000008.1, read as the reverse complement.
GATCAGCGCAAAATACAGGCCATAGACCAGATCGATATTATTCTGGAAAAGTTGCGGCCCCGGGATAACGTTGTGCACATAAAATACGGACAGCATCATCGCAGTCAACGCCTCGCCTGGAATGCCAAGGGCCAGCAAGGGGATCATCGCAGCGGCAGGTACAGCGTTGTTGGCCGCTTCTGATGCAATCAAACCCTCTGGTGAACCTTTGCCAAATTCATCCGGTGTTTTGGAGGATTTCTGCGCGTAAGTGTAACTCATGAATTGGGCGGTAAACTCACCCGTGCCCGGGATCATCCCAAGGATCACACCAAGGCTGGCGGAAACTGTGGCCACACGCTTGTGCTTCATCAGCTCCTTTATGCCTGCGCTCATTTTGCCTGATACGGGTTTCGCATCTGGGCTGGAATCTGGCGCACCGAGAAGAAAGAATGCTTGGCTAAGCGCGAACAGGCCAAGGACCACAACAATCAGGTTTATCCCTGAACTGAGGAAACTGTAGCCAAATGTATAACGCTGCGTATAGGTCACAGCGTCTAATCCAACCGTTTGCAGAAAGATGCCAAACATTGCGAGCAGCCCAGCCGCAAATATCTGACCGCGGTGTGCGAGGACAACCAATATGATCCCCAACATTGCAGCTAGAAAAATCTCTCGGCTGCCAAACATGGGCGCAACCAACGCTAAAACCGGAGAGAGCAATATCAAGCATAAGATGCCGAAAATGCCGCCCCAAAAAGACGCGCTATAAGCCAATGAAATTGCGCGGTGCGCCTCTCCCCTTTGGGTCATCGGATACCCGTCATAGGATGTTAGGGCGTTCACCGCCGTTCCCGGTGTATTGATCAAGATCGCGGGTATAGCGCCGCCATACATTGACGACCCATAGATGCCCAACAGCATCGTCAGACCTACAATTGGATCAAACGAGAATGTCGCGGGCAGCAAGATCGCAATTGCAACTGCGGGCCCAACACCCGGAATGGCACCAATGATTACGCCGCCAATGGATCCTACGAACAACGCAAGGACCACATCCCATCGTGCCAACATCTCGGCACCAGCAATAAGATTTTCCATCAATTGATCCGATCAAAAATATGTAAGCATGATTTGGCGGATGCCATCCGGCAGGTATTCATAAACCTGACCCGCTGGCAGCTTGACCTGCAGGAGTGTTTTGAAAATCAAAACAATTCCTAAAGCGCTAAGTGCTGCGGCACTTAGAGCCATTCGGCTTCGATATCCTGCACGCAAAGCAAGCAAAACGGCAAAAACAACAGTCGAGGGCAGGTAGCCAGTGATAGGGACAATAGCCGCATATACAACAAACCAAATAGCGTATTCAAGCGATGAAACCCAAACCCACACCTCGGCCCAGCGTCCGTCGATACGTTCTGATAGCATCGACCCTAAAAGGTGAAGCGCTGCAAACAAGGCCATTAGCGAAAGAGAAGCAGCAGGCCAAAAGCGTGGTTGAGAAAACAGCTTTCCGCCAGATTTATACGCGGTTTGCTCAAACAATTGAGACAGCAGGAACACCGCGACAATCAGAAGCACCCATGCAAATACGATATCACCCGGGCGGCGGTACCGTTTGAAAAGAGATTGAAGCGTTTTGACACGTGACATTATAGGCCCCACCTGATGATCGCAAAGAGCGCGCGAAACATGTCGCGCGCTCAAAGTCTTTTGCTTGAGCTTATTCAGCCAAAAGCGTTTCGATACCTACCAAGGTTTCGATGTCTTTCTGGATCTGTGCGGTCACTTCGTCAGCAGACTGCCAATAGACCGAAGCACCCGTTTCGGACGCAATCTTTTGCGCACGTTCCGACATCATAGTTTTTGAAGCTACCGCAATGATTTTTTCGCGCACGTCTGCCGGTGTGTCTTTGTGCACAAACAGGCCATTCCACAGAGCAACATCAAGGCTTGGCGCCAACTCTGCAACAGTCGGTGCGTCTGGCACCAACGGGATACGCTCAGAACCGATAGACGCAAGAATCTTCACATCATCAAGGCATGGCAAGATCAGCTGCAAAGTGGTGTTCATCACATCAACGTCACCAGATGCCAATGTATTGCAATCCAGCGCGTCAAACGCCGCATCGGACGCAAAGGAGAAACCCATCTCTTTGGCCAGACCGAATGTCACCTGTGTCGGCACCAGCGGCGCGCCAAAGTGACCCAGAACCACATCGTTGCTCTTGGCGTGTTCTGCCAGGCCGTTGATGTCGTCATATGGCGCATTTTTACCTGCCACGATCACAAACGGATAGGTCAGGAAATTGCCCAATGGCTCAAACGGATCTGGGTTCAGCTCGGGAATGCCGATCTGCGGACCAACAACCGGAATAGCAATGATGAACGAACCGATCGTGTAACCATCAGCAGGTGCATTTGCGACCTCAATCGCGCCCGGGAATGGGCCGCCCCCGCCGCCGGGCTTGTTCACTACAGCTGTTGGAACGCCATATGCCGTCTGAAAATCTTCGGCAATCATGCGCGTCAGGACATCTTCCAAATCACCGGGAGGCCACGGCACAACAAACTGCACAGGTTTCTCTGGATATTCCGCCTGAGCAGAGCCAGCGACCGCAGCAACGGCAAGCGCCATAGCCGTAAGCGATTTCACAAATTTAGACATTACGTTCTCCCTGTCATCGGTTCATATATTGAACCCTTATTTCAAAAAATAGATTGCCTTGTTAAAAATAGTCTGTCAAACTTTTTTTGAAATAAGAGCGAAGAGAAGGTTCAAATGTCATCTGCTGCTAAAACGCTTGGCTTGCTTGCCTATTTTTCACCCACACGGCCTGAGATCGGGCTTTCGCAGCTGTGCAAGCTGGCTGGACGGGACAAGGCAACGACATACCGCCATCTTCAAGCGCTTGAAGATACAGGGTTTGTTGAGCAAAATCCCGCGACCAAACAATATCGCCTTGGTCCTGCCGTCCTTCAGCTGGCGCAAACGCGGGAAATCACGGTTCCACGCAAAGCGGGCGCAGAACATGCCTTGTCAGAACTTGCGGAGGCAACGGGCGAAACAAGTCATGTTTCGGTTCTGTCCGGCTCAACTGTCTATGCGCTCGCCTCATGCGAGTCGCCCCAACACAGTACACGTGCGATCATAGACATTCAGACTTTCCCGCTGCACGCGACAGCCTCCGGGTTGTGCGCACTGGCATTTGGTTCCGCTGATCTGATGGCGTATGCCTGTAAAAATATTCAGATATTCACCGCCACCACCGTTCAAACACCCGATGCGTTAAGGACCGCTGTCGAAACCGTCCGCCAAACCGGCTTTGCATGGTCAGGCGGCGCTCTGGAGATCGAGGTGCAAGGCCTTGCCGCGCCCGTCTTTGACCACACAGGCTTATTGGCTGGCTCCATATCAGTCGCCAGCGTTGCAACGCGGTTCACGCCAGAGCTCCAAGAGACAATTCAGCGAAACCTAATCATCGCCAGTCGAGAAATAACACGCAATTGGGGCGGCACCATTCCCGACAGCCTAGAGGCTAAGTGGGCCAGCTCCCTCTCAAATACAAACCCGCAAATAATGGAGTTTTCAAAATGAAAGATTCGAACTTTTTGAAAGAGAACAATGGCCGCTTCATGTGGCACCCGATGACATCACCGGCAGACACAAAAGAAAACCCTCCCAAGATTATCACTGGCGCATCCGGCGTTCGAATTGAGGACATTGACGGGCATTCTGTTGTGGATGCGGTTGGTGGTCTTTGGAACGTGAACCTTGGGTATTCTTGTCAGCCTGTTAAAGACGCGATTAAAGATCAGCTAGACACACTGCCTTATTATTCGACGTTCCGCGGGACATCTAATGATGCCGCGATTGAGCTGTCTTACGAGTTGAATGAGTTCTTTGCCCCGGACGGAATGTGCCGTTCGTTCTTCACCTCCGGCGGTTCGGATTCCATCGAGACGTCGCTGCGGCTCGCGCGGCAGTATCATAAATTGCGCGGCGATCATGGTCGTACAAAGTTCCTGAGCCTGAAAAAAGGGTATCATGGCACCCACATCGGTGGGGCCAGCGTGAATGGGAATGCGAATTTCCGCAATGCGTATGAGCCGCTTTTGCCTGGGTGTTTCCACATCCCCGCGCCCTACACGTACCGCAACCCATTCAATGAAACCGATCCCGAAAAGCTGGCACAGCTGTGCGTTGCCGCGCTGGTGGACGAGATTGAATTTCAGGGTGCAAACACAATTGCAGCCATGGTGATGGAACCCATTCTAGGGGCGGGCGGCGTCATTCCTCCGCACAAATCCTTTGCGCCTATGGTTCAGGAAATTTGTAACCGCAACGGCATCCTGTTGATCACAGATGAAGTTATCACAGCTTACGGGCGCACTGGCGCATGGTCTGGTGCGCGCCTTTGGGGCATTAAACCCGACATGATGGCCACCGCCAAAGCGATCACAAACGGTTTCTTCCCGTTTGGTGCAGTGATGCTGGGTGAGCGAATGGCAGAAGCATTTGAAGACAATCCAGCGGCAAAAATTGCCCACGGGTATACCTATTCCGGCCATCCTGTCGGTGCCAAAGCGGCCCTTGCCTGTCTGGCGGAAACCAAACGCCTCAACATCGTTGAAAACGCCGCGGCGCGTGGGGACCAGTTGTTTGAAGGATGTAAGGCACTGATGGAGAAATACGACATCATTGGTGATGTGCGTGGCGGCCACGGCATGATGACGGCAATCGAAATGGTGTCAGATCGCGCAACCAAAAAACCAATCGATGGCGGTACTGCTGGCAAGGTTCAAGAAGTCACATACGAGTCCGGAACAATGGTACGTGTTTCAGGCCCCAACATCATCCTGTCTCCGCCATTAGTCCTGTCCCAACAAGATGCTGATGTAATTCTTGCATCGCTCGACAAAGGCTTTGCGTCTCTCTGACGCGAAAATTACACGCCTTATCCGCAATCAGAAAATGCGGATAAGGCGTGTCGCAAAAAAGTATGGTCATGAAATTGGGTAATCATGCAACCCTTGGGACAATCGCGTTCGCCCTTTTTCAAGGTTAACCGTGGCACCACTCCCCACATTATTCTGATATGGCCAAATTGGTTATGGGCACTGCCGGACGTAACACATGCTCGTTCAGCTCTGGTAGCCCGCCGTGTCTATATTTAGCCCAACAACTGTCATGGCATCTGCAATCAATCACGCAACTATTGCAGCCTCATTTCTTGAAATTTTGGCGTAGTATGTCAATTGATACAAGGCTGATCACTGACTGAGAGTAGGAAATATGAAACTCTCTGCATTGGGTACTGCGCCTTGAACACATACAGCGCCCGCATTAGCTATGGGTTATGACATCACCTCTCCCCTCCCGACAAATCGTCCTGCGCGGCGCCTATAATGTGCGCGACCTTGGTGGCTATCTCACGGCGCAAGGGTCGCCTGTCCCGATGCGGCGTTTCCTGCGTGGGGATTGCCTGCACCGTTTGGATGAAGGAGAGCCCGAGCGGTTGCACTTTGAAGGACTGCGCATGGTTGTAGATCTACGTACTGCGCGCGAAGTACGTGATGCCCCCAGCCGCCTTGCACGCCAACGCGGGGTTGAATGGGTGAACCTGCCCTTGTTTGATGCGCTGTCACCAGATGCTTTGGCGGAAATTGACGTCCCCGACGGACATCCCCTGCTTGCCATGTATGTCACCGCCGTTGAAACCCGCGGTGAGGCAATTGAAACCATTCTCAGCCGCATCGCAACTGTCCGCGAAGGCGCAGTCCTGTTCAACTGCACCGCAGGCAAGGACCGTACAGGCGTAATTGCAGCATTACTGCTGGGACTTGCTGGCGTATCTCATACCGACATCATTGCCGATTATGCCCTTACCGAAGCCCTGATCCCCGAACTTGTCGCGGAATTTTTGAGCCGCTCACGTGCAAATGGTGGCGACGTTGCGACATATGCGACCCTACTTGAAAGCCCTGCAAGCGCAATGGCAGGCATGATGGCACATATTGATGGGCGGTACGGATCGGTCATGGGATATATGGACCACATCAATGTTCCCACAAATGTTTTATCGCGTCTTCAGGTGCGTTTGGGTGTGACCGAATAATCCCTACTGATAAAGTAAGCGTTATTTCGCTGAAAGGCTCCGCTTGCCTCAATAACACTGTAAATTGTCCAGTCACGGGTGAGTGATCTGATAGTTTCCCCATATACTTAGATATATTGATCCATTAAAATTACCGGGAATCTAACGAACCTCGGTTGTCGGGGCTTACGGATATTGGAGCATTCAAATGCGCATTCACTCGATCATGTATGTCTCTGCTTTTGCAATGGTTGCTGCCCTGCCAGCCGCCGCACAGGAGCGTTCGTTCAACTTTGCGCTGCGCGGTGGAGCTTCTGTATCACCCGAGTATCTTGGATCCGATCAAACCGAGGCTGGCGCTGACCTAGGCTTTACCTTTGGATCGCTTTCATGGGGCGGCATGACGATAGGCAATGGGGTGCGCGGTGTCCCAGACAATGGCGTATCTGTACGCGGCGCATTCCGCGTGATTGGCGACCGTACCGTAGATGACAGCCCCGAACTTGCGGGTCTGGAAGACATCGACACCGCAGTTGAGCTGGGCTTTGGCCTGACGTATCAGCAAACAAATTGGATGGCCTTTGGTGAAGTTCGCAAGGGCGTCACAGGCCATAGCGGTGTCACGGGTACAGTTGGTGCAGACCTGATTTACCGTCCCAATGACCGTTGGCTGATCACTGCTGGCCCACGTGTTAACTTTGGCAACGACGAATTTGCCAGCACGTATTTTGGTGTTCCTACAGGCAGTTCTTCCAGTTTTGCGGCATATGACGCTACTGGCGGAGCACTTGGTGCGGGCCTCGAAGTTGCTGGTACATATTTCATCGATGATAAATGGGCACTTGAAGGTGCTGTCAGTTATGAGAAACTATTGGGTGACGCTGCAGACAGCCCGATTACGCAAAACGGGTCCGAAGACCAGTGGCGTATTCGGTTGGGTCTGAGCCGCGTGTTCACCCTTAATTTCTAATAACAGGACTTTCCCATGCAACTAGACGAAGCGATGCAAGGCCGCCGGAGTATCCGCGGCTTTCAAGACAAACCTGTGCCACGCGCGCTGATTGAAGAAGTCATTGCACTGGCGAACCGTGCGCCTTCGTCTATGAACACCCAGCCTTGGAACTTGCATGTTCTCACCGGAGAGCCGCTGGAACGGGTGCGTGAAGGGAACTCAACCCGTATGCTCAACGGCGTGCCACCCGTGCGCGAAATCGTCGATCATGGTGCCTATGAAGGACCACACCGTGACCGTCAGGTGGGCATTGCCAAGCAGCTGTTTGCCGCCATGGGCATTGCCCGCGAAGACAAAGAGATGCGCCAAGATTGGGTCATGCGCGGCTTTCGCCAGTTTGACGCTCCCGTTTCCATTGTTGTGACGTTCGACAAAAGCTTAGAGGGCGGCACAATTGCGCATTTCGATCTGGGTGCGGTGACCTACGGCCTGACATTGGCCGCATGGTCACGTGGTTTGGGCTGTGTGATCAACGGACAAGGCATCATGCAATCCCCTGTTGTACGCGAACACGCTCAAATCCCTGATGATGAAATCATCATGACCTGCGTTGCACTTGGCTGGCCGGACGAAGAATTCTCAGCGAATGCAGTGGTCTCAGAACGCCGCGACGTGAATGACGTGGCCTCCTTTGTCGGGTTTGACGACTAAACCCAATCAGATTTTATAGTAGTTGCGATACCACGCGACGAATTGCGTAACGCCGTCGCGCACAGTTGTGCGCGGCACGTACCCCGTGAGCGATTCCAGAAGGCTTGCGTCTGCCCAAGTAGCAGGCACATCACCCGGCTGCATAGGCATCATATTCATTTCTGCATCAACACCTGTCGCGTTTTCAATTGCCTTGATAAAATCGAGCAGTGGCACGGTTTCAGAGTTGCCGATATTCACAACCCGGAACGGCGCAACTGGCGACAAGCTATCGTTCACATGTTTACCCTGCCCCGTCAGGTAATCAGGCACAGCGTCTATCAACAAGATAATCGCCTCAACCAGATCGGTCACATAGGTAAAGTCGCGACGCATTTGGCCGTGGTTGTACACGTCGATTGGCCGTCCCTCTAGGATGCGCGACGTGAATTTATGCGGTGCCATATCCGGTCGCCCCCACGGCCCATAAACCGTGAAAAAGCGAAACATCGTGATCGGCAATGCAAACAGATGGGAATAGCTGTGGGCGATATTCTCGGATGATTTCTTTGTCGCCGCATACAGCGACATCTGATGATCCGCCTTCATGTTCTCTTGATAGGGCATCTGCGTATTGGCTCCATAGGCTGAGGAACTGGACGCCATCAGCATATGTTTGGGCGGATGCGCACGCGCAGCCTCTAACAACTGCAATGTTCCACCCAAGTTTGTCTCAAAATACGACATCGGGTTTTCCAGCGAATACCGCACACCCGCTTGCGCAGCGAGGTGGATCACAACGTCTGGTTTGTATTGCCCAAACAGCGCTGTCAAAAGGCCGGGTTCTTCGACCTTGCCCTGTACGTTTGTAAAACCGCTCTGCGCTTCCAGCAGATCCAGACGCGATTGCTTTAGCCCCACGTCATAATAATCACTCATGCTGTCCAAGCCCACGACCTGCCAGCCAGCGGCCAAAAGCGCGTCTGCTACAAAGTAGCCGATAAATCCGGATGTTCCGGTGACAAGTGCGGTTTTCATAAGTGCATCCTAAACAACGCAAGACTTCTTGTCTGCGCGCTTACACCCGCATGGGGCACTGCCTCAACCGTGAAAGCGGGTTTTCACCTATCGTTTGCTTCACATTAGCGGCACGTTGAGGTGACCCACCTGTGATAAACCCCCTTCCTCGACTTGCGGCATGGGCGCGTCATGCGTACATCGGTATCAAGTACCGAGTAGCCTGAAAGAGCATAATGTCTGATCAAACCGCCTCCCGCGACACGATACTGGCCACAGCAGCACAAGTGCTAGAGCATGAAGGCAACGCCCTAGTCCGCATGGCACAGAACCTGCCGGATGATTTTGCCCCCGCTGTTGAGCGCATATTGCTGATCAAAGGGCGGATCATTTTATCGGGTATCGGCAAATCCGGCCATATCGCACGCAAGATCGCTTCAACCCTCGCCTCAACGGGAACGCCTGCGTATTTCGTGCACCCCGCCGAGGCCAGCCACGGCGACCTTGGCATGATAACCCAAGATGATTTGTGCATCCTGCTATCCAATTCAGGCGAAACATCCGAGCTGGGCGATCTTATCCGCCACACCCGCCGCTTCTCAATTCCGATGATCGGGATGAGCAGTAAATCCGACAGCACCTTGATGCGCGCTGCCGACCTATGCCTGACCCTCCCTCAAGAGCCCGAAGCAGGCAGTGGTATTGCGCCAACAACATCAACAACCATGGCACTCGCCTTGGGCGATGCCTTGGCAATGGCGCTGATGGAGCAACGCGGCTTTCTATCCGAACATTTCCGCACCTATCACCCCGGCGGCAAACTGGGTGCACAACTGGCCTTGGTGCATCAACTGATGCACGGCCTCGAAGCCATGGCAATTGTTCCCCCTGATGCCGGCATGCAGGAAACGCTCCTCAAGATGAGTGAGAAAGGCTTTGGCATTGCCTGTGTTGTCGAAAATAACCAACTGGTTGGTGTGATCTCGGACGGCGATTTGCGCCGTAACAGCGAGCACCTAAGCAGCCATAGCGCGCGCGAAGTTGCCACTAGCACACCCATAACAATACCTTCCGATATGATGGCCGCCGAAGCCTTGGCCGTAATGAACGACAATAAGATAACCGTATTGGTTGTGGTGGATGAGGCGGACGCCCCTGTGGGCTTGTTGCGCATCCACGATTGCCTACGTGCAGGAGTAGCATAATGAAAACAGTCATCGTAATCCCCGCACGATATGCCTCTACCCGTTATCCCGGCAAACCGCTGGTCACCCTACGTGATCGCGACGGACACGAGAAATCCCTAATCCAACGCAGCTGGGAGGCGGCAATGGCCGTTCAGGGTGCAGACGCCGTCTATGTTGCCACAGATGATGTCCGCATCAAAGAAGCCGCCGAAGCCTTTGGTGCAGATGTAATCATGACATCCGAGAGCTGCGAAAACGGAACCGCCCGCTGTGCAGAAGCCGCGACCAAAGGCGTGTTTGACGCGGATCTCGTCGTGAACCTGCAAGGTGACGCACCCCTAACCCCTGCATGGTTTGTTGAAGACCTGATCGCCGCCATGAAAGCACGCCCCGAAGCCCCCGTCGCAACGCCAGTGGTGAAATGTGACGCACAAACCTACGCCCATTTCCGCGCCGACCGCGCGGCAGGCCTAGTTGGCGGTACAACGGCAGTGTTCGACCGGACCAACCGCGCGCTCTATTTCAGCAAAGAAGTCCTGCCCTATATCGACCCCGCAAAAGAAGCAGACGCCGCCGGAGAAGTGTTCCACCACGTTGGTCTGTATGCCTACCGCCCTGACGCCCTTGCCCTTTATGCTGGCTGGCCCGAAGGCCGCCTAGAGCGCCATGAGGGTTTGGAACAACTGCGGTTCCTCGAGAATGGCACCGATGTGCTATGTGTCGAAGTTGAAGGTCGCGGGCGTGTGTTTTGGGAACTCAACAACCCTGGTGATGTTGAACGCATCGAATCCATTCTCAATGCTGATGCCGATAGCTGAAAAGTCGCAAGTTATCAGTAATCTTTGACAGAATCTGACGGGTTTCCTGACATCTAACAAGAGCTAGCGCCAAATACCTATGACCTTAACCGGACCTCCGCTCCGAACGAAGCCAAAGTCTGCTACGTGGACTTTGCTACCGTCAGGCAGTCTAGATATAAGTGCCTCATGATCTATGATCTTCCTAGATTCAACTTTGAGTACCGCGTGTGTGGTCGCCCCTGTGCGCCAGGCTGTGCATGATATATGATTGCATATATTGGCCTCTTCATTTCTGCGTTCGTGGCAGCGACCGTCCTTCCAATGCAATCAGAAGCTGTTTTGGTCGGGCTCTTGGTGGCCGCTTCTCACCCGATTTCTGTCTTGGTCATTGTTGCAACAATAGGAAACGTACTGGGATCAGTAATCAACTGGTATCTTGGACGGTATTTGTTGGTATTTAGAGAGAAACGCTGGTTTCCAAGCTCGCAGCACCAACTTGAGCGTGCTCAGAACTGGTATAGGCGTTACGGACGGTGGTCGCTTTTGGGTAGTTGGCTACCAATTGTAGGCGATCCCCTGACTGTTGTTGCTGGCCTTATGCGGGAGCCTCTCATTTCCTTTGTTGTACTGGTCACGATTGCGAAAGGAACAAGATACATTCTTCTTGCGGCTGTAACATTGGCGTGGCTGTAAGTGCCGAAATTATCAGCTACCAATGCAACTGTTCTTCTACCGTGCAGCATCGGTTACATTGGGTTCGAAGCAAACCTTAGCATCTAGTCAACGCAAGACATCCCGCTCAATTGCTATTCTGACTTTTCACTCGGTCGATTTGCACCCGCGAACGTCACAATCAAGGCAGCAAACGTGATTGCGAAAACACCAAGGAAACCAAGCGCGCCAGGAACCACCGAAAATAGGATCAGATCAAAACCCAAAGCCCAGATTAAGCCCGTGAAATCAAACGGAGCCAAAGCACTTACGGGCGCGCGGGCAACCGCTTCATTTGCTGCGATGTGCCCCACTCCACCCAGCAATCCGGCAAGCGCGAGCCACCCAAACATTCCCCAATCCAACGTGACCCACCCGAATGGAAGCGTAACCAATCCGATGGCCGCGGCCACAACCGCAAAGTAAAACGCGATCGTCGATGCGCTTTCTGTCAACGTCATTGTTTTTGTATGCACCCGCACAAAGGCCATCGTGACAGCATAAGCCAACCCTGCTGTGACACCGATTAACGCGCCATCTCCGGGCAGCTCAAATGCTTCCCATAACAGCAGAACTACCCCTGCAAACCCAAAGAACATCGCAGTAAAGATCGCAGTGGTCAATTTTTCGTTCAACATAATAGCGGCAAGCGGCAGCACCAAAACTGGGGCAAGATATGCAATGGCTTGGGCATTTGCGACGGGCAAATACGCAAGCGACAGGAATGACATTGCCATCGAAAATGCGCTAAATGCGCCGCGCGTAATATGAAGACCAGGACGTTGTGTTTTTGGGGCCTTCGGAAACTCGCGTAACCAAAACATATACAGACATATCGGTATCAACGCTAAAGCTGATCTCCAGAACATGATCTGACCAATCGGGACAGATTCTGCTGCCGCATGCACAGCAGCTGACATTGCAGTCACCAGAAACGCAGCGAGTAGGCGAAGGCCGACACCCTCAAGAAAGCTATTACGAGAAACCATATTGATGATGTCTTAGAGAGGCTGTTCAACTACAAGTGGTTTAACTTGTTTTCACACCCCAACGTGCCTGCTCATGCCTGAAAGCCCGCGTTGCGCCAATAAATTGCGCGGATTTCCGCAGCGTAAATTTTACGGCAAACGCCTAATCCAAACGGGTTCAACCAGAAATTGCCATTTTGCGAAACGAAGTTCCGTACTGCGGTATTGGCAGTCCCGAAGTTTCCCCCTAGTCTCTGGCTTGAAGAGAGTCGCGCACCCTTGGGAGGAAGGGGGCGCATGGCTTAAAGACTTGGGAGGGTCACGATGATTACTGCATACTGCCTGATTGGTTCTGTCCTATGAACACGATGACACCTGAAGCCGCTGTAGCCCATGTTATTGCGACAAACCCCACGTTTGCCGTGGCACCAACGGTGATCCGTGGGGTCACTTACACCGCGTTTCAGAACATTCCTTCCAATGTGCCGATGCTGATGGCCGCGGGAATGGCGCAGCACGAAGATGGCGCATCCCACTACCTTCTTTATGAAGGTGAGCGTTGGACTTATGGTGAATTCAGTGCCGAAGTACGCCGCGCAGCACAAGTGCTGCATAGCAAATTTGGCATAGGAAAAGGCGACCGCGTCGGGATTGCCATGCGCAACTATCCCGAACTGATGACACTTGTACTCGCGATCTCGGCCACGGGCGCGACTGTTGTGTTTGTCAACGCGTGGTGGACAACCGAAGAGCTGGACTATGCCCTGCGCGACAGCACCGCAAAGTTGATTTTCGCCGATGGCCCGCGTGTTGAGCGACTGCTTCCACTCGCAAACGAACATGGCCTGACACTGGTTGGCGTCCGTGACGGCGAAACTATGGTGGATCACAGCTATACTGCGCTGCAATCTGTAGCCTCCGATGCACCGCTAGACGTCCTAATCGACACCGATGACGATTTTGCCGTAATGTATTCCTCAGGAACAACAGGACACCCAAAAGGGGTTGTGCAAACGCACCGAGGCGCTGTGAATGCCGTCTTCAGCTGGTTGATGCAGGCCGTAATTGCGCCGCTTGTCACGCCCCCAGAAGATGACGCACCAGAGGCACCGCGTCCTTCAGCGTTAGTGGTCACACCCCTGTTCCACGTCACCGCAACGCATCCGCTTTTCCTCCTCAGCTTGGTTGCCGGTGCCCGGATCACATTGATGCGCAAATGGGACGCTAACGAAGCAGTCCGTCTGATCAAAGAAGAGGGCATCACGCGCTTTTTGGGCGTCCCGACACAATCAGCTGAGCTGATGCATGCCGCCCAAGCAGCCGACGAAACCCTCGAAACTATGAGCTACCTTGGGTCAGGCGGTGCAAAACGCCCCGGCGCGCAGGTAGGACAACTGGCCAAAACATTCCCAAATGCCGAAATCGCAACGGGATGGGGCATGACCGAAACCAATGCCCTTGGCATCGGGATGATCGGCGAGGATTACGTGAACCGTCCGGAAAGTGCAGGCAAACTGCACCCTCCTGTTCAGGAATTGCGTTTGTTGGACGATGCAGGAAATGATGTTCCGCTGGGCGAGTTGGGTGAAATCACCATCAAAAGCCCCGCCAACATGCGCTGCTATCTCAACAAGCCCGAAGCAACCGCCGAAACCATGCAAGACGGCTGGCTGCGCACAGGTGATCTGGCTGTCATGGACAGCGAAGGTTACGTCACCATTCTAGATCGCAAGAAAAACATCATAATCCGGGGCGGTGAAAACATCGCCTGTCTGGATGTTGAGGGCGCACTGCACCGCCTGCCAGATGTGATCGAGGCCTGCGCATTTTCCGTGCCCGATGAACGGCTCGGCGAAGTTGTGGGCGCCTGCGTGCAACTGCGCAACGGTGCCACCCTTTCCCAAACAGACATGGCAACCGCATTGGAAGGCCATATCGCCAAATTCAAAACACCCGCACATTTGTGGACCCAGACTGGGCCGCTCATGCGGGGCGCAACCGATAAGATTGACCGCCGCGGATTAAGCGTGGCCTGTCTAGATAATGAGAAGGCAAAGACATGACACCAACCATTGAAGAAACAGGCGAATACATCGCAACAGCAGGCAAAGCAGCGTGGGATGTTCCAGGTCTGGACGCAAACGCGCCACAACGTGAAATCAAAACCGTTGGCATCATTGGTGCGGGCACCATGGGCGGCGGCATCGCGATGAACTTTGCCACCGCAGGCTATAACGTCAAGATTGTCGAAACCACGCAAGAGGCCCTTGATCGCGGCCTGAAAGTTGTGCGCGGCAACTACCAGCGTTCATCAGACAAGGGCCGCTTTCCACAGGACGAAGTAGAGGCGCGCATGGACCGTTTCGACGGCCGCCTAGCGATTGCTGATCTGGCTGACTGTGATCTGGTGATTGAGGCCGTGTTTGAAAACATGGACCTCAAGCGCACCATCTTTACCGAGCTTGACCGCGTTATGAAACCCGGCGCCATCCTTGCCACCAACACTTCCGCGCTGGACATCGACGAAATCGCGGGCATGACAAAGCGCCCCGAAGACGTGATTGGCCTACACTTCTTCTCCCCTGCGAACGTGATGAAGCTGCTGGAAATTGTCCGCGCCAAACACACTGCTGATGATGTAGTCGCGACCTCAATGGCGCTGGCCGCGAAGATTAACAAAATTGCGGCGCTGGTTGGCGTCTGCCCCGGATTTGTTGGCAACCGCATCTTATTTGCCCGTCAAATTCAGGCAAACAAACTGTTGGATCTGGGCCTGATGCCTTGGGACGTTGACGCTGCGCTGAACGCATTCGGTTTCAAGATGGGGCCGTTCCAGATGAGCGACCTTGCAGGTCTGGACATCGGTTGGTCCAAAGGGGCAAAAACCGATAACCCGATCCGCGATGCATTATGCGAACTCGATCGCCGCGGCCAAAAGACCCAAGCCGGCTTTTATGACTATGACGAAACCCGCCGCCCCATTCCATCCGACGTAACGGCAGGCATCATCCGCGACATCACTGGCGCGGACGCCTCAACCATGAGCGCCGAAGAGATCATTGAAATTTGCATCTATCCAATGATCAACGAAGCGGTAAAAATCCTCGAAGAAAACAAAGCACAGCGCCCCTCTGACGTCGATGTGGTTTGGCTAAACGGCTATGGCTGGCCCGCCGACAAAGGTGGACCAATGTTCTATGGCGACATGGTTGGCGCACAGGCTGTGCTGGACCGGATGGAAAAACTAGGGGCACAAGACCCCGCATTTGCACCTGCCGAAACACTGCGCAAACTCGCGGCTGAGGGCGGCAAATTCACTGACATCGATACCGGAGGGCTAAAAGTATGAGCTACGAATTTATCACCACCGAAAAGAAGGGTCATATCCTTGTTGTGACCATGAACCGGCCTGACGTCTACAATGCCGTTCACGTTGATATGCACAACGAGATGGCGCAGTGCTGGGATGAATTTGCAGCGGATCAAGACCTTTGGGTGGCCGTTCTTACGGGTGCTGGCGAAAAAGCGTTCTGTGCAGGCAATGACCTCAAGGCGACAGCAGCAGGCGGATCAAAGGCGACGATGACATCTACAGGTTTCGCCGGTCTTTCCTCACGGTTTGATCTGGAAAAACCGATCATTGCTGCCGTGAACGGCTTTGCCATGGGTGGCGGATTTGAGACAGCACTGTCTTGCGACATTATCCTCGCCTCAGAAAATGCAAAATTCGCACTGCCCGAAGTCAAGGTTGGCTTCTTTGCCGCCGCATCTGGTGTTCAGCGCTTATCACGTTACATCGGTCGCTTGGCCGCGCAGGAAATGATGTACACGGGCCGCACCATTATGGCTGATGAAGCGCTGGCAATGGGCTGCGTAAATGAAGTCCACCCGCACGGCGAACTGATGACGAAAGCCATGGAAAAAGCAGAGCAGCTTTGCTCGGTCTCGCCCTCAGCCGTCAAAGCCACAAAGCGTGTGTTGAACGACATGTACGCCCGTGACGGCATGCAAGAAAGCATCAGCTATTCCCGCGAAGTCATCGCGGACCTCAGCAAAACCGAAGACTTCAAAGAAGGCGTGCAGGCCTTTGTAGAAAAACGCAAACCCAATTGGGTCAACAAGTAAACCTACCTCCGAGGTAGACAAATAGTGCCCTCTGGGTCAGCGAAAAATAGGGAGACAACATATGTCCGATACACCAATGGAAATGAACAATCTCGGCATGTCCGAGAAGAACAAACCGCTGCTTGCAGCCGTGATCAAACACATCCGCGAAAACGTTGATCCGATCACCGAAGAGTATTTTGCTCTTGGTGAAGGCCGTGCAGATCGTTGGAGCCACACACCCGGTCAGTTGGAATTAATTGAAACTGCCAAGCAAAAGGCCCGCGACGCCGGTTTGTGGAACTTCTTTCTACCGAACGCTGAAACTGGCGAAGGTCTCAGCAACCTCGACTATGCGTATATCGCTGCTGAACTGGGAAAAAGCCCGTTGGCTTCCGAGACGCTGAACTGCTCCGCACCGGACACGGGCAACATGGAAGTATTGGAACGTATCGGTACACCAGAGCAAAAAGAAGAATGGCTCAAGCCGCTGCTTGCAGGTAAAATCCGTAGCGCATTTGCCATGACAGAGCCTGATATGGCCTCCTCTGACGCCAAAAACATCAGCACATCTGCTGTGCTGGAAAATGGCGAATGGGTCATCAACGGCGAGAAGTATTACATTTCGGGTGCGGGCGATCCGCGCTGTAAAATCATGATCACCATGGTGAAGACCTCCCCAAATGCCGAAGCATTCCGCCAGCAATCCCAAATCCTTGTACCAATCGACACCCCCGGTGTTGAGATCGTTGGCCCGATGCACGTATTCGGTCATGACGACGCGCCACACGGCCACATGCACATCAAATTCAAAAACGTTCGCGTTCCCGAAGCAAACATGCTGTGGGGCGAAGGCCGTGGTTTTGAGATTTCTCAGGTACGTCTTGGACCTGGCCGTATCCACCACTGCATGCGCTCCATTGGTGCAGCGGAAAAAGCGCTTGATCTGATGATCGAACGTGGCCTGTCCCGCGAGGCATTTGGCAAAAAGATCATCGATCTGGGCAAGAACATGGAAACCATTTCCCGCTCAAAAATCGAGATCGAGGCCATGCGTTTGATGGTGCTGAAAGCGGCCAAAGCAATGGATGTGCTTGGCAACAAAGAAGCCCGCATCTGGGTCAGCATGATCAAAGCGATGGTGCCGGAAAAAGTATGTAACATCATCGATGAAGCGATGCAGGTGCACGGTGCCACGGGTATTTCCCAATGGTCGCCTTTGTCCGGCATGTACACCGCGCAGCGCACATTGCGTTACGCAGATGGCCCTGATGAAGTACACCACCACGTCATCGCGCGCGCCGAAGTCAAAGACTACCAAGAGTCCAACTCTCGCACAGACCGCGCACGCAGCGAGATCGCAACAGGCCGCACACGGAGCGGCGTATGAGCATGTTTGACCTCACCGGAAAGGTTGCTTTGCTGACTGGTGCCTCCAAAGGCATGGGCTTTGAAATGGCCAAAGGTCTTGCCGAACATGGCGCGACCGTGATCATTTCATCCCGCACCCAAGAAGATTTGGATGCGGCGGCCAAAACCATCAACGAAGCTGTGGGCGCAGAGCGCGCCCACGGCGTTGCGGCGAACATCGTGCACGAGGATTCCCTTCAGGCGCTTGTGGACAAAACCCACGAAATCGCAGGGCCCATCGACATCGTTGTCGGCAACGCAGGCGTGAACCCATACTTTGGGCCAATCGCAGGCATCTCGAATAAAGACTATGAGCGCACAATGAACGCAAACGTTCAGTCAAACCTGTGGCTGGCCAAGATGGTTGCCCCTGACATGGCCGCCAAGGGTGCTGGCTCCATGATGTTCACTTCATCCATTGGCGCGTTCAAAGCGTCAGACATGCTAGGCGCTTACGGCATGTCAAAGCTCGCTTTGATTGGCCTTGTGCGCAATTTAGCTATGGAGTTTGGTCCCCAAGGCATCCGCTTTAACGCGATCTGCCCCGGCCTGATCAAAACCGATTTTGCCCGCGAATTGTGGGACAAACCCGGCGTCGAAGAGAAATACTCAAAAAGTATTCCATTGCGTCGCTTGGGTGAGCCTGACGATTTTGCTGGTCTTGCAGTTTTCCTTGGGTCGGATGCAAGCAAATACATGACCGGACAGGCGCTGACCGTCTGTGGCGGCTCCAGCATGTGGGCATAGGCCATGGAACTCAAAGATAAAATCATCGTTGTGACAGGGGCGGCGTCCGGCATCGGGCGCGCCATGTGCATCCGCTACGCCGAGGAAGGCGCCGCGCACATCGCATGCGTTGACCGTGACATCGCGGGCGCTGAAGAAACCGCCAAAATGATGGGCGGCAAAGCCTATCAAGTGGATGTGGCTATCAAAGACCAGATCACCGGCATGATCGATGCGGTTGAAGCAGATGCAGGTCCTATCGATCTGTTCTGCTCAAACGCGGGCATCTCGGTTGCGGGCGGCGTTGAGGTTGAAGACGACGCGTGGCAGAAAATCTGGGAGATCAACGTGATGTCCCATGTTTGGGCTGCACGTCATCTGGTGCCTCTCATGGCCGAACGTGGCGGTGGCTATCTGCTTAACACAGCGTCAGCTGCTGGCTTGCTTAATCAGATCGGCTCGGCGCCTTACGGCGTGACAAAACACGCCGCTGTTGGCTTGGCAGAATGGATTGCTCTTAGCTACGGTGATCAAGGGATCAAAGTATCCGTCCTGTGCCCACAGGCTGTGAAAACAGAAATGACACGCGGACACGAAGACCATGTTGCCGCGATCAATGGCATGATGGAACCGGGCCCCGTCGCAGATGCCTGTGTGCAAACAATCCGCGACGAGACCTTCCTTGTGCTGCCGCATAAAGAAGTCGAGCAATACATGCGCAACAAAACAGACAACTATGATCGTTGGATCGGTGGCATGCGCAAACTTAACCGCCGCTTTGGCAGCTTTGACACCTGATAGGATAATGTAAATGATCGGCTATACCACCATCGGCGTGAGCGACATGGAAAGCGCCAAAAAATTCTACTGTGATCTGTTTGCAGATAAAGGCGCAAAAGTTGCCATCGATGCAGGACGCATCGCCTTTATTGGAACAGAACGCGGCGAGCCAATGCTTGCCGTTTGCGAACCCTATGACAAAGAGGCCCCTACACCGGGCAACGGCGTCATGGTCGCATTTACAGTTAAGGAAAAGCAGGAAGCCGACGCGCTTTATGCCCGCGCACTAGAACTGGGTGCCACGTGTGACGGCCCTCCGGGACAGCGCGTCCCTGATCGTTTTTACGGTGCCTACGTACGCGACCCCGACGGCAACAAATTGTGCTTTTTCCAGTTTGCCTAAGCGCCATCCAAACAATAGTCAGGTCCGCTTCATCGCTAAGATGAAGTGGGCCTACATCTTTTTCAGAGGTCTCACCAAACCTTCTTGTGCCACACTGGCCACCAACGTCCCGTCTGCACTGTAAATTGATCCACGGTTAAATCCGCGGGCCTTCCCAGTCCAAGGCGCATCCAGATCATAAAGATGCCAATCGCTAAACTGGATCGGGCCGTGAAACCACATCGCGTGATCCAGACTGGCGCTCATGACATTACCTTGAAACCAAGTGAGCCCGTGAGGGCGCAATGACGAACCTAGCAAATTCATGTCCGACGCATAGGCTAACAGACAATGCTGCATCTGTGGTCCCTGCCCTTTGGCCGCCTCCATCCGGAACCATAGATGGTTTTTGTCGCTCGTTTTTTCGGGCGTAAAGAAATCACGCGGCGCAACTTCGCGCAGCTCAATCGGACGCTCTCGCAGAAAATCGTCGTGAAATTTCTCAGGAACTTTGGCCACATGAGCTTCGCGAAGCTCATTCCGGTTTGGCCAGTCTTCGGGTGATCCAACTGCGGGCATTGGGTGTTGATAATCCCAGCCCTCTTCATCAACTTGAAAAGACGCCGAAAGGTTGAATATCTGTTTGCCATGCTGAATCGCAACAACGCGGCGCGTGGTAAAGCTGCCGCCATCACGGGCGCGGTCAACCTGATAGATCACAGGTATTTTGGGATCACCTGGCCGAATGAAATACGCATGCAAACTATGGCACAAGCGATCAGGCACCGTACGGTAGGCGGCCATCAAAGCCTGCGCAATCACATGCCCGCCAAAAATACGCGTCGTTGTTTCGCCACCCGATCCAACACCACGAAACAGGTCAACCTCCAGCTGTTCGATATCAAGAAGCTCTAGCAGTTGATCAGCAACAGTGCTCATGGACAGGCCTTTTACATGGTGGCCCGTGCATCCGCATAGGCGATAAAGAAATCAAAGCTCGTTGGGTTTGCCATGCTATCACGGTTCACCACCCGAGCGGGGTCCCCTCCCAACAACAGCTTTTTCACAGGAACCTCAAGCTTTTTACCTGAAAGAGTTCGCGGCACCTCGGCGACCTGAACGATCTCATTTGGCACAAACCGCGCTGATACCGTCTTGCGAATAGCATCGTTAATCTTGTCTTTGAACGCCTGATCAAACACGACGCCCTCAGCCGGAACAACAAACAGCGGCATAAAGCTGTCTTTGCCCAAAAACTCCAGATCGACAACCAGACTGTCCAAAACCTCATCTAATCCCTCAACCGCCTGATAAATCTCAGCGGAGCCAAGGCGCAGGCCCTTTCGATTTATCGTCGCATCAGAGCGGCCATAAATCACGCTTGCGCCACTTTCATCGATGCTGATCCAGTCGCCATGTCGCCAAACACCCGGGTAGGTATCAAAATAACTGTCAAACAAACGGGTTCCGTCATCATCTCCCCAGAAATAAAGAGGCATGGACGGCAGCGGCTCGGTACAAACCAGCTCACCTACTTCGCCGACCAGTTCGTTTCCTTCGGGGTCATAGGCGCGCACAGCATTGCCAAGCGCGCGACACTGCATTTCACCCGCGCGCACTGGCATACCTGGGTGGCCCAAAACAAAGGCCCCCGCGAAATCAGTGCCGCCAGATATCGGCGCAAGCCAAACGTCCGCCTTCACATCGTTGTAGATCCAGTCGTATGCGTCCGAACTTAACGGTGAGCCAGTAGACCCGATTGAGCGTAGAGCAGATAGATCAACCTGTTCGCGCGGCGTAATGCCTGCCTTGAGGCATCCAGAAAAGAACGCAGCACCCGCACCCAAATAAGTGAGTTTTTCATCCGCTGCAAAGCGCCATAACGCCAGCATATCAGGATGATTGGGGGCGCCATCATACATGCACACGGTCACACCCTGCGCTAACGCTGTCCACTGCGCGTTCCACATGATCCAGCCTGATGAGGTAAGCCAGCAAAAGCGATCTTGTTTGGTAAGGTCATGGTGCAGGGATTGTTTGGCAGATTCCAGCATCACACCGCCATGGCCATGCACAATAGGTTTAGGTGTGCCTGTCGTGCCGGATGAATAGACTATCCACAGCGGTTGATCGAACGGCACTTGAGTTGCCTCAAAGGGGACATCATCGTGCAACAGGCTGTCCCACGCGATGTGACCGTCTGGCACGTCTCCGGCCACGGGGAGAGTGACAAACTGTGCAACGCTAGGCAACTGGGCTGTGATCTCAGCCAGTACATCACGGCGATCAATTGTCTTTCCTGCGTGCACATAACCGTCTTGCGCAATGAACACTTTTGGCGCGACTTGTTTGAAACGATCAAGGATCGCCACATGCCCCATATCGGGGGCGCACAACGACCATGTAGCACCGATGCTAACAGTCGCAAGAAAGGCAATCAGCGCCGCTTCGGTATTGGGCAGCACAGCCACCACGCGGTCATCTTTTTCCACACCCATGCGCCGAAGGTTCGCCGCAACCGATGCTACCTGCGCACGCAATTCACCCCATGAAAGTTCCTTGCGACCCGATGTTTCAGAAAAACTGACGATGGCTGGATGCTCTTCACGCCCCTCAGCATGGCGCAGGATATTCTCCGCGTAATTAAGCGTCGCGTCGGGGCACCACTTTGCCCCCGGCATGGTGCGATCTGCAAGAATGCGAGAATAGGGCGTACCCGAACGAAACTCAAAAAAATCCCAGATCGCAGCCCAGAACCCTTCAAGGTCTGTGACGCTCCAACGCCACATTGCGTTATAATCCTCAAATGTCAGATCACATGTATCTGCCACATGCCGCTCAAACGCAGCCATGGTGGACGCTTCATAACGTTCAAGCGTCGGCGTCCAAAGGACGGGATTCATGTCATTGCTCCGTGGATTAACGCCTTGAGTTGCGGACGTGCAGGATAGGCGCTGCTTGGGATTAGTTGAGTGAAAAAGATGACGGACATATCAAACACCGGATCAATCCAAAAAGCGGTCGAGGCCATTCCGCCCCAGCTGAAATCACCAACACTGCCCGGCGCACGCGCGCGACCCGGATCAAGAAGAACAGCACCGCCAAGGCCAAATCCCATCCCTTCCATCGGTTGCTCTGCAAAACTATCAGGCCCCATCGAAGCAATGTCGCAGCCCAAGTGATTGCGCATCATAAACTCAAGCGTCTTAGGACCAATGAGGCCAGCACCACCCGTGCGCATCATCTCTGTAAATTTCAGATAGTCGTCGATTGTGCCAACCAAACCACCACCGCCAGACTGAAGCGTCGCATCAAAGTAGGAAGACTTGTCAGCGCCATCAATCAAACGAAGGCTATTAGTGGCCTTCTCAACCTTACCGACGGAGAACGCATCCCCTGCAAGTGGCGTATAACACGCAGCAAAGCGATCCCGCGCCTGTGCAGGAACCGAAAACCGCGTCTCATCCATACCAAGTGGGTTGAATATTTCATCGATGAAAAACTGTTCAAGGGACTTACCTGAAACAACTTCGACAACACGTCCAAGGATGTCGATGCCAATAGAATAGTTCCACCGTGCCCCCGGCGCAAACGCCAGCGGCAGAGAAGCCGCGCGATCACAGGCTGCTGCTAAATCACCGCCATCAGCTCTGAACTCAACCTTTTGGGCGGCCATTTCCTCACCCAGAACACCGGGATTAAAGGCATAGCTTAGGCCCGAAGTATGCGTCAGCAATTGGTGCAGCGTTGGCGTGGCACAAGGCACAACCTGATCAATCGAACTGGCACCGGCAACGAGGCAATTCATGTCCCTAAACGCAGGAATGAAATCGGAAACTGGCGCATCCAAATGGAACAGCCCCCGCTCGGCCAGCATCATTATCGCAACCGAAGTGATCGGTTTGGTCATGGAATAAATGCGGGCAACAGTGTCGCGTTGCCAAGGGGTTGCGCGCGCAGTGTCGCGCACCCCACAGTCGTTATAGTAAACCTCATGCCCGCCTTGGGCGATCAATACCGACGCCCCCGCGAAACGATTAGTGTCGATGTAGGATTGCATCCAATCGCCGATGCGGTTCAGGCGGTTACCATCAAAAGCGGTCATTAAACCTCCAACCACTCCTTACGGACATCATCACGTTCCTTCAGTTCAGCGGGCGTGCCTTCAAACACAACCTGCCCGTGGCCCATCACATAAACACGGTCTGCAATATCCATCGCAATCGACAGCTTTTGTTCAACCAGCAACGTCGAGATCCCGCGCTTCGCGATTTCTTGCAAAACTTCGGCCACTTTTTGGACCATCTGCGGGGATAGACCCTCAGTAGGTTCATCAATCATGACAAAGTCAGGATCACCCATCAATGTGCGGCACATGGTGAGCATCTGCTGCTCCCCACCTGACAACACTGAGGCCTCAACATCTGCACGCCGATCAAGGTTTTCAAACATGTCGAACATCATCTGCATCGACCAACGGCCCGCACCGTCCTTTTGACCCGGCTTCAGGCCAAGCGTCAGGTTTTGGCGGGTCGTCAGGCCAGGAAAGATATCGCGATTTTCCGGCACATACCCGATGCCCATGTTGGCAACTTCATATGCTTTTTTACCAGCAATCTCTTTGCCGCGAAACTTGACCGATCCATGAGGAACAACTTCGCCCATGATGGCCTTGCACGTGGTCGAGCGGCCAACGCCGTTGCGGCCCAAAAGGGCAACAATCTCACCCTCCTGCACATTCAGGGTCACACCCTGTAGGATGTGGGATTTACCGTAATAGGCGTGCATGTCGGTGACTTCGATCAATGTTCTGCCTCCAATGCTGCGCCCAGATAGGCTTCTTGAACTTTTGGATCACCACGCACGTCTTCGGGTTTCCCCGTTGCGATGATTTCTCCGTAAACGAGGACACTGATCTGATCAGCAAGACCAAACACAACGCTCATGTCATGCTCCACCATAATCAACGTTTTGCCTTCGGTGACTTTCATGATCAGGTCAGTGATATAGTCAGTCTCGGTGTTGGACATCCCAGCGGTTGGCTCATCGAGCATGATCACATCTGCACCACCAGCGATGGTGATCCCGATCTCAAGTGCGCGTTGTTCCGCGTAGCTAAGCGTGCCCGCAGGCAGATTGCGCCGTTCCATCAAGTTGATCTGTTCCAAGATCGCCTCGGCACCTTCTGTCAGATCCTGTTTGCGGCTTACCAGATGCCAAAAGCTGTACTTGTAGCCTTGTGACCATAGTAGCGCGCAGCGCACGTTTTCAAAAACCGTCATCGCAGGAAAGATGTTAGTAATCTGGAACGACCGGCTAAGGCCCTTGCGATTGATCTGGAAAGGTTCAAGTCCGGCAAGGTTTTCACCGTGCAGTTTGACCGACCCAGCAGTAGGTGCAAAGCGCGCCGTGATCAAGTTGAACAGCGTTGATTTACCAGCACCGTTAGGGCCAATAATCGCGTGCCGTTCGGCCTTGCCGATGGACAAATCAATGCCACGGATGATCTCGGCCTTGCCAAAGCTCTTTTTTAGGCCGGTGAGTTCTAGGGCGGGTATGCTCATGATGCACCTCCTATTGTACTGGCCTCGTCCCATGCTTCCTTAAGCGCGGGTGCCGTGGTTTTTGCAATGCCAAGGCCAATCACTGTGATCGCCCCTGCGATGATCCATGGTAAAATGGCATGGCTGTCAAAAGTGGTCCAGAAGATCGTCATCTCATTATCTCCGGTCGCTGCGTGGCGATAATGGAAAGTCATCTCAACCAAAGCCGCAAGCCCAAGGAGACCAATCGCCCCCGGCAATAGCGTTCTGAAATACGGCATGATCAGCAAGCGCGCCTTACCCAACTTGAACGCGGGAACGTGCATCATAATGAGGCCCGCAAAACCACCCGGGAAGAACATCACCGTCGCAAGGAACAAGACACCAGCGTAAAACGCCCACAGTTCTGTTGAAAGGCTCAGCACAGTTTGCAGCAAGGTAAATGCAATCGCTCCGATGATGGGACCAAAGAAGAAGCCAACACCGCCGAGGAATGTCACCAATAAGATCACACCAGAAGATGCAGTGTTCAGGTTCTCTTCGGTCAGGATTTCGTAGTTGATCGCAAACAAGCCACCAGCAACACCCGCAAAGAAACCAGACGCAACAAAGCTATAGTAGCGAACCCAGCGCGAGGAATAGCCAAGGAACTGCGCACGCTCTGGATTGTCACGTACCGCGTTTGCCATCCGGCCCACAGGTGTGCGGCTCCAAAGATACATAAGCGCTGCGGATACAACCACCCAAGCCACTGTCAGATAATAGACTTCGATTTGCTGCAAGAACTCAACGCCAAAGAACGGCTGTGCATAGGTGCGATCACCGCTGACGCCCTCTTCGCCGCCAAAGAATGCAACGATGATAACAGAACAGGCCGCAATCAATTCACCAACACCCAGTGAGATCATTGCAAACACCGTGCCAGCACTTCGGGTCGAGAACGAGCCGACAATCATCGCCAGCCCCATCCCGAACAAACCGCCAAACAATGGCAGTATCACCAGCGGGAAAGATCCAAAGAAGTCAGACATGTTCATGATGTGCATGCAGGCAAAACCGCCCACACCCGCATAAACCGCGTGACCAAAGGACAACATGCCCCCTTGCCCCAGCAACATATTATAGGCCAGCGCAAAGATGATCGTGATCGACATCTGATTCATAATCGTCAGCGCCGAGTTATTGGTAAACACCATCGGCATGATCGCCAGTGCAACAGAGGCAATAACCCAAGGTGCCAACGTGAGTGTCATGGAACCTGCACGCATACGCTGTGCGGGTTTTGACGGGTCGGTTGTCATCTGATCGGTCATGAGCTGCGCTTTCCGAAGAGGCCTGCAGGGCGGAAGATGAGAATCAACACCATTAGGATGTAGGGAAGGATGTCAGCAATCTGCGGGCTGGTTAGGCTCCAGAAATCGCGGAAGACACTCTCACTCAAATTTTCCGGCGTACTGATACCGATTGCATTGAGCACGTTCTCCATTTCGATGTTGTAGGATTTCGCGAACGTTGTAATCCAACCGATCAATAGCGAGGCCGCCAAGGCCCCCCAAAGCGAGCCAAGCCCGCCAATCACGATGGTCACAAACACAATTGAACCCAGCACAAATGCCATCCCCGGGAAGGTGCCCAGCACCGGACCAGCAATCACACCCGCAACACCCGCCAGCGCAGTACCTACACCGAATACTCCCATAAAGATGAGCGGTACGTTGTGGCCCAAGGCCTCAACTGTGCGTGGATAGCTAAGAGCCGCCTGAATGATCATCCCAACCCGCGTCTTGGTGAGTACATAAAGTAGACCAACAAAGATCGCGACTGAGGTAAAGATCATAAAGATCTTATATGCAGGGATAGAGTTTCCAGAGATTGCAAAGGCCGTGAAATTCAGGATTTCAGGGACATTGTAAGGCATCTGGTTTTTACCCCAGAGAAACTGAACCAATTCCTCAATTAACAACGCCAAACCGAAGGTAAAGATCAGTTCAGGCACGTGGCCGTATTGGTGAACCCGTCTCAGACCATACCGCTCAACTCCGGCACCCAAGACACCGACAATGATTGGGGCAATCAGAAGGCCCATCCAGAACCCCAGCGCGATGCTGATCTGATATGCGAAATAAGCGCCCAACATGTAAAAGCTGGCATGGGCAAAGTTAAGTACGCCCATCATCGAAAAAATTAGGGTCAAGCCAGCGGACAGCATAAACAATAGCAGTCCAGTAACCAGCCCGTCGATTAGATTGACGAGAATGAGGTCCATTGGGCCCCTCCGGTAGAATGTGATAATATTAGCGAATACGGCTTGCCCGCAGTGAGGCGGGCAAGCCGTAGAAGATCCCTTATGGGCGCTTCATTTTGCAAGTTGTTGCGCTATCCATGGATGCCATCACAACTGTTGACTCGGTACGAACACCGTAACCGGAACCGTCATAGTCGAAATCCAGACCATCGTTGGTGTGAACACCAACATGCATGTCTTGGATCGCTTGGTGATCCTGTGGACGCATAAATACTTTACCGCCCCACATGCTTTCGTACTCCATGCCTTCCAACGCATTGGCAACAGCAACAACATCATCAGCAGTACCCGCTGCAGTGATTGCATCACCCAGCATACCGATCACGTTAAAGATACGGCTTTGGTCGATGTTACCATCTGGATACTTCGCCTCGAACGCTTCGTATGTTGCGCGGGCTTCTTCGGTAGCAATCGGGTTGATGCCACCCTGAGAGATCAGACGAATACGGTCTTTACCGCTTTCACCAAATGCGCCCGTGATACCGGAACCAGCAGCGTAGTAAGTATAGATTGGACCTTCAAAGCCGTTCTCGATAACCGACTTACCCAGACCAAGCATGTCTGCGCCCCAGTTACCTGTGATCACCGCATCAGCACCGGAAGAAACGATTTTACGCGCATATGGCGTAAAGTCTTTAACCTTACCAATTGGGTGCAGTTCATCGCCAACGATTTCGATGTCGGCGCGCTTCTCGCCCAAGAACTTGTTCGCGGCGGCAGCAACAGCCTTACCAAAGGAATAGTCTTGGCCGATCAGGTAAACTTTTTTGATACCTTCATCAGCAGCAATAACATCCGTCAGCGCATCCATTTTGATGTCTGCGTTTGCATCAAAGCGGAAGTGCCAGAAGTTACATTTGTCGTTTGTCAGTGCTGGATCAACGGCGGCGTAGTTCAAGAACAACACGCGGCTTTCTGGGTTGCGACGGTTGTGCTTGTCGATTGCTTCGGTAAGCGCGTTCGCAACACCTGAAGAGTTACCCTGTGCGATAAATCGGATGCCTTGGTCGATCGCGACCTGCAACTGGATCAGCGACTCTTTCGGGCTGATCTTGTTATCAAACGCAACGATCTCCACTTGCTGGCCATCCAGCAAACCGCCTTTTTCGTTGACCATGTGATCAGCAGCGAATTCAAACTGATGTAGGCCATTTGTACCCGTGCTGGCAAAAGGGCCTGACAGTGGGTCGATAAATGCAATCTTGATATTTTCAGCAAAAGCAGCACTTGCGCCGACGATCAGTGACAATGCGGATACCGCACCGAGTTTCGTGATATTCTTCATGTTGTTCCTCCCTAGGACAGCCCGTCGCTATCTGCGATCTTTATAAATGAGCCATACCAAGAGACTTACATACCCCCACAGTAAGTCAAGGACTCAAGCACTAGTATCACTGCGGTTTTTTTAAGCGTGACGTAGGGAAACTTTTGGCACCCCTGCACAAGAATAAAGCAATAATATTAGCACAGGAATATAAGCTATTGAATCAAAATGATAATTTTTGAGACATCGTTGAAGATTTCAACGGTTACGCACGCGCTGTTTTTGAAACAAAAGTGGGACGCGCCCAGTATTCCAACCACAAAAAGTGAATGGTAAACGCGGCCAACGACGCTCGATAAGTAACACATGGGTTACAGTTCGTTCCGCTATGCGGAACAGGCGTCCATTGGCAGTTCGCAAATTTGAAAACGAATCTAAAACGCGTTTCTACTATTCTTGGGCACTCAGCGATTCAGCAAGTTTAACCAGCCGTTCAGCATAAACCGCCTCAAGCTGCTTGCGTTTTACGCGGTATGACGGGCCTCCAACATTAAGGCCGTAAACGCGGCCGTCACTCAAAGAGTGGACAGGAACAGCGATGCCATTCACATCAGAACGCCAGTTTCCGTACCCTGTGCAAAAGCCATTGGTTTCATATTCCTTGAGCGCCTCTGCGTAACATATGCGGGCTTCACGTTCCATTTCTTCGCTCTCTTGGCGCGCAAATGTAAAAATTTGTTCACACCGTTCTTCCGGTGTTACTGCCAAAATGGCCTTGCCAATCGCAGACCGAAACAGCGGCAGCCGCGTCCCGACACGCACCATCAATGTCACCTCTTCGGTGGAGGTTTCTGTCGCAAGGTAGATCACTTCGGTCCTGTGCTGCTCTCCGAGAGAAACAGTGACAAACGGATTTGGGCCATCCACCCGCAGCGCATGCATTTCGTGTTTTGCGCGGTCCCGCATGTCCATTGCTGCCAGACGGCTAAACCCCAACCGCAACACACCTGCGCTCAAACGGTACGTCCCGACACGGCTGTCAGCGACAAGGTAATCCAATGCGCACAGTGTATGGGTCAGGCGTGAAATCGTCGCTTTGGGCAGGCCCGTACGTTCGGAAAAATCGCTATTGGTCAGCGTATGATCGCCACGGCGAAAACACCGAAGCAATTCAAGCCCCCGTGCCAGCGCCGTCACAAAATTGCGGTCTTTTCCTTCTGGATCTCCGTCGAAATGATCCATGCTCAACCCCGCTTGAGGGCATCAAGCCCGTGCTGCGCAAACACTGGTACAAACGCACCAACCTTCATCGCACGCTCTGGGTTAGAAGCATTGCCATCCAACGCGCGTTTCAGCACACCCTGAATGATTGCAGCCATCCGAAAGAACGTGAACCCTAGATAATATCCAAAGTTATCAATGCCGTTTAGGCCGCGCCGTTCGCAATAAGCTGCAATGAATTCTTCGTCACTTGGCAACCCGTGAGCTGCACGATCTAGTCCACCCATACCGCGGCCTTCAGAACCAGCAGGCAATTGCCATTGCATAATCACAGCGGCCAAATCCGCAAACGGATGCCCTGTTGTGGACAGCTCCCAATCCAAAACTGCGCGGCAATCCGTGCTAGTGGCGTCAAAAATCATGTTGTCGATGCGGTAATCACCGTGCACCAATGTGCGCTGGCCATCATCCTCAGGGCGTTCCCCTACCAAGGCATCCATCAACTGGTCCATTGCTGGAATATTCTGCGTCTCAGAAGCGCGGTATTGCTTTGACCAACGTCCAACCTGACGTTCAAAATAATTGCCCTCTGGGCCATAATCCCTAAGGCCAACCGCGTTGATATCAACACTGTGCAGCGCGGCCAAAACGCGGTTCATCTCGGTGATAACCTTGCCACGGTCCACCATTGAAACATCCGGCATTGCAGGTTCGTTAAAATTGCGGCCAGCAACATGATCCATGATGTAAAACATTGACCCGATCACACTGTCATCTTCACACAGCAGGTGCATCTTAGACACTGGCACATCAGAACCATGCAGCGCCTTTTGAACACGAAATTCACGATCAACCGCATGTGCCGATTTCAGCAAAACGCCCGGTGGCTTGCGACGCAGCACATACGAATGCGCAGGCGTTTTGAGCATGAACGTAGGATTGGATTGACCACCCTGAAACTTAGTGACCTCCATCGGTCCTTCAAAACCAGGCAATTCTTTGGACAAATAGGCGTGAACGGCCGCTTCATCTAGGGTCTGTGTATCGGTCATGAGAAGCGGTCCTAACTGTAACTCATCAACTTGGCGCCATCCGGCGTCGCGTAATGCGGGGTGGCGTTGAACTCGTTCAACGAAAACAAGCTACCCGAAAACATAAACCGCGTCATGGCTGCATTTTTGATTTGAAGATTTAAGTTCATCATATGTTGCGCTGGGGCATGTAACGACGCTGCCGTAAGTTGCCCAATGACACCACCAGAACTGATAACCAAAACACGTTTGGCATCCGTATCCACGGAAAATGCCCGCGCTGCCTCAACGCGGGTGCAAAAAGCGTCCCACGTCTCGTAGGGGTTTTCGATCTCGTCACGTTGCCATGCAAAAACGGTCTCGCGCAGCGTGCGAAAATGGACCTTACGATCCCCCTGCACCAGATCAGGAATTCCGTCCTTAAACCGCGCGTTCAACAGGTCGCTGAAATCATATTCATTCAGGCCCGCATGCTCTTCACGATCAGGTTCAAAACCCATCTCTGTTGCTGTGTCAATCTGACGATTAAGCGTTCCCGTGACCACGCGATCAGGCGCCCAGCCCATGCCGCGCAGCCATTCTCCTGCTGCGCGCGCCTGTTGACGGCCAAGATCGGACAGAACATCATAGTTCTCCGCCCCGAACGAGGCTTGCCCGTGGCGAATGACCAAAAGCTCAGCCATTCAGGGCACCCTCACGCGTCTGCACTCGCATCATGAAAATTCCGCCGCCAGCTTTTTGCCCGCAGCAAAATATTCAGCTGCCATCCTGTCGATAATGTCAGCAGCTGGCCCAACAGATTTGATCGCACCAATACCTTGGCCGGAACCCCAAATGGTTTTCCATGTCTTTGGTTTTTCGCGGTCCCCGCCAAAATTCATCGACGACGCATCAGCGGTTGGCAGATTGTCGGGATCCATACCCGCAGCAGTGATCGACCCTTTAAGGTAATTTCCCCAAACGCCAGTGAACAAAGATGAATACACAATGTCTTCCGCGCCGCTATCCACGATCATGTCTTTGTAGGATTGATCGGCGTTAGCCTCATCCGTGGCAATAAATGGCGAACCCGTATACCCCAGATCAGCGCCCATTGCGCGGGCGGCCAGCAGGCTTTCACCCGTTGCAATCGAACCGGACAATGCGATGGGACCATCGTACCATTCACGAATTTCGCGCACCAAGGCAAAGGGGGATTGTTGGCCTGCGTGCCCACCAGCACCAGCAGCCACAGCAACCAAACCATCAGCGCCTTTTTCAACGGCCTTCTTGGCAAAACGATTGTTGATGATGTCGTGCAAAACAATACCGCCACAGCTGTGCGCGGCCTCATTCACTTCTACACGTGCGCCCAGTGAGGTAATCCAGACAGGCACCTCATGCTTGACGCAAATCTCTAGATCGCGGTCCAACCGAGTGTTGGAACGGTGTACAATCTGGTTCACCGCGTAGGGTGCCGCAGGAGTATCAGGGTTCGCTTGGTTGTGACGATCAAGCTCTTCTTTGATTTCTGTCAGCCATGTATCGAGCAGCGGATGCTCTCCCTCGCCTTCGCGTGCGTTCAGTGCAGGGAAGGAACCAATGATGCCCGCCTTACATTGCGCGATCACCAGCTTTGGCACCGAGATGATAAACAATGGCGATGCGATCAGCGGAATGCGCAAACCTTGAAGCGCCTTAGGAAGATGGGAGTCGTTGCGGGCCATAGGGCCTCCTAGATTCATGTTGATCGTAAGGGGGCGGGAAAACCCGCCCCTCTTGTTTGCGAAACGCAAGGTTTAGAGAACCTCGAACAGGCCTGCAGCACCCATGCCGCCGCCAACACACATGGTGCAGACAACGTATTTGGCACCGCGGCGTTTGCCCTCGATCAGCGCGTGGCCAACCATACGTGCGCCGGACATGCCGTACGGGTGACCAATAGAAATCGCGCCACCGTTTACGTTCAACAGCTCATCAGGGATGCCCAAAACATCACGCGACTGGATAACCTGAACAGCAAACGCTTCGTTCAATTCCCACAGACCGATATCTTCGATCTTCAGTCCATGTGCCTTAAGAAGGGGCGGCACAGCATAGATCGGGCCAATGCCCATTTCGTCCGGCTCACACCCTGCGGCCATCACACCCATGTAGCGACCCAGTGGCGCAAGGCCCATCTGCTCGGCTTTTTTGGCTTCCATGATCACAGTTGCGGAGGCACCATCAGACAGCTGGGACGCGTTGCCCGCAGTGATGTATTTGCCTTCTTTGATGGTCATGCCGTCTTTGAACACTGGCTTCAGACCGCTCAGCATTTCAGCAGACGTGCCCGGGCGGTTGCCCTCATCTTTGGACAGCGTCACTTCGTGCTCTGTGATCTCTTTAGTTTCTTTGTTCTGCACCATCATCTTGGTGGTCATTGGCACGATCTCGTCGTCGAACTTGCCCGCTTCTTGACCTTGGTGCGTGTTTTCTTGGCTGCGTGCGGCGTATTCGTCCTGACGCTCACGGCTGACGTTGTAGCGCTCGGCCACTGTCTCGGCTGTTTCCAGCATAGACATGTAGATCGCTGGTTTGTTCTCTTTCAACCAGTCATCCGCCTTTACGCGCATGTCAGCGGTTTGCACCATCGAGATGCTCTCAACGCCGCCACCGATGACCACATCCATACCGTCTGTGATAACCTGCTTGGCCGCAGTTGCGATTGCCATCATGCCGGATGCGCACTGACGATCCAGCGACATGCCTGCAACAGTTACAGGCAAACCTGCGCGAACGGCGGCTTGACGTGCAATGTTACCACCAGAGTGACCCTGCTGAAGCGCAGCACCCATGATGCAGTCTTGAATTTCTGCCGGATCAACGCCTGCGCGCTTCACCGCATTTTCAATGGCGTGGGCCGCCAATGCCTGTGGTGTCGTGTTGTTGAATGCACCGCGATAGGCTTTGCCAATCGGGGTACGGGCCGTGGATACGATTACTGCGTCACGCATAGTTTTTCTCCTAATTTACCAGTTTAGCTTTAGGCCTTTGGCCTTTGCTGCATTGAGGGCGTATTTCTTGGTCTGGCCGAACGCGCCGTCCAGTTGTTCTTGGTCTTGTGGATCACAGATTTGGTTGAACTGTGCGGCCACCGCTTCGGGTGTATTTTCATCCCCCATCAGGCTGATGCCTTGGGTTTCGTAAACCCGCGTCTCGGCGTAGCTGCCTGCACCTGCACCAAGGATCACTTGGCTTGGGGCGTCTTCGCTCACCAGATACAAAAGACCCGGTGTGATGGTTTCTGGCGCCAGCAGTTCTTGTGCCTCTGGTGGCAACAAATCTGCGGTCATGCGCGTGGCCGCTGTGGGGGCCAACGTGTTGACGCGAATATTGTCGCGCGCACCTTCCATGTGCAACACATTCATCAGGCCCAACATCGCAGCCTTCGCCGCGCCGTAATTGGACTGACCAAAGTTGCCATAAAGGCCAGACGCCGAAGACGTCAAAACCACACGCCCGTATTTCTGTTCACGCATAATCGGCCAGCAGGCGTGTGCCACATTTGCTGTGCCGATCAGGTGAACATCCACAACCTTGCGAAAGGCCGACATTTCCATTTTGGAGAATGTCTTGTCCATCAGGATGCCCGCGTTGTTGACACAAATATCAATGCGCCCCCATGCGGCCATCGCCTGTGCAACCATGTCTTTGACTGCATCCTCATCCGAAACGTCAGCACCATGCGCCATCGCCTCGCCGCCCATGGCTTTGATTTCCTCCACAACCGACAGCGCCGCCTCGGATGACGTGCCCGTCCCATCACGAGACACACCCAGATCGTTTACAACAACCTTGGCACCGCGCGCGGCAAGACCCAGCGCGTGCGAACGCCCAAGGCCAACCCCCGCACCGGTTACAATCGCAACGCGGCCATCAAACCGGATATCCATTAGTGCATCGCCTGTTCAAAGATGTTCGGGCCAGACATGACATTGATGCCACCCGAAACAGGGATCACAGCGCCAGTGATATAGGCACCACCGCGTCCACACAGGAACAGCACGCAACCGCCAATATCTTCGTCGCGACCAACGCGGCCAATCGGCACATCATCGCCA
This sequence comes from Sulfitobacter sp., assembly GCF_036960155.1. Taxonomy (GTDB): domain Bacteria; phylum Pseudomonadota; class Alphaproteobacteria; order Rhodobacterales; family Rhodobacteraceae; genus Sulfitobacter. Next base: position 122,138 of record NZ_JBALWB010000008.1, on the reverse strand, counting down.
ACGCGGGAGCGCATATCTTCATCATGCGTGGCAAAGGCGGTCATCCGGCTAACAAACGGACCAGGCGCGATGCTGTTGACGGTGATATGATCACCCGCCAGTTCCTTGGCCAAAATCTTGCTGATGTGGATCACGGCGGCCTTGGAGGTGGCATAGCTGTATGCACCATCGCCCATCTCGCGTTCGCCCATCACTGATGCAACATTAACCACGCGCGCAGGATCATCAACCGTACCGGATGCCTTGAGCATCGGCAGCAGTTTTTGCGTCAGATCAAACAGACCCGCCACATTGACGTCCATCACTTTTGACCATGCCTTGAACGGGAAATCCCCCAGCGGCGCGCCCCATGTGATGCCCGCATTGTTCATCAAAATATCCAGCGTATCGGTGCGCTCTTTCACAGCGGCCACCAGCGCATCAACACCTTCTTCAGTGCCAACATCACCAGCAAATCCGATGACCTTGCCCGAAGCGCCCATCGCATTGAGCTCTTTAGCAACCGCCTCACAGGCATCGCCCTTACGGCTGGCAATCAGAACCGTTGCGCCTGCGCGCATCAGCGACTCTGCGGCCATACGGCCAATGCCGGTTGCCCCGCCTGTGACCAGCGCAGTTTTACCTTCCAACCCAAACAGCGTTTGAATATCCATCTCTAAAATCCTCTCGCAGCGGCGACTTTTTCAGCGTGGTAGCTGTAGTCGCCCAACCATTCGGCGCTCACACGCGCACGTTTCATGTAAAAACCCATATCAAAGGCATCGGTCATGCCAACACCACCGTGCATCTGCACCCCTTCTTGCACCGCAAGGATCGCAGTCGATGTCGCCTTTGCCTTGGCAAGGGATACGGCCATTTCCGCATTGTCAGGGTCACTGTCTAGCAACCGACCCGCGTTCAAGATCGCAGATGCCGTGACTTCCGTCTCACACCACAAATGCGCCGCGCGGTGTTGCAGCGCTTGAAAGCGGCCAATCTCAACACCGAACTGCTTGCGCTCTTTCAGATAGCTCACGGTCATGTCCAATGCGCCAACCGTAAGGCCCGTCATTTCGGCGGCCAATGCCGCCTGACCTGCCTGCAAAGCGGGCTTTAGAATATCCATCGCGCTGTCGACCTGCCCCAAGACATCATCGCCTGTGGCCTCAACATCATCAAAGTTGATCTTAGCCGCGTCGCGCGCATCAATCATGTTGGACTGCGCACGCGTGATACCCGCACGGTCCGCTGGAATATCAAACAAGGTCAAACCATCAGCTGTCTTGGCCAACACCAGCAAACGATCCGCCATGGCACCATCCACAACAAATGTCTTTTTGCCCGTCAGGCGAAAGCCGTTGCCATCAGCCTTAGCTTCCATCGCTGATGCATCAGGATCATGTTTGATCCCCTCATCCACAGCCAGCGCATAGGTCACATCGCCACTAGCGATTTTGGCCAAGGCCGCCATCGCGCGATCATCGCTGACCTGACGCAGGGCAGTTGCCGCAATCACAGCGCTGGAAAGAAACGGAGACACTGCCAGCGTCTTTCCCATTTCCCGCGCAATTACATTCGCCGCTGCAAACCCCATGTCAGAGCCGCCCGCCGCTTCGGGAACCAGCACGCCGGCCCAGCCCATGTCAGCCATTTCTTTCCACAGCTTGGCGTCGTGAGTCTGGCCCTCATCGCGCAACTTGCGGAAAGCACTCACAGGTGCTGCGCCATCCAGAAATCCGCGCGCCATATCGGCGAGCATGGATTCTTCTTCAGTCAATACAAGCTTGTTCATGCTGGCAGCCCCAATACACGGCGCGATACAATGCTCAGCATTACCTCGCTCGTGCCTCCTTCAATTGAATTCGCTTTTGTGCGCAGCCAATCGCCCGCACGGTTGCCCACATCGCCGTCCCATTCCAGCGCAGCAGAACCGCCCGCCGTCATCATCAGCTCATGACGCTGTTTGTTCAGCTCGGTGCCCATGTATTTGAGCATCGCGGATGCATCACCCGCCCCCTGCCCTGCTTCGGCTTGGTCTTTGTAACGTTCCAGCGTGAGACCAATGGCCAGCGCGTCGATCTCACAACGCATCGCATCTGCGCGCAATGTCGCGTCCAGCGTTTCCATCGTGTCCGTCAAAACCGCACCCAATGCACGACCGCCACCAGACAACCCAGCACCACCGCCAGAGATCATTTCGCGCTCGTGGGTCAGTAGATACTTCGCAACATCCCAGCCGCGGTTTTCCGTGCCAACGATCATTTCCTTGGACACTTTCACATCGGTAAAGAACGTCTCGCAGAACGGCGAAATGCCAGAGATCATTTTAATGGGGCGGGTTTCGACGCCAGCGTCTTCCATGTCGATCAACAGGAATGAAATGCCTTTGTGCTTGGGCGCTTCACGGTCGGTGCGCACCAGCGCAAAAATCTGGTCCGCTTTGTCAGCGTAGGATGTCCAGATTTTCTGGCCGTTGACCAACCAGTGATCGCCTTTGTCCTCGCCGTGGGTTTGCACATTCGCCAGATCAGATCCTGCGCCCGGCTCGGAGTAGCCCTGACACCAGCGCACTTCACCGCGCGCAATCGGGGGAAGATACTCGACCTTCTGCTCTTGTGTGCCAAAATGCAGCAAGGCGGGCCCAAGCATCCAGATGCCAAAGCTCTCCAGCGGTGAGCGCGCATCGATGCGGCCCATTTCTTCGTGGAATACTTTTTCCTGTTCGCGGTTCAAAGCAGCACCACCACAATCAACAGGCCATGTCGGAACAGTATAACCCTTGGACGCGCAACGCTCTAGCCACTGCTTTTGCGCATCAGACGTAAACACCCAGTTCTTACCGCCCCAGCAGATGCCGTCTTCGGACATCGCGCCGTCGCGCATTTCCTGAGGACAATTCGCCTCCAACCACTCGCGCAACTCTGCGCGAAATTCTTCTGTCGATTGAGCGTCGGACATCCGCAATTCTCCCGTTTAACGTGCGCGGCCTTTTGCGGGCCACCATTCCGCAGAGCAGAATTGCATTTCGATATTCGATTGACAAGTAAGAGTTGCACTGGCCCATTGCAGACAAATAATCCTGAAGGAGACCCCGAAATGAAAGCAATGCTAAGCCATGAGCCAGGCGGCCCCGAGACCCTGAAGCTCACTGAAATGGACACCCCCGCACCAAAGAAAAAACAGGTTCTAATTCGCGTACATGCCGCCGGGTTAAACTTCCCCGATACCCTAATTATTAAGGATATGTATCAAATGAAGCCCCCGCGCCCCTTTGCGCCGGGTGGTGAAATTGCTGGCGAGATCGAGGCGATTGGCGAAGGCGTAACAGGACTGTCTGTGGGCGACCGCGTGCTGGGAATGACAGGCTTTGGCGGCTTCGCGACTCATCTGTGTGTTGACGCCGCGCGGGTCATGAAGATCCCTGATGCGATGCCTTATGACGAAGCGTCATGTTTGGTGCTTACCTACGGAACCTCGCATCACGCCCTCAAAAACCGTGCCGAAATCCAGCCCGGCGAATCGCTGTTGATCCTTGGTGCCGCTGGCGGCGTTGGTGCCGCCGCGATTGAACTTGGCAAAGCAGCCGGTGCGCGCGTGATCGCTGCGGTGTCTTCCGAAGAAAAAGCGCAGTTCTGTCGCGACCTCGGTGCGGATGAGACAATCATCTACACCCGCGACATGGATAACCGTGATGCGCAAAAAGCGTTCTCAAACAAAATCAAAGAACTTGCCGGCGGTGACGGCGTGGATGTTGTGTATGACGCTGTTGGCGGCGCCTATGCAGAACCCGCCATTCGCGCAATGGCATGGAAGGGCCGCTTCCTTGTTGTTGGATTCCCTGCTGGCATTCCAAAAATCCCGCTGAACCTGACGCTGCTAAAAGGCTGCCAGATTGTTGGCGTGTTCTGGGGTGCCCACACCCTGCGCGAACCAGACGCACATGCCGAAAACATGAGTGATCTGTTTCGCATGTACGCAAGTGGCCAGATCAAGCCACGCATTTCCGCGCGCTTCCCCCTAGAAAAAGCGGCAGATGCACTGAACCTGATGATGGACCGCAAGGTACTTGGCAAAGTCGTATTGGACGTCGATTAAACCCCGATGACTTATTCCATCAAAACCAAAGCGTGGCGCGCCTTACAGATGCGCCACGTCGTTATACCCACGCAGGATCATTTGATCACCGTGAACAACCACGCGGCTGATCGAGCCGTTGTTGGCACCCATAAATCCAAAATTGCGCGAACCCGTCGCAGCAGCCAGCGCCGCACCAACAACACCGCCATGCACCACAACCGCAACCAGTTGATCGGGATGCGCAACTGCAATTCTGCGCAACCCTCGGACAACGCGGGTTTGCAGCTCAACGAATGTTTCAGCCCCGGGCAACTCTCCCCAGCATTCCTTTTCTTTTGCGCGCAGGAAGATCGGATCGTTTTCCGCAGCACGAAACCGGTATTCGCCGCCATCCCATTCCCCAAAGGAAACCTCACGCAAGTCCGCCTCGACATTCGGCGTGATCCCCAAAGCAACTGCAAGCGGTGCCGCCGTTTGGTGCGTGCGCTGCATTGTCGTAACGTAGATCGCGTCAATCGCTTCGGATTTCAGACGCTCCCCCAAAGCCGTCGCTTGCGCGTGGCCCTCGGGGCGCAGCGTCGGGTTTCCCTGCCCGTCAATCATCGGGAACATCTCGCCTCGAATGGCAGCTTGTGTTTCACCGTGCCGGATCAACAGCATGTCGCAAGCCCCTGCCTCTGGAGTAAACCGATGTTGCCGCGCTTCGTTACTCATAGCCAATCCTTTTCATTTTCCGACACAGTAGACCTAAGGACCGCACCATGACAAACCGCCAAATCATCGTCACCGAGTTGCCCACTGGCGAATTGACCCCCGACAACTTTGCACTGTCAGAAACCGCCATGCCTGTTCCGGCAGCTGGCGAAGTGTTGTTGCGCGTCATTCTTATGTCAATCGACGCAGCCAACCGGACCTGGATGCAGGGCGCAACCTACCGCGCGGCTGTAAACGCAGGCGACGCCATGCCCACCTATGCGATTTGTGAAGTGGTTGAATCCAACTCCCCCAAGCTGGCCGCAGGTGACCTCGTCGCCGCCGAAGCCACTTGGTCTGATTACATCACCATCCAAGGCCACAAAGCAACCAAACTGCCACCCGTCCCAAAACTGTCCAACCTGATGTCAGTGTTCGGGGTCGCAGGCAAAACCGCCTACCATGGCCTGATGTCAATCGGCCAACCCCAGCCGGGTGAAACGGTTCTGGTGTCTGCCGCCGCCGGATCGGTCGGCGGCTACGTGGGCCAGATCGCAAAATCGCTGGGCTGCCGCGTGGTTGGTATCGCGGGCGGCAAGGAAAAATGCGATTGGGTGATGGAGCAGCTCGGCTTTGACGCCTGCATTGATTACCGCGCTGATGGTCTGTTCAAAGCCCTGCGCGCCGCCTGCCCTCAAGGTGTTGATGTGTATTTCGACAATGTGGGTGGCACCATTCTGGAAACCGCCCTCAACCTTATGAACGAACGCGGGCGGATTGTGTGCTGTGGCGCCATTAGCCAATATCAAAGCACCGCGCCTACTGGCCCGCGCAACCTTCCCGGTGCGCTGGTCGTGAAACGCCTGCGCATGGAGGGCTTTATTGTGATGGATTTTGCCCACAATGACGCAACCGCCATTCGCGCCATGCAAGGCATGATGGAACGTGGCCAGCTCAAGGTTACCGAAGATATCGTTGAGGGATTAGAAAACGCACCAAGTGCGCTGATCGGATTGCTCAATGGCGACAACAAGGGCAAGCGCATGGTGCGCGTGTCTGCTGATCCAACATGAGGAGGACGCGCATGTCCGCATTACAAACCGCCCTAACAGAATCTAAAAAGCTGATCGGAACCGAAGTTGGTGTATCCAAATGGATCACCGTCGATCAAAAGATGATCGATGACTTTGCCAAGACAACCCAAGACGAACAGTGGATTCACGTCGATCCAGAACGCGCCGCCGCCGAGACCCCTTTTGGTGGTTCAATTGCCCACGGGTTCCTGACGCTGTCGTTGGCCAGCCGGTTTGCCTATGATTGTTTTAACATGCTGCCCGGCCAATCCATGGGCATCAACTATGGCATGAACAAACTGCGGTTCTTGAAACCTGTCCTTGCAGGCAGCCGCCTGCGCGGCCGCTTTACCTTGCAAAAAGTCACATCCAAAGGCCCCACAAACATGTTGCGTGAGAACCTTTTGACGATCGAGATCGAGGGCGAAGAAACCCCTGCCCTTATCGCCGAATGGCTTGGCCTTGCAGTGTTCGAAGACTAACTTTGCGGCATGGCCTGATCCGCACATTGGATCAGGCCATCTGCATTTACGGCTTGGCGTTGAAGGTAAACAGCGTCTCGCCACCGATGGTATAGGTGTTGATCAGTTCCGCCGCCTTTGGGCTTGTCAGCCATACCTCTAGCTGTGTTGCCAATTTTGATTTCACATGTGGGTGCAGCTCTACGCTGACGGGTAGATAGGCGTATTGATTGAACAACACCGGATCGCCGGAAAACAGCAGCGCCAGCTCCCCCTTATTACCAAAGTTAAGCCAGCTGGCCCGATCAGCCAAAATATACGCCCCCAAACCTGACGCGGTGTTCAGCGCAGCGCCCATGCCAGCCCCCACCGCATTGTACCAAGAGCCGAAGCCATCCGCGCCCAGCCCGGCATCGTGCCAAAGGCTTAGTTCTTTTTTGTGTGTACCGCTGTCATCGCCACGGCTGACAAACGCTGCTTGGCTACTTGCTATAGCCCCAAGAGCGTCACTGGCTGTGGTCGCATTTGCCACAGTTGCTGGATCACTCTCAGGTCCAATGACAACAAAATCATTGTACATAATTTCAATGCGGTGCGGACCATACCCACCAGACACAAACGCTTCCTCGGCTGCGCGGCTGTGAACAAGGATCGCATCCACATCCCCCGCCTGCCCAAGTTTGAGCGCCTGTCCCGTTCCAACAACCAAAAGCTGCACTTCTAGTCCAAGGTCCTCTGCAATAACGGGCAATAGGACATCTGCCAAACCGGAGTTATGGAATGAGGTTGTAACCGCCATACGCATCGTTTCCTGCGCCATGGCCGTACTGGTCCAAACCATCATAACCAAAGCAACAATCATTCGTTTCATTCCACAATATCTCCTCTAAGGAATGCCTATGCCTGAGACATCTCAGACCCATTGAAATACAACTCGACGCCCCGCGTTCACGCACCTGTCCATACAACATGAACAGTACCTTATCTGCCAGACAGCGCGTTTGACCTAGATCATGGGCTGAAAAGAACTCGTTTGTTGCCTTGCCGACTGACGGCAAGGGTAACGACCTCAATCTGACAGGTGGTGCTGCGGTTACTTTCTTATGTAGTGATCTTGTCTGCATCTTATCCAGGATGCCATACCGCCATAGTTGAAAAAGCGTCGCCGCACGTAGAAAAAGCGCCAACTGGACCTTGGAAATTCAATCAAACGACGCAAGTAAATCCATCGCAGTGACATGATCAAATTGCACATGGCGTGTCATCAATGCTTCGGCTTCGTCACTGCGCCGATCAAGGATCGCTTGGGCAATTTCTGCGTGCTCGGCCGCTGATGCCTTGATCGCACCAACAGTACGATAACGCGCGCGGTAATAGGCCATCAATTTTCGCGCATTGGATTTGATCATCTCTAGCAAATAGGGATTACCCGATGCCTCACCCACAAGGCGGTGAAAATCAAGGTTAAGCTGGTAATATTCATTGGGATGCCCATCGCCATGTGCTGCATGATGCGCGCGACACGCCGCAACGATACCGCGCAAAGCATCCGCACGCGCAGGCGAAAGACGCCGCGCAGCCAATCCAGCCGCCTGCCCTTCCAGCTTTGCATGCACCTCCAAGATCGCAAGGAATTCCTCAAGCGTGGGACGAAATACAACAACCCCCTTGCGGGGCTGACGCGACACCAATCCGTGCGCCTCAAGTTGCAACAACGCCTCGCGCAACGGAGTGCGTGAAATCTCAAGTTCGGCAATCAGCGCATCTTCGGCAATCACATCACCGGGGTCCAACACCCCCGCGTCGATCTTTGCCAGAATGGTGTCCATCACCATTTGGGTTTGTGACCCCATTGTTTACTCCGATGGCACAGTCAAAGAAATGCCGTCCAGTTCTGCGCGCATTTCAATCTGGCACGACAGGCGGCTTGCGGCAGTGCGTTCTACCTCGGTCGCGTCTAGCATGGCATCTTCAAAATCACCAACCTCGCCAACTTTCTCCAGCCAATCTGCATCCACAAAAATGTGGCACGTCGCACAAGACAGGCATCCGCCGCAGGCGCCTTCGATCTGCGGAATGTCGTTGGCAACCGCCGCTTCCATTAGGTTGGTTCCCGCAGTCACATCCGCTGTTTTGGTGCTGCCGTCCGGCAGTGTCCATGTTGCTTTCATCGTTCAGCCCTCACAAGAATGGAATGTAAAAATCGCGCAGCGCCGCGTGATCCATCGAGGCGGTCTTTTCAACTTCCGCTTCGCGCATAAACAGCTGGTTGTCCACCAGCTCCCGACCAACAGCCTCAGCCAGCACAACATCAGCGGTTAGATCAGCCAATGCCCCTGCCAGCCCTTCTGCGACGCCCTCATCTGCATCAGTCAACTCGAACCCATCACCAGTCTCTAACGCACGCAGATCGTATGAATTATCAACACCCAACAAGGCCGCCTGCAAGACAGAAGCCACGGCGATATAAGGGTTGGCAGAGGCGTCTGCCATCCGGTGCTCCAAACGCGCCTTGGCGCCACCTTCGGCACTTACCCGTGTGGTGACATTGCGGTGGTCACCGCCCCAATTGCGCCAATACCCAGACAGGCTTGCGGGTTGCAGACGTTTATAGCTCAGGGTTGTTGGTGCGACCAATGCGGCAAGGCCGCGGTGATGTTCTACCAAACCACTCACACATCCGCGCGCAAGATCATTCATGTGATCGGGGCCGCTTTTGCCATTTTGCGTCAACGCATTATTGCCGTCGCTGTCCACAAAGGAAAAATTGATGTGCATGCCAGAGCCACCCGCCTGCTCCATCGGTTTGGGCAGAAAGCTAAGGACAACGCCATGCTCCAGCGCAACTTCACGGGCCAAAAGGCGGAACAGAATAATGTCATCAACCGCCCTAAGCGCATCATCGAATGTAAGCGTATATTCGAACTGTGACGCATCATATTCCGCTGTGATCATATCCAGCTTGAACCCCAGCGCAGTGGCCCGTTCCCAAATCGCATCATTAAATCCGAGCGGATCAGTGGTAGGGCCAGTGCCGTACACCACAGCCCCTGGCGCATCATAGGGAACCAATGTTCCATCATCGCCGTGTTGAAAGGCAAACGCCTCCAGCTCAATCCCTATCTTGGGCGACAGGCCTTTGGCCTCCCATGCGGCAGTCGCGCGCTTCAACGCTCCGCGCGGACAAACACCCAAAGGGTCGCCGTTATGATCATAGAGATCGCCCAGCACTATCTTTGTGTTCGCATGCCAGCTGTCGCGGATATCCTCACCGCGCCAACGCAGTTCCATGTCCGGCAACCCCTCTAGCATCATTGAGCCGGGAGACGGCAGTAAATCACGATCAAAATGCACCCCAAACGTTGATCGGCAGAACCGCGTGTCATCGTCGCCTATCTTGGATGGCGGCAGGTATTTTCCGCGAATTAAGCTTAGGTGGTCGCAAAATATTGCGCGCAAACGATCTGGCATGTTGGCCTCCCTCAGGACAAATGGACAATGACGGGCAGGGATTTGATCCCACCGACAAAATTAGAACGCAGGAATTTGTGCGGACCAGCCGCCTCAATCCCAATGATGCGTTTGGCTAGTTCTTCGAACAAAACCCGCACTTCGAGCCGCGCAAGCCACATGCCCAAACACACATGCGGGCCGCCCTGCCCAAACGATACGTGCTTGTTGGGGCTGCGCATCAAATCAACCCGCATCGGATCCTCAAACGCATCTTCGTCGCGGTTGCCCGACGCAAACCAATAGACAACCTTATCCCCTGCCTTGATGGTTTTGCCATGCAGTTCAAAATCCCGCATCGCAGTTCGGCGGAAATACGATGCTGGCGTTGCCCAACGGATGATCTCATCTGGTGCCGTCTCCCAGACATCGCCACGTTGCATTTGGCCCAACAGTTCTGGTTGGTGGCACATCGCCTGCAATCCTGCCGCAATGGAATAGCGCGTTGTGTCATTACCCGCCGCAACCAATAAGCAGAAAAAGTTTCGAAATTCTATATCAGAAATCACGCTGCCATCAGGACCCGGCTGCATCATCAGATGCAGAATACCATCCGTATCGCCGGCCGCATTTTTGCGTGCCATCAGATCCTTGGCATAGGCATACAATTCCGCCCCAGCCGGTGAGTTAAACGGCATCAGCCGGAACTCATCCGTTGTCATCTTGTCCAGCACATGATCCGTAAATTCAGGGTCTGTATTGGCGATTAGCGCATCACCTTTCTCGACCAACCAAGGCAGATCTTCCTCGGGCGTGCCTAGAATGCGGCCCAGCATCCGCATGGGCAGTTCCCGCGCAATCAGCTTGGTGGCATCAAACGTTCCTTGCGCTAACGCCTTATCCAAAATCTCGACACAAAGGTCCCTGATCTGCTGTTCAAATCCAGCGATCACATTCTTTGAAAACGCCTTTGCCACCTTGATGCGCGCATTCATGTGCTCGCGCCCATCTGTTTCCTGAAAGGTCCGCCGCGCAATAACTTCCTCTGGCGATTGATCTTCGATCCGAATTCCATGTGCCGACGAAAGAAGATCACTTTGACGGTTCAGCGCAAGAATATCAGCTTGCCGCGTGACGGACCAAAACCCCCTCCCCTGCGCATAAGGCGTCCAGCTGACAGGGTCATCCCTGCGCAACCGTGAGAATGTGTTGTGGGGCGCTCCCTGTGCAAAACTATCGTGAGACGCAAGATCGGCAAAGCCATCATCCTCTGGAACCCAAACTGTCATAGCTTCTCCGTCTTGCAAGATTCTAATTATATTTATAATGTTCAAAATTATATTATAATCGTTTCTGAACTTGTAAAGGAAAATTTATGCGCTTGGCCATCCTGATGACCAACACGGATGCCAGTACTTTTGCGCAACATCACCCCGATGATGGGCAAAAGTTCTCATCTTTAGTGCACCGCGTCCGCCCCGATTGGGAAATCGAAGTCTATCCCGTCAAGGATGGTATTTTTCCCAGCACCTTAGAATTTGACGGGCTATTGATCACTGGTAGTCCTGCGTCGGTGCATGACGGCTCCCCCTGGATTTCCACACTCGAAGAACTGGTTCGCACAGCCATCGACAAAAAGATTCCCATGTTTGGCGCGTGCTTTGGCCATCAGGTGATCGCACGCGCATTGGGGGCAAAGGTTGGCTACAATCCGGATGGGTGGGTCCTTGGGCGAATTGAGACTACATTCGAGGATAGTGGTTTAACTGTGCCGCTTTATGCCGCGCATAAGGAGCAAGTGCTGTCTCTGCCCAAAGGCGCAAAAATAGTGGCGCGGACACCGGGATGTGAGATCGCGGGTTTTGCCATCAACGACCACGTTCTCACCACGCAATACCATCCAGAAATGACCAACAGCTTTGTCAAAGCACTGCTAAACGCCTTTGCCGATGACATCGGCAAAGAAACCACCGACGAGGCTGCCCAAACATTGATCAAGGACACAGACCTAGATGCGTTGGCAGAATGGATAGCTTTGTTTTTCGAACAGGCAGACACATAACCAGCGCATACTTCCTAAGAACTAAACCCAAACTCTATATTTAGGAACACATTAAGCCGGACCTGTTAGCGCACAGTCCGCAGATTAATATGGTCCAACAATGACAATTGTGACTTCTGCGAGGTCTGGGCAAGTTGTTCAAACGTGCGGCCCAAATGGGCCTCCGCATGCAAGACTACCTCGGCCGCTGCACGGGCGTCTTCACCAGCATCATGGTGCTGAAACTCCAGCCCCAACGCAGTCTTTAAGTGCCCTAGCCCGTGTCCGCCGTTGCCCTTGAATTCAGGCCATGCTTGGCGCGCGATCTTTACGCTGTCGCTCCAGCTGAGGTCTGGGGCAGGCAAGCGGTACGCCCGACAGGCCGCATTTAACGCAGCCTTGTCAAAGTTGCTGTGTTGAACAAGGTGATGGGAATAAAGCAGCTCATGAAGAGCAGGCCATACCTGTGGGAATGTAGGCGCCCCCATAACGCTGTCTGGGCCAATCCCATGCAGCCGCGTATTGAAGCTATCAAACTGCTGTTCAGGATCGACATAGCTTGTCCAGCTATCAATCTTCCCCACTGTGTCAACGCAAGCAATCCCGATTTGGCAAATGCTCGCGACATCATTGCAGGCCGTCTCAACGTCCAACGCGATAAACCGAAAAGGGCCGCTTGGAATGGGGGTGAACAATGTAATCATCTACTTCACCGTAATACTGCATGCGGCGAGTCGCCAGTGAGGAAACCACGGGATTGCCATCCCAGCCCGTAAATAGAAATGGCGGCCCAACACGGACCGCCATAAAAGCCATTTAGAACAGTCTGACCAGTTTAGCCGTCTGTTTCAGCTTCTGTCACAACTTCTACTGCTGGACCAACTGAAACTAGATATGCCCAAACATTTGCCGCGTCCTGCTCTTTCTTGAGCTTAAACGACATCTTAGATTTCGCACGTGAATCCCCAGTAGCTTCGATAAGGAATTTCTTTGGGTCGGCTACGAATTTGGTAAAAGATTCTTCGTCCCAGGTGACGCCAGCTTCGCCTGCCTCAATCGTGGACTTGCCATATTTGAAATCACTAGAGCCAGCAACTCGGGTATAAACACCGTAAAGGTTTGGCCCTGTACGGCCCCCTTTTACGATCTTATTGCCTTCAGCGTCAGCAATTGTGTGGCAAGACTTACACTTGTTGAAGACCTTGGCGCCTGCTTCGGCATCGCCCGTTGCATGGCCGTCAGCAAATGCTGGCGCACTCAAAAGGGCCATGCCCAATGCCGTAAATGTGAATAGTTTCATTTAGTTCTCCTAGAACTTCACTGCAGTGGCGCGCCCAATGAACTTATCGCGCAGGCCATTGATGCCGATGCTTACAATATTCTTGCTAAGACGAAAGCGCGCGTTCGCCTCCTGCTGGATTTCAGCCTGTCAAATGTATCACGGCCCCCCCGCGCGAAGTAGACCTATATTTGCGGCGCGGTGTCGCAGGGGCACAGTGTTCCCTGCCCTTTTTGGCGAAAGTTCGCACCATAGCTTTAGCCCCTTGGCCCTGCCCCCTATTGCCGTTAGACCCACGCGCATCTGACGGGCCTCTTTGCAGAGCATCGCGTCTGGTCCAGCCCTTGCGGAGAGCCTATGACAAACATTTTGATCCCCGCGTGGATTGATGGAGCGTTACAGCCCATTGAGAAGCTTGAAGCGCATTTGCGTGGGTTACGACACAAAGCAGTGTCCGTCTTTTTAATGGCTGATGATGCCCTGTTAATCCAACGCCGCGCACTGGGAAAATACCACACGCCTGGTCTCTGGGCGAACACGTGTTGCACGCACCCCCATTGGGGTGAGGACGATGTCACATGTGCTGTACGGCGGATGGAGGAAGAATTGGGCATTAACAACGTCCAACCCCTGCCCCGCGGTCAGGTCGAATATCGTGCAGACGTTGGCGGCGGCTTGATCGAACATGAGTTGGTTGAAGTTTTTATTGTGACTGGCTCTCAGGGTACGGCTCTTACACCAAATCCTGACGAAGTTATGGACACGCGCTGGGTCACGTTGGATGCTCTTCGGAGCGAGATAGCAGAAACTCCTGAAATCTTCACACCTTGGTTGAAGATATATATGGAGCAGCACAGCGCGCTCATTTTTGGCAGTTCGGATTAGCCTGTTTTATATCTTTCCTAACCTAAAACAAAAAAATAGGCAGGGAATTTATTCCTGCCTGTTCGTAAATTTCATGAATTACATTATTTTTCAGCTAGTTATGCGAATATTGCCCATGGGCAACGTTTATTTCCCAAATCTTTCCTTCAAAAAGGCATCCAAGGCCCCGCGCAGGCTGGATTCCGACAGGCTATCCTCAAATTCTAGCTGGAACTTGCGGCCCCGTTTCCGAGCAGTAACACCCTTTTCCCCAGCGGAACGTCGATAGATCACCTCATCGGCCTTACGTGCTGGTTTAACCTTTGGTTCCTCCGCAGCCAACCGCAGTTGTTTCACCACATCAAGTGGATCAACAAATGGCCCTCGTCCATTTCGGGCTGATTGCTGCTGCACTTCAATCCGTGCTGCCTGTGCAAGCATGGGATCGGCAGTAGCTGGTCGCGCGAGCAAAGGTTTAAGGTCACGCGCATGGCGCTCTTTGAGGTCACGGATAGAGGGGAATGCGCTCACGATTTGCTCTGGCAAGGCGGCCAATGCAAGGTAACGCGAAAGCCAAGGTTGGCTTACTTCCAACCGCTCTGCCATCGCCTTTTGCTTGCCGCCGTAATAGCGCGCGATAGCGTCCGCGTAATCAATCGCCCGCTCGTAATCGCTGATATCCTCACGTTCACGGTTTTCGATATCAGCGAGGCGAAACGCCTCTTCGTCACTTATCTCACGCGCTTCTATTAGATACTTAAATTGCGTGTAGTTGTTCTTGCGAAGCCAGCTGACCGCAAAGTGACGCCGCGCGCCACAGATCACTTCATATTTGTAATCAGGATCATCAATTGGGCGCACGATGGCAGGAAATTCCTGGCGTCCTTGTGCACGGATACCATCGATCAAATCACGGCAGTTTTCCTCATTGAGCAGATCGTAGTCGCGGTTGTGCCGTTCCCACATCCGACATTCCGAGGGATCAATCCAGCGCAGTGTTTTCTCTTCCAGTTCCCCAGTCAGGCGATCGCTGATCGCAGTTGACCGTTTTAGAAAGCGGGCAGATTCACGCGGGCCCACCGCAGGCCTAGGGGAATCCAGATCACTTAGAACATCATCAAAGATCGCGTCATGTTTTTTACTCATAGCAGCCCCTCCTTGCGCAGGCCCTTGTGATGGCTCGGCCATGTTTTGCGGATCAAAAGTTCGATCTCACTATTGACCGCATCCAAATAAGCACGACACCGACGGTGTGTATCCGTACGCGTCGCCGCGCCTGTTAATTCATAAACGGTGGCTAGGTTTGCCGCCGCGTTGTCAATTTCGGCACTGTCTTTCAGAACAGCGTTCAACATATCATGTGGAAAAACTGCATCCATCATCCGCTTGATCGCTTGATGCGCTGATTTACCGTCGTTCATTTTGGTCGCTAAAATTTTAATAAAAGCATAATCGCGCGCACCGCCGGCCCGCGCCAGCTCGTTTAGTGTTGCGCCCATCATTTTGAGGAAGTGCGCGGTAGAGCCGAAATCGATGTTGTTCGGCGGCGCAGGGATCACAATCGCATTGGCTGCGCGCAACACCGACAAAGATAACATTCCAAGCGCAGGCGGGGGATCCATCAAAATCACATCGAACTCGTCTTTGATACTTTCGATTCCTTCCCGCAGCCGGTCAAGAACAAAACTTTGATCTCGGGCCATGCGGGCGGCAAATTCGTATTCAGCGTCATAGAGCCCCAGATTGGCAGGGATCAAGGCAATGCCGGGCCAGTAAGTACCCCTAAGTGCATAGTGCAGCGACTTTGGCCCACCGTGACGGAAGAAGGGGTAAAGTGTCTCTTCTTCTTCATCTACGTCAATGTCGGGATTAAGACCAAAGACGCTAGTGGTACTTGCCTGACTGTCACAATCAATCACACAGACACGATACCCTTTAAGGGCCAAAAATTGTGCGAGGTGACAAACGGTTGTGGATTTACCGACGCCGCCCTTAAAGTTCTGAATGGCCAGAACCATAGCAGGATCTTCAGGCGCACGGTGGGGCAGGGTGCCAAACACGCGACGCATCTCATTGACTTGTGCAAGACTATAGCCAGTGCGCCGGCCTGTTTTGGGGTCTTTTTCCGGCTGAGGCAAGCGACCGTCCGCCTCAGCGTCTCGAATTAGTTTATCACTACGGCCCACCATCTCAGCGGCTTTTCTAACCGTGAACCGTAGATCAAGTGTTTTACTGCTCCCGGGAGCAAAGAGGCGATCGCGAAGGCGTGCGATGACAGTAGATGCACGCGTTGACAATTCGTCAAGCTCGGCAAGGGTGACGGGGGGAAGAACAGGCTGCTCCATGAGATCCTCATGTTATGATTATATTAGAATCATGAACTGCTGCGGAGGAATGCTCAAGTGTGAATATTCTGAGAAGTGGCCTCAAAAACGCGAAATATGGAAGATATGTGGTTTTGACTGGAAATTACCTAGTCTCAGTGAAGTTCTGATAAGAATATGCGAGTTATCCACAGGAAACACCCAAAAAGTAAGTTTAAGGAATTTGGGTGCTCCACACTGGATTTTACTACCTAAAACAAGAATCATAAAAACTGCTAATGGTTCTATCTTCAGAGTCTTCTGTGTTCAGGCACCGGAACATACTGTTAATAGGGCAATATTAGGCTCTAAACTTACGTATTGGGACTGTTTTGCTTACACATGGGGTGGTTTAAACTTACGTACTGGGACTGCTTCTCTTACGTATCGGGACGGTCCAAACTCTTACCTTTTGGGTGCACTCCTGATATGGCTAGGCGGTGGGTAAAAAGGTGCTAAATTACAGTTAGATGCGAATCGGATGTTTGGAAATAGGCATTTCTATCCTTACTTTTCGGGTGATTGCCCATGGGCAATTTTTGCGCTAACTTACATCCAAGCAGATACAAAAGTAAGAATAAGCGTGTAAGCGAGCAGATGGCAACCAAACCTTATCGCACCATTACGGCGCGACCCAATGCAGAAAGTCTGGTAAAACCAGGTGAGTTGGTGGACCTCGTTGAGGTTACCCCGCTGACGCTGGCGGACAGGCGAATCTATAATCAGCTTTTGGAAAACGCGTGGGACGCGATTGAAAAGCCGGTTACCCATGTGATTTCCAAATCCGATCTGCGCGGGTCGCACAACTCAAACGATAGGGTAGGGGAGTCGATCGAGCGATTGATGGGGTCCATCGTGAAGGTCAAAGTCCAACGGGATGGCGAAGACGCGATTGAACGGGTTCAACTGCTCGGCGGCAATATAGAGACAACCCGCCGCGATGGTTTGTTAGAATATGAAATCCCAACGCGTTTGCGCCGCATTATCAAGGACAGTACGGTCTTTGCGCGACTTCAGCGGGAGGTGATGTTTGCCCTTAGCTCAAAATATGCGCTGACGCTTTATGAGATGATCCAGAAACGCGGAAACCTTCGGTGGAAGTCCTCCGAGAAATTCGGCGTGGATGATCTGCGCGGAATTTTGGGGGTGCCAAAGGGCAAGCTAACCTCATGGTCGAACCTAAAGCTGCGGGCGATTGATCCAGCCGTGAACGAAGTCTGTATGCTGAGTGATTTCGTCGTTGAAGTGTTACCGATTAAAACGGGGCGGCGGGTTACCCATGTGGAACTGCGATGGTGGCGCAAGGATGCTAAATCCGAGGCCGAAGCAGAACGGGAGCTTAGCTTTTCCAAGGTCGGGCGAAAGGTGCGGACAGAAGAGCGCGCGCAAGCATCGCGGCCACGGCCTGTCTGGCTAGAGACGCGGGGGGCGGCGCTGCGGCCTGATACCTATGAAACCGCGCGTTTGCGCTATCCCGGATTTGATATCTATCATGTCGAGGGGGAATGGCGCGATTGGGCCAAGGGTAAGGACGCGCCGCGCGATCCAGACCGCGCATTTCTGGCGTTCTTCAAGACCTTCGCAGAGGCCAATCCGATTTAGGATGGGGTAGGGGGGCATCCCTGGTCCTACTGACCAAGGATGCTACGATCTAAGACCGCGGTTTTATCCGTTGCGCACTGTATCGATCATCAGCTGTACGTTTTCTGGATCAGCGTCAGGTGTAATGCCGTGGCCAAGGTTGAAAATATGCGGCCCTTTTGAAAACGCCTGAACTGTGCGGCGGGTTTCAGACACCAGCTTGTCACCACCTGTAACCATATGCGTTGATTTTAGGTTTCCCTGTACACAGCCACTGGGTTGAAGGTTTTCTGCAGCCCATTCCGCTGTGACGCCGTCATCGACAGCGATGCAATCTGCACCAATTGCTGCATGCGCGCCTGTATACCGCTCACCCGCGCCGCGGGGAAAGGCAATGATCGGCACATTCGGGTGTTTTTCCTTAAGCGCTGCTGTAATCCGTGCCATGGGCTTGATGGAATAATCCATAAAATCAGAGCCTTGCAGTGATCCTGCCCAGCTATCAAAGATTTTCATGACTTCGGCGCCCGCTTCGATCTGTTTTGACATGTAGTGGATCGTCGCGTCGGTGATGCGGTCCATCAAGCTGTCAAACACTGCGCGGTTTTCTGTCTTAAGTGCATGCGCTGGTCCTTGATCTGGTGTGCCTTGGCCGGCGATCATGTAGGTAGCTACCGTCCACGGCGCGCCAGCAAATCCGATCAGCGTGGTTTCGGAAGGCAATTCCTTGGACAGGATTTTTACGGTTTCATAAATAGGGCTTAGGTGATCGTGGATTGCATCGGCAGGGACCAGCTTATCCAGCTCGGCTTGGGTGGTGATGGTGGACAGGCGCGGACCTTCGCCAGTGACAAACCATAGATCAGCGCCCAAAGCTTGAGGCACCAGAAGAATGTCGGCAAACAGAATTGCCGCGTCAAACCCATAGCGGCGGATGGGTTGTAGTGTGACCTCGGCCGCAAGATCAGGATTGTAGCACAGTTTCAGAAAATCGCCTGCTTGCGCGCGGGTTGCGCGGTATTCTGGCAGGTAACGACCCGCCTGACGCATCATCCAGATCGGTGGAGTAGGGAGGGTTTCCCCCGCAAGGGCGCGCAGGATCGTTTTCTGGGAGGTCATATGCTGTCTCAATCATTGAATTTGGCTCGGGGCATAATGCGACAAAGCCGAAGGGTTATACAAGAGTTGTCAGGTTTGGCTTACAGCGTTAGGGAAGGGTTATGACAATGAATTTACCTAGCCCCGCCCAGCCCTTGATGATTGGAACCCGTGGATCGCCGCTTGCGCTTGCGCAGGCCTATGAGACACGGGAACGTTTGGCCAAAGCGTTTGATTTGCCATTTGAGGCTTTCACAATTGTTGTGATTAAGACGACGGGGGACAAGATCATTGACCGCCCGTTGAAAGAGATTGGCGGCAAGGGCTTGTTCACTCGCGAAATTGAGGCGGACATGGTGGCGGGTAAGATCGATATTGCTGTGCACTCGATGAAGGACATGCCGACGCTTCAGCCCGAGGGCCTGATCCTTGATACCTATCTGCCACGTGAAGACGTGCGCGATGCGTTTATCTCACCCACTGCAAGCAGTTTGGAAGAACTCGCGGCGGGGACAGTAGTGGGAACATCCAGTCTGCGTCGTCGCGCGCAACTGATGCTGAAGCGTCCTGACCTTGAGGTGGTTGAGTTCAGGGGAAACCTGCAAACCCGTTTGAAAAAGCTCGAAGATGGCGTTGCTGCGGCGACATTCCTAGCGATGGCTGGGCTGAACCGTTTGGGCATGGATGACGTGCCAAAGACACCAATAGAGACTGATGTGATGCTGCCCGCAGTCGCCCAAGGTGCCATTGGAATCGAACGCCGTGTCGAGGATACAAACATGGCAGAAATGCTGAGTGCGATCCATGATACACCAACGGGACAACGTCTCGCGGCTGAGCGGTCCTTTTTGTTGGAACTGGATGGTTCGTGCGAGACGCCCATCGCAGGTTTGGCCGAACTGGACGGCGGCACATTGCATTTGCGCGGTGAGGTTTTGCGGCCAGATGGATCTGAAGCAATAAATGACGCGATAAGCTGCCCGATTGAGGATGGCGTGCAGGCCGGTAAAGAGATGGCGCAAAAGCTGCTGTCCCAAGCCGGTCCAGAATTTTTCGATTGGCGCTGAAACCAGCACCAAAAAAGACATTTACCAAGGGGCACGTGCCCAGACAGGACATCATATGACACAGACAACGTTGCGCCAGCATTTGACGGCACAAAGCACAGACACCAATCTGATGATCCTGATGGAAGACATCGCAACTGCCTGCCGGATGATTGCAGACCGTGTGCGCCACGGCGCATTTGCAGGTGTTCTTGGGGCTGCTGAAACTGAAAACATTCAGGGCGAGACGCAAAAAGAGCTGGATGTGATCTCGGACGAGATATTTCAGGAAATTGTGGGTGCTAACCCAAACGTTGCCGCGTTGGTGTCTGAAGAAGTTGACGAAGTGAACTGGCGCAAAACGGCCCCGCAGGCTGGGGATTTTGTTGTCTATTATGACCCGCTTGATGGGTCGTCGAACTTGGATGTGAACCTGTCGGTTGGCACAATCTTTTCCATCGTGAAACTGGACGCGGCGATTGCGCCAGAGGCGAGCGCCGTACAGATCAACGGAACCGAGCAGATCGCGGCGGGTTACGCGATTTATGGTCCATCCACTGGTTTGGTGATCACAACGGGGCAGGGGGTAGACGGCTTTACCCATCATCCTGGTTCGGGTGAATTTTTGCTGACGCAGCCAGAAATGAGCATCCCCGCCGAAACGCAAGAATTTGCGATCAACGCTTCGCGCTATGATCTGTGGGACACACCTGTGCGAAGCTACATTGATGATTGTTTGCGCGGCGCAGATGGGCCACGCGGCAAGAAATTCAACATGCGTTGGTGTGCATCCATGGTTGCAGATGTTCACCGCATCCTGACGCGCGGTGGTGTGTTCTTGTATCCCAAAGATACAGGGAATGCGGCGCAGGGAGGCAAGTTGCGTTTGATGTACGAAGCAAACCCAATGGGAATGCTGGTCGAACAGGCTGGCGGCGCGTCATCAACAGGATATGGCCGCATCATGGAAGTGGCGCCAACAGGCCACCACCAACGCGTGTCGGTTATTCTGGGGTCACGCGGTGAGGTTGCAGTGATAGAGGGATATCACAAAAAATAGGCTCTAATCCGCCTCATCGAGCCCGTGGGCAATGTTTGAATGACCTTGTAAAATGTCATTGTGAATAGCCTCGCCCACGGCTTCGTAATCACCATCGCGTAGTGCGGCGATGGCAACTTCGTGCATGTCGGGGATTGGGGTGCTTTCGCCCCCTTTGACCATCACCCGCAAGGACGGCCCGACGCGCAGCCAATGTGACGCGGCCGTGGCCATCAATATTTCAGCCTCTGAGTGCGCGTATAACGTCCAGTGAAAGACGTGGTTATAGCGCAGGTAAGCTTGGATATCTCCGGTCCGCAGGGCGGTGTTGACCTGTTCGTCAATTTGCTCAAGCGCGTCGATGTCTTCAGGCTCAATAGCCACGGCAGCCAGCCGCGCAATTTGGGGCTCAATGCCCGTGCGGGCATAAGTCAGTTCCTGCAGTTGTTCGAGGGTGAGTTCGGGAACCATCAAGCGGCGGTTTTCGGTTGCGCGCAGGGCACCCTCGGCGGTGAGGCGGCGAATGGCTTCGCGTGCGGGTGTGATGCCTGTGCCCAAGCGTTCAACGATGCCTTGGATTGTGACAGCTTCACCGGGGGCGAGTTCTCCGAATAGGATTAAATCGCGAGCCTTTCGGTACGTGACCTCGTGGTCGGGCAGGGGAGCGGTTGAGGACATATTCGGACCTGTCAAAGAATGCGTTGACCCATTATCGCAAGGATCAAGCGTATTGACCATGGGGATTGCACGCATGTGACCCTGAGACCCTAAAGATCGCGCAAGCGCTCAAGTGCCGCTACAACTGCTTCGGGTTGATCGTATAAAACCAGTTGGCCGGAGTCTTGAACCTTTGTGAGGGATGCGCGGTTGCTTAGACGCTGTGCAAAGGCCTCAACAGAGGCGATGCTCACTACTGGATCTCCCTCACCATGGAGTATTTCAATCTGGTGATCGCTTTCGGCAAGGATTGATGTCCAATCACGGACAACATGATAGCTGTCGATTTCAAACGCGCGGTGGCCCTGTGTACTGGAAAAATGGTACCCTGAAAAGATGATGTCGCGGATTTCAAGATCTGCCAACAGGCGCATGTCACAGGGGCTATACTGATAAAGGGAATGCAGGAATTGCCGCTCTCCGTTGTTGTCGATCTGGTTGATTCCGGCGCGAATAACAAAGGGCAGGATGCGGGGGGTGTACCGCGCTGTCAGTGCGACCACGCGCTGGCGTACTGACATAGACGCAAACTGTGATGCGGATGTGAGGGGGACTCCTCCGGCAACTGATAAAATGCCCCGGATACGGTCACCTAGATGGGCGGCCGCGGCATAAGCATAAACTGAACCCGCCATATGCCCCAAAAGGATGGGCCGCTGGGTTCCTGTAGCATCCAGCAATGCTTCGATATCTCGCGCCAGTCTTGCAGGCGCGGTGCTGATGTTCTCGCGATTATCCGGCGCGGCATTCCCAAACGATGGTCGAATAGGCGCGATGAAGTGAAACCCGCGGTCACGAATTTGGCGGCGCAGGCCGTCTGTCATGGCGTTGCCGTCTAACATGCCGTGAAAAAATATAACGGGTGTTCCATCGGGATCACCAAATGTTTCCACGGGCATAAGGCGATCTTTGAGCCTGATGTTGATAACTGTGTCAGGGATTTTTGCGGCAGGCGCCGGATTGCTGGTTTCCTGCTCTGCTAAACGCATAGTTCCGTGCAACAGACTAGCCAGTTCAACCTGTCCGGAACTGTCAGTCTTTTGCAGGATCTTTTTCATCTGGGTGCGCACAGTTTCCAATGCGCTTTGCCGTGTTTGGGCAATTTGAGCAGTGCTTTTCCCCTCTACCAAAAGCTCGCAGATATCGATCTCGGACTTACTAAGACCGAACCCGTTACTGAGCAATTCGCCTGTACTATTTGGCCAACTTTGCTTGACTTGGGTCGCCATAAACAGCCTTTCCTGAGGAGAGTCATTTGAAAGCTGAAAGGCCATGGGGATTTGTCTGCTGCCGTCAGCGGGCTGCATACGGGTAAGCACAACTAGGGTGGCCGATTTGCCTGCCAATAATGCGCTTACATCGGCGCGGTGTTCATCACTGAGATTGAAATCATCCAGTGTGGTTCCATAGCGGATGCCAAAGATGTTGTGCGCAGCGTTGTTATGCCAGACCAAGATGCCTTCACCATTGAATACCAATTGCGGCAAGCTGCTGCGCACGGTTTCAGTTTTGTCAGATGCATCTGGGCGACCCGCCTGTTCCAACAGTTGCATAGCGATGGCAAAATGATTTGAAATTTCTGTCTCGGTGATTGCGGCACTTAGATCAGAGTTGTCGGCCTGCAATGTGTTCAGCTTGGAAACTTGATCTAGGATGAAGTTGTCCCAGTGACCCATAAAGCTGTCGTATGTCTGTGGCTCAAGAGCGATGCGATAGATGCTCTCAATCAGTTCACCCTTGGTTTTAGGTGAGGTGCTTGCAGATGGGTTTGTCGGATCTGTCATAAAGTCCCCGCAAATCTATTTGCACCACTATGCGTGCCCAAGGGGCGATTGGGGAATAGACGAAACGATTTAATGGACAAAATATGAGCTTTTAGAGGCTCAAAAACTACTGTTGGTTGAAATTAGACAGCGCGTTCGCCATCTCTTGTACCTGAGAATGTGAAGCCGCAGATTCGTCTGATGGGCCATGGGCCATGGGCCATGGGCTTTGGTGTGGGGAGGCTTGTGCTAGGCTTGTTCCCTTTTCCAGATGATCAGGCCTGCACCCATGATCACAATCGCCCCGATGACGGTCATTTTGTCAGGGACAGTACCAAACAGGAAATACCCCCAGATCGCGACGAAGATAAGGAATGAATAGGTGAACGGCATGAGCTGGTTCGCCGTACCAAAGCGGTGTGCAGTGGTCAAAAGTTGATGCCCTGCCCACCCCATCACGCCTATTCCGATGAGAACACTCATCGCCCATGCCCCGTCAGGCTGGACCCACGTCCATGCCGCAAAGGGAAGCAGCACAAATGTACCCACCAGCCCCATGTAAAACTGCATCGTATCCACCGCAACAATGCCAGAAAGTTTCCGCGTCATAATAGAATAAAAAGCAAGCGCAGTTGCATTATAAAGGATCAATAGCATGGCTGGATGAAAGGTTTCGCCGAAAGGGCGCACAACAATCAACACACCAATAAACCCTAACAAAATTGCGCCCCAGCGCCATGGGCCAACGTGTTCTTTTAGGACCGAGGTAGAAAGAAAACACACGATCACAGGGCTGGAAAACATAACCGCGGACACCACCGTCAGCGGTAGGAATTTCAGAACATAAAAATTGCTTAGTGTCGCTGAGACAAGTAACAGCGCGCGGCTGATGACCTGCCAAAGATGATCCGTCTGAAAACGATCTCTGGTAAAGCCATCCTTAGCAATCACCGCAATGGAAATGACAAAGTGGCTGGCGTAACGCATAAACGCCAGCTGAAAGGCTGGGATACCCGCAATGGCCAACCATTTGGCACTGGTGTCCACAATTGAGAAAAAGAACCAAGCCCCCAGCATCATTAAGATGCCGAGGCGCGGTAGATTAGCAGTGGATCCAGCGGTGACAGCCATGAGTTATTTCGCGAACTTCTGTGCGTAGTAGTCAACCATCTGGCTGACCATATCATCCGCCTGACCGTGATCGCGTGCATCATTAAGCGCGGCAAGGGTACCCTTGGACATCACGCTGTCGATTCCTGCGTCTTCTGCCATTTTGGCATAATACCCGACGTCCTTGGCCGCGTTTTTGATTGCGAAGGCCAACATGGTTGCATCCCCGTCTACGCCGTAGGCTTTGACAAAATCCATCATACCCGAACGCAGAGGCCCAGCGGCCATCACATCATAAAGCTGCTCGCGTTCCACACCCGCAACATCGGCCATTGCAAATGCTTCGGCCATTGCGTTGGCGACCGTCATTCCAAAGAAGTTGTTGATCAGTTTGATCGTGTGCCCTGAACCGACAGAGCCCAAATGGAACACGTTTTCACCAAGCTCCTTTAGCACGGGTTCGACCTTGTCGAATGCCGCCTTGTCTCCAGAGGTCATAATGTTGAGCAGACCATCTTTGGCGTGGCTGGGTGTGCGGCCAAGGGGTGCATCAAGGAACGCGCCGCCGGCGCTGGCGACTTCAGATGCTAACATGCGGCTGCTGGCGGGCAATGAAGTGCCAAAATCGACAACAGTTGCACCTTTGCGCAGGCCCGCGATCACGCCGTCATCTCCGCGCATGCGACCCTCCACATGATCCGAGGTTCCCATGCACAACATTACAATGTCGCTGGCCGCAGCAACTTCCTTGGCTGTTTTGGCCTCGGTTGCGCCACGTGCGATTGCCGCATCCAGATAAGTGCGATCGCGGTTGCCCAGAACGGTCAATGCATAACCTTGGTCCTGAAGGCGCCCGGCCATTGCACCGCCCATCAAGCCGAGGCCGATAAATCCGATTGTTGGTTTTGTCATGGGGTTAGTCCTTAGTTTTTCTATGTAAGTAATTCTTGAATGCGAAGGGTTGCGGCAAGCGACTGTGCGGCGTCATCTACCGGAATTTTAGGCGCCGCTTTTTGATTTAGAACGTCGATGAAGTGATCCATCTGAGCTGCGAGTGGATCGGTTTTGGAATGGGGGAGCTGGCGCGATTTGGGCGTTTGGGACCAATCCTCAGATCCGCTCCAGACGGTCATGGATGGGAATGAAACGGAGCCGCTGGCGCAGGTGATCCACATCATGTCTTGTCCTGTTGTGGCGATGTTGGGGTTTTCGCCTGTGCCTGCCTCAAATCCCCAAGGGCTGGGAGCAGTATCGGCAAAACTGATTGCGGCGGTGAGCCCAGTTTTGAAACGGATAGCTATTGCGCCGCTTTCGGGACGGCCAGCGTTGCGTATGTGGCGCGACCCCAAGGCGTGGATTTCGTCGATGTCACCAAACAGATATCGCAGCAGGTCGACATCATGCACGAGGTTGATCATCACAGGACTGCCATGGGTGCTGCGCCAGTTGTCTTGGAAATAGGCGTCAGGTTTGCGCATGGCCCAGATCATTGTGGCGGTGATTGGTGTGCCCAAATCTCCGTTGGTGATCATCTGACGAAGCTTTTCCACATGGGTGTGATAGCGGCGGTGGTGCCCAACCAACGTGCGCACATTTGCGGTTTTGACGGCGGCAACCAATGCACCAGCTTGTTCCAATGTTTCGGTCACGGGCTTTTCAATTAACATGTGCCAGCCACGCTGCGCAGCTTCGATTGCGTGATCCGCATGTAACTGTGTGGGCGTGGCGATGATCACACCATCAACGTGGACATCTACCTCTGCCATGGCAGCAAATCGGGTCACGTCGGTGCGCAATGTCATGTCAGGATCGGCAAGCCCGACCAGTTCGCAGGCAGGATGCGCCAGCACGGCATCTACATGCCGACTGCCAATTAGACCACCGCCAACAACAAGGATGCGTTTCACATCACCGCTCCGATTTGCCACGGCACAAATTCGTAATCGCCCAATCCCTGGGCTTCGGATTTGGTTTCCTCACCCGAGGCGACGCGCAGGAACATCTCGTAAATCTCACGGCCCTTTTCCTCAACGCTGACGCCCTTGGATAGGATTTCACCTGCGTCAATGTCCATGTCCTCAGACATGCGGGTGGCCATCTCGGTATTGGTAGCGATCTTCACGGTAGGTGCTGGTTTGGACCCAAAAGCCGAGCCGCGCCCAGTTGTGAAACATACCAGATTGCAGCCGCCTGCGATTTGTCCGGTGACGGAGGCAGGATCGTAGCCCGGTGAATCCATGAAGGTGAACCCACGGGCAGTGACGGGTTCCGCGTATTTATAGACACCCATGAGGGGTGTCGTGCCGCCTTTTGCCGCTGCCCCCAGTGATTTTTCAAGGATGGTTGTAAGCCCACCCTTTTTGTTTCCGGGCGACGGGTTGTTATCCATCGAGCCTTTGTTGCGGGCGGTGTAATCCTCCCACCACTTGATCAGGCCGATCAGCTTGTCGCCTGTTTTGCGGTCAACCGCGCGGCGGGTGAGCAGATGTTCGGCACCGTAGATTTCAGGTGTTTCGGCCAACACACCTGTGGCACCTTGGGCAGTTAGCAGATCGCAGGCATAGCCAAGCGCGGGATTAGCCGTGACGCCAGACCACGCATCCGAGCCGCCGCATTGTAGCGCGACCATTAATTCAGATGCAGGGCAGGGGGTGCGGGTGGCCTGATTTGCGATGGGCAACATGGCCTCAATCTTGGTGATGCCCAGTTCAACGGTGCGTCGCAGGCCTGCGACGTTTTGGATGTTCATAGTCTGAAAGGTCGGGCTTTGTTTTAGGCCGTAAGCTTCGAGCAACCAATCAATCTGGTTCATCTCACAGCCGAGGCCAACCATCAAAACACCCGCATGGTTTGGGTGTTTTGCGTAGCCCCACATCACACGTTGCAGCGCCTCAAACCCGTCACCATCGCCTGCCATGCCGCAACCCGTGCCATGCACAAATGCGGCAACACCGTCTACGTTGGGATATGGCGCCAATACATCGGGTGTAAAGTGGTCGGCGATCATCCGCGCGGCGGTAGCCGAACAATTTACTGACGTCACAATCGCAATGTAATTGCGCGTGCCCACGCGGCCGTTTTCGCGGCGGAATCCCATGAACGTGTCTTGGGTGGTTGCAGGTGCAATAGGCCGCAGATCGGTTGAATACTCATAGGCCATGTCAGTGTTGCGGAATTCGACGTTATGGGTGTGTACGTGGTCCCCTGCCGCAATGTCACAAGATGCATAGCCAATCAGCTGCGCATATTTGCGCACGGGATCGCCACTGCGCATAGCACTGGTCGCAACTTTATGGCCTGACGGGATCAGGGCGTTTGTGGAGATGCCTTCAATGGCCACCCCCACCTCTAACGCGCGGGTGGCGGTGACAACTGTATCGGCGCGGTCGAGGCGTACAAAATCCATAATTAGTCTCTAGTTACAGCAAAAGGCTGATGATATTTGGCCAGATCAAAAGAACTGAAAGGGCGAGTATCTGAATGCCGATAAAGGGCAGGAAGCCGCGGAAGATATCTGTGAGGCTGATGTGCGGTGGAGCAACAGATTTGAGATAGAACGCGGCTGGTCCAAAGGGTGGTGATAAGAAACTGACCTGCATGTTCATACAGAACACCACACCAAACCAAATCGAGACATGTTGTGGCTCTAACTGGCCGATAAACCCGATTTCCTCGATCGGCAGGCGCAGAACGATGGGCAGGAACACGGGGATGATCAGCAACACGATGCCAACCCAATCCATAAATGCGCCCATGAACAGTAGGATTACCATCATCATCAGGATGACGCCCATTGTTGGGAGTTCTTTGCCTACGATTAGATCGGCCACATACTGTGGACCGCCAGCGATGGTATAGGCGCCAGCAAGGGAGGCGGCACCAATTGTCACCCAGATGATGGAACCGGTTGAACGTAGCGTGCGCATCAGGCTTTCCCAGACCAATGCAAAGGACCCTTCACCGCGCAAGATCGCAATGACCAGAACGGCGAAAGCACCCATGCCAGCGGCCTCGGTAATGCCGGTGATGCCACCGTAAATGGACCCCATGACAACGCCGATCACAACCATCGGCGCGACAAGACCCTTGCCCATGTCCCAGCCGATCTTGGCGCGCTCGCGGCCAAAGACAAAGTAGATCAGCAAAAGAGCGACAATAATGATCCCGGCTAGCCACGGCATATGCGCGGCAGTGCCTAGGCGGGCGGCGTCACCTTCGCTGGCGGCGTTAGAGCCGGACAGCTCAAAGAACGCGGCGCGGATGAATAACACAGTGGAAAAGCCAGCGACGACGATGCTCATGAATGCGCCAAACAGTTTGCGTTTCTCTGTGCGGGGCGGATCATTTGGATCAGGTTCGGGCAGGGGGGCGTCTTCGGGGTGAAGCTGTGTGCGCACGATGATGTAGGTGATGATCATCGAGGCCAGCATAAATCCGGGAATAAAGGACGCCGTGAACAGCGCCTTGATCGAGGTTTCTGTGATTAGGCCATAGATGATCAAAACGATCGACGGTGGGATCATAGTGCCAAGGCTGCCTGACGCACAAATCACACCAATGGCGAGGTTTTGATTATATCCCAGCCGTAGCATTTGCGGCAGTGCGATCAAACCCAACAGCACAACTTCGCCGCCGATGATGCCCGACATTGCAGCCATAATGACGGCCATGATCGAGGTAACGATGGCGATGCCGCCACGCGTGCGCGACAGCCAAACGTTGAGGGAGGAATACATGTCCTTTGCAATGCCGGAACGTTCCAGCAGGGAGGCCATAAAAATAAACAGCGGCACCGATATGAGGACATAGTCCGTTAAGAGCCCGTATATCTTTTGCGCAAGGATATAGAGCGGTCCAGTGCCGGGCCTGCTGGTCAGGGTGCCTTCGCCAAAAGTGAAGGGGTTAAACAGCAGCGCGGGCTCAAACTTCATCACCAGTACCAAGACGGCAAGGGATGCAGAGGCGAGACCAAGCGGCATGCCAATTGCCAAAAGGGCAATCAGCGCCAGCATCAGCACCAGTGAAATTGTTCCGATATCCATTAGTCTTGCCCCACTGCGCGTTTCAGCGCGTCAATTTCTTCTTGGTCGGGTTCATCAGTGTGAACCTCGGGTATCTTGTTCCAATCTTGGAACAGGTTCAGCACGGCCTGCGCTGCCACCAACGTGATCACGATCAGCACCATCGGTTGCAGTGTTGCGGGGATTGGCGGGTTAAACGCCGAGCCGTACAGCTCCCATTTGTAGAGTTTGTTTACAAAAACCTGTTTGTAGCTGCCGTAGACAAGGAAGAACGCAAAAGTGACAATTAGCAGCGTTGTGATGCAGTCAAACACCTTCTGAAGCCAGCGCGGTGCGATATCATAGATCAGGAAGATGCGGATATGGCTGCGCTGCTGCATGGCGTAAAAACCCGACATCAGAAAGGTAAAACTAGCAAACCACAGCGTCATTTCATTGGCCCACTCGGTGGGCTTTTCGATGACGTAACGCAGAAACACTTCATACAGCATCACGCATGTCATGACCGCGATCATCATCATGGTGACACGGCCAATGAAAAGGGCGACCCGATCAATTGCGCTAACGCCTTCAAACTCCATGGCGGCAGCGCGGACTCCGCGTGTTCCAAAGAACAACGTAACGGGAAATAGGATAAGGGCAGTGATATCAATGATATCGATATGCCCACCAAAGACGCCGCCCAGATTCGGGGTAACATCAGCGCGCAGATAGATGGCCTCAACTTGCGCCCGCAGGGAGTCTGACGCGTAAGGAATCCAATCCAGCATAAAGGCGGGCAGATGCCAGATCAGCCATGAAGTAATGGCTACAAATGCGAGCGGTAACAGCCACTCGGTAATCTGTCCTGTGCTTTTCTGCATCTATTGGTTTCCTTGCTTCATGTGCTGATCGCGTAGTGTTTGATAAAGTCCATGTCCGGTACGACCCCGATGCCATTGCCTGTCGGGATAGTGACACGGCCTGCGTTTGCTTTGACTTGGCCTTGGATATCCAGCGGCTCTGCGAGCAGATCGTCGCGGAATTTATTGTCTGTGGTGTCAAATTCCAGCATCGGTTCCCACGGATGTAACCCACCGGGAAGTGGCGGCATTGCGGCCAGCAGTTGCAGATTTGTGGCGACGGCGATTGCACTGCCCCAAACGTGGTTAATCACTGGGGTGAAATGCGCGTGGCATAGGGCCAATACGCGCAGGTATTCCGACACGCCACCCAGCGCGCATACTTCGGGTTGGGCGATGTCGAGGCCACGGTTTTCCAGAATGTTGCGCCAGCCCCAGCGGTTAAATTCTGCCTCGCCGCCCGAGATGTTCACCCGCAAGCCAGCGCGGAGTTCACGGTAACCATCAAGGTCTTCTGGCGCGATGGGTTCTTCGAACCAATAGGCATCCAAATCGTCTAACGCGCGGCCCACATAGAAGGCATCAGAGGTGGTATAACAGTGGTTTGCATCGACCATGAATTTGAAATCATCACCCACTCCGCGACGCACAGCCTTGCATAGCTTTACATCTGGCTTGGGGCCAAAGCCGACTTTCATCTTTGTCGCGGCAAATCCCGCGTCTTTGATTGCGGCCGCTTCATCCTCAAACCGGGCGGCCAGATCATCAACAGGTTCATCTCGCAACATCATGCCGTAGCCGTAACAAGGAACATCCGTTCGATGCGCGCCGCCAATCAATTTGTGCAGGGGCAGGCCCGCCACCTTGCCCGCAATATCCCACAGCGCAATATCCACGCCTGAGAGGGACTGCATCGGCATGCCTTTTTGTCCGTGGTCTCGCAGAAGGTTATAGACCTTGTGCCAAATCACGTCGCGGTCCATTGGGTCCATGCCCAGAACCATCGGTTGGATCACTTTTTCTACAATACCTTTATTGGCAATCGCCACGTTCCCGGGACCAAAACACTCTCCCCAGCCCGTAACGCCCTCATCGGTTTGCACCTCAACCAGATGCGCCGAGCGTTGCGCGTAATACTGCTGCGAATACCCTAATACCTCGGGCATATCGTATTGCAGTACATGGCTTATGATACGGGTGATTTTCATGAAAATCCGGTGATTGGAGGGTAAAACGGCAAGGCCATTGTGAAACAGCCTTGCCGCGAAATTTTAGTCCATTGCGGGACGTTTACTTCATCGCGCCCAAGTTCTTGAGGAATGCGATGTGGCTCGCCAGCAGCTCTTTTGCTTCTGGTGTTGTTGCAAACTCGGTCCAGCCAGCTTGAACAGCGGCACGGTAAGCGGCCAGATCTTCAGGTGCCCATTCGTACAGGTTTACGCCTTGGGCTTTCAAATCTTTAGCTGTCTGCGCGTTCTGAACTTCGTTGACTGTCGCGTTATGCAGCGCGAGGCTGTCCATTGCGACTTCCATGATTTTACGGTGATGCGCAGGCATCCCGTCCCAAACATCCTTGCGGCATGCAAGGTGGTCAGCTGGCATCGAGTGGAAGCCCGGATAGTTTGTGTGCTTGGCGATGTCGTACAAACCTAGACCCACGTTGTTGGTCAGGTTTGCAGCGTCAGCACCGTCGATGATGCCTGTTTCAAGCGCGGTGAAGATTTCGTTGAAATCCATCACAATCGGAGACGCGCCCAGCTCGGCGAATACTTTTGTCGCAAGGCCAGGGGGGGAGCGGAATTTCCAGTCTTTGAAATCAGCCGCTGTGCGGATTGGTTTGGTTGAGGCAAGCGATTCAGGACCAGGAATCCACCAGCCGACAAATTCCATGTCATAGCCGTTGTACAATTTGTTGAGTGCTGCGCGCCCGTCGCCGTGCAACAACCATGCCATCTGCTGGTAAGGGTTGCCGTAGCCACCCATCAGGTCGCCCGCAAACTGGAATGCCGGGTTCTTACCTGTTTGATAAGCGCCCCCCGTCATGTCGCAATCAAGAATGCCAGTGGCCGCCGCGTCAAATGTCTCAACCGATTTTACAACAGATGAGGAATAGAACATCTCGACTGCAATTTCGCCGTTAGACATTGTTTGAATGTCATCGACGTATTTGGTGGCCATTTTACCTGAAAGTGTTTCAGGCGAAAAGTGTGTTTGAATACGTAGTTTTGTGGTTGCATGGCCATCTGCCATTGCAGCCCCTGCAACCATCGTGGCTGCTACGGCCACCGAAATCGCTGTTTTTACTAAATTCATGTTGTCCTCCCAGACATTGAGCGTGTGCTTTTCCGAAGGTCGTAGTGCCTCCGTTTGGATAACGCTGAGTTGAGGGTAGGCTTACGAATCGTAAGCGACAAGAAAAAAGTGATATTTATCATAATTTCGAGATTATTGTATATTATCGAAATAAATTCCTGTAAGTTCTATACAGTTGTAGCAATGTGAATGCGGTCATGCCTGAAGAAATAGACATTTATCAAACTATAAAGACTCAACTGACCTCAAATGGATTTGAGCACGGTGCAAAGCTGCGTGCCGAAGTGTTGCGAGATGAGTATAATTGTTCCGCCAGTACGGTGCGTGAAGTGCTGTTTCGGTTGTCGACTGTTGGTCTGGTCGATTTTCAGGAACAACGAGGGTTTAGAGTGCCAAAACGATGTGCAGCCAAACTGATCGAACTGACGCACATGCGGGTCCTGCTAGAAAGCGAAGGAACGGTTCTTTCGATGCGCAAGGGCGGTGTACTTTGGGAGGCGAGACTGACCGCAGCGCATCACCAGCTTAGCCATATAGAAAAACGCATTCACGCGCATGGAGATCCATCAGGCCTTATCGAAATTTGGTCTAATTCGGAAAACGATTTTCACCAGACTTTGATTTCAGATTGTGGGTCAGAGACGCTTAAGCAAATGCACAGACGTGTTTATGCGCAGTTTCGCCAGCAGTTGATGGTGGCAGACCGCCAGTTTGATTTCATCTCCGGGAACATCCAGCACCATGCCGCTATCCTAGACGCTGCCCTATCCGGAGACGAGGCTCTAACCCGTGCCAAAATACATGATCATCTCGCAAGGCACCTCAAAGGTGATACGTTGGCGTCAACTACAGGATAACCTTTCTGCAGACAGAAATTTATTAATCTGCGTGGCGTTGACCCTGTGTCTAAGTCTGACACCAATTCGCCAGAGCAAGCTCACCATCTTGTTCAAATGAAAGCGTACGGCTAGTGCCGTCTCGGGTGACCCAGCCTTCCTTCAACGCGCGGGTCAAAACGGCGGCCCCCACGGCTCCGCCCAGATGATGGCGCCGTTCAGACCAATCAATGCATGAGCGGCAAAGGGGGCGTTTGTTTTTTTCCAATGCGTCCAAATCTATGCCACGCGTCTTCAAAAACACTCGTCCGCTTTCGGTGAGCGTGATCGTTTCACGGTCCCATGCTAGCACACCGCTTTCCAGCCATGTCTCGAACAGGGTCACTGCCGTCTTTCCTGCAAGATGATCGTAACAAGACCGCGCCGTCCGCATGGCTTCGTTCTTTGGCCCCGGTTTTGTGCGCATATGACCCGCACGAGATGCCACGATCACCAACGCCTCTATCGCATGCGCAACATCTGCGTCCGTAATACAGAAATATTTGTGGCGGCCTTGCTTTGTTGGCGTGATCAAACCGCTTGCGGACAGTTTGGCCAGATGAACGCTTGCCGTTGCTGGTGTTACGCCTGCTTCATTGGCCAACTCTGTCGCCGTTAGATGCATACCAGACATCAGAGCCATCAGCATATTGGCGCGCGCAGGGTCGCCCATCATGGCGGCCGGCAGGGATATATCGGGGCCTTCTTTCATAGTTTGATCACAGACGAAGTATATCTCACGGTCAAGCTGTTAGTGTCGTGTGAACAGCTTCAGGAGATGACACATGACTGACTTTGCCCTCTACCTTCCCGGTATCCTGTTGGCCATTGCCAGTCCCGGCCCCAATATTCTAGCCGTGATCGGCACGTCGATGAGCGTCGGGCGAGGATCAGGGATCGCGCTGGCGCTTGGCATTGCAACAGGGTCGTTTACGTGGGCCGTCATGACAGTGATTGGGTTGTCGGCTCTGTTGTCTCAATATGCAGTTGCATTGATCGCCATCAAGATATTCGGTGGCCTGTACCTTTTGTGGCTGGCCTATAAATCCTTCAAATCCGCAGCCGCGAAGCATGATATCGAAGCCAAGGAATTGGCGGGTGGCACAAGATCGCCATTGGGGTACGCGAAACGCGGCTACATCATCCAGATGACCAACCCCAAGGCGGCCCTCGCATGGATCGCAATCATCTCGTTGGGGCTAACGGGTGGCGCGCCACATTGGGTTGGAATGGTGATCGTGCTGGGCACGTTCATGCTCTCAATCGTCATCCACGTGCTTTATGCCGTTGCTTTTTCCACACCAATTATGGTGCGGCTCTACGGCAAAGCGCGTCGTGGCATACAGAGTGTTCTGGGCGCCTTCTTCGCGGTTGCAGGCCTGCGTCTACTCATCAGCCGGAACTGATGGCGTTTTATCAATTCGATCCGAGAAGGAGCCGAAAATGCTGATGAACTACCTCTACGCTAACTTCCTTGAAGAAGAGACATTTGTAACAACCAACAATATAACAAAGGAGGCACTGTCGGCCCTGACCCGCGCTTGTGTCTTTCCAGCCGCGTCGTATGTGTACACGAGCAAAGGATCGTCGGTGTCTTTTGTCAGCAGCTTTTCTGATGATGCCACGTATCGTTTCTATTTGAAGGGGCACTCCGCGTGGCTCGAAAGCGTCGTACGACTCGAGCTCACGACTGAAGATCACGCGCGCCAATATTTCTTCAGCCGCTATGACGACGCGAAACGGACGTTTTATACGAGCGATCTTGGGCAGCAATTGTCAGAGTTCGCTCCTGACATCAAAACGCAATTTGACAGTGACCATGCAAACGCAACTTGGGATCATTTTCTGAATGGCGTGTACGGCGTCTGCACCCGCGATGGTCAGCCTGAGACAGTTTTCAAGAAGCAGGCCCTCGTTTTGTATATTGAACAAATGACCACCAAAGGGTCAGCGTCTTCGGCACAAGTGAAACTCCAACTCCTTGAACGAGCCGTAGCCGCGCTGGACGAGGTGGAATCCGATTTTGCCCCCCACGAAGTATCGCAAACCTCACGGCAACGTTGCATCATTGACGTAAGGGCCAACATTCTTGCCAAGAAACCCGCATGAAAATGCGTGATCATAGTGACGACCCCAACATCATCTGACGTTAGACTAACCAGACTGTTCTATTCCAAGTTCATGACACCGTGGACGATGGTAAAGACTTGGGACAGGGTTGGGATCAAAGGACGTGAAACACTGCAAAAGGTCTAACCTTTGAGATCGTCCTGTATGTATGTGTTAATGATTTCGTCGAATGTTTTCTCGGCTTTGAAGCCTAAGGCCAACGCGCGGGTTGGCATGAAGTTGCGCGGCCAGCCATCAACCATGCGCATGATAGTTTGGTCCGGTTTTACCTTGATACGGTTCACTGCATCTTGACCTGCGACCAGACGCAAGGCTTCGATCTGTTCAGCTACGGTACAGCTGATGCCGGGTAGGTTTAATGCGCGGCGACCTTCCAACAGGTCTGTATTCAATAGCGCTGCATGGGTTAGGAACCGCGCGGCGGAACGCGGGCTAGCATGCCAATGGCGCACGGTATCAGGCACTGGCAAGATTGCCTCCATCCCGTTTAATGGCTCACGGATGATGCCAGAAAAGAACGAGGAGGCGGCTGCATTTGCTTTACCAGGGCGTACACAAATTGTTGGTAAGCGCAGGGAGATCCCGTCAATAAATCCCTTGCGGCTGAAGTCAGAAACCAGCAATTCGCAGGCCGCTTTTTGCGCTCCATAACTTGTTTGCGGGGCGGACAAGAATTCATCCCCAATTTTATCAGGAAATGGCCCACCAAAGACCGCGATGGATGAGGCAAAGACAACGCGCGGGCGATAGCTGCCGCCGGATGCGTCATGCTCGTCGCGGAGTGCACCCAGCAGGTGCCACATCGCCATCATGTTGACGCTCCACCCTAGATCAAATTCGGCTTCGGCTTGTCCTGAAACGATGGCGGCCAAATGAAAGATCACATCAGGGCGTGTGTGCGCCAACTGTTGGGCTGTGCTGGGGTTGCTAATGTCACCTGTTATGGTTTTTGCGGACAGTTCGTTAGGGGGAAACGCACGATCAAACAGAGTTACCTGTGCGTTTGAAAAGATGTTTTGGTCAAGAATTCTCTGTGCCAATTTTTGGCCAATCATCCCGCCGCCGCCAAGAATGAGGATTTTTGTCATGATAGTTTGTTCCGTTTTTCAAGTTCAAGATAAAGACCCGAATGGTCCAGATCAGCGCCGCCCATATCGTTTACAAAAGTTGCAAATCTGTCTCGTACGGCTTGCGTAGAGGGGAGGGTGAGGCCAAGCATCTCTGCTTCGGCAAGTGTATTGTCTAAATCCTTGAGTTGAAATTTTGACAGCCCGCCGGGGGCAAAATCCCGTTCAGACATGCGTGCGCCGTGTTGTTGCAAGATAATGCTATCAGCAAATCCGCCTTTTAAGGCTTCGCGCAAGGCGGCAGGGTCGGCACCGCCTTTTTGGACCAGCAATGTGGCCTCGGCCACGGCGGCAATTGTAACCGCAACGATTGTTTGGTTTGCCAGCTTGCACAGTTGTCCTGCGCCTGACGGGCCAACGTGAACAGCGCGCCCCATCGCCGAAAATACGTCAGTGACTTGTTCGAATGTGGCTAGATCGCCGCCAGCCATGATGGCGAGGCTGGCCGCTTGCGCGCCTTTGGTGCCGCCCGAAACAGGTGCGTCAATGTGGGCCACGCCCAAAGTTGCTAGATACGCGGACTGTGTGCGTGCGTGTTCTGGTGTGGTGCTGGACATGTCGATCCAGATCATGTCAGCCTTTAGGGCCGCCACAACGGCTTCATTTGAAATCAGGTCTTGGGTTGCAAACCCATCGGAAAGCATGGTGATGACCACCTCTGCTCCCTCAATCGCTTGGGCCGCTGTCGGCGCAGTTTTTGCACCCTCTTCGACCAAAGGGGCGGCGCGTTCGGGGCTGCGGTTCCACACAGTTAGATCATGGCCCGCGGCCATTAGATTACGCGACATGGGCACGCCCATCAGGCCAGTGCCAATGAGAGTCATTTTTAGGGTTCGGGACATGAGGCGCTCCTGGGCTCAGGTAGACAACAAGGGGTTATGGTCAAATCGAAAACTCTATCATAGGCTAACGCATCGGTTCAAAAGCGCCAGCAGATGCGGTGAACCGAGTAGAAATTTTTGTCATCAGGACGTGAGAACGGGCCCTGTGAACATCGGTCGTATCGCAATGAATAGGGTGGAATTTACGTGACTGGAAATAGACTTAGTGGAAAGAGGGCCTTGGTTACGGCGGCTGGTCAGGGGATCGGTCGTGCCAGTGCGATTGCGATGGCGCACGAAGGCGCGCAGGTGTTTGCAACGGACGTTAACATGGATTCACTCTCCACGATTCGGGATGCGAATCTCGAAAATATTGAAATTTTCGAAATTAATGCGCTGGACGCTGACAGCATTAAGGAGGGCGTTGCGCGCGCCAATCCAGACATTCTGTTTAACTGTGCGGGCTTTGTGCATCATGGATCGATCCTTGATTCTGAGGACGACGAGTGGGACTTTGCGTTCGACCTAAATGTACGCTCGATGGTGCGCACCATGAAGGCGGCATTGCCCGGCATGTTAGAGCGGGGGCGCGGATCAATTGTGAACATGTCCTCTGCCGCAGGGAGCATCATCGGCGCGCCGAACCGTTTTATCTACGGGACCACCAAAGCTGCGGTTGTGGGCATGACCAAATCGGTGGCTGTGGATTATGTAGACAAAGGCATTCGCTGTAACTGTATTTGTCCCGGCACGGTTGAATCGCCCAGTTGGCATGACCGTGTCACTGCCTTGGGAGAGAAACTGGGCAGTTATGATGAGGCGATGACGCAATTTGTGTCCCGCCAGCCGATGGGCCGTGTGGCTACGGCAGAGGAAATCGCGGCTTTGGTGGTGTACCTTGCTTCTGATGAGAGCGGGTTCACCACAGGTCATGCGCATGTAATCGATGGAGGTTGGTCAGGCCAATGAAGAAAATCGGAATAGACGACCTGCGGTCGCGCAAATGGTTCATGAACCCCGACAATCTAGAAATGACGGCGCTATATATTGAGCGGTACCTGAACTACGGCCTGACGCGCGACGAGTTGCAATCAGGCAAGCCGATCATTGGTATTGCTCAAACTGGCAGTGACCTAAGCCCGTGCAATCGACACCATATTGAATTGACCAAACGTGTGCGTGACGGGATCATTGCAGCAGGCGGGACATGTATAGAAATTCCTGTGCATCCCATTCAAGAAACGGGCAAGCGGCCCACTGCTTCGCTAGACCGTAACCTTGCGTATTTGTCCTTGGTAGAGACGCTTTTTGGGTATCCATTGGACGGTGTTGTACTGAACATCGGCTGTGACAAGACAACACCAGCGCTGTTGATGGCAGCTGCAACCGTGAACATTCCAGCAATCGCGCTCAGCGTTGGACCGATGCTGAATGGGTGGTGGAAAGGTGAACGCGCAGGCTCGGGCACGGTGATCTGGAAAGCCCGCGAGCAATTGGCTGCGGGGGAAATCGATAACAACGAATTTATGGACATCGCAGCGGCTTCAGCGCCATCTGTTGGATATTGTAACACGATGGGTACGGCCACGACGATGAACTCCCTTGCCGAAGCGTTAGGGATGCAATTGCCGGGATCGGCCGCCATCCCTGCGCCGTACCGTGAGCGGGGCCAGATCAGTTATGAGACAGGCAAACGGATCGTTGAGATGGTCTGGGAGGATATGCGCCCGACTGACGTGATGACGCGCGAAGCGTTTGAAAATGCGATTGTGATCAATTCGGCGATTGGTGGTTCTACAAACGCGCCGATCCACCTGAATGCGATTGCGCGGCATTTGGGCGTTCCGTTGGACAATGACGATTGGCAAAAGCACGGGCTTGATGTGCCGTTGCTGGTAAACATGCAGCCAGCAGGTGAATATCTGGGCGAAGATTACCAACATGCAGGGGGTGTTCCCGCCGTTGTGGGTGAGCTGATCACTGGCGGCTTGTTGCCCCATCCTGATGCTTTGACCGTGAATGGGAAAAGCATGGGCACAAATTGTGGCGGGCTCAGCTCTAAAAATACCAACGTGATCAAACCCACCAGTGATCCGATGAAAGAACAGGCGGGGTTCCTGAACCTGTCTGGCAATATGTTTGAGAGCGCGATCATGAAGACTTCGGTCATCTCACCCGCGTTTAGGGAAATGTATCTGTCTAACCCTGATGATCCGGAAGCATTTGAGGGCCGCGCGATTGTGTTTGACGGGCCAGAGGATTTTCACCATCGCATTGATGACCCGTCTGAGAATATCGATCAAAACTGTGTATTGTTCATGCGCGGGGCTGGGCCAAAGGGATATCCCGGTGCGGCAGAGGTCGTGAACATGCGGCCACCGTCTTATTTGATTAAGCAAGGTGTTGAGGCCCTGCCATGCATCGGGGATGGGCGCCAGTCGGGTACTTCTGGTTCTCCTTCTATCCTCAATGCCTCGCCTGAGGCGGCGGATGGTGGCGGGCTGGCCTTGCTGCAAACAGGCGACACCGTGCGCATTGATCTAGCCAAAGGCACCGCCGACATGCTGGTACCGCTGGATGTGCTTGCTGACCGTGCACGCGAACTGGCCGCAAATGGGGGCTATGACATGCCCGCCAGCCAAACCCCGTGGCAGGAATTTTTCCGCGAAAAAGTTGGGCGTTTGGATCACGGAATGACCCTTGAGGGGGCAGATAAATACCAAGACATCGCCCGCAAATTCACGCCGCGCGACAATCATTGATCAAGACTGCTGCTCAAACTGAGCTGGCACTAATAGGGACTACAAAATGAAACTTCTCCGTTATGGCGCGATTGGCGCTGAAAAACCCGGCCTTTTGGATGACCAAGGGCTGCTACGCGATCTGTCGGGTCATGTGACTGACATCAGCGGCGAAACGCTGGGTGATGAAAGCCTTGCCAAATTGCGCGCGATTGATCCTACGACTTTGCCCATTGTTGACGGTGAACAGCGCATTGGCACCTGTGTGGGCGACATCGGTAAGTTCCTGTGCATTGGCTTGAACTATTCCGACCATGCCGCCGAAACAGGTGCCGCGATCCCTGAACACCCTATCCTGTTTTTCAAAGCAAATTCGGCCATTGTTGGGGCCTATGATGATGTTGTGATGCCGCGCGGATCTACCCACACAGATTGGGAGGTTGAGCTGGGTGTGGTGATTGGCAAAACGGCAAAATACGTCTCTAAAGCGGACGCATTGGACCATGTTGCAGGGTATTGCATCGTGAATGACGTGTCAGAGCGGCACTTCCAAACCAACCTGACAGGCCAATGGACCAAGGGTAAATCATGCGACACCTTCGGGCCAACAGGCCCGTGGCTGGTGACACGTGACGAGGTAGAAGATGTGCAAAACCTTGACATGGCGTTAGATGTGAACGGCAAGAGGATGCAGACGGGCAGTACTGCCACGATGATCTTTACTGTTGCCGAAATTATCGAACATCTGAGCGGCTTGATGACACTACACCCCGGTGACGTGATCACCACTGGCACTCCTCCAGGTGTGGCGATGGGGATGAAGCCAGAACCAGTGTACCTCAAAAAAGGTGATACGATGGAACTGACCATTCAAGGGCTGGGCCAGCAGCGCCAGACAGTAGATGAAGATGCCTGAACTATTACAAATTGGGGGCATAACCGACACGATGCGCGAACGGTTAGAGGCGGAATTTACCATTCGCCAGACAAACCGTTATGACGCAAAAGCAATAACGCATGTTGTGACCAACGGTCATGACGGGGTGAAACCGGAACTGATGGCGTCGCTGACAAACCTACAAGTGATCAGCGGCTACGGCGTGGGCTATGATGCGGTTGATGCAGATGAGGCCGCGCGTCGTGGCATCATCGTGACCCACACGCCCAATGTCCTGAACCAAGAAGTCGCGACCACAGCATTGCTATTGATGTTGTCATGTTACCGCGAAGTTCTGCGTGACGATGCCTATGTGCGTTCCGGCGATTGGGAGGCCAAAGGTGGCGCGCCGCTGACCCGTTCAGCAGATGGGCAGACCGTGGGCATCCTTGGGTTGGGCCGCATCGGTCAAGCAATCGCGGACAAGCTGGCACCTTGGAACAGCAAGATCGTCTATCATTCGCGCAACAAGAAGGATGTCGAGTACACCTATTACGACAACCTAACTGAGATGGCGTATGATTGTGATGTGCTGATCTGCATCACACCCGGCGGTCCTTCTACGGACAAGATTGTAAATGCCGAAGTGATCGAAGCATTGGGGCCACAAGGCACGTTGATCAATGTCAGCCGTGGTTCTGTTGTGGATGAGGCTGCGCTGATTGATGCGCTCAAAACAGGTAAACTTGGCTGGGCAGGTTTGGATGTGTTTGAGGGGGAACCGCATGTCCCCCAAGCACTGCGTGATTTGCCCAATACTGTTTTGTTGCCTCACGTTGGCAGCGCCACGGTTGAAACCCGCGCGGCCATGGGGGCGCTGACGGTTGATAACCTGTTGCAGCACTTACGGGATGGTACGGTGATTTCCGCTGTGCCTGAATGCGCGCATCTTTGATCCAGAGGCGACGACATGATTGAGTTTGTCATCGCCGTTTTCTTTTTGCTGATCACACCGGGACCGGGGGTACTGACCACGGCAGGGATTGGCGCGGCATTTGGATTTCGCGCAGGTTTTGCGTTTGTCGCGGGTCTGTGCCTTGGTGGTTTTATCACAATGATGATGGTGATTGCCGGATTGGGTGCAGTGGTGTTGGCCGTGCCATCACTGCGCGTTGTGTTGTTGATCGCATCGGTCGGGTATCTGATCTATTTGGCATTTCGCATTGCCAGTGCTGGGACCAAAATTGGATTTTCGCCAGCGAAGTCGCCGCTTGGGTTTACCAATGGGTTGTTGCTGCAATTCATCAATCCCAAGGCTTATGTCGTTGCAACCACCTTGTTTTCGGGGTTTGCGTTTATGCCCAGTGCACCTGCTTGGGAGATCACAACAAAGCTGCTGTTGTTTAATGCGGTGTGGTTGCCAGTTCATTTTATTTGGTTGGGGTTTGGAACAACTCTGGGTGCGTTGAACCTAAGCAATGGGGTGCAGCGCGTGATTAATATGGCAATGGCTGCGTCGATGTTGATCGTTGTTGGGGTCGCCTTGCTCAGTTTGCGTTAGACGCATCATCCCCACGCCTGATCCTTGACGTGAAAGGAGCAACCATCGTTTTCTCAATCAAAGAGTTGGAAGCGGCGATACTCCAATGGCTAAGGGATGCAATATGATGAGCAGCACAAACACTCCTGTCGCAATCGCAACGCGGAGTGTAGCTGAACGCCAGTTCAGAGGTGTTTGAAACAATGGAGCGTCTTGTGTCTTAGACAAAAGCGCGTGGTACTGGGAAATCCCCATCAGGCGTTTATTGCGCGCGTCGATGATCCTACTGCCCAAAATTGCAAAGACCAGAAATACGCCGAACAGGATGACATGCGCCAAATCACCGTTGGGCATCAGGTGCAGGCCTGCCCATAAGGCAATTGCTACTAGCATTGGATGGCGCGACAGGCGAACGATGCCAGGTTTGGTTGGATCAAATTCATTGTTATGCGCCCCGCCGAAAGAGAAGGGATTGGGACGCAGAATTGCCAATCCGACAATCACACACACAAAATACATCCCAAAAAATACGACGTATCGTTGCCAGATTTCTTGGGGCCATAATTGCACATAAGGCGCATTTTTCGCGGCCCAAATCAGGGCAATAAGCATCCCAAGCGAGAGCATCGAGTAGCTGGCGGTGAAACCAGTTTTACCAAGGTGCTTTTGCAGACGTGCTTTGACCTTGGGGCGCACGGGCACAGAATGCGTGACAAAGAACGCGGCGAACACAGCGGCAAAGGCGGGCCAACTGATCATGTGCGCTCCGGTTTTGGGGCGGCCAGCAAGGTGCCATAGATCACAACAAAGGTCGTAAACGTCGCTATCCAAAAGGCGGCAGATACGACATAAAGCGGGCTTGCGATTTCGGGCCAGATGCCCGCAGCGACCCGGCTGAATACAGACCCAATCAAGCACATGAACATTACAATATTTCCTGGTCCTGCGGTCAGTGCCTGTCCTGTATGGCCAAGCGTGGCGCGTGCCATAACGGACAAAGTCATCAATCCAAATGCGCCCGCCATCCAAAGATGTTGTGCGACCCCCGGTGCAAGGTAATCAGGAAAGCTAACAGAAAACCCTTCGGTTAGGGCGCCAATTGGCACAAACAGATATCCAACGTGCAATACCCACAGCAGCGGTTCTGAGCGGGCATGATATCCTTTCCAACGGTACAACCGCGCAAGATGCATGATGCCAATTACGACCAATGCCACACCCGTAACGCTGGATAGCGGCCACATCACCCAAAGGATCAACGCAAGGACCGTTGCAACGAGTGTGAGCCGATCAAACGGTTGCATCGGGGGTGTGGGCAAATCCGATTGCCCCGCCTTGACCAGCCAATTGCGGGTGAACGACGGGATGATCCGACCCCCGATAACCGAAATCATCGTTAGTACCGCTGCCACGCCAATACGCAATCCAGTTCCCTGAGCGGCCAAGGTCCCTTGCGCAGCCTCAACATGGAACAATAGATTGGCGAGCGTAAAAACAGTGAGCAGGACCAAAACAACCAGGTTTTTCCAGTTCTTGCCTGCAATGATTTCACGCAGAATGACGGCACCCAGAAGGATCGGGAACAGGAGGTCAACTGCTTCGGCCACTCCAAGAGGCAGCAGTGCGGAGACTAAGATCACCAAACGTCCCGCGACCCAAACACCAAAGAGGGCGGCCAGATGCCAACCAACAACGGGTAAC
This sequence comes from Sulfitobacter sp., assembly GCF_036960155.1. Lineage (GTDB taxonomy): Bacteria > Pseudomonadota > Alphaproteobacteria > Rhodobacterales > Rhodobacteraceae > Sulfitobacter. The sequence goes on along the minus strand of NZ_JBALWB010000008.1, from coordinate 77,516 downwards.
CGTCCCGTCCAGTTTGGCACTGCCGTGAGCAGAAAACCTGCAATGATCGCGCCCAGATATCCAAACAGAAACTCATGTGCATGCCATGAGATCGGATCAAGCCGCGTGGGCACGGTAAGAATGCCACTCAACATCAATATCCAAAGGGTCATAGCCAGCGCGGCCCATGCAGCGCCGAACAAAAAGAACGGGCGAAAGCCATATGAAAAAAGGGCCGGACCAGTCCATGAACGCATTTGGTCTGATGATGTCATGACCGACGAGCCGATTTGATCCGCGACGTTTTCAGGACGGTTCCATCTGCGTCACAGGTGAAGCGTACTTTGATCTGGTTGTGCCAGAACGTCAGCCGATGTGTGCCCTCATCCTCACCCACGCCAGTTTCAAATTTACTGGTGATGTCGCCGCTGCGCATACGTTCTTTGATTTGCTCAGGTGACAGATCAAACGCGCGGGCTAGGTCGGCAGCATCGACAACCGGATCGGGCTGGCTGAGGTCAATTTTCATTTCGCGGACCGATCTATCAAGTTACGGATGTGGCGTGCAAAAGCCAATGTTGCAGGGACACCAATCAACGCGCCGATCAGGATGGACCATCCGGTTGATAGGATGGGCAGACCGACCCAACTGCCGATCAGGGAGGCGAAAAACACGTTTACCGCCATGGCGCCCGCTCCGAACGGATAAAGCACCAGCGCGATGGTGCGTGTGGACCACCCGTCTTGTATCATTTACGTGCCACAAGTCGCGCAACAACCACAAGGGCCGCGATCAGTGCAAGCGAGGCAAAAGCGAACCAAAATTCTGCGGTTGCAGATTGGGCTTGTGGAATGGGGCGGTCAAAACTGGCGGCCAATGCTGGGAAGGGCATCGCAGCGGCGCAAATAAGGGTAAGGCGTTTCATTTCAGGTCTCCTGTGTGAGCTGTCGGTAAATATCGGGGAGCGCGCGGGTGAGGCGCGCAGGATTCGGTAGTAACGAAAACCCGCCGCGCCCGAAGATGCGGGTAAACCAATCCTGACCATCCTCGTCGATGATCACGCCGTGCAAAGTTTGGCCCGCGCGGCGTGCTTCGCGTACTGCCATGTGGCTGTCTTCGATCCCGTGTTGACCCTCATAGTGGTCCAGATCGTTTGGTTTGCCGTCAGTGAGTACGATCAGCAGTCTGCGCGCGGCGGTTTCTTTTGCCAAATGTGCGCTCACATGACGGATCGCAGTGCCTAGGCGGGTATAATGGCTGGGCCGTAATGCGCCAATATTGTGGATGATGTCTGGGGACATCGGGGTATCGAACCCTTTGCAATGGGTCACAAATACGCGGTCACGTTTAAGGGACGAAAACCCCCAAATACCAAATCGGTCGCCTGCGGCGTCAATGCCGCCTGACAATGCGGCCAGTGTTTCGCGTGCCACGTCGATGACAGATGTATCGCCAACGGCGGCCTCGGTCGAGCGGGACGTATCGATCAGGAATGCCACGGCTAGATCACGTTCAACCTGCCGTGATGCTTGCCAAATGCGGTCACTGCCTTGGCCTGTTGCTGCAATCTCTGCGCGGCTGGCAATGAGAGCGTCAAGGTCGAGTTCGGGGCCGTCAATCTGACGGGGACGCAGGATGCGGCGGGGATGTAACCCCTCAAACTGCCGGCGCACATCGCGGATCAGGCGCGGATCGGGTGTAAATGGTTCGCCAGTCTCTTGTGGCGGAGCCTCCAGCACACGGCAGTGATCAGCCATATAACTGCGGCTCTGATGGTTCCATTCAGGATAGGTGAATTCCCCAGCTAGGGCCTCGTGATCGGCATCGGCAGGTGACAAATCAAGGTGTAGACGCAGGCGGGTGGCCGCGCGTTTATCGACCTTGGATAAGGTGATTTCGTCCTGATCATCCGCCGCTTTTTGGGCGTTTTCGTCGTCGTCATCATCGACCGAGCGATTGAGGTTCATCGATTCAACCCATGACAAGATCGACTCGAAGCGGTGCAAGATAAAGCTATCCTTGCGGTTCGCCTCGCCTCGGTCCTTGCGGATGCCCAGCTTGCGTTTTGTCATTGTGGCAGTAGGGGGGGGTGCGTTTGTTTCGGTGGCTTCCGCGGCGGCATCGCCCGAGGTGGGGGCGATAAAGTGGAGCCAGATCGGAACAGGTTGGAATGGGGTGTAATTGCGCAACTCAAAAACAGGAGGCGGTGCTGCAGAGCTGACACCAAGTTCCAATTGGTTGCGAATGGCACGTTCCATTGCGGCCTCGGCAGGGGGCAAAGTTTGTGTTGGACGGGCAGCCATGATGTGTTGCGTCATTTCTTTGTAAGCTGCGTGCAGCCCGGGGCAACAATCTGAGACCCGATCACCAGCTTGCGAATTTACTTCAACCTGAGCAACATCAAACGCATGACGGTTGTCTCCGAGGCGAGGTAAAGGTGTGGTATCTAAATCAGCGCAGGCGGCAACGGCGGTCAGCCAGAAGTATGCAGCGCGGTTGAGGGCCGTTTCGGGGAAATAGTCGATCAGAGGCGGCAGGCGCAGGCCGCTGCCATCGAAACTGGCGATGTAATTCTTGTCGCGCTCCACCGCGACGCGACGGCGCAAGCTGCGGCGGTGCTGTACGAGTTGCGCAGGCGCTTGGGATAACTCGACACCTGCCGCGCCGCCCAAAGCGCGAAACAGCACGGCAAGGCTGGTGCGGACCTCAGGCAGGGTCACGGCGGCCTCGGGGTAGCACTGATCAGTGCCAATTCCTTCCGCCATGCCATGCCAAAGCTTGCCAACCGTTTCCTCTGGCTCCATCAAATCAAGAGGGTGAAACTTCATGGCGTTATCCGAAGGTCGCTGCGACGAGGTCGCGCAGAGCTTGTTGAATGTCTGCATCGTCGCTGAGCGGCTCAATTACCGCCGCTTCAATGGCGGCATCAAAGGGCATGCCCGCGTTGATGAGCGTCGCCGCATAGATCAACAAACGGGTTGAGACACCTTCCTCCAGGTCCATACCCGACAGACGACGGATAGCGCCGCCCAGGCGCACCAGACCCGCCGCGCGTTCTGGACTGATCCCGCTTTCTTGCGCGACAACTTTTGTCTCGATCTCTGGCTTTGGGAAGTCAAAGCTGATGGATAGAAAACGTTGGCGGGTTGAGGGTTTTAGCCGCTTGAGCACGTTTTGGTAGCCGGGGTTGTAGGAAGCAACCAGCATGAAACCTTCGGGCGCACGCAGCTCCTCTCCAGTTCGGTCGATCATCAACGTGCGCCGGTTGTCTGTCAGCGGGTGCAAAACAACGGTTACATCTTTGCGCGCCTCAACTACTTCATCAAGGTAGCAGATCGCGCCTTCACGTACGGCACGGGTCAGGGGGCCGTCCACCCATTCGGTTTCGCCGCCTTTCAGCAAATACCGCCCGATCAAATCTGCGGCAGATAGGTCATCATGGCAGGCCACAGTATAAAGTTTGCGTCCTGTCTTGGCGGCCATATGTTCAACAAATCGGGTTTTACCGCAGCCCGTAGGCCCCTTCAAAAGAAGGGGCAGACGATTTGCTTGGGCCATCTCGAACAGGGTACATTCCTGTCCGGTTTGGTGGTAGTTTTGTATTGGTTCAGGATGGGTCATATCGTTCATGACTTATTCTCCTGCCATCGGTTGGGCCGAACCTGGCTCAATGATTTCATTCTTGCGAACAACCAGCTGTGAATAGATGAACAGCAGCGCGCCGATCACAACCGCAAAACCCGCACCAAAGCGCATGATGTAGAAGATCGACAAACTGTCCTGTACGTCCATATAGTAGTCACCGACCACGCGTTGCATGTGGGTCTGGATGGTGCCCGCAAATGTCAGCACAAAGGTCATGAAGGCCATGCCGCCCGTCATCAGCCAAAAGCTCACCATGTTCAGCACCTGATTATAGGGCTGGCGTTGGCGCAAGATCGGCATCGCATAGGTAAAGATCGCCAGGTTTAGAGCCACATAAGCGCCGTAGAACGACAGGTGCCCGTGTGCTGCAGTGATCTGCGTGCCGTGGCTGTAAAAGTTGACCCCGTGCAGCGTGTGCAGAAAACCCCAGACACCCGCGCCAAAGAAGGCAACCGTACTGGACCCCAGCGACCACAAAAGGGCGGCCTTGTTGGGGTGATTGCGGCGGCCCTTCCAGACCATGACAAACGCAAATGACATCATCAAGAAGAAGGGGATCACCTCAAAAGTTGAGAAGATAGACCCGACCCACTGCCAGTATCCAGGCAGACCGATCCAGTAGAAGTGGTGACCAGTGCCAAGGATGCCCGAGAAGAGGGCAGTCGCGACGATAACATAGAGCCATTTTTCAACAACTTCGCGGTCCACACCTGTGAGTTTCAATAGCAGAAACGCGAGGATGGCGGCCATAACAAGTTCCCATGTGGCCTCGACCCAGAGGTGGACAACAAACCACCAATACATCTTATCCAAGCTGAGGTTTTCAGGGTTGATAAAGGCAAACACCCAAAGGAGCGACAGCAGCCATAGGCCCATCAAAAGCACGTTGGTAATGGCAGTCTTTTTACCCGCCAACACCGTCATGGAGATGTTGAACAAGAAGATCAGAGCAGCGATGAGGATGCCGAATTTGACCCAAAGGGGTTGCTCCAGAAATTCGCGGCCTCCGTGTATGCCAACAAGATAAGACCCAACTGCACCCAACGTGCCGACCATCAAAATGATGAGCTGCAAGTAGGCGAGCTTGACCGAGTAAATCTCACGCTCGGATTCCTCGGGCACCAAGAAATAGGCGGCGCCGAAGAAGCCCAGTAATAGCCAGACGATCAACGCATTGGTGTGGATCATACGGATGATGTTGAAGGGCAACAGCTCAGACAGGAAGTTGGGGGAGACGTAGATCCACCCGGCGAGAAGGCCGCCGATCACCTGAATGGCAAACAGCGCCATGGCGCAGACGAAATAGGCGTAGGCGACTTTTTGAGTTTCATATTTCATGATTGTTATCCTCCTCAACCCGCTTCATTGGGCGGCCAGCCCTGCGTGTCGGTTTGATCCGCCCACCGCAAAAACTCCGCCAAGCCGCGGATTTCTTCTTCGGTGAGATTAAAGTTGGGCATTTGGCGGCGCCCCTCAATGCCACTGGGTTGGGCTTCCATCCAACCTTGCAGTACCTCGAACGCACCCTCTGGGTCATCCATCACGCCCCAACGTGTCATGACATTGCCGACCTCGGGTGCGAAATACGCGCCTTCGCCGTGAAGCGTGTGACAGTTGATGCATGAATGGCGCTCCCAGACACGTTTGCCCAAGATGACCTCTTCGCTCAGCGGCATACCTGCCGTTGACACGTTTACAACGTAACGATGTGATTGCGCGGTGAGCACGATGAATACGACTACAAAGAACAGCGATCCTGCGTAGAAAATATTTCGAGCCCGTGTTTTCGTCAGGATTTCAGCCATCCCTCAGCCTCCATTTACTATATCATGAAGGGAGCAGTAGCAGGCGCTAATGGTGCGAAGTTTGAGCTAGCACAACGTTTGAAGCGATTGGGCTGTTAAAGTGGCACCATACCAAGGGAGCCTGTGACATGAGAAATCAAAGCATCGAGGATCCTGATTTGCCATTGGATACGTTGATGTCTCTATGGCCCCAAACACTTGCTGTTTTTTTGCGCCACAGGATGTTTTGTGTGGGGTGTTTGGTGAACCCGTTTCATACTGTCATTGAGGCGTGTCAAGAATATGATCTGGACGAAGTCGCGTTTAGGGCAGAACTGCAAGCGGCTGTTGATGCCTGACTATTCGCCGCTCAATAGCACCAGACGGTGGGCATCACACACAATGATCTTTTTGCGTTTGCTGAGAACCAGCCCGTCTTTTTCCCAAGAACTGAGCAAGCGGCTTACGGTGTGCAATGTCGTTCCCGTCATCTGCGAAACATCCTGACGGGTGATTGGAAAGCTGATCTCGATGCCTTCGGCCGTGCGCCGACCTGATTGATTGATCAACCGCAACAGTGCGCGCGCGATGCGCTGTTCTACGTGTTGTGTCGACATTTCGACAATGCGGGTGTTCATCTCGTTCACGCGTTTACCGACAGCCTTGTACGTCTCAGATGCAAAGCCGGGGTAGGTGGTCACAAATGAGTTCCACAAGGAATTTGGCCACGATAAATACAACGCTTCGGACGCTGTCACTGCGCTGGCGGGGTAGGTGTCCCGGCCTAATGCCTGCGCGATACCGAACAACTGGCCGGCCGGAATGTGCAGTGATGTTACCTGCTCCCCGTCAGGTGTGATTTTGACCACACGTATTGTCCCGTCGAGTAATAGGAAAAACCTGTTTGCCGCGCTGCCCTCTTCAAAGATGGTTTCACCCGCATTGGCACGGCGGCTGATGGCCTGATCAAGGATGGTTCTGATTTGTGGGCGATCCAGCATCGAAAACGGGGGCAATGGCGATAGGAGGCTTTCGTCGAGTGAGTGCATCGAGACCTCCAGAGAGTTCAGTTTGGAAGAGACTAGAGACATTTAGGCCCGACCACCAGCCAATCGTGCACAAAGCAGGTATAGGCCCAAAGTTTGCTATAGCGCAAAGTTGGGCTCTGAAACGGAGATTAAGGTTCGCTCAACAACGCTGAAACTGGAAGGACATAAAATGTTTCGCACCTTAATGGCATCCGTTGCCGTCTTAACCGCGCTTGGTGGCGCCGTAACCGCAGAAACCTTCGAGGTTAAAATGCTGAACAAAGGCGAAGCCGGGCGGATGATTTTTGAACCCGCCGCTTTGCGCGTCGCTGTCGGCGATACCGTGAAATTTATAGCATCTGATAAGGGCCACAATGCAGAAACTGTGAAGGGTATGATCCCCGAAGGGGCAGAGGCGTTTGCAGGTAAGATCAACGAAGAAATTGACGTTATCCTCACAGAGCCCGGATTTTACGGCATCAAATGCAAGCCGCACTTTGCCATGGGCATGGTGATGGTGATTGCCGTCGGTGAAACCGAAGCCGCGCCAGACAGTTTTCTGGAAGGTCGCATCCCGAAAAAAGCAGGCAAGCGGTTCGAAGAAGCTTTGACCGGTTTTTGATCACCCCGACATTATTACACCCAAACTATTCAATCCCCAGGAGACAACCATGACAAAGTTCATCAACCCAGGTCTTATGAAAACCAGCCGCCGCAATGTGCTGCGAGGTTCTGTATTGGCAGGAGCTGCCGCCATGACTGGCGCAGCCGTGAGCAGCAAGACCGTGCCGCATCGCGCCAATATGACCAAGGCAAATGAAACTTCTACAAAGCTGTACAAAGCGGCAGACCAGCAGGCCAAGGACACAACCGCTAAAGTAGCGGATCTGTCCGGTTACACCCGTGTCAAAATGGATCTGGTCGCGCCGCCCTATGCACCTGCACACGAGCAGATCGCAACTGGCGGTCCCAAGATCATTGAGATCACAATGGAAACCTCTGAGCGTCTGATGGTGGTGGACGAAGATACTGGCGCATCAGTTTGGGCATTGACCTACAACGGTTCTGTACCGGGTCCTCTGATCATCTGCCATGAAGGTGATATGGTCGAGTTGACGTTGCGCAATCCCTCCGACAGCCAGATGGAGCATAACATTGATTTCCACGCCTCTACAGGTGCTTTGGGCGGCGGCGGTCTAACCCACGTCTATCCGGGTGAAGAAACCGTCCTGCGCTGGAAGGCAACCAAGCCGGGCTGCTTTACCTATCACTGTGCGCCCGGTGGTGCGATGATCCCTTATCACGTGACACACGGCATGAACGGTGCTGTTATGGTGTTGCCGCGTGAGGGTCTGAAAGACCGCGATGGGAATGCGCTGAAGTATGACAAGATCGCCTATATCGGTGAGCAGGACTACTATCTGCCCAAAGATGAGAACGGCGAGTATAAGACATACGAATTCGCGGGTGACGACTATGGCGATAGCCTAGACGCGATGCGCACCCTAACCCCAACGCACTGCGTGTTTAACGGAGCTGTTGGTGCCATCACTGGCGAAAACGCGATGAAATTCAACGTCGGCGAAACCGTGTTGATGATCCACAACCAAGCAAATCGCGACAGCCGCCCACACTTGATCGGCGGGCACGGCAATTATGTTTGGGAAACATCCTTTAGCGAGGCACCCATGACTGGCCTTGAGACGTGGTTTGTACGGGGCGGTACTGCGATGGCGTCAATGTACACTTTTGAGCAGCCAGGCGTTTACGCATACGTTAACCACAACCTGATCGAAGCCGCCCTGCTGGGCGCCACTGCCCACTTCTTGGTAGAGGGGGCTTGGGATAATGCGCTGATGGAACAAGTTGTCGCCCCTCGCAGCTTCGAAACCTAAACTTTGTAGGAGCTTCAGACATGACCAAAGCAAAACCATTCACAGCCGTTAGAGGCATCAAGATGGGCATTGCTTTGGGTGTGGCTCTCATCGGGGCGTCCCATTATTTGGGCGGCCCCGATGCTGCAATGGATCCTGAATTCCAAATTTCGACCATTCAATTAAATGATGGTCGAAATCTGAAGGTTCAGGCCCGCGAAGTGACGGTTGCCCAGTGGCAGGCCTGTCACGCTGCGGGCTTCTGTACGCTTGATCTTTCTTCGCGGACCCAAACGGTAGATTATCCCGCCACTGGATTAAGTTTTCCGGACGCGATGGAATACATAAGCTGGCTGAATACCACGACCAAGGGCCGATGGCGTTTGCCTACCGCGGCAGAATGGCAGGAGCTTGCGGCAGAAGTTTTGCCGCAAAAGCCTGACCCGATATTCACTGATCCATCCCTGACATGGGCGTCTGCCTACTTAACGGACGCAAACCGCACTGGCCGCACTTTGCGCCCCAGCGGCGCATTCACCGCGACATCTGCGGGAATCGAAGACCTAGATGGCAACGTTTGGGAATGGACGCAGGACTGCTACGCTGGTGCGAGCGGGCAAGGTGCTGCGAATGGTGGTGACCGTTGCCCGGCATTCATTATGGGGGGAGAGCATGAGGCCGTAATGTCCTACCTCGTCAGAGACCCGGCTCGCGGCGGATGTGCTGTTGGCTCGCCGCCTGCGCACCTTGGCATGCGGTTGGTGTCGGATAGGTAAGCAGCCGGCGCGGACCATCACATTGCAAAAACGCGTATGAAATTTTAGTTCTTTAACGCGGCAAGCTGTCCCTGTTACCGGGCCAATCCCTTTATTTTCTTGAAAATCACGGACCATATCAGCAGCGCAATGAGACTTAGTGCTGCTAGTGTATTGGCGAAAGAAACCCATGTGCTGACCATCATATAGGTTTCAATGTGCCCAGCATATTCAATATATCTGCGGGGAGGCACCATGAAAAAACTCCAAACAGTTGGTAGTGAACTCGTCCCGATGAGCCCCAGATGCAGTATCCAGAAAAGAATTTTGGTTATTCGTGGATGCAACATCGCGCCACAGCGTGTTTGCAGCCATGTTACGGCAGCGAAGAATGCCATGACGATGCCCAAACTGAAGAAGGCATGACCACGACTTATGACAAAGTATGTGTCGTGGAATGGTGGCTCTGCGTCTTGGACCTTGTTGAGAACAAATAGAACATTGGCTAAGCTTATACCCCCGAAAATCACATAGACGAGGGCGACAACCGCGAACAGCGCGGCGGGCTTCCACTGTCGTAGATGAGCAAAAAGGGGTGCGAGTATCGCGCAAGCTACCAAAAGGATCGAATAGAGCACTATTTGTCAGTCTTTTTGTAATTCATTTTTGACTATTTCGGCGCGCATCCAATGCGTTTCACTTTGCACATGATCGGCGCGAACGTATTTGGCCATATGGGTGGCCATGTCAGGTTCTTGGAACTCGGAGGTTGTTCGGACAACAAAGCCTTCTTGTTTGCTCAGGTCTAAATCACCCAACACCGCATTGACCGCGGCGTCATTGAATGGCCCACGATGCAAGACAGATACGGGCTGGATGCCAAGGGTGCTGAACCGTTCAAGGGTTGCGTCCCATGCCTGCACAGTGCCATCAACAATCCATGCAAAGCCCATAAAATACGATTGTAAATTTTCGTAAGCGACTGAGTGACGGGCGAACAGGTATTCACCCACGATCCGCTCATTTGTGGCAAGGTTCGGGGATATGCCCGCAGCAAGTGCTTTGACCCAGTCCCGTGAGGCGTGATAGCCGCTATCCGGGCTGCGGGCATGGCATCCCGCGTGGTGGATTGTTGTGTTCTCGCCGTCCATTTTCTCGGTGAATACAACTTCATCGGCAGATGTTAGCGTTTTGAGATCCCTGAGTATTTTGTCATCGCTCATGACACCCGGTGAAATGGGCAAATGATATGTGCGTCCATATTTCTTCATCTTAGACGGTCCTGTCTTTTTACAACACGCGACGAAGGTGGCCGCTACGTGAAGCCCATATTAGAAGCTCTATTGCGTTGAAGCCAGATCAGCGGCCTTAATCAATAATTCCGAAGTTGCCTCAAGGTCTTTCCCAACCGCTCCTTCACCTTCGACGTGCGCGTGGGGCAGGAATGGGCACGTCAGGACAGCAATCACCAAATCATTTGCAGAGCGAATTGGGACAGAGATATCGGTAACGCCAACCAGCTGTTGGCTGGGCCCGATACGGTGACCGATGGTTCTGATTTTGGAAAGATCATCGGTAATTTTGGGCGTAATCATCGGAGCGGGATCCGAGCCAGTTGATAACATATGCGCGATCTGATCATCATCTTGGAAGGCCAGCAGCGTCTCGCCCGAACTTGTTCCAATCAAATCAAGCACAGCGCCAACACGCAGGCGAAATTGCCAAGGTGAGCGGCTTGAGGCTTGGGCGATAACGTGTGCTTGGCCCATTTCGGGCACAACCAGATGAACCGACTGCATGCACTGTGCGGCGAAATCATCCATCAATGGCTGCACATGTGTGGTTAGACGGCGCACAGGTGGGAACGCTGATCCAAGTTGGAAAAGTTTTATGCTCAGCGCGTAGCGGTCGCCCTCAAATGATCGGCTAACATAGTTTCGCGCAACCAGCCGTTCGAGCATGCGGTAAATTTCGCTAGGGCTTTTGCCCATGGCTTTAACGATCTCGGACCGGGTCATGCCGCTGGGTTCAAGTGCCAACAGTTCAAGAATGTCGAGACCCTTATCAAGTGCGGGGGCCCTGTATCTTTGGTCTTTTGCGTCTTCTTTCACATCGGCTCTCCACAAGTTTGCATGCTGAATTGATCCAACGCCACTGCAAAGTCAACGTCTTCAACTTACTGGTTGACCAAATATAAACAATCTATTTACATATGAACAGATAGATTCGAAAAGGAACAACGATGCGTGACAAGACCATCCTCATTACTGCCGCAGCTCAGGGTATGGGCAGAGCCAGTGCAATTGCTTGTGCCGCTCTTGGCGCAAAAGTAATCGCGACAGACATTAATGTTGACGCATTGGATGATCTTGCGAAGGCGCATCCTGAAATTTCTACGCATGTGTTGGATGTCTGCGATGCTCAGGCGGTTTTAGATTTGGCAGGGCAGGTTGGGCCGATAGACGGTCTCTTTAACTGCGCTGGCATTGTTCACAACGGTACTATTCTGGATGTGACAGACGAAGAATGGGCGTTTAACTTTGATCTGAATGTTGCGTCGATGATGCGGATGAGCAGGGCATTCCTGCCTGGCATGATCGAGCGCGCAAAAGTAACGGGTTCAGCGCCAATCCTGAACATGGCGTCAATGGCTTCATCTATCAAAGGTTTTCCAAATCGCGCGGCATATGGGGCAACAAAGGCAGCTGTGATCGGCCTTACGAAATCGATTGCCGCGGATTTTGTCGGGCAAGGCATCAGGTGTAATGCCTTGTGTCCCGGAACAGTTGATACGCCCTCGTTAAGGGGCCGTATTGAAGGTGCGCCAGATCCGGTGCAGGCGGAAAAAGACTTTATCGCGCGCCAACCTATGGGGCGGCTCGCCACAGTTGATGATCTGACGCCAATGATCACCTACCTGCTTTCGGATGCGAGCAGCTATGTCACAGGTCAGGCCTTTTTGGTTGATGGTGGGGTCACGATCTGATGACGGACCGCGTTGATGCACATTGCCATCTCTGGGCGTTAAAGCGCGGGGACTATGGCTGGCTTGATCTAGACGATCCGGCATTGGCACCCATCGCGCGGGATTTTGAGATTGGTGATTTACGTGCCGCTGATACCATGGGGGGGTGTACTGCGCGCATTGTTGTACAGGCGGCCCCAACGGTGGCCGAGACTGAATTTCTGCTTGGCTTAGCTAATGGATATGATGACATCGCTGGTGTTGTTGGCTGGGTTGATCTGGCCCAACCGGATGCTGCGGCAACTTTAGAAACCTTGGCGCAAGATGTCGCGTTCAAAGGTGTACGCCCAATGCTTCAGGATATTCCTGACGTTAACTGGATCACCACAAGGCCACGCACGGATGCCATTGAGGCGCTGATCAATCTAAATTTGACGTTTGATGCGCTTGTTTTGCCGCAACACCTTGCGGGGTTGTTTGAATTTGCAATGGCGCATCCGACCCTTCCTATCGTGATCGACCACGCGGCAAAGCCTACAGTGTCCGCTGATATGTCTGACCCTCGTTGCGCAATGTGGCGAGACGGGATGGCCCGGTTGGCGGCTGAAACGAATGTTTGTTGCAAGATTTCGGGGCTGCTGACGGAGTTATCTATTGATCAACGTCCCAACGCCGCAGAGGTCTTGCAGCCAGTTGTTGATGACCTGATCGCTTGGTTTGGGCCTGATCGTTTGATGTGGGGGTCCGACTGGCCCGTCGTTAATTTGGCGGGTTCTCTCGATGAATGGACCGCACTAAGTGGCGGGCTTTTGGCGGGAGTTTCGGACATTGAGCAAGGTAGAATTTTTTCTGGAACAGCACGCGAATTCTACCAGATAGGAGAGATCGCATGAAAATGCTTGTGGCAATGGAAGGTATCGAAAAACGCTTTCCCGGTGTGCACGCGCTCAAGAATGTGCGGTTTGATCTGCGCGTTGGCGAAGTGCATGCATTGATGGGGGAAAACGGAGCGGGGAAGTCGACGCTCATGAAAATTCTGTCAGGGGTTTATGCCCGTAACAGTGGCACGGTTGAAATGGACGGCGTTCAGGTTGAGTTTTCGGGGCCAAGGGCGGCACAGGATGCGGGCGTGGGGATTATCCACCAAGAGCTTAGCCTGATGAATGATCTGACCGCTGCCCAGAACATTTTTATCGGACGCGAACCGCGCAAAAGCTTTGGGCGGTTAGATGAGGCCGCACTTAACGCAGAAGCCGCCAAAATTTTTGACCAAATGAACCTAAAGCTGGATCCGCGCACGCCTATTCACCAGATGACTGTCGCGATGCAGCAAATGGTAGAAATCGCCAAGGCACTTAGCTATCGCAGCCGTATTCTGGTCATGGATGAGCCGACAGCCGCGTTGAATGATACGGAAATTGCCGATCTGTTTACGATCATTCGCAAGCTGCGCAACGAAGGCGTAGGGATCATTTATATCAGTCATAAAATGGATGAACTGAAACAAATTGCAGACCGCGTGACGGTGATGCGTGATGGTGAAACCGTAGGAACTGTGGATGCGGATGATACACCGATTAGCGAGATTATCTCGATGATGGTGGGGCGTGCGTTGGGCGATGGTGCATTGGCCCTGCCGCAGGTTGATCAGGCGGATACTGCCCTTCAGGTCATCAACCTTAACCGGGGTCATGAAATTAAAGATGTCTCGTTTCAAGTGAAAAAGGGCGAGATACTAGGATTTGCTGGCTTGATGGGTGCGGGGCGCACCGAAGTTGCACGTGCTATATTCGGCGCTGATCCACGTGACAGTGGGACGATAAAACTGCACGGCCACGAAGTTGATATAAAAAGCCCGTCCGATGCAGTGGCTGCCGGAATTGGCTATTTATCTGAGGACCGCAAACACTTTGGTCTTGCCACCGGAATGGACGTACGCGCCAACGTGGCAATGACCAACCTCACACAATTTGCGTCGCGGGTGGGTGTGTTGAACGAAGCAGAAATGGGTATTACTGCGCAAGGGTACATCAAACAGCTTGGCATTCGCACACCATCAGATCGCCAAGAAGTCCGGCTGTTGTCGGGGGGTAATCAGCAGAAAGTTGTCATTGCGAAATGGCTGCTGCGGGACTGCGATGTCTTGATCTTTGATGAGCCAACCCGTGGCATCGACGTTGGTGCAAAGGCTGAAATCTACAAACTGCTGGTCGATCTGGCCGAACAGGGCCGCGCGATTATCGTGATTTCATCGGAATTGCCTGAGGTTTTGCGGCTTAGTCACAGGATTGCCGTCATGTGCGAAGGCCAGTTGACTGGCATTCTGGATCGGTCCGAGGCGACACAAGAAAGTATCATGAAGTTGGCGACGCAAACCACGCGTGCCCCATCCGAAAAAAGGGAGGCCGTCCAATGACCGCACTCAATCAAGAAGCCTCTGAAGGTCTACTCGCAAAGCTAGCAGGATCCGGCGCGCATCAAAAGTTACTTGCTTTTGCGAGCCTGCTCATCTTGTTGATCGGCTTCAGCATCGCGTCTCCCAACTTTATGCAGACGGCAAACATCATTGCGATTTTGCAAGCGACCTCAGTGAACGGTGTTCTGGCTGTGGCAGCGACGTTGGTGATTATCACGGGCGGCATTGACCTGTCTGTTGGGACGTTAATGACGTTCACTGCTGTAATGACAGGTGTTGCGCTCACCAACCTTGGGCTGCCTTTGCCGCTGGGTGTTTTGACGGCGATTGGCACAGGGGCGCTTTGTGGGTTCTGTTCAGGTACTTTCGTCGCAAAAATGAAAATCCCGCCGTTTATCGCGACGCTTGGCATGATGTTGATCCTAAAGGGTCTTAGCCTTGTGATTTCCGGCACTCGCCCCATTTATTTCAACGATACACCCGGCTTTGACCTGATTTCGCGGGGGTCATTGATTGGTCAGGTGTTTCCAAGTTTGCCCATTCCAAACGGCGTGTTGATCTTGTTCGTAGTGGCAGGTGTCGCGTCCTACATCCTCAGCCGCACCGTGCTGGGCCGCTATTGCTTTGCTCTGGGGAGCAACGAAGAATCTGTGCGCCTTTCTGGGGTAAATACAGACTGGTGGAAAATCGCAATCTACAGCCTGTCAGGTGCCATTGTTGGTATCGGTGGGTTGCTGATCGCATCCCGTCTAAATTCCGCTCAGCCCGCATTGGGCCTTGGTTATGAACTTGAAGCGATTGCGGCGGTTGTCATCGGTGGGACGTCCCTATCGGGCGGGCGCGGTACGATCCTTGGGACGTTGATTGGGGCGCTGATTATGGCGGTTCTGACAAACGGCCTGCGCATCCTGTCGGTGGCACAGGAATGGCAAACCGTGGTGACCGGAGCGATCATTATTCTGGCAGTTTATGCCGATCAAGTACGACGTAATAAAACAGCTTAACAAACTGCAAAGAAGGGCGATCAACGCCCCTCAAATAGACACGATCATATACTTAACGGAGGAAATAAAATGCTAAATAGACGTACACTAATGGGCACGCTAAGTGCTTCCGCACTGGTTCTGAGTACTGGCGTAGTTCAGGCGCAGGACAAGATTTATATCCCGCTGATCTCAAAGGGATTCCAGCACCAGTTTTGGCAGGCGGTAAAGTCAGGTGCCGATAAGGCAGCCGAAGAATTCGGTGTTGAGGTCACGTTTGAAGGTCCTGACAGCGAAGCACAGGTAGATCGCCAGATTGATATGCTTGCAGCTGCTTTGGCTAAGAAGCCAGCCGCAATTGGTTTTGCAGCACTTGATAGCCAAGCGGCCATTCCGCTGCTGCGTCAGGCGAAAGAGGCAGGTATTCCGATCGTCGCATTCGACAGTGGCGTCGACAGTGATATTCCGGTTTCCACGGCTACGACAGATAACGTTGCTGCTGCGTCACTCGCTGCTGACAAGATGGCCGAATTCATCGGTGGTGAGGGTCAGGTTGCTGTGATCGCGCATGACCAAACCAGCCGGACGGGCATTGACCGCCGTGATGGGTTTGTGAACCGGATGGCGGAAGCATACCCGAACATCGAAATTGTAACCGTTCAATACGGTGCAGGCGATCAGTTGCAATCAACTGAAATTGCCAAATCGATCCTCATTGCCAACCCTGACCTAAAAGGCATGTTCGGCACAAATGAGGGATCGGCTATTGGGGTTGTTAACGGCGTACGTGAAAACGGAGCCGAGGGCATCACCATCATCGGTTACGACAGTGGCGCGGCGCAAAAAGAAGCAATCCGCTCTGGCTTGATGGCGGGTGCTATCACACAGAACCCCGTTGGCATCGGCTATGAAACCGTCAAGGCGGCGTTGATGGCTTCCAAAGGCGAAGCAGTGCCAGAAACCATCGACACAGGCTTCTACTATTATGACGCCAGCAATATCGACGATCCAGAAATTGCGGCCGTCCTTTACGACTAACTCAACTTGAACAGAGGCGGGGGCCAATGGTGCCCGCCTTTCCTATATTCCCGACAGATGGAGCGACGTCCCGATGAAATTCTTACGCTATGGTCCAGCAGGACAAGAGAAACCCGGCTTGCTTGATAGCAACGGTGCAGTCCGCGACCTTAGCGGCGTTATTGGGGATCTATCGGGGGCTGACCTGTCACCTGATAAACTGGCGAAGATAGCAGAGATCGATATTGACACTCTGGCGGTTGTCAAAGGCACCCCGCAAAAAGATTTGCGGTTAGGCGCTTGCGTTGCAGGGACCGGAAAGTTCATCTGTATTGGTTTGAACTATGCGGATCATGCTGCGGAAACGGGCGCACAAATTCCATCAGAGCCGGTAATTTTTAATAAATGGACGTCTGCCATTGTTGGCCCAGATGATGATGTTCAAATTCCGCGCGGCTCGGTCAAAACCGACTGGGAAGTCGAACTGGGTGTCGTGATTGGCAAGGGCGGTTCGTACATCGACGAGGCAGATGCACTGTCGCATGTCGCCGGTTTTTGCGTGATCAACGACGTATCTGAACGTGCGTTTCAGATTGAGCGTGAAGGGACATGGGACAAGGGCAAAGGCTGCGATACATTTGGCCCAACTGGCCCATGGTTAGTGACCCCTGACGAGGTTGGCGATTTCGACAGTCTGGGCATGTGGTGTGACGTAGATGGCAAACGTTTTCAGAACGGATACACCTCGACGATGGTCTACAAAGTGCCATTCCTGATTTCATATTGCTCGCAATTCATGTCCCTTCAGCCGGGGGATATCATTTCAACAGGTACACCACCCGGTGTTGGGATGGGTCAGAAGCCACCTGTTTATCTGAAGGGTGGCGAGGTGATGAAGCTTGGTATCGATAAGCTGGGTGAGCAGACGCAAAATGTACGCGGAGCAGTGGCATGAGTAAGATCATTGGCCTAAGAACGGTTGATGTCCGGTTTCCAACGTCTCAGTCGTTGGATGGGTCTGATGCGATGAACCCTGATCCGGACTATTCTGCAGCGTATGTGGTCCTTGAAACGGACGGGGCACATGAAGGTCATGGTTTGACCTTTACCATCGGTCGCGGCAACGAAATTTGCACAGCAGCGATCGCCGCATTGCGCCCCTTGGTTGTGGGTCTTGAAACGGATTGGATTGCTGCGGACATGGGCCGCTTCTGGCGCCATATTACATCGGATAGCCAATTGCGTTGGATTGGGCCTGACAAGGGCGCGATACATTTGGCCACGGGCGCGGTTGTTAACGCAGCGTGGGATCTGTGGGCCAAGGAGATGGGCAAACCCGTCTGGCAATTGGTGGCTGAAATGACGCCTGAGGAATTGGTGCGATGCATTGATTTCCGGTATCTGACCGATTGCGTTACACCCAAATGGGCGTTGGAGTTCCTGACCAAGCAGGCAGATGGCAAGGCCGAGCGCATCGCCACGTTAAAAGCCGAAGGGTATCCGTGTTACACGACCTCGGCTGGCTGGCTGGGCTATGATGACGCCAAGCTGCGGCGTTTGTGCCGCGAAGCGGTGGATGCTGGATTTAGGCATGTGAAAATGAAGGTGGGCCATGACCTTGAGGATGACATCCGCCGCCTGACCATTGCGCGTGATGAATGTGGGCCAGACGTGAATCTGATGATCGACGCAAACCAAGTTTGGGAGGTCGATCAGGCGATTGACTGGGTAAAACAGCTGTCATTTGTGAACCCTTGGTTTATCGAAGAACCGACCAGCCCGGATGACATTGAAGGGCACCGTAAAATCCGTGAGGCTGTTGCCCCTGTTCAGGTCGCAACGGGTGAGATGTGTCAAAACCGGATCATCTTTAAGCAGTTGATCATGCGCGGCGCAATTGATGTGGTGCAGATTGACAGTTGCCGGATGGGGGGGCTGAATGAGGTTCTGGCCGTCATGCTGATGGCTGCAAAATATGATCTAAAAGTTTGCCCGCATGCTGGCGGTGTGGGCTTGTGTGAATATGTACAGCATATGTCGATGATCGATTATCTGTGTATCTCAGGAACGCGTGAAGGCCGTGTGATTGAATTTGTCGACCATCTGCATGAGCACTTTGTCGACCCCTGTATTATTCAGAATGCGGCTTATATGCCGCCAGCCATGCCGGGGTTTTCGATTGAAATGAAGCCGGAGTCGTTGGCAGAGTATACGTTTAAAGGGAACGACTAGATGGATATGGGTCTGCGGGATAAAGTGGTTTTGGTTACTGGTGGTGCTTCAGGCATTGGGGCTGCAATATCGGTCTCACTTGCCGATGAAGGCGCGATACCGATTGTGCTTTGCCGCCGTGCCGCGGACCCTGATTTCGAGGCGGCGCTTAAGGTCAAAAGCCCACGTGCAAAAGTTATCCTGACCGAGTTGACTGATGATACGCAATGCGGTGCAGCGGTGGAGCAGGTGATCGCTCAATTCGGGCGGATTGACGGGTTGGTTAATAACGCCGGAGCAAATGATAGCATCGGGTTAGATGCGGGGCCGGAAGCATTTCGTGCCTCCATCGATCGGAACCTGACGCATTATTACACGATGGCCCATCTTTGCGTGCCACATCTGAAGGTGACACAGGGTGCCATCGTCAATATCTCTTCAAAGACGGCGATCACCGGACAGGGGAATACCTCTGCCTATGCTGCCGCCAAGGGTGCGCAACTGGCACTGACACGAGAATGGGCAGCGGCGCTGGCGCATGAAGGTGTTCGGGTGAACGCCGTTATTCCGGCCGAAAGCATGACGCCTCTTTACGAACGTTGGATGCAGACGTTTGATGATCCTCAGGCGCAGCTTGCAGAAATTACCCGCCGTATTCCCATGGGTCATCGCATGACCAAACCCGAAGAGCTGGCCGATCAGGTTGTGTTTCTGTTGTCACCGCGTGCGGGGCATACCACCGGACAATGGGTGTTTGTTGACGGGGGGTATACGCATCTGGATCGCGCACTTGATGCCGAGTAAAATAGGCCGTTAGGTTTTCGCCCCATCCCGCATCTGTGAGACTCTGTCTGATAGGCGTGCGATGAACTTCTCAACCAAAGGACTGGACATGGCGCTGGTTCGGCGCACGATGCCTACTTTGCGTTCAAATTCAAACCCTTTGAGGTGAAACCGCCCAAACCCCTGGAACTCAGGGAGGTGGATATTCGTGAAAGGCGTCACACTCAGGAATTGTGTATCGGATAGGAAATGCCGCATGACGTGCTCAGCGTTGGTGGTGATCTTCACGCGCGGAGGGACCTGTTTGTTGCTAATGAAATAAGCATCTAATGCGGCGCGAGCAGGCTCTTCGAGGTTCGGGAAAATCCATTCGTATTTGGCAAGTTGCGCAGGACCCAATTCAGTGCCCTCAAATGGATGATCTGGCGAACATAGGCCCGTGAAACGGTCGGCAAACAGAGTTTGAACATCAAAAGCGGCATCATCAAATTCGTTGTTCGCCATGCCGACATAGAAATCGATACGGTTCCCCAATAGGGCTTGGCGCAGGTTATGGGCATGATCGGTCAGTACGGTGAATTGCACATCGGGAAAATCACGATCAAAGTCGTGCATCATTTCTGATAGTACCCCAACAAATGATGACCCGGTTCCAACGGCGATACGGCCGGATGATCCGGCGGCAATAGTTGCAATCTCGGTCCGGCTTTCGGCGACATTAAACAGGATGCGGCGGGCATGTGGTTCCAGCGTTAGCGCGAATCCTGTGGGTTGCACACCACGCGGCAATCGTTTGAACAACGGAACCTTGTAGTAACTTTCTATCGACGCGATGCTTTTACTTAACGCGGGTTGACTGATGTTGAGTTCTTTGGAGGCCCCAAGCAGGCTGCCGCTTTCAAGAACGGCAATAAAATGTCGAAATTGTCTAATGTTTATCATGCTTTAACTTCACTGAAGGAATGCATGAAAAGGTATTCTAAAAGGTTATATAAATCAATATAAAAGAAGCTTGTTGTTGTACTTTAATGACCTCAAGATGAACGAGCTTTTAGGGAGGGCACCATGACATTTATTTCACATTTCAGCCGCACGGCTGCATTGTCGGTAACGGCAGCGCTGGGTATTTCAACTGCTACAATTGGCCACGCGCAAGATCTTGCGCCCATCAACATCGTCATCAATCAGTCACCTTGGCTGCAAGGTTTTGCTAACGTCGTTGATCTGTATGAATCCGAGACGGGCAACAAGGTCACTCTTGATGTGAACCCCTATGCAGGGAGCCTAGAGAAGCAGCGCAACGCCGTTCGCTCAGAGAAGAGTGAATATGATATTTTGATAGTAAATGGCATCTTCTATCCCGAGATGTACCACGGTGGTTTTCTTGAGCCGTTGAAAAACATTGATGCGGATTTCAAACTTGATCCACAGATGTACACTTACGATGATACGATATGCTTTGATGCCGTGGAAAAGACGGTGAACTGTGAAACTGGTGATCTGCTGACGATCCCGGTTAATCCAAACATCACGATGATGTTTTACCGCAAAGACCTGTACGAAGAAAACGGCCTGAGCATCCCCGAAACGTGGGATGAGCTACTTGCCAACGCTAAAGCATTGCACAACCCACCCGAGATGGTTGGCATGATGCAGCGCAGCGCGCGGGCAACGATTTCCATTACTTGGGATTACTGGCCCTACCTCATCAGTCACGGCGGCTCGCTTTTTGAAGACGAAGGCAACGGTGATTTTGACGTCACGATCAACAGCCCTGCAGCGTTGGAAGCCCTGGAAACATATGTGAAATTCTCGCGTGAAGTTGGACCTGAAAACCCTGCAAGCATGGAGCAGGGCGATTTGATCCAGTATCTGGTCACAGGCCGTGCGGCGCATGCAGTGCTACCAGCTGCGGCGCAATCGCAAATGGATGATCCGAATAAATCCATCGTGCCGGGCAAGATTGGATATATGACCATTCCCCATGCGCCGGGCTTTTCTTCGGCACCTGCATTGGGCCACTGGGTTGGTGGTATTCCAAAGAACATAGAAGATGAGAACAAAGCATCGGCTTTGGCGTTTTTGAATTGGTTCCAAAAGCCTGAAACCCAGATTGCTTATGCGGAATTGGGCGGCTCTCCTGTTTCTGCTGCGGCATACGAATCTGACTTCGCGGATAAGCCGGAGAACCGCTATATGCTGACCATGCGCACCGCATCCCCGACAGCACGTCGCCTATGGACGATCCCTGAGGGTTCGGAAATTGTTGCAGTGCTGGAAGTGGGCCTAAACAGAACCGTTGCGGGCGAAATCACGCCAGTGGAAGCGCTCAATAGCATGGCTGCGGATATTGAAAAGATCATGGTGGATTCAGGTTACGATACAGGCCACTTGCCTGATCTGAAAAACTGATCAAGCTTTTAATTGGCGGCACATGTTGTCGCCAGTTTTTTGATGTGGCTCTAGGCCGCTTTTCAACATTGCGATTTTGGTGGGCATTCCATGGCACAATCAAATAACCGGCATGCAGCCAAATATCTTTCGCTTGTTCCGGCTTTGATATTTCTGATCCTTCTATCCGCACTACCTCTTTTCAATCTCGTC
Organism: Sulfitobacter sp.; assembly: GCF_036960155.1. Classification (GTDB taxonomy): domain Bacteria; phylum Pseudomonadota; class Alphaproteobacteria; order Rhodobacterales; family Rhodobacteraceae; genus Sulfitobacter. The sequence continues at coordinate 55,471 of NZ_JBALWB010000008.1, read as the reverse complement.
GCGCTCAGCTTTGCTGAGGTGACATGGTCAGGGGGCGAAGCGCATTGGGAATGGGTAGGCATTGATAACTACAGCGCACTTGCATCGGATACTTTGTTCAAGGCGGGCATCCTGAACACGATCATTTTGGTTGTTGTCGCTACATCGGCACAGGTTTTTATCGGTCTCATGTTGGCGCTGGCCTGCTCGCGATTGGGTAGAAGGTCCCGCGCGTATCGTACACTTTTCCTGCTGCCTATCCTCATCCCGGGTATCATCATCGGTGCGATCTGGCGGTTGATGTACAATTATCAATTCGGGGTGGTGAACCAGATACTTGACCTTGTTGGGCTGGGGCCAATTGATTGGTTGGGCTCGTCTTCTTTGGCGCTGATGTCTGTCATTATCGTGGATATTTGGCATTGGACGCCGTTTTCATTCCTGCTGCTGCTGGCCGCAGTTGAGGCGTTGCCCAAGGATGTTTCTGAAGCTGCGCAAATTGACGGTGCGACCAAGTGGCAGGAGTTTCGCAGGGTTTCGTTGCCGTTGCTATGGCCTGCGATTTTCACAACATTTGTGTTTCGTGCGATCATCGCCTTCAAGGTTTTTGACGAAGTTTATTTGTTAACGGGCGGGGGGCCGGGCACCACAACCGAAGTGATCAGTTTCACCATCTACCAGCGTTTCTTTGTGCAGGACAATCCGGGCTATGGCTCTGCCATGTCGGTCACAGTGATCTTTATCATCGCCACAATCATCGGCATCGCCATGACACGCCAGAGGAGCCGGAGCCAATGAGCACTGTTAGAAAACAACATCTCTCCGTTGATCGCGTTCTGTTAGCCTTTTTATTTCTGGCGGCAGTCCTGACAATCGGACCGTTTTTGTGGATCGCGCTTGCGTCGTTTAAAACGCAGATTGCTCTGCTCATGGGCACGGTTAAATTTACCCCTGTTTCGATGAACTATGACGAAGTTTTGTTTGGTAATACGTCTCTGTTTGCCCGCAATTTTCTGAATTCAATTATTGTGGCGTCGATCAGCACAATGATGGCAATGAGCATTGGCTTTCTGGCTGGGTATTCATTGCTGCGCCTGCGCTGGCCGAATTGGGTCGTTAATCTGTTCCTGCTTTGGGCTGTGGTGTTTAACTTGGTGCCACCTGTCACGCTTGCTGGTGCGTGGTACGAATTATTTCGCGGTGTTGGCCTTGCGAATGATACGATTGCATTGATCCTTGCGCATACGACGTTGCACTTGCCGATGTCGCTTTGGCTGCTGTCGTCATTTTTACGCGAAATCCCTCGTGAGCTGGAAGAGGCGGCATTTATTGATGGTGCGGGGTTTGTAAAAACCCTGTGGCGCGTGGTGATTCCGATTATGGTGCCGGGTTTGGTGTCTACGGGCATTCTGGTGTTTATCTTTAGTTGGAATGAATTCCCCGTCGCCCTCGCGTTGACCAATAATACCTCAGCTACCGTTCCAGTGGGTATTGCCAAATTTGCGCAGGAAAACGAGATAAAATATACGCAGATGGCTGCGGCCTCGGTGTTATCTGCCATTCCGGCGTTGCTGGCGCTGCTTTTTGGGCAACGTTACATCGTCAAAGGCCTCACTGCCGGAGCGGTGAAATGAACGCGTCAAACAGCATCCATGCTCTGCGCCAGCGATACGGGGCCTTGTCGGCGTACGCTGATGTTCGTCTGGTCACGCTGGGCGATGGTGCGGAACGAGGCGTGCGCGTGCTTGAGCTGCGCAGCGGCGGTGGGCTGGAAGCCGAGATTATCGTGGACCGGACGTTTGACATTGGACGTCTCGCGCTGAACGGCACTACATTGTCTTTCCACACACCCGCAGGGTGCCGCAGCGCCGCCCATATTGATCCACATGCAGAGAGCGGGCAGGGGTGGCTGACGGGCATGAACGGGTTCCTTGGGACCTGTGGGTTTGATCACATCCGCCAACCTGAAACTGAACCCTCGCAGCATGCGCCGCTGCATCCCACGAAAGACATCGCATACCCCTTACATGGAGCTGGGGCACATCAGCCCGCGCGATTGATCGGGTATGGCATCGACGAAGATGCGGCAGAGCCAATGATCTGGTGCGAGGGTGAAATCGTGCAATCTATGATGTTTCGCGGCGCACTTAGACTGCGCCGGCGTATCGAAATGCCATTAGGGGGTACGACCCTCACCATTCGTGACACAGTTAAGAACATCGGTACAACCGCGATGCCAAGTATGATGCTGTATCACTTCAATCTTGGTTATCCGTTGGTTGATCAGGGCACTGTGATCTCGATGGATCCATCAACTTGTGTTTGGCGCAACGGCGATCATGACCCCTTTGCCGCAATGGGGCAAACGCCGAAAATTCCGGTTTCCGAGCTATCAGTCCATAGACAAACTTCCAAATCTGGAATGGCGACCTGTCACATTCAGAACCCGCAAAAGGGGATCTCCATGCGCGTTTCATATTCTACGGACACATTGCCCTATGTGCAGATGCTGCGGGTGCGCGGGGAAGGGGCAAATATGATTGGGATTGAACCCTGTTCAACTGCGGCAAGGTCACGTCAGGCCGCCAGAGAGGCAAATGAAATGCCAATTTTGAACCCCGGCGAGGATCGTGTCTTTACCGTTCAAATTGTCGCGGCTGGCATGGAAGGGTCTGTATAACGATGCGTGCTATCTTTGTTCTTTTTGACACCCTAAATCGTCATTTCCTTGAGCCCTATGGTTCAGATTTGATGCAGACACCAAACTTCCGCCGCCTTGCGGAAAAATCAGTGCGGTTTGACAATCACTATGTCGGGAGTTTGCCCTGCATGCCTGCGCGCCGCGACCTGCAAACAGGGCGTTTGAATTTCATGCACCGCAGTTGGGGGCCGCTTGAACCCTTTGATACCGCAATGACAGAGGTCATGAAAAAGCAGGGGATCTACAGCCACTTGATCACCGACCATTATCACTATCTTGAAGTTGGTGGTGCGGGGTATCAGAATGCCTTTTCCAGCTTCGAATTTTTGCGCGGACAAGAAGGTGACGTGTGGAAGGCGCATGTTGAACCTGATCTGGATAGGTATCGCACGCAATATCATCCAGACCAATACAGCGAGAAATTAGGTGATCTGCCGCTGCATTACATGATCAACCGGGATTACATAAAAGAAGAAGCCGATTTTTCCTCAACGCAGTGCTTTGATCTTGGGTGTGAGTATTTGCAAACAAATAAGGATGCGGATAACTGGTTTTTGCAGATTGAGACCTTTGATCCGCACGAGCCGTTTCACGCACCGGAGCGTTGGCGAAAACAGTTTCCTACAGATTATGAAGGCCCTATTCGCGACTGGCCCCCTTATGCACGGGTAACGCAGGATGAGGCGGAGGCGGCAGAGCTACGAGCAAATTACATGGCTTTGCTTGCGCATTGTGATGCTCAGATGGGACGTTTGCTGGACCAAATGGATGCGCTAGACATGTGGAAAGATACAATGTTGGTTGTATCAACCGATCATGGGTATCTGACAGGCGAACATGATTGGTGGGCGAAAAATAAGATGCCAGCCTATCAGGAAATCGCACATATTCCGTTGTTCATTCATCATCCTGATCACGCGGATTTGGCGGGGCACTCACGGGATGCTCTCAGTCAGACGATTGACTTGATGCCGACGTTCCTTGAGGCGTTTGGTTGTGATATTCCCGATGCTGTGCGTGGTAAATCGTTGTTGCCAGTGTTGCAGAACGCAGAGATCACGAACCATGAAAGCGTTATCTTTGGTTACTTTGGTGGGGCAATCAATGTCACGGATGGGCGTTATACTTATTTCCGTTATCCAGATAACTTGCTGGACCAAACGCTTTTTCAATACACGTTGGTACCAAGCCACATGCGTGAATACTTCATCTGTGAAGAGATGGCGCAGGCAGAAATAATCACTGGTCTAAATTACGCTGACGGCTATTCGGTGATGCGTATACCAGTCATTGAACAATCACCTTGGTACAGCTCACATGGGCCCGCTGCGATGGTCGCAAGTGAAACGTTGTTGTTTGATGTTCTGGCCGATCCCCATCAAGAAAACGCGTTGGATGATGATGCGTTGCATTTGATTATGGCCAAAAAACTTGAACGTGAAATGCGCCGCCACAACGCCCCACCCGAAGCCTTCGCCCGACTAGATCTCAAACCTGATGCGGAGGCCACATCATGGCAAAACTGACCATAGACAACCTGACGAAATCCTTTGGTGCTGTGCAGGTGCTGCATGGGCTTAACGCACAGATCGAGGATGGCGAATTCATTGCTGTCTTGGGGGAAAGCGGCTGCGGTAAATCGACGTTCTTGCGCATTGTCGCCGGGTTGGAGGATGCAACAAGTGGTGCAATCACAATTGACGGCAAAAACGTCACCGAACAGGGCCCGCGCGAACGTGATATCGCAATGGTTTTCCAATCTTACGCCCTTTATCCACATATGACCGTAGCGCAGAACATCGATTTCCCTTTGGAATTGATGGGGTTGGATAAAGCAGAGCGGCAGCGTCGGATTTCCGAAACAGCGGAACTATTGAACCTGACGCCCTATTTGGACCGTAAGCCCAAGGATTTGTCTGGTGGCCAGAGACAGCGTGTTGCGATGGGCCGTGCCATTGTTCGCGAACCCAAGGTGTTTTTGTTTGATGAACCTTTATCAAATTTGGATGCGAAATTACGGGTACAGATGCGCAGTGAAATTCGCAATCTGCAACAACGTCTCAATGTCACGTCTATCTACGTCACACATGATCAAGTTGAGGCCCTCACCATGGCGGACCGTGTGATGTTATTGAATGAAGGACGGATAGAACAATTTGCCCCGCCGCTTGAACTTTATGATCGTCCAGCGAGCGTTTTTGTAGCGGGATTTGTCGGCACACCGCCAATGAATTTGGTTGAGGGTCAGATGAAAGCTGGTGTTGGAATTGTCGCCTTAAAGACAACCTTCCCGTTTGAGGCAGGCTCTTCGCGCGACGTGACATTAGGATTCAGGCCAGAACATGTCAGGGTCTCATCCGCAGAAGAGGCACATTTCAGTGGTAAGCTACTGGCGACCGAAAACACAGGTGACAGGCTTAATTTGGTGTTGGAAGTGGGCGGGCAAGATGTGAGGGTAAGCTTGAATGACAGGCATGAATTAGCGATTGGCGATGTTGTCCCGTGCAGAGTCATGGACGGGTATTTTCACCTGTTTGATCGTTCTACAGGTGCAAGGATTAACTAGGCAGGTTGAATTTAGGGTTTGACCTACTGATATCAACTAATGCCGGTGATCAAGCTTTGTGCCAACTGGTGTTGGGTTGTTGGAGCTGAAATTGGGTAACGCCAGACTGCAAAAATCAGCAGCGCAGAACGGCTGATACGAACCAAATTGTACGCCCATTCCTATTAAGAATGGACGTACAACGCTACTGTTACGATGCGCCCATTAACATAATTACATGGCACCTCCGCTGGCTATGAATCGTTGTTGTCAACGTCCAGGGCCATTAACCAATTGCCGCTTTCATCACGCTGATAGCCGATGACCAATCGCCCTGAGCCTCCGCCTCGTTGACCAGTAGCTTTGTCCGTGACCTTCACGTCAAAGTTTGTGACCAGCACAGCAAAGTCGCCAAAAACCTTGGTGTCCAGAATTTCTACAGTCGACTTGAAGGTAGAAGCCGCAATGCGTGGGCCGTATTTGTCGCGCAGCGCTTGTGTACCTACGGTGGTCGGCTGGCGTTCGTTACAGATAATAACGTCCGGGTGGCACGTCGCAACAAGCCGTTCGATGTCGCCAGCATCTAGGGCGGCATTCCACTCATCTAAGGCGGCGCTAAGGTCGGTGAAATCGCTCATTTGATCCCTCCTGATTTAGGTTGGTGTTCTGTAAAATACTGGCCGACAATGATGTCCTCGATCTCGGCTAGGAAGGCTTTGGTTGCATCACGTTCGGCAAATTGGGGTGTTGTCGCTTTTGCAGTGGCGTGATCAGGAAATGTGAAAATCTCCACGAACAATTTTCGGCGGCTGGTGTCCGTGGTGACAAATGTTTTCCACGAAGTGACGCCCTCAAGGCTGGTAAAATCGGCGCGCGCAGTTTCGCGGATTGTATCTACCCGTTCGGGGTCCTTCATAGACATGACAAAGATTTCGGTAATCGCTGGCATCGTTTGATCCTCTTATTGTTTGCTCTTGCTACGAATTTAGGGGACCATTATTGTTAGTATAAGACGGCAAATATCTTACATAGTGATCGGATAAATGTACAATGAAGCGTGGGCAACTCAACGATATGAGCGTGTTTGTGGAAGTAGCACGAACGGGCGGGTTTCGTGCGGCCGCCGAAAGCCTGCAGCAAGCGCCAGCGTCGGTGAGCGATGCTGTGCAACGGTTTGAAGATCGTTTGGGCGTGCGGTTATTTGAGCGCACGACGCGGAAAATATCGCTCACAATGGTTGGACAAAAGTTGTTTGAGCGCAGCTCTCCCGCAATTTCTGATCTGGAAGGTGCAATCAAAGATCTGAATGATGTTGAAGGGGTCGTCGCGGGAACATTAAGGCTTAGCGCACCGCGCAGCAGCGCTAGTTTGTTTATGAATGACCTGATTGCGCTTTTCATCAAAGCATATCCTGAGGTTCAGGTTGAGGTGATCTATGACGATGGCAAAGTCGATCTCGTCAGCTCTGGCATTGATGCAACGATACGGTCTCAGGCAATGGTGGAGCAAGATACTCACGCCGTTCCAGTTGGCCCCGTGTTAGATTTCTCGTTGCTGGCGTCACCTGAATATCTCGAGCGTCTCGGATATCCGGAGACGCCCAGCGACTTGATCAATCACGACGGAATTTGCTTTGCGTTCTCGAACTCAGGCGGGCTAGCGCCATGGAATTTTAAGCGCGATGAGGGCGTTTACTCCGTCATGCCAAAGCCAAAATTGGTGCTTAACGATTTTGACTCAATGCTGCGATTTGCCGAAGAAGGAGTAGGCCTGACCTACATCTACAGTTATGCAGCAGCGACGATGCTCAAAGAGAAGAGGCTAATCTCATTGTTTGAGGGCCAAATACCCTCCTTGCATCGATATACCATCAACTACCTGACCAAACGGCACATGCCAGCACGCCTCCGAGCCTTTATTGATCTTGCCAAGACAGGGTGAAGTTTTTCTCACACTGTGAATTTTGGGTCTATCGCTCTCTCATTTTGACAACTCAAGCCAACACGAGCAAGCGATAGTCCTTGAATGTTCGTGTGGCTCTAATGCAGAGGTGCACGTCACGGACGTTCATGAAGTCTCCTACAAAGAATTTAAGAATATGTCGTTTTCGTCGGGTGTGCCGACTGTGACCCGCGCCCAAGTGTCGAAGGGTTTTTCTAACCAGCCCTTTATCAAAACACCCTTGCTGCGTAGTTCATCAGCGAAAACTTTCGCTGATGAACCAGTGTCAAAAAATACAAAGTTGGTTTGAGACGGAGCACATTTGAACCCCTTAGAGATCAATGCCGCAGTGACCCTTTTTCGTTCTCTCGTTGCTAGTGCAACTGTGTTTTTAAGATGCGTCAAGTCACCAATAGCTTCTGCGGCAGCACAAGCCGCCAACGCATTCACGCCGAACGGATTACGCGTTTTTATTAATGCGGCAATGAGTTGCGGATCGCTGGCAATGCTGTAGCCAACACGCGCACCTGCCAAACCGTATGCTTTGGAGAATGTCCGCAGGAGAATGGCGAATTTCTTAGTTTCATCTAATATTTTCAGTGCATCGAACCGTTTACTCTGTTCAATGAATTCAACGTAGGCCTCATCAAAACAAATAACGGTGGTTGGATCGGTATCTGCGATCACTTGTCGAAATTCAGTTTCCGAAATGGCGGGCCCGGCGGGATTGCTGGGTGAGGAAAAAATCAAAGCCCTAGGTTTAGAACGCAATGCCTGACGCAGCCCCTCTAGGGGAAAAGACCAGTCTTCATTGAAGCGAACCTTGGTAACTGTTGCGCCAAACATCTGGGCACTAAACTCGTGTAATCCAAAACTGGGATAAATCGTGACAACCTGATCGTTCGGACGGATGACGGCCCTGAAAAGGGCACCGATCAGGTCTTCGGACTCGTTGCCAACAATGATGCGGTCTGCCTGCGTGCCCATCGATTGGGCGATTAAAGCGCGCAACACAGTATTTGCCGCGTCGGGTTAACAGGCAACACCATTTGCCGCCTCTTGCATGGCTTTGACAGCCAAAGGAGAGGGGCCCATGGGGCTCTCGTAGCTATCAAGTTTGGTCAGGCAATCGATGCCGTAGACAGCCCTAAATTGGTCCAATGCGATGCCCGCGTTATAGGTGGGAAGATGAACAACTTCTTGGCGGATCAGATCACTGAGAAGGGAGGCAGTCATGATTATTCCTTTAGTTATAGATTGAAAATTTTACCAGGATTCTTGATATTGTCTGGGTCGATCGCCTTTTTGATACGTGCCATAATGCCAAGGGCAGAGCCGTGCTCCGATTGCAAATAGGCCTTTTTCCCCAAGCCAACGCCATGTTCCCCGGTGCACGTACCACCCAGTTTGATAGCCATCTCAACGAGGTTGGCATTGATGTGGCGCGGTTCGCTGATTTCGGTTTCATTTTCTGCGTCATAGAGGAGAATGAGGTGGAAATTCCCGTCTCCGACATGGCCCTACCAGTGGGGCTCGTATGGATGTTGTTGCGATGACTTTTTGAATGGCGCTGATACAATCGGGTAGTTGTGAGATCGGCACACACACACATCGGTGGATATCCCCTTGGATTCCGGGCGCAAAGCGCGTGCAGCATATAGTGCGTCATGTCGAATGCGCCAAATACGGGCGGCATAATCGGGAGACGTTGCACAATTAATCTGACTTGCGGCGCCAGCAAGTTCTTCAAAGGTTGCCATGTCGTTTTCATCCGTTGCAGGGTTGCCTGTCATCTCAACCCAAAGTGTCAGACATTCGGGCAGGTCCGTGCCAGAGTAGCTATTGATTGCACACACTTGAAGTGTGTCAGCCAGTTCTATCCGGTTAAGCGCTAGACCGCATTGCAATGCCATCACAACGGTCTCTGTGGCATCTTCAATGGTGCTGAAACTACACATGGCGGTTTGTCTCGCTTCGGGAATTCCAAATAGACGCAGGTTCAATTCGGTTATGATACCCAAAGTGCCTTCCAAGCCAATTAGTAAGCGCGTCAAATCGTAGCCTGCGGATGATTTGCGCGCACGGCCTCCTGTGTGGATAACTTCGCCATCGGGCATGACGACGGTTAGGCCCAAAACAAGATCGCGCATGGATCCGTATCGTACTGTTGTGGTGCCTGACGCGCGCGTTGCAGCCATTCCGCCCAAGGTCGCATGTACGCCCAAATCAACTGGAAAGAACAAGCCAGTCGCGCGTAGGTGCTCGTTCAATGCCTGACGTGTGACGCCGCATTGAACGGTACAATCCATGTCGGCATCTTGTACCGATATGACTTGATCCATTGCTGACAAATCAATGCTAATTCCACCGTGTGGTGCGTGGATTTGCCCCTCCAGAGATGATCTTGCTCCAAACGGAATGACGGGCACGCCGTGTTGGGTAAAGGCCCTTAACACATCCGACACTTCCTGGGTTGAGTAGGCCATCACGACGGCATCAGGCCTTGCAGAAGGGAGATGGCTTTCGCCGCTGCCATGATGTTCTCGTGCGGCTTGCGATGTCAGTACCCTTTCGGTGAATTGGATCTTCAACGTTTCAAGAAGGGCAGAGAGGTTTTTACGCATATACTGGCATTTCGATGTGACAAAAGAAGAGCGGGCCGCAGTTAAGTGCGGCCCGCAAAATGTTTCGTTCGTTAATTACGCGTTAGACCACCAACGTTCCGCGCACCGGTTGCCGTCAAGATCCCAATCGCCAGAAATCTCTTCGCCCGTTGAAAATTTGTTTGATTTGGGGTCAAGGAAGTCAGCCCAAACTGGGGTAATGAGGCCACCGTCTTCGTGGATCAGCATTTGGCATTCAGCATAGAGCGATCTGCGTTTTGCGTCGTCTTTTTCAGATCGTGCCGCTATAAGTGCGGCATTGAATGCCCCATGGTCCCAAGTGGTTTCATTGTAACCACTTGCAATTGCTCCTTGGGAATAGACAAGCGACAGTATCAGGTCTTCGTTTGCGCGACTAGATCAACGAGATGCAAAGAACGGTTTTTTGCCCCAGATGTTGGACCAGTTGCCGTCATTAGGTTCTCTTGAGAATGTGACGTCGATACCCGAAGCTCCAGCGTGACTGTCACTTCATTTGGTGCCGTTGCCTGCACATCGCTGATGACTGCGATAAGTGCTTTAACTTGCGATGTCGAGGATTCCCCACGGTGAAGATTAACCGAAAAGACGACATCATCTGCACCCATCGTTTATCCGTTGTGGAACTCTACGCCTTCGCGAAGCTAGAACGTCCAAACAGTTAGGCCGTCATTCGAAGCCCAGTTTGTTGCAAACTCGGGAACAAGGACGCCACCTGCATCAACTTCAATCAAGTTGTTACGCAACTGCCATTGAAGGTTTTGCATGAATCTTGTTCCTGTGGCTTGGGGCACAACAAGGGTCGTTGCCTCAAGTGCGCTGCCACCTAATAATATACTGCGTCGGTTCGTCTAATAGGTCATGGGTGATCTCCAGTTGGATGCGCGGCCGTGGAGGCCTTCTTTGTCTTGCTCATTGAGATATGTCTGTGCTTAATAGCGTATTGGGCAATATAACGGGGTGACAAATCAGTTTTCAAATGACACTGTTTAGTATTGCTAACGTGCGTCGAAAAACGGGATCGGTAAGATGAAGAAACGCTCAATTTTGCCACCACTGCGTGCGTTGCAGGCTTTTGAGAGCTTCGGGAGGCTTGGGTCGGTAAGTGCGTCTGCACAAGAATTGGGCGTTACGTCGGGCGCAATTAGCCAGCAACTTAAGTTGCTCGAAGATCACCTGCAAATTCCACTCATTATGAAAGATGGGCGGCGTGCATCGCTTGTACCTAAAGCAATGGCTTACCATGCCGTAATTTCAGGAGGCTTCGAGAAACTGAAACATGCGCAAAAGTTATTGGCGCAACAAAATTCTGATTTAGATATAAACGTGTCGGGCTTGCCGACGCTTTTGTTGAAGTGGTTGCAGCCTCGGTTACAAAGCTTTGAGGCGCGACACCAAGATGTTTCAATCCGTCTTGAGGCCACTCACGGAGAACCGGAACCGGAGTTTTTAGATCACATGTTCCGCCTGACCTATGGTGCAGTTTCAAAGACTTTCCCGCATGCTCGTCCCCTTTTTCATGACGTTTGCTTTCCAGTTTGTTCACCTGAATTCTTGGCGAAAAATCCTGAAGCGCTTGACCCATCAAAGCTGTCTGATCTGCCGTGGGTTGATATCGATTGGGGGCCGTCCTTTGCGAATGTGCCTAGGTTAGGAACTTGGCTTGCTGCGCAGGGTCATCCGCAATCAACGCGAAAACCTACCTCTGTCCATTCGCTGTCCAGTTCCGCGCTAGAAGCCGTGGCAAGCGGGCAAGGTATTGCCTTGGCACAATTGTCTTTTTCGTCTGTGGATCTTGGATTGGGGCGCCTGACCCGAATTTCTCAGGACTCAATTCAGATGCCAGAACCCTACTACATCTGTTGGGGCTCCGCGATTTTAGATCAGGAAAAACCGCGTCATTTTCTAAATTGGATTTTAGCAGAAGCCAAAGTCTGAAAGAATAGGAAATCTAAACAATAGGGTGTGCGGGTTCGATTTCTTTGACATTCGAACTGGCGTATCGTCCCTCCAAACAAGAAAACCCGTCAGTTAGGAAGAAACATGTTTCTAAAAAATGCTTGGTACGTCGCTGCGTGGAGCGATGAAGTGATCAACGATTTGCAGCAGGTCAAAGTGCTGGGCGAGAAAATTTGCATGTTTCGCAATACTGAAGGCGAAGTCATCGCAATGGAGGATGCGTGTCCGCATCGCAAGTTACCTTTGTCCAAGGGGCGGATCAAAGGTGATAACGTTGAATGCGGCTATCACGGGTTAACGTTTGATTGTGCTGGTCAATGCGTTTGGGCGCCGGGCGGCGGGCGTATCCCATCGGCGGCGCGCGTGCGTCCCTATCCAGTTCACGAAAAATATGGGCTGGTGTGGATTTGGATGGGTAATGCGGCCATCGCAGATGTCGAAGATATTATTGATATTCCGAACTTCGACAGCCCAGATTGGGGTATTAACCGCGGTGCAGCTATGGAGCTGAACTGCAATTACCTGCTGATGTGCGACAACTTGCTTGATCCGACGCACGTTGCTTGGGTGCATGAAACCTCTTTCGCGACGGCTGCCACCAAGGACACGCCTTTGCGTGTCACCAAAACTGATACAGGCGTAATCGTTCACCGTTGGATGATGGATCATGAGCCAGCGCCGTTTTACAAAAAAGTGGTGGAGTTCGAAGGCAATTGCGACCGGCTCCAACATTATGAAGTGCGCTATCCTAGCCACGCGCTGGTTCGTGCGGTGTTCACCCCTGCGGGGACAGGTGGTGTAGATGGCACGCTGCATGAGAACACATTTGTCATGGACAGCTACAATTTTATGACACCAACGACCGAGAACGAGACGCGGTACTACTGGTTCCAGCTGCGCAATATTCGTCCTGATGATGAAGAGCTTTCAAAGATGATGAGCGAAGATGTACGCCATGCCTTTGAGGAAGACCGTGCGGTACTGGATCAGGTTCAGATTGGGATGAACGAGAAAACATCGCCCCATATAGATCTGGGCATTGATGCGGGCCAACTCCGGTTCCGCCGCCAGTTGGAGGCCATGATTGCCGAAGAGGCGATGGTTGATGCGAAGATGAGTCAGTAAAATGACGCAAAATTTGGAGAATAGAGGATTTCGCGAGTTTCGCGTCGCGAAAAAACACGTGGAAAGTGAGATCATCACGTCTTTCTACCTTGAGCCCTCTGACGGGGCACCTGTTTGGCATGTAAAGGCGGGGCAATATATCACACTAACTGTGCCGTCAGCGGGCGATCCTGTTCTCAAAACTTACTCAGTTTCGAGCGATCCATCGCAGACCAGTTTTTACCGTATCTCGGTGAAACGTGAGGCAGGTCGAAACGGGACACCTGACGGAGTAGGGTCCTGCTGGCTGCACGATCACGTGGAAATTGGCGATGTGATTGATGTCGCTGCGCCGCGCGGTACATTCTACCTTGATGAGGAAAGCACACGGCCAGTTGTCCTTTTGTCCGGCGGCGTCGGTCAGACGCCTATGGTGTCCATGATTCACCGATTGCGTGAAAGTGACCGTGATGTGTATTTCTTACATGCCTGCGAAAATGGTCAGGTTCACGCATTGCGCGACGAGGTGTTAGGCTGCAGCAGTGATCGCATCACAACCAAATTTGTTTATCGCACACCCAGTGCCGATGATCGCGCTGCGAAATTATTTGACGCCCAAGGGGTGATCGACAAAGTGTTCTTGCAACGCATCCTACCCATTGATGATTATGAGGTGTATCTCTGTGGGCCGACACCTTTCATGGCTGCGATGTATCAATTGCTGCAAGAGGTTGGGGTTCAGAAAGCTCGGATCGCTTATGAATTCTTCGGCAAGGCGGCGTCGTTGGATGCGCAGGTAGCCAAACCACAAGCCGGTAAGGCTGCCTCACGTGCTCCGGCGATTGTTCAATCGTTGACATATCTGACGAACCCTGATGCTTGGTCCTCGGCGGATGAGGTGGCGCAGCAATCATCTTTCGCATTGCAGGGAGATGTCTCTTTTCGCAAATCAAAGACATCTGCTGCTTGGGATGGTGCGGTAGATTCACTGCTGGAGTTGGCAGAAAGCGAAGGATTGAATCCCGAATTCAGCTGTCGTTCCGGTATTTGCAATGCGTGTAAGTGTACATTGGTTTCGGGTGAAGTTGAGTATTTCCAAGACCCATTGATCCATCCCGAAGAAGGGCAGGTCTTGATTTGTTGTTCACGCCCCAAAGGTGCCGTTGTGCTAGATATCTGACGCTTAGGGTATTGCGGCAGTCATCTGCGCGTCCACGCCAGCAGAGGAAAGAACCGGGCAGATCACACACAGGTGGTCGCCCGGGGCCACAATCGGAGTGGTTCGAACTATGGAAACGATGCCGCTTTGCTGACTTGTTAAAGCTTCGGGGGCGGCGTCCATCTTATAGAGATCGCGGATCAGTATAAGCGGTTGGCCAACTGTGATCTTCTCACCAAGAGTTACCAAAGGCTCAGCGATGCCGGGTGATTGTGCCGTGACATAGATCACGTTTTCACTGAGATCGAGGAAAGTTGTCAGTGGTGATGGTTGTATAGCCAATCGTTTGGCAGCTTCTTCACGAAGGACGCCCTGATGTGCCAACAATCTCGACACACTGTGCCAACCGGCTTCTAAGGACGGGACCTATACTTTGGCACCTCCACCTAATTCACACGAAATCATCGCGCACCCGGAAGCATGGGCTGCACTGTCGAAATCACCGTTTGTATCGCTGGCAGGTACAACCATGGTGTAGGGCAGCCCCATGATGCTGACCAATTCACGTGTCTGAGCATTTTGGGCTGGATCGTTGGACCAGCAAAAATATGCGGTATCCAAAAAATCAGAAATCTTGCCGCCAGAATGAATATCAATTGCAAGATCGGCTTCAGCTATGAGGTGGGTGGCGACAAATCCAGCAATGTCTTGGGTGGGCCCTGCAAAAGCCACACCTGTGAATGATCGGTTCAAATTGCCATCATCAAACGGTGCCCTCGGCAACCAACTGATCCAAGGCTGATGTGACTTCGTCGCAAATGATGAAATCAGGCTCTGCCGCCAATGCACGTGCGATACAAATGCGTTGCTTTTGACCCCCGGACAGTTCGGATGGCAGACGGTTCATGAACTCACCTGGATCAAGTTTAATCAAGGTCAAAAGTTCTTTGATCCGTGCTCCTTTTGCGGCGCCCTTCATGCCAAGGAAAAACTCTAACGGGCGGCTGACAATATCCTTGATCCACTGCTTGGGGTTCAGTGCGGTGTCCGCCATCTGATGGATCATCTGAAGGTGGCGTTGCAATCCACGGGACCGTTTTGCGCCTGATTTTGGTAACAGTGTTCCATCATGTATAATTTCGCCGTCAGTGGGCGGGAGGAGCCCCATGACAACGCGTGCAAGCGTTGATTTTCCTGATCCACTTTCACCAACAACAGCCACCGTCCTGCCGCGTTTGATGCTCAAAGAAACATCATTAAGAACTTGAACCGTCCCATAGGCTGCAGAGATGTTTTTGATGTCGAGTAATGTCTCGTCGGTGTTCGCTTCGGCGGCACGGGGCTCTCTGCGAAAGTCGCGTACGGCCCACAAGGATTTGGTGTATTCTTGTTGCGGGTTCGCTAACCTTTCACGGGCCGAGGCCTGTTCCACTTCTTCACCAGGCAACAGAATTTTGATCTGGTCAGCCATCTGCGCGACGACGGCAAGGTCATGGGTGATATAGATCGCGGCCGTGTTATATTCGCGCACAATGTCACGAACAGCGTCCCAAACTTCGATCTGCGTGGTCACATCCAATGCGGTCGTTGGTTCATCAAAGAAGACAAAACAAAACCGCAAACCAAATTCAGCGATTAGGGGCGCTGCGGCGTTTGGCAAAACTTCTTTACGGATCAACCAGAACATTCCTTCGCCACGCATCCGAGCGACTTCGATATAGTCCATTGTCAAAATCCATTGTGCCACGGCGCGCGACAATCGGAATACTCAGGTGCTGTCCAACACGGCGATGACAAGGATCAATGCAACAACGGATGTGCCCGTGACTGTCAGGATGAGTAGTGCAAAGATCAGCGGTGGGATCGCCATAAGGACATCAACTATGCGCGAGACAATTGTGTCAAACCAGCCACCCATAGTAGCGGCTAAAAGCCCAAAAATCGCGCCTAGTGAAAAGGCAAGTGCCGTGGTCACCAGCGCGATCCCCACCGTGTTACGTGCGCCGTAAATCAGACGGGATAACACATCTCGGCCCAAGGCGTCGGTCCCTAAATAATGAGGTGCAGCCCAAGGTTGATATTGAGCGCCGACTGAGGCGCTTTCTGCAAAGGGCGCGAACAAAGGCGCACCAATGGCGATGAGCGAATAGAGGGTTACTATTACAATCCCAATCCATGCAGAAAGAGGGCATCACGAAGGTGGTGTGTCAAATTCTGCATGGGTTATCTCGGGTGCAAAAGGCGGGGGTTTGCAACGATTGACAGAATACCCGCCAATAAATTGAGTAGAATATAGGTTGCAGCAAAAATCAGGCAGGCGGCCTGAACAACCGTTACATCGCGATTTGACACAGCATCAACCAACACTTGCCCAAGGCCAGGATATACAAATTCGACCTCGACCAAAACAACACCCACAATCAGGTAAGCAAGGTTCAACGCAATCACATTGATGATTGGCGCCAGTGCATTTGGAAGGGCGTGCACAGCGATAACATGCCAACGCTTGATACCCTTGAGGTGGGCCATTTATATATAAGGGAGCGCCAACAGGTTCAGGATAGCCGCTCGTGTCATGCGCATCATATAGGTCAACACGATCAATGTGAGCGTCATGGCTGGAAGGAAGGTTTTGTAAAGGCGTTCAGTGAAGCCAGTATCCGCATCAACATTGGCGATGCTTGGAAACCATCCAAGGCTAACTGAGAACACTAAGATAAGGATGTAAGCGACGAAGAATTCGGGGAAAGAAATTGCCGCCAACGTTGAACTGGAAAGAAGGTGATCAAACACAGAGCCGTTGTAAAGCGCCGCCATCATTCCGGACACAATTGCAATCGGAACGGAGATCGCCGCGGCGTATCCCGCTAAGAAAAAAGTGTTGGCAGTGCGTTGCCCGAGAAAATCCGAGATAGGTCTTTGATTGGTATGCGATATTCCGAAGTCACCTGTTGCGGCCCCTGCCAACCACGAGAAATAGCGAAAGTGAAGAGGGCCGTTAAGATCGAATTTCTCACGAAACGCAGCAACGCTTTCCTCGGTTGCTGCTTGACCGAGCATTTCTGTCGCGACGTCTCCAGGCAAGAGTTCAATCGCGGCAAATATGATGACGGTGACAATTCATAATGTCAGCAGGCCTATCAATAAACGTTTTAGGACAATGGTCAGGATTGAATTCATGTTCGCCACTTTTGTCTTAGTATATTGCATTAAGTCTAGATTAATAAGAAAGTGGAGCGGATCGGTGTGTAGGGTCAAGCCAGTCTTGCTGTAGGACCGTTTAGTTTCTCTCCATGAGCAACAAATTTCGGCAACGAATGTGAATAACGGAAACTCCAAAAAGTTGAGATGCTTAACCCTCGAGTGATGACAACGGCTACGCCAATGAAACGAACTTAAAGCATAAGAAATGGGCGATTATGAAAGTTACCTATAAAGAGGTCAAATCTGACATTCTGGCAAAGATCATCAAGGGTGATTGGGGCCCCGGTGATCTGATCCCAAATGAGGTTGATCTTGCTGCGACTTATGGGTGTGCCCGCGCTACGGTAAACCGTGCGATGCGTGAACTGTCTGATGATGGTATTATCGAAAGACGGCGCAAGGCTGGCACGCGCGTTCGATTGGCACCCCTACGCCAAGCACGATTTAATATACCGATTGTGCGTGATGAGATCGAGGAAAAGGGTGCCTCATATCGCTATTCTTTGGCCAGTCGTTCGGTTGAGGTTGCACCTGATTGGTTGCGCACTCGAATTCAGCTGCCAGAGGGTGGAAAGGTGCTGCATTTGGTTTGTATGCATTACGCCGACGGCACGCCCTATGAGCACGAAGACCGATGGATCAACCTCACGGCATTGCCCAAAGCAGAAGATACCGATTTTACGAAATGTGGGCCGGGAGAGTGGCTGGTTTCAACGGTCCCCTTCTCGGAAGCCGAGATCAATTTATCTGCGGGATTAGCAGATCAGAACCTGTCTGATTATCTGGCCTGCTCTGTTGGTGATCCGGTTTTTAAAATTGAACGCTCTACGTGGTGGGAAAAAGACGCAGTGACCTATGTTCGTTTCTCGTACAGACCGGGCCACCGTATGACGACGCGCTTCTGATAACCAAAAAGTTCCGCCGCAGCTGGTCGGCTGCGACGGGACATTGTCTTAGAGGATGCCGGGTAGATTTAGGCCGTTCTCACGTGCGCAATCCAGCGCATCTTCATACCCTGCATCGGCATGGCGCATCACGCCAGTGGCCGGATCATTCCACAAAACGCGTGCGATGCGGCGGTCTGCGTCTTCAGAACCATCACAACAAATGACCATGCCAGAGTGCTGGGAAAAGCCCATGCCAACGCCACCGCCGTGGTGCAAAGAAACCCACGTTGCGCCTGACGCAGTGTTGAGCAGCGCGTTCAGCAGTGGCCAATCAGAAACAGCATCAGAGCCGTCTTTCATGGCCTCTGTTTCGCGGTTGGGCGATGCAACAGAACCTGAGTCCAAATGGTCACGACCGATGACGATTGGCGCACTTAGTTCACCAGTGCGAACCATCTCGTTAAACGCGAGGCCTAGCTTGTGACGCACGCCTAGACCAACCCAGCAAATGCGGGCAGGTAGTCCTTGGAACGCAATACGTTCCCGGGCCATGTCCAGCCAATTGTGCAGATGTTTGTCCTCAGAGAGGATCTCTTTCACTTTGGCATCTGTTTTGTAGATATCTTCTGGATCACCAGACAACGCGGCCCAGCGGAAGGGGCCAACGCCACGACAAAACAAAGGGCGGATGTAGGCAGGCACAAAGCCAGGGAAATCGAATGCGTTTTCCAGACCTTCGTCCAGCGCAACTTGGCGGATGTTGTTTCCGTAATCGAACGTCGGACTGCCCGCTTTTTGGAGGTCGAGCATCGCCTTGACCTGGACTTTCATTGATGCCCGCGCCGCAACTTCAACCGCTTTTGGGTCGCTTTCGCGTTTTTCTTTCCACTGTGCCATTGTCCACCCTTGCGGCAAATAGCCGTTGATCGGGTCGTGTGCAGATGTTTGGTCTGTCACCATGTCAGGGCGAACGCCGCGTGCAGCAATTTCTGCAAACACATCCGCTGCGTTACCCAAAAGGCCTACAGATTTTGCCTCACCTGCTGCGGTCCAGCGTTCTATCATCTCGAGCGCTTCATCAAGTGTATCCGCGCGTTCATCAACGTACCGCGTGCGCAGACGGAAATCGATGCTCTCGGGGTTACATTCAACTGCCAAACAACATGCGCCGGCCATAACGGCCGCAAGTGGTTGTGCACCGCCCATACCGCCAAGGCCGCCCGTAAGGACCCACTTGCCCGTCAAGTCACCGCTGTAGTGCTGGCGTCCTGCCTCAACAAAGGTCTCATAAGTGCCTTGGACAATGCCCTGTGATCCAATGTAAATCCACGATCCGGCAGTCATCTGGCCGTACATCGCAAGGCCTTTTTTATCGAGCTCGTTGAAGTGATCCCACGTGGCCCAATGCGGCACGAGGTTGGAGTTCGCGATCAAAACACGTGGTGCATCTTTGTGCGTTTGAAACACGCCGACGGGTTTGCCAGATTGGACCAAAAGCGTCTGGTCTTCCTCCAGATCACGCAAGGCAGCGACGATCATGTCATAATCTTTCCACGTCCGGGCAGCTCGGCCAATACCGCCATAAACCACCAACTCATGCGGGTTTTCAGCGACGTCGGGATGCAGGTTGTTCATCAGCATCCGCAAAGGGGCTTCTGTCAGCCAGCTTTTGGCGGTCAGCTCGGTACCAGTTGCGGGAAAAACGTCACGGGTGTTCTTGCGTGGATCGCTCATGATGTGCCTTTCAAAGTGGGGGCCAGCGTGGCCAATTTTGTCAAAATGGTTTTGAGATGAACGCGAAGGCGTTCAGATTTTCCTGTGTCGTAATCCCAAGGCGCGACTTCAGCGTTGAGGTATGTGCTTTGTGCCAATTCCATCTGGATCGCGTGAAACCCCTCAGCAGGGCGGCCGTAATGACGTGTCGTCCATCCGCCCTTAAAACGTCCGTTCGTGGTGGAGGTGTATTCAGTGGCTTTGGCGCAGATATCTTGTGTGGCTGCTTCAATTTCGGGCGCACAGGTAGCGCCCATATTTGTACCAATGTTAAAATCCGGCAGGACACCATCAAATAGGAAGGGAATGCCCGACCGGATAGAATGGCAATCATATAGGATCGCGATCCCATGTATGTCATGCACGCGCTCCAGCTCGGCTTGTAATGCTGCGTGGTAGAGCGCGTGGTACGATTTGCGACGCGCCTCAATGGCTGCTTGGGTCGGCGGAATTGTCCAGATGTCATGGCCATCAAAATCGGTCAAAGGCACCAATCCGGTGGTATTTTGCCCCGGATACAAAGAGACGCCCGAAGGATCGCGATTGGCGTCCACGACATAGCGGTGGAAGGTCGCACGCACGGAACTAGCCCCTGCCAAAACACCGTCATAGAGGGTGTGAACGTGCCAGTCAGTGTCATCCAACCCGCGTCCACGTGCGTTCAAATCCGCGAGGATATCGTCGGGCACAAATGTTCCTGTATGCGGCAAACCCAGAACAACGGGGCTGTCACCTTGATGGATTTCTACGGGGTTCATTGGGACAACGTTGGCATGTCGATGCCTGCAGCCTCGACTACATCACCCGATGCAATCATCACAGCAGCACGTTCCAGATCCGGCGCGAGGTAACGGTCTTCACCCAATGTGGCAACCTCTTGGCGGACTCGTGTCACCACTCTCTGCAAGGTGCCACTGGTGCTTAAAGGCGCGCGGAAATCGATCCCTTGCGCCGCGCAAAGCAGCTCGACACCCAAAATACGTGCCAAGTTTTCGTTCATTGGCACCAATCGGCGGGCGCCATGTGCGGCCATGCTGACGTGATCCTCTTGGTTGGCAGAGGTTGGCGTGCTGTCGGTCACGCAAGGGTTCGCCAGATGTTTGTTCTCACTCATCAAGGCAGCAGTAGTGACTTCGGCAATCATATAGCCGCTGTTCAGACCCGGATTAGGCGTAAGGAATGGGGGTAAATTGAAGCTAAGCACCGGATCAACAATGAGGGCGACACGGCGTTGGGCAATGGCCCCGATCTCGGCGATGGCAAGTGCGATCATATCCGCTGCAAAGCCAACCGGTTCGGCATGAAAATTGCCCCCAGACACGATCACATCAGCGTCGATCAACACCAGTGGATTGTCTGTGGCGGCGTTCGCTTCGATCTCTAATGTGCGCGCAGCCATGCGCAATACGTCCATCGCAGCACCGGTCACCTGAGGCTGACAACGGATGCAATAAGGGTCTTGGACCCGCGCGTCATCTACAATGTGACTTTCGCGAATTTCGGAACCCGCCAGCAGCGCGCGCATGGTTTCACCAGCTTGGATCTGGCCAAGGTGGCCGCGCAGCGCGTGGATTTCTGGTTGCAGCGGCGCGGTTGAACCCATGATGGCGTCGGTAGATAAGGCTGATGTTACCAGCGCAGAATGTGCGGAGCGCCATGCACCAAATAAGCCAGCAAGGGCAAAGGCTGTGCTAAATTGTGTGCCGTTGATCAGTGCCAACCCTTCCTTTGGGCCGAGCACAACAGGTGTGAGGCCCGCCGCAGCTAGTGCCTTGTCACCGGGCATGACTTCGCCGCGAAATTCGGCTTCTCCGTGGGCCATCATGACGGCGGCCATATGGGCAAGGGGGGCCAGGTCGCCCGAGGCTCCGACAGAACCTTGGGCGGGGATCACAGGCGTAACGCCTCTGTCGAGCATCCCTTCAAGCAGGGTCACAACTTCCAAACGCACACCAGAAGCACCACGGCCCAAGCTGAGCAGTTTGAGCGCCATTATCAAACGGGCGTGGCGGCGGGGGATCGCAGGCCCTACGCCACAGCAATGAGACAGGATCAAGTTACGTTGCAATGTCGCTGTATCTTTAGATTCAATCTTGACCGAAGCCAGTTTTCCAAAGCCGGTGTTCACACCGTAAACAGCATCGGTTCCCGCAACTGCCTTTGCAATACGCGCGTGGGCAAGTTCGATTGCAGGATAGCAGGCCGGGTCAAGACTGACCGCGGCTTCGTTCCAGTAGATATCGGCCAAATCATCCAATGTAACTGCGCCTGGGGTAAGGGTGAGTGTGGTCATGATGTGCCTCCGAAAATGCGGGAATGAAGTGGGTTGAAGCCAATGCGATAAGACAGCTCAGCGGGGTGTTTGATGTCCCATACAGCCATGTCAGCACGCATACCCACCGCTAAGGTTCCAACGTCTGAGAGACCCAATGCACGCGCGGCATTCTGAGTGACACCGCGCAGGGATTCTTCTGGCGTCATCCGGAACAGGGTGCAGCCCATGTTGAGGGTCAGTAACAATGAATTCAAGGGAGACGAACCAGGGTTGATGTCGGTTGCCAGCGCCATTGGTACGCCATGTTTGCGCAGCAGCGCGATGGGCGGCGCCTGTTTTTCGCGTAATGTGTAGAATGCGCCGGGTAAGATGACGGCGATTGTACCTGCATCCTTCATGGCCTTTACGCCGTCCTCGTCCAGATACTCGATGTGATCTGCAGACAACGCGCCATATTGCGCGGCCAATTTTGCGCCACCAATGTTGGACAGTTGTTCGGCATGTAGTTTGACAGGTAGGTCCAGTTCGCGCGCCACATCAAAGACACGAGAGATTTGGGCAGGTTGGAATGCAATTCCCTCGCAGAAACCATCCACGGCATCCACCAGCCCTTCGGCATGTGCGGCGCGCAAGGTTGGGATGCAAACATCATCGATATAGGCATCGTCGCGACCTGTGTATTCTGAGGGGGTCGCATGCGCGCCTAGGAATGTGGTTTTCACCCGAATGGCACGGTTCGCCATGATTGCCCGCGCCACGCGTAACATCCGCAGTTCGGTTTCTAGGTCCAGACCATATCCTGATTTAACCTCGATGCAGGTCACGCCCTCACCAATCAGGACATCCACACGGCGCAGTGCATCGGCAAGCAGTTGATCTTCGGTTGCTCCACGCGTGGCTTTAACCGTCGAAACGATCCCACCTCCTGCGCGCGCAACCTCTTCGTAACTGGCCCCGTTCAGGCGCATTTCAAACTCGACGGCGCGATCGCCGCCATGAACAATATGCGTATGGCAGTCGATCAAGCCGGGAGTGACGACGCGCCCACCGAGGTCAGTTTTGGGAAGGGTTTCATGGGCGGCAGGTAATTCCGCGATGGGCCCAAGCCATTCAATTACTCCACCAACCATGGTGATCGCGGCATTTTCAATCCAACCATATGTGGCGTCAGATTTATCCATGGTCGCGACGTTCAAGTTGAAAAAGACTTTGTCGTCCTGCGTCATTTCCATACCCCTATAGTTAAAAATTCACTTTTATAGTATGTGTGGATATGATTTATGTCTATACATAAAGAGGAGATGACCAAATGATTTTTGCAAAGCATGCGAAGCTTTCCACCGGATGGGCCTCCGACGTCCGCCTAATCGTGGCTGACGGGCGGATCGCTTCGGTTGAGAAAAACCAGAAGCCACAGGCGGAGGACGTGATTGTTGATACGGTTCTGCCTGCGCTTGGAAATTTGCACAGTCATAGTTTTCAACGGGCTATGGCAGGGATGACCGAATACCGCATGGCAGGAAAAGACAGTTTTTGGACGTGGCGCGATTTAATGTACCGGTTCACCGCAAACCTGACGCCTGAACACGTTGAGGCCATCGCGGCTTTTGTTTTTCTAGAGATGCAAGAAGCCGGATATGCCAGTGTGGGCGAGTTCCATTATTTGCACCATCAGCCGGGTGGCACACCATACGATGATTTGGGTGAACTTTCGTCTCGTATCGCGGCCGCTGCGGATTTGACGGGCATCGGCCTCACACACCTGCCGGTGTTGTATACGTATGGCGGCGCCGGGCAGTCGCCACTTGAGGCTGGGCAGGCGAGATTTGGCAACTCAGTTGATCGTTTCAATGAACTGGTTGCGCTGGCAGAAGGTGCAGTTGCGCAATTGCCCGATGATTGCCGGGTTGGGATTGCGCCGCATTCTTTACGCGCCACATCGCCTGACGATCTTATGGCAGCGTTAGCCGCGCGCACCTCAGGACCTATCCATCTTCACATCGCCGAGCAACCCAAGGAAGTGGAAGATATTCATGCATGGCTTGGCGCGCGGCCAGTTGAATGGTTGCTTGCGAATACGGCCGTAAACGAAGACTGGTGCCTGATCCATGCCACTCACATGACAGAAATAGAGACTGTCAATATGGCCAAGTCCGGGGTTGTTGCAGGTTTGTGCCCAGTCACGGAGGCAAATCTGGGCGACGGTCCGTTTAATGGCCCCGCTTATCTGAACGCTGGCGGGGTGTTTGGGGTCGGGTCGGATTCCAATGTGTTGATTTCGTTGACCGAGGAATTGCGGACGTTGGAGTATTCCCAACGCTTACGTGACATTGCGCGCAATGTAATGGTTGTCGGCGAAGGATCGGTTGGTGATACGCTTTATTCAGGGGCGGCCAAAGGTGGCGCGCAAGCTTTGGGCCGTGGCACCGGCGAGATATCGGTTGGCGGCCTTGCCGATCTTGTCGCGATCAATAGTGCCGCGCCTTCATTGTGTGCATTGCGTCAGGATCAGCTATTGGACGGCCTTGTGTTCGCTGCCAAAGATGATGTGGTGACGGATGTCTGGTCTGCTGGACGTCAAGCAGTACAATCAGGCCGGCATGTTAAGCGCGATGCGATCACAGCTGCCTACCGATCTGCGATGAAAAGCTTGATGGCTTCACTGTGATCCAAATAGGTCAATCGGATTTCAAGTAGAGCGTCACCCTTTGCCAGTTCAAGCGTCGCGTTTGTCTCTAGGATAAACGCGGTATCGGCGGTGCTAAGGGGCGTGCCATCGATAAAAGGCGTCCCTGAGAGAACGTGAAACGCGAGTAGCCCTTGATCGGGCGCCTCTAATTTACATTCAAGCAGGCCTTCATGCGTTATGACATGGCCTTCGCAGCGCGCTGGATCGAACATCAAATTCAGATCGGTCAGGGGTCCATCAATCAAGCGAGATTGAATTTCGAGGCTGCCGTCAAACCGTACTGGATCCCATAGGTTCGCTGTGATCGATGTGGTTGGCGTGCTCAAGACCATGGGCCCACCGGAAACAACGGTCAGTATGCGCATCATCCCAGAAAAATCGGAAAACGGTCCGTTTTGCGAAACATCTGCGCGGCTAATTGTCCACGCAAGGTGATCAAAATGGAGGCCTTTTGCTATGTTGCGCGTTATGCCTCCCCCGTTCTTCCAAGGTAAATCGATCAGTGCGTCGGCTTTCAGAATTTGCATAGGTTTGGTTCTCTGCGTTTTCGGCGGGGTTGCTTGACCTAGCCCTTTTTGAAATATATTGATGTGCTAAATGATAATAAATCTATACATAAAATACAAGGAAGTCGCCAAATGATGAGAACCCGTGCCGCTGTTGCTGTTGCCGCTGGAAAACCGCTTGAGATTATGGAGGTTAATCTGGAGGGACCAAAGCGGGGCGAGGTTTTGATCGAGATCAAGGCCACGGGTCTGTGTCATACGGATGAGTTTACCCGCTCGGGCGCTGATCCAGAAGGCATCTTTCCATCCATTCTGGGTCATGAGGGCGCGGGGATTGTGATGGAAATCGGCGAAGGCGTCACCACGCTGGAAGTCGGCGATCATGTTATCCCTCTGTACACGCCAGAGTGTCGTCAGTGCGAATATTGCTTGTCCGGAAAAACCAACCTGTGCCAAGCGATCCGCGTAACACAGGGACAGGGTTTGCTGCCCGACGGCACGACACGGTTTTCGATGCTGGATGGCACGCCAATCTATCACTACATGGGCTGTTCGACCTTCGCCAATCACACGGTAGTGCCGGAAATCGCTTTGGCGAAAGTGCGCAAGGACGCGCCGTTCGACAAAATCTGTTACATTGGCTGTGGCGTAACCACTGGTATCGGCGCGGTGATCAACACGGCAAAGGTCGAAATCGGCGCGCGCTGTGTGGTGTTTGGTTTGGGCGGTATTGGCCTAAACGTGATTCAAGGATTGCGTATGGCTGGGGCAGATCAGATTGTTGGCGTGGATTTGAACGACGACAAAGAGAAAATGAGCCGTCACTTTGGTCTAACTGATTTTGTGAACCCGTCAAAAGTGGAGGGTGATTTGGTGGCGCATCTGGTCGAGCTGACAGGCGGCGGTGCGGACTACACATTTGACGCTACTGGCAACACAACTGTTATGCGGCAGGCGCTGGAGGCCGCGCATAAGGGCTGGGGCGAAAGCATCGTTATCGGTGTGGCCGCTGCGGGTGCAGAAATCTCGACACGGCCATTCCAATTGGTCACGGGTCGCGTTTGGCGCGGAACCGCATTTGGCGGTGCCAAGGGACGTACGGACGTTCCGAAAATCGTAGATTGGTACATGGGTGGTAAGATCGAAATCGATCCGATGATCACGCACAAACTGAAACTTGATGAAATCAACCACGGCTTTGATCTGATGCATCAAGGCAAATCCATCCGTGCTGTTGTAGAATTTTAATCTGCAGATAACGGCATTTGAAAGGATGAGCTTATGACGCATATCGTTGTTGTCGGGGCGGGGCAGGCGGCAAGCGCGTTGGCATTCAAGCTGCGCGCGCTTGGGCATGACGGGGCGATCACATTGATCGGAGACGAACCCGTTTTACCCTACCAAAGCCCCCCTTTGTCAAAGGCTTACCTGCTGGGTGATATGGCACGCGAACGTCTGTTTTTTGCGGCCTCAATTAGGTTATGATGGCGCTAATATCACTGTGCGTACCGGATTGACCGTCGCGGCTGTCGACCCGGATGCACAATGCTTGACGATTGGTGATGAACAGATCGCCTTTGACGAGTTGGTGCTTACCACAGGGTCGAACCCGATCCGCCTCCCTTCAAAGATTGGGGGCGATTTGGATGGCGTGTTTTGTGTCCGTACGCTGGGCGACATCGACACGATGGCCCCACATTTTGGGGAAGGACGGCGCGTTTTGATCGTGGGCGGGGGCTATATTGGGCTGGAAGCGGCAGCTGTTGCCGCAAAGCTTGGGCTTAACGTCACCGTTATTGAAATGGCTGATCGTATTTTGCAACGCGTCGCCTCGTCCAAAACTTCGGATTACTTTCGCGCCCTTCATCACGGTCATGGTGTTGAAATCCTCGAAGGTGTCGGCCTATCCAAGCTTGTGGGTGATGATCATGTTACACAAGCGGTCCTAAGTGACGGGCAAACACTGGATGTTGATTTTGTCATCACAGGCATTGGGAACCGTCCAAATGCCGCGCTGGCCGAAGCCGCAGGACTGGCAATTGATAACGGCATCAACACAGATGCGTTTGGCAAAACGTCGGCCCCCCACATCTGGGCAGCTGGAGATTGTGCTTCCTTCTCGATAGGGGAGACACGCATCCGCCTTGAAAGTGTTCCAAACGCTATTGAACAGGCAGAAGCGGTTGCTGCAAATATTATGGGGCTAGCACAGCCTATGTCGCCAAGCCGTGGTTCTGGTCGGATCAATACGATGTAAAGCTGCAAATCGCTGGCCTAAATACGGGCTACGATGCGGTTGTAATCCGTCAGGGTGAAAAGCCTGGCTCAGTGTCACACTGGTATTATCGCGGCGCAAAGCTATTGGTGGTAAATGCGATGAATGCACCGCGTGACTACATGGTAGGAAAGCGGTTGATTGAAGCGGGAAAATCCCCTGCGCCAGACATCATTGCATCACCAGAAACAGTTCTGAAATCACTCCTTAAGTAAAGAGTGCGCGCCCCACGTCAGAGCGCGCCCTAATCTGTGTTATTCGGCTGCGACAGCCGTGATTTTGTCGCCCAATTTACGCTCCATGTATTTCAGGAAGTCCCAGATTGTGCCTTCCAAATCGTCTGGCGCTAAAGGACCTCCGCTGAAATAGCGCGTATTTTGCGCCGCCTGTAGGGTTTCTAACTTTTCTTTATCTTCAGCGTTAAACGCCTTGCAAAGATCAACGTAGGCCACGACTTCAGGATCAAGCGGGTCGGTCTTCAGACCACAAACACCCCAACGAATTGAGACTTTATCCACCCCATTCGGGCGCAAACACAAAAACTGCGTATAGTTCGCGGCCACAGCGACTACGAAGCTGGGAAAGATGTTAAACAGCACGCTGTTTCTTTGTTCATCTTCTGTCATGTCGTCGTGAAACGGCCCGCGCGGAGGAAATTCTGGATCGTAATAGGATCTATAGGCAGTCCACCGATCTTCGGCGGGCACTTTGCGGCACAGCTGTGTGGGGGTAATCGGCTGCAGCATTTTAGGGTGGGTCGCAAACAGGTGATACCCTTCCATGAAGTTCTCGGTTAGATTTTTCAATTGGTGCCCCAAACGGCCTCGTCCAAGAATAAAAGATTGCGCAGTTCATGGTGATAGTTGTGCAAGATGCCAGCTGTGGGGCCAACGGCTTTGCAGTGCCGTCCAGATTTACAAAGATAAAGTTGTTCCAGATCTCTGTCGCAAGTTTCGGCAGACTGCATTTTGCTGCATCAAAGGCTTTTGCCTTTTTCATCAAGGGTGCCGTTTTTAAGGAGCCGTCACGGGTGTAGGCCCATGCGTGATACGGACACACAAAACTACGCCGATTGCCGCTGCTCTCGTTCACCACCAAGTTCCCACGATGACGACAAACGTTGGATAAAACGTTGATGTTGCCCTCATCGTCACGCGCGACCAATAGCTGCTCACCGACCAGCTCGGTTGTGTAAAAATCACCCGGCTCAGCAGCCTCACCAACATGACCGATGCAGACCCATTCACTGCGGAAAATTTGTTCCTTCTCAAGCTCGTGAAATGCGTCCGAGGTGTAAAAATCCGACGGCATGCCATAAGCTTCTTCTTTTGGTTTCGAGGTGAGGTCCGTCAAATGTTGACGCAACCCTTGCGCATTACGGGTCTCAATGGCTGACATTTCTTCCTCAAAACTGCTGAAAACTGTGATCACAGTTTTCAGCAGTTTTGAGGAAGCCAAGCAAAAGGTTTTTAACCCCTAATCTCCCAAATTGGAGGCAGAAGAGGCAAGGGTATTGCGCTGTGATTTGAATTTTTAGTTTTTGGAAGGTGCGGATGATGAGTGCGGAGGCAGGCGCGGCCCTCATCCGTTCAATTCAATGTACGATAAAGGTCTACACCCCAAAACGTGTCTTCTTCGATCAGTTTGCGTGCGGTTTTAGCATCACCAGCGCGTAGGGCCTCGATGATCAACTCGTGTTCGCCGAGCCAATTATCTGCATTAACTAAGTTTTCAATCCCATGGGCAAGCCACGGGCCAGTTTGAACATAGAGACGGTCAATACTCAACGCGAGTACGCTATTGTCACTGCATTGATAGATCGTGCGGTGAAATTCATAATTGGCCAATAAGAACATCGTCGCATCGTGCGCTTCCAAGGATTTGTACGTCGTTTTCACAAATTTTTCTAGCTGTAATAGCGTCTTAGCAGTGATGTGTTGGCCCGCTTTTTCAGCAGCAGCGCCTTCTAGGACACCCCTAACAAAGAAAAGATTAGAAGCCTCTTTTGCGGTCAAATCAGGAACGCGAAAAGCTTTGCGCGCAGCTGAGTTTAATGCCCCTTCTGACGCCAATTGCCTAAGGGCCTCCCGAACGGGTATGGTCGAGACTCCGTAATTCTCCGCAAGTTTGCGGATTGAGATTGCCTCCGCCGGTTTTAGAACGCCAGTGATCAGCTTAATGCGGAGATCAGTATACACTGCCGCATTTTAGTTTTCCGAATCCGCCAAAGCTTTCTTGTCATTGATGTTCATTTTGGGTCCGCGCAATCCTCATGTACATATACACAATAGACGCCACGCTTTGGTTCCACCAGATGCGGCAAATTTAGCGGCACCCGCAGCGCAATTCCATTGCGTGCATCGAGTGATAAACGGGTGGAAATGTTGACCTTTTCCAAGATAACAAAGCAACGCGTAAGGACATTCTGTCTAAAGGCCGAAATTAAAACATAATCCGCCAAAAATACTGAGTTTTGTTGCTGTAAATTGCAAATTTCAGTTTTAGAGTCGGGGCCAAGGCAAGGGAAAGGGCGGGGGCACATGAGTGATCTGTGGGAAGGTCTGTTACAGGCATTCTGGCTGGTGGTGAGCTTTGACTCAGAACTCGCAGAAATAACACTGCGCTCGTTGCAGGTAACACTCATTGCGTTGGTCATCGGGTCTTCAATAGCCCTGCCGCTTGCGGCATTCTTAGCTGTCCGTCGTTTTCGATGGCGGCGCAGTGTTATAGCAGTTTTAAATGCGTTGATGGGTTTGCCACCGGTCGTGGTTGGGCTTGTTGTTTACGTGCTGCTATCGCGTTCAGGCCCGTTAGGTATATTGGGGCTGTTGTTTACGCCTACGGCGATGATCATTGCGCAGGTCATCATTATCGTGCCGCTGATTGCGAGTATCGCACATCAATCATTACGTGATTTATGGTCTGAATATCATGATCTGTTGATATCAATGAATGTTTCGCAAGTGCAAAAGATGCGCACTTTGTTGTGGGATGCAAGGCGGGCACTGTTGACGGCATCTTTGGCGGGGTTTGGCCGCGCCATTGGTGAAGTCGGTGCGATTATGGTTGTTGGTGGTAACATCGATCATGCCACGCGGGTTTTGACCACGGCAATCGCCCTTGAAACTGGCAAAGGTGATTTCGCCTTAGCGCTTGCGTTGGGGTTCATTCTTATTGCGTTGGCGATCAGTGTAAATCTTACCATTCATTGGCTCAGCCGGACCGAACAGGAGGGCCGCTGGTGAACAGTCTGTTCCCTTTAACAGTCCGTGCGGCAAAGACATCTCGTCGAGGAAAAGTGCTGGTTGGCCCAATTGATTTAGATCTGAAAGGAGAAGGGACCACGGTTGTGATGGGCCCTAACGGATCTGGCAAAACCACGTTGTTGCGTTTGTTGCACGGCATAGCGCGGAAAACAGGCGGCACAATCGACTGGGCATGCAGTAATCAGGAGGCCCGTCACCATCAGGCGTTTGTGTTTCAGCACCCCATATTATTGCGCAGATCCGTAGTCGATAATATTGCTTATCCGCTGCGGATTAGGGGCGTTTCCAAAGCGGACGCTTACGATCAAGCAGTAGATTGGGCGGGCCGGATCGGCCTGAAGGACATGCTGGATCGGTCTGCATTGGTGTTATCCGGCGGTGAACAACAAAAACTGGCATTGGCCCGGGCTATGATCACAAATCCCAAGGTGCTTTTTCTGGATGAACCATCGGCGTCGCTAGATGGCCGTGCTACACGTGAGATTGAAGATATTTTGCAAAGCGCCCGGCAATCGGGGACACGCTTGATCCTCTCCACGCACGACTTTGGACAAGCGCGACGCCTTGCTGATGAAGTCATTTTCCTGCTGCACGGGCGGGTGCTTGAACATAGCCTAGCCAAAGCATTTTTCGATACCCCACAAACACCCCAAGCGAGAGCTTTCCTAAATGGCGATATAGTGGAGTGAAAACCGAAATGTTGGCGCATTGATAAATGGATATCAGATCAACAGCGGGACATTGTCTACTTTTGTCGCAACGCCTTAATCGTATTCATCAACCGAGCCGTGGATCGCAAATTGGTCGATCCCGGCATTTTGCGGCTCGATAGTCCGGTAGGTTTCTTTGACCCCTGAAGGGGTGAGTTCACGGGAAACGGTTATCAAGAAATTTGGATCGTGATCTTCGCACAGCTCGATCATTTGGCTCAATTCTTCTGTCGCGGTGGGGCGTGCGGCCTCAATGGATGGCGCGCCATAGTAAGTTACAAAATGCTGCGCCAATAAATCCGTGAGCGTCGCGATCTCCGCGGTTTCGATCTGAGTAACCGCTACAAATGTTACACGCCCACCAGTTTCTAAGCCAAACCAGCCGTTAGCAAATGCTTGCCGGGCTTTTCCCGTCAGATCACCTTCCGCCCAGTTAGAGAATTCAAACCCTCCAGAAATGCACCATTCTCCGGTGCGTGCGGGAATGTGAAATACCCGCTGGTCACTTTCGTCAAAATGGATTGCACGAGCGAGCTTCATGACGCTGCCTCCAGAAGAGTTGTTAAAGGGATCAGGTCTGTTATTTCGCCGTGACGTAGCAACATGCCAAAGCGTTCATCTACACCGACAAAGGTGCCTTTGGTGCCATTGTGTTCGGTGTCTTCGCCGATACCATAGGCGATGCCGCGCCACTCACTATGTAATGGCTTAGTCCCTACATCTTCCCAGCGGCCAATCCAATTGAGCGTGTGCCGTGCAAAGGCTTCAACCAACATTGGGGCTTTCACCTCGATGCAGCCCTCTGCATACAATGTGGTTTGATCAGGTGTGTCCCCCTCGATTGAATCGTCTTCAGGCCAAAGCGGTAAGGTAAAGGCGACCACCAACCAGTCGGGCACTAAGGTCGGATCTGTATCCGAAGCCGCAATTTTAAGGTGCCCACAAGACGCTCCGTTGATCAGAATCTTCCCGTCCCATGTAAGATGTACAGCAACTTCTGGAGGGGCAACTGCACCCAGAGCGTTTTGAAATCCAACAGCGCACAGCGGTAGCATGACGATAGCATCTGCCAAAGGGACTTCGGGGGCAAAGACCAAAGCTACTTGCAGGGTATTTGCCCCCATATTGTGGGCGATCAAACCAGCATCGCAGCCTTGCGTTGCCCGCAAGCAGGCGTGTTCAAACGCAGAGCCTGTCACGGCTTCATCCCACAAAAGCGGCGGGAGGCTGAGGTGTGTTGTGCTCATGCAAGACCTTTTTCAATTAGCTTTTTCGCGACATCCGCAAAAGCAGCCGCTTGCACCGAGTCTGGCTGGCTGACCACAATTGGGGCGCCCCCGTCTGCAGCCAAACGAATATCCAAATGGAGTGGAATTTCGGCGAGTAATGGAATGTTTAGCTTAGCCGCTTCTGCCGCAACTCCGCCATGCCCGAATACGTGTTCTTCGTGTCCGCATGCTGAACAAATGTGAGTGGACATATTCTCAATCATCCCGACCAAAGGTACGTTCAGTTGTTGGAACATGTCGATCCCCTTACGGGCATCTATCAGCGCGACATCTTGCGGTGTCGAGACAATGATCGCGCCATCAACCTGCGCCTTTTGGCTGAGGGTCATTTGCACATCCCCAGTGCCGGGCGGTAGATCAACCAGCAAGACATCCAAAGCGCCCCACTGCACCTGAGTGAGCATCTGTTGCAACGCACCCATCAACATTGGGCCGCGCCAGACAACGGCCTGGTCATCGTTGGTCATCAAACCAATCGACATCATCGTCACACCGTGATTGCGCATGGGAAGAATGATTTTACCGTCCGGGCTGGCGGGTCGGCCCGAAATGCCCATCATCCGAGGTTGCGATGGGCCATACATATCTGCATCTAGCAACCCAACACGTCGCCCCTGTGCGGCCAGCGCACAGGCGAGGTTTGCGGATACTGTGGATTTTCCAACACCCCCCTTGCCCGACGCGATCGCAATGATCCGATCGACACCGGGGATTTTTTGCGGACCCGTTGGTTCAGCCGATTTTCGCGGCGTAAGCTGCGGCGGCGCGGGTTGGGCTGAATGACCAGTCAACACAATAGAGACCGTCTTGATCCCCTCAAGCTTGGCCAGTTTGGCCTCAGCCTCTGCTTTCACAGCTTCATATTCTTTGGCAGCACTTGGAGCGATTTCCATGACGAACCGCACAGTGCCATCTGGTTCGACGTTTAAGGCGCGCATGACGCCCGCAGAAACGATATCGTTTTCACTGACGACATCTGAGATGGATTTCAAGACATCCAGAACTGCTTCACGATCCACCAATGCTCAGTCCTGACCTTTGATGTCGCCTGAAACCTCGTGGGTCAGGCCAAGTTCTTCGATGGTAATTGTTGCGCGGGCTTTGAACGTTTTGCCGCTGGTCTTTTGATCGCGCAACGCTTCTTCGATAGCTTGCTGTGATGTGACGCCGACCTGTTTTAGGAATTTGCGCATCGACATGTTGAAATCTTCTGACATGTGTTTCTCCCTTTTAGTTTCGCATCGTGATGCGTGCCATTCGGCCGCCCCTCATGCGTATGTTTTTGTTTATTACGATTGGCGTATGATTGAGCGGTCCATCAGTTATCGCGTCTCTTGTTGAAGTAATCCTCTGAGGTGCGCACCTTTGGCCGCTTCCCACCTTGAAAGGGATTGTCCTCGGCGTGGTATTGCACATCGATTCTGCAATTGTCGCACATTTGGATCATCCGTAACTTGCCGGGGTCTGAGAACATTGCGTGGTCTTTCAGCTTGTCAGTGATCCGGTCAATCGTCGACTTCACGCCAAACAATTCGCCACATTCAACGCATGCAAATGGTTCTTCCTCGTTCAAGACTTCTTGACCAAGCGCGATGTCAGTCAGGTTTAGGCGTGGCTCATACCCTATGGCATCTTCGGGGCAAACGCTGGCGCAGATGCCGCACTGCAGGCATGCATCTTCTTGAAAACGCAATTGCGGCAGATCGGGGTTGTCAGCTAGCGCCCCAGATGGGCAGAGCGACACACAGGACAGGCAGAGCGTGCAGCTGTCTTTATTGATCAGAACGGCACCGTAAGGCGCGCCCTCTGGCAATGGCAGCGTTTCGGCCTGAGGATGTAATGCGCGGGCGGACTGTCTGGTGATTTGGCGGCGCGAGCCCATCGGCCGCATTGGTGTTTTGACGGGCTCGGGGACTTCCGCAGCATACAGCGCATCTGACATTGCGTCAGGGTCAGACGAGTTCAGGATGTTGATTTGTTCCGGCCCAGAGAGGGCAGTGGCAAGCGCCACCTGCGCGCCCAACGCGTCCATGTCAGTGGAGGGACCAGGCAGGATTGTGACGGTGGCAAACCCAGCGGCAAGGGCCGCGACGGCTTCGGCGTGACCAAAAGCGTTGAGCGCTGACATTTCTAGCGGGATCACATCTGCGGGAAGCCCGCGACCATGCCGGGCTGACAGTGAAATCATTTCAGAGCCATGCGCATTCACCACTAACAATCGAGGCGCGTGCCCACCCGCGTCCATGAATGTCTTGGCCAACGTTTGCACGCGGCGGAAAACCATATCGACGGGCGGCGCATCATAGCTGATGGCACCCGAAGGGCAAACAGCAGAACAGGCACCACAGCCAGCGCAAATCATCGGATCCACGGTCACATGTTCGCCGTCGGGTACAATTGCACCAGTTGGGCACAGATCAATACATCTTGTGCAGCCAGTCTGCTCGGCACGTGAATGCGCGCACAAGAGGTCGTTGGTTTTAACGTATAGCGGTTTTTCAAACGTGCCAACCATGTGCGATGCGGCCAATGTTGCTGCTGCAACCGCTGGTGCGTGGTTTGGATCGGCGCGCAGATATCCGTCACGTTTTTCATGGGCGGGAAATAGTGGGGTCTCGCCGCGCAGATCTATTAGGATGTCACATTGCGAAACGCCGCCTTGTCGCGGGGGCGTCAAATCAAACGCGCCACGCCCACCAGGTTCGATCATTTGCAGCGCGTCGATGGTGACTTTGAATTGACCAAACGCGCCGGAAGCGCGGCGCAGTTTACCCACGATAACGTCAAAGCCACGGGAGTCGGGTACGTTGTCAGCATCTTCCAATAGCAAAGTAACGCCCAGATGATCCTTGAGGCTTTCGGCTGTTTGGAGTGCGATATCAGCCTTGCCAATAATCAGGCATAGGCCCTCGGAAATAACGTCTAATGATTTGCTTGGGGACGCAGGTAAAAGAGCTTCGGCGGCCAGTGCGGTCATTTTGGGTACAAGACTACCTTCATCGGCGGTCCAACCTGCCCGATCTCGCAGATCAAATGTGGGGGCCGGATCGACGCCCAATTCCTCAGCCAAAGCCTCGAAAACGCGTGTTTCTTGGGCACAAGAAAAAACTGCATCGCCTTGTGTCAAAGCGGCGGCGGCTAGGTCAATTTGGGTTGTGCAGAGTGCTGTGCACGGCGTTATTACCTCCAGACCTAGTGTGTGAGACATTGCGTTCGCATCGATGGCTTGGCTCCCAAGACAATCGCATGTTATCAGCCGTTTAGCCATCATATTACCTTCCTGAAACACGCCTTTTTCACAGGTATAAACTGCAAGGACACTGCGCAGGGTAGACTTGATTCGCGGTGGGCGACAACCGTCATTCTTTCAAACACCAACTTGTTGAGTAGGCCAAACATCGCGATTTTCGATCAAGTGATTCGGTATTTGTACAGCAAAATGTATAGCCTAGTATTTCACTCAAGATAGACATCTTGTCCTCCGCGCAAGGATCGGCTGGGGATACAATCCCATTTTGTCCCCAAGGACTATGGAATGCGATTTCAAGCCATTCTTTGCTTTGTTCTCTCAATGCGTTGTCGCAAGTTAGTTTCCAACAGGGAGACTGGGTTGATACATAATCCTAAAATGTACCAAACGATGCGTTTGGGCGTAGTGCTGCGGCGCACGCCAGGGGTTACCCGTTGGGTGTCATTTGCATGGACTGCGACAGGGGTATTGGTCGGCGCTCAGGATGCCAGCTGGCGTGAGTTGCGCCGCGAAGGTCAGACAATAGAATACCATGCCGACACTCTGACACTTGAATTGCACGGTGCCGAGACGGAGGCTTATCTTCATGGGCTCTCTACTCAGGTGCCATGCGTCTATGTCGTAATGCGTGAAAGCGAACAGATTGATGTCCCGTTGGAAGTGCTGTTGGTCACCGCTTCGCCATATGAAGCGCAGGAC
The DNA here is from genome assembly GCF_036960155.1 of Sulfitobacter sp. GTDB lineage: Bacteria > Pseudomonadota > Alphaproteobacteria > Rhodobacterales > Rhodobacteraceae > Sulfitobacter. The sequence continues at coordinate 18,618 of NZ_JBALWB010000008.1, read as the reverse complement.
TATACGGACAGTGGTGAGGAATTGGTTGAGAAAGTTCCAATGCCAGCTGGTTTGATTGCGTGGGTGCGCGACTTTGTCGAGGAATTTCACCAAGAGGAAGTCTTTGTGAAGCGGAAGCGCGATCGTAAGCGCATCGACGAAAAGGAAGACGGTATTGGCGATGCGCGAATTTCCCAGATGGGGGACGTTTATCGCTCACCCGGTTCGGTCCGCAAGGAGCGCTTGCAATGAGCGATTTCTGGAACAAGCGCAAAGCCGCTGTTGAGGCTGAAGCCGATGCTGAGTTGGTTGAAGCGCGTGAAGAGGCGCTGGAAGCGTCAACTGCAGAAAAAACGGATGCGGAAATACTAGAAGAATTGGGACTTCCCGATCCTGACAACATGGAGCAGGGCGATGATTTCAGCGCCTTCATGAGTGATGTGGTTCCTGCCCGCCTTAAGACGCGCGCCCTACGCAAGCTTTGGAGATTGAACCCCATTCTGGCGAATGTGGACGGGCTTGTCGATTATGGTGAGGATTTCACTGACGCCGCAATGGTCATTGAGAACATGCAAACGACCTACCAAGTCGGCAAAGGCATGATGGCACACGTCAAGGAATTGGCCCGCCAAGCGTTGGAAAAAGAAGAAGCGGCGCAAGCACCTGCTCCCGAAGTGGAACAAGGCGAAGAATTGACAATCGAAGAACTGATTGTGGCCGATGCCGAAGGCTCTGCACCAGAAATTATGCTGGAGGGTGAAATCCATCAGCAGGACGCGCCAGACCTGAGGGATGTCGCAATTCAAGAAGACATCGTCCCAAATCCGCAGCGCCGCCGGATGCAATTTTATTTTGAGGATCAACACACAGGATGAGCGAAGCGTTAAAAATGGAAATCGCAGAAGAAGATCGGTTGCGTGCGGATCTTTATAACTTCTTGGGAGTACTGCTGGCTGGTCCGCCAGATGAAAGCTTGTTGATGATGACTGCAGGCCTCTCTGGGGATGACAGTCCGTTGGGCAAGGCGACCTCAACGCTGGCGAAAATGGCAAAGCTGTCCAAACCCCAAACCGTTACGCGCGAGTATAACAAACTGTTCATCGGTTTGGGGCGGGGCGAGCTGTTGCCTTATGCCAGTTACTATCTGACCGGCTTTTTGAACGAAAAACCGTTGGCGCGGCTGCGCGATGACATGGCCCTACGGGGTTTGGAGCGGTCGAATACCGTGTTTGAACCAGAAGACAATATTGCCAGCCTAATGGAAATGATGGGTGCGATGATCGTTGGGCGGTTTGGTCGTGAGGCCACGCTGGATCAACAAAAGATCTTCTTCAATACGCACATCGCCCCTTGGGCTGCGCATTTTTATTCAGATCTCGAAGGAGCTAAAAATTCAGTTTTCTATGCGTCGGTCGCCACAATTGGCCGCACGTTTATGGAAATTGAAACTGAGGCCTTCCGGATGAGCGCGGGTTAAATCCCGTAAATCGAGCGGCGAAATATCGTCGGAACAGTCAACATAGGAGACTAATATGAGCAGAAAAGAAGACGGCACAAGCCGTCGCAATTTTCTGAAACTGGCCGGAACGGCAGGACCGCTTACAGTGGCAGCTGTTGTTACTGGGGGGAGCACAGCCCAAGCAGCTGAGCCCGATCTTTTGTCGGACAAAATGCAGGACACCCTGCACACCCGAGCTTATCTGGATAGCGCAAAATTCTGATAAAATAGCCCTTTTGGGGCGACACGGCGTCCGATCAATCGGGCGACGAATAGACGGCAAGAAGCGACTGGTTGCGTGACGCCCGACTGCTGACAGCCACAATTGAAGCCAAGCGAGCGAGGCCCAGCAGGGGATAAGCGAGCAAGGGAGGACAACATTATGTTGAGGAAAAAGACCAATGGGATTGCGCGACGCTCCCAGCGGACAAGTATCCTGTCAGAAGCGGCCAACGCTTCAGTAGATCGGCGTGCATTTCTGCGCGGATCCGGTCTGGCCATTGGAGGGCTTGCGGCGATTGCCGCTACGGGGGGTACGGTGCAGCAAGCATCTGCCGCTGCGTCAAACCCAGCCTTGGTCAAGACAGTGAAATCTGTTTGTACCCACTGTTCAGTGGGATGCACGGTAATTGCAGAAGTTCAAAACGGTGTTTGGACAGGCCAAGAGCCTGGTTGGGACAGTCCGATTAACCTAGGTGCGCATTGTGCTAAAGGTGCATCGGTACGGGAACATGCGCACGGCGAACGCCGTCTGAAGTACCCCATGAAAAAAGTAAACGGTGAATGGGTCCGCCTCAGCTGGGAACAGGCGATCAATGAGATCGGCGACGGCATGAATACGATCCGCGAAGAAAGCGGCCCGGATTCTGTGTATTGGCTAGGATCGGCCAAGCATAACAACGAACAGGCCTATTTGTTCCGTAAGTTTGCAGCCTACTGGGGCACAAACAACGTGGACCATCAGGCACGCATTTGTCACTCGACCACAGTTGCCGGTGTTGCGAACACCTGGGGCTATGGTGCGATGACCAATTCGTACAACGACATCCACAACTCCAAAGCTATCTTTATCATTGGCGGTAACCCAGCCGAAGCACACCCTGTTTCGCTGTTGCACTTGCTGAAGGCCAAAGAGCAAAACAATGCGCCAGTGATCGTTTGCGATCCGCGCTTTACGCGTACTGCGGCCCACGCGGATGAATATGTCCGCTTCCGTCCCGGCAGTGATGTTGCTTTGGTCTGGGGTATCTTGTGGCATATCTTTGAAAATGATTGGCAAGATAAAGAATTTATCCGTACCCGTGTTTGGGGCATGGACCAAATTCAAGACGAAGTACGCAAATGGAATCCTGAAGAAGTTGAACGTGTTACTGGGGCCCCCGGTGAACAATTGCGTCGCGTGGCCCGTACTTTGGCCAACAACCGTCCCGGCACCGTAATTTGGTGTATGGGTGGCACGCAGCACTCCACAGGCAACAATAACACACGTGCGTATTGCATTTTGCAGCTGGCCCTTGGCAACATGGGCACTTCTGGCGGTGGTACAAATATTTTCCGCGGCCACGACAACGTGCAAGGCGCAACCGACCTTGGAGTCCTTAGCCACACATTGCCGGGTTATTATGGCCTGTCAGCGGGCGCATGGGCACATTGGGCACGCGTTTGGGAAGAAGATCCTGAATGGCTTGCGGGTCAGTTCCAGAAAACAACTGGCGCGGACGGCAAGGAGAAATCCCTGCAAAACCTCACTGGTATTCCGGTGTCGCGTTGGATTGATGGCGTCTTAGAAGATGCTGACAACATGGATCAACCTAACAAAGTTCGTGCAATGGTTCTGTGGGGGCATGCGCCCAATTCACAGACCCGGATGACGGAAATGAAAACGGCGATGGAAAAGCTCGACATGCTTGTCGTGGTGGATCCTTATCCAACCGTTTCTGCCGTACTTCATGACCGAACTGACGGTGTTTATCTGCTTCCGGCATGTACCCAGTTTGAAACGCGTGGCTCTGTCACCGCATCAAACCGGTCGCTTCAGTGGCGCGACAAAGTGGTAGATCCACTGTTCGAAAGCAAACCTGACCACGAGATCATTGCGTTGTTCGCAGACAAGTTCGGCTTTGCCGATCGCCTGCTGCGCAATATCGAAATGGACGATGAACACGTGCCAAACGTGGAAAGTGTTACGCGGGAATTCAACCGTGGAATGTGGACTGTTGGGTACACAGGTCAAAGTCCTGAACGCATCAAGAAGCACATGGAAAATCAGCACACCTTTGATCGTACAACGCTACAAGCGATTGGTGGTCCGGCTGATGGAGATTATTACGGTCTTCCATGGCCTTCTTGGGGCACCCCAGAAATGAACCATCCCGGCACGCCTAACCTCTATGACCTGTCCAAACGTGTCTCAGAGGGTGGCCTAACGTTCCGGGCTCGTTTCGGTGTTGAACGTGATGGTGACAATCTGTTGGCTGAAGGCGTTTACAGCAAGGACTCGGATATCCAAGATGGATACCCCGAATTCACAATGCAAATGCTGATGGACCTTGGTTGGGACAGCGAGCTAACGGCTGAGGAACGTGCGTCCATTGATGCCTTGGCTGGTCCAAAGACCAACTGGAAAACGGATCTTTCTGGCGGGATCCAACGGGTTGCGATTGCCCACGAATGTGCGCCCTTTGGCAATGCAAAGGCACGTGCAGTGGTCTGGACGTTCCCAGATCCGGTGCCAATCCACCGCGAGCCGCTTTATTCCAACCGCAGGGATCTAGTTGCTGATTATCCGACATATGAAGACCGCAAATTCTATCGTTTGCCGACTATGTATGCGTCTATTCAGAAACAAGACTTTAGCCAGGAATACCCCATGATCCTCACGTCCGGGCGACTGGTCGAATATGAGGGCGGTGGCGAGGAGTCTCGTTCGAACCCATGGCTGGCTGAGTTGCAGCAAGATATGTTTGTTGAGATCAACCCTAGGGATGCGAATAACCTTGGGGTGCGTGATGGCAAGCAGGTCTGGGTTGAAGGGCCGGAAGGCGGCAAGGTCAAAGTTATGGCTATGGTTACACCACGGGTCGGTGAGGGCGTCGCCTTTATGCCGTTCCACTTTGGGGGCCATTTCCAAGGCGAAGACCAACGCAGCAAGTATCCGGACGGCGCTGATCCATATGTGTTGGGCGAAAGCGCCAATACGGCTCAGACCTATGGCTACGATTCAGTAACTCAGATGCAGGAGTCGAAATCGACCCTCTGCAAAATCTGGTCAGCGTAAGGAGACGATAAGATGGCAAGAGCAAAGTTCCTTTGCGACGCTGAACGCTGCATTGAATGTAATGCTTGCGTAACCGCGTGTAAGAACGAGCATGAAGTGCCTTGGGGCATCAACCGGCGACGGGTGGTGACTATTCAGGATGGCCAACCGGGTGAACGCTCGATCTCGGTAGCTTGTATGCACTGTTCAGATGCACCCTGTATGGCTGTATGTCCGGTTGACTGCTTTTACCAAAACGAAGAAGGGATTGTTCTACATTCCAAAGATCTTTGTATTGGGTGCGGTTACTGCTTTTATGCCTGTCCGTTTGGCGCGCCGCAGTATCCACAAGCTGGCAACTTTGGCAGCCGTGGCAAGATGGACAAATGTACATTCTGCGCCGGTGGTCCAGAAGAAAACCATTCCACGGCTGAATTCGCCAAATATGGGCGCAACCGCATTGCAGAAGGCAAGCTGCCGATCTGTGCGGAAATGTGTTCAACAAAGGCGTTGTTGGCAGGAGATGGCGCAACCGTTTCGGACATCTACCGTGAACGTGTGGTTGCCCGTGGTTTCGGCTCTGGTGCTTGGGGCTGGGGTACAGCTTATGAGCAAAAGGGTGGTTAAACCCATCTATGGGTAATGCGCTGTTGGTGCGTTACCTTTTTAAAACAAACTGGGGCTGCTGTGATATCAGTGGTCCCAGCCTTCAATTGTCTAATAAACTCAATATCGAGGGTTCTGCTATGTTCCGTCTATTCTCTGCCTTTGCTTTGTTGATTGCGCTGGCGTTGCCAAGCGTTGCGCAACAGGCGGATTCTACCACAACCCCCGATCGCAGCGCTACAGGTGGCGCACAAACACTCGAAGACATATTGGCCCGTCAGCGCGGTGACAGCGTTGACGAAGCCTTTCGGCGCGACGCAACCGGTGATCCGGAATCGGCCGCTGGTATTGCTAATCAGCTTGGGACCTTGGGCGGCGCATCCGATCCTGAACTGTGGCGCGCGCTGCGCTATGGTACGGCGGATGTGACTGTATCGACAGCAGATGTTCGGGGCAGGGTCCTCATTCAAGATGGTGGGATGTGGTGGCTTAATGTTCGTGAAGGCCCACTGATCACCTATGGGATCGGATTGTTGGCGATCACACTTGTTTTGCTTGCAGTTTTCTATCTGCTACGGGGCAAAATCCGTGTTGAAGGGGGTCTGAAAGGGCGCACAATTGAGCGGTTTAAGTTTCTTGAACGCATGGCGCACTGGACCTTGGCCGGCTCGTTTATATTGTTGGGGATAACAGGCATTTTAGTGCTAATAGGTCGAAAATTTCTAGCACCAACCTTTGGACTCGAAGCCAACGCGACGCTGCTGATGCTGTCAAAGTTTATCCATAACAATGTGTCTTGGGCTTTTATGCTGGCCTTGATTGTCGTCTTCTTTATGTGGGTCTGGCACAATATCCCGGACCGGACTGATCTGGTTTGGATCGCTCAAGCAGGTGGGATCGTTGGGTCAAAGCACCCACCTGCGAAAAAATTCAACTTTGGTCAAAAGATCATCTTTTGGTCGGTGATTGTACTTGGTGCATCGGCATCCATTTCTGGCCTGTCGCTTCTGTTTCCATACGAAATCACACTATTCGCCAAGACGTTCTCGCTGCTGAATGATTGGGGGCTGACAGGCCTGGTCGGGTTGGACGCCCTTCCGACGCAGATGTCTCCACAAGAAGAGATGCAATATGCTCAGCTTTGGCATGCAATTGTGGGTTTTGTCATGATGGCGATCATTTTGGCACACATCTATATTGGTTCTGTTGGTATGGAGGGTGCATATGATGCAATGAGCGATGGTGGCGTTGATGAAGCATGGGCTGAGCAGCACCATTCGATTTGGTTGGAGGAAGTGAAAGCCAAGCAAGCCACATCACAGAACAGTTCAACAACCCCAGCAGAATAAATGTGCACAGTCGGCGCTTGATTTGCGATAGTCTGTTTTGCAACGCCAACATATCTGCAAACTGACACCTATAGGAGACGATACAATGAAAGCCATGATGGCCGGGGGCGCCGCGATAATCGTGATTGGCGTGAGCAGTTATTTCATATTAAGCGAAATAGGGTTCTCAGCTAAGGACGCATACGCTGGCGCCAGCGTACGTCTGGATTAGGTAGTTGAATACTGAGAACGCTCCAGACTATGGCCCTGCCTTGGCCAATGCGTCTGTCCTCATTATCGACGACGAACCGGGGATGCGCCATTTTCTGCACAAGATTCTTTCACCCAGGGTAAAGCGGGTAGAATTGGCCGTCTCTGCGGTTGAGGCTACAAAGCATCTGGATAATACCCAATTTGATGTTGTGATCCTCGATAATATTATGCCGGGTAAAACGGGGTTGGACTGGGTCAAAGAACAGCGTCGGGTTGGTTTGTATGCTGACATTATCTTGATGACGGCCTATGCTGATCTAGAAACTGCCATCACAGCCTTGCGGGTAGGCGTCAGCGATTTCGTTCTTAAACCGTTCCGTGCCAACCAAATCCTTAGCGCAGTGATGCGGACATTGGATCGAAGCCACCTGCAACGCGACAATCATCTGTTGCGCCACGAGTTGGCAGCTGGACGGGGCGGGACATTCATTGGAAGATCACCAGAGTTCCAAGAAGTGCTCAGGATGTTGGAACGATTGGCACCATTACCGACATCAGTTCTTTTCACTGGAGAAAGTGGAACCGGAAAAGAGATCGCGGCGCGTACCCTGCACAGTTTGTCAAACCGGCGGGATCAACCGTTTGTGGCAGTGAATTGCGCCGCCTTTGCACCTGATCTGATGATGCAGCAATTATTTGGTGTGCGCGAGGGAGACAGCGATAATCGCCATGGACTGCTATATTTGGCAGATGGCGGCACATTGTTCTTGGACGAGGTGGCCCAAATGCCCTATGCAATGCAAACCGCGCTGTTACGGGTGCTAGATGATCAGCGGGTCCGCCCAGTTGGATCAGAACGTGAAATTCCACTAGACTTGCGGTTTTTGTTCGCCACAAATGCCGATTTAGATGCCGCTGTTGCGTCAGGCAAATTTCGCGAAGATTTGTTTCACCGCATCAATGTCGTCAACCTTTCGCTGCCACGGCTGGCAGACCGTAGCGAAGATATTGTGGAATTGGCTACTTATTTCATGCAGCAGTTCAGCAAAGAGCTTGGCATGGCGCCGCTAGACCTGGATGCGGAAACATTATTGAAAATGCGCCGTTACGGGTGGCCTGGAAATGTACGTGAGTTGCGTAATTTGATCGAGCGATCGGTTATTCTAGGCGCATTTCCAACAGAGTTTGCTGGGCATGGTGAGGCCGTAGGTGAACTGGCCATTGAATCTCTTGAGCTGGTTACACAGCGGCATATCCTTCATTTGCTAGATGAAAGTGACGGCAATCGCGCCGAAGCCGCACGCCGTTTGGGCGTATCGCGCAAAACCATCGATCGCAAATTGGCGGCTTGGGGCATGTAGCCATATCTATTGCGCCGCTATTTCGGTGGTGTCGGGGTTTACCTCAGTTGCAGCTGGTAGCCAAACGCGGAACTCTGCGCCGCCACTCACATGGTTGTTGACTGATATTAGTCCGCCGGCACGTTGAATGATTGTCTGGCTGATTGATAGACCTAGTCCAGTACCTTCGCCCGGTTTGGTGGTGAAGAATGGATCAAATACTTTTCCTATCCGATCAGCCTCAATTCCAGGTCCATTGTCATGAACCGTCAAGCTTGCTCCTGACTGGCCTTCATGTTTTTCGTTCTTCAACCGCAATATCAACACGCCATTGTTCGCCATGGCTTGGGCGGCATTCATGATCAAGTTGACGATAACCTGTTGTAATTCTCCGGGATCTATTCGGATTGTTGGAGTTTTATTCAGATGGGTCTGAACCTTGATATTCTTAGTATTCAGTTCATGGTCAACGAGCACGAGACAATCAGCCACAGCAGAATTTAGTGTGACACTTGAGTGGTTCCCAGAGAAATCACCGGGGCGCGCAAATTGCAGCAATTTGCCGACAATTGCAGTGATCCGTGTGATTTGTCGATCAATCAGGGTGAGTTCGGTTTCCACTTCCTTGGTTGCAGATCCAAGGGCCTCGCGCATGACGTCTACATTTCCTTGGATCACAGCCACGGGATTGTTGATTTCATGGGCTACGCCAGCCGTAATTTCTCCAATAGCCGCCAGTTTTTCAGACATGACAAGCTGTTGCGTTGTTTCTTCTAGTTTAGTGTTTGCATCGCGCAATTCAGATGTGCGCCGATCAACGCGGCTGTTTAACTGTCCGGCCCAATCGCGCAGTTCGCGGTCTCTGTCCTGAACCTGTTCAAGCAGTGAATCTAAATGTGCCGCCACTTGGCCGATCTCGCCCGTGGCGCTAATATTCCCGTTGCGTGCGGAAAGATCTCCGCCTTCAACACGTTTCATGATCTTTGTCATGGCCTCAAGCGGAGCAAAGATACTTTTGGCCAACAAAAGAAACAGCGGCGCAGAAATTAGCAGGACAGCAATAAACGCCACCAGCATCCATAGAATGGCATCTTTCTTTGCGGTGGAGAATGGCTCCTCAAGAAATCCAACATACAGCATGCCAACGCGCGCACCAAAGCTGTCGTTAACTGGTAAATATCCGGAAATATACCAATCGTTTACCACGAATGCGCGATCAAGCCACGTGGCGCCATCATCAAGGACGACTTGTCTGACCTCGGCAGAAACGCGTGTCCCCAATGCACGAACATTCTCAAACAGGCGAACATTTGTCGAAACGCGCACGTCTTCCAGAAACAATGTCGCAGTCCCTTGGCTGACGCCTCCCGTTACCGCATTGAGGTAGACCAGTTCATTAATTGTATCGATGAAATCCAAGTTTCGGTTGAGCAAAATGCCCCCAACAATAACCCCACTTTGGCCGTCTAAGGTAACAGGGCTGGCTGAATGTACGATCATGCCACGCACTTCAGTTGTGCGTTCTGTTGGCACAGCGGCTTCAGTTGGGATCAGGTCAATACGTGCCTGCTGGGCCAGTACGGCGCTGAATTTTTCCATGTCGGCTACGTCAAAAATATCGATCGCGGTCGATGGGTTTCCTGTCAGCGCTGATTGGATCACTGGCCAACGGATGCTGTCGATCGGCGTGGTTGTGGGAAGGTAATATAGAAAATCCATGCCCAGTTCGGTGCGCTTGCGTTCGAGATAGGCGAGTTGAATGCTCTTTGGCTGTGAGAGCGCTTGAGAAAACTCAGCTGTCCCGGCGATACTGCTGAGATTGGTTCCCGTTGAAACCATGATGCGAGACAAGTATTGCTCGGCTATCCGCAAGTCACTATTTACTTTTGAAATCAAAAGTTCGTCGTACTCAGAGGTCCATCTGGATAAGCCCAGAAGTAGTAGTAATGGCATCAGAAGGATCAATGGTAGGAGAACCATAAACAATAATCTAAGGCGTACTGATGTTTTCATATCAACAACATAAATTACGAGAACCAGTCAGGTAAAGGAGTATGCGCGAGGCAGCTGGTTCAGGTGCACATTGATGCGGATAATACTGCAAAGGAAGTGGCTGCTGGCGACGTCGACATCGGGAGCTGCGCGCAATCCTAGGATGTCTTTTTCTACGAATTCTCGTCGCCTTGATCATCTCGTAAGTGAGTTGTCAAAGCCATGGTTTGAAAGACTAGCAGGGGCATTTTTCTTAATGGCACGCTCACGCTCACGATAACATCTCAGCTCAGCGAATGTTTTGATCCTTTCAAGCACATCAATTACTTTTCTTCCGACACCTGACAGGGCGTCGATGGCTGTTATGCGTGCTTGATCGATCGACAATCCTTCGGAAGTCTCGAAACGGTCGATGTCCGCCTGCACGCATCACCCCGCAAGTAGTTGGGGTGGGAGGCGCGTGCAGGGGTTTGAAAGAAGAGGTTGTGTATCAAGCCGCATGAAACTTTGGACTGACCACAGCTCAACTATTGCTGGCAATAGTTAAACAGTCCCTCTTGCTGGGCGTTTGTGTTCAATATTGAATTTCATGCCGTCGAGCAGTTCATCCAGATCAGGGCGTGCGGCTGGGCCATTGGACAAGCAAACGATTTGGATTACGCCATCAGGACGAACACAGAAAACAGCAGGTTCGGAAAAACGACGATCTGTCTCATCAGGAGAGAGTGGATCTGAGATGTAGACCCCGAGTTTTTGCATTTGCTCTTCGGTCAAGCCATACCCGATGTCAAAATTCCAGCCAAATTCAGCAACATCTTGCTCGGCCTTATTTTTTGTGTCGGCGGACACCACAACAACATCAAATCCGGCGGCTTCCCAGTCGGCGGCGCGTGTCTGTAGTCCGTTCAGATAGCGTTTGCAGCGACCACAGTGTTTGCCACGGTACACAACGAAAAGGGTGTACCGATCTTTGGTCCCTCCGATTTCAAGCGTACCACCGTCTAGTTTGTCGACGGATATTTTAGGGAGGAGACTACCAGCCTCGGGTTTTGAATTGATCATATTTAGGCCTTTCGCCAGATAGGTTGGAATAGATTTTTGACGAGGACCAAGCGAACCCAGCCCTCGTCAGGGAGAACACCATTAATGCAGGAGCAAGGTGGTGATTTCGGGAAACGCCATCATGACGGCTAACACCATAAGCTGGATGCCGATGAATGGTAAAAAACCCCTGAAAATGTCAGCCAGAGAGATTTCTGGAGGCGCGACGGATTTCAGGTAGAACGCAGCAGGTCCAAAGGGCGGGCTAAGAAAGCTGACTTGCATGTTGATGCAGAACAAGATGCCAAACCAAACTGAAACATGCGCCGGAGACAAGGTGCCCAACAGTCCGATATCCGCAGGGTCCATACCCATCACGATGGGTAGGAAAACAGGCATCACCAGCAGAACAATCCCGATCCAATCAAGCAGGGCGCCTAGAAACAAGAAAATCAACATCATGACCAGAATGACGCCCATAGGGGGGACATCCAATCCAAGGATCAAACCCGCAATGAAGGTGGGGCCACCAGCAAGGGAATAAGCCCCCGCAAGTGCGGTCGCGCCAAAAGTAACCCACATGATCGTACCAGTGGATCGCATCGTGCGTTGCAGTGCTTCTATGAGTAAGGACAGGGACATTTCACCACGTAGTGTGATCAAAATTATTGTACCTATACATCCAATTGCTGCCGCTTCTGTGATCCCTGTTATGCCGCCATAGATTGAGCCAAGGATTGCACCAACCAAAATCATTGGTGGTAGCAAACCCTTAAGCGCAATGATCTTATCGTGGAAAGTGACTTCCTGCTCTAGCACGGGCAGTGGGGCATCTTGGGGACGCAAATGCGCGCGGATAGCAATGTAAACGATGTAGCTAAACGCCAGCAGCAAGCCAGGAATAAGCGCCGCTTTAAACAGGGCATGGATCGAGGTTTCGGTCACCACGCCGTACATAATGAGCACGATGGAAGGCGGTATCATCGTACCAAGCGAACCCGCAGCACAGATCGTGCCGCAAGCGAGGTGTTTATCATAGTTCAGGCGCAACATTTGCGGCAAAGCAACAAGGCCAAGCAACACAATTTCGCCCCCGATGATGCCAGACATCGCAGCCATAATCATCGCCATGACAGAGGTCACAATTGCAATGCCGCCACGTGTGCGCGACATCCAGACGCTCATGGCGTCATACATGTCCTTGGCGATATTACTTCGCTCCAGCAACATGGCCATAAAAATGAACAACGGCACAGCCAATAGTGCGTGCTCAATGGTAAGGTCGTACATCCTTTGCCCTAGGATATAAAACCCGCGATCTCCAAGCTTCCAATAGGCAACCAGTGCCCCAAGAAATCCTGAAGCAAACCCAAGCGGGACGCCCATCGCCAAGAGCACTACAATGCCCAGAACGAGCAGGAGTGAAAGTTCTGCAATACCCATTTATACGTCCTCTGCTGGCGAGAGGGGCGTGTTTCTGCGCCAATCAACGATAAGATTATTGAGTGCTTGAACGCTCATCCATGCGCAGGTGACACAGATCAAGGGCTTCATAATGGCTGGGATGGGCGGGTTCCAAGCTGAGCCATAAAGCTCCCATGTGCTGAACTTTCGCATGGAATTTTCCCAATATCCCCACGTCACTGTCCAGCAAAAGGTGCAGATGCACAGCGCCCCGAAGGCATCCATGACGCGCTGCGTGTTGCGACCAACAATGTCGTAGACGATGGTCACCCGGATGTGGGTGCGTTGCTGCATGGCATAAAGGCCAGCAACCAAGAATATGACACCGCCAAGCCAACGTGACAGCTCTTCAACCCAAATTGTCGGGCGCGCAAAGACGTAACGCATGACCACCTCATAGAGCATGATGCTCGTTATGATGGCGACGAAAAACATCAACATCGATGCAATCCGCAGTGTAATGTGATCGATGATAGTGAGCGGCGGGCCTGATGCACCGTGCATTCCACGCATTAAAGTCGGGACAAGTTTTGGCGCAACGAAAAGCATCCAAATGAGCGTAAAAGCCCCCAAGGATGCGATCCATAGATAGCCAGATGAGCTGAGTGTGGGCATGAATTTGGCTTTCTGATGTATAATGGAGCGACGGCAGGCGCCGCTCCAAATACAGTTATTGAGTGATCAGTCCGATTTTCTTCATGAACGCAATGTGGCTATCGACCAAATCACCAGCCTGTTCGGTTTTCTCACCCCATTCTTCCCACTTCGCACGGGAGAATGTACGGAAAGCCTCACGTTGTTCAGCATCCCAGTCATAAAGTGTCACGCCATCTGCTTGAGCAGCTTTTGCAGCGGCACCCATTTCAACAGAGTGGCTAAGTGTCTCGCGAAACGCCATTTTTTCCATGGCAACTTCGATAATTGCTTGGATGTCATCGGGCAGGGAATCCCAAACGCCTTTGTTGATTGCAAGGTGATCCGCGGGCATTGAGTGGAAGCCGGGGTACGTTGCGTGTTTGGCGATGTCGTAGAGGCCAATCTCGCTGTTTGTTGCGATGTTTGAGGCGTCTGCACCGTCAATGATCTTGGTCTCAAGCGCGGTAAATACCTCGCCGAAATCCATCACAATCGGGCTTGCGCCTAAATCCGCAAAAATTTCGGTTTGAATGCCGGGAGGGGAGCGGAATTTCCAATCCTTGAAGTCTTCAACACTGGCGAGCGGGCTTGTTGAGGACAAGGATTCTTGCCCTGAAATCCACCAACCGACAACGTGCATTCCATGCGCTTCATACAACGGTTGAGCTGCTTCAAGGCCACCACCATAATAGAACCAAGAATACATTTCCCACGGTGTGTCATACCCGCCAAGAACATCACCAACGAACTGGAATGCAGGATCTTTACCCGTCTGGTAGGCAGCACCAGTCATGTCGCCGTCAAGAATACCATTCACTGCAGCATCAAATGTTTCCGTCGCCTTCACCAAAGACGCTGAATAGAACATTTCAATCTCCACACGTCCGGCGGTCATGCGTTCGATGTCATCCACCAAGCTTTGAACGTTTTTACCCTTGAGTGATTCCGCGCTAAAATGCGTTTGGATGCTCAGGTCAAACTCTGCTGCATGCGCCCCAACGGTGCTGAGCAGTGTCGCCATCAGTGGCCAGACAAATTTTCGATTAAGTGTCATTTCAATCCTCTCTAATGTTTTTCCAATGTCGATTTATCGTTTCCTCCCGACATTGTATGTTGTATGATGAATTATGAATTTACGAAAAGCAACCCGTATGATCATTTTCATGGCTTGTTGTCCTTATTGTGCGGTTACGTGTAGTTGGGAGCGGGAATATTGGAGTTGAACTCATGCGAGAATCTGGAAAGCCGACCTTAGGGGCGCGTCCGAAACTAGGCGAACGCGTTGCTGATCAATTGCGGGAGCGCATTCAAAAGGGAGAATTTTCACCTGGTGAACAGCTCCCGACAGAGAATGCGCTTGTCGAGATGTTTGGCGTAAGTCGTACGGTCATTCGTGAGGCGGTTTCATCCTTGCGTGTGGACGGGCTTGTGAAGGCTCACCAAGGGCGCGGCGTTTTTGTTTGTGAAGACATCAGTCAACAGCCGTTCCGTTTGTGCAGTAAGGATCTCAGTGAAAAGGACCACATGGAGCAGGCCATGGAGCTACGCCTGCACATGGAGGTGTCCAATGCTGAGCTGGCTGCCGTGCGTCGTACAGACGCTGACATTCGCGGCATAGAGGCGGCATTGGAAAAACAGCATGCAGCGCATTTAGCTGGCGATCTGGGACAGACCGAGGATTTCAGTTTCCACCTTGCCATCGCTAATGCGACCAAGAATTCTTATATGGTTGATTTCTTGCGCTTTCTTGGGCCTTTTATCATTCCGGCAAATGCGATGCATCAAATGGATCAAGAAGAACTACCCGGCTACCAAGACAGTTTGCGCAAGGAACATTCTATTATTGCCGAGGCTATCAAGTCTGGCGACGCAAGCGCGGCAGGAGCAGGTATGCGCAATCACCTACGGCGGGGATTACAAGTCAATGTAGGTGCAACCAATACTTAAATTGTAAGGGCGTGAACCATCCAAACTTACCCGATTTTCCCCAATTTTACTCAAGGTGCCTTGCATCCTGGCGCAACACCATTGGCAGTTTGAGGACCTTCAGACACCACTTATTAGGAACAAAGAATGCTGAATATTAAACGCCTTGATATAGATGACGCTTATGTACTGATTGCTGGTGCGCGTACCAAGGCCGAAGAGATTGGCGTGCCGATGTGCATTGCTGTGACGGACGAAAGCGGTAACCTGATTGCCTTTGAGCGGATGAATGGGGGTAAAACCACCAGCATCAACCTTGCCATCGACAAAAGCTTTACTTCGGCCGGTGTCAGAAAGAGCACCCATGTGCTTGGTGAGGTGAGCCAACCCGGCAAGCCAGCCTTTGGGTTATCCTCTACATTAGGTGGGCGTCTGGTGGTGGTCGCAGGTGGCCTGCCAGTGCTGTCTGACGGAGAGGTCGTAGGTGGTATCGGCGTCAGTTCTGGATCACCAGCACAAGACCTTGAGGTCGCAGAAGCTGGTGTTCTGGCATTTGCAGCAATTCAAAAATAGAAATCTCAGTCTATGGGGCAGAGATGACAAAACCGATCATCGACTTTGGTCTTTTCGGAGGAGAAATGGTCGAATACCCCTAATCGAACGGACTTGTGGGTGGTGCAATCCGCACTCATTGCGTGGCAGGCGATTGAGTTGACGAGCAAGAGTATCAACGATGCCACTATACTGTCAGATCTGCCCGGCTGGTTTCCAGAGAGCGGACATTGCCCGCTCTGTAACGCTTATATCTAACCTATGTCGCTGATAAGCCGTCAGCGACATAGGAGGTCATGGGCCAGAACGCGTCCAACGGCACGTCCTGATCTGCCATCGCATACAGTGTGGCGCTCACGCTGTTGGTTACGCAAGGCGCTCAGGCGTGCGCTTTTAAGGCACTACCGGTCAGCCTAACAAGTCGGCGGATGAGACGTCCGTTTGAACAACGTCAATAAGATAATCGCGGTAAACTTCAGTCTCGGTCGCATCCACGTAAAAGTAGTTTTCAACCGAGTACCCGTCGTCATCATAGTCGTAAGCAACACCCAGCAACTCGATTTTGTCGGCGATCGTCGCATCGGCAACAGCCCCATGTGCGCCATAAGAAACTGCGGTGCCAGCTTCGTAATTGGAGCCATCAACAGTATAAGTATTTCGTATCGTCGAGGTTGCGGTGAAGCTATTACTTGAAGAGAATGTTTCTGTGTTTGTTGTGTCTGTCGAGAATGATGTCTCAATACCACTCACACTCAACCCCGATGATGTCGAGATTGTTTCTGAGTAGCTATATTCGGATCCGGTTGTGTAGGTTTCTCCCTCGGTCAACCAGTATTCGAAGGTCGCCGAACCTGACCCTGCAATCAATGTGCTGCTGTGCCCGTCAATCGCCATATATTCAAAGTTCTCATAGCTCGTAATTTCCGCGCCCAAATTTTCAACAGCAAAGCTCCCACCGAGAACAGCGAAGGCGACGACAGAAGTCGCGATTCCGCGCCATCAAAATCGTAAGTACCATTGGCCTCTGCGATCCCCTCTATCTCTGACGCTGTTGTACCGTATAGTGTTTCCCCCACATGTCTCCGTCCAGATTGGACGCATACATCGTTGATATATCGGCGTCATAACCACTTTCACTAACGGAGCCGCTATGGTTGATCTCCCACCCCGGTTCAGACTCCAAAACGCCCTCAAGAGTGACTAGGCTGCGATTTAGGCTGGCCTCGGCCGTGCCGTATTCTGTTTCAACCTTGTCGATCTCTGTTGTTTCGGAATACGTTTTGATCGTGTCTGTATCTTCGCCATTTAGGATCGCAACAAGCTCGGCCCCGAAATCTCCAACTGACGCTTCGCCGTACACGTCCTGATGCGCGGTCTCAGCGATTTCTTCGGCTAAAACGGCACGCAATTCATCGCCTTCAAGGCCACTGTCTAGGATAATTTCATCGGTCCCAATAATGGCTGCTCCATTAAGCGAGACGCCATCAAGTGATGCAAAGTCATCGACAAGTAGGATGTTTAGATCTTCTCCGAACGTGTTCTCGATATCTGCAGTGGTTTCTATGTCAGAACTAAGGAGAGCTGCGATCAGCGACGCAGCTGTAGCAAACACCGCCTTGTCGATGTCGGTAATTTCTGTGGTGTCGATTTCGCGCGTAGTCAAACTGGATTGGATCGCGTCCAGCACTTCACTTGTGGTGTAAGCTGCGCCAGTTGTGACCTCTTCAGCTTGAGATTCCTGAGCCGTCAGATTGGTTTGATCAGCCTAAGACGGTGCCCGATATTCACCCTCAATCAAAAATTTCCCAAAAGCGGCGGTCTGATCGCCTTTGTTGAATTCAAAGTGGTCGTTTCCTGTCGGAAAATTGCCTCAAAATGCGATTTGAAGTCTCATGTCATTTACCTTTCTTGTGAGTGGTAGATTGGTGAAAGCGTCGGCAGATCACATCAGCGAAACACCCACGTGTGGCGTTCACTCAGAATTCCTGAGATGAAGAATTTACTTTTAGAATGAGCTGAATTTGGATTCAGTATGTGCTGCCGACGTACACATACTTTCACTCTAACTGCGTCTTTTTGCGCTAGAACCAACTACATCTCAGACTACTAAACATCCCGACAACTGCTGTTCAACGGTAAAGCCTTGAGCCAATCATTACAGGCAAGTTCCCGCACGGGTTGTTCTGGGAAGGGTGCCGCCGTTGCGTGTCTTGCAACGTACACTCCGCAATGTTCGAGACCGTGCTCCATGGTGATCTTTCATACATATCGAGGGCCTGCTGGCTTGGTTTTCATCTTGCGCGGATTCGTTTGTTGCATGCGCCCTCTAGTTGCTCAGGCGTACGGCGCGCTTTTATGGGTATTATTCCCCACCCACGCTGACCAGGCGGTCTATGTGATCATAGCCAACCTCTTCCAGAAGCACTGCGAAGTCATCGGCGTCGAATTATCCAACTGTCCTTGTCGGGTTGTTGGGCATGCCAATCCTGTCCCAAGTAATCGAGACACGTCGCTGGCCAATTATGACAACAGATTGGTAGCGCCCAATCAATCGAAACCCACGCGGGATCAATATGCGAGTTCCGTCAAAGGAATAGACATTCTCCGAAATTATTGCCGGATAGCACCGAGAAGACAGGTGTCCAAAGCTGTTTTGGTCACTGCTTGGATCATTGTGCATCGGCATATGTGCAGCACATGCTCGCGAGGAAGCTTGCGTCTAGATGACGGTCGATCTGACTTTGGATCACTTTGTCTTCTAACTACGTTGTGAGACAGGGGATGGAT
>NZ_JBALWB010000007.1:0-228414 GCF_036960155.1 Sulfitobacter sp. | reverse complement strand
ATGTCCGCTGTCCGCCCGTTGTGTCGAACGGACATGTCTGCTTAGGGCTGGGAGCGGCCATTAGACGCTATTTGCGTCAATGGCAGCTTTGCGCAGAAAGTGTACTTTGCAAAGTCACGCGAACGGCCCTTAGCGGACGTTGACCGGCCCTCGACATTGCTGCGGTGCGGCTCGTCAAAGCGGACCCTCGCTAGGATTGCGAAGCGGTAAGGTTCATTTCTATGCCGGACATAATCCGGTTTGTCTCGGTTAGAATTTTTATGATGCTCTGGTAATGACGTATGTCCTCGAAGCTCAAAGTACGGCCCTTACGATCCTTCAGCCACTTCTGAGCGGGCTGGTAGCCGCCAATATAGGCGTTCCAAGCGGCCTCAGGGACCGCGGCAAAGCTTTGTGTGGCATTCACCCATACGCGGCCCTCTCGGTGCTCAGGCTTGTCTACGACACCGTCTCCGCTGCCATCAAATACGCAGGCCGTCGTGTCTCCAATCGCTGAACTCTCCATTAGGTGCAAGCGACGAAGCTCCGATCCTTTCGGAACCATGTCCCAGAATTTTGCAGGAGAGGAAGGCCATGGAATACGAGGGAAGTCAATTTTAAGAAATTCGGCGTAGGTGTCGCGGTAGGCTGGGCAGTGGAGAACAGCATATATGTAGTCGAATATGTCCTCTGGCGAGGGTTCGCCATACGCAGTGTGTGTCGATAATCTAACCATCTTTTTATGAAGCTGAGGGTCGAAATTCGGTCGCCTCGTCTGATCAATTGTCTCCTCTACGTAAAGTGGAGCAATGTTATTGGCTTCCTTTAAGCTGAGGGTGTGATGTTGGACAATATGGGACGCGACGAAAACATCGCTAAATACTCGTTTTTCTTCGATGCCACGGTTGAACATGAGTCCCAGATTTTTCCCGTCAGCGAATTGCCGCATGAATTCGGATCGAGGCCAATCAACTAGGTCTTCGGTGAATGCGATCTGCCTCCTGTCGAAGGGGCGGTAATCAATCGTGGTAAATGTTTCTTCCGGATTGGTCGCCCTCAGCGCTGTTCGGGCTTCAGAGACAGACCACCCTCTTGTATCGCCACGCAGATACTTACTGTTCTTTCTTGCAGGGAACATGGAGTTTCGGACGCTGTCATCTGATTTGTCTGGGTCTAAGAACTTACTAATTTTGTCATCAAGGTCCGCTTTGTCGAAGCCAATAGCAAGATGATCTCGTGCCGATATGATGCCTTTTTGGTTCATCGGCATAAACTCAGTTATCGAGAAGCCGTTATCGTAAGCTTCCAGTGTTTGGGCGTCGATCTCGTAAAACATGTAGTAAGGTTTATGGAGAGTTATTGGCTTGGAGCCTAATAGCTCCTTAACGCCCCTTAACAATGCGTCATTTTTTTCCTTACGTGTCCCCCAAATATCTCCACGGTATACTTTCGCGTTAGTGTTTTCCTTGGCATCGTGGTTCTTCACAGCCACGATAATCGAAACACCTTGGCGGATGTCAAACACGTTCTTGTCCGGTTTCCCTTCCTGTGTCAGCTCTTTTTTGTTGGCATTGCCATGCAAATCTAAGACATAAATTTTGTCAAAAGTTTGAAGCAAATGCCAGCGCATGCCGCGAAATGTGGGATTGTCCAAATACCCATGATTAGTGATGAAGCCCAATACTCCATGCCCATTTTTTTCTATTAGGTGTTCTGACATCCGAATAAATTTGACATAATCGTCCTGTAGCCAATGCTTGCGTTCGCCAAAGTGCTCTTTGCCGACATATTTGTAGTCTTCAATAAGGTCGGTGATCCACTCGCCATTGTTCTGTGAGACTCCAGAATAGGGTGGATTCCCAATAACGCACATGATTGGAGTCTCGGTTTTGATCTCGTTTGATTTCCTGATTTCGTCCGATAGCCATCGCTGAAACGGCAGAGTTGCATTTAGTGGCTCGCCTTCCTCCAATGAGTTCGTCAGGTAGACTGATAGCCTGGGAGGATTCTCCGTTGGTTTATAATTCATCTCGGAGAGCATCATGTCCAATTTCATGTGGCACATGGCATAGGAAGCCATGAGCAACTCAAATCCATGTAGACGTGGGATCAAGTGCTCCTCAACATACGAATTCCACATACCGGGAGCGATGTTTTGTATCCGGGGAGCAATTTGCTTGATTGCCTCTGCAAGAAATGTGCCCGTGCCTGTTGCAGGGTCTAGGATTTGCACTCGGTGCATTTCTTTGGTGACAATACCAGTCTTGCCGTCCTTACGTAGCTTACCCGTAGCGGTGCGCAGGGTTTGCCCGGTCGTCATTTTGACTTTCACTTTTGATATGTCTGCCAACCCGTCTTTAAGTCCAAACTCAGTTTGGAGTATCTCGTCAACCGCTCGAACGATGAAGTTGACGACTGGTTCAGGGGTATACCAGACCCCACGGGCTTTGCGCTTTTTAGGATCATATTCTGCAAGGAATGTCTCATAGAAGTGTATGAACGGGTCTCTGCGTCCAGTGGTTGAGCCGAACTTTTCCATAATCTTGGCGACATCGCAGGACTTGAACACGATTGCCAATTCATCAAGGATTGGCTTTAGGCGATCGTCGAGACTAGGCCCGGCGATATAGCCGAAGAGATTGCGCAGGAACGGGTTTGATTTCGGTAGAAGATCGAGTGCCTCTTGTCGAGTAAACGTATCCGGTGAAGGGTCATTAAGACGGGCGGCGAACATTCCGTATGCGACTGTTTCGGCATACATCCCAGCAAAATCCGATATCGAAATGTCGTGAATCATCAACTCACGAAACGTGTTGTATTGATCCGACAACTCAGTGCGATCATTTTTATCTTTGATCAGAGCTTCACCAAGATACTGTTTGATCAGGATGGCCTTACCAGCCATCCTCTTGGCCAGTTCTTCGGGGGAGGTGATAGAGATGGGTGTCTGAGTGGCAAAGTCTTTTAGAGCCGACTCTAGGACCTCGAACTGACTTGGGTCGGATTGAAAACCCATCAAGTGTTCACCGATCCTGACTTCCTGCCGTTCGATACCGTTCCGATAGAAAATGAAGGTGAGGCCGTCGGTGTATATGAGATTGTCCAAGCCGCGTACATACCGTGCGTGTTGGTCCTTCTCATACCCTTTGAGCTTTCGAATATCGTGGCCAAGGTCCTTCGCCTCAGCCCAGCCGATTACGACCTCGCCACGGTGAAACGCGAAGTCAGGCGCGCCAACGTCTTTGCGTTGCTTTGGCTCGTTTTGAGCGATGGTATCTGTCGCGATCTGGTCGAAGAGTGCTTGGAGTGCTGGGCGATATGAGTGCTCCGTTGCATCATTCCTGCTGTGGACCTCAATTAGCGTGTCGAAATATCCTTGAATGTCCATGACGTTCCATCAAATGCGTATTGTTGAAACCACCATGAACGAAGGAAATCTCAATGACCAGAACTGAGTAGCTCGAGCTTGATCGAATTGACGCACCAGCCCTAACAACATGAACTTGGTTGGCCGAACTATTTGAGTCCGCTTGGGTCTGTAGACCTCTGTCGGTTTGCTGTCGCAGCGAATGTCAGCTTCCCGCCAAAGATGTCGTTCGCCCATGTCCGCTTCGGGCTGGGAGCGGCCATTAGACGCGATTTGCATCAATGGCCGCTTTGCGCAGAAAGCGAACTTTGCAAGGTTTCACCTATAACCCCGACAGGGGCCTTTCGTGTGGCGTGTGGCGTGCGGCGAAGGTTGGCAGTGAGCCCTCTTTACAGAAATTCTGCAATGCAGCGAATGTCTGCTATGGCCGTAGAGGCAAAAACGCTCAACAACCACTTGGGTTTTGAACGGGGTTTGCTGCTCATGAGCCTGTTGTGATTGAAGGGCCCAAGTGAACTGGATCAAGAACCTATTCGTTCCTAAGAAGCCATTCCACGAGGACTTTGCTGCGAACCTTTACGATGCGCTCGTGCTGGGAGGTGGCCCATCGTCTGAGGCGGGCCTAACTATTAGAAAAGTTAACCTTCACGGTAACCTCTCAGAGCCCTTTCAAGCGCCTCCTTAAGCTGCTCTAGCGGACACCCCCCCATACGATCCTTCATGTTATGGCGTAAGGAATATGCGACATGCTTTGGGTTGGCCGTCAA
This sequence comes from Sulfitobacter sp., assembly GCF_036960155.1. Lineage (GTDB taxonomy): Bacteria > Pseudomonadota > Alphaproteobacteria > Rhodobacterales > Rhodobacteraceae > Sulfitobacter. Next base: position 224,301 of record NZ_JBALWB010000007.1, on the reverse strand, counting down.
TCCAATTGAATCATCCCTTGCACTCAACATTTCCAAATTTTTCAATGCACATATTTTGCGTACATGAGCGAATTTGCACGTCACGTCTTGGTTTATTTCTGTCAACAGTGCGCACTGCTGGCACAGTATAATATTCAGTTCTCATTACCTGATTGCACGTAATTGAATATCCATTACCTGTACAATTTGTCCGCCCTGTCGGAACTTGTCTAGATTGAGATAAATTGTACAGTTCTTGCTCGTAGCGAGGCTGAATTTTGGAATTCCATGTTGATGTGCAAAGACTTTGCTCTACTCTAAATTCAGGTGTGCCACAGCTCACAAGTAAAAAAAGCACACTTAAAAATCCAAACCGTCTCATACATATCTCCATTTTAATCCAAACCGACTATACCAATCTAACCAAGCAATACTTGCATCATTTGAACACCTTACTCTCCCGCTTTCAACTCAAAGCCTCTCAAACAATGCGCTTTTTTATAATAGGTTGACCTTTGATAAAACTAGTGTGTCCCTAACACGTAGCGCGTTACCCGCAAAATTGACAAGTTGGTAAAATGCCTACTCTTCAATCATGCTGTGTTTGGGACAAATTGACTTTGGCCAAGGAAGCCAGAATATGTATAGGGTGGTTCGAAAAGCAGCCATTCAATAGCCTCTTTCGAACGGCAACAAAGTCCGCACAGCAGACACTCGCCATCCTATTTGGCGTTGATCTCGTGTGCATTCGTGGCGAAAGTTGGCAATGAGCCCAGAGTGACCAATGCTGCAGCCCGTATAAATGGCGGCTTCCGGAAGCATAGCGGGCGTTCACTGATAGTCTACAATGTTAATCTTTAGTAATGGTTTGAACTTTACTTAGCCAAAAGAAATGCAAGTTGCGCGGCTGATGTGACGCCATCAATAAGCCGTATAGCTGCAGTTTCACCTAAGTGCGCAGGAATATGGACCATACCGGCGCAGCCAAGGACGACTGTATCGACCTTGTCTTCAGAGACAGCACGTTTGATTTCGCCAACCACGGCAGGTGCGGTTCCGGCAGGGTCTGTTTCCAGATCTAAAACTGGGACACCACAGGCACGGACGCGGGCAAGTTGGGATGTAAAGCCGTAGGCGTGGATGTTGTTTTCCAGTATGGGCACAGAAACGTCCAACGTAGTGACGACTGAAAATCTGCGCCCCGAAAGCACCGCCATATGATAGGCAGCTTGGCCAATACCGATAACAGGACAGTCTACAATATTGCGCGCAGCGTCCAGTCCCGTGTCATCAAAGCAACCGATAATAATAACCTTCGCACCAGCATTAGAGGCTTTTCGGACCAGCGCCAACAAGGGCGGGATACAGGCTTCACCGTCCTCGGGGCCTTGGATGGCTGCAGGCCCGTTAAGCGAGGTCCAACCCTTCAGTGTTACACCCGCATTTGATGCTGTTTCGACCATGGCTTGGGTCATGGCTTCGGTGCTGTTGGGGTTAATTAAGACGATCATCAAACAGCTTTCCCTGCATCGTTGCCCGCGCGTGCTTTGCGCCGCTTGCTCACCAGCGCGAGAGCGAGAAACACCCCGATGATCAACAGCGAGAACAGCGTCGTCAGGGTGCCAAGCGCATACAGCACAGGCGACGTAACATTGGTCGTCATCCCGTAAATCTCAAGCGGCAAGGTATTGTAGCTGCCCGCCGTCAACAAAGTGCGCGCGAATTCGTCATAGCTGAGCGTGAAGCCAAATAAGGCGACGCCAATCAGTGAGGGCGCAATTATCGGCAACACAACATGGCGAATTGTTTGCCATGGGGATGCCCCAAGATCGCGGGCGGCTTCCTCGAAGCTTTTGTCGAAACGATTGAAGACGGCGAACATGATCAACAGGCCGAATGGCAGCGTCCATGTCAGTTGCGCGCCAAAACCGGAGGTCGACCAATGCACGTTGAGCCCGCTTTGCGAAAACAGCAAGCCCACGCCCAGTGACACAAGGATTGACGGGATCACCAGCGCCGTGATGATCAGGTAAAACAGAATGCCCGAGCCTGCGAATTTCTTGCGAAAGGCCAAGCCGCCCATGACCGAGACGACTACTGTTGTGACCATGACCATCAAGCCCAACACAATTGAACGGCGAAAGCTGCCCCAGATGTCGCCGACTGCCTGTTGTTCGAACAGGTCATAGAACCAATACATCGATACGCCGCGCATTGGGAAAGTCAGACCGCCACCCTCTCCTTGAAATGACAGGACGCCAATGGTCAGCGTTGGGCCGTAAAGGAATAACACAAACAGCGCAAAGAAGGCTGACAGGACATAAAACGATCTTGGGCGCGGTTCCATTACAGTTCCCTCCGGATATCGACAAAACGCAGAAGGATGCCAATGGTGATCAGCACCGTTGCCAGCAACACGATGGCCGTGGCAGACGCGCTTGGGTATTGGAGCAACGCGATGTCGTTCGAGATCAGGCGACCGACGTTGGCAGATTGGCTGCCGCTCATGAAGCGAACAGTGATGAAATCGCCCATGACCAGTGTGACCACGAAAATGGTACCGATCATGATGCCCGGTTTGGTCAGCGGGATAATAACATTCCATAAAATTTGCGCACCGCTTGCCCCTGCATCCCGCGCAGCCTCGATCAAGGATTTGTCGATCCGCATCATCGTGTTGAAGATCGGGACGACCATGAACAGTGTGTAGAGGTGCACAAAGGCGAGGATGACGGCGAAATCTGAAAACAACAGCCACTCGACCGGTTCGTCGATCACGCCCCAAGACATCAAGGTTGTGTTGGCGATGCCGTTGCGCCCGAGAAATGGTATCCAACTGATCATGCGGATGATGTTGGACGTCCAGAACGGGATTGTGCACAGGAGGAAAAGTGCGATTTGCCATGTCAGGCTTCGAATGTGGAATGCCAGATAATAGGCTACGGTGAACCCGATGACCAAGGTAAAGGCCCATGTGATGAACGCATATTTGAACGTATTGAGAAAGACGGTGTAGGTGACAGGTGACCCAAACAGGAACGCGTAATTGTCCCATTCAAAGGCCGGAATGATGGAAAATTCGGTCGCACGCCAAAAGCTGACGATGACGATCAGGGCAATCGGCATCACCAGAAAAAGCAGCAGAACGGCGGCAAGGGGCGACACCATCAGCCAGCCAGTCACATTGCGATTTTCTAACAGTTTTTTCATGGATCTTCTTTGTATTGGATGGGGTGGGTGCGCCCTGTATGGCGCACCCGTTGATCGTTGTTAGGCCGCGATGAATTCGTTCCACTTGCGGACCATGTATTGGTTTTCGTCCATGACGGAGTTCCAGCACACAACTGATCCCATGCGATCAAGGAAGGCACCGCCATCGCGAACTTCGCCCGCACCGGCCAGTGTGTCGCCAGTCGGGGACAAGATGTCACCTTCCGCGGCTTTGCCTTCGTACCAGAAGCCCCATTCGTCTGCGGTCATGAACTCTTTCGACGTTTCGGGCACGGCAGAGTAATACCCCTGACGCATCAGATAGCCGCCGACCCAGCCGGAGAGGTACCAGTTGATGTATTCATAGGCCGCGTCCAGTTCCAGACCAGACAGCGCAGCAGAGATGCCCAAACCACCGCCCCACGAGCGATAGCCTTCTTCGAGTGGCTGGTAGACGCATGGGACGCCTTGGGATTTGACGGCTGTGATTGCAGGCGACCACATGGACTGGATCACAACTTCGCCGGACGCCATCAGGTTGACGCTTTCATCAAAGGACTTCCAGAACGCGCGGAACTGGCCGTTTTTCTTGGCTTCGGTGAAGATGCCAAGCGTCAGGTCGATCTCTTCTTTCGTCATGTTGCCTTTGTCGGGGTAAGTGTATTCGCCCATGGATTCCACGACCATCGCCATGTCCATGATCCCGATAGACGAGATATCGAGTATCGATGCTTTACCCTTAAATTCTGGGTTCAAAAGCTCGGACCAGTTGTTGATCGGACGGCCAATCAAATCGGGGCGGATGCCAAGCGTGTCGGCGTTGTAAATCGTCGGGATCAGGGTCATCCAACCGGATTCTTCTTGTACAAAGTCTGTACCGTTTGGGCCCGACGTAAAGCCGACGGTATGTGGTGCTGTGCCCTGTGCAATCGTGCTGGTTGGTGTCAAAAGACCGTTGCGGAACGTACCGGCAATCTTGTCGTAATTGGCGATCTTGGACGTGTCCATTGCCTGCATATTGCCAGCGGCCCAAACCTTTTTACAGATAAAGTATTCGATGTCTGCGATGTCAAAACTGTTGGGCTGTGTGGCTGCGCGTTGAGTCACGCTGTCCGTATCCAGTGCAGTCATTTCAAGCGTAAAGCCAAGATCTTCTTTCACTTTATTGGCAACATCATTGAGGTTGGATACCCCTGTGCCGAACTGGCGGATGGTGACGTCCTTGATGTTTTGCGCCCAAAGCATTGGCGCGCCAAGGGTTGTAGATCCGGCCACAATTGCAGTTGATGCGGCACCTTTTAGTAATGCGCGGCGGCTGAGGCCGGTACGTGATGTAAATTTGGTCATGCGTAGTCTCCTTGTCGGTGGTTAAGTGCCGCGATTTATGCGGTCAGTTGGTGAAGGTTTTTGGCATCCCAATGCAGACCAATCTGATCGCCTGGGTGATGCGGGTTGGTGAAGTATTCAGCTTCGGGCACCAGCGCTGTGATTTCTTGGTCGCCGGTAATGCGCGACAGCAAGGATACATGGGTGCCCTGGTATTCGACGGCCGTCACTTGGGCGTCCAACGTGCCCTTTTGTGGCGCGGTAATGGTGACAGCGTCTGTGCGGATAGCGAAATGCCCCTCGGGCAGGGCGATGACATTATGGCCGCCCATAAACTGCGCAACGAAACGTGTTTTTGGTGCGTTGAACACATCCCGGGCAGGACCCGCCTGTTCGATCACCGCGTCATTCATCACCACGATCTCATCGGCCAACGCCAGTGCTTCGTCTTGCCCGTGGGTAACGTGAATAAAGCTGATGCCCAGCTCCTTTTGCAGCTTCTTGAGCTCGCCACGCATCCGGATGCGCAAGAACGGGTCTAGCGCTGAAAGCGGTTCATCCAGCAACAAAACCTCTGGTCGTGTGATAAGGGCACGGGCCAGCGCGACGCGCTGTTGCTGTCCGCCAGACAATTGATCTGGCAGTCGATCTGCCAGCGCCGTTAGGTCGACCAGTTCGAGCATCTCACCTGCTTTTTTGTGGCGTTCTTTGATGTCTACGCCCTTCATTTTCAAGCTAAAGGCGACGTTGTCGCGTACGCTAAGGTGCGGAAACAAAGCGTAGTTCTGAAACATCATCGCGGTGCCGCGTTGCGCAGGCGGTAGAGCGGAAATGTCACGCCCTGACAGTAAAATCGCACCCTCTGTCACGCTTTCATGGCCTGCAATCATCCGCAGGGTCGATGATTTTCCGCAACCCGAAGGCCCAAGCAGGCAGGTATAGGAGGATGGCTGGAACCGATGCTGTATCGCATCCACAGCGACAGTTGGACCATAGCGTTTGGTAACGTTCACCAGTTCCAGATCATGTTTTGCAGTCATGGTTACTCCTGTGTTGAAACCAGTTGAGCGCTTGTGATGACGAAGTTCAAACAGTGCCTACGGTTTCGAAGAAGAAGTCAGGTCGATGGCATAAAATTAGGCGGGCCAATTCGGTGGCGCTCAAATATTGAACACAATAAGTATTCAATATTGTATACAATTAGGCTGCGTCTTGTTCACGCAGCATGCCTCTGGCATCAGTGATTCTGAAGGAGCCTTCCATGCAGGCACAGCCCATCCCCACCCGCAAACCTCAAGACGCGACGCAAAAGGTAGCTGACGCGCTGGCTTTGGCGATTCATGAACATCGTCTCGCACCGAGTACAAAGCTGGGAGAGGACGAAATTGGAGAAATCTACAATGTGTCTCGCACTGTTGTACGCGCGGCGCTTCAATCGCTCGCGCATGTTCAGCTTGTGGAAATTCAGCGCAACAAAGGTGCATTCGTGGCAAGTCCGACCCCGCGTGCGGCCCGCGAAGTGTTTGAAGCGCGTGCTTTGCTGGAACCGCGTACCGCCCGTTCCGCTGCCAGCCGTGCCACACCACGCGACATTGAGATTTTGAAAGATCACATTGCCCAAGAGCATTTGGCCTTGGATGCTGGCGATAATGGCCGTGCGATCAACCTGTCTGGACGCTTCCATATCGAGATCGCGCGGATCGCAGATCAGGACACAATCAGTCATTTTATTGAAACTCTGATCGCCCGTTCTTCACTGGTCATAGCGCTCTATTGGCGGCGCGAAAGCGCGTTATGCGAGAGCCATGCCCATCACGCCCTGGTGCAATCAATTGCCGATGGGGATGAGCAAAATGCCGAAGAGCTGATGCGCAGCCACCTCGTCGATCTAAACTCAGCTCTCGATTTACGCAACCGCCCAATTCAAGTGCAAAACTTGCGGGAATTACTGCAAACGACAGATGAATAGTAGATCGGTCTGAACGCGAATTTCGAATGGCTGCTTTTGACAGGTAAGCTGACGTCGGTTTATGCTTATTATACGGCGGCTTTGTCCGCATAGCGGTCATTGAACCGTACATCTTGAAGCGTGTTACCCTTGCAGTCGCAGCGAATGGCGGCAAAGAGCCCGAAGTGACTGATGCTGCGTGTTGCACGAAGGTCCGCTATCAAGAACATGCCAATAACTTTCCTCATCTACTTAGGTTTTGAATGAGGTTTTTGGCGGTGGCAATCTGACTGGTTTGCGTTCGTTCCCAAAAGGAGCATTTGCTGAACGGTCCCAAAGTGTGGTGTGCGTACGAAGCTGCTGGCTGTTGAGGCTGCGCTACAATACGTTCACGACGTTCTTGGATCAAATTTTATGTAGCTTGGTTCCACGATCCAACCACCACCACAGACCAGTATTCTAACATGCTGATAGGTGGTTCTTTTTCTAACAAAATTTGTGACATTCGTTAGGTAAACGGCGGGTGCGATAGTCGTATCTGCAAATTTTGAGACGGCTACACAATTTTGATCAAGAGCGGCGTGTAGGTCATCGTCCTCAACGCAGCGGAACAAATGCCCTATCAGAAATGCATTGTGAGCCCTTCTTATCCGAACACGAGCGGGGGAGACGGTTAGGTGGTCATCTCTGAGCTATCCTCCAGGGCTTTCTCATCCTCTGGCAAAGGACCGAATATCTCGCGCCAGTACTGCCAGACACCCTCCCAGTCATCCGGCATTTGACGCCGTCTAGAGAAGTAGGTAGCGAGACTCATTGCGTAGGGGCGGCAGTCACGACAATCAAGATTAGGAGCACAGCACTTTTCGCTATTGCGCGTCAAATCGGCGTTGAAATGAACATGACGCCGCGTTAGCCGGTTGCCGCAGTCGATTGCGACGCCGCGTTCGTCCAGAGTGTAAAGACTCTCCTGACGTGTTACCCAATTAATAAAAGCAGGTGATATTCGGATAGTTTTTGGAAAACGGGATGCGGCATCGAAAATTGCGTCTCGCGCGCGATGAAGCATATCTTCCCCGAACCGCATGTCGCTCTGGCCGGAACTAAAGCGGAAATAGTCACTATCTTCATGCCGCGTGCCAGACATGCGCTTATTGTAGTCGAGAGTCGGTGAAAATAAACTAAAAACCAGTGGTAACCCATGATCTTGGCACGCCCGCGCAACGTCTGGTATTTCGTCCAGATTCAGCGCGTTAAGTGTCATAACAAATACAGCTCGAGGGTCACCTTTATAGTTCAGCATCGCTTTGCGATTCACATTAGCTCCTCGATAAAGTTCAGAACTATCCTCATTTCCCCAAAGCGAAACGTGAATTCGATAGCGTATATCGGATTCAATTTTTTTCGTACCATTGGTAAATATAGTACCCATCGGAATTTGTTCGTGGCACGCGCGAATACGGTCCGGTGTCAAAGATGGCTCTGCACCTCCAAGATAAGCGAACGTAACTCCTCGCTGTGCTTCAGATAAGAAGAATTTTTCCCAAACCTCGATATCGTTTTCGGATTTGCCCACCTCGAGGCCAGCACCGGAGAAATAGAGACACCCCTCGCATCGAAGATTGCAGACATTACTGATGTCATAGTTGCTGGTCTGCAGGCGTCCAATCCGGGTTGCGAGTCCTCCACCGTCTGACGCTGCCTTATTTGTATGGTCGCCATTCATAGCTTAAGGAACTCCTGAAATTCGCCGCTTGTAATAATCGAAGGAAAGGAAACGTGTCGGTCGAGGCCTGGGATTGGAAACTGATTTACGCCCGCGCACCCTGACAAGTACGATGCGTGATTTGCGTCGATAGGATAGTCTTCTCCGAACCACAAATCAATTTTGCATCTCCCATTTGCCAAGGCCACTTCGGGCCCTAAATCTAGCTCGTCCGCAGTGAAGCTGCGTTGCAATCGCCGTGCCACCAAACGCCCGCGACTATCACCTATGCTAGCCAGAAAATCCGATGTGATATTGGTTGGAGAAGACGCCCCTATTACTTTTTCAGCCTTCAAAAGGATGCCGTATCGGATCGCAGCAAATCCACCTATTGATGCTCCGAGGCAAAGTAATCTTTGAGTCTCATATTGTTCCAACAGTGCCGAAAGTGCTGCAATAGATCCTTTAAAATCTCCAGAAAGCGCTGGAATTCCTGCAATGTAGGCGCTGCGACTCGCATCTCGGAGATAAATAGCAGAGTGGCCTTCTACTGCGCAGAACCTGTCAACTAACTCGATTTGCACCATCGCCATGTCGCCCAATCCCGTAAAAACCAACAGTGTCGTTCCGCTGTCGCCTTTCGGGCTGAGAACCACATCGCCGCCGTCATCGACTATAGATGGCCTCCGAAGCGTGTCTTCAGGTGGCAAGCACCCAAACATCTTGCTGAATTCAGAAACCCGTCCATTGTTCGCGCTCTGCCCACTCAAAAGTTCCTGCGCCTCCAGTATTTTCCCACCGAGAGCTAACGTCATGGCTTGTTCGATGTCGTTATGCTGCGGTTGGTCCGTAACAACAGAGACGCGCCTTACCTTTAATGTCCTCTCCATATCGGGCCATTTTTTAGATATCCTCTCGTATAGGTCCTTCCTATCTGCATCCGGCAGCTCTTTCAGAACGTTTGTCAAATCGGGCAAGGCAGGGCAAAGTCGGCTTTCCGAAAGGATCCGGTGCAAAACCAGCGAAACGCCGGCCAAGTCATCGCGCTCAATCGCGTGCCGATACTCAAGTGATAACCGAAACGCCTGCCACTCCTCAGTGTCGGGTAATGCCGCCGCGCAGGTGTATGCCTCGGCAATCTGGCTTAATGCGAAATAGTGTAATGAAAGTTGACTAAGCGCAAAAGTATTGCCTGGGAAATTTTCGATCAGCGTGTTGAGGGTTTCAACATATGCTGCATCGTCTCCAAGGTTTTTATACACGCGTGCTTGTAGTTGAAAAAAACCAGCGCCACGAGCCCCTGCCTGACGCGCCGCCTTGATTGAGATAAGAGCCTTGGCGTAGTCTCCATTCCGCGATTGCACTCTTGCTGCAAGCACCAATACCTGGCGACGATCACGCCACTCGGTAGGAATATCATTTAGCAGGAACGTCGCTCGTTCCAAGTCCCCCTCCTTGATCAACCGGATCAACTCTTGAACGTAGGTTAGAAATGGCGACGGAGATTCTTCTTCAATATGTTGCATCTGAAGTGTGCCCTGTTATTTTACTTATCTCTCATCGACTTAGTAAGTTTTCGGGAAATTTTACATAATGAATTTGGATTTCAGACGCTACTGTAGTGTTTTAAAGTTTGCAATAGATAGGCCTACACAACGTGCCAAAACCACCGTTTGTTGAACGGCTCGTCGAACCGGACATTGATACACGTGCCGTGAAGGTCTGCTTCGTCCGCATTGTGTTAGTTCGCTACCTGCGCAGCGAAGGTCGGCTGTCGCAAATTAGCATCGAAGACCGTGGGTCTGCTTTGGGCTAGGAGCCGTCATTTCTTCCGGTTATACGAACGGGGGCTTTTGTCCACACAGCGGACATTGGAGCATACGACAAAAGGGAGCGTCAGTCAGGAGTGCATTCGCAATTGCAGCGAATGGCGGCAAAGAGCTCATTTGGTCTACATGCCGTGGCGCAGCCAATGTCTTCTTAAGGGAATTCATTGATTGCCGCCTATGCTTAGGAAGATCAGTTGCGACTCCAAATTGGCGTAGTCAAAAGATGGGTATCCCATGAACGCAAAGCTTGGGAAGCTTGTACTGTAAAACACGTTTCGAGTGCACAACGGGCCAAATAAGACTATAGTAGTTCGACAGTCTTACGATCTACCATTTTAATCACTTTTGAGATCACTATGTTTGGATGAGTTGGCCATCCGGTTTGGAGAGGGCTCATGAGGTCGATTGTTTCCGCAGTTGCAGGCTGGTGTTTCGAGATGATTGGCTAGTCATCACGCCAATTTCCCTCTAATATTGACCAAATTAGGGCGACTAGTGTTGATGTAGGCACGAAAATTCTGTTTAGCTCCGCGCCAGTTTTATCTGATGCGCGCGAATAGTAGTGTGCTTTTCAGACTTGCTGTGAAACGCTGGTCGGCAGCACCAAAGATATAGAGAATGAGATTTACCATGGTCACCATTATCAATGATCCAATTCCACTCGATGGTGTCCGCTATCAGACCACCGATGGCATTCGCGCGGATACCTCATCGCGCGGGGTTGATCTGGCCGGGGCGATGATTGTCGCGACCTATGGCGATGGCACAACCGAAAGCCTGACATGGGCGGCCTTTGACCCCTATACTTTTGGTGGGGCGACCGGAACGGACATCGCTATGTCTTTCGGGTTTGCGGAGCATATCCTGACCACCACCAAACTGCTGACGTCGCTGGAGGTGGACCTTAGGCCTGCAGGTTCCGTATTTGACATCACCACGACGATGGAGGGTGCCCTTGACGGGATTAACACGCCGACATCCAAGAACGGGTTTCCGTTTGAAATTTTATCCGACGATGCGGCGGAAACTGGCAGCGTCACGGCGACTTATTCGAACATCGTGAGCCTGACAGGGCATCCGGCGGAGGGGGATCTGTTTACGACAATCCTTATTGATTTCTCTGACCTGTCAGCCGGTGGGGTCTTGGGCGAAATTAGATGGAACTCAGATATTGATACGTTGGAAACAGCTGGTGATCTGGTGCTTGCCCCCCCAGTGGTCACCACCAACACGGTTGTAGACACAGACGAGGATTTCTCATGGGCGACATATACCGATACATTTGAGGATGACGTGCGTGTCTTGCGTGAGTTGACCTATGACAACGGGCGCTTGCTTGAGGTGACGTATGAGGACGGGATCAAGACGCAAGCGTCTTTAACGGATGCGCAGGACACCCAAAACTGGGAAATCTACGTCGACACATTCGACTTTGACGGAGACCGCATCTTGCGTGAGATCACCTATGATGATGGCAGACAGGTTGATACGATCTACGAAGACGGCTCCAGAACCTCGCAGGTCACAACGGATCTGGCAGACGTCTTTAGCTGGGTGTCAGCTGCTGCTGATTATGATGCCATTGGGCAGCTCAATAATTTCACGAGAACCTATGACGACGGGCGCGTGCTAGGGGTGACGTATGAGAACGGGATCAAGACGCAAGCGTCGTTAACGGACACGCAGGACGCCTACAACTGGGAAAGCTACGTCGACACATTCGACTTTGACGGAGACCGCGTCTTGCGCGAGATCACCTATGATGACGGCAGCGAAGTCATTATTTAGTATCTGGATGATTGGTCCATCGCTTAGCGTTCAATTTTTTGACACTAAGTGATCGACAGATAGATCCCATAAAACGCTAGGACGTGGAACCTCTCTTGAATATTTCCGGGCTATGGTGGGGTTGCGAAAGAAGTTATCGAAAGAGATCAATCATGGGCAAATATAGATAAAGAATTTAGGCGTGATCCTATTTCTAAACCCGCTGATTCCGCTCCTCGTCAACTCGAAATATCAGCGCAACCAAGCATTCAGCCGACGTATCAATTTGATCGGAATGACTACAGTTGGGAAGCTACGTTGCAACGCCAAAAGCTTACCACGAGACCCACTGCACGCCTAAAAATAGTTGTAAAACAACGGTTTGTTGAATTGCTTGCCAAAGGTGACATTGGTTCATACATGGCGAACCCACTCTTTGTCGACACAGGGGACATTGGTGCATACAACAAAAGGGAGCCTGAGCGATGAGAAGCAACTGCCTAGTATGCGTTGGCGGTAAGTCTTAGATGTATCTGCCGCAGCCACTCAAAATCTCTCATTTAACATGGGTGGCAAAAGGTGCTCAGCGTCTAGTTATTCTCCATCCCAATAGGGCAGATCTTATTTTGAAACTGCCATATGTTGGTGAATTGAACGGTAGACTTATGCGGAACGCTACCATTCCAGAAAAAGCTATTAATCGACATGCGTTGAGAGAGCGTAATCTGTATAGACGCTTAGGGCCCGCGTTCACGTACTCCATAAATCATGCACCTATCCCTCGCTATTACGGTCCTGTTGTAACTGACCTAGGAGTTGCGGACGCCTATGAGGGCATTTTCAACAAAGACCACAGGAAACTGGGCATGACGTTTGGACAAGTCATAAAGCGTAACCTATTGAGCGACGAGGTTCTTTCAGATATTAATGAATTTGTGGCCCGGCTCGATAGATCTGATATCCCTGCAACCGACATAAACGCCTCGAATATAGTTTACGGCTACCGAAAGGGTACGCTGGTTTTTGTTCTTGTAGACGGATTTGGTGATTATCGTTCGATCCCGTTGGAGTCGTGGTTCCGCAGAATACGGCGTAGACGTACTTCCACTGCTTATAGTCGAATTGCTAAGAGGTTTGATCTTGTTTGGAATGATCAAATCCGCCAGTTCCGTGATTGATTTTGGTTGCGTTGAATAACGATTTTTCACGCTGCCATCGACATTAAAAATGAAATTCGGACCTTTGCCCGCAAGGATGGCGTAATTGTGAGACAGCAGATCAAGGTGACCCTTCCTTGAACTTTCCAATTCCCGAGCCATAAGCCGTCATAATCAATCCGTCGATAACAAATCCGAGAGAGAGCGAGGATGTTGATACCCAACGTCGATCAGCCAATCTCGGGAACATTCAAAAAGGGATATGGATAGAAGCGGCTGAAGCTAACTCGAAAGAAAATATTGCCGCAGTAAATCAGGGGCCAGGCGACCCAAAGCATGATGTCGCCTGCTTTGATTTTGGGCTTTGGGGCCAGCAGCAGCCACCATATCCCAGCCAAAAGAGAGACAACCGTATGCGTCTCGTGATCAGCCCAAAGTTTAACACCGCTAAGAGATACTAGATGTGCCAGAAGTCGGTGGTAGATCAGCCCAAAGCAGACAATCGATATGATAACGGCCCGAACCAAACGCGGTGATACCGCACGGCGCATCGCAATCCACACCATCAGAATGAACGCCATCGTGTTGGTTAAAAGAGTAAAATATTGCGCCATGTAAGAAAGCGCGGCCAGCACCGTGTCAGACAGTTGCAGCCGAAGATAGAACTGCGTTGTCAGTGTGATTGCGGCAAAGTTCGCGATCAAGCCCGTTGTTTGGCGTGCCGTGGACGACATCGTTGAGCCTACCATTGTGTAAGCTTACCTAAAAATACTTTGCCGTGAAGAGCGCCAAATGTTCACCTTCCGCATCAAAGAATACAAGGGTTTCACCCCTGATTGCATATTTGGCCACTGCCGAAAGCGCCTGACTAAACTGCTGTTCCAATGTACCTATTGGGTCTGGACATGCCATCATGGTTGATGCTGCAGGTGCAAAGCTCAAAATGGTCCCGTCGATAGTTACCGCCCCACGCATTAGGTTGCACCCAAGTGTGGCTCGGTAGCTATCCAATGTGTCGGTTTCAAGAATGATATTAGGTTCCTTTCCAGAATTCAGACTTGGAAATGCAGCACCATTCAATTCGATCAGCCGCCAATAGGTGTTGCGAAGGCTCGCATCAGCTCTTTGGCGCTCACACGTAACTCCAGGGCGTGTTTGCACAAACCGGCTAACGGTTACTGTCTTGCGGGCGGGGCCCTCCATAGCTGCTTTTATTGAAATAGTGCCCTCTTCCATAACAAACAGTGGTGCGCCGGGTTCTTTACGATCCGTAAGATACGCGTGCTCCAAGGCGAGGTATTCGCTGTCTTGTGAAATCGGAAACTGTTCACCTGATTGGCATTCTTCTAAAATAGCGGCATCCGCCATATAGGTCATCATTCCCGCGATCAACGTCCCGCTCTCTGGCGCATCATCACTTGTCAGCACGCCAGTTTCAGGGTTCACGGAGTTCGCACTTGGACGGGCCATCACCAAATCAATTGCGGGGTGCAGGTTTTCGGGAAAGCCATCTAGCACTTTGCCCGCAACTAAATACGGACGATCAGGCCAGAGTATTTCGGTCTTAAGTGCGTAACGGCCACCTTCTGAAACCGCATCATCAGCATATGTAATTGTTAAAAGATAAGGTGGTCCGGAATTTCCGGTGGCTTCATACCGCCCAATCTCGGTCTGACCTCTATTTGAGACATCATAGAGTGTTGCGCGAAACTGTGCTTCGGGTGGAAGGGCAATGCGTTCGCGGTAAGAAGCGGTGCCTGTCAGCTCACCCGCAGTGGCGCAGATTGGTGACACAAATGCGAGCAGCAAGGCTGAAATTGTCTTTAACATGGTCATCGTTTTAAAAGTTTCATTTGGTTTTTACTTTCCTTTGACGGAACTCAATAGCCAATCTCTGGTGCTGTCAAAACTATGCTGCACAGTCCCAGTTTCATCGCATGACACTTTCATCTAGCAAAATGTAACTTCGCGGTCGAAGCGGGTGTTGATCATTGCGCGAAGCTCCGCCAGTGGCTTTTACAAAATGGTATGGCGTCCGGATGTTGGTAACCCGTTCCAAGTCATTGCCTTCTTTGGCTGGCCGCGTCGTACTCCGTTCCCATTGTCTGCGCTTCTTTGAATGCGATCTACGTTCGCTCTGGCGCTTTTATGGTGGTCGGATGTTTGGTTTTTTGAAATTGTGGCAGTGTGTCCCTGAAGTCCGGTTGAGGTCAGGTATAAATACGGTGCTGACCTAGTTCTGCTAGGTTTGTAATGGCCGTGACGTAAAGAGGTGTCCCTGTTGTGATTGAGGCGGAGGCGTGGGTAACATAACCCATTCAAACATTTTTATGCATCAGCGTTGGATTTCATATGGCGCAAGGACAAATATTATGACCGGTTTTATTCTCTACGGCTCACAGGCCAGCCTCTTTACGGGGAAGGCGCGGGGGTACATGAACTGGAAAGGTCTTTCCTTTGAGGAAAAGGCCGTCGACGAGGTCATAATGAAAACGGTTATACTTCCTCATGTGGGCTGGCCTGTTGTTCCTGTCCTTCAAACGCCGGATGGGCGTATCGTTCAGGATACCGCTGACATCATCTCCGAGATTGAAACCACACATCCCGAACCCTCAGTCATGCCGGCTGGCCCCGTGCAACGGTTTGCGTCATTATTGATGCAAGTGTATGGCGATCAATGGCTCCTTTTACCGGCGATGCATTACCGCTGGAATTATAATGAGGACTGGATTTTTACAGAATTCGGCCGCTCCTCTGCGCCTGACGCACCAGCAAGCGAGCATTATGCCATCGGCAAACAGCGCGGAGAAAAATTCAGGGCGATGGTGCCGATGCTTGGCATCAATGAAGCAACAATCCCCGGTATCGAAGCTTCCTATGAGCAGTTCTTGTCCGAATTTTCCGCTCACTTAGAAGAATTCAACTATGTGTTTGGCGACAGGCCCTCATTGGCGGATTTTGCATTACTTGGGCCGCTCTATGCACATCTGTACCGTGATCCAGCCAGCCGCGAAATTATGGAACGGGTTGCCCCAAACGTCGCAAGATGGGCTGAACGCACCATTTCGGGGCAGGACCATACGGGGGACTTGATCGGAAATGACGTAATCCCCAAAACACTGGAGCCAATGTTTAAACGACATTCAGCAGAACACATCCCCGTAATGGAGGCGACAAATGCGTTGTTTGCTGCGTGGTGTGAAACCGCAGCATCCGGGGATGAAGTGCCGCGCGGATTAGGGATGGTTCCGTTTGTTGCGTGCGGATGTGAAGGGCAAACACTGGCCCTGTCATTCTCCCTGTTTCGGTTGCAGGCCGCTCTTGACGCGCTGGATGAATTGTCAGGCAACGATCGCGCAAATGCTGAGGTCTTTTTGACCAGGATTAATGCAGAAGAATTGCTGTCATTTAAATTGCCCCGCCGTCTAGAACGCAAAAACTGTAAGCTGTGCCTCGTGTAGTGAATACTGGTTCAGTTAGGCGCGGACCCGTTCCATAGATTGGAGCGGGTTAAGGGTGTGTAATTTTAATAACAAATTCAATCTGTTGAGATGTGCTGGTGTGCGTCATTCAGGGTTGGGGACCTTCATATAATCTTCCTTTGCAATCTTTACGATCCCTTTGAGCCCCAGCAACGCCTTGTCTTCTGGGCTTAACGTTTCAATGGCACCTTTGACGGCGTTAAAAATGGCGTCAGCATCATTTCCCATCGCTGTGATCAGCGGCAACCCCGGTGTGGGCTGCGTCCATTCCAAGACCCGTAAATCGGCAGCGAATGCTTCATAGGTTTCCAAAAGACGCCATGTCACAGCATCCAATGACGCAATATCGGCAGTGCCCAGCGCAACTGCTTGCGCTGATTTCAGATGCTGTCCGGTTTCAAGCTGGTTTTCAAACCAAAACCCCAGTGGTTTCACATGTGAGTAGGGCGCGGCATATCCTGATTGCGAATGCGTCTGATTATAGGCAAAGACAGCGTTCTTGAACGCGGCAATATCTGTGCGGGGATCATCTGCACGCACAACCAGCGCACTCCGGTAATACCCTGCAGGGCTGTCGATGACGCCAAAGTCGGGAGTGCCGATCAGCTTTACGTTTTCGTGCAGTAGTGTCCGGTAGGGCATCCCACAGGTCTGGCTCATGACCAATTCAGGGTCATTCCAGACCGTGAACATGTCTGCATCTTGGGACAGGGTTTCAGGGCTGTCGATCCCTGCGTCGGTCAGGTTTTTACGGATCAATGCCCAGTAACGGTTATGCGCCTCTGTCAGTTCAGGGCGCTGGTACATCATCAGATTGGCGATCATCTAGGGTAACCTTTTTTTGGGCGGGCAACGATTGGTGGCGTGATCGTTGCCTCGTTAATAATCGGCCTTTGAAAATCGGTATGAGGTCACGTTGGTGTGGCCTCCCAGTAGGGTGCGCGCAACTCTTTCTTGAGGATTTTGCCTATTGTGCTGCGAGGCATGGATTCCCGTTTCTCAACCGCCGACAAACGTTGGCTTTTTCCCAATGTGGCATTCGCTTGTAACAGAATGTCGTTCACGGTGCGGGTTGCCCCTTGGCGCAAGGTCACAAGGCCAAGGGGCGTTTCCCCCCATGCCTCTGATGGGACACCGATCACGGCAGCATCCATCACATCCGCGTCTTGCAGCAACACAAGCTCCAGATCGTTGGCGTAAATATTCAGGCCGCCAGAAATGATCATGTCTTTCTTGCGATCTGACAAAACCAAAAAACCGTCTTGGTCAAAGGACCCCATATCGCCTGAGCGGAAATAGACGTGTCCTTGCGCATCGCGCCAGATGTATTCAGCGGTTAGATCGTTACGGCCAAAATATCCCGCCATCATCGTTGGACCACGCCCACAGATTTCACCCACTTCACCTTGCGGTACTTCATGACCTGAACCGTCAATCAGGCGGATGTCATTACCAGGTGCCAGTTGGCCAACCGTGTGCAGTTTTGTCGGATTGTCATCCGCGATCAAAACGGTCACGCCGCCGCCCTCAGTCAGGCCGTAATATTCAATCAGCTTGCCGGGGAAACGGGCCAAGACGTCGGCCTTAACATCTGCGCGCAGCGGCGCGGATGTGGAGAACTTCATCCGCATAGAGCTAAGGTCAAACGCTTCGAAATCAGGCACATCCATGATGCGTTTGTATTGTACGGGGACCAGCATCGTATGGGTGATGGCCTCGCGTTGAATGATTTTCAGATATTCCTGCGCGTCAAATTTTGGCATCATATACACGGTTGATCCACCAAAAAGGGTAGGCAGGAACGCAACAATGGTTGTGTTGGAATATAACGGCGTTGAGATGAGCGTGCGTGCGTTATCATCATATCCATTGGGTGAGACACGCTCCATCTGGGCGGCGCGCATCCAGTGATTGTGCAAAATCCCTTTTGGCGTGCCAGTGGTGCCAGAAGAATAGATCAGGTTAAACGCATCTGACATTTCGATCGGGATCATGGGGTCAGTGGCAGGTGCGTCTGCTAGGGCCGTTTCGTAATCGGCAAAGTCAGGGTGTTCAAAGTCAATGGCAACTCTTTGTAGCGACAGGCTTGAGACAAACCCCTCTACCAGATCGAAGTACTGCTTAGCCACAAAAATGGCTTTGGCATCGCTGTCGGCTAGCATTTTGTGCAGCGCATCGGGGGATGCCATTGAGGACAAAGGAGTCACGCAAGCCCCTGCGCGCAGAATGCCCAAGAACAACTCAGCGTAAGCAATTGAATTGGCCGATAGGATTGCGACGTTATCGCCCTTATGCACGCCCATCTCCAAAACCACATTAGCGACCCGGTTTGTACGGGCATCCAGCTCGGCCCATGTTAGGCGTTGCGCGCCACAAACAAGCGCAAGCTGCTGCGGCGTCTTCGTAGCATTCTGCCTAAGGCGCTCTACAATAGTTTGCTCAGGCGCGACTGCTGGTGCCGGGGGCTGGATGAGGATCTGGGATGTCACGATGTTCTAGCCTTTTTTTACTTGGGCGCCGTGCTGCCAAAATAGATCAAAGCCGTTTGTGGGTAATAGATCAATAGATGCCCCGCAGCGCGGCAATTTCCCGACGTAGGGTTATATTAGTTTGATATTTGGCGGGAATGAGCAGCGTAATAAGACAAAGCGATCGCCAGATGTCGACCATGCGAGCATTTCACAACGGCAACTTAAAAATCAGATAAGAAATCATCAACGAGTTGTTCAGATGGTGCACCGAGCCATGTTACATCGCAGGCTTTTAGTGCGCGTCTGATCATGAAGGGGACATCGCGTCTCGCAAAACCGCTATGCAGAGATCTTAGGCGTTCGTCGTAGGCCTCGAATGCCAATACTGGCTTTGCATCCATATCAAGCAATACCGTCCACGTTGTATGCCAACCCAATTTCCCAGCCAATAAAGTGAAACGTGAGGTGGAGTTAGGTAAGACGTGCATTTTGTCGCCTTTCAACCATCTCACGTCAAATCCAAGTATCCGAGTATTGGTTGCACTGACGCAGTCGGCAATAACAGTGGCAGTCGCTCGGCCCTCAGATGCAGCAGTATTCGCGACTACGCTCATTGCAACGGCACTTGCTATGAGTGTTGTTTTAAGGGCGCTGGAAAACTGGTTTCTCAAACTTAACATCCATTTGAATTATACAACGTCAATTTGTTTTTCAATTGTTGTTAGGAATAATTTTTTGAACTCACCGGGGATGATGAGGGCAGGGGGTGGCCAACTGTAGAGGGCAGCGCAATTGAAGTCCTTGGGCCGTTGGTGCGTGCCTTTATGTTGAACGTTTATGGTTTTGTAGCTGGCTAAGTGTTGTTGGAAATACGACAGCTGGGTGTCCATGCAAAGGCGCTTTCACGTGCACTGCATTCTCAGTCGATTTGCGGCAATGAACAAAACTCGTGAAACTTCGAATCGATCAAATGTGGCGGACCTAACGTCAACTCTTGGTTAATAAAACGGGTTTCTGGGTATTGGTTCCAACCTGAGAACAAGTAATCATTTTTGAATGATCCGCTAGAAGCAGATAAATGGCTGGGCCATTGTTTCTAAAGGAGAAACAGTCGATGCAAGTCAAAAGTGTGTCTCTTTGAGCGAGACTGACTGATTTATCATATTTTGAGGGGCGTTACGGAAATTCGTTGTTTCTTGCCTTGGAAACAATGTTCTCCAAATGCGGGAGATAGGCGGGGGTATCTCACCCTAAATGACGCATGAGGATAATTTCACTGACACTTTTCAGACATTTTTCCCTTTGTCTCTCCTACCCCAAAAGGTATCTATGAAAAAGCCCACTGGGGGGCGAGTACTATCTAGGTCCGGGGGCGGCCGCACATTAACTCCATCGTTTGATGTGGAAGAGGTGCAGTGCCGCAATGTTTGCGACTGCTGCTTATTTAGAATGGCGGGACACCTTTGATGTTCCGCTATTTGGCCACATTTTGGTCAGCCTCTCCCTTCAATACGGCGTTACTGTGTGCGTGTCGCAGTCGGATCAATTTCGTCGCCTCACGGTGTTTATGAGTTTGAATGGAGAAGACGATAAGATGTCCAGCCTTTCTAGGAAATATCCCGTACGGAGCTGTTCGGCTCTGCTGTCTGCTGTCCGGCTGTCCGTTGTCTGGATTACTCAAACTTATTCCCTTCACACATTTTCCAATCCGGCCGCATCGCGCGCCGCGCGCATTGCTGCATAGGAGCACTTCACATGATCAGAACTGTTGATTTCAATAATCTCGCAACCGGCGAAACTGTAACCACTCAATTCCAAGACATTGGCCTAAAGGTCTCGGCCACTGCTGGTGGGTCTGGTTTTGATAAAGCCATGATCTTTGACACGAACAATCCTACGGGCGAAGATGACGATCTGGGCACGGACAACCTTGATAATGTGTTGATCATTTCTGAAGATGGCGATGCGTCTGACCCCGATGACAACGCCAGTGGTGGTACGTTTACGTTCAAGTTTGACGAAGCGGTTTCAATTAAGTCGCTTACGTTCTTGGATGTTGAAGATCCAGCAACCATGCGTTTTTATGGCGAAGATGGCACGCTGATCAGTGAACAAACTGTTTTGCCAACAGGTGACAATGGTCAAAGTGTTATTCAGCTATTTGTACCTGGAACAGTTCGTTTCGAGATTGATCTGGTTGGCGAAGGTGCAATCGATAATCTGGTGTTTAATGATAACCAGCCAGAAGTTGTACTAGACGGCATCGTTTCAGGCGATGACGACGCAAATGTTATCGATCTTGCCTATACTGGTGATCCGGACGGCGATCGTATTGACGCTGGCGATGCGGTGATCGCGGGCGAAGCTGCGGATGATGACATCGTTGACGCCTTGGGCGGTAACGACACAATCACGTCCCTTGAAGGTGATGATGATGTATATGCGGGCGCGGGTGATGATGTAGTGTCGGGCGGCGAAGGCGATGACCTGATCTATGGCGACACCACACTTGCGGATAAAGACGCAGTCGCTTCTGTTGAAGAGACACGTGAAAGCTTTAACTGGAGCGGCGCGGGCGTTGATGACGGTGAAATGCTTAACGGATTCACCCAAGACACAGGCAATGTGAACGTCACATTCACAAATTTGGGCGGAACTGCAAAAACCGATACAACCTTCTCGACCGACACACAGCGTGTTGATGGCATTGAAGGTGAAGACGAAACTGTCAGCTCAACCAGCTCTTTGTCCAGCGTAACGCGCGCAGATGGCCAATCCGAGAATTACCAACTGAGCTTTGATACACCTGTTGCGAATGTTGACTTTAATATCAATGACATTGATGGCGATAGCTCTGTTCGGGTCTTGGCCTACGATGCAGATGGCAACCCGCTCGAAGTGACATTGGTTGCCGGTGGTGGCCTCACGTTGTCTGACTCAGATGGCGTTAATGGTGACGATACGGCACAGGCTGATGGCAACTATGCCGATGCGGACAACCCGTTCTACTCCCTTGAAGTTGATATCGCAGGCCCTGTTTCGCGCATTGAAATCCTGCACGAACAGACCGGTGTTGCGAACACTAGCGTGAACATTACAGACGTCTTCTTTACGTCCGGCGGCACTGTTGCTGAAGTTTACGGCGGTGATGATGATTTGTCGGGCGACGCAGGCGATGACACCATCTTTGGCGAAGGCGGCGATGACACGCTGACTGGCGGCGAAGGTGCGGATAGCCTTTCTGGCGGCAACGATGCTGATCTGTTTGTTGGCGGCGATGACGGTGACGTTGTTGATGGCGGCACAGGCGGCAACGACTATGACACGCTTGATCTGTCAGACAGCGGCCCATTACGGGTTGTGAATGAAACTGTAGATGCAGATGGCGACTCGACCTCTGGCACAGTAGAGTTCTTGAATGACGATGGTTCCGTTTCCGGCTCAATGACCTTTGCTGAAATCGAAGAATTGATCCTGCCTGTAGACGAGAATGCAGCGCCAACCGCAGTTGATGACGTCCTCACCATGGACGAGGATACAACGCGCGATATCAATGTGTTGGTCAACGACACTGATCCAGATCTTGATCCGCTGACAGTGACTGCAGCCTCCAGCGCGGACGGCGAAGTGACCTTTACCGCCGAAGGCGTCGTTACATTCACACCAAACGAAGATTTCAACGGCGACGCGGTGATCAACTACACCATCACGGACGGCAACGGCGGCTTTGACGATGCAATTGTTACTGTAACTGTTAACCCGATCAACGATGCGCCAGTGGCCGAAGATGATGCTTCTACGACAGATGAAGCAACACCGGTGATCGTATCCGTATTGGATAACGACAGTGATGTGGATGGCGATGCGCTGACAGTGACCGAGGCAACTTCGGAAGATGGCTCGGTTGCGATCAACGGCGACGGTACAATTACATTCACGCCGAATGATGGCTTCTTTGGTGAAGCAGTGGTCGATTACACGATCTCTGACGGTTCACTGACAGACGCAGCGGTTGTGCGTATCACAGTGAACGAAGACGCAGAGAACTTTGCGCCGGTTGCGGTCGATGACGCGGCTGAAACCGACGAGGAGACAGCTGTCACCATCGACGTGTTGGGCAATGACACCGATCCAGAAGACGACACGCTGACAGTGACCGAGGCCAACTCGGAAGATGGCACCGTAACCATCAATGGTGACGGCACGCTTGAATTCACACCAAACGCTGACTTCTTTGGTGAAGCAGTGGTTAACTACACCATCACGGACGGAAACGGCGGCATTGATGATGCGCGTGTGTTTGTGACAGTTGAGAACGTGAATGACGCGCCAGTTGCCGAGGATGACTGCGTTGCGACAGAATTGAACACACCAGTGACAATTCCTGTTCTTGCCAACGACAGCGATGTTGATGGTGATGATCTGTCCGTCACAACGGCAACTTCGCCTGACGGCTCTGTTGCGATCAACGCGGATGGCACAATCGAATTCACGCCAAACGATGGGTTCACCGGCGACGCAGAAATCAACTACACCATTTCGGATGGAAACGGCGGCGTTGCATCTGCGATTGCCAAAGTATCAGTTGGTGAAACGTCAGAGCCACCAGTGGCAGCAGATGACACAGCCACCACCGATGAAGACACACCTGTCACCATCGATGTGCTGACCAACGACAGCGACCCAGATGGTGATCCCCTTGAAGTGATTGAGGCAACATCACCTGATGGCTCTGTCACAATCAACGACGATGGTACGCTTGAGTTCACGCCAAACGCCGACTTTAACGGACCAGCGACAATCACCTACACTATCACAGATGGCAACGGGGGAACGGATACTGCAGTTGTTGACGTGACTGTTACTCCGGTCAACGATGGCCCGCTGGCTGAAGATGACAACGCTGAAACACTTTTGGATACGCCAATTACCGTGTCCGTTTTGGACAACGATAGCGATCCTGAAGGGGATGATCTGACAGTTGTTGACGCTTCTAGCCCGGATGGCGAAGTGGTGATCAATGCTGACGGTACGCTGACCTTTACGCCAAATGACGGTTTCACAGGCGAAGCACAGGTCAACTACACCATCTCAGATGGTGAGCTGGAAGATCCGGCGGTACTGTTTGTTGATGTGACTTTGACGCCAACCAACGGGGCGCCTGTTACTGAAGATGATGTTTCCACGACACCAATTGGAACACCTGTCGTAATTGACGTGCTGGTGAATGACAGTGACCCAGACGGCGATCCGCTTACCGTTATCGAAGCCACAAGCCCGAATGGATCTGTGGATATCAACGACGATGGTACGATCACCTTTACGCCAGAGGATGGCTTTGTTGGTCCAGCCGAGATCACCTATGTGGTTTCTGACGGCAACGGCGGCGAAACACCGGGCACCGTAGATGTGCTGGTTAACGATGGCATTGTGACCGGTACAGACGGCGACGATGTGATCGATACTGGTTACACAGGTGACCCAGAAGGTGATATGGTCGACAACGAAGATGCCATCCTGCCAGGCGAAGCGCCTCAGGATGACATCATTGAAGCAGGCGGTGGCAATGACACTATTGTTGCTGGCGAAGGCTCAGACGATGTTGATGGCGGTACTGGTGATGACGTCATTGATACTGGCAACAGCGATCCGCTTCCTGACCTTGGGTATCCGGGTGTGTTTGATGCGGATGACGATCCCGAAGATGACCGCGACAGCGTTGATGGCGGTGCTGGCAACGACACGATCAGCACTGGTGATGACCGTGACACAATCACGGGCGGCTCTGGCAATGATGTGATCAACGCAGGTATCGACGACGATGATATTTCTGGTGGTGACGGCGATGACCGTATTGTGGGCGCTGAAGGCAACGACAGCATCACAGGCGGCGCTGGCAACGACACGATCTATGCCAATAACGATCCTGATCTGGGCCTTGATTTTCTGGAAATCGAAGATGACGGCAGCAATCCACTTGGGCCTGACCTTGAGCCTGACAATGGCGACGATACCGTTGATGGCGGTGCCGGAGATGACGTTATCTTTGGTGGCGACGACAGCGATAGCCTGATCGGCGGTTCTGGTGATGACAGCCTTGATGGTGGGATCGATGATGACACCCTTGAGGGTGGCACAGGTAATGACACGCTGATCGGTGGTCAGGGCAATGACACGTTGCGCGGTAACAACGACAACGACACGTTGGACGGTGGTACTGGTAACGATTTGCTGGATGGCGGTCAGGATGACGATGTTCTGAACGGCGGCGAAGGTGACGATACCCTCGAAGGCGCGTTGGGTGATGATACACTCAACGGTGGCGACGGAGACGACAGCATTGTTGGCGGTTCCGGCAACGACATCTTTGATGGCGGTGATGGCAACGACACGATGACTGGTGGCGGGGATCGCGACAACTTCGTCAATGTTAACGCTGGTGATGTTGTTGATGGTTCTGAATCGGGCGATGACTTTGACTGTCTTGATCTCACGGGATCTGCGCCTACAGGTGGTCGTTTGGAAGTAGTTCTGAGCGATGACAACGTTGAAAACGGAGTTGTTAACTACTTCAACGCCGACGGTACGGATGCTGGCCAGCTGGTCTTTAGCAACATCGAAAAAGTCGTTCCTTGCTTTACGCCGGGTACACTGATCGCAACACCAAAAGGTGAGCGCAAAGTCGAAACGCTGGAAGTTGGCGACCGCATCATCACCCGTGACAACGGGATGCAGGTTATCCGCTGGATTGGCTCACGTGACATGCAAGGCGAAGAACTGACAGCGCAAGAACATCTGCGCCCGGTTCTGATCCGCGAAGGTGCGCTGGGTAACGGTCTGCCAGAACGTGATATGATGGTATCGCCTCAGCACCGCGTGCTGATCGCTAATGATAAAACGGCCCTCTACTTTGAGGAGCGTGAAGTCTTGGTTGCGGCGAAACACTTGACGGATATGGAAGGGATCGACGTGGTTGACGTGTCGCATACCACCTATATCCACATCATGTTCGACCAGCACGAAGTGATCCTTTCTGATGGGTGCTGGACCGAAAGCTTCCAGCCTGGTGACATGTCACTGGCCGGCGTTGGCGATGCGTCCCGCGACGAAATTCTGGAACTCTTCCCAGAACTTGCAACCAACGAAGGCATCCAAGCCTACGCAGCAGCCCGCAAGTCGCTGAAAAAGCACGAAGCGAAGCTGGTTACTAAGTAAACTGTAAGCCTCATAAAAAGAATTCCCTCAGGCGCTCCAAAATAGGACGCGCCTGAGGGTACACGTGTATGCAGCATCATTCGGGGCTAGTGATCCTGAGTGAGTGAAAGCGGAGCCCGAAGAGGCTCCGCATTTCATCTCCCTTCTATTGTTTCTATCTTGGGTTTAGTTACAATTTTAGAAAACTACTGTTTCCAAGTTATTGAAAAATATAGTTAATTTACGGCTTTTTCTTGTTTTCTCAAGTTGACCCATGGTAACTGTGACTCATCCGAATAGTTGCGACGATGGAACAACAAAACAAAGGTTCATACGATGGCCGATTTCAATGGCACTGACCAATCCGACAGCATTCAAGGCACTGACGAAAATGACTTGATCCTTTCACGCGAGGGGAGCGACACCATTTCAGGTGGTGCTGGTGATGATGACCTGTTGGCTGGCGAGGGTAACGATTTTGTTTTTGGTAATGATGGCAATGACACAATCCTAGGCGAGGACGGGAATGATGACCTGTTTGGTGGCGCTGGGGAGGATGTCATTGACGGCGGCACGGGTTCAGACCTGATCAACGGGGCCGAAGGCTCTGATACGTTGATCGGGGGAGACGACAACGACATATTTTATAACGTCACTGCAGGTGATCTGATTGATGGTGGTGAAGGGGGCAATTCCGATTTTGACCGCATCAACCTAGAAGGATCCGCAGAAGAAGGCGGGCGCTTTGTTGTTGAGTTTAACGACGATGATCCTGAGAGAGGCACCGTTCAGTATTACGATGCCGACGGGAACGACGCAGGGCAGATCTCCTTTAAGAACATCGAAAAAGTTGTTCCGTGTTTCACACCCGGAACGCGTATCGCGACACCGCGCGGCGAAGTTTGGGTTGAAAACCTGAAAGTAGGGGACCGCATTGTCACGCGTGACAATGGGCTTCAGGTGATCCGCTGGATCGGAACACGTGACATGTCGGCGGACGAACTTTCCACTGCCGAACATCTGTGTCCAATCCTGATCCGGCAGGGCGCGTTAGGCAATGATCTGCCAGAGCGTGATATGATGGTTTCGCCTAACCACAGAATGCTGGTGGCAAGTGATAAGACAGCGCTGTATTTTGAAGAAAGCGAAGTCCTTGTAGCGGCCAAACATCTCACCGGACTGCCGGGTGTTTCGATTGTGCATGATGTCGCGACGACCTACATCCACCTGATGTTTGACCAACACGAGGTCATCCTGTCAGACGGCACATGGAGCGAAAGCTTTCAGCCGGGTCTGCAATCACTGGCAGGCGTTGGAAATGCGCAGCGTACGGAACTGTTTGAGTTGTTCCCATCACTTGGCACACATGAAGGCGTCAAAGGCTACATGTCTGCGCGCCGCAGCCTAAAGGCGCATGAGGCAGCATTGCTGGTTAAGTAATGTCACGGCGTGCGCGCCAGTCTGCCCATGCTTCAGGCGTGTCCAGATCAGTGCGCGCATGATCCGCAGGAAGAGGGATGAACTGTGTTTTATCGCGGTTCTCCCTAACCACTGCGCTACCGCCCTGATCACCGCTAAGCGCGGATAGCTGTGGCAGTAAGTCTTTGTGGAAAATGATGGGGTGACCGGGGTCTCCGGCTTTGGTGACGGCTCGCCAAATTTTCACGTCCGACTTGAAATTCACCTCATTCAGGATGGTAATCATGTCGCCTTCGGTGATGTCGGGCATATCAGCCAACATCACCATGACGCCAGTTGCTGCATCTGGCACAGCTAAGATACCTGCACGCAAACTGGCATTCATTCCCTCGGCGGCGTCTGGCACAGGTACAACGGTCACGTTCAGGTCTTTGATGGTGTCATATCGGGGGTGTGGGCCAGCGGGCAATGTTACCAATACTTCGCAGCCGGTCCCAAGCGCTCGTAAAACCTGACGGCGCAGCAGAGCCACGCCATCAACGTCTTCCATCAATTTATCGCGCCCTTGCATCCGGCTGGACGCGCCCGCAGCAAGGACCACGATAACAATCATACTAGCCACGCATCCGCGCGCCATCTGCGTCAAACAGCGGCGTGGTGATCAGGCGGGCAGGGCGCATGTGGCCAAGGATTTCGATTTCAACTTCCAATCCATCTTGCGCTTGCGGTGTCGGGACAAATCCTTGCGCCACAGACTTTTGCGCATGGTGAGAATACCCACCCGATGTACAAAAGCCAATGACAGTGCCGTCCAGCCAGATCGGCTCATAACCCTGCACATCAGCATCCTGAGCATCGACCTCAAACGCTACCAGTTTGCGCGCAGCGCCAGTTTCACGTTCTGCTTCAGCAGCGGCGCGGCCAATGAAATCAGTATTTTTCTTAAAACTGATAAAGCGATCAAGGCCTGTTTCCGCTGCCGTGTAATCAGGTCCAAATTCCAGCAACCAACCGCCAAAGAATTTATCTAAACGCAGCGACATCATGGCGCGCATACCGAATGGCGTCATGCCCAGCGGTTCGCCTGCGCCCCACAGGGTTTGCCATAGCTGGCGTTGGGCCATGGAATCGCAGTAGATTTCGTAGCCTAAATCACCCGTGTAACTGACACGTTGCACCAAACAATTTGTCATGCCGATGGTCATTGAGCGCACATCAAGGAATTTCATCGCAGCTACATCATCCAGCGTACAAGCCTGCAATACGTCACGTGCCAAAGGACCCGCGATTTGAAACCCTGTACGACGATCCGAGATGTTCTCGATATGCACGCCGTCCTGAGCATTCATCGCAAACCAACGGCTGTGAAAATCCTGTGCACCGTATGACGCCGTGAGCTGGAACAGCTCGGGCGCGAGGCATGAGATTGTGAAATCCCCGATCAGTTTACCCTTGGGGGAGAGCATTGGCGTAAGGGATAGACGCCCCTGCGCTGGCACACGCCCTGCCATGATCCGGTCTAGCCATTCGCGGGCGTATGGACCTGAGACCAGATACTTCCCGAAGTTCTGCACCTCGTTGATGCCGACCGTTTCGCGCACCGCGCGGACCTCACGGCCTGTGGCCTCGAACGCATCAGAGCGCCGGAACGATGGTGTCTCGTAGGTTGGCTCATCGTCCTTGGCGAAATAGTTCGCGACCTCAAGACCAAATTGCTGGCCCCAAACCGCGCCCATATCGCTAAAGATGTCATACATCGATGTGGTCTTGTGCGGACGCGCAGCAGGAAGTTCTTCGTTGGGGTAGGAAACGGAAAAGCGTTTTTGGTAGTTCTCAATCACTTTCGGCAGCGTATAACCCGGTGAAATCCACTTGCCAAAGCGCGCTACGTCCATCGCAAACACATCGCGCTCTGGCTCGCCCTCAATCATCCATTGCGCAAGGGTTAGCCCCACGCCACCGCCTTGGCTAAAGCCCGCCATAACACCGCAGGCGGACCAGTAGTTGCGCAGACCGGGCACAGGGCCAACCAGCGGATTACCATCAGGGGCAAAGGTAAACGGCCCGTGGATCACATTCTTGACGCCAGCGCGTTCTAGGTCGGGGAAACGGCGGTAGGCAAAATTGACGCTCTCTTCGATCTTGTCAAAATCATCCGCCAGCAGGTCTTGGCCAAAGCTCCAAGGGGTGCCGCCAACGGCCCAAGGGCGGCAGGTTTGTTCATAAAACCCGATGCAAAGGCCCATACCTTCTTGGCGCAGATAGGATTCGCCCGCAGGATCCATCACATGGGGATGCTCACGCCCATCGGCCATCATCTCTTTGATAAGAGGCACCTCTTCGGTTACGAGGTATTGGTGCTCCATCGGATGCAGAGGCAGGTAAACCCCCGCCATGGCACCCACTTCGCGCGCCCACAGCCCACCTGCGTTCACGATATGCTCGGCGTGAACCGTGCCCTTGTCTGTCACCACATCCCATGATCCATCTGGGCGCTGGTTTGTCTCGGTGACCATGCAGTGGGTTTCAATGGTGGCCCCGCCCATACGTGCAGCCTTTGCATAGGCATGTGTCGTCCCTGAGGGATCAAGGTGGCCATCCAGTGGATCATAAAGGCCGCCGACAATCCCATCCAGATTTGTCACTGGCGCAATCTTGGCGATCTCTTCTGGCGTCACGATTTCGGTCTCAAGACCCATAAACCGGTGCTTGGCGCGTTCGGCCAACAGCATGTCAAAGCGGTCTTGGTTGTCGGCTAGGGTCACGCCGCCCACGTGGTGTAATCCACAAGACATGCCTGTGATCTCTTCCAGCTCTTTGTACAGTTTGATCGTATAGCCCTGCAGCGCGGCCATATTTGTATCGCCGTTCAGCGTGTGAAAGCCACCAGCCGCATGCCAGGTCGAACCTGATGTCAACTCGGAACGCTCAAGCAGCATCACATCAGACCAGCCCAATTTGGTGAGGTGGTACAGGACCGACGCGCCAACAACACCGCCCCCAATGACTACGACCCGAGATGTGGTTTTCATGTCTGCTCTCCGTGTTTGTGTTGTGCAGAGCTTAATCAGCCAAGGGATGCTGCCTAGACGGTTTACGACAAAATGTGTCGGTTATGTATTTTGAAGTGCAATGCTTGCGTCACTGTTTCTCAAAGTGTTCCGCCATCGGGCCAGTTTTTCCAATGATTGTTAGGAACTTCGGACACTTTAAAACGATCCAAATTCCCATCTTCTAGAATACGGGCGAAGCTGTTGAAGGTCCTTGTCTGGCTAGGCATCTGACTTGCCGCCAAATCAGGGTGATGCCAGTCATCAAGCATCAATATTTCCCGCATCTGAGGATCAACGCTCACGCGTCGCTCTATTTCTGTGCCCAAGACATCGGTGCGATGCTTTTCGGCTAAGAACCTACACACTTCGAAGATGGCGGTTCTGTCGCTTTCAAGTTCAATTCCTGCGGCCTCGATATCGGCTCTTTCAGGGGTGCCCATTTTGCGTTCTCTCAGATCCAAAATACCATTCGAAACAACGTGCTCAGGCTCGTCTTGGTCAATCCAACTGGTGTTGGATATTGGCCAAAATTTCCGCATATCAGTGTTTGGCTTGTTTGAAAGATAGGATTGATAGGCATCAAGTGAGACATAGTCTGAAACTGAATTTCGGTTGTGTAGCCTATTAGAAATAGTTGTGATTGTTAGGTCCGGCTCGCCGACCCTTGGTGAGAACCCAAATGTTTCAATCACAATGGCCCAACAATCGGTTGAGCCGTATAATGATAACCTTGATGCGGCCAAGTAAATGTAGCCGTTATCCAGCATTGGAAACTGAAAATCGGCTGCTGATTTGTCCAACGCACTTAAGATATCTCTTGAAGTGAACGGGCGGTTGGGGCGTTTTTTAGAAAGGCTAAACATACCAAAAACGGTGTCAGTTAAAGGTTGTGTACGCAAGGCGGGGAGAGTGGCAAAGGTGATCTCTTTGTTGAAGAGCGACAAATCATGTCGCGAAATGGATATCGGCGGTGGCAAATGGCCGTCACGGTAGGGGAGTAACATTCCACCGTCAGGACAGATTTCATGCGCACCCATGCCCAAGCCGTTATCATCGGAGGCGGCGTTATCGGCTGCTCCATTCTGTATCACCTCACCAAAATGGGATGGTCTGACGTTGTTTTGCTAGAGCGCGATGAGCTGACATCAGGCTCAACTTGGCATGCGGCGGCCAATATTCACGGGCTGCATGACAATAACAACATCACGCGCATCCAGAACTACACGATGGATCTGTATAATGCGCTTGAGGCTGAGACAGGTCAAAGCTGTGGTGTATTCCAGCCCGGATCGCTGTATCTGGCGCAAACGGAAGCGCGCGAACATCAGCTGCGCCTACAAGCGGCCAAGGCGAAATACTATGGCCTGAACTTTCATGAGGTGAGCCGCGATGAGGCCGAGCGTCTGCATCCGCTGGTCGATTATGACGGCATTCGCTGCATCATGTTTGAACCCTCAGGTGGTAATGTAGACCCGTCAGGTGTGACCAATGCCTATGCGGCAGGTGCCCGCCAAAACGGCGCTGAGATCATTCGCTTTTGCCCTGTGACGGGAACCGAGCAGCAGCCAGATGGCACATGGATTGTGCGCACTGAAAAGGGTGATATCCACACGCAGTGGATTGTGAATGCTGCTGGTCTGTGGGGCCGTGAGGTGGCTGCAATGGCAGGGATCACATTGCCGCTGCAACCAACAGAGCACCAGTATTTTGTGACCGAAAGCATCGCAGAGATCGAAGGGCTTGATACGCGCCTACCATCCGTTGCGGACCGTGACGGCGAATACTACCTGCGCCAAGAGGGCAAAGGCCTGCTGGTTGGTGCCTATGAAAAAAACATGGTGTTCTGGGCCGAAGACGGCACGCCCCAAGGGTTTGGTCATGAGCTGTTTGCCGATGATCTAGAGCGGATTGAGGACAACATGATGCGCGCGATTGAGCGTGTTCCTGTTGTGGGGACCGCAGGGATCAAACGGGTGATCAATGGCCCGATGATCTGGTCGCCCGATAGCAACGTTTTGTTTGGTCCTGTGCCTGAACTAAGCAATTACTTCTGTTGTAACGGCATTATTCCCGGGTTCAGCCAATCAGGTGGCATGGGTCTGCTGGCAGCGGATTGGATCGTCACTGGTGAAACGCGCTATGACATGTTCGCATGGGATGTCGCGCGGTTCGGTGATTGGGCTGACAAAGCCTTTACCAAGGCAAAGGTAGGTGACCAATACGCCAACCGTTTTAAAATCCACTTTCCAAATGAAGAACGCAGTGCGGGCCGTCCGGCGCGGGTGCGTCCGATCTATGACACCCAACGCGATATGGGGGCGGTGTTTGGCCTGAATTATGGCTGGGAGCATCCGCTGTATTTCGGTGACACGGTTGGTGCCGAGGACCAGACACATGGTTTCACCCGCCAGCCATGGTGGGATGTGGTGGGGCGCGAGTGCAAAATGCTGCGTGAAAATGCTGGCATCATCGATATCTCGAATTTTGCCAAATACATCTGCAAAGGCCCAGGCGCTGAGAGCTGGCTGAACGCGTTATTCGCCAACAACATGCCGCGCGAAGTAGGGCGTTCGTGCCTAACACCGCTGATCGGGAAACGCGGCGGGATCGCTGGCGATTTCACAGTCACGCGATTGGCCGAAGATGAATTTTGGATCATTGGGTCCGGCATGGCCGAACGCTATCACCAACGGTTCTTTAAGGAAGTGCCGCTACCCGCGGGTACAACATTTGAAAGTCGCACCAACGATATGTGCGGGTTCAACGTGGCGGGGCCTAAATCGCGTGAGATGCTCCAACGCCTGACCAACACTTCACTTGCGACGCCGGATTTCCCGTTTATGCGCTCCAAGTGGATCGAGCTGGGTGGCGTGCGTTGCCTAGCGCTACGGGTGTCGTTTACGGGCGATCTGGGGTGGGAGCTGCACTGCGCGCAGGGCGATCAGCCCGCGTTGTTTGCGGCCTTGATTGCTGCGGGCAAGGATGTCGGCGCTGGCCCTGTGGGCAGCCGCGCGTTGATGTCGTTGCGCGTTGAAAAAGGTTACGGTTCATGGGGGCGGGAATACAGCCCTGAGTATTGGCCGCAGGAGGTTGGCCTTGCGCGTCTGTGTAAGTTGGACAAATCGTTCCTCAACCGCGATGCGGTTGCGGGGACTATGGAGAACCCTGCACGTGAAGAGCTGGTGTTGCTGGAACTGGACGCAAGCCAGACGGATGCATCAAATGCGGATGCCACAGGCGGTGAGCCGATATTTAAAGACGGTGTTGGCATCGGGCGTGTAACGTCAGGGGCTTATGGCTATTCGGTTGGAATGTCACTGGCATTGGGGTTCGTCAAAGGCGTTGCCGCCGGAGATACAGTTGATGTGATGGTGCTGGGTGTCGCGCATAAAGCGACCGTTCTAGCAGAACCGCCCTTTGATCCCAAAGGCCAACGCTTGCGTGCATAGGCGAATGCTTGGCTCGAAAGGGGCCAAGCGTTAAAGCAGGCGTCAAACAGCGGTGAGATTAACAGGCTGATCGATACCGAGACGCTCGAGAAGATGGGCGGATCGTCTGCTGTGCAATGCACTGGGTTGCGGATCAAATACAGAATAGGACTTTGATGTTTTGATTTGATTTAGTGATAACGATATGAATTTAAATGGTTTTTTCAGAAATTACATCCGTAGGATGGGCCGATTATAAATGCTCCGTGTCTGTCAGGCGAACTTGTTTTGAAATCAAGAAACAGGGTTTGTTGATGCCCAAATTCCTGAAGACAGGGGGCGAAACGGAAATTCTAAAGCCTTCCTGGGTGATTATGTAGACGGCAGCACAGTCCGATTAGCGGACATTGGTTCATGCCACTAAAGGGAGCCGTTAAAGTGGGCGCATCTTCAGTTGGGTGATCCTGTTGCCTTCACGGTTCAGAACCTCAAATCGAAAGCCGTGGAACAAGAACACCTGACCACTGGTCGGGATCATCTGGGCCTCGTGGATGACCAAACCAGCAACTGTGTTGGCCTCTTCGTCAGGCAGGTTCCAATCGTTGGCGCGGTTGAGGTCGCGAATGGTCATGGCACCTTCAACCAGATATTGCCCTTCAGCGTCGGTCTTCACGGCATTTTCCGCCAGCGGATCAAATTCATCCGTGATTTCACCCACGATCTCTTCGAGGATGTCCTCAAGGGTGATCAAGCCCTGAAGCGAACCATATTCATCCACCACCAGTGCAAAATGCGTGCGACGGTGCAGGAACTGGCGCATCTGCTCGTCCAGCGTCGAGGTTTCGGGAACGAAATACGGCTCCATCGCCACATCCGAGATGTCGAATTTCTTGAGCGCGGCAGCGTCGCCTTCGGGACCACCAATAAGCTTGTACATGGCGCGCAGCAGGTCTTTTGCGTGGATCACACCAACGATGTTCTCTGGGTCATCGCGGTAGACGGGCAGGCGGGTGTGATTTGATTGCAGACACTGTTCCAGAATATCGGCCGCTTCATTCCCCGCATCAATCATCTCGATGCCGGAACGGTGCAGCATGATCTCTTCAACAGCGCGTTCGCGCAGGTCAAGCGCCCCAAGGATGCGGTCACGGTCTTCTTTTTCGACAACACCCTCAGAGTGGCCCAACTGCAGTGCGCCTGCGATCTCTTCGCGCACCGCAAGGATGTTGCTGTCAGGATCAACCGAAACACCCATGATACTAAGCATGCCGCGCACCAACAGGCGCACAACACTCACCACAGGTGCAAACACATGCACCACAAGGCTGATGGGGCCAGAAACAAGGGCGGCTGCACGCTCGGCGTTGGTGATGGCATATGTTTTGGGAAGCACTTCGGCAAAGACAAGCACCAACAAGGTCATAACCAGCGTGGCCAGTGCTACGCCGCTTTCGCCAAACAGCCGTGTGAACAGGGCCGTCGCAAGGGAAGCGGCCAAGATGTTCACCAGATTATTTCCCAGTAAAACAGAGCCAATAAGCCGCTCGTTATCCTCTGTAATCCGCAGCGCACGCTTTGCGCCTGTTGATCCCTTGTCTGCCTGCATGCGTAATTTGCCGCGCGACGCAGCCGTCAGCGCGGTTTCTGATCCAGAGAAAAAGCCGGATAGAATAAGCAGAAACAGAATGATAGCGATCGAAATCCAGAACGCTGTATCGGGCGTTGCCTGTGGCAAGTCCATGTGGGAAACCTCTCCGTGGTAATCCTATCTGTTATGGGGTTTGGCCCGAGCGCATTCAAGGAGGAGCAGGCATGAAACACTGCGAATTAGGTGAGTTGAACGGTGATGTGTTGCTGTTTGGTGGTCCCTATAGCAATTTGCAGGCCTGCAAGGCCGTATTTGCCTTTGCCAGTGCTGCAAAAATCGCACGTGATCACGTGATTTGTACGGGTGATGTTGTGGCCTATTGCGGCGCTCCAGCGGCCAGTGTCGCCGCGATCCGCGCCTCAGGCTGTGCGGTTGTTGCAGGTAATTGCGAAATACAGCTGGCGCAGAATGCAGATAACTGCGGCTGCGGTTTTGAAGAGGGTACCGCCTGCGACCGCCTTAGCGTGGCATGGTACACCTTTGCGCAATCTAAGCTGGATGCAGAGGCAATAGGCTGGATGAAGACGTTGCCGGATGTGGCGACCTTTACCCATCATGAGAAACGTTATGCCGTGATCCACGGCGGTGTGCGCGACGTGGCCCAATTCATTTGGGAAACAGACGAAGACGCGGTATTTTCCAGTGAATGGGATGCATTAGAGAGGGTCACAGGGCCTGTTGATGCCGTGGTTGCCGGACATTCGGGTTTGCCTTTTATCCGCCAGACCAGCAGAGGTGCGTGGCTCAATGCGGGGGTGATCGGGATGCCACCCCATGACGGCAGCACACAAACGCGGTTTGCTCGCCTTACGGGCGGCAAGATGCAGATTGAGATGCTGGAGTATGACGTTTCAGGTGCTGTCAGAGATATGGATGTTGCAGGATTGCCAGCTGATTACCGTGAGGCCCTGAAAAGTGGTTATTGGCCGTCTGAGGATGTTTTACCGGATGATTTGCGCGTCGCGGTTTCAGAGAGCGGGTGATGCTCTAGTACCAGCTCGGACAGGCGTTCTTCCAGAACATGGGTGTATATTTCTGTTGTGGCGATATCGGCGTGGCCCAGCATGGTTTGGATCGCGCGTAAATCGGCGCCACCTGCCAACAGATGCGTTGCAAAGGCGTGGCGTAACGTATGCGGGGTGACCTTGCTGGGATCTACACCAGCGACCACGGAAATTTCCTTGATCAACAGATAGAAACGATGCCGCGTCAGATGGCCTTCCTTGGCGCGTGATGGAAATAGAAACTTTGAGGTTGGCAGTTTATTTGCGACGCGTGTGGCTTCATTTTCGTCCCGCATGCGGATCCACAAAGCCATGGCATCACGGGCGTCAGGCGAAAGAGGGACCATCCGTTCTTTTCCGCCTTTCCCAAGGATCAACAGCAGGCGGGGATCACCGCGCGTGGCACTCACGGGAAGGCCAACCAGCTCGCTCACCCGCATGCCCGTGGCATAAAGGAGTTCCATCAAACATGTATTGCGTACGCGGTCCTTATCGTTACGCCCAAATGAACGGGCAGCAGACAGCAGGCGATCAACTTCCTCAACAGAAAGAACTTTTGGTAGCTTCTTGTCCAAACCGGGGCCTGTGATCTGGATGGCGGGGTTGTCGCTGCGCAGACCCTCTTCAAATGCAAATCTATACAGTTGCTTTACCGCAGACAGACGTCGTGCGCGGGTGGATTTGGCAAGGCCCTGCGCGTCGCAATACACCAGATATTCCTCAACATCAGTGCGGCCCACCAGATCAAAGGTGCAATTCTTGCGTGCCAGCCATCCGTCAAAATCTTTTAGATCGCGGCCATAGGCCAGCAATGTATTTGTAGCCGCGCCCAGCTCGGCGGCCTGCGCTTCGAGAAACATAGATATCCAGGAGGAGGGAGCACGTGTGTTCATGGTGTTCGTTCTAACAATAAGATTTGTAAGGCGGCGCGGCGGGCAGTGTCTTCCAGACCCAAAGCGCGCAGGGTGCTAAGGGCTTCGCGCAGCGCGCGGGTGTCCCCCCGTGCGCCATCACGTAAAGATCCAAGGGTTGCAATCAGCGCTTCACCTAGGCGTTCAGATTTTGCCAATTCTAATAGTTCAGTGTTTGGCGTCGGGGTTGTGAAAGCATCGTGGATCGCGCGCGGAACTGCAGCTGTAGGCGCATCACTAGCGCCTTCGCCGACTGCAACAGCCCGCAATAACGCGGTGTTTGGGCCCAAATCAAGATCATCCTTCAGCGCCAATGCAACGGTTTCATACGCCGGAGACAGTAATCCCATACGCTCTTTTATAACGGCTGATGTCCCCTTCAGCTCAAGCCCTTCAAGACGTTCTTGGAAAGATGTCGCAAAGCTAACTTCAATCTGGGCGGCTTTCATCTCGCGCCATGCAGCAGGCAGTGTTTTTGCTACTGCATCAGCACTCCCTGTTGAAAGCGCTGTATCAAAGCGCTGGACAGCACGCACTCGATCCCAAATCCCGCCAGAGGCGGCAGGCTTACGGTCAGTATAAAGGCCAAGAAGATGGTTGTCAGGCAGCGCACCAACACGGGTCAACCGCTCGGCTGCTTCAAGTTGTGATTTCCAGCCCGCGACATCGCGCAAATCCGCAACGGCATAGGCGCGCGGCAGCGGGCTGGTGGACAGCGGCTCTCCGATTGTTTCAAAGAGACGAAAGGTGAGGGGATCAATTTTGCGCGGCGTCGGCAGTGCACGCGCATCATCAAAAAGATCAGGGTTCAGAAAGCGGTCCAACACATTAAGCTTTTCACGGGGCATCAAGGATAATGCCTTGGCTGAGCCAAAGGTCAGCATCGCCGTATCCCAATCGCCGCCGCGGGCTGCACAAAAAATCTTAATGGCGGCGTCTTGGGTAAGGTAGGGCGCACGCGACAGCGCACCGCACGGGGTGTCTTCGGTGCCGACAAGCATGCTCAGCTGGGACCAAACATCAAATAGGGTACGTGAGGTTTGCGCACCCGCCTGTTCGATCAACGCCAACGCAGGGTCAACCGCACCCAGAGATTCCAATTTTTCCACACGAGCGAGGGTGAGGGTATCTTGTGCGTTGGCGGCTCCGGTAGGGGGCGACGCCTCGGTAAGTAACAAAGTGAAAAGCAGTGCATTGCCAGCAGGTAGATCCAACTCTGGCAAGGATTTGATCTGACGGGCGATGTGGGCTGCGTCACTGCCAGACCATAGATCGGGTTTTATTCCAGTCACTGCAGGGGGCACAAGGCCAACATTGTGCGCAATCCCTGTGGCCAAGGGGCTAGTGGTGATCTTGGGGGCCGTGCCGCTTTCTGTAACTGCGGGTTCATCAAGGGGCACCGTCGTAGGCTTTTTGGATTGTGGCGAGGGCGCACGCGGCAGCGCAATCTGCGGCGTTGGTTTATTCAGCCAGTCAATCACTGACAAAGGTGTGCGAGATTCTGCATGTGCAGAGCATGCAAAAGGGATAATTATTCCGATTACGCTGGCGCGTAAGCCCATCCATACATGGCCAGACATGCTGTTACTGCCCCTGCAGTGTGACAGGCATCCGAATCTCTTGCGCCGCAGGAGCAAAGTCTATCCCGAGTTCAGGACCAACATAGGCGAACCCGACTAGTCCAATAAATCCAATAATCGCAAGGATAAACAAAAGCTTAAATAGTTTGCCTAACATGAAATCCTGCCTGATTTGCCAATATTTTCTTAAACTATATATGGCCTTTCCAGTAAGATCACGTCATTCAGAGACAAATGAGTGAAATTGATCAATCCACGGCTAACATCCGCCGACCCAACCCGCGCTTTCGTCTGAAAAAGACGGTGGCCTTGGTGGGTATGATGGGGGCTGGAAAAACCGCTGTAGGGCGCGCTGTTGCGCTCAAGCTGGATGTACCTTTTCTGGACAGCGATGCCGAGATCGAAGCGGCAGCAAACCTGTCCGTCCCAGAGATTTTCCAGCGAGACGGCGAAGTGTTCTTCCGTAGACGCGAAACAGAAGTAATCCGCAGGTTGCTTGAGACTCAAAATGGTATCCTATCCACAGGTGGTGGCGCATATCTGGCCGAATTAAACCGCAAGAACATCACCCAAAGTGGTGTTGCGCTGTGGTTGGATGCACCCCTTGATCTGTTGTGGAGCCGTGTGAAAAACAAAGATACGCGGCCTTTGCTGCGCACTGATAATCCGCGTGCAACTTTGGCTGAGATTTTTGCCGCCCGCACACCGATCTACAAACTGTCCGAGCTGTGTGTCGCGTGCGCTGCCGAGTTGTCGATTGATGCAATGGCCGAACGGGTGATTGATACGCTGCTAACGCGGCCTGACGTGCTGGAATTGATTGATGAATGAACGTGTACATGTCGCCCTGCCGGGGGGCGCCTATGATGTAGAAATCGGACCGGGCCTGCTTGCAAAATCGGGCAGCTTTGTAGCGCCTTTGTTGCACCGCCCCCGAGTGGTTGTGATCAGCGATGAAAACGTGGCGGCTCTTCACCTTGAAACATTACGTGCTGGATTGGCGTCGGAGGGCATCAGCATGGAGGCGCTGTGCCTCCCTCCCGGTGAGGGGACCAAATGCTGGGCCGAACTGACCCGCTGTGTTGAGTGGCTCCTTGATCAACAGGTTGAGCGCGGCGACGTGGTTGTTGCCTTTGGGGGCGGTGTGATTGGCGATCTGGTTGGGTTTGCGGCGTCCGTTTTGCGGCGTGGCGTCCGTTTTGTACAAATCCCCACATCGCTGCTGGCGCAGGTAGATAGTTCAGTTGGCGGCAAGACAGGGATTAACACGCACCACGGCAAGAACCTTGTTGGTGCGTTTCACCAGCCCTCGTTGGTGTTGGCGGATACCGCCGTTTTGGGCACACTAGAACCGCGCGACTTTCTGGCAGGCTACGGCGAGGTCGTGAAATACGGTTTGCTGGGGGACGCCGCGTTCTTTGATTGGCTTGAACAGAAGGGGCCAGCATTGGCTGACGGAAATGGCGCCGTACGTGTTGAGGCTGTGCGCCGTTCGGTCCAAATGAAAGCCGACATTGTGGTGCGCGACGAAACCGAGCAGGGCGAGCGCGCGTTGCTGAACCTTGGCCACACCTTTGGTCACGCGCTTGAGGCGGCAACGGGCTATTCCAACCGCCTGTTGCACGGTGAAGGTGTTGCGATTGGCTGTGCCATGGCGTTTGAACTGTCATCGCGTATCGGCCTGTGCTCCCAAGAAGCGCCAAGCCGCGTGCGGGCGCATTTGCGTACCATGGGCATGAAGGTTGATCTGGCTGACATCGAAGGCGACCTGCCGGATGCCGACGCGCTGTTGGGGCTGATGGGGCAAGATAAAAAGGTGGTCGAGGGCCAGCTTCGCTTTATCCTTGCCCGTGATATTGGCGAGGCGTTTGTGACTGGTGACGTTTCAAAAACGGATGTGCTGGCTGTTCTGAAAGATGCGTTGGCCCAACGTTAGGCGTTTAATCACTCGGTGTGGTGCCGCCAGTGAAACACGACATTAGTCATGGGATTC
The DNA here is from genome assembly GCF_036960155.1 of Sulfitobacter sp. Classification (GTDB taxonomy): domain Bacteria; phylum Pseudomonadota; class Alphaproteobacteria; order Rhodobacterales; family Rhodobacteraceae; genus Sulfitobacter. Next base: position 183,200 of record NZ_JBALWB010000007.1, on the reverse strand, counting down.
ACACACTCTATCACCCTCATTGGATTAGATGAGAGGCGCTCGCCGATAATGCCTTTGCCCGTTAAGGAAAATATCTTGGGATATTATGGGCCATCTTTATCTGCTTTCACAAAGTCACCAGACGCACTAGGCATCCCTATCGCAGCAATTTCAGGACAAATCATGGCGCAAAAAGCCACTATTTATAAAGTTGAACTTTCCGTTTCCGACATGGATCGTCACTATTATGAGACCCATAAACTGACCGTTGCTAAACATCCTTCCGAAACGGATGAGCGGTTAATGGTGCGTCTTCTCGCTTTTGCGTTAAATGCCCATGAGCAATTGGAACTGACCAAAGGCCTCTCCACAGATGACGAGCCAGACATTTGGCAAAAAAGCCTGAGTGACGAGCTGGAGTTGTGGGTGGCTTTGGGACTTCCTAGTGAGAAGGTTGTGCGTCAATCCTGTGGCAAAGCTAGCAAGGTGATCGTCTATTGTTACGGCGGCAGGACGGCTGATGTGTGGTGGGAGAAGATCAAAAACAGCACCACTCGGTTTGACAACCTCTCGGTTATAAACTTTTCAGAGGATGACACCCGCGAACTGGAAAAACTGGCAAGTCGCGGAATGAAGCTGCAAGTAAATATTCAGGACGGCGATGTGATGGTCAGTGCTGATGACGGCATCGTTTACGTCACCCCAATCAAGTTGAAAGATAGCGCGTAGTTGACCTAGGTTGGCTGTATTGTCAGCCCAGCGTGTGTTGTGTGATCTGCCCCTATCCAAAAAGTATGGCGGGGCAGATCTTAGTCAGAAGTTAGAACTTTTACGTTCTGTGGGTGTTGCGGATTAGAACGGGATTTCGTCATCCAGATCACGTGCACCGCCGCCGCCTTGGTTGCCGCCGCCCTGATTACCGCCACCTTGGTTGCCGCCACCTTGATTGCCACCGCCGCCATAACCGCCGCCTTGGTCATATCCACCACCGCCACCGCCTTGGTCGTAGCCACCACCACCGCCACCTTGGTCATATCCACCACCTCCGCCGTCACGACCGTCAAGCATGGTCAGCGTGCCGCCAAAACCTTGCAGGACAACTTCGGTTGAATAGCGGTCTGCGCCGGATTGATCCTGCCACTTGCGTGTTTGCAGCTGGCCTTCGATATAAACCTTGGAACCCTTTTTCAGGTACTGCTCGGCGATACGGACCAGACCGTCGTTAAATATGGCAACGGAATGCCATTCGGTCTTTTCACGGCGCTCGCCAGTGTTCTTGTCTTTCCAGTTCTCTGACGTTGCAATGCGCAGGTTGCACACTTTGCCGCCATTCTGAAAGCTGCGCACTTCAGGGTCGCGCCCCAGATTGCCGATAAGAATGACTTTGTTAACTGAGCCGGCCATGCTGCTCTCCTTGTTGGTGTCTTGGTTTATGTGTGTTTCAGTATCGGCCGAATCTCGCCGTACCAGTTTGGCGTCTTATAACGGGATCGCGGGGCAGGCACACTTGCTTTATCATGGGGAGCGAAGGCTTGCGTATCAAGGTCTGGTCACGGGCTGCATGTCTGATATAGTGCCAATCAAACACGATGTTGAGGGCTGATAGCAAGATGCGCATAGCAGTAGTGGCTTTGATTGCAGGAACGTTGAGCATTGGCTCGCCCGTTTCGGCAGATATTTTCTCGTCCAAAAACCGCAGCAAACTATTTGCGACGCAAAAGAAGCTGCTCGATACCCGTGCTTCCAAACAATACCACAGCTCTGCTCGTCTGCAGCCGCCGACGGTTGTAACGCCAACCAAATGGGACGATGGCAGCGGCGAGAAGGTTAGGAAATACCGCGGCCGCTATAAAGGGCCGTTTTTGGCCATGGCCCGGGCCGCAGCGGATAAGCATGGCATTCCACAGGATCTTTTCCTACGTCTGGTTCATCAAGAGAGCCGCTGGAACCACAAGGCGGTTTCGCATGCGGGGGCGATTGGCCTTGCGCAATTGATGCCGGGAACGGCCGCCTTGTTGCGGGTTGATCCTACAATTCCCAAGCAAAACCTTGAGGGTGGCGCACGCTACCTCAAGCAGCAGTATAATGAGTTCGGAACGTGGCGTTTGGCGCTAGCCGCCTATAACGCGGGACCGGGTGCGGTAAAGAAATACGGTGGAATTCCACCCTACCGCGAGACAAAGAACTACGTTCGCATCATCGCGGGCAGCTGATTCTAGGTCTATTGCCGCTATATCTGTGTATTCTTTGACATGAGATTGTGGCGAAGATTTTACTCAATACCCCCTTATTTTATGGGTGCACGAAGCGGCTGCGGGGCAATAGTGTTCACGTAAGCCATATTCGCATCCCTATTTTGCCTAAATCTGGCCCAAATGAAAAACGATACATTAACCATAGTTAATATGGACAAGAGCAAATCCTATGAGCCAAGACCTTTTCAACCAACGCATCGCACGGATCAACAACCATGCAGGGTATGGGAAATCTGAAATGGCGACGGGTGAAGGGGTTTCTAGCTCCATGTTTAGTTCTCCGTCAATGTCCGCCGATACACCCACAGTGCGCCGCAACATCAAACCGATGCTGATGGGTGCTGTCTTGGGGATGATTGTTGGTACAATTGCGGCAGGTCTGGAAAACCCTGAAATGCCTTGGGGTCCGGGATTTGAATATAACGAAATGATCGTCATGCCGACGTTGTTGGCCTTGTGTGCCGGCCCAGTGATGGCAATCGCAGGCAGCGCAATGCGCAACCGCTTCCCATCGTTCTTCTTCTTTGCCGCGGCCTATTTCCCCTGTGTGATTGCAATGGCCCTGATGGATTTGCCACTGTTCTGATCTGGGAGAGAGTCCGAGGTCATATTCCGGACAACAGCTTAGAGGTCAGCATAGTTTTTTTCGCGTTTGTATCGATGGATAGTCAGCTTAGAGCGCCTTTCGACGCTTCTAAACCCTCGTTGCAATGACTACGTGATGTGCATGATGAAGAAGTTTGTTTTGGCAGTGGCTGCGGCCCTAATAATTCCGTCGTCGCCCGTGTTCGCCGAAAAGGTCGATGTGGCGACTGAAATTGTATCTTGCATCAACGCGGCGAACGATCACGTCGAACTTTTGCGCAAAGAAACTTGGCATCTGTCTCAAGCGGTACTTGAACTTCCATATGAACACGAGCTAACGCGATTAGCTGACGGTTTCTATTTTTTCCACGGTAGGAGGCTTGGGTATCACGGGACTTGGGCAGCTTTTCTGGATATTTCTACGAGTGAATGGTTTGCTTATGAAACAAGGAACCAAGATGATGAACTCCTCATATTTGCAGCGAGTTTTGTGCCGCCCGAAGTTATTTCAGCATTGGGCGAGTGCAACGTAAGGTGGGGCGGTTTTTGGATCGACGAATATCCAATTGTCGTTCTCGACCCTCCCGTTCCCACCCCATTGTTAAAGGCACAAAGGCTACCAAAGAACCCCTCAATCAATGGAGAAAATTTGTTGCCGCCAATTGTTGAAGCCGACTAACCGAGCTGCGTTTTGAAGGTAACTTGGTCCAAAAAGCCAACATCCATAAGCTTCAGTCGGGGCTGGAATTATTCGAAGACGAAGTTGAACGAACCGCGCGTACTTCTGTCGGATGTTCAATTGAGATCAAGATTGTTTAGTGGGGCTTTTACGAAACTGAGCGGCCAAAAAGTTGACCGCTCAGTTTCGCATTCCTCAAACCTTACTCTGCCGCGACATCGCCCATTTCGATAACAGGTTCCATCCCGTCAAATTCTTCCTGACTGAGGTGACATTTGACCTGATGATCGCCGTCCAGCATTCGAACAGGTGGGATTTCGGTTTCGCATAGGTTACCAGGTACCCGTTCTTTCCAGCGACAGCGCGTTTGGAACGGACAGCCGGGGGGCGGGTTCATGGCGGAGGGGATATCGCCCTCCAGCACGATGTGCTTTTTCTTTACCTTTGTGTCGGCAATCGGCACCGCAGATAGCAGTGCTTCGGTATACGGGTGATAGGGCGGGTTAAAGACCTGATCGGTTGTCCCCAATTCCACCACATGGCCCAGATACATCACCATCACACGGTCGCTGAGATAGCGCACAATGCTGAGGTCATGCGAGATAAACAGCAGGGTGGTTTTATGTTTGCGTTGGATTTCCATCAGCAGATCGGTCACCGCCGCCTGTACGGATACATCCAAGGCTGATACCGGCTCATCCGCGACAACGATCCGCGCATCCCCAGCAAAGGCGCGCGCAATGCCGACACGCTGCTTTTGACCACCCGACAGTTGACGCGGCATACGGGTTGCAAATTCGCGCGGTAGTTTCACCAGATCGAGCAGCTCTAGCATGCGCTGCCAGCGTTCTTTTTCATTCTTCCCGATTTTAAAGATTTCCAAGGCGCGCACAATCTGACGGCCCACGGTCATCGACGGGTTGAGGGTATCAAACGGATTTTGGAATACCATCTGAATGTCGGCGACATTCTGGGTGCTACGCTCTTCGATCGGGACGTCACCAATGCTTTGATTGTCCAGCATGATGGTGCCGTCTGTGGCGGTTTCCAGCCCCATCAGGACCTTGGCAAAGGTGGATTTGCCGCAGCCGCTCTCACCTACGATGGCCAGTGTTTCACTTTCGCGCGCTTCAAAGGTGAGGGTTTCGTTGGCTTTGACCACTTTGGTATTGCCACCGCCAAACATCGCGTTGGCCGCCACTTGATAGTATTTCTTGAGGTTGTCCATTTTCAGAACAACTTCTCCGATCTCACCTTTGGTTTTCACCTCGGCCAGTTCTAGCGGCGCTTGCCAGTCTATCTCGTCGAATTTCAGACAACGCGTGGCGTGACGGTTATTGCCGGGCACGTCCTTCATGGTGATGTCACCCTGATCACAACGCCCTGCTTCAAAGTAGTCACAGCGTGGGCCAAAGTTACAGCCATTCGGGCGTTCATGGGGCAGGGGGAAGTTACCCGGGATCGCGACCAGTGGGCGGGCATTTTTGTCAGCCCCCGGCAGCGGGATTGAGCGGAACAAAGCCTGCGTATAGGGATGCTGCATTTCGTCAAACACATCCTCAATTGAGCCACGCTCAACTGCTTCGCCAGAATACATTACGCAGATGCGGTCACAGGTTTCTAGGACCAGACCAAGGTTGTGCGAGATGAACAGCATGGAGGTGCCGTATTTCTTGCCCAGATCCTTGACCAGTTGGACCACAGCGGCCTCAACTGTCACATCAAGCGCGGTTGTGGGTTCATCCAAAATCAGCAGGGAGGGTTCCGACATCAGCGCCATCGCAATCACGATACGCTGCTGTTGGCCCCCAGAAAGCTGGTGGGGATAGGATTCCAAGATGCGCGCAGGATCGGGGAGTTTTACGTCTGTGACCACCTGCAATGCACGTGCGTTTGCTTCTTTTTCGGACATGCCAGCGTGGATCATGGGGACTTCGGCCAGCTGTTTACCAATCTTCATTGCAGGGTTCAGCGAGGCCATGGGTTCTTGGTAGATCATCGCAATTTCACTGCCGCGAATGTCTCGTAGTTCGGCGTCGGACATCTTACTTAAATCTTGGCCTTTGAACTTGATCGAGCCGCCAACAATGCGGCCGTTCTTGCCCAAATCCTGCATCACGCCCAGCGCCACAGTGGATTTACCGCACCCGGATTCACCCACAAGGCCCACGGCCTCACCCGGTTTCACCGAGACAGAAAAGTCCATCACCGCAGGGATTTCGCGCAACCGTGTAAAGAACGAAATCGAAAGCTTGTCGATCTCAAGGATAGGACCATCATAATCGGTCTTTGGCATCTTGTGTCTCCTTATGGGGAGGGCCGCAAAACAGGTTTGTCTCGTCGGCCATAAATGTCGGGGAGGACCAATGATTGGCCCTCCGTTCTCTACTTAGTCGCGCAGGCTTTCTTCGCGCAGACCATCCGCCAGCAGGTTCAACCCCAACACCAATGTCAGCAAGGACATGGCTGGCGCGATAGCTACGTGTGGATAGATCGATAGCAAACGACGCCCGGCATTGATCGTAGTGCCCCAGTCCGGGCTTTCCGATGCAAGGCCCAACCCGAAGAACCCCAAGGTGCCCAACAGGATGGTTGTGTAGCCAATGCGCAGGCAGAAATCGACGATCAGTGGGCCACGTGCGTTGGGCAGGATTTCCCACAGCATGATGTACCACGGACCCTCACCGCGGGTTTGTGCAGCTGCCACATAGTCACGCGTTTTGATATCCAGCGCCAAGCCGCGCACAATACGAAACACTGTGGGGGCATTCACAAACACCACGGCGACAAAGACCACCAAAAGACCAGGGTCAATGTCGAACCCGTCCAGAAGCGCGGGCAAGCCCGGGATCGCGTAGGTCGGCGTTTCAACCAACGAGCCATTGGTGCTGACCATCGACAGATATAGCCACGCCCCAAACCCCAACACCACAGTCAGCAGCGGCGTGCGCAGGCTGGGTTGGGTGTAAAAGCGCGAATTCAGTAAGATCGCGATGAAAATCAACGGGAAGATAAACAACACCAGTGCCATGTAGCTCGGTAGCCCGGTCAACCTGATCTCAGGGGTGACAAGCAGATAAAACAGCAAGATCACAGGAAACGCGAGGATGAGGTTGGCGACAAAGCTCAGGATGGTGTCCAGACGTCCACCGTAATAACCCGCTGGCAGGCCCAGCGTGATGCCCACCATGAATGCAAAGATCGTCGCAAAGGGTGCAATTTTGACCACGGCCCAAGCGCCTTCAAACAAGCGGCTGAATACGTCACGGGCCAAATTGTCACCGCCTAGCAAGAACCATTGGTAATCGCCTTCCTCAGCGCCGCGCAGGGGCGTTCCGGGTAGTTTGTTCTTCATACCCGAATACTGGCTTAGTGTGTCATGGGTTGGGATCAGTTCCAACGCACCACCAAAGAAGCCCGCATAGACCCAGAACATGACAAGGCCAAAGCCGATCATGCCAATGGTGCTGTCAAACAACTTGCCATAAAGGCCCAGCTTGCGCTTGAAGGTGATTGACAGCGCATAGGTGATTATCAAGGCGATCCAGACGGGCAGCAACTGCTGGGCCATGCCCCCGATGATGCCAGCACTTGTTCCCATAAATATGCCAAACAGTACGTATAGGACGACAATTGTGAGTGTTGCCAGCATGGCATAATGCACGATCATTCCTACAAATCCAGCCAGCCCTTTGTCAGTGGCCATCGTACCGTCCGCATAAACCGCGCGGTTGCCACCAGAGGGCGCAAAGCTTGCGACGATCTGCACAACAAGTGCGATCACCAGCACAGTCACTGCAAGAAAGAGAAAAAGATTAAGCGGCGAAAGCGCTCCGGTCCAAGTGAGTTGTTCCATATCTGTGCCCTCCCTTATGAAATGCGAATGCGTGGATTGAGGAAGACATATCCGATGTCAGAGATGAGCTGCGTGAACAGCACCACCACAACGGATACAACCGAGACGGCCAACAAAAGCTCGATGTCGTTGTTGCCAGCGGCTTGCACCAGCACCCATCCAAAACCTTTGTAGTTGAACAGTATCTCGACAATGACGACCCCGTTTAACAGCCACGGGATCTGCAACATGATCACCGTAAACGGGGCAATCAGGGCATTGCGCAACGCGTGCTTGAGAACGATGTTGCGAAAGGACACACCCTTGAGGCGCGCGGTGCGAATGTACTGCGCGGTCATGACTTCGGTCATCGAAGCGCGTGTCATACGTGCAATATACCCCATTCCATACAGCGAAATGGTGAGGACAGGCAGGAAGAAGTTTTTGAAATTGGCACTTTCCATTGCAGAGGTGGCAGAGCCTTTGAACAGGGTCTTGCCCTCAATCCAGCCCCAATCCGCCAGCAGCGGTGACAGACCAAATTTCGATGAGGCGAGAACGGCAATAAAGATAACACCGGATACATATTCAGGTGTTGCTGTACTGACGATCGACACTGTTGATAGGGAACGGTCCAGTTTTGAACCCTCTCTCATCCCAGCCAAGACACCGATGAGCAGGGCCATCGGAATCATGAGAACTAAAACCCAGAACATCAGCTTGGCCGTTAAGCCAAGGCGCGTGGCGACAATGCCGCCCACGTCATCCTTAAAGACAGTTGATTGCCCCCAATCCCCTTGTAACACACCGCAAAAGCTACGGCGTTCGTCCTCTGGGGTATTCTCCTTAAAACAACGGCCAATCGTTGTGCCGTCTTCTTTTTCCGTAACCCAACCGGGCGCAACACCCACCCATTGTGCAAATTTGATAGGCAGTGGCTTTAAATAGCCGCGATCCCCAAGATAGGAGGTAACGGCCTCGTCGCTCATTCGGAAGTTGCCTTGCGTTTTGGCAAGTTTTTCGAGATTCGGATAAAGGTTCGTCAGCCAGAATACGATGAAAGTCAGGCAAAGTGCCGTCAGTAACATCACACCCAGACGTCTGAGAATGAATAGTCCCATGAATGTTAGCCCCTGTCGTTGGCTGCAAGCAGGTTGATCCTACTTCTTGGCTTTGGGCATTTGCCCTTGATATGCGGGAAGGCCGCAGCGAAAGCCGCGATATGATACGCAAATTGAATTGCGCGTCGATTTCTCCCCCAGTCCGTTTTCAGACTTTTAGAATGTTCAAATGACATTCCTTGGACACCATCAGGCACGACTAATGGGGCCGCGTCAATGTCGCTGAAGGACACTTTGTTGTCTTTAACCGACATCAACTTGCGTCACGGTAGAAATTTAGGGAAAGAAGTATCGCGCAAAGGGCGTTTTATTGTGCGGCCCTTAAGCTGTTTGTAGGTCGTGGTTTTTGCTGGGCTATGCTGGTTTTCTGCGCTGGTGTGCGCAACTGGCTGGGCGAGCTGCCCGCGTGGTGTTGCATGAAACGGGTGAAATACGCGGCGCTGCCAAAGCCCAGATGTTTTGCGATGTTGCGCGCGGGGTGGTCTGTGGTTTCTAACAATGTGCGCGCGGCGTGAACCACTCGTTCGGTTAATAGATCAGCGGCTGTCTTGCCTGTTGCGGCTTTGACGGTGCGGGTTAGGTGCGTAGGTGTGACACTCAATTTATCCGCATAAAATGACATTGATGCACCAGAGGTGTAATTCTCGGGGATCAATTGCGCAAAGCGCTGGGATAATCGCTCGCCAGCGCTTCGTTTGATCGGGACATGTTCCTCAAGCGCAATTTGACGGCGCAACCAGACTGACATCAAAGAGACATGCGCTTCTAGTGCGTCTTGTGACAAGGGCCGCGATTGGCTTTGCTCACGCTGCGCTACTTCGATCAATGCCGTGAGCTCGGATTGAATGTGAATGTCGCGCACCCGCAAGTGACGCGCCATATCAGGAAGGCGCAGCGGAGTGCCCTCAGGTATGATCACCACCTGACCCAAACTTTGGGGGCCGGGTTCAATTGCGAATAGGGCATGGGCTGGAACAAATACCGCGTTATGGGTGCCCAGACCACGCCTGCGGCCATCCAGCAAAATTCGCCCCTGTCCACGGGTGAACCAAAACAATGTATGGTATGGCCTGTCATGCGCCAACCCTAACCGCCAGGGCGAGGTCCCGACGATCTGCGCAAGAGATTGGATGTTTAGCTGTGTAAGGCTCATCGTATGGCTATCTCCGGCGCCGCTAAAACGCGACAACCACAACCATAGCGAGATTAATTTCAAAGGAAAACAACTAAACGTCCTCGCTGATGGGGGGTATTTCAGGTAGGGTAAGCTTCTGCCACGCAGCCATTTTACTGCGAATCCAAGTGCGTTGGCGCTTGGCGTATTGTCGTGTGGCAATGATTGCGGCATCTCGTGCTTGCGCAAGTGTGAGGGTCCCGCGCAGGTGCGCGATGAGTTCTGGCACACCAATGGCTTTGTGCGCAGGTAGTGTCGGATCATAGTGCGGCTCAACTGCGCGGACTTCGTCCAATGCGCCGCCTGCCATCATCAGATCAAAGCGCTTTTCGATGCGCGCGGCAAGCCAGTCCCGATCAACATCCAACGCAATCGGAGTACAATCATCAAGATGCAGCAAAGGCGGTGGCGTTTCGGCCTGCCACGCTGCCAATCCGCGGCCCGTACTTTGTAAAACCTCCCAAGCGCGTTGCACCCGTGCGCGGTTTGCCAGATCAATGCCTGCTGCCGTTTCTTGATCCAGTCCCGCACTGAGCGTTTCAAGTGGCACGGTATCGGCGTGTTTGCGCATGTCAGCTGGCGTTTGTGGGATCTGCGCGAGCCCTTCGGTTAACGCCTGAAAATACAAACCAGTGCCGCCCACGATGATGGGGCGCTCGCCTTGGGCGATGATCGCCTCAACCTCGCGCAGCCAATGGCCTGTGGAATAGGACGCATCATCGGGCAGGTGACCATAGAGGCGGTGCGGCGCCTGTGCTTCTTCGGCAGCTGAGGGACGGGCAGAGATCACGCGCCAACAGCCATACACCTGACTGGCATCCGCATTTACAATAACGCCACCACGTGTGGCAATTTCCAGCGCAAGCGCAGATTTACCCGATGCTGTCGGCCCAGCAATCAGGACTGGGCGATCAGCCGGAATCGTATCCAGCAGCATGGCGGTTGCAGTTTGTGACATTTCTTTGCTCCTCCTAGCTACGCTGCATTGAATGTTTTCGCTATTTGCGACATTTTAAGCCAAAGCGAAAGCCTCACGTCAAAATGCCCTCGAAAGGTCCCCCCAACCATGTCTGATACTTCTCAATCTTCCTACAATCGGGTGATGCTCAAAATTTCAGGTGAGGCTTTGATGGGAGATCAGGGGTTTGGCCTTCATCCGCCAACAGTTGAACGCATCGCAAAAGAAGTGAAATCGGTCCATGATATGGGCGTTGAGATCTGCATGGTGATTGGCGGTGGTAACATTTTCCGCGGGCTGCAAGGCTCGGCTCAGGGGATGGAACGGACCACAGCGGATTATATGGGGATGCTTGCAACTGTTATGAACGCGCTGGCGATGCAATCTTCGTTGGAAGCTGAGGGTATTCATACACGTGTGATTTCTGCAATCACTATGAACGAAGTGGCCGAGCCGTACATCCGCCGCCGCGCTGTGCGCCACCTTGAGAAAAAGCGGGTGTGCATCTTTGCCGCCGGTACGGGTAACCCGTATTTTACCACCGACACGGCCGCCACCTTGCGCGCAAACGAGATGTCCTGCGAGGCGATCTTTAAGGGCACCAAAGTGGACGGCGTTTATGACAAAGACCCAGCAAAGCACGATGACGCAGTACGCTATGATACAGTGAGTTATGACGATGTGTTGGCCAAACGTCTTGGTGTGATGGATGCATCTGCTATTGCACTGGCGCGCGACAATAACCTGCCAATCATTGTGTTCTCACTGGATGAGCCGGGTGGGTTCAAAGGGATTCTTGCGGGCGAGGGCACCTATACCCGCGTTCAGGGCTAAAGTGCGGGCACCCATCTAAAATTTACCGTGATAAGTTCAATATGATGACGCAAGACCTCTTTAGGACTTAGGCCTAAAGAGAGGATTTTTAATGGACTCTACATACCTGCCGAAAGTCTACCGCGTTGTGGGCCATGTAACGGGGACTGATATCGGTCTGCTTACGGATAAAACGAGATTTTCGGAAGTTGTTACAACCGAAGATGAATTTCATGAAATCTATGAGCAGTGCTGTGAAGAGCTGGGTGTGTCGCTCCCGTTGATCCTGAACTCGATGCCGATGTACAGACAAAAGCTGGGGGAATTTGCACTCTCTAGTTTGCGGAACCTAGCCTCGTTTAACAAACGGGCCGATGCGTTGCTGGCAAAGCATGACGTGCAAATCGAGGATGAAACCCTTGGGAGTTTGGCGCAGTCCATGCGTGAAAATGCCTATGTTTCAAGTGGTGAGTATTGGCCGCCGGAAAGTCCGCCTCGTAGCAAAACATATGTTATCTCTTGGGCACTTGGCTTGCTTGCTGCGGCAGTGATATTTCCATATCTGTTCACTCTGGCACCGTGCAGTATGGTGGGCTCAAAATGCATATTGCCGACATGGTGGCAAATGAGGAAAATGTTACCCTTTACGCTGTCTGGTGCCGGGCTGATTATTGCGTTTGCTTATGTGCCGGGACTTCTTTTGATGGCGGGCAAGGGCCTCCCAAAACCGACACTGGCAGAGCTGCGGAAAGAGTGAAGCCGTGATTTCAGAATGCGCTGTCGCAACTCCGCGCAAACCACGGCTTGTGAGAAACCACACTGGTCATTCGCTGTTGTCTTGAGATATACGTAATCAAATTGCCAAAATAGGCGGACAGGACGGGAAGATACCACATGTCAGAAGATTTTATGCTTGATACCGACGATCTGGAGCGCCGCATGGCGGGTGCATTTGCATCCCTACGGACCGAATTTGCGTCGTTGCGCACAGGTCGCGGCTCTGCTTCGATGCTTGAGCCAGTGATGGTAGACGCCTATGGCTCAATGACGCCAGTCAATCAAGTTGGTACCGTAAACGTACCAGAACCGCGTATGGTGACGATTAACGTTTGGGACAAAGCGCTGGTTGGCAAAGTAGAAAAAGCCATCCGCGAAAGTGGATTGGGTATCAATCCGCAGCTGAACGGCACCATCATCATGTTGCCAATCCCTGAGCTGAACGAAGAACGTCGCACACAGCTGACCAAAGTTGCGGGCGGCTATGCCGAAAACGCACGTGTCAGCATCCGCAATATTCGACGTGATGGCATGGACCAGATCAAAAAGGCCAAGGCCGATGGCATGTCCGAAGATGACCAGAAGATCTGGGAAAGCGAAGTTCAAGAACTGACCAACAAGAACATTAAAGCGATTGATGATCAGCTTGAAACGAAACAAGCGGAAATCATGCAAGTTTAATCGACGTTTACATCGATAGGGCTGGTTACGGTTCTATTGAGGTAAAACCATTCCTAACAATAGGCTCAGTACCATGCGTAAGACGTTATGATTAAACGCGCTAAACCCAGCCCTGAGCCTTTGCCCAAACCCGAACCGGGTGGGCCACGCCATGTTGCGATTATCATGGATGGCAATGGTCGATGGGCCACTCAGCGGGGGCGACCACGCCTGTTTGGTCACCATGCTGGTGCCAAACGTGTGCGCGAGATTGTTGAAGCCTGTCCAGATGTCGGGGTCGAATACCTCACGATATTTGCCTTCTCGACCGAAAATTGGAAACGGACTCAAGTAGAGGTGGCGGGGCTGATGAGCCTGTTTCGCCGCTACATTACCAAAGAAACACGCAGCCTCAGCGAGTTTGGTGTTCGGGTGCGGTTTATTGGCGACCGTGTGCGGCTGGATGACAAGCTAATCAAGCTGATGAACGATTTGGAAGAAGCGACATCCCACAACACACGTGTGCATCTGACGATCGCCCTTAATTATGGTGGCCGTGACGAAGTTGCGCGCGCAACCAAACGTCTTGCCCAAGATGTATCAGAGGGGCGGCTTGATCCTGAAAATGTGGATGAAGAAACTCTGCCAAAGTACTTGGATACTTATGTTCTTCCTGATCCCGACCTCGTGATCCGCACCAGCGGAGAGGCACGTATTTCCAACTTCCTTCTGTGGCAATCGGCCTATGCAGAATATGAATTTATCGACACGCTATGGCCTGATTTCACCCGCGAAGAGTTTGCGGCACTTTGTGCCTCTTACGGCGGGCGTGATCGGCGCTTTGGTGCGGTCAAAACCTGAGGATTGCAATGAGCAGCACAGAAAAATGGTCTGATCTGGCCACACGGGTCGGCTCCGGCGTTGCAATGGTGCTGGTTGGTGCCGTGTGCATCTTGATGGGCGGGCTGACATTTCACGTTCTTGTCGCGGTGATTTGCGGCTTGATGGTTTGGGAGCTTGTGGGGATGTTGCGCACGGATGCGGCGAACCAGCAGGTTTTGCTGGGGGCCGTTGCAGCAGTCTCGATTTTTGCTGCGGGGTATGTTTGGGCGGTATTCTCGCTGCTGCTAATCCTTGTTCCGGTGGTTGTTGGTTATAGTGTGCTAGAGCGTAGTCGCAGAGTTTATATGGCGTTTACGCTGATGATCCTTCTTTCTGGGATCTCCCTTATGTTGATCCGTGATGACATGGGTGGCGGTTGGATGCTGTGGCTTGCGTTTGTTGTTGTGATCACGGACGTGGTTGGATATTTTGCGGGCCGCGCCTTTGGTGGCCCCAAGTTTTGGCCAGCCATAAGCCCCAAAAAGACATGGTCAGGCACGGCAGCGGGCTGGATCGGCGCGGCAATTGTGGGGGCGGTTTTTTCAATCAATACAGGCACGGGTATGTCGTTGGTTTGGATTTCGATCTTGGTCGCTATGGCATCGCAGTTGGGGGACATCGCGGAATCCGCATTGAAACGTAAGATGGGTGTGAAAGACAGCTCAAACCTTATTCCTGGGCATGGCGGGCTGATGGACCGCTTTGACGGGATGTTGGGGGCTTCGGTGTTTGTGCTTTTTGTCATTCAATTTGTCGGTTTCCCAGCCGGATTGGGTTAAGCGGATGCGCAAGGTCAGCATTTTTGGTGCGACGGGGTCGATCGGGCAAAACACGATAGACCTAATCAAACGCGCGCCTGACGCCTACGAAGTCATTGCTTTAACTGGCGCGCGCAACATCGAACAATTGGCACAAGATGCCATTGCTCTAAAGGCGCAGATTGCAATTACAGCTGATGAAACGCGCCTAGATGCATTGCGAACGGCCCTAGAGGGCACAGGCATTCAAGCAGCGGCAGGTGCAAGCGCCATCGAAGAGGCGGCGCATCGCCCCGCTGATTGGATTATGTCAGCAATCGTTGGTGCGGCAGGTCTAGCACCTGGAATGGCGGCACTGGCGCAGGGCACTACATTGGCATTGGCCAATAAAGAATCGTTGGTCTGCGCAGGTAAATTGTTGCTGGAAACGGGCAGGGCGCATGGCGCCGAAATCCTGCCAGTAGACAGCGAACATTCCGCCGTTTTTCAAGCGCTTGTCGGAGAACCGATGGACGCGGTAGAGCGGATTATCATTACGGCATCAGGTGGGGCATTCCGCGACTGGCCCATTGAAGACCTCCCCAATGCCACGCTGGATCAAGCCTCTAGCCATCCAAACTGGGACATGGGGCAGCGTATCACAATTGACAGCGCATCGATGTTCAACAAGGCGATGGAAATCATTGAAACACGTGAGTTCTTTGGCATAGATCCTGAAAAAATTGAGGTCCTGATCCATCCGCAAAGCATGATCCATGCGCTTGTCGGGTTTAACGATGGGGCGCTTATGGCGCATGTTGGGCCGCCAGATATGCGCCATGCAATTGGCTATGCCCTGCATCATCCTGCGCGCCGCCATTTACCTGTTGAACGGCTGGACCTTGCGGCAATCGGCACATTTGAATTTCGCGCCCCTGATGATGCGCGTTGGCCGGCATTGCGGATAGCGCGTGAAGTGATGGCGCGGGGCGGCCTTGCAGGGGCTGTTTTTAACGCGGCAAAGGAAACTGCATTGGATGGATTCATCGAGGGACACCTCAAATTCACCCAAATGTCGGATGTTGTGGCGCAGACACTAGACGAGTTGGATGCACGGGGCGGTCATATTGATGCCACCATGACCCTTGATAACGTCTACCAAACAGATCATCTGGCACGTAAGGCGGCAAAAGCCGCTATAGAAAAAAGAGCAAGGTAGAGCATTGGATATCACAACACTTCTTCCGCAATTCGGCGGATTCATTTGGACAATTGCAGCATTTGTGATCGCCTTGTCGGTGATCGTCGCGATCCATGAATACGGCCACTACATTGTTGGTCGTTGGTGCGGAATCAAAGCGGATGTGTTTTCGCTGGGGTTTGGTCCGGTTCTGTATTCCCGTCATGACAAACACGGCACACGGTGGCAAATCGCAGCACTGCCGTTTGGTGGTTATGTGAAATTTGCAGGCGATGCCAATGCGGCATCCGGCAAAGACGAAGACGCAATGGAGCAGGTGGCCGACGATCCGGCGCGACTGCGTGAGACAATGCACGGCGCACCGCTTTGGGCGCGTGCGCTTACAGTTGTGGCGGGACCTGTGTTCAATTTTGCGTTGTCGATCATCATCTTTTCGGCCATCGCAATGAGCCTTGGCACAGTACGAGAGCCGTTGACCGTTGAAGCGTTAAAGCCGATGCCTGCAGAGGTTGTTGGATTGAAGAAAGGCGATATCCTACAGGCCATTGATGGGCGTGAAATACCGCCAAGCACGCAAACAGCTGAATACCGCGCGTATATGGATGCGGTGCCGCTTGAACCAGTCTTGGATTATACAGTGTTGCGTGATGGTACTTCCATTACCGTGTCTGGCCCTTATCCGCAGCCCGCGTTGATTGGCAGCGTTGGTCCAGAGACCGCAGCACTGGCGGCTGGATTGGCCAGAGGTGATGTGATTACAGGGATCGATGGCACGCCGACATTTGCGTTCAAGCAGTTGAAGGCGGCGGTCGAAAGCTCGGAAGGGCAGGCATTGCAACTAGATGTCTGGCGGAATGGCGAGGTGCTTGAATTTACGCTGGTGCCGAAATCCACGGATGAGCCTCAGGCAGATGGAAGTTTTATCAATGTTCTGCGGATCGGTATTTCAAGCGAGAGCGTGATCACCGCTGCCACCGATACCCCCGGCTTTGCCCAAGCGATCGAACGCGGTGTTGCTGGGACTTGGCGGATCGTAAATGGGTCGATTTCAGGCCTTTGGCATATGGCGACAGGGGCGATCAGCAGCTGTAACATGTCTGGCCCTGTTGGCATTGCAAAAGTATCAGGTGCAATGGCGAGCCAAGGCGCGATGAGCTTTATTAATTTTATTGCCGTGCTCAGTACGGCGGTGGGATTGTTAAACTTGTTCCCGATCCCCGCATTGGATGGCGGGCACTTGGTGTTCTATGCCTATGAAGCGGTCGTCGGCAAACCGCCAAGCGATGCGGCGTTACGCATTTTGATGACCATAGGCATCACGATGGTTTTGGGGCTGATGTTGTTTGCGTTGTTTAACGACCTGTTCTGCCCATAAGACCTATTTTGCCCGTAAGGGTAGAATAACATTGTGATTTTTTGCAAAAGCAGGGCGATTGCCTTGCTTTTGCCACATTTGCCCCCCGTGTTTGCCACATTTACCTGCCAAATATTAAGCTCAAGATTAGCAATGTAGTCGAGGAGCGACCCATGCAGGCAATTTCAAATGGTTACCGAGGTCTGAGTGTTCTTATGGACCTCAACTGGGATCTGGCATTGTATCTGTGCACCATCGTCTTTGCACTCTGTGCAGGCGCGTTTATGGGCTCACTTTACTAACTAATCTCTAAGACCCTGAAATAAAGTTACAGGTCTGCGCCCCGCGCGGGCCTTTTGACGTTAAAAGAGGCCTTGATGGTTTTGACAAGCCCGCTCTCGGAGGGTACTCAGGTTTCAACGGTGTTTATAAAAATTGGGTAACAACCATGAACCTGGGGTCTATGAAGCGTGCAACAGTTGCGCTTGAGCAGAACAACCAAATTCGATCAGGCCTTAAAGGGCTTGCATTTTCTTTATTAGTTACAACCGCTTGGGTTGCTCCGGCGCCACAAGTGTTTGCACAACAATACCAGTTTAAATCGGTTCGCATCGAGGGAAACCAGCGTATTGGTGACAGTGCAATCCTGTCTCAGGCTGGAATCGCCCGCGGTCAGGCCGTGAGCGCTGGTGAATTGAATGATGCGTTTCAGGCTCTGAATAACTCGGGTCTGTTTGAAAGCGTCTCGATTGAGCCGCAAGGCGGTACACTGACAATCACAGTGGTCGAGCTGCCAACGATCAACAACATTTCCTTTGAAGGTAACCGCCGGATCAAGGATGACGCGCTGAGTTCGGTTATCAATTCAACTGCGCGCCGTGTGTTTAATCCGGCCCAAGCTGAAAAAGATGCAAACTCGATCGCGCAGGCCTATTCCAACGATGGCAGGTTGTCAGCGCGGGTCCAGGCCAAAGTGATCAAACGCAACCAGAACCGAGTGGATCTGGTTTTTGAAGTTTTCGAAGGCGATAATGTTGAAATCGAACGCCTTAGTTTTGTGGGCAACCGCAAATACTCAGACCGTCGTTTGCGCCGTGTATTGGGAACCAAGCAGGCTGGCCTGTTCCGCCGTTTGGTGCGCCGTGACACATTTGTACAAGACCGGGTTGAATTTGATAAACAACTCTTGCGCGACTTTTACTTCTCGCGTGGCTTCGTCGACATGCGCATCAATTCGGTTAACGCCGAACTGACAGAAGAGCGCGACGGCTACTTTGTTGGCTTTAACGTCCAAGAAGGGCAGCAGTTCAAATTTGGTGAGGTGACTGTCACCTCTGAGCTGAACAATGTAGATGGGGATGTTTACTCTGGCTACGTAAAGGTCAAGCCGGGCGTTGTTTACTCTCCGACATTGGTTGATGCTGATATCGCCCGATTGGAACGTCAGGCGATCCGTGACGGTGTGGATTTTATGCGCGTAGAGCCGCGCGTCACCCGCAACGAACGTGATCTAACGCTGGATGTCGAATTTGTGCTGTCACGTGGCCCGCGCATTTTTGTTGAGCGGATTGACATTGAGGGTAACACAACAACGCTTGACCGTGTTGTGCGCCGCCAATTTGACAGCGTTGAGGGCGATCCCTTTAACCCGCGCGAAATCCGCCAATCGGCGGAACGTATTCGGGCGCTAGGGTATTTCGAGACTGCAGAAGTGAATGCCCGTGAAGGCTCCACGCCGGAACAGGTTGTCATTGACGTTGACGTTGAAGAAAAGCCAACTGGTTCCTTGAATTTTGGGGGTTCTTATTCGTCCTCTGATGGTCCGGGGGTTGCGATCAGCTTTGCTGAAGAAAACTTCATTGGGCGCGGTCAGAAACTTTTCCTCAATGTTTCAACAGCTTCTGATGCCCGCCGCTATGGCTTTCGTTTTGTAGAGCCATCATTGCTGGGCCGGGACGTGAGCTTTGGACTTGAGGTGGATTACTCCGAGACGAACTCTTCCTTCTCGACCTATGATACGACAAACATTAAAATCCAGCCTAGCGTGTCTTTTCCGGTGTCAGAAAACGGACGTATGCAACTGCGCTATACTGCAGAACAGAAAGAAGTCACCGCGCAGGATGAGAATGATGACGGCAGTGATTTCCACGGCGATATCATTGCGGCCGACATTGCTGCGGGCAAACTGACCAGTTCGTCTATTGGCTATTCATACAGCTATGACACGCGCCGCACAGGGCTTGACCCGAATGCAGGTGTATTGTTCCGCTTTAGTCAGGACTATGCAGGCATTGGTGGTGATCAGGAGTACATCCGTACAGTTGCTAAAGCTGTTGGAGAAAAGAAGTTCCTCAACGAGGAACTGACACTGCGTGCGACCCTCGAAGGTGGTGCACTGTCTTGGCAGGGGGGCACAAACCGTGCTGTCGATCGCTTTATCCTTTCCACATCCCAGATGCGCGGTTTTGAACCAGGCGGCATTGGACCACGCGATTCAAATTCTGCCGAAGGCGATACGCTAGGCGGCAACTTTTATGTTGTTGGCCGTCTTGAAGCGGAATTCCCTCTGGGTCTGCCGGAAGAATACGGCATTCGTGGCGGTGTTTTCTATGATGTGGGTAACGTCTGGGATTTGTCTGATGTCAATTTGAACGGCGGTACTGTGTCGGGCGAAAGCGGCTCATTCCGCCATGTTATCGGTGTCTCTATCTTCTGGGATACGCCTGTTGGTCCGTTGCAGTTCAACATCTCGGATGCCATCCGCAAAGAAGAGTTTGACCGAGAACAAAAGTTCGAGATTACTCTTCAAACACAGTTCTAAATTATGCGGCGGGTTTTACAGAGTTTTGGGTTGTTGCTGGCGTTGCTCCTTGCCGCGCCAGTGGCAGCACAAGACATAAGCCCACCGACCACTCCGATCCTGACCATTGATAGCGAACGTCTGTTTTTGAATAGTGATTTTGGCAGACGTGTTGCACGTGAGATCGAAAGTGTTGGCAATGAACTGGCCACCGAGAACCGCCAGATCGAGGCTGAGTTGGCTCAGGAAGAGCAAGACCTGACTGATCGCCGTGCGTCCATGTCACCAGAAGAGTTTCGCCCGCTTGCGGATGCCTTTGATGAACGGGTGCAAGAAACCCGTCAAACCCAAGCAGCCAAATCCCGCAATCTCAATCAATTGCTAGACAAGGAACGGGAAATCTTTCTCAACGCTGCAGGACCCGTTCTGCAAGAGTTGATGGTTGAGGTTGGTGCAACTGTGGTGCTGGAACGGCGGACAGTATTTATCAGCTCTAACAGCAGTGATATAACATCTGCTGCAATTGAACGGTTAAATGAAAAGCTGGGCGAAGGTGGCAATCAAACGCCAGCCCCGCAAAGCGAGCCGCAGGACTAACATAGCTGTGCTTGCCCATGCGCAGCACAATTGTTAGCTGTTACTCCAAAGATCCCGGAAGGAACTCCCCATGACCCAAGACCTAAAACGCGCGGATATTCAAACGATCCAACGTATTCTGCCGCACCGTTATCCCTTCCTTTTGGTTGATAAAGTCGAAGAGATCGACGGCACGCAAACCTCGGTTGGTTATAAAAACGTCACAATGAACGAGCCGCATTTTCAGGGCCACTTTCCCGGTACTCCGATCATGCCCGGCGTTACCATCGTTGAGGCGATGGCCCAGACGGCAGGGGTGATGATTGGTGTCGCGTTGGACCAATTGGATCGCAACATGCTGATCTATTTCATGTCCATTGATAACTGTAAATTCCGCCGAAAAGTTGTGCCGGGTGATGTTTTGCGCATGGATGTCAAAACTCTGCGTGGCAAACCCGGTGGTAAAATCTGGAAATTCTCTGGTGTTGCGACTGTAGACGGCGAGATGGCGGCTGAAGCCGAATTTATGGCGATGCTTGATCTGCCCAAAGGGGATGCGTAATGGGCGTCCACCCCAGCGCGGTTATCGAAGACGGCGCACAGATTGACCCATCCGCTACGGTAGGTCCATTCTGTGTTGTCGGCTCGGAGGTTGTTCTGGGGCCGGATGTGGTGCTGAAATCCCATGTCGTGATCAGCGGACAAACCACTGTGGGTGAGGGGACAGTCATCTTTTCCTTCGCCGTCATTGGTGAAATTCCGCAGGATTTGAAATTCAAAGGCGAAGCTAGCCGTCTTGAAATCGGTGAGCGCAACCGCATCCGCGAACACGTGACCATGAACTGTGGCACCGAAGGCGGCGGCGGGGTGACTCGCGTTGGCGATGACAACCTGTTTATGGCTGGCTGTCACATCGCCCATGATGCAATCGTCGGCAATAACGTGGTGGTAGTGAATAACGCTGCTGTGGCCGGCCATTGCGTGATCGAAGATGACGTTATTCTGGGTGGGTTGTCCGGTATTCACCAATGGGTGCGTGTGGGGCGTGGTGCCATCATTGGCGCTGTAACAATGGTCACAAACGATGTGATCCCATACGGCCTCGTACAGGCGTCGCGTGGGCATCTTGATGGTCTCAATCTGGTTGGTCTCAAGCGCCGAGGTGTTGCGCGCAGTGACATTACGGCCTTGCGGGCTGCATTTCAGATGTTGGCACAGGGCGAAGGTACGTTCCATGACCGTGCAACACGTCTGGGTGCCGAAACCGAAAGCGATTATGTACGCGAGATCGTTGATTTTGTATTGGCCGACACTGGCCGCCACTTCCTGACGCCGAAATGACGCTGGCGATTATAGCAGGGCGCGGCGATTTGCCAGCGTTGGTAGCTGGGGCCACTGATGAGGTTCCTTTGATCTGCGGTTATGAGGGGATAGCCCTGTCTGGGCTTGAGGCTGATCTCACGTTCCGTCTTGAGACGTTAGGCACATTGCTGCTTGATCTTGGGACGCGCGGCGTGACGCAGGTGTGCTTTGCTGGCGGACTAGACCGTCCCGCACTAGACCCAAGCAAGCTGGACGCCGAGACGCTGCCGTTGGTGCCTATGTTCATGCAAGCCCTTCAGGCGGGGGATGATGGCGCATTGCGCGTTGTGGTCGATTTGTTTGAAAAGACGGGATTTACCGTTTTGGGTGCCCATGAAGTTGCACCGGAACTGCTGGCTAAGGGCGGTGTTTATAGTGCTGAATGGCCAGATGCTCAGATGCGCGAAGACGCGG
The DNA here is from genome assembly GCF_036960155.1 of Sulfitobacter sp. Taxonomy (GTDB): domain Bacteria; phylum Pseudomonadota; class Alphaproteobacteria; order Rhodobacterales; family Rhodobacteraceae; genus Sulfitobacter. Next base: position 161,038 of record NZ_JBALWB010000007.1, on the reverse strand, counting down.
AAGTCGCAGCCACGCATATTCTAGAGATGTCGCCTGAAGACAAAGGCCAGGCATGCGTTGTGGCCCGAGGCAAAGTAAAAGCCATGGAAGACGCGCGCGGCACGGATGCAATGTTGGCTGATCTGTCCGGTGTTACGGACGGGATCCTCTTTAAAGGCCCCAAGGAAAACCAAACCCGCAAAGTTGATCTGCCCACAGTTGGACCAGAAACCTTGGAGGCTGCGCACCGTGCGGGCCTGCGCGGTGTGGTTGTGGATGCGGGTGATGTGCTGGTCCTCAGCCCTGAAAAATGTGCGGTACTGGCGGATGAATACAAACTAGTATTCTGGGCGCGGACCGGAGAATGACCGCCTTGCGCGTCTTTATCCTTGCGGGCGAACCATCTGGGGACAAGCTGGGTGGCGCGCTGATGGCAGGGTTGAAGGCGTTACAGTCTGATGTGACGTTTGAGGGCGTTGGCGGCGCAATGATGCAGTCTGAGGGACTGGAAAGCCGCTTTGACATGAGCGAACTAAGCGTTATGGGACTGGCAGAAATCCTGCCCAAGTACCGCCACCTCAAACGCCGGATCGCACAGACGGCGGCGGCGGTGATCAAGATGCAACCAGATGTATTGATCACCATCGACAGTCCTGATTTTTCCCTGCGCGTGGCAAAGCTGGTCAAAGCCTCAAGCAGCATTCGAACCGTGCATTACGTTGCACCCACCGTCTGGGCATGGCGTGCAGGTCGCGCGGCCAAGATGGCGCACCACATCGATCAGGTACTGGCGCTACTTCCGTTTGAGCCACCCTATATGGAAGCCGCAGGGATGCGTTGTGATTTTGTTGGGCATCCTGTTGTGGCAGAGCCTGTGGCAACATCAGAAGATGCCACAGCATTTCGCGCCTTCCGCGGCATGACAGACGCACCATTGCTGATGGTTTTACCCGGATCGCGCCGGTCTGAGGTTGCGCGACTTGGGGAACGGTTCTCGGAAGTGGTACGGGACTTAAAGGCCAAACATCCTGACCTGCAGATCGTTGTACCAGCGGCGGCTCCTGTTGCTGATGCCGTTCTGGAACTTACCGCCGACTGGCCCGATACAACTGTGCTTGATCCACGGCACGGCGACTATGACGCTGCAATGGCCGAGAAACGCGCGGCGTTTCGGGCGGCTGACGTTGCACTGGCGGCCTCTGGCACCGTTTCGATAGAATTAGCTGCGGCAGATACACCCATGGTGATCGCCTATGACATGAGCCCGCTCAGCCGTATGATCATCAGCCGGATGCTAAAGATTGATACCGTGACCTTGGTCAATCTTGTGTCCGACACCCGTGTGGTGCCTGAATTTATTGGTAAAGCGTGTGAGCCGACAGCGATCGCTAAAGGGATCACTGATGTTCTGGCGGCGCCGGATGGTCAACGCGCCGCGATGGCCCTCACGATGGAGCTATTGGGGCAAGGTGGCCAAGCACCCGGCCTGCGCGCTGCACAGGCCGTTTTAGACGGCATCGCGCAAGTTTAACCGCGATGTATCCAACCGCCGCCAAAGATGCGGCTGCTGTCCGGATCATAAAACACACACGCCTGACCGGGGCTCACGCCTTCTTCGGCAGTCAGCAGCTCAACCTCGGCAGTGGTGGCTGACAGTGGCCGCAGGATCGCTTCGGTCGGGGCACGGGTTGAACGCACACGCACCGCCACTTGCCATTCCTTGCGCGAGGTAAATGCCTCATCGCCCAGCCAGTTCACTTCCTTGATCGGCACCGTGCGCGTGGCCAACATGTGTTTGGGGCCAACGACAACTTCTTTGCGGTCCGCATCTAGGCGCACGACATACAAAGGATCAACAAGCCCACCGATGCCTAGCCCACGCCGCTGCCCGATGGTGTAATTGATCACACCGTCATGTTTGGCCAGCACACGGCCATCGGTGTCTACGATATCGCCGGGGGCGGCAGCTTCGGGACGTAGCTTGCGAATAACGGAGGCGTAATCGCCATCAGGCACAAAGCAGATGTCCATGCTGTCAGGTTTATTGGCGACTCGCAGGCCGTATTTCTCGGCCAATGCGCGAGTCGCGTCCTTGGACGGTAGGTGGCCCAGTGGAAAACGCAGATAATCCAACTGATCAGGTGTTGTGGAAAACAGGAAATAGCTTTGATCACGGTTGGCATCAGCGGCCGCATGCAACTCGGCACCGTTTTCACCCATCTTGCGCTGAATGTAGTGACCAGTTGCCATGCAGTCAGCCTCAAGGTCTTTTGCAGTCTCCAGCAAATCCTTGAATTTCACACGCTCATTACAGCGGATGCAGGGCACAGGCGTCGCGCCGCCCAGATAACTGTCAGCGAATTCATCAATCACCGCGTCTTTGAACACGTTCTCATAGTCGAGCACATAATGCGGAAAGCCCATATCCTCGGCCACGCGGCGCGCGTCATGGATATCAATCCCAGCACAACATGCACCTTTCTTGGCCAATGCTGCGCCATGATCATACAGCTGCAAGGTGACGCCAATGACATCGTATCCTTCCTCAGCAAGCATGGCTGCGACAACCGAACTGTCCACGCCGCCCGACATTGCCACGACCACGCGTGTGTCTGCAGGCGCTTTGGCAAAACCAAGCGAATTTAGCGGTGGAGATTGGTCAAGTGGCATTGGGTGCTCATCATGTCAGGAGTATTAGAGTGGAATATAGGAAAATGTGAACTACTCACAAGGGGGCAGCTTCATATGTCTTTAACGACACGCGGGTCATTGCTGTAGGGGCAATGATGACGGTGTGGTATTATGTATCTTAAAAAAGTTGACGGCCCGCGTGCTGTGACCCTCGCGGATGGAACTGTAATGACATATGCGGACTTACCTCCTGCAAAAACGCGAAGGTGGGTCGCCTCGCGTAAGGCAGCGGTTGTACGCGGTGTTGTGTATGGACTAATCACAAAAGATGACGCCTTGGGGCGCTATAGTTTGAGTGATGATGAGTTCATTGAGTGGGTTAGAGCCGTTTCAACCCACGGTGAGGCTGCTTTAAAGACAACAATGGTGCAAAAATATAGACAACTTTAAGTTGTTCTGCCATTAAGGTTATCAACATTTACGAGTGGTTAACTATTTTTGTTCACGTTTACTCGTATAGATTGACCCTATTTTGGCGGAGATAAACGAAAATGCGTGTGCTGCTTGTCGAAGATGATCCTACTACTTCTAAGAGTATCGAACTGATGCTTACTCATGCCAATTTGAACGTCTATGCGACGGATCTGGGAGAAGAGGGGATCGATCTAGCAAAATTGTATGATTACGATATCATTCTGCTTGATCTAGATCTTCCCGACATGAACGGCCACGAAGTGCTTCGGCAACTTCGCTTGAGTAGGATTGAAACGCCTATTCTGATCTTGTCAGGCTCTGACGATACGGAAAACAAAATCCGTGGTTTCGGGTTTGGCGCAGATGACTACCTGACCAAACCGTTCCACCGCGAAGAGCTGGTAGCGCGTATTCATGCGATCATTCGCCGCTCAAAGGGGCATTCGCAGTCTGTGATCGAAACAGGTACAATTTCTGTTAATCTGGATGCAAAAACGGTTAGCGTCGAAAATAAACCTGTGCATTTGACTGGTAAAGAATATCAGATGCTTGAGCTGTTGAGCCTGCGTAAGGGGACAACACTCACCAAAGAGATGTTCCTGAACCACCTTTATGGCGGCATGGATGAGCCAGAACTAAAGATTATCGATGTCTTTATCTGCAAATTACGTAAAAAACTTACCAATGCCACTGGCAACGGAAGCCACATCGAAACAGTTTGGGGGCGGGGCTATGTGCTGCGTGATCCTGATCCTGCAGAGATGGATATTGCCGTTAGCGCCTGAATGAGCGGCGCGCAGGTATGAAATACGCTAGACCTGCCTTTGGTCGCAGCCTATCTAATTGCGGATAGGCGGCAAACCAAAGGCAGTTTTAGTGACTTCTGAAATCAACACATCCGATCTGGACATTGAGGCGCTGACGCTTGATCAGGCCGAGGCCGAGCTGGCCGTTCTGGCCAAGCAGTTGGCAGGTGCAAATACGGCCTATCATACTGAGGACGCGCCCGACCTATCTGATGCGCAGTACGATGCTCTGAAACGGCGCAATGCCGCGATCGAGAAACAGTTCCCCAAATTAAAGCGAAGTGACAGCCCCAGTGATGTTGTGGGTGCTGCGCCAGCATCAGGGTTTGGGAAAATAACCCATAGCGTTTCTATGTTGTCGCTGGCCAATGCATTCACTGATGAAGACGTTGAAGAATTTGATGCATCTATTCGTAAGTACTTAGGTTTGGGTGCCGATGCGCCGTTGCCCTTTACCGCAGAGCCCAAGATTGACGGTCTTTCGCTCTCATTGCGTTACGAAAACGGCATCCTCATTCAGGCAGCAACGCGCGGGGACGGTGCCGTCGGTGAGAACGTCACCGCAAATGCACGTACAATTGTCGATATCCCGCACCAGTTAACGGGCGCACCAGACGTCCTAGAGGTGCGTGGCGAAGTGTACATGAGCCACGCTGATTTTGACGCGCTCAATGCCCGCCAAGAAGAGCGCGGCGGCAAACCTTTTGCCAATCCACGCAATGCAGCTGCGGGATCATTGCGCCAGTTGGATGCCGAAATAACCCGCGCGCGCCCGCTGCGGTTTTTTGCCTATGCGTGGGGTAGCCTATCAGCGCCACTGGGGGATACGCAGCTAGAGGCCATTCATGCACTGGCAAAGTTCGGTTTTTCCACGAATCCCCTGACCAAGCTTTGTTATGGCCCTACCGAGATGATCGCGCATTACAATGATATCGAAGCGCAACGCGCGACGTTGGGCTATGATATTGATGGTGTTGTCTACAAGGTTGATGATCTTATTTTGCAAGAACGTCTGGGCTTTCGCTCAACTACGCCGCGTTGGGCTACCTCACATAAATTCCCGGCGGAACTGGCATGGACCACGCTTGAAGGGATAGACATTCAGGTTGGGCGAACTGGTGCACTTAGCCCCGTTGCGCGGTTGATGCCTGTTACCGTTGGCGGTGTTGTTGTGTCCAATGCGACCCTTCACAACGAAGATTATATCAAAGGTCTTGATAGCAAGGGCCAAGAAATTCGCGACGGTAAAGATATCCGAATAGGGGATTGGGTACAGGTGTACCGTGCTGGGGATGTAATCCCGAAAATTGCGGATGTGGACACCGCGAAACGGGGCCCAAATGCACAGGCCTTTGTGTTTCCTGAAACGTGCCCGCAATGCCATAGCGATGCTGTGCGCGAACCCGGGGACGCAGTGCGCCGCTGTACGGGTGGGCTAATTTGCCCGGCACAGGCTGTCGAAAAGCTCAAACACTTTGTTGCGCGCGGGGCGTTTGACATTGATGGGCTTGGCGCCAAACAGGTTGAGCAGTTTTATACAGACAAATGGATCAAAGAACCTGCGGACATTTTCACGTTAAGGGACCGCTTTAGCATTGGCATGCAGCAGCTCAAAAACCGCGACGGGTGGGGTGAAAAATCGGCAAATGGGGTGTTCGACGCGATTGATGACAAACGGAAAATACCCTTTGCGAGGCTGCTGTTTGGGCTTGGTATTCGTCATGTAGGAGAGGCTGCGTCAAATATGGTCGCGCTGCATTACGGTACATGGGATGCGTTGGAACTGGCTATGGAACAGGCGCGCGCACAGGAAGGCCCCGCATGGGATGACCTGATTGGCATCGATGGCATGGGGGCTGTGATGGCTGGTTCGCTTGTTGGGGCCTTTGCGCAAGAGGCTGAACATGCATCTATTTTGCGGCTTGTGGCGCAGTTGGATGTGCAAGAAGCCAAACGCGCAGATACTTCGGGGTCTCCGGTGGCGGGCAAGACCGTTGTCTTTACGGGTACTCTCGAGAAAATGAGCAGGGCGGAGGCTAAGGCCCGCGCCGAGCGGTTGGGCGCCAAAGTGTCCGGCTCGGTGAGTGCGAAAACCGATTTGTTAGTTGCTGGCCCTGGTGCCGGATCAAAAGAGAAGAAGGCAAAGGAGTTGGGGATCAAAACGCTGGATGAAGACGGTTGGCTTGAGTTGATCGCAGACCTATGAGCACGCGCCCCGAACCTTTATTTCCCCTATTTGCGGGGTTGGACACGCTGACTGGTGTTGGCCCCAAGACAGCCCAGAACTTTGCAGGGTTGGGTGTTATCACGCCGCGTGACTTGTTGTTTACATTGCCACAATCGGGGATTGACCGGCGTCTGATCGAAACCGTTGAGGGGGCCTTTTTTCCGACAACGGTGACGGTTGCAGTGACCATCGGGCAACACGCGCCACCCCGAAACAAGGGCGGCGCCTACCGCATTCAAGTTGAGGATTCAAAGACCTCGTTTCAATTGGTTTTCTTCCATGCGCGTGGCGATTACTGGCAGCGTCAATTGCCCGAAGGCAGCCGCCGCATTGTCTCTGGTCGGGTGGAGCTGTTTGATAATGTACCTCAGATGGTGCATCCTGACTTTCTGGTCCCTGAGGATGAAGGCGACAGCATTCCGCGCTTTGAGCCAGTTTATCCGCTGACCAATGGTGTGACCCAGAAACTGATGTACAAGGCCTCGCGCGGTGCGCTGGCGCTGATTCCCCAAATGGGTGAGTGGATCGATCCCGGTCAGTTGGCCAAGGCCGAGTGGCCCGATTTTACCTCCGCCGTAAATACCGCCCATGAGCCTACATCGCTGAGTGATATTTCCGCGACTGCGCCTGCCCGTGAGCGTCTTGCCTATGACGAGTTGCTCGCGCATCAGATCACATTGGCTTTGGCGCGACAGGTGGAGCGGCGCAAAAAAGGACGTTCCGCAGAGCCGACAGGATTGCTACAGGCTAAGGTTCTAGAAAGCTTGCCGTATAGTCCAACAGGGGCGCAGACCCGTGCAATTTCCGAGATCATAGCCGATATGGAGACGGATCAGCGGATGAACCGTCTGCTGCAAGGGGATGTTGGCGCGGGTAAAACGCTAGTGGCGTTTATGGCGCTGATGGCTGCGGTGGAATCCGGCGGGCAGGGTGTGTTGATGGCCCCCACTGAAATTCTGGCCCGTCAGCATTTACAAGGGCTTAGGCCGCTTGCTGAGGGTGCAGGCGTGGTGCTGGAGATATTGACCGGACGGGACAAGGGCGCTGAGCGTGCTGCGAAGCTTGCGGCATTGGAGCGTGGAGATATTCACGTGCTTGTCGGGACACATGCGGTGTTTCAGGAAACTGTTGTGTTCCATGATCTGCGCCTTGCCGTGGTGGATGAACAGCACCGATTTGGCGTGCGTCAACGGCTTGAGCTGGGGCGCAAGGGGAGGCAGGCGGATGTTTTGGTCATGACGGCCACGCCGATCCCGCGCAGCCTTGCCTTGGCGCAATACGGGGACATGGACGTGAGTGTGTTGGATGAAAAGCCACCGGGCCGTAAACCAATCCAAACCGTTTTGATTAGCACAGACCGCTATGATCAGGTGACCGAACGCCTGCGTGCTGCAATCGCGGATGGGCGGCAGTGTTATTGGGTTTGCCCCTTGGTTGAGGAAAGCGAAGTCAGCGATCTGACAGCAGCGGAAGAACGGTTTAAACGGCTGCGCGCGACATTGGGCGAGGGGGTTGTTGGTCTTGTTCATGGCCAAATGCCGCCTGCTGATAAGGATGCTGCGATGGCAGCCTTCCAGCAAGGGGAAACAAAGCTATTGGTTGCGACAACGGTGATCGAAGTCGGCGTGGATGTGCCCAACGCCTCAATCATGGTAATTGAACGCGCCGAGAGTTTTGGCCTTGCACAATTGCACCAGCTACGTGGCCGTGTCGGGCGCGGGTCTGAGGCCTCAAGCTGTTTGTTGATGTATCAAAATCCTCTCTCTGAGACAGGGCGGAAACGTCTGGAGGTTCTTCGAGAGACTGAAGATGGATTTGTGATTGCCGAGACCGACTTGAAAATGCGCGGTACAGGGGATTTGATAGGAACCGCCCAATCAGGTGTTCCGCGTTTCAAAGTCGCCGATTTGGAAAAACAGGCAGCTTTGATGGCTGTTGCGCAATCTGACGCGCGGAAATTGCTGCATGATGACCCAAAACTGGAAAAAGAACGCGGACGCGCCGCACGGCTGCTTTTGTGGCTTATGCGGCAAGATGAGGCAATTCGTTTGATTTCAGTAGGTTAAGTTTGGATGTTCTAAAAAGTTCACAAATGTTCTCATAAAGTTCTTTACTGTTCTTTAGGAATATGAGAACAAAGTGGCAACAGGAACGGAGAGACACATGAGCTTCTACCACACAATCAAAGCCATTGCCGCGCGGTCGCAAGACACGCTGGTACAGGACGCAGCCGGAGCCGCTGCATTGATCGTGATGTTGGTGGTTGGTCTACATCTCCCCGGGCTTGTCTGATTTTCTGCCTGCGCTCTCATGCCAGGGTCGGTTTAACGGTGCATTTGTCCCAAATTGATGCACCATTCATGTTACGTACTGCCTGTCCATAACATGTTGGGGGTCCCTCCCCAAACCGTACCATGGGTCCCCATGAGAAACGCTTTCCTTGCGCCGCCACCTGTCCCGGGTGTGCGGCGTATTTTTTTGCCTTATGCCATTTCCTGCGCTGTGCTCATGGCTTCGGCCAATGCTTCGATGCTCAGCATGATCGAGGCGTGACGGTTTTTATATTCTGTTGCGGGGAGGAGAACCTCAAACCCGTCGAACGGCGCATCTGGCACTCCGCCTTTGCCTTTTAGCATCGCCTTTAGCTGATCACGGCCCAGCTGCACTGTCTCAAGAGACGTACCAATGGCTGCGCCAGCTGTTACGGCTGCTGCTGCTTGACCTAGGGCGCATGCTTTTACGTCTTGTCCCAAGGCTTCAAGTTGCCCGTTTTTCAGCTGAACATCTACTGTCACACTAGAACCGCACAGCGGTGAGCGGCGCGATACACTTGCATCCGGTTTATCGAGGCGTCTGAGATGGGGAATATCTGCCGCTAGTGCAAGAATGCGGCCTGAGTAAAGCTTGATGAGATCGCTATCGTTGGACATGGTATTTCCTTTGGCTGACCTCTACATAAGCAGATAATGACCGGATGCAAAAAATAATTAACGAGGCGCGCCAATATGTCCTTTGATCCTTCAACACTGACCTACAATGAGGCGGGGCTAATTCCTGCAATTGCGCAAGATTTCGACACTGGCGAAATCTTGATGATGGCGTGGATGAATGCTGAAAGCCTCATGCGCACGCTGGAAACAGGGCAGGTGACGTATTGGAGCCGTTCACGTCAGGAATTCTGGGCCAAGGGCGCAACATCGGGTCATGTTCAAACCCTCAAAGAGATTCGCGTTGATTGTGATCGAGATTGCCTATTGATGCAGGTGCACCAAGTCGGCGCTGCCTGTCATACAGGGCGGCGCAGTTGTTTCTACACAGGCATTACTGTTGACGGTGAAACCGACCTGACGCCAAACGACTAAAGGCCAACCATCTCGCGGATGTCTTGCGGGGTTGCACCTTGGGTACGGTAAAGCGAGATGGCGCGGGCATCGTCACGTTTTGCCAGCCTTTTACCTGCGTCATCTCGGATCAAGCGGTGGTGAAGATACTGCGGATGCGGCAGGCCCAACAGCTTTTGGAGCAGAATGTGGATTTGGGTTGCCTCAAACAGGTCCTTGCCGCGGATCACATTGGTGATTCCCTGCTCAGCGTCATCCAGCACCACGGATAGGTGATAGGATGTGCCCATGTCACGGCGCGCCAAAACGATATCGCCGACACTGTTAATCATATCACTTGCGGTAAATGAAACGATCTCATTTGTACTGAGTTCCGTGAATTCAAAGGGCTCTACCAATGATGCGCATGCTTTTGCCATATCCAAACGAAGCGCCGTATCACGCGGGCGGGGAACCGCCGGATTTAGGTGTGGTCGGCAGGTCCCAGGGTAGATAACACCGTCAGGCCCAAGCTGTGGGGCGCCTTCTTGTGGGGCACTGGTGGCGGCAGAAATGTCAGCCCGCGTGCAGTGACAGGGATACAGCAACCCGCTTGCCCAAAGATCATCAAGCGCTGTGTCATAATCAGACTGACGATCCGACTGGCGCATAGCCGGCTGTTCCCAGCTTACACCTAACCACGTGAGATCATCGTAAATCTGCGTTTCCCAAATGGCGCGGGCGCGGGTCCGATCAATGTCTTCAATCCGCAGCAGGAAACGCCCGTGTTCAGCGCGTGCAATGTCATGTGCAAGTAGCGCTGAATATGCGTGGCCCAAATGCAAAGGGCCAGTCGGAGATGGTGCAAACCTAGTGGTAAAGATCAAGCTTTTTGAACCACATAGACATTGGACCCCATATCGATTTCGGGCAGGTGATCACCGTATTCACTAAACAAGAGCCGCGCTGCGCCGCAATCCAACCACTCATTCAATCGGCCTATGTTTTCGGGTTGCTCCAGCGCGTGATCGTTGAAGGAAAACACCAAAAGCCCGTCGCTTGGCAGCGCATGGAGCAATGTATCAAGGGTCGAAATGGGAGCCGCTCCAGCGCCGATGACGCCAACCGCGCTAATCAACGTATACTCACCGTTCAATTCGGCGTCGGGTTCTATTTGGGTGAGGGTACGGTAGAGATCTTTTGCACGGGCCTGTTCCAGCATTTGGGATGATAAATCTACACCATCAATCACTTCGAATCCTGCCAGCTTGAGCGCCAAACCAGCAAGGCCAGTGCCGCAGCCAAAATCCAACAGGGGGAGCGTTTTGTCAGGGGCGAAAGACGCCAGCGCCTCGGCGCAACGCGCAGGTGTTGCGTAGCCGTTTTTGCCAATCTCGTCTTCATAAGACGCCGACCAGTTATCATAAAGCGCCCGCGTGCCTTCAGCGTCGCGGGCGGTATAGGCTTTGTCCAAATATGTCTTGATCATCACGCTATGATAAAGCTGTTAACCTTCTTGTCCAGCGCTTAGCCAATCCTGCCAGTCAACTTTAGCGCGGTCAGTATAGGCTTTGTAGCGGTCTTTGCGTCCGCGTCGCCCGCTTTTGAGGCCCTCAACAGGTGGGAATAGGCCAAAGTTGACGTTCATAGGTTGGAAGGTCTTGGCTTCGGCACCTCCAGAGATGTGGGTAATAAGCGCGCCAGTTGCCGTGGTCGGTGGTGGTGTATCAAGGGTGGTGCCCATAATCTCAGCCGCAGCAAGGCGACCTGCCAGCATGCCCATGGCGGCACTTTCGACGTAGCCTTCAACCCCAGTGATTTGACCCGCAAAGCGAACATTCGGGCGTGATTTTAGACGCATCTGGCCATCTAGCAGCGTCGGAGAGTTCAGGAAAGTATTGCGGTGAATGCCGCCCAAACGCGCAAACTTGGCATTCTCTAGGCCGGGAATGCGTTTAAAAACATCCGTTTGTGCACCGTACTTCATTTTGGTTTGAAAGCCGACGATATTATAAAGTGTGCCCAGCTTGTTGTCGCGGCGCAGTTGCACCACGGCATAGGCTTTTACCTCTGGCTGGTGCGGGTTGGTTAGGCCAACTGGCTTCATTGGGCCAAAACGCAGGGTTTCGCGGCCACGTTCTGCCATGACTTCGATGGGCAGGCAGCCGTCAAAATATCCTGCGGTTTCGTTTTCGTGGAATTCGGTTTTATCCGCTGCGGCCAGCGCATCAATAAAGTCGTAATACTGCGCCTCATCCATCGGGCAGTTGAGGTAGGCCGTGCGCTCTTCCTCGGTTTCGCCTTTATCATAGCGCGACTGCATCCACGCTTTGCTCATGTCGATGCTGTCATGGTAGACAATCGGTGCGATGGCATCAAAGAACGCCAAAGCCTCGGCGCCTGTTTCAGCCGCAATGGCCGCGCCCAAATCTGTTGAGGTCAGCGGACCTGTGGCGATGATCCAATGGCCGTTGTCGGGCAGGGATGTGATCTCACCGTATTCAACGCTGATGTTGGGATGTGCCAATAGCGCGTCTGTTACGGATTGCGCAAAGGGGTCGCGGTCGACTGCCAACGCGCCACCTGCGGGCAGGCGGTGCTTTTCGGCGGTTTGCATAATTAGCCCGTTTGCCTGACGCATTTCCCAATGCAGCAGCCCCACGGCGTTCTGTTCACTGTCATCCGAGCGGAAAGAGTTTGAGCAAACCATTTCGCCCAACAAACCTGTCTGGTGGGCAAAGGTCTCTACCTTGGGGCGCATTTCGTGGATGACGACCTTTATGCCAAGGTGTGCAGCCTGCCATGCAGCCTCTGATCCGGCCATGCCGCCGCCGATGATGTGTAATGTGTTATCCATGACGCGCAGATAAGCCAGTGTGCGCAGCGGTGCAACAGGCTGCGCGCTGAGGGGGTGGGCAAATGCCCTATCTATCTAAATGTCCGGGTGATTTTGGGGTCGCCGCAACGGGGATAAGGGGGATCAGATGAGAGTCTGATCTGGAGGGACCTTCCGTTGTCGGCGACCCAAAATGGGGCAGCTCGTCGTGCCATGTCCTATTTGTGCCTTATTGCTGCCCAAATTGACAGACGTAGTTTGGCAACACTGCGGTGACGATTCAGCAACAATGACAACGGGCAAAAAAAAGCCCCCGACGCGATATGCGGCAGAGGCCTGTTTTTAAGGGGTTAATGCGGTTTAGGAGGGGGGCGAGACCTGATCCAATGGCAATCCGGAGGGAACAGATACAGGAACACCCAGTCCTTTTTTCCCAACAGTTTCATCCGTGAGAGCACCCAGAAAAGCCATAATCTTATCTATTTCGATCTCATCTAAGGCAACATCACTGATCTCGATGGCTTCTGCGATGCGCATGACTTCTTCGAAATCATCCATTGCTTTCCAATCGTCTGTTGCAACTTCAGCAGAGAGCAGAGGTTTGTTACGGTCATAACTGGCCAATCCCTGCACGGCATTTAGGTGATGGCGCACGACGTCTTCTAGATCGGTATAGGCACCGTTATGGCCGTAAGGCGCCGATTGGGTCACGTTACGCAGGGTGGGCGTGCGAAAGCGGTACATGTCTTCGGGGTCACCAGACACCATGCCATGGCCCGTGTCGGCATATGCGGCGTGGGTGTTTTTACCTGGTCCTAGTTGCGGCAGGCCAATAGCGTGAAAGTTATGGTCGGTTTGGAAGGTGCCCGTGTGGCACGTAGAACAGCGCGCCTTGCCGTAAAACAGATCCATACCGTCCAGCTGGGCCTCGTTCATGGCGTCACCGCCTTGCAGGTATTGGTCAAAGGGGCTGTTTGTGGCGCGGAACTCTGAGCCGATAAAGGCTGAAAGGGCAGTGCCAATGTCGGTGATGTGCAGATCGGTCCGCCCTAGTGCATCAAAACGGTCACTATATTCGGGAATGCCATCAACGCGTTTGGTCAGTAAGTCCCATGCGCCATCTGGCCCCAGAATGTGTTCAGCGGCAACAGCATCGGCAATGTCGTTTTCGCCGGGGTGTCCGGCCATTTCGTCAGGGGATAGGATTGGTAGAATGTTCTGCGCGGCCAGGGCGGAGGGCATGGGACGTTCCAATGTGCGTCCCTCTGGCATGCGGATACCAAACATTGCATGGCGGTCTTTTGCTGTGCGGCCATCATGGAACATGACGGAAAACTCCCGCGCGCCCAGATTGAATAAAACTGGCGCATTGCGCGGGATACGGGCTTTTGGCGCGTTGTCTGCGTCTACGTGGCGGTCTTCGCCAAGGCCGATGCCGCCTTCGCCAACGGATAGGGACATCGCATCTGATGTACCCAATGAAGGGTGGTGACAGGTTGCACATGCGATGTTTTTGTTCCCCGATAGGATCGGGTCAAAAAACAGATCGCGGCCAAGCATAATTAATTCCTGTGGAAACTGGTGAAAGTCGTCGTCAGTCGCTTCGGTTGGCAAAGGGCCTGCAAAAACTGCTGCACTGCTGAGCAGTCCGGCACATAGGGTTCCTAGCGTCAATTTCATTGTTCACGCGCTCCTCACGGTTTCGTGATGAGGCATAGGGCATTTTAATCAAACTAACGATTACCGGATTGGAAAAACACCGTGCTCTAATCGGAAACAATTATTGTTCCCAGTTAGGTGGCCGCTTTTCGATAAAGGCCTGCATGCCTTCGCGGGTGTCACTATAGCTTAGGTTTTCAACCATCACCTGACCTGTGAAATCATAGGCTTCTAGGGTTCCCATGCCGAGTTGGTCGTAAAAGGCGCGTTTACCGATTTTGACTGCGGCACCCAGCTTGCTTGCGATCTTATCAGCAAGGGCTGCGGTTTCACGGGCCAAAGCGTCAGGAGCAACAACGCGGTTGATCAGGCCCAATTCCTCGGCGCGCTCGGCCGGAATGAATTCACCTGTGGTGAGCATTTCAAATGCTTTTTTGGGCGCGATGTTACGGCTAAGGGCGACCATGGGCGTTGAGCAGAACAGGCCAATGTTCACGCCGTTCACGCCAAAACGTGTTCCTTGGGCTGCGACGGCCATGTCACAGGTCGCTACTAGCTGACAGCCAGCGGCGGTTGCGATGCCGTGAACTTGGGCGATCACAGGCTGCGGCATCGACTGGATGCGCATCATGACATTGGTGCAGCGCGCAAACAGATCTGCAAAAGCGGCAGCACCTGCGTCGTCATTCTGGCGCATGGCCTGCATCTGGCGCAGATCATGGCCTGCGCAAAATGCTTTGCCTTCACCGGATAGGGTAATCACGCGGCAATTTGGATCATCCGCTAATGTATCAAGAGTTTCTTGCAGGGCGGCCAGCATTTCGTCGCTTAGAGCATTCAGGCGCTCGGGGCTGTTCATCGTCAGGTGTGTTACGGCGTCCCGTTGCGTTACTTCTAAAATTGCCATCTTGCGTGCTCCCTTTGTTGCGGCAACTCTAACGATAAGTTTGTAGGGAGAACAAGCATGGCCAGTACAGGCAAAGTAATAATGCAGGCGCCAGAGATTACAGCGTTTTTGCAGCAGGTGTTTTTGCAAGTTGCAGATGATTTTGTCGTTGAGGATGTCAAGCCGAACGAAGTTACTGTTCGGATGAAGATTGCCGAGAGGCATTTGCGCCCCGGAGGGACCGTATCGGGACCGTCGATGTTCGCGCTGGCGGATGTGTCAGCCTACATTGTGACCTTGGCGATGATTGGTCCAAAGGCATTGGCGGTGACGACAAGTTGTTCAATGGATTTTATGCGCAAGCCCGCTTCTGGTGTTGATCTGATCGCAACTGCCAAGCTGTTAAAGCTGGGGCGCCAGTTATCGGTTTCCCATGTTTTGATACATTCTGAGGGTCAGGAAAATCCGGTGGCCCAAGCGACGATGACCTATGCGATACCGCCTGCAAAAATGGGGTAGGGGTACAATTTGTATTGGGTAGGGGTTCAATACCCAAAATTGTAACATTGTACTAAAAATGGGCAGGGAAAACCCTGCCCAAGTGAAGAGGTCTGGCTCACGTCACGGGGATGTCACGCCCTCCAGAACACCTTGCGCGTCTCGTCACGAGCCGCGTCAGGTGTAATTCCCACGTCTCGCAGCTGCCATGCTTCTAGTTGATCTAGATTAAGGCGCGTGCGGCGGCGGGTTACCCATTTTGTCACACAGGCCGCAAACTTAACGCTAACAACCGCCAGCAGCGGAAGGCTGCGTGTGGTGTTGAGAACCGCGAGGGCGTCGTTTGTCAGTGTAGCTGCGTGTGTCATGGGTAAATCTCCTGTAAATATATTGTATTGACACAATGTGGCGTCGTTGCCATACAATGGGGGTACAATAGAAATTCACGCTTATCTATGGAAATATTGTAATGGATACAATTTGGGCGCCCGCCATCGATCTCGCTGTAAAACCCAAATACCGTGCCGTGGTTCAATCCATCCGCGAGGCCATCTCGTCGGGCGCATTGGCGCAGGGCGATAAGCTGCCGCCGGTGCGGGAATTGGGTTGGAAGTTGGCGATGACGCCGGGTACCGTTGCGCGTGCATATACGGTTTTGACCGACGAGGGGGTCCTGATAGCAGAAGTGGGCCGAGGCACATTTGTTGCTGCGCCAAAGGTTGAACCACCGCTGAACCTTATGGAAATGGATGTGATTGAACACCTGACGGGGGGCGATAACTTTGACGTCAATCTGTTCTCACCGCATTTGCCGAATGGTGGCCAATCAAAATTGATCCGAACCCTGTTGGCTGAGGTCGCAAATGATCCACCATCAGGCGTGATGCATTATCCGTCCCGTCGGGGGGCAAAGCCCGCACGCGAAGCCATGCTGCACTGGTTGCGCGACACGCCAACAGGGCCATTAAAGGAGACGGACATTGTTCTGTGCAATGGTGGCCAAAACGCAATTATGTTGGTGTATCAAGCAATCCTGAAGGGACGGCGTCCAGTCATCTTTGTAGAAGAGTTATGTTATCCGGGGTTTCGGCGCGCTGCTGCGGCGTTGCGCGCTGATGTGGTCTCGATTGCTATGGATGATGACGGGTTATGTCCAATTGCCCTTGCTGCCGCTGCGGCACGATATCCCGAAGCACAGATTATTTGCACCTCACCGGAGGTCCATAGCCCCACATGCGGGTTTAGCCCGCTTGAGCGTCGGCGCGAAATTGTCAAAGTAGCGCGTTGTTTTGATCTGCAGATTGTCGAGGATGACTGTTATCGAATGGGGCATGCCGAAGAGCCTGGGTATCGCCGCCTAGCACCTGAACGGGGATGGTATATTACTTCGCTCAGTAAATCGATAACGCCCGCATTACGTGTCGGGTGTGCAGTTGCGCCGCGCGAATTCACGCCAATCCTTCACCGAGCTGCCGAGCATGGCTTTTTTGGGCTTGCGACACCGATCACAGATTTAACTGCTGCTTTATTGGTTCACCCTCAGATCGATGCCGTGATGGAGCGTACGCGAGACGGGATCAGTGACTATGTCAAGGCGGCAGTGAACGCGCTCGGCGCATATGATTTGCGTTGGCGGGCGGATGTCCCGTTTGTCTGGCTAAATCTGCCGGAAGGGTGGCGCGCCAGTGCGTTTTGCCGCGCGGCAGAAACACGCGGTGTCCGTGTGCGTGCAGCTGAAGAATTCGCAGCACGCCATGCCCAGACCCCTCATGCGGTGCGCATGGCGATAAATGCTGGTGTTAGTCTGAGTAGTTTCGAGGCTGCGATGGCACGTTTGCGCGATTTGCTGAACAATCCGATGGATGAGATATCTGTTTGAGGTGTGAATTTGTGGGGTAAAATAATACCTTAATTTCAAGCAATTGAAATTGCTGTATTTATTGAGTTTTGGGGTGCTTGACGTGACCTGCGGGGTGTTTATAACCCAGCCATCACATAGGGGTATCTGCCCCAATCCACACTAACGGGATTACCGTACATGAAAACCTTTTCTGCAACACCGGCAGACATTGACAAGAAATGGATCATCATCGACGCCGAAGGCATCGTGTTGGGCCGTCTTGCGTCGATTATCGCCATGCGTCTGCGGGGCAAGCATAAGCCCTCCTTTACACCTCACATGGATTGCGGCGACAACGTCATCGTAATCAACGCCGAGAAAATCCAAATGACCGGCAAAAAACGTGAAGAGATGTTCTACTGGCACACCGGCCATCCTGGCGGGATCAAAGAACGTTCCAAAGCCGACATTCTTGAGGGCAAGCACCCCGAGCGTATCGTTACTTTGGCCGTTAAGCGCATGTTGCCTGGCAACCGCTTGAGCCGTCAGATCATGACCAACCTGCGTGTATACGCTGGTGGTGAGCATCCTCATGAGGCCCAAGAGCCTACCGTTCTGGATGTTGCATCCATGAACAAGAAAAACACACGGAGCGCATGAGCATGGCTGACGAAATCAACACACTCGAAGATCTCGCATCTGTTGCCGGCATCGAAGCCACTCCAGAAGTTGAATTGATACCACGTGAGCCCGTCCGCGACGAGTTCGGCCGTGCCTATGCAACTGGCAAACGTAAAGATGCGGTAGCCCGCGTCTGGATCAAGCCCGGTTCCGGTAAGGTTGTCGTTAACGGCAAGCCGCAGAACGAATACTTTGCACGCCCGGTGCTGCAAATGGTTCTTCAGCAGCCTTTCGGCGTGACAGGTACAGATGGCCAATTTGACGTCTTCGCGACAGTCAAAGGCGGCGGTTTGTCAGGTCAAGCTGGTGCGGTTAAGCACGGTGTTTCCAAAGCACTGCAGCTGTATGATCCCTCCCTGCGCGGCGCACTCAAAGCGGCAGGCTTCCTGACGCGCGACAGTCGTGTTGTTGAGCGTAAGAAATACGGTAAGGCAAAAGCGCGTAAGAGCTTCCAGTTCTCCAAGCGTTAAGTTTTACGACATTTTTGGAAAAGGCCGCGCCGCAGGGTGCGGCCTTTTTCGTTTTGACCTCTTTTGTGTGATGCGTGGCATGCCTATGTTGATGTGACATGACCAAGGGATTCCCATGAAATTTTCAGTACTTGATCTCTGTCCCGTTCCTGAGGGCAGCACAGTTGCAGATGCGATGCGCAATACTGCAGATTTGGGGCCCTACGTCGAAGCGTTGGGATACCACCGTTACTGGATGGCCGAGCATCACAATATGCCGGGCATCGCATCCGCGGCGACTGCTGTCTTATTGGGCCATGTCGCGAGTAAAACCAAAACCATACGTGTGGGTGCGGGGGGCATTATGCTACCCAACCACGCACCGCTGACGATCGCAGAACAATTCGGAACGTTAGCCAGCTTATATGGCGACCGTATTGATCTGGGTTTGGGCCGTGCGCCGGGTGGTGATCATGCGGTGTGGCAGGCGCTGCGGCGTGGGCGGACTGGAGAGGATAATTTCCCCGCAGAGGTCGCCGAACTGATGGGGTATCTTGACGATGCTGACCCAATGGCACCTGTTCAGGCCCATCCGGGGCAGGGTACACATGTACCCTTATGGATTTTGGGGTCATCCTTGTATGGCGCGCAACTGGCGGCACATTTTGGGCTGCCTTATGCTTTTGCATCGCATTTTGCCCCTGATGCGTTAGAGGATGCGTCTTATATTTACCGTCGTGATTTCAAGCCATCCAAGGCATTGGCTGCACCAAAATTCATGCTGGCGGTTAATGTAATCGGGGCGGACACAGACGAGGAGGCGACCTATCTGCGTACATCCGTTCAGCAGGCCTTTGCTCGGTTGCGCAGCGGCAAGCCCAGCAAGCTACCTTATCCGGTTGAAGATATCGACGCCGAGATCGGCATCGCGCTGCGCCGTGGTGTGGACCAAGCATTACGTATTTCGGCGACTGGCAGTCCAGAGACAGTGCACCGCCAATTGGGGGAGTTGATTGCGAAATACAAACCCGACGAGTTGATCATAACCGGACAAATCCATGACCAAGTTGCACGCAAACGCTCGTTTGAGATTGCGGCGCAGGCAATGGCGGATTTGGCGGCTGGTTAAGGTCTGCTATTCGTCGGGGGCAATCAGGCCCAATCCGCGCAGATAAATCCCGATCCCTGTTTCCAGCAAGTCTTCGGGTGGAAATGGGGATGCGCGACCGGGTGAGTTACGCGCAAACAGTTCAACCACACCGTGGCTGAGCGCCCAAATATGCGCCGAAAACATGGAGGCGGGTGGGCGTTTGTCCTCGGGGATGTGCTGGCTAAGGTCGGTTGCGGCCTGTTCCAGAACCGCATTGGCGCGGTTGGCGACGCTGGCCAGCGCGGCAGTGCGGTTAACTTGCACGCCACTTTCAAACATCGCGATATAGTGTCCGGGGTATCTGCGCGCAAATGCCAGATAGGCGCGGCCCGTTGCTTCAAAGGCTTGCAAGGCCGAGGGCTGGCCGCTTTCATAAGCGAACTGCATGAGGTCACCGAAAATTTCATACCCCTGCAGGGCGGCCTCCGCGATCAGGTCTTCGCGGCCTTCAAAATGGCGATAGACAGCAGCAGGGGTCACACCCGCCTGTTTGGCTGCCTCGGACAGCGTAAAGCCGGTTGGGCCGCGCAGCTCGATCAGCTTGAGTGCGGCGTCGACCAATGCCTGACGCAAGTTGCCGTGGTGATAACCGCGTTTAGGCATCCCAGATATCTGGCCCCCCGCAAATGCTGGTGTCGATGTCACCAACCGCATTTACGTCTTTATGAGTATAATCAAAGTGATGCAGTATTGTGCGTATGGCACTTAGGCGTGCACGGCGTTTGTCATCCGAACGCACAATTGTCCACGGTGCATGGGGCGAATGACTGCGCGTTAGCGTGTCTTGAATAGCTGCGGTGTATTCCTCCCAAAGATTCAGGCCTTTTACGTCTATTCCTGATAGTTTCCATTGCTTTAGGGGGTCTTGTTCACGTTGAAGCATGCGGCGCAGCTGTTCTTCACGCCCGACATTGAGCCAGAATTTGAAAAGGTGAATATCATCCTCGACCAACATCTGTTCAAAGGGTTGAACTTGGGTGAAGAACTGCTTGTTTTGCTGATCGGTGCAAAAGCCAAATACTGGCTCAACGACACCGCGGTTATACCATGAACGATCAAAGAATTTTATTTCACCCTCGGAGGGGAGGTGTTTGATGTATCTTTGAAAATACCACTGGCTGCGTTCTTCATCCGAGGGTTTACTGAGCGCGACAACATGTGCGCCGCGCGGGTTCAGATTCATCCGGAAGCGCCCGATTGTGCCGCCTTTGCCTGCCGCATCCCGGCCTTCAAACACCATAGCAATGCGCGTGCCGCTTTCACGCACCCATGCCTGTAGTTTCACCAGTTCAATCTGGAGCGCCGCCATGTCGCGTTCATATGATTTGCGGGCCATGCTGTTTTGGTGTGGATAGCTGCCTGATAGAATATCGCTTTTTTGCGCATGCTTTACCGCATCGCGCACGTCTTTTGGCGCGTCATTCTTGTAGTAGGCGCTGATGGCACCATCAAAGGGCAGCTCCATGGGGGACCTCTTGCTCATTTATCAATGCAATATGCGATGTTAAGGAGATTAACGCAAACCCGCACGTGCGGCTGCGCGGTCGATTGCATCCTCTACCGCGCCCGGGGCAGCGTGGTGGGGCATGTGGCCGACGCCTTTTAGGACGGTCAGGACCGCGCCTTCGACTTGGCTCGATAATGGTTCAGAATGTACAGAGAGTGGCACAATTGTATCCGCATCACCGTGCACGATCTCAAGTGGTGTCTGTAACCCCCTGTACCGCTTTGACATTTTTACGATGTGGGGCCGCAGGGAATTCACCTGTTGGGCGTTTGCACGCAGGCTTTCGCGCCGCAGGATCAGGCCAGCACCCACCTGTTCGGCGTACCCTTTGGGCGCATTTTGAGGCGCAAAGATGCTTTCTACGCTGGTATTTATATAACTGTCAGGCACAAAGGCAGAGATGGCAGGCATCAGGAACGCGCCACCAAAAGATGTGCCGCCCCACGTATACGTCCAGCCTAGGTTTCCGGGCCAAGGATTTGATACGGCAGCTAACATCACAACAGCAGCCGTTTCTTTGGGCTGGCTCAGCGCCCAAGCCATTGCAACCGCGCCGCCAAAAGAATGGCCCACAACAATGGGGTGATCAATGCCAACAATGGCCGCAGCCTTTTGCAACAAGGCGGCTTGCTCCATCGGCGATTCAGATTTTACATTCCACGCGCCGGTTTTGCCTTTCAAGCGACCAGTCCAGCCAAGCCCGGGGCGATCGAACATAATGACACGGTAGCGATCCGAGACGCGGTCGGCAAAATCAATGGTCCAATCGCGTACATTACCGCTGGCACCGTGGATCAAAACCAGATCGGGGCCAGTACCAGCGATCAACACATGCACTGATGTGCCATCGACATCCACAATACGTCCCTGCGGAGGATAGCCCTTATTTGCGGCCGTTTCGCGGGCCGCGGCACGCCATTGTACAGCAAAGGCCAACGCCAAAAATAACGCGGCGATCCATACCATTCTAGTTACCGATTTTTTGCATGTCATAAGGCGTGGACTGATAAATTTCCTGAATCCAGTTACCATAAAGCAAATGGGCATGGCTGCGCCAGCGGTTCACGGGTGACAGAGCAGGATCATCATTGGCATAGTAGTTTTCAGGAATGTTAATCGGCGTTCCTGCAGCAACATCACGGTCATATTCCTGCTTAAGAGAGTCGCTATCATACTCAAAATGATTGAAAATATAGACGGCACGGTGCGCCGCATCTTCAACCAACGCAGGGCCAACCTTGTCACTGCCAAGAAGCGTTTTGAGGCCATCTGCCGCATCTATTTCTGCTTGGCGTATTTCGGTCCACCGCGAGACAGGGATCACGCAATCATCCGAGAACCCGTTGAGATAGGGAGACGTGTGGGCAAGATTGGCATGGCGGAAACAGCCAAATGCCTTATGCTCAAGCATGTGTTTTTTCACGCCATGAAAATGGTTAATCATCGCCATGCCACCCCAACAGACAGCCATAGTGGATTGTACATTGGTCTGGGTCCAATCCATTACACGCTCTAACTCGGCGTAATAGCTGACGTCTTGGAAGTCCAAATGCTCAATAGGGGCACCGGTAATGATTAACCCGTCATACTTTTGGTCCCACACCTCAGATACAGGGCGGTAAAAGCTTTCCATGTGTTCAGCAGCAGTGTTGCGGGTTTGGTGATCTGACATGCGCAGCAACGTCAGTTCAATCTGCAACGGGGTTGCGCCGATCAGGCGGGCAAACTGGTTTTCTGTCTGGATCTTCTTTGGCATCAAATTCAGCAACGCAATCCGCAGCGGACGGATGTCCTGACGTGCGGCCTGATCTTCGTCCATGACGCTGACACCTTCACGGGTGAGAACGTCATATGCGGGCAGGGTGGCTGGAATCTTGATGGGCATGGTTTTGCTCTTCTTCTATAGACGGACGTCACGGATAGCGGTGGTGGCGGTGTGCCTCAAGGGCGTGCACGTGGATGTGTTCACAGCTTGGAGGCGATGAGATCGTCAAAGTCTTGTGCGCTGGTTACTGAATGGATGTCATCGGCGGTAACGGTCACACCGTGGCGTGCCATCGCTGCATACCGCGGTTGGCGGTGTGCCAAAGCCTGTGCATAGGTCCAACGGATAAAACTATCTGGATCAACATCCTTTTCTTGTGTGTTGTTTTCACTCAAGTATTGGTTCCAAATGCGTTCAAGGAACTCTGGCTGATAGGCCATTGGTTTAGGGGCAATATCAAAGCGGCGATTTAGCTCTTGAGAGTGTGCTTCATCGCCCTTGATCCACACCAATAGGCAGTGTTGGGACAATTCTTGTAACAGCGGATCATTGTCATCCTCAGGATCGATCCATTCGCAAATTGATCCGCCAGTATCGCAGATGAAATTCTGATAGCCGTACAGGGACTGTGCACGCTCCATAAACGCCGCAGTGTCTTTAAGTGCGGCAATCTCGGCTGTGCGGAATTGGTCTTGGCGCCGTTTATATTCAGCCATGGGCAGGCCGCCGCGCGCAGGATCACCCGGTTTTCCAAGGTAACCCGCAACCGCACTGAGATCGTGATTGTGGACGTTTGGTTCCAGATAAATGGTATCGGTGCGCAGCATTTCGGCCAAAAACGGGTCGCGCATGGCGTGTGCGATCAGATTGTCCTTAATATGGCGGTACATGCCCGACGTGCCGATGCGGTAATCGACTGAATAATGGAACCAGCCACCTTGCTGGACCAATAGGTCAGAGACATGTGTTTTACCCAGTCCCGACATGCCGAAAAACAGCACAGATTTGCGCGGCGCAGCGCGCCAGGTTTTTGCGTCGGGATAGAGCATTGTTGCCTCCGTTAGTAGGGTTGGACTTCCCTAGCGCGCGCGCCGCATCCGGTCAATCACACGGCCATCAATGATGGCAAGGCCAAGGGCCAATAAGGCAAATCCTTTGTAGGCATTCGGAGACAGGGTCTCGCCCAAGACCACCGAACCCAGCACAATAGCAATGGGCGTGACCATCAGAGTGACCAGCATCAAGTTGCCGCTGCCCGCAAGCGTGAGGACGCGGTAGTACAGCAAGTAGGCGATGGCAGTTGCGCCAAGTGCGAAATAGGCAATGGCCATAAAGGTACGCGGCTGTAGATCAATGCTGATCGGGCCATCAAACACCCACGCAAGCGGGACCAATATGACGGTTGAGGCGGTTAACATTCCAGCTGCGGCAACCTGTGGGGCCAAGCCAGCCAGTCGTTTTCGCGCCCAAACACCAGCAAAAGCATATGAAACCGTTCCTGCCAGAACAGCCAGTTGCGCCAATGAGGTGATGTCAAAGTTGCGCAGGCTTTCAAAACCGATGGCCGTAACCACGCCGGCGAATCCGATGGCCACACCAATAGCTTTTCGACCCGATAGGCGTTCGTCGTTGAGCAAGAGCGCGGCAACAAGAACACCAAAGATCGCGGTAGCCGCGTTGAAGATCGAGGTGAGGCCAGACGGAATATAGAGCTGTCCCCAAGCCATCAGGGTGAACGGGATGACATTATTCAAAAGGCCCATTCCGAGGAAACTGATCCAAATTTTGCGATCGCGTGGCAATGGCATGCGACGTGCGATTACATAAATCCAAAGAACCAGCGTAGCCCAACCTACGCGATGTGCCATTGCTGTAAGCGGCGGGATTTCATCCAGCGCAATCCGGATGGATAAAAAGGATGCGCCCCATAAAAGGGCAAGGATGGCCATAAGGCCCCAGCTTTCTGCGGAGATTCTACGTTCATTCATGGGGATACCTTAGGCAAATGCGCAGGGGGAGCGATCCGAATGTTGCGCATAGTGTCAGGTGCGGGTGCGCAATTCGTTCCAGATGTTGAGGTAATTCGCTGTGAAGATGATGCCAGCACCAACAAATATCCAAATCTCAAGTGGCTCATCATAAAGCACCATTGCGACTATCGCGATAACGGGCAAACGACCGAAATCCAGTGGCACAACAACTGTTGCAGGCGCAATGGAAAGCGCGGTGGTCAAACAGAAGTGTGCAAGCAGACCTGCGCAACCGACGAGAACAAGATAGAGAAGGCTGGATGTCGTCGGCAATGCGATGTGGCCGTCATACCCAGCGGTTATCAGGCCAAACACAAGCTGTATAGTGGTGAGGAAAAACAGGATCGATGTGATCGAATTATCCGCTGTGAGCCGCTTGGTCAGCATAATTGTCAAAGCAAAGAAGATCGCGGCAGTGGCTGCGGCGACAATTCCGATATTGAGGGTTTCCACGGTGGGGCGCGCCACAATGAGGATGCCGATGAAACCCATAACCGCCGCAAAGCCGCGGATTGGAGTCATTTTTTCTTTCAAAATCAAAGGTGCAAGGATTGCGACCCAAAGCGGCGAGGTGAACTCAAGCGCGAAAACCTGAGCAAGCGGCACGAAGGCAACCGCGTAGAACCATAGATTTTGGCCCGTAAAGTGGAACAAGTTGCGCAGGGCGTGGCGCCCCAACTGATCAGTGCGGATTTCATGCCAGCGGTTTTGCGTGACAATGACTGTCATGACGATGATTACGCCAACGAGACTGCGGTACAGCATGATCTCAAACGTGTCGTAGTTTGCCGATAAATCCCGTCCTGCAACCGCCATAAATGAAAAGGACGCAATTGCACCTGTCATCCAGAGCGCTGCTTTTAAAAGCGCATTCATTAGAGGCCACTCACCTTATAGTCACGCGCAATACCTTTGGTTTGAATTGCCCAATCTGAAGCTCCAGCGCGCGCCTGATGTGCCTCAAATGCAGCGGCGTCAATAAACCGTTCCGAAACGCTCCAAATCATGGGATCCTCGCTTTGCGTAACCTCAAATGACAAGCACCCTGCTTCACCGCGGGTGAGGGTGATGTGGGTATCAAGGGCCGTGCGCACCCGCGCCGCCTCATCTTCGGTTGTGCAAATGAGGGTGCCAGTCAATGTGACTTCGCTGTTCACGTCCATTGGATTAACAACGCAGATTCTAAGGAACTGATCTTAATGGGCAAAATTTTTCCTGTACGCTTTTCACGTCAAAGAGACAGCCCAAGTAGAGCAGCTTTTGACATTTTTGTTTTTCGTCTTGTTCGTGTCCACCCTACGTCCGGGAACGATCTGTAAGCAACTCGATTTATCGAGAGATGAGACTGAATAGGATGGTGAATGGAAGCTGCCCACAAAGCTATAAACCAAACGATAAGCTAATCGGCGAAACCAACGCTCGAGCTGCAATAGAGACTGTCACGCTGCCAGATTTGGGGCTCCTTTTCGAAGTCGAGAACGCGATTTTCTATGTTTGGCTGATGTCGTTTGGGATGTGTTTGATAGGTCGTCACTTCATGAACACTTGATCTTTTGCGATAAGGTTCAACCATCAGCGGGATCATCCGAAGTGTTTTTGCTAGTTTGTCTTTCTAAGACGTTTTAGGTGTGACTAAGTTAGGCGCCGAGGTCGCTGGAGCGCCTTAATCCTTATCAGTTGTGCACCCCATTTGGGGATCAATTTGGACTGATCTCTGAAAGAAAATATATTAGAAACGCCGGACGGATGTCCCATCCGTACACAGAACGTACTGCCTGCCGTTATTGCTTCTTTCCATCGGCGAGGTGCTTTGTGTCTTTCAGTGCTCCCGAAATAGCCCGAAGGTTGAACCGTCACCTATACACTGCCATCGCATTTACAGCGTTGACGGTCTACAAATGACGGGCCTCATAATTACGCATACCACCAAAAAAAACCGATAAATCCCCGATAGGTAAGGACGTATTCAGATTGATTTATCTGTAAGAATTATGGGTCCTAATATCTACGATGGTGGGCAAGCGGATGCCCGGTCCAAGGTAGGAATCATTCCCATTCGATTGTGCCGGGAGGTTTAGACGTGATGTCATAGGTGACGCGGTTGATACCGGGCACTTCGTTGATGATGCGCGTGGCCGTTTCACCCAAAAATTCATGAGTGAACGGGTAATAATCTGCGGTCATGCCGTCAACGGATGTCACCGCGCGCAACGCGCAGGCAAAATCATATGTGCGCCCGTCACCCATCACACCAACAGTGCGTACAGGTAGAATGGCGACAAAAGCCTGCCAGATTTCATCATAAAGACCATGTTTGCGAATCTGGTCGATGTAGACGGCATCTGCTTCACGCAGGATATCAAGTTTTTGGCGGGTGATTTCACCGGGGCAGCGAATGGCAAGGCCCGGACCAGGGAAAGGGTGGCGGCCAATGAAGCTGGCAGGCAAACCCAATTCACGACCCAGTACGCGCACTTCGTCTTTGAACAGCTCACGCAACGGCTCAACCAGTGATAGACCCATCTTTTCAGGAAGGCCGCCCACATTGTGGTGGCTTTTGATGGTGACTGAGGGGCCGCCAGAGAAGGAAACGCTCTCAATCACGTCAGGATATAGTGTGCCCTGAGCCAAGAATTTGGCGTCCTCAATCTCATTGGCGTATTTCTGGAATACGTCGATGAACAAACGGCCAATGATCTTGCGCTTGGTTTCGGGGTCGGATTGACCCTCTAGCTCACCCAAGAACAGCTCAATCTCATTAGCGTAGATTACTTTGAGGTTCATGTTGTCGCGGAACATGGTGACAACTTCGGCTGCTTCATCTTTGCGCAACAGGCCGTGATCGACAAACACACAGGTTAGCTGATCGCCAATTGCTTCGTGCAGAAGCGCGGCCGCAACAGAGGAATCAACACCGCCGGACAGGCCGCAAATAACGTGGCTATTGCCAACTTGGGCGCGGATTTTTGCAATCGCTTCTTCGCGGTAAGCGCCCATTGTCCAGTCACCGGTAAAACCAGCCATCCGAACAAAGTTTTCGTAGAACTTCAGTCCGTTAGGGGTGTGGTGTACTTCTGGGTGGAACTGAACCGCGTAGAACTTGCGGCTTTCATCTGCGGTGATTGCAAAGGGTGCGTTTGGCGATGTGCCGAATACTTCAAACCCGGGTGCAATGGCGCTGACGTGGTCGCCGTGGCTCATCCAGACTTGTTCGCGTTCTTCTTCAAACCAACCCTCCAGCAGTGGAGATTTTGCATCGACGGGCGTTACATAGGCACGTCCGAATTCTTTTGTGCCATGGCCAGTTTCAACCTTGCCACCCAACATCTCCATCATGACCTGCTGGCCATAGCAGATGCCCAAAACAGGGACATCCAACTCAAATACTTTGGACGGTGGGCGCGGGGAATCGGCATCAATGACTGATGCAGGCCCTCCTGACAGAATTACGGCTTTTGGATCGAACTGAGCGAGGAACGCATCGTCTACTGTATTGAACGGATGGATTTCACAGTAGACGTTAAGTTCACGCAGACGGCGGGCAATCAGCTGGGTGACTTGGCTGCCGAAGTCGATGATGAGAAGGCGGTCATGGGTATGTTGTGTCATATGCCCTGATTAGGGCTGCAAAAGCCCAGTGGCAAGGTAGTTTTGCGCCCCATTCGCACGCCTTTTGCCAGCTAAGGCGGCTTGTGGTGAATTGAACAGTGCAAAGTTTGACTCCTTTACGGCCATTTATGTCGCTTTCCTACCTACATGGCCGTAATCCGCGCGGGAGCACGGCAGGATACGGGCTATCTGAGGGGCAACATATGCATTGAGGAAATCGACATGGCAGAAGCAGCACGGCGCGCACGCGGTGGAGGCGGGGCAGCACGACGCGCAGCCCGCACAGCAGTTTCATTTGAGACGGCGAAATACATCGAACGCAATATCCCCAACTTTGAGGTTCTGACGGAAGAAGCGTTAGAGATCATCGAGGCAAACGCCGAGACGATTCTCGAGGAAATTGGCGTCAATTTTCCTGACAATCCACGTGCTTTGGATCGCTGGCGTGAAGCGGGTGCAGATGTTCAGGGTGAGCGCGTGCGTTTGCCTAAAGGTTTGGCGCGTGAGTTGATCAAGACGGCGCCAGCGTCCTACACACAGCACGCCCGCAATCCAGATCGCAATGTAGTTGTTGGCGGCAAAAACCTTGTTCTGGCTCCAGTATACGGCCCGCCTTTTGTGCGCGACGCTGCGGGCGGACGTCGTTACGCGACAATGGATGATTTCCAGAAGTTTGTGAAACTGGGCTATATGTCCAAATGGCTGCATCACTCTGGTGGGACTGTCTGCGAACCTACAGATGTTGCTGTGAACAAACGTCACTTGGATATGTTGCACGCGCACATGACCCTTAGCGACAAACCGTTCATGGGTTCTGTGACCGAGCCAAGCCGCGCACAGGATTCTGTGGACATGTGTGGTGTTCTGTTCGGCGAAAAGTTCGTGCAGGAAAACACTGTCATGACGTCGCTGATCAACATCAACTCCCCTATGACGTTTGATGACGTTATGATGGGTGCATTGGAAGTTTACGCGCAGAACAATCAGGCCTGCATTATCTCGCCGTTTATCGTTGGGGGGGCCATGGCACCTGTTTCGGTTGCGGGCACATTGACCCAAGTATTGGCTGAAGCCTTGGCAGGTATTGCCTATAGTCAGCTGATCAAGCCAGGTGCGCCCGTTATCATGGGGGCCTTTGTGACCTCAATTGATATGAACTCGGGTGCGCCGACGTTTGGGACACCTGAGGCGGCACATATCACTTATGGTGCTGGACAACTCGCACGGCGTTTGAACTTACCTTACCGCTCTGCGGGATCGTTCTGTGGTTCAAAACTGCCAGACGCGCAGGCGGCCTATGAGACCTCAAATAGCCTGAATATGGGTTTATTGTCGGGCGTGAACTTTATGTTGCATGCTTGCGGCTGGTTAGAAGGGGGGCTGGTGTCCTCATTTGAAAAATTTGTGATGGACGCAGACCAGTTGGGCGCATTGCATCATTTGGCGCGCGGTGTGGAAATTGACACCAATGCGCAGGCCATGGATGCCATTCGCGAAGTAGGTCCCGGCGGGCACTATCTGGGGTGTGAGCACACGCAAGCGAACTTTAAAGAAGCATTCTGGAAGTCCGATTTGCTAGACTACAAGCCCTTTGAGACGTGGGAAGACGAGGGCGCGCGCGATACGCAAACCCTTGCCAGTATCCGGGTCGAAAAGCTGCTGAACGATTATCAGCAACCCGCCATGGATCCCGCGATCAAAGAAGCGTTAGACGCCTTTGTCGCAACACGCAAAGCTGCCGAGCCTGACAGCTTTATGTGATCAATTGAACTGCGGGCTTGCCTGACTTGCCCGCAGTTCCTGCGCCTCGCCGACAATTGCAATCAAAACATCTACGTGCCGGGTAAGGCTGTATGCCGCATCGGGCCCTGTGCGCTGTTCTTCGAGCTCGGCCTCAATATCTATGAGCCGCATTAGCGCGTCTCCATGACGGGGCAGTACTCCGTACCCCAAGATACGTGGAAGATGGCCCGCACGTCTGTACTCTTGTGCACCAATGCGAGCAGCCCGCATCAAGAGACGTGGGCGGTGGAGATTGGCGAGTAGCGTGTGGACATCTTGCATTATTTTACACTCCGAAAGTTTGTGCCCATCATTCGTTGGGCTTACAGAATCTCAATAAACACTACTTTAGCGGGTGTTGCGTTCTGGCGGGTATTTGCGTTCGGCAACTTCAGTATTGTTTATCAATTGTAAACAATGATGTTTCTCGCAGGTCATTTTAACCAATGGGTAACTAAAACCCCCCTAGGTTGTGTTTACCTGTTGTTAATCGAACTGAGGAGGGACACTCAGAAATGGGACAGACAACGCAAGAAATTGAACAAACGCAACATTGGGGAGGACAAGTCGCCCCAAAGGTACCTGGCTGGGTGCCACGATCCGTTCAAAATTATATCGACCATACGGAGATGGGCGTACCTATCCGTGCATTAGCCCGACAACAGGGTTGCCACGCATCGACCATTCTGAGGCAGATCAGAAAAGTTGAGACGTTGCGGGATGATCCTCTTGTTGACGGGGTTATTAAGAACCTGGGCGGTGGTGCTGATGCACAGCTCAATACGAGGAACGCTCCAAAGGAGGTGAAAGCCAATGCAGTGCACTCGATTGTGCCTGATACGGCGCAATTAAGCAGTGAAGGAACGCGCGTTTTAAGAAGGATGTGTGAAACCGGAGCGGTATTGGCTGTAGCGCCGGATTTGGACAAAGGTGTAATTGTGCGCGAAGGCCATGATGGTCAAAATACGCGCACAGGCGTTGTTGACCGCTCGATTGCAGAGGCAATGGCCCTAAAAGGGTGGATCGCAACCACTGGTGATGGTCGCATTACGCGATACCATATTACAGCAGCTGGCCGAAATGCATTGGCTGAAATGATGGCGCGGGATGAAAGTGCCCAAGCCATTGGTCTGGTTGATCCTGAAACCGGGGCCGTGCAGGATTTGCCTCGACGCATTCGGTACGGCATGGCAGAAAGCCCGCTGGCCGCTTTGGCGCGGCGACGCGACCGTGATGGTGAACGTTTCCTAAGTGATGATCTGGTGCATGCTGGTGAACGTCTGCGAGAAGATTTTGAACTGGCACAGATGGAGCGTGATGTTGCGCAAAACTGGGATGGGTTCTTGGAAGCACTGCGCGGAAACGAGGCTCCTGTTCCGACATCTGGAACGCCGGGGGCGCGGCAGGCACATGCGCGCACTATTGCCGCGCTTAAGGATCTTGGAGCGGGGCTGTCTGATGTAACATTGCGCTGCTGTTGCTTCCTTGAAGGGTTGGAAACTGCTGAAAAAACACTTGGATGGTCTGCGAGATCAGGAAAGATTGTACTGCGCATCGCGTTGATGCGCCTCAAACAACATTATCTGGAAAACGCTGATCCAAAAGGGGCGATGATCGGATAATTTGGGATTTTGGCGATTTGCATAGCTGTAATGCGCCGCAATAGGGTTTTGTTTAACCGACGATGTGCTAGTTAAGGGCAACAGCAGCACTTGAGGTTATCATGCGTGATTTGAAGATCCCTGAGATGCGTCACCCTGAAAAGGCGCGCCGCCCCGACAATCCACAACCGAAAAAGCCGGATTGGATACGGGTGCGTGCGCCGGGTGGTGAAGGATACGAAAAAACCGCCAAGATTATGCGTGAAAACAAGTTGGTGACAGTTTGTGAAGAAGCAGGTTGCCCGAATGTTGGCGAATGCTGGAGCCAAGGCCACGCAACCATGATGATCATGGGAGAAGTGTGCACGCGGGCTTGTAGTTTTTGCAACATTGCAACGGGCAAGCCACCAGAAGATTTGGATGTTTTTGAACCCGGTCGCGTGGCAGATGCTGTCGCCAAGCTGGGATTGAAGCACGTTGTCATTACCTCGGTTGACCGTGACGACGTAGAGGATGGTGGCGCTGAGCACTTTGCCCAAACCATTCGCGCGGTGCGGCACCGTGCCCCCAATACCACCATCGAAATTTTGACACCCGACTTTATCAAGTGTGCACCGGAAGCCCTTGAAATGGTTGTAGAAGCAAGGCCAGATGTTTTTAACCACAATCTGGAAACGGTACCGGGCCTCTATCCCGAAGTACGCCCCGGTGCGCGGTATTTCCATTCTCTGCGCCTGTTGCAACGGGTGAAGGAACTGGACCCTTCAATGTTCACAAAATCGGGCATTATGGTCGGATTGGGCGAAAACCGGCAGTCGGTGATGCAGGTGATGGAAGACATGCGCGCCGCTGACATTGATTTCCTGACCATCGGCCAATATCTGCAGCCGACGCCAAAACACCACGCTGTGGATCGCTTTGTTCATCCTGATGAATTTGCGGCCTATGAAAAGTCAGCTTATGGCAAAGGGTTCTTGATGGTATCTGCAACGCCGCTCACGCGGTCGAGCTATCATGCAGGTGATGATTTTGCGCAACTACGTGCCGCCCGAAACAAGAAGCTCGGCATCGCGTAACGCTCAGTTAACCAACGGTTAATCTTAATTACCCTACTGATAACCAATATTTATCAGTGGGGAATTATTTTGCGGTCATTTGTTGTTGGGTTTGTTGGGGCGCTTGCTTTGGCAGGCTGTGTTCTTGAACGGCATAATCCTATCGATTCCGCGTTGAACGGGAATAACACCTATATGCTCCAACCGGCATTCACCTCACTAGGTGATGAATGATGACTGCAAATCCAAGAGCATAACAATCTAACATTATAAGTTTCTTGTCGTATTTTAGAATCTACGGGGAATACGTTCTGCGCGGGCCCATTCTGGCCAAAAACCAATTCGTTCAAGCCCAATCACCAACAACGCAAGGGCAATGACCCCAAATATCAACTTAACCCGCTTCGCAGAAGGCGGGTTTTGGACCCAACGTTTGGCACGCATCAAGTGACGCGGATCCATCATCGCTTAGGCATCATCGGTAAAGCGAACTTTGCCAATATAGGGCAGGTTGCGATTGCGCTGTGCAAAATCGATGCCATAGCCTACGACAAATTCGTCAGGTATCTCAAATCCGGTGTGATCCGCCCGCAGATCAACCTCGCGCCGTGAGGGTTTATCCAACAGTGCTACCGTTTTCAGCCGCGCCGGCTTGCGGGCTTTGAGCATGCCCGTGACATGAAATAATGTGTGGCCTGTATCGACGATATCTTCGACCAGCAGCACATCACGTCCTTCAATGCCGCCACGCAAGTCTTTAAGAATACGTACTTCTCTTGTGCTTTCTGTACCGTCTCCATAGCTTGATGCC
This sequence comes from Sulfitobacter sp., assembly GCF_036960155.1. GTDB lineage: Bacteria > Pseudomonadota > Alphaproteobacteria > Rhodobacterales > Rhodobacteraceae > Sulfitobacter. The sequence goes on along the minus strand of NZ_JBALWB010000007.1, from coordinate 127,442 downwards.
TCTAAAAAATCGACCTCGATGGGCAGGTCCAATTCGCGCACCAAATCGGCGATGAACACAAATGATCCACGCAGCAATCCCACCACAACCAGTTTGTCGGTATCGGCAAACTCTTCCTGAATTTCGAGACAAAGCTCTTCGATACGAGCTGCAATGGATTTAGCGGAAATCATTTGGTCTATGACATAAGGACGCGTTGGCATTGTAACCTCTTGATTGTGTCGCCGTTCCGGCTTTGATACAGCGCTACGCAAACGGACGCAGGAAATCAATGCCTACCCATTCAGAGACACGCACGCTGCCCTATAGCGCCCAGCAAATGTATGACCTAGTCGCAGACGTTGGAAACTATCCAAAGTTTCTGCCTTGGACCGCCGCCGCGCGGATCAAAAGCGTGGACGACAAGGGGGATCACAGTGTCATGGACGCTGATTTAGTTATTTCTTTCAAAGTGTTCCGTGAAAAATTCACGTCGCGCGTTGTGCTGTGGCCCGAACCGATGAAGATTGACACTGAATACCTTGATGGCCCGTTCAAATACATGAAATCGAATTGGGCATTTGCTGATGTCGATGGCGGTTGCGATGTTCAATTTTTTGTGGATTTCGAATTCAAGAATGCGATTTTGCAGAAAATTATTGGCGTGGTGTTCAACGAGGCGATGCAACGCGTCGTCAAAGCGTTTGAGAAGCGGGCAGAAGCGCTCTATGGCTAAGGCCGTTAGGGGAGGACGCCATGGGGATCACAGGACAACTCATTAAATTTGCACAAGCAGAGGTGCCCGAAAAGGCAGCTGCGATGATGCGCCTGTCGCTGTTTGACTGGGCCGCGTGCGGGATTGCGGGCGCGCAAGAACCTGAGTTTGCGCCGTTTCGCCGTGCACAGATGGTTGAAGAAGGACCAGCGCATATTTTTGGCGGTGACGCTGGAGGGGCTGCAACGGCGGCGCTGGTGAACGGCACGCTCAGTCACGCGCTTGACTACGATGATACACATTTTGCGCACATCGGGCATCCGTCTGTTGCGGTGTTGCCTACGGTGATCGCATTGGCCGAAACGCTGGATATCCCGCTGACAGACGCGATTGATGCAGCCACCCTTGGTGTTGAGGCATCAATCCTGACAGGTGTTTGGCTGGGCCGCGCGCATTATCAGGTTGGATACCACCAAACGGCCACAGCAGGCGCATTTGGCGCAACAGTGGCGGCTGCGCGTATTTTGGGCTTGGACAAACGTGAGGTGCGCCATGCCTTGGGTCTGTGTGCCAGTATGGCGTCGGGCATCAAGGAACAATTTGGCACCATGGCAAAGCCGTTGAACGCAGGTTTGGCCGCGCGTACCGGGGTTGAGGTGGCCCTTTGGGCGCAGGCCGGCATGACCGCCGCCCATGACGGGCTGGCGGGTGAGCTTGGCTTTGGGGCTACGCATCACGGCGAGGCCATTGAGGTTAAATTACCGCGCAAAGACTGGCAAATCGGCGACATCAGTCATAAATTTCACGCTTGTTGCCATGGGCTTCACGCCATGCTTGAGGCTTTGGCCAACGCTAAGGTTGAGGCTGAACGGATTGGCGCGATCAAAATCCGCACACACCCGCGCTGGATGAGTGTCTGCAATAACCTGACACCCAAGACTGGCTTGGAGGTGAAGTTTAGCTATGCGCATACGGCTGCGATGACCTTGTTGGGGCACTCAACGGGCACAATCAGCAACTTTAGCGATGAAATGGCCCGAAACCCAGAGGTTTGCGCGCTGCGCGACAAGATCGAAGTGGTTGAGGATGACAGCCTAAGTGAAACGCAATCGCTGGTCACATTGACGTTAACCTCAGGTGAGGTTCGCCGTCTGCGCCATGATCTGACGGCTCCTATGACGTTAGAGGCACGCAGTGAGAAATTGCGCACAAAGGTTCAGGCCTTGATAGGAAGCGCACAGGCAGAGATGCTGTGGCAGGCTGTGATTGGAAATGATCTGGACGCAGTTACGGCTTGTTTCAAGGGCGCATAAAAAAGGGCGGCCCGTTTGGACCGCCCTTTTTTTATACCATCTAATCGAACCTAGTTTGTGAGGTCGTAGGCGCGTTCACCGTGCACAGCAAGGTCGAGGCCGTTCACTTCGGTCTCAACATCCACGCGCAGAGGCGTGATTGCGCGGCAAACCAAGATCAGCACCACTGTCACAACCGTTGTGTAAACTCCCACGATCAATAGCGAGCCAAGTTGCGCGGCCCATGATCCAGCACCCAAGGCCGCGATCATGATTGTCCCAAAGATACCGCCAACGCCGTGGACCGCCATGACATCAAGTGTGTCGTCAATTTTGGCTTTGTTACGGATCAGAACAACGGCTTCCTGACACAGGATGCCCGCGACGCCGCCAATCAGCAGCGCCTCCCATGGGCCAACAAAACCCGAGGCAGGGGTTATAGAGGCAAGGCCCGCAATTGTCCCCGTCACGATGCCAACCAGCGATGATTTACCAAATTTGATACGCTCCCACAGGGCCCAAGTAAGGGAGGCCGTTGCGGCAGAGATATGGGTCACGGTGATTGCCATGGCCGCGCCACCATCTGCTGCCAGTTGCGAGCCACCGTTGAAGCCAAACCAACCAACCCACAGAAGGGCGGCACCGATCATAACCAAACCGGGGTTATGCGGAGGCGTTGTCTGGTTTTTGCGCGCCCCAAGGAAGATCGCAATGATGATCGCCGCAAGGCCAGCCGTTTCATGTACCACAATACCGCCAGCAAAGTCTTTTACGCCAACGTCACCGAATATTCCGCCATCAGCCAGCATACCGCCGCCCCAGACCCAATGCACAACAGGCGCGTAGCAAATCAGCATCCACAGCCCTGAGAACAACATCACAAAGCCAAAGCCGATCCGCTCAACATAGGCACCGACGATCAATGCAGGTGTAATGATGGCAAACGTCATCTGGAAAGCAAAGAACAGGATCTCAGGAATGGAACCAGACAGGCTATCAGCAGTGACGCCGTTGAGGCCCATTTTGCCCAAACCGCCCCAATATCCGGTGCCACCATCACCAAAGGCGATTGTATACCCAAACAGGAACCACAAAACGCTCATCAAACAGGCAATGGCATAGCAGTGCATGAACACGCTTAGAACATTTCTTGAGCGAACAAGTCCGCCATAAAACAGGGCAAGGCCCGGTAGCGTCATCAACAGCACAAGTGCCGTTGCCGTCATAATCCATGCTGTATCAGCGCCGTTCATTTGATCTCTCCCCAGTGGTTGCGGGGGATAAAGCCGACCAAGAGTGGCGCGAAAAGGTGCAGCGCGTAAATTTGCGCTGTATTTTCGGGCAATTGCAGGATTGATTAAATTGAAGGCGTTAATTGCACGCCCTTGATTAAGTTATAGGCAGTTCGAGAAGCGCAGCCTTGAGCAGTGCTAATGCGTGGTCTCGTGCGGCTGCGCGTACGCCATCGCGGCCAATTGCGCCGAATTCAACCGTTTCGACGTGACATCGCTGCGGACCTGCCACGCCAAAACAAACGCGGCCCTCTGGTTTATGCTCGGACCCGCCGGGGCCAGCGATGCCTGTCAGGGAAACTGATAACTGGGCCGCACTATGCGCAACTGCACCGCGCGCCATCTCATCGGCGACTTCTTCTGATACCGCGCCGTGCGCGTCCAACGTCGATTGGCGCACGCCCAACATTTCGATTTTGGCAAGGTTGGAGTAGGTGACAAACCCGCGCTCAAACACGGCTGACGATCCGGCCAGATCGGTGAGGGCGGCGGCAACCATACCCGCCGTGCAGCTTTCGGCAGTGGCAATCATTATACCGCGCGCCTTGGCCAGGTCTAAGATTTCAGAGCGCATGATACAGCCCAGCCAATACAACAACGCCGATGGCGGCAAAGATGCCTGCAAAAACATCATCCAGCATCACACCCAACGCATCGCCGCGGCGATCTGCCCAGCCGATGATCCACGGCTTCCAGATGTCAAACAGCCGGAACAGTGCAAAGGCGGCAATCCAGCCCGGCCACATTACGGTGATATCAATCCCCATGCGCCAGCTCGCAATCGATAGGGGCAATACGGCGATCCACTGGCCCACCAATTCATCCACCACAATTTCGGATGGATCATGATCGTCACTGCCTGACGTCATTTTGGCAGTCGCCCACCAGCCCTTGAAAAAGGCGATGATGATGCCAAGCACTAGCAGGGGCAGCCCGCCAATAACATGCAGCAACCACGCCCATGGCAGGGATACTAACGAGCCCCAAGTGCCAGGGGCAGGGCGTAGATATCCCACACCAAATAATGTCGCGATCATACGTGCAATCATGTCTTCACCAATGTTGCTGTTGCCATACAGGCGATGCCTTCGCCGCGGCCGGTAAAGCCCAGACGTTCTGATGTTGTTGCCTTAACCGATACACGATCAATGTCGATCGCGATCATCTCAGCCACGGCTGCGCGCATTGTAGCGGCATGTGGGCCCACTTTGGGATGTTCGCAAATCAGTGTGCAATCAACATGCGTCAGGGTAAAACCGCGGTCACGCGCCATTTGAGCCGCATGGCGTAAAAAGATATGGCTCTCGGCGCCTTTCCACTGCGGGTCGGATGGTGGGAAGTGCGTGCCAATGTCGCCAGCGGCAAGCGCGCCGTAGATTGCATCGGTAATAGTGTGCAGCCCGACATCCGCATCCGAATGTCCAACCAGCCCTTGGTCATGCGGGATTTTGACACCGCATAGCATCACATGGTCTCCGTCCCCAAAGGCGTGAACGTCAAACCCGTTGCCTGTACGTATGTCCATATTCTTCTCCAATATCCGCGCGGCGCGGGTGAAATCGGCTGGCGTGGTGATCTTGATGTTATCTGGATCCCCTGCGGTAATCGCAATGGTGATACCAGCCGCGCGCGCAACAGCCACGTCATCAGCAGCGGCTCCAATATAGCCTTCATGCGCAGCGGAAATCTTGTCAAACCGAAACCCTTGCGGTGTTTGCGCGGCAAACAGCCCAGTGCGGTCTTTGGTTCCTGTTACCGTATTTCCTTCACCAGTCCACAGCGCATCTGTTACGGCCAAACCGGGAGCCGCCCCAGTATTATTGGCGAGTGCAGCTATAACATCTGAAATAACTGCGGCGCTGACGCAAGGGCGCGCAGCGTCATGGATTAAGACGGCATCACATTTGGGCAAGGCGCTTAGTCCCGCACGCACAGAATCGCTGCGCTCAGCGCCGCCGCGCGTCACCTGAATGCCCCGCGATTCAAATCCCGCAGCCTCGTGCATGTCATCCGGATGTAGGACAATTGCGATACCGGATACCTGTTCATGCGCCTCAAAGGCCGCAACAGTGTGGTCAATAACCCGCGCGCTGGCCAGTATCTGCCATTGCTTTGGCCGTGCGCCACCCGCCCGTGTTCCACGGCCAGCAGCTACAATCAGGGCACAAACGCGCATCGGGTCTACTTTCGGTTAGTTAACACCTGTCTTAGGTAATCCGGCACAGCTTCGCAATGTTTGGTACGCGCATAGGTAGTTCTGGGTATTGCCTATTTTTTAGGCAAATACGATGTCTAAACCTAGTGAAATGGCACTGTATTCATTGTGCATTCGATTGGGTTGCTCTATTCCAAAAACACTCGCACAAGGATTAAGCACGGTCTGATATGAGTTTCCCTCTGGATCTAACCCCGCCTGTTTTTCTGGCCCCGATGGCTGGTATTACGGATTTACCCTATCGCAACCTTGTTGCGCGGTTTGGTGCTGGGTTGGTTGTGTCTGAAATGATCGCATCCAATGAATGGCTCACGAAACGTCCCGGAACCCGTGAAAAAGCGGAGCTGGGCATCGGGGTAGAAGGTACATCAGTCCAGATTGCTGGCCGTGAAGCTGCGCCAATGATCGAAGCAGCCAAAATGATTGAAGCGCAAGGCGCGCGGATCATCGATATCAATATGGGCTGTCCGGCCAAGAAGGTCACACAGGGGGCATCCGGATCTGCCTTGATGAAGACACCGGATCACGCATTGCGTTTGATTGAGGCTGTGGTGGGTGCCGTTGAAGTGCCTGTAACCCTCAAGACGCGACTGGGCTGGGACGATGATATGCTGAACGCCCCTGAGATTGCGCGCCGTGCCGAGGCGGCAGGCATCCAGATGATCACCATTCACGGGCGCACGCGTTGCCAGTTTTACAATGGCAGTGCGGATTGGGCCGCCATCCGAGGTGTTGTTGATACTGTCGACATCCCGGTAGTAGCAAATGGCGATATCCTTGATACGGCCACGGCGCGGATGGCGCTGGAACAATCCGGCGCACAAGGTGTGATGATTGGGCGCGGCGTTCAGGGCCAGCCTTGGTTGTTGGCGCAAATTGCACATGACATCTACGGCACGCCTGCGCCACAAGTACCACAGGGGCGCGATTTCGTTGACATGGCGATGGGGCATTATGATGAAATGCAAAAATTTTACGGCACAAAAATTGGACTGCGTGTCGCGCGCAAACATCTAGGGTGGTACATGGACCACGTTCAGACGCCAGATGACTTTCGCCGCGGTGTCCTGACCGCGCGCAGTGTCGAAGAGACAATGATCCTTTTACCTGCAGCACTTGATCCTAGTCATTGGGATGTTGCCGCATGAGTATACCAGAAAAGAACACCAAATCACCTTTGTGCGTGGATGAGCGTACCCTATGGGCGTCGCTGCCTGTTCCGACGGTTTTGGTTGGTCCTGATGATGTGATCCTAGATATCAACGCCGCCGCCGAAGGGTTCCTAAATGCCTCGGCCAAAAGTGTTTGCGGTACACCCGTTTGGGACATGATCGCTGTTGATGCGCCCCTGGAAGAAGCATTTTTACGGGCACGGGTTTCCCAATCTACGCTGTTTGTAAATGACGTGGATGTGGGCAGTGGGCAGCGCGCTCCGTTGCAATCACAGCTTCAGATTGCGCCGCTGTCAGGCGCTGAAGGTGTCATGATCCTGATGATCTCACCGCGTGAGTTGTCGGGTCGCATGACGCAGAACCAGTCGGTCAAATCTGCAGCAAAATCCGCGATTGGCATGGCTGAAATGCTGGCGCATGAGATCAAAAACCCGCTGGCAGGCATTACAGGGGCCGCTCAATTGTTGAGCATGAACCTGTCCAAGGACGATCTTGAACTCACGGATCTGATTGTGGCTGAAAGCCGCCGCATCGTAAAACTGCTGGAACAGGTAGAGCAATTTGGCAATCTTACCCTTCCTGAACGCGGTGCTGTTAACTTGCACGATGTATTAGACCGCGCGCGCCGCTCTGCGCTGCTGGGGTTTGGCGCGCAGATGCGCATCGTTGAAGATTATGACCCGTCCTTGCCCTTAGCTTGGGGCGACAAGGATCAGCTTTTGCAGGTGGTTTTGAACCTTATCAAAAACGCGTCCGAGGCAGCAGGCGAAGGCGGCGGTACGATCCGCTTGCACAGTTATTACGAACATTCCTTTCGGTTGCGCCGTGCAGATGGGCACGGTGTCCCATTGCCGCTCCAGATCGAGGTGATCGATGATGGTCCCGGCCTCCCTGAGGCAATTGCGGGTGATGTGTTTGATCCCTTTGTCTCTGGTCGTGAAAACGGCACGGGGCTTGGCCTCGCGTTGGTGAGCAAAATCATATCCGAACATGACGGCTGGATATCAGTCACGTCAGCGCCCGGACGTACGGCATTTCGCATCTCGCTGCCTCGGGCAGATGCAAAAGAAGAAAACAATAAGATATCAGGCAAGCGGCCTGAAAATAGGAGTTAAGCAATGGATGGCACAGTTCTGGTCGCCGATGACGATCGCACCATTCGCACGGTTTTGACACAGGCGCTCACGCGCGCTGGTTGCAAGGTACATGCTACCTCCAGCCTGACGACGTTGATGCGTTGGGTGGCCGAGGGCAAAGGCGATGTGGTCATCACCGACGTTATCATGCCCGACGGAAACGGGCTTGAGATGTTGCCAAAGATTGCCCAAGACCGCCCCGATCTTCCTGTAATTGTGATCTCGGCGCAGAACACGATCATGACAGCTATTAAGGCTGCCGAGGCACAGGCATATGATTATCTGCCTAAACCGTTTGACCTGCCAGATTTGATGAAACGCACTGCGCGTGCGCTTGAACGGGTAGGCGCGCCGCGCCGCGCTATTGAGACGAGCAGCGATAAAGACGAAGATGATCTGCCCATGGTGGGCAAAACGGCCGTTATGCAGGCACTTTACCGTGTCATTGCGCGTGTGATGAATGCGGATTTACCTGTGCTGATCTGGGGCGAAAGCGGAACAGGGAAATCCCTGATCGCGCGCGCAATTCATGACCTCTCGGATCGCCGATCGCTGCCCTTTGTGACTGTCACAGAGGCAGATCTGCGCGACATTGAAGGGCCTGCACGGGTTATGGCGCGTGTGCGCGGTGGCACTTTGTTGATAGACGAAATTGGCGATATCTCAGCTGAGGTTCAGGCCCGCATCGCGCGGATGATGGATACACAAACTGATAACCAGCCGCGTTTCATCGCAACGTCGCAGACCGACCTTGGGGCGGAAGACGCCAAAAACAATATGCGCCGTGACGTGTATTACCGCCTGTCAGGGGCCACGTTACATGTGCCTGCATTGCGGGATCGCGTAGAGGATATCCCTTTGTTGGCCTCTCATTTTCTTGAAAAGGCCGATGCCGGAACGGGTGCGCCGCATGCGTTGTCCGAAGGGGCCGCCAAGATTTTTGCAAACTACACGTGGCCCGGCAATGTGCGCCAGTTAGAGCACGCCATGCGCCAGCTTTCGCTAACGAGCAGGGCAATGGAAATCACTGCTGCTGAAGCAGGTCAAGTTGTAGGCGCACTGCCGGGGCCAGAACCCACACGTGCCACTGGCAGCGGTGAAAAACTTGGTGCCAGTGTTGAACGCCACATCCGGCGGTATTTTGAACTGCATGGTAACATGTTACCGCCCCCAGGACTGTATCAGCGGATTCTACGTGAGGTAGAGGCACCGTTGCTTGAGGTGGCTTTGGCCGCGACGTCAGGAAATCAGGCGAAATGTGCCGAACTTTTGGGAATTAACCGAAATACCTTGAGAAAGAAAATCACTGACCTCGAAATAGAGGTTACACGCGGTCGAAAAATGATGTAAAACTGTCACATAAGCGTGGCCATCGAGGGACATCCCTGGTTAGGACCACAAAATATGGCGGTACGGTGCGGTGGCACCACATCAGGTGAGGATCCATTCGTGGTATCCCGGACACTAAATTCTGGTCTTTCTAGGCTGTCGCGTTGGCGACGGCTAAGACGTGTGCGCACATTGATGACGCTCGGTCTGGTTGTATTGGGCCCATTGTTGGCGCTTGCGACCTATCTTGCGCTCGGTCCGTTGGATCAAGGCAGTACAAATTTCCTGCGTCTGATTCTACTGCTTGATCTGGTGTATATTCTGGTGCTGACCGCGTTGGTGTTGGCACAGGTGGCGCGTCTAATCTCGGCTCGACGGGCTAAATCGGCAGGATCACGGCTGCACCTGCGATTGACGGGCGTGTTTGCGCTGATGGCGTTGATACCCACGGTCTCGGTTGCGGTGTTTGCCGTGCTGACCATCAATGTCGGGATCGAGGGCTGGTTTTCCGAACGTGTACGCGTTGTGGTTGGCAACTCTCTACTTGCTGCCGAGGCCTACGCTGGAGAAGAACGCGAAGGCCTGCGCGATGATGCAATCGCCCTTGCACGCAGCATTGATCGCGCACGCGATAATGGCACACGCCTTAGCGACAGTGAGCTGGTCGGCGAGGGGCAACGCCAAGTGCAACGAGGTCTGCGCGAAGCCTATATGATTGACGGGACAGGTGAGATCAGGGCCCGAGGTGATCGTTCCTATCTGTTTGATTTTGATGCCCCAACAGCCGAAGAAATCGCCGATGCAAGCGGCAGTGACGTCCGCATTATTGAGGATTGGGATAATAATGAGTTGCGCGCCTTGGTGCGGCTCAATTCCTTTGTAGATCGGTTCTTGTATGTCACGCGCGAGGTAGATGGCGAAATCCTGAGCCTGTTGGATGAAACCCAAGAAACCATTCGCCTCTATCAACAGCTCGAAAGCGAACGCGGCCGGATGTTGTTTGAATTTGGCCTTTTGTATCTGGCCTTTGCGGTGATCATTATTCTAGCCGCGGTTTGGCTGGGGCTGTGGTTTGCTGAACGTCTCTCTGGCCCAGTTGGTCGATTGACGGGCGCAGCGCAGCGCGTAGGCGGCGGAGACCTAGATGTCCAAGTTCGCGAAGATGACGGTGATGATGAGATTGCGATGTTGGGGCGCTATTTCAACCAGATGACCAAGCAGCTCAAGGGGCAGCGCAACACGCTGCTCGATAATACCCGTCAGATTGAACGCCGTCGTCGGCTGTTTGATTCAGTGCTCAGTTCGGTCACCTCTGGCGTTGTTGGCCTTGATCCCGAAGGGCGCGTAACCTTTGTGAACCGCTCTGCAATGCGCCTTTTGGACTGGGAAGAAGACCAGCAGTCGCTTGCCCTTGCGGTTGCGGTGCCTGAATTTGGACCTCTTTATGAGACGCTTACAACCACCTCGACGGAGTCCACACAGCAAGACATTAAGGTGTCGCGCCAAGGCCGGATGGAAAACCTGTTGGTGCGTATGGCGACACGGCGCACGGATGACGGACGCCTTGAGGGCTACGTTGTAGCCTTTGATGATGTGACCGATCTGGTCAGCGCGCAGCGACTGGCCGCGTGGGGAGATGTGGCGCGCCGTATCGCCCATGAGATCAAAAACCCGCTTACGCCGATCCAATTGAGTGCGGAGCGGATCAAGCGCAAATTCGCACCCAAGCTGGGCGAAGACAGTGACAGCCTAGAGCAGATGACAGATGTGATTATCCGCCAGACGGGTGATTTACGCCGGATTGTGGATGAGTTCTCCAAATTTGCCCGCATGCCAGAACCCGAGCGCAAACCCCAAGATCTGACCCGTTTGGTGCGCGATTCGGTGTTGTTACAAAAAACCGGAAGACCGGACATAAAACTCATATCTGATGTCCCATCCGAAGAACTCCCCGCGCTGATAGACGGGACTATGATTACACAGGCGTTAACAAATCTAATCAAAAACGCAGGTGAGGCTATCGATACCCTTCGCGAAAAAGGGGCCCCTGATGGGTTGCTCCCGCAGGTCCATGTTAGTCTGACGAGCGATGGCACATCCGCGCAGATCACCATTGCGGACAATGGAATAGGGCTGCCCGAAGATCGTGCGCGCCTGTTTGAACCCTACGTAACTACACGCAGCGAAGGCACTGGCCTTGGCTTACCGATCGTTAAGAAAATTATTGAGGAACACGGCGGAAGCCTAATCCTTTCAGACGCCCCCATTTTCGAGGGGCAGAACCACTTTGGTGCCATGGCAGAAATTACGCTGCCATTGGGGGCAAACATAAATGCGGGCAATGAGGAGCAAGACCATGACTGACATTCTGATTGTGGATGATGAGCGCGACATTCGCGAACTGATTTCGGATATTTTGGAGGATGAAGGGTTTGCCACGCGGCTTGCCGGTAACTCTGATGATGCGATGGCGGCTGTAAATACAGAGCCGCCCGCGCTGATGATCCTCGATATCTGGCTGAAAGACAGCAAGATGGACGGGATCGATATCCTCAAGACCGTCAAACGCGACAATCCTGATGTACCTGTGGTGATCATTTCTGGCCACGGTAACGTTGAAATTGCAGTCGCTGCGATCAAGCAGGGCGCATATGATTTTATCGAAAAGCCCTTTAATATTGACCAGTTGATGGTTGTGATCCGCCGCGCGATGGAAACCTCACGTCTGCGCCGCGAAAACTTGAACCTGAAACGTAAAGACAGCTCCAACACCGAGATGATCGGCAATTCCGGTGCGTTCCGCACATTGGTGAGCCAGTTGGATAAAGTCACTAAATCCAACGGACGTGTCATGCTCACGGGTCCTGCTGGTGCTGGTAAGGAAGTTGCTGCCCGCTACATCCATTCCAATTCAAACCGTGCATCGGGCCCGTTTATCACGGTCAATTGCGCAGGCGTTGCACCTGACCGGATGGAAGAGGTCTTGTTTGGCCGCGAAACACCTGAGCGCGGCGTTGAACCGGGGCTGTTGGAACAAGGGCACGGCGGTGTTGTCTATTTTGACGAAGTGGCTGATATGCCACTTGGAACTCAGTCCAAGATCTTGCGCGTTTTAGTTGATCAACAATTCACGCGTGTTGGCGGCAATGACAAGGTGCGCGTCGATCTGCGCGTTATATCCAGCACAAACAAAGACTTGTTAGAGGAAATTGCAGCAGATACATTCCGCGAAGAACTGTATCACCGCCTCAATGTTGTTCCAATTGCCGTGCCCTCACTGGCGGAACGCCGTGAAGATATCCCGCTACTGGCCTCTCATTTCATCGAAGAATTCAACACCACCCAAGGATTGCCACAGCGGGAAGTGACAGATGACGCGCAGGCCTTGATGCAAACGATGATCTGGCCGGGCAACGTGCGCCAGCTCAAAAACATGGTTGAACGCGTATTGATCCTAGGCGAAGGGAACGCACCTATTGAGGCGCGCGAATTGCCCGGCGAAGAAGACCACAGCGAAGAAGAGGGTCGCGTTGTTCTATCCGGTTCGATGGCCAGCCTGCCGCTGCGCGAAGCCCGCGAAGCGTTTGAACGTGAGTATCTTCTGACGCAGATCAACCGCTTTGGCGGTAACATCAGCCGAACGGCAAATTTTGTTGGGATGGAACGGTCGGCACTTCACCGCAAGCTCAAAAGTTTGGGTGTGGTCACATCGGCTAAGTCGGGCACGCGCGTTGCCCATGTAGACGACTAGGATGGATCAGCAGCGCAGGCAGATCGCTTAAGCGGTTAAGGCCTGCGCGAAAACCTACATTTGAATTGACCCCATCGGCCTGTTCTGACATTTCTAGGTCCAATCAGGCACAGGCGTGTCGGCGGTGCAACGCGCACAGCCTACGCAGCAGGGGATTTCCAAATCATGAAAGTTATCATTTGCGGTGCAGGCCAAGTGGGTTGGCAGATTGCGCGCCACCTGTCGGGGGAGCGCAACGACGTTACGGTAGTAGACAACAACGCTGATTTGGTTCGGCGCGCCACGGATACGCTGGACGTGCAGGGCGTTGCTGGATTTGCCAGTTATCCGGATGTGTTGGACCGCGCAGGCGCACGCGACGCGGACATGATTATTGCCGCAACCCATTCCGACGAAGTGAACATGGTGACCTGTCAGGTTGCGCATTCGGTATTTGGGATAAACCGCAAGATCGCGCGCCTGCGGTCCCAGTCGTATCTGGATGCGATTTATTCCGATCTTTACCGCCGTGAACACATGCCAATTGACGTAGTGATCAGCCCTGAACGCGAAGTCGCCGCGGCGGCGCTGCAACGGCTTGCGGCACCCGCTGCCTTTGATACTGAGATATTTATGGACGGCGATGCCCAACTAATGGGGATCACGCTGGACGAAGACAGCCCCGTGCTGAATACGCCCTTGCGCCAATTGACCGATCTGTTTTCAACCCTACGTGCTGTTGTCGTTGGGGTGCGCCGTGATGGCAGATTGTTTGCGCCAGAACCAAAAGACCAGTTGTTTGCGGGGGATGATGCCTACATCTTTGTGCACCGCAATGATATTTCGCGTGCGATGGAGATCTTTGGCAAAAAATCCTCAAACCAAGACCGCGTTGTTTTGGTGGGCGGCGGAAATGTTGGCCTGTCGGTTGCCCTGACGCTAGAGAAACGTGCAAAGCGTATCCGCGCCAAGGTCATTGAGAAAAACCGCCACTGTGCAGAGCGCGCTGCCGAAGCGCTGGAGCGTACAATCGTCCTGAATGGGGACGGGTTGGATGCGGCCTTATTGGCAGAGGCGGGGATCAAACGTGCCGATGCGATGCTGGCCATCACCGATGATGACAAAACCAACATGCTGGCCTGTGTGCGCGCCAAAGCCGAAGGGTGCCCGTATGTGATTGCGCTGATCAATGACCCAACATTGGTCCCTCTGATGCAGCCATTGGGCATTGATGCCTATATCAATCCGCGCTCCACAACCGTGAGCTCCATTCTGCGCCACATCCGCCATGGACGTGTGCGCGCGGTCTATTCCATTGGGGATGCCGAGGCCGAAGTGATCGAGGCAGAGGTCCTTTCGACCTCACCAATTGCTGGTAAAAGGATCAACGAGATTGATTTTCCCGAAGGCGCATTGGTAGGAGCCGTGCGTAAGGGTGACAAAATAATCCGCCCCATGGGCGATACCCGCATTGATGAGGGTGATGTGATTGCCGTCTTCGTGCTGACCAAAGATGTTGCTCAGCTTGAACAGCTGATGCAAGTCTCCATCGACTTTTTCTAAAAAGGGGCCGCTGTGCGCCGTCCGAATAAACTCAGTCGTGATTTGACGCAGCTGCCGCTGTTTTTGCTGATGTTTGGCATTGGCACGGCGTCGATGCTGGTCCCTGCGGGATATGCGCTGGCGACAGACGCGCATGGGCCTAGTCAGGCATTTTTTTACGCAGGTTTACTGGGTGTTGTGACGTTTCTGCTGATTGGAATGGCCCATGCAGGGCGCGCCCCGCGTGAAGGCGCGTTGGGGCCATTGTTATCGCTCTTTTCGGCATTTGTGTTTCTGCCTGTCGTTTTTGCAATTCCATTTGTCGAAGCATTACCGACAACGAGATTTTTCAACGCCTATTTCGAAATGCTGAGTGCGCTGACCACCACAGGTGCCACGCTGTTTGAGGACCCAACACGCCTTAGCCCGACATTACATTTGTGGCGCGCGCAGGTCGGATGGATGGGCGGTTTGTTGATGTGGGTGGCCGCTGTTGCGATCCTTGCGCCGTTAAATTTGGGCGGGTTTGAGGTGACAGCGCAGGCTGAACCAGGTCGGCGTGAAACGGGCATGTATAGCACTGCACCGCTTGCGCCGCGTGAGCGGATTAAGCGCGCACTTGATACGCTTGGGCCGCTTTATAGCGGGCTGACGCTGCTGTTATGGGTCCTGTTGGTGTTTGCGGGACAGGAGCCCCTTGATGCGCTGTGTCATGCCATGTCTGTTATGGCGACATCTGGCATAACAGCCGGCGGTGACCCCGCATCAGGAGGCATCATTGCCGAAATAGTTATGGCAATGTTCATGCTCTTTGCGCTGTCTCGGCTCACATTTTCATCGGATACAATGACCGCAACTCAAGGTGGGTTATCTACCGACCCTGAATTTCGGATTGGCCTTGGGATTATCTTGCTGGTGCCATCGGTGTTGTTTGCCCGCCACTTCTTTGGCGCGATTGAGCTCGACAATGGCGAAACTATCACAGGGGCGATCAAAGCATTTTGGGGGTCGGTATTTACGGTAGTGTCCTTTCTGTCCACAACTGGGTTTGTGTCCGAATACTGGAGCGAGACACAAAGCTGGTCAGGTTTGGGCACGCCGGGCCTGATTTTGATGGGGCTCGCGTTGGTGGGGGGCGGCGTGGCCACGACAGCAGGCGGCGTAAAGCTGCTGCGCGTGTTTGCGCTGTATCGCAATGGCGTGCGCGAAATGGAACAACTGGTGCATCCTAACTCCGTTTCTGGGGCAGGGATCGCGGGCAGGCGGCTTCAATCGGGTGGGGCCTTTATTGCATGGATATTCTTTATGCTTTTTGCCTTGGCGTTTGCCGCTGTTACCCTTGCGTTGACGTTTGTTGATGTCCCCTTTGACGAGGCACTTGTATTGGCGATTGCGGCCCTTTCCACCACGGGCCCACTAACTGAAATGGGCGGTGAAGGTCCTATTGCGCTGATGTCGCTCACAGATGCCGCTAAGGCTATTCTGGCTGGTGCTATGGTTTTGGGGCGCCTCGAAACCCTCGCTATCATTGCACTGCTTACACCTGATCTGTGGCGCAGCTGACACGGCACCGCACGACACAGTGCAATTGCCTGTTTTGGGGGTGGAAACTTCCCCAAGGGCACTACATACTTAAAATATTATCGCCGACTGCGGCAAAAAATAAGAATAATGAGAGATCAAACTATGGCGTCTGACAGACAGAACCTTCAGGATGCGTTCCTGAATCACGTGCGTAAGACCAAAGTACCGGTCACAATCTTTTTGATTAATGGTGTTAAACTACAGGGTGTTATAACCTGGTTTGACAACTTCTGCGTTCTGCTGCGCCGCGATGGTCAATCGCAACTTGTTTATAAACATGCGATTTCGACAATTATGCCGAGCCAGCCGATCAGCTTATATGAGGGCGAAGACGCTTCTTGAGTAAAGAACAGTTCCAGGTAGATGAAACCGACGGCCCTGCGCAGACGCGTGCGTGGGTCCTTCACCCTGACATCAAAAATAACAATTCTCGGCGGGATTCCGCACCTGCTTTGGCAGAAGCTATTGCATTGGCCGAAGCCCTGCCAAACCTAGAGGTCGTTGGTTCTGACATTGTGCCATTGCGTACTGTGAACGCAGGCCATCTGTTTGGATCGGGCAAAATCAAAGAAATAGGCGTCCTGTTGCACGACAACGAGGTTGAGCTTGTTCTGGTAGACGGTCCTGTCACGCCCGTTCAGCAACGCAACCTTGAAAAAGCGTGGGATGTAAAACTGTTGGACCGTACGGGTCTGATTCTCGAGATCTTCAGTGACCGCGCTGCAACCCGCGAAGGCGTGCTGCAGGTCGAGATGGCCGCTTTGAACTATCAACGGACCCGCCTTGTGCGCGCTTGGACCCACCTAGAACGCCAGCGTGGCGGTTTAGGATTTGTTGGTGGCCCGGGTGAAACGCAGATCGAGTCGGACCGCCGCGCCATTGACGAGCAACTTGTTCGGTTGCGTCGTCAGTTGGACAAAGTGGTCAAAACTCGCGCGCTACACCGCGCGGCACGGGCCAAGATACCTTATCCAATTGTCGCACTTGTTGGCTATACAAACGCCGGAAAATCGACGCTGTTCAACAAGTTGACAGGCGCGAATGTCTTGGTGAAGGATATGCTTTTTGCGACACTTGATCCGACCATGCGCAGTCTTGAGCTGTTGGATGGTCCAGAAATCATTCTAAGTGACACGGTTGGATTTATATCTGACCTTCCAACCGAATTGGTTGCATCGTTCCGCGCCACGCTTGAAGAAGTGCTGGCAGCAGACATCATCTTGCATGTACGTGATGTGTCCCATGCGGGGACTGAAGAGCAAGCGCGCAATGTGCGCGACATCATGACATCCCTTGGTGTGCCCGAAGAGACCCGCAGTTTTGAAGTGTGGAACAAGCTTGATCTGCTGCCCGAAGAAGCGGCCGAGGCCATGCGCGAACGTGCTGCTCGCGATGATGGCGTGATTGCTATTTCTGCGATTACGGGTGAGGGCCTTGAAACGCTTCAAGAAATTGTGGCCACCACGTTGCAAGGCGCGATGCGCGTGGCTGATTTAACGCTTGGCTTTTCAGAGGGGCGCAAACGGGCGTGGCTGTTTTCACAAGATATCGTTGTGAATGAAAACCAAACCGAAGAAGGTTTTGAGCTGACAGTTCGTTGGTCTGCTGATGTTGAAGCCGCCTACCAGCGGCTTTAACTCAGACGCTTATGCGCCAGTAGCAGATGCAAACCGCCAAACGCCTGGGCGCAGCTTGTTCAGTCCCCAATCCCCAACCTGAATTCGGATCAACCGCAGCGTCGGCAGGCCAACATGGGCCGTCATGCGGCGCACTTGGCGGTTACGCCCTTCCGAAATTGTAATGCGCAGCCACTCATCTGGTACGGATTTGCGAAAACGCACAGGCGGATCACGCGGCCATAGATCTTCGGGTGGGTCGGTTTGCTCAACCCGCGCAGGTCTTGTCATGCCGTCCTTAAGGCTGACGCCTTTGCGCAATGCCTCCAACGCTTGTGCGTCGGGTGTGCCCTCAACCTGAACCAGATAGGTCTTTTCCAGCTTGTATTTGGGGTTGGATATCCGCGCCTGAAGCGGGCCGTGATCGGTCAAGACCATCAACCCTTCGCTGTCACGGTCCAAACGGCCTGCTGGGTAAAACCCTTTTTCATCGATGAAACCCGATAGGGTCGGGCGCGGCGATCCTTCGCTGCCCTTATCGGTGAACTGCGACAAAACCCCATAGGGTTTGTTGAATATGATGACGCGGTTGCTCATGGTGCTTGCGGGATCAAAAGGGTGACACCCACGGCGGCGGCCCGCGCAAGGTCTTGGTCTAGCGACATGGGGATGTATTCTCCGCGCCGCCACAGCTGGGCTAGATCATCGTAATGGCGTGACAGGAAATGCCCTGATTGCCCTGTAGAAGAGATAAACACCGAACTGTCAGGATCGGCAAAATCATACACGCCGCGGTATCCTGCTCCGTGTACGTTTTGGAACGGATCGGGGTCTGTGCCTTTTGTCAGGCCGCGCATCAATGTGTGATCTCCCCCTGAGGTGCTTTGACGGATGTTCACAAAATACCGCAATACGGGCATTGATCCTAACACTGGGTGGTCATGGGTTGCTTGGTGCGCATCCCCCCACCGCAAAGATTCGAGCGCGGTGCCGTATCTTTGAGAGATTTGCAGGAGTGCGTCATCTAATGCCAAGCGGGCCATATCTGCACAGGTTTCTAAAGGTGCCGACTGAAATACGTCACACCATGCTGATGCACCTCCGACATTGCGGAAAACCCGTTCGATGAACAGGGGTTCGACGTGGTTGAATTCTGATGTCAGTGGTCCCAACTCATCGCGCACTAGTCTGTCTTGGAGCATGCGCAACCATGTGGCATAGATCAGGGGTTCGGGCAGATGTTCGTTCATCTCACCGGACCAACCTGCCAACAAAGTCAGCGCACGTTGGCGCAGTGCTTCGGGTGTGCCAGCAGGAGCAGCTTCGCCAGTGAACCACAGTTCAGACCCAATAAGGGGTAACAGCGAGCGGGCGGTATAGCTGACAGTGTCCAGTTGCGCCTCGATAAAGCTGTCTCTGGTATGCACCTGACGGCCTTGCATCAAACGCTGCCAGCGTTGAATGCGCTGCGTATCACCCCAAAGGTATGAAATGTGGTTGGGAAAGGGGCGCTCAACCATTTTGTTGTTTGTATTCCCTAGGATGCCACCGGCCGGTGCCACAAATCCGGGGTTAGATGCATATGGCATCGTGCCTTGCCAGCGGTTGGTTGCGATCCATCCGGGGCTGGGCATACGGCCTTTGCTTTGGTGCATAGGATCGCGTTTTGGCACCGCTCCGATGGTTTTCATCGCTATCGTTGTATGGTCCACCAACGTAAGGTTCTGGGATGGGGCGGTGAATTTCTCTGCCGCGGCAATCCCTTCGCTAACGGTCTTGGCACGCATCAGCTCTATCGCGGCCTGAAGCGTCGTATCACGTTGGCTAAGCACCGTCCAATTCACCGATGCCACATGGCCGGGGGGCGTCACACTGGCGAGATTATAGTGGCTACCGGGCAGAACGGGGCCATTGTCCGTCCACCGCAACGTCAAGGTGACGGGATCAAGGTCTTTGACATTGATGATAGAGGCCCGCGTGCGGAATTTTTTGAAACCATCCGGCGTGCGATATTCTTCGCGGTTTGCGGGGTTTAACTCTTCGACATATAGGTCTTGGTCATCCAGATAGGAGGACGTCAGCCCCCAACCCAGATCGGCAGATCGCCCTGTAAGGATTGCAGGTACACCAGGAATGGTCGCACCAATCACGCCACCAGTCTGCAATTCCAGCCGCGCAAGATACCAGATCGAGGGGGCCGTGAACCCCAAATGCGGATCATTGGCCAGCAAGGTTCCGCCAGATGCAGAACGGGAAGGGGCCGCAGCCCAAGCATTCGATGCTCCCGCAAGGGCAGTACGTTTAAATGGGGACAGTGGATGGGGTTCATATGGCATCGTCTCAGCGAACCGCTGCGCGGTTGGAAACAGGCCTGCATATTTGGGCAAAGCCGCTACGCCTGTACCGGGGGCGTCCGGTAGGATGTCGCGGATGCGGGCCTCATCGGGCAGCGCAAGGGAGACGCGCGCGCGCAGCACTTCGGCATCCAAATGGCCCGACAACTGCATGCCCATAAGTTTCACAATGGCGATACTGTCGGCTGGTCGCCACGGCGCCATCGGTGCATTGAATATGAACATTTCAGGCGCACCGCGCCCCAATGCGTCAGCGTTGATTTGATCCAGTCGGGCATTCACACCAGAGGAATAAGCACGCAGCGCATTCTGTGTGGTTGGGTCCAGTGCCTCCATTGATGCCACAGAAAGCGCATAGATATCAAAGCGACGCATCAGTTTATCAACATCCAGCGTGCTTGCGCCAAACACCTCTGACAATCGCCCCTGCGCGGTTCTGCGCATGGTGGTCATCTGCCACAAACGGTCTTGGGCATGGGCAAACCCTAGGCCAAAGAACACGTCTTCATCCTGTGCTCCAAAGATATGGGGCACGTTCGCGTTATCACGCACGATCTCTACGGGACGCTCAAGGTTGGGCACTTCGATTTCGGCGTTGTAATCGGGCAATGACCGTGAGGCTAGCCAGTAAATCAGGCTCACAACCACTACGCTAAAGACCAAAAGGGCTGCGGCCAGACGAATAAGCCAGCGAAATACTAATGCCATGTAATAACCCTCCGAAAACGCCTAACCTACAGTTTGACCCAGCGGGCCACGGTGTTAGGTATGGGCAGCAATAGCGCAACATCAAAGCAAGGAAAAGCACATGGCGAAGCTGGCGTTTTTAGGTCTAGGCGTAATGGGTGGGCCGATGGCTGCTCATCTGCAAAAAGCGGGTCATGAGGTAACCGTTTATAACCGGACAACCTCCAAATCCGAAGAATGGGTCAAGGCCAATGGCGGCGCATTTGCAACAACACCGCGCGGCGCGGCTGCTGGTGCAGATTTTGTGATGGCTTGCGTGGGCAATGACGACGATTTGCGCTCGGTTACGTTGGGGGATGATGGCGCATTTGCGGGCATGCAGGCGGGTTCGGCGTTTGTCGATCACACTACAGTTTCTGCCGCAGTTACGCGTGAACTTTATGCGGCTGCTGCTACTGCGCAGATCAGTTTCATTGATGCTCCGATTTCAGGCGGACAAGCGGGCGCTGAAAACGCTGCATTGTCGATCATGTGTGGCGGAGACAGCGACGTGTTTGAGCGCGCATTGCCGGTGATGGAGGTTTATTCCAAAATTTGCCGTCGCATCGGGGACAGTGGTGCAGGCCAAATGACCAAGATGTGCAACCAGATTGCCATCGCTGGCGTTGTTCAGGGCTTGTCTGAGGCGCTTCATTTCGCTGAGAAAGCTGGCCTTGATGGCCGCGCCGTTGTTGAGGTGATCTCTCAAGGGGCTGCGGGCAGCTGGCAAATGGCCAACCGCTATGAGACGATGCTGGACGATGAATTTGAACACGGCTTTGCCGTTGATTGGATGCGCAAAGATTTGGGCATCTGTCTGGATACCGCCGATGAAACCGGCGCAAGCCTGCCGCTGACGGCATTGGTGGATCAATTCTACAAAGATGTGCAGAAATTGGGTGGCGGCCGTTGGGACACCTCAAGCCTGATCCAGCGTTTGCGCAAGATGGGCTAAGGTTATAGCCTTGTTACAGAAAGTGGCGCCACCGATGAGTGGCGCCATTATCGTTTAAGGGATGATGCGGGTGTATTTGCTGCCCTCTAGGGTTGCGCCGAGACGCAAACCTGCGCGGCCAAACACAACTGCCAGAACAGGCGATAGGATCGTATTGGTATCTGCGTTCACGCTGTCACCGCGATCTGAGATGACATATTCAACGTTTGCACCAGCGGCCCAACCCGGTGAGCGGCGGAAGTCGCCTAGAGCGTCATTGGTCATGAAAAACAAGACATGTGCATATTGCTGCGCACCAATCTGAAGGCCGCCAGTCGCTTTGGTGACCGAGTAATAGTCAACCGTCGTATTATTCACGCGTAAAGCGCCACGCCCGTATCCGCCGCCAAATCCAAGACCCGCTTCGGTCACAAGCGGCATGACCAGCATACCGTTAGATTTATCAGCCAAAGTGCGCGTATTAGGGTAGGTGCGATACATCTCTGCCAGCGTGGTAGCCACGCGCGCGTCGATAGTGCCTGCACCCTTTGAGCCAATGCCGTTGCCGCATGCGGCCAAAGCGCCAGTAGATGCCGCCGCACCCAACGCAAACGCGCGGCGCGATAAAGTTTTATTTGTCATGTGTCTGCCTGTAATAAATGTCACTGCACTGATGCCAGTATTGTCTGACTTGGCTATACAGTAGGCGTTTTTTCGCCCTGTGTCATGGGCTTTTGATCCATGCGCGAAAAGATGCTGTGTTTATGGGATCACTTTCCAGTTACCACTTGAGCCTCGTAGAGGTCCATGGGAGCTTATTATGATTACACATTATAAAGACGTTCGCCTTTTTGAGTGGTTGCCCAATTTATGCCGCGTCATATCCGCGATGTTCATCTGTTCGGTAATATACGTATCTTCGGCACTTTCCGATCCTCATGCTCTAGCCACATTAGAGACAACCGTCCTCGAGCTAGAAGAAAGACTTGATGCGCGCATAGGCGTTTTTATCCTTGAAAGTGGGTCGGATTGGCAATGGGGGCATCGTGAAAACGAACGTTTCCTAATGGCCAGTACCTTTAAATCCGTACTCTGCGGTGCTGTCCTTGATCGCGTAGATCAAGGCGACATCTCATTGAATGAACGGATCGAAATCCATGCCCAAGATATACTGTCCTATGCACCGATCACCGAAAAGCATTTAGGTGCGTCTCTTTCTATTGGTGAACTGTGTCTGGCAACGCTCAACATGAGTGACAACACAGCCGCCAATTTGTTGATAAACCGCTTGGGTGGCACCGATAAGATCAACGCATTTTTACGCAAGGCAGGAGATACCGTGACGAGGCTGGACCGGATCGAGCCGGACCTGAATACCTTTTTGCCTGAGGATCCACGCGATACTACATCCCCAGCAGCAATGCTCTCTACTTGGAACAACATGCTATTGGGGGGCGGTTTGACCAGTGCGTCTGGTGCGCAGTTGGCAGAATGGATGAGTTATGGAGGCGTTACGGGCGCACTCATTCGGACTAGCGTTCCTGAGGGGTGGCATGTGGTAGACAAATCCGGTGGAGGACGAGAGTACACTCGGAATCTTGTAGCGATGATCACTCCGGCTGACAAAGCACCAGTATTTGTTGCAATTTTTGTTTCGGACACGGCGGCCGATTGGTCAACGAGAAACGCAGCCGTTCGAACAATTGGTGCTGCTGTGATAGACGTTATTCAGGCGCGGTAACTTCCCAATTGAGGCACACGGCGAATATCTAACGGAGTGAAAGCCGAGCCGTCGCAATGAAATTTTCTGTGTCCACTTATTGCCTCTAGGTGAATTTGCGAAACAGCTTTGTCTGATCAAACATATCCTCCAGTACTTCCATGCGGTCTTTTGTATCGCCCCACGTCAGGTTTTGTACGGTCGAAATCATAGTTTCCAGCAGCAGCAGGGGGGTAACCGCAGAATCCCACGCTGATGGAACAACAATTCGGTGCCCAAAACTGATTTCGGCCAACTGATGCACGGGCGATTGCCACTGGTCTGTAAACAGGATCACGCGTGCACCTTTTGCATGAGCCATTTCAGCCAGCTTTAGGGTGTTATTCTCGTATCTGCGCATGTCAAAGATGATGAACACATCGCCTTCTTTCACATCCAGCAAATAGTGTGGCCACGCGTTTGATGTGGATTGGATATGTGTGATCTGGGATCGAATGACCTGCATATGGAGAAACAGGTATTCTGCCAAAGTATGCGTCACACGGCCCCCAACAATGTAAAGATGGCGGGTGGTGTCTGCGGTCATTTCGCAGGCTTTATCAAACTCTTTGGGGTCAATCTGACCCAATGTGTTGCGAATATTATCGAGCACCGCGTCGGTAAAACGATTGAGCAGATGTTCTGATGGCGCGCCCTCGGCCCATGTATCATGTTTGGTGATTGGGTTTTGGGCCTTGGCCTTCAGCTCCTCACGCAGTTCCGCCTGAAATTCGGGATAACCGTTAAAGCCAAGTTTTTGCACGGTTCGCGCAACTGTTGGCACGGATACCTGTGCGCCTTTAGCCAGCGCGCTGAGTGTCCCCAAGCCTGACGCCGGATAGTTTTCAAGGATAGATTGCGCAAGTTGACGCTCTGCTCGCGTGAGGTTTTCGAGCTGGTTTTGGATACGATCCGAAATCGTAAGGTTCGTTTCAGTCATTGCGCGCCCTCACATTTGGTTAAAAAAATAACAACCAAGGTGTAGTTGGTAAATATTTGTCACAATTTTGTTGACAGAATCTAACTTTGGCAAGAAGATTATCTAAATGGGGGTGCTATGTCGCAAAATATTATTGATCTGTCAGAAAACTGTGTCTCGGTAGACAATGCGGCAGGATCATCTTCTGTGATACTGGTTTGTGAACATGCATCGCACCACATCCCGGATGTGTTTGACGGGCTAGGGCTGCTTGATACGGATCGACAAAGCCATGCTGCTTGGGATCCGGGGGCATTTCCTGTAGCGCAAGAACTGTCGCAGCGTTTGGATGCAACGCTGGTTTCTAGCCGCGTTTCCAGATTGGTCTATGATTGCAACAGGCCGCCCTCCGCAGCAGATGCGATGCCAACCCTCAGCGAGGTTATTGAGGTTCCCGGCAATAGAAACCTGAGTGCGGATGAACGTGCGGCGCGCATTGAAAACTATTACCAACCTTTTTTCAATAAGTTGCAAGGTGTTGTTCAGGCAACTTCGGACCCGATCATTGTGACTGTGCACAGCTTTACGCCTGTTTATCATGGTGATCTTAGATCAGTCGAAGTCGGTATATTGCACGACAGTGATACGCGGCTTACCGATGCTATGATGCAAACTGCCAAGGCGCATACGTCGGCAAACGTGCAGATTAATCAACCCTACGGACCTGAGCACGGCGTGACCCATACGTTGAAAGAGCATGCAGTGAAATTTGGCCATATGAACGTGATGCTAGAGATCAGAAACGATCTGATAGAGACACCTGAGCAGCAAAGAGACATTGCTGCCGTTCTGTCGGGGTGGATCGTTGATGCCATTGCCCATACGGGCATGGGAGGGGACGTAGAATGTCAGGCATGATGCGAGGCTATATTCGAGCGGTGGATGGTGCAAATTATCGCCTCGGACGGATCATGATGTACGGCATCTTTGTTCTAATGGCGATTTTGCTGTGGTCCTCGGTGAGTAAGACCTTCTTTCTGCCGTCTTTGTGGACGTTGGAGTTGGCCCAGTTCACCATGGTCTCTTATTATATTCTTGGCGGGCCGTATTCGATCCAACTTGGATCAAACGTACGGATGGACTTGCTGTATGGCGAATGGTCTCTGCGCAAAAAGGCTTGGTTTGACCTGTTCACCGTCTTATTCCTGATCTTTTATCTCTGTGTTTTGCTGTACGGCGCGGTAGCCTCAACCGCCTATTCGCTGGGGTATTGGGGATCTGAACCATTTTCGTTCTTTGGTGGATTGATCACTGGTTCAGAAGAGGTCGGCCGGATGGAGCGCTCATCTACCGCATGGCGCCCGTATATGTGGCCAGTCAAAACAATCATGGTCTTGGGAATGTTCCTGATGCTGCTCCAGTGTATTTCGGAACTCCTCAAGGATGTTCTGCGCCTGAAAGGTGAAGCGATCTGATGTCGTATGAATTGATCGCCACGCTCATGTTTTCGTCCATGATGCTGATGTTGCTGACTGGGCAGCGGGTGTTTGGGGCCATTGGATTTATTGCCGTGGTCGCGGCGCTGCTGCTTTGGGGCGACAGGGGCGGATTTGACATTGGCTTTTCGGCTGCGATGAAGCTGATGAAATGGTACCCGCTGCTGACATTGCCGATGTTCATTTTTATGGGCTACGTGCTGTCGGAAAGCAAAATCGCGGATGATCTGTACAAGATGTTCCATGTCTGGATGGGGGGGCTGCGCGGCGGTCTGGCCATCGGGACTATTGGCCTGATGGTGCTGATTTCTGCGATGAACGGCCTTAGCGTGGCGGGCATGGCGATTGGCTCAACCATTGCGCTGCCAGAGCTGCTAAAGCGTGGATATGACAAGCGAATGGTCACGGGGGTGATCCAAGCGGGATCAAGTCTGGGTATTCTGGTACCACCCTCTGTTGTGCTGGTCCTTTATGCGATGATTGCGCGCCAACCTGTGGGCCAATTGTGGCTGGCGGGGGTAATTCCTGGCTTGATGATGGCAAGCATGTTCATCATCTATATCGTTGTGCGCTGCCGGATTAATCCTGTCCTTGGGCCTGTTCTGAGTGAGAGCGAACGCAATATCCCGCGCGCAGAAAAGATGCGGCTTTTGCGGGCTGGTTTGCTGCCGATTATCATCTTTGCGGTGATGATGGTGCCGTTTGTGAAGGGCTGGACCTCCCTTGTCGAAAGCTCGGCTATTGGGGCGATTGCTGCCTTTGTTGCTGCAGTTCTTAAGGGCCGGATGACGCGTGAAGTCTTTGAAAACTCGGTGCGTAACACGTTGGGCATCACCTGCATGTTTATGTGGATTATCCTTGCAGCATTGGCCTTTGGCGCGGTGTTTGATGGGCTAGGGGCGGTAAAGGCGATCGAGGGCGTATTTACCGATCGACTAAACCTCAGCCCGTGGATGATCCTGATCATCATGCAGCTTAGCTTTATTCTGATGGGTACATTTTTGGATGACACAGCCATGCTGGTTATCGTGGCACCGCTCTATGTTCCGCTGGTCGGCGAGCTGGGCTTTGATCTGATCTGGTATGGTATCCTCTATACGATCACGACCCAGATTGCCTATATGACGCCGCCGTTTGGCTATAACCTGTTCCTGATGCGCGCCATGGCCCCACCCGAGATTACGCTGCGCGATATCTATTCCTCGATCACACCTTTTGTGCTGATTATGGTCGGCGCTCTCATTTTGGTCATGGCCTTCCCGGGCATCGCCACATGGCTGCCGGGGTATGTATATGGCAACTGAGTCTCGCCTCATCCCCCTCGGTCCCGATATCTGGATCGTGGAGGGTACAACGATCAACTTCTACGGAATCCCGTTTCCCACGCGGATGACGGTGATTAGGTTGCAAAATGGCGATCTGTTCCTGCATTCACCGATAGAATACAGCGCCGCACTGGCCGCCGAGCTTTCGACGCTGGGGCGCATCCGCCATTTGATCTCGCCCAATTGGATTCACTACGCCTATATCCCGCAATGGGCCACGGCACTGCCCGACACCCTCGCTTGGGCTTCGCCAGGCGTCAAAGCACGGGCCGCAAAGCACTACGTCGAAATTGCCTTTGATCACGATCTGGGTGACGATGCGCCCGATTACTGGACCGACGAAGTTGAACAAATGATCGTCTGGGGCAGCCGGTTGCACAATGAAGTGGTGTTCTTTCACCGCAGCTCCGACACGCTGATCTTAACCGACCTGATCGAAAACATGCAGGCCGATAAAATGCCGCTTTGGCTGCGCCCGCTGGCCTATCTGGGCGGGATCGTCGCGCCCAACGGCAAGATGCCACTTGATATGTGGTTTTCGTTTTATGGCAACCGAGACAAGCTGCGCGCCGCTTTGGCGCAAATGCTGGCTTGGGCTCCCGAACGCGTCGTGCTCGCGCATGGCGATCTCCTTCGTAAGAATGTGCCGCAAAGGCTCCGCGAAGGATTCCGAAACCTTGAGCCATCGCCCAAGGCCGACCTAAAATCCAACTGAGGGAATTACACATGACAACCAGACGCAAGTTTATCCAAGGGGCCGCCGTTGCTGCCCCCGCCGCCGCCCTCGCCGCACCGGCGCTGGCCCAAAGCACAATCAAATGGCGGATGCAGACCTATGCAGGGGCCTCATTGGCCGCTGAGGTAATTGTTCCGGCGATCAAAATGTTCAACAAAATTGCGGGCGACCGCATGCAGATTGAATTGTTCTTTGCCGACCAACTGGTCCCAACTGGTGAGCTGTTTCAGGCAATGCAGCGCGGCACAATCGACGCGGTTCAGTCTGACGACGATTCCATGGCGTCCCCAACCGAAGTCACCGTTTTTGGCGGCTACTTCCCGTTTGGTTCACGCTATTCACTCGACGTGCCTGTCTTGTTCAACCAATACGGCCTGAACGAAATCTGGGATGAAGAATACTCCAAAGTCGGCGTAAAACACATTTCTGCCGGCGCATGGGATCCATGCCACTTCGCGACAAAAGACCCGATCCGCAGCCTGAAAGACCTTGAAGGCAAGCGCATCTTTACCTTCCCAACTGCCGGCCGCTTCTTGACCCAATTCGGCGTTGTTCCGGTGAACCTGCCATGGGAAGACATCGAAGTTGCCATGCAAACAGGCGAGTTAGACGGCATCGCGTGGTCCGGCATAACCGAAGATTACACTGTTGGCTGGGCCGACGTGACCAACTACTTCCTGACCAACAACATCTCTGGCGCATGGGCGGGATCGTTCTTTGCCAATATGGAACGCTGGAACGAGCTGCCAGATGACCTGCAAACACTGTTCCGCGTCTGTTGTGACCAGTCGCACTATCACCGTCAGTGGTGGTATTGGGGTGGCGAAGCAGACCTGCGTGTTAACGGTCCAAAACTGGAGCTGACAACCATCCCAGACGAGGAATGGGCAACTGTTGAAGCTGCTGCACAAGATTTCTGGGAAGAGATCGCGGCAGAATCCGAAACCAAACGTCGTGTTGTTGATATCTTCAAAAAATACAACGCGGACATGGTTAAAGCAGGTCGTCCGTACCGTTACGGCTAAATCTAATGCGTTGAGGGCGGGATATGCCCGCCCTCATCCTATCTAACAAAAGTGGAAATGAAATGCCCGGATTACTAAGTTTTGACGACCTGAAGGCACGTGTAGCAGACGGGTCAATTGATACCGTTCTTGCGTGTTTTGTTGATATGCAGGGTCGCTTGATGGGCAAGCGTTTTCATGGGGTGAACTTTGTTGAAACCTCATTTGAGGAAACCCATTGCTGCAACTATTTGCTGGCCACCGACCTAGAGATGGCAACGCCTGAGGGCTATGCCTCGACCAGTTGGGAAACAGGGTACGGCGACTATGTGATGAAGCCCGATCTGGCGACGATCCGTCCCGTGCCATGGCTGGAAGGCACTGCATTGGTGCTGTGTGATATTCTGGATCACCACAATCATTTGCCCGTTCCACATTCGCCGCGCGCCATTCTGAAAAAACAAATCTCGCGCCTTGAGGCGTTGGGGTTTGAGGCCAAAATGGCGACCGAGCTTGAGTTCTTTTTGTTCGAGCAAAGCTTTGATGAAATCCGCAAAAGCGGCTTTCGCGATCTAAACCCGATCAGCGGTTACAACGAAGATTATCATATTTTCCAAACCACCAAAGAAGAAGGTGTGATGCGGCCGATCCGCAATCACCTGTTCAACGCTGGCATACCCATCGAGAATTCCAAAGGCGAAGCCGAGGCTGGCCAAGAAGAGCTGAACATCCGGTATTCCCCCGCACTTGATTGCGCTGATTATCACTCAATCGCGAAACACGGGATCAAGGAAATATCTTGGCAGCACGGCCGCGCGGCTAGCTTCCTGCCCAAGTGGCACAAGGACCGTGTTGGCTCTTCTAGCCACGTGCATCAATCGCTTTGGAAAGACGGCGAAGCGGCATTTTTTGACAAATCCGCTAAACACGGCATGTCCAACTTGATGTCGCATTACATGGCTGGCCTGATCAAATACGCGCCTGATTATACATATTTCCTGGCGCCCTACATCAACAGCTACAAACGTTTTGCCAAGGGTACCTTTGCCCCAACCAAAACTGTTTGGTCCGTTGATAACCGCACTGCTGGTTTCCGTCTGTGCGGCGAAAACACTAAAGGCGTGCGCGTAGAATGCCGCATTGGTGGCTCTGATTTGAATCCCTATTTGGCGCAGGCGGTTATGCTGGCGGCAGGTATTAAGGGGATCGAAGACGCGCTGACATTGCCCGAGCCATCAACAGGCGATGTATACGCAGATGCAAAAGCTGCCGATATTCCACAAACCCTGCGCGCAGCAACTGAAACACTGCGCGGCTCGGCCTTCCTGCGGGAAGCCTTGGGCGAGGATGTCGTTGACCATTACACCCGTGCGGCAGAGTGGGAACAAGAAGAATTTGACCGTGTGGTGACCGATTGGGAAATCGCACGCGGCTTTGAAAGGGCCTAATAGAAATGACTATTCAATGTATCTCGCCCATCGATGGGTCGATTTATGCCACGCGCGAAACCTTGTCGCGCTTGGATGCGGACGCTGCTGTTGCACGTGCCAAAACTGCTCAGGCTGAGTGGGCAAAGCGCCCGTTGTCTGAACGCATTGCGTTGGTTCAAGCCGGTGTTGCAGCGGTCGGTGCCATGAACGACGATATCGTTCCTGAAATCGCATGGCAGATGGGCCGTCCCGTACGTTATGGCGGCGAATTTGGCGGCTTTAACGAGCGCGCCAGCTATATGGCGGACATCGCGCAGGACGCGTTGGCCGATATGGTTG
This sequence comes from Sulfitobacter sp., assembly GCF_036960155.1. Classification (GTDB taxonomy): domain Bacteria; phylum Pseudomonadota; class Alphaproteobacteria; order Rhodobacterales; family Rhodobacteraceae; genus Sulfitobacter. The sequence goes on along the minus strand of NZ_JBALWB010000007.1, from coordinate 96,818 downwards.
TTGAGGACAGCGACGCGTTTCGCCGCGTGATCAAACGGGTGCCGCATGGCGTTGTGCTGGTCGTTGCACCGTGGAACTATCCGTACATGACAGCGATCAACACGGTTGCGCCTGCATTGATTGCAGGCAACGCTGTAGTGCTTAAACACGCGTCCCAAACCCCTCTGGTGGGTGAGCGGATGGCGCAAGCGTTCCACGTTGCGGGCATTCCTGAGGAAGTGTTTCAGAACGTATTCCTTGATCACCAAACGACATCCGATCTGATCGCGGCAAAATCATTTGGTTTTGTGAATTTCACAGGCTCTGTAGGCGGCGGCAAAGCGATTGAAGCAGCGGCAAGCGGGACATTTACAGGCATCGGTCTGGAGCTGGGTGGCAAAGATCCTGGCTATGTCATGGAAGACGCCAATCTGGACGCGGCCGTGGATACGCTTATTGACGGCGCGATGTTCAACTCAGGCCAATGTTGCTGCGGGATCGAACGGATTTACGTACACGAAAGCCTGTTCGACGCGTTTGTGGAAAAAGCAGTGGCGATTGTGAATGGCTATGTTCTGGGCAACCCGCTGGAGGCTGAAACCACGTTAGGGCCAATGGCGCATGTGCGTTTCGCAGATGAGGTGCGCGGCCAAACGGCTGACGCGATAGCAGCAGGTGCCAAGGCGCATATTGATCCCGCTGCTTTCCCCAAGGATGGCGGCGCGTATCTGATGCCGCAAATCCTGACAAACGTAACCCATGACATGCGGGTGATGCGCGAAGAAAGCTTTGGTCCGGTTGTTGGTATTATGTCTGTCAAAGACGACGCTGAGGCATTGGCATTAATGAACGACAGTGATTTTGGCCTGACCGCATCCTTGTGGACGCAAGATGCTGCGCGCGCCGAAGCAATCGCTGATCAAGTTGAGACAGGTACCGTGTTTATGAACCGCGCGGACTACCTTGATCCCGCGCTATGCTGGACCGGCTGCAAAGACACGGGACGCGGGGGCGGCCTGTCGGTAATCGGCTACCACAACCTGACCCGACCAAAATCATACCACTTCAAGAAAGCTTGACCCTATGAGCATCACTGCAAACTGGTCCTACCCGACCTCTATCCGCTTCGGCGCTGGCCGTATTTCCGAAATCGCAGATGCCTGCGTCACCGCTGGCATGAGAAAACCGTTGTTGGTCACGGACCGTGGCTTGGCCAACATGGCAATCACAACCAAGACCCTCGATCTGCTTGAGGCGGCGGGCCTTGGGCGTGCAATTTTTGCGGATGTAGACCCGAACCCGAATGAGAAAAACGCCGAAGCAGGCGTTAAGGCCTATAACGAGGGCGGTCATGACGGCGTTATTGCGTTTGGCGGCGGCTCTGGCCTTGATTTGGGCAAACTGGTTGCCTTCCTTGCAGGGCAAACGCGCCCGTTGTGGGATTTTGAAGATGTGGGTGATTGGTGGACACGTGCAGATGCTGATGCCATCGCGCCGATTGTTGCCGTGCCAACAACTGCGGGCACAGGCTCCGAAGTGGGCCGCGCATCTGTCATCACAAATTCGGTGACCGAAGAGAAAAAAATCATCTTCCACCCCAAATTCCTGCCGGCCGTTGTGATCTGTGATCCTGAGCTGACAGTCGGTATGCCAAACTTTATCACCGCAGGCACGGGCCTTGATGCCTTTGCGCACTGCGTTGAGGCGTTCTGTTCGCCGCATTACCACCCAATGTCCCAAGGTATGGCCCTTGAAGGGATGCGTTTGGTCAAAGAATATCTGCCACGCGCGTTTGCGGATGGCACTGATATTGAGGCGCGCGCGCATATGATGTCAGCCGCCGCGATGGGGGCCACTGCATTTCAAAAAGGATTGGGCGCCATTCACGCGCTGTCCCACCCGATTGGCGCGATGTATCACACGCACCACGGCACAACGAATGCGGTCTGCATGCCTGCGGTATTGCAGTTTAACAAACCGGCGATCACAGACGTGATTGGACAAGCCGCAAGGTATCTTGATATCGCAGGCGGTTTTGACGGCTTTTGTGCCTATGTCGATGATCTAAATGCATCCTTGAATATCCCAAAAAACTTGACCGAACTAGGAGTGAAAAACCCAGACATTGACCGCATCGTTGCAGGCGCGCTTAGCGATCCCAGCACAGGCGGCAATCCGGTTGAGATGACAAAAGAGAATACTACGAAGCTATTGCTTGCGTGTATCTAAAACTTTGGGGATGTCAGTTTTCTGACATCCCCATAGCTATGTTTATGTTATTTATCATAATGCTAAAGCTTGCTTTTGATGTAAGAAAAAACCTCAGCGCTGCCTGAGTATTCCGCCCAGACAACAGCGGGCGCGTTGTGATGGATATCTCTGATCTCCAGATCGGCACCAGCCTCAACCAGCACCTTTACGGCCTCTAGATGCCCTTCAGCGATGGCTGATTGAAGGGCTGTGCAATGAGAATGTCCGCCCGGTGGGTTGTACCGATTAGGATCAGCCCCTGCAGCCAGCAGCGCGGCCACAGCATCCGCGCGGTTGTTCTGCGCCGCCAGCGCCAGACCCAGCTGAAGTTGCCCAACATCCGCCGTTTCCAAAAGCCGTGCGACATCCTCCATCCGGCCGAGTGCCGATGCGGTTGATAGATCAAGCGGCGCACCACGGGCCAACAACGCCTCAACAGCGTCAGTTTCACAGTGGGCGAGCGCAGATTGAATGCCCGCACTGGGATCAGCGCCATAGTCACACAGCAGATCAATCAGTGCGCCTTGAACGCCGTGTTCGCGCACGATCCGGCCAGACGCGACCAGCATTACCGTTTCATCAAGTGACTTTTGGTTTTCCTTAGCACCCGCATCCAAAATGATCCGCGCGATTTTGACGATGTTGTCTGGCAGAGTTTCATTTCGAAAAGGGTTCTCTGCGATGAACTCAATCAAGGTGGGTTCAGAGAAATAGTTACCGCCTTCAAATATCATCTTCTGGTGAACAAGCTGGGGATGATCCGCCAGATGTTTTTGCAGCAACACCTCGTGGCCTTCGTCCAAAAAGTCGAGGGCTTGGCGGAATGTATCGTCCGTTATCCGCTCGTTGTGGTTCAGCGGGGCATCATGACCATTGGCCTCGGCCACAACGGCCTTTAGGCGCGGCCAACTTGGATACCCGTATTCACGGGCAATCGACAACAGTGCATCGCTCAAGCTGAAGGTTTGTTTAGATATCACAGCGTCGGTTAGGCCAGCCATTTTAGGATGGAATTCGCGTATCCGCTGATAAGCGCTCAACTTTCCTGTCCGGAAATCAGATAGCAGGTCTTTTGCTTGATGCTTTAGGTGATTGATATCCGCAGATGCGGGGAGCCATTTTGTAGGCATGGAACTTTCCTTTTTAAAAATGCTCAATGCCTGCATAGCGAGCTAAAAGGTCAGTTCATCTGACAAGTAGATTTTATGAGTGAACTTCTGTTCTTTCCGCAGACTGGAGGCATCTCAAACACCAAGGCAAGATTTGCACATCTATTTGAAAAAGTAAATCAGGCGCATTGTCAGCTCAATGCGCCCGCATTCCACCATTTATGTATTCATCAACTTGGCAGCAGCAGGCGCGAAATACGTCAGGATGCCGTCACAGCCTGCGCGTTTAAACGCCATGAGGCTTTCCATCATTACGCGTTCCTCGTCGATCATGCCTTGGGCGGCTGCGGCTTTGATCATGCTGTATTCACCAGACACCTGATAGGCGAATGTTGGCGCGCCGAAGGTGTCTTTTACTCGGCGGCAGATATCCAGATAGGGCAGGCCGGGTTTGACCATAACCATATCCGCGCCCTCAGACAAATCACGTGCCACAAGGCGCAGGGCCTCGTCGCTGTTAGCCGGATCCATCTGGTATGTCTTCTTATCCCCAGTTAGGGCGCCCGACGCACCCACGGCATCGCGGAACGGGCCATAAAACGCCGAGGCGTATTTTGCCGCATAGCTGAGGATCATCACGTTTTGGTGTCCACCGGCTTCTAGGGCGGTGCGAATGGCACCAATACGCCCATCCATCATGTCAGAGGGGCCAATGATATCTGCGCCAGCACGCGCCTGTTCGACCGCCATCTTCACCAGTGCTTCAACTGATTTATCATTGACGATTTCACCGTCCACAACAAACCCGTCATGGCCGTTGATATTATATGTATCTAGCGCGACATCCGTCATGACGACCAGTTCCGGCACAGCTGCTTTGATTGCACGAATTGCGCGGTTGGTGTGGTTGTCAGGATCCCATGCGCCCGCGCAATCCTCTGTGCGCTCTTCAATACCTGTGTAGGGAAACAAACATATCGCCCCAATTCCAAGATCATAAGCCTCAATCGCGACCTCAACGATCTTATCCACCGAGCGGCGCATGACGCCGGGCATTGCGGGGATTTCCTCAACGATATTTTCGCCCGCACGTACAAACACTGGCCAGATCAAATCGGCTGGCGAAAGGTGGTTTTCCCGCACCAATCCACGCACGCCCTCGTTTTGACGGACACGGCGCAAACGAGTTGCAGGGTAGGGCGCTTGGATGGGCTGCATGGGAAATCGTCCTTTGGAATAATCTCTTTCAGAGTTCGCATGTATCTTTGATTTGCTCAAGAGGCATCAAGGGGTAGGAATCGCTGGCTGGCCCCGCTATGACACGTAAAACGAGTTATGCGGATTAAACATTGGACTGGTATCAAACCCTCTTTGAGCTGATCGACATGCGCTCCTTCTCGAACCTCTGGTTCTGGATTGTGCTGGCGGTTGTGTGGTCAACAACCAGCCACTATGGCCTTGGTGTTCCGTTTGATATGGTGCTGCGTGCAAAGCGGCATGGTGGCCAGTCTGAGATCGATCTCGAAGACCTTGTGCGCATCAACACAAACCGTTTGCTGTTTATTGCGCAGATGTCTGGGTTGTGGATTGCGGGCTTTGCCTGCTTCTTTCTGACTATCCTTGGATTGCTTGGATTTGTGTATGGAAATGAATTCGCCCAATCGGTGGTTTTATTGGCGCTCCCGCTGTCTGTTGTGGGATTGCTCAGCCTGTCGACCGCGCGTCTGATCCAAGAAGAAGATGCGCGCGGCGAGCAGTTGTTAAAACGTTTGATGCGTCATCGTTTGTATAGCCAGATCATTGGCATGATCTCGATCTTCGTGACTGCCATGTGGGGTATGCTGCAGAACATAGGCGGCGGTATCTTTGGCGGTTGACACTTTACTGCTGAACGCCACATCACATATCTTATGAATTCATCTTCACACATTACGCTGTCGGGTGCTCCCGAAGGGTTCGACGCCAAGTTGCTTTTGGCCGAACTTGAAAAATCAGCAACGCCTCTGATCCATATTGCGCGCGATGATAAACGCATGGCCGCGATGCAAGAGGCCTTGCGGTTTTTTGCGCCAGATATGCCCGTGATCGTTTTTCCGGGGTGGGATTGTCTACCCTATGACCGTGTCTCACCCAATGCGGATATTTCTGCTGCGCGCATGGCGACATTGGCAGGCCTTGTGCATGAGATGCCCAAGCGTTTCATTCTGCTTACCACTTTGGGGGCCGCCACACAGCGCGTGCCTGCACGTTCAATCCTACGCGACGCCGCATGGAGCGCCCAAGTAGGCGCGCGTGTTGATGAAAAAGGTCTGCGTAATTTCCTTGTGCGCATGGGGTTTGTCCAAAGCCCCACAGTGATGGAGCCGGGCGATTATGCCGTGCGGGGCGGTATTATTGATATCTATCCACCCGGTGATATGGGGCCTGTACGCCTTGATCTGTTTGGCGACGTGTTAGATGGCGCGCGCCGTTTTGATCCTGCAACCCAGCGCACCACTGAAAAGCTGGAGCTGGTCGAACTTGCGCCCGTCTCCGAGGTTATCTTAGACGAGGCGGCGATCACACGTTTTCGCCAAAACTACCGGATCGAATTTGGTGCGGCGGGTTCGGATGACCCTCTGTATGAGGCAATCTCGGCTGGGCGCAAACATCAAGGCGCCGAGCATTGGCTGTCGCTTTACTATGATGAGCTTGAGACGCTGTTTGATTACCTGCCAAAGGCGAGTGTTTCGCTGGATGATCAGCTGACTGCGATGCGACTTGCGCGGTGGGACAGTGTTGCGGATCAATACGAGACACGCAAAATCGCCATGACGCACCGCTCTAAGATGGACAGCGTCTATAAACCCGCGCCTGCTGAAGGGCTGTATCTGGATGATGAAGCGTGGGAGCTGGCCATCGCGGACCGCCGCGTGCTTCAGCTAGCGCCATTGCCACAGCCGACGGGCCCGAATGTTTTGGATGCGGATGGCCGTATCGGGCGCAATTTCGCACCAGAACGCCAGCAGGAATCTATTAGCCTTTTTGGGGCCTTAGCGTCCCATATTAAAGCAAAGATGGAGCTGGGTCCGGTTCTGATCGCGAGCTACTCAGAAGGCGCGCGCGAGCGCCTGACGGGATTGATCGAAGACGAAGGCCTTGCCGAAGCCGTCCCTGTACCCAACGCAACACGTATCGGTAAACGTGGGCTGCATTTGGCTGTTTGGGCGCTGGAGCACGGGTTTGAAGCACCGCTCACTAAATCCACCGATCCTGCACGCCTGACCGTCATTTCTGAACAAGACGTTCTGGGGGATCGCCTGATCCGCCGTCCAAAACGCAAGCGGCGGGCCGAGAACTTTTTATCAGAGGTGCAAAGCCTCACGCCTAACGATCTGGTGGTCCACGTGGATCACGGCATTGGGCGCTATCTGGGCATGGAGGTGATCACCGCAATTGGCGCTGCGCATGAGTGCCTCGTTTTGGAATATGCCGAAAGATCAAAGCTGTATCTGCCTGTTGAGAACATCGAACTGCTCAGCAGATATGGCCATGAAGAAGGCCTGCTCGACAAGTTGGGTGGCGGTGCGTGGCAATCCAAAAAGGCCAAACTTAAAGAGCGCATTCGCGATATGGCGGACAAGCTGATCCGCATCGCCGCCGAGCGCGCCCTACGCCGCGCGCCTGTGCTGGAGCCACCCCCCGGTATGTGGGACGCATTTTCGGCGCGCTTCCCATATCAGGAAACTGATGACCAGCTGAGCGCTATTGGCGATGTGATTGACGATCTGACATCGGGTAATCCGATGGACCGTCTTGTGGTGGGTGATGTTGGCTTTGGTAAGACCGAAGTAGCGATGCGCGCGGCCTTTGTTGCGGCGATGTCTGGCGTACAGGTGGCCGTAGTTGCGCCCACCACGCTGCTGGCGCGCCAACACTACAAAAGCTTTGCCGAGCGTTTCCGCGGTTTCCCGATTGAGGTGCGCCAACTGAGCCGGTTTGTCAGCGCAAAAGACGCCACCCTGACGCGGGATGGGATCACAAAGGGCACAGTTGATATTGTCATTGGCACCCATGCGCTGCTGGCAAAAACCATCAAATTTAGAGACCTAGGCCTGTTGGTTATCGACGAAGAACAGCACTTTGGGGTGGGGCACAAGGAACGCTTGAAGGCCATGCGCACCGATGTGCACGTGCTGACGCTGACCGCCACGCCGATCCCGCGCACGTTGCAATTGTCCCTCACTGGGGTGCGTGACCTTAGCATTATCGGCACGCCGCCTGTGGACCGCCTAAGCATCCGCACCTACGTGAGCGAGTTTGACACCGTCACCCTGCGTGAAGCACTGCTGCGCGAACATTATCGAGGTGGTCAGTCGTTTTATGTGGTGCCGCGCATCAGTGATCTCCCCGAGATTGAGGCGTTCCTGAAGGCACAACTTCCTGAATTGAGCTACGTTATTGCCCACGGCCAGATGGCCGCAGGTGAGCTGGATGACCGCATGAACGCCTTTTATGACGGCAGCTATGACATCCTGCTGGCGACGACGATTGTCGAAAGTGGCCTTGATATTCCGACGGCAAACACGATGATTATACACCGCGCGGATATGTTTGGCCTTGCGCAGTTGTACCAGATCAGGGGCCGTGTTGGGCGTTCAAAAACCCGCGCCTATGCCTACCTGACCACTAAACCACGTGCCAAGCTGACAACGCTTGCTGAGAAACGCCTGCGCGTAATTGGATCACTTGATACACTGGGTGCTGGTTTCACACTGGCATCTCAGGACCTTGATATTCGTGGTGCGGGCAACCTACTGGGCGAAGAGCAATCAGGCCAGATGCGTGATGTGGGCTTTGAGTTGTATCAATCCATGCTGGAGGACGCGATTGCCAAGATCCGCTCAGGCGAGCTGGAAGGCGTTGTCGATAATGACGGCCAGTGGGCGCCGCAGATCAACCTTGGCGTGCCTGTCTTGATCCCTGAGGCGTACGTGCCTGATCTTGATGTGCGCCTTGGCCTGTATCGTCGCCTGTCCGAGCTGACTACCAAGGTTGAGCTGGAAGGCTTTGCTGCCGAGCTGATTGACCGCTTTGGCAAGCTACCGCGCGAAGTGAATACACTGATGTTGGTTGTCCGGATCAAAGCGATGTGTAAACGGGCGGGCATTGCCAAGCTTGACGGCGGACCAAAGGGCGCGACGATCCAGTTCCACAATGACAAATTCGCCTCGCCCGAAGGGCTGGTTCAGTTCATTCAAGACCAACGCGGCCTTGCCAAGGTGAAAGACAACAAGATCGTTGTGCGCCGTGATTGGAAGACTGACACGGATAAGATCAAAGGTGGTTTTGCGATTGCACGCGATCTGGCCGAACACGTCATTGCGAAACAAAAAGCTGCTAAAAAGGCAAAAGCGAAGGCGACTTAACCAGTCGCCTCGCGCTGCACGGCTTTTGCCATCCACAACATACCTGCAAAAGCGAACACTGCCAGAACCAGAATGGAAACGAATAGCATCCGTTCATTGCCGGGGAACATGGTGCCAATCGGTGCAGAGACCATGACCGCGCCGATGGTTGCAAATGCCCCCATTACAGAGGCCGCCATGCCAGCGATATGGCCCATAGGCTCCATCGCCATTGCATTAAGATTGCCGATTGTCATACCCGCCTGAAAGAAGATGCAAGTTTGCCAAAACACGAAGAAATAGAAGCCATAAACGCCAGTTCCCATGTCGAAGAGGGCGAATGCGCCTGACAGTAAAACTTGAATGCCTAAGGTCACAGTGACCAATCGGTGCATCCCGAACCGCACAACCAGTAGTGCATTCAGCAGACTGGCCGTTCCTGCGACCAAGGCGACTGCGAAGAACCAAAACGGAAACTCATCGCCGCGGTCATACACCATGTCATAGACCTGTTGGACCAGCATAAGCGTTACAAACAACATCGAAGAGACGAGCGTTTGCACAATGACAGACATCCGCACAATCGGATGTTTTGCCATCTCTTTTACAGCAGAAAACATAAGGGGCAGGCGCAGTGGCCTGCGGTTTTCGGTGGGCAGGGTTTCGGGCAAGCGCACAGCAACCCACGTGGACAAAATCAAAGAAAACACGATGAAGGCCGCGAATATTGCGCGCCAGCCTGCCAGTGAGATGATCACTGAGCCAAGCAGCGGGGCAACTGCCGGAACAAGGGTAAAGATCATCATCACAACTGATACAACCTGTGCCATTTGACGGCCTGCGAAGCGGTCGCGGATCACCGCAATGCCAACAACGCGTGGGCCTGCAGCCCCCAATCCCTGGATGGCGCGCCCAAGCAATACCATCTCTAGGCTTTGGCTGGCCCAAGCCAGTGCGGCACCTAGGATATACAATCCGCTGGACACCAGAATGACCCGTTTACGTCCAAACGCATCAGACAGTGGTCCTGTGAAGAACGTACCCAAACCGAGACCAAACAGGAACATACTCAGAATAAGGGGTGCATTTTCAGGGGCATCGGGAGACAGCTCAAGGCCGATTTCGGGCAAAGCGGGCAGCATCGCATCAATGGAAAATGCAATAGAAGCCATCAGCATGGCCATAAGAGCCACAAATTCTGTGCGGCCCATTTTAAACGTATCTGTTGAAGGGGGCACGCGGCGCTCCGATGTGCAAAGTAAGAAAATAATGTATTTCTTATGCAGGAGTAACTTCGGGGCGCAGCATTGGCAATCGCAAAGAGATTTTCAGTTAGGGATCAATACCCTGAGGCAACCCGAACCCCTTGTTCTGGAACCGCATGGAAAGGCCTGCGCGCGCCAATGATTTCTGAACGCGGCACATAGACTACCTGCGTGACGTCCTCAAACTGGTCAAACTGGCCTGTCCACGCCTCGTCCATGGCAAAGACAGATACGTTGTAGTTCACGATGTCGGTGTATTTCTGGTCCCAGTCCTGCTCAGCAATGACACGGCTGACAAATCGGCAGCTTTCCAGCATCAGGCGGCGTTGAGAATATGACGTGACGGCTGGCACGCCCATCTTTTCGTTATACGCGTCGGTGGAACAGCCTACGATCAATTCTGATCCCATCATCGACAGTCGTTGTAGCAATCGCGCATGGCCCTGATGAAACAGATCAAACGATCCATAAGTAAGCACAACACGCGAAGACATAGGGGACACCATCGATAGGACCTTTCTCAATTCACCAAACCCCGCGCAAACGCACGTCATGAGCGGTAAGGCGACAAAACTGTCGCTCACTGAGTAGAAAGGGGGCGTTCCAATGGAACGATTTTCTGATCACTGCCTGCATACCTGCTCAAAGGTATTATTATAGATGAGGCTTTTTGCCTCTTACCTTATTTTCTAAGGCAGAGCGGCCCTGCCGCCTAGGTGTTTTTGACGGCAGAACTGGTATAGAGGCCCTTTTGCAACAGGATCAGGATGATTTTGCTATGTCGGCAATTACCTGTGCCCAAAGCTCGGGTGGCTGTGCGCCGGGTACTGCGTGGCGGCTTCCGATGATGAAAGTCGGTACTGAATTAATGCCCATTTGACGGCTGTGGGCATCGCGGTCGCGGATGTCTTGGGCGTCTTCCTCGGTTGAAAGCAAACGCGCGACAACTGACGCGTCCATCTCGATGCTGTCAGCAATATCCGTGAGGACTTCGGTGTCACCAATGTCGCGGGTGTCCACGAAATAGGCCTTGAACAGGGCCGAAACAGCCGCAGTTTGACGCCCTTCAATACCTGCCCAGTGGATCAAGCGATGCGCGTTCAGTGTGTTTGGCGTGCGCTTCATCCCCTCAAAGTTGATATTGAGGCCCGCTTTTTCAGCGCTCTCCACGACAGGCGCATAGGCCTTTACAGCGCCATCTTTGCCGCCAAATTTTCCCTCAAGGTACGCGCGCCGTCCCATTCCCTCGGCGGGCATGTCGGGATTAAGTTGGAAGGGATGCCACTCAATCTGGAATGGATGGTTTGGATGTGCAGCAAGGGCGCGGTCCAGATGTGCCTTGCCGATATAGCACCAAGGGCAAATCGGGTCGGACATGATATCAAGCTTGACGGGTTCGGTCATCGGGAGGCCTCATATTGCTGGCGCAGCGCACGGCGCAAGATTTTACCATTCGCTCCCATAGGAAGCTGCGGCAGATGGATGAAAAGACGCGGCTTTTTATAGCGCGCCAGATTGGCTTCGGCATACCTGCGCAGGGCCGCTTCGTCCAGTGGGGCGGCAGCAGTATAGAAGGCCGCGATCACGTATACGTCTTGTTTGACCGCAACTTCGGCGGCGCCAACCGATGTTATGCCGTCAAACCGCGCAAGGCAGGATTCGACCTCAACGGGGGAGACACGAAATCCGCCTGCATTCATCATATCATCGTTGCGACCCAAATATGTGATCTGGAAATCGCTATCCATGCGGCCTTGGTCGCCTGTCAAAAACCAATCCCCTAGCATTTTTGCAGCTGTTTCATCGGGGGCCCCAAGATATCCCAACATAAGGCCGGGATCACTGCGATGGACCGCGATTGTACCTTCCTCGCCCATTTTAACAGGGCCGTTTGCATCCAGTAATGCAATTCGGCGACCCTGTTGTGGACGCCCTAAAACAGTTGGAGCGACGGGGTGATCCGGTCCTGCAGAAATAAAGGTCGAGCATTCGGACATGCCGTAAGCTTCAAAAACCGACGTTCCTGTGACCTCTTCCCAGAGGATGGAAACGGCGGGAGGTAGTTTTTCACCGGCACTCAGCCCGTGGCGCAGGTTGGGCATTTCAGGGATGTCGGTTTGATTCAACAGTTGTCGATAAACACCTGGGGCGGCTGCAAAAATAGTGGCACCGTGGCGCGCAATGAGTGCGGGCAGCTCTTGTGCAGTTGTACCAGCGGTGGGGATCAACGCAGTTGCACCCACGGTCCAAGGGTCCATCAGGCCTGTGCCTAGTGTATAGGTCCAGTTGAACGCCCCTGCGTGTAACATTCTGTCCGTTGGGGCCAGCCCATACCAGTCTTTATGCATCATCTTGCGAGCCCATATGGCGCGGTGTGCATGAACAACGGCGCGGGGTTTGCCAGATGTGCCAGAGGTATAGATGATGTAACCTTCGCGATCAGGATCGCCCATGTGCCATTGTGCAGGTGGCAGTTGGCGCATCCGGCGCAAGGTGGGCAATTCAAGGATGCGTGGATCATCAGGGCAAGCGACATTTGGGTCGCGTAAAATGAGCGCGGGATTAAGCGTTGCAATCATGGGCGCAACTTCACGTTCCGTGAGGGCAGATGCCGTTGGTACAGGAACCATCCCCGCAGCCAATGCGCCGAGATAGGCCAGCGGAAAGTCAACCGTATTGCCAAGTCGCATTAGAATTCGGTCACCGGGTTTTGCGCCCGCCCGCAACAGGCCGGTTGCAGTCCCTAGAACCGCAGCCTTTAGCGCGCCATAGCTCCAATCCTCATCTCCCAGAATCGAAAGCGCTATTTTGTCGGGGACTAACTCTGCTTGGCCCAAGACATGAGCGGCCATGTTGAATGGTTTGGGGCAGGGCGGCGGTGGACCTTGGTCAAAAATCGAGTGCATTTGCATCGCTAGCGCGCACTGCGGCGCGTTGCAAGGTACTGACCACGCCGCTATAGAGAGGGCTATGACTAAAGATGCTGCAAAATCCATGATCCAAATTGCCCGCGAAGACGGTGCGGCCCATACGGTACCGCCTGTTAACTTAGGGGCACGTGTACGCGAGTTGCGTAAGGCGCGGGGCTGGACGCTGGAACAGGCGGCTAGTCAGGCGGGACTTGCCCGTTCGACATTGTCAAAGATTGAAAATGCGCAGATGTCACCGACCTATGATGCGCTGAAAAAATTGGCCGTTGGCCTAGAGATTTCTGTGCCTCAGCTGTTCACGCCGCCAGCGGCAGAGCAGATCAACGGGCGAATGGCGGTCACCAAATCGGGTGAGGGCGCCGCCCAAGCCACCGCAACCTATGAGCACGAATTACTGGCTGACAGTCTGCGTAAGAAGAACATGTTGCCCTACCGCGCGCGTATCCGTGCGCGCCAGATGGAAGAGTTTGATGGTTGGGTGCGCCATGACGGCGAGGAATTCCTGTATGTCCTCACCGGAGTGGTTAAGTTGTATACTGAATTTTACGAACCGATCGAGATGCGCCGCGGCGATAGCGCCTATTATGACGCTGCGATGGGGCACAACGTAATCTCGACCTCGGATGAGGATGCGACAATCTTGTGGGTTACATCACTTACCTAGTAGCGCCTTGAGGCTAAAGTGGCCAATCACCACTGCTACCAGCTGCATCACAATGAAAATCGCGATATGGCCCGGGTAAATACCTGCAAACGTATCTGACCAGCCACGCGCAAAGGTCACAGCTGGATTGGCAAAACTGGTAGATGACGTGAACCAATAGGCCCCCGTGATGTAGATAGCGACCAACTTGGGCACGGCATCAGGGCGTGCGCGCAGCCCACCAAAGATTACAAACAACAGGCCAAGCGTCGCGATGATTTCTGAAAACCATTGCGCCCCCCCAGTACGGTGCATCGTTTGGCTGATCTGCAACACGGGTAAATCAAACATCACATGTGCGGCCCAGACCCCAAGTACCCCGCCCATAACCTGCGCTAGAACAAAAAAGCCCAGCATCGCCGCGCTGAGCTCACCGCGCAAAAAGAACGCAAGACTAACCGCAGGGTTAAAATGCGCGCCAGAAATATGGCCCAGAATGGTGATGATCACAAAAAGCATACATCCCGTGGCAATGGCATTGGCCAACAACGTAATGGCATCATTTCCCTGTGCCAGCGCAACACCCATGATCCCCGATCCAATAACCGAGATGAGCAACATCGCTGTGCCGATAAGTTCTGCAAATACTTTTTGTTTCATGGCAATGTGCTACAGGCCTGCAACTTTTCTTGCAACGCTGCGACTTCAATATCCGCACAAAGACCTTCAGTAAATTTGGCAGCACGCCGCGCTAGGATGTCATAGGCATCTTTAAAGGCGGCTGGTATGTCTTCGAGAGATGCGGCGGCGGGGTCTTCGACCCCCCAATGCGCGCGCGCAGGTGCACCCGGCCACATCGGGCATGTCTCATTGGCGGCCGAACCGCATACGGTAATGACAGCATCCATTTTTGGGGCATCAGGTAGTGCGAAAATATCCCAGCTTTTTGAAGAAAGCCCAGAAACATTAAACCCTTCGGCAGCCAACAGACGTAGTGATTGTGGATGGACCTTACCAGCAGGCTGGCTGCCCGCTGAAAAAGAGGTGATAACGCCGTTCCCCAGCCGCGAAAGCAGGCATTCAAGGAGAATTGAGCGGGCAGAGTTGCCAGTGCACAGTACAAGTATATTCATAGGCCCTGCCTTAAGGCATCAATGATACAGTTTCATGACAGCGCAGGCTACCTGTGGGTTGACCTTATTTGCTATCGTCCCACCACCACGTTTCAGGCATCCACTGAGAACCATCACCGTAGATTGGCAAATATGAAGGGTACTTCATTTCCTTTACATGGGCGACGCGCCCCTCGGTATAGGACCAGAACGGAATGACAAAACGGCCCGCCGTCAGAATGCGGTCCAGGGCGCGGGTCGCAGCAATGAAATCGGCGCTATCACGGGCATTCAGCATGGCATCGATCATGGCGTCGATTGCAGGATTACGCGCGCCCATCAGGTTTCGTGATCCGGGCAAATCTGCGGCATCCGATCCCCAATAGAATTTCTGCTCATTGCCGGGGCTCAGCGAAAGGGCGCGGCGGAAGGTTGTGATGTCAAAATCAAACTCGCCACTGCGTGAGAAATACTGGGCGTCATCCACGGCTTCGATGTCTGCAGCAATACCCAACCGCTCAAGCGCGCGGATGAATAGCGACGCGATTGCAATGTCTTCCGTGCTTCCCTTTGGGATTAGGATCGTAAAGCTGACAGGGGTGCCATCGCCGCGCCGCATTGTACCTTCTTCGACCATATATCCGGCCGCTTCCAATTGGGTCATCGCCGCACGGATACCCGCGCGATTGCGTGCAGACCCATCCGAGACAGGCAAATCATAACCCTCAATTGTGCCAACGGGCAGGGTATCTTGGTAGGGAAGCAGCAGTTCGGCCACACGGCCCTGCGCAGGCCCTTCTTCTTTGCCCAATACGGAATTGGAGAAATACGAAGTAATCCGCGGCTGTGCATTTCCCGTAAGCGTATCGTTGATATACTCGAAATTGAACGCTTGGATCAGCGCATCCCGCACCCGCCAATCATCAAACGGCGCGCGGCGTGTGTTCATCACAAACCCCGTCATGCCGGATGGCTTTTGATGCGGGATGACGGATTTGACTATCCTGCCGCTCGCAATAGCGGGGAAGTTATACTGGCTCTCCCAGCTCTCTGCGTTGAATTCACGCACAGCCGAGATTTCACCCGCCTTGAATCCCTCAAACAGAACCTTCGAGTCACCGTAAAAATCCAATTTGATGCTGTCAAAATTATGCGTGCCGGTCCGAAAGGCAATATCCGCGCCCCAATAGTCAGGGTTCCGGCTGAGCTGAACATACCGGCCCGACTCATATTTCGTGACGGAATAGGGGCCCGATCCTAATGGAATCTCCTGAACAGGGGCACTGACAATATCGCGGCCTTCCCACTGGACCTTGGATAGGATGGGACGCAACCCAGCCAGCAAGGCAAGCTCGCGGTTGTCATTGTTAAATGTCAGACGCACAGAGCGATCACCGGTTTGTTCGATGCTTTCAATCTGACGGTACAGACTGTGGTATTTTGGATGCCCAATTGTTCCAAGCATCTCAAAGCTAAAGATCACGTCTTCTACAGTCAGTGGACTGCCGTCCGAGAATGCTGTGCCTTCACGCAAGGTGAACTCAACCCATGTGCGGTCTTCGTCAGTTTCGACGGTTTCAGCGAGCAGTCCGTACAATGTGAACGGTTCGTCCCAAGAGCGCCCCATGAGGGTCTCGTGGGTAAAGTAGGCCAACTGCCACGGCGCGGTGCCTTTGCGTACAAACGGGTTGAGGCTGTCAAAGCCCCCCGTGTTGCCCAAAGTAATCGCGCCACCCGACAATGCATCCGGATCCGCATAGGGCAAATGTGTGAAGTCCGCTGCCAAAGCAGGCGCACCATACATTGCGATCGCATGTTGCGGTTCAGCCTGTGCACTGATTCCCCAAAGAATCAGTGAAGAGAGGCCCGCAAATCCCCGTGCTCTCGGGAAAAAATCTATAGCCATTTTAGAAACAATCCTGCGCTGCCCTTTTTTTTATTACTCAAACCTCTAACGGGGTCCGGCGGGAGGCGCAAACTTTATGCTTGGCGTTTGGCCTATAATTCCTTATAAAGACCTTACTGCTCGATAGGTTTCTTGCCTGTATGAAACCTGCCTCAATAACTTGACGCCCGCCTTGCGCGGGCGTTTTTTTTTGGCAGATGGTTCGCGATCGCATTTCAACACAGTTTGGAACAAGGTGTTTGGGGGGAATTGATCGCCGTTTATGCACCTTTCGCAGTTGCAGCATTTTCGATAACACCCAACAAACACATTTCAGGAGAACGACAATGGCTCTTACCTATGACCTGACTGGCAAAACTGCCATCATCACTGGCTCCAATTCTGGCATTGGCTTGGGGATCGCGCAGCAACTTGCCAAGGCAGGTGCCGATGTTGTGCTGAACTCATATACTGACAACGACGAAGATCACGCGTTGGCAGAAGCGATTGCCAAAGAAACAGGTGTTAAGGCGCGCTATATCAAAGCGGACATGTCCAAAGGCGATGAATGCCGCAAGCTGATTGAAGACGCAGGCGTGTGCGACATCCTGATCAACAACGCAGGTATCCAGCATGTTGCGCCGATTCCTGATTTTCCAGCGGCTAAATGGGATGCAATCATTGCGATCAACCTCAGCTCGGCGTTTCACACCAGTGCGGTTGCGCTTCCGATGATGCGTGCGGCGGGCTGGGGGCGGATCATTAACGTGGCCTCAGCACACGGCCTGACGGCGTCGCCATACAAATCAGCTTATGTCGCAGCCAAACATGGCATCCTAGGCCTGACAAAAACAACGGCGCTAGAAACAGCCGAAGAAGCAATCACGGCAAATGCCATCTGCCCGGGCTATGTCTTGACCCCACTCGTCGAGAGCCAGATCCCAGACACGATGAAAGAATACGACATGAGCCGCGAAGACGTGATCAAGAATGTCATGCTCAAACGTCAGCCCAGCAAGGAATTTGCGACAGTTGAACAGATGGGCGGGACGGCTGCGTTCTTGTGTTCCTCAGCTGCGGATCAGATCACAGGTACATCCATTAGTGTTGATGGCGGTTGGACCGCTCTTTGATCCACTAGCGCGGTCCTGTTAGGGCCGCGCATTTTTCTCCGATAACAAAGGCGCATGCACATGGCTAAGACCACCAAAAAGATCAATCTTGCCCTTCAGGGCGGCGGTGCGCATGGAGCGTTTACATGGGGCGTCTTGGACCGTCTTCTTCAGGAAGACGACATTGAGATTTGCGCGATGTCTGGCACATCTGCTGGTGCGTTGAATGGTGCGGCGTTAAAGGCTGGCATGACAACTGGCGGGCGCCAAGGCGCGCGCGATAATTTGGAATGGTTGTGGTTGCAGGTTGCTGGCGTCTCTGACCTGCGGATGGGCGATTGGATGGCCCCGTTTGGCCTTCAGGTTCTAGGCAAACAGATCGAAAACAGCATGACATATGCCATGGGCGATGCGGTGTCGCGTATGGTGTCGCCTTATGACTATGGCGCATTCTACAAGAACCCCCTGCGCGAAATTGTTGAGAAATTCGACTATGATCGCGTGTGCGACACCCATGCGCCGCTGTTTTATGTGGGGGCGACGCGTGTTCGAAATGGTAAAATCCGTGTGTTTGAGGGCGACGAGATCGGCCCCGACGCCCTAATGGCCTCGGCCTGTTTACCAACCGTGTTCCAAGCGGTTGAGATGTTTGACAAAACCACCGGCCGAGAAGAAGCGTTTTGGGATGGTGGTTTCACGGGCAACCCCGCGCTATTCCCGCTGTTTGATCCAAAACTGCCGGAAGATATTGTCATCATCAATATCAATCCACTTGAGCGGGACACGGTCCCGACATCCCCACAAGAGATCCAGAACCGCATCAATGAGATCAGCTTTAATTCAAGCTTGTTGCGTGAATTGCGGGCAATCGATTTTGTGCAACGTCTGATCGAAGACGGTACTGTCGACTCAGACAAGATGAGCAGCGTGCGCATTCACATGATTGCGGATGATGTTCTAATGGGGCAGCTTTCGGCGGCGACCAAGGTTGTTCCAAATCCTGCAATCATTGGGCAGTTGAAAGCAGCCGGGATAGAAGCAGCAGAAGCATTTCTGCGCGACGGGGTTGATAATATCGGCAAGCGCAGCAGCGTTAATCTGCGCGAGATGTTCGCCTAAGCGAGGTCGCGCAGATCGGCGATGGGTTCTTCGCCGTCTTCAATCGCTTTTGAGTTAGGGTAGACAAGCCCTGCGGAGATCACCAGTTTCGCCGAGTCTTCAACGGACATGTTCAGTTCGATCACGTCGCGTTTGGGCAAAAACAGTAAAAATCCGGATGTCGGGTTTGGTGTTGTCGGCAAAAATATAGACATCATTACATCGGAAGGGTCTGATTTTTCAGCTATTTCGGCCTTAGCCTCGGTTGAGATGAACCCAATCGCCCAAATTCCCTTGCGGGGGTATTCGATTAAGCAGGCGGTTTCAAAGCTGCGTTCGCTTTGGGCAAAAATCGTCTCAGAGATTTGTTTAATGCCCGAATAGATCGAGCGCACAACAGGTGTCCGCTCAACCAAGCTTTCGGCGGCCCGAATAAATGAGCGCCCGATAAGCCCTTTGGCGATCCATCCCATCAAAATGGTGAACAGCAAAAAGATAACCACGCCAATGCCGCGCACGTTGATCTGGACCGTTGGATCAAGTCCCAAAAGGTCCTGTATCAACCGGTCAGGGTGATATTTGAACGGCACCAACGGCAGTACAAATCCATCAATCCAGCCCACAACGCTCCAGATGAGCCAAATCGTAAGACCAACAGGTGCGATCACCACCAGGCCGGTCAGGAAATTACCCCGTGCACGGCCAATTAAACTGCGCTTGGGGGGCGTTACGGGATCTGGATCAAAAGGGGTATTCATTAGGTCGGCTGCGTCCACATGGTTTGTCGTGTTAACATATAGCTATGCGTTGCTGAGAACAGTAACAATGGGCGCATACTCTGATTTCTATGCTGTGGTGCGTAATTTGAGGGCAATCTGCGCTGCAAGACGTGCATTATTGCGAACCAACGCGATATTTGCCTCCAGCGAGCGGCCTTCGGTCAGCTCAAATATGCGTTGCAGCAGATAAGGGGTGACACCTTTTCCAGTGATCCCTGCATTGGCGGCATCTGCCTGTGCGGTTGCAATGATGGGGGCCATTATCGTCGCGGGAATTTCGGCCGCTTCGGGGATTGGGTTTGCAATCAGCTGACCACCGGGAAGGCCAAGTGCCGCGCGCATTTTGTGGGCCTGCGCGATTTGGGCAGGGTCATCCATGCGCAAGGGCGATTTCAGCTTGGAACCACGCGACCAGAAGGCAGGAAATGCGTCTTGGCCATAGGCGATAACAGGGACGCCTTGCGTTTCCAGCACCTCTAGGGTTTTGGCTACATCAAGGATGGCTTTGGCACCTGCTGCGACAACAGTCACAGCTGTTTGCGCCAGCTCCATCAAATCGGCAGAGATGTCAAAACTGTCTTCGGCGCCTTTGTGAACGCCGCCAATACCGCCCGTCGCAAACACGTGGATACCAGCAAGCTGCGCGGCAATCATTGTTGCGGCAACTGTAGTTGCACCGGTGCCACCCGTTGCAATGCACGCGGCCATGTCCGCACGGCTGAGTTTTGCCACACCTTTGGTCTGGGCCAAACTGCTCAGTTGGTCTGCGTCCAATCCGATGTGCAACGTGCCATCCATCACCGCAATGGTCGCCGGAACAGCACCCGCTTCGCGAATGTCACCCTCAACAAGACGAGCAACTTCGATGTTTTGCGGATATGGCATGCCGTGGGTGATGATGGTGCTTTCCAAGGCCACAATTGCAGCACCTGAGGCGCGGGCAGCAGTGACTTCGGCGGAATAAGCGATAGGGATCATATGGTTGTTTCTCCGGAAACATAAAGGGCAGCGGCCGATAGGGCATCATCCAGCGCGGATTCGGCGGGTTGGCCACGTAACTCAGCGGCGATATGCGCCGCCATAAATGTATCGCCTGCACCTGTCACGCGTGTGACCGAAACGGGCGGTGGTGTTTGTGTAACTGTCTGCTCAGGACTGGCAGCAGTTGCCGGCTTGCCGCCGTCGGTGACAATAGCCCGCGCCGCGCCGCGTTCCAACAATGTTTCAGCAGCAGCGGATGAACTGTCAAAATGCATTTGGCACAGCAGACCTGCTTCTTCGAGGTTAACATAAAGCGTGCCGCGTCCTGTTTGTACAAACGGGCTGAGCCGCAGTGCCTTACCCGGTGATGCAGGGGCCACGCGCAGATCAGCCTGCGCCAACAACGGGCTGCGCGCCATTTGAGATAGAAGAGCGATCGTGAGGTTTCCATCTAGGGCAACCGCACCTGTATAGGGCTGCTTGGCGACCTCAAGGGGGCGCAAAATCTTGTCGCCTGCTGCTTCTAATGAATGTGCGTCAGCTATTGCTGCAATCAAACCATTGCTGCCCTCAATCGCCATGTATTGATCTGTCGGTAAATCGTCGGAGCGATAAATCAGGTCAGTTCCAAGGCCGCGTGCATGGCAAGCCGCAATCAGGGCGTCGCCGTCCGCATCTCGACCGACCGCACTTAACAATGCAGGATGCAGGCCAAATCGGCGCAGCGCCATGGCAATATTCAATGCAACACCGCCGGGCAGGCGGGTGATACGGCCTGGCATATCAGAGCCTTGCCGCATGGGCGCATCAGAGCGGCCAATCACGTCCCAAAGAACGGAGCCAATACATAAGATTTCAGGTTTGTCAGTCATGTGGTTGGTTTTGACGCCATGTGCCCAGACGCGCAAGCAGTTTGCAGATCAGTTTGCAGGAACCGCAAACGTCAGCGTCGCCCAAAGCGTTTCCCAAACAGGTCCGGCCTCAACCGTGGGCTCCCCTTTTACGGGACGCAGGACAACAGCATCCAGCATATAGTCCATTCCCCCTTGCACAGGTATCGCTGCATGACCCTGATCGTCGGTTCTGGTAATGGTGACAATCACTTCATTATTTGTGTCACGGGCATATACCTCAACCTGAGCATCGCTGCGCGGCGCGCCGTTATACAAAAGGGATACATCCAAAGTGCCGTCAAAATCCGCATCATACGGATTATCGAGGGCGATAAATTCGGTCACCAGCCCAAACTCACGATCCGCACCAGCGCCACTTCCTACTGCAATCAATGATTTGGAATGGCGGGTGTAGGTCTCTTTGAAGTTCTCTTGTGCCCAACCACGTGCAGCGTGGATCGCAAAAGCGTCTTGGAAATCTTTATGTTCGACAAATTTCACAAATTTCGCCCACTCGCGATATGTCAAAATAGACGGCGCTGCTTCGTGTGTGAGAATCATCAATCCGTCTTGTTCAGGGGCAGGCACCTGGATTGCTGGGCGATCGCCCATGCGGCCCATGATGGGGGTTGTCCGCATACCCATCGTAACATCAAGCCGAGTGTTGCGTTTTTCGAAAAACGATTGAGCAGTGCCAGCAAATAACTGCCCGTTTCGCAGGTCAGCCACAATTGGCGCATCCTTTTTCACTTGAAACTCGGACGGTTCAATCCAAAACTCGTGGGCAATGGCCATCGGCGCGTATACGAGGGTGGCACAGATAAATGTACAAAAACGGGTGAGTTTCATGAAACGGTGTTCCTTGTTGCTGGTTGTTAAGCTGGCGTTTGCGCTAGTGATGTCAAGCACAGTTGCCCACGCGCACGAAGTTGTGCCGACAATTGCCGACCTAACAGTGACTGATGCGCGTGCAGAACTGACCTTGCAGATTAATCTTGAGGCATTTCTAGCGGGCGTTGATTTGGATGTCGTTCAAGACACCAACGAAGCCCCCCAAGCAGATGACTATGACACGCTGCGCGCTTTAACGCCTGAAGCCTTGGCCGAACGTGCGCCCCAACTATTGAAGGGGTGGAATGCGCTGCCTGTGATCAGCGTGGATGGTGTGGCTTTGGTGCTGGAAACGGTCGACGTAGATGTGCCTAGTGGTGTGAATGAAGAACTCCCGCGGATTGCCGTATGGCAGTTGACTGCCGATGCGGCGGTTGGCGAAAAACTAACAGTCACATTGCCTAAAGGCGGTGGTGATATGGTCCTGCGTCAACAGGGCGTTGAGGCCCCATTTACCGGATTAATCAGCGGTGGCAGCAGTGCGGAAATAACACTGAGTGGTGGTGACGCTTTGAACGGCTGGCAGACCTTTGCGGAGTATATCCCCGTTGGGTTTGATCACATTCTGCCCAAAGGGCTGGATCATATCCTGTTTGTGTTGGGGCTGTTTTTCCTTTCAACCCACTTACGTCCGCTGGTCTGGCAGGTTTCGGCATTCACCTTGGCCCATACTGTCACTCTTGCACTTGGTGCGATGGGGTGGGTGAACGTTCCTGCCAGTATCGTCGAGCCCCTGATCGCGGCATCCATTGTCTATGTAGCGGTTGAAAATATCTTTACCTCGGGCCTTAGCCCTTGGCGACCAGTTGTGATCTTTTGCTTTGGGTTGCTGCACGGGTTGGGCTTTGCCTCCGTCTTGGGAGAGTTCGGCCTGCCAGCAGGCCAGTTTGTGCCCGCGTTGATTGGGTTCAACATTGGCGTGGAGCTGGGGCAGTTGACCGTGATTGCGATCGCGTTTGTACTGGTAGGCTGGGCCATTCGTAAAATATGGTACCGCCGCGCAATCGCGATCCCCGCGTCCTGTGTGATCGCGGCGGTGGGTGCGTATTGGGTGATTGAACGGACGTTACTGTAAGGGGTTAGCTTACTGCTGACCACAACGTGTTAAGGGCGGCCAAGGGATCTTCTTGGCTCCAGATCTCATTGCCGATGCCGAAAAAGTCGGTTTTGGAGGAAAGCGCGGCGATCATTGCGAGGTCCAGCTGGCCCTCGGCAACGCAGGGCACTTCGATCACTTCGGACCACCACTGGAACAAATCGCCTTCAGCGACTTCGCCGTCATCCAGCGCGGTCGCTTGGACGGGGCCAAAGGCCACGTAGTCAGCGCCCGCTTCGCCAGCACCCATTCCGTCATGGCGTGATCCGCCGCAATAGCTGCCTACAATCGCATCAGGGCCTAGTACTTTGCGTGCGTGGCGCACGGAGCGGGCTGCATCAGATAGGTGAACACCATCAAGGCCGAGACGTTCGGCCAGCAACGTATGATCTGCAATCACCAGCGCAACTTCGCGTGCATCAGTCACAACGCGCAATGTATCTGCGGCGCGGGCTAGGTCGTCTTCGTCGCGTGTGGAAAGGGCAAGGCGCACACAAGACGTTGCATGGGCGTCCAGAATTTTACCCAAAACATCGGGAAAGCTCTGCAAATCCAGCTCTGGTGGTGTGATGAGATAAAGCTGCGGCTGTTCTGGTGCGTTTGACATGGGTCATATCCTTTGGATGCGTGACGTGTGACTAGCTTAATCCGGCGCAGGATGGAAACTGAAATCCTCTGTCTGCATCATATTGGCAAGGGCAGGGGCGCGGGGTATGAGGTCAGTATGACAGTTCAGACACCTTCCGCCCCCAGCTTTGTCCTTGTGCGCCCTCAAATGGGTGAAAACATAGGGGCCGCTGCCCGTGCCATGCTTAATTTTGGCTTGGATCATATGCGTATTGTTGCCCCGCGTGATGGCTGGCCCAATCCGGCGGCGGTTGCGATGGCATCTGGTGCGGGGCGTGTGCTGGATCATGCGCGTGTATCCCCTGATTTGCCCGACGCGTTGGCGGATTGCAGTTTCGTCTTTGCAACCACCGCGCGCGACCGTGATTTAACCAAACCCGTCTATACTCCTGAGGCAGCGATGAAGCTGGCCGCTGAGAAGATCGCAGCTGGCGAACGCGTTGCCGTATTGTTCGGGCCAGAACGCGCAGGCCTTGAGAATGACGACATCTCGCGCGCCAACGCAATTGTATCGGTGCCGGTAAATCCTGAGTTTGCCTCCCTCAATTTGGCGCAATGCGTTTTGTTGATGGGTTATGAATGGATGCGTCAGCAGGGCAATCACACACCCATTGTACATGAAATGGCAGGCACTGATTGGGCAGATAACTCAGAGATCGAGCATTTGGCCAAACATTATGAAGAACGCATGGAAGACGCGGGTTTCTTTTACCCCGAACACAAGGCCGCCTCGATGAAGACCAATCTGCGCAACATGTGGAGCCGTTTGCCGTTGACACGTGCGGATGTGCAAATCCTGCATGGGACACTTCGGCAAATGGTCCGCTGGAAGGAACGCGGCTAGACGCTATATAGTCTAGCAAGTACCACAAAGATACGAACCCAACGGAGGGCATATGGCCACCAATCGGAAGCTATTTGAAGAAGTCGGCGCGGACACGGCAAAGCCTGTCGCCACAAAAGGTGTGATCGATGCGGGGCGCGGCGGCGCACGCGGCGCGATCCGTATTTGGCTGATGATCCTGTTTGCGTTGGTGTTCCTGATGATCCTTGTTGGCGGAGCCACGCGCCTGACCGACAGTGGTCTTAGCATCACGGAATGGCGTCCATTCACGGGGGCGATGCCACCCTTGAACGCAGTTGACTGGGAATCCGAATTTGCGAAATATCAAGAAATAGACGAATTCCGCCTGCAAAACAGCTGGATGACGCTTGGCGATTTTAAATTGATTTACTGGTGGGAGTGGGGCCATCGTCAGTTGGGCCGTGTGATTGGCCTTGTCTGGGGACTGGGCTTCTTTTGGTTCTTGCTGCGCCGCCAGATCCCTACAGGCTGGACGCCGCGACTATTGCTGCTTGGCGGGCTTGGGGGCCTACAGGGCGCAATTGGCTGGTGGATGGTTTCCTCTGGTGTGACCTCGGGCACAGCTACAACGGATGTGCACAGCGAACGGCTGGCGACGCATTTGGGGCTCGCCTTTGTTATTATGGGGTTCATCACATGGTATGCCCTTAGTCTTGGCCGCCCTGAACGTGACCTGATGCAGGCGCGCCGCGCCAAAGAGGCGAAGCTATACGGGCTTTCCACTGGTTTGCTACATTTTGCGTTCCTGCAAATCTTGATCGGCGCATTGGTTGCGGGCATTGATGCTGGGCGCACCTATACCGATTGGCCGCTGATGGCAGGGCAATTTTTCCCACCCCAAGCCTTTGAACTTGAGCCTTTGTGGAAGAACTTTATCGAAAACCCCGGATTGGTGCAGTTCATTCACCGCATCACAGGCTATCTGCTATTTGCCTTTAGCGTAGTGGTTTGGCTGCGCGGTCGCGCATCGGCGCACCCCAATACCCGCTTTGCGTTTAACGCGGTGTTTGCCGCAATCGTTCTGCAGGTGGTGCTGGGCATCACAACAGTTCTTTACGCCGCGCCTTTGACCCTCGCCTTGATGCACCAAGGCTTGGCTGTGCTGTGCTGGGTCTTGATCCTGCGCGCGCGCCACCTTTCCCTTTACCCTATCGCGACTTCGCTCAGAGGAGCCACCAAATGACCGCTTATGATGACCTGATGGAATTCACCCGTGACACGCAGGCCTTGGGGCAGGTGGCAGGCCGCTTGGGCTGGGACCAAGAAACCATGATGCCGCGCGGTGCTGCGCCCCAGCGCGCCGAGGAAATGGCCGCAATGGAAAGCGTGCTGCACGCGCGCCGCATTGATCCACGTGTGGGTGAGTGGCTAGAAACGATTGACGGGAAATCGCTGGACGACGTTGGCCAAGCAAACATGCGCCACATCCGCCGCAGTTTTGAGCGCACGAGTAAAGTGCCAGCGGCGCTAGCCACCAGATTGGCAAAACTAACGTCAGCAGCGCAAGGTATCTGGGCTGAAGCGCGCGAAGCGGATGATGTCAGTGCCTTTGCTCCGACATTGGCTGAAATCATCATGCTCAAGCGTGAAGAAGGCCATGCGTTGGCGGCGGGTGGTGATGTCTATGACGCGATGCTGGATGATTATGAACCGGGAACGTCAGGCGCTGATCTGGAGGCGATGTTTGGTGCAATGCGCCCCGTCCTGTCAGAACTACGCGCAGCGATCCGCGAATCCAAAGGGCCAACGCCGCTAAAAGGTACTTTCGATGAGGGCGCGCAGATGAAGTTGACACGCCTGCTGGCTAAGACA
This sequence comes from Sulfitobacter sp., assembly GCF_036960155.1. Lineage (GTDB taxonomy): Bacteria > Pseudomonadota > Alphaproteobacteria > Rhodobacterales > Rhodobacteraceae > Sulfitobacter. The sequence continues at coordinate 70,104 of NZ_JBALWB010000007.1, read as the reverse complement.
TTTGGCTATGACATGGCGCGCGGTCGTGTCGATAAGGCTGTGCATCCGTTCTCATCGGGTTCGGGCCTTGATGTGCGCATCACCACGCGCACCAACCCTGCCGATCCGTTCAACTGTTTCTATTCCACGATCCACGAGGTCGGCCATGCCGCCTATGAGCAGAACATCAACAGTGACTATCTGCTGACCCCGCTGGGCAATGGCGTGAGCATGGGCGTGCATGAAAGCCAAAGCCGCATCTATGAAAACCAGATTGGCCGCAGCCGTGCGTTCACTGGCTGGTTGTTTGGCCAGATGAAAGACGCCTTTGGCGATTTCGGCGTGAAGACTGAGGACGATTTCTATGCCCTCGTGAACCGCGTTGGCGATGGATACATCCGCACCGAAGCGGACGAGCTGCAGTATAACCTGCACGTCCTTCTACGCTTTGATCTGGAACGCGCATTGATGTCGGGTGATCTGCAAGTGAGCGAACTTGAGTCCGCGTGGAACGACCGCTTTGAGGCTGATTTTGGTTATGCCGTTGATAAGCCGTCCAATGGTGTTTTGCAGGATGTACATTGGTCCGTTGGCCTGTTCGGGTATTTCCCGACGTATAGCTTGGGCAATGTCTATGCGGGCTGCCTGAACGAGGCGATGCGCACTGCGTTGCCAAATCTGGATAACCAGCTGGCCAAGGGCGACACATCCTCAGCCACGGCATGGCTAGGCAAGAATGTACAAACGCACGGTTCGTTGTATGAGCCACGCGATGTGATTGAGCGTGCGGCAGGGCAAGCGCCCACCGAGGCACCGCTGCTGGGATACCTCAAAGAAAAATTTACCGGTATTTACAACCTCTGAACGCCTACACATACGGACAAATAGCCGCCTCAATTTGAAGCGGCTATTTGATTAAAATGGTTCCTGAGCAGTCTCTATGACTGCTTTGAGCACAATTCGCCTGATGCTGCACTCCGCTCCGACGACGGGTTTGTACAGGAAAGTTGACCTTGAATTTTTCGGCAGAATACGGGTAAGAAAATTCCCCTCAGACGGAAATTCAACGATCGGAAATAACTACAATCGAGAATGTTCAATGATCTTGAAGTGTATTGCTTCAATCTAAAAACGTAATCAATTCTTCGATACATCGAGCAGAAAAATCGCCTTTCGTTGGCACGTTCTTAAGGACGTGCGGGCAAATATCTGTGCCTTAGCCAAAGGTGGTTTGTGGGGCACGGATGTTTACTTTCAACGCTGAAGACAATGAATTTGCGGCTTCCACTGGAAGTAATGTAAATAACGGATACAACGGCTCAAACACGAGCCAGCTTGACTACCCTCCAACCTCGTCAAGAGACCTATCGATAACGTCCGGTAGTAATGACGACGATGCCAGGCTGTTTGAGGTAGGTGAAACATATACCGTGCAGTGGACTGGCGGGCCCAGCGGCGGTGCCTACATTGAGAATGCTGTCGTAATTCGGTCCGACTCTTTCTCTGAAAGCAGCGGTGCAATCATATTTGAAGGCACGGACGAAAACGGTGATCTCACACAAGTCGTTTGGTCTCCAGGATTCGATTTGGAGCAATGGTACTGGGATAATTTTGACGGCGGAAATTCACCAGGTTTCTATACGACGGATCAAATTGATGGTGACCACCGTTATGTATGCTTTACTGAAGGAACGCCGATATCAACACCAGTAGGCGCTGTTCCCATTGAGAATTTGGCTGTTGGAGACTTGGTTCACACAGTTGACCATGGACTCCAGCCAATCTTATGGAAGACTGACCGACGAGCTCCAGGTGTAGGCAAATCTGCTCCCATAAAAATCGATGCAGGCACATTTGGCGCGACTGCGCAGGTTAAGCTATCACCGGATCACCGCTTGTTGATAAGGGGGGGCGCCGTTGAACTTCTTTTTGGTTCTCAGGTTGCCTACGTTCCAATAAAGGCCTTGGTTGGCCAGTGCGGGATATCTAGAATTGAAGTCCCTCTAGTGAGATACATTCACCTACTACTCCCAACACATGCTGCATTATTGGCAAATGGATTGCACTGCGAATCCCTTTTGGCGGGCGATGTTGCCCTTGGAAATCTCGGATCTGGCTTTCAAAAAGCATACAAAAAGCTCCAACCAAAATTGGGAGAACAGCGCGCAGCTTATCCCTGCCTCAAAGTTTATGAAGGTCGCCTTTTGGGAGGGGCAACATCAGTCAGGATGCATGCCTAGATTGCATTCAAAAATGATCTAATGTTTGCTTTTTACTGGGAGCTACCACGCGCCAACGGCAGCAAAATCCGCAAAGCCGACATAACAATGGGGTGTACCTCTAGAAACACTCGGGCAGTTTTCGAAGAGTGAACTCGATCTAGCCTCCGTTGGCAAAGAGTCTTACATTGCTATTTTGACCCTACAAATTAAAGAGCCGCCTCAAATTGAAGCGGCTCTTTATTGATTTGAGGGTAAAAAGGCTTACTCGGTCGTATCGCCTTCGACTTCGCCCTCAACAACATCTTCATCACCTTGATCGGCAATCCAAGCAACGGACACGACAACTTCGTTTTTGCCAGTATCAAACACCTTCACACCGCCTGCACTACGTGAGCGGAACGAAATCCCCTCAACAGGCACGCGGATCGACTGGCCCTTGGAAGTGGCGAGCATGATCTGGTCTTCCATATCGACGGGGAAGGAGGCCACGATCTGGCCGCCACGCATGGCTTTGTCCATCGCAGTCACACCCATGCCACCACGTCCACGCAGTGGATAATCATGGCTTGAGCTGAGCTTACCAGCGCCGCCAGCAGTAATGGTGAGGATCAAGTTTTCGGACGCTGACATTTCGGCGTAACGCTCTTGTGCCAGTGGCATATCGGCGTTGCCTTCTTCTTCGTCAACGCTATCCGCATCATCAGCCAGACCCGCCATCGCGCGGCGCATCTTGAGGTAGGCGGCGCGTTCATCGCTGCCCGCGTCAAAGTGGCGAATGATGGACATTGAGACAACTTTGTCGTCTCCGCCCAGCTTGATGCCGCGCACACCAACCGAGTTACGGCTGTTGAACACACGGACATCAGTGGCCCGGAAGCGGATTGCGCGGCCCGAGTTGGTCACCAGCATCACATCGTCATCATGGCTCGCGATGCGGGCATTGATGAGGGTGGTGCCCTCATGCTCGTCCTCAAACTTCATCGCGATCTTGCCGTTGCGCATGACGTTGGTGAAATCAGACAGTTTGTTGCGGCGCACGGTGCCTGCGGACGTGGCGAATACCACCTGCAGGTCGTCCCATTCTTTTTCGTCACGGTCCACAGGCATGATCGCAGCAATCGAAACACCTGTCGGGATCGGCAGGATGTTCACAATCGCCTTGCCTTTGGACGTGCGGCTACCTTGCGGCAAACGCCATGTCTTGAGCTTGTAAACCATGCCATCCGTTGTGAAGAACAGCAGTTGCGTGTGGGTATTGGCTACAAAGAGGGTCGTGACGACATCCTCTTCTTTGGTGGCCATGCCTGACACACCTTTGCCGCCACGGCGCTGGCTGCGGAAATCGACCAATGGAGTACGTTTAATGTAGCCACCAGAGGTGACAGTCACAACCATATCGGCGCTTTCGATCAGGTCTTCGTCGTCCATATCGCCAGACCAGTCAACGATCTCGGTGCGGCGTGGAACAGCGAATTTTTCTTGTATTTCAACCAGTTCTTCACGGATGATCGCCATGATCCGGTCTCTGGACCCTAGGATTTCCAGGTATTCCTTGATCTTGCCAGCCAGCTCTTCGAGTTCGTCTGTGACTTCTTTGACACCAATCTGGGTCAAACGCTGCAGGCGCAGCTCAAGGATCGCACGGGCCTGTGTTTCGGACAGGTTATAGGTGCCATCGTCGTTTGCCGTATGTGTCGGATCATCGATCAATGCGATGTAGGGCAAAATGTCTTCGGCAGGCCAGCGGCGCGTCATCAGTTTTGAACGCGCTTCGGCTGCATCCGCAGAGGAGCGGATGGTGGCAACAATTTCGTCAATGTTGGTAACGGCCACGGCCAAACCACACAAGATGTGGCTGCGTTCGCGGGCTTTGCGCAGCAGGTGGGCCGTACGGCGTGCTACTACTTCTTCGCGGAAATCGATAAAGCATGTCAGGAAGCGGCGCAGCGTAAGTGTTTCTGGACGCCCCCCGTTTAGCGCCAGCATGTTACACCCGAAATAGGTCTGCATGGGCGTAAAGCGGAACAGCTGGTTCAGCACAACTTCGGCGGTTGCGTCGCGCTTTAGCTCAACAACAACGCGCACACCATTCCGGTCGCTCTCGTCTTGTACGTGGGCGATGCCCTCAATCTTTTTGTCGCGCGCGGCCTCTGCAATCCGCTCGATCATGGTGGCTTTGTTCACCTGATAGGGGATCTCGTCTATAACGATGGCCCAGCGGTCCTTGCGGATTTCCTCGATGCGCGTTTTGGAACGGACGATAACGCTACCGCGCCCTTCAAGATACGCTTTGCGTGCGCCAGTGCGGCCCAGCATCATCCCACCCGTTGGGAAGTCAGGACCGGGGACATACTCAATCAGCTGCTCAGACGTCAGATCAGGCTCTTCGATCAGGGCCAGACAGGCATCAATCACTTCGCCAAGGTTATGGGGCGGGATATTTGTAGCCATACCAACCGCAATACCCCCCGCGCCATTAACAAGCATGTTGGGAAAGCGGGCAGGCAGAACAGTAGGCTCACGGTCTTTGCCGTCATAGTTGTCCTGAAAATCAACAGTTTCTTTGTCGATATCAGCCAGTAAGAAAGCAGCGGGTTTATCCATGCGCACTTCGGTATAGCGCATAGCGGCGGCGTTATCGCCATCCATCGAACCAAAGTTGCCCTGACCATCCAAAAGCGGCAGGGACATCGCAAAATCCTGTGCCATCCGGACCAATGCGTCATAGATCGCACTGTCACCGTGTGGGTGGTATTTACCCATCACATCACCGACGCCGCGCGCCGATTTACGGTAGGCTTTGTCATGCGTATTGCCAGCTTCATGCATGGCATAAAGAATGCGGCGGTGAACAGGTTTTAGACCATCGCGAAGGTCGGGAATCGCACGAGAAACGATAACCGACATGGCATAGTCGAGATAGCTTGTGCGCATCTCATGCTCAATCGTCACCGATGGCCCGTCATAAACAGGCCGCACGGGAAGGTTTTCGTCTTCGTTTTCAGGGGTTTCCGGCGTGTCGTTCAATGTCTGTCCCAGCTTTGCTGATGTCTTCTATATATTGGGTCTTAGTATAGCGCGAAGCCCAGATAAGGTGCAATGCCATTGCGCAGGCGACACCTAATTGGCGGCATTTAACTGCGTACATAACTTCGAAGAAACTGACCAATCTTTGTCTCTGTCTGGTCTGACGCCACGTTACACTGCCTATACCTGTTTGCGCCGTTAAGCTGCCCCCAAATCGAGGAGAAACACCCATGCAACGCCTATTGACCGATCACAAGAACATCACCGAGACCAGACTGGAAACCGTACCTTCCGAGCTGCTGGGTTCAGGGCAGGCCCGTTTGAAGCTGAGCAGTTTTGCACTGACGTCCAATAACGTAACGTATGCGGCTTCGGGGTTTGCCATTGGGTATTGGCATTTCTTCCCGACAGGGATTGAGGGGCAGGGACTGGTTCCAGTTTGGGGCACTGCTGAGGTTGTTGAAAGTAACAGTGACGATTTAGCGGTTGGTACGCTTTTGTACGGTTTTTATCCGCTGGCAGAAGAATTGGTCATCACACCCCAATCCGACGGGCATGGCGGGTTCGTGGACGCGGTTGCGCACCGCGCCGAGCTGCCGGCGGTCTATAACCGCTATACCCCAGTGCGTGCGGGTGACGCTGACCAAGACCACATACGCGCGCTTTTGCAGCCTCTGCTCGCGACCTCATATCTGTTGTTTGATTGGTTGATGGACAATGATTGTTTCGGCGCAAAACAAATCATCATCGGCAGTGCATCTTCCAAAACAGGGCTGGGCTTGTGTAAATATCTGGCTGAACCCGAAGGGCGCGAATATAAAATCATTGGCCTCACGTCTGAGGGTAATCGCGATTTTGTTCAGGGGTTGGGCGCATGTGATCAGGTCCTTACTTATGACGAGATCGCGCAGTTGCCATCTGAGGATTCGGTTTATGTAGATATGTCTGGCAATGCGCAGGTTAAGGCGCAGGTGCATTCAACGCTGGGCGCGCATCTGAAACACTCATCAGCGGTGGGGATCAGCCATTGGGACCAGTTCCAACCGCAGGTTGTTCTTGAGGGCGTAAAGCCACAGTTCTTTTTCGCACCAGCCCAAATCGCCAAACGTCGCGAAGAATGGGCCCCCGGCGTTATCGAAAAACAAATTACCCAAGCATGGAAGCGACTGGCCAAAGATGCCTCTAGCTGGCTGGACGTTCAGGTCCATGGCGGGATCGGGCAGGCGGCTGATGTCTACGACGCCTTGGCAAGCGGGAGTGCTAACCCCCGCGATGGTCACGTTATTCGGTTAAGCGTAGATTAAGCCGAGCAGCTGGCACCGCCAAGAACGCAGAACTTGGAACAGTGAGGATGGTTGAGCGCGACATCGCGCTCGGCCTCTTCCAGCGTTTCACCCAGTTCAAATTCGGGGGCATAGGGCAGAAGGGTACAGGCCAGCACAGCAGGCTTGTCCGCGCCGCGCCGTTTGACCACCATACGTGAAGACGAACACATTACTGCATCAGGGGAGACATCCAAGATGCTCCAACATGCAGTGGTGATTTCGGGCACTTCGACGTTTTCATCCATCTCAGGAAATAATACAGTCATACCCGCATTTTGCGCATCGATATTAAAGTCATGCTCGGCATAGAATTCCGCATACCCGCGGCGGCTGTCTGCATCACTGTCACCAAATACTGAACGCCCTGCGACGGCCATGGTGAAACCGTTTTCAGATAACCACTTCATGCCTGTTATGGTCTTGTCGAATGCTCCTGATCCACGTTCGGCATCGTGTAGCTCTCGGCTGTAATGATCTACGGAAATGCGCAACGTCAGCTTATCGGGGTAGGCGGCTTGCAGGCGCAGCAACCCTTCACGCATTTTTTTGCGCATCATTGGCATCATCGCATTGGTAAGAATCAACACGTTATATCCGCGCTCTAGGGAGGCCTCGGTGATGTCGATCATCTGGGGGTTCATGAACGGTTCGCCGCCAGTAAAGGCGATCTCGGACACGTTCCATTTGCGGTCTTCTAGTTGGTCTAGATAGTCCCGCACCTCTTGGGCCGTGATGTAAACCAGCGCATCATTTGTTGGACTGGACAGGATGTAACAGTTGGCGCATTCGATGTTGCACAGGGTTCCAGTATTAAACCACAACGTTTGCGGATTGCTCAGCGCAACCGTCGCGCGCGCTTCACCCTTGGCAGTAAGGGTTGGATTCGTAAATTTACCTTGATTGGCCAATGCGAGATCTTTCACATCCATGCCCTCCTGTACTCGTTCCTAGTCTTCTAGATGGGGTATGTGGTCCGCAAAGACAAGAAAACACCTTTTTGGCCATTTGCACACTGTTGTGAAGTCGTGTCACAAAGAATGTTTGCGCTAACACAAAACTATTGTATCAGAGGTCCCGAGACGGTTCCTCCGGTGCCCAACCACTGGTAGGATAGCCAAATAGAGTTTGAGTATCGAAAACGTGCTGCCATTGGCGGTGCGAAGCACAAGAGGCATTATCCATGGTTTCACGCGTCATTCCTGTTGATCTGTTTGATCTGGTAATTTTTGGCGGCACTGGCGATCTTGCAAGGCGCAAGATTTTGCCTGGGCTCTTCCATCGCTTTTGCGTAGGCCAAATGCCGCCCGAAGCGCGCGTGATTGGTGCGGCGCGCAGTGACCTTGATTCTGACGGGTATCGCCAGATGATCCGCGAGGCGATCACCGAATTTGGGGGTAAACAGGCCAGCGATTGCGATCGACTTGAAGCGTTTCTTGCCCAGTTGGAATATGTGACCATTGATGCGCGCGGCGAACAAGGCTGGAAAGAGCTTCAGACGCTGATGGCCGGAAAAGAACGGATTGAGGCCTATTACTTCTCCGTTGCACCAGCCCTGTTTGGAGACATTGCAGAGCGTTTGCAGAAATGGGGTATGGCGGATGATGCCGCTAGGATCGTTGTTGAAAAACCCTTTGGTCGTAACCTAGAGACCGCGCGTGCGCTGAACAAAACACTGGCGACCTATTTTAACGAAGATCAGATCTACCGCATTGATCACTACCTTGGCAAAGAAACTGTTCAAAACCTGATGGCCGTGCGGTTTGGTAATATGCTGTTCGAACCGTTGTGGAACAGCCAGTACGTTGATCACATCCAGATCACGGTGGCTGAAACCGTTGGTGTTGGTGGGCGCGGGGAATATTACGATAAATCGGGAGCCATGCGCGATATGGTGCAAAACCACCTGATGCAACTGTTGTGCCTGATTGCAATGGAACCACCTGCGCGGTTTTCACCTGATGCGGTGCGTGACGAAAAGCTAAAAGTGATACGCGCGCTTGAGCCTGTTGCTCCTTACCACATCGTGCGAGGCCAATATCAGGCGGAGCCCTGCAACGAGGCTGAAAACCCCGGCTACCGAACAGCCGTTGAAAACCCACGCTCGCGCACAGAAAGCTTTATCGCGCTGCGCACCGAGATCAGCAATTGGCGGTGGGCTGGTACGCCATTTTATCTGCGCACGGGCAAACGGCTTGCGGCGCGCTCGTCCGAAATCACTGTTGTTTTCAAAGACACCCCGCATAGCATTTTTGGGGATGAGGCAGGGCGTCACCGCAATGTTTTGTCCATCCGCCTGCAGCCCAATGAAGGCATCACCCTTGGCGTGACCATCAAGGAACCAGGCCCGGGCGGTATGCGCCTGATCGACGTGCCCTTAGATATGAGCTTTGCCGAGGCGGTGAATTCGGAGGATGTGGATCACGTGGATGCCTATGAGCGGCTGATTATGGATGTGATCCGTGGCAACCAAACCCTGTTTATGCGCGGCGACGAAGTTGAGGCCGCGTGGGCGTGGACAGATCCGATCATTGAAGGGTGGGAGGGGCGCAATGATGTTCCTAAACCTTATGACCACGGCAGTTCCGGCCCAACGGATGCCACCGAACTGATGCGCCGTGAAGGTCGCGAATGGCGCAAGTTGACAGAGTGAACAAGGTGACGAAATGAACATGATCGAATACCCCAGCCGCGACGCGCTTATGGAGGATGTCGCGATTGCGCTTGCTGCTGATTTACGTGCCGCGCTTGAGCAAAAAGACACCGTGAGCTTTGCTGTACCTGGCGGCACAACGCCCGGTCCGGTTTTTGACGCACTCTGCGCCATCGATTTGGACTGGTCGCGCGTTCATATTCTACTAAGTGATGAGCGTTGGGTGCCTGAACGCAATCCGCAATCCAACGCCGCGCTGATACGCAAACGCCTTTTGACGGGTCATGCTGCCACGGCTCAGTTCACTCCCTATTTCAGGGCCGATATGGATAGCACCAGCGCGGCAAGTGCCTTGTCTGTTGAATTGTCAGGTTTGGCACCGATTGATGTTTTGTTGCTGGGCATGGGCGCAGACATGCACACGGCGTCTTTGTTTCCGGGATCAGACGGGTTGGCGGATGCATTAGCTGAGGATGCGCAGATGCTGTTGCCCATTTCCATCGAAGGGCAAGATGTACAGCGTTTCACCTTAACCGCGCCCTTTTTGCGCAGTGCAAAGGCAACACATGTGCTGATCACTGGCGAAGATAAACGCCAAGCCATTACACAGGCGCAAAACCTGTCTCCTGCTGAAGCGCCCATTCAGACTGTCCTCTCCAACGCCACCGTTCATTGGAGCGCAACATGACCCATTGGAAAACCCTGAGCGAACAACACGATTTAGCTGCAGAGCGGCGTATTTCAGACCTGTTTGATGATCCCAAACGCGCGCAGGCGTTTGCGACACAAACTGGGGACATGTATTTTGATTATTCCAAAACCAACATCGATCCACAAACCCGCGAAACGTTGCTGGCCTTGGCGCGTGATAGTGACATCGAGAGCAAACGCGAAGCAATGTTTTCCGGTGTCCACATAAACGAAACCGAGGACCGCGCAGTATTGCACACAGCCTTGCGCAACCTAGATGGCGGCCCTGTGATGGTTGACGGCGTAGATGTTATGCCAGCCGTTCTAGACACACTTGCCGCCATGCGGACATTTGCAACCAAGGTGCGTAGTGGCACGTATACTGACGTTGTTAACATCGGCATCGGCGGTTCGGATTTAGGGCCTGCAATGGCCGTCAGGGCGTTGTCACCGTATCAGGACGGCCCAAGGTGCCACTTTGTTTCAAACGTGGATGGCGCTGATATCGCAGATACTCTTCGGGTGTTGGACGCAAAAACAACGCTTGTGATTGTGGCCTCAAAGACATTCACCACCATCGAAACCATGACAAACGCTCGTACAGCGCGCGCATGGATGTTGGATCATGGCGGTGACCCAAAGGTTCAATTTGCCGCCCTTAGCACGTCTGAGGAAAAGACCGCCGAGTTTGGCATCAATCCGGCGCATGTCTTTGGTTTTGAAGATTGGGTTGGCGGGCGTTATTCGGTTTGGGGGCCCATTGGCCTGTCTTTGATGATCGCCATCGGACCCAAAGCGTTTGATGCGTTTCTGCGCGGTGCGCAGGCGATGGACACGCATTTCCGTGCCGCTGAGTTACATGAAAACATGCCTGTTTTACTGGCTCTGGTGGGCATATGGCACAACCAGATTTGTGGCAACGCCACGCGCGCTGTGTTGCCGTATGACGAACGGCTGGGCCTTTTGCCAAGCTACCTTCAGCAGCTTGAAATGGAATCCAACGGCAAAGGTGTTCAACGCGACGGCGCGGATAGCCCGCGCAACACAGGCCCCGTTGTCTGGGGCGCGGCCGGCACAAACGGCCAGCACGCGTTTTACCAGCTGATCCACCAAGGCACGCGTGTGATTCCTTGTGAGTTCCTGCTTGCCGCGCAAGGGCACGAGGCCGAGCTGGCCCATCATCACCAGTTGCTGGTCTCCAATTGCCTTGCCCAATCAAAGGCGTTGATGCTGGGCCGCTCCCTTGAGGAAGCGCGCAAAATCGCTGCCGACAAAGGCTTTAGCGGGGATGATCTGGAACGCCAAGCGCGCCACCGCGTGTTCCCCGGCAATCGCCCTTCAACCACGTTGCTGTATCCCCAGCTTGATCCGTTCACGTTGGGACAGATCATCGCGCTTTATGAACATCGTGTGTTTGTTGAGGGTGTGATCCTAGACATCATCTCGTTTGATCAATGGGGCGTTGAGCTGGGCAAGGAACTGGCAACATCCCTACAGCCTGTTGTTGAGGGAACTCGAGATGCATCAAATGAGGATGCTTCGACAGCCACGTTGGTGGATTTCATTCACCGTCACCGCGACTGATCTTGAATTAGGGCAGGGCGCTCACTGGGGCTTATTGTCTGCTGATCGCTTGTCGGTTGTGCGCCCACGCTCCAAACGGCTCTTACAGAAAACTTCGAGCGCGAAGTGATCGCGGGCCAACAGGCGCTGTGTTGACGGCAGGTGCGTTGGCGTACCGTATGGGTTGATGCGTGGCACCAACTGAATCCACCTTTAATCGTAAGCGGTTTGGGTGCTGAACAGACAGCAATGGCGCGATTAAACCACCAGATGACGCCTGCGGGCTTTCCATGTGCGCAAGCTTAGCTATTGTGCCCTTAATGATAATTCGGGGCAGTATAAAATGAGCGATGATCCACTTGTAATCTTTACCCCTTCTGGAAAGCGGGGTCGTTTTCCTATTGGAACCCCAGTCCTGACTGCAGCGCGCCAATTGGGCGTCGATCTGGATTCGGTTTGTGGAGGTCGTGGCATTTGTTCCAAATGTCAGATCACGCCCAGCTACGGCGAGTTTTCAAAGCATGGTTTGACCGTTCAAGCAGACGCCTTGTCCGAATGGAACAAGGTCGAAGCGCGCTATGACGAAAAAAGGGGCCTGAAAGAGGGGCGCCGTTTGGGCTGTCAGGCAACTGTTCTTAAGGACGTCGTCATTGATGTGCCCGCCGAAAGTCAGGTGCACAAACAAGTGGTGCGCAAACGTGCTGAGGTACGTGACATCACGCTCAACCCGTCGACAAAGTTGTTTTATGTCGAAGTTGTTGAACCTGACATGCATGAACCCTCTGGCGACCTTGAGCGGTTACAACAGGCGCTGCTTGAGCAGTGGGAAGTAAAAGACGTCACCGCTGATCTGCACATCTTGCAAATCATGCAGCCCATTCTGCGCAAGGGTAAATGGAAGGTCACCGTTGCGGTGCACCTTGGGGATCACGAAAACAAACCGCGCATCATGCACATCTGGCCCGGGTTTTATGACGGCACAATTTACGGCGTTGCGGTTGATCTTGGTTCGACCACCATTGCGGCGCACCTGTGTGATCTGCAAACCGGAGAAGTTGTCGCCTCGTCCGGTGTGATGAACCCACAGATCCGCTTTGGCGAAGATCTGATGAGCCGCGTCAGCTATTCCATGATGAACGACCGCGGTGCCGAGGAAATGACACTGGCGGTGCGTGAAGGCATGAACTCGCTGTTCACTCAATTGGCATCCGAAGCCGCAATCGACAAGCAGTTGATCGTGGACGCGGTGTTTGTGTGTAATCCAGTGATGCACCACCTCTTCCTTGGGATTGATCCGTTTGAACTGGGGCAGGCGCCGTTTGCCTTGGCCACGTCCAATGCCATGCGCCTGCGCGGCCGTGATATGGACCTCAATATCCACGAATCCGCCCGTGTTTACATTTTGCCGTGTATTGCGGGCCATGTTGGTGCGGATGCCGCCGCTGTAGCGCTGTCCGAAAGCCCACAGACCTCGGATGATCTGGTGCTGGTTGTTGATGTAGGCACAAACGCTGAAATCCTGCTGGGCAACAAAGAAAAAGTGCTGGCGTGCTCTTCCCCTACGGGACCAGCATTTGAGGGCGCGCAGATCAGCTCGGGCCAGCGCGCAGCGCCTGGTGCCATTGAGCGGGTTGAGATTGACCCCGTCACCAAGTTGCCCCGCTTCAAGGTTATCGGTTCTGATCTGTGGTCAACTGAAGAAGGCTTTGACGCCGCTATTGCCCAAACGGGTGTGACGGGCATTTGTGGGTCAGGCATCATCGAAATGGTCGCCGAAATGCGCATTCACGGGATTGTGGATGCCCCCGGTTTGATTGGCACGTCTGAGCAGACAGGATCCCCCGCCGTATTCCCTGATGGGCGCACAAACAGCTTTCTGGTCTATGATGGCACTGAAAACGATGGTCCAAAAATCACAGTCACCAACCGAGACATCCGCGAAATCCAAATGGCAAAGGCTGCGCTATATTCAGGTGCGCGTCTGTTGATGGATAAATTTGGTGTCGATAACGTGGACCGCATTGTGCTGGCTGGGGCCTTTGGTGCGCATATTTCAACCAAACACGCGATGGTTCTGGGCATGATCCCTGATGCGCCGCTGGATAAGGTCACGTCCGCCGGCAACGCTGCAGGGACTGGCGCGCGGATTGCTTTGCTCAACAGCGAAGCCCGCAGCGAGATTGAGGAAACTGTGCGCCGTATCCACAAGATCGAAACCGCGATTGAGCCACGCTTTCAGGAACATTTTGTAAATGCCTCGGCTATACCAAACGCGGTTGAACCCTTTCCGATCCTCAACTCTATTGTCACGCTGCCAACTCAAACCTTTAATACTGGTGGCGGTGAAGGGGGCGGCGGGGGGCGGCGCAGGCGCCGCAGTTAACGATGCATGACTTGGCTTAAGTCAAAGTTTGAGACTGAAGGACGCGTTTGGATCAGGAATGCGCTTTCCGAGGAAACCCTCGGTGAGCTTGATGAGATCGCATCGCTGCAGTCAAAAGCTGGTCAGCGGGTAAACCCCTCGGTTGCATTGAGTCAGGTCTTTACTACTGAAGGATCACTGATGCGTGCCATTGCGATGCTCGATCAACGTGCCCATCCTGTACGGACTGTTGCATTCAACAAATCGGAAGGCACAAATTGGGGCGTGCCGTGGCACCAAGACCGGTTCATCGCGGGGGCGCATCGTTGTGAAATCGACGGCTATGAAAATTGGACAAATAAATCAAGTACGTGGCACTGCGAACCTCTCCAATCTGTGTTGGACGAAATGCTGTTTGTCAGGGTTCATTTAGACGCCACAGATCGAGAAAATGGCGCAATGGAAATTGCAAAAGGCAGCCATAGACATGGGATTGTTCCTGCAGCAGATGCCGCAACAATTGCACACCAGCACGAGATTGAAAGCTGCGATGCGGATCGCGGTGATATCCTGATCCTAAAGATGCTCACCTTGCACGGATCAAAACCCTCAAAAATCAAAACTGACCGACGCGTCTTGCGCATCGACTTTGCTTCAACTGATTTGCCTGCACCCCTTAAATGGACGTCTTGACCATAGCATTCCAAAATTACGATTGACGGCTTGTGTCCCCTTAGTTATCCCCAAACATCAGTGAGCGGGTATGGTGAAAAGGTATCACGGCAGCTTCCCAAGCTTTAGTTACGAGTTCGATTCTCGTTACCCGCTCCAGCTAATCCCACAATTTCACCATCATTGCGCGCAGACGTTTTGCGTGCGACTTATGCGCAATCTGAAACGGAGCGCGCGCCATGAATTTCCTTCAAATCACCTCCTTGTTGATTGTCCTTGCCGGGGGATTTGGTGCGATTAACCATCTGTTTCTCAAGCTGCCATCGGCGATTGGCATTCTTGCTGTTTCGCTGCTGGCATCGTTTGTGCTGCTTGGCCTTGACGTTATGCTGCCTGCCTTGGGGATCGCGGACAACGTGCGCGGCATCGTTACGGGCATCGATTTTTCTGAGGCTTTGTTAGAAGGCATGTTGGGTCTTTTGCTGTTTGCGGGTGCTCTGCACGTCAAACTGGGAGATCTACGCGCGCAGTGGCGGGTAGTGTTTTTGATGGCTACGTTGGGTATTGCACTCTCAACGGTTATTGTTGGCATTGGCTTTTCGTGGCTCACGGGAATGCCTATCCTTATCGCATTGGTGTTTGGTGCGTTGATCTCGCCAACTGATCCGGTTGCCGTGCTGGGTGTGTTGCGCGAAGCGGACCTACCCAAAGCCTTGGAAACGAAGATCGCAGGGGAAAGCCTGTTTAACGACGGCGTTGGGTATGTGGTGTTTTTGGTCCTTGTGGGTCTTGCGTTCCCGCATGAAGATTCGCACGGCGCGGCTTCCAATCCAATCACAGGCGCTGCCATTCTGTTCTTCCAAGAAGCTGTTGGCGGTGCCGTACTGGGGATTGTACTGGGGTGGCTGACCTTCCGCGTTATGCGCCGTATTGATGATTACCCTTTAGAAGTTCTGCTGACCCTTGGTCTGGCGTTTGGCGGATATGAGCTGGCGGTTTGGCTACATGTTTCAGCCCCGATTATGGCGGTTTGTGCAGGGCTTTTGATTGGCGATGTCGGCACGTCAAAAGGTATGTCTGAACAGACCCGCATTTACGTCGCTGGGTTTTGGGAGCTGATCGACGAAATCCTGAACGCGGTTTTGTTCCTACTCATTGGATTCGAGGTCTTTGCCATTGCCTTTGATGACGACGTATTGCTTACGGCCGCTGCGGCAATTGCATTGGCTTTGTTCGCGCGGTTTGTTGCGGTTTACGTGCCGATCACCCTGTTGCGTCCTTTCCGCAGCTTTAACACAGGCGTGGTTCCTATTATGACATGGGGCGGCCTAAAGGGCGGCATATCGGTCGCGCTGGCCTTGTCGTTACCAGACGGGGAATGGAAGCCGCTGATCCTAACGTGTACCTATGTTGTCGTGATTTTTTCGATCATCGTTCAAGGGCTGACGGTTGCGAAATTGGCCAACCGTGTAGGCCGCGCCCCTGACATGATGTAACAGGTTTTGGCTTAACAGGGCTGAGTTCCCATTCAGATGCTTAATGGAAGCTCAGCCAGTGATCAATTTCAGGTTTCCCGTCGCGCATGGAAAATGAAACCTAGAAAATTCAACAAGATCTGCGCCGCTAGGATCTGAGTGGAACCTGATGGATCGTAATCAGGGGCGACTTCAACCAAATCCATGCCAACAACTTCGTGACGCTCGGCCACGGCCTTGAGCAGTTCCAAAACTTCGTAGTACAAGAACCCCCCATGCGAAGGGGTCCCTGTTCCCGGTGCAATGGACGGACAGAATGCATCGATGTCCAATGTCACATACACCCGGGCATCTGCGGGAATATGGGCCATCACGCCGCCCACACCCATTTTGCGGGCTTGGCGCACGCTGATGATGTCTGATCCCATGGAACGGGCATCTGCATAGCCTTCCTTGGCGGTTGAACTGACGTTGCGAATGCCAACTTGGGTTAGGCCCGTGACATAGTCGTGCTCGGCTGCGCGGCGCATAGGGTTGCCGTGACCATGACGCACGCCGTGGCGTTCATCTACAAAATCCAGATGTGCGTCGATTTGAAGGATGTGAATATCACCTTGGCCGTCAAATGCGCGGATACAGGGAATATTGATTGAGTGATCACCGCCGATAATGACGGGCAGGGCGGCGGCCTCTAGCGCGGCGCGCACACCTGTTTCGATATTGGCATGGCTGGTTTCGGTATCTGTGTGGATGATGTCGGCGTCGCCCATGTCGACGATGTTCACATCACCAGGCAGATAGGTCGCATCATCCTCGTGGTCATAAGCGCCAGCGTGGCCAAAGCTAAACAGGGTGGAAGCCTCACGTACAGCACGCGGACCAAACCGTGCGCCTGCGCGAAACTGCGTGCCTGCATCATATGGGGCCCCAAGGATTGCAACATCAGCATCCAGCTTGGCCCAATCGGGTTCATAGGGGCGTTTACCAAAGGTTGAAATCCCAACAAAGGGCAGGTCCAGCCTGCCGCCCTCATAGCCATGTTTGCTCATTACGTACTCCTGTTTGGCCGCAGCTTTGGCCAAGCTTGCACTGATTGCAAGAGATCACGCCATCAGCCCTTTTCAAACCCGCGTATCCGTGAAATAGCAAACCGCCAAATGAACCCATTCCCTATGGAGGTTTTTATGGAGATTCGTGAGGCCCTGACGTTCGATGATGTGTTGCTTGTTCCAGCCGCATCCTCGGTCCTGCCCAGCACCGCAGACACCCGTACACGTGTGACACAGTCCATCGCGCTCAACATCCCGTTGTTGAGTTCTGCAATGGATACCGTCACCGAAGGACGCATGGCCATTGCCATGGCCCAAGCGGGTGGCATGGGTGTAATCCACCGCAATTTGACAATTGACGAACAAGCCCGCGAAGTTCGCCGCGTAAAGCGTTTCGAGAGCGGGATTGTCTATAACCCGATCACGTTGACCGCCAACCAAACACTTGCTGACGCCAAAGCGCTGCAAGCGCGCTATCGCGTCACCGGGTTTCCCGTGGTTGACGAAATTGGTCGCGTGGTTGGCATTGTCACGAACCGTGACATGCGATTTGCCCATGATGATGCAACGCCCGTCCATTTGATGATGAGCACCGACAATCTGGCGATCCTTCACGAACCTGCCGACCGTGACGAAGCGATCAGCCTAATGAAGGCCCGCCGCATTGAAAAACTGTTAATCACTGACGGCGCGGGCAAACTTACGGGTTTGCTGACGCTTAAGGATACAGAACAAGCGGTACTGTTCCCGACAGCCTGTAAAGACGAGCTTGGCCGCCTGCGTGTGGCAGCAGCGACAACAACGGGTGATGCGGGCTTTGAACGCTCACAGGCGTTGGTTGATGCTGGTGTAGACATGATTGTCATCGACACCGCGCATGGTCACTCCGAAGGGGTGGCAATCGCAGTTGAGCGCGCCAAAAAGCTCAGCAATGAAGTTCAGGTGGTTGCAGGCAATGTAGCGACTGGCGAAGCAACCCGCGCGTTGATTGGTGCTGGTGCTGACGCGGTTAAGGTTGGTATCGGACCAGGCTCTATCTGTACCACACGTATGGTTGCAGGTGTTGGTGTTCCGCAGCTGACTGCGATTATGGATTGCGCTAAGGCTGCGGGTGATATCCCTGTGATTGCCGATGGTGGCATCAAGTTCTCTGGTGATTTTGCTAAGGCAATTGCTGCAGGCGCGTCCTGTGCGATGGTTGGATCAATGATCGCGGGCACCGATGAAAGCCCCGGAGAAGTTATCCTGTATCAAGGCCGTAGCTTTAAGAGCTATCGTGGCATGGGCAGCCTTGGCGCCATGGCCAGCGGTTCTGCCGATCGGTATTTCCAAAAAGATGCCGCCAGTGACAAACTGGTGCCAGAAGGCATCGAAGGTCAGGTCGCTTACAAAGGCACTGCAGCAACTGTCGTTCACCAGATGGTCGGCGGTTTGCGCGCGGCGATGGGTTACACTGGTTGTGCTACTGTTGATGAAATGCGCAAGAATTGCTCGTTTGTCAAAATCACCGGTGCCGGGCTCAAAGAGAGCCATGTGCATGACGTTCAAATCACCCGCGAAAGCCCTAACTACAGGATTGGTTAACCCATGACACCTGCCGCACGGGTGGCTGCCGCCATCGAAATTCTCGACATGATTGGCGATGGTCTGCCCGCCGAGCAGGTGCTGACCCGCTGGGGTCGTGGCAACCGCTATGCCGGTTCCAAGGACCGCGCTGCCATCCGCGATTACGTTTTTGACGTATTGCGGGTTCAGCGTAGTGCCGCATGGTTGGGCCGCGCCTCTACGGGTCGTGGCCTAATGATCGGCCTGTTGCGTGGGCAGGGCGTTGATGTTGATACCTTGTTCACAGGCGAAGGTCATGCGCCTGCGCCGCTGGTGGATTACGAGGTTGAACTGGCTTCAGGTGAGATGCCAACTGAAGAGGCGTGGAATCTTCCTGACTGGCTTATTTCACGTTTTGAGGATTCTCTGGGGGATAATGCTGCTGATACAGCAAAGGCCCTCCAAGAGCGTGCACCTATTACATTGCGCGTAAATACAGCAAAAACAAATACTTCAGATGCGACCCTGATGTTGCGAGAGGCCGGAGTAGAAGTAACGGCCAATCCCCTCAGCCCAACTGCGCTTACGGTTACTGAAGGGCCGCGACGTATTCGAAATTCACCAGCCTACCTTGAAGGTTTCGTTGAGCTTCAGGACGCAAGCAGTCAGGCAGTGGTTGATGCATTACCTAAGGTGGCGCGCGTTTTAGATTACTGCGCAGGTGGTGGCGGTAAATCCCTTGCGGTCGCTGCACGCGGAGACGTACGAGTGTTTGCCCACGATATTGAAGCTGCACGCATGCGTGATCTCCCTCTCAGAGAGGCCCGTGCGGGTGCTGAAATCACTCAGCTGGGTACTGGTGATCTAGCCGATCAAGGTCCATATGATCTGGTCTTGGTGGATGCGCCTTGTTCGGGTAGCGGATCATGGCGGCGTGCGCCTGAAGCTAAATGGCGCCTTACGCCCGATGAGTTGGAAAAAACCATGGGTGTGCAGGATGATATTCTTGATGCAGCAATGCGATTGGTGACGCCAGAGGGAACGCTTGCTTATGCGACGTGCTCGATCCTGAAAGAAGAGAACGCAGCGCGTGTTGAGGCGTTTCTAGAGCGCCACACAGGCTGGCGCTGCACATGGCAGCATACCTATGATGTGACTGAATTAGGTGACGGTTTTTATACTGCACACTTGACGCAGAGCAAATAATAGCCAAACCTCAACCGACACGGGAATTACTACGATTTTCTGGTGTCGGTTAATCGCTGATTAACCCTTCAAGGCAAATATAAAAGAACGATTCGGGCTATTGCTCCGGACGTTTCTGGAAGGGGAGACATGCAGCACACCACCAGCGTTTCGTTAACTGAACGGCTGCTCCTAATCGCGCCGCAGCGATTAGGCATTTTGGCTGGCTTGGCCTTACTGCTTGGGGGTGCCGCATGGATGACGCTAGAAGGGCTAGGTCAACGCGCCGCAATCGCCGCTGCGCTTAGTCTTATCTGTGTTGTTCTCATTCTAACATTAGCGCGGTCTGGGTATGGGATTGCCCGCGATCAAAGCCAGAAATCAGTTTCCCATTTTATATCCAATGACAGTGCGCCTAGTTTTATTACCGCATCTGACGGTCAAATCACATCTGCAAACCCTGCCGCGGACCGTGTATTTGGTCAGACACAAGATAAGACACTCGCATCGGTGTTGTCTGAACGGATGGTTAACCCCAGTGCAATCCTGTTTCGACTTCAATCGCGCGCTGAGGTGGGCGGAGCTGCCCGAGAAGAGATCATTACAAACAGCGGTCAGCTTTTGTTGGCGGTTCATGCTATTGGGGCAGGCAGTTTTGCTTGGCGTGTAGAACCCCAAAACACTCAAGCAAGCGGAGCGCTTCCTAGCGATAACCGAATTCTTCCTATGATGATGGTCGGACGAAGCGGCGCAATTTTATCTATGAATCAAGCTGCAAGGCAATTCATCGGTGCGCGGTGCAAATCGTTGGACAACGTATTTGTTGAACAAGTTGTTGTGCCCGGGACAGTGATGAAGATTGCTACCACCTCTGGAAACCAGATGGCTTTGGTCGCACAAACAGACGCCGGAGCAGGACGGCGGGCACTCTACTTTTTGCCACCCCCGGCGACTGATGATGTTGCACAAGATCCCGACTGGCAGGCCTTTCAAGATATGCCGATCCCAATGGTTAAAATTGCACCGGATGGCACCGTTCAGGCATTCAATAAACGTGCTTCAAAACTGATTGGCATAGTTTTGACTGAGGGCGCACATCTGTCTTCCTTGATGGAAGGGTTGGGGCGCTCAATTTCCGATTGGCTTGAGGATACGTTGGCTGGCCGCTTGTCGCAAAAGTCGGAATTTTTGCGGCTGACGCGCGGCGATCGCGAAGCATTTGTGCAGGTTACATTGAACCGTATCGAAGAGGATGGAACACCTGCGTTAATCGCAGTCTTGCACGATGCAACCGAACTAAAATCGCTTGAAGCACAATTCGTCCAAAGCCAGAAAATGCAAGCCATTGGCCAATTGGCTGGCGGCGTAGCACATGATTTTAATAATCTCCTGACAGCGATTTCGGGACATTGCGATCTATTGCTCTTGCGCCATGATCAGGGCGACGGCGACTACAGTGATCTTGTCCAAATCAATCAGAATGCCAACCGTGCAGCGGCTCTGGTTGGGCAATTGCTCGCGTTTTCGCGCAAGCAGACGCTCCGGCCTGAAACCTTAGATATGCGTGACACGTTGGCTGATCTGACCCATCTCCTTAATCGGTTGGTCGGAGAAAAGGTGACCTTAACACTGAGCCATGATCCAGTTCTTAAACCTATTCGTGCCGACAAAAGGCAACTTGAGCAGGTCCTGATGAATCTTGTTGTTAATGCTCGAGATGCATTACCCAGTGGGGGAGAAATCCGGATTTTGACAGAATGTACAGACTTGATAGAACCGCTCCACCGGGATCAAGTTACTGTACCCGCAGGAAACTATATCACTATCAAGGTGTGTGATGACGGTACTGGTATTCCCCCCGACAAATTGCAAAAGGTCTTTGAACCATTCTTCACAACAAAACGTACGGGTGAGGGTACAGGCCTTGGGCTTTCCACAGCATACGGAATCATTAAGCAAACTGGCGGCTACATTTTCGTCGATAGCGATGAAGGGGTTGGTACATGCTTTACACTGTATTTCCCCGTTCTTGCGCCCTCAGAGCAGATTATTATTCCAAAAGCTGTTGAAACGCCGAAAAATATTTCAAATTCACCAAATGGCGGTGTGATTTTGCTTGTCGAAGACGAAGCACCAGTGCGGGCGTTTGCCAGCCGCGCCCTTCGATTGCGCGGATATACGGTATTGGAAGCTGAAAATGCTGAAGCGGCTTTAGAAACCCTTGAAGATACCAGCCTGAAGATTGATGTCTTTGTCACTGATGTTGTTATGCCGGGGAAGGATGGCCCTAGCTGGGTCCGTGAGGCGCTAAAAGAGCGACCCGGAGTACGGGTTGTCTTTGTGTCAGGCTATGCCGAAGATAGCTTAGGCGAGGCTCAAAAGAAGATTCCAAACTCGGTCTTCTTACCAAAACCATTCTCGCTCAGTGATCTCACTGAGACGGTGAACAAACAGCTTCACTAACCTTGAGAAATACTGTCGTACAACGCAAACTCTTCCGCGAACTTGCGGCGAAACCGTTCCTCAACATCTGATGATAAATCCACTTGGATGCTAGGCGAAACATTTTCACGTGCAAGATCCAGTTTGATACTTAGGCGGTCTTCCAAGAAATTCTGTAAACGGTCTTGATCTTCGTAGGCGAATAAATGGGTGACGCCAGTGCCGTTTGGTTGCTTCTCCAAGAATTTTAGTTGGCTGCCAACTTCGGCAAATCCAGGTCGTTTGCCCTTCATGTACGCTAACACAAATTCTTCAAAGCTGATTCCATGGGTGTTGTTAGGACGATCCTTCATAAAGGGGCGTTGTCTGTAACGATACCAACTACTTAACCAGCTCACGGGATGGCGCATCACAGCCATCAGTTCCATCTCGGCATCACAAACATTCAAAAACATGGGGCGAATGAAGCGATTATATCGGTAAACGGGCGCATGCTTTAAAAGCGGTGGATCTGTTATCACCAAATCGGCCCGAGGTGCCAAAGCGGTCTGATAAGCAGTGGTTCCCGTTTTGGGAACAGATAGGAACGCAAGACGTTCTTTAAAGAAAACAAGCATTTGCGGTCTCCATTCAGACTACCAGTACGACACTTAGCATTATAAACACCTTATTAACCAATCTACTCACAAGATGGCATAAGAAAATACTTATTGAAATGTTCCTTCTTTGTACTCATAAGAACATTAACAGAACATAAGAACTTGTTGGTCAGGGGCGATTGCCGCCACCGCCACCCTGTGACAGTAAAGGTAGAACCCCAATGGCAACGGCAGATCTTTTGAATATGGATAAGAAATCGGCAGACAAGCAAAAGGCGCTCGATAGCGCACTGGCGCAGATTGAACGGCAATTCGGCAAAGGCTCAATTATGAAGCTGGGCGCCGAGGGGGCAGTTCAAAATATCACATCATCTTCTACAGGATCACTTGGCCTTGATATCGCACTTGGTATTGGTGGCTTGCCAATGGGGCGGATCGTTGAGATTTACGGCCCGGAATCGTCAGGCAAAACAACGCTGACACTGCATTGCGTTGCGGAGCAGCAAAAAGCTGGCGGTGTCTGTGCATTTGTAGATGCCGAACATGCGCTTGACCCACAGTACGCCAAAAAGTTGGGCGTCGATATTGATGAACTGCTCATCTCCCAGCCTGACACTGGCGAACAGGCGCTTGAGATCACGGATACGCTGGTGCGTTCTGGCGCTGTAAACATGGTTATCGTGGATTCGGTTGCTGCACTTACGCCAAAATCCGAGCTTGAGGGCGAGATGGGCGATAGCTCAGTTGGTGTACAAGCGCGCTTGATGAGCAAGGCAATGCGTAAGTTGACCGGATCGATATCGAAGTCGAATTGTATGGTTATTTTCATCAACCAAATCCGGATGAAGATTGGCGTCATGTTTGGCTCACCTGAGACAACTACTGGCGGTAACGCCCTGAAGTTCTACTCCTCTGTGCGTCTCGACATCCGCCGTATTGGTTCACTTAAAGACCGCGATGAGGTTGTGGGCAACCAAACGCGGGTTAAGGTTGTTAAGAATAAAGTTGCGGCGCCCTTCAAACAGGTCGAATTCGACATCATGTACGGCGAGGGCATCTCGAAGATGGGTGAACTGCTGGACATGGGTGTCAAGGCGGGCCTCGTGGACAAATCCGGCAGCTGGTTCTCTTATGGAGATGAACGGATCGGGCAGGGACGTGAGAACGCGAAAAACTACCTGCGCGAACACGAAGCCATGGCTATCGACATCGAAGACAAAATCCGGGCGGCACATGGGCTGGATTTTGACGGCTCCGAAAATATGGATGATCCCGACATTCTTGACGGTTGATAAGCTAACATTGACCAAACAAACTTGAAAAAGGGGGCATGCCGCAAGGTGTGCCTCTTTTTTACTGTGCCGCCTGTGGACAGACCCTTGTGCCAGCGTTATCTCAAAAGGATTATTTCGCGTGCCCAAAGGACGGACATCATGCAAACGCTCAACGAAATTCGCTCGACCTTCCTGAACTACTTTGGGGACAACGGCCACGCGATAGTGCCGTCTAGCCCGCTGGTCCCACGTAACGATCCAACACTCATGTTTACTGCTGCGGGCATGGTTCAGTTCAAGAACCTATTTACGGGTGTTGAGACGCGTGACTACAGCCGCGCTACATCATCGCAAAAATGTGTCCGTGCGGGCGGTAAACACAATGATCTGGATAACGTTGGATATACTGCACGCCATCACACGTTTTTTGAAATGCTCGGTAACTTCAGCTTTGGCGACTACTTCAAAGAAGATGCTATTCCATTGGCATGGGACCTGCTGACCAAGGTATTGGACATTGATGCATCACGCCTGCTGGTTACGGTCTATCATACCGATGACGAGGCAGTGGAAATCTGGAAAAAACACGCGGGCCTTAGCGATGACCGGATTATTCGTATCGCTACGGACGATAACTTTTGGTCCGCAGGCCCAACAGGCCCGTGCGGTCCATGCACCGAGATTTTCTATGATCACGGCGATCACATCTGGGGTGGACCTCCCGGTTCTCCTGATGAAGACGGTGACCGGTTTGTCGAAATCTGGAACCTCGTATTTATGCAATACGAGCAATTTGAAGATGGGACCCGTCAGGACCTGCCGAACAAATCCATCGACACTGGCATGGGGATCGAACGGGTTGCAGCATTGCTGCAAGGTACCAACGATAACTACTCCACCGATCTAATGCGCAGCCTGATAGAAGCCTCGGCCCATGCGACCAGCAGCGATCCTGATGGCCCAAGCAAAACGCACCACCGCGTTATTGCGGATCACTTGCGTTCGACATCGTTCTTGATGGCCGATGGCGTGATGCCCAGCAATGATGGCCGAGGATATGTTCTGCGCCGGATCATGCGCCGTGCAATGCGCCACGCGCATCTTTTAGGTGTCCAAGATCCGCTGATGCACCGTTTGGTCCCGTCGCTTGTTGCTCAGATGGGGCAAGCCTATCCTGAGTTAGGACAGGCCCAGTCGATGATTGAACAGACGCTGCTGCAAGAAGAAACGCGTTTCCGCCAAACTCTGGATCGTGGCCTGAAGCTGCTTGACGATGAGTTGGTTTCATTGCCGGAGGGCGCGAACCTTTCTGGGGAATCTGCGTTTAAACTATATGACACCTTTGGTTTCCCGCTTGATTTGACCCAAGACGCGCTGCGTGAAAAAGGCCGTGCAGTAGACACAGACGGCTTTGTTGCCGCCATGGCCGAGCAAAAAGCCAAGGCGCGTGCGGCATGGTCGGGGTCTGGCGAAGCTGCTGATGCTGCCATCTGGTTTGATGTTGCCGATAAATCTGGCGTGACCGAATTCCTTGGCTATGACACTGAAACGGCTGAAGGTAAGATTGCTGCCTTGGTTCAAGATGGCAAAGCCGTCAATGAAGTCGCAGTGGGTCAAGAGGTCCAGATCGCGCTAAACCAAACACCGTTTTACGCCGAAAGTGGTGGTCAGCTGGGGGATACTGGTATCATCCGGACAGATACAGGCACTGCCCGTGTGACAGATACGCGCAAGGCTCAGGGTGTGTTTATTCACTTTGCAAAAGTTGAAAAAGGCAGCATTTCCAACGGACAATCCGCTGTTCTTGATCTGGATAATGCGCGCCGGACTGCGATCCGTGCCAACCACTCGGCAACACACTTGTTGCACGAAGCGCTGCGTCACGCGCTAGGTGATCATGTTGCACAGCGCGGCTCACTTAATGCGCAAGACCGCCTTCGGTTCGATTTTAGCCACAACGAGGCGATCAGTGCCGAGGATATGACGCGGGTTGAGACCGAGGTGAACAGCTACATTCGGCAGAACAGTATGGTTGAAACCCGTATCATGACGCCAGATGACGCACGCGCTCTTGGTGCGCAGGCGCTGTTTGGTGAAAAATACGGCGACGAAGTACGTGTTGTCTCGATGGGTCAACAGGCTGGTTCCGGCAAAGGTGTTGAGAAGAACACCTATTCGCTTGAGCTGTGTGGCGGTACGCATGTTGAACGCACAGGCGATATTGGTGCATTTGTGATGCTCGGCGATAGCGCAAGCAGCGCAGGCGTACGCCGGATTGAAGCATTGACGGGTGAGGCGGCAATGGCGCATTTGCGGGGGCAGGATCAACTGCTTGTACAGACCGCGCTTGAGCTTAAGGCACCTGCAAGTGCAGTGCCTGAGCGCGTGCGCGCCTTGATGGACGAACGCCGTAGCCTGAGCAATGAGGTGGCGCAGCTGCGTCGCGAATTGGCGATGTCAGGTGGGGCGAGCACCCCTGATGCTGTTGAAATCAACGGGATCGCTTTCCACGGACAGGTTTTGTCAGGCGTGACAGGAAAAGATTTGCCCGCGCTGGTAGACGAACACAAAACCCGCCTTGGTTCTGGTGCTGTTTTGTTGATCGCTGATACTGGCGGCAAAGCTGCTGTTGCAGCAGGCGTGACCGATGACCTTAAAGGTAGCTTGTCTGCCGTAGACATCCTGCGCGCGGCGGTTGCCGAGCTGGGTGGAAAAGGCGGCGGTGGTCGTCCCGATATGGCTCAAGGTGGCGGTACATCAGCTGAAAATGCTGACGCTGCTATTGCAGCCGCACAAAACGTCCTGAAAGGATAAATACTATGCCAGCACTTTGGATTGCTCACGTTACCGTAACAGACGAAGAAGCTTATAAAAAATACGCTGCGGGGGCGACTGTCGCCATCGCAGAGCATGGCGGCGAATTCATCGCACGGGGTGGGCGTTTTGTTCAGCTCGAGGGGAAAGAGCGCGCGCGCAATGTTGTGGCAAAATTCCCCGACGTTGACACGGCTGAACGTTGCTACCACTCGGAGACGTATCAAGCCGCACTTGCCTTTGCAAAAGGCGCATCAGAGCGTGAGCTGATGATTGTTGAAACAACCGAGTAAACCGGAAATGAGCTGAACAATGTGTCAGCTTAACAATCCTAGAATTAGAAAAGGCGCCCCGATCCGGAGCGCCTTTTTTTATCTTACTTAGCTTTGGACATGCGCTTGCGCTCATGCGGGTCAAGAAAACGTTTCCGCAGACGAATGGCTTTTGGCGTAACTTCTACCAGCTCGTCATCGTCGATGTATGCAATCGCTTCTTCAAGGCTCAGCGTGATCGGCGTTGTCAGGCGAACCGCTTCGTCTGTGCCAGAAGCACGAACGTTGGTCAGCTGTTTGCCTTTCAGCGGGTTCACTTCAAGATCGTTCTCACGGCTGTGTTCGCCGATGACCATACCTTGGTAAACATCAGTTTGAGCGCCGATAAAGAACTTACCGCGATCTTCCAACTTCCAAAGAGCGAAGGATACAGACACACCATTTTCCATTGAGATCAGAACACCAGCGCGACGGCCAGGGATCTTACCACGATGTGGTGACCAGCTGTGGAAGACGCGGTTGATAACGCCTGTACCGCGTGTGTCGGTCAGGAATTCACCGTGATAACCAATCAAGCCGCGTGAAGGTACGTGTGCGATAATACGGGTTTTGCCCGCACCAGCTGGACGCATTTCAACTAGCTCACCCTTGCGTACACCAGTGATCTTTTCGATCACCGCGCCAGAGTATTCGTCATCAACGTCGATTGTTGCTTCCTCAATAGGCTCGTGACGTACACCATCGATGTCTTGGAACAAAACCTGCGGACGCGAGATTGAAAGTTCAAAACCTTCGCGGCGCATGTTTTCGATCAAAACACCCATCTGCAATTCGCCACGCCCAGCAACCTCAAACGAGTCGCCGCTTGGACTGTCGGTCACTTTGATCGCAACGTTGGATTCTGCTTCTTTCATCAGACGATCACGGATAACGCGCGACTGAACTTTTTTACCATCACGGCCAGCCAGCGGGCTGTCGTTGATTCCAAAGGTCACTGTGATTGTCGGAGGATCGATTGGCTGCGCAGGGATCGCATCAACAACGGACTGTTCGGCCAGCGTATCAGCAACTGTTGCCTTGGACATACCAGCAATGGAGACAATGTCGCCAGCTTCGGCCAATTCAATGGCAGTTTGGTCCAAGCCGCGGAACGCCAAGATTTTGGTTGCGCGGAAGTTTTCGATCAATGTGCCGTCACGTGACATTGCTTTGATCGTTTGACCGGCTTTCAACGTGCCGCTTTCAACGCGACCCGTCAGAAGGCGACCCAAGAACGGATCACCGCCCAATGTCGTAGCAAGCATTGTGAACGGCTTGGCACTGTCAGCAATCTGCGCAGGCGCAGGGACGTGCTTGAGCACCAGCTCAAACAGTGCGGACAGATCTTTACGTGGACCGTCCAGTGTCATGTCAGCCCAGCCAGAGCGGCCAGAGGCGTACATGTGCGGGAAATCAAGCTGTTCGTCTGTCGCATCTAGGTTGGCAAACAGGTCGAAACATTCGTCAAGCGCGCGATCAGGTTCGCCGTCAGCTTTATCAACCTTGTTGATAACAACGATTGGTTTCAAGCCAAGCTTCAACGCTTTGGATGTAACAAATTTTGTCTGTGGCATCGGGCCTTCGGCCGCGTCAACCAACAGTACAACACCATCAACCATGGAGAGGATACGTTCAACCTCACCACCGAAGTCGGCGTGACCCGGTGTATCAACGATGTTGATACGTGTGCCGTTCCACTCAACAGAAGTCGGCTTGGCAAAAATTGTGATGCCGCGCTCGCGCTCCAGATCGTTGCTGTCCATGGCGCGTTCTGTCGTCGCCTGGTTTTCACGATAAGTGCCGGATTGTTTCAATAGTTCGTCCACCAGCGTCGTCTTGCCGTGGTCAACGTGTGCGATGATTGCGATGTTGCGCAGGTCCATTTGGATTACCTTGTCTCAGGGGATTGAGCGCGCTCTAACGTGCAATGGGCACAAAGGCCAGCGAAAAACCCCTCAAGCTTAACAGACAGCGTAATACCTGCGTTTAATGTGGTGCTGTTGCTGAAAAGAGGTGGATGACGGCAATTCCGCCGATGATCATCGCAAGTCCCAACAGTGCGGGCAAATCCAGCCGTTGGCCAAAAACGACCCACCCAATGCCCGCAATGAGGATGATGCCAAGGCCACTCCATAATGCATAGACAATGCCCACAGGCATCGAGCGCAATGTAATAGACAAAAGGTAAAATGAGATGGCATAGGCCACAACCACCAAAACTGACGGACCAAACCGTGTGAATTGTTGGCTGGCCTGCAGGGCGGTTGTGCCAATTGTCTCGGCGAGAACAGCCAAAGCCAGTATCAGATAAACGGGCATATTATAGACCTTTCACAATGGCAGCTCAGTGGTTTCTTTTATCTCTTCCATCACAAAGCTGGCAGAAACATCCGACAGAGGGACACGCGAAATCAAACGTTGATACAGCGCGTCATACCCAGCCATATCCGTAACCCGCGCACGAATAAGATAATCCAGATCACCGCTCATTCGGTAGACGCCTTGAATTTCGGGCATCATCTTTGTCGCAGCCGAGAATTTTTGGAGCCAGTCAGGCGCATGCGCGTTTGTTCGAATTTGCATAAACACGGTTAGCCCAAGGCCCACTTTGGCAGGATCGACCAGCGCGATCCGTTTAGTGATCACGCCGTTGTCCTCCAACGCGCGAATGCGCCGCCAACAGGCATTGCGCGACAGGCCTACTTCAGTGCCAAGTGCGTCCAGAGATTGTGCCGCGTCGCGCTGCAAAGCGGTCAATATCTTACGGTCTAAGGTGTCAATGTTATCCATTTTCATATTATTGTGTGAAATATTCCCAATATCAATCAAAATTCCGATAAATTTGGGATCAATGAACAGGTAAGGTCGGGTAAGTTGTCCTTCAGATCAACGCAATGGAGCTAACATGATCAACCGCATCTTCCTCGACCACCCCGCAAAAGTTGACGAAACATTCTTTGAACACATGGCTTTCGCAGGCAAATTCGCGGCCAAATTGTTTTTGGCTGGTGGTGCGGCGCTTGTGCATGCGCTTATCCCCTGCCTTTTTGAAAAGACTGCAAGTAAGATTATCGCAGATTTATACGAAAAAACTCACAATCGGGGCCAATAAATGTGTCGTTGGGCCGCGTGGCAAGGCGCGCCTTTGTTTATCTCCGAAATTCTATCCGCACCTGATCATTCATTGATCCATCAGTCGCGCGAAGCGTCCAAGTGTAAGACGGCGATCAATGCTGATGGGTTTGGCGTGGCGTGGTATGATCAGCGTCCTGAACCCGGCCTATACCGCGATGTGTATCCGGCGTGGTCTGACCCCAACCTGCGCAGCATCGCCGAGCAGGTCCGCTCGCCTCTGTTTATGGCCCATGTACGTGCGTCGACAGGCACCGCCACCAGCCGCAATAATTGCCACCCGTTTGTCCAAGGCCAATGGGCGTTTATGCACAACGGTCAGATTGGTGGATTTGAGGGGTTTCGGCGCAAGGCCGAGCATTTGATCACAGATGATCTGTACCTGACCCGCAAGGGGGCAACCGACAGTGAGGCCTTATTCCTGATTGCCTGTGGCTTGGGGTTAGATGCGAACCCAAAGGGGGCAATGGAACATGCTGTGGACCTCCTTGAGACTATGTCGCGGGAAGGGGGCATTGGCCCCCACATGAGGTGCGCGGCGGCCTTTACCGATGGCAAGGCGCTTTATGCTGTGCGCTATGCGTCGGATGACCTGGCGCCATCGTTGTTTTATCAATGGTCAGAAGAGTGGCAGGGTTGGGCCGTCGTTTCAGAGCCCTATGATACCGATCATGGAAACTGGATTGAGGTCCCCAAGGGGAGCTTTTGCCGATTTGAAGGCCGTCACTGTGAAATCACACCGTTTGTTCCTGCACAAAACAACACGGTGCGGCATTTCGAAACTGCATTTAGATAGAAAAAGGGCCGCATCATCTGCGGCCCTCAATTATCAAACGGTTGGTTTTAACCTTTGAGCGCTTTGTTCAGGTTCTCGTCAACCTTTTCCAAAAAGCCCATCGTGGTGAGCCAGCTTTGATCTGGGCCTACCAGCAGCGCGAGGTCTTTTGTCATGTCGCCGGCTTCAACGGTGTCCACAACAACCTTTTCCAGCGTCTCGGCAAAGGCGGTCAGTGGTGCGTTGTCATCCAACTTGCCGCGGTGCTTGAGACCACCAGTCCATGCATAGATTGACGCAATGGAGTTGGTGGAAGTCTCTTCACCTTTTTGGTGCTGACGGTAGTGACGTGTTACCGTCCCGTGCGCCGCTTCAGCTTCAACAGTTTGGCCATCTGGGGTCATCAGGATAGAAGTCATAAGACCAAGGGAGCCGAACCCTTGTGCGACAGTGTCTGACTGGACATCGCCATCATAGTTCTTACACGCCCAGACATATCCGCCATTCCATTTCATCGCACATGCAACCATGTCGTCGATCAAACGGTGCTGGTAGGTGATGCCCAATTCTTTGAACTTCTCTTCAAATTCAGCTTCATAGATCTGTTGGAACAGCTCAAGAAAGCGGCCGTCATACTGCTTGAGGATCGTATTTTTTGTGCTGAGATACACAGGCCAGCCCATGTTTAAACCATAGTTGAGCGAGGCGCGCGCAAAGTCGATAATGGATTTATCGAGGTTATACATTGCCATAACCACACCGGAATCTGGTGCATCAAACACTTCATGTTCGATTTCGGTGCCATCTTCGCCGACGAATTTGATCGTCAGCTTACCTGCACCCGGGAATTTGAAATCCGTCGCGCGGTACTGATCCCCAAACGCGTGGCGGCCCACAACGATTGGTTTGGTCCAGCCCGGAACAAGGCGCGGCACGTTGGAACAGATAATAGGCTGGCGAAAAATCACACCGCCCAAGATGTTGCGGATGGTGCCATTGGGCGAGCGCCACATCTTCTTAAGACCGAATTCTTCAACACGTGCCTCATCGGGCGTGATGGTCGCACATTTGATGCCTACACCATATTTTTTGATCGCCTCGGCGGAATCGATGGTGATCTGGTCGTTCGTGTCATCGCGGGCCTGAATGCCTAAGTCGTAATATTTCAGGTCCACATCAAGGTAGGGTAGGATCAGCTTTTTCTTGATGAAGTCCCAAATGATGCGGGTCATTTCGTCACCGTCAAGTTCGACGATGGGGTTTTCTACCTTGATCTTGGTCATATACATTCCTTTGACTTGGACCTCATTTAAGGCCGTTTAGCGTATAAATCGTTAAATTGAAAGACGGTATGCAATGGTATACCGAATTAAGTTACTTGTTCGCGCGTGCTGCAAAAAATGCCGTGATCTTTTTCTGTGCATAGGTCCATAAAGCTGGCGCACCAACGGATATCTTGCGTCCAACCCGTTCCTCAATCATTTCCTGCGTGACGTTATAATCTATCCAGCTACCTCCCCCGGACTGCAGGTTTTGCATCGGCGGCTGGAAGCGATCTAGTGATTTGGCGAATTGTGCTGACGGCGTTTGAGCGGCTTCAAATTCCTCCCAAATCGCTCTCAGATCAGACCCCAAATTATTTGGAAGGAGGCCAAAAATACGATCAGCCGCTATCTGCTCTTGGGCCTCCATCGCTGCAGGGTCATGATCCCCAAAGATTGGATTATCCCCCGCATCGATCTCTACCAGATCATGTAGGATCAGCATCTTAATCACTCGATTGATGTCGACGCCGGGTTTTGCATGATCCGCCAAAACCAGCGCGTAAAGTGTCAAATGCCAGCTGTGTTCGGCCGAGTTTTCGTAACGGGAATTGTCGCACAGCTCAGTCGCGCGCACGACTGATTTAAGCTTACATGCCTCATTGAGAAAGGTGATTTGCTGTTCAAGCCGTTCGGTCATTTTCGGTCTTATCCTCAGTCTATTGATACAAAGGACGGCACACTAAAGGGACGGCGAGCGCCTCCCGTAAAAGAAGAGCGCCGTTCATTAACTGGCATCCCAGCATGGTGTGTTTTGGTTGTTTGGTTAAAAGGCGTGCTGCACCCCCTCTGGTTACGGAGGGGGTGTTAAAGCATTCAGCCATTCGTTTCCGTCCGGTGACGTTTTAGTTTTGTCGCCAGAAAGGCACGGCCCTTTAGTTCGGCCATTCGCGTACGAATAGCTGTGAGGAAGGCCTCCTCAAGTGTTTGAGAAGAGGTGCCTAACACGTCGCCCACTTCCATAAACAAGCGATCCTCGCCGGTCTCTTCTTGAACAGCGAGGCATTCTTCGGCCAGTTTGTTGGCCATTTTGGTGACTGCTTCGTCAGCCATTAGCGTGTGTTCTCTGTCAGGCGACGACGGACATACTGCGTTGTTGAATCGATCAACGTGTCCATATGTGGCTCTTCAAAGAAGTGACCGGCGCCCTCAACTTCTTGGTGGGTAATGGTGATACCCTTTTGCTCATGCAATTTGTTCACCAAGCCAACCGTATCGGCAGGGGGTGCCACGCGGTCGCCAGTTCCGTTGATGACCAGACCTGATGCAGGGCAGGGAGCAAGGAAGCTGAAGTCATACATGTTTGCAGGTGGCGCTACCGAGATAAAGCCAGTGATCTCGGGGCGGCGCATCAACAGCTGCATGCCGATCCACGCACCAAACGAAAATCCGGCAACCCAGCAGTGTTTGGAATTGTTGTTCATCGACTGCAGGTAATCCAGTGCGGAGGCTGCATCTGACAACTCGCCGATCCCTTGATCGTATTCACCTTGGCTACGGCCAACACCACGGAAGTTGAACCGCAGAACGGTGAAACCCATCTTGTAGAAAGCGTAGTGCAGGTTGTAGACCACTTTGTGGTTCATCGTCCCGCCGAATTGGGGATGAGGGTGCAACACGATCGCAATCGGGGCATCGCGCTCTTTTTGCGGGTGGTAACGCCCTTCTAGACGACCTTCAGGACCTGGAAAAATGACCTCGGGCATGGGTGTACTCTCTTACTGGTTCAAAAGGGCGGATGATATTCTTGACGAAATCTGTCGGCTACCTTAGAACGGTTCTAATATGAGGCACCCGAAAGATCGGATGCGTCACTGGGATGTAGGCATTACACGCGCCTTCGTCAAACAAAAGCCTTACAAGGCGGGGAAGTAGCAATGAAGCTATCGACAAAAGGACGTTATGCGATGGTGGCGCTGGCCGATATCGCGCTGCAACCAGCGGATTCGCTTGTCTCTCTTGGCGACATTGCTGAACGCCAACAAGTGTCGCTTCCCTACCTTGAACAGCTGTTTGTTAAACTGCGCCGTGATGGGCTGGTTACATCAGTGCGCGGTCCGGGCGGCGGCTATCGTCTTGCGCGGCCCCCGTCCGACATTCGTGTTGTCGATATCCTGAGTGCGGTAGATGAAACCGTTGATGCGATGCATAAGGGGGCAGGTGCCTCTGGCGGCGCGTCTGGCACGCGCGCACAATCCCTGACCAACCGTTTGTGGCAGGGGCTAAGCGCGCATGTCTATGTTTTCTTGCACCAAACGCGGCTTTCGGACGTTGTGGAAAATCAAATGACACCCTGTCCGGCCGTGCCGACACTGTTTGCTGTGGTGGATGAATAACGTCATGACCTTTGGATTTTTGGGCAATATTTGCTGATGCGCACCTATTTGGATCATAACGCAACCACACCGCTGCGGGTCGAAGCCCGTGCTGCAATGGTTGACGCGATGGACATCGTGGGCAACCCGTCTTCGGTTCATGCTGAAGGGCGCGCAGCCAAAATGATGGTCGAACGGGCGCGTGCACAAGTTGCTGAATTGGTTGGATGCAAACCCCAACAGGTGGTCTTTACGTCCAGCGCAACTGAAGCTGCCGCTCTAGCTGTGGCACAAAAGGCGCGTCACGGCGGTGTTTTTGCCGCACTGCCTACGGAACACGATTGTTTGCAGGTTTGGTCCGAGATTACCGTGCTGGCGCTTCATGATCGCAACGGTACAGCTGTGCGCGCCGAATCTGAGCTGATCGATTCTGGTTTGATTGCGCTATCTGCCGCGAACAGCGAAACAGGTATTATGCGTGATACTGCACGTGTAGCAGGCAGTGGCGTCGATTATTCAACCATCTGTGACATTACCCAGATGGCCGGAAAAATGCCCGTTACCTATGAAGATATCACACCATCCTACGCGATCCTTTCGGGCCACAAAATTGGCGGCCCAAAAGGCATCGGCGCATTGATCAACTTTACGGCCGAAGACCCTGAACCGATGCTGCGCGGTGGCGGGCAAGAAATGAACCGACGTTCCGGCACTGAGAACATCATCGGCATCGCCGGATTTGGCGCCGCAGCGCAGGCCGCGCAGCGTGACGTTGCGGCAGGGCGTTGGGCAGAAGTGGCCGAACTTAGAAATATTCTAGAAAAGACCATTGAAGCCACTACACAACTGACTATTTTTGTCGGAAAAGGCGTGCAACGTTTGCCAAACACGTCGTGCATTCTGACACCCGGCTGGAAAGGCGAGACACAGGTCATGCAGATGGACTTGGCGGGCTTCGCAATTTCTGCAGGGTCTGCGTGCTCTAGCGGCAAAGTAAAGGCCAGCAAAGTACTGCTGGCGATGGGATACAACGAGGCCGAAGCGGCATGCGCAATTCGCGTGTCCATCGGCCTTGAGACTACAGAAAACGATGTGCTGCGCTTTGCGGATGCTTGGGCGGCAAAATTCGAGAAACACCAGATGCGGGCGGCGTAATGCCAGACGTGAGAGGAACATGAGCGTGGACAATACAATCGTAAAAGACGGCGTCGATCAGGACACAGTAGACGCGGTGCGCGAAGTTGGCGGCGCCTACAAACACGGCTGGTCAACTGACATTGAGATGGATTATGCCCCGCTGGGTCTGAATGAGGACATCGTCAAGCTGATCTCGTCCAAAAACGAAGAGCCTGAGTGGATGACTGAATGGCGCCTTGGTGCTTATGCACGTTGGCAGCAAATGCGCGAACCTGACTGGGCGATGGTCGACTACCCCGAGATCAACTTCCAGAACCAGTATTACTATGCCCGTCCAAAAAGCATGGCCGTAAAGCCAAAGTCACTGGACGATGTAGATCCCAAGCTGCTGGATACTTACAAAAAATTGGGTATCCCCCTCAAAGAACAGGCTATCTTAGCCGGCGTTGAGGGCGCTGAAGAAATGTCAAACGAGCCACGCAAAGTTGCCGTGGATGCGGTATTTGACAGTGTGTCACTGGGGACGACCTTTAAGGATGAGTTGAAAAAAGCAGGCGTGATTTTCTGCTCGATCTCCGAGGCGATCAAAGACCACCCTGAATTGGTCAAGAAATACCTCGGCACAGTTGTTCCTGTGCAAGACAATTTCTATGCCACGCTGAACTCCGCAGTGTTTTCAGACGGCTCGTTTGTCTATGTGCCGCCAGGTGTGCGCTGCCCAATGGAACTGTCCACGTATTTCCGTATCAATGCTGAAAACACGGGCCAGTTTGAACGCACGTTGATCATCGCCGACAAGGGATCATACGTGAGCTATCTTGAAGGCTGCACCGCGCCGCAGCGCGACGAAAGCCAGCTGCACGCCGCCGTGGTTGAAATCATCATCGAAGAAGATGCTGAAGTGAAATATTCCACCGTTCAAAACTGGTACCCCGGTGATGAAAACGGCAAAGGCGGGATCTATAATTTTGTGACGAAACGCGCCGATTGTCGCGGTGATCGTGCCAAGGTGATGTGGACACAGGTCGAAACCGGCTCTGCTGTGACGTGGAAATACCCGTCGTGCATTCTGCGCGGGGATGACAGCCAAGGTGAGTTCTATTCCATCGCCATCGCCAACAACATGCAGCAGGCCGATACGGGAACCAAAATGGTCCACTTGGGCAAGCGCACAAAGTCGCGCATCGTGTCCAAAGGCATCAGCGCGGGCAAGGCGCAAAACACCTACCGTGGCCTTGTTTCGATGCACCCGAAAGCCAAAGAAAGCCGCAACTATACGCAGTGTGACAGCCTGTTGATTGGTGATAAATGCGGCGCGCACACCGTGCCCTACATCGAGGTCAAGAATAACTCCTCTCGTGTTGAGCATGAGGCGACAACGTCCAAGGTGGACGATGACCAGCTGTTCTATTGCCGCTCACGCGGGATGGATGAAGAAGAGGCCGTGGCGCTGGTGGTCAACGGGTTCTGTAAAGACGTGCTACAAGCGTTGCCAATGGAATTCGCAATGGAAGCACAGGCACTTGTTGCGATCTCACTGGAAGGTTCCGTAGGGTAATGCCTAAGCTTCTTAAGGAAACAGCTGTAGCTGCCGTGATTTACCTCATCGCGAGCCTTGGCTTCGGCTTTGGTGTCGAAGAAGGCGATGGCTGGCAGGAAGCAGTCTTGTCTGCTGTTGTCTTTGCCGGCTTCTACTTTGTTGTGGGGCTTGTCATTCGCTGGTTTAAGGCACGCAATTCATCATGAACTTAACTTTTGATAGAAAAGTTTTGGGCGCGTTCATCCTATGCTTTTTGGTTGTAGTGTCACCCGTCAGTGTCTCTTTAGCAGGCGGGGACGTTTCTGCGATCGACCCAACCGTGCTGCCGCGTGTGTGTGGTGACATTGCTTGCTTGATGTTGGTTTCTGGTTCCAGCTGTCCTCCACACGTATTTTGCTAACCTGAGGAAACGTAAAATGATTGTCACCACCACAAACAGTATCGAGGGTCGGCCCATCGCTAATTACCACGGCATTGTTGTGGGCGAGGCGATTATGGGGGCCAACATCGTGCGCGATATGTTTGCGCGGGTCACTGACATTGTTGGCGGCCGATCAGGTCAATACGAGAACAAGCTGCGCGATGCCCGCGAAGCCGCAATGGCTGAACTGACGGAGGCTGCACAGTTAAAAGGTGCTGATGCGGTAGTTGGTATCGACATCGATTATGAAATCATCTCGGACAGTATGATGATGGTTTCTGTTTCCGGCACCGCAGTGAGCCTGAGCTGATGACAGTTGCGTCCAATACAAACCCCCTTCACCTGCATTGGTGGAAGGCAGAGCCAAACTTTGGCGATGCGATCAACCCGTTGATCGTTGGGCATGTGGCTGGGCGTCCTGTTGAGCATATCGGGCCTCGGCAAGCGGATTTGTTTGCGATTGGCTCCATGTTGCAGGTGGTCAAACGTACGCAGAAAGAACCACGAAAGGACGGTGAAAAACCATGCGTTTGGGGGACTGGTCTACTGAACCCCATCTTTGGGCATGATTTTTTGGATAACGTCGAGCTCGCTTTGGTCCGTGGCCCTATCACTGCGGCCCTGCTGAAACGCGAGATGAAACGCTTTGGCGATCCGGGTCTATTGATCAACGAAGTGTTGCCGTTTGAAGGCACACGTCAGGACCGGGTCGGTATTGTGCCGCACCTATCCCTGATGGAGGACCCAGAGGTGTTGGCCTTTGCTGCATCTGATCCCGCCTATTTGTTGATTGATCCGCGCGGGGATGCCGCTGAGGTATGTCTGCAAATTGCGTCTTGCGCGCATGTGTTTGCATCCTCATTGCATGGGCTGATCATGGCTGATGCCTACGGTGTACCAAGCACATGGATTGAGCCCAAGGGTCAGAGCTGGCTCAAATATCTCGACTATGCGGCCTCCATCGGGCGGCGTGACATGACAGCGCCGCTTAACTTTGATGAAGCCAAGGCAGCCACATCCGCAGCCATACCTTATAACGACGCCATAATCGCTGCGCGCGAAGCTCTGTATCAGAGTTTTCCTGCGCGACTGAAATCAACGGCCTAAGGGCCAGACACATCATTGGCGCCCCGCGCCGCACAGATTTAAAAGGAATATTCCCATGCTGAGCATCAAGAACCTACAGGTAAAACTGGAAGACGAAGACAAGCAAATCCTCAAAGGCGTTGATCTGGAGGTTGAAGCCGGCAAGGTGCACGCGATCATGGGCCCAAACGGCTCTGGTAAGTCCACGTTGTCCTACGTGCTTTCGGGCAAAGACGGCTATGAAGTCACGGATGGCTCTGCCACGTTGGAAGGCAATGATCTGCTCGACATGGAACCAGAAGAGCGCGCCGCCGCGGGCCTGTTCCTTGCGTTTCAGTACCCTGTTGAAATTCCGGGCGTTGGCAACATGACGTTCCTGCGTACAGCCGTAAACGCACAGCGCAAAGCGCGCGGCGAAGACGAAATGTCTGCGGCCGAGTTCCTCAAAGTGGTACGTGCCAAAGCCAAAGATTTGAAAATCGACGCGGACATGCTGAAGCGCCCCGTCAACATGGGTTTTTCCGGCGGTGAGAAAAAGCGTAACGAAATCCTACAGATGGCCATGCTTGAGCCAAAGATGTGCATCCTTGACGAAACCGACTCGGGTTTGGACGTTGATGCGATGAAACTGGTTGCTGAGGGCGTGAACGCGCTACGCTCAGAGGGCCGCGGATTTTTGGTCATCACACACTACCAGCGTCTGCTGGATCACATCAAACCGGATGTTGTGCACATCATGGCAAACGGTCGTATCGTAAAAACGGGTGGACCTGAGCTGGCACTTGAAGTCGAAAACAACGGCTACGCAGATATTCTTGCCGAGGTGGCATAATGGCTGACGCAGCACAAAAAACAGATCCAACTGAGGCGATGATTGCATCCCTTGCGATGCCAGCCGGAACATGGGCCGCATCGGCCCGTGAA
Organism: Sulfitobacter sp.; assembly: GCF_036960155.1. Classification (GTDB taxonomy): domain Bacteria; phylum Pseudomonadota; class Alphaproteobacteria; order Rhodobacterales; family Rhodobacteraceae; genus Sulfitobacter. The sequence goes on along the minus strand of NZ_JBALWB010000007.1, from coordinate 30,268 downwards.
GACGCGCTGGCACGTTTGCGTGTGATGGGCCTGCCTCAGCGCCGTGACGAATATTGGAAATACACCCGTCCTGATACGTTGACCCAAGTAGGGGCGCCAACGGCCTCGGTGCTTGAAACCGACGAAGAGCCTATGTTTGACGGTGTAGACCGCTTGCGCATCGTCTTTGTTGATGGCGTGTTTGATGCTGAGGCGTCTGATGATTTCAGCCTTGAAGGCATCACTATCGAACGCCTTGAAGCGGCGGATAGCGATCTGCACTGGGCCAAGAACCTTTATGGTGTGCTTGAGACTCGTGGACAAAACCCAGTTGAACGTCCTTTGGCCGCCTTAAATACGGCTTTTGCGACAGACGGCGTATTGATCCATGTTACGGGTAAACCAAGTAAGCCAGTAAACATCGTTTATCACCATAAATCAGATACTTCTGATGTGATTCTCCATCACTGCATTAAGATGGACGCTGGCACCGAATTGACGTTGCTGGAAAACGGTCCCGCCGCCGCGCGCTTTAATAAAGTGATCGAGGTTGAGGTCGCTGATACGGCATCCTTCCACCATGTCCGCGCTCAGGGTCGTGACCATGAACGCCGTGCCGCCACGCATATCTTTACCCGTCTGGGCACGGAGTCTGCGTTCCGTTCCTTTACGATGACAGTTAACGGCGTGTTGACGCGTAATGATTGCGTCATCGAACTAACTGGCGATGACGCAATTGCGAATGTTGCGGGTGCTTGTGTTGGGGATGGCGATTTTCTGCATGATGACACAGTGTTCATTACCCATGACGCGGTTAATTGCAAAAGCCGTCAGGTTTTTAAGAAAGTCTTGCGCAATGGCGCCACGGGTGTTTTTCAAGGTAAAATCTTGGTTAAAGCTGGGGCACAAAAGACTGATGGCTATCAGATTAGCCAGTCGTTGTTACTGGATGGAGACAGCCAGTTTTTGGCCAAACCCGAGCTGGAAATCTACGCAGATGATGTTGCGTGTAGCCACGGTTCGACCTCTGGTGCCATTGACGAGGATGCATTGTTTTATCTGCGCTCTCGTGGTGTTCCCGCAGGGGAAGCCACAGACCTGTTGACGCTGGCCTTTTTGGCGGAAGCGGTGGATGAGATTGCGCACGAAGACCTACGCGAAGACATGACCGCGCGCCTTGGCGCATGGTTAACACGTCACAGGGGCTAACATGGCGCTAACGCAAGATATCATGGCCACCTACAAAGGGCCGGGACGGGTTGTCTCGCGGTTTTTGGCACAGGGCCGCAATGAAGTGCGCGGATTGCTGTTTTTGTTGATTGCTGGGGTGTTGATGTTTGTTGCATCAACACCTTATCAAGCACGCGAAGCGCAGCTGAATCCAGATGTCCCATTGGCAGCTCGGATATATTGGAGCGCCTTTTTATACGTGTTTATGATGCCAATCTTTGTGTATCTTTTTGCTTTGGTGATCTGGTGTCTGGCACGTGTAGCGCGACGTCAAGTCACGGGGTTTGAGATACGATTTACCTTGATTTGGGCATTGCTGGCGTCAACACCTGTAATACTGCTGATGGGGCTGACAGCCGGATTTATCGGAACTGGATTACAATTGCAGATTGTTGGATATATCTGGATCGCCGTGTTCGGCTGGTTCTGGGCTGCTGGCCTGTTAACTGCGGATGGATCGATTAAATGATGGATCAAGATGCCTTGAAAAATCTAGCAGTGGAAACGCTCCAGAGCCCACGCACTGCTGCCCAAAAGATTATGTCCCTGAACCTTAGCCGCGATGTTCTTTGGTCTAGTTTGGTGCTGGTTGCCTGCCTCAATAGTATCATAACGGGCTTATCTTTGATGTTGGGCGATTCATCCGTTTTGCCTGTTTTGCTGCGTAATCCTGTCCTGTTTTTTGTGATCTTTGCAGGCCTTCAAGTGCTAAGCATTCATGCCTTTTATTGGACAGGCCTTGCGATTGGCGGCAAAGGGGATCTGGGGGATGTGCTTGCACTTTTGGTCTGGCTGCAGGCACTGCAACTTGTTGCGCAAGGTGTCTTGTTTGTCCTCGTTTTTGTGTCTCCGGGGCTGACTGATATATTGGCCATGGCGATCAGTGTTTTTGCGTTGTGGATTACTGTAAATTTCCTAACCGAAGCCTTGAACCTGCCCAGCTTGCTACATGCGGTAGGTGCAATGGTCTTAGCAGCTGTAGGCATCGCGTTTGGATTGATGATACTCGTCGGGCTGATCGGCCTTGGCGCTATGGGAGTTCCCGCAAATGTATGACGTTGCCGCAATCCGCCGTGATTTCCCGATCTTGTCGCGTGAAGTAAACGGCAAGCCGCTTGTGTACCTCGACAACGGCGCTTCAGCGCAAAAACCGCAGGTGGTGATCGATGCGATCACCACGGCCTACAGCCATGAATACGCCAATGTGCACCGTGGTCTGCATTACCTGTCCAACCTCGCGACAGACAAATATGAAGCCGTACGAGGCAAGGTAGCTCATTTCATAAATGCCGCTTCCGAAGATGAGATTGTCTTTAATTCGGGCACCACAGAAGCGATCAATATGGTCGCCTATAGCTGGGCCATGCCATACATGCAGGCAGGTGATGAGATCATCCTGAGCGTAATGGAACACCATGCAAACATCGTGCCATGGCATTTCTTGCGTGAACGTCAGGGTGTTGTGATCAAATGGGTCGATGTGGATGCGTCAGGTGCGCTGGACCCGCAGGCAGTGATTGATGCAATTACACCGCGCACAAAACTGATTGCGATCACACATATGTCCAACGTTTTGGGCACCGTTGTTGACGTAAAAACCATCACACGTGCCGCTCACGAAAAAGGTGTACATGTTTTAGTGGATGGGTCGCAATCAGCGGTTCATATGCCTGTGGACGTTCAAGACATCGGCTGTGATTTTTACTGCCTAACGGGTCACAAACTATATGGACCATCCGGTTCTGGCGCGATCTATGTAAAGGCTGCGCGGATGGACGAAATGCGTCCCTTCATTGGTGGCGGTGATATGATCCGTGAAGTGACCAAAGAAGGGGTTGTCTACAATGACGCGCCCATGAAATTCGAGGCGGGCACACCTGGTATTGTGCAAACCATCGGCTTGGGTGTTGCGATCGATTATATGACAGATGTCGGGCTGGAAAACATAGCAGCACATGAGGCAACTTTGCGCGACTATGCTGTGTCCAAGCTGGCTGGCCTAAACTGGATCACGGTTCAAGGCACCACACCTAACAAAGCTGCTATATTCAGCTTTACCATGGACGGTGCAGCACATGCGCATGACATCTCGACCATTCTCGACAAAAAGGGTGTAGCGGTGCGGGCAGGACAACATTGCACAGGTCCCCTAATGGAACATCTGGGCCTTAACGCCACATGCCGCGCGTCCTTTGCAATGTACAACACGACAGACGAAATCGACGCATGGATTGAGGCGCTTGAACTGGCGCATGATCTTTTCGCCTGACATGTTCAGTTTTTGAATTGCAGGGGCAGGGTGGGCAGACTATACCGCCCCTGTAGACAACTGATGCAACCGGATCGCGCGTTGCCCTCCAAGTGTTGAGGTTTAGCGATAATCCGGCCACCTTGTGTAACGGTTTACAAATACTAACGAAGCCTAGTTTCTGTTATTTATAACAAAACATGGTCCCATAGCTCAGCTGGATAGAGTGCTCGCCTCCGAAGCGAGAGGTCGCTGGTTCGAATCCAGCTGGGACCACCATTAAAATCATAAGTTTTTGAAATTAAGTGTTTAATTTGAATTTTTTGGAAACTTTTCAATACGGTTTCCTAGATTCACACTTTGTTCTCCTCCAGAAAGAATGCTGATTTGATCAGCAGCGCGCGTGTAGTGTGCTATCTCTGCGAGGCTGACGTGGCCAGTCCAAGCTCCTATCTGATGAGTCGTAGCACCAATCTCTGCAAGTGCAGCGGCACGGGCAGCGCGTAGGCCATGGGCGGTGCAGTGTGTGGGAAGGCCTGCCTCTGTGGCGATCCTGCTCATCCATTGTGATAGACCTTTTATGCTGCGGGGCTTTCCGGATTCGGTCACAATCCATTGAATTCGATCAGATGGTACACATGCCATAAAGTGGGCGTGGTCTTCTGAAAGTCCGCGGCACCATTCAGGCAGGTTGTTGATTGGACATGTGGCAGGACCTCCTGTTTTACTCTGTACGAAGTTGAGCCATCCGTCCTTCACCATCTGCGTGCCGAGGCGCACAGCATCGACGCAGCGTGCACCAGTCCAATATATCACTTCCATTGCGGTGCGCTGCGGCGTTCCAATGGGCCAGTAGACGCGGAACATCTCGATCTCTTGTGGCGTCCATTGGTGGTGGGAAATGGTCACGCTTTTGGGCGCGCTTACGTCACGGGCAGGGTTGCTATCTATCAGGCCTTCATCGACAGCAAAGCGCAGCATCGCACGCCACGCCTTGAGCCGGTTTGATGCTGCGCCGGGTGTCAGGCTTCGCACGTCCTTCCGGATGTGATCAGAGCGCAAATCGTGGATCATGCCCGCGCCACGTTCTATGCTGATTTTGTCGATGATACGGCGGCGCACAGATCGAGTGCCAGGAGAATCCTTCATGTATTCTCCTGAGCTCAGATATTGAGTGCACAAGGCCGCAATCGAGCCAGCTTTGTTTCTAGCCTTAGGAGCTAAATCGGCACCCTCGGCGGCAGCGTAAGCAGCTAGAAAGGTCGGGTGGTTCTCTGGCAGATTCGGCAACTTTACAAACCCACCCTTCACGCGTCGGTAGATGTACTGCTTACCATTGGGCTTAGTGACGACCTTAATATCCTTCAGTCTTCGAACACCTTGTCGCATGTATTTTCCTCTGATTTTCCCTCATAGGGCAACGAGTCAGCATAAGCGTCAAGGTCATAGCGGTCATAGACCCGTTTACTGCCCATCGGTTTGCGCGGGATGCTCGTGGTACGTAGCGTGCTTTCAGACACGCCAAGATAGTGCGCTGCCTGCGGCGCGGGCATCAAACGGGGTGGAAAATCACGGGTTACGGGCATGGGGAGGCATTTCATCATGAGTGCGATCATGCGGTGTGCGGCCAGCTGCCTTTTTGCCAATCTTTGACATCAGTTGGTCCTGCCTTTTGATCCTGCATTCACAGTAGCCAAAGCGTCGACCATCATGGTGTGGCTTTGTTTCAGCCTCTCCTGAAGTTCCAACAGAGGAAGCTCTGTATGTGACCAGTGCATTGCCGCCGCATCGATTAAGAGCGCAGCCGCGTCAGTTGGTGAAGGCTCTAGCGCGCTTGCTAGCGTGGCAAGTTGAGCTATGTTTTTTGAGGCTTCCATCAGGCATCGCCCCGCATAATCACGGGCACCCAAGCATCTATCGTGGCGATCTGCGCGCGGGACAGGACAAGAGCCTCCTGTACTGATGTATCGTTGAATAGGGCTTCCAGCTCTTTGGCCTTGTCGCCCTTTTTGAGCTTCTGGAACCGCGCCATTTCGGCGTCACCTTCATCGTCCTGAATAACCAGTTCGCGCCATGTGCTATCCATTGAGGGCACGCTGCAGGCTTTAAAGTGATTGTCGGCGGTGGGTGTCCAGACATCGCGGGGGCTGACGTCCAGCGCCTCCATAAGGGAAAGGTTGATAGGGCTGCCCCAAGGCTGGTTGAGCGTGCGCGCCAGCGCCAATGCCAACGTTTTGTTGCGGTGCGCTTTGCCTAGTTTCTTGAATTCTGTGAATGCCTCAAATGGAGAGTTCGTCAGCGGTTCAACGCCACCCTTTGATAGGCGTGTATCTATCCGGACCTCATCTGTGCAGCTGGGGGTGTTGGGCTGTTCGTTGTCTTGGATGTTGAACGTGGCGCTATAGCTGGGGATGTCGTGGCTAAGCTGGAAGGCTAGAAGTTCTAGCATGAGGTCGGGCTTGTCGATCATCTTCTTTTGTAGTGCCAGGAGTTGAATGCGGCGCAGATCGTCCATACCGCCTTGGGTGATTGGCGGTTTGCTGGGAACCTGCGTTGCGGTGCCGTCCGCTGAGGTGTCTGCGTTGCCATTGGCGGCGCGGGGCAGGTAGGGGCCTTCTGTTTGCAGGTCACCTTTGTGGTCAACGTAGGCAAAGGTGACGCCGCGTGCGACGTCGTCGTCGCTGTAGGTGCCCATGGTGCGTTCGTGTAGTTCTTGGATGCGGGCATACTCTTGGCTGGTCATGTCGTCACCGTCTGCTTCGCGGTGTTCCAGTTTGGCAAGCTCTGAGGCGTCTGCCTTTGGCAAGTCGATGGGAACGCGGGTGGGGCGGGTCATTTCTTGGGTGTGAGTGTAGCTGACGTGCGTTTCAAAGGTCGGGATGGTCTTGGCGTAGCCGTGTTCGGCATTGATACGTTCGGCGGCGGTGGTGAGCTTCGCCTCAAACAGGTTTTTCAGCAGCGTCTCATCCGAAAAAATCATGTGATCGCTGAACAGATCCTCGACCACGGTGCCGCCTTCCATGGTGTAGAGGTCAGGCCCTACAAAGATGGCGCGGCGGTCGTCGCCATTTACGCGATCGGTGAGGATCTCACGCTTGAGGTTCCCGATATGCCAGTGAGGGTGTTTAATTGCGGTTTCGAGCATGACAGTGTGCTGTTCGGGGCTGTTGCAAAGGGTCAGCGCGGCGGCGTGATCAAGGGTGATTTCATCTGCGCGCAGCGCGGTTAGCGTGGCATCCGGCAGATTGGCCAGTTTTAACCGGCGATTGACGTGGGCCACCGTGCAACCAAAGGCACGCGCAATTGCAACGTGATCACTGCTACTGTCAACCATGGCGCCATAGGCGCGGATCTCGTCAGCGGGGTGTAGGGGGCGTTGTGTTGCAGCCTCTGCGCCAGCCCAGCTGAGCGCAAGTGTGGGATCAGTGGTATTGATCACCGGAATTTGTGTCAGGTCGATTTGCATACCACCTTCAAAATCGGACGGGTGATCTGCAATGTGTTGGAGTGCAGCAAGTCTGCGCCCGCCGGCGACGATCCCCAAGCCAATTTGGGCGGGATCAATGTATCCACTGAGGTTTTGAAGTAGGCCTACGGTGGAAATGGATTGCGCTAGGCCAATAATATCAGCCTGATCGTGCGATTGTCGCGGGTTCATGCTGTGCTGATAGAGGCTGTCCAGCGGGACGGTTGTGGTTGTTTCTGCGATATTTGCGTGCGCGTTCATGCTGGTAGTCCTTGCTAAACTGATCTGAGGGTGAGGGTTTCGGTCTGGATCATTGCTGCCGACACAGCAGAGCAATTGCTTGCGCGCAGGGTGATTTCACCGATGCGCGCGACCTCGCCTGAGATATCGTGTTGTGCGAAAAGCTGGATTGCGACGGAGCGAATGATGCCGCTAAGTGGTGTTGTGTCGGGTATCTGCACATGTTGCTCGGTGACGGTGCCGTCGCACATCAGCAGCGTGACGTGCATCTGCATCATTTGGGCGGGCAGGTGGCGCGGTTGGCGCCATCCAAAGAGGGTTGCAAGATACTGTTTCATGCTGTGCCGTCTCCTGTTCTGTTACGTGCGCCGCCAATTTCGATTGCCTATGGCGCGGGTTGTTCAGCTTTGATGATTTCACGCACGAAGGTTGATTTTCTGAGGGTGTTCGGATTACGCGAGAACCGTTCAATCGTATCGCAGGCGGTTGCGAGGGCGGTTGTGCTGTGCTGTGTCACATCGGCCAGCACGCCCATGGCATCCCGAACGGCGCACTCTTGATCAATGAGGCGGGATTGGGTTGTGCAGGTCATGCCGCATCGCCGCCATGCGGACCCATCGTATGGCCGATGGTGAGTGCATGATTGCATACGCGTTGTTTGATGCGGATCTGACGGGGGACGTTTTGGGGTGTGGTTTCGTCCAGAGCGGTTTCGATCTGTTCGCGGGTGTCTGCAATGGTTTTCGCAGTGACTGGTACGCGGTGGGTGTCGAGTAAGGTGTAGGCCATGCTGTTTAGGCTGATTGCGTTGTTCCGTGCAGTCATCATTGCCGCCCACGCCGCGGCGCGAAGGATCGGTTGATCAGTGAAATCATTGGGATTTGTTATGATGTGATGGGCGGATTGGGTTCGATTTGAAGTCTCTAAATTCATGACGTATCCTCGTCTAGTCGGGTCAAATATGGGCCATTCGTACATCTATTTTAATAGATAATCAATATGAATATCCAAAATAATAGATGTATTTGTCGCGCTGACGTGGAATCAAGCTGACGAAAGCCAGCACAAAGCAGTTGGACTTGTTGATGTTCTTGGTTCTTTCGTATGGGTGCTGGATCTTTAAGAGCAAGAAAGGATGACCCTTGGACATTTTGGAGCGATCTCATTCGATCGGAATTTTGCGGGAGGATCTCATTCGGCAAGGTCTGACGTTGGAGCTGGTTGAGGACTATTCGCGTATTTCTGAGATGATGGAATTGTCTGGGAAGGATCATCTTTCTCCCTTCACGTCGCCGGAATTCAATGACTTTACGGCTGGGAATTGTATTTGGCTGTGTCTGCATGACGCAGATGGTCCGGTGGTGATGGGGGCTGCGCGACTGGAGGATCTACGCGGTGAGACGTTAGATCGGTATTGGCCCCGCATTTTCCGCCGAGGCTACCTTGATGGTGGGATGCAGCGGATTGAGAATGTTAGTCCGGCGATATCAAGTGTCGTCCAGGGCCGGCTGGTCTATTTTGGCGATCTATTTGTTGCGAAGCGCTTAAGGCCATCTCTCGTGATCTTGCAGAGCTTCACGGCAATCGGACACCTGCTGTGTTCCTTAAAATGGGAGCCAGACTGGATCTATTGTTTTTTGCGGAGGCGCGATGCTGCGAGAGGCGCCGCCTTTCAGTATGGCTTCAGTGTGGTCGAGCGCCAGCCCTATCGCTGGGTCGGTGATCCACCGGAAGGTAGAAGCAACGATGAATGCGCCGCGTTCCTTCCTGCACGCAGTTTAGAAGGGTCCGTTCGGTCAGTGATCGAAGTTGTACAATCGGGAAAGGGTGGGCCATTAAGTGCGGAAGCAATAATTGAACGTAAAGGCAGCTCCCGCACTGTCGGTGAGGCGAGCTAGTACCCGAATGTAATCAACCTTAATCCGGTGGGGTTCGCTTGGCATTGGGCTGTTGATTTCTTCGGGCGTGGCAAAGCAATGCTTCGTGTTGTTGATACTGTGGTCGCGAATTGTATTTCTCAGGAGATCAGAACCGACCAATTCATCGAGTACTTTTTGCAGATTTGCTGTGCTAGGGCTTGGCATCATTTGAGCGGAGAGGCTGTTCTTCCCTTGTGATATCAAAGTTAAGGTGGTGTCCGCTTCGGATGCTGGATGGTAGAGGTCAGCCATAGGTAAAAGGTCGGAAAACCCTTCAATTCTTCCGCCTGTCGATCTGAAGCGTTCAATCACCATGTTGGGTGTTGGCCTGTCGTCGAAGTTTTGACCTACAAGGTAATCAAGCGGAATTCCGAGTAGATCAGCGACACGCTTCATTCCGAATAAGCCTGGGCCCGCTTTTGCAGTATCTACAGATGCGTTGTTTAACATGTTGCCAAGCGTTTTTTCGCCGAGCGCGGCGTCCATCGAGAGCTTGCTGACGGACTTGGAGTAGGGTGAACTATCGATGGCTCGCTTTAAGTTTTTTCGAAATACAAACATGTCAACGCTCCAGATTTCCTAAATTAAGGAAATCATAAACTTAAGTTTGACACAACCCTAACCGTCGCAATACCAACTTATGGTAGTATCAAACCTTGGAGCCAGCATTGGATATTTCGTTAGAAGAGCTAGTTTTGAGAATTTCGCAATTGAATGAAGAAGAGGTTCGCGACACTTTGAGGCTGGTGAGCGATGGCGATCAACGCTTGATCAATGCCAAGATATTGTCGCGCTGCTCTGGACGAGATTCGAACAGTGATATCAGCTCTTCGGTTTCAGACGATATATGAAAGCCAAAAACAACATACGCAAAGGATATGTTGTTTGCGCGACATATGTTTGCAAGCTTTTTTGTGCCAGGGTCGGCACTTCCCGCAACGATCGAATGAACATAGCCAGTTGATGCGCCAGCCTTCTGAGAGGCGGCAGCATAGCTGATGCCATTGTCTTTCAGTGCTGAGGCGAGGCGCAGTCGCATTGCAGCGATGTCGTAGGATTCAATCATGGTCACAGTATCTATTTTAACGGATAAAATTGCACTCCCTTTATTTTGGATGTTGGCTTCGTCTATTAAAATAGATATAGCGGTTTTATGGATGAGGAAATCAAACGTAAAAATCAGACGCTGACGGAACATGCCGTAAAGGTATTGCTCGCACGAGTTGAAGGCGTTTTGAAGCGGCGAAATATGGCTGAAAGCTACTTTGGCAAGCGTGCATTGGGTGATGACAAGAGTATCGGAAGGTTGCGTGAAAACCGCCTGACAATTCGTAAGGCGGTACTGTTGGAGCGCTATATTGATGCTTGTGATCTTGAGGATGGGTTGCCTGTAGGTGATGGCGCTGCCGAAGAAGCAGCATGAAAATTCAAATGCAACATCAGGAAGGGGCTGCGGTTTATTCTGCTAGAGTTTTCGCCGTTCCGCTGGCGCGCGTGGGTGTTCCTTTGCCCAGTCGCCGACTGATGTGCAGTGCGCGCAAATCCTCGGGGGATGGGGTTGCGTGCGCGGGGGGCGGTGCGGTGTGGGGACGCTGTGCCGCTCCTCAACAAGATTTCCACGGCCTTTTCTCCTCCAGAGGCAATGATCGTGGGAATACCTGGTGTGCGCGGCGTGTTCGTCGTGCGCACCGCCTCCCTGTCAACTGGCCGCGTGTTCCTATTCGGGCACGCGGCCTTTTTTTGTTGGGAGCTGCGGCAGCATGATTGGTCAGATGGTCACCATTGGCGAATGCACGCTGTATCACGGTGACGCGTTAGATATCCTGCCGGATCTGCGCGGCTGTGCTGATCTGATCGTTAGTGATCCGCCCTATAAGTTGACCTCTGGCGGCACCGGATCGGCCGCGATGGGCGGCAAGTTTGATGATGAGGTTTATGACAACACCGGACTGTTTATGGATGTTGTGAAATGGGCTGAAATTGGCGGGCCGTTGTATCGTGCGCTTAAGGCGAATGGCGATTGTTACATCATGTGCGAGGACAAGAACCTATTCGCGGCGCATGGCGGTTTTCTAGGGGCAGGGTTCAAATACCACGGCCTGTTGAGCTGGGATAAGATCAGCCCTTCGCGGTCCCGATATTACATGAAGCACGAAGAATTCACTTTGTTCCTTTGGAAGGGCAAGGCCCGCGACATCAACCATGGCGGCGATAAGCGCGGGCAGACAATGCCGCGCCCCAAAGATGCGGTGCATCCGACACAAAAGCCCGTCGAGCTGATGGCGATGTATGTGCGCAATTCCTCTGAGCCCAGTCAATGCGTTCTCGATCCCTTCATGGGGTCGGGCACGACATTGGTTGCTGCCGTTCAAGAGGGGCGCTGCGCGATCGGGATTGAGAAAGATTTAGCGCATTTCGAAGCGGGCTGCCTGCGTGCGCAGACAGCTGTGGTTGCACGTGAGGAGAGTTTGAATGGGTGATTTTCAAAGGCTAGCTAAGCAAACGTTTGCGGCTGGGTGTGCCGAGGTGCTCCACTGATGGTCACCTATAATGTTCAAAAAAACCTAGCACGCGCTGTAATCTTTGGCGAAAAAGCGTCTGTTCTTAAGCCACATCAAAAGCGCAAACACGCCGCTGAGGGTGATTTGTTGCACATCGATTGCGGCAACCTGCCGCCTGATTATGCCAAGTCAGAGGGCTATCATCGCCTGATGGTGGTCCGGTGCTGTCTGTCGATCCCCGTGACGATCACTGAGGGCGGCTTTTTACGCGACGGGGTGCCAGACGCGCATGGGCATCGTTTGGATCTGATGGCCAGAGCTGAGGGTTTTGATCGGTTCACAGCCTTACAGCTGCACTACGACAGAATGAGTGGCCTGCCATGGGAAGGTCAGTTGCTGCGCTGGAAGCCTGCGGAAGCCGAGTTTCGGGCGCAGTGGCCTTTGCTTGAAAAGGTCGCAGTTGCTGAAAGTGATGGGGAAGTTGGGTCATGAGGTTTGCGGGACCGGAACATATGGATGCTGGCGGCGCTCCAAGGCTGGTTGATACGGGAGGTCTGGAAGTTTACCCGATCGCGTCAACCGAGCGGCTTGATTCTCATTATTTCGTTCAGTTCAATCACGCACGATACGACCGCAGCAACTTTCGCAAGAAGGCTTATCGCGATCCCGAAGTTGGGTTTTTCGGTATGGAACTGTTCTGGAAAGCGCATGGTGAGACGCCTTTGGGTACGCTGCCAGCAGATGATGACAGCCTCGCGTTCTTGTTGGGGGTGCCGCTGGAAAAGTGGATTTCATTGAAGCAGCGCACGTTCAGCCCGCTGTACAATTGGCATCCTGTGCAATGTGACAATGGCGAAATCCGCTTGGCCCATCCAGTTGTTCAGGAGGTGATGACAGCCGCCCTGCATGGCCATCAGGAACATAAGGCCAGCAATGAAAGTAAAGCTGTGGACGCGCGCCGTAGGCGGCTGGTTGGTGTGCTGCGGGAATGTGGCTGTGGTCCCGATCTTTGCAAGGATGAGTATGCGGTCGGGTGGTTGGATGACTGGCTGCTGGAGCATCACAATGGGCAGCGCCGGATGCCTCAGTTTCAGCATTCGATCGCGCGCGCGCTCAAGGCTGCGGCAGCGGAGAGTGTTTTGGGGCGTTCGCGCCCTTCGGGCTGAATTCATTGAATAATTTCGGCAACCTGTGGGTGGAACAGAACGGAACAGTTCCGAACAGAATAGAACTGTTCCAGACATAAGAGAGGAAATGAAATGAGAGAATAGAAAAGGAGAGTGTGGATCGCTCAGACTTGAACGGTTGGCCTGTGGATAAGTTGGAATTGCTGAGAAAAGGGGAAGTGAGAATGGACGCAGTGGCGCAAAAGATTGGTGAGCAGCAAGTGCGGGAGTTGTTGATTGAACCATTGGAGCGGTTGGGATTGGTGAAGCCCTCACTCTTGAACAAGATCAAGTTTGACGAAATGAAAACCGAGATTTGCCAACGATTGGCCTACATGAATGCGCTAAGCCTTGGTGGGCTTTGCGAGGAGTTGGCTGGCTGCGGCGGTGGGCCCCAACGGGATAGGTTCCCTTTGGCGACGGTTGTGTTGCCACTTGCCATGAAACACCAGCCGCCCGTCGGTGATGCATCGCCATTGATGCGGGCGGTGTTTGCGCATTCTGTTGGTGAGGCGGCGCTGAGTGGCGGCTACGCGCCAGAGTTGATGAAGTGGCTGCGTGAAAATCGCAAGTTCCCTGGTGGATATGTGTTGGGGCAGATCAGCGAGATGGGCCGAAGCGCGGCACGCCGTGCCGAAGGGGTAAGAGCTGACCGTGAGGCGGGGCGCGACCTGAGTGATGTGGATGCGTCTTGGTTGGAGCGTCGCATCAGTGCAGAAAAACGATGTGAAGATGCGCGTGAGCTGGGTCTGGCTGAAAAGGCCAAGGCATGATGGTGGCACGACGAATGGTTTTGGCCGCGCCGCGTAGTCGCGTGAAAGTGCCTGATGAGGTGGGTCGTGTGCGGCAAGAGATCAGCATCCAGCGGTTGTTGGAGTGGGCATTTGCGGATGAATGCGCGTCTGTTGATTTCGAGGACGAAGGGACGCTAGCACAGGGTTTTGGCCAGTCGGGCAATGCTCACCGGATGCTTGAGCGGGGCAGGTTGGGTTGCCGTATCGATGGTGGTGGGCGGTCTGATCCACACCCCGACGCTGATTTGGTAGCCGCGGCGGTTGCTGTGCTGCCGGAAGGATGCGGCGGGCGGTCGATGGCTGTACAGATTGCTGAGCTGTCGCGCACGCGGCGTGTGCCGGATGCGTTGGTGGGTAGGCAAACGCGGTGCGTTCCTGTGGCTACACGTCAGAATATGCACGGGACTTGGGGTGTCACTGAGACGATTGGCGTTGTGGTGGACTGCTCTGGGCGAAAGGTGAAGCGGCATGATGTGATGGTGTGCCCGGTGACCTACACGCTGTCCGATGTACATATAGCCCGTGCAAGGCGTAACTACTTGCAGTGGCGATTGGCGTTAGTTGAATTGCGTCAAACCTTTGTAAATTATAACAATATGTCCCGTTGGCTGGTGTCCGATAGATTGCCTACAATGCGGCCTTGGCAAAATAGTATTTGACGAATAAATGATGACCCCCTAGACACAGTGCCAACACCACATCAGCGCCCGCCAAGGTTAATCCTCGGCGGGCGCTTTGCGTTCTAGGTGGGAGGTTCCCATGCATTTGTCGGGCTAAAGCCCTGAGTGGAAGGTAACGCACAGATGGGCCGATTAAAGGTTACTGGCTCAGCGCTGAGTGTCCGGCGCGCTCCATTGCAGGCGGCACCTGGTGAACAGGCTCGTAGCCGTAGCCGCGATCAGGCTCAACCATGGCGCGCTTGGTACAAGACAGCACGCTGGCGCAAACTGCGGCGGGAAGTGCTTAAGCGTGACGGATATAAGTGCAAGCAGACAGGTCAGCCGCTTGTGGGCAAGTATCCAGCGGACAATAGCGCAGTGGTCGACCACATCATTCCGCATCGTGGAGATCCGGTGCTGTTCTGGGATGAGCAGAACCTGCAGTCAGTGACGTCGGGATGGCACAACAGCACGAAACAAAGCTTGGAGCGGCGCGGTCTGGCATGAAGGGGGGTGGGTCAAAAGTCCACAACCGCCAAGCCTGTAGACCCGCCTCCATAACATTGAGGGATTTTTTTCTTGAGCGACGGTGATTTTGACCTGTTTGGCGACCCAGTGCGGTTGCCAGGGGGGCGGCGTGGGCGTCCCGCTCATATAGCGACTCAAGAAAATCGTAATAAAACCATCATGTTAGTAGCTATGGGGTGGAGCAATGAGCGCATTGCAGCAGCTTTACATGTCTCTCAACCCACGCTGAGACGGTATTACTTTTCAGAGTTGAACGCTCGGCTTGTTCAGAGAGATCGGTTGGATGCTCAGCGTCTCATGGTTGTTTGGAAGGCTGCGGATGCTGGCAATGTAGGAGCGATGAGGTTGTTTAATCAGATGGTTGAGAAAAACGATTTGATGATTACTGAAGCGCAACTGCGTGCGCGCGGGATCGACAAGAACGCGCCAAAGCCGGGTAAGAAACAAGTGAATCAAGAGGCCTCGGCCAGTGCAGAAGAACGTATCAAGGCCCGCGTGACAGAGGAGGCAAATAGTGCTCGACAGCATTGATGACATGCCACGGTTCTCTTGCCTTGATTGGTGGGAAAAGCTGCAAGCCGGCGAAACACCGATGGCTGATGTGCCGATTGATCAGGATCGCGCCGCCGAAGCATTGGCGTTTTTCAATCAGCTCCGGTTGCCTGATGTTGTTGGAAGTCCAGCGCTGCAAGACGCCTGCGGAGAATGGTTCAAGGACATATTGGTCGCCTTTCTCGCTAGTTCTGATCCAATCACGTCAAAACGGATTGTTTGGGAACTTCTGTGCATGGTGCCCAAGAAGAGCTCGAAAACAACCTACAGCGCAGGCCTCGGCTTGACGGCCCTCTATCTTGAAGAAACGCCAAATGCGCAGATGTTGATTGTCGCGCCTAGCCAGAATATTTCCACACGTTGCTTTGATCAGGCGCAGGCAATGATCCGGCAAGATCCGGACCTGAACGCAATCTTTCAGATCATCGACCACAAAAAACGGATAGTGCGCCGCAAAACAGGTGCGAAGCTGGACGTTAAGACGTTCGATACAGGCATCATCACTGGCGAAATTCCAGTGTTGACGATCATCGACGAGCTGCATGAACTGGGTAAGAAGAAGGACGCCTTTGGTGTCATGCAGCAGATCCGAGGCGGGGGCATCACAAAGACTGGCGGTCAAATCCTGATGATCACAACCCAGTCGGACAAAGAACCAACAGGGGTCTGGAAAGCTGAGCTTTTGAAGGCTCGCAAAATCCGTGACGGTAAGGCGGGCAATAGCTCAATCATGCTGCCTATTCTGTATGAATTCCCGCAGGCTGTTCAGAAGGACGAGGCGTTTTGGCGCGACATGACAAACTGGCATCTGGTGTTGCCGAACCTTGGGTTCTCCATCGATGTGGAGCGTCTTGAAGCTGACTATCAGAACAATGGTTCTCAATCACCCGAAGCTGAGCAAATCTGGATCAGTCAACATCTGAATGTTGAGATCGGCCTCGGGTTTCACAGTAATCGTTGGGTTGCTGCTGATTATTGGGATGATTGCGCGATCGAGGGGCTAACCCTGACAGAATTGATTGCGCGCTGTGACGTTGCTGTGGTCGGCGGTGACATGGGAGGCGCGGACGATCTTGCATCTTTGAACGTGACCGGGCGCTGCTTGGAGACAAAAGCGCGTTTGACCTGGTCAAAGGCGTGGTGTGTCTCTGGGGTTTTGGAGCGCAGACAGGAGATTGCAACCAAACTACTTGATCTACAGCAGTCAGGCAATTTGGTGATTGACGATGACACTGACCTGCATGTGCAGGAGATGGCAGACGTCTGCGATCAGGTTCGCGCCGCAGGTATTATGCCTGACAAAGGGGGCATCGGCCTCGATCCATGGGGCGTTGCGGCCTTGCTGGATGAGCTGCGGGAGCGCGGTTACGATCTCGAACAGATTGAAGGCGTCGGGCAGGGCTTCCGGCTGAACGGAGCTATCAAAGGGATCGAGCGCCGGCTGCTGAACGGCACGATGCTGCATGGCGGTCAGCCGATAATGACCTGGTGCATGGGGAATGCAAAAGCAGAAGCACGCGGCAACAACATCATGATCACAAAGGAGAGGGCGGGAGTGGCAAAAATTGACCCCCTGATTGCGATGTTCAACAGCGCGCAGCTGATGGATCAGAACCCCGAAGCGCCATCCACGAAGATCGATGACTTCCTGAGCAATCCGGTGATGGTTATATGATCAAAGTTGTTAAAGCGGTTGTGCGGGCGGTACGCAACGAACTGCAAACTGGTGAATCGGGGTGGGTGAGTACATCGGCATCGGACGCTCTGATGTCGAGTGGATACAGCTCTAAAGCGGGTCAATCCGTGACGGCAAAATCATCTCTTGAGATTTCTGCAGCTTATGACTGCGTGCGGAAAACTTCGCAGTTGATCGGGACATTGCCGCTGACGATGTACGAGCGAACATCTGATGGCGGCAAACGTCCTGTTGAGACAGAGCTTTCAGATATCTTGCGCCATCAACCCAACAGTGGCCAGACGGGCGTCGAGCACTGGGAGGGTCAGGTTGCCGCAATGGCGTTGAAGGGGAATAGTTACGCTGAAAAGTTAGAAATTGGTAATAGATTAGTTGGCTTACGGCCTATGTTTAACGTTACGCCTGAAGCTGACGGGAGCAACGGAAAGCTGAAGTATGTGGTCCTTGATCGGGGCAAAAAATACTATCTCCCAGCCGAAAAGATGTTCCATTTGCGCGGCTTTGGTGCGGGCGACGGGATGGGGCTATCGGCTATCAAATACGGGGCAAATTCAATTGGTGCCGCGTTGGCTGCTGATGAAACTGCGGGTCGCGTGTTCTCAAATTCGATGATGCCCTCAGGATTGATCACAAGCGAGCAAACCTTGAATGCAGAGCAACGCCCGCAGATCCAAGACATGTTGAGCAAATACGTGGGTTCTTCGAGGGCCGGAAAAACGCTCATTCTGGAAGCTGGCCTGAATTACAAGCAGATCCAAATGAACCCCGAGGATGCGCAACTGTTGGAGACGCGGCGCTTTAATGTTGAAGATGTCTGTCGTTGGTTTGGTGTGCCGCCAATTATCGTTGGCCATGCGTCCGAAGGCCAAACCATGTGGGGCAGCGGGATTGAAGCAATCATGCTGTCGTGGCTGACATTGGGGATCAATCCACTTCTGACGCGGATCGAAGCACGGATCTTGCGGGATCTCATCCCTGCAAAGGATCAGCGGCGTTACTTCTTTGAGTTCAACCGCGAGGCGATGCTTCAAATGGACAGCCAAGCCAAAGGTGACTTCCTGCTAAAAATGCGAATGGGCGGCTTTATGTCCGGTGATGAAGGTCGTGACAAACTCAATCTCCCCCGTCGCGGCGGTTCGAATGATGATCTGATTGTTCAAACATCGCTGACGCCGGTTGATCTTCTCGGAAAGGGTAACAAATGACAAAACGCAACCTGCCAAAAGTGGATATGAACGCGCGACCCGGTGTGAAATCTGATTTTTCACAACAGGCGCTGAGCCGATGGAATCCTGATGTGAAAGCGTCGGTTTCCAATGAAGGTTCGATCTCAATTATCGATCCGATCGGGGAGAATTGGTACGGCGACGGCGTCACGGCAAAGCGCATTGCAGGCGCGCTGCGCGAAATCGGAAATGACGACATCGTGGTGAATATCAATTCACCGGGCGGTGACTTTTTCGAGGGGCTTGCGATCTACAATCTGCTGCGGGAACACAGCGGCAAGGTCACGGTGAAAGTCCTGGGCATTGCGGCGTCGGCTGCATCGGTTATCGCAATGGCGGCGGATGAGGTGCAAATTGCACGCGCTTCATTCTTGATGATCCATAATACATGGGTCTGTTCATGTGGCGATCGTCATGCCTTGCGCGATGTGGCTGATTGGCTTGAGCCTTTTGATAATGCCGCTGTGGATATTTACGCTGCGCGCACCGGATTGCCGAGCGCCGAACTTGCAACGATGTGCGATCGCGAAACATGGATCGGTGGCGCGGCTGCTGTCGAAAAGGGTTTTGCTGATGCGTTGTTGGCCTCTGATGAGGTGGACAGCAGCCTATCGAATGCCTCGCTTACAGAGGTTGGGGCACAAAAGAAACTCGATGTGGCACTGGCCTGTGGTCACAGCCTCCCGAAATCCGAGCGGCGTAAACTCTACGCTGCCCTGAAAGGGGGCACGTCACGCGCTGCCCCATCCGGCACGTCTAGCGCTGCCGTTGAAACGTTCGCCGCATTAGCGCTGACGAAACTCGAATCTCTCTGAGGATAACAACATGAACAAACGTATGATGATGCCCGCCATTTCAATGGCGGCACTTGCAGCCGCACGCCCTGTGGGTGTGATCGGTAGCCCAATGGCAGATGCCGATACTGAAACGATGTTGAAAAAAGTGTCGCAGCAGCTCGATCAGCTGAACGGTGAAGTCAAACAGACTGCCGAGAAGGCACTGAAGGAAGCGACAAGCGCGGGCGAAGTGAGCCAGCAAACCAAAGCTGCTGCTGACAAACTACTCACGCAGCAAAGCGATCTGTCGAAGGCCGTTAAAAACCTGACCGATACCTTGGAAGGAACAGACAAGAAGTTGCTGGATCTGTCCCAACAGGTCGCCGAAGGTGGCTCAGGTCGTTCAGGCGGCGGAGCTGTCCAGTCATTAGGTCTGATGGTTGCATCAGATGAGCGCATCGGTCAATTCGTGGAAGCCGGGGCTAACGGCACACTTTCAATGCGGGTGAACAATGCTGTGACCACTGCAGCTGGTTCTGGTGGTGGGTTGATCTACAACGAAGAGGAGCGCGATCCAGTACGGATGCCGCGCCGTCGACTGTTGATACGCCAATTGCTAACGCAGGGGAATGTTTCCTCTGATTTGGTCAAATACCGTAAGCAGGTCGTGCGGACCAGTCAGGCGGCAATGGTGGCGGAAGGTGCTGCAAGTGGGGCATCAGAATACGGGTGGGACAAAGCGACCGCCGAGGTTAAAAAGATCGCACACCACACCAACATCAGCGAAGAGACGATGCAGGACGCTGATCTTCTTCAAACCGAGATCGATGGCGAAATGCGCTATGGCCTGGACTTGGAAGAAGAGAAGCAAATCCTTGCGGGTGATGGCCTTGGTGAAAACCTAAGCGGCTTGTTGACTGACGCGCCAAGCTTTGCTGCGGCTGCTGGCTTGCCGAACGCAGTTCGCATCGATCGGCTGCGCCTGGCAATCCTACAGATCACACTTGAAGATTACATTGCCTCATCATTTGTGCTGTCGCCATTGGATTGGGCTGCAATCGAGCTGGAAAAAGTGGGCGCTGCTGATGGTCGCTATATCTACGGCGATCCGGCAACGGGAACTACGCCGATGCTGTGGGGGAAAGACGTTGTGGAGAGCAACACCATGACCTCTGGCGAATGGCTGGCAGGTGACTTGATGATGGCCGCGACCTTCTATGATCGCCGCGAAACGGAAGTGTTGATCTCGTCTGAGCATGACACCAACTTTGTCGAGGACATGTTGACGATGAAAGCGCGTAAGCGTGTCGCGCTGGCTGTGAAGCGTGCGTTGGCGATGGTGACGGGCGATTTCACCTTCGCCTGATCATCCTGATCACTGAACAATTGAGCGCCGCGCGGTTTGACTGCGTGGCGCTTTCTTATGGAACTGGAGAACAACATGCATTTCATGCCAAATACGACACGTCACACGTCCATCGGAACATTCCGAAAGGGTACTATTTACAAGGTGGATTCCAAAGACCAGCGGGTGAAGAAATCCGTCGTCCCGCATCTTATTACCAAGGATAACCCAAAGGGCGTCTTTGTTGAAATGACTGACAAGCAAGTCAAAGAGCACAACAAGGATGTCACATCGGTAGCGCCTGCTGGAAAGACCGCTATTAAAACGTTGAAGCAAGCAACGAATGCGATGCTTGAAGCGCAAAGAGACGCAGCCAAATTGACCACCGAACGCGCAGCTGCGTTGGAGCAGCTGGAAACGGCGAACGATCAGCTGGGTGCCGCTACGACAGAGATTGAGGACCTGAAGGCCGCGCTAGTGGCTGCACAATCAGGCGCGACCCAGGGCTGATGGTTACGCTCGTAGATATGCGTGGGCACCTGAGGCTCAGTGGTGATGAGGGTGAGGAACATGATGCTGGGCTTGAGGGCTATATCGCCAGCGCGCGTGATTATATAGCACGTCACACACGCCGGGATTTGGATGTCGATTATCCAGCTGGCTTGCCGCCTGCATTGCTTCAGGCGCAGTTGTTCTTATCCGCGCATTTCTATTTGAATCGAGAGGCCGTCGCGAGTGGCGATATCGATGTTGTGCCGTTTGGCATACAAGATTTGCTGGCGGATTTTCGGGTGTTTACATGAAGATGGGCGCGGGGGCTTTACGGCACCAGGTTAAGTTTCGGCGCAGGGGATCTCAAGTAGATGATCTCGGAAATCCGGTCGGTCAATTCGAGGATCTGTTTACGGTCTGGGGAAATGTGCGAGAAACCACAGGCAAAGAGCGTGTTGCAGCCGGATCAGTAGAAAACTTGCGCACGGCGACGATCAGAATTCGTAAATCTCCCCAAACGAGTGGGATCACAGAAGCGGATCAAGCCGTCACGCGAAATGAAGAATGGAACATTCTCGGCATCGCCAACGTTGGACATGATGATGCTATGCTGGACATGTTGGTGCAGGCGGGTGGCGCGCAATGAAGAAAACTGGCTTTAGCGCAACCAAGCGCATGTTGGCAAAGATTACTCCGGAAATTGAGGCGAAGTTTGCGACGGCGAACAGAGAAAATGCCGAACTGATCGTGGATGTTGCAAAGGTTTTGATCCCCGAAATCTCGGGCAGTAGTCGGGGCCAAATCAAGAATGTTGCGGTGGAAGAGGGCGCGCAGTTAGTGGATTTTGGACCAAAGGCGAAGGTTATTGAGGGCGGGCAAGCACCTCGACCGTTTAAGAACCCAGCCATGAAGGCCACCCACAAGAAACGGCGTGCGCGCAACAAAAAGGCAATCCGAGATGCCATTAAGGCGGTGAGTTGATGGCGCGCGGATATGCGTTGGCCTTGCAAGCGGCATTAATCGCAGCTCTAAAGGCGGATGGCGGTATTTCTGCGCTCGTTGGGGTGCGGATCTATGATGAGCCGCCACAAAATGCTTTGCGTCCATATATCTCTATTGGCGGAATTGAACTACGGCCTCTTCGCAGTGATTGTGGGCGCGCAGCGACGGTCACATTCGGAATTGAGGCGCACAGTCGGCCCGATACGTCAGGTCGCGGCGAAGCCACAGAGTGCGCCGAGGCTATTGTGTCAGCATTGGATCAAGCGCCGCTAGAAGTTGTCGGGTTTACGGTGATCCAGATGCATTGGCTGACGCAGAGCGTCGAGCGGGATGTGGATGGAAAAAGTTACACAGCCATTGCCACATTCTCAACTATTTTGGACGGTTAGAAATTGCAGGGGAAAACCCTGCATGCCCATATCCGCACCTTGGGCAAGTGCCGGAACGAACGCCTTGAAGCGTCGATTTCCCTTAAAAGGAGTGCCTACCCATGACAAAACAAAACGGTCGTAAATTACTGATAAAGATTGGTAACGGTGAGGAAACGGAAGAGTTTACTGTACTCTGCGGCCTCACCTCGAAAACGATCACCGTCAATAACAGCAACTTCGATGTTACCACGGATGATTGCACCAATCCTGGAGGGCAGCTCTGGCAGGAAGTCATGACGGGAATGCGGTCAATTTCCGTATCAGGAGACGGCATCTTCGAGGGTGGCACATCCCTTACGCGCTTTAAAGCAATTGCGTTTGGTGCGGGTGAAGCCGACTCAACAGACGCGAAAGGAAACTTTCAAATCATTGTACCTGATTTTGGTACATTTGAAGGGACGTTCCACGTCGATAACGTCGAGTTTGGCGGGACTCAGGAGGGAGCAGCGACATATAGTATCTCGTTGGCATCTGATGGGTACATTGCCTTTGCAGACGCCTCCTGATGCCAATCACAGCCGAAGCCCCAGCAGGCGGCATTATTGAACAGATGGGCGGTGAGAGCCGCCCCCTGATCTTGCGTAATGGCGAGATTGAGCGTTTTGAAAAGCAGCATGGCTTGGGTATTTTCGCCATGATCGACCAGTTGTTGGGTAAAGGTGACCCGCAAGCGCGTCATTGCCGTGACCTGATAGCCTTGGGTCTGGTTGGTGGTGGCCTAAACGACAAATCGGCTGACAAGCTTGTTGACGATATGCCCCCAAGCGAAAACCACCGCATACGCGCGATGGCTCAGGATTTGGTTCTTTCAGCGTTTGTGCCGGCTGACTTAGATAAAAAAAAGCAGACGATTTAGCTGGATCGTCCGAAGCGAGCGCCCCGAAACCTACGAAGCGCAAAGCAAAATCAAAAGCGCAATCGGCGCAGGACTAAGCATCTCCGAATGGCGGGCCATGACGCCCAGTGATTGGTCTCTCTTTGTTGAGGGATGGAACCAAGCCCATGCGGGCGAAGTGACTGCCCCGCCTACGTGGGATGAATTCCAGGAGCTAAAGGCAAAACATGGCTGAACCAACAGAACGCATTGCCATCCTTCTTGAATTGCAACAACAGCAGTTTGAGAAGAAGGCCAAATCGGCGGGCGCGGCGATTGATCGACTTGAGCGTAAGTTCAATCCTCTTGCTGCCGCCGAAGCGAAGCTGACCAAAGAGCAACTTCGCTTCAATGCGGCTCTTGAGGCCGGAACCATTGACGCGGCACAGCACGCAAAAGGCATGGATCTTGTTCAGCGTGAATACGATCAAACAATTGCGAAATCAAAGACCCTCACAAGCAACGTAGTCGCGATGAATAGCGCGGTAGCGGCTCAGACAGGATTCATGACCCGCAATAGGCATGTGTTCCAACAAGCGGGCTATCAGGTCGGTGACTTCGCGGTGCAGGTTCAGGGCGGTCAATCCGCGCTTGTAGCTTTCTCTCAGCAAGGCTCGCAGATGTTGGGGGTCTTTGGCCCTTGGGGCGCGGTCATGGGTGCAGCTCTAGCCGTTGGCTCATCATTGGCAGGCGTCCTCCTTAATCTTGGGGATGCTACTGAAGAAACTAAGAAGAAGGCAAAAACCTTCACCGATAGAGTGGAGGAGGCTGACGCGGCTCTCGCGGCAATGTCTGGCACGGCTGGCGACTTGACGGACCTTGAGGGGTTGCGCAAAAAATACGGCGAGCTGACCGACGAAGTTCAGCAAATGGCGCTCGCGTTGTTTGAGATAGACAAGCGCGCGGCGGTTGAGAAAGTCATTGGAATTATCACTGAAGTAACCGGGGAGATTGCCAAAGCAGCGGAGGCCACAGCGGGAACGGTAGCGGCGGCTCTGGCAGCATCTGGCACAGATGCTGCGCGTGCTGAGGCTGCGGCATACCGTCAGGAGATTGAAAGCATTCAGGCGGCTATCGAAGCGCGGCAAGGTGCGGGCCAGTTTGTCAGTCCCGAAGAAATAGCCATCCTTGTAGAGATGCGTGAAGAACTGGCGGCAATTGAAGGCGACTTCGCTAACATCGGAGCGCTTGTCGATGATATCAATATTTCGCCGGATCTGCTTTCCCAAATCTCTGAGGCGCAATCAGGGCTTGAAGCAGCGCGGGATGTTGGCGACTTCTCGGCAATGGCAGATCAACTTGGCACAATCCGCGACCTGCTGATTGAGGTGGGCGACAAGGTAAACCAAGACGTTATTGACGGTGTGACCAAAGCAGAGGAACTGACGCGTGAGTTTGCGGCGCGGCTAGAGGAAGGCAAAGACGCTGCCGAAGGTATAGCGTCCGTTGACTTGGCTGGGGGGATATCCCCTGCAGTGGACGAGGCCCGAAAGTTGGCCGAAAACTTTGGTATAGCCCTCAGCTTGGCGCGACAGCTCACTGCAAATGCAGCGGCTGCGAGTGGAGCGGGTCGTGGTCGCGGCGGTGACCCTAGTGATTTTGGTGGTAGCGCCGGAGACATTCAGAAAAACAATCTTGCGGCTCAACTCGCTTATCAGCCCGGTGGCACTGCTGGTGTCCCTTTGCCAAAGGTAAAGGGGGCAAAAGGCGGCATCGGTCGCAAAAAGAAGAGCCGCGCTTTAGCGCCTCTATTTAGCATTGCTGAGGGTGAGCTGGAAAAACTGCAGCGTCAAATCGACATGATCGGCAAGAGCAAGGGCGAAATTGCAGCACTGACCACAAAGCACAAGTTACTCGATGAAGCCAAAAAGCGCGGCATGTCGATCACTGAAGAACTAACGGAAAAGATTGATGCCGAAGCGGCGGAAGTCGGAGACCTTGCAGCGAAATACGACCAAGCACGCGACAAAATCGCAGCGATGGAGCAAATCCAAGGCCAGTTCAAGGATAGCGTGATTGACGCTGCCATGGGCGGCGCTGATGCCTTTGACAACTTCAAGGATGCAATCAAGCGGGCGGCGTTTGAGTATGCGCTGTTTGGCACTGGCTTATTTGCCGGCGGCTCAAAAACGTCCGGTAGTGGATTGCTGGGAGGTCTGCTTGGCGGCGGCACTAGCGGCCTGTTAGGCGGCTTGCTGAATATTGGCTCAAACGCCAACGGCACGTCTAATTGGCGTGGGGGGCTGACTACCGTTAATGAACGCGGTGGAGAGCTTATGAACCTTCCCGATGGAACGCAGATTATTCCACACGATCTATCAAAGCGGATGGTTGATGGAAGCGGCGGCGGTGCATCCAGCCTGAACGTCACTGTAACAATGGACCCAAGCACAGGAGCGCTTGGCGCATTTGTGACCGATCGGACGGGACAGGTTGTTGCGCGGGCCATCCCGAATATTGTTGATCAATCAGTGCAGGCCACAGGAAAGCGCATGTCTCAAACCTCAGCATTTGGAAGGGCACCATAATGCCCGAGGTATTTGCATGGCCTCCCGTCTTTATGACGGGACATGAGCGCACGCAGGATCGTCCTGTTCAGCGCAGTGAGGGGCTTTCTGGCGCTGTAAGCCTGTCACAATCGGAACCTACACGGCGGTTGGTGAGCGCGGATATTGCTGGGATCGGGAAAACCAGAGACGGGGCTGCCTATGTTGAGGCGCTGAAAATGCTATTGGACGGCAAGCCCCCATTTGTACGGATGACGCTTTTGCCGCGGTTCTGGTTTCAAGCGTTGGAGGGGCAGGGGTTTAGGCGTGGTGCGGTGGATACAAACTTTTTGGCGGCTGGCGCTGATGTTGACCTGACTGCAAATGGCGTTGGTCTGAACTTGACTACCGGATCTCGGATTGACGGCGTAGCGGGCCATGATGGGTGGCCCTATCTTGATTGCACGGGTTTCGCCCCGAATAAGGTGGCAGTCCTTCCAACTGAGCGCGTCACTGTTGGTGATGTGACCGCAACTGTTTTGCGAACTGCGCACGCGGACAGCGGTGGCAATGCCCGTGTTTATCTTATGACGGCTCTTGCGGATGGTGAGGTCCAGATCGGGATTGAAGAGACTGCGGTGTTTGAGATCTTGAATTTCCCGCGCGCGAAGCAACCACTTTCCGGCAATTACAGTTACGGATTTGAGCTGAGAGAAGCTTTCGCCAGCGAATACGCAGACGGATTCACGGAGGTAAACCCATGGGTTTCGACTTAGAGCGTGATATCGATCCGCTGCTATTGGCGGAATATCAAAAGCCAATCTTTTACCCTATCGCCATGGTCTATTTGGACGTGCCGGATGGTGAGTTGTTTCTACACTCAGGCGTTGGCGAGTTGTCTCTTGATGGCCAAACTTGGCTGGGCCTTGGTAAAATCGGTAGCATCACTATTCCGATTGAAGCAGGCGGCGCCGTGCCAGAGGAAGCGGTTTTAGGCGTTGCTGGGCCTGCTGACGAACTTTTGGCGCTTGCTGATGATCAAAACACTAGAGGGCGGCAAGTAGACATCTATTCTGGCTGCACCACTACACCAGGCGGGGCCATTCTTATCGGCGCACCGTTGCGTGTCTTTACAGGTTCGATGGGCAAGTCTGATTTCAATTTGGGCGAAGGCCGAAAGCTCTCAACGTTTTCCGTCAAGGTGAAGTCTGGCCAGCCTGCAAGGTCGGGTGCCCAAATCGTTCATTCTGATGAAGAGCATCAAGCAAAGCATCCGGGCGACACGATGTTTAGACGTGTCAGCAACGCGGCAAAGTGGGCAAAAAGCCCCCCTCAGTGGCCCGCTGCGTGATTGTGCGCTCTGTGTCGCCTGATGCGGCGCTTGCGGCTTGTATGGCGGAAATGTTCGGCCCGCATGATGTGGCTGGGCGTGATTGCTGCAGGACGGCAGGGTGGGCGTTTGAGCGGTTGTTCGGTGTAAATCCGGTGACAAATGCCAATTACAAAACGAACTGGGGTGCATTGCGCTATCTGGCGCGCTTTGGCGGGGCCGAGGCGTGTCACGATGCGCTTGCTTTAGCAGCGGGCCTTGTGCCCTGCGCGCCGTGTTCTGGGGTGATCGGGTCTATCGCCGTTCCTGTTGAGGCAAGCCCGTTTGGCTGGGTCTTAGGTATCAATATTCAAGGCAATGAGTGGGCAACTAAAGGGCCAAACGGTCTTTGTGTTCTGCCACATAATTGCGCGCGCGCGTGGGGTGTTTCATGGGAATAGGTGCATTGTTATCCCTGTCAGGTTTGGGGGGGATTGGTGCGGGCGTTGCATCGGCTTACAGCGCCATAGGGGCGGCGGCACTTCGTTTTGCGGGTAGCGTCTTGCTGTCGCGCGTGGCGGCATCTTTCGCAAGCACGCCCAAGCAACAGGACTTAAAGAGAGACCTGACATTTCCAACTTCGCGACCTTCATATCGCTATCCATATGGGCGCTTTCTCGTTTCAGGAACACCACTGCCATATCCTGTTGTAGGAGAGTACGCCTATGCGTGTTGGCTGATATCAAGTCGTCCGAGCGATGGCGGCTTCACCCTCTATATTGATAACAGGGAAGTTGAACTGACAGGTGACCCGTATGATTTCACGTTAACAGGCGGGGCCACCGCTACAGAATACCCGTTTAAGGATCACGCGACGTTTTGGATTGGTTTGGGTGATCAGACGCAGCCACCGCAGGTTTTCCTTGATGAAGCGGGTTATATCGATGACAGCGACGAACTGAAATGGAAGGCGTCTGATATCGGGACCGGATGCACGTTTGTCTGGGCGAAGTTAAAAGCCGGGGATAATGGAAAGCGATCTGAGCGCTGGCCATCTGCTGTTCCGTCACTTGAACCGGAGGGGCGGTTTTCACTGGTTTATGATCCGCGTGAGGCGGCACATGATGCCGATGATCCCGACACTTGGGAGTGGTCTGAAAACGCAGGTCTATGCGCCTTGGACCTCTGGCGGCAAAACCCCTTTCGGCCTTACGAGCTGCGCAATCTTGCAATGCCAATGTGGGACGTTTGCGCTGATGTTTCAGCCGAAGCTGTGAGCCTGAACTCTGGCGGGACAGAGCCGCGTTATGCCACGTCTGGCGTTGTGGTTTTTGACGGGTCTGAGTTGGAGCAGTTGGTCCAGCCATTATTGGCTTGCATGGGTGCGCGGCTGACCAGATCGGGCGGGCAGCTTGGTGCGGTTCCGGCAGCACCACGCACAACGGCGGTGACCATCACCGATAGCCTAGAGGGTTTCGCGTATTCCGCGCTCTTGGAAGATGCCAGCCTTGTGACTGATCTACGGGTTAACTATTCGCCCTTTGCGCGCGGTGGTGAGCCGGCAGAGTTGACGCCTTGGGCTATTCCGGGTGCGCTGGATGCTGATGGTGGCCAGCCCAGCGTTAAGACGCTTGATTTATCGATGGTTTCATCTGCGACCCAAGCGCAGCGGTTGCGCAACATCTTTGGCAAGATATCCAGATTGCAGCGGGCGGTATCCTTTGTTGCGCCACCGTCTGCAATCAAAGCGGTGTCAGGGTCTGTGGTTGATCTGGGTGTTATCCCGCCATATGGGACTTACGCAAATGGCCTTTACGAGGTGCAAGATATTGGCGCCGCGGTCCATATGGTCAGTGACGATGGTGTGGCGATGCGCTGCCCAGTTGCGCTGCAAGAATATTCAGACGCTGTTTTTGATTGGAACCCTGCAACCGACGAAGAGGAAGTTGTCCACGTTGATTATGATAGTCAGCGTGATGGGGTTGCCAAGCCGGGGGCGTTATCGGTCACAAGTGGCGATGGCATAGACCAGAACACGGGCGGCGCTTTTGTGCCTCGTTTCTTGTTCCAATTTGATCCCTCCACAAGTTCCTCTGTTGAACAGTATGAATGGCAGTGGCGATTAACCGATGGGGACTATGAGACAGGCGGCTATGTTTCTGCTGAAACGCTGAATGATGCTGACAAGGTGTTTTTCTATCTGAATATTGCAGCAATCGCAGGCGGTCACGATGTGCGCGTTCGCTCGATTTCCTCGTCTGGCCGTAGTGATTGGACTGAGCTAACGGGCGCTTTCTATTCCTTCGACATCGTTGGCACTACTGCTGTCTCTGAGCCGGGGCGGGTCCTGTTCGCAGGGACAGGCCCTAGCAGTATGGCGTTTAGCGGCTTGCAAGCCTTTCGCGCGGATGTCGGGGCGGGCTTTGATGCAGCAGAGCGTTTGGGGCAGGTTGTTGATGCCGTGCCGGGGGAAGCGTTCGACATCATCGTTGGCGATGCCGATGCCGTGAATTTGCTGGCGAATGGTGACTTTGCCGATACCTCAGCTTGGACGCTCGATGCGGGCGGTTGGTCCATTGCAGGTGGTACAGCAAGCCACACGGCAGGCGTGTTGAGCTGGTTGGAGCAGACAGTTTCAGATGTTGCCGAGGGTACGTCTATTCGCTTCACGTTTGACGTGATCGGAAGGACTGCAGGTGGTGTCGGAATGCGGGCCACTGGCGATACAAATATGCAGCGCCAAACAACCTCAAACGGCACATTTAGCGACTTTGTGACCACACCTGCAAATACCGTCAAAATCAGCTTTTATGCTGGCTCTACGTTCGACGGCGATATTGACAACGCTTTTGCAGTCGTCAGCACGCCGAATACAGTTCCACTGGGAGAGGCTGATTTTTGGCTTGTTCCGGTTACGGTTTCGGGGGCCGAAGGCACACCCGTTGGACCGTTCACACTGCAAATTCCATAATAGAAAGAGGTGAGCTGATGGCCGCACCAACAGTCACGTTTCCTGTTTCAGGGGGCGATGTAACGCTTGAAGCAATGCAAGATGAAATCGATGTAGCGCTTGGGGTTCTTTACGAAGGTTCCGCTGCATCTGATCATGACCATGCAATTGGCGACGTCACAGGTCTGGAGACCGCGCTAGGCGGCAAGGCTGCATCTGATCACGACCACGCGATTGGCGACGTCACAGGTCTGGAGACAGCGCTAGGTGGCAAGGCTGCATCTGATCACGACCACGCGATTGGCGACGTCACAGGTCTGGAGACAGCGCTAGGTGGCAAGGCTGCATCTGATCACGACCACGCGATTGGCGACGTCACAGGTCTGGAGACAGCGCTAG
>NZ_JBALWB010000027.1:0-24275 GCF_036960155.1 Sulfitobacter sp. | reverse complement strand
AAGGCCACCACTGACATCATCTTTGCCAGACCCGCCATTGATGGTGTCGTTGCCGCTCAGGCCAAACAATGTGTCATCGCCCAATCCACCGTCGATTGTGTCACCCAAATTGCCGCCGGTGAGGATGTTGGCACTGTCATTCCCTGTGATGTTGTTGCGGTACCCGCTTGTGCCCGTCAGGTTTTCAAGTTCGCTCCAATCACCCGAAAAAGCCGCGCCATTGGCACTATACCCACCATCTATTTCAAACGCGGTGACAAAAGTAGAGCTACTGCCCGCGACCAGAGACAAATCAAGCATGTCATCTCCAGCTCCCCCTACAATTGTCTGATTCAGCAGAGCGCCTGCTGCGAGCATAAACAGATCATCGTCTGCGCCGCCGTCCATTTCATTTTGGCCAGCGGTGGCGATGATGGTGTCGTTGCCAGCACGGCCATCAATGGTGTCATTGCCTGCTCCCAATTCAAACTGGTCGCGGACAATTGAACCTACAACATTCTGCGCGTTGGCATTCCCGATGATGCGGATAAATTCATCATCGCCGCTTGCATTGTCCCACTGCAGGAACGTCCATCCAGACAGATCGGTGTCGATGGTGTTCACCACAACTTCGATCAGATTACGATCTGTGGCCAAACCGCTATAGCCGTTGATGATGACATTCAGCAGTTCCGTTGCTGAGTCTGTCTCGTCCGTTGCCAGACGCAGCATAGACGCGCCCGAGGCATTAAACCGTATTTCTTCGATGCCCGATATTTCGGTTCCGGAATTGGATAGGTCGATCACACCCGAAGAATTGATCATGATCTCATCATAGCCATCCCCGCCATGAATGGTTTCTTCCAGACCCGTTGTAGCTGCCGTGAGGATGATGTCGTCATCACCATCCCATCCCGACACATAATCCGAGGCGCTGGTGCCTGTGATCGTCTCGTCAGATTCGTCCCCTTTGATTTCGACGTAGTCAAATCCGTCGGTCCAGTTGGTAAAGGTTGTCCCTGACAGGTCGATACTGGCGTCACTATGCATAAAGACCTCAATAATTTCGCGAAGGTTCGCATCTGGGCGACCGACAATGGCTATTCCAGAGGTGAAACCATCGGTTAATTCATCGCCGCGCACACGTAGGGTTTTGTCGCCACCAAAGAAATCAGCTGCAAAAAAGTTAATGCGTTCCAAACCGCTCCATTGCGTTCCCACAGCGTTCAGAAGAGTTGTTCCCCCTTCGATGATTGTTATCTGGTCCGTACCAGCCCCACCTTCAATTGTGTCAGTCCCAGCAGTCATGTCTGAAAAGCTTTCGAAGGATATGTCTGAAAAGTATTCAAATGTATCGTCGCCTGCCCCGCCTAGCAGGCTGTCATCACCACGATTCCCAAAGAGCCAGTCATCACCGGCATTCCCCTCTAAGGTATCGTTGCCAAGGTAACCAAGTATGCTGTCATTACCGGACATGCCAATGAGATGATCATCTGTATTTCCACTCCCATTAAGGGGCCCACCTGCGATTTTTGCCCAGATGATAGCAGCATCCACAAAGTTTTCTTCCGAATCGGCATAGTCGCCAGCGAAGATAGTGCCATCCCGCGGGTCCCAGATAGAGGTGTAGACATTGCTAGCGGCCGACCACGCAAAAATAACACGCCCATCGCCTGTCACTCCGATATCGGGCGATGTGCCCAATGAGACATCGACAGTAAAGACAGCGCCGTCCGCGGACCCGTCAGAGTCAAACTTCTGCGCCTTGATGTCGTTGGTCGCAATGTTATCATCGTCCCAGACGACAATGTATTCATCGTTAGGCAATGCGACGATTGCGGATTCATTCGCATCCACACTGTCGATGGTTGTTTTCGCCAGCACAACGCCCAGATCAGAGTTGAACACAGCGTGGTTCACATCGCCGGATGAAAAGCCCGCAACATCGTCGGTCCATGTGACCACGATATTGCCTCCCGACAGGGTGGCGACCTGTGGATCACTGGGGGAGCCGTTGGTGTCAACTGTTGCTGTGTGCAGATACAGCCCAGTGGTGGCGTAAACGTCTACCTTAACCGTACCTTCGTCGATGTACGCCGAGATCATTTCACCGTTGATGTTGATTGCTACATCGTTTTGCGTCTGGTCATCAGCGCTGAAAATAGGGGCGTCTCGTGCTGCTTCGAACTCTGCAGTGATAATTGCCCCGACAGCGCTCAACCGGACAGCCAATACATCCTCATCAGCGGGGTCGAGGAACGCAGAAGGGTTAAATGAGGTATAAGTCACAAAGGACGAGTTATCGATGTTGTTCACAGCAACCTGTGGATTGTCGTAATCGCCGGCACCTGTTTCCGAGATTATCTCGCGTGAGTTTAGGTTGTTGCCAGCAGCGTTCTTGCGCTCCCACAGGACGGCAGAATCCACGCCATCATTATCGACATATACCAAAATAAAGCCGCCGTCGTTTGTTGGGGCTATGTCAAAATCGCTCTCTTCATCGACGTTACGAACAGTGTTAATGCGGTAGCTGTCGCGCACCAGATTGCCTGCACCGTCATAAATCTTGCCGATGATATCGAAACCCGCCGCCGTCCCAACACCGGTGATGCCACTTTCGGTCCAGGCGACCAAAATGTTACCGTTGCTAAGGCCGATTGTCTGCGGATCAGAGGTGGTAGGCGTGTTTGCTGTGCCTGTGTTTGCTTGAAATTCGCTGAGCCATGTTGTTGGGGTAGCCATAATAATATACTTTCTCAATGAACTTTTAGACTGCTATCGGAACCAAAAAGGCCGTGCTGTAAAAATGAATGGTTTAGTATCTAAAGCAGGCAGCTGCTTGCGTGATGGATTACTGTGTCAAACCATCTGATACAGTCCTATGTTGTCTCTCCGTAGTGATGTGCCCGGTATCCGTAATTCGGCGGGCGTCTTTGCCGGATATGGCCCGAGTGGTTTGTCCGGGTATCCGTCATCTAGTAATATTAAAACCAAAAGCCGCCCAAACTAATAGAATAAGTGGTTCATCTGGTTTGTTTCATTATGCGGCGTGTTGCTCTTAATGCAAGTATCGCATTTCAAACGTGTTTTCTTTGGTCCTTTCTATTTTTTCGGGGGACTTTGCGTCTCAGAAATGGATGCTACCATACTCTCCGTCGTCAGAGTGTTTTGTCACGCCCAAAGTAGACGGTGGGGTGTGTGACGTTGTTCAGATTCTCAATTTATCGCTGAGGATTGTGATGATCCACGAAGGCTTCGACCTTGGCTTGTGGCTGTGGGTGATCATGGCTCAGAAATGCATCGTGAACAGTGGCCACAATCGCCGTTTTACCATCATTGGTCTGATCGATCAGCGCAGTCACCCCTGCTAGTATATTCTGACAAATACATAGGAGACCTCAAGTAGCATTGAAATTGCTATAAATGTTCTCGACCCGCTCGACTTCGTGATCAGTCAGGGCTGCAAATTCCTTGCCACGTGCTCTCGCAGAGAGTTGACCGCTATTTTGCTGCATAAAACGGAACAAAAGATCGACCGTGCGCGCGGGCATGTCGAACATCTCGTCTATTGCTGCGCGGAACTGGTCGTAACGGCGGAGGAATTCGGTTTCATAGGGGAGGTCAACTTCGATCGTTTTTTGGACACAACTGTAGAGAAAGGTAGCGTGCGGCGTGGCATCAAAGAAGCGGTAGAAATCGCTAGTGTCGTTTGTGACCTCGACATTAAATTTTTCGGTTGGAGTCCAAACTTGGGCTTTTGACGCTTGCGGGCACGGCGCGGTATTCGGGTTTTCCTGTGCAACGGCAAGTACCACCAAAGCTCTTTTTCGTGGCCTTCTTTGGAATAGACGTAATGATAGATGGTTTCCTGGAAGACCTGCATCGGAGCACGTTCATAAATCATGCGATTGCCGATCTGTTCAGGCGTCCACCCATTCTTAAGCCGCTCAATTACACTTTTATTCAGATCAGGATACGTGATCAGTTTACGCTGTCTGCTGCGACGTCGTTCCATTCGTAAATGAGCCGCATGGCCGTAATATCAATCGCATCCTGGCATGCTCTCATCGCTGAAATGATAGCGCTTCAACTCTCGGAATATCGTTGATCGACCGCGCCTCAGAACACGGGCCATCTCATCGACAGGGGCCTTTGCATGTCTCCAGCGTTCTATTCTGCGTCGTTGTGTGATACTTAGTTGTGTATAGACGGCTCCCATACCGATTTCTCTTGTTAGATAAAACTTGTGAGTGATACCAGAACTGCGACTTTTGAACTGGGTTGAGTTTGGGGTTTCATGCGGTTTGATCCAAGACATTTTCTTTGAAGGCCTCAGCAGGCGTTTTCCAACCTAAACATTTGCGAGGCGTAGCGTTCAGGAGAGCACAGATTACTTCCAAATGGTCGGGTGTGATTTTGGAGGCATCAAGATCGCGCGGGAGCCAACGCCGGGCCTGTCGGTTGGTGTTTTCTTGGGTCCCTTTTTGCCACGGAGCGGAAGGATCACAAAACCACGTTTGCGTACCAACTTCGGCTTGCAGATGTGGCCAATCCATAAACTCGCAACCGCGATCAAAGGTGACAGACTTGCGTGCTGTGATTGGCAAGGTACGCATGACGTTCGCAAGCTTTCCCATGACACGCGCGATTGTTTTGTTTGCGTTCACCAGCAAGACTGTAAAGCGGCTGACCCGTTCAACCAAGGATGTCACGTTTGCTTTGCCAAGCTTCTGTCGAAACAGCATTAAATCTGGCTCCCAATGACCAAACTGGACCCGATCCCCTATGTTTTCGGGGCGGTTTGAGATGCGTAGGTCGGAATGGATTTTGGGGTTCTTTGGTGCTCGCCCTTTGCGCGGGCGACGCTTGCGACGATGCTCTGGCAGGTACCGCCAGAGGTCTTCCTTCATGCCCTCGGGCGAATAAACGAACCGATAAATCGCCTCTTAGCATACCCGAACCGGTGCCTTTTCATAGATCAAGCGGCCTGCTATTTGTTCTGGTGTCCAGCCGTCTTGAAGCCGATCAATCACAGCCTCGCGGAGTTCCGGAATGCGCACTAATTTGCGGCGCCGTGCGCGACGTTCGGCTGTAGATTTCTGCGCCGTCATTCCATAGTAGCCATCCAACTGTGGTAGCTCTTGATCTGTGAAGTAATTGCGTTTGATATCGCGATAGACAGTCGCACAATGACGATTGATCTGACGCGCAATCTCAGACACTTTGACCTTTCGATGCAAAAGATCTTCAATGGTACGTCGTCCCGCTAGATTTAACTCGGTGCGGTTCATAAACTGTTCACTAGACTTTCCAGTAGGATAGAGGAAAAGTCGCGTCCCAGTTTAGAATGTACCCCAGCTATAAATTTTTGTACGCATAAGGTTAGTTATGTTTAGTTTATGTTGTAGGCCTTTGATTTATCGTTGAAATCGCAAACTTCGAGAAGCAGGCGAAAGATCCGTTACAGTGCGGACCATGGATCACTTTAGGAGAACTGAAAATCATGGGGTGGTATTAACGATTGTTGGATGCTGTCGCTCGACGCAATGCGATTGTTGCCTCAAAGCCAGCTAAAACCGCGACAAGTGCAAGCAACGGTGTTGTACCAATCTCGACGATGAACCAACCAGCGATTAAAGGAAATCCGAATATTCCAATGAAGTAACTTAACGCAAACAGTTGAAGTGTTTGGGGGCCCATATCCGCATCGGCATCATTGGCAGTCATTGCAACAAGGATGGGATACGACACGCCGTACCCTAGACCAAAAAAGATCGCGACTAGAATATAGAGAACAACATTGTCACCACTGAACATAAACAAAACGACACTGGCGCACATGACATACTGAAGGAATGCGATTGTTCGGTAGGGATTTTCCCCACCTTTAAACTTAACAAGCACGAGACGGAAAGCGACAACAACCAAAGTGTATACGAGGAAAAAAACAGCGTAATCCAAGCCCCGGTTGTCAGCGAATACGGTCTGGAAGTTATTAAGTCCTGCAAAGACACTGGCCCCTAGAAAAACCATAATAATCGGTGTGCGCGCTGGAGATTTCAGCACATGCAAAAGGGACAACAGCGTTATTCTGGAGGGAACTTCTGGCGCCGGATTAAGCGCGTGTTCCTTGATCGGCTTGTGCAGGATGAAGAATAGCACAGCACTGATGATGCAAAGCCACGAGGTAATGTAGAATGCATCCCTAACCGATGCACCCACTGCCTCAAGCACGGATGCTAAAACTGGCGAGAGCCCGAAGCCAGCCATTACGAACACTGATAGCAGCGCAAAGGACTGCACCCGTTCAGTGGGTTTCACTAACCGCGTCAGCACAATTGGACCAAGGGAATACGTAAGCCCCCAACCGAACCCTAAAAGGACACTGGCCATGACCAACCCAACACCTTCTGAAGTTGCGGCACCATAGAGATACAGCGACCCCGAAATGGCGAGGCAAGCGATGCCAAGCGTACGAAGCCTACCAAAGATATCTGATAGATGTCCCGAAAAGTAGACCGTGATGATTGTCGTGATCGCTGTAATGGCCAGCATTAAGCCAACAACCTTTTCGCTCGCATCAAAGCTCTCAAAAAGCCGAGGCAACATGAACGTCAGCCCATATGCGCCTGCTTGGAGGAAAATTGCGATGAAATACACTATGAAAGTTTGGGTGCGCGACATTTTCTAACCAACGATTACTTCTCGGCACACGCTCACCTTAACACTCTGCATTGGCAACACCTTTCTCAATTGACGCGGGAAAGGCTGACATTCCGAAGGCTGAGTATAATTTGAGGTTTGGGCTGAAAGCCTCCGTTCGCGGTGCGGCCGCCGCGTGGCCGCTTTGGTCAGAATCCTAACCCTTGGCCTAGGGCAGCCAGAGATCAATCAATAGTACATATTTAGACGGTTAGGATTAATCGCCACTTATTCTATCGGAGTAAGAGGCCACTTTAAGCTATTAGTTGCGACATTGACTATTAAGAGCTCCACTATTCCGGTCCTAGTTGCATGATCAGAATAAACTGCCTTCTTCCATTAGCGCAATCTCGATCTTTTTCTTGATTTGACTTAGAAATGACACGGCTTCCAGGTTCGGTTTGGGGATTTCACCCGTGTGGTTACTGGTCACCACAGTAGATGTCGTGATTGTTGCGCTTATGATTGGTGTGGCTGATCCAAAGCGTCTCTGAGGGTATTGATCTAAATAGGCAAACCTCAACGCAAAGTGATCTATTCTAGACCCATGCACCCACAGCCTTGCAAAACAAGCCTGACCCCTATTTCTTGTAGGCAGCTGATAAGACGAAGGTTTGAGCCATCCGCGTCGCCACAAAGGCAGCGTGACGGTCGGCCAACAGCTCCTACATCGCAGCATATTGGGGCGCACAATCTATACTTATTTTAAAACAAGCTCTGATTGGGACAGGCAAAGTCGAACCCTCGCTTGCAATCCAGCGATTATGCTGTGCCATTTTAGAGCGTTGAAAATTTAAATTAAATTAAAATTACAGCTTCTCACGCCTCTCATACAAGTTCTACGCCATTTGTCCTCATGGCACTTAACGCCCGTTCAAGAGAGCCTTGATTGTCGATCGCACGGCACGTGTCCATCCGTACACTTACTTTGAAACCTTGCTTTGCAGCGTCAATTGCGGAAAACGCGACGCAAAAATCTGTAGCAAGCCCAACAAGAGTGACGGATGTAACCGCACGCTCGCGCAACAAGCCAGTCAGCCCGGTTGGGGTTTTTCTGTCATTTTCAAAGAACGTCGAGTAACTATCGATTGCCGGATTCATGCCCTTACGGACAATGGCGGCTGCCCTATCTTGGTGTAATTTCGGATGAAATTCTGCACCCTCTGTGCCAATAATGCAGTGTTCTGGCCAGAGTGTTTGCATTCCATAAGGCATCTGAATTTCCGCAAATGGGGTCCCACCATGTTGGTTGGTGTGAAATGACATGTGATCAGACGGGTGCCAATCTTGAGATAAAATAACGAGCCCAAAGTCACCCATCATGTTGTTTATTGGGTCAACTATCTCATCACCACCTGAGACAGCCAATTGGCCGCCAGGACAAAAATCATTCTGCACGTCGATTACAATTAATGCGTCTGTCATTTTTTCACCAAATCTTGGGTTGTTTCTTTTTCCGTGGAATCTTTGTTGACAAGTACACCATTCCATCAATATCATTTGTATGCAAACAATAATGTGGAGCTGCTCTGAGGTGAAATATTACAATCCAAACAATCTGGACGTAGCCCTTGAGATCGCGGCCCAGGGAAATGGCAAAATTGTTGCTGGTGGCACAGACGTTTATCCGTCAGCAAAACCGGGCGTGCAGCATGACTGCTACCTTGATGTGACACGAATACCGGATCTTGCAGGTGTTTCGAGAGATGGGGATTCCATTAGATTTGGAGCAGCTACAACCTGGACCGAGATTGCAAATGCTGACCTGCCGCCAGCTTTTGATGCATTAAAGCAAGCAGCGCTTTCGGTTGGCAGCATCCAGATTCAAAACGCGGGAACCATTGCTGGTAATCTCTGCAATGCCTCACCGGCTGCTGATGGGGTGCCGCCATTGTTGGCGTTAGATGCCAAAGTCGAGCTGACCAGCACGGCACGTGGCGTACGTGTCTTGCCACTTGAAGAATTCATCCTCGGTGTGCGAAAAACGGCCCTAAAAGACGATGAGCTGGTAACAGCGGTCATCATCCCTCCCCTCCCGAAAGGCGCGACATCTGCATTCGAAAAATTGGGAAGCCGCCGTTACCTTGTTATTTCGATATCAATGGTTGCTACGGTGTTGACCCTTGATCCCGAGGGGCGGATTAGTGATGTGCGGATCGCTGTTGGTTCCTGCTCGCCAGTGGCGTTGCGGTTATCCCAGCTTGAACAAGATTTGATCGGGATGCACCCGAATGAGGTCACAGTCACCGAACAGCACCTATCCGCTCTTTCACCTTTAACAGACGTGCGCGGTAGTGGAGCATACAGATTAGATGTTGTTGCAACCCAATGCGAACGTGCAATTCGGAGGGCGGCCGCATGAACAATTCAACGACCTATCCAACCACAAAATTCAACCTTGATGGAAATGAAGTTGTGGTGAACGCCGCACCAGGCGTGCGCCTGTCACAGGTTCTACGCGAAGATCTAGGGGCGCGTGATGTCAAAATTGGCTGCAACGCAGGTGACTGCGGGGCCTGCACCGTTCTTGTCGATGGTGCGCCAATCTGTGCCTGTTTGACACCTGCCCAACAGGTTGCGGATCGCCACGTTGAAACCCTTGGCGGCTTGTATAAAAATGATGACACCACCAAGGCCCTTGCCGAACGGTTCCAAGATATGGGTGCTGCGCAATGCGGAGTATGTACTCCGGGAATGATGGTCGCGGCTGTTGCGCTGCTCAGGGACAATCCCAAACCGTCAGAGACAGAGACTCAAAACGCCCTTGGCGGAGTTCTGTGCCGTTGCACCGGATATCGTAAAATCATCGATGCTGTGGTTGGCGCGGCCCCCGTTGCACGGGATGTCAGCGGTGTCGTCGGCGACCCTATCCGCCATCTAGATGCGGTTAGCAAAGTGTCCGGCAAGCATGCCTTTGGCGATGATGTCGCGCCAGCAGGTACACTGGAAATCTTCGTCATTCGCTCCCCGTTCCCCCGCGCCAAGTTTGAGCTGGGTGATCTGGATGCATTCATTGCAAACACAGATGGCTTTGAGGCCGTCCTGACCGCTGCCGACATCCCAGGCATAAATGTATTCGGCGTTATCCCACAATTTGCTGATCAACCGGTCTTTGCCGAAACAGAAACCCGCTTTCGGGGTGAAGCTGTCGCTGCGATTGTAGGGACGTCTGAAGCTGTGCGTACCTTCGATCCCCATGGGTTTCCTGTCACTTGGACAGAATTGCCTGCTGCAAATGATATGAAAACCGCCCAATCAAACGATGCTGTGCTGTTGCATGCGGATCGTGCCAATAACGTGATGTGCGGTGGGTTTGTGGCGTGCGGCGACCCCGAAGCGGCCTTCGCAAAAGCAGACGTAATGGTTGAAGGCCATTTTCAAAGCGGGTTTGTCGAACACGCCTATATCGAACCAGAAGCTGGGTTTGCCCAGATGAACGGGGATAAAGTCGAAATCCATGCCTGTACCCAAGCGCCTGTTATGGATCTTGACGCGCTTGAGAGCATTCTTGCCATGAAACGCAATCAAATTCGCATTATTCCTACCGCTGTTGGCGGTGGGTTCGGATCAAAGCTCGACTTGTCGGTGCAACCCTATCTGGCATTGGCCGCCATCAAAACGGGCAAGCCGGTGCGGCTGAATTATTCGCGCACTGAATCCATGCAAAGTTCAACCAAACGTCATCCTTCTGACATCCACTTAAAAATTGGTGCCACAAAAGATGGTAAAATTAGTGGATTCAAATTTTACGGTGAATTCGACACAGGCGCTTACGCAAGCTGGGGCCCTACCGTGGCCAACCGCGTGCCGGTCCATGCGTCTGGTCCTTACAACATTCCCGACTACCGTGCGGAATCCAAAGGCATTCACACTAACAATCCACCTGCTGGTGCGTTCCGTGGATTTGGCGTGCCTCAATCGGCGATTGCCCAAGAAAGCCTATTTGACGAGTTGGCCGAAAAGCTCTCGATTGATCCGTTGGATTTCCGGGTCAAGAACGCGCTTCATAACAATATGCCCACGGTTTGCGGCCAAGTGTTCGGCCAAGGGGTCGGCATCACCGAATGTCTGGAGGCCCTGCGCCCAGCATGGAACGCCGAACGACAGGCCGCACAGGAATTCAACGCCGTCAACGACACCGTCAAGCGCGGGGTTGGTCTGGCTGGTGGGTGGTATGGTTGCGGCAATACCTCCCTGCCCAATCCGTCCACCATCAAGTCGGGCATTCACGCCGACGGCACTGTCGTATTGCACCAAGGGGCGATGGATATTGGCCAAGGAGCCAACACGGTCATCACTCAAATTTTCGCAACAGCCCTTGGGGTGCCAGCACAATCGATCCAGATTGTGGGCGCGGATACCGACATCACGCCGGACGCTGGTAAAACTTCTGCGTCACGTCAAACTTTTGTTTCAGGAAATGCGGCCCGGTTGTCTGGTAACGCCCTGCGCGCCTCAATCTTGGAAAAAATGAACGTCGCAACAGACGCGACACTCTCGTTCGGCAACGGTATGATCCAAGCAACCGATGAAAGCGGGACTCACACGTTTAATCTTGCAGCCATTACGCCAGACGCCGAAGCCTTTGTCTTTCGCGCCGAAGAAACCTATGATCCGCCAACCAAACCTTTGGACGAAAACGGCCAAGGCGTGCCCTACGCCCAGTTCGGCTATGCAGCACATTTGGTTGTTGTGGACGTCGACACGGAGCTTGGCACCGTGACCCCTGTGAAATTCGTCGCCGCCCATGATGTCGGTAAGGCCATCAATACGATGTTGGTCGAAGGTCAGGTGCACGGCGGGATCGCGCAGGGCCTTGGGATGGCGCTGATGGAAGAATACATTCCCGGTCGCACTGAAAACTTGCACGACTATCTGATCCCGACCATCGGGGATATACCACCAATTGAAACGATCATTATCGAAGAACCAGACGAACACGGGCCATATGGGGCCAAGGGTCTTGGTGAACATGTTTTGATCCCCACCGCCCCGTGCATCCTGAACGCGATCAATGATGCTGTCGGTGTTCGAATTACAAAAGTTCCAGCGACCCCAGCCCGTGTGCGGTCCGCCATAAAGGCAAAAAAGTCATGACCAATTCAACCAAACCCGAAAAAATCCGCTGCGACGCCTGCCCTGTGATGTGTTTCATCGCCGACGGTAAATCAGGCGCATGTGACCGTTACGCCAACCACGACGGTAACCTCGTACGCCTTGATCCGCTGACGATCATCGAAGACACAGAACAAAAGCTTGTGCCGTTCATGAAGGATATCGATCCTGCCGATTGGGATGGGAATATTGTCAAAGGCGATCGCCCGTTTATCACTGCGGTGGGCGCGGGCACAACCTATCCCGATTACAAACCAGCCCCCTTTATTGTCAGTCAAGAGATAGATGGCGTGGACATGGTTACTGTCGTGACCGAAGGAATTTTCTCTTATTGCGGTGTGAAGGTGAAAATCGACACCGACCGCCACATCGGCCACGAGCGCGATGTGGTCTATGCAGATGGAGAGCCGATTGGCCATGTGATGACATCCGAATACGGATCTAAGATGCTGTCGTTGGGCGGGGTTGAACATCTGACTGGTGGGTCAAAGAAAGAAGGCCGCATTACATGTGATGCCCTGCTGCGCTTATGTAACCGCGAGGCCGTCACCATCACCGCCGGCGAAGGTGACCACGCCACTGAAGTTGTTATTCAGGCAGGCAAAGCCCCAATTATCAATGGTGCCGAAGAAAAACTGATGCGGGTTGGCTGTGGCTCGGCCACCATCGGGATGTTCGCGAAACAATGGTTGAACCATGTAGAGGACGTGGTAGTGGTCGATGATCACATCACTGGCGTTTTGTCTGAACACCAAGCAGGTAAGGAACTTGACATCCCTGCAACGGGCCTCAAGATCCTCGGCCGGCGCTCAACACCAGGTCGCTATTTTCAGGTCGCGGAGCCGGGCACAGGTTGGGGAGGCACAGATGTTGATGATCCA
Source organism: Sulfitobacter sp. (assembly GCF_036960155.1). Taxonomy (GTDB): domain Bacteria; phylum Pseudomonadota; class Alphaproteobacteria; order Rhodobacterales; family Rhodobacteraceae; genus Sulfitobacter. The sequence continues at coordinate 11,598 of NZ_JBALWB010000027.1, read as the reverse complement.
CTCCAAATCCTCGGGCCATTTAACCCCAAGATCGCAAAAGCGGGCATGCGTTTGTTGATGGTTTCCACGACAGGCGAACAATCTGCCTACTTTGAGCTGGACAAAAACCTTGAACCGCAGCCTAAAGACATGCCAGCAAAACTGCGTGAAACAACAGACCTGATCGCAGAAAACTGCGAACCTTCAGTTTGTTCGGTCCTGTTCATGGGCGGCGCTGGTGGCAGCCTACGCGCTGGTGTAACAGAAAACCCTGTAAGGCTAACCCGCTCGGTCAAGGACTCGCTAACGCATGTGTCGTGCGGCGGTGCGGATGTGTTTGTGTGGCCCGGTGGCGGGATCACCGTGATGGTTGATATTCTTGATATGCCAACAGGATCATTCGGCTACGTCCCGACCCCCGCCCTTGTCGCACCGATCGAGTTTACGCTCCGCGTCAGCGACTACAGCACCTTGGGCGGTCACATGGAAGAAATCCAAACCGTCGCCGAAATGCGGACCGACGAATTGCGCCGTGTGAAACCAAACTTAAGCGGGCATAACCCAATGTCACCATCGAATTATCGTTGGTCAAAGGCCAACAAAAACTGATGGAGGCGAGTGCTGTCATATTGCCTTGTGGCCAACGCCTGCATTTGCAGCATGGCCCGATTGACCTGATTATCGGGGCTGATGGCGACAGGAAGGCAGCCTTCGCCACGGCCAAGGAACGTTTTGCAACTATTCTGACAGAATTGTCAGCTGAATTGCCTGCATTGCGGTTACCCCTTACCGACGGCGTTCCCTTCCCGCTGGGGTCGGTCGCGTGGAAAATGGACCGGGCAACGCGTCCGTTTTCAAACGATGTTTTTGTGACACGTATGGCCGCCGTGGCTGGCAGCGTTGCAGACACTATCCTGGACGCTATGAAATCGGCCAATCTGTCCCGAGCATACGTAAACGACGGCGGTGACATCGCAATTCACCTTGTCAAAGGCCAGACATTCACGCTCGCGATGGCAGGCCATGATGGTACTTCATTGGGGCGTATTACAATTGGATACGATGATCCCATAAGGGGTATCGCGACCAGTGGGCGGCATGGCCGCAGCTATAGTCTGGGCATTGCCGATAGCGTAACGGTTCTTGCGAAGACAGCCGCCGCTGCAGATGTCGCCGCCACCCTAATCGCGAATGCTGTGGATTTGCCCGGTCACGATGTTATCACCCGAAAGGCAGCCCGTAGTATTGACGATAATAGTGACCTTGGCGATCTTCCCGTTGTCACTGGGTTGGGCCAATTGAGCCATGATGACACGACGCTGGCCTTGCGCAACGGTACGGCAAGGGCTGCGGCCTACACACAACGCGGCTTGATCTCAGGTGCTGCATTGTTCTTAAATGGACAATCCCAAAGCACCCGCCCTGCCCAAATTTCTCTCCCACAAAGGACACTGCAAAATGCCTGACGTAATCTTGCGAAAAACCATCTACTCCATCGAAGAGACGTTTCACGAAGGTGGCCCGCGGCCCGAAAAATCAGTACGTCGCGCGGCGGCTCTTGCCATTATCGAGAACCCGTTTGCAGGGCGCTATGAACCCGAAATCCAGGGGTTCATGGAAGATCTCAAACCTCTTGGCCTCAGTATGGCGACACGTTTAATCGAGATGCTTGGCGGTGCGGATCAGATCGAAGGATATGGCAAAGGCGCCATGATTGGCGAAGGTGGTGAACTGGAACACGGCGCGCTGTGGCATGCCCCGGGCGGCTATGCGATGCGGCAGATGTTGGCTGATTCAAACGCTATTGTGCCTTCGTCCAAGAAAGTTAGCGGTGTTGGTGGACGTTTGGATGTACCAATCACACATATCAACGCGTCTTATGTGCGCAGCCACTTTGACTCTATGGAAGTTGGTGCCAACGACACGCCACGCGCCAACGAGATTGTGCTGGCCTTAGTCATGAGCACAGGCGCACGCATTCACAATCGTGCAGGCGGGCTTGATGTCGCCGATATCGTTGGAAAGGATGGTTTAAGATGAACGCAAAGATCAGAAAAATCGCGGTCAATGTCGAAGAAACTCACCGTGAAATCGGGCGTGAGATTTCGCCTGCGACACGCAAAGCGGTCGCCGTTGCGGTAATCGAAAACCCTTTTGCGGGTGTTTACCAAGAAGACCTCACGGCGTTGATGGACATCGGGGCAGAACTGGGCACCCTTTTGGGCGACAAATGCATCGAGGCTCTTGGCATCACGCCTGCACAGGCTGAAAGCTACGGCAAATCAGCAATGGTCGGCGAAAACGGAGAGCTGGAGCACGCGGCAGCAATCTTGCATCCGAAATTGGGGGCACCTTTGCGGGTTGCAGTAGAAAAAGGCGCAGCACTTGTTGCGTCATCCAAAAAAATGGGCAGCCCCGGTCAGGTACTTGATGTGCCATTAGGGCACAAAGATGCGGCCTATGTGCGCAGCCATTTTGACGGTATCGAGGTGCGTTTGAATGACGCCCCACGTGCGAATGAAATCATGGTTGCCGTTGCTGTCACCGACAGTGGTCGGCCTTTGCCACGGGTTGGCGGGCTAACACATGAAGACGCCGTCGGCGAAGATGGATTACGTTGATAGTGTAGGTTTGAGGCTGGGGATCAGGTTGTATTGAACTATCAAGATATATAATAATGCCGAATGGCATCTGATCAAAAAAGCACTGAAACATCTGAATACAAACTTGATGAGCAGGTGGGTTTTATGTTGCGTGTCGCCAGTCAAAGGCACGCAACAATTTTTCAATCGCACACCAACGGAAAATTGACACCAACGCAATTCAGTACGCTGATCCGTTTGGCTGAGGTTGGGACGGTGTCTCAAAACCAGTTGGGGCGATTAGCTGCCATGGATATCGCCACGATCAAAGGCGTTGTGGACAGATTAAAAACCAAAGGGTTGGTTCGATCCGAACCGGATCTGGTGGATAAGCGTCGTTCTATTATTTCGCTCACACCGCTGGGTGTCGACTTTATTTACGACCTTAAATCGTCGGGTCACAAGATAACCCGCGAAACGCTGGCACCGCTTAATGCAAAAGAGCAGCAAACCCTATTGAGCTTGCTGCGCAAAATTTCATAACGCCATTGGCCGCACCGGCGATGCTTTACTTAGGTTCAAACTTGACCGCGAAAACGCAATTGGTGTGCGTAAGCCAGGCACACCCTCTGGCGAAATCTGCATCGAGCGGTGTTTGATTTGCGGATCATTTAATGCCTCTGCAACCGAATTTATCGGACCGGCGGGGACCACAGCCTTTTCCAAAGCATCGAGCATTTCCAACTTGGACCATTCCATGAACTTAGGCGTTAGCGCATTGTTTAACTCCTGACGGTTTTCGACACGGGCTGGATTTGTTGAGTAGGAAGGTTCTAATGCCAACTCTTCAATGCCCAACGTCTTGCACAGCGCTTGAAATTGGCGGTCATTTCCGCAGGCAACGATGATGTGGCCGTCTGACACAGCAAAAGTCTGATAGGGAACAACATTGGGGTGGGCGTTGCCCAATCGCTTAGGCACAACACCCGACCCAAGGTAGTTCATCGCTTGGTTTGCCAAAACACCTGCCATGCAATCAAGCAGTGAAATATCCACCTGTTGCCCAAGGCCAGTCTTCTCGCGATCAGCCAATGCTGCCTGAATGCCAACAACACCATAAAGGCCTGCAAAAATATCTGCAAAAGCAACACCAATTTTCTGTGGCTCTCCTTCGGGGTCGCCAGTCAAATCCATGATGCCAGACATACCTTGGATCAACATATCATACCCTGCCCGTTTGGCGTATGGGCCATCCTGACCAAAGCCCGTGACAGAACAATAGACAAGCCGCGGGTTCACTTTTTGTAAGGTTTCATAATCAAGGCCAAATTTTTTTAAGCCTCCAACTTTGAAATTCTCAATCACAACGTCCGCATCCGCGATGAGCTTCCGAAGTTCCACCAGCTGTTCTTCATCCCGAAAGTCCACCGCGCGACTGATTTTGCCGCGATTTGCACAATGAAAATACGCGGCTGATCGATCCCCTTTATGTTCGATAAAAGGAGGACCCCATTTACGGGTATCATCACCCTCTGGGCCTTCAATTTTGATCACTTCGGCACCAAGATCGGACAGCGTTTGTCCGATCCAAGGTCCTGCAAGGATGCGCGCGAGTTCGACAACTTTTAGCCCTGCGAGTGGTGAGGTCATAGAATTTTCTCTGGCAGGCGCATGGCTGGCGGCGTGTTACGTGACCGTTCGCTGGTGACAACCCCATCAATAATCGTCATGCCAATCCCTGGTAAATTACCAAGTTCCACAGATTCCAACATATTCTTGCCAGGTGAATGTTGTGCCTGATCCATTAGTACAAAATCGGCACATTTCCCGATCTCGATTAGACCTGTATCAAGCTCGCGTTGCCGCGCAGTATTGCCTGTACCAAAGCAGAATGCCTTTTCTGCAGGAACGTTACCAAAGGAGGATAGCATTGCGACCATCCGCATTATGCCCAAGGGTTGAACGCCTGATCCAGCGGGCCCATCCGTGCCTAGAATGATCTGATCCAACTTGCCCAGTTCACGCGCAGTATTAAGGGCCAATACGGCGGATCGTTCGTTGCCGTTATGGACAATCTCAAACGCAGAGCTGCAACTTTCGCACAGACAAATGATCTGATCATCTGGCAATGCCGTATGCCCTCCATTGATGTGGCCAATCACATCTGTTCCGGTTTCGATCACCATATCCGCGTCGATCAATCCAGAACCCGGAATTGAAGGGCCGCCCGTGTGGATCGTACTTTGCATACCATACTTACGTGCCCAGCTGACCATCTGCTGAGCGGTCTTGCCGTCCTTGACGGTGCCTAGCCCAACCTCGCCCAGCAGTTTCACACCAGCATCCGCAAGGTCTTTAAAATCTTCTTCGACCATCCCCTGTTCAATCACCGGCGCACCTGCATGGACTTTAACGCCAGAGGGGCGGAAGTTTTCATACCAACGCTGTGACGCAATCGCCATCGCCTTAAGGCCTACGATGTCTTTTGGCCGCCCCGGCATGTGTACTTCGCCCGCAGAAATGAGGGTCGTTACGCCACCGTGCAACGTACTATCGATCCAGTTCAATTGCTGTTGGCGTGGGGTGTAATCGCCCACCACGGGGTGGATGTGGCTGTCGATCAAACCAGGGGCAAGCGTGACACCATGCGCATCAACAACTGTAGTGGCCCCTTCGCAATCGATATCTTTTTCATAACCCCATTCAGTGATCTTACCATCTACCGCGACAAGGCAGTCTCCATCAAAAATCGGTTCCTCAAGTTTCCCGGAAAGAATTTGGCCGATGTTCTTAATTACCAGTTTTGTCATGTCATACCCCTTAGAAGGTTCGTTATTTCGTTAGTATACGAATATTTATATGGGGCACGTCAAGTAGATTCCTTCGATTCAACAACATTTGAAATCGGGTATTGACAGATCATGGCGGGAAACATTATTCATTAGTATACAAATGAAAATGGCGAAAACATGACTTATGTAGTGACGGACGGATGCATCAACTGCAAATACCAAGACTGTATCGAGGTCTGCCCCGTGGATTGCTTCTATGAGGGTGAGAACATGATCGTGATCAATACCGAAGAATGTATCGATTGCGCCGTGTGCGAGCCTGAATGTCCGGTTGACGCAATCATTCCTGACACGGATCCCGCTGCGGCAAAGTGGATCCCGATCAATCAAAAATACGCAGAAAAATGGCCCAACATTGCCGAAAAAGGGACACCCCCATCCGATGCGGATGAATGGGCTGAAAAAGAAGGCAAGTTTGAGTTGCTTTCTGAAAAACCAGCAGACTCCTAAGGAAGGTTAGAAATGACAATCGAAATCCAAACTTCTCAACAAGAATTCCCAATTCCTGCGGGCGTCTTTGCTCAAAAGGTAACATCGGTTCAGCACTACACTGACCGCTTATTCAAATTCAGGGTCACACGGCCTGAAAGCTTCCGGTTTAGATCGGGTGAATTTGTCATGATTGGTTTGCCAAACGCTGAAAAACCAGTGTTCAGAGCTTATTCAATAGCCTCTCCTAGTTGGGATGAGGAAATTGAGTTCTATTCAATCAAAGTCGAAGACGGCCCGCTGACCGAGCACCTTCAAAAGATCAAAGTTGGCGATACTGTGCTGATGCGCAAAAAGTCTACAGGCACCCTTGTCAAGGATGCCTTGCTGCCCGGCAAACGCCTTTGGATGTTCTCTACAGGCACAGGCATTGCCCCGTTTGCGAGCCTGATCCGCGATCCAGAAACATATGAGAAGTTCGAAGAGGTCATTCTGACACACACATGCCGCGACGTCGGCGAATTGACCTACGGCCAAGAACTGGTCGCTGCCGTAAAAGATGATCCGTTGTGCGGTGAGTTTGCGCAAGGGCTCCGGCTTTACAGCACCACAACCCGCGAAGACTACCCATTCCAAGGCCGTATCACGGACCTTATGGCATCGGGGAAAGTGTTTGAAGATCTTGGTGTGTCGCCTATTTCAGCCGAAATCGACCGTGGCATGATTTGTGGGTCCATGGCGATGCTTCACGATACAAAAGCTGCGCTTGAGGGCTTCGGCCTCGTTGAAGGTGCGAACAACAGGCCCGACACATTTGTTGTCGAGCGCGCCTTTGTGGATTGAGGAGCCCCAAAATGTCCAATGGCCCAAGCCCCCAAAGCCGCCCTGACTCGTCAACCTTCACCTGGACAAACCCGTTTCTGATTGAAATCCTGCTTGACGACGATGAGCGCATGAGCCCCGACTGCGCGCATGCCTATGCGCAGGAAAAGCTGCAACCCCGCGTCACGGGCGCCTATGAAACAGAAAACAGCGATCCGCAGGTTTTTGCAGAAACGGACGTATTAGGGATCACCATCCCTGAAGAGTACGGCGGTTTAGGTTCAAGCTACGTCAGTTACGGTTTGGACCGTAAGCAGTTCAACAAACCACTGGCGCAGATACAGTTGTTCCAACCCAAACTGGCTGACATGAAAACCAAGATTACACTGGGTCTTCAGGCCGCATTGCGTGGGGGGAGTTTGACGGACGAAGCAAACGCCGCACCTGAAATGGTATCACTGATCAAACGCAATAACTGCGGTAAAGCCCTGACAACCACGCGCCACGCACGCGACATGGATGGCGGCAACGGCATTAGCCAAAAATTCCATGTGATGCGAAACATGGTCAATCTAGAAACCGCGAATACCTATGAAGGTACGGATGATGTCCATGCTTTGATCTTGGGACGGGCACAAACCAGCGTGCAGGCCTTCTCGTGATGTCGGTACCTGTATTACATCCAAACCTAATTGACGGAAACTGGGTCGAGAACGCTGACTTTTCCATTAATGGAAACCCAGCAGACCAGACCGACATCATCGGGCATTTCGCACGGGTGGACGCTGATCAAGTTGCATCCGCCATTCAAGCGGCAGATGCTGCGGCCCCCGCTTGGGCGGATGCATCACCGCAGGTTCGGTCGGACCTATTGGAAAAAGTAGCACAACGGGTGTTGGAAAAATCAGCCGAACTAGGGTGCCTTCTGGCACGCGAAGAAGGCAAGTCCTTAGTGGAGGCAACTGGCGAAGTCATCCGCGCCGGACAAATTTTCCGGTTCTTTGCCGGCGAAGCCCTACGGCTAACAGGTGATAGCATCGCATCTGTTCGGGCTGGTGTGGATGTGCAGGTAAACCGAGAACCCGTTGGCGTTGTAGGAATTATCACGCCTTGGAACTTTCCAATGGCAATCCCCGCATGGAAAATCGCGCCGGCATTGGCCTTTGGAAACACAGTCGTTTTCAAACCTGCGGACCTTACCCCTGCCAGTGCGCATGCGCTTGCAAAAATCATTCACGATGCTGGCTGCCCGCCGGGCGTGATGAATTTGGTCATGGGGCGCGGGTCTTTGATTGGTGATCTTCTGGTCGATAATCCCAAAGTGTCCGCGATCACCTTCACCGGTTCGGCACCTGCCGGGAGCGGGATTGCGGTACGGGCAGCGGGTCAGATGAAAAAGGTCCAGCTCGAAATGGGCGGCAAAAACCCCATGGTCATCATGGAAGATGCCGACCTTGATACCGCTGTGGCAGTCACCCTGAATAGCGCGTTCTTTTCTACTGGCCAGCGGTGCACAGCGGCCTCTCGCATCATCGTACACGATGCAATTCACGACACGTTTGTGGAACTGCTTTCTGCGGGAATGCGGGCGCTCATTGTGGGCAATCCGTTAGACGCCACGGTCGACATCGGGCCCGTTGCTTCTGAAAAGCAATTGGCGAGCAATCTGAAATACATCGCTTTGGCCAAAGAAGAAGGCATGGATGTCATTGGTGGCGACCACATCGAACTTGATACGCAGGGCTTCTTTCAAACCCCTGCCCTGTTTGTTCGGGCCACAACGCAGATGAGGACCAGCCAAGAAGAAATCTTTGGCCCCTGTGTGTCAGTCATCAAAGTTTTCAACTTTGAACAGGCCCTCGCCGCGGCGAATGACACCGAATTCGGCTTGTCTGCTGGCATTTGAACTCAAAGCCTACGCTACGCACGTGCGTTCAAGGAACGCGTGAAGGCCGGCATGGTCATGGTCAACTTGCCTACTGCAGGTGTTGATTACCACGTCCCCTTCGGTGGCACCAAAGGATCCTCTTTGGGACCTCGCGAACAGGGCCGATATGCGGCGGAATTCTACACAACAGTGAAAACCTCTTACGAGGCTGATTAAAACAGGAGAACTATGCAAATGAAGGTTTTGGTGCCTATCAAGCGCGTAATTGATTACAATGTGAAGGTTCGCGTTAAAGCGGATGGAAGCGGCGTCGATCTTGCCAACGTCAAAATGTCGATGAACCCATTCGATGAGATCGCTATCGAAGAAGCGGTGCGGCTGCGTGAGGCCGGCAAGGTTGATGAAGTCATCGCCGTGTCAATTGGCGTTAATAACAGCCAAGAAGTCTTGCGCACGGCGTTGGCTATGGGTGCGGATCGCGCTATCTTGGTCGTTGCCGCCGATGATGTGCATGATGACATCGAACCATTGGCCGTGGCCAAGATCCTCAAAGCAATAGTGGACGCAGAAACTCCTGGTCTGGTGCTTTGCGGCAAGCAAGCGATCGACAATGACATGAATGCAACGGGTCAGATGTTGGCCGCGCTACTGGGTTGGTCACAGGCGACTTTCGCCTCTGAAGTGGACCTAGACGGTGACAGTGCTGTGGTCACACGCGAAGTGGATGGTGGCCTGCAAACCATTAAGGTCAACCTCCCAACAATCGTGACCGTTGATCTGCGCCTAAATGAGCCGCGTTATGCATCGCTGCCAAACATCATGAAGGCAAAGAAAAAGCCGATGGATGCAAAAACCGCAGCTGATTATAGGGTCGATGTAACGCCACGTTTAACCATCCTGAAGACGACGGAACCAGCCGCCCGTAAGGCGGGAATTATCGTAGGTTCTGTTAATGATTTGGTGGCGAAACTTAAAGAAGCGGGGGCCGTCTGATGGCTGTTCTACTTATTGCTGACATAAACGCTGGCAAGCTTTCTGTTGATGCTACCGCCAAGGCCGTAGCGGCGGCGGCGGCCTTGGGTGACATTGTTTTGCTCTGCTTTGGTGCAGATGCAAAGTCTGCAGCCACTGAAGCTGCTAAGATTGAAGGTGTTTCAAAGGTGCTTTGTGCTGAGGACAGTATTCTAGGCCACCAGCTCGCCGAACCCTCTGCGGATCTTATTGTTGGGCTCGCCTGCGACTATGCGCACATCGCGTCTCCGGCGACATCGGATCTCAAGAATATTATGCCGCGCGTGGCAGCACTATTGGACACGCAGGTCGTGTCCGAAGTGACCGCGATTCTTGGTGTCGACACCTTTGAACGTCCGATCTATGCGGGCAACGCTATCCAAACGGTGCAAACAAACGACCCAATCAAAGTTCTGACAATTCGAACCGCAGGCTTTGAGGCCGCCGGAATGAATGGTTCATCCACAGTAGAAATGGTTTCAGCGCCGCCCGACCCCGCGGTTTCAATGTGGATCGAGGACAAGGTCGCATCAAACGATCGCCCTGAACTCACGACAGCCGGCATCGTTGTGTCAGGTGGTCGTGGGCTTGGTTCGGAAGGCGACTTCAAGCTGATTGAAGGTTTGGCTGACAAACTCGGCGGTGCGGTGGGTGCGTCGCGCGCAGCGGTCGATTCCGGGTATGCATCAAATGACTTGCAAGTTGGTCAGACAGGCAAGGTCGTCGCGCCCGATCTCTACATTGCCATTGGTATTTCTGGTGCGATCCAACACTTGGCTGGTATGAAAGATTCGAAAATCATCGTCGCGATCAACAAAGATGAAGAAGCTCCAATTTTCCAAGTCGCGGACTTTGGGCTTGTTGCCGATCTATTTGACGCAGTGCCAGATCTGTCGGACAAGCTGTAAAAAAGTTGAAATATCCATTGCCTCCCAGTCTGGGGGCAATGGATGCTGTCAAATTCAGGCTATTGCTAGACTGTGCTGCCTCAAACCATCTGAAAATCTATAAATTTCCGAAAGAGGATCTTACCTTGGTTTTCAAACTTATTGGCGTTGTTGGTGCTGGTCAAATGGGCGCAGGCATTGCACAAGTCTGCGCGGTTGCCGGATACAACATCGTTCTAAATGATGTGAGTGCCCCAGCACTTGAAGGTGTGCTCAAGCTGATTGAACGAAGCCTGTCGGGTCAGGTTAGGAAAGAAAAATATCAACCCTACAGATGAACGAAGCCCTGATGCGCATCGAGAAGACCATGCATTTATTAAAGCTGGGACAATCGGATTTAGTCATTGAAGTTGCTACGCAAAATGAAGCCCTCAAGATTGCAATCTTAAAGGAGCTTATCCCCCATCTTCGCCCAGAAACAATCGTAACCTCCAACACATCCTCCATATCAATCACCAGGTTGGCTTCCTGTACGGACCGACCTGAAAAATTCATGGGATTTCATTTCATGAATCCCGTACCCATTATGGAGTTGGTCGAGTTCGTGCGCGGAATTTCGACAGACGAAGCCACGTTTAAAGCGTGTTCAGAGGTGGTACAAAAAATTGGTAAGACTGCCGCCATTGCAGAGGATTACCCCGCATTTATTGTTAATCGAATTCTCATACCGATGATCAATGAAGCCGTCTATTGCCTGTATGAAGGGGTTGGTACAATTCCCTCAATTGGTAAGGCTCTGAAGTTAGGTGCGAACCATCCCATGGGCCCAATTGAGTTGGCCGACTTTGTCGGTTTGGACACATGTTTGGCGATCATGAATGTTCTTCATGATGGATTGGGGGATTCCAAATATTGGGCTTGCCCGCTCCTAACACGGTACGTGGAGGCCGGATGGTACGGGCGCAAATCTAAAAAGGGTTTCTACGACTATAACGTCGAACCCCCTACGCCCACGCGTTAATTTCAGTATGTAAATAGACCTGCGCGCCAGCGATAAATGGCATTGCGCGCAAGTCTAACAAGGAAAGGTCAGACCCCAAGGTACTGGCTAATTTTGTTGGGGTTATCGCTGAGATCTTTTGCTGTTG
>NZ_JBALWB010000006.1:0-246785 GCF_036960155.1 Sulfitobacter sp. | reverse complement strand
CTGTCGGGCAGTGGTCAAGCAGGTCTGAATGGCGGCATCAATGAATTGTTGCTGTATATGGTTTTTGCGCACGCTTCTTCTTTTTCAACTTATGATTGCGTAACGAGAAGGCCCTGTTTTCCTTCATTTTTTGTTGTCTGTATCAGAAACGAAAATCAACCAGTGCGCATGCTATTGGTTTTTCTGGCTCTTGTGCATTGATGTTCGACATCGAAAGTCCGTCTTTGCGACAAAAGACGGGTTTTCTGGCGAATTTTGCGGGTTATTGAATGCCGGTGATCTAAATAGCGTCACATCGGACTTTGCAGTCTGTAAGGCTATAGAACCAAAGAAGGCGGATCCCCAGGATCCGCCTTTAACTTTTTGTCGATATGTTCCCTCTCCAACGAGGTGTGGAACGTCGCGCACCTTTGATTTGATGGTTGGGAATTTCTAAATGTTATCAATAAACGGCGTCACGCAATACTGACCCAAACCGGACCTTCGGCACGGTCAGGGTCAAGGTCTGCAGTGCGGACAAAGTGTGCTTTCGCTGGGGTTGCTAAGAAGGTCTGCTTTGGTCACATTCGAGGCGGCGTGATTTGATCGAAATGTCTTGCCACTCTACTCGATCATCTTGAACGCATACCGGAGAACGGTCGCGATTGTGGCCTTATCGACCCCTTCTTTTTGCATCCGCATTGCCCCACCGTTTTGAGCGTCGAAGTACAGCGCGGCGGCATCAGTTGGGATTTGAGCACTGCACTCCCCTTTGGATTTGGCGGTCTCGATCCAAACCATATAGGCGTCCAACACCTCATCACGAAGCTGATCCACGCGTTCACCTGTAGCTGACCCAAGGCTATCGCGCTGCGCGCGCATTGCGACGAACAGGCAACCTGACGGAACCCCGAGCGCCTCCCGGTCTTGCGTTGTAAACGCCACCAAGGCGGCCTTTGCAGCCGCAAAATTCTGATCTCGTTTTAGAATGTCGAATAATGGCAACAGGGCCAAGCTGCGGTAGCTCTCAAGTGCTGCACATTTCAAGCCATCATCGCTTCCAAACTCGCGGTAGATTCCGGGTTTTGACGCGCCTGTCAATTTGCAGATCTCGCCGATGGAAACGTCGGTCGGGCTGACACCCCAATATTGCATCAATGCGGTCTGTAGAACGTGTTCGCGTTCCAGCGTCTTTGGTCGCCCTCGTTTTTCTGCCTTTTTCATTTCGGACCTCAAGGTACTTTAAAGTTGACTCATATCTTACGTACCCATAGTTACGAAATAAATATGGAAAACACCACACACCCTACAGGAGCCTGAATTCGATGCCAAAAGATCCGATTGGAATGCTGGGCCGCATAAACGCGGCAAGCCTGATGATGATTACGCCTGAGTTCTTCAAAGTGCGGCGTCTGCGTATGAAAGGGGCAGCAAAAATCAGCGCGACCCCGGCGCGTTTTGCGATGAAGCCAGAACGCATGACTTTGGACGGTGTGGATATCCGCTTTGCGCGTGCTGGTAATCCGAACGGTCCGACCGCGCTTTTTCTGAGCCCACTACCACAGAGCATCCTTTGCTATGATAAGGTTTGGGGCGCTCTTGCGGTTGACGCCAATTTGGTCGCGCTCGATCTGCCGGGATTTGGCCGCAGCGCAGGTGACATGAGCTTTATGACTTTTGAGGCGCAAAGCGCATTCCTCGAAAAATTCATCTCGGAACTGGGCCTGACGGACATTCATATTGTTGCCCCTGATATCGCGATGCCAGTGGCGCTGCATTATGTCATTCACCGCGATCACAACGCGGCAAGCATTCTGCTCGGGGATGGACCGGGCATTCTGCCTTCGGACAACGGGAGCCTTGTCACCAAGATCATTCATTCCGGATTTTGGCGTTCGATGGTGAAAATGACGGGCGCGCGCGCATTCATTGCTGGTGCCATCCAGCTTGGGTATTTGCACTACAGCCCATCAGCAGAGGAAGTCGCAGATTATGTAGCTTCCTATAGCGGGCGGATCGGACAGGTTTGCTCATGGTTCAAGCATTACCCGGAAGGCTCCAAAGCGATTGATCCCCATCTGGATGCACTCGATGTGCCGGTCCACGTTTTTTGGGGTGATCAAGACGCTTTCCTGACAACCGACAATGCTGAGCGATTGCACAAACGGCTCCCCAAGAGTGCCTTGACCATTTTTGAAAACTGCGGCCATTTCTGTTATCAGGACAAGGATCAGGAATTTACCCAACTGGTCCAAAACTGGATCACGGGCGGATACCGCTTGGGCGATACGCATGGCTGACGTTTTCTATGTCTCAATTACCGGATTGCAGCTGAAAAGAGTCTGGCATGCGCCGACGTTTTGGCGTCATGCAGCCGCATCGATGTCGCAAGCAAAGGCAGCGGATGGATGCCTCTCGGCAGATGCACGCACAATCAATGGCGTTCATCACACGTTAACTGTTTGGACGTCTCGCAAGGCAATGCTGGCCTACCTTTCTGAGGGTGCACACCTCAAGGCAATGAAGGCATTCAAATCGTTTGCGACCGGTAAAGTGTATGGCTTTGAAACGACAAAGATTCCCGAATGGCCGATAGCCCATACCCTCTGGCTCGAGAAAGGCCGGCAAGTCTGACGAGACGTCTCAACGCTCAAGAAGCATGATGCATAAAGAGCAAGACCGATCTTTTTACACTGCGCGGCATCGGTCACTCTCGTCTCTTTGCTATCGTTCAATGCTCCGCGCTTCGTGGTCCACTGTGCGGTAGTTTTCTGCCATCTTTGCGTTATATGCGAAGGGCTGCTTTGGCAGGGCTTGCATCAAGTGAGTTGGTTAATTTGTCGCTTTCTCGTCGTATGCCTGTCGCGCAGCATCAATCAGGGCGAGATTTTCCAGTGCCCAATAGCCCAAGGCACTGACAGGCTCTCGGAAGGACTGACCCATATCAGTTAGATTGTATTCAACTTTTGGCGGGATTGTCGGGTGATAAGTTCGGTTCACAAGGCCATCTCGTTCCAACTCTTTCAGGGTCAGGCTGAGCATCCGCTGCGAGATGCCAAGGTTGCGCTTGAATTCGTTAAACCGCAGCGTTCCGTATTCGGCCAAAGAGATCACAACAAGCACGCTCCACCTGTCACCTACACGCGAAAGCACTTCATTGATGCGTTTGCAATCGGGGCATTGTTTGTCATCCAGCATGGCGGTTCCCTTTTTGTGACCGAGGTTCATAAATGTGCCTTCTTGCAGCGCATGATGGTTCCTCATAGATAGTCGGTTACAAATGTATACTGCCCAAATAGGGCGCTGACAATAGGATCAGGCATATGACCGCGAAACCACTCAACGACCTTTTGAACTGGCGCTACGCCACCAAGAAAATGGACCCGTCCAAAGCTGTACCGCAGGAAAAGGTGGATGCGATTGTCGAGGCGATCCGCATGTCCCCGACATCCAGTGGCACGCAACCGTTCGAGTTGTTTGTTGTGACCAATCCCGACATTCGCAGCAAGATCGCTGAGGCTGCTGGCGGGCAAGCGCAAATAACTGATGGATCGCATCTGTTGGCCTTTGCGGCTTGGGATAATTACACGGCCGAACGGATCGACAACGTCGTCGACCTCAATGTAGCGGCACGGGGCGACCTTCCGATGCTGCACGCCTATTACGACAATCTGAAGTCCAATTACCTGCCGCGTGAGGCGGAGGTCAATTACGCCCATGCCGCGCGCCAAGCCTACATCGCATTGGGCATTGCACTGGTCGCCGCCGCCGAGCAAGAGGTCGACAGCACGCCGATGGAAGGCTTTGATCCCGATGCCGTGGACAAGATCCTTGGCCTGAAAGAGCGCGGTTTGCGGTCGGTTGTGTTGTTGCCTCTGGGCTACCGCGACGAGGGCAGTGATTGGTTGCTGCCAATGGGCAAAGTACGCAAGTCCCGCGATACCATCGTCACTGAGGTCAACTGATATGAGCATTCTACGCAAGCTCTTCCGCGCGACACCAATACCCACAACCGATGGGGCGTTCAGCCCGTCCCCCTTGGCAATCAAACTGGGCACATCGACCACCACGGATTACGATGGTGGGGCTTATGCCAAACCTTACGTGGGCCCCAAAAATCGCGTGCTGATGATCTGCACCGAAGAACGCAATATGACGATGGCTAACGGCAAAAAGTTCTCTACGGGTAACCATCCCGTCGAGATGGGCCTGCCTATGCTTCATCTCATGAACGCGGGTTTTGAAATTGATATTGTGACGCCAACCGGCGCTCCCGTCGCGATCGAGGAATGGGCGATGCCTGCGGATGATGCAGACGTAAAAAGGCTCTATCGTGATTATGCAGATGCCTTTGCAAATCCGGGCAGCCTTGCGGATTTTGTCGCGCACAAGATGAATGATGAGGCACCTTATGCTGCCGTCTACATCCCAGGAGGCCATGGTGCGATGCTCGGGCTTCCCGGCAATGAGGATGTCGGGAAAGTGCTGCACTGGGCGCATGAACGGGACCTATTCACACTGGCTCTTTGTCACGGCCCAGCCGCGTTATTGTCCGCGAAGACTGAAAAAGGGTTCTTGTATGAAGGATACAAGATGACTGTGTTCCCAGATTCGGTCGACAAACAAACCCCCATGATCGGCTACTTGCCAGGCCCGATGCCGTGGTGGGTGTGTGAGAAATTGACTGCTCTGGGCGTGCAGATCACCAACACAAAAGCCGATGCGTCATGCCATATTGATCGTCGCCTGATTACGGGCGCGAGCCCCAAGGCCGCAAATGCTTTTGGCCGACTGGCTTCGGAAACATTGCTGAAATAAATGCGCAAGCTCGAAACTGATCGCAAGGCACATTGCCGACTTTCGTGCGCCTTGCAGCATCAGTCGGATTGGGCTCGAAGCGGTCTGATGCATACGCGGCATGGTACACCTATATGATAAGTCCAAAGCAGTCATAGCAATCGTGCTATTATCCATCGTCAGCGCGATGCCGACGCTTGGGTTTGGAGGGCGGTATGGAGGGCAGAATATGCCTAAAGTACAGCTTCCAGCAATCACCCCCAAACAACGAGCTTGGAACAAAGGTCGCATCATCGGGCAAAAGCGCCCGTTGCGACCAAAACAGGTCTGGACCATCCGAGCGCGTCTCGAACTGGCAAACAATTTGCGAGATCTGGCGCTCTTTAATGTCGCGATCGATAGCAAGTTGCGAGGATGCGATTTGTTATGTCTCAAGGTGAGCGACCTCGTAAATGCTGATCAAGTGCGCGAACGTGTTTCGGTGGTGCAAAGTAAAACAAAGCGGCCTGTTCAGTTTGAACTGACTGAAAATACGCGTGATTCCGTTGCCAACTGGGTCAAAAGTCCAGAAATGTTGAGAGGCAGCTTCATGTTTCCAAGTCGATTCCACGACCATCCCCACATTTCAACACGCCAATACGGCCGACTTGTCAGGGATTGGGCCGCAGCGATTGGCTTAGAACCCAGTGGCTACGGCACGCACTCAATGCGCAGGACGAAGGCCGCTGAAATTTACCGTAAAACTGGGAACTTGCGAGCAGTACAACTGCTTCTTGGCCACACAAAGATCGATAGCACTGTTCGGTACTTGGGCGTCGAAGTCGAAGATGCCCTAAGCATTGCTGAGAAGATCGACATTTGAACTTTAGGCGAGCGGCACAAGCCGTTCGCCTTCCGTAAGCAGCCATGCAGCAATCGTCCTCTGATGACCGCTCTGAGCCCAAAGGGGCGAATGCTGCACCGCGCATAGATGGCGGCTTTAGAGAACCGTTTAGATGGAGACAGTCATCCGTCCTCTTGGGGTTGGTTTACGTAGCCAGCCCGTTCTTGATCCATTGCGGAACGCCAACGTGTGCGTAAAGCCAGCGCATTTTCTGGTATCCGTTGCTCAAGAGTATCCGCCGAAATCATACGATCCGTGCGGAAGTAACGAAAGCCACTTCGAAGTTCACACCAAGCCGCCAGAATGCGTCCTGCGTCCCGATAACCAAGTAGAATTGGCCAGACCACGCGCGCCGTGCACCCTCCTGAACCGTCTTCGTATACCAACGTTATCTTTCGATGCCTACGGATGGCATTTCTAAGGGATGAGAAATTGACGAACTCAAAGGCTGGAACAACAGGTGCGATACTCGTAGCAGGTTCCAACACGTGTGCCCGTAGGCGTTCAGGTACGACAACTTCGATCTTGGCAAGTAAGTTAAGAGCGGCTTTTGCCAAATCTGGCTCGCCTCTACTTGCAACCCAATGCGGACCCAAAACAGCTGCATTCAGTGCATCGGACGTCAACATCAACGGCGGCATATCAAATCCTTTTTCAAGGACGTAATCGACGCCAGCTTCTCCTCGGATGGGGACGTCTTGCGCCTTTAATGCCGCGATATACGGACCGTTTGGATGATCCCAGCTCATTTGCAATATGCTGTGCAGAAATCGGTTCTCGCGCAAGGCGGAGAAGTTGGACAATTTCGAATAATCGCTCGGCTTTTCGCAAAAACAGTTCCTCGTGTTGAATGCTGCCATGATGCTGTCAGCATGCCATATTTATATCTCCAAGCAAACGTGTGAGTAAGGTCGTTGAAACATGAGAGGGAAGACTATGATAAAGGGAAGTTGCTGCTGCAAAGCGGTCCAATTTGAGTTGACTAATGAGCCGTCATTTGTTGGCACGTGTCACTGCTCAAGGTGTCGTAAGATTGGCGCAAGCACCATCGCATTTGTGAAAAAGGAAGACCTCAGGTGGATTACAGGTAAAGACTATGTTCAGGCTTTTGAACCGACCGGCCCGTACATTTATGCACGATGTTTTTGCAAAGTTTGCGGCACGTCACTTGGCGAGATATTATCCACTGAAGACAGTTTCCCAATCGCGGCAAATGCCCTTGATGGAGATATCGATCTCACGAACCAATCCCATGAGTTCGTTGGTGAAAAACCTTCATGGTATAACATCTGCGACGACGCCCCTCAGAACAACGGTCATCCAGAAAAGGCGTAAGCGGACCCTCAGATTGTTCTATCAAAAGGGCACTTTGTCCGCTTAGCAGACCTTCAATCATCCAATTGGCATCAAGCGACCTCTGCAATTACGGAGAACGGCAGCAAAGAGCCCTCTTTACCGAATGCCGTCCCGCAGCATTTTGCGTGTGCAGCAAAATCATCCTGACATGGACGGCCCTTTTCGGCCGTTGACCGAGCGACCAGATGCAGCTTTGCAGTTTTCACATTGCGGACGTTCGTTCTCACAACAGCATCTTATGGTTCCATCATCGGTGAGCGTGCTATGTTTTAGTTCAAAGCATGCTCGAAACGACCCTGCCTCTTGCTCCAGCAGGCTTGGTCAATTGTGCCAATCAGTCTTTGAAAATGGTAAACAACTCTTGCGGTTGGTCGACGCCGCGCAGCATGTAGCGCCCCAAAGAAATCAGACCAAACGCGTTATGGTTGATATCTTGGGCAACGGCTTGGGAAATGACGATGCGCTGACCTAAAGATTGGTGCATCGCTGAAATCCGGGCCGCCAGATTTACTTCTGGGCCAATCACAGTGAAATCCAGACGCGCATCCCCGCCCATGTTGCCATAAAGCACCGGCCCGGCATGGACCGCCATTGTATAACCTAGTGTCGGCAGGCCCCTGGCGATGCGTGCCAGATTGCAATCAGCCATTTCCTGCTCCAGTGCCTCAGTCGTTCTCAGTGCACGTTGTGGGGCGTCGGAAAGCTGATGGCGGTCAAAAATTGCCAGTAACCCATCACCCATGAATTTTAGAACATTCCCGCCATTTCCCTCGATTTTTTTAACAACTATGCCGAAATAGTCGTTCAGCATCGCAAGCAAAGCTTCGCCCTCAATCTGCTGAGACATGCTCGTGAAACCAGCCAAATCAAAATAACAGATCACTGCGTCAATCCAATGAGACGAGCCGCGCTGTATTTCCCCTGAAAGTACCCGCTGACCGGCGTCGCGCCCCAAATAAACTCCTAAAAGATCCTCCGCCATATGCCGGTTTGATCCAGATTTCAGGGTAAGGCACAGGACCGGAAAGGTCTTTCGGATCAGAATAATATCACGTTCGGAAAAACCTTCGGCTGCGTGAGACATCCAAGACATCATCACTCCCTCAATACCATCTTCTAATGCCACAGGGGTTCCTTCTTCCCACCCGCTGAAAGCAACGGCGGAAGCAAAATAGTCGGTCGCTCCCACGGCTTTCATTTCATTTAGCAATGCAAAGCTACTGGAGTGATTCGTTCCACAGAGCCGTTCACGGTAGTTTGCCAGCCCGTGAGACAGCATATGAAAAAAAGGACTGGCACGCCAATTATCTGGGGATTGTGTCGCGTGTTCATACTCATGCCTCACTGGCCCTTCGCTATTGAGCCAGTCAAAGCCAACACCGCCATAAACCGGATGCAGCGCATTCATTGTGACATGGGCCCGCATCAGGGGTGTACCCAGCGCCACAAGCTTCTGACAATAAGCTTCAAGAATGTCGATTTGCGGATGACCAAGAATCCCCTCCTGAACCAGCCAAGTAGAAAGTTCATCCACCCTTGGATCTTCGACCCTGTCGTAATTCAGCGTATTGTTGGTCATTCTGGGAACAGGCTTTCTGGTTTTCATACTGACGGAGTTTTCAGTCTCTCTCGAGTTCAGACTACGCTACAAGCAGTTTGTGTTATGCTCCAAAGAATTATTTGGCGGAAACTGACCCATCGAAAACTGGCGCGCTCACTAAAATGACGATGATCAGACGCACGACCGCATTCCGCGCTGCGGCGAATTCACCCTTTGTCCGTTGTGCCGACGTTGGCTTCACGCCTCGACTCCGTTTTTGTGTGCAATCGTAGCGAACGCCAAATTTGAGCCCAAAGCGCATGATGCTGCGTTCGACACCAATGGCTGCTTTTGTGCTTGATAGGGAAAAAGACCCTGGAAATTGGCAAAGATACAGATTGGTTCAAATGTCATAATTTGGTCAAATCTGTCATTTATTGAAATCCAGTGGAACGTCGAAGGAATATTTTAATGCAACAAATGACAATAGAAAAACCTGCAAAATTCGGGTTGATTGGCTTCTTGCTCGGCATCGCAAGTCTTGTCGTTATCCTCATTCAACTCTCGGCACTTTTTGAACCTCAAGAAAAGAGTAGCGGTTCTGTCATTGGAGAGATTGCAGCTGACATTAAGCAGTCGGCCGCGCGTGCATTATCAGGGAGTGCAGCTCCAGAGCCCACTCCGCCACCGAATTCTTTTGGTCAATTCATCACAACTGGGGCGCTCTGCGTAGCTGGGCTCGCGGTGATACTTGGCGGCGTAGGGCTATACCGCAACGAACCACACCGGCTTTCATATTTGGCTGTAGGGGTCGGCATATCGACACTTGTCATGCAATATGTGTTTTGGTTAGCAATCCTGATTTGCGGTGTAGCTTTGCTTATCAGCATTCTCGGAAATCTCGGTAGTATTTTTGACTAGACGCAGAAACTGTCATCTACAAAGCAGACTTCCGCCGTTTTATACTTGATGGCAACTAAGTCCCGCTTAACAGACCTTAATACCTCAATAATGCTGCAGCAACGTATCAATGTCTGCTTCGGGAAAGTTGCGCGGCAGCGTGCGGGACCAACGCGAACGGTAGTTTTGGGCCGTTCGTGCTACTTTGCAAAGTATACTTTCTGCGCAAAGCTGCCATTGATCAGAATGGCGTCTAACGGCAGCTCCCAGCCCAAAGCAGACATGCAGACACCATATTTCCCCTCACCTAATAAGTGAATAGTGCTGTTCTGAAAGAACCGAAGAAGCCGATACAATATCAAAGCCACCAAGGTCGGCTTTGGGCCGCCCGCTTCTAACTCCGGCAAAACTACAGTTCAATCTGATCTTAAGATATTGTCGCTAGGCTCTATCTCTGATGAGAGGACTGTGCGCATGCCCAATGACTATCGTTTCTACCTTTACGTGGTTTTAGCGGGTGGAGCTGCGATCTATGGAGTCTCTTTAGCCCCTCCGTTAACGACCGGGGGCAATGCAGGCATGACCGGCATCAGCCAAACTAAATTCGACGAAACGGTCAGTCAGGAACTCACCTATTGTCTAGAGCAGGCCAACGAAATCGATTGCCGATGTTTTGCGAATTTATCCGGCGTTATTCTAGCTCATAATGAACCCAGAGTGCCGGGTGCGGTGTATGCTGACAAACAAGAACTGGCGCGGGGGCAAGCAACGGGAACCTGTTAAGAAGTTGCACCTGCAAAATCTAGATTGCGCCCTATCTCAAGCATGGGCGACCGTGTCCTTGGTAACGTTGGGCTTCAGGCGACCGACTGGCAAACAGGTCGATATCTGATACAAATGCTGCACTGCTGATGAATGTCTGCAATCGGGAAGCTGCAACGCCAAGAAAACAACATCTACTAAGGTCTGCTTTGAGCCCACTTTCCCGATATTCTGTGCCGAAGCTAAAGTCCGCTTTGGGGAAACAGGCAAAATAGGCTCTGAAGTTACCGCCCAAAGCCTTTATTCACCGGTTCCATCCGTGGCGATCTGCAGCTGTCGCATTGCTGCCATTCATTCATCTTGCAGCAATTTGTTGGGCAAAACGTCGACCGCCGAACAAAATCACCGTTTATGCCAACTTTCGCAAGGTCGGCGTCCAGTACGTCGCAATCACGATTGATTGTTGAAATCCAATTGAGCTCACGTCGCAGCAAGACCGTATAAACCCAAATTGTTTAGACAAGTGGCGCCTAGCTTTCCGGCAATCTAGTCAGCTGTGGTTGACTATTAAAGAAATTCTATTGTGTGGTGTTGCGGACAGGTTTCTGGATGCTCTAATGCTGTCGTTAAATTAACCTATAGTAGAGAACCAGTTATGACTTCAGAGGGCACTCATCTTGATCCGGAAAACTGGGACGATTTCAGCCACGACATGCATCAGTTGATGGACCAATGCCTCGCACGTATGAAGCAGGCTAGGGATTTACCGTGGCAACCTATGCCAAGCGATCTTGCCGACCGGTTATCTTTACACGACTCGACAACAGGGGCTGGTTCTGCACAATCCTTGGACCAGTTAGCGAAAGACATTATGCCTTATGCGACTGGCAACACCCATCCAAAGTTCTTCGGCTGGGTGCATGGCGCTGGTTTGCCAGTATCAGTTGGAGCCGAATTGGTGGCGGCCACAATGAATAGTAATTGCGGTGGCCGTGATCACGGAGCGATCGAAGTGGAACGTGCCACGTTAGATTGGTTGCTTGGTGTATCTGGCATGCCTAAGACGGCTTCGGCCATTTTAACCACAGGAACATCACAAGCGACGATCTTGGCGCTCACTGCCGCGCGCAATAGGCAGTTTGGTCATGACGTCCGAAAGACGGGTATTCAATCGCTCCCAAAGATCGCTGTCTACGTGCGTCGCGGGACCCATTCATGCATTGGCAAGGCCCTTGAGGTGATGGGGTACGGCACGGATGCAATCCACGTGGTCGATACAGATGAAAATATGCGTATGGACATAGCGTCGTTGGCCGTGGCTGTGGCCGAAGACCAAGCAGCGGGCCGGGTTCCTTTGGCCGTCATCGGCACTGCTGGATCAGTGAACACCGGGTCTTTTGACAAGCTGAACGCCGTCGCAGATTTCTGCGCAGAACAAGATATTTGGTTCCACGTGGATGCTGCGTTTGGGTTCTGGGCAAAGCTGGCGGAGCACCCTTGGAAGCAACTGACTGACGGGATGGAGCGGGCCAATTCGATTTCCTGCGATTTTCACAAATGGATGTCTGTGCCGTATGATTGCGGTGCTTGCATGATCTATGATCGAACTCTGCACTTTGACACATTTACGTCGCGCCCTAACTATCTGGAACAACAGGAAGAAGGGTTGGGCGGCGGCGACTTGTGGTTTTGTGATTACGGACTTGAACTGTCACGCGGATTTAGGGCTCTCAAGGTATGGACAGCAATAAAGGCAATTGGAACCAAGGCCTTTTCGGCATCCATTACTGACAATTGTAAGCAGACATCTCTAATGGCTGATTTGGTTCAGGCATCTGACGTGTTAGAACTTTCATTCCCCGTGTCATCCAATGTTTGCTGTTTCTACGTCACGCATGGTGACGTGAATGAGATAGCTGCTGAGCTTCAGATCAGTGGCGAAGCTGTATTCTCGACGACCTTTATTAAAGGAAGGCCATGCCTTCGTGCCGCGCTGGTTAATCATCGCACCACATCGGACAATATTCGCCAATCAATTATAGCTGTTGAGAAAGCAGTAAAACGACGGAAATAGCATTATTGGCAATGTTTTAGCCGCGAGCTTTAAACGCATCTGATGACCTTCATCGATCTTCGGTCGTTAGGCCAAGCAGGAAAACTATACTCTTTAGGCACCGCGCTGAACGTAGAGAAAAGGCCCCAGACTTAGCTAGATGGCGAAACCAATGACTTTCGCAGCTGCAAGAAAGTGTCCAATTCAATAGAAACACCATCACTTCTGCGTTCAACCATTTCAACAAGTTCAGTGGCAGCTTTGCGACCCATTTCACGGTGTGGAACATGGACCGTGGTGAGGCTGGGGTCTACTATTTGCGCAATTTCAATATCATCGAACCCTGTTATCGATAGATCGGTTGGCACGTCTATTCCAAGCTCCTTTGCACGTCGTAATGCACCTACTGCCAACACGTCATTCCCACACATAACTGCTGTAGGGCAAGGCTTGGCCTGAAGCAGTATGTCCATTGCTTCAGCACCATTTTGAAAGCCAAAATCCGTCTCAACCACATGTAAATCATCAGGATTATTGCCCGCTTTTAGAACTGCATCACGTATACCTTCAAGTCGTTGTGATGCGCGGTCGTTGCCATCTGTGATGCCAGAGATGACACCAATGTGCCGATGGCCGTGTGCTATCACTTGGTCGGCCAGGCCACACATCGAATTGCGATTATCAAAACCGATAGAAGGCTGATCATGATCTTTTGAAAATGCCCAGGCGATAAGCACAGGCACTTTCTGTTGTTCGAGGTATTTGTAAATCTCTGGCTCGCGATCGTAACCGATTAAAAGCAGCCCGTCGGCCCCCCGCGCAACAAGGGCCTTTATCTGGTCCTTCTCCACATCTGGTCGATACGCACTGCTAGAAACAAGTAATGTATAACCATGGTTACGCAGCTCTTCCTGAAAGGCCTGAAGCCCACGCGCAAAGATTGCATTTTCCATAGTGGGAATAATTGCACCGATGGTGAATGTCCGCTTGGCGGCCATGACGCGTGCGCCAAAGTTTGGTGTGTAACCTAAGTCTTTGACTGTCTTCAGGACACGATCCAGCGTGGTCTTTGCGACCTGCTCGGGCAGGTTTAGACAGCGCGAAACTGTCGCTGTCGAAACACCTGCGGCTTTAGCGACATCGTCGAGTGTTGGGATGGATCGGTCAGCCTGCATGTTTGCCTTGTCCGTATTTTCAATTTTCTTATATCAGAATGAAGCGAATTGGAAAACGATCAAATAGATCAGTTGCCCCCACTGAATGTACTTACCTGAAGTAAATGTAAGCGCTTGCTTAAAGTAAATGTAAGCGCTTACAGTGGTAATGTGAACCGATTCGTCCATTTGGGAGTTCGATATGTTTCTTGCAGCGTCCGTTGTTGTTTTTGCCATCTACTTTGCGAACGTCGCATTGGGTGCTTTTGCAGATTCCGCCTTTCTAGGCGACGTGGGTGAAATGTTGGTTCTGTTGGCGGCGTCAATCTTATTCGTTGTCGCAATTTTGAAAAAAGAAGCTGACCACAAAGATAAAAACGGCAGCTAACGATCTTCTGGGAGGAAGCACTATGACTAATGAAATTAAAGAATTGGCTTCGGCGGCACGCCGTAATTTCCTTAAATTGACAGCAACGGGTGGCTTTACTGCTGCGATGGTTGCTGGTGGTGCAGGCATGCTTTGGTCTTCTGAGGCTGCAGCCCAGACCGCCAATGAAGAACGCGATCGCGAAAAAGCAGCAGAGCACACCATGATCATCGGCACAGCCTATGTACTGGGTGCGTCACGCAGCTATCCGATCATGCAGCTTGACCTTAAAGAGAACATCCAGAACGCCACAAACGGCAAAGTATATGTGAAACTTGCGCCGGGTGGCCAGCTGGGTTCAGGCGGCAATCTTGTGCAAAAAGTACAGGGCGGCACCATTCAGGCAGCGCAGCACTCTGTTTCTAACTTCGCGCCTTTCGCGTCCACAGTTGACTTGATCAACATGCCATACCTTTGTGGTTCAAACCAACGCTTTACGAACCTTGTGAACTCTGACTTCTGGAACGCCAATGTGCACCCGAAAGTCGAAGAAGCCGGTTTCAAGGCATTGTTCTATGTGAACATTGATCCACGGGTTGTCGCCGTACGCAAAGGCGGCGCTGGTGCCGTGCTTAGCCCATCTGATCTGTCAGGCGTTAAATTCCGCGTCCCAGGTTCCAAGATGTTGCAGCAGTATTACCGTATGGTTGGTGCCAACCCGACGCCAGTTGCTTGGGGTGAAACACCTTCAGCGATTAAACAAGGTGTTGCAGATGCGCTCGATCCATCCGTTGGCGCATTGTATGTCTTTGGCTTCAAGGACATCCTGTCACACGTGACCTTCACGCAAGCTGTTCCAGACAGCCAAGTGTATTCATGTAACCTGGAATGGTTCAATTCCATGCCTGCCGACATTCAAGAAGGCATCATGTGGGGCTCTGAAATGACAGCGCACCAAAACCTTTCCAAGGTACCGTCTGCCCGTTCTTACGCAATGGCTGAACTGGCTAAAGCAGGCGTGCAATTCCACAGCCTCAGCGAAGATCAGCTGAACGAGTGGAAATCTGTGGGCGGCTATCAGTTGGCCGAGTGGGACAGCTTCAAGACAGAGCTTGCAGGCTCAATGGACGCTTTCAACAAAATGGAAGAAGCGGCCAGCACACAAGGTAAGTATTACGTACACGACGCGTAAACATTTCCAGCCGGGCGTGCAGAAGTTGCGCCCGGCACTTTCCCTTTTCTGACCGAACTAGAGCACACCCATGCTTTGCGTGGATGAATTTCGTTTGGCCAACAGTTAGGATGAACAATGGGTTTTCTAAAAAGAATTGACCGCGACGCCGAACGCTGGCTGCTTTTGACCTTTTACACGATGCTGGTCATTACAATGGCGATCGAAGTGTTGCGACGCGAAGTGTTTTCTTATTCCTCGATTTGGGGGGAAGAAATTGTTCGGTACTCATTTATCTATCTTGCATGGATTGGTGCTGCTGCTGCCGTCAAAGAACGCGCGCACATCCGTATTGACGTCGCGATGCACTACCTGTCACCGCGCCCAAAAGCAGTTCTATACATTTTTGGCGATCTGGTGATGTTCTTCGTCGCTTGTATTGCGCTCTACTGGTCATACGAAACAGTACATATCTCGGCCAAGTTTGGTTCGGTGACTGACGGGCTTCGCATCTCAAAGGTGTGGTTCTTGATGGCTGTGCCGCTGGGATTTACGCTGATTGTTTGGCGCCTACTGCAATCGTTCGTCCGTGATTTTCGCAGCCTGAGGGACGGTACACCCGTCTATCAGGGCGACACATTATTTGATTAAGGGAGCGTAACGATGCTTTGGAACCAAGTTGCACAGACTGTCGAACTAGGTTGGGACTTTTACCTCCCAGTGCTCCTTTTCGTTGCGCTTATTGCGTTAGCGGTACCTGTTTGGGCCGCCATCGGTACCGCCGCGATTACCATGTTGTACATGTCCGGCGATCTACCGCTCAGCCTTGTTGGTGAAAGCCTTTTCTCTGGCATCGATGCTTTTGCTCTTACCGCCATTCCCCTGTTCATTCTGACTGGTGACGTGCTGGTCCGTACCGGGTTGTCGCGAAAATTTTTGGATGTAGCCGAGGCTTTGACCAACTTTACTAAGGGCGGTTTTGGCTCTGCCACAGTTTTGGTTTGTGGCATGTTTGCGGCCATCTCGGGGTCTGACGCGGCGGGCGCTGCAGCGGTAGGGCGTATGACGATCGCACGACTGGTTGAAGCTGGATATCCACGCCCTTACGCCTGTGCGCTTGTGGCGGCAGGGGCTTGTACTGGCATCCTAATCCCACCGTCCATCGCATATATCATCATCGGTCTTGTGTTGGGCATATCGGCGTCCACATTGTTTCTAGCAGCCCTTATTCCCGGCGTTGCAATCTTGCTGTCAATTTTGATTACAAACCTGATCGTCAACCGCATCTACGGCTACGAGGGTGGCGGCAACATGTCCTTTGCTGAGTGGGGCACCAACTTGCTTCGTTCACTCAAATCTGGCTGGTACGCGTTTATCGTTCCCGGCATCATTTTTTATGGCATCTTCTCTGGCCGCCTTACACCAACCGAAGCTGGTGCCACCGCAGTTGTGGTCACAATTTTGATGGGGTTCTTTCTTGGTACCCTTAAATTGGCTGACTTCCCAGCGATGTTGGTCAGTTCTGCCAAGGTGAATGGTGTGATCTTGCCGATCATCGCATTCTCGGCCCCCTTGGCTGAAGCACTGGCGATCATGGGTGTACCGCAAGGGTTTGTAACCTCTGTGACCTCGCTCACAAACGAGCCTTGGCTTCTAATTCTGCTGATGATCGGTATCCTCATCGCAGCTGGTTGTGTGATGGAAACGACGCCTAACATCGTGATCCTTGCACCAATTCTTGCACCACTCGCAGATAACATCGGCATGAACGAAATCCAGTTCTGTATCATGATGATTACAGCACTCGGGGTAGGTTTCATCACGCCACCGCTCGGGCTTAACCTGTTTGTCGTCTCGGGCATTACAGGTGAATCGATTTTAAAAATCGCCGCGCGCGCCGTTCCTTTTGTACTTTGCATGTTCTTTGTCGTGTTGCTGATCGCTTATATTCCAGCAATTTCAACAACCTTGCTGCCTGATATTCTTAAGTAGGACCAAACTATGACACTTGAATACCTCAAAAAAGCAACCCTAACTGCCAACTCGGATGCATCCGAAACGCATGAAATCGTAAAAGGCATTTTGTCTGATATCGAAGCGGGGGGTGATGCAAAGGCACTTGAATACGCCAAGAAATTCGACCGTTACGAAGGCAATGTAATGCTGACGCCGGAAGAGATTGAAGCGGCCTGTGCCCTTGTCTCTGACAAGCTGAAGGCGGACATCCAATTCGCCCATGAGAACGTCAAACGGTTTGCCGAGGCGCAAAAGGCAACTGTTTCAGATGTCGAGATTGAGATCGTACCAGGCATGATCGCGGGCCAAAAAGCCATCCCAGTCGATGCTGCGGGTTGCTATGTTCCAGGTGGTCGTTACAGCCACATCGCAAGCGCGATCATGACAGTGACAACAGCCAAGGTAGCAGGTTGCCACCACATCACAGCCTGTTCACCACCCCGCCCCGAAATTGGTGTGAACCCAGCTATTGTTTATGCGGCCCATATTTCAGGTGCTGATAAGATTATGGCCTTGGGCGGCGTGCAGGGTGTTGCTGCGATGACGTTTGGTTTGTTTGGTCTGCCAAAGGCAAACATCCTTGTCGGCCCAGGCAACCAATTTGTTGCCGAAGCCAAGCGCATTCTTTTTGGCCGTGTTGGAATCGACATGATCGCGGGGCCAACCGACAGTCTGGTTCTTGCTGACAAAACAGCAGACCCATTGATCGTTGCGACGGATTTAGTCTCACAAGCAGAGCACGGTTATAACTCTCCAGTTTGGTTGGTTACAGATGATCGCGCGCTGGCAGAAAAAGTTATGGACTTGGTGCCGGGCCTGATTGACGATCTACCTGAGCTGAACCGTGAAAATGCATTCGCTGCGTGGCGCGATTATGCCGAAGTGATCTTATGTGCCGACCGCGAAGAAATGGCCGCATGTTCTGACAGCTATGCGCCAGAGCACCTGACCGTTCAGGCCGAAGACCTGAAGTGGTGGTTGAACAGGCTAACGTGTTACGGCTCGTTGTTTTTGGGCGAAGAAACAACAGTGTCTTATGGCGACAAAGCGACTGGGACAAACCACGTGCTGCCAACATCTGGTGCGGCCAGCTACACAGGCGGCTTGTCTGTGCACAAGTACATGAAGATCGTCACATGGCAGCAGGCAACGCGCGAAGGGTCTAAGCAGGTTGCGCAAGCGACAGCTCGAATTTCACGCCTTGAAGGCATGGAAGGCCACGCACGTGCGGCAGATGTGCGGCTTGCTAAATACTTCCCGGGTGAAAATTTCGACCTGACCGCAGATGGTTAACTCAGATCGCCTACATCCGAAGAGTATTTTTGACCTGACAGGTCGTGTCGCATGTGTAACCGGGGCCAGTTCAGGCCTTGGTCGGCGCACGGCGATCGCGCTGGCAGCTTCTGGTGCAGAGGTTGTTGGTGTTGCCCGCCGTGGCGATGTACTTGAAAGCTTAAAGGCTGAAATCGGCGACAGCTGCGCGGTTGTTGTGGCCAATGTTGCTGATCGGGCGGGTATCCCTGATTTGGTTCATGCCGTATCTGCGCCTTTTGGCGCACCTGATATATTGGTCCATGCGGCGGGTATCAACACACGTGAGGCGGCTGATGATGTAACATCAGAAGGCTGGGATCAAACCGTTGCGCTGAACCTTTCGGCACCGTTTTTTCTATCGCAAGCGATGGTGCCTGAAATGCGCAAAAAAGGTTGGGGACGGATCGTGAATTTCGCATCACTTCAAACAACCCGCGCATTTCCGGGTGGTATTGCTTACGGAGCGACCAAAGCGGCGATTGGCCAGTTGACCCGCGCGATGGCTGAAGCCTGGTCAAAGGACGGCATTACTGCCAACGCAATCGGACCGGGGTTCTTCCCGACCGAACTTACGCAAGCGGTCTTTGACGATCCTGAACGCGCCGCGCGAAATGCTGCCCAAACCTGCATAAACCGTAATGGGCGAATGGAAGACATTGATGGGCCGTTGATCTTTTTATGCTCGGACGCGTCCGGCTATGTGACGGGTCAAATTTTAATGGTCGACGGGGGGTATACTTCAAAATGAAAGCACTGGTTTATGACGGCGTTGAAACGCTTACCTTTCGCGATGTACCTGACCCTGTTGCCACAAGTAACGAACACCTGATCCGTGTGGAAGCGGTGGGCATTTGTGGCTCCGATATGCACGCCTATCTCGGTCATGATGTGCGCCGGCCTGCTCCACTAATCCTTGGCCATGAAGCCGCAGGCGTCATTGTGGGTGGTCCAAATGATGGAATGCGTGTCACGGTCAACCCTTTGGTCACTTGCGGGACCTGCGCCGCATGTAGGTCTGGCCGCGAGAACCTTTGCCCAACGCGCCAGATCATCTCGATGCAGCCCCGTGAAGGGGCATTTGCCCAATTCGTTACAATGCCGATGCAAAACCTTGTCGAAGTCCCAAAGGATGTGCCACTGGCAAAAGCGTCATTAGCAGAACCTTTGGCAGTTAGTTGGCACGCTGTGCGGCTTGCGACTGAAGCGTTGCACCCGACGGCGCAGCGACGCGCATTGGTGATTGGTGGTGGAGCCATCGGATTGGCCGCATCCCTTGCCTTAAAGGCAATGGCCGTGGCGGATGTGACGATTATCGAACCCAACGATGCACGCAGGACGTTCCTCAGGGATACGTGCGGCGAACATGCCGTTGCATCGACCGACGACCATTTCCCCTTGGTCGTGGATGCAGTTGGCTACAGCGCAACACGGGCGATGGCCTCTGCCTTGGCTACGCCAGGTGGTGTGATCGCACATGTCGGATTGGGCGAAGATTCAGGTGGGTTAGACATCCGGCGCATGACTTTGCAAGAAATCACATTCATCGGCACCTACACCTATACCGCACAAGATTTCCGCGACACTGCACAGGCGATTTTTGATGGGCATCTTGGGCCGCTTGATTGGTTCCAGACACGGGATTTATCTGAGGGTGCCAAAGCCTTTGCTGAATTGCGGACGGGGTCAGTGGCCGCACCAAAGATCGTTTTGAACCCGTGGCCTTAACAATAAGTGAGAATAGATATGTATTCTAAAATCCTTGTACCTATGGCGCTTGACCATGACATTTCGCCTCTGACGCTTACGATCGCAGATGCTCTGTGTGGGTCGCAGGGCGAGATTATTGCATTGCACGTTCATGAAGAGCCACAAGGCTCGGTCAGCGTTTATCTTGATGACGAGACTGTCAAAGCTGGACTTGATACGGCCAAAGCGATGCTGGCAGAAAAAACTGCTGCGTTTTCAAACGTCACACCCGTGCTGGTCACAGGTCATTCATCCCGCAGTATCATCGATTACGCCAACGGCAATGGCGTAGATTGCATCGTCATCGGCTCTCATAAGCCTGGATTGCGGGATTATTTTCTTGGCTCAACTGCCGCGCGCGTTGTGCGCCATGCAGGCTGTGCCGTTCACGTTCACCGAAATACTGAAACTAACTAATTGCCAAACATGAAAGGCCTCCACCAATGAACATCGACAAGAAGATCACCGATGATCTTGTTGCAAACGGCGTCTCTTTTGTCACTACCGTGCCCTGCAAACAGCTGGCTGGTGTGATCGAGGAAGTCGACGCGCGCGACGAGATTTTCCACATCCCATCCAACAAAGAAGACGAGGGCATGGGCCTGTGTGCTGGTGCCTTTATGGGCGGCAAACGTCCTGCGATCATCATGCAAAACACGGCCATCGGCGTCACGATCAACACGCTGGCTACACTAATTCAATACTACCGGATGCCGCTGCCGATGATCATCTCTTACCGGGGTGAGTTGCGCGAGCCTGTAGCCTGCCAAGTTGAGATGGCTGTGCACACAAAAGCACTGCTGGCTGAGATGAAAATCCCGACCTACCACTTCCACCACCAGTCGGATGTGGAAGAATTTGATGCAATCCTGAAATACACATTCATGTGCAACAAGCCGGTCGCGATTCTGACGGATGCTAACTTCTGGGGAGGCTACG
The DNA here is from genome assembly GCF_036960155.1 of Sulfitobacter sp. Classification (GTDB taxonomy): domain Bacteria; phylum Pseudomonadota; class Alphaproteobacteria; order Rhodobacterales; family Rhodobacteraceae; genus Sulfitobacter. The sequence goes on along the minus strand of NZ_JBALWB010000006.1, from coordinate 225,808 downwards.
GGGACCAATGATACGCTCTGAAATTCTGCGCGAAATCGCGCCAATCCTGCGCGACCAATTGGTCGTGTGTAACATCGGTCTTCCCAGCCAAGAGCTGCATATGATCGACGATCAGCCCACCAATTTTTACATGTTGGGCACAATGGGCCTGTCTTCGTCCATTGGTCTTGGCCTTGCTTTGTCTCAGGACAAGACGGTTATTTCCATTGATGGTGATGGTTCGGTTCTGACGAACCTTGGTACGTTGCCAACAATCGCCAACAATGTGGCTGATAACTACATTCTGCTGATCATCGACAACGGGTCTTATGGCTCAACCGGAGATCAACCGACATATGCGGGCAAAAAGACGTCTTTGACGGCTGTTGCATCAGCATGTGGCTGTGAAAATGTGATCGAAGTGCAAGACAAAGACCTTGGTCCTGTTCTGCAATCGGCCATCGACAGCAAGCAGATGACGATCATCGTGTGTAAATGCGACAGCGGCAACATCAAGCTGCCTGTCATCACGATGGACCCCGTTGTGATCCGCGATCGCTTTATGAAAGCGGTAAGCGCTTAAATGGGCGCGAATGCTATCCATTCGGCAGACGACGCACGTCGTATTGCGCGTCGTCGTCTACCTTGGATGGTTTTCGATTACATCGATGGGGCCGCCGGTCGCGAAACAGGGGCTGTGCGTAATCGCGCAGCGCTTGACGCAATAACTTTGCGGCCCCGCATTCTACGGGACGTCAGCCAGCGTTCATTAGCAACTTCGATTTTTGGTGCCCCTACAGAGCGCCCGTTTGGCATTGCGCCAATGGGCATGTGCAATCTGTCCGCGCCGGGGGCTGACTTAATGCTCGCGCGGCTTGCGGCCAATTATAAAGTACCGCATGGGGTTTCCACCGTTGCATCGACTCCGCTGGAAAAGATCATTGAAGTTGCTGACGGTCATGCATGGTTCCAGATATATTTCACCGGCGATGGCAGTGGAACATTCAAGCTGATCGAACGCGCACGCCAAGCGGGCTACCAGACGCTTGTTCTGACCGTAGATGTACCAGAGGTTGGCCGCCGCCCGCGCGAATTGCGTCATGGGTTTAAGATGCCGTTTCGCATTGGCCCAAGCCAGTTCATTGATTTTGCGCTTCACCCGCGTTGGTCGTTGTCCTCACTATTCAAAGGTAAGCCAGAGATGGCAAATTTCCAAATGCCGGGTTACGAATTTGATCGCACCGAAAGTCGGGCACGTGCAGACTGGGATACGCTAACAGCAATGCGCGATGCGTGGCCCGGTAAGTTGGTGGTCAAAGGAGTATTGGACCCTGAAGATGCCCAAATGCTAAAAACCAAAGGCGTCGATGCCATTCAGGTGTCCAGCCACGGCGCACGGCAATTGGAAAGCGCCCCGTCGCCCTTTGCAATGTTGCCAGTGATCCGCGAAGCGGTTGGGCCAGACTTTCCACTGTTCTTCGACAGCGGATTAAGGTCGGGCGAAGATGCTTTGAAGGCATTGGTGTCGGGTGCTGACTTCACCTTTTTCGGCCGTATTTTGCAATTTGCAATCGCCGCGGGTGGTGAAGCAGGGCTGAACCGCATGTGGGAAGTGCTGAGCGATGAAATGAGCATCGCAATGGCCCAAACGGGTATGTACAATCTGAATGCGGGTAAAAACGAATAGGACAGAAACCAACAATAGAATTTAGACACGAAGTTGTTCGCATGGCTCTAACGGGGGCCTTAGTCGCAAACAAGTTGCATCATACTTCGGAATTGGTTTTTCGACCCTGAGACAAGTGACCACCGCCGTGTGAGCTGCGTTTGCACAATAAAAAAACTGTGTCGTAGCCCCGAGCGTCCGCTTTCTTCAAATTTCCCAATTTAGTTTGTGGGTGCAGCGTTTGTAGGTTTCCTGCCATTAGAGCGTTTTGCCGTCAGTTCACATTGGTAAAACGGCCATTGAGTAAGCAGCCAGCAAGGTCAGCTTTGTCCTGTGTGGACGACTCCTGCTTAGCAAGGCATTTCTGGTGTGATTTATGTTTGTCAGATACGGTCTTGTGTCCGGTCTGGTTGCGCGGATCACTTGGCCGCCAGCCCTCCCTCTCGTGCATGTTTTCCACAAACCAAGTCCTATTCTGCATATCGTAAAACATGTGTTCAGGACAAAGCACGGTGTGTCTTGGTTTTTGGTGAGCACAGCCCAAACCATGCGAGCCGTCTTGTTGGCCATGGCAACGGCTGCGACTTTTCCCGGTTTTCGCGCCATGATATCTGCGAAAGATGGGTCATACCGCTCAGGGTTTTTGGCGGTTTGCCGCATGCTGGACATCATGCCAATTACGAGTAATCGTCGAATGTATTGATCCCCATCAAATGCTCGGCAATAGTTCACCTACAAACCATGAGAAGGGTCGAGATACGACTCAACCTTTCCTTACCGCCACTGCAGCCGTTCAGGGGTGTCAGGCCAAGCCAAGCGGCAAAGTCACGGCCCGTGCTGAACTGTTTGCCAGTGCCGATCGTTGCGACAATGGCGGAAGCGGTGATCGGCCCAATGCCCGGGATTGTTTGAAGAAGAGCGACCTGTTTCTTTCGCGGGGCCACTTGGGTCATCTCGCGGGATGTAGTGGGCAATTTTCGTATGAAGGAACAAAATTTGTTCACAGAATTCGGCAATAACGCTGCATGCAGTGTCCGGCAGATCAGCACTGTCACCATCAGACTGGCGCTTTGCAAACTGAGTGGCGTGGCCAACACGCTGTGGGAACACGATCCCAAACTCCGCCAACTGCGCGTAGCATGTTGATGGTCTGCGTACGTTCGTGCAATCGCGCTGCACAACCGCCACCCTGTCTCAAATCTGCATATTGTGGGATGAGGTCAAAATCGCCCATGGGGCTTCTTGGAAGTGACTGTACTGGCGCATCATCCATTTTGAACAAGATATCGTAGATACGATCAGTCGTCAGAGTTTGAGGTTCTGTTGTGTATGCCGCTCTCATTGGGCAACGCCAGATTTGAAGAGCCTGCTCCACGGGCCAAGGCGTTATGCGTCGGATGAACTTGGCTCGGGCACAGGGAACGGACGCCGGCCACCCGCCAGAGAGGCACAACAAGATTGCGCAGTCTATTTGGTAGCTTTGTGCTTGGGCTCGATCTGGGACAGCAGTCAAACTGATTGCCCCTACGATTAATGGGAATGCCAAAGTGCCCAGAAAGTTAATCATAGGGCGTTTCATAACAAAATGATGCGGGACCGAAAACCAGTTCTGACCAGCCAATAACAATGAAAGTGCAGCAATGGGCCCAGAGTTAGAAGGAGAAGCACCCAATGTGGTCACAGAAGCCCATTTCAGATTTCTCCTACGAAACGCGTATCATGCTGAAGTCGTTTGCAAGAGCACTGCCCAGAACAGAAGAGCCGTAAATACCTTGCTTGGAAAACACCCGCGGAAGTGTTCAGAGAAAAGATGCTGGAAGAGATAGGTCGATCTCCCTACCCTCAAGCGCAATAAGAGTCGCGGTTCAACTATCGCTCGCATCACGTTGAAGAACAGCGTCAGCTTGGGTGACCCCCAATAATATCGGTCAGTTCTTTTGCAGCCGCCATTACATGTTTGGCCACATCTTCGATATTTTCAGGCGTAACCCGAGCGGCCAAACCAGAGACAGACAGTGAACCAATTGGTTCACCAGATTCCGACCAAATTGGAGCAGCTACACACTTCATTCCGATGACGAATTCTTCATCGTCCAGTGCATAACCGCGCTCCCTTATGCGGCGAATATCATCAAATACCTCGTCCCGTGTCAGCAAGTTTTTCGTTGTCATGGTACGTAAGGCGCCTGAGACCAAGGCACGCAAGGTGCATTGCTTGAAGCTCTTGCCAAAAATCATGATCATTTTCTCCTTGTTGGCGCAATATAACCCGAACGCCGAAGCCGCCACTTCTGCACCTTCCTATGGATGGTTCGTCGTATCGCACTGTCATTTTTGTAGTTTCACCTGGCATGAACTCTTGTTCATGCTTGCTTATTCTTTTTTGATGAAGTGATGATATCACCTGAACTCGTACCTATGGAGAGGTCCATCAGATACACCTAACTCACTGCCAAATATTTATTTTTATAACACTGATGTTGAGTGGCTCCATGACTGGCGCTGCTCGGCCGCTGTCTTTGATCCAGCCTGTGGTTTCAAAAATCATCAGTCAGCTCGAACTCGAAATTGGGTTCTCTTTGTTTGATCATATGCGGGGAAAGTTACACTGGCCTAGAGCGGGTTGTGAGATCAGTGCAGCGCATCAAAAACCGCAGTGGAGGCAACCTGCGTCTTGCGATGTTACCAACTCTAGCCACGGGATTTCTTACGCGTGTCATGACGCAGCTTTGTAAAAATCACGACGTGCAACTCTCCATCCAAATGTCTAGTTCGGATGAGATAGTGGATTTAGTGACGTCTGGCCTGTGCGGCATCGGATTTGCAATGACTCCCGTTAATACCGCTAACTTCCAAGTCGGGCCGATCATGTCCGTCCCTTCATTTTGCATCTTGCCACCCGCTGTGCGCCAAACAGGAAATTTCAGTTTTGAATCTTGAGGGGGTCGACTTCATCGCCACCGCTGAGGGCACCTCAAGCAGACTAAGAACCAACGCCCTCTTCTCATCTCATAATGTGCCGCGCACCATCCAGATCGAAGCGCTTTGGTCACTGACTAACGCAGACCTCGTGCAAGCTGGTTTGGGGTGCAGCATTGTGGATGGGTTCACTGCCGCAACCTTCGCCAAAAGAGGTGGGCATCCGGCGCGAATTCTCCAAGATATTTAACGATGAGTTAAAAATTTTTCATACTGCACTAGAGAACCTAAACTTTTCGGGATGAACCGCACTTTCTTTTATCCAGTAAAAAACGTTCTATTAGGCAGGACGCACAAGACTGGGCCGGCGAAGTGTCGAACCCAAAGCCGACATTAATGTAAGCTGCAGCATCAGCGGAAGAGCGCTCTTTGAAGCCATTCATTGCTATTGAGAATGCACACCTAACTGACGTTCCATTTTGCCGAATGCACCAATTTACCCTGTGCTGACGAGGCGGTCATTGCCGTTTCGAGCTTAAAGGTCCGTTTTGGTAGCCTCGCGGGGATAACACCCCCGCGAGCACCTAGACCTTATGCTATGACATTGAACTCTGGGCCATACGGATAGCCTGTAATATTCTCGTTCCCATCTTCAGTAATGACGAGAATGTCGTGCTCACGATAACCACCTGCACCAGCTTTACCTTCTGGCACTGTCAACATCGGTTCCATCGAGATCACCATGCCAGCCTCCAACACCGTGTCGATGTCTTCGCGTAACTCCAGACCTGCCTCGCGACCATAGTAATGGGACAAGACCCCGAATGAATGGCCATACCCAAAGGTGCGATATTGCAGCAAATCGCGTTCTTCAAAGAAGGTGTTGATCTTCTCAGTCACTTCCGCGCAACTTACCCCCGGTTTTAACAGGCCCATTCCAAATTCATGGGCCGCAACATTTGCCTCCCAAATTTTCAAACTGGCAGGGTCAACCGTTTCAACAAACATGGTCCGCTCAAGTGCGGTGTAATATCCGCTGATCATCGGGAACGTATTCAGGCTCAAAATATCGCCTGCCTCCAAGGTGCGCCCCGTCACAGGGTTGTGCGCACCGTCCGTGTTGATCCCAGACTGAAACCATACCCAAGTGTCGCGGTATTCTGCATCAGGAAAGCGATTGGCGATTTCCATTTCCATCGCATCACGACCAGCCATAGCCACGTCAATCTCGCGGACCCCAGCTTTAACCGCACCCTTAACCGCATAGCCGCCAACGTCAGCGACCTGCGCGCACTTACGGATCAACGCGATCTCGGCGGCTGATTTATACATCCTTTGGCGCATGGTGATGGGTGCAACATCGACAATGGCCTTGGGGGACAAAAACGTGTCCATCAATGAACATTGCACCAAAGTCAAATGATCGGCTTCGTAGCCAATTGTCCTTTCCGTTCCGGTTACAGAGCGAACAGCGCGCCAATAGTTATCGCGTTGCCAGTCCGTATACGTGATGTTGTCCCCATGACTGCGACGCCACGGCTGGGCGGCATCAATGCCAGCGCTCATGGTGACAGACTCTGTCTGCGTCACGACCAGTGCATAGGGGCGACCAAAGGCACAATACAGGAAGCCAGAATAGTAGGCGACATTGTGCATAGATGTAAAAACGCAAGCATCAACGCCAGTACTACGCATATCAGCGCGTAGGCGTGACAATCGATCATCATATTCTTGGGAGGAAAATGGGAGAATTTTGTCCCCTTGGTGGAAACGGTAAAACTCTGGGCGATCCATAAAATGGTTCCTTCGACGACATGCCATACCGCGCGTTAAGGGAGCCATAGTAGAACCCCTCGACCGCGAAAACGGCAAAGAAAAGTCCCGGCGTTCAGGAAGGTGATAGTGGGCTTGCATGTGACTGCTGGCGACGCCATCGCCGACCCATAGTTCTATTTGCACTGTATTGATCATCTATGGCAAGTTTTTAAAAGCGGACATTCATGAAATGATGCAGCATCCGAAACTATTGGCACCGAACGGAGCTTTCGCTGCGATCTGCGCCACGGTCTGCTGCGCAGACTTAACCGATCCTTGCTGCGCATGCATACATGTCCGGTTTGGCGGAGCATTCAACAAACCGTGGTTTTTGGAACGTTGAACACCCCAAGTGGATGTTGACGAACAAGCTCGCCGCTGTCCGCTTTGTGGCCTTTAGCTTGCCGAGTACCTGACGGATTGGCAAACCGACGGCGCCAATGGATCCTTAATTTGCGCTACCGAATGCTTGAGCCGTTCGCCGGCCTTTGTGGGATGAGGGGCCGCATCAACCAAGGCAAACTGCGACACAAGCGTGCGCGCCTTTGAACATATCCGCTGTCATATCCGTCGTTACATCAACCATTGCCGCAATTTTTTTGAGTAACAATGTCGAGCTGTGCAATACTGGTATTAATTTCGCTAATACTAGTTGCTTGTTCGTTCGCGTCCTTTGCTATCTGCTCAACCACATCAGAAATTTTGCTGACATTTGAAGTCAATGACGTCACCAGCCAAATTTACGAGCACGACACCAGTTTCTAAGCGTTCAATACTATTAGAAATCAGTTGGCCAACGTTTTTAGCGGCACGTTTCGGCATTAAGCATGCCCTCCACTTTCAGCGGAGCGTGACAGACGAAATCACGGGAGATGGGTAGATGCAGGAAGAACTGGAAATAGGGAACGCCGCCTTATCGCTTAGGCTGGGCAGAGTGGCATGATCGTTTGGGAATCCAACAGGTTTTGCCAAAGGCCTTTTTCTATGAGACCCCACGGAAGCTCTGGCTCCTCTTCATGAACGGACATTGGGTCAAAATTCGACGCTCGTATAACCAGCGCAAAGTGCGGTTTTTAGCCGGGTATGCCCCTAGACTGACACAACAATGATGACCAGCAGATCGCGAGGGTACCACGATTGGAAATGATCGTCATGATGTGGGTCAACCTGCTGCTTTGGGTTGGCGTTGGTGGTCTTAGTGATCGATCTTGACACCGAGATTACCGAGCAGAAAGTGCCTAACCTCAGCGGTTAAAGGCCAAATAGTGTAATTTTATAAGAGGGCGTTCTTGGTTCATCACAACTACCAATTGGTAGAAGATCGGAACGAGGGCGAAAAGATCGTCAAGAGTTTCAAGCAGACTACGCGCAGGCACTACTCGTCCGGAGAGCAGGTCAGTATCGTTTTGAATGAACTGCGTGGACCGGACAGCATGGTTGATCTTTGCCGCCCACCGTCCGGTAAGGAAATACCTGCCGCCTTGTCTTCGTATCACGTTTCGTTAATGTCATGAGCTGCAGTTGGCGATCGTTTTGTCACGTCATATAACTTTGATACAGTTCCGCTGGTAGGTTCAATTCGCCTAATATGGAAACCTAGAGTTAAGCCGGAGAATGGGTGAAAAGTGAAAGATGTAGTGTTGCATATTGGAATGCACAAAACTGGATCATCTTCAATCCAGTCCAGCCTCAAGGACTATAGGGACGAAACCACCCGCTATGCGAGCTTTGATGAAGCAAACCATTCAATTCCAATGACGACAGTTTTTTCCAGTGATCGTTATGAATATCACGTTTGGAAGAATATTGGCCTATCTAAGGAAGAGATAGATGAAAGACGCGAACGCTATTTAGAGGTTCTGCAGAAAGATATTGATGATCCAAATTTCAAAAGGCTACTCATTTCTGGGGAAGACATTGGTACGCTACAGAATGACGATAAGCGGGCATTGGTTGAATTCCTCAAGTCTAGAGGCTGTAACGTCAAGATCGTCTGCTTCGTTCGTTCGCCCAATGGCTATGTTGCATCTGAAATGCAGGAACTCATAAAGCATGGCTGGGAGGACGTTTTGCAGATCAATCCCGCGTATAAATGGATATTATGGACTTTTAGTGAGGTCCTGCCCAAAGAAAATCTGATTGTTCGAAATTTTTCGGAAATTCTTGGCGAATTCGCTGATCCGGTTTTGGGCTTTGCTTCGATCTGTGGATTAGAAAGAGAGTCTTTTGCACTGAAAAGGACGAACCAGTCTCTTTCGGCTACAGCTACAAGGCTTTTGTACAGATTGAATAAGCTACCTCTTGTTACTCTTGGCACTCGTGACCACGTTTCCGCCCGACACAAACTCATCGCAATCCTAGCCAAAGCATTCCCGGCATCAAGGGATGACAAGCTCGATGGAGATATATTGTCTGGGCTTTTGAAACCTAATTTGAACGATCAGATTGCGTTCCTATCGGACAGATTTCAGATTGATTTTAGCAACGCAACCCATTCGACAAATCTGGATGCATGTGAGTATTATCTTTCCGATCTATCAAGCTTCAAACTTCAGCGTCTGATTGAGGTTTTAGGCGAAAACCAAATCCAGTTGCCTCAAACAAACACTATTGATCAGATGCTTATGGCCTTGTACCAAAGTGGACTCGGACTTTCGGCCTGACAAAAGATCCTTCAGGTGCGGTCAAAGAACAACATCTTCAGGTCGCGTTGGTGCCAGCCGATAAACACGCAGGTTGATCCCAACCAAAGTGCAAGTACTAAGGTATCGCTATCCCTTCTGTGTCATGACCGCTCTTTTATGCAGATTGCCTTCCAATCGCCTGTCTCGTTGTCTGGCAGATCCATACAAGGCATGCGGTAGAGGGGGGCAATGAACAAAGATCTGGGATGCCAACTGGTGAAGTTGTGCCGCAGGCATGGCTTAAGCCCAATGCCGTTCAGCAAACTCAAAACCAAATATGATAGCATGAACCTGTCTCAGGTGGTGATGACGCTGGGAACCTTCCGGTTCGGCCTGTCCAATGGCGGCTATCAGGAGCTCTCCCGCGAGGTGGCCTACCGCTGGAACAAGGTTGACCGTTTAGGCCGCCCGCCTGCGTTAGAAGGGATGATCTATCCCCACTTCAAAGGTGAGTAGCGACAGGTTGAGTTGATGCGGCTGTTGGCGGGAACGGATGTGCCGTTTATGATGGTAGACGGCCTTGGTTGGGTTTGGAAAAAGTGGTGCATCACGGGTGTCACTGAGCGCAAGAAATACTTGATGCGCGATGGCGCGCCACGGCGCATCGACTTCTCGATCACGCTGCAGTCTTACGGCGCGGACAGCGACGGCTTGTCCTCATTCATTGGGGATTTGCTATGAGCGTTCACCGCACAATTGACGGCGATATGGTCGATGCAATCTGTCATGCACATTACGGCAGCGCCACCTTGTCTGTGCTGGTCTATGAGGCAAACCCCGGTCTGGCTGAACGCGGCTCGATCCTGCCGATGGGGATTTTGATCACGCTACCAGAGGTTGCGCCAGAACCTACGCGCACGCCTGTGCGGTTGTGGTGATCTGATATGAGAATTGGATTCCGCGTTCTTTCAAATGGCAATGATGTCACGGCTCCGATTGGCGACAGGCTGATCGGAATCATCGTCACCGATGCTTCAGGGGAAACCGCAGACACTGCCGAGATCGATGACCGTGATTACCTCGTGGCGCTGCCTGCGGTTGGGCGGTGTTAAAGATCGCAGGTGAACACGGTCTGGCCAAACAGATCCGCGATAGCCTGAAATCGGTACACTATACCTTTCATGCGCAAACCACGGAAAGTGACCTCAATTTCCTGACCCGCATCACCCGCGATTTGGACGCCACGTACAAGCCAGCAGGCGGCGCGCCGGTGTTTGTCAAAACAGGTGAGGGCAAGTAAGGCCGCGTGGTCGCTGAATGGTCCAAGCTCGGCACGGGCCGTGTGCAGAAGGTGACAGCGGGCAATGAGGAGCCGAACACATCCTCCGTACCCGTTATGCCAACCAAGCCGAAGCCCAACGCGCCGCTGATGCCCCCTTGCCAAGTCCAAACGCAACAGTAGCACCTTATCCGTCGAGCTGGGCGGCTATGCCATGTTCGAGAATGGTAGGCGTTTTGTCTCAGGCATTAGACAAAACGCCTATAGACTGTCAGAAATTTTGATATCCTTTTGGGCTATGGACGTCCTGCCAAAAATCGCCATTTTTGGAACCCCAATGCGGACCTTCGGTGCGGGGAGCACTGATGTCTGCACTCCGAACTTTGCTGACATTCGTTCTGGTTGCCCCAGTGACCACCTTAAAGGGAAAAACTGCGCGGTTCACCTTTCTTAGGGACATAGATTCACCTTGCTGTTCGTGACGAACCAAGGTCAGTTAACGTTTAACCTGCAATGTTGATTAACTTGGGGAGAGCACTGCCTTGCATTTCATTAAAATATTGGTACTCACCGCCCTTTTGGCGCTCGCCACCCATTCACCAGCTGGGGCGCAGTCCCTGTTTTCCACAACTTCTAGCGCCGACACCACAGTGACATTGCCTGACCCACTAACAGAAGATACGGCAAATGCCTTAATCTCACGGCTTTCTGACACCGAAGTACGCGCACTCTTACTGAGTCAGCTAAACGCCCAAGCGGTTGAAGTCGACGATACGGAAGTACTGAACGACTTCTTTTACCACACAACAACGGGCGCGGCGAGCATGGTCGCATTGTCTGTGCGCAGCCTACCGGTGCTTTTCGAAAAACAACCCCAAGCGCTCGCCACATTTTACGGAAAAATTGGCGGTGAAGGCCTTCTTAAATTGCTTGGCTATATGGCCGCCATGTTTGGCGGTGCTGCTATCGCAGAGATAATTTTCCGCCGCCTGATTATGAAATGGCAAATTCAGCGCCCAGCTGACTTTAACAACATCACGTTGCGCGAAATCGTTTCTTTCCTAACGAAACGCTTCGCCCGCGAGATAGGTGCCGTCTTTGTCTTTATCATCGTCGCAATGTCGATCGGCACAGCGATCCTACCGCCATTTCTGGGCGGGGTCGTTGGATTGATTGGACCATATCTTATTGCATTTCCACGCATCATGATTGCTGTTGGGCGCTTTCTATTTGCGCCAAGAAATCCAATGTTCCGTCTTCTTAACTGTGATGATCACACCGCCAAAGCGATGGTATTTCACAGCTTTGGCTTCGCGTTTCTGATCGGATTCAGCGCAGTACTTATCCAGTTCAACGAATTTCAAGGCATAACAGATGTTGAAACGCGTATTGGATTTTGGCTCAACCTTGCTGTTCACCTTTATCTGGTCGCAGCTTGTTGGAAATATCGGGCAGGTATGACCTCGATGATGCGGGGTTTTGACGCTGACATTACCACAACCGAAGACGGTATGGCACGTGCTTTCCCATATTTCGCTATTGTTGTCAGTTTGGGCATCTGGTGGATCACCCAGATCATTGTGAGCTATGGCGACTTTGAGCTACTTTACGGCGCTCCCAACTACAAAACCATGACATTGTTGATTTTCGCCCCAGCACTGGACACTTTCATCCGTGGAATGGTGCGCCATCTTACCCCCGGCATGACCGGCGAAGGGCCAGTGGCCGAGCGCGCCTATATATCCGCCAAACGTTCGTACATCCGCATTGGGCGTGTCGTGATTTTTGGATTTGTTATCATGGCGATTGCTGGTTTCTGGGGAGTGTCCGCCACCAATATCGCCTCTGCAGGTGTCGGGCCACAACTCGCAGCAAAATTGCTGGAATTCCTCATTATCATGGCAATTGGCTACCTGTTCTACGAACTTGTCTCTCTTTACATCAACCGAAAACTGGCAGCCGAACAAACCGCCGCTGGTTATATGCCTGATGAGGAAGCGGTCGGCGGCGACGGCGGTGGCGCAGGTGGCTCACGGCTCTCAACAGTTTTGCCCCTGATCCTCATAGTCACACAAGCGACCATTGTGATCGTTTTCTTGCTACTCGGGCTTGGAAACATCGGGGTTGATACCACGCCACTCCTCGCTGGCGCCGGTATCGCGGGTTTGGCGATTGGTTTTGGTGCGCAAAAACTGGTTACTGACGTCGTGTCGGGCATTTTCTTTTTGGTTGATGACGCTTTCCGCACAGGTGAGTATGTTGAGGTTGAGGGCACAATGGGGACTGTCGAAAAAATCTCTATCCGTTCTATGCAACTGCGCCACCACAAGGGGCCAGTCCATACGATCCCTTACGGTGAAATCCCAAAAGTCACCAACTTCTCTCGTGATTGGGTGATCATGAAACTGCGCTTTACCGTTCCGTTTAATACCGATCCAAACATGGTCAAAAAGGTCTTTAAGAAGATCGGCCAAGAGATGTTGGTTTTGGAGGAATTTAAAGATGATTTCTTACAGCCATTCAAATCCCAAGGGATGCTTGAAATTGATGATGTGGGCATGGTGTTCCGTGGTAAATTCATGGCCAAACCGGGTACACAGTTCACCATTCGTAAGGAGATCTTCAATCGAGTGAATGCCGCTTTTGCAGAAAACGGTATTGAATTCGCCCGCCGCGAAGTGCGTGTCGCACTGCCCTCGATGGATGGCAAGAAGCTAACGGATGAGGACAAAGCAACAATAGCCGCCGCCGCCACCCAAGCTGCACAAGAACAGCTGCCACTGGATGGGCAAAAGGATAATCGATAAAGGCACAATTCTGGCAGACAAATGCCTGCCCTTAAAGGCGGACTTCCGTCGCGCTGCAGCATCTGGTCAAAATGGGCTCGATGCGGACCTTTGCTGCAATTGCGAGGGTCGTCTGACTAAATTTCAAATGCCAATGGCGGCTCTGCGGACAAGGTGTGCATTCGCTGCAATTGCACCAAGGTCCGCTTCACAGGGAAAACGATGGTTAGTCACTTGGCATTTGTAGTTCGGTGAGCATAATTGAATGCATGGAATGCCCAAACAATTTAACCATCGTCTTTGATACTGACTGTTTGCTGTGCTCGGCTTGGGTGCGTTTTGTCTTGCGCCATGAACGCAAGCCATCAGCAAATTTTGTTTCAGCTTGGTCTGAACAAGGCATCGCTCTTGCCGCGAAGCATGAATTGACACCTCAAGATTTGGATGAGTCCTATCTGGTCGTGTCCGCGGGGCGACCGCTAATTAAATCTGATGCCACTTTTGCTATCTTCAAGACGTTGAATGCCCCTTGGCGTTGGGCGACTGCGCTACGTTTTGTGCCAAGATCGTTCCGTGATTGGCTTTATGATCGGATGGCAAAGAACCGCTATCGATGGTTTGGACAACAAGATCAGTGTTTCTTGCCACCGGATGGGCAACAGGCTCGCTTCGTTCTAGGGCCGCCACGTTCAGCGGCGCTGCCAGATCATCGGTAGCCCACCTTTGCGCCGCAACGAAAACTTCGGTTCAGGAACCGGAAATGCACCGCTCAAGCGCGGTTCAAAGGCTCGCAGAAGTTCTGCCGCTATGATCGAAACCTCTTTCAATGCGAATTGATGCCCAGTACACGCCCTTGGTCCCGCGCTAAAAGGCAAATTGGCAAAGAATGGCCAGGTCGGCTCAGTTAGAAAACGCTCTGGGCGAAACTGATTTGGCTCATCAAAGAACCTTTGATCACGTCCAGTCATTTAGGGATGATCTGTAAGAGCTCCCCTTTCTTCACCAAGGTTCACACGATATCAACGTCTTCCGTGGCTTGCCTGAGAAACAACGTATAACCTGGCGGATAAAGCCGAAGCGCCTCATCAACGACGGCCCGAAGATAGCTCATGTCTTGGACGTCATCCGTGCGGGCAACTTCGCTTTGGCACTGGGCCAATGCTGATGGGTGATCAGCCAATAGCGCAAATATCCAAGACAAAGCAGCACCAGACGTTTCATGCCCCGCGATCAGAAGGCTCATCGCATCGTCACAGATCTCCTGTTTGTCACCGGCATGTGTTTCGATGAGAACTTGGAGAAGGTCGTCACCCACCGGACCTGTAAACCTGTCTTCGACAAGATCGCGGACGAGATCGCGCATGAAGGCCATCGCAGCCTTTTTCCTGCGTTTGCCGGGAAGAGGACAGTAGTCAGGTAACGTCAACGGACTCGCGCACTCGCGAAACGCAACATCTGATAGAACTTTAATATGCGCCGAGACCTGATCCATACCCTTGGAAAATCCGCCGCCAAAGAGTGTTCGCAGGGCAATATTCAGAGCAATTTGCGCAAAGGTATCATCGGCATCCAGATGTATGGCACCATCACGGCCCGCCTCTTTGGACAGATGCGTGACCCAATCCTCCGCAACCTGTTGGAAAACGGCTTCATAGGCGGGCATTTTCTTTTGGGCGAAGGCCGGAAGAACTTTGCGACGTCGATCGTGCCAGCTTTGACCTTCAGCGATAAACAGGCTTTCCCCGTTCCATTGACGCAATACATTCATCATCCGCTCAAAGCGGATGAACTTTTTGGCCTTGCTGGCCAAGACAACTTCAATCTGATCAGGGTGAAACAGCAGCCAAGACCTATACGGCCCAAGACGCAAGGGAACCGTGTCGCCGAACCGTGCCCGCATGTCCGCATAAAAGCCCAGTTGATTTTGTCTAATCTTGATCAACGTATCCAGCCCAAGCAATGCGGATGATGGTCCCTTCATGTCTCTCTCCTCAAGACTTGATCAAACAGATAAATCCACGGAACAGCGAGCAGCAACCACGCTTGGCCGAGCAGCGCATAAGCAAAGTTCACATGGCCGAAAGCAGCCGCAATGGCGCATGCTCCACGAAAGCCATAAACGTTTTCAGGGTTTTCATGCCACGCGTTGCCATCGTCAGACCATCGAATGTCTAGGCTGGTGGCTGCACGTAACCATAATGCAGCTTGGCGATGTCCCCGAGATGCATCAGAGAGGGTCAAAACCGCACGTGCCTTGTTCCATGGTCGCCAACGAGGCAGCCACTCTGGAACATTTTCTTTATATTCGGGCCAGCCGGTTGGAAAGCGCTTCAAGAGGTCATGCCGATGATGCCAGCGCACCATCCCTTGAACAAATATCCATGCCATCAATGATGCAGCCATGATCCAAATGTTTTGTAAGAATAGGCCTAAGACAACCCAACCCAAAGCCGCCGACAACTGCATTGGATTTGAAACATACGCATAGAGGCCCGTTGTCACCAGCCGTTTAGTGGGGTCAAGCGGGATTGGCGTCCCGCGCCCTTGTAGACAAAGCGTTTGGTTGGCGGAAACGCCAATCAAGGATGTGATCGAGAGTACGAACAGAGCGAGGCTGATCACCCACACAGGCTTTGCACAAATGTCCCATGTTCCGCCCATGGCCTGCATGATCAGCGAGGGCAAAACAGCAAAAATCATTCCGCCAGTCTTGATCGCAAGGAGCGCACAGCGATAAGGTAAATGCGTGTCCGCTTCTGTCCATTTCGCCAGATAGATCGCAGGCAGATGTGCTGTCGCGAAAACAAACATAACACCCAAAAACCAATGTGGCCCTGCAAAAACGAGAGGTTCCAAAGAACTGAATATCGTTCCATGCAACCCGATAATGATAGGCAGACAAATCATGAGTGGGCGCGTCTTTGGAAATGAGAAATATAGCCCCGGTCCAAACAATATAGCCCCGCCCAGAATGATATCGGCAGGCAAGTTGTTCACCATTAATGCGTCCCAGCCATAGCTCCACCAACCCACCGAGACAGCAAGGGAATGGGTCACGAAAACCATCGCAACGCCGTAAAGAAAGGCAAATAACCCCGCGACTTGAGTTCTATGCGACAGGTGACGCAGCCGCACCATCACCAAGGCCAGACAAACTGGGCCAAGCAGCAATCCCCAACGCAACGCGAGCATCCACGATTAAGGTAGTGATAGCTCGATCATGCAAGCAATCTGCTTTTGACTTCAGACTTGAGGCACGTCGGCCCTCTCGTCTCGAAGAGTTCCACAAGAAGAAAAACAATGGGAAACCCAAGGGCGGGATATATTGCAAATTGAGGCAAAGCTACAATTAGTAGGATTTGTATCATCGCACCCAACTGCATGAGAGCCCCTTCTTGGGAGGACATATCGCGCCGAGTTGCCAAGAATGAAAACACTATGATCGGCAACACCACAGATAGAGGGAAGGCCAAAAAGGCCGTTTGATCCCCGTCAACGAGATCGACGACCGCAAGATATCCGCGGAATAGAAATGAGAAGACTGCAATGGATACCATTCCAAACACGACGGACAACTTTAATCGATGCATAAGGTTCAATCACACTTCATGGTCGATGGAACAACATTTACTCATCTGGCGATGGAATTTTTAAGAGTTGTCACCAGCCATGGTGCAACAATTTCGAACAAGGGGCTCTTCATCCGAACTCCTGTTTCCGGACATTAGATACGATGCAGAAAGGCGGTAAAGTGGACTCAAGCTGGACGTTCGCTACGATTTTGACGAATGACCGCAGTCGGTGAATGCCCGTATGTGCCGTATCTATTCATGAACCACCAGTAATTTACCTTATGCTAAGCTATCAGCCGAATAACATTCTACGGATTGCCTTCTTGAAGTTGAGTGGTCTTCAACTGTCTCATGCGCCCTAGATGCCAATGTTGATAGCCATCTATACGCCAATGCATTTTCTGGCCGATCTCGCGCACTGATATCTTTGCGTTCAACATACATTTGATCGTAGGCCGTTCACGCAGGTTTGGTTCTGCATGCATCATATCCATTCTCCATGCTTTCCAGCATGATGCGGGGAATTTCGCGATCCAGTTTAGAATGGCCCAAGCCTTTTCGAATGGCCCTGTAATTAAGAATTTTAATGGAGCATGTCGTGTTTGACGACCTGTTTGTCCGATTTCGAAATGACATCTCCGCCCCGCCCCTTAATGTTACCCCAAAGGGGATACGACACATGCGGTACTCAGGACTAAGAGTCATCAAAGAAGCGTTGACTGGCCACAAAGGCTGGAAACCCGCGTGGCGTGATCCTGAACCGCAAGCGCATTATGATATTATCGTCATTGGGGGTGGCGGGCACGGGCTTGCAACCGCCTATTACCTTGCCAAGGAATACGGTCAAAAACGCATCGCGGTCTTGGAAAAAGGTTGGATCGGCGGCGGCAACGTCGGGCGCAACACCACCATAATCCGCTCGAACTACTTGCTGGATGGCAATGAGCCGTTTTATGAATTCTCGCTCAAACTGTGGGAAGGGTTAGAGCAAGACTTTAACTACAACGCGATGATCAGCCAACGTGGCATCCTGAACCTCATCCACACCGACGCGCAGCGCGATGCGTTTATCCGGCGCGGCAATGCGATGATCCTAAATGGTGCCGATGCTGAGATGCTGACAACCGAGCAGATCAAGGCGCGCTATCCGTATTTGAACACCGAAGATGCCCGGTTCCCGATCAAGGGTGGTTTGGCGCAACATCGCGGCGGCACCGTGCGCCATGATGCGGTGGCGTGGGGTTTTGCGCGCGGCGCGGACAGCCGGGGCGTGGACATCATCCAAAACTGCGAGGTCACCGGGTTCAAGATTGAGAACGGCAAATGCCTTGGCGTCGAAACATCGCGCGGCTTTATCGGCGCGGGCAAGGTCGGCTGTGCTGTGGCCGGATCGTCCAGCCGCTTGATGTCGCACGCGGGCATGCGTCTGCCGATGGAGAGCCACGTCTTACAAGCCTTCGTATCCGAGGGCTTAAAACCCGTGATGCCCGGCGTCGTGACATTTGGCGCAGGCCACTTTTATTGCAGCCAATCTGACAAGGGCGGCTTGGTCTTTGGCGGCGACATCGACGGCTACAACTCCTACGCCCAACGCGGCAATCTGCCCGTGGTCGAGGACGTCTGCGAAGGCGGTATGGCAATCTTCCCCGCCTTTGGTCGCGCACGCATGTTGCGCATGTGGGGTGGTGTAATGGACATGTCTATGGACGGCTCGCCCATCATTGACCGTACCGACACTGATGGCCTCTATTTCAACGGCGGCTGGTGTTATGGCGGGTTCAAAGCAACGCCAGCATCAGGCTTTTGCTTTGCCCATTTGCTGGCCAAAGACACGCCGCACCCCACCGCCACGGCCTACCGCTTTGATCGTTTTGAAAAAGGGCGGATGATCGACGAAAAAGGGATGGGCAATCAGCCCAACCTACATTGAGGTGCCCAGATGATTATTGATCACCCCCTGCTTGGGCCCCGCGACGCATCAGAGTTCACCTACCTTGGTGATGCTCGCATGATCGACCGTCCTGACCCTGCGTCGGACACAGCCGCGCGCGATTTCTATGAATATGGCTACCTGCGCGAAAACCCAGCAGGATGGCACGAAGAACTGTGGTTTCACGAGGCGGGTGATCGGTCATGGTTGGTGGTCACGCGCAACACGCTGACCCACGAGATATCCAAAGTTGAACTGGCCCGCGATGTGGCCCGCAGTCGGGGACGCAGCACATGACTGAGAAGAACCGTTTAAGCGGTGGTCAGATTGACCGCAATAACGCTCTCAAGTTCACTTTTGACGGTAGACAGATGACCGGACGACCCGGTGACACCCTGGCATCTGCACTGCTCGCCAATGGTGTGCGCCTGATGGGCCGGTCGTTCAAATACCACCGTCCGCGCGGCGTTTTATCCGCCGGATCAGAAGAACCAAACGCGCTGGTCGAACTGCGCAGCGGCGCGCGCCAAGAACCTAACACCCGCGCTACCACCATCGAGATGTACGATGGCTTGCTGGCGAAAAGCCAGAACCGCGTTGGGTCTTTGAAATTTGATCTGATGGCGATCAATGACCGCTTCTCAAACTTCCTGACCGCGGGGTTCTATTACAAAACCTTTATGTGGCCCGCCGCGTTCTGGGAAAAGGTCTATGAACCGATCATTCGCAAAGCTGCGGGTCTTGGATCATTGTCTTTAGAAGATGATCCTGATGTCTATGACAAAGGCTTTCTGCACTGTGATCTATTGATCATTGGGGCCGGGCCCGCCGGCATTATGGCCGCTTTGACAGCAGGTCGCAGCGGTGCAGATGTGATCTTGGCTGATGAAGACTTCCGCATGGGCGGCCGCCTGAATTCTGAGACATTTAGCATTGGTGACGATGCAGGTGCTGATTGGGCGGCGGCTAGTGTCGCCGAACTCGCAAGCTTGTCAAACGTGCGCCTGATGGCCCGCACTACAGTCATTGGCGCGTTTGATCACGGCACCTACGGCGCTGTTGAACGGGTCAGTGACCACCTGTTCACACCAGACGCAGACAAGCCGCGTCAAATCCTGTGGCGTATCTATGCCAAACAAACTGTGCTGGCCGCAGGGGCCATCGAACGCCCTATCGCGTTTGAAAACAATGACCGACCCGGTATCATGCTGGCCTCTGCCCTGCGCACCTATGCCAACCGCTTTGCTGTTGCTGCTGACCGCCGCGTCGCGATTTTTACCAACAACGACGACGGCCATCGTACGGCTGCTGACCTGCATGCCAAAGGTGTGAAAATTGCCGCCGTGGTTGACGTACGGGCTGATGCCCCGCGCAGTATTGATTATGAGGTTTTACACGGCGAAATCATCGATACCAAAGGTCGTTTGGGCCTGACCTTTGCCGAGGTGCGTCTGAACGACGGCAGCACCCGCATGCTGGAATGTGGCGCGCTTGGCATGACGGGGGGATGGAACCCGAACGTGCATATGACCTGTCACCAACGGGGCCGCCCTTCGTGGAACGACACGATTGCCGCCTTTGTCCCCGGTGGCGCCCTGCCCCCCGGCATGTCCGTCGCGGGTGCAGCCAATGGAGAATTCTCAACACATGCCGCCCTTGCATCGGGTGCCGCCGCCGCCAAAAAGGCGCTCGGCCTCAAGGGACGTCTTCCCAAATTGCCCCAAGCTGAGGATACGCCCACAAACATCAAACCGTTCTGGTATGTTGAGGGATGCAGTCGCGCGTGGCTTGACCTGCAAAACGATGTGACCGTTAAGGATGTGAAGCTCAGCCACCAAGAAGGCTTCCGCTCGGTCGAACATCTTAAACGCTACACAACCCTTGGCATGGCCACCGATCAAGGCAAGACGTCTAACATGGGCGGCCTCGCTATCATGGCTGAACTTGCTGGGAAATCTATTCCTGAAACCGGCACAACCATCTTTCGCCCACCTTATACACCCACTTCGATTGGCGTGCTTGCGGGTCGTCATCGTGGCCAAGAGTTCCACCCAAAACGCCTGACCCCTTCACACAAATGGGCGACCGAACAAGGTGCGGTGTTTGTTGAGGTAGGCAATTGGATGCGCGCCCAATGGTTCCCGCGTGCAGGAGAGACCACATGGCGGGAAAGCGTGGATCGTGAGGTTCTAGCAACACGAAAATCTGTCGGTGTGTGTGATGTGACCACGCTTGGCAAGATTGACGTGCAAGGCACAGATGCCGCTGCGTTCCTGAACAAAGTCTACTGCAACGGCTTTGCCAAACTCGCTGTGGGCAAAACCCGTTACGGCCTGATGTTGCGCGAAGACGGGATCGCAATGGATGACGGCACCGCTGGTCGGTTGGCCGAGGATCATTTTGTCGTCACCACCACAACCGCTAATGCCCTGCCCGTCTATCGCCACATGGAATTTGTGCGCCAATGCCTGTTTCCCGACATGGATGTGCAGCTGATCTCGACGACAGAGGCATGGGCGCAATACGCTGTCGCAGGTCCAAACGCCCGCAAGCTGCTGAATAAGATCGTCGATGTGGACATCTCAAACGAGGCATTCCCATTCATGGCATGCAGCAATGTCACCATCTGCGGCGGATTGCGCGCCCGCCTGTTCCGAATATCGTTCAGTGGCGAACTGGCCTATGAAATAGCCGTGCCAACCGCGTATGGCGACGCGCTGATGCGCAAGATCATGGAGGTAGGGGCCGAGTTCAACGTGACCCCTTATGGCACCGAAGCTTTAGGCGTGATGCGGATCGAAAAGGGCCATGCGGCAGGCAACGAGTTGAACGGCACGACCACCGCGCTGAACCTTGGGATGGGTCGTATGGTCAGCAAGGCCAAGGACAGCATCGGATCGGTCCTATCGGAGCGCGAAGGGTTGAATGAGGCGGATGCGTACCAACAGGTCGGCATCAAACCTATTAATCTGGATGATCCCGTACCCGCAGGTGCGCATTTGATGAAAGCGGACGGTCCGATGGATGCCGCCCATGATCAAGGCTATGCCACGTCAGCGTGTTATTCACCGAACCTAGGCCACGCGATTGCGATTGGGTTTCTTAAAGATGGCGGCAACCGCATGGGCGAACAAATGCGTCTGATCAGCCCGTTGACAGGGGTTGAGGTTAACGTCGAAATTGTCAGCGCACATTTCATTGATCCTAAAGGGGAGCGGCTTCGTGCATGATCTGAAACCAGTTACAGCACTTGGCGGCACCGCGCCGCAGGTGGACACGTTTGAACACATCACCATCGCGGAAAACGATGGGTTGGCGTTGGCGTCAGTTGCCGCGCGTTTGGGCCGCGAGGTGGAATGCCATAAGGTGCTCAAGAAACTGTTGGGTGCCGTGCCGGGACCGGGCCGCGCGCAATTACATGACCCCGAAGCAGGGTTTTGGATGGGACCAGACCAATGGATGTTGGGTGCACCCCGTGCCACCCACGAAGGTTTGGCTGAAACCGTTAAGACGCTATTGGGTGATGCGGCATCTGTTACCGAGCAGTCCGGCGCTTGGGTCACCTTTGACGTGACAGGCCGCGCTATGGAAGACATGGTTGAACGTCTGTGCGCAGTGCCAATCCGCAAAATGACTGCGGGCGATACCCACCGCACGGTCATTCATCAATTAGGGTGTTTCGTAATCCGGCGCGAAGCGTCTGATCACGTGCGCATCTTGGGGCCACGTGCATCTGCCGCCACCCTGCACCATGCGTTGATCACAACAGCCAAATCGCTGAGTTAAAACTCAGGCGGGTGGTACTATCGTATTCTCGCGGACCCGAAACATGTTGACCTTGTTCCGGTCATCGCGTGGATGCACACCAAACACATCTAGATAATTTTTGTTCAACGCCGACGCGCTGGAATAGCCCACGGCGATGGCGATGTCGGCCATGCTGTCCTTACTGTACAACAACAATTGCCGCGCTTTGTGCATTCTGAGCGATCGATAATACGCCAGCGGTGTGGTCCCCGTGGTCTTGCGAAACATCCGCTCTAGCTGGCGTGCTGAGACACCCACCTGATCGGCCACATCCGCGACGTTGACGGGGTCTTCGATATTGGCATTAAAAATCTCAACAGCCTGCCGGATCGGCGTGGGCAGCATGTCATGGGTGGATTCAGCTGCAAACGTGGGCTTGCGTTGCGTCACCCCCTGCCCGCGCATCAGCGGATGCTGGAACCAACACGCTACCTCAATGGCCACATCAGCGCCAAGCGCGTCCTGGATCAAATGCAATGACAGATCAAATGCAGCCGCGGCACCCGAGACAGTCATGCGTTGGCGATCAATCATTATGACGTCTTCGGTTGCGGTCAATCGCGGGAATTCTGCGGCAAACGCGGCCTCGTAACACCAGTGAACGGAGGTGCTATATCCTTCCAACAACCCGGATCGCGCGAGCGGAAACACACCACCACTTATCGCGCCCATAGTCACGCCGTGCCGCGCCAGTTTGCGCAACTTTCCCTCTGAGGGGGCGGGCCGCTCAAAACGCGAAGATGGACCGCTTAGTAAAAACAGTTGGTCAACGGCCTCGCAGTCCTCTAGCGCCAGATCAGGCTCAAACCAAACATGCGCGCTGGCCTCAACACGCTGACCGCCTTCTGAATACAATTTCCACCCAAAAGCATCTTTGCCCGTTATCTCATTTGCTGCGCGCAAAGGTTCGATCATCGAGGTCAAACAAGCCATCGGAAAGCCCGGAAAAATCAGGAAAGCGATATGTATTTTTTCATCATGGTTCATAAACATAACCTAACAGGAAAAATTTATGTTAGGCCAGTCCCGTATCGTTGGAACTTTCAGCAATCCACTTGTGGCATATCGTCAGGCCAGTATGACCAATAGCATAAAGAATTGGACACTATTATGAAGACGACTGACCTCAAGCAAGATCCTCACCGGGTACGTGAACACCGAGAGAACGTACTAGAAGTTGCCATTGGGCGCGAGGTGCGTGCGTTTCGCCACAAGCAGGAGATCACTGTTGCAGAGCTGTCCACGGCCACGGGCCTATCAATCGGCATGTTGTCCAAAATCGAAAACGGAAACACATCGCCGTCATTGACGACGTTGCAGACCCTAGCAAACGCGCTTTCGGTTCCATTGACTGCGTTTTTTCGCGGGTTTGAGGAAACGCGCATGGCCGTACATACTAAAGCAGGCGAAGGCGTAGAGTTAGAACGCGAAGGCACTCGTGCAAATCATCAGTACAATTTGCTGGGCCATATTGGTGCAAATACCAGCGGTGTGATCGTTGAACCCTATCTCATTTCGCTATCCAATGAGGCCGATATTTTCCCTACCTTTCAACATGGCGGGATCGAAACCATTTATATGTTGGAAGGTGAGATTGACTACCGCCATGGCGAGGAAGTTTATCCACTAAAACCCGGCGACACTTTGTTTTTTGATGCCGACGCCGCACATGGTCCGGAGGTTCTAACCCTGCTACCTGCTCGGTACCTTTCGATCATTTGCTATCCGCAAACACGCTAGATCTCTATTTCCAACACACGCACTTGACGGCATCGGGACACCCGAATGGCCTACCCATTGACTTGGTGTCTATTTTTTTCACATCAATGTTTCCTTATAGTAATATAAATTTCCTATTAGCGCATTTTTAGTTTCTTTGCTGCTAGCCATTGATTCAAGTCTTATACTCTATGGGGAGATACTCACGATATGTGGAATTGTAGGGTTGTTCCTTATAGACAAGGCACTTGAACCCAAATTGGGCGAGATGCTGACATCCATGCTGATCACCATGACAGATCGCGGCCCTGATAGCGCAGGTATCGCGATTTATGGTGGAGAAACACCAGGGAATGCCAAACTGGCGGTGCAATCAGACACCCCAGATACTGATTTCGGTAATCTCGACAATGAGCTGCGTAAGATGATCAAAGGCAAGGTCAAGATGTCGATTAAAGACACCCACGCAATGTTGGAAATTCAGGCAGATCAGATGGTTGCAGCACGTACTGCGCTGACCCAGATCCGGCCCACCCTTCGCGTCATGAGCCATGGCTAAACCCTTGAGATCTTCAAAGAGGTTGGGCTGCCTAAACATGTGGCGGAACGCTTTGATGTGCGCGAAATGAGCGGATCACATGGGATCGGTCACACCCGTATGGCCACCGAATCTGCCGTCACAACCATGGGGGCACATCCGTTCAATACTGGCCCCGACCAGTGCCTTGTGCACAACGGATCGCTATCGAACCACAACTCGCTACGCCGCAAATTGCGCCGCGAAGGCATCCATATTGAGACCGAGAACGACACAGAAGTCGGCGCAGCTTACCTCACATGGCAAATGCAAAACAGCGCAACTTTGGGCGAATCGCTACAATCCAGCCTTGACGATCTCGACGGCTTTTTCACATTTCTCGTCGGCACCAAAGACGGCTTCGGTGTGGTGCGTGACCCCATCGCCTGCAAGCCCGCAGTGATGGCCGAAACTGATCAATACGTTGCTTTCGGGTCTGAGTACCGCGCCTTGGTCGATCTGCCGGGCATCGAGCACGCCAAAGTTTGGGAGCCAGAGCCCGCAACCATTTATCTTTGGTCTCATAACACCACTACCAATACAGAAAAGGCCGCCTAGAGACATGCAAACAATCGACTTATCAGAGACCGGCCTGCGTGAGACGAACAAGATGCTTCACACCCAAGCCGACACCACCAATCCAACCAGCTGGACGATCAAAAACGCCAAAGGCGCGCACGCAATAGCCTGCGGTCTCAACGCGCCGATTGATGTCACTGTCAAAGGTTCAACTGGCTACTACTGTGGCGGCATGAACCAACAAGCGACCGTAAATATCCATGGCTCCGCTGGTCCAGGGACTGGCGAAAATATTATGTCTGGCAAAATTGTAATTGATGGCGATGCCAGCCAGTACTTGGGCGCGACAGGACATGGCGGTTGGATTGTTGTCAAAGGCAACGCCTCGTCCCGCTGCGGTATTTCCATGAAGGGCGTGAATATCGTCGTGCAAGGCAACGTAGGTCACATGTCTGCCTTTATGGGGCAATCAGGCAGCCTTCTGGTCTGTGGCGACGCGGGCGATGCATTGGGTGATAGCTGCTATGAGGCCCGCTTTTTCGTTCGTGGCACCGTTAAGAGCCTGGGTGCTGACTGCGAGAAAAAAGAAATGCGCGCCGAGCATATCGAAATTCTCACGAACCTCCTTAAAGAGGCCAAGATCGATGCCGACCCGTCCGAGTTCACACGTTACGGATCAGCCCGCATCCTTTACAATTTCGACGTTGATAACGCCACGGCGTATTAAGGATACCATGAAATGAACAGCGACACCCCCCAAAGGTATCCCCCACACCACACCGCGCCAATCCGCTACTTTCACCCAAGATGTGAACAGCGACATCCGCCGTGCAGCAGCAACTGGCATCTACGATATCCGAGGTGGCGGCGCGAAGCGAAAAGTGCCCTCATTTGATGATCTGCTTTTCATGGGTGCGTCAATCTCACGTTATCCCCTCGAAGGGTATCGCGAAAAATGCGACACCAACGTCACCATCGGCGGATTGCACACGTCAAACCCGATCGAATTGGACATCCCGATCACGATCGCGGGCATGTCATTCGGCGCTTTGTCCGGCCCTGCAAAAGAAGCATTGGGTCGTGGTGCATCTGCTGCTGGCACATCAACCACAACAGGTGACGGCGGCATGACACCCGAAGAACGGGGCCACTCGTCAAAGCTGGTTTATCAGTACCTACCATCCCGCTATGGTATGAACCCAGACGATCTACGCAAGGCTGACGCCATTGAAATCGTCGTTGGCCAAGGTGCAAAACCTGGCGGCGGCGGTATGCTTTTGGGTCAAAAGATCAGTGACCGCGTTGCTGAAATGCGTAATCTGCCCAAAGGAATTGATCAACGTTCCGCTTGCCGCCACCCTGATTGGACTGGCCCCGACGATCTGGAAATCAAGATCCTCGAATTGCGTGAAATCACTGGGTGGAAAGTGCCAATCTAAGTTAAAGTTGCTGGTGCTCGCCCGTATTACGATACAACACTTGCGATCAAAGCCGGAGCAGATGCTATCGTCCTTGATGGGATGCAAGGTGGCACGGCAGTGACGCAAGATGTCTTTATCGAGCATGTGGGACAACCGACCTAGGCCATTGTCCGTCCGGCCATACATGCGTTGCAGGACCTTGGCATGCACCGCAAAGTGCAACTGATCTTGTCGGGTGGCATTCGCTCTGGCGCTGACGTTGCTAAAGCAATGGCATTGGGCGCTGATGCGGTTGCTATTGGCACTGCTGCCCTGATTGCTTTGGGTGACAATGATCCAAAGTGGGAATCTGAGTATAACGAACTGGGAACAACCGCAGGGGCATATGACGACTGGCACGAGGGCCGCAACCCTGCTGGAATCACAACCCAAGACCCCGACCTGATGAAGCGTTTCGATCCAATCGAAGGCGGGCGCAGGTTGAAAAACTATCTGAAAGTGATGACGCTTGAGGCCCAAACGATTGCGCACGCATGCGGCAAGAACCACCTCCACAACCTAGAACCAGAAGACCTTGTGGCGCTGACAATGGAAGCAGCAGCCATGGCCAAAATTCCATTGGCAGGCACCGACTGGTATCCAGGAAAACCCGACACAGGGTTCTGATAAATTGGGCGCAGCCATCACTGGTACGTGCCCATTTCAAAGTTAAAAGACGACAGGGAATACATAAATGGCAACTGACCTAGCAAAATTCGCTGAAGACAACGGCGTTAAATACTTCATGATCTCTTTCACCGACCTGTTTGGCGGTCAACGTGCCAAACTTGTTCCGGCGCGTGCAATCGCAGACATGCAAGAGGACGGCGCTGGATTTGCAGGGTTTGCCACGTGGCTTGACCTGACACCTGCGCACCCAGACATGTTGGCCGTACCAGACCAAGAGGCCGTCATCATTTTACCGTGGAACAAAGAAATTGCATGGGTGCCAGGTAACTGTGTGATGGAAGGTAAAGACGTCGACCAAGCCCCGCGCAATGTGCTGCGTAAGCTCATTTCCCAAGCTACCAAAGAAGGCATGCATGTCAAAACAGGCATCGAAACCGAATTTTCCTGCTGACACCAGCAGGAGACGCAATCAGCGACGCGTATGATACTGCCGCCAAACCCTGCTATGATCAGCAGGCATTTATACGTCGCCTTGATGTGATCCGCGAGATAAGCGATCATATCGTTCGACCTCGGTTGGAATCCTTACCAGAACGATCACGAGGACGCGAACGGCCAGTGGGAAATGAACTGGGACTTTGACGATGCGTTGGCCACCGCAGACAAGCACAGCTTTTTCAAATTTATGGTCAAAACCGTAGCGGAAAAGCACGGCTACCGCGCAACGTTCATGCCCAAACCAATTGAGGGCCTGACTGGTAACGGCTGTCACGCACATGTCTCTGTTTGGGATGCGCCGGGTGACAAATCCAAAAGCAATGTGTTTGC
Source organism: Sulfitobacter sp. (assembly GCF_036960155.1). Classification (GTDB taxonomy): domain Bacteria; phylum Pseudomonadota; class Alphaproteobacteria; order Rhodobacterales; family Rhodobacteraceae; genus Sulfitobacter. Next base: position 197,698 of record NZ_JBALWB010000006.1, on the reverse strand, counting down.
AGGCGGTGGCGAAGGACAGACTGGCGAGGTCGGCCTCTCTGAGCGCGGCAAACACTTCCTTGGTGGCATCATGAAGCATGCCTCAGCTTTGGCCGCCATCACCAACCCTACTGTGAACAGCTACAAACGCATCAACCCGCCGCGCACTATTTCAGGCGCAACATGGGCCCCCAACACAGTAACGTGGACAGGCAATAACCGCACTCATATGGTGCGTGTTCCCGGTCCCGGCCGGTTTGAACTGCGCCTGCCCGATGGCGCGGTGAACCCATATCTGTTGCAAGCCATCATCATCGCTGCAGGTCTGTCTGGTATCCGTTCTAAAGCCGACCCCGGCAAGCGCCACGACATCGACATGTATGCGGAAGGGCACACCATCACGGATGCCCCAAAACTCCCACTCAACATGCTGGACGCCTTACGCACCTATGACGCTGATGCCAGTTTGAAGGCCGCGATGGGTGAAGAGTTTTCGGCTGCATATCTCAAGATGAAGCACCAAGAGTGGAACGACTTCTGCAATCACTTCTCGGCTTGGGAAAAGGCAAATACGCTTGATATCTAACTGACACGGCGAGACGCTATTCAGTTAACCTGTCAGGATAAAGCGCTCAATCAGAACAACAATGGAAACTTCCGGAGCACAGATCGCGCTCCGAAAGTTATTATCTCACTCGGTGACAGAGCGCGCCTCAGCGATCCATGAATCGAAGGCATCTTGATTAGCGGCAATCCAATCATCAACATCGCTGTCGATGTCCTCGATTGAACCTTCACCCTGTTGCATCCGATTGTTCTGGGCCGAGACGTCGTTAATCTCGATCTCTGCAAGTTCGAACAACTTTTCTGCAGCGGGGTTTGCATCAAGGAACTCGGTACTGGCCAGTATGCGCAACTCATTTACCGCCCAGCCCAAATTCCGGCCGTCAAATTCGGTATTGCCGCTTTGCCCATCAGGTAGTGACGTTTCAGGCTCTTCGAGCCATTCGACGTTTTCTCCCGGTACTAAAATACCGGATACCCAATAACGTGTCCAAGTATAGTAGATGATCGAAACACCCTCTGCTTCTCGTGCGATGGATTCACCGATGATGGCACTGAAAGCACCCTGATTGTGCGTAACTGTGTCCCGCAGGCCATAAGCGTCCAGTTGATGCTCGATTACTCGCTCGCAGCCCCAGCCCAGAGGGCATCCGGCCAAATCGGCTGTGCCGTCGCCATCGGCGTCAAACCGTTTGGCGGTACATTCTAAACTGGAACGCGACTTTTCCTCTATCCTACTGGCAAGTATGGAGACCAGTTTATGAACCGCACCGAGGTCAATCTAGTGGGACGACGTACTGTTGAGGTTCTTTTGCATCGTAAGGTCAAAGTGTCTGAGATTGCGCGTCAGACCAATCGTCATCGCGCGACTGTCTATCGCGAGATCAAACGCAATTATTTCACAGATCAAGAGCTACCACAGTTGGATGGCTACTACGGAATAGCGGCGCAAAAATCGGCAGCCGAACGTCGCGCACGGCGCCGCAAATAAGTGCGCATTCGTGAATCATCTCGCGGCGTTTTAATAGGCTCTCCGCTTCAGCCCTTGTGACAAAAAATCGTCCTCCACCGCCAGTTGACCAATCTTGGCGTGCAGTTCTTTGATCTCGCCGTCCTTGTTCTCAGCCTTTTTGACCTGTCGGAAAAAACGCCTGCCATGCCCTCGATTGCTTGCCGCTTCCACGTACTCACTTGCGTGGGGTGGAGTTGCCGCTTGGCTGCAACCTCCTGAACCGCCTTGTCACCTCGTAACGCCTCAAGCGCCACTGTAGCTTTAAAACTGTCTGAAAAGTTCCGTCGCTTTGTCATTCGCGCATCCATTCGTTCGGGTTGGATACATCTTAGCATGCTGTCTAAATTTGCCCGACCACTTCACTGTTTAAGTCCATGCCAAGGATGAATGCGAACGCCGAACCAGTCCTAGAAATCTCTATTTTGCAAAGAGACGGATCATCAGATTTAGCGTTCCTTCTGTTTCATGATCGCTCTGATATGAATATCAGCGGGACAGAGTTTAATTTTCTACGCGCCATCCGTTTCTTTGATGTCCGGCATGCTCGCTAAACTGAATCCCGGCGCGATGTTTTTGGAGTTTGGTGATGAACGCCTATTCGCGGCAATAGGTCCTAATGACCGCCGGGGGACACAACCCCTCTTTGAATGGCCAACCTCACTCTGCGAGTTCGGGGTGCGCGTATGCTTGTGGATAAGGCATCGGGAATAGTGGCCCAAGGGGGACGACATTGTTCCATGAACGGCCGAAATATCCTTGGCGGCAGTGCACCAGCGAATTGCTGTCTGCCACGCCGGGAAGTGCATAGATGCGGCACAGCCAGCGCCAAAGGTGTGGGTAATCCAGAATTTTAGCGCCGTTCAACTTCATGCGTACATAATAGACCGGATCATGGCGATATAACGTCGGGAATAGGCGCAGATCAGCCTCGGTAAAGGTGTCGCCTGTTAGAAACGGTCGATCATCTGACGCAAGGCGCGCCTCTAGGGCTGCAAGCGTTTCAAAGTACGTTTGGAACGCTTGCGCATAGATCACCTGATCCGACGAGAAGCCTGCTTTGTAGGCGCCATTGTTAATGCCCCCATAAATCTGGTCGTTGAGCACATCAATGTCGCCGCGCAACGCAGTAAGTTCAGCGTGCATGGGATATAGGTTGGGACGCGCGTTATCAGGCATGGCACTACCAAGGGCGTGGGCCTGCGCGTTCAGCATTCGGATAATGTCAGCGCTTTCATTGGCGACGATCCGTTTGGTTTTCTTATCATACAGGATCGGGACCGAGGCTTCATCCGAGCCTTCGGCGTCATAGATTTGTTTGGCAAGACGGAAGTTTTGCCCTGTGCCTGTCTCGGTTGTGCATTCGGGTAGCGTTGTACCGGTCAGGGAAGCGATGCGCGCGGGATTGAATTCCCAGCGGTGCGGTTCAATCGGGTCATCATCCATAGTGCGGTTAGGGAACGCCACGTCCATCGTGATGCTGTCTTGCAGTCCCAAAATGTTGCGTGCCAACGTTACCCGGTGGCACCACGGGCAGTTGAACGCGACAAAAAGATGGTATCGGCCCGCTTCGGCTGGAAAGTCGGGGTCTTCGCCCAATACAGATCGAAATCCGCTGACGCCGCGCACAAACTCGCCCTTTGCACGCCGTGCAACGGCATCTTTTTGGGGTTCTTCGACGGATGTTTTTGTCATGGGTGTTCCTACCTATCCACTCAAACGATGGTACAGAATGATCGGCACCGCCAGCACTTCTTTGTCCGAAAGGTGTCGCTGCAAAAACGACTCGATAATTTAGGCGACACCGTGCAATGTCCCCACCTCTTCGCGCGCGGCCTAATCATCAAATTGGACCAGTTTGATGACCCGATTGGCCGTGTGCGTAACGCCGTCAAGAACCCTGTCCGTTTTCATGACAGCCTGTCGACCAAGTGATCAAAGACCAGCCGGATGCGCCTACTGGTTCTCATTTCATTATGTGTGACAAGCCAAGTAGGTATCTTGAAAGGCTCTACTTCGTCCAAAACATGCACAAAATCGGTAAGGCCCTGCGCAATCCAATCCGGCGCAATGATCATCCCCAATCCGCGACGCGCCATTTCCAACGCCACCAATTGAGACGAAGAACTAAAGCGAAAATTCGCCTTTGTCAGATCAAGCCCGATAGGTCGCAGATAGTCCAGCATCCGGTCTTCATCGACGAAGCTGATTATTTGATGGATGGACACATTGGTTTTCGTCGGTTGGCGCCTTTTTCGAAGATAGTCGGGGCTGGCGTAAAACCGCATGGTTTGATCACAAACGCGTCTCATCAATAGATTAGGTTGATCAGGACGGACGTGCCGGATCGCAATATCGGCCTCACGACGCACAAGGTCTCTTACGCCATTGTCGGCAATCACGTTGATTTCAAGTGACGGCGCTTGATTGCTGATGTCTTGCAGGACTGCTGGCAGTATATAGGCTGACATCAGCTCGGATGCTGTAATCCGAACCTGACCTTCGATGGATTGGGATTGCCCGCAGGCTGTAAGCGAGACCATGTTTGCACCGATGGCCATTGCACGCACGTGGTCAAGCAACTCGATGCCGGAATGCGTGAGTTCAACAGATCGTCCTGTACGCTCAAACAGCGTGACACCAAGTGCTTCTTCAAGCGCGGCTATCTGTCGGCTGACCGTTGGTTGGGTTTGACTAAGCACACGCGCGGCCGCCGAAAGAGAGCCCTCGTCGGATACGGCAAGAAACGTTTTCGCAAGGTTCCAATCGAATGTCATCGTGTCAAACTATGCGATTACCGTATGCTTAGCCAACGGATTTAGGTGATTTACCATTGAATTATGTATTAGTTAGTCTCAGCAAAGAAGGCCGCGAATTTCCAGTCCGCAGGCACATTTGAAAGACATAAAATGAAGCTAGTTGTATTAGGTGCAAATGGTCGTACCGGTAGGCTTGTGGTGCGAGAGGCGCTCCACCGGGGTGAAACCGTCACTGCGGTAGTGCGATCTGATGCAAAGCGTCCCATGATCAAACATGACCTGCTGAATGTAGTTGTCGGCGACCCGTGCGACCCAAAGTTCCTTTCCCAGGTCTTCCAAGATCAGGATGCAGTCATTTCAACTCTTGGTGGCCGCATGCCGACAAAGAAAGCAACGTCGATCTATTGGATGTCAGCAGATGCTATCACCGAGGCCGCTTGGGATGCTGGCCTCAAGAAGGTAGCCGTCACATCCAGTGCGCTTCTTTTCCCACCCAAGCGATTGATCGACAGGTTCTTGGCCGCCATCGTGCGCAATGTCGTTCACAGCGCCAACCGCATGGAGCAAACGCTAGAGAAGACGAACCTTGATATTGTTGTCGCACGTTGTGGATTCTTGACCGATGCCGACGAAACAACATACCGCGCAGAACGTGGCTCGTTGCCAGAAGGCGGCTCATCTATATCGCGGATGAGCCTTGCTCAATTTCTTGTTGATGCGATACAAAAACCTTCCTCCGGCCACCAAGTTTACGGCGTATCAGGGCCTGCAGCCTAAAACGCATCCCGTCTAATTTTGGACCCGGACTGTCTATCCTTATGTTATTTCGTGTGTATTTTAAGCACTGCTATTTCGATAAAACTTTGGCAGAGCGGGCAACTCGGACTATGTTATCGCTGGGGAACGCAAACACAAAATGCACAGATGCCTTAGGTGAACCTTCCGGTGCCATATGTGCTTTGCATAAACGCGGTCTTCATCAGTTGATCTTGCAAGTGGTTATCCCGACAATCCGATACAGCGGGCAAAACCGAAAAAGCGCGGTTGCGACGAGGATTAAACCCAACCCAATGCTGCCATAGGCGAAGGCGGCACTGGCCCAAATGGCGGGGATATTCAAAAGTGGCGCAATGATGAGTACAAGACCTAGTATGGCTCTTAGGACGCAGTCTTTGTTTCCAAGATTAGCAGTCATGTTGTTCTCCTCTTCGGGCTGTTTTCAGTTTGGGTGCGCGTGGTGCGAACCTAGCTGTCGCAGCACAGCGGCCTCATTGGGCGCAATATTTGGAAGCGTAGCAATCTGGTGAAGGTATCTCACATGGCATCTTTTAACGTGTTGGATACCGCGCTAGGCCACTACGTTTTTGATTGAGGTTAATCGATCTATTCGGAATGCTTGGATCCAAAAGCCTTTGTGCCCATCTCAACCAACTTGCCTGTTTCAGCTTTGTATTGGTCCATTGCTTTTTGCATGAACTGCGACTGAATCTGCTGTAAATTTGCGGGATCCTTACAATGTAGGATTTCATGCTGGGCCTTTACGTCTTCTTTTATCCGATCAGCGACAAAGCCAACCACCTCTGCGCTCATATCATTAAGCGCTTCGATCCATGCGGTGCCCATACCCATCATATTGCCAAAGCCAGCTTCCTGTAACTGGGCCGTTGCATTGTTGGGCTCTGCTCTTGCAGAGGTTTTGGATTCTTGGGTCTGAGATTTATCGGCCATTTCAGGTCCTCCGGTTGATGAAGTTACGCATGCTAGGTTAGGCCCATATTTTTTGGCGGGTTTGACATTGCTCAATCTGTTGAGAGCTTGCATGCCTGATGCGTGAACCTAAATCATGGTTGAAATGATCTGCCTATAGTGGCTCAATCAAACCTGTTAGGGGTATGCTGCATCAGTTCTCAAGTTTCCTTGTATCGATCCTAATTGTTGCAGGTGCCTTCCCACACGCGTTGGGAAAAACGTAAGCGATCATCATGGTCTTATGATCCTGCTGAACGCCAGATCTGGTTTTGTACAACAATGGATAATCCCATCCAGAGGGATCATACTAGATACTTGGTGACCCTTTTATGTGCCATTTACTGAAGTAACTTCAGGCACAAGAATGTCGGACCATATTGGCAAATGATCTGATGCGACCCGTGCCAAAGTGCCCTGCTCTACCCCACCGTCACGTACTTCAAGGCCATGCGTTAGGGCAAACCGGTCAAGTGCCGCAATCGGCCTTCCGGCATGAAACGACTTTCCTGGACTAAGCGTTTCAAAACGCTGGGCCAGCGGCTCAAGCCCTTTTCGCGAAGACCACTCATTAAAATCACCTGCAATAACGACATGATTATCACCCGATGTTGCCTCATCCAGAACGGTTAGCTGCGCACGCCGGTCACGGCGCAGTAGACCCAAATGAGTGGCCACAATTGTCAATCCGGCCCCAATGCCCAAAGTTATGCGAACCGCGCCACGCGGTTCAAAGCCCGGCAAATGCAACCGCTGTATATCACGAACTGATAGCCCTTTTCGCACCAACATAGCATTGCCGTGCCAGCCGATACTGATGCCGTTGGCGCAAACTTCGACAAGTTCGAAATCAGTCTCGGATTCAATCATCTCTCGGGGCAACGCCGGCTGACGCGGTCCCAACCTTTTATCAGCTTCCTGCAAAAGGACGACATCCGCAGCAAGACCGTTGATAACCTGCAATATGCGCTCTGGTCGCCGTTGTTGATCAAGGCCACGGGCCTTGCGCATGTTATAGCTGGCAATTCGTATGCTGTTTGCGTCCATAAGTGTAATATAGGAAGTCTTACATAGGAATTTAACATCGAGCTGGCAACAAAAGCATGCGACTGATCAAAGATAGTAACCCAACGATCCTTGCCATTTGGGCCCTCCTGCTAATTGCGGGGCTTATCTCATTGGGGTTGGCCCGCTGGTCACTTGCTTTTGTCAGTTTTACAACTTTGGCCTTGTCATTGTTACCGCCCCTGCTCGCCGCTCGGTGGTCTTTGACACTGCCCTTGCCTGTGCTCATCTTTACCACTCTCTTCTTTTTCGCCTCGATCTTTCTGGGCGAAGCGTTTGATTTTTATGAACGCTTATGGTGGTGGGATCTGGCCTTGCACGGATCCTCAGCCCTTGGGTTTGGACTGACAGGGTTTCTGTTTGTCTTTATGCTGTTTGACGGGGACCGGTTTGCAGCGCCGCCATCGGCCATCGCGTTCATCACCTTTTGTGTCGCAATGACAGTTGGCGCGATCTGGGAGGTTTTCGAATATGCAATGGACACGTCTTTTGGATTGAACATGCAAAAATCCGGGTTGGATGACACGATGGGCGACCTCATCGTGGATGCCATCGGGGGCTGCATAGCCAGTCTCACCGGTTATGTGTATTTGGTCCGCAATTCTGCGGGTATGCTGGGAAGAGGACTTTCGCAATTCATCAGATTAAACCAACGGCTTTATCTAAAATACAAACAGCGGTTGAAAAAGTAGTCATGCTTGCGTTTCATGGGCCGATCTTGGTCTGTATCCCCGTAATCCTGATCTTACCGCAACAACACTAGGCAAGGCTTGCCAGCATACAACCGTGGCTCAAGGTCTTGTAGAGCAGACCAAGAAGCCTACCGCTTAGATAGCCTCATGCTGCGCAAGGCGGCGCAAAACGTCGTCGCGCTCTTCCAGCAAGTCGAGAACAAGCGCGATACCAGCAGTGTTAATCCCAAGATCGCGGTTCAATCTACGCGCCTTTTTGGCCCGCACGATGCTGGTACCGAAAAACCGCCAATTGCCACTTGTGCTGCCCATAGGCTCTAACACGCCGTGCTCTACCAGTTCGATCACCCAGGTCTCATCAGCCTGACAAAATCGGCACAAGTCTTGTAATGACAGCGCCTCGACAAGATCACTTTGCAACGTGGTCACTTTCATTTTACTTTTCCTCCTAGATTGGCTCGCGGATCAAAGGTCATCTCCTTCGCCATCTGTTCAAACAACGCGCGTGCCTCTTGTGTTTCAACTTTTGGGTTCACAATTTTGAGGGTCGCATAGATATCGCCTGCGGGTGTTCCCGGCAGGCCCTTCCCTTTCAAGCGCATTTTTTGCCCTGTCTGCGCATTCTTGGGGATGCGCAGATCAACCCGGCCGTCCGGGGTTGGCATAACAACATGGCTTCCTAATGCTGCCTCCCAAGGGGTAATCGGCAAATCCAGATGCAGGTCTTTCCCATCAGGGCGATACACGGGGTGAGGCGCAAAGGTGACTTCAAGAAACAAATCCCCCGCCGGGCTACCATCAAATCCCGGACTACCTTGTCCTGCCAGCCGGATATGTTGACCTTGCGCAATACCCTTTGGCACCCGAACAGAAAGGGTCCGCTCTTGCATGGTAATGGCCCCGTTCGGACCCACCACCGGAGATCTAAGAGTGAGCTTACGCTCGGCTCCACCATAAGCATCCTCAAGGGCGACCTCGATGCGCCCATGGCTATCCGCAGCTGGTCTTGCTTGCCCCCGCCCTGTCGTGCCAGCACCACGGCGAAACATTGTCTCAAAGAAATCACTGAACGCTTCATCGCTTTGCGGGCCGCTCGCGTCAGAGAACTCATAGCCACTGTCCCAGCCGGGGGGCGGTTGATAGTGCCCCTGCCCTTGCGGCGGTTCTTGCCCCAACTGATCATATGCGGCGCGGCGCTCAGGGTCTTTGAGGACCTCATAGGCTTCGTTCACGTCTTTAAATTTTGCCTCTGCATCCGTGCTAGGATTGATATCCGGGTGGTATCTGCGCGCCGCCTTGCGGAACGCTTTCTTGATTTCATCTGCACTCGCAGTTTGCGTGACGCCAAGTGCTTTGTAGTAATCTTTGAAGTCCATCTGCCAATCGTCCGATCATCCCGTTTCGCCCCTTTGTGCCAGCAGAACCAAAACCTCCGTTGATCTTTATCATTTACGCCTAAGCGCCGCGTTTCAGTTTTTCTCAAGTCGCCCTGCAGATGGCCAGACGCACACGTTGAACACAGAGCAAGAGGTGGCGATGTATCAGTTCCTTCCCGCTAGCCGATGCTTTACCGATCTCATCTTTGAAACTTCACGCTGCGGCTGCGCTCTCTACTCGAGCACCTTGGAATTGCGCGACCAAGGCATTGATGCCTGCACGAGTCTCAATCAAACACGCAGCTGTCGAAAGCGCGTCTGCTAAGGCGGCTGATTTGGCTGACACAGATATCTCTTGCCAATTGCTGCGCGCGGGTTGGCCTGTGCGCGGGTCAAGGATGTGCCCAACTTGCGCACGTTCATCAAACGTGGTGCCAAGGGGGGCAGAAGTGGCAAGCGCACGTGTATCAAGGGGAACCTCACCACCCGCCGCCAGTTTAACCGGCCAAGGCCGCCCGTCGGGATGCGTTCCAAGCGCCCGAAACTCACCTGTATCAATCAAAATATTCGTCAGTCCCTCGGCTGTCAGCATTTCAGCTACACGGTCCGCAATATAACCCTGCGCGATCCCATTAAGGGTAAGCGCCATTCCTGGCTGCATCACAATAGAGGATGATGAGGTGTACACGCGATCCCAACCGATGAGTGAGCGCGCTAGGTTCAGTTCATCCGTTTGGGGCATCAAACCTTGTGCGGAGACCTTAGCGTAGCAGGCCCAAAGCGGCTGTATCGTGGGATCAAAACGTCCTTCACTTGCCCTATGCACAGCACTTGTAAGCGATAGGCATTCGAGCAATTCAAAGGGGGGAGACGCCAACCGACCAGCGTGGTTCAATTGCATCAAACTACTGCTGGGACGGTAAAGGCTGAATATATCTTCTAGCCGTGAAATCTCTGCGGCGACCCTTGCGCTGATCGCTTTGGCATCAGGATGAGCCAGTCGTAGGGTGGCACGTGCGCCAAGTGCAACACCTTGCCACGTATAGACTGGCTCGGCCCTGCTCGCATTTGGGAAAGCGACGGCAGCAGCACTGATTGTGAGGAAGCGGCGGCGAGTTGTCATTTTATCAATCTCCTGCTGTGCGCGACAAACTGCGCAAGCGTTGTTCAAAATCTGCGTCACCGCTGTCACCGTCCAGCACAACGGGGGCCAAAACGGCATCGTCGGATATTTCGGCCAATCGCATTACCTGCCCACCATTTAAGGTCGCAAAAGCATCAGCCTTTGCAACATCCCCAAACGGTACAAGTTCCGGCGCGCCCATCCCACCCACGATACGACTGCCTACGACATAGTGCGCCTCGTCAGCAGCAATCCAATTGGTGTTTCCAGGATCTGACCATGTGGCATCCTGTGCGCCCATGTCGTTCACCCAGACGGCCAAAATATCATGAGTTTTCTCGGGCAGGCGCACATAGGCGATCACGTCGCGCACTTGGCTGAAAAACAACGGCGTCTTGGGGAGGCCTAGCAAATGTGCCTGTGCTTTGGGGCCTTCATGCTCGAAAAGGTTCATCTGGCAAAAATGACCAACCGCTTCGATGGTCAGCGGCAGCGGCGAGGTGTCTTGCGCCGTCTCTTCCTTACAGGCGACGACGAAAAGCAGAGCAAGGATAGCAAACAAACGGATCATGGCTCAACCTTCTTGAAAGCAAGCGTGGCAAGTCCAAGCGCAATCAAAGGCCAGACCAGAACCGACAACAGCGATTGCCAAAGCGCGATTGAGGCCGCAGCACCCCCGATACCCGATGCGGCCGCCGTGGCCTGCGAAGCGGACAGGTTAAACAGGCGAAAAGCGTCGGCAGGATTAGCAAGCAATGCGACCGGAAATACTTGGGTAGTGAAGGTGCCACCATCATCAGCAACGACAACAGCCAAAAGCGCGAGATCATAGAGCACAACCAATCCCAGCCAAACACCTATGGCCAAACCCGCAGCGCCCGATGCACGCCGTGCCAACGAAGACAGCGCATACCCGATCCCAAGGAATGTCGCGCCCAGAAGTGTAGAGGTCCATGTTAGCCGCCACAACGCGCCAAACCCAGCAACCGCTGCGGGATCGTTGGCAACAGCGACAAAGGCGGCCGCGCCGTAACCTGCCACCAGGGCGATGACCAAAATACATGTATGGGCCGCCAGCTTACCAGCAAGGATTTCCCAACGCGCAACAGGATAGGTGAGGAGTAAGGGGAGCGTGCCCCGCTCAACCTCACCCGCGACTGCATCGAAAGACATAAGCAGTGCCACCAAGGGAACCAGATAAACTGAGAGAGAAGTCAGCGACGCGACCGTTATGGAAAGGCGGTCTGCCCCAAGCGCGCCACTAGGAGCGGACCCCACCGCTGAAATAACCAGTGAAAAGACCACCATCAGCACCACCGCGATGAGCACCCAGCGGTTGCGCCGCGCGATATTGGCCTCGGAGATTGCAGTGGCAAGAATGCGGACAATCATTGGCCATCCCTCCGGCTGAAATGGCTGTAGATATCTTCGAGGCTTGGCGGAATAACATCAATGTCAGCCACTTTCCCCTTGATCGCAGCGATTTGAGCAATGGTGGCGAGCTTGTCGTCCTGAGTACAACTGAGGTGCAAAGTGCTGCCGATACGGATCGCATTGGGCAGCTCGGCTAAAATATCAGTGTCATAGCCGTTGAGAGCAGTGATATGCATGCTGACTGGTAGGGCCGCCTCGCGCCGCAATTCAGGTAACGAACCTGTCGCGACCATCCGCCCACCGGATAGGATCAATAACCGGTCCGTGCGCGCCTCCACCTCTGTCAATGCATGGCTGGACAATAAGATTGCCGCCCCCTCAGCAGCGAGCGCATCTAGGAGTTCGTAAAAATCGCGGCGTGATACAGGATCCAGTCCGCTGGTCGGCTCATCCAACACAAGAAGGCTTGGGTGTCCGATCAAGGTCTGCGCCAACCCCACTCGCTGACGCATTCCCTTAGAGTATGTGCCGATCCGCCGCTTGGCTGCGTGCCCCAAGCCGACCTTATCAAGGAGCGCCATCGCCTCTGAAGTATCCTCACCGCGCAGGCGCAGGTAGTAGGTGATCTGTTCCAACCCTGTCAGAGCCGTGTGAAAGGTAACGTTTTCAGGCAAATAGGCCACCTTAGTGCGCGCAGTTGCCGTTCCCGGCGCTGCCCCACACACAAAAACTTCGCCGCTATCCGCTGCGATCAACCCCAGAATGATCTTCATCAATGTCGACTTGCCCGCGCCGTTATGGCCCAGCAGTGCAACCCGTTCACCAGGCGCAACATGCAAAGATACGTCTGACAGGGCTTTGACCCCGCTAAACGTCTTAGTGAGATGAGAGATCGTTAACGTCGAAGTCATTTGTTTCGCTTTCATTCCGCCGTGTGGCCACTTCGGCCTCCATAGCGAGGTATTTTGCGGGTATTTCAATATTTGGCGCCGTCGTGAGGGGTGCCGAGTCAACAACTCCACCCGGCAGTGTCGCGGGGAAGCTGGATTGTGCCCAGCGGATCAGTTGGACAACAGGCGCACCATTCAAAAGGGCAGCAGCAGGTTGTGACCATAAAATATGATCCATGAGGTCGTTTGGCCGAAACGGACTGTCGGCGATGCCGTCACCGTCCAAATCAAAGCTGGCATGATCGGACCAGTAGTTTCCCCGACCTTCAAAGCTCCATTCTATGTCCCGTGTCCCCACATATTTCACCTGTGTACGGTTGCCTAGAAAAGCATTTCCAGTAAGCACATTGCGCTCTGATCCTGCTGTGAAATGAATGCCGATATTGCATCCCTCAAAACGGTTGCCGTAGATCAAGTTCTTATGGGCATTGTAAATGAACGTGCAGCGATCCGCCCCGCCCCGCACCAGATTGCCCGACACATCGGCGTTATTGGCAAAATTCAGCATGACGCCATGGCTGCGGTCAGAAAGGCTCAGATTATCCTTTAGGATAACTTTATTCGAGAACATGATGGCATAGCCAAGGTGGTTGCCGATCGACACGTTGCCGGAAACTTCGGAATCGTTGGTGTACATATAGTGTACCGCAAAGCGTAGATCGCGGAACAGGTTGTTGCGGTAAATACTCTTGCGCGAGGTGTTCGAAAATATGCCATCCCTGCCCCAGCGGACCGAATTTCCCTCAATTAGGGTGCCGGGTGAGTTCCAGACATAGATACCATTCCCCCGGTCATTCATCCGCGGATTACGAGTACCCTCGATAGTATTGTCGCGAACCTGCGCATCGTGGCCGCCATGCACATCAACGCCGTGCAAATTGCCTAACACTCGATTATTTTCAACGACTGCCCGGTCGGCTTTTTTGAGAATCTTGATACCTGCGTCAGTTTCCTGACCGTTCATACCCGATCCAGTCACTGTGATGTTGCGAATGACGACGTCAACGGCATCAATGGTCACAACCGTACCACTGCCTTGCCCGTCAATAATCGCTTCGGGTCCACCAGTCAGTGTCAGCGGTCGATCAATGACAACAGCACCCAAATGCCGTCCCGCTTGCAGAACAAGCACATCGCCGGGATTGGCCCCGGCGATGGCAATGGCAAGCGTGCCCTGCCCTGCTGGCACATGCCGCTCACCCGCCCAAAGGGGCAGAGCGATCAGCATTGACAGCACAAAGAACAGGGCACGCATCATGATCAGCTCGCCTTTGGCTCAACGAACATCCGGCCGCGCATCTCCATGTGGAGCGCGTGACAGAACCACTGACAATAGTACCAGTAGACACCTGGTTGCGCGGCCACAAAGGTGACAGATGATGTTGCCTGCGGCCCAATCTCCATCGCGACGCCGTGGTTGCCCATGGTAAATCCGTGGGTCAGATCATCGATGTCATCAAGGTTGGTCACATAAACCGTCACCTCATCGTCCTGCTGCACAGTGAACGTCTCAAGCGAGAAGTTCGGCGCGTTGCTGGACATATAGACCCGAACTTTGTTGCCATCACGGATCACTGTATCTTGCCAATCATCAAGATCGACACCATCGGCCTCAGCCTGCGTGCGCGCATCAGCCCACATTGGATCATTACGATCCCAGACCGATTTTGGGTCCAACTTGGAGGGGTCAACGATGATTGAATCATGTGGCTCAGCAAAAGTTGGGCCATCATGGATCAAGGTCATCTCGTCACCGTCGATTGCGAACAACTGTTCGTTTTCCGGCTTAAGAGGACCAACATTCAAGAACCGGTCCTTGGAGAACTTGTTCATGGACAGATAGTATTTATCCGATGCTTCCAGTGTTTCACCCATAACTGTCGAGTTGTGGCCGGGCTGGTAATGCACGTCTTTTTTGGTCCGGATCGGATCAACATCTTCGCCGTTATAAAGCTTGATCGCGTCAGCGATATTCCATTTGACCACTTGGCTATCTAGGAACAATGTTGTGTAGGCCCCGCCTTTGCCATCAAAACAGGTATGAAGCGGCCCAAGGCCCAGTTCAGGCTCCGCAACGATAACGCTGCGTGGATCAGCGTCTTCATCAAAGACAGCATCAATTTTACGAACATCAATCACCGAAACTGTCGGTGAAAGCTTGCCCGCGATGCACAGGTGAATCTTGTCCGGTGCCATGTTACAGCCGTGCGGGTTGTTTGGGATCGGAATGTAGCGGGTGTACTTGTTGGTTGTGCCCTTACGCCCGTCCAACACCTTGACGCCATTCAGCTCAATGAAGTCACCAGCTGCGATGCCTGCTTCGATCTCCTTGATGTTGAAAACAACCACGTGATCCATGTCAGCTTCGGTCATATCAGCAAGGGTCATACCCATTTCCGAGTTATAACAAGTGGAGAAGGCGTATTTACCCTCGTAGTCAGCCTCGGTGTTATCGAGGTTACCTGACACCATCACCTGCCATGCCACTGTCATTTCGTCAGCGTTCAATGCCGTGTAGAAGTTTACGTACTTCTCTGGCTCATCCAAAATCTTGCCGTCGTTGACCATCGGTGTTTCGTCTTCGCCGTTACAGAAGACGTAGTTTGTGCGTGGCCATTTTTGTGGACGAAGCCCGTGGATGGCTTTGGCGTTCGGGATCTCGATGATCTTGTCGCACTTCATCACGTCACAACGCACACGCGCCACACGCGTATTGGCCTTGTCGTTCATGAACAGATAACGGCCATCATATTTACCTTCGGTGAAGGACATATGCGGGTGGTGCAAATCGCCGTTTGGCGGGAACTCATGACCATTGGCAGCAAGGTAGGCCTTGGTTTTTGGCAGCAATCCTTCGGTCAGGATTTTCTTGGACTCGTTTGTGATCCCCCAGCCTGTTGCCGAACAGGTGTTAAAGACGGGAACGCGCATCAGTTCACGCATGGAGGGGACGCCCAGAATGCGCATCTCGCCACATTGGCCCGAAGACCAGAAACCGTAGAATTCATCAAGCTGACCAGGGCCAACTTCGGCACCAGCCGCTGCGCGGGCGCTTGTCGCAGTTGCGAGCGTTGCGGCACCGACGGTTCCGCCGGCCAGCATGGCACGACCACCCCACGTCCCAGCGAGGGCCGCACCCCCTGCAGTAGCACCCAACAGGTTCCTGCGCGAAATTGACAAGTTTTTATCCTTGGACATGTATTTTCCTTTCATGTTGTAGGTATTTTGAGTTTTTGGTTGGGATGGCCGACAAACCGTTCAAGGTCTGGGCCAGCCCCGTCTTTGGCCCGTCGCTTCATCTTTTTGATGACAACGGGACAGGTTGTTTCGGATTCGTACAGGACCTGACAATGCAGACAGTTGATGCATTCGTTCGGGTTAATTTCACCCGTGGGATGGATCGCCTGCACTGGGCATTGATAGGCACAGGTCTGGCACGGATTGCCACATTCATTGTAGCGTTTGAGCCAATCAAACATCCGCAACCGCGCTGGTATCGCTAGGGCGGCTCCGAGCGGACAAAGGTAGCGACAAAAGAACCGTTCAACGAATAGCCCTGCGATTAACAAAGCAGCAACATAGGCAACAAAGGGCCATGCACGCACAAAGTTGAGGATGATTGCAGTCTTGAACGGTTCGACTTCTGCCAGCCGCTCGGCCTGTTCGATGCTGGTCAGCGAGACACCAAACAATCCAAGGAAGATCATGTATTTGAGGGGCCACAACCGCTCGTGCAGACCCCATGGCAGTGTCCACTGCGGGATGTGCAATTTACGCGCTACCTGATTGAGCAATTCCTGCAGCGCACCGAAGGGGCACAACCAGCCGCAATAGGCACCGCGTCCCCAGAACAACAGCGCAGCTGCCACTGAGAACCACAGGATAAAGGTGAGCGGATCTAACAGAAACGCCTGCCAGCTAAAGCCGGAGACAAGTGAACCAAACAAGGCCATCAAGTTGACCACAGACAGCTGCGCATTTGACATCCAGCCAAGATAGACCAGCGTCACCGTCAGAAATCCGATGCGGAACCAGTAGAACCCGCGTTCGTTACGCACAGCAAGGTTTTGGAAGAAGAAGACGCCGGTGATGATGGTAAGCATGATGCCCAGCACAACAATCTCGACCTGTTTGCCTAGCCAAATCCGTTTCCATAGCGCCTGTTGGGCATCCGCTTCGGTTTGGGATGTCACTGCATCCACACTGGCCGGAATTTCCGCTGCAGCGGGTACAACAGCGCGGATGTATTGCGACGGCAATTGGTACCCCAGATCGAAGGTTGTGAAAACTTTTTCAATCGCCCCGACTTCGCGTTGCACCAAAAGCTGGATGCGAAATGGTTTTGTCGGGTCAAAACCACTGTCTGCGGGAATTTTGAATAGATCCGCTTCGGCAAAGACCGGTGCGCCCTCGGCGGCGATGGTATTGATCCGTTTGTGCATGCGGTCACGGAAGCGAACAGACACGTCATCCTGAATCAGGAATATCCGGTCAAAAATTCCACCACGCACATATCCAGACCCTTTGAAGGAATAGAGCCCGCGACCAACTATCGCCACGGCGTGATCGCCCTCGTCTAACCACTTGTTCAGGTTTGCAGCGACGGCATCCCCCAGTATGGCGCGCCCGATAGCGGGATGGGACACGAGGGCTGCCTGCATCTCGATGAACGTGGTTTCGGGGGCTTCTTTAAGTGCCCGCTTACCCGCACGTTTGTCCTCCATTGCACCAAAGGCTGCATTGATTTGACCAACATCCAGTGACAGGCGGCGCAGTGTGCCGTCTCCCTCCAACGTCATCCAGTCGTTGGATGCTTCTGCGTCTGGATTAATTTCGAACTGCGGGCCAGCGCCCTTGTCCTGAACCACCAGACCGCCCAATCCCAGCTGGCGCGCAACCTTTAGGCCAGCACGCACAATGGAATCGTCGATCACCATGATCGTCACAGTTGCACCTGAAATGATATCAAGTTGGTGCGCAGTACCTCCCGATTCAGCCTCCGCTACCAGATCAAGACCGCGGTAATTGGCCACCAACGCCTTTACCTTCGCGTCCGGAATACCGATCAAGACAATCGGCTCGGAGTGTTTGACAAGTTGTACACCGATCACCTGCGCGGCATCGTCGATGGCCACCATCGTGTGAATAGGTTTGCCCGAATAGCCCGTGGTAGAGACGAAATCCGAGGTGATATAAGCCCACCCAATCCGCTCACTGCCCTTGAGCACTTGAACAACTGGTATGTCGGGATGGATTATCCCAAAGGCGTCTGCCCCCTCCACCAGCTCTGCGGCAGTGAGGTCTGGCAGCAGCTTGGACAAAATCGTATCCGCAGCAACAGGAAGCCCAAAAAAGAGCACCGTCGCAAGCATCGCCATAAATTTGAGGGAGGAGGAAATGGTCTTCATGCGGTGGCGTCCTTAAGCATAGGTCGCCCGTCGCTGCGTGTAATTTGACCGATGACAAACCGAACAGCCGTGGTCGGCCTTGGCATGTTAAGCATGGAAAATCGGACAGCCGGAGGGCCACGCGGCGCGGGGAATATGTTTCGTTTATTGAGGATAGGATTTTGGGCCAGAGGGCAGTCCACCTCTATCGCTAGCTGCGAACAGGATGGGGTCCCCGAAGAAATTTCTGCACCCAGAGCACCAATTGCCTGACAACATCTAAGGCATTCAGGACAATTTTGCGCTGGCTCTACTGGGTTACCGTCAGCATCGAACACCACAGTTTTTGCAACGCCATCGGCGCAAATAACCATAGAAAATCCGACACCTTCATTGGCCTTGGCCATACCGGAAGGGCCATACAACGAAAGGCACACCGACAACATAAGGCCACAAATGAGGGTACAGACGTTTCTCATAACGAAACAGTTAACTCCGGATCAGACAATGCCCGTTGGTCTACCTCAATGGGCGCGCGATAGATTTTGGTTTTGGAAGGATGAATGTTACCCATCACCCTTCTCGCTGCGTTCAAAGACCGCTCAAGCTTTCTTCAAATCTGGCTTTGGCTTTTTTCGGCATCTTTCCCGTTAGGAAACTTTCTGCGTCGGCAACATCATCGCCAACCGCGATCACCATCACCATGCCCATGCCCCAATGTGGTTTGCATTTGACGCCGTAAAATCCGGGTTCTGTCAGCGTCACGTCAATCTCTTGGTTGATCTTACCCGCAAAGGCTGTGGCGCCTGCAGGGATCATGCCTTTGACAGTTTCTGCATTGTGACCTTTATCAGTTGGGACAAATTTCACGGTATCGCCCGCTGCAATGCGCAACGAGGCTGGTTCAAAAATCATAGAACCGCCATCACCCTTATTTAGCAATTTCACTTCGAATGTTTCTGCGGCGACTGTGCCACCAAAGGCGATTATGACTGCGGCTGAAGCAACTATAGTACGAAACATCAAATTTCCTTTCGAATGGATCGTTGTTGACGACACATCTAGCCGGGCCTGCGGGGGCGAACGTTGTGCAAGATCAAACTTTGAGCAGTAGCTTGAAGCTAGCGAGCACCCAAAGTTGATGGAAAGGAAACCAAACCTGCTACGTGTTCATTCCTGAGACTAGAAAGAGAATTGAGTTTTTCGCAGAGAGTCATTTTTCAATCTCATCTGTGTGCCCCATTGATTTGATCCGCAAGATCGTATCACGGTTCGGACAAAACTCAGGCGGCGGCGCACCCTTCTCAGCCTTCTCCAGCCAAGTCATACAGGCGTCACCACTTTTGCATTCGTAGCAATTGATAATGCTGTCTCGTATTTCATCTTCGATGACTTCAGGAATTCGGCGTTTTTTCATCTCCACGCCAGTTACCTTCAGCATTCTCCTTCGGAGCATCATGCGGTCTTCAAAAGCCCCGATCGTTGTTTCAAAAATACTCTTTGCCATGATGCGCCACTCCTCCAAGCGTGTTTCACGTCCCGAAAATTCTAACCAACGCCAACAACCTGTCTTTGTTCTTGGGCAAACTATCCAAACGACACTGCTAAAAGTCAGAACCCACAAAACAAGATCGCAGCAAGGAGGTGGAAGCCATCATAGTTCAAACGCCCCACACCAAGAGTTTTCAATTATGCGTATCGCTTTTGGCATCAATGACGGCGCCCAAACTGGATCAGCCACTCATCAACCTGTCACGCAACAGGTAAGTTTCAGATCGGCGACATGTCTTGAAAGATCGTCGCGTTAGGACAACGCGACGCATCGAAATCAACGCCTAAATCCAAAGAGTTTTGGCAGGCTTTGGTAAACTTGCACTGGCTGCAGGCCTCACCCAATTCCATCGCTAAGCCGCGATCTGCGTCAATCAGCGCCGGTGTCACATTAAACTGTGCAGCAAGCGCATCCATACGAGGTCGCGTGCCAACAGTGCGTGAAATTTGTTGCCGATACGGTGCATTGATCAGGTCAAGATCAGAGAGAGCAATGTCTGTCAGCACACGCTCTTGATGACCAAACCAGCCTTTTACAAATGTGATAATAGACACGATCTATACCTCTCGTTTTCTGAACTATAACAAGGTGGCGCTTAGCTTACCTTGACCTAAATCAATTTGGCATCGCTGAAACGGTTCACTGATCAGGCTTTCTTATCCGCAGGCCCCATCCAACCTTCGATTTTTGAGAAACGTTGGAAGTTTTGAATTTTCAAACGCCGTGAGGTTGCGGGGTTTAATCCGGTTACAACGCGCAATTCGATCCCAGCATTGATCAAGCGCAATCCGCAGCAGAATTTCTGTGATACTGCGCTAAAAAGCGGTATGCCCGCTTTGCTCTGGATTGTGCTACTATTGCGAATGACCTGAAAGGCAGTGGATGACGTCAAATACCTCAATACCTTCCTCAGATTTACCGCTTATTGATACTGGCGTGACCAAAACGAATACCGCATCCAACCCAAAAGCAATGGGCAGATCCCGCTTGTTCCTGATCCCGCTTTTCATGGCTACTCTTTTTACGGGTGCGGTTATCGGCATGTACTTCCAACCCCCTGGCTTGCGCGTTTTCTTTAACGCTACGGGACTACAGCCGGGAGCAGGTACAGATACGCCTATTGCTGTGGCAATCCAGCAAGTCACAGCACAAGAGCAGATCGCAGTCATCAGCGAGGGCGATGTGGTGGCCCTTGGGAGGATCATTCCCCGCGGAGACGTAACCAGTGTAGCGACGCCGTCCGGTGCTGGAGACGCGCGTATTGCAGAACTGCGCGTGTCAATTGGCGACAAAGTTGCGGCGGGCGATATCCTCGCAATACTCGACAACCTGCCCCAACTAAAAAGCGCTGTCGCATCGGCGCAGGCCGCTCTGCGGGTCCGTGAGGCAAACCTTGTCCAGACACGCGCGTCCAACACCGCAAGCCGCGCTGAAGCACAAGCATCTCTGGAACGGGCTGAAGCTACCGCAAAGGCAACCCAGTCGGACCTAGACCGCGTCACAGCCTTGTTTGAGCGCGGTGTGACCACCCGCGCAGACTTTGATCAGGTCATCGCCCGCGCCAACGAAGCGGGACGCGATGTTGAGCGGGCGCTCGCCACGCTTTCACGTTATGCAACCGGATCGGAAACTGTACAGGCTGATGTCGCAGTGGCCGAAGCAAATTTAGGTGCAGCACACGCCGATCTTGCGCGCGCCGAACAGGACCTTGAACGCGCCTACGTGCGTGCACCCGAACGTGGTACTGTTCTGGATATTAATGTGCGTACTGGCGAACGCCCTGGGACTGCGGGGATCATTAACCTTGGTGATATCTCGCAAATGACGGTCGAGGCCGAAGTTTATCAAACCATGATCGGGCGTGTTACAATTGGTGATCCAGTCACGATCAGTGCCGACGCCCTGCGCGAGGGGTTAACTGGCAAGGTGTCTGCTATCGGCCTTGAAATTGGGCGCCAGTCCATCACATCCGATGATCCCGCTGCCAATACGGATGCGCGGGTTGTTGATGTGATCGTGACGCTTGATCCGAAGTCATCAACCCTTGCATCAACGTTCACCAATCTCGAAACCATTGTGCGGATCGACGCTGGCCGTTCGGAATGAACAAGCTGCTGACCTTTCTCTTCGGACGCTTGCCCATCGGCTGGCTGCAGCTGACCCACAGCCGTGGCAGATTCATTGCCGCCGTTGCTGGTGTAGCTTTTGCCAACCTTCTAGTGTTCATGCAGCTGGGCATTATGGGCGCGCTGAACACCTCAACCGTTGCGCCCTACGCGATGCTAAACGCAGATATCATCCTGTCTTCGGAGGACGGAAATACCCTGACTGATGATGGCCATATTCCCCGCGCGCGCATGTTTCAGGCCCTCGGTGTTGCAGGCGTAAATGATGCAACGCCACTGTTCATCGGCAACCTGCCCTTCACGTTAAAAGACGGATCTTCTGTATCGCTCCTTAGTTTTGGGATGGATGTCGCCAAGCCCGATTTCACCACCCCAGACATTGCGGCGTCCCTTGATCGTTTAAGCATCGAAAATACCGCCCTGCTGGACAAGGAAACGCGCGGCATGCCGCAATCTGTCATCGAAGATCTGGCACAAGGCCGCCCCTTCAGTTTTGAAACGGGCGGTGACACGTTGCAGGCCATCGGTACCATGGAAGTGGGCGGTGGATTTCTGGCCGATGGAATGATGATGATGTCCGACCAGACCTTTTTACGTGTCTTTCCAAACCGCAACAGTGGCGCCCCAAATCATATTTTAATACAGACCGATGACGGTATTTCCATCGATACCGTGCTCACCCGCCTGCAAAATATACTGCCCGCCAATAATCTTAGAATACAAAGTGTGACAGGGTCTGCCGCAAACGACCTGGCCTATATGTCGACAGAACGCCCCACAGGGATCATCTTTGGCTTTGGCGTGTTTATGGGTATCCTCGTGGGCCTCGTGATCGTTTATCAGGTGTTGTCTACCGACGTTGCAGACCATTTGCGCGAATACGCTACCTTCAAAGCGATGGGATATGGCCAACCGTTCTTTCTGGGCATCGTATTTGAAGAAGCGATCATTTTGGCGGTGTTAGGCTTTGTTCCGGGTTTCCTCGTTTCGATGGCGCTTTATGCTGGATTGGTATCAGTTACCGGTTTGCCAGTTGCGATGAACGCAAGTCGCGCGATCCTTGTCTTTCTGGGCACTTTGACGGCTTGTACTGTGTCTGGAGCCATAGCGACCCGCCGACTGGCCAATGCTGATCCTGCGGATTTATTTTGATGACAAACACAGCGAAACAAGCCGCGATCACAACCAAACATTTGAACCATTTCTTCGGAAGCGGCGACGCCCGCATTCAGGCCCTATTCGATATCAACCTTGAGTTCGCGCGCGGCAGTCTGACCATTCTGATGGGGCCATCTGGCTCGGGCAAGACGACACTTCTGACGCTTATAGGATGTCTGCGCGAAATTGAGGAAGGCAGCGTGCGTCTTTTAGGGCATGAATTATATGGCAGCAGTGAAGCAGTGTTTGTCGCTCTGCGCCGGCGTCTTGGATTTATCTTTCAGGCACACAACCTACATGAAAGCCTCACGGCAACACAGAACGTGCTGATGGGGCTGCAAGTTCACGGCAGTGGCGATAGAGCGAAAGCGTGCATTGCAGCGCATCATATCCTCGGGCTTTTGGGCCTTTCAGACCGTCTTGATTATCTACCAAGCAACCTATCGGGCGGGCAAAAACAACGTGTAGCCGTAGCACGTGCTTTGGTATCAAACCCAGAGATCGTTTTAGCTGATGAACCCACAGCAGCATTGGATAAAGTTTCCGGGCATACTGTTGTTGAGATGCTCAAGGCGCTTGGCCAAACGCGGGGCACAACAACTGTGATCGTCACACATGATCCGCGGATACTCGAAATGGCTGATCGGATCATCACATTGGAAGACGGACGGATTGTTGCGGACGATCTACAATAGCTGGCGCAACTCCGAGCGCTCACACAGCTAGTTCGATATTTTCAATGGTTGCGCCTTCAAAAAAAATGCCAACAAACCAGCCCCGAATGCCAACCAGATTGAACCCGCCCAAACCAGATCGTAACTTCCGGTGACTGTAAAAACATATCCCCCGGCAAATGCTCCCATCGCACCACCCAGAGCGTGACCAGCAGAAATCAATCCCATTGCCAGCCCCATCATTTGATTTCAACATGGCTAACGACCAAGCTGGCCGTTAATCCATCCGACGAAGGGTCTGATTTACGTCTACAAACATGCTGGGTGACGGGTCTGGAAATATGATACGAACTTCCGTCGACAATGCTATTTTGGACTGACGTGTATGCGCTGGAAAACAACTATCCTGCACGTGGCACTTACCAAGCCTAAAAACACTGAGGACCAAGGTCATCTCACCTTGGTCCTCATCTCACTAAAAACCTATGCCCTGTATATGGAAACGTGGGAAACCGTCATTTTGTGGGGCCAATATTTGATCGAAACACATCAGGCGTGATATGAACCCTCTGCCGAAACACTTTGATCAGATGTGACGCGTCGCAAAACCCAGTCTGTAACGCCACCTGCGAGATCGTGAGCTTCGTCGTTGTAAGCAAATGTTTTACATGTGCAATGCGGACCATCATGCTGGCTTCAAGCGGTGAAATCTCTAAAGCGCGCCGAAACTGCCGCTCTAGCTTTCTGCGTCCAACCTTCAGCCGTTCGCATAGTGTTTTGATGGGCAACGGATACTCAATATTTTGCTGCATCATCAAAAGCGCACGTTTCACTAGATCATCAGGCGTCACGAGAACCAATGGAATACCGGGTTGCGGTTTTTCGCCTTCAAGCACATCATCAATGATCATGATGTGAAGACTTTTACGTGCCTGAATAACGCCGACATGCCGTGCAACTAAATATGCCGCAAGATGCGCCGACCCTATTCCGCCCGAACACGTCAGCCTGTCGTTATCAACTACAAATATCTGATCAGAAACAGGCTCTAATCCGTCGAATTGATCCAAAAAGTCGTCATGATGAAACCAGTGTATGCAACATTTTCGCCCTTCCATCAGTCCCGCGCGGTGCAGGATAAATCCCCCGGTACATAGCCCCACCAATGGGATGTTCTGCTCAGCTGCTTTACGAAGATAGGCCAGACTGACGGCATCCAGATCCTCTACTTGGCCCAGTATGCCCCCAACAACTACGATATAGTCAAAGTCACTTGGTTCCTTCATTTTAGCATCTGGTTGCAGTGGTATTCCACAACTTGAACGAATTTGTGTGTTGTACGGCGACAAGACATTCCATCGACACAGAATTTGTCGGCTACTATCGCCATCATCCGCTGAAAGTCGCAATACATCAACAAAACTCGCAAAAGCGCTGAGCGTGAAATTCCGTGCTAGGATAAACCCCACCGACAATCGTGCAGCACCAGAATTTGCGGTTTGCCTCATCACAGCTTCCAATTTTTGGACATTTCTAAATTTGATTGGTTGTCGCATTTATACTATATCTATGACGTACTTATACCATGTAGTTTTTTCAAACATTGATAGGGTAATTAGATACTTCTCAAAAACATGCTGGATTAGACCCACAGGCAGATTGGAAACGATGACACGCAAAAATCCAATAGAACCGGCATCAAACTGCGCCATGTCCAAGTTTTGGATCTTCTCTAGCGGGGCCATAAACACTTTTGGCGACCTGCCAGAATGACCAAACAAGAACGTATATCGAATGATACACCACCCAACATGACGCCCGAAATCGTGCCCAAGGGCGCATATTGTTTTCCAGTTGACCGCTGTAAGCCCACAAAACATCTAGGTTTTTTACTACTTCCAGAGTTCACGCTTCTTGCGTTTGGCGCAGCTCTTGATCCTTTGCGAGTTGCGAACCAATTGGCCCAGCAGCCCCTGTATCACTGGACGGTGTTTTCTGAGACAGGGGAGGCGGTTGTTTCCTCTTCTCGGGTCGAAGTAGCTGTGACAAGTGCTCTGGAAAACATACCAAAAGACCTTCGGCTTCTTGTTTGTTCAGGCAATCAAGGCGTCGGGGCCGCCAGTGAAAAGGCCGTCGCAACCCTGCGCCGCCATGCCCGCTTTGGTGGTAAGCTTGGCGGCATTTGCACGGGTGCTGCCACGCTTGCGCGTGCCGGATTACTCAAAGACCAATCTTTTACGCTACATTGGGAAAACCAACCCGGTTTTGTTGAAAAATTCCCGACGCTGGTACCTACCGCCAATCGATTTGAGATTGATGGCGACTTTTGGACATGCGGCGGTGGCGCCGCGGCTGCCGAAATGATGCTTGCGATAATTCAGCGGGATTATGGCCGTGATTTTGCTGTCGTAGTCTCTGACATGTGCCTGAACGGTGGAGATTTTGAAGCCCGCTCCACGCAACGGTCCTCTTTTGCATACGCTCTTAGCACACGTCATCCAAAGCTGATTCAGGTCATAAAAACCATGCATCAGTTCATCGAAGAACCCCTTTCTCTGGACGAGCTGAGCCTTCAGACGCAGATGTCACGCCGTCAAATCGAACGCCATTTCCGCCAATTCCTGAACGAGTCCCCCATGACAACCTATCGCAACCTTCGATTGGATCGTGCACGGTCACTGTTCATTGAAACCGAAATAACAGTAACTGAGGTTGCAGCTGCTTGCGGCTTCAACTCAACAGGTGTGTTTTCGCGTCATTATAGGGCGCGCTTTGGCATCTCACCCTCTGCACATTTACAGCAATTCAAAGTACGCTGATCGGTTAGAAACCCGAAGGATAAAAGACGCGGCAGGTACGGCGAGCCGTTCACCTACGCTCAGGCTTTCACGTGACATGCTCATAAAAATTCACCTGACAGATTCGCAAAACACTTTCCTTGATCGCGTCGAAATTCGTTTCAAAGGGCCCACAACAGGGGCACCAGCGGGCATTTAATGTACGTTTTACAGGAATCAGTTGCCAAACCCCTCGTTTCTCAGCTAAGAAACGATATTAAAGGCGCTAGCGAAATAAAGCGTTACTGAAAAAGGCCGCAGAGCCTTTGTATATAGGTGTGCAAGATTATGTCTAATCGGCTCGAGCAATTCGATATCAATACCCGTATTCGTGAGAATGCGGAAGACCTAGCTGCGGCGCTTGATAGCCACATGCTCAAGGTGTTTGCACCTAACGCAAGAAAAGAGCTGCGGCGCTTTTCGGCGGGGGAAACAGCACAGATGCTCGGCATCTCTACCAGCTTCCTACGCAAACTGCATTTTGATGAAAAAATCCCTGAAGTAGAGTCTAGTTCGGGAGGTCGTAGGCATTATGACGCCCAAACGCTGCTGGATATCCGCAAGATCCTTGAAACCTCCGCCAAAACCCCCGGCACCTATATGCGGGGGCGGCGTGAGGGCGACAAAGTACAAGTTTTGTCTTTCCTGAACTTCAAAGGCGGATCAGGTAAAACCACTAGTGCCATTCATGCAGCGCAGCGGCTGGCCCTCAAGGGCTTACGCGTTCTGGCCGTAGATATTGACCCTCAAGCGTCTCTAACGACACTGTTTGGCTATAGACCAGAGGTGGACTTTCTGAATTCTGGCACGATCTATGATGCGATCCGTTATGACGACCCCCTGCCCTTCTCGCAGATCATCCAAAAGACATTCTTCACAGGTATCGACCTCGCCCCCGGCGGTCTGCTCCTCCAAGAATTCGAACATGAGACGCCGCAAGCGCTGCTCGCCAATATACAGCCCGCGTTCTACGCGCGGGTGGCTGAAGCCTTGCAAGAAGTTGAGGACCAGTATGATGTAATCATCTTCGATTGCCCTCCGCAGCTTGGCTATCTAACGATGTCAGCGCTTTGTGCTTCGACGGGTGTCATGATCACCATTGTGCCCAACATGCTTGATGTCGCCTCCATGTCCCAGTTCCTGCAAATGAGCGCGGACCTCTTGGATGTTGTTTCAAATGCTGGTGCGGATATGAAATTCGATTTCATGCGCTTTTTGATCAACCGTTATGAACCAAATGACGGGCCGCAACAGCAAGTGGTCGCCTTTCTGCGGCAACTATTCGGCGATGAGGTGATGGTAGCCCCCATGTTGAAATCCACGGCGATCAGCGATGCAGGGCTAACCCAACAAACAATCTATGAGGTCGAGCGCAGCGCGTTTCACCGAAACACATATGACCGCGCCCTCGATTCACTGAATCTTGTGAACGACGAGATTGAACAGCTCTTGCAACAAGCATGGGGACGATAGATGGCACGTAAAGGCATTTTGGGCGGCGACATGCCCGCAAAATCAGAGCGGCGACGCCCGGCTGACATTGCGAAACCACAACCGCGTGGCGCGGTAGGTGCATTGCAATCCTCCCTTACAAAACTTCAGGAAAACGCGGTCCAAGAAATTGACGCTGCGTTGATTGATGATGCTGGCGTAGAAGACCGCCTTGGTGTGGACAGCGTCGCCCAAGCCCAACTGCGCGAAAGCCTAAGCACCTATGGGCAACAGGTTCCTGTTCTCTTGCGCCCCCATCATAAGACCGATGGGCGCTATGAGATCGTGTATGGCCGCCGCCGCCTCAAGGCGCTGCGCGAATTGGGTGTGCCTGTAAAGGCGATGATACGGCAGCTTGATGATCATGCGTTGGTCATGGCGCAGGGACAGGAAAACACTGCCCGGCAAGACCTCAGCTTTATCGAGAAGGCATCGTTTGCTGCGCAGCTGGCCGCCCAAGATTATGCACGGCAGACAATTGCAGACGCGCTGTCTATTGATCTGCCTATGCTCTCACGAATGCTCAAGGTCGGAACCGCCTTCCCCCTGCCCTTCCTGCGCCAGATCGGCAGCGCGCCGGGTATTGGGCGTGACCGCTGGATCGCCCTTGCCAAAGCGTTGGATGACAATAACAGCCGCGGCCACGCAACTGCACTGATGAACACACCCGACTTCGGGCAGCTGGACTCAGACGCGCGGTTCGACGCCGTGTTTGAACGGGCCAATCGCACAACAACCAAAAAGCCCAAGGCACCGCCAAAGCCACGCACCCTGCGTGATGCAAATGGCAAAGCATTGGGCGACATCAAGACAACCAACAAAGGCGTCATCCTGAACATCGCGACCAAAAACGCGGATGGGTTTGATGCTTGGATTGACGGTAACGCCGAGGCGTTGCTGCAAGAACTTCACGACCGCTGGGCAACACAGCGGCGCGATGACTGAGGTAGAAGCAACAACAAGAAAGGCACGACCCTAAGGACAAAAAGAAACAGCCCCCCAGGATTTCTCCCAGAAGGCCATTCTCGATCTTTGCACATCTGAGATAACCCCCACTGGAAACTCTGTCAACTCTACATCACGGTGTAGGGCCGGGAGCCCTTTGTCTTTCGTGATTATTAATGAAACAGGACCACCAAACATCGTTTGGGCGGCACATATCGGCTGTCCCATTGAAATCGCGTACTCCCACCCTCGTTGAAGAAGAGGGTCTGGTAGATAAATGGAATCTGTTGACCGCACTTACCGAAGCGGCCGAAGAGTACGGCCTCACACATCGGACCCTATCGGTTTTGCGCGCCCTCATCAGTTTCCATCCCGACCGTATGATCGCACCAGCAGAACACAGCACAATCGTCTTTCCCGCAAATCGCACGCTTTCTCAGCGCCTCGGCGGGATGCCGGAAAGCACACTGCGCCGTCATTTGGGAACCTTGGTCTCTTGCGGAATTGTCAGCCGACATGACAGTGCCAACCGCAAACGGTTTGCCCGCAACCGTGGGGAAGGAGGCACACGTATCGCCTTTGGCTTTGATCTATCTCCCATGGCCCGTATGGCAGCCCAGATCATTGCTAACAGCCAAGCCGCACAAAAGCGCCGCAGTGAACTGGCTGCATTGCGTGCCGAACTGGCAGCGTTACGTCAAAGCGTTATCGAAATGATGGGCGAAGATGAGGACACCCTTGAGGCGTTTAAAGTTCTCCGTCGTAAACCTGACGAAACGCTACTCACAAATTGCATTACACAGATGGAGCACAAGGTTTTGTCAGCCGAAATGAGCAGCTCTGACATCCAAAATGAGCGGCACATACAACCTGAAATTAAAATACTTCCAAAAAGTGGGAATGGGGCAGGGGATGTTCCCCAGCTAGATAGAGAACTCTTTGAAGAGACCATGCGCTATTGCACAGAATACCAGAGCTTTTTTCCGGAGCCTGTTCGTGGTTGGCATGACCTATCTAAAATAGCACATGAGTTAGGTCCGATGATGGGGATTAATAACGCGCTGTATGAACAAGCTGTCAAAGATATGGGAAGACAGCATGCAACGGCAGCAATCCTGTGCATCCTTGAGAACCTTGCATCTATTGATAACCCTGCTGGATACCTGAAACGGTTGGCACAACATGCTGCAAGTGGACGCTATTGTGTTTCAGCGTTGTTTAAGAGCTATTCACGATGAAATGCACGTATTGTCAGCTGACAACATGTTTTTTCTATATATATCAAAGGTATATGGATTTATAACTGCAATAATGTCTAGTAAGGCTATGGATTAGCCCCGACAACGGCAATCCGAGCTTAACTGTTGGCATCGAGATTGAAAATATCAGGCTCGTTAATACGTCCCTGACCTTAATAGTCAAATTCGAATATAGGCGTCGTTTAAAACGGGTGTCTTAGCCCTTAATAAATTTTCTACTATACCTATGCGGGAAATTTACATATCCTTAATGAGTTACTTTTGATGGACCAACATATGCCTAAGCCGCCTTCTCAGCACAACGGACTTCAAGAAAAGCTGGAAGAGGCTGCAGCACTAAGGACGCTGAATGCCTTTGCCGTCGATCTAATCTCTATTCCCAGTGTTGAGGACTTATTTTGGTATGTTGCCCAAAACGTGGTCGGGCGGCTCAAGTTTCTGGATTGTGTGATCTATCAAGCAAACGATGCCCAAACAGAACTCACTCAGGTTGCGGCATTGGGTGAAAAGAACCCCTACGGGCGCAGTATTCTAAACCCGCTAAAAATACCTTTTGGGCAGGGCATCACGGGTAAGGTAGCCGCAAGTCGAGAGCCAATTATTATTGACGATCTGTTACTTGACCAAAACTACATCACCGATGCGCAAATTGCGCGGTCTGAGATCTGCGTCCCTTTGATCTGTGACAACCGTATTGTTGGCGTGATCGACAGTGAGCATCCCGATCCGGGCGCATTTGGCGCTGCAGAGCTGGAAATTCTCATCACCATTGCGGCCCTGACCACTGCCAAACTTGAGTTATTGTCAGAGGCCGATCGTTCCAAAAAACGGTACCATGATCTGGTTGCGACACATACCCAGCTGAGCCAAGAGATATCCAATCGAAAAGCGTTGGAGGCCGAGTTGTTCAATGCGCGCAAGCTGGAGGCTGTTGGTCGTTTGACTGGTCGATTTGCACATGAGTTCAATAATTTGCTGACGGTCGTTTCAGGTAATTTGGAATTCCTAGAAGAATTCGTGGGGGAGGGATCGTCAGCAGAGACATTGAACGCTGCTCAGGTCGCAGCGCGGCGTGGTGCGGAATTAATCGCTGCCATGCTGACCTTTTCACAGCGGACCCGTCTGACGCCTAAGATCACCGACCTAAATGCATTTGTCCAAACCTTTCATGAAGAGACGTCAGAGGGCCGCTATGGTCCGGTGGCGTTTATGCTAGCGCCTGATATCCGACAGGTGAACGTCGATACTGTTGTGCTGGGTACGATCCTTGCAAATCTGTTTGGCAATGCGCGTGATGTGATGCCCGGCGAGGATAGCATTACTGTGACCACCCAAAACCTCCTACACACGATATCTGACAAGCGGCGGATCACCACCAGCTTATCGCCTGGTCCTTATGTCAGGCTCAGCGTTCAGGATACTGGTGGCGGAATATCGGAAAGCAGCATGCAACAGATATTCGATCCGTTTTTTACAACAAAGCCAGTAGGCCTTGGGATCGGTTTGGGGCTGTCGATGGCCTTGGGGTTTATGCAGCAATCTGGAGGCGCAATTGAGGTCACTTCTCAGATAGGGCAGGGTGCTACGTTCCACCTCTATTTTCCAGCAGTTTAGGCAGACATTCCGATACCAAAACGGCCCAATAGGAAGAGTTTGTTAACCACTAAATGTTAACCAAAGGTGAACATAATCTGGAGGGCAACATGACTATTTTTGATACAAACTGGACTACTGAAACCCGACAACTTCCTTTGATCAGCGTGAGTGATCTGGTCAGCGGGGATCGAAGCCGTTTCATGGACGTGGCAAATGCTATGGGGGAGGCGGCCTGCACGTTTGGTTTTTTCCGCATCTGCGATCATGGCATCGACAGATCATTGGTGGATGCCACCTATGAGGCTGCGTCGGGTTTCTTTTCTCAGTCGGATGCGTTCAAACAAGAATATTACATCGCAAAAAGCTCCAACCACCGCGGTTATGTGCCCTTTACTGAAAAGGGCGATTATCCCGACGAGGTTCACCGCAGTTATGAAGCTTTTGACATGGGGTTGGACTTGCCCGCCGATGATCCGGATTACTTGGCGGGCAATCGGGTTTTGGGGCCAAACGTCTGGCCAGAACTTGCAGGGTTCCAGGATGTAGTTGCGCAATATTATGCAAAAGTATCCGCCTTAGGGCGCCTGATATGTACCGCCTTGGAAGCGCATCTGGAACTGCCGCATGGTGCCATGACGAACCACATGAGCAAACCTATTTCACAGCTTAGGCTGCTGCATTATGTTCGGCAGGCTGCCACCAAAGATCATAAGTCGGTCAACATGGGCGCGCATACTGATTACGAATGCCTGACCCTGCTACACACCCGTAACAAGGGCCTTCAGGTGATGACGCAGGAGGACACGTGGATAGATGTGCCTGTGGACCCGGATGCCTTAGTTGTGAACATCGGGGATATGATGGAGGCATGGACAAACGGTGTTTTCCGTTCCACACCGCATCGCGTTCTGAACCTCAGCCCTGAACGGTTCTCGCTGCCTTATTTTGTCGCAACCAACCACGATACATTAATAAAACCGTTTGCCCACCTGGTTCGGGCGGACGAACCAAGTAAATATGAACCCTTCCTTGCGGGTGAGCATCTTGAGCGGATGCTGGTCCGTGATTTCCCGTATTTCCGGCATAAGACGCTCAAAAATGTGGCCAGTTTGGCTGAACCCACCATCAACAACCCGTTCGAACAACGGCTGAAGTAAAGTAGTCCTGATATATGCCGCCAATAGACAATGTCCTCGCCGTGCTTCTTGCTGGTTTTTTCCTGAGTGCAACACCTGGTCCCTCGATGCTTTATGTGTTGTCGCGCACTGTGGGTCAAAATCGCACGGCGGGCCTTGCCTCTGCTTTGGGCCTTGCCTTGGGTGGCATGGTTCTTGCGGTGGCGACCGCATTGGGATTGGCAAAGTTGTTTGAGGAAATGCCCTCGATTGTTGTGGGCTTGCGATATGTGGGGTCGGCCTATTTGATTTGGCTGGGGGCTACGATGATCCTGAATGCGCGTTCCGAGGCTAAGACGGTACTAATTGTTAAAGAGGTCCGCACGCGATCGCTTGGGTCTATCATCTGGCAAGGGGTGCTGGTTGAATTTCTCAACCCGAAAACAGTCTTGTTCTTTGCATTGTTCCTGCCGCCCTTTGTCGATACCGGATTGGGTGTTTCAAGCGAAGTGGATACCAGAGTACAGCTCCTCACATTGGGGGTGCTGGTTCCCCTGACGGCAATTCCAGTCGATATCGGCGTTGCATTTATGGGGGGCGCGCTGGTTCAAAAAATTAACGGGCAGGAACGAACCCGCGAGAGAATGGCGTGGTTTGGGGGCCTGATCCTGATCGCAATTTCTGTAAACCTGCATCTAGGGATGATCTGATTTTTGAACGA
Source organism: Sulfitobacter sp. (assembly GCF_036960155.1). Lineage (GTDB taxonomy): Bacteria > Pseudomonadota > Alphaproteobacteria > Rhodobacterales > Rhodobacteraceae > Sulfitobacter. Next base: position 164,200 of record NZ_JBALWB010000006.1, on the reverse strand, counting down.
ACCTTGGTTTGGATGCATTTACGCAGGGTGTGCGGACATTACAGCGTGAGTGGGGGCATGCGGCCAAAGCTCAGGTATCTGTCTGCCAATTGGCTTTGCGTTTCTCAAGGAATGCCGAGACGGCCTCGCTGTAGTCAGGTTGTTTGACCATATCCAGCAGTAAATCTCCGGCTTCGCGGGTCGCAGTGCCGACATCGCGGTGCCAATCTAGGTAGATCTGCCGCTTGGTTTGCCGAAGGGATTCTGGGGAATTCCGGGTGATAAGATCAATTGCATACAAGCGGGTTTCCGCCATTAAATCCTGAGGTTCGACGAGGCGGTGAACTAGTCCTATTCCGTGCGCCTCATCGGTTAGAAACTTGCGGCTGGAAAGCAGGAGCTCGGTTGCTCTTGCGCTTCCGATCAGGCGAGGCAGCAACCACGATAAACCGCATTCTGCAGGTAAATTCAGCGGACCATGTGCGGTGGTCAGTTTTGCGGCAGGAACAGCAAACCGGATGTCAGTGTAACAGGCCAACACAAAACCAACACCCGCAGCGGGCCCGTTCATTGCCGAGATTACGGGCTTTGAAAGTGCGAAGTGATAAACATACTCGTGCATAAATGCTGGAAATTCATCCGATCCGGGCATCACTAAATCAGGATCGGTGCCAGAGCTGTATTCGCCAGTTTCAGTGAACTCTGAAAGCACATCAATGTCGGCACCTACGCAAAAGAAATTGCCTGCGCCGGTGACGATGATAACCCCAACATCTGGGTCCTCATCAGCCTTCTTGAGTAAGTAGCGGTATTCCGTATGCATTCTGCCAGTCCAGGCATTGGCACGGTTCGCACGATCGAGTGTGATTGTCGCGACACGTTCGCTCACCTCATAAAGTGTGGCTTGCAGTTCCATATTTTGTCCCCGTTTGGTAATCGACGTTGTCCAATATCATGGATTGTCGTCACGTTTTGGATGGTACTGCAATTGGGGATACTGACCAGACCTCAGTTCATGTGCTGGTCACGTCACGTGAGGAACGGCAAGGTTGAGCTGCCAAATGGAATTTGGAAAAGGCGAGACTGTCGCTATACATGTCAGCGAGGATACCTTTGCCCTAACTTCTGATATGTGGGAGCCAGTCGGTGATGCCCACCGCAAGGGTTGCATGCCATGTGATCAATTGGATTGACCTCTATAGCTCAAATATGTTCAATGTGTGAGTTATAGAAGGGAGTTCTATCGATCATGTCTTGGAACTGGCAACAACCTGACTGGCCGGAATTTCGGTATGATGCTGCCGTCCTTACGTCTATCGAGGAGCGCTTTTTAGTATCTTCTGGCAAGATTCTAGGCACTGTACAGCATGTTAATCCGGTCGAGCGCGATCAATTTCGGATTGACCTACTCAGTGACGAGGCCATGAAAACAAGCGCCATCGAGGGTGAGATACTGGATCGCAGGAGCGTCCAGTCGTCTTTGCGCCGTCAATTCGGTTTGACCCCTGATGCGTATCCGACAAAACCGCGAGAGCAAGGCGTGGCTGAGATGATGGTTGATGTCTACTCAACATATGCAGAACCCTTGACGCATGAGACGTTGTATCGGTGGCATGATATGCTGCTTTCTCATGATCGGCATTTGGAAACAGTGGGCGCTTATCGGCAACACGCTGACGCAATGCAAATCGTTTCCGGTCGTCTTGATCGGCCCACAGTACATTTTGAGGCGCCGCCGTCAGGTCAGGTTCCAAGCGAGATGGACAGCTATGCTGTGTGGTTTAACAAGACAGCACCTGGAGGTTCTGAACCGTTACCGCCCTTAACCCGCGCCGGCCTTAGTCATCTCTATTTTGAGAGCATCCACCCCTTTGAAGATGGGAATGGGCGTTTAGGCCGAGCGTTGGCTGAAAAGGCTCTGGCGCAGAGCATTGGACAACCCAGTTTGATCGCGCTTGCCTTCACAATCGAGCGTGAGCGGAAGGTGTATTATGACCAATTGGAACGCCATCAGAAAACGCTAGATGTGACGCCTTGGCTTGAATGGTTTGCCGCCACCGTTTTGACCGCGCAGACAGTGACACTTGATCGTGTTGGTTTCTTTATCGGCAAGGCCCATTTCTATGATCAGCATCGCGACAAGTTTAACGAACGGCAAGCCAAGGGGATCGCGCGCATGTTTCGGGAAGGGCCCGAAGGTTTCAAAGGCGGCTTAAGTGCCGAGAATTACATTTCTCTCACGGGGACATCCCGCGCAACCGCAACCCGAGATTTGCAGGATCTAACTGAAATGGGTGCCCTACGCCGAACAGGGGAGCGTCGGTACACACGGTATTGGCTGAACTTAGAGAATTAGGGTTAGCGACTAACAGATAGGGCAGGGGGGTAAGACATCGAACACCGCCTCTGCGTTGGGACGGATCTCTGCTTACCAACCTGAAAAATGTGACTCGTTCGTTTTGGCATAATTTAGGATGCGATCTAAGTAGATCACCTGACGTTTCGAGAGCGTAGATGAACAGCGTCGTATGAACGTTAAAACATCCTGCGCAAAACGCGCGTGACCAAATAACCTTCGCCGTAGGACCAAACGTGCCAACTGCATTTCGAAAGTGTCTACATTCCCCATCCGCGCCAGCGCGGCGTCCATCAATCTGATTTGCTCATCTTTCGAAAAATCATACTGAATTACGCGTTTGAGCTCTGCCTCTGTTGGCCGCGATTTCAACCGTAACGCCAACGACTCGCCGATCCTTGGGGTGATGATTTCGAAACGATGGGCAAGATATTCAGTACAGACGTGAATATAGGGCAGATGCGGATGGTGGTAATCCTGATGCACCAAAATCCCGACATCTGGACGTAACTGGCGAAAAAATAGATCAACTACTTTCCCATGCGTTTCCAGAGATTTGCAGATATCAAGAAACAGAAGTGAGATGGGCAGGGAGAACGCGTTGATATCGCTGATGTCGCCTTCGTGGACCACAAGAAGATCGCGAACGGCCAGTGTATTGGCCTCAAAAATCGGTCGAAAACTCTCGCCGGGACGAACTTGGACGCCGGACTTCTCCTCAATCAAGGTGCATGTCTCGGAGAAGGGGGTCTGGAACGCGTCAAAACAATGCACATGTGGCGTGCGGTCGGTCGGGCGTGATTGGATGTATCCCGAGGCCAAGGCTTCGGCTGATGCCCCTAGAAAGCTTCCGGCATCGACATAGATTCCACCAATATTTGCCATGCCTCGCCCCAATGCGACCAGAAATGCGCGCTCGGCCTCTGTGATCAGGCCCGGAGCTTGGGGCCGATGGGGGGATGTGTTGGGAGGGGTCAACACATCAAGTTCGCCAGACGCCGCGCGGTGTTGGCCGGTCGTTTGGGCTCGACTGATGTTGTGGCAAATGTTGTCTGTGCGCCCAAGATGCTCTGTGCTTGCGCGCACACTTGCTCCAAGCAGCGTGTGACTGCATCATTCGGGCCCACCACGATGAGATCATCAGTGCTGCTAAAGAGCGGCACAACAGGCCCATCGTAAGATGCCGACTGCGTGCAAATTTCCGGAATAAGTTGGCAAAAGAAGGCGTTCAATAGAACACCGCGCGATTGCATCTGGACGACACCAGCGTTTCCTTCCCGTAAAAGCCGGCTACACCCTGAAACATCAAGCCGCCCACGTGATAAGTCGCAAGACATGTCGCGGCTCGCGTCGAGCGGACCGATCGGCGGGACAGATAGCCAGATCGCGCGCCCGTGGGGAAGTTCGCCAGAACGCTGGCTGTTAAACCCTGTTCGATCCGCCGCTTTGTTGACTCTGAACTGGTTTGATAACGTATCCTGTGCCAATATATCGGCAACGTTGCCATCCGTTGCGGTGTGATCGCTTTGCATAATCGCCACGTCAGAACCGAAGGTGGTCATCATGTCTGAGGCCGCCATAGCCGCCTGTTTGGCGTCCGCAGCGCGCGCAATAAAGTCGAACCGCCCCATACCCAGAAACATGACGCGATGACGTGCCAAGCCAACAGTCTTCAGGGCATGGGACATCACGTCCTCTGTCAGCTTGGCCGCGCTGTCATATCGATCCCGCGCGGCACCAACTGTATTTTGGGTGCAGATGTTGGGATGAAGATAGGCCCTTAGATTCCGCAAAACACAGGTGGTCACGACAACAGTTTGGCCCTTGAGTTCACACGCCGTCGCAATCAGGGGAACAGCAGCTTCTGCCAATCCAACCTGTCCTGACAAAATAGGTTCAATCACCTTTGGTTGCGACAAAGCTGTACTGTCAATGAGCCGGCGTGTGCCACACCCGCGCGAAATCGTAGCTGCATCTGTCATCCACACTAGAGCGTCCGGATCAACGGCGAGGGCCGCACACGCACCGTCGAGAGTACCGGGTGACACGCTGGCCCCAAGGCATTCTTCAACAGCGGATTTTAACGCTGATCGACGACTAGGCGCCCTTGTCATTGGCGCTGCCGCAAAATCTTCAGGGTCTTACGTAGAACGTCGGCATGGCCCCTCGCATCGTCGAGACCGTGATGCGTGTGTGCCAGATCAGTTGCAACTTCGGGGGGGTAGCGGCCATGGCGGCAAAGACCGTAATCAATCCCAAGCGCGCCTGAGACAAAGGAAGGCAAGTCGATCCCTGCTCCGAAAAAGAGCGGGTCGGTTGTGCCGTGGAAGGCCATCAATTCCTGCCCAAGGACATTTTGCATATAGTGACTGATCCACAAACCGTCGAAGGCCAGAGGATGTGCCAAGAAAATGCGTCTTCCGTCATAGTTTCGCACGAAAGCCTCAAACTGCTTGATTGCGGTCTCTGCAGGTAAAGGATCAGTGGTAATTGCAGCCCAGATATCGGGTTGCTCGTCCTGCCACCAAGCAAGTGTATCGGGATCAGGCGCGGTGCCTTTTGGCGGCAAAAGGTTTACGGTGAAAGTATCAAGTTCCTGACCTTGGCTATCCGTCGCAACGGCAGAGAGATTGCGCATCGCGTGATGATTTGGCGAAGGTCCGTCAGTTTCGATATCAACGACAATATATAAGCTTTTATCTGTCATAAACTAAGCTGCCAAGGACGGAGAAGCATCAAGCGTCCCGGTGAGTTTGCCATATTGCCACCCAAAATCATTTTTTCTATTTCCTTTTAACAAGATGTCAGGTGGTAGCGGATCGACGGGCATCCCCGCTGCTTGAAGAAAATTGTATGTGTAATAAAACGCAGGGAGGGTGTCGTGGCGATCGGCGAGCTCAAGACACTGACCGATATCGACCTGCGGCAACAATCGGGTGAGATAAAAAAGATCCCGCAGAATTGGGCGCTTTTTTTGGCGGACCAAATCAAGGTAATAGCGCGTCGCAAGAAGCCATGCCTCAACTGAACGATCTATGAAGGAATGCTCTTTGGTACCTCTCCACAGATATTCGGCCAGTATATCTTCAGCGGCGCGGACATGGACATCAACAGTGACGAGCACCAACACACTATCCCCGTCATGCCAAATCGGGGCGCGTTGCCATAACTGCGGGCAGTCGGCCAAGGCGCTGGGGAGAGCCACACGTTCGATACGCGAAAACGCATAAAGTTCATAACTTGCTGCCTCATAGGCAGCTACGCGACGGGCATCCGTATCCCTTAGGGACCGCGTTTCGAGGTCGAAGTCAGATTGGTGAAACCCATGATGGCGCAGGACGGCACGCGCTTTTGCAGCGCAATCAGGCGGGACCACAAGATCTACGTCGCGCATCACACTAAATGGTTCACCGCCAAGCATCTGCTCCACAACAGCGGCGCCCTTGTAGAGACGGCTTGGCACACCAATTGCCTTTAGATCTTTACGCAGAGCCGTTGCTGCCGCCATTTGACATGCAAAGACATCGCGGTAGAGACGTTGAAAGGGGCTGGGTGCATTGAAATCCTCGAACGCGGTTTCAATGCGGCGCCGCGCCATGAACTCCCTTTCTGCAGGGGTTAAAGAGTGGTGAAGCGGTTGCTCGGTTGCCCACATGCGCAAGGCTTTGAAGGCCAGTTTCAGATGTGTCGGGTCAGATAACACGAAGAACAAACTCCTCAGTCAAAAACGGAAAGTGCCAAGCCCGCTAAGGCTTGGCACAGCATTAATTAGGCAGCAAAGCCGCCACCACCACCTACGCTACCGCTCACACCCGAAGCTGTGATGTAGACCTCACCCTCCGTTTGATCTGTGAAAAGCGGCGTGGGCGCGGAGATTTCTTCCGCTTCCAGGACTGGTACCGACAAGGTATTTAGCGGTGCCTCGAAGGTCCCCGCAGCTGTTGTACCAGCAATACCCATGCCAATGCCTGTAAGTGCGATTCCGAATTTGTTCATGTGGATAAATCCTTCTTTTGTTTCAGTTTCGGATCGAGAATTGTGCGGCGATTAGGTTTTGTCATTAGGTTTTCGCGTTTCAGTGGAAGATGGCAAAAACACGCCGTAAACCAACCTGTAGTTGAGCATTAACCCGCTTCTGACCACCCCTGAGGGAAAATCTCCTAGATTTCGGTGTTTGGATGTTGATCTAGTTAACGAATGGTTAATTTTGTAAAACAGACATCTCAAGACGTGGGCGATCAGTTTCGCCTCTCAATGGTCACCCCAGGGGACATCATATACCCCGAACATTTACGCCTTAATCTAGACGGTCATGATGCCGATGAATTTTGGTTTCGCGAAGATGTTCATCACCCTGAGCCAATTTTCCCATTCGAGACTATAATCCCAGAAGCGATCAAGCTCGCTATGGGGCAGATAAACACTCGGATGCTCGCATTTCCGATGTCGAACGGCATCGATGTGCGGGTTCATCAGGGACGTGTCTACTTCTCTCCCGTGGCGCCGCCGACAGCACAGGAAAGCGAACGGCGCATCCCGATCTTTGAGCATCGCACAGCTCACATTTTCGAACGCTTTGAGGATTACGAACAAAACTGGCGCGAAAAGATGGTCTCGCTCACCTCTCAGTTACGTGCGCTTCCTTTGCCCGACTTACCGGAATTCGAAAGCGATGCGCGCAGCCTTGGTGGAGGCGCGTTGTCATCTGGGCATGATTTGTGTCAGTTCTACCGCCGATTGGTCGATGCGCTCTTTGAGGCATATCAGTACCATTTCGAGCTTTTGAACATCGGGTATCTGGGCCTGCTTCAATTCTCTGAAATTTTCACAGAGTTGTTCCCGTCCGCCAATCCAGCAACTGTCAACAGCATGCTTAGGGATGGCACGCTCGAAATATATGAACCGCAGCGTCAGATATTTGAGCTTGCGCGGCTGGCCCAACGCCTTGGGGTTGAACATGACATTAAGGCTGCAGGCACTGTTAATGAGATCTCCGAGCGGTGTGCGGGCAATTCCCAATTGGGTTTATGGTTTGCCGCGCTTGAGGCTGCACGGGAGGACTGGTTTGAGTATTCCGATGGTATCGGGTTTTCCTATTTCGACCGCGTGTGGAACGATCATCCGTCTATCATTCTAAACCGCGTTAAAACGGCGCTGGAACAGACCGACAGTGGAAATAATCCGCAGACGCAATCTGGCGAAGATGTGTTTGCGCGTTGCATGGCACTGATCGACGATCCCAAAGATGCAGAAAAATTCGAACAGGCCTTTCGTCGCGCACAACGGGTCACCCCGTATTTGGAAAACCATAACCTCTATGTTGAACATCGGTTTCAGGCTGTGTTTTGGCGCCGACTGCGTGAGCTTGGCGGCCTTTTGGCCGACATCGGATGGCTGGAGGATGCCGACGATATTGTGTTGCTGGACCGGTGGGCGCTTGATCAAATGATCTTTGAGGCTGCCGCAGACTGGGCCGCGGGAACTTGCCAAGGGCGCAGTGCACGTTGGACGGAACACCTTGCTTGGGCCCGCGCAACCATGACGGAGTTCCAAACCGCTTCAGCGCCCGTTCAGTTTTTAGGTGTAATACCGGAACGCGTCATCGACCCGATCATGATCTGCCTCTTCGGCATCACGGATGACACCATCGCGTCGGGGCAGATCAACGACGGACAGACCCAAGAGCTGTGCGGGCAGGGTGCATCTGCAGGGTGCGCACGCGGCCCTGTCTGGATCGTGAAAACGGCTGACGACATTGCCCAAACACCAAAAGGGGCAATCGTTGTTTGCCGCATATTGCCGCCATCATGGAGTGTTGGCTTGGGGCAAGTCGGCGGCATCATTTGTGAATATGGCGGCGTGTTATCCCATGCCGCGATTTTATGCCGCGAATTCGGCAAACCAGCGGTGGTTTCCGTACCCAACGCCACAACTCTTTTTCAGCCAGGTGAGCTGGTCGAAATGGACGGCATCTCGGGGCGCATCACACGTGTAAATAGTTTGGAGAAAAAAAATGCAGAATCTAAGCAATGTGGCGTCTGAGCAGCGTCAACGAATTTGGCATGAATCTGATCGAGGCAGAACGCTCGGTGGGAAGGCCTCTGGGCTTGTTCGTGCGTGTTTGGCAGGGTTCGACGTACCGGATTTCGTGGCTATTCCAGTAGGGGAGATTGCCCTTATGTCCCCTGATAATCTGGGACCACAGGTGGAGCATTTTTTGACTGCGCGCCGACATAGGTCAGCTGGTGAAAGTTTTGCTGTGCGCTCAAGCATGGCAATCGAAGATCAACCTGGCGAGTCCGCAGCAGGTCTGGGCCATACTGAACTGAATGTTATCGGGCGCTGGAATCTCTTTGTAGCCTTTCAACGGGTTGCGGCTAGCTTTCATGCTGACACGGTTCAAAACTATGTCTGCCAGATGGGGGGGGCGGCATGCCGGATGGAGGGTACGGTTGTATTGCAGGACATGGTGACGCCCACGCTGTCAGGTGTCTTATTCACATGTGACCCGTTTACGGGTGATCCATCGCGTATACATATCGACGCGGTTTGTGGGCCGTGTAAACGCGTCGTTGACGGCTTTGCCACGATCCAAGCGGTTGTTGATCGTCTTACCAATGTAACAACTGCCGAAGGTCCTTCAGCCAAAGCACTGACACCTGAACACGTAATGAAACTCACTGATCTGATTGATCGTCACGACGCACGGATCGGGCTTAGGTATGATATCGAATTTGCATTTTTGGACGGTTTAACCCCGATTGTTTTGCAATCACGCCCTGTCACAACCCCCTCGCGGCAGCACAGCTGATGGATGGTGCTCTTTCAAGGCCACTGAACCTGAACCTTCCGAAGGCGGCGATCTGTACTGTTTGCAGTGATCGTTTTGTGCCGGGGTTGACCGTCATGCTTCAATCACTGAACGATAACATGCGGGCTTTCGCAGATTTGCCAGTGCGCGTGTTCTACAATGCCCAAAAGGCCCCTCTTGGGGCGGACAACCAAGCCCGCATTTCAAGGCGTTTTGCAAATGTTACGTTTCATGATTGTAGCTGGCACGAAGGCTTTAACGGGGAGCTAGAGGCGGATGCGCATCGGCCTGCGTTTCTGGCGCTTGAGGCGTTTCGTCAGGACGACGTAGAGCGGGTCATCTATCTTGACAGCGACACGCTTTGTACAGGCGAATTGGGAGAACTTTTGTTCTTAGACTGCGATTTTGCGGCCGTGCCATGCCGCAAGCCAATGGCGGGGCGGTTCAATTCGGGGCTCATGGTCATTGGGAAAAGACTTTTGTCTAACTCAGTGGCTGACGCCATGATCACGCTAGATCGGGGCTTGGGCGAGTACTGGGCTGATCAACCGCGCATCAATGCTTATCTCCGAGCTCATGGCGATCTGCGGGTGATGGAACTGCCAGAAATTTATAACTTCATGTACATCGCGGGGCATCCTGAAACGGGAGACGACACGCAATTTCAACGGCTTGAGCGTCATATCAAAATTGTTCACTGGGCGGGGCGCGAAACGAAACGCCCCAAACCATGGAATATTGATGTGCCTTTGTCAAAAGCCGACACCCTTTGGCAGAAGGTCTACGACAGTACAGGGGCAGAAACGTGACTGGTCGTTCTATGAAAGACTGGGACGCTGCGGCCATGGACTGGAGCAGCCAACTAACCGCGGGGTATGATCGCGTGCGCGAGGAGTACAATTGGCCCGCATTTGAGGCGATGATTGGGTTGGTTACTGGGTTGGAAGTTGTCGATCTGGGCTGCGGCGACGGCGATGTGACCCGAAGGCTTGCACGCAGTGGCGCAACAGTCACTGGCATCGATCCGTCCGAACAAATGATCGCCGTAGCAAGAGCGCTTACCCAAAGCGGCGACATTCATTACGAGGTCGTTCCACAAGAAGCGCCGTTTGCGGGGCTGCCCAATTCTAGCACTGATCTTGTGGTGAGTTTTATGGGCGTCATGAGCATGCGCGACCTAACCCCCATTGCCGTTGGTGCGGCACGTGTTTTGCGCCCCGGTGGGCGTTTGGCACTGGCGCTTTTGCATCCGTGTTTCAGCCATAGCGGCATGGCGTGGCGTAAAAACAACGACGGTAGTATCCTGCTTGAGCTTTCACGTTACGCAACCGTATCAGACGTGCCAGGATCTATCACCTTTCAGACTACGCGAGAAAACGACGGTAGCAGTTTTGCAGTGAGCCGGCAGGAGCGGACCTTGTCGAGTGTTCTGACACCGTTTCTGTCTGAGAACTTGCACCTCACCAGCTTTGAAGAACCCCAACCCAGCGCAGAGGCGGTGGAGACAAACCGTCATCTGCGGCGTTGGCGGGATGTGGCGCCCGCATTTTTGCATTTGGAATTCAAACGGTGAGCGGTGTGCACTGGTTTGACCTACAGGTTGGTGGTCTTGCGTTTGAGGTTGGCAGCGACGATGCGGGGTTGGCAGCTTTTGTGGAAGAGCAGACGCTTGGGTCCTGGGCTGCTGTTGGGCATCGGTCTGAGGAAGCCGTCCAAATTCGGTTGCTTACGGGTTCTGTGACTGACGACACGGCTAGACGTGACACTTTGATGTTTGGCTTTGGTGACAACGCTATACTTGGTAGTGTCGAACTCGGTGATCCGTCTGTGATGGTGTGCCCAGGGATGCGTCTGTTCTGTCCCGTCAAGCGCGAGATTGAATTGACTATTGCGCCTGGTCGATTGACCGCTTTTGTCGCGCTGTACCGCGTTATTTCAACCCTATTGCGGGACTGGGCGCTGCGTTTAGGCGGTGCTGAGCTGCACGCTTCGGCGGTAAGTGACGGCGATCAGATTGTTGTGTTTGTAGGGGATAAAGGCGCTGGAAAGACCAGTCTTTGTATTGATTTTGTTTTGTCCCAAAAATGGAGCTTTGTAGCGAACGATCATGTTTTTCTAGTACCGGGGCAGGGGGCTGGGGTGATTGCGTTGCCAGAGACGTTGCGGATTGGGCAGGGTACTTTGCGCCAGCATCCTGCCTTGCTCCATCTGGCACAGCGGCTTGGGAGTATGGCGGGAGAGGATGACAAGACGCGGCTTCATGTCTGCGATGTCGCCCCACATCTGGATGCGCCAGTGGTATTCAGTGGCAAGCTTGCTGCTGTAGTCACATGTGGCTTTCGGTCGGGCATGCCGCAGGGAGGTGTTCTTACCGAAGGTTACCTCAATGCCGTCGAGCTTGCGGACTGCCTGACGTTAGCGGCCAACTATAAACAGCCTCAATGGCTCAGGTCGCTTGACCCTCCGGCCCCCGTAGCCCGTTCAAGTGCATTGGATATTGAGCATGTCCCTGCTTTTGATTTGCGCCGCGCTAAAGGGGACACCTATGCGCCGTTGCTGTTGGCGAGATCCTTAAAAGCTAGCTTACATTAGATATTGGGATGACGAGCCAGTGTGCGAATTAATGGAGCGAATTTGATGCGTCCTAGCGTTGATGAGCATGATCTCAGGTGGCCATTCAATCTGTTTGGAGGGGCGTCAAATTCTCCACGTTTTCAATTCGCATGAGTGTTTCCATAGCAGTCATCGGTGGAGGGATTGGCGGAGCGGCTGCGACGCTTTCGTTATTGTCCCATGGAATTGATGCTCATCTCTTTGAGCGAGGGGACCATTTCAGCGAGTTGGGGGCAGGTCTGCAACTCAGCCCCAATGCGACCCGTATTTTGCACAGCTTTGGTCTTGAGGAGGAATTAAGGACGTGTGCCGTTGAACCCACTGCATGGCATCAGCGCCGGTGGCGTACTGGTGAAACTCTTTCAAGCGTCCCGTTATCGACACACATGAAGATGCGCTACGGGTATCCCTATTATCATATTCTGCGCACTGATTTGCTAGATGCTTTGACAAAAGCCATACCGCAAGATCGGGTTCATCTGGGGTATGAGATGACGGATATGCATCAAGAGCGCGAAAACGTAGAGGTAACTTTTTCAAATGGCCAGACGTTTGAATTTGATGGAATGATTGGTGCTGATGGCATCAGATCAAGAGTGCGCAGCTTTCTTTTTGGCGATGTAACACCGTGCTATTCTGGCTGTATCGCCTATCGAGGCCTTATTGATGCCGATAGAATTGCCAAGTTGAAGCTGCCAACGGAAACACAGGTTTGGCTTGGGCCAGGTAAGCACCTCGTAACCTATTACGTTCAGCGTCACAAGCTGTTGAACTTTGTCGCCGTGATCGACCGACCTGAAGCCAATGATGAGAGTTGGGTCATGCGGGGTGAAGTCGACAGTTTGCGCGCGGAATTTTCTGGCTGGCATCCCATGGTCGTGGACCTTGTCCATGCCGCGCAGGAAACTTTTTGTGGCGGTATTTTTGATCACCAGCCGATGCCTTGTTGGACAAGGGGTACGGTAACTCTTTTGGGGGATGCTTGCCATTCAATGGTGCCGTTTATGGCGCAAGGTGCGGGGCAAGCAATTGAAGACGCTGCGGTACTGGGACGGTGTGTGCAAGCGGCGACGCGCGGTACATTGGCGGACTGCCTCAAAAGTTACGAAACGATAAGACGACCGAGAACACAAAAAATCTGTAACATCGCAGCGGGTCTTAAGGACAACCTGCATTTTGCCGATGGACCAGATCAGATGTCTCGCGATCAAAACCTTGGCTCTGATACAACAAGCTGGGGTGTGGGTGATCTTGATTGGCTTTACGGATACAACGCCTTCTCCGCAGGCCCCCCGAGTGCGTTAGTAACATCAAAATTGACAGGGTAAGTGGTAACACAAAGTGGTTCACACGCCGTTCAAATGGTCTTCAGACATAAAAAAGAGAGCAACCGAGGTTGCTCTCTTTACTCAGAGTGAGCGACAGTTATTCCGCTGGTTGGGCGGTTGCTGAACTATCTTTGTCTCGCAGGCCATCGCGATAAAGCGCTTTTGCTAGCGCGACACACATCAAACCCATTACAACAGTGAATGGCAATGCGCCGATGATCATGGCATTTCTCAAAGCATCCAATGGGTTGTTTTCCCCGGCCGCAGCAATCAGCGTGCCGATCACAGCGGTCAGAATTAATCCCCAAACAATCCGGTGCTTAATCCCCGTTTCCTCAGCGCCGCCAGACATAATAGTGTTCATCACCAAAATCCCTGAGTCTGCAGAGGTTACGAGGAAGGTCATAATCAAGACCACACACATCACTGTCAGACCCGTCAACAAACTACCGTCAATCATTTGGCCAAGTGTAGCGAACAGTTGATTGGTTTGTGACGCTCCTGAGATGGCACCTTGTGCAGCGCCACTAAGTTCAAGATCGATTGCTGTGCCACCAAGAATGGTCATCCATGCAAAGCAAACTAATGTTGGTGCAATGACACACCCTACAATGAACTCACGTACAGTCCGTCCTTTTGAAATACGCGCCAAGAAAAGACCAACAAAAGGAGAGAATGCAATCCACCAAGCCCAGTAGAATGTGGTCCATCCGGACTGCCAAGCGAATTGGCGACCATCGTTACCAGCGGCATAAACGGCTGCAAGTGTTTCACTATCAAGTTCTGCTGCCGCACCTTCAAGACCACTTGTGAAGCCATTAAGATCGCCCCAAGGGTTAGTCGCACCAGCCATAAGATCCGCAGCCAAAGGCTTTGCAGCTTCTGGCAAAGCTGCTGCAAAAGCATCAGCTGATTGAGGGCCGTATGATCCAAAGCTCAGTGATAGAAAGTTCAGGATGTAATCAACAAACGCCGTTGCATAGGTGGTCATTGCGAACATGAACGACCCAAAGATGATAAAGGTCAACAAAAGGATAAACGACAATACCAGATTGAGGTTCGACAGGTATTTAACCCCTTTGCCAACACCAGACACCGCCGACAGGATCGACATTGCCATAATGATAATAAGCCCCGCGATGAGGCCAACTTTGCTTGGTGTCGGAACATCTCCTGTCAGGTTCATGATCCACTCCATGCCGGTGATCGCGTACACACCGTCAATGAATTGGCTCACACCGAAGCCGATGGTCACTGAAACGCCAAGGATGGTTGCAACAACGCCAAGCACATCAACGATATGCCCCAAAATGCCGTTCATCAAAGACCCAAAAAGTGGAGTCAAAGCTGAGCGGATGGTGAGCGGCATGTCACGTGTGTAAGCATAGTAAGCGAGACTAAGACCTGTAACGACGTAGATCGCCCAAGCATGAAAACCGTAGTGAGTGAACGTGTAACGATATGCAGATTGTACGGCCTCAGGTGTGCCTCCAGCGACGTCGCCAGCGACGACCACAGGGTTTGAACCCCAAAGGCTAAGAGGTTCAGCAGTAGCAAAAACCATCAGTCCGACGCCTAGACCAGCACCAAACATCATCGAAAACCACGAGAAGTTTGAAAACTCAGGTTGTTGGCCAGGTTTCCCCATCAAGCGTTTACCTGTCGATGGAATGATTGCGATAACCAACAAGAAAAAGACGAAAAAGCCTACGATGACGATATAGAACTGATTAAATAGTCCAAGTATTTGACCATTGAGGCTGCCCAACATGCCATTGGCACCAGCTGGAAAAATCAATGCCCAAAGAACAAGCGCAACCATGATGCCCTTGCTGATAAGAGCAATTGGTAGGCTGTTACCTTCGTAAAAGCCCTCTTCCTGTGTTCTAATTTCTAAGTCTGTAAATGGATCCGTTAGTGACATGATTTCCCCCCTTTTTGTTTTTTAGTAGTGCTTGTCGTTCGTTACGTAGGCAATTGTTCACCCTTCGGATAAACAGGTGGCTCGAAAAAGATCGTGGTTTTTGTGCCTGACCTAAAATCATCATTTCAGCCGTCTCCCCCGGCTGAGCGTATTTCACGAAACCAAAGGCAAGGCATTTGCCGAAGGTGTAACCGTAGGCTCCGGACGTGACACGCCCGATGCCGTCCCCATTTTTAGAGATGGGTTCACCGCCCGTCGCTTGCGCGCCTGATTTACCCACATCGGCTTTGTCCAAATGCAGCAAGACAGGTTGTTCGCGCGGATCGCGTGCCATCACTTCGGCTGCGGCATCCTTGTTTGATTAGGATTTGTCGATTTTGCATAACCTGTCAAGGCTGACGTCCTGAGGCGAGTACTCGCGCGACCAACTACCATAGACTTTTTCGATCGGTAGAGACATCAAAGCGGGGCTTGCATCAAACGCTTTTCCCGCATCAAACAAGGCCGTGTTAGGTTGCGCTTGGCCTTCGTTTTGACAGTGCCGTTCCCAGCCGAGGTCGCCTGTGAATCACACGCGAAGTGGGGGTAATTCAACACCTGCAAGTGGAGCGCATGAAAGGAAAATCGGCAGTCGCGAGTGACGTGTTTATCAAGGTTTGCAGCAGCTCAGGCGACTGCGGCCCAGCGACATTGAAATCGTACATTGCGTCGGTATGGCATTTCAAATGTGGTGCCTGCGGACAGGTCAACGCACTTGAAGAACTGTTTAGGATAGCGCTCAGCATACCGGATCCAACGATCCAGAATTCTTCTACGCCAACACGGGTAACCGTGAACTCACCCGCAATCCCGCCACGTTTACTGATCTGCGGGGGCAAGTATGACCGCCCCAAGGCTTTAGGCATGTTGCTTGCAAAAACCTCGTTCAGCCATGTCTCGGCACCCGCGCTTTTGTAAATTCATTTGGGGTCCAGCTATCATATCGCGGCATGTCCCGCACAAACATATCATATTGGGTTTTGCCTTCGATGATCCAGTGCGCGGCGATCAAGCCCATGCCGCCAGATTTGTAAAAGCCCTGAATGATGCCGTTTTGTAAAAGCTCATGCCGTATAATTTAGCCTTGGCTACGTGTAGGCGCAGCTGATGTTCACGCTCTTTAGTTTGAGCCAGATAAAGTGAGACGGGTGAACAAGGGCCGCAGCTTTGACCGCTTTCCTGTTCCAACAACTTATACAGGTTCATCAAGTCATGCTGAATACGGTTGTCGGCGCCGACAGGCTCAATCTGTGGCAGGACCGAATGATTGTTAACGAAGCCCGACGGAATTGCATATGATGCGCGTATTACGGTTGTAACAATCGCATTGGATTCATCATGAAACCTACCTTCGCCATATTCGCTCTGTGCTCAATCTGCGCAACCACCTCAGTCGCTGAGACCTTTTCATCCGACGTCTGGGCCGACAATTGGTTTGAGATGCGTATCAATGGCACGCAGGTCGCGCAGGACAGTGTAGCGATCACGACGGAGCGGTCTTTTAATGCGGAAAGTTTCACGTTCGAGGCCGAGCGCCCGTTTGTGGTGGGCGTTGTGGCCAAGGACTTCAAAGAAAACGATACTGGTCTGGAATATATCGGTACAGGTCGTCAACAGATGGGCGATGGCGGGCTGATCCTTCAAATCCGCGATGCAGCGGGACAGACCGTGGCGGTTAGCTCTGCAGATTGGGTATGTGAGGTGATTCACACCGCCCCCTTGGATAAATCCTGCGAGGCGTCCACAAATCCAGTTGCTGGCGAAGGTGCTTGCACATTTGACGCAATGGATGAGCCTGATGGTTGGGACACGGTGTCCTTTGATGCATCCGAGTGGCCACAGGCCGACGTGTTTACCGCCCGCGAGGTCAGCCCCAAAGACGGCTACGACGAAATCAACTGGGAACCAAAAGCCGAGCTGATCTGGGGACCCGACCTGGAACAAAGCAATACAGTCTTGTGCCGCATCACGGTCAATTGACCCATTCAATAGGAAAGCGAACCATGAACCGCACCATGAGCCTTCTGACCTGTTCGATTTTCGTTGCTGTTGCCAGTCCTGCACTGGCCCACGATGACCATTGCAATGCTGTGGCCGCCTCTGTTGCGGATGCGGGCTTTGCTGATAGCGTCACTGTGGCCTGCTCTGATACCCAAGCCATTCTGACGTCGGACACATATCCTGATCATGACATGATGACGGGCATCGTGGGCACCAACGAACAAGTACCCGTTCCCGCCGAATACCCCGCACCTGTCATCCTCAAACCCGTCTTTTCGGGCACGCCTTTGACCCGCGATGCAGCACTTGGCGTGGCAGTAAATGGCGTGCCTATTTACGACTATACTGGCGGCGGTGAAATGTCCGAGGCTGATCTGGCACACCATCAGGCACAACACGACACGCTACAAACCGACCAGCTAGATGTGTGCGGCGGGCACGCAGGCCGTGGTGACGACTATCACTATCACGTCACGCCAACCTGCATGATCGCGCAAATGTCCAATGCAGGACCAGATGCAATTATCGGCTGGGCCTTTGATGGTTTCCCGATCTACGGCGACACGAACCCCGACGGCAGCACCATTGCGGGTGGTGTGTTGGATGTTTGCAATGGGCAGACCGACGACACATTCGGCTACCGCTACCACACCTCAGAAGACGCGCCCTATATCGTGCAGTGCCTGATGGGTGAGGTGCCGAACTTCAATGATTTGCCGCGCGTTCGTCCATTGTCAGCCTCAGGTGGTGGCGGCGCACAACCAGGTCGCCCGCCTCAAGGTGGTGTTCAAAACCTCGTCTTCACACAAAGCGCGGATGGCAGTCGGAGCAT
The DNA here is from genome assembly GCF_036960155.1 of Sulfitobacter sp. Classification (GTDB taxonomy): domain Bacteria; phylum Pseudomonadota; class Alphaproteobacteria; order Rhodobacterales; family Rhodobacteraceae; genus Sulfitobacter. The sequence goes on along the minus strand of NZ_JBALWB010000006.1, from coordinate 146,317 downwards.
GGACTACATCTATCAGGGCGAGGATTACTACATTCGCTACCGCCCCGCAGCTACGAAGAATTGTTACGACTACACGACCAAAACTGTGACCAGCGATGGGGAAGTCATGGAAGGAGAATTTTGTCGATGACCCTTGCACATCGATGGTTCACATTCGTTATGCTGCGATTGGGCGGATGCCGAAATTCCGTCCAAAACGCCGATGTGGGACACATGAGGGTGCCATGTGTTCTATCTATTAGTTCCATTCATGTACAAAGAGCGTTGGTTTTTCTTAATGTAAGTCCATGCAATAAAACGACTGGTTTTCTGCCCTTGCGCCATTTCAACTACTTTAAAATCAGCAACTTTAGCTTTGGCTAAAATTTTGTTGAGGGGGCGGAGGTTATCTTTTTTCGACACCAACGAGCTAAACCACAGGCACTGGTCGGCGAACTCCATGCTCTGTTCAACCATGCTGGCGATAAATTTTATTTCCCCGCCCGGACACCAAAGCTCGGCGTTTTGACCGCCAAAATTGAGTTTTCTTGAATCCCCTTCGCCAAGATTGCGCCACTTACGTTGGGTGCCTCTATCGGCTTGTTCCATGGAAGAATGGAAAGGCGGGTTGCACAGGGTGATGTGAAAAGCATCGTGGGGTTCGATCACGCCCCTAAAAATGTTCTCACGTTTATTTTGGTGCCTGAGGGTGATTTGCAGCTGGTTCGACTGGCAAATCTGCTGCGCCGATTTGATAGCGGCCGGGTCTATATCGACGCCGGTAAAGTCCCAACCGTACTCACTTTGGCCGATAATGGGGTACACCAAGCTGGCACCAGTCCCTATGTCTAACGCTTTGATCTTAGGGCCGCGCGGGATTTCTTGATTGTTGTTGGAGGCAAGCAAGTCCGCCAGATAGTGGATGTAATCGACGCGACCAGGAATTGGCGGGCACAGGTAATTGTCAGGAATATCCCAAAAACCAATGTTATAATGCGTCTTTAGCAACGCCCGATTAAGCATACGGACCGCCGACACGTCTTGGAAATTAATAGTCGTCTGACCGACGGGGTTAGTGATCGTAAATGCCTCAAGTTCAGGTGTATGCGCCACTAAACGTGCAAAATCGTAACCTTCTCGGTGTTGATTGCGAGGATGCAGCATAGTTTTAGTGGCCATGAGGAAGCCCTTATTGAAATTGATGGAATGTGCTAGCGAAACCGTTAGTTGGTCTTAAACCCTCATGCACAAATAGTAAAATTTGTAAGGTGTTACATGAGAATGGCTTTGTCGTACCAATGGTGTGATAAGACTTACCTCATGAATACAGTGCGGTGGCTGGAGGGAATGAGCCGCTGGATACCGATGATTTGCGCGACCACGAGTTGGTCAGACTACACCCAAGCCCTAAAACACCACAGTTCACTGTCGCTTTGGTATGATGCCAGCATGAGCTGGGTTTGCCCTTGAGGCAAGCCACGGGTTTCGTGGAAAGCCCGAGCTAAGTGGCCAAATTGAATATACTAGATCAAACCATTTTGGTGAAATGTAGAAAGCCCCACTTGGTCGAAAATCAACCTATACAGGTAGGCATCAGTCGTCTATCCAGAGTGCCAAACGTAGGACGCTGAGATCGCGCATGAAACTCCATCCCCTAGCTTTGCCTTTAGGCAAACATATTGTCGCTGATTTTCAGGGCGCCCGTGCCTTGCATGATCCAATAGCTGCGCGGGATGCGCTTGTTTTAGCGGCGCATGCAGCCGGTGCTGTTGTTTTAGATGTTAAATTACACGACTTCGGGGACCGGTCTGGCTTCACTGGCGTAGCTCTTTTGGCTGAATCTCATATTTCGATCCACACCTGGCCGGAATATGATTATGCGGCGATAGATATTTTCATGTGTGGTGACGCGGATCCCCAGCGCAGCTTGCAGGTGTTGGAGGAATATTTCGCACCAACGTCGTCAAAGGTGAACACGATAGAGCGGGGCCTTTCACGTGATATCAATGCGATGCTCGCCGAGGCTACGCTTTGAAATTGGATGAACTATTTAACACGATGCCCCTTCACGTTGTTCCTGATTTTGTTGACGCTCACCATTCATATATTGTCTGGTCCCGTAAGCGATCCACAGGCCTTTCAAACCATACCGCAACTTTTGGTTGGGGTGCTGCAACACGGAAACTGGTACCATCTGGCCGTGAATTGCGCCCTAATACTGATCGGTGGTGCGGTTACAGAACCTGCGCTGGGAACCGTTCGAATGATCGCGTTGGTCTTCGGGGCGGCCTTGGCAGGCGTGCTACTAGAATTGAGCCTAGGCGGGCCAGGGTTTGTCGGGATATCGGGTATTGCCTACGGGCTGGTAGCATACTCCGTGATAGCAACCTCGGCACCGAATTTGCGCCAACTGAACTTACTTTTAATCGTTCTCGCATTGTCCGCAGAATTTGCGTTGTTGCGCGCCGAATTGGCGGTCTTTACGCACATTGCGGGAACTACAATCGGAGGGGGCGCTGCAATGCTGTCATCACTGTTCGGTAAAAAAGGTCCACACCTAAAACCAATGGAGTGGAAACACGTTTCCAGAGCGGTCGAGATCATCGGCCAGACCGACGAAGACGATGCGGCCGAAGCCGAGCGCATTTTTCTGAACGACGGCTACACAAACATGTTTGTTTTGTTGGACCGTGGAGAGGTTCTGGGCGTCACTGGTTTTGGCATCGATGAAGACGTGCCTGACGTGGCATGGTTGAGCTGGACCTATCTGGATGAGGCGTCTTTGGGTCAAGGTTTGGGTTCACAAATGTTGAATGACCTTTTGGGGATGTTGGCTAAACATAACATCCGCAAGATATTTATCGAAACCAGCGATTACGAAGTAGACGGGCGTCGGGTTTATGCCTCTGCTCACCGTCTCTACCAAGAGTTTGGTGCAAATGTTGAGCTGACCCTTCCAGATTACCATGAAGTTGGCGAAGCAAAGATCATTTACGGTATAGATAACCCTGACGCGGGACAGACCGAAGCAGTAGAAACCGATGACACGGGCATCCGCGTGACGGGTATTGAAAAAGCACCTGAAACTGAAGACGTTGCGGGCTTCATCTGGGAAGAAATCCCTGTTGGCATCGCCGGGCTGGACTTTTATGCCAATGAACTTAGCAAAACGGGGTTTCGCATGGGGGTCCTCCCTTTGCCAAAGGATCTATCAAGATCCAACACCGCAGAATTGGAAGCGTTAGGCTTTGCCCGCGTTGGGCAATTGAAAGATTATTATAGCACAGGCCAGTCGCAAGACTGGTGGATTTATCAACCCAAATAACCACAAAAATCACAACACGTATCTAAGGACTTGAAGATGATAAATAAGATCAAAATAGCAATTGGCGTTCTCGTTGTAGGGTTTTTCGCGGTGTCGTTCCTGACACCAAGTAGCCCACAAACTGCAGATTTGGGCCAAGTACTGGACCGCACTGAGTTCGCGATCGGTAAGTACTCAGAGCATCTAGATACCACTGGCGTTACTGAAGCTTCAGACGATCAAGTCGAAGAATTTCGCGGATTTTTGGTAGATGTGTTGAATTCGGACCCACGGTTTTACGAAGAGACGCAGGGGTTGGCCATTCTTGAGGATGCAAAGTTCCTTGGGTTCGCTGATACAAACTCAAATGGTGTGAAAGACACTGGCGAGGAAGATCTGTATTCAGTCGAAATCGACGAAGAAAACAATCGTTTGATCGGTACTGATATGGCCGGCAATTCCACAGGCCTTCGGTTCTCCGGAACTGGCTTCATCGCGGGTATGTTGATCGGGAATCTTATTGGCCGGCAACGCGGTGCTGGTGTGTCCAAAGGCAGCTTTAGCAACCGCACAGTTGGTGCCCGCTCAAGCTATAAAGCACCGCGTAGTGCCCGTTCAGGTGGCTTGCGCGCTGGCAAGTAAGCGAACACACTTAGTGTCTTATAGGGCCCGGTACTTTTTAGTGCCGGGCCCGTTTTATCTATGATCCAAACGGGCGACTACAATGACACAAACACGCTACGCTGACTTGCCAAGAAAACAGGCGTTGATCCTGCTAGGGACCATAATGGTGGTTGCTCTGTGTGGTATCGTTTACGAACTGATCATTGGCACCGTCTCAAGCTATTTACTTGGAAACTCGGTTTATCAGTTTTCGCTCACCATCGGATTTTTCATGTTTGCGATGGGCATGGGCTCATACGTTTCGCGGTTTATCCATGGAAATCTCATTCAAACGTTTGTTTGGGTTGAGCTGGTCTTGGCGTTGATTGGTGGGCTGTGCAGCATCTCTTTGTTCATGCTCTTTCCCTTTGCGCCGTGGTTTTACACCGTTGGCATGTTTGGTTTTATCTCTGCCATTGGCTTTCTTGTTGGTCTTGAAATTCCGCTCTTGATGCGTGTCCTTTCAGAACGCTCGTCTGCACGGGAGTCTATCGCTGATGTTCTCTCACTTGATTACATCGGTGCACTTCTTGGATCTGTGATGTTTCCGTTGCTGTTGTTGCCGTCATTGGGTTTGATCACAGCGTCTTTTGCGATTGGCTTAACCAACGCTGCAGTTGCCTTGCTAAGTGTCATTTGGCTCCGCGATCAACTCGACAACCCAAAGCGGATGTTTGGGTATGCAGTTGCCACCATTATACTGCTTTTTGCGTTAACCCTGCTGGCTGGTCGCATCACAGGATTTGCGCAGGATCATTTGTATTTCGACCGCATTGTTTGGAAAAAACAGTCTCAGTATCAATCTCTTGTTGTGACAAATACTTGGCAGAAGGCGGATGTACGTTTGTACATTGATGGCCACCTGCAATTCGCGGAAACTGATGAATATCGGTATCACGAAGCGCTTGTTCATCCTGCAATGGCATGGGGGGAAAGCAAACCAGAGAACGTGTTGTTGTTGGGCGGTGGTGATGGCTTGGCAGTGCGCGAATTGCTCAAATACCCTTCGGTTCAGAACATTGATCTGGTTGACCTTGACCCGGCAATGACGGACTTGGGGCGTGATTTTGCACCACTGGTTCAGTTGAATGAGGCTAGCATGCAGTCCGCAGTGCTGAAGGTGCATAACGGCGATGCATTCAATTTTGTCCGTAAGACCCAGCAAAAGTATGACCGTGTCATCATTGATTTTCCTGACCCCCACAATGAGGCATTGTCCAAACTATACTCGATCGAATTTTACGCCATGGTGCGCCAAATCATGACCAGCGATGGTGTTCTGGTAACGCAAAGCAGCTCACCTTTCTTTTCCCCTCATACCTTTGGGACAATTTCCGCAACTCTTGGCGAGGTGTTCCCTGATGTGCTGGGGTATCACGTTTCGATCCCTTCTTTCGGTGTTTGGGGGTATAACTTGGCGAGCATACAGCCTGAGTTTGGTCTTGGTGAACTTCCGGAAAACCTCCGCTTTATCACACCAGAAGTGTTTGCAGCGGCGACCATATTTCCAGATGACCTCAAGCCAATCCGCGATATTGAGATCAATACAATTTTTAACCCGACAATCTACCGCGAATACGCGCAAGACGTAGCTGGTTATTGACTAAGCACGAGACTGCACCCATTGCTAACCGCTCATTTGGCCTCAATCGTTTTCAAATGATGCTCTACCAGATCCTTAGCTGCCGCTGCGATCAACTCTTGATCGCATGCTGTGATTTTCAACGCCGTTGGTACTTTGGCCAAATGTTCAGCGGGGGTCTTGCTTGCGGTTCTGACATCGTGCGTGGAGTGAACCCACCCTTTCCACGTAAGCCAGCGGTCATTGGGGGGATTTCCGGTTTTCACCATTTCATCAATCGCCATATAGTCGAAATCTATAACGTCAATCTTCATGCCGTGTTTAGCATCCAGCGCTGCAAACATAGTCTCGCGGTGCGCAGACGCATATTCCTGCAAGACATCAACTAAGCGGGTTACTTCACGGCTCCAGATGCTGATGTCATGGGACCTTTTGGATTTTTCCTGATTCAGCCGCTGGCCTGCGTTGAAGGCATAGATTTTCGCCCGTTGTTTCTTACCTCGTGCGTAGATGGCCTCGCGTAGGGTTTCGACTCCCGAGTTTTCAACGACCCCACCGTCGCCAAGGTGCCAGAAATCTGGGGCCTTATCGCCAAGGCCTTCGATCTGGAGCGTTGTCGGTCCGAGATAGGGTGGAAAAGCGGCCGACGTCGCCACAGCAAGTGAGACTGGAACGCCGTGCGGTGTGGCATGCAGTGATGTTGCACCCGAAAAAGACAGGGCCCGCAAGGCTGGTGGCAATACCGCCTTGGCAGTGGCTTTTGGTGATGCCAGCGCCCCATTAGAAAAGACAAACCTATGTCCTGTATCATAGCTGACGGCGTTGAAGAAAAACGTCCGATCTTTGGGTAGATCGGAAAAAGTGGCTGTGCGCAAAAAGTCAGGGCGATCTAGGGCGTCTTGCAATGAGACCAACCGCCGCGACGGGCTGAAGGCGCGGGATGGAATGCGCAATTGGTTCATCTGCGTATCCCAAAAGAAATCATGCGCCATGACGGATTGCATCTGCTTAAAGTAGACCCGCTGATCCGCCCCAACAGGGTGAAGCGCGAAATAGGACGCGGCAAATCCGCCGCCGCTTACGCTGGAAACATGAGTCACATCATCAAGTAATCCGTGCTTGTGAAGCGCTTCCATTCCGGCGGCCGCAAAAACCGCGGCACGCGCGCCACCACCCGAAAGGGCCAGCCCGACAAAGGGGCTGGTGTCGTTCTCCCCAACAGGTGCAGGCAGGTCTGTCATACCAGATTTGAAATGCACTCTGAGCGGTACAATAAAACCATAGACGATCGCCGCCACCAAAAGGCAGACCGCAAGCGCGCCCATCCCCGATAGAAATATTCCAATCCCAGACATCACCGCTCCTGATTCATCGACGCCCACAACTGAGGGAATAATTTTCGACCTCAGCTTGGCGGGTGCGGATGGTGATGGCAACGGATATTGCAATCTGAGGTAAGGTATACCTGACCTCGGGTCACTTTATGCAGGCCTATCGCCGCAACGCGCAATACTGTTGCCTCGCTTGATACATTTGGGTCCTTAAACTTAATAGCTTCAAGCGTCTTTATCGCGGCCTCGATTTCTGGGATCAAAGACGTTGCCGCGTTTGTTGGGCGAATGCCGCGCCCTTCTGGCGTAAACAGTTTGACCCCCAATTCCTTTTCCAGTCCATGCAGGCGTCGCGAGATTGCCGACTGTGTCACGTTCAATCTAAGCGCCGTCTTTCCGACTGCTCCCGATCTTATGACATGCAAAAAGGTTTCGAGAGTTCGCAAGTCCATTCATGATCCTTTCGCATGATAACTGTTGATTACTATGCGTTATACGTATGGTTTAATCTGTGCAATGGTTTGACAATCCAAGGGAGCATCGATGCTTGATAATTTCCAAACTGACGTTTCAATGTCTGGCGGCGACGCGCTGTCTGCATGGCATGCGGCCATGGCAGATTACCTGAACTTTTCAGGGACACCCGTCGGCGATTTGGAAGCCGTCAACGACAACGCATTTCTGTTGGGCCCAGTTTTCTGCGCGGCGATGAAGTTGCTCAGTGGGATGGATCCAGCAGGCGCATCTGTTGGCAAAAACATCGCGGCCATGCGCAAAGCATTGACGCGTGTTACCGGGGCAGAACGGGGCCACGCGGCGGCTGTGGAACAAATGTTACTTGGTAATTTTAGCGCGGCTGCGCACACGTGGGATACTGTTCTTGTGGATCGCCCAGGTGATATTCTGGCCCATAAATGTGCCCATGAAGCCTGGTTTCTGGTTGGGGACGCACCCGCGATGCTGGAGTCAACGTCAGCGGCCTTGTCGCGTATTGATACCGACCATCCTGCCTTTGCCGTCGCTGCGGCCCAGCATGGTTTTGCTCTAGAAGAAAACGGTGATTATGCCGCTGCCGAAAGTTGGGGTCGTCTGGCCCTTGAAATCGCACCCTCAGATTGTTGGGCGCTACATTGCTTGGCCCATGTATACGAGACGCAAAACCGTCACAGTGACGCGATGGCCTTGTTGGATGCAAAAAAGCCGTTCTGGTCAGAGCAGAACCTGCTGAACGCGCATATCTGGTGGCACCTTGCGTTACGACAGATCGAGATAGGTGATTTCGCCAGTGCCTTGTCCGTATTCGATGCCCACCTGAGTGATGTTGCGGCGTCAAACCGGTTTCGATTGACGGATGGGACGTCATTATTATGGCGGCTTGAGCTGGCAGGTGTCGATGTTGGGGCGCGCTGGATGATGATGGCAGAGAAATGGGCGCAGAATGCGACGCTCCACACCAATGCGTTTCTTGACATGCACGCGGCCCTTGCATTTTCGCGCTGCCCAGATGTGCCAGCATCACAGGTATTTTTCGAAAGTCTGGACACCGCTTTTGAAGGGAGCGCTGATGAAAATGCGGAAACCTTTCATACTGTAGTGAAACCACTTGTGCGGGCCTTTTCGCGGTATTCTACCAACCCGTTGGCTGCAAGCAGCGAGATAGAGGTGCTCTTGCCCGATTTACATCGGCTTGGAGGCTCGATTGTGCAGCGGGAAATTGTTGAACGGAGCTATAGCTCTGCGTTACTTGCAACGGGCCAATACGCCAAGTCGGAACGCTGGCTTGCGCCGAAATTGGCCCAGCATCCCAACACACCTTGGGTGCTGCGTGATGCTGCCCAAGCGGCGATGCAACGTGGAGACACAGCCACCAGCACTTTGCTTTTGCGCCGCGCCGACTTGATGTTTGGGAGCTTTTGATGCGCCCTCTTGATGGTATTAAAGTTTTGGATATAGCAACGCTGGTTGCTGGGCCCTATGCGGCGTCCTCCTTGGCAGAATTTGGCGCTGACGTTATCAAGATTGAAAAGCCGGGCACCGGTGATACGTTGCGCCAGCTTGGTACCAAAAGCCCAACGGGGGACACTTATTGGTGGCTCTCGGACGCACGAAATAAGAAAAGTGTTGAGTTGGATTTACGGACCAAATCAGGGGCCGCCCAATTTCGCGAAATGGCCAAGACAGCTGATGTTATCGTCGAAAATTTCCGCCCCGGTACATTGGACCGTTGGGGGCTTGGTTATGCAAGCCTAAGCGCGGAAAACCCCGGTCTTGTCATGCTTTCGATCACAGGTTTTGGGCAGGACGGCCCAAAGGCGAACTTGCCGGGGTTGGCGCGTATTGCTGAGGGCCTTGCGGGTTTCACGCATCTAACCGGAGAGATTGAAGGCGCACCATTGTTGTCGGGGGCCTCGGCGCTATCTGACTATATCAGCGGCACATTTGGGGCTTACGGCGTTCTGCTGGCGCGCGGCAAAGACGGGCAGGGGCAACAGGTTGATGTCGCGCTTTACGAAGGTATTTTACGTTACCTCGATGAGCTGGCACCAGTTTATAGCAAGACTAATCATGTCAGAGGGCGGATGGGGTCTGAAACCCACCGCTCTGTCCCTCATGCGTCTTACCCCTGCAGTGATGGCACTTGGGTTGCCATCGCTTGCACCAATGACAGTCTATTTGGACGCCTCGCACAGGCCATGGGGCGCACCGACATGTTAATCTATGACCGGTTTTCGACGAATGCAGCCCGGATTGCCCACCGTTCTGAGGTCAACGGGATTGTCGAAGACTGGACCCGCAGTATGCCCTGTGCTGCCGTCGAGGCGTTGTGTGCTCAGCACGGTGTACCATGTGGGCCGATCAATGATATCGCAGCCACCGCCTGTGACCTGCAGGTTCAGCACCGGCAGTCTCTTGTTTCGATTAATCATGACACATTGGGCCCCGTGACAGTCCCAAATGTGTTTCCCAAACTGACGCGAACACCCGGTCGCATAGACAGCCTCGGCCCTGCGCTTGGTGCTCATAATTACCTCATTAACAAGCCGGACAAACCGGAGACTTCAACCCCAACAGATAGGAAAAACCATGTGTGATATTTGCGTAATGAATTCGGTGAAAGAGAAAATGCTGTCGCGGCGGTCTTTCTTCAAAACCGCTGCTGCAACGTCAATGGCCGCGGCCGCTGGTGCGGTCGTTTCGGCCCCTGCCGCATTGGCGGGTGGCCACGGCAGTGTTGAGGATATGACCCACACGCTACATCCTGAATTCCCAACTTATTTTGGTGAATCCCAGTTCAGCAAAGAGCAACTTTTCAACTATGCTGAACACTCCTTCAACCTGTTCCAGTATACGGTCAACGAACACACGGGCACCCATATTGACGCGCCTTTGCACTTTTCGGCCGATGGCATGTCGGTTGATGAAATCCCTGTGTCCAGCTTGATCGCCCCATTGTGTGTGATCGACATTGCGGCGCGTGCGGCGGATGATGCTGACACGCAGGTCACGCCAGATGACATCCGCGCGTGGATTGCAGCCCATGGTGAAATTCCGGCAAACGCCTGTGTTGCAATGCACTCGGGTTGGTCGCCAAAGGTGGACACCGAAGGGTTCCGCAATTTTGACGGCACAGCGCAGCATTACCCGGGCTTCCATGTAGAGGCCACGCAGATGCTGATTGAGGAAACCGGCGCAATGTCCATCGCTGCTGATACGCTGTCGCTTGATCATGGTATGTCTGCTGATTTTGCCTCGCATTACGCTTGGTTGCCCACAGGTCGGTTTGGGATCGAATGTTTGGCCAACCTCGACAAGGTGCCAGCAGCCGGGGCGACGTTGGTTATTGGCGCGCCCAAACACAAGGGTGGTACAGGCGGTCCTGCGCGTATTTTCGCAATGGTTTGATGACTTCCTTTGGGGGCGATATTCGCCCCCAATTTACTCTTTTTGAGGGCTGAAAATGTCGAGTGACACCGAGATGAACAACCATGTGCGCGAGGTCATGCGCGACATTGCCGATACGCTCCTGCGCCCTGCAGCCGCCGATATTGACCGGACCGAAGCCTATCCCTTTGCCCACGCTAAAGCCCTGGCAAAGGCAGGTATATCCGGCATGACGATCCCAGTCGAATGGGGCGGCCAAGGCGCGTCTTTCAAGACCACCTGCATCGCCGTTGAAGAGGCGGCGAAGGCGTGCGGCATTTCGGGTCGGATTGTTGTGGACACAAACATGGGTGCGATCCCTGCGATTATGGCCTACGGCACCGATGCGCAAAAAGCGCGCGCTGCAGAACTGGTGTTTGATGGCGACAAACCCGCGATTTGCTTTACCGAACCGACCGCGGGATCGGATGCAACCTCGATGAAGACCCGCGCCGATAAACATGGCGATGGGTATGTGTTGAACGGCGTGAAGTATTGGATCACAGGCGGTGGCATCACACGCCTTTACCTTGTGCTGGCCCATGTCTTTGACGACGATGTCTATCAGGGCATCGGGTCTTTCATGATTGAAGAAGGCAACGAGGGCCTGCGTGTCGGCGAGCGCATCCCAGCAATGGGGCTGCGTGGCATTCCAGAATCCCATTTGCATCTGGAAAATTGCACCGTTCCTGCAACCGCGCTTTTGTTGCCACCTGCGGGGCTGAAAAAGGGTTTTGGCCAAATCATGCGGGCCTATAATTCGCAACGTATTGGGGCAGCTTCCGTGGCCCTTGGGTTAGCGCAAGGCGCGTATGAAGAAGCCCTTTCTTATGTCGATAAGCGCCAGCAATTTGGGCGTCCGATCTCGGATTTTCAAGGTGTGCAATGGAAGCTGGCAGACATGTCGGTAAAGCTGCGCGCTGCACGTCTGTTGGTGCATGACACCGCTGACAGTGCAGATCCATTTCCCGATATGGTAGCATCTGCACAAGCCAAAATTTTCACAGCAGAAATGGCAATTGATGTAACCAACGAGGCACTACAATTGCACGGGGCCAGCGGCTATGGCCGCGACCTGCCGCTAGAGCGCATGGCGCGAGATGCGCGTATGTTCACCATCGGTGGCGGCACGGTAGAAATCCTTCGCAACATGGTCGCCAGTGGCATCCTGAATCGTAAGCTACCGCAAACGAAAGACAGGGTATGACAAATCCTGAATATGCTTGGCTCGACGGGCTTGTGGATTGGAATGACGCCAATTGCCATGTCTCGTCGTTGGCTTTCAAATACGGTGCGGCAGTGTTTGAGGGCATCCGCGCGTATTGGGACGGCACGCAGTTTAATATCTGGCAGTTGGACGCCCATCTGGCCCGCCTTGAAGACGGCCAGCGGTTCATGCGGTTCACAAACCCCCTTTTCAGCAAACGAGATGCGGGAGGCGATCAAACAACTGCTGGTCGCGAATGCCTTTCAAGACAACGTGCATATCACCATCACCGCCTTTTTGTCCGGCCCCGGACAACCGTTTTTGTGTGATCCCTGTTCCCTTGCCATTACTGGTATGGCGTGAGGTGATTACAGCACTGATGGCCTAAATGTTCATGTTTCTAGCTGGCGGCGTAGTTCTGACAGTGCTCAGCCACAGCGGATTAAGTCCAATGGCAACTACCTCAATGGCCGGTTGGCGGCGGTGCAAGCAAAGCAAGATGGCTATGATACGGCGTTAATGCTTGGCCAAGATGGCAAAGTATCTGAGGGGCCTGCGATGTGCTGGCTATGGTCGATGCTTTGGAACGGGCAGGGATATCTTTTGTCATTGCGCGGCATGAAAATGCTGCGGGCTTTATGGCTGAAGGCGCATACCGCGCCACAGGCGCCCCCGGTGTGCTAGTTGCGACAGTTGGGCCCGGCGTGGCTAATGGGTTGAACGCAGTTGCCAACGCGGCACAAGAACGCGTGCCCTTGATCGTGCTGACGGGCAAAGTCCCTGAGGAAGAAACGCTTAGCTATTCGCATCAAATATTTGATCATCAAGCTGCCCTGCACCCGTTTGTCAAAGCGAGCTTTGAAGCCCGAGAAAATGCCTGTGATACGATGATCGACAAGGCGCTGCATTTAGCAATGTCAGCCCGTCCGGGTCCTGTGCATATCGACCTGCCGATTCCTGTCGCCAACTCAGACCACGCAGCCCACCGCGGTAAACCGCCTGTCCTTTCTGCACCCACACGTCCTGCCGAAAGTGAAGCAACTGTTGCTGCGCGCAACTTGTTTGCAAATGCGCAGCGCCCGTTGATCCTTGCTGGCCAAGATTTGTTATGCGAGCCGGGCGGTGCTGGGGCGGTTGCCGCGTTTGCCCGTAAACACAACATACCCGTTATCACGACATACAAAGCCAAAGGTATCCTGCCAGAGAACGACTCACTTTGTCTTGGTGGCCACGGCTTAAGCCCAAAATCAGATGCGATTGTCTTACCTCTGTTGGCACAATCAGACTGCGTTATCTGCGCGGGATATGACCCTATTGAAATGCGCAGCGGTTGGCGTGATCCTTTTGCGCAGGAGGTCGCGATCAGCTTTGCGCAAAGCGAAAACGATCATTTTATGCACCGTGAAGACATACTGTTCTGTGTTCCGAGTAGCGAAGGACTGGGATTGTTCGACGGCGTTGCTCCAAAAGCCTGTTGGCCCAATAGTGAACCTGAAATTGCGCGTATGGCGCTTATGGATGCCTTTGGCACAGCAGACACTTGGGGTGTAGATACGCTTTTTCATGCTATGAACAGCGCGCTGCCCAAGGGATTGGCCGTATCCGTCGACAGTGGTGCACACAGAATTCTGTGGAGCCAGATCATGACCTGCACACGGTCAAACCAACTGATGCAATCAACGGGCTTATGCACCATGGGCTGTGCCCTGCCATTAGCTATTGGATATTCTTTGGCAAAGGACCGCGCGCCGGCGCTTGCCGTGATGGGAGACGGGTGTCTGGATATGGTGTTGGGTGAGCTTGCGACCTTACGCGATCTTGCTGTGCCAGTGACTGTTCTTGTGGTGGTTGATGGCTCCTATTCGCTGATCGCGCAAAAACAGAATTCTGAAGGGTATCAAGCTGCCGGGGTCGATTTCGGGATTACAGACTACGCAGCGATGGCAACCGCTATGGGAATTAACGCCATAACGGCAACAGATGCCGAGACGCTTGTAGATGCTGTTGAGAAAACTACTTCAAGAACAGGTCCAAGCCTGATCGCAGTCCCGATGCCACGCAACGCGTATCGCGGCCTAATTTAAGATGATGTCATGCGTTTTTTATGTAACGCGCTCTTGGGGTTTTGCCAGTTGCCACTTTAGACGTAGGGATATGAAACCATCATGCTGTACCATCGGGTTGCGAGTACCCAAGGCATGCTTTCTGCCGCTAGGGGGCGCATATGAAGCTTCTCCTCGGGATATATGCTAAGTTATTCCCTGTGCGCCTCGGAAGGTGTTCTGCATCCCAGATACTTTTTGGGTGGGCCGTTCAAGAGGTCCCAAATCAACTTCGTGTACCGATTTGAGAGCGCGGCTACAGGTGCATCGCGGCGAAATGCATCAGCGTACGGGTTGAGGCAGGGGTTCGATCTCATTTTGCATCCAATATATTTTCAATTACGCGACGCATGCCCAGATTTAACTCTGTATAGGCCATCTTTTGGTCTCCTTGCTTTCCAACAAGATAGGGAGGAATTCGCAACCTAGTATAGAATGTGCCCTCTCTTGGCATTAGAAGGCCTAGTGCTAAATATGAATTGCAATCCCTCGTGCGTCTAAGGCAGATTCGTGCATCGCCTCCGATAAGGTGGGGTGCGGATAGACCAGTTGCAGCAGATGCTCATCGGTTGTTTCATGGCCGATTGCAGTTACAAAGCCCTGAATTAATTCAGTTACTTCAGGACCTACCATATGAGCCCCAAGTAGTTCCCCCGTCCGCGCGTCGAATATGGTTTTCACAAGACCTGAAGCATCGCCCATCGCCCATCGCAATCGCTTTGCCATTGGCTGCAAAGGGGAAACGACCGACTTTTACAGTGTGTCTGGCTGCGCGCGCTGCGGCTTCAGTGAGGCCCACCGAGGCCACTTGCGGCTGGCAGTAGGTACAGCCAGGAATGCGTCATTTTTCAAGTTTATGTGCATGGCCATTTACGATTTTTTCGACACAAATAACGCCCTCATGTTCAGCTTTATGCGCGAGCATAGGCGCGCCAGCGACATCGCCGATGGCATAAATTCCCGCGCATGTGGTCGCGCCAGCACCATCTGTTACAATTCCTGTTGGTGCCGTTTTGATGCCCACCGCTTCGAGCCCTAGGTTTTCTATATTGGGGACAACCCCGATGGCCGAGATCACTTTGTCGAAGGTCCTGTTGGATGTGCTGCCATCGCTAAGTGTCAGTTTCGTCTCTACACCCCCAATTCAGGAAAATGCCGCCCAAGTGTTCGCGTTCGACAATGGCTGTTTTCAGACCAAGTTGTGCAGCACGGATTGCGGCAACATAGCCGCCGGGTCCTGCGCCAACAACGATCAAATCATAGGTGGTGTTTACCATGCTAGGATGCGCCTTCTGTTTGCTTCAACACGGCCTTTGCGGTGTTGGCGATGTGCGTGGGTGTCAGTCCGAAATGTTCAAACAGCTCCGGGGCGGGCCCCGAAGCGCAAAGCCGTGCATGCCTACGAAAGCACCCTCTTTGCCAATATACTTGTGCCACCCTAATTCGCCGGCGGCTTCAATCCCGATACAGAGCGCCGATCCAAGAACCTGCGCGCGATACGCCTCAGGCTGCTGATCAAACACCTCCCAGCAGGGCAGGGAAACAACCGCAGCCCTAATGCCGCTGTTCGCCAGTTCTGCTTGCGCTTCAACAGCAAGAGAGACCTCTGAACCTGTCGCAATCAATGTTACATCACGCGCGTCTCCGTCTGCTGGGCGCAGGATATAACCACCTCGATCGCCGTACCCTTTGAGGGTGCCATCCTCGCGCAGTGTCGGCAGACCCTGACGCGACAAAACTATGGCCGTTGGGCCATCCGTCCGTTTCAAGGCATGTGCCCAACTTTCCGCCGCTTCAATGGCATCTGCAGGGCGATAGACGTGTAAGTTTGGCGTTGCACGCAACATCGCCAATGTTTCCACTGGTTGATGCGTTGGGCCATCTTCTCCGAGGCCGATGCTGTCGTGGGTCAGCACATAGACGACCTGTAGTCCCATCAATGCGGATAAGCGGATCGAGGCGTGCATATAATTGGCAAAAACCAGAAACGTGCCCGAGTACGGAATTGCCCCCCATGCAGCGCTAGCCCGTTCATGATGGCCCCATGGCGTGTTCACGCACACCGTAGTGAATATAGCGGTTTTGGTAGGATTATGGCGTCAACGACAGCGTGTCCGCAGTTTTGGTGTTCACAGATCCCGAAAGGTCTGCCGATCCACCCACAAGGCCATTGATTATAGGTGTGAGGACCTCAAGTGCTTTGCCGGAAGCCTGACGGGTTGCCATCTTCGGTGCAGTTTCGGCCATCTTTTGGGCATGCTGTTCTAACGCTGCTTCCCATTCGTCAGGGAGTTCGCCAGAAAGATGAGATGCAAATGATGTTTGCGTGACCTCTTCAGTGGCATCCAGACGGGACTGCCATTCCCCGCGTTTCTGCGCTCCGCGTGCGCCAATTGTAGCCCATGCGTTTTGAATGGGTTCGGGGATGTGGAAAGGTGCATGTGCCCAATTCAGTTTTCCCGCGCGGCGGCAATTTCGTCCGCCCCAAGAGGCGCACCATGCGCTGCGGAAGAGCCCGCCTTTTTGTCCGTTCCAAAACCAATGATCGTCTTGCAGGCAATCATTGAGGGGAGGGGGGAGTTTTGCGCGTTGCACAGCGCTTGTGCAATGGCATCTGGATTGTGCCCATCAATCGCTTGGCAATGCCACCCCGACGCCTCAAACCGTTTCACTTGGTCATCGCTACACGCAAGCCCGACGTCACCGTCTATGGTGATAGCGTTGTCATCAAACAGAACCGTTAGTTTCGAGAGTTTGTGGTGACCCGCAAACGAGATCACTTCGTGGGATATGCCCTCCATCAGGCATCCATCACCGGCGATAACGTAGGTCCGATGATCAACAAGAGCATCGCCAAACTGTGCATTGTCACGGGCTTCGCCCAAGGCAAGACCGACGGCTGTCGCGAGCCCCTGACCCAAGGGACCTGTTGTTGCCTCAATGCCCCCACCATGTCCAAATTCGGGGTGACCCGCCGCGTTTGATCCAAGTTGGCGGAAGTTCTTGAGTGTGCCGATGTCCCAATCCGCGTACCCGCACAAGTGCAACAGGCTATAGACGAGCATGGAACCACGGCCCGCAGACAGAACAAAACGATCTCTGTCAGCCCAATTTGGTTGCGCAGCATCAAACTTCAGGAATTGACTGAACAACACTGTAGCAACGTCAGCCATTCCCATTGGCATACCGGGGTGCCCAGATTGGGCCTGTTCCACAGCGTCCATCGATAATGCACGGATGGCGTTCGCAAGGACGGCATGCGTGGTTTGATGAGTCATATTCTGTGTCCGTCATGTTTAGTCGTGTCTGAAGTTAAGCGAACTCAGAATGGGTCTCGATTGTCTCAACCAAGGATTTGAGGAATTGCGCTCCGTAAGCGCCATCAACAGCGCGGTGATCTGCCGCGAGCGACAATGAGATGATGTACCGTCCCTGCAATCCGCCCCTATGTTCTTTCACAACGCGTTTTGTCGGCCCGACGCCCAAAATTCCGGCCTCTGGCAGATTGATAATTGGCAGGACTTCAACTGCGGATAGAGATTAAAGCTTCGACTTCGCTTGTGGCCCCAGTTTCCAAGCCGAAAACATCATGCATTAACGTCGAAGCACTATTTATCACTTCGCCATTTTGGCGAAAGGGTATCAAAAGCGCAATCGGCATAGACTGAACTGCGCGAAGTAAAGGTTCGGACAGTAGGCTGTTCTGTCTCAATGATCATGATGTGCGCGATACGTGAGCGGCGTCTCTTGTTATGATCAGGGCAACCGAGGCTATTCCAAAATGGACTTATAGCTCGCGAGCGCAATTTCTACGTGCTCTCGGAGCAAACGTTTCGCAACCTTCTGGTCACGGTCCAGCGCGGCTTGCATCAACAAACCATGGTGTTCGGGCGCAAGGGCGCGCTTTAGCGCTTCCAGTGTTTCTGAAGAGTGGTTGTCTGGCCCTTTTGGGTTGATCACGGCTGGATGAAACAAAAGCGCCTGATGATGGCGATTAAGCTGTAAAAGGGTCGTGTCGTGGAACGATTTGAGCCACGAAGATCGCCCTGCGGCAAGAAGGCTTTTGTGGAAGCCATCATGGGCAATGGCCCAACGCTCACGATCTTCTATTGTGTTAGACCCAATAGGCTGAGGCGTCCGCATAAGCCTGTGATGGGCAGCGATGAGGTTGCTTTCCCATTCAATGTCGCCATGCGTGATCGAGTCCTCAAGAAGCCTTTCCTCAATAGATAGACGGGCATCTTCTAGGTCTTCAAGCTCGGCCAATGACACAGGCGCGACGCGCCATCCGCAATTTTCGCCAGCGACCGCTAGACGTTTTTCTTCAAGTCGAGCCAAAGCCTCGCGCACGGGTGTCGCGCTAATATTTAGAGCTTTGGACAGCGTCGCGACCCGCAGCGGCGCACCAGGCGGTGTAGAGCCGTTAAGTATCGATCTTTCGATTGCCTCAAAGGCGCTCTCTGCTTTTTCGATTGCTCTCATGAGGACTTGAATAACATATACGTTTTAATGTAACAACGACGAATTAATTATTCATGTGTATAAATTCATGTCGCAAAAAGCATCCAAAACACAAGAAACCGTAGGTTCAGGTCTTTTTCGGAAGGGTCGGTTCGACATGTCAGAACAGCTTGTTTACTTGGATGGTAATTCCCTTGGTCCATTGCCAAGCGACGTGCCGGCAAGGTTGGCCGATGTCGTGCAGCGTGAGTGGGGCGGTTCGCTTGTACGCGGCTGGTCCAATGAGGGCTGGTTTGACCTGCCGAACGATGTCGCGCGCAAGTTGGAACCGTTGATTGGGGCGGAGCCGCAGTCCGTCATCGTCGGGGACTCAACCTCGATCGCATTGTTTAAAGCGCTCGGTGCCGCGTTGAAGCTGGCAGGAAAGCGCCGGTGTATTTTGTCTGACTCGGGCAACTTTCCTACCGACCTTTATGTCGCAGAAGGAATCGCGAAGCTGATCGAAGACGGTTTCCATGTGAAAGCGCTCGCTACCGATGTGGTTGAAGCGGCAATCGGCAATGACGTTGCGGTGCTTATGTTGACCGAAGTCGATTACCGCACAGGCCTTCGCCGCGACATGAAAAAAGTCACTGCAATGGCACATGCCTCCGGTGCATTTGTTATTTGGGATCTGTCGCATTCTGCTGGCGCTTTTCCAATCAACTTGGCAGATTGCAACGCAGACTTTGCAGTGGGCTGTGGGTACAAATTCTTAAATGGTGGCCCGGGCGCGCCTGCTTATCTCTATATTTCGCCGCGTCATAGCGATGCCGTGACACCGGTCATCTCGGGCTGGATGGGTCACTCGGATCCGTTTGCTTTTGATTCAGCGTTCACCGCAGCGCGTGGCGTCCAAAAGATGCAGACTGGCACGCCTTCAATCCTTGCTCTTACCGCGCTCAACACAGCCTTGGAACTTTTTGACGATGTAGACATGACTGCATTGTATGAACGTGCTCAACAGCTCGGTGACATGTTCATTGCAGAGGTCGAGAAGTGGTGTCCGGATCTCGTGTTGGCATCTCCACGCGATGCCACTGTGCGCGGCAGCATGGTATCGTTCCGTCACCCAGAAGGGTACGCGATCATGCAGGCTTTGATTGACCAAAATGTCATCGGAGACTTCCGTGCGCCAGACATTTTGCGATTTGGCATCACGCCGCTTTACTTAGCTGAAGCAGATTTCGTTAAGGCGGCCGAAGCTTTGGAAAAGGTGCTGAATGAAAAACTCTGGGACGACGAACGTTTCCGCGTGCGCGGCGCGGTAACCTAAGTCTCTGGAAGGGAATTCAAAATGGTTCAACGTATTGCAGTGGTCACTGGCGCAGCCGGAGGAATGGGTCGCGCGATAGTCGACGCCCTGCTTAGGGATAACGTCAAATGCTATGGCTTCGACATAGCCCGCGATGGTTTGAAAGAAATGGAAGGAACCCTCGGTTCGGAGTTTGTCGGCATGGAGGTCGACCTGACGAACCCAGAGCAAATCCTATCCGCATTCAGTACAATCGAGGCCGCTGAAGGTGGCGTTGATATTTTGGTAAACAACGCGGGCACCTGCTTTATGTCCGACTTCCCTGATGTTCCTGTGGCAGAATTTGAACTTCAGATGAAGATCAATTTTGATGCGGCGTTTCATTGTTCTCAGGCTGCAATGAAGCTAATGAAAGGGCGCCCTGGTGTCCGCAAGATCGTCAACATCTCGTCCAATGGTGCCTATAATTTCGAGTCCTTTGATCCACCGCACTACCGCGCCAGTAAGGCCGCGATGGACAGCCTGACCAAACATTTGGCGCGTACTTTTGCGCGTGACAAGATCTCTGTCAATTCGATCGCGCCTGCAATGACACAAACGCCTTTGTTTGATGTTCTAAGCGAAGACGTCCTCGCCGAGGCGGTCGCAAAGATGCCGCACGGGCACGCGATGCAGCCCACTGAAATCGCTGAATGGGTGCGCTTTTTGGTGTCTCCCGCTGGAGACGTTTCCAGCGGGAACATTATCATTTTAAACCAGGGTCGTGATGTTCATTAGGAATAAAATTCCGGTGTTTTGCGCAACGTGGGCCATTGATCAGGGGAGTGTCCAAAAATGACAAATGCCTCAGTTTCTTTGGCCCGATCCATCAGTCGCACAAAGTTTTTGTGTGCGAGCTCTTCGTCCCAAGAACCACCAAAGCCGTCATCGATTTCTGAGGGCCGTGAAATAGCGTCACTGGTCAACAGAACAGGGCCGGTTTCGGGCAAATCAAGTTCAATCGAGATTTGGCCCGGCGCATGTCCTGGTGTTTGCAGGATACGGAAGCCCGGCCCAATTTCTGTATCTTCATCCAAAAGAAGATACTCGCGATCAGGCCATTCCAGCGGCTGGGCATCTCCCCAGTACAATGGCTTATCAAGTGCGCGTTCGGCACGTGACATCAAGATTGGGCAATCTGGGAAATCAGCAAGGCCGCCGACGTGGTCGATGTGTGTGTGGGTCATGATCAGCAGATCAATGTCCGATACATCTACGCTGCTCAACGCCAATTGCTCTTTGGGGAAGTTGACCGGGTCAAGCTTCAGGATATCGCCAAACTTATCCATACCATCTTCAACAGAGGAGCCATGCGGATCTGCAGCGTATTTACGGTGATATCCCGTATCCACTAGGATCTTTTGTCCCGCACTTGTGTGGATCAAAAACCCACAAATCCCGATGATACGACCATTGGCATGAACTTGGAACAAACCAAAGTCCAAGACATGTAGTTCTGTTGGTGATCCCTTTATATAACTAACTGTTTTCATTTGCTTTTCTCCTTATAACGTCATCAACCATAGGTGCGCCATGAAAGTCAAGATACATACCCTTTTCGAGTATTTGCTCGAAACTACCGAAGCAGAACCCGAAGCAATTGTCGGGTATTCCCTGTCCCAATCCCCCAAGCTTGGCGAGTTTATGGACGACCTCGATCCAGAGCTCTTGCTGGATTGGAACAGTATTGATTTCCGCGGCCTTCCAGCGCTGCGCGGGCACATCTTGCGTGAAGCAGGGCTTGATGGTCTTTGTGAGCCAAGCGACGTGTTTGTGACCGCCGGTACGGCAGAAGCGAACTATTTGGCGATGATGCAGCTGCTAGAACCCGAAGATGAAGTTGTCATCGAAACGCCCGGCTGGCCACAGACTGGTGTGATTTCGAAAGCGATCGGCTGCACACAACGCTATGTTGAACGCAAAGAAGCTGACGACTGGATCTTCCCAATGGATCAACTGGAAAAAGTCATCAACAAAAACACGAAAATGATCTTCGTGACAAACCCGAACAACCCGACGGGGCAACGGTTTTCGACTGCGGAGCTTCAACAGCTGGTCGATTACGCCCGCAGCGTGGATGCGTGGCTGGTCGTTGACGAAGTTTATGCCGGACTTGAATGGGAAGGCGGCCCACGTGCACCATCTGTTGCTGGCATGTATGACAAAGGGATCACGACCGGTAGCGTATCTAAGGCGCTTGGCCTTCAGGGGCTACGGTGCGGTTGGTTGATTTGTAAAGACAAAGACCTGATCATGGATGCGATCATTTTGCGCGAAAACTCGAGCGAGTTGATGAACGTGATGGGCGAAGCGATTGCTGAAATCGCCATGCGTCCAGAGCGTTACGAGGCATCAATGGTCAAGGCGCGTGCAGACGGGCTCGCCAACCTTGAGGTGCTGGACACGTTTGTGAAAGGTCATCCACGCCTGTCCTGGGTCCGCCCGAAGGCAGGATTGATCGGATTGGCGAAGCTTAGCGATGGAATCAACAGTGCCGATTTTGCGCGCAAGCTGCTCGCGGCCCCCTACAAGACGTTCTTGATGCCGGGCATCGCGTATGATCAGCCAAACCATATCCGTATCGGGTGTGGTGGCGGCGCAGAAGTGAAGCTTGATGTAGGCCTCGCCCGCCTTGGCGACTTGCTGTCGAAGTGGTAGGGCGCACATAGTAAGACACCCCAGACCACGTACGATGGTCTGGGGAACCGATATGTGACGAAGAATAAGTTGCATCCACCCGTGCCTGCATATGACCTTGTTTCTTGGCGTGGCATTATGACGTGGCGGGTGGATTGCGTTTTGATGCTTAGTTGGCTTCTGTCTGAAGACCGGGTCGCACGCCAAGCCCCATCGACGCATCAATAACCGCGCCGTGCATGACCTGTACAAGATTCGTTGCTAGGAAATGGACCAGGCTGGCGGTGTCTGCGGACTTGATAAGACGCCCTTTGGGGAGACGTTTTTCAAATGCCACGCGTTCTTGTGGCGTCATTTTTGACAAGGTGCTGGCCTGAAACATTGGCGTGTCCGTCGCACCGGGGCAAACGGCAAAGACGTTGACGGGACTGTGTACGGCTTCCGCTGCCAACTGACGGGTCAGAAAGGCGACTGCCGCTTTGCTCATAGCCAATATCAGCAACTTCAAGTGCAGACGCAGCGTTTTGCTCGACTATAAGAACCGCCAAACCAATTTCGGCGACATCGCCGATTTTTTCAAAATATCTTCGACCGAACCTTGGGCAAGCAGGCAGAACGTGTGACCCTTTTCGACGTTAAGGCGGCGTACTGCTGTGATGATTGTTTTTAAAAGCGTGCGGTTTACGCCTGCGCCGACCTCGTCAAGAAACACGAGGCGTGGATCGACCATCATCGTACGGCCAAGCTCAAGCAGCTTTTTCTGTCCACCAGACAGATTCCATGCGAGTTCATCCGCAACGTGGGTAATCTCTAGAAAATCCAGGACTCCGTCCGCTTTGTCGCGCAAGGTACGTTCTTGGTTGCGAATGCGGCCGGGGCGACCATGCCTCAAAGTAGGTTTCACCGTCTTGACCACCAGGCACCACCATAAGGTTTCCTCGAAAGGTCAGCGTGGAAAATTCTTGTGCTATTTGGAACGTCCGCAATATCCCTTTGCCAAAGAGCTGATTTGGAGAACATCCAGTAATGTCTTCACCATCCAAAAGTACCCGCCCTTGGCTTGTGGTAACCCGCGATGACATTCAACAACGTGGTTTTGTCCGCGCCGCTAGGGCCGATCAATCCAGTAATGACACCTTTGCGCAGACCTAGCGATACATCATCAATTGCTCGCACGCCGCCAAAGTTTTTGCAGAGGTGTTGAACGCTCAAATTCCCTTTGTCACGATTTGTCACAGCCAAACGACCTTTTAATCTTGGGAAGGGGAAGGGTGCGGAGCGTTTTAAAAGCACCATCATGGCTTTCGAACTCACGGAACGTGCCTGCGGGCTCACCGTTGCCGATCAGTTCAACAGCCGATCCACCAACGTAGTCGATGTCGCCGCCTTCCGCGAGGATTTGCAAACCTTTGGCAAGTTCACTCGGGTAGATCAATTTACCCGGAGCATTTATGACATCTATGACGCTGCTCGCGTAACCAACCAACTTCAACTTCGCGCGCACCAATTGCAGAAAGCGCATCATTAATGAGCCCGCTGACTATATTGGACCCATCCGAAAGCAGGAATGCGATGTTGAGCTTGATGCACATGGCTATCAAAAATCCAAAAACCGTGCAGCGAAAAGTCGAACACATCATTTCTGTTCCGACTTCGAGGGCCTTGAGCCTTTTAGCATGGGTAGATTCAAACGTTCAAACAACGGAATACTTCGTAAAAATCATTGGCCATCATAAACAATAACAAGAGACCGACTAGGTAAAACCAATAGATCATTCCCGAATAGATGGACGTTAGTATTGATAGAACAAGCGCCTCTGGGATCGATATGACATCCGGGCGCACAACAGCCACGAGGATCCAATCTACCTTGGCGTTCTTAGCTACACCTTGCATCAAAGCGCTGAAATACGTGGCAGTCAATTGAAGAACACATACGATCAAGAGATAGGCCAGGAAGATCGCCCTGAATGCAATGGAAAACGTTTCTGCTTTGCGCAGCCAACCGCCGTCCCCAAGCACCTCAAGATCTCTTAAACTGAGCAATGAGGTTCGTTCATCTTTCCAAAATTACAGGAACTGCGTCACAACAATCAAGAACAGCGGGAGCAAAACTAACCCTTTGTTGGTCCAACTTGGCGCCCCAAAAACCGCTTGTTTATTGAGGCCGGTCTCGGGATTGTAGGTGACATGATGAGCGTCCATATTGTAGGCCAGAAAACCGAGCGTTACAGCACCCGCAAAATTCTATGACCGGTATGTCAAAGGGCGATCGGTAGCTAAAAAGTGCCTCCGACGTTCTTGCTAAATTGAAACGTTGAATCGGACCAATGGTGTTTCTACCGACCGTGGCCGAAGCTTCCATTTCTTGAGGACTCGGTTGATCGTTGTCTCCATTTTTCTTCCGTTCGCGTCTCTTGGCAGTCAAACACGGTTGCGCGGCACTCAGGCCTGCCTGCCATTCGCTTGTTGCTTGAGGATCATCGCATCCAAAAAACCTTGCCAACCACCGAATATTGTCGGTGCTGATCCCTTTCTCGTTGTCTTGAAACCAAAGCTGGACGGTCCGCAGATCGACACCAGAACCGTTGGCATCAATACGCGTAATCGCCTCCGCAAGAAGATCAGCTGTCCGCGGGCCTTTGGGAAACCCATCTTTCTGTGGAGTTAGAAAATACTTTCTATTCTTTATCAAATACCTACATTCTTTCGTTGCATTCTATTTCGTAAGTTTTCGATACTCTATCGTGCCTTTGCTTGAGGACTCTGTGCAACTGGAAGGTGCGACTGGTCTGAGAACGAGCGGTATTCTTCTTAGGTCTTTGAATTTAAACCTCTATCTGAGGGAATGAAGTATCGACAGATACGAACAGAACTCTGCCCAATCCAACAATGATTGGGGTAAAAAATAGACTGGAGGCACAGCCAACTAAGCGCATCTTGGATCGACAATCGCGGGACGTGATTGGTTGGCTCTATGAATAGAACACCGGAGAATTAGTACCGATGTGGAAGCAGGGACGGTGCGACGATGTCATTATTGACTAGCGTGCCGACTTCGGTTCGTTCGGGTAGAAACGGAATTGGTTGGTTTACGTTGGGCAGGGTGGTGAAGACGTTTACCGCTGGTCACTTGAGAAGCAGTGGGAGGCCAATCTGGTTCCCATAGTAGTGATGGCGTGCACCGCACAAACATCGGTGTGGCGATCATAGCGATTGTTAAAAACGGATTGAACATCACCAAGGTATCCCTACACGCAAACCGTTCTTATTTAATTCTGCCGGTAGCCCTGACGTTTGGTCGTACCCGATGAGCGCTTGTGAAATAGGCCCGTTCAAGCCCTACCAAGTCGGAAAACGCTTCTCGAAATAGCGCGGCAATGAGAAGGTGAGGAACTTCTTCAGACGGGTTTGCATCCGCAACCTCAGGTTCATATTTGCGGGGCTGCCATCGCGCGGTGTGAACCCGATGACCTTTATCGTTTGTGACATATCCCAGCGCATATTTAGGTTATCAGACATGAGATTAAGAGCAGCAAACTTAACGTTTTTGGCCAGCAGTGCCGCCTTCATGCCATCAAGGAAATCACGATCACTAAGCCACATTTCTTGCCCCCAACGACCCATCGCCATGTGGACCCCTGGCTGATTATCGTGGGTCCACTGGGTCCAACCAATTCGCATGCAAATGACCGATAGATCATGATGTTCCGCGAAATATGCGCCCGTGCGTTCGCAGAACAGTTTTGACATGCCATAGGCGTTGACCGGTCCGGCAGGGGCGTCGGCATCTAGCCGATCGGTGGTGAACCGTTTGTCGCCATGTATCCAGTTGGAACTGGCCAAGACCACGCGCTTCACGCCTTTGTTGACGGCGTGATGGTACAGAGTGAGGGTCGCATCCATGTTGTTCTGGATGCTTGAGGCCCAAGATGCAGTGGGTTCGCGATCTCCGGCAAGGTGGATGATCACATCGACCCCGTCCAACAGATCGGCCCAATCAGCGCTGCCGCTTAGATCAGCTGTGTAAATGTGCGGATGAACGACAGGGCGAATATCAATACCGCTGACGTCAAATTGCGGGTCTCCTTCTAGAAAATCAAATAGCTTGCGGCCCAAATGGCCGCCTGCGCCGGTGATTAAGACATGCATTCCAAGAGTTCCTTTTTACCGGCGCTAAGGGCGATTGAATTTGTGGTTTTCGGGTCTGACCAGATCGTAAAACGTTGATCAAAGGTGATGGTTTGATGGGCGTCCAGCATTGTGGCGGGCGAATGCCATTCGGCTTCGCAATATGGATAATCCCCAGAATTAAAGATTTCCAACGGGAATGTATGCGCAAAGGTATCGCTGGGTT
Organism: Sulfitobacter sp.; assembly: GCF_036960155.1. Taxonomy (GTDB): domain Bacteria; phylum Pseudomonadota; class Alphaproteobacteria; order Rhodobacterales; family Rhodobacteraceae; genus Sulfitobacter. The sequence goes on along the minus strand of NZ_JBALWB010000006.1, from coordinate 119,440 downwards.
GTGGGGGCTGCGTTTCACATAGCATCACGGCTGTGCCCGTTTGAACTAGAGTTCGACCCTCCGGGTTGTCCAACCCGAGTTTGAACTCACCGCGGGTTTGGCAATTACAGATCAAGCCTGCAGTTTTGTGGATAAGTTGATCGCCAGCATCGCCAAAAACAGGCGTAGAAGTCAACTTTTCCCCGCCCACCGCGATGCAGGCTGGATGATCCAACATCATGACGGACCAAATGCCGGTCAAACGTGCTTGATCGCCCGTGTTGGTGATATTGTGATGGATGCTGAATTGATCCTCGTCGCCAATGCTGATTGTTCGACTGATCTGAAGGTGCGACAGGGGGCAAATGCCGCTTTGTAGAGCGATCTGATGATCATCGGATTTAAATATGGCATAGGCACCTGAATCCAGCACCGGAAACGGCGCATCGTTTGCCCATGCAGTATCAGGCGCGATCCATGTCTTCTCACCACCCCAAAGGGGGAACTTGAAATGAGGGGAGCGGGTCGGCAGAGAGGTTGGATTTTCAAGATCAGGGGCGTGACCCAACAGGTCTGTGTTCTGAAAAAACAGGGATTGCCCTTTGAATTGAACATCCCAAAGGCGCCCACCGATGCCTGGCAGGATGATCAGGGTCAGATCACCTGATTTGAGCGTTTCAAGTTTCCAAAGGTCGTCCAAGAAAGTAGCCCCTTAACGGTAAGGTCGGCACCGCCGAAACGGTGCCGATTTTGGTTTACAGATGTTTGAACTGTGCCACGTTTTCGGCGGTAATCTTCATAACACCGGTCTCCACACGCTCTGGCAGCGGATTGATGCCCGCGGCCCTCCAGTCAGGAAGGACCTTGAGCGCATCTGTGTTTTGCCAATGCATCATGTGGAACGCGAGGAAGATCTCGAGATAGGACTTTTGCGCCACCGCCCCAGTAATTGTACCGTCTTCGATGTAGGGGAGCATGTCGTCGTTACGATCCATCGCGACAATTTTGATGTCTCCGGCACGGCCAGCTTCCGTGACTGCAATGGCGGCACCTTTGCCGCTGTCACCGTCCGTGCCCCCAATACCAACGACATCCGGATGGGCTTGGATCGCTTGGGCATAGGCTGTCGGCGCATAGGACGGATCAGCACGGTCATTCACAACATCGACGACTTCGATGTCTGGATATTTCTCTGCAAAGATTTGCTTGTAGCCTTCGACGCGTTCCAACGTTGACGGGGCTGGGAAGGTGCCAAGGATGACCTTGCCTTTGCCGCCAATCGCTTGTGCGAGCATTTCGCCACCAACACGTCCGGCTTGCACGCCATTGATGCCAAGGAAGGTTGAACGCGGGCTGTCGGGAATGTCGCCAATACAGCAGGTGACGGGGATACCTGCCTCAATCGCGCGTTCTACACCCGGGGCCAAAGTTGCGGGGTCACCCGGGAAAATCAGAATGCCAGCGGGCCTGCGCGCGATCAATTCGTCAAGTTGGCGGGCTTGCGCAGCGGTATCGAAATCCAACGGACCAGTGAACGTCGCCTTGATACCCATCAGCTCTTCAAGGTCTTTCATCGCGTTGCGATAGTCCACCCAGAACGGGACCTGCGTTACGATTGACAAGAACACATATTCTTTCCCCGCACCTTGCGCCAAGGCTTGGCTGGACAGCGCCGGTAGGCCAAAGGCTGCGGCCAGTCCGGCGGTCGTGCCAGCAGTGAGTAATGAGCGCCGTTTTACATTGAAATCTTTCATTGTGGTCTCCTTTAAGGGTTTAGAGCGTCGTGTAGGTGATGAGTTGAAACTGATCAGGCGGGCTTTCCTCGGATCAGCATGTCGAGGGCGACGGCACTGACCAGAACGGTGCCGATCACAATCATTTGCCAGTAAATCGACACAGCCAGCATGGTCATCGAGTTGTTGATGAGCGCCACAAATACGACACCGAGGAATGCACCCAGAATTGTGCCCTCGCCGCCGTGCAGGGACGCGCCACCGATGACGGCTGCGGCGAGGACCTGGAGCTCAATACCATTGCCCGCGGTTGGCGTGCCGCTCATCAAACGTGATGCGAGCAGAACACCGGCAAGTGCGGCGAGCATGCCTGTCAGGACATATGCAATGATGCGGACGCGGTTGACGTGGATGCCCGATAGCATCGCGGCCTTTTCGTTTGCGCCGATGAAATAGACCTGTCGGAAGAACCGCGTGTGGCGCACTGCAAGGTCAAAGATAATGACCAAAGCCAAAACCAGAATGACAAGAACCGGGAAGCCGCTTATTGCCGTTTTGCCGATCCAGGCAAATTCTGGCGGTAGGCTCGACAGCGAAAAGCCCTCGGTCAGAACCAGCGCAATGCCACGTGTTATCGACATGGTTCCTAGTGTCGCAATCAGCGGATTGATCCCCAGTATTGTCACCAAAAACCCGTTACCAAGCCCGGCAACGGCGCCGAGCATGATGCCAAGGGTCGTCGCTATGGGGATTGAAACTCCGTCCAGCAACAACATCGCAACGACAGTTGATGAAAGCGCCATGACAGCGCCGACCGAAAGGTCAAAACCACCCGAGGCGAGCAATATGGCCATGCCAATAACGATCACTGCGTTAGGGGCCATTCCGACAGCAACTGCGCGGAAATTTGCTGCAGAAAAGAAGTATTGGTTTAGCCAAGACATCGTGATGATGATCACAACAATAAGCACGAGCAGGGTAAGTTCGCGTACGTCGACAAACGCCTTCATTATACGTCTCGCGCTGCTGAGCTGCGGTTGGGTCTCTGATTGGTTGACTGCATTCACGTCAGTGTTCCGCCTCGGATTAAGAAATTTGGGATGAGGTGACAGGAAGCCCTGCCGCCATTTGCAATAATGAATCGTCGCTTGCGTCTTTTGCCGCGACTTGCCCTGTCACTTGGCCTTCGTGGATCACCAGAATATTGGTTGCTAATGACACCAATTCCGGGAAGTCTGATGAGACGATAAGGATCGCCATGCCTTCGGCGGCGCGGCGCAACAATTCTGTGTGGATTTGGAATTTTGCACCGACATCAACGCCCTTTGTCGGCTCTTCGATGATCAATAGATCGGGGGATCGCTCAAGCCACTTGGCGAGCATTACTTTTTGCTGATTGCCACCTGACAGCGATCCGATTTGCTCGGACGGGCCTTGCGTGCGGACACTGAACGCATCGATTGCGCGTTGGCTTGCAGCAGTAATGGATCGCTTTTGCAAAAGCCCAAAAGTTGTATGTTTCTCCATGCTGGATGAGACGAGGTTTGCACTCAGCGGATCGTTCAGAAACAGGCCCTCGGTTTTTCGTTCTTCGGGAACCAACCCGACTCCGGCCCCCATTGCGGCTCGCAATGAAGTAAAGGCGACTTTGCGTCCCTTCAGCGTGATCTGTCCCGCATCTGCCCGTGTGAGGCCAGCAATACAGCGCACGATTTCACTGCGACGTGACCCTAATAGACCAGCCATTCCAAGGATCTCACCTTTGCGCAGTTCAAAACTGATGTCTTTGAAGTGCCCCGCTTGTGTCAGGCCTTCGACGCTGAGAACGACATCGCCCAAGGACGCGTTGCTGCGGATGACGTCGCCAGGATGGGCGCTGCCAATCATTTCACCGACAATCTTGCTTTGGGTTGTTTCGCTCGTGGGGCCAGAACTGATCATATGACCGTTTCGCAGCACTGAAATGCGATCTGAAATCGCGAAAACCTCGGACATGTGGTGGCTGACATAGACAATGCCGATGCCGCGTGCGGTCAGTTTGCGCAAAACTGCAAAAAGCGCATGAACTTCATCTGGCGTTAGTGCAGAGGTTGGCTCGTCAAGCAAAAGAACCTTTGAATCCAAAGACAGCGCCTTGGCGATCTCGACAATTTGGCGCGTGCTGATTGGCAGGCTATCCACAGGTGCTGTGACGTCCAGCGATAGGTCGAATTCCGCCAAGATTGCGTCAGCGCGACGATTAAGTTCGCGCCAATTTACAATGCCCATCCGAGAAGGAGCGCATCCGGCAAAGACGTTTTCGGCAATTGAAAGTGATCCTGCGAGGCTGAGTTCCTGAAACACGCAACCGATCCCCAAGTCTTGCGCACGGGCAGGGCCTTCGATTTTGACGGTAGCGCCGTCGCGCTGAATCGAGCCGAGCGTCGGATGGTGAAGCCCGTAAAGCAGCCCAAGACAGGTTGATTTGCCCGCGCCGTTTTCACCAACTAACGCATGGATTTCACCGTAATTAAGGGAGAAATCGATGTCTTTTAGGACGACGTTTGCACCAAAGGCTTTTTGAACGCCCTGCAGAGAAAGCAGGCTGCTTTCGCGTTGTGCGCTTACGGCTGTTGAATCACTTGAAACCACTTATGACATCCTCCCGGCATCAAGCTGCCGTCTGATATGTCAGATGTCAACACAAAGAAAATGAACGAAATCAATGGCTGGGCTGGTCGAGAAGGACCGCCCGAAATTCATTGAAGCCAAAGTGGATTAATTTTGAGGGGTCAGTGCCCGCGCAATCGGGCTGAGATTTTGTGGCTAGGGGAGTTCAATCGATGATGCATAGGTCTGACGTGTTCGGTCGATATGCTCCGCCAACAAGCGCTTAATCTCTGACATATCACTGCTCTGAACCGCTTTCGCTAGGCCAACATGCTCTTCGAAGGATAAATTGGTGTGCTGTGGAAGGACTGACAAATGAGTACGAAGAGCGGCAATCTTTCCGACGTAACGATCGTAACTGGCGGAAAGGTAGTCATTATCGCAGTTGCGAAAAATAGCTTGGTGGAAGGCGGTGTCGAGTGAAAGGTACTTAGCCTCGTCGCCAGACTTACGCGCCCGCGCCATGTCCGTCACAATTTGGTTCATTTCCTTTGATAGGGCCTTCTGGTTTCGGTCGAGTGCAATTTCAAACGCTGCCACTTCAATCGCCTGACGAAAGTCGCAAATCTGTCCGACTTCATGTTGCGTCAAAGTGAAAACGCGGGCGCCCTTTTGAGGCTCAATTGAGACGAGCCCCTCGTCGCGCAATTGTGCAAGCGCTTCGCGGACAGGTGATTTCGACACTCCAAGTTCGTCTGAGATTTTGCGTTCAGAGAGTGTTTGACCCATCTTCAGTTCCCCACGGACGATCCGGCCTCGCAGGTGTTCTAAAGCGAGCTCTCTAAGTGACTTGGGGCGAGTGAGCGTCATGGAGTATCCAAATCTTTCTGTTGCACGGTTCATTGTATCTGATATATCAAGCCTCGCAAGCTGGTATATCAGACACCAGTTGATTCTTGGATGGGAGGACTAGTTGACCTGCGCGAAACTCATAATTGACTGCAAAAATCAGCATGGCGAAGGCATTTTCTGGAATGCCGTCGATGGTTTGGTTTGGTGGACTGATATTGAAGGTCGCGCACTTTGGTCGTTTGACCCGGCAACATCGCAGGGCCAGTCATATCCGATGAGGGATCGGGTCTGTTGCTTTGCGCCGCGCCAATCTGGCGGGTTTATCGTGGCCTTCGCGGATCGAATTTCTTTTTTGGATTTGGACACAGGCGCTGAAGAAAAAATCTGTGATTTTGAGCCCGTTAACCAGGAGACACGAGCCAATGACGGTCGCACAGATCGGCAAGGCCGGTTTGTGGTTGGTGGCATGAACGAGAAATCTGGTGAAGCAAACTCGTCGGTTATTCGAATCGACGAAAGACTGAACGTAGAAACTTTGCTCGAGGGTGTTTCTTGTGCGAATTCTACGTGCTTCACAGCGGACGGCGCGACGATGTTTTTCGCTGATACGCCTGACCGCGAGATCCTCGCATTCGACTACGGCACTGGCCTCTCAAATCGTCGCGTGTTCGCCTCCTTTCAGGGCGAGCCAGGTTTGCCGGATGGGTCGTGCGTAGATTCTGAAGGCGGTGTTTGGAATGCGGAATGGGAAGGCAAGCGCGTTGTTCGCGTGAGCCCTGAAGGTCACATCGATACGGTCATCGATTTACCAGTTTGCAAGGCGACTTGCTGTGCATTTGGCGGGCCGGATCTCGACACTCTCTATATCACGACGTCGCGTTTGATGAGCGATGAAGCCACGCTTGAACGCGAGCCAAATTCGGGTGGGCTGTTCGCAGTCAAACCCGGCTTCAAAGGACTGCAGGACAGCCCGTTCTGCGGTTGAACGAAATGATCAGGGAGGAAAAAATGATCAACTACCTCAAATCCACAACGATCGTCGCAGCGTTGGCTGTGTCTACAACAGCAGTGCTTGCCGAAGACTATCCAACGCCGGCACCACTTGCCGACGGTGCTCAGGCGTCAATGGACACAATAACACCAACAAATGACACGTTCCGTATCGCTTACATGCCACCAGCAACGGAATTTAACTATTACATCGCAATCGGCGAAGGCATCAAAACAGTCGCGGAAGCACAAGGCGCCGAAGTCTTCATGCTGGCCCCGCAAAGCGGCGCGGACATCAATGGCCAGATGGGAATGATCCAAGATGTTCTGACACAGGACGTTGATGCGATTATCTTCGGCACCCATGATGAATTCGCGGCGGCGCCATTGATCGAGCGGGCAGTAGATCAGGGTATTGCTGTCCTGATGATCAACTCGGACATCCCGAACTTTCCAACACCTATCCACGGTGTCGTTGGCTATTCACAGCGCAACGGAACGCATAAAATCGCGGACTGGGCTATAGAAACTTACGGTGCCGAACCTGTGCGTGTTGGTATCATCGAAGGCCAGCCTGGGTATCACTCGACAGAGCGTGTTGGCGGTTTCCTTGACGGGATCGAAGGCAACGAGAACTTCGAAGTTGTTGTTTCGATCTCTGGTGGTTGGAACGTCGAAGGCGGGAACACAGCGGGCATGGATATTTTGCAGTCCCATCCTGACCTCGACGTAATCTTTGCGGCAAACGACTACATGATCATCGGTGCTTCTTTTGCAGCAAAGGCATTGGGCCGCACAGATATCGCTTTGCTTGGAAACGATGGCGATACGTCTGGGCTAGAAGAAATTGCCGCAGGAAACGTAACTGCAACGGTGAATACATCACCATATTTGATGGGGCAGGCGGCGATGCATGCAACGCTTGACGCTCTTGAGGGTACTTACGCAGGCGGCTGGATCGAGACACCGACATCCATTGAGGATCGTGATGGTGCAATTGCAGTGCTGCAAGAGCCTGAAAAGCTCTTTCCGCAACCGTCCCAAGACTACTGATCTCCTCCCTGTTTCTCGGCGGTGCGCACGTGTGCCGTCGAGGAGCGAGAGCCCCTTCTACCCCTAACCCGTGAGGCAACCATGATGAGCGATAAAACTCCTCTTTGGGAATTTGGCGACATCAGTAAGGCTTACCCTGGCGTTCTCGCAAACGACAAGGTGTGCATCAAGCTGATGAAAGGATCGATCCACGGATTGTTAGGGGAAAACGGGTGTGGCAAGTCGACGATGATCAAAACGCTCTCGGGGGTTCAACAACCCGACAGCGGAAAGATATTTCATAACGGTAAAGAGGTTCAAATTCCCGGCCCGCTTTGGGCGCGTGACTTGGGCATTGCAACAGTGTTCCAAGAATTCTCGATCGTCCCCACCTTGTCGGTCGGAGAGAACATTTTTCTAGGCAACATGCCGCGCTCTCGGTTCGGTGTTGTCGATTGGCAAAAAATTAATTCAGAGTCTGCCCGGGTCCTCAAGGAAATGGACGTTGGCATCCAGCCTGAGGCGATTACCGGCAACCTTTCAGTAGGTGAGCAACAGCTTGTCGAGATTGCCAAAGCGATCGCGATGGATGCCAGCATGATCATCCTGGACGAACCTACAGCGGCTTTAGGTGAAGACGAAATCGAGCAGTTGCACCAGCTATTGCGCGGCATGCGAGACCGTGGAGCCGCAATTCTTTATGTGTCCCACCGCCTTGATGAGGTCGAACGCATTGTTGACGAAGTTACTATCTTGCGTGGCGGGCGCGTGGTTAGCGCGGCAGGCGAGACCGAAATCAATGTCAGCGAGATAGTCAGCGCAATGGTCGGGGGTGATGTCGGCGAACATTATCCCAAAGACGACAACGCGACCAACGAGGTGGTCCTGCGCGCAAATTGTTTGAGCACCAAGTCGGGGGTCAAAGATGTCACGTTCGAATTGAGGCGTGGCGAGGTTCTCGGACTTGGCGGTGTTCTGGGCAGTGGTCGAACCGAAATTGCGCGCGCGCTGTTTGGGGTTGATAGGTTGACCGACGGATCGATTGAAATTGATGGACGCCCCGTGAGGTTCCGCAACGAGATGGAGGCCATCAGGGCTGGCATGGCCTTGGTTCCGGAAAACCGCAAAACTGACGGGCTCTTTTTCAATTTCAGGGCCAGTGGGAACATCACGGCTGCGTCTCTCGCGGAAATTACGAAATCAGGCCTTCTTGATTTGGCCGCCGAAGAGAATGGCACCGAACGTCTTATGCAAGAGCTGGAAATCTCCGCTCAGGCGGAATCCAAGACCGTGAACTTCCTGTCCGGAGGCAACCAGCAAAAGATCGTTATCGCCCGCTGGCTATTTTCAGATTCCCGCATTTTGATTTTTGATGAACCGACACAGGGCATCGATATCGGCGCTAAAATCGCCGTTTACAAATTGATGAATGCACTCACCAAAGCTGGAAAATCGATTGTCTTGATTAGTTCGGATCATGACGAGTTGCTTGCGATGAGCGACCGTGTCGCGATCGTCCAACATGGAGCGGTCAATAAGGTCGTGGCCGCAAAAGAACTGTCGCATGACGACCTTGTGCGCGCATCGGCAGATCAATTCCAACAGGCATCCAAGGAGCATTTAGTCGCATGAAACGAATTTTTGACGCTCAGTTGATTGGCCCGTTTGCGGCAATGGTCATCGTCGCCCTGATTGTTTCCCTGACGACCGACAGGTTCCTTAACCCTGGCAACTTATCAAACCTGTTCTTGCAGGTGAGTATTGTGGCCTTGATCGCCATCGGTTCAACAGTCGTGATATTCGCTGCAGGGATCGATCTAAGCGCAGGTTCAATGGTCGCATTGTTGACGATGATACTGGCGCAGATGCTCAAGTTCGTTGGGCTGCCTTTGATGATGGCACTGCCGCTGATCTTGATCGTGGGAGGATTATTGGGCCTCTGTCTGGGGTTTATCACGTCGTATGGGCGAATACCGTCCTTTATCACAACACTTGCCGCCCTCATCGCATTCCGCGGACTTGCACTGACCTTCAATAATGGCTCACCGATCTTTTCGCTAGATCCCGGTCTGGAGCCAATCTTCTACGGCAAACTGGCAGGAATTCCTCTTCCTTTCTTTTATCTACTTTTCTTCTACGCGTTGGCTGCATTTACGATGAATTTCACCAAACTCGGGCGCGAGATCTATGCCGTTGGTGGCAATCCATCCGCCGCAGTCCTGACGGGCATTAATGTTCGTAAGGTGCAGGCCATTACATTTGCTATTGCTGGGTTCATGACTGCTGTCGGTGCCGTTTTGATGTCTGCCCGACTGAATTCCGGATCGCCCAACTATGGACAGACACTTGAACTGCAAGCCATCGCGGCGGCAGTCGTAGGTGGGGCCAGCCTTGCTGGTGGTAGGGGCAACATTCTTGCGACCTTCATGGGCGCGATGACAATTGTGATCGTCCAAAACGGCCTCAATCTGAACGCCGCGCCGTCTTCGGTTCAGAACATCGTTTTGGGCCTGATCATTCTGCTGGCTGTGGGGATTGATATGTGGCGCGTCGAGCTGTCGGCGATGTTGTCCTACATCTTTGGCAAGAACACTTCAGAGAAAAGAGGGTAATATGGATCTCGGATTGAAAGACAAACTTGTTCTGGTGACCGGTTCCGCATCGGGCATAGGCAAGGCCACCGCGACGGCCTTCCTTGAAGAAGGCGCAAAGGTCATCGTTCACGGCCTAACGCAAGAAGAAGTCGACACCTGCGTCGCGGAGCTGTCGTCCTTGGGTAATGTCGTCGGCAAGGCAGGTGACCTGACAGATCCTGTTCAAGTCATTGATTTGTGCAATTTTGCGCAAAGCCAAGGTGACGTTGATGTTCTCGTCAACAATGTCGGCATTTTTTCCGTCAAAGCCTTCGAGGATCTGACGGATGCTGATTGGATGCTCTATTTCGATATAAATGTGATGAGTGCTGTGCGCATGTCTCGGGTTTTTCTGCCCGCAATGCTCAAACGGGGTACGGGATCCATTGTAAACCTTGCCAGCGAAGCCGGCGTCAAACCGCTTCCGCAGATGATCCATTATTCTGTGACCAAGACTGCAATGCTCGGTTTGACCCGCGGGATGGCCGAGACAACAAAAGGAACCGGGGTTCGGGTGAACTCTGTTTTACCAGGACCCACGTGGACCGAAGGTGTCGCGGCCTATTTTGATGGGCTCGCTGCCCAACGGGGCGAACCGCTCAAAGAAACGGTTGAAAACTACTTTAAATCAGACGAGCCGACCTCGCTGATCCAGCGATTTGTTCGGGCCGACGAAGTCGCCCGAACAATCGTCACCGTTGCGGCCAATCAGGCCATGAACGGCGGCGCGCACAAAGTCGAAGGCGGTATCATCCGCAGCATTCTTTAATCCAACAAACAAAGGAGCCTATTCATGGCTGCACTTTCATTCTCACACATAGGCATCACAGTTCCTGACTTGGAAAAGGCAGTTGAGTTCTACTCAAAAGCCTTCGGGTTATACGTGCTCATGGAACCAACAGAAATCCAACACGACGACAGCGCCATTGGCGAAATGTGTGACGACGTGTTTGGTGAGGGATGGGGCTCATTCCGCATTGCGCATTTGTCGATGGCAGATGGAATTGGAATCGAACTGTTCGAATTCAAGACTACTGTCGAAGAAGAGCGCCCGTTCGAATACTGGCGCCGTGGCCTGTTTCACTTCTGCGTGCAGGACGATGATTTGGAAGGCCGAATCAAGATCATCGAAGAACTTGGCGGCAAGCAGCGTATGCAGCAGGTGCGCAAGTATTATCCGGGCGAAAAGCCTTATCGCATGGTCTATATGGAAGACCCGTTTGGCAATATTTTTGAACTCTACAGCCACTCCTACGAACTAACGTATTCGGCAGGCGCTTATGCTGAGTAACAAGATTGGCCCACCACGGGCAGATCGTCCCAAGGTCGTAATCACAGATTACGATTTTGGGGACGTGGATGTTGAGCGCGCCATTCTTGAAGCGGCCGGTGCAGAGATCATCGCTCTGCAAAGTAAAAGCGAAGATGACCTCCTCGTTGCCGCTGCTGATTGTGCTGCGATGATCAACCAATATGCGCGGATCGGAGCCCAGACGATTGGCGCGATGGGAAAATGCGAAGTTATTGCGAGGTACGGGGTAGGGGTCGATATTGTCGATGTGGAAACCGCGACAAACAAAGGCATTCTGGTAACGAACGTGCTGGATTATTGCACCGAAGAAGTGGCCGATCATGCAATCGCGATTTGGCTTACGCTGGCCCGCAAGTTGCCTGATTATGATCGCGCGACGCACAAAGGTATTTGGAAATGGCAAAGTGGCCAACCAGTTAATCGGCTGCGTGGTCGGACGATGGGCGTTGTTTCTTTCGGCAAGATTGGACAGGCGATTGCATCACGGGCGCAAGCCTTCGGAGTAGATGTCATTGCCTTTGATCCGTTCCTACCTGCAGAGGTAGCTGCTCAACACAATGCTGAACTGGTTTCAAAGGCGGATTTGCTTGCGCGTTCTGACTACATCTTGATGCAAGCGCCGATGACAGCGGAGACAAAACACTTTTTGTCTGACGCTGAATTCGCGGCCATGAAACCCGGTGCAATTCTGGTCAATACGGGTCGCGGACCAACCGTCGATAACAAGGCGCTGTACCGCGCTTTGACCGACGGACATCTTGCATCTGCTGGCTTGGATGATCCTGAAGAGGAACCTGCAAAACGCGCCAGTTGGACGCCGGATGACAACCCGATCTTCACATTACCAAGCGTCATCGTGACACCGCACGCTGCCTATTATTCGGAAGAATCCATCATGGCGGCGCGTGTCACAGCAGCAACCCAAGTGGCCAAAGTCTTGACCGGCGTAGCGCCAGATTATCCCGTCAATGCAGATGCATTGGCCAAAACAAAATCCTAACAGGAGGTAAAAATGCCAGAAGCCCTAAATGATCTAAAAGTGTTTAACGATTTTGAGCGCAACCCAGACCTTCTCGCGAGGTTCGACAAAGTTGTCCGAGCTTACTCTGCCGCCGCTATTTTTGCCGATGTGCAGTACCGCACGGGCGTCATGGACAGCGGCATCAAGCCAGCGTTTCGTGCCAAAATCACCGGGCAAGCCGTAACGGTTCAACTGTCCAAAGGCGATTTGGTTGATCCGCTTCGCGCGCTTGAAATGAGCCAGCCAAACGACGTGATTGTTGTCGATGCAGGTGGTGATCTGAACACATCTGTTTGCGGTGGCCTTATGGGCGGCTTGGCTCAGAACCGGGGTATCCGCGGCATGATCGTTGACGGGGCAGGGCGCGACACGGATGAGCTGGAAGACATCAACTGGCCGATCTGGACCCGCGCAATTACTCCGCGCGGAACGCACACGATGTTCTCGGGTCGCAAAGAAGAACTGTCGATCAATGTGCCAATTGCCTGTGGCGGTGTTGTGGTAAATCCTGGTGATTTTGTTGTGGCCGACCTTATGGGCGTTGTTGTTATTCCTTTGGGCATTGCTGAAGGGGTCGTGAAACTGGCCCAAGAACAAGCCGACCGCGAAGAAGAAACGCGTAAATGGGTTGCCCAAGGCAAAACAATCGAGGATTTGTTGAATGAATTCGGTCGCATCTGAGCCCGCACTCATAGGTATCGACTGGGGCACATCTTCGCTCCGCGCCTTTCTTATTGGCGCGGGCGGGGAGGTCTTGGAACATGTATCCAAACCTTTGGGTATTATGCACGTCAAGGATGGAGACTTTGAAGGGTCATTCAAAGATTTGATAGGGCCCTGGCAACAGGCCCCTGGTCTGCCCATTATTGCGTCTGGAATGATCACCAGTCGAAATGGATGGGTCGAGACGCCCTATGTTTCAGTGCCCTCGGGCGTTCAGCAACTCGCTGATGCGCTTGTCACTCATAAGACCTCGGACGGGACGACAGTAACATTTGTCACTGGAATGGCCGCCGATCACAATGGTGCGCCCGACGTAATGCGCGGTGAAGAGACGCAGATCATCGGTGCGTCTGCTTTGGGTATGTCCGATTGTGTTTTCGTAATGCCGGGCACTCACAGCAAGTGGATCACTGTGCGCAGCAACCAGATCGAAGACTATTCAACCTTCATGACAGGTGAGGTCTTCGCAGCCTTAAGTAAGCACACAATTCTAGGAACTTTGATGGAAGAGGCGCCATTTCAAGAGGTCGCGTTTCGCAAAGGATGCGCCGCGGGTTTGGCGGAGGGTAGCAACCTTTTGCACGATTTGTTTGGTGTCCGAACCCTGCCGCTTTTTAACAAAATCTCAGGGAAAATGGTTAAGGACTACCTTTCCGGCTTGCTGATCGGTGCCGAAATAAAAGGCGCGGATGTGGCTCAGATTAAAGGACCCGTCACAATTATTGGACGCGACGATTTGGCGGACCGCTACGAAATCGCGTTGTGCATTGCAGGCTTGAAGACCAATCGCGCACCTGACGATATCGTCGCTAAAGGCCACTTTATGATCGCACAAGCAGCGGGGATTTTATCATGACATTGTTTGACAGGGCACTGGCGGCAAACCCGCTAATCGCGATTTTGCGCGGGCTGGAGCCAGATCGCGCACTTGATGTGGCTGGGGTATTGGTGGACGCAGGGTTTCGCATAATCGAAGTGCCTCTGAACTCACCCGATGCGCTAAGGTCTATTGAACGGATCGCCATGAAGTTTGGCGATAGCGTTATCGTTGGTGCAGGCACCGTCTTGACTGAGAATGATGTGTCAGCAGTGCGCGATGCTGGCGGGCAGATCATCGTTGCTCCTAATATGAATCCGAAGGTTGGTGCACAGGCAACTTCTCTGGATATGAAATGGTGTCCCGGTGTTCTTACGCCGACGGAAGCATTTGCAGCGTTGGAATTGGGTGCAGCGGTCCTCAAGATATTTCCAGCCGAGATGGCCCCGCCAAAGGCAATTTCTGCGATGCGCGCGGTCCTACCCAAAGACGCGCTCGTTGCTGTCGTCGGCGGCATAACGCCAGAAACAATGGGCGAATACCGCATGGCAGGTGCAGACAGTTTCGGACTTGGATCTGCGCTATTTAGACCATCATATGACATGTTAGAGCTTAAGGCGCGTTCTAAGGCGTTCGTCAGTGAGTTCGAAAAAGGGAAAAATCAATGACACAGACTGTCGTCGTGACGGGTGGCACCAGCGGTATCGGGGCGGGTGTGGCACAAGTCCTGAACATCGCTGGTTATCACGTTATTGCCGCAACAGTTTCGCAAGACGAAATTGATCGGTTTGAAGGCGCTCCCGAAATCGAGACCTGCCTGATGGATGTCACAGATGGTGCATCAGTCGATGCGTTGTTCAACAAGCTAGACAGTCTTTCTGGGCTGGTGAATTGCGCAGGGATTCTGGTGCGCGAAAAGGAATACGACATCGATGTGTTTCAAAAGGTCATTGATGTGAATCTGACAGGAACGATGCGCTGCTGCCTTGCCGCGCAGCCACTACTGGCAAAATCCGGTGGCGCGATCGTGAACATGGCGTCAATGCTCAGCACATTCGGGGGGCCATTGGTGCCTGCTTATTCAGCATCCAAGGGTGGGGTGGCGCAGTTGACCAAATCACTTGCTGGTAGATGGGCGGCTGATGGTATTCGCGTCAATGCAGTTGCCCCGGGTTGGATCGAAACCGAGATGACCCAAGGTCTGCGTGACGCACCCGAACGTGAAACCGCTATTTTTAACCGCACACCTCTAAATCGCTGGGGTAAAACCAGCGAAGTTGGTGCCTTGGTAAAATGGCTGCTTTCTGACGAAGCAAGTTTTGTAACCGCGTCCGTTTATCCCGTCGATGGCGGATACCTGGCAATGTAAAATGGAGGCCATCATGGTCGATAAAAGCAACTACGACGAACGCACGCCATATCAATTGCCTTTTCCGAAAGAGGCACAAACCGAGATCGTTATCCCTGACGCAATCCCCGACGACGAACGCCTTTGGGTACCGCAGGCCGAGAACGTTTGGTTTCGCCCGCTATGTCTAAATCGATCACAAGGGTACTGGATGAACATTCTGCGGGTCCGCAAATCCGGCGTGTTGTCACGGCATCGCCACCCTCAACCCGTACATGGGTTTGTTCTGAAAGGCCGCTGGAGCTATCTTGAGCATGATTGGACGGCTGAGGAAGGTGGCTATGTCTATGAACCGCCCGGCGAGACCCACACATTAGTGGTGCCTGAGGGCGTCGAGGAAATGATGACTTATTTTCAGGTCAATGGCGTCATGTGTTATGTTGACCCCTGGGGCGAAGTCCTCGGATACGAGGACGTGTTTACTAAGATCGACCTTTGCAAAAAGCATTTTGAAGAGGTCGGATTAGGGGCAGATTTTGTCGATCAGTTCATCCGCTAAAAAGTAACGTGTGGCCCATGTGGCCCACGACGCATGCAAATCTCTACTGGTGGATTGGGTGGGCGTGAATATTGATGCGTTTCGGTCTGCTAACATCTATTCCAAGGTAACGACCGGAGGTCGACTTTCGGATGCGATGCCGGATTTGAGCATTGTTGCATTGAAAAGTGGGCAATTGGGGGGAGATCAGCAAATCGGTGCAATGATCTGTGAAGAGGGGCTTGATGCGCTGATCTTCTTTGTCGATCCGTTGTCACCCATGCCGCATGACGTAGACGTCTAGGCACTGACACGACTGGCAACAGTCTATGACCTTCCAATGGTCCGCAGTGTTGGAACAGTAAATTTGATTACTGATGCGATTAGGGGCCACTGGATATAGGCGCACCGCTCGCGAGGTCAGTCGTTCGACAAAAGGTAATGAGGCAATTGGTCGATTTTCTCGACACCAAGCTGGCTCATGTT
This sequence comes from Sulfitobacter sp., assembly GCF_036960155.1. Lineage (GTDB taxonomy): Bacteria > Pseudomonadota > Alphaproteobacteria > Rhodobacterales > Rhodobacteraceae > Sulfitobacter. Next base: position 103,387 of record NZ_JBALWB010000006.1, on the reverse strand, counting down.
GGCCTCGATGTCCGCCTTTAGAATGTGCACGAGGTGATCGATGCCGCGTGCACCGAATGCTGCAACAGCGAACTGAAAGGCGCGGCCAACCATGACGAAATCTGCGCCCTTAGCCAATGCACGCATGACGTCCATTCCCCAAGCCACACCAGAATCGTAGATGAGTGGAACGTTTGGACCGACGGCTTTGCGGATTTTTGGCAGTTGATCGATGACGGCAGGAGCAGCTTCGAATTGACGCCCCGAATGGTTGGAAACCCAGATACAATCCACACCTTCAGCGACCATTCGTGTGGCGTCTTCTGGCCGGAGGACGCCTTTGACAACCAGATTGCCATCCCATTCCTGACGCAGCTCTTGCAGATATTTCCAGTCTGGGATTCCTCGGATCAACGCGCCAGCATGTGTAAAGCTTTCCCGACCCCTTTGAGGAATATAATCGTCAAAAAACCGCATCCTTGGCATGATGCCTTCCCGCAGATGGGCAATACACCACGAAGGACATTTCACCATCTCCGTTATGGTCCGAAGATCCGCCTTTGGAGGTACTGTCAGATTGGCGCGTCTTTGGCGTTCGCGTCTGCTCTCTTGGGGTACGTCAACGGTAATGATGAGCGTATGAAAACCTGCGGCTTTGATCCGCAGCAACATTTTTCTGCGCAACTCGGCGGACTTTACAGGATAGTGCTGAAACCACCCATTGTTGCCGATGTGGGGTGCGACATCTTCCGGCGAAGCGACCGCAACACTTGAGAGCGAAAACGGAATGTTGTGCCTAACAGCTGCTTGCGCGAGCATACGTTCTGCACCAGCCCACATCATGCCAGACATGCCAACGGGAGCAATTCCGAACGGCAGATCATATTTCTGACCGAGCAACGTGGTTTGAAGATCCGCTTTGGTACGGCCACACAGAACGTGGGGCATGAATCCAATCGCGTCTAGAGCGTCACGATTTGTCTTCAGGCCAAGCTCCCTACCAGTCGCGCTATCGAGGTATTCGAAGGCGAACTTAGGAATGCGTGCGCGCGCGGCTTTCCGCAAGTCTTCGATTGATGGGTGAGACAAGTCGAGATCCATCCGGGTACTCCAATTTTGTTGCAAATCGCATTGGTTAATAAAGAGACGGCAAAGCCAATGAAATCGCTGGCACGTAGGTGATCAGCATCAACAGAACAAGCATGCCGACGAAGAACGGTAAGATCGCCTTGCTCAACTGTTCGATGGAAACGCCAGAAATGCTGCTTGCGACAAACAGATTTACACCGAGTGGCGGCGTGCAAAACCCAATGGCCAAATTGACCGTGAGGATGACACCAAAAGCGATGGGATCGACACCCAACGCCGTCGCAACAGGTAGCAGGATGGGCGTCATGATAATGATCGATGAAATCGTTTCCATGAACATCCCAATCACCAACAACAAAAGATTGATAAGTAACAAAATGATGATTGGATTGTCAGACAGGCTGGTGATGGAGGCTGATAATTCAGCGGGGATGCGAGCCAAAGTGATCAATCGTCCAAAGGCAGTCGCCATGATGACCAGAACGAGAATAGTTCCGCTTGTTTTTGCACTGCCTGCCAGTACATTTGGAAGATCGCGCAAGCTGATATCACCATAAACGAATATTCCAATTATAGCCGCATAAACAACCGCAACTGCGCCTGCCTCAGTCGGTGTAAATGCACCACTGTAAATTCCACCCAAGATGATCACTGGCACAAAAAGCGCCCAAATGGACTCTCGGAAACTCTTCCAGACGCCAACGGTCGAAAACTCAGTCGTGGATTCCTGTACTTCGGTATCTTTACGCAACAGTAGACGTGCAACAAACATGAACATGACCGCGAACAGCACGCCGGGAATGATGCCAGCAAGAAACAGTTTTCCGATCGAAACTTCGGCGGTTACACCATAGATGATGAACGGAATGCTGGGCGGGATCATCACCCCGATCATGCCGGAAGATGCGGTCAATGCACCGCTGAAACGCCGAGAGTAACCGACTTTCTCCATTTCCGGGATCATGTTCGATCCGATGGCCGCAACGGTTGCGGGCGACGATCCCGATATTGCGGCGAAGAACACACACGCCAAAACGTTCACATAAGCCAGACCACTATGGATATGGCCAATCAGGGCATTGGCGAAACTGACCAAACGGCGTGACATGCCGCCGTGCTGCATCAGATCCCCGGCCAGAATGAACAACGGAACTGCGATCAATGGAAAGGAGTCCGCGCCAGTGACGACCGAGCGGGCCAACAACACCATAGGCGGTGTCCCATCAACGAACAGCATTGCAATCATCGTCGCAAGCCCAAGACAGATACCAATAGGAACGCTCATGAGGAGCAAGACAAACAGTGAAATGAATATTGTTGCAGCTAGCATTTTGTTCGCTCCTAAGCTTTGTGGGCGGCGATGGTGCGCATTGTATTAATCAAGTTCTGAACAACTCGAATTGACGACAACGCTGCACCGACGGGTGCAGAGGAATAAAGAATTGGGATAGGGAGGCCGAGAACGACGGAGTTCTGGCTGGCTACAAAGGGAAGCATGATCAACTTGACGCATTCAATTGTCAGCATCACCAGAAACGCGAGGACAAGAATATCTATGACGATGTCTGCGTACAAACGCGCGCGTTCACCGAGCAGGTCCCGTATGACGGTGATGCGCACATGTTCGCGGTTTTGAAAGGCGTAGCTGACCGCAAGCCAAACAAACCAGACAAAAAACCAAAGGGTCAGTTCCTCACCCCATGACAATGATGCATTCAGGACGTATCGCATAATTACGTTGACGAAGATCAATAGCACGATCGCTGCCAAGAGAATTGAAGCCAACATCTTCTCTATGTTTTGGTCCAGCCACTTCAGCATGCCATCACTCTCTCATCTCTAAAAATGGAGGGTGCCCAAACACATTTGACCTTGGACACCCAATTCGAAAATCGCGCGAAAGGCTTAGTTGCCGGTTGCCTCGGCAACAGCAGCGATCCAAGCGTCATACGCTTCTACACCGACTTGATCACGGTACTGCAATCGCACGCTTTCGGTTGCGTCAGCAAATGCCTGACGTTGCTCAGCGGTCAATTCAAGTACTTCAACACCGGCCGCCCGGATTTCCTCCAATTGAGATGCATCTTCGGACGCAACGAGCTCGGCTTGATAAACTCGAGAGGCGGCCATCGAGTCGCGAACCAACTGCTGGTGTTCCTCTGAGAGCGTACCAAAGAACTGTTGGCTGATTACAGGCATATAAACAGCGAAAACGTGACCAGTCGTGGAGAGGTAGGATTGAACTTCGTAAAAGCGCTGGGACGTGATGATCGCAAGCGGGTTTTCTTGTCCGTCAATTACACCTTGCTGCAGCGCTGAGTACACTTCGCCAAAGTTCATAGGCGTCGGGTTGGCTCCAAGAGCCTGGAACGTCGCGACGTGGGCAGGTACCTGCATGGTGCGCAGCTTGACGCCTTCCAGATCGGCAGGTGTTGCGATTGGGCGAACATTGTTGGTGACATTGCGTACGCCCAATTCGAGCCAACCAAGCCCAACCAACCCCTGGTTTTCAACCCGCTCGATCATGCCATCGCCAGCTGGGCTGTCCAGCACATCAAAAGCAATTTCTTTGGACGCATACATGTACGGCAGTTCGATGACGGCAAAGGCTGGATCCCATCCAGCGAAGAAGGAGGAAGGCGGGATCGCCATTTCCAGAACACCGGTTTGGACGCCTTCAATCATTTCCCGATCAGGGCCCATCTGCGAGGAAGGGAATATCTGTACGTCGATCTCGCCGTCAGAGCCCGCCTCGACAAGCTTTTCGAAGTGCAAAATAGCGCGATGCATGTGGAAAGACTCGGCTGCGCCATGCCCGACCTTGATGACTGTCTCAGCGGATGCAGCGACGGCAAGGCCAGTCGACAAAATGACGCCGAGTGTGAATGTGGATTTCTTAAACAAGGTATCCTCCCAAGGATTGATTTCGATGGGCATTATAGGGCCCTGACGTCTGACATATCAGATATATTTTTTAAATCAACAAAACTGTGCTATCGTTGTGAAGATCTGAAGAGAGTAGACTTATCGTGACAGAATTCATTCAACTTAAACGACCAGATTCCCTGAGTAAAATTGCGGAAGAGTATATTCGCAAGGGCATCATTAACGGGACTTTTAGTCTGGGAGAGAAGCTGCAGGAATCCAAGCTCTCTATAGTAATAGGCATAAGTAAGACCCCGATTCGCGAAGCGCTTGCCGCATTGAATCTCCAAGGCCTTGTTCAGATCATCCCACAACGAGGTGCCTTTGTTTTTAGTCTCTCTCAAGACAGTGTGGAACAGCTCTGCCAGTATCGGCTGCTCCTCGAAACAGCGGCTATGAGCCAAGCGTTGGATATCAACTCTATCGCTTTACTCGCTGAGCTGGAGGAGCTTGTGTCTAAGATGTCAGAAGCCCGCACGGTCGGTGCATTCGAGGAATACCTCGAGTTAGATGCCGATTTTCATGCCTCATTTTTTAAACACTGCGGTAACAGTTACCTTCAGGACGGATATCAGAACGTCAGCGACATCGTCCAAACGATGCGAACGCACTTGTCAAAACGCCCGAAGCGGACTGAGAAGTCTTTCAAGGAACATACCGCAATCACCAAGCACTTGCGTAACGGCAAAGTGAAGGCAGCAAATATGATTCTGGCGCGCCAAATCACGCGGGGAGAGCGATCATACTCAGATATTATCGGGCTTGCAAAAATGTAGAGAAGTTAATTTAAATATGTTCACTGTATTTAACATAAGATAGATTATAGGGAGAAGTGCTGACTTATATTTTCACCCTGTTCAGAGCCCTGCTTTCTGCGTCGCCAACACTGTGGTGTCCCCACAATACCTACGTATTGCAGCCATTCGCTGCACCTTGCACAAACTCACACACCGCGGTCAAATTGTGCCTTCGTTGTGAATGTACCAATGTCGGCTTCTGAGCGACGGTTCAACAAACGGTCCTTTTTTTGAAGAACTATATCTACTGAGATTTACGCCAAATATGAACTAGGCATCATCAACATAGTGCCCAATCAGCAAGATAAATTTCCATTAATGGATTCTGGTAAAGAGTGAACAGTGCAGCGACGAGCACAGCTGCCATCGCAATCAAGATCAATGTGATTGCCGAAACCCTACTCATACCACAGCCCGCCTCTGCGCCAGCGTCCGCTCGGTGATCGGCCAGTTTAGTACCGCCGCGATCAGGCTGAGAGCAATGGCGATGGCCCAGGCCAAGTCGTAGCTGCCCGTTTGGTCATAGAGCCAGCCGCCCAGCCAGCCTCCGGCAAAGGACCCCAACTGGTGCGCGAAGAATACGATTCCGCCCAGCATCGACATATGCTTGACACCCCAGACGGCCGCGACTGTGCCGTTGGTTAACGGCACAGTCGATAGCCAGAACAAACCCATCAATGCGCCAAAGATATAGGCGGTTGTGGACGTTACCGGCAGAAGAACGAAGGCCGCGATCACCACTGCTCGTCCAAGGTAAATCCAAGACAGCAACATAGGTTTGCGGTGCCGTCCACCCCACAGACCCGCATAGTAGGTGCCCGCGATGTTCACGAGGCCGATCAGGGCCAGCACAGTCGTGGCCACCCCATTGCCAATACCTTCATCCGCCAAGAACGCAGGTAAGTGAATGGCGATGAACACGACCTGAAACCCGCAGGCAAAAAATCCCAGTGATAGTAGCCAAAAATCACGCGTCCCGAAGGCGTCGCGCAGGGCGCGAGAGAAAGTGACATCTTCCTCAACGGAGGCGGGCTTGGCTGGCATGTTGCGGATGCCCAAAGCGAGCGGCAGCATGGCTAGAGTCAGGCCAGCAAGGATAATCAATGCTGTTTGCCACTCGAACACAGTGATCAGTCCGAGGCTTAGCGGCAGCATCGCGAATTGCCCGAAAGAGCCAACCGACATCGTGATACCCATGGCAAGCGAACGTTGTTGCGGTGAGACCAATCTGCTGATCGCGCCGAATATCACCGGAAACGTAGTGCCTGATAGACCCAACCCAATGAGTACACCCGCACCTAGAATGAACACCGTCTCGCCTGCAACCTGCGACATGGTATACAGGCCAAGACCATAGAGAACCGCACCGGCGGCAACCACGGGCTTAGCTCCATAGCGGTCGGCGATCACGCCGGTGAAGGGCTGGCTGGCTCCCCAGACGAGGTTTTGCAGCGCAATGGCAAAAGCGAACGTCTCGCGCCCCCAGCCCTGATCCATGGTGACAGGTTGCAGGAACAGCCCGAAGGTATGGCGCACACCCAGCGAGACGAGCAGGATGAGCGATCCGCAGACAAGGGCCACCACTGCGCCGTGCCAAGCGCCAACAGGTTTTGTCATGGGGATGTGTCCTTGCTTTTGGTATCTAATTCAAAAATACGCTCCAGCGTGCCTAGAAGGTTATCGAGCTCCATACCGAGTGATGCCTTCATCTCCGACTGCGCCTGTGTCCAAAGCGGAACCGCTTTCACAAGCGTCGCGCAGCCCGCTGGGGTCAGCACCACGCTGCGCGCCCGCGCATCCGCGCAAGTCGGCAAAACCAGCAGACCTTGACGCTTTAGCACCTTAAGGTTTCGCCCAAGCGTGCTGCGGTCCAACCCCACAAGTTCAGCCAACTCGCTGATCGTTGCGTCGGGGTTGGCTTCGATTTGGCGCAAGAGTCGAAACATTGTCACCTTCAGGCCGGATGGTGCTAGCACCCTGTTATAGAGAGCGGTGCTGGCCTGAGCGGCCTGACGCAGGGACGTGCAAATACATTTGTCACTCATAAGTTAAGGGTATATACCCTTAACTTCGCGTCGGCAAGAAAATGGATCAGGTTGTGGTGACGTTAGGAAAACCAACCTGCAAGCCGTTAAAAAATCTCGCTCTTGGAACAGGCAAAACCACATCGTTGAATGTAGCCACAGACCCTGTTCAAAAGCTAATCGATTGTAGAAAGTTTTTGCCTCTATCGTGATAGCGGATATTAGCCGCATTGCAGAAATTCGGTAAAGAGGGCTCAACCCGGCCCTTCGCTGCGGCCAACATGAAGGTTAGGTATTTTAATATTTTGGGGGCAAATGTCTAATGCGTGGTCAAAATATTGGCTCTGAACATGGCGAGATAATAGGTTAATACTTCTTACCTAAAATCTATCTTATGTTAATTTTTGACTTTTTTGAATTTGATAAATTCCGAGATCAAAATCAAATATTGAACTTTCTCGTTTAGGATCAGATATTTTATACCATCCAATAGAGCGCCGCTACGGTTAGGCAACCGATGAATGTTGTCTCCACAACTAAAAGTGAAATTGCGGGTAAACCGACGTTAATCACTTCTTTCAGTGCAGTCTTCATTCCTACCGCGGCAATTGCGGTCAGCAGCGCCCACCGAGAAATCTCTGCGGCCAAGGTGGTCAAGGATGATGGAAAAAACCCGAAAGAATTAAGTGCGACGAGTATTGCAAATGCAGCTACAAACGCGGGGATCAGAGGCGGGCGTTTCGCGCTATCTTGATCGGTCATGCTGACCCGTCTGATGATGATTGATGCGACCAGAATAACGGGCGCAAGCATTGCTACACGAATAAGCTTCACGACCGTAGCTACATCGCCGGTATCTTCAGAGATCGAAAAACCGGCACCGACGACCTGTGCCACGTCGTGGATCGTCGCCCCGAGAAAGATGCCTGCCGTCTTTGCATCGTAACCCAACGCATCCGCAAGGATCGGATAGACGATCATCGCGAACGTCGACAGGATCGTGACGCCAACGACTGTAAACACCAACCGTTCTTCAGTCCGATCATCCCGTGGTAAGATGGCTGAGATAGCCATCGCTGCCGACGCGCCGCATATCGCTACTGAACCGGCGGACAGAAATGCAAATCGTGACCCGTGGCCAAACAGACGTGCAATCAGCAAGCCAAACAAAATCGTCGCGATGACGCCTCCGATAACGAGACAAACGATTGCCCAACCAAGGTCAGCCGCCATGTTAAAACTGATCCGCATCCCAAGAAGTGCCACGCCAAAGCGTAGAACTGACCGCGCAGAAAAGGCGATGCCAGTTTCGCAATGAGGGTCATCGGACAAAAAACTCAAGGCAATGCCAAACAGAAGGGCCATCAACATTGCGGGAGCGCCGTAATGCTCGGATATGAATTGGGCAGCCAAGGCAATGAGCGCCGATATTAGGAAGCCGGGAAATAGCGAACGTACGTTCGACAAACCGATAGAGATAGAGAAAGTATGCATAGCGAAAAGCCGTCCTTATTGTCGCGAACGACTTGTTGTTGCTTCCTGAGAGAGATGGAGAATTTGGAGAGCCGTATTTCGTCTAAATCACGACATCTCACCTGTATCGATTAGACCGAAGGATCGCGTCGTGCCGCACCGCAAAAGATGCTTGCCGTCCGGCCCTGCGATCACCGAAAATCCAGCATAGGTTAGATCGCCCTCAGTGCCACACAGATTTGCGTATGTCACTGTCACTGCATTTTCCAATGCGCGGGATCGTATAGTGACATCAGACACATCAGCGTATTGATCGGGATTTGCTGTGGGAACAAAAATGTGGCGAACATCCTGCCCTGCCAACTTCCGCGCGGGTTCAGTAAATTCGATATCATAACAGATCAAAACACCGCAGAGGGTGTCGCGAAAGGTAAAAATACAATCCTGATGAGCTGGTTCAAAGATCTCTTTTTCTTGTGGACCGAACAAATGACGTTTGCGGTAATGCGCGATTTTAACGCCATTTTCGTCAAACACACTCGCAGCGTTGTAAATGACATCCCCTTCCCGCTCGGCCCAGCCGAAGACAATACCGCAATTCGCATGCGCTGCCATTTGCGACACCGAAACCTCCCAAGAACCGCCCTGTACCTGCGCCAGCTCACGTATGGCTTCAGGTTGATTATAGCCTGGGAACAAAAGTTCTGGCAAAACGCAGATATCGGCCTGCCCTGCAGAGGCCATCGCCAAAGCAGAACGTACCTCGGATAAGGCTATAGCCACGTCCCCCGCAGGGGACGTGCATTGATGGACCGCAATTTTCATCGACCTACCTTACAAGTTGCCAAGGTAACGATCACGTTCGACATCCGTCACTTGATGTTCAACAAACGCGATCTCACGGCGTGCCTGTTCAATCAAGATATCGTAGCACCCGTCCCCCAGAACACCGCGCACAAAACCGTCGGCCTCGGCGGCGTCAATAGCGTCGCGCAAGTTGAGAGGCAGCGCAGGATCGTCACATTCGGAATATGCATCGCCTTCGGTGGCCGGGCCTGGTTTCATACCTTGTTCGATCCCGTCAAGACCTGCAGCGATATCGCAAGCCAGCAAGTAATACGGGTTACAATCAGCAGATGCGTCGCGTTTTTCGACCCGGACTGCTTTGTCCGTGCCCTCAATAACCCGCAGGGCAACGGTACGGTTGTCATGACCCCAGCTCGCGTTGACGGGACAGAATGTATAGGGTTGGCGACGGCGATACGCATTGGGGGTTGTTGACGATACAAACGACGTTGACCCAATCCGTTTTTGCATCCCTGCAAGGAACGACATTCCCAATTCGTTCAACTTTCCGTTCTCTGCAAAGGCGTTCTTGCCGTCTTTCCAAACGGAGTAATGGGTATGGAACCCGCTTCCAGCCTCATCAATAAACGGTTTTGCCATAAAGGTAGCGATATAGCCGTGCTTTTGGGCGATCTCTTTGACCAGCGTACGGAACAAAACCACGTTGTCGGCACTGGATAATGCTTCGGAATAGCGCACGTTAACTTCTGCTTGGCCGGCGGCATATTCTGGGTTTGATTGCTCAATCGGAATTCCCATCTCGATCAGGTCATCGCGGATCGGACCCAGAACATGCTCCATCTCGGATTGACGGTTGATGCCGTAAACCTGAATGCCTTTTTGCCGCGGCAATTTGGTTTCGGGATCGAGCAGATAGAACTCCAGTTCGGAACCAACCTGAATTTCCAAGCCCATTTCCTTGGCGCGTTCCAACTGCCGGATCAACACCTGACGCGGGTCAATTGGAACAGGTTTGTGATCCATTCCTTCGCTGTAGCCCAGACACATCGCAACACCCGGTTCCCACGGAATTGGCACAGGTGTCGTACTTGGGTAAATGTGCATGTCGACATAACCGTTGCCAAAACTGCAATACGGCGTGTCCCAGATATCACAGGTCATATCCATGGCATAGATCGCGGCAATGATCGCACAGCCGTCTTCACAGATCGTGTCCCAGTGAGCGGCAGGGATACGTTTCCCGCGCATGACACCGTTGATATCACCAGTGCCAAATACGACGGTCTTGATGCCTTCGGGAAGTGGAATGATTGGTTTTGTCATGTAGAAGTCCTTGTTGGGTCTATTTTGCCTCTGTGGGCACAAATTCAGGGGGCGAAAACACCGTTATGGGGGGGAGTGGATCGTCAAAGCGGGTGACCTCGACAAGCGTAGAGTGCGCTGTGGGTCCCTGCCCTAATGTTGATGTTCCGGCATCGCGCGTGAGAACATTAGGGTTGCCGTGAACACACATCGCTAACGGATCACCAGGCGTTTCGGGATCGTACCACGCACCCGTTGACAGCTGGATCACGCCAAGTTTGATGTCGTCCGACAACACAGCCCCAGCGAGGCAAGAACCACGCGCATTAAATAGCTTTATCACGTCGCCCGCTTTGATACCGCGTGCAGCGGCATCAGCGGTGTTCAGCGTAGCAGGTTCGCGGCCTTTGATTTTTGATGCGACGCTTGTCGCACCGCAATCCATTTGGCTGTGCAGCCGCGTTTTGGGTTGGTTACTAATCAAATGAAGCGGATAGGTTTCAGCAGCCTTGCTACCACGCCATTCATAACTGCCCAGCCAAACTGGATGGCCGGGACAATCAGGGTCACCCCATCCCGCGATGACATCGCTGAAAATCTCGATCTTGCCTGATGGGGTGCTAAGGGGATAGGTCGTTGGATCGGCCCTAAAACCAGCCAGCAGAACACTCGGTGTTTCTGAGATTGGCCGAGCGTGTGTGCCGTCTCTAGTGAGATCAGCAAGATAAGGCAATGAAATGCCCGCCGATTTACCAGCCTGCTGCGCTTCGTCCCAAATGTGCGAAACCCACTCATCCGCGCTGCGCCCTTCAGTAAAGGCATCAGCAAAACCCAATCGTTCTGACAGTCCTGCAAAGATGGCGTAGTCATCACGGGCTTCACCCTGTGGAGGAATAGCAGCATCCATATGCGTAATCAGCGGATCCCAACGCACCATTGAGATGTCACGCCGTTCAAAGCTAGAGGTCGCGGGGAAAACAATGTCAGCATGACGGGCAGTCGCGGTCCACCAGACCTCGTTAACAATGATGGTTTCAGGCTGCTGGAACCCAAGTACCAATTTGCCAAGGTCCATCTGATGGTGAAACGGATTGCCCCCCGTCCAATAAACCAAGCGCAGATCGGGATACGCACGGTCTTGGCCGTTGAAACGGTAAGGTTGGCCGGGCGAGAGCAATGCATCGCTGATACGCGCAACTGGGATTGGGTCCGGTATCGGGTTTTTGCCCTGTGGAAAGGCGGGGAACCGGATCGCATGCGTGGGATTTCCAACACCATTGGCGCAACCATAGCCAATGCCAAACCCACCGCCCGGCAATCCGATCTGGCCCAACATCGCGGCCAAGACGATGGCCATCCAACAGGGTTGCTCGCCATGATCTGCCCGTTGCAACGCCCAAGCGACCGTAACCATCGTGCGACCTGCAGCCATACGTTTTGCGAGGTCCGCGATGGTCTGAGCAGGAATGCCGCAAATGGATGCAGCCCAATCCGGTGTTTTTGGAGTGTCGTCGACCTGCCCCAGAAGGTATGGCAGGAAGCGGTCATAACCAGTGGTGTAACGCCCCAAAAAAGCTTGATCTGCCAGCCCTTCGGTGTGAAGCACGTAAGCCAACCCCAGCATTAGGGCCGTATCACTGTTGGGGTGTGGCGCGATCCAGTCAGCCTCGCAAACATCGGGCGCATCGGTGCGGATGGGACTGATGTTGATAAAATCTGTTCCGCTTGCCCGGACCTTGCCCAGCCATGCTTTAAGCGTATGACGCCCAACGCCGCCTGCATTGATGTCAGCATTTTTCAATGACATGCCGCCAAACATCACAACCAAATCAGCGTGGCCCGCGATTGCGTCCCACGATGTTGCTTCGTCCAGAACCATTTTTGAAAACGGGCCGACAATATGTGGCATCAAGGCACTCACGGCGGCGTAGCTATAGGTGTCCGTCGACGCCGTATACCCGCCGTAACCGTTGAGAAAACGATGGACTTGGCTTTGGGCATGATGAAACCGCCCCGCACTGGCCCACCCATACGAGCCGCCAAAAATCGACGCGTTGCCGTGGGCAGTTCGAACACGTTTCAATTCTGATGCAGCAAGATCAAGCGCTTCGTCCCAGGGGATTTCAACAAAGGGTTCTGTGCCACGCGCACGAGGATCTGAATTGGTCGGATCTTTTAGAAAACTAGCACGGACTGACGGACGACGAACGCGTGTTTCATGGTGAATCGCAGCGATCATGTTCCCGCCAAGATCGGAAGGGTTAGGATCGCCCTCAAAGGGCTTCACAGACTTCAAACGTCCGTTTTCGCTCCGCACTTGGTAGGTGCCCCAGTGTGTCGATGTGTTTTGATGTTCTGTCATGGTTCCCTGCGCGTTCTTTGCGCAGATTGCCCTAATTCGAACTACTTATATATTGGGGTTAACTGCTTTATACCTCCGTACAAATACGGAGTCTTCACACCTTAATGAGGCCCTTACGGATCGCGTAGCGCACAAGTTCAGAGTTTGACGAAATTTGCAGCTTTTCGCGCACGTTGGCGCGGTAAGTATCAACCGTGCGTTTAGAAATTCCCAGCTGCTCGCCTATCTGCAAGCTAGAATACCCATCAACAACCAGTGTAACGACTTGAAGTTCACGCGGTGTCAGACCGTCCGTGTCATCAGTTTCTTCGCTTGCATACGCCAGCTCAGACGCGAGCGAGGGACTGATAAACTTCTTACCATCAGCGATAAACCGAACGGCGCGCACAAGTTCGTCAAACGCATCAAGTTTTAGGACATACCCGTCAACTTGCGCTTCTTTGTGGGCAATTCTAAAAAAGTCGGGATCAGTTTGCATGGTCACAATAAGCAGTGCAAAGACCATTCCGTCAGCTTGCAGTGACTTACTGAGCTGGATGCCATTTTGCTTTCCCAGCGAGATATCCATAATGACAACATCCGGTTTTAGCGTACCGATGACTCTGCGCGCTTCTCCGGCATTTCCAGCTTGACCAATAACCTGCATATCATCAGATGCGTTCAAAAGGGTAATTACCCCTTCACGGAACATTTGATGGTCATCTACTACGACGATCTTAATCATCCAACGTGACCTCCATTTTGATCTTTGTTCCGCGACCCAGCGCACTTTCCAATATATAGACGGCATTTGCCAGCGATGCACGTTCCCGCATCGTGCTTAGGCCCAAACCAAGGTCACGCTTTTCCCCAACATTAAATCCTTGGCCGTCGTCCGAAACCGAGAGTTTAAGACGCCTTCCCACTGTATTCATCTCGACGCTGATATTGAAACATTCAGCATGTTTAATCGCGTTGTTTAGGCTCTCTTGATAGATACGGAATAGCTGCTCTTTTAGAGCGAACGGCAGCTCAATCTTTTTGTTCACCGCGCAATCATAACCGATTTCAGTTGCGGCCAACGTTCGTTCAAGATGCCGTTCAATGGCGGCACCCAGCGTCTGATTGTGCAGAATGGAAGGGCGCAAATTTTCGATGATTTCCACAACGCCCACATTCAAATCGTCAATAGATTGGGTGAGATTTCCAAACCGTGCATCGGCTTTGTCCGCCGCGAGGATTTTCAGATGCAACCCCACCGCAGCAATGCCTTGCCCTAATCCGTCGTGCATGTCGCGCGCCATTCGTGCGCGTTCAAGATCACGAACCGTCACCAATCGTTCCGACAAATTCCCCAGATGACGAGACATATCTTGATATCTTTGTGCGATCAGAAAAAGAAAGGTAAAGGTCGTCAAAAGGTAACTAATTTGGATAGTACTCAGCGCGTGCCACGGAGACGCGGCAATGAACTGATAAAGATACGCAAACAAAAGCACAGCCGCTAGGGCCCACATCAACATCACCTGAAATGTAAAGCCACCTTGCGCTTTGAGTGCCCGCAGCATGGTGTAAAGAACTAATACGACTGCGACAACATCGGTTGTCAGGTCCAAAAAGGGTAACGAGATAGGTGTCATCGCAACTGCGATCAACCCTATAGCCGTAAGGGTAACCCCCAGTGACAGAGAGATTCCACGGCCAAGTTGGCCAAGTATTTCGGCTTGAACCAGGCGACAAAACAAAACCGTACACAGCAGCTTTCCTACCGCTAGGACACGTTCAACCCACGCAAAGCGCCCGCCGAGGTCGTAAAAGATGAGTGAATCCAGAAGGATCAAGATTGCCGCGACAAGTACGAACAGCCCAAAACGCAAATTTGACGGACCTCGAAAGCCTGAAACAAACAAAAACCCGCAGAATAATGCAATCAAAAGAAGGATACTAATCGCCGCCCCCTGTAGGATCTTGAGAGACGCCTCTACGCTGCGCGCGGTCAGTATTAGGCGATCCCTGTCATCGATTTGAATAGCGTCAACGGCAAAGGCTGAGGGCTCGGTCAGCCCCTCAACCGCCACAACGAGCGAATTACTACGACTAAGGTTCATGAAGCTGTACCACATGCCTAACTTCGGTAACCCCATAAGAGACGGCTTACCTGCAGCATCAATACCATTGGGTGACAGAAAACCTCCCTTCCCGATCAAGCGTCCATTCAGGTAGACCTCATGGGCCTGCTCAACCATTCCTAAGTAGATTCCCAGATCGCGCGTTCGGTAATGCCATCCGATCGTAAAATCGATGCGATACCAAGAAACTTTGCCTTGCGGCGCATGAACCGATTTTGTCTTAACCTTGGCCCAATCCGCATCATCTAACGCGTCAATGTCAGGGCGAGAGCCGTCCACAGTATACACCATCCAATCGCCATAGGCCAAAAGTTGGGGATCATAGAAGTTCTCGGGCAGAACTACATCCTGTGCACGACCCGCCTGTGCCCAAAGGCAGGTGATCAGGGTCAGAACCCATAAGCTTTGCCAGATGCTGCGACAAATAAACCGTGCCACGTGTATGGTTCTGGCTAGCAATCGAATTCACCTATTCCTTGGGCGCTCCCTGTGTTAGGGCCAGCGACCGGCGACGCAAGCTTTCAGCGACCACAATCAACAGTAGTCCGGCTACGAATGTCACCGTCGCAAGTGCAGGGTAAAGCGGTGTTGACCCTAAAGCCATCCCAGAGAAAACGAAAGTCGGCAATGAACGTCCAGTGCCTGACAAACTGTAAGTGATGTAGAAATTCCCCCAAGACAGCAGGAAAGCAAAGATCGCAGCAGAGAAAATTCCGGGCCAAAGGATCGGGAACGTGACCTCACGGAAAACTTCCCACGGGGTAGCCCCGAAATCTTGTGCGGCCTGTTCCAGTGTGGGATCAAATGTTGCTGCCTGAACCGAGATGATAATCGTGGTAAACGGGACCAGGTAGACGCAATGACCAATGATCGCCGTGAGCAAGTTATTTGAGAAATCAAAGATATTTCCCAAAACAGAGAACCACAGCAACAAGACCACGCCTAACAAAAGCTGTGGGAAAACCAATGGTGCCAAGGCAACTAGCTGAAACGCTTTTTTGCCGCGAAAATCGAAGCGCACAAACGATTGTGCCGCCCCAAGACCAACCGCTGTTGAGATCAGCATGGCTGACACCGCGATGATCAGCGAATTCAACGTTGCCTTACCAACATCACTGTTAGTGAACAGATCGCGGTACCAATCCAGTGTCCAACCGTCGAATGGCAAGTTCAGATACCTACCCTCTTTGAAGGAGAAAAGGATCAGGGTGAAAATCGGAATGTAGAAAAAGATAAGGACTGCAATGACGGACGAAATCAATCCGACGTTGATGAACCTTGCTTCAAAGGTCTTGTTCATGACTGTCCCTTTTGGCGCAGATCCAGCAGACGCGAGGCCAGAAGGATCGTGATAACAGTGATCGAGATGACAACGATTGTGAGGGCCGAACCCAGCGGCCAATTGATCCGTGTCTCAAATGTTTGTCGAATTAGTTCCGCAGCCATCGGGTTCAGGCCGCCGCCCAATACCTTGGGTTCTAAGAACGACCCAAGTGACAAAACAAACACCAACAAGGCGCCGGCCATAAGACCACTCTTGCTCAATGGCAAAGTCACCTCCCAAAAGGCACGAAATTTTCCAGCGCCGCAATCATATGCAGCACGCAGCAAATTTCTGTCGATCACATCGACCGACAAAAAGATGGTGAAAATCGAAAATGGCAACAACGTGTAAACCATGCCAAGTAGCGCAGAGAACCGTGAGTACAGAACCCAATCGGGTAAACTGGGCAACCCCAACCAGCTCAGGATATAGTTTGCTGGGCCAGTTTGATCTAGAAATACAACCCACCCAAAGGTCTTCAGTACGGCATCGGTCAAAAACGCAAACACCAACAAAATTTTTATCGTCGTTTGCCAGCGTTTGAACCGCGTAACCAGCGCATAGGCGATCGGAAATCCGATAACCGCACAGACGATCACACAGGCGATTGCCATCAAGATCGTATTCCACAAAATCGACCAGTAGTACTTGGTTGTGAACACGTCGGTCCAGGTCTCAAGCGACCAGACCCATTGCACACGATAAAATTCAGTTTCCTGAAACGACAGTGCGATTGTCATGCACAGCGGCACGATAAAAAACGCCGATTGTAGAAGGACACTGGGCAACGCGTGAAGCGCCACCATAAAACGGCTGGGTTCTAATGACTGGCTCATGCGGCGACCTGAAGTGTGTCAGTAGCCCGATCAAACAAGTGAGTATCCTCGTCACGCCACCCAACCCGAATTTCAGCTCCGACGATGATTTGGGCGTCTATGTGACCCTGTATTTCCAGCGTCATTAAGTGGCCGCCATCCTTTGTGACAGCTTTGACTTGCGTCGTGGATCCACGGTTGAATGTTTCAGACACAATGACGTCCAAAGTGACATCCAGCTTCTCGCCGGACCCCACCATGTGTACAAATTCTGGACGGACCATCAGATAGGCCTGCGGCTGGGTAGCAGCTTCGGGACCGAAACTTGAATGTCCCTGAATACCCGCCATGTCCGTCGCAACGTAGCGGTTGTTTTCAACAGTTACCGGAAACAAGTTGGTCTCGCCAATGAACTCAGCGACAAATTTATGGGTTGGGCGATAATAGATATCGTCAGGCGTGCCAACTTGCAGCAAAAGCCCGTCTTTCATGACGCAGATATGGTCTGCCAGCATCATTGCTTCTTCTAGATCGTGGGTCACGTGAATGAACGTCACGCCAAGGCTGCGGTGTAGACGTTTCAATTCTGCCTGAAGCACTTTCTTCAACTTGACGTCAAGGGCGCTCAAAGGTTCATCGAGCAACAGCAATTTCGGATGCGAGATCATCGAGCGGGCAAGCGCCACGCGTTGTTGTTCACCGCCAGACAACTGTGCAGGGTAGCGGGTCAAATATTCTGGTTTGAGCTGCATCAGCGCGATCATATCAAGCGTACGGCGTTCTATTTCCGCTTTGGAAACTTTGCGTAATTTTAGCGGAAAACCGATATTTTCGGCTATTGTTTTATGCGGAAACAGAGCTAATTTTTGAAACACCATCGATGTGGGCCGGTCCGCAGGGGCCACATTAGTCATATCCTCGCCGTCGATTGTCAACGTGCCTTCTGTCGCAGCTTCAAACCCTGAAATGACTTGTAAAAGAGTTGATTTACCACTGCCTGAGGGTCCCACAAGGGCAACAAACTCGCCCTCTTTTACGGTCAGATTGATACCGTGCAACGCCCGAAAGTTTCCGTAATTTTTGATGACACCATCAATGGTGCAAATGTCGTTGGTCGAGATGTCAGCAGACACATGTATTCCTCTCACGCAGGTTTGATCCTGCCCACACAGTGGCAGGATCATAGGTCTTTAAAGGAGATCAATCAGTTAGCGTTGGCGAGTTCTTCTTGCCAAATAACCAACATGTCATCGATGTTCGGTGCGACGTTGTGCAAAACCGAATTTTCCCAAACCGTATCCACATAATCCAGCTGAAGAACCGACCGTTCTTCTTCGGTATACATGGCTTCAACGGCTTTGTTAGGCGATGGGTTTGATGTAAAATCATTCAGCGTCAACGCATATGCAGCATCTTCATCGGTTACATGGCGCAACATTGCCTTTGACAATTCGATGTCAGCAGGCGTTTTGACAATCGCCGTAGCCTCAAGCCAGATGATGCCCTTTTTGATGCCGCCCGACGCTTCGGGAACAACGGCTACGATATTGTCGTAACCTGCCTTGCGCAGCCCGGATGTCGAATAAGTGCCAGTGCCGACGAGTGTTTTGACAGATCCATCCAAAAGCGCCTTTTGCGACAAGCTAAGGTCAGAGAACAGCGCACGGGAGTTCGCAAACAGAGCCCGCAGAACTTTGCGGATTTCGTCCAATTCGGCCTTGCCCAGTTCCTGATATGGGTCGATGCCAGCGTGCAATGCCATAGGCATGATAGGCCAGTCGCCCCAATCCATAATACCAATCTTGTCTTTATTCTTACGATCAAACGCTGCGTCCCAGCTGCGCCATTCGTCAGGATCACTGGTTTCGGTATTTACGCATGGTCCAACCCAGCCCCAACGTGTGGGCAGGCCTGTTGTCTGACCGTTGAACTGCAAAGGTTCGAACGGTGGTTGGAACTGAGGATAGAACTTGTCGTAAACGTCTTGGAATTCAGCTGGATCGATGAACTCACAGAGTTCTGCCGGCCCCATACGCTGGACCCAAGGGCTGTCGGTCGACACGACATCAAAGTCACGGTGGCCACCAGCGGCCAATTTTGCGAAGCCACCGGGGCTGTCGACGATCAAATCAAAATTAAGCGACACATCGTTTGTGGCTTCAAACGGCTCAACAATACGCGGGTCGTTATAACCTTCCCAGCACATGTAATTCATTGATGTGGCAGCGCGAGCTTGTGTCGCGGACAGACCACTCATACCAGCAGCCATTGCAGCGGCCCCCATGCTCTTCAAGACATTGCGACGGCTCGGATCAGGTGCCCAAGCGGACGGTGACCGTCCAGCCATTGCGCGGCGCTTTTCCATTTCATCTTTTGTCATCTCTGACTCCCTATTAAATCATAATTTTGATCCGCACTTTTTGCACGGTTAACTAAAGTCTAAGAAATTGCTGCGGGGCCACAATCGGTGTCGATTGAGACGCGCATCCGTATTTATACCTAGTGTCAGACCGCTAGGCAGAGGTATTTCACCTCTTGATAGTCCTCCAAGCCTTGCCGCGCACCTTCGCGGCCCAGACCAGACTGTTTAACCCCGCCAAAGGGCGCAACTTCGGTGGAAATAAGCCCTGTGTTCACACCAACCATTCCATAGTCTAATGCCTCGGCCACGCGCCATACACGGCTAAGATCATTGGCATAAAAGTAAGATGCTAGACCAAAGATGGTGTCATTGGCTGCGGCTATCACGTCATCGGTATCTGTGAATCTAAACAGGGGCGAAACGGGTCCGAATGTCTCGTCAGTGGCCACTTGCATATCCGCAGTGACATCGCGCAATACTGTCGGCGTGTAGAACGTGCCTCCACGTTGGTGCGGGGCGCCGCCAGCAATAACCTTGGCACCCTTCGCAACCGCATCAGAGACATGCGCGTCAACTTTTTTGACCGCCCGTTCATCGATCAACGGGCCAATGGTCACGCCTGGGGTAAATCCGTCGCCAACTTTCAACGCTTCAACCGCGTGAACCAGCTTTTCGGCAAACGCGTCATAAACCCCGTCTTGTACATAAATGCGATTGGCGCATACGCAAGTCTGCCCATTGTTGCGGTATTTCGCGATCATCAACCCTTCAATTGCTGCATCCAGATCTGCATCATCAAAAACGATGAATGGAGCATTTCCACCCAACTCAAGTCCCATTTTCTTGACCGTACCGGCGCACTGCGCCATCAAGGTGCGCCCCGTTTGCGTCGATCCCGTAAACGTCAATTTACGCACAGTTCCGCTGGCGCAGAACACTTCGCCCATGGCCGGCGCATCAGTTGTGGGAAGAACGCTAAACAGACCTTTTGGCACGCCCACACGTTCGCACAACACGGCCAATGCCAGCGCTGAATACGGCGTTTCTGCTGCGGGTTTCAGAATCATTGCGCAGCCAGCGGCCAACGCAGGCCCCAGTTTGCGCGTGATCATTGCATTCGGGAAATTCCATGGTGTGATCGCGGCCACCACCCCTACGGGCTGCTTCAGCGCGAACAATCGTTTGTCGCCTTGATGCCCTGGGATTACATCGCCATATGAGCGCCGCGCTTCTTCTGCGAACCAACGTATAAAGCCCGCACCATAAGTGATCTCGCCCGTTGCCTCAGCAATAGGTTTCCCCATTTCTGCAGTCAGGATAGCGGCAAGATCATCGCGATTGGTGATCATTGCATGATAAAGCGCCATCAAGACATCAGCACGTTCAAGGGCTGTCCTCTTCGCCCAGCCTTTTTGTGCGGCCTCTGCGGCCACAATTGCGCGGGTCGCATCTTCTGGCGTGCAATCCGACACTCGGCCGATCAGCGCTCCGTTTGAGGGATTGCTCACTGCAAATTGCGCGGACCCTGCAAACCACTCCCCAGCTATATAAGCAGAGCCAGTAAGCAGGCTGCTATCCTTCAATTCAAGCATGATCACCACCACTTGCGGCAAGGATAGACGCCTCAAGAATGGGCATCGCTTCATCGAAATGGTCTTGCGGGATGGTCAGTGGTGCGAGGAAACGCACGACATTGCCGTCTGAGCCGCAGGTCAACAGCAGCAGCCCACGTTCACGCGCACCGTCTTTGACCGCGCTTGCCATCGCACCCAAAGGGGCGCCTGTCACGGGATCGCGGAATTCAACCGCCACCATAAAGCCCGGACCACGGACGTCGGCAATCTCAGGCACTTGCGCGCGCATAGCGTTCAAACGCGCGCTCAATGCTTCACCAAGCTTGGTTGCTCGTTCGCACAGGCCTTCTTTTTCGATAATGTCCAGCACTGCAAGACTTGCGGCAATAGCCAACGGGTTACCACCGTAAGTCCCACCAATGCTGCCCGGCCCAACGTGATCCATTATTTTAGCGCGACCTGTGACTGCCGACAGTGGCATGCCCCCTGCAAGGCCCTTAGCCATCGCCGTAAGATCGGCGTTTATGCCCGAATGTTCCATCGCAAACATCTTGCCCGTGCGCGCAAATCCTGTCTGCACTTCATCAGCAATCAACATAATGCCGTGCGCGTCACACAATTCCCGCAACCCCACGAGCAACGCATCAGGTGCCTGATAAAAGCCCCCCTCGCCCTGCACAGGTTCGATGATGATTGCGGCAATGCGTGATGGCTCAATGCTCTCCTTGAACAGCGCTCTAAGGCCCACCATCGCGGTGTCTTCGTTTGTGCCAGACAGTCCCTTGGGCATTGGCACGTGGTAAACGTCAGGCATCATCGCGCCGAAACCCGCTTTGTAGGGCGCGACCTTCCCAGTCAAAGACATTCCCATAAAGGTGCGCCCGTGAAAACCGCCACCAAACGCGATAACACCGTCGCGACCCGTAAAGGCACGCGCGAGCTTGACGGCGTTTTCAACGGCTTCTGCACCGCTGGTGAAAAATGCCGATTTCATTGGGCCATCACCGGGAACAATTTCATTCAACCGCTCCGCCAGCTGGATCATGTTTTCGTACGGGGTCACGTGCTGGCAGGTATGCGTAAATGCCCCCAATTGTTCAGTTACAGCAGCCACAATAGATGGATGCCTATGACCACAGTTGGTAACCGCAATACCTGCTGCAAAGTCGATGAACCGTTTGCCGTCAGCATCCCAAATTTCCGAATTCTCGGCACGTCGTGCAAAAACAGGATGCATCAGACCGACTCCATTTGAAATCGCAGCCCCACGACGCTCAAGCAAATCGGTGTTCTTATTTTGTGTCATCCCAAGCCCCTCCCAAGGCAAAAAAGATGCGGATCAGGCTGCTTTGCGGGCAAACATATCCGTCAAAGGTGAATGTGGTTTCATCAACGTGCGTTCCGCCAACAGCGCATTTGCCATAGGCGTGTCACCGTCGCGAATTGCGGCTTCGATTAAGGTCCAGTTGATCACGTCGCGCTGTGCGATGGATCCGCCCATCAGGTGACTATTGTGGCGCGCGTTGCCAATGTGACGTTTGGCGGCCGCATAATCCCCCCGACCAAAGGCCTCAAACCCGCGGACCAGCGGCAAGCCTGCCTGCTGGATAATTGTTCCCGTGTCGGTATTGGCAGTTGCTGCATTTTCCAAAACCGCAATCTGCGCTTTGGCTTCTTTATCGCGACCCGTCGCAGCAAAAGACATCATCGCGTGTAGATCTGTGAACGACATGTAGGCCTGATCAATGACACACGCGTAATTATCCGCGACCACGTTCCAACGATCTCCCACATCCACGCCGTCCATCTGCAATCGCCACAAAAGGGCGGCGGAATCGTGCATGTCCATCAGCTCGGACTTTGGCGTGACCGCCATATGCGCGTCATGCATTGCAAGCGCAGTGTCGAACTCGCAGCGTTCCAGATAATACAGCCCCAGATGCCAGCGATTATGGATCGACATATAGGTATCATTCCCCCAGCGGTCCTCGCACCGGGTCATGAAATCAACGCCCTCATCGACCTTGCCCTGCATTTCAAGACAATGCGCCAGCGCGTGAACGCCCCACGTATCTTTCTCGTTCATGCCTACACAGCGTTCGGCCATGGATTGTGCAGCCGAATAGTGACCTGCTTCTTCCAACCCAAAAGCCTGCATTCCTAGAATGTAGGAGTACTGCGGGTCAGTTTTGGACCAATGGCCCAACACGCGGGTAGGCCTGTCACGGGTCGACGATGCGTGGCCCAACAAAAAGTCCGTCTGATGCCCTAGCTGCAAGGCCACGATGTCGCGCGGACACGTGTTCAGAATATCTGCATACGCTTGGCTAGCAGCATAAAGATTGCCCCCAGACCATAGTTTAAGCGCGTGAATATGACCTTTTTCACGCTCATTTGCATGCTCCGCTTGTGTCGCCAGAATATCGTAGTGCTTGTGCATTAACGGCTGGCGACGCTTGTCGCTGGCGGTCAGAAAAATACCTGCCAGAAAACACCGCGCCATAATGAAATCAGGCGACTTTTCCAGCAACGTATTTATCATACCAACGGGATCAGGCGCATACCCTAGCATCAGCTCGGCCGCTTCCCCAAAGACATCTATGTCCAATTGATCCTTGTGCGACACCTGAGCGCCGAAACGGTCGAGCTTATCCATGGGTTACTCCGCTGCGAGTTTTAGATGGCCCGCACGGGTTTGGGGCAATTTCATCTCAAGCAGTGAGCTTGCGACTTGATTGCGCAACATTTGCGCCGTGCCGCCACCTATCGTGAACATACGCGCATCGCGGTACATCCGCTCCATTGGCAGATTACGCGAATACCCCATAGCACCGTGAATTTGCATCGCACTGTCCGTCACTTTGATGGCATTTTCAGCAGCAAAGATTTTTGCCTGCGCCGCTTCTTGCATGTTCGGGAATTGGCCTTCC
This sequence comes from Sulfitobacter sp., assembly GCF_036960155.1. Lineage (GTDB taxonomy): Bacteria > Pseudomonadota > Alphaproteobacteria > Rhodobacterales > Rhodobacteraceae > Sulfitobacter. The sequence goes on along the minus strand of NZ_JBALWB010000006.1, from coordinate 79,516 downwards.
TCGGCCATCGCCGCCTTATAGATCAACGCCTGCGCCGCAGCGAGGCCAGTGGACATGTCCGACATCATCCATTGCAAGCCTTGGAATTCCGCAATCGGGCGACCGAACTGTTCGCGTTCCTTGGCAAATTCCACCGCACGCTCAAACGCACCCTGTGCGATACCATGCGCGACAGTCGCCGCGCCTACACGTTGCGCATTGTAGGCGTTCATGAGTGCTGCAAATCCTTTGCGATAGCCTTGCGGAAATTGCACCGCACGGTTGTCGGCAACAAAAAGATTCTCAAAGTGCAGATGCGTCTCGGGGATCGCGCGCAGACCCATCGCCGGTTCGCGCTTACCTACGCGCAAACCTTCGTCTTCATCGCGGATCGCAATGAACCCGCCTATGCCGAGGAATTCACCGTTCTCAACTACGCGCGCAAAAATCAGATGGACCTTGGAGACACCACCGCCGGTGATCCAATGCTTCACACCGTTGATTTTGTAGCCACCATCGACCTTTTCGGCCGTGGTTGTCATTTCTGTTGCTGCTGATCCCGCATTCGGTTCAGTGATACAAATTGCTGGCTTGTCCCCGGCCAGCACATAGGGCGCACACAGCTCTTTTTGTTCTTGGCTGCCATAGGCCATGATCGCGCCGATGCCGCCCATGTTTGCCTCAACAACGATACGGGCTGTTACGCCACAGTTGCGCGCCATTTGTTCAATCACCAGAACCACGTCCAGATAACTAGCGCCCTGCCCACCGAATTCTTTAGGGATCGACATCCCCATAAAGCCAGCTTCGGCCAACTTCTTGGTGGTCTCCCACGGGTACTGTTCGGTCCGGTCAATTTCGGCGGCCATGTCTTTGACGTAACCGTCAGAAAGCGCCTTTGCGCGGGCTTGGATGTCGCGTTGGCTGTCTGTCAGAAAAAGCATGGTGTTATTCCTTTTGCGTGGCTGCAAGTTCAGCCAAGATATCATCAGTGTCGGCACCACAGGTCGGCGGCGCGCGCCGATAGGTGACCGGGGTTTTTGAGAATTTCACAGGATTGCCGATTAGATCGACCTCACCTGATGCTGCCCCGCTATGGGGCATGGTGATTTTCATTTCGCGGGCAGCAACTTGATCACTGGCAAACACATCATCCAGTTGATTGATTGGTCCGCCGGGGATCTTGTTGGCTTCCATCCCCGAGATCAGCCAGTCGCGTTCCAATTTGGACAATGTTTCGGTTAATGTCGCGATCAACGCCTCACGGTTTACGAGACGGCCTGCATTTGTAACGTACTTCGGGTCACTCGCCAGTTCTTCGCGACGGATCAAAGTACAGAACCGTTCGAACTGTGCGTCATTTCCGACGGCAACCACGGCATGACCATCAGCCATTTCAAAGACTTGATATGGCACGATATTGGGGTGCTGATTTCCGCGCCGCTGGGGTAGGATTTTAGACGTCAGATAATTGGTACCTTCGTTGATAAGCCACGCAATCTGACAATCGACCAATGCGATATCAATATGCTGACCCTCATCCATTTTATCACGGTGGCGCAAGGCCGCCAGAATGGCGTTGGACGCATACATCCCAGTCATGACATCGGCGATACCAACGGCAACCTTCATCGGTTCGCCTTCCGGTTCTCCTGTCAGGCTCATGATGCCGCCATAAGCCTGTGCAAGCAAATCATAGCCCGGTTTTTCGCTGTTTGGTCCGGTCTGTCCAAAACCCGAAATCGAGCAATAGACCAGTCGTGGAAACTGTTCTTTCAAATCGCTGTAGGACAACCCGTATTTATCCAACCCGCCAGGTTTGAAATTCTCAACCAACACATCACAGGTGGCCAGCAATTCACGCACCGTTTGAGCGCCCTCAGGCTTCGCAATATCCACCGCGATAGATCGCTTATTTCGGTTAGCACACAGATAATACGCACTTTCTTGGGTCGGGCCATCGCCGCCTTCAACAAAGGGAGGACCCCATGCGCGGGTGTCATCACCCAATCCAGGCCGCTCGACCTTGATGATGTCTGCGCCAAAATCACCCAATAATTGGGTGGCGGTTGGTCCAGCCAAAATTCGGCTCAAATCCAAAATCCGCAAGCCGTCCAATGCACCCATCATACGTCCAGCTCCAAATCACCATCAGGCACACAACAGCACAGCAATGCGTACCCGTCTTTGGGTTGTTCAAATGGATCAACTGAGTAGCTGACGGATCCTTTTATGACCTTCGTCATGCAGGTCACACAGGTTCCTGCCCGACAGCTGTAGTCGACCATGACGCCGTTTTCCTCGGCAAACTCCAGTAGGTTTTCTTCTGCCGGATTCCACGCCGCTTCGACGCCAGATTTGGCAAAGGTAATCACTGGAGCATCAGATGCGGTGGGTTTCGCGACTGTCTTCTTTTTAGGCCTCAACACAGTCGCAGGCCCGAAAAATTCATATGAAATCCTGTCAGGATCAACATCCATTGCCAAAAGCGTGTCATACATCGCCGCCATGAACGGGCCAGGACCACACAGATAGAAATCAACGTCTTTGCCGGGGGTCAATTTTTCCAGCAGATCTTGGGTGATCATGCCAGCGGTGTCATAATCGCGACCCAGCTGATCCCTATCTATTGGCGTGCGGTACAGCACATGAGTTGAGAAATTCTCATGCGCAGTTGCCAGCTCGCGCATCTCTTGGCCAAGCGCGTGAACCTGCCCGTTTTCACAAGCATGTATAAATACGGTTTCGCGTGCAGTCCCTGCCAGTTCATGTGCCATAGCCACAACTGGCGTTAGCCCGACGCCGCCACTTAATAGCACCACTGGCCGATCCGCATCCCGATCAAGCGTAAAGGCACCCATTGGCCCCGCAGCCTTAACGGTATCACCTGCCATCGTTGCATCATGAAAACGGGTCGACATAATGCCATCTTGCAACCCTTGCTCAGGTGCCAATTCGCGCTTGATCGTCACGCGGATTTCATCATCGCGCGTTCCAGAAATGGAATACTCGCGGCGTATGGGTTCCCCGTTTTCAGGGCGATGTTCAAAGATCAGGTACTCACCCGGCACAAATTCGCGGGCAAGCGGAGTGCGCGGTTCAAGATAGAACGACGTGATAATCTCAGACTCTTTGACGACTTCGCGTACATCAAATGTGGTGAAACGGTCACTCATGCGCCGGTTCCCTGAGACATCTTCACGTTCAGAACCTCGATGCCATTGACGAAATTCGTATTCACATACTCAGGGTCACCGTCGATTTCGATCTTGATGTCACGCGCAAGAATTTCCTCAAGCAACACCTTCAACTCGATCCGCGCAAGACCTGCGCCAAGGCAGGTATGTACACCGCCTCCGCCATAACCAGCATGGATTGGCATTTTGGAACGGGCGATGTCGAAAGACTGCGCATCGTCAAAACGGTTCTCGTCAAAGTTAGCACTGGCGTACCACATGACGACACGGTCCCCTGCAGCTACCTTGGTGCCACTAAGCTCGGTATCTTTCGTGGCTGTACGCCGGAAATACATGATGGGTGATGAGAAGCGGACGATCTCCTCAACAGCAGTATCAATAAGCTCCGGCTCAGCCTTGAGGCGGGCAAATTGCTCAGGATACTGTGCAAGCTGTAATGCCATATGTGACATTGCTGTCCGTGTTGTTTCATTGCCCGCAAAAATCAACAGCCGGAAAAAGTTGGTGTATTCCTCATCCGATAGTTGCTCACCATCGATCTCATGCGTGACCAACTGGCTAATCAGATCATCGCGCGGATTGGCGCGACGCTCATCACCAAGCTTGCGTGCGTATTCACTCAATCCATAGGCTGCTGGGCTGTTGAACGGTAAAAGACGCAGAGGCGTCGTGTTTCCATAAGCATTAGGGTCAAGCGGTTCGGCAGAGGTGCCCGCCACCAGATAATCCGTCATCTCGATCATCAAATCGCGGTCTGCTTCTGGCACGCCCAGCATATCGCAGATGATACCAATCGGGATGGGTTTGGAAACTTTACTAACCCAGTCACCACCGCCATCGCCCAACATTTCATCCAGCAAAACGGAGACACGATCACGCACAATATCAGCGTAGGTGCGTATCACTTTCGGAATGAACCCGGGGTTCACTAGACGCCGCAGTCGGCTATGATCGGGCGGATCCATGTCAATCATCGAAGCCCGCGCAGTGAGTGCGTCGTCGTCAATGTTGTACATTTGGATATGGCCCGTCGCAGACGAGAATGTCTCAGTGTCGCGACTGACGGCCACAACATCATCAAACCGACCTACAGACCAAAAACCAGCATCCGGTCCCTCGCTCGGAAGAGGGTTCCACGCCAAACCATCCATCTCGCGCAGCTTCTTGAAAATATCCTGTGGGATTCCGTGATCGAAAAGGCCTTGTTCAGAAAGGTCTGCAGCGAGTTGCGGTTTCATTAAGGTCTCTCCTGTCGTGGTTTGCGCCTGCCATTCCATGACAGTTGCGATTGGATCGTGCATACTGTATTCATGAATACACAAGCAAGTATTTTTTGAGGATCGACCAATATGCCTAAAAACAAGAACGCCCAGATTGCATGGATAGAGGCGGGAAATGCCGCAAACCCTGCGCTTGTTTTCCTACATGCGATGGCGGGCTCTGCGACGGCGTGGGCCCCACAAATGGATATCTTTTCTGATAGTTACCGCTGCGTTGCGTGGGATATGCCCGGCTTTGGCGGCTCGGACGACGCGCCCGAAGGTGCGGACATGGATTGGACCGTCGAGACCTTAAGAAAATTCATCACGGACACTTTAGGGCTGCAGTCGGCGCACTTTATCGGACTCTCAGTAGGTGGCATGATTTTGCAGCACTTCGCGGCAACCCACCCAGATCTAGTAGACAGTGCGGCGATTCTAGATAGCTCGCCTAAGTTCGGATATGGCGGCGATGTTGATCCAATTGCATTTGCAGACTCAATCCTTGCGGATCTCAACAGTGGCACCAGCCCTGCCAAGTTTTCGGACGGTATGATCCGCGCGATTGTCAGTCCAGACTGCCCTGAAGAAATAAAGGTCGAGGCAATTACTTCCATGTCGCGCGCGCGCGCCAACGGATTGGCCCTAACAACACGGTTGATTGCTGATCACGACGCCGTGGACAAGCTGGCAAACATCACCTGCCCCACACTTGCTATGGCGGGTGCCCAAGACGCGGAAACCCCCCCGGCCTACGCCTATGCCATCGCCCAAATGATCCCCGGGGCAAGCGCAACAATCATCCCGAACGCAGGCCATATCGTGAACTTGGAAAACCACGCGCCGGTTACCGCGCGCCTACGGTTCTTCCTCGACCATGGTTTATGAGGATTAGGAAAAAGACATGAAAGCTGCGATTTTACACGAATACGGCTCCGATCTGGTTATCGAAAATATCGAATTGGGCAATCCCGGCCATCACGAGGTACGGGTAGAAGTTCATGCCACTGGCTTATGCCACACCGACCTGCATTTTATGCGCGGCCACCTGCCAATAATGGCTCCTGCGGTTCTCGGGCATGAGACGGCTGGCATCGTGCGTGCGGTTGGGGCTGGTGTGAGTTACCTCAAACCCGGCGATCACGTGATCGGCTGCCTGTCTGCATTTTGCGGCTGCTGCGAGATGTGCCTGTCTGGCCGCCCATCCATCTGCGAAGGTGGCGATACATTGCACCGCCATGAGGATGAACCACCTCGCATCAGCCTTGCGGGGAAACCTGTGTCGCAATTCATGAACCTTTCCGGCTTTGCCGAAGAAATACTTGTCCATGAGCATGCCCTCACAAAGATCGACAGCGCGATGCCATTGGACCGTGCGGCGCTGATTGGATGTGGCGTGATGACGGGATGGGGTGCGGTCACGCGGACGGCGCAAATTCGCGCGGGTGAAACCGTCGCGGTGTTTGGCTGCGGCGCAGTCGGTCTATCAACGGTACAGGCCGCCCGGTTGGCAGGGGCAACAATTATCGTCGCAGTCGACCTGAACCCTGAGCGGCTGGCGATGGCGACAACCCTTGGTGCGACCCACACGGTCAATCCCAAGGAGACCGATCCAGTGGAGGCAATTCGCGCCGTCACAGATGGCAAAGGCGTTGAGGCCGCATTTGACGCGGTGGGCAATCCCGCGCTGGTCAAGCAATGTTTCTTAAGCACGCGCAAAGGCGGAACCACGGTGATGATCGGCCTGATGGGCCTCGACGAAGATGTCGCCCTGCCCTTTGGCCACTTCATTGCCGAACGAAAGGTCATGGGCTGCGACATGGGATCAAACCAGTTTCGCACCGACATGCCGCGGCTTGCACGCCTCTATATGGATGGGCGGCTCAACCTTGATGACATGCTGACAGCGCGCTTACCGCTTGCTCGGATAAACGAGGGCTTTGCGGACATGGATCGCGGCATCGGTATCCGTACAATTATTGACTTTGGAATGGAGTGAACAAGATGAAGATTGGTATCTTACGCACAGGGAAAACCCTGCCCCAGATTAATGAAAACCACGGCGAAATGGATGATCTGTTTGTCAGATTGCTCGCCGATGACGCGTTTACGTTTCAAAGCTATGCGGTTCTTGAAGACGTATTTCCCGCCAGCGTGACGGAATGTGACGCGTGGTTGATCACCGGCTCCGCGTTTTCAGCCTATGAAGACTTACCATGGATTGCCCAGCTCGAAGACCTAATCTGTGCGGCCAAAGACGCGCAAATTCCAATGGTAGGTGTCTGCTTCGGCCACCAGATCATGGCGCAAGCCCTAGGCGGAAAAGTAGAGAAATCTGACAAAGGCTGGGGTCTTGGTCCCCACGACTATAAATTTGACGGGATAGAGACACCTGTAACAATTAATGCTTGGCATCAGGATCAAGTCACAGAACTGCCTGAAGGCGCAAAAACTGTTGGCCAGTCGTCGTTTTGCGAACACGCCGCGATTTCTTATGGAAAGATCGGATATTCCGTTCAGGCTCACCCAGAATTTGACAACAGCTTGATCTCGGATCTGATCGAACTGCGCCGCGCCAGCGTCCCTGCTGAACGCGTTTCCGAAGCACACACACGCTTAATGCATAGATCTCCGTCGCCAGCGGTGGTTGAACAAATCAAGTCCTTCTTAAAACATCAATCCCTTGATATAGAGGGCTGAACAACCTCGACCAAAGGTAAAACATGCAAGGCCTACAAAAAGTAACCGCAATCCGTCCACGGTTGGCTGATCTGGTTTACGACCAAATCGTCGGTGGGCTTCAATCGGGTGCAATCAATCCGAACGAGCGGCTCCATCAAGTTAAACTTGCCCAGATGCTGGACGTTAGCCGAACACCTGTCCGCGAAGCCTTGTTGCGGCTGGAACAGGAAGGCGTGCTGCGGTCATCAGTGAACGGTGGATTTGAAATTCGTCGTGTCACGAAATCTGAAGTGCGCGACATCTATCAGGCCCGCAAAGCCGTAGAAGGGTTTTGTGCTGGCCTTCTGGCGGATTTAGGAACCGCTGAGGATATCAAAACACTACGCGCGACAATTGCTCTAGAGGAAAGCAAGACACCACAGACAAATGCCGCATACTTTGAGGCCAATCGAACGATACACCATGCCTTTGTCGCTACATCTGGCAACACATTTCTGTTGGAGGCCTTCGACACAAACTGGAATAGGGCAATCGCGATCCAAAGTTTCGAAAAACTGGACACCCCGAGATTGCAAGAATCATTGACCGGCCATATGGATCTTTTGGACAAAATTCTGTCCGGTGGGTTTGATCACGCACAACGCGCCATGCACGACCATATTACCGATGGGTGCGATCTTCAGTTGGCTGCATTATAGAGGTTAGCGTTGTTTTATATGGCTTTTTAGTTCGACTGAGCCGATTTATTCCGCTGATTTTCAAACGCTATGTCAACTGTATCAAAATTATCTGGTGATGGTGCGCGCGCACCCTGACTTGCGACTTTTGAGTGGTAACAGCCCGTTGGCACTCAAAAGGAAACCACACAATGAGAACTTATTAACAACTCAGCTTAGAAGAATGACGCAAGATCGAGAGATGGCGTGCAGCCAAAGTGAGTGTTGATGTGATTGCTGAAGGCTCTGTCGCAAACTTTTCATTCTATTGACGAACGGTCTTCTGCGGACGCAATTATGCTTCGAGCGTGGCAAACTGCCTGAACGCTGGGATACCTGTATCGGCTAATTGACCCTTGCGGTTCATATGCGCGGCTTTGATCCCAGCCAATGTTGCAGCCGCAGAATGGAACGCTTTGAAGCCGAGCACTGGCCGTGTAATCCGTTTGATAAACCTGTGATCCTGTTCGACGATGTTCATTCTCCGGCAAACAAGTTTACCCTGCCATGCAGTTGTTGAGATATTTGGATTGAACGATTTCGATGATCCGCCCTCCTCCCGTGAATTTGAGGATGACATTTAAGTTTTGCAGGCCAGCCAAATTGGCTCGACTTTTGTCGATGGCAATACGATCTGGGATACCGTTTGTGCCAACTGCCCGTTTGAAAATCGCCGCGCAGCAGCGGTATCGCGGCGCTCTGACATCATGAAATCAAGGGTTTGTCCGCCGCGATCGACTGCGCGATACAGGTAGACCTATTTTCCGCGAACTTTGACATAGGTTTCATCTGTCACCTGACAGGGTATTGCGCAGTAATATCCCGAGAGGGCTTTCGCCATGAAGAGGCGGTTTGCTTCTTTCTTGCCTTGGCATTTTCAGCGATCAGCGGTGAGAACTTCACCACCCAACGGTTCAGCGTGACATGATCGATTTCAACACCACGTTCAGCCATAATTTCTTCCAAGTCTCTATACGAGACGCCGTAACGCACGTAGAAAAATATGGCAAAAAGGATCACGCTTTTGGGGAAGTGATCCCCTTGGAAATCAATCATCACGGTTGGGCGCTCACCTTCAAGAACAAAGCTCCGCATCTAACATGGTCTAGCCGTCTCACCCAATCGACACAGTTTTGCGACAGAGCCGTTGGAGGCGATCCGACCATGTTTGGTGGAAATCAGTCGCTTGTCTTTCGTGAAACGGTAAGTAGGCCGCAGTCGTTGTTAACGGCCTACTTACAAAATTTACCTAGTCTTGCTTGGCCCGAACGCTATCGCGGTAAAGCGCTTTGGTGAGCGAAATCATCATGAACACCATCACAATTGTGAACGGCAGTGCACCGATGATCATCGCGTTTTGCAACGCGCCGAACGGGTTCGCCGCGGCACCGCTATTGCCTGCAATGATCAACGTGCCAATCACCGCCGTGAGGATCAACCCCCAGATAATACGGTGTTTGATACCAGTTTCTTGCTCACCACCAGACATGATGGTGTTCATAACCAAGATGCCAGAGTCTGCAGATGTGACAAGGAACGTCATGATCAGAACAACACACATGATCGTAATCGCTGATAGAAAGCCGCCAGAAATCATCTGCTCAAGTGTCGCAAATAATTTCGCTGTGTTTGTAGCGCCAATCAACGAACCAGCAGCACCACCGTTAAGTTCCAAATCAATCGCTGTGCCGCCAAGGATAGTCATCCACAAGAAGCAAACAATCGCAGGTGCGATAACGCAACCAAAGATGAATTCACGTACAGTTCGGCCTTTGGAGATGCGCGCCAAAAACAAGCCGACGAAAGGTGAAAACGCGATCCACCAAGCCCAATAAAACGTGGTCCAGCCCGACTGCCATCCAAACTGACGACCTTGCTCACCCGCTGCATAAAGAGCTGCTGCGTCTAGCTCAGCTGCAGATGAGGGCAAACCTTCGGTGAACCCTGCAAGTGATCCCCAAGGTGACGTCGCAGCACCATAGATCGTGCTGATATCTTCTGCGGGTAGTGCATTTGCGGCCTCTGGAATTGCCGCTGCAAATGCATCAGCGGATTGCGGCGCGTAGGCACCAAATGACATTTGAACAAAATGCAGAATGTAATCTACCAAACCCGCACCAAATTTGGTCATCGCAAAGAAGAACGAGCCAAAGAAGACGAAAGTCAAAAGCAGAATAACTGACAGAACCAAGTTAAGGTTCGACAGATATTTGATGCCACGTCCAACACCTGAAACCGCTGACAAGATGGACAAAGCCATGATGACAATCAGTGCCGAAATCAAACCAACTGTGCTTGGCTTTGGTGCGTCTGCATCGCCGTTCATCAACCATTCCATGCCTGTGACCGCGTAAACACCATCCACAAACTGGCTCACACCGAAACCAATCGTAACGGAAACACCAAGGATTGTTGCAACAACGCCAAGTACGTCAACCAAATGCCCGATGGGACCGTTCGCAGCTTTGCCCAAAAGCGGCGTAAGCGCGGATCGTATCGTCAACGGCATTTCGCGTGTGTAGGCATAATATGCTAATGACAGGCCAGTCAGAACATAGATTGCCCATGCATGAAAGCCGTAGTGAAGGAAGGTATAGCGATATGCTGATTTGACTGCTTCTTCGGAATTTGCCGCGACTTCACCTGACAAGATCAACGGATTTGACCCCCACAAGCCTAAGGGCTCTGCGGTCGCAAAAACCATCAATCCGACGCCAAGACCGGCACCAAACATCATGGAAAACCAAGAGAAATTGGAAAACTCAGGCTTCGTGTCTGCTGTGCCTAATTTCTTGCTTCCTGTTGCAGGCAACAAGGCTAGAACAAAAAGGAAAAAGGCAAAAAGCCCTACGGAAATTATGTAAAAGCTGTTGAAAACATTCAGTAAAGTTCCGTTCACAGCAGAAAGAACGCTGCTTGCGTTTCCTGGCCAGATCAAGGCCCAGATTACCAGTGCAGCCATGATGGCCTTGCTGATAAGCGCGATAGGAAGGCTGTAGCCTTCGTAGAAACCGGATGGAGCCTTTTCGATCTCCAACGCGGTAAAGGGTGGTTTTATTGACATGAGTGTCCCCTGTTGATGGTTGTACGCCGTACTATTATGATCCCACTGCGTTTCGACGCATAAACAGCGGGTTTGGTAAACTGGTTGTTAGTCGTTGTCGGTGTCTCCGGCACCAGCGCCCAAAGCACGTGATCGCTCGCTTGAGGGCGCATATGTGCGATGGGCGAATGTTCCCAAATGCGTCCATGCGGCCGGTGGAACTTCGCCGCGCAGGGCTGGCATTTTTGTGTCGTCGCCCATATGAGACGCGCGCGCGCAAGTCAGTGATACAGCACTTGTCTTTTCAAGCTCGCCCATTGGATCATCGATCCATATCCCGCAGCCGTCTGTTCCAATGCGTGTGTCCAGCCAAGACACGGTTACAGGTGCCGCGATATGAATTGACGCCCATGCCGCAAAAGGAACCACCAGCAACGGGTGTGATACGTTGATCAATTCAATTGAATGACCTTGCGACAGCCGATCCGCGCAATCATTGAGTGCTGCACCACTTGCAAGCGGGCAAAGCGTTCCAGAGGCAGCCGCCCAAGAATCGTTCTCAAGTGACATTGGTGCAACGCTGGCGCGCGAAGCGTGGTCATTGCGGGCCAGAACATCTGCAAGCAAAGCCACGCCTTGCAACCCATGTGAAGCCAACCAGCGAACGGCTTTTGCCGCTTCTTCGGATAAGCCCCACGACATGCCCGCCCCACGCGCTGCGCGTTTGGACAAGGCCTCGATCTCGTTAAGGGAGTGGCTCATGTTCCCCCCTGCTCAAGCCGCGGATAGGGCCAGAAATCATCGGCAGAAGTTTGCAATTCCTCTGGATATGGCGCGTTGCCAAATAGGCAAATCCGCAGCCAGCGATCCGACCTTGGATCAAAATGTGTCGCGCCAAAGAAGGCGAGCTTACATCTTAGCATATCAATTGGCAGCAAGTCCGAGCCAATGGTGTTGTCCCGTATTTCCGCAAATGGTGCGCGTTCAACAATCTGGGCGCGGCGAATGGTGTGGCGGTGTTCGGGGTGGGCCAGTAAGAAGGCCGCGAGCGACGTATCTGGCTCCCAATCACGCAAAGCATGATAGAGCGCGGCCGCGTCCCGCCCCGGTGCAAGGGGCTGTTCATACGCGGCAATGGGTTCTTCAAACCGCTCGCCCAAGCGGGGTTCGAGTTTCTCTTCAGAGACGTACCACGCGCGGGCACAGGCGTCTTTATCGCTCCAGTCAATGGACAGTGCCCAAGCGTATGTTTGGGTCAAAATCGCCTGTAACGCGGCAACGCTCATTGTGCCATCAATCCGAAAGGAGGCCGTATCGTTGTGTGACATCCGGTCGGCTAACGAATCCACCAAATCACCGTAGGGCTCCAACATAAGGGAGGCCAAACATTCGACGGCGTCGAGGCCCAAATGCGCGTCGGCCCAAAGGAACAAGCGATCCCAAGGGTTGTCTTTGCTCAAATCAGCGCTCTCAATATGGGAGGTCAGTTTTTGCAAATCGGCGCGCAACACTACGAGTTTTTCAACTTGGATTGGATGAACCGAGTGCCAAGCCTCTGCGGAGATGACCGAACGCGCAAAGAGGTTGCGAAAAATTTCGACTTCGGCTGCGCTGGCTAGAGGTAAATCTCGCACACGTGCAATCGCTTCTTCGCGGGCAGATATCCAATTGTTCAGTAAAACAGGGTGGTTCACCAAGAATGGAGCCATGCCAAGCCCGGTGGAATTGCCAATACCCATGTCGCGTGCAATGTCGGGATCAAGCGTGACCGCATTTTCGCCGCCACGCAGATTAGCCATGTGCTGAGCAAGATCACGCACATAGGTACGGGTCAGAAACACCGACAGCATTTCGATCTGAAATGGGGCTGTACATTCGGGGCGCATTGCGATCATTTCGCGATCCGCTGCGCCCAATTTACCTGAACCGTAAACCGCAGTTGTGCGCATAAGATATCCGACATTCTTGACCTCATCCACGTCTGGCTGTTGCCCCGATGCGAGGCTGGATACAACATGATCCCAAAGGCGCACAGATCGATTAGCACGCGAAACAGAGAGTTCTGATTGCGTCACCCGCCCGGCTTCTTGCAAGGGAACGTTTTGGCCAAGGCGCGCAATATCATCGTCAGTTGGGACTCCGTCAAAGAGTGTGAAAGTGCTATCCCAAGCCTCTGCGATAACGCGATCAGACCGGTTTTCTGCGGGCAGATCATGGGCAAATGCAATCAGCGAATAGGTCCGATCTGGCGTATGGGCGCAATAAACTGCGTGGCCGACACCAACAGCGTCGATCTCAAAGACAGGCCGTGTAAACGTCCATTTTTCGCGCGTCATACGGCGCGTCAAAACCCGCATGAACGAGAGCCGAGATTGATGAAAGGCGCCAAGTCGCGCTAGCCGCATTACCTCAGCCGGATCGCGTTTCGGAATACCAGACGATGTATTCAATTGAGCAATCTCCATATTTATCTTCATCCGGCTGGCGTGAAATTGTCGGCATAAAACCGATGCCAATTGTCACCCATTATGCTTGTGACTTCTTGCTGGTTCATGCCGGTCTCGAGCAGCCCATTTTCGATGTTGCCAAAGTCGCGGTTGTCGTTGAACCAAATCGGCATAGGCGGAAAACCTGGAGCCGCCGCAGAACCCTCGCCGAAATCAATCTCTTTACTCCAACGACCCACACGCATCCATTCGACGACACTATCGGGATGATCCTGACAAAGATCCGTGCCAATCCCAAGGTTTTGCACACCGAATTTTTCTGCTGTGCGCGCGATCATCTCGCAAAAGTTTTGCAGCGTGCAATCGGATTTACCCTTGAGGTGATGCGGGTAAACAGAAAAGCCCAGCATCCCGCCATTTTCCGTAACCGCGCGAATGACCTCATCCTTTTTGTTACGCAGCGCTGGCGACCACTCATAAGGATTGGCATGGGTGATTGCGATCGGGCGCTCTGATAGATCGGCAGCTTCAATTGTTGAGCGATCCGCAGAATGGCTCATGTCCACGACCAAACCAACGCGGTTCATCTCTTTGATGACCTGTTTGCCCATGCGGGTGATGCCAGTGTCTTCGGCCTCATAGCAACCCGTCGCCAGCAGCGATTGGTTGTTATAGGTCAACTGCATAAATCGTGCGCCAAGCGTGTGCACGATTTCCACCAATCCGATGTCGTCTTCAATCGGGCTAGGGTTTTGGAAGCCAAAGAAAATCGCGGTGCGACCCGTCTCTTTGGCGATGTCTACATCACTGGCCCACTGGCCCTTCATAATAAGATCGGGGAACTGCTCAAACCAGCGGTTCCATTGCTCAAAATTCAGTACGGTTTCGCGAAAATTCTCGTGATAGGCGATGGTGACGTGAACAGCGTCCACGCCTCCTGCCCGCATTTGACGAAATATCTTTTCGGACCAATTCGCGTATTGAAGATTGTCGATCCGCATTACAATGGCGTCCCTGAGGAGATGTAGGAGGTCTTCACAATTGTGTAAAATTCAGCTGCCGTCTTGCCCTGCTCGCGCGGTCCATAAGAACTGTCACCGCGGCCCCCAAATGGGACGTGATAATCCGTACCAGCAGTCGGCAAGTTCACCATTACGCAACCCGACTTGGCGTTGCGCCGGAAATGCGTTGCACGTGCCAGATTGGTCGTCACAATGCCCGCCGTCAGGCCAAAGTTTGTATCATTCACCACATGCAAGGCCTCATCATAGCTGGCGACAGGGATCACACAGGCAAGCGGCGCAAACATCTCTTCGCGGTTGATGCGCATGTCATTATGCGTGCCAACAAAAACACCCGGCGACATATAGTAGCCTTCGGTTGGCATTTCCAAACGCTGACCACCGCAAAGCAATTCAGCGCCTTCGGTAGCGGCGAGATCGACGTAGGCGAGGTTTTCTTTCAACTGCTGCTCGGAAACAACCGGACCCAACTGCGTGCCAGCTTCCAAGGCATGGCCGACTTTCATCGCCTTTACACCCTCAACCAGCTTTTCAACAAACTGGTCATGCACCGATTGATGCACAACAAGACGCGAAGAGGCCGTGCACTTCTGGCCCGATCCACCAAACGCGCCACCAAGGGCGAGCGAGACAGCCAGGTCAATATCCGCGTCATCCATCACGGCTAAAGCGTTCTTTGATCCCATCTCCATCTGAACACGTGTCAGGTTTTGGATGGCTGCCGCCGCGATGCCTTTGCCCACAGGCACCGACCCTGTAAAGCTGATTGCGTTCACTTTCGGACTTTCGACCAGACGTTGACCGATGGATGATCCCGCCCCCATCACCAACGATACCAGCCCCTTCGGGATGTCCTGACGCGCAATAATTTCGACCAGCGCAACAGCCGAGGCAGGCGTGACATTCGCCGGCTTCCACACAACTGCATTGCCATAGCACAACGCGGGCGCAATTTTCCAAGAGGCCGTGGCCGTCGGGAAGTTCCATGGCGAGATGATTGCGACAACGCCAACTGCTTCGCGGCGCACATCAATTTCAATCCCGTCACGAACCGAGTCTGCAGTGTCACCCATCTGGCGCAATGTTTCTGCAGCGTAGTAAGTAAAGAACTGACCAGCGCGATAGACCTCGCCTTTGCCTTCGGCCATTGGCTTGCCTTCTTCACGGGCCAGCAATGTGCCAAGCTCTTCGGCGCGCGCCATCATCTCGGTACCGATTGCCATCAGCACGTTGTACTTGCGCTCGATCCCGTAAGCTTCCCATTCAACTTGTGCGCGGCGCGCTTGATCTAGCGTGGCATCCAATTGATCCGGCGTCGCTTGCGCGAACATGCCAATCAAATCGCTCAGGTCTGAGGGGTTTCTGTTTTCGATCTCAGAGCTACCGGCGACCCAGTCACCCGCAATGAAGTTAAGGTTTGAAGTTTGCAAGATCTATTCCTTTGGCTAAGCAACGCGGGTGCGCGTGCTGAACAAGGATACCTCACTGTGGCGATTCAGGCATTTCGAATTTATTGTAATCTAGTTCAGCTTTGCTAAATTTCCTTATCCACCCCTAACGCGCCTTCGTGGATCATTGATGTGATAAGTTTTAGGAACGCTCTGGCCGCTGGCATCAGGAAATTCTGAGGCTGCGAAACCAGATGAACAGTCCGCTTTGTATTTACGTCCTTCAGCGGCAAAAACGCGATGTTGTCTTGCGGACCCGTGACGGCTAAGCGCGGCAATATTGTTATACCGACACCCTCGCGCACCAAACCCATCAGGGACGTAGTATTGCGAACCATAAGCCGAGACTTGTCAAGGATAGGCGCAAAGCCAGGATCAGTAATCAACTTGCACAAGCCATTCGCGATAAGCACATATTCATCCATGTCCTGCCACGAAAGCTGATCCCAATTTTGAGCGAGTGAATGGTCTTTGCGGCACACTACACCAAAGGGGTCACTGAACAGTTCAACGCGGTTCATCCCGTCAATCTTTGGCAGTGTTCCGATGCCGACGTCAGCTTGCTCTCGTTCTAGATCGCGCGCTATTGCAGCGGAGTCCATATCTCGAATATCAATTCGAACCTCTGGGTACATCTGACAGAACCGGTGGATTATCGTCGGCAATATGGTTGTTGCAACAGATGGCGTAACCGCAAGGCGCAAATAGCCAAGTTCTGATTTTGACAGGCCCTCGATAACTGAAACAGTGTTTTCAAAATGCGCCACCTCACGACGAGCTTCCTCGTAGATCAGACCCCCGATTGGGGTCAGTCGTGACTTGCGCGCCGTCTCAAACAGTGGAGAACCGACATGATCTTCAAATTGTTTCAGCATCATCGACACAGCGGAGGGCGTGCGCCCAAGCGCGTCCGCCGCATCAGAGAGGCTGCCGTGCAGCGCAACCATGGTGAAACATCTGAGCATTTCGATCTTGATAGCCAACTTCAATTTCCCTGAATTATATTCAATAATATTACGTTTGCCTTAATTATTGCTGTATGTCCATAAGTCCGGCGTCGCTGACGTACTCAGCAGATGATAGATACAAGCTAGGAACGAACATGATCGAACGCATTGAAACTGGGCAACGCTCTTCCAAAATTGTGAAGCACAATGGCGTGGCCTATCTCACAGGCCAGGTTGCCGAAGGCGAGACTATTCAGGACCAAGTTAAAGCCTGCCTGACCAATATTGATGCGCTCTTGCTCAAGGCCGGATCTTCACGTGAAAACCTGTTGCGGGTTACGATCTGGTTAGCCGATATGGCAGATTTTGACGGGCTTAACGAAGCTTGGAACGAATGGGTTCCAAGTGGCCACGCCCCCGCGCGCGCCTGCGGCGAAGCAAAGCTCGCGCGCCCTGATTACAAAGTCGAGTTCATTGTGTACGCTGCTTATTCCTGAATGGCAGCGCCTTCAGTTTGAAGCCGTTTATCCTTACGTTGGGTGAAACGGCTTCAACGCATTGTTCAAATGATATCGAGCGAAACCTTGACCCGGTCCATCACGATTGATGATGTGAATTTACTCACATTCGATTCATCGAAGAAGTACTCTTGGGTAAATTCCTCGTATTCGACGATGTCTTTTACGATAACGACAAGGATAAGATCTGCCTCGCCTGTGGCGTAGTAGCATTGCTGCACAGCAGGCGCCGCACGCATTCTGCGTTTGAACGCATCAAGATGCCTGCGGCTTTCGCGTTCCAGCATGACTTGGACAATCACAGTCATCCCTCGGCCCAATTTGGCAGAGGAAAGCACTGCGATCTCTTTCTCAATTACACCTGTCTCGCGTAGTTTTTTAAGTCGTTTTTGGACTGCCGGTGGCGACAATCCAATTTCAAAACCAATAGCCTCAGCAGTCAGTCGGGCATCGGTCTGAACCAGTCTAAGAATCTCTATGTCTTTTTCATCCATGATCTGATTTTGATCGACTATTTTGGTAATGGCAATCAAATTAGTCGAGTATGACCAAATATTGACGAAAAACGTCCTCTATCGGCATTAGAGTCGAAGTCAGAAATTGGGGAGTTGAAGTCTAAGAACGTCAAAATCCAGAGATCTTTGGTGCCTGAGCAGCAGCTTTGGTGCGAGGAACCCCCCATCAAACATCCGGGAAAAGGCGCAAAAAAGGCGCCTGCCCATCGCAACAATATCAAGGAGGAAATAATGTCAATGAACGTCACAAAAACCCTAATCGCAGCCGGTTTCGCCCTCGCGACAACCGCATCATCTGTCCTCGCGGGCCCACTGCAAGACCGGATTGACGCCGGTGAAACCATTCGTATCGGTTTTGCCAACATCCCACTCTGGGGTTATCCAGATGAGAATGGTAATGCCGACGGCTTCACGAACGACATCGCAGTCGAAACTCTCGCTAAGATGGGCCTGACAAACATCGAAGCCGTTGTTGGTGATTGGGGTGGATTGATCCCAGGACTGAAGGCCGAGCGTTTTGACCTGATCACTGGTGGCATGTATATTCTCGGTTCCCGTTGTGAAAACGTCTCGTTCTCAACTCCGGTTGCAAAAGCTGGTGATGCTGTTTTGGTTCCCGCTGGAAATCCAAAGAACATCAACAATTATGCTGACGTTCTGAGCGGTGGCCATATTATGGTGACGGGCGCTGGTTACAACACTGTTGAAGCGGCAAAGAAAGTCGGTATCGACGATGCTCACTTGATGCAGGTGCCTGGCCCAACGGAAATGGTCGCGGCTTTGAAAGCTGGCCGCGCGGATGCAGCGATTTTGACATACTTCGAAGCATCCCATCTCGCTAACGATCATGATGAAATCGAGCTCGGCGACAATTCATTGATGCCGATCTGGAGCAAGAACTTTGCTGGCATTGGCTTCCGTCACGAAGACCAAGACTTCCTCGCTGGCTTTAACGAAGCACTTGCCGGTTACATCGGCACAGACGAGATGATGGCGAAAGTCGCTGAGCATGAGTATGGCGTTGATCACCTCCCAGGAGACACGACAGCTCAGTGGGCATGCGAAAACCGCTAATCGATTAGCACTACTAAATCGAAGTGGTAGGCCAAATTGGCCTGCCACTTTTCTTAAATAGCAAAGGTTCGCACGCACATATGAGTCTTTTTGATTTCTTAAGCCAATACTGGCCGCTTCTATTATCAGGAACCGGGATCACTGTCGCTCAGTTCCTGTTGGGGGCGGCACTGACAGTCTTCTTGGCGCTGGTGTTCGGATTGATGAAAATGTCATCGAACAAATTTATCATGGGTTCTGCTGTCACGTATATTGAGCTCTTTCGCGGCACGTCGTTGTTGGTGCAGCTTTATTGGATCTTCTTTGTTCTCCCGCTCTTCGGATTAACCTTAGAAAAGTTCACAGCCGGTTGGGTTGCTATTGGATTGAATGCGGGCGCTTATGGCGCCGAGCTGGTGCGCGGTGGCATTATGTCTGTCCCAAAAGGTCAATGGGAAGCAGCAACTGCGATCAACATGAGTTCTGCACGGCGGATGTGGCGTATTATTCTTCCGCAAGCGCTGGTGAATATGCTTCCCGCATGGGGCAACCTGATGGTCGAAATTTTGAAGGGTACTGCCCTTGTATCGCTCATCTCTGTCACCGATTTGATGTTCCAAGCCAAGCAGATCAACGCAAGCACCTATATGTCGGCCCAAATCTTTGGCACGGCATTGATCATCTACTACATATTGGCCCGCTTTATGCTGACCCCATTCATGCGTTGGCTTGAGGGCTTTATGGCCCGAAAACTGGGGAGGACATGATCCATGTTTGAATGGTTTAATGAACCTTGGTTCCCAAAGTTTGATTGGCGATGGGATTACGCTTGGGGAATTCTTCCTCGCCTGCTTGAGGCCACGGTAAATACGCTGATTGCTGCGGCAGCGGGATATCTTATCGCACTCGTGCTTGGGTTGGTTTTTGCCCTCGCGCAGCGCAGCGACAGCAAGGTTCTGACCTTTGTTGTCCGCGAGTTTGTTGAGTTTGTTCGATCGACGCCGCTCTTGTTGCAGATATTCTTCATATTCTACGTCGGGCCCCAGTTTGGAATTACGCTCAGTCCTTGGGTGTCAGGTATGATCGCCATTGGTTTGCATTATTCCTGCTACCTGTCCGAAGTCTACCGGGGTGGTCTGGATTCTGTGCCAAAAGGCCAGTGGGAAGCGGCGACCGCGTTGAACATGACAACCGTGCAGACATACAGGCGGTTGATCATTCCACAGGCGATCCCACCAGCCATTCCGGGCATGGGTAACTACCTTGTAGGCATTTTCAAAGATACCCCGATGCTTTCGGTAATTGGCGTTGCCGAACTTATCCACACCGCTAATTCGATTGGTTCAGAGACTTGGCGCTACCTAGAAGCATACACAATTGTTGGTATTATCTTTTTGGCCCTTTCCCTACCCGCCGCTGGCCTTATCCGCGCATTCGAAAACTTCGTGCGCCGCAAATTAGGAATGTAAGAAATGGAAGATTTGTCAGGTTTCCCGGCCGAGATTACGGGCGACAACAAACCGATGGTCAGCTTTAAGAAAGTGCGCAAAGCCTACGATTCGCTGGTGGTTTTGGACGACCTTGATTTGGACGTTGCAGCAGGCGAAATGGTTTCGGTTATTGGACCATCGGGTTCAGGCAAGACGACTGTTTTGCGGATGCTCATGACGCTTGAGAAGATCAACGGCGGCGTCATCTATGTGGATGGCAAACCACTGACCCATATGGAGAAAGGCGGGGAATTGGTTCTAGCCAATGAACGTCACCTGCGTGAACGCCGCACTGACATTGGCATGTGTTTCCAACATTTCAATCTGTTCCCACACATGACGGCAATCCAGAACTGTATGGAGGGCCCTGTTCAGGTTCTCGGCATGTCAAAGGCCGAAGCACGAGACCGTGGTGAAGAACTTCTTGAGTTGGTCGGTATGGCGGAAAAGAAAGATCAGCACCCGTCTCGCCTCTCTGGTGGTCAACAACAGCGGGTCGCGATTGCGCGTGCATTGGCGATGCGCCCCAAGGTGATGTTATTTGACGAAGTCACGTCCGCGCTTGATCCCGAAGTGATCGGGGAGGTGACAAACGTTATCCGCAAGCTGGTCTCTGAACATAATCTGACGATGCTTATGGTGACGCACCAAATGGGGTTTGCCCGTGATATCTCCGACCGGGTCTGTTTCTTCTATGACGGTAAGATCGAAGAGCAAGGTCCACCTGCCGAATTGTTTGGCAATCCGCAACGAGAGCGCACTCAACAGTTCTTGAGCGCCGTGAAAGAGGCCGTGTAGAGCGCCAAAAAGGACACCAATATGTACAAATCTGGTGATGTTATCGCGTCCAAAGCCCGGGTCCCTGAAATGGACGGTGGGCGCCACGACAGGGCGCAACTTGGCTTTATACTGATGTCTACTGATCTGGCAGCAGAGCAGGACTTCTTTGACATGGCACCCGAGGGTGTTGGTGTTCATATCACTCGCCTTAAGACCGAAGATTACACAACGAAAGAGACTCTCGCGCGGCACATCGACCACATGGCCGAGGCCGCTGGGCGCCTGCAACCGGATATGAAACCCAAGGTGATCAGCTATACGTGTACCAGCGGGTCGATTGTGAATGGTGAGGACCGTGTATTCGCAGAAATTACAAAGGGCGCGCCATGGACCCAGCCGATGTGCCTCGTTACTGGCGTTGTCGATGCGTTGCGCGAATTGGGGGCGCAAAAACTTGTGGTTGGCACGCCCTATCTGGATGAGATCAATTCAGCCGAGGCTGATTTCTTGATCGAGAAAGGGTTCGACATCCTCGATATTCAGGGCCTCAACCTCGAAACGGGCTTGGAATTTGGTCAGGTCACACCCGCCTATTGGAAAAAGTTTGCGCTCGAGATTGATCACCCTGACGCTGATGTGATTTTCCTGTCCTGCAGCGGCATCCGCGCGCTTGAAGTCGTTGAAGAGATTGAGCAAGCTGTTGGAAAACCTGTGGTTACGTCCAATCAGGCGCTATTCTGGAGTTGCCTGCGCCGAGCCGGAATCACCGATCAATTGACCGGCTTTGGTCAGATATTCCAACACACTGGTACATCGCTTCTGCCCTAGTATCCTGTGGCTTTGTGGCCAAAAAATACCTTGGTAATGTCTGCGCTGACATCCCATGTGACCCGACTGCCATCACGCACAAACAGGCTATCACCGGGTCCAAGATCGCGGGTTTCACCAGTGTCGTGCTGGATCAATTTGCATCGACCAGAAAGCACCGTCATCAACTCATCGCCCTGCTCGATACAGTCAAACGCGCCAACCGTGCAGCGCCAAATTCCATAGCGCGTTGTGTGACCCGGACCGCCCGCATCAATGCGCCCGTAGGTCTTGGGATCACCCTTGGTGACGCGATATTCGCTTGCTGGCGCCTCAAAGGACCAGAAATCCAACCGCCCTACATCGTCACCGGGTTTATATTTATCCAACGGCCGGCTCCTGTTTAGATCACTGGCAATTCAGGTGCGGCCCGCGTTGTCAAAAGCCGCGCAGAATCCGCGCCGACGACAATGTTCTCCTCATGCACCATCATCAAGCCATCGCCGTAAGACAGGGATGGCTCTAACGTAAGCACCATATTCTCTGTCAACACAGTTGTGTCAAACGCTGCATGTGACGGTTGCTCGGTCAGTTGCATTCCCAGCCCATGACCCAAACGACCAATGTCTCCGCCACTGTCGTCCAATTCGGAAATCACCGCTGACATGACATTGAACAGATCACGGCAAGTATTTCCGGGCCGCGCAGCGGCAATTCCTGCTTCGGTTGCGCGCCACAGTACATCATAGGCACGACGCGCTGCATCATCCGCGCGGCCAATCGCCCAGTTGCGATCAAAGTCACAGAAATACCCATCCCAAGTCAGACCCGTATCCAGCATCAGCACATCACCAGATTGCAAAGGACGGCGCGACGGCGGTGAGATCACATCGACATAGCCACCCTGATCCGCAGCACCCACAACATAGGGCGCATCATCTGCCCCCTGCCCCAATGCTTCACGTCGGAACGTGCGAAACACATCCTCCAGCGCCATACCTTCCGACATTATTTCAGGCACACGCGCGAATGTTGCCGATCCAATGCCGCAAATATGTGAAAGCTTCACGATTTCTGCAGGGGACTTTACCATGCGCAGGCCTTGAACCAGTCCTGTGACATCTGCAATTTCCAGCCCCGGCAATCCGGCAATCAGACGTTCCCAGTCTCCCAAGGGCATTCGCAGCAATGTCTCGTGCCCTTTCATTACCCCAATCCGCGCTTTGCCAGCAGCCAAGGGAGAGAGCAGTTCTGTCAGCAAACTGATACCATCATCTTCTGGAGCAGGCGCGCTCCACGTGCGGATATCTTCCAACCAAGATTGCCGCATCAACGCAGCCCCGATCTCAGGGATAACCGCAATGGGCTTGCCTTGAGCCGGCACAAACAAAAACCATGGTCGCGTCGGGCTTTGCCAGAACAGCGTTTGGAACCCGCTAAAATAACGAACGTCCGGCTCGCTCATCAAGAGCATGCCTGCCAGCCCTTGCTGCGCCATCAACGCCTGAGCGTTCTTTGTTCGAGTCTCAAACTCGCCCGTGCTAAATCCGCGTATCAATTCTTTAGGCTGCATCACGACCCTCCATGATCATGTTGAAGATGGCTCTGTCCGTTACGCCTTCGGAGCCAATCAATAATACCCGCGAATTTGCGTTAAGTTCCAACTTCTCGGAAAGTGCGCTGTCTGTGCGGGCCGCGATCAAAGCCGCAAGTCCCGCAATTGCGCTTTCGCCCGCTTCAATCACTGGATCGCCATCTAAAGGAGCAGCCAAAAGACGCACGCAAGGCGCAACCAAATTTTCTGGTATCGTTAGAAAATCGCGGGCTTCTTCTTCCAAGATTTCCCAAGCTAATGGCGACGGCTCACCACAAGACAATCCCGCCATCAATGTTTCTTTGGCTATTGCAACACTGGTTGGGTCTCCTGACTTGCCGCTTTCAAACAAACAGGCCGCTAGGTCCGGCTCAACGATTACCACACGCGGCGACGCATCGCCCCAATATTGACGCAAGCCCGCTGCAACGCCCGCAGCCAAACCACCAACGCCACCCTGCAAGAACACATGTGTCGGCGCGTGCTCCAGTGCCTCACAGATTTCCTGTGTCATCACGCCATAACCAGCCATCACATCGCGTGGCGGCAGCGAATAGCCCGGCCATGAAGTGTCCGACACCACGAACCACCCGTTTTCTTCGGCCTCACTTTTTGCCAGTGCGACCGATGCGTCGTAGTCCCCTTCGATCCGAATGACCTCAGCGCCGAGGTCTTGCATGGCGACTGCGCGCCCTTCACTGACTTCCGCATGGATGTAGATTCGGCAGGGAACACCAAACCGCTTGCAGCCCCACGCCAGTGAGCGGCCATGATTGCCGTCGGTCGCCGAAACCAAGGTGATCGCTGCGCACTCCGCCGCGTATTTGCCTTGGCGCACATCAGCCAGCGAGACGTCCTGATCCAACCGCTCAGAAATCACGCGTTGCAGCACCCGCAACGCAGCATAGGATCCGCCCAGTGCTTTGAAACTGCCCAAACCAAACCGGGGGCCTTCGTCTTTGTACAGAACTTCACCGACGCCGATCGCCTTAGCCAAAGCACTCAGCGACACTAGCGGAGTTGCCTCGTAGCCGTCCCACGCCATGATCTCAGCACGCGCGGTGGCAAAGTCGTTCGTCGACAAAACCCGAAATGCTGCGTCGCCAGTTTTGCGGCTGGCCGCGACATGGCCCAATATAACGGATGGCAGTAAAGTATTCATGGCATGGTCTCTCTAGTTGGCAAACGATCACGAACCAGTTCGGCCCAAAAGGCAGCCCCGATAGGCAAAAGCGCATCGTTAAAATCATAATCCGCTGCATGCAACGGTTGGCCATGCGGGCCGGTTTCCCCATTGCCGAGCAATAGAAAGCAGCCCGGAACAGCTTCGCAGAAATGAGCAAAGTCTTCGGAAAAGCTCATCGAAGGCCGATCACCAATGGCCTCTAGCCCCGCGGCGTGCGCGGACCGAACAACTGCATCGACAGGGCCTTGTGCATTGATGGTTTCGATGAATTCAGTCACAAAGCTCATCTTGGCCTTGACCCCATGCGCGACGGCAACACCCTCGACAATCTGGCGCATGAACCGCTCAATATCCAAGCGATCTTTGGGCACGCGTGCGCGCACGTCGCCTTTCAGCGTTGCATGTCCTGGCAGTACATTGCGTTGCCCGTCAGTCAGAAATTCAGTGACAGATACAACCGCCCCTGCACCCGGAGCAAGCTTGCGCGAAATTATCGTTTGCAGTGCCTGCACCATCTCTGATCCGACCGTGATCGCGTCCACCCCGACATGAGGCATAGATGCATGGCCACCTTGCCCCTTGATCTCAATCTCAAAAAGGCTCTCGCTGGCGCAGATCTGACCGACACGCGTTGACAGCTGCCCTAATGGCGCGCCGGGCAAATTATGGATCGCATAGACCTCATCAATCGCGAACCTCTCCAAGAATCCCTCGTCAATCATCGCGCGCGCGCCGAGCCCATGTTCTTCGTTCGGCTGAAAAATGAACACTACGGTGCCGTCAAAATCAGGATCTTTGGCCAGCGTTTCTGCAGCGCCAAGCAACATCGTCATATGCCCGTCATGACCGCAAGCATGCATAACGCCGGAATTGGCAGACACATAATCGTGTTCACTGATTTCAGTGATGGGCAGTGCATCCATATCAGCGCGCAGCCCAATCGCCCTATTTCCACCGCCCGCACGTAAAACACCAACAACGCCAACGCCTTCATGTACTTCAAGGCCCAGATCACGCAAACGACGAGCCACCACCGCCTTGGTTCGAATTTCTTGAAACCCAAGCTCGGGGTCGCGGTGAAATGCATGCCGCATCTCCGTCAGATTTTTGTGAAACTCACACATGTTAAATCCTTGTTCATCTGTCGCTTAACTTAAGAGCACAGCTCGAAAATAGGCGTCAAAAAAGCGGCTGATCGCGATAAAATTACGCAGAATTTGATGCCATTGTGACGGCTCTCGGAAAATGTCCGCACTATTGCAACTTTTTACAGGAATCTTAGCCTTCGGGATTCACCATTGTTCGTGCAGAAAATTCAGCCAATTCTCCACGCCATATCTGACGGCCAATGCAAAACGGAACGCCTGCGGTGTCGCGGATCACCTGCTCCAACTCGATGCCAGCGGTATTTGCAGACAAACCCAGTAGTTTCGCCTCATCAACACGCACCCCGCGCATCCGAATGACAACATCGCCAGTATGGGCACGCGTATCAAAGTGCTCACCTAAAAGTTGGGTGGTCGATTGTCGAAGGTCATAACTCAACAGGTCAGGAAATCGTGCTGCAATTACAAATTCGGTTTCAATAAAAATCGCATGACCATCGTTCTTGAACAATCGTGTGTAAGCATGCAACGGCTCCCCGATTTGCACTAACAAGTCTCGGGCCAATTTCGCATCAGCATTTTGTTGCTCTGCCTTGATCACCTCAATCTGCAAATCCACACCGCTTGCCTGCGCATCGGCTGCAAAGCTGACCATTTGGCTGATGTCATATGTCAATCGAGGCGGGGAAACAAAACGTCCCTTGCGGCCCTGACTATAGCTTAATCCCTCAGCCTCAAGCGTCTCAAGGGCACGGCGCGCCGTCATACGAGAGACGTTATAGGCTTCTGCAACCACTCTTTCGGACGGCAGCGCTGTGTGTTTCGCCAGATTTCCATTTGTGATCTCTTCGCGCAAAGCTTCGAAAATCTGCCTAAATCTCGGCGTATCGTCAAAGAGTTTTACAGCAACGTCAGGCATATTTTGTAAGTCCCAAATTTTTTGTTTTGAGTAACACGAAATCTGGTCTATACCAAGATGAATCATTTGGTATAGACCAGTTGGCACTCTAATGGAGAAACGACCATGGCAATTCTCACGCAGGCGCAGAAAGATGAATTCTGGCAAACGGGTGTCTTTATGTTTGAAGATGCCGCGAACCCCGCCCGAGGTCGTCCCCGGAACGCACAAAGGTCCGATCTATCCCCATTACCGCAACAAGCGGCTGAAACGACGAGCTATTCAAAGAGGCCGGACCATGGATAAAGCATCCATCGAAAAGCTGGAATTCAAAACCGATGCGGGTCTAGGTCATATTGCGCGGATCGGATTGATTTGCCTGCAAACCGATCAAACAATCGAGCACGAAATGGCCAGCTTGCTGCACGGTGAAGGCATCGCCTGTTACCATGCGCGCATCGCCAATTCTATGGATGTCACCCCCGACACGCTGCGCCAAATGCAGCATGATCTGCCTGAAACCGCAGCCCTGCTGCCGAGCCAATTCGGCTTTGATGCGATCGGCTACGGCTGCACATCAGGTGCTACAATGATCGGCGAAGAACGCGTGTCACAGATCATCCGCGAAATTCATCCGGGCGCGCAAGTCAGCAATCCGATCACCGCCTGCAAAGCCGCGCTCACCGCTCTGGATATCAGACGTATCGCGCTGGTCACGCCCTATGCTCCCGATGTGACAACCGAGATGCAAGCAAACCTAAAAGCTGCTGGTTTTGACATCAACGCTGTCGCGTCATTCAATCAGTCCAACGACTTCATCGTCGCCCGCATCACCTCAGACAGTATTCTCAACGCAATCCAGACCATCGGTTCGCGTGACGATTGCGATGCTGTCTTCGTCTCATGCACCAGTCTGCGTGCGTTATCTGTCATCGCCCTTGCCGAAGCCCATATCGCCAAGCCCGTTATCTCCAGCAATCAAGCGCTCGCTTGGCATTTGATGCGGCTTGCAAACCTTAATCACAGGCCAGCCAATTCTGGCCAGCTGTTCCAACACTAGGACTCCAAATCATGGCTAAGACACTGCCCTCCCACGCTCAAGTTGTCATTATCGGCGGCGGCATCCACGGCTGCTCTACCGCCTATCATCTGGCCCGCGAAGGGTGGAAAGACGTGGTCCTGCTAGAACGTAAGCAACTCACCTCTGGCACCACATGGCACGCCGCAGGATTGGTCGGTCAACTGCAGGGCAGTCATTCCACCACTGCCTTTGCCAAATACGGCGTCGAACTTTTGCAAGATATCGAAGCCGAAACAGGTCAGAACCCCGGTTTCCGTCAATCCGGGTCAATCTCCATCGCCCTCAACGCGGAGCGCCATGCAGAGCTTAAGCGCAAGGCTGATTTCGCCTCGCTTTTCGGTGTCGAAGCCCACCTGATGAGCACTGAGGAAATTTCCGAGCGTTGGCCTTTGATGAACCCCGAGGGCGTTTTAGGCGGCATCCATATGCCCAGTGACGGCTCGGCCAATCCGATCGATCTGACCATGGCGCTGGCCAAAGGGGCGCGTATGCACGGCGCGACGATCCTTGAAAACATCAAGGTTGAAGAGGTCCATGTCGAAAATGGCAAAGTGCAAGGCGTGCGAACAGACCAAGGCACAATTACCGCCGACTATGTGGTGAACTGTGGCGGCATGTGGGCGCGCGAATTGGGCCAACAAAATAGCGTCGGCGTCCCGCTTCATGCCTGCGAGCATTACTACCTCGTCACCGAAGCGATCAAGGATTTACCCAGTGATCTACCGGTTCTGCGCTCCTACTGCGACGGTACCTATTGGAAGGAAGATGCAGGCAAGCTCCTGTTCGGATTTGCCCATTTCCATGCCAAAGCATGGGCCAAAGACGGCATTCCCCAGAGCTTTGAATTCGACAGCCTGCCCTTTGTTGAAGAGGACGTTATGGAGGTGCTGGAACTTGCGATGGAGCGCGTTCCTGTGCTGCAAGAGACAGGCATTCGCACTTTCTTTAATGGTCCTGAAAGCTACTCCTACGATGGCCGCTTTACCTTGGGCGAAGCCCCAGACATTAAGGGCTACTTCGTGCTCGCTGGGGTCAATTCCACTGGTATTCAATCTGGTCCTGGCGCTGGCAAAGCCTTGGCAGAGTGGATCATGAAAGGTCACGCGCCAATCGACCTCTCCGAGATGGACCCAAAGCGCTGCGAAGAATTTCAGGCCCGCGACATCTACCTGCGGGAGCGCTGCCCCGAGACGCTGGTTCTCACCTACGCGATGCACTGGCCGAACCGCCAACGTGAAACCGCACGAAATCTGCGCCGCACCCCGTTTCACCACGCTTTGAAGGCCGAGGGCGCGTTTTTCACCGAAACCCAAGGCTGGGAGCGTCCGGGCTGGTTTGCACCCAAGGGTGTAACGCCAGAGATCACTTATAGCTTTGGCAGGCAGAACTGGTTCGACTATGCCCAAGGCGAGCAAAAAGCCGCGCGCGAAAGCGCTGCGATGATCGATTATTCAATGCTCGGAAAACTCATGGTTGAGGGCACGGATGCAGAAGCGTTTCTGCAACGCATCTGCACCAATGATATGTCGATGAAAACGGGCCGCGTTGCCTATACCTTGATGCTCAATGAGCGCGGCGGGATCGAGAGCGACGTTACAGTCGCGCGTCATGCCGAAGACAGTTTCATGGTGATGAGTTCGATTTCACACACACGGCGCGACTACATTCACCTGCGCGATCAGATTCAAGCAGGCGAAGACGTGCGTTTGCGCGATGTCACCACTTCATTCGGTGTCCTCGGCTTGATGGGTCCAAAATCCCGCGCGCTGCTTGCCTCGGTTTGCGACATTGATCTGTCGAATGAAGCCTTCCGGTTCAACAGCTTTCAAACCTTTTACATCGGACATGCGAAGGTAACAGCTCAAAGACTGTCCTACTCCGGCGAACTCGGCTGGGAAATATTTGTGACACCAGACCTAGCGGAGCATGTATTCGACACGCTCATGGATGCTGGTAAAGACCACGGTCTGCGCCTCATTGGCGGTGAAGCTCTAAACGCGCTTCGCATCGAAAAAGGCTTTGTTCATTGGGGCCACGATATGGCCTACACTGAAGCCCCGCACCAAATCGGCCTCGATTTCGCCTGCAAGCCGAACAAAGCCATCCCTTTCATCGGGCGCGACGCCTATCTTGCGCGAAAAGCCCAAGCAGAGGGGCCATTTCTGTGCTCAATCAAGCTCTGCGACCCTGAGCCAATGTTGCATCACAACGAACCGGTTCTGCGCGATGGTAAAGTCGCAGGCTATGTCACATCTGCAGCCTATGGGCACACAGTCGGGGCCGCAGTCGGATTGTGCTTTGTCTCGCTTTCAGAAGGTGCCACAGGCCGGGGCAGCCTTTCGCAGGGGCGATACTCTGTCATGGTTGAAGGCAAAGAAATCGTTGCCGAACTAAGCCTCGCACCATTTCATGATCCAACGAGCGAACGTATGCTGGGATAGTCGGATTGGCTGACGCGTTCGCATCTTTGGCGATCATTTTCGTCGCGTTCCCCTGCTGATTTGCGCAAATAAATCCCTAACCGGACGTAACCTTATGCGTGCCAGACAAGGCAAGCAGAAGGAATTTGAGATGATCCCAGGGCTGGAAACCGCAATCGTTGATCAGGACGCTTATGATCGCAACATCAAAAGCTTGGCCGACACCGGCCTTGTTTTACCGCGCATTTCTGACCTTGCGGACCCGCACGCAAAGCTCGCTGGTAAAATGGCTGAAATCGCAGATGCCGACCCCGACGCGCCCGATCCACGTAACCTTTTTCGCGTTCATTGGCACAACGGGGCCGACCGCCGCAGCTTGGTGAAGGTTCCCGAACACATCGTGCTTCCTGAAGCGCTGACCGGCGTCAAGGCGAAGATCGTTGTAGCGCTTGGTAATCGCTTCCCTATGATCAACACGCACAAAGTTCTTGCGGCTTACGGCTGCCTGATCCCGCGTTTGATGTCGGGCGCTTTTGACGCCACGAAGCATCGGGCTGTCTGGCCCTCTACTGGCAACTACTGTCGCGGCGGCGTTGCAATCGCCAATCTGCTTGGCTGCCGTTCGATCGCGGTGCTGCCCGAGGGGATGAGCAAAGAACGCTTCGACTGGCTCAACGGTTGGCTGACCGACCCAAATGACATCTACCGCACACCCGGCACGGAAAGTAACGTCAAAGAAATTTACGACGCCTGCCATGACCTTGAGAAAAACCCAGAAAACCTGATCCTGAACCAGTTTGGCGAATACGGTAATTACATCATCCACCGGGCCGTTACTGGCCCTGCCCTGCAACGTATCTTTGATCATCTGAACGTAGATAAAACACTGAGCGCGCGTGCTTTTGTCGCCGCAACTGGATCGGCTGGAACTTTGGCCGCTGGCGATCATCTTAAACGGGCACTCGGCACCCAAACAGGGGTTATCGAGGCGCTCGAATGCCCCACGTTGCTCTATAACGGTTACGGCGAACACAACATCCAAGGCATCGGCGACAAACACGTGCCTTTGATCCATAACGTGATGGAGTCTGATTTTGTCATTGGTGTCTCAGACGCATCATGCGATAGGCTTAACCTCGTTTTCAACACCGTTGCTGGCCGCTCTTACCTTTCGAAACATCAAGGCCTACCCCAAGAACAAATCGCCCAACTTAGCGATCTGGGGCTGTCCTCAATCGCCAATATCCTCGGCGCAATAAAATACGCAAAATTCAACGACCTCGACGAAGGCGACGTCGTCCTAACTGTCGCAACTGATGGCGCGGACATGTACCATACTGAAATGGCAATCG
This sequence comes from Sulfitobacter sp., assembly GCF_036960155.1. GTDB lineage: Bacteria > Pseudomonadota > Alphaproteobacteria > Rhodobacterales > Rhodobacteraceae > Sulfitobacter. The sequence continues at coordinate 47,976 of NZ_JBALWB010000006.1, read as the reverse complement.
CCCAAAACAAACACTTCTCCAAAGGTTTTGGCGAGGTTCAAGCCGCTGAGGTCTTTGGTCAACATATCCTCGGCGCAGGCATCGATCACATGATTGAGCTTGGCCGATTTGATCGTGAACGTATCTTCAATCTCGCCTATTACACTTGGGTCGAACAACAAGGCACCTCGCTTGAGAACTTTGACCGTCGCCGCGAGCAATCCTTCTGGGACGGCCTTTTGGATCTGGTCCCTATCTGGGACGGTATGATCGACCGTTTCAACGCTGCTTAGATGTCCAGAACAGACCTGCCGCTGACCGCCAGCCATTGGGGGGTGTACCGCGCTGAAGCTGAGGGCGGAGAGCTGCGCGCGCTACATCCGTTTGAACATGACCCAAACCCTTCTCCCATCGCCCAAGGCTATCTGGGAACGCTTGACGATTCCTTGCGGATAACAGCGCCAATGATACGCAAAAGCTGGCTCGACAATGGCCCCGGCTCTGCCACAGAAATGCGTGGGCATGATTCCTTTGTTCAGGTCAACTGGGACGAGGCCGAAAGGTGCGTCGCAAGTGAGTTAGACCGCGTTCGCTCAAATTTCGGAAACGAGGCGATCTATGGTGGTTCTTATGGCTGGTCTGGCGCGGGGCGCTTCCACCATGCTCAAAGTCAGTTGCACCGTTTTCTTAACTGCATTGGCGGCTACACAAAGTCTGTGAACTCCTACAGCCTCGCGGCGGGCGAGGTGATATTGCCGCATATCCTCGGTAACGCCACGGAGATGATCCACAATCCGCCCAGTTGGCAATCAGTTGTTGATAACACAGAGTTGTTGGTAGCTTTCGGAGGCATGCCCCTGCGCAACAGCCAGATCAGCTCCGGCGGCACAGGTGCCCACCGCGCCCGTTCAGCCTTGACCGAGGCAAAAAATAACGGGGTTCAATTCGTTAACATCTCACCCATCCGCAGTGATATTGCCGACGATCTCAAACCTGAATGGGTTGCTGCACGCCCGGGCACCGACGTCGCTGTGATGCTCGCCCTCGCCCATGAAATTCTGGGAAACAGCTGGCACGATCAAGAATTTCTGAACCGCTATACCGTTGGATTTGAAACATTTGCCAGCTATCTTACTGGCCAAAATGACGGCATTGCAAAGAGCGCACAATGGGCCGCCGAGATCGCCCAAATTCCGGCCCAATCGATCATCGATCTGGCGCGGCGCATGGCGACATCTCGCACGCTAGTTTCGGTTTCTTGGTCGATGACCCGTCAATCGCACGGTGAACAGCCATTTTGGATGGCCACCACTCTTGCCGCTATGCTGGGTCAAATTGGACTGCCCGGCGGCGGTATTGCTTTTGGGTATTGCGCAGCCAATTCCGTTGGCACAGAGAAACGAACAACCAAATATGCCTCGCTTCCACAGGGGCGAAACCCGGTCAAAAGCTTCATCCCTGTCGCGCGGATCAGTGATATGTTGCTCAACCCCGGCACATCCTTTCAATACAACGGTAAAATCCACACCTATCCAGATATCAAACTTATCTATTGGGCGGGCGGCAATCCGTTTCATCACCACCAAGACCTCGGCCGACTTGTGCAAGCGTGGCAAAAACCCGACACGATCATCGCTCATGAGTGGTGCTGGAACGCGCTGGCCAAACGCGCCGACATCGTGCTGCCCTGCACCACCCAACTCGAACGCTCTGACCTAATGATCAACCCCCGCGATCCCTACATTGTTGCGATGCAGGCAGTGGTTCCACCAAACGCAGATGCGCGCGATGATTATGATATTCTCACAGGGATCAGTCGCCACTTAGGGGTAGAGAGTGCATTTACCGAAGGGCGCTCGGCAGAAGACTGGGTGGAGTGGCTTTATAACGAAAGCCGCGAATTAGCCAAAGCCACTGGCCTCACCTTGCCGCCTCACGCAGAGTTCGCCGCCAAAGGCTGGCATTTCGTGGACCCCGGCAAACCAAGCCATGGTGCTTTGTCGGCCTTTCGTGAGGACCCTAATATCAACCCGCTCAAAACACCTAGCGGACGCGTCGAGATTTTGTCTCAAGCGATTGCGAACTTCAAAGATGTTGGGGTTTTACCACATCCTGCATGGTATCCGCCTACCGAGTGGTTGGGGAATGCCTCTAGCGAGTATCCGTTTCACCTTATTTCTGGCCAGCCCGCCGACAAACTACATTCCCAACTCGATCATGGCCCTGTCAGTCAGGCCGCCAAAATCAACGGGCGCAGCCGCATAGGTATAAACCCGATAGATGCAGGCCACAAAGGGATTGTCTCGGGCGACATACTGCGCATTTACAATGAACGCGGTGCCTGCCTTGCCAGTGCCTGCCTTGACGGTGATCTTATGAGAGGGGTCGTGTCGATCAGCACTGGCGCTTGGTTGGATGCAACTGTTAGGCCTGATGGAACATTACTTTGCTCCGGCGGCAATCCCAATACCCTCACCCGCGATCAGGGTACTTCGGACCTGTCGCAAGGCCCCACTGCCCACACCTGTTTGGTCAATTTTGAAAAATTCACTGGCCCGTTTCCTAAACACCAGGCGTATCTTTCCCCAAAAATCAAATTGACAACCCTTTCCAGGCCTAATCACGGGCGTATCCAGAAAAATCGCGTACACAAGAAACCTCCCTTCGAAAATACATAAGCGCCATTATGCGATTCTAGGCCGCAATTTTCACGACGTCAGGGCCCTACCCTACTCAAGAGCTACACTACTACAATCGGCGGTGACGATAGTCAGAAATTACAATGCTGCGCCTTTTATACATAATGAACCTTATGCCTACCGGATCCGTACCGATGGTGACCCTCGCAACGGCCCACCCACCCTGAGGTTCTAAACGTGTTGGACAATGATCTCGCAGCGGTTAAGAAATTCATCATGGAAAAGTCACGCATTGGGTCTGGTTGCAATGACGCCTAAGGGACACTCACAAGGATCATGACTAATGAAAAAACCACATAGCTCAGTCGTGCGTCGCGGCACTTTCCTCAAAGCCTTGGCAAGCCGCTTGTCCCTGCTTTGTCACCATCCGTGGTTTATCACTACGAAGATGCGGATCAACTTCAGTCGGTTTATGATGGGCAAGAAAAGGGTTTCGCCTATGCGCGCGAAGGCCACCCGAATGCGGAAAGTCTGTCTGACAAGCTGTCGTGGATGGAAAGCGCCAATGCAGGTGTCATGACAGCCTCTGGCATGTCGGCAATTTCGGCGACGTTCATGCAGTGTTGAGGGCTGGCGATTCAATCGCAGCCGCGTCGCAGCTGTACGGTCGGTCTTTGAAAATGGTGACGGATGAACTGCCGCGTATGGGTTTTCCCTGCCGCACATTTGACTCCTCTGATCCAAGTACATTTGCCCATGCGATCACCCCTGGAACCCAAATTGTGCTGGCTGAAATCGTTTCGAACCCAATGCTTCGCGTGACCCATTTTGAGGCGTTGGTGAAAGCCTGCAAAGCTGTCGGAGCTTTGCTGTTGATCGACAATGCCTTCACAACCCCGACGGGGTTTCGCCCGCTCGAACAAGGAGCCGATTTGGCCATGCATTCGGTCACCAAAATGCTGTCAGGACACAGTGATCTGAACCTTGGCTACCTTGGTGGCATTGATGTTGATCTGCTAGACAAGATCAGCGATGTCATCGCAACAATGGGTTTGAACGCCAGCCCCTATAACTGCTGGATGGCAGAGCGCGGGCTAAATACATTTGACCTACGGTTCAAGCAGGCGCAAGAGAACGCCCAAGAATTAGCCACGTTTCTTAACGGGCACAGCATGGTTGAAAAGACCCACTTCCCCGGCCTTACTTCACATCCCGATCATGAACTGGCGACGTCAATGATCTCAGGCGGGCATGGAGCGATGGTCAGCTTTGTCCTGAAAGGCAATCGCGCCAATGCGAATGCCTTCTTGCGCGGATGTGAAAGGGCCTGCTCTTGGTGACGTCGCGACGCTCGTTATTATGACTGCCGTGACGTCCCATCGAAAATTGACGAAAGACGAACGTTACGCGCTTGGTATTGAGGACAACCTGATCCGGGTTTCTGTAGGCATTGAAAGTTTTGATTTGATAAAGTCCGAGTTTGAGATCGGATTGGCCGCGGCCAAGGTCGCATCCTAAACTTCCGTTCAAGCGATGAATTGACAGAACGTCCTTCACCTAAGGAAACGCTGCCATTGTCTTGTGTAGACATTTGAAAATGATTTTGAAGGACTGGGCGCAACACTTAAGGGCTGCATTGTTCAAGTAGCCGTCATCTGTACATCGCGCATCAAGGCTCTGTCGCAAAACTGTGTCGATTGGGTAAGACGGCTAGACCATGTTAGATGCGGAGCTTTGTTCTTGAAGGTGAGCGCCCAACCGTGATGATTGATTTCCAAGGGGATCACTTCCCCAAAAGCGTGATCCTTTTTGCCATATTTTTCTACGTGCGTTACGGCGTCTCGTATAGAGACTTGGAAGAAATTATGGCTGAACGTGGTGTTGAAATCGATCATGTCACGCTGAACCGTTGGGTGGTGAAGTTCTCACCGCTGATCGCTGAAAATGCCAAGGCAAGAAAGAAGCAAACCGCCTCTTCATGGCGAAAGCCCTCTCGGGATATTACTGCGCAATACCCTGTCAGGTGACAGATGAAACCTATGTCAAAGTTCGCGGAAAATAGGTCTACCTGTATCGCGCAGTCGATCGCGGCGGACAAACCCTTGATTTCATGATGTCAGAGCGCCGCGATACCGCTGCTGCGCGGCGATTTTCAAACGGGCAGTTGGCACAAACGGTATCCCAGATCGTATTGCCATCGACAAAAGTCGAGCCAATTTGGCTGGCCTGCAAAACTTAAATGTCATCCTCAAATTCACGGGAGGAGGGCGGATCATCGAAATCGTTCAATCCAAATATCTCAACAACTGCATGGCAGGGTAAACTTGTTTGCCGGAGAATGAACATCGTCGAACAGGATCACAGGTTTATCAAACGGATTACACGGCCAATGCTCGGCTTCAAAGCTTTCCATTTTACGGCTGCAACATTGGCTGGGATCAAAGCCGCGCATAAGAACCGCAAGGGTCAATTAGCCAATACAGGTATCCCAGCGTTCAGGTAGTTTGCCGCGCTCGAAGCATAATTGCGTCCGCAGAAGACCGTTCGTCAATAGATTGAAAAGTTTGCGACAGAGCAACCTCATTGGGTAGAATTCAACTTTCCCGTACAAATCAGGCGAGGCGTTGGAGATAAAATCTCGACCACTGTTGATCAGGTTCGTGATTTTTCAAATGCAATCCATGCACGCTCAAACGTCTCAAAGTCAAACCCTGGCGCACGCGCGGGACCGAGAACCAGTGTCTCAGTTTCTTGCATCTTCTGAATCGCATCCGCCAACCCACCCAACACATCCATAGGGATCACAACGGCGCCGTGGCGGTCGGCGTGGATCAGATCGCCTTGGGCCACATTCAGGCCAAAAATACTGACTAGTGTTCCAATTTCTTTGACATGGACAAAGCCATGACTGGGGCCGACCGACCCTGCAAGGACCGGAAAGCCTGACGCCATATCGCCCAGATCGCGCATAACACCGTTGGTCAGCGCCCCGGACATACCGAACCCTTTGTGGATAGTGGTATTGACCTCGCCCCAATAGGCTCCAATGGCGTGGGGGTAATCGAGGTCCTCTACAACCGCGACTGACGGGTTTGGCCCCTCCGACATCGCTTTGTAATAGGTCATACGTCGCGCGCGGATCACGTCTGGCGCTTCGGTGGGCGGCTCGACGGCGGCTATCTTGGCAGTCACGGCATAGCCGACAATCGCACCACCATCAGGGTCAGAACACAGCATTGTGCCACGGGTAAAAGCATCAAACCCGCGTTTGCCCTGAGCCACCTCGATTGCATTGCAAACTGTTGGGGTATCCACTGACCGCAGTAGCGTCAGGAGTGTGTCGTCCAAAGCCGTATCCGTCATTCGTCCTCCATCCAGCGGATCAGCGCCGCTGTGGTATGTTGTGGCTGCTCTAAGGTCGGTAGATGCCCAGCCCCCGCGATGATCTCCAGCACGGAGCCGCCCACCAGCTCATGCATCAGTGTATGGCGCGCAACAGGGCAAAGGCTATCTTCACGTCCGCACAGCACCAGCGTAGGCACCGTCACGCCGCGCAGGGTGTCGCACTGATCGGGGCGATCCAGCAAAGCAACGGATTGGCGCACAAACGCATCCGACCCAAGCTCCAGCGCCATCTCCATGCACAAGTCTAGGATCGTGGCGCGCCGCGGCCCCTCCGTCAGGTAATTCGGCTTCATCTCATTGCGCATGACATGGTCCAACTGCCCTGCCTGTGCCTTGTCAATCTGCGGTCCGCGGCGGGATTTGACAGCATCTGTTTCAGCCATCGGATTGGTGTCCATCAAACACAATTTGGCAATGCGTTGAGGGGCCTGCCTGACCATCTCCATTGCGACGATGCCGCCCATGGACAGCCCACCAAGGGCAAACACAGGCGGCGCATCCGCCAACACTGCAGCCGCCAGTGCAGTCATGCTGTCATGCCCGCTTACATCAGCTACCGTCACCGGACCGCGCTTTGACAGCACCTCAACCTGCGGCGCAAACAGCCTTGCATCACACATCATGCCGGGCAGCAAAATCAGCGGAAGCGTCATGACGCGAGGGCGGCCCCGTCCGAGAGAGCCTTGAGCTTTGCGAAGGCGATGTCAGGATCAACAGCGCCAAAGCCTGCGAACGTACCAAACCCACAATCGCTACCTGCGATCACACGGTCATGCCCCACCAACGGGGTAAAGCGGTCGATACGCTGGGCGACAAGTTCGGGATGCTCGACAAAGTTAGTAGTGGTATCAACCACCCCCGGCACCAGTACCTTGTCATCAGGAATATCGCCTTTGCGATCGCGAAAAACGGTCCACTCATGGCCGTGGCGCGGGTTCGATGTCTCGAATAGGACATAGCGCGCCTTGGCTGACATCAGCGTATCGAACATCGTGGCCATGGGCACATCACAAACATGCGGCCCCTCATAGTTGCCCCAACAAATATGGATGCGCACCTTCTCCTGCGGAATATCGCTGAGCGCGTGATTAAGCGCATCAACATGCATATTGGCGATTTTCACAAATTCCGCATCACTCAGATCATTGAACAACATGTGCCGCGACAGAGCCAGATCAGGGCAATCCAGCTGCAGGTCCAGACCGGAAGCCACAATTGTCTCGTACTCCGCCTTCATCGCATCCGCTAACGCGGCCAGATAAGCCTCGCGGTTTTTGTAGAAGTCGTTTTGTAAAAACAAACTGATCACACCGGGAGACGCCGCGTTCATAAAGCCGCGCTGAGCTCCATGCTCGGCCATCCCCGCTTTTAGATTGGCGATGTCTTTTTCTAACTCACCCTGCCCCTTGGACGTCACTGCGCCCACACACATGGGGCGGGCGTATTTCGGGGTGCCACCCTCCTCAGCAAGCCGCTTGAGGTATCCCGGAAACTGCTTGAGATCCGCCGGGGCGTTGCGTGGACTGTCACCGCCAAATCCGGTGTAGCGATCTTTGACGTAGGTGGCATAACTAATCTTGGACGTCTCCCCGTCCGATACAATACCCACACCTGCAGCGACCTGCTTGGCCACGGTCTCAGACACCGCCTTGGCCATCGCCGCATCAAATGCGTCCTGATCATAGGGCGTTTCATTTTCGCGGGCAAAAATGAAATCCACTACGTCTTGGCTGCGCGGCAGCGATCCAACGTGAGTTGTCAAAACGGTCATGGCTTATCCTTTCCAGGTAGGGCCAGCGCCCTCAACAGTGGCGACAACATGGAACATTGACGCCTCTCCTGTCATCGAGGGCTGCGCGCTGTGCATCACGCCCTCGGGCAGTGACATCGTGTCACCGGGGTTAAGGACGACACTATGTGTCTCCCCCGAGGCGTCCCATTTGACAGTCCAGTGACCGCGCATGGGCATCAGCACGCTGGGAAGATCATGCTTGTGCATCTCGGCGGTTGCCGAGCCGCGCGTGACAAGATGTACTTCAAATCCGGGCTTGTCGGGCAACGTGCCGTTCTCGCCTATCACCAGGGCAGGTTTGCGGTCGCCGAGCGCCACCATATCCCAATACCGCGCCACATGACGTGGCACGACATCAGCAGTGGTGGGTTCGGGATAGGCTTTCATTTCCGCTTCCGTCAGCACCGGCAAGGGGGCAACGCCACCCGGCAAAGCTTCCCCTTTTTTGGTATCATAGAGCTTGCCATTATCGCCCAGCACGAGCCCATGATCCGCAGCATCTTCAATCACTTGGGGTGCCCAGATCACACCACCACCCGCATCATCACCGCCGAGGACGGCCATGATCATTCCATAATCCGTGCCGATGTTCTCGAACCCGCGAAAGATACCTGTGGGGATGTTGATGACATCACCTTCTTCCAGTACCACTTCGCCCGCGTCGCCATAACGGCCCCAGAAAAACCGCCAGCGCCCTGACAGTACAAAAAACACCTCTGCCGTGCGGTGGCTATGCAACGAGTTGCGGCATTTAGGCGGCTGGCCTGCTGCGCCAATATTGAACCCGTGCGGTATACCGATATGTACATGCTGGTCAGGGCTCTCTGAGACGCCGCCCCCAATGATGGTAAAGTTCTCTTTCTGGTTCGAACCAGGTGTGTGCGCGTCAATAAATGCTGTCTTACACGGCATCAACTCGCCATAACGGACAATACGGGCGTTCATCTCATCGGGGGTCATAGCGCACCTGTGTGCAAGAGGATCTGCTTCCAGATCGCGGTTTCGTCAAATATTACAAATTCGCGGCGCAACTTTGGCTCCGTGCCTGTAATCGCGCCGAATTCAGCGTGGGAAATGCCCATCACATGCACTTCTGCCCCAGAGGGTCTGCCAAAACCACCCCAGCCTGAATGTTTGCCGTGCAAGCTCCACCGGACAGCCGCACGTGGCGGCAGGGTCGGATCATTACGACCAATCACGTGATGGATCTTAAACTCAGCATCCGGAAAGGCCGCACGCAGCCCCATCCAGAACGTATCCGCATCACCCCAGCCATGGCCCGTAACACCGCCAGGCAGTTCAAGCTGGCAAGCGCGATCATAACCTTCAGGTATTGCGGCCATGTCCGCCCCCATGATCCGCGTGAGCAGATCGCCATAGCACGCGCCCCACTCATTCTCATTACCGCGTCCAGTATAGGGACCCGCCACATCAATCGCAGGGGTAAAGGGTTTAACCGCATGCTCCGGCCCACCCTCACTTGCGATCTGATCGCGGGCATAATCGGTTGGGTCCCAGCCCATCTGACGCACAATTGCGCCTTGGTCGCGGATCAACCACTCGTCGTTGATCTGGTCATTAATCGCATGGCAATCGGCGATGATGCGGTAGCCTAGTTTTTTGCCCGTGGCCTTACCGTATACCCCGTCCCCCATGTGGGTTGCGGTGGAGTAGATGCGGTGGGAGGATAACATCCCCTCTTCGGGTGTGCCGGACCAGATCACGTCTTCTCCCAGCAAGGTGCGATCGGGAAACTCCGCCAAAGTTGCCATTGTGGCACCAATGACATTCTCGTTGCCAATCACGACGGATGAAGGTGAGCGGACCACGAGATCAGGCGTATAATAGTGGTGCAGCGTGGCAATCCCGCGCTCCTCCCATATTTCCTTCGTGATCCCCAAGATATAATCGGGAAAATCCTCAAACCTGTTCGAGAAACCCTTCATAGCGACCATCCTTCCGGTGTTCTGGCTGATCTACGCAGGATCAGAGGCCCTTCAATTTCAATTTTCTGGGAGGGGCGCTCTGCATCCGCAATCTGCCCCAGCAGCGTATCGACTGTTGCCTCAACCATCCGGTTCAGCGGCTGACGCAGCGTGGTAAGATCGTAAGCCGCCCAAGCCGCCAAAGGCACGTCGTCATATCCCACAACCGACACATCATCAGGCACCGACAGACCCAACTCACCCCGCAAGGTGTCCATCACGGCAAATGCCATATGGTCATTCCCCACAAATATTGCATCAGCGGGTTGCGGCCCGGACATAATGTCACGTGTCGCTTGTGCGGCGATCTCGCGGTCATAATGCCCATCAATCACAGCCACAGGGGCCAGTCCATGCAGATCAAGACCTTGGATGAATCCGCGCGCACGGTCACGTCCCGTCGAGGACCCTTCCCAACCCGCGATATGCGCAATGCGTTTGTGCCCTCCCGCCGCCAAGAAATCCGCAATCTGCGCGCCCCCTGCAACATTGGCCGAAGTGACAGAGGAAATTCCACCACCATCCTGCCCACGGTTAAACATCACCACAGGAATACCCGCATCCGCACAGCGCCGCGTCAGATCGTTGGTCATGCCAACGCTGGCCGTGATGATCCCCGCAACCTGATAATCCATCAGATCATGCACAACCTTCTCAACCGCGTTCTCGTCATTTGGTGCCATAAATACCAGCACATGATACCCTTGATCCTGAAGCGCATTAGACAAACGCTCCAATGCCAGCGGGTAAAACTGGTTGTCGAGATAGGCGACCACCAGACCAATGATCTTGCTTTTTCCGGTGATCATCGCGCGGGCCAGCGGATTGGGGCGGTAGCCCAGATACTCTGCTGCTTTGCGCACTTTGATCACCGTCTGAGGAGATGCTGACGCGCCAGAAAACACACGGCTCACCGCCGATTGGCTCACGCCAGCGCGGCGTGCAACATGTAATGATGTGACTTTACCTTCTGGCATCAATCAGCTGTCCAACCTCCATCAATCAATAGGCTGGTGCCTGTCATCAGCGCCGATGCATCAGAGGCCAGAAATACCACCGGTCCCATTAAATCTTCGATCTCGCCCACGCGGCCTAGTTTGATCATGCTTTCAATCCACGCGCGCCGCTCTGGGATGGCGAGGGTCTGCTCGGCCAACGGGGTGCGAATGAATGTCGGGCATAACGTATTCACGCGGATGCCGTTTGGCCCCCACTCAATCGCCATTGCCTTGGTCATGCCTTCCAGCGCATGTTTCGTCGCGCAATAGACAGAGCGATCCACGCCACCCACATGTCCCATTTGGGACGACAGATTGATCAGGCTGCCGCCCTTGCCCGCAGCGATCAGCCCCTTAGCCACATTGCGCGTGAGGAAATATGCGGCACGCACATTCACCTCCATAACAGCGTCATAGACTTCAAGCGTGGTCTCAAGCGCGGGTGAATGACGCGCCAATCCGGCAGAGTTCACCAGCACATCAAACGGCCCATGCGCTGCTACCGCCGCCTCCGTTGCTGCAATGTCAGTTATATCCAGCGGCAAGCTTTGTGCGGAATATCCCGCCGCTGTCATCTGCTTGGTCACAGCCTCCAACGCCTCAACGCCGCGCGCGACCAGAACAACATGCGCCCCCGCCTGCCCCAATGCCACAGCAGCCGCCAGCCCAATGCCGGAACTTGCCCCCGTGACCATCGCGCGCTTACCCTCAAGGCGAAACGTGGGTGTTTGTGGCAGTGTCATTGAAACTGTCCTTCGGGAAGAGTGATCGGTCCCAGATTACGGGCCTTGTTAAACTCGCCCATGCGGGCAAGCACATCCACCCCTAACTGGCGGTAGATATCCAGCAGGTCAATCAGCACCCAGTTTTCGCGGATCAAATCACCTTCCATGCGCCAGAAATCAAGTGAACGCATCAGAATTTCGCGCCCCGCTGGTGCCAATCCCATCCATTCACCCTCACTGACGGTTAGGCGCATGTTGGGCCAACCTGTCTCACAGACGTAATCCCCTTGGGCAAACCATTGCGACATCAGGTCCCCCATCGCATCAAGCTTGCGATCGGGCATGGCTTTTAGGAACGGGATTTGGTGCCAGTTGCGAAATCCTGCGATCCCGCGCCCTGTACCGATGCCCGCAGGCCCGTACCAGTTGTTGCGCGGGTGCCAGTATTTGTCCAAATTCATCACAGCAGGGTCAGGATCGGCAGGGTATTTGCACAGGTCCGTCAGCATCGCAATGACATGTGCCATAGTGGCACTGCCGTCCCCATCAGCCGTCAGACCATCCTGCGTCATGGGCGCAGGTGTCGCCAAGTATTTACCCAACTGCGGGGCAAGCGGCCATGCGTTTGCCTGCATCATCACTTCGGGAATGTCCCAGATAATCTGCGCTTGGGTCACGTGGTTATCCTCGATGCGGAAAAACTCGTGATAGCGCATATGCACCAGATGGCCCGTCGGCGGAATGCCTAGCCACGGGCGCAACATCGTGCCCATATAGTTACCCATACAACCAACCCACACTTCACCCTCGGGCGTCGTGTTGGTCAACGTGATCATATCCCGGCGCTCTAGGTCGGGCATAGCATTGAGGAGCGGTGCATACATCCGCTCATAGGCATCAGCACCCAGAACATCACCAATCGGGTGACACATGTGGATCACCGCATCAGGCGTCATCACCTTGAGTGCGTCGCGCACACCATCAGCCGTCGCGGTCGCCAGCGCCTTTTGAAGCGGCACCAATGCCGTATGGAGTGTCATTTTGCTGCTGCCCCGTAAGCTACATTCTTACCGCCATAACGGCGCACGCGCACATTACATTGCTCGGCGTGACCGACAAACCCTTCGAGCATACACAGGCGTGAGCCATATTCACCGATGGTGGTTGCGGCCTCGTCACTGGTGATACGCTGATAGCTGTGTGTCTTCAGGAATTTTCCGACCCAAAGACCACCTGTATAGCGCCCCGCCTTCTTCGTAGGCAGGGTGTGATTTGTGCCAATCACCTTATCCCCATTTGCCACATTGGTACGTGGCCCCAAGAACAGCGCACCATAGCTGTGCATATTTTCCAAGAACCAGTCATCACGGTCCGTCATCACCTGCACGTGCTCGTAGGCCATATCATTGGCGACCTGCAACATTTCGGCGTGTGTGTCGCACACGATGACATCGCCATAGTCACGCCAACTCACCGATGCCGTCTCCCGCGTCGGCAAAATCTCCAACAAACGATCAATCTCGGCCAGTGTATCTTCGGCCAACTTGCGGCTGGTGGTGATCAGACACGCAGGTGAGTTATAGCCATGCTCCGCCTGCCCCAAAAGATCCGTCGCACACAGCTCTGCATCAACAGTATCGTCCGCAATCACCATCGTCTCGGTTGGGCCTGCAAACAGGTCGATCCCCACACGGCCAAACAGCTGGCGCTTTGCCTCAGCGACAAAGGCGTTGCCGGGACCAACAAGCATATGAACCGGCTCAATCGTCTCGGTCCCAATTGCCATCGCACCAACCGCTTGCATCCCACCCAGCACGTAAATTTCATGCGCGCCGCCCAACTGCATTGCAGCGACAATTGCAGGATGCGGCGCACCATTCATCGGCGGCGCAGAGGCCACAATCCGCGGCACGCCAGCAACTGTCGCCGTCAGCACCGACATATGGGCAGAGGCCACCATGGGAAACTTACCCCCCGGCACGTAACAACCAACAGATTGCACAGGTATATTCTTATGCCCCAAGATCACACCAGGCATGGTTTCAATTTCGATGTCAGTCATGCTGGCACGTTGCGCTTCGGCGAAGGTGCGGATTTGGGTTTGGGCGAACTTGATGTCCTCCATGTCCCGCGCGCTCACCTTTTGCATTGCCGCCTCAATTTCAGAGGGTGTCAGGCGAAAGTTTGCAGGCTCGTATTTGTCAAACTTGGCCGACAGCTCACGGATTGCAGCATCACCGCGTGTTTCGATATCGCTCAGGGTGCTTTCAACCGTTTTACGTACGGCTGCATCATCTTCGGCACGCTCGGATTCAGGCTTGCCAGATTTCAGATGGGTAATTGTCATTTCAGTCTACCTTGGAAATTAAAGACGTTCGCCAGTTTCGCTGTGAAACAAGTGGCACATATCGGCGGGAACAGTGGCAACAAAAGTGGCACCAATCTTGGCTCGAAAATCTTTATGCGCCTTTACCGACACCAACGCACCGCCCGATTTCACCGTGATCATCGTGGCATCACCCAACAGCTCAAGCGCATAGATCGGCGCAGTGATCTGCCCCGCCTCTGACGCCGTGGCATCCTCCGCCCGAAAACCTAGCGTTGCGGGACCATCAGGCCCCGTCAGCCCTTTAATCTCTACATTCGGCGCGGTGAATGTACCGCTTTTCAAAGCCCCCTCGACGAGGTTCATCGCAGGGCTACCGATAAAACTGGCCACGAATGCATTTGCCGGACGATCATAGATTTCCGTAGGTGAGCCGACCTGCTGCACAACACCTTTGTTCATAACCACCACGCGGTCAGCAAGGGTCATCGCCTCAATTTGGTCATGGGTCACATAGATAGTAGTGACCTTGAGTTCATGGCTCAGGTTTTTGATCTGGGCACGGGTGGACACGCGCAGCTTTGCATCCAAATTAGACAGCGGCTCATCCATCAAAAACACGTTCGGCTCACGCACAATTGCACGGGCTAAGGCCACGCGCTGGCGCTGGCCACCCGACAACTCGGCAGGGCGACGGTGCAGGAATTCATCAAGCTCTACCATCGCACTGGCGCGGCGCACACGGTCGTCATGCTCTTCTTTCGGAATGCCACGCACCTTGAGTGGGAAGCGGATATTTTCGTACACATCCATGTTCGGATAGAGCGCATAGCTCTGAAAAACCATCGCAACATCGCGGTCTTTGGGATCAAGATCATTGACGCGCTTGCCATCAATCAGAATGTCCCCACCTGAGGCCTCTTCAAGCCCTGCAATCATGCGCATGGTCGTCGTCTTGCCGCAGCCAGACGGCCCAAGCAAAACCAGAAATTCACGGTCTGCAATGGTCAGGTCAAAGTCAGCAACGCCGACAAAATCACCCCACTTTTTCGAAATATTACGGAGTTGGACTTCCGCCATTGCACATCTCCTTGCATACGTTTGCATTCAATAAATGCAGCATTCCTTTTACGATGCAACTCTTTTTTATAAGCTATTGCATATATTCGAATTGGTGAGAAAAGACTTGCTTAACGATCCCGTTTGCGGATTAAATTGCACACGTATGCAGACGGCACTCGATTCGTCAGACCACAACGCCAACGATTGTCGGCAACTATAATCAACGGCCCCGCCTTTCGAGGATTGAGCGCCGATACGATAGGGATAGAACTTCATGAACATGTTTAAAACAGCAGCTCTGGGTACGGTATTCGCCGTTCTTTCAGGCACCACAGCAATAGCAGGCTGCGGTATCGGCGCAGGCAACGTATCGATCATCGCCAATGATTTCCCTGCAATCCACGCCATCACGGATGTCGCAAAAGCATGCGCAGGCGACGGCCTCACCGTCACTGCAAACATGACAAAAGAGCACCAAACCCTTAACGCACCCGGCATGAGCGGCACACCAGCGGAATATAGCGTCGCAGTGGTTGCGAACTCTTCCATCGTGGCCCTTCTCAATGACGGGCTTGTGCGCCCGCTTGATGACCTGATCGCCCAATACGCGCCTGATCTGCCCAGCGTGAACAAAGTGACTGTTGACGGCAAAGTCATGGCTGTTGCCTTTATGGCCAACGCACAGCACCTCTTCTACCGCTCCGATGTACTGGAAAAAGCCGGTGTTGCAGTGCCCACTTCCTATGAAGAAGTTGTCGCCGCAGCCGAGGCAATTCGCGCAGCAGGCATCATGGAGCATCCTGTTGCTCTGAATACTGGTGCAGGCTGGAACCTCGCAGAGGAATTCATCAACATGTACATGGGTACTGGCGGTGAGTTGTTTGAGGCAGGCAGTGCCGTGCCGGCAATCGAGAACGAAAGCGGCGTTGCAGCGCTTAACATGCTCAAAAGCCTAACAGAATATTCTAATCCAGACTACCTCACGTTCGATTCCAACGCGACACAAGCACTTTGGGAAGCGGGCGATACTGCCCTTTCCGTCATGTGGGGCTCTCGCGGCGCAGCAGTTCTGGACAATGAAGGTTCCTCGGAGGACGTTGTAAGCACAACCGTTCTGGCAGCAGCCCCCACACTTGGCGGCGGTGCGACACCAGCGACAACTCTTTGGTGGGATGGCTTCACCATTGCGTCCAACGTATCTGATGAAGATGCAGCCGCAAGCTTTCAGGCGATGATGATTGGCCTGGGCGAGGATGTAGTCAAAGCAAACCAAGACGCAGCTGTATGGCTCAACCCCGCATATGTAGCCACGCCTGCATCGGCCGGTGTGATCGCGTCGGCCGAAGGCGGTGCAAACCCTTACCCGATGCTGCCCTACGTTGGCCTGATGCACTCCGCATTGGGTGACAACCTCGCCGAGTTCTTGCAAGGCTCCGAGAGTGCAGAACAGGCGTTGGCTGATGTGGTTGCCGCCTATACAACCTCCGCAAAAGAGCAAGGCTTCTTGCAGTAAATCAAATAGTTCGGGGGTGAGCCTCAAGTCACCCCCGAACAACTAAGCGTTCTCACAAATTGCCGTTTTCATAAATTGTTAGGTCGAAGCTGATGCCCCATCGCACCTTTTTCTGGTTCATCCTGCCTTCCGCCCTTGCGATGCTCCTGTTCATCGCCTTCCCGCTTGTCTCCGTGATTGTGCAGTCCCTTCACGTCGAACATGAACAAATCCTCGTCACGTCCGAGAACTGCGGCCCCTTCGGCTGCAAGCAGAGCACCTCCGTAGATGTCGAGGCTTCCGCCAAGCTCAAAGAGGCCGCTCCTTTGGGTAGGTTCAACGGCTTTGGCACCTATGTGGACCGCGGCCACCTCGCCACCGCCGAGATATCTGCTGCATGGTCAGGTGCCGACAGCTGGGGGGCGTTCTTTTCCCGTGTCATGAACCTGCCTTTCTACAAAGCGCTCGCCTTTACCCTTGCCTATACCGCAGTCGTCACGCCGCTTGTTATCCTCTTCGGGCTGGCTGTTGCCCTGGGTGTGAACGGTCTGCCTAAATTGCTCAAAGGGCCTACGATCTTTATCTCGCTCCTGCCGATGATCGTGACACCGTTGATCGGTTCGCTGATCCTTTACTGGATGATCGACGCGGACGGCATTCTTGGCAAAGCTCTGCAATATATATTCAACGACCCTGCCCTGTCGCTTAAAGCATCGCCGTTACTTACTTGGCTCACCCTATTCACCTATGGTGTCTGGCACGGCATCCCCTTCGCCTTTGTTGTCTTCTACGCAGGCCTTCAAACTGTGCCCGAAGAGACGCTTGAGGCGGCCATGATCGACGGGGCCAGCCGATGGGAGCGTATTCGCTATGTTGTGATCCCCTACATGGGTCCGCTATTTGTTTTTGTCGCGCTGATCCAGCTGATGGATAATTTTCGTGTGTTCGAGCCGATCATCGGCTTCTCCGCACAGGCCAATGCCTCGTCCCTTTCCACCGAAATTTATGGCGATCTATTAGGCGATAACGCGCAATATGCCTCCGCCGCCGCGACCTCCATGCTCACCGTGTTCGGTGTAGCGATCCTCCTGACGCCCGTGCTGATCCGCACATGGCGCGACTTTAACCGCAAGGCGGTGTAACCTATGGCAATCGCATCCAAACGCCGCTCGACCCCACTGGCCCTCATCTCCTCCGTCCTTGTGTTGGCATGGATCGTGATCGCGGCCTTCCCATTTCTCTGGACCCTTTGGGGCTCATTCAAAGTTCAAGGCGATTTCTTTTCCAAAGCGGATTGGATGAATGCGCTGTGGGGCACCCGCACGGTGATAGAAACAGGCGGTCCCTTCACAGGCGCAGGCTATGAAGGTGCATGGATCGAAAAGGAATTCTGGCGCGCGGCCCTCAACACGGGCATCATCGTCTTCTTCACTGTTATCATCTCGCTGACACTCGGGACGCTTGGTGGCTATGCCCTTGCACGCTCTGGCTACCGCTATGCCTTCTGGCTGCTGATGCTGGCACTGGTGTTCCGCGCAATGCCACATATTACTCTGGTCTCCGGCTACCTCTTACCTTTCTTCGAGTGGAACCTTTGGGGGCATATCCCCACCACCATCGTGGTCCTTGTTGCGATCAACCAGCCCTTCACACTCTGGATGCTGCATTCCTTCTTTCTCAACATCCCAAAGGATCTGGACGAAAGCGCAATGGTTGATGGCTGCACGCGGTTCCAAGCGTTCCGCCATGTCATCGTACCCGTCATGTGGCCCGGTGTGATCACCACAGGGTTGTTCTCCTTCCTGCTGGCATACAATGACTTCACCGTGACGGCCCTGTTGCTCAATCAAGAGAACCAGACGATGATACCAAAAATCGCCAGCTTCCTCGGCTCTACCCAAGTTGAAGGGAACGTGATGTTCGCTGTCGCAGCAGTTGTCTCGGCCACCGCACCGCTCTTTGTCCTCATCCTGTTTTTCCAACGCCAAATCGTCAGTGGCCTCACCGCAGGCGCTGTAAAAGGGTAATTCATGTCAGAGTTCCAAGACGCAAAAGCCGTTGTCCGCGCTTATCAAGCAGCCGTGGACGCCGCTTCCCCCAATGCTGTGGCAGCCGTGTTGGCGGTTCATTCGGCCGCCGACTACCTCTGGCGAGGCATGCATCCATTCGACATTCGCAATGGCGCGCAAGAGGTGGCCGACGCCTTCTGGTCTCCGCTTAAAACCGCGCTTACGTCCCTCACGCGGCGCGAGGATATCTTTATGGCTGGGCGCAACCAGATGGATGACTTCCAATCCATTTGGGTCGTTTCAATGGGCCATCTTATGGGACTGCATGATGCGCCTTGGCTTGGCATCCCAGCGACACGCAAAATGACTTTCCTACGTTACGCCGAATTTTCAAAGGTCGATAACGGCAAGATTATCGAGACGGCCCTGTTTTGCGACATCCCACACCTCATGGTCCAAGCAGGCGTAAACCCCTTCCCGCCTCAGACAGCCGCACATTTGATCCAACCTGGCCCTGTAACCCACACAGGCCGCATGGACGTTGCACAAGACGCGGCAGAGGGCGAGAAAACCCTCGCTGTGATCAATGCGATGATCAACGATCTAGGCACTTGGCAATCGGGCCTGCCGCTGGTGGAGGAACTGGCCCGCACTTGGAACGATGATATGATCTGGTGGGGTCCCGCTGGTGTCGGCGCCACCTATACAATCGAGCGCTACGCCGAACAACACGCAGGCCCCTTCCGCGCCAGTTTCACAAATCGCACAGGCACAGGGCATTTGTGCCGCCTCGCCGAAGGTGAATTCGGTGGTTTCTTTGGGTGGCCCAATTTCACAGCCACGGCAACAGGCGGCTTTATGGGTTTGCCTGCAACCGGCAAAGCCGGTGAATTCCGTGTGGTCGACATCTATCGCCGTGGTGGTGACAAACTCTCAGAAAATTGGGTATTTATCGACTTACTTCACTGGCTGAAGGGTCAGGGACTGGATGTTCTTGGCCGCCTGAATGCTTTACGCTAGGCGTCCTAAATGGAGTACACTCCCTGCAACAAATGAAATTCATGCAGACTTGAATTTGAGGGCGGGCCCTGATCTGCATCTTGAATTCCGGTAGTGCAAGATACTGCCTGCCTTTGCCCGCGCTTGCTTTGGCAGAGCCCAATGCAGCACTGCCAGCTGCTGCCAAGAGCCTCTTTACATCAAAAGTCACCATCTTGGTTTTACCCGCGACGGCAGTACAGCCCGCATAGCAGACCCCGGCGCGGAGCGCAGCGAATGTCGGCTTTCCACCCTTGGTGTCGTACGCCGCACTGCAACGGAACAGTGAGCCCCTGACCCAAAAGTCAGTAAGTCGAGCCTCAAATTAGTTCGCTGAACAAGAGAATTTGGTAGTCATAGCACGGTTAGTTCTGCATCTGATTTGTGCACCGCCCCAGTGACCTTGTCTTCATGACATCTCCATGGTGTTGCAAACATCATGGAGACTGTCAGAAAACTTCTTGAGTTTTAGGGTGCATCGGGGATTCACAGAATTCCGCCTTGGTGGTACACTTTCCTATGTCACATATTTCAGAAATATCGCGATCCCAGCTTCTGCTTTTGCCCGAGACTGTGGATGACTATGTCGGTCCGGAAAACCCAGCCCGGTTCATAGAAGCCTTTGCAGATGGCCCAGATATTTCTCATTTTGGTTTCCAACGCGCGCACCCAAAATCGACAGGTCGGCCTGGATATGATCAAAGGATCTGCTGAAGCTCTACATCTATGGTTATTTGAACCGGGTTCGCCCAAGTTGACACCTTGAAGTGGAAACCTATCGCAACATCGAAGTCATTTGGTGATGCGCCAGCTCAAGCCAGACTTCAAAACAATCGCTGACTTTCGACGGATAAACCGCGCCGCCTTTCGAAAAGTCTTCCGCCAGTTTGTTGTTTTGTGTCGGGAGCTTAACCTGTACGGTCGCAAACTTCTTGCAGTTGATGGAACCCGGATCAAGGCTGTGAACAACAAGAACCGCAACTTTGCCAAAGATCTTTGGCAAAGCACATCCTGCAAAGTGACGAACGTCTTGAACGATACCTGAACGAACTGGATCAGACAGATTGCGCAGACAGCATCACAACTGGCAGCCCTAAGTTGGGCGATCTACGGGGTAAGATCGACGCGATCAAAGGCAAGCGAGACCGTTTGATCGCACATCTTCAAACCCTGGAGCACAGCGGCGAAACTCAAATATCACAGACAGATCCCGATAGCAGAGCCATGGCACGCATGACGAAGGTTGGTGTGGGCTACAACATTCAGATTGCCGTCGATACCAAACACAAATTGATCGCTGAACAACAGGTTCACAACCGGGTTCTTGACTATGGCTTTCTCGCCGAGACAACGGCAGCGACAATGCAGAACTTGGGTGTCACAGAGATCAAGGCCGTTGCCGACAAGGGCTACTTCCAGATTGAGGACATCACAGAATGCGACGCTCGAGGAATTGAGGCGTATGTCCCCAAACCTCTGCGCGGCTCAGCCGTGGCAGCGGGTCTTATCTGAAGAGAAGAATTTACCTACGATCCCGAAAAGACGTTTAGGTCTGCCCTGAGGGAAAGAACTGATGCTTGGACGACGCTCACTTGTGCGCACGAACGTCAAACTGGACTATTGCGATGTTAAAGCCTGCGCAGGATGCCCGAGGCTATCAAAATGCACCAAGGGTACTTACCGAACAGTGACGCGAAATGAAGGGGACGCGGTTCTTGAACCGATAGCAAAGCGGCTCCGAGAAAATCCAGAAATACTGACCCAACGGCGCAACACCGTTGAACATCCCTTTGGTACGATCAAGCAATCCATGAACCAGAGTGCGTGCCTGATGCGTCGTTTAGAAAACGTTCGCGGCGAGTTCGGTCTGACCGCGCTCGCTTACAACATCCGACGTGCGTTGAATCAGGTGGGTGTGAAGGGTTTGATCGCCGCACCCAGCAAATTTTGGCGGAATAGGGCCAATCCCCCCGCAAAAACTGCTTTTAGATTGCCTGAAACCGTTCAAAGGTGGCCTTTGGGCCTCCGTCCGGTGCGAGTGTAGCAAGAATGGGAAATCCGAGGCTACAGGCAGAGCTTCGGCCACTGGTCTGAGTTTTCACACGGTCTGCATAACTTACGCCCCAAAGATGAAAACTGGCCGTTCGAGCACTGTGCAGCAAAGGTCTACATTGAGCCCAAAATTTCGTATTCTGCACAGTGAACCAGTGCCAACCGTAACATGTTAGGCTGATCATTTCTGGTTTTAATTGAGCCAAGTGAAACAGTTGTGCTCAATGCGCTTTCCTACCGTAGAAGGAAACTACCGGACAGACTGCGCTTGGGGATTGTCGGGTAAAAAACGAAATTAGTAAGACGGTCTATTCGACAACGGCGAAGTCAAACTTTCCGTCCGCACAAAAAATCCATTCGCATGGCTTGGCGGAGATACAAGCAGTAGTGTGTTCTGCACCAGTGGAAATATACCAATAGGAGCCTGGCTCAGGTTCTTTGGCGTCCATTCCAGGATAGGGGTTGGTCATTACACCCTTCAGAACGATGGCATGATAGGCTCCGGTGTGTGTGGAGTGGTGTTTCAAAGTTAGCAGGAAATTTACCGAAGGTGCCGTGCATACTGTTTGCACGATGATCATAGGCGACGGCGAGATCTACTTCTCCGAACTGGTTTTCATAGACCAGTTCATACAGTGCTATTTCTATTTCAGCAGCCGGATCAAAGAGATTTTCTGCCAGGGCGAGCGCCCCGTTAACAGCCCTTATGATGACAACGCATGGACGGCGACCTTCACCTGCATTGTGGGGCGATACTCAGCATGTTCTTCTTCAGTCAAATCACGCGAAATGGCCACTGGGAGCAAGGTTTCGTTAAAAAATTCTCTTCCAGAACAACCTTGTCACTTTCAGGTAAGCTGAACATGCCAATCACTTCTTGGAGGCCTTCGGGGAAGTCGGCCATTTCTGGAAAGATCGTAAGAATACCTTCCATAAATGCGATGGCTTTGATGGTGTCAGGATGTGTGTTTGCATAGTGGAAACCAAGGCCAGAACCCCAATCATGCAAGATCAGCGTGATGTTTTCCGTACAGCCAAGTTCTTCGAGGTGTGGGAAAAGATAGGATACGTGATTTGGCACGGAATAGCTGTCGTGGCCTGTGTCGTCCAATTTCTCGGGATCTCCCATGCCGATGAGGTCAGGCGCGATCAGCCGGCCTTTGTCTTCGAGATTTGGCATAATGTTGCGCCATAGATAGGAAGATGTTGAAACACCGTGCAAGAACACAATCGGATCGCCGACTTAGACAAAGGCCATCTTCTTGCCGTTGATGGTCTGTAGTTTTTTCTGGCAGTGCATTTTCGGGAAGGATCAGAGCCCCTCCCTTTTGCTAGAGATGTTACTCGAGACCCGAGACGAAGGACGATACAGCGGCACCGATGGTGTCAGGATCATCTTCCTGCATGAAATGCAGGCCTTTGGCTTCGGCAATTGTCTGATTTGGCAAGCTGCGTGCAAAGGCACGTGTATTTCCAGTGATGAAAACGCCGGGTTCTGCATCAACAAACAGCATTGGCACTTCGCTGGTTTCTAACCATGCTGAGTAATTACCGATCCGTTCAGCAACATCAGCAGGTGAACCACCGATCGGGACCTCACGCGCCCATTGCAAAGTCGCCAGACGGTCATCACCAGCGTTCAGATATGGGCGGCGATACTCAGTCATTTCTTCTTCAGTCAAAGGACGGCCAGTGACACCTGGTAACATGCCTTCAATAAACATGTTCTCTTCGAGAACTAGTTGTTCACCTTCGTCTGAGCGCACAGCTTTCAAGGTTGGGTGAAAATCCTCGGGGAGGTCTTCCCATTCTAGCGGTTTTACGAAGGTCTCCATATAGGCGATACCGCGCAGACTGCCATGATTGTGAAGTGCCCAATCAAAGCCAACTGCCCCGCCCCAGTCATGCAGTACCAACGTCACGTCCTGCTGTGCATCGATCTGACGCATGAATTCAGCAAAATATTTTGCTTGGGTGACGAGCCGATACCTGCCTTCAACGGATGCTGGCAGTTTATCGCTATCGCCCATGCCCATGTGGTCCATAACGATGATCCGACCGTGACCTTCAACATGAGGGATGACATTGCGCCACAGGTAAGAAGACGTCGGGTTACCATGCACGAACACGATAGGTTTACCTTCGCCGCGCTCAATGTAGGCCATCTTTTGTCCGAAGACTTCGACAAACTTCTTCTCAGAGGCCCAAGCCTCATCAGCACTGGCGGGCATTACGCCGCTACCAAAAGCGGCAAGCGCTATCATGGGCGCGGATGTGACCATTGCGAGACGGCGGGACATATTAGGCATTGGTTTCTCCGTTGTGAAAGTATGTGAGTCAGTCACGTAAATGGAAATCAACTCCTTGCCTATTGTTTTATGTGACTTAATCATATAAATATCGCTGCATGAACACAGAACTATATATAAACAACCTCTTAGGGGCTTTTGCGACAACGCTCTCGAGCGCCATTGATGAGAACGTTGGTGGAGTAGGCCTCCGCAGCGGAAGCGCGGCGTCCGCTCTTGTTACGGTTTTCAACCACCCCAATGAGAGCATCGACGTTCTGCGCCGCATCTTGAATGTGACGCATTCTGGTGCAGTTCGATTGATAAATGGTCTCGAAACTGAGGGATTGGTTGAACGTAAACCAAGCGCACAAGATCGACGTGCCGTTGTGCTGCGTTTGACCAAAGATGGTGACACTCGCGCGAAGGCAGTCTTGGCTGCGCGGGAAAATGTGACGACGCGGATCGTCGAAAACCTGAGTGCCGAACAAAGAGAAGCATTGCTGCCAGTGCTCGCAACTATGCTACAAACGCTCACAGGCGACCAGAGCTCTGCCCGGCGCAATTGTCGTCTATGTAACGAAGGTATATGCCGCCCCCGTGGATGCCCTGTCGAACAAGCTGTCACGTAAGCTTAAATTTTCAAAAAAAGACGAGCTCCACCATCTGTTTCTTAAGCAAATCGCAGGGCTCTGGAAAAAGAGTCTTAGCTGACCTTTTTAGGTGCAATGCCTAGGTTAACACCCCAACCTTCTGCCTTATGTATGGGTTTTGTTGGCAAATCATAATACCGCGAACGCTCAAAAATCGGAAGGTCTGGCCCCAGCATTGAGTGACGAAACCACATCATGCCATTCGTGACATCCTCAGGTCGTTCCCATGTCACAAAATGTCCCGCGTCGATCAGGAGCACAGCTTCCAGCCCGCGAATATGCGTTCACAACCCCAGCTCGGAAAGCCCCGGGTGGTCGTCGGGCCTGCGACCTTGAGGCCAGTGAAACTTCCGTTCAGCTTCCGATATAGGCAGGTCGTTGATGCTGGCAAAACGATTTTGCATTAGCCCGTTCTCGGCGAACTCCCAGTTTTCATTCCCGTATGAGCGAAACCAGTTGCCCTTGTCGTCGCACCATTCGTAGGCGTAACGGACGGCGATGCGTGAACCCGTGAAAGCCCAAAGTTCTTTTATCAGGCGGTAATCGCGTTCGCGAACCCATTTTTCCTTCAGGAATGCCTCTGCCGCCTCACGGTTCGTCACGAAGGTCGTTCGGTTGCGCCAATTGGTAGCAAGTGTGTAGGCAGTGGCGACTTTCGCAGCATCTCGGGTGTTCCAACCGTCTTCGGCCATGCGCACTTTTTGGACAGCGGTATCATAGGTGAAGGGTGGCAATGGGGGGCGGTTTTCCATGAAGAGGGTCCTTTTGGCTAAGAGGTATAAGAGACGATGATCAACTACGCAGCAAGTTGTTTTGCCTGCGCCAACAACGCGTCACTATTGTCCATTGCTTCCAACCAAGCGTCCGGAATTTCGGCCATTCCATATGCGGCACCAGCAAGTGCGCCTACGATCATCGCGCGCCCAGCACTATCACCACCAGTCCGTATATTTGCCTCAACGGCTTCTTGATAGGATGTCGTATTTGCGAGGATATGCCAACTTAGAGGCACGCCTTGATCAAGATGGCATGCACGCTTGGTGACTTCTCCATAGGCGACTGATCCTACGTTTGAATTCAACGCATCTTGCAAAAGCGGGTCTGACTTTGCGGCGGCATCCAAAGCGTCCTTGAGGTCCGTACCATCGATGATAGCTGCGAGGGCGGTTGCGATAATGCCGCTGTAATCTGCTGCCATTTTATTGACGTTCGTAACTTCCATCGCGGCCTTGACCCTGGCTGTATCGTTACCATATTTGGCGAGAATTGCAGGTAGGGTCGCAACGGCTGGATGCTGGTCATCATCTACACCTGACGGGCTTAACACACCTGCTGCGATGTTGGCCAAAGTGCCTCTTGTTGGGCGGTCGATGTAGCCTACATAGGCGCCACCGGCACCAAAGTGCGCAGCATACGCAGCTTGATATGCTGAAGCTTCAAAGCGGCCTTCGGCAATGATTGAACGCATTACCAAGGCAAGTGTTTCGCCGTATTGGCTTAACTGCCCATCACGCCGCATGCCGTGGGCGAAGTATCCGGACACTCCTTCAAAATTCGCGCCATTGATAGGTGTGAACGCGGCAGGCCGGTCACCGACAACCTGCGCAATGCGCTCAACATCGTACAACCAATGCAGACCTAGGCCCGCAGCATCAGCGGTAAGTGCGCCCATCAAGGCAGAGATTTTGCGGCTCATAGTATGTAATCCTCCAAAATTTTCAACTGTCGACACAAAGTGCGCGGTCCAGAGCAGTGGTAAACTCAATCTGTGTGTTTCATTTCTGACGAAGGGCTGTCCAACGTCACATGTAATTCAAGCGCCTGACTATAGGTCGCCAGACCCTCAATTGTTTCGGCAAGCTCTGGCGACCAGAGCTTTGAGCGCGTTATGGATTTTCCACAATGAAAGAACGCTTCTTTAACTTTCACCAGAATTGCAAAATCAGGCACCCGAGAGTTAATTGCCATCGAGTTACGCAATCAAAATCCCGCACAACCTGCTCAGTCCCGCTGATGCGGACAACCTCGCTGCGATTTGGCACAAAAAACACAAGACCAATCCGCCCCGTCGCGATGATATTGAGGAAGCTGTCGAACCGATTATTTCCGGGGCGATCAGGGATTGCAAGGGTTTGGGAGTCGATGACTTCGACAAAGCCTGCTGGGTCGCCTTTTGGCGACGTATCAATTTTTCCACCCTTGTCCACAGTCGACATAACGATAAACGGAGAGCGCTCTATCCACGTCCGGCAAAGGTCATCGATGGAATTGATGATCTTCCCAACCTGGGTATCATATTGGTCTGGCAATATCGCACGGATCTCTTCCTCTGAGATGACGACGTCGCTTGCAATATAGGACATTTACACTCCCTTTTCCGTATCTAGAGTTACAGTAATTTGTATCTCTAAAAGAGACCAATGTAGAGTTAATCTGCGGGTGCGGAGTCAAACGGTCCGTCGGATTGTGTTGCAAACAAGCACTCAGATCCTGCAAGGCACTCACTAATATGGGGAACGCCAGCGTTGATCGACCAAGTTGATCCAGGCTCTAGAATTGTCTCGGTCGACGGATTGCCGGGCTCAAAATGGCGCGCTCTACCTTTAACAACAATGCCAACATAACTATGAGAGTGGATGTGAGGTAGGGTTTTTACACCTGCGTCAAATCGAACGAACTTCAGGTGTGGACCTGTTTTAAAGTCTCCAACGACATCCGCTATCGCACGCCCGCCGGGGAATTCATTCCACACGATTTCCCCAAATATCGTGCGAGCTGTCCTTTCGGTATCGTCAGGGCCCGCAACGGCAGTTTGGGCTTGCCCAATCATCGCCAAAAGCGCGATACTACGAAGTAATCCCGAAGCCACCTTAACAGCTTGAGTTCGGCAATCTAGAAACGTCACTTAAATCTCTCCAATTA
This sequence comes from Sulfitobacter sp., assembly GCF_036960155.1. Classification (GTDB taxonomy): domain Bacteria; phylum Pseudomonadota; class Alphaproteobacteria; order Rhodobacterales; family Rhodobacteraceae; genus Sulfitobacter. The sequence goes on along the minus strand of NZ_JBALWB010000006.1, from coordinate 20,611 downwards.
GTTCATGTGATTTCTCAGGGCTGCGACCCCCACCTTATTGATATGTCTGACCTGCCGGTCATAATCCCAAAGCGGGAGCCGTTAGAGTATCTGTTTACTCAAGAGCTACTCAGCAACGATGAACCCGTTCGGGCCATCCATCTGTATGAGGATGATGCAGTCCTCTGGTCCACGACACCTGTCGCCGTGGACTTCATGTGCAGGCTGATATGCATATGACCCCGGCGTGACGATCTGCTCGACGCCATCGGCGTAGGTATGCACCCAATTGCCTTGAATTGAGACACCGTCGTAGTTTGCTGGGTGATGGTGATCAGGGGCTTTTGCACCAGCTTCGATTTTGACGATCATCGAAAACGGTCCCGTGGCCCAATCGCCCCAAAGCAGGCCAAAATGAACACCCGGCGCGCCTTCGGTGAATTCGACTTCATCATAAGCGCGGCCAACGTTATCTTCGGCGATTGCGCTTCCGGCAAACAAGGCACTGAAACTGGCCGCAGCGATCGCCATAGCCAATCGGGATGTTTTATTTTCAATACGTTTCATGTTTCTCTCCATTATGCATTTGGCCCAAAGCGGTATTAAGTTTTGCGCCTTCTCTGTTTCTTGTATGATTTATGTTCACTTGGCAGTAAGTCATCCATTGAGAACATGATCTGTGCGAAAAGGGCACAAATGGAAAACATCACGCTATTACGTTTGTTTGTGCAGGTCGCCGATGAGGGGAGCTTCTCCGCTGTGGCGCGCAGTACGCAAGCGACGCCTTCCGCGGTATCACGACAAATCGCACGGCTTGAAGAGGATCTGGGCACCCGCCTGCTACAACGCACAACACGCCAGCAGGTTCTGACTGAGGCCGGCGAAATCTATCTGCGCCATGCTCGGCAAATCATTGAAGATGTAGACGAGGCGCGCCGCGCAGTATCGCAAGCCAGCAATGCGCCCTCCGGCATACTGCGGGTCACCGCAGAGGCAGATTTGGCCGTCACCTTCTTGTCACCGATGCTGCCTGATTTTCTAAGCTTGTATCCAGCTATACGGATCCAGTTTGTGACATCCGCTACCTTGGAAGACTTGGTTGGTCGCGGCATTGATGTCGCTATCCGTGTTGGGCACCTTGAGGATTCAAACCTGATGGCACGCCGCCTAACAACAAGCCGATCGCTCGTCGTCGCAAGCCCAGGATACCTTGAACAGAATGGCACGCCAATGCATCCAGATGAATTAAGTAAGGTGTCATGCATGTCTTTTCACGTTGGGTCGGGCCAACGAACATGGCAATTCAGGTCACCAGAGGGCACGTTGGAGGTGCCAGTGTCCGGCCGCATTCAAGCTGGGAACCTTACGCTTCTGAAAGAAGCAGTCAAATCAGGCCTGGGCGTCGCCATGCTACCGACATGGGTCGTGCGGGGTGAACTTGATTCCGGTGCATTAGTGCCCATTTTACCCGATTTCCCGCTGGAGCCATCGGTCACGCCAATAAGCGCTGTTTATCCAAGTGGTCGCAATCTGGCGAATAAAGTCCGAGTCTTTGTTGAATATCTAAGTAATCACACGTCAAAGAGTTTTGAGTAGGATGGCTCCTAATTATCGGGCGTCTAACGTGCCCATTGCCCGAAGACGAATAACGTACAGCATCTTTACCGGTCGAAAAGCCCAATCAAATCCATATGGGATTAGGTTCCGGCTGAAAAGCCGTTGCTGCAATTTCACAAAATAAGTTCAATCAATATTGCCGAAGGCAAAGTGCGTCGAAGATTTGGCGTCACCGCGCATTAAGGTTCAGGTCTCGTTCGCAGCAGGTGGATGTAATCCACCCCTGATTTTTTTCGCTGCATTGCATTCGGATGAAAGCAACAATTGATCTTTTAGCAGCGAACGGCAGCAAAGAGCCCATTTTGACATGGCCTTTGTCTTGTGAGCAAACCTAAAATAAAGGGAATGGAGTTGAATTCTTGAGTGTCCTAAAGAGCTTTGAAAAGAATGTTATTGAATTGCTTGCAACTGACGTCCTTACTGCGCGGCTTGTGGATGAAGTGTGTTCGCACGGCAAACTGGTTGGTCTTGACTTCACTGGGAAGGGGTACTTTTTAACGTTGAGTTCGAATGATTTACCCGTTGAAAGATTGGTGCTGGATAAACCGATCGTCAATGGAGAGGTTGGTGAGCTGTTGACTGGCTTCGTTGTCTTCGTCGAAAACAATGAGCTTACCTTAGAGTGCTTTTCCTATGGCGAAATTGTCCCAGATAACTACCGTGATCTAAGTGTAACGGTTTTGGTCTGAGCTGATTGAAGTGTCACTAAGTCCGCTGTGTCGACGTTAGCTTCACGCCTCGACGCCGTTTTTGTGTGCAATCGCGGCGAACGGCGGGTCTGAGCCCTTATTAGTCGTTGCTGCAGTGTGCCTGAATGTCAGTTTCTTTTGCAAAATACAAAAATCTGACAAAAAATAAGCCGTTTGTGCTATCGTTTTCTGGCATGTGATTTTTCCGGAATTTCAGCCAACGTCAATATTCGATCAGTTCGCCGGACAGCTGATAGCAGTCGCTGCCAAGGGGAATTTATTGAGTAACGAGTTGCTATCAGTAAAAAGAGAGAGTCTAACTAACGCAACTGGAATAAAGTGGGACACAAGATGAAGACTACTGCTATCGCAACCACAATAATGATGATTTGCGCTGCTGCCAGCAGCCCTTTGCAAGCCCAAACACTTGAGCAGTGGGGGGCGTCAGACTATTGGGATGTGATGGTTGACCCCTCATTGGGAGACGGCTGTCTAATCCAGTCTGAATTTGACGACGGTTCTATTGTACGCATCGGTTTTGATCGCACACAGGGCGGCGCTTATGTCACTGCATTCAACATGGCCTGGGGGGATATCGAAGAGGGTGAATTTTATTCGGTTCTCTTCTCGCTCGACGGTGAAGACTATGATGCTGAAGCAGTAGGAATTTACCTCGAAGACGTGCCAGGGGCCGATATTCTCTTCGATAATCCCGACTTTCTGTTTGATCTCGCAGTAAAACAAACAATGACACTGTACACCGAAGACGGTGAAGTTATGGCGATCGACCTCACAGGGAGTTACCAGGCTCTGGAAGCGGCGCTTGAGTGCCAAGAGGAGATGGGCTGAGGTTCAGACAAACAAACTTTTGCAAATAGGGACCGAAACCATGAAGCCGTTTATAACCTTGGCATCCACACTTCTCTTTATCGGCGTTCAAGCAGCAGTCGCTCAGCCAATTGGAGTTTACGATGTTGTTGGCGTCAATCCAGGCGATAGTACGCCTTATGATGGTACGGTCGCTGTCGAGATAAATGGCGACACATACACGGTGATATGGCAAGTTGAAGGGGAGGAATATATTGGCACGGCCATCGGCGCTGCAAACCTCAAAGGCTCAATCATCTTCGGTGAGGCTGTAGAGAACGACACAGCACTCGCAGTCTCATATGGATCAGGTGACAATTTCGGATTGGCGCTGTTTGTAGAGCAGGAAAATGGGCAATGGAGCGGTATCTGGACGTATGGCGGCTCCAACGCCATCGGATCTGAAACGTGGAAACGCCAATAATTCCAACCTTTGCCTGCTCTTAAAAAATACACCTGGCAATCGTTAGATATCAACCGCAAACAAATCGATGTCTTGAGCAGATTCCCACCTGTTTGCTGAAAGCGCCAAGTATCGAAAGCCGCCATTCGAGGGATTGGAACCTATGCTCACTTTGTCCGCATAGCCGCCTCTCGCCTTTCTATTTAGCGTTAATCTCGTGTGCAAATGCAGCGAATGTCGGCAACGAGCCCTTAATACCGAATTTCGGCGTTACAGCTAAGGTCTGCTTTAGCGAATGGCACTCTTTGCGATGCTTTGCAGACGCCGCATACCTGTACCGCAGCAACCGCCAAGGGCATTTATATGAGGGAACATTTGTCTAATTCGGGCAAGCTGTTCGCCAAGCTCTATAGTGTTGCCCGCATCAAGGACCTTTGCTTCATCCAATTCCTCGTGGCTACACCTCGATGCATTCGCGACAATACTGCTAGGACGTTTGATCCACAAACCATCATTTAATGCCTTTGAAAAATGGTCTGGATGTGCGCAGTTGAACATGAAGTAGGAGGCGTAGCCGTCCGTTTCCCCGTCCACTTGTTTGATTACGTCCTCAACCAACGCGCCGGTGGGCAGGCGGCCAGCGATCTCGACAGTGAATGCAATTTTCACCGGGATTCCAAATGATTTGGCGGTTTGGACTATTCATCCGTTGCCTTCGTCGCGATCATTTCGACAGGTGAAATCCGGCCCGCCATCAAGTTCGCGACCATATTGGGAATTTTCTGAGCAGTGGATTGCTGCATCAGAACATGTAACTCGAGGGGAGGAGGACCATTGCCCGCTTCGATGGCGGCTTTCATTGCTTTGAAAAAGCCCTCCGCAAAGTTGCGACGGTCCTCTTCCGACGTCACTTGAAACCCGCTGACCTCTAGCGCCTGACGGTATTCCTTTGGCTCGGCAAGCCAACTGGTCTCAGACGTTGTCGCCCAAGGCACAGGGTAGGCAAGGGCGTCATCGTTGGTTTTCATGATATCGTAGATGCCAAACTTGGCGCCCGGCTTCAGCACCCGTGCGGCTTCGGCAAACAGGGCTGTCTTGTTTTGGATGTTCATGCCGACATGCATCATGAAAGCGCCATCAAAACTTGAATCTGCGAATGGCAGTGAAAGCGCACTACCGTGGTGCAGCTTGATACGATCCGAAAGACCAACCCAATCGCAAAGCACTTGTCCGGTTTCAACATATTCCGACGTGAGGTCGATCCCGGTGATCTGCGCGCCATATTGCTTTGCCACAAACCGCGCCGAACCGCCCAAGCCACACCCGATATCAAGCAAGGTTTACGATCCGGTTATGGCAAGCTGATCGAGGAAATGGACGCTCGCCTGTCGTCCTCCAATATGAAATTAGTCAACTGCTCCCAGATTTTCAACACTGGCGTTTTGGGGTTGGATGCCTTGTTTTTCCAGACCAGCTTGAATGGCCGATAACAGGTTTCCGTGGTGATAGTGGTCGGATAGCTTTTGGGAATAATCCACAATAATGACATTTCAAGAATGAGCTGAGTATCTCGACCTGTGCGCCTCATGTCTAGCGGCGTGTGTTTAACCTGCCGTCGGTGTGAAAATGACGAATGGCTGCAAAGCCCGCAAGCTGGTCATGTTCCCACGAAAAGCCGCTCAATGTTTTTGATCTCTTGTTGCATATGCGCCCAAAAGACAGCCACCCGTTTGGTGTTGCGCAAGTCGCAATGGTAAAGGAACCAAAGCCCAAGATCGTGTTTTTCGTCGGGTTCGCGATACCTTGCCAAAGCGGGGTCACTGTCGCCCATAAAGCATGGTAGATACACATTGTCGGGCGAAGTCCCGGACGATCTCGTATTTCTCACGACGGATTGCACGCGCCTCAGACTTTGGACAGCACTTGACCCTTGCGCGCCGCTATCCACTGACTGGCAAGGTCAGCATGAGCGGTGAACTTTGGCTTGACCGTGCTGGCAGCCCCAAAGGCTTCATCGTCCAAAGTTTCGAGATGCTCGCGCACTGCGCGTGGAGCATCGTGGAGATCACGCGCGCGTGCTGCCCAGCCTTCAAGGTTGCTGGAGTTCCGTTTCTGGACATCAGCCCTTATCAAGCTGGCATCCACGGCAAAACCCTGATCACTCACGGGCCCTTCTTGCATACAACGCGCAACAGTCACCTCGAACACATGGCGCAAAAGATCACTCTCGCGGAGGCGACCGTGGCTGTTCTTGCGGGGCGGTTCTTGGAAAACGAAGGATGGTCCGTCCGGAACCCGTTCACTCAGGTCGAGACAGCAAAACCAACGGCAAGCCAGGTTCAGATGTACCTCTTGGCACAACCGCCGTTCGGATCGGATGCCAAGGCAATACCCCACCAGCAGCATCCGAATGAGCAGCTCCGGGTCAATGGATGGGCGACCAGTCTGGCTGTAGAAATCGGCCAAGTGAGACAGGATGCCACTCAGCATCGCCAAATCGATCAATCAACCGCAACAGGTGATCTTATGGGACGAGACCTTCTAGAGAGAACTCATAAAACAGCCCGGGCTGTGCCTCCTGCTTCGATCCCATCACCCCCAAATCACCCGTTTCAATACAGGATTTGAGACAGTAGATCACGCTTCAATCAAGGAATTGGTTTTCAATAATATCAGCTCATATTGCCAACGCTGTGTCTCGTCCGGATATCGGCTGACGGCGCGCAGATCACAATTATACTGCAACCAGTGACCCCCCGACAAAATCGACAGGGCAAATCTACTGATATTTCGCGCCAGAAAAATCAAAAGCCACAATCAAGATGATTGCCGCTCTCGCAATGCTGGGCAACTAAGTCAACGAACCATGGTGAACCCTTAGGTCAAGCCTGTCCAAACCCGCCACCCCCTGGAGATTTGAGAACAAACACATCACCGGGTGACATGCTGGCTTCATCATTCCCGTTCAGCAGTTCAGTGGTCCCATTTGAGCGTTCGATACTGTTCTCACCGATAGCACCCGCACCGCCGCCCAACACACCGTGAGGCGGAATTTTGCGATGGGACGACAAAACTGTAACCGTCGTTGGCTCCAAAAAGCACAGCCGTCTGACAATGCCGTTGCCCCCGATAAATTCACCACCCCCGCCAGATTCTTTCCGTATCGAAAATTCGTCAAGGCGCACGGGAAACCGTGTTTCCAAAACCTCTGGATCGGTCATGCGCGTGTTGGTCATGTGGCTATGCACGGCACTTGTGCCATGAAACCCATTACCAGCACCTGTTCCACCGCAGATGGTTTCGTAGTTCTGATATACATCGTTGCCATAGACAAAATTGTTCATCGTTCCTTGACTGCCCGCGATCACACCAAGAGCACCATAAAGCGTGTCAGCAATTGCCTGACTGACCTCTGTATTCCCAGAAATCACAGCCGCAGGGGCGTCGGGATTGATCATGCTGCCTTCGGGCACAATAAGGGTCAGCGGTTTAAGGCACCCCTCGTTCATGGGAATGTCGTTACCGACCAACGTGCGAAACACATACAGGACAACCGCACGGCATATCGCCATTGGCGCATTGTAATTCCATTCGTTTTGTGGCGACGTGCCGGTGAAGTCGATCGTTGCAGTACGCTTGGCTTTGTTGACAGTAATCGCAACTTGGATTTGGTCACCGCTGTCCAATGGATAAATAAATTCACAATCGTGCAGAACGTCTAGGACACGTCGTACGCTTTCTTCTGCATTGCTTTGAACATGCGTCATATAGGCGTGCACAGTTTCGACCCCGAATTGTGCAGTGATTTTTTGCAACTCTCTGAGACCCGTAGCGTTTGCCGCAATTTGTGCTGACAGATCAGCCATATTCTGATCGATGTTACGGCATGGGTATTTGCCCGATGCCAATAGCGCACGGGTTGCAACATCGCAAAGCTGCCCCTGCTCTACCAGCAGGAAGTTGTCGATTAAAACGCCTTCTTCATCGATGGTTCGGCTATCAGGCGGCGCTGACCCTGGGGTTTTACCGCCAATGTCCGCATGATGCCCGCGGCTTGCTACAGTGTAGATGATCCGTGTGCCTGCATGATCAAATATGGGCGTGATCACTGTGACATCGGGTAAATGCGTCCCCCCATTGAACGGGTTGTTCATCATAAATACGTCGCCAGGCCTGATCTTACCTTTGTTTTGCGCCAAAATCACCCGCACGCTTTCGGACATTGATCCTAGATGGACGGGGACATGAGGTGCATTCGCGACCAGATCGCCCATCTCATCAAAGATTGCACATGAAAAATCGTAGCGTTCTTTTATGTTTACTGAATATGCGGTGTTGGCGAGGGTTGCACCCATCTGGTCCGCAATGGACATGAACAGGTTGTTGAACACCTCAAGCATCACGGGGTCAACTTTGGTTCCAATGGCTTCTTGGCGGGCAAGCGGTATTGTCCGTGACAGCACAAGGCAACTGCCTGCGATGCATTCTGCTTGCCAGCCTTGTTCCAAAATATTTGTGCCCGTTGGCTCTGTAAGAATTGCAGGGCCTTGAACCACATCGCCTTTGCGCATTTGCTGGCGATCGACAATGGACGTGGTGGTTAGTGCCCCATCCGACCACATCTTGCTGGATTTGGGGGCCCAAGCGTCATTGGCGTTTTCGCCCAACTGAACCGTTTCACCGGTTTCGCCTATGGCTTCGGCTGAAAGTATATCGATCAGCAAAGATGCTCCATTTGGTACAAATCCAAACCGCTGTTCATGGGCCGTTTGAAATGCATTGGCCATCTCAACTTCGGTGCCGAATGGAACTGCAATGGTTTGTTGTGCGCCAGAAGGACGGATATGCGCCATCCTGACAATAGTGATATTGTTATTAGTAATCCCTTGTCCGGTTACTTCTGCCTTTGCCTCAACGCACAGTCGATCAAGAACATTGCCGGCATCATTGACCTGATCAATGCCTTTACCAAACTGGTGTTCACGCATCGCACGCACATCAGCAAGGCCCATACCAAAGGCTGACAACACGCCTGCAAACGGATGGATGAAAACGCTTTCCATACCCAATGCGTCTGCGACCAGACAGGCATGCTGTCCACCAGCACCCCCAAAGCAATTCATCGTATACTTGGTAACGTCGTAGCCGCGTTGCACGCTAATCTTCTTAATCGCATTTGCCATGTTTTCGACAGCGATACGTAAAAAACCTTGGGCGATTTCCTCAACCGAAAGACCGTTTCCAATCTCAGTTGCCATGATCTCGAATTTATTGCGTACAGCGTCAACGTCTAAGGGTTGATCCGCGTGGGGGCCAAAAACCGGAGGAAAGAAATCAGGCTGCAATTTGCCCAACAAGACGTTGCAATCCGTGACGGTCAATGGGCCGCCACGCCGATATGCGGCAGGTCCAGGATTGGCACCTGCGCTTTCTGGGCCAACTTGCATCCGGCCATCTCGGAACGACAAGATCGATCCTCCACCAGCGGCTACGGTGTGAATGGACATCATCGGCGCGCGCATACGGACGCCAGCCACTTCAGTTTCAAAGCTGCGTTCAAATTCACCTGCGTAGTGGCAAACATCAGTCGATGTGCCGCCCATGTCAAAACCAATGAGTTTGTCAAAACCATGTTCCGTCGCGGTGCTGACCATACCTACTACGCCACCCGCGGGCCCAGATAGAATGGCGTCGCGCCCTTCAAACAAGGCGGCATCTGTGAGGCCCCCATTTGAACGCATGAACATCAGGCGTTCACAGCCTCCTTTGCCCGCACCCAATGCGTCGGCAACTTGGCTGACGTAGCGGCGTAAAATAGGTGAAAGGTAGGCATCAACCACTGCGGTATCGCCACGCGAAACCAGTTTGATCAGTGGGCTGGCTTCATGGCTTAGCGACACTTGGTCAAAGCCTGATTGTCGCGCCATTTCTCCGATCTGTTTCTCATGATCTGAAAATCGATAGCTGTGCATTAAGGCCACGGCAACTGAACGATACCCATCGCCATACGCACGTGACAATGCGTCCCGCGTAGCCTTTGTATCGAGTGGCAAAATGATTTCGCCGTCCGCCGAAATACGTTCTTCGACCTCGATGACATCACTGTACAACAATTCGGGCAATTGGATGTCGAGGTCAAACAAGCGGGGCCGGTTTTGAAACCCAATTCTGAGAAGATCGCGCATGCCTTTGGTGATCAAAAGTATTGTACGTTCACCCTTGCGCTCTAACAGGGCATTTGTCGCAACTGTGGTTCCCATTTTCACAGCGCCAATACGGCCCTCTGGGATCGGATCGGTTGGCGACAGGTCAAGCAGTTCACGAATGCCATGCACAGCGGCGTCTGCGTAGACTTCCGGATTTTCGGACAGCAATTTATGTGTCCGCAGAACCCCCTCGGGTGTCTTAGCCACGATATCGGTAAAGGTGCCCCCACGGTCGACCCAAAATTGCCACATGGCACAGCTCCTTTATGTGCCGGCGCGCCAGCAGTTATTACAGTTTTATGGAATGGATGAGTTCGAGTTTAGTAGACCAAGGATGGCAACCAAAGCGCGAGGTTCGGGAAGATCAGCAACAGGCCCAGCATCACAAACATGGTGGCAACAAAAGGCAGCGCGCCTTTGATCACATCAATCATAGGCCCTGATTTGCGGATGCCTTGCACCACATATAAGTTGATCCCAATAGGTGGTGTAATCAGCGCAGTTTCCAGCAAGACCATGAGTAGAATACCGAACCATACCGGGTCAAAACCTAGCGCCACAACAATAGGTGTGATCAGCGGTGCCATCGTCAACAACATGGACAGCGTTTCCATAAAGCAACCGATCAAGATCAACACAGCCACGATCATCAGCATGGTTTGCATCGGGGTCCAACCCAGACCTGTGACAAAATCTGTCAACGCTTGGGTCAGGCCGATGATTGACAGGACGAAGTTCAAGAACACGGCAGCAATGATGATCAACATAATCATCGCCGTGGTGCGCATTGTGCCTTCAATAGCTTGGCGCATCATATCGATGGACAGCTTCCCATTCAGAAGTGCCAGTAGCATTGACGCAACAACTCCCAAGGCAGCTGCCTCTGTAGGGGTGGCTAGACCAGCGTAGATTGAGCCTACAACCACAACGAAGATGCCCAACGGAGGAACAAGAGCAGGCAGCGCACGCATACGTTCGCTCCAAGTATGGCGCAGCTTTTCACCGCCCCATTCGGGTTTTATCAAACACGCCACAACGATGGTCGCCATAAACAGAAGGGCTAATAGGAAACCGGGGATGAAACCAGCAAGGTAAAGTTCAGGGACGGACGTGTTTGTCAGCAAACCATAAAGGATCAGGTTGATTGATGGTGGGATCAGGATGCCCAATGTGCCACCTGCGGCGACTGTTCCAAGAAACAGGCTTTCGTTATATCCGCGTTTTTTGATCTGCGGCACCGCGACGGTGCCGATCGTGGCAGCAGTAGCCACGGATGATCCAGACGTTGCTGCAAACAGCGCAGACGATCCGATGTTCGAGTGCATCAAGCCACCAGGCAACCAACCCACCCATTTAACGATGCCGTCATACATGCGTTCCGTAATTCCAGCGCGCAGTAGAATTTCACCCATCATCACAAACATCGGGATTGCCACCAGTAGAAAATCGGTCGACGTCTGCCACGCCATATCGGAAATGGCGCGGTGCAAGGGCATGGCGCTGTCCGTAAATTGCAGGATCAATCCCAACCAGCCAAGTGAGGCGGCAATCGGCACGGCCAGACCAATAAGGGCCAGCAAGATAAAAAGTGTTTTTAAAAGCATCAGATTATACCGTTTCGTCTTCGATTTGTTCGTCGAGGGATTTGACACCAATAAGATCTTGGGTGCCGGCGATATCACCGCTGATCATTCGTTTGATCGCGACAAGGCCGATTAATGCGCCAGAAAAGACAAAGAACATCCACCCCAGCAGCCAAGGAATTTGTGGAAGTGCAAGTGGAACGCGCATCGGCGTTATGGAGCGCGATCCATTTTCTAAACTGTCACCGACCATGGACCAGACATTGAAAACAACCACGGATGCAAACCCGATCAACATTATCATCCCAAACAGGTTTATCACGCTGTGCATCATTTTGGGAAAGACCCCAAGAAGGGCGTCGACCCGGATATGGGCGCGTTCAAACAGTGCGTGCGAAAGGGCAAGTGCGGTGGCGACGCCAAAAGCATAACCGGAAATTTCATCGGCTCCGCCTATTGAGAAATTGAAAAACTTGCGCAGGAATACTTCGGCTGTAACCAGAAAGGCAGACAAGACAATTAGTGTGCCACCTAGCCAAGTCAGCCATAAGCTAAGGGTGCGTGTCTTGTTTAGGAGACGATCTAACATATGAAAATCCAGTGCAGGAGTGGTTTAGGCGGCGGAATAAACCAGCCGCCCATTTGTTTAACGCTTACTTGGCCACCGCTGTCAGACCCAAGATTGGCCCAACAGTTTGGTTCCAATTCGCAGCACAATCAGCGCCACACCGTTCTGCCCAGCGGGCAAGAACCACGTCTGTCGCAACAGTGTCGCGCAACGCCAAATCTGCAGCGGATGGCTCTACCAATGTCATGGAACCGGCCTCGCCAATCGCACATTCACCACCGGTGATGCAGGAAATTGCAACGTCATCTTCGGTTGCTGTTTCTGCCCACATTGCATCAGTAAGCGTCGCGATTTCCGTTTGCATCAGCGTTTGCTGATCTGCAGTCAGGCTGTTCCACTTGTCCATGTTCATTGCACCAAAGGCCAAGCCCCAGCCAACGCGCAAGGTATAGGCATGTGTCGCAACTTGGTTCCACTTTGCGGTATAAGCCGACATGGTTCCTGTGATTGCGCAATCAACAACACCTTTTTCAAGTGCTGGGATAACTTCGGAGAACGATACCGTGACAGATGTGCCGCCGACGCCTTCGACGAAATCACCCAGTGTCGTGGAGTAAACACGGATCTTTTTGCCCTTCAAATCTTCGATGCCGTTCACTTCGCCATTGCACCACAAGGTTTGACTTGGGAACGGGTACAACATCAACAATTTTGCATTGTAGATGTCTGCAAACGCAGTTTCTAAAGTTGGATAATAGGCGTCAGACACCTTGCGCTGGGTATCGATATCTTGGGTCAACGTTGACAAGTCAGCGCCTTCAAAGATTGCATTTTCCGCAGCCACGTAACCTGGCAGGCCAAAGGCAAAATCGAATACGCCATTTTTGACCAAACGCATGATTTCAAAACCCTTAAGTCCAAGACCGGATTGGGATTGAATTTTGCCAATGATTTCGCCGCCCGAAGCTTCGTTCAGACGTGAGTTAAAGAACGGTTCTTCGTGCTTTTGATAGTTAGTCAAGCTAGACCAAGTACCGACAGCGTTCAATACCACAGGATCATCAGCCAAGGCCGAGCTGGCACTGATGGCCAGTGCAGCAACAGCAATTGTAAATTTCTTCATTTTAGTTCTCCTAGTTGATCGTTTTTGTATTTTTATTGGAGTGGAAGGATGGTCGTTTCGGCGTCTTCAGCCACGTCTGCAATCAGCATGTGGCCGGGTGAGTGGGTGATACAAAGCGGCAGTTTGGCGTCTAACAGGACATTTTGTGGCGTCACGCCGCAGGCCCAATAAACGGGCACTTCGCCTGCTTTGATTTCAACTGCATCGCCCCAATCCGGTTGTGACAGATCAGAAATACCGATACTTGCCGGATCGCCAACACCAATTGGCGCGCCATGGGCATGTGGGTAACGTGCGCTGATTTCGCGGGCTTGGTCTATTTGGCTTTCCGGTATTGGTCGCATGGTGACGACCATTTTACCTGCGAAAGGGCCTGCGGGCATTAGATCAATATTAGAGCGGAACATCGGCACATTACGACCTGTTTCGATATGTCGAACAGGAATGTCATTGCGCAACAGTGCGTTTTCAAATGTGAACGAGCAGCCCAAAGCCACTGTAACCAAATCGTGTGTCCAAAGCTCTGTGATGTCATCAATTTCTTCAGCAAAAACACCATCACGAAACACTCGATACTTTGAGACATCCGAGCGAATATCAATATCACGACCAAGCGTTGGTAAGTTGGCATCACCGCTGTCACTTACCCCTACAACCGGACAGGGTTTTGGGTTTCTTTGACAGAACCGCAGAAAATCCAAGGCATACCGTTCGGGGAGAATGGCCAGATTACATTGGAGCTTTCCTGTAGCGAGGCCAGCGGTGTGGCCTGTATAAGAACCACGTCTAATGGCCGCACGAACCTGTTCGGGCGTTGAGTTTAGGAGATCGGAATATGCAGTGGTTTGTAGGGTCATGACGGCAGCCTCTGTGGTGTTTAAAATACATCTCACAAAAGCATCAATTCATGCAAATTATCATTTTATATCGGTAGTGATAGATTTTTTGGAACTACCTTGGGTGCGACGAGTCCCACTTGATCGCCACGCGTCTCGCGATTTCCGCACTATTTTCAACTAGAAAGCTACGGGGTTCAGACAAGTAGGACGCTGTGAATTCCAAAGGCTGGGGTCGAAATCCAGGGTCAAACTCAACGATCTGGCCCGACTTCAAAAAGTCTTCTGCCAATGCACGGGGGTATGGGCCAACAGCGATTCCCGCTGCAATCATTTTTAAACTGGCCGACAATGAGGCCGATGCATAGACCCGCAACTGTGGGCCAATTCGGCGTGATAATTCTGACATCAGCTCTCTGTACGGGCGGGTCTTGCTCGAATATGAAATGATCGGAATAGCGCTTAGATCAGTTTCTTCGTTTTGAGTTGAGCGGTACCAATGCAGATCGAAAGGCGGGAGCGCGACGTTCTCGACCGAAAATTCAGACACAGGACCCATTAAGAAAACAAGGTCCAACCGCCGCTCAATAAGGGCCGCGCGTAAATTCAAAGAAATATCCACGGTAAGATCAACATTAACCCTTGGGTATTGTTCGCTGAACGCCTTCAAAAATTCAGGCAACCACGCTTGTGCAATTGTTTCAGATGCGCCGACGCGGAATAGACCTTCTGTTTCAGAAGGGTTTGCCACACGCTGTTTAATCTCTTCCTCAACAAACAACATCTGTTCAGCGTAGGATAATAGAAGTGTTCCATGCTTGGTCAGAACGACATCGCCAGTGCCACGTTCAAACAATGGAACACGAAGTTCTTCTTCAAGATTGGAAATGCGCGTCGATACGGCTGGCTGCGATAGGTTTAACCGCTCTGCAGCTTTGCGAAAGCCACCAAGGCGCGCAACCCAGAGAAACGTTTTGATTTGATCAAAGGTCATGTGCATTCCTAATATTGATCGGTTTGATTTGAAAACCGTAAACGAAGTGAAGCCCTAAGTTTCACTTAAGCTACCTAGTTCACGTTTGAAGCGCCCATAGTAAATCGCTTAAGAAAGGCCATTACTCATCTATATGAAACAACCGGAATACATTTACCTTTCCTAAAGCAGTCATTTGCACAGCTGCGGCAAATGGCAGCAAAGAGCCCATTCTGTAAATTCGGTTTTCCTGCTGCGTGCGCTTGCAGCGTGGAAAATGCTGCGTCAGCGTAAAACTCGGTGCTGCCGCGCAGCGGGAAAACCAGCCATTCGTGCAGAGCGCAGCAAGGATCAAACGTCGAATGCACAGGTTGCAGACAAACCCGCCGCTCGTTTTGAAATCAGCAATGGCCGCTTTCAGAATATTGACAGCTAACCGTACTCGATTATTGATGTCTTTTACAGCTTGACCCAAATAAGCTTACTAGAACTATACAAACCTGAAAGAAGCCAAAAATGTCCGATAGCGAAGATAGAATGATGGCCGTCGTGACAACCGGCAACGGTGGATATGAAAAGCTTGTTTACAGCTCAGTATCCAAGCCAGTACCTGGCCCAAACGAGGTTTTGCTACGGGTCCTGGCGGCAGGCGTTAACAATACGGATATAAACACACGTCTTGGTTGGTATTCGTCAAGCGTGACCGCAGACACCAGCGCGACAGCAAATTCGCAAAAAACCCAAGCCCAGCAAAAAGCGGATGGTGGATGGAACGGAGCAACGCCGTTCCCGCTTATTCAAGGGACAGATTGCTGCGGTATGGTTGTGCAAGTCGGCGATAAAGTGGCGCAAGACTTGATGGGCGAACGTGTTCTCGTTCGCGCCTGCATGCGGCCCAACGGGTATGATGTGATGGACATGGTATGGATGGCGTCCAACTTTGACGGGGCATTCGCAGAATATGTAAAAGTTCCTGCATCCGAAATATTTCCGGTTTCTTGTGACTGGTCGGACGAAGAACTTGCCACGGTTCCGTGCGCTTATGGCACTGCTGAAAATATGCTGCACCGTGCTGGGGTTGGCGTAGGTGACCTTGTGTTGGTCGCGGGCGCGTCCGGCGGGGTCGGTTCCGCTGCGGTTCAACTGGCAAAGCGGCGTGGCGCTAAAGTTGTGGCAATAACCAGTCGTAGAAAAATGGATCAGTTGCGCGAATTGGGTGCAGACGACGTCGTCGAGCGCGAAGAAGATCTTGTGATGCGACTTGGAGAAAGCAGCATTGATGTTGTTGTCGACAACGTTGCTGGTCCGAATTTTGCGCAAATGCTTAAGGTTCTACGACCCGGAGGGCGTTACGTTTCGTCGGGTGCGATTGCTGGTCCCGTTGTTAGCTTGGACATGCGCGACATGTATCTCAAAGACATTTCCCTGATTGGGTGCACGGCGTGGGATGCTCCTGTGTTTCCAAACTTGGTATCCTACATCGAAAGCAATGAAATTCGCCCACTTGTCGCAAAGGTTTTCCCGCTGGAGAAAATAGCGCAAGCCCAACAAGAATTTATGGAGAAAACCCATTTTGGAAACTTTGTCTTGATCCCGGCTCAATCTGTGGATTTATGATCGCTCCTCAAGCCTGCGCGGTTTGCTGACATTCATGCTAACCGCAGCATTCGACACATTGGGCTCAAACCTGTCGTTTGCTGCACCATGCACCGATGTCGGCTGTGCGGACATAGAGGCCATTGCCTCCTCAAAGACCAATATCCGCTTTCGTCTGGATGCAATTGCAGCGAAGAGCGCCACGGGCAGAAAATTGACATTCGGTGGATGCGCGAGCAAACAACGCTGCGACTTTGGGAACCGGCATTCAAGAGCACTTAAAACTGGGTATCTCCCTGCAGCGACGTATGACCGCAAAAGCCAGTTTTGAAGTATTTTGATTCGTCACGAATGTCGAAGTTGCTGAAATTTGAAAACTCACTTCAAAAACCCCCGTCCAAAGTGCCTGTTGCACCGGCGACCCTCTTCATCCTGTTCCAATTTCAGTCGGCTTTGCTGGCCCTTGTTTTAAGTTGATAAATTTCCGAAAATATGAGATATATCAAATGATTGCCGCCATTTCCTCAAATAAAAAGAGATTGATATGCCCACGACGTACTACATGCTGATTGATGGCGTTGCTGGGGATTCAACGGCCCAAGGGTTTGAGGGCTGGTTCGAGCTGGAAGGATTTGAGCTTGGTCAAAGCCAATCTGGGACCACGCACATTGGCGGGGGTGGAGGCCGTGTCAACGTCGAGGACTTATCAGTCGCTCTTTCAGGCAACGCAGGGCTAACGAGTTTGCTCAGCAACACCTCCTCGGGCAGACATTTCGATGCACTTCAAATTGTAGGCGTCACTGGGACCAACGAGAAAGGGCGGAGCAAGACGGTCTACGAGCTCACGCTCAACAACATAATTACCAGTTCCGTATCAGAGAATGCCACTTCAGACTACGGCCCAAACCTTGATGTCACGTTCAACTTCAGTCAGATCGGCCTCGTCACGACCAGCCAGAATCCAGATGGCAGTCTTGGTCAGCAACAAAGCTACGGCTGGGATGTTGTCCAAAACACCTCCCTCAGCCCTGCAAACCTCGATGTGCCGACACCATTGCGCTCGGTCAGTGCACCAAATCCAACGACTTACTACCTGCTGATCGATGGCATTGCGGGTGACTCGACCGATGCAGGACACGAAGGTTGGTTTGAGATCGATGCGTTCAATCTGGGTCAATCCCAGTCTGGGACCACGCATATGGGCGGCATTAGCGGTACTGGCTCTGTCAATGTTCAGGATCTGTCAGTTGCTCTTTCCGGCAACACAGGGCTGACTGATTTTCTCAACGGAGCCACCAACGGTACACCCTTCGCTGCGCTTCAGATTGAGGGCGTCAATGAGAGCAATGCGGCGATCTACCAGCTTACGCTTAACAACATTATTACGACTTCTGTATCAGCGGAGGCGCGGCCAGACGGCGCGCCAAACCTTGATGTCACGTTCAACTTCGGTAAGATTGGCCTCGTCACGACCAGCCAGAACCCAGATGGCAGCCTTGGTGAGCAACAAAGCTACGGCTGGGATGTTGCCCAAAACACCTCGCTCGATTCCGCAATCCTCAAGGTGCCGGCATCATCGCCCTCGGTCAGTGCATCATTTCCCACGACATACTACATGCTGATTGATGGCGTTGCTGGGGATTCAACGGCCCAAGGGTTTGAGGGCTGGTTCGAGCTGGAAGGATTTGAGCTTGGTCAAAGCCAATCTGGGACCACGCACATTGGCGGGGGTGGAGGCCGTGTCAACGTCGAGGACTTATCAGTCGCTCTTTCGGGCAACGCAGGGCTAACAAGTTTGCTCAGCAACACCTCCTCGGGCATACATTTTGATGCACTTCAGATTAAGGGCGTCACGAGGCGCAATGAGTATGGGCACGCTGAGACGGTCTACGAGCTCACGCTCAACGACATTATTACAAGTTCCGTTTCAGCGGATGCCGAGTCACACAACGGCACAGGCCTCAATGTCGCGTTCAACTTCAGTCAGATCGGCCTCGTCACGACCAGCCAGAACCCAGATGGCAGTCTTGGTCAGCAACAAAGCTACGGCTGGGATGTTGTCCAAAACACCTCCCTCAGCCCTGCAAACCTCGATGTGCCGACACCATTGCGCTCGGTCAGTGCACCAAATCCAACGACTTACTACCTGCTGATCGATGGCATTGCGGGTGACTCGACCGATGCAGGACACGAAGGTTGGTTTGAGATCGATGCGTTCAATCTGGGTCAATCCCAGTCTGGGACCACGCATATGGGCGGCATTAGCGGTACTGGCTCTGTCAATGTTCAGGATCTGTCAGTTGCTCTTTCCGGCAACACAGGGCTGACTGATTTTCTCAACGGAGCCACCAACGGTACACCCTTCGCTGCGCTTCAGATTGAGGGCGTCAATGAGAGCAATGCGGCGATCTACCAGCTTACGCTTAACAACATTATTACGACTTCTGTATCAGCGGAGGCGCGGCCAGACGGCGCGCCAAACCTTGATGTCAC
Organism: Sulfitobacter sp.; assembly: GCF_036960155.1. Classification (GTDB taxonomy): domain Bacteria; phylum Pseudomonadota; class Alphaproteobacteria; order Rhodobacterales; family Rhodobacteraceae; genus Sulfitobacter. The sequence continues at coordinate 1,678 of NZ_JBALWB010000006.1, read as the reverse complement.
GTTCAACTTCGGTAAGATTGGCCTCGTCACGACCAGCCAGAACCCAGATGGCAGCCTTGGTGAGCAACAAAGCTACGGCTGGGATGTTGCCCAAAACACCTCGCTCGATTCCGCAATCCTCAAGGTGCCGGCATCATCGCCCTCGGTCAGTGCATCATTTCCCACGACATACTACATGCTGATTGATGGCGTTGCTGGGGATTCAACGGCCCAAGGGTTTGAGGGCTGGTTCGAGCTGGAAGGATTTGAGCTTGGTCAAAGCCAATCTGGGACCACGCACATTGGCGGGGGTGGTGGCAGCGTCAACGTCGAGGATTTGTCAATCGCTCTTTCGGGCAACGCAGGGCTGGCGAGTTTGCTCGGCAACACCTCTTCGGGCATACATTTTGATGCACTTCAGATTAAGGGCGTCATTGGTGTCTATGAGGGCCCCGACATTGTGCGCATTGAAACGGTCTACCAGCTCACGCTCAACGACATTATTACAAGTTCCGTTTCAGCGGATGCCGAGTCACACAACGGCACAGGCCTCAATGTCGCGTTCAACTTCAGTCAGATCGGCCTCGTCACGACCAGCCAGAACCCAGATGGCAGCCCTGGTGAGCAACAAAGCTACGGCTATGATATTATCAATAACCGCGCCGTCGACCCTGCCTCCCTCGATGAGCCGACATCATTGCCCTCGGTCAGTGCACCAACTCCCACGATCTACTACCTGCTGATTGATGGCGTTGCCGGGGATTCAACGGCCCAAGGGTTTGAGGGCTGGTTCGAGCTAGATTCGTTTGGCCTCGGTCAAAGCCAATCGGGGACCACTCATATGGGCGGCATTGGCGGCATTGGCTCTGTCAATGTTCAGGATTTATCAGTTGCTCTTTCCGGCAACACAGGGCTGACGAGTTTTCTCAACAGTGCATCAACGGGCACACATCTTGATGCGCTTCAGATTGTAGGCGTCACACGGAACAATGAGAATGGGCGCACTGACACAATCTATGAGCTCACCCTAAACAACATCATTACGACCTCCGTATCAGAGAATACCTCGTCAGATTATGGCTCAAGTCTTAATGTCGCATTCAACTTCAGTCAGATCGGGCTCGTCACGAACGGCGTGAATGAAAATGGCCGTCCGGATGATCACCAAAGATACAGCTGGGATATTGCCCTAAACACCTTCCTCGATCCCAGAGACCTCGATGTGCCAAATCTTGGCAATGAGCCACCTGTTATTTCGTCCGATGGCGGGGGGAGTATGGCTGAGATCAATGTGGCGGAGAACCAAACCCTCGTCACGACCGTAAACGCGACGGACCCAGATTCTGGAACATTATTGGACTACGCGATTACCGGCGGTGCCGACGCATCAGTGTTCAATATAGATAAAACAAGTGGGGTGTTGACCTTCGTCGCGGCCCCGGATTTCGAAACACCTACCGATGATGTAGGCAACAACATTTATCAGGTGATTGTGCAAACTTCAGATGGCGCATTGGTCGACAACCAGACGCTTAGCGTAAATGTAACTAACGTGGCTGGTACATCGATTACAGGCGCTGAAAATAGGGATGTTATCAATTCCACACGCACCGTCGCGGGACAGCCCCTACCTACCAGCGAAGAGGACAACATCGCGGGCAATGGGGGCAACGATGTGATCGGCGGTGGCGCGGGTGCT
>NZ_JBALWB010000026.1:0-27911 GCF_036960155.1 Sulfitobacter sp. | reverse complement strand
TAGCCCGCTTGAACGCACCAAAGCCAACGAGCTTTCAACAAAATGGGCTCAAAGCTGACTTTCGCTGCACGCGCGAAGGCTCAGCTACCTGACGGCTCCCTTGTGTCGCATGCGTGACTGCCAGCTATGTGGACCTTCCAAACATTTGCAGCAGCGCTAACGAATGTTGGACTAAGCTAAAATGTCCCGTTTCGTTTTTATACATTTCTGCCGGGATAAGGTGTTGCTTGTAGAAAGCTTCAGGCTGTTGCGAGCTTTCTCATATTCGCAAACGCAGGCATCGACACCTCTTTTATCCGGTTGAATACTGCCTGCACCTCGGGGTCATTTCGATCGACTTCGCGGCCAGCACGACCAAAACCATCAAGGCGACAGGACGCGATCCAGGCCTTGAGTTCAGGATGCTGGGACCACGCGAATTGGTTTGTCGTATTTGCAATTTGGGATACCAACCAGGATTGCACGGTGTCCGTCATGGGCACCGGTATTGCGAGTGCATTTTTCGCCTCATCATTGTCGAAACTCGTTTCGATCTTAGCGATCAAGGCGGCGCTAAACGTGGGCTGGTAGAGCCGGATCATTTGCAGCGCAATTCGATCATCATTGAAGATGGGCCACGTGTTGGTGTGACCAAGTGCCCGTGCAGTACAGTCAACATACAAAGTACTGGGATTTGCGGAACAATCCCCACCAGCAAGCCGAAGTTTATGGGGTTCGATGGTTTCTACATGGCCCATACGAACAATATCTTTGACTTCCCGAAGTCGCTCAAGTTCCGCCATTGTTACTGTTGGGGCATGCATTATCAAAGGGCGCACTGATGGATCAAGACGCATCCACAAGTTTGCAGCCTCCATCCTATCAGCGAAATCGTCGATTGAGGTGGCATCCATCACGGCTTCCATCTGGCGCATCGTTCCTCCGAAACTTTCGTGATAAAATGCGCCACTTGGTTGGGTGAAGGCGCGATTTATCATCCACGGATCGCGGGGCACGACCCAACGTATCTGCGTGGGATCAGCACCATTTTCAAGCAGCCAAAGCACACTGTCCATGGCCGTCTTACCAGCGCCCAGTATCGTGAAATGGCTGTGCAAATGTGCCTTTTGAGTTAGAAAGTTTGGCGGGATGCAGACAACATCCGCGGCCACTTGGAATTTTCTTTGATGTGTCAAAGGAATGGCGTTTTCAAGCAGTCCTGCGTCAACGTAGCGGTGATGCACGTCAATTTGGGTGATTTTGTTCGAGAGTAATTGTCGAACTTCACCATTACCCAAATGTTCGGACATGGGTAAAAACCGCACGCGTCCAGATTGCAGCAACCGATCCCGCATCACGGTGTGGAAATAATTGGCGACCTCTTGGCCTGATGCAAGCTCTTCGAAACCCTTGTTGAGGCCAAATTTATCGATGCTTTCGCGGCCCAAATTGAGCGACGAGACGCCATAAAATGAGGAGGGCTGGTGAAGGCGCACAAACGGATAGGCATCGTTCCAATGACCGCCCGCCTTGTCGCGCCGATCTACCAGCGTGATATGTGCGTCGGTTTCATCCAGTAACGTATCGGCAAAAGCCAGCCCCGAGGCCCCGGCACCAGTAATCAAGTAGTCAGTTTCGATGCGGTCCATACCGAGCTCCCCAGTGTGCTTGGACAACGCTAGACTCGGATCTGATTTAGTTAAAGCTAAACTTCCTCAGATGCAAAATATTGCAGTTGCAGGCCCGGTTGGTAGGAACCCATGACTGGCACCGTTCTCTGAGTTGAGGTTCGATATGTATAAATTTAACATAACTATTAGGTCGAGCCAATGACCCGTGCTAGCCTCAAAACAGGTTTCAATTCCGGAGCCATATTTTGAAAGTATTTATATGTCATTCGTTACCATATCCCATTGGACTGCAACTGAAATTACAGACGACATGACTGCTAAAGCGAACGAAAAATTTGTACCCCTGATCATAGCAAATGGCGCAACTGGCGTGCAAATGGTCCGAACGGGTGACTTGAGTATGTGTGTAATAACACAATATGCTGATGCAGAAGCTGCGCAAGCCGCACAGGCCAAGATTGCGGGCCTGCGAGAGCAGGTTGCAAAAGAGTTCCCCATGACACTGAGTAGCGCACATGGCGGCGATGTTGTTGGCGGTTCATAATCAGATCTATTGGCCTGTTGTCTGCGTTTAGCGGGCAATGGACGCCAAACGCCCCCCGCATTTGCGCGGGGGGCTTACCTTTAGCACGATAGATAACACTCGGACTGGGCGGTTGCCCCAACGTAAATAATGTTAGCTGTAGGGCCGAGAAGGGGCGATTGACGACATGATTTAAACTGTTGTCCTGTTCGCATGGCGAAGTTTCACCGCATCCAGCGGCCCCAGATCCAACGACCAATGTGTCGAGAGAAGAGATATTTTTGTTCAAATCTAAACTTACAGACACTGCGTATGTTCTGGCGGCGCTGGCTGTTTGTACATCTGCAGCAGCGATGGCGTTCCTGTGCCTTTACTTTTTTGGCGTCGTCGGCGGCCCAATCATCGATAATGTTGTTTACACATCTCTAGATTGGGTCGCGCGACTATTTTTCTAGGTGCTATTGGTTGCCAACGCCATCGTTTCGTTCGCTGTGGTTATGACGCCAAGCTCAAATGCGATCTTGTTTTTGCAAGAATGCAGCTGTTTCTAACAGGCTGTCAGACACATTGCGAAATTGAATCCCGAGTTGCGCCTGCGCTTTGGCACCGCTGACCTCTGTGCGCTGACCCAACGCCGGAACGATGCCGCGGATGGTAGGATCAAAGAGGGCCAAAATGCGCATCATCAGATTTGGAGCCACGCGTGTTGCGATTTTCCGATCTGGATATTGAGCCTTGAGGATCGCCGCAAGCTCCGAGAATTCCAAATACCCGCCGCAGGAGGCAAATCGTTCGCCCGCGCTTTCGGGATGCTCAAGCGCGGCGATGTGAGAGGCGGCTACATCCCGCACATCCACGCAAGGAAAGCCTACATTCGGCACCATCGGGTCTTTGCCAGATAATGCCCGCTCTACGACGGCCAAAGATGCTCCATAACGTTGCCCGATTGGCTGCCCAAGTACCAAACCCGGATTGACGGTGGTCAAAGCAATTTCTGGGGCTTCATTTGCGACGAAGTCCCAAGCGGCCCGTTCTGCCAGCGTTTTGGACTTTGGATATGCGGCCGACGTTTTTGTGTCAGCCCAATCCGTTTCGTCAAATGCCGCCCCGCCAGGTTTTTGAGGATAGCTGACAATGGCGACCGTTGATGAGGTCAGTATGACGCGATTTACCCCTGCGCTTTGTGCAGCCTTCAAGGCACGTAGCGTTCCATCCACTGCAGGCCGTATCAGGGTCTCTTCGTCTTTTGGGACGTCCAGCGGAAACGGCGACGCGGTGTGCATCAAGGCATCAACACCTGTTAGCGCCGTATCCCAACCCATGTCATGTCCAAGGTCCAATTCAACACATGATAGCTGTTCCGTAACTGTTTGCTCTGGAATCCCCGCCGCAATCAAATCACTCTTCAGCGCGCCTTCACTGTCCAAAGATCGGACCGAACCGCGCACCGCATATCCCTTTTCGAGAAGTTGAAAGATAAGATGTTTGGCGACATAGCCAGTCGCGCCAGTTACGAAAATCGTTTGGGACATAAAGGACCTCGGTAAAAAATTACAGAATACTTGTTAACTGTCTATTGGGGGCTTGATGTGATGTCGATGATTGTAATTGCGGCGCGTGATGCTATGGGGATGGCGCAGATCAAGGCCATCACGGGCATGTGCCGCCATTCAGTGCATTAAGAAATTTGGAAAGTTCGGGCTCAATGCAAGCTTTTGCAACGGGTCTCGCAAGGGGCGCATTGATCATTTGCGTCCATCTTTTGGTTGAAAGTCGTGCATGGACTATAAACATCTGCGTCAACGCAGAATTAGGACCGGAAGAATACGCAGCAGCATCAGCCCCGAAATTTTGGCCTTTTGCATGTGCTAGGCTGCGCATCTTTCAACGCGTAAGTGTTTTCATGCCTCGGCTCAGGCCTTCTAGGGTCATGGGGACCATTGCGTCATTGCCAAATATCTCTTGGATCATCGTGATGGATTGCGTGTAGGACCAGTATTTTTCAGGGATCGGGTTGATCCACAGGTTAGATTTCCACTGCTCGCGCGCGCGCTCTAACCAGACGGAGCCTGCTTCGGGGTTCCAATGCTCATTGGCGCCACCGGGGTAGGCGATTTCATAGGGCGACATGGAGGCATCGCCCACAAAGATGCAGCGATAATCCGGGCCATAGGTGCGCAGGATTTCATGCATCGGGGTTTGAGCGTCCCAGCGACGGCGGTTGTCGCGCCATACACCTTCATAAAGGCAGTTATGGAAATAGAAGGATTCCATATGCTTAAACTCGGATCGTGCCGCGCTGAACAGTTCTTCGACAACCTTGATGTGTGGATCCATTGAACCGCCGACGTCAAGAAACAACAGCACTTTGACTGCATTGCGCCGCTCGGGGCGGGTTTTGACGTCCAGATAACCTTGTTCAGCGGTTGAACGGATTGTGCCGTTCAGGTCTAGTTCTTCGGCGGCGCCGTCGCGCGCCCAACGGCGCAAGCGTTTGAGCGCCACTTTGATGTTGCGCGTGCCCAGTTCTACCGTGTCATCCATATTGCGGAATTCGCGTTTGTCCCAGACTTTCACAGCCTTGCCATGGCGGCCTTCTTTTTGGCCAATCCGCACGCCTTCGGGGTTGTAGCCATAGGCGCCAAAGGGGGAGGTGCCCCCGGTGCCAACCCATTTGCTGCCGCCCTCATGGCGCTTTTCTTGTTCCTTGAGGCGCTCCTTGAGCGTTTCCATCAGTTTTTCAAAACCACCCATGGCTTCGATCTCTGCCTTTTCCGCGTCGCTCAAATGCTTTTCAGACATCTTTTTGAGCCACTCAGCAGGGATATCAACTGCTTCAAGAACCTGCTCTAACGTGATGTTTTCTGTACCAGAAAAGGCCGCCGAGAAGGCTTGGTCGAATTTGTCGATGTTGCGTTCGTCCTTCACCATCGAAACCCGCGCGAGGTAATAGAATGCCTCAACATCATAGGTGGCAATGCCCGCAGCCATGCCATCTAGAAATGCCAAAAATTCTCGCATTGAAACGGGAACTTTATGGGCGCGCAGTTGTTCGAAGAAGGGTAGAAACATTAGCTGGTGATCCGGTCGATTATAACTGTGAGAAACATACCCACAATCAGGAACGCCATGCCATAGCCAGCTGCGTATTGGGCAATGTCTTTGCGATTTCCGTTACGTCTTCGCGCGGTCATGCTGCCAATAACGATGCCAAGTATCGCCAACCCAATTACTATCATAGTCCAGCCCTTTTGTGTTTACGGGCTATCCTTTGAGCGGGTTGAGCGATGAAATCTCACGCAGCTTGGCCCGCACAGCCCAATCAGAGCCAAATCCGTATCGTGCCCACCCTAAACTGTCCATACGGACGGCTTCTGCTTCAGAGGGGCGGTTTTCCAGATCCAGCGCCTCTGCACGTAGCAGCAACAGCGTAGAAAGCAATGCGGCGTTCTCGTTTAAACGTGCGGTTTCGACGTGCGGCGCAATGAGGTGGAGTGCTTGGGCGCCTTGACCTTGGCTGACAGCAAATGCTGACAGCTGTGTCGCAACGTAAGCCTGATGCAAACCTGTGCCCGGTGTGGCGTTATAGAACTGTTTGGCGGCAGCATAGTGAGTTTGCGCCTCTTTGGGATTGTCCCGCTGTAGAACACGGCCCATGGCATAATGCGCAAAGGCGCGGCGTTGATCGCGCCATCCCATGGCCTTGGCGATGGTCAAAGCTTCGCCAGCACCTTTGAGGCGTTCACTGCGATTAGAAGCAGGCCCAAGCGCGGTTTCGATAGCGCGTTTCCACTGGATCGGGGTGCGCGTAGCGAAGTTAGCTGATGTCGTTTCTCCACGTGGGTTAATGTCCCGCAGGATGTGGGGCAGGGTGGCTGCCACCTGACCGCGTGACATGCCATTGTGGAGCTGCGGCGAATAGTATGCGCGCAGCATCAACATATCAAACCCGGTCAAAACCGTGTGCACGTTATCATCGTTAAAGACAGAATCGGGTAGGCGGTACAGATCGTTAAGCGGACCAAGGGACTGGGCCAGCTCTTCGTGTAGACAATCGCGAACTTCTTGCGGGCTTACATCATTGGGCAGAAAGATCGCCAGACGTTCGCGTTTACGCAGCTGGGACCAGCTGCCACTTTTGGTTTTACGCGATTTGCGATATTCATCCAATGTGCTGACGTTAGGGGCAACAAAACAAGCCGCCTGCGGGAGCAATTTACGGATTTCTTTGCGCGATACAGCATTGATAGTAACGTTTGCGCGCGGTGCATTCGTTTGACTAATGTTGATGCCGGCTTCGCTGCGTAGACGTCCTAAAAGGCGTGTCAGATCATGCTGCAGGGACGCAGGTTGATTTCCAATCACTGAGACAGTTATGGGGCCTTCAAAACGGGTGAATATAGGCAGCTCCCGGCCGCTCTCAAGCTGGAAAGATAGCTCGATGAAATCGAGGGCCAGATCGTTGTTCGCACGCACAGGACCCGCATGATACCCAGTGTTGAATATTTTTATGGGCGGCAGTGTGCTGTCACTGATGGGCATAGCGCGGGTTACATCCCCACCATGAGTAGGAGTACACGCATTTAACGCCATTGCGAGGATTAGGGCGATGCGTGATTTCATGTGGAAACTCCTTGGATAAGAAGTGTTCTGTAACGTGTTGAAAAGCGCGCGTTCTGCACGTGCACATACAGTGCGATCTGGGTACTCATACTCTGCTGCCTGCCCTTTTGAGCTTCAATTGGAGATCTTTTCGCCTCTCAACCTGTCCTCGGTAGGGAGCAATTAAGGCGAAATAGTGGCAAATTTTCCAGATTGAGGCGCGCCTGTGGCCGTGGATGCGAAAAAGCCACAGTTCAAAGGGGGTTAGCTGCCGTACGAGCAGGCCACGTCATCCTGACGTAGCACTACCAGATGTAGGAACACCACTGCTAAAATATAGACAATTGTCACTTCAATCAGGGTCATGAGGCCGATGGTCACAGAGAGGAAGCTCACTGAGACACATAACAATGCGATCAAGACCGCAACTATCCGTATCCGGGCTGTGCTCGGCTTGGGTGGGATGCAGCAGTGCAGGTACAGCCCAAGAAATCATAAGACAGAAAATAGGCACCGCAATGATAAGCTGCACGAGTAGATCAGGAGGGAACAGCAGCGCTGGTAATACCGTTGCAAAGATCAAATGCGAGGTAATGTAGAGGGCCGACGAGCACGAGATATATTAGTGCTTGTCGGGTTAGCATGGTTAACGTCCGCCGCGCGCCATAAAGGCAAGGCGTTCAAACAGATGCACGTCTTGTTCGTTCTTGAGCAGCGCTCCGTGCAATTTGGGCAGGGCCGTCGTGCCATCCGCCTTCAGGTCTTTGGCGTCTAGATCTTCGGCCAACAGCAGTTTGAGCCAATCAATGACTTCCGAAGTAGACGGCTTTTTCTTGAGGCCTTGCTGATCACGGATCTCATAGAATTGCGTCAGGGCTGTTGTCAGCAGGTCTGGCTTGATCCCGGGGTGGTGGACTTCGACGATCTGTTTCAGCGTATCCATGTCTGGGAACTGAATGTAGTGAAAGAAACAACGGCGTAAAAACGCATCTGGGAGTTCCTTTTCGTTGTTAGACGTGATGATCACGATAGGACGGACAGCCGCCTTTACCGTTTCACCCGTTTCATAAACGTGGAATTCCATCTTATCGAGCTCTTGCAAAAGGTCGTTTGGGAATTCGATATCGGCTTTGTCGATCTCGTCGATCAACAGCACAACCTTCTCGCCTGCCTCAAACGCATCCCACAACTTGCCTTTGCGGATGTAGTTGGAAACGTCGTGCACTTTCTCTTCGCCCAGCTGACTGTCGCGCAGGCGGCTGACGGCGTCATATTCATACAGACCCTGCTGCGCGCGGGTGGTGGATTTGATGTTCCATTCAATCATCCGCAGACCCAACGCTGAGGACACTTGACGTGCGAGTTCTGTCTTGCCTGTACCGGGCTCACCTTTAACCAAAAGGGGGCGTTCCAGCTGGACCGCCGCGTTAACCGCAATTTTCAGATCGTCCGTTGCGACATAGTCGGCGGTACCTTGGAATTTCATATCGTAATCAACTTTCTAGTTCATTCGGTTCGTATGTTTCGCTGCGGATCATAGCGCGTGATTGTGTAGTGACAATCGCTCATCCGTCCTATAAACCGCCGCCAATGGGAGATGTCGTGAGGGAGTATTCCAAGTGACAATGTCGAAGGCCGCTAAGGAGTTGGACAAAGTGAAACAGGAAACGATTTTGAAGGACGATTACCGTCCAGCTGAAGACGAACCGTTCATGAATGACAGGCAGGTGGAGTATTTCCGTCGCAAGTTATTGAATTGGAAGGCGGAACTGCTAGTAGGTAGCCGCGATACAATCGAAACTCTTCAGGATGGGACGCGCAATATTCCGGATGTGAATGATCGCGCTTCTGAAGAAACTGATCGTGCGCTGGAACTGCGCACACGTGATCGCGCGCGCAAGTTAGTGAGCAAAATTGACGCTGCGTTACGGCGGATTGATGAAGAAGAATTCGGGTATTGTTCGGTCACTGGCGAGCCGATTTCGCTGAAGCGTCTTGATGCACGTCCGATCGCAACAATGAGCCTTGAGGCGCAAGAACGCCATGAGCGCCGCGAAAAAGTTCATCGCGACGAATAATCGCCACTGGCGGTCATTGGTTCGATGTTTGGGTGTTTTTTTGGCATCCTCAATAAAATTGGGCGCTGCAGTGAAAACTGCGGCGTCTTTTTGTGAGTAGTAGGGGATCAAAGATGGGTCTTAACAACGCAATTGTAATTGGCGCGGGGATTGGCGGGTTGGCTGCAGCCATTGCGCTGGCGCGGCGCGGTGTTGCTGTGACAGTGCTTGAACGCGCCGAGGCGATCCGTGAAGTTGGCGCAGGATTGCAAGTCAGTCCAAATGGGTTGGCTGTGCTACGTGCATTGGGGCTGGAAAAGCGGCTGGTCGATCGCGGTGCAGTACGCGGTCAAGCGGTGGTTATGCAGGCCTTTGACCGTGTGGGCGATGTTGCGCGCCTTGATCTGACGCGGCTTCCTGCGGAACAAACCTATCTGTTTATGCACCGCGCTGATTTGATCGATGTGCTAGCACAGGCCGCGCGGGAACATAACGTGAGCTTTGAAATGGGTGCACAAGTTCAAACGGTCACCGCAGGAGATATCCCTGAATTGACGTTGGTTGATGGTTCGTCGCGGCGTGCAGAGCTGATTGTGGGCGCGGACGGTATTCATTCGCGCGCGCGTCAAACGCTCAATGGTGAGGATGACGCGTTCTTTACAGGGCAGGTGGCATGGCGGGCGACGATACCAAATACGGTTGGTCATCCTGATGTGGCGATGGTGACGATGGGAACGGGGCGGCACTTGGTCAGCTATCCGCTGCGCGGTGGCCGCATGGTGAACCTTGTTGCGGTTGAAGAACGTAAGGATTGGGCTGAAGAGGGCTGGAACCACGCGGATGATCCTGCAAATCTGCGCGCTGCATTTGCTGATTTTGAAGGCATGGCAGCGGATATGATCAACGCAGTTGAGGCGACCACACTTTGGGGGCTTCACAGGCATCCAGTTGCACCCGTCTGGCAACAGGGCGGTATCGCCCTATTGGGGGATGCGGCGCACCCGACGCTGCCGTTTCTGGCCCAAGGGGCAAACATGGCGTTGGAAGACGCGTGGGTGTTAGCGGACCATGTATGCGAAGGCGGCGCTGCAGCGTTGCCTGCCTATCAAGCAGCCCGCGTGCCCCGAGTGACTAAGGTAATAAAGGCTGCAGAGGGCAACGCGTGGCGGTATCATCTACGGCCGAGCCCTGCGCGGTGGGCTGCACATACGGCGTTGCGCATGGGCAGCCGATTTGCACCCATGCGGATGCTGGGCGCATTTGATTGGCTTTACGGAATGGACGTTACCGCGCGTCGCTGACTTACTTTGCCCGCGCCACCATGCCAAACAGATCACGTGGATCGTCAGGATCAGCCAACATGTCTAGGGGCGTGAAAAATGCGGTGTCTTTGATCGCGTCGCGCACGTAACACAGTGCCGAAAAATCCTCGATTGCAAAGCCGACGCTGTCAAACAATGTGATTTGTTTGGCGTCCTTGCGGCCTGTCGCAGTGCCCGTGATCACTTCCCACAGCTCGGTCACTTTGTGATCAGGTTCTAGCTGCTGGATCTCACCCTCAATGCGGGTTTGTTCGGGGTATTCCACAAAGATCTCTGCGCGGTGCAAGATGGCAGGGGCCAGCTCGGTCTTGCCGGGGCAATCCCCGCCAATGGCGTTGATGTGCACGCCCGCGCCGACCATATTATCGGTCAGGATGGTTGCGTATTGTTTATCTGCGGTACAGGTCGTGATGATCTGCGCCCCAAGGATTGCGTCTTCGGCGCTGGTGCAGCTTACAACGCGCAATCCCGAGCCTTCGAGGTTACGCGCGCATTTGGCAGTTGCAGCCGCATCAACATCATACAGGCGCACTTCTTCAATCCCGACAATGGCCATCATCGCCATGCTTTGGAATTCGGACTGTGCGCCATTACCAATCATTGCCATCACCTTGGAGCCCTTGGGCGCCAGTGTTTTGGCCGCAAGTGCAGATGTCGCTGCCGTGCGTAGGGCCGTTAGAATTGTCATTTCCGAAAATAGCACAGGATACCCCGTGGCCACATCAGACAGCAGGCCAAAGGCCGTAACCGTCTGCAATCCGTCTTGGGTGTTGGCAGGGTGTCCGTTGACGTATTTGAACCCGTAGACATCACCATCCGAGGTAGGCATCAGCTCAATCACACCAACATCGGAATGCGAGGCCACACGCGGTGTTTTGTCAAACAAGGGCCAGCGGCGGAAGTCATCTTCGATCCGCGCACAGAGGCCCTGCAGCATGGGGGCCATGCCAATGTGATTAATCAGCTGCATCATGTGGTCCACGCTAACAAACGGAACAAGTGCTTTTTGTGAGGGTTGGGTCATGGGATATTCTTTCTGTTCAGCGGCGGGCAAGGTGCAGGCCTGCAATCATGCAGCGCACCGAACCTCCGGCAGTTTCAAGTGTAGGAATCGAGAGGGGAAGCAGCGTGGCGTACTTCTCAATTTGTGTGATCTGTTGGGGTGTTAGCCCGCGGTGCGCTGTTGTCGAAAGCGCAAGGAACAGACCATCGCTGCCTTCAAGCTCAATTGCGTTGCCGGCGAAGGCGTTGATCTGCGCCTCACTCAAGGCAATGACTTCGCGACCTGTTTGTTCCAATCTTGTGCGCACCATGTCGCGGCGCGCAGGGTCACTGATCATGTCCAATCCAACAAGTGCGACGCGGGTTCCCACGGCCATCAGGACATTGGTGTGATAAACGGCCTGCCCAGCGGAATCAGCCGCATCAAAGGCGATGGGTTCAAAATTGAAATGTGTGCAAAACCGCTCAAGCAAAACAGGATCAGCACGCAAAGAGCGCGCGACATAGGCCACACGTCCGATGTGATCCAACACCATCGCACCAGTTCCCTCAAGCGCTAGATTGTCCTGCTCAAGCCCTGAGTAATCAATGACATCCTGAACACGGAACGCGTTCTTGAGGTGTTCAATTACGTCAGGGCGTCGTTCGCGGCGGCGATTGTCAGCATACATCGGATAGACCGCAACATGGCCCCCTGCATGGGTTGAGAACCAGTTGTTTGGGAATACTGAATCCGGTGTGTCGCGTGATGTATCGTCAAAGTCATGAACCGCCACACCAAACTTGCGAAGCGCCGCGACAACCCCGTCAAATTCTGCACGCGCTGTATCGCTCACATCTGTCACTGATGCGGTCTGATAGGCGTTGTCCCCCTGAGTTTCAGGGTTTGAGCGAAAGTGATGCGGTCGGATCATTACGACATCGCACGGGGCTTGGGGATACATATCAGAAGGCCCGCGTAGGTCGGTCAAACACGTTGCGGCCCATTGCTGAGGCGGCCAGATCAACCATCAGTTCAGCTGTGCGGCCGCGCTCATCCAGAAACGGGTTTAGTTCAACCAGATCAAGGGATGTCATCAGGCCGCTGTCATTGAGCATTTCCATCACCAGATGCCCTTCGCGTACTGTCGCGCCACCAGGAACCGTGGTGCCAACAGCGGGTGCGGCAGCTGGATCAAGGAAGTCGACATCAAGAGAGACGTGCAGCATGCCATTCACTGCCGCGACGCGATCAAGGAAGGCACCCAAGGGACGGGCAATGCCTGTCTCATCAATTTCGCGCATGTCTACGCGGGTTATGGCAGTGTCTTGCAAGGCTGCGCGTTCTGCAGGATCAACCGAGCGCAGGCCAACCATGGCGATGTTTTCAAACGGCAGTGGCGCTGGCAGGACGGGCCAATCCGGAAATGCACTGCGCCCGGTCACATAGGCCATGGGCGTGCCGTGCAGATTGCCGCTGTCTGTGCTTTCCAATGTGTGAAAATCGCTGTGTGCATCCAGCCATAGGACAAATAGCGGGCGCTTTTGCGTTGCAGCATAGCGCATTGCACCCAACACAGTGCCCGCCGCCAATGCGTGATCGCCGCCCATGGTGATGGGCAGCCCTTGCGGAAGGGCGGCCTCGGTTGCATCGGCTAGCGCATGTGTCCACGCGATGGTTTCTGACAAGCGGTGGAGCTTTGGATGGGGCGTGTCGGTAAAGGGGGCAGGTGTGATGTTGCCAATGTCAGTGACCGTGTGACCAAGACTGCACAGCGCCTCGGCAAGGCCAGCAGTGCGGTAGGCATCAGGCCCCATAATACAGCCACGGCGGATTTTTCCGCAATCAAGGGGCGCGCCTTGAAGAATGCAATGTTGAGATGTCATGAGGTGATCCTTTTGCCTGTTTCCTTTTAGTATTCGGTAAATGTGGGCTATGAATAGCGATCAAAATGTCCATAATGGAGATCACCTGATCATTTTGGATAGATAAATGGACGATACGGACGATAGATTGATCGCAGCACTACGCCATGATGCTCGGGCTTCTCTTTCTGATCTTGCCGCGCGCTTAGGTGTATCGCGCACAACACTGCGGGCGCGATTGGCGCGGCTTCAGTCGCGCGGAGAGATCGTGGGGTTTTCGGTGATCACGCGGGCAGATGTGGCACGTGACCCGGTGCGTGGATTGATGATGATCGGGATCGAGGGGCGCGGCGCAGATCGGATCAAACGCCAATTGTCTGGCATGGCAGAACTGCGGGCCGTGCATTCAACCAACGGGCGGTGGGACCTGATCGTCGAGATCGGCTCAGCCACATTGGGCGAATTTGACGAGGTGTTAAACCGTATTCGCAAGCTCGATGGTGTTGTCTCGTCCGAGACCAACCTGCTGCTGAGTACCCAAAAGGCGGGTTAACCGCGGCGCGCGGCCACAACCCAAAGAGCAGCTAAGGCAAGGGACAATATGGCATTCCAACCTGCCATGCTGATGCCCACCATTTGCCACGCGATATCATCACAACGCACCAGCGGGGCCGCTAGGATTTGGTTCAGAAGGTCCTCAGAGCTCATGTTGGAGACACCGGACGAGGTGCAACTGGTTGGACCCTCCCACCAGCCTTGCTCAACCCCGACATGATACACCCCGATGGTCGCTGTGCTGAGAGACGCAAGCGCGCCAAGCCATGCAAGCTGGATTTTACCCGTGAGGATAATGACAACACCAATCAAAGCCGCAACAGCATGCGGCCAGCGCTGCCACAAACACAATTTGCAGGGAGGCATCCCGCCAATGTGCTGAAATGCAAAGGCACCCAGCAAGATTGCGGCTGATCCGATGGTCGCGATGAGGAGGACCTGTTTCATAGGAGTTTCACCACAAAGAAGCCGCCGATCAGGAGCGCGACAGCGATTGTAAACATAAGGGGCAGACGTTTTTCAATAAAGTCGCGCACTGGCGCGCCAAATTTCCACAGCAGAAGCGCAACAAGGAAAAAGCGCAAACCGCGTGCAATAATGGAGGTCACAATGAATGTACCCAGCGGCATCGCCGTCCAGCCCGACATGATTGTGATGACCTTGTAAGGGAAGGGGGTCACACCTGCTACCAACACGGCCCAAAAGCCGAGATCATTAAACCGAGTGGCAAATTCTGCCATCGAATCTGCTTTGCCAAGCGCATTCAAAATGGGTTCTCCCAGCGCATCAAAGGCCAGTGCACCGATTGCATACCCCAACAAACCACCCAACACAGATGCAACCAAAGCCACACCAGCGATGATAAAGGCTCGGCTGGGGCGTGCGATAATCATCGGAATCATGATGATGTCCGGTGGAATTGGGAACATCGAGCTTTCGAGGAAGGACACAAAGGCCAACACCCAAAGGGCATGGCGGTGTTCAGCTAGACTGAGAGTCCAGTCATACAGGCGTTGGATCATGTGGGCCTCTCCCTAGGTTAATGCCTGAACATCACGGGATGCGTTTCAGGTCAAGAGAGGGCGAGGTTTCACAACTATACAAAAAGGTAACAAATGGGGCTTGCTCCGCTCGTTTCGTCAGGCTACATCCTCCCTCGTGCCCAAGTGGCGGAATGGTAGACGCAGGAGATTCAAAATCTCCCGCTGCGAGGCGTGCCGGTTCGAGTCCGGCCTTGGGTACCACAAGCACTGTTTATCGACTGTGTTTGATCCGTAGAATCCTTTATAATATGGCTTTGTGCTCTGATGTGCTGCGAAATCCACGTTTCACATCAGCAAAAAGCGGCTGCAATTCACGCACAGTGCGTGAATGGCCTCGATTCGCAAACACACCAAGGGCTACCGTGCCCAGATAGACCGAAATGGAATTCGAAAGTCCAAAACGTTTGTGTCTCGGCAAGAGGCCAAAGATTGGGCCGCTCATGAAGAGTATAAGATACTTCATGGTGAAAAATTGGCTGCAGCTATGCGATTTGGCGAAGTCCTGGAAAGGTACGCCCGCGAAGTGTCGCCTCAAAAGCGCGGGCATAAATGGGAAGTTATGCAGATCGAGCGGCTCTTGAGGGGCCCGCTTGGTGCGGTGCAGCTCAAGAACTTGTCGCCGGCCCACTTCTCTGATTGGCGCGATGATCGGGCGCGAAGCGTTGCGGCTGGTACAATTCGTCGTGAGAAGAACTTATTGAGTGCGGTTCTGGGCACGGCTCGGAAAGATTGGGGTTTGATCCACACCAACCCGCTTGAAGGCGTGAGGATGCCGCCAGAGCCTCGCCCTCGGGATCGGCTGCCAAGCTCGGATGAGTTGGAGCGCCTGCAGCAAGCAGCAGGCCAAGATTTGAGTGCGGCAACGGCACGCGCGTTCCACGCTTTCCGGTTTTCCTGTGAGACAGCAATGAGGGCGGGGGAAGTTGTCGGAATGTCTTGGGAGGACATCGATCTGGACGCGCGGGTGGTGCATCTTCTTAAAACTAAAAACGGACATCCTAGGGATGTTCCATTGTCTGGTGCCGCTATAGACCTCCTTAAGCAACTTCCAGCGCTGTCGCCAGTTTTTGGTTTGAATAGCAGCTTGTTGGATGCACTGTTTCGCAAGATCAAGGCTAGGGCGCTGGTGGAAGGTTTAACCTATCACGATAGCCGGGCCGCTGCTTTGACTATGTTGTCGCGAAAAGTAGACGTGATGACCCTAGCAAAAATCTCGGGGCACCGAGATCTTCGAATTCTGATGAACACATATTACAGAGAAACGGCGGCGGACATCGCGAAGCGGCTTTAGTCTACCAGTTTCACCATTCGGCACTTGCCTGTGCCTCGCGCCTGTATCTCCCCAGACTTTGCTTTGCGGCGGATCATGTCTGGTTTCACTCCAAGCGTTTGAGCGGCATCTTTAACTGTCAGCCATTCTGCGCGGGGGACAATAGTCGCCCCTTCCAATTTGTGGTCTATGCGGTCCAGGCGCTTTAGAATTGCATCAAGAGCGGTGGCTTCAATTGCGATCAGTGTGGTCATTGCTGGTCACACCGCATCACCACAGGCACCCATGCGTCAATCGCAGCGATTTGCGCGCGTTTCAGGCCAAGGACCTCCTGTAGGGATGTATCGTTGTATAGGGCTTCCAGCTCTTTGGCCTTCTCGCCTTTTTTGAGTTTCTGGAACCGTGCCATTTCGATGTCTGCTTCATCGTCCTGAATGACCAGTTCGCGCCAAGTAGCGTCTAGTGTGGGCACGCTACAGGCTTTGAAGTGGTTGTCGGCGGTAGGTGTCCAAACGTCGCGCGGGCTGACGCTCAATGTCTCGACAAGAGCAAGGTTGATCGGGCGATGTTTCTGTTGAAACGCTGAATGATGCTGACAAGGTGTTTTTCTATCTGAATATTGCAGCAATCGCAGGCGGTCACGATGTACGCGTTCGCTCGATTTCCTCGTCTGGTCGTAGTGATTGGACTGAGCTGACGGGCGCGTTCTATTCCTTCGACATCGCGGGCACTACTGCTGTTGCTGAGCCGGGGCGGGTCCTGTTCGCAGGGACAGGCCCTAGCAGTATGGCATTTAGCGGCTTGCAAGCCTTTCGCGCGGATGTCGGGGCGGGCTTTGATGCAGTTGAGCGTTTGGGGCAGGTTGTTGATGCCGTGCCGGGGGAAGCGTTCGACATTATCGTTGGCGATGCCGATGCCGTGAATTTGCTGGCGAATGGTGACTTTGCCGATACCTCAGCTTGGACGCTCAATGCGGGCGGTTGGTCCATTTCGGGTGGTACGGCAAGCCACACGCCAGCCGTGTTGAGCTGGATGGAGCAGGTGGTTTCAGATGTTGCTGAGGGTACGTCCATTCGCTTTACGTTTGACGTGACCGGACGCACTGCGGGCGGTGTCGGAATACGCGCCACTGGCGATACGTTTGAGCAGAGCCAAACAACCTCAAACGGTACTTTTAGCGCCTTTGTGACCACTCCTGCAAACACCTTCAAAATCAGCTTTTATGCTGGCTCTACGTTCGACGGCGATATTGACAACGCTTTTGCAGTCGTCAGCACGCCGAATACAGTTCCACTGGGAGAGGCTGATTTTTGGCTTGTTCCGGTTACGGTTTCGGGGGCCGAAGGCACACCCGTTGGACCGTTCACACTGCAAATTCCATAATAGAAAGAGGTGAGCTGATGGCCGCACCAACAGTCACGTTCCCTGTCTCAGGGGGCGATGTAACGCTTGAGGCAATACAAGATGAAATCAATGAAGCGCTTGAGGTTCTTTACGATGATGCCGCTCCATCGGGTCACGGCCACGCAATTGCCGACGTTACAGATCTACAGACAGAACTGAACGGCAAGTCAGCATCGGGCCACGGCCACGCGATCGCCGACGTCACGGATCTACAGACAGAACTAAACGGCAAGTCAGCATCTGGCCACGGCCACGCGATCGCCGACGTCACGGATCTACAGACAGAACTGAACGGCAAGTCAGCATCTGGCCACGGCCACGCAATTTCCGACGTTACGGATCTACAGACAGAGCTAAACGGCAAACTTTCGGAATTGCCATTCGCCAGCCCAGACGAAGCGCTTGGCGGTGCGCGCGGCGATGCTGTAATGTCACCAGCTACAACGCGCGCGGCGATCAATGCTGGTCTGACAACGGCCGTCCAGCGGGGTTTGTTCAACTTCACGCCCGCGATGATCCATTCTCCCATGAACCCCGGCATTGCCTATCTGCAATATTCTTCTGATTTGCAGGGTCCAGCCTCGACCATGGCGCTTTTCACGCCAAACGATACAGAAACTTCCCCACGCGGCCCCGTTTTGCAGCTTAAAGGGGATAACCGAGTTGCACCCCGCGATGTGATTACCTTGGAGGCGGGCCGGAAATACCGTGTCAGATGGGAAGGACGTCGCCCGGTTGATAGTGTTGACCCGTCAGGGGATGCCGTTGAATTTGGTATTGCTTGGCTAAATAGCAGTTTGACGCAAACAGGGCTGACAATCAAAAAAATCGTGCTTATGGATTATGGCAATCTGACCACGGCAAATGGGTGGGTAACAGCGGATGCGGTTATTTCGACGGATGCGGGAACGGGCATCGATGCGGCAAGCTCTGAGGCTATGTTTGCCCGACCCTATGTCCAACAGTACGGTTCTGATCGTACTTTCTTGGATGTGCGTATCCTTGCGGATGAGGACGTAACCGACAAGCCAGTCTTTGATGAACCATCTGCTGCTCTCGAAGAGCGCATTGCGGTTCTTGAAGGCGCAAACTTGTTGGCCGCAATTCTGCTGCCTGCGTCAACAAATTTAGACGGCATCGACACGGCAGACGAATACTACGGTTCTGATTTGGTAAACGGGCCAACCGACGCCCCAACGGTCCTTGGCATTCAGGTCCGAGCTGTGGGCGCAAACCGTTTGCAGATGGCCTATAGCGCAGCGGGTTCTTCGCTTGATACGTGGCGAAGGCTTCGCAGCTCTGGAACATGGGGCACTTGGGTCAAGAATGCGTCAGAATCGTATGTAGATAATCTGGTTCAATCTCTGGCAAATTCGCTACCGTTGGCCAGTAGCGGTACTGAAACAGCAACAATCACCACGGACGGTACAAGCGATGTTACCTTCACCTACGGGGCGCAATATCTGCGGTGGGAGAGGATCGGCAATGTCGTCCACTTTTGGATAACTATCGGGTTTACACCGACCTACACAACAGTAGGTAGCGGCGGTGTTTTTATTGGTGACCTGCCATTTGCTGCGGATGTAACCTCGCTTGTGAATACAATCCCGGTGAATGTTAAGCCCGCTGGCGATGTTTCGCAGCCTTCTGGGTTTCTCGGATTAACGGGTCATATTGCATATGATAATCCTTCAAAGATTGGGCTTAGATTTGAGCGCGAGGCGACCGTTGGAGCAGAGGCGCGCGGATATGCTTTGAGCGAACTACCAAGCGGTGTAAATGTTTCTATGTCGGCTCAGGGTTCCTATCCGGTGGCTGTGACATGATCCCGCGCGTGACGGTCCCGTTTGGGGTGCAACAGATTACTGGGCTGCGTAAGACGCACCCAGTGTTGATGCCAGATGATGACAGCGCCAAGGCGGTAAAGTTTCGCAAGCGTAATGCGGGCAAGACGTTTGATCGCTGCGAATTTCGGGGCATCCCATTTTGCACCAGCATTGTTGCGGATGGGTGGTGGTCAACACCTGAAGCTTTAACAGAACTCCCTTCAAGCCCATTTGATGCAACCAGTTCGCGCCGGATTGCGCTGCAAACAACAGGGCCATCTGTGCCAACAACCGTTGGTTGGCGTGCGAGTGACATTGTAGGCGCTGGCGTCTTTGAGTGGGATGAACGTGGTGTTATTGAGCATCCAGATAGCGCGCTGTTGGATATCTCAACTGACAATCCGGCCATTGGTGCAAACAAGCCTGTTACCGTGAATATTCACGGCGGCGGCAATACTGAAAACCCACGTATCCTGCCCCGTTTTGAGGGTGCGTATGCCATTGGTCGGGTCTACGTGACTGTTGAGTGGCCTCTTTCTACACAGGGCTTTTTCACGCATCCCGCGTTAGGTGAGGATCATCAGATCAACCAAGCCTATGATGTGGTTTTAAAGGCGCTGGAATGGGTGCAGCTGCACATTTCAAACTTTGGCGGAGATCCGAATAACGTCACCCTTGGCGGCACGTCAGCCGGGGGGCAGATGGCTACCTTGCTGATGCCGATGGGCGGCACGTTGTTTCATCGTGTTATATCCCATTCTGGCGGCGATACGGCAGGACGCCCTTCACGCGCATATTGCGAGGAATTGGGGAAATCGTTCTGGCACACCTTAATCAAAGGCAAGCCCGCGTTCTTTGACCCAACCAGAACGATTGCTGAAATTGCAGAACAAGACGGGATTGCCGCTGCGCTACGCCTCGGGCCATCCCCTGAGCAGATCCTGGCGTTTAAGAACCAACGCAAAGTTTGGAGTGTTTCGGACGGTGTGCTTGTTGCAGAGCAAGTGGGGCCGTTAAATATCTGGCCCGCCAATGATGGGGTGATCGTGCAAAACAGGACGGCACCTGCGGAAATCGCTGCGGACCGCTGGCCAACATCGGTCGCCTACATGTCTACGTGGGTGGCAAATGAAGCCTCACTTATCAATGAGGCGCGCTACGATGAAAACGCAGACGATTATTTCCGGCGTGTGGGGATCACCACCGATGAGGAAATAGCTACGGCAACGGCGCTAATCTCGCCTGACGGGGATGATTTGGAGCGCCTAGCCTATGGCCTTTGCGTGTTTGGCTACGGTGCCAACAGGTTGCCGCGCGACTTCGCTGCAAAGGGTGGCACGGCTTATGAGCTGTATTTCAAATATGACAGCCTTGGGAACGGCAAGCGCCTGACAGGTCACGCCAATCAACAGGTGTGGTTTAACGGGCGTCCTGACTGGCAAGTGGCGCAAGGCGAAAGCGCTGAATCGCTTCGATTGCAATTCTCTGATTTGGTTTTGAGCGCCTATCTGCAATCCTCAATCAGGCATTTCATGTCAACGGGTGATCCGAATGGCCCCGTTTTGGATGATCTGGACCTATTTGAGCCCTCCGATTTTGACACGTTTGAGCCGTTCGCCGCGATGGGTCCCGATCGCATAACTAACATTGTGGAAAACAACCTTTTCGACAATGAGCGTCCCGCCGTAAGGCAGGCCCCAAATCACCTGTCAGGCATTTGGGACTACTTCGACAGCACCTAGAGCCATTCACCAAACACTCCCAACAGTTGTGCAATCCGACGCAGAGGAAACCAAGCGCGGTGTGGGCGTGCATCGCAAGGTTGTGTTTGATCTGTGCAGAGAGTTGGACGCAGGGTGTGCAGAATGAAGGGCGTTAAATGGAAGCAGATTTAAAATGGGTTGTGGGTAAGTCCAGAGCTTTGTGTCGGCTTGGATAGCTTGAACAACTTTTTTAGCCCGAGCCAATGCAACTTGGAATGGGCCGCCCAACCCTATGTATTCCACTTCGATTTTAGCCAGATAGCTTGCAACATCGGATGCGGCCTCACCTCTCCTAAGTCGTCCAGCTGCCTGCAATAAATAACTATCATACTCGTCCGCGAACGGCAGGCAATCTTCGTCGTTCCACTTTTGATCAGCGCCGATCAGCCCAATAGGGTCCCAAACGGACCAACCAATATCTCGCAGTCGGGATAGCTTGACTTTAGGTGGAGGCGTTAGTGGCGGATCAAGCAGCGGCATAGGACTTCCAAAATTTCTATAAGGCGGACTATCCATGTTTTAGGGCCGATTGGAAGAACCGAAACAAGTTAATGCGGTCATTCGCTGCGATGCGAAATATCGAACACTTTGGGCTCTTTGCCGCCGTTCGCTGCAATCCCGACTAACTTCCGCTTTGGGCTGGGAGCGGTCAATAGACGCCATTTGCGTCAATGGCAGCTTTGCGCAGATAGTGTACTTTGCAAAGTTGCTCTACCAACTTTTTCGCTTACCTACGATCTACTGGCGAAGGCACCTTATGGTGCAATTTCGTACTCGACCCTACTCGACCCTGGGATTTGCATTTTTTTTGCCAACTATCCCTGGCAGGCTCTGAGTTGGTGTCGGGCGCCATTTGAAATTTTACGGGCATTTTTCCAATCAGGAAAGCGAACGTAATTGCCCAAAATTCAACATGGTTTGGCCCCTGGGGTACCCAAGTTTGCATCCAATTTGGCGGACGGGACTAAGAGTAAACTTCATCGCAAAACACCGCTCACGGTCCTTCAGGTTTGTTAAACGTGGCCATTCTTTTAGGGATTATTCACCTTCCCAAAGTAAACAGCCCGTTGTCAGACCTGTTTGAGCAACAAGAGCGTGAGTGAAAAGATATGGCAATTTTAGACAATGCAATTTGGCTAACCGGAACAGGTGGCACAGCCGTTAGCGGCGTAACTACGATTTCTGAAGGTGGCAACGATACCACCGTTACAGGCACGTTCACTGGCGATGCTTGGGATGCAACGGCAGGCGGTTCAGGCGTTTCAGATTTTGGGGCTTTCGCAACGGCCACTCCTATCATCGCAAACTACGATTTTTCCAACGCGGTCGAAAACCTATCGATAACGATAAATCACGTTAATGACGATGGTGCCACAACCTACGACGACAGTTGGACGATCACGGCATACGACGAAAATGGTGTCCAGATCCCCGGAGCAGACATAGTAGCTGGCCTCAGTGGGGTGCTAGACGAGAGCGTGACAATCAATCCTGACGGCTCGGTTTCAATCGAAGCTGCAGGGACGACGATCAACGACATTACACTCGATTTAGCAGGCCCCGTTTCCGAACTCGACCTAACATATGAACCTGGGCCAAACGGATCGGTTACAGGCGGCTCCGGCATCAGTGATTTGTCATTCGACATTCCGCTCAATGACGTTGATGGCGATGGTGTGGCAGACGATGTTGACCTCGATTCTGATGGTGACGGCATTCTCGATACTGACGAAGGTCTCAGCACGTCACCCCCGAGCACCATCACCATCACCTTTGATGGCGATGAATTTGCCGCTGGCGACAACACCCGCTGGGAGTTGCGGGACCCGGATGGCAACCTGATTGCCAGCGACAACACAACTGACAGCACGGTTGAAATCACCAATGTCAGTGTTGCAGGATTGGGCGATTACACTTTCACTGTCCTAGACGATTTCGGGGACGGCATTGCCGGCTTAGATCCGGCAAGTTACACGATTTCGATTGATGGTGTTGTCGTTTTGGATTCAGGGGCGAACCCTAATTTCGGCACGACGACCACAGAAACATTCACCGTTGACGCGGTCGTCACCACCACGGATACCGATGGCGACGGCATTGCCGATCACCTCGATCTGGACAGCGACAATGATGGCATCACCGACAATGTCGAAATGCAATCCACCGCTGGCTATATCGCCCCATCGGGCCTAGACAGTAATGGCGATGGGCTTGACGACGCCTACGAAGGCCTTGGCCTGATCCCTGTTGATACCGACGGCGACGGGATCGCAGATTACCTTGATTTAGACACGGATAACGATGGCATCAATGATGTGGACGAGGCCGGGCATGGGTTCACCCAAGCGGAGATCGATGCGTCCGGCGATACGGACGGTGACGGCATTATGGATGCGGTCGATGATGTCGTTGGCTGGGATGTAAACGACGCTGATATCGATGGTTCCGGAAATTTCACGCTTTCGGACTCTGATGGTGATACCGCACCAGATGGCTCCAACGCCACTCCACTCGTCCAGAACTTCGACTTTCGTGAGACGATCCCGTGCTTTACGACGGGTACCATGATCGCCACCGAGAACGGTGAAGTTCTCGTAGAAGACATCCGCCCTGGCAACATGGTGTTAACTGTCGACAACGGCCTTCAGCCAGTACGTTGGGTAGGGTCAAAGACGCTCACCCAAGTGGACCTTGCCGAGCACCATAATCTCAGGCCAGTGGTCATTCGAAAAAAGGCGTTTGGTAACCGGCGGAAAATGCTGGTCTCTCCACAACATGGTTTGATGGTGAAACAAGCGGGAAATGAAAGCCTGATCCGTGCAAAACATGTGGCTGAAGCCCTGGGTGGTCAGTATGCGCGGATAGATAAGCGCTGCGAATTTGTGACTTACATCCACATAATGTTTGATCAACACGAACTGATTTATGCCGAAGGGGCGGTGACTGAATCTTTTTATCCGGGCCCGGTTGCGCTCAAGGGACTTGAGTGCTCCACGCAGGCCGAACTACTGATTCTGTTTCCGGATCTTAAGGATGTCGCATTTGGCGATAGCAGCACATCATCAAAATATGGAAACCCTATCCGGCCGTATCTGTTGCGGAAAGAAGCGCGAAAATTTGCAAACCATCTGTCCCACTAAGGGTTTCTCTTTTGCAGGCTCGCTTCCTGGGTAGACCAGAAACGTGACCTAGTGTTTGTTCGCTGAAGCGAAGGGCCGCTTCCCGCCCCAGTGTCGAATTAGCATGTCCGCTTTGGGCTGGGAGCTGCCGTTAGACGGCATTTGCGTCAATGGCAGCTTTGCGCAGAAAGTGACCTTTGCAAAGTCACACGTACGACCCCGGCGGCCTTCAGTATCGATCTGCTACCCTGCACTGCGGCTTCCCCGAAGCGGTCATTCATGTGGTGCGCAGCATTTTGGGGCTGCTATGCAGACGAAACCCAAACCCTGATCTCTGTGCGCTTGATAACCAGACGAGCCCTACACGAAGGCAATCTTGCTACTTGATCTCGTCGCGCAATTGGTCAATCACCGCTCGGAACTCGGCAAGGTCAGGTAGCATTTCCGTGACTCGCTTGGGCGAAAATCGCCCCCCCAATTCCTCAAACAGGGGGGTCAATTTTACCAATGCATCGTTACGAAAGTGTTCTCCGGCAGGTGTCAGCCAAACCTGTTTTGAGCGCCTGTCGTCTGGGTTAGATCGCATCTCAACAAATCCATGCTTCTCAAGCCCAGCCAATGTGTGGGTCATTGTCGTTTTGGCAACTTGAAAGGCACGCGCCAATTCCAATGGTGTAGCTCCATCACGAACCCGGATCAGGTGGCTGACCACCCCAAAATGGGACACCAACAGACCGCTCGGCAAGCGAGATTCGAGGAACGCCGTGCCGATCTGATTAATGATCCCCACTTCGTAGATCAGTGCAAAATAGGAACCAAGGTCTTCATCATTCATGTGCTAAACGTGTCTCCAATGGCCAGCGCGGGCTGGGGTCGATTGCTGGACCATATCCCAGCCGACCAAGCATTTGGACTGTTTCTCCGGGTAATGCCAGCATTTCATGTATCTGTGTGTAATGCGCTGCCATCTCAGGGTATTCTTGAAGCGATTGACTGACGGGTTGCATCGACAGCCCATACTTGGTCGCAGTCAGATGCAACCTGATCCAATCCCGCCCCGCGTTAATCTGATCAACCCGGGTGTTGCCCTTACTTGTGATGACTGCATAAGCGTTGGTTGCCAGCATCGTCTTTTTAATCATATCCAGCCCCTGTTTGAAGCTGGCGCTGGTTTGATCTGCCTGATCTTCGCGGCTCAGCATCCCGGCCAGCATCAAGCTTTCTAGAAACGGACCACCCAGCGATATTCCATCAGGATTAGCCTCGATCTCTGCTTTCCCAAATCGCATCAACTCGACACTTTCCATCATGACATGTCTGGTCATCATCTCGATTTCCATCGCCTCCCAAGTCAGGGTGCGCAATGCGGCAACGTCTGACTGACCACTTTTAATTGTGAAAGAGCCGACTAAATTGGCCTGCACATCTGCCTCAATCGCCCGATCTTCGTAGCCATTTCGGTTGGTATGACGATCAAAGACATGGGCAAATAACGGGTCTTTTGCGGCACTATTCGTAAATCGGATCACCGCAACAGGCCCGTCATAACCTTGCGGAAATAAGTCAGTTTCCAATGCATAGCCATCCTCAGCAGCGGCCATTCGTAAAAGCTCCAGAAAACACCCCATACCGATGGTTAACTGGCGGTCAAAAGGATCTGTTTCGGGCAAGTTTCGCGTTTTGTCTCGGTGGATGGTCAGTTGATCGTCGCCCTGAAGTTCCGCAACCCATGGTTGTCGATTGTGCGGATTTGGCGCAAGGATCGCATAGGAAAGTGCTTTCATTCGCGGTTCGTCATAGCTGCCCGCCATCGCCCAAGAGGCAAGTGCACGTGTTGGGCGACGCGTTGCGAGGAAGCCTCCCGCCGT
Organism: Sulfitobacter sp.; assembly: GCF_036960155.1. Classification (GTDB taxonomy): domain Bacteria; phylum Pseudomonadota; class Alphaproteobacteria; order Rhodobacterales; family Rhodobacteraceae; genus Sulfitobacter. The sequence continues at coordinate 2,102 of NZ_JBALWB010000026.1, read as the reverse complement.
CACTGTAGCTGCCAACACAACGCCGCCGCCAATTAGTCCAATCATATTTCGTCTAGAAAGTGTCATTATATGACTCCATTTAAGTTCGATATCGTACTTGTAAGCATCGTCACGCATCTAATACAAGTACGATATCGAACTTAAATGGATCGAACGCCACTGGGCAAAACATGGAAAGTGAAAAAAATGAGTGCCCGCTTTGGGCTGGGAGCTGCCGTTGGACGTCATTTGGATCAATGGCAGCTAAGCGCAGTAGTGTACTTTGCAAAGTCACGTGAATGCCCCGAAACTACCGTTCACGTTGGCCCCGCACGCTGCGGCGCAGCTTCCCCGAAGCAGACATTGATACGTTGCTGCAGCATTAAGGTCTGCTAAGCGGGACAAAGCAGCCTTTCGCTGCGGGTGCGCAGAGTTCTACTTTTGATTTGCTTTCGGTTATAGTCCCGGAACATTATGAGCCTTGGCATCGTTTCGGTGAATCGGCACCTTGGAAACGCCCAATCCTTTCGATAGAAGATAGAAAAATTTGGAGTCTCCCGATGTCCGAAATCCTAGCGCTTGCTAGCACAAACCTTTTGTCGCCGATCATTTTGTCATTCGCACTTGGACTTTTTGCGGCAATGGCGCGCTCTGATTTGTCCATCCCGGAATCCGTCGCAAAAGGCATGTCGATTTATTTGCTATTTGCCATCGGCTTTAAAGGGGGTGCATCGGTCGCGGATCATGGCGTAGATGCGGCCCTGCTGATGTCGGTTGGGGCAGGTGTTCTGCTGTCTTTCGGTCTTCCCTTATTGGCCTTTGCTTTGTTGAAAATCTTCACAACATTCTCTCGGTTGGATGCTGCTGCTGTTGCTGCGCACTACGGCTCGATCAGTATCGTAACATTTGTGGCAGCAACCTCGGTTCTTGAAGGGCGGGGGATTGCAGCAGAAGGCTATATGGTTGCAGTCGCCGCAGCGATGGAAGCACCGGCAATCCTTTCGGCCCTTTGGTTGGTATCACGAAATGGTTCAGGTGGGCGGATGGAGCCGGGATTGATGCGCGAGATCATGCTCAATGGCTCTATCGTGTTGCTTGTTGGCAGTTTTGCAATTGGCATGCTGACCGGTGAAAAAGGTCTGGCTGAAATTGCTCCGTTTATCGTCTCCCCTTTTAAGGGGGTCTTGTGCCTATTCTTGTTGGACATGGGGCTGGTCGCCGGACGCGGATTAAGACAGTCAAAGGGAATTTTGGGGATCGGTGCAGTGGCATTTGGTATTGTCATGCCGCTGGCAGGATCAGCCCTCGGGCTTATCTTGGGAATGATGATAGGGTTGTCTACAGGTGGCGTCATTCTGATGATGGTGCTTTCGGCCTCGGCCTCCTACATCGCGGTGCCTGCTGCGATGCGGGTGGCACTGCCAGAGGCAAACCCAGCAATTTATTTAACCCTATCGTTGGGTGTGACGTTTCCGTTCAATCTTACCCTCGGTATTCCTCTTTATGTGGCTGTAGCCACCCAACTAACCGGAGGCTGACATGCAGATGAACCCCGCGAAACGCGTCGAAATCGTGATTGAAAAGCCGCTCGAAGGACGCTTGACCGATGCGCTGAATAAGGCTGGCGTGACGGGCTATACCGTCGTGCCCGTTCGCGGTGGGTCTGGTCGGTCCGGTCCATGGACGCGTGAAGGTCAAATTGGCCGCGCCGGAATGGTGATGGTCATCTGTCTAATCAAGCCCGAGCGATTGGATGCGCTTCTGGAGTCTGCTTTTGCCGTGGTCGAGCGACATATCGGCGTAGTCTCGGTAACCGACACGCTTGTCCTCAGGACTGAACGTTTCTGATCTTTAACCGCAAACCGAAGCGTAGCCGTAGGATGAGCGATAATTCTGTACCAGAAATGACATTTTGGCTCATTGCCGACTATCGCCGCGAATGCATATCGAAAAAACTGGCTCGCAGCGCTGAGCGTCCGCTTTCTTCAGGTAGCCCAGTTTAGTTTGCGGGCGCAGCGAAGATCCGTAATCCGTCGGGTGTGTAGAGCATGCATGTCCGCTTTAGGCTTATTCTGTTGAAAAACTCTTGTTGATTTGAGGCTTAGTTACTGATTCAATTTCCT
>NZ_JBALWB010000001.1:0-1292921 GCF_036960155.1 Sulfitobacter sp. | reverse complement strand
ATTTTTTAACATTTACTGTCAGGGGCTGGGCCTTCGGGGGACCCTTTTTCATGTCCCCTAAAACGGTGCCTTACTGCGTATCTTGGTTGATTGACCACCATCGGGGTGCTTGAACCGCAGTTCTTCGGAATGGAGCATCATGCGCGGGAAATCTAACGCCTCTCCTTCTGAATAAAACGGATCCCCAAGGATCGGGTGGCCAAGGCTCAGCATGTGGACGCGCAGCTGGTGACTGCGCCCTGTGTGAGGCGTCAGGCGAACACGTGCGGTGGTGCCTTCGTCTTTTATCACACGCCAATCAGATTGCGCTGATTTACCCGTCTCATGACACACCATCTGAAGGGGACGATTTGGCCAATCCACAATCAGCGGCAGATCAACTGTACCTGTTTTTTCTGTGGGAACACCCCAAACCCGCGCAACATATGTCTTCTTTGTCATACGTTTTTCGAACTGCAGCCCAAGATGGCGTTGCGCATAGGGCGTCATCGCAAAAATCATCACACCGGATGTGTCGCGATCGAGACGGTGCACCAGCAGCGCATCAGGAAAGGCGACCTGCAGCCGCGCAATCAGGCAATCAGCCAAATGCTCACCCTTGCCCGGCACGGACAGCAGCCCAGCAGGTTTGTCGACCAGAATGACCTCGTGATCGAGGTGCAAGATATTTAGGGGGTCTTGCGGGGGGGAATACGTTGCGTCCATAGACGCCTCACTCCCATGTGTAGGGTGGGTTTTCAACCCACTGCATGCCATCCTTTTGGCAAAGAGGAGACCCAACATGCACCCGACAATTCAGAAATTTCATGATTCAGTTCTGGCCGACAACCATAGCGCGGTTCCCGCCCTTATGGCCGAAGACATCACATTCCAGCCGCCAACATACTGGGCCACATGGAATGGCCGTGATGCTGTGGCAGCTGTGCTAGGCCATGTGAACCAAGTTTTCGAAGACTTTGAATACCGCCGTGTGATGGGCGCTGACAACGACTGGGCGCTAGAGTTTCAGTGCAAGATCGACGGCCTTGATTGCGTAGGAGTTGATCTGGTCACGCTAAATGACGAAGGGCTGATGCAGCACTTTGAAGTTGTGATGCGTCCCTACAAAACCATCGGAGCCTTACGTGCGGCAATGAACGAACGGGTCATGAAAGACCCATCGTTTATGAAACACAAAGCCGCCTTGTCATAATCGAGTTTATCAACCCGTGCGATTGCGGCGCATCTGGCGCACCATTGATACTGTATAGATAATCAATGCCAGCCAGATCATCGGCAAAGCAATCGCGCGGGCACGGCCAAACGGCTCTCCAAAAATGAACACTGCGTTCAACATAATCAATGTAGGTGCAATGTACTGCATGATCCCGATGGTCGAAAGGCGCAGCAGCTTGGCGCCATTGGCATAGAGCAGCAGCGGCACAGCAGTCACCGCCCCACATCCTAGCAACAACCAAGTATCAGCGGCATTACCCATCATAAAATGCGATCCCTCTGAGCCGGACACATAGATAGCGTAAGCTAAAGCGACGGGCAGTAAGATCAGGACCTCCATCAAGAACCCTTGGTTAGGACCAATCGGCAGGCTCTTTTTCGCAAGCGCATAAAAACCCCAAGTCAGCATCATGCCAAAGGCCAACCATGGTGTGCTTTCGGCATCCACAATCAACACCACCACAGCAGCAGCGGCCAAGCCGACCGCAACCAGTTGCGCACGGTTCAGCTTCTCTCCCAACAAAACAGCGGCAAGGAAGATACTGAATAGGGGATTGATATAATATCCAATCGCCGCATCCAGCGCATTACCCGATGCAATTGCATAAACGTAGATCCCCCAATTGAGCGAAATCAGCGTGGCTGTCACACAACCCATCGCCAACATGCGTGGATTGCGAAACGCCTCACGTAAGGTTGCTGTGCGGCCCAGTAAGATAAGCACAACGGCAGCAACTGGCACCGACCAGATGACCCGATGGGCGATCACCTCAGCCGTAGGAATATGGCTGAGCAGCTTCATATAGAGTGGCAAGAACCCCCACAGAACATAGGCCCCCCCAGCAAACAAAAACCCACGTGGTGTGTCCTGATCTGTCGATGGCGTTGTGCTGTTGGGATTGCGCATTTGGAGTACTCCTATCCCTGACAGGGGTAGGATAAGTTTTGAAGCGCTGAAAGCGTTAGATTGTACCCATTACACCTTTACCCGTTCCGAGCTGGGGTCATACATCGGCTTCAGAGATGCCTCTGCTTTTACACGTGTTCCCATCACGTCGATTTCATAGGTCGACGCTAGAATATCCGCAGGCTTTTCGCCCTTACAAGGCACATAACCAAGGCCCATCGCGCCACCCAAATGGTGGCCATATGAACCAGAGGTTAGGTAACCCACAATCTCACCGTCACGCAGGACAGGCTCATTATGATACAGCAGTGGTTCAGGGTCAGTAAGCTTGAATTGCAGCATCCGCATGTCCAGACCCGCCTCTTTTTTGTCCAGCACGGCCTCACGCCCGATGAAGTCAGGCTTGGATGTTTTAACGGCAAAGCCAAGGCCCGCCTCCAAAACATGATCCTCTGAGGTGATGTCATGCCCAAAGTGGCGGAACCCTTTTTCGATCCGGCAGCTGTCCATCATGTGCATGCCGCACAGGCGCATATCAAAATTTTGCCCCGCCTCAGCCAATGTTTCGAAAACATGGCCAGCCTGATCTGCGCTTACATAGATTTCCCAACCCAGCTCACCCACGTAGGTCACGCGGTGGACACGCGCTAGGCCCATGCCAATCTCGATTTCTTGTGCGGTGCCAAACGGGTTCACGTCATTGGTAAAATCGTTTGGCGACACCGCCTGAAGCAGCTCGCGTGAACGTGGGCCCATCACGGCTAGCACACCTTCACCTGAGGTGACATCGGTGATGACCACATCAAAATCACGTTGATTGCGTCGCATCCATGTCTCGTCACTTAGGCGTGTTGCGGCTGGCGTGACCACCAAATAGGCGTGCTCTGCCAGACGTGTCACGGTCACATCCGCTTCGATCCCGCCACGGCGATTAAGAAACTGAGTGTAGACGATTTTTCCAACCGGAACCGAATAATCACCGCCACCGATATAGTTCAAGTAAGCTTCGGCATCACGGCCTTCTACGCGGATTTTCCCGAATGACGACATGTCATAAAGGCCCACATTTTGACGCACAGCCATGTGTTCTTCGCGCACGTTGTCAAAGAAATTTTGGCGCTTCCAGCTGTATTCATACTCTGGCTTTTGCCCTTCACGGGCAAACCAGTTGGCGCGCTCCCATCCGGCTATCTCACCCATCACCGCGCCACGTTCTATCATGTGATGGTGGAAAGGCGTGCGGCGAATTCCCCGTGCGGTCGCTTTCTGACGGTAGGGGAAGTGATCCGCATAGAGCAAACCCAGCGTCTCTTTGGAGCGCTCGAACAGATAAGTTTTGTTCCCTTGGAACGGCTGCATCCGGCTGATGTCAACGTCACCTAAATCAAACGGCTTTTCGCCTTCATCCATCCATTGGCTCAGCGCCATTCCGGCGCCACCCGCGGACTGGATCCCAATAGAGTTGAAACCTGCCGCAACCCAAACGTTGTCCATCTCGGGCGCGAGACCCAAATGGTACGCGTCATCAGGCGTGAAGGATTCAGGGCCGTTAAAGAACGTGTGAATGCCAGCTTCAGCAAGCATCGGCATCCGCTCAACAGCGGCCTCTAAGATCGGTTCAAAGTGATCAAAATCTTCTGGCAGTTGGTCAAACTCAAAGTCTTTCGGGATGCCATTCATCGCCCACGGTTTTGCGTTTGGCTCAAACGCGCCCAGCAGCATCTTGCCTGCGTCTTCTTTGTAATAGGCGCACTCATCAGGCACCCGTAGAACAGGCAGTTGCGTCAGGCCGGGAATGGCTTCGGTAACGATGTAGAAGTGTTCACAAGCGTGAAGCGGGACGTTTGTACCCGCCATGCGGCCGACTTCATGACCCCACATGCCGCCACAGTTCACAATCATATCCGCCTTGATGTGGCCTGTCTCATCGCCTTGCTGCCAATCAACGCCAGTCACGCGGCGACCTTCTTTGGCGATGGCAGCCACAGCTGTTCGCTCGATCACTTTAGCGCCGCGTTGCCGTGCGCCTTTGGCCAACGCTAGTGCAATATTTCCCGGATCGCCCTGCCCGTCTTTGTCCAGATAGACTGCTCCTTTAACGCCATCGATGTTCAGATGCTCATAGCGCTTCAAGACCTCTTCGGGCGAGATTTCTTCGACATCCACTCCAAAGGCACGTGCCATTGCAGCTTGGCGGAATATCTCTTCGCGCCGCTCGTCTGTCAGAGCGACAGTGATGGAACCACAGCGTTTAAATCCGGTGGCGACGCCTGTCTCTTCTTCAAGGTTTCCATATAACTCTTGGGAATACTTCGCGAGTTTGGTCATGTTTTTCGTAGCACGCAGTTGCGCGATCAGACCAGCCGCATGCCATGTTGTGCCAGACGTCAACTGCTTGCGTTCAAGCAGAACAACGTCTTTCCAACCCAACTTGGTCAGGTGATAGGCAACAGAGCATCCAATAACGCCGCCACCAATGATGACAACTCGCGCTTGTGAGGGAACCTCGGCCATGGGTAGACCTTTCTAAACGATTGTGTGGCCAGCGTCGGTCAGACGGCGGGCGATTTCGGAAATATGAGCGGGGCCAACTTCGCAACAGCCGCCAACGATAGTGGCTCCTGCGCCGACCCATTTCATCACGTGATCCGCATAAAGCGCGGGCGTTAGATCAGTACGGGCGTTCAGCGAGGCTACGGTTGCGGCGTCTTTTTTGAAGTCGTCTGTAATCATCGTGAAGCCGTTTGCGTAGGCGCCAAACGGCAAGCCGCAATCAGTCAAGATCGGCAAACCGCGTGTGATCGCCTCTGGCATTGAGCAATTCAACAAGACAGCTGCAGGTTTGTAATGGGCCATCATGGACACCGCCACTTCCAACGGTTCCCCTGAACGCAGCATGGTTCCATCGGTGTCATCCACAGACAAACCGATCCAAAGTGGCTTATCCGTGCCCGAGGCTGCGTAGCCTTGAAAGACACCCTCAGCCTCCTGCAAGGAGCTAACTGTTTCTGCCAGCACCAAATCGATTTGGTTCCCCATTAGCGTGATGATTTCGGCAAACCGTTCAGTCGCTAGACCAACATCAGGCATTAGGTCCGGGCGAAAAGAGGCCAACAGCGGGCCCAGCGCGCCAGCAACGCGGCCTTTGCCGTGTGCATCCCGTGCGGCGACGGCCTGATCCACGGCAGTATGGGTAAGTGGTCCAAGCTGGTCTTCGACACCTTCGCGCTCTAGCCGGTTGCGGTGCACGGCATATGTGTTTGTCGTTGCAATCGTGGATCCCGCGGCAAAATAGTCCGCGTGGACCTCTCTCACCAGTTCAGGCTCATCCATCATCACGCTTGTCGACCACAATGGCGTCGCAGCACCACTGCCACGTTTGACCAATTCCTGTCCGATAGAGCCATCTAGAAGGGTAATATTTGTCATCAATTTCACACTCAGAATGATCGAGCCCAAGGCCACAATATACGCGGCCTCGGTACTCATTGGATTTTAGGAAGGGACCAGATCAGGCACGCAACCGCTCGTTTGCGGCATCCCAAAGCGGTTCATCAACCTGAACAACTGCGCGACACATCTTGCCGAAGATATTGATCATCAGCTCAGTACCCGGCACAGCCAGATCCGCGCGAATGGTGCCCAGTGCCACGGATTTATCAATCCGGTAGCCCCAATCCCCACTGGTCGTCTCACCAACCACTTCATCTCCGTGATACACCGTAGACATGTACGGCGCATCCTGATCACCAGCATCAACGATCATGGTCACAAAGCGTTTTTTGATATCCGCGTCACGTTCAGCAATCAATGCGGCCTTGCCGACAAAGTCCTGTGGCTTGTCGAACTTGACCCAACGATCCAATCCCGCTTCCAACATAGAATAATCGGTCGACAGATCACCCTTCCATGTCCGGTAGCCTTTTTCGATCCGCATGGAATTCAGCGCATACATGCCGAAAGGTTTTGCACCTGCGGCTGTGATCGCTTGATAGACAGTCGGGCTGTCGTCAAATGCTGTGTGCACTTCCCAACCCAATTCACCCGCAAAGGAAACGCGGAACAGCTTGGCTGGTTTGCCCGCAACTGTGGCATCCTGAATGGCCATCCACGTCGCACTCAGATCGGCGCCATCGCACATACCCGCCAGAATTTCGCGCGAGGCTGGGCCCGTCACAATATGCGTCGACCAGTCTCGTGTGATGTCGGTCAGCGTCAGTGAACCATCGTCAGGCATGCGCCCTTTGAGCAGTTCGAAATCGTGCCACAAGGCCACTGCAGCTGTCATCAGCCAGAAATCATCCTCGCCCCAGCGAATGATTGTCATTTCTGTCAAAATCCGGCCGCGACTGTCCGTGAAATACCCAAGGTTCATGCGGCCCACTTTGGGCAATGCGCCTGCGACTTGGCCGCGCAACCATTCCGCTGCGCCTGTGCCACTCAAGGTATAGCGTGAGAAACCAGGCATATCGAGGACACCTGCGTGATCACGTACTGCTTCGACTTCTTCTTTGATGCGAGCAGCCCACGGGCCGTTACGATCCCATGTGTGTGTGCTTTCTTCCGAGGTATCATCGCCCTCTTTCGCAAACCAGTTGGCGCGTTCCCAGCCGTTATATGCGCCAAACTGGGCTCCTGCATCTTGCAGCGCGGCGTGGTTTGGAGAAAGTTTTTTGTCACGGCCTGCAGGCCATTCGTGGTGTGGGAAGTGCATGGCGTATTCGTGGCCATAGGTTTCTAGCGCTTTGGCCAATGTGAAATCGTGGTCCGCGCTATCGGTGTAGCGACGCGGATCAACCGCCCACATGTCCAGCTCGGTTTCGCCGTGCATGATCCATTCTGCCAGCACCTTGCCAGCACCACCGCCCTGCGCGATCCCGAAGGTAAAGCTGTGGCCTTCAAACGCATTTTTTACACCCGGCATCGGGCCGATCATCGGCAAGCCGTCAGGTGCATAGGGAATGGGGCCATTGATGTTACGGCCAACCCCTGCTGTACCCAATACAGGCAGACGCTCCATTGCGTCCTCAATGTAGAACTCCAGACGCTCTAGGTCATCCGGATACAGTTGAAACGAGAAGTCTTCGGGCATCGGATCTTCGGGTGTGATCCAATGTGCCTTACAGTTACGCTCATAAGGGCCAAGGTTCAGACCGTTTTTGTCCTGACGCAGGTAATAGCTGATGTCCACGTCGCGGATCATCGGCATCTTGTGGCCTTTTTCTTTGGTGTAGGCTTCGATCTCGGCGATCGGTTCGGTCAGGAAGTACTGATGGGACATGACAACCATCGGCACGGTACGACCGCCAAAGGGCTTAAACATCTCGCCCACGCGCTGCGCATAATAACCTGCACAGTTGACGACATATTGCGCGCGGATCTCACCTTTTTCGGTTTTCACAATCCATTCGTCGCCGTCACGATCAAGGCCCACAACCGGACAGAAACGCTCAATCCGCCCACCTGCATCGCGTGCACCCTTGGCAAGCGCCTGTGTCAACTGTGCTGGATCAATGTCACCATCAAGCGGATCCCACATGCCACCGGTCAGGTCGTGCACTTCCATGAATGGATTATACTCTTTTAGCTCGGCGGGCGTGAGCATGCCCATGTCCAGACCCTGATACGCGCCCATTGAGGCAACGCGTTCAAATTCCTGCATCCGCTCTTTGGTATGCGCCAGACGCAAGCTGCCCGTAACGTGATAGTTCATCGGGTAGTCAACGTCCTCGCCCAGCGTGCGGTACATTTCCAGCCCGTAGCGCTGCATGTTCATCACCGCCCAAGAGTTTGAGAAGTTGGGGCAGTTGCCTGCCGCGTGCCACGTTGATCCAGCTGTCAGTTCGTTCTTTTCCAGCAACACACATTCTTTCATGCCTGCTTTTGCCAGATGATACAGCGTGGATGTCCCCACGACTCCGCCGCCGATAATGACCACTCGGGCTGTTGTTGGAAAATCACTCATGTTTCTTGTTCCCCCTGACGGACGTTGTCCGTGATTTCGTAATAATCGCCTTTGTCGGCGGTGAAGATATGTCTCTCAAGTTTCAGGCCCGTCGGACCATCAAGCGCGCCCAAAGACACGCCAGTGTCTGGGTCGGACTGTCCTTTCCAGAACAGGAACGAACCGCATGTTGGGCAAAAGCCCCGCTTTGCCGTTTTACTGGATGCGTACCAACTGGGCGTTCCGTGGATGGTCAGATCATCGTCCATGACCTGCACCGACGCCCAATGATGACCAGACTGCTTGCGGCATTGGCCACAATGGCAAGCCGCAGGATCACGTGCCGCTTTTTGCGCTGTAAATGTTATTGCGCCACACAGGCATGAACCGTTTAGCATACTTACCCCCGACCCGGCGTGGCGGCACTGCCCAGCAGCACGCCGTAAATGATGAAACAGGTCCCCATGACACGGCGCACCCACACGTTGAACACTGCCCCCAGCGCCGCACGTCCAAGGCCAGCACCAAGGGCTGTAAAGCCTGTGTAACTCAGCGCGGTTAGGGTCAGTGCCGTTGGAAAAATCACCAACATCTGGTCCCAGATCGGCACGTCAGGCTGCACAAATTGAGAGAAGGCCGCCAAATATCCTGCAACACTTTTAGGATTGATCGTCGCAATGGCGAGTGCTCGCAAATAGATGGATTTTGTGGGTGTCTCTACAACCTTTACTGGCGTTTTCGCCTGCACCCAGCCACGGACACCCAGATAAATCAGAAACGCCGCGCCCAATAGCTTGGCAACAGTGAACGCTGTAGGTGAGGCCGTTATCAACGCAGTTACGCCCAGCGCTGAGAGCAATAGAAACAATGTGGCCTGTGTTAGGATTGCGAGCACCCCAACCATGGAACGCTTTAATCCAAGGTTCATTCCGTTGTTGATGCAGTTCACCGCATTGGGACCGGGTGTGGTAACAAACACCACCCAGAACAGCGTGAAAATGGTCCATGCTTCGAAACTCATATCAATACACCGGCGGGGCAATAACCCAGATCGCCACAACGGGATCTGCGGTGCGGTTGGCCCAGCGGAACGCCTCGCCTCGGATGCGAAAACTGTCGCCAGCGTTCAGTTCATGCACCACGCCGTCGATTTCGATCTCAAGTGCGCCCGAAATCAGATAGCCGACTTCTTGTGTGGGACGTTGCACAAGGTCTTTGATGTGGCTGTGCGGCAGAAACGTAGAGTGAACCACTTCGAAATCATCACTGAGATCAGGTGACAGCAGTTCTTCGACCAGCCCCGCCATGGACGACCCAATTGGCCGCCGCGCAGATGCCCGTACAACAAATCCGGCCTCAGATGCGGGCGCGGCCTCATGTCGAAACAAGATGGACACAGGCACATCAAAATGTACCGCCATCATCCGTAGATCTGTAATCGAGGGTTCTGACTTGTCCCGCTCAACTTGGCTAAGCCAGCCAACAGAACGTCCCAACGCTTGCGCCGTCTGCGTCAACGTCAGGCCACGCGCCCGTCGCAGTGCACGTAAATCCACACCAAGTGTATGGGACGTCTGGGGCAAATCGTGGCGCATGGAACCTCTGCAGAATTGGATTGCCCAGCACGCGAATCTTGCACGCGAATAGGCTCTCCATAATTTCTGCCAGAGGTTCGTGAAAAAATCTACTATTATTTCACGTGTATGAAAGTTTTAGACAGAATCAACACCAACGCATCTGCGTCAGCTTGCGTGAATGCATTCGGCTGGTTGCTATCGATATCGAGAACCCCAAGCAGTTTACCCCCTTCGCCAAAGACAGGCAGAACCAGTTCTGAACGTGTTGAGCTGGCACAGGCAATATGACCGGGGAACGCATCAACATCTGCTACCAGTTGCACCTCGCCTGTACGGGCTGCAGCACCACAAACACCGCGCGCAAACGGGATCACAAGGCAACCGTGCCCGCCCTGATAGGGTCCAATCTTCAACACCTCGGGTGCAGTCACACGGTAGAAACCAGTCCAATCAAAGCGGTCATCGCTATGATGCAACTCACAGGCAATTGTTGCCATCAGGGCCACGGAATCGTCCTCACCCTCGGTGAGGGCGGCAATTGTCTTGGTGAGTAACGGGTAATCAACGTTCATATTAAGCCTCATAGAAACAGAAATCGCGGCCCCAAGGAGCCGCAACAACTTTTACGAATATCAAGATAGTATTAGCTACGCTCAATCGCAATTGCTGTGCCTTCACCGCCCCCGATACAGATCGCCGCGATGCCGCGTTTTAGGCCGCGTTTTTCCAGCGCGTTAAGTAATGTCACCATGATACGTGCTCCTGATGCACCAATAGGGTGACCCAGTGCGCACGCACCGCCGTTCACGTTCACGATGTCATGGGACAAATCCATTTCGTGCATGAACGCCAAAGGCACAACGGCAAAGGCCTCATTCACTTCCCACAGATCAACGTCGTCTTTTGTCCAACCAATGCGTTCCAATAGCTTTTGCGCCGCAGGGACCGGAGCTGTGGTGAACAAGCCCGGCGCTTGGGCATGGCTGGCGTGGCCCATGATGTGCGCCCGTACAGTGAGCCCTTGGGCCAGCGCCGCCTCCTCAGAGGCCAACACCAACGCAGCTGCCCCATCGGAAATAGAAGACGAGTTTGCAGCCGTAACTGTCCCGCCGTCACGGAACGCTGGCTTTAGCTGTGGAATCTTATCAGGGCGTGCACTGGCCGGTTGTTCATCCGCATCAACGGTGACCGTTCCCTTACGTGACTTCACTTCAACCGGTGCAACCTCATCCGCAAAAGCCCCACTCTTTTGCGCCTCTAACGCACGACTAAGCGATGCCAACGCGTATTCATCCTGACGTTCGCGCGTGAATTGATATGTCTCAGCGCAATCTTCGGCAAAGGTGCCCATCAGGCGACCCTTGTCATATGCGTCTTCCAAACCATCAAGGAACATGTGATCCACAACGGCGGCATGACCCAATCGTGCACCACCGCGCATTTTGGGCAGGACATAGGGTGCGTTCGTCATGCTTTCCATGCCGCCAGCAACCATGACATCTGTATGGCCCAGCGCGATCTGGTCGAAACCGATCATTGCGGCCTTCATGCCAGAACCGCACATCTTGTTCAGCGTGGTCGCAGGAACGTCTTCACCCAAACCAGCAGCAAAGCCCGCCTGACGCGCAGGTGCTTGCCCTTGGCCAGCGGGCAAAACACATCCCATAAGGACTTCTTGAACGATTGCAGGATCAACACCGCCCAACGCAGAACGAATGGCCGCCCCGCCAAGTTGCGCAGCAGTCATGCTACTAAAAGCACCCTGAAATCCACCCATCGGGGTACGAGAAGCCCCTGCTATCACTACTTTACGCATATTTTTCTCCTTTTGCGGGTGCTTACAACTTCTTAGCCATTTGGCGCTATCAAACAGTAAGCACGCAATCTTTGCAGGAATATATCATGGAACTCACCAGCTCAAAAGAACCGCAAATACAGATCGTAACAGTCCAGGAACAACGCATTGATGCATCCGTCGCGCTCTCCTTCAAAGACCGCATGCGCGAGATCACAGAAGGTGGGAAAGATACTGTCGTTCTTGACCTCAACCATGTTCAATTTATTGATTCTAGTGGGCTAGGCGCTATTGTTGCCGCGATGAAGATCCTTAGCCCAGACCGAAAGCTCATTCTCGCTGGGCTTACACCAACGGTTGATAAAGTATTCAAGCTGACAAGGATGGATTCGGTTTTCGGGGTCTATTCGACGGTTGAATCCGCATTGGAAGAATTGCGGGTATGATTTTGGGCAAAATTGGAACTCCTCGTGACTAAAGATGTTCCTAGACTTTCATTTGAAGTGTCCTTCACTGGCAAGGAAGATGCGGTCCGTACTGGACTTGCGCAAGCGATGGCACAACTTGCGCCACTAGAGCTTGATGCTGATGAGGCGGGGACAGTTGAACTTGTCTTGGCTGAGGCACTCAATAACATTGTCGAACATGCGTTGGCTGCGACCGATGGCGATACAACAATACATATTCACGCAGAGCATGATCGCGAGGGCCTGCGGATGGCAATCATCGATGAAGGTGTCCCGATGCCCCTCGGTAAAACGCCCGATGCCTGCGCTCCCGCGTTGGATGTTGCAGTGTCAGATATACCTGAAGGCGGATTCGGTTGGTTTATGATCCATTCTCTCGCCCAAAAGGTACACTATGCCCGCGTTGGGGACTCTAACCACCTCAATCTGCTGTTGGCTGTTGGGCTGTAACAGATCGCTACTTTAATCAAGTAACAGGCGTTCAGCACCGGAATGCCACCGCATTTCCCCATACTTGCCTCTGCAACATCACAATTCCGCCATGCTTGACCGTCATACCGTTTCTTGTAGCTGCATATAGCTTCCTCCGGCGTCGTGTTTAATTGCCCCCACCCAGTATACGACGCCGGAGCACTACTCCCCCCCAAACATCCTCACTTCATTCACATTGGCAGCGGCGTTCTAACGTTCTAGGCTCCGCCAAACAGTTGTATGAACGAGGTTCTTCCCAATGCGTGATTTCCACTTCCCAGGCCGGTCTCCTGTCTTGGCAACAGGTGGCATGTGCGCCACTTCCCATCCTTTAGGCGCGAAGGCCGCCATTGATGTGCTTGAGCGTGGCGGAAACGCTATGGATGCCGCAATCGCTGGTGCGGTTCTGCTGGGCATTTGCGAGCCACAAATGACAGGCATTGGCGGAGACTGTTTTGTCCTCTGGTCAGAAGGTGGAAGCAACGAGGTGCATGCCCTTAATGGTTCAGGCCGAGCACCTGCTGCGCTGGACGCAGCACAGCTTCGCGATTCGGGTGAAAAAACCGTTCCAGTGCATTCTGCCCATGCAGTAACCATTCCGGGTGCCGTTGATGCGTTTTGTCACCTGTCCGAAACAGTGGGGAAGTTGGGGCTTGATGCGTTGCTTTCTTCAGCAATTAAATATGCTGAGGAAGGCGTACCTGTTGCACCGCGTGTGGCCTTCGATTGGGGCAATGATGCGGACACCTTGCAAGGCGTTGCCCGCGATTACTACCTGATCAACGGGAAAACCCCAAAGGTAGGCGAAATCTTTCGCGCACCTGGTCAAGCCGAAGTGCTGAAGCGAATCGCAAAAGATGGTCGCGATGCGTTTTACACAGGCGAAATTGCTGACGACATGATCACCACGCTAAACGCCATGGGCGGCAAACACACAGCCGAAGATTTCGCAGCTGTCGCGTGCACACCGACAACACCCATTGCAGGCGCTTATAAAGATATCGAAGTTGTTGAGCATCCGCCCAATGGTCAAGGCGCAACCGCCCTGCTTATGCTCAATATCTTGTCCCAGTTCAATATGGCAGGAATGGATCCTTTGGGTGCGCAGCGTGTGCACATAGAAGCTGAAGCCGCAAAGCTGGCGTATGATGCGCGCAATCGCTTCCTTGCAGATGCAGATTACGCCACGCGCGCTGAGTACATGTTAGAGATGGACACAGCAAAAAAACTGGCCGCGTTGATTGACCCCACACAGGCAATGCAAAGCCCTGCTGCCCTCACCGAGGCCGTTCACAAGGATACGATCTATATCACAGTCGTGGATGGTGACGGCATGTCAGTTTCCCTGATTTATTCCATCTTCCATGGCTTTGGTTCTGGCATTGCTTCGGATAAGTTCGGGTTGCTGATGCAAAACCGTGGCGCAGGTTTCACATTAGAACAGGGTCATCCCAATGAGCTCAAAGGCGGAAAGCGCCCGATGCACACAATTATTCCCGGCATGATCCGTCAAAATGGGCGTGTGATGATGCCGTTCGGTGTCATGGGCGGGGCATATCAACCCTGTGGTCACGCCCGCTTTGCCTCTAATCTGTGTGATTTCGGGATGGATCCCCAAGCAGCCATTGATGCGCCTCGTGCGTTTTCGGACAACGGTACGTTAAATGTCGAACGCGGGTACTCAGACGCCGTACGTGCTGAGCTGGTTGATAAGGGACATAAGGTTGCGATCCCTCAAACGGCCATCGGCGGCGCTCAAGCCATCAAAATCCACGAAAGCGGCGTACTTGAGGGCGCTTCAGACCCCCGAAAAGATGGCTGTGCTTTGGGTTACTAAATATTGGTCGGGGGTGCAGAAATGCATCCCCTTATCAATTGAGTTGAAAATGTAGCGGGTAAGCGCCGTTTTCAAATGGGCCAAACAGATCAGGAATATCGGGATGGTCGACAGGCTCACCTGAATAATCCGCAACCAAGTTTTGTTCGGACACATAGGCCACGTAATAGCTTTGATCGTTTTCAGCCAACAAATGATAAAAGGGCTGGCCTTTGATGGGCCGGCTTTCTTCTGGAATCGACTCGTACCATTCATCTGTATTTGCGAAAATTGGATCGACATCAAAAATCACCCCGCGGAACGGGTGTTTCTTGTGGCGGACAACCTGGCCCAGATGATATTTTGCGCGTGTTCGGATCATAGCAGTGCGTTCCCTACTCTTGGTTCCTATCCGAAACAAGGACAATTTGTCCAATTATTGCAGCTAACTTAAAGGAAACAGTCTGTGAACTTGACACTTGTGGTTCTTGAGGTCGTAGCACCTGTATTTTTATTGGCTGCCGTTGGGTTTGGCTGGGTAAAGCTGGGGTACGAGTATCGAATAAACTTTGTGACACAACTCGGCACAACGTTAGCTGTACCTTGTTTGATCTTCACATCCTTGATGCAAACGCAGATTGATCCGGCCGCATTGGCCGCGCTCTCGCTTGCCTCAATCGTTGCCTATCTAGGCATCACAATCGCGGCTGCAGCACTCGTTTGGGCTGGTGGTTTGCCCCGCCGCACCTATCTGGCACCCCTGATTTTTGGCAACACTGGCAATCTGGGCCTGCCTCTTGCTTTATTTGCGTTCGGTGAAGAAGGGCTCAGCTATGCTGTTGTTGTCTTTGCAATCATGGCTATTTGGACGTTCACCTTTGGAATCTGGTTGATTGCTGGCCCGGGCAGCTTTGGCAAAGTCCTCCGAGAACCCCTGGTTTGGGCGGCATTGCTCGGCGGTCTGTTTCTTTGGCAGGATTGGCAGACACCGCAATTCCTCACCAACACGCTTGTACTGATCGGGCAGATGGCGATTCCGCTGATGCTGATTACGCTTGGTGTGGCTGTGGCGCGGCTGACCCCTCGGGGAATCGGGCGCGCCGTTGCGCTTTCAGTCGTCAAACTGGTGCTCTGCACTGGAATTGCATGGGTTGCAGCCGTTGCCTTTAACCTTGATCACATTGCCTCTGGGGTTCTTGTTTTGCAGGTCGCGACGCCTGTGGCAGTCACGTCTTATCTGTTGGCCGCGAAATACGGCGCTGATGCCGAATCAGTTGCAGGGCTCGTTGTTGTCTCAACATTGATATCAGTCGGCGCATTACCGCTTCTTTTAGCCGTTCTATTGTAGGATTTTACTATAAAAACGAAGCAACCCGCGATACGATGCTGCAAAATATAAAAAACTAAACTTGAGGCGATAGGCAAATGAAAACACCCCTTCGCGCATTGATCGTCGTGCTCCTGCTGGCCAGCTGTGGGGGGTCATCCAGTACTCCACCACGGAATCTGGACAACGCCTGCACGATTCTCAAACAGCGCCCCGACTACCACAAAGCGTTCAAATCCGTTGAGCGGAAATGGGGCGTTCCCATTTACGTTCAGATGGCCACGATCCACCAAGAGAGCAAGTTCGTGTCTGACGCCCGCACACCATTCAGGTATGTGCTGGGCGTAATTCCAATGGGGCGTCAATCAAGTGCGTTTGGTTATAGCCAAGCATTGGATGCCACATGGGACGAATATCGCGATGCCGAACGGCGCGGCGGCGCGCGGCGTAACAAAATCAAAGATGCCACCGACTTTATGGGGTGGTACATGAACACCAGCCGCGAGCGTAACGGCATTGCTCTGTCTGATGCGCGCAACCAATATCTGGCCTATCACGAGGGTCACACGGGCTTTCGCAAAGGCACATACAACAGCAAACCTTGGTTAGTGGACGTTGCAGGCAATGTAGAGGCGCGTTCCTTTATGTACAGAGATCAAATTTCTGGATGCAGACTGCGCTAGATGGCGTCATTGGCGGTGTGCAACAGACCAAACGCACCCGCCAACGCTATCTAACTGGACTAGGCCACTATCATCTCATCAAAGGGAGAAAACACCTATGCTTGCCATTTCGCGTTTACTCATCGGGTTCATTGCAGCCCTTCATGCGTATATTGCTTACTTTGAAATGTTCGCATGGGAAGCGACAGGGCCGCGTGTCTTCTCTACTTTTCCCGCTGAGTTGTTTGCACAAACAACCGACCTCGCCGCCAACCAAGGTATTTACAATGCGTTTCTAGCCGCAGGGTTGATATGGGCATTAACCATCGCTGACAGAGTTTGGCAGCGCAATATCGCGACCTGCTTTTTGCTGTTCGTGATGGTTGCCGGAATTGTCGGAGCTGTAACAGTCTCTCCGCGCATTCTAATGATCCAAACCGTCCCAGCGCTGATCACTGCCTTGTTGCTATGGCGTGCAGCGCGCCAATAATGGCGCGCTAACTTGGTGTTATCGGTTAGCAGTTCCCGGACTACCAACATCAAATAGCTTATTGGGCAGGCTGCCCCCTTGTTTCAGCTCGCCCAGAACAACCGTTGTTTGGCTGCCATTGCCATCATTGATGATCCACTGGCGCAGTTCGGGATTCGGGCCCGTGAACTTCATCTGAATATTGCCATACTGCGGGTTCTCGGGGTCTTGGGCAGTGACGGTTGTAGCGGTGCCATCATAGGCATGGCCCGTCACCATCTTAGCCTGTGTCAGATTCACGTTACGCGCTAGAATGATCGACAGTGGTGTGCGCGACAGTGGATAGGTTTCAGGTGGCTGGTTCGATTTGGTATCATAAATCACCACAGTATTTGAGCCCGCGATAACCAAACCGGTTTCAGGCGCGTTGTACTCAAACCGGACGCGACCAGGGCGTTTGATATAAATCGTGCCCGTCGAGATTGTTCCATCGCTGTTGATCTGCGTGAACTCACCCTGAGCGGTCGTCATTTTATTGAGATAGCTGCTGATACTGCCCAATGGCAGCTTGTCCGCCATTGCGGCTGTTGCGGCTACAGCGAATGCCGCGCTTAAAGTGACGGTTTTCAGAAATCGCATATGATGTTCCTGTTTCTTAGATACTGCATTGCCCTCAACATAGGGTGGTGGGCTTTGATATGCGATATCAACAAGGCGCTTTGGCAGGAAGTTCTCCACTTTCCCCCCTGATAAGCGGGCATGCGCCTTCATAATACAAAAAGGCCCCCCTCTGAGCAGGGGAGCCTTTTCTCTTGGATGCAGGATAAAGGAGGTTAGCCTTGTTCCGGCACAAGTATCTCTCGTTTGCCAACATGGTTCGCAGGAGAGACGAGGCCCTCGTCTTCCATTTGTTCAACCAAGCGGGCCGCTTTGTTATAGCCAATAGCAAGCTTTCGCTGGATGTAGGACGTCGAGCATTTGCGATCTTTAGTGACGATATTCACCGCAGTGTCATACAGCGCATCCGCGACGTCTGTATTTCCACCTGTATTGAGGCCAAGCACAGTATCAATATCAGATTCCTTGCCTTCTGGCGGCCCTTCGACAACGCCGGAAACATAGTCAGGCTCACCAAATTGTTTGAGGTGGTTGACGATTTCCTCGACTTCTTCATCGCTTACAAACGGGCCGTGACAACGCACAATCTTGGAACCACCCGCCATATACAACATGTCGCCCATGCCCAGCAGCTGTTCGGCACCCATTTCACCCAGAATGGTGCGGCTGTCGATTTTACTGGTCACTTGGAACGAAATCCGCGTTGGGAAGTTCGCCTTAATTGTACCCGTGATCACGTCAACAGATGGGCGCTGCGTGGCCATGATCAGGTGAATACCCGATGCACGCGCCATCTGCGCCAAACGCTGAATACAGGCTTCGATCTCTTTACCAGCGACCATCATCAGGTCTGCCATTTCGTCGACGATTACGACGATATAGGGCAGCTTCTCTGGCGTGTTCTCTTCTGTTTCAAAGATTGGTTCGCCTGTGTTGTCATCAAATCCGGTCTGAACCGTGCGGCTGAACATCTCGCCTTTGGACAGCGCTTCTTTGACGCGGCCGTTGTAACCCTCAATGTTACGCACACCCATTTTTGACATCTTGCGATAGCGGTCTTCCATCTCACCGACGGTCCACTTCAACGCAACCAGCGCTTTTTTGGGGTCCGTAACAACGGGGGACAAAAGATGCGGAATGCCGTCATAGACGCTGAGTTCCAGCATCTTGGGGTCAATCATGATCATGCGGCAGTCTTGCGGACTTAGTTTGTACAGCAAGCTTAGGATCATTGTGTTGATCGCAACCGATTTACCTGATCCCGTTGTACCCGCAATCAGCAGGTGAGGCATCTTGGCAAGGTTCGCCACAACAGGTTCCCCACCAATATCTTTGCCCAAAGCCAGTGGCAGGTTCTGATTGCCATCACCAAAGTCACGGCTGCTTAGGATCTCACGCAGCACTACTTTTTCGCGGTTCTCGTTTGGCAATTCGATACCAATGACCGAACGACCCGGAACAGTAGAAACACGTGCAGACAATGCCGCCATGGAGCGTGCGATGTCATCAGCCAGACCAATCACGCGAGACGCTTTGAGGCCCGGCGCAGGTTCAAGTTCATACATGGTAACAACTGGACCTGGACGTACGGCGACGATCTCACCTTTGACGCCATAATCATCTAGAACGTTTTCCAGCATGCGGGCGTTCTCTTCGAGGGCTTCATCGCTTAGATG
Organism: Sulfitobacter sp.; assembly: GCF_036960155.1. GTDB lineage: Bacteria > Pseudomonadota > Alphaproteobacteria > Rhodobacterales > Rhodobacteraceae > Sulfitobacter. The sequence goes on along the minus strand of NZ_JBALWB010000001.1, from coordinate 1,273,977 downwards.
CAAACGCGGGCTGTCTTCGGGAGACTCCAACAAATTAAGCGGTGGCAACTCAAAACCCGGGTGGCTGTCATCAAATGACAATGCGGGTTGGGCTTCTGCTTTTGCTTGCTTGCTTTGAGGGACCGCTTTGCGGGTCATTGGCGTCACGACGCGCTTTGGCTCAGGAATAGGAATATGCGGTGCCGCGACCATAATTGGCGCAGGTGCAGGTGGTGTTGGCGTATCTGGTAGCGCCTCCTCAACAACTTGAGGTTCAACAAAGATGTTCACTTCGTCGGCCTCGAATGTTTCAGTCAACGCATCATAGCTCTCGCTCGGGGCTGCGTCCGCATAGACTGGCGCAGGTGGTGCTACAGGGATCGCCCGGGCGGTCAATGGCGGCTCAGCAGGGATAGGCGCAACGCGGACGTGTGCAGTTAACGGCGGCTCTTCGCGTTTAGTGTTCAGCAACAGTGGATCAGGGCCACGACCACGGCCGCGCGTCAGCGGAGCGGTCGCAGGGACATGCACAGCATTGGTTGTACGTACCCGGTTCTTGATGACATCCGAAATTTTGGTTTTGATACGGTCCGCATCAGGAGCTTCTTCCAGAACTGCTTCGTGGTGTTGTTCAACCAGTTCGGGCTCAGGCATTACATCTGGACGTTTTATCAGACCCGGCATCCGCGCAAGCAGACCTGACTTAGTCTCTGCTGTTTGCACAGGCTCCTGCTCATAATCATACATATCCTCAGCCGGGGGCAAAGGTGCTGCGCGGCTGGCAATGATCGTTGGCGTACGAACTGCCGCAGGTGCAACTTGGACTTCTGCTTGGGCTTGTTCAGCAGCATATGCGTCGGCTTGTTCTTGCTCAACGCGGCGAAGTTCGCGGCGTTCTGCCTGTTTGACCTGCAACCCCTGCGCCGCACCTACGGCACCCGCAGCGCTACGGCCCAGAACGTTCATCAAGGCGGCATAAGCCATGATTGTTCCGACCAGCAGAAACCGGCCAAAGCGCGACAGTTCCCAACGGGTGAATCCCAAAACAAATGCGCCTAACGCAAGGATACCAGCCCCCATCAACAGCGACATCAGCTTTACTGTGAACGTAGACCCGATTGGCAATACTGTCAGGATGACGCCCATGACGGTGTCACCAAACAAACCACCCAAGCCAAAGCTATGTGTCTGCAACCATTCAGAACCCGGTGTCAGTGTTGCGGCATAGATAGCACCCAAAGCGACCGCAATCGGCGCAAAAATAAGGCGGCCCATCGCGCGCTCTTGGCCACGGTGCAACGCAAAGCGCACGCCCCAGACCAGCAACACAATCGCAAGACCCCAAGCGCCCCAACCAACAATCATAAACAGCGGGGCAGCAAGGGAGGCGCCCATACGACCAAGCCAATTTTGCGCAGGTGCATCTGTGGCCAACATCCAATTTGGATCATCAGGGGTATAGCTGCCGATCATCATTGCAGCCATGATGCCCAGCACCACCAGCACAACACCCAGCAACTCCTTGCCACGTTTTTCGATCGCTTCTGCTGTGTTACTGTCTAGCAGCGGTTCGCGCCCGCGTGTCTGATAAGCCATAACTCGTCCCTCTATACCGCATAAAGACAGTCACGGATGGCCAAAAGCCCCCGTTCTGTCTCTTCTTTTGGGGCCACTAGGGCCACTCTTATATATTTCTTACCGGGGTTTTCGACGCCCGGAACATCCTGTGCGAGGTAGCCGCCCGGCAGCACCTTCACACCTGTTTCACGCCACAGCTTTAAGGCTGCAACTTCATCATCTTCGACTGGCAACCACAGAAAGAATCCCGCCTCGGGGCTGACGTATCCCGCGACATTGCCAAAGATGCGATCCGCTATCTCGAACTTCTCAGCATATAGCGCGCGGTTCTCGATGACATGCGCCTCATCTTCCCACACGGCAGCAGATGCTGTCTGCAATGGCAGAGGCAAAGGCGTGCCAGCAAAATTGCGCAGCTGTTTGATCTCACGGATACTGTCCGCACCGGAGGCCACAAACCCCGACCGCAGACCAGGCAGGTTAGAACGCTTGCTGAGGCTATGGAAAATCACAACGCGGTTCAGGTCCACATCCATCTCATGGGCAACTTGCAACGCACCAACTGGCGGCTCATCGCGGTAAATCTCGGAATAGCATTCATCCGCAAAGATCAGGAAATCATGTTTTTCAGCGAGACGGATCGTATTTTCCCAATACTCACGCGACGCAACAGCACCCTGCGGGTTGGCCGGTGAGCAGATATAGACAGCGACCGTGCGATTGAGCGTCTCTTCATCCACCGCATCAAAGTCCGGAAGGTGACCTGTTTCACTTGTCGCATTCACCATAACCGGATCGCACGCACCTGAAATCGCAGCGATCATGTAAACCGGATAAAACGGGTTAGGGACTAGGATCGTCGGTTTTTGACCATTCTTCGTTTCAGGACACAACGCGATCACCGCATTGTACAGACCTTCACGTGTTCCGTTTAGCGCCATGACCTGCGTATCCGCGTCCACTGGCACGCCGTAACGGCGATTTACCCACGCCGCGATGGCGCCGCGCAGTGCGGGTGAGCCGTCATTTGGTGGATAGCTGTTAAAACCCGCGGCGTTTTCAACGATCACGTCAGTAACCCAAGCCGGAAACACATGTTTCGGCTCGCCTATGGTCATCTGCATCAGCGGACCGCCCCCCTCGTGCACGTCTAAAAGAGCGCGCAAACGGGGCCACACGTGAGCAGGAAGGTTCGAAAACCGCTCAGGAAAATTCATCAAAACTGCCTCGGATCGGGATCATTAGCGTCCCGTTTGTCCCAAGGTAGCTTAAATCGCCGCCTGTCGTCTAGGAAAAACCCGATGGATATGCGCCGCTTGTGGCATTTTCGCCCGTTACGCCAGCGCTGCCTCTGCTGCAGCCCCCAGACGTAACACAGCGCTGTCTTGATCGGGCGCTGCAAGGATCATCAAACCGCAACTCGGCGTATCCGTCGGCAAGGTCAGGCTGCACAGCCCCAACAGGTTACCAAGGCGCGTATTGCGCAATGCCAGCAGGTTTTCAGTGACGTAATATTCTTCGTCGGTCTTCAACCGTTCCAGATTTGGCGGTAAAATAGGAGCCGTTGGCGCAAGTACCGCATCATAACCAGCAGTTGCCTGATCATAGGCAACACGCGCGCCTTCCAGTTTGGCCCAAGCAGCCACATAATCGGGCCCCGAACATTCAAGCCCCAGACGGAAACGACGCAAAATTTCAGAATACATCTTTTCAGGTGCTGCTTCGATAACATCCCGCCAAAGGCCATAAGCCTCTGATGTCATCAATTGGCCTGACACATCCAGTGCCTGTTGTGCGGCGGGTACTTTGATCATCTCAACAATCGCGCCCGCAGCCTTTAGGCGCTCAACTGCGCTTTCAAATGCTGCTTTGGGCGCATCACGCAAGTCCTCCATCATAACCGTTTCTAGAATTGCAAAACGGCATCCTTTGAGCGAGGCACCACGCAAATCAGGTGCCTTGCTGCCCTCCAGCGCAGCAGTCAGCAGCGCTGCATCTTCGACAGAGCGACAAAGCGGGCCAATCGTATCAAACTTGAGCGCAAGCGGCACAACACCCTCAAGGCTGAGCCGCCCGTGAGTTGTTTTCAGCCCCACAAGATCATTCCACGCCGAGGGGATGCGAACCGATCCGCCTGTATCAGAACCAATACTGGCTGCGGCCAATCCAAAGGCGACCGAAGCACCAGAACCAGATGATGATCCGCCCGGTACAGCATCCGCGTCATTCACGCAGGGTGGAGTGTTTGTGGAGGGGTTATAGCCCAAACCCGAAAACGCCAACTCACTCATGTGGACCTTACCCAAACAGACCAGCCCGGCAGCAGTTGCGTTTTGCAAAACCAAAGCATCATGTTCCGGCACACGACCCTCAAGCAATTTTGAACCCGCCTCAGTGCCAACTCCGGCAGTGTCATAGAGGTCTTTCCAACTGATCGGTACACCATCTAACAATGACAATCGTTGGCCAGCCTGCGCACGCTGCGCGGCCGCGCTGGCCTCCGCACGGGCACGGGATGCCGTCACGCGCGCATAAATGCGGTCCCGTAGTGGATGCGCCTCAATCTCGGACAGATAGGTCTCGCATAGGGCGACCGGATCGATGTCACCTGCGCCAATGCCACGGCCAAGGTCTGCTGCAGTCATGCTAAGCCAGTCACGCATATCAATCTTCCCTCTATCTGATTTCTTGTGACGGTAGCGGCGCTTGGGCGCATGGACAATCCCCTGTTGCCCGCCATATTGAACAGTATGAGTTTTGATACAGATATCGCCATCGTGGGCGGCGGGCTAAGCGGCCCCACCCTTGCCCTTGCACTTGCAGCCAGCGGGCTGAAGGTCACTGTGATTGATGCCCAAAAGGCGCAAACGCGAAAGGCTGACGGATTTGACGGCCGCTCTTACGCGCTCGCGCTGACCTCGGTTCGCCTTCTTGAGGGGATTGGGCTGTGGGAAACGGTAACCGAACATGCGCAGCCAATGCTGGAAATCAAAGTAACCGATGGGCGCGCTGGCGAAGGGCCATCGCCCTTTTTCATGCATTTCGATCATGCCGAGATTGAGGAAGGCCCGATGGGTCACATGCTTGAGGACCGTCATCTGCGGCGTGCGCTGATGGAAGCAGTTGCCGCCAATGACGCTGTCCATGTCATGAACGGCGAAGAGGTTATTGCGCAGGCCCCTGATACAACGGGTGTCACACTTACCCTTGCCTCCGGTAAACTACTACGCGCCCGTTTGTGTATTGGCGCTGATGGGCGTTCATCGGGGACGGCGGCGCGCGCGGGGATCAAACGAACTGGTTGGGCTTATGGTCAGACCGCGTTGGTGTGTGCGGTCAATCATGAACTGCCCCATAATGGCATTGCCCATCAGTTCTTTATGCCCCCCGGACCCTTGGCAATTTTACCGCTTACAGGAAACCGCAGTTCGATCGTTTGGTCCGAGACCGATCAAAATGCAGCGCGCATTCACGCCTTGCCTGACGAGGAATACTTGAATGTTCTACGTCCGCGGTTTGGCGATTTTCTGGGCGAAATATCCCTTGCGGGTGCGCGATATACTTACCCGCTTAGCCTATCCTTGACCCATGACATGATCGCAGATCGTGTTGCGCTGGTGGGGGATAGTGCCCACGGCGTTCATCCCATCGCTGGTCAGGGCTTAAACGCTGGCTTTCGCGATATCGCCGCATTGTGTGAGGTGATTGTAGACGCGCAGCGCCGCGGTGAAGATTTTGGCGCTGGCGTTGCACTGGCGCGTTATCAAGAATGGCGGCGTTTTGACAACGTCTCACTGGCGCTGGCCACCGACAGTTTCAATCGCCTTTTCTCAAACGATAATGGGTTTATGCGCCTTGCCCGCGACATTGGGATGGGGGTTATCAACGCCATGCCCGGCCTGCGCAGAACATTCATACGCGAAGCCGCTGGCCTGAATGGTGACTTACCAAAGCTCATGCGAGGTTTGCCGCTTTAGGCGCATGCCCCTAGTCTAGGATACGCGCCTCATCAATCAGCATAACGGGGATACCATTGCGGATAGGGTACGCAAGGCCCGCCGACTTTGACACCAGCTCCTGACGCTCAGCGTCATAGCGCAACGTCTGCTGACTGCGCGGGCAAATAAGCGCCTCAAGCATCCGGCGATCAAAGTTTACAACCGTATCATTCATTGCATCATCTCCCCATCACCACCGCCACGTAGGGCGTATTCTATCAGCGTCACCAATGTCTCTCGTCGCGTACGCAGCGACGGTGCCTCTAGCAAGGCCTGCTTATCTTCGCTCTCAAAATCCAGCATCATTGACAGCGAATTGATAAGCAGCTCGTCATCCGCATCTGTCAGGGCTTCCCAATCTGCTGATAGGCCGCGCACATCAAAATACCGCGACAACGCATCCAAAAACGGCTTGCGATCAAACGCAGTATCCGCCTCTTCATCTTGCAGATCAGGGCCAAAACCCTCCCAAGACACTTCACACCGGCGATACGGGGCAAAACCTTCGGTTTCTTTGACAATACGATAGCGCGATATGCCCGCCAACGTGATCATGTATCGGCCATCTTCGGTTTCAGAAAACTGGCTGATGCGTCCTGCACATCCAATCGTCTGCAACCCCATGCCTTCACGGCCCGGAATCACATTAGGTTGCACCATACCGATCAACCGCGTGCTGGTTTTCAACGCGTCCTCGATCATCTGCAAATAGCGCGGCTCAAATATATGCAGCGGCAGTCGAGAGCGCGGCAACAGCAGCGCTCCCTCCAATGGAAAGATCGGGATGGTGTCTGGCAGATCAGCTTGTTTTATCATGTCTTACAGATAGTGCTGTTGGCCGATCAGGCAAATATCAATGAGCTCAATTTGCGTCGACCATTCAATGCGATTGGATCGGCAGGTTTTAATGCATCAAAAATGGTGAAGAGTTGTGTCTTGGCAGCGCCGTCGTTCCATTCGCGATCTCGCTTGAACAACTCAAGAAGTTGATCAACCGCCGCTTCGGCATCATCGTTGGCATATAACGCTTGAGCCAGATCAAATCGCGTTTGAAGGTCATCAGGATTGGCTTCTACTGCGGCACTCAGTTCAGCTACTGGTCCTGCATCAGCGGCCTGTCGTGCCAGTTCAAGTTGCGCGTGCGCGGCTTCCAGTTCGGACGCTTTGGAAATCTCGATTGGTGCACCATTGAGCAAGCCTTCGGCCTTATCCAAATCGCCCAACGCGATATGCGCGCGGACCATGCCACCATAGGCACCAGCATGCATCGGATCTTCGCCCAGAATGGCCGCAAACGTCTGTGCCGCATCATCTGCCTGACCGTCAGTCAGCATTTCTTCGGCTGCTTCAACTGCATCATTAAGCGTGTCGGAGGGCGCTTCGCCCCCTGCCGCCTTAATAACGCGGTCAACAAATTCGATAATCTCGGATTGTGGAACAGCGCCCTGAAAACCATCAATGGGCTGTCCCTTCCAGAACGCATAGACCGTCGGTACCGACTGGATTTGCAGCTGACCCGCAATCGCCTGCGCCTCATCCACATTGATCTTAACCATCTTCACGGCACCCTTGGCCGCAGTTACTGCCGCCTCAAGCTGTGGCACCAAGGTTTTGCAAGGTCCGCACCACGGCGCCCAGAAATCAACGATGATCGGTGTGGTTTGTGATGCCTCGACGACATCAGCCATAAACGTGGCTTCAGTTGTGTCTTTGATTAAGTCATCGGCAGGTGCGGCGGCGGAAAGGTTGAGATCCATAATATCATCGGTCCTAATGTGCGGTTCAATCGGGTTGGGTTACATATGTGACCTCAACCCGCAGTTTCAAAGAGGCTTAGCCTTAAACATCGAAAGTTGCAAAAATCGGCGCATGGTCTGACGGTTTTTCCCAACCGCGTGCAGAACGCAAAACCCGGCTGCTGTGTGCAGATGATGAAATATCAGGTGTTGCCCAAACGTGGTCCAACCTGCGGCCCTTATTTGCAACGTCCCAATCCTTTGCACGGTAGCTCCACCAACTATAAAGCAATCCCTCAGGGATATCCTGACGCGTAATATCCACCCACTTACCTGCGTCTTGTGTCTGGGCCAATGCTTCGACTTCGACGGGTGTATGGCTGACAACCTTAAGCAGCTTTTTGTGGTCCCAAACATCGTCCTCACGTGGCGCAATGTTCAGATCACCAACAAGGATAGATTTTTCCGGGGATTCGGCATGAAAGAAGTCGCGCATTTCTGCGAGGTAATCCATCTTTTGTCCAAATTTTTCGTTCACTTCACGATCCGCAACATCGCCACCAGCAGGCACATAAAAGTTATGGACCGTCACGCCATTGGGCAGCTTTGCAGCAACGTGCCGCGCATGGCCCAGTTGCGCAAAATCATGTGCGCCTGCGGGTTCCAACGGCAGTTTCGACAGGATCGCCACGCCGTTATAACCCTTTTGCCCTTCGGCAATCATGTACTTATAGCCAAGCGCGTTAAATGCCTCCATCGGGATCTTATCAACCGGGCTTTTGCATTCTTGCAAGCACAGCACATCGGGCCCTTCTTCTTCCAGCAATTTACACACAATCGGCTCGCGCAGACGGACAGAGTTGATGTTCCAAGTGGCAAGGGTAAAGGACATAGCGTGTGCTCCTGATATGGGTCGTCGCATCCTAACGCGACCATCAGGCGGCAACCACCAAAAACGGGACAAAAAAAGGGCCGAGCACAAAGGCCCGGCCAAGTCCAACAGGGAGGGAGAGTGACAATTAACCCGGCCACTCAACTTCGGGCTCAAACCGACAGGAAACTCATGAAAAAAACCTGTCTGTTATTCAGTAACATCTAATGTTTAACGAAAAAGCCCACCATCAGATCATAAGCCGATAGCCGCCGGATTCGGTCACCAATAGGCGAGCATTTGACGGATCTGGCTCAATCTTTTGGCGCAAGCGATAGATATGCGTTTCTAATGTGTGGGTCGTTACACCAGCGTTATAGCCCCAAACCTCATGCAGCAGCACATCCCGCGCGACAACGCCTTCGGCAGAGCGGTGCAGGAATTTTAGGATATTTGTTTCTTTCTCCGTCAACCTGACTTTGGTTTCGTCTTCGCGGATCAACATCTTCATGGAGGGCTTGAACGTATATGGGCCCAGCTGAAAAATCGCGTCTTCCGATTGTTCATGGGTACGCAACTGGCTGCGAATACGGGCCAATAAAACTGGAAACTTGAAAGGTTTGGAAACATAATCATTCGCACCAGCGTCCAGACCCAGAATTGTATCTGCATCTCCGTCATGGCCAGTCAGCATCATGATGGGGCTTTTGATTCCCTGCTTACGCAGCAGGCGGCATAGCTCTCGACCATCTGTGTCTGGCAAACCCACATCGAGAATCAGCAGGTCATAGATCATCTCTTTTGCACGGACCATCGCGTCAGCACCGTCCGCTGCCTCAAAGACATCAAAGTCTTCGGTCATGATCAACTGTTCGCTAAGCGCTTCGCGCAAATCGTCGTCGTCATCTACCAACAGGATTTTCTTGAGCTGTGCCATAGTGCGTCTCCATTCCGTTGAGTTAAAGATATGGAACCACGGCAAATCAACAAGGGGTAGAACCGTTTCCTCACATCGGTGTGTCGCAATACCGTCAAATGTTTCAATTCGCGTGGTATTGCCCTAGATATCGTTCGACAGATCTGATGAGTTGTAACATTCGCCATGCCTTTTGCCCCAGATGTAACCGAAACACTTGCCCGTGCGAGGGCTGATTTGCGCATGGGCGTGCCTGTCGTTTTGGGCAATATGCTGGTTTTGGCCGCCGAAACATTGACCGCTGAGCGGTTTACGAATGTGATGACGCTAGAAAATGATGCCGTTCTTGCCATCACAGCCCGGCGCGCCGGAACATTAAAGGCACGTGCCTACGACGGCGATCTCGCGCGAATCGCTTTGCCGCAGGATGCAACGTTGACGTGGGTTCAAAGCATTGCAGACCCCTCCGATGATCTACGCGCACCCATGAAGGGGCCGCTTGTTGCACAACGTGACGGCAAAGCAACCGTTCACAGCACCGCATTGAACCTTGTAAAGTCCGCACGCCTGTTACCCGCAGCCGTGATTGTCATGCTCGACCATCCCGCCGCATTTGCCCTCACTCACTCCTTGACGCTGGTAGACAGTGCCGCTGCGGGGCTTCTTTTGCAGGCCAACAGCCCCTTGCATTCGGTTGTGCATGCCCGCCTGCCAATGGAAGCCTCAGAACAGGGTCGCTTACACGTATTTCGTCCGGAAAACGGCGGTGAAGAGCATTACGCTATCGAAGTTGGACGCCCTGACAGGAACACGCCAGTGTTGTGTCGCCTGCATTCTGCCTGCTTTACAGGTGACATTCTGGGCAGCCTCAAATGCGACTGCGGCCCCCAACTACACGCCGCAATGGCGCAGATGGGCGCTGTGGGCCAAGGCGTACTACTTTACCTCAATCAAGAAGGTCGTGGGATTGGCCTAGCCAACAAAATGCGCGCCTATTCCCTTCAAGATCAGGGTTTTGACACCGTTGAGGCGAATCATCGCCTTGGCTTTGAAGACGACGAGCGTGATTTCCGTCTTGGCGCAGATATACTGAAGAAGATGGGGTTTTCTTCTGTAAAGCTGCTGACAAACAATCCTCGTAAAGTCGAGATGATGGGGCAGTCAGGTGTTCATGTGGCCGAACGCGTACCGCTCGCAGTGGGCGAAAACCGTCATAACAAGGCATACCTAGCAACCAAGGCCGCAAAATCAGGACATCTGCTTTGAACGCTAGCGACTTGGTGCTGACACCCAAAGGTGTGCGATTTCAGGGGCTGCTATGGCCCTGTACGATTGGCAAAGGCGGTATCAAAAGCAACAAACGTGAAGGTGATGGTGCAACCCCACGTGGGGTGCACGGTATTGTTGGGATGCTGTATCGTGCGGACAGGATTGCCCGCCCAGTCCCATGGGCGCGCTCAATTGGACCGCTTGATCTGTGGTCAGATGACGAAGGCGACGCCAACTACAACCTGATGGTACGCGCGCCTTATGCACCCAGCCACGAAAAGCTACGTCGCGCAGACCCGCTATATGACTTGGTGATTCTAACCGATTGGAACTGGCCTCACGCCAAACGCGGACACGGGTCAGCCATATTTATTCATCAATATCGCAGACCCGGTTACCCGACCGAAGGATGTATAGCGTTTTCGCGCGCGCATTTACATGCGATTGCACGCCAGATCACACTAAGCACTCGTTTAATCGTCCTTTAGAATATCCAGTTATTTCACAACTCGATCCCCAAAAATCGCAGATCCGACGCGCACATGCGTGGCACCCAAAGCAATCGCTTTCTCAAAATCGCTACTCATCCCCATCGAGAGACCAGCCAAACCATTTCGCGCAGCGATTTTGGCGAGTAGAGCAAAATGCAGTGCAGACTCTTCATCTACAGGCGGGATGCACATCAGGCCTCGTACAGGCAAATCAAGCGCCTGACACTCCGCGATGAACCCATCAGCATCGGCGGGTAACACACCCGCTTTCTGCTCCTCCTCACCTGTATTCACTTGGATGAACAGATCAGGGCATTCGCCCATCTCTTGGGCCAGCCGCGCGATTGTATTGGCAAGCTTAGGGCGGTCCACTGTGTGGATGCACTGAGCCAGTTCTATTGCTTGGCGGGCTTTATTGGTTTGGAGAGGGCCGATCAGGTGCAGATTGATGTCGTCAAACTGCTCACGGAAATCGGGCCACTTGCCTGCCGCTTCCTGTACTTTGTTCTCACCAAAAATCCGGTGGCCTTCTTCAAGCACAGCAGCAACACGGGCGTTTGGCTGCACCTTACTTACCGCAATCAGGGAAACTGAACCTAGTGTTCGGCCTGCTGCTGTTTCGGCTTTGGCAATTCTATCGGTGATATCGCGCAGTGTCATATGGGGCTCCTATCCTAGGGCCTACAAATAACAGCATTACACAAAAGAAAAGGGGCAGACCGAAGTCTGCCCCAAATCACTTAGGTAATTTCGTTCAACTTAGAAGTTGAAGCGAACACCCAGATCAACACGTGTGGAGTCGTCACCACGGGAAGCAACACCACCACGGAGAGACGTACCGCCACCCATGTCGTGGTTAAAGTCGATACCGTAGGATGTTTCTGTGAAGTAGTCAGCATCTGCAACGTAAACTTCGATGTTTGTTGCTGCGCCTACGTCAAAACGACCAGTCAAAACAACGTGGTCACCGCCGCCGTCAGCTTCGTCACCGTTTTGTGCATACGCAAGTGTTACGTCTGCGATACCGAAGGAACCGCCAACAGATGCTGCGAATTCTGTGTCTGTATCGGAATCAGAATCCTGTGCACCCAATGCGAATGTCCAGCCGTTCCATGTGTATGCAACGTGTGCTGCGATACGGTCGTTTGTTTCGGAAGCAGAAACGTGCACGGACAAATCACCAGCAGAGTAAAGTACTTCAACGCCGTTGGCGCCAGCAGAACCGTTACCACCGGAAGAGTACGCATCGGCGCGGAAGTTATAAGCTGTGTAGTCGTAGCCCAAACCAGTCAAACCGAGGTCAATTGGGTACATGCCAGGCATGAACTCAAGTGCGCCGAAGATGTTACCAACACCAACTTCAAGACCACCGGTACGTGCGAAGAAGCGCGCGCCGTTGAAGCCTGTTCCCGCTGGGGAACCGAAGCGCTCATCGTCGCCTGATACTGCGTTGTCTGTGTTGTTCTGCTGGAGACGAACGCGTGCACCAAAAGTAACGCCAGCGTCAGATTCTGCTGACATATCGATCTGCAGACGCAAACGGCTTGTTACGTTTGTGTCTGACTCGCCGTCAGCACCTTCAATGTATTGGATACCAAAACGGCCATAGCCAGAGAATGATACGTCTGCTGCTGCAACTGAAGCTGTGGCGACCAGAGCTGTTGTTGCGAAGAGAACTTTTTTCATGAGTTTTCCCTCGGTTTGAATTCAAAAGGACCTGATCGGGGAATTCCGATCTAGGTATGAGGTTCTTTTGAGGCCCGCCTCGGCTTTTGGCAAGGAAAGCGGCAGGCCCAAAAGCAATGTGGCGAATGATGGTGCAGCTTTGCCACAGTCAATTTGAGCGGCCAAGCGCCGTGACACCTGATACCGCACGCTATAGCTATACACTACTATACATAGACCTTGCTCAGGTGCTCTTGCTTGGGTATTGCATATCAAAACAGTATTAAGGTGGCGAGAATGGGGCGCATGCGGGCACGAAATATAGCGATACTAGCAGTTGCGCTTGGCACATTGGCTGCCTGCGGCTCAATCGGACGGCTTGGATCACCAGCGACCGAACGGCCAGCGCAGTATACAAATTCCAACAACCCAGCGAATGTTGAAACAGACTCAAGCAAAACTATTTGGTCATTGTTTAACAGGCAAAGCAGCGAAAGCGCTGTTTTGGTGAACAAGTATCTCTGGAGCGCAACGCTGGAGGTTCTTAGCTTTATGCCGATAACATCCGTTGATCCGTTCACTGGTGTTATTGTGACAGGCTACGGCACGCCTCCCGGTGGTGGACGTGCTTATCGCGCCACTGTTCTTATTGACGATCCAGCACTTGATGCACGTTCTCTTAATGTCGCGCTGCAATCGCGCGGCGGCTCAGTGGACAAAGCAACAAGCCGCGCAGTTGAAGACGCGATTCTTTCGCGTGCACGCGAGTTGCGGATCACGGATAACAAACTCTGATCGCTCATCTAACCGTTATTGATATTTTGCAGCGCCGGGCTTTGTGATTACCACACGTCCGGCGTTGCCGCGTAAAAAGGCCCTCACATGACACGCTATACCCCATCCGAGATCGAAGCCCGCTGGCAAGCTGTGTGGGAAAAAGACGAAATTTTCAAAGCTGTCCGCTCGGCTGATAAGCCAAAGTACTACGTCCTAGAGATGTTCCCCTACCCCTCAGGGCGAATCCACATGGGCCACGTCCGCAATTACACGCTGGGCGACGTAATTGCGCGCTACAAGCTGGCAAAGGGTTTTAACGTTTTACACCCAATGGGCTGGGATTCGTTTGGGTTGGCTGCGGAAAATGCAGCCATGCAAAAGGGTATTCACCCGGGCACATGGACTTATCAAAACATCGAAGACATGAAGAGCCAGATGAAGCCGCTTGGCTTTTCTTTGGATTGGTCCCGCGAAATCGCGACCTGTCACCCTGATTACTACCAACATCAGCAGGCCATGTTCATTGATATGATCGATGCGGGCCTGATCTATCGCAAAAACGCCGTCGTGAACTGGGATCCGGTGGATATGACCGTTTTGGCAAACGAACAGGTTGAGCAAGGGCGCGGTTGGCGTTCTGGTGCATTGGTCGAACGGCGTGAACTGACCCAGTGGTTCTTTAAAATCTCGGATTATTCCGACGAACTGCTTGCTGGCTTGGACACGCTTGAGAACTGGCCCGCCAAGGTGCGCCTGATGCAGGAAAACTGGATCGGCAAATCCCAGGGCCTGCAATTTGCGTTCTCAACAACCAATGCCCCTGAGGGTCATGACCGTATTGAGGTGTATACGACGCGTCCTGATACTCTGCTTGGTGCCAGTTTTGTTGGTATCTCGCCCGATCACCCCATTGCCAAACTGCTAGAGCGCGACAATCCCGAAGTTGCTGCGTTCACTGCCGAATGTCGCAAAGGCGGAACAACGGAAGAGGCCATCGAAACAGCCGAAAAGCTGGGCTTTGATACTGGCATCCGCGTGCGTCACCCATTTGATACGGCCAAAGAGCTGCCTGTCTATATCGCTAACTTTATCTTGATGGATTATGGCACTGGCGCGATTTTTGGTTGCCCTGCGCATGACCAGCGCGATTTTGAGTTCGCGACAAAATACGACCTGCCGATCATCTCGACCTATCTGCCATCCGAGGATGCTGCAGAGGAATTGACCGAAGCCTATGTGCCCGCGAAGACTGAGAAAGTCTTTTACAACCGTGGATTCGCCGGAGAAAAGTGGCAGACTGGCCTTGAGGGCATCGATGCGGCCGTCGAATTCTGCGAGGCGCAGGGCGTTGGCCAAGGTGTAACAAAATACCGCCTGCGCGATTGGGGCCTATCACGCCAACGCTATTGGGGTTGCCCGATTCCTGTTGTGCATTGTGATGATTGTGGCGTGGTTCCTGAAAAGAAAGAGAACCTACCCGTCAAACTGCCCGAAGACGTTACCTTCGATATTCCAGGAAATCCGCTGGATCGTCACACCGAGTGGCGCACAACACCTTGCCCGTCATGTGGCAAGTCGGCGCTGCGCGAAACAGACACGATGGATACATTCGTCGATTCGTCTTGGTATTATGCCCGTTTCACCGCGCCCCATGCTGATACACCTACTGTGATGGACGATGCCGATTATTGGATGAACGTCGATCAATACATCGGCGGAGTTGAGCATGCGATTCTTCACCTGCTTTATGCCCGCTTCTTTGCGCGCGCGATGAACATCACAGGCCATCTGCCCGAATCTGCGGTTGAACCATTCGATGCGTTGTTTACCCAAGGCATGGTTACACACGCGATCTACAAGACTGAACAAGGTCAGGATGGCCGCCCCGTGTTCCACTACCCAGAAGAAGTGGACCTCAAAGGCGACAAGGCATTCCTCAAAGAGGGCGGATCAGAGGTGGAAATCATCCCATCCGCAAAAATGTCCAAGTCCAAGAACAACGTGGTCGATCCCCTAAACATCATCTCCGCCTTTGGTGCAGACACGGCACGCTGGTTTGTCCTTAGCGATTCACCCCCAGAACGGGACGTGGAATGGACCGCCTCTGGCGCTGAAGCTGCCTATAAACATCTCAACCGTGTGTGGAACATCTGTGACCGCATTGCCGAGATGAGTGATGATGTAGCTGGTGAGGGCAATGAAGCCCTGCTTAAGCAGATGCACAAAACCATCAATGACGTAACCTTAGCTATTGAGAGCTTCGGCTTTAACGCCGCCATCGCCAAGCTTTACGGCTTTACCGCGACATTGCATAAATCCAAGGCCTCAAAGGCCGCACAACGCGAAGCCGTCATGACGCTTGCGCAGCTCATGTCCCCCATGACGCCGCACTTGGCCGAAGACATTTGGGCCAACCAAGGTGGCGAGGGTTTGATTGCGACCGCACCGTGGCCTGTGGTGGATGAGGCGATGCTGAAAGACGACACAGTCACCATGCCAATTCAGGTCAACGGCAAGCGGCGCGGCGAAATTGACGTGCCTGCGGACATGCCAAAAGACGAAATTGAAAAGCTGGCCCTTGCCCAAGAGGCTGTGATCCGTATCCTTGATGGCGGAACACCCAAGAAGGTGATCGTTGTACCGGGGCGTATTGTGAATGTCGTTGTTTAACCGTCGAATCCTGCTTGCTCTGCCACTGGCGCTGGCCGCCTGTGGCTTTACCCCCGTCTACGGACCGGGCGGAACAGGTACCAAACTGAACAACCAAGTGTTGGTACAAGAGCCGTCTACGCAGGCGGGTTATCTTTTGACGCGGCACATGGAAACACGGTTGGGGCGCAGTGGCGGCAGCGCGCGCTATGCCCTCGATCTCACCATTGATCTGGACGAAGATGATCTGGCGATCAATTCATCCGGCGATATCACGCGCTATAATGTTATCGGCAATGTCGAGTTCGCTTTGCGCGATTCGACCACTGGCACCATCATAACTTCCGGCAAGGTCCAGAACTTCACGGCCTACTCCGCGACGGGAACAACCGTTGCCACCCTCGCTGCAGAGCAGGATGCCCTTGAACGGTTGATGGTGATTCTTGGCGATCAAATCACGGCACGCCTCTATGCGACCGACGTGCCGGCATGAAACTCGGCCGTCGTGATGGCGCTGGCATCGTAGCAAAACCGCCCAAAGATAAGCTTGGGCTGCTTATTTATGGCGGCGATGCAATGCGCGTCGCGCTTAAACGCCAAGAATATCTAAAAGCCCTGCTAGGCCCCGCTGCCGAAGAAGAAATGCGCCTGACCCGCATTCCTGCTGGCGAACTCCGGCGTGAACCCGCACTCTTGATGGACGCCATCAAGGCCGTTGGCTTTTTCCCCGGCCCGCGCGCCGCATTTGTTGAAGGTGCGACTGAGCTTGTCGCGCAGACCATCATCCAGACCATGGGTGACTGGCAGGCAGGTGACGCACAAATTGTTATCTCCGCGGGCGATCTCAAGAAAACCTCCAAACTACTCAAGGCATTTGAAGGTAACCGCGATGCCTACGCATGGGGCATCTTTGATGATCCACCCGACCGCGCCGAGATTGAGAAATTATTGAACGAGGCCAAATTGCGTGCGGATGGCCCTGTCATGGCCGCGTTAGAAGACCTCGCGCGCAGCCTTGATCCCGGTGATTTCCGCCAAACACTGGAAAAGCTATCCCTCTATAAACTCAGCGAACCGGATGCACCTGTGACGCTTGATGATATTGCGGCCTGCGCCCCCGCCTCTGTTGAGGCAGCAGTGGATGATATCCTGAATATCGTGGCCGAAAAGCAGACGACATTGATCGGACCATTGATGCGCCGCTTGCAAAGCCAAGGCGTGAACGCAGTGACCCTTAGCATCATGGCGATGCGCCATTTTCGCACATTGCACCGCACGGCCTGCAACCCGGGTGCGCCCATTTGGGGTGTGCGCGACCGCGATCGCGTGATGCGCCAGTCGCGGGACTGGGGCACTGCCAAGCTGGAAACAGCCCTGACCATTCTAACCGATACTGACTTGCAGCTCAGATCTGCTGGTCAAACTGCGCCTGCCATGGCTATCATCGAGCGAACCTTCATACGCTTGGCCATGTTCGGGGCCAGCTAAACCCAAAAGCGGAGAGCACGATGTATACAGTTATTGGTGGCGTAAAAACGCGGGCCTTTCGGGTCATGTGGATGCTGGAAGAACTGGGGCAAACCTATGATGTGATCCCTGCGGCACCCCAATCTGAAGACGCGCGTAAATACAATCCGTCAGGAAAAGTCCCCGCTTTGCTGGATGGTAACGAACGACTGACCGATTCAACTGCGATCATGCAATACCTCGCTGACAAACACGGCGCGTTAACTGCACCTGCGGGCACACCTGCCCGCGCACGTCAGGATGCCATGGTGTTTTGGTTGGTGGATGAGTTCGACGCAATTCTTTGGGCCGCAGCCAAGCACAGTTTTGTCCTGCCTGAAGAACTGCGGATGCCCCAAATCAAAGTCACCCTAAAAACCGAATTCACACGTAGCTCAAAACTATTGGCGGACCGGATCGAGGGGCCATTCCTGATGGGTGACGAAATCACTGTGCCTGACATTTTGGCCGTGCAGTGCATCAACTGGTCCATCGGCGCGGGCTTTCCAAGTGTCGATGATCGCCTTGGCGCATGGGCTGCGGGTTTGCGCAAGCGCGACGCGTTCAAAGCTGTCCGCGCACGCGGTGACGCTTAAGCTTTCAAACGGGCTGCTGCATGGTGGCCCGCCCATGCCCCTGTCGCTAAACACGCCGTGATCAGATAGCCACCTGTTGGCGCTTCCCAATCCAGCATTTCGCCAACCGCATAGGTGTTTGGCAGCGCGTTGATCATCAAAGCATCATCCAGCCCGGACATGGCGACACCCCCAGCGGTCGAGATCGCCTCGTCCATCGGGCGCAACCCAGCATGCTGAATAGGCAGCGCTTTTATCAAACGCGCCAGCGCTTCTGGTTCCTTAGGTAGCGGCATTGCCATTTCCTGCAAAAGCGCAATCTTAGCAGCATCCAGACGCAGTGCCTTGCGGATGTGATTGGTGAGCGTGGCCTTGCCACGCGGCTTTTCTAGCTTTAACGCAACCGTTTCAAGCGTCAGGTCAGGTGCCAAATCAACAACCAATGGGTGACCCTCCCGCACACCGCGCGAAACAGAATATACGCCGCCACCCTCAAGGCCTCGTTTTGATAACACTGCTTCGCCGCGCGACACGTATGGCCCAGCACTCAGGGAGATACTTTTGACCGCGGCACCTAGATGTTTCTCCATAAATGCGGACCAGTTAATTGCGACACCCGCGTTGGCCGCCGTGAATTTGGTGACAGGCACTCCTCGTTCGGCCAATACAACCGCCCATGCTCCGTCAGAGCCAAGGCGCCGCCAACTGGCACCGCCCAGCGCAAGAATAGTTGCATCCGACACCAGGGTTTGTGGGCCTTCTGGCGTGTCAAAGCGTAGCGCGTCACCTTCAAATCCAGTCCACCTCCAACGGGTGTTAAACGTAACCCCAAGAGAATTGAGCCGAGCCAACCAAGCACGCAGCAGCGGAGACGCCTTCATCACTTTTGGAAAGACACGGCCTGTGGAGCCCGTAAATAAATCTTCTCCCAAATCACGTGCCCACGCCTGTGCCTGTTCCGGGCCAAATGCATCTAGCATCGGCGCAAACCAAGGCGCAGCTTCAGCATAGGCCGCCTGAAATAGCGCGGTCTCTTCGGATTTGGTAATGTTGAGACCAGATTTACCCGCCATCAAGAATTTGCGCCCCACCGATGGTTTCGCATCGCAAACCGTTACAGAAACGCCAGCCTGTGCCAACACTTCGGCGGCCATCAGGCCTGCAGGTCCACTGCCAATGATCACAGCGCGGCTCATTGTGACACCACGGCAGGAAACGCGCCCTTAATCTCGACCACACGGTGCGGATAGGGAATTTCGATGTTGTTGTCACGCAGCGCATTCCAAACAAGGAACAGCACGTCAGATGTGTATTTGTTTGGCCCGTCGTCAATTCCGTTGACCCAAAACTCAACAGCGAAATCGATCCCGCTATCGCCAAAACCGCGCAGCTCGCAATCAGGTGGATAAGGCAAGTTAAGAACCTCCGGGTGTTTACAAACCGCCGCTTCAATGATGGCGGGGATCAAATTGATATCCGTGTCATAGCTCACCGAAAATTCTGCCTCATACCGGTTAGCCGAGCCAGAATCGGAATAGTTCACTACACGGGTTGTGATAAAATCTTCGTTGGGGACTACAATCCAACGACCATCAAATGTCTCTAAGATAGCTGCACGCGCTGTCATCTTGACGATTTGGCCTTTTTCGCCCCCGTCAAGTTCAACATAATCGCCGACTGTTGCCTGCCCTTCGACCAACAAAATCACACCAGAGATAAAATTGGACGCAATCTTTTGCAGGCCAAAACCAAGACCAACACCGATGGCACCACCTAGAACAGCAAGCGCACCCAGATTGATCCCCATAACATTCATCAGAATGAGGAAAGCAGCGCCAAAGATCGTAAACTCGACCACTTTGATCAAAAGCTGCCGTAAGGAAGGCCGTATTTCCTGTTTTTGGATCAAAGACGACGTTTGGCTATTTGACCATTGTCCCAACCAAAACAGCAAGGAACCAGCAATCACGCCGCGCACAACGGAAATCAAAGAAAACTGTATATTACCTGCGCCTACGACGGTCTCAGTCAACTGGAGAATAACAAAATCGAGCATGCCAAGCATGTAGAGCGCTGCAATTGGAATGAGGATGAACCGTCCAAGCAACGTGAGAAATGGATCTTTCAAGATATCGCGGACAAAAATACGCACCGCAAGGAACATGAAAACCCGTTTACCAAAGGCAATCACGGCTCCGCTGTCAAAAATCGATCTAACAATCTGTTCACCGATACCAGTTAACAGATAGGCAAGAAGCGGTAACACTAATGGCAAGAACTGCAACACAAACAAGCGTGCTGACGTGAAGATGCTCTGTTTGTCGCCCGGATCGATCAGCTTTTGAAGCGGTGGACGCATTCGCCGTGTGATAAGCACTGCGAGTAAATAGGCCCCAACCAAGATGCCAAACTGCGACCAAGCGGCAGGACTAAGAAGCCAGCCCATCGCCAACTCGTACCCCTGAACCCCATAGTCAGCAATCTGCTGGACGATGGGGGGGTATTCCGAAAGGTCGAATTTCATGTGAGTACCCTTGTTTGTCTGATTGGCCGCGCCCCCCCTCTTGACCCAGTGGCACTGCAGGATCAAGTGGCGTGCTGTTTTGATGTTGCGGCAGGCAGTTTCAATTATCTACCTCCACAGCGATCAATCTGCATACAAACAACCTTAAATTGCGGCACTTATGTCTGAAATTTGAGGCAGATATGATCCAGCGGCTTCTTGCTCAAAGATCAAGTGGACCTAAGCGTGACAAGCTAAACGCATGATCTCCCGACGCTCAAGCTCCTCAAAGCCTCTGTTCTTGCACCATATCCGTGGTAAGATCCAAAGAAAGAAGCCTGAATGGGCGACCGAAATACAGGAGCTAACTCATGCGTATCGCAATTTTCCTCACATCTCTTTTTGTTCTGGCCGCGTGCGATGTGCCGTTTGTGCCGCTCATCTAAGCGGCGACAACCCCCTATTTACACATCTGTTTAATGCCATGGGCAATCTGCTCTGACGCTGCAACCGTGTCTGTACAAAATGATTGCGCAGTCTCTAGCAGTGCATCGGCCTCGACCAAACGGTCAACCAAACCGAACGCCAATGCTTCGTCAGCCAGAATTTTTTGCCCTCCCATCAGGATCAACTTAGTCCGTGAGGGGCCTATCAGCGCCGCCATACGGGCGGGATCACTGGGTTGTGGTAAAAATCCCAGTTTCATAACTGGGTAAAAGAACTTGGCAGCCGGAACCGAAATTCGGATATCGCAGGCCAACGCCATGCCCATAGCACCACCAGCCAATGTGCCGTTGAGTGCTGCAATCGTCAAACCAGGAAGTGCTGCAATCGCGCCAGACAGACGCTCCCATAGGTCGGACACGGCAAGGCCAGCACGCGCGGCCTCTAAATCAGCGCCTGCGCTAAATATCTTGCCACGTCCTGTCAGGATCACTGCGCGCGCGTCTCCTGCGCGTTCCATAATTTCGCATAGCTCTCGCAGCATATCCTCGGTCAAGGCGTTGGCCTTGTCTGGGCGGTTTAGTGTGACTGTCCAGACCTCATTGTCTTGTGTTAGTTCGATCATATTAGACCAACCACGCGGCGAATGTCGTCATCCCTTAGCGAGATTTCCTCGCCACAATACTGGTCCGCTTCGGCGCTGCACATCCACAGCAAGCATTTGGCAGGCCAATCGGCAGGGACGTGTACTTCCCAATCCAGTTGGCTAACCGGATTTATACCTGATGCTTTGATCACCCGCTGCATTTCGGTGGCCACCGTTCCCGGAGACAATCCAATGGCCCGAATGCCATTTGCGGCCTCTTCGAGGTGCAAAGATCGATTGAGCATATTCACCGCCGCTTTGGACGCGCAATAGGCGCTCCATGCTTCAATCGCACTATGTGCAGCACCTGAACTGATGGTCAGAACCGATCCGCCTCCGTTAGCCTTGAGCGCAGGTAAAGCTGCGTGAATGCCGTTAAACACACCCTTTACGTTGATATCAATCAACTGGCCCCATGCATCTGGGTCCGCATCACCCAGGTGACTGATCGGGTTAACAACACCCGCGTTATTGATAAGAACATCCAGCCCGCCAAAGGCCTGAACCGTCGTTGCTACAGCTGATGACATTTCACCGTAGCGCGCCACATTGCACGGGATCGCAATTGCGCGTTCGCCGATCTCGCCCGCCAATGCAGCAATTTCATCCTGAGAGCGGGCCAGCAGGGCAACATTGGCTCCCGCATTGGCGAAAACCCGCGCAGCTTCGGCCCCGATGCCACGGCTTGCGCCAGTAATCAGTACGGTCTTTGAGGTCATATCCATCTGAATTCTCCTAGAAATAGCCAGTTTCAACGTCGATCTTGTCGATTAGGTAGCGCGCTTGCACGCAGACGACCACCCCGAAGAGATAACTGCATTACATGCTCTTGACCCGCTTCGCAGTTTGCCAGACCTTTATGCTAACAATTAAATGACGAGGAATTTCAAACATGTCACTTGCCCGCGCCTATTTGGCATCAACCGCTCTAACCGTGTCGCTATTTGCGACCCCTGCTGCCGCAGATCTTACTTCTGCCGAAGTTTGGGGTGATTGGCGCGGATACCTTGAGGGTATGGGTTATACCGTTACCGCCACAGAAAACACATCTGGCGATACTTTGTCGGTCAACGATATTTCCATTCAAATGAATGGCGGTCCTGACATTGAAGAAATGGTTATCAGCATGGGATCGTTGCAATTCGTTGCAGCAGATAATGGCAGTGTCGAAGTGGTCATGCCTGCATCACTCCCGATCATTATCGAAGTAACACCGAAAAGCACTGAACGCGCGGCACGCATGGAGCTAAATTACACGCAAACCGGACACAGCATGATCGCAAGCGGTGACCCATCGGATATGGTCTATGTTTATAGCGCCGAAACATTTGGGTTGGCCTTGGCGGCGCTGACAGTAGATGGAACTGAGTTCGACGAAACCACCGCGCGATTTTCCCTGACTGGCGATGCGATGCAGTCCCAAACAAAAGTGACCGCCGGGCAAACCCGTAATTACACCCAGAGCATTCAGTGGGGCAGTGTTGTATACGACCTGTTCTTCAAATCCCCTGATGGTGTAGAGGCGATGACCCTCAACAGCATGGCCAACGATCTCGCGTTTTCTGGCACCAGCACAGTTCCCGTCGATAACATTTCCCAAGCTCAAGATTTGGGGCCCCTTCTGGCAGCGGGATTTGCATTTGATGGTTCATTCACCACGCAGGGTACAGAAACCAAGGTTGAAATCGTCTCGGAAGAGGGCACATCCAAAATCAAGACCGGATCGGCAAGCACAACACTTGCGGTTGCCATGGGTCAGGACGGTATTCGCTATGATGTAGATGCAACAAAAGTTCAGGTTGGTGCGCAACTGGCAGGCCTTCCGTTCCCGTTGTTCGCTGAGATGGAAAACTCGGGCTTTGAAATGACCGCTCCCCTCATGAAATCTGACGACGCGCAAGATTTTGCGTTGGCGTTCAACATGACCGATTTCACAATGTCAGATATCGTCTGGGCGCTGTTTGATCCGTCAAACCAGCTGCCCCGCGATCCAGCCACAATTGCGCTGGGATTAAGCGGCAAAGCAAAAGTGCTGGTAGACGCGTTGGCGCCTGAGGCCGTTCAGGACCTCGTTGCAAGCGGCCAATCCGCTGGTGAAATCGAAGCTCTTAAAATTGACACACTGACGATCAACGCCGTTGGTGCCAGTGTCGATGCAACGGGTGATCTGACCTTTGACAATACTGATAAAACCACATTGCCGGGCTTCCCCAAACCAGTCGGCGACATCAACATCAACCTTTCTGGTGCAAATGGGCTACTGGATAAACTGGTCGCTATGGGCATGCTACCATCCGATCAAGTGATGGGT
This sequence comes from Sulfitobacter sp., assembly GCF_036960155.1. Lineage (GTDB taxonomy): Bacteria > Pseudomonadota > Alphaproteobacteria > Rhodobacterales > Rhodobacteraceae > Sulfitobacter. The sequence continues at coordinate 1,250,063 of NZ_JBALWB010000001.1, read as the reverse complement.
GCGCGTATGATGATGGGTCTTTTTGCAGTGCCCGGCGACGCGCCAGACACACTGAAATCAAAGATCGAGTTTAACGAGGCGGGACAGATCCTCGCCAATGGTCAGCGATTGAAATAAACACGTCCTTAATTCGCAATATCTAAAGCGGCTCTGATGGGGCCGCTTTTTCTTTTTGCGCCAACCCTTGCGGGTCCACCAGACCACAGCTACCTCTATCCCCTGATCAGGAGAGTATGATGACCCAAGCCCTTGATGCGCTGACCGCGCAAATGCTGGATGCCGCAAAAACAGCTGGTGCAGATGCCGCCGATGCGATGGCCGTTCGCGGTACTTCGCTGTCGGTTGATGTGCGGGCCGGAGTTTTGGAAGAGGCCCAGCGCGAAGAAGGTACCGATATTGGCCTGCGGGTTTTTGTAGGCCAACGTACCGCGATTGTTTCGGCATCAGATACAACATCGCGCACCCTGTCTGAAATGGCAGAACGCGCGGTCGCCATGGCACGCGAGGCACCAGAAAATCCATATGCGGGGCTGGCCGATGCAGATCAGCTTGCCACCAATTGGGATGTCACCTCGCTAGAGCTTTATGACCAGACGGAAGAACCAGCTCCAGCCGCTCTGCAAGAAGACGCCGCCGAGGCTGAAGCCGCCGCTTTAGACGTTGAGGGCATCACGCAAGTTCAATCCGCAAGTGCCGGTTACGGCGCACGAGAGATTTACCTTGCGGGCTCAAACGGGTTTGCAGGAGGATATCAGCGCACCGACCGCGGTCTAAGCTGTGTTGCGATTGCAGGCACTGGCGCAGGTATGGAGCGCGATTACGATGGTGACAGCCGCATCTTTCAACGTGATATGCGCAGTGCGACCGAAATCGGTCGCACTGCAGCTGAACGTACCCTGCTACGCCTTGATGCACGCAAACCACCAACTGGTGCGTTTCCCGTCTTGTTTGATGAACGCATCGCCAGCTCTTTGATTGGGCATTTGTTAGGTGCCATCAATGGCAGTGCGATCACCAGAGGGGCCTCGTTTTTGCGCGACGTAATGGGCACACAGGTCCTGCCCAAAGGTCTGTCCCTGATCGAAGATCCACACCGACCCCGGATCACTGGAAGTCGCCCTTTTGATGCAGAATTTCTACCAACATCCAAACGTGCTGTCATCGAGGATGGTGTGTTGCAGGGGTGGACGCTTGATCTGGCAACGGGTCGACAGCTTGATCTGCCCTCGACCGCAAATGCGGCACGCGGTGCTGGCTCTGGCCCTTCGCCAAGTTCGTGGAATATGGAATTGACCCAAGGCACCGCAAGCCGTGAAGAATTGATCAGCGACATGGGAACAGGCCTGTTGGTCACGTCCATGATTGGCGCGACAATCAACCCCAACACAGGGGATTATTCGCGCGGCGCTGCCGGGCTATGGGTTGAAAATGGTAAAGTCACCCATGCGATTAATGAATGCACCATCGCGGGTAATTTGCGCGATATGCTGTTGGCGATGATCCCCGCAAATGACGCGCGCATGCACCTAAGCCGCATCGTGCCCTCAATATTGGTGCCGGGGATGACCATTGCCGGCAGCTGATTTATCCTTATTGATTGACGCCGTTCGCATTGCAGGCCGCGTCGCGACCAGCTTTGTCGGGACCTCTGCCAAACGATGGGACAAGCCCGATGGCGCTGGCCCTGTGACTGAGGCTGATCTGGCAGTGAATGACCTGTTGCAGCAGGTATTGCTGAAGGCACGACCTGATTACGGCTGGCTCTCTGAGGAAACAGATGACGGCGCGGATCGCCTTGGGCATGATCGCGTTTTCATTGTCGATCCCATCGATGGCACCCGCAGCTTTACTGAAGGGGCCAATACATGGGCCCATGCAATCGCGGTCGCAGAACAAGGCCAGATAACAGCAGCCGTAATCTACCTACCGCTTAGGAACCTGCTCTATACTGCCTCTCGTGGCGCGGGCGCACATCTCAATGGCGTACCTATTTCCGCCTCTGGCAAAGACAGCTTTACGAAATCGACGATCCTTGCGGCAAAACCTACGATGGCTGGAAAGGTCTGGCGTGAGGGGGTCTGTCCTCCGTTTACGCCTGCTTATCGTCCATCACTCGCTTACCGTCTTGGGCTGGTTGCGGAAGCAAAATTTGATGCCATGCTGACCCTGCGCCCAAGTTGGGAATGGGATATCGCCGCGGGCGCACTGATCGTGTCCGAAGCCGGGGGCACAATTAGCAATCAACGCGGTGCGCCGCTGCTATTCAATTCAGCCGACCCACGTCTCGACGGCGTGGTTGCAGGCGGCACTGCGATTCATGCCGTTGTAATGGATGCGCTGGCATAAACCGCTTGTCTGCTTGACGTCACGGGCCTGTCCCGTGCAAACAAACCATGAGTAACTCAAAGGACCTGATCCCATGACACAACGCCTGCACCTTGTATTTGGTGGTGAGCTGGTAACCCCCAGCGAAAACACATTCAAGAATGTCGATGATATCCATGTTGTCGGTATCTTTCCGAACTACGCCGCAGCCTATGACGCGTGGAAAAACGAAGCACAGCGCACAGTCGATAACGCGCACATGCGGTACTTCATCGCGCATCTCCACCGCCTACGCGATGAAGAGGCTGCTGCATCTTCCACAGAAGAACTAGGCTAAAGCCGCGATGGCCCGTTCCTTGGGCCTTTCTGCGTATCGTGCAATAGCGCGGCGCGGCGAGGGGGTATTACCTACCCCAAATTCTGCGCGCCCGCACGGAGAGCTTTTGTGGATTCACTGCACTGAAGATGATGCATTCCTAGCAGTTAAAGATCTTGCGTTGCGGCAAATTTCTAGCCGTCCGGGCCTCAATGTGTTGATTACAATGGCCGCTTTGCCACGCGCAGATAATGGCAAATGCATAGCACCACCCGACGGCGTTTTTGTAGAAGCGATTTGCGAAGACCATCCGGCCAGCGTGGATGCGTTCTTGAATCACTGGGCACCTGACTGTTGTGTTTGGACCGGGGGCTGGCTGCATCCAAATCTGATACTTGCCGCCGATGAGCGCAACTGCCCGCTGTTTTTGATCAACGCAGACACTTCCGGCTTTGACGGGCGGCGGGATCGCTGGTTGCCCGATGTTGCACGAAATCTGTTGCCCATGTTCGCAGCGGTGATGGTTCGAACACCTGCTACTGCACGCCGTCTGAATCAATTGGGGTTACCCAAAGAAGATATCGAAATCACAACGGCCCTTCAAGCAAGCGGGCAACCGCTGCCTTGCAACGAAAGTGATCTCGCTGATCTTTCTGCAGCTTGCGTTGGCCGCGCTATCTGGTTTGCAAATGGCGTTCATCAAGAAGAATTGCAAACTGTGCTGGCTGCCCACCGTCAGGCATTGCGCCTATCCCACAGGCTGTTGTTGATTCTACGTCCGACGGGCAACCTTGCCCCAAAAAACGCAATTTCCCAGATCCGCAATGATGGTTTCAGGTGCATGAGCTGGGATGACGGCAATTTCCCAGATGAAAACACGCAGGTTCTAATTTCCGAAGACCCACGAGAGATCGGGCTATTTTACCGCGTTGCCCCTGTATCGTTTTTAGGTGGGTCATTGGTAGTTGGTAGAGGTGACATTGATCCACTTGAAGCCGCCGCATTGGGGTCTGCCGTATTATACGGACCACGTGTTGGTCGTTATCTGCACAGTTATTCGCGCCTTGCCTCGGCCGGAGCGGCACGCATCATCAACGACAGTGCGGCCTTGGGCATGGCAGTGACACGACTGGTCGCGCCTGATCAGGCGGCCCTCATGGCGCATGCAGGCTGGGACGTCGTGAGCGAAGGCGCTGCCCTCATGGACCGGATAACCGATCTTGTACAGGATACGCTTGATACTCAACGAGGGATGAACTGATGCGCCCGCCCGATTTCTGGCACCACCCTCGTCCAGGTTTACGGGCACGTCTGCTGCAACCGATTGGCGCACTTTATGCCCGTGCTACTGCGCGGCGATTGGCGCATGGCCCACGTGTGCAAATGGATGTCCCTGTAATATGTGTCGGCAATATCAACGCTGGCGGCACAGGCAAAACACCAACCGTCATCGCAATCGTCGAACGACTGCGCGATCTTTATCTTGAGCCACATATCGTTTCTCGGGGGTATGGTGGCACATTGGAAGGACCCGTGCGCGTTGACCCCGCCCGCCATTCCGCTGCACAGGTTGGAGACGAGCCCTTGTTGCTTGCAGCTTTCGCCGAAGTTTGGGTTGCACGCGACCGCGCCGCTGGGGCTGCTGCTGCACAAGCCGCGGGCGCCAAGGTTATTGTTCTGGATGACGGATTTCAAAATCCTGCACTGGCATATGATCTAAGCGTCGTTGTGGTAGATGCGGAAAAAGGGTTTGGCAATGGATTATGCCTGCCTGCTGGCCCGTTACGAGAGCCTGTTCAAACAGGGTTGGCGCGCGCTGATATTCTTGTTTCCATCGGCGATTATGCGGCTCAATCTAACTTTGATACCTCGATACTGCCGCCGCAGTTGGCACATGTCCGCGCTGCTCTTGCCCCATTGCAAACAGGTATGGATTGGACAGATACGCCCCTGTTGGCCTTTGCAGGCATAGGGCATCCAGAAAAATTCTTTGCGACCCTGCGGGGCTTGGGTGCCACATTGGTCCATGCCGAGCCACTGGCAGATCACCAGCCACTTACAAGCGCACTGTTGGGCAGGCTAGAGTCGGACGCCCGCGCGCAAGGGGCGCAGTTGGTAACAACGGAGAAAGACGCCGTGCGCCTTCCCCCCGCTTTTAGATCCAAAGTGATCACTCTCCCTGTCCGACTGCAGCTGGATCAGGAGAATGCCCTTTGGGATGCTCTCAAAACAATTGTGAAAACCGCAACGCTTTAATCGTCTTCACCCAATTTTGGAGAAGGTCGTTTCAAAGACAGCTCGGCCCCTGAGAACCTGAAAGGTGATTTGACACCCGGCACACCGTCGATTTCAATCTGCATGCCACGCGCTTTGACTTGGGGGTCATTGAACATGTCTTCCATTGAGTTGATGGGGCCCGCAGGGACGTTGTGATCTTCGCACATCATCAGAAGGGCCTCGCGCGTGTGCTGCCGCGTTGCGCCTTCCAGCCGCGCGTTCATGGCTGGACGGTTGCGCACCCGATCGGCATTGCTGACATAGTCGGGATCGCTTGCCATATCCTCTAGGCCCAACAATTTACACAGGCGCTGATACTGGCCATCGTTGCCCGTAGCAATAATGAGATGCCCATCAGAGGTTTCAAATACTTCGTATGGGGTGAGGTTTGGATGGGCATTGCCCAGACGTGTGGGTACAACCCCTGTCGTCAGGTAGTTCATCGCCTGATTGCCCGTGATTGCAACTGCACAATCAAGCAATGCCATATCGATATGCTGGCCCATTCCACTGGTGTGCCGTTGATGCACTGCAGCCAAAATGGCCGTGGTCGAATAGACACCCGTAAAAATGTCGGTGATCGCTAGACCGTGTTTTTGCGGCTGTCCGTCAGGCTCTCCGGTGATCGACATCAATCCAGAGATACCTTGAATGATAAAATCATACCCTGCCCGATGGGCATCCGGGCCCGTTTGACCAAATCCAGTAATTGAGCAGTATATCAGCTTGGGAAAGCGCCCCTTCAGGCTGTCGTAGTCCATGCCATATTTGGCCAAGCCGCCCGTCTTGAAGTTTTCAATTAGGATATCCGCGTCTTCCAGAAGCGCGTGCATCTTTGCTTGGCCCTCAGGCGTTCGCAGATCAACAACAACAGAGGCTTTGCCGCGATTTGTCGAATGGTAATACGCCGCCGAATGATCATCACCGCGATCAATAAACGGAGGACCCCACTGACGCGTATCATCGCCAGTGGGGCTTTCTACTTTGATCACTTCCGCCCCTAGATCTGACAGGGTCTGACCGGCCCAAGGACCGGCAAGAACACGGGCAAGTTCAATGACCTTTAGACCAGTAAGCGGAGATGCCATCAGCCAGCCAACGCGTCGTCGATGATCTTTTTCATGTCAGCAAAATTCATGTTGGAGTGCTTTTTGCCATTGATGATGAAGCTTGGTGTGCTGTCGACATTATCAGCCTCGGCATTTTTCTGATACCACGCGACCATCGCCTGCGCCTGATCACTGTCTTGCAAGCAGGCCTCAAGTGTTTCGTTATCCAATCCGGCCAGACGCCCGATCTTGCGCAACTCTTCTACAATCGCTGCCGGGTCACCAGCACGTGTCCATTTGGCCTGCTCGTTATAAAGCAAATCGGAAATGCCGAAAAATTTATCTTCGCCACCACAACGCGCAATCAAAGATGCCCACAGACCAAAGCGATCAAAGAAAACTTCGCGGTACACAAACTTGATTTTTCCGGTGTCGATGTATTCAGACTTTAGCTGCTTAAACACGGTTTGGTGGAATGCAGCGCAATGCGGGCAAGTAAAGGACGCATATTCAATGATCTCAACCTTGGCGTCGGGGTCACCGATGATCATGTCAGAGATGCCGGACGTGTCTATGTCTGCATCCGTGGTTTGTGCATTGGCAGCGCCGGGTAGCGGTGCATCAGGGAATGCAACTGTTGTGCTAGAACGGTTGCTGGTCATGTACCAGCCGCCAAGGCCAAGAGCGGCAAAAGCGCCGAGGAGGATATTTCTGCGGTTCATAGGGTTCGTCCTTCGATCAATAGTGTATTTCGGTGCGCTGTTGGTGCGCTCAGTTGTTCTGTTTGTTCAGTATATTTTCGCCCAGACGTGCCAGCGCATCGCGTAGGCCATCATCACCGATGTGCGCGGCGTTTTTGGTCGCTTGCGCGCGCAAGGCTGGATCATGTGCTTTGACTGCTTTCTTGGGGGCATGTTCAAACGCCACTCGACCCTCGGCAAAGCCGGTCGCGGCGGTTTGTGTCACACGCACACGCGCAATAGCGTTGTATCCATAGACCGCATTCACCCGCACGCGCAGTTGTTCTTTTTGCATTTCCAGTATCGGCGCATTGGCCCCTGTCGTTAGCAACGTCAATGTCGCACCCATTCCTCCACGGCCATAAGATACCTCAACAGGGCGGGAAATTGCGGCAGCATCGTCCCCGACAACTTCGGCCCAATTGGTCAGCAAACGTGATTGTGCAAATCCACGGCTTTCAGACGCCTTGCGGATTTTTTGAGTGAGCAAGCTGGCTGTGCGTGCAAAACCTTTGGTGGTGGGGCGACGAGGCGGCATTTGGCGTTGTGTGCTTTCTTCTCTGTGCAGTGGTCCCTAAGGTGCCTCCGCGCTATGTGTCTTGTCAGCTATCATAGCGCAACCCAGCGGCCCTGCCACTATGACAAATCAGGATTGGTTCATAAACTGTGCGTGAGAAAGATAACATGTCTGTAATCCTACTGGGGTGGTATGATGCAAATGCGCGTCAAATGCCTTGGCGCGTGCCCCCGCAGGACCGCGCCGCTGGTGTATTGCCAGACCCCTACGCCGTTTGGATGAGCGAAATCATGCTACAGCAGACAACTGTAGCAACGGTAAAGGACTATTTCAGGCGCTTTATCATCCGCTGGCCAACAGTGCGCGATCTGGCAAGCGCGCAGGACGCGGATGTGATGGGGGAATGGGCCGGACTCGGCTATTACGCACGGGCACGCAATTTGCTCAAATGCGCACGCGCTGTTGTGGAGGAACATGGCGGCATGTTTCCGGCCGACCATGATGCGCTGCTCAAATTACCCGGCATTGGCCCCTACACCGCTGCTGCTGTTTCTTCGATTGCCTTTGATTTGCCGCACGCAGTACTGGATGGCAACGTCGAGCGGGTTATGGCGCGGCTATATGACATCCACACACCGCTACCCGAATCAAAACCACTGCTGATGGAACATGCACGGGCCCTCACACCACAACAACGATCCGGCGACTATGCCCAAGCGGTAATGGATTTAGGCGCGACCATCTGCACGCCGAAATCTCCTGCCTGCGGCATCTGCCCGTTGCAAGCGCCCTGCGCCGCCCGCAAGGCCGGAACCATGACTGAGCTGCCTAAAAAGACACCTAAAAAGGCAAAACCCACCCGCCATGGGACTGTTTATCTCGGACGTCGTCTGGATGGTGCGTGGCTGTTGGAGACACGTCCTGACAAGGGGCTGCTGGGCGGCATGTTGGGCTGGCCCGGGTCCGATTGGGTGGATGTCACCCTTGATCATCCCGACAGCATACCTCCAGTCACTGGCACGTGGGAGGAACAAGAAGGAGAGGTCCGCCATACCTTCACACATTTCCATCTGATCCTACGCATCATGACTGCAGAACTTCCTCGCGATGCCGAACCGCAATGTGGCGTGTTCAAGCCCCACAATGAGTTCCGACCCTCTGATCTGCCGACGGTCATGCGCAAAGCATTTGATCTTATCCAACAGGACAATATGTCTTAAATGACAATATGCGCCCCTATGTTATGATCGGGGGACTCGACAGATTAGGCGACAAAAATGACTGACAAGAATACTCCGATCCAACCATCCGAGCTGGCAAAAATCAGCCGTGCATTGCCGTTTTGGCTTTCATTGGGATTGGCCCCCCTCGCGTGGGTCGGTGCGATTTACGGCGGCTGGGCGCTTCTAATTGTACCAGTCACCACATGGTATCTGTTCACGGCGCTTGATGCCGCCCTTGGTCTGAATACCGAAAACGCCGATGTCTCGGCAAATGACGATGCCATGTATTGGTACAAGATGATCACAATCATCTGGATGCCTGTTCAATTTGTGATGTTAGCAAGCCTGCTCTGGTACGTCCCCCAAGCTGAACATCTTAGCTCCATCGAACGCATCGGCGTATTCTTTGGCGTGGGCGTCATCACGGGTACTGTCGGCATCAACTACTCACATGAATTGATGCATCAAAAAGACAGAATGGAGCGCTGGATGGCCGACGTTTTGTTGGCGATGGTCCTTTATTCGCATTTCAGATCCGAACACATGCTGGTGCATCACCGCTATGTCGCGACGCCGCGCGATCCTGTAACTGCGCGCTACAACGAGGGATTTCACCGTTTTTATCCGCGTGTCTTGCGGGAAAGTTTGATCAGTTCTTTTGCCGCAGAAAAGGCAATGCTCGCCCGTAAGAATTTGCCTTGGACCAATCGTAGCAACCCGTTCTGGCGTTACTGGGCCCTTCAACTAACCTTCTTGGCCTTAGCATTTGCGCTGGGCGGGTGGTCTGGCGTTGGCTTGTTTGCCATTCAGGCAAGCGTGGCGATTTGGCAGCTAGAGCTGGTCAACTATGTGGAACATTACGGACTAAGCCGCAAACATCTCGGAGAGGGTAAATACGAACATGTACATCCCCATCACAGCTGGAACGCGGCGCATAAGGCGTCAAACTGGCTACTGATCAACCTTCAGCGCCACTCGGATCATCATTACAAACCGGATCGCCGTTTCCCCGTGCTGCAAAACTATGGCCCCGATGATGCGCCCCAACTGCCTTTTGGATATCCGTTGATGACGATACTCGCCATGATGCCGCCCGTCTGGCGACGAGTCATGAACCCGCGCGTACGTAAATGGCGCAACATGTACTATCCCGAAATCGCAGACTGGAAGCCCTACAATAGTGCAAACAACCCAATGCCACGCTAAGCGGTTCTTAATCCCTTGTTGCCATACCTTCGAATAGAAAATGGTTAGGGGACTCTCATGCAGCAGCAAGGCACCGTTCAATCGCAAAATATTGCGACCTGCCTCATCGTCGAAGACAGCCAATTTGATCAACAGATGATGACGCGGGTCATTGCGCGTTCGCGAAACCCGATGAATGTGCGGGTTGCATCTACATTGAGCTCGGCAAAAGAAGCTCTAGCACATGGTGATGTCTCCCTCATTCTGCTCGACAATAATCTACCTGACGGAATCGGTGCAGACTTTGCGCTTGAGCTAGCTTCTGATCCAAAACATGCACACACACCCGTTGTGATAGTGAGTGATTGGCCAACGCCCTTCATGTGGGAAAAGGCGGCTTCCGCCGGAGTTCTCTATGTCGTCAATAAATCCGAGTTTGGCGTTCAGTACGTAGAGCAGGCAATCGGAAAGGGTGCAAAAAAACGCCCCCGTGTAAAATTTCCGAATTCGCCTAGCCCAAGCTCACTACGCAAAGCATCCTAACAAACTCCAAACCTACCAGTGCAGGCCACAAAAAAAGCCCCGCCATAAAGGCGGGGCCAAGGTGAGTGTCATCATTGCGGTCCCTCATATTGAGGGCGCAGTGACACTGGCGGTGTTCGAATTCTGGGGTGGATCAGGCTTGCATTTCTGCCCTGATCTGCTGGCGCAAGACGTCAATCGAAACTGACTTACCTTCTTTTTTATAGCACCAGTATGTCCATCCATTGCAGCTAGGTGCGCCCTCTAGGGCAGCGCCAACTTGGTGAATAGAACCTTTAATGTCATCACCGATGAGCGTGCCATCAGCGCGCACTTTGGCTTTGTGACGGTTGTTCATAGAGTAGAGGTTTTCACCTGGGCGCAGCATGCCGCGCTCAACCAATTGGCCGAAGGGTACACGCGGTTCAGCGCGTTTTGACGTTGTGGTCTGAAGTGCCTCATTGTCAAACTTGCGGACCGAATCGATGCGCTTTTTCGCAACTTTGCGGTAGCTTTCTTCGCGCTCGATACCGATGAAATCGCGGCCCAACATCTTGGCAACTGCACCTGTGGTGCCTGTGCCAAAGAACGGATCAAGGATCACATCGCCCGGATTGGTGGAGCCAACCAGCACGCGGTGCAGAAGGCTTTCGGGTTTTTGTGTTGGATGCGCTTTGTTGCCTTCATCGTCTTTTAGACGTTCGTGGCCGTTGCAGATGGGCAGAACCCAATCGCTGCGCATCTGGATACCTTCGTTCAGCGCTTTGAGCGCTTCATAGTTAAAGGTGTATTTGCTAGATTCTTCTTTGCCAGCCCAGATCATTGTTTCATGAGCATTGGTAAACCGTTTGCCACGGAAGTTGGGCATTGGGTTTGCCTTGCGCCAAACTACGTCATTGAGGATCCAGTAGCCTTGATCCTGAAGAGCGGCACCAACGCGGAAGATGTTATGGTAGCTGCCAATGACCCAGATCGCACCGTTTGGCTTGAGCAAGCGACGTGCCGCCTTGAGCCATGCTTTGGTGAATTTGTCGTAGACGGCGAAACTATCGAATTGGTCCCAGTCGTTATCAACTGCATCCACTTTCGAATTGTCAGGACGATGCAAATCGCCGCGCAATTGTAGGTTATAGGGTGGGTCAGCGAAGATCAGATCAACGCTTGCTTCAGGAAGTGAATTCATCACTTCGATGCAATCCCCACCAAGGATCGTATTTAGGGGAAGCGCATGCGCTTCCTTGTTCTTTACTGTCATAAACTCTGCCTCTATCCGCGGTGCATTTTTTGCACTCGTTGGTTGATTACTAAGATGACGGCAGAGTGATTCGTGGTCAATTTGTTTTTTGAAACAAAGTTTTAAGAATTATTCTTGCTACAATATCTTGTGTACTGGTTTGAACGAACGTCTATGGTGTGGGGTAACGCCCAAACTTTGCAGTGCAGACATGTGTCTTTTTGATCCATATCCCATGTTCGTTTCCCACCCATAACCCGGGTGCTGTTGCGCAAGCGACAACATGACATAATCCCGACATATTTTAGCCATAATTGAGGCCGCCGAAATGGAAACAGAACGGGCGTCTCCCTTGATGATTGTTTCCGATGGCAGGGTTAATCCGCGCGGGATCATGTTTCCATCGATCAGGCAATAGTCGGCAGGTTTTTTGAGTCCATCCAGTGCGCGCACCATCGCAATGTGGCTGGCTCTTAGAATGTTGTGCTCGTCAATTTCTTCAACACTGGCATGTGCAATCGAAACATCGGCAACTTCCATGATTTGCCCATAGAGGATTTCGCGTTTTTTGTGGCTCAGCTTTTTGCTGTCATTCAACCCCGGCGGAATGCGCTCTGGGTCCAATATCACAGCAGCCGCAGTCACAGGTCCGGCTAACGGGCCACGGCCCACTTCATCTATGCCAGCGATGCGCGTGTATCCACGGGCGTGTGCGGCCATCTCAAATGTATAATCTGGTTCCATGGGCCGTGAAAAACCGGATGCCAGCCCTGCATGCAAGAGAAAAGGGAGAGATGCCCGAACATCTCTCCCTTTCCAAGTCCTATGCGGCGGGACACACCGCAAAGGGATCGACGCGTTCGTGGTGATACTCATCGCGCCGAATTCGATATTACTGACGGGCCAGGCGATAACCGTTTTGCTGCAGGCAACGTGCGCCGTACCCTACGCGTTTGCCGTTATGGGTACGGATACGCTGAACACAGTTCTGCGGAAGGCGGTTCACAAAGCGATAGTTTTGTTCAAGGCAGCGACGGCCAAACATACGCACCTTCCCATTGCGGCTGTTAAAGCTGCGAAAGCATTTTTGCGGCAGCAGTTTGCGATTCACCCGCTGCGGCAGTGGTTTGGGCGTTACTCGGTGACGGGGTTGAGTAACCCGTTGCTTATGTGTGCTCCGCGCGTTTCCATGTGTGTGTACTTTCGATCCATGGCGGTGGCGCTCGATTCTCGTCTCTGCTCGGACAGGCTCTCTATACACTTTCTTGTCGCGTTTCTTGTCCTGACGGTTTTCATGGATGATCGCACCGACAACAGCCAGCCCGAGAATAGCAGCCACCGTACGTGCGGCGCGGTCATCTCGTTCTGCATAAGCAGGTGCTGCGGTAAAGGCTGTCATGGTCAGTACAGCGGCGGTGAACGTACCTACAAGGCGGGAGGGGAACATGAAGCGCATGAGAGTGATCCTTTTTAATGGTGCGGCACGTTCGTCATGTGCTGCTCTATGGGATCAATCTGGATCTGATGGCATCGGACAGGCAATAACAGCCACATGTTATCGGATAACACCGGCACCGCGCCGCGATGGATATTGTATATCACCTTGGGAAAACGCATCCTCGCTTGCATGAAACATATACGTATCCCCCTTTTTGCAGCCCTGTTAGCAGTCCTAAGCGGACCTGCTTTTGCTGCTGACTGTTATGCCGATTATAAGGCCAAACAGGATAACCCCCTTCGACTGCATTATGGTGTGGCTGAAATCTCAGGCCAGTGTAACAAGGCCACCGCACGTGCCCAGCTCGAGAAGCGGTTAGGCTCACGAGGTTGGAAACTATTGAATGTCGTTTCGGTCTTTGGGCCGGATGGGCTTGCGCAAAGGAAAAATAGTGCCGGATCAAATTTCCTCCGCTTCTGATATGCGCCGTAGTGGCGGCCGTTTTGTCGTACTTGGCATATGTGCGGTTGCAGGCCTGCTGTTTGTCGGAGCAGTTGTTATGTTCTGGGCCCTGCCCGACGCCAACGCTTTTAACGCGCGGGTGGAACGAATCTTTATTGAGAATGACCATCTGACCTCCGCGTCGGAAATCAAACTGCTCGAAATCCTTGCGCAATCGGGCACTGCGTTTTCCGATACGCTTACAAATTACCGTGTGTTGATAGGTGTCTTACTTATCTTCGCCGCTGCGATGCTGGTCGCCGCAGTTGTTTTCCTAACCCTTCTTATCACGTTCAACCGCCGCATGGCCCAGATCGAGCGGACAGGCATACAAGTGTCATCCCTGCTGATCAGCCGTGAAGAGAATAAGGTCTACCTCAACAATCTAGGCTTTAAGCTGACGGATGCGGCGATGGAAACACTCGCCGTTCTGGCAGAGGCGCGCATGGATGATGATATAATGTCAGGATCCGAGATCGAAGGCGTGATTTCAGGCCGTGCCGCCGCAGATTGCGATGAGGCGGCAGGTGCCACACGGATCAAACGTCTTCGCGATACTCTGGGCAACCAGATGGTGAGCGAGCTGTTGGTGAAAAACATCGCGCGTCGCGGCTATATGCTGGCGATTGATAAGGACGTGATTAAGGTTCTTTGAGACTCACGTTTCCGAATAGCCCTCAATTCTCCACCTACATTCATACGCGGGAATAGCGCAAGCATCACCGCCTCTGGTAAAGTCCAACGATCCGGCGCTAATGTGCAGCGAAACCGCTGAAAAGGACCATGCTGATGCCTGCACCTGTAAATCCCTTCAAGAAAGCCCTCGCTGCGGGTGAACTACAATTCGGGTGCTGGGTTGCACTTGCCAATACCTTCAGTGCCGAAGTGATGGGACAAGCTGGTTTTGACTGGCTGGTTGTAGATGGAGAGCACGGACCAAACGATCTACGTTCAATCTTGTCCCAACTTCAGGTGATTGATGGCACCGATGCACATGCCGTTGTGCGTGTACCAGTCGGCGAGACCTATATGCTTAAACAAGTATTGGATGCTGGTGCCCAAACTGTGCTGGTGCCGATGGTTGAAAGCGCGGATCAAGCGCGTCAATTGGTCCGCGATGTCACCTATCCACCACATGGTGATCGTGGCGTAGGCTATGCGCTGGCCCGCGCATCCCGATTTGGTACAATTGGCGATTACGGGAAAACTGCAGACGCGCAGATATGCCTGCTGGTACAGGTCGAGAACCTGCGCGGGCTGGCAGTACTAGATGATATCCTAGCTGTTGAAGGTGTTGACGGCGTGTTTATTGGCCCCGCCGATCTTGCCGCTGATATGGGCCACATGGCCAATGCCGATCACCCAGATGTCCAAGCTGCGATTATGGATGCGTTAACGCGGATCAAGGCTGCTGGCAAAGCACCAGGGATCTTGTCCACGCGCGATGGCATGACACAGGACGCCATCGCAGCGGGTGCGCAATTTGTGGCCGTGGGTGCCGATGTGTTGATGCTCGGCCATGCTGCGCGTCAGCTTGCGCAAAAATGGCAGGCAACAAAATAATGAACGCAGGTCTTGCGCTACTGGCATTCGCATATGTTCTAAGCCAGTTTTTCCGTGCCTTTCTGGCTGTCCTAAGTTCCTTTCTAGCGACAGACATCGGAGCGACACCCGAAGACCTCGCATTTGCATCAGGGCTTTGGTTCATCACATTCGCTGCGATGCAACCGCCAATTGGCTGGGCGCTGGACACGATAGGCCCGCGCCGCACGGCAGCTGCCTTGTTGCTGTTGGGCGGCGGAGGCGGTGCTGCAGTATTTGCGCTGGCCACATCACCCATTCACGTTGCCATTGCAATGGCGCTGATCGGCGTAGGCTGCGCTCCGGTTCTTATGGCCTCTTACTATATCTTTGCGCTGGATCACCCACCCGCACGTTTTGCGTTTCTTGCGGCCTTAATGGTTGGGGTCGGCACCTTGGGTAATATCGTCGCCTCCTACCCCACCACATTGGCTGCGGAAACCATGGGATGGCGTGCGGCCCTATGGGGATTGTGCGTACTGTCTAGCCTCACAGCCGTGGGTATCTGGTTTGCCGTCCGCGACCCCATCAAAGAGGCCACTGAACAAAAGGGCAGCTTTTTAGAGGTCCTGCGTATCCGCGCGCTTTGGTTCATCTTTCCCTTGATGCTGGTCAGCTATGCAGAAGTTGGCGCGCTGCGTGGCCTATGGATCGGGCCCTACCTCACCGAAGTTTTTAACGCTCAGCCGCGCCTGATCGGTCAGGCGACCCTTGCAATGGGGATCGCAATGGTGATCGGGCCTATGGCCTACAGCCCGCTAGACCGCATATTTGGCACCCGCAAATGGGTCATATTTATAGGAAGCTGCGGCATCTTACTGTCCACAATCGGAATGATCTTGCTGGTGGACACCAGCGTAACGTGGGTGATCATTCTAATGTGCGCCATCGGCTTGTTTGGATCTACCTATCCAGCAATCATGGCCCATGGTCGCAGCTTGCTGCCTCGTCACTTGGTTGGGCGCGGAGTGACCCTACTGAACCTGTGCAGCATTGGCGGGGTTGGTGTGGCGCAGTTCGCAACGGGACGGATCTATACAGGGTATTCCGGCGGAGCGGTCGAGGCGCTGCCCTATACGCTTATCCTGATTTTCTTTGCCGCATTGATGACTATTGGTCTCATTATCTATCTGTTTTCGACCGATACAAAACCCTAGGGCCCCAGCCCCTTTCAATAAGCCCTAAAGCGGTATAACAGGCCCGCACCATCAAACACTAATATTGGAGAAAACGAGATGGGTTATCGCGTTGTAGTCGTAGGTGCCACCGGAAATGTGGGCCGCGAAATGCTCAGCATTCTGGACGAGCGTCAGTTTCCTGTGGACGAACTTGCTGTGTTGGCTAGCCGCCGCTCATTGGGCACGGATGTTAGCTTTGGCGATAAGACACTCAAGACGAAAGACCTTGATACGTTTGACTTCACGGGCTGGGATATGGCGCTGTTTGCCGTAGGTTCCGAGGCAACAGCAAAATACGCGCCTGTCGCGGCAAAAGCTGGCTGTGTAGTGATCGATAACTCGTCGCTCTATCGCTACGATATGGATATTCCGTTGATCGTACCTGAGGTAAACCCACAGGACATCCACAAATACTCGAACAAGAATATCATCGCCAACCCCAACTGCTCGACTGCGCAGATGGTTGTCGCGCTCAAGCCGTTGCATGACCGTGCCACAATTAAGCGCGTCGTTGTCAGCACCTATCAGTCCGTATCCGGTTCGGGCAAAGAAGGCGCAGACGAGCTGTGGAACCAGACCAAGAGCATCTACAATCCCGTCACAGATGTGCCGCCGAACAAGTTTCAAAAGCAGATCGCGTTCAACGTGATCCCGCAGATCGACGTCTTCATGGATTCCGGTGATACCAAGGAAGAATGGAAGATGATGGTCGAGACGAAAAAGATCGTCGACCCAAAGATCAAAGTCACAGCAACTTGTGTTCGTGTACCTGTGTTTGTCGGCCACGCTGAATCGATCAACATCGAATTCGAAGACCATCTGGATGAAAACGAAGCACGGGACATCCTGCGCGAAGCACCAGGTATCATGGTGATCGACAAGCGTGAGGATGCTGGCTATGTCACACCGATCGAATGCGTAGGCGATTATGCGACATTCATCAGCCGCATCCGTCAGGACAGCACAGTCGACAACGGCATCAACCTGTGGTGCGTTTCTGACAACCTGCGCAAGGGCGCTGCCCTGAACGCAGTGCAGATCGCTGAATTACTAGGCCGCGAAGTTCTAAAGAAAGGCTGATTTCCGCCCATGCGGAAGACGCTGAGGGGTGCCTGAAAGGGTGCCCCTTTTTCTTTGGGGCACAGCGTTGCATGCTGGTGGCACCTCATAAGGACCTGATGAACATGCGCTTCCTTCCTCTTGCACTCGCCGCGTTGCCCTTGCCCACGCTGGCCGAAACTTACACCGTGACCTCGGCGCCAACCGCTGCAACGGTCTATTCGGGCTTTGCCATGGTCACCCGCAAGATCAGCGTAGATGTCGGCGCCGGAGCGCATGAAATTATCCTTCCCGACCTGCCGCAATGGGTAGATGCAGGCAGTCTGCGTGCCAGCGTTACTGGCGCGAGTATTGGATCCACACGATTGCGCACTGCCGCACTCCCGCCCCAACCAGACAGCGATAGTGCCGCCGTTGTTAAGGCCAAAGAACGGATCAAAATAGCCGAACGTGCGTTGCGCAATTTGGAAGACAGCGTTCAAGATGCGAACCTAACGGTGAAAGCCGCCCAAGCCCGTCTGGTCTTTCTAAACGGTCTCGCAGCTAGCGAAACACTCCCATCTGATCCGTCGGCTTTGGCTGATTTGGCGCAGATGATTGAAACCCAAACCCTCTCTGCCACACAGACCCAAACCAACGCCCAGCGCGACGCACGCCGCATTGGGGAAGATCGCACTGATCTGGTTGAGGATATTACTGACGCCCGCGCCGCACTTGCCGCACTTACACCGCCAGCCGAGCCAAAGGCGTTACTCGCACTGTCCGTAAATGCCGCTAATGCGGGCACTGTTATTGCCACAGTCAGCTATCCTGCGCGCGCGTCTTGGCAACCAACTTACGACGTTGCCCTTATGACCGATGATGGTGGTCACATGACGATCCGTCGCGCCGCCATCGTTCACCAGAATACCGGCGAAAACTGGAATGACGTGACCCTCACCTTATCTACCCTCGCCCCCAGCGGGCAGGTTGTCCCATCCGAGCTTTACCCCCAACTGCTGCGCTTTGAGGACCCTCAATTGCGTGCAAAGCTCCAGCGTTCCGTGAACAGCCTAAGCGCTGAAATGGTCGCCGCACCAGAGCCTGTCATGATGGAGGATGCAGCTGCTGCCCAACCTAATTTCGACGGGCCGGGTGTAACCTATACCCTTCCTCGCCTCATCACGATTGCACAAAATGCCGAAGGTGCGCGGGTCGAATTAGATGCCTTAGAATTTGACGTGAGGGTCTTTGCACGTGCCGTTCCTGTGCAGGATCAAACCGCATTTCTGATGGCAGAAGCCATGAATGACACCGCCGAGCCACTGTTGGCAGCCGACACCGCGCAAATCTTTGTTGACGGTGCATTAGTTGGGCAAAGCTACTTTGCGGCGGTACCCGCAGGCGGCGACATTGTACAAGCCTTTGGACCAATCGAAGACCTACGCCTCACGCGCACTGTGCTAGACAAAAGCGAAGGAGACCGTGGCCTGATCAGTCGCACCAACGCCCAGACACAAGAGGTCAGGGTTTCCATCGAGAACATTGGATCAGAGTCGTGGGATGTAGAGCTGTTGGACGCAGTTCCCTACAGTGAGCAGGACGACCTTGAGATTGAGTGGAAGGCCACGCCTAAACCAGAGGGCATCGATGTGGACGGTCGTCGCGGTCTGGTTCAGTGGAACATTGCCGTAGGAGCAAACCAAATTCAAGAAATCAGGGTTGAACAGATCATCAACTGGCCAGACGGCAAGGTACTTCGTTGAGAGAGGCGTTAGCAATCGGTCGACCAGATGTTATGACCCGTCAATCGGGTGCCCCGGCAGCGCGGCACCAAATCGGTTAACCAATGTCTGGTAGCGCACGCCAACAGTGCCCGAATTGCACAGGTGGCGTCCGGTAGCTGCGATATGAATGCCGAGGCCAGCCCCCAATGGGCGCAGCTCCATCCCCTCAATAGCGAGGCGATGGATCAGATCAGGCCAGTTGCGGGCCGCTGCGAAATGAGTGCTGAGCAGTTCGTGACGCGTAGGGTCTAAACGGCCAGCTGGCATCACACCATTGCCCGTTTTTGCGACGGCCTGACTAGGCATCTGCACGCCAAAGCGCTCAACAAGACTTGCGTATGAGAACCCCAGTTCGGACCCTGTGCAAATACGGGTTCCGCAACTGATTTTATAAAGCACCAGTCCGCCCTCATGCAATTTAAACACATAGCCATGTGGACGCAGCTGCTCTGCCATATCATCCCAATCGCTGGCGTCTGCAATGTCACGCGCAAGCAAAGTTTGCACCGCAGAGATCAAGCCCTCACTTACAGTAATGATGTCTTTTGAAGCAAGCTGGCGTTCGACTTCACGCTTTAGCAATTGCCGAACCATATGGCCTATTGTCACCTCTCGTGCGGTGGCGACGCGCTGCGCACCGGACAACAATTCACGGGGTAGTTTGAGTGTGACTGATTCCAATTCCATACCTAAGCCTGCGTCAAATTTGGTTAACGACCCGTTAACCATCAATAACGCCTTAGATCATAGAACTGATCTATAGCTGTTCGAAACGAGCCACCGCCGGGTTGTAAACTTCTAGCCCACCCTCACCAATATCGGTCCACATGCCGTGCAATGTCAGCTCTCCTGAGGTCACTTTTTCTGCCAACCATGGGAATGTCATAAGGTTTTCAATCGACATCATAACAGCATGCTTTTCCAATTGGCGCACTTGCTCGTCAGCGTCCTCGATGTCTTTTACCAGCTCGTATTTGGGCCGTAAAATATCCATCCAGCGCCCTACAAAGCTGTCTTTAGCCTCTAATTCTGGCGCGGCACCGCTACACATGTTCAGACACCCTTGAACGCCACCACAGTTGGAATGCCCTAACACAATCAAATGCGCAACTTTTAGCACCTCAACAGCGTATTCCACTGCTGCGGATGTACCGTGCTGGGCACCATCGGGATGGTACTCTGGAACAAGATTGGCGATATTGCGGTGGATGAAAAACTCACCTTGGTCGGCGCCGAAGATCGACGTGACATGCACACGGCTATCGCAGCACGAAATCACCATCGCGCGGGGGTGCTGCCCACCTGTTGCCAGCTTTCGATACCATGCACGGTTTTCAGAATATGTCGTTGCCTTCCAACCGTGATAACGCTGTACCAGATAGCTCGGCAGTAGCTTGGCATGTTCCATGGTGCGCATCTCTCCACAATAATTCTAAACTAATTAGACTGAATTCGCGCGGATTTCGAGTGAAATCGCGCGTTTTCAGCAACCATTTAAAAACCCTAGCCCTCCATAACAATTCCAGCCGTGGGGGCAAAGAAAAGGGTGAGAAATGAGTGAAGTCATAAGAATAGGGCTGTCGGAACAAATTCAGCTTGATCAAGGTCGTTTGGGCGCTTTGTACAGTCAACTGGGCGAGAAGGGCGCGGAAAGCGTTGTTTGTCGCGCAATGGAAGAACTAGCCGCGCGCATGGCGCAATGTGAGACGTTCTGGCGCGCGAATGACCGCGAGAAATTGCGAAAGCAGGCGAAATCGTTGATTGCCATTGCTGATCAAATTGGAATGGACCGGCTTGCGATTGTTGCCGGCGACGTCACAGCCTCAATTGATGAAAAGGATGAGGTAGCTCTCGCAGCAACACTTTCGCGGCTGTTGCGCATCGGAGAACGATCCCTGTCCGCGATCTGGTCAATGGAAGATCTAAGCATCTGAGTGCGGTTGCAGCGCGGGCTGGATGGGTTAGTCTATTCCAACATTATATCCTCGAAAGGTCCGCTCTCTTATGTCCCTCAGCTTTGCCGCTTCCGCGTCCAACGCGATTGATTTGCATGTTCTACCTCAAGACGGGGTTGATGATTGGCTTAGCCGTCAGTCTCCGACAACTGTAGCGTGGGTTCGTGCAAATGCATTTGCTGGTTTGATTGGTCAGGCGTTGGTCATTCCCGATACGGGTGGCCTGCCTTCCATGGCTCTTGCTGGATATGGTACGGCAGGCACCCGTTTACGTGGGCGCTTTGCTTTAGCTGCTGCAGCCTCGAAGCTTCCCAAGGGGGCATACCGCATCATCAGTGGATTGCCCGAGGATCAGATCGAAGTAGAAGCCTTGGGCTGGCTGCTGAGCGGTTATCGCTTTGATCGGTACAAATCGGCAGCCCCGATGGCTGCCCAACTCATTGCGCCTGATAGTATTGATGCAAGCAGGGTTGAGGCCATCGCAAATGGTGAAGCCTTAACACGCACACTGATCAACACGCCCGCGTCCGACATGGGGCCGCCCGATCTGGAACAGGCTGCTCGCGATCTTGCAGAGCAGCACGGGGCGTCCATTGCCGTTACAGTGGGCGACGACCTGCTCACGACGAACCTACCGATGATACATACAGTGGGCCGCGCCGCTAATCGCGCGCCACGATTGATCGATATGCGCTGGGGCGAAACTGGCCCAACTCTTACGTTAGTCGGTAAGGGCGTCTGTTTTGACACAGGCGGTCTCAACATCAAACCAGGTGCATCCATGGGGTTGATGAAAAAAGATATGGGCGGTGCCGCTGCTGTTCTTGGGCTTGCGCATATGATCATGGCGACAGGAAAAAAGGTACAATTGCGGGTATTAATCCCTGCTGTTGAAAACTCGATTTCTGACAATGCCTATCGCCCCCAAGACATATTAACCTCCCGCAAGGGCCTAACCGTTGAAATTAACAACACCGATGCTGAGGGACGTTTAGTACTGGCCGACGCACTGGCGCTTGCGGATGAAGAAAAGCCGGATCAAATTATTTCAATGGCAACGCTTACTGGTGCGGCACGTGTCGCCGTTGGCCCAGATTTAGCCCCCTATTTCAGTGATGATGCAGGATTTGTTGCCGCCCTCGAAGCATCAGCCGTACGTGTTGCTGATCCAGTTTGGCGACTGCCGTTTCACACGCCCTACGAGTCAATGATCGAACCTGGCATTGCTGATCTGGATAACGCGCCCAAAGGCGGCTTTGCAGGTTGCATTACAGCCGCTCTTTTCCTGCGGCGGTTCGTTACGGATAGTAAGTACGCACACTTCGACATATATGGCTGGCAACCCAGCGCTGCACCCGCACGCTCCAAGGGCGGCGTAGGGCAAGGTACTCGCGCGCTGCTAGATGCTATCGACAGGATACTGACCCCATGAGCCACCCACGTTTAACACCCGACAAAGACCGCATGCCGTTGAAAGAGTCCGCACAAATCGGGCGCGGCGTCGTGAGCCTACTGCGCAAGCCCAATGGCCCGCGCGATCGCCAGCTTTTGCTGGGCGCAGAAGTTACCGTATTCTCACGCGAAGACGGCTGGGCCTATGTACAGTCTGCGGCGGATGGATATTGCGGTTTTGTTGGTGTTGCGTCTTTGACCAAGCCACAGGCGATCACCCATAAAGTGACAGCACCAGGTAGCCACGGCTATCAGAACGCAAATATGAAATCCATCGACCGCTGCACGCTGAGCCACGGCAGTTTGCTTGCGTCATTGGGTGAAAAGGACGGGTTCATCAATACAAGCCACGGCTTTGTTCCCAAACAGCACATCGCGCCAATTGATTTCTTCGAAGATGACCCTGTTCAAGTTGCGGCACAATTCGTTGGCACGCCTTATCTGTGGGGCGGCAACAGCCGCTGGGGGTTTGATTGCTCGGGTTTGGTTCAGGCAGCGTGCGCCGCGTGTGGCATTCCATGTGGTGGGGATACCGACATGCAAGAAGCAGACCTTGGCGAGTTATTGCCAGACGGGTCCATCCCCCAGCGTAATGACGTTTTGTTCTGGAAAGGTCATGTTGCCTTGGTCTGGGATGAGGAAACACTGGTGCACGCCAATTCCCACGATATGGCCACTGCATTTGAGCCTTTGGATGAAGCAATTGCACGCATTGCAAAAACTGACGGGCCAATCACATCGCACCGCAGGCTTCCTGTTCCTGCTTAAACGACAAATATGCTCACCCGCCCTAACGGGCGGGTAGAGATATTTTTTCTCGGGAATGCTCAAATCACCATGTTGGCGGGCAGCCCATTAGCGGCGACCTAACTACTCAACTGCGCGTATCAGTTTGCGTTCAAGAACACCCAAGACAGACTTTAGATCATGTCCGCGCTTCAGTACCTGCCCGCCGGGTCCCACGACAGCATACAAACCCTGCTTCATCCGCAGTTTGGGTCGTTTTTCGATCCGATAAAGGGGTATTTCTGCCGTCCGCCGAAAGACGGCAAACACAGCAACTTCCCGCAAACAAGATATTCCATAATCGCGCCACTCTCCTGCCGCGACCATTCGGCCATATAGCGACAAGATCACTGAAAGTTCGGTCCGGTGGAACGCCACCTGTTCAACCGGGCGATCAGCGCTACCGCCCGAAATGGTTCGTGTTGGGATCGTCGGTATGTTCATCCTAATAGATTTGCCTTGAAGAGCTGGCAATTCAAGCCCCTAACGATCAAATTCCTTGAACATGTTACGGATATGGATATGATTTGAAAATTGTGAAACATATCCGGGAGGGGACATGACACCACAAGCGCGAGCAACAAGAGCCGCCGAAGTGATGATGGCGGAAGATTCTGCGTCTCGTGACCTTGGAATGCACATCATTGATATCAAACCGGGTGGAGCCACACTGAGCATGCGTGTCTCGGGCAAAATGCTGAACGGGCATAAAATATGTCATGGCGGCTATATTTTCACACTGGCCGATAGCGCGTTTGCCTTTGCCTGCAACAGCTATAATCGGCTCACTGTCGCCCAACAAAACCAGATCACTTATGTCGCCCCTGGCAAGGCGGATGAGCTTTTGACTGCAACTGCTACAGAAACTGCTTTGGCCGGACGATCAGGCGTATATGACGTTATGGTCACCGGAGAAGACGGGCGCACAGTCGCCACCATGCGCGGCCTATCGCGCACCATAAAGGGGCAGTTGTTCCCTGAAGACGGAGACGACACATGAAAGACCTCACGCCTGCACGCGCCAGCCTAGATCACATCGAGACCGCCAGCCGCGACGAGATTTCCGCGTTGCAACTTGAGCGGCTGAAATGGTCCCTGCGCCATGCGTATGACAACGTCGCATTCTATAAAAAGAGCTTTGATGATGCGGGTGTGCATCCCGATGATTTGAAAGACCTGAGCGATCTGTCCAAATTCCCTTTCACCGTCAAAACCGACCTGCGTGACAACTACCCCTTTGGTATGTTTGCTGTTCCACAAGATCAGGTGAAACGCATTCACGCTTCCTCGGGCACAACGGGTCAACCTACCGTGGTTGGCTACACCGACAATGATCTGAAAAACTGGGGAACTGTTGTTGCGCGCTCACTGCGCGCGGCAGGCATGACACCGGGTGATATGCTGCACAATGCATATGGTTATGGCCTGTTCACTGGCGGTTTGGGCATCCATTTGGGGGCAGACACCCTTGGCCTCAGCACAGTCCCTATATCTGGCGGCATGACCCCAAGGCAGGTGCGCCTGATCCAAGATTTCCAACCAAAAGGTATTACCGTAACGCCGTCTTATGCACTTTCCATTTTGGATGAATTCAACGCCCAAGGTATTGATCCTCGCGACTGCTCACTTGAGGTTGGTATCTTTGGCGCTGAGCCTTGGACAAACGCGATGCGACTGGAGATTGAGCAAGCCTTTGATATGCATGCGGTTGATATCTATGGCCTGTCCGAAATCATGGGGCCAGGCGTGTCGATGGAGTGCGTTGAATCCAAAGATGGGCTGCACATTTGGGAGGATCATTTTTATCCTGAAATCATCAACCCAGAGACTGGTGAGGTGGTCGCAGAAGGTGAACAAGGCGAATTGGTATTCACCTCACTGACCAAAGAAGCATTCCCGATCATCCGCTATCGCACCCGTGATTTGACCCGCTTGCTGGCTGGCACTGCCCGCAGCATGCGCCGCATGGAAAAGGTAACGGGGCGCAGCGACGACATGATCATCCTGCGCGGTGTCAATGTGTTCCCCACCCAAATCGAAGAGTCGCTGATGCAGGTGGAAGGTCTTGCGCCTCATTTCCAGATCGAGCTTACCCGCCCGGATCGCATGGATCAGATGCGTATTCTAACCGAAATCACAGATAGTAACATTGACGCTGCTCACCGCAGTCAAGCCGCCGCCCAACTGGCAGCGGCCATCAAACAATCAGTCGGTATCAGCGTTAAAATCGAGGTAGGCGATATCGGTGCGGTGCCCCGTTCAGAGGGCAAAGCGGTGCGCATCCTTGATAATCGGCCAAAACGCTAACCGCAGGTAATGGCGATAATGTTATCTATATCGTCCAACTGCACGTTCAGGCGCGAAGGAATGAAATCGGTTGTCACCACATCGGTAGGTCCGACCAAACGCTTGGGTTCTGGTAGCGCTAGGGAGGACGCGGCATCGAGCCCGATCAATCCCTGATGTGCTGCGGCATTACAGGTATCTGGCGCATTAGCGGCAGGTGCATTTCCCGAGTAAGGGATAACCGCCGAGCCACAACCCGCCAACAATAACCCTGCTAAAATCGTAAATTTCACGTGCCGTACCTCGCTAAAAATGTTTCTACTGCATTGTCTACTACACGGTCGATGTCAGCCGCACTGACTTCCGTGATTACCCCGAACATCAACCGCATCCACACATCGGCTTTGCACAGTTGACCAAACTGATCCGCGGCCATTTCGTAATCGTCTATCTTTAGTTCACCGCGGCCGCAGGCCTCAGCGAAATAAGATGCCATTTCGGCGCGCATCACAGCTGGACCCGATTCAAAAAAACTGCGCCCCAGCTCAGGAAACCGGTCGGATTCCGCAACGCAAATTCGGAAAATTTGCTGACCAAACTCATTGGTAATGAAGGACAGGAAGTGACGGCCCGTTTGCGCCAGCACCTCGCGTGGCGGCGCGCAACTATCAATGCTGTCCATCGCGGATTCAGCCTGCCGCTGACATTCAGTGTTCGCAACCTCGATGAAAATCATCCGCTTGTCTGGAAAATACTTGTAGAGGGTCGCCTTGGACACTTTCGCCGCGCGTGCAATGTCATCCACACTGGCGCCCTCAAAACCGTCTGCCATGAACACGTCGCGCGCGCCCGCTAACACCTGATCATATTTGCGGCCACGGCAAATAGCACCAAGTGGTAAGAGGGCAGTCAGGTTCATTGTGGCTCCTTCAAAACAGATCATCACCTTATAAACTGATCAGTTCACTTCCAATAGAGAATTCGCAAATTGCGCCACCAACCTAGCAATGATCTTCTCGATTCAAGCAGATTTTCGCTAGCGCGCCTGCGTCGCTCAAGCTATCTGTGCCCCATGCTGGCCATCTTTCTCAAAACACTCCCTTTTTTCGCGCTCATCGGTGTTGGTTACTGGGCGGGGCGCACGCGGTTTTTCACGACAGAAGCGACCGCGTATCTGACCAAATTCGTTTTCTACTTTGCACTCTCTGCAATGCTATTCCGCTTTTCAGCGAACCTATCTCTCGCCGAAGTTTGGGATGGACGACTGGTCGCAGCCTATTTGTGGGGAACAGCATTTGTTTACGGAATTGCGACACTGGTCTGCTACTTTCGACGCATAAGCCTAGAGATTACCGCGATTGAGGCGCAATGTGCTGTGATCGGCAATGTCGGTTTCCTTGGTGTGCCAATGCTAACCTTACTACTGGGCCCAGAGGCTATTGGCCCTGTAATGCTCGCGCTCGCAATCGACTTGATCGTATTTTCGTCGCTGATTGTGATCCTAATCACGGGTTCGCGTGATGGCAGGATGAGCGTAGCAATCCTGCGTACCGTAGGCCTTGGCCTGATCAAAAACCCTATGATTGTTGCTATCTCTTTGGGCCTACTATGGTCTGGTCTAAAAATTCCAATTCCTGCTCCAATGAATGAATTCCTTACGCTTCTAGGTGCTGCAGCAACGCCCGGCGCGCTATTCGCTATTGGCGCCTCTCTCGCCTCAAAATCGGCTGAACGTTTGTCGGTTGCAGGCTGGTTGAGCTTTTGCAAACTGGTCGTGCATCCACTGTTTGTAGCCTTCGCCTGCTTTGTCCTGTTCAAGGTCGACCCCTATAAAGCAACGGTTGTAATCTCTGCTGCGGCACTGCCTGTTGCTGGAAACGTTTATATTCTTGCCCAACATTACGGCGTCGCACCCCAACGCGTCTCTGCTGCAATTCTTGTCTCAACGGCGCTCAGCATTGTAACTGTGAGCTTGTGGATCGCATGGTTAACTGGCAGCTAAGCTGCGACGGCCAACAGAACACTTGCCCCGCGCGTCTGCTCTAGTTAGCCATAGATAACATCCCAAAGGAGCCCTCATGGAAACCCTCTCGTCCAACGCCTGCTTTGGCGGCACACAACATGTAATCAAGCACACCTCAAGCAGCTGCGCTTGCGATATGACCTTCGCACTGTTTTTGCCCGCCGAGGCCCAAGACGGCCCGGTGCCCGTCTTGTGGTTTTTGTCAGGTCTGACCTGTACCCACGAAAACGCAATGGTAAAAGCCGGGGCACAAGCATGGGCCGCCGAGCAGGGCATCGCGCTGGTCTTTCCAGACACATCACCACGCGGCGACGGTGCTGCGAATGATGAAGCCTATGATCTCGGCCAAGGTGCAGGGTTTTATGTGAACGCTACCCAAGATCCCTGGAAACCACATTTTCAAATGTGGTCTTACATTGCAGATGAACTGCCTGCCCTTTTGGCCGAGAATTTTCCAGTCGATATGGAACGCCAGTCGATTACAGGCCACTCAATGGGTGGACACGGCGCGCTCACATTGGCGATGTCATTGCCAGGTCGCTTTGCATCTGTGTCTGCCTTTGCACCCATCGCACATCCGACTGCCAGCGATTGGGGCCGCAAACAGCTCACGGCATATCTGGGCACGGATGAAACCAAATGGGCCGCGCACGATTCAACGCTATTGATGCAGGAAAATGGTTTTGACGGACCTGTACTTATCGATCAAGGCACCGACGATCAATTCCTAGATTTGTTGCAGCCCGAAGCATTAAGCGCGGCAATGGCCAAGCGTCGTCAAAACGGAATTTTCCGTATGCAGCCGGGATACGATCACAGCTACTTCTTTATCGCTACGTTTATGGAAGACCATATTACCTTCCATGCTGACGCGCTGTGGTCTGCATGACGGCAGTCTACATTGATGCTGATGCCTGCCCTGTAAAGGACGAGGCCGAGCGGGTGATCACGCGTCACAAGATCAAGATGTTTGTGGTATCTAACGGCGGCCTTCGGCCATCGCAAAACCCCTTTGTAGAGAATGTTATTGTCCCTGATGGACCAGACATCGCGGACATGTGGATCGCTGATCGCGCGGGGCGTGGTGATGTGGTGGTGACCGGAGACATCCCACTGGCCGCCAAATGTGTTGAAGCAGGCGCGAAAGTACTCAAGCACAATGGTGAGGCTCTGACGCAGGCCAATATCGGGAATGTCCTCGCCACCCGTGATTTGATGACTGATTTACGCGCGGCAGATCCATTCCGCCAAGGCGGCGGGAGACCCTTTTCCAAGGCAGATCGCTCGCGTTTTCTAGAGGCCTTGGAGCGTGAAATTCGTGCAGCCCAAAAGCTAATTTAATTGATTTCCCCGAGTCCAGAGACAACCATAAACACCGCACCTCTGGATACAGTCGAAAGGTAAACTATGACCCCCAAGGCAGTGGTTTTTGACATTGGAAATGTCCTGATCGAATGGCAACCAGAACGCTTTTTTGACACTCAAATCGGCGAAGAACGCCGCCGCGCCTTGTTTGCGGCGGTTGATCTTCATGGAATAAATGACCGTGTCGATGCCGGCGAAAACTTCACAGCTGTGTTTACACAGGCGGCCAGTGAGTATCCTGAATGGAGCACCGAATTCGCGCTCTGGCACGACTGCTGGATTGAAATGGCCGCACCTCGTATCGACCATTCCGTTCGCTTAATGCGCGCCCTTCAGACCAAAGGCATTCCTGTTTTCAGCCTCACGAATTTTGGCATCGAAACCATGGTAATCGCGCGCAAGGAATACGAATTTCTGGACGCTTTTGATCACGATTTTATTTCTGGCCACATGGGTGTAATCAAACCTGCATCCCGCATCTACGAACTACTCGAAGAAGGTTCAGGCTTGTCCGGCAATGACCTTTTGTTCACGGATGATCGGATAGATAATATCAATGCAGCTGCTGCACGAAGCTGGCAGACGCATCTATTTGAGGGGCCGCAAGGCTGGGCTGACAGATTGATCTCAGCTGGATTGCTAACAAGCGAGGAAGCAAGATGAACACCATTCCATTTGTACCCTTTGAAGCTGGCGAAAAGCTGCTGGATTGGATTGAACTGACCGATGCCTTGATCGCAGGACATACACTAGGCCGTGCCGAGATAGGTGATACATTTCTCTACCGAGATCCAGATACATTGCTGAGCCGCGCAGCGTGGATCGATGGGATGGGAGTCGCTGTAAAATCCGCAACCATTTTCCCCGGAAATGCAGCTAAAGGAAAGCCAAATATAAACGGCGGCGTAAGTCTTTATTCTGATGATGATGGATCACTGGAAGCCATCATTGATTTTCACCTTGTGACAAAATGGAAAACCGCCGGAGACAGCTTACTGGCGGCACGACGTCTCGCACGCCCTGATACCAAACGCATCCTTTTGGTTGGTGCTGGACCTGTCGCCAAATCACTGCATGCGGCCTATAGCGCGATTTTTCCCGACGCTTCTTTTACCATTTGGAGCAGGACGCGTGCCAAATCCGAGGCCTTCGCTGAGAACCTGTTAAACGTCACTGTTGCAGCTACTCTAGAGACTGCTGTTGGAGATGCCGACCTTATCGGGACTGCAACAATGGCTACTGATCCAGTGATTAAAGGTGCATGGTTGCAACCTGGTCAACACCTAGACCTGATCGGTGCGTATCGCCCCGACATGCGTGAGGTCGATGATGAGGCCCTGCAACGCGCGCGGCTATTTGTTGATAGCGTCGATACAACCGTCGATCATATCGGTGAGATAAAGATTCCGCTGAAATCTGGCGCGATCCAACGCTCCGACATTATCGCTGATTATTATGATCTGGACGCGTTCGTTCGGCAGTCTGATGATGAAATCACCATCTGTAAAAACGGTGGCGGTGCGCATTTAGACCTAATGACCAGCCGGTACATCCTAGAACAATGGCGTGCTGCCGGGTGATTTACCTCCTGCTCATCCTATTGACAGCAGCAGTGGCCCCTTTTGCGATCGAACACTACCGCATCGCAATGAGCGACGGGCGGCGCGGGTCTGCACCTGGTCAGTTTGTTGAATTAAGCCAAGGGGTCACGCATTACCACCTGACGGGGCCGGCGGACGGGCCGCTTGTAGTCTGCGTGCACGGCTTAACCACGCCAAGTTTCGTTTGGACGCCCCTTGCTAGCGCGTTAAATGACTTGGGATTCCGCGTCTTGGTTTATGACTTGTACGGACGCGGATACTCAGACCGCCCTGACGCACTTCACGATAAGATTTTTTTCAACCAGCAACTGGATGACTTGTTAGGTAAACTTGAAATTCAATCACCCTTTCATCTGATCGGGTATTCCATGGGCGGCGCGATTTCAGCGGGCTTTGCCGCCACTTACCCTGCGCGGGTACGGCGGTTGGTCTTGCTGGCCTCGGCTGGAACGTCAGTGATTGAGGGGCCATTGCTGCACTTTATTCGCAACCGTGGAATTGTTGGAAAATGGCTTATGCTTGCTGCCTACCCTTTCCAACTGCGCCGTGGCATTCGCGCTGAATGCGAATCTGTTCCTGTCCTCCCCGAAATCTCTGAGGGACAAGAAGCACAGCTAAGGTTTCGTGGATTTATTCCTGCTGTATTGTTCAGCTTACGAGGCATCCTGTTCAAACCCCTAGAAGGTGAGCACATGACACTACGCCGTAACGGCCTGCCTGTCTTGGCGATTTGGGGAGGTAAAGACACTGTAATCCCTGCCAGCGCCATGGGCCGGATGGCCGCGTGGAACCGTGAAGCCACGCATGAGGTGATCGAGGATGCTGGTCACGGGTTACCCTATACCCACACTGCCGAAATTCTGGAATACGTCACTGCCTTCCTGCCAGCACCGGAAGGCGATGATTGGGGACATGATCAATAAGCGTTTCATCCAACCACGCTTCAAAAACCCAAACCTTAATCAAGCAAACGCAGCCCGCATTGGCTTTTCCCGAACCGGGAGATGCACAATGACGCCGAATGCACCAACTGCCGCACCTATCCACCAAACTGTAGCGTATTGGTCTGGCGCAAGGCAACGTCTGCGTCACGTTCCGATAGGCGGACTGAATTGTTTGTGACCTCTACACGCAAGTTGATCTCTGGATAAGCTTCACTAAATCGCGCGAAAATGGACATCAACAAGGATGACGCCATGTTTGCGATGGCCGAGACATTCAAATCACCAGACGCGACATCGGTCTGCCCCGCGTTTGTTGCTTCAAAGGCCAAAAGCTCCGTTTCCATTCGCAGGACAGAGGCGCGCAGGTTTTCCCCGGTTCGTGTCAGTGTGAAACCGGACGCACCGCGTTCCACCAAAGGTGCGGCAAGGTCATTTCCCATCGCATGGATGCGGCGGGAAACCGTTGAATGTTGAACGCCCAATCGCCGCGCCGCGGCACCAAATGATCCCTCTCGTGCAAAGGCCAGAAATATGCGCACGTCGTCCCAATTCATAGCGGTCCCTGTTCCCCGTGCATTTTTGCAAACCGGTTTTTCGGTTTTTGCCAGTTCCCAAAACCCTGCGCGACGGATTGATTATTAACAACCAAAAATGGGTTTCTGACACAGACAACAACTGGAGATACCAAATGAGTGTTTCACTTTACGACCGTCTGGGTGGTTATGACGTCCTCGCAATATTTGCGACGAAAGTCATTGAGACTGCACAGTAGGACGGCACGCTGCGCCGCTTTTGGGTCAATCGCAGCGAGGACACGAACGCACGCGACCTTCAGTCCCTCATCGACTTTATGGTCAATGCAACAGGCGGCCAAATGTACTACCGTGGGCGGGATATGGCGCTTGCTCATAAGGGCATGGGGATCACACCCATCGGTTGGCAAAGGTTTATTGAGATCGTTGGCGCCGTCGCTGGCGAGATGGGTGTTGGCGGGGCCGAAGGCAAAGAAGTCATGCGCTTTTTGAACACCCTTAAAGACAACATTGTCGCGGCCTAATGCGTGACGGCGCGCTGCATTCGAAATTTAATTCAACGGGGAACCGGAAACATGACTGATCACAAAGCACCATTTCAGGGCGGCTGCGCCTGTGGGTATGTGCGTTATGAAATGGTCTCAGACCCGATGATCGTACACGGATGCCATTGTCGATGGTGCCAACGAGAAAGCGGCGCGTCCTTTGCCGTCAATGCGTTGATCGAAGCGGATCGGGTCAAAGTCACAAAGGGCGAGGTAGCAGAGATTTTGACACCCTCCCTCAGCGGTGTCGGGCAACGGTTCTCGCGGTGTCCCAAGTGCCACGTGACCCTGTGGACCAACTACCTCGCAATGCGCGGCGGGTTGGGGGAAGTCGTGCGTTTTATTCGGGTCGGCACGCTCGATCATCCTGACCTGTTTCCACCCGACGTGCATATATTTACGTCGACAAAACAGCCTTGGGTTATCCTTCCACCTGATGTTCTGGCTTTTGAAGAGTACTTCGTGATCAAAGACTTATGGTCATCCGAAAGTCTGGCAAGGCGCGCCATCTTGCATGAGGTCGCTGGGACGGAGGGACCTTAAGCAACTGATTTCATCCTTGGCTCCCTCGGTTTACATGCTGGGACGCCAAACTCGCTTCAGTATTTTATTTTGAACGCAAAGCGGACGTCGGGGCGATCGCCGCGAAAGCTCACTTTGCTCGCGCTGCAGTCACATGAACCGAGTGCAACGAACTTCCGCTTCGAGCCCATTTTGACCAATGCTGCGGAATGATCAAACAGCTGCTGCAAAACAGAAGCGGACGATAATACAAATCGGTGATGGCCTCTATCTGCTCCCTAAGATCCGTTAACTCCAACTTATTGCGTCAAGCCTTTCAATTGGCTTTCCTGAACTAGTTTTGGCGGAACTTGCAAATTTACTTTGCTCCTGTGATTGTTTTGTAAATAGAATTTTGGAATTTGACCTGTGAACTTGACCGAAGATGAATCAAAGCTGGTCTTCTCGATCATGCATGACCTGAGTGGTGAATTCGACCATTCGGAAGTGCGACAGCGGGTTGGGCAAAAGTTACTCGATCTGCTCAAGGCGGATCATTTTGCATCGTATGTCTGGGATGATGCCAGTCAAGAATTCGTATCTTGTGTGCAACTCAATATGTCAGATGACAATCTGCGCACTTACGAAGGTTATTTTCAGTTCCACGATCCCATTACACCCGTCTTGCAAAAACGCCGGAAGGCGACGCCAGTCAGTGAAATAATGCGTCACGATCGTTTGGTGAGGACCGAGTTTTTTAATGATTTCTTGAAGCAAGACGGCTTGTGCTATGGATTGAACTATTTTGCATTTGATCGAGGCGATAACATTGGTGATCTACGCATTTGGCGTGGTGCCAATCGCGAAGATTTCACGCAGCGGGACGCCCAAATTGTGGATGCGATCGGGCCCAGTTTGGTGAACGCTTTGATCCGTGCGCGCAGCAATAGCGCAAATGCGCCTTCACTTAGGTTCTCGCAAATCGCACTAGATGTTGGCTTTACAGTGCGGGAGGCCGAGGTTGCTGATTTGCTTGTCACTGGTCAGACTGATGATGAGATTTGTGGAAAACTGGGGTTCTCCAAGCCGACTTTGCGGACACATATCGCCGCAATATTCAGGAAGTCGGGCCTAAATCGGCGATCACAACTGGCGCTTTTCCTTGCAGAAAAAAATCATCATTTGTGATGATAGCCTAAGCAACATCGCAGCTTCTATCCTTCTTGTAACAAAACAGGGAGGCTTGCGTGCCACAAGATTTATCAAAACTAGACGGTGTTGCGACGATTGCAGCTTTTAAAAGTGGCGCAGTGACTCCCGCAGCTTATGCAGAAGGGGTGATCGAGAGGTCAGCGCAGCATAGCCAGCTCAATGCAATTCAGAGCTTTGCTGCGATTGCGTTAGGCCCAGATATCCTCGAAGCAATTGATGCCACCCCTGAAGGCGCGTTGGCGGGGCTGCCAGTTCTTGCAAAAGACAACATCAACACAAACACCTATCCGACGTCCGGTGGGACAAAATCACTTCTACATCATACGCCAAAAACCAATGCGGATGTTGTGAACCGGATAAAGGGCGCAGGCGGTTTCATCGCGGCAAAGGCATCCATGCACGAGCTGGCATTCGGGATCACTTCCAATAACGCGGTAACAGGGGCTGTGCGCAATCCGGTTGATCCAGACATGATCGCGGGAGGATCGTCTGGTGGAACTGCGGTGGCTGTTGCTTCAGGGATATTTCCCATTGGACTTGGCACAGACACAGGTGGGTCATGCCGGATTCCAGCCGCGTTATGTGGTGTCGTGGGATTTCGCCCTACCACTGGTCGCTATGATAGCGACGGTGTTCTGCCGATTTCCCATACCCGCGATACCGTCGGAACAATTGCCCGCTCTGTGCGTGACGTTGCATTGATGGACAACGTCCTAAGCGGCAAGTCTGCGGATAAGGGTACGGTTGACCTCTCTCAAGTGACATTTGGTGTTCCAAAGGGTCGGTTCTTTGACGATCTCGAACCAGCGGTTGCCAATGCGATAGAAACGCAACTTTCAGTTCTCTCCAAAGCAGGTGCTAAGCTGGTTGATGTGAGTTTTGAGCCAATTTGGGCGCACAATGATGCCTTCGGATTCCCGGTTGTCTTGTATGAAGTGATGCGGGATTTACCTGCATATCTTGCAAAGCATGTGCCCGATACTTCCTTTGAGGATTTGATCGCCGGTATTGGTTCGCCAGACGTCGCTGGTGCATTTGCGAGCCAGATGGGCGATGATGCGATGCCTCAGGTGGCCTATGACGCGGCCATGAACGAACATCGTCCGGCCATGCGCAAAATATATGCGCAAGTCTTCGAAGATCATGGCTTGGATGCCATTGTCTTTCCAACCACGCCCCTAACTGCGCGGCCAATTGGACAGGATGAAACGGTTGATTTGAACGGGGCACAAGTCCCGACCTTTCCAACGTATATTCGTAACACTGATCTGGGCTCTAACATCGGAGCCCCCGGAATTTCACTACCGTGCCCTGTCACATCAGGTTTGCCAGTCGGCGTCGAATTTGACGCATTACCCGGTCAGGACCGTGCCCTTTTGGCGCTGGCAATGGCCGTTGAAAAAGCAATGGCGCAATAGACGCCGAAATCAACCAGGGAGAAGTAACATGTTAAGCAAGACACTGCGCCTTTTGGCGAGCACTTCAATAGCGACTATGATGGTCGCTGGCACGGTACACGCTGACATCAAAATTGGAGTATTGGTGCCTGATTCAGGCCCCGCAGGACTTTTTGGTCCTTCAACACGTAACGCAGCGGAGCTGGCCGCGGAAAAGATCAATGCAGATGGCGGCATCAACGGCGACCAAATCGAGTTGGTCTTTGCTGATGTTGGTGTCCCACCCGCCGAAGCGGCACAAGCTGCGTTGCGGCTTTGGAAAGGCGAAGGTGTTCAGGCTTTTGTCGGCATGCACGATTCTGCTGTACGCGAAGCATTGCTTGGCCGTTTCAATGGAGAAGTACCGTACGTCTACACCGCGGTGTATGAGGGCGGTGCCTGTGCTGATGGGCTTTACGTAACGGGTGAAACCCCAAGCCAACAGCTTGCTCCAGTCATTCCATACCTCATGGATGCGGAAGAGGTCTCGAAATGGTATCTGATCGGTCATGACTACAATTGGCCGCGCGACACGAATGCACTGGCCAAAGGTTACATTGGCGAAGCTGGCGGCGAAATCGTGGGTGAAGAGTATCTTCCATTCTCGGTTGCTGAATTTGATAGCTCCCTGCAACGGATCAAAGAAAGCGGCGCTGATGCTGTACTGATTACCCTTGTTGGTGGTGGCTCGGTTGGGTTCAACGTCAGCTTTGCAGGCTTTGGTATGGACACGCAGGCCATCCGCCTTGGAACGCTTATCGAAGAGAACACATTGGCCGGTATTGGCGCAGATAACACGAAACGTCTGTTTTCAACATCTGGCTATTTCAGCTCAATCAAGGGCGAAGCGGCGGCGACATTTGCCGCTGATTATGCAGCGACTTACGGTACCGATGCGCCTGCACTCAATACTTTGGGTCAGTCTTCATATGAGGGCCTAATGTTGCTGGATGCTTTGGCCGAAAAGGCTGGCAGCCTTGATGTTGCGGCAATGGATGCTGCTGCTGAAGGTCTGACATGGTCGACGCCACGTGGGAATAACACGCTCACTGGTCGTCACATGGCGCAGACGATCTATCTGGCGGACGGTACAAGCGGCGCTTTCGAAGTCGTGACTTCGTTTGACAACATCGCTTCATCTGAAGCCTGTTCTAACTGATCGGCGATTTAAGATGACTGTTCTGATCCTCAACCTCATCTGGCAAATCAGCACACTGGCGCTGGTTGCCTTGGGGCTTGCCATTGTCTTTGGTAAGTTGCGGATCATGAACATGGCACACGGCGAATTTGTGATGATCGGGGCCTATGCGCCGGTCATCACAAGCAGCCTTGGTCTGCCAACTTGGCTACAGCTCCCCGTTTGCATTGTAACGGTGGCGCTCGTGGCACTGCTTCTCGAACGCACAATTATCCGACATCTTTATGGGCGAATGTTCGACAGTCTGCTTGCGACATGGGGGATTGCCATTCTGCTGCGGGAAGTTGTCGAATTGCTGTTTGGTCGCGGCTATCAATCAGTTAGCGTGCCTATCCCAGGAACAATCGAAGTCTTTGGCGCGCAGTATCCGCTTTATCGGATCGTTGTCGTTGCTGTAATCTTGGTTTGTTTCTCAGCACTCGCATGGTGGAACAGCCGTTCCAGAGTCGCCACACAGATCAAAGCGATGGTAGGCAACCCCGAACTTGCCCAAGCTGTTGGTATCAACACTGGGCGATTGTCTGCGGCGGCATTTGTGTTTGGCTGTTGCACGGCAGGCGTGGCCGGGTTGCTGTTGGCACCAACCATCCGAATAGAACCCGTGATGGGCATCGATTATCTGATCCGCTCGTTCTTTGCGCTGGTGGTTGGCGGCCTTGGCAGCCTCGAAGGGCTTGGCCTTGGTGTAACGCTGATCGCAGGCACACAATCGGTTATCGGTGCATTCGCCAGCCAGACATATGGGTATCTCGCGGTGCTGACCCTTTCAATTTTATTCTTGTGGCTGAAACCTGATGGTATTCGTTCTTCTTCCCGTTAGCCTGCTACTGGCGGTGCTCTTGCTGATCCCCGAGGTGTTAGGGGATTTTGTGGCCTACCAGATCGGGCTTTATCTGATCTATGGCATCGCGGCGCAGGGCATTGGGTATCTATGGGGCAAAACAGGCATACTCCCTTTGGGGCAGGCATTGTTTTTTGGCGTTGCTGCCTATGCCACGGCAATGACGCTGCGCAATATCGACAGTCTGTCAATGCAACTGGGTCTGACAGTGGTCGTCATGGCGGCAATTGGCGTGTTGGCTTACGGTTTGGCAACGCTGATCTTTAGAGGGCGGAGCGAAAGCGGGCCTTATTTCTCCCTCATCACGCTGGCTCTTGTCATGATCGCCGAGCAAGTCGCCAACACCGCTTCCGGTTTGACGGGCGGCTTTAACGGATTGTCTGGTTACAGCAGCATTGGTGGTCTCGACCCGTATGGTAACTTTTATTATCTGATCGTTGGCTGCACAGTCGCAGTGTCCGCAGCCTTGCTGATCTTGAACCGCTTACCAGTCAATCTGGTGGTGAAAGGCGTGGCCGACAATGAACCCCGTCTTCAACTTCTAGGTTTTGCGACCCACAAGATCAAAGCTGCCGCCTTTGCAGCTTCAGCCGTCATCGCAGCCTTAGCTGGCGGACTTTTTGCTTCCCACCAAGGGATCGTGACCCCTACATCCACCGGATTTGGTTTGTCAGCAGAACTGGTCATCCTAGCCGCTATTGGTGGGCGCTTTCATGTGTTGGGACCACTTGTTGGTTCCGTCCTTGTGGGTTGGGCCTCAGCCGAACTGCGCGACAGTTTCCCATATTGGGAGATTGTGATGGCCCTTGGGTTCATTTTGGTGGTTCTAAAAGCACCCGGTGGATTATCCGAACTGATAGAACAGGTTACGCGTCGTTTCTGGACGCCTTCACCACCTGCGAACACCGATATCGTCAACGCGCCACAGCCGCGTGCCCCCCGTGTTTTGGCCCCCTTGGTGTTTGAGGACGTAAAATTGAAAATCGGCGTTGTGCGTATTCTCAATGGTGTCACGTTTGAAACACCGGCCAAAGGGATTGTCAGTATCATCGGGCCAAATGGTGCAGGTAAGACCAGTGCATTAAACACCATTACCAGTAATCTGGATGTCACTGCCGGTCACATTCACCTTGGCGACACACCCATAGAAAACCGCGCACCACACGCTGCTTTAGGCAACGGTATTGGCCGAAAGCTACAGGTGCCGTCAGTCTTCTTTTCCATGAGTGTTGCAGAGAACTTGACCCTCGCTATGTTGGCTGGCCGCGCAGGCTGGAATGATCTTTTTCGCAAGTCCACTTTTAGCTGGCATTCCGAGGCACTTGCCCGCGTTATGGCGAACCCCAGTCTGTCGCTTGAAGGTGACCTTGGGAAAATGGCGGGCAGCTTGCCTCAGGGACATCGTCAGTTTCTAGAATTTGCGATGACGACGGCTTCTGAACCCACATTGCTATTGTTAGACGAACCCTGTGCCGGCCTGTCGCCGGATGAAACCGCTGTCATGACGCAATTGGTGCAGGAATTTCAAAACCAAAGTGGAGGGCTTGTGATTGTCATCGAACACGACATGAGTATTGTCGAGGCCATCTCGGATAAAGTTCTTGTGCTGCATCAGGGACAGGTCTTGGCTTTTGACACTTACGAAAATGTCCGCGCTGACCCACAGGTACAGTCCGTTTATGCTGGAGCAACCAAATGACAGCGTTGTTGGAAATCGAAAACCTGACGGGAGGATATGGGGATACAAACGTAATCTTTGGCTTGTCCGCTCGTATCGTAGCTGGGCAAGTGCTGGGTGTGTTCGGGCGCAATGGGGTTGGGAAAACAACGCTGGCGCGTTTGATACAAGGCAGCCTAAACCCAACCGGAGGTAACCTTATCCTTCAAGGCAAAGAGGTCTCACATCTCAAGGCACATCAAAGACGGGCAAAAGGCATTGGCTACATGCCACAGACCAATATGGTTTTTAACGATCTCACTGTTCTGGAAAACCTGACCATTGGTAAGCCTTCGCTTCGACTTGAACCCTACTTTGATCGGTTCCCCCGACTTGCAGAACGTCGTGATCAACTAGCAGGGACAATGTCAGGTGGTGAGCGCAAAATTCTGGCGTTTGTACGCACGATGATCGAAGATACAAATGTGATCATCCTAGACGAACCTTCCGAAGGTGTGCAGCCTGAGAACATCGAATTGATGGCAGAATGCCTTCGGGAACATGCAAATACTGGTGCAGGTATTTTTCTGTGTGAGCAAAATTTGAATTTTCTCCACAACGTTTCCGACCATTACCTCGGTATTGATGCAGGGAAAACGATCGTAAACCAACGCGCAGTAGATATTAGACCAGACGAGGTTCGGTCCGCTCTTTCGCTGTGATGGCTAAAATTTAGATCTGCGTTGAAACACGGAATATTGACTAGAAGCTGGAGTACCGAAGTTGAACAAATTTGATGTTCTGCTTGCAAGAACGTCGAGTTCGCTTTTCTGCTTAATGTCTGGATTCAGTAAAAATCAGACTCTGAAGTCTTAGGCGGCGAACAGCGGCTTTGTCCGCAGCGCCGACCTAGATCTCAACAAACCAACGGCAGTTCTGAGCTAGCAGGGAGGTTAGCTTCCTAAAAGACTAGCAAGAATTTCACCACTCAGTCTGTAAACGCCATTCAGAAATGTCATCAAACGCGCTGACGGTAGCGCAACCTGACAGAGCGTAGACCGCAAATATCGGAGCTCTGGCTGGCTGCGTGGGCCTCTCGTTCTGCGCGTTTGCGGGCGTCATATGGCTCCATCTTGGACGAACCCTGACCTGCGCCCCTATTTTTTCCGCCATTGCCCCAAAGATCGGTTGGCCAATCCCCCACGCAAGGTCTTGGAATGCAAGCGCCAGAAAAAACTCAACGCGCAGCCAGCCGAACTTTTCTGCGATTGGGATTTGAAACAACCCAAATGATGGGCGGATTGCAAAGCTGACCATGATGATCACATTATCCCACGTTCAAAACAGGTGAGAACAATGAGGTATTTTTCATAGGTCAGCTCCATGACAATTCGGACAAATTGTGCAGACGTGCACTTAACATCAATCATCCGATTGTACGCATACACTTTCCAACAGCTCCGTTGGGTATTAGGAACCGTCTCATGACCTCATTGCGCTCCCTTTATGACCAAATGATTGCTGATGGCTCCCTGCGCCCCGACCCCGCGCAAGAAGCTGTCCTACCCGAGTTCGACCGCATCCGCGAGGCGCTGCTGAATCCGCCGAAAAAGAGCTTGTTTCGCAAGGCACCAGAACTACCAAGGGGGCTGTATCTTTGGGGTGGTGTAGGGCGCGGTAAATCCATGCTGATGGATTTATTCGTGAATAATCTTGGGGAAATTCCGGCAAGGCGGGTGCACTTTCATGCCTTCATGCAAGAAATCCATGCAGCAATGCACGAGGCCCGTAAAACAGGCGTAGAAGACGCCATCGCCCCTGTTGCAAAAGCAGTGAGCGACTCTGTCCGTCTGTTGGCATTTGACGAGATGCAAATCACTGACATCACTGACGCGATGATTGTTGGCCGTTTGTTTGAGGCATTGTTTGCTGACGGTGTTGTTGTGATTACGACATCAAACCGTATCCCTGACGATCTGTACAAGCACGGGCTGAACCGTGTTCTATTTGAACCGTTTATCCAACTGATCAAGGAACGCATGGTTGAACACGAATTGATCAGCCCAACCGATTATCGACAAGACCGGTTATCCGGCAGTACGGTTTATTTTAGCCCCGTCAATTCAGAAAGCCGTGCGGCAATGGACGACGTCTGGCGCGACCTGACCGGGGGCGATGCAGGGCCGCTCACTTTACGTGTCAAAGGGCGCGATGTGGTTTTACCACTGTTTAGAAATGGCGTAGGACGCACGCGGTTTCATGCTCTATGCGGACAGCCCCTTGGACCAGCTGATTTTTTGGCCGTGGCTGAAGCAGTCAAAGTTCTAATGCTGGATGATATTCCCAGCCTCGGGCGCAGCAACTTCAACGAAGCAAAGCGTTTTGTCACCTTGATCGACGCCCTATACGAAGCACGTGTTCGGCTTATTTGCTCAGCGGCGGCGTCACCCGAGATGTTGTATCTTGAAGGAGAAGGTACATTCGAATTTGAGCGTACCGCCTCCCGCCTGAGGGAAATGCAAAGCGAGGACTGGGGTAAGGTCTAGTTTTTGACGTTCATCAGCTCTGCAGCGCCGTCGCGACTTACTTCTTCACCAGAAATATTGGGGTGATAGGGCGCTTGTT
This sequence comes from Sulfitobacter sp., assembly GCF_036960155.1. GTDB lineage: Bacteria > Pseudomonadota > Alphaproteobacteria > Rhodobacterales > Rhodobacteraceae > Sulfitobacter. The sequence continues at coordinate 1,208,192 of NZ_JBALWB010000001.1, read as the reverse complement.
GGCCCAGTAAGCTCCATGCACCAACAACCACGATCACCAATGCAACAGCACTGGCAATCATCTGGCGAAAAATCGCAGTTTTAGGGGTGGCAGCCCCCTGCGCATCGGATTGGTTGTTTTTCATGCTCGACCCTCAGGACTATTCGGTTATATGCGCGGATATTCGCCTACCGATATTGATACTGTCCTAATGTGCCGATTGACCTTCCGTCAACGCCGCGAGTCTGCATTTTGTGGCTATCTAACCGTTGTCACGCAAGATGTTGCCCGCAAGATACAATGACCCGCAGATCAACACACGCGCGTGGGGTTCTTGGCGCACAATTTCTATGAGCGCCGACAATACATCTGCTGCCTCAAATGCTGTCATGCCTGCATCCACTGCCGCTTGGGCCGTTGTCTCAGCAGGCAGTGTCGCAGCTTCACCAGGAATGGATACGGCATGAAGCGCGGTCACATAAGGTGCCAAGGGCCGCAAATATCCAGTAATGTCTTTTGTATTCAACATCCCACAGATCAAATAAGTCGGCACCTTTGGCAATTCGGCCAATACACCTGACAGCGCCCTGCCTGCCGCCGGGTTATGCCCACCATCCAACCAAAGCTCGGCCTGACCCGCCGCTTTTATCAGTGGTCCCTCTTTGAGCCGTTGCATCCGCGCGGGCCACGTCACGTTTGTGACAGCTCCCTCACAGGCCGCGTTATCAAAGCCCAGCGCGCGTAACGTGGCAATTGCCCCGCCTGCGTTTTGCACCTGATGCACACCCGGTAATTTTGGCAGCGGGAGATCCAGCAATCCATGTTCGTCCTGATAGACCATACGGCCTGCTTCGCGGTAGGCATGCCAGTGTTGTCCATATACGCTAAGTGGAGCCATGTTGCGGGCCGCGACGGCCTCAATGACTTCCAGACCTGCCTCTTGCTGAGGGCCCACAATACACGGCACACGGCGTTTGATGATGCCCGCCTTTTCACCCGCAATCTCGGCCAAAGTATCGCCAAGGAATTGCTGATGATCGAGGTCAACAGGCGTGATCACCGTCACGGCTGGTGTTCCAACAACATTTGTAGCGTCTAAAATGCCCCCTAGGCCAACCTCTAACAGAGTGTAATCAGCTGGGGTTCGAGAAAATGCCAATATCGCCGCACAGGTTGTGATCTCGAAGTATGTAATGATTTCGCCGTTGTTTGCCGCATAACATTCATCCAGCACATCAGTCAGTGCTTCCTCGGTGATCAACTCTCCGGCGAGGCGAATACGTTCATGAAAACGTGCAAGGTGGGGCGAAGTATACGCATGAGCCGTCTTTCCCGCCGCCTCGATGCCAGCGCGGATCATCGCCTGAGTAGAACCCTTACCGTTTGTGCCTGCGATATGGATCACTGGCGGCAATTTATCTTGCGGGTTCCCCAGCGCATCCAGCAGCTTGTGCATCCGGTCCAGCGTGAGGTCGATAATTTTAGGATGAAGCGCCATCATCCGGTCAAGGATGGCATCAGACGTTGAAGCATTCATGCTAGGATTCTTTTCTAAAATGGGGCCAATTCGCCACAGCGATAGCACGACATGGCACAGAAAAATCCGACCAAATGCGACGCATCAGGTCAGCTTTCGGCCCACTGAAGCGGGCAGCCAGCAGTAGGATCGATCTTAAGAATCAACCTTTGGCGCGGCAGCGACCTCTTCTTGCTGTGGTTCTGACACCTCATCAGGCGGAGGAAGATCACCGCGCACCGCAGGAGGCAAACCCATTAGCATACGGGTAATCGTGATGAGTTCGTCGCGCATTTGCGTGCGCGGGGTAACACGGTCAAGCATCCCATGTTCAAGCAGATACTCAGCGCGCTGGAAACCTTCAGGCAAACGTTCGCGAATAGTTTGTTCAATCACGCGTGCACCAGCAAAACCGATCAACGCATTAGGTTCTGCGATGTGAACGTCACCCAACATCGCATAGCTAGCCGTAACACCACCTGTCGTGGGGTGCGTAAGAACCACAATGTAGGGCAGGTTCGCTTCTTTCAGCATTTGCACGGCAATGGTTGTACGCGGCATCTGCATCAGGCCCAAAATGCCTTCTTGCATGCGGGCGCCACCAGCTGCTGAAAACAGAATAAGCGGGCGCTGGAGTTTGATTGCCTCTTCGGCAGCCGCAATAATTGCGTTCCCAACATACATGCCCATCGAACCCGCCATAAAGCTAAAGTCCTGTGCGCAAGCCACAATAGGAGTGCGGCCAATGTCACCCAAAGCGACAAGCATTGCTTCGTTTTCTTCGGTCAACTTCTGCGCTGCCCGTAACCGATCCGGGTATTTCTTTTGATCACGAAACTGCAGTGGATCGGCTGCTGGCGCAGGCACTTTCACTTCATTAAATACGCCGCCATCAAATAACGCGCTAAAACGGTCGCGCGGCGTGATGTGCATGTGGTGATCACAGTTGGTGCAAACGTTCAGGTTTTCGCTGACTTCACGGTGAAACAGCATCGTGCCGCATTCACTACACTTGGTCCAAAGGTTCTCTGGCGTTTCGCGGCGCGAAAAGATCGAATTGATCCGGGGCCGGACGTAGTTGTTGATCCAGTTCATATCGCGCCTCGTTACGTTAGGTTTTACTTCAAATAAGGGTCTGTGATGGGAATTGCAATCAGCGCCGCAAGGCAAGTCTCGCAGCAAGCCAGCTCACGATCATTAAAGCGAAATCAACAGGCATCCACGCCCGCAGTTCAGCGGTGTCTTCCATGCCAAAGGGCGCGTGCCACAGGGCAAGGCCCCCCAAACTATCCGGCAAGGATGTAATCAACAAAGCAGTGACGTTATTCACAAAATGAACAGCCAACGCAGGCCCAATTGTTCCTGAACGCGCGGTAAGATCAGCCATCAACAAGCCGAACACACCAGCCCAAACGACTATCATCACCGCATTCTCACCAGCTTCGGCCGGTTGGTAATGCCCCATCGCAAACAAGATCGAGGGTAGAACCATCCAGACAAGTGGAGACTGAAACCGCGCCGCCAGTTGTTGCTGCAAATACCCCCGAAAGAAAATCTCTTCTGCGCTGACTTGGATAAAGACGACGCCCAGAGAAAGGGGCAATAAAACCAACCACAGCCCAAACTCCAAATTCGGGGCCAACGGCGCCCCCATCCCGTAAGGGGGCAATACTGCCAGCGTCACACTCAGAATGAGCAGAATACCAAACACCCTAAAAAATTGAGGCACAGCCAAAATCATAGGACCAAAAACGCTAAGACCTGACCGTTTATGAACCAGTCGAACACCGATAAAGACAGCGGCACTGATCATGCCAAAGCTCAATAACAGAGCATACATAGCAAGCGGCGTATCACCTGCGATCAGTTCATTCTCAAAGTTGGGGCGCGCACTAGCAATCCCTGCCAGCGATTGCTGATAGAACACCGCCATCGCGATATAGACACCAATCATCACGACCAATCCAAGAATTAATCGCCAAACCTCGGGCCCGCCCTTGGCTGCATTGGTGTGTAGCGCCCGCGCAGAATAATCTGGCATCAGGCGCATCAGTCTTCGTCCTCGAAGGTTTCGCGCGGTATGGGAATTTCGGCATCGCGGATCATATTGGCCGCACCAGACAAATGCCCTGCCACAGTTTTCAACAAGCTGAGCAATACTGTTCGGTCATTTTCGATAACCGAACGGAATTCTTCTGCACCAAAACGTAGGAATTGCGAGTCCTCTAATGCCCTCAAGTTCGCCTGACGGGGTTCGCGAACGATCACAGCAAGATCACCAATTACGCGCCCCGGCTCTACCAAAGATACACGCCGTTCATCACCGCTTTTGTCTCGAAAGGTAAGTTCTGCTTTGCCAGATAGACACAGATAAGTGGCATCCGGCGGCTCATCCGCGCTAAATATGACCTTCCCAGCAGGTGCATCATACCACTGGGCCGCAAAAGCCAACAACCGCTGTGCGCGCGAGTCTAAGGGAGCAAACAGCTCGCTACGTTGAAGAATATCCAGCTTGCGACGCAAATCTTCGGAGACAGAACTTGAGCTCTCATAACGTTCAGTACTGTCGACCCCATCCACGCGGCCATGATTAACCTCAACCAACAAGTCATAGCTCTCAGGCGCATCAAATTCGTCACTTAGGAAGATTTGGGTTGTCTCTGGCATCAACTCCCGCAGACGTTCTCGAGCTTCTCCCAGCTCATTTCCAACAAACGCTTGGTCAAAAATCAGCACGTCGGGCCGCTTCATCCCTGCACGTGAAAAGGCTGCGCGTTCCATAATGGAGGGCGGCAGGTTTGCCCCGCCAATCGCAGTTGAGACGTCGAATACGTTTGTCGCCACCGCGCTACGCAACCCATGCTCTCGCAGTACGTCCGACACCGCATCAACAACCAGATCCGCCTGCAAACCAGCAATCGACGAAATCCGCCCATAGATAAGATTTTCTAGCAACGTCAAACGCGGCAGGTAGTTTTCCGGCGCGATTGGCACAAACATATCAGCAGCAACCTCCAGCAACTGAGGGGCTCGGCTGCGGCGAATATTGAGGATCTCTTCCTTAAAACTCTCTGGAAAGGCTGGTCCTATTTGCTCGGCAGTGAAAGCGAAAGGCACAGTCATCAGAAGCGCAAACTCGTCTTCGGTCAATGCCCCGTCTCCGCGGCTACGTCTGCGGCCTGCTATTTCGACCAGCCGCTCGTATAGGTTTTCGTCAATGCCAAGGGCGGTAAACAGCGGATGATTGGTGCCATCCATACCAAAAGTCTGGTGCAGCGTCTCAACCAGTGTTTGCGAGATAGCGATGGCTTGTTCGGCTAGGCCTTGCTCTGCGATCATTGCAAGCAACGTTTTTTCAGCAGCCAACCCTTCTTGGGTAATGTCATGTCGCGGGGTAGCAAACAAAAGGTTCCCACCCAGTGGGACTGAAGGGTTAAACACCTCTGGATCGAATCTGTGAACCACGTGGTCCAAATTTCGTTCCACTAATATCGCCTGAACTTCGTCACGCAATCCGACAACCCTTCGTGTCAACTCGACATGCGTTTCTGGGTCCATACGGGAGTCAAGCATCCCTCGAATGATGCCCTCGTCTGCATTCAAGACACAACTCAACCGGAACCACCACGCGTGTACTTCTTCCATATCTTCCAATTCGGCCAAAGCCGGATCAAGCCAATCTGCCCGCAAGCTATCCAAACTGTTCCCAGAACGCTGGGCCTCTATCCCAACTTGATCACGTTGATTTGGATCCCATAAAACGGTTTTAGGTGAGGTACGCAGTGACATCAGCAAATTGTCACCAAGCGTCCCCTGAAAGAGGTAGGGCCGCGCCTGAACATACCCGATGCGTGCAGCGATTACAGCCTGATGCAGATCAGATATATCGTGCCCACCCATCGTGACGCTGCCCCGTAATGGCAACAGTTCACGCGTGAGAAGTTCGGCCATTGCGCGGCGTTCGGACAGCGAAGACGTCTTAATCGCGACTTGCGCGCCTTTGGGTATCTCCAATGACAAATCTTCCAAGACAGGGCTGCCGTCATGACTACGGACAAAAACGTTCTTGAGGCTGATGTCACCCTTAAGGTGGGGAATATCACTTGGTGCTCCCTCAAATAACTTCTCATCAACAATCCCTGCTGGGTCAAAGCGTTCTGTGACGATTTCCCAGCGCAGTGCCATATCCTGTGCCTGATTGTAGTAGTTCAGTAGTTCTTTCCACGGGTTGCTGAGGTCCTTGTAGGCCGCCAGTGCAGCCACAAGGGCGCCAACAGTAATCTCACCACGAATCGCCAAAATGCCGCCAACGAGGTAAAAGAAGAAAGGTGTTAGCTGTGTGATGAAGTTATTGAGAAACTTCATGAAGAATTTCTTTTGATATATCCGGAACCGAATATCAAACAAACGCCCCAAACGATCTGTGAAACCCGCTAATCGAAAGCGCCATCCGCCGTTTGTGCGCAGATCAGTAATACCTGCCGCCGTCTCACCGATCTCTGCTGCCAGCATACGGACCTCTTTGATACGGTCCTTGTTCAACAGGTTAATTTGCCGCTGTAACATCGGGATCACATAAGCCTGAAGCGGGATCAACGCGACGCTTGCCAATCCAAACCAAAACGATTGCAGGAACAAGAATACGACGATGATCAGCATTTGACCCATTTGAAAAACGGGCTGCGCAAGGAAATCACCCATCAGACCACCCATGGGCTCCGCCTCTGATGTGACCATACTCACCAGCTCACCCTGTGAAGTGTCCTGAAAGTACCGCTTGGGAAAACGCATCATCCGAGCAATCAAACTATACCGAAAACGGCGCAGCAGTCGTTCAGCTAAGACACCCTTCATGGTGTTGAGCCGCATCTTGAGCAAACCATGCACAAGCACAGCAGCCAGATAAGAAACACAAAGCCCCGTCAGAAACTGTATCCGGCTTAAGTCGTAGCCAAATGCGTTCACCATCAGATCCTCAGCGCCAATCGCGTCGTTGATGATCCGCTTTGGAAGCTCAAGTGTGGCGTATAGGAACGGGAAGGTTAGAACGGTTACGGCGAGCAAAACCAATTGCTCTCGTTTGGAAAATTTCCAGATAAATGCGAACAGGCTGCGGTCCATAGGTGTGCTTTCTCTGGAAGGTATCATGGCAAACTAGGCGTCCACCCCCCGCATTACAATGCAACTTGGACTGCAAATGCTTGCAGCAGGCCCTTTGCGGGATTATGCCCGTGTCAAAGAATTCTTCGCAGGAGCCCCCACAATGTCCACCACCCCCCGTTTCGACAAATCCAAACTGCCCAGCCGCCACGTCACCGAAGGCCCTGCGCGCGCACCCCACCGGTCTTATTACTATGCGATGGGGATGACAGAAGAGGAAATTCACCAACCATTGGTTGGCGTTGCCACCTGCTGGAATGAAGCTGCTCCTTGCAACATCGCGCTGAACCGTCAGGCGCAATCTGTTAAGGTTGGTGTTGCTGCAGAACAGGGCACCCCGCGTGAGTTCACAACCATCACCGTCACCGATGGCATCGCGATGGGCCACGAGGGCATGCGCTCCTCCCTCGCCTCACGCGAAGCAATTGCAGACACCGTCGAGCTGACGATGCGCGGCCACTGCTATGATGCCTTGGTTGGCCTTGCGGGGTGTGACAAATCGCTTCCCGGCATGATGATGGCGATGATCCGTTTGAACGTACCATCCGTGTTTATGTACGGCGGTTCCATCCTTCCGGGCAAAGCGCCTAAAGGTGCGGATGTTCCTGCCGCATTTGCGGATCGTGATCTGACAGTACAAGATATGTTCGAAGCTGTTGGTAACTGGCAAAACGGCTCGCTTTCAGAGGCGGCTTTGGAAGTTCTTGAGCGCGTTGCATGCCCGTCTGCGGGCGCATGTGGCGGCCAATTTACGGCCAACACAATGGCCTGCGTTTCCGAAGCGATTGGCCTTGCGCTGCCAAACTCGTCCGGTGCACCAGCGCCGTACGAAAGCCGTGACGAGTACGCCATTGCATCCGGCAAAGCGGTCATGAACCTGATCGAAAAGAACATCCGCGCGCGTGACATCTGCACGCGTCAGGCGTTTGAGAACGCCGCACGCATCGTTGCCTGCACAGGCGGCTCTACCAACGCGGGCCTACATTTGCCTGCAATGGCGCATGAAGCTGGCATTGATTTTTTCCTTGAAGATGTCTGCGAAATCTTCCGTGACACGCCCTATTTTGTCGATCTGAAACCAGGCGGCGCGTATGTGGCCAAAGACCTCTATGAGGCTGGCGGTGTACCTGTCGTTATGGGCGAGCTGCGCAAGGCTGGCCTGATCCACGAAGATTGCCTAACAGCCACTGGCTATTCGATGGGCGAAGAGCTGGACAAAATTGAGCGCGAAGCAGATGGCAAAGTGATCCACACAGTCGCCAACCCGATCTCGACCACTGGCGGCGTTGTTGGCCTGAAAGGCAACCTTGCCCCTGAAGGCGCAATCGTCAAAATCGCGGGTATGAGCGACGAAGATATTGTGTTCACAGGCCCTGCGCTGGTGTTTGAATGTGAACAGGACGCATTTGCCGCCGTTCAAGACCGCACCTATTCTGAGGGCGACGTTTTTGTGATCCGCAATGAAGGTCCACGCGGCGGTCCGGGGATGCGCGAGATGCTGGCAACCACCGCGGCATTGTCCGGCCAAGGTATGGGCAAAAAAGTTGCGTTGATCACCGATGGACGTTTCTCGGGTGCGACACGCGGTTTCTGTGTTGGCCACGTAGGCCCAGAGGCTGCAATGGGTGGTCCTATCGGTCTGTTGAAAAACGGCGACATGATCACACTCAATGCGATCACCGGCTCTATCTCGGTTGATCTGTCCGACGAAGAACTGGCAACGCGCAAGGCCGCTTGGGAAGGCCCGCGCGAAACCCTTTATGGTTCCGGTGCATTGTGGAAATACGCGCAGCTGGTTGGCCCGACCTACCTTGGCGCGGTCACGCATCCTGGTGCCAAGAAAGAGCGCCATGAATACATGGAACTCTAAACCCATTGCGGCGCTCAGCATTATCGTTTTGCTGAGCGCCTGCGATGTTACCGATACAGGAACAAGCCTTCTGGCAAACATAACGCCGCCCGCAGACGCGGCGTTGCCTGCTGTTCCGCTGACCCAAGCCTTGATGATGCGGGGTAATGTCACGCTTGTCCCGCCAAACGGATACTGCATCGATGCCGAAAGCCTAAGCCAAAGCTTTGCATTGATGGCCCGATGCGACACGTTGGGAGCAGCAACTGGTGGCGCTGGCGCACCAACGGGCGTCCTCACGGTGAGCCTGACGCGCAGCAAAAAAAATGCGGACCTTCCTACACCTCAGGAAGTCACAACCGCGACGGGTTTAGGCACACCGGAAAATACACGAGAAAACGACTCCAGTGTCGTGTTCAAAACCACAGGCAGCGCGCCCTCGTCTGATTTAGCATCTGAACATTGGCGTTCTGTTTCAATAGTCGGAAACTACATCATGGGGGCTGCACTATTTGGCCCAAAGAACCGTCGCGCGGTATCCCCGGAGGGAGCAGACCTGCTGGAAGAAATGATAAAACGAACCATGGCCAAGACGAACGCAACCTGACGCATCAGCATGCTTGCGTGAGGGTGCGTAAGCATGGCATCTTATGGTTAACGCGCGGACGTTCAGTCAAATGATACGAATTTGCGCCATAAAAAGATGCAGTGAGCAGCAGGGCAGGACCAATGGCCAAAATTGGCGGAAATCTATTTGACGCGGCATTTTACGGCCGGACGATCGCAAAGTGGGCACGCAATGCACGCTTGGCACGATCAGCCGATCTTGTTTCGTTGCGCGCCCAACGGTTGCGCGCGCGGCAGCTAAAGGCACATCTAGACGCTTTGATCCACATTGCCGACGAACGCCTGTCTTTACCGCTTGAGGGGTCCACCAGCTTTCCCAAGCCCCATAACGCCGACTGGGCATGGCGACCCGAACTTTGGCGCGGCCCTTTACCTCATCCCGGCCTTTCGGCGGTCAAGACGCGCTCAATGTTGGGTAATGAAGTCACCCTGTTTCATGATTGCGAGTTCTCTGAGCTGACCCTGCGCCAGCTGCGCAATCTGCGCGAAGAGGATTTGGCCCCCTACGGTCTTAGGATGGATGTTTTCCGATTTGACGGTTCCTTCTTGTCCTTAGTTGTAGATCTACCAGAAGAAGCTGTTGATGGTCTCAAGCGCACGCATTTACTACGGATGGATGTCATCGTTGAGCTTGAGAAACCGATTGAAATTTTCGCCCGCCTAAACATCAAAAACGGGCCCAACACCGAACAAATTGTTCGCGAACTGGACCTGAGCAAAGATCAAATTGATGTCGAATTCGATCTGGCCTACTCAAATCTGAACGAACGCCGCGTTGAAGCCGCTTGGGTTGATCTGATTTTTGAGGGGCCAGAAATGAACCAAGTTGTACTGCGCGATCTGACGTTCTCACGTCGCCCACGCGCACAAATCTAATTACCAGTTTTACCACCCTATTCGGGTGACGGAGGATGTGATGACCAACCTTGTGCTGACCAAAACCCAAATGCGCCAAGGTGTCTGGGAAGGCATCCTAACTGGCGCATCCGAAGGCGGAGCGCTGCCCAAACTAGATGTCACGCATCAGGGCACACATGTGCAAGATGTCGCCATCGCGGCATTGGAAGCCGGAGCGGGCCATAGCGTACGGATTCCGATCCCGCCTGAGGCAATCACCGATGGTTTACAAACTCTGCTCATTGCCGATTCCGATACAGACGAACAGTTGGGCGCAATCACTTTGATGGCCGGAGAAGCACTTGGCGATGATCTGCGTGTTGAGGTCGATTTGCTGCGTGCCGAACTTGATATGCTGAAATGTGCGTTCCGGCGCCATTGTTTGGAAACAAGCTAGTCTGACCAAACGTAAAAGGCCGCCCTGTAACAGAGCGGCCTTTGCTTCAATCAATCAAAAGATATCTGACTGTTACTTGGAACCCAGCGCGGACAACCCTTTGAGGATATCGATGGCATAGGCCAGCTGGTAATCTTCTTCCCGTAGCTCTGCGGCTTCTTCAGCCTTTTCACGATCAGCTTTGATCTGGTTGATCTCGTCTTCGGTCAGGCTGTCGTTATTGAGGCTACCACGCAGGTCTGCCTCAGAACGCGAGCGGCGCGCTGGTACATTTTCATCTTCTTCGGTTTCTGCACTGCGTCGTGGCTGCGCTACAATGATGTCTGGTGAAACACCCAATGCTTGGATCGAACGACCTGACGGCGTGTAATAGCGCGCTGTTGTCAGGCGCATCCCGCCTTCATTGCGCAGCTGCATCACCGTCTGAACAGACCCTTTACCAAAGCTTTTGGTGCCGATGACAATCGCGCGGCGATGGTCTTGCAACGCGCCTGCGACGATCTCGGATGCCGAGGCAGAGCCACCGTTGATCAGGACCACAATTGGTTTACCTTCAGCCAAATCGCCCAAGCTTGCGTTGAACCGGTCTCCGTCGGCAGCTTCACGACCGCGCGTACTGACGATTTCACCTTCATTCAAGAAAGCATCTGAGACTTTGATCGCTTGATTAAGCAAGCCACCGGGGTTGTTACGCAAATCAATGACAAAACCATTGATCGCATCCATGCCGCCGGCAGTTTTAACTTTTTCGGCCAGCTGTTCTGCCAATTTGGGATAGGTATGTTCATTGAACGTACTGAGGCGCAGAACAACGCTGTCACCTTCCGTGCGCGACCGAACAACCGTTAATTCAATTGTGTCCCGCGTGATGGACACGTCAAACGGTTCAGATTCACCTTCCCGCACAATAGTGATTACGATGTCAGACCCCACAGGCCCCCGCATCAAATCGACTGCTTCATCCAGCACCAGCCCCAGCAGGCTTTCGCCGTCAACGTGGGTGATAAAATCGCCCGCTTCGATACCTGCCTCATCTGCTGGGGTGCCATCGATGGGCGAGACAACTTTGACAAAGCCCTCTTCTTGCGTGACTTCGATGCCAAGGCCGCCAAATTCGCCGCGCGTCTGTTCCCGCATTTTTAGGGCGTCTTTTGGTGACAGATAGCTGGAATGGGGATCAAGCGATGTCAGCATGCCATCAATCGCTGCCTCGATCAGCTCGGACGAGTCGACCTCTTCAACATATTGGGCGCGGATCCGTTCAAAGATATCACCGAAAAGGTCTAGCTGCTCATAGACGTTCTCGGTTTTGGCCGCCTCTTGTGCCAGCAAAGGTGCCGCGATCTGTGTTGTGGCGATAACGCCAGCAACCGTGCCACCTGCGGCAGCCATCAAAAACTTCTTCATTTAACTATCCATTCCTGTCGGTTCTGAACCAAGATGCGGGATCTTGGGGAACATTATCTTGTCTGACTTCTATATAGAGCGTTTCTGAGCGCGCAGTACCAGTGCCATCACCATCTGTTGACAATTCCCCGCCTGTCTCGGCACCACCCATCAACCCAATAGGCGCGCCAGCGGCAATTACCTGCCCAATTTCACCATAAACGGTTTCAAGACCAGCCAACACAAACAATGTATCTGCGCGGGGTTCGAGAATCATAACGTTTCCGAAGTTAAGCAGCGGACCCTGATAGCGGATCGTTGCAGCCGTGGGAGACGTAACAATTGCACGCGGCCTTGTCGCCAACAGCAATCCAGGGCGTTTGATACCTGCAGCATCTGCTTCGTTCATGCCACGCAGCACAAGGCTTTGAACAGGGAGCGGCAGTGCACCAATTTGCCCCTCGATGTTCACGGGAGTTTCAATATTGATATTCTCGCCTGTAACAATTTGCGACAGACCAGAGGCGAAACCATCAAGGGTTTCGGTTGAAGCGATCAGGATCGCGGTAGAAACCGGATCTTCGGTAAACCGCATTGGTAGATTGGTGCGCTCTGCCATGGCTTGGTTCAGGGCCGCGCGCGCTTCTTGAACGGCAGTCAGGCTGGCGCGCAGGCGTTCCTCGGCATCGGTTTGCAAGGTACGCAATGTTTGCACATCCTCCAAATCACGGCGCAGTTGGTCAGCGCGTTGATTTAGCGCAGGCGTAAGTTCGGCCAACAGCAATCCTGCGCGCGCAGTTCCGGTTGGTCCGTCAGGGTGCAACAGGACAGTTGGATTGGTTTGTCCAATGCTTTGCAACACTGCCAGCAGCTGACCAACTTCTTCGTCACGTGCTTCTAAACGTGCACTCAATTGTGCCTCGCGTATTGCCGCCTGTCTAAGCCCTGTGCGCATCGCGGCAAGTCCGGTTTCAAAAGCCTGGATCGTTCCGGTCAGAGCGCGCACCCTGTCTCGTGCACCATCAGCAGCATTCAGTTGCAGTGCCGCGTCTTCTAACATCCCAACAGCCGCGCGTGCCTGCGCTGCAGCATCGCTTTGTGCTGCAGCGGGTGTTGCAAGGGCAAATGCAAGAAGAGTGGCACGCAGAATCATGTGAGCAAGCTCTCGCCCGTCATCTCTGCCGGTTGATCCAATCCCATCAATGCCAACACAGTTGGCGCAAGATCAGCCAAACGCCCGGTGCGTAGGCCTGCATCTTTTGGTCCACCCACGACAACAACCGGCACGGGGTTTAGTGTATGCGCCGTGTGAGGGCCGCCTGTTTCAGGGTCGAACATCATTTCGCAGTTACCATGATCAGCCGTGACGATCATCGCACCGCCAACTTTTTCCAGCGCGTCTAACGCGCGGCCCAGCCCCCTATCAACGGCCTCACAGGCGACAATCGCAGCATCCAGATCACCTGTATGGCCAACCATATCAGGGTTGGCATAGTTCACAACGATCAGGTCATACTGTTCTTCAATGGCTTTCACGAATTGCTCAGTGACCTGTCCGCTAGACATCTCAGGTTGTAAATCATACGTCGCAACCTTTGGGGACAGCGGCATAAACCTGTCTTCGCCCACCTCAGGTTCCTCTGCGCCACCGTTCAAAAAGAACGTGACGTGCGGATACTTTTCGGTTTCAGCCAAACGGAATTGGCGCAGGCCCTTGGCCGCGACCCACGCGCCCAGCGTGTTCACGATCTCCGGTTTTGGATACATCGTGCTCATATACGCGGTGTGAGCAGATGAATACGCCGCCATCCCCATCACTGCAGACCAATCAACGCGCGCGCCCCGATCGAACGCATCAAATTCCGGTGCGGCCAATGCTTCCATAATTTCCCGCGCACGGTCTGCACGAAAGTTGAGGCAGAAAAAACCATCGCCATCTTGCGCGCCTACATACTCGCCGATCACGCAGGGCTTGATAAACTCATCTGTGGCACCAGCATCATAGGATGCCTGTACTGCTGCAGCGGCGTTTTCTACAGATGCGCCTGCTCCGGTCGCGATTGCCGCATAAGCTTGCTGTACCCGTTCCCAACGATTGTCGCGATCCAACGCGTAGTAACGACCTGTCAGTGTCACGACCCGAACACCTTTGGGCAATTCATCGAGCAAATGCGCCAGATCTTTAAGCGCGGATTGTGGTGCGACATCACGCCCATCCGTGAGCGCATGGATAACCACGGGAATACCTGCATCGTCCAGCGCACGCACCGCTGCGATCATGTGTGAGATATGCCCGTGCACCCCGCCCTGCGACACCAGCCCCATTAGATGCGCGGTACCGCCTGTCTGTTTCAGCGTTTTGATGAAATCTTGCATTGGCGCATGCCTAGCAAAGCTACCCTCTTCGATGGCCAGATCGATTTGACCCAAGTCCATGGCAACCACACGCCCCGCACCAATATTGGTGTGCCCAACTTCGGAATTACCCATTTGCCCACGCGGCAGCCCGACGTCTGGACCAAATGTAGTCAGGGTGGCAGACGGATAATTTTCCATCAACCTGTCCATATTGGGCGTTGCAGCGAGTAGCGGCGCATTGCCTTTCTGCGTCTCTCCGACGCCCCAACCATCGAGGATACATAAAACAACAGGTTTGAGGGACGACATAAATTGCAGGCTCCGACACAGAATTAGCGTTAGGGCCTTTTACCCACAGCATCGCAAGACGGGAACCTCTTTATGTATATCAGCTGCTGTTAGGTGGAATTATCCGTGTAATAGGCCCCCAAGGCTGCAGGTCGAACCAGCGGAAGACCTGAAATCTCGCATGGAACAGCTACCAAAATAAGGTCCACTGGGTGCCTCCGGCTGTTACGCCTTGGCGTCCTTGCTAAATCTACAGCACCTCCACCTCGGGGCATAAAGGGAGACAGAATATAATTCACATCGTTCTAAACATTTTTCTCTATGCAACTTTGATGCCCCTCCGGCGCGCTTTCTCGCAAACAAAAATTCGCCCAAATGGTTAATAAGTTACGAGATTCTGGTTAATCAGAACAATAACGGCCACCTGATACCCCATTTGGGTGATTATTTCTTACTGAGCGCCGCAGAACCCCATCTTGGCCTGCACCTCTTGCCCGCACGCCAAGCATTAGCCATAACAGCACAAACTAAACTCCCACACTCAAAGGGCCTGACATGACAGCGAACGCTCCCGAAATCCGCATCGTCGACACAAACAGAGTTGCCTGCGACGGCAGCGAAGGCGCATTGGGCCATCCGCGCGTTTGGCTGCAAATCCCTGCCGAAAAAGGCTGGGTTGAGTGTGGATATTGCGATTGCAAATTCATTCACAAAGACTTTGAAGGTAAAGTCTGAAGCACCTACTTCCATCACTGGGACTGCCACCAATTGTATACCTCATTCTGGCGATCGCCGGAGGCGTTATGCAATCGAGCGGCATCCCAGATCAATTTGTACGATCCCATGCTGTTTATCTGATCAATGGCCCCATCCACTAGGATTTCGCCTTGCCGCTGGATGATGAGGTGCGGACAGCATTGGGTGCACTCAACTATCCAGCGTTAGATGCTGTAAATGCTCAAACGTTAATCATCGGTTGGGGCCCGCAAACGTTCTATACAACTGTAGGCAACTATAGCGATATATCAGGCAACGCAATTTGGCGTGGGGTGTTCGGCGATACAAGCGTGATGCGGGTCGATGTGACCGGACATCTTCCTGAAAACCACAGTCTGCCACGCATTTTGCTCACCGACTTGGAATATCAACGCTTTTTGCAGGCTCTTGCAGACAGCTTTGCAGATACAATGGCATTACCACATAGCGGGCATACGGCCACTGACGCTTTCTTTCCGGCCAAAGGCACGTTCAACATACTGCAAACCTGCAATGTTTGGATTGGTCAGATACTACGGCAGTCTGGAGTGCGTTTTGGCATTTGGACACCCCTACCCCTGTCGGTGACCCTATCACATCGTTTGCACCATTCCGATTGATACTACCAAACTGCTGGAAGGTTCTGTCCGCTCATGGCAAAAGAAACATCACCGCATATAAGGAGCGCAGGCACATGGCATTTGGCAAAGGTCACCACCTTCATCTGATCGACGGCTCTGCCTTTATTTTTCGCGCCTATCACGCGCTGCCTCCGCTGACGCGGAAATCAGATGGTATGCCCATCGGCGCGGTTGCTGGTTTTTGCAACATGCTCCAGCGTTATATCGAGGGTAACACCGGCACTGATGCCCCTACCCACGTTGCCGTGATTTTTGACAAGGGCAGCCATACGTTCCGAAATGACATGTATGACCTGTACAAAGCCAACCGTGAGGCCATGCCCGAAGACCTGCGTCCGCAGATGCCGCTAACGCGCGAAGCAACCATAGCTTTCAACATCGCCTGCGAAGAAAAGGAAGGTTATGAGGCGGATGACATCATCGCCACGCTTTCCGTTCAGGCGCGCGAAGCGGGCGGGCGTTGTACCATCATCAGTTCGGACAAGGATTTGATGCAGCTGGTCGGCGGTGGTGTCGAGATGTTTGACGCGATGAAGAACAACCTGATTGACCGTGAAGGTGTTCACGCAAAATTTGGCGTCTATCCAGAGCGCGTTGTTGATGTTCAGGCACTCGCTGGAGATTCGGTTGATAACGTACCCGGCGCGCCCGGGATCGGGATCAAAACAGCCGCACTATTGATCAACGAATACGGCGATCTGGACACGCTGTTGGAGCGCGCAGGCGAGATCAAGCAACCCAAGCGTCGCCAGACACTGATCGATAACGTAGATCAAATTCGCCTCTCTCGCCGTTTGGTGCTGCTTGACGACAAAACGCCGCTCGACTTCACACTTGATGATCTTGAGGTCCGCGACCCTGATCCAGAAAAACTGATGACCTTCCTGACCCAGATGGAGTTCCGCACGCTCACAAAACGCATTGCGGATGCTCTCAAGGTCGAGGCCCCTGTCATTCCAGAACCTGCGCCCAGCGCGGGTGCGCCTGAGATCGAAACCGTGCCTTTCGACAAAGCCACCTACACGATGGTCGGCGACAAAGAGACCCTTCAAACGTGGATCGATAAGATTTATGCGCGCGGCTATGTTGCGGTCGATACCGAGACAACCGGCCTGAATGACATGACGGCTGATCTAGTTGGAATTAGCCTGTGCGTCCAAGCGGGCGAGGCTTGCTATATTCCCTTGATCCACAAAGCCAATCGCGGCGATGACCTGTTTGGGTCAGATGATTTGGCCGAAGGGCAGATGCCGTTCGAGGAAGCATTGCAAATGCTGACACCGATGCTTGCAGATCCTTCGATCCTCAAAATCGGGCAAAACATGAAATACGACGCAAAGATTTTTGCACAACTCAACATCGCCGTGACCCCGTTTGATGACACCATGCTGATGAGCTACGCCATGAACGCGGGCCTGCACGGTCACGGCATGGATACGCTGTCTGAACGCTACCTCAACCACACACCGATCCCGATCAAACCACTGCTGGGGTCTGGCAAATCTGCGATCACCTTTGACAAGGTTCCACTGGATGAGGCCGTGCCTTATGCGGCCGAAGATGCCGACATCACTTTGCGCCTATGGCAGCACTTCAAACCCGCCCTGCACCGTGCGCAGACCACCCGCGTTTATGAAACCTTGGAACGTCCCTTGGTGCCAGTGCTCATGCAGATGGAGCGTCATGGCGTCAAAGTAGACCGCGATACGCTGAGCCGTATGTCCAACGCATTTGCCCAAAAAATGGCGGGCCTTGAAGCTGAAATTCATGAGCTTGCTGGTCGTCCCTTCAATGTGGGTTCCCCCAAACAGTTGGGCGAAATTCTATTTGACGAAATGGCACTAGAGGGCGGCAAAAAGGGCAAGACAGGCGCTTATGCAACGGGTGTCGATGTGCTCGAAGACCTTGCAACCGAACATGAATTGCCCGCGCGCGTGCTGGATTGGCGGCAACTGTCCAAGCTGAAATCAACCTATACAGACGCGCTCCAAACGCACATCAACGCCGATACGGGCCGCGTACACACGTCCTATTCCATCACTGGCGCCTCGACAGGCCGCCTGTCGTCTACTGACCCCAACCTGCAAAATATCCCAATCCGTTCAGAAGAAGGCCGCCGCATTCGCGAGGCGTTTATCGCTGAAGAAGGCAAGACATTGGTTGCGCTGGATTACAGCCAGATCGAATTGCGCTTGTTGGCCCATATCGCTGATCTGCCTGCGCTAAAGCAGGCCTTTGAAGAAGGACAGGACATCCACGCGATGACCGCCTCTGAAATGTTCGATGTCCCTATGGACGAAATGACGCCCGATATCCGCCGCCAAGCCAAGGCGATTAACTTTGGTGTTATCTATGGCATCTCAGGATTTGGCCTTGCCCGTAACCTGCGTATCCCGCGCGCCCAAGCGCAGGGATTTATTGATCGCTATTTTGAGCGCTTCCCCGGCATTCGCACCTATATGGATGACACCAAGGCATTCGCAAAGGAGCATGGCTATGTTCAAACGCTGTTTGGTCGAAAAATAAACACCCCTGAAATTGCGGCCAAAGGTCCGCGTTCAGGATTTGCTGCACGTGCCGCGATCAACGCTCCGATCCAAGGCACCGCTGCCGACGTAATCCGCCGCGCCATGATCCAGATGCCAGACGCTATCGCCGATCTACCTGCCAAAATGCTGCTTCAGGTACATGACGAACTCCTGTTCGAAGTAGATAAGGGCGCAGAAGATGAGCTGATCAAAGTCGCGCGCGATATCATGGAAAACGCGTCTGATCCTGTTGTGAAGTTAGATGTGAAACTCACCGTGGATGCAGGCACTGGCAGCAACTGGGCACAAGCGCACTAATGGAGTTGCGCACCAGCAAGGAGCCGATCCTATACTCCTTTCGCCGGTGCCCTTATGCGATGCGCGCCCGCCTAGCCGTGATGGTATCTGGCGTTCAGGTAGAATTGCGCGAAATTGTCCTGCGCGATAAACCCCCAGCATTTCTTGCTGTTTCGGCGTCGGCTACTGTACCCTGCCTTGTTCAACGTGAAACAATTATTGATGAAAGCCTAGACATCATGTTTTGGGCGTTAAAGCAGAATGACCCAAGGGGTTGGCTTAATATGCCCGCTGCTTGCAAGGGTTGGATTGCACGCGCAGATGGGCCATTCAAACATGCTTTGGATCGTACAAAATACGCCAGCCGCTATCCAGATCAGGATGCTGAAGAACACCGCACAACTGCTTGTGCGTTTCTCGATGATCTTGATCAGGCGCTAAATCCATGGTTGTTTGAGCAACCCTCGCTTGCCGATTTCGCAATCCTGCCTTTCGTTCGTCAGTTTGCGTTTATAGACAAGCAATGGTTTGACGCTCAGCCATGGCCAAATCTGCACAGATGGTTGGAGATGTTCCTGAGTTCTGAAGATTTTCACGCGATAATGCATAAGTACCCTCAGTGGCAGCTAGACGACCCGCCTCTTATCTTGCGAGCCTGACAAAGATCGCCGTTATCATGGTGCTGCCGTGAGGCGAGCGACAATTCGGCGGACCAATGGTGCAGCGATCAGCACCGTGGGAAACGCAGCGGCCCAGCTAAACATCCATGAGGTCATCCACGCATCGAAAAATACATCCCCCTCGCCCACAGCACGAGATGTTGCGATCCCTGAGACGATACAGGACATTAAGCCCGACAAAAAAAACCAAATAACACAGGTGCAAAACGGCTGGGAATCATAGCATTTTCATCCAATCTAGTGTGGTCTCAGTTGGTGCATTTGGCGTGTATTCACCGCTGATCCACCCTTCATATCCTGCGGCTTTTAGCGCTGCAAACAGTTCTGCAAAAGCCACATCTCCGCTCCCAGGTGCTCCGCGGTTGGGTGTATCGCCTATCTGAACATGCCCAATCAGGTCCTTGTATGTCGTAAAAATAGCAACCGCATCACCATGGATCATTTGCGCGTGGTAACTGTCAAATTGCAGTTTTACGTTCGGCGAGCCAACTGCATCAATGATTTCAGCGGCCAATGCATAATTATTCAAATAGTATCCGGGCTGCGCATCGGGGCATAACGGCTCTAACATGAGGGTAAGACCCTTAGGGATTTCGGAAGTGGCCGATTTCAGGTTCCCAATCATTGTAGCTTTGGCATCAGATCCTTCTCCGACACCAGACATTACATGCAGCATGGGCACTTTCAGTTCCTGCGCATAACGGGTTGCACGCCGCATGTCGTAGGCAAATCGGCCTTCCCCGCCGATGGCTGCAGCAAAGCCTCGCGCTCCGCCTGTATAATTTGGCGGCGGCGCATTGATCAGAACCATTTGCAGCCCACCCCGCAGCAACGCCCGCTGGGTGTCTTTTGCGGCAACGTCATAAGGAAACAAAACCTCGACCCCTTTGAACCCAGCCATCGCAGCTGCATCAAAACGATCAAGATAGGGGAGTTCGGGCCAGAGATGGCTCAGATTTGCGGCTGGCTTCATTCGCGCAGTTATCCTTCTTGCGGCAATTCCACGGACGGGATGATTCTGAAGAACTCCCCATCCGACCACACGCCAAACCAACCGTCATAATGCACCCCAATATCTACCAGACGGTAAAAGCTTTTGCGATCAATCAAGGCCTCAAGGTTGCGGCGCACACTAACATATGGCGATGGTTCACCTGTGTTGGCATCGCGTACAAACCGCAATGGCGCATCAGGACCTGCGACAGTGACATCATCCAGATTGGTGGTGAAAGTCAGGCGTTGTGTGGTTCCCGCACCCGACGTTTCAAAGTCAACGGCAACAAAAGGCGCGTCTTGCACACGAATCCCAACCTTTTCGACAGGCGTCACAAGGAAGTAGTTTTCATCTTCCCGAATGAGAATCGATGCGAATAATTTTACCATTCCGGGCCGCCCAATTGGCGTTCCTTCATAAAACCACGTGCCATCACGCTGAATTTCCATATCAATGTCGCCGCAAAATGGAGGGTTCCATTGCTCAACAGGCGGCAATCCGCGTGATTTTGTCGCTTTAACCGCCTCAGCAAGGCTAGTTGCCGAGGGTGTCACGGTTTTTTGTCCACTCATTGCTTTTGCCATTCCATCATAACGAGATACACTTACATCATAACGATATAACCTGCACAGCGGAGAAGTCATGACCCAAGCAGATACAAAAGCGACCGAAGACATGGTCGAACAGATTGAAGCCTTGGGCGAAAAGCTGGGCGAAGCGCGCAAATCCATCACGGCGCGCTTTATCGGACAAGAGCGCGTTGTCGAACTGACACTCACAGCATTACTGTGTGGTGGGCATGGATTGCTTGTTGGGTTGCCCGGATTAGGCAAGACACGTCTTGTTGAAACACTAAGCACTGTGATGGGTATGGACGGCAAGCGCGTACAGTTCACGCCCGATCTGATGCCCGCTGATATTTTGGGCTCCGAAGTGCTGGACACAGACGACAATGGCACCCGCAGTTTCCGGTTTATCGAAGGGCCGGTTTTCTGTCAGCTCTTGATGGCAGATGAAATCAACCGCGCATCCCCTCGTACTCAGTCCGCCTTGTTGCAGGCCATGCAGGAAAAGACCGTCACGGTTGCTGGTCAAAATCGGTCTTTGGGCGCGCCCTTCCACGTGCTGGCCACTCAGAACCCAATTGAGCAGGAAGGCACCTATCCGCTGCCCGAGGCCCAGCTTGACCGCTTCTTAGTGCAAATTGACATCGACTATCCTGACCGCGCAACCGAGCGCGATATCCTGATTGCCACAACCGGCGAAACAGAAGCTGAGGCTGTTGAGGTTTTCACTGCGGCCGAATTGCTGAATGCTCAGAACTTGTTGCGCCGCATGCCTGTAGGCGACTCGGTTGTTGAAATGATCCTTGATTTAGTGCGCGCCTTCCGCCCTGACGAAGATGGCGTGAGCGCACGGGTGAAAGAAACCGTGGCATGGGGCCCCGGCCCGCGTGCTGCGCAGGCATTGATGTTGGCCGTACGTGCGCGTGCTCTGCTGCAGGGCCGTTTGGTCCCCTCAGCCGAGGACGTCATAGACATGGCGCGGCCCGTTCTGACCCACCGTATGGCGTTGAACTTTGCAGCAAGGGCGCGTGGTGATAGCCTGACCGCATTAATCGACGAAACCGCCGCCGCGCTTGCCGCGCCAAAGGCCGCAGTCGCGTGAGTGATCCCCTTTCCCTGCGCGCAAAGTCCGAGACCGAAGCCGCCGCGTTGCCAGCCCTTTTGGCGCGCGCCGAGCATTTGGCGGGTGCCGTCCTTTTAGGTGCCCATGGTCGACGCCGCGCAGGTTCAGGGGATGATTTCTGGCAGTACCGCCCCGCGCAAATTGGCGACAGTCGTCGCGCAATTGATCACCGCCGCTCTGGCATGGGCGACACAGAGTTCGTCCGCGAACGTGAATGGCAAATCGCACAATCAGTGATGTTATGGGTCGATCAAAGTGCGTCCATGCGCTTCACATCATCTGATGCAGTGCCGCAAAAAATTGACCGTGCAAGGGTGCTTGCGCTTGCCCTGGCGATACTGCTCAACCGTGGTGGAGAACGCGTTGGCCTAACAGGGACCGCATTACCGCCACGCGCTGGACGACCCCAAATCCTGTCTCTTGCAGCCATGTTTTGCAAAGATGACGACGCTGATTATGCTCCCCCAGAACACCGTGCGATGATTCCTCATGCCCGCGCCGTATTCATCTCTGATTTTATGGGGGATATCGATGGTGTCCGGACCGCCCTGACCAAGGCTGCAGATCGAGGGGTGCGGGGAGCTCTATGTCATGTTCTTGATCCTTCCGAGGAAGCATTCCCTTTCACAGGGCGCACAATTTTTCAAAGCATGGGCGGAACGCTCAGCCACGAAACGCTCAAAGCAAATGACCTCAAAGAGCGCTACCTAGAACGACTTGCCGAACGCAAAGCTGAGCTGCAATCACTTTGCGCCCTCACTGGCTGGCAATACGGCCTACACCATACAAACAGCACAGCCCAAGCCGGGCTACTTTGGCTTTATGGTGCTTTGGACGCGCGGGCGGTGGCAGCATGATTGTTTTGGGGCCAATCGGCTTTACTGCGCCGTGGCTTTTGCTGGCCTTGGCCGCGTTGCCTATTTTATGGCTGCTCTTGCGGGCTGTTCCCCCTGCACCAGTCAAACGACGCTTTCCCGGTGTGGCGCTTTTGTTGGGTTTAAAGGATGATGAAACTGTATCTGACCGCACCCCTTGGTGGTTATTGTTGTTGCGCATGTTGGTGGTCGCAGCAATTATTATAGGGCTTTCTGGCCCGGTCCTGAATCCTGAACAAGAACAGGTAAATGGCGATGGGCCTATCCTATTTGTGCTTGATGGTTCTTGGGCTGGTGCAACCCGTTGGCCACAACAACAAGAAGCCATCCAAGCACAACTAACCCGCGCCAGTCGCCTTGGCCGAACAGTCGGTTTTTTGACTCTAACAAGGCCTAAAACGCCTGTATTTCAATCGGCAGATGCTTGGCGCAGCAGGCTCGCGGGGCTTTCCCCTGCACCATGGCAACCCAGCAAAGATATGCTCGAAAGTGCTATTTCTGCAATTGCGCCAGTGGGTGATTTCGACACAGTTTGGTTCAGTGATACACTTGCGTATGAAGGCCGCGACGCGTTGCTAAATACTCTTCAACAACACGGTACAGTCGAGGCCTATCAAACCGCGCTTAATGTGGTGGGCATCCTGCCTGCAACCTATGAGGACGGCGCGGTTCAGTTACGTGTCCTTCGGGCCGCTGCGGGCCCCGAACGTGATGTGATTATTCAAGCACAGGGGCGCGATCCTGCTGGGAATGGCCGCATCCTTGCCTCAGCCACCGCAACGTTTGAGGATGGCGCAACCGAAGCTCAAACAGCCTTGGTTCTTCCATCAGAATTACGCGCCCGCATCACGCGATTTGATATCGCAGGACAACGTTCAGCTGGATCCAGCACCTTAAGCGATGACGGTTTGCGCCGCCGCGAGGTTGCGCTGATCTCGGCCCGTGAAAATCGGGAAGGACTAGAGCTGTTATCGCCGTTCCACTACATTGAACAAGCACTAGAACCGACCGCCGATCTGATTGATGGCTCGCTGGCGGATGTGCTGCCCGCCAATCCCGACGTAATTGTGCTGGCTGACGTGGCGACCCTCCCTGAGGCTGATATCTCGCCCCTAAACAAGTGGATTGAGAGTGGTGGATCGCTGGTCCGCTTTGCCGGACCACGCGTTGCAGCCAGTGATATATCTCGCATCGACGAAGATCCCCTAATGCCAGTACGTTTACGTGCAGGTGGTCGCAGTGTCGGAGGCGCAATGAGCTGGGGAGAGCCAAAGACGCTTTCGGCCTTTGCTGTTGGATCCCCGTTCTATGGGCTGAATGTACCCAGTGATGTCACCGTAAGCGCCCAAGTTATGGCACAACCTGATCCCACGCTGGCTGAACGGGTGATCGCATCCCTCAGCGATGGCACGCCGCTGGTCACGCGGAAAAACGTTGGCCAAGGGCAAATCATTTTGTTTCACGTTACAGCAACAGCAGAATGGTCCACCCTGCCGCTGTCAGGTCTGTTTGTCGAAATGCTGGAACGTCTTGCAGTGTCGTCTTCAGCGGCCAGCACAACCACTGCCGCACTTGAGGGAACAACATGGATACCGCGCCGCGTGTTGAATGGGTTTGGCGCGCTTTCGGATGCCGGTGCTTTGCCGGGTGTAGACGGGCCTATGCTTGTTGAAGCACCCACTGGCCCAATGCTTCCACCCGGTCTTTATACCTCGGGAGAGCGTACTCTTGCCCGTAACGTACTGACAGCCGGCGCAACGCTCACACGCAGCACTTGGCCTATCGATGTGCCTGTGCGCGGCCTCGCTGTTGCACCAGAGCAGCCTGTAGCGGGCTGGCTGTTGAGTCTCGCAATATTGCTGCTGCTTGCCGACGTGGTTGTGTCCCTTGCTTTGTCGGGCCGTCTACTGAATCGCAGCAATGCAACGGCTGCTGCCTTGGGCGCATTGCTGTTGTTTGGGCTTCCAGCGGATGCGCAAACAGCTGATGAAGAATTTGCATTGGCAGCAACTTCCGAACTGGTTCTGGGTCACATTATCACCGGAGACTCCAAAGTTGACGAGATCGCGCTGGCGGGCCTTAGGGGCCTCAGCGACACCCTGTTTTTCCGCACCTCCGTTGAGCCTGCAAATCCACTTAGCGTAAATATAGAGACTAACGAGCTGGCATTCTTTCCAATACTGTATTGGCCCATCACACCTAGACAACCGACGCCCTCAAAGGAAGCCTACGCCAAATTGAATAGCTATCTGCGTTCTGGCGGAATGATCCTGTTTGATACACGCGATGCAAATACCGCAAGTTTCGGCGCATCAAGCCCGAATGGGCGCAAACTACAAGAACTGGCAGCCCCCCTTGATATCCCTGCGTTAGAGCCGCTTCCAAGTGATCATGTCATCACCCGCACCTTCTATCTATTACAAGACTTTCCAGGTCGCCACGCGGGCCGCGATGTCTGGGTAGAGGCCGCTGATCCTAACGCTGAACAGATCGACGGGATGCCATTTCGCAATCTGAATGACGGCGTCACGCCTGTTGTCATTGGCGGCAACGATTGGGCGGCGGCATGGGCCGTCAATTCCGGCGGCGGACCTATGTTACCGGTCGGCCGCGGCTATAGCGGAGAGCGCCAACGCGAAATCGCCTACCGCTTTGGCGTTAATTTGGTGATGCATGTGCTCACTGGCAACTACAAATCTGATCAGGTCCACGTGCCTGCTCTGTTGGACAGGTTGGGCCAATGACATCTAGCATCGTATTTGATCCACTTGTCCCTTGGGCGCTCTTGGTCATGGTGGCCGTGATAACAGCGCTAGGCGTACTGCTGGCACTGATACGTGGCTTGCGTGGTTGGGGTTTGCGCGGATTGGCGGGCCTGGTGGTTTTGGCCGCGTTGTCCGGTCCCTCTTTCCAACAAGAAGACCGCGCGCCGCTCAGCGATATTGTTCTGATGTTGGAAGACGAAAGCGCCAGCCAACGTCTATCGGATCGTGCAGACCAAACAAGCACTGCAGCCAACAGGATTTCTGCGCAGATCAAAGCGCGTCCCAACACTGAGCTGCGCCGTATCACCGTGCCTGACGGGCAAGGCGACGCTGGTACAGAACTGATGACTGCCCTATCTGACGCATTGGCGGAGGAACCTCGCGCGCGCGTTGCCGGAATCATTGCACTGACCGATGGTCGTGTGCATGACGCTGATCTGCCAGTCGATCTACCTGCTCCCTTCCACGTGCTGCTAAGTGGCAAAGACACCGATTGGGACCGTCGCCTCAGCGTGATTGGCGCACCCGCATTTGCAATCATCGGTGAGCCTGTTGTTCTTACGCTACGCGTTGACGATCTGGGCGCGGCCCCCACAAGCGAAGGCTTTGCCGATCTAGATATTTCAATCGACAGCGACGAGGCCCAACGCTTTCGTGTGCCTATTGGTGAAGACCTTGAGCTGCCCGTTACCTTGCCACACGGTGGGCGGAACGTGCTGCGCTTTTCAGTGCCTAAAACCGATGGAGAACTGACAGACCGAAACAATGCGGCGGTGATCCAGATGAATGGTGTCCGCGACCGCTTGCGCGTGTTGCTGGTCAGCGGTCAGCCCCATGCGGGTGGTCGCACATGGCGCAACCTGTTGAAATCGGACAGCTCGGTTGATCTGGTGCATTTTACCATTCTACGCCCACCCGAAAAACAAGACGGCGTCCCTGTGTCAGAACTGTCGCTCATCGCGTTTCCAACGCGTGAGTTGTTTATGGAAAAGATCGATGACTTTGACCTGATCATTTTTGACCGCTACAAACGACGCGGCATCCTCCCTACATTGTACCTTGATAATATCGCAAACTACGTCCGCAATGGCGGTGCTGTTCTGGTCTCGGCAGGGCCGGATTTTGCCAGTGCAGACAGCCTGTACCGAACCCCTTTGGGCGAGGTTTTACCAGCGAGTCCTACCGCCCGCGTTTTGGATGAACCATATTTGCCGATTGTATCTGACCTGGGCAATCGCCATCCCGTCACATCCGAGCTGCCGCAGAACGGAGAATGGGGCCGCTGGCTGCGCCAAATTGACATCACAGCCACCTCTGGAGACATCGTGATGACAGGGATCGATGAACGCCCACTGCTGGTGCTTGATCGCGTCGAGGAAGGCCGCGTGGCACTGTTAGCTTCTGATCATGCATGGCTTTGGAGTCGCGGTTATGAGGGCGGCGGCCCTCAGTTGGAACTTTTGCGCCGTCTGGCCCATTGGATGATGGGTGAACCTGAGTTGGAAGAAGAGGCCCTGACGGCCAACGCCGAAGGCCAGACCATGTATATCGAACGCCGCAGCTTAAGCGAGGAAGTTCCCCCGCTGACAATCACCAGCCCTGATGGGACAGTAACCGAATTGCTGTTAGAACCTTCAGCCCCCGGCCGGTTTGGAGCTACATTTACTGGCTCTGAAATTGGTCTTTATAGGCTAGAGAACGGTGACCAAGTCAGCGTCATCGGCCTTGGTCCTGCAGCCCCACGCGAATTTGTCGAAACGATTGCCGATGCAACAATCCTGCAGCCAGCAGTCAAAGCATTGCGAGGCGGTGTTCAAGATATCGAAGATGGCTTGCCACGCATTCGCAATGTTCGCGCAGGCCGTCCTGCCGCTGGTCGCGGTTGGATTGGCTTCACACCGCGTGAGGCTTATGAAACGCGGGATGTGCGGCAAACACCCATCCTGCCCGGTTGGCTGGTCTTGCTGCTCAGCGGGGGACTAATTACCGCAGCGTGGTTGCGTGAAGGGCGTAGATAGTTCTGATGATCATTCGGGACCTGCATAGTGATGATTTTAAGGATGCGTTGCGGCTCTATCGAATTTTAACCCGCGATCCTGTACCTGTGTCGGACGATCCTGCGGACTTTGACGCGGTGTTAGATCACAATAGAACCCGAATTGTTGGAGTGGAACACCAAGATCAGATCATCGCGATGATCACACTGCACGTATTGCCAAACATGACATCCGGCGGCAGGCCATATGCTTTGATTGAGAACGTCGTTTGTGATCCTGAGCATCGCGGACAAGGTATTGGCCGCGCAGTTTTACAAGCAGGAATTGACCGTGCCCGTGACGCTGGTTGTTACAAAATCATGCTCATGACAGGCGAGGCCCGTGGCGTACGTGGTTTTTACGAAAGTGTCGGTTTCTCAGGCCACGAAAAACACGGTCTGATATTGCGTTTCTAAAGCAATATATGCGCCCAGATTGGCAACGCCAAAAGCGCCAAAACAACCTGCCATGTCATGATGTCAGCATATAACTCTGCGTCACCGCCCATCTGTTTGGCTACGATGTACCCGTTTGCGGCAGCTGGCGCTGCAAACACCAGAACACCCGCAAACACTTGAACAGACGGCAAATCTAATGCCGTTCCAAGTAGAACAAAGACGCTTGAGGCCAATACAGGCCGCATAAAGGCACCCAAACACACACGCCAATCGATCCGCGTGAGACGTCGCAAACTTATCGCGGCTCCAACCGCCATAAGCCCTACACCCAATGCGCCCCGTCCGATCATATCGAGTGTATCCGCGACAGGTACAGGCAGTGACACCCTACTAAGGTTCAACGTGAGGCCAATCGCACAAGCCTGAACCAGTGGATTGCGGATGAGTGTGTTCAAAATTCTGGAAATGCTCGCCTTGGACGGGCCAAAGGAAGCCAACACAACTATACATGTGATATTGATCAACGGGATCAGTACCGCGATTGCAATCGCCATGACGGCGATACCGCCCGGCAAGAACTGCTCTGCCGCCGCAAGCGCAACAAACGCGTTCCACCTGATGCTCCCTTGGAAAAGCGAGGTAAATGCTGCATTTCCCAGCTTCTGCTGAGGCAACAACCGTAGCGTCAGCGCCAACAACGCCAAAATGATTAACGTCCCGACAAGTGCAGCGCCAAATCCACCAAAACGGTCTAAAGACAAATCGGAGCGAGAAATGGCGAGGATCAGCGTCGCAGGGATAAGACCCCGAAACGATAGCGTCTCAATTGCGGCCCAACTGCCACGCGGTATGATGGCGGATTTCGCCAGCACATAGCCAGAGGCAATGATCAACAGCAGAGGTAAGATGGAGAGTGCAAGTGACATAGATGAGCAGTGTCACCAGCGCCGCAATTAGTCCAGCCGGATTTCAACGCTGGCACTGCGGCCTCTTGCGTCGATCACTGAAATGCGTGTGAACCCTTCGGCATCTAAGGCCAATACAGCATCACGTGCACGCAGGTGTGTAATCACTGGCAAACCGTTTACCAGCACAGTCAACGGTAACGCACCTGCCCGCAATTTGAGTGGCACACCAAAACCACTCCGCCTAAGGACCGCACCATCAGGCGGAAATGCGACAACGGGCCGATCAGGGCCCACTGCAAAAATAGCATCACGGCTGTGGAACTGGCGAAGTTGTTCAGGCAACTCCGCAGTTCCAACAATCAGTGCATCCTTTGGCGGCAGCGCAAGCGGGGCGCGTTCCGAGCTGATCCGTCCAAACGCTTCGAACAAGGCGGGAGCCGCAAGGGCACCGCCAAACACACCCGGTACAGGCGTCCCATCGGGACGTCCTAGCCAAACACCCACTACATGTCGCCCGTCAAATCCAACGGCCCACGCATCACGGTGACCGTAAGATGTGCCCGTCTTATACGCTATTTGACCCGCTGTGGCCGCTGACCCTTTAGGCGGCGCAATACCCGAAAGAATGTGGGACACCTGCCATGCAGCAACATCTGACATAAACCGAGTAGCCGTTTCATCTGACGCCTCTGACAGAACCTTCAAAGGCCGCGCCTGCCCCCCCTGGGCTATGCCAGCATACAGTTGGGCCAAGTCATGCAAGCTCATCCCGACACCGCCCAGCGCGACGGCTAAACCTGCCTTTCCCGATGGAAGCTGTGGCCGCGATCCAGCCCGTCGCAATCCAGCCATCAGTCGGGTTGGTCCCAATTCGTGGGTGAGCAGGACAGGTGGAATATTGAGAGACAGCGTTAAGGCATCGCGCACCGTGAGCATCCCGCGAAATTGGCCATCGAAATTCTGGGGCGCGTACCCGCCAAAACTCACAGGTGCATCGTTGATAAGGGTATCTGGATGCACCAGTCCTTCATCAAAGGCGAGACCATAAACCAGCGGCTTAAGCGTCGATCCTGGAGAGCGTTTCGCCGCCGTCATATCCACAAAACCAAGGGCGCCATCCTTGGACGCAAATACAGGCGACCCTACGTGAGCTAAGATTTCTCCGGTGGTATGGTCTGCAACCATGATCGCAGCCGAAACGCCGCGTTCCTGCCCCCAGATGATTCGCCGTGCTAATTCTTGCATGTTGCGCTGTAATTGGGCGTCAATTGTGGTGTCATGGCGCAAAGCCGCTGGGCGATCTCGGCGTAGCATCGCCGCCAGATGGGGCGCATCCTGCGGGATAGTACGCAAGGCACGTGGAATGTCAGGTTGGCGATTACCTGCGGCCAAACCCAGACGCTCCAACACTCTGGAACGTGCAGCATTAGCCGCTGCTGGTTGGCGGTCTGGCCTGCGCGCCTCTGGCGCTTGGGGTAGTGCGATCAAAAGTGCTGCTTCGGCTTGGGTTAGGCGATGCGGCTCTTTGCCGAACCACGCTAAGCTGGCCGCTCGCACCCCTTCAACAGCACCGCCATATGGCGCATGAAGCAGATACAAATTGAGGATTTCATCTTTGCTCAGACGCTGTTCTAGCGCCAAGGCAACGCGCATCTGACGCAGTTTGCCTGCCATGCTTCCCGTACCAGAGTTTTCCAGTAGCCGCGCCACCTGCATCGTCAGCGTCGATCCGCCCGAAACCACCTCACCATAACGCACTGCTTGTGTCCCAGCGCGGAGCAAAGCCCACAAATCTACACCGCCGTGCTGGTAGAACCGCTTATCTTCATACGCGATAAGCATCTTGATAAATTGCTGGTCAGTCTGGTCCACGCGCACGGCAAATCGCATACGGCCATCCTCGACCGGAAACGCGCGCAGCAAGGTGCCGTCGCGGGCCCGAACTTCTACTGCCACTTCGGACAGAACCGGGGGCAGGGTTGTTTGTGCAACCCAAATGTCCAGCCTGTCACGCCCATGCGCGGCCAGCCACAGCAGCACTGTGGCCACCGTCAGACAGGCGGCAATTCCTCTCATGGCGTAACGATCAACCGACCCGTTTCCGTATTCGCGCGGTACTCGGGGCGGTACATGTCAGACACAAGTGCTGCGGGATGATGATACTCCCCCGGTGTAACCGCGCGCACGACATAGGCCAGTTGGAAGGCTTCATCCCCTCTATGGTCAACTGCTGCCAAAAAGCGATCCGCTCGGAATTCGACATTCTGGGGATGGGTCGGTTTGATCCAATCAAGAGCCTTGACCGAGGCGCTGTTCAACAGATTGGGATTGACGATCTCAAATCCGCCGGGAAGGGGATCGTCGATCATCAATCGCGCACCGATCTCTTCAAACGGCTGTACGTCCAGAACGGCAACCAATCGCGTTCCCGATTTCACTGACCCTGTCACGGCTTCACCCTCCATCGTAAAGTACCTGCGGGTGAGCGCATAACCGTACCCACCTGCATCCGGAGCAACATTGGGAACTCCGTAGGAAGTTAGCGTGATATCTGTTGGTCCTTCGGCGATGTTTCGGATCAGTGATGTCGTCGGCGCGCGGTCGCTTATGGTTCGGACCAATTGACCAGTTACAGGCATGCTGTCGACCTCAATCCCCGCGAATGGTGCGCTATCCAATGCGTGGGCTGCCAGCACCACTTGCGCGGCTTCCTGGGTCGAAAGATTGCGGCCTACTTGCATCGATTGCGCCAGCCCGCCAAGATCGATCGCTTCACTGCGTGCTTCTGCAGCGAGCTTGAGCACCGCTGCGTGATCCCGCAAGCCACTGCCAAAATCATCGCGCCATAGTTTTTGATCTGGTGCCTTGAGAAGGAGTGCCCCTGCCCGCGCAAACATGCGATCTGCACGGGATGGATCTCCGTAAGCGGCCAAAGCTGCACCCAGTTGCGCAGCCGCCATAGGGGTAGAAAACGCAGCCGTCTTGGTATCGGCATAATACCGCAAATCGCCCATTTGAGCAGCGCCGGCACGTGCGAGCACCAACAGCGCATAAGCGATATCCTCACCGCCCGTATCAAAGTCGGGCGCAAAGTTGATGCGGTTGCGCAAATTGTCCAAAGCAGAGGCAAGCGCGGGTTGCGGCACAGCGTGACCTTGCGTCTGAGCGCGCCATAAAAAGTCGGTCACATAAGCATCAAGCCAGAATGCACCGGATTCGGCGCGCCATAACCCAAACGCTCCATTTGCCGATTGCCGGGCAAGAACACGTGAGATGCTGTCGGCAATCTTGGCGTTGATCTGTGCTGGCGCACCCAGACCTGTGTCCTCTGCCAGACCACTCAGATATAGTAATGGCAATGCACCAGAGGTGACCTGTTCGGTGCAGCCATAGGGATAGCGATCCAACTGGCGCAGCAAACCGGGCACATCAAAACGCGCAAGAGGTCCTGCAGTCAGCGTAGCGCTAGCCGTTCCCGCACGCAGACCAGTCAATGCCGCGGTATCAAAGGTGAACACCTCCCCAGCACCAAGGGTAAAGCGGCGCGTTGTTGCAACTTCGGGATCGTTAATCCGCACAGCCATCGCCAGTTCACGGCGCAGAACAGTGCCTTCAGGCGTTGTGAGTTGAACCGTGATTTTGTGATCGCCTATCTCACGCGCTGACAGATCAAGCGGCAGACGCAATGTCCCACCGTCAGAGATGTTCACCTCAGACGGCACCGAATCCATCGCAATTCCCGCATCGGCAAATACGTCGAGCGCCATCACGCCGCTTTCACCGCGCGTATGAATCATCTCAAGCAGCAATCTGCTTTTGTCTTGCGGAGCCATCAAGCGTGGTAGGCTCGCAGTTATGACAACCGGATCACGGGCGACAACGTCTTGAGTGGCATTGCCCACCGCTGTCTCGCTCCATACGACTGCCATTAGGCGAACCGTGCCGTTGAAAGCAGGCCGAATGACCTCGATCATTGCATTGCCATCAGCATCCACCCTGACTGGCCCACTAAAGAACGCCATCAACGCCTCGGTTGGTGGTGGCGATTGAATCTGCGCGGTGGCTACTGCATCCCCGCCTGAACGGGTGCTACCCATCGCGCCGTTTAACCCATCGATCAAACGTCCATAAACATCACGCAGCCCAACGCCCAAACGCCGTTGCCCAAAGTAGTGATCAGACGGATCAGGGACCTTGAAATCCGTCAGATTAAGAATACCCAGATCAACTGCGGCTAGCGTTACGTAAGCCGTCTCGCCTTGCGCAATCCCAGACACTTGAACTGGAACACGAAGGATACCTGCCTGCCCGTCCACTTCATCAGGGGCACCTAATGAGACATTCAATTGCTTGGTCGCAGGTAGAATACGAGCGTGTGCAATCCCAAGACTACGGGTTGGGTTTAGGCCCGCTTCTTCATTCATTGGGCGGATCACTGCGGCGCTCACATAAGCGCTGCTGCCCCAGTCTTCGGTCACTGTTAGGGGGATCACTGTTTCGCCCGCGCTTACGCTCAGAGTTTTTTGGTCGATCACCCGATTGGAAAGAACTGAAATCATGGCAACGCCAGCTTCGGGTGCGACAATCCTCAGGTTAGCGGTGTCCCCGACTTCATAGCTATCGCGGTCCAGTGACACTGCTAAGAAATCTGGCGTGGCAGAGCTGTCGCCTCCGCCGTACCAGCCCGATGCAACCGAGACCGAAGTAACCGCATATGGTTCGCTTAGGCTTTCTACTACCAATTCGTACTGGCCCCATTCTGTAGGCTGCGAAATGGCCGTTGGCTGAGCAGACAAAGTAAGCTCGCCGCTCGCTGAACGAATACGGCGTGTGATAGGTTCCCACGCCCAATTTCCACCGTTTTGATACCACTGATACCGCGTCTCGATGCGGTTAAAGGTCCAACGGACAGGCATTTCACCTTTGGTTGTGATGAGATCAAATTGCGCCTCAGCGCCCTCAGACAAAACGTCGTCGAATGCTGGTTTGATTCCAATCATTGAATTTTGCGGGGTTAGTGCCCGTGTCATGCGCCGCTCTACTGGGCGCCCTGAACCCTCAGAGATGCGCGCGACCAGAGACAACTCAAGAGGTTGGCTTGGCGCTTCATCAACTTTCGGCATATTGAGCAATAGACGCGCTGTGCCTCTTGCATCCGTGCGGGCCGGATCAAAATAGGTCGTGCGTGTGTTGAACCGTTGATCATGACGGCCAAACAGATACCCGTGATAGGCCTCAAGATGACGCGTTGTGCGCAGCCGCGCTTCGCCCTCAACCACCAGATCAGTTGCCGGTGCACCAAACAGGTATCGCGCATCTACTCCAAGCTGTGGCGCATCCCCAAGCTTTAGCGGCGCATCAGGCAAGGAAATATCAAATTCAATCCGGTCAGGCAGAAAATCCTCGACCAGAACGGTTT
Organism: Sulfitobacter sp.; assembly: GCF_036960155.1. Lineage (GTDB taxonomy): Bacteria > Pseudomonadota > Alphaproteobacteria > Rhodobacterales > Rhodobacteraceae > Sulfitobacter. The sequence continues at coordinate 1,173,749 of NZ_JBALWB010000001.1, read as the reverse complement.
GAGATGACAGTGGCCCCTGCGCCGGGTCGGCAATCACGTCCAGACGCCATGCGCCGCGCGGTGCCTGATCCCCTATCGGCAAAGCAAACACATGCCCACCTGCAATAGCATTCGCACTCAATGCGCGGCTGTATTCCGCTCCATCAGGCCGTTTTAGCACGGCAACCAACGGTAAACCGTTCACCGCACGGCCCTGCGCGTCACGCGTCAGTACGGTTGCATATATTGTTCCGCCAACGCGATACGCCCCACGGTCAGTTGTAAGGAATGTGTCGACGGAAGGCGAAGGCGCACGGCCCTCCACTCCCCTGTCAGACAAATCAAACTCGGGATCAGTCAGCGATAAAAATGCGACATCACCTTGATTGTCATTCGCCAAAAGCAAGGCAGGCGCTGCTGCACCGCTGCCACGAGTCAGTCCCGCGGGAAAGTGAGCACGGCCTTGGGCGTCAGTCACCACCTCACCTAAAACGGCATTGGCGCGTGAGATTAAGCTAAGCGTGACACCACTGCGCACACCTGCATCACCAAGGCCCAGAACAGTGGCGTGTAACCCATCTATTCCCGACATCGTGCTTAAACCCAAGTCCGTGAGGATAAACCACTGCGTTGCAGCCGGATCATCATACGGATCAGCCCCTTTGATACTTGCTGTTAGCGCATAAATGCCTGCCGGTTGGTCGGCCAATGCATCGTTAAGCGGCAACCGTGTTGTCATCGCAGTATTGAGCGTGTTTTGCACAACGCCAGTACCGTTCCAGATATCCTGCGCGATCGTGGACGAAAAACTGTCTTCTTCATATTTGCTAAGCGGCTTACCAAAGTAGCTGTCTTGCATCGCTCTTAGCAGATTGCGGTCACTAACGCGGCGCAGCTTTAGCTCAACCGTGTCTGTGTTCACTGTCTCAATGGGCAAAGCAGCCTGTGAACTGCGAGGCAAAACATAAGACCGCCCCGCGAAACGGACCGAAGGGTCCCGGTCCCTAACATAAAGAGTGACAGATACGTCCTTGTGCAAAACTTCACCGCTGGCCGCTGGCAAGCCAGATCGGAAGGTCGCGGTATAGCGCTCGCCATGTGAAACGCCTTCAATGCAAAGCTCTCTTGCGCCAGTTTCCACAACCAATGTAGGGTTTTGAAGACGAACAAAGGGTTCATAATCAATTCCAGTTTTTACCAAATTTTCGGAGAATTCGGCGCAAATACGGGGTCGCGCACTGTTGTTGTCCACACGTGTATCGGTAATCCGGAACCCATATTTTCCAATTGCAATACCAAGCGCTTTTGCCAGCTCTTGCCGTGGCTCAGTCTCCTGCGCCAATCGCAGTGGCGCTATCATGTCGCGGCCTCGGTTGTTTGCCTCAAAGGCGCGGGCCATTAGATCAAGGGCCGTGACCTGCTCAGACTGCGTCTTGGCGCGTAGGAACGCATTGATGGATGCTGGCACAGCTTCGCGTCGAAGGCGACGAGCGAGATCGCGCGGGGTATCATCGCGCGGGCGCAAACCCAGCCATGCCATTTGCGCCCAAAGATCACCACGATCAGTTAATGCTACAGCACCACCCGCCCAACGGGCAGCAGCCCCAACATCCCCGCGCGAGATGGCCGCAGCCATCGCACCCATAATATCCTCTAGCGTATTGTTGCCAGCTAGATAGCGATCCGCATTGAATTGTACCAAGGTATCCGCAGCATCAAAGTCTGACGTTTTCAAAAACGCCAAATCATTTTTCCGAGATGCCGCTATTGTTTGAATTTCTGTTGGAGTGTTCAATTTGCGCGCTGATAGCGCGCCCTCAAAGAACTCTACTTCGGTCACATCAGATTTAGGAAAACAGGCATTCGAACGGGTGTTATATGTAAATGCGATGCACGCGGTCTGTGCATCACACGCCAGCGCACATGCCGTACGCGTAGTATCAAATAACGGACCCAAATCAGCACCGTAAAAATCGGCATCCTGTGTATAAACATACCGATGATCGGGCAGAGGTTCTTGCGCCATGCCCGCAGGAGCCAAGAGAGCAATCCAGAACATCGCTCCCGCCAAAACTTGCACAATACGCATGACAGAATCCTTTTTCCCTAAATACAGTCAGGGTGACATGTTGCCTATTACACAAGCAAGGGTATTGGCCTTAAGGCGATATTTACCTCCAGCAGCGCACAAACAAGTTTGCGACACGCTTCTAACGAGGGATGGATGAGCATACAGCAAAAACTCACCGAGGAACGGCGCGGCCGCTTGGCGGCTGAACGGCTTCTCGAACTCAAAAAAGCCGAGCTTTTTGCTGCTACCCGCAAAGTTGGCCGGAACAATCTGCAGCTTAACAACGAAATCGTGGACACACGCGCGTTGGTCGAAAGCATGGGCGAAGAGAATCGCAAAGTTAAATCTGACTTACAAGCCGCGCATCAGAAAATTGCTGTGGTGGAACGGCGTTTGTGGCATTCGATTTCTACAATCAAGGATGGTTTCGCGTTTTTCGACGGCGACAACCACCTCATTATGGCAAACGAAGCCTATTTAGCAGTTTTCGAGGGCCTAGAAGTAATCCAGCCGGGGGTGAACATCGTCACGATTCTGCAAGCCCTTACTGATGAAGGCATTGTGAACCTCAACGGCATGGAATCATCCGCTTGGCGGAAACGTTTGCTAACTAGGTTTCAGCAAGAAAAGCCGGATCCCGTGGTCATCCAACTTTGGAACGGCAATTACATCAAAATGGTCGATCAACGTGGCCCTAGCGGTGATATGGTATCACTCGGTCTCGATATTACGGCTACCGTAAAATACGAACGGGAACTGGATGCTGCAAGAGAATTGGCCGAGAGTGCTAACCGTGCAAAGTCGGCCTTCCTTGCAAACATGAGCCACGAAATCCGTACTCCTATGAACGGGGTTGTTGGAATGGCCGATCTTCTCGATGATACCATCCTGAACGAAGAGCAACGATTGTACGTTCAGACAATCAAAAATTCAGGCGAGGCCTTACTCGTTATCATTAATGATGTTCTCGATTACTCCAAGATCGAAGCAAATCGGCTTGAGCTAAATAATGAACCTTTTGATCTTGAGCGCGCCTGCCAAGAAGTGATCATGCTTTTACAACCCATGGCGCGTGAAAAGGGGCTGCAACTACTACTTGATTATGACCTATTCCTGCCAAGCGACCTATTGGGAGATGCTGGCCGTGTCCGTCAGGTCCTTACAAATCTCATCGGTAACGCCGTGAAGTTCACAACTGCGGGACACGTAATGATCCGCGTTACTGGTATGGCTGACGCGGATAATGGTACTGTTGCTGTACACATGGCAGTCGAGGATACGGGAATTGGCATCCCTGACCACATGACAGCGCATATTTTCGGCGAATTCAATCAAGTTGAAAACGAACGTAATCGTCAATTTGACGGTACTGGGCTGGGGCTTGCGATCACCAAACGTCTGGTCGAAATGATGAAGGGGGACATCTGGGTAACCTCTGAAGAAGGTATTGGGTCGTGCTTTGGATTCCGCGTTGAGATGGAGATCAATAAAAACGCCGACGCCGGGGCTCCTTCGATGCCACCGCAAATTCGCCGCGTTATGGTTGTAGATGATAGCGCAGCAAACCGCGCGATCCTTGAAAAACAGCTATTACAATTACAGTTGCAAACAATCCCTATTTCATCCAGCGATGCCGCGCTTGCCGCTTTGGATAAGTCGATTGATTTAATCATAACAGAGCACAATCCCCCCCACGTCGATGCACTATCATTGGCATCCGGATTGATAGATCGCGGCAGTGATGTTCCACTTGTTCTTCTCAGTGCTAGCCTTGTCAAACTAGAAGGAGACGCACGCGCAAGCCGGTTTTCTTCGATGATGCAAAAGCCATTACCACGTCGCGCGCTGTTTTCAGCGCTCAATCAAATCCCTCCAGAACCAAAGCATTTTCCGGCAAAATCAGTGCCCGCGCCAGTGCATCCGGGATCGCAAACGCCGCCCCAACAACAGCAAGAACTACGCAAGATGCGTGTTTTAGCTGCAGAGGATAATCGCACAAACCGGCTTGTGTTTAGCAAAATGGTCAAAGAATTAAACATCACATTGGAATTCGCCGAAAATGGCATTCAAGCGGTTGAAATGTATGAGAGTTTTAAACCTGATATTGTCTTTATGGACATTTCAATGCCTAAAATGGACGGCAAAGAGGCCACACAAGAAATCCGAAAAATCGAAACCTTAAGTGGCACGCACACTCCTGTGGTTGCGATGACAGCCCACGCATTACCAGATGATGATAAGTCCATTCTGGAAGCAGGCCTAGACCATTACTTGACCAAACCGTTGCGTCGGAAAATGATCGAAGATCACGTTATTCTTGCCCAACCAGAAGGGACAATTCCAGTCACAGAAATGATACCCTAGGCCTTTGCTTCCATCTTACCAAATCAACCGCATTTTTGGACCGGTTTGTGTTTTCGGGCAAGAACGTTCCCTTTTAAGGCCGAAAGGCGAATGCCAAACTGGGAACTCTCTATAAGATCAAATGGCCGTAAAAATTGGTTCTTTGCCAATGTCGCGAACACAACCAAGCTGTACTTCGTCGACTAAATTTCTAGTTTGCTGTTTTCAAGAAAACAGGACGGTCCGCAGTCGAAGTTTCCTTGTCAAAGGCATAACCACCTACATCAAACGAAGCCAAATCTTCGAGATCAGTGTAGCGGTTTTCCAAGGCCCAACGTGCCATCGCACCCCTCGCGCGCTTAGCAGAGAAAGAAATCATTTTCCGTACACCTTTTCGATCTTCTTCAAATCGTGGCGAAATGAAACGCAATTCTCCCAAAGCTGCTCGATCAACTGACTTCGAATATTCATCCGAAGCGAGGTTCAGAACTATGTTTGTCTGAACATCAGCAGCATCTTCGACCAATGCATTTGCGATCTTAGTCCCCCAGAATTTGTAAAGAGTTCCCGCCGAATGCCCCGGAACCTTTCGCCCCATCTCTAGTCTATACGCGCATACATCATCGGCCGGCCGTAAAAGCCCGTAAAGCCCCGAGAGTATTCTAAGCCGCCGTGTAGCTTCAGCCCGCGTGCCATCGTCCAAAGTTGCCATCTCTAAGGTTTTATAGACGTCGCCATCAAACATGTCGGCAGCGGCTTGCGCCTCGCCCGATTCCCGAGACCACGAAGAGAACCGCTCAGCGTTTAGTTTCGCAATTTTAGGTGAAACTTTCATCAAGTCTGCAATTTCAGTCTCTGACCAATTCCGCATTACCGCCATTAGCTCCTCAGCTTGATCGAGAAAACGAGGAGTAGTCGTTGCATGCCCAGCCGACCTGCCTTCGTTTAAGTTCTTAGCTGGTGATAGCAAAATTAACATAACGAACACTTTTCCTTCTTATAGGCGTTTTTAGAATTGAATGCAGAATTACCCTGATGATGGTTACATAGCTCTGCTGAGATTTTACACCAGAAATTGCACATAATTGCAGTTGAGGCACCCCTAGACTTGTAAACGCATAGTTTGGTGATTTTGGACCAGAGATATACGGGTTTGAGTAAGGAACTTCGGGTTTAAGTCAGTAAAAATGACAAGGTTAGATCGCATCAATTGGATGCAGTAGATCATACTATCCCATGGCCCCTATCCAGAAGTTAATCGGCGTCTTTTAGAACATCTAAAAACGCTGTCCCAAATCGTTCCGCACGACGGTCGCCCAAAAGTCGCTCGATAGCGCCAGCGTCTGCATTGCGCAGCTGCGCAACCTTAGCAAGCAACGACGCCGAACAGCTTAATGGCTTTTCTGTCCCCAATGCGCCACGTGATAGTTCCGCTTGTTTTTCCAACAACTGGTCATAGAGGGTCCCCGCGTCACGGCCTGCCAGCTTCAGGCGTTGCGGATGCATCATTTCGGCCTCACCGTTAATGACCTCCAAGAACGCGGCACCGTAACTGTCTAACTTCTTTGCACCAATTCCGTTCACGCCTGCCATCTGGTCCAGATTGGCGGGGCGGGTTTCGGCCATTTCGATTAACGTACGGTCGGTGAAAATGATATAGGCAGGTACTTTTGCAGCTTCTGCCAGACCGCGCCGCTTGGCCTTAAGTGCACTCAATAGCGGCGCATCTTCTTCATTCACCATTGCCTTGACTGCGGGGCGGCGCCCCGCGCCTGCCGCCTTGATGCTATCACGGCGTAAACTGATTTTTGCCTCGTCCCGCAAGATAGGTAATGCTGCGTCAGTCATGCGCAACGCGCCATGGCGGGCCGCATCGGGACGGATCAAATCTCGGCCCATCATTTGACGGAAAATGGCCTGCCACTCGGGTTTGGAGTATTCTTTCCCAACACCGTAGGTAGGCAATGACTGATGACCACGCTGCTTGACCTTATCAGTCTCGTTGCCAAGCAGAATATCTATCAAATGACCCGCGCCAAACCATTCTTCGGTGCGTAACATCGCTGACAGCCCTTTGCGAACAGCAGTTGTTCCATCAAATACATCAACAGGATTGTCACAAAGATCACAGCGGCCACAGGTGACCTCGGTTTCGTCGAAATACCCCAGCAGCGTCTTACGGCGACATTCCAACGCCTCCGCAAGCCCCAGCAAAGCATTCAGGCGCGCATGATCAGCGCTGCGCCGTTCAGGTGGTGCTGATCCTTCGTCAATTTGGGTGCGCCGTAGGCGGATGTCTTCGGGCCCAAACAACGTCAATGTCTCTGCAGGTGCACCGTCCCGCCCAGAACGACCAATCTCCTGATAGTAGGATTCGATGCTTTTAGGCAGGTCTGCATGCGCAACCCACCGGATATCCGGCTTATCAATGCCCATACCAAAAGCCACTGTCGCGGCTACAATCAAACCATCTTCTTGCTGAAACCGGCGCTCGGCGATGCGGCGGTCCTCAGCCTCCATACCACCATGATAGTGAATTGCGGTTTGCCCAACGTCATTCAGCGCCTTTGCGATGCCTTCAGTCTTGGCGCGGGTGCCGCAATAGACAATGCCTGATTGTCCGCGACGGGCCGCGGCAAAATTCAATATTTGATTCCGCGGGCTATTCTTTGCCGCAAACGCAAGATGAATATTTGGACGATCAAACCCACCCAAAAAGGAACGAGGTGCGGCGCCATCAAATAGCTTTTGGATGATTTCGGCCTGCGTCTCGGCGTCCGCTGTTGCCGTAAATGCCGCAAGCGGAACATCGAGCGCACGCTTTAGCTCTCCGATACGCAAATAGTCAGGGCGAAAATCATGCCCCCATTGGCTGACGCAATGCGCCTCATCCACAGCGATCAACTGTACACCAACCCGCTTGAGCATCCCCATGACAGATCCAGCTGCCAATCTTTCCGGTGCCATGTAGAGCAGTTTAAGCGTGCCCGCTTCCAACCCCTCCCAGACGGCGGCAGTTTCTTCTGGTGTATTGCCAGAGGTCAGCGCACCTGCGCCCACGCCAACTTCCTGTAGGGCGCGAACCTGATCACGCATCAGGGCGATCAACGGAGAGATCACCACGGTGACCCCCTCGCGCATCAACGCCGGAAGTTGGAAACACAGAGATTTGCCGCCGCCTGTGGGCATGATTGCCAACACGTTTTCACCGGCGGTCACTGCCTCAACGATCTCTTCTTGGCCGGGACGGAAGCCATCAAAGCCGAATACATCTTTTAGCAGCGGGGCAGCGCCGGACATAACTAAGACCTGAAGTTGGGAAATACAGCTTCCAGAGACTCACATATCGCCAAAGCAGGGGCAAGGGCTTCTCAGCCCTTTGCACCGTTTTTCAAACAGTCGTGAACCCTAAGATCAATAGAACAGCGCCGCGTTGTTGGTCAGCACAATCCGCGCAATTGCCACACCAATCAATACAGCAAGTGGCGCCAGGTCCATACCACCCATATTGGGCAACACACGGCGGATCGGCGCGTAAATTGGTTCAAGCAGACGATTTATCCCGTACCAAAGTTGCGCAACCAAGGGTTGGCGCGTGTTCAATACCTGAAAATTGATCAACCAAGACATCACCACATGGGCGATAATAAAGAACCAGAGGATGTTCAGCAAAAGCATCAAAATCATAAATATCGAAGTCACAGCATACGGTCCTTTTCCAAACGTCTGAACAGCAACTAAGCGCGCCATCCAAAAAGGACAAGGGTGCCGTGAGGTTTATAGTTGACGTTGCCTCGGCAAGGGTCATTTGACTGTGCCAAAGGAGACCCACAATGTTCCCGTTTATTCGACTATTTAAAGAGCTTTTTCTCGCCAGCCGTCAGCCCCGCTTTTCATCCCTGACCGAGACACACGTATCACACCATATGTGCTGGCCGCATGATTTGGACGGGTTTCTTGAACTGAATAATGGCCGCGCCCTGACATTATATGATTTGGGACGCGGCGCACTAGCCCAACGCGCGAGTTTAATAGCAATGTTGCGCCGCGAAAATTGGGCTTTGACCATGGCAGGGTCACACGTTCGGTTCCGGCACCGCATTCGCGGGTTTGAACGGTTTGAGATGCGTAGCCGCGCGGTATGTTGGGACGACAAATTCATCTATATTGAGCAGTCAATGTGGAAAAAGGACGGTAACTGCGCCAGTCACGTGCTTTATCGCGCGGCGGTCACAGACCACAACGGAATCGTCGCGGCCCCACGCGTTTTGACCTCTTTGGGGCTGGATGCGTCCTCTCCGCCCATGCCTGAGTGGATCGAAAGCTGGGTCCGCGCCGAAGCGATCCGCCCTTGGCCCCCTATGCAAGATAGCTGAGGCTACAGCAGTTTGCCTCATTCTCATTAGTTACAAACCGAACCTTGCGCCGCCGCATGCAGCCTGTTTTATGTTACTGTAAATGGGGAGAGACGGGTTATGAGTGCAATGTCAAAGCGCAAGCGTATTTGGGGATGGTATTTTTTCGACTGGGCCAGCCAGCCGTACAACACCCTTATACTTACGTTTATTTTCGGGCCATATTTCGCAGGCACATTATCAGACAACCTAATCGCCGAAGGAATGGCCAAAGACGCCGCCCGCGCACAAGCACAGGCTTATTGGGGCTGGGGCTTGGCAGTAACTGGTATTTTCATCGCTCTGCTTGCACCTGTTTTAGGTGCTATCGCTGATAATTCGGGTCGCAAGCTGCCTTGGATTTGGCTGTTTTCATTGATGTATTTCGTTGGCTCCGCTGCACTGTGGTGGACTGCGCCACAGGATTTCTCTGTCCTTTGGGCACTGTTCTTTTTTGGCATCGGCCTGATCGGGATGGAATTCGCGACGATCTTCACCAACTCCTATCTACCAGAACTAGATGACGACCCTGCCGAGCTGGGCCGCATCTCTGGTTCGGGCTGGGCGTTTGGTTATGTTGGTGGGTTGATCGCATTGGTGATCATGCTCCTCCTATTTCAGGCGACGCCAAATGGCACCACCCTCATTGGACTTAATCCGTTGTTCGGTATGGATACCGCCAGTAAGGCAGACACTCGGATTGTGGGGCCACTTTCTGCGATTTGGTTCGCCGTGTTTATGATCCCCTTCTTTCTGTTTACCCGCGATACGCACGCAGCGGACGCAAAGCGGTTAGTGATTGGCGACACTTTGCGCACTCTCGTCAAGACCCTCAAAGGCCTGCCAAAGCACCCTTCGCTGATGGCCTATCTGGGGTCGTCCATGTTTTATCGTGACGGGCTGAACGGTCTTTACACCTTTGGTGGTATTTATGCGCTGGGCGTATTGGGCTGGACCGTGACCCAGGTTGGGATTTTCGGAATTGTAGCGATAATCGCCGGTGCTGTTTTCTGTTGGATTTCAGGACGTGTCGACCGCAGGGTTGGACCTATGCCTGTGATTATTGTTTGCGTGAGTGTGCTGGTATTTGTATCCATTTTAATCGTAACAATCACGCCTCAGTCAATCCTGTTCATCTCCATATCTGAAGGAAGCAACCTTCCTGATGTCACCTTCTTTATTGCGGGTGCTGTGATTGGCGCTGCGGGCGGTGCCCTGCAGGCATCCTCACGCAACATGATGACACGTCAGGCAAATCCGGAACGCATAACCGAAGCATTTGGCCTTTATGCCCTATCTGGCAAAGCCACGTCATTCTTGGCGCCAGCTCTAATTGCAATAACAAGCCAGATCACGGGAAGCCAGCGGTTGGGTGTAAGTCCCGTTGTGGGGCTATTCATCATAGGATTGATTCTGCTAATCTGGGTTAAACCGAAGGGAGATTTTAGCAAATGAACATCCGAAAGCTAATGACAATTGCTGCCTTGGGCGTATTGGTTGCCAGCTGTGGCGGTGCCCGCGATATCAGCGGCACCAAAGAGCACAAACCTGAGTTGCCCACCATTGGAGAGCTTGCAGGACCACTTGCAAATGTTCAGGCCAAAAAGCTGTTCGGTACAAAATCTACAGCATCCCATCAGACCTCTGCTGCCTTTGGTAGCTACGCAAAGGGCTGTGTAGCAGGCGCAGAGCAGCTCCCCGAAAGCGGGCCGACATGGCAAGCCATGCGCCTTTCGCGCGGACGCAATTGGGGGCATCCAGAGTTGATCGATATGGTCAAAAAACTCAGCCAGTTTGCCGCTCAGCAACCCGGCTGGAACGGGTTGTATGTCGGTGATTTGAGCCAACCCCGTGGCGGCCCCATGTTGACAGGTCACCGCAGCCACCAGATCGGTTTGGACGCCGATATTTGGATGCTGCCTCCAAATTCCCTCAGCCTTACGCGCAAACAACGTGAGAATATCTCTTCTATCTCAACCCGCCGTGCCAAGGGCGCATATGTGAATAGTGCATGGACGCGTTCGCATCACCAGATCATCAAAGCAGCGGCCAAAGATCCGCGAACCGCACGTATTTTTGTGTTTCCTGGGGCAAAAGTGCAAATGTGTGCAGATGAGAAAGGCGATCGCAGCTATCTGCGCAAAATCCGCCCTTGGTACGGCCACCACTATCACTTCCATGTGCGTTTGGCCTGCCCCAAAGGTGCGCGCGGATGTCGCGACCAAAACCCACCACCAGCCGGCGATGGTTGCGCAGATGCGCGTGAATGGCAGGCAAACATCTTGAACCCACCAAAACCCAAGCCCGGGAAACCCGCAGCACCGCGCAAGGCGCGTCGCGAATTGGTTTTGGCTGATCTACCAGCTCAGTGCAAAGCTGTGCTCGACGCCAAGTGATTAGACTAGCGATGGTCCTTATCTGCCTGTGCGCAAGCGTGCAGGCAGAGCCATCACTCAAACACGTGGGCTCACTGCGTTGGGAGCAACCTGAACCTTGGTTTGGGGGTTGGTCTGGTATCGAGATCACAGACAATGGGTCGCGCATGACGGTCATCAGTGACCGAGGCCAAGTGACCCAAACAAAACTGCAGCGCACAAATGGACGTATTTCAGGCGTTGGTATCCTAAGTACAAAGCGCTTAGGGAAATCGGCTGGAGAAGCTTTGAACAAAAAGGCTGGTGACGCGGAGGGCCTCGCGATTGCAGACAACGGAAACGCATTTGTATCGTTTGAGCACCGCCACCGGATTATGCAGACCAATCTTATGACGGGCCGCACAAGCGGGCGAATCAACCTGCCTTTCAAAGACACGATGGGGGAGAATTCCGGCGTTGAGGCCCTTGCAATCAGCGCAGACGGGACATTGTTTGCTATGGTTGAACAGGCCCAATCAGGTGGGGCACCCTTTCCACTTTACGCGTACAAAAACGGCGCATGGCGCGTCAGTGCGCATATCCCAAGACGTGGTCCTTTTCGCCCTGTAGGGGCTGATTTTGACACCAAGGGCCGCCTATGGTTGCTAGAACGTGCAGTAACGCCATTAGGGTTTCGAAGCCGTATCCGTCTGTTTATCATCGACCCCAATGCGCCAAGCGAACACACTCTGCTGACAACCATTCCCGCACGTTATGACAACCTAGAAGGCATTAGCGTTTGGAACGCTAAAGACGGTCAAATGCATGTCACGCTGATCTCTGATGATAACTTCATGCACATCTTGCGCACTCAGATCGTGGAATACACCGTTGCAGAATAAGGTTGCACCAGTGAGCAAAGCCGCCTAAAGCCCGCCTGTCTGCGATCCTCGCAGGCCAAGTCGCCGCACCCTTGCAAAAAACGGTTATTATTATGACACGCACTCACCTACCAGGCATTATTGCCATGGCCACCATCGTTGTGGCCTCAAACATCCTCGTTCAATTCCTTTATGGAAACTGGCTGACGTGGGGTGCTTTCACCTATCCGCTAGCCTTCCTCGTGACCGACCTGATGAACCGCGTCTACGGAACAGCCGCTGCGCGCCGCGTTGTGTTGGTTGGTTTCGTTGTTGGCATCCTCTGCTCGCTGATCGGGACACAAATCATGGGCGAGTTCGGCCCGCTGGTTACTGTCCGCATCGCAATTGGTTCCGGCCTCGCCTTCCTTGTAGCGCAAATGCTGGACGTTGGTATCTTCGCGAGCCTGCGCAACGGCGCATGGTGGAAAGCACCTCTTGTTTCCACGCTTGTTGGCAGCAGCGTTGATACAGTGATCTTCTTCTCTATCGCGTTTTCTGGTGCACTGTCGTTTGTGCATCCAGCCACTGACGTGTCTTGGGCATCCGAAGTTCTGCCCCTGCTAGGCGTTGGTCCGGCGGCCCCTCTTTGGGTCTCGCTTGCCGTTGCTGACTGGGCGGTAAAGCTGTCGCTGGCACTGCTGGCGCTTATCCCATTCCGTATAATTACTGCGCGTTTGCGCGCCGTATAATTAACCAAAACTGGAAAAGAACACTGATCATCTGAGAAAATGCTTTGCGATTTGGAAAACTTGTGCAACGATTCAAGTGAGTTCAACAAATGTAAAGGAGGTGATCTAGTGTTAAGAACGGTACTGGAGAGAGGTGTCGGAACAGCTTTGGAGGTCGTTTGTTAGGGCAGCCCCTAGCACTCTAAAATCCGAAGTGGACCATCGGTCTAACCGATCCCACCTCCTATACAATTCGATTGGGCCGCTCTGTTTCAGGGCGGCCCTTTTCGCTTTTGAAGGCAATGCCCCTTCAACTCGCTCTCTAACACCCTATGTTGGCCGCTATGCTATATATCAATGACACCATCACTATTCAGGACTGGGAACTAACCGAGAGCTTCATGCGCGCCTCTGGTCCTGGAGGGCAGAACGTCAACAAAGTTTCTTCAGCAGTCGAATTGCGATTTGAAGCTGCAAGCTCACCCTCCCTTCCGTTGCCTGTCAAGAACCGCCTGCGTCGATTGGCAGGGCGGCGGTGGACCAATGAAGGGGCGTTGGTGCTGCAATGTGATGAAACGCGCAGTCAGGCCCGCAATCGTGAACTGATACGTGAGCGGCTCAAAGAGCTTATTGAAAAGGCAGTAACACCGCCCAAGCGCCGCATCGCAACGCGACCTACATTGGGCTCAAAAAAGCGCCGCCTGAAAGCCAAAAAGGTGCGCGGCGAAGTGAAGGCAATGCGTGGTAAAGTAGACCCTGACTAAGCTGCCAAAGTCAGCTTTTGCGCAATAGGTAGATATCCATGATCCAGCCGTGATCCGCGCGCGCTTGGGCCCGGGTCTGTTTGATCTTGGCAGACACCTCATTTAGCGGCCCTTCGATCACGATTTGCTCTTTCATGCCAACGTAAGCACCCCACCAGATGTGAATACATTTTGGATCAATCGCATCAAATGAACCGCCAGCGTCAAGCATAACGGCAACTGTATCTACGCCTTCGGGCCAACCTTCGTCGCATAGGCGGCGGCCCGTGGTAACAATAAACGGTGCGCCGATCTCATTTAGGACCGTTGCATGAGCTGCTGTGAGCGCCTGAAGGGACGTAATGCCTGGGATCACTTCGATCTGCGGCGCAGGGTCCAGTCGCGCCGCGATCCGTAGCGTGCTGTCATAAAGTGAGGGATCACCCCATACCAACAACGCAACCCGCCGTGCCGTGCCATGCGTGTCGATCGCTCCCTGCCAGACAGCGGCGATTGCGTCATGCCAATCATCGACACGTTGGCGGTAATCCAGCGTAGATTTATCGCGCACGGGCAATTCGAATTCAGCGATGTGTGTGTCAGTATTGGTTAGAACCTCGTCACAAATATCGCGGCGCAGTTGGGCAAGGTCATCCTTTCCTACGCCCTTATGTGGAATTAGGATCAGGTCTTGGGCGTTCATCGCTCGGATCGCCTGCAGTGTCAGGTGTTCGGGATTGCCAGTACCGATCCCAATCAGCGTGAGGTGAATGCTCATGCAGGGATCCTTGCGATCGCTTTGGTGCGTAGGTCACCCAGTACCCGCGCATCCGGAAATGTGCCGTCAAGCGACGCTTCATATAACACCGAAAAGGTCTCTAACGCGGGTAAATCCGCCAGAGTGATCTCACCAAATAAATATGCTGTCTTATCAGTCGCGCGGAAGGCTACTGTCTGCGCGCGCGTACAACCGGACATGCAATCAATTGGTTCGATTGTCAGATTAGGCAGCGCCACGCGCGCCTTTTCCAAGAACGCGTTGCTGTCTTCTGTGCAGGTTGTACACACGAACATTTTCACACCTCAGGCTCCGCAAGTGGGCCATAAAATATCAACGCAGGTGTGCTGGTTTTTGTATCCTGCAAATGCTGTGCCAATGTGGCTATTGTAAAACGCTCTAGCCGCTCGGCAGGGGTTGAGACGGCCTCGGCAAGCATGGCAGGCGTGTCAGCAGGCAGTCCGTGTTCAATCAATCGCGCAGCAAGACCAGCAAACGTGCGCTTGCCCATGTAAACAACTGTCGTCGCCATTGGATCGGCAAGTGCGGCCATGTTCACGTCAGGTGGCAAATCACCTGTCACATCCGCACCCGTGATAAACTGCACGCGCCGTGCCGTTAGGCGACGTGTCAACGGAATACCAGCAGTCGCCGCAGCTGCAGACGCGCTGGTAACACCGGGTACAATTTCGAACGGAATACCTGCTTCACGAAGAGCAGTGATTTCTTCCTCAAGGCGGCCGAACATGCCGCTATCCCCTGATTTAAGGCGAACAACCTTTAGATCAGCCTGCGCATATTCCACTAAAACGCGGCTCACATGGTCTTGTTTGGGGGACGGTCGACCAGCACGTTTGCCGACTCCGATCAAATCAGCATCCGTTCGCGCATGATTAAGGATTGGACCTGAAGACAGGTCATCAAACAGAACCACGTCCGCTTCTTCAAGGCGTTTAACCGCCTTAACCGTCAACAGTTCCGGATCACCCGGACCGGATGACACAAATGATACGAAGCCAGTCATGCTCCCTCCGCAATCAAGTGGAAGAAGGTACCAGAAACCTGCCCGCCACCGTCCATGCGACGGTACGTTCCCGTTTCTGGCACAGTGAGGCCGTTACTATCCGTGATTTGCGCAAGTGGTGTGTCCGGTTCTTCCAAAATAGTAGCATAATGGAATTCATGACCACGAAGCTGCGCACCTGCGTCCGCACCCGGAATTGCAGCGTTTAACGTCGCGCGGCGATACCCAAGGTGGAACTTTCGTTTCGCAAAAGAAGTCTCTAACCCGAGCAATCCAGCCATTTCATGCCGCACACCTTCTTTGTCGACCAGCCCTGCGCCCAGCGCCATATAGCCCCCACATTCACCGTGAACGTGACGGGTTTCGGCAAAGGCACGCAAACCATCGCGGAACGTTGTCGCAGCAGCAAGTTTTCCTGCGTGCAATTCCGGATATCCACCTGGCAGCCAGCAACTATCCGCATTGCTGTCTGGCGCTTCGTTTTTGAGTGGCGAAAACGGAATAACCTCAGCACCTGCTGCGCGCCATCCAGCCAAAAGGTGCGGATAGACAAAGGCAAAAGCGTTATCTTGGGCAAGCGCGATGCGTTGACCCGGTGGAATAATTTTCATCGGTTCAGTTACATGATCACGCGCGCCACGTGCGGCTGCACGCACGGCATCCAAATCAACATGCTCAGTCACAAATGCAGCGGCATCAGCCAAAATTTGGTCTAGGTTTTCTTGCTCTCCTGCTTGGACTAAGCCCAAGTGACGCTCGGGCAGTTCCATCTCGCTGCGCCGAGGTAAAACACCTAACACTGCAACCCCTGCCTGCTCCATTCCAACACGCACCAATGCCTCGTGGCGCGGTGATGCAACGCGGTTTAACACGACGCCAGCCAGCGTCACATCAGGGCGCATCATTTTGAAACCCAAGGCTGTTGCCGCCACCGATTGCGCTGCGCCAGATACGTCCAAAACCAAGACAACCGGCCAGCCCATATGCGCCGCGATATCAGCGCTAGCACCATTTCCCGATGCACCCTTGATCGCGACACCGTCAAACAGGCCCATTGATCCTTCGGCTAGGATAAGGTCGGCACCATCGGCATTGCCTACCAAACCTTCAATCCGCGCGCTTTCCATTGACCATGTGTCAATATTGAATGACGCGCGGCCCGACGCGGCAGTATGGAACGCTGGATCAATATAGTCTGGTCCACTTTTGAATGGTTGGACCGCGATGCCCTGCGCGCGAAAGGCCGCAAGCAGCCCCAACATCAATGTCGTTTTGCCCGTGCCTGACGCAGGGGCCGAGATCATCAAACCTGAAGGTATCATTCGGCCTCCGGAAAACGTGGTGAAGTTCCGACAGGACGAAAACGCCTATCATAATCCCCGGCATAGAGGCGACTTTCGCCAAATTCCTCAGCCCCCAGCGCATGCCCTACAAGGATCAGCGCAGTCCGTGCCATTTCTTCGCCTACTGCGGTTTGCAGAGTGGAAAGCGTGGCGCGCACGACGCGTTCGTCTGGCCAACTTGCGCGCCAAACCACCGCAACAGGGCAGTCTGGGCCATAATGCGGTGTCAATTCTTCGACAACACGGTCAAGTACGTGAACCGACAGATGGATCGCAAGCGTCGCGCCCGTTGCCGCGAAATTGGCAAGGGTCTCTCCTTCGGGCATTGCCGTTGCGCGGCCCGACGTGCGCGTTAGAATAACTGATTGCACCACACCAGGCAGCGTTAGCTCGGCAGCGAGAGTAGCAGCAGCAGCGGCGAAACTGGGTACTCCGGGGGTCACATCATAGGCGATGTCTAACGCACGCAACCGCCGCAGCTGTTCGCCCATCGCAGACCAGATTGACAGATCACCGGAATGAATACGCGCCACGTCTTGCCCGTTGGCATGAGCGGTCGCTATCTCATCCATGATTTCATCAAGGGACAAACGTGCAGTATTCACGATATGCGCGCCTTCAGGACAGTGGGCAAGAATGCCTTCGGGCACCAACGACCCCGCGTAAAGGCAAACAGGGCAAGCCGCGATCAGGTCGCGCCCGCGCAGCGTGATCAAATCAGCAGCACCCGGTCCTGCACCAATAAAATGTACTGTCACGTGTTATCCTCTTCCACATCGGCAATTGCCGCCGTTGCCATACCATCGCCCGAGATGACACGCGCCGCAACCAGCCGCGCATCAGGGCCTGCTGCCACCAATGCCGCCGCTTCGCACAAACTGCCAGTGCCAAACTTGTCCAAAATGCGTTGTGACTGGGTTGGTGTCATCATTTGCGCCATATCTTCACTGCGTACACCCAAACCCGGAACGCCCATAGCCTGCGCAAGTTCTTTGAAAACAGGTGCACGGGATTTAGCGCTTTCAGTGACAAGTGCTTCAATCGCGGTGCTTCCCGAAATTTCAAGAGCGCGCATCAGTGCGTCTTGCAAGGATGCCATCGAGGCACCACTGCGAAATCCAACACCTGCTGTTCTCACAGTGTCACGCTCCATTGCAAAATCGGGCGTGCTGCTGTCCAGCCCCGCATGGGTCCCAATGGCGTTGCTTGGGCGATATCAAACCGCATCAATGTGCCACCTTTGTCTGCATGTTCGGCTGCCAAAAGCGCCTCAGTTTCCAGCGTGACGCCATTCACGACCAACCGAGTACCTGTTGGCAAGAGTGAATAAAGTGTCTCTAACAAAGCCTTTCGTGCGCCTCCGCCGATAAATACAGCATCGGGGAGTTCCTGATCCGCTACCAGTTCTGCGGCCAACCCCTTGATGGCCTGCATCTTGTGGGACAGGCCGAAATCATCAATGTTCTTCTCAATATTTGCGATGCGGTTTTCGCGCTGCTCAAACGCGATGGAACGGCCACCGTTAAGGCACCACTCAATTGAGATAGACCCTGATCCAGCGCCAATATCCCACAATAATTCTCCGCCGCGCGGGGCAAGAGCACTAAGCGTCAGCGCACGCACGGGTCGTTTGGTGATTTGACCGTCATGCGCAAAGCAATCGTCAGGCAAACCAGAAGCGCGCGACAGCCCAACACCAGCGGGAAGGGAGACGGCCACAGCAACGGGCGCCGTGATATCGGTAAGATCAAAAGCATCGGCTTGCACATTACGAAGACGTTCATTCGGGCCACCCAACCGTTCCATAACAGTCATTGAAGCATTGCCAGCGCCCTCTTGGCACAGCCAAGATGCAAGCTCTGCAGGCGCATCACCGTTCCGCATCAGACAAATCATACGAGCATGAGGTGCCAAGACACTGCGTAACCGCGAAAGTGGTGCGGCGTGCAGGCCATGGCACGTGATTTCTTCCATGCGCCAGCCCAGCGCCGATGCCGCAAGTGTAAAGGTCGAAGGAGCTGGAAACGCGCGCCATTCACCACGCTGTAAATCGCGTACAAGACTTCCGCCAGCCCCATGCCAAAACGGATCGCCCGACGCAAGGACCGCAACGCGTTGGCCACGGCAGGTTAAAACGGGTGCCGTTGAAAATGGAATTGGCCATGCTTCCCCCCGAGATCCAACCTGCGCCAAATCCAAGTGCCTAGGGCCACCAAAAACAATATCAGCTGCGTCCAATGCAGCACGGCTTGCAGGTGATAGGCCGTCCAAGCTATCTTCGTTAAGACCGATAATGCTTAGCCAAGGATCAGACATCATGCGCGTCCTTCTTTTGGGTGGCACTACCGAAGCCAGTGCACTGGCCAAAACCCTGAAAATCGCCGAAATAGAGACTGTTTTTTCCTATGCAGGACGGACCAAGGTGCCCGTCGCCCAACCTGTTCCCACGCGCGTAGGCGGTTTTGGTGGGCTTGCGGGCTTGCAAGACTATTTGCGCGCTGAAAAGATCACCCATGTTGTAGACGCCACGCATCCGTTTGCCGCGCAGATGAGCCTGAATGCCCATAACGCTTGTCACTCGCTTGCCGTTCCGCTTTTGCGGCTTGAGCGGCCTGCATGGACCCCTCAAAGTGGGGACGATTGGGTTACCGCCTCCGACATTGAGGCCGCATGTGATGCTCTGCCAGTTGAACCCGCGTGTGTGTTCCTTGCGATTGGACGCATGCACGTCGATCTGTTCGCCCGCAAACCACAACATCATTACTTGCTGAGACTGGTAGATGCGCCCGCTCAACCCATTGCGCTGGCTCATCACACCGCGGTCATTGCACGCGGACCTTTCAACGTTTTCGAAGACACCCAACTGCTGCGGGATCACAACATTACCCACGTCGTGGCTAAAAATGCTGGTGGGATCGGAGCAGTTGCCAAAGTCGAAGCCGCGCGCAATTTGGGTCTGCGCATGATCATGATCGCGCGCCCTGAACTGCCGGATGGGCTTGTAGCCCCCGACAGTGCAACAGTTATGCGCTGGCTTGCTCATAGTGCTGAACGTGGCGTGTAAACATAGGGGCCAACACGGCGTGTCGCCGAGTTGCCAACCAAAACAACCGTCCGCATATCGGCCATATCCTCGGTTGCTTCACCCAAAGTGACCGTGTTGAGCGTTTGGTCAGCATGGCTCACGTTGCGGGCAAAGGTGATCAAGCGGTCTGGTCCACATTCACTGCGCAAAATCTCCAATGCCTCACCAAATTGATGCGGGCGGGATTTTGAGCGAGGGTTGTAAAATGCCATCGCAAAATCCGCACGCGACGCCATTCTCAGGCGGTGTTCAATCACACTCCATGGTTTGAGATTGTCGCTTAGGTTTATTGCGCAAAAATCATGCCCTAGTGGCGCGCCAGCGGCAGCCGCGGCCGCAAGCATCGCAGTGATGCCAGGTTGAACATTGATCTCAACACCTTCAAACTGGGGTTGTGCCTCCAAGGTTTCGAATACTGCTGAAGCCATCGCAAAAACGCCGGGATCACCGGATGAAACAACAACAACACGCGCGCCTTGTTGGGCAAGTGTCAGCGCATGGGTGGCGCGGTCAATTTCGACACGGTTATCGGTCGCGTGCAGCGTTAGCCCTTCACGTGGCTCGATGCGTTTGACGTAGGGAATATACCCAATGACATCCGTCGCCTGTGCAATCACATCACGCACTTCGGGTGTCACCAGCGTTTCACGTCCGGGGCCAAGACCCACAATGGAGACCCAGCCGCTCATGCGTCTGCTTCAGGGCGTCGGCCCTGCCCATGCACCAAAACAATTGCAAAATACGGGCAATCATCGTCAGCCACATCTTTCAGTTTCGCTATACGTTCTTGCGGCATAGTGCCTTTTTCGACCAGCCATGCGTCGTCCAACCGTCCTGTTGCCTCAAGTGCGCGGCGCACGGTCGGCAGATTACGGCCTGTCTTCATGATCACCAGTGCATCAGCACGTTTCATGTGTGAGACCAATTCTTCTTCGGGCAATGTAGCCATTAGAACGCTCATCACATCATCCCCCCACGTGAAGGGAGTATCCAAACTGTTCCAGCATCCCACCATTCCGGGAATCGCAGGAAGCACCTCAACCTCTGCGCGTCCCTGAAGGCGCGTGTGTAGGTGCATGAACGATCCATAAAAAAACGGATCGCCCTCGCACAGGACAACAACTTCGTGGTCTTTTGCCAACGCCTCAAGCTTGTCAGCCCATTCCGCATAGAAATCGACCATGAGCTGTTTGTATTCTTCTGAGCTGAAATGCAGTTCGGTTGTGACGGGATATTCCATTGGATATTCAGTCACATCATCGCGCAACATGCCTGCCACAATGCTTCGCGCCTGACCTGCACGACCTTTTTTGCGAAAGTACGCCACGTGTTTCGCACCCCGAATGGTGCGATCCGATTTCACGCTCATCAATTCTGGATCACCCGGCCCAAGGCCAGCACAAATTACTCTACCCATCGTTTATTCCACCCTGCTGGCAAGTGCGTTGATTGCGGCAACGGTCATGGCTGATCCACCCAACCGCCCTTTGACGATCATTGAAGGGACAGGAGTTGCAGCCATTAGCGCATCCTTACTTTCTGCAGCTCCGATAAATCCGACAGGGCAGCCGATGATTGCGGCTGGGCGCGGACAATCCGGATCTTCGAGCATGTTCAGCAAGTGAAATAATGCCGTAGGTGCATTACCAATCGCAACCAAAGCTCCGGCCAGATGCGGTCGCCACAGCTCAAGTGCGGCGGCTGAACGCGTGTTGGCCATTTCTTTTGCCATCTCTGGCACGCGGGCATCCCGCAACGTGCAGATCACCTCATTTTCGCGCGGCAGGCGTTTTCGCGTCACCCCTTCGCTGACCATATAGGCATCGCATAGGATCGGCGCGCCGTCTTCCAGGGCGGCGCGGGCAGCAATCGCCATGTCTGGGCTGAAATGCACAAATTCCTCTAATCCAACCATACCTGCAGCATGGATCATTCGTACGGCCACGATCTCTTCCTCGGGGGTAAATCGCCCCAGTGACGCTTCGGCACGAATCGTGGCAAATGACTGGCGGTAAATCTCAGCGCCATCAGTGATGTAGGTGTGGGGCATATTATAAATGGTCTTTCAGATCATCGGGGGAAAGGCCGGAGTATTCCGGTGTATCACCAGCATTTCCGTCTCTAATAAGGGCATATCCGTTAGCTTCTGCGGTCACAGTCAAAGGTGCCGTATGCGGGTTTGCACAGCCTTTGGTGCAGCCCGAGACATGCAGTGTTTGATTTGCGCCCAAATACGGCGCAAGGTTTTTGCTTAGGATACGCGTCTCGCCCAACGCCTGAGGGCAACTGGGCGCGCCAGTGCAAGCGGTGATGCGTAAAAACGGATCGGTAGGGTCGGTGATGATACCGTCGACATTAGGTAGTTCGCTTGTGTTTTCCACAAGGATCAAACGCCAAGGCGTTAACCGCAATGCGCCGTGGTTTGCCAGCGTCGAAAGAGTCTCGACACGCATTTGACCAAAGGCCAAGCCTACCAGTGCACCGCACGACGTATAGCCAGGCGCGGGAGCAAAGCGTACCATATTGCGCGGTGTCGTTGCGCCGTCAGGTACAACACCCTTAGCGACTAATTTTTTCATGCGGGTAACGTCCCCCGCGTTGACAACAAACCAACGCGCTAATGCGATAGCTTCGGCAATCGCATTAGCGGCAGTGACCCGTTTTCCTGACGTCATCCCCTCGGCGACCAAAATAAGCTGGCCATTTGCATCATTTTCCAGCCGAATATCAGACGATGCGTCCTGCAACACTGGCGCGCCAGCTGTATCAACTGCAAATCCAAACTTGCCCGGCAACTCAGGGGCGTCAGCTGCAGCAAGCGCATCAGTTAACATCGCGGCAAGGGTTTCTGTCTCATCACTTGGTTCCCAAAACGGGGTCACCAAAATATTGCGACGGCTTTCGACCTCAGGTGTGGGGTCAATCAGCCCCATCAGCTTCAGGCCTTCAATCAATACTGGGTGGTTTTCTGGAGACACGCCACGAATCTGCAAATTACCACGGCTGGACACATCAACCAGCCCGTTGCCATGAGCCGAAGCAAGTGACGCAATTCCATCTGCTTGTGCACGGCGCAACC
The DNA here is from genome assembly GCF_036960155.1 of Sulfitobacter sp. Lineage (GTDB taxonomy): Bacteria > Pseudomonadota > Alphaproteobacteria > Rhodobacterales > Rhodobacteraceae > Sulfitobacter. Next base: position 1,150,965 of record NZ_JBALWB010000001.1, on the reverse strand, counting down.
GCCCTCCAAAGGGGCGCACACGTACAACCAAACCATCACCCGACATCATCGGGCGCAGTGCACCCGGGCACCAGCCTTTGACTTCATGGGCAATCATTCAGCCGCCTCCATCGCAACCGAGATCGAGTTACGCCGTGTCACCCATAAGCCCGCATCGCGCAATGCACCAAATCGGCTACGCATTTCTTCCAGTGCTTTTGGGTTCTCCAGCTGTAGGAATTCAATCAGATCAGCGCGTCCCAAAGTCGCGTCAAAATAGAGATCAAACAGGTGTGCAGGCACATTTCGCGTGAGGTGTGCAAAGGCCGCTAGGTTATCCAGTGTCGCGGCAATCTCAGCTCCACCGCGGAAACCATGGCGCATCATGCCATTCGCCCAGTCGGGGTTTGCAGCGCGCGCGCGGACAACCCGCGCAATCTCTTCGGGCATTGTGCGGGCGCGCGGTGCTCCCATTCGGGTGCTGTCCACATGATACAGGGCTGGCTCATCGGCGCCCAAATGCGCCATCGCGGCAGCAAACCCGCCCTCGTGTGTTGCATAATCCGAAGACAACAACACATCCGTTTCTGTCAGGTCCTGAATGTGGGCAAACGCATCTGCAGCACGCAGGCGGGCCTCAAGGCCTTCGCGATCCTGTTGCGCCTCACCCTTAGCATTCAGGGCCCATTCCGACCCCTTGAGCCACGCTTCGCCAGCTGCGGAACGCCCCTCAGGCGAATAATCCTGAAGCGCGCTTTCCATGTTCATGCCGTATAACCCAGGTTTAGGGCCAAATACGCGAGGCGCTGCCTGTTTATACGGGTTCATATCGTCTGCTTCTTCGCGCGCGGCTAGTGCCGCGGTGCCAGCCTCAAATAACCCTGCCAAACCGGGAAAGATATCACGGAACAGGCCTGATATCCGTAGTGTCACATCGATCCGAGGACGGTCCAACAACGTCAGCGGAACCACTTCAAATCCTGAGACACGCTCTGACCCATCATCCCATTTCGGGGCGAGCCCAGCGAGGTGCATCGCCATGGCAACTTCTTCACCAGCCGTGCGCATCGTGGCAGAGCCCCACAGATCGATAACCAACCCTTTTGGCCAATCGCCGTTGTCCTGCAAATGGCGACGCAGCAGTTCTTCGGCCAGTTTCACGCCTTGGGTATATGCCGCACGTGATGGTACTGCGCGCGGATCAACGGAGTATAAATTGCGCCCTGTTGGCAGCACATCCGATCGACCGCGGTACGGGGACCCAGACGGACCCGACGCGACACGCAGACCGTTCAGCGCAGTCAGCAGGCCATCGTTTTCGCCCTCAGCTGCACCAAAGATATGCAATCCATCGCCGTATTGGCTTTCTTTAATATCACAAACAAAACGGTCGATCCGCGTCATGGCTTCAGCTTCGCAAGCGTCTTCGGGAATACCTAAATCTTGTTCTACACCTGCTGCCTGCGCTTCTTCACGGATTGTACTGACCAGGCGGTCACGCCGCGCAGGATCAAGACCATCTGCCGTCGAGTATTCATCAAGCAGGCTTTCGAGACGCAAAAGTGCGTCAGGTGTTTCGCTTTGCGCCAAAGGCGGCGGAACATGGCCCAACGTGACAGCACCAATCCGGCGCTTTGCCTGCGCTGCCTCACCGGGGTCATTGACGATAAACGGATAGATCACTGGTAGGTCGCCTGTAAGAACCTCAGGCCAACACTCATCTGACAATGCGACCGCTTTACCGGGCAACCATTCGAGGGTCCCATGCGCGCCGACGTGAACCAACGCATGGTGACCCAGCGCACGCAGCCAAAGATAAAATGCCACGTAAGAGTGACGCGGCACACGGGCCAAATCATGGTAATCCGTATCACGCGCGGCAATTGCACCGCGTTCAGGTTGCAACGCGACCAATGCGTTACCGCAAGCTTGCGCAGGAAAATGAAACGCGCCATCTTTGAACAGAGGATCACTCTCTGGCTCTGCCCATGCGGTTTGCAAATCGTCTTGCAAGGCCTGAGGCAGTGCTTCCAACGCTGATTTGTAGTCATCGAGCGGCCACGTGATGTGGCTTTTTGTGAGTGATTTCCCAAACCCGATGGTTGGCGTAACTGCATAACCTGCATCAGCTAAAGTCATGAGCATGTCTTCAACACTGGCCAGCGCATCAAGGCCAACAGCATGCGCGATCTGGTCTTCACGACCGGGGTAAGTTGATAACACGAGGGCCAGTTTACGCTTGTTAGGCTCAGTTTTTGATAGGCGATGCCACCCATCGATGCGGTCGACTACAGCGTCAATTCTTACGGCATGTGCACGATGTGAAAAACGTGAGTATTGCAGATCAGGATCTTTTTTCTCGGGAGCTTTGAAACTGATAACACCAGTGAATAGGCGTCCATCAACCTCGGGCAGCACCACGTGCATCGCTAGATCTGCGGGGGAAAGGCCACGCTCGGACTCTGACCACTCCTTCTTGCGTGCGGTCGACAATGCCACCTGAAAAACTGGACAACCCTGTGCATCCAATGGCGATGTACCGTCTGCACCACGGCCTGAAAAGGCAGTGGCGTTAACGATCGCTACAGGGTTCAATTGCGTCAACGCTGATGGCAGAAAATCACGAGCGACAGGGGATTTAAGCGAAGGCGCAAAAACACCCACTGCGTTGTAACCACGTGCGCGTAATTTTCGGATTAGCCCGTCAACCGGAGCGGTGTCAGCCGCTGTCAGATAGCTGCGGTAGAATGTAACCGCTATTGTGTCGCCAGTTGGATCAACTGCGGCCAAAACCCCTGCATCGGGGTCGTAAAAACCGCAGTCTGGAACTGTTTTTGAGCCTATTACAGGTCCGGCATACAGGCCCGCTGCCAGAGCCAATTGCGCAAGCGCTGCTTGGGCGGCGACCGCCCCTCCTGCGTCACACAAGTGTTGCAAACGACGTAGCGTCGACACAGGCAAAGTTGAATGAGCATCAAGCGCAGCATCTTCGCGCCCGTCTGCAGGTAAAACAGCAAGTGCAATGCCGTTACGACGGGCAAAATCTTGCACCTGCATGATCCCGTAAGGCCAATAGTTTTCTCCGCCAATGAGGCGGATCAAGATGCCTTTTGCGCCTGTTAGGGTCTGTTCAACATAATTATCAACGGATGCCGGGTGGCGCAGGGCAGTCAGGTTACACAGGCGCAGCGTGGGTAGCTTGCCATCTGCTCCGCCTGCGCGATGCCAGCCTGCCGCGAAAGCGCCAAGGTCACTATCAGAAAACGAAAGCACCACCAGATCAGCAGGCGTTTGCCCCGGATCGTACGGCGTTTCCGTATCCTCTAGCCCATGGCTTTCGCGGAAGACGACATGCATGGTTTAGGCGCCCAGCGCCGCGTGAATGGCTTGTGCATCCACGTGATCATGCTCGGCGATGACAACCAATGCGCCATTGCGCGGCTCCGCACCCCATGGACGATCGAATTGGTGGCGAACACGCGCTCCAACGGCTTGGACCAACAATCGCATGGGTTTGCCTTTGACGGCCACGTATCCTTTTACGCGCAGGATGTGCTGGTCGTTGGCGAGCTTTTCGATGGCTGCAACAAGGGCCGCGGCATCCTCAATCTCTGGCATCGGGACAACGATTGTCTCAAAATCATCATGTTCGTGATCATCGTGGCCGTCGTGGTGCGATGGACGAGACGCCAGATCATCTTCGGCTTTTGCATTCAGTCCCAAAACAACATTCGGATCGATTACACCTTCGGACATTTCAAGGATCGGGATTTTGCGGGGACTTTCCGCTTCGATAACTGCACGGGCTTTTGCAAGCCCTTCGGGACCCGCGAGATCGGCCTTGGACATGAGGATAATGTCTGCACAGCTGATCTGATCTTCGAACACCTCAGAAAGGGGCGAATCGTGATCAAGGCTCTCGTCGGCTTTGCGCTGCTCGTCCACGGCATGGACGTCTGAGGCAAAGGTGCCAGCTGCAACAGCTTCGGCATCGGCAAGCGCAATCACACCGTCAACGGTAATCTTGGACCGAATAGCGGGCCAATCAAATGCTTTGAGCAGTGGCTTGGGAAGCGCAAGGCCTGAGGTTTCGATTATGATGTGATCGGGCCGAACAGGCATCGCCATCAAGGCCTCGATTGTTGGGATGAAATCATCCGCCACAGTGCAACAGATGCACCCATTGGCCAGCTCTACGATGTTTTCAGCAGGGCAATCAGGAATCGCGCAGGACCGCAAGATGTCACCATCCACACCGACTGTGCCGAACTCGTTCACCAAGATAGCAAGACGGCGACCTTTTGTATGAGTCATCAGGTGACGGATCAGCGTCGTCTTTCCGGAACCAAGGAAACCAGTGATTACTGTTACGGGGATTTTTGACAGGTCGCTCATTCGGCAGCCTCCAGTGGAAGGGTAAATGCAGGGATGCGCGCAACGCTTTGTTTGCGGAAAATTACGGGGCGTTCACGCCAAGGCACAAGGCCGTCGTCCGTGGCGGCATAGGCAGCGGCCCCAGCTAGGATATCTGGCGCGTCTTCTTCGGTCATGTGCCCATAAACATACGTCCACTTGCCCGGCTCTGACAGGGCAACGGCAGCACCTGTCTTGCAGGCGGACAAGCACTCAACACCAACAATCTGCACACCTTCTGGTGCTCCGGTCGCTTGCAATGCGCGGTGCAGGCGTGCTCCCGGGCGTTGGCTGTCGTCTTCGTGTACTTCGTCGACCTTACAAGTCGTGCACACGTATAATGTAGCTGTCATATTATCGTTTCCCTCAACCCGGGTTCTATCTCAAAAGAGAGGGCGCAGAAAGCGCCCCCCACTTATTCAACTATCACGGTAGCTTTGGCCGCAATTGGAGTGCCATCAACAGCCAGCGGCCGATGATCATTGGTATTGAGCGTTACCTCAATCACCACGTCACCTTTAGGCAAACTGTCCAAGTGCATCCACGGGCCATAAAGGCGGCCCAGTTTAACACCGTTGGCGTAAACATGGGCATGCCCTTCACCCTCAACATGGGCCAAGCTGGCTGATTTTGGTGCAAAGATAAAATTGCCCACCATAACGTGGAGATTATAGCCCGACATTGGATCCTGCATAACCATGATATCCAGTGTTGACGCATCAACTGCATCCATCTCAAGCGGCTGATCATGCATCATAGCGTGATCCATATCACCGTGGCCCATGGCGGCATGATCAATATCAGCCATCCCGCCGTGTTGCGCAGAATCGGTATGATCATGACCGTCGAAGGTAATGCCATTGCCTGCCGCCACGACAAACCCACCAGCCGCACCAAAGGTCAAACCAATCAGGAACAGTACAAACGTTCTCATGTAGGTACTCCTTTCAAGCCTGACGGCGCTGCTCTTTGTCGAGGAAATAGGCAGCAAAACAGCCTAGTATCGCCCAAGCAGCAAGACCTACACCAAAGGCACGTGCCGCAAAAAGTGCGCCAAGTTCGGTTGGAACGGGTCCTGAAAAGCTGTCAGGTTCTGGTGCACCGATCAAATGCGGTGCAGCAAGCAAAATCACTGCAACACCCCACATCGCCCAGTTGCGGCCAAAGGCCAACAACCACATGGCGATGCCAGCTGCTGCGACAGTTGCAAACCACCAAACCTGACGGGCTCCAACATCTGCGGCAGCCACACCCGGCACTTCAGGCGCCAAGGTAAGGCCTGGCGCGAAATGCACAGCGATAAAGCCCGCCACACCCCAGATGATGCCCGAACGTGCAGTAACATCTGCGCCGCGTTCTTCTGCGAGCAGCATCAGTGCCACAAGCATCATCGCGTAGCCAGTATAGGTTAGCATCGTGAAAACGATGGTCAGAAGATCACGCACCGGATCAAAGCCAGGCAGTTCTGGATGAGCAGAAACAGCCGCAGCACCAAAATGCACAAGTTCACCGCTCTCGTACAGCTCCGCATGGAGCAGCACAGGCTGAACAAACACTAACTGCAGCAGGCCGGCAATCAGACCTGCTGCAGCACCAGCGAACAACGCGCTGGTCAGCAATTTTGAAATCATGGGTTAGTGGCAGGGAAAGCCAGTAGCGTGACGCATGTCGTGCGCCGCGTCATGCAGAGTATTCGCCTGCAAGTGGCCTGTCATGGTGATGATGGCTACGCCAAGCACCAGAGCAAAAAGGGCTGGAAGAGCTGCGGACCGTGTAGCGGCGACTGCTTTAACTTCTTTATTCATCGTTCTTCTCCTCGTCGTCACACCCGACGACATGATTGTTTCACCTTTGCCCGGCAGGTCTCCTGGCTCGCGGGTCGTGGCCTTTGCCTGCCTTCCCAGCCCTTTTGGGGGCAAGTGGCGTAGTGACAAAAGCTCACCGCTTACAGTCGCGGGGGCGGCTCCAGATCAGGACACGAAATATCACGTATCCCTACTGCATTCCCTTTTTCGGTCCCCAAAAGGACACCAAGCACGGTCAGTTATGCGGATTCCCCAAGTCGACGCAAGACAATTCAAAGGCTCCATGCGATTTGAACCGATCCTTTCTGGTCATTATCCTATTCCCGACACATCATGGCTCAATGAAGACTGATCGCACCCTCACTGCAGTGATATTATTGCTCTGCGCATTGACGCTTTTTGACGCAATGGGTCTGATCATCAAACATCTGTCGCCCCGTTATGGTGCCGCAGAACTTGCGGCTTGGCGTAATACCTTTGGACTGATTCCCTCGTTGATTGTTCTTTTTACTTCACGCGATTGGCACGCGAAGGGGCGGATATGGAAAATACGTCAGTGGCGATTGGCACTTACCCGTGGAGTGATTCTCACGTTTGCCCAGTTTTCCTTTTACCTGTCACTTGGGCTGCTCACCTTTGCCACCGCATCAACAATCACCTACGCCAATTCGCTGTTTGCCGTAGCACTTGCTGCGGTTTTACTTGGTGAGAAGGTTGGGTGGATCAGGTGGAGCGCGGTTTTGATAGGCTTTGCCGGCGTTGTTTGGATTGTAAGGCCAGGAGGAGACTCATTCTCTCCGGCGGCCTTACTGCCGCTTGGGGCTGCCGCGTGCTACGCGCTGGTTGGCGTGACAGCGCGCGTGATGGATAGCGAAGTTCCCACTCCTCTTATCAACCTGTATTCCAGCGTTGTCGCATTGTTTGGTGCGCTCATTTTGGCGCTATTTATGGGCGGCTTCACACCGTTGGAACATTCAACCGATCTGCTTTGGATTATGGCCATGGGTGGTTTGGGGGGGTCAGCGGTATTGCTGCTGATCTCAGCTTACCGCCTAGCTGAACAAAGCAATCTAGCGCCCTTCAATTACTTTGGCATACCGTTGGCTTTTGTTCTGGGCTGGTTGTTCTTTGACGAAGCGCCTTGGTCTGAGCTGTTTCCCGGTGCACTGTTGATCCTCGCAAGCGGCCTGCTGATTGTTATCCGCGAGCGCCGCCTAAAACAGGCCTAAGTCTTTTTGCGGCAATATAGCTCTAATCGATGATGCACGACTTCATAGCCCAATTCCCGCGCGATCTCGTCTTGGAGTTGTTCAATCTTATCAGATTGGAATTCGATGACTTCTCCGGTGTCGACGTCCAAGATGTGGTCATGATGTTCTTCATGTGTTGTTTCAAACCGCGCACCGCCGCCTTCAAAAGAATGGCGATGCACCACACCCTGCTCTTCTAACACGGATAATGTACGGTAGACCGTCGCCAAAGAAACGGATGGCTCGACCGTTTTTGCACGTTCATGAAGCTCAACCGCGTCAGGATGATCTGTTGCTTCAGCCAAAACCCCGAGCAAGGCAATACGTTGACGTGTCACCCGAATGCCCGCTTTGCGCAACGCAGCAGTCATTTTTTCGGCCGTATCGCTTTCACTGCTCATCGGTTCCACCCCATATTCGCATCCGCCTACTATCTTTGAGAATCGTTATCATTCTTATTTACAGTTGTGAATAGTTCTCATATTCATTTTTGAAATATCACCGCTAAAGGGGATGAAAAATGTCAAACTTTTCCAATTCACTAAAAACCATCGTGATCGCCACCACCTTTTCCATGCTCAGCACGGCAGGATTCGCCCAAGAAAAATTCAAAGCCGTCACAACCTTTACGGTGATCGCGGATATGGCTCGCAATGTGGCGGGTGATGTGGCGGTGGTAGAGAGCATCACCAAACCGGGTGCCGAGATTCACGGGTACTCTCCAACACCGCGCGACATCATTCGCGCGCAGGATGCTGACCTGATCCTCTGGAACGGCATGAACCTCGAACTTTGGTTTGAACAATTCCTCTCCAATCTCAAAGATGTACCTTCGGCCACGCTCACGGACGGGATTGAACCGATCAGCATTACTGAGGGTGAATATGACGGGAAACCAAATCCACATGCGTGGATGGGCTTGGCCAATGCGTCAATTTACGTCGACAATATTCGCGATGCGTTTGTGGAGCATGATCCCAATAACGCGGATACGTATCGTGCCAATGCAGAAAACTATAAAGCTAAAATTACAGCAACCATCGCACCTTTGCGGGATGCTGTGTTAGCCGTACCAGAGCAGCAGCGCTGGCTAGCAACATGCGAGGGTGCGTTCAGCTATCTGATCCGCGATTTCGGCATGAAGGAACTATACCTGTGGCCGATCAACGCAGACCAGCAAGGCACACCGCAGCAAGTACGCCGTGTGATCGACACGGTGCGGGAATATAACATCCAGTCAGTGTTCTGCGAATCCACTGTAAATCAAGCGCCTGCACAACAAGTCGCACGCGAAACTGGGGCGCAATACGGCGGAGTTCTATATGTAGACAGCCTCACTGAGGCGGATGGCGAAGTGCCGACTTACCTCGACCTGCTGCGCGTCACATCCGAGACCATTGTAAAAGGCCTAACTGAATGAACACTGGCATTTCAGCAAAAGACGTCACTGTCACCTACCGCAACGGCAACACTGCCCTGCGCGATGCGACGTTTGAAATTCCAACTGGCACCATCACTGCATTGGTTGGTGTGAACGGCGCTGGAAAATCGACCCTATTCAAGGCAATTATGGGGTTTGTTCCGGCAGCCAAAGGCACGATCACAGTCCTTGGCATGCCTGTCAAAGAGGCCCTTAAGAAGAACATCGTTGCCTATGTCCCTCAATCCGAGGAGGTTGATTGGTCCTTTCCGGTGTTGGTGGAGGATGTTGTAATGATGGGCCGTTATGGTCACATGGGCTTCTTCCGGCATCCACGCAAATCAGACCATGCTGCCGTTACAGAAGCGCTAGGGCGCGTAAACATGATCGACTTTCGCCATCGTCAAATTGGTGAGCTTTCTGGTGGCCAGCGCAAGCGTGTCTTTCTGGCGCGCGCTTTGGCACAGGAAGGCCAAGTGATTTTGCTGGATGAACCCTTTACTGGGGTTGATGTCCAAACCGAAGATCAGATCATCGAACTGCTGCGAGAAATGCGCGACGAGGGTCGCGTGATGCTAGTCTCAACTCACAACCTCGGCTCTGTGCCTGAGTTTTGTGACCGCACGGTGTTGGTCAAGGAAACTGTTCTAGCCTACGGCACTACTGCTGAAACGTTCACTCATGATAATCTCGAACTCGCCTTTGGCGGCGTGCTACGCCACTTTGTGCTTAGTGGTTCGGATTTACATGATGATGACGATGCCCGCTCGATCCGTGTGATTTCGGACGATGAGCGGCCGTTTGTGGTTTATGGTCATGAGAACGAAAAAGAGGACGCAGAGTGATGGAAACCCTGCTCCTACCCTTCAGCTATGGCTACATGTTCAACGCCATGTGGGTCAGTGCGCTGGTCGGCGGTGTGTGTGCATTTTTGTCCGCCTATCTGATGCTCAAAGGCTGGTCGCTGATTGGTGACGCATTGAGCCACTCAATTGTGCCCGGCGTCGCTGGCGCGTATATGCTGGGACTGCCTTTTGCGTTGGGTGCATTCGCAGCAGGAGGTCTTGCTGCAGGGGCGATGCTGTTTTTGAACCAACGCTCTGGCCTCAAGGAAGATACAATTATCGGGCTGATCTTTACCTCGTTCTTCGGGTTGGGATTGTTCATGGTATCGCTGTCCCCAACATCTGTAAGCGTGCAAACCATAACGATGGGTAACATCCTTGCCATCACACCTTCAGACACTTTGCAGCTCGCGATCATCGGATTTGTCACGCTAGCCATACTATTGGCCAAGTGGAAGGACCTGATGGTCACCTTCTTTGACGAAAACCATGCGCGTTCCATCGGGCTTAAGCCGGACCTGCTCAAGGTGATCTTTTTCATGCTTTTATCAGCCTCCTGCGTTGCGGCATTGCAGACCGTGGGCGCGTTTCTGGTGATTGCGATGGTCGTCACGCCGGGCGCGACAGCCTATCTGCTGACGGACCGCTTTCCACGATTGCTTGTTGTGAGTGTCGCCATTGGCACAGGTACATCCTTTTTCGGAGCCTACCTTAGCTTTTTCGTAGACGGCGCGACGGGGGGCATAATCGTAAGTTTACAAACACTGATCTTCCTTGTGGCTTTTGTCTTTGCGCCAAAGCACGGTTATCTCGCTGCACGGCGAAAGGCGCGGGAGGCACTCCAGCCATGATTGATACACTCCTCCAACCCTTCCAATTCGGGTTTATGCAGAATGCGTTTGTGATGATGTTGATCATCTCTGTACCAACCAGTTTGCTGTCTTGTTATCTGGTGCTCAAAGGGTGGTCCTTGATGGGGGACGCCATCAGCCACGCTGTGTTGCCCGGCATTGTGGCTGCTTACCTTTTGGGGATTCCCCTTATCATTGGGGCCTTCTGCGCTGGGATGTTCTGCGCATTGGCTACAGGGTTCCTGTCCGAGAACAGCCGGATCAAACAAGACACCGTAATGGGTATCGTGTTCTCCGGCATGTTTGGGCTAGGAATTGTGATGTACACAAAGATTTCAACCGACATGCACCTTGATCACATCTTGTTCGGGAACATGCTGGGCGTTGAAGGTTCTGATTTTTGGACGGCTGGCCTGATTGCCCTATTTGTGGCTGTCATTGTGATCGCCAAGCGGCGCGACCTGATGCTGCATGCCTTTGATCCTGTACAAGCACAGGCCGTCGGCCTTTGGGTGGGCTGGTTACACTACGGTCTATTAGCGCTAATTTCATTGACGATTGTTGCGACACTTTCAGCGGTGGGGATCATCCTGTCGATTGGGCTGCTCATTGCACCAGGAGCGATTGCGTTCCTGCTGACCCAACAATTCGCGCGGATGCTGCCGATTGCTGTGGGTGTGACCATGCTCTCTAGCGTGTTAGGCGTCTATGCCAGTTTCTATCTGGATAGCGCCCCTGCCCCAACGATCATCCTGATTTTAACGATAATCTTCATCGTTGCATTTATTAGGTCAAACATCGTCACGCGCCGCGCATCAGCGCGTAATACATAATCCTCAGGCGTTAAAATTCTTGCCAGTCTCTTCTGTTGTGAGGTAATATCGTTCAGAATATTTTGGTTAGGTGCGCCCGCATCTGTTTCACGGACCGTCGTCAAACGACAACGTCTTGTGCATCTTGATCACCAATTCCGAACACACGTTTATAGCGGGCGATCTCATCTTCGGGCCCCATCGCCTTGTTTGGGTTATCAGACAGCTTGACCGTCGGGGAACCATTTGCGCTGACCGCTTTGCAAACAAGGCTGAAGGGTGCCAATGCGTCCTCGGGTACGAACCCGCGGAAGTCATTCGTGAGCAGCGTACCCCACCCAAAGGAGATCGCAGTCTTATCCGCGAATTGCCCGTGCAGTTCCTTAATCTTGGCGACGTCCAATCCATCGCTAAAAATGACCCGCTTTTCACGCGGGTCTTCGCCGCGCGATTTCCACCAATCAATCGCCTGCTGCGCAGCTGTTGCGGGGTCACCACTGTCGATGCGGATACCAGTCCAACCAGCGAGCCAATCAGGCGCATTATCAAGGAACCCCTGTGAGCCATAAGTGTCGGGCAAAATAATGCGCAAGTTGCCTTCGTGCTCTTCGTGCCAATCTTTCAGCACCTCATAGGGAGCTTGGAAAAGTGCATCGTCATCCTTGGCCAACGCGGCATACACCATCGGCAATTCATGGGCGTTTGTGCCAATCGCTTCCAGCTCCCGCTTCATTGCGATTTTACAATTAGACGTTCCGGTGAACTTGCTGCCTAGCCCTTCGTTCATGGCCTGAACACACCAATCCTGCCACAAATAGCTATGGCGGCGGCGGGTACCGAAATCAGCAATCGACAGGTTCGGCACATCACGCAGCGCCTCTACTTTTTCCCACACACGCGTCATCGCACGGGCATAGAGCACTTGCAGTTCGAACTTTTCCATACCGTTTAGAACCGCACGGCCACGCAGTTCCATCAGGATCGCAAGCGCCGGAATTTCCCAGAGCATGACCTCGTGCCATTTGCCCTCAAACGTCAGTTCGTATTGGTCACCTTTGCGTTCTAAGTGGTATGGCGGCAGACGCAGGTTCTCAAACCACTCCATAAAATCGGGGCGGAACATTTGGCGTTTGCCGTAGAAAGTATTACCGCGCAACCACGTAGATTCTCCACGACTAAGCGAAAGTGTCCGAACGTGGTCTAACTGCTCGCGCAATTCACCTTCATCAATGAGATGAGCCAATGGGATATGCTTTGATCGGTTGATCAAGCTGAACGTCACCTGCGTATCCGGCTTATTGCGGAATATGGATTGGCACATCAGGAGTTTGTAAAAATCAGTATCAATGAGCGACCGCACGATGGGGTCGATCTTCCATTTGTGATTCCAGACGCGTGTAGCGATATCAACCATTGGTATAGGCTCCGTTAGACCCGTGGTTTGTGACGTAAGCCGCGTGGGGGGGCAAGTGGTTAGTCTATTGAGACTCCGGCCCCTGACATTGCTTTGTTTGCTTGCTCCAAAGAGCCATCCATATCAATTGCGCGACACAAATCACTGTGCACATTCACTTTGAAGCCCAAATTCGCGGCGTCGACAGCTGAAAAGTTCACACAGAAATCCAACGCAAGGCCGACAAGTGTCACCTCATCAATTGCGCGTGTCCGTAAATACCCTTCCAGACCAGTTGGCGTTTTGTGGTCATTCTCAAAAAAGGCAGAGTAACTGTCGATAGCCGGGTTGTACCCTTTACGGATAATCAAATCGGCGCGGTCAACGTTCAACCCCGGATGGAAAGCTGCCCCTTCGCTGCCCTGGATACAGTGATCAGGCCACAAAACCTGCGCACCGTAGGGCATGTCGATCAAGGAAAACGGATCATGCTCTTTGTGGCTAGATGCAAAGGAAGAATGTCCTGCAGGATGCCAATCTTGGGTCAGGATCACCGCGTCAAATTGGCCTATCAGTTTATTTATGCCCGAAACGATTTCACTGCCGCCAGCCACGGCAAGGGCACCGCCATGACAAAAATCATTCTGAACATCGATGACTAAAAGAGCGTGCATGGTGTTTCCTTTGCGTAGGCGAAAATCAATATTCGTGTGATTTTACCCCACAGCCCCCTTGCACAACAGCCCTTACGGGGCCTATTTCCAAAACCATGTATACTATTGCCGCGCTCTACCATTTCGCCCGCTTTGACAATCCCGAAGCGTTAAAGCCACCGTTGCTCAAGCTGTGTCTTGATCATGCGATCACGGGCACATTGCTGCTGGCCCGTGAAGGAGTGAATGGCACAATTTCCGGACCATCCCAAGCTGCCGTTGATGCCGTACTTGCGCATCTACGCGCATTGCAGGGTTGTGCTGATCTGGAACACAAGATCGCCCACTCTGAAGTGCCCCCTTTTGGTAAAATGAAAGTACGACTGAAGCGCGAAATCGTGACTATGGGCCAGCCGGATGTCGACCCACTTGCGGGTACTGGCCATTATGTCGACGCCGAAGACTGGAACGAACTGATCGGCCGTGACGATGTTGCCGTGATTGATACGCGTAATGACTATGAGGTAGCGATTGGCACTTTTGAGGGCGCTGTAGATCCTGAAACCACCAGCTTTGGTGAGTTTCCCGCGTGGTGGGAAGCGAACAAACAACGTTTTCACAACAAGAAAATCGCGATGTTCTGCACAGGCGGCATTAGGTGTGAGAAATCAACAAACTTCCTGCTGGGTCAAGGCGTTGAGGACGTTTACCACCTTAAAGGCGGCATCCTGAAGTACCTAGAAGCAGTGCCACAAGAACAAAGTACATGGAATGGATCATGTTTCGTCTTCGACAACCGCGTAAGCGTGGAGCACGGTCTGAAACCCGGACCTCATTTGTTATGCTTTGGGTGCCGTCGCCCTATCCTACCCACCGATACGCAGCGTGATGGATATGAAGAAGGTGTGAGTTGTCACAATTGCGTGGAAGAAACTACGGAGGAAGACAAAATGCGGTTCCGCGAACGGCAAAAACAGATTCTACTGAGCAAACGTCGCAAGTGGTGACTTAGGCCGCCAAGGCAACCGTTTTACGGGGGCGACTACGTGACAGTAGCCACAAAATGATTGCGATATTGGCGCCATTCCAGACAATGCCATTGACGAATGCCAACGTGTAAGAGCCGCTCAAGTCATAGATCCAACCGGACATCCAACCACCCAGCGCCATACCCATAATCGTAGCCATCAACACAAACCCTACCCGCTCACCTGCCTCTTTGGCAGGCATATATTCACGTACGATCAGCGCATAGCTCGGCACAATACCGCCTTGGCTTAGCCCAAAAACCAGACTCACGAGGTAAAGCGACACCATTCCGCCTGCAGGCAAGTAGAGGAAGAGGGCAATGCACTGCAGAAATGATCCGATTAGCAATGTCCGAACGCCGCCTAGACGGTCAGCGAGCAACCCCGATAGGATACGTGACCCAACGCCGCCCAACAACATTAGCGACAACATTTGCGCTCCCACAGCTGGCCCAAACCCCAATCCAACACACAATGCCACGATATGGACCTGAGGCATCGACATGGCCACACAACACCCAATGCCAGCAATTCCCAACAGATACTGAAGCGCACGAGGAGAAAGCCCCGATGAACGTACATTGAGCGTTGAAGCCTGCTGGGCAGCAATCTGAACCTCGTCGGGCACACGGCGCTGCAATGTAAATGCAAGAGGAATCACCACCACTAGCGTTGTCACCGCCAAGACCAGATAAACGGTTCGCCATCCACTGTCTTGCAGCACACCTGCCAATACAAGCGGCCAGATTGCGCCGGACAAGTAATTTCCGGACGCCGTTATTGCCACCGCAATACCGCGGCGTCGCACAAACCAATGAGAGATATCTGCAATCAGTGGGCCGAACCCCACAGCCGAAGCAAAACCGACAATGAGCTGAGCAAGCGACAACATTATCAAAGAGGTCGAAAGTGTTGCCAACCCATATCCCAGCGCTGTTACAATGGTCGCAACAATGAGTGACCATGTGATACCAAAACGATCTACCGCTCGCCCAATCACATAGTTTCCCGTAGCAAACCCGATCATCGTCAACGTGTAGGGCAGTGAGGCCATCGCGCGGTTGCCGCCAAATTCTGTTTCGACCGCTGGCATGATCACGATGATTGCCCACATGCCTGCATTGATTACCGTTCCAACCAGCAAAGTGATCGCAAGACGACTCCATGAGTAACGGCTATCAGTGACGAGAATATCCATAAGCGGATGTGGCCACGAAGTATTTATGATAGCAAGCTTTACCTCCTGCTAACCACTCATATTGCTGTTAGCAGTTTGATAACTCCTGCCCAGCTATTCCTGTTCTTGGGTGAAATAGAGGTGGTGGATATGAGTGCGCAAGCAAACAGCGCGCCAGTCATCATTAAACGTAAAAAAATCGTTAAAGGCGGTGGGCACCATGGCGGTGCTTGGAAAGTCGCGTATGCGGATTTCGTAACCGCAATGATGGCGTTTTTTATGTTGATGTGGCTGCTGAACGCGACAACAGAACAACAACGCGTGGGGCTGGCGGATTACTTTTCGCCAAGCATTCCAATTGTAAAAGTCTCAGGTGGCGGTGATGGCACCTTTGGCGGAGAAAGCATCTTTTCGGAGATGGCTATTCCAAAGGATGGCACAGGAGATCCTTCTGTGAAGGAAGACAAATCGGGCAATGATCCTACTGCCGACGAAACAGCCGAGCAGGACATGGCATTCAAGAGCCTTGATGAGCTGCTAAAAGGGTTCGGCGGAGAATCTGCCGTTATGGAAAACCTGTTAGAGCACATCGTTACGCGGATCACCGATGAGGGTCTAGTAATTGAGGTCTATTCGCAAAACGATTTGCAAATATTCGAAGGTGATAGCGACAATCCTACGCAGTTACTCAGAGAGTTAGCCGTACTGATCGCTCAGATCAGCAAAACGGTGACTAATGAAATCGCCATAGGCGCGCATGTCCGAGCACAGGCATTGGTGTTGATCGACAATCCGGTTTGGAATCTATCACACCAGCGTGCAACACAGATGCGCTTGTTGTTAGAAGGACAAGGCATTCATCCCGACCGCATCCAACGCGTCACGGGCCACGCCGATCGAGAGGCTGTAGTGCGTGACCCAATGGCACTGCGAAATGATCGCATCGAAATAGTGTTGCTACGCGATATATCCTGACGCCAAGAAGTAGACTGCATTTTATCTGTTAGCCCGACATTAAATTATGTCGGGCTATTGATGCCGAGACAAAAGTAATCGGCAGAGCAGAAAGGCGTGTCTAATGACAATCTCATCTTCGTTGAACGCAGGTGTTGCAGGGCTTCAAGCCAATGCAACGAAATTGGCGAGTATTTCGGACAATATCGCGAACTCATCTACCTATGGATACAAACGTGTCCAGACTGACTTCGAATCCATGGTGATTTCGAACAACGGTGGAAATTATTCGGCTGGCGGCGTCAGCGCCAACACCACCCGCGAAATCGACCTAAATGGCTCTCTTGTTTCAACAAGTAATGCAACCGACCTCGCTGTGCGCGGCCGTGGCATGCTTCCAGTTGCCAACCTCACTGACTTGAGCGTCGGGGACACCAATATGCTATTAACGACAACAGGTTCCTTTTCCACAGATTCGGAGGGTTATCTGACGACAGACTCCGGTCTTGTCTTGCTGGGTTGGCCTGCGAGTTCAGACGGCAGTATCCCCACGTTCTCACGCGACAACGAAGATAGCTTGGAACCGATTCAAATTAATGCAAACCAACTCACTGGCGAGCCGACTACACAAATGACCCTTGGTGTTAACCTTCCAGCGACCGCAACTGTTGCAGACAGCGGCGCAGTATCAGAGCAACTTGCTATCGAGTATTACGGCAACCTTGGCACGTCCGAAAGCGTGAATGTCACCTTCACTCCTACTATTCCTGCGACAGGTTCCTCAAATGAATGGACGATGACCATGACGGACTCGGTTGATCCGAGTGTGACCATCGGTGAGTATGTCTTGACGTTTGCGGACGACCGTACAGCAGGCGGTACACTGGCATCAGTAACCACAGTGTCGGGTGGTGCGTATGATGCAACGACCGGTTCACTGATCGTGGACGTCGACGGTGGCCCCATGGAAATTGACATCGGTTTGATTGGTCAAACAGATGCATTGACGCAATTGTCAGATGCTTTCGCGCCCGTCTCAATTACTAAAGACGGCTCGCCAGTTGGCAACATTACGGACGTCAGTGTTGACGGAAACGGATATGTGCAAGCAACGTTTGATACTGGTGTAACACGTACCATCTATCAGGTGCCCTTGGTCGATCTCCCGAACCCGAACGGGATGATCGCACTAGATTCGCAAACCTACCGACCGTCAGTCGACAGTGGTTCATACTTCCTTTGGGATGCAGGTGACGGCCCCACAGGTGACATTGTTGCTTATGCACGTGAGGAATCGACCACTGATGTAGCGAATGAGCTGACATCAATGATCCAGACTCAGCGCGCCTATTCATCAAACGCAAAAGTCATCCAGACCGTCGATGAGATGCTCCAAGAAACCACCAACATCAAACGTTGATCTGACAAGGCCAAAGAAGGGGCAGTTGCCCCTTCATTGCTGATCACAGGAGAACACCATGTCAATTACAGGCGCCATGAACGCGGCTATTTCCGGACTACGCGCTGCGTCGCTCGGAACCGAAATAGTCTCGAACAATATCTCAAACGCTCTTACCCCTTCTTACGGTACGCGCAGCATGGACTTATCCGCTCTAAATTTTGGGGCAACAGGTGGTGTGCGCATCGATGGTATCAGCCGTCAGGTGAACGAAAGTGTCATCGCAGATCTTCGATCTGCAGATGCCGCCCAACAAAACAGTCAAACCGCAGTCGATTTTTTTCTACAGTTAGAAGACGCTATAGGAATAGCAGGGGATGAAAACGGGTTAAGCGGACGCCTCGCTTCATTTGAGGAAAGTTTAATAGCAGCAGCCAGCAGACCCGATTTGACGGAACGCTTGTCAGACACTGTCGCTGACGCCGGGCGCCTCGTTGATGGAATAGCCAACGCTGCACAAGGCATTCAAGACATGCGAACCAGCGCAGACACAAAAATCGCACAAGATGTCGCTACTTTGAACACTGCGTTGGAGCAAGTTGAGCAACTCAACATCCAAATCACTGCAAACCTATCTCGTGGCGGGAGCAGCCCGGCCTTACTCGATCAACGTCAATCGGTGTTGGACACCATTGGAGCGATTGTCCCTATCAATGCCGTTCCGCGCGATAATGGGGCCGTGGCCATCTACACTGACGGCGGTGCTGTTCTACTCGACATTACTGCTGCGACTATTGGTTTTGATCAACAAAACGTCGTTACCGAATTTCAAACATTGGAAGCCGGGACCCTTTCAGGACTCACTATGAATGGGCAAGACATCCGAACGAGTGCTCTTGCTGGCGGTAGCTTAGGCGGAAATTTTGAAGTTCGCGATACCTACGGAGTCGCGGCGCAGGAACAACTTGATGCTTTTGCACGCGATCTTGTGGAGCGGTTTGCTGATCCTGCTGTAGATTCCACGCTCAGCACCGGAGACCCCGGACTGTTTACAGACGCCGGGGCCGCATTTGACTCGGCGGATGAAGTCGGATTGAGCAGACGTTTGGCATTGAATTTCGCCGTTGATCCGGAGGCTGGAGGAGAAATTTGGAGGATTCGAGATGGATTGGGCGCGACATCTACCGGATTGGTAGGAGATTCAACACTACTGAACAGCCTTCAATCTGCATTAGAGACGTCGCGCATTCCTGCATCTGGTGATTTCGGTTCTGGGGCCCTTACTACAGCAGATCTGCTTTCTTCATTCTCTGGATCACTCGCTTCAACTCGAAGCAACGCGGAGCAGGACCTGACCTTCACTTCGGCGCGCTTTACGGAACTGACCCAGCTAAGCCTATCCGAAGGTGTGGATTCCGATAAAGAGCTGCAAAACTTGCTTATCCTAGAGCAGGCTTACGCCGCAAATGCCCGCGTCATCCAAGCGGCGGATGAAATGATTGAAACTCTAACGAGGTTGTAAAAAATGCAAACTGGTTCACTGGGTGATTTGGCCCAATCCTATGCCATGCAGTCCCGTAACACTGTACTAAAACAAGACATTCAGCGGCTCACTACCGAGTTGGCTTCAGGCCAAGTCGCTGATGTTCGTCAAGCTATCTCTGGAAATACGGCATATGCCAATGATCTAGAGAGGAGCCTGACCAAACTTGACGGGTATGATCTTTCAACAACGGAAGCAGGACAATTAGCTGGAGGAATGCAAAATGCACTTACTCGAATTGGCGATCTGAACACCGCGTTCCGAGACACCTTAGTCTCGACGGGCAGTTCGCCGCTCAGTGAGACATCAAACAACATCCTAACTCAGGCTGACAGCACGCTTGATGGAATCATTAACGCATTGAATACGTCCGTCAGCGGCCGTTCACTTTTTGCTGGAGCATCCACTGATATTCAGCCGATCGCACCAAAAGAAGATCTACTTGACGGTCTTCGCACCGCTGTGTCAGGAGCAAGCAGCGTGGATGATATCCTAACTGCTGCACAAGCATGGTTTGATGATCCTGCAGGGTTCGCTAGCATCGGTTATCAAGGTGCCGATACATCACTAGCGGCTATTTCGTTGTCAGAACAAGAAAGTACTCAACTAGACTTGCGGGGAGACAACGCCGTTTTCAAAGATACGCTGATGTACCTTGCGACAATTGCGTTGGCCGACGACCCGACCTTGGGTCTCACAGAAGCTCAACAAAGTGAATTGATCCAAAAATCAATCGGTACTGCAGTTAATTCAAGCGGTCAGATTATCAGTCTTCAAGCAGAAGTCGGGATTTCCGAAAGCAAAATCGAGACCGCGTCAGTTCGCAATAGCGCAGAACGATCGAGCTTGGAAATTGCCCGCAATGACCTTTTATCGATCGACCCCTATCAAGCAGCAACAGAACTGGAGCAGGTGCAATTTCAATTGGAAAGTCTTTTCGCAATCACATCCCGCATGTCGCAACTTTCATTGGTGAACTTCCTGTGAGGGCTCTGATAAAGTACTGTCTTTGCCTGTCCATTTTAATGTCTGTAGTTGGTTCTGCAGATGCAAGCTCTGTCAGAATAAAAGACTTAGTAGATTTCGACGGAGTTCGCGGCAACGATTTGGTGGGATACGGCCTAGTTGTCGGTCTTGACGGATCAGGTGACGGCCTCCGGAACGCACCATTCACAGAAGACATCATGACCAACATTCTGGAGCGTCTTGGCGTAAATGTAACTGGAGAACAGTTTCGACCCAAAAATGTTGCCGCAGTATTGGTAACCGCTACATTACCTCCGTTTGCGAGAGCTGGCGGGCAGATTGATATTACGGTTTCCGCCATCGGAGATGCAAAAAGCTTACTTGGAGGTACCCTAATCATGACTCCAATGAATGCTGCAGATGGTGAAATTTATGCCGTAGCACAGGGCACGATCATTGCCGGAGGGGTTACAGCCGAGGGTGACGGCGGGCAAGTCACCCAAGGCGTGCCAACATCAGGTACAATTCCGTCTGGCGCAAGAATTGAGCGAGAAATCGATTTCAAACTCAGCTCACTTCGCGATTTACGCTTGGCTTTGAGGGAAGCGGATTTCACAACAGCTGGCAGAATTGAACAGGCCATTAACCAAAACTTCGGGCGCAACGTCGCTGTTATGCTTGATAGCGGCACCGTCATGCTCGACGTTACGGCGACACGTGCTCGGTCTGTAGCGCATGCTTTGGGTCGTATTGAAAACATAGAAGTTGAACCCGAGCGCAAGGCGCGTGTTGTCGTTGATCAACGATCGGGCACAATCGTAATGGGTGAAGACGTGCGCATTTCTCGGGTCGCAGTGAGCCAAGGGAACTTGACCCTTCGCATTCAGGAAGAACCACTGGTGGCTCAGCCCAATCCCTTTGCTCAAGGCGAAACGGTAGTCGTACCGCGGACACGTGCGGCAATCGAAGAAGAACCTGGTATTGGGTTGGCAGAAATCCCATCAGGAGCGTCTCTTTCCGAAGTCATCGCAGGCCTCAACGCCTTAGGTGTTTCACCTCGAGATATGATTGATATCCTAAAGAGTATAAAGGCAGCAGGCGCATTACATGCTGAGTTTATTGTACGCTAAGACTGCCATCAAAATAGCTTTATCTGCTTGTGAAACAGTGCTGTCAGGCCGGGCCAAATTCCACACTGCGTCAGCAAAAGGGCCGATACAGCCGCTAGCGTCAACTGAGAAACAGCAAATGTTAATGCAACATCTACGCCATCTGTCGCGCGCAATAGAAAGATGCCGGCAAGGAACATCGTTGCTGTTATCCCCCCAAGCACGTCATAAAATGTCCCCCGGTCGACAATCCGCATCAACAAACCTGTAGCGCCAAATAAGACAGGGGCGGATTGCCCAATCACAAGCCAGATAAGAATCTCCCTAAATTCGGGTTCCAACGCCGTAGCAAGATACGATCCACCACTTATCACAAAAAGCGCCATAGCTCCCGATATCATAAGATATCCGAGATTGACCCGCGCGGCCGCGGCCCGAAATGGTGTTTGTTCCTGTGTGCTGGCCAGCGAGCTAAGTACTGGCTCCACCTTGTTCCCCAAAATTGCTAACGCCATTGGTAAGCAAAGTGATGCTATTCGAGCCAAGAAATATACATAAAGAACCTCGAACTCAATGATCCAGGGAACTACCAATACATCAACATACCGAGTGCTAAAGACAAATACGGCCTTCAACCCACTGCGCCGAAGCCCCTCGCCTTCTCTCAAAGAGAGATCAATCCGCTCTTCCATTTTCCCACTCCAACTTTAAATGCCACCCCTGACATCAAGAACAAGAAATAGGAGAAGTATGTGGCTAGACCGTTAACAACGGCGGGAGGGATTGCCACGATCATTGCGCATTTTGAAACGATTTCGTCTAAAAATAACTTCTTACAAGACTGCCTGCAATTAAGGCCCATCCATCTGCAACCACAAAGAATGCAAGTTTGAATGGCATAGAGACGACAGCTGGCGGCACCATCATCATGCCCATGGACATTAAGATAGCTGCAACAACTAAATCGATGATGAGAAACGGGAGATATATCAAAAACCCTATCTGAAAGGCACGCGATATCTCAGACAACATGAAGCTTGGAACAAGCACCGAAAGAGGCGCATCTGGGGTTGGCTGGGCCGATATAGTGTCCGGGCGCAGCTCTGCCATGGCAAAGAAAGTTTCAGGATCCAAACGCCCCGCCATAAAGATACGAAAAGGCTCTAATGTAAGTAAAAATGCTTGCTCTACATCGATCTCTTCACGGGTCAGCGGACCGATACCATTGCTCCATGCGGCTGTGAAAACAGGCTCCATGATGAAATAAGTGAGAAACAGAGCTAGGCTGACAATCAACATATTGGGCGGAGATTGTTGCAAGCCGATCGCTTGCCTTAAAATGGAAAGAACTGTCACCAAAAACGGAAAGCAGGTCACCATTATTGCTAATCCAGGCGCGAGACTCAGAACGGTAATAAGCGCGAATAATTGAATGGTGCGCGCAGATATTGATCCATCGTCGCCCAAAGATATCGACAAATCCTGAGCCTCAACCATGTTTGGCAAAAGCAACACCAAACAGATGCCCAGGCCAAGCACCATATTACGAGACATCAAAGGCCCTGCTGCATATCGACAACCTCGGTCAGCCGGACCATAAGTTGACCTTTCGTTTCACCATCCGCCTCTTCCAAAATGCCCCGCGCAATGAGCTTTTCACCAACATAAAGTTCTACCGGGTCGTCAACGCGCCGGTCCAAAGTCAGCACTGCGTTTTCACCCAACATTACTAGGTCGCGAATCAAAGGTCGCGCCTTTCCCACGCAAACCGTAACTTCGATCGGTACAGAGGTGAAAGGATTGGAGGAATCGGTGGCTAAGGTCGTTTGATCAGGCATCAAGCTACTCCTTTTGACTATGAAAATTAAATGCGATCATCGCGCTTGTGATCTCTTGGCAGACGGCATCCAAATTGATCTCTTTTTCGTGCGTATCTAACGCGACGAATATCTGCTGTGCGCTGAGGTGGTCATCTGGGATAAGAGAGATGGGCGAGTTCAATTCAACCCCTTCCAACAGATCTTCGAGCATCTGCGTGTTTTCGCTTGAGAACCGCAATGTTATCCGCGCCTCTGATTGGGCCGCACTTAATTCCATCAATTGTTCAACCACATGGGCGCGTAGAGCGGCCTTGATTGTCTGAGGGAGAAGCGATGCAATTATTTGCTCGAACATCGGTCTGAGACCCCGATTGAGACAGGTCAATGCTTCTTGATGCGAGAACGAAAGGTCGCGAAGTGTCGCAAGAAACTCAGCATCCAAATTCTTTTGCTCTGCAGAATGATTTGCATCTGCATCTGTCCAGCCAGCTTGATATCCGTCCTCAAAGGCCTGTAGTTTTTGATCTTCAACACGCTCTATCGGGACGGACTCAGCAGGTTGGCCATCTGCGTCAAGTGGGCTAAAATCAGCATACCTGTGGGCAATAGAGGTCATACTTTTTCCTCTTTATCTTCTAGCCATCCACGTAAAATTTCGACTGTCTCTTCCTGCCGTTCACCTATCATGCTCCGCAGACGCTCTACTGGATCTAATGCCTGTTCACCTCCAAGCTCGCTTGGAGCCAAGGTGCTAACGGCGCTAAACCCTCCCCCCATTTCCTCAGCCTCAATGACTGTTGGTAGGGTATTCCCATTCTGTTCGTTCCCTGTTGCTGGCAAGGCATTTGTTTCATTTACCAGCCTGTCTGGCGCGGGAAGCCCGGTAGATTGCCTGCTGAGTACAGGGCGAATGACGAATAACCCCAGAATTAAAGTCACGATCGCTAGAACCGCCATTTGAATGGCAGACAATAAATCAACATCAAATTGATCAATCAGAGCCACGCTAGCAGCTGTACCTGAAGGGGCCACGCTTTGAAGTGCCATTGATTTGAGAGTTATGACATCTCCCCGTTCAGCGTCAAAACCAACAGCGGATGAAATAAGTTCTCTCAACGCATCCAGCTCAGCATCATCACGCGGCTGGGAAACAGTTTCACCCACTTCGTTCAAATTACTTGTCTCATTCACCAAGACTGCGACTGATAACCGCTTTATTGCACCTGGTGCACGTATGATTTCACGTTCTGTTTCGGACACCTCGTAATTGATTCGTTCGCGCGTCTCGCTGTTTTGGGATGAAGATTTATCTCCTGCACCAGCTCCACCTTGATCAGGTAAATTGCTCGCTACAGTTACGTCACCCCCAGTTCCTTCGGCGGTATTGGTACGTTCTTCAGTATCACTACTGATCGCAACACGGCCTTTTGGATCATAGCTGTGTTCGCGAATCGCCTCACTTTCGGTCACCGTGTCAACGCTAACTTCGACTACGGCATTCCCGAAACCAACACGCGCTTCCAATAGGCGCTGAACGCGATCTCGTAAAACCTTCGCTTTGTCGTCGCCCCCTACTGTTGGGGCTGTTTCTTCTGTAGCGCCTATCAAGGCTCCATTTGCATCAATAACGGCGACATCTTCCGGCGAAAGCCCCGCCACCGCGGATGCCACCAAGAAACGAACGGCCTTACCTTGAGCAGGTGAAATACTGCCCCCATTTGGGGTAAGAGAGACGGAAGCTTTCGGAGTAACCCCTCTCTGAAAGGGGTTTGAACCGGTGCTCGCTATATGCACCCTTGCCATGGAAATAGATGGATTCGCGACAATGGTACGTGCCAACTCACCTTCTTTGGCACGCCAATATGCCGCATCAAACATCTGACTCGTCGTACCAAACCCAGTTAATTGATCTAACAGTTCGTATCCACGATTCCCGTTCGCAGGCAAACCCTCACTTGCCAATGTCAGACGCAGTTGATCACGTTGCTTATTATCAACAAAAATTGACCCACCGCGCACATCAAATACCACTCCGCGTTGCTCTAACGAACGAACAACGTCTCCTGCTGCACTACTTTCCAGTCCAGCATACAGTAGCGTCATACTGGGTGCGGTTGTCATCCGCGCCATAGCGAGGATTGCGAAAAACATCGCACCCGTCGCTGCAATTACAATGATTTGACGCTTGATCCCAAGCTTCATCCAAACATTCAGGTATTGCTGCACAATTGCCTCCGTCGCACCGAACGTTCTGTTCAGCTTCTCCAACAGAAATGCCCGAACGAGCTTAACAACCCGTTAGTGCAATCGCGTCTATATCGGTTTGTGTACCAAAGGATGGAGATACCATGGCTGACGAAGATCCCGCTGTTGAAGGCGACCCGCCGAAAAAGTCCAAAATGCCTTTGATCCTTGGCCTTGTGCTCGCACTTGTTGGGGGTGGAGGAGGATTTTATGCAACCTGGTCTGGTATGATTCTCGGCTCGAATGCGGATTCGCACGAAGTGGTTGAAGAAGAAGTCAAAGATCCTTTCGGCGACATTGCTTTTGTTGAAATTGATCCGATGATCATTTCAGTTGATGCAACCCCCACAAGAAGGCTGCTTCGATTTCGGGCTCAACTCGAAGTTCCCAAAAGCCACCAAGAGGATGTGACCAAGTTGTTGCCTCGAGTCGTTGATGTCCTCAACAGTTATCTTCGGGCACTCGAAGTCTCTGATCTCGAGGATCAAGCCGCGCTGACACGGTTGCGGGCACAAATGTTGCGCCGTGTTCAAGTTGTTACTGGCCAGGGCCGTGTAAACGATTTTTTGATCATGGAATTTGTACTAACATAAAGGACGCCAAGATGGATTTGATTGCAGATATTCTGTTGACAGCGGGGGCCATTGGCGCCGGAGTTTACTGCTTTGTTCTCGGTCGTAGACTGAATCGCTTTAACGACCTCGAAAAAGGAGTGGGCGGTGCGGTCGCAGTTCTATCTGCTCAAGTAGACGACCTGAACCGCACGTTGAATGCCGCACAGCAAACAGCTGCCACATCTGCAGCAACACTAACCGAATTGACCAAACGCGCTGAAGACATGTCACGCCAGTTAGAGTTTCAAATGGCATCGCTACATGATGTGCCAGCAACGCCAGAGCAAAAAATTGCGGCTCCAGAAGCCACCCCAATTCAACATGCTCCGGCTGCACCAATGTTTGCGCGCCGCGCCCACTCTGCAACAACAGGAGACACAGTATGAGACTCCCCAATTTTTTTCCAACAGGCGTTCCAGCGGGGCGCGGTTCTGTAACGGTGATTGCAGCACTTCTTTTGGCATCTGCAACTGTGAGATTGATCACTGGCGCGACTGGAGCTTGGGCTCAAAGCGGTCAACTCCCCACAAATCCGATGCCCAGCGTTCAGGCAGACTCTTCCGCCCAAATGCATGAAAAGACAGCAGAGCCTTCTCAAAAAGAAATAAAAACAGCCAGCGCTTCATTCAATGATAGGAGCGATGTATCAAGGTTGCTTCAGGCGTTGAATGAACGTGAGGCACTTGTAATAAAACGCGAAAAGCAACTTGAGATGCGGATGCGAGCACTATCGGTGGCGGATACCGAGATTGAAAAGCGGCTCAAAATTTTATCCGATACCGAACAAACTTTGCGCGCAACGCTTTCTCTTGCAGATGAAGCCTCTGAAAAGGACTTACTAAGGCTCACTACGGTATATGAAAGTATGAAGCCCAAAGATGCGTCAAAACTGTTTGAGGAAATGGAGCCGAATTTCGCCGCTGGTTTCCTCGGGCGCATGCGTCCGGACGTAGCAGCGCAGGTGATGGCAGGTCTTTCTCCACAAGTAGCCTACTCAATCAGTGTTATTTTAGCCGGCCGCAATGCAACTGTTCCAAAAACCTGATCTGTCGATGAGGTTTTTTTAACCACCACCTGCAACACTGCAACAAACAAAAATTGGGGACTAAAATGATCGGCATCATCGGCATCATCACTATTTTAATCATGGTTTTTGGCGGTTATCTGCTAGCCGGCGGTAAAATGGGAATCATCCTTAAGGCACTACCGTTTGAAATGATGATGATTTGCGGCGCTGCTGCTGGGGCCTTTTTTATCAGTAACGACGGTTCAGCAATAAAGCACACGCTCAAAGACATGGGTAAAGTGTTCAAAGGCCCTAAATGGAAACATGAGGATTATCAGGATCTTTTATGCATGCTCTTCGAGCTGATTAGATTGGCGCGCCAAAACCCCGTCGCTGTAGAAGAACATATAGAAAATCCTGAAGAATCCTCAATCTTCTCAAAGTACCCTAGAATTCTAAAAGACGGAGAGGCGATTGCACTTATCTGCGATACGATGCGTTCTGCTTCCATGAATTATGATGACCCCCACCAAGTAGAAGAGGTGCTGGACAAACGCATGGACGCAAATCGGGAGCATGCCTTGCATTCAAGTCACGCTCTGCAAGTGGTTGCAGATGGCCTACCAGCGCTGGGCATCGTCGCCGCTGTTTTGGGGATCATCAAAACAATGGGCAAAATCGATCAACCACCAGAGGTCTTGGGCAAATTAATTGGTGGTGCGTTGGTTGGGACCTTTTTGGGTGTTTTTCTAGCATACGGTTTTGTTGGTCCATTTGCAGCAAAGGTAGGTGATGTTATAAAGGATGAATCAAATTTTTATCTGCTAATTCGGGAGGTTCTGGTTGCTAACCTACACAATCACGCAACTAATATTTGTATTGAAGTGGGAAGGCAAAATACTCCTTCCCACTGCCGTCCAAGCTATAGTGATCTTGAGGAAGCGCTCAAAGCGCTCAAACAGAGTGCTGCATGAAAAACCTTTGGTTCCTGATAGCCGTCATTTGGGTTGCAACTGGAGAGGCTCACGCAGAAAAATTGATCTTACGGTCAGGTGATCACCCGACGTTCAGTCGCCTAACAATTCCAATTTTAGGTTCCCAGAAATGGGAAGGGCAGCAAACTGATAGTGGAGTCGAACTGACGTTTCTCGGCTTTTTGGACGGCTTTGAAATCGAGGGTGTATTCTCACGCATGCGGCGCAATCGTATTTCAAATATTACATCGACAGGCAGCACACTCACTCTCGAAGTTTCATGCGAATGTAACGCGACCGTTTTTCGGAGCGGTTCATTGTTGGTAATTGATGTTGCGGACAATGGCACGCAACTAGCTGGTCCTGCGCTCGAAAGGCATCCTAACGGTAAATTAAATTCCAAAAAACAACCTGAGAAAGTGACTAAAGTTGCACAACGCACATTACCCTGGATAGGCGGAAATTCACCTTTTGGCGGGTTAACTACATTGAATGCGGCTGGGGGGCCATCGCCGACCATGCCAGAGAAGACGGTTTCCTCGGAAACTAAAACAGCACTACTCGAGCAAACCCAGAAAAATCTAGTTGAAGAAGTTGCCAGTGCTGCGAGCGCTGGCCTTCTTGAAAGCCGTTATAAAACACCAGTAATCGCTCCAAATCAATATCACCCAGCACCAGCCAGCATAGAACCGCAAGCATTGCCCGATGTTCTTACGACGCCATCCAGAAATATGCGCATTACCAGCAGCATAGATCATCCTTTCACATCTTCCTACAAACAACACAATGAGCTTGATTCAGGAATCGAATGCCCAAGGCTTGATTTCCTTTCAGTTGAAACTTGGGGTAACGATGATGGTTTTTCGGCTCAAGTTGGCCCCGCTCGGGCCGCCTTAATGGATGCTCGGGATCAGTTAGATTTGGACTCCGCGCAAACCCTTGCCCAGCTTTACATATATTTTGGTTTCGGGGCTGAAGCACTTGATGTATTGAAACTCTTTCCGCCAGAAAAAAGAACTCATTTCGAGTTAACCGCCATAGCTGAATTTTTTGAATATGGAGCAGCAAGCTCTCCAAATTCACTTGGTGACTTTATAGAATGTTCCAGCAATATTTCTCTTTGGGCAAGTCTCAGTTTTCATGAAATTCCAACAGATATTCACGTCGAAACAAGTGCTGCTTTGCGGGCCCTTAATAATTTGCCCAAGCACTTGCGCCAGATCATTGCGCCGGCCCTCAGCCAACGACTCTTGAAATATGGAGATATACCCTCAGCATCTGCCGCAATGCGCAGTATTGAAAGGCTTGCTGACCCATTGCTGCCTGAAGCCCAAATGGCCCAAGCAAAACTTGCCGAAGAAGCGGGTAACTCAGCGGACTCTCTTCTGGAGGACGTTCTAAAGGCCAATACAACAAGCTCACCAGAAGCATTGGTAAAGATTGTGGAAGGAAAGTTGGCTAAAGACGAACCTCTTTCTTATGAAACAGCCACATTGGTAGAAGCTTATGTTCAAGAACTACGTGGAACTCCTATGGGAAGCAAACTTCAACAAACTCAGATCATCGCATTGAGTCAAACACAGCGTTTCCAAGAATCTCTAGTTGCACTTGATCAATTGAGCCCTTCAATTTCACCTCAGGTCGCCACAGAGCTCAGGGAGACTGTACTCGCACAACTGTCAAAGCGAGCAGACGATCTAGTTTTTTTGGAGCACGTCTTTGCTCAAAACGAGCAAGAACTGCATAATCTCGAAAACCCAACCAAACTACTCATCGCATCTCGGTTACTTGCGTTAGGGTTTCCGGCGCAGGTGCAGCACCTGATTGCAACTATTCCAAAGACACCGCGAAGTGACGCGCGACAGCTGCTAGCAGCCCGAGCCGCTCTAAGCTTGGGCCAACCATTTCAAGCGCAAGCTGAACTGATTGGTATAAGCGAACCGGCAGCTGCAATCCTATTGGCACAAGCAAAAGAGATGACTGGCGCTTTCAGCGAAGCATCCGAAATTTTTTCGAATAACAATGCACCCGAAAAAGCAATCCAAGCGGCTTGGTTGTCAGAAGACTGGCAAAATCCAACACTGCAAGAGGCTACTACGTTTGGTGCAATTTCCACATTGATGGGTCAGAAAGTACCGAAGGTTGACCCTGATCTAGGGCCCTTAGGCCTAGCTACCCGCGCACTGATGGAAAGCCGCGATGCGCGCGGCACGTTGCAAAAAATGCTTGATGAACCAATTGTGCAGATCACTCCAGATTCATGATGGAAACACGGATCTGGTGACAAAAAATAAACCATGACTCGATAGCCTGACCATGATCCGCAGAATGCGGCAATGTAGAGGTGCAAAATGCAATTAAATTGGTGCGGTATATGCGCATTTCTGGCGTCACTTACTGTGGCCTCCGGCTCTTCAGCAAAGAATACTATAGAGAACTACTTTGACGCTGCGGTACATCACGCCACTAGGGAAACCGTTGCTCCAAAGTCCACTTTGCGTGAGATTACCAGTATCGAAACTGATTGCGGTTCTGAAAGAGAATTTGTGTCAAGGACAGTAGGCATGAAAGGTCGAGAAGGTTGGCCTAATACTGAAGGTCAAGCTCATGAATATGTGTTTCACCATTTTAAGCGATGCATCCGAAGGTTTTCTGTAGTCTATTTCCAATTCCATTCCCGTTGGGATGATCACGCCTCTAATTCTGCTGAAAAGAAGTTCTTCTCAAAAATCAGTACATGGTATCCAAGTGCCCGCTATAACGAGTTTGGCGATTGGTTTCATATAACGGAAGCATACCATTTGCGAATCCAAAAACTCTCAATTCGTTACATGAGAACCCGCAGAGACGTTCGCAGTGGTTTGCACAATGCCACTTCAGCAATCTCAAAACTTAACAAATCAAAGCCCCAATCCCATCCAGTTGACCAACTGATCTGGTACAAAATTTTGTTGGCCATAGGCGGTGTCAACAGTGAGGAGCTTGCCCCAACGAAATCAACCATAAGTAGCGATCTTCTGCTGCGCTCTAAAGATTGGTGGGTAATGTGATTTTTTCCATACGCAACTTATTCCAACCAACTGTACTTTTAGCGGTAGCGCTCATGGCAATCATCGTGATGATGATTTTGCCCATGCCTGCTTGGGTTCTTGATACTGGTCTTGCTGCATCTTTTGCTTTAGCGATTCTCATTTTCACCGTCACTCTCTTCATAGAACGGCCTCTAGATTTCTCAGCCTTTCCTACGATCCTATTGGCCTCGTTGATGTTACGCCTTTCACTCAATGTGTCCTCAACGAAACTGATCATTGGGGAAGGACACACTGGTACCGATGCTGCCGGAGATGTCATTCAAGGTTTTGCCCAGTTTGTCATGGGAGGGTCTGTTTTCCTCGGCCTTGTTGTATTTAGCGTATTGTTGATCGTTAATTTCATGGTCATTAATAAAGGCGCAACCCGAATGGCAGAAGTTGGTGCTCGCTTTGCATTGGATGCAATGCCAGGGAAACAAATGGCCATTGATGCAGACATGTCTGCAGGAGCCATCGGTCATGAAGAAGCAAGAGAGAGGCGTTTACGGGAACAACAGGAAACAACCTTTTTTGGCTCGTTAGATGGTGCTTCAAAATTTGTCAAAGGCGATGCTATTGCAGGCCTCCTCATCACGTTACTCAACCTCATTGCAGGTTTGGTCATGGGGACCTTCGTGCATGATATGCCGATTGGGGATGCTTTTGAAACCTACGCCATTTTGACTGTAGGGGATGGCCTAGTTTCTCAAATTCCCGCTGTAGTTATCTCGATTGCTTCGGCGTTACTACTTGCCCGAGGCGGCGCACAAGGCTCTACAGACTTAGCTGTTTTTGACCAACTCACCAAACATCCCGCAGCATTGGCAACTGTAGCGTGTCTAATGGCGCTTTTTGCGTTTGTACCAGGCTTACCTTTTTTACCGTTTATCCTTGGTGCACTGGGGCTTGGGTACTTGTCATACCGAAAATACAGTAATGCCTTATCGGGTCCTGCAGAAATCGTGGAAGACGCTGGCGAGGGGACTCCTCGTGAAAAATCTCTTGGGGATGTATTGGAACTCGACGACATTCACGTCGAATTCGCTCCAGATCTCGTCAGTATGGTATTGGATCCTGGTACTGGCCTAGATGCTCGTATTGTGAATATGCGCACACACGTCGCATCTGTATTCGGCGTAATTCTTCCTGAAATTCGCCTGACAGATAATCCTGGCCTATCTTCCGGAACCTACCTGTTAAAAATTCAAGGTGTAGAGCAGGCGCGCGCCGAACTGAATCCAAATCAGGTTCTTGCGCTTGTACCTGAAAATACCAAAGCACTACCTTCAGGCATTGATACCGTCGAACCTGTTTATGGTGCACCGGCTCGCTGGATAAATATCAAAGATCAAGAAGATGCGGCAATCGCGGGGATTACGCTCGTCACTCCTGCCGAAATACTTGCCACCCATCTGTTAGAAGTCGTCAAACGCAACTTCCCACGCCTATTGACGTTGAAATCTTTGCGCCGCCTTCTTGAGGAAATGGTGAATATTTCGTCCCCTGTTCGGGCAGAAGCGAACCGAAAACTACTGGATGAACTAATTCCTGATAAGGTACCAATTGATGTCCTGCATTCAGTCTTACGTCTGCTGTTGGCCGAACAGGTTTCGATCAGAAACCTGCCTTTGATCCTTGAAGCGACGGCAGAGGCCCGTGGACAAAATTCCCAACCCGAAGCTATCTGTGAATTGGTACGTCAGCGATTAGGATTTCAACTAGTAGCAGAGATGCGACGGGTTGATGGTACATTGCCGTTGGTTCAACTTGCGCCTGAGTGGGAAGAGACATTTAGCGCTTATCAAGTGGACGCTGACAGAGGGCTAGACATTGCCTTGCCTCCGGATGTCTTTAACCAATTGGCAAACGGGGTTAGCCAAAAAATCAACGATGCTCAACAAAACGGAATTTACCCTGTTGTCGTAACCAACACACATCGGCGGCGGTTTCTCCATACCGTTATGCGTGCCAAAGGAATAAGCTCTCCGGTGTTATCGTTCGAAGAAATTGGGCTAGACGCACAACCATCTCTCGTCGGTGTTGTTCCAGCATGATGCAATCATTGGCAACAATAATGGAAATGGCCGACGCTGCTTTATGGCAAGGATTCGTGGTATTCTTGCGGATCAGTGCCTTGGTTAGTTTGCTTCCAGCTTTTGGGGAGCAATCAGTACCTGCCAAGGTCAAACTGGCGATTGCGATGGCTTTCACTTTCATCATTGCGCCTGCGGCTCCCCCCCCCCCGTTTTCGATGGATGTTGATACTCTTGTATGGATTTGCCTGACTGAAATTACTGCTGGCCTCCTCCTAGGAATCGGCATCCGCCTACTCGTGCTAGCGTTACAGACGGCGGGGTCGATTGCAGCGCAATCAACCTCACTTGCACAAATTTTAGGTGGCGCTGTCGCCGAGCCCGTACCCGCAATGGGGCATATCCTTGTTATGGGAGGCCTTGCATTGGCAGTCATGGCTGGGTTGCATGTCCGCGTCGCCGAGATGGCCATTCTTTCTTATGACATGCTTCCTATGGGGCAATTTCCGTTAGGTTCCGACGTCTCAGAATGGGGGGTCGATCGAATTCGATACGCTTTTTCATTAGCTTTCACTCTAGCCGCACCCTTTGTCATACTTTCAGTGTTATACAACGTCGCTTTGGGTGTAATTAACAAAGCTATGCCTCAACTTATGGTCGCTTTTGTTGGTGCTCCTTTGATCACTGCTGGCGGTTTGTTGGTTCTCGCTCTGGCTTCGCCTTTGCTTTTGTCCACATGGATCGATGCGCTCCATAGCTTTATAGCCAACCCGCTTAAGGCCGTTCCATGAGCGACAGCGAAGATCCGTCAGACAAAAGTTTTGACGCCTCCCCACAAAAGCTGCAAGATGCGCGTAAAAAGGGTGACGTAGCAAAATCAAATGACTTGCTAACCGCATGTGCGTATTTTGGCCTATTGATTGCACTTACTACTGTCGGCGCTCGTTCAATAGATACAGTCGCCTCCGCACTCATGACCTTGATCGATCAATCAGACTCTCTCGTACCGCTTTTCTTCAACGACAGGGCCGCTGCACCAGCGGGAGGGATCATAAAGGCAGTTGGCTTAGGTATGGCTCCCATTTTTGCGTTGCCAGCACTAGGTGTTATCTTGGCTCTTTTTGCTCAGCAAGCATGGGTATTTGCTCCAAGTAAACTTGAGCCAAAGCTCAGCAAAATCTCCATGATATCCAATGCCAAGAATAAATTCGGTCGAGACGGTATTT
Organism: Sulfitobacter sp.; assembly: GCF_036960155.1. GTDB lineage: Bacteria > Pseudomonadota > Alphaproteobacteria > Rhodobacterales > Rhodobacteraceae > Sulfitobacter. The sequence continues at coordinate 1,116,380 of NZ_JBALWB010000001.1, read as the reverse complement.
TTGAATTCTTAAAAAGCTTCGTAAAGCTTCTAATTTTTTCAACCTGTCTTGCCCTCTTCATTCGTGCTTGGCTGCCTCAAATGATCGGCGTCCTGCAAACCGACCCTCAAACGGTGATCACGCTCTTAGCCAAAATCTGCATCACATTCTTGAGTGTTGTTGTCGTCGTTTCTGGATTGATTGGTGGAATCGATGGCTTGTGGCAACACGCCTCTCATATGCGCAAAAACCGGATGTCCCGAAAAGAAATAACCGACGAAACTAAAAACAGCGAAGGCGATCCTCAACTGAAGCAAGAGCGCCGTCAGCGCGCATTTACGGCTTCACAAACACAAATGATGAAAGATGTTCCATCCGCCGACGTAATCATTGTAAATCCAACACACTATGCAGTTGCGCTTAAATGGAATCGATTGCCCGGTGAAGCACCTACATGTGTAGCAAAAGGTGTTGATGAAATTGCTGCAACAATCCGTCGTCTTGCATCAGAATCTGGTGTTCCAATCCATTCGGACCCCCCTACAGCACGCGCATTGCATGCCTCCGTCGAAATTGGCGCTCAGATCCGTCATGAAGATTATGCACCTGTTGCAGCAGCCATACGTTTTGCCGAAGAAATGCGGCGGCGAGCTAAGGGCGCCATATGAATAAGCAAACAGAACTTACCTCGATGAAAAAGCTGGTCGACATCAAGTACCGCCAGCAACAAGAAAGCTTTGCTCGGTTTCTCATACAGGAAAACCGCATACGGTCAGCCTTGACGCAATTGGACGTACAGTTCATCCAAAATCGCGCCACTGAAGATGTTTTGCACAAGGCCATTGGAGCAGATGTTCTTTGGCAGGCTTGGCACAGCCGAAAAAAACGTGAACTCAATCTACAATTGGCGCAAATTCTCGCAGTTAAGGAACGTCATGTCGCCCAGGTGCGTAAAGCATATGGGAAAGTCCTAGCGACCGATACACTATTAAAGAACGTAACCTTGGCGGCCAAACAGAAAAAGGCGCAATCCCAACTGGACCGCGCCATTACTTCATTGCTATTCTAGAGGGTGCTAGTAATCCTGACGCGCTATCTCAATGATCAGAACATCTTTACCGACATCCTTGCCCAAATCTTTTTGTGCGACCTCCCGTAGGGCTGTACGCAATCGATCCAACATAAGTGCATCGGTGAAATTTCCTTCAAATCCACCGACATTTGCGTGATCAAACAACACCTGCAAAAAGCTGTCACGTAACTTTGGTTCCCGTAGATAGACCGTATCAGTTTTACCTGCAGGCACCTCAATGCTCAAAGCTAAAACAACTAGCGCGGACACTTTTTCGTCCAGTACTATCGGTACAACAAATTGATTACTTAGCTTTACATATTCGCTTTCACCCTCACCGTTGGCATGTTCATCATCATGTCCTTCATCATCTTTGGTGTCTTCAACGTGATCACCCGCTTGCTCTTCTTCAGATGCAGAGGCTGTCTTTATGTCAGGAGCTGGGCGCAAGAAAACGCCAGCACCAACGCCGGCGCCAACACCGATCAGTAACAATACTAGGGGCAGAAGTTTCTTCATTTGGGTTACTCCTGATTAAAATGGTAGAATAGCATCGAGTACCTGCTGGCCTATACGTGGTTGTTGTACATCACTGATTTGCCCACGTCCGCCGTATGACACCCGCGCTGAGGCGATCTTGTCATATGTGATTTCATTCTGGCGTGAGACATCTTCTGGTCGTACGAACCCTGTAACCAACAATTCACGAAGCTCGAAATTCACTCTAAGCTCCTGACTACCCGAAATAGAAAGAACACCGTTGGGCAAAACATCAATCACTGTTGCAGCGATTCGTAGTTCCAACTTTTCATTTCGTTTAACCGAACCATCACCAGATGAACTGCTTTGTGAAGTGATGCCTACCAACTCATCTGATGAGGCCCCCTCGGGCAACTTTTGATTCAACCGCTGCGGCAAACCGAAGAGCCCTGGGACACTTAGATTTTCCGTACCAGAGCGACTTCGATCAGAGGAATTCGAGATTTCTGCCTGCTCGTCAATTTCAATGACCACCGTGAGAATATCCCCCCGCACAACTGCACGCCGATCACCCAGTAAAGACGCGCGCGATGGCGACCAAAGTGACGCAGCATCAACTGGGCGCCGCTCAACTATGACGGCTGGCAAACCCGGTTCGATCATTGCTCGTGCTTCAGGTGCCTCTAGCGCTGAAGTGAAGCTAGGTGGAGAACCAATATGATCTGCCCGAGCACAAGCAAGGGTTAGGCTAAGAACAGCAAGACCGCCAATTTTTAGAGTGGTATGCATTAAATCAGTTCCTTACTTGAATCGTGCCATCGTTCAAAACTTGACCAAAAATCGTTGCGCGGGAACCAAGATTCATCACGCGGATCCGGTCTCCTACTGCGCCTCGCTCCAATGCGCGACCTTCGGTGCTGATATTGATGCCATTTGCATAATAACGCAGCCCAACAATCTGGTTTCGTGTAATGATGGCTGGTGGACCTATGTCACCCACCAGAATGGGACGTCCGGCGTAAAGCGCTACGCGGGACTCTTGACCGATCACATCAGACAAACGCGCAAAACCCGTCACTAATTCTCCTGCTGCGAAAGTCACGTCCATTTCTGTGATGATATGATTAGGTCGTATTGTTCGGGCCGACACCACAGTGTCAGCAAAAGCGGGAAAGGCCAGTATCGTGGCCGAAACGATTCCAAGAGTTCTCATTATCGAACCTGCGTCGTTGCGCTCATCATCTGATCAACAGCAGAGATGACTTTTGCGTTCATTTCGTAGCCGCGCTGTGCTTCGATCAACTCGGTAATTTCGCGAACGGCATCAACCGAGCTGTCTTCAAGGTAGCCCTGCCTTAGGGTGCCTAGCCCGTCTTCGCCGGGAGATGAGACAAGTGCGGGACCTGAAGCTTCAGTTTCAAGAAACATGTTGCTACCTATTGCCTCAAGGCCTTTGGAATTCGTGAAACCCGTCAGCGTAAATTGTCCCAACAGCTGGGCCTCGGCTGCGTCATCGAAGTAGGCATACACCTCCCCGTCAGAATTGATCGAAATACTGCGCGCGTCAGAGGGAATCGTAATCTCGGGGCCCACAGCAAAACCTTCGGACGTGACAATAAGCCCATCACCAGTCCTTTTAAGACCGCCATCACGTGTATATGCGGTTTGCCCACTCGGCAGAGTCACTTCCAGATAACCCTGTCCGTCGATAGCAACATCCAAGTCACCTTGTGTCGCAGACAGCGATCCCTGTTGTAGATGTAAACTCACCGCGGCGGGACGCACGCCCAAACCAAGTTGCACACCTGTTGGCAGAACGGTGCCATCTGACGCGTTAACTGAGCCAGCACGTGCCATCTGTTGATAGTGAAGGTCAGCAAACTCCGCACGGCGGGCATTATAGCCAGTTGTACTCATGTTCGCGAGATTGTTAGAAATCGTCTCAACCCGCATTTGCTGAGCGCTCATTCCTGTTGCTGCAATTGTAAGGGCACGCATATGCTCTCTCCTTTAATTTGAGTCAGTGAGGGTTTTGACGGCCGCGCGAACACGCTCGTCCTCGGTCTGCAAAAAGCTTTGACCCATCTCGTAAGCGCGTTGAACCTCGATCATTCGTGACAATTCCAACAAGGGGTTCACATTAGACCCCTCGATGAAACCTTGGAGGACACGGGCATCTTCTGCGAGTTCATCACCCGCATCCGCGCGAAACATCACACCATCCTCTCGCACCATTTCAAGGGGCTCCAAGGGACGGACAATAGCCATTTGACCAAGGGGTATGCCATCCATGCTAAGCGTGCCGTCGGAAGACACTGCAAGCGTGCCAGCCCCAGCCGGAACGAATAGCGGCGCACGTCCAGCATCCAAAACAGGAAAACCATCTGGAGTGACCAACTGCCCCTCCGCATTTGGCGAAAAGGCCCCAGCACGACTAAGTCGATCCCCCATCGGAGTTTGGATAACAAAGTATCCGTCCCCCTCAATCGCGAAATCAAAGGTACCATTTGTCTGGCGTAACCCGCCCTGCTCAAAGGACGTTTTTCCGATATTCCCCTGGCCCATCGAAAGAGAAGGGCCTTGATCAATCGATTTAACGTATTCAGAGAAAATCACACCTTCGGCGCGAAAGCCTGTTGTGCTCGCGTTGGCGATATTATTCGCTACTACTTGCATTTCACGCTGCAGGCCGGATTGACGGCTCAACGTGATATATCCGGTACTTTCCATATTTATCCTCCAATGATGAGCGGAATGATTTGGCCGTGGAAGAATGCTACAAGTGTGTTGGTCATGAAGTGCATCGACATCCAGAAAACGACAGCAATGGCTGCCAGTTTTGGCACAAATGTCAGGGTCATTTCCTGTACTGATGTTAGTGCTTGAAACAACCCGATCGACACACCTGTAACCAGTGCTGCGACAAGGATTGGCAGCGAAATAATGAATGCTACCCAAAGCCCTTGCCGCATGGTGTCAAAGAACACCAATTCGTCCATCATTAGACAGGCATCCGCAGAATTTCCTGATATGCTTCTACAACTTTATTCCGCACGTTAACGGCGGTTTCGACGGCCAATTCAGTCTGGGCGAGAGCCTGCACCAAAGCATGAGGATCAGCATTTCCCATCATGTTCGACTGCGCAATTTGCTCAGATTTAGCCAACGTAGAAGCGAAATCTCCTGCGACCCCTTTAAGAGCCGCAAACGCACCTTCTTCACTCTCTACAGGTGTCGTTGCTGGTTTTGCAGATGTATAATTCTGGATCGCATTAAGTGAATTCAATTCCATTCTGGAACTCCTATTTTAAGTTTGGCCCACGGCCAGGTAAGCGCCTTAGCGACGCAATAGTTGCATTAAACTGCTCGACATTTTTCGTGCTTGATCAAACATCTTGAGATTTGCCTCATAGCTACGCTGGGCTTCGCGCGCGTCAGCCAGCTCGATCAATAGGTCGACGTTAGAGCCTGAATATTGCCCTGTTTCATCCGCCAGCGGATGAGCTGGGTCATAGACTTTTGACAATTCAGTTTGATCTAAACTCACGCGGCCCACTTCAACTTTTGAAATGCTATCGCCTTGCCCAAGAGCCGTTTCAAAAGATATCAATTTTCGGCGATACCCAGGCGTGTCCGCATTTGAGATGTTTTCTGACAAATGACGTAGGCGCTGGGCCTGAGCCTGCATACCACTGGCGGACACAGAACGGGCCGATGAAAAATCAGTCATAAAACTCTCTCCTATTTAGTCCGGCCAGCGACACGCAGCACATCAAGCGATGACTTATAAATCGCGAGCGCTCGATCATGGTGTGATTTGGCTTCAGCCGCCTTAAGCAACTCTGCCTCTAACGTGACTGAATTTTGGTTAAGATTGTCGCTGCCGCGCATATCAATCGGTGCCATCTCTTGATTGCTCGTGGAGCCATGCAAATGACCTTCGCGTGTGGCACGCTGGCTACCACCAGTTTCCGACGGCTTATAAAGCTCCGCAAATGGCGGCATTTGTTTGCCCACATATCCCGGAGTGTCAGCGTTCGCGACATTTTGCGAGATCAGCGCCTGACTCTGGCCCGCATGACGCGCCATGGCCGAAGCCGTCTGAAAGACTGTTAAATTTTCGAACATCGGGATTCTCCCTGCAGTAATTTCAATGAATGCTTAAGGGTGATTCCTTTAGAAACAGTGAGCAGCCGAAAAAAGGGACACAATGACAGACACATCACTTATCGATGGGCTAGTCGCCCACATCGCAGAATTAAGCCCTGTCCGCCCCGTTGGGCGCGTGAGCCAAGCTGACGGAGCGGCATTACATGTCACAGGCCTGACAAACCATGCATCAATAGGTGATGGCCTGCAGGTCTACAGAAAACGCGGTGCTCCGTTACGCGGTGAGGTTGTCCAAGTCATGGGAGACAAATTGGTCATGCTCGCTGAAGCTCCGCCGGAAGGGATAAGCATAGATGACCGGGTTGCTCTCCTGTCTCCCGGCGTGATTGCACCCTCGTCGGAATGGTTAGGTCGAATTATCGATCCAATGGGACGTCCCTTGGATGGCAAACCATTGCTGCGCGGTGCAATTGCACGACGCTTATTGTGCCCGCCACCTAGTGCTGCTGTTCGGCGGCCTTTTGGGCCCCGATTGAGCACTGGGTTGGCTGTTACAAATACCGTTCTACCCTTGGTAAAAGGTCAACGAATGGGCTTGTTTGCTGGTTCAGGTGTTGGGAAATCTACTTTGTTGGGGCAATTCGCCCGCCATATGACTGCAGATATCGTTGTTATCGCCATGATTGGTGAGCGCGGACGGGAGCTTCGTCATTTTGTAGATGAGGTGCTCGGTGCTGAGGGTCTCGCGCGCGCTGTCGTTGTTGCCGCAACATCCGACCAGTCGCCTCTTCTTAGAAGGCGCTGCGCACTGACCGCCATGGCGGTTGCCGAACACTATCGTGATGGAGGTCATTCAGTGCTTTTCCTTGCCGATTCGATCACACGGTTTGCTGAAGCTCACCGCGAGGTTGCCGTTGCAGCGGGAGAAGCACCTGTTTTACGAGGGTACCCTCCTTCAACAACCCACCTAATCACGTCTCTTTGTGAACGCGCTGGACCAGGGGCAGGAACGCAAGGCGATATTACCGCATTGTTCAGCGTGCTCGTTGCTGGATCAGACATGGACGAGCCAGTCGCAGACATTCTACGCGGCGTACTAGATGGGCATATTGTTTTGGATCGTTCAATTGCTGAGCGTGGGCGCTTTCCCGCAGTTGACGTCTTACGTTCGGTTTCTCGCAGCTTGCCTTCGGCGGCGAGTAAACGAGAAAACGCGCTAATAGCCCTCACCCGTAAGATGCTGAGCCTCTATGATGCCAACGCGATGATGATTAGAGCAGGTTTGTATACCCATGGGAGCGATCCGGATATCGATAAAGCGATTCAACTATATCCAGATCTAGAAAACTTTCTCGCTCGGGCCGAACCGGACGATGCCCAAAGAAGCTTCAGTCAGTTAGAGCTAATTTTCCGTCGGGCAGGACTCAGCGTAATTTAACGGCCAGTCAGTAACGTTAGAGCAATAGCGTTTGACGAAAACGTCGCGTTAAAGTCGGCGATCTGATTTCGAACAACATATTTGGTGACCAAATCTTGAACTAAGGTAGGGTCACTAAATGCACTTAGATCGTCCGTTCCAAACTCTTTGTTAGCCCGTTCTTTGAATACACCTAATTGCTGCTCCAGGTCTATTTCCCCAAAGGCACTGGGTAGGTTAAGCGCTTTTTCAAAAATATTTCGTAACGGCGCATCAGCCATAATGGAGTACCATTTAGCATCATTTGACATGTCATCTGCTGCCAGAGCACCCATTTCACGCTCTGCATAGAGCGCGAACCGCATAGATTCATTTTGGTCACCTGCAGCGATCTCAAATTCGATAGCCTCGTACTGACTAACTATTTTCTCAGCAAAGAGAGGTTCGCCAATCTTGAGGGTTTCCCCTGGCCCAAACCCAAAGGCAGCTGACAGTTCCTTGTAGTTTGGGTCAGTAAATCTGTTCGCTAGAGAATCCTCATTCGTTGTCCCCTCTTCCAGGATCTTGCGAATGAAGAACTGACTATTGATATCGTCGTGTAGACTAAATGCTCCCAGCACTACCGATAACAACCGGTAGTCGCTCACAAGATCTTCAGCCGATTCGACATTTCCTATGTTTTCACGAAAGTAGTCGCCGTCACGCTGGAGCTGGGCACTCTGAGTAAAGGCTTCGAATTGACTGTCATAGGTTTGCTGCAGAAACCGCCATCCGCCCAAACCAGAAATCGGAATAATAGGCTGAAACATCAGTTTGGCCGCACGGCCATTAGCCGCCCTTCTCGTGGTAACAACGCACGCAGTGCTTTTAGCGTTCGATAGTGCTGTTTATCGATAATGGCCTGGCTCGCTTCGGCCAACATCTTGCGGCTGTCGTCATCAGTGAAGATTTGGCTCAATTCTTCTACTTGCCGCAGCAATGGCAAGTGGGCGCTCTCAGCATCCTTATCCCCAGACAGCACAAGCTGCACAGCAAACAAGGCGCGCCGAACTGGCGTTTTGGCGTCTTCGGGATGAATTGCGTCTCTAAGGCGCAGAATTTTTGCATCGGGCGTCATAATGGCTAAACGGCTACGTCGATCACCGTTTTCAATGACAGCGCCGTTAACCAGCACTCTTTCTTTCGGACCCAACTTTAAGACAAGACCGCTCATATTGGTTTCCAATCTATTTCAAGCCGCGCAAAATTGCGGTGTTAACTTCGACAAGTGGCATGGCAGAATCTTCACGCCGTATGACCTTGCGGGTGTGATGATCCGTAAATTCGGCGAGGTATATTAAACGCGCACGCAGCTCATCAGGCAGCAAATTTCCTGAACTTGCTACGTCCATCCCTAGCTTTCGCCAGAGAGTTCGGTTTTCATGCAAAGCGTCAATCAACTTACCGAAATTTTTCTCTCGCATGGCTGCAGTTAACCGCGAGGTGATGCGCGCGATGACATCATATTCTGCCTTACGGGCTGATTTTAAAGGTGCGGCCGTGGGTGCATATCCACGCTGCGCAAGTTGTGTTGTATTCACGGCTGTCCCTACTCGTTACTGGCAGTGGAGGAGGCGCGCACATACGCGCCTCCAACCTATTTTACCGATCCACCGTTTAACGGAAGAGAGACATGATTGTTGAAGGTGCCTCATTGGCAATCGACAGCGCCTGAACACCCAACTGCTGCTGAGTCTGCAGCGCCTGAAGTTTGGCAGATGCCGCTTCCATATCCGTATCAACAAGGGCGCCAATACCGGTTGTCAACGAGTCAGACAGTTTGGACACAAAGTTGGCTTGATCGTCCAACCGCTTGGCTGAAGTACCAAGGGCCGCCGCACCAGTGATCGCCGCGTCTAACATAGTCGTCAGCTCGGTGTAGGTTGTCGCGGCGTCTGTCGTATCAGCAGTGCCCGTCAGGGTGATATCCGTAACGGACGCCTCAAGATCAGCCGTCGCGACGGTAATCGTCGTCGCTGTCGCCGCGCCCGCACCAATGCGGTTGATGGAGCCTACGACATCCAGACCAGCCGCACCATTACCATCCGTATCGGTATTCAACAGGTTCACACCGTTGAACTGAGAGCCAGCCACGATGGAATCGAGTTGCTCCTTCTTTGCTGCCATTTCGAGATCAATCTGCGCGAAGTCTGCAGATTCTGATTGTGCAGAAATCGCCAGCGCCTGCATCTCCTTGATCGTTTCCACGATCAATTCCGCACCCGCACTTGCCACGCCAACCGCGGATTGACCAACCGCAAGGCTGTCCTGAACGGCATCCAGACCAGATACATCTGATTCCATCACTTTGGAAATCGCCCAGACCGAAGCGTTGTCTTTGGCTGAATTGATGTCCTTACCTGTGGAGATCGCGTTTTGCGTATCCGCCAGGTTCATGTTGATAGATTTCAAAGTTTGCAGGGCAACCATTGCGCTGTTGTTTGTAAGAATGCTCGACATTGTAGCACGTTCCTTATTTTCGTGTCGACGCTTTGCGCCGGATAGCGTCCTCACTAATGTGGGACAGGAATGCCATACTGACCTTTACATCTGCCCGTTCAGGCAGTGTGCCATCCGTGTATCGGATGCATGGACAATATGTGCTTTGTCCGCTTTCTAAACTCTTAATGCGCACAATCGCTGTGCAGCGCATTTTATTAAACTGACCATCAGCTCATTCTGGGTTGGTTTACTTGCTGAAGTATCGTTCACAAAACTCACGCCCGCTTTTCCAGTTTCTGTGTAACTTGCGTTACAACACGCTTTTTACGGCCTTGTGCATCATAGGTATCTAGTGATGTCCGAACTTCCCGCAATGCAGCCAATCGCGCCGCTACCGAGCGAATCCCCTCCAGTGCACCATCCAGCAATAATTGGTTGCGTTTCAGCTTACCTTCTAATGGCACGATTTGTTCATGGTGGCTTTCATCACCTTCTGACAAAATCTCTACCAATTTTTCTTTTGCAGGTAATAGTGTCCCAAGCCCGTTCAGATCGCCATTGAGCAGAAAGGCCCGTTCTTGATCAAGAAGGGTATCAAGTTCGCTCAGTTCAATGTGTTCATCAGTCATGTGTTTGTTCCTTCAGAGCTTCAAAAAGTGATTCGGCCAGCCCAATACCGCCAGCTTTTACAATGTGCTTTGCCTGTTCCTGAATCAGGAACGAACTGAATTGATCTTCTCCCGCGCCACCTCCAAAGCTTTCGCTGGTTTGGCCAAGCCCGGCTGACTGCAACATTTCAGCCAAAAACGCAGCTTCAAGATTCTGTGCAGCCTCCATCAAAGCACTGTCGCGAGACGGGGGAGACGGGGGAGACGATGTTGTCGTTATTGGAACCGAGGCAGGAATCGGAATCATTCGAAATACTCCTTAAATTGGATCAATTTTCCTAAGCATGTGCCAAAAGCGGTAAACAACCGGTAAGGAAGAATGTGGTTAGTGTGTGCAGATCGAGGAAGAACCCCGAAAGGCACCAGAATGAATACAACTACTGTACAAGTCGGAAATGCGGCGACCAATGGAACAGCGCTTAAATCCACGCCTGATGCTGCTCGGGCCACAAAGGCTATTCCAGATGAACGTACAAACCACTCTGGAAAGGATCAGCCAGACTTTGCAGAATTGCTTGCAAATCTCTCAGAATCAGCTTCGGAATTGGCCGACAACGAACCAGAAACCCTTGAGGTTCCAGTACAGACAAACATAGAAGCAGATAAAAGCGTATCAACACCTGTCCCAGAAGATAGCGAAGTCCCCAGCGGAGGGTTCCAGGCAGATTTTGAGCAAGCAGAACAAGGCTCATCAGCACTTTCATCTATGGCAATTGAACCTAACGCGGTTCCTATCAATAGCCGTATGATTTCAATCAGTGAACCTGACACCATTCCATTCCCGTTTGCACCAATAGCTACTGCTGCGCAAAATCCACCAATTGGACTTTCTGAGCGGATCGCTTCTCAGCGCATTCAAGCAATTCAACAATTAGAATCTGTAACTTTAGCGCCAACAGCAACCGCAACCGCAGTGCCAACAGCAACAGCTACCGCAGCGTCAACAGCAACCGCAGCGTCAACAGCAACCGCAGCGCCAACCGCAACCGCAGCGCCAACAGCAACCGCAGCGCCAACAGCAACCGCAGCGCCAACAGCAACCGCAGCGGCAACAGCAACTGCAGCGCCAACAGCAACTGCAGCGCCAACAGCAACTGCAGCACCAACCGCAACTGCAGCGCCAGCAGCAACCGCAGTGCCAACCGCAACGGCAGCGCCAACAGCAACTACAGCGCCAAAAGCAATTGCAGCACCAACCGCAACTGCAATTTCTGACGTTAAAGGCCATGCTACAGTCAACATGCCTGCTCAGTTCGCGATGATAATGGGCACTACGTCAACAATCCCACAAAATGAGCTTAAAGCCGGAAACCCGCTTTCCTCCAGTGAAAACTCTTCAAGTGATCCTTCGAATCCAACCTCAAAGCTGGAAGTGCCTTCTGGAACTTCGATCCTTGTGAAGCCAAAGACTACTGCAGCAATTGGTCAAAGAGTTTTGGATCAAAGCATTACAGCAACGCCTCAAGCTCAGTCAGAAGCATTCATTGAATTGGCTCCAACGAAACCCGCACTATTTTCTGAACAGCCGAACGTGAAAACAGTCATGAATGAATCTTCGCTACCTCCAGAGAAAGTTATTTTGGAGAAATCAGCCGCGTCAACCCAAGTATCGCGGAGTCCAATGGAGGCCATTGTATCGCTGGCATCAACTCAATTGGACCAACCCAAAATGCCATCAAGTCCTGTTGAGACAGCTCAAAATGCAAATATTTCCCAACCAAATCCCGTTCTTGTTTCGACTATTGGAATAGCTGCGAAAGTTCCCGTTTCGAACCCTCGAACCTTAATAACTGAAACTGGTAGAACACAGGACAGAATCATCTCCGACTCAGCGAGATTTTCTCAATCATCCAGCCCTTCCAGTATTCCCGTTGATATGACTGCCACGCGCATACCAACACCATTAGCCAGTGTGCCTTCATCTCAGGCCAATTTCAGTCTACCGAACCCTTCAGAAAATCCGGCCACCGCCATGAACGTTTTGGCTGCGCCTGAAGTTTTCAATTTGGATACAACCCAGCCCCTCTCACAACCACTGAATAGCACAGGTCAACTGCGCGCCGACCTCGCCCCTCAAATCGCCCGACAATTGGCTGAGGTTGCTACGCAAGCCTCAAGTCGGCCAGTAGAAATCGCTCTCTCCCCCCATGAGTTGGGTCGTGTTCGGATGTCCATTGTTTCAGACGACAATGCGATCACAGTCAGCATCGTCGCTGAACGAGGTGAGACGATAGACCTGATGCGCCGGCATATTGATCAACTTGGTCAAACTTTCCGAAGTATGGGTTATCAACAGATCAATTTTGAGTTTGGGCAAGGAGCCCAAAACAGCGATCACGCTGAAGACGGCCGCCCCAGCGAACAGACCGATACCAAGAACGGTTTGGACCAAGGAACCGATCAAGTACTTGTTGAAGAATCAACCATTGCCCAACTTAACGCCGCGTCCACCGACGGCGTCGACATTAGATTGTAAGGAACAACTATGATTTCCAATTCCGTCACTTCAACAGCTGCTTCAACTGCCACGACCGCTGCTATTGCTGATGCTCAGTCCAGTGCAGTTTTGTCATCAGATTTTGAGACCTTCATCAAAATGCTGACCACGCAGGCCAAATACCAAGACCCCTTAGAACCTATTGATAGCTCAGAATATGCGGCTCAATTGGCGCAGTTTTCGATGGTCGAGCAACAGGTGCTTTCAAATGACCTACTCACTGCGCTTACGGACCAACTGGGCAGCGGAACCATGGGGCAAATGGCCAGTTGGATCGGCATGGAGGGGCGTACGGCTGCCCTTGTACCGTTTGACAGCGAACCGATTACGGTGCTGCCAACCCCTCCGGTAGGTGCGTTAGAAATGGAATTGGTGGTGTATAACGAGAGCGGAACTGAAATCGACCGTAGCTCTCTGCCCGTTTCATCTGATCCTGTTGTTTGGGCTGGTGTCCAGCAAAACGGACAGCCGGTTGATCCAGGGCTATATCGGTTCGAGGTTGAGGCAACAGGTGGCGGCGGCACCCAGTTACCAGCCACGCAAGCTGAAACATATGCGCGCATTATTGAAGTGCAAAACATTGGAAACGAGGCAGTAGTGGTTTTTGCTGGTGGTGCCGAAGCAACAGCCTCTAGCATCACCGCGTTGCGCGAAGGGACTTAACGGTCAGCGAGCATAAGTCCCGCATAAGCAAACGGCATTGCAGCCCTGCGCCACTGCCCCAACTCAAACTTTCGAAGAGGTGATTTTATGGCGGCGGGGTATGCCATGTCTGGTTGTTTTCCTTGCACCAATTGCGCAAGGAGTCCGCCACTATAACTTCCCATCGCGACACCATTGCCATGATAGCACATTCCGGAAAAAAGACCCTGTTGCTGGGGAATTGGGCCAACAAATGGCAATAGGTCACGCGCGACGCAAACCATCCCTGACCAATTGTGCGTTGCCTCGACCTCTTTCCACGCAGGAAACATGGCTTCAAAATCAGACCGTATTTTGACTAAGGCGCGTGCCTCTGCTTTGGAACCTGTCCTGAGCCCGCCACGCATTCCAAATAGGAATCGTCGATCAGGCATAAGTCGAAAATAATGTAAAAGATTACGGCTGTCATATGCCATCTGATCGGTAGTCCAGCCTGCGTCAAATAGCTCTTGTTCCGACAGTGGACGTGTGACGATAACATTTGACTGGGCTGGCATGTAGCGCGCTGACAGCCAATCTGGCAAGTCCTCGGATGAATACCCATTCGTGGCTACAATCACGCGATCAGCGTGAAGCGAATAGCCATTCACATCAAGTGTCCAACCTCCTGACTGTTTCATTATCTTCGATACAGAGCTGGATTCGAATATCACGCCTCCGGCAGCTTGCACGGCCTTTGCCAATCCCTTTATATATTTGCGCGGATTTAGACCAAAACCAGCCTCGATTGTGATACCCCCGTAGAACGGGCCAGCCATACCCAAAGCTGTGAGATCCTCCGTTCCATGAAGGTGATAAGGCACACCATAGTTTTCTTGCACGCTCAGACCGTAGCTCTCTAATTCACCCATATCTTTCGGCCGGTGCGCCAGCGACGTCTCGCCCCATGAATGTCTATCCACGTTGATGTTATGTGCCGCAATCGTTTCCTCAACCAACCGGATCGCAGCCAATTCTGTGCGGCGAAAATCAACGCGACCCTGTTTGCCAAAACGGCGATCCAGCGTTGTATCGCTAGCCATGCTGCCGCCGAGACAACAAAAGCCACCATTGCGGCCAGAGGCGCCCCAACCGATACGTTTCATCTCGAGAACTGTAACGTTGATCCCATCACGGGCCAAATGTAGCGCGGCCATCAGCCCAGTAAAACCAGCACCAATAATGGCCACATCTGTATGCCCCGATTCTTTGAAAACGGGAGCAGCAGGAATATCGCACGTGACATCCCACCAGCACTTCGTACGGGGGCCATCACCATAGGCGTACTCGTCAAATATTCGTTTCATGCCGTACGTTCGGCAGCCCGCGCATCTTTTTGCGCACGCACCGAATTGCGTTTAGAAATGAGCGATGCTGAAATCACCCCAACAGTCACAATCCCGATCATCAGCGTTGATAGGGCGTTAATCTCCGGCGAAACACCAAGGCGAACTGCGCTCCAAATCTTGATAGGTAGCGTTGTTGAGGACGGGCCAGATACAAACGATGCAATCACTAGATCATCAAGGCTAAGCGTAAAGGCGAGCAACCAGCCGGAAATCACAGCTGGCGCAATGATTGGCAAAGTGACCAGCCGAAAGGCGTCAAATCGGTTGCACCCCAGATCAAGCGCCGCCTCCTCCAACGAGCGATCGAAACTGACCAACCGTGAAGAAACCACAACTGAAACATAGCACATCGAAAACGTCGTATGAGCCAAAACAATTGTCAGCACACCCCGATCTAGCCCAATCCCGATGAACAAAAGAAGCAGCGATAAACCTGTAATAACTTCGGGCATAACAAGCGGCGCATAGATCATGCCAGAAAACAGCGTACGTCCAAAGAACCGGCCAGAGTTCACCAACACATAAGCCGCCATTGTTCCAAGGATCGTCGCGAAGGTAGACGAGATCACTGCAACTTTGATCGTTACCCACGCTGCATTTAGAAACGCCTCGTCACGCAACAACTCACCGTACCATTTGGTTGAAAACCCAGCCCAAACCGTAACCAACTTTGACGCATTAAAACTATAGATCACCAGAAGAATCATCGGTAAATACAGAAATGCAAACCCGAGAGTAAGCGACGTGATGTTGAATGGGCTTAGACGCTTCATGCTTCTGCCTCCGCCTGTTTTTGCTGGTTCCGTTGGAAAAGCACAATTGGGACAATCAGGATCAGCAGCAGGATCACCGCCACTGCTGATGCAACGGGCCAGTCGCGATTGTTAAAGAACTCTTCAAACAAGACTTTACCGATCATCAGCGTACCTGAGCCCCCCAAGAGGGACGGGATAACAAATTCACCCAACGCCGGAATGAACACCAGGAAACACCCCGCAATGATCCCGTTTTTCGATAAGGGAATCGTCACCAACCAAAACGCAGATAGACGAGAGCAGCCAAGGTCTTCAGCGGCTTCAATCAAGCTGCCATCAAGTCGTTCAAGCGCGGCATAAATCGGCAAAATCATGAAGGGTAAATAGGTATAAACGATGCCGATATAGACAGCATAGTTTGTGTTCAAGATTGTGAGCGGTTCCGAAATCAAACCTGTCCACAGCAAGAATTGGTTCAGCAAACCCTCATTGCTCAGGATTCCAATCCACGCATAGACGCGGATGAGAAAGGAGGTCCAGAAAGGCAGGATCACCAGCATCATCAACGTGGCGCGCCACTCGTCCGGGGCACGGGCCATCGCATAGGCCATCGGGTAGCCAACCAAGAGCGTCAGGAGGGTGGAAATAAATGCAATTTTCAGGCTGCTCAAATACGCTTTGTAATACAGATCATCTGTGGTCAAGAAGACGAAATTTTCGAAATCCAAACCCTTGATCAACGCGCTGAAGCCGTCCTTGATCGTTGGCGTATAGGGCGGAATTGCAAGCGCTATGTCTGACAAGGATATCTTGAAAACGATCAAGAAAGGGACCAAAAACAGTGCCAACAACCACGAGTATGGCACCGCAATTAATGCAAACTTACGCATCACATTCCTCCTCGTTCAGATTGCAAATTAGGCACTATCTGTAACTGCGCCACAGTGTCTAAAAAGATGCTCTCACATAAGCTCATTCGGCCAATAGCACCCCAGCGGTCGCGTTCCAGCGGATCCAAACAGGATCTTCCCATGTGATATCACGGCGCGATAGGCGACGTGTATTTGCGGTCTGCGCTTTTATGATCTGCCCACCAAGGAGCTCCACGTGATAGGTACTCAAGTTTCCAAGATACGCGATATCAAGAACTTTGCCCTGAACCGCATTTTCAGCCTCTGCAGGTTTGTCTTTGGTAATAGAAATCTTCTCTGGACGAATGGCGAGATGGCACTCCTGGCCCTCAGAAAATGGCAGCTCGGATGTCGCTAAAATGGGGGCCTGATCGCCGGACCAATCAACAAAATACTGCTCCTTGTTTGCAGCCTTTGCAGTGCCTTTGATAATATTCACATCACCGATGAAATCGGCCACGTACACACTATTGGGAGTCTCATAGATCCCGTCCGGTGTTGCAACCTGAATGATGCGACCTTCGTCCATCACTGCAACACGTGAAGCGACTGTCATCGCTTCTTCTTGATCGTGGGTGACGATGACAAACGTGGTGCCTGTCGTCTCTTGAATATCCATCAATTCAAACTGTGTATCCTGACGCAGCTTTTTATCTAACGCGCCAAGCGGTTCATCCAGTAACAACAGTTTTGGCCCCTTGGCCAAGCTCCGTGCGAGGGCGACACGTTGACGTTGCCCACCGGAAATCTGGTGAGGTTTACGTCGACCGAATTTTTCTAAACGTGTCAGCTTAAGCATTTCGGAAACGCGCGCATCAATTTTGTCTTTTGGGAGCTTGTCACGTTTTAGACCAAAGGCGATGTTCTCATAGACACTAAGGTGGGGAAACAGCGCATAGGATTGAAACATCATGTTCACTGCACGTTGGTTCGGCGGCACCGCAGCGATGTCCTGACCAGCCAGCTCAATTGTGCCTTCGGTTACGGTCTCAAACCCCGCTAACATCCGCATCATCGTGGTCTTGCCACAGCCCGATGGACCAAGAAGAGCAAAGAACTCTTTCTCGTAGATATCTTGTGTCAGGTTGTCGATTGCTACGAAATCGCCAAAGCGTTTTGTGACGTTCTTGAACCGGATGAGGGGTTTTTCCGACAGATCGTCCCAAGGGGCAAAAACAGTTGTACTCACGAGTGTTAATCCTTGTACGCCACAGTGGAAAAGACGGCACCGTTTGATGCCGCCTAAGTCGTTTTCAAATCAGGTACCGGATTTGATTTTTGTCCAGCTGCGTGTCACAACACGTTGCACCTTTGGCGGGTAAGGTCTGGTTGTGAACAAGTTCTCTAGCGTGGCCGCATCAGGATAAATCGCGGGATCGCCACTTACGTCTTCGACCAAAAACTCTTGTGAGGCCTTGTTACCGTTTGCGTAGTAAACATAGTTCGACGCCGCAGCCATGTTTTCCGCATCCATGATAAAGTTCAGGAACTTATGCGCCGCATCAGGGTTGGGCGCATCAACAGGAATTGCCATCTGATCAAACCACATCTGCGCACCTTCTTTGGCCGCGTTATATGCAATTACAACACCATTATCGGCTTCTGCGGCACGGTCACGCGCTTGCAAGATATCGCCTGACCAGCCCACAGCAACGCAAATGTCGCCGTTCGCCAGCGCGTTGATGTATTCAGAGCTGTGGAATTTCTGAATGAAAGGCCTGATTTTCGTCATGACCTCTTCGGCTTTTGCGATGACTTCCGGATCGTGGCTATCGGGATCTTCACCGATGTATTTCAAAGCCATTGGCAGCATTTCGGCTGGCGCATCAAGGAAATGCACACCGCATTCTGCCAGCTTGGACATGTTGTCTGGGTTTAATACCAGTTCAAGCGAATCGAGCGGCGCATCTGCGCCCAACAGTTCCTGCACCTTTCCAACATTCGCACCAATGCCGGTGGTGCCCCACATATAGTTGACCGAGTAAGCGTTATCAGGGTCATATTGTTCCGTGCGGCTTTCGACTACGTCCCACATATTTTCAATGTTTGGCAGCTTGGATCTGTCCAGCTTCTGGAAAGCGCCTGCTGTGATCTGGCGCTGCAGGAATGTACCTGAGGGAACAACAACGTCGTAACCTGAACCACCGGAAAGCATTTTGGTTTCCAGCAATTCATTGCTGTCAAAAACATCATAGATCAGTTTGATGCCAGTATCTTCTTCGAATTTGGCAAGCAGGTCTTCGTCAATATAGTCCGACCAGTTGTACACGCGAACTTCTTCGGCAAAGGCAGTGCCAGCCAATAAGGCTACAGCTGCGGTGCCCGTTAAAAGTGACTTAATCATTATGAGACTCCCATAGGTGACGCTGGGTTGATCCCAGCATTTGGCAAAAAGATGATCAAACTTCGCACCGATTGCCAAGCCAATTCAGGTTCGGTGACCCTAGCCTGAGCTGTTTTCGAAGAAATTTTTATCATCAGCCTAATCTATATACAGCACAGTAAGATTGACCGCGCAACAATTTGATCATATTTTCCGATAATCGTATTCCAACCTGATAGGGGCCCTTTCATGACCACCACTTCAAATCATCTCCCCACTGCTGAATTGCAAAAGCTGGATGCAGCACATCACATGCACCCCTTCACCACCAATGACGAGTTGAGCGGAATTGGTGCACGTGTGATCACCAGCGCAAAGGGCATTTATCTGCGTGATAGTGAAGGCAATGAGATTTTGGACGCCATGGCAGGTCTATGGTGCGTGAACATAGGATACGGTCGCGAGGAGCTGGTTCAGGCGGCTACACGCCAGATGGCCGAGCTCCCCTATTACAACACCTTTTTCAACACGACACACACACCAGCTATCGAACTGGCGGCAGAACTGGCCAAACTAGCGCCAGAAGGGTTGAACCATGTGTTCTTTGCTGGTTCGGGTTCCGAAGCCAATGACACAAATCTACGGATGGTCAGGACATATTGGGCGGAAAAAGGTCAACCCGAAAAATCCCATATCATCAGCCGTAAAAACGCCTATCATGGCTCTTCGGTTGGGTCGGGTTCATTGGGTGGTATGGCCTATATGCATGCTCAAGGCGGCATGCCGATTCCCGGAATTCATCACATTGGTCAACCTGATTGGTGGACCGAAGGTGGCAATCAAACACCTGAGGAATTTGGCCTTGCCCGCGCGCAAGAGCTTGAGACGAAAATCCGTGAACTTGGGGCCGAGAAAGTCGCCGCGTTTATTGCTGAACCAGTGCAAGGCGCGGGTGGCGTCATCATCCCGCCAGCAACCTACTGGCCCGAAATTCAACGCATCTGCGACAAGTATGATGTCCTAATCATCGCCGACGAAGTCATCTGCGGATTTGGACGCACAGGAAATTGGTTTGGCTCCACAACGATGGGAATCAAACCGCACATCATGACAATCGCAAAGGGTCTCAGCTCTGGATACGCACCCATCGGTGGATCAATCGTATGCGATGAAATTGCCGAAGTAATCAACGCCATCGAATTCAACCATGGCTACACCTATTCAGGGCACCCCGTTTGCGCAGCGGTTGCATTAGCAAACTTGAGAGTCATGCAAGACGAGAACATTTTAGATCACGTAAACAACGTGGCTGCCCCCGCGCTAAACGCCGCGTTGGAAAAGCTGGCAGAACATCCGCTGGTTGGTGGAATGAACGTTCAAGGCATGATGGCCTCGCTTCCCCTGACACCCAACAAGGAAACCCGCGCCGATTTTGAAATGGACAAAGGCACCGTAGGGTTTTTTTGCCGCGAGCGCTGCTTTGCCAATGGTTTGGTGATGCGTCACGTAGGGGATCGCATGATCATCTCTCCACCATTGGTCATCACGCCGGATGAGATCGACATCTTTCACACACGTGCGAAACTCGCCTTGGATGAAACATATAAGGCGCTCAAGGATGGCGACATGTTGAACGTAGCATCCTAAGAGCCGCAGATTGCGGTGTGAGTTAATCATGCCCAGTCTGCCTTACGAACAGGCAAAATGCCTGAATTCGCATATTCATCAGGTAATTCGCCCTGAATTTCCTCAGATTATCGAATTTCAACGTTATCCAGTTGCAAAGCTGATCACAGGCGCGTTTACTTTGATCCAATGTTGAAAATAACAACAACCACGGGGAGCCAAAAATTTGGCCGATACTAAAAGTAGCAACGCGTTCGTTGAATTTGAACGTGTGCAAAAGAGTTACGACGGTGAAAACCTTGTCGTAAAAGATCTTAATCTCAGCATGCCCAAAGGCGAATTTTTGACGATGCTCGGTCCATCAGGCTCCGGCAAGACAACTTGCCTGATGATGCTAGCTGGTTTTGAAACGGCAACCCATGGTGATATTCGCCTTGATGGTGTGTCAATTAATAACATTCCGCCTCACAAACGCGGAATTGGCATGGTATTTCAAAACTATGCACTCTTTCCGCACATGACAGTTGCCGAAAACCTCTCCTTCCCGCTGGAAGTGCGCAAGATGGGGAAATCCCTGCGCGAAGAGAAAATCACGCGTGCACTTGGCATGGTCCAGATGAACGATTTTGCGGGCCGTCGCCCTGCACAACTTTCTGGTGGCCAACAGCAGCGGATCGCACTTGCACGTGCGTTGGTTTTTGAACCTGAACTGGTTCTGATGGATGAGCCGCTGGGCGCGCTCGACAAACAGTTACGCGAAACACTGCAGTTTGAGATCACGAATCTGGCACACGATCTGGGCATTACCGTGGTTTATGTGACCCACGATCAAACCGAAGCGCTCACAATGTCTGACCGCGTTGCCGTGTTTGATGATGGTCGCATCCAGCAGCTGGCACCGCCAGACAAGCTGTATGAAGAACCTGAAAACAGTTTCGTTGCGCAGTTCATCGGTGAAAACAACACCCTTGAGGGCGTTGTCAAAGAGATCAAAAATGGCGTGGCACTTGTTCAGCTAGACAGCGGCGAGATCATCGAAGCCAAACCGATCAACGTGACCCAAGCAGGTGAACGTACCCGTGTTTCAATCCGGCCAGAACGCGTCGAATACAACAAAGAACGTATGCGAGAAGGCGCGTTTACCTTGAAGGCCGAAGTGCTGGAGTTCATCTACATGGGTGACATTTTCCGCACGCGCCTACGGGTTGCTGGTCGCGACGACTTTGTTGTCAAAACACGTAACGCACCGGATCAGGATCGCCTTACACCGGGCACCCAGATCGAAATTGGCTGGTTGCCTGAGGATTGCCGCGCGCTAGACGCTTAAGGTCTACCGCGCAGGTCATATCGCGCAGCCTATGGCTGCGTGATCTATAAGAGGCGACAACTAAACCCGTTGTTGCCGCCTTGGAATATACCAACGGGATAAAACTGGGAGACTCTAAATGAACCTCACAAAAACATTGTTGGCCACCACTGCACTAACTGTTGCAGCTGGCATGGCGCACTCTGACGAAATGACGATCGTATCATGGGGCGGTGCTTACTCTAAGTCACAGCAAAACGCCTATCACACACCTTACACGGAAAAGACTGGCGTAAAGATCATCAATGATGAATCTTCTGCCGAAGCCGTTTCCAAGCTGCGCGCGATGAACGAAGCTGGTAACGTGACATGGGACGTTGTTGACGTTGTTGCTGCTGACGCTCTGCGTCTGTGCGACGAAGGTCTGGCGATGGAAATCGACCCTGACACAATGTTGGCCGATGCACCTGATGGCACAAAAGCCTCCGAAGATTTTGGCGAACTGTTGGTTGGCGACTGCTTCATCCCACAGATCGTGTATTCCACAACTTTTGGCTATCGCACTGACCTGGTCGGCGACACCGCGCCAACAGACATCTGCGCAATTTTCGACACCGACGCCTACCCGGGCAAACGTTCGCTCGAAAAACGTCCAATCAACAACATGGAATGGGCATTGCTCTGTGACGGCGTTGCAAAAGGCGAAGTCTATGACGTTCTGGAAACCGATGAAGGTCAACAGAAAGCTCTCGATAAGCTGGCAACTATCAAAGACGACGTGATCTGGTGGTCCGCTGGTGCAGACACGCCACAGCTGCTTGCTGATGGTGAAGTTGTTATGGGCTCCACATACAACGGCCGCCTGTTTTCACTCATTGCTGAGCAAGACCAGCCAGTTGCCATGTTGTGGGACGCACAAGTATTCGATCTGGACGGTTGGATCATCCCAACAGGCCTGAGCGAAGAGCGTCAAGCACGCGCACTGGACTACATCATGTTCGCAACAGACACACAGCGTCTGGCCGATCAGTCCAAGTGGATCTCTTACGGTCCTGCACGCAAGTCATCCGCACCACTGGTTGGCAAGCACGCAGAACTGGGCATCGAAATGGCACCACACATGCCTACCGACCCAGCGAACGCAGCGAACACGTTCCTGTATAACTACGAGTTCTGGGCAGACTACCGTGACGACATCGACGCCAAATTCCAGGCGTGGTTGGTAAAATAAGCTACCTTTAGCTTTAGGAGAGGGCCTATCGCGGCCCTCTCCACACATCATTCGTTAGTTACTTTACTACTTCCGACCAAGCCGATGGGGACACCATGAGCGAAGCAACACCAGCCCAAACAGCATCATCATCCGCCGCCGAAGCGCGCATAGCGGATGCCGCCCATACAGGGCCAATGCTCGCCGCCGATGGCACTCCTTTGAAAAAGTCGCTTAACCGCGCACTGCGGTTACAGAAAATGAGGGCTTTGGCCCTGATCGCGCCCTTGCTTATCTTTGTCTTGGTCACGTTTATCGCGCCAATCGCCGATATGTTGTTCCGCTCTGTTGAGAACGAGATCGTCTCCGAGACTCTGCCGACCACGACACAAATGCTAGTCGAATGGGACGCGGAAGGTACTGAGATTCCCGGAGAGCCAGTATTCGAAGCACTCTATGACGACATGTTCTTTGCCAAAGAAGCAAAGCTGCACACACGCCTTGGGTCCCGCCTCAATTATGAACTGACAGGTGTTTCATCTCTGTTCCGTAAATCAGGCCGCAAGATCGATGACATGGGTGAAGTCTATCAGGATCAGTTTGAAGGCCTTGATGCCTTTTGGAAAACCAATGAAAACTGGGCCAGCTTTATGGCCAGTGATGCATGGGTTGCCGCCATGGCAAACTGGAAAAAAACAGATGGCGCACAGCCCGCGTTTGAGTTGCGCGATGGAGTAGCAGAAATCTTGCCGGCAACTTCGGCCAGCTACTTGCGTTTTGCAGACTTCATCCAGAACGTAGATGAAGACAATCTTTACAAAGAAGACCCATGGGCTATCGTCTATTCCTCCCTGCACAGTGATCTGACAGGTGAGAACGGTGTATCTTCTTATACGGGTCCCGCTGCGACAAAACTCCAAGCAGCCGCAGCTGCCGCCTCAACATTCGAGACGGTCAACTTCTCCGAAGCATTTAAGAAGATCGACAAAGACTGGCACGATCTGGAAGTATGGCAGACGATCAAGGTCTACACACCAAAATACACGTCCGGTTACTTTTTGAACGCAGTAGATCGGCAGAAATCTGTTGAAGGCGTCGAAAAGCGCCCAGAAAACCAACGCATCTACGGCATCCTGTTCTTCCGCACGATGGTAATGTCAGTAGCTATCACACTGTCCTGCATTTTACTGGGCTACCCCGTTGCATGGATCCTTGCCAACCTGCCCGCACGCCAAGCCAACCTGTTGCTGATCCTAGTACTGTTGCCGTTCTGGACCTCACTCTTGGTTCGGACATCGGCGTGGAAGGTCATGTTGCAACAACAGGGTGTGATTAACGACACGCTTGTTTGGCTCGGTATTGTTGCAACCGATGACCGCTTAGCTCTGATCAACAATCAAACAGGCACGATCATCGCGATGACGCACATCCTGCTGCCGTTTATGATCCTGCCGCTTTATTCGGTTATGCAAACGATCCAGCCCACGTATCTGCGCGCCGCAAAAAGCCTTGGTGCAACGAACTGGACCGCCTTCTGGCGTGTCTACTTCCCGCAATCCATCCCAGGTATCGGCGCGGGCAGTATTCTCGTGTTCATCCTTTCGATTGGTTACTACATCACACCTGAAATCGTAGGCGGGACATCTGGTACATTCATCTCGAACCGGATCGCCTATCACATCTCCAGCTCTCTGAACTGGGGCTTGGGTGCTGCACTTGGTGCGATCCTCTTGGCAGCGGTTCTGCTGCTGTATTACGCCTACGACAAGATCGTCGGCATCGATAACGTGAAACTCGGATAAGGAGCAGACCCATGGTTGCACTCACACCCATCTCGCGCACCGAAACGAGCTTTTATGTTCCGGTTGTTGCAGCTTTCGGCGCCTTCTTTGGCGTCTTCATCGGCACTGGTCAGGGCAACCTGATCGCCGGCGTCCTTGGCGGCGCTATTCTCATGGCTGTCATTGCCTTTGTGCTGACAAAAATCATCAAACAAGAAAGAGCAGGCCGTTGGGGGCTTACCGTGCTCGGTGCCCTTGGTGGTTTTGCCTTCGCTGGCCTGCCTGGCCTATTTATCGGTACGTTTTTTGGCTGGTTCTTTGGATTCCTGATCTTCTGGCTATATGAAGGTCGCTATCGCGCAAAAGTGGCACCTTACCTGACACCTGGCCAGGTGCTGTGGCACTTTGCCTTCCGCACGATCTGTGGGTCCATCTTTGTGTTCCTCATCACGCCAATCCTTGTTGTGATGCCGCTTAGCTTTAACGCGCAGGATTTCTTCACGTTCACACCTGAAATGTTGCGTTTTGATCCCGCAGGTTACTCACTCAAGCACTATCGTGACTTCTTTACTAATGACGCATGGCAGGACGCGATGAAGAACTCGCTGCGGATCGCACCTATGGCTACGATTCTGTCAGTGACGTTTGGTACATTAGCCGCAATTGGCCTTAGCCAGCCACACGTACCATTCCGCCGCGCAATCATGGCAATTCTGATTTCACCAATGATTGTGCCGCTGATCATTTCGGCTGCTGGCATGTACTTCTTCTACAGCCGTATCGGCCTGCAAGGTACATACATCGGCGTTGTGCTTGCGCACGCAGCTCTTGGTATTCCGTTTGTGATTATCACAGTGACCGCGACATTGGTCGGCTTTGACAACTCTCTAACGCGGGCCGCTGCAAACATGGGTGCAAACCCTGTGACTACGTTCTTCCGCGTTCAAATGCCGCTGATCTTACCGGGTGTGATCTCGGGTGGCCTGTTTGCTTTCATCACCTCGTTTGATGAAGTTGTTGTTGTTCTGTTTGTCGGTTCTGCTGGACAAAAGACGCTACCATGGCAGATGTTTATTGGTCTGCGCGAACAAATCAGCCCAACGATCCTAGCCGTTGCGACGATCCTTGTCGGTATTTCGATCTGCCTACTGACCGTCGTCGAAATGTTGCGCCGCCGTTCCGAACGGATGCGCGGTATGTCACCGACTTGATTTAAGACGCTCAAGCAAGCGGGGAGAGGCGTAGCCATCAGGCACCTCTCCCTGCGCCACCTGCCACCCACGCACAGCATTCACCGTCAACGGCCCGATTTTCGCGTCGATCTTTTGGGTATCAAATCCCTGCGCAGTGAGCTCTTTTTGCAGCTCGATCCGTTCAACATAACTAAGCGCACGATCCTGCGTCGGCCAACCGCCCTGCAGACGCCCTGCACCAGCAATACGATCCGATAGATGGCCCACTGCAATTACGTAGGCATCCGCGGTATTGTAGCTTTCCAGCACTTCGAAATTCTTGAACACCATAAATGCTGCACCTTCTGCTCCTGCAGGCAACAGAATTGACGCGGGGCCGTGATCTAGGACAGCTGTTCCATTGATGTCAAAAACACCCAAATCAGCCCATTCGGTTGGTGATTTGGTCACATCGCGATTGGCGAGCAGATAATAAAACCCTTTGGGCACACTCACCTCTACACCCCACGGTTGCCCCGTCATCCATCCATTCTCCTTGAGGTAGGCACTGGCAGAAGCCAGCGCATCACGCGGATCAGCACCCCAAATGTCCCGCTTGCCATCACCAGTCCAATCAACGGCGTGATCAATAAAAGAACCCGGCATAAACTGGGTATGCCCCATCGCGCCAGCCCAACTGCCATTGAGGTTCCCCAACGTGGTATCTCCGCTTTGAACGATTTGAAGGGCCGCGATCACTTGGATCTCGAAAAACTCCGCGCGGCGCGCATCATACGCAAGCGACGCCATTGACGTTAATACAGGATCACCGCCCTTGAACGTGCCATAAGCGCTCTCCAGCCCCCAAATCGCCGTGACGATTTCTGCTGGAACCCCATACCGCGCCTCAATTTCATCCAACGCTTTTTGTTGACGTTTCAACGCCGCCTTTCCGTTGCTTACGCGCAAGTCCGACACAGCGGTCTCTAGGTAATCCCATATTGTTTTTGTGAATTCTGATTGGTTACGGTCGCGCTCAACAACCTTCGGCGCGTAGGACACGTTAGCCATCGCCGTATCAAAAACCGAAGGTGTGATCCCAGCAGCAATGGCCTTGGGTTTAAACGTTTCTATCCAATCCTGAAGACCTGCATCGCTGCGGTGAACTGCATCCCGCGGTACCGTTGTTTGCGCCCCAACAGGAAGCGCCAAAGACATCAAAAGAAGTGAAATAAAACGCATGGTGGACCCCTAAAGCATCGTTGCCGGATCGACCCTAACCACATTCATTTGCCGCGAAAAGCGTTAGCCAGAGATTGGGCGGTCTTTAGCCCTTTCCTCAGCCTCTGCGCGCATCACAGCAACAAAGTCGCGCAGTAATGGAACGCGTCGGGGTCTGAAGTTTCCACCTGTCAAGGAGAGGTCGCACATCCGGTCCAATCGGAATGCTCGAAAACCTGACCGCAGGTGGCACCACGCCAACAGCATGTGGGCGTTCTGCATAAAAACAATGCTGAGCGGATCAACACTACGCTCTGTAACGTCGCCCTTTCCATCTTCATACTCAAAAGAAACAGTAGCCTCATCCCAAGTCGCAGCGCGCAAAGCCTTCACATCAATACTAGGTTGTGGCGGACGAACAAACCGACGCGCATCAAGGACAGCATGTTGCAATCGATGGGTTTGACGCGCGGGCAAACGGGCCTTGAGCTTGGACAGCGCGGTCTGTGCCGCTTCGGCTAGCGCAGGATCACCAATCACTGTCACCTCCCTCAGGCCCAGTACGAGGGCTTCCAACTCGTCATCGGAAAAGGCCAATGGCGGCAGCGCTGCATCCTCAATCAGTGTGTACCCAAAACCTGCTTCACCATCGATCACAGCCCCCAATCCCCGCAATGCATCAATGTCGCGGTAGATCGTGCGCAATGACACGCCTGTTTCATCCACCAACGTCGAAGCCGTAACAGGCGCACGCAAACGGCGCATCAATTGCATCAGTTGAAACAAGCGGTGTGTACGGGTCATTTTGCATCCTTTCTTTAACTGCCATTCTTTCACAGCATCCTGTCATTTTCTGTCAGCAATGCTTGCTAGACAAGCCCAGACATTCACAAAGGAAAAGATCGTGATCAAACTCTACACATTCGCCGCAGGACTTGGACAATTCAGCTATAGTCCGTTTTGTACAAAAGCGGGCTGGTTGCTGAATTTGGCTGGCGTCCCATGGGAGCGGCACGACATGCAAGATCCACGTAAAATGCCGCTGGGAAAGCTGCCTGCGATTGGCCTAAAGGACGGCACCATCATTCCAGACAGCGACAATATCCGTACCTATCTGGAAAAGCAGGGGCATGATTTTGACGCTGGTTTGTCAGCGCGTGATAAGGCGACTTCGCGTGCCTTCATCCGGATGACCGAAGAGCACATCTACTTTCATCAAGTCATGGACCGTTGGGGCGATGATGCAAATTGGAACGTCATTCGGGAGGAGTATTTCGGCTTCCTACCACCCATCCTACGACGCATTGTTCCTTCAAAGCTGCGAAAAGACCTGATGCGCACAATGAAGGGTATAGGATTAGGCCGTTTCACCGTTCAGCAACGGCTAGAGCGGATCGAGCCGGATTTACTCGCCATCTCCGCTCAGCTGGGTGACCGCCCTTATCTGTTTGGCGATACGCCGACGGCAGCGGATGCCACCGTCGGCGCATTTATGAACGCAATCATGGCTTCACCTGTGCCAACTCCACTATCGCGGCGCGTTTCACAAGATCCGATCCTTGGCGCTTATGCGGCGCGGTGCGCTACCGCGATGGGCTAGTTGCGGCTGCGCGTTACCTTACGCTTAGTTGCTGCCTTCTTACCCTTCGCCTTCGTCCCTTTTCGGCGCGGGCTACGACCTGCAGGGCTTCGTCTGCCCTGCGGGATTTTTTCGCCTTCGATATCGAGTAACTCTAGCGCAATGCCGCCTGTGACTGGCGTGACTTCGGCCAAACGCACTGTCACCCGCTGGCCAAGGCCGATCGTCATGCCCGTATCCGCCCCCATAAGCGTCCCTGCGTCTGCATCGTGATGGAAGTATTCACGCCCGATATTGCGCATCGGAATCAACCCATCTGCGCCCGTCTCATCCAGTTTTACAAATGCACCAAAACGCGCGATGCCGCTAATCCGGCCTGTCATCTCATTGCCAACACGTTCAGACAGAAATGAAGCAAGGTAGCGATCAGTTGTGTCACGTTCGGCAACCATTGAACGCCGCTCGGTATCGGAAATATGCGTACCTGTGGCCTCTAGATCTTCGATGTCATGTGGCGACAAACCGTCCTTACCCCAACCATGGGCAGTGATCAGCGCACGGTGCACCAGCAAATCCGCATAACGACGAATAGGCGACGTAAAGTGAGCGTATGATCGCAACGCCAATCCAAAGTGCCCAATATGATCAGGACCGTAATAGGCCTGCGTCATCGACCGCAAAGTAGAGATGTTGATCAGCTCTGCATCGTCGCTTCCAGCAGCCTGATCCAACAGACGGTTTAGGTGCGCTGTTTGCAACACCTGCCCCTTGGCAAGCGTATAGCCAGCCGCCGCAGCAGTCTCACGCAAGGAGTCGAGCTTTTCTGGAGTCGGTTCTTCGTGCGTGCGAAACAGCAACGGCGTTTTCTTAGCGATCAAGGTTTCTGCGGCGGCAACATTTGCCAGAACCATACATTCTTCGATCAACCTGTGCGCATCCAGCCGCATGCGAAAATTGACCGAGCGAACAGTGCCATCTTCATCTAGTTCAATGCGCCGCTCCGGCAGATCGAGATCAAGCGGCTGCCGACGTTCACGCGCTGCAACCAATGCCGCATAAGCGGCGTAAAGTGGCTTTAGAACAGTCTCTAATAAGGGTTCTGTACGCTCATTCGTGTTGCCATCAATTGCCTCTTGCACTTCTTCGTAATGCAGACTGGCAGGGGAGCGCATAAGGCCGCGATGGAAATCATGGTGCAGCTTATTGCCCTCGGCATCCAGCACCATCCGCACGGCGATACAGGCACGCTCAACCCCTTCATGAAGCGAGCAAAGATCACCAGACAGGCGATCCGGCAACATAGGAACAACGCGGTCAGGGAAATAGGTCGAGTTCCCCCGCTTGCGCGCTTCACGGTCCAATGCGGAATTCGGCGTCACATAAGCAGACACATCCGCAATCGCGACCCACAGGATATGACCGCCCTTGTTGGCCGGATCGGTATCAGCCTCAGCAAAACACGCATCATCATGATCACGTGCGTCTGACGGATCAATGGTAATCAGAGGGACTTCTCGCAGGTCTTCGCGGCCTTTTAGGCCTTCCGGCTCGGCGGTATCGGCCTCTGCAATGACGTCATCAGGAAAATCATCTGGGATGCTGTGCTGATGAATGGCGATCAGTGAAACTGCCTTTGGCGCGGATGGATCACCAAGACGTTCAACAATACGCGCACGCGGCAGACCCATGCGGCCCTTTGGACCAGCCAGTTCAGCCTCAACAAGTTCACCCTCTTTAGCACCACCTGTGGCATCCGAGGGGACAGCCCATTCTTTGTCAGCACCTTTATCAATGGGCAGAATGCGCCCGCCTTCCGCATGTTTGCGGAAGATGCCGATGATCTTTTTAGGATTGGTTCCAATACGGCGGATCAAGCGACCTTCATAAGGATGCGCCTCGCCCTTAACCAAGGTAAGGCGCGCCAGAATGCGATCACCCTCGCCCAGCGCCGGATCACCAGCGCGCGGGATCATCAGAACGACAGGTTCTTGCCCTTCGCCCGTCCATTCCATCGGTTTCGCAAAAAGGTCGCCATCACCATCCGGCCCGGTGACCATCAGTACACTTACTGGCGACAAACGTTCTGGGTCATTGTAGGAATTCTTGCGCTTTTCCAAATGGCCTTCGGCCTCTAGCTCCTTCAAGAGCTGTTTCAGATCTATGCGCGCAGACCCTTTGATGCCGAATGCCTTGGCGATATCGCGCTTGGCAGTCAGGGTTGGGTTTTCCTCGATCCAGCTTAGGATCTCTTGCTTGGTAGGGATATTTTTCATGGGTTGGGCGTAACACGCACTTGGGCGCGCGTCACATTAATTTAGGTCTGCAACAGTATCCACATCCTGCAATGTCGCGACATGGCTAATTTTGTGGTCGGGAAGTGACGCTTTTGTATCTATCAGTGCATGTTCAGAGGACCACCGGACCCCCTTAAATATCGTTGGCGGAATCGCCCGACTGCGACGCAACCCTATCAGCCAATATCCGCCATCTGGCGCAGGTCCAAATACAGCATCATTGTTGCCCAGCGCCTTAAACGCTTCAGCGATCCGTGCAGCAGTAATGTCAGGAATGTCGCCACCAATCACACAAACAGGACCAGATGGTGCGCAACGCAACGCCCGTTCCATTCGGTCACCCAAAGTGCCGCTGCCTTGGGGAATGCGCTGCAAGTGCATAGGCCAAACGCGCGAAATCATGCCAGCGCGGTCAGGTGCCACGGCCAGCACCACGTTCCAACGCGGATCATCTATGCGGCGCAGCAATCGGCGCACCTGATGGCGAAACCACCAAGCTGCACCAACCATACCAATATCGCGACCAAGCCGTGTTTTAACACGGCCCGCACGCGGCTCTTTGAGCATGACAATCAATGTACGGTTCACGAAATCTGTTCCATCATCTGATGGGGTTCGTTTTCATCAGATCGATCAAAGCCCAACTTGGTGTAAAACCCAACCGCATGAGCCAGCGTACCACCCACAACACGATCCGCACTGTTCGTATGCACATGGGCTGTTGCGATAGGTATGCCCTCCTGTTGTGCAAGTAGATGCAAACGGTTCGTATCCAAGGCACCCACTTCACATTTGGCGGTACAATGTTGCTCACCGCCAAACACTTCATGGCGCAACGCATAGCAAACCTGCAGGTGTTCGGGTTGGTCGATCTGGATCAAGCGAAATAATCTCTCAAAATGCGCGAATAGATCGTCTTTAGCTCATGGATATGATCAACACGAACGTGTTCGTCCACTTGGTGCATCGATTGCCCGACAAGGCCGAATTCCACAACAGGGCAGTGCGATTTTACAAACCGTGCATCTGATGTTCCGCCAGTTGTGGACAGCTCTGGAGAAACACCAGTAACCGCCTCAACGGCCCCTGCAACCATCGCTGAAAGATCACCCGGCGGGGTGATAAAGCTCTCTCCGGAAATTTTCACAAGCGTCTCGATCTCTACGCTATACGCCTCACGGATCGCGACAACTTCTTCCTCGATCCATGCGCTTAGGCTTGCGCCTGAGTGGGTATCGTTAAAGCGGATGTTCACTGCTGCGGTACATTCGGCAGGGATAACATTGGTGGCCGGGTTGCCTGTATCAACCGTTACAACTGCCAATGTTGATTGATCAAAATGATCTGTACCTGTGTCCAGTTCATGACTGGCCAATCTGTCCATCAGTCGCATCATTGGCGGTAGTGGATTATTAGCGCGATGAGGGTACGCCGAATGACCTTGTTTCCCGATCACTCGGAACTTGACCGTCATAGAACCACGACGACCAATCTTGATCATCTCGCCCATCGTATTGGGGCATGTCGGTTCACCAACCAGACAGACATCCATCCGCTCACCGTTGTTTTCCATGTATTCCAACAACGCCAACGTGCCATCAATTGATTCGCCTTCTTCATCACCCGTTATGGCGATCACGATCGAACCATCTGGCGGAGTTTCGCGCACAAAATCCACCGCCGCAGCCGCAAATGCAGCCACGCCAGATTTCATATCCGTGGTACCGCGTCCGTACATAATGCCGTCTTTGATCTGCGCACCGAATGGTGGCATCGTCCATGCGGCTTCATCCCCGACAGGCACCACATCTGTGTGACCGTTAAAACCAAAACTTCGCGTGTTACCCTGCGCGCCCCAACGCGCAAAAAGATTGCGAATACCGCCCCGATCCGCCCATGCACAGGTGAAACCCGCATCACTGAGCAGTTCATGTAGAATATCCAATGCGCCCTCATCTGCTGGTGTGACAGAAGGGCAGCGGACCAAGGCCGCGGTCAGATCTACGGGGTCAACTGGGGTGAATTGGGACATGCGCCGAGGCTCCTTAGGTAACTCAAAACCCTTATCTATCCTGTGGTGCAAAAGTGCCAGCCCTTCGGCACCCCACGAAATCCCACTTCATTTATGTCAAAATTGTGGTAACCTGATTGATAATAATGACCCGAGGCAGGGCATGAGCAGTTCCATCACCTGAAAACAGGGATGGATACGTCCGAAAAACGGACATGATTGGAACAGGGGTGTACCTCTGTCTAGCTGCGACTTGTGCTGTCTCATTGAATGGTTTGAGGCAGTGATATGGTAACAGCATCCGAACTCGACATAGAGACAGTGCGTGAGGGCACCAGTGCCATCGATATGGCGCAGGAGATCTTTGGCAGCGGCGTGACCGTAACCGGCGCCACGTACTACGGTGATATCGACAGTGCGGGCATCTATTCAGGCGGCGATACGACATCACCCGGCGTGGTTCCCGGTGACAGCGGCCTGATCATGTCCACTGGCAACGCGGAGGACTTTACCAACGAAGCGGCTTCCGGCGGGAACGGCACGAACACCAACGGCAATAATGGCAACGGGAACGGTGTCGGGAACGGAAATGGTGGCGGGAACGGAAATGGTGGCGGGAACGGAAACGGAAACAACGGGAACGGAAACGGGAACGGCGGCAGCGGTAACACGAGCAGTGCCGGCGCAGACCCAAACCAATCCCCGAGCACATCGACGAACACATCGGGCACCAATAACTTTAGCCAGTACAACAATGCCGCCGGCGGTACGACCTATGACGCATCGACGCTAGATGTGGATTTTATCCCCGACAGTGACACGCTGACGATGCAGTTTGTCTTCAGCTCGGAGGAATATCCGGAATTCGCCAATTCGATCTATCAGGACTTCTTTGGTGTTTGGGTCAACGGGCAATTTGTAGAGCATGACGTGGGCGATGGGGAAACGGATCCGCTCAACATCTCGACCACCAACAACATCAACATGTATGTCGACAACACCAATGACGACTACAACACCGAGATGGACGGATTTACCATCACGCTCACCCTAACGATGACCGTGATCCCGAACCAGACCAATTCGATCCGGATCGCGCTGGCGGATGTGGGCGATAGCCAATACGATTCAAACGTGCTGATCGCAGGGGACTCCCTCCAGACCAATCTGGTTGCTATCTCGGATGATGTGAATGTCTATCCGGACGGCACTACAACCCTCGATGTTCTAAGCAACGACATCAATAACACGCCCGGAACCACCCTGACGGTAACCCATATCAACGGTCAGGCCGTTACTGTGGGGAGCACCGTCACATTGCCTACAGGACAGGTTGTTACGCTGAATGCCGATGGTACCTTCAACGTTGTGGGCGACGGCGATGTAGAAAATTTCAACTTTACCTACACAATCGACAACGGCACCGATACGGACGTGGGTTTCGTCAATGCCACTTCGGTTCCGTGTTTTGTGGCTGGAACGCTCATTGCTACACCCGACGGTGATCGCCGTGCTGAAACCTTGGTGCCTGGTGACATGGTCATGACCAAAGATGACGGCGCACAACCCCTGCGATGGATTGGTTCACGCAGGGTCGCCGCGGAAGGTGATTTTGCCCCAATCCATATTCGCGCGAACACGCTGGGCCAGCATCGCGATCTTCTGGTCTCGCCGCTGCACCGTGTATTGATCAAAGACATCCTCGCTGAGCTGCTATTTGGTGAGGCCGAAGTACTGATTGCCGCACGCGATCTGCTCAATGATCACTCAATCACCCGCCGCGAAGGTGGCGAAGTGACCTATGTGCATCTGTTGTTTGACCGCCATCAAGTTGTCTTTTCTGAGGGTTTGGAAACCGAAAGCTTCCTGCCGGGACCACAGACAGCAACCAGCTTTGAGGCTGAGGTAGTTGAAGAAATTTACAACATATTCCCCGAGTTAGACCCTGAAACTGGCGCTGGTTATCCAACTGCGGCGCGCCGCACCCTGAAACGTTATGAGGCGGAGCTATTGCGCGCCGCGAAGGTGGCATAAATGACTTGGCTTGCGCTTACTGACCATACTGACCGCCGCTTGTCTCTTCGTGGACTTGGGCAAGAAAAACGAAATGCACCAATACTAGCGGACGTGCCCGGACAAACATTGAACCGTGGTAGCATCGTGTTTGAAACTCAGGTTTCTGAAGACAGCAAGCCGCAGGTTCTTTTCGGTTACACAACACCTCATCCCAAACATCGAAGCCTGGTGTTTCAGGCGATCCCCGGTGGCGGTGTTGCGATGGTCCATGTGCAGGGTGATGATATCGCCCATGCCGCTATTGCGCACAAAAACGCTGGCCGCGCGGAAATCCTGCGCCTGACTTATGCGTGGGACATCAAATACAACTGGGGCCGCCTGACACTAGAACAAGTTGGCGAAGGCGCTGTTACCAGCGTTGCGGTTGAAAACCCTCTTCCTTTGACGCTTGAGGATCTGCGGGATCTTATGTTGGGGCGCGGTCAGCAAGATTATGCGCCCGACATGGTGTTCGCAGCGCTCTCTGACCAGATCGAACCAATTGGCGTAGGTCCAACGCTGTCACCTGATACGCCCGTTGCCACACCGTGGGGGTACCGCAATGTCAGCACCCTAAAACGAGGCGATACTGTTTACACAGCCGAAGGCGAAATCGTGCCAGTTCTGCAGACAATATCGCGCACTGTACCTGCACGGGGCAGCTTTGCTCCGATCCGGATGCGCGCGCCGTATTTCGGGCTCCAGGATGACATTATCATCGCGCCTGAACAGCATGTTGTCATTGACGGACCCGAAGTAGAATACTTGTTCTCGTGTGAGAAGGTCCTCACACCTGCACGCAATCTGGTGAATGGGTTTGCCGCGCGGACCGAACCTAGTGCGCATCTTACAAGCTACACACAGTTGATCCTACCTAATCACGAAACGATCCTTGCAGGTGGTGCCCCATTAGAGAGCATGTACATCGGACGCATGCGCCGCGACACACATCAGCTTGCCTCTAGCGTACTGTTCGGTGTGGACCGTCAAGATTTACCAGAGCACAAAGCACCGTCACACAAGGTTCTCAAATGGTATGAAGCCATCCATCTGGCCAAACGCCGCGCCGCTTAGCGGCTAGTCAAAGAACGGCGTCATCTGTGCCACGATAACCGAATTTTCTTCTAGCGCGCGTTTCATCAATGCGCGTTCTTCTTCGTCAATCTCATGACCTTCGGCTTCACGCTCTGCTAATGTGCCATATCCGCTCACATCCAACGGCGCGGTGTCCGCTTGTTTGAGGATCGCAACAGTCTCACGCACGGCCTCTGCTTCGTCGATGCCAGACGCAAAACACATCAGCGCAGCGCCCGTTGCCTTTTCCGGCAGGCCGTCTCCGGTCTTACGGCCGATCTCAACCAACAAGGTATAGACCTGCTGGCGCGAGGGTTTTTTAGGTTTCTTTTCGTCAGACATAGCAAAATAGCCTTAGCTCAAGGGAAATGAAGACCTAGACGGTCATTCCCGATTTGAAAAGCCCAGACCTATTCGCATTTGCGCAACATGCTGATGCGTGCGCCTTTTTGGATCACGGCAATGCCTGTTTCGGTCTTCATGATCATAATGCGTCGATGCCAAGGTGCACCATCCGCACGGCAGATCGCATCATATAGCGTAGCTTCCATACCACTCACTGCAACCGGATCACGCAGGGTACATCGGCTACCCAAGGCGAAAAACACGTTTGAAGTCAGAAGAACCGCACCGCCATCCTTGCCGATATCTTTGCAATCCCAACTGTCGCCAGACGAATGATCAGGCCGATAGCGTCCATCGTAGGGTCCCGCCCCTGCTGGAACTGCCAATGCAGCCAGCAGCAGGAGCAGAAAGAACCGCATCAGTCGCGCAGCAGTTCATTGATAGATGTTTTGGAGCGTGTCTTTTCATCAACGCGCTTAACGA
The DNA here is from genome assembly GCF_036960155.1 of Sulfitobacter sp. GTDB lineage: Bacteria > Pseudomonadota > Alphaproteobacteria > Rhodobacterales > Rhodobacteraceae > Sulfitobacter. The sequence goes on along the minus strand of NZ_JBALWB010000001.1, from coordinate 1,079,500 downwards.
TGACAGCGCAATACAGGTGAACACCGTTTGTGGACGGCATGGAGCCAGCCACAACAACCGAACCTGATGGCACTTCGCCGTATGTGACTTCGCCTGTTTCACGGTTTAGAATTTTGGTTGATTGGCCGATGAACACGCCCATACCCAAAACTGATCCTTCGCGAACGATGCAACCCTCAACAACTTCTGAGCGCGCACCGATAAAGCAGTTATCTTCGATGATCGTTGGACCAGCCTGCATCGGCTCAAGCACGCCGCCAATGCCTACGCCACCAGACAAGTGTACGTTCTTACCAATCTGCGCGCAGGACCCGACGGTCGCCCATGCATCAACCATGGTTCCGCTGTCCACATAGGCACCAATGTTCACAAAAGATGGCATCAACACAACGCCCGGCGCGATATAAGCTGACTTGCGTACTACGCAGTTTGGAACGGCGCGAAAGCCCGCTTCTTTCCACTCTGCCTCGCCCCAGCCTTTGAATTTACTGTCGACTTTATCCCACCAGCCAGCGCCTTGTGGGCCGCCTTCGTGGTGTTCCATGTCCTTGATCCGAAAACCCAACAGAACAGCCTTTTTGGCCCACTGGTTTACATGCCAGTCACCGCTGTCTTGCTTTTCCGCTACGCGCAGCTTGCCCGTATCAAGCGCGGCAAGCGTTGCTTCAATCGCGTCGCGCTGTTCACCAGTGGTGGCAGATGAGATGCTGTCGCGGTTTTCCCACGCGGCCTCGATGGCTGTTTCAAGCTGTGCATTGGACATGTCGGAACTCCGTATAAAAAGAATTGTTAGCTGGCGCTATACGCGCAGCAGCCTTTCCACGCAATCCTCACGACCGACCCTCTACAGTAAGATTGCGAAAATCACCCTCATGCGGACTTACGCACAATGCCATAGTCAATACGGCCAATCACGTGCATTGTGCGCCGGAACTAAGAATTTCGAGGACTTAAATGACTAACAAATCCAAACACCCATTACGCGATGCCCATACAGACCGTGACGCGGCTGATGGCGTTCCCATTACGCCACAAACCCAAGCACCAGCTTATAAACTTGCGTTCAATGACTTTGATTTCATGTGTCGCGACGAACTGCGTCCCGTTCGCCTACAGCTCGAATTACTGAAACCAGAAATGATGTTGGACGAATACGGAGTCAAATCAACAATTGTCCTATTTGGCGGCGCACGCATTCCCGAACCTGCGAAAAAGGATACCGCTCGCACTAAAACGTTGGCTGATTTGTCGCGATTCTATGATGAAGCCCGCGAGTTTGCGCGCCTGATGACGCTAAAGTCAAAAGAGAGCGGCGGACAAGAGGATGTCGTGGTGACGGGTGGCGGGCCCGGTGTAATGGAAGCGGGCAACCGAGGCGCAGTTGATGCCGACGGTGTATCGATCGGCCTGAACATTGTTTTACCGTTTGAGCAGGCGCCAAACGAATACGTAACGCCAGACCTGTGCTTTAACTTCCACTATTTCGCGATACGCAAAATGCATTTCTTGATGCGCGCAAAAGCGATCTGCGTGTTCCCCGGTGGATTCGGCACCTTGGACGAAACGTTCGAAGCACTCACATTGATCCAGACAGGCCGGATGCAGCGTGTGCCATTCCTGCTGTTTGGTCGCGAATTTTGGGAAAGCATCATCAACTGGGATGCGCTTGCCGATGCGGGTACTATTTCTGCCGAAGACCTTGATCTGTTCCGTTTTGTAGAAACGGCGCAAGAGGCGGTAGACCTGATTGAAAACTGGGGCGAACCTTCGGCACGCGAAAGTGTCCCCGGCAGATAATCAGTTAAACAGTTCTTGAGGCAGCTCACACAATGCGACGTGATGGGGCAGTGTCTCAAGGACATGTTTGCCATCGTCTGTATCGCGGATGGAATAGCCATAGCCAGCAAGGCGGTGCTTCCATTCGCGGGCAGATAGGGCCACTGCACGTTCGCGGGAAACCATCTGCATGACTTCATCGGTGACGAAGGCGTCTTGTTTGATAATGATCGACATTGTTTCTCTCCTGATTATCTCTTCTCAGGAAACAGTCTCGTACTGCAGAGTGTCAGGAATCGGATACGATTGTGGCCGAAGATTGGTTTTTTGCCCCCTGAAGGTAGAAAAGGACGAAGAAACGCCTGAATCATCCATTTTTGACATCCCTTTGCGGTGTGTTTCAACGCAAGTTCGCAGCAGAAAATGTTATTTTTCCATTAAAATACAATAGGATAGAAAACCATCACATAAGAGTACCTGAATATACCTGCACATTGCTCAGAGGCCGGAATTTATCCACTTTTTCTATACGCAACGGGCAGCTAAAGGCACAAGACGCCACAAAACCTGACCCAAGACCAAAAAACGGGATGCGCGATTCACGAATCCCGAACTGCTGCGCACCCGAATACGATTCAATTGTATCTGATTTGCAAACAACCAAAGCGGCTAGCGTCGGCAAACTATCTAGCTGCGTGTCACGCCTGCCTCGGCCTCGATCTGACGGCGAGATTTACGTGCCCGTTCGGTCTCAGACTTGAGCTGACCGCAGGCGGCCATGATATCTTCACCCCGAGGTTTACGTATCGGGGAAGCATAACCTGCCTTGTGAACAATGTCCGAGAACGCGCGGATACGGTTATTGGAAGACCGCGTATACGGAGCACCCGGCCATTCGTTGAATGGGATCAGGTTGATCTTGGCGGGAATACCTTCGATCAACTTCATCAGACGGTGGGCGTCTTCGTCGCTGTCATTGATTCCGTGCAACATCACATATTCAAACGTGATCCGTTCGGAATTTGAGACCTTTGGGTATTCGCGCAATACGTCCAGCAATGCTTCGATGTTCCAGCGCTTGTTGATTGGAACAAGCGTATCGCGAACTTCGTCAGTTGTTGCGTGGAAGGATACAGCCAATTGGCAGCCAATTTCTGCAGCGGTACGTGCGATCTCTGGCACAACACCCGATGTGCTGAGGGTAATACGGCGGCGCGACAGCTGGATGCCTTCTGGATCCATCGCGATCTTCATCGCGTCCCGCACGTTTTCGAAATTATACAGCGGCTCGCCCATGCCCATCAAAACGATGTTGGACAACCGACGTGCTTCATAAGTGCGCGTGCCGCTTTTGGGCCATTCATCCAGATCATCACGGGCAACCATAACCTGGCCAATGATTTCCCCAGCGGTGAGGTTACGCACCAATTTTTGCGTTCCTGTGTGACAGAACGAACAGGTCAGCGTGCATCCAACCTGCGAACTCACGCACAACGTGCCGCGATCAGCCTCGGGGATATAGACCACCTCAACCTCATGACCGCCTGCAATCCGCACCAGATATTTGCGCGTGCCGTCTGTGCTAACTTGTTTGGTCACCACCTCTGGCACTTCAACAACAAAATGCTCGGCCAGTTCAGCGCGGAAGGTTTTGCTGAGGTTTGTCATGGCCTCAAAGTCGCGCACACCCCAATTGTAGATCCATTGCCAAATTTGGCCGACCCGCATCTTGGCCTGTTTTTCTGGCGTTCCAATAGCGATCAGCGCATCACGCATTGCATCCCGAGTCAGGCCAACAAGGTTCTGTGGACCTTCTGGTAGCTTGCGCGGGATGGTGTGAACGTCTTGGGTAATTGGTGCAGACATGAGGCGAATCCTATGAGGGGTTGGGTGCTATATAGGTGCTCTGTACATAAAATGAAAACAGCCCCGCCCAAGGATGGGCAGAGCTGCATAAATTCTATGGGTCGTTTTAGCCGCCGCAGCGTTTGGCCGCATCCTCAACCGCTGCAGTAAAGCCTAGCAGGGAAAAGGTATCTTCGGTTCTTGTGCCGCGACCGGAACGGCCTGTCAGCTTAGCATCTGCGCCACGCTTCATCGCAGTGATGATCTTGTTATCGTCCGATGTAGTCGCAGGCCACGCCCACTCACCTTCGGTGAACAACTCAAACGTTGAACCCGAAATATCCAAATTAACAGTAGAGCCGCTGGCGAATGGATAACCACCCGTAAAGGCAACCTGCCCTTTGGCGCCAGCGCTGGGGCGATAAAACACCATCAGCAAAATTTGGCCACGGTTCACAGCAACAACACGCCCATCGCGCGAGTTCACGGTTTCCTTGGGTGTTGAAACGCCCCAACATTCGGTTGGGTTATCCTCAACGAATACGCTCCAGTCGGTTTTTGCCGCGACACGGTTACTGCTCTGGCTTTGCGCCCAAGCGCCGCCGGCAATCAAACCTGCCATCAGTGCAGCACATACACCCGTTTTCAAAAATGCCATCTATCCAAATCTCCAGCCGTCTTGTTGCCTCAACATATAATGCAAATCCACGCTGTGACCGCTTTTGAATGGGCCATTCTATTGCTATGGTTTACGTTCTTCTCGACACCAAGCACCATAGCGCGAAAGACGCGAGTGGCGAAACCCCGCATTGGCAGGTTTTCGCCCATAAAAACTGTTAAAAGGAACCTACTATGACAGCTCCCGCACCGTTTGCCGAAATTTGGCGTGGCCCATTTCTGGAAAGTGTCCATTCCGGGCATGCCGTTATTTGCGATGCTACTGGCCAAATTGTTGATGCTTGGGGTAATCCTGATCTTGTTGTTTTGCCACGAAGCTCTTCGAAAATGATCCAAGCATTGCCTTTGGTTCGTTCCGGTGCTGCCGATGCTTTTGGTCTGACAACGCGGCAATTGGCCTTGGCGTGTGCATCGCACCAAGGCGCACAAATTCATGTTGATAGTGTTGGCGATTGGCTGAAGGGCCTCGGGCTAGGAGATGACGATTTTCGCTGTGGCACCGAAGAGTCACGTGACCGAGCAGTGATGGAAGCGCAAATCCGCGCCCATGAAAAACCTTGCCGCATTCACAACAACTGTTCAGGCAAGCATGCAGGATTCTTGACGCTCACCAAACATTTGGAAGGTGGTCCAGATTACACCAATCCAGATCACCCCGTTCAACGCGCCTGCCTTGAGGCGTTTGAGGATGTGACGCAACAAACAAGCCCGGGCTTTGGCATCGACGGCTGCTCGGCACCGAATTACGCCGCCACATTGCACGGTGTTGCTCGTGCTATGGCCCATTTTGCTGCCGCATCTGATGACAGCCCAGAGGCCCGCCTACACCAAGCGATGCGGCTGCACCCTGAATTGGTTGCAGGTGAAGGACGTGCCTGCACCGAATTGATGAAGGCCTGTGATGGCAAGGTCGCATTGAAAACGGGTGCAGAAGGCTTTTTCATCGCGATCTTACCTGAAAAGGGCTTGGGTATCGCGCTCAAAGCAGCTTGTGGCACAAGCAGAGCAGCCGAAGCCGCAATTGCCGCGCTGCTTGTCCGTCTGGGTGTGTTGGATGCAAACCATCCTGCAACGCTCAAACGGATCAACGCTCCAATCAAAAACTGGGATGGATTGGTTACGGGCGTTCTGAAACCCGCTGCTGGCTTGCTGTAATAGCTGCCTAGCTAGCAAAATCTACCTGACTGTATCCTTGCACAAACAAGAGTGCAGTCAGGTCGCCAAAATTGATCCGCACATTACACTGAGCAGCAACAGATGGTTTTGCGTGAAGGGCAACACCCATGCCCGCCAGCGTCAACATCCCCAGATCATTGGCACCATCGCCAACCGCGATCACATCATCCTCAGTTATTCCTAACCGCGCTGTGATCTCTTCAAGGGCATCGATCTTAGCCTGCTTTCCAAGGATCGGCATCCCGACCTCTCCAGTTAACGCGCCATCTGCGAGCAACAAAGTATTGGCGCGGTTTTCGTCAAATCCCAACTGCCCCGCTACTTGCGCGGTGAATGCGGTAAAACCACCCGAAACCAGCGCAGCATAAGCGCCCTGTGATTTCATTGTCGCGAGCAGAACTTTACCACCGGGCATCAACGTGATCCGTTCATCCAGCACTTTTGCAATCACACCTTCAGGCAAACCTTTCAAAAGGCCCACCCGCTCGTTCAACGCACCGTCAAAATCCAGTTCACCGTTCATAGCGCGTGCGGTGATGTCTTTGACACGTTCACCAACACCAGCCTCATCAGCCAGTTCATCAATGCATTCCTGCTGGATCATGGTGCTGTCCATGTCTGCGAGCAGCATCTTTTTGCGGCGCGCCTCAGTCGGGACAATAACCAGGTCAACACCCATGCTTTGACAGGTTTCCCAAACCTCCCAAAGGTTGTCTGGCATCACGCCTAGCGAAAACTCTGCCGCTTCATCCGGACTAAGCCATACAGCATCCCCACCGCCCCAAGCATTACGCAATGATTCAACTAGGGCAGGATCAAGATTACGCGCGGTTGGCGCAGTAAGAAGAACGGCTGTATACATATTCAAGTTTCCGATCAGCAGCAGGGACGTCGCAAAAAAGCTATTAAGCGGCGTTTTACCGTCGAATACGTTCGTGTGCCAGAGGGCAATGGCCGAGATGCAACAGCAGGTCAGCCCGGATCAATGCAGTTACCTGGCGATCATCTGTCCCGTACATGAATTTAGACCGCTGATTGATCAGCGTCACTTGCCCCATCCGGTTGTAGCGTAGCCCAAACGTAGGAATTCTTGCCACCCTTCTTAGCTTGATACATCGCTAAGTCTGCAGCATTCATGATGCCACTCGCTGAATTGCTGTGGGCTGGGAACAGTGCGACCCCAATGCTCATGCGTATTTTGCAGTCATGGTCCGCAAGGGTAAACAAACCATGGCAAGCCTCTAACAGCTTCTTCGCAAGCCGCTCACATTCTTCGGTGGTACTTCGGTCCGGTAGAATAAAGCAAAATTCATCACCACCTAGGCGGCAGGGCATGTCACGGCCCTGCATGAGATAGCGAAATCTATTGCCCAACTCTGTAAGAACCTGATCCCCAATGCCGTGCCCCAGCAAATCGTTGATTTGTTTAAACCCATCAAGGTCAGCAAAGATTACCGCGAACTCACGACCAGAATCTGTACTTTGACGGACGATATCGTCCAAAAAGCTAACGGCGTAACTGCGGTTTGGTAATCCGGTCAAACTATCATGTTGGGACATATGAATGAGCTCTTGCTTAAGCTGTTCCCGTTCAATGGCCAGTTCTTTGAATTCAACAAGAGCGTTGGCCATTTGACCAATCTCGTCCCTACGCTCAGCCACGGAAACGTTCACATTCAGGTCGTTCTTGGCCAGACTATTTAGCACACCCGTCATCGTTACTATTGGATGAGAAAGATCCGTAGCAAGGAGGTATCCTAAAATGGTGACGGCAAGTATCACCGCAATGCCCGCCAAAATGAGAAAAAGCGCCAAGTCATATACTGGCGCCAACACTTCTTGCCTATCCATCTCTGCAAGAACCGCCCAATTCACTCCCATAATATCAACCTGCGTAAAGGCGGACAGCACGGGAATACCACGGTAGTCTTCAACAAAATGAACGCCGTCTCTGCCTTCAAATGCAAATTCAACTGAGGACGTATCTACGGTTGTTGAAAGAATGCTGCGGCTTCCGATAAATCGGGAGTCACTGCGCATCAAGTTATCCGAACCAACAAGATAAATTTCGCCAGTCTCACCCATTCCCGCCTTAACATGCATGATAGCGTTGATGGCCTCGATAGAGATCTGAAATGCCAAAACACCCAAGTACTTGGCATTTTCGTCGAACACTGGTGATGCGACAAAGCCAGCTAACTGCCGGTTGCTAGGCCCATAATGGGTGAAATCAGAAAAGGCCAAAAGCGCGCGCGGCTGATCACTAAGAGACTGCACCTGATTTATGCGCTCAAAAAGATCGGCAAGCGATAACATGTCAGGCCTGTCCGAAACATTGGCCGCGAAATCGCTTTCTTTTTTAACTGTGTAAATAATATCTCCCCTGGGGGAGATCATAAGGATGTCATGAAATTGGTCGGTTCCTACCAAACTAACAAAAGGCGAGTGAAACCTGCGGTGACTGGCGCTGTACTGTGATCCATCTTCGGCCGTTAAAAGACCAAACTCCTGCCCGATAGAGAATGGGTTGAGGTCAATATAGTGCCTTTGAAGATACGTTTTTGGCGACCCATCGATTTGATCCCATGATGTTTGAAATTCCTGCAATGCATCAACAACAAGATCGCTTCGCGCATGGAACAACAGGCTATTTTCGATACTAGTGAAGTGCCTGTTCAAGGTTGTTGTTCGAGATTCTAGCAGCGATACAAGCTTTTCAGTAGATTGCTGTTTCACTACAGAGACAGCACTTCGATAGACGGTAGCGCCCATAACAAGGGCAGAGATCAGGGCAAAGCAAATAATAACGAGAGGGAACTTTATCGGGATTCTCAGGTTTCGAAGCACTATTGGGCACCTATCAAAAATTTATACTAACTAAGCAGTTACAAGAAGATCACATTTGGAAACTAAGAAACAGGGCGCATTTGGATGCCGTAACGACCGCCTTCTTCTCACATCCTCGATGCTTCAGCTGCGTCGCTTTTCCGCCCATCGGAAACATGCGTTCCGGTATCACATCGATCATGGCTACAATTGCGACAAAGCATCCGTTTTTGCCTGTTGCTGTTTTTACTGGGCTTCCGTATGTCGTCAGGTGGGACACCCTTCCCCAACGAAGGGCAATTATCTGTAAGGATAGCATCAATGGCTACTCAGCAACCGACCACGCGGCCGGCAAATCCGCGTTTTTCTTCTGGCCCCTGTGCCAAACCCCCCACATTTGAATTGGCAAAACTGTCTGACGCGCCTTTGGGCCGCAGCCACCGCGCCGCGCCCGGCAAAGCAAAACTGCTGGCCGCAATCGAGACAACCCGAGAGGTTCTCGGTGTACCTGCTGATTACAAGATCGGCATCGTACCCGCCTCCGACACTGGCGCATATGAAATGGCAATGTGGAACCTTCTGGGTGAACGTCACGTTGAGATGCTCGCTTGGGAGAGCTTTGGTTCTGGTTGGGTTACCGACGCGCTGAAACAGCTTAAGATTGACGCGACCGAAAAAACCGCGCCCTACGGTGAGATCGTCGATCTAGACGGTGTGAACTTTGATAACGATGTTTGCTTTACGTATAACGGCACCACATCTGGCGTCCGTGTGCCAGCCGCGTTTGATATTCCTGCCGACCGCGCTGGCCTAACACTGTGCGACGCAACATCCGCTGCTTTCGCCATGGACCTGCCATGGGATCGCTTGGACGTCACAACATTCAGCTGGCAAAAAGCGTTAGGCGGCGAAGCTGCTCATGGCATGCTGATCCTGTCTCCGCGTGCTGTTGAGCGACTGGAAAGCTACACTCCTGCATGGCCCCTGCCAAAGATTTTCCGCTTGACCAAAGGTGGCAAACTGATCGACGGTATATTTACTGGTGCAACGATCAACACACCTTCCATGCTGTGTGTCGAAGACTACCTGTTTGCGCTTGATTGGGCGAAATCAGTTGGTGGCCTGAATGGCATGATCGCACGTGCCGATGCAAACACTGCAGCGGTTACAGCATTTGTTGAAACACACGACTGGATCGAATTCCTCGCGGTTGATCCTGCGACACGCTCCAACACGTCTGTATGTCTCAAGTTCAACGACGCACGCATCACCGATGGCCCTGCATTCGCCAAAGCCGTTGCAAAGCGTTTGTCGGATGAAAACATCGCTCTCGACATCGGCGCATACCGTGACGCGCCAGCTGGCCTGCGCATCTGGTGTGGTGCCACCGTCGAGACAAGCGATATCGAAGCCATGCTTCCGTGGCTCGATTACGCATTCAACGCTGAACTCAACGCATAATTGCGTGAAACACTCGTGCCCTGCGGTTGATCCGTAGGGCACGCTCCTTCACGCACATCCCCTATTCCATTTAAAGGACCTCAATCATGGCGCCTAAAGTACTCATCTCCGACAGCCTCAGCGAAGCAGCTGTTCAAATATTCAAAGACCGCGGCATCGACGTGGATTTCCAACCGACATTGGGCAAAGACAAAGACAAACTGCTCGAAATCATCGGCAACTATGATGGCCTTGCCATCCGCTCTGCCACCAAAGCCACCGAGAAAATCATCGCGGCTGCCACCAACCTCAAGGTTATTGGCCGCGCTGGTATCGGTACAGACAACATCGACAAAGACGCCGCATCCAAAAAGGGTGTGATCGTCATGAACACGCCTTTCGGCAACATGATCACCACAGCCGAGCACGCCATCGCGATGATGTTCGCAGTGGCACGTCAAATCCCTGAGGCATCCGCCTCTACCCATGCCGGGAAATGGGAAAAATCCAAATTTATGGGTGTTGAGCTGACAGGCAAAACACTGGGCGTGATTGGTGCAGGCAACATTGGTGGCATCGTTTGTGATCGCGCACGTGGCCTGAAAATGAAAGTTGTGGCCTATGACCCCTTCTTGGGTGAAGAAAAAGCTGCGAAAATGGGCGTTGAGAAGGTTGAGCTCGAGGAACTTCTTGCACGCGCTGATTTCATCACGCTGCACGTTCCATTTACGGACCAGACAGCAAACATCCTCAGCCGTGAGAACCTTGCGAAAACCAAAAAAGGCGTTCGCATCATCAACTGTGCACGCGGCGGTTTGGTCGACGAAGAAGCGCTGGCTGACATGCTGAAATCCGGTCACGTTGCTGGTGCAGCGTTTGACGTGTTTAAAGTCGAACCTGCCAACGAAAACCCACTGTTTGATCTGCCTAACGTTGTCTGCACACCGCACCTTGGTGCCGCAACAACCGAAGCACAGGAAAACGTAGCGCTGCAAGTGGCCGACCAAATGGCTGACTTCTTACTGACTGGCGCCGTGAGCAACGCGCTCAACATGCCGTCAGTTACTGCCGAAGAAGCACAGGTAATGGGTCCATGGCTCAAGCTATCCGGTCACCTCGGTTCCTTCATTGGTCAGCTCACTGATGAGCCGATCAAAGCAATCAACATCCTGTATGACGGTGTTGTTTCCGAAATGAACCTTGATGCACTGAACTGTGGCGTTGTTGCAGGCATCATGAAGCGCGCCAACCCTGACGTGAACATGGTATCTGCACCTGTTGTTGCAAAGGAAAAAGGCATCCAGATTTCTACGACAAATCAGGACAAGTCCGGCGCCTTTGACGGCTACATCAAAGTGACCGTTGTTACGGACAAACGGGAACGCTCCATCGCGGGCACTGTTTTCTCGGATGGCAAGCCGCGCTTTATCCAGATCAAAGGCATCAACATCGATGCCGAAGTTGGCCAACACATGGTCTACACAACCAACGAAGATGTTCCGGGCATCATCGGTACACTTGGCCAGACCATGGGCGAAAACGGCGTAAACATCGCGAACTTTACGCTTGGACGTGCTGATGTGAAGGGCGAAGCGATTGCGCTGCTTTACGTTGACGAGCAGATCCCTGCGCCCGTTGTGAAAAAGCTGCATGAGACAGGCCTGTTCAACCAGATCAAGTTGCTGGAATTCGACGTCGCCTAAGCGTATCGATAGATTAACTGAAAGGCGCAACTCTGACGGGGCTGCGCCTTTTTCATTGGAGAGCACATGACCAAGCCTATTTATGCCATCGGCGACATCCACGGACAACACGCTGAACTGATCCGCGTTCTCTCCCTTATTGAGGCTGACGGCGGACCCGATGCCGAGATCGTGTTTATCGGGGATTATACTGACCGTGGGCCAAATTCAGCTGGCGTGCTTGATGTGTTGATCCAAGGCTTGGCTGCTGGGAAACCTTGGCGCTGCCTGAAAGGTAACCATGACCGCATGTTCAGTTGGTTCATGCGCGATTATCCCCATCACGATGCCTACCTACCTGTGTACATATATTGGCTTCACAGCCGTTTGGGCGGGGATACGACGATGGCCTCATATGGTGTCGAAATGAAAGAGACCGACCGCCAAACCGCAGTACATGCGCTGGCGAAAGCCGCTGTTCCGCAGGCACACGTTGATTTCCTGAACAGCCTTGCCCACAGCTATGAGACTGATGATCTATTCTTTGCACATGCGGGCATTCGCCCTGGCGTGCCATTAGGTGAACAAGACGAAGAAGACCTGTTGTGGATTCGCAAAGAGTTCCATGTTGATACGCGTGACCACGGCAAACTGATTGTTCATGGCCATACCCCTATTGAGGCTGCCACGCACTATGGCAACCGCGTGAATGTTGATGCAGGTGCTGGATACGGTAAACCATTGGCAGCTGTTATTTTTGAAGGCCGTGAGTGTTGGTCGATTACGGATCAGGGGCGGGTGCCTTTGGTGCCTTCAGACGTAAACGCCAACTGAGAAACACAAGCGCCCAAAACAAAACTCCCTTCCCATGCGCGGACAACGTCTGGCGACCTGAAAAAGTTATCAGACGAACCAACTCGTCCAGCATGGGTGGGGGGCCGACAACCCATTGGCGCGGCAGCCCCTCAAAAAGAAATTGGTAAAGCGCATAATACACTTGCGGCGACAACCACACAAAAACCCAAAACAGAAACATCCCGAAGGCGATACGCGCGGGGCCCTTGCGCGCGCTCATCAACACATAACCAAGTGCAAAGAGCGCGGTAAACATCCCCAGCGAAACCGCCACGACAGCCAAACGACCATAGGTACTTAGCGTGTGAAAACTGTCTTCAGAATACATCCTGCGATTCATACCTTTATTTCGGCACACTGGCCATAAATCTGACGGGACGTATCGCCTGACAACTGTGGGCAAGCAAATTAAGCTATCCCAAATTCATTCGGGAGAGAGAATATGTCAGATGATATCGTAATCCTAAGCGGTGCCCGCACAGCCATCGGCACATTTGGCGGCGCTTTGGCTGGCACGCCGACCACCACATTGGGTGCAACCGTGGCACGCGAAGCATTGGCTCGTGCTGGTGTAGAGGGTGCAGAGATCGGGCATGTTATGTTCGGCAATGTCATCAACACCGAGCCGCGCGATATGTACCTTAGCCGTGTTGCCGCTATGGAAGCAGGTGTGCCAGACGCAGTCCCCGCAATGAACGTGAACCGCCTGTGTGGTTCTGGCGTTCAGGCGATCATCTCTGCTGTGCAATCCCTTATGTTGGGTGATGCGGAATTCGCACTGGCTGGCGGCGCAGAAAGCATGAGCCGCGCGCCCTATATTCTACCCGCCGCGCGTTGGGGTCAAAAGATGGGCGATGTCGCCTCCCTTGATATGCTGTTGGGCACGTTGAACTGCCCATTCGGCACGGGCCACATGGGCATCACAGCAGAAAACGTAGCGGGCGAACATGATGTCACCCGCGCGGAACAAGACGCCTTTGCCATGCTGTCCCAAGAACGCGCAGCAGCCGCTATTGAAGCAGGGTATTTTGCTGAGCAAATCGTCCCTGTCCAAGTACGCAAAGGCCGCGAAACTGTTGCCTTTGAAGTAGATGAACATCCCAAGGCAACCACGTTGGACAAATTGGCTGGCTTACGTCCTGTCTTTCAAAAGGATGGCTCGGTCACTGCAGGCAATGCATCTGGCATCAATGATGGCGCTGCTGCACTTGTTCTTGCGCGCGCCTCTTCCGCCGAAGCCAAAGGGCTGAAACCCCTCGCGCGCATTATTGGCTATGCCCATGCTGGCGTGCGTCCTGAGGTGATGGGCATTGGTCCTATTCCAGCGGTAACAAAACTATTGAAAAAGACGGGCCTAAGCGCTGGCGACTTTGATGTGATCGAAAGCAACGAAGCCTTTGCGTCTCAGGCTTTGGCCGTAAGCAAGGAGCTTGGCTTTGATCCAGCACGTGTAAACCCGAATGGCGGGGCAATTGCCCTAGGCCACCCGGTGGGCGCAACCGGAGCGATCATCACCGTGAAAGCCTTGTACGAATTGCAGCGGACCAACGGTAAGCGCGCGTTGATTACAATGTGCATCGGTGGTGGTCAGGGTATCGCACTGGCAATCGAACGGATCTGACTTCGAACTTAGCAAAGGGCCGATGCGTTAAGTATCGGCCCTTTGCTATTGGTTTTCTGCTGGGGAAAAAAGACTAACCCAACGCGCCAAAAATTGCGATTATGCCTGTCGCCGCACCCGCGCCCAGAACAGCTGCAAGCACAATGTACCGCTTGAACGGCTTGGGTGATGGAGGCAACGTATCGCTTTGACGGATCAATGCGGCCTCAACCAAGGCAGGTAAACGTGGGCCAAATCGCGACAATACACGCGCCGTTTTGGCAAGGTCACTAAAGATCGCCTTTGGGCCAATGGATTTTGTGATGTAATTCGTTACAATCGGCGCTGCGACCTGCCAAATATTCATCTGAGGGTTAAGCGAACGCGCAACCCCTTCCACCACAACCATTGTCCGCTGAAGCAAGATCAGCTCGGTACGTGTTTCCATGCCAAAACGCTCAGTTACTTCAAAAAGATATGCAAGCAGGCGCGCCATCGAAATGTGGTCTGCATCCATACCAAAAATTGGCTCACCTACGGCACGCAATGCCCGCGCAAATTCATCGACATCCTTATCCGCAGGCACATAACCCGCTTCAAAATGCACCTCGGCCACGCGTTTGTAATCCTTACGGATAAACCCATAAAGAATTTCTGCGTAAACGCGGCGGGTGTATTCATCGATGTGGCCCATGATGCCAAAATCAAGCGCAATGAGGTTGCCATTTTCTGCAACCTTCAGGTTCCCCTGATGCATATCACCGTGGAAGAAACCATCGCGCAAAGCGTGTTGCAGGAACAACGCAAGGATACGCTCGGACAGCTCAACCCGATCAACGCCAATCGCGTCAATCGCGTCATTATCACCCAAAGACACACCCTCGGCCCAGCCAAGGGTCATGACACGACGGGCAGAATAGTCCCATTTGATCTCGGGCAATTCAAATCCGGCGTCATCTTTGGTGTTCGCCGCGTATTCCGATGCAGCAGAGGATTCGAGACGTAGGTCTAACTCTCCCTGAACAACGCCATCAAAGTGTTCGATCACATCCATAGGGCGCAAACGGCGGGAGCCAGGCGAAAACAGCTCAACCATCCGTGCGGCGAGGTAGAACGCGTCGACATCCTTTTGGAATGCTTTTTCGATACCCGGGCGCAGGACCTTTACAGCAACATCTTCGCCTGTGCTGATCAGTCGCGCTTTGTGCACCTGCGCAATGGATGCGGCTGCCACGGGTTCGCTGAATTCAGAAAACATACTGTTGATAGATCGGCCTAGCTCTTTTTCGACTTCGGCCTTGGCCGCCTTTGTGTCGAACGGCGGCAACTGGTCCTGAAGAACCCGCAGCTGCAGCGCCATTTCGTCACCGACAACATCAGGACGGGTCGAAAGAATTTGACCAAATTTGATATAGGCTGGGCCCAGCGCCGTCAGCGCGCGCGTGGCCGGCTTTAGATTTGGATCGCCCTTGTAGCCCAGCGGCTTGAACGGAATGGCCAAAGCCTTCGCAACAACACGCACAGCTTTAGGTGCCTCAAATGCGTCCAGAACAAAGTTCATCGCGCCGGTCCGCTCTAGCGTGGCACCAGTACGGATCAATCGCCAGATATTGTGAATACCGCGCATTTAGATTTTCCAACCGGAATGAAGCGCCGCAATACCCATCGTCATATTGCGGTACTTGGCGTTCTCAAATCCTGCAGTACGCACCATTCCAAGGAATGTCTCCTGATCAGGAAAATTGCGTATCGATTCAACGAGGTATTGATAGCTGTCGCGGTCATTGGCGATCATGTGGCCCATCTGCGGAATCACATTAAAGCTGTAGAGGTCATACGCCTTTTGCATCATCGGATTGGGCAGTTGGGAGAACTCCAACACCATCAGACGACCACCAGGTTTGAGCACACGATACGCTTCATTCAAAGCAACCTGAGGGCGCGTAACATTCCGGATGCCAAAAGAAATTGTGTAAACATCAAAAGTACTGTCCTCAAACGGCAGGTCCATTGCATCGCCAACAACCCAATCAAGACTGTCTTGCATGGCTTCGGCCTCGGCGCGCTTACGCCCTTCGATCAGCATTCCCTCAGTCAGGTCACATACCGTTGCATGGCCTTGGCCAGCGCGTTTGAGGAATTTGAACGACACGTCACCCGTACCACCCGCTACATCTAGCAGCTTTTGACCCGGGCGCGGGGCGAGCCAATCCATCATCGCTTCTTTCCAGATGCGGTGGATGCCCATGCTCATCACGTCATTCATAACGTCATATTTGTTGGCAACATCCGTAAAAAGACTGCGAACCTTGCCCGCCTTTTCATCCTCTAGGATAGTCTGGGCACCAAAGTGGGTTGTATTCTCGGTCATGCGCTTGATCCTGATCTTGTTGCTTTGCAGATATAGCCTCAAGTAGGGAGGTGCAAACTGCCATTTGACGCAGCCCAAAAGGACACGGAATATGGAGCACTTAAGCGGTATCCTAGATACGCTGACATCAATCTATCGCGCGGCGCGTGATGGGCCGACCATTTTCTTTCCGGTTTTCATTTTTGGATGCGTGCTGATTTGGATCAAATGGAGATTCATTGCCAAAGGGACAAAGAGCGCTGCAAAAGCTAACTATGAAGGTTGGGTCACTGACGCCATTGAGCAAGATCACGACTTGCGGACAGTTCTGGTCATGAAGCCAATCAAGCTTTTACGCGTTGCTGTTTATTCTTTGCTTTTCTTCGGTGGAGGTGCGTTATTCTATTGGATGGTTGTGCTATCAAAGCCCGATATTTCAACAGAAGACTGGCTTGTCTTTGGTATCATGTTGGCCTTCAGCGCCTTAGGGTTTTGGATGCTATGGCTTTCGTTTACCCGCATCACTCTGTTCTCTGATAGAATTGAAAGAACATCGCTTCTAAGAAACCGTTTCATAGGACCCCTGTCTGAAATCGACAACGTTAAGCCCATTCGCAAGACAATAGCGGGAGGGATTTATGTATACTTTTCCGACGGAAGACGCCTTAGAATAGTTGCACGGATGTCAGGCTATCGCCAGTTGCTAGAGCGCTTGTCCAAGGATGACCCTAAACTGCGAATGATGACCAATCACTACAGCAACCAAGCCAAAAAGGTGCTTTGATGCCCGAACTTCCTGAAGTTGAAACCGTCCGCAGAGGGTTAGCCCCGGTGATGGAAGGTACAGTCATCGAACAAGCGGATGTGAACCGCCCCGATTTACGCTGGCCATTCCCCGAGAATATGGCGGAGCGGCTGACAGGGCAACGTGTTGAACGATTGCGGCGTCGGTCAAAATACATCCTTGCAGACCTAAGTTCGGGCGAGACATTGTTGATCCATTTAGGGATGTCTGGGCGGATGCTCATTTCTGGTGATCCCCTTGGCCAATTTACGCATGACCACCCCGCCGCTCAAAAACACGATCATGTGGTGTTTCACATGGAAAGCGGCGCACGAATTACCTTTAATGACCCCCGCCGTTTTGGCGCGATGGACCTGTTAGAGACGGCTACCGCTGAACAGCACAAGCTATTGGCGGTTCTGGGACCAGAGCCTCTCAGCAACGATTTTCACGAGTCGATTCTTATTGAGGCCTTCAAAGATCGCAACACCCCCGTGAAATCCGCCCTGTTAGATCAACGAATTGTTGCTGGATTGGGCAATATTTATGTCTGTGAGGTTCTTTTTCGAGCAAATATTAGCCCAAAGCGTAAGGCGGGCCAGATTGCCACAGCACGTGTTGGCGCCATGGTTCCCATCATTAGAACGGTGCTTGAGGAGGCTATTGAAGCAGGTGGCTCTTCTTTGAAAGATTTCCGGCAAGCCGATGGAGAGCTTGGATATTTTCAACATTCTTTTGACGTTTACGGAAGGGAAGGTGAACCGTGCCGCCGAGAGGCTTGTTCCGGCATAATCACACGGGTTGCGCAATCGGGGCGATCCTCTTTCTACTGTCCTAAATGTCAAAGATAACTTGAACCCTATCACCGCCATGGTATGCACTAGCGTCTGAGCAACAACAAAAGGGCCGCACACATGGCTTATGAAACGATCATTCTGGACGTCGACAATCACGTAGCTTTGGTCACGCTGAACCGTCCTGACGCGCTGAATGCGCTAAATGATCAATTGATGAGCGAGTTGGCAGACTGCCTGAAAAGCTGTCAGGAAAATGACAAAGTGCGCTGCATCGTTGTGACAGGTTCGGAAAAGGCATTTGCTGCCGGTGCCGACATCGCGATGATGAAAGAAAAGTCGTTTGTCGATGCATTCTCGGGCGATCTTTTCACACCCGAAACAGATCAAATCATGCGAGTTCGCAAGCCTATTATCGCTGCAGTGTCAGGCTATGCGCTGGGCGGTGGCTGCGAGCTGGCGATGATGTGTGATTTTATCATCTGTTCAGAGACTGCAAAATTTGGCCAACCTGAAATCAACCTTGGTGTTGTTGCAGGCATTGGCGGCACCCAGCGTTTAACGCGCATTGTGGGTAAGTCAAAAGCGATGGACATGAACCTCACCGGACGTTTCATGGATGCTAATGAGGCCGAACGTTCCGGCCTTGCCTCTCGCGTTGTTCCCGTGAAAAAATTAATGGAAGAAGCCTTAGGCGCAGCCCAGAAAATCGCTGAGAAATCTATGATCTCCGTGATGGTTGTCAAAGAATCAGTGAACCGCGCATATGAAGTTCCTTTGCGTGAAGGTTTGCTGTTTGAGCGCCGCATGTTCCACGCCCTTTTTGCAACAGAAGACCAAGAAGAAGGCATGGGCGCCTTCCTAGAAAAACGAGAAGCGCAGTTCCGCGATCGGTGAGCCTGACTGCCATTACTAGATGGATGCAGTGCGGCCTTTGATACTATTCAGTTGATGATATCAAAGGTCCTCTATCAGATGTCGACACGCAACCGTCTTAATCAGCCATAAGGCGACCCAGTCGCAAAGCCTGATATTCTAACGCCATCTGGTCTCGTACTTTTTTATTAAGCTCGTTTTCTTGCCGGGTCAGCTCTTTGCCGATTTGTTCGCGCGAATACAAAACCTTGGACGGGTTTGGCAAAAGCAATTTCGCATCCCGTTCTCTAATTTGTTTTTGAATGTCGACGCCCTTCTTGATGACCGCTTCTGACCCGGAACCAATGTACCCTAAATAGGGACCAAGTACGCTCAAGCCGCCCAGACTCGCGACAGCGCCGCCAACGCCTACAGCTTGGCCCACAAATTGTGGGTCGTTGTTTTCCAAAGCGTTCAAAAACCCATCAAGCTTTACGAGAACATTAGTTGCATTGGTGGCAGTCCCCAATTTCCCTTTGGCGTCTTTGTAATCCTTACTAAAGTCAGACCATCCCCGTTTTCTTAAATTTCCCATATCTTCGTTCCACGCCATAAATTCCGTAGCGCTGTCAACGGCATCAAAAAGGTCGGCGACCCTGAATAACGTTGGATCTGGCCCTTTGCCTGTGCGTGTTTTTAGTTCATCCTCTTTGGCAATTGACTGCAAAGAGGTCTTTTTCATGCCATCAACAAAGGTTTTAAAACCACGCATCAATGGCCCCGCTGTCGCCCCTGATGCGCGAAGCTTCGCCATTTCTTGCCCGGCTGCACAAAGCGCAGCACCCCGCAATGCGTCAACGTCTTTTACCAATGAAGCCAAGGCATTCTTGGTCTTGGCCAATTGCGTCATCTGATCTTCTATTGAACTAATACATGCGTCGATCTCTTTTGAGTTAGCAGATTGCGCATTTTTCAATGCCCGCTGAGCAAAGATAGGCGTGTCATTGTATGCATCCTCAAGATACGTCGCCATCTGAGTGTTGGCTTTTTTCAACCCATCCGTTTTTGGTAGGGCATTTGCTTCTTTACGCAGCTGACCCAAGGATGCAGCCAAAGTATCCTGCGCTATGCCAAGGCGTCTTTCAGCCCCCTTAATCGTCGCTTGAATCTGTGTTACTTGGCCATCAAGTTGCGCGATTTCCGCCCGTTTTGGCGCACGTACAACCCGGTCAAACCGATCTCGTTCTGCCAACAGCACCTTCAATCTTTTACTATAATTACGGTGCGCACTGTTGTTTGCTATCGCTTGTTTAACTTCGCGGCGGCTCAGGCCCGCGTTGTTTTCAAAACTATCTTCAATGGCCGATACGCGCCCTACATAATCAGCAATGGAATCCTCCAATGGAACGCCTTTTTGAAAGGTCCCTTTTTCTCCAAATTTTGGGGAGGTTTCAATTTGACCCTTGTCATGGACATATCGGACCATTTCGCCAACAGCCTTCTTCTTTGCAGCCAATTCAGAAAGTTGTTGGGTCTGAGTAACCTTAAGACCTGCGATCTCGTTAGCGATAGGATCGATAGCACCTTGCGCCGCCGCTACCTTTTCGATGGCTGCGGTGGCGCGTGCAAGTTGGTCGTGCGCGGGCTGCAAGCTTTTGCATTGCTCCGCACTAGCCTTAAGGTCCCGCGATTGTTTCTTAAAGCTACCGGCCACGGCATCCCGGGTATCAATCCTCTTTTTCAGTGTCCGAACGAAATCATACAAGGATTTCGCCTGTTTCTTGCCCGGCATCGCAACGTTCCCGTTTGGACCACCATAACCCACCGCAGGATTGTGTATGATTGTAAGTCCCTTAGACCGTAAATGTGATCCACCAGACATTTTGCCAAATGCCATCGCCACGTCGAGTTGGATCGAGCCGTCTGCATTGATACGATCAAGGTATCGTTTGCTGTCAGGAGAGGGTGTATTCAGATCAAGCCGCCAATCCTGCAAATTGTTCTTCATGTTAAAGAATTCTTTATCCAGCTTTTTGGCCTCCGCCGCTGTGAGCTGCCCTGCTCCGGTTGGCTCCAAGGGTTGAACATAAAGCCCAAGTGACGACGCATTGTCATAATAGGGTGAGACCCTGTAGAGCAGCAGGATTGGCGCGGATTTAGTGGTCGTTGTTATTTCACTGGTCTCGCCGTCATTTCCCGTACTCATGTTTTTCAAAGGTTCGGTGACACGGTTCTGCAACGCCTCAGTGATGGAACTACCGCCCTTTGGCGTTGGCGGTGCAACCCTAGGCCCTTTGCGTTTGAATACTTGCTTGCGCGGTGCGGGAACATATTCAAACACCAATTCAAACGTCTGAATTTCCTGCAAATTATAACTGCAATCTTTAACCTGCGCCTGCGCAGGTGACAGGGCGCAAAAAGACGCGCCAAACGAAACGATGAATAAACCAAAAAAAGCGTGTCGCATTTTAAAAGGTCCTATTGCTGAAATGCATTGAACTTATTCTGATCCCGCCACGATATGCGCGGCGAGACTGCCGTCATAATATCTTGCGCGAAACCCAAAAGGGCTGTCAGCCAACGGAAAGGAAACGGTCCATTCAGGACCCAATCCTCCAAGGGTAACATCGACAATGAGACCGCCCGCATTTTCGACAGCGCCCGGCGTGGCATAGATGTGAAGGCCATCCTCAAGGGTTTCGAGCAGATCAAGTGGAACAACCGCATCCCCTGTCCGCAAACTAACTGAACGGATCAACTTAAGAGCCCCATCCGCAAGATAACCATCGATCTGGTCTAATCGGCCAGAGATTTTCTCGGCCAATGCATTCTCAACATGCACGTTGGCTTCGATATCAAGGCCAAACAACAAACCACCATCTTCGGCGAAGGGCTGTAGTTCCAATCGAGTCGCAATCCAAATGCCCGTACTGTCGGGTTCGGAGAAAGGGCCAACAGCAAACCGTGTGTCAGTTGTCGCCGCAAACGGGCTGACGACGTTTTGATGGGCCGCTTTTACGCTTGCCTGCCGCAAAATAATACCCTCGCGGTCGGGCCATTCGGCTGCAGTAATTACATTGGAAAACTTAACTGGATCAGCAGGATCAAAAGAATAGGTTGGGTAAAATCGGGGCTGGATACTATCATTTTTCTTCATCCAATCCTCTAACCGAAAAGTGAAACCGTGCAACCATCCGGGGATAGCGTAGGGATCATCACGGCCTAAGGTGTCCATGTTTGCATAGGAAGGATGGCACCAGTGTGCAGCATTCCAAATCAGGCGGGAATTTGCAGCATATTGGGTCCGTCGATCACCCTCCGCAACTTCGTCAATATAGTCTTGAACCATTGCCGAAAACCGCTCTGTAATTTCGTTTTTATCGAACCAGTCACGGTCGCTCAAAGCTGTGCAGAAAATTTGGTCTGTGTCATTGAATTTTATGCCGAAATAATCTTGCGTCGTTAAGCCAAGTATATGCCGCAGGTAGTCTTCGGGTCGCGCCAACAAACGAGAGGCCTGGCGCGCCGAAAAGCTGTTCCATTGAGGCAAAAGAAATGTTGGCGTTGGGCCTTGCTCTCCTGCGAGGTAAACAAATGCCAGCCACCCTGCCGCACGGACCGGGATCCCATCCATGACAAGGTTATATGCGACATCGTTCAATGCTGCTGCGATATGTGTATTGTAATTTGTAAGTATGTCACGAAACAGCGCATCCGTCTCGGGATCGCGCTCAAGAAACAGGTAGGGCAAAGCCGTCATCGCATTAATATTCGAATTGGCTTCGTGACGACGTTCGACAGCGACAACCTGATGAATGTAGTCAATGGCAGGACGGTATCCAGTTACGGCCAACCGCTCTGCCAATTTGTAGGTTTCTATATCTGCTGGATCGGCCCAAGCAAAATCCTCCGACATTGGGCTGCCCACCACGACATCCCACAGCTGCCAAATATCCACCGCCACATTTTTCATCAATGCGTCGTATAGATCATCTCCAAAAAGGCGTGATTTTGCCGCTGCGTAAAGTCGATTTGCATCCTCCGGCCTCCCGACACCAACCAAAATATCAAGCGCTAAGCTAATTTGCGTTCTGGTCCGAGAGTCTATCTGTTTTTGCGCGTCACTCTGGGCATCGTATTCTGGTAGACTGGCAAAGGTGCTGGCAGCGGCTTGAAGTGTACTATGCGCCCAATCGCGCGCAGCGTCAGTCTGCTCGATCGACACGGCGGGACGGGACACTGGACGGGATCGGTAACGTTGATTATGAGTTTCGCGCGGCGCGATAGATGCCGCTAGGGAGGCGAATACTTCGATTGGCCGAGCAGGAAATTCCTCGACTACCACCATCTCACCGTCTTTTTGCGCGACAGCCAGAATACCTGCGTTTGGGGGGTAACCTTGGGCGCCCAAAGATAGCGGCTGAACTAGCAAGGCTATTGTCAGGGCAATACTAAACAGACGCGATTGTTTGAGCATATCAAAACGTCCTTTCATTTCTTTCGTATCTTCAGGGACGGTTCGGTTACGCTTTGTGCGTCCTTAGTGAGGCAGTTTGGTGGTGTGCCACCGCCACAAAAACAAACAACTCCTGGAGGGCAAAAACACTTACCCATAGGGATGTACTCACATCCTTCACGTGCCTCACAAGCTGCGGAAATCTTAAGGCCAAGTTCCAATTCGATACTCAATCCCGAGGCCGACAAAAATCCCTGCCTGAATTGAACCTGGCATTGGTCCGTCGGCGCGGCACAATGATAGGGCCCTTCATCCAGATCTTGGATCAGCATGCACTTAGTGGAAGTGAAGCAAGACAGATGGTCGATATCGGCACAAATTTCCGCTGATTTGACAGGAAAACTTAACATAAAAATAATAAAAAGCGCCAAAACGTTAGAACTAAGGATTCGGCCAGTCATAATTGGCTACCTCATTTAGTCAGAGTTTAATGAAGCAACTTTTAGCACATTTTGGCTTATCAGGCAAATCTACGGCCTCGCAGTGCCCGAGATTGCGCTCTTTGCTCGCAAGGCAGCCAAGACGGTCCTTACCTTAAGAAAGCAGAAAAAATACGTTTTAGGATGGCTTTCACTGCGTTGCATCACGCCTATCTTTACAACCGCCCCCAATCCCCGCTATAGGCCTCCTCATACATGCGCGTGCAGCCCGCTCTGGCTAGAATCACCTATCTGGGTTTTATCCAGTCTGGGTTTGGCGTCGCGCTTTGACATAAACCGAATTAATAGGATGATCCTCATGGCAAACACCCCACAGGCGAAAAAACGCGCACGTCAGAACGAAAAGCGCTTTGCGATTAACAAAGCACGTCGTTCACGTATCCGCACATATATCCGCAAAGTCGAAGAAGCGATCGAATCTGGCGTTAAAGACGACGCAGTTGCCGCATTGCGCGCAGCTCAGCCTGAGCTGATGCGCGGCGTGACAAAAGGTGTTTTCCATAAAAACACTGCATCACGCAAAATGTCGCGTCTGGCCGCACGGGTCAAAGCGATCGCCTAAAGAATCGGGCAAAAGACTTTTCTGCACAGGCGTCACCATTGGTGGCGCCTGTGTTGTTTTAGGGTCCTCTTTCACAGGGCCGTGAGATTCTTTTTCTGCAAACTCAGAGTCAACAAATAAGATCAGTTGAACCGCACACTCCCACCTTGCTACGAAGGGTGAGCGATTCACATCGCGGGGGGACAGACCCGACGCACCGAGATCATTTTGCTAGAAGTGAAATTCGGTTTTGAAGGTTTCTCTCAATGTCCACGCTGGGCACTTGAGTAGAATTGCAGATGATGCTGCCAGCACATCTGCCTGTCACAATATCAGGACGATGTCGTTCAATCTGTTTTGGCGCAAATGCGCATCTCAGGTTTGTTCGCATCATATTAACAGTCTAAGGACAAGGTCGGTTTCCGCTGGGACCCGGTACGGCCTCCTTTTGTCCAAAGACTGGTTTGGTGGTTGTCGCTTTGGCGACATAATTGATGGTGGTAGGTAAAGAATGACACGAGACGAATGGGGCAACGTCAAACAACGGCTTCTTAAGACAGTCGGGCAGAATAACTACACAACATGGATTGATCCGTTAGCGCTTGGCGAGCTTCAGGCTGGCATTGCAACGGTTCATGTTCCCACTACCTTTTTTGGAAACTACGTCAGCCAGAATTTTTCCGATCTCATCCTGCATGAGATGAAAGCCGTTAACGCTACGCTATCGCGGTTGAACTTTGAAGTTGCAGGCAAAACGCCAAAACCTGTTACACGCCAGACAGATGCCATCACCGCCCCCCGTTCTGCCGCTCCAAAGGCACCTGCCACAGCAACCCGTTACACCGCCCCTCTGGAAAGACGTTTTTCATTCGATACTTTTGTTGTCGGTAAACCAAACGAATTGGCCCATGCTGCAGCACGCCGCGTTGCCGAAGGCGGCCCCGTCACCTTCAATCCGCTGTTTCTGTACGGTGGTGTAGGATTGGGTAAAACACACCTGATGCACGCCATTGCCCAAGAACTTCAGACTCGCAAACCAGAACTAAACGTTCTTTATCTATCTGCTGAACAATTCATGTACCGTTTTGTTCAAGCATTGCGCGATCGCAAGATGATGGATTTCAAAGAAATCTTCCGCACCGTCGATGTACTGATGGTGGACGATGTCCAGTTCATTGCAGGCAAAGACAGCACCCAAGAAGAGTTCTTTCACACGTTCAATGCGCTGGTGGATCAAAACAAACAGATCATCATATCAGCAGATCGCGCACCACAAGACATCAAAGACCTGGAAGAGCGTGTTAAATCGCGTTTACAATGTGGCTTGGTCGTCGATCTACACCCAACAGATTATGAGCTGCGCCTTGGCATCCTTCAGACCAAAGTAGACATCCACCGCGCATCCTACCCTGAACTCGAGATGGATGATGGTATCCTTGAGTTCCTTGCGCACCGGATCTCCACCAATGTGCGTGTTCTTGAAGGTGCTTTGACGCGTCTCTTTGCCTTTGCGTCCCTTGTTGGCCGACGCATTGATATGGAACTGACGCAGGATTGCCTCGCTGATGTTCTACGCGCATCTGAGCGAAAAATTACAGTCGAAGAGATTCAACGTAAGGTTTCTGATCACTACAACATCCGCCTGTCCGACATGATCGGGCCAAAGCGTTTGCGCAGCTACGCACGCCCGCGTCAGGTTGCGATGTATTTGTGCAAACACATGACCAGCCGCTCCTTGCCTGAAATCGGTCGCCGGTTTGGCGGTCGTGATCACACGACAGTCATGCACGGTGTTAAGCGGATCGAAGAGTTGAAAGTATCTGACGGGCAAATCGCCGAAGATCTTGAGCTTTTGCGCCGTGCATTAGAGGCCTAAAGCGCCTCAAAGATGCAGCGATGCCACAGGGCGGCCTTTCAGGGGGTCGCCTTTTTCGTATCAGGTTCGTTAAGCCTTGTGATTGGCCGTGAAGCGGGTACTTTGACGGCTCTCAATCCTGCATAATGGAGATAGGTATATGAAATTCAGCATCGAACGCGCCGCGTTGCTTAAGGCCGTCTCACAGGCACAGTCCGTGGTTGAACGGCGCAACACAATTCCAATTCTTGCGAACGTCCTGATCGAAGCAGAAGGCAGCGATGTTTCTTTCCGCGCTACTGATCTAGATATCGAGGTCGTCGACAAAGCACCGGCGCAAGTTGAACGCGCAGGCGCAACAACCGTTGCCGCAACCACGCTGCATGAGATTGTGCGTAAGCTTCCTGATGGTGCGCTGGTTTCCTTGACCGCTGACACTGCTGCTGGTCGCTTAACGGTTGAAGCTGGCCGCTCAAACTTCTCGCTTGCGACATTGCCCAAGGAAGATTTTCCTGTGATGGCATCATCCGAGTATGCATCCAATTTCTCAGCAGGTGCTGCCGTACTACGCCGCCTGTTCGACAAATCAAAATTCGCAATTTCCACCGAAGAGACGCGCTATTATCTCAACGGTGTTTACATGCACATCGCAGATGGTGATGGCGCTAAGGTGTTGCGCTGTGTCGCAACTGATGGCCACCGTTTGGCCCGTATTGATGCGGACATGCCAGAAGATGCAGCCGACATGCCCGGCGTGATCGTACCACGCAAAACTGTTGGTGAGCTGCGCAAGTTACTTGAAGACGACGACATGAAAATCGCCGTTTCCGTGTCTGAGACGAAAATCCGTTTTGCCACACCACAGATCACCCTAACGTCCAAAGTTATCGACGGTACATTCCCCGATTATACGCGTGTCATCCCGCAGGGAAACACACGTAAACTCGAAGTTGATGCGGCAGATTTTGCGCGTGCTGTTGACCGTGTAGCAACCGTTAGCTCCGAACGCTCACGCGCGGTTAAGCTGCAACTTGATGAAGATCGTCTGATCTTGTCTGTGAATGCTCCTGATAGCGGTGCCGCCGAAGAAGAACTGGCCGTAGCCTATAGCGACGAACGCCTCGAGATCGGATTTAACGCGAAATACCTACTGGAAATTGCCAGCCAAGTGGACCGCGAAAATGCTGTATTCTTGTTCAACTCATCAGGCGATCCGACCTTGATGCGTGAAGGAAACGACACATCTGCCGTATATGTTGTTATGCCAATGCGTGTATAAAGGGATTGGGATTTTTATAAAATTCCGATCGCTTCTCTGCACCAAGACATTTTATGTGCCCAAAATGGCACCTAGGCACAGTATGAAAATGGAAGGCCCTCGCTGATGGCTGGTCTTTTCCTTTCAAACATCACCCTGTCCCATTTCCGCTCCCATAAACGGGCGGTGATTGACGTGGATGGCCGACCGGTTGCCATCCACGGCAATAATGGTGCCGGAAAAACAAATATCCTAGAAGCCGTCTCTCTGCTGTCCCCCGGGCGCGGCCTGCGACGGGCAAGCGCACAGGACATGACCCGCCGACCTGAAGGCATAGGTTGGAAGATCACTGCAATCTTGCACGGCCCATTGGGTGTCAGCGAGATTGAGGTCGTTTCTGAACAAGGTGCAGCGCGGCAGGTTCGCATTGACGGCAAGTCCGCACCACAAACCGCGCTAGGACGCATTGCGCGGGTGTTGTGGCTTATCCCCTCAATGGATCGGTTGTGGATTGAGGGGGCAGAAGGCAGAAGACGGTTTTTGGACCGCATGACCCTCAGCTTCCTGCCTGATCACGCCGAAGTTTCACTCGCCTATGAAAAGGCCATGAGAGAGCGTAACCGTCTCCTCAAGGATATGGTGCGAGAGCCGTCATGGTACGCCGCGCTTGAAGCGCGGATGAGCGAGACAGGCGTTGCCATCCATCAAAACCGCCTTCATGCATTGCGCGCCTTGTCACAGGCCCAGGATGCTGCGGAAACGTCCTTTCCTACTGCGACACTGACCCTTGAATGTGACATGCCCGATAGCGTTGAGGGTTTGCGCAGCGCGCTTTCTGATGGCCGTATGCGCGACCTATCCGCTGGCCGCACTCTCGTTGGTCCTCATCGTACAGACCTGTTTGGAGAGTACGCTGCCAAAGGGGTGGCCGCCCGCGATTGCTCAACTGGGGAACAAAAAGCGCTATTGGTTTCATTGATCCTTGCAAATGCGCGCGCGTTGGCCGCCGATTTTGGCGCACCACCATTATTGTTGCTTGATGAAGTCGCCGCACATTTGGACACAGACCGCCGCGCCGCCCTTTATGACGAGATCGCAGCCCTTGGCGCACAGGCCTGGATGACAGGCACCGAAGATGGTCTCTTCCAGGCTATGGGCACCCGCGCACAAACGCTTTTGGTGAGCGAAACAGACGGTGTATCCAACGTTTCTGCGCCTTCGAATTTCCCCTCTTAACTTCACACAAAATCTTGTGTCATTCGCGTGACATTAGCCTCTGAAAACGGTATATTTCGGGGATTGAATAACAGGATGGTACCAATGTCCGAGACTGACCAGACACCAGAAGAATATGGCGCAAATTCCATCAAAGTTCTCAAGGGCTTGGAAGCTGTTCGCAAGCGCCCCGGAATGTATATCGGTGACACCGATGATGGCTCAGGTCTGCACCACATGGTGTACGAAGTTGTGGACAACGGCATCGACGAAGCATTGGCTGGTCACGCCGATCATGTTGCCGTCACCATCCACGACGACAGCTCGGTTTCCGTCTCAGATAACGGGCGTGGCATTCCGGTAGGAATACACGAGGGAGAAGGCGTTTCCGCGGCCGAGGTCATCATGACCCAGTTGCACGCTGGCGGTAAATTTGACAGCAATTCATACAAAGTATCGGGTGGTCTGCACGGTGTTGGTGTGTCTGTGGTGAACGCCCTAAGCGATTGGCTAGAACTGCGCGTCTGGCGCGATGGTAAAGAGCATGTTGCGCGTTTTGAGGGTGGTTATACCACCAAGCACCTTGAAACTCTGGGTGACACAGACCGCAAAGGCACCGAAGTGCGCTTTCTCGCGTCTACCGATACATTCTCGAACCTCGAGTACTCTTTTGAAACGCTGGAAAAGCGCCTTCGTGAACTGGCGTTCCTTAATTCTGGCGTCAAAATCATCCTGCGCGATGAACGCCCCACTGATGCGTTAGAAAGCGTGCTTTACTATGATGGTGGCGTCAAAGAATTCGTCAAATATCTTGACCGCAACAAGTCTTCTATTCTGACGGAACCTATTTTCTTTATCGGCGAAAAAGACGACATCGTCGTCGAAGTAGCGATGTGGTGGAATGACAGCTACCATGAGAATGTTCTGCCGTTTACTAACAACATTCCCCAGCGCGATGGTGGCACCCACATGGCGGGCTTTCGCGGGGCTCTGACGCGGACCATTAACAACTATGCGCAAAGCTCTGGCATTGCGAAGAGGGAAAAGGTTACCTTTACTGGTGATGACGCACGCGAAGGTCTGACCTGTGTATTGTCTGTCAAAGTGCCCGATCCAAAGTTCTCCTCTCAAACCAAAGACAAGCTGGTGTCATCCGAAGTGCGCCCCGCGGTTGAGGGTTTGGTGAATGAAAAGCTGTCCGAATGGTTCGAAGAGAACCCCCAGATTGCCAAGATCGTGGTAAGCAAGATCATTGAGGCTGCGCACGCCCGTGAGGCCGCCCGCAAAGCGCGTGATCTGACACGCCGCAAAACGGCAATGGATGTGAACTTCCTCGCTGGTAAGCTCAAAGATTGTTCAGAAAAAGACCCATCCAAAACCGAAGTCTTCCTTGTGGAGGGTGACTCAGCTGGAGGTTCTGCGCAAACAGGCCGCGACCGTCAGACACAGGCGATTTTGCCACTGAAGGGTAAGATCCTTAACGTGGAACGTGCCCGTTTTGACCGGATGCTTGGTAGCCAAGAGATCGGCAACCTTGTGATGGCGCTGGGAACGGGCATTGGCCGCGATGAATTCAATATCGACAAACTGCGGTACCACAAGATTGTCATCATGACAGATGCGGACGTGGATGGTGCACACATCCGAACGCTTTTGCTGACGTTCTTCTATCGTCAGATGCCTCAATTGATCGAAAATGGTCACCTCTATATTGCACAGCCCCCGCTCTACAAAGTGTCCCGCGGGAAATCCGAGGTTTACCTCAAAGATCAGGCCGCAATGGAAGAATACCTGATTCAACAGGGCATTGATGGCGCGATGCTGCGTCAGGGGAACGGCGAAGAAATCAGCGGTCAGGATTTGACTCGAGTTGTTGATCACGCGCGGCAACTGCGTCGCGTCCTAGAAGCTTTCCCGACCCATTATCCACGCCACATCCTTGAGCAGGCAGCGATTGCCGGTGCCTTTGTACCCGGTGCCGTAGATAATGACCTGCAAGGCGTCGCTGATAAAGTAGCTGCACGCCTGAACCTGATTGCGCTTGAATACGAAAAAGGCTGGCAGGGTCGCATCACCCAAGATCACGGCGTCCGGTTGGCTCGCATTCTGCGCGGTGTCGAAGAAGTACGCACCCTAGATGGCAAAATGCTGCGCGGTGGCGAAGCACGCAAATCCGGTACGTTCACAGAGCATCTGCAGGACGTCTACAATTTGCCTGCAACGTTAGTGCGCAAAGATCGCAACCAATTGATCAATGGCCCGATGGACCTGCTCAATGCGGTTCTTTCCGAGGGCGAAAAAGGCCTGTCACTGCAACGTTACAAAGGTTTGGGCGAAATGAACCCCGACCAACTGTGGGAAACCACCCTAGACCCTGACGCGCGTACGTTGTTGCAGGTCAAGGTTGCGGATATGGCCGAAGCTGATGACTTGTTCACCAAACTGATGGGCGATGTGGTTGAACCGCGCCGCGAATTCATCCAACAAAACGCGCTTAACGTCGAAAACCTCGACTTCTAAGACGCCGCGATTGGCCTCGCTAGCTTGTCCCTGTCACAAGCTAGCGAGGTTTCGCCCATCCAGCGGATTGCCGCACAATTCAATCCCCCCTCTGTGTTTCGTCCTTTCGTGCTTGTGGTAAGGTTTATGCCTAACCCAATGTTGTTGAAATTCAATCTCTTGATCAACACCGTCAGCCCCTGCCTCGAAGAGGATTGAAGATGAGTGCGACAGCCCACAAAACCGCCCCCATGCCCGCCGATATTCTAGCTAGAAAAGGTGGCGCTCCGTTGGTTAGCTTAACTGCCTACACAACACCTATGGCCGAGGTCATGGATGGCATTTGCGATTTTGTTCTTGTTGGCGATTCAGTGGGTATGGTCCTGCATGGGCTATCTTCAACGTTGGATGTGACCATGGAAATGATGATCATGCATGGAAAAGCTGTTCGTCGTGGTCTGACCCGATCCATGCTGGTGATCGACATGCCTTTTGGCAGTTATGAAGAAAGCCCGCAGCAAGCATTTGCGAATGCATCACGTTTGATGCGTGAAACTGGTGCCGGAGCGGTCAAGCTAGAAGGTGGTGAGGTTATGGCACCAACAATCGCCTTTTTGACCCAACGCGGTATTCCCGTAATGGCTCATATCGGCTTAACGCCACAGTCCATTCATACGCTAGGTGGATATAAGGTGCAGGGTCGTGGCGACACAGGCGACCAATTGATAACTGACGCCGATGCTGTTGCCGAGGCGGGCGCCTTTGCGGTTGTGTTGGAAAAAGTGCCTGAAAGTCTCGCAGATCAGATCACACGCAGCGTTGCGATCCCCACCATTGGCATCGGGGCATCCGCAAATTGTGACGGCCAGATCCTCGTAGTGGATGATATGCTAGGCTTGTTTACAGCCTTCAAGGCAAAGTTCGTAAAGCGCTATGCGCATCTAGGTGATGACGCAAAATCTGCCATGCAGGTATATGCAGATGAGGTCACCTCACGGGTCTTTCCGGGGCCGGAACATGTATATTCAGATAAGGTGCCAAAGGCATGACTCCTACAATCATTCGAACCTTGAAAGAGTTGCGCGAAGTTGTTGCTGGCTGGAAAGCTAAAGGCGAAACCGTTGGCGTTGTGCCAACAATGGGTGCCTTGCATCAGGGTCACCTGAGCCTTGTCAGAGCAGCAAAAGATGAATGTGATCGGGCAATCGTGACGATTTTCATCAACCCAAAACAGTTCAATAATCCGGAAGATTATGAAAACTATCCGAGAACTGAAGAAGAAGACGCGCGGAAATTAGTCTCGCTCAAGGCCGATGTTGTTTATGTACCAGACGGCGAACAGATGTACCCATCCGGTTTTGCCACAACCGTTTCCGTAAAAGGAATAACGCAGAGTCTATGTGGGGCACACCGTTCAGGCCATTTTGACGGGGTCGCAACAATTGTAACCAAGCTGTTCACACAAACCCAAGCAAAAAAAGCCTATTTTGGCGAAAAAGATTACCAGCAATTACAGGTCGTTACACGGCTGGCATTGGATTTGGACCTGCCAATAGAAGTCATCGGCTGTCCAACCATTCGCGAAGAAGACGGTTTGGCCATGTCATCGCGTAATCTCCTGTTGTCAGATCGTGCACGCACTTGGGCCCCAGAACTTCACCGCGCCATGGAAGAAATGGCCGAAGGTTTGCTGTCCGGCGGAGATCACGCCTCCCTGAAAGCTGCTGCAATCAAGCGGATCGAACGCGCGGGATTCTCTGAGATTGAATACCTTGACCTGCGAACAGCAGATAAGCTGGAACTGGTAGAAAAACCAGATAAGCCAACTCGCTTACTAGCGGCAGCATGGCTGGGCGGTGTGCGATTGATCGACAATATTGCAGTACAATAACTTGGTTTGGCGTCCGGCGGCTCTTTGACCTGCACCCAGCAGAGAATTTCGAAGATCGAACTGCTCTCCTCCAAGCATCTCCCCTGCATTGAGTACGTCGACACTAGTCGCACACCTCACAATTGAGTGATTGCTCAAATATTCCTATTGAGTGATTGCTCAAACTCATCCTATACCGACGCTAACGCTCAACAAGAGCGGACTAAGATCTTAGGAGAGACCAATGACAACCTTCACCACGCACACACCAGAATCCGCGCCAGAAGCATCAAAACCACTGATCGCAAAATCCATGGCCGCAAATGGCCGCCTTCCTGGCTTGCACGCGGTACTCTCTCAAGCACCAGAAGTGTTTGAAGCCTATCAAGATCTGCACAAGCACTTCATGAATTCCAGCCTTGATAAGGACGAACTGACAGTTGTCTGGCAGTCCATCAACGTTGAAAACAGCTGCCACTATTGCGTTCCTGCACACACAGGCATCGCCAAGATGATGAAAGTGGACGACGTAATCACAGAAGCACTGCGTAACGAAACACCTCTGCCAAATGCACGTCTCGAAGCGTTGCGTACCTTTACGCTGCAGCTGGTCCGTGACCGTGGCTTTGTTTCTGATGAAAATGTTCAGGTGTTTTTGGACGCCGGATTTACTAAACGGAACATCCTTGAGGTTATTCTGGGCTACAGCCAGAAAATCATTTCGAACTACACAAACCACTTGGCCCAAACGCCTGTAGACCAAGTATTTGAAAAATTCGCTTGGAAAAAAGTCTAAGATCAAACAAACGGCCCCGCGCATGTCGTGGGGCCGTTTGCTAGAAAGTTACTTTGATGCAACCACCTCATAATTCCGACCCTTTTACTGCCTTCTGGCAGTCATTCGTCGTTCTACCTTTGTGGGTAAAGCTGTGGGTGGGTCTACTTAGTACAGTAAACATGGCCAGTTTGGCGTTTATTAGCCAACCCTCTGGCGGCTTGATCGCCGCGCTGGTGTTTGCTGGCATTGGCCTAAGTATGATTGCAGCAATCTATTGCGGCGGGTTATCGCGGCTGGTCGGCCTAGGGCATATCATCGCGTGGATGCCATTGATCTTTATGCTTGTTTTTTCGCCACCACTGGCAACGGGCGCTTATAGTGCCTATTTGACATTACTACTGGTCATAAACACCGTCTCACTGGTGTTTGACATCAACGACTTCCGCCTTTGGCTCGCTGGCGAGCGTGCGGTTTTTGCCTGAGGAGGCGTTATGAACACTCAATCTTCCCCCCTTCGCATCGATATTATTTCCGACGTTATGTGCCCTTGGTGCGTTATCGGATATCGGCAACTTGCACAGGCGTTAGACGCCACAGGCGTGTCACATGAAATTCACTGGCACCCGTTTGAGTTAAACCCGAATATGCCTGCCGAAGGCCAGGATGGGGCTGAACATATCGCCGAAAAATACGGCTCAACCCCTGAGCAATCCAAACAAAACCGCACGCACATGACAGCGCTTGGTGCCGAACTGGGGTTCGAATTCGGATTCCAAGACGGGTTTCGGATGCACAATACCTTCAATACACACCAACTGCTGCATTGGGCCGGTGAGCTAGAGCGTAAACAGGACCTCAAAGAGGCTCTCTTTTCCGCGCATTTCACACACCGCCGCGATCTATCTGATGCTGATGTTCTGGCAGATGTTGCTGGCGAAATCGGGCTGGACCGCGCCGAAGCAGTTGCCGTTCTGAAGGACCAACGTTTCGCCAAATCTGTGCGAGATGTAGAAGCGTTTTGGGTTCAGCAAGGCATTCAAGGCGTGCCAGCCGTAGTCTTTGACCGCCAGCACCTTGTCACTGGTGCACAGGGTGTGGAAAACTACACAAGTATTTTGAACCAGATTGTAAAAGAAGACGCCTAATATCATGTCCCGCGCCACTCCATATGATCGTGATAAAACGTTGGATGCCGCCATGTCCCTGTTCTGGGACAAGGGGTATCATGCGACGTCTTTGAAGGATCTTGAGGTGGCGCTGGCCATGAAACCCGGCAGCATCTATGCGGCATTCAAAAGCAAAGAAAACCTCTACCTTCTTGCGCTAGAGCGATACTTTACGAATTCTAGGGATTTCTTTCGCAGAAAGGCAGAGCAGGCAGAAACCCCGTTGCAGTTTTTGGCTGATCATCTGCGTGGTTTTGCGTTGCTAGCAAGTGGTGATGCAGCTCGACAGGCCTGTATGTTAACCAAAACAATGGTGGATACGCGGTCAACAGATGTAACTCTCGCAGAGCAGTCACGTCAGTACCTTCTCGCAATGCGAACAGAAATCGCCAACGTATTTGAGGCGGCAAAGGCTTGCGGCGAGCTGTTTGAAAACGCCGATCCCAATCGGCTGGCCCGTCGCTATCAGGCCAATCTCACTGCACTGCGTTTGGAGTTGCACCAAGGCATAGACCAGTCAGAACTGAATGAGCTGGCCGAGGATATGGCGCGCGAAGTCGAAGCCATTCGGCGCTAGGGTTCAAACAGTCATCTTGCGTAAACGTAACGCATTGCTGAGTACAAACAACGAAGACATCCCCATCGCACCTGCAGCCAGCCCCGGTGATAAAAGAATGCCAAAGAACGGGTACAACACGCCCGCCGCAACCGGAATAAGCGCCACGTTATACCCAAAAGCCCAGATCAGGTTTTGACGGATATTTCGCATCGTTTTCCGTGACGCCGCTACCGCGACGGCAACCGATGCAGGGTCTCCGCCCATCAACACAACATCAGCGGCGTCCATCGCGACATCCGTACCTGTGCCCACTGCGATCCCGATATCAGCATGGGCCAGCGCAGGCGCATCGTTGATACCGTCACCAACAAAGGCAACAACATCACCGTCGCGGCGCAAACTATCCAACGCTTCAATCTTACCTTCTGGCAACACCTCAGAAATTGTCGTCTCAATACCAAGCTCATCCGCGAGATGATCAACCGCCGCAGCGCCATCCCCACTAATCAGCGCTACACGCAAACCACGCAATTTAAGGAGTCTGATAGCTTCCTTTGCGCTTGATTTAGTTTTGTCAGAGATCGCGAGCATGGCAAGCGGTTGACCGCTACGCGCAGCAAAGAAGACGGTTTGCCCTTTTGCCTGCGCAGCGTCACGCTCTACGTCAAAAGAGGTCAAATCAACGCCAAGCTCGGTGAGCCAGCCATGTTTTCCGACATGTATTTGTATTCCATCAACGTAACCCATCACGCCGCGCCCCAGCAGAGCAGTCGCGCCTGTTGCCTCAGGGAAGGTCATCCCCGCCGCAGCATCCACAATGGCCCGAGCAGCCGGATGCTGAGAGGATGCTTCGACAGAAGCAATGGCCGCCAGTGCGGAATCTCGATCTATCCCCTCCGCTGGCATGATACCAACCAATGTTGGCCGTCCTTCAGTGAGAGTTCCTGTCTTGTCAAAAGCAACCAGCGTCGCGCTCTGCAGATGTTGAAGCGCATTTCCCGTTCGAAACAACACACCAAGTTCAGCAGCACGGCCCGTACCAATCATAATTGATGTTGGTGTTGCCAGCCCCATCGCACAAGGGCACGCAATAATCAAAACCGACACTCCAACGACCAACATAAAGGGAAGTTGAGGTTCAGGTCCAACAAGGCCCCACACTATCATTGTCACCACAGCAGCAATCAACACCGCAGGAACAAACCGCAATGTGACCTGATCGACTAGCGCCTGAATGGGTAGGCGCGCGCCTTGTGCCGTTTCGACCAGCCGGATGATCTGAGCAAGCTTGCTGTCTTTGCCTGTCGCTGTGGCACGGCAGATCAACGTGCCCTCAGTGTTGATCGTTCCACCAGTAACCAGATCACCCGCGCCCTTGCTTACTGGCATTGGTTCTCCGGTCAGCATGCTTTGATCTACATCGCTAACGCCATCGACTACTTCACCATCTGATGCGATCCGCTCTCCCGCACGCACCATAAATTGCTGTCCAGTGATCAACGCACCTACGGGACGTTCCTCCCATTTCCCGTCAATATCTACGCGCACTAAATCAGGGCGCAGACCGATCAATCGCTCGATTGCGGCACCTGTACGCGTCTTCGCACGCGCCTCGAGCCAGCGGCCCAGCAGGATCAAAACGATGATGACACAAGCGGATTCAAAATAAACTGCTCTGGATTGTTTTGGCAGCAATTCAGGCGCTGCTAATACAAAAGCAGAATAGGCAAATGCGGCGCCAGTCCCTAAGGCGACAAGACTGTTCATATCCGGCGCACCACGAAACAGTGCGGGTATCCCACGCTTAAAGAAACGCGCACCGGGCCCGATGAGTAACAATGTGGTCAATACAGATTGAAGTTGCCATGAAGTCTCGGTGCCAATGCTATTATGAATCGCATGGTGTATCGCCGGAAACAGATGGCTTCCCATCTCAAGGATGAAAACGGGCAGTGCCAATGCAGCCGCAAAAAGAGTTGAACGCCGCAAAACAACAACGTCATTTTCTTTAGCTTCACGGCGCGCGGCGACATCCTCGTCGGCTTTTAATGAACCCGGATAACCAGCCCGCTCGAGTGCTGCAAAAGCATCCTTTAGGGCCTTAGCTGAATTTGCTGTGAAATATGCGCTTTCGTCAGCAAAGTTCACTGCGGCATCAGCGATGCCATCAACCTCTTCTAGAGCTTTTTGGGCGCGTGCAGCACACGCGCCGCACGACATATTTTCTATACGAATTTGAAAACTATCAGACATTGAACGCCCCTATGCAGGATGCGACAACCGAGGAATGTCGGTTACATTGCGCCTTTTTTGCCTTCATCGTCAGGCTTCACTTCCGCATCTATAATCTCAGCTTCTACAATCGTCACGGTCTCTTCGTCAGGTGCGACACTATCGGCAATAGTGTTATCTTCCAGCGCACCAACGATCAGCGGCAACATTTGCACACCAGCTGGCATTGCAACTTCAGACAAAGGAGGCCGCTTCCACTCTAGCGTGTCAAAGCTAGAGCAGTTTTCGCAAATCGGTTTCCACTCGTTATGGATGTGCTGACAACTGTTACAAATCCACTGCGGACCACGAGGAACTGCAATCGCACGTGCCAACCAGCCTTTGACAACCGTATCAGTTGCGCCCTCACCCCGTTCAATCACTGCCATCAACGTCACCGAGCGCGCATCAGGATCGGTTTCAACCAAATCGCCCAGCGCACGGCGGGCAGCAGGGAAATCCTCATTTGCGATGTTTAGCTCAGCAAGCAGCATCTTGGTTTCGGGATGAGATGCCTTAGATTTCGTCAACACACCAAACCGCTTGAGGCGGGCTGCTGGCGTCTCATCAGGTGCTATCGCAGCAAATGCAGCTGCCAAGTCCGGATGCGGGCATACTTCCCATGCTTTTTTCAGTACACGTGTCGCATAGCGAGGTTTGTTCTGATCAATATAGCTGTGCGCCGCCATAACTGCTGCAGGGATCAAATCAGGAGACAAGCGGTTTGCTTCGATAGCAGTCTCACGTTTTTCGATTGTACTGCCTTCATCAAGAAGATCTTTAGCAGCGGACAGCGCCAGAACAGCATCGCGGCGTTTGTGAACGTCACGCGGTAGCTGACCATTACGCAGCTTCGCACTCAGTGTCTTACGCGCTCCCGTCCAGTCTTCTTTTTCAGCTTGAAGGCGGAGCAACACGTCGCCCGTCTCTTCATGCTTGGGCTTAAGGGCGAACGCCTTTTCTGCAAGATGCAGAGCAGTTTCATTGTCGCCCGCTGCCAGCTTTTGTTTCATAATGCCGCGGACACCCACAAACCGCGTCTGCTCATTTTCGACCAGCTTGCGATATGTCTCTTCCGCTTTTTTGGTGTCGCCCGCCATCTCTGCTGCTTGAGCCGTCAATAAGTTCGTTAGTTCGGGCTTTTTCAAGTATTTGTCTGCTTTCGCAGCTTTCGCCATCGCTTGTTGACCGTCACCGCTAGCGAGTGCCATCAAACCTTCGGACAGCGCATCAAAACCTTTGCGTTCACGATTGCGATCGAAATAACGCGACAGTGCAGTTTCATCACCGTTTAGGAACTTCCAACCAGCAAACAAAAGGCCCAGCACTTTGAGGAACAGCCAGACAACAAACACCAGCAGAACCAGCAACAAGACAGATTCCAATGGACCAGGGCTCAGTTCGTAGCCAAACGCGCGGATTTGAGTGCCGCCGTCAGCTTCGAGCAGAAATCCTGCTCCCCACGCCAAAGCGCCCACAACGCCAACAAAGAAGATAATTTTGATCAGGGACCAGAGCATATTGTTTTCCTTAGTCTGCCGTCAGGCGTTTTGCCAAAGCATCAATTGCCGCGCGCGCAGCAACGCGGGCGTTAGCCGCCGCACGCCAATCTGCAATTGCGGCCTGCGCTTCTTCGGGCAGGGTATCAAGTTCAGTCAAAGCAGTGGTTAAATCACCCGACTTAAGTGCAGCCTCGGCACGCGATAGAACGGCGTCCGGATCATCCCCTTCGCGCGGCGCAACGGATCGCGCACCAAGGGACCGTTTTAGGAAACTGCCCAAACCTTGCTGGCCATCGTCAACGCCACTGGCACGTGCCGCAGCAAGTGCCGCGCGCGCCTGATCAGGGTATTCATTTTGTAATGTGTTAAGCGCAGCAACCCCGTCCGCAGCTGCGTCACGCAGCGCTGGATCAATCTCACCCAGATCAAGTCCCTCAAGCGTGGCAACAGCATCCAGGAATGGTTGGCCTGCATCCATCGCTGACACGATCGTGGTGATCGCAGCCTGTGCAGCAGCAGCTTTGGCAGCTTCTGCGGTGGCCTGCTCAACAGTTTTGGCATTGCTTAACAGCGCTTCAACGGATGATCTTAGTGCTTCAAGTTCAGCAGCTGACGCATCGCTGCCTCCTGATCCAACACCTACGGGGCCCTCTTCAAGTTGGGAAATCCGAATTTCAATATCAGCAAGTTGTGTCTCAAGTGGCGTCAAGTCAATTGCGGGCGCCTTGGTTGTTTCTAGTTTTGCAAGGCGTTCTTGTTGTGTGTTCAAGTCGTTGCGCAGTCTGTTGGTAATGTCGGCATCGCTATTACCAAAAAAGTCCATCTCGCCAGCCAAGAAACCCAGACCACCTGCGATAATCCCCCCCAGTACCAGCGGGAAAAATCGGTTTTCCTGCTCTGGAGCGGCGACAACTGGTGCAGGTTCGACTCTTTCTGGGACGACGTCTACTTCGTCTGTTACAACATCCTGCCGATCATCTAGAATCTCGTCGTCTAACTCAGCC
The DNA here is from genome assembly GCF_036960155.1 of Sulfitobacter sp. Classification (GTDB taxonomy): domain Bacteria; phylum Pseudomonadota; class Alphaproteobacteria; order Rhodobacterales; family Rhodobacteraceae; genus Sulfitobacter. Next base: position 1,039,365 of record NZ_JBALWB010000001.1, on the reverse strand, counting down.
AGTGTATCCTCTACAGGCTGATCAATATCCGAGCTGACATCTTCCACGCTCTCGTCAGTACCTTTAACACCGTCTTCACTAACCACATCGGAGGACGTCTCATCCTCAACAATCGCGGCGTTTTCAACTATGGATTCTGCTGCCTTGCTCTTCGGAGATTTAATCTTTGAAGGACTGGTCTTTTTCGATGACGCCACAACATTTACCTTTTCGATTCTTGCCCTCAGCACGGAGCCAGCATTGCAACCTTATCCGGCAACCTCACGCCCCTCAAGGCAGGCTGAGCGCCCGACACAGCTTTTCAACCGCTTTACCCATATATACTGCCCGTGGGGTGCCCAATATGAGCAACCCTGCAGTCTTTTCCCCGCGAAATGGCTCTGCGACGGCCTCACTCAGCGCGACAATATGCGCATCTTTCAGGCCCCCGTTCGCTTCTTGAATCAACTGTTCGCCTGTTCGGGGCGAAAAAACTGGCACAATGCAGGGTCCTGACAAAGCAAGAACCGCATCATGTTCCAATGGTAACAACCGCTGATTATACAGGGCAATATGTCGTGTGCGAATACCGCCTTGGTTCAACGTTTGCGCAATGTTTCCACGGGTATGTACACCCGCGAGGTGGATCAACTCACGCTTTGAATCTAACGCGCGTAATGTTACCAGCAGTTCTTGTGCTGTATCCCCCGCCTGAAAGGCGCTCCAACCTCGTGCATTCGCCCGCTGAGTTGTCTTGGCACCTACGCAATACGCAGTGCGCCCCATCCCGTCAGGAGAATATAAGACGCCATTTGACGAGGAGAAGATCACTGCCTGTTCAGCGCTGAGGGAAACCTTGCTTCCCGTGCTAACAATTTCCAACAAGGGCGAGATCACAACATTGACTCCAGCCAACGCACCGGAATCCAGCGAAGTTGCAAATTCTTCCGCACTTTCGCGTGGACGGGTCAAAAGAAGGACAGGCGGAGCCAAGGGTGATGGTGCTCTCAGGATTGTTTGCCGGACGCTAGAGTGTTACCTGCGCAGTGTCCTCTTCGCAACGGAAACAACCCATTTATGACCTCGATGACGATCCTTGGTATTGAGAGCAGCTGCGATGATACCGCTGCAGCCGTGTTGCATGGATGGGCTGGCGCTGCTGACGTGTTATCATCTGTTGTGATGGGGCAAACGGCCCTTCACGCAGATTTTGGTGGGGTTGTGCCAGAAATCGCCGCGCGTGCACATGCTGAAAAGCTGGATTTGTGCGTCAATCAGGCCTTGAAAGATGCGGGTATTGGGTTGGATGCTATAGATGCTGTGGCCGTAACTGCAGGTCCAGGTTTGATCGGCGGCGTTGTGTCCGGCGTAATGTGCGCCAAAGGCATTGCGTTAGCGAGGGGCCTGCCGCTGTATGGCATAAACCATTTGGCTGGCCACGCCCTTACGCCCCGCCTGACAGATGGCGTGACATTTCCATATCTGATGCTGCTGGTTTCAGGTGGCCACTGCCAATTCTTAATTGTGTCGGGACCAGACAAGTTCAAACGCCTTGGTGGTACAATTGATGACGCCCCCGGAGAAGCCTTTGACAAAGTGGCCCGGCTGATCGCCCTGCCCCAACCGGGCGGTCCATCTATTGAAATGCGGGCAAAAGCGGGAGATGCCAAACGTTTCAAACTGCCTCGGCCGATGCTGGACCGTGCGGGATGCGATATGTCTTTTTCCGGATTAAAAACGGCCGTACTGCGACAACGCGACAAACTTTTGACTGACGCCGCGATGGCATCCCAAGATCAAGCCGATCTTGCAGCAGGGTTTCAAGCGGCAGTTGTTGATGTCCTTGCTGAAAAAACCCGCCGCGCATTGACTGAATATGCACCTCTAACCAACGTGCGCAGCATCTGTGTTGCGGGAGGTGTCGCAGCCAACATGGCCATTCGGGACGCATTGAAACATGTTGCGCAAGAATTTGACGCTGCCTTTATCGCGCCACCACTTGCCCTATGTACAGATAACGCAGCCATGATTGCCTACGCCGCATTAGAGCAGATGGGGACGCGGGAGCCAGATGGCATGGGATTATCCGCACGCCCTCGTTGGCCATTGGATCAGACAGCCCCTGCGATGTTAGGCAGCGGCAAAAAGGGAGCCAAAGCATGAGTATTTCTGTTTTGGGCGGGGGCGCTTTTGGCACTGCATTGGCGATTGCTTTGGCGGGTCAGGGTCCCATCACGCTTTGGGCACGAGACCCAAGTGATATGGAAACAAAACGCGAAAACACCAAACGCCTCCCCAATTGCCCCTTTCCAGATCAGATGGCAGTTACAGGAAACCTTGCGCAGGCCCTTTCTGCACAAACGATACTCCTCGCATTACCGATGCAAAAATTACGCAGCTTTCTGCGTGATCACGCGTTGGACTTGAATAGCAAAACACTGGTTGCCTGTTGCAAAGGTGTTGAGCTGGCGACGGGGGCTGGTCCAGTTCAAATCATCACCGAAGAAGTTCCAAGCGCACATGCAGCGATCCTAACAGGCCCCAGCTTTGCTGCTGACATTGCGCGCGGATTGCCAACGGCACTGACTTTGGCCTCGCAAGACGAGGACATAGCCCGCCGTCTGCAAAAACAACTTACGACACCAACACTTCGACTGTACCGAACCACTGACACAGTTGGTGCAGAACTGGGTGGCGCGTTAAAGAATATCGTGGCGATCGCCTGCGGGACAGCGATGGGTGCAGGTATGGGCGAAAGCGCGCGCGCCGCCCTGATGACGCGCGGTTATGCCGAAATGCAACGGATGGCAGCGTACCGTGGAGCAGATGCCGATACGCTCGCGGGCTTGTCCGGTTTTGGAGACCTCACATTAACTTGTACTTCTGAGGGGTCGCGCAACTATCGCCTTGGGCTTAGCCTTGGGCGCGGTGAAACCTTTGATGCAAACACCACTGTTGAAGGCGCTGCAACTGCACGCGCCGTTGCGAAGGTGGCAAAAACTGCAGGATTGGAAATGCCGATCACAATGGCCGTTGCTGGCCTGCTGGATAAATCGTTAGATGTAAACGCGGCTGTAAATAGCCTGCTCAACCGACCCTTAAAGGAAGAATGAAATGCTTGTTTGTTTGATGGCCCGTGACAAAGCTGGCGCGCTGAATGTGCGGATGGAAAACCGGTCTGCCCACGTGGATTACCTCAAAAGCACCGATCACGTGCACCTTGCTGGTCCGCTGATTGATGCAAATGGTGACATGTGCGGATCTATGATTGTTCTGGATGTGCCCGACATAGCCGCAGCAGAAAACTGGGTCGCAAATGACCCCTACGGCAAAGCAGGATTATTCGAGAGCGTCACATTGACCGAATGGAAAAAGGTGATTGGCTGATGACCTACTGGTTGTTCAAATCCGAGCCATCGGTCTGGGGCTGGAACGATCAAGTGACCAAAGGTGACGTTGGCGAAGAATGGGATGGCGTGCGAAACTATCAAGCGCGCAATTTCATGCGTGAGATGACAGTGGGCGATCTGGGCTTTTTCTATCATTCCCAAAAAGAAAAAGCTGTTGTCGGGATCGTGGAGGTTTGCACTGCCGCCCATCCTGACAGCAGCACGGATGATCCGCGTTGGGAATGTGTGGATATCCGCGCGCTCCGCCCATTCACCCAGCCTGTGACACTTGGTGAGATAAAAGAAACCCCAGAACTGGCCGAGATGGCACTGGTCCGCAGTTCCCGGTTATCGGTGCAGCCCGTAACGGAGGCTGAATGGCAGTTGGTTTGCGGTATGGGCAAAACCCAACCATAGATTTTTACCCTTTTTCGCGGCAGTATCTCCCATGAATGAAACATAGGGGGCGGATTGATGGGCTTTTTAGCAGTGATTTTAGCCGCGGCAGCCGGTTTTGCCATTGGTGCCGGATGGTACATGGCGCTTGCAAACCCTTGGATGGCGGCAGCTGGTATCAAGCAAGGGCCAGATGGCAGACCCGAAGGTGACTCACCACTTCCTTATATCATGGCCGCTGTAGCAATGTTGTTGGTATCGGGCATGATGCGGCACATGTTTGCGTTGTCAGGGATCGACACAGTAGGCGAAGGTTTGACCTCCGGTCTTGGGATCGGCCTGTTTTTTATCAGCCCATGGATCATGATCAACAACGCGTATGGAAATCGACCATTCCGCCTCACACTAATTGATGGCGGGTACGCGACGATTGGCTGTACTGTGATTGGTCTAGTGCTAACACTATTCTAATCAGTGTGGCGTTTATCCACGAAAAAAGGGTTCCGGCACCCCGCCAGAACCCCTTCTCACCCCGCGTGCTCCCTAAGAACCCACACACGTATTCGAAATATGTTCTGGCCGTACTGGCCGATGAGTTAGTTCTAGACCAGCTCACATATTTTCTCAAGAAATCAATAGGATCAAATGGTCCCATAAAAGAAACGCCCGCTTAACCAAGCGGGCGTTTGATCGTTCAGCCCTTAATTCAGCCTTACTTGTACACGGCTTCTTTGCCGAAGTGCTTTGTCAGCATGTAGTAGATCACTGCGCGGTATTTGTTGCGCTCGGATTTACCGTAAACTTCAATAACCGAGTTAATAGCTTCCATCAGGTTTGGACCATCTGGCAAGCCCAATTTCTTCATCAAGAAGTTGTTTTTGACTGTTTCCAACTCAGAAGGCTGGGTGCCCGCAACTGTGGATGCATCAGCGTTATAAATCGCCGGACCACAGCCGATGGTTACTTTGGTCAACAAATCCATGTCTGCTTCCATGCCGCATTTATTCTTCAGGTCGTCCGCGTATTTCGCGATCCACTCGTCCCGCTTACCCATTTGATAGTCTCCTTAGTTGAACGGTTTGACTATTGTGCCAAACTTCACCCGAACCCTAGTCCGAAAATGTCCCACCCTGAAAGGAATTTTTGCCCGGGCTTTTCCCCATGCCTAGCGGCACAAGCCAAAGCCCGTGTTTTGCAGGTGAAAATGGTCAGCGTGCAAGCTATTATAGGTAGGGCCCAAAGTGACGCGAAACCACGTACAGGCAGACGCATTCGCGCGTCACAAGAACATCGCGTTTTTCACGGAACCGTTCCAATCTTTCAGCAAGCTTATACTTGATCCGTCCGCCAGCACAAAACCGCTGATATCAATTGAATCCGCTGTGGCGTGCGTGCTCATCCTGTTGGTTCCACCCGAACTGGTCCGCATTGCGCGACATGAATAGCTGGAGAAATGTGTGATCTGCGCAAGATTTTGACCAAACAACTCCTGCGCAGCAGGTTGTAACCCATGCCGTGCCCACATCGCCAATCGCAAGGCGGTCTGGCAACGGGTGTTTACAGGTTTCAAACTGGCCCCCGCGACACTGCTAAGCCCTACTTGTGGGACGATACCACATTGCGCGTTTTCGACAAAGCCGGGCTTCCTTTGTACCTGCGCGCCAGTTTCGAGGGCGGTAAGGCATAGGGCATCATCAGCCAAACTGCGCCGCAATTTCCAACCCGTAAGCGAGGTTATCTGATCAGTGACCACCAATGGCTTCAACGGGTTCCAAGCATTTGAGAGAGGCGTGTTGGGGTGCAACATCAATTGCCATGCACCCAATGCAATCGCGCCAACGATAAAACACAAAAGCGCCGCCCAGTGGAAAACTGGGCGGCGCTTGTAGGGGTATGGATCGCTCAAGGTTTGAGCCCGCGATTAGTAGCGGTAGTGCTCTGGCTTGAACGGACCATCAGGCGAGACGCCAATGTAGGCCGCTTGCTCTGGGGCTAGTTTGGATAGTTTTACGCCGATCCGGTCTAGGTGCAGACGTGCCACCTTTTCATCCAGATGTTTGGGCAGGATGTACACTTCGTTGTCGTAGTGCTCACCACGGGTCCACAGTTCTATCTGCGCCAATACCTGATTGGTAAACGATGCGGACATCACAAATGACGGGTGGCCTGTCGCGTTGCCAAGGTTCAGCAGGCGACCCTCCGAGAGCAGGATCAAGCGGCTACCAGATGGCATCTCGATCATGTCGACCTGTTCTTTGATGTTTGTCCACTTGTGGTTTTTCAAGGCAGCAACTTGGATTTCGTTGTCGAAGTGGCCGATGTTACCAACAATCGCCATGTCTTTCATCTCGCGCATGTGCTCGATGCGGATCACGTCTTTGTTGCCTGTGGTCGTGATGAAGATATCTGCAGAGTCGACCACATCTTCGATCAATACAACTTCAAAGCCGTCCATCGCAGCTTGCAATGCACAGATCGGGTCAACTTCGGTTACTTTCACACGCGCACCTGCACCGCTAAGGGACGCAGCAGAGCCTTTGCCTACGTCACCGTAGCCCAGGACAACAGCAACTTTGCCAGCCATCATCGTATCAGTTGCACGGCGAATGCCATCCACAAGAGATTCTTTACAGCCGTATTTATTGTCGAACTTCGACTTAGTCACAGAGTCGTTGACGTTGATCGCAGGGAACGGAAGCTGGCCGTTCTTGAACAGATCATACAGGCGGTGAACACCTGTTGTTGTCTCCTCAGAGACGCCAACAATCTGGTCGCGCATTTTGGTGAACCAACCGGGAGTCGCGGCCATACGTTTTTTGATTTGCGCAAAAACCGCAACTTCTTCTTCCGAAGTTGGAACCTCGATCAGGTCCGTCTCGCCATTCTCAACACGCGCACCAAGCAGGATGTAAAGGGTCGCATCCCCGCCATCATCCAAGATCAGGTTTGGACCATCTTCGAACATGAACGACTTATCCAAGTAGTCCCAATGCTCTTCGAGAGACTGGCCCTTAATCGCGAACACTGGCGTACCACCAGCAGCAATCGCAGCAGCTGCGTGATCTTGGGTAGAGAAGATGTTGCAAGACGCCCAACGCACATCAGCGCCCAGCGCTACCAGCGTTTCAATCAAGACAGCTGTCTGGATCGTCATGTGCAGGGATCCCACAATGCGCGAACCCGTCAACGGTTTTGCTTCACCAAATTCTGAACGCAGCGCCATCAGGCCCGGCATTTCAGTTTCAGCAATATCCAGCTCTTTGCGACCAAAGTCAGCAAGGGCGATGTCTTTTACGATATAGTCATTGGCCATCGGGGGCGCTCCTTCATATCTCTTTGACAGCGCGCATACCATTGCGCGCCCTCCATCGCAATCTGCGCAGCACTCACATCACTGCGATTGCAGTTCGTCCTATTTTCGGTGTTATCTGCGTACTTGAAAGAAGCTTAGGACGGATCGGCGATCTACGCGGCCGAAAGTATCAAACAAGGAGCCACAGATGGCGCAACAACCCCGCGCTTGGCAGCGTATGTTATCAGGCCGCAGGTTGGACCTGTTGGATCCAACCCCTGTCGACATCGAAATCGAAGATATCGCACACGGGCTGGCATTTGTTGCGCGCTGGAATGGTCAGACAAAGGGTGATTTTGCCTACTCCGTCGCTGAACACTCCCTTCTTGTTGAAACCATCTTTGGTCGCATCGCCCCTGCGGCGCCCGCAAAGTGGCGCTTGGCCGCCCTGCTGCATGACGCACCCGAATATGTGATTGGTGACATGATCTCGCCTGTGAAGGCCGCAGTGGGCCCAGATTACGGCGCGCTGGATGAGCGGCTAGAGGCCGCAGTTCATATTCGGTTCGGCCTACCCGCAAAAGTACCTGCATCCGTCAAAAAGCAGATCAAGAAAGCTGACCGCATTAGCGCTTGGATGGAAGCAGTACAGATCGCAGGGTTTGACGCGGCCGAGGCTGACCGGTTTTTCGGCAAGCCCGATCCTTCGCTCATGGAGGGGTTAGAAATCACACTACGTCCGCCCGTAGAAGTGCGGGTTGATTTCACCCGTCGCCACGTAGAATTACTGGAGAAAATGCCATGATCACAGTTCGCCCCGCTACACGCTTTGACACAGGTTCGATGGCTCAGTTGTTAAACGAAATTATCAAAATTGGCGGCACAACAGCGATTGTACGCCCAGTTACAGGTGATGATTTAGCCGAATGGATGACGTCCTCTCCTGATCACTCAGCGTGGCATGTCGCGCTGGATGCATCCGAGCACGTTGTTGGCTTTCAGTGGATTGAATCCAGCTCAAAGCTACCACCAGAGGCGGCTGAGATCGCAACTTTTGTTCAGGTTGGCCAAACAGGTCTTGGCATTGGTTCTGCGTTGTTTAATGCCACTGAAAATGCGGCTAAGAGCCTAGGATACGTCTGGATTCGCGCCAATATTCGCGCCGATAATGAGGGCGGCCTCACGTATTATCAAAGCCGCGGTTTTCGCGACTATGGCGTGATCGAAGGGTACGAAATGACGGATGGTACGCTGGTCGACAAACGCCTCAAACGATACGACGTTTAACGCGGGCTGCGTTTCGCCAGTATTCTTTGCAGCGTTCGGCGGTGCATGTTCAGGCGGCGCGCAGTTTCCGAGACATTGCGATCACACAGTTCATAGACCCGTTGGATATGTTCCCAACGTACGCGATCCGCACTCATCGGGTTTTCCGGTGGGGGCGGTAGATCATCACCCGTGGCCAAAAGTGCGTTTGTGATGTCTGTCGCATCAGCGGGCTTGGAGAGGTAATCCGTTGCACCAATCTTGACGGCAGCAACCGCAGTCGCAATCGCGCCATACCCAGTCAGGACAACAACCCGTGCATCGGGCCGCTTTTCTCGCAAAATTTCAACGACATCTAATCCGTTGCCATCTTCGAGACGCAGATCACATACCGCATATGCTGGTGGCCGCGCGGTCGCGATTGCACGACCAGCCGCAACAGACCCTGCTGTCTCTACTTCAAACCCACGTTTTTCCATTGCTTTGGCAAGACGACGCAGAAACGGTTCGTCGTCGTCTAACAACAACAGAGATTTATCAGGTCCAAGGTCGATCAGGTGTTCTTGTGACATAGCAGCGGCCTTTTTCAAGTCAGGTATAATAACTATACCCAAGATATGGTCCCGTTATGTCTTCCGTCAAATGTGATCAACAAAGCAACCAATCTTATCGGCCATTTGCTCTGGTGTCAGATCGCGGCGGAAAAACGCAAGGAACCCGTGTTCTGGTGTTACCAAATAGCTGAAAGTCGAGTGATCTACAATGTATTCACCGTCTACGGGTGGGTGAGCCTGGTAATATGTGCGGTATGCTTTGCTCGCGCCGGCCACCTGTTCTTTACTTCCCGTCAGTCCAATCATCCGCGGATGCATCACATCTGCATAGTCCCGCACAACTTCTGGTGTATCGCGCTCAGGATCGATGGTGATGAATACAGGAGTGACCATGTTGCCGCGCTCTTCGAGGACTTCGATAGCGGACGCGTTACGGTCTAGATCCAGCGGGCAAACATCGGGGCAATACGTGTAGCCAAAGTAGATTAACGTCGGCTCGGTAATCACTTCTTCACTTGTTACAGTCTGCCCATCCCCGTTTACCAAGGTGAAAGGTCCGCCCAGATCACCCGCAACAGTGCCCGCACCACAAGAAGCAAACTGATCATCTCCATTACCGCCACTTAGAAAAAGCATAGCGAGCAGACCTGCTCCAGCTACGAGGACAGCGGCAATTGCGGCGATACGGATCATATTTTGCTCCTTTGTGCACAACTGTGTTGCGCACCCTTGATGGTGAATTGCGACAGACCTACGCTAGGGCCAATACAATGCAAGTCACATTTCAGTGGAGCGCGCAGATGCCGCAGTCAACAATCCGCCCTATGGGCGAGCGAAAAAGGGCCGATTGGGTTCGCTTGCGCACCATGATTTATCTCCGGTGGGTCGCAGTCGCTGGGCAATTCGCTGCAGTTACAATTGCTCCTCAACTGTTTGGCCTACAACTAGAGCTTGGCTGGTGCTATTTTGCTATTGGGGTTTCAGTGATTGGCAATCTAATTGCCACATTCCTCTTTCCAGAGAATACGCGGCTGTCCGAACACCAAAATCTAGCAATGATCATCTTCGACTTGCTACAGCTTAGCTTTTTGTTGTTCCTCACTGGCGGACTAAACAACCCTTTTACCCTACTTCTGCTTGGCCCTGTAACGATCTCGGCTGCTGCTCTTAGCTTACGATCTACCCTAGGGCTCTGTGCTATCGCGATCGTAAGTGTGACCCTGTTGGCCTATTTTCATATTCCCCTTCGCACACAATCTGGAGACATCCTTCAAATCCCGCAATTGTTCATGTTTGGGCAATGGATCGCACTGATCATCGCTGTCATTTTCACCTCAGCATATTCTCGGCGGGTCACTTCGGAGGTTCACCTGATGTCGGACGCATTGACCGCGACACAGCTGGCATTAGCCCGCGAACAAAAACTGACAGATCTAGGTGGCGTTGTGGCCGCCGCCGCTCATGAATTGGGAACTCCGCTAGCTACCATCAAAATAGCCAGTGCTGAATTGGTCCATGAACTAAGCGAACACCCCGAGCTACGCGAAGATGCTGAGCTGATTGTTCAACAAACAGACCGATGTCGCGACATTCTACGCGATATGGGCCGCGCCGGAAAAGACGACCTTCACATGCGTCAGGCCCCCCTCATCACCGTTGTAGAAAGCGCGGCAGAACCCCATATGGATCGGGGCAAGGTCGTCCTTTTGAATACCCTTAGCGCGATAGGCTCAACTGGCACGCAACCCGCAATTTTGCGCATGCCCGAAATTATCCATGGTCTACGAAATCTCGTTCAAAATGCCGTAGATTTTGCGGAAACTACAGTATGGATCGAACTCCGTTGGAACGCTGATACAATCACGGTTCGTATTTTGGATGATGGCATGGGTTTTCCCACCCAGCTATTGGGGCGATTGGGAGATCCCTTCATGGGCCGTCGCAGGCGTGCCAAACGCGACACAACTAGGCCCGAATATGAAGGCATGGGGTTAGGTCTGTTTATTGCGAAGACACTGTTGGAAAGATCCGGTGCCAGCCTGCGCTTTGCGAACGGTATTGATGAAGCTGGGCCCTTGGGAAAACAAGTCGGAGCCGTTGTCGAAGTCCGGTGGCCTCGCAAATCCATTGATGCTCAAGACGGAAATAACGCAATCTCGACCGGGCTCAATACCCGATTTGATGAAGCTTAGAATTGAAAAATTAACCTTTCCTTAAGGATGGACACGCAAAAGTTGAAAGCATTGTGACCCACTGTTGGAGACGCACTTGTTGAACGATTTGGTTTTAGTATTTTTTGTTGTGCTACCTACGGCCGCATTGAGCGTATGGTGGGTCTTGCGATCCGCGCAAACTACTCCGGAAATGATCGAACCTGAACTACCTATGGTCTTGTTCAAAAACGGCACGGTCGAGCATGCCTCAACTGCTGCGCTTGATCTGCTTCCCATCACAATAGGGTCGCACAGTTGGCAAGATTTGGTCGAGATTTTTCTTCCACGTTACCCAAATTTTCCAGTCACACTTCAATCTAAGGGAAGTGCCAAAACAACATTATTTGGAAAATACGATTCAAGCCAACAAGCCTATACAATCCAGATCAACTGGCTCAAAAACGGAGCCGCACTTACGTTTCGGAAGACTGAGGCAGCGCATGGTGACACTGCAATTATTCAAGAACTTGAATTCCTGCGAGGCGTCACAAACAGTGCCCCACATCCCGCATGGAAAACCAACAGTACTGGTGTCGTAGTGTGGTACAATAAAGCCTATTCCACCCTTGCAGAAAAATTACCCGATGGCGAATTCAGAGCAACACAACCCATATTTGACCTGCCTGAACAACCAGTCGAGCAAGCCCCAAATCGCATCAAACTTGCTCTTTCAGGAGACGATCCTGCGGAATGTTTCGATGTCTGTTTTAGACCGCATGACCACGGTACAATCCACCACGCCACATCTCGCACAGCGCTGATCAAGGCCGAAGAAGCGCAAAAGGAATTTGTTCAGACACTGGCCAAGACGTTTGCACATCTTTCCATCGGTCTTGCGATTTTTAATCGTGACCGGCAATTGGCCTTGTTTAATCCCGCTCTTATTGACCTGACTGGTCTCTCGGCCTCCTTCCTCAGCCCACGTCCAACCATAGATACCTTTTTTGATGCCATGCGTGAAAACCGCAAAATGCCAGAACCAAAGAACTACAAATCTTGGCGTCAACACATGGCCGATCTAATTAATGCTGCTGAAATCGGCACTTTCGAAGAGGCTTGGACCCTTGAAACGGGTCAAACATACCGTGTGAAAGGACGCCCTCACCCCGATGGGGCCATCGCATTTCTTTTTGAAGATATCAGTGCAGAAGTTTCGCTCACTCGGAATTTCCGCGCTGAGCTCGAACTTGGGCAAAGCCTTGTTGATTCCTTCGAAGACGCCCTAGCTGTCTTTTCCCAATCGGGCGCCCTCACTTTTTCGAACAAAGCATATGACCTTCTCTGGGGCTTTCAGTTCGATACCAGCTTTGCTCATGTTACAATCGCGGACGCCATCAAGCTTTGGAAAGAAAAATCATCCCCAAATCCTCTCTGGGGGGATTTGCACGATTCCGTAATGTCGCTGGAAGATCGAAATGCATGGGATATGCCTGTTAGGATCAGAGGACAGTTGCCCATGCAATGTAAGGTCGTTCCAATTGCATCTGGTGCGACCGTGATCCGTTTTTCTCGTCAAACTGCGCCAGACGCCCTTGTCCGGACTTTGACTAAGAACAGTCCAACTGGCTGAGAGCTCTTTCATGCGCCGCGCATGACCGTTAGTTTGGTGGCATGCAAATCACCACACACCTCACCACACCGGACGAAACTGCCGCACTTGCCCAGCGCCTAGGTCCCCTCCTTAAGGCTGGGGATACAGTTCTTCTCACTGGAGATGTTGGGGCAGGAAAAACACATTTTGCCAGATCCCTCATTCAATCATTGCTGGCGACACACGAAGATGTCCCTTCCCCGACATTTACGTTGGTGCAGGTATATGATGCGGCGTCCGGCGAAGAAATATGGCATGCTGATCTTTACCGTCTTAGCGATCCAACAGAGACCGAAGAACTTGGCCTTACGGATGCCATGGAAAATGCTATTTGCTTGATCGAATGGCCTGACCGGCTGGCTGATTTACGACCCAATGATGCGCTGGACATCACTCTCGCTGCGACCGATGTTGAAGAACACCGCATCCTGACCGCGACATGGTCGGCCTCCCGCTGGGATACAAAACTGACTGACTGGATTCTATGACAGACCGCGCACATCAAATGACTGAATTTATCAACGTTTCGGGGTGGGAAAATGCCACCCGCTTGTTGGTGGCTGGCGATGCCTCCAACCGCAGGTACGAACGTTTGACAAGGCCAAGCGGCGAAACACTCATCCTTATGGATGCCCCACCCGAAAAAGGCGAGGATGTGAAACCCTTCATCGCCATTGCGCAACATTTGCGTAGTATAGGCCTAAGCGCGCCTGCCATCTTACATCGTGACGAAGCTCACGGATTTCTATTGATCGAAGACCTAGGAGATGATCTTTTTAAGCAGGTTATTGCCCGCGATCCTTCGCTTGAACTTCCGCTATATGAGGTTTCAGTTGATGTACTGACAACATTACACGCGGCGCCAATGCCACCGTTAAAACCCTACGATACAGCGACCATGACAAAATTCGCGGCGCGGGCATATGAGTGGTATTTATTTGGCCTCACCGGAGCAAAGGATACGCCAGAACAGACCGTGTTCGAACAACTGATGGAAGACCTTCTTGCCCCGCTTAAAAAGGTCCCACCTGTTTTAATTCAGCGCGATTACCATGCAGAAAACCTTTTGTGGCTACCCGAAAGAGACGGCCCAGCAAAGGTTGGGTTACTGGATTTCCAAGACGCCATGAGCGGGCATCCCGCCTACGACCTTGTTTCAATTCTTCAAGACGCGCGCAGGGATGTTCCACCACAGATCGAGGCTGAAATGATTTCACGGTATCTGGCTCAAAACCCCCAAGACGAAACCGGGTTCCTTGCGGCTTATGCTATTCTAGGGGTTCAGCGAAACATGCGTATTATTGGTGCATTTGCGCGGCTATGCATTGATTTGGGTAAACCAAGTTATGTTGATTTGATCCCGCGTGTTTGGGAGTTTGTAGACCGAAATTTGGCGCATCCTGCCCTTGCATCAATAGCACCACATATTCACAGCACCATTCCCGCCCCAACACCCGAAAACCTCGCTTTCCTCAAATCGAAATGCGCTGTATGAGCCTGCCTGTTATGCTTTTTGCCGCCGGTTTCGGCACTCGAATGAAACATCTGACGGCGGACTGCCCTAAACCTATGGTAATGGTCGCAGGTCGCCCATTAATTGATCATGCCTTGGCTTTGGTGGATAGTATCGCTCCCCCCGTTATTGTCGCAAACCTCCATTACCTTCCAGAGCCTTTGCTAGCGCATCTAGTACCCAAGGGTGTGAAAACGATTATTGAGCAACCCGACGTTCTGGAAACAGGCGGCGGCCTGCGCAATGCTTTGACCTTGCTGGGAAACGGACCTGTTATCACGATGAACCCTGATGCCATCTGGAACGGCCCTAACCCGCTAGGCCTGTTACTGGACGCGTGGGATCCTATGCGAATGGATGCATTGCTTATGGGAATTCCCCCAGAAAATGCACTGGAACATGGTGGTGGTGATTTCGACATCGACGCTGACGGTCGCCTCACCCGTGGCACTGATGTGGTTTATGGCGGTGTCCAGATCATCAAGACCGATCTCTTAGAAGACATTCATGAAAGCTCATTCTCACTCAATCTGGTTTGGGACAAGATGCTGGAAAAAGGTACGTTGCACGGTATCCGTTATTCCGGTCGATGGTGCGATGTAGGCCACCCTGGTGGCGTGACAACAGCCGAAGGACTGCTTACCGCTGATGTTTGATCCCCAAGACTCTGCGCGCGTATTCGGCCTGCCATCCGGAGTTGATTTCCCTCAAATGTTGGTTCAGGGCCTCCTTCATCGATTTAGAGGACAGCCTCCTGAGGCTCTCGCGCGTGTCGAGCTGTTGGTAAATACACAACGCATGGCACGCCGCCTGCGCACAATGTTTGAGGATGGTCCAGCCATCCTGCTACCGCGCATTCGTTTGTTGACCGATCTAGAATCTTTGGCCCCTAGCGTTATCATCCCCCAAGGGGTGCCTGCCCTGCGTCGCCGATTGGAGCTCATCGGGTTAATCTCGGCCTTGCTTGAAAAATCGCCCAACCTCGCTTCACGGGCGTCTCTTTATGATCTGGCCGATAGCCTCGCCAAACTGATCGATGAAATGCAGGGCGAAGGGGTAACACCTGACGCCATCGCTGATTTGGATGTGACCGATCAATCGGGCCATTGGGAGCGCGCAAAGGTATTTCTTGGGATCGTCCAAGACTACCTTAACCTGACAGACGCTATGCCCGACAAAGAAGCCAGACAACGCGCGCGTGTTCATGGCATTGCCGCTCTTTGGGCAGAGCACCCACCAAAGCATCCCATCATTATCGCAGGCTCTACTGGCTCTCGCGGTACGACGATGTTGCTCATGCAGGCCGTTGCACGACTGCCACAAGGCGCATTGATCCTACCAGGGTTCGATTTTGATTTACCGCCTGAGGTTTGGGCCGCCTTAGACGATCCAATGATCTCCGAGGATCACCCCCAGTATCGTTTTTACCACCTGATGAAGGGGTTCGGGGATACACCTAATTCCGTCATAAGCTGGCATAAGTGTGCAGCGCCATCTGCTGCACGAAACAAATTGGTTTCCCTATCATTAAGACCCGCACCCGTTACAGATGCGTGGCGGATCGAGGGACCTCGCCTTGAGGATCTTACTGAGGCGACACAAGATATGACGCTGGTGTTGGCCGAAACACCCCGCGCCGAAGCGTTAGCGATTGCTTTGCGCCTTCGAAAAGCAGCGGAAGACGGCCAAACTGCCGCGCTGATTACGCCAGACCGGATGTTGGGACGCCGCGTAACCGCAGCCCTTAGCCGATGGGATATTTTGCCTGACGATAGCGCAGGTACGCCGTTGCATCTCTCTCCACCCGGAAGGTTTCTGCGCCATGCGGGCGCATTAATGTCGCGGCGATTGGATGCAGAGGCATTTCTAACTCTGCTCAAACATCCGCTCACCCACAGTGCAGATGAACGCAACATGCATCGCCTTTATACCCAACGGTGCGAGCTGGCGATCAGGCGACATGGTCTGCCCTACCCTGAACCGGATGCCTTTGTAGCCCTGTGTGAAAAATCTGTTCCCGACGACGCGGGGATGCAACGATGGGCCGCTTGGGCGGCTGCGGCAATGATGGGGCATCAAGATCGTGATCCCCATCCGTTATCCCATTGGGTCGAACTGCACATGAAACTTGCTGATGGACTGGCCGCTGGACCGTCCGCCAGTGACGCCCATGAGTTATGGCAGCAAAAGGCGGGCAAGGAAGCGCGCCGTGTGATGCAGGAATTAGAAGCTGAAGCGGGTTACAGCACACAGTTAACCGCTGCAGATTACGGCGATTTGGTTGGCGCGTTGCTGGCCGCTGGTGAGGTGCGCGATCGTGACGCCCCACATCCCGACATCATGATCTGGGGCACGCTTGAGGCTCGGGTCCAAGGTGCAGACCTTGTTATCCTTGGTGGCTTAAATGACGGAACATGGCCCGAGGCACCCCCACCCGATCCATGGTTAAACCGAAAGATGCGCAATGATGCGGGGCTGCTGCTGCCAGAACGCCGTGTTGGTCTTGCCGCACATGATTACCAACAGGCCATCTGCGCCAACGAGGTCTGGATTACACGGGCAATCCGTTCTGAGGATGCTGAAACCGTGCCTTCCCGCTGGGTAAACCGTTTGGGTAACTTGATGACGGGGCTGCCAAAACAAGGCGGCGTGAACGCGTGGAAAGCAATGACCGCACGTGGCGATTATTGGCTGGGGCAGGCCCGCGCATTGGAGGCTGTTGACCGTGTTCCTTCTGCGCCACGCCCTTCTCCACGTCCACCGTTAGCCGCCCGTCCCCGCAGCCTGTCTGTCACTCAGATCAAGACGCTTATCCGCGATCCTTATGCAATTTATGCGCGCCATAGCCTTCGCTTGCGCGCGCTTAGCCCGCTGGTGCAATCGCCCGATGCGCCACTACGCGGGACCGTAACGCACACGGTAATGGAACATTTTGTGAAGTCGGTTATGGCCGACTCCGATAACCTCAATCGTGTCCACCTGCTGGAAATTGCACAAACGATTTTGGATGACCTAGTCCCATGGCCCGCTGCACGCACGATCTGGCTGGCCAAGCTGGCCCGCGTGGCGGATTGGTTCATCGCGGCCGAGGCAACCCGCCTTGGAACTGCGAAACCCATCGCATTTGAGGATGATGCGCGGGGCATTTTGGAGTTAGCGGATCTTGGCTTCACGCTCAGCGGTGTGGCGGACCGGATTGACCAAAACGCCAACGGCGACATCCAAATATACGACTACAAGACGGGTAAGCCCCCCACAGACAAACAGCAGAAACATTTCGACAAACAACTTCTGATCGAAGCCGCCATGATGGAAGAAGGCGCGTTCAAAAAGATCGGTGCGGCTCCCGTTTCACGTGCAACATTTATCGGCCTTGGCAATCCTCCAATCGAAATCGATGCGCCGCTGGAGGAAGAACCCCCGCATGTCATATTGGCAAACCTTCGCAAGTTGATCGCCGCCTACCTAGACCCTGAACAAGGCTTTACCGCCCGTCGCATGATGGAGCGCGATGGCTTTGCCGGAGATTACGATCACCTGGCACGTTACGGCGAATGGGATGGATCAGACCCTACAACGCCCGAGGATCTGACATGAACGATCTACCCGAATGGAACGATGCCACACGTGCGCAAATCACAGCAGCGCGACCGGACACGTCAACATGGCTCAGCGCAAATGCTGGGTCTGGCAAGACGCGTGTATTAACGGACCGCGTGGCACGGTTGTTGCTGGAAGAGGTCAAACCGCAACACATCCTTTGTCTCACTTACACCAAAGCCGCAGCATCCGAGATGCAAAACCGCCTGTTCAAACGGCTGGGCGAATGGGCGATGATGGAAGACGATGCCCTACGCGACGGACTGCGCGATCTGGGAATCTTGAAGGATATTCCGCAGGAGCAACTCCGCGAGGCGCGCACTCTTTTTGCCCAAGCGATCGAAACGCCGGGTGGTTTAAAAATTCAAACCATCCACTCTTTTTGTGCCTCCCTTCTGCGCCGCTTTCCGCTGGAGGCTGGTGTCAGTCCCCAATTCAAAGAGATCGAAGACCGCGCCGCCGAACTGCTGCGCGCTGAAATTCTCGACATTATGGCCGAAGGGGACGAGGCAACATTGGTCGCCGATTTGGCTGATCAGTACACTGGCGAAAGCTTTGCCTCGCTAACCCAAGCGATCACAGGAAAACGTGAACTGTTTGATGATCTGCCAGATGACCTAAACAGCCTTTTCGATCTACCCGCTGATTTCGACATTACCGCCCTGCCCCGTGATGTTATGGACGTTGCCGTCGCGCGCTGGATGCCGGATGCGATAGGTATCCTATCCTCTCAAAAAGCCGTGACTATGACGCGGCTAGCGGACGGCTTGCGCGGGATCAATTTTGAGGAACCAACTCTCGGGGACCTGAACAGGCTTAAGGGCCTGATGCTGACGCAAAAGCTGGAGCTGCGCAAAAGTTTCCCAACCAAAGGCGCAAAAGACGAACTGGGCCCGATGCTGAGCCCGTTTGAGGATTTGGCCCAGCGCGCATTGGAAGCCCACGATCTACAAATGCGGGCGCGCAACGTTGCCCGCACAGGTGCATTGCACCGTTTCGCAACGACCTTCATCACCCGTTATGAGGCCGAAAAACAACGACGCGGCTGGTTGGATTTCGACGATCTGATCTTGCGCGCGCGTGCATTACTCAATGATCCAAAAGTTGCTGCATGGGTGCTTTATCGCATTGATGGCGGCATTGATCACATTCTGGTGGATGAGGCGCAGGATACATCACCACGTCAATGGGATGTCATTGAAAAACTTGCCGATGAATTTGCCTCTGGTGAAGGTGCGCGCGGCGAGGAAACCGCCCGAACATTGTTTGTTGTTGGTGACAAAAAGCAATCAATCTATTCATTCCAAGGGGCTGATCCGCGTGAGTTTGACCGCAAACGTACAATGTTCCAAGAAAACCTTGAGGCGGCCAATCTAAGTTTCCAAAACCAAAGCCTTGATTATTCTTTCCGCTCGTCCCCCGCGATTTTGCGTGCAGTGGATCAAACATTCAACACACTCCCCGATCCCCGCATGGACGAGGCGATGATCCACTTGGCGTTCAAAGACGCCCTGCCCGGTCGCGTTGATTTGTGGCCACTGGTCGAGCCGACCAAAGACAATGAAGACGAACCTGATTGGACTGATCCAGTGGATCGCAAAAGCCAGCAACATCACACCGTTGTTTTGGCCGAACAGATCGCTGATCAAATCAAACATCTTGTTGAGGGCGAGCATTACATCCCCGATGAAGCAGATGATCGCAGCATGATCCGCCGCCGCATTACAGCGGGTGATTTTCTTATTTTGGTGCGCGGACGTAAAACGGGCCTGTTTTCCGAAATCATCCGCGCATGCAAGGTTGCCGACCTGCCAATTGCGGGCGCAGATCGGTTAAAAGTTGGCGCTGAACTGGCTGTGCGCGATATTGGTGCACTACTGTCTTTTCTTTCCACACCAGATGACGGTCTATCCCTTGCGACTGCCTTGCGCTCACCGTTGTTTCGATGGGACGAGCAGGCCATATTTACCCTGTCACACTACCGCCCTGAAAAGCTGGATTTATGGCAAAGCCTGCGGACGCAGGAAGAACGTTATCCTGAGACGCTTGCCGCTCTTCACGATCTGCGCGGGCAAGTTGATTTCCTGCGGCCCTACGATTTGATCGAACGTATCCTGACCCGCCATGGCGGACGTAATCACCTTCTGGCCCGCATGGGTACCGAAGCAGAAGACGGAATTGATGCGCTCCTGGGTCAAGCGCTCGCCTACGAGCGTACCGAAGTTCCAAGCCTTACGGGATTCCTTGAGTGGATGCAGGCCGATGATCTGGAAATCAAACGCCAGATCGACAGCGCCTCGGATCAGATCAGGGTGATGACAGTTCACGGAGCAAAAGGGCTGGAAGCGCCTATTGTAATCTTGCCCGACACTGGCCTGAAGAAGAATGACATCCGAGATGAGATTATCAAACTGGATGGCGTCCCAATTTGGAAACCAAACGCGCCAGAAATGACCAAAGGCATCGCCACTGAAATTGATAGCCTGAAAGAAGCCCAAACACAGGAAAACCTTCGCCTGCTGTATGTCGCTATGACGCGCGCAGAGAAGTGGCTGATTGTTGCGGCAGCAGGTGGATTACCAAAAGACGGCGGAAGCTGGTACCAGATGACGGAAGAAGCCCTAGGGCATCTGAATGCGGTTCCATTTACCCAAGGCCCGGCAAGCGGTATCCGCCATGAAGAGGCTGGGTGGGATACCCTGCCGATCATTGAAATTCAACGAAAAGCGTCAATAACCCCAGTACTAGAGCCTATTTTTGAAACCAACCCACCTGCGCCAAGCGCGCGTTCAGAGGTGTTGTCACCTTCTGATCTAGGTGGTGCAAAAGCACTCGCTGGTGAGGCCGGAATGGATGAGGAAGCGGCCAAAGCATATGGTAGTTTGGTGCACATGCTTCTGGAAAACCTCGCGCCCCTTGATCCAACATTACGTGCGGACGCTGCTGAGCAATTGTTGCGCAATTCTGATCCAGAAACCTCTCAAATGGCTTTATTAGAGACTATTTCAGTGCTGGATAACCCTGCCTTGACGCATGTTTTTTCAGACGACGCGCTGGCAGAGATCGCAATCTCTGCCGATCTAAACAAAACCCGCCTATACGGCATCATCGACCGATTGATTGTAGAACCCGATCGTGTGCTGGCAGTTGATTTCAAAACAAACCGCACTGTGCCAGATGATTTTCAATCCTGCCCTGAAGGATTGTTGCGTCAAATGGGTGCTTATTCACATGCTTTGCAGGCGGTTTATCCTGACCGCGTTGTGGAAACTGCCATCTTGTGGACCACCTCAGGTAGGTTGATGTCATTGCCGCACGAAACCGTGACAAAGGCGCTGGTCCGTACAGGTTACCTTGACGCAGACAGTCAGCCTTCTTAGGTATCATTCAGACCCGAACCCATGGAGAGCATAATGGCAACCATTTCCGTTACCGACGACACATTCGACAGCGAAGTGAAAAATTCCGATATCCCAGTAGTTGTGGATTTTTGGGCCGAATGGTGCGGCCCATGTAAGCAGATTGGACCAGCCCTAGAAGAATTGTCCGCTGAAATGGACGGCAAGGTAAAGATCGTCAAAGTTAACGTAGACGATAATCCGAACTCACCTGCGCAAATGGGTGTTCGTGGCATTCCTGCGCTATTCATCTTTAAGAACGGCGAAGTGGTCTCAAACATGGCAGGTGCACGCCCAAAGGCAGCACTGCAAAGCTGGATCGAAGAATCCATCTAAACCGACCATCGGTAAAATTAGAAAAGGGCGCTCTTTCGGGGCGCCCTTTTTCATTTACACTGGCCAGCCAAAACGCCTTAAGCGCGCTGCAATGCGCTCTTCAGCTTCGGGTCTGCCTGCATTGATGCTGTTCTTTTGCCAATACCAATGCAGATAGGCGACGTAATCTGGCTCAGTATGTTTCACCTCAGCAAAGCTGGCAGCGAGATCATCAAGGTTAGCTTGAACTGCGATATGGTGAAAATCTGTCTTGCGGAATAGCAATGCGGGCTTGCCAAATAGATACCCGTTGAATGCCACGCTAGAGTTTTGGGTGACAATATAATCGCATCCCAGAATGAGATCGCTCATGCTACCGATTTGGACGGTTAATCGTGCATGAGATTTTTCCAACGCTTCCAACGCTTGGGTTTCTGAAGCGCTATAGCTCTCACTTGGATGAAGCGTTGCGATAACGGGACACTCTGTTTGCGCAAGGCAGTGCTTAACCATCTCAATCGGGCTACAAATTTGGAACGGCCGGTGATCCAATAGCTTCCCCTGCAAAGGGACATAGACAAAACCGTCCTTTTTCGTATTTTTAGGTGCGCCTCCAAAAAGGCGGCTTTGCCAGAACTTATAAAACCGTTCAGCCTTTGCGGCATCTGAACTGTCAGGTTCAAAAGCCGTTTGCGCAACGTCCCAAGACCACCGTTCAGCGCTTTGTTCAATCTGCCAGAAGGGGTAGTGATAAACGCGTCGAAAGCACAATCCACGTTCATTTAATGGCGATTTTATATGGTTTAACGACCATTCGGTTCCACCGCGCTGGCCCTCCGAGCCAAAGGGCACATATTGGACCTCTAGACCCGCGCGTGACACCACGTTAGCGAGTTTTCCAATAAAATTATGCTTGCCTGCTTGCGCACTCTGGCACAGCTCCGGTTCCATATAAAATGTGACAAAATCAGGTGTGGTCATGGTTTGTACGCTATCGCCCAGCGCGGCACGCAACAAGGGCTGCCCTTGTCCCATAGCGGCTCTCACGCCATATAGATTGCAACGAACGGAGGCATCATGACACGAGACGAATTTCCCGGTTGGCACGGTACAACCATCATTGGCGTCAAGAAGGACGGCGAGGTCGTAATCGCAGGGGACGGGCAAGTCAGCCTTGGCCAAACTGTGATCAAAGGCACCGCACGTAAGGTCCGCAGGCTTAGCCCCGGTGGGTATGACGTGGTTGTTGGCTTTGCGGGATCCACAGCAGACGCATTCACCCTGCTAGAGCGCCTTGAGGCGAAGCTGGAAGCGACACCCGGTCAGTTGGCGCGCGCAAGTGTCGAGTTGGCCAAGGATTGGCGCACAGACAAGTACCTCCAAAAACTGGAGGCGATGCTGATTGTCACTGATGGCACTGAGCTGCTGATCATTACAGGCGCTGGGGATGTCCTAGAACCAGAACACAACATCGCGGCAATTGGATCTGGCGGTAACTTTGCCTTGGCCGCGGCGCGCGGGTTGTTTGACAGTGACCGTAACGCAGAGGCCGTTGCCCGCGACGCGATGAAAATCGCATCCGATATTTGCGTTTACACCAACGGTAACCTCACCGTGGAGAAAATTAAATCATGACCGATCTGACACCACGCGAAATCGTCTCCGAGCTGGACCGCTTTATCATCGGTCAGAATGACGCAAAGCGCGCTGTCGCCGTGGCGCTGCGCAATCGGTGGCGCTGCCGCAACCTGCCTGACGATATCCGCGCAGAGGTTTACCCGAAGAACATCCTGATGATTGGACCCACTGGCGTTGGAAAAACCGAGATCTCACGACGTCTCGCTAAACTGGCCCGCGCACCATTTCTAAAAGTTGAAGCGACGAAATTCACTGAAGTTGGCTATGTCGGTCGCGATGTGGAGCAGATCATCCGTGACCTACTGGATGCCGCTATTGCGATGACACGCGAGCATATGCGCGAAGACGTAAATGCGGGTGCTCAAAAAGCCGCAGAAGAGCGTGTGATTGATGCCATCGCTGGTCCAGACGCGCGCGAAGGCACACGCAATCTGTTTCGTAAAAAGCTGCAGGACGGTCAGTTGGATGATACCATGATCGAACTTGAGGTTGCTGATACCTCCAACCCGTTCTCGGCCATGGAAATCCCCGGCCAACCCGGTGGTGGTGGCATGGGCATGATGAACCTTGGTGATATGTTCGGAAAGGCTATGGGAGGCCGCACGTCAAAGAAGCGCCTTACCGTTGCTGAAAGCTACGAAGTTCTGATCGGTGAAGAAGCTGACAAACTGTTGGATGATGAAACCGTCACCCGCGCTGCCATCGAAGCGGTTGAACAGAACGGCATCGTGTTCCTTGATGAGATCGACAAGGTCTGTACACGTGCCGATGCGCGCGGAGGTGATGTGAGCCGCGAAGGCGTGCAGCGTGATCTGTTGCCCCTGATTGAAGGCACAACCGTCAGCACCAAACATGGTCCAGTGAAAACCGACCACGTGTTGTTCATCGCGTCGGGTGCGTTCCATATCGCAAAACCATCAGACTTATTGCCTGAGCTTCAGGGTCGTTTACCGATCCGCGTTGAACTGCGTGCGCTGACCGAAGAGGATTTTGTACGCATACTGACGGAAACCGACAATGCGCTAACCCTGCAATACACTGCGTTGATGGGCACAGAAGATGTCACTGTCAGTTTTACTGCAGACGGGATTGCCGCCCTTGCCAAGATCGCAGCAGATGTGAACCAATCCGTAGAAAACATCGGTGCGCGGAGGCTTTACACGGTTATGGAACGTGTATTCGAAGAGCTTAGCTTTACAGCGCCAGATCGCGGCGGTGATGTCATTGTAGTGGATGCTACATTTGTTGACACCAATCTGGGCGAGCTGGTGAAATCCACAGATCTAAGCCGCTACGTGCTTTAACCTCTTCCCATTTTCCCATGCGCCTGCGACCAAGGGCGCATGGGCTATCTCAACTTCCTCATTACCAATCGGCTGTTCCTGCTAGCCGGGTTTCTGCTGACTTTCACCTCGTCTTTTGGGCAGACTCATTTCATTTCTCTTTTTGCGAGTGAGATTAAGGGAGCTGTTGGCCTGACGGATGGCGCATGGGGCGGCATCTACACCATTGGGACCACTCTTTCAGCGGTTACGATGATATGGGCGGGTGCGTTGACGGACCGTTTTCGCGTTCGACAGTTGTCACTTTGGGTCATGTTGTCACTTGCTGCGGCCTGTTTGGCGATGGCGCTTGTACCCAACAGCTTCATTCTTGTTTTTGTGATCTACGCGTTGCGCCTGATGGGGCAGGGCATGCTATCGCAATTGGGGGCGGTGGCCATGTCACGCTGGTTTGTTGCGGCAAGGGGGCGCGCATTGTCGTTATCCTCTATGGGGTTCGCTGTGGGACAGGCGGTTTTGCCCATTATCTTCGTCGTCATCTTGGGAAGTTGGCAGTGGCGCAACCTTTGGATATTGGCCGCTCTTTGTGTGCTCGCCATGATACCCGCAATACAGATATTGCTCCGTCAGGAACGCACCCCCCAATCTATGGCAGATGATACGCAAAGCCTTGGCATGGGTGGCCGCCATTGGACGCGGGCACAGATGCTGCGTCATCCTCTGTTCTATATTCTCTTTCCACTGATCTTAGGGCCTGCAGCTTGGGGTACTGCATTGTTTTTCCAACAGGTTCATTTCACCGAAGTAAAGGGTTGGAGCCTAGGTGCCTATGTTGCCCTCATGCCTATCTATACAGTCTCAAGCATCAGTTTTACGTTCATCACAGGCTGGGCCATTGACCGCTTTGGTGTGAAATGGATCATTCCATTCCAGCTGGTACCATTTGGGATTTCATTTCTGGTTTTGGCCTACGCCGATACCATCTTTATGGCGGGTGTTGGCCTTGTCATCTTTGGTGTCGGGCAGGGGACCCAGGGCACTTCAACAGCAGCATTCTGGTCGGTATTTTACGGAACAAAAAACCTAGGGGCGATCAAGGCCGCTGCCGCTGCGTTGATGGTTTTCGGATCAGCAATCGGGCCGGGGATATCCGGCGCGTTCATCGATTACGGGATCGACTTTCCTGATCAAATGATACCGTTTGCGTTCTTTTATTTTGGAGGGGCCGTATTGGCGGGTTTGGGTATCTTGAGATACCAGCGCGACCTACCTGTGGCGCCGTAGATAGACATAATACGCGCCACCGCCACCATGGCTGATGTGGGCCTGTGCGATCTGTAGAACAACCGATTTCATAGGCTGCATGGCCAACCATTGCGGTACCTGATGGCGCAATACGCCGTGACGCACTGGAATAGGGCCACCTTCATCGCGCTGTTTGCCTTTGCCAGTCACCACAAGAATCAACCGTTTGCCCTGAGTATGGGCGTTCATCACAAACCCCGTCAGGGCAGGGTGGGCGCGATCCAATGTCATGCCATGCAGGTCGATCTTTCCCTCTGGCTTTAGCTTGCCGCGCTTAAGTTTCACAAATGACTTTTGATCCATCTGCACTGTGGCTTGGCGAATGTGATCATGGATTGCAGGTGCGAGATCAAAACTAACTGAATGTTTCTTTCCCGCTGGTTTTCCAAACACAACCGCATGCGCTTTGCGAATATTACGCGGTTCCGGCGCAGGCAGGCTGGTGTCTTGATCAAATAGCTTCGCCTCCAGATTGCTCCGCTCCATTCGCTGCGTATTTGCGCGTACACGATCCCAAAGCTCTTGATCTTCTGCTGTTAGCCGCCGGCGCTTCATATCGCGCTTTCCGGCAGCAGGGCATAGGCGCGCTGGATGGGCATAAGCACCATCAACCGGCCTGGATCACGCAATGTGCCTGCTTCTCGGCCTGCTTGGTCACCCGTACCAAAGAACACATCAGCACGTTGTGCACCCTTGATCGCAGACCCCGTATCTTGTGCGATCATCAATCGACGCAGGGGTGTTTTACCGTCCTTTTCAATCCACACAGGAGATCCAAGGCGGATAAAGGACGGGTCAACGGCAACGGTACGCATTGTGGTAATGGAACGGTTCATCGCGCCGAGCGGGCCTTTATCCGCTGGTACTTTGCTGACTTCGCGAAAGAACACATAGGACGGATTGTGATACAGCAGCTCCTGACCATCCACAGGGTTTCGACGTACCCAATTTTTGATCACTTGCGCGCTAACCTGATGGGGCTGATAAACACCACGGCGCACCAGTTCTTGGCCGATTGAACGGTAGTTATGCCCGTTTGAGCCCCGATACCCAACGCGCAAAGCTTTGCCATTGGGCAATCGGATACGACCGGAACCTTGGATTTGGAGAAAGAACAGCTCAACCGGATCATCAACATACGCGATCACCAATCCCCGACCATCCATCACGCCACTTTCAAGAATGGCACGGCGCGGCAACCAAGGGCGGTTTTGCCGCGCTTCTGCAGGCATTTTATAGACAGGGAAACGAAAGCGATCTGTGCGGGTGAGGGAGCCATCAAGTTCCGGCTCAAAGTAACCCGTAAACAGGGCTTCCTTACCATCACTCATGAGAACAGGGCGAAACAGCAGTTCAAAAAAGTCACGTGGATTAGGGCCAGACTTGGCATAGGCACAAATTGCACCCCAATCAGGATCTTTCATATCTTTGCAGGTGTTGAGGAATGTCGCAAAAGCTGCAGCATGGTCGTCCTTATCCCAGCCTTCCAACTGGTCAAAGGACAGCACTTCATATTTCACTTCAGACGCCAAAGGCCCCGCCAAAAGCGAGGCCCAAAGAATGGCACTGATGCGAAGCGCGCATGCTACCCGTCTGTAGAAACCAAGAACCAATTCGGATCATCCGAGCCCATAATGCGGGCAAATACCCACGTGTCTTTTTGCTTTTTAGCATCAGTGATGCTGCCTTCAACAATCTCGCCTTCTTTATTGCGCACTGCCTGTGTCAACTCTGCCACAAACCGCAATGTCAGCTCTGCTTCATTTGTGTCAGGATCAAGCGTCACATTCTCAAGCGTCATTTCACGCACGCCGATAAAGTTGGCCTCAATTGTCAGGCCCAGATCTTCGCGGGCTGCGATACCATCAACAAAACTTTCGTACACGTCATCAGAGAGGAACGGCTTAATCTCGTCGAGTTCTCCTTGCTCAAATCCCATGACGATCATTTCATATGCGCCACGTCCACCCGCCAGAAACTCTGTCACGTTGAAAGACGGTTCTATGCGTTTCATCTTGGTCAACGCGACGGCTTCGGATGTTCCTTCGTCAAAATGATCGGTAATGTCTAGATCGGGACCGCCTTCGATTACCTCAAAGGTTGGGCCACTGCGTTTGGCCTGTTGTACAGGCAACGGTGGTTTTTCAAAACCTTCCCGCGTACCCAGCACGTTTTTCAGCCGCAGGATAAGGAAAACCGCTATTGCGGCGAGCACCAGAAGCTGGATTAACGGTGAATTCATATGAACCTCTTGAGGACTAGGCGTGGAAACAATCGTCTGAGCACCTTATGTAGGTGTGAAGGGGGCTCAAGTCCACTGTAGCCCCTGTGAAAGGAAGCAATTACATGTGGCTTTTATTCGCATTTATCATCGTTCCGGTGATCGAGATTGCGTTGTTCATTAAAGTTGGCGGGTTTATTGGCCTGTGGCCAACCCTTTTGATCGTCGTTTTGACGGCCATTGCTGGTACATATTTGGTCCGAAGTCAGGGACTTAGGGCACTTGGCCAGTTGCAATCATCGTTCGGTGATCTGCGTGATCCGACAGAACCACTGGTGCACGGTGCTATGATCCTGTTTTCTGGGGCACTTTTGTTGACTCCGGGCTTTTTCACGGACGCCGTCGGGTTTGCATTGCTGGTTCCAGCCGTCCGCCATGCCGTATTCACGGCCATCCGCGCACGCATCAACATTCAAGGCTTTGGTACACCGGGCCAAAATCCGCAGTCCCCACAGCAAAACACGCCAAGAGGTAGTGACATTATTGACGGTGAATTCGTTGAGTTGCCTGATGATGATGCACCCAAAGGAAACTCGGGATGGACAAAAAACTAAGACATTGAGCGCTTTGGCCTGACCTGCTAAGCCAAGCTGATTAAATTCCAACCTCCAAAGAGGAGCACTATTATGGCCGAGGCCGAAGCAACACCAACACCAACTGCAGGACCGCAACTGCGCGTTTTGGGACAATTCATTCGTGATATGTCATTTGAAAACATAATGGCCCAAAAGGGTGCACCAAGCGATGTGCAGCCCGATGTTCAGGTTCAAGTGAACCTTGATGCAAAAAAGCGTACTGCGGATAACCAGTACGAGTCATCAATCAAACTGAACGTGACATCAAAGGCCAAAGGCGCGGACACAACGCTGTTTATGCTTGAGATCGACTATGTCGGTATCTTTGACATTACGGATGTTCCAGAAGACCAGCTGCACCCATTCCTGCTGATCGAATGCCCACGCATGATCTTCCCGTTCCTGCGCCGCATCGTGAGCGATATTACACGTGACGGTGGCTTCCCGCCGCTGAACCTAGAGAACATCGATTTTGTATCGCTTTACCGCAACGAAATCGCACGCCGTCAAGCAGAAGCACCTGCGCCAACAGCAGACGCGTAAACTTTAGGTTTTAAGCCATAATACATCGCCGCCCAATTTGCTGACAAACTCAGCATGGGCGGCGTTTTCTTTTTCAGAAAGACGTGATGGTAAAGGGGTGGCGCGTGGACGCGCAGACCATTCTGAAGTGTCATCGCCTGCTTTTGGTTCTGCCCGCGTCGATAGACCAAAATCAGGCTGTTTGCCCCCGATCAGCTCGAGATACACCTCAGCTAGAATTTCACTATCAAGAAGCGCGCCGTGCAGGGTACGCGATGAGTTGTCGATGCCAAAACGTCGACACAAAGCATCCAACGACGATGGAGAGCCCGGGAATTTTTTGCGTGCGATAGCAAGAGTATCAACCGCCTGCTCCCATGGAAGCTGACGAAGGCCCATTTTACCCAGCTCAAAGTTCAGGAACTTCATGTCAAATGCGGCATTGTGGATGATCATTTTGCTGTCACCAACAAAATCCAAAAACGCTTGTCCAACTGCCGCAAACTTTGGTTTATCCCTTAGGAACTCATCTCCAAGGCCGTGCACCTCAAATGCATCAGCGGGCATGCCGCGCTCGGGGTTTATATACTGGTGATAGGTGTTGCCTGTAGCAACATGGCCCATCAGCTCAACCGCTCCAATTTCAACGATGCGATCGCCAGTTTTGGGATCAAAGCCCGTTGTTTCGGTATCTAATACGATCTCACGCATTCAACTTGCTCCTGATGGTCTGAACAATGGTTTGCACCTGCTTAGCGGCGTGTTCAAGCGTGTCTGTTGCTATTACATACGTCGCGCGGTCGCATTTTTCCCGTGCAGGCATCTGTTTTGCTTTGATGGCCAGAAATTGATCAAGGGTCATGGTGCCGCGCTCCATAACCCGGGCCTGCTGCGTGACGTCATCTGTAAACACACATGCGGTCGCATCCATGCGCGCATCACCGCCTGTTTCAAACAACAGAGGTATGTCCAACACCACAATGTCGGCATCCACCTGCGCCAGAAAAGTACTTCGGTCCTGCCCGACAAGCGGGTGAACAATTTCTTCGATTCGTTTGAGGGCTAAAGGATCTCGGCCGATGAAATCCTTTAGGGCAGGGCGCGATACACTCCCGTCTACGATTGCATCTGGGAAGGCTTTGGAAATTGGCTCAACAGCTGCACCACCTTTGGAATAAAGGCGATGTACTGCCGCATCCGCATCCCACACAGCGCACCCTTGATCGGCAAACATTTGTGCGGTTGTCGATTTCCCCATTCCAATGGAACCTGTCAAACCCAGTAAGAACATCAACGCAGCGCCGCCGTGCGGGTTGCGCGATCTACTTCAGGACGTTTACCAAACCAACGTTCAAATCCTGGTACAGCTTGGTGCAACAACATCCCAAGGCCATCGACGGTGACACATCCATATTCTTCAGCAGTTTGAAGCATTTTTGTTTTTAGAGGCGTATAGACAAGATCAGTGACAATTGTATGAGGACGCAACCCGTCTAGCGGCACACGCAACTCAGACTTACCGATCATCCCTAGCGATGTCGTGTTAACCAATAATGCAGCATCATCAACCATGTTGCCTGCCTTGACCCAGTCAAACACTCGGATACGGTTGCCGAAATCCCGTTGCAATTGTTCAGCCCGCACACGTGTCCGGTTAGACAGGTATATCTCCGGTACTCCGGCATCAATAAGGGAACAAATCACAGCACGCGCAGCCCCTCCTGCACCCAACACGGCTGCTGGGCCTGACCGAGGGTTCCAATGTGGCGCACCAGCCTTTAGGTTTTCAATAAATCCATAACCATCTGTATTATCAGCATGAATTTTACCATCTTTTCTAAAAATCAGTGTGTTTGCTGCACCGATGAGGATAGCCCGATCTGTCACCAAATCAGCGATCCCCATCACCTTTTCTTTGTGGGGGATCGTTAAGTTAACACCGACAAATCCCGCCTTGGGAAGGGTTCGCAGGACAGATTCCAAGTTTTCTGGCGAAACATCCATAGGGATGTAATGACCCGCTATTCCATATGTCTTGAGCCAATGACCGTGCACTTGCGGGGATTTAGAATGTGCGATTGGGGATCCGATAACACCAGCCAAAGGAATACGTTTCAATTCAGTCATTGGGCTATTTCTCCGCGCAGGGTGAGGTAGTTCAGAATTTCCAACAAGGGCATACCAAGGACATTAAAGTAATCCCCCTCAATGCGCGAGAAGAGCCGTACACCTTCTTCTTCTAGCTTGTACGCACCAACAGCATGCTGAATGCTGTCCCAGTTGCGTTCAACATAGTCTTGTAAGTACGCATCACTTGCATCTCGCATCCGCAAACGAACCACACCTACCTGGCGCCAAACTGGCTTTCCGCTTTCATAAATTACAGCAGCGGACAAAAGCGTGTGCCGATCACCGCGCATGGTTTTCAGCTGTAACAACGCGTCATCGGCGGATTTTGGTTTACTCATCAATGTTCCCGCATGTTCGAGAACCTGATCACACCCAATAACCAACGCGCCGGGGTTCTTTTCACTGATCTTTGCAGCTTTCATTTCGGCCAAAGCATCTGCAATATCACGGGGCGGCGCACCCTCTGCGATAAGTGATGCTTTAATCATCTCTTCATCTACGCGCGCGATCTGTACCTCGTGTTTTACAGCAGCTTGGTTCAGCATCTGGGTACGGATGGCAGAACCGGAGGCAAGGATGATGTGGACACTCATGGGGATAACTCATGCATAATCTAAAGAAACTGTTAATGACAACTTGTCGACAATTACCAGTTTGGGTTCAAGAGGGGGATAAGCGATGACTTCCACCCAGTTTGGCCCAGATTCCTCCACCGTGGAAAAGGATAATTTAATGATTTAGTAACTTTCGTTAACCATAGAAACTACACAGATTTATCCACAAGCGTGGTCTTGATTTTTGGTAGCTAAGCTCATGTTTCTATAAAGTAAATTATAATATATAATTGTTCTTCACACTACCTATCAACTTGCTCTTTCAGCACCAGCGATCTGTGGATAACAATTTAATCCACAAGTTTGGGCGTCCCTACTTAAATCAACAATCTTTCTTTCTATCTTTATTATTATAAAGAGAAGACCAAGAGCGGAGAGAATGACATGGCCGATATCCTCAGTGCAACCTATCCTTGGATCAAGGGTTTCCATATCATCTCAGTGATTTCATGGATGGCAGCGTTATTCTACCTTCCGCGCCTGATGGTCCATCACACCGAACAGGTAGGCCTAAGCGGTGAGACACATAAAATTTTTGCCAAGATGGAATACAAATTGGCAAAAGTGATAATGAACCCAGCAATGATGGCAACTTGGATGTTTGGACTACTGTTGGTTTCAACACCTGGAATTGTCTACTGGGGTGATGTGTGGCCCTGGACCAAAGGCGCTGCTGTGATCGCGATGACAGTGTTTCATATGTGGCTGATGGGCCAGATGAGAGGATTTCAGCTTGGTGAAAATACCGTGACTGGTAAGCAATACCGGATGATGAACGAAGTCCCGACGCTGCTGATGGTCATCATTGTGTTTTCGGTTACCGTAAAATTCTGACAGAGCCGTAGATTGACAGCACGGGCACATCGTCGTAATGGTTCCGCACGTCCTCGTCCGAGGAACGTATTGCCCGATAACATTCAAGACCGACGAGCCAGTGCGATAGTGCACGGCTAAGGATATTTTCATGACACTCGAAACACTTAACCTTGCTGATCTAAAAGCGAAATCTCCCAAAAGCCTGCTCTCTATGGCTGAAGAGCTTGAGATCGAAAATGCATCCACGATGCGCAAAGGCGAGATGATGTTCCAGATTCTGCGTGAACGCGCAGACGAGGGATGGGAAATTTCAGGTGACGGTGTTCTTGAAGTTTTGCAAGACGGTTTTGGTTTTCTGCGCTCTCCCGAGGCTAACTATCTACCTGGTCCGGATGACATCTACCTGTCGCCTGACATGATCCGCCAGCATTCCTTGCGGACCGGAGATACCATTGACGGGCTGATTAAGGCCCCTGACGATACCGAGCGTTACTTCGCCCTGACCGAGGTTACACTCATCAACTTTGAAGACCCTGAGAAGGCGCGTCACAAGGTTGCATTTGAGAACCTCACGCCGCTTTATCCGGATGAGCGTCTGATTATGGAAGTCGACGATCCGACTATTAAAGATCGCTCCGCGCGTATCATTGATCTGGTTGCGCCAATCGGCAAGGGACAGCGTTCCTTGATTGTGGCACCGCCGCGTACTGGTAAAACTGTTCTGCTGCAGAACATCGCAAACTCGATCGAGAAGAACCATCCAGAGTGCTATTTGATCGTTCTACTGATTGATGAACGTCCTGAAGAAGTTACCGACATGCAGCGCTCAGTTAAGGGTGAAGTTGTTTCTTCGACATTCGATGAACCGGCAACCCGTCACGTTGCGGTTTCAGAAATGGTAATCGAAAAAGCCAAACGTCTGGTTGAGCATAAGCGTGACGTTGTCATCCTGCTCGATTCCGTAACCCGTCTGGGCCGTGCGTTTAACACCGTTGTTCCATCATCCGGTAAGGTTCTTACTGGTGGTGTAGATGCAAATGCTCTGCAACGTCCAAAGCGCTTCTTTGGTGCTGCGCGTAACATCGAAGAGGGTGGATCTCTTACAATCATCGCAACGGCGTTGATTGATACAGGTAGCCGCATGGATGAAGTCATCTTTGAAGAATTCAAAGGTACGGGTAACTCTGAAATCGTTCTGGATCGTAAGATTGCGGACAAACGCGTCTTCCCAGCGATCGACATCCTGAAATCAGGTACACGTAAAGAAGAACTGTTGGTTGATAAAATTGACCTACAGAAAACATTCGTTCTGCGCCGTATTCTGAACCCGATGGGTACAACAGATGGAATTGAATTCCTGATTTCAAAGTTGAAACAAACCAAGACAAATTCAGACTTCTTTGACTCGATGAATACCTAAACTTCACATTAATTCAAAGGCTTAGGTCTATGGATACAATATTTGCCCAAGCAACAGCAGTGGGCCGCGCAGGGGTGTCCATTGTGCGGGTTTCCGGCCCGTTGGCACATGATATATGCGCAAAAATGACCGGATCGCTGCCAAAGCCCCGGTCGTCCGCATTGCGTATGGTGAAAGATCATGAGGGAGATTTTATTGATCAAGCCCTCATATTGTCATTTGTTGGTCCGGATAGTTTTACAGGTGAAGATGTTGTCGAGCTGCATCTCCACGGAAGTATTGCAATCGTACGTCGAGTGCTGGAAGTCCTTGGTGACTTTTCGGGTTCTCGTTTGGCAGAACCTGGAGAATTTACACGCCGCGCGTTGGAAAATGGGCGGCTTGATTTGGTTCAAGTCGAAGGCTTGGCTGATCTGATCGAAGCTGAAACTGAGGCGCAGCGCAAGCAGGCACTTCGGGTTCTGTCAGGTGCGTTAGGTTCAAAAATTGAGGAATGGCGCAGGTCGCTGATCCGTGCCGCGGCTCTGCTCGAAGCGACAATTGATTTTGCGGATGAGGACGTTCCCGTAGACGTGAGCGATGAAGTTCATGAGTTACTTCACAGTGTTGATGCTGCACTGACTCTTGAAATTGACGGTACTACCGCCGCTGAAAGAATTCGTTCTGGTTTTGAAGTGGCGATCATAGGATCGCCAAATGTTGGTAAATCAACCCTCCTTAATCGACTAGCAGGTCGAGAAGCGGCTATTACATCTAGCATTGCGGGCACGACACGGGACGTGATCGAAGTTAGGATGGATCTAGGTGGTCTTCCTGTAACTCTGTTAGATACAGCAGGGATACGTGAAAGTTCCGATGAAATCGAAACTCTTGGGATAGAACTGGCTTTGCGTCGGGCGGCCGGAGCTGATCTACGCGTTTTCTTGCTTGATGAGGGAGATGTAACGCCGTTTACGCCAAATCCAGATGATGTCGTAGTAAGGTCAAAAGCTGATTTGACTGGAGATTGTTATCCGGCAATTTCGGGGAAATCTGGAGCTGGCGTTGATCAATTATTGTCTGCGATAGAGAAAAGTTTGGAAAAACTGGCTTCGGGAGCTGGTTTGGCAACACATGAACGCCATGCAAGAGCCATGTCGACATCAAGAGAGAGTCTACAGACAGCACTGCAATTGTTGAAAAACGGCCCTGACCAATATGATATTGTTTCTGCAGAACTAAGAATTGGAATCCATGCTTTGGAAGTTTTGGTAGGTCGTATTGATGCTGAGAATCTGCTAGATGAGATATTCGCAAGTTTTTGTCTTGGAAAATGAGGATTGTTTCACGTGAAACATTTTGACGTTATAATTATTGGCGGCGGTCACGCCGGAACAGAGGCCGCACATGCGTCCGCGCGAATGGGCGCGAACACGGCTCTTTTGACGATGTCACGTGACACAATTGGCGTGATGTCATGTAATCCAGCTATTGGTGGGTTAGGTAAGGGGCATCTAGTTCGGGAAATTGACGCATTGGATGGCGTTATGGGCCGTGTGGCAGATGCGGCGGGAATTCAATTTCGGTTGCTGAATCGTAGGAAAGGGCCAGCTGTTCAAGGACCTAGAACGCAAGCAGATCGAAAAATTTATCAAAAATCCATGTTGGCAGAAATTGAAGCCCATACAAATATCACTATTATTGAAGGTGAAGCTGTAGACTTCATTATGGAAGGTGAAAGGGTTGCAGGAATAACAACAGCTGATGGTTTGAGTCTTACAGCTGCCGCGGTCATTCTAACCACCGGGACATTTTTGAGGGGTATTATCCACATCGGTGACGTGCAGAAACCTGGCGGACGAATGGGAGATAATTCTTCACGCAGGCTAGCAGAGAGAATTGACGAATTTTCATTAAAGTTGGGTCGCCTAAAAACAGGCACGCCACCTAGGTTAGATGGACGAACAATAAATTGGGACGGACTAGAGATGCAGGCAGCGGACGATGTCCCAAGCCTGTTCTCATTCATGTCAAATTCTGCGCTGTCGCGCCAGATTTCATGTGGCATTACCCACACCAACGAAAAGACACATGACATTATTCGGGAAAACCTCAATAAGTCAGCGATGTATGGAGGTCACATTGATGGCGTCGGTCCTCGCTACTGTCCGTCGATTGAAGATAAGGTAGTCAGATTTTCCGATAAAACCTCTCATCAGATTTTTCTGGAACCTGAAGGTCTCTCCGACCCGACTATATACCCTAATGGAATTTCGACTTCTTTGCCTATTGCTGTTCAGGAAGAGTATGTTCGTTCTATCGTGGGACTCGAAAATGTTGAAATCCTTCAACCGGGCTACGCAATCGAATATGATTATGTTGATCCGCGTGCTTTGCGGCAGACGCTGGAGCTAAAAACAGTTCCTGGCCTATACCTCGCTGGTCAAATCAACGGAACGACAGGATATGAGGAGGCAGCGGCACAAGGTCTGGTAGCCGGATTGAACGCAGCGCTTGCAAGTAAGGATCGTGAAGAGATCACCTTCAGCCGTACAAATAGCTATATTGGTGTGATGGTCGATGATCTAACTACGCGCGGTGTCACTGAGCCATATAGAATGTTTACCTCCCGTGCGGAATTTCGGCTGTCCTTGCGTGCTGATAACGCTGACCAGCGATTGACTGGGCTGGGGATAGAGTTGGGATGCGTCTCAAAAACTCGGGAAGCGGTCTTTCTGGGGAAAATGGATAAGTTAGTTGAATGTAGAAATTTGCTGGAAGTGAAGACGTTTACGCCAAAGGAAGTTAGATCCTCTGGTATTTCGATAAGTATGGACGGTCAGCGTAGAACTGGTTTTCAGTTGTTGGCTTTCCCTGACGTGAATTTTGAAGACATACGCGCTCTCGACCCCAGTCTTGGAGCTATTCAGGAAGAGATAGGGACGCAAATTTCCAGAGACGCGTTGTATGCTAATTACATTAAGCGACAAGAAAACGATGTAGCTCTACTTAGGAAAGACGAGGGTGAGCGGATACCATATGACTTTGATTACGCTCCAATTGATGGCTTGTCTAATGAACTAAAGTCGAAACTCATTTCTTCAAAACCTGAAAATCTTTCGCAGGCTGCGCGCATAGATGGAATGACGCCAGCTGCGCTCACTCTTTTGCTGGCGCTACTTCGTCGAGCTAGAACTAGAAAGTCGGCATAAATATGAGCTTGAGTGTAGATAATGTTTCACGTGAAACATTGGTTCGTTTACGAGAGTTTGAGGCTCTCGTTCAAAAGTGGACAAAGAAAATTAATCTCGTATCCAGAAACGATGCAGAGCAAATTTGGGAACGACATATAGTGGACTCGGTTCAGATATATGATTTGGCTCCTAAGGACGGATTGTGGTTGGATATTGGTAGTGGTGGAGGGTTTCCGGGCATTGTTGCAGCAATAATAGCAAAAGAAGTGTCGCCGGAAAGATCATTCGTGCTTGTAGATAGTGATCAAAGGAAATGTGCATTCCTCCGAACAGCGGCGCGTGAATTGAGCCTGAATGTCAAAGTAATATCTGATCGCGTTGAAAAAATTGAACCTCTGAACGCGGCGGTAATGTCCGCGCGTGCGTTGGGTGATTTGGATAGCTTGTTGGGTTATGTCGAAAGGCACCTCGAAGTAGGCGGAACGGCGCTGTTTCCCAAAGGAATATCTTGGAAAAACGAGCACGCCATTGCACAAGAACATTGGTCC
This sequence comes from Sulfitobacter sp., assembly GCF_036960155.1. Classification (GTDB taxonomy): domain Bacteria; phylum Pseudomonadota; class Alphaproteobacteria; order Rhodobacterales; family Rhodobacteraceae; genus Sulfitobacter. Next base: position 1,001,554 of record NZ_JBALWB010000001.1, on the reverse strand, counting down.
TATGAGATTGAGGCGATAAAAAGTGAAACGAATTCCGATGCTACAATCTTAAAGATTAAGGAGCTTACGAGTGTCTGACCTGTCACGGCCTAAAGGGCCAAAGATTATCGCAATTGCCAACCAGAAGGGTGGTGTTGGTAAGACAACGACGACGATTAACCTCGCCGCGGCACTCGCTGAGAAAGGCCAGCGAGTGTTAGTGATTGATCTCGATCCGCAAGGGAATGCGTCAACAGGACTTGGGATTGGTCTAGATAACCGTGAATTCACTACGTATGAATTGCTCCTTGAAGATATCGATTTGAATCAAGTCATTCTGAAAACCCAAACAGAAAACTTGTATATCGTTCCGGCAACTGTCGATCTTAGTTCTGCTGATTTGGATTTGCTGTCGAATGAAAAACGCAGCTTTCTGCTACATGATGCATTGAGGCAAACCCAAATGGATGCCTTTAATTTTGGCTATATTCTGATTGATTGCCCACCGTCCCTTAATCTTTTGACAGTCAATGCGATGATCGGCGCGCATTCAATATTAGTCCCGCTTCAGAGCGAGTTTTTTGCCCTGGAAGGGCTTTCTCAGCTCATGTTAACAATTCGCGAAATTCGTCAAACTGGCAATAAGGACCTGCGGATTGAAGGCGTCGTTCTGACAATGTACGATAGACGCAATAATTTATCCCAACAGGTTGAGCAAGACGCACGGGACAATTTGGGGGATTTGGTGTTTAAAACTATGGTCCCACGGAATGTTCGAGTAAGCGAAGCGCCAAGTTATGCGATGCCAGTACTATCCTATGACACCAATTCAAAAGGTGCCAAGGCTTACCGAGATCTCGCAGATGAATTGATGAGCAATAATAACGATACAGCGAAAGAGGTGCAGCATGTCCAATAAACAAGAGCGTAAAAGAGGTCTCGGCCGCGGGCTATCTGCATTGATGGCGGATGTGAATGACACGGAAACAGTTGCTGCGCAGGGCGTGACATCAGCGGATCAGCTGGTTCCGATTGAACGGATTTCGCCAAACCCAGATCAACCACGCAAACAATTTGTCCAAGGCGATTTGGACGACCTCGCGGCTTCTATACGTGAAAAAGGCGTTTTACAGCCGTTGATCGTTCGCGCACGCGACGGCGGGACTTATGAAATTGTAGCGGGTGAGCGCCGCTGGCGTGCTGCGCAGATGGCACAACTTCATGCGCTGCCTGTTATCGTGCGTGAATTCAGCGACATCGAAGTTCTAGAAGTTGCGATCATCGAAAATATTCAGCGTGCTGATTTGAATGCTGCAGAAGAGGCTGCAGGATATAGGCAATTGATGGATAAATTTGGCCATACACAAGAAAAGATGGCCGAAGCACTGGGAAAAAGCCGTAGCCATATCGCTAACCTACTTCGTTTGTTGAACTTGCCCATGCCTGTTTTGGAGCTTTTGCGTGAAGGTGAGCTGAGCGCTGGTCATGCTCGTGCACTGATACCTTCACAAGATCCACTGAAACTTGCCCAACAAGTTATCAAGGGTGGATTGTCTGTACGTGCTACAGAGGCATTGGTGAAAAATGAACTGTCAGGAGATGCTAAGAGCAAGCCTACGGGGTCCTCCAATACAGATGAAAAGGATGCTGATACCAAGGCGTTGGAAGGTGATCTTTCAGCAAACCTAGGAATGAATGTTTCGCTTAGCCATAAGCCTGGTCAAGAGAACGGCCAACTTACGGTGCATTATAAAACCTTGGATGAGTTGGATGAGCTTTGCCGTTTGTTGAGCAGCACCTAAGCGTTTAACATTTCAGAAATTACTGAATTTAGAACTCTAAATCCTTGATCTGTAACGATTAATCTATGTTTTGAAGTTACCACCATCTTGATATCGGTGAGATGGGCGATCACGCGTTGATCCAGTGGCTTTTGTGTTAGTGAAGTGTATCGATTTAGATCGATACCTTCACGCAACCGCATGCCCATCAACAAAAACTCAGTTGCTTCGTCGGCGCGGTTCATTTTCTCACGGCTTTGTTCGGCTGAGTTAGCCGAAACAGCGTCGAGCCAACGTTTTGGATTACTATAGCAAACCGTGGCGTGTCGGGTGCCATTTTGGGTTAACCGGCCGTGCGCGCCAGGTCCGATCCCAAGGTAGTCGCCGTAGCGCCAATAGATAAGGTTGTGGCGGGACTGCGCGCTATCAGATGCATGGTTTGATACTTCGTAGGCGGGCATACCAGCAGAGCCACAAATATCTTGTGTCATATCAAACATATCAGCGCCGAGGTCTTCGTCAGGTAGGCCGCGCAGTTTTCCAATCGCGTATCGATCACCAAATGCTGTGCCGTCTTCTATGGTTAGTTGGTAGAGAGAAAGATGATCTATAGATAGTGTTAGAGCCTGTTTCAGTTCAGCTTCCCAATCACTCAAGGATTGGTTTTGTCGCGCATACATCAGATCAAAACTGACACGCTCAAAAGTGTTTCGCGCGACATCAAAGGCTGCCAACGCTTCGGAGACAGTATGGATACGACCGAGACGTTTTAGATCATTGTCATTGAGGGCTTGAATGCCCATCGATATCCGTGAAACGCCGCCATCGCGATATGCGACAAACCGACCCGCCTCAACAGAACCGGGATTAGCTTCGAGCGTAATCTCCAGATCGTTAGCTGTAGGCCAGAGCCTTTTTATCTCTTCGATCACAGCCGCAACTGTATCGGGATTCATCAAGCTAGGTGTGCCGCCCCCAAAGAAGACGGAGGTGACTGTTCGGCCCTGCGTCTCTTCTGCGTAGCGCTTTAACTCAGATAGATATGCTGTCTTCCATGCTGCTTGATCAATGTTGCGCGAAACGTGGCTATTGAAGTCGCAATAGGGGCATTTGGCCTCGCAGAACGGCCAGTGAATATAGATGCCAAAGCCACCTTGCTGCCAATCATCAATCAAGCTGCATACTCACTCGAAACACTGGGCGAGTAGCTTGGTGAATGCATCTGCGCGGTGACTCATGGTGTTTTTTTCATCATGGGTCATTTCAGCAAATGTTCGCGTTTCGCCAGTGGGTTGGAAGATTGGATCATACCCGTGTCCTGTCTCGCCTCGCATCGGCCAGACAAACGTACCGTCAACAAAGCCTTCGACAACTTCGTCGTGCCCATCAGGCCACGCGAGTACCAGCGTCGCACAAAACCTTGCGGCGCGCGGATGTGGAGCATCGGCTTTTTCCAGCAAGTCATGGGTTTTGTGCATGGCCATAACAAAATCGCGGCCATTAGGCGTTTCGGCCCAGTCGGCGGTATAGACGCCAGGGGCATTATCCAAAGCAGCAACTTGAATTCCGCTGTCATCAGCTAAAGCAGGGAGGCCAGTTGCCTTTACCGCTGCTTGTGCCTTTATCCGTGCGTTGCCGATGAACGTATCTTCGGTTTCTTCAGGCTCATCCAACCCCAGTTCCTTGGCACCAACCACGGTGATACCAAGGGGAGCGAACAACTCCTGCATTTCTTCGAGCTTGCCCGCGTTGTGCGTGGCAATCAAAATGCGGTCGCCCTCAAATTTGCGACTCATGCGCAGGCAGCTTTCTGGATCGCAGTCAATTCTGCTATACCTTTCTCTGCCAGATCGAGGAGCTCGTTCATCTGTGCGCGAGAATAGGTCGAACCTTCGGCGCTCATCTGGGTTTCAATCATCTGACCGCTTTCAGTCATGATAAAGTTTCCGTCAACACCAGCTTCAGAGTCTTCTGGATAGTCGAGATCTAGAACAGGCTGGCCCGCATAAATGCCGCAGCTGATTGCAGCAACAGGATCAACAAGTGGATCGGTGATTACATCGCCGGCCTTCATCAATTTGTTGACCGCAAGACGAAGTGCAATCCAACCGCCAGTGATGGACGCGCAACGGGTGCCGCCATCTGCCTGCAGAACATCACAATCCACAGTGATTTGACGTTCGCCCAATGCTACGCGATCGACACCAGCGCGCAATGAACGCCCGATAAGGCGTTGGATTTCTACAGTGCGGCCGCCTTGCTTACCGGCCGCGGCCTCGCGGCGCATACGTGTGTTTGTAGCGCGGGGTAACATGCCATATTCGGCGGTGACCCAGCCAAGGCCAGAACCTTTGATGAACGAGGGTACGCGCGCTTCGATCGTAGCTGTGCATAATACATGGGTATCCCCCATCTTGATCAAAGCGGAACCTTCGGCGTGCTTCGTGAAGCCGACTTCCACTGATACGTTGCGCATTTCGTCAAGTTTCCGACCGGATGGGCGCATGGGGTATTCCTTTTATTTGATTTAGCCCTCGGGATACCGCTCGATCCCTTGCGGATGCAACCCCCGCCGCCTTAATGTACGCATATGACAGACACATCAGGCCTTTTGCAGGAAATGAACGATCGCTCGCGCGAGGTGTTCCGACGGGTAGTCGAGGGATATCTGGCGAATGGCGATCCTGTGGGTTCCCGGACGTTGACGCGCGACTTTTCCGAAAAGGTGAGTGCTGCAACAATTCGTAATGTGATGCAGGATCTTGAGTATCTTGGATTGCTTGATAGTCCACATGTGAGTGCAGGCAGAATACCTACCCAGCTTGGTCTGCGAATGTTTGTGGATGGATTGCTAGAAGTAGGTAATCCCGATGATGGTGATCGTGCGTTGATCGATGCGACTATGGGGCGTAACGAGGATGATGTTGGCGGGATGCTGGATCGTTTGGGAACTGCATTGTCTGGTGTAACGCAAGGGGCATCGCTGGTGCTGGCGCCTAAACACGAAGCACCGATAAAGCATATTGAATTTGTTTCCCTGGCGCATGACCGCGCCTTGGCGGTTCTGGTTTTCTCTGACGGTCATGTTGAAAACCGCCTGTTCAGCCCACCCGCTGGGCAAACACCTAGCTCAATGCGGGAGGCGGCGAACTTCCTCAACTCACTGGTTGAAGGAAAAACACTGAGCGAGCTTCAAAGCACGATCAAAGTCGAGATGGGCAAGCGTCGCCAGGAGATTGATACGCTGGCTGCAGAGCTGGTTGAAAGCGGGTTGGTGATTTGGGAAAGTGGCGAGGGCCATCCGGAGCGGTTGATTGTGCGCGGCCGCGCAAATTTGCTGACCGACAGCGGCGAAGTTCAGGACTTGGAAAAGGTTAGAACCCTGTTTGATGACCTTGAACGCAAGCGCGACATCGCTGATTTCCTCGAACTTGCCGAAGATGGCGACGGTGTGCGCATTTTTATTGGCTCTGAGAACAAACTTTTCTCACTTTCGGGTTCCTCTTTGGTCGTTTCACCTTATATGAACTCTGATCGTAAGATAATTGGCGCGGTGGGTGTAATTGGCCCTACGCGCCTGAACTATGGACGTATCGTGCCGATTGTGAATTACACGGCGCAACTGGTTGGAAAATTGATTTCCGACCGGAGTTAGAGGTGGAAGATGGCAGACCCGAACGACTTTTTAGATGATCCCGAAGCAGCGGAAGCAGAGGCCTACGCCTCTGAGATGGAAGAAATTGACGAGGGCGAACTGGCTCTCGAAGAAGTCATGGCGGAGCGTGACGAATACAGAGACCGCTTTATGCGGGCGCTGGCCGATGCGGAAAATGCCCGCAAGCGGTCAGACAAAGACCGTCGTGATTCCGAAAACTATGGTGGCTCCAAGTTAGCTCGTGATATGTTGTCGGTTCATGACAACATGAAGCGCGCATTGGAAGCCGCGACCGAAGAGCAGCGCACCATTTCCGGTCCGCTGCTGGAAGGTATCGAACTTACGATGCGCGAGCTGATTTCAGTGTTTAAGAAACACGGGATTACGCCGATCACGCCCGAAGTTGGCGATCGCTTTGATCCCAAGCTACATCAGGCAATGTTTGAAGCACCTGTTCCAGATACCAGAGCAGGAGACATCATTCAGGTGGCTGCTGAAGGTTTCATGTTGCATGACCGCTTGCTGCGTCCCGCACAGGTTGGTGTTTCTTCAACGCCAAGCTAAGGCTTTCGAGTAACGTAAACTTCAAGTTCTGTAAAAGAGGCGGTCATGTTTTGGCCGCCTCTTTTAGTTTGTAGATTAGGTCCAATGCTTCGCGCGGGGTTAGCTCGTCGGGCAGGATTTCTCCCATGAGCGCTTCAACAGCAGATTCTTTCACTGGGGCAGGAGGCATGGTGGGAGTTGTAGAAAACAACGGCAGATCATCGATCAGCGTTTTCTGCGTAGCGCCGCCTTCGCGCTCCCCTTTTTCAAGAGCCTCCAGGACAACACGAGCGCGGGCAATTACCGGAGCTGGCAGGCCCGCAAGCTGGGCAACTTGAACACCGTAAGAGCGATCCGCCGCACCTTTCTTCACCTCGTGAAGAAAGATCACCTCGCCCTCCCACTCTTTCACGGTGACGGTGGCATTATCGACGCCGTCTAGCTTTCCCGCGAGTGCTGTCATCTCGTGATAGTGAGTCGCAAATAATGCGCGGGCACGGTTTACGTCGTGAAGATGTTCCAGCGTGGCCCATGCGATAGATAACCCATCATAGGTTGCGGTGCCGCGGCCGATTTCATCCAGAATAACCAAGGCACGGTCGTCCGCCTGATTGAGGATGGCGGCGGTTTCCACCATCTCGACCATGAAGGTAGAGCGACCACGCGCCAAATCATCCGAGGCACCAACACGGCTAAACAACTGACTGACTAAGCCGATATGCGCTGAGTGGGCAGGAACATAACTGCCCATTTGTGCGATCAACGCCATCAACGCGTTCTGACGTAGGTATGTCGATTTACCGGCCATGTTTGGACCCGTTAGCAACCAGATGGCGGCGTCTGTGTCAGCGCTAAGGTTACAGTCATTGGCGACAAACGGCGTACCAGATTGCCGCGCCAATGCACGTTCAACAACTGGATGGCGTCCGCCCTGAATATCAAACGCGCGGGAGTTATCGACCGTGGGCCTGACCCAGTTTTCAGATTTTGCCAAATCAGCCAGCGCTGTGGCCAGATCAAGTTCTGCCAAGGCACCAGACGTTGCGCCGATCTCTCCTGCATTGTCTAGAATGGCTTTTCTTAGGGATTGATAAAGCGTTTTCTCTAACTCCACTGCGCGATTGCCGGCGTTAAGAATTTTGGTTTCAAGCTCGGATAGTTCAACCGTCGTGAAACGCACCTGGTTCGCGGTGGTTTGGCGGTGAATGAAGGTTTCGGATAACGGCGGCGACAACATCTTTTCCGCATGTGTTGCCGTTGTCTCAATGAAGTAACCGAGAACGTTGTTGTGTTTGATCTTTAGAGCCGAAATGCCCGTATCAGTGACGAATTGTGCCTGCATGGCAGCGATGACTCCGCGCCCTTCATCACGTAGTTCTCGCACTTCGTCGAGGTCTTCACGGTAACCCGTTGCGATGAAACCTCCATCTCGAACCAGCAGTGGCGGTTCGGCGATCAACGCTTCGTCCAACAGCGCAACAAGATCATCATGGCCTGCTAGATGTTCAACAGCTGTCTTCAGGAGTTCTGGAAGGTCTGTAGATGAAAGCGTTTCGTTCAAATAGGCCGCTTCGGAAAGCCCATTGCGGATAGCCGCCAAATCACGAGGTCCACCGCGATCTAGTGAGAGGCGTGATAGCGCGCGTTCAAGATCGGGAACTGCGCGCAATCGATCACGGATGTCTTGGGAACTGCGCGTATTATCTGCAGCAAACTCAATCGCGTCCAGACGTGCACTAATAGTCTCTAACACGCGGGACGGGCTAGAAATGCGCCGTTCCAACAGACGAGCGCCTACTGCCGTAACCGTGCGATCCATAACGGACAAAAGCGACCCCGCTCGGCCACCTGTCAGGGCATGGGTTAACTCAAGATTGCGCCGGGTAGCTGCATCAATTTGAACAGTGCGGGCTTCGGTTTCTTTGACGGGTTTACGCAGCAACGGCAGATTGCCCTTTTGCGTCATGTCTAGATATTCGATCAACGCACCCATCGCGGATACTTCTGCCCGGTTAAAGCTGCCGAATGCATCTAGTGACGATACCCCAAAGAGGGCACAGATCCGAGCTTCCGCGCCCGTGCTGTCAAAACTAGCGCGGGCAAGATCAGTTACCGACAAACCGAATTCAGTCTCTAATTCACGATATTCAGTCTCTTTACCTTCAGCGACCAACAACTCAGATGGGGCTAATCTGGCCAGTTCGGGGCCCAAACGAACCAAGGGCAGGCTCATGACGTGGAACGCACCAGTTGAGATATCGACCCAAGCTAATGCATGCGCATCGCGGACATCGGCAAAGGCAGCAAGGTAGTTGTGTCGACGGGCTTCCAGCAGGGACTCTTCTGTTAAGGTGCCGGGCGTAACAAGGCGAACAACATCGCGTTTCACGATAGATTTGTTGCCGCGCTTTTTTGCCTCGGCAGGTGTTTCCAACTGCTCTCCAACGGCAACGCGGAAACCTTTGCGGATCAACGTCAGCAGATATCCTTCGGCTGCGTGAAACGGCACGCCGCACATCGGGATATCGGCACCATTGTGTTTGCCACGTTTAGTGAGCGCGATGTCCAATGCTTCAGCGGCCGCCACCGCGTCATCAAAGAACATTTCGTAAAAATCGCCCATGCGGTAAAAGAGAAGTGCATCCGGATAACCGGACTTAATCTCGAGATATTGGGCCATCATCGGTGTGACAGTGCCTGTGGTCATCAACTTCTCCCTCACATGCAACGTCCTTACAAAACCACAAGACTGTAGGGAAGGGGTCGTTCTTGTGGACGATTTTCGTCATTGTGATAAAACAGGGTAGTAAAGTCCTTCAAGAGACGAACGAGCGCGTGAAAAACAAGATTGATCTTACCAGCGATCCAAGCGAGCTGTTCCTTAATCCATGGCAGGATGAGGGGCTAAAACTGCTGCGCGAGCCTGAGTTTCTGTGGCGCGAAATTCCCGCGGCCAAGATTGTTGGTTTTGCGGTCAGCGAGTACCGCGCGATCAATCAGAAAATCCGTTCCTTCACAGAGACAACACGCCGTCAGCGTACATTCCGAACTGCTGTTGAAATCAACACTGTGCCTGTCGTCATTGACGGCGCGCAGTTTCGAAAATCGTCCTTGATGGCGAGCGGTAAACTGGTTCTTTCCGGTGCCTCAGGTACGCGACTTCTTAATGGCTATCGTTGGGATCATGAGGCGGCGGAGTTTGATCCGGAGGAAAAGCTAAAGTTGTTTTTCGAAACCTGTCAGCGGGCAAACAAGGGAAAAACCCTGCCAGTTGAGACCACCTTTTTAGAGAACGATATTCACTTTGCGATCGAGTGTCGCAACACCTTCAACTTTTATCACTTCATCACCGAGTCGTTAGCCCAGCTCACAGTTTTAGATGAGGTTGGATTTCAAGGGAATGTCTATTTTCACTACCCTAACAATGAAGAAAAGCGCGGTAGCTTTGCGGAGGCATTTGTTTCTGCGCTGTTCCCAGAGTTCGCGGGGCGTGTGTTTTTCGAACGAGCGCCAAAGGAATACAATCTGGTTTTGACCGCGTTTGATATGACCCATGGGCTTGGGCAGGTATCCAAGCCTGAGGTTGCGGGAATTGAAAAACTAATGCCGCGGGCTGGTGGTAAAAAATTGGAGCTGTCCGGTGCGGAGGGTCAACTTACCCTAGGAATGAACGCTGTCAGCAGTTCGCTGATCGCATTGCGTGCGCGCGCGTTCAAATTGATTGAAGGCCATGATTTCAGCTATTTGCCCAAACGGTTCTTTATTGAGCGCTCTGACCACAGTAGCCGGAGCCGCCCACTAGAGGGCGAGAACAATCTAATTGAGCAGTTGCAGAGTGTAGGGTTTGAAAAGATTTCTTTTGAAAACCTGACTCCGTTGGAGCAGGTCGCCATTATGGCGCAGGCTGAGATGATGGTGTCCACTCATGGTGCAGGTTTTACCAATATGTTGTTCGCCAACTCTGACGCGTTTGTCATCGAATTGGGAACGTTACAGACCGCCCGCTATCGGTGGAAAGATTTCTGGCCGCTCGCCCACGCGTCACAGTGTCATTACGTGAGCTTTTTTGCTGATTTTAATACTGATGATCCATTGCAAGAACCAAAATTTGAACAGGATGGAATTGTTCCAGTCCGGTTGTGTGACGATGGGGTGGCTCAGGTCATGTCGTTTGCTATGACAATATTGGGTCATACTCCTGAGCCCCTCAATTCCGATGCATTAGGCAAATTGGGCCGCCGAGTGTTGCGCAGTGGCGCAGCCGCACAAGCGATTACGTTGTTGGAAACGCATCGTGAAATGATTTCTGGCAATCTGGATTTATGCCTTTTGATGGCGGATTGCCATAAGGATCTGGGCGAGACCAAATCAGAGCTCGTGGCGCTTGATCTTGCGTTTCATGCGGATGTCAGCCGTTGGCAAACGCTGATCCGTATCTTTTGGTGCGCTAGTAATTGTGACCGACCGCAGGTGGTGCGTTGGGCACTTGCATTGCTGGAACGTGATTTTCCCGACAGATACGAAGCATTTGTTAGCAATCATGAGTGGGTTCGCTTCGTCGCATGATTGTGTGGGGCCGCGTGGCCCGCTATGACGGGTTAAACAAAATTGAAGGTGCCAGCCCGTGACCAGAACCAAAGTAACATCCGAAGAGGCGCTTGCCTTCCATCTTGAGCCAACACCGGGCAAGTTTGAAATCACGGCCACTGTGCCGATGACAACGCAGCGGGATCTATCGCTGGCGTATTCACCAGGCGTTGCTGTCCCTTGCGAAGCAATCGCAGCAGACCCGCAACTGGCATATGATTACACAAATAAGGGTAACCTTGTTGCCGTTATTTCAAACGGGACTGCGGTTCTGGGGCTTGGGAATTTGGGGGCGTTGGCGTCCAAACCCGTAATGGAAGGTAAGGCGGTTCTTTTTAAGCGCTTTGCAGATGTGAACAGCATCGACATCGAACTGGACACTGAAGACACCGAAGCGATCATCAGCGCAATAAAGTTGATGGAGCCAACATTTGGTGGCATCAACCTTGAAGATATCAAAGCGCCCGAGTGTTTCATTATTGAACAGCGTTTGAAGGAAGAGATGGATATCCCTGTCTTCCACGATGACCAACATGGCACTGCTGTGATCTGTGCGGCTGGGTTGCTCAATGCGCTTAAGATCTCGGGCAAGAAAATCGAAGACGTTCGCATCGTACTGAACGGTGCCGGCGCGGCTGGCATTGCGTGTCTTGAACTACTCAAGTCGATGGGTGCGCAGCACAACAACTGTATCATGTGCGATACGAAAGGCGTGATTTATCAAGGCCGGGCCGAGGGCATGAACCAGTGGAAATCTGCACATGCGGCAAATACAGAAACACGTACATTGGCCGAAGCAATGTCAGGTGCTGACGTATTCTTGGGTGTTTCTGTCAAAGGTGCTGTTACAGCTGATATGGTCGCAAGCATGGCGGATGATCCAGTTATCTTTGCGATGGCAAACCCTGATCCAGAAATCACACCCGAAGAGGCCCACGCGGTACGCGCGGATGCAATCGTTGCTACAGGGCGTAGCGATTATCCAAATCAGGTGAATAACGTATTGGGCTTCCCGTATCTGTTCCGCGGGGCGCTAGACATCAACGCACGTGCGATCAACGATGAGATGAAAATAGCCTGTGCACATGCGCTTGCTAATCTTGCGCGCGAAGACGTCCCTGACGAAGTAGCGCTAGCGTACGGTAAAAACCTCAGCTTTGGTCGTGATTACATTATTCCAACGCCGTTTGATCCGCGCCTTATCCACCGTATCCCGCCTGCAGTTGCACGGGCAGGGATGGATACAGGGGTGGCTCGCCGTCCGATCATTGATATGGAAGCATATGAGCAGGGCCTGAAATCACGCCTTGATCCAACTGCTAACATCATGCGCGGCATCAATACACGCGCACGTGCAAATCAGGCGCGGATGATTTTTGCTGAAGGTGACGATCCCAAGGTATTGCGCGCGGCAGTGATGTATCAACGACAGGGCTTGGGCAAAGCGCTTGTTGTGGGCCGCGCAGATGATGTGAAACAAAAGCTGATTGCGGCTGGGCTTGAAGATGCCACACGCGAATTGGAAATCGTTAACGCTGCCAACACACAGCACTTGGATTTGTACAAATCGTATCTCTATGAGCGTCTCCAGCGTCGCGGATTTGACAGTAAAGATATCCATAGGCTTGCAGCGCGTGACCGCCATGTATTTGCATCCCTGATGCTGGCGCATGGGCACGGTGATGGATTGGTAACTGGGGCGACGCGGAAATCCGCGCATGTTCTTGACCGGATCAACCACGTTTTTGATGCAAACGCCGAAGGAGGCGCCACGGGTATCACTGCCCTACTGCACAAGGGGCGTATTGTTTTAATCGGTGATACTCTGGTGCATGAGTGGCCAGAAGCGGAGGATTTGGCAAATATTGCTGAAAGTGGCGCACGTGTAGCGCGGCACTTGGGCATGGAGCCACGTGTTGCATTTGTGAGCTTTTCTACATTTGGCTATCCGGTGTCAGAGCGGGCGGAAAAAATGCAACAAGCGCCTGATGTACTCGACGCGCGCGGTGTCGATTTCGAATATGAAGGCGAAATGGCCGTCGATGTTGCTATGAATGCGGAGAGCCAGAAGAATTACCCGTTCTCGCGTCTCACTGGGCCAGCAAACATTCTCATTGTGCCTGCGCGTCACTCGGCGAGTATCTCAGTTAAATTGATGCAAGAGATGGCTGGTGCCACAGTGATTGGTCCAATTTTGACCGGTTTGGATCAGTCTATTCAGATTGCGTCTTCGACCTCTACCACAAACGATATCCTCAATATGGCAATTCTTGCAGCGTGTAAGATAGGCGGATGATCTGGAACCTTGGTTCGATCAACATCGACAATTTCTATGAGGTCCCTCATTTGCCCGCACCGGGTGAAACACTTGCCTCCGTCAGCTATGGTTTTGGGCTGGGCGGCAAGGGTGCAAATATGTCTGTGGCTGCAGCGCGCGGAGCTGCGCGCATTTCACATATTGGTGCGATAGGACCCGAGGGGCATTGGACGCTGGACCGTCTAATGGAATACGGCGTTGATACGCCGCATATTTCACAGATCGAAGTACCAACTGGTCATGCAAATATTGTTGTCGACAGCAGTGGCGAAAACAATATCGTCTTGTTCCAAGGGGCCAACGTGAAGTTGACCGAGGCAATGATCGGTAGAGCCCTTAGCGCGGCATCAACGGGTGATTTTCTGTTGATGCAAAATGAAACCAATGGTCAGGAATACGCTGCCGAGACCGCTCGGTCATTGGGGCTGCGTGTCGCTTATGCGGCTGCGCCCTTTGAGGCGGACGCGATTGGGCAGCTGTTGGAGTGGATTGAGTTGCTGATCTTGAATGAGATCGAAGCGGCACAATTGGAAGTAGCAACAGGCAAATCGGTTGGTGCTCTTGGCGTGCCGGATGTTGTGGTTACGCTGGGCGCTCAAGGATGCAAATGGGTCTCTAACGCGGGTGAAAAGTGTTTTGATGCCTATCCTGCGGAGGCCGTGGATACGACGGGCGCAGGTGACACATTCACGGGGTATCTGGTCGCAGGTTTGGATCGTGGTCTAGACATGGAAACCGCGATTGATTTGGCTCTGAAGGCTGGTGCGCTGATGGTGACGCGTCGCGGAACTGCTGATGTGATCCCGGATCTCAAAGAAATCCAGGATCATTTTGGTCTTTAGCCAGCGAATGGCGCGGCAGAACCCCATAGCTCTTTGACACGCTGATCACGACCACATGCGTTGCGGTAGGCTTTGTATGCCTTTGCCTTGGTTTTAGGGCCAAAGCGCGTGATGACGATCTTTTTCCCTTTGGCGTAATCCTGGTGAGAGGCATCTGCAGGAAAAAATTCCGCTGCGCCTAAAACCGGAGTAACAATTTTCTGACCTAGATCAGCCTGCGCTTTAGCTTTTGCTTGCTGTGCGGCAGCTTTTTGGCTGCCAGTAGCAAATATTGCAGTCCGGTAGCTGGGGCCACGATCACAAAACTGGCCGCCTGCATCTGTCGGATCAACCGATCTAAAGAACATGTTCAGAAGCTGCCCTGCGCTGACAACGCTTGGATCAAAAGTAATCTGCACTGCCTCGTAGTGACCGGTTCCACCCGATGTAACCTGTTTGTAGGTGGGGTTCGCCGTTTTACCACCTGCAAAACCGGACACGGCTTCTTTTACACCTTTGACCTTTTCAAAGTCAGCTTCGACACACCAAAAGCAGCCGCCCGCTACGGTCAGTGTTTCTGAACCTGCAGCATGGGATGGCGTAGCCTGAAACAATAGCCCGATGGTGATGAAACCGGCCAATGCGATTGATTTGAGATTGTTGAGTGTGCTCATGGTGCGCTCCTTTTTTTATTATGCTGACGGGTCATTTGATGTTTCGCAACGGGCGATTGATGTTCTCACGGGGTGGTGATTTTAGTTTACCGTTATGCGGGCGGTGCTATGAATTAGATCAGTTCAACACAATCTAAGGATACCCCCTATGCGTATTGCGATGTGGTCCGGTCCACGTAACCTAAGCACGGCAATGATGTATTCATTTGGCACACGTAGTGATTTTGCGGTGATGGACGAGCCGTTTTATGCGCCATATTTGGATGTTTCAGGCACGGATCATCCAATGACGGATGAGATCATTAAAGCACATGAAACTGATCCAATGCGTGTTGCGCAAAGTTGTGAACAAGATGGCACGCCGCATCTTTATATGAAGCACATGCCGCACCATATGTTGGACGGGTTTCCAATGGAGTGGGCGCAAGAATGTGTAAATATCCACTTGATCCGCCATCCTGCGCGGGTCATTGCCAGTTACGCGGCAAAGCGTGAGGCGCCCACGCTGGAGGATATCGGGTTTATCCAACAGTCAACGCTTTATGGAAAACTTGGTGGTCTTGTAGTTGATAGCGATGACATCCGGGCGCAGCCCGAGGTTATGTTGCGCGCGATTTGCGATGCTATTGATCTACCGTTCGATTCGGCGATGTTGCACTGGCCAGCGGGGCCTCGATCAGATGACGGCATATGGGCAAAACATTGGTACGGCGCAGTTCATAACAGTACGGGATTTGCCGGTGCTGAGGGGACATTGCCGGAAGTGACAGCAGAACTGCAGCCCGTGCTTGATGCGGCACTGCCCTATTACTTCGGGTTACATCAGCAACGCCTTTCCCCGTGAATAGCAGCAGAGAGATGTTAGATGTTCAGCGTTCGTAAATAGTATCTATGTAATCTTGATTACGTAGTCCGGTTTCCGGTTTAGTAACGAGTAGGCGGTCCGAGCAATCATTCGTTCGGGCCGTTCGTTTTAAAATTTTTAACGAGTTGGTTTGAAAATGAATGGCCCTATCAGATCTCTCTGATAGGGCCATTATCTTATTTTAGTCGCTGATCGCGTGCTGCCAGCAGCTTGAGGCGCAGTGCGTTTAGCTGAATAAATCCAGCCGCGTCTTTTTGGTCATAGGCACCTGCATCGTCTTCAAATGTTACGTGCGCTTCGGAATACAGGCTGTGATCCGACCAACGGCCAACCGTGCGAACGTGACCTTTATACAGTTTCAAGCGAACCGTACCCGTGACATGGGTCTGGCTTGCGTCGATCGCGGCCTGCAGCATTGTACGCTCTGGGGAGTACCAGAAGCCGTTATAGATCAGTTCTGCGTATTGCGGCATAAGCTGGTCTTTTAGATGCATCGCGCCACGGTCAAGCGTGATTGATTCGATCCCACGGTGCGCCTCAAGCAGCAATGTGCCGCCGGGCGTTTCGTAGATGCCCCGTGATTTCATACCAACGAAGCGACCCTCAACCAGATCAAGGCGGCCACAACCGTGCTTGCCGCCCAGTTCGTTGAGCTTGGTTAGGACTTCGGCAGGGGAAAGGGCTTCGCCGTTAATGGAAACAGCATCGCCGCGCTCAAAACCAACTTCGATGTATTCCGGAGTATCAGGTGCCTCTTCTGGGCTTACGGTGCGCTGATAGACGTATTCGGGTGCATCGACTGCCGGATCTTCAAGGACTTTGCCCTCAGAAGAGGTGTGCAAGAGGTTCGCATCAACTGAGAATGGCGCTTCGCCACGTTTGTCTTTTGCAACCGGGATCTGGTGCTCTTCGGCAAATTCCAGCAGCTTGGTACGGCTGGACAGGTCCCATTCGCGCCACGGTGCAATCACTTTGATGTTTGGATCTAGCGCGTAGGCGGCAAGTTCAAAACGAACCTGATCGTTGCCTTTGCCTGTTGCACCGTGCGCAACCGCATCAGCGCCTGTTTCGTGTGCGATCTCAACCAGACGTTTGGAAATCAGCGGACGGGCGATGGATGTCCCTAGCAGGTACAACCCTTCGTAAACCGCGTTGGCGCGAAACATTGGGAAGACAAAGTCACGTACAAATTCTTCACGCACGTCTTCGACATAGATTTCTGACGCACCCATCATCTCAGCTTTGGCGCGGGCTGGTTCCAGCTCCTCACCTTGACCAAGGTCAGCGGTAAAGGTGACGACCTCACAACCATACTCGGTTTGGAGCCATTTCAGGATGATCGAGGTATCAAGGCCACCGGAGTAGGCGAGTACAACTTTCTTGGGCGCGGACATGATGTTTTCCTTTGTCGAGTTTCGCGCGTGGCGTAACGGGTTTTATGCCGCACGGCAAGGCAGATGGGTTTATTGACGGTACTAGGATACAGACCTATCCAAGACACTCACCCTGAAAAAGGCAGCAACACATGAACGAAGATTTTCAAATGGGTGCAATTGCTGCCACACGCGCGATGCGTAGCGTGTTCCCAGCAACGCCATTATTAAAGAACGAACACCTGTCTGATCGGTACGGTGCGGATATTTATCTCAAACGAGAAGATCTAAGTCCTGTACGTTCTTATAAGCTGCGCGGCGCGTTCAATGCGATGCGCAAACTGATACCTGAGCATCAAGTTTTTGTCTGTGCGTCTGCGGGTAACCATGCGCAGGGCGTTGCGTTTATGTGCAGCCATTTTGGTGTGCGCGGTGTGATTTATATGCCTGTTACGACACCGCAACAAAAGATCCAAAAAACCAAGATGTTTGGCGGCGATCAAATTGAGGTGCGCCTTGTCGGTGACTATTTTGACAAGACACTGGATGAGGCGCAGCGTTTTTGTGCCGAAGAGGGTGCATATTTTCTGTCCCCCTTTGATGATGATAACGTGATTGAGGGGCAGGCATCGGTTGCTGTTGAGATAGAAGATCAATTGGGCCGCGCACCGGATCACATCATTCTACCTGTTGGCGGTGGTGGATTGTCCGCTGGTACTCGAACGTTTTTTGGAGATCGATGCCGATATACTTTTGTTGAGCCTTCAGGCGCGCCTAGCCTTGGGCGTGCCTTGGAGGAGGGCGCTCCGGTGGATGTTTCGCCGATCAATACATTTGTTGATGGCGCTGCAGTGGCCAAAATTGGTGTGCGGACGTTCGAAAAACTCAAAAATGTGCAACGAAGTGATGTTGTGCATCTCTCTGAGGATCGAATTTGCGTTAGCATGGTCGAGATGTTGAATGTGGAGGGTATCGTGCTGGAGCCAGCAGGTGCCCTTAGCATTGAGGCGCTGGGCGAAGTTGCAGATCAGATCAAAGGAAAGACCGTGGTTTGCGTTACCTCCGGTGGTAACTTTGATTTTGAACGCCTTCCCGAAGTGAAGGAGCGCGCGCAGCGTTATTCTGGCCTCAAGAAGTACTTTATTTTGCGGATGCCCCAACGGCCCGGCGCCCTTAAGGAATTTCTGAGTATTCTGGGCCCAGATGACGACGTTTGCCGTTTTGAATACCTCAAGAAATCAGCGCGTAACTTTGGTTCTGTTTTGATAGGAATTGAAACGCCAACAGCGGATGCCTTTCCGCGCTTTCTGGCACAATTAGATGACGCAGGGTTTACGTATACAGATATCACAAATGATGAGACGCTTGCCCAATTCGTGATTTAGGGAGGCTGGCATGGATATTTCGGGTAAATCGGTTGTTGTAACTGGAGGTGCCAGCGGCATTGGTGCTGCGCTGGCGCGGCAAGCGGCACAAGCTGGTGCACAGGTGTGCATCGCGGACCTGAATATCGATTTGGCGCAGAGTGTTGCTGATGAGATTGGCGCCATATCTGTTGCCTGTGATGTTACCAAAGAGAGCGAGATCATCCATGCGATCCGTTCGGCTGAAGCAGCCCATGGTCCGGTGGATATTTTTGTGTCCAATGCGGGATTGGGGCGCGGCGATCCTAGCCATGCAGCATCCGCATCTGACGCGGATTGGATGCTGAATTGGAACGTACACGTCATGTCTCATGTTTGGGCTGCGCGGGCGTTACTGCCAGCGATGATTTCCCGCGGTTCGGGGCATTTTGTGAATGTTGCTTCTGCGGCTGGATTGCTCAATCAGATTGGTGACGCGGCCTATTCAGCAACAAAACATGCCGCTGTAAGCTTCGCGGAATCGCTTCTTATTTCCCACGGGGATGACGGTATCGGCGTTTCGGTGGTTTGCCCCCAATATGTGGCGACGCCATTACTGGGTCTGGGGGACGCTGATGCACAAGGCAACTTGTTGACTGCCGGGGACGTTGCCACATCTGTTTGGCAGGGGGTAGTAGACGGCACATTTGTGATTATGCCGCACCCAGATGTGGCCAAATACAATGCTTTGCGTGGTTCTGATCCATCTCGCTGGATCAAGGGTATGCAGATGCTACGTGCCAAAGCGATGAACGAACAGGGTGGCATTAAGGTCAGCAGTTTTTACAAGCTAATCTAGGATACATCACCACTTTCCAAACCGGCGAGGAACAATTTACTGCTGTCTTCGTAGCACTGGAGAATGGGCGGCAAATCAATTTCATCGGCGTGGCCATTGGCTGCGCTGGTTTCCCCGATTTGGCATAGCTCTGAAAATGTGGTGAACCCCAAATTCAATGCGCTACCCTTGAGAGCATGAAGGTCTTCTCCAAGCGATTCAATCTGCGGCGCTGTACGCAATTTTTCGATCATTTCCGAAACTTCTTCGATGAATATCTCAACGACCTCGGGAAAGGCGTCTTCACCTATCTCTTCGCGTAGCATTTTTATCCTGGTCCAGTCGATCATGCCAAGTCTCCTCATCAACCTCTGCTTGTAATTCAAAAGGGTTAAAGGAGAGTAATGAACTCCAACTCGGTTCGCTTCACGGACTGTTAAGGTCAAAGGGTTAGAGACTTTCAAAGTCCGCAGAGTGAAAGATCTATGCCCATTGCACCGTTAAACCCAGTGAACCTGTCTGAATTACCTAATGGTGGTGCGATCCAACGTGTGTTGGTCGTGGATGACAGTAAGCTTCAAAGAAAGCTTCTTACGCTGTCTCTAAAGCGTTGGGGGTTTGAAGTTATGGAGGCTGAAAGCGGTGCGGAGGCATTGAAATTGGCGGCGGAGCGTCGGCCGGACCTTGTGTTGAGCGATTGGATGATGCCGGGAATGACAGGCCTTGAGCTTTGTCGCAGATTTCGTGAGATGCACGGAGAAGAATATAGTTATTTTATCCTGCTGACATCCAAGAGCGAAAAGGATGAGGTGGCGCTTGGATTAGACAGCGGTGCAGATGATTTTCTGACCAAGCCTGTAGATAATAATGAACTTCGGGCGCGCATCACTGCAGGAGAACGCTTGATTGAAATGCAACGTTCTATGGTTCAGGCCAATCGCGCGTTGAGCGAAACACTGGGTGAGTTGCAGCAACTTTACGACAATATCGATAGTGATTTGCAAGAGGCCAAAAAGCTTCAACAGTCCTTGGTCAAAGAACGGTTCCGCGCCTTGCCTGTTGGGGATGTGTCGCTTTTATTGCGATCATCCGGACATGTTGGTGGTGATTTGGTTGGCTTTTTTGAGGCGGGTCCGCAACACGTGGGACTGTACGCGCTTGATGTGTCCGGCCACGGCATTAGTTCGGCATTGATGACCGCTCGTTTGGCTGGATACCTTTCCAGCGCCGCACCGGATCAGAATGTGGCATTGTGCAAAAACGAAAAAGGTGAGTATGTGCCGCGCGCACCTGATGAGGTGGTTGCAGATCTCAATGATCTGGTCTTGGACGAGATGGAGACAGAGCACTATTTTACGCTTTTGTTGGCGTTTGTTGAATTGC
This sequence comes from Sulfitobacter sp., assembly GCF_036960155.1. GTDB lineage: Bacteria > Pseudomonadota > Alphaproteobacteria > Rhodobacterales > Rhodobacteraceae > Sulfitobacter. Next base: position 981,395 of record NZ_JBALWB010000001.1, on the reverse strand, counting down.
AAACGGGCCACATAGTTTTGTCGCAGGCTGGTCATCCGCATCCTGCCGTCCAGCGCGCAAATGGCGAGATAGAACAGTTCGGCCCGGGAGGATTTCCAGTCGGGCTATTGTCTGGGGTGAGTTTTGCTAGATTTGAATTAGATCTCAAGCCAGGTGACCGGATTCTGATTTTGTCTGATGGTGTTACAGAATGCCCCGGGCCAACCGGTGATATGCTGGGGGAGGAGGGCCTATCGGTGCTTATGGATGATCTAGCGTCAACACGAGGGCCCGCATTTCTTGAGGCGCTCATTTGGCGCCTCACAGAGTTTAACGGGAGCGAAGACTTTCCCGACGATGTTTCTGCAATCTTATTTGAGTATCAGGGATTGGACCCTGCATAAGCGCGCAAGAACATCCTGTCCCCATCATTACCGAGGGCAGAAATTGCATCATCTGCATCCAAAATCAGTGTCTCATGGTATTGCTCGATTGGATCATGTAACTGGCGTGTGGGTTTCGCCACAAAGATAGTGCATAGTTTTTCGGCCCACAGATCGTACTCGGGCATAAACACATATCGGCGAAATGCCCCTAGGCGCCTTGGTTTACTGATAGACCAACCAATTTCTTCCCGAACTTCCCGATAGAGAGCTTGTAGCGGGCTTTCACCAGGATCAATGCCGCCACCCGGAAGTTGAATGTCAAAGTCCCTATCGGTTTCTGCGGTTAATAAAAACCTCCGCCCGATTGGTAAAATTGCGTAGGCACCTGGCCTCAAAGTATAGCGTTGGCCACGGCGCGGCACCTCTCCGATACGTCTGATCATTTCCAACCCCTTTTTGTCACGGCTTGCCCGCCCTACATAGACACGGTATGCCAAGCGCTTCGCGGTAAGGATAGACGAAAATGACAGATGCAAACAGCACCGGGTGGGACGATACGGTTTTGCCGTTCCAACTTGATAACTCAGATATTCGTGGACGTATTGCGCGTTTGGATACTGCATTGGGCGGTATTCTCGAACAGCATAATTACCCTCCGCAAGTTGAAGCGTTAGTAGCAGAAATGGCGCTATTGACCGCGCTAATCGGTCAGACAATGAAATTACGTTGGAAATTGCAGCTTCAGGTTCAGTCAAATGGCCCTGTGCGGATGATTTCAACAGATTATTATGGCCCCGAGGCGGATGGGGCGCCGGCGCGTATTCGTGCTTACGCCAGCTATGATGCCGAAGGCCTGACCGATGGCGCGCCGATTGATCAGGTCGGTGACGGGTACTTCGCTGTGATGATTGATCAGGGCAAGGGAACGACGCCGTATCAGGGGATTTCGCCTCTCTCAGGAGAAAGTCTGGCTAAATCTGCTGAAGGGTATTTTGCCCAATCCGAACAGTTACCGACACGGTTTGAGCTTAGCTTTGGTAAATCCACAATGGCGGATGGACCAGAACACTGGCGCGCTGGCGGAGTGATGTTGCAACACATGCCAAAAGCATCGCCATTTGCTGCGCAAGCCGAGGGGACAGGAGAAATTTTGCAACCTGTCGACTTATTAGATGATGACGAAACCGAAAACTGGGGTCGTGTGAATATTCTGTTAGATACAGTGGATGATCTAGAACTTATCGGCCCTACGCTGGAGCCCTCGCAGGTATTGCTGCGTTTGTTCCACGAAGAACAGCCCCGCGTGTTTGATAAACAGCGTGTGCATTTTGGGTGTACTTGTTCAGAGGACCGTGTGCGGCAAAGCCTTTCGATCTATTCTGCGCAAGATATTGGCACGATGACAACTGATGATGGGCGCGTGACTGCCGATTGCCAGTTCTGTGGTGCGCATTATGATATTGATCCCCTGACAGTAGGGTTTGAAGCGGAAAAGGATGCATAAGCGTCTCAAACACTTTCAGACGGCGCTGGCGCAAACAGGTGTTGGGTCGTCCGATTTTGATCTCAATCCCGAAACAGTCCTGCCCGCAGGTCGCAAGCTGCGCCCGGCAGGTGTTCTTGCTCCGATTGTCGAAGATGAAAATGGGCTAAGCGTGCTGCTCACGAAACGATCGGCAGCGTTAAAGCACCACCCGGGGCAAATTGCCTTTCCGGGGGGTAAGCAGGACGACGGGGACGTCGATGTGGTTGCCGCTGCCTTGCGGGAAGCTCATGAAGAGATTGGGTTGCCGCCTGAATGTGTTGAGGTGCTGGGTCGTTTGCCGCCGCATGAAACGGTAACAAGCTTTCATGTGACGCCTGTAATTGGGTTTGTGAAATCTGAATTCACGTTACGGCCAGAACCGGGTGAGGTGGATGAGGTTTTCTCTGTCCCGCTCGATCATGTGCTCAATCCTGATAACTACCTGATCCAATCGCGACCATGGCGCGGGCAGATGCGCCACTATTTTATTGTGCCTTACGGCCCCTACTACATCTGGGGCGCAACAGCGCGTATGCTGCGTGCATGGACAGAAATTATTCAAAAATAACACCTGAAGACGCGCCATGGCTGACATTGCCATCGGCGCGCGCAGTGTGTGACGCGATTGCCGGTGGTGGTCATCAAATTTTCTATGTTGGCGGTTGTGTGCGTAATGCTCTTTTGAGGGTACCAACAAGCGATGTTGATATGGCGACCAGCGCGACACCTGCAGAGGTGATTTTTTTGGTTGAGGCCGCTGGGCTGAAGCCTGTTCCAACCGGTATTGATCACGGAACCATCACAGTAGTGTCGGGCGGTGTTGGCTATGAGGTGACGACGTTTCGACGTGATGTCGAAACGGATGGGCGACGAGCTGTTGTAGCGTTTTCCACTGATATTTCAGACGATGCCCGCCGTCGCGATTTTACGATGAATGCGCTGTACGCTGATCGGGATGGGCAAGTATTTGACCCACTAGGTGGGCTGGATGATCTGAGTGATCGGCGGGTGCGGTTTATCGAAAACGCGGATGACCGCATTCGCGAAGATTATCTTAGAACGCTTCGCTATTTCCGATTCCATGCATGGTATGGAGATACCTCTGAAGGAATGGATGCCGATGCTCTTTCCGCGATAGGGTCTAATCTAGAAGGATTAGAGACTCTTTCATCAGAGCGGGTAGGGGCTGAGATTCATAAGTTATTGGATGCCGTCGATCCATCCACTGCTTTGGCTGCGATGGCTCAAACTGGAGTATTAGGCGCCATTTTGCCCGGATCAGACATCCGCTTTGCGCTGTTGATGATTCATGGGTCTGACAGCCTGACGTTAACACCTGATTGGGTAGGGCGCCTTGTATCCCTTGGCGGTGTGGCGACACCCGAAAAGCTACGTTTAAGCAAGGCTGAGCAGCGGAAATACGAGGCCATTCGGTCAGCTGCATATGAAGGAATACCTTTATTAGAGACTGCTTATGAGCACGGAGTGGGGGTGGCAACTCAGGCGTATCTAATTCGGTGTGCAATCGCTGAAAACATACCAGATGTTTTGCTTGTCGAGGGTTTGAAAAATGCCGCTGCACAGATTTTTCCTGTTTCGGCGAAACACTTGATGCCCATGTACCAGGGTGCTGCACTGGGTTCGCGGTTGGCTCTGCTAAAACAGGCATGGATCGCGTCAAAATTCAAACTAAGCCAAAAAGAGCTGCTTGCGCTGCACGACACCTAAGACTGCGATGGCCTTTGGTCGCGGGTAGGGGATACAGTTGTCCTGATAGTAGCGAAGGCACAGCACATGTTTCGATATTTTGAAAACCTTGTGGACCCTTATGTGGACTACCCCAAAGAGGACCGCCCGGCGCGGGATTTGTGGTCGTTTTTCCTTGTCTATAGTCAGCCATTCAAAAAAGTTTTTGTGCTGACTGCTTTCATGTCAATTCTTGTCGCGGCGATCGAAGTTGGACTGATTTACTATATGGGGCGCATCGTTGATGTGCTTGAGCGGGGCCCAGAAGAGATGTGGGCTCGTCATGGTACTGAACTGATCATCGTTGCATTGCTGATCGTTTTTGTGCGTCCGGTTCTTCAAGCGTTTGACGTCGCACTGATTAATAATGCAATTTTGCCAAACTTCGGGACGCTCATTCGTTGGCGGGCGCACCGCCAGGTGTTGCGCCAGTCCGTTGGCTGGTTCGAGAATGATTTCGCAGGTCGCATCGCCAATAGGATCATGCAAACACCGCCCGCCGCAGGTGAAGTCGTGTTTCAAGCATTTGACGCACTTTCCTTTTCTTTGGCTTACCTGATCGGCGCCGCAATTCTGCTAAGCACGGCTGATCCGCGGCTGTTGGTGCCACTGGTGATTTGGTTTGCGATTTATCTGGTGCTGTCGCGCTGGGCGATCCGCCGGATTGGTCCAGCGTCAAAGGCAGCATCGGACGCGCGTTCTGCGGTCACGGGACGTGTGGTTGATGCCTATACAAATATCCACTCGGTCAAGATGTTTGCACATCATGACAGCGAAGAAATATACGCCAAAGAAGCGATTGAGGAATCCCGCCGAACATTCCAAGTGGAACAACGGATTTTCACAACGATGGATTTCTGTTTGGTGATGCTGAATGGCATATTGATTGTTGGTATTGTGGGATGGGCGCTGGCGCTTTGGGTCCAAGGTGAAGCCAGCGTAGGAACTGTAGCTGCGGCGGCGACGTTGACGCTTCGTTTGAATTCGATGACGGCGTGGATCATGTGGGCGCTGTCTGCATTCTTCCGTCAACTTGGTGTTGTTGCTGAGGGAATGGAGACTATTGCCCAGCCAATTACGCTTGTTGATGCGCCGGATGCCACACAACTTACCCTCACGAATGGCCGTATTGAGATGACAGAATTGACGCATCATTATGGGCGTACATCGGGCGGCTTGAACGCGATTGATCTAACTATCGAACCAGGTCAAAAGGTTGGCTTGATTGGCCGTTCGGGTGCTGGAAAATCGACACTACTTAAGCTTCTTTTGCGTTTTTATGACGCCGAGGCAGGTTTGATCAAGATTGATGAGCAGGATATCACGAGCGTTACGCAGGACAGTTTGCGTCGCCAAATCGGTATGGTTCAACAAGACAGCGCATTGCTGCATCGTTCTGTTCTGGAAAACATTCGCTATGGTCGACCTGACGCGAGCGAAGCCGATTCGATAAAGGCAGCACAACAAGCCGAAGCACATGAGTTTATTCTGGGTCTACAAGATCCAGAAGGACGTAGCGGTTATGCTTCTCGTGTTGGGGAACGTGGTGTGAAGTTATCGGGGGGGCAACGTCAGCGAATTACGCTGGCCCGTGTTATTCTTAAAGATGCGCCAATCTTGTTGTTGGACGAGGCGACAAGTGCGCTGGACAGTGAAGTAGAAGCTGCGATCCAGAAAACCCTGTACGGCATGATGGAAGGAAAGACAGTGATTGCAATTGCTCATCGCCTTTCAACCATCGCGCGGATGGATCGCATTCTGGTACTGGATGAAGGTCAAATTGTAGAAGATGGCGATCATAGCGCGCTTTTGGCTTCAGGCGGGCTATATGCCCAGTTCTGGGCACGCCAATCTGGTGGGTTCTTGAAAACGGAAGATGAAGACACGTGAATATCGGAAATTGGATAGACGCCTTTCGCCCCGCAAATGGCCCACCTCCGCAAACGCTTGGTGCGTTCATGCGGTGGTGTTTGTCGGGGGCATGGCCAGCACTTTGGCTTGCCGCGGCTTTGTCGGCAGCGGCTGGCGCGCTTGAAGCAGGCACTGCACTGATCCTTGGGTGGGTCATTGATGCCACGGTGACAAGTGGCCCAGAGGCGTTCTTTGATGGGCGCAACATTGCAATGATCGCGATTTCGATGGGGTTTTTCCTAATCGCACGCCCGCTGTTTTTTGGCCTATCTGCTGGGGCAAACGCGATTATCGTTCAGCCGAATGTGAACCCTTTGGTGTTGTCCAGGTTACACCGTTGGTCATTGGGGCAGAACGTCACCTTTTTCGATGATGATTTTGCAGGTCGGATTGCTCAAAAACAAATGCAGGCTGCGCGGGCCGTGACCGATGTAGCCTCAGAAATGATCAACGTCGTCGCCTTTGCACTGGCTTCTCTTTTTGGTTCGGTTCTGTTGCTGACGGCGATTAACGGCTGGGTTGCTGTGGGCCTCGCTGTTTGGCTTTGTTTCTATTTTGCACTGATCCGGTGGTTCATGCCACGTATTCGGATGCGATCTGCCGCGCGCGCTGGCGCACGCTCGATGGTGTCAGGGCAGGTTGTTGATACGATCACGAATATCAAAACGGTCAAGCTATTTGCCCATGATGATCACGAAGATCGCGCGGCGCTGGATGCCATGCAGAGCTTTCGCACGCGTGCGCTAGAATTCGGTTATCTGGCTGCAGGATTTCGTTTTTCTCTGATGAGTCTTGCGGGCATTTTGCCAGTCCTGCTGATTGGCGCAACTGTCATGTTGTGGCAACGCGATATGGCCAGCGCAGGTGATATCGCCGCTGCAGGTGCAATTTCGATTCGAATTGCCCAGATGACAGGGTGGGTCAGTTTCACAATGATGGCGATCTATTCCAATGTCGGTGAGATCGAAGACGGGATGCGCACGCTCACACCTCGCACGAGGCTGGAGGATGGTGATCATGCCAAGGCACTAAAAGCGAACTTTGGTGAGGTAAGTTTTGAGGGTGTTGGATTTGCTTATGGCCGTGCAACTGGCGGGATTGAAAAGATCGACCTGACGATTGGTGCTGGTGAGAAACTAGGTGTTGTGGGCGCGTCGGGGGCAGGGAAGTCTACCTTGGTTTCCTTGATGCTTAGGCTCTATGACGCTGAATCGGGCCGTATTGTAATCGACGGACAGGACATCCGTGACGTGACACAGGAAAGTCTGCGCCGTTCTATCGCGATGGTCACGCAGGAGACGGCGATGTTCAATCGTTCTGCACGTGACAATATTCTATACGGCCGCCCCGACGCTTCTGATGACGAAATGATTGCAGCAGCTAATCAGGCGGAAGCTCATGAATTCATCCTTGAGCTGGAAGACCACAAGGGACGTACCGGATATGACGCGCATCTGGGGGAACGCGGCGTGAAACTGTCCGGCGGGCAGCGGCAACGGATCGCACTGGCCCGCGCAATTATCAAAGATGCCCCAATTTTGGTTTTGGACGAAGCGACAAGTGCGCTTGATAGTGAGGTTGAAGCCGCGATTCAAACCGCATTGGAACACGTGATGGAAGGCAAGACGGTTATGGCGATTGCACACCGTCTTTCCACCCTGCGAGAAATGGATCGAATTGTTGTGTTAGATCAAGGGCGGATCGCTGAAGCAGGTACGCATGATGAGTTGTTGGCGCTGGGCGGTCTCTATTCCGGATATTGGGGGCGGCAATCTGGTGGGTTCTTGGATATCAAGGCTGCGCAATAGGGACTAGCCGCCGCGCGTTAGCATCGCTATGGCGGGGACATGACAGAATATAAAATTACACGCCTTGGTATCTACGGTGACGGTATTGCCGAAGGTCCAGTCTTTGCCCCGATGACACTTCCAGGTGAGGTGGTCACTGGAACGCTTGAAGGGGCTACCCTAACTGACGTGAAAATTATCACGCCCTCAGATGAGCGCGTTGCGCCGTCGTGCCGCCATTTTAAGGCGTGCGGCGGTTGCCAGCTTCAACATGCGTCAGATGATTTGGTTGCTGATTGGAAGACTGATCTGATTGCGCAGGCACTGGCGGCGCAGGGGCTCCGTACGGAAATCCGCCCGATTGTCACGTCACCTGCACAGTCACGGCGACGTGCAACATTCGCAGCGCGGCGCACCAAAAAGGGAACAATGTCCGGCTTTCACGGGCGCGCATCCGGTACTGTGGTTGAGATACCTGATTGCAAACTGGTTGAGCCAGAATTGCTAACAGCCCGCGAAATTGCCGAAGCTTTGGCTGTGTTGGGGGGGAGCCGAAAGGCTACGTTAGCTGTAACGGTCACAACGTCTCCACGCGGATTGGACATACAAGTAAGTGGCGGCAAACCGATTGATGGCCCGCTGAGGATTACATTGGCAGGCCTGTGTGAAACCCGTGGTTTTGCACGTTTGACGTGGGATGATGAAGTCATTGCGCAGCGCGCGCCGCCTGTTCAGCGTTTTGGTGCGGGCGATGTTTGCCCTCCTCCTGGCTCATTTTTGCAGGCGACAGCCCACGGCGAAGCACAACTATTGGCTGCGGTGCAAGAAATTGTGCATGGCGCCAAACGTGTAATTGACCTGTTTGCTGGATGTGGAACGTTCACTTTGCCGTTGGCAGAGAATGCCGAAGTCTATGCCGTAGAAAGTGAAGCATTGATGCTTGAGGCGATGGATAAAGGATGGCGCATGGCAAAGGGTCTTAAGACCGTGACCCATTCTGCCCGTGATCTTTATCGTCGTCCGCTGTTGCCAGATGAATTCAAGAAATTTGATGCCGTTGTCATGGATCCGCCGCGTTCGGGTGCAGAAGCACAAACCGCTGAGATTTTGCGTTCCGACATAAAGCGCGTCGCATATGTGTCCTGTAATCCAGTGACATTTGCCCGTGATGTTGCGCAAATGGTTGCTGCTGGCTTTACATTAGATTGGGTGCAGCCCGTTGATCAGTTCCGTTGGTCGTCTCATGTCGAGCTTGCGGCACAACTTTCGCGCGCATGAATCACACCAAATTGAACATTTAGGCGCGTTTTTAGAAATTGACGTATTTGTGAACTGCCAGTTTTTTGATATAGTGTAGTCAATAATAATCCGACAACGGATGAGGCAGCAGGCATATGAAACGTAGACATCTAATTTTGGGTGGCGCAGCAGTTGCGACACTTGGGGCGTGTTCCCCTGGTAAATTCAAGCGGTACAGTGGTCCGAGCGTAACGGGCGTCGTCGTCAATAAAGGCGAGCGGAAGATGTATCTTCTGAACAAAGATCGTGTATTGCGGGACTATGACATCTTTCTCGGCTTTGCCCCAGAGGGGCATAAACAGGTCGAAGGTGACGGGAAAACACCCGAAGGCATCTACAGGATTGATCGCCGAAATCCGAATAGCCGTTTTCATCTGTCGCTTGGTATCTCGTATCCAAACGCGGATGATGTGCGTGCAGCGAGAGCTTTGGGAAAGTCACCCGGAGGGGAGATTTTCATTCACGGACAGAGACATCCAATGCGATTGGATAAAGGCGACTGGACGTGGGGTTGCATTTCCGTGAGTAATCAGGAAATGGAAAGACTCTACGCGATGATTGAAGACGGCACGCCGATCTCAATCAATCCGTAAAGGCGATAGGCTGATCCTTTCTTTGATCAGTTGCCCATCACCAAAGTCCACCAGATCTTACCGTTTTTCTCTTGGAACCACGAAAAGCCCATTTTGGTCGCGTCAGGCGATACAATGATGCGGCGTGTATCTGGCTGAGACATCCAAGCTCCAAGTGTTTCGAGTTCGGATTCGTATGTCTCAGAGATGACTTCACCAACGAGATTGCCGGAAAAGCCAACACGACGAACGCGATCAAGCGGCGAAGAGCCATCTGATCCGAAGTGCCATGGACGATTTTGAACTTGCATGTCTCTGGAGTGGGTCGCCGCAGCGGCAGTCAGTTGAGAATCAAGTGCAACAGGTCCCAAAGCAGATGCGCCGCGTAGTGAGTTTACGGAATCAAGCATTCGGAACGGAATTTTGGCTGCATCACGTTGGGTGATCTTATATGCAGTTGGTACTGGCTGCCCATCAGAGCCGATAGGCGTTGCGGCAGGCTGGCATGCGGACAAAGCCACAACAGAAACTAATAAAAGTGTAAAAAGACGGATCATTACGGTGCTCCAAGCCCAAATTGATAGATTTGCCATACATGCTGAGGTGCAACAGTTCAAATAGACTTCGCGGTGAACCGCCTATCTGACGCGGGTTTGATTTGAAAACGTGTCTTTAGCGCAATATATGAACATTACGAGATTTTTTAGCGGGAGACATGAAATGTCAGACCATAGTTTTAAGATAAATACCCGTCGCGGGTTCCTTGCAGGGAGCGCTGCAATGCTGGCGGCGCCCGCAATTGCGCAAACCACTGGTGCAAATGTGAACGGTCAAGCGACTACTGAGACAGAGCGAGATATCAACGAAGTTGTTCGGCGCAATATTTCTAGTTTCCGGACGCTTGATTGGCAGCCATATTTTAACAATACCAAAAACGGCGCAATTCTCGTCGATATTGATAGCCGCGCAGTACACTATTGGTCAGAAGATCAGACCACGTACAAATTATATCCTTCAAGTGTGCCGCTGACCCAAGAACTGACGCGCCGCGGAAGGACTGTGGTTACGCGTAAGGTTGAAGGTCCAAGCTGGCGCCCGACACCGTCGATGTTAGAGCGCAATCCTGAATGGCCCAAGTTCATCGGGCCTGGTCCTGAAAACCCACTGGGTACACACGCATTGTACCTTTCGTGGACGTATTACCGAATCCATGGAACTCACGATACGCGGAAAATTGGTCGTCGGTCGTCTAATGGCTGTATCGGGCTCTATAATGAGCACATTGCTGAATTGTTTGGTAAGGCCAAAGTTGGCACACAGGTGTTGCTAATTTGACGACAACTTGTCGATACTCTTAATGTGATGCTGAATGAATGTTCCATTTTAATGATAGATGCTATTAACGAAACATCACTTGGTTTAGTTTTAGGTGCGGTTCATGCTGAGAATCGTGGCGCACCATCTTCTGGAGGTTATTTACTATGAAAAAACTCGTACTCGCAGCCGCTCTGATCGCCGCTGCTTCTTCCGCATCTGCTGGTTCACTTGCAGACCCAATCATCGAAGCACCTGTAATCATCGAAGAAGCTGCAAGCTCCTCCGCTGGTGTCATTGTTCCACTGCTTTTGCTGGTTCTGGTTGCAGCAGCTATAGCTGACTAAATTTTCGGTCTTTGACTGAATGCAAAAGAGGCGGTGCAATGCACCGCCTTTTTTACGTTTAATGAATATTGAACGGCTGATTGGCTCAACCGAGCATTAGATCCAGCCCAATAGGTTTTCACGGATCACGTTGGATAGCGCTGCAATGTGGGCGTCATCATCGTTGAGGCATGGAATGTAGGTGAATTTCTCACCACCAGCTTCTTCGAAGCTTTCAAAAATCTCTTCGTTAATCTCTTCCAATGTTTCGATGCAGTCAGCAGAAAATGCAGGTGCACAAACGGCGATGTTCTTTTTGCCTTGCTTAGCCAACCGTGCAACTTCTTCAACAGTATAGGGCTGCAACCATTCTTCAGGCCCAAACTTGGACTGGAAGGTTGTTTTGATCTCTGTGTCTTCCCAACCCAAACGCTCTTTTAGCAGGCGCGTCGTTTTTTGGCATTGGCAATGATAGGGGTCGCCCTCCATCAAGTAGCGCTGTGGTAGGCCGTGATAGGAACAGAGCAAAATATCTGGACGTGTTTCAAGCTCGGCGTATTTTGCCTCAACAGACTTGGCCAATGCATCAATATAGTCAGTTCTTTCAAAGTAAGGCGGTACCGTCCGGCTGGCAGGCTGCCATTTTTCTTTTCCCAAGGCCTCAAAGAACTTGTCACAGGCTGTAGCTGAGGTTGCGCCTGCATAGTGCGGGTAAAGGGGAAAGAAGAGAATTTTTTGACACCCTGCTGCAACCATCTTTTCTACTTTGCTCTGAGTGGATGGATTTCCGTAACGCATGCAGAAATCAACCATGACATCATCGCCATAGGATTTCTCCATCTCAGCAGCAATTTTGACAGTCTGCGCTCTTGTGATTGTCAGTAGTGGGCTTTCATCGTCGACTTCGTTCCAGATGGATTTATACGCAGCACCTGATGCAAACGGGCGTTTCGTGAGGATAACCAGCTGGAGCAATGGCTGCCAAAGCCATGGAGAGTAATCTACGACACGTCGATCTGACAAAAACTCACTTAAATAGCGGCGCATGGACCAATAGTCGTGATTGTCTGGTGTGCCCAGATTGGCGACAAGTATGCCAATTTTCGGGCTTTGAATCTTTGGGTGATCTGCGTCGGCATGTGCGGGGCATGTTGCTGTCATTGGGCTATCCTACGTGATGTTGGCTTTGACATAGATCTATTCCGCACGGGGTCAATCATGCAGCGGTTTTTCCGGTGTGCCGAGCGCGTCCGCGAGGCGTTGTTGCGCCGATCCGGGGCGAAGGGGCTGTGGCTGTGACGCATCGGGCGACCATCCTGTGAGAACTTGAAGTTCAAAGCTGGCGTTTAATCTACCGGATGGGGCAGAGAAATGTTGAGCATAGAGCCGTTGAGCCTCTTGGAAGACGCTCCGCCGTGTCGGGCGACGCAGGCGCGCGGTCAAAACATTGGTTTCACCCATTGCACGCAGGTCATGCATAAGGTGCCAGATGTCTCGGTACTCGACGTTTAGGGTCGCTGTGTCAGCAACAGGTAGGGCAAATCCGGCACGCTGAAGAAGCCCGCCCAGATCCCGCAGCTCGGGCAGTGGCGCGATGCGGGGCGATAGCCCGCCACTTACGGATATTTCGGCCTCACCTAAGGCGCGACGCAACTCTTGTAATGTGTCGCCGCCAAAGCTGATGGCGATGAACAGGCCATCAGGACGAAGTGCGCGGCGACATTGAATGAGTTGTCCAACAGGATCGTTCGCCCAATGCAAACCCATCGAGTGGATCACTAAATCATGTGTTTGTGGCTCTAGATCTAGGATTTCTGTGTCTGAAACAACCTTGGCAGCGGGGTGTTGAGCGGCCCAAAAAATGGGAAAGCTGGTTACAACCGCTGAGGCCGTAAACGACTTATTAACCATACTCAGACGATCCTGAAGTTCATCTGCTGCTGCAGCGTGCAGAAACATTCCGTCCGGTGTGGCACGTGCGCGACGCCTGATCAGGGACGCTGTGTCTGTCATTGGTGTTGTCATGGGAGGTACATAGGCTGATGCTGGCACAACTTCAAACAGCTGTATCGCTGATCTATCCGCCGCGGTGCATAACTTGCGGCGATATGGTGGAAAGTGACTTTGGTCTGTGTGGCCCATGTTGGCGTGACACTTCGTTTCTTGGCGGCGTGATCTGTGATGGGTGCGGTACACCCCTTACATCCGGCGGACAGGGGACTACACATCATTGTGATGATTGTATGCAGGCACCCCCGCCATGGGTGCAAGGGCGCGCGGCGCTTGTTTATCGTGACACTGGACGCAAGATGGTGCTGGCGCTTAAACATGGTGACCGTCAGGAAATGGCGCGACCTGCCGGCCTTTGGATGGCGAATATGGTGCGCCAGATGTTGCCAGAGGGTACGTTGATCGTACCCGTCCCTTTGCATTGGTCGCGATTATTAAAGCGAAGATATAACCAATCGGCCCTTTTGGCCCATTCTGTAGCTAAAAAGCTTGAGTTGCCGTGGTGTCCGGATGCCCTTGTGCGTGTCCGTCGAACAATCTCATTGGAGGGGTTAAGCCGTGATGCGCGCTTCGCGGCGCTGGAAAAAGCGATACAACCTCACCCCAAAAGAGGGACGCGGTTGAAGGGGAAACCAATCCTCTTGATCGATGATGTAATGACTTCTGGCGCGACTTTGAGGGCCTGCGCGGACGTCTGTATTGAGGCTGGATCGGGGCCTGTTCGCATCCTGACACTAGCAAGAGCGGTCAAAGACGCTTAACTCCTTGTTCAACATCTGTTGAAAAGGACCTGATCATGAACGCTGTTGAAATCTACACTTCCCCTCTTTGTGGTTTTTGCCATTCGGCAAAACGGTTACTGAACCAAAAAGGTGTCAACTTTTCCGAAGTGAATGTACTGGCGAATCCAGAGCGTAAATCCGAAATGATTAAGCGTGCCGAAGGTAGCCGTACTGTACCTCAAATCTTTGTGGGCGACATTCACGTTGGCGGCTGTGACGAGCTTTATGCGCTTGAGCGTGCTGGCAAGCTTGATGCTTTGCTGGCCGTATGAAAACCGCGATTCTTCAGCTGAATGTAACCGATGATCCGGTCACAAATTTAGCTGTTACCCGTGGAATGTTGGCTGATGCGGTTGGGCAAGGCGTTGAATTTGTTCTCACGCCTGAGGTGACAAATTGTATCTCGACCAGCCGCGATCACCAACAGGCGGTCTTGTATCATGAAGCTGATGATCCAACTTTGGCTGCATTGCGGAGTGACGCAAAGCGGCACGGTATTTGGCTGTTGATCGGCTCGCTTGGTCTCAAGACGGAAGATGCAGATGGCCGTTTCGCCAACCGCTCCTTTATGATTGATCCGCAAGGTGAGATCGTCGCGCGGTATGATAAAATCCACATGTTCGACGTACAGGTTACGCCAACTGAGACGTGGAAAGAATCAGCGGCCTACCGTCCAGGGACGCAGGCGGTTCTTGCGCGGACATCCTTTGCAAATATCGGGATGGCAGTTTGTTATGATGTCCGCTTTCCCGAACTTTTTCAGACATTGTCAGAGGCTGGTGCGCAAGTTTTAACAATTCCGGCAGCATTTTCACCTGTCACAGGGCAGGCGCATTGGCATACGTTACTTCGTGCTCGTGCCATTGAAACGGGTTGCTTTGTCATTGCTCCGGCTCAAACGGGAACTCATGCCAGTGCCGAGCATAAGACGCGTGATACATATGGGCACTCGCTGGTGGTTTCTCCGTGGGGTGAGGTCATAGTAGACGCGGGTACTGAGGCAGGGGTATATGTTTTCGAACTGGATTTGGCGCAAACAGATGCGGCGCGCGCCAAAGTACCTAGCATGAGTCACAAGCGCCCTTTTGATGGACCTAAATGAGCGATGATTCCAACACCCTTGCGATTATGTTGTTCAGTGAAATTCTGGGTACTGATCAGATTTTGCGCAGTCGCCTGAGCAGGGTGCTGCCCAAGGGCATGGAAATTTCGCACTTTTCAGTTCTGAATCACCTCTCGTGGCGCGATGCAGAACGCACACCAGCGCAATTGGCTGAGACATTTCACGTCACACGTGGCGCAATGACCAACACTTTGGCCAAGCTGGAGTGGGCGGGATATGTACATATTCGCCCCGATTGGGATGATGCAAGGCGCAAGATGATTACGATCAGCCCCGCAGGCCGTCAGGCCCGTGAAACTGCGTTAGGTGCGATCGCGCCGATGATTACCCAAGTCGTTGAGAAGCTGGGCGAGGAAAAAGCCCGCGCCGCGCTACCCATCTTGCGTGAATTACGCAACCAGCTGGGCTAGTTACCTGTTCAGTCTTTTGGTTTCAGGCTGGCTGTGACGTAGTTAACACTTAGGTCACGCGAAGACAGGCTCCAGCTCCAGAGGATTGGATTAAAGACAAACCCTTTACGATCAACAGGCTCCATTCCTGAGTCTTCGAGTAGCTTGAATAGTTCATTTGGTGTAATGAATTTGGCCCATTCATGGGTGCCTTTGGGTAACCAACGCATCACATGCTCTGCGCCGATAATCGCTACAACGTATGATTTTGGATTGCGGTTGATGGTTGAGCAAATGTGCAACCCACCCGGTTTTAGCAGCTGGTGGCACGCCGTGAGATAACTAATCGGCGAGGCGACGTGCTCGACCACTTCCATGTTTAGAACAACGTCAAATTGTTCTCCGGCTTCGGTCATGGCTTCGGCGGTGGTGTGGCGATAGTCGATTTCCAGATCGGACTGATCTGCATGAATCTGTGCCACAGGAATGTTGCCAGCGGCGGCATCAGCCCCAACAACAGTTGCGCCAAGACGGGCCATGGGTTCTGACAACAGACCGCCCCCACAGCCGATATCCAGAATGCGCAGGCCCTTGAATGGCTCCGGTTCGGTTAGATCGCGGTCAAACTCACCTGCGATCTGGTTTGCGATATAGTCGAGCCTGCAAGGGTTGAGCATGTGCAATGGCTTGAATTTGCCCTCTGTATCCCACCATTCGGCGGCCATGGCCTCAAACTTTGCGACCTCATTTGGGTCAACTGTGCTTTGATGCGCTTGCATTTTGACGCTCCTGTATTCAATGTCGTCTCTCTTACTATATATAGGCTGGTAATGGATAAGACCCCTGATCAAAAGCGCGCAGTGCAGTATTTATATCCGCCGGTTGACCCGTTCGACCGACGCATGCTGTCTGTGGGGCAAGGCCATGAGATTTATGTCGAACAATGTGGCAATCCTGACGGTATTCCAGTTGTAGTGCTGCATGGTGGCCCTGGTGGCGGCTGTAGCCCGTCGATGCGCCGCTATTTTGATCCTGAAAAATTCCGTGTGATTCTGTTTGATCAACGCGGCTGTGGTCGATCAATCCCGCATGCTTCGGTTGTGGATAACACGACATGGCATCTGGTTGCCGATATCGAACTGATTCGTGAAACGCTGGGTATTGCGCAATGGGTTGTCTTTGGCGGCAGCTGGGGTGCGACACTTTCGCTGATTTATGCCCAGACGCATCCGGCGGCAGTGCGCAATTTAGTTTTGCGCGGCGTGTTCTTGATGACACAAACTGAGCTTGATTGGTTTTATGGCGGTGGTGCAGGAAAATTCTGGCCCGAGGTTTGGGACAAATTCACCGCCTTGGTTCCCGAAGAAGAGCAGGGCGATTTGATTAAGGCGTACCATCGCCGATTGTTCGGTGACGATATGCTGACGCAAACCCGCTACGCCCGTGCGTGGTCTGGATGGGAGAATGCGTTGGCCTCGATTCAGTCAATGGGACATATGAGTGAAGGTCCTGGCGAGTACGCGCGTGCCTTTGCCCGGCTTGAGAATCACTATTTTATAAATGCTGGTTTCCTTGAATATGATGGTCAAATCCTTGCTCAGATGGATCGCATCGCACACATTCCGGGTGTGATTGTGCAGGGGCGATACGATATGATTTGCCCGCCCGAAAGCGCCTATTCGATTGCAAAAGCATGGCCTAAATCCGAACTGAAAATAGTACGAAACGCGGGCCACGCTCTTAGCGAGCCTGGCATCACTGCTGAATTGATCCGCGCCATGGACAGGATTGCACTGACATGACGCGCAAGGCTTTTGATAGGCGCGCATTGTTTGCAAGCGGCGCGGCAGCAGCATTATTGGCTGCAGCGGGCGTCAGCGCTGGACCATTGCCACAGCGAGGCGGCAAACTGCGGCTTGCATTGTCAGGTGCCACGCGCAGTGATGACTGGGTGCGGGGCGACGGCCTGTTCATGCAGGTTGCGCGGCAAGGTTTGGTATTTGAAACACTGACCGAAGTCGCCGCAGATGGCACGTTGCGCGGTGAGCTGGCAACCGACTGGTCCAGTACGCAGGATGCGCAGGTTTGGATGTTTAATTTGCGTCAGAATGTACGTTTTCATGATGGTGTTCTGTTTTCTGCTGCGGATGTAGTCCACAGCCTTGCGGCGCTGGGCAAGGTGGAGGCCGTGGGCGCTAAGCAAGTGCGGATAACCCTGAATGCTCCTGATCCGTCCCTACCGTTTAAGCTCAGCAAAGCGGCGCATGTCATTCGTGCCGCCCATTCGCCAGATAGTGGTGTTGGGACCGGAATTTACCGTGTGCGTCATTTCTCTGCAGGTCAGCAGCTTTTAGCCGAACGTGCCGATACGCATTGGAAAGACGGTCAGGCGGGCTGGTTTGACAGTGTCGAATTGGTTTCGATTCCCTCTTCTCCGGTGCGTGCGCAGGCGGTTGCCGAATATCTGGTGGACGGTGCGGACGTTGAAGATGCGGGTGCTTTGACTGGCTATGATGATATTGTTGTGTTTGATGGTCAGGCGGTTTCGCGTAGCGTTTCGATGCCCTCGGTGTTGGGTCATGGTGTGTTTGATGACCTGCGCGCGCCGCAGCGCTGGTGGGGGGCTTGATGTTCTGAGGTTCCGCGCGTATATGATCGTCTAACAGCGGCGCGCTCGGGTCCAAACCAAGCGCCCACCGAACCTCTGACACGGGCCGCGCGCCCGTTTTTTTGTGCCTAAAGGCAAGAGACTTATGAACAACGATCTAATAGCAAAAGCAGCGATGGACCGCCGATTGGCCGAAATCATAACCCCTGTCATCGAAGACTTGGGTTATGAACTGGTACGCGTGCGTCTGATGACTGGTAAAACATCTACGCTGCAAATTATGGCTGATAAGCCTGATGGCGGTATCGAAGTTGATGACTGCGGCAAGATCAGCACGGCTGTTGGTGCGGTGCTGGATGTCGAAGATCCGATCATTGATGAATACGCGTTGGAAGTGTCCAGCCCGGGCATTGATCGCCCTTTGACACGTCTCAAAGATTTTGCGAACTTTGAAGGCTATGAAGCTAAGATCGAAACCGATGATTTGATCGATGGCCGCCGCCGCTTTAAAGGGCAACTGGCTGGCGTCGAGGGCAATGAAGTGCTGATTAACATCGAAGAAGGCACCGTAGGCCTGCAATTCGAATGGTTATCAGATGCCAAACTGGTCCTGACGGACGAGCTGATTAAAGAAATGCTACGCCAGCGCAAAGCGAGCGGCGTGATTGACGAAACCCAATTCGATGAACTGCAGACCGAAGAGTCTGATGAGGGAGAGACCTAATGGCCATTACATCCGCAAACCAGCTAGAGCTTTTGCAAACCGCTGAAGCCGTTGCGCGTGAAAAGATGATCGATCCGGTTCTGGTGATCGAGGCGATGGAAGAATCGCTCGCACGTGCAGCCAAGTCCCGCTACGGCGCAGAAATGAACATTCGTGTTGAGATCGACCGCAAAACAGGCCGCGCAACATTCACGCGTGTACGTACCGTTGTTGCGGATGAAGAGCTGGAAAACTACCAGGCTGAATTCACGGTAGTGCAAGCCAAGCAGTATATGGCCAATCCCGAAATCGGTCAGGAATTCGTCGAAGAAGTTCCACCTGTTGAAATGGGCCGCATTGCTGCGCAATCAGCCAAGCAGGTTATCTTGCAGAAGATTCGCGAAGCTGAGCGTGACCGTCAGTTCGAAGAATTCAAAGACCGCGCAGGCACGATCATCAATGGTCTGGTCAAACGCGAAGAGTATGGCAATGTTATTGTTGATGTGGGTGCTGGTGAAGCAATCCTGCGCCGCAACGAGAAAATCGGCCGCGAATCATATCGCCCGAACGATCGTATCCGCGTTTACATCAAAGACGTTCGTCGCGAGCAGCGCGGACCACAGATTTTCCTAAGCCGCACGGCGCCGGAATTCATGGCAGAGCTGTTCAAGATGGAAGTTCCGGAAATCTATGACGGTATCATCGAGATCAAAGCGGTTGCGCGTGATCCAGGTTCCCGTGCGAAGATCGCTGTGATTTCATATGATAATTCCATCGATCCCGTTGGTGCCTGTGTTGGTATGCGGGGCTCTCGTGTTCAGGCTGTTGTGAATGAACTTCAGGGCGAAAAGATCGATATCATCCCTTGGAATGATGACCAGCCAACGTTCCTTGTGAACGCATTGCAGCCTGCCGAAGTATCCAAGGTTGTTTTGGACGAAGAAGCTGGTAAAATCGAAGTTGTAGTTCCTGAAGAGCAATTGTCGCTTGCGATTGGCCGCCGGGGCCAAAACGTGCGTCTGGCCAGCCAGTTGACGGGTCTAGACATCGACATCATGACAGAAGAGCAAGAAAGCTCGCGCCGTCAGGCCGAATTTGAACTGCGCACCAAGCTGTTCATGGACAACCTTGATCTGGATGAGTTCTTTGCTCAGCTTCTGGTTTCTGAGGGCTTTACGAGCCTTGAAGAGGTTGCATACGTTGAAGTAGGCGAACTGCTGGTTATCGACGGTGTCGATGAAGCCACAGCGGGCGAGCTTCAGGCACGTGCACGTGACGTTCTGGAAGCGCAAAACAAGGCGGCACTTGATGCTGCCCGTGCACTGGGCGCAGAAGACAGCCTTATTGAATTTGAGGGTCTTACACCCCAGATGATTGAAGCGCTGGCAAAAGACGATGTTAAGACGCTCGAAGATTTCGCAACTTGTGCGGATTGGGAGCTTGCTGGTGGTTGGACCACTGAAAACGGCGAACGTGTTAAAGATGACGGTGTGCTGGAACCCTTCGAGATGAGCCTCGAAGATGCCCAGAAGATGATTATGACAGCCCGCGTTTTGTTGGGTTGGGTTGATCCAACAGACCTAGAAGCGGACGTCGAAGACGGTGGTGAAACAGATGAGGAGGCCGAGGCCTGATCGTAGGCTTCGGGGAGATCCAGCATGGGACGCGGTGGCGCATCTAAAGACCGTGAAAGCGGTGCAGAACGCAAGTGCCTTGCCACAGGTGAGGTGCAACCAAAGTACAAGCTTGTCCGTTTCGTCGTAGGACCAGACGGACAGGTTGTGGCGGACATCATGGGCAAGTTGCCCGCACGTGGTATGTGGGTGACGGCAGATCGTGCAGCCATAGAAACCGCAGTAAAAAAGGGATTGTTTTCACGCAGTGCGAAGCAGCCTGTTAAAACACCAGACGATTTGGTGGACGAAGTTGAAAAGCAGATGGCCCGCCGTGTGGTGGACCTAATTTCGATGCAACGCAAAGCGGGTAAAGCCGTTGCGGGCTATGAAAAGGTCAAGGGTTGGCTGCAAACTGAAGAGGCGCTGGTGTTGATCCAAGCTGTAGATGGATCAGGACGTGGCAAATCAAAACTGAGCACGCCGCATTACGGACACTATATTGGGTGTCTTACTGCGGATGAATTGGGTTTGGCATTCGGACGTCAAACTGTGATACATGGGGCGCTCGCCTCTGGTGGACTCACTCTACGTGTTGTAGAGGAGGCTCATAGATTGAACGGCGTGCGCAAAAACGAGGCTGGTATCGACCAGCCGAAAGGATAGACGAGCTAGATGAGCGATAGTGACGGCAGAAAAACATTGGGCCTTGGTGGCTCACGTCCCAGTAACGTAAAGCAAAGCTTTAGCCACGGGCGGACGAAGAACGTTGTGGTCGAAACCAAACGCAAACGCGTTGTGGTGCCAAAGCCTGGCGGCCAAAAACAAACTGGCCCTGGCGCTGGTCCGGTTGGCGATCCTTCACGGCGTCCCGCAGGGATAACCGATTCTGAGATGGAACGTCGCCTGAAAGCTGTGCAAGCAGCCAAAGCGCGGGAAGTCGAAGAGGCAGCCGCACGTGCGGCACACGATAAGGCGCGCGCAGAAGACCGCGAGCGCCGTCGTGCCGAGATCGATGCCAAAGAGGCAGCCGATCGCGAACGCGAAGAAAGCCTGAAAGCGAAAGCTGAAGAAGAAGAGCGCGCCAAACGTGAAGCGGAAGCCGCGGCACGAGCTGCTGCTGCACCTGCACCTGTTGCGAGTGCTGCTGCACAACCACGTGCTACGCCAAACAAGGCACTTCCAGCATCTACGCCTCGCAAGACCGAGCGTGATCGCGAAGAGACCAACAAGAAAAACCGTCAAGCTGACGATCGTCGCTCTGGTAAACTGACAGTGAACCAAGCGATGCGTGGTGGCGAAGGCGGCCGTCAACGCTCCATGGCGCAAATGAAGCGTAAGCAAGACCGTGCGCGTGCAAAAGCGATGGGCGGTAACGTCGAGCGCGAAAAGATCATTCGCGACGTACAATTGCCACCAGCGATTGTTGTGTCCGAATTGGCCGCGCGTATGGCTGAAAAGACAGGCGCAGTTGTAAAAGCGTTGATGAACAGCGGTTTGATGATTGGTCAAAATGAAACGATTGATGCAGACACCGCAGAGCTGATCATCGAAGAGTTTGGCCACAAGGTTGTTCGTGTTTCTGACGCTGACGTTGAAGATGTGATTAAGCTGGAAGAAGACGATGCAACCGATCTGGTTGGACGTCCTCCTGTGATCACGATCATGGGTCACGTTGACCACGGTAAAACATCCCTATTGGATGCGATCCGTAAGGCAAAAGTTGTTGCGGGCGAGGCCGGTGGCATCACTCAGCACATCGGTGCCTATCAGGTCACAACCGAAGGCGGTCAGGTTCTGTCGTTCCTCGATACTCCGGGTCACGCGGCGTTTACGTCAATGCGTTCTCGCGGTGCTCAGGTTACTGATATCGTGGTTCTGGTTGTTGCGGCGGACGATGCCGTGATGCCTCAGACCATCGAAGCGATTGCGCACGCAAAGGCCGCTAAGGTTCCTATGATTGTTGCGATCAACAAGGTTGATAAGCCATCAGCCGACCCTGACAGAGTGCGCGCAGCCTTGCTGCAGCACGAAGTCGTCGTCGAAAAGATGTCTGGCGAAGTTCAGGATGTTGAGGTTTCGGCCATCACAGGCCAAGGTCTTGATCAACTGCTCGAAGCAATTGCGCTTCAGGCAGAGATCCTTGAACTGAAGGCAAATCCATCACGCGCCGCAGTTGGTGCGGTGATTGAAGCAAAGCTGGACGTTGGCCGTGGGCCTGTCGCAACAGTTCTGATTCAGAACGGTACACTGCGCACTGGCGATATCTTTGTTGTAGGTGAGCAGTACGGTAAGGTTCGTGCGCTGATCGATGATCAAGGTAACCGCATCAAAGAAGCTGGTCCTTCGGTCCCTGTTGAGGTTCTTGGCCTGAACGGTACACCCGAAGCAGGCGATGTGTTGAACGTGACCTCAACTGAGGCGCAGGCACGTGAAATCGCGGAATACCGCGCGAACGCAGCCAAAGACAAACGCGCTGCTGCTGGTGCTGCGACGACGCTGGAACAATTGATGGCAAATGCCAAAGCGGACGAAGATGTGTCCGAGCTGCCCATCTTGGTCAAAGCCGATGTGCAGGGGTCTGCCGAAGCGATTGTTCAAGCGATGGAGAAAATCGGCAACGACGAAGTCCGCGTGCGCGTGCTCCACTCTGGTGTGGGCGCAATCACCGAGACCGATGTTGGTCTTGCCGAAGCATCCGGTGCGCCAATCATGGGCTTTAACGTCCGTGCAAACGCATCAGCGCGCAACACGGCAAACCAGAAAGGTGTCGAGATCCGCTATTACTCGGTCATCTACGATCTGGTTGATGATGTGAAAGCGGCTGCATCTGGCCTGTTGAGCAACGAGATCAAAGAAAACTTCATTGGCTATGCCAACATCAAAGAAGTCTTCAAGGTCACAGGTATCGGCAAAGTTGCTGGCTGTCTGGTTACCGAAGGGGTGGCTCGCCGTTCTGCTGGTGTTCGCTTGCTGCGCGACAACGTGGTTATCCACGAAGGCACGCTCAAGACGCTCAAGCGCTTCAAGGACGAAGTGCCAGAGGTTCAGTCTGGTCAGGAATGTGGTATGGCGTTCGAGAACTACGAAGACATTCGTCCAAACGATGTCATCGAGATCTTCACACGCGAAGAAGTTACACGCACACTGAGCTAATCTGGTGTGATAACTCAAAGAAAAGGGGACGGTGCAAAACACCGTCCCCTTTTTCATTTCAGCAGTCCGATGTGCTTATTTTCTTGTGACAGGCACGCCGGAAAAAACTGTGTTGTCCACCTGAACGGCGATGCGTCCATCTGGCATTGAACGTACAAAGGTTCCTTGAACAGAAACACAGCTTCCAATTGTAATAGTCCGTAGCATAACAATCCTCCCCAGAATTTCGCTACATCCACACTACAAAGACTTTTCAGTGTTTCCAGCACTAATTGGAAACAAAAGTAATATTTCTCGACTATTGGTGAAATATTCGAACGCTGACGTCACAGCCAATCCCGTAAGATCGCAATAAGAGGGATGTCAGCTGCTGGCATTGGGTAGTTTCGCATCTCATTTGGTTTAACCCATTTTAGGGTCTGCCCTTCACGCGGCTGTGGCGTGCCGTCCCATTTGCGGCAGGCAAACAAAGGCATCATCAGATGGAAGTCGTCATAGGAATGGCTGGCAAACGTGAGGGGAGCCAAGCAGGACGCCCAAGTATCAATTCCTAGTTCCTCGTCCAACTCACGGATGAGGGCGGCTTCTGGCGTTTCATCAACCTCTACTTTACCTCCGGGGAATTCCCACAGGCCCGCCATGGATTTCCCCTCTGGGCGTTGTGCCAGCAATACGCGGCCATCAACGTCAATCAATGCAACAGCCGAGACTAGAACCATCTTCATGAGCGGTAATCGGCGTTGATAGTGATGTACCCATGCGTCAGATCGCAGGTCCAAACCGTTGCCTTTCCTGATCCGATCCCGATATCGACCCCAATCTGGATGTTCTCATTTTTCATATGAGCTGCAGCGGCCTCTTCGGAATAATCTTCACTGCGCCATCCGTCCTTGGCTACTTCGACATCACCAAATCGGATGCTGAGCCGATCACGGTCTGCCGCAGCGCCTGATTTTCCGACGGCCATAACAATGCGGCCCCAGTTGGGGTCTTGCCCCGCAACGGCGGTTTTAACCAAAGGAGAGTTCGCAATCGACAGTCCATGTACCTTTGCATCTGCATCAGATGCGGCGCCAGTAACGGTGATTTCGACGAACTTTGTCGCCCCTTCGCCGTCGCGAACAACCTGATGGGCGAGGTCCTGCATTACGTTGCGCAAGGCAGCACCAAACCCCTCGTGACCATCTACCGTGACGCCGCTAGCGCCAGTTGCAGCAACAATCAAGCTGTCTGAGGTAGAGGTGTCGCTATCCACCGTGATGCAGTTGAAAGTTTGTTCGTTATGCGCCGATACTAAAGTTTGCAGGGCGTCCTGTTCAATTTTTGCATCGGTAAAGATGTAGACCAGCATGGTTGCCATATCTGGTGCTATCATTCCCGATCCCTTTGCGATGCCCGCAATAGAGATGGTTTTTCCGTCAATTTCAATTTCCGCCTTTGCGCCCTTTGGGAACGTATCGGTAGTCATGATTGCCTTTGCCGCATCCGCAATGCCACCTGCCAGAGTGTTTTTGCAAAGCGTTCCAAGGCACGCTGTAATGCGGTCGTGGGGCAATGGTTCACCAATGACACCAGTGGAGGAGGTGAAAACCCGCTCCTGTGGGATGTCACAGGCCTGTGCAACAGCATCAGTGATAGCGTTCACCGATGCTGTTCCGTTTTTTCCGGTAAACGCATTCGCATTCCCAGAATTTACAAGAATGGCCGCCCCCGCATCCGATGTCCGCCCCAGTTTTTCCTGACAGTCCCGAACGGGTGCTGCACGTGTGGCAGAGCGTGTGAACGCTCCCGCCACAACAGTACCAGGTGCCAACGTGGCAAGCATGACGTCAGTGCGCCCCTGATACTTTACACCTGCGGCTATGGTGGCAAATTTTACGCCCCCAATCGCGGGCAGAGACGGAAAATTGGCGGGTGCTAACGGTGAGACAGCGGAGGTGTTTACCATGGTTGCGCTTACTCCAGCACGTTGACTTGTTTGATGACAGACGGAGAAATGCCTTCCGCCCCGCTCCGGTCAACATCAGCCGCTGCTGTGATGGCCTCGATTTCTTCTTGAGCGTGGATTTGGCGAATTTGCAACTCGATTTCTTCGCGAACCTCTTCCAAAGCAGGAACATTTTGAACTCGAGTTTCATTCAGTTTGATCACGTGCCAACCGAATTGGGTTTTTACAGGATCAGAAACTGCTTCGACTTCTAATTCAGTGACGGCTGCTTCAAATTCTGGAACCATTGCGCCTTTGCCAAACCAGCCAAGTTGTCCACCGTTTGGGCCAGAGGGCCCCGTAGATTTCTCACGTGCAACGGCTGCAAACTCGGCGCCGTCAGCGAGTTCCTGCTGAACAGCAATTGCTTCTTCTTCCGTTTCTACAAGAATGTGAGATGCGTTGAACTCAGGTTCTTGGTCAGTATCGGCATAGTCTTTGTCATATGCGGCTTGGACATCTGCTTCGTCTAGTGGCGCTTCCATGATACCGTTCACGGCCTCGCCCGCTGTTAGTGAGCGGCGTTCGTTTTCCAACTGAAGTGCTATACGTGGTGGTAGGTTACCGTCAAACTGTTGTTGTAATGCTGTTTGCTGAACCAACTGGTCTAGGATGCCTTGGAAGAGAACATCATCGGGTAAACCTTGATACTGCTCTGGCAGGCCAGCCCATGCCACAATCATGTGACCAATTGTGATCTCGGTGTCGCCGACGGTCGCTACAACCGTTGATGGGTCTGCTTTTGCAGTCTCTTGGGCGGATAGTGGAAGGGCCAAAGTGGCTACAAATGCCAAAGAGGCTAGAAAAGTGAGGGGTTTTTGCATGGATCGTCCTATCATTCCGGTGCGATTGGGTCGGTTACATTGACACGCTACATGGTGGCCCTTACATCGCTGATGGGCGCGGCATTGAACCACCATTCTCACCTCCTATTTATGGACTGGGTGTTTGCGGGGCAAGCAGATCGCGCAGAACACTTATAACTTCGGCTGGAGATCGCATGCTGGGACTCGGAAAAATCACCAAAAAGGTTTTTGGTTCGCCAAATGATCGCAGGATCAAGGCCATCCGCCCGCTTATCGAAAAGATCAACGCGCTGGAGCCTGAGTTCGAAAAACTCAGTGACGAAGCCATCAAAGATAAAACCGAAGAGTTCGCTACGCGAGCTCTTAAAGGTGAAAATCTTGATGATTTGCTTCCCGAAGCCTTTGCTAACTGTCGCGAGGGCGCGCGACGCACGCTGGGTCTGCGGGCATTTGACACCCAGCTGATGGGCGGGATCTTTTTGCACCAAGGCAATGTAGCAGAGCAAAAAACAGGTGAAGGTAAGACCCTGACCGCAACGTTTGCGGCCTACCTGAATGCGCTGACACACAAAGGCGTGCACATTGTTACAGTGAACGAATATTTGGTGAAACGTGACGCCGAATGGATGGGCAAAGTGTTTGCCTCCCTCGGTCTCACAACCGGATACATCTCGCCAAACATGCCTGACGATCTAAAACGTGCGGCCTATGACTGCGATATTACCTATACGACCAACAACGAGCTAGGCTTTGATTATCTGCGCGATAACATGAAAGCCGAGCTGAGCGAGATATTCCAGAAAGAGCATAACTTTGCCATTGTGGATGAGGTCGACAGCATTTTGATTGATGAAGCGCGTACGCCGCTCATCATTTCTGGCCCGTCTGGTGACCGCTCGGACATGTACCAAACGATTGATGGGGTGATTCCGTCCTTGGCGGCAGAGCACTATGAGTTGGACGAAAAGACCCGCAATGTGACATTCACAGATGACGGGATTGAGTTCCTCGAAGAGCAACTGCGCGCTCGTGAACTTCTCGAAGAAGGCTTTACCCTCTACGACCCAGAGAGCACGTCAATTGTGCACCATGTAAACCAAGGCTTGCGTGCGCATAAGCTGTTTGAGAAAGACAAAGACTATATCGTGCGCGAAGGCGAAGTTGTCCTGATTGATGAATTTACGGGTCGTATGATGGCTGGTCGCCGTTTGGGCGACGGATTGCATCAGGCGATTGAAGCCAAAGAAGGCTTAGACATCAAACCAGAGAACATCACGCTCGCGTCTGTGACATTCCAGAACTATTTCCGTCTGTACAACAAATTGGCAGGTATGACGGGTACAGCATTGACCGAAGCAGCCGAATTTATGGAAATCTACGGGCTTGGCGTTGTCGAAGTGCCGACAAACGTTCCAGTTTCGCGCGTGGATGAAGACGATGCTGTTTACCGCACCGCTGCTGAAAAATATGCAGCAATGATTGAGAAGGTCAAAGAGGCCCATGCAAAAGGGCAGCCATGCCTTGTTGGTACTACCTCAATCGAGAAATCCGAAATGCTCAGCAAGATGCTCGAGGGTGAGGGGATCAAACATAACGTTCTCAACGCACGCCAGCATGAGCAAGAAGCGCAGATCGTTGGCGATGCTGGTAAATTTGGCGCAGTCACGATTGCGACCAACATGGCGGGCCGTGGTACTGACATTCAGTTGGGCGGCAACGTTGAGCTGAAGGTTCTTGAGGCGCTGTCAGCAGATCCAGAAGCAGATCCTGTTGCCACCCGCACCAAGATCGAAGCAGAACACGCAGACGAGAAGAAAAAAGTCCTAGAGTCCGGTGGCCTGTATGTTCTGGCGTCCGAGCGCCATGAAAGCCGCCGGATTGATAACCAATTGCGTGGCCGTTCCGGTCGTCAGGGTGATCCAGGGCGTTCATCTTTCTTCCTGTCACTCGAAGACGACCTAATGCGTATCTTTGGTTCCGAACGTTTGGAAAAAGTCCTGACTTCGTTGGGCCTAAAAGAAGGCGAAGCGATCATTCACCCGTGGGTGAACAAATCACTTGAGCGCGCTCAGGCAAAGGTTGAGGGCCGCAACTTTGACATTCGTAAGCAGCTATTGAAATTCGATGACGTCATGAACGAACAGCGCAAAGTTATCTTTGGCCAACGTCGCGACATCATGGAATCGCAAGATCTGCATGAAATCACCGAAGACATGCGCCATCAAATGATTGATGATCTGGTTGATCAATATATGCCGCGCAATACTTATGCCGATCAGTGGGACACTCAGGGCTTCTATGCTGCCGTGATTGAACAGCTAGGCGTTGACGTGCCTGTCATCGCATGGTGCGAAGAAGATGGCGTTGATGATGACGTCATTCGTGAACGTCTCGTTGAAGCGACTGATGCATTGATGGCCGACAAAGCCGAGCGATTTGGCCCTGAAAACATGCGCAACATCGAGAAGCACTTCTTGCTGCAGACTATTGATGCGAAATGGCGTGACCATTTGCTGACCTTGGAACACCTCCGGTCTGTGGTTGGGTTCCGCGGTTATGCGCAGCGCGACCCGTTGAACGAATATAAGAACGAGTCGTTCCAGTTGTTTGAAGGGATGCTGGACAGTCTACGTTCTGACGTAACACAGCGCCTCTCGCGTATCGAACCAGCAAATGAAGAAGAACAGCAACGCATGATCCAGCAGATGTTGGCGCAAGAACAGGCGGCAGCAGCAGCAGCTGAAAAAGCTGTGGATCAAGCCGAGGCAGCAGCGGATGCCGTTGAAGGGTTTGATGAAAACGACCCAACAACATGGGGAAACCCCGGTCGGAATGACATCTGTCCATGTGGTACCGGAAAGAAATTCAAACACTGTCACGGCCAACTTTCCTAAGCATTTTCTAGAAATGTCATAAGAATGGCGCGGGGCTGCCCCATTGCAGCCCCGTTTCTGAACAAAAACTATTCTCGACCCAAACCGCAACAAGGGACCGAGAATATGCGTTATCGCAAAGAAATCATCATGGCTGCCGGAACGCTGACTTGTGCTGTTGGCATCGGTTTCTTCATGCAGCAGTCAACATCGGACGCCGCGCCTTCTGCAGATTATGCTGGTGAAGCACTGATCAACGCAGATGCATCTGTTCTTGATGTCGAAGAGATCATTCTGACATCTGCCGATTTTGTGGAAAGCTACGTTGCCCCTAAGGCAGAAGATGTTGTTGCTTTAGTTGATACTCCTGAGAAGATTATGCCACCAGCGGATGAGGAAGACGTCCTTGCAAGCGAAGAGACTTTCGCGCCCGTCTGCGAAATTACGGCAAGTGCGCGCCCAATAGCGGCGGCGATGGTAAACTTAACATTGGATGCCAAATGCCTGCCCAACGAGCGGGTTACAGTACACCATAAGGGTTTGTTGTTTAGCCAAACCACTGATGACAATGGCGAATTTGACATCACAGTTCCCGCAATGACCAAAGACGCAACATTTGTTGTGGCCTTCACCAACGGCGAAGGCGCAGTAGCCCAAACGGTTGTAGATGAATTGGCCGATTATGATCGTGTTGCGCTGCAGTGGAAGGGCGACACGGGGTTTGAGTTACATGCCCGTGAATTTGGTGCCGAATATGGCTCGGAAGGTCACGTTTGGTCTGGTGCATCTCGTGATCTTACATTTGCGGTGACTGGTCAGGGAGGCTTCATCTCATCGTTGGGTGATGTAACTGTCGCTGATGGCTCTATGGCTGAGGTTTACACTTTCCCAAAAACACCCGCACAAGGCAGCGGTGATGTTTTCCTGAGCGTCGAGGCAGAAGTTGCCAAAAACAACTGCGGCTTAGAGATCGAAGCGCAAACGTTGCAGACGAAAAGTGGCAACGATATCACATCGAGGAGTTTGACAGTGTCCGTTCCAGACTGTGACGCCGCTGGTAACTTTCTAGTGTTGAATAATTTGTTCGAAAACCTAAAGGTTGCATCAAACTAACGCAAACCCGAGGTCACATGATCAAAGTGATATGTGCGGCGTTCTTCGCCGCACTTTTCCTATTTTGTACTACCCTGGCTGTTGTCGCTCAGGACGTTACACTTACCTCACGTGATAGCACGGTTGAGCTGAGCGGAACGCTGCTCGGCTTTGATGGTGAATTCTATCGCCTCCAAACTGAATACGGGGAACTAACAGTCGATGGATCGGCTGTTTTGTGCGCAGGGCCAGGGTGTCCGAATTTGCAGGATTTCGTGGCTGAGTTGCAAATCTCTGGAGCACCCACTTTGGGCGCAATTGTGATGCCTGCCTTGATCGAAGCCTTTGCACAGAAAAATAACTATTTGACTGAACGGGAAGATGGGGATGACCCCAGTAGCTTCACCTATTTAATCCGCCGTTCTGATGATCAAAAGCTGGCTGCGCGGTTCTATTTTAGGGTGACAAATACCAACGAGGGATTTGCCGATCTATTGGCAGACGAAGCGGATATAGTAATGTCTCTTCGTGAAATTCGCCCAGATGAACGCACCCGTGCACGGGAGGCTGGTTTGGGCGATATGACAGGCTTAAACCGTAGTCGTGTGTTGGCATTGGACGCGATTGTGCCTGTTGTGTCAGGCAGCAACCCGGTTCAGGGGATTTCGCCATCAAAATTGGCGCAGGTTTTGGCCGGAGAGATCACAAACTGGGATGCGTTGGGCGGACCTGATGTTCCGATTGACGTGCATCTGCCAGATGACAGTTCAGGGTTGGGGCAGGCTATTGTGGATCAGCTTTTACATCCCGCAAACCTCAAAGGTTTAACTGATCAGGCCACACGTCACTCTTCGCCTTGGGATTTGTCTCAGGCAGTTGCGGCGGACACATTTGCACTTGGCCTCACCAGCTATGCCGACCGAGGTGATACACAGCCGTTGATGTTGACTGGGAACTGCGGTTTTTCCATGCAAGCCTCACGGAGAACCATCAAGACAGAGGATTACCCGCTTACCGCTCCTATGTTTTTGTATTTTCCGGCACGTCGCCTCCCTCGATTGGCACGGGAGTTTTTAGCGTTCACACGAGGGCCAGCCGCCCAAATTGTGATCCGTCGATCCGGTTTTGTTGATCAGACCCCAGAAGAAATTGCAGTGGAACAGCAGGGGAACCGGTTTGCCAATGCGATCGCAAAGGCGGGGACAGAGATAACATTGGGTGAGTTGCAGCGCATGACTGCAACGCTCACGCCGATGGCGCGGTTAAGTACATCGTTCAGGTTTGAAGCTGGGTCCATTCGATTGGACGCGCAATCAAGATCCAATATCCAACAATTGGCGCGTGCGTTGGAGGTTGGGCAATATGATGCACGGCGTCTGCTGTTTGTTGGTTTTAGCGATGGAGAAGGACCAGCAGAGGCCAATCGTGATATCGCACTGCGACGGGCTGATGCAGTGCGCCGCGCAGTAAGTGAAGCGGCGGTTGCAGCCAATTTGGGTAGGGTAGAGCTGGGTGTGGATGCATTTGGTGAGGCAATGCCAATGGCCTGCGATGAAAGCTCATGGGGGCGCCGTGCGAATCGTCGGGTCGAGGTCTGGGTCCGCTAAAGATGTCCAGTTGCGCGAAAGCTAAGCTCTTGCGATTTTCCAATAATCAGATGGTCGTGCAGTGTGATGCCTAACGCGTCACAGGCATTTTTCACCCGTTGGGTCATGTCGATATCAGATGGCGATGGGGTTGGGTCGCCGGAAGGGTGATTATGGACCAGAATGACAGCGGAAGCATTTAGTTCCAGCGCGCGTTTGGCGACTTCACGTGGATAGACGGGAACATGATCCACGGTGCCTTTGGCTTGTTCCTCATCTCCGATCAGTACATTTTTACGATCCAGATAGAGGACGCGAAACTGCTCTGTCTCGCGGTGGGCCATCGTTGTGTGGCAATAATCCAAAAGGGCGTCCCAGCTAGATAAAATCTGTGTTTGCATGACTTTAGAACGCGCCATTCGGTGTGCCGCTGCTTCAACGATCTTTAATTCAGTAATGACAGCATCGCCTACACCTGAAATGTCGCGCAGGCGGGCATGGGATGCAGTGATGACGCGATTAAAGTCACCAAACCTGTCCATAAGATCACGGGCCAATGGTTTGACATCGCGACGCGGGATTGCGCGAAACAGGACAAGTTCCAGCAGCTCATAATCGGGCATGGCAGCGGCACCACCAGTCATGAAACGTGCCCGTAGCCGTTTTCGATGGTCAGCAATGTAGGAGGGTTGCTTTCCGGCTATGGGTGTAGCCGAAGTTGCCTCATCCATGAGGAACGGTAAGGGCTGCTCATCAAAATGGTTCATGCGAGCAGGATGCTGCAGGCATGGTTAGGGAATAGTTAACGGTGGGAGTAAAGTTTTGGGGGCTTTGGAACCGTGTCCTACGTGCGTAGAACTTTCTAGACGCTAGACTTACTTGGGAGGCGTAGCGTATTTGGGTTCAACCAGCGCACCATTTACGTGGTGCGCTGGTTAATAGGAGTTACCCCTTCATTGAATCCCAAAAGGATTTTACAGAAGAAAAGAAGCTGCTGCTTTCAGGGTGGTTCTCTTCAGAAAGCTCATCAAATTCGCGCAGGATCTCTTTTTGGCGGGCCGTTAGATTCACGGGTGTTTCCACCGCCAATTCGATGATCATGTCGCCTGTTGCGCCACCGCGTAGATGCGGCATACCCTTGCTGCGCAAGCGCATTTGTCGACCCGATTGGCTTCCGGCAGGTACTTGGACACGGCCACGGCCGCCATCGATGGTCGGCACTTCGATACTGCCACCCAACGCCGCACTACCCATCGTTACGGGTACACGGCAGAACAGGTTTGGCCCGTCCCGTTCAAACAGCTCATGCTCTTGTACTTCGAGGAAGATGTAGAGATCGCCGGATGGACCGCCACGCATGCCCGCTTCGCCTTCACCAGCGAGGCGAATGCGTGTCCCGGTTTCAACACCTGCGGGGATGTTAACCGATAGTGAGCGATCTTTTTCGACACGGCCGGCACCACGACAGGAATTGCATGGGTTCTTGATGATCTGGCCAAGCCCCGAACAGGTTGGGCAAGCACGCTCAACCGTGAAAAAGCCCTGCTGCGCGCGTACTTTACCGATGCCGGAACAGGTTGGGCAGGTTGTTGGTTCTGCGCCGCCTTCTGCGCCAGTACCGTTACAGGATCCGCACCCTACAGACGTGGGAACATTGATGGACTTTTGTAGGCCCGAAAATGCGTCCTCGAGAGAAATCCGAAGGTTGAACCGTAAATCAGAGCCACGCGCCGCACGTCGTCCACCGCCTTGTTGGCCACGACCGCCCATGAAATCGCCGAACAGATCGTCGAATACGTCGGAAAAAGCTGAGGAGAAATCACCCTGACCTCCACCGCCAAAGCCGCCACCTGGACGGCCACCGCCACCCATGCCACCCTCAAATGCCGCGTGACCGTAGCGGTCATAGGCCGCCTTCTTGTCATCGTTTTTGAGAACTTCGTAAGCTTCATTTGCCTCTTTAAATTGGCCTTCAGCTTCGGGTTTGTCTGTGTTGCGATCGGGATGAAGTTCTTTCGCCTTCTTGCGATAGCCCTTTTTGATCTCATCAGCTGACGCACCTTTGGCGACACCGAGGACCTCATAATAATCACGTTTTGACATCTTTAATATCCTTTACAGGAACGTGAAGGGCCGGCCCGTCTAATCGGACCGGCCCAATCATTGGTTCCGCCGCGCGGATTTACGTGCGTTTGTCGTTGTCGAGGTCTTCGAAGTCCGCGTCAACGATATCATCGTTTGCACCAGCATCAGGAGCCTCGTCCGCAGCTGCGGCCATGTCATCTTCGTTAGCATCATTAGCGTTCTTGTAGATCGCTTCGCCCAGTTTCATCGCTGCTTCGGTGACGTTTTGGATGCCGGATTTGATCTTCTCGGCGTCCTCGGTTTCCATTTCGTCTTTCAACGCAGCGATTGCCAGCTCGATGGCTTCGACAGTTGTTGGATCAACCTTGTCAGAGTGCTCTTCCACGGACCGTTCGGTCGAATGGATAAGGCTCTCGGCTTGGTTTTTCGCTTCGATCAATGAGCGGCGTTCTTTATCCGCCTCTGCATTGTCTTCTGCATCCTGAACCATCTTTTCGATGTCCGCATCTGACAAACCGCCAGAAGCTTGGATCGTGATCTTCTGCTCTTTGCCTGTACCTTTGTCC
The DNA here is from genome assembly GCF_036960155.1 of Sulfitobacter sp. Classification (GTDB taxonomy): domain Bacteria; phylum Pseudomonadota; class Alphaproteobacteria; order Rhodobacterales; family Rhodobacteraceae; genus Sulfitobacter. Next base: position 947,171 of record NZ_JBALWB010000001.1, on the reverse strand, counting down.
AAAGCGCCTACAGATACGATACCGTTGGCATCAATATCAAAAGTCACTTCGATCTGTGGCATGCCACGTGGGGCAGGCGGGATGCTTTCAAGGTTGAAGGCGCCGAGGATTTTGTTGTCGGCGGCCATTTCACGTTCACCCTGGAAGCAACGGATGGTCACGGCGTTCTGGTTGTCTTCCGCAGTCGAGAAGATTTGGCTCTTCTTGGTAGGGATCGTTGTGTTGCGGTCGATCAAGCGTGTGAACACACCGCCAAGGGTTTCAATACCCAAGGACAAAGGTGTTACATCAAGCAGAACAACATCTTTTACGTCGCCTTGCAGAACACCAGCTTGGATCGCGGCACCAAGGGCCACAACTTCGTCAGGGTTCACACCTTTGTGCGGCTCCTTGCCAAAGAACTTGGTCACTTCTTCGATGACGCGCGGCATGCGTGTCATACCACCAACAAGTACAACCTCGTCGATGTCAGAAGCGGACAGGCCGGCATCTTTAAGCGCTGCTGCACACGGTTTCATGGACGCTTTGATCAGGTCGCCAACAAGGCTTTCCAGTTTTGCGCGGGTCAATTTCATGACCATGTGCAATGGCTGGCCTGTGGCACCCATTGAGATAAACGGCTGGTTTATCTCGGTTTGGGTTGCTGACGACAGCTCGATTTTAGCTTTTTCGGCAGCTTCTTTTAGACGCTGAAGAGCCATCTTATCTTGCTTTAGGTCAACGGAGTTCTCTTTTTTGAACTCATCTGCAAGGTAGTTGACGATGCGCATGTCAAAGTCTTCACCACCAAGGAATGTGTCACCGTTGGTAGATTTTACTTCGAATAGGCCATCGTCGATTTCTAGGATCGTTACGTCGAACGTACCGCCACCAAGGTCATAAACCGCGATGGTTTGTGTTTCTTCTTTGTCGAGGCCATACGCCAACGCAGCTGCTGTTGGTTCGTTGATGATGCGCAGCACTTCGAGACCGGCAATTTTGCCTGCGTCTTTCGTTGCCTGACGCTGGGCGTCGTTAAAGTAAGCAGGAACCGTGATGACAGCTTGGGTTACTTCTTCACCCAAGTACGATTCAGCTGTTTCTTTCATCTTGCCCAGAATGAAGGCAGATATTTGCGAAGGTGAATATTTTTCACCACGGGCTTGAACCCATGCGTCGCCGTTGCCGCCATCGATGACTTCGAAAGGCAGGTTCTTTTTATCCTTGGCAAGATCGGCATCGTCGTTGCGACGGCCAACAAGGCGCTTTACGCCAAAGATTGTGTTTTCTGGGTTTGTGACGGCCTGGCGTTTTGCCGGCTGGCCTACGAGGCGCTCGTCTTCGGTGAAGGCCACGATGGATGGGGTAGTGCGAGCACCTTCTGCGTTTTCGATAACGCGAGGCTGGCTACCGTCCATGATGGCGATACAAGAGTTTGTAGTTCCAAGGTCAATACCAATTACTTTGGCCATGTGTTCGATCCCTTTTCTAGCTCAAGGCGATTACACGAAGCGTCGGCCCATTGTGGCACCATTACTTCGATCTGGTTAACGCTGGAAACGGCTCGTCTCCAACGGTTCGGTGGGTATATAAGGAGGGGGTGCGGGTGCTGCAACCATGGCTGACACCAAGATGTGATGATTCAGGAATTAATCGTGAAATTTGAGGGAAAAATGAGGGTATCGCCGTGAAATTGTCGGTTAAGGGCTTTGATATCCACTCAGGCTTGCTTGATGTCACCGAGCAACGTTCGGTTTTGGACGCAGTGCGAAGCGTCGTTACGCGTGCTCCGTTTTTTCGACCCGAGATGCCGAGTGGGAAACGGATGTCAGTTCGTATGACCGCGGCGGGGCAATACGGCTGGTATTCTGACAAAGAAGGGTATCGATATGTACCGACACAGCCGTCAGGTCAGCCATGGCCTGACATTCCGCTAGAGGTGCTTGAAATCTGGCAAGAAGTGACGGGACTAGAGCGAAAGCCAGAGTGTTGTTTGATCAACTACTACGATGCGGAAGCCAAGATGGGACTGCATCAAGATCGTGACGAAGCCGATATGGGATGGCCAGTGGTTTCAGTCTCTCTGGGGGATGAAGGGCTATTTCGTATGGGCAACGTGACGCGGGGCGGTAAAACCGAAAGCATGTGGTTGCGATCTGGTGATGTAGTGGTGATGGGCGGAGACGCGCGGCGGGCATATCATGGCGTAGACCGTATCAGGGCGGGTTCATCAAAATTACTACCTAAAGGGGGTCGGTTGAACTTGACGCTTCGGGTTGTGGATTGAGGGAGAGGCAACGTCTAGATGCGTCCAATATGTCACGTTGTGATGAGGGTCTTTGAACGTTAGCGCGGTAGTGCAATGTTGGAGAAGTGCTATGGAAAAACATGAGCTTGTTACGCTTCCAAATTCGAATATTCAGACGTTAGCCCAAATCGCTGAGCTTGATTTTTTTGATCGACAATCCGTCATATTATCAAAATCGGTGGCCCCGCTTGAAGCGTGGGGATCAATGATGTCACGCCCTTCGTTCATTCTAAATTTAGCGTTCCGGATTAGAGATGCGATTTCATCCATGTTTAACGTGAAAAGAATCGGAGGGTTTTCGAAATCGGCCCCCAAAACCGTTGCCGTGGGAGATAAGCTGGACTTCTTTTTGGTTGAGCACGTATCGGAAGACGTACTCTCACTATCTGAGCGGGACAGTCATCTGGATGTATTGACCTGCATATCGAGGGTTGGAAACGAATTGACGATCACGTCGTCCGTGAAGGTCCACAACACATTTGGGCGTTTGTATATGTTGCCTGTTGGTCCGGCACATAAATGGATCGTTCGGTCGTTCTTGCGCCGATTGAAAAAAGAACACAGCTGAATTTCAAAGAGCTACGCAAAGGTTTAAGGCTTAGCGCCTTGCGCTCCATGACAGCGAAGCATGTTTGCGAGTGTAAAATTCGCCCATCAGCCCGACCATTACCAGCACCAATCCGACCCATAAGGCGTACATCGGGTCGCTATAACGAGGATTGTAGTTGAGGAAGGCAAAGCCGCGCGCCTGATCAATGGTGTGGAACAAGGGGTTCCAATCAAACATGGCCAGCATGAAGCCTGGTAGGGTGTTTGCGACAAACATTTTACCCGATGCGATCATATTGGCGCGTTGATAGATGGTTGAAAAGATACCGACAGCAGTGGGAAACCACGGTTTGATTGCGAGCAGTACCAGACCCAATGCTGCACCAGTGAACCATGCTAGGATCAGCATCGCAAAAGCAGCAAACGGCTGTTCAATTTCCAACGGCGTAAAGGCCACATGATAGACAAACAGGATCATGGCCAACGACAAAACCTGAATATAAAGCGCACCAAGCGCCGCAGAGCAGATTGAGATAATTGTGTTCATGGGCGCGTGCTGCATCATCGGGCTCGCGGGACCCTCAGAGCCGACAACAGCGCCTAGCGCTTTGGAGTGCGTCATGTATAGAAAAATACCCGACATGATGTAGATCAAGAAATCACCGCGCAGTGCAGCACCTCGCAGACCCAAAATAGAGAACATCACATAGAAGGCGCCAACAAAAATCACCGACTGCAAAATATTCGTCGCGATAGCCAGAAACGCGTTGTTATGGCTTTTCCGCACTGACCTGACGATGGAATGATAGATCAATTCCCACATCGTCAAAATGACGTGCAGTGTGGATCGGTGTTTGCGAACGGGTTGGAACATTTGACTACTGCCTTGCGGTTATGACCACGATTGCACGGAATTCTTGCCGATCCGTTACAAGGGGATCATAAGGTATCTAAATTTTATATCAACGAAGGATGGCGAGAGTTGGGCATGGATTACGAAAAGTTGACGTGGGTGATGCGTAAGCTGGCATTGGAAGCTGGCGATAAGATCATGGAAATTTATGGTCAGGACGATTTTGATGTGAAGTCAAAGTCAGATGATAGCCCTGTAACGGCCGCGGATGAAGCAGCAGACAAGATCATTTCAGACGGTCTGCGCGCAGAATTTCCTGATGTGCTTTTGGTCACTGAAGAGCAGTCAGCGACACACAGCACAACAGGCGATACATTCCTGATCGTTGACCCGCTGGATGGCACCAAGGAGTTCATTCATCGCCGTGGTGATTTCACAGTAAATATTGCGTTGGTTGAGGGCGGTGTCCCGACTCGCGGTGTGGTTTACGCCCCAGCAAAAGATCGGATGTTCTTTACTGGTGTTGACGGTCGGTCCGTCGAAGAGACAGGCGATCTCGACAAAGAAACTGTTGGACCAATGAAGACGATATCAGTCTCTAATCCAGACAATTCGGCATTGATGGTGGTAGCAAGTAAGTCACACCGTGATCAGGCCACGGATGATTACATCGGCAAATATGCAGTAAAAGATATGAAGAGCGCTGGATCGTCCCTCAAGTTTTGTTTGATTGCGACCGGCGAAGCGGACATCTACCCGCGCGTTGGGCGCACCATGGAGTGGGACACCGCCGCTGGTCACGCAGTTCTAAAGGGCGCGGGTGGTGATGTGATCCGCTTTGATGATCATAGCCCGCTGACATACGGTAAAGATGACTATGCAAACCCCTTCTTTATTGCTTACGCGCCGGGCGTTGACCTGAAAAAGGCCTGAATGGTGTTATCGCAGATAAGTGCAAATTGACTATGAGTGATCAGACCGTCAGCGTGATTATCGTCAGCCGTGAGCGGCCCGATGCATTGCGCCGATGTCTGATCGCTGTTGCACAGCTGCAATATAGCGCGTTTGAGGTTGTGGTGGTTGCTTGTCCTGCTGGGATCGCTGTGACCGAAGAGCCTGATATAGTCTCGGATATTAAATGTATCGCATTTGATGAGGCTAATATCTCAGCAGCGCGCAACATCGGCCTGACCCATGCTGCGGGTGAAGTTGTGGCGTTTATTGATGATGACGCTGTGCCTGAACCCCTATGGTTACACCATCTAGTAGCACCTGCAGTGCAAAGTGATGTCGCGGCAATGGGTGGATTTGTGCGGGGTCGTAATGGCATCACTTTTCAGTACAAGGCCAGAATACTTGATGCGCAAGGCGCTCCGCAGGGCATAGATGTGGACCCACTGCAGGCGACGGTTCTAATTCCTCCCAAAGGCAAAGCGATCAAAACTGAAGGCACCAATATGGCCTTTCGACGTGACGTGCTGGTGGGTATCGGAGGGTTCGATCCTGCGTTTCGCTTTTTTCTGGATGAAACCGACGTGAATATGCGGCTGGCCCGCGGCGGCCATGCTACGGCATTGGTGCCGTTGGCGCAGGTGCATCATGGGTTTTCGGCTAGTGCAAGACGGCGCCAGGATCGCGTTCCACGCGATTTATACGAGATCGGCGCCAGTTGGGGTGTGTTTCAACGCAAGCACCTTCCAAAAGAGGACCGTGCAACGCATTGGCAAAAGCAATGCGCGTCTGAAAAACGAAGGTTATTGCGTCACATGGTTGCAGGTCGGCTAGAGCCGCGTGACGTGCGTCGGCTCATGAAAGGGTTGTTTGCGGGGTATGCGGAGGGGCAACAGCGCAGCTTTGGAGGGGCTCCATTGGCAAGGCATGCAGTGTTGCCATTCCGAGCAGTGAATGTTCCCCGGCGCATAGCAAATTTCACGGCAGTTCGTCGGGTACGTGGGGCAGTGGGTTTAAGAGATGCAGCCGTCCGTGTTGCAGCGGGAAGTATCGAAACGGTTGTTATCTTGTCGCGTACAGCGTTGTTTCATCACGTTTCATTCAACGCTCAAGGGGTATGGGTGCAGCGGGGCGGCCTGTTTGGACGTGCAGACAGAACAGATCGCTTGATTGGCACGACTACATTTTCACGCCGACGGGAACGGGAACGTGAGCGTGTTTCCCTTGTTCGGGGTCCTCTCAAAGGTTAAAAGTTGAAATATATTAGATTTTCCCCGTAGGTTTAGGCCGATTGGTCATATTTGCGCCTTGGTTGCGCAGCAATAGAATTGGTATATTCAAACTGCGATGTCATCTGGGCCAGTAAGCTGAAAGTGTGGAGCAAGGCCTCTCTAGATAGAGCACTAAAATAATTATGTAAGGTCTTCGAACAGATATGACAAATAAAGTCACAACAGCAGTATTTCCGGTTGCAGGTATGGGTACGCGATTCCTGCCCGCGACAAAATCCGTTCCAAAAGAAATTATGACTTTGGTTGATCGCCCTTTGATTCAATACGCTATTGATGAGGCCCGGGCTGCAGGCATCACCGAATTTATCTTCGTGACCTCACGCGGCAAAGGTGCGCTTGAAGATTATTTTGATCTCGCGCCCAATCTAGAAGAAGAGCTGCGCCGCAAAGGCAAGACTGAGCTCTTGAGCATGCTTGAAGAAACCAACATGGATAGCGGTGCAATCGCATATGTGCGCCAACACAAAGCGTTGGGCCTTGGCCATGCTGTATGGTGCGCGCGGCGTTTGATCGGTGATCAACCTTTTGCGGTTATTCTGCCCGATGACGTTATCTCGGCGGAGAAGCCCTGTTTGCAGCAGATGGTAGAAGCCTACGAAGAGACGGGCGGTAACATGGTTGCAGCGATGGAAGTGCCACCTGAAAAGACGTCGTCCTATGGTGTGCTGGATGTGGTGGAAGAGAGTGGTAACTTGCTCGACATCAAAGGCATGGTCGAAAAGCCCAAAGCTGAAGATTCTCCCTCAAACCTTGCTGTGATTGGCCGCTATATTCTTTCTCCTACTGTCTTGAAAAACCTCGACGAGATGAAGCAGGGCGCGGGTGGTGAGATCCAACTAACAGATGCGATTGCAGCGGAGCTGGAGCAAAAGCGCAAAGTTTATGGCTACCGATTTACTGGGCAACGATTTGATTGCGGCTCTAAGTCGGGCTTTTTGCAGGCAACTGTTGCCTACGGCTTGGCGCGACCAGAGCTTCGTGAAGATCTTGCGGCTTATATCAAAGATATTGCCCCAACTCTGAAGTAAGCCTGTTGAGGGTGAAAAGGGAGCGTATCGTTGAATATGTCACCGACTAACCCACCGTCAGCCCGTCTGCTGGATTTTACGCGTCTTTTGCGGCGTGCTGGGCGTGTCTGGACTGGTGTGGATAGGGTTGAGTTGGCTTATATTGAGGCCCTGATAGCGGATGCTATACCTGTTTGGGGTTTGGCGCGGACACCCTTTGGGTATGTTCTGCTGGACGAGGCGGGTTTGACTGAGATGTACGGCCGCTTAACCGGTGACATCGCGTTCTCAACACCTGATGTGCTGTCTCGTTTGCAGCTCAAATCAATCGCGACCTCACGGGGCGCGCAGACTGATGCGCGCAAGTTTGCTGTCGGTCGTTGTTTGCCGGGCGGGCTTGCCAAGCTTTTGAGTCGCCTGCTTCCGGCGGGAGTGGCATACCTGAATACAGGCCACAGCAACCTGACAGATCGGGTGCTATCAGCAGTGCGTAGCATGCCTAAATCTCAAATCACCGTTTTTATACATGATGTTATACCGTTGGAATTCCCCCAGTATCAACGCGAAGGAACGGTTGAGCCATTTGAGAAAAAGATGCGACGCGTGCAAGAACATGCTGATCTGATCCTGTATAATTCGGTTGATACAAAGGACCGGACAGAGGCTGTAATGACCCGATGGGGGGATGTTCCGAAGGGCATTGTTGCTCACTTGGGGACAATACCTCCTGCGGTGGACGTGTCAGAAATTCCTAAAGATGTGATGCCAGAGGCGCCGTATTTTATTACTGTTGGCACGATTGAGCCACGCAAAAACCATGCCTTGCTGTTGGACATATGGGATCGGTTAGGGCCGCAGGCTCCAATGTTGCTGATCTGCGGTGGGCGTGGTTGGAATAACCAAGACGTGTTCTCGCGGTTGGACGCTCTAGGTGAAGACGCGCGGATAAAAGAGCTTTCTGGCTTAACGGATGCAGCCTTGATGGCGCTTGTTGAGGGTGCACATGGCATGTTGTTTCCTAGCCATGCAGAAGGATTTGGTTTACCTGCTGTTGAGGCGCTACAGCTCGGAACACCTGTTTTGTGCAGCAATAAGGCGACATTTAGAGAAATCCTTGCAAATAACGCGGTTTATCTAGATGATTCAGACCATCAGTTGTGGGAAGAAAGAATAGTAAACTGGTCCAAACAGGCTCGGGAATCGTTGAGGGTAAGTGGTTTTGAGGCGCCGTCGTGGGCGACGCATTTCAAGATCGCATTAAGCTTTACCTGATAGGCGTGCCAGAAGACTGAAGGACCAAGAGTATGAGGGCGGTGTTTGGGTGCGATCCAATCATATCGGCTAAGGCTGCAACGGCAACGTTGGCGTGCTAGGGCATTTAGGAAACGGCGCGAGTTAAAGTGCGTTGTGGACCGGACCGATCAAATTCGGGCCGACGATATTCTTTTGTTCTGTACGCAGCGAAACGAAAAAATCCGGCTGTCATACTTCCTTGATTACTATCGTAAACAAGGGGTGAACCATTTCTTTTTCGTGGACAATGACAGCGACGATGGTGCGTTGGATTATCTGCGCAATCAGCCAGATGTATCACTGTGGTCTACACGTTCCAGTTACCGGCGGTCCCGTTTTGGTGTTGATTGGTTGAACTGGTTACAGCGTAAATATGCGCACGGGCATTGGACGTTGACCGTCGATCCAGATGAGTTCTTGGTTTACCCATTTTGCGATACTCGCCCATTGCGCGCGTTGACAGATTGGCTGGATGCTTCGTCAATCAAATCGTTCTCGGCGATGCTGTTGGATATGTACCCCAAGGGACGGCTAGACGAACAACCGTATCATTCGGGTGAAGATCCTATTGAGATTGCCTCTTGGTTTGACAGCGGAAATTATACTATGGCGCGTAATCACACCTTCACAAACCTGTGGATTCAAGGTGGCCCGCGCGCGCGCGTGTTCTTTGAAGGAACACCTGAAAAAGCGCCCGCACTGAACAAGGTGCCATTGGTGAAATGGGATCGTAAATACGTCTATGTCAGTTCGACGCACATGTTGCTGCCACGCGGTCTAAACCAAGTCTACGATGAGTGGGGTGGCGAGAAGGCTAGCGGTGTATTGCTGCATGCAAAATTCATTGACACATTCGGGGCAAAAGCCGCCGAAGAACTAGAGCGGGGCCAACACTACGCCGGGTCAGTCGAATACAAAGCCTATGCAGAGCAGGTTAAGGACAACCCACAACTTTGGTGTAAGTGGAGTGAGAAATATATCAATTGGCGTCAGCTTGAAATTCTAGGCCTGATGTCAAAAGGGAATTGGGCGTGACCGCCTCTATGGGCGTAGCGATGTTGGTGCACACTGCGTTGGGCCGCGCCGAACAGGTTGCGCGGCATTGGGCGGCAGCTGATGTGCCAGTGGTGATTCATGTCGACCGCAATGTTTCCAAGAAAACCTATGATAACTTTGTTGCTGCTTTGGCTGACGTGCCGAACGTTCTTTTCAGCAAACGATATCGTTGCGAATGGGGCACATGGGGCATTGTAGCCGCATCTCAAGCAACTTCAGAGCTTATGTTGGCTAGTTTTCCGGATGTGCGCCATGTCTACCTTGCGTCGGGTTCTTGTCTACCATTGCGACCCGTCCATGAATTGATCGATTATCTGGCCGACCGTCCCCGCACCGACTTTATCGAAAGCGCGACAACGGCAGATGTACCGTGGACGGTTGGTGGGTTGGACGAAGAACGGTTCACGATGCACTTCCCATTTTCTTGGAAGCGTCACCGCTATTTGTTCGATAAAACAGTCAATATTCAAAGATCATTAAAGCTCAAGCGTCGGATGCCGCGCGGCTTGGTGCCGCATATGGGGTCGCAGTGGTGGTGCCTGACGCGGCAAACCCTTTCCGCGGTTCTGCAGGACCCCGAACGCCCGAAGTATGACCGGTATTTCCGGCACGTGTGGATTCCAGACGAGAGTTACTTCCAGACGCTCTCAAGGCTCTATTCCACAAATATCGAAAGCCGTTCGTTGACGCTGTCCAAGTTTGATTTTCAGGGTAAGCCACACATTTTCTATGACGACCACTTACAGTTGTTACGCCGATCTGATTGCTTTGTTGCACGTAAAATTTGGCCATATGCAGATCGTTTGTACGAGGCGTTTCTTACCGACGCGGCGGGTGCGATGAAAAAGACCGAGCCGAACCCCGGCAAGATTGACCGTATTTTTGCAAAAGCGGTTGAGCGGCGGACACGAGGCCGTTCAGGTCTATATATGCAAAGCCGTTTCCCCAATGAAGATTGGGAAAATGGTGTGACGGCGGCGGAATACTCGATGTTCCAAGGGTTTTCTGAGCTGTTCGAGAATTTCGAACCCTGGCTGCATAATGCGACAGGTGCCCGTGTTCATGGTCATCTCTTTGCGCCTGATCGCGTTCACTTTGCCGAAGGGCAAACAACGTTGAATGGGGCGCTTAGCGACAATGCTATCCAGAGAGACTACAATCCGGAAACTTTCCTGACGAACCTGATCTGGAACACCCGTGGCGAGAGGCAGTGTTTCCAGTTTGGACCTTATGACAACCAGGAGATCAACTGGCGCATCGCCAAAGATCCAAACGCGCAAATTTCGGTAATTACTGGCGCATGGGCAGTCCCGTTGTTCAGGTCAAATATGGATTTTGTGGATATCCGTCGGATAGCGGCAACGTTGCAAAAAATTGAGAGCGAGCACATGGATGTTCTGCGCTCTCCTTATACGAAGTCGCGTGTACGTATTTGGTCCATGGCCGAGTTTATCGAGGCTCCGATGGAACCGTTGCAAGGGATTCTAGATGAGATCGGTCAAGCGCGGATTAGGCGCCTGTCAGAGGCCCCAAAGATGGTTGATCTACACGGTTTTGGTCAATTCCTGCAAAATCTGAAAAACCAGGGTATGCATCCATATTTGATGGGTGATTTTCCTGTAGAACGTGGCCCTGTTTCTAGCACGGAAGTGCCACGTAAACCTTATTTGGTGAAATAGAATGACAGAACGTTTTAGCAGTTTCGTTGTGTTTGCAGAAATGCGAACCGGGTCTAACTTTCTTGAGGCAAATCTGAATGCGTTCTCTGGAATTTCTTGCCATGGCGAGGCGTTTAACCCCCATTTTATTGGATATCCCAACACCACAAACATCCTAGGCGTAGATCAGGCAACCAGAGACAATGAGCCAATGGCGTTGTTGCGTGCGATACGTCACGATCATGGTGTGATGGGTGGGTTTCGGTATTTTCATGATCATGATCCGCGCGTTCTTGACCTTGTTTTGGATGATCCGAAATGCGCCAAGATTATTCTCACTCGGAACCCGGTAGAAAGCTATATCAGCTGGAAGATCGCGCAGGAAACTGGCCAGTGGAAGTTGACCGATGTTAAGGCCCGCAAGGGTGCGAAGGTTGCTTTTGATGCAACTGAATTTGAAACTCACCTTGAGGCTTTGCAAAAGTTCCAGCTGTTATTGATGAACAGGATGCAGACCAGCGGCCAAACAGCGTTCTATGTCGCCTACGAAGACCTGCAAAGTGTCGAGGTTATGAATGGAATTGCGACATATTTGGGTGTGCCAGAGAAGTTGGATGAGCTGGACAAGAACCTTAAGAAGCAAAACCCAAGCTCGCTGTCTGAAAAGGTCAGCAATTTTTCGCAAATGGAGCAGGCGTTGGGACGGTTGGATCGTTTTGATCTGACAAGAACACCAAACTTTGAGCCCCGAACTGGCCCAAATGTGCCTGGGTATGTGACGGGTGTCAAAGCGCCGTTGTTGTTTATGCCGATTGCAGGTGGCCCTCAGCAGGAGGTCCGTCGATGGCTTGCTGGCTTGGATGACCAAAAGCAGAATGCTTTGGGCATGAAGATGAATCAAAAAGAGCTACGCCAGTGGAAGCGTAAAAATGACGGTCACCGAAGCTTTACTGTGCTGCGTCACCCGCTGTTGCGTGCACACGAAGTTTTCTGTCACCGGATTTTGAATTCTGGACAAGGTAGTTTTTTGCAGCTTCGGCGTACGCTGGTCCGACGCTATAAATTGCCGCTTCCAGAAGCAGGGCAAGAAGACGATATCGATTTGGCGGCGCACCGCGCCGCATTCATGGCGTTCCTAACGTTTCTGAAGGGGAACCTTGCTGGCCAAACTGCAGTCCGCGTTGATAACGCGTGGGCAACGCAAGCCCAGCTAATTCAAGGATTTGGTGAGTTTACCTTGCCTGATGTGATTCTGCGCGAAGATTCATTGTCAAAAGATCTCGTTACGTTGGCCGCTGGTGTTGGATATACAGATGCAACCGTTATTCAGCCGCCGTCTTTCCACGGTACATTTGCGCTGGAAGACTTTTATGACGATGAGGTCGAAGCATTGGGTGCTGATGTCTATCAGCGCGATTACATGATGTTTGGCTTCGGTCGCTGGCGCTAACGCTCTAGGCTGCTTTCACGATCTCAGCTTCGGTCAAGATCGTGTACAGGGTGTTTGGGCTAGGGTTGGCCCGCAATTTGCTGCAAATTCCGGTGTCTCGTAGGGTGCGAGAAACCAGTGCCAAAGCCTTAAGGTGTTCGACACCGGCATTCTCAGGAGCAAAAAGAGCAAATGCAATGTCTACGGGTTGCCGGTCAACGGAACCGAAATCGACAGGTTTCTCAAGTAAGACAAACAAGCCTGTAACCTCTTCTACACCTTCAAGGCGCGCATGAGGCAGCGCCACGCCGTGGCCCACTCCTGTGGGCCCCAGCGCTTCTCGGGCGATCAATGCTTCGCAAACGCGTTGTGCGTTCAGATTGTAAGCACCTTCAGCCAACTCACCCAGATCCATAAGGAGCCGTTTTTTGCTGGTCGCGGATGACAGTACCTTTACCGCCTGAGGCGTTAGAAGTTTTGCGAAGTTCATGTATCTTCAATCCCTATGGGCACGTCGTGTGTGCCCTAGCTCAGTCTCTATGCGGGGTCAATCCAACCGATGTTGCCGTCTTCTCGGCGATACACGACGTTGACTCCATCTTCACCTTGTTTTTTGAACACCAGCGCGGGTGCGCCAGACAGCTCCATTTGCATAACCGCTTCGCCAACAGACAGAGTCGCAATTTTTGTCTGCATTTCGGCGATGATCATAGGCTGGAGAGTTTCTGGTTCGTCCCCTTCGGCGTCCTTTTCTGAAGCAAGGATATACGATGAAGCGCCGAAAAGCTCAACCGGTTCTGCGCGTTCGCGGTGGTGATCTTTCAGCCTACGCTTGTATCGCCTCAGTTGCTTTTCCATCTTTTCAGAACATCCGTCAAAGGCTGCATAGATCTCGTTTGCATGTGCTTTTGCAGACGCTGTAAGCCCTGTAGAGAGGTGTACGGTAGCTTCGCACACATACTCGTGGCCTGATTTGGAAAAGACAATTAGCGCATCAGTCGGTCGTTCGGCGTATTTCTGTACAACTACATCAAGTTCTGTCTTCACATGTGTCTGCAGTGCTTCGCCGATGTCGATTTGTTTTCCGCTGATTTGGTAACGCATAGTGTCTCCTTCAATGTGTGACCTGATTCTCTAAAAACGCGCCCAATGCAGGCGGCGAATTATGGATTCAGATGCGGGAAATGGCAGCAGGCAGCAGGTTGTTCAATACCGTCCCACCCGAAGGTGACAAAGCGTTTTCATACATGCATAGCCAGTTTGCCATACCTAATTAGACGGTCAATTGGATGTCAAAGTCAACCAAATTAGCTGTGTTCAGCAAGCTTGCGCGCGGCAAATGGCTTAAGAAATCTTAAAATTGTCACCAAGATAGACTCGGCGGACATCTCCATCCCGAACAACCTCATCTGGTGTGCCAGACATAAGAACACGCCCTTCGTGCAGGATATAAGCACGGTCAACAATCTCTAGCGTTTCTCGTACGTTATGATCAGTGATAAGCACGCCGATACCGCGTTTTTTCAAATCCGCGACTAAATGGCGGATGTCCCCAACAGAGATCGGATCTACGCCTGCAAATGGCTCATCGAGCAGAAGATACTTTGGATTCGCAGCCAAGCTACGTGCGATTTCGACGCGGCGCCGTTCACCGCCAGACAGGGCAAGGGCCGGCGCGCGGCGCAGATGTTCAATTGAGAACTCTGTGAGCAATTCCTCTAGGCGTTCTTGTTTTTTGCGGCGGTTCTTCTCAACTATGTCGAGAATCGCCAAGATGTTTTCTTGAACGGACATGCCGCGAAAAATGCTCATTTCTTGCGGTAGATATCCGATGCCCAGTTGCGCACGACGGTACATGGGGAGGGTAGTAACGTCCTTCCCATCAATCGTGACGCTGCCACTTTCTGGCGTCACCAGTCCGGCGACGGAATAGAATGTCGTTGTTTTGCCCGACCCGTTTGGTCCCAGCAAAGCCACAACTTCACCGCGCATCAATTCCATCGAGAAATCCCGAAGGACAATCTTTTTTCGATAAGATTTACGAAGGTGCGATATACGCAGTCCAGCGCTACCTTCCGCTACTTTTAGATCAGGGGTCGCCATCAGTTATTGCTACCAGTCTGCAGTCGGGTTTTTACATTGCCAGACATGTGAGCGGTGCCGTCGCGTAAGCGAATGGTCATTGTGTCTGCACTTAGGGCGCTTGCCCCCTGTGCCAAAAGAACATTCCCGCGCATCACAATTGTACCTTCATCAATACTATAATCTGCACGTTCCGCTTCGGCGGCATCGGGGCCTGAAACCAGCGTTACGCCGCCTGTGGCTTCCATCTTTGCGATCCCATCTGCTGTTGCACGGTACACAACCAGTACCCGTTGCGCAGACAGGCGCATTTCACCCTGACCAATGACCACGTTTCCAGTAAAAATCGCTGTGCCAGTTTCTTGATCTACAGACAGCTCATCCGAGCTAACCTCGACAGGCAGATTGGTGTCTTGGGCTATGGTGCCAAAGGCGACACTGGCACCTTGCGCAATAGCTGACGAGGAAACGAGCGCTGTAAATAGCGCGATCAACAACAGTCGAAGACCCATAATATTATAACACTCTCTTACTCAGTTAGGGACGTATACCAGTTTCACACCGCCACTGAAAATCATTTGCGTCGCTTCACGTTGATTTGAAGAAAAGACATGCATTTTTCCGGCAGTAAGGGTGCCCAACGGGCCGTCAACGTACACCTCTTGCGGTGCTGTGATGTCCAATCTGGACACCAGTGCATCAAGTTGTGCGGTGTTGATGTGGTAACCAGTTGAGGTCACCATTGATACATCTCCAGTCAGTGCCGCCGTGTCGCCCGCGATGTCCAGCTCCACAACATTGGCCTTTAGTTCAAATTTTGCACCGCGCGCGGTTTCGAGTGATGCGGTTGCGTCTTCTGCGCGGTTAGTACCAACACGTCCGTTCAATGTAATCAGCTTTTGCGCGGAAAACGAAATCTTGTCTCCGTCAGGTGTAGAACCGGAAAAGAATGGCCCGGTGATTTGTTGATCGCGCAGTCGATCCTGAATCTCTTTGTCCGCAAAGGGAATCGCCGTTTCTGTCTCCATCGCACGGGATAAAAGAAATAACGTCGATAACAACGCAAGCGCTGAGAGCGGGAAAGCCACCTTCAACAAAGCGATGGTTCGCGAGTGGCGATCCCGTGCAATCATGAGTGTGCAAAGATGTCCGAGTCAGGCCAGCCGGCCAGATCAAGTTTGGCGCGCATTGGAAGGAAGTCAAAACAGGCCTGTGCCATTTCCATGCGGCCTTCACGTACAAGCCGTCCATTTAACACGTCGCGTAGGCGATGAAGGTATAGAACGTCAGACGCGGCGTAGTCTATTTGCGCCTTCGTTAACTTCTCAGCACCCCAATCACTGGACTGTTGTTGTTTGGAGATGTCGACTGACAGCAATTCCTGAAGCAATTTGGCCAAGCCGTGGCGTTCCGTATAGGTGCGGATCAGGCGACTGGCGATTTTGGTGCAATAGACTGGCGCTGCAGCCGCCCCAAAGGCGTTCAACATTGCTGCGATGTCAAACCGTCCATAGTGGAACAGCTTTAGCACATTGGGATCTTCAAGCAGCTTGCATAAATTGGGCGCTTCGGTTTGGCCACGTGCGATCTTGACCAAATGCGCATGACCATCCCCGCTAGACAACTGAACAAGGCAAAGCCGATCACGGTGCGGATTTAGCCCCATGGTCTCACAATCAATAGCCACCATCGGCCCAAGGTTTAGCCCGTCTGGTAGATCGTTTTGGTATACTTTGTTTGTCATAGTGCGTTCTATACAGGGAGCAGAGCAAAGGGGAAAGCGCGGTGCGTTCAGTTCGGCAGGATATGGGTTAGTCTTGGTCTGGGCAGTTCTATGAGCAGCCTATCTAGTAGTACATGGCATCTGTGACCCACCCAATTTTCAGGGAGTAAGGAGAGCGGAAGTGCGGGATGCCGCAGCACGATACGTCGCCAGTTATGTACGATCAAACAGCGCAACACTGCAGTTTGCAATTGGTTCGGCCTGCTGTGTAACAACGCGCGTTCTACGTTTTGCAGCACTGGAATGAGGGCGCTGTATTCGTCTTCCAGCATTTGGGGGGCCATTTGTTGGCGCAACCAATTTGGGGCGGTATTTCCAGTTACTGTTAACGCCGATGCGGGCGGAATAGCGTGAGGTCCGCCCAAATAGACGCGAGGCAACACGGGTGTAAAACGGCGCTGCGCCATTTCATCCCGTGTCGGCGAACTGCTGTCTTCAAGCAGGACAAGTTGCCAGTTGGTTTCACGGGCTGATGGATTGGCGTAGATTCGCGTACTGGCTTGCTGTGTTTCTTGACGGCTAGTGGGCGTAAGCGCGTGACGGCGTGTCCGCCCCTGCTTTTGAGACTCAATCCAGCCGTCGTTGCGCAAGCGATGCAAAGCCACACGTACGGCTTCGGGGCGAACATCAATTTCAGCCATAATGGCAGATAGGACGGGGCCATCTATTGTGCTGCCTTCTGGCTGCGCTAGATCGCCGAAAATCGTAACCATCAACGACCAGACCCGCTGTCCGCCCAGCGCAAGCAGCGCAGTCTTGGTTTGCTGGTAAGTTTCAGGCGTCATAGGGTGATCCGTTAGAGTATATCTAGTACCAATATAGGTGTTTTGTGGCTCAGTACCAACACAAGCATTTCAACAGACTTCTTCTGCAACGAGGCTGATGAAATCTCCAACCTTAACCAGCCCCGGAACGTGGCGTGCAGTAAGAATGCCAGCACGTAAGCTACAGCATTCTGCAGGTGCAATTCCTGTTCGATCTGCAGGCCAGATGCGGGCAATGGGCTGGCCTATTTCGACTTGGTCACCAAGCTCGATCAGGTATTCGATCAGGCCAGGCATTTGGGAAAACAGAAAGCAGTTTTCATCTGGCATATCGAGTTGGGTGGTGGGTTCTGTTTCTACCTCACCGTCAAGAATTCCAGCATGGATCAGCAGATTACGGATACCCTTGCGGGCAATTTCGACGGTTCGTGCGGTCGATGTTCCGGCACCACCTAGTTCGGTCGTGACAAAAACCTTCCCTTGGTTTTCGACCTCGGTGTCGAACATGCCTAAGTTATCGATCTCCAACATCCTGACAGAATAGGGTGCGTTGAACGCCTGCATTGCGGCCATGCAGGCGGCTTCTTGTGATTTATCTTCAAGGATATGCGCGGCAGCGAAAGGCAGAAAATCAAGGGTACTACCGCCTGAGTGGAAATCGAGCACGATGTCCGCCTTTGGTACCAGTTGGGTGGCGATAAAGTCGCACAGCTTTTGAGTGACCGTTCCATTGGGTCGACCCGGAAAACTGCGGTTCATGTTTGCCCCATCGATAGGTGAGCATCGCTTTCCAGCAGCAAATGCGGGCATATTCATCATCGGCAGGATAATCACGCGGCCTTTGATGTCTTCTGGTTTGAGCGTGATTGCAAACTCTTGGAGCGCAATGGGCCCCTCATATTCATCGCCGTGATTAGCACCGGTCATCAAGGCGGTAGGGCCATCACCATTTGCAATGATGGTGATGGGAACCATAACAGATCCCCAAGCGCTATCATCACGGCTGTGGGGCAGTTTGAGGAAACCGTGGTGAACGCCGTTCGCATCAAGCGGTATCGTTGAGGTGATGCTCATGTTTTGACCGACAGTTCGCGGGGCGTTTTGCACAGGCATTCGTAGCCGCTATCCGTGATCAGGATTGGTTCGGTGATTTCCAAGCCTCCATCATCAAGCCAAAGCGCCGGCATAAAGTGGAACGTCATGCCGGATTGCAGAACGGTGGTATCCCCTCGACGAAATGAGATCGTCCGCTCGCCCCAATCGGGCGGATAGCTGATGCCAATGGCATAGCCACAGCGGCTGTCTTTTTCAAAACCGGCCTTGTTGAGGGTCGCGTTAAAGGCATTAGCGATATCTTGCGCTTGATTGCCGGGTTTTGCTTGTTCTAATCCGGCAGCGATCGCATCAAGGACGGCAGCCTCTGCGTCTTGGAATTTCTGGGGAACTTTACCCAGAAACAGGGTGCGCGATTGCGGACATTGATAGCGTTTATGCGCTCCAGCGATTTCAAAAAATGTCGCCTCTCCCTTTTTCATTGGGCGGTCATCCCAGGTGAGGTGCGGGGCAGTGGCATCTAGGCCTGAGGGCGCCATAGGGACAATCGCAGGGTAATCACCCCAATGGCCATCCGCCCCCTTTATGCCTGTGGCGTATATTTCGGCAATCAGATCATTCTTTCGCAATCCGGGCTCTGCAAGATCAAGGATTCGCGCGTGCATGGCCTCTACAATTCGCGCAGCTCGGCGCATGTATTCTATTTCTTGTGGTGATTTTACACCGCGCTGCCAGTTCACCAAACCTGTTGCGTCGTGCAGGACCGCATGAGGTAGCGCGGCCACAAGCGTGGCATGGGCTGCAGCGGTATAGTAGTAATTGTCCATCTCAACGCCGATGGTGGCGCGTTCTAATCCGTGCTCAGCCAGCAGGCCAGCCAGCTCTTTCATGGGGTGCTTTTCGGGATTCTGAACAAAGGTATCGTCATACCCTCGGATGTTGTCCGGATTTTCCATAAAAACCGTTCGGCGTGCGCCCTGCGCATCCATTGCACGGCCCCACCAAATGGGTTCACCCGTTAGAGTTAGGATCACACCCTGGTGTACATAAAACGACCAGCCATCATATCCCGTGAGCCATGACATATTCGATGGATCAGTAACAAAGATCGCTTGTAGTCCTGCGGCATCCATCGCGCTGCGCGTTCTAGCAACGCGTTCAAGATATTCAGCGGTCGTAAAGTTGGAGTCGTATGTTGACATATGCTGACCTCTGATCTGTGAACCCTCTGCCCAAACGGTCCTTTGTTTTTGCCATTCACGCAAGGATTTAGTTTTCGATCATCGTGATGGACGCAGTGCATAAAAACCCCTAGCCATGTTGGTAAGAGTAAGTAACCGTTTCGAATAAGGAAAACCCAATGACCAAGACGCAGACAAATGATGTGCTGACCCAATGGGATCATGACCACTTTTTCCACCCCTCTACGCATTTGGGGCAGTTTGCGCGGCGTGAATTGGGAAACCGGATTATTCAAACGGCGAATGGTGTTCACATCACCGACCGCGAAGGTCGCAGCTCACTTGATGCATTTGCTGGGCTGTATTGTGTGAATGTCGGGTACGGGCGCACCGAAATTGCAGATGCGATTGCGGCACAAGCGCATGAGTTGGCCTATTACCATTCCTATGTTGGGCATGGAACCGAAGCATCTATCACTCTGTCGCGTATGATTGCTGAGCGTGCGCCAAAGGGGATGAATCACGTCTACTACGGGATGAGTGGATCAGATGCGAATGAGACCAACATCAAGCTGGTCTGGTATTACAACAATGTCCTTGGACGTCCCAAGAAGAAAAAGATCATTTCCCGCTGGCGTGGATATCACGGATCTGGATTGGTGACGGGATCGCTGACAGGGCTTGAGTTGTTTCATAAGAAATTCGACCTGCCATTGGAGCAAGTGGTCCATACTGAGGCGCCATATTATTTCCGCCGCGAAGATCGAAACATGAACGAGGCGGAGTTCTCTGCTGATTGCGCGGCAAAACTGGAAGAACTCATTGAACGTGAAGGTGCCGATAACATTGCAGCCTTCATCGGCGAACCTGTGCTGGGGACAGGTGGTATTGTGCCGCCACCAGAAGGGTACTGGGCCGCTATTCAGGCAGTTTTGGACAAGCATGACATCCTTCTCATCGCGGATGAGGTTGTTACAGGATTTGGCCGTTTAGGCACAATGATGGGGTCGGAACATTACGGCATGAAGCCTGATTTGATCACAATCGCAAAAGGTCTGACTTCAGCTTATGCGCCTTTGTCAGGGTCGATTGTCTCGGACAAAATGTGGGCTGTGCTGGAGCAGGGAACAGATGAGTTCGGCGCTATTGGTCATGGTTGGACCTACTCAGCGCACCCAATTGGTGCGGCAGCAGGTGTTGCGAACCTTAAGCTACTGGATAGCCTTGATTTGGTGAACAATGCTGGTGCCGTCGGTGGGTATCTCAACACTGCGATGACACAGGCGCTGGGCGAACATGCAAATGTAGGTGATATCCGCGGAGAAGGCATGTTGTGTGCGGTTGAGTTGATGAAGGATCGTGACAATCATGTGTTCTTTGATGCAGCGGACAAAATTGGGCCGCGCATCGTCTCGGCGATGCTAGATCGCGGTGTGATTGCACGTGCAATGCCACAGGGTGACATCATCGGCTTTGCGCCACCATTTTCGCTCACGCGCGAGCAGGCAGATGAGGTTGTTGGTGTCACCAAAGAAGCTGTGGTCGAAGTTTTGGGCGGTTGATGGTATGATGTTGTTGATTGGTTTCGGCGGCAGTAGCTGGCATGCTCGCTTTCATGCTATTGTTCCCAGTTTGTTGAAGATTTAGGGTCAATTTATTGGCTAAAGCCGTTTGATCAGTTAGGACTAGCTCATGAAAAATATCGTACTCAAATTTCGCCATCTGCTTCTTGCGCTTTTCATTTTGTGCCCGTTTGCCTCCTTCGCAGCGAGTATCGACGATTTTGAGGGTACTTATGAAGGCGAAGCGCAATTTGTTTTTGAAGGTGTAACAACAAAGCGCGACATGAGTACGACGATCAAGGCGACCAAAAAGGGTTTTGAGCTGAGTTGGACGTCGGTTACCTACAAAGGTGATGGCCGAACAAAAGCGAAAACCTACACCATCGAATTCATCCCAAGTAACCGGGAAAACATCTATAAATCAGCGATGAAGACAAACGTGTTTGGCAAAGCAACGCCTTTAGACCCGCTTCAAGGTGAGCCTTTTGTCTGGGCGCGGTTTGAAGGGGATACACTGTCCTTATTTTCGTTATTCATCAATGAACACGGCGAATATGAATTGCAGGAGTTTCATCGCACGTTAACGGATGACGGTTTGAATTTGGTTTTTCGATTGGTACACAACGGAACCTCGGAAAAAGAGATCGTAACAACGTTAAAACGGGTCGAGTGATGATCAGCATAGTACAGGGTTGTTTTCCCTAAAACCGAAGCGCCGAAAATTCCTGAATATCAACAGAGGGGGTGCGCCCTTGTGCAAGGTCCACAACAATCTTCCCTGTTACACCTCCCAAAGTTAGCCCGATGTGTTGATGTCCAAATGCCAAAATAACGCGGTCGGATGCTTTTGAGGGACCAATGACTGGCAGCGAATCCGGCATTGTAGGGCGGTGCCCTAACCACGTGTCGTCAGGTACACTCAGGGGACCAAACATTTCCTCAGATTTGCGATGCAGATAATCAGTGCGCTCAGTACTAAACGGCGCATCAATTGCGTTAATTTCAACAGTTCCTGCAACGCGTAAACCGTCAGCCATTGGTGTTGCGTAAAATCCGGCCTCGGCCCACCCAACGGGGCGCGAAACAAGGTTGCCGAAGTCGCGATAGAGCACGTGGTAACCGCGTTCGGTTCCCAGTGGCAGATGCTCTGCACCCGTTCCCGTGATTTGACGCGACCGTGCGCCAGCCGTTAACGCCAGATGTCCGCCGCGCATCTGACTGCCATCGCTTAGAAACGCAGTTACACCCGCGGTATCAGGTTCGCTGCGCGTAACGCTGTGGGGAAGGTACGTACCGCCTAGCGCTTCAAATCGTGTTTGCATTCGGCTGACCAGCTCTTGCGGGCTGCTGATATGGCGCGCACCCTTGAAACGTAATCCACGGTGGATTGGTTGCTGCAGATTTGGCTCCAGCCCGCGAACGTCTTGCGCCGTAAGCTCATCAAAGGACACACCCTGCGATGCGCGCATAGCATTGCTGTCCCGCGCACTTTCAAATCCCGATTGGGTGGACCAAACATAAAGACAGTCATTATTGATGACCAAGTCTTCAGCCCCCGCCTCCTTTATCAGCGGGTTCAAGCCGTCGTCGGAATGGATCAAGAACCGACCCAGCGCTTCACTGATGTGTTTTACACGCTGTGGACGGCAATTATTCAAAAACGAAAGCATCCATCGCGGGTTTCGCAATCCATGCCCAATGTTAAAGCTCAGCGGGCTTTCCGGGCTGGTCAGGAGATTGGGAAGTGACCTAAATATTGAGGGGTGATTTACTGGTACACATGCGTAGGTTGCTATGGTGCAGGCCGAGCCGTATGTGGTGCCCGAACCTGCCGGATTTGGATCACAGATTAAGGTCTTTAAACCTTCCTTCTGGGCCCAAAGAGCCGTCGACATGCCGACGATGCCCGCACCCACAACGATTAAGTCAAAGTCGTTATCTGACATTTTTATTTCTTACCTTAATGCGTCCAGTTTTTCGATTTCTGGAAAAATCTAAACTGGTTTTTGATGTCATTTCAGTTGGATTGTCGTCAGCGTTTTGGCCAGCAGGTGTACCCATCCAAGATGATACGGTTGATGGCAGATGTTTCAATCCAAAGGCCACATAGTTTTGTAAATGCCAAGGGGATTTTTCTTTTGTGGACGATAGCTGTGCGCGAAAAAAGCCGCACCGCGCGTGATTTTTCATCTGTAGCATCCTGTTCCATCTTCGTTGGCGCAGAGAGGTTAATAGAAGGTCTGGTATGGGGTATTTTTGAACAGGGTATTTTTGTGCATCCAAACGTAGAAAACACGAATTATCCAGTAGCTCTATTTCTTGATCAATTCGGTGGTAAATAGTTGACTTGGGTATTTTTAAAACTAAATTCAACTAAAAGTAGATGAATTATTTTGATGCTCCCACGCGACAGTAGCGAAGCGGAACGTTAGTCCAACCAAGGAGTGAAATTATGCCCGTCGTTACTTCTTTGCCAACTCTGTTAAATGCACCTGACCAACCCGTGTCTGTCACGGCGAACCACTTCGGTTCCAATTTCCTTTTTGGGAAGGATGATCCGACTGAGGGGAGTCTCTATGACGTCATTAATGATGCAGTTAATGTTCAAACATTGCGATTTCCTGGTGGAACAGTGGCCGAATACCATGTGTCAGACGAGGAAGGGACTTCGATTCGAAGGTTTGACATAGAAAGTAGTGCTCACGCAGATATCCTCAGAGATTTTTTGGATTATTGCGCAAGAAATGGCCAAGGCGCGACCATCGTATTGCCGACATATAGGTATTTTGTGGATGGCACTGATGCAAGTACTAGCCCGGTAGATCCTGACGCAGAGACGATAATTAAGGACTATGTTGAATTAGTACTGGAAACAGCCGAAGCTAAAGGAGTGACCATTCAAGGATTTGAGATCGGTAATGAATTTTATCAATCTGATTTTGCTTGGACGTTTTCAGAATTCGCAGAACTTCAGGCGCAGTTTGTCGAATGGGTGAGTGACGCGATTGACGGAAGTGGCGTGATTGATGGGAATGGTGAGGGTGCTGAGATTTATATTCAATCAGCTAAAAAAATAAAAGATGTCCCAACATCTTTTGCTGAGGCAAACGAAATATTTCTTAATGCATTCAAGCCCAATTCGAACTCTGATCCAGATCTGAGTGATGTGGATGGAATCCTTACACACATATATTATAGCCCTAAAGAGAAAGATTTGTCCCAGATCGTAGCGGTGGAAGACCGCTTAGAGAGTTTAGAAAAAGTATGGGGCGATTATGATCTTGATACAATTATCACAGAGTGGAATGTGAGCGAAGCTGCATCAGCGGATTTTGTATATACTGGAGGTAATGCCGTTTACGGTTTTGCCCGCCTAGCAGCGCTGACGCGAGGCTTTGGAGATATAATCGGGCATGGTGTCGATACGGCTATGATTTGGTCAACGATTGCAGGCGGTTCCCGTGGACGAGCAACCCTCGCGAAACAAGCCGGAGATACTCTTCCGACAGATTATGGGTCCCTTATTCTTCCAACAGGCTATTGGTACCAGCTCATGGCCACAACATTGATCGACACAGAATTGGTGTCCAATCATGGGTACGGCGCTGCTTTCCTTGATGGAAATGGCGATTTTGCAGGTTACTCGCATACGTTTCAGGGGACGGGTGCCAAGAACAATGATTATCATGTTGTCTATGCGAGCGGCATTTATGACCAACTTGATCTAGACTTGGATATATCAAGCTTAATGTCAGCGGGTAGTTTTGTTTACGCGACCGTTATTCGCAACGAAGGTACTACTGCCCTGAGTAACTCTGACTCGGCTGATGATATTCTGGCGGCCAATCTGATAAATGCTAACGCGGAAGCCTCAATTGAGGTGATCACGAACCTGACAAGTGATGTCGATATCACCCTTGAGTCCTATGAATTCGTCGAAATCAACGTGGTGACAGGGCACGGGCTTAATCTAGATACGGACATGTTTAACGGCATTAAGGATAATCTAACGCTGACAATTCATGACGATGTTGTCTCGACCCATGATGGGAATGATACGGTCGTAGCAAACGGCGGCAACGATCGGGTCGATCTGGGATCAGGTAGTGATGTTGCTTATGGTGGTGACGGGGCTGATACTTTGTTTGGTGGTGCGGGCAATGATAAGCTGTATGGCGGTGACGGAATTGATGACCTCCGCGGGGAAGCTGGCAATGACACTTTGTTCGGGGAAGTAGGCAATGACCAGCTGGATGGCGGTGCGGGAAATGATATTCTGCTTGGTGGATTGGGAGCAGACATAATTAATGGGGGCGCTGGTATCGACCGTGCGCAGTATCATTTGGCTGTGTCCGCCGTTGAGGCCGATTTACAAATCGAGAGCGCCAACAAGGGAGAAGCGGCAGGGGATCAGTTCGACTTGGTCGAGAACCTGTTCGGCTCCAGATTCAACGACACCTTGAGGGGCGACAGTGGAGACAACCATATCTGGGGACATCTCGGAGATGACGAGCTGTATGGTCGCGATGGGAATGACGCGCTTCAAGGCCAAGATGGCAATGATAAGCTGTATGGCGGTAACGGAGTTGATGTCCTTCTCGGGGAAGCTGGCAATGACACTTTGTTTGGGGAAGCAGGCAATGACCAGCTGGATGGCGGTGCAGGAAATGATATTTTGCTTGGTGGATTGGGAGCAGACATAATTAATGGGGGTGCTGGTATCGACCGTGCGCAGTATCATTTGGCGGAGATCGCCGTTAAGGCCGATTTGCAATACGAGAGCGTCAACAGGGGAGAAGCGGCGGGGGATCAGTTCGACTTGGTCGAGAACATGTTCGGTTCCGGATTCAACGACACCTTGAGAGGCGACAGTGGAGACAACCATATCTGGGGACATCTCGGAGATGACGTGCTGCATGGTCGCGATGGGAATGACAGGCTTAACGGTGGTGCTGGTGAAGACGTATTTGTATTTGACGGGCAATTTGGTCAAGATGATGTATCCGACTTTACGCTAGGCCCAGACGGAGATGTCATAAACTTGATATTGATCACCAGCATCGCAAATTTCGAAGACCTTGTTTCGACCCATTTGAGCCATAATGGCGGACACGCGTTGATAAGCGATGGGAATGGGAACACAATTCAATTGGATAACGTGGACTCCACGCAGCTCACTGAAGATCACTTTTTCTTTATAGATGACTTTTCCGTTTCGTAGCGGGGGTACAGTACAGTTAGGCGGCCTCTTTGGATGTGACGTGACGGGAGTTTGATATGGTAAACGCAGTGCGCAAATCCTGAGTTTGTCGTCCAACACCGTCATGCAGATTGCGTAGTTCCGGTGAACAAAGCTCAGCATCACGAGGTTAAACCAGCACATATTCAGGCTCAACTTTTCTTCAGATGAACCGAAGTATTTTGCATTTTTACTTACTCAAAAATATGAAGCCCGTTCTAATTGCCACCGCTCAGGACAAGGAGGCCACTGGGTTTGGTCACGTCACCGTCGCTGATATGAAACGTTTGCTCGCCCCATATCCGCGCGACGCAGTGCTTCAGAGTTTTATGTGGGTTTTTGCTCCGTTGTATGAACAATGTTTTACGTTTGAAAAAGAAAATATTTCATTATCTGCGATTCAGGATGGCTTGTTACCCAAGCTCCTGAGCGGAGAGATCAAGGTTACCGGTGAGGTGACTCAATGAGCAGAGAATGGGTTTCAAGCAGTAAAAAGTCATTAAAAGTGTCGTAACCGCACTGCAAAGCGCATATTTGAAAAAATGACGACATTCATCAAAGATTGAATGACGGAGAGCCAATTAGAAATAAACGGCCTTTTGCCTGATAGAGAAGAATATTCATACGAGTGAAGCGAAGCGCATTTTTTGGATGGATCGAAACACCTACTATGAGGAAATTGAGTTTTGCCTATTCAAGCATCATGAAGTGGCGATTGGATTTATTAGGCAAAATGAGCTAAAGCCTGTTTTCAAGGGCTTGGTTTCTTCAATCAAACGAAAGAGAATTGTTCCGTTCGTCGGAGCCGGGATGTCGTTATCTTCGAGTTATCCCTTATGGAGGCGGCGCTTGAAGAGATTCTGGGCCGAATTGATGATATCGATGCGGCAGCAATTAAGGTCAAAATTGCCGACTGCGACTATTTCAATGTGGCACAGGACTTGTGGGACGCTGAACATGCACAATTCAAAAGCTATATTAGAAATAAGTTTGCAGACGGACGATTGCCTGGTGGAGGCGCCGGTCGGCGCAATAAACCTGCTTTAAAACTTGTGCGATGGCTGCATTGTAACAACGAATTTTGATCCGTTGATAGAAACGGTATTAGGTAAAGGCCACATCACTGGCTGCATGCATTGGCGTCAAGAAGGCAACAAGTTTTCAACGAAGCTGATCAAAGGTGAGCGATGTTTGCTAAAGCTTCATGGTGACACTGAAGATCATGAGACTTGTGTCTTTACATCAGAGCAGTATGACCAAGCATATGGTTCCCCTTAGACTTTACCAAGCTGCTCCCTAAGGCTCTGAGGCAGATTATTTTAAAAGCTCTTTGTTGTTCTTGGGCTGAAGTATGACACAGATAAGACACTTGAGCTTTTTCAGAGGTCATGAAAGATTCTGATTTTGATGTCTCTGACCACTTTGTTTTGATGTCTTTGCCAAATAGAAGAGAAACAAAAAATCAAAAAGAAGCACGCCTAAATGGGCTGTAAATACGTCCCATTTGGTATTCCGCAGAGGATCACACCTTCGAAGAGAAATACTTGAACCTCGCGTTGGATATGGCTGTGGAAAGGTTGAAAGATTTTTAACATGAGCTGGATTAGTGAAGACCAACTAGAAAAATGTGCCTCTCTTGGTTTGCGGATGTAGGATATGACTATAAACCCAGTCGTGACACGCATGAGACATATTCTGTTCTTTTGGAGAAGGTGGATGTGGTTCGCGTAATTTTACATGGTTTGGATTATAGCGGCTTTAAACAGAATGCTATGCAATTGCTTCCGGGGGCGATGAACCACATTCAGGGCGCGCAGGAGGACAGCAATAACCTTGATGGCAAACGGCGTTTTCTGGATGTTAAGGCGGCTATCGGCATGGCGTACACCCTGTGTAGTACTATGGACGAAGTCGCCCCAATCAAGAGAGAAATAGCTTTTCTGAGCGCAGTCAAAAACGCGATCACAAAATTTACAACTGTCGACAAGCGCCGGACAGATGAAGCGAAAAACTCTGCTTTGAAGCAGATAATTGACAATGCGATTGTTGCCGATGGTGTCGATGACATTTTCCATTTGGTCGGGTTCGATAGGCCAAACATTGGATTGTTGTCCCCGGAATTCATGGATGATGTTGCTAAGCTTGAAGAAAAGAACCTGGCTGTCGACTTGCTGGAGCGCTTGCTACGCGATGAAGTGAAGGCCCGTATGAAAACCGATGTTGTGTCGGAGAAAAAGTACTCAGACAGAATATTGGAAACCCTTCGCAAGTATCACAACCGCGCAATTGAAACAGCTCAAGTGATAGAAGAACTGATTCAGATGGCTAAAGATATGGCTGAGGATGCGGAGCTAGCTGAAAAATCTGGTCTAAATCCGGATGAAATAGCCAATTACAGATCGCTGAATCAAAATGAATCGGCAGTGAAAGAACTTGGAGATAACGACCTTCGAGAACGCGCCAAGCATGTGACAGCATAGCATAAGAAAAGGACCACTGTTGATTGGCAAGTTCGTGACAGCGTAAGAGCGAAACTGCGCAATCTAGTTCGTTGGGCGTTAAGAAAGTGGCGTTACCCACCAGATAGGGCTGATGAGGCAGTGGAACAGTGCCTGAAGCAGACAGAAGCATTGAGTGAAAGTTGTAGCCGCTAAGGTGGCGTTGGAGATGCTACGTAGCGGCACGCGTTACGTTGGTTTGGGGGTGGGTTTGACATAGAAAGGTAACCCCTAAAACGTATTGGTATACAAGAGATACCATAGAACTGGGACGTGCAGCGCGGGCTGCACAGTTGCATTCGAATTGCAATCTAAATGTCTGGTTTGGATCGGTTTTCACACTCTACAAGCCGATTGCGGCTTTTTGAACATGACTTGTGGTGACATCGTGATACGGGAACAGCTGTTAGGGATAATATCCAACCTGCACGCGCAGTTTATATCATCTTCCCATTCGACAACAGCAACGCGCACCTGATGCGACACTTCGATCTGCAAGCTCAAAGTGTGAAAGGTGGTCGGTAGCGTGGGTAACATCTCAGGTGGTATCCGTAATATATTGATCTTTATTCATATTTACGGAAAAATTGGTGCCCAGAAGAGGACTCGAACCTCCACACCGTTGCCAGTACTAGCACCTGAAGCTAGCGCGTCTACCATTCCGCCACCTGGGCACACCTTGTGAGAGCTGCATCTAAGGTGGGGAACACTAGGAGTCAATTGCATTTCAAGATAGAAAGTGAAGTTCTTTTGTTCTGCTATGTCCGAGCGATTTTTGAGCCTTGTTTGCATGGCTTTGGGGGGGTACACCCATGCGGGACAATCGTTGAGGGTATACATCATGTCTAAGCTGGTTACGATCTATGGTGGTTCTGGTTTTGTCGGGCGCTACATTGCGCGCCGGATGGCCAAAGAGGGCTGGCGCGTGCGAGTCGCGGTGCGGCGCCCCAACGAAGCGATCTTTGTGAAAACCTACGGCGTTGTTGGGCAGGTTGAACCTGTTTTGTGCAATATTCGTGATGACGCCTCTGTTGCGTCAGTCATGAAAGGCGCGGATGCAGTTGTGAACTGTGTAGGCGTTCTGGCTGAGGCTGGCAAAAATACGTTTGACGCCGTTCAGTCCGAAGGTGCTGCGCGGATTGCAAGACTAGCAGCTGAAGCGGGCATCACACGTATGGTTCAATTGTCGGCTATCGGTGCCGACGCTGATAGCGATAGCGAATACGCACGAACCAAAGCCGAAGGCGAAGCTGCCGTGCTTGAGCATCAGCCGGATGCAATGATTTTGCGGCCTTCTGTTGTGTTCGGTTCGGAAGATAGCTTCTTTAACCGCTTTGCCGGGATGGCACGCTTTGGTCCGGTTCTACCGGTAGTGGGTGCGAATACGCAGTTCCAACCAGTTTATGTGGATGATGTTGCCCAAGCTGCCGTTATGGGTGTGCTGGGGAATGCCTCAGGCGTCTATGAGTTGGGCGGCCCGGTAAAGATGAGCTTTCGCGAGTTGATGGAGCAGATGTTGCAGGTGATCCGACGCCGGCGTTTGGTTTTGAATATCCCGTTTTTTGCCGCACGGATTATGGCGTTTAGTTTTGATATGCTTCAAGCCGCATCCGGTGGATTGATCAAGAATGGCATGGTCACACGTGATCAGGTTAAAAACTTGGCCAATGACAATGTGGTTTCTGAAGGTGCTCAAACCTTTGAGACGTTGGGTATTGCCCCTGTCACGATGGCGTCTGTCCTGCCGGAGTACCTGTGGCGCTTCCGCCCATCCGGCCAGTATGACGCTATAAAGGAATCAGCAAGCAACCTGCGCTCCAGCTGATGGAGAACACCACGATTGTTGCGGCCTTTCTAGGCTTGCTAGAGGGGCTGACTGAGTTCATCCCCGTTTCCTCTACGGGACATGTCCTGCTTGCAGGGCATTTTTTGGGCTTCGAATCTGCAGGTAAAACCTTTGAGGTTGTTATCCAGTTGGGTGCCGTTTTGGCCATCCTTACATTGTACTCTGCACGTTTGATTTCGGTGTTTGCCGCCGCTCCTTCCGATCCACAAGCGCAGCGTTTTATCTGGTCTGTGCTGCTGGCCTTTTTGCCAGCGGTGTTCATCGGTGTGATGGCGCATGGTTTCATCAAAGAAGTTCTGTTCGAGACGCCAATGCTTATCGCTGTGATGCTGATCTTAGGCGGTATTGTATTGGTCTTTGTAGACCGTTTCGCGCCCGAACCTGTCTATGATGACGCGATGAAGCTACCTATTCCGATGGCGATCAAGATCGGATTTATCCAGTGCCTTGCGATGGTGCCCGGCGTTTCACGATCTGGCGCCACAATCGTTGGTGCGTTGATGTTAGGTGCAAGCAAGCGCGCTGCGGCAGAGTTTTCGTTCTTTTTATCCATGCCAACGATGGCGGGTGCCTTTGCATATGACCTCTATAAGAATCGTGATGTGCTAGACACTTCTGCGATGGGTGAAATCGCGGTTGGCTTTGTTATGGCCTTTATTAGTGCAGTTTTAGTGGTCAAGTGGTTGCTGGGTTACGTCAGCCGCAATGGGTACGCATTATTTGGCTGGTGGCGCATCATTGTAGGGTCTTTGGCTTTAGTCTTTCTTATCAGCGGCTTTTGACCTTTAAGGTTCGAACCGGACCTTAAATTGGACCTGTGCGGTGGGGGTTTCTAAGGTTGGGGCGAAAAAAGTTATATATAGGTCAGTAATACTGACTTTTAATTCCATTTGGCTTGGAGTATCCAAGGCGCTCAGACGGGATTTAAGGAACTTGCACCATGGCAAAGCAACCTATGTTGAAATTCACCAGCGTTGAGCGGGACATGCCGGAAAAACGGCCGCCGAACTTACGTCGTGAAGATTTTAACGAGATTTATGCAGAGTATGCCGACGCAAAGGCTAAGGAACAGTCCAGCCGTTGTAGCCAGTGTGGTGTGCCTTATTGCCAAAGCCACTGCCCGTTGCACAACAACATTCCGGATTGGTTGCGTCTAACCGCTGAGGGGCGTTTGCAAGAAGCCTATGAGGTGTCTCAAGCAACCAATACATTCCCAGAAATTTGTGGCCGCATCTGTCCGCAGGATCGCCTGTGCGAAGGTAATTGCGTTATTGAAAGTTCCGGACATGGGACTGTCACCATTGGGTCGGTAGAGAAATATATCACTGACACCGCATGGGAACAGGGTTGGGTTAAGCCAATCACTGCACCATCTGAGCGAACCGAGAGTGTCGGAATTATCGGTGCTGGTCCCGGCGGCCTTGCGGCGGCTGACTTCCTGCGTCGTTCTGGTGTTCAGGTCACGGTTTATGACCGTTATGACCGCGCGGGTGGTCTGATGACCTACGGAATTCCGGGCTTCAAGCTTGAAAAAGACATCGTCATGCGTCGGAACGAGCAGCTTGAGCAGGGCGGCGTGACCTTTAAACTGAACTGCGCTGTTGGCGAAGATATCTCATTTGCAGAAGTTCGTTCGGCTCATGATGCGGTGATCATCGCAACGGGTGTGTATAAAAGCCGCGATTTGCAAGCGCCGGGCGTTGGTGTGCAAGGCCTCGTTCCCGCGCTCGATTTCCTGACGGTGTCCAACAAAAAGAGCTTTGGCGATGATGTCCCTGAGTTCACCGACGGTAGCCTAAACGCTGAAGGTAAGAACGTGGTTGTTATTGGTGGCGGTGACACAGCAATGGATTGTGTACGCACTTCCATTCGTCAGGGTGCAAAAAGCGTTAAATGCCTCTATCGTCGTGACCGTGCGAACATGCCAGGAAGCCAACGTGAAGTCGCCAATGCCGAAGAAGAAGGTGTGGTGTTTGAATGGTTGAGCGCGCCAAAGGGCTTTACTGGTGATCCGATCGCTGGCGTGATGGTTCAAAAGATGCGTTTGGGTCAGCCCGATGCAACAGGCCGCCAAGCGCCCGAAGTAATCGAAGGCGCAGACTATGTTGAAGACGCTGATCTGGTGATCATGGCGCTTGGATTTGAGGCTGAAGATTTGCCAACGATCTGGGATTGTCCTGATCTGCCGGTGACCCGCTGGGGAACTGTAAAGGCTGATTTCACAACAGGCCGTACAGAGGCCGACGGAGTTTACGCCGTTGGTGATATCGTGCGTGGCGCATCATTGGTCGTTTGGGCAATCAAAGACGGTCGCGATTGTGCTGAGGCGATATTGGATGAATTCAACGGAAAATCAGCACTCGCTGCTGAATAAAGGCGCCTCGCGCCCCTCAAATTCATATCGATACACAGGTCCGTCGCAGCGGCGACACCCCATGTAAGAGAGTTTTAAAATGTCTGAAGATATTAAAGGCCAATGTTTATGTGGTGCAGTTCAAGTCACCGCGACAGTCGACAATCCGCGCATGCGGGCATGTCATTGTGACATGTGCCGCCAGCATACATCAGGACCGTTCTTTTCACTGGAAACGGTGCCGGGCAGCGTGACCGTGACGGGACCATCCAAAACGTTCAAATCATCCGATTGGGGCGGCAGGGGTTTCTGCGAAAAATGCGGATCGACACTTTGGTACGGCTTTGACGCGGATGGATCACGCAACCTGTCAGCTGGCCTTTTTCCCAATGGCGGCGGCGGCGTACTAAAAGTCGAATTTTTCTCAGACAAATGCCCAAGTGGCTATGCCCTAGCTGGCGATCAGAAAAAAATGACGACCGAAGAA
Organism: Sulfitobacter sp.; assembly: GCF_036960155.1. Classification (GTDB taxonomy): domain Bacteria; phylum Pseudomonadota; class Alphaproteobacteria; order Rhodobacterales; family Rhodobacteraceae; genus Sulfitobacter. The sequence continues at coordinate 913,948 of NZ_JBALWB010000001.1, read as the reverse complement.
ACACTTGAACTATTTGCACCAAAAGATGGAGACGCCCAATGACCAAGTATGATGAAGCATGGGTTGCACGCGAAGAAGCCAAGCGCGCATTTGTGGCGGAAAAAGGCCTGTATTCACCAGAAGAGGAGCACTCCTCCTGTGGTGTGGGCCTTGTCGTAAACATTGATGGTTCGCGTTCACGCGAAGTCGTCGAGAACGGCATCAAAGCGCTTAAGGCGATCTGGCACCGTGGTGCTGTTGATGCAGATGGTAAAACTGGCGACGGTGCGGGTATCCACGTACAGATTCCAGTACCCTTCTTTTACGATCAGATTGAGTGGACAGGCCACAAGCCTCGCAAAGATGAACTAATGGCTGTCGGTCAGGTGTTCCTACCGCGGACTGATTTTGCTGCGCAAGAAACCTGCCGTACCATCGTAGAGACTGAAGTTCTGCGTATGGGCTACTACATCTATGGCTGGCGCCATGTGCCCGTGAAGGTCGAGTGTCTGGGTGAAAAAGCCAACGCAACCCGTCCCGAGATCGAGCAGATCCTAATCTCAAACGCTAAAGGCGTTGATGAAGAAACATTCGAGCGCGAGCTGTATGTGATCCGTCGCCGCATCGAAAAGGCAGCCATCGCAGCACAGGTTCCGACGTTATATATCGCGTCCATGTCGTGCCGCAGCATCATCTACAAAGGCATGATGCTGGCTGAACAGGTAGCCGAGTTTTACCCTGACCTGATGGATGAACGGTTTGAGAGCGCCTTTGCAATCTATCACCAGCGTTATTCCACTAATACCTTCCCGCAGTGGTGGCTGGCACAGCCGTTCCGCATGCTGGCGCACAATGGTGAGATCAACACGCTCAAGGGCAACCTCAACTGGATGAAGAGCCACGAAATTCGCATGGCATCTTCTACCTTCGGCGACATGGCTGAGGATATCAAACCAATCGTTGCAGCAGGGTCTTCAGACTCGGCGGCGTTGGATTCTGTTTTCGAAGTCTTGGTGCGTGCAGGTCGTTCTGCACCGATGGCCAAAACAATGTTGGTTCCAGAAAGCTGGTCCAAGCAGGCCGTTGATTTGCCGCAAGCGTGGCGTGACATGTATTCTTATTGCAACTCGGTCATGGAGCCATGGGATGGCCCAGCCGCGTTGGCAATGACAGATGGCCGCTGGGTTTGTGCAGGTCTTGACCGTAACGGCCTGCGCCCGATGCGTTATGTCGTCACCAGCGACGGTATGCTGATCGCTGGCTCTGAGGCGGGCATGGTGCCATTGGATGAAGCGCGTGTAATCCGTAAGGGCGCATTGGGCCCAGGCCAATTGCTGGCCGTGGACATGCAAGAAGGCAAATTGTTCGGCGATACCGAGATCAAGGACAAACTGTCCGCGGCGCGTCCCTTCGGTGATTGGGTTGGTAAGATCCATGAACTTGACGAAGAGCTATTGGGCGTAACTGAAAAGCCATTGTTTGAAGGTAATGAACTGCGCCGTCGTCAGATTGCAGCAGGCTATACTATCGAAGAGCTGGAACAAATTTTGGCTCCGATGGCCGAGGACGGCAAAGAAACGCTTGCGTCGATGGGCGATGACACGCCGTCTGCCGTGTTGTCTGGCAAATACCGTCCGCTGAGCCACTTCTTCCGTCAGAACTTTTCTCAGGTGACCAACCCGCCAATCGACAGCTTGCGCGAATTCCGCGTGATGAGTCTCAAAACGCGTTTTGGTAATCTTAAGAACGTGCTGGATGAAAGCAGTAGCCAAACTGAGATTCTGGTGCTGGATAGTCCGTTTGTTGGCAATGCGCAGTTTGATGAGCTGACCAAGCATTTCAATGCTGATCTGGTGACGTTGGATTGTACCTTCGAGGAAGGTACTGGAAACCTGAACACCGCATTGGAACGCATTCGTGCCGAGGCAGAGGATGCGGTGCGTTCGGGTGCAGGACATCTAGTTCTGACTGACCAGCACAGCAATGCGGATAAGATTGCGATCCCGATGATCCTTGCGACCAGTGCGGTCCATAGTCATCTGACGCGTAAAGGTCTGCGTACGTTTACGTCGATCAATGTGCGTTCGGCGGAATGTGTTGATCCGCATTATTTCGCAGTGCTAATCGGCTGTGGCGCTACTGTTGTGAACGCCTATCTCGCGGAAGATTCACTGGCCGATCGCATCGGTCGTGGTTTGATGGATGTTGATCTGACGGCCGCAATTGCACGCTACCGCGAAGCGATTGATCAGGGCCTGCTCAAGATCATGGCAAAGATGGGGATATCTGTTGTTTCCTCTTACCGTGGGGGTCTGAACTTTGAAGCAGTGGGCCTGTCCCGCGCTATGGTTGCCGAATTTTTCCCCGGTATGACCAGCCGTATTAGCGGCATTGGTGTCAGCGGCATTCAACGCAAGACCGAACAGGTCCATGCAAAAGGATGGTCCGGCACTGACGCGATTCTGCCAATTGGCGGTTTCTACAAATCACGTGCATCTGGAGAGACCCACGCATGGGAGGCAACCTCCATGCACATGCTTCAGGCGGCGTGTACCCGCGCATCTTACGAGATGTGGAAGCAGTATAGTGCCAAGATGCAAAGCAACCCACCGATCCACTTGCGAGACCTATTGGCGCTCAAGCCATTGGGTGAGGCAGTGCCGATTGAGGAAGTGGAAAGCATCACTGCGATCCGCAAACGCTTTGTTACTCCGGGAATGTCGCTGGGTGCTCTTAGCCCAGAGGCGCATAAAACGCTGAACGTGGCGATGAACCGGATTGGTGCAAAATCGGACAGTGGTGAAGGCGGCGAAGACCCAGCGCACTTCCACCCTGAGGCCAATGGCGATAACCCGTCAGCCAAGATCAAACAGGTTGCGTCGGGCCGTTTTGGTGTGACCGCAGAATACTTGAACCAGTGCGAAGAGCTGGAGATCAAGGTTGCGCAGGGTGCCAAGCCGGGCGAAGGTGGACAGTTGCCCGGTATGAAAGTGACCGAACTGATTGCCCGATTGCGTCACTCGACTCCTGGTGTGACACTGATCTCACCTCCACCGCACCACGATATCTATTCCATCGAAGATCTCGCGCAGCTGATTTATGATCTCAAGCAGATCAATCCGCGTTGCAAGGTGACCGTTAAGCTGGTCGCCTCCAGTGGTGTTGGTACAATTGCGGCGGGTGTGGCAAAGGCGAAAGCTGATATCATCCTGATCTCCGGTCACAACGGTGGTACTGGCGCCAGCCCTGCAACTTCGATCAAATACGCAGGTCTACCGTGGGAGATGGGCCTCACTGAGGCGCATCAGGTTCTGTCTATGAACAACCTGCGTGACCGCGTGACATTGCGGACTGATGGCGGTTTGCGCACAGGTCGTGACATTGTGATGGCGGCGATGTTGGGTGCTGAGGAATACGGCATCGGTACCGCCGCGTTGATCGCGATGGGATGTATCATGGTACGTCAGTGTCAGAGCAACACCTGCCCAGTAGGTGTCTGTACCCAAGACGAGGCGCTGCGTGACAAATTCACAGGAAATGCGGATAAAGTTGTGAACCTCATCACCTTCTATGCAACTGAAGTGCGGGAAATTCTCGCATCTATCGGTGCGCGTTCGTTGGATGATGTGATTGGTCGTGCTGATCTGTTGACGCAGGTTTCGCGTGGCTCTGCCCACCTTGACGATCTAGACCTCAACCCCTTGTTGATCTCCGTCGATGCAGAGCTGCACACGGTCTATGACCGTAACAAGCCGCGCAATGTTGTGTCTGATACTTTGGATGCACAGATCGTAGCGGATGCGGTGCGCTTCCTTGAGGATGGTGAAAAGATGCAGCTGAGCTATGCTGTGCAAAACACGCACCGGACAGTTGGCACACGCATTTCCAGCCATATTGTCAAACGTTTTGGCATGCGTAATGATCTGCAGCCCAACCACCTGACAGTGAATCTGACTGGTTCCGCTGGCCAATCATTGGGTGCATTTGCAGCGCCAGGTCTAAAACTGGTCGTAGCGGGGGACGCCAACGACTATGTGGGCAAGGGGTTGTCTGGCGGTACTGTTGTGGTCCGGCCGCAGATGAAATCCACAATTGTGGCCGCAGAGAACACAATCATCGGTAACACAGTCCTCTACGGTGCAACTGATGGGTTCCTGTTTGCAGCGGGCCGCGCGGGTGAACGGTTTGCTGTTCGTAACTCCGGCGCGCATGTTGTGATCGAGGGTTGTGGCAGTAATGGGTGTGAATACATGACTGGCGGCGTGGCGGTTATCTTGGGTGAAATCGGCGCGAACTTTGGCGCGGGTATGACGGGTGGTATGGCCTACCTGTATGACCCTGAAAACCGTGCTATCGCCATGATGAACCATGAAACACTGGTACATTGCGCCGTTACCCAAGATCACTGGGAGCAGCAGCTCAAGACTTTGATCGAACGTCATGTTGCTGAAACCAATAGCCGCAAGGCCATGGATATCTTGCAACATTGGGATCTAGAAAAAGGTAACTTTATCCAGATCTGTCCAAAGGAAATGCTGAACCGCATTCCTGTGCCGCTTGGCGATGAAGCACAGGCCATTCCAGCGGAATAACCGCATTATCAATTGTGTCAGCGAGGGAAACAATCTGTTTCGCTGACACAAAATGGCCCCGATTAGAAACAATTCGCGGCAAACTCTCGGCAAATTTGACCTGCATTTTAGGCATTAACCAATGCCGAGGATGCAGTTCATGCCAATTATTTACAAAGACCAGTTTTTCCAGATGGATCCGGGCAATCCGCCCGCTTTTGGAACCGCATTGACCGTTCAGCGCGCTGAGTTCATTGATTTCGATGAAAACGGTCAAATCAACCCAAACAGCAATGATACCTTTGAAGGCAACTTGATCTCTAGGGTTTGGGTGAATGACTCGATCACGATCAATGTGGCGGGTATTGGTAATATTCAGTATTTTGGTGTCACCTTCTATTTTGCCAATGGTGACCCGGCGGTTTTCACACCCAACGACGGGCAGGCGCTTCAAGACGGGACTTTCGTCAGCAGCACCTTTGTTAATACTAGTACGCAAATGCCCGTGGGAACATTTGGCCCCACCTGTTTCACCCCTGGAACACAAATAGACGTTCCCGGTGGAACCTGCGCGGTTGAAGACATTGTCGCAGGCGACCTGGTTGAGACAATGGATGAGGGCGCGCAACCTGTACGACTGGTTTTGCGTCAGACCGTGCGCGCCTATGGCAGTTTCGCCCCGATCCTTTTTGAGGAGGGCAGTATAGGAAATGAACGCGCATTTATGGTTTCGCCTGAACACCGGATGTTGATTTCGGATTGGCGGACCCAGCTGATGATGGGGTGTGATGAGGCCTTGGTGGCTGCGAAACATCTGGTAAATGATCGCGATGTACGTTTTGTAGAAGGGGGCGTAGTTGAATATATTCACCTGCTCTTTGACCGACACCAGATTGTTTTTGGTGAGGGCTGCCCCTCAGAAAGCTGTTTGCCGGATACGGGACTGGCGCTACAAGGGTGTGAACAACAGGCTGAATTGCTGACGCTCTTTCCGCAATTGGCAGATCACAAGTGTCGAACATTAGCTGCGCGTACAGTCGCTAGAAAGATTGAAGCAACCTGTTTAATGGCGGCGTGATGTTGCAGGTAGTAGGTTTTTACAATGGCAGTGCGGTTTTTGGCACGGCAGGGACTGATGTTAATCTCTTTTCACAGCAAAGTTCACAAATACGATATGCATCGCTATAGCTGAACAATGGCAAAACGTACTTCAAAAACCACAACAAAACCCAAGGGAAAAGCTCCGGCAAAAGAGCCCAAACGCCTGCCTTTGCGGCGACGCATCAGGCGTTTTGTTTGGCGGGTTGTGGCCGTTGTATTTTTACTGGTGGCAGCAGCTGTGCTGCTAGGGCGGATCGTGAACCCGCCAACAACGGCATATATGTTCAGCGAATCCCGTCGATTGGGTGGTGTGGATTATGAATGGGTACTGATGCGAGAGATTGCACCGGTAATGGCGCGCGCTGTTGTTGCTGCTGAGGACGCAAATTTTTGCGAACATTGGGGCTTTGACCTCAAGGCGATCAAATTGGCGATATCACAAGGATCAAACCGTGGTGCATCAACGCTGAGTCAGCAGACTGTAAAAAACGTCTATCTGTGGCACGGGCGCACGTGGATTCGCAAAGCATTAGAGGCAGGTATTACGCCGATAGTGGAAGCGGTTTGGCCAAAGCGGCGAATATTAGAGGTCTATCTAAATGTCGCAGAATTCGACGAAGGGGTATTTGGTGTTGAAGCGGCTTCGCGTCATTATTTCAAAGTTGGACCAGAAGAATTGACCGCGCGGCAGGCATCGCAACTGGCAGCGGTCCTTCCTTCGCCAAAAACACGAAGTGCATCGCGGCCGACGAATTACCTCAAAAAACGGGCGGCGCAAATCCGCTCGGGTGCGGCAACAATCAAAGCTGACGGGCGGGCAGATTGTTTCGAGAGTTGAATGTTTGCGCGTCACAAGGCATTTAGGTCGGGTACCCCATTTACGGATTTATCATGGCCCGCCTGTTTCACGTCCCTCTATCGCCCTTTTGCCGCAAGATTAGGCTAAGTCTCGCGGAAAAGAAAATTGAGTGTGAACTGGTTGAGGAACGGTATTGGGAGCAAGATCCAGACTTTTTACGTCGTAATCCGGCTGGCAAAGTACCAGTGCTTCGATTGGATGGTATCATGATGTCCGAAAGCGCAGCGATTTGTGAGTACATCGAAGAGACGCGCCCAGAGCCATCTTTGCTCCCGTCTGATCCTGCACAAAAGCTGGAAGTACGACGGTTGGTCAGCTGGTTCGACGACAAATTCCATCAGGAGGTCACCTCGAAGCTTTTGTATGAGCGGGTGAACAAGAAGATGATGAAGTTGGGTTATCCCGACAGCAAGAATGTAAAAGCAGGCGCACGTGCGATCAAATTCCATCTCGGTTATTTGACTTGGCTGCTTGATCATCGTCGCTGGTTGGCTGGTGATACAATGACCTTGGCTGATTTTGCAGCAGCCGCGCATTTGTCCTCGCTTGACTATATTTCGGATGTTGACTGGAATAGTTGCCCAGAAGTGAAAGATTGGTATGCGAAAATCAAATCGCGTCCTGCTTTCCGATCAATTTTGGCGGATCAGGTTCCCGGATTTACACCACCGAAGCACTATAATGATCTGGATTTCTGATTCCATTCCATGTGCTGCTTCTAGTACAGGCAGGCTGTGCGGAATTTGGTTCAAAGGCTTTTAGATCATGGATATTAAGGCAAGGCTGACCGCCCAAGCATTGGCTGAAGGGTTTGTGGCCTGCCGTATTTGTCGACCTGATTCCGTCCCAGAAGTGCCCGAACGATTAGATGCGTTTCTGGAAGCCGGATATCACGGGCAAATGGGCTGGATGGAAGAACGCAAACATTGGCGTGGCGATCCATCTGTTCTTTGGCCGGAGGCCCGCTCGGTCATCATGCTGGCTGAAAGTTACGCACCTGAACATGATCCGTTAGCAATTTTGGAGCGGCCAGACCTAGGGGCGGTTTCTGTTTACGCGCAGGGACGCGATTATCATGATGTCGTTAAGAAGCGTCTCAAGCGGTTAGCGCGTTGGCTCATTGAACAAGAACCGTGTCAGGTGAAGGTATTTGTCGATACCGCGCCCGTTCCAGAGAAGGCATTAGCGCAGGCCGCGGGGTTAGGGTGGCAAGGCAAGCACACCAATATCGTAAGCCGTGATTGGGGGAATTGGGCCTTTTTAGGCTCTGTTTTTACCACGCTAGAGTTAGAACCCGACGCGCCTGAAGTGGATCGGTGTGGAAGTTGTACCGCCTGTCAGGAGGTTTGTCCGACGAATGCATTTCCTGCACCATATAAATTAGATGGGCGGCGGTGCATTTCATATCTGACCATCGAACACAAAGGCCCCGTTGACGAGAAAATGCGTTCAGCGCTGGGCAATCGTATTTACGGATGTGATGATTGTTTGGCGGCGTGCCCTTGGAACAAGTTTGCCGTTGCGGCAAGTGACATGCGTTACCATGGCAGTGCAGGTGGTACGTTGGCCGAGCTTGTTGTGCTAGATGATGTAGCATTTCGCACGCGGTTTTCTGGATCTCCAGTCAAGCGGATAGGCCGGGATAGGTTTGTGCGCAATGTGCTCTATTCCATTGGGAATTCGGGCGACCTATCGCTGCGCGACGCTGCTCAGGCTCTATGTGAGGACCCTGACGGAGCTGTTGCTGATGCCGCGCGATGGGCAGTGGCGCAACTGGCACTTTAATGACGCGAATAGGCTGGCTTTGTTCTACTGGTAGGTTAGGACACTTCCCAACAACTCGAAGGAGAGATCCATGGCTTTGCTTTTGGGCGTAGATACTGGTGGCACCTACACGGACGCGGTGATTATCCGTGACGAGCGAGACGTGATCGCCAGCGCCAAGGCGTTAACCACGCGGCATGATTTGGCCATCGGCGTTGGAGGGGCCGTGCGGGCAGTTTTGGAACAGTCAGGTGTAGCAGCAGCAGACATCGCGTTGGCTTCGCTGTCTACAACCCTTGCAACAAATGCACTTGTGGAGGGGCAAGGCGGACGTGTTGCGCTAGTCTATATTGGTTTCAAAGAACGTGATCTGGAAACACATGGATTGCTCGAGGCACTCAAAGGTGATCCACATGTTGTGCTGGCGGGAGGCCACAACCACGCAGGAGGCGAGGCTGCGCCACTAGACGAAGAAGGCCTTCGGATGTTCCTGAAACAGCATGGTGCGGGCGTTGGCGGCTTTGCTGTGGCTGCCCAGTTTGGGACGCGTAATCCAGCGCATGAATTGCGGGCGATGGCCCTGATTAGTGAATTGACTGACAGACCAGTTTCCGCTTCGCATCAATTATCAGCAAAGCTGAACGGTCCAAAGCGCGCGATGACAGCCGTTTTGAATGCGCGGCTGATTGGTATGATTGATCGACTCATCGGACGGGCGGAAGACACGCTGAAAGACTTGGGCGTCGTTGCGCCATTGATGGTGGTGCGTGGTGATGGTGCGTTGATATCCAGCGCGCAAGCACGCGAACGACCAATTGAAACAATCCTGAGCGGCCCTGCGGCGTCCATTGTGGGCGCGCGGTGGATGACAGGCGCAGATCACGCATTAGTCTCTGATATTGGCGGAACGACAACTGATGTTGCCCTGCTTAGAGACGGTCGTCCGGCGATTGATCCAGCGGGCGCGCGTGTCGGCCCCTATCGCACCATGGTCGAGGCGGTTGCGATGCGGACGACAGGCCTAGGCGGTGATAGTGAAGTACATTTCCTGTCTGAAGGTTTGCAAGGCGGCGTTTCACTAGGTCCTCGGCGTCTGCTTCCGGTGTCTTTGGTTGCAATAGATGCGCCGGATATCGTGCATGCTACGCTTGAGTCTCAATTGCGAAGTACCCTCCCGGGGGAACATGATGGAATTTTTGTGCGCGCGGTTGCAGGTCAGACCATGGAGGGCATCGGGCCGCGCGAAGAGGCGTTGCTGGAACGAATCGCAGACAATGTCCATCCATTGGGTGATGTACTGCGTTCGCGGATTGAGAATGGTGCGCTTAAACGGTTGGTCGAACGTGGGTTAGTCCAGATCGCAGGTGTGACGCCCTCGGATGCGAGCCACGTACTGGGCTTGGCGGATACATGGGATGTGGATGCAGCCCAAAAGGCACTTACGTTGTTTGGCCGCAGGCGTACCGGATCAGGTGACAGACTTGCTGCTGATCCAAAGGTGATGGCGCGGATCATCATTTCTCAGCTCGAGCATCAAACTGCATTGACCTTGTTAGAGACTGCATTTGCCGAAGAAGAGACGAAATTCGGCTTAGAGCCGGATGTGTTGGCGCGACACGTCTTAATGCAGCGTGGATTGGGCGGACATCAGGGTTTAGTGCGTCTGGATACGGGGCTGGCCGTGCCTGTTATTGGATTGGGAGCGTCAGCGAGCACCTATTATCCTGCGGTTGGTACAAGATTGGGATGCGAAATGATCCTGCCAGAACACGCGGGCGTGGCAAATGCTATTGGTGCTGTTGTGGGCCGTGTGACCATGCGGGAAGCTGGCACAATAACGTCGCCTAGTGAGGGCAAATACCGTGTTCACTTGACCGAAGGCCCAGAGGATTTTGGCGATGCGGAGCAAGCACTTTTGCGGCTCGAAGATGTGCTGCGTGCTCGCGCATTGGCGGCAGCAGAGGCGGCTGGGGCCGAGGATATTCAAGTGAGCGTGGCACGCGATGTGCGCAGTGCAGGCGTTGAATCCCGTGAAGTGTTTGTGGAGGCTGAAGTGTCAGTAGAAGCCACAGGTCGCCCACGCGTTGCGGTTTGAAAAATGCAATTACGTCCTACATAATTTGCTCGCATAGCGCGAAGAAGTTGTTTAGATCGTGTCTCATGTCGATGATGAGATCACTCTCTTTCAGATTTCTTACATCCTGCGCATTGATTATTGCGTTGGCAGCTTCGGGTTTTGCCCATGCCAGTCCACGGATGGAATCTTCGCCTGAGCTTTTGGCCTACATCGCGGCGGGCGGTTCTCTGAGTGATCTATGCGGAACTGCTGGTGAACAGGATGGCGCACAGACCCAAAAATGTGAGGCCTGTCGACTGATTGGCGCGGTTGTTTTGCCGCGTGACTGTCACGGTGTTCCTGTTCTTCTATCCGATCAAGCTCTCAAGCTGTCCTTTGTCGCTAAGCGTGTACATCACACGCGCCCGCTTGATCCTTCCCGCCTAACACGCGCTCCTCCGCAAGCCTGACCTCACCTTACAGAGTTCAAATTTTTGCCCGCTATAGATGCGGACCCATAGGCGTGGAGCCAAAACATGACACCTACTGACACCAATGCGCAGCCCGAGGGCAGCGTAAATAAATTCTATTTCGCAGCGTGGCGCTGGCATTTTTATGCCGGGCTTTTCGTTATTCCGTTTTTCACGGTTCTGGCAATCACGGGCATGTCCATGTTGTGGATTGCTTGGATAGACGGCCGAGATGGGGAGCGCACTGTCGTAGTCCCACAAGAGATCATTGCACCGATCTCGCAACAAGCTGAAGCTGCTGTTGAGGCCATCCTTGGTGGGACGTTGATACAATATGTGGCGCCGCGTAACGATGCAGTCGCGAGCTTGTTTCGGGTTGATCTAAACGATGACGCCATAATGGTCGCCGTTGATCCCTACACAGCAAAAGTGATCGAAACATTCCCGCGGCACAGCGGGTGGTACGATTTCGCAGATAATATCCACGGTGAGTTGATGCTGGGTGTCACAGGCGACCGTATGATTGAAACGGCAGCTTCGTTGGCACTCGTTTTGATCGCAACAGGCTTGTACATGTGGTGGCCGCGTGAAGCGGGTTGGCACAAGGCGCTTATTCCCAACTTTTCTGGCGGTCGAACGATGTGGAAATCTCTTCACGGAGTCGTTGGCATTTGGTTGTCTGTGTTTTTGGTGTTCTTCCTGATCTCGGGGCTGTCGTGGTCGGGCGTATGGGGTGGCAAAATGGTGCAAGCGTGGAGCCAGTTCCCTGCTGAAAAATGGGATGCTGTGCCCTTGTCAGATGACATTCACGCCAGCATGAACCACGACCGTCGTGAGGTGCCATGGGCGCTTGAACAAACACAAATGCCTGCCTCTGGCAGCGATGCAGGAACAGGCGGCGTCGTGGACACGGCGGTTACGTTGGACGCGGTGGATACGCTGGCCCGTGAGATTGGATTTGATGCGCGATATCAACTGAATGTTCCACAATCAGATACAGGTGTTTGGACGTTGAGCCGTGATTCAATGAATACAGATAGCACTGATCCGATGTCAGATCGGACGGTTCACGTTGATCAATATACAGGCAAGGTTTTGGTGGACGTTCGGTATGAAGACTATTCGCTTGCGGGCAAGGCGATGGCAGTTGGTATTGCATTGCACATGGGCACGATGGGTCTTTGGAGTGTACTTGCAAACACGCTTGTCTGCCTATCGGTGATTTTTCTGTGTGTTAGTTCCATCGTTCTTTGGTGGAAACGCCGGCCTGCACATGCTGGCCGTTTGTCAGCGCCGCCAATGCCAAAAGAAATGCCACTTTGGCAAGGCGCCATATTGGTTGGGCTTGCCGTTTCAATGGCCTTTCCTATGGCTGGTCTGGCTTTGCTGGCGGTTCTGACATTGGATGGGCTGATCCTGTCGAGATTGCCACGACTACGCCATAGCCTGACCTAGTCAGGCGCCCGTATGGCTTCGTCAAATAAATGTTGCATGACAAAGAAAGGGCCACCCGATCTACTGGGTGGCCCTTAGTTATTATTCCGCTGCCGCACGCCTTGGCAGGACCCAATCGGGGCGGGGGAAGTGGCAAGTATATCCATTTGGAATACGTTCAAGGTAGTCTTGATGCTCTGTTTCGGCTTCCCAGAAGTCTGAAACTGGTTCAATCTCGGTGACGACCTTACCGGGCCAAATGCCCGATGCTTCGATATCGGCGATGGTATCCAGCGCGACAGATTTTTGGTCTTCGTCCTCAAAATATATCGCGGAACGATAGCCCATTCCGCGGTCATTACCTTGGCGGTTCTCTGTCGTGGGGTCGTGGATTTGAAAAAACAGTTCAAGCAATTCGCGGTAGCTAAAAACAGCCGGATCAAACATGACCTCTATGGCTTCAGCGTGGGTGCCATGATTGCGGTACGTCGCGTTTGGAACATCACCACCTGAATATCCCACACGGGTGCTGACCACACCTTTGCGTTTGCGGATCAAATCCTGCATGCCCCAGAAACATCCACCTGCCAGTACTGCGCGTTGATTGCTCATGTTACGTCCTCCACTTGATCAATGTATTTTCCATACCCTTCGGCATCCATGTCGTCGCGGTGGATAAACCGCAATGACGCCGAGTTGATGCAATAGCGCAGGCCGCCACGGTCAGGCGGTCCATCTGGAAACACATGCCCAAGATGGCTGTCACCATGGGTACTGCGAACCTCGGTGCGGACCATGCCCAATGTTGCATCGCGTAGTTCTTGCACGTGCTCTGTATCTATCGTCTTGGTGAAGCTGGGCCATCCGCAGCCGCTCTCGTACTTGTCAGCAGATGCGAACAGTGGCTCGCCTGAGACAATATCAACGTAGATACCAGGGGCTTTGTTCTCCAGCAACTTGCCCGTGCCCGGACGTTCCGTACCGCTTTCTTGCGTGACGTGGAATTCTTCAGGTGACAGGGTTGCGATAACGTCAGGGTTTTTGGTGTATTCCGACATGTGTGTTTCCTTGCGTTTTGCTTACCCTACTAGATGGGGCTTATAGAGGAGAAATCAAAGGGGTATTGCTTGAGACGAGAGATAGGCGATTGAGATATTCCTGAACTGGGTTAGCATTACACTCTAACAATTGAGGTCGCGATGCACGATAAACCTGATCTGGATAAAGCCTACGCATTAGAGACACCTGAGGACAATCAGGCACTCTATGCCGACTGGGCGACGACCTATGACGCAGGCTTTGCGATTGAGATGGACTACCAGTTGCCGCAAATCGTAGCGGAGATTTTGTCTGAACAGACACCTCAGGGACCGATCTTGGATGTTGGGGTGGGAACGGGGCTGGTAGCACAGGCGTTTCCATTGAAGAGCAGAATTGAGATGCATGCATTGGACATCTCTCCAGAACTGCTGGCTGTTGCCATGAACAAGGGGCTGTATACACGAGCAATACAGGCCGATCTGACGCTGCCACTGACGTTGGAGGTTGAAACATACGGTGCGGTGGTGAGTTCAGGTACGTTCACACACGGACACGTTGGTCCCGTCGCACTGGATGAGTTACTGCGAGTGGCTAAATCAGGCGCCGTTTTTGTCCTTGCGATTAATGCGGAACATTTTGAGGCACGTGGTTTTACAGAGAAGTTCGCGAGCTTAGAGACTGATATCGATGCTTTGGAGTTTCGAGAAGTGGCGATCTATGGCGCTGGTGCGGATATTGCGCATCGCAATGACACTGCGCAGATCGCGATATTTAGAAAACGTTGATACTTTAGCTGTGGTCAGACCAAAGAACCTTACCATCAGTGGCCTCCAACCCGGGTGGGATGCCATAGGCGGCGCGGTAGTTTTTTGAAAAATGCGACAAAGATTTGAATCCGCAAGCGATGCAAACATTCGTTACAGTTAGATCAGTTTGGCGCAATAAGTTGCGACCTTTTTCCAACCGGATGCGTAAATAATGTCGCTTGGGAGAGATGGACAAATACTTGGCAAACAACCGTTCTAGCTGCCGAGTAGATAGCCCAACAACGCCTCCAATTTCTTCAGGGCTTAGGGGGTCTTCGATGTTGTTTTCCATAACCTGCATAGCCAACAGCAATTTTGGATTACGCACCTCTGGCCGTGATTGAAGGGACATCCGTTGGGCGTCAGAATGGGCACGTGGCACAGTATAGACCATTTGGTCAGCAACCCATGTTGCCAAATCCGCGCCATAGTCGTCACGCAAGCGATGCAGCATCATGTCCATTGACGCAGCTCCGCCAGCGGAGGTGAATACGCGGCCATCAATGGAAAAGATTGTGTCTTCCATGATTACGTCAGGCAGCATTTCAGCGAGTGCGGTCTTGTACTCCCAATGGGTTGTGACGCGCTTGCCGCCAATCAAGCCAGCCAAAGCAAGGATGTAGGTTCCCGATGAGAGTGCGCCAAAATCATTTCCGCGCCGCGCTTCGCGGCGGAGCCAGTTCAAGAGGGTTTTTGAGCCCGCCTTACCGGCATGTTCTCCTGCGCAAACAACCAATGTCTCCCCGCGATCCAGCGGAGTTAGGGCGCTGTCTGTTGCGATCTTTACACCGTTATAGGCCTCGACAGGCTCGCCTGTTTCAGAAAGTAGACGCCAGCGGTAAAATACCTGTTTTGAGGGATGGTGGTTGGCAAGGGATAACGCATCAAGCGCACAGGAAAAGCCCAGCGTAGAAAAGCCGGGGAGAAGTAGAAAAGCGTAGGGTTTTGGGGTGGTGTGTGTGTCGGTCATAGACAACACAATACCAAATCGCAGCAACCCCACATGATGAGGTGCGTCATCTAGATGTCGGAATTAGGCCACGCGTTGGCGCGATATTTGAACCGCCAGAATACCAGCTGCGATGATTGCGACACCAATTATGTCTCGTGGCCCGAGGGCTTCGCCCAGCAAAAGGGCAGCTATTGCAACACCAAAGAAAGGATTGAGGAAATGGAACGTCGCCGCGCGGGTTGCGCCGATGCGGCCCACCAGAAGAAACCAAATCCATGTCGCGGTAAGGCCTGGAACGAGACAGGTGTAGACAAAAGCAATAGCAAGTGGCCAGCTTGGTGTGACTTGCGGTGTTTCAAATAAAAGCGTTGCAATGCTTAGTGCAACAAATCCCACTAACATCTGAAGACCCACGACCATCAAGAGGTTTCCACCTGCGGATGCGCCGCGCACGGTTAGCGTCGCGATGGTGAGTGCCAGCACTCCGATAAAGCAGATCCCAAGGCTGACGAGGTCCACACCATCGGTAATGCGTGAACCCATAATAAGCGCGACACCAACAAGGCCGGCGATGAGGCCAATAATGCCCAACGGGCTAAGCTTGTCCCCCATAAATGCCCACGCAGCCAGTGCGACCATCAAGGGCATTGTAGACGCAATGATTGAGGCAAGCGACGCTTCGATTGTCTGCATAGCCACAAAGAACAGGCCCAAATAAACTGCGTTCTGCAAAAATCCAAAGCTGATGGTAGCCCGCCATTGAGCGCGCGATAATCGCCAACTTTGTCCAAGTGCCCAAGCAAGCCCAACGCCGATAATGCCGGAAACAAGGTAGCGCATGGATAGGGCAAACAGAGGAGATGCATCTGTTACAATTATGCGGGCTGATGTGAAGGCAGAAGACCACATGAGCGCGAAAGCAAGGCCAAGTCCGATAGCGCGTATGTCCATGAAGTCTCTGCCTGCTGATCGCTGAATTCCGTTGACCATCGGTTAGAAAACAACGAGTTGCAACCGCCGATAATTCGGTTGAATGAGACGCAGTCGAAAAAGAAAAGGGCCGCCCGAATGGACGACCCTTTCATAGACAATCAGCTTATGGCTGATATCAACCGTTAACGCTGTCTTTCAGCGCTTTGGCGATGGTCATTTTCACAACCTTGTCCGCTTCTTTCTTGAACTGCTCACCAGTCGCAGGGTTGCGAACCATGCGCTCAGGACGTTCGCGGCAATAGATTTTGCCAACGCCTGGAAGAGTCACGGCACCGCCACCAGATACTTCTTTGGTGATCAGTGCGCATACTGCATCAAGTGCGCTGCCTGCAGCTTTTTTGTCGGTGCCCATTTCATCTGCCAGTGCGGCGACGAGCTGAGTTTTTGTCATTGGTTTGGTTGCCATTATTAATCTCCTCGGCTGCCCGAATGTTGGGCCTCATTAGCAGAATGTAACGGTATGTAGTAAGCAAACACAACGAATAGTGGCGACATTTCCTAAGAAATAGGAGGTTTTCCGCATATTTCTTAGGTCAATAGGCCTCAAAGGAAGGCAGTTTCGTCAAATGAGCGCAATTTCCGGCTGTGAATCCGCTCTAGCGGCATACCGCGAAGCTGCTCCATCGCGCGAATTCCGATCATCAAATGGTTTGCAACTTGGGTTTTGTAAAAGTCTGACGCCATACCGGGAAGCTTTAACTCGCCGTGCAGTGGCTTGTCTGAGACACATAGTAATGTGCCATAGGGCACGCGGAAGCGATAACCGTTTGCCGCGATTGTCGCGCTTTCCATATCCAGTGCAACTGCGCGAGATTGGCTGAGGCGTTGAACAGGGCCAGATTGGTCGCGCAGTTCCCAGTTGCGATTGTCGATAGTGGCAACAGTTCCCGTGCGCATGATGCGCTTCAGCTCATACCCCTCAAGCTGGGTCACCTGAGCGACGGCATTTTCAAGTGCGATCTGGATCTCAGCCAGCGCAGGGATTGGAACCCAGACCGGTAGGTCATCATCCAGCACGTGATCTTCGCGCAGATAGGCATGGGCGAGAACAAAATCACCCAAGGCTTGCGTGTTGCGCAGGCCTGCACAGTGTCCAACCATCAACCACGCATGTGGGCGCAGTACCGCGATGTGATCGGTCGCGGTTTTGGCATTGGATGGCCCGACGCCGATATTCACCAGAGTGATGCCAGAACCATCTGCGCGTTTCAGGTGGTAGGTCGGCATTTGCGGTAATTTGGCAGTCGCTTCGATGGGAGAATCCCCATCGGTGATTTCTTGATTTCCGGTTGAGACAAAGGAAGTGTAGCCACTGCTTTTGTCACGCAGCATGGCCCGGGCGTATTCTTCAAACTCAGTCACGTAGAATTGGTAGTTGGTGAATAAGACGTGGCACTGAAAATGGTCCGGATCAGTAGCCGTGTAATGCGCGAGCCGTGCCAGTGAATAATCCACACGTTGCGCGGTGAAGGGGGCCAATGGCTCCACACCATCTGGTGCCACATAGGTGCCGTTGACGATGTCATCGTTGGTGGTGCTAAGGTCGGGCACGTCAAAAACATCGCGCAGCGTAAAGTCGGCAGCACCATCTTGTGGCACCGTCATGCCCGCATCGCTGGTCATGGCAAAATGTACAGGGATGGGTGTTTCAGACGCGCCGATGATCACAGGTTGCCCGTGGTTTTCAATCAGCAGGCCAACCTGTTGGATGAGGTAGTTCCTGAACAGATCTGGCCGTGTGATTGTCGACGCATAAGTTCCAGGCCCTGAGACATGTCCAAAGCTTAGTCGCGTATCAACTTGGGCATAGGATGAGGTCGTAAACCGAATCTCGGGGTAAAACGCGCGAATACGCGTTGGGGGCGGCGTGTTGGCCATCGCATCGGCAAACTGCGTTCGCAAAAAACCAATCGACTGCACGTAAAGTTCGGTCAGACGGTCCACGGCGGCGGTGGCATCAGTGAATGCTTCGGCCTTGGGCGCGTCGGGTGTCAGAGTTTGGTACTGCTTCATAATACTATGTCTCAATTCTTTGTTTCAAACAGCGTGCCGATCTTATCCATGATCGTTTCTGAGCTGTCGGTGTCGTTAAGATCAAGGGATTCAACCGTTCGCATCAGTTCTAGCTCATAAGCCAGTTCTTCTTCGGAGGGTTCGGGCGTAGCCGATGAAATCCATTTCGCGAAAGGGTCGTTTGTTTCGGTGTCATGATATTCAGGGAAATTCGAAATTCCCAGCTCGCGTGCAGTTGTGGGCATATCTAGATCAAAGCGTTGTTTGAGAAACTCTTGCAAGGCGATAGGCGCGACAGGTTGCTCACTAGGGTCCAAGTCAGTGATGGCTCCAACGCCATGGTAATCTAATGCCGCCTGCAATGGGGTAATATCTGTTTGTTCTAATGCGCCCGCTTCTAGATAGCCCATGGCTAGAAATTGCAGCAGGACCAGCGGATCATCTGTGATCACCCTTAGGCTGTCATGCCCGATGTGGACAAAATGCTGTTTGCCCATTTCATCAAGCCAGATGGCAACCCTCCCTCCATCACCTGACGTGACGCCGATCTCAGCGATGCGGTTATCGACGGCCGTGTCAGGTGCTGACCAATGATTGGTATAGGGCACGGTTGTGCCGCCAAAGGTGACGTGGCTTGTTCCTAGGTGATTTAAGAATTCAGGCGGATAGATGGAGAGCCAATGATCTTCGGGTGCGCCTGTCTTTCGAAGATGAAGCCAACCTTGATCTTCTAACCAGTCGAAAACCTCAACCAAATCGGAAGGCAGCGTGACCCCCGCAGGCATAAGGGAGGTCAGCTTCTT
Source organism: Sulfitobacter sp. (assembly GCF_036960155.1). Classification (GTDB taxonomy): domain Bacteria; phylum Pseudomonadota; class Alphaproteobacteria; order Rhodobacterales; family Rhodobacteraceae; genus Sulfitobacter. Next base: position 895,106 of record NZ_JBALWB010000001.1, on the reverse strand, counting down.
TGCGAACGTCTTCATGTGACGATCACATCTACGAACTCAAAGGTACGCACATCTACCAACCCCAAATCAGAGATCCTCAGCTCGGGGATCACGACGAGCGCCAGCAACGAGTGCTGCATGTAGGCGTTATTAAGGGTGCATCCGCAGTCGCGCATTGCTTGCATCATGATGTCCGTCTTAGCGGCCACTTCGGCAGCGGGCTTGTCAGACATGAGGCCCGCAATGGGCAGATCAATGGTCGCGAGGGGGACACCGTCTTTGAAAACTGTGATGCCGCCGCCAAGCTGCTTGAGGTGGTTTGCCGCAAGCGCCATGTTTTCGGCATCAGTGCCGACCACGATCATGTGGTGGCTATCGTGTGCCACGGTCGAGGCCATCGCCATGTTCCCCGTATACCCAAAACCAGACACAAGCGCGTTGACCACGCCACCTGTTGCACGATGCCGTTCTACCAATGCGATTTGGCAGACATCACCGTGCGCGGTGACACGCCCTTCGGTTACTGGCAGCTCGAATTGCAGCGCGCGGGTGGGCGCCTGATTTTCGACCACACCAATTACATTTGCCGTGACAGCGTTGGCACCAGCAGGTGCGGTGATTGTAAAGTCGTCGCCTTTTAGATCACGCGCCATGTTGACAGTCTGACGCGCGTGAGTTGGCCAGTTGTAGTGTGGGCAATCGACCAGACATTCACCATCCTGTGCAACGATTTGGCCGCGTGCGATGACTGTCTCAATGGGCAACGTCTTGAGGTCCGAAGAGAGGATCACGTCAGCACGGCGACCTGGCGTGAGGGAGCCAATGTCACGTTCTAAGCCAAAGTGGGTGGCAGTGTTGATCGTCGCCATTTGCAACGCGACCAGCGGATCACAACCACAATCAATAGCGTGCCGCACGGCACGGTTCATGTGACCGTCATTGACCAATGTACCAGAGTGGCAATCATCGGTGCAAAGTATCATGTTGCGCGGATCAAGGCCGCGTTCGGTAATAGCGGTGATCTGGCTTTCGACATCATACCACGCCGAACCAAGACGGATCATGGATCGCATCCCTTGGCGCATCCGCGCGATTGCGTCTTCTTCGCAGGTGCCCTCATGATCATCAGCTGGGCCTCCGGCAACATAGGCTGCAAAAGGTGCGCCCAGATCGGGAGAGGCATAGTGCCCACCAACCGTTTTGTTCGCGCGCTGTGTTGCTGCGATTTCAGCTAGCATTTGAGGGTCGGCGTTGCTGACACCGGGAAAATTCATCATCTCTCCCAGACCAATGATTCCCGGCCACTCCATGGCTTCGGCTACGTCCTCGGCTGTGATCTCGAATCCGGTTGTTTCCATGCCGGGTGCGCTGGGCGCGCATGAGGGCATTTGTGTGAAGATGTTTATGGGCTGCATCAGTGCTTCATCGTGCATCATGCGCACACCCTCGAGGCCCAGAACATTTGCGATCTCATGCGGATCGGTAAACATACTGGTTGTCCCGTGTGGTATCACCGCACGGGCAAACTCAGCAGGGGTGAGCATGCCACTTTCGATGTGCATATGGCCGTCGCAAAGACCAGGGATCATGTAGCGGCCATTGGCCTCAATGATCTGAGTATCAGCTCCTTTGCAATGATCCGCTGAGGGACCAACAAATGCGATACGGCCGCGCACGATTGCGATGTCATGTTCAGGGATAGCTTCACGGGTATGGACGTTTACCCAGATGCCGCCAGTGATAATCATGTCGGCAGGCGTGCGGCCTGCGGCGACATTGACCAGATCGGTGGCCACGTCGGGCCAAGTGGGGAATGTTGCTTGTGTCATGTCCCAATATTTCACAGGGTTTGCGCAGGCACAAGCGGGAGGAGAAGTAATGGACTATGATCAAGTCGGAGCAGCGGAATTTGGCGCAGGGTTACGTGGGATTGGATTAAACCTGTTGGTAAGGGATGTTGCTGCACAAGTGGCCTTTTTAGAGACTGTTTTTGGTATGAGTGCCCACCAGTCGACTGCTGATTTCGCTATCATGGTTTATGGCGCACAAGTATTTCAATTACATTGCGACAGCACTTACCATTCGAATCCCCTGTTGGGGCTATTGCCCGAAAACCCACCACGCGGTGGAGGTATTGAGATTAGGCTGTATGACACCGATCCCGAAGAGGCCTGTGTGCGTGCAAAGGCAGCAGGTGGTACCATTTTACAAATGCCAACAAACAAGCCGCATGGCCTGCGTGAAGCGTATATCTTATGTGAGAATGGATATGCTTGGGTGCCGAGCCGCCCATTGGTTAACGACGAATAATGTCGCAGATAGGATGGACGGGTCGCCAATAGGATGATCTGTGGTAAGGCAAGGAAAAGGATGGATAAATGAGCGTTACAGAATTGAAATCGAACATGGACCACTGGCAAGAACGTGTGGATATGGCTGCTGCATTTCGCTGGACTGCGCGGCTTAATATGCACGAAGGTGTTGCGAACCACTTTTCCCTTTCGGTGAATGATGATGGAACGCAGTTTCTGATGAATCCAAATCAGGTTCATTTTAGCCGTGTTAAGGCGAGTGATCTGCTTTTAATCGACGCAAATGATCCAGATACCCTTGTGGGGCCTAATGCGCCTGATCCGACTGCGTGGGGGTTGCATGGCGGTGTTCACCGCGCTTGCGGCCACGCGCGCTGCGTTATGCATGTTCATTCGATTTTTGCGACCGTGCTGGCATGTCTTCAAGACAGCCGCTTGCCGCCGATTGATCAAAATTGCTGCACGTTTTTCAACCGAGTTGTGATTGACGAAGATTACGGCGGCTTGGCATTTGAGGATGAGGGAGCGCGCTGCGCCGAATTGCTGACAGATCCCAAGCAAAAAGTCATGGTTATGGGCAGTCATGGTGTGATGGTGATCGGTGACAGCGTAGCTGATACTTTCAACCGATTGTACTATTTTGAACGCGCCGCAGAAACATATATTCGGGCTTTGCAAACAAATCTTCCTTTGCGCCGGATCAGTGATGAAATTGCAGAAAAGACTGCAAGTGAGTTGGAAAACTACCCCGAACAAGATGCACGCCATTTGGCCGAACTAAAGGCGATATTGGACGGTGAAGGGTCCGATTATGCTGGCTGAATTACGGTAATCTACATGTGCCACAAGGCAAATCAATCTGTTCCCTTCACGAAGGGGCGGAAGCAAATAATGTGAATGCGTAAACGATTACATAGCGGGAAAAGACCATGATTTACGGCCTGACAGAAGAACATCAGATGATCGCGGATTCAGTGCGCACATTTGTTGAGAAAGAGATTTATCCGCATGAGGAACTGGTAGAGCGCACGGGCGAAGTACCAGCTGAGATCGCTCAGGAGATCAAACAAAAGACGATTGATCTGGGGTTTTATGCCTGCAATTTCCCTGAAAGTGTCGGATGTGCGGGATTGAACCACGTAGAATTTGCGCTGGTCGAGCGTGAGTTGGGCCGTGGCTCCATGGCGTTGAACCACTTTTTCGGTCGGCCGCAAAACATCCTGATGGCCTGCGAAGGAGAGCAGATCGAGCGTTACCTGATGCCAGCAGTCCGCGGTGAACGTATGGATGCGCTTGCGATGACAGAGCCGGGTGCGGGGTCTGATGTGCGCGGGATGAAATGTAATGCCGTGCGTGACGGTGGAGATTGGGTGGTCAATGGGACCAAGCATTTCATCTCTGGTGCAGATCATGCGGATTTCATCATTGTCTTTATCGCCACTGGTGAAGATCAGACACCCAAGGGCCCCAAGAAACGGATCACAGCCTTTTTAGTTGATCGGGACACACCGGGTTTTACCATTCGTGATGGGTACAAATCGGTCAGTCATCGCGGTTATAAAAACATGATCCTTGATTTTGATGACTGTCGATTGCCCGACGCACAGGTGCTAGGTGAAGTTGATAGCGGGTTTGAGGTGATGAATACGTGGCTCTATGCGACGCGCATCACGGTTGCCACGATGAGTGTTGGTCGCGCGCGCCGTGTGTTCGACTACGCCTTAAACTATGCGGCCGAACGTGAGCAGTTCGGTCAAAAGATTGGCAAGTTTCAGGGCGTGTCGTTCCAGTTAGCGGATATGATTACCGAGATTGACGCGGCCGATTTACTGACACTTGCAGCCGCAGATCGGCTGGACAAAGGCGTGTCTGCAAACCGTGAGATCGCCAGTGCGAAACTATACGCCAGCGAGATGCTGTCGCGTGTGACAGATGCTGCGATTCAAATACATGGCGGTATGGGACTGATGGATGATTATCCGTTGGAACGTTTCTGGCGCGATGCACGTGTTGAGCGGATTTGGGATGGTACGTCTGAAATTCAACGTCACATCATTAGCCGCGAAATGCTGCGGGCCTTGGGTGCGTAAAGGGACTGTGATGAAATACATAAAAGGAACGCGAAATGACGCGTGATCTATCGCGGCTGCTGCGCCCGCAATCGATTGCAGTGATTGGTGGTGGCGCATGGTGTGCACAAATCATCAAACAATCGCGGCGCATGAACTTTGCAGGCCGTATTGATGTTGTTCACCCTCGCGGAGAAATCATCGAAGGTGTTCAAGCCGTGCCTGAACTGGGCGCGCTTGATCATGCGCCAGACGCGGTTTTTGTCGGTGTTAACCGGCATGCAACCATAGAAGTTGTTGCCGCGCTTGCCGCTATGGGCGCGGGGGGCGCTGTGTGTTTTGCCTCCGGTTTTTCCGAGGCCGCGGCAGAAGATGAAACCGGCTCAGACCTACAGGCTGCATTGGTTGCGGCAGCAGGTGATATGCCAGTGTTAGGGCCAAATTGTTACGGGTTCATTAATGCGCTGGATGGCGCTCTTTTGTGGCCTGATCAGCATGGCTGTGTTGCGGTCGACAAAGGCGTTGCCATTCTGACGCAATCATCAAACATCGCGATAAACCTGTCCCTGCAGCAACGTGGTTTGCCAATAGCTTATGTGGTTGCCTGCGGGAACATGGCGCAAACATCACAGGCGCAAATTGCGACCGAACTGTTGGATGATCCGCGCGTGACAGCCATTGGTTTGCACATTGAAGGCTTTGGCGATTTGGCCGCTTGGCATGAGCTGGCCCATAAGGCCAAGCGCAAGGGCGTGCCGTTGGTTGCACTAAAGGTTGGCAAATCAGATCAGGCCCAGCAGGCAGCGGTTTCACATACCGCATCCCTTGCGGGGAGCGATGCAGGTGCCAAGGCGCTGTTGGCGCGGTTAGGCATTGGCCGTGTTTCTGATCTGCCTACATTTTTAGAGACACTTAAATTGCTGCATATGGTTGGTCCACTGGATGCGCCGACGTTATCGTCGATCAGCTGCTCTGGGGGCGAAGCGAGCTTGGCCGCTGATACGGCTGTGGGTTCAGGTATGACATTTCCAGCATTGTTGCCTGAACAGCGCCACGATTTGGCGGCGGCGCTTGGTCCGATGGTCGCGCTGGGCAATCCGTTGGATTATCACACTTACATTTGGCGTGATGCAGAAAAGATGGCGTCGGCATGGTTGCCCATGGCAGCCGAGCATATCGGCCTCACGCTTATTATCGTTGATTACCCGCATACAGACCCTGTTGATTGGGTTTGCGCAACCGAGGCCGCCTTGGCCGTCAGGGCGCAAAGTGGGCGGCCCGTTGCGATGGTCGCTACGTTGTCAGAATTGATGCCGCCGGATATTGCCATAACACTGATGGAAGGTGGCGTTGTGCCGATGTGCGGTTTGACAGAGGCAATCGCCGCTGCCGCTGTTGCTGCGACAATGGGCGCCCCTGATACCGCTGCAGTTCTAGTGCCCGGATCTGATCGTATAGCTGAGTTGGTTGATGAAGGTACAGCCAAGGCGGCACTTGCGCAGTACTGTGTTCCTGTCCCTAAGGGGGGCTTGGTCGCTGATATTGATGCATTGCCTACACAAGCGGCCCAGCTTGTTGGGCCATTGGTTCTGAAAGTGACAGGCCTTGCGCATAAGTCCGAGGCAGGTGGCGTAAAGCTTGGTGTGTCACCCGAAGATGTTGTCACCGCCGCGCAGTCGATGCCAAAAGGCGGCTATCTGCTTGAGGAAATGGTGCAGGGCGCAGTTGCGGAACTTTTGGTTGGCGTCTTACGGGATCCGGCGCATGGATTTGTACTGACGCTAGGCGCGGGCGGCGTTTTGACAGAGCTTTGGCAAGATACGGCATCAGTGTTGGTGCCTGCTTCGGCTCATTCTGTTGAAACGGCGCTGCGTTCGCTCAGGATATGGCCCTTAATTGAAGGGTATCGGGGTAAACCCGCTGCTAATCTGGATGCCATTGTTGCTGCGGTGATGGGTGTGCAGGATTACATTGTTGCCAATGCTGACCGCGTCAGCGAAGTAGAGATTAACCCGCTGATGTGTACACCCGACGTGGCCATCGCTGTGGATGCGCTTGTGCGCGAAGCTTAAGGAGATAACGACATGGACCCGATCAAGACACGCCGTGAAGGCGCCATTCTAGAGGTCACGCTGGACCGTCCCAAAGCCAATGCAATTGATCTAATGACTTCGCGGCGTATGGGCGAAGTGTTTGCTGAATTCCGCGATGATCCAGAACTGCGGGTTGCGATTATTACTGGCGCTGGAAATAAGTTCTTTTGTCCGGGGTGGGATTTGAAAGCGGCGGCTGATGGCGACGCGGTTGATGGCGATTACGGTATCGGGGGTTTTGGCGGATTGCAGGAATTACCAGGTTTGAACAAGCCAGTGATTGCTGCCGTGAATGGTATCTGTTGCGGTGGCGGGCTTGAATGGGCCCTGAGTGCTGACATGATTCTTGCCGCCGATCACGCAACATTTGCGCTGCCTGAAATTCGTTCAGGCACGGTTGCCGATGCGGCAAGTGTGAAGTTGCCCAAACGCATCCCGTATCACATCGCCATGGAGCTGCTGCTGACGGGCCGTTGGTTTGATGCGCAAGAGGGCAAAGGATGGGGCATGATCAATGAGATCGTTGCCGCAGATCAATTGATGGACCGCGCATGGGAGCTGGCACGCCTGTTGGCATCTGGCCCGCCGCTGGTTTACGCGGCGATCAAAGAGATTGTGCGCGACGCAGAGGATGCCAAGTTTCAAGATGCTATGAACCGGATTACAAAACGGCAATTGCCCAGTGTTGATATCCTCTATTCATCTGATGATCAGCTGGAAGGTGCGCGGGCATTTTCAGAAAAACGCGATCCCGTCTGGAAGGGTAAGTAACCACAATTTGCCAATTGTGGGCAGTTGAGGTTATCTGACCTGATTGATTAGATAGAAAGGCGATATGCCCCAATGAATATTATGTTTGTTCACCAAAATATGCCCGGCCAATATCGAGAGCTCGTGCAGTGGTTGGCCGAGAGGCGCGAACATAAGATTTACTTTCTGACCCAGCGAAAGAACCCTCCTAAGATCGAGGGCGTTGAGACACGTATCTACAAGCCACACCATGCCCCAAAGAAAGAGGCCTACGGCCTTAGTAAAGTTTGGGAAGAAGCAACTGGTGCCGGTTTTGGAGCTGCCATCGCGGGACAACAGCTCGAACAGAAGGAGGGTTTTAAGCCCGACTTGATCGTTGGGCATGTAGGGTGGGGTGAGCTGACATTCTTCAAGCAAGTCTGGCCAGACGTTCCGATAATTGGGTTCTTTGAATATTACTACCGCCTGCACGGCGGGCCAGTAAACTTTGATCCCGATGAACCGGTCAACGAGCACACGCCATTCTTGTTGCACGCACGTAACGCGGTGCCGGCAGCGAATATTACGACGGTTGATCGTGGGATTAGCCCGACCAAATGGCAGCGCGACTGCTTTCCACCGGAAATGCATAGCAAGATTTACGTTTGCCATGATGGCATCCGTACGGACAAGTTGGTTCCTAACCCCAAAGCGACACTAAAATTGGGCCGGATTGATAAGCTCCAAACCTGCGATGATGAGATCATTACCTACATGGCGCGCAATCTGGAGCGGATGCGTGGGTTTCACCAATTTATGCGCGCCTTGCCTGACATCTTAGAGGCACGGCCAAATGCGCGGGTGTTGATCATTGGTGGGAACGAAGTTTCATATGGTGCCAAAAACAAGAAGCCGGGTGGTTTGCGTGGCGAAATGGAAGCCGAAGTTGGCGATCGCGTGGATTGGAGCCGTGTGCATTTTCTGGGGCAGGTGCCCTATGAGGATTATCAGAAAATCATCCAAATCAGCAGATGTCATATCTACATGACGATGCCGTTTGTTCTGTCTTGGTCGCTGTTAGAGACGATGTCGATGGAAGCAACGATTGTTGCCTCGGATGTCGAACCGGTGCGCGAGGCGATGACGCATGGCGAGACTGGGTTGCTTGTCGATTTCCACAACCCTGCAGCGCTTGCGCAGCAAGTGATCGATGTGTTGGAACGGCCAGAAGATTTTGCCCACCTTGGCCCTGCAGCGCGAAAGCATGTGATCGCTGAGTATGACTTCCTGACAAAATGCCTGCCGGAACATATTGCCGAAATGAATGCCCTGCTGCCGCAGGACAAACAGATCAACATGCCCGATTAGTCGGGCGGTTTAGTTGCTGGCGATGTTAACCAGACCAAATGCTGAACCGACAAGGCCTACAATTACAGTAGCACTAGACACAGGGCTTTCGGTGGCCAGAACAAGGTCACCGGAATTGATGTGAAAATTCCGCGCAGAGAAAAGCCCGTCTGAGGTGGTTAGATCAATGGTAAAGACGACACGCTGTTGGCGTGGCCCGCGCTGACCGGATTTAAGCGCTGAGGCGGGGTATTCGCGCAGGACTAGCACACCTTTTGGATTTGCGCGGGTATCGTTAACGCCTCCAATGATGGAAAGCGCATCAAGTGCAGATACGTTATCTCTGTTAAAGTCGAACTGGCTTTCGGCACCTGCCGCCCCAAGAGATAGGAAGTAGCGTGGGTCTTTTTCTACAATGACCCTGTCGCCACCGCGCAGGCGGGTGTCCATGTCAGGGTTGTCAAATAGACGTTGAAGAGATGTTCGATAGGTTTTGTGGCTGCGGATCAGTTTGATTTGCGGATTAGTCAGCGCTTCATTTACGCCGCCAGCAGCAGAAATCGCCGCCATCACCGAGAAATTCTGATCTGGCATCCTGATGTTGCCAGGTGAACTGACCCCGCCGACCATATCAACCGAATTTATTCGGCCTTCTGTCACAGAGAGCTGTACTTGTACGCCCGGAGCCACCGTTTCAAGCTGGCGTTGAAGTAACATGCGGGCGTTATCAGGTGTCCGGTCGGCAACACGGACTTTCCCGACGTAGGGTACAAAGATTGATCCACCCTCAGATACGCGCAAGTTAGAAAGCTCTGTGCTTCTTTCATCTGGGCCCATCAGCAGTGAATTTTCCGCGCTGTCCCAGATGATAACGTTCAACGTGTCTCCAGCACGGATGATCTGTGCGTTTGATCCGTGGCTGTGGGACAACCAGTTATATCCGCGCTCTCCGGTCTTGGGCCACTCGGCTACGCTAGGTAGGAATGCCTTTGAAACTGGGTAGACGGCAAAATCTGCTTCAGGCTTATCGGCGCCTTTCGTGATCTCCGTTTGGATGGCTGCACCACGGGGCAACGTGCCACAAGCCGCAACAGTAACGCAAAGCGCGATCCAAAGAATGTACTTTGTTATCTTGCCCATTGGTTTCACCGCTCAATCTAATTCAATTTTACCCATTGGCCACACCGTTAATCCGGAGGGATTGGGTTGGAAATTCTTAAATCGCAAGATACTGCATGACGCCATGAGGTCAATCATTTCAACAAACGTCACAGACGATTCTCGGATGCTGTTGCTAGGTGCTAACGGGCGTTTGGGACGTATGTTGATGCGGCATTGGCCTATTCATGGCCAGATCAAAGGGCAGAGCAGGCATGAAATCGATGGTTTGTTACGCTTTGATCCACTTTCATCGCCAAATGACTTAATCGCAGCGTCTTTGGATGTTCAGGCGGTAATTTGCCTGTCTGGCATCACGCCGGCCCATGCCGCCGCTAGCGGGAATGCGATGAGTTTGAACAAAGATCTCGCTCTTGCGGTGATTGAAGCAGTGCCAGCCGCAACACGGGTGTTCGTTGCTTCATCTGCGGCGGTCTATGGTGCGGCAGATGGGCCACACTTTGAGAGTGCTGCGGTTAGTCCAATCAGCGAATATGGTCACGCCAAACTGGAGATGGAGCAAGCGGCCCTAGCGCAGGGTGGAGGAAGGGTCTGTGTCTTGCGGATCGGGAATGTTGCTGGTGCCGATGCTATTTTGGGTGGATGGCGGACAGGCATGGGGTTGGATGTGTTGCCAGACGGGCGCACCCCGCGCCGAAGCTATATCGGTCCGCAATCGCTTGCGAAGGTGATCCATGCTTTGTCGGTTGCTCCGACTGTACCAGACATTCTAAACATCGCGGCGCCGGGTGTCGTCGAGATGGGGGGGCTTTTGGATGCTGCAGATCTAGATTGGGCTGCCCGAACTCCAGATGCTAACGTCATTGAAGAGGTTGCGCTGGACACTAGTCGGCTCGAAGCGTTTTACCAGTTCGACCGAGATGAATGCACCCCGCAAGGGATGGTTGCGCAATGGAATATGAATGGGAAGCTTCGATGACATGGCGCAAGCGTATCTTTGATTTGTTTTTCGCCAGCTTGTTGGTGATAATCCTTGGCCCCATTATCATTTTCTTGGTGCTCTACATTTATCTAAAACAGGGCCGCCCGCTGTTCTATGTGGCTGAGCGGATGAAAACCCCGACCCAACCTTTTGGCCTGATCAAGTTTAGAACGATGACTGTCGTCAGCGATGATCAGGGTGTATCAGGGGCGCACAAAGCATCCCGCGTGACGCCTGTCGGCGCACGTTTGCGGTCCAAGAGATTGGATGAGTTTCCGCAGTTGTGGAATATATTGAAAGGCGATCTGTCCTTCGTGGGTCCACGGCCCCCGTTAAAGGAGTACGTTGATCGATTTCCAGGTATTTACGGTGAGGTGCTCAAATCTCGGCCTGGGGTAACGGGGCTGGCGACGATCCGCTTTCACAAACACGAAGAACGCCTGCTATCGCGCAGTACAACTGCGGAAGAAACCGACGACATCTATTGTCGCATCTGTGTGCCGCGAAAGGCGAAGCTGGACCTGATCTATCAACGGAAGCAAAGCACATGCTATGACTTTGATCTGGTCTTTCAAACGATCGGTAACCTTTTCAAGGGCTCAAAAGAGTGATGGCCGCGATCTAATTACGTCGGTTTATCATTTATTATGTGTTAGAGTGGATTTGGGTTAACGTACCCACAGGTTGTAGGTAACGCTTGCCGCCAACTAAACCGTTCTAAAGCTACACTTGGTCTTCCATTGAGTGATAGCGGCAAATATCTGTATTGTGGATCAGCTGATGTTAAATTTGATCAAGTCGCTCAATAAAGTGCAAAAGCGGCGGGTTATGCAGGCCTTGGATGCGGCGCTAGTGCCGCTTGCATTGATATTCGCGTTTGCTGCATCGGACCTGCCTAATGGCCTGTGGGCGAATATGGACAGCTATATGTTGCTGCTCCCCTACTTGATTTTGGCTGCCGCATGTATCGCTGCGTGGCTTGGTATCTGTGATATTCAGGTCAGCTCTTATGAGGCCGCATCGGTTGGTTTGACTGCAGTCCACGCGATTTTCTTGACGATAACGTCGATCACGATCTCGGATATTGCGGGGCTTGGGCTTCCTGTCGGCGTGCATATGGTTTTTGGCATGGTTTTCTTTTGCCTTGCTGTCGCCTGCCGGGCTGTCCTGTTGCAGTTGGTTCTGGCCGTTTACCGTTATTCAGCTAATCGCACCCGAGTATTGATTTACGGTGCAGGTACAACCGGTTCGCAGATGGTCTCGGCATTGCGTGGGCATGAAACAATTCAGCCCGTCGCGTTTGTGGATGATAGTAAGGGCTTGCATGGGATGCGCGTGCAGCGCCTTCCGGTTTATCCTGCGCTTAATATCGCGACCGTGGTGAAAGAGAAAAAAATTGATCGAGTGCTGTTGGCGGTGCCGTCTTTAAGCCGTCCCAAACAAGCGCAAATCGCGCGGCGGTTGGAGAAAATGGGTCTTGAGGTTCAAACGCTGCCATCGTTCTCGCAGTTGATTGGCGAAGAAGCGCTGGTGGATAAGCTAACACCAGTTTCCGCGAAACACTTTTTGGGCCGTGCCGAGGTTGATCATCCGTTGGCAGAAGCAGGCGTGAGTTATGAGGGCAAGGTTGTGCTGGTTACTGGGGCAGGTGGATCTATCGGATCCGAGCTTTGCCGTCAGGTGATCGATTGCAAGCCTTCTAAGTTAATCCTGTTCGAGCTGAGCGAGCTTTGCTTGTACAATATCGATATGGAACTGCGGAGCACGATCGAGCACGAAGGTCTCGAGATAGAATTGATTCCTGTGTTGGGCTCGATTACGGATAGCCGTCAGGTGCGTAAGTTGCTGGTCACGCATAGTGTTCAGGTTGTGCTGCACGCAGCCGCCTACAAACATGTACCGCTGGTCGAAGCCAACCCGTTAACGGGTTTGGTGAACAACGTGTTGGGGACACAGACCCTTGCTGAACAAGCCGCCAAAGCTGGTGTTGAACGGTTCATGTTGATCTCGTCGGACAAGGCAGTGCGCCCTACCAACGTAATGGGTGCGTCGAAACGTCTGGCAGAGTTGGTTGTGCGCGATATGGCCAAACGTGTTGGCAATAAATCAGGCACGGTTTTTTCCATGGTGCGCTTTGGGAATGTTCTAGGTTCTTCGGGGTCTGTTGTGCCGCTATTTCAGGATCAGTTGAGCAGGGGCGGCCCTTTGACTGTGACCGACAAGGGGGTTGAGCGGTATTTCATGACCGTTCAGGAGGCAGTGCGACTTGTGTTGCAGGCTTGCTCAATCAGCCGTGGGGCTGAGGTGTTTGTTTTGGATATGGGGCAACCTGTGCCAATTTTGCGTCTGGCCCGTCAGATGATTGAAAGCGCAGGCTATGAAGTACGTGACGCAGACAATCCGGATGGCGATATTGAAATTGAAATTACGGGCCTTCGTCCCGGTGAAAAGATGTCAGAAGAGCTGACGCTGTCTGATGACCTGTTGGGCACAACATATCCAAAAATCTTCATGACCCACGAAGAAGGCCTGTCCGAAATCGAGATTGCAACTGCTCTGCGCAGCCTGCGCGAAGCATTTATCGCGTGCGATGAGGACATGGCACGCGAAGTTGTGCGGCGTTGGGTTGAAGGGTTTCAGCCCAATGTTGCTAAGGTAGAAGTGTCGTAATCACGGGCGCATAATTGTCACGCAGTGATTCTATCGCGGTTGAAGCGATTCTGTTTTGTTTGCATAAGATAGATCGGGCGTGCATTAGTTTGCCCAAAGACAGTCCCGGGCAGAGAGCAGTAAATGATCCGACATCTTGCACACACCACTTTTGGCGCAGTACTTTTTGCCGCTACGGCATTGGTGCCAGCCTATGTTGCCGCACAGGATACAGACCGTGTTTTCAACACGCCTAACCGTCCTACCCTTAATTTTTATGGAACAACTGGGCTGATTGATATGCCCTCCGCCGAGATGTTGCCGGATGGTCAGGTTGCCATTGGTATTTCGACATTCGGCGCGTCCACGCGGACGACGCTCACGTTTCAGGCGCTGCCACGGGTTCAGGCCAGTTTCCGATATGCGGGAATTAAGGATGCAAACCTTTCCGGTTTCGACACGTACCGAGACCGCAGTTTCGACATCAGGTTTTTGCTCAATAAAGAAAGCCGTTTTTTCCCGGCTCTGACCGTTGGCTTGCAGGATTTTGCGGGTACTGGCATCTACGCGGGTGAATTCATTGCCGCGACCAAGAATTTTTCAGGTGCGCGTATTCCCGGCACGGTCAAGGCAACAGTCGGCCTTGGTTGGGGACGTCTTGGTAGCTCTGGAAGTATCGGTACGCCATTGGGAAGTGAACGCCCTGCGTTCCAATCCGGTGATACAGGTGGCGAACTATCAGTTGATCAATGGTTCCGCGGTGATGTCGCTCCCTTTGCTGGGATCGAATGGCAGATAAACGACAAATGGGGCGTTAAGGCCGAGTATAGCTCGGACGCATATGTCACTGAAACGAATGTTGATGTGATTGACCGCAAGTCACGGTTTAACTTTGGCGCTGAGTATCAGTTTTCTGAAGGCGTACGGCTAGGCGGTTATTACCTTTATGGTTCAGAAGTTGGCCTGAATCTTGAAATTCAGTTGAACCCTGATAGGCCCGTGTCCAAGCTGAGAATCCCGGCACCTCGCCCTTATTCAGTTCGGCCCAGCCGCCGTGCAGATCCGCAGGCTTATGATGACGATTGGATTGTAACGGATGCCGCCGCTTCGCGTGAAGTGCGCGACGCACTTATACCTCTGTTAGAAAAAGAAGGCCTGACGCTGATTGAAGTGAAGACAACAGCTTCGACAACCGAAGTGCGGTTTTCCAATGAACGTTATGGTGCAACAGCGGTTTCTGTAGGCCGCGTAGCACGGGCGATGGCGCGCCTATTGCCTGCATCAGTTGAGACATTCCGCATTGTGCCCGTTGTAAATGATCTGGCACAGTCTGTGATCGTATTCCGTCGCTCGGACTTGGAGGCCTTGGAGTTTTCACCGAACGCCCCTGATGCGCTGTTGGCTGTTACAGGATTTGGAAATGCGGATCCTGTGTTAGAAGGGAGCGCGCGGAACGAAGCGCTGTTCCCCGCAATCAATTGGTCAATTGGCCCCTACATAACACAGCGTTATTTTGATCCAAACGAACCGATCCGTTTGGATGCAGGTCTGTCACTGAATTTATCCTACAAGCCCGCACCTGGATGGAAGATAGCGGGCCAAGTACAGCACCGTTTAACCGGAAATGTCAGTGATATTTTCAGGCAGAACCAATCAAACCTTGAGCACGTGAGATCTGATGCTGTTGAGTACGATCAAGGCGGAGCAACGTCCATTCCGCAGCTATATGTAAGTCGTCAATGGAAAACCGCGCCTGATGTTTATACTCGGGTGTCTGCTGGCTATCTTGAACGCATGTTCGGTGGGGTTTCGGCCGAAGCGTTATGGAAACCCGTCGCGAGCAGGCTCGCGCTTGGAGCGGAAGTGAATTACGTAAAACAGCGTGCATTCGACGATATTCTCGGCTTCCAAGACTATAGCGTCGCGACTGGGCATGTGTCGGCCTACTATGAATTCAAACATGGACTGACTGGCCAGCTCGACGTGGGGCAGTATCTGGCTGGCGATGTCGGGGCGACGTTCACATTGGAACGTGAGTTTGCAAATGGCTGGCGTCTGGGCGGGTTCTTTACGCTTACAGATGCAACCGCAGAAGAATTTGGCGCGGGGTCCTTTGACAAAGGTATCATTCTAACGATTCCGGCAGATTGGCTGCTTGGGAAGCCGGACACGCGGGTTCGGTCAACAACAGTACGGCCCTTTAGCCGTGATGGCGGGGCACGTTTGAATGTGCCGGGTCGTCTTTATGAACAAGTCCGTAGTGGTCATCGCAAAGGGCTAGTCGGAAATTGGTCAGGAGTTTGGGAATGATTGAATTCGCATCGCGTACTATAGCTGCGGGTCTGATTGCGGCTCTGTTGGCGGGCTGTAGTTCTGATCAAACCAGTTCAGTGAACCTTACTAAGGTACTTGCGACAACTCTAGTTAGTGCGGTTAAGGCGCGTCGCTCTGATGCGCCTCAGCAGGTCAATGTTACGCCTGAAATGCATGCCAAAATCGTGATTCCTTTGCTTCAGGTGAATCCAGTGACATTGGGCGGGAGCGACTTTTTGCAACGCGTCGTTGCACGGCGTGATTCGCTTCCTGGGGCGGTTGAGGTCTGGAAATCGTCTGATAATGCGCAGATTTTTTTGAGAAATGGCGTTGTGATTGGGACACGTGGCATCGGAAGTGACATAATTGCTGCAGATGCAAACTACACGGTTAACGCATTAAAAACGGGCGTTAGCGGGAGTGGAATTCGCACATTTACTGTTTCCGATGGTGACGTGACGACCACAAAACGGCACTACCGTTGCGAAATAAGAAACCTAGGGTTGGAAAAAATTATCGTTGTAAACAAGGGGTTTGCAGTGACTCATTTCAGTGAATCCTGCAGTTCAACTATTGCGGGTGAGGCGGGTTTGCGCAACGAGTTTTGGGTGGAACGTGGTACTGGTGTGGTGCGTAAGTCCAACCAATGGATTGGTCCAGCAGTGGGGAACTTTGAAATGATCCTGCTTAAAAAATAGGCAACAACGCAACACTTGGCAGAAGCTCGCCAACAATGTAGTTCTAACCCCATAATACCGTTGAGAACTATTTTCCTTTCGGCTATTCATTTTTCAAACGGGTATGGCCCCGCACTGATCAACTTATAAACAGGATGACAATTATGTTGAAAACTATCTCATTCGCTACAATGCTAGCATTTGCCGCAACTTCTTCTTTCGCTGGCTCATTGGCCGCAACCGAAGATGATGATGACGTAATTGCATACGTTCCAACAGGCGGTTCCGGTATCGGTACGCCAGCAATCATCGGCGGCGTTCTCGCAGCCGTAGCAGTTGCTGCTTTGATTTCAAACAGTGACGACGACGATGACAGCTCCGTCGACGGTCACGGTTCAGCAGACTAAGATCTGTTCCTAGGTCTATAGTTGGGCGGCCCTTCCTAACGGAGGGGCCGCTTTTCGTTTGGGGTTCGGAAGATCCTATCTCCCCCCTGATATGACGAGGGCCCCGTATGGATAAGAGATTGCTATCATTCGGTCATGGTTTCAGCGCTCGCGCACTTGCAGCGCGTTTGATTCCAGAGGGCTGGCACATCATTGGCACAACCCGTAGCGAGAACAAGCTGGCCGAAATTGCTGAAACAGGGGTTGAGCCGCTGCTATGGCCTGGGTCCGATCCAACGGCACTTATCCAGGAGTTCCCTAATATCCTCATTTCTGCTGGTCCGGGCCCTGACGGCGATCCGTTGCTGGCGGAGCTGCATGACGCTTTTGCAACCGCAGCTTCAGATATGCGTTGGGTTGGTTACTTGTCGACAACTGGTGTCTACGGAGATCACCAAGGCGACTGGGTTGATGAGCAGACACCGCTTACGCCAAGTACGAAACGTGGTCAGGCGCGCGTGAAAGCTGAGGCGGCTTGGCAGAGTATTCCCGATATCCCTCTACACATCTTTCGCTTGGCTGGCATTTACGGGCCAGGTCGTGGGCCGTTTGCCAAGGTGCGCAACGGAACAGCGCGTCGTATCATTAAAGAAAATCAAGTTTTCAGCCGCATCCATGTGGAAGACATCGCACTTGCACTAGAGCTGTCTCTGGACGCGCCACATGCGGGGGCGGTCTATAATCTGTGTGATGATGATCCTGCTCCACCGCAAGATGTCATCGGGCACGCGGCTGAGTTATTGGGGCTGCCTGTCCCTGCTGCGATCCCAATCGAAGACGCGGATATGACATCGATGGCGCGCAGCTTTTATGCGGAAAGCAAACGTGTTCGGAACGATCATATCAAGCGCACGTTAGGCTGGAAGCCAATGTATCCTGATTACCGGAGTGGCCTTGCCGCGATGTTGGAACAAACTTTGCAAACCAAGGGCTAGTTCTATGCGTTTGAAGATGTTGCGATCCTGATTAACTGTAGGCGGTTTTTAAGTAACGCCTTTGCCTTGTTGTAGCAGGGTAGCCACGCCATATAACACGCAACCAGCGAACGACGGAGCCTTCATGAATTTCACCCAAAAGCTATCTGCCTACCTAGAGGCGGACCGTGTTCGCAATGCAATTTTGGTGGTGATCCTATTCAATGCAATAATCCTCGGGCTTGAAACCTCTAAGACCGTGATGGCGCAAGCGGGCGGATTGATCACACTCCTTGATCGCCTGTGCTTAGCTGTGTTCGTAACAGAGCTGGCTGCGAAATTGATTGCCTACCGCGGGCGGTTCTTTCGCGATGGATGGAACATCTTTGATTTCGTAATTGTGGGCATTTCGCTGGTTCCAGCCGCCCAAGGGTTCTCTGCACTTCGTGCATTGCGAATACTTCGGGTGCTGCGTGTTGTTTCTGTTGCCCCACGCTTGCGCCGGGTTGTTGAGGGATTTGTGACCGCACTGCCGGGTATGGCGTCGGTGTTCATTCTTATGGCACTCATTTTTTATATCGCTGCGGTGATGGCGACAAAGTTGTTTGGAACCTCGTTCGAGGAATGGTTCGGTACGCTTGGGCGTTCAGGATACTCCTTGTTCCAGATCATGACGCTGGAAAGTTGGTCGATGGGTATCGTCCGTCCTGTTATGGAGGTTTACCCCCATGCGTGGATGTTCTTTGTGCCGTTCATCTTGGTCACGACGTTTGCGGTTGTGAACCTATTGGTGGGTCTGATTGTGAATTCAATGCAAGATGCGCATCAGGAGGAATCGGTGGCGAGTACTGACGCCTACCGTGCAGAAGTATCCGAAAAACTGGCCGCACTTGAGGTCAAGTTGGACCAGTTGATCGCGTCAAAGAAAGACTAAGCGCTTTTTGCACCGATCTTGGCGATGCCAAGTGTGTCTAGAACCTTGGCTTCAATTTGTTCGGCATTCATACCCGCAACAGCGTACATGTCAGCCGGATTAGCCTGATCAATAAAGATATCGGGCAAAACCATTGAACGATATTTAAGGCCTGTATCGAATACACCTTCTTCTGCAAGCAGCTGTGCGACGTGGCTGCCAAAGCCCCCGATAGCACCTTCTTCGACGGTGATCAGCGCCTCGTGGTTATTCGCCAAGGACAAAATCATTTCGCGGTCTAGTGGTTTGGCAAAACGGGCGTCCACAATTGTTGGTGTGATGCCTTTTGCTCTCAGTGCTTCGGCGGCTTTCTCGACCTCTTCCAGACGGGTGCCAAAAGACAAGATCGCCACGCGGCTACCTTCGGAAATCATGCGGCCTTTGCCGATCTCTAAAGGCACACCGCGTTCTGGCATGTCTACGCCACGCCCTTCGCCGCGTGGGAATCTAAAGGCGATTGGACCGTCATCATAAGCGGCAGCGGTTGCGACCATGTGCTTCAGCTCGGCCTCATCAGCGGCGGCCATTACGACGAAACCGGGCAGGTTGGCCAGAAACGCGACGTCAAAGGAACCCGCGTGTGTTGCGCCATCCGCCCCAACCAGTCCTGCGCGATCAATCGCAAAGCGGACAGGCAAGCGTTGAATTGCCACATCATGCACAACCTGATCATAGCCACGCTGCAAGAATGTCGAATACATTGTGCAGAACGGTTTCATACCACCGGCAGCAAGGGCTGCTGAAAATGTCACGCCGTGCTGTTCGGCGATGCCCACATCAAAGCATCGCGAGGTGTAGCGTTCCATAAATAAGTTGAGGCCAGTACCATCAGGCATGGCAGCAGTGACTGCGCAAATCTTGTCGTCATCTGCGGCCTCTTGCAAAAGGCTGTCTGCGAAGACGTTTGTATAGCTTGGCGCGTTGCTGGGCGCTTTTTTCTGTTCACCGGTGATCACGTTGAACTTGGCTGTGGCATGGCCTTTGTCGCGTGCGGTTTCGGCAGGGCCGTACCCTTTACCCTTTTTGGTAAGTACGTGAATTAGGATTGGCCCCGTCGCGCGCGCCTTTACGGTGCGCAATACGGGTAGCAATTGGTTCATGTCGTGTCCGTCAATTGGTCCGACATAGCTGAAGCCAAGTTGTTCAAATAAAGTGCCACCGACCGCCATGCCTTTCAGTACCTCTTTGGCGCGTTTGGCCCCCTCCCTGAAGGGATAGGGCAGCAAACTCACCGCGCCTTTGGCTGCTGATTTGAGCTCTTGGAATGGCTCTTCCGCATAGAGTTGGCTCAGGTAGGACGACATAGCACCGACAGGTGGGGCAATGCTCATCTCATTGTCGTTAAGGATGACGATCATCCGCTTTTTCAAGTGGCCTGCGTTGTTCATGGCTTCATATGCCATTCCCGCAGACATTGACCCGTCCCCGATTACTGCAATTGCATCGCCAAGGCCCTCTGGCACCACGCCACCCAAATCGCGCGCGACAGCAAAGCCAAGTGCCGCAGAGATGGAAGTGGAGCTATGGGCCGCGCCAAACGGATCATAGGGGCTTTCTGAACGTTTAGTGAAACCGCTCAGGCCGTTCTCCATCCGTAACGTGCGGATGCGGTCACGCCGTTCGGTCAAAATTTTGTGCGGGTAACATTGGTGGCCAACGTCCCAAATGATCTTGTCGCGGGGGGTGTCAAAAACGGCATGAAGCGCGACGGTCAATTCAACCACGCCCAGACCAGCTCCCAAGTGCCCGCCTGTAACTGACACAGCCGAAACAGTTTCAACACGCACTTCGTCAGCAAGCTGCCTCAACTCACGGTCCGATAGGAATTTCATGTCCGCGGGGCGGTTGATCCGGTCTAGCAAGGGTGTATTTGGCGTATCGGTCATTTCGTCATTCCTGGCTAGCTTTTGCGAGCTACTACAAATAGTGCCGCTTCGCGCAGCGTTTCGGCATCATTGCCGTATTCGGATAACACATCACAGGCTGAGGTTACCAAAGACTGCGCGCGCGCTTTGGCACCATCAAGGCCTAGTAAGGACACAAATGTGGCTTTGCCTGCGCTGGCATCTTTACCTACCGCCTTGCCGACTGTTTCGGCATCGCCCTCGACATCCAGAATATCATCGGCAATCTGGAATGCGAGACCTAGATCACGGGCATATTGACTCAGTGCAGTTGGATCGGCTTGGGCCATGGTAGGGCCTGCTGTGGCAGACCATTCAATCAACGCGCCTGTCTTGCCAGCCTGCAGTGTTGTGATTTCCGGTAAGGTTAGTGGCACTTCCGCCGTTTCGGCGGCGATATCGCGTGCTTGACCGCCAACCATGCCGCGCACGCCAGAGGCCTGTGCCAGCGCGGTAATCAGCTTGATGCGGGCGGAGTCGGGGCAAATGGTTTGCGCGACCAACTCAAAGGCGAGTGTTTGTAGGGCATCTCCTACTAGGACTGCTGTAGACTCATTCCATTTGCAGTGCACGGTTGGTTGTCCGCGGCGCAAATCATCATCGTCCATACATGGTAGGTCATCGTGCACGAGGGAGTAGGCGTGCAATGCTTCAATCGCAGCGGCAGCCGGAGCGGCATCCATCTCATGCATCCCGTGTAATCGTGCGCTTTCCATCACCAGGAATGCGCGCAGGCCTTTGCCGCCTGTTGTCGCGTACAGCATTGCGTCACGGATTGGCCCCGTGGTTCCCTCCAAAGAGGTTGTGATCTGCGTTGCAGCCAGCTTGCCTGCATTTTGGAGCGCCGTTGCAAAAGGGGTCACTTTTACAGGCCTTCGACGGGCTTCAATCCAGCAGGGTTGCCGTCTGTGTCCAACGTAATGGCGGCAACTTTTTCTTCGGCTTCTTTCAATTTTGTCTCGCAACGTGCTTTCAGCAATGCACCGCGTTCGTACAAAGTAATGCTCTCATCCAGTGCAACGTCACCTCGTTCCAGCTTACCTAGAACGGTTTCCAATTCTGCCATTGCAGATTCAAAGCTCATCTCGTTGACGGGTGTGTCGGTCATAGAAAACTCTTTCAGTTCGTGTTGCTAGGACCATACTGATCCTGCCGCGTCATGACCAGCGGGTGCGCGGTTGTGAGCCACCTAAATTTGTAGATCGAAGCAGCGTCAAAAGGTTGAGTTTGTTTTTCAGTCAGGTGCAAGCATATATCCTGCGCCGCGTACGGTTTGCAGGTAGCGGGGTTGCTTTGGATCGGCCTCGATTTTGCGCCTTAGCCGTGTGATTTGAACATCCACCGCGCGTTCCTGTGCTTGTCCGCGATCACGACCCAAGTCTTCGACCAGTTTGGAGCGGCTCAATGCCTCCCCTGGCTTTGCTGAAAATATTTTCATGAGCTGAATTTCAGTTGCGGTAAGACGGACCAGCTCTTCACCCTGCCACATTTCTCCACGCTCCATATCGTAGCGGATTGGTCCAAGGTTCAGAACTTTGGGCGTAACGTCCTCAGGGACGGTTTCTGGCATCCTGCGTAAGATGGCATTGATCCGAAGCAACAGTTCTTTTGGTTCAAAAGGTTTGGCGAGGTAGTCGTCGGCGCCGGCTTCCAATCCTTCGATGCGATTGTCGGTTTCCCCTTTTGCGGTCAGCAATAGGATCGGTGTCGTCATCGTTTCGCGCAGAGATTTGGTTAGGCTTAGCCCGTCTTCGCCCGGCATCATCACATCAAGAATGATCATGTCAAACTCGAGCCCCGATAGAATGCGTCGAGCATGAGCCGCATCACGCGCGGCAGTCACCAAAAAGCCATGGCGCATCAGAAATTTCTGCAAGAGCGTGCGGATACGTTCATCATCGTCAACGATCAGGAGGTGTGCATCGGGAGTATTCATGATGTGCTATCCTTTAAGCGCGCGTAGCTGTTGCGCATTTCACTATCCATCATCGCTTCTAGAACGGTGCGGAAACCTGCGACGGCGTCAGGGCCTGCATCCCGAAAGGCGGCACGCATACGTGCGCGCTGGGCGTCCGATAATGTTTGTTCCAAATTGCGTCCTGCTAGCGTGAGGTTGAGGTGCCGTTCCCTCTTATCGGCCCGACCTATCTTACTTTCCACCAAACCATCGGCAATCAATGTACGCAATACACGGTTCAGAGACTGTTTTGTGACCCCGAGAATATTTAGAAGGTTGTTTACTGTGGTTCCGGGCGCGCGGCCGATAAAGTGGATAGCGCGGTGGTGCGCTCTACCATAAGCCATGTCAGCCAGAATACGGTCAGGATCAGCGGTAAAGCCCCGGTAGGCAAAAAACATCGCCTCGATTCCCTGCTTGAGTTGTTCGTCAGTGAGAAACAGCAATGCTTCACCGCTGGTGGGGCTGGATGTTCGCCTGTCCATTGTTCGCCTCCTGGGGCATTTCTGGAGGTGAGTTTAAGTCAGTGTTGTTGACATTCCAACCACGAAAGGCTACGCACCGCAAGGTTTTGCGTAATTATGTGTCGAAATATACGAGCTACACGCAATATTTGAAATAGACGTTGGATTCGAAAGGGAAATGCAATGACTGGTGGATATGATGATCGCGATGGTTACATCTGGATGGATGGGAAGATGATCCCATGGCGGGACGCCAACGTGCATGTCCTGACGCATGCCATGCATTACGCTTCCTCGGTATTTGAGGGCGAGCGTGCGTACAACGGTAAGATTTTTAAGAGCCGCGAACACTCTGAACGCCTAAAACGCTCTGCGCAAATGGTCGACTTTGAAGTACCGTATTCTGTCGATGAACTGGAAGCCGCCAAGGCAGAAGTGCTCAAGGCATCGGGTTTGCAGGATGCTTACGTGCGTGCAGTCGCATGGCGCGGTGCGGGCGAAGACATGGGTGTCGCCTCAGCGCGCAACCCTGTGCGTGTCGCGATCGCCGCATGGGAGTGGGGCGCCTATTACGGTGACGCAAAGATGAAGGGGGCCAAGCTCGACATCTCGAAATGGAAGCGGCCCAGCCCAGAGACGATCCCAAGCCATGCAAAGGCAGCGGGCCTCTATATGATTTGCACAATGTCCAAGCACGCGGCAGAGGCAAAAGGGTGCTCGGATGCGATGATGTATGACTATCGCGGCTATGTCGCTGAAGCGACGGGCGCGAACATCTTCTTTGTGAAGGATGGCGAAGTGCATACGCCAGATCCTGATTGTTTCCTGAATGGAATTACCCGTCAGACTGTGATCGGGATGCTCAAAGATCGTGGAATTACTGTGCACGAGCGTCACATCATGCCGGAAGAGCTTGGGAGTTTTGAGCAATGTTGGCTCACTGGTACAGCCGCAGAAGTTACTCCGGTTGGCCAAATTGGAGAGCATACTTTTGAAGTGGGCAAGTTGACGCGTGAGATCGCTGAAAGCTATGAAAAGCTAGTCCGGGAATAATTCGATACCTTAGACGTAGCCGCCAGCCGGAGCAAAGCTCCGGCTGGCGGCGTGGCGGGGCCGAAGGCCCCGCCACGCCGTATCTGATTTAGTATAGTGCGACAGGGTTGATCATGGCCTGAACCGTGCCAATGATCCGCGGCTGACCCAGCACAAACATGAATTCGTTCACACCTTCACGTAGTAGCGGCCCAACATTCATTGTCTCGAGAATGTAGATGCCGTTTTCCTTGAGTAATGTTACGTGGCCGTAGAATATCTTGTCACCTTCAGGTGCAGGGATAGGCTCCACGCCCCAAGTATCGGCACCAACGGCCATCGGGTTGAGCGATGCAACGTATACAGCGCCTTCATTGTTTAGGCCTGGCTCGGTGCTGCCCCATGCAGTCGGGTCACTTTCCAGCATTCCTTCGGTCCAACCTGTGTGGAACAGGATGATATCACCTTCACCCATGGTTACACCCTGCGCTTCGGCAGCTGCTTTTATTTCGACCGAGCCAAAATGTTGACCCGCCGCCATAACTTCAACACCTGCATGCGCGGCCATATCAAGGATCACTGCGCGCCCAACGAGGGGTGGTACATCGTGTGTGCCCAGCTTTGTCAGGCCAGTGATCGCGCTGATTTCTTTTTCATCAAGGCAGTTGTAGTAGTGTCCGCCCTCACCAAGGTGACCCAATCCATCTAGCTGTGAGCCGATACCGATCCACGTTTGAAGGATGTCGTCGTTGTAGTTCCCTTCATATCCGAAACCGGACAGCTTTTGACCACCTTGCTGGTTGGGCTGTACAATTTGTAAGCTGAGTGAGCGCGGCGGGAATGCAGGAGTGTTCGGCCCAATCGCAATGCCAAGTGGCATGGATTTGCCTTGCTTGATCAGTTGGGCAGCCTTCAGCGTCAGCTCTGGTGAAATCAAGTTGGCCGAACCAATGGTGTCATCTGGACCCCACTGGCTGGTCGAGGTGCACTCGGCCCAGGCAGCACCCGCGCCAAGGCTAAGACCAAGGCAAAGTGCCGTAATTTTCTTCAAAGTCATATCAATCCTCCACTATTGGACAGGCGAGTCCTCTAGCGGGACGATTCGTCCTGTTTGAAGTTTCACGCTAGCACGAGGTCTTGTGCCTCAGAGGGTTTTCGAAAGTGACGTTACGACGCTTTTTAGAAATCTACGCCGCGCTGGGCTTTGATACCTGCTTTGAACGGGTGCTTTACTTCGGTCATTTCAGTGACCAAATCGGCGTATTCGCACAGCTCCGGTTTTGCATCGCGACCTGTCAAAATCACGCCAGTACGGCTGTCTCGCGCGTCCAAACCAGCGATGACATCTTGCACGGAAATGTAATCATAGCGCATCGCGATGTTGATTTCGTCCATGATGATGAGGTCGTATTTGCCGCTTTCCATCATCTCACGGCCTTTGGCAAACGCAGCCTGCGCGGCAGCGATATCGCGCTCCTTATCTTGGGTGTCCCACGTGAAACCTTCGCCCATGGTGTGCCATGTGACATCACCCAAACGTTCAAAGAACAGGCGCTCACCTGTCTTCCACTTGCCTTTGATGAACTGGACAACGCCTACCTTTTGCTTCCAGCCCAGTGCGCGTACGACGACACCAAAAGCAGAGGATGACTTTCCTTTGCCTGCGCCCGTATGCACCAGCACCAACCCTTTTTCAGGATCTTTCAGCTCAGAGACGCGCTTGCGTTGCTCTGTCTGACGTTCCTGCATTTTCTTTTTATGATCGTCTGACATGTTAATCTCCTAATTTGGTGTGCCGGAGGGCGCAATGCTGGGCTTTGATTTGCTTCGATCCAAACCCAATTGCCGTTCGCGCCATATGATCAACACACCGCCAGCAATGACAAGGGCTGCACCGATCAAAATCGTCGCAGTTGGTATTTCGTTGAATGCAAGCCAGCCAATGAGCATTGCAAAGATCATCGAAGAATAATCAAAGGGTGCCAACATGGATGCAGTTCCAAACCGATATGATGACGTCACCATAATTTGTGCAATCCCCCCAATGAGACCTGCGCAGATGATCAGCGCAAATACGCTGAAATGGGGCGCGGTCCACGCGAGAGCGGGGATAGGAAACACCCACCCCAGTGGCAGGCTAAGAAGGGAAACAAGCGTCGCAGTGAGTGAGAAGTAAAACACAATTGCTGACGTACTATCCGTTTGAACAAGGCGACGGACGTGAATTTGAACCAGCGCCCGTAAAATCGCCGCAGTAAGGATCATCAATGCGCCAATTGTCGCGGTGTCAGTGTAGCTTTGATTTAGCGACAAGCGGGGGGCAATTACGATCATGACGCCGACGAGGCCAAGCGCGACCGCTGATAGACGAAACAAGCGTATCCGTTCACCCAAGAAAAACGCGGCGAAGATCACAGTAAACATCGGCGTTGCGTAGCCAATCGCGGTGACCTCAGGCAGAGGAAGCAAAGCGAGACCTCCAAAGGTCAACGCCATTGCGGATGTGCCAATCAGCCCGCGCCAGACATGACCTAAAACGTTATTTGCTTTAAATCCATCGTGCAGATGACCCTGCTGCCAAAGCCACGCAACTATGATTGGCATGGCAAACAAGGATCGAAAAAACACAGCTTGCCCAGCGGGTACGTCATCCGAGGCAGCCTTAATCAACGCCGCCATAATCATAAACAAGAATATTGCAGCCGTTTTGAGGGCAATTGCACGGCCGGGATTATTCTGGGTCAGGGGTTTGGACATGCCGATTTAATGCGCCTCGGTTTTGGAAAGTGCAAGGCGCACATAAAAAGATTCCGGTGTTATCCGATGGTTCCCCGGTTTGCGCCAATTTGCCCGCGATGTAGTAGCAAGTGATCTAAAATCACGCAAGCCACCATCGCCTCACCCACAGGCACGGCGCGGATGCCGACGCATGGATCATGGCGCCCCTTGGTGATGATTTCGGTTTCTTCACCCGTCTTTGTGATGGTTTTGCGTGTGGTGAGAATAGAGGAAGTCGGCTTGACCGCGAAGCGTACTACAATGTCTTGGCCTGTGCTAATCCCACCCAAAATGCCACCTGAGTGGTTTGACGAATACGACGGTTTGCCGTCATTTCCCATAAATATCTCATCTGCATTCAGCTCACCCGTCAGCATCGCGGCTGACATACCTTCGCCAATCTCAACGCCCTTCACGGCATTGATGCTCATCATTGCGGCAGCAAGATCGGTGTCGAGCTTGCCATAGACCGGCGCGCCGATGCCCGCAGGAACGCCGCGTGCAGTGACTTCGATGATGGCACCAACGGATGAGCCGGACTTGCGCAAGCCATCAAGGTATTCAGCCCATTCAGTTGCCGCGTTTGCGTCAGGCACCCAGAATGGGTTTTGTTCGATCTGGCCCCAGTCAAAGGCACTGCGATCAATTTGATTTGGACCCATCTGGACCATGTAACCAGTGATCTGAATATCCGGCGCAATTGCTTTTATCGCTTCGCGGGCTAATCCGCCTGCTGCCACACGGGATGCTGTTTCACGTGCAGACGAACGACCACCACCGCGATAATCGCGAATGCCGTATTTTTGGAAATACGTGATGTCAGCATGACCGGGGCGGAATTTCTCTTTGATGTCGCCGTAGTCTTTTGAGCGCTGATCTGTGTTCTCGATCATCAGTTGGATCGGCGTACCAGTTGTCACACCTTCAAACGTGCCGGATAAAATCTTCACTTCGTCGGCTTCGCGCCGCTGCGTGGTGTACTTATTTTGACCGGGCTTACGTTTATCGAGCCAGTGTTGAATCATCTCGGGTGTAATTTCTACGCCCGGAGGGCAACCATCGACGGTAGCACCCAATGCAGGCCCGTGGCTTTCGCCCCAAGTGGTCACGCGGAAAAGATGGCCAAAACTGTTGATCGACATGTGGGTGCTCCTTTGTCCTCTGCATTAACGGGGCAGGCCCTGCGCCTCAAGGGTTTTTGGCTTGCCAAACGCGCATCGGCCTCCTACGTCTATTTTCACCTCGGGGGGCTGTGCGTTTTTGGATTTCTGAAAACGCTAAGCTGAGATGCGAATGATCGCGGACCCGTTGAACCTGAACCGGTTAACACCGGCGGAGGGAAGGTCTGGACAATACTCCAACGCTTTCTGACGCCGCAATTTGGAGGATGCTATGAAGTATCTCACGTTTGCAGCTGCAACACTGGCCGCCACAGCGGCCATGGCGGAAACGCCAGAACTCACCGTTTATACCTACGACAGCTTTGTTTCTGACTGGGGCCCAGGCCCCGCGATTGAGAAAGCGTTTGAAGAAACATGTGCTTGTGATCTCAAATTGGTTGGCCTGGGGGATGGTGCAGCGTTGCTGGCACGCTTGAAACTTGAAGGCGTGCGTTCTGATGCAGATGTAGTGATGGGCCTTGATACGTCGTTGATCGCAGCAGCCAAAGAAACGGGCCTGTTCGCTGAAACAGCCGTCAGCGCAGATTACGCGTTGCCGATCGAATGGACTGATCCCGTGTTTGCGGCCTACGATTGGGGCTATTTCGCGTTTGTGCACAACAAGGACCTAGTTGCGCCTACAAACTTTAAGTCGCTGGGGGAGAGCGATCTAAAGATCGTGATCCAGGATCCGCGTTCTTCAACTCCCGGTTTGGGCTTGCTGATGTGGGTCAAGGCGGCTTACGGCGACGAAGCGCCTGCCATTTGGGACGCTTTGGCCGATAACGTGGTTACAGTGACCAAAGGTTGGTCCGAAGCGTACGGCCTGTTCCTAGAGGGCGAAGCCGACATGGTGCTGAGCTATACCACTTCACCAGCCTATCACCTGATTGCAGAAGAAGACGACAGCAAGGCAGCGGTAGAGTTTGAAGAAGGTCACTACATGCAGATCGAGGTTGTGGGTAAACTGGCAGGCACCGATCAACCTGAGTTGGCGGACAAGTTCCTTAACTTTATGGTTTCAGACGCGGCGCAATCTATTTTGCCAACAACAAATTGGATGTATCCAGCGGTAACTCCTGCTGCGGGTTTACCTGCAGGGTTTGAAACGCTGACAACTCCGGCAAAGGCACTGCTCATACCAGCCGCAGATGTTCCTGCAATTCGCGATGAAGCATTGGCCGAATGGCTCAAAGCGCTTTCCCAATAAGCCCAAAAACAGGGATCAGCGCGGCGCTTTTGGTGCTCGCGCTGATCGCTATCGCGCTGGGCGCGGTTTTGAGCCGTGCAGAAGCTGGCGCAGGATTGGGCGCGGGCGACTGGGCTGCAATCCGGTTCACGGTTCTGCAGGCCCTCGCGTCATCGGTCATCTCTGTCTTTCTAGCAATTCCAGTTGCGCGCGCGTTAGCGCGGCGGCGGTTTGTCGGGCGGGCGGCGTTGGTGACGCTATTGGGCGCGCCCTTTATCTTACCTGTGATTGTCGCGGTGTTGGGGTTGTTGACCGTATTTGGCCGCAGTGGTTGGGCGAACGCTTTGCTTGATTTCTTTGGCCTTCCCAGCGTGTCTATCTATGGATTTCACGGTGTGGTGCTGGCGCATGTGTTCTTTAACCTGCCACTGGCCACGCGCCTTTTGTTGCAGGGTTGGCAGAATATTCCTGCAGAGCGGTTCCGCCTTGTTGCGCAGCTGCGGCTAACGCCGCGTGCGATGTTCAGTGCGGTTGAGATGCCGATGCTGAAACAAATTGTGCCGGGTGCACTGGCGCTGGTGTTTGTGATTTGCCTGACCAGTTTTGCGGTTGCTCTGACATTGGGTGGTGGCCCAAAGGCCACGACAATCGAGCTGGCAATTTATCAGGCGTTCCGGTTTGATTTTGATCTGGGCCGCGCGGCGTTGCTGTCTGTGTTGCAACTGATTTTGGCGGGTAGTATGGCGGTTTTGGCATTGCGACTGGTGCCAGCAATTGCGGTGGATGGTGGTTTGGATCGCGTGATGCCTCGCTGGGATGCGCGTGCCGGTCTGCAACGCGTTGCAGACGCAGTTGTCATTGCGCTGGCGGCGCTGTTTTTACTGGTCCCGTTAACGGCTGTGGTTTTACGGGGAGTGATGGGCCTGCCTTCGATGCCATCGTCGGTTTATCAGGCCGCGTGGGTTTCGATTGGTGTCGCAGGGATGAGCATCCTTTTGCTGCTTGTGCTGGCGTTACCTATGGCGGGCTGGGTCGCTGGCCGCAAAAAGGGCGGCGTAGAAGCGGTTGGGTTGTTGGGTCTATCTGCATCTCCGCTGATGATCGGGACAGGCTGGTTCATCGTGATTAACCCCTACGCCGATCCGTTCGATTTTGCCTTGCCTGTAACTGTGCTGGTGAACGCGATGATGGCGCTGCCGTTTGCCCTGCGCATTCTTGTGCCGCCTCTGCGTGATACCGTCCAACAATACGGCAGACTTAGTGCGATGCTGGGCGTCACCGGATGGCGTTTGTGGCGGGTGTTGTTGATCCCGCGACTGCGCGCACAGATCGGGTTTGCTGCGGGGCTGACTGGGGCCTTATCTATGGGTGATCTGGGCGTCATTGCATTATTCGCTGACCCTGATCGCGTGACATTGCCGTTGCAGATGGTACGTCTGATGGGCGCATATCGCATGGACGCGGCGGCGGGTGCCGCGCTTGTATTACTTGCGCTTAGCCTTGGGATTTTCTGGATCTGTGACAAAGGGGGGCGTTGGGGTGCTGAAGCTTGAAAATGTGTTGATCGTGCAAGATGATTTCCAAATGCAGGCTGATTTCACCCTAGAGGCCTCGCGCAAATACGCGGTGATTGGCCCGTCGGGTGCGGGTAAATCAACCTTGCTTGGTGCGATATGCGGCTTTGTGCCTTTGGCGTCAGGTAGAATGCTGTGGGAAGGTAAAGATATCACTGATGTCTCTCCGGCTGAGCGGCCCATGACGATGCTGTTCCAAGATAACAACCTGTTCCCACACCTGAGCGTGTTGCAGAATGTGGGGCTGGGGATACGTCCTGATCTTGGGATGAGCGCAGCAGACCATCTGCGGATCAACGAGGCGCTTGAGCGCGTTGATCTATCCGATTTTGCGCGCGCCAAACCGGGGAGCCTGTCTGGTGGGCAACAAAGTCGCGTTGCACTGGCAAGGGTGCTGGTGCAGGCGCGTCCGCTGGTGCTGCTGGATGAGCCGTTTGCCGCGTTAGGGCCTGCGCTGCGCAACGAGATGTTGGATTTGGTGCAGGATACTGTTGCGCAAACAGGTGCAGCGCTGGTGATGGTTACCCATGCACCAGACGATGTGAGGCGCATTGCAGATGATGTGATTTTTGTTGAAGGCGGTCGCGCGCAAGCGCCGCGTCCGGCAAGGGCATTAATGGATGATCCCCCGCCGGAACTCCGTGCGTATCTTGGCTAGGCGCCCGCAACTAGTGAAAGTGCTGCGCGTGCGGCTTCACGACCTTTGTCGATAAAATGCGCGCGGTAGATTGTGTTGTGGTGATCCGTCTCTTGGTACTGATGCGGCGTCAATGAAACCGACAGAACAGGCACGCCTGTATCAAGGCCAACACGCATCAATCCATCCACCACGGCACCAGCGACAAAATCATGGCGGTAGATGCCTCCATCCACAACAAAGGCGGCACAAATGACGGCGTCATATTTGCCTGTCTTGGCCAGCTGTTGGGCTTTTAGGGGCATTTCGAATGCGCCGGGGACATCAAACACATCCGTTTGATGGGCGGCGGTTAGCTCGGTGAAGCCGTCATAGGCACGGTCAACAATATCAGCATGCCATTGTGCTTTGACAAAGGCGAAGCGGGCGGGGGTGTCAGTCATGGTAATCTCCTTTAGGTTCGACACGTCCACCCAAGGCGATCACAGACCAGTGGCCGCACCCGTAGGTGACGCCAAAAACCTGCATTCTCTTCCATCCGGACTATGACCGTCGGCTCCGGCATCTCACCGGATCTGCTGACCAAGCGTGCCCATAAGGACACACATTGCGCTCGCGGGCTCGAAGGTCAGGCCTCCATACCGCCGGTGGGGAGTTTCGCCCCGCCCTGAGAATAGTCCTAGATTGCCAACCATAGCCGACCTCTGCAATAGCTTATTGCATCACAAGTGTAGGAGAACGCTATGCACCCCAATCCGGTTTTTCACGATGCAGACACCGCGCGTAACATTGCGTTTGCCCGCGCACGTGCTTTTGGCGTGCTTGCGATTAACGCAGAGAATGGCCCACTCCTTAGCCATATCCCGTTCCTGCTGAATGAAGATGCGTCTTGTGCCGATTTACATTTAGTCCGCTCAAACCCCATCGCACGCATGGGCGAGGGGCCGCAGACAGCAAAGATTATCGTGTCTGGGCCGGATAGTTATGTTTCACCTGATTGGTACGGTGTGATCGATCAGGTGCCAACGTGGAACTATGTTGCTGTGCATCTGACGGGCACGCTGGAGCGATTGCCGCAGGAGGTGATGCACGACATGCTCGATCGTCAATCTGCTGCGTATGAGCAACAGTTATTGCCCAAGACGCCGTGGGTCACGGGCAAGATGACACCAGAGGTGTTGGAAAAGATGATGCGAATGATTGTGCCGTTTAGATTTACCGTGACGGGGGTGGATGGCACATGGAAGCTGGGCCAAAATAAACCAGAGCAAGTGCGCCTGAACGCAGCAAATGAAATGGCAACGCATGGCATCGGCAGTGAGCCAGACCTTATTGCGGCGATGATGCGGGATCTCGATCATACTTAATGTGTGGTTGCAAAGCAGGATGCTGGCGTAAAGAGTGTGAGTAAATGCACATCCAAGGAAGTTCCCCATGAAGCTCTATTACGCACCCACATCACCTTATGTGAGAAAAGTCATGATCCTGCTCGAAGAGACTGGGCAGCTTGGCGATGTTGAACTGATAAATGTGGCGACAACGCCTGTGGCAGCTAGTCCTGAATTGTTGGCGAAAAACCCGCTTGCAAAAGTTCCTGCACTTGAGCGGCCTGATGGTCCGACCTTGTATGATAGCCGCGTCATCACTGCCTATCTGGATGCGCGCGCGGGGGATAAATTGTATCCAACCGGGCCGCGCCGCTGGGACACGCTGACATTGGAAGCAACTGCAGATGGGATTCTGGATGCAGCCCTGCTGATGACCTACGAGGCGCGCCTGCGTCCCGAAGACAAGCGGATGCCCGAATGGGTAGAAGGACAGTGGGACAAGATTGTGCGCAGTGTAGCCGCACTCAACACGCGCTGGATGAGCCATCTGCAAGGGCCGTTGGACATGGGGCAGGTTTCCGTAGCTTGCGCGCTTGCGTATGTTGATTTCCGGCATGATGCGCGCGGTTGGAGGCAGGGAAATGACGGCCTGTCTGCATGGTTCAAAGAGTTCGAATCGCGCGACTGGATGCAATCAACTGTGCCGCCAGCCGCGTAAAACGGGCCAAAGTGGATCAAATCACAGGTGATTTTTTCAAACTGCGACCCTTTGCGCGTCTAAACCATCTGGACGAGTGGCGTACTGCAAGTTAGATACCGCAGCAATATCCGGCGCCTTTAGATAAGTGCGTCTTAATACCTGTTGGCCATATATTGGCCCAAAATACGGAGATACCAACGTGTCACATGCTGATGATACCGAAGGCAACCGGAGGGATTTCCTCTATTACGCCACCGCAGGCACAGGCGCTGTAGCTGTAGGCGCCGCTGTTTGGCCGCTGGTCAACCAGATGAACCCATCTGCTGACGTGCGTGCCCTGTCGTCTATCCGTGTTGACGTAAGCGGTGTTGAGCCAGGTACGCAATTGACCGTGAAATGGTTGGGTAAACCCGTATTTATCCGTCGCCGGACAGAAGATGACATTGAAAAAGGTCGCGCTGTTGAATTGGCTGACCTGCCTGATCCGATTGCTCAGAACGAGAACATGGGTGAAGCGCCGGCGCTTGATCAGAACCGTACGTTGGATGAAGCTGGCGAATGGTTGGTCATGATGGGTGTGTGTACGCACCTTGGTTGTGTGCCTTTGGGCGATGCTGGTGACTTTGATGGCTGGTTCTGCCCGTGCCACGGTTCACACTATGACACTGCGGGCCGTATCCGCAAAGGCCCCGCGCCGACGAACCTGCCCATCCCGGTGGCAGAGTTCCTCGACGAAGCCACATTGAAACTCGGTTAAAGGAAACAACACATGTCTGGAATTCCTCACGACCATTATGAGCCAAAGTCAAACGGCGAGAAGTGGCTTCACAGCCGTTTGCCAATTGTTGGTCTCATGTATGACACGCTGATGGTCCCCACGCCGAAGAACCTGAACTGGATGTGGATCTGGGGCATCGTTCTGACGTTCTGTCTGGCGTTGCAAATTGCAACTGGTATCGTTTTGGCAATGCACTATACGCCACACGTTGATCAGGCGTTCGCAAGCGTTGAGCACATCATGCGTAACGTAAACGGCGGCTACATGCTCCGTTACATGCACGCAAATGGTGCGTCACTGTTCTTTATCGCCGTTTACGCCCACATCTTCCGTGGACTGTATTACGGTTCATATAAGGCACCTCGTGAAATCACGTGGATCATCGGTATGCTGATTTATCTGATGATGATGGGTACAGCGTTTATGGGGTACGTTCTTCCATGGGGGCAGATGTCCTTCTGGGGCGCAACCGTAATCACTGGCCTGTTTGGTGCGATCCCACTTATCGGTGAACCGATCCAGACACTGCTGCTTGGTGGTCCTGCTGTGGATAACGCTACGCTAAACCGCTTCTTCTCGCTGCACTATCTGCTGCCGTTTGTGATTGCTGGCCTTGTAATCCTTCACATCTGGGCGTTCCACACGACAGGCAACAACAACCCAACGGGTGTTGAGGTACGTCGCACGTCTAAAGAAGATGCAGAAAAAGACACGCTGCCGTTCTGGCCATACTTTGTGATCAAAGACTTGTTTGCACTCGCTGTGATCCTTGTCGTGTTCTTTGCAGTTGTTGGCTTTATGCCGAACTTCTTGGGCCACCCAGACAACTACATCGAAGCAAACGCGCTTTCGACACCTGCACACATTGTGCCTGAATGGTACTTCCTTCCGTTCTACGCAATTCTGCGCGCCTTCACCGCCGACGTTTGGGTTGTACAGCTTACGTCTTTCCTGACTGCTGGTATCGTTGACGCCAAGTTCTTTGGTGTGCTTGCGATGTTTGGTGCAATTGCCGTAATGGCCGCTGTGCCGTGGCTTGATACAAGCCGTGTTCGTTCTGGTCGTTACCGTCCGATGTTTAAGTGGTGGTTCGGCTTGTTGGTTTTGGACTTCTTTGTCCTGATGTGGGTTGGCGCTATGCCAACAGATGAGCCTTACGCGACGATCTCGTTGATCGCTTCCGCATATTGGTTTGGCTATTTCTTGGTCATCTTGCCGCTGCTTGGCGTGATCGAGAAACCTGATGCACAACCTGAAACAATCGAAGCGGACTTTGACGCGCACTATCCGCCAAAAGCGGGTAACGCGACATCAGCCGCGAAATCTGCGGAGTAAATTGAGATGAACATGATCAAAGCAACACTCCTCTCCGCCGTATTGGCACTGACTGCACCTGTCGCATTTGCGGCGGGTGGGGGTAGTGGCCACGAGATCGAGAATGTTGATTTCTCCTTCGACGGTCCATTTGGGTCCTACGATGTGAACCAGCTTCAGCGTGGTCTGCAAATCTACACTGAGGTTTGCTCAGCGTGTCACGGTCTCCAGTATGTTCCACTGCGGACACTTGGTGATGAGGGCGGACCACATCTGCCCGAAGAGCAAGTGATCGAGTATTCCAAGCAGTGGGAAACGTTCGATCCGGACCTTGATGATTTCCGCCCTGCAACACCTTCGGACCACTTCCCGAAGTCGGGATTGTCAAATGCACCTGACCTGTCATTGATGGCGAAAAAGCGTGCGGCGTTCCACGGTCCTTACGGTCTGGGGATCAACCAGTTGCTGAAAGGCACTGGCGGCGCGGAATACATTTCTGCAATCCTGCACGGCTATACTGGCGAAGAAAAAGAGCAGGCAGGCGTTACGTTCTACGAAAACCATTACTTCCCTGGTGGCTGGATTTCGATGGCGCCTCCGCTGTATGACGAAGCCGTGGAATTTGCAGATGGTCACGCCAATACGGTTGAAGCGATGTCTCATGATGTTGCGGCATTCCTGATGTGGACAGCTGAACCAAAAATGGGCGCGCGCAAGCAAGCTGGTTTTGCTGCTGTTGTGTTCCTGACGTTGTTGTCGGTACTTTTGTACCTCACCAACAAGCGCATCTGGGCGACCGTCAAACGCAAAGACTAAGCTAAGTCTTGAGATACCTAAAACGCCCGCAGATTAGTTCTGCGGGCGTTTTGCGTTTTGATGTCTGAACAGGTTGGCGGCTCAGCGCTATGCAGTAAGCTGAGTGCCCTCTTGGCCCGTGATAGTGGTGGCGACGATCGC
The DNA here is from genome assembly GCF_036960155.1 of Sulfitobacter sp. GTDB lineage: Bacteria > Pseudomonadota > Alphaproteobacteria > Rhodobacterales > Rhodobacteraceae > Sulfitobacter. The sequence continues at coordinate 858,732 of NZ_JBALWB010000001.1, read as the reverse complement.
GCCTTCGGTCTGGGGTTCGATAAATCGAACCTCCGCAAATTGGGCAGTGCGACCCATATGTGGTTTTTCCATGAGAACCTGATGCAACTGACCTACCTGAGCCGTGAGGTGGCGCTGAACCTGTACATCTCCTGATGCGCGTAATTTAGCTGCGCGCACTTTGATGATAGCACCGTTCACGGGCGGCATACGGGCCGCTGGCGTGCCTTCCCGGGCTGAGTAGGGAAACACATGCATCCAAGTCAGATCGCATTCCTCGATCAGTTTTAGCGAGTTTTCAAACATAGCATCAGTTTCAGTCGGGAAGCCGGCAATGATATCGGCGCCAAATGTCATATCGGGCCGCAATTTGCGTGCTTGGGTGCAGAAATCAATTGCGTCATCGCGTAGGTGGCGGCGTTTCATCCGCTTTAGGATCATGTCATCGCCGTGTTGCAGGGATAGATGCAGGTGGGGCATTAACCGCGCCTCAGTTGCGATAGCTTGCATCAAATTCTCATCGACCTCGATGGAATCGATCGAGCTGATCCGCAGGCGAGGAAGGTCCGGCACAAGCCGCAAAATACGCATCACCAGATCACCCAACTTGGGTGCGGCAGGCAGGTCAGCGCCCCAAGAGGTGAGGTCAACACCTGTCAGGACAACTTCGTTAAAGCCCTTGTCGACAAGTCGCTTGATCTGATCCACCACAACGCCAGCAGGAACAGAGCGGGAATTTCCACGGCCATAGGGAATGATGCAAAACGTGCAGCGGTGATCGCATCCGTTTTGGACCTGCACGTAGGCGCGGCTGCGCGTGCCAAATCCATCAATGAGATGACCTGCGGTCTCGGTCACGGACATGATGTCATCAACCTGCAAGGCCTCGGTCTCACCTATAAAGTCAGCCGCCAACCCGCGCCAAGTGTCACCCAACATCTTTTCGGTATTGCCGATCACAACGTCGACTTCATCCATATCCGTGAATGTTGTGGGTTCGGTTTGTGCCGCGCAACCCGTAACGATGAGGCGGGCATTTGGATTGGCCTTTCGCAGCTTGCGAATGTCTTGTCGCGCTTTGCGTACGGCTTCGGCGGTGACCGCGCAGGTGTTGACCACCACGGCGTCCTTAAGGCCCGCGTCGCCGGCTAATTCTTTCATGGCTTCCAGCTCGTATTGATTTAGCCTGCAGCCGTGATTTGAAAATATTGGGGTACTCATGAGCAGCTCGCGATGAAGTCTGATGTGAATGTACCGTCTGCTACATGCATGGTTGGTCCGGTCATCCAGACACCATCATCACGCCAATCTATGTTTAAGGTGCCCCCGTCTAGCTCAATGCGTACTGAGCGCCCTGTAAGGCCGCGCCTGGCTGCTGCAATGGCCGTCGCGCAGGATGACGAGCCAGAAGCCAACGTGACCCCCACACCGCGCTCCCAGACGCGCATGCGTATGTGATCAGGGCCGATGATTTGCGCAACTTGTACGTTTGTGCGCTCTGGATAAAGCGGATGATGTTCATGTGCCGCGCCAAATTCTGCCAAATCAATCGCATCGGCATCCTCAACAAAGAATGTACAGTGCGGGTTGCCCATCCCTGTGGCCACTGGGGACCCCATGATAGGCAGGGACAGCGTATCCATCTCACGCGCCAAGGGCACCTCACTCCAATCAAGTTGGGGTTGACCCATATTGACCGATGTCAGTCCACCACCAGAATCCTTGGCGAACAAATCGCCGCGAACAGTGGTCAGATGGAGATTTGTCTTGCCCGTCTCATCCATCAAGTGACGTGCAATGCAACGTGTTGCATTACCACACGCCGCCGAGGTCGAACCGTCCGCATTGTAAAATGTAAGATGTGCGTCGCCGACGCCATTTTCGATGACGGTTAGTTGGTCGAAACCGATTCCCATCTGTCTATGAGCGATTCCTTTTATCACGCCCTGGGGTAAAGGGACTTCACCCTTGCGGGCATCGACAACAACGAAGTCGTTTCCTAGGCCATGCATCTTCATGAATGGCATCGGGGGAGGGGAAATCTGGCTCATGATGGGGATATAGCGACGGTGTAATAATTATTCCAGCACTGCAGTGATATTTCGTGCGTTATGGGGGTTGACCCGGTCGGCCCAGCTTTCTAAATACCGCTGCAGTGGGCCTGTAGCTCAGTTGGTAGAGCAACTGACTTTTAATCAGTAGGTCTCCGGTTCGAACCCGGACGGGCTCACCATAGATTTCAACGGGTTAGTAGTTTTCTGCTAACCCGTTTTTTGTTTGTAGCAACCACCTAGCTACCACCCTGCATGAAAAAGCGTAGAATTCTGTGATAATCCGTGCGCGAACGGCATGAGTTATTCCACCGATGGATTAGATTTCAAGCTATTGATATTAATTGTAAATTTGACTTTTAGTCGATTTTCAGTACACTGTATTTGACAGCATAGCACGCAGTAGACCTGTGTGGCGTGGTGTCAACTGCTATGAATCATACTCAACGCACTGATTTCAGTGTTGAAAATTTCCGCTACTACTCGGCTGAATGAACCGGCATTCTTGCCGTCGAAATCGATACCATCGGGTCGCGACTCATCCGACGCTTTACAACACGGGAGAACAGCGCTAATTTTTGTATGCTCTTTACGCGTTGTGCTAAGCAGCACGGTCAGGTGTATAGCCAGACCCAAATTTATTGGCGGCACTTTGGCGCGATAAGAAGAGTTTTCTCTTATCGTCCCGCTCGGCGCTCCTTCGATAAGAGAAAACCCTTCTTATCGCTTCTTTAAGGGTATTGAGCCAAATATAGATGAACTTGGACATTTTGGATCCACGCGACAACTTTATCCAACTAGTTGACCTGAAAAACTCAAAAGTTCAGCTGGAGCCGAGAATATTGTTTATTTGTGGCGGCCCTGTGGACGCAACAAAGCTGACAAACCATTCGATTCGCAACATGTTTATGAACTTGAGCGGCGGCCTCGAAAGCAAGGCAGACGGGTTTGTGTTAGCCGAAAATTTTCAAGATTGGGAACGTGGCTATAAGAGCCTCTCAGAGTTTGAAAATGACATCGCATTCATCTCCTCACTCGTAGTAATAATATTGGAAAGTGAGGGAGCGCTAACTGAGTTTGGGTTGTTCTTCGCTAATAATAAGCTTCGCGAAAAGTTAGTTGTAGTCCTGCATGACGAATTTCATGAGTCAAAATCCTTCATCAAGTTCGGACTTCTCAATCCATTGGAACAGAACGATCAAGGCTCTGTGCGTGTTTACAAGATTGATCACCGAAGAATCGAAAACGTAGAGAAATCTGAAGTCAAAGATATCTTGGACGATGTACTTGAACACTGCGAAGGAAAAAATCGAACTGAAAAGTTCAACGGCGCTGATCGAGGCCGCCTGATCTTTCTCGTCTTTCAGATAATTGATCTTTTTCATGGCCTGACAAAAACCGAAGTTAGGTTATACCTTTCTGGCATGAACGCTACACTTTCAGGTGCCGAGCTGGATTCGGCACTGTACATACTTCAAAAGTTCAACCTCCTGAAAATGGAGAAAAAATCGTCACAGTATTTCTACTATGTGCCATCCGGCTTAGCGGACCGGATCGATCTGAGTTTTTTGTCGCCTGATCGGCGTTATGACACGGCAACCATAAAAATAGCTGTAGCAGAATACTATAGAAGCGCTGCAATGGTCGACGCCAGCCACAAGCGGAGATTGAAGGTCTTAGAATCGGCAGCAAAGGGTGGCGCAAAATGAGTGTTTCAGAACTTATCTGCGCGCGCTTTTCATTCTCTCCGTTGGAGTTGCGGACCTATGCACGGACCTGCCCTTACCGCTATAAAACCTATCCCATTGATAAGCGAAATAGCGACGAAAAGAGGTGGATTTCACAACCCTCTAAAGATCTGAAGGCGGTTCAAAGGCTAGTACTTTCTGAGTTTCTTATGCCAAAACTTATAGTCCATGATTCGGCAAAAGCGTACAAGGCTGAGACTAACATTCTCGACAATGCTAAGCCTCATCTAAAGAATCAATTTCTCTTGAAGATGGATTTTCGGAACTTCTTCCCTTCGATCAAATCTGATGATTTCGTCACATACCTACTCGAAAAGGGTATCGTTCATAATGATGTTGAAGCTGGCCTACTTGGGGAAATATTTTTCAAGCACGAGGATGGTGAATTCGTTCTGAGTATTGGGTCGCCAGGTTCCCCAATCATTTCTAACGCATTAATGTTCTCGTTCGATAAAGAAATTTCAGACATTTGCGGTAAAGAAGAGGTGGCCTATACTCGTTATTCCGACGACATATCATTCTCTACAAATCGACGTGATCTTCTTTTCACTTGGCCCGCGAAGGTTGAAGCCGTAGTCGCCGGGCTTCGCGGTCTGCGGCTGGAAGTAACACACCAGCGATTACAATTGGATACAGCGACCATGCGATGAGTGCCGAAAGCCATCTGTTAAAGTAGTCTTGTGTGACTTTGAATAGTGTCAGTGTGATCATGACTGGCGCGATTCAGACAAGAAGCGTCACCACCATCTTCGAAAGCACCAACGTGTGCATCTTCGGTTCGAACCAGCTCTTCACCGAATATGCTGTGATCGTCACGCTCATCCCCAAGCAGCAAGCTATCAGCGCCATCCAAACCAAAGGCATCGAGGCCGTCTTCTCGGTGTTCGCGCTCCGCCGCATCAGATGCTTCCTCACGCGCAACAGATACGTTTCTGTATCGGTCTTGATTATAGCCAGCCCGCTTTCGGCAATGGTCTTCAAATCGGCCCTGAAGCTCTGCAACTGAGCTTCCATCAAGGCGGCGTTCTCGCCGCGCATCTGCTCTAGGTCCGCGTTCAGCTTCTCGCTCAATCGCTGTTTCGGCTGTCCAGTCTTCATGGGAAAATTCTCCTTTTAAGCGGCACCGCTCATTGGTGTCAGGGTCTTTGACCGTCAGGTAATTCTTGCCAGCACGAGGGACTTCGAAGCCCGCTTCTTTAAGCGCCTCGGTCAGCACGGCCCGATCCGTGATCAGACCCTCATATATCTGATCACGGATCCAGCCGTGGAGCGCCTCACGTCCCGGAGCGCGGTCCGGTGCCTCAGCCACCTTCTTCGTCTCGGCTGTACGAGCAGCATCCATTGGATCGGCCCAGTCGTTTTCCTTGTTCATCAGATCACGGAGACTATCGAAGGCACGTTCGTATCCTGGCGGTGCGATGTTCAGGCTTCGACCGCTGTGTAGTTCCATGCGCGGTGTGCAGAAATGCAGCTCAACGCGGCCTTCATGCGTGTGCCGCACCCACATGCAGGCGTGTTGGTCGCCATCGAGGCCAGCGAATGCCAACTCCTCGAAACGATCAATCACATACCGCTGTTCTTCTTCGCTTGGTTTGTCACCACCGGCAAAACTTATGACACAGGCGCGATAGCTCCAATTGTGGGGGCAAACATCAATCAGGTCGGTCATAATTGCAGCATCGCCGCGAAGAACCGCAGGCAGTGGATCGTGGGTTAAATGCTTTGGCTGCCCACTGGCATCGCGGATCAAGTCGCGGTTCTCATCATAGGCAAAAACGGTGCGGGCTGTCAGGTAGTCGACAGGTCCAGCACCGCCACCTTTGCCGTTTGGAAAGAACTTGAGCAGCATCATGACGCCTCGCGGTGGGCATCAATGATCTGTTCCAACTGCCGTTCAATCCCAACGAGCGCAGTGGTCACGCGTAGCGCATCAATCTGTGACGCATGGCCAGCACGCACCGCCGTGTTTAACCAGCGAGTCACCTGGTTGAGATTGCCACCGTAGCGCGACACGGCCAGCACCAAGGATGGATCAACGCGTGGCAATTTGCGCCTACGCTTTGGCTCCGTGCCGGTGGCGAGCTGGCGAAGGAAAGCTGACATGGACAGGCCGCGATCTTTGGCAGCCTGCCGGATCAGCGCCTTCTCTGCAGCCGAGCAATAGAAGAACACCGCTTCTGGTTTTGCGGCTGGACCTGGCTTCGTGGCAGGTCGGTTGGGGTTCGAAGGGGAGGCTTGCCGCCCCTCGCAAGGTCCCGGTTCAAAGGTCGCAGACCTAGAACTGGGTCGCCTTGCTGTTTCCCTATCTGCTGGTGCGATCTTGTTCATGATCTTAGCCCAGCGGCTTGGACTTGGGCCTCTGTCACCAGCTTGGACGCTAGCAACGCGGAGACTTGGGTTGGCGTGATGTGCTGGCACATCGGATGGCTATCGCTGATCCAGCAGGCAAGCCGCGCATGGTGATCGGCGGCCACAACCTCAGCTTCCTTCCGCTTGGCACGGATATCCTCGATGTATCCTTGCCAGCGCCGCGTCTGAAACCAGTTGTCGGAAAAGCAGACTCTCGAACGGGTGAAGCCTGCGCTTTCGGTCGCATAGGCTTGGACGGCCAGCAACATCTCTGCTGCTGCGATACCTTCGTTCACGGCCCCTTCGATCTGGGTAAGGCAAGCTTGTTTGTCACGAAGACGATCCGATGGATAGGCAGCCAAGATCTTCCCAGCCTCTAAGCCATCTGCATCCTCGCGCTTGCGCGGTGGTGGTTTAAGGATAGTTTGGGGTCCGCTGTGGACCAGGTACCGGGTCCACCATGGGCTGGGTTCCGGGTTCGGTCTGGACGGGGGCCACAGTGAACCCGGTCTCTATGTCTGATTCTCTTGTCAGTTCGAGAAGCATAACTTTGGCCAGTATCAGGCGATAGACGATGGTGTGACCGTTCTTGCATCTCTTCTTCTGACCCGTCTCAATCAAGATCCCTTCGTCTAGGAATTCCTTGATCGTCCGCTTCACAGTGCTTGCGCCAAGCTCGGTATGGCGCTGGATCATGCCCTTAGAACACCAGATGCCCGAGCCGTCGTCACTCGCCTTGTCAGCCAAGAACATGATGATCTGTTTGCGTGGAGCACTCCCAAACCTGCGTTCAGCGCATTCCTTTGCGACGCGCCAGCTCATCGAGAGGCCTCAATAACCGCAAGGGCCCACAAATTTTGTACAGGTTTTGTACAGGAATTTGGTGATTTTAGCCGACATCGGCCTGCATCGCCGCGCAAGTTTCTGCAAGCGCCTGCACAAAGCCCTGTAAATACGTCATATTTTAAAGGTGTTTTTGGTGACCCCGATTGGATTCGAACCAATAACCTGCCCCTTAGGAGGGGGCTGCTCTATCCAGTTGAGCCACGGGGCCGTTGAGGTGTGGTTATCCTAGTCTTGATCTCTATTCCAGAGTGGGAACATCATAAGTTGGTTTTGAAATGAGTCTCACAGTGGACTGGAGTCGAAAGTTGACTGGTTGCCGCGAAAAGGCAACTGGGTATGTAATCACACAGATCGCTGATTGCCTGTCACAACCTTATTCACTACGCTAACATTAACGATAGTCGTAAGCAGGAATACCAATTTGTCCCAAACGCACAAACGCCCACTCACCTTGCGCGATGTCTCTGAGGCTTGCGGTGTTTCTGAAATGACGGTGAGCCGCGTGCTCCGAAAGAGTGGGGACGTTTCGGCTGCAACCCGCGAGCGGGTTTTGATCGCAGCTAAAGAGTTGGGCTATGTCCCAAATCAGATCGCCGGATCGCTTGCTTCCCAGCGAGTCAATTTGGTTGCCGTGATCATTCCATCCCTGAGCAATATGGTCTTTCCCGAAGTACTCAATGGGATAAACTCAGCCCTTGACGACACGCCCTTACAACCCGTTGTCGGTGTCACCGATTACCGCCCTGAGAAAGAAGAGCAGGTCTTGTATGAGATGCTGTCGTGGCGCCCATCTGGTGTGATTATCGCTGGGTTAGAGCATTCCGAGGCAACGCGGGCGATGTTGTTGAATTCGGGTATTCCTGTTGTTGAGATCATGGATGTTGACGGCAATCCGGTTGATGCGATGGTCGGTATATCACACCGTCAGGCTGGGCGCGATATGGCGCGGGAAATCTTGCGTGAAGGGTATGAGCGGATTGGCTTTCTGGGAACCAAGATGCCACTAGATCACCGTGCTCGAAAGCGTTTTGAAGGTTTCACTGAAGCCTTGGCAAAAGAAGGTATCGAGATCGAAGATCGGGCCTTTTACTCGGGTGGATCTGCGCTGCTCAAGGGACGTGAGATGACCAAGGAAATGTTGGCGCGTTCCCCTGATCTCGATTTCCTCTATTACTCAAATGATATGATCGGTGCGGGTGGGCTGCTTCACCTGTTGGATGAGGGCATCGATGTTCCTGGTCAAATTGGCCTTGCTGGTTTTAACGGTGTTGAACTGTTGGCGGGGCTTCCCCGTCAGTTGGCGACAATGGATGCTTGCCGCCGCGAAATTGGAGAACAGGCTGCGAAGATCATCCTCAATGCATCCAGCCCTGAACCAAACGCTGATGTACCCAATACAGTGATCATGAAGCCGACGTTGTCACTTGGAGATACGCTGCGCCGCCGACGTCGCGGATGAATCTCCCACGTCTAAGCAATATTGCTGCGAGGCGTATTTTCCTGGACCGGCATGCACTGCTTGAGACTCCTCAAGGGGCAGCAGATAGCACTGGATTGTTGTCACTGATTGAACGACTTGGGTTTGTTCAGCTTGATAGTATCAACACTGTGGCACGGGCACATGACTTGATCCTGTTCGCCCGCAAGCCGCGTTACCGCACTGACGATTTGAAGCGTCTCTACGAGCGAGACAATGGGTTGTTTGAACATTGGACGCACGATGCGGCGGTGATCCCGATTTCCTATTATCCGCATTGGGAAATGCGACGCACGCGGGACTCTGCAAAGTTGCGTAAGCAATGGCGCAGCTGGCGGCGCGACGGATTTGAAGAACAGCTGCAGGGCGTATTGGATCACATTCGAGAAAATGGCGCATGCGGATCATCCGATGTGGGGCAAGGCGAAAAGCGCGGCTCAGGCGGTTGGTGGGACTGGCATCCTTCAAAAACGGCTCTCGAATACCTTTGGCGTAGCGGGTCGCTCCATGTTGTCGGGCGTCAGAACTTCCAAAAGCGCTATGATCTGGCAGAACGAGTATTGGCACCTCAGCTCCATTCACCCGACAGGGCACTGACGGAAGCGCAAACAATTGAATGGTGCTGCTCAGGGGCGTTGGACAGGCTTGGCTTTGCTACATCGGGTGAGATTGCTGCGTTCTGGGCACATGTGACTTCAGCGGAAGCGAAGGGGTGGTGCATGGACGCGCTCAAGGCTGAGCAGCTTGAAGAGATTGAAATCACGGGCACAGATGGCACACTCAAGCGCGTGTTTGCGCGGCCCAATCTTTGCGACGATCCTTCCACCGCGCAGGCTGCACCGCAGCGCCTTCGCGTCCTTAGCCCATTTGATCCAGCCCTGAGAGACCGTAAGCGGGCAAAATTCTTGTTTGGGTTTGACTACCGGATTGAAGTATTTGTCCCCCAAGCAAAGCGGGTTTTTGGTTACTATGTTTTTCCACTGTTGCAGGGTGATCGTCTGGTTGGCCGCGTCGACATGAAAGCCTTTCGAGGCGAAAACACTTTGCGGGTCCGTGCCATCTGGCCCGAACAAGGTGTTGTATGGGGCAAAGGGCGACATGCCGCATTTGAAGCCGAACTAGACCGGATCAAAAAGCTGGCGGGTGTGGAGAACATCGAATTCGAAGACGGCTGGCTGAGGCCTTCAGCTCAACACCAGTTCTGAAAGCTCGGTGGCGGCAGCCTGTAACCGCGGCAGATGGGCCTTTAGATCGTCTAGCGTAATACGTTGCGTTGGGGCATGGACCGATAGTGTGGACATCAGCCGCTTTTGAGCGTCGAACAATGGCACAGCTACCGCGACCATTCCGTCCAAGAATTCTTCGTTGTCAGTGGCGTAGCCATTATCACGGATCGTCTCGATTTCGGCAGCCAAAACGGCAGGTTCAGTATACGTGTGATTGGTGTGGGGATTCAGTGTGACGATGTTGAGATATTTGGCAAATAGCCGAGGCTTTAATGAACTAAGATACATCTTACCGCTTGCTGTGCAGTGGAATGGTACCTCAGTACCGACAGGCAATTGAATCCTCAGCGGCCACTTTGTTTCAACTCGGTCAAGATAAACCATCGCGTGGCGTTCAGGGATCGCAATATTGCAGGTTTCACCGACATCTTCCGCCAACGCATTCAGTACAGTCTGACGCACCATTCGGATCCGTGAGGTCGACAAGATCGAGCTAGCCAACCTACGCAGACGCACCCCCGGCGCGTACGAGCGACCGTCAATATCGCGCTGTAGAAAACCTTCCTGCTCAAGCGTATGAAAGAGACGATGAATGGTCGGTTTGGGAAGGCCCAGAACCTCATTCACTGCAGTAGGCGTAATGGGTACCCCGACCCGTGCAAGTTCTTCCACCAGCAACAGCAACCTCAAATTGGTTGGGATTGTTTTGTCCGTGTGGTTGGCATCGTCATGCATGGGTCAGGGTAGTCCTTATCTGCTTGGCAAAAGAAATAGTGCCAATTCAGGGGTCAGAGCTACGATAACCCAGACACTTATCAAAGCAATAAGGTAGGGAACCGTGTACTTCAACAGGCGGAAATAGGGGACGCCTGTGACTCCACTTGCCACATAAAGATTCAAACCATAGGGCGGTGTGATGAAACCAATCGATGCACCCACAAGGAAGATCACCGAAAAGTGGATCGGATCAATGCCTACAGACGCCGCAATGGGAGCCAAAATCGGAGCTAGAATGATTGTCACTGGAAGCGACTCGAGGATCATTCCAGTAACAAACACGATGGCCATCGATGTGAATAACACGGCGTGATAGCCGCCCATCCCTGTCACAAATTCACCGATGAATTCTTTTGCGCCCAAGGATGACATGACCTGTTGCATTGCAACAGACACCGCAATCAGCGGCACCAAAATGCCAGTGATCTGAGCGGAGCGTGATACGATGTTTGGCAGGTTCAGTAAGGTGAACCCCTCTACCACAAACATAGAAGCGACTGACTTTTCCTCTACTGGAGTATCGGAGTTGTCGCCCATGATCTTGTTAAGCGGGTAACTGATCATGCCAACGATGATACAAAAGCCCACCGTCACGCCAGCAGCTTCGGTTGGTGAGAACTTACCAGAATAGATGCCCCATAGAACCAGACCAATTGCGAAGAAACCCAACCATGCCCCAATTGCCGTTTTTATAACGCGCATCGGTGACAACCGGATAAGGAAGCCCCAGCCGTTGATCGTGCAGATGATAAAGGCTGCGGTCATCATCGCGAGAACCATCATGGCACCCGGAATGATACCTGCGATGAACAGATCAGAGATCGGTAAGTTCAGTAGGAAACCGTAAACGATGAAAATGATGGAGGGAGGGATGATGATCCCGACCGTACCGCCAGCAGCGGCGGTTGCCGCTGAGAACCGCTCGTCGTATCCGCCTTTGACCATTTCTGGATGAAGCATCGAGCCGATCGTCGCTGTCGTTGCTGAGTTTGATCCTGAGATCGCAGCGAACAAACCACATGCGGCAAGTGCTGCCATGGCCAAACCGCCACGCAGCCAACCAAGGCACGAATAGGCAAAATCAGATAATCGCCGTGCGATTCCTGATTGGTTAATCAGGTCACCTGTTAGGATAAACAGTGGCATCGCAAGCAAGGCAAAGCCCTTGTTAAAGACATTGAGCAACTCGTTGCCTGTGTTGTCGAGCGGAAGGTCGATGACAAAACTACAGCCAACAACCCAATAAAAGATCACTAACAAGACGGGTGTGCCCAGCATAAAGAATATCGTCACACCAAGAGAAATGAGTGTGATCCACGTTGCGTCAGCCATCAGGTATCCCCTCCGATTACAGCTTGCTTTATGATCGGATTGCCTGATTTGAAATTACCCCAATCTTCGATCCAGTTCCCGACAACACGGCCGGACATCAGGACAAAGGCAATCGGAACCGTGATATAGAACCACCACTTCATGACGTTATCCACGCCATCTACCATTTGGAAATTGTCGGCCGAATACGCGGTGAACCGCAGAGATGTTGTGATTGCGAGCAAACAGAAGCCAAGCCAAAGGATCGTATCCAAGGACAAGGCGCTCATCTGGCGACTTGGGCCCATCTTGGACCGAAATTCGCTAAAGCTTAGATGCGTGCGGAGCTTCACATTATAGGAGCACCCGAACCACGCCATAATCATAAACAAGAACGGTGGAACCGTTGTTGAGCCAGACCATTGGTTGGAAAAAACAAACCGATCAATCACACCCCAAAAGATAATCGCGGCGATCATCAAGTAAGCAACAACCGAAACACCGCGTTCCAGATGGCGTTCAATGAACGGCACGTTCTTAAACAACAGATGCGCTAGATAGCCACCTATAAGAGTTACAAACGCGCCGAAAAGCCACATGCCATCCGAATAGAACGCGCTTTTCATCTCCCATGGATCGCCGGAAAGAATGGCAGGCACAACTGACCACGCCTCAGACCAAATCGACATAGTTATCTCCCCTTTTCGCTATCCAGTCCCGCACTGAATATCGACCCTTTTTGCCTGCACATGAAACTGAAATAGCCGACCCGCGTCTTGCGGATCGGCTAAGGTCTTACCTAATTAGATTAGGCTTTCCACCAGCGACGTGGCTCAACGTTCTCTGGCAGAGTATTGCCATCGATTGTACGAACTTCGTCGTAGATCTCCTGATACGTGTCGTGTCCACCGGACCAACCGTTCAGGCGCTCGCGCCACTGTTCCCACAGCTGCGGCTGGAACTCAGGTGAACACATTTCTTCGGCTTTCTTGATTTCTGCGTCAGACAAGAATGCGTTGCGCACATTGTTCTGAGCAAAAATTGTACCTGGAAGCTGTGGATCAGACTGACCAACAGTTTTCACAAGTGCTGCCTCGTTTGCGGCCTGAACGTGTGTTTGTGCCCAGTAGGAAGATTCCAAAACAGCATCTTGCAGATCGCCGGAAAGACCATCGAAAACAGATGCGTTCATGGACGTCGCTTCAGTACCGCAGAAGAAGTTCAAGTGAACTGACTGAGACACAACAGGCGCCATGTTTGCATATGCAACCGCAGATGCCCAAGTTTCCGCACCATCAATCAGGCCCTGTTTTAGACCATCAAGAGTTTCTTCCCATGCAACCGGAACAGGGTTCAAGTTCATAGCCTTCATCGCGATGCGACCAAGTTGTGTACCTGTTACGCGGTTCTTTGTGCCAGCAAGCTGATCAACGGATGTAACCGTTGGCTTATCTTCCCATGACAGACCCAACTGGATGCCGCGCAGTTCTGCGTGTGAGAACAACAATTTCAGGCCGTGACGTTTTTCATAAGGCTCACGAAGCAACTTTGCGGATGCTGGTGAATACAAGAAGTGGTATTGGTCCGCGCGGTTACGGAACATGTATGCATAATCCAACACGTTCAGATATGGTGCGCCGCCAGCAGAGTTTTGCGTGGACGCCGCATAAAAATCAACGATCCCTTGCTGACATTTTTCAACGCATGAGGTTTGGCCACAAATTTGGTTGTCGCCGATAAATTCGATTCGAATCTCACCATCGGTACGTGATTCTAAATCACGAGCGAATTCCAGCGCACCCGCACGTTCGATCAAAAGGTTGCGTGCGTTAAAGCCCGCAGCACCAAATTTAAACGTGTGCTTTGCTGGTTTCGCGAAGCGCTTATCATACGTCGACTCAGCAGCAGTGGCCAAGTTTGCAAGGCTCATTGCGCCACCAAAGCCGCCAGCGGCTAGCAAGGTTGAGCTCATTCCGTAGCGACCTGCTACGCGAAAAAGATCTCGGCGTGAGATACCCTTTAAGTTATTTTGTGTCGTCATTGTCGTTCCTCCCGTTAGGTTTTGTCAATTAATGAGACTTTTTGTTTCAAAAAAGACTAGCTTGAATAGTTCGTTCTGTATAGAAATTTCTTTAACGCAGTAGAGGATTCCAGAATGGACGCAGATTTTATCGTTGTAGGCGCAGGTTCTGCAGGGTGTGTTCTGGCCAACCGGCTCAGCGCGAACCCACGCAACAAAGTGGTTTTGCTGGAAGCAGGTGGCCGAGACTGGAACCCTTGGATTCACATTCCGGTTGGATACTTCAAAACGATCCACAATCCGTCCGTTGACTGGTGTTACAAGACGGAACCTGATCCGGGGTTGAACGGGCGATCACTTGATTGGCCGCGCGGCAAGGTTTTGGGTGGGTCATCTTCCTTGAACGGTTTGCTGTATGTACGTGGACAACCGCAAGACTATGACCGTTGGCGCCAGATGGGGAATACTGGATGGGGTTGGGACGACGTGCTGCCGCTTTTCAAACGTGCTGAAAAAAATGAACGTGGCGCAGATGAGTTTCACGGTGATCAAGGGCCACTATCAGTCTCTAATATGCGTATTCAGCGCCCAATCACGGATGCCTGGGTCGCCGCGGCACAAGCGGCTGGGTACAAGTTCAATCCTGATTATAATGGCAAAGACCAAGAAGGCGTTGGGTTTTTCCAGCTTACCGCGCGCAATGGGCGACGTTGTTCAACGGCGGTGGCCTATCTCAATCCCGCCCGCCAACGTGAAAATCTACAAATCATCACACATGCGCAGGTTGAGAAAGTTGTCCTTGAGGGAAAGCGCGCTGTCGGCGTGCAGTACAAAGACAAGTCAGGCACCGTGCACACGCTGCGAGCCTCTAAGGAAATCATCCTGTCTGGCGGGGCTATCAACTCGCCACAGTTGTTGATGTTATCTGGAATTGGCGAGGCCGAGCACCTGCAAGAGCACGGTATCGAGGTCAAAGCAGACCTGAAGGGCGTCGGAAAAAACATGCAGGACCACTTGCAAGCGCGACTGGTTTACAAAACGCATGAGCCAACTTTGAACGACGAAGTTTCTAGTATGTTCGGGCAGGTCAAGATCGGACTTAAATACATGATGTTTCGCGCTGGCCCGATGACAATGGCAGCAAGTTTGGCCACGGGGTTCTTGAAAACACGGCCTGAAATGGAAACGCCGGACATTCAATTTCATGTTCAACCCCTTTCGGCCGAAAACCCGGGCAAGGGGGCGGACAAATTCTCTGCATTCACCATGTCAGTTTGCCAGTTACGTCCAGAAAGTAAGGGAGAGATCAGGCTCGCGTCATCTGACGGGCGTGCCTACCCCAAGATTATTCCCAACTACCTTTCGACAGAAACCGATTGTCGAACAATTGTTGAGGGCGTGAATATCGCGCGGCGCATTGCACGCAATGCTCCGCTGACGTCAAAGATTTCGACTGAATACCGCCCGAACCCAGATCTGGATATCGAGGATTATGATGCGACCCTAGATTGGGCGCGCAATAACACTGCATCCATCTATCACCCAACGGGTACCTGCAAGATGGGGAATGATCCTTCTGCTGTCGTAGATGCGCGTTTGCGGGTGCATGGTATTGCAGGTCTAAGGGTTGCTGATTGTTCAATCATGCCAGAAATTGTTTCAGGCAATACCAACGCACCTGCGATCATGATTGGGGAAAAGGCCAGCGATTTGGTGTTGGAAGACAACCCAACATAATGGGTTAAAAGGGAATTTAGTGGCATTGCCTTTGCCCTGCTGCTCTGGTCTGTCTGACGGACAGGAGGCAGCAATGCATCTCATCAAACCCCTCGTCGGTGTGTAATGGCATACCTGTTGCAGCTGATTTCTCGGCATGCCCGCTTGTGCCTGATTGTAGGGTTAGCGGCAGGGCTGATGCTGCCCGCTTTGGCGCAAGCTATGACGCCTTGGTTGCCTTTGATGATAGCGGCTTTGCTTACGATCACCGCTTTGCGCATTGGTCACGCAGCGGCGCGCGGCGCGGCAAGTGATTTGCGTTGGGGGCTCGGTGCCGTCGGCGTACTGCAGCTTGGCGTGCCGCTTTTCTGTTTGGGGGTGCTTACTTTTTTTGGGTATGCACAGACCCCTGCTGGGCTTGCGCTGGTCCTTGCCACGTCTGCGCCTGCCATTTCAGGCAGCACAAATCTGGCTTTGTTGTTGGGGCTCGATGCGGGACGCATGATGCAGATTATGGTTCTGGGCACAGCAACGTTTCCGATTACGGTGCTGCCAATTTTGATGCTTTCGCCGCAAATTGGAACGTTTGTGGATGTGCTTCAGTCTGCTAGTTTTGTCTTGTTGGTTATCCTCTGTGCTACTGCGCTGGGCTTTACGTTGCGCGCTACCTTTTATCCGTCACCATCCAGGACACAAATTCAAACATTGGATGGTGCGTCGGTACTGGCATTTTCGGTTATTGTTATCGCGCTGATGGCTCCGCTGAACCATGCGATTCAAACGGAACCATTGCAGGTTGCTCTTTGGGCGTTGTTGGCATTTTCGATCAGTTATGGCTTGCAGGCCGCGACCCTTTTGGCTTTGCGAGGCTCCGCACTGAGCGCCGTTTCAGGACCTCTGGCCATTGGCGCAGGCAACCGCAACATTGCCTTGTTTCTGGTTGCGCTTCCTCCCGAAACATTGGCTCCTGTACTGATCTTCATTGGCTGCTGGCAACTTCCCATGTATCTCACACCTATTCTGCTCCCAAAACTCTATAGGAAGGTTTTGCAAGATGGCTGAGTATCCGCGTATCCGGCAAGTCGGCCTATCTGGTCTGCTTGTTCAATTTGGTGAGGGCATGACTGAGCCTGCCAACCGCGCAGCTATTGCGTTTCGCGCAGCGATTGATGCGCAGCACTGGGCCGAAGTGAGCGAAACATCCACGTCTCTTGTTTCAACCTTTGTCGTCGCTGATTTGATCAACATGCCTTCGGAGGCTTTACTTGAAAAGCTACAGGAACTCCTGACAAGTCAGGATTGGTATGCCGCCCCATTGCCATCGGGGCGAACCCTTTGGGAAATACCGACGCTCTATGGCACCGATGCAGCACCCCAGTTGGAGGAAGCCGCACAGGCCGCTGGCGTGTCTCCAGAACAAGCGATTATAGAACTTTCCAGCGCGCGGGTACGTGTTCTCACCCTCGGGTTTGCGCCCGGTCAGCCCTATACGGGGGAACTGCCGCCTCATTGGGATATCCCTCGCCAACAGGCGCTGACGCGATCTGTTCCCAGTGGTGCGCTGGTTGTGGCGATCAGACAATTGATCATTTTCACCAATGCGTCGCCCACGGGGTGGCGGCATATTGGGCAAACTGCCTTTCGCACATTTCGCCCCACCAGCAGTGTTCCCATTGCATTATCGCCGGGAGATGAGCTGTGCTTTCCTTCAATTACCACCAAAGAATATGAACATATCCAGCAAAGTGACCTATCAGGTGATGGCGGTGCCCAGCGAAGTGTTTTGACATGAACGCGCAACTTGAAATCCTCTCATGCGGGCCAGCGGTTACCGTTCAAGATTTAGGCCGCCCTGGTTTCCTTGCCCAAGGGTTGACCCGAGGGGGGGCGGCAGATGTGCTTGCGCTTTACGAAGGGGCTGCGTTGTTGGGGCAACCACCGGACTTTGCCGCGCTAGAGATGGTAGGAATGGGCGGTAGCTTTCGGGCAAATGCCGACATGCGGATCGCTCTGACGGGTGCGCCGATGGCGACTACGCTCGACGATGTTCCAATTGCTTGGAATGCTAGCCACCTATTGCTTGCTGGAAGTATCCTTAAGATCGGTGGAGCCCGGAGCGGGACCTACGGATATCTGCACATCGGCGGTGGGATCGAAACGCCAATGATGATGGGCGCGCGCGCGACACATCTGAATGCTAGTTTGGGCGCGATGCTGCAGGTGGGTGAAATACTGCCTGTTGGGCAGGATCGCGGCAAAACAACGGGCATGACGCTTACGTCTGAGGACCGCTTTAACGGTGGGCGTATTCGCATCACGGCCTCGATGCAAACCGATCAATTCGATGTTGCCACGCGCGAACGTTTTACCTCGACTCCTTTTATCCGTGACGCCCGGGGCAACAGAATGGGGGTCCGCATGCAGCAAGACGGTGACCCGTTTATGGCTGCTGATCAGCTCAGCATTCTGTCTGATGTTATTGTTCCCGGTGACATTCAAATCGCGGGAGACGGCGCGCCATTTGTTCTCATGAGCGAATGCCAGACAACAGGGGGCTACCCGCGCATCGGGACTGTCCTGCCATCTGATATGGCCCGTGTTGCACAGGCACCTGCCGGAGCCCCCATTTCATTCGAGTTCGTTGATCTGCCCCAAGCCCGCGTAATTGAACAACGGGCAGTCATTGCCCGCAAGGCGCTGGGCAGTTCAGTTACTCCACTATTGCGAGACCCCCATAGCATCCGCGATCTGCTATCCTATCAGTTGATCAGCGGTGCTGTTTCTGCCACCCATGACCCATCCACACAAGAGGACTGACTATGCGCGTAGACCTGAATGCCGATATGGGCGAAAGCTTTGGACCGTGGCGCATGGGAGATGATGCGGCACTGCTGCGTACGGTTACGTCTGCCAATGTCGCCTGTGGTGGGCATGCTGGTGATGCTGATGTGATGTCTGCAACGATGACACTTGCTCATAAAAATGGCGTGGGTATCGGGGCGCATCCGGGTTTTATGGATTTGGCAGGTTTTGGTCGTAACCGTATGACTGTGCCGCGCGGCACGCTGCAAAACCAAATCCGTTATCAGGTTGCTGCCAGCGTTGGTATGGCGCGCAGTGTCGGCGCAAAAGTGCGTCACCTCAAGCTGCACGGCGCATTGTCCAATATGGCGTCTGAAGATCCCGTTTTGGCGCGCGATTTGTACGAAGCAGCCCTATCCGTTGATCCTGATCTTATTGTGATGATCTTGGCGGCTACGGCCCATCAACAAGCGGTCGAAGAGTTGGGGTGTGCATGGGCAGGTGAGATTTTTGCAGACCGCGCCTACAATGATGATGCCACGTTGGTAGATCGTAGTATTGACGGTGCAGTGATCCACGATCCGGAAATTGCAGGTAAACGGATGGTCGAAATGGTAAATGCGGGTGCGATCATTACCGAAAGCGGTAAACACATCCCCGCAGCGATCGACACAATTTGTCTACATGGCGACACCCCGACGGCAGTGCAAATTGCAGGCTCGGTACGTTCAGCGTTAGAAGGCGCAGGCGTTTCAGTTCAAACGTTCGAAGGGCGCGGTTGATCCTCCCAGAAGATTAAACGGTATTCCTTGGTTTTGAACTTGCGTAGTTGGCCGCCTCAAATTGTGACAAGAAGACCTTGCCAGTCATTTCTTGTAGGAAATGTTGCTCTTTCAGGCGGTCCATCACAGGGCCTTTGACCTCCGACAAATGCAGCTTCACATCCATTTCCTTGAGCCGTTCATTGATCATTTCAAGCGACTCAAGTGCGCTTAGGTCAATTTCATTGATCGCCGAACATTGCAGGATCACATGGCGAATTTTGGGGTCTCCTGCGACACGATTATAAATCTTGTCCTCTAGGAACCTCGCATTGGCGAAATACAGGCTTTCATCGACGCGCAGAGTGACAACATCTGGTTCTGTGATCACGTCATGCCGAAGAATATTCCGGAAATGCTCGGTACCTGCAATCAGGCCAACCTCGGCGATATGTGGTTTAGATGATTTATACAGATGTAGCAGAATGGAGAGCCCTACGCCTGCGGACACACCCACCTCAACTCCCATGGCGAGAGTGAGTAAGATCGTCGCGAGGACCGCAGCAAAATCCGCTTTTGAGTAGCTCCAACTGCGTTTCAAAATCGAAAAATCAACAAGGCTAAGAACCGCAACAATAATTGTTGCCGCCAAGGTTGCCTTGGGCAGGAAAAAGATCAAAGGCGTAAGCGTAAGTGCGGCGATTGCTAGACCAACTGCTGTGAACGCGCCTGCCGCTGGAGTCTCTGCGCCGGCATCGAAATTCACAACTGAACGCGAAAATCCGCCAGTGACTGGAAAACCACCTGTCAGTGATGCGCCGATATTTGCGGCCCCCAGTCCAATCAACTCTTGATCAGGATCGATCCGCTGGCGTTTTTTCGCGGCCAAAGTTTGGGCAACCGAAATTGATTCGACAAACCCGATGATTGAAATCAGAAATGCGGGAAGAAGAAGTTGGCCCAATAGGTCTGGCGAAAACGACGGCAGAGTCAACGGAGGCAAGCTTTGGGGAACTTCGCCCACGATTTTGACACCATTACCTGCCAAATCGAAAACCCAAACAGCCGTTGTTGATATAACAACAACGGCACCGGGGCCGGTTTTCACCAGAATCCCTGTCAGACCCGCGCTTAGGCCAAATCCCTCAAGCATCGGTTTTAAACCTTTGCGCACCCAAAAGAGAAACCCAGTTGCAAGAACGCCGATGATGGCCGTTGTCCAATTGGTTTCTGGCAGGTGTTCAATCAGAGAGATAGCCAGCTCCAGCAGGTTGTGTCCATGCGCATCGATGCCAAGGATATGCTTGAGCTGGCTTGCCGCAATGATGATGCCTGAAGCTGTAATAAAGCCAGCAATCACGGGGTGGGACAGGAAATTGGCAACAAACCCTAACCGGAACAAACCCATCGCCAAAAGAATAACACCGGACAATCCCGCAAGCGACAATGCGGCCACAGCGTAACCCATGGTGCCCTGCTCAACGATGTTACTGAGTGCGGCAGCAGTCATCAGTGAAACAACAGCAACTGGGCCAACCGCCAGCGCGCGGCTGGTGCCAAACACGGCGTAAAGAACAATAGGCAGGATGGACGCATATAGCCCTGCTTCAGGTGGCAGTCCGGCCAACAACGCATACGCAAGCGATTGAGGGATTAGCATGATCGTTACGATCAAAGCCGCCACAAGGTCACTCGATAGGGCAGAGCGGTTGTAGAGCCGCCCCCATGTGAGGATCGGCAGATAGTTTGAAAGTGTCATTCAATACCCGAAGCTTTACGGCTGCCCCATTCAGTGATTGGGACAGCCGAGGTGTTAGTTAACGGTGATCTTTTCAGGCTTGGCCATCCATTCGCGGCCCTTCAGCATGCCTTTCCAATAGATCGGGGGCAGTATCTTTTCCTTGAGAAACCAAGCGGCGCGCGATGGCTTGGTGCCATCAATTAGGAACTTTGGAAAACTAGGGAGCATTGTTCCGCCATAACCGAATTCGGCCAAAACGATTTTGCCCCGCTCAACCGTTAGTGGGCACGAACCATAACCGTTGTATTGGGCCACTGGCGCATGGCCTTGCATGTCGGCAACTATATTCTCAGCTATGATCGGAGCCTGAATGCGTGCGGCGGCAGCTGTCTTTGCATTGGGTGCATTCATGACGTCACCCAATGACCAAACATTGTCATAGGTTTTGTGCCGCAATGTGGCCTGATCAACATCTATCCAGCCTGCGGCATCAGCCAAGGGAGAGACGCGAATGAAATCTGGTGCAGTTTGTGGTGGACAGACGTGCATCATATCAAAACCCATCTCAACCCGTTCAACTGGTGTGTCGGGCTTAGCCACGTCGAACCACGCTTTTTTGGCAGCTCCGTCAACAGCTACAAGATTGTGGAAGAAATTGAGGCTGGCATCATATTTCTGGACGTATTCCATCAGGGCCGGAACATAATCTTTGACGCCAAAGAGGACACCACCAGCATTGTTGAACTGGATATCGATGTCTTTGAGGACATTGCGTCGATGCCACGCATCACCCGATAGATACATTGCTTTTTGGGGCGCACCGGCGCATTTGATCGGCATGGGAGGTTGGGTGAAGATTGCGCGACCTTCGTTCATGCCGTTAACCAGTTCCCATGTGTAGGGCGCAAGGTCGTAGCGGTAATTTGATGTGACCCCGTTATGGCCAAGTGTATCAACCAGCCCTTCCACTTTGTTCCAATCAAGCTTTAAACCCGGACAAACGATAAGGCGCCCGTATTTCACCACGCGACAACCGTCCAGAACAACAGCATTGTTTTCGGGTTCAAATGCAGCGACGGCAGACTTGATCCAATGCACATCGCGCGGGATCAATGAGCCCATGGTCCGCGCCGTTTGTTGGGGTTCAAAAATACCGCCACCAACCATCGTCCAGCCCGGTTGATAATAGTGAACATCTGAGGGGTCTATGATGGCAATTTCAAGATCGGGTTTGCGGGCCTTTAAGCTGGCGGCAGCGGCAATACCGCCCGCGCCAGCACCCACAATCACAACTTCATAGGTGGCATCACCTGTATCGGTTGGCGTCTTGCCACCATTGACGATCCGGCGCACCACTCCGCCCATGTCATACCCAGCAGCCTTTGTCGCAGCTAGGATATCCGCAAGGCTGCGCTGTTCGGATTGACAGAGCGACCAAAGGGTCGCTGAACGCGTCCCCGTTCGGCAATATGCCAGAATTGGCCCCGGTTGGTCTGATAGCAACTTATCGAACGCTGCAGCATCTTCATTGGTAACTTTCCCAGCAATGATAGGGAGGTATCCCACGTGGATATCAAGCTTTTCCGCCGCGGCCGTGATTTCCGCGCATGTGGGCTGATCCGCCCCTTCGCCGTCTGGACGGTTACAGATGATCGATTTAAATCCAGCATCCTTGATGGCCAGCATATCGCTAGGCACAATTTGACAGCTCACGGACAGGTCCGCGCTCAATGACTTGATTTCCAATTTATCTCTCCGGGATTAGATACCGTTGACGGGTATCTTCAACATCTGGTTGCCGTTTTCGTCAGTCGGGATTTCGCCAGCACGCATGTTCACCTGCAGCGATGGGATGATCAGCTTAGGCATAGAGAGCTGAGCATCACGTTCCGTGCGAAATTTGATGAAATCCTCGCGGGTTTTATCGCCACCGACATGAATGTTGGAGGCTTTCTGGTCAGCCACCGTGGTTTCCCATTGGATGGAACGGCCGTTTGGACCGTAGTCGTGGCACATGAACAGTCGCGTTTCATCAGGGAGGGAAAGAACCTTTTGAATGCTGTCATACAACTCCTCTGCGGAGCCGCCAGGGAAGTCACATCGCGCAGAGCCACCATCGGGCATAAACAATGTATCCCCCGCAAATGCAGCATCGCCAATGACGTGAACCATACAAGCGGGGGTGTGACCCGGCGTGAACATCGCAAATGCTTGCATCGTTCCAATCATGTAGGTGTCGCCGTCTTTGAATAACGCGTCAAATTGAGACCCGTCGCGTTGGAATTCGGTTCCCTCGTTAAAGATTTTTCCAAACGTTTCTTGGATGATCATGATCTTTTCGCCGACACCGATCTGTCCCCCCAGCTTTTGCTGGATGTAGGGTGCAGCGCTCAGGTGGTCTGCGTGAACATGGGTTTCAATAATCCAATCGAGGGTAAGCCCCTGTTTCTCAATTTCAGCGATTAGGGCATCTGCGTGATCGTAAGTAATGCGGCCCGCAGCATAATCGATGTCCATGACGCTATCGATGATAGCGCAATGATTGCTGGCAGGATCTTTGACAATATAGCTGATCGTATTGGTGGTCTCGTCAAAGTGGGCTGACACTTCGGGCTTCACTGACATGTTTACTGGATAGTCCAATTGATGTCCTTCCTTTACCTAAACTAGAGAACGCGCATGGTATCTGAACATGGCCTTCAACACTTTAGCAATGGCGATTCTGACGGGTAATGCTGTAGCGTGAAGTACAATTACAGCTATTAAAGCTTGCAGGTCCTGACGCCAATGATGCGGTACAATGGGCAGAACCGCATGCTAGATGTTGCCAGCATTACGGCGCCAGCAAGCATTGCAATGATCGTTGCTGTGCTAGATGCGAAGATAGCCCATCCTGTTACGAAGGGTGCGACAAGCAAGAAAATGCCCAAGATGATGCGGATGACGCGGTCGATGGTGCCAATATTTGCAGTCATTTCGATGTCTCCATTTGAATTTTCATTCAAGCTAAGCTTTTGGGAACCTCGCGTCGGTGACATTGTCACTAAGTGGTAAATTAACTCACGTGTTATGGTCTGCCAGTTGCTCAATTTGGATGCGCTCCGTTAATGCAACGCGACCTCTGCTTTGTTCTATCCAACCACGCCTTTGAAATTCCTGAAGCTGTCGTGAAATGACCTCCCGTGCGGTACCAAGTTCGACAGAAAGTTTTTGATGGGTGGTGGCTATGACATCCTGTTCATCGGAAAGCTCGATCAATTTGTGTGCAAGGCGCACGTCGAGCCGTTGAAAAGCCACTTCGTCAATCATTAGAAAAAGGTCAGTAATCCGCTTGGAAAACGCTGCAAAAACGAAATTGCGGAATGATTTTGATTGCGCGACCAGATCATCAAAAACCGCACGTGGCACAGCGGCTGCGCACACGGCTGTCTCGGCTATTCCCTCTGCCGAATAGTCGTCGTAGGCAAGTAGGCATGCCGTGGTTAAAACACAACTTTGACCAGCGTGAATGCGGTAGAGGACAATTTCATGTCCGGTTTCGGATACTTGTTGAACGCGCACTGTCCCCTCTAACAAGAACAACATATTCTCGGGTGAATTTCCGGGGCCAAATATTGTGGTCCCTTCGGGTGCGGAAATGATAGTACTGCGGTTTAGCAGTAGTTCCTTTATGGGCGCCTCCAAGCGCGACAATCCGGGAAATCGTTCAACCCATTCATTTGGATGTGTCATCGCAGTACTCCCTCGTCTTTGCGTGGGATCCAAAGGGCAAAGCGTGCCAACCGAAACCTGCTACCGTGCCATAGCGCCTCAAAGATACATTCAAGATGTTCTTTCTGTAAATGTGACACTTTGGATCATGTTCAAATGTAGGAAAAAGCGATTGAGGCATAGGGTCGGGGCACGGTTCGAATCTAGATGGCCAGGTAACAACCGAAATCCTGCGCGCTGTTGACGCATTGCAAGCGGGTGATGCTTCATGGATTGCTGCCCCCATGAATGGACACTCGATCGGGACGTAATCACCCCGCTGATCGTCACAGACGATCTAGCAAAAGATGCGTTTCAACAAGGCTTTATGAGGCGACGCGCCTACCTTCGCACTGCAAAATCTTAACCTTCCTAAGACAGATAGAATCATTACGAAACGGAGCACCTATGTTTGACGGTTTCACCGCAGAGACACTGGCGAGAGCGCAATTTGCGTTTACCGTGTCCTTCCACATTATCTTTCCTGCATTCTCAATCGGGCTGGCAAGTTACCTCACAGTCTTGAATGCCCTTTGGCTCCGCACAGGAGATGAAACCTACCAAACCTTGTTCAATTACTGGAAGAAAATCTTTGCAGTAGCCTTTGGTATGGGTGTCGTTTCGGGCATTGTGATGTCCTACCAGTTCGGCACAAACTGGTCTGTCTTTGCAGATAAAACAGGGCCAATTCTGGGACCTCTAATGGCTTACGAAGTCTTGTCTGCATTCTTCCTAGAGGCTGGGTTTTTAGGGATCATGTTGTTTGGCCGTGAACGTGTTGGGGATAAACTACATATGTTTGCAACGGCTATGGTTTCGTTTGGAACCTTGATGTCAGCAACGTGGATTTTATCGGTCAACTCATGGATGCAGACGCCCGTGGGCTATGGGATAAATGATTTGGGCCAGTTTGTACCTGAAGACTGGTGGCAGATTGTTTTCAACCCGTCCTTTCCTTACCGCCTCGTTCACATGGTCCTTGCGGCCTATCTGACCACAGCACTTGTCGTTGGCGGTGTTGGTGGCTTGCATTTGTTGCGCAACCGCGAAGATGCTCCTGCGCGCCGGATGTTTTCGATGGCGATGTGGATGCTGATCGTTGTGGCGCCTCTTCAAATTCTTGCAGGTGATTTCCATGGGCTGAATACTCTCGAGCACCAACCTGCCAAAGTCATGGCAATGGAAGGCCACTACGAAAGCCATCCGCACGGGGCACCATTGATTCTCTTTGGTATTCCTAACCCCGAAGAACGCCGGATCGATTACGCTATTCAGATTCCAAAACTATCGAGCCTGATTCTGAAGCATCATTGGGATGCCCCGCTTGCAGGTTTGGACACCATTCCCGACATTGACGAACCACCCGTCGCCATCCTGTTCTGGAGTTTTCGAATAATGGTTGGCCTTGGTTTCGCAATGCTGGGCCTTGGCATATGGAGCCTGTGGCTGCGGTTGCGGGGACGTCTTTATGAGAGTGGATGGGTGCACCGTGCAGCAATTGTTATGGGGCCGATGGGATTTGTTGCCGTGCTGGCAGGGTGGATCACCACCGAAGTCGGCAGACAACCGTTCACAGTTTATGGCTTGCTGCGGACGAGTGATAGCCTCGCCCCTGTCGCAGCACCAGCTGTTGCTGCTTCCCTGCTTGCTTTCATCATCGTCTACTTCTTTATCTTCGGGTCAGGTACATTTTATCTACTGCGGATGATGAATAATCCAGCAGGAACACAGCGTTTAGGTCTTCGTGACGGACCTATCAGGACCGCAAGAATGACTGAGCTGGTACATAAAGCTGGTGAAGCAACCTCCGGCAAAAAAGGAGAGTTATAATGTTTGAGCTTTCATTTATCTGGGCTGGGATAATCGCATTTTCTGTCCTGACATATGTGATCCTGGATGGTTTCGACCTAGGCATTGGCATTTTATTTCCTTTCGCCAAAAGTGAGCGGGACAAAGCGACCATGATGAATTCAATCGCGCCGATATGGGATGGGAACGAGACATGGCTGGTCATGGGGGGCGGAGGCCTGTTTGCAGTCTTTCCGCTTGCTTATGCCGTCATCATGCCCGCTCTATATATGCCGATCATCCTGATGCTTCTGGCGCTGATCTTTCGCGGTGTCGCGTTTGAGTATCGCTGGCGAACAGTACGTTGGAAGCCAGTGTGGGATGTCGCGTTCTTTGGTGGCTCATTTGTTGCAGCATTTATGCAGGGCATCGCGTTGGGTGCATTGGTTCAGGGCATCAAAGTTGTTGATCGCGCCTATGCAGGCGGCTGGTGGGATTGGTTGAGTATGTTTTCCATACTAACTGGATTTGCCGTCGTTATCGGTTATGCATTGTTGGGGGCGACGTGGATTATCCTGAAAACTGAAGGGAACTTACAGCGTCAGATGCAGGGTTATGCATGGTGGTTGGGGGTAGGGACATTGGGCTTTATCGGAGTCGTTAGTATCCTGACCCCGTTCCAAGACGCGATTTATTTCCAACGCTGGTTTAGTCTACCGGGTAGTATCCTCAGCGTCTTGATCCCGGGTGCAGTTTTGGCGACGGCGTGGGCGCTATTCTCGGGCTTGAGTGCTGGCAAAGATGCGCAACCTTTTCTTGCTGCTCTTGGTTTGTTTGTTCTTTGTTTTGCGGGCATCGGAATCAGCTTTTACCCCAACATAGTTCCCCCAAACCTGACAATTGCGGCAGCTGCAGCACCAGACGAAAGCCTTTGGTTCGCGCTTGTTGGTACCCTTGTTCTTGTACCAATGATTCTAACCTACACTGCATATACCTATTGGGTATTTCGCGGCAAAATAGACCCGGAAGAGGGGTATCATTGATGATACCTGCATCCCTTCGCAAGGTCGGCTGGTTTGTAGCCATCTGGCTGATGAGCGTCTTTGCGCTGGGTATCGTTGCCTATGTGATCCGTTTGGCAATACCGACTTGAGGTAAACGTGAAATACCACTGTGATTGCAGCGGCTACCAGTTCGGATTTCGAAACGTAGCCGCTTTGATCCTTTGTTAAGCCTCCGCAACCTCAGGAGATCGGCAGGAGAGCCAGAAAAATCCAGCAATCTGAAGAAGAGCAAACAATATTTCAGGAACGAGAAATATCCACACTAATGGTGTAATCCCAGAAAACAGCGCAACACCCATCCAAGCTGAGAAAAAACCACGAGCGACCCCATCATAGATGGCCAATCGTGTATCGTTCCAAACAAGACGAACCAACGACCAGATTATTACAACTGTTCCAAAAAAGTTAGCGAATAGCATCGAATGAACATCAAGGTCTGGGAGTGCTCCCAAACCTAAGGATGCATTCAGGGGTGACATCACTGACCCCCAAAAAATGGCCATCGTAAAGGGTACTGCAAACGGCCAAGTAACAAAGAGATCATACCAAGCGGAGATTCTATAGATCCTGTGGGGAACGCATTTGGGTATCATTTTCTTTCCTTTCATACCAACAGGAAGCGTTCTAAACCTTTGAGTATAGTCCAAGGTCAACAGGTATTTTTATGAGAATTGGTGAACTTGCAGACGCGACAAATGTGAGCACTGACACGTTGCGATTTTACGAGAAGCGAGGACTCATTCACTCTCAACGGCGTGCAAACGGCTACCGAGATTTTCACGAAGAGACTGTACAGCTTGTTGAGATCATTCGGCTGGGCAAAAGCCTTGGCTTCAATCTTCGTGAAATGACTGAACTGTCACATGCAATGTCTCAGGATAACGTGAACGAGCAGGAAACCGCAGAGATTTTGGCTCAAAAGCTTGCCGAGACAGACCAACGCATTCTTAGTTTGCAGCAGCTTCGGAAAACTCTGAGTGCAGCAATTTTGAGAAATTGCCCCATCAGAAAGCTAAGCAAACGACCATGAGGCAAGTCGCAACAAAGGTCTATCTGGGTTCGGAGTGCTTGACGTTTGAGTGCGTATAGCATGCCGCAGTAGTAGGATTTGAAACTAACATTCGCGGGATGCAGCCGAAACAGGGCGATGTCCGCTGATGAAGAATTAGGTCTCACTTTGCCCCTTGGGGTGCCAGCACCAAGCAGAGATGGACACTGAGTTGTTGAAATTTTAGCACGTGTTGGCCTCTTTACTGCCGCATTAGAATAGCAATCTACGTGGAAACCATACAGAGGTTATCATGGATTTATTGTCTCAGCTCTTTTCGACACTCATTGTGAGCTTCACCGATCTTGGCTCGCGGCTGGCTGTTTTTTATCTCTGTATCACTGTTTTGATCGTTGCAGCCTTGTGGATTGTCCGTGGCCGTCCCAAGACATTCGTGGAGTATCTGCTGCCCAAGGAGGTATACCTGCACAAATCAAACATCGTTGATATCAAGATTTTTCTGTTCAATTCACTGCTTTCGGCTGGTGGCCTATTTGCTGCCGTCACAATGACGCCGGTGATGACGACAACGGTGCTAAACGCTCTTATCTCGGTAACTGGCGCATCAACTGCGCCTGTTGACCTGACATTCGCAAAGTTGGCATTGGCCACAGTCATTATGATTTTGACACTGGATTTCTGCAAATACTGGGCGCACCGCCTGCACCATGAGGCTTCAATCCTATGGCCTTTCCACGCACTGCATCACTCCGCAGAAATCATGACGCCACTTACCGCAAATAGAAACCATCCAATGTTTTTGGTCCTGCGTGCGCTGATTTACACGGTTGTTGTTGGCTCCGTCCAAGCATTGATGCTGTTCTTGCTCATGGGTAAAATCGAAATTCTTGCCATTGGAACGGTGAACGCTGGATATTTCATGTTCAATGCTCTTGGTTCGAACCTGCGACACAGCCATGTTTGGCTTAGCTATGGGCCTGTGCTTGAACATGTCTTTGTATCGCCAGCCCAGCACCACATTCACCACTCGATCGACCCAAAGCACTACAATAAGAATTACGGCGAAGTATTTGCGATCTGGGATTTGGTGTTTGGGACACTGTATGTGCTGCGGTCCCATGAAGAGATTGTTTACGGTTTGGCCGATGAACATGGTGAGCGCATTGAACAGCCCTATCCGAACCTTCGCACTGCAATTCTGGACCCATTTAGGGACAGTTGGCGCGCCTTATGGAAGGGTACCTCACGCGATCCGAAGGCCATTCTTGCAACCAAAGAAAGTGCCACGTCGTGACCCGAGGACTCTCCATCTGGCTGGATGCGCTTCGTGTCTGGGCAACTATTGTTGTTGTCTTTTCGCACGTCGCTTATCCACGGTTTACACGGGGTGATTACATTTTCATCCGTGAACTCAATCTAGGCAGTGACAGTGTCATCGTGTTCTTTGTGATCTCGGGGATGGTGATTGCCTATGCCGCTGGTCGCGATGCAAAACTGTCCACATATGCCTTCAATCGCCTGACTAGATTGCTGTCTGTGTTGGTGCCTGCGTTGTTTCTAACGTTTGCCTTTGATCAAATCGGTCAACGCATTGGCCCAGAAGCATACAGCAGCTTTTACAGTCCTTTGCCACTGGGTGAGCTGTTGGTGCGTGGCCTTTCAATGACAAATGAGTGGGGCGCATTTGACCGCGTCCGCCTAGGGACAAATGGGCCGCTCTGGTCGCTCAGCTATGAGGCTGGTTACTACGTCCTATTTGCGGCCGCGTTTTTCCTGTCTGGTATTCGTAGAGTTGCCATTTTGATCCTGCTCACGCTGCTTGTCGGACCAAGGATTTTGCTGTTGATGCCTGCGTGGTTGATGGGTGTATGGCTCTGGAATTGGGTCTCGTCAGGTGGTCCTGCTCGGCTGTCAGCAAGCAAGGCACGTGTCTTTGCATGGGGTGGGCCGCTGCTTTATGTGTACTGCTTGTGGACGGGTGTGCCTGACGCTTTGGCCTCCTTAACTGCACAGTATTTCTTGCCCATGGATTATCGATTTGCACTCGCGTTTTCGGATGAATTTATCTGGAATGCTCTGTTGGGTACTATGACGGCATTCCATATCATGGGAATGGCACGGCTGCTGCAAGGCTATGAAGGAAACCATCCGCGTATCCGTTGGTGGGCAGGCGCAAGCTTTTCGATCTACGTCACGCACTATCCAGCACTGCACCTAATTGATGCCATTTTCCCTGCCGAAACGCTTGCGCGGGATGGTCTGCTTGTTGTCGGTTCAATTTTGGTTGGTTTGGTTTTTGCGCAGTTTTTCGAGCGACACATCGGTATGATCCGCCGCAAAGTGCTAACACTTCACGACGGATTACGCTCTGATCTAAAGAAAGCCTGAGATCAGACCTCAGTTGCGGTGAAATCACCGTGCAACGCGACCTCTAAAAGCTCAATATCCTCAGACACGTCTTGGTACTGAACAACCATGTTTGGCGGTATCACAAATCCGTCTCCGGCTTGGAGTTTGCGGTCTTCTTGCCCGTCCGCATGCAGGGTCATGGTGCCGTCCATCACAAACGTGAAATGGATGTCTGCATTATGGGTGAATGCAGGGGATACGCCGTCAGCGCGGCGAACAACCTGAATACCAGCAACGCCTTTTGTACCTTCAGAAATCCCTGTGTCACGGGCGGTGAAGCCGGAAATGCGGAAGGGCTTCCATGTTGCCGTATCTTTGACGTGATGAACAAACGTCTGCCCGTCCCATTCGCGGGCGGGGTCACCTTTGCCATTGGGTAGGGTGAAGTCATGGTCAATAGTTGTGACGTGTTCGGCCGGGACGCCGATTTCGATGACTTCGATGTTTGGTGATGCTTCTACAACACGGTGGCGAATACCAGGGGGTTGGGTGACGCAATCGCCTGCATGGAGCCTGATCATGTCGCCTTGATCTTCATAAAGAACATCTACCCAGCCACGGTAACAAAATATCAGCTGAAACCCGACTGTGTGGTAATGCACCATGTCTGGTACAGGCCCACCATCAGGAATGCGAATGTGGCTGGCAATGATCGATCCGCCCAATCGCGAAGGGATTAGATCGCGGTAATGCATGCCAGCACGCCCAATGACCCAAGGCGCCTCATCCGCGATCCTACGGACAGCAAATTCGTGCTGCGTGGTTGTGTGTTCGACTTGCGGTGTGAGCGGAACAATAGAAACGCGGGTACCATTGGGTGCCGTTAACTCACGCGCTCCATCTGCGAAACCATCCAGATCATCCGTCAGAATGCGTATGTGCCCTGGAGGGACGTCAGCCCCTTTTTCAATGCGAAGCCGCAAACCGTGACCTGAAAAACTAGCAACCGAAGGGTCATCGGCGGGAAAGATATTTTCCAACCGCATGCCTAGCGTTTTGGTGAAAAACGGCAGGTCATTGCGCAATTCATCTGTCGGCAACAAGAACTCTGCGAGGATGGGGGAGTCGGTCATTTTGGGGTCCTGTAATCAATGTTACTGCGGACGCTGCCAGCTTTTCTTTGATTGCTCAAGGCGCAAAGAAGCTTTTGATATTCAATGCGCGCCCAATCCAAGAGGGGCGCGCATTGATTTTAGTTTGTGTTAAAGGCTCGCGTTGAGCGCCTCAAGGATGACATCCCCCATTTCGGAAGTCGAAATCGGGGAGCCACCTTCTTCGCCCATCAGGTCTGCTGTGCGCGCGCCGTTTGACAGTACTTTTTCGATGGCCTGCTCCAGACGTGTTGCCTCGTCACCTTGATCAAACGAATAGCGCAGAGCCATCGCAAAGCTAAGGATACATGCAATTGGGTTCGCCTTACCTTGGCCGGTGATGTCAGGTGCGGAGCCGTGCACAGGTTCGTACATTGCTTTTGGGCGGCCATCAGCATTTGGCGCGCCAAGGGATGCAGAAGGCAACATGCCCAAAGAGCCAGTAAGCATGGCCGCGCAATCACTGAGGATATCACCAAAGAGGTTGTCAGTGAGGATCACGTCGAACTGCTTGGGCGCGCGCACCAACTGCATGGCGCCATTGTCGGCGTACATGTGGGATAACTCGACATCAGGATAATCCGTGTCGTGTACTTTTTGTACAACTTCGCGCCACAAGATACCGCTTTCCATCACGTTGGCTTTTTCCATCGAGCAAACTTTGTTGCCACGGCGGCGGGCCAGCTCGAATGCGGAACGCGCGACACGGTCGATTTCGGATTCAGTGTAGCGCTGCGTGTTGATGCCTACGCGTTCGTTGCCTTCTTGGAAGATGCCGCGTGGTTCGCCGAAATAAACGCCAGATGTCAGTTCACGCACGATCATAATGTCGAGGCCTGCGATCAAGTGCTTTTTCAGCGAGGAGAAATCTGCCAGCGCGTCAAAACACTGCGCTGGGCGCAGGTTGGAAAACAGGTCCATCTCTTTGCGTAGGCGCAGTAGGCCGCGCTCTGGTTTGACGGAGAAATCAAGATCGTCGTATTTGGGGCCGCCAACAGCGCCCAGTAGAACGGCGTCTGCTTCCAGTGCCTTTGCCATTGTATCATCGTGCAGAGGCGTGCCGTGCTTGTCATAGGCTGCGCCGCCGACCAGATCGTGGCTTACGTCAAACGCCAGATTACGCTTTTCGCCGAACCAGTCGATGATGCGTGTGACTTGGCCCATAACTTCGGGGCCGATGCCGTCACCTGCGAGGATCAAAAGGGTGGGGTTTGCCATGCGAATTTCTCCTGAAATTGGTTGCAGATGGCGTATCGCGCGCAGGGTTCGCCGTCAAGGATTGCGGGGGGTTATATCAACCCAAAGCAGACTGTGGCGACTGGCTTTGGGCGCGTACAGCGTGCCGTGGTTCACGATATGCCAGCGGGCAGAGGGCAGCAGATAATCCACACGTAAATCGCCGGGCAGGGGTTCTTTGAAGTCGGCTGTGGGGGAACTGTCAAAAGGGTTTTGCAACTTGCTGTGCGCGAGTAAGGCGTTGATGGCCTCGGGGCGTCCGCTGCCCCGCTCTGGATCGGTGTTTGCTGTGCCTGCTAGGACAAAGGGTAGACCACTCTTGTCACGGGCTAAATAATCGAGCCAGAAAGCCGTCTCGTCGTGGTTGCGCTTCCCGTTTCGGTCCTCGGGTCCGTCATACAGCGGGGGCGTGGCGTGATAAGTCATCAATCGCATCTTACCAAATTGGGGTGTGATGATCGGTACAACCCAGTGTCCGCGTGAGGATAGCCTATGGACTGAAAGCACGGCGTTGCCACCAAATGGCTTGCCGTTTTTTACTGGATACAGATGGTTTGGGAGGTCCCGCCAAAGAAAGGCGCTGTAGTCTTCAACAGCGTCCTCTTGGATAGGAAAGCGGGATAGGACTGCCATGCCGCCCATGCCGTTAAAGCGGCCAAAACCATGCGCGTCGTCCGCGTCACCTAGTTGTCCATTGCCGTTTAGATCAAGGCCAGTGTCTTGGCCTGCATTTGGCGCCGCTGAAAATAGATAGGAATAGTTTAACCCGTGTTTGGATAGGTCATCGGCCAGTGCTTTTAGGGCGGTTCTGCGCAGATCATAGTCAATGCCCTGAAGGGCAATGATATCTGGCCTGACTTCTAGCATCACAGATTTGAACGCGGCGATTTGAGAGTCTTCGCCCTTGAGAATATCCCGGAGCAAGAGGCCGGGACCTTTACGTATTAGTTCAGCGTTGAATGTCGCAATGCGCAGACCAGTTTCCTGAGCCGCAGCAGCGGTGCAAGCACAAGCGAACACCATTGCGATCAGCGTTTGGATCAGGCGGCTTGTAGACCACCCTCTGCATAGGTGCGCTTGCGTTTTTCTTCGATCATGTCGGCGATTTTGCCCATGGCGATGCCGCGCATGATGATGCTGGCTGGAAGGAAGGCCCATGCTGAAATTGTCCAGATAAGGGTTTGCGGGTTCTGCAATGAGATTGGATCTAACAGATCATTGGCCAGTTTGACTACTGCAGGGACAAGGAAGGGCAGCAAGAAGCCAAGAGCGATATTGATCCGCGCATCTCGTTGCAGGCGCTCCAAGACATCTCCACCAGCGGTTGGATCGAAAAGGGGCAGGTTTACCCAAACGTTGAATGCACCAGAACGTGCTGGCCAGTTCAGGACACGCACAAGGATCAGGAATGCTGTCATCGCGATGAGCGAGATCATATAGGCCAAGCCAGCCGCAGTGCGTACAAAGCTGACGGTTTCAAAAGATGCATCTGCAGGCAACATAAGCACAACAAGACGAACAGGTGAGTAGGGGAAATCAATAGCGTTACCGATGATGGTGCCAATTGACGTCAATGCGGCAGTCAGCAGCGTAGGACTGGTTATACCCTTCATTATGGCGCTTAGCAAAAAGACCGTAGCGAACAAAGAGGCAAACCGCAGACGGTTAAAGGGTGCCGCATCCCGAAATTCCACAATGCTGGGAAAAGTCGAGTTGTATTCAACAAATGTGAGGACAGCAGCCAGCAAGGCCACCAGCAACACAACTTGTGTCGAATCGCTCGCTAGACCCGGCAGCACAAGCGCCGGAGTCATAATTAGGGTCGCAACTAAAATTCCGCGCGCCGCAGCGCTGGTCATACGTACTATCAACGTTCTATCCCTTTCAAACTGGCCAGCTGCGTTTGCCGCGTGCTTGTCCCAACTTGATGCCTTCGGGTCGAGAAGGCCTGCCTCATTGTTGTCACAATCGTGCCTTCTTTCGCCTTAGTTCTCAAGACTATTGCGTCAGATCACCCTAGAGGTGGGGCGTTTTGAGGGAGAGGGTGGTGCGTTCTTGCATCATTTCAGCGGCGTAAATAAGGCAAGGGCAACATGTAGTGGGCGCGGCGTGCGCGCCCACTAGAAAATCAGCTCAAATTTGAGGAGATATTAAATAAATATTAAACCCATGGACGGCTTTGTTCGGCCGCAGCCTCGAACGTATCGATGGAGGTTACTTTCTCCATTGTCAGGCCAATGTCGTCCAGACCGTTCATCAGGCAATGCTTTTTGAACGCATCAACTTCGAACGCAATTGTTTCACCGTCCGAAGACGTGATTGTTTGGCTTTCTAGATCAATTTCGATCCGCGCATTTGCGCCTTTTTCCGCGTCCTTCATCAACAGATCTACTTGCTCCTGTGGAAGCACGATCGGCAGAATGCCATTCTTAAAGCAGTTGTTGTAGAAAATGTCCGCATAGCTTGGTGCAATGACGCAGGTGATGCCGAAATCCGCAATCGCCCATGGTGCGTGCTCACGGGAGGAACCGCACCCGAAGTTTTCACCCGCGACAATGATCTGTGCATCGCGGTATTGGGCCTTGTTGAGAACGAAATCAGGGATTTCGTTGCGGTCGTCATCATAACGCATTTCGTCAAACAGGTTCACGCCAAGACCAGAACGTTTGATGGTCTTGAGGAACTGTTTCGGGATGATCATATCGGTGTCGATGTTGATCAAAGGCATCGGTGCGGCAATACCGCTCAGGGTGGTGAATTTGTTCATGATTGAATTCCTGTTCTGCCGATTATGCACAATTCGCCACGAAGGCGAATAAGCCGTTCGTTTGTGGAGTTTCGTTGTAAGTTGTCAACTTCTCGCTCGGGCAATCGACTTGAATGAACTTTTGAATTTTGTCTGCGTCCCAACCTTCTGGGTTGTAGGTTCCATTCATTTGGCCATCTTTGAAGTTGAAAGAGAAGGCACCAGAATCCTTCGAAGCGACGTCGCCGCAAGCAGCAAGTGCCAGGCAGGCCATAAGTGAAAGGGCTTTGTACATCACATCATCTCCCGCACATCAGTGAGCTTACCCGTGATAGCAGCAGCAGCTGCCATTGCCGGTGACATCAAATGCGTACGTCCGCCGCGGCCCTGACGGCCTTCGAAGTTGCGGTTTGACGTAGCAGCGCAACGCTCACCCGGAGCAAGCTGATCGGGGTTCATGGCAAGGCACATGGAACACCCTGCAAGGCGCCATTCAAAACCAGCCGCAATGAAGATGTCAGACAAACCTTCTTCTTCGGCTTGGGCGCGGACCAGACCAGAACCTGGAACAACCATCGCACGGATGCCGTCTTTCTTCTTTTTGCCCTTCAGGATTTCTGCAGCGGCACGCAAGTCTTCGATACGGCCGTTGGTGCAGGAACCGATGAACACTGTATCGATCTCGACATCCGCAAGCGGCGTGCCAGAGGTGAGACCCATGTAATCAAGCGAGCGCTGTGCAGCACCTACTTTACCACCGTCAAAGTCGGATGCAGATGGAACGTTTGCCGTGATTGGCAGAACGTCCTCTGGGGATGTGCCCCATGTGACAACAGGCGCAATGTCTTCGCCCTTGAGTGTGATCACTTCGTCCCATGCGGCGTCATCGTCTGTGTAAAGTGTCTTCCACCATGCAAGTGCAGCTTCCCATTGTGCACCTTTTGGCGCGTGGGGGCGGCCCATGCAGTACTCATAGGTCTTTTCGTCTGGTGCGATCAGGCCGGCACGTGCGCCACCCTCAATTGCCATGTTGCAGACGGTCATGCGGCCTTCCATGCTCAAATCGCGGATCGCTTCGCCACAATACTCGATCACGTAGCCAGTACCGCCAGCAGTACCAGTGACGCCAATGACTGACATTGTGATGTCTTTTGCCGTCACACCGGGGAGCAACTTGCCGGTGATCTCGACTTTCATGTTTTTGGATTTTTTCTGGATCAGGGTTTGCGTAGCCAGAACGTGCTCAACTTCGGATGTGCCGATGCCGTGGGCCAACGCGCCAAATGCGCCGTGTGTCGCGGTGTGGCTGTCGCCGCAAACCACTGTCATGCCCGGAAGGGTCCAGCCCTGCTCGGGGCCAACAATGTGTACGATGCCCTGACGCACGTCAGAAACTGGATAGTAGTGAATGCCAAAGTCTTTGGCGTTCTTATCCAGCGCATCAACTTGAATGCGGCTGTCTTCGGTCATTGTTGTCGCGTCGGCACGGTCCAGCGTTGTTGGGACGTTGTGATCCGGAACAGCGATTGTTTTTTCAGGTGCACGAACTTTGCGCCCCGTCATGCGCAGACCTTCAAATGCCTGCGGGCTGGTCACTTCGTGGACCAAGTGGCGGTCGATGTACAAAAGGCATGTGCCGTCTTCGGCTTCGTGGGCTACGTGTGCATCCCAGATTTTATCATAAA
The DNA here is from genome assembly GCF_036960155.1 of Sulfitobacter sp. Taxonomy (GTDB): domain Bacteria; phylum Pseudomonadota; class Alphaproteobacteria; order Rhodobacterales; family Rhodobacteraceae; genus Sulfitobacter. The sequence goes on along the minus strand of NZ_JBALWB010000001.1, from coordinate 821,150 downwards.
GCGTTTTGGGGGACATGAGGTCCTCTCCCTTGGATTTGGATGATGTGGAGGTGTGCAATATCGGGTCAGCGCAGCATAGCAGGCGCGCTGGGCGTTCTTATAGCCGGGCCAGTACAGTATGCGTGGCGCCGAAAAAGCGTTCGCGCAGACGGGCGCGGTCTGCTTTATCAAAAACATGTTTCATAGGCGCTTTAGATACAGCGCAATGAGCAACGCTGCAAGGGTTGCAGGCGGTTCACCTTCATGCGACGATTCTTGCAGCAAGGAGCACTCATGCAAGACCCTGTCGACCCATTTGCAGAATTTCTGGTCTCGGTGCTTGGTCTTTGGACTGACGCGGTCAGTTTCCTTTCTGGGTTTATGGTGTCCGGACCGAAGCAAAATCAGGTAATCATTGTTGCGGTTTTGGCTTTTGTCGCGTGGTGCCTGCACCGCTGGACTGGGACGCTTCTGCAGAACTGGGTACGGTCATGCGAGGGCTGGGCCAAATGGCAGCTTCGCATGTTTGTGCAGCTCAAACGTCGGTTGGGGCTGATCTGGTTCGCTGTTTTGGCGGGGGGTGTTTATGTCGTAATGCAGAACATCACATGGCCATCATATTCTTATCTTATTGGAATTGCAGCAAAGTTGTCGTCTGTTTGGGTTTGTGTTGCGTTTGCTGCTCTGTTGGTCCGAAACCGCCCTATCCGGCGGATCGTTGCGTGGTTCTTATGGATATACGCTACTTTGTATTTGTTGAATGTATCTGACGATGTTTCATCTTTTCTGGACCGTATTGCACTTGATATAGGCGACTTTCACCTGTCGATCTTAACGCTCATCACGGCAATTGTGGTGATTGGCGTGTTAGTCACCATCGCGCGTATCATCTCTCAGGCAACGGCCAGTACGATCCGTCAGAACGAAGACATAAGCCCCTCCATGCAAGTTTTGGCCGTCAAAGCTGTCCAAATGGGGATGTACGGCTTTGCGTTTTATATGGGCGTCAAGGCTGTAGGCGTAGACCTGACAGGCCTTGCAGTGCTGTCGGGTGCTATTGGTGTTGGGCTTGGTTTTGGTCTGCAAAAAGTGGTGTCCAACCTTGTCTCAGGTGTAATCATCTTATTGGATAAATCTATCAAACCCGGGGATGTGATTTCGCTGGGTGATACGTTTGGTTGGATTCAAACGCTGGGGGCGCGGTACGCCTCGGTGGTGACGCGAGATGGCAAAGAATACCTAATTCCCAATGAGGACCTGATCACCGGTCAGGTGGTCAACTGGTCTCATTCAAATGACTTTGTGCGCCTAGATATCTACTTTGGGACCGCATATGGTGATGACCCGCACACAGTGCGTAAACTGGCAATTGAAGCGGCAAAATCGGTGGACCGTGTGTTGGCGCACAAGGCACCTGTTTGTCACATCGTCGGGTTTGGCGACAATTCAGTGGATTATATCCTCCGCTTTTGGATAAAGGACCCGACTGGCGGGCTCACGAACATTCGGGGCAATGTATATCTCGCACTTTGGGATACATTTAAGGAAAATGACGTATCTATTCCGTTTCCGCAGCGCGAAGTGCGCATGTTGGATGAGGGCTAAAGGGACTGATTCTAACGCCGCTTGGATCAGCGGCTAAATCCCGATGATTGTAATTTCCAGCGTTAAGATGTGTCGTGTGTCATCATTTTGAGGCGGCCAAGCGAAATGTCGCACCAATTGAAGGTTGCAGAAAGCAATGTGTTTGGGACGGCGTTAAAAACATCTAAGGCGCTCATTTCACAACAATATCTGCACCTTTACTATATGAACTTTGATGAATAGTGGTTCGCGAATGGTTGTTTAGGCAGATAAAATCGTCACAATGCACATAGTGCAAAGGCCTAAGATGATCGCTGTTATTGAATTGTAGCGTTTGCGTTGCTAACTACCCAGTAATCCCCAGCGCCGGGGGTCTGTCGGCGCCCCTTAAGGAGGACAATGTCCTGTCTACGCAAATTTCCGCAGGTTCACCTGCAATTCCTGGTGCAGTTGTAATGGCTGGTCAGAAACAAGCCACCAGCGATCTGCTGTTGGAAACCGTTCTTGCTTCACTCAATGACGATAAGGCCGAAGATATTGTGCAGATTGATCTGCGCGGCAAAACCGAGATTGGCGATCACATGATCATCTGCTCGGGTCGGTCGACACGTCAGGTAAGTGGTATCTCCGAAAGACTCGCTCAGCGGGTCAAAGATGAGTTTGGTCATACCGTTCGCACCGAAGGCAAAGATTCAGGCGACTGGGTCTTGATCGATACTGGCGATGTTATTGTCCATGTCTTTCGTCCCGAAGTACGTGAATTTTACCAGTTGGAAAAGATGTGGTCGCCAGAAGGCGATGCCGCAACTTAAGCGCATATGAAGGTACAGATTTGTGCCGTGGGCCGGCTGCGTGCCGGACCTGAAAAAACGCTGATAGACGACTATCTTACGCGATTTGATAGAACCGGCCGAGGGCTTTCCCTTGGGCCGGTTTCTGTTTTGGAAGTCGATGATCGCAAAGGCGGTGGAATGCCTGCTGAGGGCGCATTGTTGCGCCGGGCTGTGCCGCAAGGTGCTATCATCTGTGCGCTGGATGAACGCGGCACTGTTGAGACATCACCGAAATTTGCCCGTCGCATCGAAGGATGGCGCGATTCAGGTCATAGTGATTTGGCATTCGTGATCGGCGGTGCAGATGGAATTGATCCTGAACTGCGTGCGCAAGCCGACCACTTGTTATCTTTTGGTGCAATGGTCTGGCCGCACATGATGGTACGCGTGATGTTGGCCGAGCAGTTGTATCGCGCGGCCTCAATCCTGTCTGGTGGGCCCTACCACAGGGTTTAGGGCAGCTTTACAGTTTTCGTTTCTGCGGCCCAGCCCGTAACAGTGTCATGTGCCTCGATGACGACCGATTTAACACCGTCCGGAATCTTCACGCCTGACAACGAGCGGGTAAACGGCTGTTCGTTGACGTGGGGGTGGGCGAGCACGCGTTCGCCAAGAGTGTTGCCATTCATGTCTTTCACACGCCATGCATTTGCGTAGTCATCCCAGCCACTGTCAGAGTGCAAAAGGGTCACTTTGAAGGTATAGCTGCCGTTAGCTTTGGATACTTTAACGTTTTGCACTTTTACAGGGTCAGCAAGTGCAGGCGAAGCACAAAGCGCTAAGGAAATGAGAGTTTGTTTAATCATGTTCTTTGTCCAACTATAAGCAGTGAACATAACCCTTCACAGGTCTTCTTCCAATAGGACCTTACGCGATTGTGAAGCGAATTCTCGCCGCCAGATTACAACACATGTAACAATGGTAGCTGCAATGAGTGCGGCAGGTCCGGCAAGCCATGCAACTGTGGCTAAGCCAAAATAGATGGCTCTCAGCCCGCGATTGAAACTGCGCGCAGCGGCGATGTTCAATTCTGCGGCTTTATGGGAAAATGATGACGCTTTTGAGTGGTTTGGATCGTTTGGTGCAGCACCAACTAAAACCGAACAATACCCAAACAGCCGGTTTGACCAGACGAATTTCAAAAACGCGTTGGTCAGGAACAGGACGATCACAAGAAGCTTCAATTCCCAGACAATTGCTGGTGCGCTTGCGTCGGTAAGGTCCGCTGCGACGCCGGCAACCTGCTCTGCATTTCCGATCAGCGCGAGCGTTCCACCGATTGCGATCACGCAAGTCGAGGCAAAAAAGGATGTTCCTTGGCGTAGGGTTCCGATGGTTTGCGCGTCAAATATCCGCACATCGCGGTCTATCATTTGATCCATCCATTGGCGGCGATAGTTGGCCATTATCCATGACGTAGAAGGTGTTTTTGCAGAGGGATGTTCGATGCGCCATCCGATGCCACCCCATAACACCATCAGGAAAATCAGCGCTCCGGCATCAAGGCGTGTCAGAAATGAGAGGTTTTCAAGTGCGTTCATGGTGTCTCTCTAGGGGCCAACGCCGGCCAGCGCCAGTACACCCGTCGTTAACTGTCGGATTGTTTTGTGGCGTGTGGGCAAAAGCGCGCGCCACCCAATCGGTATCCAAATGCAATTTGGATATTTACCGTGTGTAAGTTTGTCTTCTCTAAAGCTGTATCTGTCTACTCTAAGTTTGTGGATGCTAGGGGAAATTGCAAGAGATCAGGGCCAGTAACGCAGCATGGCAAAGGAAGAAGCTTGTGTTTAATTTAAATTGGTAATATTAGTTTACCAATATAGAATGACGCGATCAAAACTGGAGACACGTTATGGAAATGCCCATCCCAAATCCTGCGATACTTGCGCGCAAGGCGCGTATTGTTGAACGCTTGAATTCTGTGCTTCCAACGGATGCCGTGATCCATGACGTTGCCGAGACGCGTGCATATGAATGTGACGCGTTGGCGGCGTATCGTTGCCCCCCTATGGTGGCTGTACTGCCCTCCACAACTGAAGAAGTATCCGCAGTATTGCGCATTTGCCATGAAGAGGGTGTGCCCGTTGTTCCGCGTGGATCGGGTACCTCATTGGCGGGCGGGGCGCTGCCTACAGCTGATTGCGTAATCCTTGGAATAGCGCGCATGAACGATGTCCTTGAGACAGACTACGACAACCGCATCATTCGCGTGCAAACAGGCCGCACCAATCTAAGCGTAACTGGAGCGGTTGAAGAGGATGGCTTTTTCTATGCACCGGATCCGTCCAGTCAGTTGGCGTGCGCAATCGCAGGCAATATCGCTATGAATTCCGGTGGTGCGCATTGTTTGAAATACGGCGTGACCACGAACAACCTGATGGGTGTGAAGATGGTCATGATGGATGGTGAGGTCGTCGAGATTGGCGGCGGGCATCTGGATGCAGGGGGGCTCGATCTGTTGGGCGTGATTTGTGGTTCCGAGGGTCAGCTAGGTGTTGTGACCGAAGCAACGCTGCGCATCCTGCATAAGCCCGAAGGTGCGCGCCCTGTGTTGATGGGTTTTGACGACAACGAAGTCGCTGGCGCATGTGTGTCTGACATCATCAAGGCAGGTGTGTTGCCCGTCGCGATCGAATTCATGGACCGCCCTTGCATTGAGGCGACCGAAGCCTTTGCCAAGGCGGGATATCCAATGTGTGAGGCGCTGCTGATTGTTGAAGTTGAAGGGTCAGATGCGGAAATTGACCATCAGTTAGAGCTGATTATGGAAATCGCCCGTCGGCATAATCCGGTCGAATTGCGCCAAAGCCGTTCGGCAGAAGAAAGCGCTGCGATCTGGCTGGGCCGCAAAAGTGCGTTTGGCGCGATGGGGCAGATCAACGACTATATGTGTCTCGACGGAACAATTCCCGTCTCCTGCCTGCCGCATGTATTACGCCGGATCGGTGAGTTGTCGGACGAATACGGGCTGAAGGTTGGGAATGTTTTCCATGCGGGTGATGGCAACATACATCCGCTCATCTTGTTTGATGCGAATAAGGCCGGCGACCTAGAGATTTGCGAGGCAATGGGGGCGGAGATCCTTAAGCTGTGCGTTGAGGTGGGTGGTTGTCTTACGGGGGAACACGGCGTGGGTATCGAAAAACGCGACTTGATGCATGTTCAATATAATCCCGTAGACCTTGATGCGCAAATGGCAGTGAAGGACGTGTTTGATCCGAAATGGCTTTTGAATCCTGCAAAAGTATTCCCGCTTGATGTGTCTGATACACGTCGGCAGCTGGCAGTTGCCGCAGAATGATACCGGGTACGTATCCCAAACCTTCCAGAGGATTTTATGGCTAAAGAATACTTAAACATGCCATCGGATGAAACCGAGCTGGCAGGGTGCATTGCCGATGCGACCGGCCCCTTGGCCATTCATGGCGGAGGTACACGCGGCATAACGGTTGATGGCACGCCATTGAGCACGTCCAAATTGCAGGGCATCACGCTGTATGAACCGGGCGCGATGACGGTAGTGGCCCAAGCGGGCACTCCGCTTAGTGAAATTGAGACCGCGCTTGTAGCCGAGAACCAACGCCTCGCGTTTGAACCCATGGATCATCGCGGTTTGTTAGGTACGCAAGGTGAGCCGACAATTGGCGGTGTTATGGCCGCTAACGTTAGCGGACCAAGGCGGATTTCGGTTGGGGCTGCGCGTGATTTTCTGCTGGGAGTGCGGTATGTCGACGGGATGGGCCGGATCGTGAAAAACGGTGGCCGTGTGATGAAGAATGTCACAGGCTATGATCTGGTGAAACTTATGGCAGGCGCGCATGGCACTTTGGGTGTGCTGAGCGAGGTCTCTCTAAAGGTTCTGCCCTGTCCCGAAACCCAAGCGACACTCGTTTTGCACGGGTTGGATGATGTGGCTGCAATCCAAGCTTTGTCCAAGGCGCTGGGCAGCCCGTTTGAAGTATCCGCTGCGGCGCATGATCCGGCGCAAAAGCAGACGTCCTTACGTCTTGAAGGATTTGAAGCATCGGTAAAGTACCGCATTCAATCTCTTCAGGATTTACTCGGTGGGGAAACCAGTATTGAGCAAGATAGTGCCGCACGCTGGGTTACTTGGCGGGATGTTCAGGACTTTGCAGACGTAGGCGAGGATGTGTGGCGCGTCTCTTGTAAGCCCTCTGTTGCACCAGCATTGGTCGCTAAATCAGGCGCGACTGGTGCGCGCTACGATTGGGCGGGCGGATTGATTTGGTTGCGGGTTTCGGCGGGCCATGATTTGCGGACGGCATTGGGTAGCTATGATGGTCATGCGACATTGGTGCGGGGAACCGGTCAGCCAAAATTTGAACCAGAAGCCGCAGGAGTAGCACGTATTAGTGCCGGAATTCGGGGCCGATTTGATCCGCGCGGCGTATTAAATGCAGGTCTAATGGGATGAGCTATTTAATTGTTTTTGTGATCGTTTTTGTTGGTGGCCCTCTGACATTCCGCGCGTTGACGCGTGATGGTCCTTCCCCGCGTGCATTCAGGCGCTTGGCCATGTTCACAGCGTTGAGCGCGGCAACAGGCCTCACGCTTCGCTACGGACTTGCGGATTTGTGGGGGAGTGATCTGCTGATCACTGGTACGGGTATAGCCTTCATCTGGGGCGGATGGATTGGTGTGTTAGCTTATGGCGTCCAAGCATTGCGCAGGATGGATACAGGGCTGGGCATGCATCGTTGGAGCGGTGTTATGGGTGCGGTAGGAACAACAGTGCCTTGGTTCGGTTTGGCCAGTGCCAACCTGCTGGTGGTTTAAGGGAACGATATGCAAACGACATTTTCAGACGAGCAGTTAAAAGACCCCGGTACCAGCCGCGCAAACGAGATTTTGCGGGCCTGCGTACACTGCGGCTTTTGCACCGCTACTTGCCCCACCTATCAGGTACTGGGGGATGAATTGGACAGCCCGCGTGGCAGGATTTATCTGATCAAAGACATGCTTGAGAATGAGCGTGAGCCAGATGCCAAAACCGTAAAGCACATTGATCGCTGTCTTAGCTGTTTGGCATGTATGACAACCTGCCCGTCCGGTGTTCATTATATGCATCTGGTGGATCATGCCCGCGACTATATCGAGCAGCGATACAAGCGTCCGTTTTCGGATCGCGCATTGCGTTGGATTCTGGCGCGTATTCTGCCTTATCCAATGAGGTTTCGCGTCGCCTTGATAGGGGCGAAAATCGGACGTCCCTTTGCGCGGTTCATGCCCGATGCGCGGCTGCGCGCTATGTTGGAAATGGCCCCCAAACATATCCCGCCTGTCAGCCGCAATGATGACCCGCAAACGTTCCAATCAAAAGCGCCCAAAAAGATGCGTGTCGCCCTGATGACGGGTTGTGCGCAAAAAGCGCTGAACACTGATATTAACGATGCGACCATTCGGGTGCTTACCCGTCTAGGTGCTGAGGTGGTTGTCGCCGAGGGTGCAGGATGCTGTGGGGCTCTTACGCACCACATGGGCAAAACCAGTGAAAGCCATGCCTCGGCTGCGAAAAACATCCGGGCATGGGTGCGCGAGATGGATGAAGACGGGCTAGACGCCATTGTGATTAACACATCTGGTTGTGGCACAACGGTGAAAGATTATGGGCACATGTTCCGAAATGATCCGCTTGCAAAAGACGCCGCGCGAGTTGCGGGCATTGCGCGTGATGTTTCTGAAGTGTTGATTGAGCTGACAGCTGCTGATGAACAAGGAAACGATTGGCAGCCAGAAGTGGAATGGAATGAAAGTGCCACATCCAGTCGCCGGGATGAGGCGATGGTTGTCGCGTATCATGCGGCCTGTTCATTGCAGCACGGCCAACAGATCAAAACGCACCCCAAAACTTTGTTAAAACGGGCGGGCTTTAGTGTTGTTGAACCGTCTGATCCGCATCTGTGTTGTGGCTCCGCTGGGACGTATAATTTGATGCAGCCAGAGATTTCAACGCAGCTAAAGGAACGCAAGGTCAAAACCTTAGAAGCAAAGAAACCTGACGTTATCGCAGCTGGAAATATCGGGTGCATGATGCAGATCGGCTCTGCCACGCAAACGCCGATTGTTCATTCTGTCGAATTGCTGGATTGGGCGTGGGGTGGACCAAAACCCGCCGCGTTGGATGGTACTTTCATTCGAAAGGATGAAATCCCTCGTTTACGATGATGGGGTGCCCTAATTCTGCCGTACGGTGTATATACGACACAGGTCTAGGGCGCTCTTTTAAGGGGAAATCAAATTGCGGCAATGGGTTATATTAACCATCTTTGGCCTGTTGCTCACCACTGGTGCAGTTGCTCAGGACGGTCGGCTTAAGCGGCTTGATAATGGTGACGATGCAAAAGCATGGGAAGCTGTTGGTCGGTTGAACATCGATGGCAAAGGCTTTTGTACTGGCGCGCTTATCGCCCCCAAGTTGGTTTTGACGGCGGCTCATTGCATGTTTGATGCGCGTACAGGTGAGCAGATTGACAAAGGCCATATTGAATTCTTAGCGGGCTGGCGCAACGGTCGTGCAGGTGCCTATCGCAATGTCTCCCACGTTGTTGTTCATCCTGATTATGCTTTTGACGACGCATTATCTTCGGAACGTGTGCGCAACGACCTTGCTTTGTTGGAGCTTGAACAGCCGATTCGCAATGTATCTATCAAACCTTTCAAGACGGCTGCACGTCCCCGCAAGGGAGACCGCGTAGGCGTTGTAAGCTACGCGCAGGACCGTTCTGAAGCACCATCCTTGCAAGAGGTTTGTTCTGTTTTGGCCCGCCAAGATGGCGTTCTGGTAACATCATGTTCGGTTGATTTTGGGTCCAGTGGTGCACCAATTTTTGTGATCGAAGATGGCATTGCTCAAATTGTTTCGGTTGTTTCAGCCAAGGCCGAAGTGCGCGGCGAAGAGGTGTCCCTTGGCACGGCACTTGGTCAACCTTTGGCTGAACTACAGGCCGAGCTAGTAGCTGGCCGCGCGGTGTATCTGGGGGCGAACCCCGAAGAGAGCCGGGTGCGTGTAGGTGACAGCAAGACAAACACAGGTGCAAAGTTCGTACGCCCATAGGGTTGCAATTGTGGCCCTTGAAACCGGAAAACCAAATCCCCACATCATTTGGGTTAGGACGCCTATTCAGGGTCCTGACGTAATAGCAGCAAGCCTGTCCAATCACGGAAGGCTCGCACTGACAATCGCTCTATGATGAGGATGAACACATGCGTAATTTTGATTTTGCACCGCTTTACCGCTCCACCGTTGGTTTTGACCAGATCGCCAATATGATGGACCGCGTGCTAACCACCGAGACAAGTCAGCCTAGTTACCCGCCCTACAACATCGAAAAGCTTGAAGATGAAGCCTACCGTATTTCTATCGCGGTTGCAGGGTTTTCAGATGCTGATCTGAATGTTGAAGTGCGTGAGAAGTCGTTGATTGTGTCTGCGCGTAAGGCGGACGAAGAAGTAGATAAATCCTATCTGCATCGCGGTATCGCAACCCGCGCATTTGAACGGCGCTTCCATTTGGCAGATCATGTCGTCGTAACTGGGGCTGCTCACGCAGACGGTATGCTCCACATTGAGCTGGAGCGGCAAGTACCTGATGCTCTGAAACCGCGTCAAATCCAGATCGCGACACAAACACCCAGCATCGCCAAAGATGTCGTTGATGCGAAATCAGTCAATTAATCAATTCTGATTTCAAGACGAAGGCTCGACGCATCAAAGCGTCGGGCCTTTTGTGTTTTGCGTGGGCGCTGTTACCAAATTTAAATTAATTACTGTCAGTTTGCTTAGAGTGTGATGATGCAGGTGATGTGATGTTTAGTTGGTTTGGCTTGGTAAGTCTGGTTTTCGCAATTTGGATTGGTGGTAATGCGCGTGCCGAAGCGGTCTCGATCTTTGGTGGTGGTGGAACTCCCCGAACGGCCTTGATTGGAGCACCAAAAACGGCGGTTCGGGATGTATCATTCGGTGCCTCAAGCCTTTTTATTGGGCGGGGTAAAGGGGGGCTGTTTGTTGACCGCGACGAGGCCGCACCAGCCTTTGCAAGCGCTGTTGTAGCTGGGATGTCCGGTAGGGCGGTTCAGATGATCCGCCACATCATTGGACAGGCTGAATCAAGTCGTGCGGGCTATGACGCCGTTCAGCACGGTGCGCGGATCAAACCGCCACGATTACCGACTCAAATGAAAGTTGCTGATATATTTAAGTGGATCGAGGCTACGCCGGGTCAGCCGCATGCTATCGGCCGATACCAGTTTATCCCTCAGACCTTACGGCGATTGATGCGAAAACTTGACCTTTCAGCGCAGCAGCGGTTTTCACCGGATTTGCAGGATAAGCTGGCTGACGTTTTGCTCGCTGAGGCGGGGTATCATAAGGTCAAGAGCGGCCAGCTGAGTAGGCATGCGTTCATGAATAACCTTGCAAAGATTTGGGCAGGTTTACCAAACGATACGGGGCGTTCGCACTATGACGGTTACGCGGGCAACAAGGCTAGCATGACCTGGGCGCAGTATGATGCGCAGATGGTGCGAGTATTTGTGCAGTAAGCGTGCCACCGACATCAAGAGATATCGGTGGCACGCAGGCGCGGATTAAACGCTCATGCAGATGTATTTCATCTCCAGATAATCCTCGATGCCGTGGTGGCTACCCTCGCGGCCAAGGCCGGATTGCTTGACACCGCCAAAAGGTGCGACTTCGGTGGAGATGATGCCAGTGTTCACGCCGACGATACCGTACTCCAAAGCCTCAGCGACCTTGTAAACGCGGCTCAAGTCTTTGGCGTAGAAATAACTGGCCAGGCCAAAGATGGTGTCGTTTGCCATTGCAATTACATCGTCAACTGTGTCGAATTTGAACAGAGGCGCGAGAGGGCCAAATGTCTCTTCTTGGGCTACTTTCATGTCCTGCGTTACGCCAGTCATGATTGTCGGTGCAAGGAAGTTGCCGTCCATTGCGCCGTTTTCGCCCAAGATAATCGTCGCGCCTTTGGCTTTTGCATCATCGATATGCTCTTTGACTTTTTCACCAGCTGCAGGAGTGATCAGTGGGCCAAGGTCTGTACCGGCTTCAAACCCGTCACCAACCTTCATCTTGGACACTGCTGTTTTCAGCTTTTCAGCGAATGCGTCATAGACACCTGCCTGAACGTAGATGCGGTTTGCGCAGACACAGGTTTGGCCGTTGTTACGGAATTTACACAGGATCGCGCCTTCGATTGCGGCGTCTAGATCTGCATCGTCAAACACGATGAAGGGTGCGTTGCCGCCCAGTTCCATCGAGCATTTCATGACCTGATCTGCGGCTTGTTTCATCAGAATACGACCTACTTCGGTCGAGCCTGTGAAAGTCAGCTTGCGCACTGCCGGATTTTCACAAAATTCTTTACCGACAGCAGAGGATGAGCTGGAAGGTACTACGTTAAACACGCCTGCTGGGATGCCAGCACGTTCCGCCAAAACACCCATGACAATAGCGCTAAGCGGTGTTTCCGCAGCAGGACGTGCAACAAAGGAACAGCCAGCTGCCAGTGCAGGCGCGGCCTTGCGGGTGATCATCGCATTGGGAAAATTCCATGGCGTGATGGACGCAGCAACACCAATTGGTTGCTTGAGCACGGTGATACGTTTGTCGCGCTGGTGGCCCGGAATTGTTTCACCGTAGATGCGCTTTGCTTGTTCACCAAAGAACTCGATGAAGGACGCACCATAAGCAATCTCGCCTTTGGCTTCTGCCAACGGCTTGCCCTGTTCGGCAGTCAAGATTGCGCCTAGATCATCTTGGTTCTCCATCATGAGATCGAACCATTTACGCATCACTGCGGCGCGTTCTTTGCCTGTCCAGCTGGCCCATTCTTTCTGTGCAGTCTCAGCTTGCGCAATCGCTCCCGCGACCTGTGCGCGGCTAAGGTCGGCAACTTTTGCAACAACGTCGCCTCGGGCCGGATTCGTGACGTTGAAAGTTCCGTCCTCGCCCTCAATCCATTTTCCGCCAACATATGCGCGGGTTTCTAGTAGGCTTGGATCTTTGAGCATTGATTTGAGATCAGTCGTCGAAGCAGTCATTATCGGTCCTCCATGAATTCTTACTGGAACCCAAAGCAAGTATGGATATGATTGTCCAGTTCACTTTGAAAGGATCATACCGATGAAGTTCGATGATGCCTATGCTAACGGAGCCTACATTGAGGGTGCCGATGCCTACCCTCCGCGTTGGGAAAATGCCGCAAAATCGTTTCGAGAGAAGCTGGGCGCACGCGCGCAGCAGGGGATTTCCTACGGGATATCCGACCGCCAAGTATTTGATTTCTTTCAGCCCGAAGGAGTTTCGCGCGGCACGATGATCTTTATTCATGGTGGCTATTGGAAGGCGTTTGACGCGTCTGTTTGGTCCCATCTTGCAGCTGGTGCTTTGGCGCGAGGGTGGGCAGTGGCGATGCCAAGTTATGATTTGTGCCCTGACGTGCGCATTAGCGACATTACACGCCAGATGGGGGCTGCTATCACTCGTATTGCTGATAGAACATTTGGCCCAATGGCACTGGTGGGTCACTCGGCTGGGGGGCATTTAGTGTGTCGCATGACCGATCGGTTGATTTTGCCTGCCGAAATTCGCGGTCGGATCAAACAAGTTGTATCAATATCTCCAGTGGCTGATTTGGCACCACTTATGGAAACCAGCATGAACGAAACATTGCGTATCGACGCCGCTGAGGTCAAATTAGAAAGCCCCATAAACATGCAGCCTCCGCATGGATTGGACATGACAATATGGGTCGGTGGGGATGAGCGGCCAGCATTCCTAGCGCAGGCTGAGCTACTTGCGCGCGCTTGGGGCGCACGGCGTATTGTTGATGAAGGAAAGCACCATTTTGATGTGATTGATGCCTTGGCGGATCCAGACAGCCCGATGATAAAAGCAGTACTAGGTTTGAAGTAGAACAGGAATAGTTTGCCTATCGGCGAAACGGGGGGTGATTGCGCCCCCTCAATTGCGGGTTGGGATGCGGCTAACCTGATTGTCTGTGAGGGCTTTAGTTTGGCACCGTGTTCGGGCTTTCCTTTGACGCAAGGTTTTGCGAAACTTTGTGGATAGAACGGTTGAGGGGGATGTAAATCGCATTCACATTCCCTATATTAATGAAAAGAAACACAAATACGGAGTTCTTAATGGCAAATCTCGATGCACAGGTTCGCGAATCCCAGACTCAGGTCGCTGAGGCACAAAGCAAAATCGCAGAGCTAACAAGCCGGATTGAAACTGCACGTGCGAAACTCAAGTCGGGTGAAGCTGCTGAAATTGACATTGAGAATGCCTCGCTCGAAGATGTTCATGCCCATACCGAAGTGATGAACGCCAACATCGCCGAGCTGATTATGGGGCTGGATGATGTAACCTCAGGCTTTTCCCGTGACTTTGACGACATGCGTTCAAAAACGGGTTGGGAGAGTGTCATTGGCATCTTTTCCTCGGCCAAGTCTGACAGCATGCGCCAAGAGCGGGTGCGCTCGGCCTCGATTGACGACAAGTTGCAGGACCTGATCGCTAAGTCCGATACAATTGTGCAGCTTCTTGAGGGGCAGTTGGCTGTTCTTGAAGAGCAAAAGACGAAAGTCGAAGCTAATCTGGTTGAGACACTGGATGATCGCGAAATGACTGTTGCTGAGTTGGAAGCCTTGCGCACAGATATCGGGGCGATGGACCCGGAGATCATTAAGCTTGAGAATGCGATCGGTTCTGAAATGGACGCAGCTAAACGTACAGCGCTTGAGACAGAGCTTGCCGAGGCGAACAGCCGTTACAATGCGATGGTGCAGGACGAACAGGTCAAGCTGGCCAAAAGCCAAACGCTTGAGCGTTACATCGACAAAGGTAAGACGTGGGTGGACAGCCTCCAGAACCAAGCAGCTACGCAGATGGTTTTGATCAACAAGCTGCAAACCGACACCAAGCAGCGCGTTGTTTTGTATGATGCACTGACCAAATCCCTCAAAACTGCTCAGCAGCAGGACGTTGCACACCGCATCAACGAGATCGGAGTGAAGACGGACCAAGAGGCACAATCAGCCATGGCAGGCATTGGTGCCGCGACAAATGCGCGTATGGCCGAGATGATGGAAAACCATGAGGACCACATGGTGTTTGCCCGTGACGTGCTAGAGCAAAAAGCAAAGGCCGACGAACGGTTTGCGCGCCGGTTTCAGAAGATTATCGAGAAACATGATAGCAACGCGTATGGCGAGTAATGCGAATTAGAACGCGGTCAGCAATTTTTTGTTTCAACGGGAATAGTGATTGGGATAGGGGCCGAGAAGATGGATCCGAACGCATTTAGTCATGAGGTTTCGATGCCGCTGGCCAGTATGTTAGCATGTATTGCATTCTGGTTTGTTGTTTTGAGTTTTGTTCCCTTTTTGCAAAGGGGGATGTGGAAAATTATGAAAATTCAAGACAACGGATACTACCTGTCCAAGTGGGAAGAGCGGTGCAACGGTCCTTTTGGAGAAGTAATGGAGTGGGTTAGCGGGATCAATCCTGACGGCACGTTGAAACCATGACTGACCCAGCCGCAGACCATTACGGCTTAACCGATACCTTCGCCAGCCGCCGGTATTTTGCCAAGTTCCAAGGTATCATGCAGCACATGCTGCGTGTGGCGGGGGTGATGGAGGCCGAAGGCCAGATGTCGCGCGATGAGGTGAATATCCTTACGCGCTATGCCGTAAGCCTGACGCATACGTTTCAGGCCCTCAGCTGGAAATATCTGCTGGTGGGCCGTGAGACGGGCCGCTTCTTTGGCTCCCTTTCAATTGACGGGCGCGACAGCGGTTTTCCCATCGCCGAAGAGCTGATGACCATGGCCAATGACGCCCAGCAGGCGCAGGTGCATCTGTCTGCCATGCCATCCGTCGATGTGCACAAAGACCAAATGGTGCAAACCATTTTGAGTGATGGAAAGATCCCGACGAAACTCCAGTTTAGTCTCTCACAAAGGCTCTATTACGAGGAATTGCTGAAGGGAGAACTGTTCTGGATACGCAATGATGCGCAGGCGGAATGGATGGGCGAGACAAAAGGCCGCCGCATGTACCGTGTGCATTGGGCCACGTATGACAGTCAGGTGAACCTGCCCGTTATCTACATGATGGAGCTTGAGGACACAGGCCGCGAAGCATTGCCGCGTGACACCCGCCGTTGGCCCGAAGTGCAGGCGCATCTAAGCGCCCAAGCGCTGGGCGGCCTTAAACTGGTGACAATCGCGCGCGGCTTTGATGAGGACTTTGATGATCTACATCCCAAACGTCTGCGCCGCTTCCACCTAGGCCCGATGTACAGCCACGCCTATACCCGCCAAACGGGCCCATTGCGCGATGTGTTGGCCGAAGCAAAAGCGCCCGAAGGTCAAGACTGGGCTATGGTCTGGACCGAAGAAGAGCTGATATCGGACCGAGTGATTGAAGAAAAAGCAGGCTGGTTCTCAACCGTTGAACGCCAGATATTTGCGCTAGATCCAATGGGCGAACAACTGCCCGATATGGGCTCCACCCGCACCGAACGTAGCATCATCCTGCCGCAACGCCCCTATCAGGTCCTCGAAGAGCACAACCCGCCGGGCTTTGCCGGTGTGCGCAAATTTGTGGTCAGCGGCGCAGGGCGGGTGTTGCAATATTGAGGGTAGGATGACGTTCAACATGTGGACAAAAAATGCGGTACTTCTGACCTGCCTTGTTGCATTGACTGGATGCGTTTCAACAGTGCGTCCGCAGGCCGAGGCAATTCATGTGAAGGCGCTTGATTGGAGTCCCAATAGCGAAAAGTTAAGTGGTTTTCCGATGCGGCGGGGATTTCGGGAATATACTTCTGAATGGGGCATGGGTGGTTATGATCACTGTGTAGAAAAAGCGCGCGGCGGAGCACTGTGGGGCGTTGATGTCGTGCGGTTTTGTGCGTCGGAAAATGGCCAGTTCCGAGTGAACCACTTTAATACCCACGGCACTGCGTTTGAGTGTTTCGCTTTTGATCCCGAGCACGGGACAACTAAAAAATGCGATGCCCGCCAATGATTTTTGAATTAAGAATTTTGAGGACAAGTTTCCAATGAGCCAGACATCAGATCAAATGGAGCTTCGCGAAGAAGACATCGTCAAACACACCGTGATGGCGCAGTCGCTGATCGAAGGGTTTGACCACGCGCCGCGGATTGGCAAATCCGTTGATGCGCCCACAACCGAGCGCTCATCAGGCGTTGGCACACGACGGCGGTTCCGCTCGACCACGCCGGGGTTGGTGACACAGCGGCGCACGGCGTCCGGTGCTGTTCAACTGATCGCGCGGATTGAAGGGGCTGACGACGATGATGCGTTGATGTCGCCGCTGCAATCTACTGTGCTACATGCCCTGCGCCGCGCGATTTCTATCGCTTTAGCTGTGGCTGAAAACTTCGCTGAGCAGTCCAGCCTCGGTGATCTAAAACGCGCCAATCTGGAAGGCTCCCTTCCCGCTGCGCGTAAGGCCGAGTTTTCCGAGCTGCTGGCCGCCGAGGCGCTTGTCACGCTCTATGTCTTTGGCAACGCAACCGCCTACCTTTTGTCCACGCACCTGACCGAAGCAACTGTTGAAGTTGGCGAGGTCGAAGAAGTGTTGACCGATAACGGCCAGACCGCGCTGCACGGCGCGCTGTGGGAGCTGGATCAAGATATCGCCGCCCATGCGCAAGACGATCAGCGGCTGGTTGCCACAGTCAGTGCATTTGCTGAAATGCTGATGGAAAAGGTCGCGCTGCGGGCCACGACGGCGCCGCGCTTAGACGCATTTGCCGCCGCCGCGTGGCACGTTGAGGCAGATGATTTCACTGTGCGCGGCTTTAGCCCTTCGTCCAAGGCGAAATCATCCAAGTTGACCATGACGTTCAAGAAACCAAACGAGGTTGTCGGCAATCACATCGCAAAATACCAGTCGATGAAACTGGCCAAAATGCTGATGGCCTATGATTTTGAGCGCCGCCTAAACCCGTTTGCCGAATTGGGCGGGTTCATCTTTACCTTCATGGGCGACGGCGCGCCGGGGACGGGTAAGACAACCTTGATCCAGATGATGGCGGGGCTGGTGTCGGAGTATTGCGGCAATGCGGATTATCCGTTTCGCTATCAAAACCTCAGCACCGATAACATCGACAGCTATCAGGGTAAGTCGGGCCAGAATGCCAAGGCGTTCATCAACAACGTGCTTGATCCCTCAGTCATCGGCTTTGGCACCATCGACGACATTGACCAACTTGCGGGTAAACGCGGTGATCGTCAGTCTTCGGCTGGTCAGTTGGAAATCACAGCTGTCCTGATGGAGAGCTTTGCAGGCGCCAACACCGTTGTGCGCGGCAATTGCACCTTTGGCATGTTCTCAAATTATCCTGAAAACGTGGACGATGCCCTGCGCCAACGGGCTGGCGCGCGCTTCCTTGTGGATGGTCCGCAGACGCGCGACGACTACGTTGATATCCTGTATTTGCTGATGGGCAAAAACCACGACATCCCGCTAGGCGATCACGAAGTGTTCGAGGCTCAGATGATCAAAAAAGCAGTTGCGGCGTCGTTCGAGGGCCACTCAAAACCGCATGAGGCTGGGCTGCTGAAAGTCTACGAAGCCGTGCGCGATGAGATCGGAGAGCTGGACACAATCAACAAGTTGGGCACCTACCTAAAGGCCATTCAAGAGGCCGATCCGCGCTTTACCGGACGCGCGATCAAAAACATCACGGACGCGGTAAAAGTCCGCGCGATGGATTTTGAACTGCCCGATGAATGGATGGAGCAACCCGACCTGTTCCTGTTCAAAGACTACGACACCAAAAAAGCGATGATCGAAGACATGCGCCAGCCCATCACGGTGGACATGGTGGTGCAGGAGATCAACCGCTACGCGGATTCTGAGTTCCGCTATGCCGATAAGTCGGATGAGGTGGCGATTGAGAGCATGGTCCGTGATATGGGGCGGAGTGTTGAGGCTAAGAAGCGGTATTTGGGGGGGGAGAGTTAATGGCAAAGCCTTCCACATCAATATTCTTAAGCTATTCACACCTAAATTTTCATGCTGCCGCATTAGTACGAAAAATATTAGAGGAAGAGCAGATTGAAACCTGGCATGATTCTAATTCACTCAAGGCAGGGGATGAATGGCGTTCATCGATTGATGATGGGATCGATACTGCGGACGTATTCGTACTTATTTTGTCGGAAGCTTCGATGCTTTCAGCCTATGTGACTTACGAATGGGCGCGTGCCTTAACACAAGGAACGACAGTCATTCCTGTTCGGATCGATGCTTGTAAGGCGCACCCAAAACTTGAACCTATCCAATACTTTGATTTCCAAACGCCGAGTGATTCGGACTACGAGAAGTTAGTCGCACGGGTTAAGGATAGTGTGGAAAACTCGGAGGAAACAGCACAGGATAAAGTAATAGAGCAGCGACATTCGAGCGATGCGGAAGTGGAAGATCATGACTTCGAGGAAATCAAAAAACAAATTATAGAATACATGAACGCACGTGGCCGAAGGTCGATTAGCTTCCACCTGTTGAGAGCGAAACTGGGGCTCAAGACTACTGACGCAAGATTTTCAGAGATGGTCGAAAAGGAAAGAATTTTTACACATAAAACCTTGCACTCGAGAGTAAATCCAAAGACTCGAAAGGGCCTGAGACTAAGATGAATATCTGTAAGTATAAACAATGAACCGCCTCATCCGCGCCGGCCTGATGTTCGGCAACCTCTTTCATGTCCACTCGCCCGCATTGGTCGAACGGTATAACCGCGCGCTGCAGCATCTTACGGGGCAGCAGACCGCGCTCATGGATTTCTACATCGACATTTCCGGCTACTCCCCCGAGATCGGGGATGAGTTGGGTGATCCGCTGTACCTCAACCATAAGGGCGTGAACCGGCAGTTTATCTTGCTGAGTGTGGATCAGCGCACCGCGCCCCTGCTCAACACGCAGTTCTCGACGTCCAAGGCGATCTTGCAGGAGTTTATCGAGGAAAACGAGGCGCCGCTGTTTGCCCTCACGGCCAAGGATGCCGTCGCGGGGGAGCTGGTGAATTCGGTTTATGATGTCTCTGACCCCAAGCGCTTGTTTGATATTCGCCGCATCACCATTGATGCCGACACCACAGGCGGCACCGTCAAAGACGCGGCCAAGCTGGCCGAGATGGTGGATGAGTTCCGCGATTCCGATGAGGGATGGTATGACGATGTGCTGATCGCGCAAATGATCGAACTGGCGGGCAAAACAGGTGATGTGGTGCGTAATCCGGTCAAGCTCAAAACGATGAGCTTTGATCAACGCAATTTCTGGACCGCGCATTTTGGCGGGCTGTTTGTGTTCCAAGATGTTGAACATCCGGCGGTGATTGCCCCTGCGGGCAAAACGGGGCTGGATAACATTCCGCTGGAATATGTGTTCGACGCCAAGCAACGCAATCGCATCGCGCAGTTCTTTCACCTCAACGGCCTAACTGAGACAATCCTAGAGGCACGCGGGATCAAATCCGCTGCCATCCTGCGCCAAAAGATGGATTTTGTTCTGATTGATGCCGTGGCTGGGCAGGGTGCCGACCTCAGCAGCCTTACCCGCGGTGATCTGCGCCGGCTTGCGCGCCAGCACGCGGACAAGCTGCCGCGCGAATTCCACACGCTGGGGCAACTGGTCAACTGGGCTGAAAATGGCGGGACCTTCCCCAAAATCGATAGTGATGATCCGGTCTATTTCTACACCCTGCGCGCGGCGGATACGCCGGACGCTGAGATGGTCAATATGCTACTGGCGCAACTGGCCCCCAAAGACATCCGCCAGCTGTTCATCTGCCACAAAGACCTGTTTTATGAGACATACGCAGGCTGGCCAGATGCGAAAAAGACCTATGTTGCCGAATTCCTTGAGCGTGAGTATCAAGTGGACAAGGCGGGCGTACGTGACGCACTATTTGGCCACGCGCCAGAGATACCACAACTACCGCGTAGCCGCAAAAAACCACCCCCCGTTCCGGACCGCATTGCGGCAGTCGGACCTTGGGGTTCTGTGAAGAGGAGATAGGCGTATGTTCGCACTTGCACGTTTGATGGTCGTCGGCTTTGTTGTTTTGTCCGTGATCTATGTTTGTCTGTCGCTGTATTCGCGCGCTGTGCGAAAGGGTAAGCTACGCGCGCAATGGCATGAAGGACCACAGGACCAGACGCTTGATGCGTTTCTGGACGACGGGCTAGAGGATTACGATAAATCCCTGCGGCGCAAATTGATCCTGTCGGTCTATGTTATTCCGGTGATCCTTGTGTCAGTGGTCATCTATCTTACGAATTTTAGTTAAAAGGGTACCGTATGTTTGGTTTTATCCGTTGGACGTTTTGGATCACTGTTTGGGTCCTTATCGCTGGAGTGTTTCATTACACGCTGCCGCAAATCGACATTGTGCGCATCACGGACACCTACGAAAAGCGACAGGATTTTGGGGAGAACTCATTGTTTTGGGCGCAGGCCGATACCGGCACTGACGGAACGCTGACAAACCGCGATGTGTTCTTTATCCAGACGCGCCGCGCCAAAGGTGATGTGATGGTGTACCGCAACGAGGATACGGGCTGGGGATGGCCGCCATATTTCAAGTTCGACACATCGAACCTACAGGCCGAGGCAGGTGATTTGAAATCCTCAGAGGATGCCGCACGTTATGTTGCGATCAAACATTACGGCTGGCGCAATGAATTCCTGACGATCTTTCCCAATGCGATTTCGGTGCGTGCGGTGGATGGCCCAGATGCGTCCAAGGGTATTCCATGGGTGAACATCTTTATCATCACCATCTTCCTGACGGTTGTGTATGGCATCTGGGTGCGGTGGCGGCGTTTCCGCATTGCGCGGATTGATCCAACCATGGAAGCCATCGAGGATGATCTGGCCGAGGCATCGGGTGCCGTGACAGGCTGGCTAGGAACGTGGCGCAAGAAAAGCTAAGCGCCACGAAATTTGATTTTTGATAAAGCGTCGGATGGTTAGCCTTTTGGTTGAACCATCCGGCGCATGTGTTCGCCACCTAGAACGTGCACGTGCAAATGGGGCACTTCCTGTACGCCGTGTTCCCCTGCGTTGCTGATCATGCGAAAACCGTCACCAGCGTCCAGCGACACACCTTCCATCCGGCAGACTTCGCCTATGGCGCGCGTGTAGTCAACGATTTCAGCATCCGATGCTTCGGCCGCAAAGTGGTCGTAGCTGATGTATGGCCCCTTGGGGATCACCAGCACATGCACGGGCGCTTGCGGGTATAGATCGCGAAACGCGAGCGCGTGTTCGGTTTCCAACACGGTTGTATTTGGAATTTCCCCGCGCAAGATTTTGGCAAAGATATTTTGGTCGTCATAGGGGTAGGCCACAAGCAGGTTCCTTAGTCGGAAAAGAGATAATCGGAGCTGGTAATTTCATGCGCCTTGTCGCCGCCAATACCCAAAAACTTGGCCAGTTCATGGGCGTTTTCGTCCGTGGAGGCGGTCTCGCGGATGCGGCAATGGTTCTCGAATTGAGCGTCACGGATTGCGTCACTTTCAAACACCATGTCATTGCGGATGGTTGGCAGCAGACGGTCCAGCGTTTCCTGTGAGGTCTGTTCACCCGCAAGCCCCACGCGCATCGCGTGCCCGATCAGGTAATCATCTGTGAAATTACAATCGATTTCGAGAATTCGGGTAACCGAGCGGTCAGCGGCAAAATCTTCCAGAAGGTCGAGGTTGCTGGGGTCCATGCAAACGATCAGGCGGTCGGTTTCAAAATAATCGAACAGCATACGCATCAGGGCACGGCGGTGGCGGGTGCGTTTGCCCAATGTCTTTTCAATGCCACCTAGGGCGGGCAGGGGTGTGTCTTCTTCGTTGAAGACATATTCGATGGCTGGCACGTTTGTATTCTGCCGAATCCGTTCTAGAACACGTTTGGCCACATGCCATTTTTTGCACACCACAATGAGCAGCTCGCGCTCGCGGCCCAATGTGCTTTCTGTCTCCCAGAACCGCATGGAAAAGCGACGCCCGATACGTCCACGGCCCGTGAGGAACTTGAACAGGCTACGCCCTTCGTTGCTGATCTGAAAATGCACCCCTTGCGCAGCGTAAAGCAGGCCCAAACGGCGCTTGAGATCGGATGCATCCGCGCTGATCTTGCGGGCAAACAGATAATCCTGACTAAGCAGTAAATCGTAGTGATCATTATAGAATGTCACCGGCATCCCGTAGTCGGTGAACATCAGGAAGGTTAGTGTTCGCCCGCGAATTTCGCCTTCAGGAACAAGGTGTCGGACCAATGTCTGGAAAAACGTTTCATCCGGAATCCAAGTGGTCTTGAAAAACCGGATCACGTCGCGGCGCTTTTTGGAGAAATCCAAAATCCATTCGATGGTCCGGCGACGCAGACACCA
This sequence comes from Sulfitobacter sp., assembly GCF_036960155.1. Lineage (GTDB taxonomy): Bacteria > Pseudomonadota > Alphaproteobacteria > Rhodobacterales > Rhodobacteraceae > Sulfitobacter. The sequence continues at coordinate 798,284 of NZ_JBALWB010000001.1, read as the reverse complement.
CCACTGGCTGCCAATTTGGACCTGAAGATCTGCTGGTATCTCGCGGGTCAGTCCAAAACGTTTCTGGAACTTGAACATCCCATAAAATAATTTCTTCTGCGTCCGCTCGTTGAACCAATGGCGGTAAATTAGTCGCTCTTCTGTCCAACCCGTTTTGATCCAGTCACTTTCAAAATAGTCAAAGCTCTCGATGAAATCAGCGTCGTTATTGTCTAGAAAACGGTGCGTGTATTCGGCGGATTTGATTGCCATGCAATCACCGGACAGCATGTAGAAATGAGTTGCGCGTGGAAAGGATTCCACAGCGGATTCGACTGCGTATAATGTTGCCTGAACCAGTGACCATTCACCCCAGCCACAGCGAATGCGTTTGGCGGCAAAGGTGACGTTCGGGTTGTCAGCTAGCGCCGTGCGAATGGCCTTATATTGCTCTGGGTCCGCGCTGGCGTCAAAATGAATAGACATGTAGTCGCCGACGGCCGTTAGCCGCTCTGCCTGCTTGATAATGGCGTCTGGGTCTTTGTGACACAGGAGGATGTAGGCGATTTTTGCCATTCAGGAACTATTCACCCTAGATTTGCTCGATTGTTTACCTAGATAATGATGAACACTCATTGAATAAACAGCAAATATTTGCTTTTGTAAGCGAAAAGCTGTCCCAAGAGGCGGCGCAGTTAGTATGAGCAGGAGTATCGTGTCATGGGTTTTCCCGGAACTTGGATGACCGAAAGTGAAAGTGTTGTGTACCGCGTGGTGCCTAAATGCGCGTGTTCGACCATTGGCCAAATCATGTATTACTCTGATCACGGTACGTTTTTCGACGGTGATATCCATGATGCTAAGGGCGGTATGCACAAATGGGCGTTGGATGGCAGCCAAGAGGCCATCGCGCAGAATGTGCAAAACCATAGCTCCTACGCCTTCACTTGCGTACGAAACCCGTACACGCGAATTTTAAGTTCTTTCTTTGATAAGATCTGCGGAATCCAACGTAACGGACGACGCTACCGTGGCAATTTGGTCCCACTTTTGGTTCAGAAATACGGGATCGAAGTAGGTGGTGACGATGGAAAAGAAGAATTCGACCAGATCGCAAGCTTCCGCCGCTTCTTATTGTTTGCGCGTGACACCATTCGCTGGCGCCGCCCGATGGACCCCGACATCCATTGGTCGGGCATGTCCGGCCACGTGAGCACCTTCATCGTCAACGGTGGCAAATACGACAAAATCGTCTGGACCGAGAGCTTTAATGACGGCATGCGGGATGTGTTGGACGCGATTGAGACTCCGCACGCGGTTGATCTGGCAGGAATCCCTCGTTTTAATGAAAGCGAAGGACACGGGCCAAAACGGGCGCACCCTGTTGAGGATTACTTTGACGATTTGTCGATGCATCTGGTTTATGAAATCTACAAACGGGACTTTAACCTGTTCAAATATGATTTTGAGAACCCAGGAAACAAGATGCCAATCGGTGAGATCGATCTGGATGAGGTCCACGCCAAACTAGGCGACTAACTTCTTATTCGTTCCTTAATATTTTAATTAAAATACAATTGGTTGTTTCGCATGCGAAACGGCCTTTGTTGTCTGTCTGGACAATCATCGCGGTCTTCGGTTTAGTCTTGATTGTCTCAGGTCACACCCAGAAAAGGCACTCCTCATGGCTTATGTTTTTGACGCTCCACCACAGGCAAGTCTCGCTGTTCAAGATAATGATATGCGTTTTCCTGTGCGACGGATTTTTTGCGTTGGGCGCAACTATGAGGCGCATGCACGTGAAATGGGCAATGACCCAGATCGCGAGCCGCCGTTCTTCTTTACTAAACCGGCTGATGCAGCCTGTGACACGCCCTGCACGATTCCTTATCCGTCCCTCACCAACGATCTACACTATGAGATTGAGCTGGTCGTCGCGATTGGGAAAGGTGGCGCAAATATCGCCCCCAAGGACGTGGCAAATCACATCTGGGGCGCTTCTGTCGGGATTGACCTGACCCGCCGTGATTTGCAGGCCGATGCCAAGAAGACCCGCCGCCCGTGGGACTGGTCCAAAGCCTTTGATCTATCTGCCCCGATTGCACCCATAAAACAGATTGCTGATGTGCCTAGTCTGACGAATGCACGCATCTGGCTCGCGGTGAATGGAGAGATCCGTCAGGATGCCGACATTGCTGATTTGATCTGGTCCGTGTCCGAACACATCGCGACCCTAAGTGAGGGGGTCACACTTGCACCCGGCGATTTGGTGATGACAGGCACGCCTGCTGGCGTGGGCGCTGTTGTTTCCGGTGATGTGATAACTGGCGGAGTTGACGGCATCGCTGAGCTTGAGGTCACCATCGGGCCGCGCGCTTAAGGTCTATTCCTTCAGCCAGCAGGCTGAAGGATGCTAATAGGTGGGTGAACTCAACGGTTCGGTGGCAAACCCCACTGGTTTGCGGCCTCATGGGTCTTAGTGCAGTAGAATACGATCAAAATGATCCAGCCGATGATTGGAAGGAAGATCAGCAAATACCACCAACCTGCTCGCCCAGTATCGTGCAGCCGACGGATTGCTACTGCAATTGACGGCAGGAAAATCGCCAATGACACCAAAAGGCCAACTGGTCCTGAGTCTCCCGCTCCAAGAACACCATCAACAAACCTGGCGCCAATGCTGATGATGATAGACCACAGTGTCCACCACCAGAATTGAGGGCGAGTCGAACGGGACTTAAAATCCACGTAGCGGGCAAAACCGTCTTTGAGCGCGCCCAAGAACGTATTGGCATCGTTTCTGGCAGGGTCTTGGGAGTTGCTGATGGGGGCGTGCGGTTGTATCGGCTCGGCGCTGTCTAAGCCGCCTGCACGGCGATAGGGCAGCCAGTCTTCCATACCCTCCTGCCAGACCAGCGTATCGCTGCGAATGGTGCCGACACTCACCAGATTTTCAAATTCGGCTTGGCTCACGGGGCCATGAGATGTGCCTTCGATCGCGTAATACCATTCTGTGCTCATGATCTGTGCACTCCCATTTGTTTAATTACGCCAGCCTAGCGGCGCTTGCGCCATGCGGCAACGGTGTCAGTCGTTTTGGTTCGCAAGGGTATGGGCAGCACGCGTGCGGGCTTCTTGTGCGAGAGAGGGCAAGCCGGATTTGTCATAAACATCCCCCAACATCAGGTTCAGCGGCACTCCGTCAGGGTCATAGGTGCGGCGCATTTCCAGAACTTGTTGTGCGGATGATGCCTGTCCGTCTTGTATCAGTGCATCTAGGTGTATTTGTTCGAACAGATCGCGCTGTGCGTGGCTGCCACCGCATTCCGACATACGCGGCAGTGCGCGTGACATCAGAGAGATGGCTGTGCCCCAGTCACCTTTTGCGTGTGCCATGATGCCCTCGGCAGCAGGCAGGGCCACATCACGCCAAGGGATATGATCGTGTTTTGTGCTGTCATTTGCACGCTCAAAGATAGCGACCATCATTGTAGCTGCCTCTGGCCGTGCGGTGCGGGCTAAAGCGTATAAATATTGCAACGTTAGAAATGGGTTCACTGTATCGGCTCCGCGGGCGGCGATGTGATCGGCAACATCGCCCCACCGTTCGCCAACATCCACGCCTGCAAATTCCATGCGTGCCAGTAAGGACGTCGCGCCAACTTGATCTTGGGAATATTCCTTTGCCAGCCCCCATACATGGGTATCATAGGCGCGGCGCACGTCGTCATGGCGCCCAAGGCTCAGATAAAATAGCGCAAGATGCCACCAGTTGTGACTGCGCATAAAGCTGTTCAATTCACCCCACGAATCCGCAACGCTTTCCAAAAACGCCGCACCTTCAGACACGCGACCTTGGGTGAGCATGACATGGGCGATGGCGTGATGAGACCACGCATCGTCGTGTTGTAGCGTCATCGCGTGGCGCGCGGCTGCTTCTGCGCGCTCCAGCAGGTGGCATTGTTCATACCCGAAGGCGATCATGCCATGGGCATAAGCAATGTCATCGGCCTCTGGCAGCACAGCCAGCGCAGTGCGCAACATGCCTGTGGCATCCCCAAGGTTGAACAGGTGGTATTGCGCTAGTTTTAGAATTGCCATGTCGCGGGGGTAGTCGGCGATGATCTGGTCGCAGATTTCCAACAGCTTGGGTACTTCGCCGCGCGTCCATGCGGCGGCGGCATCAATCACTAGTGCTTCACGTGGAACAACACCATCGCGTGCAGCCTGCGCACGGGCCAGATACGGGGCGGCCTTTTGGGGTGCTACGGGTGCCTCAAGAAACATCCACAACAGGGCCGCATATGCATTGGCCAACGCGCAATCGGGGTCTGCGTCTGCTGCGGCGATGATGTGGGTTGCTTTGGTTTGGTAGCTGAGAAACCCGTGTATGAAGTCATTGATGCCTTGCAGGGTGTCGGGGTTCTCAACAGTGACGGGCAGGCCATAAAGGTCTTGGGTCATGCTGTGGTTTCCCCGTGCAAGGTGATGAAACGGCGTAAGTGATCGGCAACTGCATCGGGTGCGTCCCAATGGATGGAATGGCCTGCACCATTAATCAGATGTGTTGGGATGTCCGCAAAAGTTGGCATTGCGAGGTCTGCAGGCAGGATCAAATCCCCCTCAGCAAGTAGAGCCTGCGCGGGGCAAGTCAGCTCAGTAATGTCTTCGGGAACATATCCATCAAGGGCGGCAATCTGATGAGCCATGGCGTCACAGCTTTGGGCAAAAGGGTAGGCAAGGGACGCTGTTGCAGCCTGCGCCACTGCGCCGGGAATATCGTAAAGCGCGGGTGCGAACAGCCACGGGAATAATGCGTTTAGCCACGCGTCTGGGGCTGCATTGCTTTGACGAATCGCCAGCAGTGATTTGAACAGAGCTACGTTCCGCTCAAGCCGTAGCGGGGCAGACGCGGCAAGGGTGAGTGTTTTGACGGCGTGTGGGTGCGCACTGGCCAATCTTGTGGCGATCATCCCGCCTAAGGAATGGCCCATTACATGCGCAGGGCCGACGTTTAGGTGGTCTAACAAAGCCGCACAATCGGAGGCAAAGATATCTACGGAGCCGGGGGCATCCCACGGCGTTGTACGCCCGGTGGTGCGGTTGTCGGGGCGAATGACCGTAAAATGCGGCTCTAACAATGGAAGAAGGGGCGCCCAACTTGCACTGTCACTCATCATGCCCGCAATCAAAAGAAGCGACATCCCTTCACCAGAAACTTCATAATGGAGCGAGATCGCGTCGTGTTCAAAGATCGGCATTGGCAGTTTTCCAGCAAGGCATAATGTCCCCCTCGGATGGGGTGGCGGCGTAGACAGCGCGCGCAATTGCACGGCTAAGGCAAAGAGCTGCGGCGTGACCAGTTAGCAAAACATCGGCTGCGGGTTTTGCGCCCGTTGTCAAAGCAAAAACCAGATCACCGTCGTTGGGCGTATGCGCTGGCACACATGCGCGCGCAATTCCGTCATGCGCGGCTGTTGCCACGCGGTGGCACTCGGCCTTTGTGAGGGTCGCATCTGTTGCCACAATCGCAATCGTCGTATTGGCCCGTGAAGAGAGCGCATTCATCTTCCTGCTCTCACGGCTTAGGCCCAAACCGCTGCGGTGATCAGGGCCGGCGCCGCCAAATTCATCGTCCATCTCGAAGGGGGCTGCATAAAAATGGCGATCCCCCGGCGTGGTGACCGCGCCAACAGGGTTTGCGGCAACCAATGCTGCAACCGTGCTGCCGTCAGGCAATTGCAAGGATGCAGTCCCTAAACCACCTTTTAGCATCGCCGTCAGCGCGCCAGTTCCTGCGCCAACGGTCCCGATGTCGAATTCGGAGGTGGCAGAGTGGTAGGCGGCAAGCCCCAGCGCACGGTACGGATTTTCGGCCCAGCCTTTGTCGCCACCGTTCAGCAGGTCAAACAGAATGGCACCGGGGACAAGCGGGATTTGAGCGGACCCAATGACAAACCCGCGCCCGTCTGCGCGCAGCCCGTCAACGACACCTGAACATGCATCAAGCCCAAAAGCGGAACCTCCAGACAGAACAAGCGCATCGACCGCCGCCACAGATTTATCAGGGGCTAACAAATCTGTTTCGCGTGTTCCGGGCGCGCCGCCCATGACTGCAACCGAGGCAATGAAAGGCGCATCACCGACAACAACGGTTGTACCAGATTTTAAGGCATCGTCCTGCGCATTGCCTATGCGTAAGCCTGCAATGTCACTTAAGCTGTTTGTTGGACCCGATTGCATATGACTAAAGCCTTGGTTTGCTGCTGGCGGTTGCAGGGTCGCCTGAGTTTGGTGTGCCTTTTGGTTCGATCAACAGGACATGACATTCCTCAGATGCACGTGGACGGTGTGTGACGCCACGCGGAACGATGAACAGTTCACCCTCTTTTACAATATGGCTGGTGTCTTCGACATCCATGGTCATTTCGCCTTTTAGGACGAGAAAGAAATCATCGGTATCTTCGTGCAAATGGAAGGGAAACTCACCAATAAATTTGACGACCATAACGTCGTTGTCATTGTAATCGGCAATGACATGCGGGTCCCAATGGGTGCTGATTTTTGAGAGCTTATCTGTGAGGTTTACAGGTTTCATGCGGTCTGGCCTTTAATTTCGGGCAACACTGGTGCGGCTTCGATTAGGGTTTTAGTGTATTCGTGCTGGGGATTGGTGAACACGTTCTCGGTTTGGCCCTGTTCGACGATTTCGCCGGATTTCATCACTAGAACGCGATCCGTGATGGTGCGGACCACGCTAAGATCGTGAGAGATAAACAGATAGCTAAGGGAATACGCCGCGCATAGCTCCACCAGCAGATCAAGAATTTGTGCTCGCACTGAAACGTCCAGTGCACTGACGGCTTCGTCAAATACAATCAGGTCAGGCCGGATGATGAGGGCGCGTGCAATTGCGATACGTTGACGTTGCCCTCCGGAAAATTCGTGGATGTATTTTTGCGCATCAGCAGGGGTGAGCCCCACCGCGATCAATGCTTTGTCGATTGCTTTTTGACGCTCCGCACCTGTGGGTGGAGTATCTAACAGGTGGAATGGTTCAGTGATTTGACGCGCGACGCGGTGACGTGGATTGAAGCTGCCAAAGGGGTCTTGGAACACAACTTGGATGCGACGGCGCACAGCGAGGTTTGGTTTTGCGCCAGTGAACACTGGGTCGCCGCCAAGGGTGATGGTGCCTTCTTGAACAGGCTCAAGGCCCAACAGCGCGCGGGTTAGGGTAGATTTTCCGCACCCGCTTTCACCAACAAGGCCCAGACGCTCACCATGTTTGAGCGTAAAATTGACGTTGTTTACAGCGCGAAATTTGCCCGGTTTGCCAAACAGCGTTTTGCGCGGCGTTTGATAGTCACGGCTGACGCCCTTCACCTCCAACAAGGCGGATGAGGCGCCGTTGTCGGGAAGGTTAACGGTATGAGAGGATGCGGCGAACAGCATACGCGTATAGGGATGCTGCATGTTTTGGAGCAGTTCGAGTGTGTTGCCTTGTTCAACAATGTCTCCGTTGCGCATGACAATGATGCGATCCGCCATTTGCGCTACGACGGCCAAATCATGAGTGATCATCATCAGGCCCATGCCATCTTCGCGCGCTAGCTTGGTCAGTAGCGTTAGGATTTGTGCCTGCGTGGTGACGTCCAGCGCTGTTGTCGGCTCATCCGCGATGAGTAGGCGAGGGCGCAGTGCGATTGCCATGGCGATGACAACACGTTGACGCTGACCACCCGATAGCTCATGCGGGAAACGCGAAAGCGGGAACTTTGATTGGGGCAGTCCGACACGCTCTAGTGTTTGTGCGGCGCGGTTTAAGGCGTCTGCTTTGGATGTGCGTTCATGTATTTGGATGGTCTCTGCGACTTGATCGCCGATGGTTTTGACGGGGTTCAGCGCGGTCATTGGTTCTTGGAACACCATACCGATGTCATTGCCGCGGATGCTGCACAATCGTTGTTCTGTTAACGTGGTGATGTCATCGTCACCCAGCATAATGCGTCCGCTGGTGGTTGCCCCTTGGGGGAGCAACTGCATCGCGGCCAATGCGGTCATGGATTTGCCTGATCCGCTTTCGCCTGTAATCGCGACGATCTCACCTTCACCGACTTCAAAGGTAACATCGTGCAGGATGTCAAAGTCATGGATCGATAGGCTGAGGTTTTGAACAGAAAGGAGGCTCATACCCGTTTCACCCGAAGACGTGGGTCCAGATGATCGCGCAATCCATCCCCCATCAGATTAAGCCCAAGGACCGTGAGAATAATCGCAAAGCCGGGCATCAATGCCATGTGAGGTGCGATGCTTACCATGGTTTGCGCATCGGCCAGCATTCGGCCCCATGACGGTGTGGGCGGTTGCGCCCCAAGGCCAACATAGCTGAGGCCGGCCTCAGCCAAGATGCCCAAGCTAAACTGGATGGTGCCTTGAACGATCAGCAGATTGGTCACGTTTGGCAGAATATGCTCAAGCGAAATACGCGCGGCGGATTTACCAGCAACACGTGCGGCAAGGATAAATTCGCGCTCCCACAGGGATAGGGCAGCACCACGTGTGATGCGGGCAAAGACGGGGATGTTGAAGATACCGATGGCGATGATGGCATTGATTGCACCCGCGCCGAAAACAGCAGTGATCAGGATCGCGATGACAAGGCTGGGGAAGGCAAACACCAGATCATTGCCACGCATGATGATTTCATCAACCAAACTGCCACGCCGTGCAGCCGCCCAAAGGCCTAGCGGAATACCAAGGCAAACACCGATGCCGACCGCAACCAGAGCCACAGCAATGGAGGTGCGCGCGCCCACCATAATGAGGCTCAAAATATCGCGACCAAAGTGATCGGTTCCCAGAAGATGGGTCATGTTTGGAGATTGCAGGCGTGAGGGGATGTCTAGGAGTATGTGATCAAACGGGGTCCAGACAAAAGACAAAAATGCCGCAATCACAAATATGGAAGTGAGAACACCGCCCAAGATCAGGTTCCGGTTCATGTGCGCGCCCTCAGTCTGGGATCAACAACAGCGTAGGCCAGATCAACGGTGAAGTTCACAAAGATCACCGCAAAGACGAGCAACATGGTCACGCTTTCCACCACGATCAGATCCCGCGCCGAGATTGACTGAAAGATAAGGCGACCGAGGCCGGGAAGGTAGAACACCTGTTCAATGATGATGGCCCCCGCTAGCAAGAATGAGAATTGAAGACCGATGATCGTCAGCACCGGGATCATCGCATTGCGTAAACCGTGGCGCCATAAAGCTTGTCGCGCGGTTAGGCCTTTGGCGCGGGCGGTCCTCATAAAGTCCTCTCCAAGTACATCAAGCAAGGACGATCGCATAACGCGGGCAAGGATCGCAGCCTGCGGTAGGGCAAGTGCGATTGCGGGTAGTGTCAGGGAATGCAATCCGGCGAGCAGACCTTTTTCCCAGCCGACAAATCCCCCCGCAGAGAACCAGCGCAATTTGATCGCAAACAAAAGGACCAACATCATGGCAAACCAGAAATTGGGGATAGCCACGCCAAGCTGCGTCGCGCCCATCACCCCGATATCGCCAGCCTTACCGCGCCGTGCAGCAGCATAGATACCCGCTGGAAATGCGATCAAAGTAGAAAGCGTCAGCGCATATAGCGCTAGAGGAAGTGAGACCCAAAGGCGCTGGCCCACCATATCCGCTACAGGGGTTCGGTAGGTATAGGATGTCCCGAAATCACCGCGCAGCATACCTGTGATCCAGTCGATGTAACGCTGGGTTTTAGACAGATCGAGACCCAGCTCGCTACGCAGCGCAGCCAGCGTTTCAGGTTGCGCGTTGATGCCCAGCATAAAGGATGCGGGATCACCGGGCGCGATCTCGATCACTGCAAAAATCACAAAGGATGCAATGGCTAAGCTGATAAAGAGGGAGAGTAACCGTTTGAGGGTATAGCGTAACATTCTGCAGAGCGTAGGCGCTCATTTCTGGATGGTCCAGCGGGTTTTGCGCTGGGTGGTAATTATCTTTTTCACGGATAGTAGTTTGGTTCTAAAGGTAATTGTTCAATTTGTTGACTGGATGACGCGTGTCATAGGTGTTTAGCGCGATGCAGGGCGTGTTGCTGGTGGGCGAAGCGACGTTTTGAGCGAAGCGCTATCGTTTGAAGCGGCTTGTAGCTTGCTCGCCTGAATTGGTGGCTTGTTGATCTGGTCAGGCGGCGCAAGAAAAAAAGTGCTGTGGTGATCACCATAAACGTGCCAAAACTCAGGGTGTATAGGAGACCAATGTCGTTGAGTCGGGAACCGAAAGGTTGTTTGGATGATTTATGTCGCAAGCGTTTTTGCGCGATTTTTGCGCCGAACCAGCCGCCTATTGCAGCCCAAAATAATAGCGTTGCTTCTGGCGTGCGCTGTTGCTTCTCGATCGCATAGCGTTTGTCATTGGCGAAGGCCCGATAGGTGATCAGATTGGTGACTACCAAATACAAGATGAGCGGGATGATTAGTATCAACAAGGTAAATCTCGTTCTAGGAATTGTTTGAGGATACTACGTAAAAAGGCCCCACGATGTGGGGCCTTTGTTTGGTTTTATTGTGGCAATGGCGGAATTATTCCGACCAGCTTACTGCGGTTAGATCATTTGCTTGGGTCGGGGCATTTGACCAAAGGCCATTCAGCCCAGCCTTTGCGACAGACAATGCAGCAAGTTGGAACAAATAGCCGTTTACATAATCAGTAGAGATCATTTTTTGGGCGTCGCCCAGCATGCTCATGCGCATGTCGGGGTCTGTTGTTGCATTGAGTTTGGTCATCAACTCTTGGAACGCAGGGTTATCGTATTGGAAGTAATAGTCAGGATTGGCGTAGATGCCGATGTCCATTGGCTCGGTGTGGCTCACGATTGTGAGGCCAAAGTTCTTGCCTTTGAATACTGATTCCAGCCACTGCGCCCATTCGACGTTTGTGATCTCTGCCTTGATGCCGACCTGCGCCAGTTGTGAGGCGATGATTTCGCCGCCGCGACGCGCATATGAGGGGGGAGGCAAGAAGAGGGTTGTCTCAAACCCATCCGGATAGCCGGCTTCTGCGAGCAGCGCCTTGGCTTTTTCAGGGTCGTAATTGCTCATTCCGGTGAAATCGACATAGGCGGGGTTGTGAGGTGCAAAATGCGTCCCGATAGGGGTGCCGTAGCCGAACATTGCACCATCAATGATGGACTGGCGATCAATTGCGTGGGCCAGTGCTTCGCGTACCTTCACGTTGTCAAATGGCGGCATCTTGTTGTTGGTGGAAAGGATCGTTTCACCCTCAGTTGACCCAACAAGGACTTGGAAACGCGGATCTGCTTCAAACTGGGGAAGATTTTCAGGTGCAGGAAAGCCGGAGAACACATCGACGTCTTCCGCCATCATCGCAGAGAAGGCTGCAGTGGGGTCGGAGATAAATTTGAACGTCGCGCTAGTGAGCGTGGCAGGGGTGCCCCAATAATCTTCATTGCGGCTCAGCTCGACTTTGTCGCCTTGTGTCCAGCTGTCAAACTTGAATGCGCCGGTCCCGATGGGTGTCTGTTTGATGCCTTCAATGCTTTCGGGTGCGACGATCACGGCGTCCCCCCATGCCAGGTTGAACAGCATGTTGCCGTTGGCCTCAGACAGCTTGACCTCGACGGTGGTCGGGTCGATCACGTTCACTTCGCTGATTGCAGCGTACAGTGCTTTTTGTGCGTTCGCGCTGTCTTCAGCACCAATCCGGTCTAGTGAGAATTTCACGTCTTCGGCGTCCATGGTGGTACCATCGTGGAACTTAACACCGTCGTGCAACATGAAAGTATACGTCAGGCCATCTTCGGAGATTTCCCAGCTTTTTGCGAGGCCAGGAATGACACCGCCATCACTGTTGAAACGGGTAAGCCCCTCGAAGACGTTGGAGTACAGCACGGAATCAATAGCGCCAGCGGCAGCGCTGGTTGGATCCAAATGCGGCGGCTCTAGCTGGATTGCGATGGTGATATCGTCTTTTGCACTGGCGGCGCCAGCGAGCAGAGCAGCGGCGCTTACGCTTAGCAAAAGGGTACGAAAATTGAACATTATGGACTCCCATGGGAATTGATATGCAGGAATGTTAGGCGACGAACTTTGGGAAGGCTAGGAGAAACCTTGCGGCACACGGATCGCTGGGGTAGGGCGTCCTCCTTTGATATGCGAAGGAGTGGGTTATGGCAGTCTTGGGTGTGGATTTTGGAACGTCGAATTCGGCTGCGGGTGTGACCCGTGATGGTGCGCCCTATTTGATCCCGCTTGAAGGCAGCGAGATGACGCTCCCGACGGCTGTGTTCTTTGATTTTGAAGCCAAGCGAATGCTGATCGGCGGGGCCGCTGGAAAAGCACTTCTGGCTGGAGAAGAAGGGCGATACATGCGCGCCCTCAAGAGCCTTCTGGGCGCCCCCTTGATGCGCGAGAAGCGCAACCTATTGGGTGAAAAGCTAGACTTTATCGATATCGTTGCGCGGTTTCTGATGCAGGTGAAACAGCAGGCAGAACGCGACACAGGTGAGCGGTATGACCGCGCATTGTCGGGGCGCCCTGTTCGGTTTCATGCGGATGATGCCCGTAATGCGCAGGCCGAGGTCGATCTGCGCGAAGCCTATCTGCGTGCAGGCTTTGACGATGTTGCGTTCATGTTTGAGCCCGAAGCCGCCGCGCTTGCGAACCGCGCGTTGTTGGCTGAGGGCGATCTGGGGCTTATTGTTGATATTGGCGGTGGTACATCGGATTTCACTCTGTTTCGTAATTTGGCCGAGTCGATAGACATCTCGGCAAGTCACGGCGTTCGGTTGGGCGGGACAGATTTCGACCGCATGCTAAGCTTGGAAAATGTGATGCCGTTGCTTGGTCGAGGAAGTGCCATTCGACATGCGTTTGGTAATGAAACGCATGTCGCTCCGACAACTATTTTTAACGATTTGGCGACGTGGCAGAAGATTCCGTTTCTGTATGCGCCTGAAAGCAGACGGTTGGCTAAAGACCTCGCACAATACGCGGTAGAGCCGGAAAAGTTTGCGCGCCTTGTGTCTGTTCTGGGGGATGAGCTGGGCCATGACATTGCCTTTGCCGTTGAGGCAGGGAAAATCGCTGCGAATAACAATGGAACAGGTAAGGTGGAGCTTGGTGTTGTTGAGCGCGGGCTTGGTGTTCCTCTGGAAGGCGATATGGTTGAAAAATTACTGTCGCCAATGGCACAAGAAATGGCATCGGCCGCACTTACAACTGTTGCGCAAGCAGGTGTTGCGCCTGCTGATGTGACGCATCTGGTTTTTGTTGGCGGGTCGAGCCTGATGCAGGTGACACGCAACAGCCTGAGTGAGGTATTCCCTCAAGCTGCTGTGCATCACGGATCAGCACTGACCGCGATTGTGGACGGGCTTAGCCTTGCTGCTGAATCGGCGTTCGATTAGTCGCGGGGCAGCAAAAGCGTCTCTAGTGCAGCTCCCATAACGCAGGCGCTGTCGATCATATCATCAACGCCGATCCATTCATCCGGTTTATGCGCCAGCTCTAAAATGCCGGGGCCGTAGGCGATACAGTTTTTCAGCTTGCCGATGCGGTCGATGTGCTTTTGATCATAGGTTCCGGGCGAGGCGACGTATTGAGGGGCCTTGCCCATGACATCCTCAATGGCGCGCGCAACGGTTTGCACCACTGGCGCGTCTCGGTCTGTCATGGAGGGTAAAACCGAGTTAAGCTCGGTCAGTTCATATTCAAAATCTGGTCGGGTTGCACGTAGCCCCTCCAAAAGGCCAGTGACTTCGTCACGCACCTGATCAAGGGGTTCTTCGACAAGAAAGCGGCGGTCGATTGTGATGCGGCAACTGTCAGGAACGCAATGCGATGGCAGCCCGTCAAAATCTTCGTCTTGTTCCTTTTGTCCGCCATGGATGGAGTTGATGTTCATGGTCGAGCTGCGCGCGCCTTCGGGCACAACAGGCATGTCGGTAATACGGGCGGCCATTGCAGGGAATAGTTTCTCTTCGAATTCGTTCAGGACAGCGCCCATGTGGCGCACGGCGCAATCGCCCAGAAAGGGCATTGAGCCGTGGGCGATTTCGCCTTTGGTCTCAATTTCGGCCCACCATCCACCACGGTGCCCAAGGCAAATGCGGTCTTTGTTTAGGGGTTCAGGAATAATCACGTGTTGCACGCGCTCAGGGTTAAAATAGCCCTGCTCGGCCAAATAGGCGACACCGCCGTAGCCACCGGATTCTTCATCTGCAGTGCCGGAAATTTCGATGGAGCCAGCGAAGTCTTTGTAGATCTCGATAAAGGTTTCCGCAGCAATGATAGACGTAGCAAGCCCGCCCTTCATGTCACATGCACCGCGTCCGTAGATTTTGCCGTCCTTCAGTTCACCGCCGAATGGATCAGTGGTCCAGCCTCTGCCTTCTTCGACAACATCTGTGTGGCTATTGAAATGCACGCATTCCCCTGGATGAGTGCCTGTTCGACGTGCAATGATGTTCCAGCGTGGGTATTTGGTGCTGTCACCGGGGGTGCCATGAGCGCGGATGAGTTGCGTTTCAAAACCATGCGCTTTTAGGCGGCGGTCAAGATACTCGCAGATCGCCAGATAGTCCTGACCGGGTGGGTTAAGCGTGGGGATACGGATCAGGTCCTGTGTCAGGGCGATCAGATCGTCACGCTTGGCCGTTATGGCCTCTGATAAGGGCGTATTCATCCGGTTATCCTTTTCTTGAGCAAAAATGCAGGCTTATACGTTTTGACGCATCATTACCGATCGTCGGAGTTGTGCAAGTCCTGAATTTGATGTTTGGCACGATGATCTATATTTGATCTATAAGCTTTGAGTGAACAGCAATGAATGAAACCGAAATCACACCCGTATCTAAAGGGCCGATTGGTAAAACATGGGCTGCACTGCGCGGTGGTCTGCGGCAAATTAGTGAAACCAACTTAACGTTAATATCCGCAGGTGTCGGGTTCTATGGGATGCTGTCGCTGTTTCCCGCAATTGCTGCGCTGATCGCAGTGATGAGTTTGGTTTCAAATCCATCGGTTGTTGTGGCGCAATTGTCGGAAATGCGCGGGCTGTTGCCTGATGACGTTTATGAAATATTTAACACCCAGATCGTGAGCCTTGTGACGACCAGTTCGGATACTTTGGGCTGGGCGAGTGCGATTTCTATCGCGGCCGCGTTGTGGTCTGCACGGGCAGGTGTCGCAGCGATGATGTTGGGGTTGAACGCTGTGCACGGTGAACAAAACCGGACAGCTGCGTCGCATTACCTTCGTGCGCTGCTGCTGACATTGGCGTTGATCGGTGTTGGGATCGTTTCGCTGATCACGTTGGTCATTGCACCCGTTGCCTTGGCGTTTTTTCCATTGGGCGGCGTTGCGGGTGTAATCGCTGAGGCAGTGCGCTGGGCCACTGCTGTGTGTGTTCTTTTATCGGGTCTCAGTGTGCTGTACCGCTATGGCCCCAACCGCGACGAAACGCGCCGACGTTCTATTAGGGCAGGCGCAATTTTTGCTGTGGTGAGTTGGGCGGGGCTATCCGTATTGTTCTCGAATTATGTCGCGAATTTTGGAAACTATAATCAAGTATACGGGTCAATCGGGGCTGTAATTGCGATGCTGCTGTGGTTGTGGCTCAGCAGTTTCTTGATTTTGCTTGGTGCAGTTGTGAACGCGCAGGTTGAAAGACATTTTTACGGCGTGATTGTTCCTACGGGTATCCCTTTGGGGGGTGGATCGCCCCACATGTCAAATGATCAATCCAAAGACGAAGCGCCCGCTGAGGAGCAGTAGGTTTCCTAAATACGGGCCTAAAATACTGGCGGGGTCAGCGCGCTGACGATCTCACAAGGTTCTGTATCAATGTTGCGAAAACGGTGTGGCTGGTTGCTGTCAAAAAGATAGCCCTCTCCGACACCAAGTACTGCGATAGCATCCCCCACTGTCACCTCGATCTGACCACGGGTGATGATTCCCGCTTCTTCACCTTCATGGGCCAAAAATTCGGGTCCTGTGTCTGCGCCAGGCGGGTACGTTTCGTGCAGGACCTGAAGCGTGTGTTCGCGCGCGTTGCCCAATTGCCTCAACGACACTTGGCCCGGACCTTCGGGGGCAACATGGGTGAACTCATCTGCACGGTAGAACACCTTGGGTGTGTTGCTGTCTTCGAGTGATCCAAAGAACTCCGCCATCGAGATGGGAATGGCGTCTAGTAAGCTTTTGAGGGAGGCGACAGAAGGGGAGGTTTTATCGGTTTCGATCAATGAGATCGTACCGTTGGTTAACCCTGCGCGCGCGGCGAGTTCGCGCTGGGATAACCCGCGCTCCATGCGGATTTGTTTGAGGCGTTTTCCGATGTCCACAAAAGGCTTCCTGCTGTTGATGCGCGCGGTGTTGTAGCACGGTGGGTTTGCCGAAATTGACCACCCCGCAAGGGAAAATACAAGTGGTAGGATTATCATGATTGACAATTATATTAAACAGAAGGAAAGGTTTTTTAAACGCGGGTTTGCCGCGTCTGGTTTTCATTAAATTTAGGAGCGCACCATGGCCAGCCCTGCAAAACGTACACCTCGGAAGAGCACTAAGAAAAAAGCCCAGATTGCTATCGTAGAACCCACAGCACCAATCACGTATACAAATGCGGATTTGGTTGCGCGTCGCGAAGCTGCGGTGCCCCGCGGTGTGGCGTCTGCTGCGTCTGTCTATGCGTCTTACGCCGAGAATTCCGAATTATGGGATGTTGATGGCAAACGCTTCATTGATTTTGTAGGCGGCATTGGTGTTTTGAACACAGGTCATCGTCACCCCGGTGTGATTGCGGCGGCCAAAGCGCAAGAGGATTTGTATACGCACACCTCATTTCAGGTTGTGCCCTACGCGCCCTACATTGAGTTGGCCGAAAAACTAAATGCAATTGCCCCCGGTGATGCACCCAAGAAAACTCTGCTGGTGACAACGGGTGCTGAAGCGGTTGAAAACGCAGTGAAAATCGCGCGTGCTGCAACTGGCCGATCAGGTGTTATCGCCTTCACGGGTGCCTACCATGGACGCACGTTGTTGACGCTTGGCATGACTGGCAAAGTGTCACCTTACAAAAAAGACGTAGGCCCGTTTCCTGCCGATGTGTTCCGCGCGCCGTTCCCGAATGTGCGTGACGGTATCACGGTTGAGGACGCCCTTATTGGCCTGCGCAACATGTTCCTCACCGATGCGCAGCCTGACCGTATTGCCTGTATGATCATTGAACCCGTCTTGGGCGAGGGTGGCTATACGCCAGTTCCATTTGAGATGATGACCGCACTGCGCGACATTTGCGATGAACATGGCATCTTGCTGATTGCTGACGAAGTTCAGGCAGGCTTTGGCCGAACTGGCAAATGGTTTGCAATTGAACACTCAGGTGTTGTTCCAGATATGATCACAGTGGCAAAATCCATGGCGGGTGGCTATCCGCTGGCGGGTGTTATTGGCCGCGCTGATGTTATGGATGCGATGGACCCTGGCGGTTTGGGTGGCACTTATGGCGGTAACCCTGTCGCATGTGCCGCGGCCTTGGCTGCGATCACAGCGATTGAGGACGAAGACCTGCTCGCGAAATCCATTGCGATGGGTGACAAGCTCAAAGCGCGTTTTGCCGAGATCGGTGCGCGTGCAGCCCCCTATCGTATGTGGGATATTCGCGGCCTTGGCGCGATGGTTGCTGTTGAATTTGTCACTGATTTTGACAGTGCGGCACCGGACGGTGCCTTGACCAAACGTGTCATCGCGCATGCTCTGGAACGCGGTCTTTTGCTGCTGAGCTGTGGTATGCACGGAAACGCAATCCGCGTGATGGTTCCGTTGACTGCTTCAGAAGAAATCGTTGACGAGGGCCTCGCTATCTTTGAAGAATCCCTTGCAGCGGCCATCGCTGAGGGCACGATCTAAGCTGACTTATAGCGGCGAATTTTGAGCGCGCGGAGGGAAACCTCCGCGCGTTTTTTCTTTTCCTGATGAGGTTCTTCGGGGTAACCCAATGTGAAGGGGGATCGATGATGCGGCTTTTGATGATCTTGCTGATTGCGATGTTTGGGGGGCCAGTATTGGCCAAGGATGGACTGCGTCTGGGTGTCTTCGGTGTTGTCCAAACCGTTTCGCCATTGATGGTCGCAGGACAGAAAATTACCCTACCCGAAGACGTGCCCGTGATAAGCCCTCTTGGGCTTGGTCAAACGATCGGCGTGGGGGATACGCTGGCAGTTCGTGTGAAGATGGATCAAGGGTCTTTGACCGCGATGCGGATATTGCAAATTCATCCGATTGTTGGGCCAATTTCTTCAGTTCACGGCAATACGGCCATTATCATGGGGAGTGCGGTGCATGTTCCCCCTGATCTGGATCTTAAAACCGGAATGTGGGTCGCGCTAAGTGGCTTTTGGAGTGGTGAAAAGCTAATCACCACAAGGTCGCGCGGTATCACTCAAAGTGGTTTTGGGCATTTAACGGGTGTGGTTTCAAGCCAAGATTTCAAGTTGGGCGGAAGCGAGTTGTATGGTGCAAAGGCGCCAGATGAAGGTTTTGGCAATCACATCTGGATGTTTAGTGGCGCACCGCAAAAAGAGGGGCTTGGGGTGAGCCTGATTGCGAAGGGCATCTTCGGCGGCGACATGGATTTGGCTGTATGGCAGGGACATGCATCCCTGCCAATTGCCTCACAGACATATACAATCCACGGCACTGGTTTGATTGGAACTGCGCGCGATGCGCAGATGCCAGATGCCGGAGCGCTGATCACCCGCTGTACCCGCAAAGGCCGCATTCTGGATGTAGCACCAGATGGGATGGAAGCGGCGTTTGATGCGCTGGGCTGTTCTAGGTATACTCAGGCGGACTAAACGTTTCTGCGCTGGCACGTGACCAACGGTCTTTATATCCTAGGTGGTCTGCCGCATGTTCATCCACCAAAAATCCAATGGGAAGATACGGGAACGCTTTGTTCCCTTGAACCATGGACCGATCGGATTGCCGTTGCATCAGATGATGAGGCATGAAGCCGCTAGGATCGGACAAGCCGGCCGCACCCGTCATTTCACCAAGCGCATCCAAGGTGTTGCGATGAAAGCGGGTTACACGTTTTGACTTGTGGACTGGATCTAATGCGCGGGCGCGCGTCGGGTCTTGGGTGGCGACGCCGACGGGGCAATGGTTCGTGTGGCATGCTTGCGCCTGAATGCAGCCGATTGAGAACATAAAGCCGCGTGCAGAGTTGCACCAATCGGCCCCCAACGCGAGCGCGCGCGCGATGTCAAAAGCAGAGACTATTTTGCCCGCAGCGCCCAATTTTATCTCATCCCGAATGCCCGCACCACGTAGGGTATTGTGTACAAATGACAGCCCTTCAACCATGGGCATGCCAATGTGGTTTGCAAACTCCAAGGGTGCCGCGCCAGTGCCGCCTTCGGTTCCGTCCACAACGATAAAGTCGGGGATGATGCCCGTCTCGAGCATCGCTTTTACCATACACATGAATTCGCGTTGATGGCCGATGCAAAGCTTGAAGCCGACAGGCTTTCCACCGGAAAGTTCGCGCAGTTGGCCGAGAAAATTCATCATCCCCGTTGGCGTGGAAAAAGCAGAGTGTGAAGCTGGCGAAACGCAATCCTCGCCCATAGGGACGTCGCGCGCTTCAGCAATTTCTTGGGTGATCTTTGCAGCGGGTAGCATTCCGCCATGACCGGGTTTGGCGCCCTGCGATAGTTTGACTTCTATCATTTTCACCTGATCACGGGCTGCCTGTTTGGCAAATTTTTCAGGGCTGAATTCACCATCAGCCGTACGGCAACCGAAATAACCAGAACCAATTTCGTATATCAGGTCGCCACCACCTTCACGGTGGTGTCGGCTGATCCCGCCTTCACCTGTATCGTGTGCAAATCCGCCAGCGGCTGCCCCGACATTCAGTGCGGAGATTGCGTTAGCCGAAAGGGCACCAAAACTCATTGCGGAGATATTGTAGATGGATGCGTTATATGGCTTTTTGCAGTCTTTGCCGCCAATCTTGGTGCGAAAATCGGTATCTGCAATGTGCTTTGGCTGAACAGAATGCGTTACCCAGCTGTAGCCACCTTCATAAACCCGCTTTTTGGTGCCAAAAGGGCGCGCGTCTTCTTGGCCTTTGGCGCGTTGATAGACGAGAGAACGCGCATCGCGGCTGAATGGTTCTTCGTCTTGGTCATCCTCTAACAAGTACTGACGGATTTCAGGTCGAATGCTCTCTAACAAAAAACGCACATGGCCTAGTACTGGATAATTTCGCAGTATCGAGTGCGATTTTTGGCGAACGTCGTTCCACCCAAGTGCTGATAATGCCGTAAAGACGATGAGCGGTAGTGCGAACCAACCCGACCAGAAAACCGTGGCGATCAGGCTAAGTATGGCAAGGATGATTACAGCGGCAAACGTGCTGAAACGGGTAAGATCGGATAGATGCGGCATTCAAGGCTCCGGACTGTTTTTTACTAGCTAACGTGCATTTGTGTAGAGCTCATTAATGCGACACTTGGCAAGCGTGGGGTTATTGCTCTGGCGTGAACGTGATCTTTTTAGATTGAGGTTGTGAACGCTTGGCGGAACAGGGAAGCGAAAAGCTGCATGACTTTCATCACATTAGATTAACTGTCTTGCAGAACTCAGAGAGCGCTTGCTCATCTTTGGAAAGCTTCCTAAGCTCTTGAGAGTTTTGGACTGGTCTTTTAAAAACGATCAAATTGGTTGGTTCGAGAAATACTTGCCCAGTCATGCAATGCGCGAAATGAATGTGTTGTGTGGCGAGGATTGTGAATGCGTTACGAGGGGGAAAAGCTATTTTTAGAGACGTCGACCTAAAATTCTCTGCTTCGCGCGCAGGATTGGAACGCTCTAAAGGCTTATCGCACATCCTCATGGGTAAAGCCGAATTTGATTTGGGTCATTCGCACAAGATGATGGTGGTTTAAATTCACCTGATAACGATGTCATATTTGTTTCTGAACACCATAGCGACGCCATTGCATTTGGGCTGTTTTACTCATGCGGCAAAGGGCGTAAAGGTCTGCTGGAACGGCCAATGCCGTAGTTCCAGGAGTGAGCAAATATGACACCTTTCGCAATTGCAGGCGTACAGATGTACGTCAATGCCCTGCAGCCCAACGTTGACGGCATGATCCACCGGCTTGATATCTTGATGGCGCGGTTCCCATGGACCCAAATGGTTTTGTTTTCAGAACTGGCTGCATTTGGTCCGTTAGATCAGTATTCATTGCCGCCCCAAAACGAAGCGCTTGAAAAATTTCAGGCAGCGGCTGCAAAATATGGTGTTTGGTTGATCCCGGGGTCGATGTTTATTACCGATCCAGAAGACGGCCGGATTTATAACACATCGGTTGTGATTAACCCTGCAGGGGAGATCATCCGCCGATATGCAAAAATGTTCCCGTTCCGCCCGTATGAGTCTGGCATCGCCGCAGGCACCGAATTCTGCGTGTTTGACGTTCCTGAGGTTGGCCGATTTGGCCTGTCGATCTGTTATGATATGTGGTTTCCCGAAACCACCCGTCAGCTGACATCGCAAGGTGTTGAGGTTCTATTACATCCGGTTTTGACTGGCACAACTGACCGCGATGCAGAATTGGCCATTGCCCGTGCAACGGCTGCGCAGTTCCAATGCTATGTTATTGACGTGAATGGTTTGGGCGCTGGGGGTGTTGGTAAGTCTTGTGTGGTTGACCCTACTTCTATGGTTTTGCACCAGTCAGCTGGCCAAGAAGATATGTTCCCGATTGAGGTAGACCTTGATATGGTGCGTCGCCAACGTGAAACGGGCATGAAAGGCCTTGGTCAGGTTCTCAAGTCTTTTCGCGACCGTTCCACAGACTTCTCAGTCTATGATCGGTCTAGTGGAACTGACGAATATCTCAAAACGCTGGGTCCTCTTGCGATCCCGCAACAAGGAACTACTGCGGGTCTAGATGCGACAACACCAGCAATGCGTGTGCCACAAGCATCTTCGTCTGTAGGCGAGGATAGCCTGCCGGGTTTTGCCCATAAGGTGCCGCCTGCATTCCCTGATGAACCCTTACCAAACCCGTCCGCGGGTACGGCCACAACAGTGGCCAATCCCGTGGTACCAACGGGTACGCCTATTCCAATTGTCAAACCCGGTGTTCTGCCTGGAGCGACTGAAAACGATACATCCAGCGGCTAGGTCCCGTGAGGAAGGGGCAGGCAAAACGTCTGCCCCTTTTGCTTGAGCATCCTAGCTGCGCAGTAATATGCGGAGAACGATAGATGCATACGATGAAAGAATATTCGTCAGCGATTCAACTTCGGTCCGATCGCTGGAGTGCGCTTCGCGAAGCTACTGCCGCACTTATCCGCAGTCCAAGTGCGGGCGAGGCCGCGCAATTGCGCAGCACTGCAGAGGAGCTGTTCGACAGCTTGGGCACAATGGAGGCCTATTGGGCCTTTCCGGGGAAACACGCATTTGCATTGATCCGGCGACACTTTGAACAAGGCAAGCTTGAAGATGTCAGCTTTGCTGTGAGCCGAATTAAGCGTGCATTAACGACAGGTGCATATCGCCGCCGTTCCATCCCACTAGAACGCGATAGCGTTGATCAAGACGAACAGGACGACGAAGCCCACCACAGCCCGGAAATGCGGGCGCTATCCAAGCCCTATTTCGAGGTGCTGATAGTTGACAGTGTGAGCGAGCAGCAAGAGCGCTGGCTAAAGGCGAATGTAACGGGGATGCGCCGGCCAGAAGATCAGTTCATCTATGAGGCGGTTGTTGTGCCCTCAATCGAGGATGCGTTGATTGCGGTTCTGTTCAACCATAACATTCAAGCCATTGTTGTACGTCCGGGACTGGTGCTTCATTCGGTCCACGTGGAAGAAATCCTGACGCGATATTTAGCGCGCGCAGGGGGGCGAGAAGAAATCGACGCGATCCAGCCTGAAAACTATGGCCCCGAACTGTGCCGTATGATCGCCAAAGTGCGGCCAGAACTGGATGCGTATCTGGTTACAGAGCGGTCCGTTGAGGATATCGCTGGTCTTGATTTAGGGATATGCCGCCGGGTCTTTTATAACTCCGAAGACTTCATGGAGTTGCATCTCAATATCCTGCGGGGGGTACAGGCGCGTAATAAGTCACCGTTTTTCACTGCGTTGGTTGAATACTCCAAGCAGCCAACGGGTGTTTTCCATGCAATGCCGATCAGCCGCGGGAAATCCATCACGCGCTCGCATTGGATTCAGGACATGGGCGCGTTTTACGGGCCCAATATTTTCTTAGCAGAAACCTCGGCCACGTCAGGCGGGCTTGATAGTTTGCTAGAACCGCACGGACCGATCAAAGAAGCGCAAGAACTGGCGGCGCGTGCATTTGGATCAAAGCAGACGTTTTTCGCCACCAACGGGACATCGACCTGCAACAAAATCGTGGTGCAGGCCCTGATTAAACCGGGTGACATTGTGCTTGTTGATCGTGATTGCCATAAATCACACCACTACGGCATGGTCCTGTCGGGCGCACAGGTAAGTTATCTTGATAGCTATCCGCTCAATAAATATTCGATGTACGGCGCGGTACCGTTGTCCGAGATGAAAGAACGGCTGCTGGAGCTGAAAGATCAGGGTAAGCTGGACCGCGTTCGGATGCTGTTGCTGACCAACTGTACTTTTGATGGGCTGGTCTACAACGTTGAACGTGTGATGCAAGAATGTCTGGCCATTAAACCCGATCTTATCTTTTTGTGGGATGAGGCGTGGTTTGCTTTTGCCCGATTTAACCCAACTTATCGTCAACGCACAGCAATGAATGCGGCCAATGTTCTACGCGAAAAATTCAAGACCCAAAAACACCGCGAGGCTTATGACGCTCAACAAGAAGAGCTGAAAGATGCGGATAACGAGACGTTGCTGAACACGCGTTTGATCCCGCCACCTCATGCCCGTGTCAGGGCCTATTCTACGCAATCCACACATAAGACGCTGACATCTTTACGTCAGGGTTCGATGATCCACGTAAATGATCAGGACTTTAAGGGTGAGGTCGAGCAGAGCTTCCTTGAGGCTTACATGACCCACACCTCAACCTCACCAAATTATCAGATCATCGCATCACTGGATGTCGGGCGCCGTCAGGTTGAGCTGGAAGGGTTTGAGTTTGTTCAGCGCCAGATTGAGGCAGCTATGTCGATCCGTCGCGCAATTAGTGACCATCCGCTGCTTCAAAAATACTTTCAGGTCCTCACTGCGGGCGACATGATCCCTGAGAAACACCGTGAAAGTGGCGTGACCAGCTATTACGATGCGGACCAAGGCTGGACTGACATGTGGGATTGTTGGGAGCGGGACGAATTTGTTCTGGATGCGTCGCGTGTCACGCTTTTGGTAGGCGGCACGGGTTGGGATGGAGATACGTTCAAAAATAAAGTGTTGATGGATAAATACGGCATCCAGATCAACAAGACGTCCCGCAATACGGTTTTGTTTATGACCAATATCGGGACAACGCGGTCCTCGGTTGCCTATCTGATCGAAGTGCTGGTGGAGATCGCCAAATCACTGGACGAGCGCAATGATGATGCGAGCGGTATGGAAAAGCTTGGGTTTGACCGCCGCGTCAAGAATTTGTTGGAACACTATCCGCCGTTGCCAGATTTCAGCCGTTTCCACAAAGCATTCCTAGAGAGCGGCAATAGCCGGGAGGGCGACATTCGTAAGGCTTTCTTCCTCGCTTATGAAGAAAAGAATTGCGATTATCTTGAGTTGAACGGCACACTCAAGGACGCAATGGAAAAGGGAGAGACGATTGTCTCGGCCAGCTTTATAATTCCGTATCCACCGGGCTTCCCAATCTTGGTGCCAGGGCAGGTAATCAGTCAGGAAATCCTTAGCTTTATGCGGGCGCTGGATGTGAGCGAAATTCATGGCTATCGGCCTGATCTAGGTTTGAAAGTATTTGCCCAAAAAACGCTGGAAGACGCGACAACTGTTTCTAACAAAATTTCATCTGACTAAAGTTCAAGACAAGGAGAGCACGTATGGCCACCGTTCTGAGGAATATCTCTGAAATTCGCCGGTTTTTTCACCGAAACGAAGACCCTGTCTATTTTATATCGGCGACCAACTTTAATCTTCTTGGTCTTGATGAGTGGGTGAAGAACTTTAAATACATCTGCTACATCGACTGTTATGGCGGCAAGCACCCGAATGTGTTCTGCCCGACGGAACAACCGCATGCTGAATTCCAGTCCATTGAGGACATCAACAACTATCTGCTTCAGCACAAAGAGGTCATCGACTTTATCAAAAAGCGCGGCGGCAAGCCAAAGTTTGTCTTCCTGATGTTTGACGAAGAGACCGAGCGCCTAAGCAAAGAGTTGGGCGCAGACGTTTGGTTCCCCAAAGCTAAATTGCGCACAAATATGGACAACAAAATCGAAACTGTGCGTATCGGCAACAAGGCGGGTGTGCCGTCCGTGCCCAACACGCTGGCTGAGGTCACGTCCTACGAAAACCTGCGTGAAACCTGCGAAAAGGCAGACATAGGCCATGATTTGGTCCTGCAATCTGCATTTGGCGACAGTGGCCACACCACGTTCTTTATCAAGAACGAAGCTGATTTCAGGCGCCACCAAAGCGAGATCATCGGCGAGGGTGAGATTAAGATCATGAAGCGGATCAATTGCCGTGGTGCGGCGATTGAAGCATGTGCCACCAAAGAAGGCACCATTGTTGGTCCGTTGATGACAGAACTGGTCGGATTTAATGAGCTGACGCCGTATCGCGGTGGGTGGTGTGGGAATGAGATCTTGTCCACAGCATTCCCGCCAAAGGTCCGCCAACAAGCGCGCGATCTGACATTCAAGTTTGGCGAACAGCTGCGCAAAGAGGGTTATCGCGGGTATTTCGAGCTCGACTTTTTGATTGATAAAAAGACGGGTGACCTGTGGCTGGGTGAATTGAACCCGCGCATCACTGGCGCGTCCTCAATGACCAATCACGCCGCCTTTGCACATGCGGATGCGCCGTTGTTCTTGTTCCACCTGCTTGAGTTCTCAAAGAAGAAATTCAACCTTGATGTGGATGAGCTGAACGCGCGCTGGGCTGATCCTGCGAACATTGATAGCTGGTCGCAAATGGTGATTAAACACACCAAGGACAGCGTTGATATCTGCTCGGAAAGCCCTGAGACAGGCATCTACCGGATGCGTGAAGATGGCTCGGTCATCTGGGACCGCTTTGATTACCACCGTCGCGCCGTGGAGAGCGAGAACGAGGCGTTCTTCTTGCGGATCATGCAACCGGGTGATTATCGCTATGAGGGGGCCGATATTGGCATCCTTGTCACACGCGGACGGTCTATGACCAAAAGCTTCCAGCTTAATGAGCGGGCAAAGAAGTGGATACATGGTATCAAGAGCAAGGTTGATGGTTCGCCACTACCTGTCGCCGCTGCTGATCCGCTGTTGTCTGATCCGGCGTTCAAGATCCTTTAGGATAAATCTATTAGAAAGGCCGCCCATGTACTGGCGCGCAATCTCTGAGGATTTGCCCGGCCCCAAGTGGGCCGGGCTTTTCCGCGAATATTGGTCCGACTATCGGGCTTGGTGGCTCAAAGAAGGTGAGACCGCCCGCCCGACCTATGCCGAATGCCTGCGTGCCGTGCGCACCCACATGCCAGAGATTGTTCCGCTGTATGAAGAGTTGTGCGAGTTGGCAGGCGGTGGTGATCACGCGGCACGGTTCCTCAGCTTTTATACGCCACCACCCTATCTAGCGAGTTGCTCCCAAGCGATTTGGGCGGGCAAACAACCCGTCATGGTGCGCAATTACGACTATAATCCCAAGGCCTTTGATGGCCTTGTACTAAGGACGCGTTGGATGGGCCGCGCTGTTATGGGCACATCCGACGGGCTTTTTGGTTTGGTTGACGGTCTGAATGACAAAGGTTTGTCTATTTCGCTGACATTTGGTGGGCGGCGTGTGGTGGGCGAGGGGTTCGGCGTGCCGTTGATCCTGCGCTACGTTTTGCAGGTGTGCGAAACGGCTGAGGAGGCCGGAGAGGTTTTGGCGCGAGTGCCGACACACATGAGCTATAACGTGACTGTGCTGGACAAAAAACGGAACTATCTGACCGTGATGATGGCACCGGATCGCCCAGCAATCATCACCCATGCGGCGGTGGCGACGAACCATCAGGAAAATGTGGAATGGATCAGCCACGCGCGCTTTACCGCCACTGTCGAACGGGAGCGGTTCTTGCTTCAACGCCTGCGGCTACACCAAGATCCTGAAGACAAATTCATCAATGCGTTTCTGCGCCCGCCGCTGTATTCGACCGCGTTCAAACAGGGCTTTGGCACACTTTATACTGCGGTGTATCGCCCGCGCAAAAAACAGATGGAGCTGCGGTGGCCCGATGTGGTTTGGCCTTTGTCGCTTGATGAATTTGTTGAGGGCGCGCGCGAAGTCAAATTGCCAGGAGTTGAGTGATGGCCGGACCCTTAGCATCACTGAAAGTAGTCGAATTTTCCGGCCTTGGTCCGGCGCCATTGGCTGGGCAGCTCCTTGCCGATCTTGGCGCTGATGTGATTACCATTGATCGAAAGGCTGCTCCTGCGGACCCGACAGACATCAATCGAAGGGGGAAACGATCGGTTGTGTTGAACCTGAAATCACCCGAGGGGATAGAGGCCGCGCGCCGCCTGATCGCGTCCAGTGGCGTGCTGATCGAAGGCTTTCGTCCGGGTGTGATGGAGCGGCTGGATTTGGGGCCGGACAGTTGTGATAGCTCTCTGATTTATGCCCGTATGACGGGGTGGGGGCAGGAGGGGCCATGGGCACAGACAGCTGGCCATGACATTAACTACCTTGCGCTAACGGGTGCTTTGCATGCGATGGGTGATGCTGATCGCGCACCAGTGCCACCGCTTAATATGGTGGCGGACTATGGCGGCGGGACGATGTTTTTGCTGCTGGGTATCCTCAGTGCGGTGATCGAACGTGGCGTATCTGGCAAAGGTCAGGTTGTGGATGCCGCAATGGTTGACGGTGTCCCCGCGATGATGGGGTTGATCCATTCCATGCTTGCACGTGGTCAATGGAGCGAGACGCGCGGAACAAACTGGTTGGACGGCGGCGCGCCGTTTTATCGCTGTTATACCTGCGCTTGTGGCGGTTACATCTCGGTTGGTGCATTGGAACCTCAGTTTCATGCGCTGCTATTGGAAAAGGCGGGGTTGCCTGACGATCATCAGGAAACCCAAAACGATGAAAGGCAATGGGCCGCGCGCCATGTGTCATATGCCGCTGCCTTTCGGTGCAAGACCCGTGATCAATGGGCCGATGTATTTATGGACAGTGACGCGTGCGTTGCACCAGTTCTCACGTTTTCAGAGGCACAATTTCACCCCCACATGGCAGCACGTCAGACGATCCTTGCACCAGATGGTATTGCGCAGGCGGCCCCCGCACCGCGCTTTAGCAGGACCCCCGCCGCGATGCCAAAGTCTCCTACAGCCATTGGCGCAGACACAGATGATGTGTTGGAGGGGTTGGGATACGAGGCAAAAGCCCGTGCTGCGATAACAGGATAATGCATAGGCAACTCCTGTTGCCGCTTATGCCGCGATTGGGAGTGTTATAGCGCAAATGATGCGCTATATGTTGCGCATGTCTGAAGTTGCCGACCTTTCTCATGCGCCTCTTGAAGAATTAATTGTGTGCCCCGCTTGCGATGCGACCTATCAGTTGCGGCGCCCCAAACCGGGCGAGCGTGCAGTATGTGCCAGATGTCACAAAGTGCTGATCGAGCCGCGTAAGAAAGCGGGCATGCAAATTATCGCGGTCTCAATCGCGGTTGTCGTATTGATCATCGCAGCAAGTGTTTTTCCGTTTCTACAAATCTCGGCCGCAGGCCGCAGTAATTCGGTTTCGATCATTGATGCGGCACTTTCCTTTACCGAAGGGCCGATGCTGGTGCTTGCGCTGTTAACGGCTGGGTTCATCATATTTGTGCCATTGCTGCGGATGCTGCTGACCCTTTATGTCCTGATCCCAGTTGTGCTTGATCGTCCGGCGGCGAGATATGCAATGCGTGCATTCCGGTTGTCCGAGGCGATGCGTCCGTGGTCGATGGCCGAAATTTTTGCATTAGGCTGTGCGGTTGCATTGGTGAAAGTGGCTGATTTAGCCACGGTTAGTTTTGGTCCTGCGTTTTGGATGTTTGGTGTCTTAGTTGTATTGGTCATCGCGCAAGACGGTTATATGTGTAAGTGGTCTGTATGGAACTCTCTGGAACACCCCAAAAAACGGTAACAGCCCGCGAGGCTGGCCTAGTGGCGTGCACGCGTTGCACCCGTGCTTGGCCGCTCGGAACGGATGTCTGTGGGCGTTGTGGCGCAACCCTCGTTTCGCGTGATGCCATGAGTTTGCAAAAGGTATGGGCGCTGTGGATCATGGGCCTGATGTGTTACGTGCCTGCCAACGTTTTTACGATGCTGCGCACCCAGCAGTTGTTTGATGTCGACGAAAGCACAATTGTCGGCGGCGCTGTGGAATTGGCGCATCATGGTGCATTGGGGATTGCCGCAATTATTCTGATTGCCTCTGTGTTGATCCCTCTGGGTAAGTTCTGGGCCATTGCATTTTTGGCTATTAGCGTGCGTTCGCATAACAGTTTCACATCCCACAGGCGACTACTGATGTACGAAATCGTTGAGTACATCGGCCGTTGGTCGATGATTGATATCTTTGTTGTTGCCATCCTGTCCGCTCTGGTGCAACTCCACGGGCTAGTTTCTATTACACCTGGGCCAGCTGCATTTTTCTTCGCACTGTCAGTGATTTTCACCATGCTATCTGCCCAAGCTTTTGATCCGCGCATGATTTGGGATGCGCAACTTAATGATGACGAGGCACCTGAACATGTCTGATACGCCACCACCTGTTTCGATCAAATCTACGCGCAAAAGCGGCGTGTCAGGAGCGTCTCTAATCTGGATTATTCCGGTGATTGCGCTGTTGGCTGCATTTGGCGTGGCGTGGCAATCGTATTCAGCGCGCGGTCCATTGATTGTTGTAAGCTTCGCTGGCGGGTCAGGTATTGCGGCAGGCGAGACCAAACTAAAGTACCGTGATGTTGAAGTTGGCGAAGTCGAAGAAGTTGGCTTTAGCGATGACTTAGCCGTGGTTCAGGCACATATCCGCCTCAAGAAAAGCATTGCGCCTTTTGTGGACGCGAACTCAGTCTTTTGGATTGTGCAGCCGGAAGTCACCGCGCAGGGGATCACCGGATTGAGCACCGTCTTAAGCGGTGTCTACATTGAGGGGTCTTGGGATAGTGATGTTGATCAGTTTGCGGACACGTTCCGCGGTTCTGACGTTGCGCCGCTGATCAAGCCGGGTGAAAGCGGCTTGCAGATTGCTTTTCGTACAACCACAAATGGGTCGCTGACCGATAATGCGCCTATCTTGTTTCGAGGCATCCAAGTCGGCCAAGTTGGACGTGCGCAGATTGCGCGTAGCGGTGCGTTTGCGATTACTGAAGGCCTGATTTACGAAGAACATCGCCACCTGATCAACTCTTCCACGCGGTTCTGGGATACGTCCGGTTTCGAAGTGTCCATTGGCCCTGCAGGAGCCGAAGTTGATTTTTCCTCACTTGCAACATTGATCGGTGGGGGTATCACGTTTGACACATTTGTGTCCGGTGGAGACACTGTGCGCGACGGTGAAGTTTTTGAGGTTTACGAAGAAAAGGAACAAGCGCGTAATAGCCTGTTTGCGGCGTCCGAAGTTGACCCACTTCATCTCAGCGTGATCTTTGATGAAAACGTCTCTGGTTTGACTGTGGGTGCGCCTGTTGAACTAAGTGGCTTGCGGATTGGATCAGTGGATAGCTTGTCTGGCATCGTTGACTTTGATCAGTTTGGCGATAGCCGCGTGCGCCTAAATGTTATTTTGTCGATTCAGCCTGCGCGCCTTGGTTTGCCGGGCGACGTATCGGCGGATGCTGCGCTTAGTCTGCTGCAAGATCGAGTGGTGAATGGTCTGCGGGCACGTCTGGCATCTGCCAGTTTGTTGACTGGGGGCCTAAAGGTTGAGTTCGTTGAGGTTGAAGATGCGCCGCTGGCGCGTGTGATCATATCAGGTTTGGACTTGCCGATTATCCCCACAACCAAAGGCGAAACCTCGGATGCTGCTGCGACAGTAGAGGGTGTTTTTACTCGCATTAATAACTTGCCTATTGAAGACTTGTTGAACAGTGCAATCAATGTGATGAATTCGGCTGACGCTCTTATCTCTAACAATGATTTACAGGAAACACCTGCAGATGTGCGCGCATTGCTGAGTGATTTGTCTGGTATTGTTACATCGGATGATGTGAAGAACATTCCCATTGCGTTGAATGCGACCCTTACGCGGGTTGAAGGACTGGTTGCGGAACTAGAGAAGCAACGAATTGCCGAGACATTGGGTAAGACACTGACTGCGGCGGCTGAAGCGGCTGATGCGGTTACCTCGTCTGTCGCGGGCGTGCCCGAATTGATCGAAGATATTCAAACAGTAGCGGCCAAGGCGGCGACATTGGAATTCGATACGTTGATCCAAGAGCTGACATCGCTCACGTCCTCTGCCGAAGCATTGGTGAGCAGCCCAGACACTGCGCAACTGCCCGCTGCCCTAAAGGGTGCGCTGGACCAGCTGAACGCTACTTTGCAAGAACTACGTGAAGGCGGCGCGGTCGAAAATGTAAACCAAACACTGGCTTCTGCGCGTAATGCTGCCGACAGTATCGCAGTTTCAGCCCGTGATCTGCCAGAGGTGATAAACCGCCTAAACGGGTTGTTTGCGCAAGCGGGCCGCACAATTGAAGGCTATAATAAGGGCGATCAATTGAGCCGTGCCGCCGAGGCGGCGCTGCGCGATATTCAACAAGCTGCCAGCGCGCTGGAAAAACTGGCGCGTACCATCGAACGAAATCCGAATTCTCTGCTGCTGGGAAGATGATATGATATTTATGAAACCTCTCGCCGCCGCTGCCGCGCTGGCCTTTTTGGCCGCTTGCGGCGCACCTGATAGCATTGTGGTCCAAGCACCTGCCATCACCGAAACTGTGCGTATCGGGTTCCGGTCGGTTGAGGTGAAGGACGTGTCCCTACCTAGTTATGCGGCCGCAGACGAGATTGCACAGCAGGCTCCGGATGGGTCGTTGATTACCTCTAAGGTGCTGTGGGCAGATGCCCCTGATCGCGCGATTGGCTTGGAGCTGAGCCGCAACCTTGCGCGGCTTACCCGTGCGCGGATCGCATCCGAACCATGGCCATTTGAAGAAGACGCCGCTGCTGCGCTAGATGTGCGTTTTTCCGATTTGATTGCTGGAACCGATGGGACCTTCCGTGCGACAGGGCAGTATTTTGTTGCTGTGTATGAAGGGCGTGAACGTTCAGGCTTGTTTGACCTCAGTGTGGCATATGATCCTAACGGCGGTCCCGCTGCCATCGCCCGTGCGCGTGGGCAGATTATTCTGGATCTCGCGAAATACATCGCAAGCAAAGGGCTGCGTTAGGGCAATCCCTTGCGCAAAGGGCGCTAGCGCCCTACATCGCTAACTATGGCTCAGGTAAAATCATCTTCCAAATCGGACCCCAACTATAAGGTCGTCGCAGAAAACCGCCGCGCGCGGTTTGATTATGCGATCGAAGAAGACATTGAATGCGGGATTATGCTGGAGGGATCCGAAGTGAAATCCCTACGCATGGGCGGCTCTAACGTTGCCGAAAGCTATGCCGCTGTTGAAGATGGTGAGCTGTGGCTCGTGAATAGTTATATTGCGCCATACAAACAGGCGAAAACCTTTGGTCACGACGAGCGCCGACGCCGCAAGCTGCTGGTCAGTCGCAAACAATTGGCCGAGATGTGGAATGCAACTCAGCGCAAAGGCATGACGCTGGTGCCGATGGTGATGTATTTCAACCATCGCGGCAAAGCCAAGATCAAGATCGGCATCGCTAAAGGTAAAAAACTGCACGACAAGCGTGAAGACGCAGCCAAGCGCGACTGGTCACGTCAAAAATCCCGCCTGATGAAAGATCACGGCTGAGAGGCCTGATTTCTAATTCCCCGTTAACCATTTCAGTCCTCGTGATAGCGTGCCCTTCACTCTAGGAAAGCCGCGCCAAGGGCGCTTTTTAAATTCTGCGGCGCGAGGAATATATTATGGAACTTTTAATTGGCCTGATTTCAGGCGCTTTGGGCGGTAACGTTGCAGGCAAAGCTATTGGTGGCATTAACCAAGGTACGTTGATCAACTCGATTGCGGGTATCGTAGGTGGTGGCCTTGGTGGTTCGATCCTTGGTATGATCACCGGTGGAGGTGCTGCAGCAAGCGGCATGGATATTGGTTCGATCATTACGCAGATTGCTGGCGGTGGCATCGGCGGCGGTGTTGTTTTGGCCGTGGTCAGCATGATTCGCAACAAGCTGGGCTAATTTGCCATGTAGGGTAGGTGGCAAAAGCCTCCTGCCCTTGCCAGACTCGCCCCAGACAGCTAGGCAAAGAAAAATCTTGTCGGGGGCATGAAATGGTAAATGATCCGAAAACGCTGGTCTCAACTGAATGGCTGGCGAAACATCTTAAAGATCCTGATCTTCGGATATTGGACGCATCGTGGTATCTGCCAGCGGACGGGCGTGACCCAAAAGCGGAGTATGACGCAGGCCACATTCCTGGTGCGCGCTTCTTTGACATTGATGAAATTTCGGATGGCAGGTCCAACTTGCCGCATATGGCGCCTCCGATAGAAAAATTTATGTCGCGGATGCGTGCGATGGGCGTTGGTGATGGTCATCAGATCGTTGTGTATGACGGCGCAGGCATTATGTCAGCGCCGCGTGTTTGGTGGCTTTTCAAATTGATGGGTCAAGAAAATATTGCCGTCCTCGACGGTGGTCTACCCAAGTGGATCGCGGAAGGGCGCGCAACAGAAGACATGCCGCCAATCCCGCGCGACCGTCACATGACGGTTCGGTTTCAAAATCAGTTGGTGCGTGATGTGACGCAGGTTGCGCATGCATCCAAGCTTGGGTTGCCCCAGATTGTGGATGCTCGGGCTGCCGTACGCTTTCGTGGTGAAGCACCAGAACCGCGTGAAGGTCTGCGTTCGGGGCACATTCCCAAGGCGCGAAATGTGCCATTTGGGACGTTGCTAAATGCCGATCAAACTCTAAAGACAGCCGCTGAAACCAAGGCCGTGTTTGAGGCTGCAGGCGTTGATTTGGCCAGGCCGATTATCACATCGTGCGGGTCAGGTGTGACCGCTGCTGTGCTGGCCTTGGCTTTGGAAAGAATGGGCCATACTGAGTGGGCCCTTTATGATGGATCATGGGCCGAGTGGGGAATGTTCCCGACCGTGCCAATCGCAACCGGAGATGCGTGATGTTTGAGACCCTAAAGCAGCAACCAGCAGATAAAATTCTGGCTCTTGTTCAGATGTACCGCGAGGACCCACGCGAGTCTAAGGTAGACCTTGGTGTTGGTGTCTACAAAGATGCTACGGGCCTTACGCCAATTATGCGCGCTGTTAAAACGGCAGAGCATCAACTGTGGGAAACCCAAGACAGCAAGGTTTATACTGGTCTTGCGGGTGATCCGGCATTTGGCGATGCGATGGTTGATTTGGTTCTTGGCGATGCCGTGCCGCGCGCCAATGTTGCGGCAGCGGCCACTCCGGGTGGTACGGGTGCTGTGCGTCAGGCATTTGAGTTGATCCAGATGGCACGCCCGGATGCGCGTATTTTTGTGTCTAATCCGACATGGCCCAACCACATTTCAATGCTGTCATACCTTGGCATTGAAATGGTCCCTTATCGATATTTCGATGATGAGACACGGGGTGTTGATTTTGATGGTTTGATTGCTGACCTAAAGACCGCGAAAAAGGGTGATGTGGTTCTGCTGCACGGCTGCTGTCACAACCCGACAGGCGCGAACCTCAATAGCGCTGAGTGGGATGAGGTTATCAAAGTGCTGCTGGAAACCGGCGCTACCCCGATGATCGACATCGCCTATCAGGGCTTTGGGGATGGGTTACAGGAAGACGCAGCCGCCACGCGCAAGCTGGTCGCGGCGGTTCCTGAATGTCTGATCGCGGCAAGCTGTTCAAAAAACTTTGGTATCTACCGTGAACGCACGGGCCTGTTGATGGTTGTTAGTGCTGAGAGCAGTGCAAAGGCGCTTTATCAGGGGACACTTGCGTACCTCAATCGTCAAAACTTTAGCTTCCCGCCCGATCACGGCGCACGTTTGGTCACGATGGTATTGAACGACGCAGAATTGCGGGCCGATTGGGAGGCTGAGCTGGAAGATGTTCGTCTAACCATGTTGGGGCTGCGCACCCAGTTGGCCGCTGAATTGCAGCGGTTGTCTGGTTCGGATCGTTTCGGTTTCCTTGCCCAGCACC
This sequence comes from Sulfitobacter sp., assembly GCF_036960155.1. Classification (GTDB taxonomy): domain Bacteria; phylum Pseudomonadota; class Alphaproteobacteria; order Rhodobacterales; family Rhodobacteraceae; genus Sulfitobacter. The sequence continues at coordinate 762,794 of NZ_JBALWB010000001.1, read as the reverse complement.
GTGGGATGTTCTCTCGTCTAGGGACAACACCTGAAATGGTGGAAAAACTACGCGCTGAGCACGGGATTTATATGGTTGGCGACAGCCGCATGAATATCGCGGGCTTGAACAAGCAAACAGTGCCAATCCTCGCAAAGGCGATTGTGGACATCGGCATTTAAGCCTGAAGGTTTTTAGTGCTTCAAATAGAAAAAGCCCCGCATCAGATGATGCGGGGCTTTTTGTTTGCCTTGTGAATGCGCGGCCCTCTGGGAGGAGGTCGAAGGCCGCGCATTTGAATTACCCGCGGGTGAATTCAGGGTAGGCTTCCATACCCAGTTCGGCCATGTCGAGGCCCATGATTTCGGCTTCTTCGCTGACGCGAATGCCCATGGTTGCCTTGAGGATAAACCAGACCGCGCCGGATACGACGAAGGTGAAGACACCTACAACAATGATGGAATAGAGCTGCGTGCCGAGGCTCGCGTCACCATTCGTAAGAACAACAGCGATTGTGCCCCAGATACCTGCAAACAAGTGCACAGGGATTGCGCCAACAACGTCGTCGATCTTGAGCTTGTCTAGGAACGGAACCGCGAAGACTACGATCACACCACCGACGCCACCGATCAGTGTCGCCATACCAAGGGACGGCGTGAGCGGCTCTGCCGTGATGGATACGAGACCCGCCAGTGCACCATTCAAGATCATGGTAAGGTCAGGCTTTTTGTACAAAAGCTGTGTCAGCACCAGCGCCGCAATAACACCACCAGCAGCAGCAGCATTAGTGTTGGCGAAGATGCGGGAAACGTCTGCGATATCGCCTACAGTACCCATCGCCAGCTGTGAGCCACCGTTAAAGCCGAACCAGCCGAGCCACAGGATGAACATACCCAGTGTCGCCAAAGCAAGGTTGGAACCAGGCATTGGGTTTACACGCCCACCTTTGTATTTACCGATACGTGGTCCAAGGATCAGCGCGCCTGCCAGAGCAGCCCAGCCGCCTACAGAGTGCACAACAGTGGAACCTGCGAAGTCAAGGAAGCCCATTTCGTCCAAGAAGCCACCGCCCCATTTCCATGACGCTTGCAAAGGATAGATGATGCCGGTCAGGATGATCACGAAGATCAGGAAAGGCCATAGTTTGATGCGCTCGGCCAAGGCACCAGAAACGATGGATGCAGTTGCCGCGCAGAACATCAGCTGGAAGAAGAAGTCAGAACCGGTTGAGGCATATTCTCCGTCATCCGCACTGGCCAGATCGATGCCAACGGCTTCGAGAACACCTGTTCCGAATACGCCGGACAGAACGCCCTCAACGGACCATGTACCAAGCGGGTACATCAGATTATAGCCGAACGCCCAATAGGCGATTGTGGCCAAGGAAAAGAGTGCCACGTTTTTGGTCATCTGCATGGTCACGTTTTTGGAACGTACCAATCCGCCCTCTAACATGGCAAAACCAGCAGCCATGAAGAAAACCAGAAAACCGCCGATCAGGAACAACAGCGTGTTCATGATCCAAATCATTTCAGCTGAAGAGGGGACAGCCGCGTCTTGTGCCAGTGCAAAAGTCGGCAGCGTGGCTGCGGCGACAGTGACCGGAATGAGAGATTTCATATTCATCTTATTGTCCTTGAGTTAGATAGCGTCTTCGCCGGTTTCGCCTGTACGCACGCGCACAACCTGCTCGACATCGAGCACAAAGATCTTGCCGTCACCGATTTTTCCGGTTTGTGCAGTTTTGCTGATCACTTCGACCATCTGGTCCGCAACGCCGTCTGCAACGACGAGTTCCAGTTTGACCTTTGGTACAAAGTTCACGACGTATTCTGCGCCGCGGTAAATTTCGGTATGGCCCGACTGCGCGCCAAACCCTTTGATTTCTGTAACCATAAGACCGCGCACGCCCGCTTCGGTCAGCGCTTCGCGGACTTCCTCGAGTTTGAATGGTTTGATCGTGGCAATGATGAGTTTCACCTAATTGTCCCCTCTTAAGTTGCAGGCTTTCCTGCTTAATGCTTTTGGAGAGAACTGGATAAACACATCAAAAGGGAAGGATTCGTGGGGGTAATTTGGTACATCACCGTACGGCAGTGATTAAAATTTAATCGATAAGTCGAATCTGCCTAAAAACCGTGCATCAATATGAAGCTTTCTGAGGTATCAAGTGCTAAACAATTGGGCCGCAGGGGGCTAAGATGAAAAAAAACAACAGCCGAGCAGGCCCTATTAATGACTGATAAACCTAAACGCAGGCGGCCCTTGGTCGCTGAGAACCGGTATGGTAGCAAAGCCCGCGCAGCAGCGAGCAAATCTGCAACAAAGACACGAGCGAAACCTAAGCCAAAGGCCAAAGCAAAGCGTACGGCAAAGCCCGCGCGTAAACGGCGTGGCGGTATCTTGGGGTTCTTGTCGGGGTTAGTGCGTTGGTTCTTTAGATTGATCTGGGTGATTACGTCCCGTTCGGTGCTTGCTGGCCTTGCGATATTGGCCCTGTTTGTGGGCTATTATTACACCACGCTGCCGCCAGCCGGAGAGATGTCGGATGGGCGTGCTGGTGGATCTGTCACGATGTTGGACTACAAGGGTGAGGTCTTTGCTTGGCGCGGTGATCAGTTCGGTGGAGCGGTGACAGCAGAAAACGTGTCTCCCCATCTTATGAATGCAGTGGTGGCGACAGAGGATAAGCGGTTCTTTAGGCACTTCGGTCTCAGTCCACGGGGCATTGCTTCTGCAGTTCGGATTAACCTGAGCGAAGGGCGAGGTCCCCTTTCGGGTCACGGGGGGTCTACGATCACGCAGCAAACTGCCAAGCTGTTGTGCTTGGGGGAGCCATTTGACGTAACATCTGGCCAGACCGAAGCGGAATATGAGGCGGAATGCCGCCGTGGTTCGCTGAAGCGTAAAGCCAAAGAGGCCGTTTATGCGATGGCGATGGAGGCGAAATACTCCAAGAATGAAATCCTGTCGATCTATCTGAACCGTGCTTATATGGGCGGTGGTGCTTATGGTGCGGAGGCCGCAGCGCAGCGTTTCTTTGGCAAACAGGCTGCCGTTCTTAACCCAGCTGAATCCGCTATGCTTGCCGGTTTGTTAACTGCGCCTAGCACCCTTTCACCTACCTCAAATCTTGAGCGGTCCCGTAATCGGGCGGCAACCGTTTTGCGTCTGATGAAAGAACAAGGGTACCTTTCGGATGAAGAAGAAGCGGCTGCGCAGGCTTCTCCAGCAGCTCTTTCTGAGGCGGCGCAAGCGCGTGCAGGTGGTGCTTTTGCCGATTGGGTTATGTCCACAGGACCAGAATTTTTCACCCGCAAAACCACAGAAGACGTGATCATTCGAACAACGCTAGATCAACGCATGCAACGAGCTGCAGAGGATGGCCTGAACTGGGTCTTCGAAAATAAGGTTCGTGCAGGTTCAAAAGCACAAGCCGCAATTGTTGTGATGAGCGCAGACGGCGCTGTCCGCGCAATGGTAGGTGGACGCAAAACCAAAGTGTCGGGCGCGTTCAACAGGGCCACGCAGGCACTGCGTCAGACAGGGTCTGCATTCAAACCGTTTGTGTACGCAGCAGCGCTTGATCTGGGTTATTCGCCCAATGACCTTGTAGATGACAGCCCCTATTGTCTGAATATTCCGGGTTCAGGCCAATGGTGCCCAAAAAACTATACTAAACGATTTGTTGGACAAACGACGATGACAAACGCATTGGCGAAGTCGCTGAACATTCCTGCGGTCAAGATATCTGAATCTGTTGGTCGTCAAACAGTGAGTGCAGTTGCGTCGCAATTCGGGATCAAAAATGATCTGGCGACTGGTCCTGCTTTGGCCCTTGGTGCGTCTGAAAGTACTTTGATCGAAATGACGGGGGCTTTTGCGGGTATTCTGAATGGTGGCTCATCTGTGACCCCCTTCGGATTGATTGATTTACGCCTGAGGGGCGACTCTGAGCCATTGATGGGGACAGGGGGCGGTATCGGGGAGCGTGTCATTCAAGAAGATGCAGCTGGCCAGTTGATCTATATGATGGAAAAGGTTGTCTCTGAAGGGACGGGAAAACGTGCGCAATTTGGCGGCCGCCAGATTGCAGGCAAGACGGGTACAACGTCGGCAGCCAAAGATGCGTGGTTTATCGGATTTTCTGCTGATTATGTTGCTGGCGTCTGGATGGGGTACGACGATAATACCCCGCTCAAAGGGGTTACTGGCGGTGGCTTGCCAGCTGAAATTTTCCGCGAAGCGATGAAACGAGTTCATGAGGGTGTCCCAATAAAGCCGTTACCGATGGTTGATCCGGCACCTGCTCAGGTTATTTTTGAGGGTGACGTCAACGAAGTTACTCCTTTTCCTCAATCTCAGCAGAACAATCGTCCTGCCAGTATCATTGATCAAGTACTCCAAGATATATTTGGGGGCAGTGGAAGCGGTAGCGGAACAAGTAACCCAACTGGTGGAGATCGCTAAGCACTCGTGTGTAACGATCCCATGTTGCGCGGTCGTCGGGTACGGAATATGCCTTGTTAACGCATGTTATGCTTGGCTACAGTCGGCGTTATATGGCTGTGGTGTTTGGCGTGCTGTCGTTATTTCGCGATCTATGAGCGCCGAAGGTCGTTTTGAAAGGTATTTATGCAAACCGATGCAATTAAACGAGGGCGCGAAGAGTTGCGTCAGATTCGTAAACGTAGTCGTTCCCTCTATTGGACCGTAGGATTATTTTCGGCATTTGCGAATCTGCTGATGCTGACTGGTCCGCTTTATATGCTGCAGGTTTATGACCGCGTATTGGGGTCGGGGAGCCAGGAAACACTGGTGGCTCTTTCACTGTTGGTTGTGTTTCTCTACGCTGTTATGGGTATTCTCGACTATACGCGTGGCCGGATTATGGCCCGCGTGGGTGCGCGGTTTCAGGATGATCTGGATCGGCGTGTGTTCGATGCTGTTGTGCGCAAATCTGCTGTGGCACCTGACGCAAAAACCAACGGAAGCCTCACCGATCTAGAATCGGTGCAGCGGATGATCATATCGCCAGTATTGATGGCGGCGTTTGACCTTCCTTGGACGCCGATATTTTTTGCGGGCATTTTTGTTTTTCACGCCTATTTGGGGTATATGGCCCTGATCGGTGGGGCGGTATTGATTGTTATTGCGATCGCCAACCAGTTTCTTTCGCGCGGCGCTCAGGCGCGGGCGGGGCTTGCAGGCCAACATGCGTCTAGCATGGCTGATCAGATTCGCACCGAAGCTGAGATGGTGCAGGCGATGGGCATGCGTGAGGCAGCGTTCAACCGCTGGCAAAAAGCACGGACTGAAGCCCTTCAGGGACAAGTACGTGCGGCAGACGTTGGTGGCACGTTTAGTTCGATGACAAAGACTATTCGGTTGTTTCTGCAATCTGCGATGCTGGGGATGGGGGCCTATTTGGTTCTACAAAACCAGCTGACGCCGGGTGCGATGATTGCTGGTTCGATCCTGTTGGGTCGTGCGTTGGCACCCGTCGAGATGATGTTGAACCAATGGCCAATTGTGCAACGCGGTATGACAGGATGGTCAAATCTGGTGGAGCTTTTGGGCACAGTCGCCGTTGAAGGGCCGCGCACCGAATTGCCAAAACCAAAAGCATCATTGATTGCTAAAAATCTCACTGTGGTTCCTCCGGGAGAAAAACAAGCGTCACTTAAGTCTATCTCGTTCAAGGTTGAGCCGGGACAGGCTGTTGGTGTGATCGGGCCTTCGGGCGCGGGCAAAACGACATTGGCGCGTACGCTCACCGGGGTCTGGCGTCCTGCGGGTGGCTCAATTCGTCTGGACGGTGCCGCGCTTGAACATTACGGGACCGAGACATTGGGTGGACACATCGGTTATTTACCGCAAAGCGTTTCATTGTTTGATGGCACCATTGCACAAAATATCGCGCGATTGGCGGAAGCCCCTGATGATAAAAAGGTTGTCGCAGCAGCGAAAATGGCCGCAGCCCATGAGATGATCCTTGAGTTGCCAGATGGGTATGACACTGTTATCCGGTCGGGGCAGGTGCGCCTTTCTGGCGGCCAAATGCAACGCATTGGCCTTGCTCGCGCTTTGTACGATGAGCCGGTCTTGCTGGTGCTGGATGAGCCGAATTCGAATCTCGACAACACCGGATCGCAGGCATTGAACCATGCAATCCGCGCGATGAAAGCATCGGGGCGTTCGGTGCTGATCATGGCCCACAGGCCAGCCGCCATTCAGGAATGTGATACGCTTCTAGTGCTTGATGCAGGTGTGCGCATGGCATTTGGTCCTAAGGACGAAGTGCTAAAGGGCATGGTGAAAAACCACCAAGAAATCCAAAAAGCGCCAGCCGGTGCAGGAGGCGTGTCATGAGCGAAAAAACGAAGTGGTCCGCTTGGCGTCCCGTTACCATTGGTATGATCGGGATTTTGATTCTGTTCGGTGGCTTTGGCACATGGTCTGTGATGTCCAATATTGCGGGCGCAATTGTTGCATCGGGGCGCATAGAGGTCGATCGCAACAGACAGGTAGTGCAGCACGATACAGGCGGCACCATCTCTGAAATACTTGTCGATGAAGGCGATCTGGTTAAGGCGGGCGATTTGTTGCTGAGGCTTGATCCAGAGCAGGCGCAATCTGAATTGACGCTCATTGAGGGGCAGTTGTTTGAACTCATGGCGCGCCGTGGTCGTCTAGAGGCGCAGCGCGATGAAGGGGACACAATAGAATTCGCCGACTCTCTCGTGGAAGTGGGCAAAATGAACCCTGACGCTCAGGAATTGATGGACGGTCAAAGAAACCTGTTCTTTGCACGCCGCGATAGTATCAAACAAGAGATCGATCAGTTGGGTAAGCAAAGCAATCAGATCGAAGACCAGATCATAGGTATTAATGCACAAGAGGAGTCTCTTGTTACGCAACTTGGGTTGATTGAACAGCAACTTGTAAGTCAGCAAACATTGTTGGACCAAGGGCTGGCGCAAGTTTCTTCTGTACTGGGTCTGCAACGGGAGATGGCGCGCCTTACAGGTGAAATCGGTAGTTTGATTGCATCGCGCGCGCAGGCTGAGGGCCGCATTACAGAGATCGATATCATTGAATTAAAACTGGGCACATCTGGTCGTGAAGAGGCGATATCGCAGTTGCGGGAAATTCGTTATCAAGAACTGTCTCTTGTTGAACGGCGTCGCGCATTGAAGGCCACGATTGACCGTTTGGATATTCGTGCACCAGTTTCCGGCATAGTCTATTCTTTGCAAGTGACCACACCGCGTTCGGTTATTCGCCCTGCGGACCCTTTGATGTTCTTGGTTCCCCAAGACCGCCCGCTGGTGATTGCAGCACAAGTCATGCCCACAAATGTTGACGAGATTTCGGTTGGACAAGAAGTAAACTTGCGGTTGTCCTCGCTTGATCAGCGCACCACACCCGAATTGAAGGGGCTTGTGGTGCTGATCTCAGCGGATGCACTGGATGACCAAACAACCGGGGCTAGCTATTTCCGCGCCGAGATAGTTCTGTCTCCTGGTGAGATGGAGCGGTTACCGGAAGGCACCCAATTATTGCCCGGTATGCCAGTGGATGCGTTCATCAAAACCGGTGACCGATCCCCGCTGACGTATCTGGTTAAACCAGTGACCGACTATTTTGTGAAATCTTGGCGCGAAAGCTGAACCTTGGGTCTTTCGCGCGAAGGCTAACGGGGTTAGCTTCCGCGCGACTCAACTGACCAAAGGACTTAAAATGAGCATTGCACAACGTCTCAAAGATCAGAATATTACTCTGCCTGACGCCTCGGCCCCAGCGGCTAACTATGTCCCATTCGTTCAGGTGGGCAATACACTGTATGTGTCTGGCCAGATTTCGCGCACGGATGACGGGTTGATATTGGGCGTATTGGGTGAAAACATGAGCGTCGAAGACGGTGCTGCGGCAGCTCAAACCTGTGCATTGCAGCTTTTAGCTCAAGTTCAGGAAGCCTGTGGCGGAGACATTAATCGTCTTAAGCGTGTGATCAAGCTTACCGGTTTTGTGAACTCTACCAAGGACTTTACGGACCAACCCAAAGTTATCAACGGATGCTCCGATTTCTTGGTTGAGGCATTGGGTGAGGCCGGACGCCACGCGCGTTCCGCCGTTTCCGCAGGTGCATTGCCATTGGGCGTTGCCGTTGAGATCGAAGGCATTTTCGAAATTTCATGACCAAAGCTGCGTTACCAGATAGCTTTGCGCGGGTGCCCTTGGCACACCGCGCATTGCACGACGTTGCCGATGGCCGTCCGGAGAATTCCCGTGCGGCCATTTGTGCGGCTGTTGAGGCCGGATACGGCATTGAAATTGATCTCCAGCTGAGTTCAGATGGGGAGGCGATGGTCTTTCACGACTACCATCTTGAGCGGCTGACAGAGACCCAAGGAGCTGTCCAATTGTTCACCGCTGCTGCGCTCAAGGAGACCCCCTTGCGCGGCGGAGATGAGGGTATTCCAGATTTGGCGGAGGTCCTAACGCTGATTGGGGGACAAGTGCCGCTGCTGATTGAACTCAAAGATCAAGACGGAGCAATGGGCTCTAATGTGGGTACGTTGGAACGGGCTATCGCTGAGGCACTTGTTGGTTACGTCGGTGATGTTGCGGTCATGTCGTTTAACCCGAATTCGATTGCGATGATGCAAGAGCTTTGTCCTGATGTTCCACGTGGCCTTGCGACATGTGCTTACGATACACATGAATGGCCACTGTCAGATGCCGTCTGTGAACGGTTACGTGCCATCCCTGATTATGACCGTGTCGGCGCGTCGTTCATCAGCCATGAGGTGAATGATTTGGACCGCGCAAGAGTAAACGAACTAAAGCAAGCTGGCGCATTTATCTGTTGTTGGACAGTGAGCAGCGCCGAGCAGGAACAGCAGGCGCGGCGGATGGCAGATACCATTACATTTGAAAGCTATCTTGCGGCGCCTCCTGCTTGAACATCTCTGTTAAGGTGCCACTTATAGTGAACAGACCAACAGCAGGGACATCAACATGAGCGCGCAAGAGGTCGAGATTACGATTGTCCAGTCGCTGTCCGAGATTAACGCCGCCGATTGGGATGCATGTGCCTGCCCTGAGGCTGTTGACGGCGCCCGGCCCAATGATCCCTTTACCACTCACCGCTTTCTTAAGGCGCTTGAGGACAGTGGCAGTGTTGGTGGGAGGACAGGGTGGCAACCTCAGTATTTGACGGCGCGGATTGCGGGCCAGATCATTGGTGTCGCGCCGCTGTATGTGAAATCGCATTCTCAGGGTGAATACATCTTTGACCACTCTTGGGCGCATGCCTACGAGCAGGCGGGCGGGCAGTATTACCCCAAGCTTCAGGTCGCGGTACCGCATACGCCTGCTTCGGGCCGACGGTTTTTGACGCGAGAGGGGTTTGAAGAAACGGGGTTCAATGCACTGGTCCAAGGGGCTGTGCAGCTCACTGAGAATAACAATCTAAGCTCTCTTCACGCGACATTCTGCACCGAAGAAGAGGCTAAGCGTGCTGAGGCTTTGGGCATGATGGTGCGCAAGAACCAACAGTTTCATTGGTGCAATGAGGGGCATAGCGATTTTGATGCTTTCCTAAGCACCCTCAGCTCCCGCAAACGCAAGAATATCCGAAAGGAACGTGCAACCGCTCAAAGCTTTGGAGGGAATATTCAAACCTTTACGGGAGATAGTCTGAAACCTGAGCATTGGGATGCGTTTTGGAGGTTTTATCAAGACACAGGCGCGCGCAAATGGGGGCAACCCTATTTAACACGGGCGTTCTTTGACATCGCCCATGAGGTGCTGCGCGACGATATTGCGCTGGTACTGGCCGAGCGTGATGGGCGGTGGGTTGCTGGCGCGCTCAATTTCATAGGCGCGGATACGTTATATGGTCGATACTGGGGCTGCAGCGAGCACCATTCCTGTTTGCATTTCGAACTGTGTTATTATCAAGCTATCGATATTGCGATCGAAATGGGATTGGGTAGTGTTGAAGCTGGCGCTCAGGGAGAACACAAGCTGGCACGTGGCTATCTTCCGACGCCGACATGGTCGCTTCACTGGATGCGAGACGCAGGATTCGCGCGCGCTGTAGGCGAGTTTCTAAACGCTGAACGTGCCGCAGTGGATGAAGAAATAGAGATACTGACCGATTACGGACCTTTCAAAAAGACGAAAGTCGAGGAGCAGGAATGACAGAGAAGCTAAGTGTAGAGACACGCGGACCATTGCTTGATCCACTATTCCAAAATGGCTGGGCTATGGTTGAAGGACGTGATGCGATTGTCAAAACCTTCAAATTTGATGACTTTGCAGATGCGTTCGGCTGGATGACCCGCGCGGCGATTTGGGCCGAGAAATGGGATCACCATCCCGATTGGAGAAATGTCTATAACAAGGTGATTGTTACGCTCATCACGCATGACGTTGATGGTCTTAGTACGCTTGATGCCAAACTGGCGCGCAAAATAGATCGTCTTTGAACAATAGATCGCTGAACTGCAGATAGGCCAATGCCCAAAGGGTAAAAGAGGTTAAACAGGGTCGCACAATGTGCGACCCTGTTGTCGTTTTACATGCTGTCGAGCAGGCTTTCACCACCAGAGACGTCGCAGACGCCGGAGTTTTCTTCGGCTTGAAACAGCGTCACCTTACCATCATCAACCAGCATCGCATATCGTTTGGAACGCGCAACCAGACCAGCAGGTGCCGCATCAAAATCCATCCCAAGTGCCTTGGTGAATTCAGACGACGCATCGGCCAGCATTGTGATGCCTGCTTCAGTTGCACCAGTTGCTTCGCCCCATGCCTTCATGACGAAAGGGTCATTGCAGGATACGCAGATGATCTCGTCTACGCCTTTTGCATCGAACTGATCTTTTGTGCGAACAAAGCTGGGAACATGGGCAGAGTGGCATGTAGGCGTGAAGGCACCCGGCACAGCAAAGATCACAACTTTGCGGCCTTTGGTTTTGTCGCTCATTTGCACTGGTGCTGGTCCTTCAGCGCCCATTTGTACAAGTGTCGCGTCGGGCAATGTATCGCCTTGAGAAATTGGCATGTGGTAACCTTCCATGTGATTGTGTTTATCCTTATGCCAGATATAGGGTCTGCACAGTGCTAGGGCCAGTGCATCAAGGGAGATAACCATGCGCCATATCGTAGTGATCGGAGCAGGGCAGGCGGGATCATCTTGTGTGGTTAAGCTGCGCAATGGCGGTTTTGATGGAAAAATCACTTTGATTGGTGCCGAATCCCACCCCCCTTACCAACGCCCACCATTGTCTAAAGCCTATTTGATGGGGGATATGACGCTTGAGCGTCTATTTTTGCGGCCCGAGAGTTTTTATGGCGAGAATGACATTGATTTACGTTTAGGCGTGACTGTTGAGGCAATTGATGCCGCTGGGCAAAAGATAACCACCAGCGATGGTGTGATCGGATATGATGAACTGGTGTTCACAACGGGCTCCATACCGCACAAATTGCCTGCTGCTATCGGTGGTGCTCTTGACGGGGTCCATGTTGTGCGTGGATTGGCTGATGTTGATGCAATGGAACCGCGCTTTGTAAAAGACGCGCGTGTGCTGATTGTCGGCGGCGGTTACATCGGGCTAGAGGCTGCATCGGTTGCCGCCAAGCTAGGCCTTGAGGTTACTTTGGTCGAGATGGCACCGCGGATCTTGCAGCGGGTGGCGTCACCTGAAACGTCTGATTTCTTTCGCACTCTGCACCAGGGTCATGGCGTTGATCTGCGCGAGGGTGTTGGCCTTGAGCGGTTGACTGGTGAAGGTGCCGTAAATGGAGCTGCGCTTACGGATGGTACCACGCTTGATGTTGATTTTGTCATCGTTGGTGTGGGCATCGCGCCTGCCACGGCATTGGCCGAGGCTGCAGGTGTAGCGCTGGACAACGGGATTGCCGTTGATGGTCACGGGCGTACCAATGTTCCCCACGTCTGGGCCGCGGGTGACTGCGCCTCGTTCCCGTATCGTGGCGGACGTATCAGGCTGGAAAGCGTACCAAACGCAATCGAGCAAGCCGAAGTTGTGGCTGAAAACCTGATGGGTGCGGAAAAGGATTATACTGCGAAGCCGTGGTTTTGGTCTGATCAGTATGACGTGAAGCTGCAAATTGCGGGCCTAAATACGGGTTATGACCGCATTGTTACGCGCGGCGCGGCGCCTGGACCTGTTTCATTTTGGTACTATAAGGGTGAAACGCTGTTGGCAGTGGATGCCGCCAATGATCCGCGCGGATATATGGTAGGAAAGCGCCTGATCGAGGGCGGTAAATCACCCGCACCTGAGGTGGTCGCTGATCCTGAAACTGATCTCAAGGCACTGCTCAAAGCGTGAGGATCATATCAGGGGCATATCGCGGAACGGTGTTGGCAGATGTGGGCAAGGGCGACGTGGCTGCGCATTTGCGTCCTACATCAGATCGCGTCCGCGAGAGTCTGTTTTCCATGCTGACACATCTCAACGTTATCAACGGCGCACGCGTGCTTGATCTATTTTCAGGTACTGGCGCGTTGGGCATAGAGGCGCTGTCGCGGGGTGCCAAAGACGCGGTGTTTGTCGAAAATGGCCGCGTTGCGCAAAAGCTGATTGCTCAGAACGTCGATAAAGTCAGAGCTGGTGAAAAGACCACGCTTATGCGCAATGATGCGACCAAGCTTGGCAAGTGTTCAGCCACGCCTTTTGATCTGGTTTTTCTTGATCCGCCTTATGGCAAAGGGATGGGGCAGCAGGCACTCGCCGCTGCGCGCATGGGCGGGTGGCTGGCTAAAGGTGCGTTGATCGTTTGGGAAGAAAATGCGCCGATGGATGCGCCAGATGGCTTCACACGAACCGAACGGCGTAAATACGGCGACACGCACGTCACCTTGCTGACACACAACTGATCCGCACCGCTCATGAGCCGTGCGGATCAAGCGTTATGAATGTTGATCAATACGTCGGGTGGAATTTTCCAGCAGGCGACAGAGTAAAAATCTCACACCCATCTTCTGTTACGCCAATGGAATGTTCGAACTGCGCTGACAGGGATTTGTCGCGCGTAACGGCTGTCCAGTCATCGGCCAACGTTTTGGTTTCGGCGCGACCCAAATTCACCATGGGCTCAATCGTAAAGAACATACCTGGCTCTAGAACGGCTTTTGTACCTGCCTTGCCGTAGTGCAAAACATTTGGCGGCGCGTGAAAAACACGGCCCAGACCATGGCCGCAGAAATCAGTTACTACAGACATCCGATGCCCTTCAGCAAAGGTTTGGATCGCGTGGCCGATGTCACCAAAGGTGTTGCCGGGTTTGACGACCTCAATACCCTTCATCAAAGCCTCGTGCGTGATGTCGATCAGGCGCTCGGCCTTGCGGCCCAATTTGCCCGCAACATACATGCGTGATGTATCGCCGAACCAACCGTCAACAATAACAGTTACATCGATGTTGACGATGTCGCCGTCTTTCAGCTTTTTGTCGCCGGGGATGCCGTGGCACACAACGTGGTTGATCGAAATACAGCTGGCATGTTCATAGCCTTTGTACCCGATAGTTGCTGATTTTGCGCCAGCGGCGTTGACCTTCTCTTCGATCAGGCGGTCAATCTCGGCTGTGGTTTGTCCTACAACAACATGCTCGGCGATCTCATCAAGGATGGTCGCGGCAAGTTTGCCTGCGGCGTGCATGCCAGCAAAATCTGCAGCTTCATGGATGCGAATGCCGTCTTTTGTCGTGCGACCTTTGTGGGTGTCTGTCACCGGTCTCTCCATCGGTTGTTTGGCCTTGTTTAGCGCGCAGTGCGGCCAAGGACCAGAGGGGTGGCAATGGTGATGCCTTCTGGGGTGATGTGGGTGCCAATGCACAGGGTTTCAACGCCTGCCTTTGTAGCGTCTTCATGGGCGGCGGCATAGGTCGGGTCGATGTCGTGGGCGATGTCGACATGTGTGCAATCGGTGCGTTGTACCAAATACAACAGCACGGCGCGATGGCCTGCCTGCGCCATCTTGGCAAGTTCTGCCATGTGTTTTGCCCCGCGTGCAGTGACCGAGTCGGGGAATTCTGCTAAACCTTGGGTGCGGCATAGGGTAACGGATTTCACCTCAACATAGGCATCCGGAAGGCTGTCTTGGGTGAGTAAAAAATCAACACGAGAATTGGTTCCGTATTTCACCTCTGGGCGCACGGTGGTGTAGGCGGCGAGTGGCGCTATCGCGCGGGCCTCTAACGCGGCGCGCAACACACGGTTGGGCAGTGAGGTATCAACGCCTGTGAAATGACCGTTTTCATGATCAACCAAACGCCAGCCATATCGCAGCTTTTTCTTGGGATCGTCATTTGGTTCGAGCCAGATTTTACTGCCCTCAACAGCGAGCCCCATCATTGAACCAGGGTTGGCGCAATGGGCTGTTACCTCACGTCCGTCTTCCAACCTGCAATCGGCAAGGAAGCGTTTATATCGGCGGATTAGGCGGGCGGGTACAAGATCGGTTTGAAAGCGCATGCTAGGGGGCTATACCTTTGAGAGAACAGGCTCAAGGAGAGGCGAAATGACGAACCCCACTGCGGCGATGTTGGTGATCGGGGATGAGATCCTCTCGGGACGGACACGGGATGCGAATATGCACCATCTGGCTGGGCAGCTAACTGAAGCAGGCATCACGCTGGCCGAGGTGCGTATTGTGCCGGATGAGCGCGATGTGATTATCGCGGCCGTGCAGGCGTTGGCTGCTGGTTACGAGAATGTATTTTCATCCGGCGGGATTGGTCCGACGCATGATGACATCACCGCGGATTGCATGGCGGCAGCCTTTGGTCAAAGCATCGATGTGCGCGATGATGCCCGCGCAATTTTGCAGGCGCATTATGACAAAGCAGGAACCGAAATGAATGAGGCGCGTCTGCGTATGGCGCGTATTCCTGCTCAGGCGACGTTGATCGATAACCCCGTTTCATCCGCGCCGGGTTTCACCATCGAGAACGTGCATGTGATGGCTGGCGTCCCAAGTGTTTTTACCGCGATGGTCGCAAGTGTTTTGCCAACGCTGACAGGCGGCGCGCCATTGCTCAGCAAAACATTGACCGTGCATCGCGGTGAAGGCGATATCGCTGGCCCGTTTGGCGCATTGGCCGAAGCTTATCCTGCGCTTTCAATGGGCAGCTACCCTTTTCAACGTGATGGTAAATATGGTGCTAATCTGGTTGTGCGGGGCCATGATGCTGGAATGCTCGACGAGGCGATGAGTAAGCTGGAAGAGGTGTTTGCATGACATCTGATGTGCAGCAACTTTATGATGTTGTTGAGGGTACATGGCCGCCAGCGCGGGTATGGTCCGATGGGCCATGGACATTGCGCGATGGTGCTGGCGGCGGGAAACGTGTGTCGGCTGCAACGGCGTCGGGTGATTTTGTCGACGGTGATATCGCGTTGGCAGAGGCGGCCATGCGCGAGATTGGCCAAACTCCGTTATTCATGATCCGTGAAGGTGACGGCGCACTCGATGCACTGCTGGCCACGCGCGGGTATGATTTGATCGACGAAGTTGTGCTGTATAAAGCCCCGATTGAGATACTCACGGATTTGCCAATTCCGCGTGTGACCTGTTTTCCGATTTGGGAACCTCTCGCCATAATGAGTGAGATTTGGGCGCAGGGCGATATTGGCCCTGCGCGATTGGATGTGATGGGGCGTGCCAAAACAAAAACAGGTGTGTTGGCGCGGTGGAATGAAAAACCAGCGGGAGTGGCATTTGCCGGAATTCATGATGGCGTTGCGATGGTTCATGCAGTTGAGGTTCTACCGCATCAGCGCAAACAAGGCGTCGCACAATGGTTGATGCGCGCGGCGGCTATCTGGGCCGAAAAGCAGGGTGCAACAGAAATCGCTGTCTTGTGTGTGACTGCAAATAAACCTGCCAACGCGCTCTATACCAAGCTGGGCTTTGCCCGCGCTGGGACGTATCATTACCGAATATTATCAGATCAAAGGAACGCACCATGAGTGACGAAGCCCCCACCGCCCTTGACTTGCCCATGGTTGATCCGCTGCCTGCGGAGACGCAAAAGTACTTTGATATTTGTACGGAAAAGTTGGGGATGATCCCTAACGTTCTGCAAGCTTATGCTTTTGATATCGACAAGCTGAACAGCTTTACCGCGCTGTATAACGATCTGATGCTGGGCCAAAGCAACCTGAGCAAGCTAGAGCGCGAAATGATTGCAGTTGTTGTTTCCGCAGTAAACCGTTGTTTCTATTGCCTCACGGCGCATGGTCAGGCAGTCCGCGAATTGTCTGGTGATCCGATCTTGGGTGAGACGCTGGTGATGAATTACCGCGTTGCCGATCTGGACCCTAAGACGCGTATGATGTTGGATTTTGCAGTCAAGCTTACTGAAGCCCCAGAGGTGATCGAAGAAGACGATCGCGAAGCGCTGCGTGCCATTGGGTTCTCGGATCGTGACATTTGGGATATCGCATCGGTTGCTGCGTTCTTTAACATGACCAACCGTGTAGCAAGCGCGTCAGATATGCGACCCAACAAGAGCTATCACGCGCGATCACGATGAAGCATTGGCTATGCGCACTGGCGGTTATGTCTGCAGGAACCGCGCAAGCGGTTGACCTGCAGCTGCCCGCTGGTGCACGGCAGATGATTGTACGCGATACAGTCCAAGATCGGTATTTTGCGCCGATTGCGCCTTTTTCAGAGGGTGATCTGCCAACCTTAATGCTGGAGGGGGCAGTCGCGCGCAGTGCATGGCGTGTTGATGTGGCGGGGTTGACGCCGCTGCAACTGATAACACCGCTGCGGGATCAGTTGTTGGCGGCGGGGTTTCGCATTGTGTTGGACTGCGCAGCGTTGGATTGCGGAGGATACGATTTCCGCTTTGCGACTGAGGTGCTGCCAGCCCCCAACATGTACGTCAATATCCGAAACTATCACGTCATCACGGCACAACGTGGTGCTTTGGATTCGCCTGAGGTTGTGACAATCCTTACGAGTGCTTCAAGCGGTGGATCATTTGTTCAAATCATTCAGGTGGGCGGTGATGCTGCCGAGAACAGGATTGATGCCGTGTCAGGGCGAACAAGCACGCTTTCTGAGGGCGACATAGATGAAACCCTGCTGAGGGACGGGCATGTTGTACTGGCTGGCCTGGATTTCCAAAGCGGTACATCCGAATTAGGCGCTGGCCCGTTTTCGGCGTTGGCGGATTTGGCTCAGGTGCTGAAATCACAACCTGAAATGCGCGTGGCGCTTGTTGGTCATACGGATAATGTTGGCGAGTTGGATGGGAATATGCTGCTTTCGCGCGATCGGGCAAATGCAGTGCGTGCGCGATTGATCGAGCAGTATGGTGTTGCCTCTTCGCGATTGGATTCGCAGGGAATGGGATATCTGGCGCCCTTCACTTCGAACCTCACCGAGGCAGGCCGCGAAACAAACCGACGCGTCGAGGCTGTTGTACTCGGAAACTAAAAAGCCCCCGATATTGCAACTGCAATACCGAGGGTGAAGGTCACCGAGGGGACTTGGTGTTTTATGTCTGGCTTACCACTCGCTTGGGCCTTTTTCGGCAAAAGAGTGGACCAGAAAGTCGATAAAGGCGCGGACTTTGGGCTGCGTGAAGCGTCCGGGAGGATAGACCGCATAGATGCCTTGGGTTTCTTGTGGCAACTCAGGAATTGCATCGACAACCAGACCTTTTTCCATGGCTTCTGCGTAAAGAAAGCTAGGGAGGTATGCGATGCCAAGGCCAGAAATTGCGGCGTTTAGCAGCGATTGGCCGTCATTCACAGAAAGCCAACCAGCTGTGCGAACCTGACGTTTTTCACCAGATGGCGCAGTGAGTTTCCACACGTTGCCCGAGGACTGGTTTGAATAGTGCAGCAGCTTGTGATCATTCAGATCATCAATCTTTTCAGGACGGCCATACTTCTCGAAATACCCGGGAGAGGCGATCATCCGTTTGGTCGTTTCCGTTAGCTTCCGTGCGCGAAGGGTGCTGTCTTCCAGCTCCCCGATGCGGACTGCCATGTCGAAACCTTCAGAGATCAGCTCGACGTAGCGGTTGTTGAGGACCATGTTGACTGTGATGTCTGGGAAGTCACCTAAGAATTCCGATAAAACCGGCGATAGGTGGTTCACCCCGAAATCGGTTGCGACCGATATTCGTAATAGGCCCGAGGGCGCGGATTGCATGGATGTGACCAGCGCATCTGCTTCACCAGCGTCATTCAGAACGCGGCGGGCGCGGTCGTAGTAGGCTAGGCCAATTTCTGTCGGGGACACACGGCGTGTCGTCCGGTTGAGAAGGCGTGCACCAAGGCGGGCCTCAAGTGAAGAGACGTGCTTTGAAACAGCGGATTTCGAAATCCCCATCTTCTTTGCGGCATCGGTAAAGCCACCTTGATCCACTACCGTGGCAAATGCTTCCATTTCTGTAAGGCGGTCCATGCCGTCCCCTTCCATTCCTAGTTCGAGGATCAGCTATGATGGGGGAATGGGGCGCAAACGGGGCAAGTGTGAGACAGTAGCAAGGTAATTGCATAACCGTTGCAGTACGGGAAACGCTGGAACAGTGTGTTTCCCGTCTTGGCTTTAGCAAACTAGCAAGTCTGCTCATGCCGATTGCTGTATGTCGTATAGGCGCTCTCCGAAGGAGGATCTCCCTCGGAGAGTATTTGTAACTACAGGCTTGCTGCCAGTCGTGTGCCTTGGTCGATCGCGCGCTTTGCATCCAGTTCGGAGGCGACATCAGCACCACCGATCACGTGGCATGTCTTGCCCTTTGCTTCCAACGCGTCGGCAAGTGAGCGATCCGAAAGCTGGCCAGCGCACAGAACAATAGTATCAGCAGGAATAACCTGGGGGTTCTCACGCGCTTCACCAAAGGAGATATGAACGCCGTCATCGTCGATCCGCTCATAGTTGACGCCTGCGATCATCTTGACGTTTTTCATGGTCAAAGATGCACGGTGAATCCAGCCTGTGGTTTTACCTAGGCCTTTACCCGGTTTGGTTGGTTTGCGCTGCATCATTGTGATGGCGCGGGTTGGCTTGTGAGGTTGCGGCCCCTCAGGTGCGAGGCCCGAGCGGTGCTCGGACGTGTCGGCTACACCCCATTCCCGCATCCATTCCGGTAGGTTCAAGGTTGTGCTTTCACCGTCATCCACAAGGTGCTCGGAAACATCAAAGCCGATGCCGCCAGCGCCGATGACCGCAACGTGATCGCCAATCTTGGCGTTGCCCTTGAGTACGTCGATATAGCTGTAGACGTTTTTATGGTCTTGGCCGTCGATCTGCGGATCACGCGGCACAACACCTGTAGCGATGATAACCTCGTCAAACCCATCCAGATCGTTTGCAGAGACTTCTGTGTTCAGCTTTACGTCGATGCCATGATGGGCAACCATGGTGCGGTACCAATCGACAAAGCCCCAAAACTCTTCCTTGCCCGCAACTTGTTTCGCAAGGTTCAATTGGCCGCCGATCTCGGACGCACGGTCAAACACGGTGACGGTGTGGCCACGCTCTGCGGCCGCAATCGCTGATGACAGGCCAGCAGGGCCTGCGCCAACAACTGCGATGGTTTTTGCAGCTGTGGTTGGCTCCAATACCAATTCGGTTTCATAACAAGCGCGCGGGTTCACAAGACAAGACGAGATTTTACCGCTGAAGGTGTGATCAAGGCACGCTTGGTTACAGCCGATGCAAGGTGCGATGTGCGCGCCTTTGCCAGCTGCTGCTTTGTTTACGAAGTCAGGATCCGCCAGCATGGGCCGCGCCATAGACACCATATCGGCGCATCCGGTCGATAGGACCTCTTCGGCGACTTCGGGTGTGTTGATGCGGTTGGAGGTGATGAGCGGAATGGAGACTTTGCCCATCAATTTTTTCGTGACCCAAGCAAACGCCGCACGCGGAACGGAAGTTGCGATTGTGGGGATACGAGCCTCATGCCAACCGATACCAGTGTTGATAATCGTGGCACCCGCTTTTTCGATCTCTTGAGCCAACTGCACAATTTCATCAAAGGTTGAGCCGTTCGGTATAAGATCGATCATCGACAGGCGGTAGATCACGATGAAATCGGTGCCGACCGTTTCGCGGACACGTTTGACGACCTCAATCGGCAGACGCATACGGTTTTCATACGAACCACCCCATTCATCGGTTCGCTTATTTGTGTGGGTCACCAAGAACTGATTGAGGAAATACCCCTCAGAACCCATCACCTCAACGCCGTCATAGCCCGCTTCTTTTGCGCGACCCGCACAGGCGGCGATGTCTGCGATCTGTTTTTCAATGCCTGCTGCATCCAGCTCGGTTGGCGGGAAGGGAGAGATCGGGGATTTGATGGCGGACGGAGCTACACATTTTGGGCCATACGCATAGCGACCTGCATGCAGGATTTGCATAGCGATTTTGCCGTCTGCATCGTGGACACGGTCCGTGACGATCTTGTGGTTTGCGACGTCTTCATCGCTGGTTAGCATCGCAGCACCGGGTAGCACTGACCCTTCTAAGTTGGGGCCAATACCGCCCGTCACCATAAGGCCAACGCCGCCACGCGCACGTGATGCATAAAATTCTGCTACGCGGTTCCAGTCTTTTGTTTCTTCCAGACCGGTGTGCATTGAGCCCATGAGGACACGGTTTTTGAGGGTGGTAAAACCCAGATCAAGCGGAGCAAGCATATTGGGATAGCTGGACATGGGGATAACCCTTCTGGCGTTATAAAGTTCGGTTCAGCATGGCGGTGGCAGCACCGCTTGTCATTAAAAACGCGGCGTCAGGGGCGGGGAGGTTTCAGCGCTGTAAATGATGATGTAGGTTTGATTTCAAACGTATCAAATAGTTGGATGTTTCAATGACACCAGAAGAAATTGAAAAACTGCCTTACCGTCCATGTGTCGGTGTGATGGTGGTGAACGCGGCGGGACATGTTTTTGTTGGGCAACGCGTGGATCGTGATTACGATGCTTGGCAAATGCCGCAGGGTGGTGTGGACCCCGGCGAGGACCCGCGTGAGGCCGCACTACGCGAACTTGAAGAAGAAACGGGCATCACACGTGATCTTGTGACGGTTGAGGCTGAAACCAAAGATTGGCTGCCGTACGAACTGCCCCGTGATCTGGTGCCAAAACTGTGGAAGGGTCGTTTTCGCGGACAGGAGCAAAAATGGTTCTTGCTTAGGTTCAATGGCACTGACGCACAGGTGAATATTCAGACAGAGATACCTGAGTTTAGCAAATGGCGCTGGCTTGCAGCTGATGAAATGCTGGATGGGATCGTACCGTTCAAACGTGAGGTTTACGCGCGTGTGCTGGATGAATTTGGGGATTTGCTGTGAGGGGTGTAATAATTGCGGCTTTGGTCGCAGTTACGCCAGTCTCAGCGACGGCACTGTCTTGCACGCCTCATTCAGTGGAAGTCGCGTATCAACAGGCTGATGCCGATGACGCGCATTTTGTGATTGTACGCGGTTCTCTAGATTTTGACGCGGGCGAATTGCCGAAAGGTGGCGTGGAAAACCAAAGCCGTACAGTGCCATTAACGCAAATCAAGGCGACGTTGTCAGGGCGGGCGTTGTCGCAAAAAGGATTTTCTACACCATTCAATAAGTCAGTAACGCTTGAGGTTGCCTGCTATGGCCCGTGGTGCGCGCGTCCCCAGATTGGGCACGACGTATTGGCCTTTGTTGAGTTGACGCAGGACGGTGGGGTAATTGCAACCAACCCTTGCGGTGGGTATTTATTCAATTCGCCAGCGCCAAAAATGATCAGTGCAGTCAAAAGTTGCTTTGCCGGAAAGACGTGTCAGCCGCTTAGATAACGGGCACCCATGCCGCGGCATTTTCGGGTAGGGCACCGATTAGACGCGGGTCATCGTCGATTTCCACTTCACGTTTGTATGGCGTAAAGCCTGAGCGAACGTAAAAGTTGAGTGCTTGGGGGCTATCGATTGTGCAGGTATGGACATGAAAACGGCTGATGTCGGTATCCCATGCATGGCTTATCGCTTGGTTCATGAGATAACGGCCCGCTCCTGTCCCAATGAGGTTGGATGTGAGACCAAAATAGGCTAACTCACATGCGCCATCCATGCGAAAATCAAGCTCAAGAAGGGCTTCGTCCACGCCGCCCTTGCTGAGCGTGAAGACGATAACCTTTGGATCATCAAGGATCGCTTGCAGCTCGGCATCGGGCATTTTGAGACGCCCGTACCATAGCCAGTCAAGTGCGCCGACACGGGTAAACACATCGCGGTACCACTCCAGTGTCGGTTTGACCTGCCGAAATGTAATGCCCTCTGGCAGCGGTACATCTTTGATAGGCGCAGGCGCGTGCATTTCCAAATGCGTGACAATCATCGCCAGCTTACCCTTTGGGACAGCGTGGTACCCATCCGCCAGCATCAGATCAGGCCTGCTTTTTCGAACTCTTTCATCATGTCCTTGGCGGGGCGTGGCCCAACATGAGAGATGACTTCGGTGCCGCATAGATTTCCCATACGCCCACATGTTTCCAGATCGCGGCCTGTCGCGATGCCATAAATGAATCCAGCAGCAAATTGATCGCCTGCGCCAGTTGCGTCAACTGGGACAATGCGCGCGGGTGCGGGGATATCAACGCGTTCTGATCCACGGATCAGAGTCACGCCATCGCCACCGCGTGTACACACCATGATAGGGCACATTGCGGCGGTCTTGTTCATGGCATCTTCAAGGTCGTCTGTTTCGAACAAGGATTTGAGCTCGGCTTCGTTACCAATGACAAAGTCCAGCTCGTGTTCGATCATCTGCAAAAAGTCAGCCCGGTGGCGTTCTACACAGAAGGGGTCAGAGATGGTGATTCCCGCCATACCGCCACCTGCTTTGGCTGCGCGCGCGGCTTCGCGGAATGCTGTTTTACCAGCGTCTTCGTCAAACAGGTAACCCTCAAGGAACATGATCTTGGCGTTTCCTGCGACTTCCTGTGGAACATCTGATGATGCCAAGCCCGTGGATATACCAAGATAGGTATTCATCGAGCGTTCGCCATCTGGGGTCACAAAGATCATGCTGCGGGATGTGGGGCGATTGCCATCAACCACAGGGGGGTTCACAAAATCAATACCGTTATCCGTCATGGCATCTGCATAAAAGCGGCCCAGACCATCATCACGTACCCGCCCGATAAATGCTGTTTTCAGACCCAATGCACCGACGCCAGCAATGGTGTTAGCCACAGCGCCACCGGGCGTTTGTAGGCGATCACCCATCGCACCATACAACTGTTCGGCCCGGTCTTGTTCGACCAGCTGCATGATGCCTTTTTCAATGCTCATGTTATCCAGAAACGCGTCATCCGAATGGCTGATGACATCCACAACTGCGTTGCCGATACCGACGAGATCGTAAGTCTTCATTCTGTTTTGTCCTTGTATTCGCATAGATCCCGAATGATGCAGGTCCTGCATTGGGGTTTGCGAGCTTTGCAATGATAGCGTCCGTGTAAGATAAGCCAGTGGTGCGCATGCAACTGGAAATCCGCAGGGATATTGTCTTCGACCGCGCGCTCAACCGTGTCCACGGTTTTGCCGGGCGCAATGCCAGTGCGATTGCCGACGCGAAAGATATGGGTGTCTACTGCTTGCGCAGGCTGATGCCACCACATGTTCAGCACGACGTTGGCGGTCTTGCGTCCCACGCCGGGCAATGATTGTAGCGCTGCGCGTGAATTGGGGACTATGCTGTCGTAATCGTCCACCAAAATCTGGCTCAGCTTGATCACGTTCTTGGCCTTTTGGCGGAACAGACCGATTGTCTTGATGTGTTCGGTCAGACCTTCAAGACCTAGGTCCAGCATCTTTTGCGGCGTGTCAGCGATTTCGAACAACGCGCGGGTTGCTTTGTTAACGCCCACGTCGGTTGCTTGCGCGGACAGGGCCACGGCGACTACCAATGTGTAAACGTTTACATGTTCCAGTTCACCTTCCGGTTCTGGATCGGCTTCTTGGAAGCGTTCCATGATGGCGCGAATGGTATGATAGTCGAGTTGTTTTGAAGGATTGTTCATGGGGCAAGGGTATGCGCAGGTTTCGGGTCGCGTGCAAGCGGGCGGCGGCATAATGTGATGTCATGATACAGATGATGCAAAATCCAGATGAAACCCAAAACACCTATCATTACGGGGTGATTGCCCGCGCAATTGCGTTGATCGACAGCGTTGAAGAACCGCTTAGCCTTGAGGCACTCGCAGCTGAAATGGGAATGAGCGCTGCACACTTCCAACGCGTGTTCTCTATGTGGGCGGGTGTTTCTCCCAAACGGTATCAACAATATCTGACACTAGGGCATGCCAAGTCGTTGCTAAGGTCGCAGTTCACGACCTTGGAGGCCGCACATTCTAGTGGTCTATCTGGCACAGGAAGATTGCATGATCTGTTTGTGCGCTGGGAAGCCATGAGCCCGGGAGATTTTGCCAGAGGCGGTTCAGGACTTCAGATTGACTGGGGTTGGTTTGATAGCCCCTTCGGGCCCGTATTGGTGATGGGCACGCAAAAGGGCATTTGTGGCCTGTCGCTTGCTGCTGAAATGGGAGAGCAGGCTGCGATGGAAGATTTGCGTAAGCGATGGCCTGCAGCAACGTTTCGCGAAAACCCCGAGCGGATAAATCCGTGGGTGCAGACTGCATTTGGACAAGGCAGCAAGAATGAGAAGGCGCCGCTATACCTGACGGGTGCGCCGTTCCAGATTAAGGTTTGGGAGGCGTTGTTGCGTCTGCCAGAGGGGCAGGTAACGACCTATGGTGCGATCGCGGAATCGATTGGCAATCCAAAAGCGGTCCGTGCTGTGGGTACAGCTGTTGGACGTAACCCAATTGGGTATCTCATTCCGTGCCACCGAGTGTTGCGCAAATCTGGGGGGCTGGGAGGCTATCACTGGGGGTTGCCGATGAAACGGGCCATGCTGGGATACGAGGCCGCACGAGCAGAGAACCGCTGATCTGACACAATACGCGCCCGTTTTGCGCAAGATGCCGCTTATTCCCCGTAACGAGCCATTTTGTCGGGGAGAGTTAGTCCTTATATTGTTTCTATCGAAAAGATGCTTCGCCCGAACGGAGCCGAAACAGTAAGGCAGTAGTACTATGACATTTCTAAAATTCCCTCTCGTTGCTGCGGTGACGGGTCTTGTCGCGTTGGGCGCATGTACCGATCCAAACGGCTCCATTCTGGCCCAAGACGGCGATGCGAACAAAAATCTGAAAAACGGCGCACTTCTTGGTGCGGGCGCGGGTGCTGTGATTGGCGCGCTGTCCAAAGGTGACGGTAACCGTGATCAGGGTGCCGTACGTGGTGCATTGATTGGTGCGGCGCTGGGCGCTGGTGGCGGTGCGCTGTTGGATCGTCAGGAACGTGACCTGCGTCAAAGCCTCGGCAACGACAATGTGACCATCACCAACACAGGTGATCGTTTGATTGTGACCTTGCCACAGGACATTCTGTTCGCCAGCGGTTCCTCTGCTGTGCGTCCTGACTTGCAGCGTGATCTAGGGGCAGTGGCCAGCAACCTGCAGGCTTATCCGAACTCCTCTATTCAGGTTGTCGGGCACACTGATAGCGACGGCGACGCGGGATATAACCAACAACTTTCCGAAAGTCGGGCCAATGCGGTTGCAAATGTGTTGATCAACAACGGCATCTCCGGATCACGCATTATTGCGAATGGCCGTGGCGAAAGCCAGCCAGTGTCGAGCAACCTCAACCCACAAGGCAAAGCCCAAAACCGCCGTGTGGAAATCATCATTCTGCCAAACGCAGCCTGAATGATCTAAATGCCGATGATGGGCCCCGATGCAGCAATGTCTCGGGGCCTTTGTTCGTTTAATGCATAGATGCACAGCAACTGTTTGTGCACGCGTCTTGAGATAAAATGTAAAATCGTCAGTTTGGTTAGGCAAACGCAAAACTGATGAAGGATCAATCTCATGGCTCTCCCTAAACTTGTTGGTATTTCAGGATCTCTGCGTAAGGACAGCCATAATTCCTTTTTGCTAAAAGAAGCCGCGCGGTTATTTGGGCCTGCTGATTATATACAGGCAGATATCAATTTGCCGCTGTATTGCGGCGACAACGAAGAAGCGGACGGCGTGCCTGCATCAGTTGATGCGTTGGCCCAGCACATCATGGATGCGGATGCGGTTCTGATTTCAACACCAGAATATAACTCTGGCCCGTCAGGTGTTTTAAAGAACGCGTTGGATTGGATTAGCCGTTCGTCAATAAAACCATGGGGTGGTAAGCCGCTGGCGGTCATGTCGGCGGCGGCTGGTCAATCAGGTGGTACCCGCGCGCAGTCTGTGCTGCGCGGATTTATGGTGCCGTTTCGGACACGAATTTTGCAAGGGCCGGAAGTCCAGATTGCCGCCAGCTACGCCGCGTTTGATGAAAACGGTCAGTTGACGGACGAGAGGCATATCAAAAGCCTAACAGAGTTGATGGAAAGCCTGTGCGCTGAAATCGCGACTTAAGCGGGGTTGCTAATCTCGATGAGGTTACCATCGGGGTCACGAATATAGATCGATAGGATTGCTCCGGTAGCGCCAGTGCGGCGTACCGGATCGATTTCGATCTCTACGCCCTGTTCAGTCAAATGGGCCTGCCATTCTGTTAGAGGCGTCTGAGACAGAAAACACAAATCAGCAGAGCCTGTTTTCACATTTTGCGCCTTGGGCTCAAACTCGGCACCGTTTTGATGCAAGTTGATCTTCATTGTGCCAAAGCATAGCGCGTGCCGTGTGCTGCCATCTGCAACCGTGAACGGTGCGGGGACCATGCCTAAAACCTTAGTATAAAATGTGAGGGTGCTGGGAATGTCAGCGACAGTCAGGACAAGATGATCAAGCGTTGAAAGTTGTGGTGTCATAGATTGTCCTCGACCCTAAATCCGTCTGGAATGGTATCAGTGCCATCAAGAATAAGATCAGCCATTACTTGAGCGATCTTTGGGGCCATTCCAAAGCCGATCTTGAAACCACCATTGGCGATAAAGTGACCAGTGCGATCAGGCCACATGCCCAGCATCGGCGAACGGGTCCGGGAGCGCGGGCGCACACCAGCCCAACGGGCTATAACGGGTGCATCCTGCAAAATTGGAATGACTCTGCGCGCTGCAGTGATAACATCGTCTAGCTGCGCATCTGTACTGGTTGCGTTTTCGAAATATCGTTCCGTGGTTGAGCCGACAGCGACCGTACCATCCAAGTGGGGGATGACATGCACGCCCTCTGAAAACAGTTGGGGCAAGCCGCTTGCATCATATTGTAACAAGGCTGCCTGCCCCTTTTCGCCACTACCTACAATGCGGCTGCGCCCCAAGTTTAATTCTTCCAGCCCAGCGGCCCCTGTAGCCCATAAAACTGCACCTCTGTCCGGCGCTTGGGGTTGAACGTTGACACCTTTGGCTTCCAGTGCGGCGACCAGAGCGTCACATGCGCGGCGAGGGTGAATGTGCGCGCTTAGCGTATCTCGGATCAGGTGGCCATCAGGGCTGATGGGCTGCCAGTCGGTGTTTGATGTCGGGATGACTTCCCAATTTGCATTGTCTTGCCAGAGTTCGCGGGCTGTCTCTATCCGGCGTAGGGCCTGCGCGCGCGCAGTTTCGTTCGCAATTGATTGCAAACGCCCTGTCCGCGCGTAGCCTGCATCCTTACCACCAGTAGCGGCGATTTCACTCCAGAACTGCTCTGTCATCAGCAGGCTTTCCAGCTGGAATGCCTTTTTGGTGTTCCAGCTTTCAGGCACATGCGGCGCCAATGCCCCAACAAGGCCGCCACTGCTGCCAGCCCCAGCACCGTTGGGATCAATGATCTGAACGGTAGCCCCGCGCTGGACGCATGCCCATGCAATTGACAGCCCAAAGATGCCTGCGCCGCGAATGGTAATATCGGTCATTGCCCCTGCCTTTGATTGCGCGCAGATTGCGCCTGAAAAACAGTTATAGGGCTATAGCGTGCAGGACCAGACAGCACAGATCGAATGGCGTGATGGGCGGGTGCCTGTTTCAACCCAGTTTGATGATCCATATTTTAGCTTAGAAAACGGCATGGACGAAACGCGCCATGTTTTTTTGGACGGAAATGACCTGCCTGCGCGGTTTGAGGATCGGTTTCATGTGGCCGAATTAGGGTTTGGCACAGGGTTGAATTTCTTAGTGGCGCTGCAGGCATTTCGCGATTGCGGTTGTGGCGGGACATTGCGGTTCACCAGCTTTGAGGCTTTCCCGATGGCGATGACCGATCTACATGCAGCATTGCGTGCCTTTGAAGGGTTGCCTGATGATCTGGCAGACGCGACCGAATTCCCAGTGCAACTAGATGGCCCTGATTTTGAATTACGTGTCATTCTCGGGGACGCACGTGAAACCCTGCCCGTGTGGGATGACAAAGCCGATGCGTGGTTTCTGGATGGGTTTTCTCCCGCTAAAAATCCTGAGCTGTGGTCACCCGAATTGATGGCCGAAGTCGGCGCGCATACGGCCCATGGTGGCACCGCAGCTACTTACACTGCCGCGGGCTTTGTGCGGCGTGGATTGGCGGATGCGGGTTTCTCGGTGAGCCGCGTACAAGGGTATGGCCGCAAACGGCACATGACACGCGCGGCAATAGTGTGACGCAAAGCAACAATATCCCGCTCGGCATTATGTTGATGATTGCGACAACGCTGGTTTTTGCAATTCAGGATGGGCTGTCACGACATCTGGCTGGTGAATATAACGTGATGATGATCGTGATGATCCGCTATTGGTTTTTTGCGGCTTTTGTCATTGCGATTGCCAAACGTTATGTGGGTGGCATCCGTGCGGCAGCCCGTACCGAGCAACCTGCGGTCCAGATCATTCGCGGGCTGCTGCTGTCGCTTGAGATTTGCGTCATGGTCGCCGCCTTTACCATCCTTGGATTGGTAGAAAGCCATGCGGTGTTTACCTGCTATCCGCTGTTGGTTGCTGCCCTGTCAGGGCCTGTGTTGGGCGAACATGTGGGTTGGCGGCGCTGGGCGGCGATTGGGGTCGGGTTTATTGGTGTGATCATCATTCTACAGCCAAACGGCGATGTGTTTGATATCCGCGCGCTGATACCGTTGCTGGCCGCTACAATGTTCGCCGTTTATGGGCTGCTGACCCGCTATGCCTCTCGTCGTGATACATCTGCGACCAGTTTTTTCTGGACGGGTGTGGTCGGTGCTGTGACCATGACGATATTGGGTGTTTGGTTTTGGGAGCCGATGACAGGCCCAGACTGGTTTTGGATGGGGTGTCTTTGTATCACAGGCGTAACTGGACATTGGCTGCTTATACGCTGTTATGAGGTGGCGGAAGCCAGTGCAGTCCAGCCGTTTGCCTATCTACAACTCGTATTCGCGGCAACGATTGGCATCGCGATCTTTGGCGAAACCATAGGTGCAAATGTTGCGATTGGTTGTGTGATTATCGTGGCGGCAGGGCTATTCACGTTTTGGCGCGAACGCCTTCAGGGTTGAGCCGGTCAGCTCTTCGTAGAAGGGGATCGGCAGTGGATCTAGGCCAAGGCGTGCGCGATAGATGGGCAGGCTTTCTGTGACGCGCATGATATAGTTTTGCGTTTCGCGGAAGGGGACCATTTCAACCCAGTCCGTAATATAGATATCGCCTTCACGTGGATCGCCGTTTTCGTTCATCCAGCGGATAGGGCGGCTTGGGCCTGCATTATATCCAGCTGACATCATCACAACGTTTCCGTCAAAACGCCCTGCAAGCTCGGCCAGATACTGTGACCCCAGACGCGCATTGTAGACGGGATCAGCCGTCAGGCGGTCAGTGGTGTGCTGTGGTAAAATACCAAGACCTTGGGCCACTTCACGGGCTGTGGCAGGCATCAACTGCATAAGACCTCGCGCACCAACACTGGATTGAACAACCGGATCAAATTCACTTTCGCGGCGGGCGATGGCTAGGGTCATCTCGGGGGCCATTGGCAGGTCGGCTTTGCCCGCGGGATGTAGTGCGTAATAGGGGGCGGCAATTTCTAGGCCACGGCGCGCGGCGCGTTTGCCGATCATCACCGCGATGTGGGGTTGCTCCACATCAATAGCGGCTTGGCCCAAAAGCTCCAGGTCAGGCTCTAATAGCTGCCCGGCTAGATGGGTCCAGAAACGTTCAGCCAAATCCAACTCGCCTGACGCCTGAAGCAAAAGACCAGCTTCAAATAAGGGAGCCGTTGCCAGTGGGCTGGTCTTCCAATTGGTTTGAGGGGTGGCACCTTTTAGTTTTTCTGGGAAAGGTATGCGCGCACGCTCTGCTGCAAGTAACCCATAAAAGGAAGTCTGGAAGTTCGCGCCCATTTGATAGGCAGCGGTAGCACCTTCGTTATCTCCTGCAACCTCAAGGGCCCGCCCCTGCCAATACCCGGCTCGGCCTTGGCTGATGGGCGATTCAACGGCTGAATCGTGGTTCAGAAAGTGTTGATGTGCCTTCATCGGTTCCTTTAGAAAGCGAAGAGCAATATAACCGGAAAGCCATTCTAGATCGGCGTAATCCGAGCCTTCGGTAAGGAAGTGCTGTGAGGCCATCGCGTAGGCACGTTTGGGGTCGCCAGAACGCATCTCACCGCGCGCCAATGCGCGGCGGCGATTGCCCCATGGGGCCGGATCACCCAAGGTTTCGATGCTTTCAGATGCTTCAAGAAGTAAGTCTTTTGCATCACCAACACGGCCCTTGCGGATGCGCCATTCAAACCGAGCGTGGTTTACGCCGCCGGTGTTCTTTAGGTTGTCGGGTAGTTTTTCATAGATGTTCGCAGCGCTGTCAGAGCGGCGGTAGAATGCAATGCGCGCCTCGGCTGCCTGTTCGGCTGCTTTGCTGGCGACACCGTACATTTGCCTTGCTTCGTTATATTCGCGCTGCCACACCATCGCATCAAGCCGAGCGTCGTGATGGGGCTTTAGCAACTCTGCGTTATTTTTTAGGAAAGCGGCCTGAGAGTTGGCATTCATCGACATGGTTCGCCAGGCGAGCACCAGATTTACTTCCGCAGGCCCCGTCAAGCCTTTGGCGGTGAGAGCATTTGCATGGGCTAACACGCCACGCGGAGTTTGCGCAGGGAACTGCTCAAAGAAGGCAATTATTTTTTCATCGTCTTGTTTGATGACATCGGGCTCTGAGCGGCGCAGTAAATACTCCATTCCTGGCCAGTCAGGTCGCCGCTTTATGAAGTCGATTAGTTGGCCATAGGTGCCTTGGGCTGCACGCAATCGGTGCCAAATAATGACATCCTGCGCAACAGTACCGTCCCGTATTGCGATCTTTTCAGCGGCATCAAAATCACCACCACGCATGGCATCTAGGGCCCATCCCAAGGGGCGCGGACGCTCTGCATTGGCAGAGACCGCCATGGCACACAGCAGCAACAGGGCCGTCAGATAACGTGTCATGGCTTGCATTTCCTATCTTGCTCACAGTACAGCCTTTTAACATAGTCTATCTGCGCGCGGGTACAAATCACGTGTCCGCAAGCAGGCGGTCTTTCTCTTGTGGTCTCGATCTTCGGGACGCATTCACCCCGGATGGCCTTTCGGTCTCCAGCACATAAGGAGCGTGCACATGTTTTCAGGTTCTATGCCTGCCCTCGTCACGCCGTTTCGCAACGGCGAGCTGGATATTGAAACACTTAAGAAACTCGTGGAATGGCATGTGGGCGAAGGGTCTGACGGGCTTGTTCCTGTTGGGACTACGGGCGAATCGCCTACTTTGACCCATGCCGAACATGAGGCTGTTGTCGAAGAGGTTGTGAAAGCCGCCGCTGGCCGTATTCCAGTTATTGCAGGCGCTGGTAGCAACAACACGTTGGAATCCATTCGCCTTGCGCAGCATGCAGAAAAAGTGGGCGCAGATGGTATTCTGCTGGTCACGCCATATTACAACAAACCCACTCAGCGCGGTTTGATTGCGCATTTCACGGCCGTGCATGATTGCTGCAAACTGCCAATCATTATCTACAACATCCCCGGACGTTCGGTTGTTGATATGACACCAGAAACAATGGGCGAGCTGGCTAAGCTTGAGCGGATCGTCGGCGTTAAAGACGCAACAGGTGATCTGGCGCGCGTTTGCGAACAACGCATCACGTGTGGGCCTGATTTTATCCAGTTGTCTGGCGAAGATGCGACTGCACATGGTTTTAACGCACAAGGCGGCGTTGGCTGTATTTCGGTTACGGCAAATGTAGCGCCTAAACTGGCATCCCAACTGCAGGCCGCGTGTACAGCAGGTGATTATGCAACTGCGCTGCAAATTCAAGACAAACTGATGCCACTGCACCAAGCGATCTTTACCGAGCCGGGCTTGGTTGGGGTGAAGTATGCAATGTCTCGTCTTGATTTGTGTTCCGAAGAAGTGCGCCTGCCGCTAACAGGCCTGAGCGACGAAACACGCGCATTGGTCGAAGCAGGCCTGAAACACGCCGAACTGGTCTAATATTTGGGCGGCTTAGCTGCCCTATACACATCGCGAATTTTCGGACGTAGGATGGGGTGAACCCACCTATGTCCGGAGACAGCTTGATGAACATTCTTCCCGTTATTGCCGATAGTACCGAAGAGCTGACCGCGATATTTCGTGATCTGCACACCCATCCTGAAATCGGTTTCACCGAAGAACGCACCAGTGCAATCGTTGCGGAAAAGCTGCGCGAGTACGGCGTTGATGAGGTGCACACAGGTTTGGGTAAGACAGGCGTTGTGGGGCTGATCCATGGCAAGCAAAAGGGCAACCGCCGCGTCGGGCTGCGGGCGGATATGGACGCTTTGCCAATCCACGAGATTTCGGGCCTTGAGTATTCTTCAGTGAATGATGGTGTGATGCACGCCTGCGGCCATGACGGACACACAACGATGCTGCTGGGCGCTGCCAAACATCTGGCGGCAACCCGTGATTTTGACGGCACGGCCGTGGTGGTGTTTCAGCCCGCCGAAGAGGGCTTGGGCGGTGCACGCCAGATGATCGCCGACGGTTTGTTTGAGCAATTCCCCTGTGACGAAATTTATGGAATGCACAATTTGCCCAATGGCCAACCGGGAAAGGTGGGCATCTGCAAAGGTGTCGCGATGGCGGGTGCGGCGTTCTTTGACATCAAAGTAACGGGCAAGGGTAGCCATGCAGCACGGCCGTCGGACAGCAAAGATGCGTTGATCATTGCGGCCAGCCTCACCACCGAGTTGCAGACTATACTAAGCCGTAATGTGCCAGCACTTGATGCGTGCGTGTTATCCGTGACGCAGCTGCATGCTGGTGCTGCCTATAACGTGATTCCCGAGGTCGCGGCTCTGGCAGGGACAATTCGTTATTTCAAAGATGAGGTCTACGCCTTGGCCGCGGATCGTATGCAGGCGATTTGCGACGGGTTCGCCTTGGCGCATGATGTTCAGATCACGTTAGATTTGCGAAATGTGTTTGATGTTTTGATCAATGATGACGCGCTGTCAGATGCATATATGGACGCTGCCGCTGACATCGTTGGGGCCGATAATATCTTCAACAAGGCTGAGCCTGCGACAGGGTCCGAAGATTTCGCTGATATGCTCAAGGTTGTGCCGGGGGCGTATTGTGTTGTTGGGCATGCGGGAACGTTGCCGCTGCACAATCCGTCCTTCACCCTTGATCCTGACATCTTGCCTATTGGCGCTTCGGTCATGGCGCGGGTCGTTGAAAAACGTCTACCGCTTTAGATACTGCGCGCCATGTGCGGGATCACGCGGTCGGGGATCGCCTCGGAGGGCGTGTCGTGGATAATCTTAAAACCCAGCCTTTTATAAAACGGCACTGCTTCCGGATCGGCGTCTAAGACAAGTTTTGTAAATCCCAAGGCTTGCGCATGACTTAGCAACTTGTTCCACAAAACCTTACCTACGCCGCGGCGTTTATGCTCGGGGGCGATGAAGAATGCGCAGACCTCAGCAGTGTTGGCGTCTTGGGGATCTAACATGGCGCAGCCAAGAAGTTGGTTGTCGGCCTCTGCCAAAAAGGCATGTCGCTGTTTTAGGATTTCGGGTGTGACACGCAATACATCAACGCAAAGTTCCATAAAGGCATCATCATATCCGTTGGATTTTTTTGAACGGAAGATGAGGGAAGTGAGCGCCGCAGCATCTTCTGAAACTGCGGCGCGAATTTGTATTTGGGGGTTGTTCATCGCTTGCCGTAGTACAGACCAACGACATGTTCAGCCTCAGCAAAAAATAACCAGCGTGCCGTTAGGACGCCTGCGATATGTGCCACTACGGCAAACAGCGCCAAGAAGTGGTTGAAGGAGATTACCAGTAGAATGATCGGTAGAACAACCATCAAGATGATCGCGATGATCCGTAGCTTTTGGGCGTGTTTGCGTCCGACAACATGCACAAATTCACGCAGCAAATAGTTGGTGCCAGTGTGGGGTGGTTCAAACGCGCGCACGCTTCCGATGTTGCCAAGGCCAGTGGCCGTTTCCATGTTTGTTCCGCTTTGTGCAAATGCGGTGTCGCCGCGCATCCATGTCGCGATCTGAATGCCACCCGCAACCAGCAGCAGCAGCATGGCCCATTTCACCTCACCTGACAAAAGCGCGCCGCCTGCGATGCAGAGCGACAGGAAGTTTGCAGGTGTCAGTGGGCTGTTCCAGCGCGGAACAGTTTTGAGTTGGCCGTAGATCATTGAGGTTGTGTAGACGGTCCCCAAGGACGCGATCGCGCCCAGTAGACCTAACAAAACCCAACGTTGGCCAAAAAACACAAGTCCAGCGCCATAAACCGCCATGAGCGTCAGCGCGGCGACTGCGCACCATGCTTCGCGGGACAACCAGCTGGTGCGCCATTGGCTGAATGCCTTTAGCGCGCGTTCGGGACGTCCAAGGTGGAAGGTGGATGAAATCAACCCGCCGACAGCAAGCAGATAAGCGATGACAAAGAAGGCAAAGGCGCTCCACCCTGTGACGCCCGGCATGCCGAGACCAAGAAAAATCAACAAGCCAAAACCTAGGCCTGAGAAGGAAGAGAAGAAGATGACGGAGGGTGCCGGATGCATCAGAGTTTCTCCAGTGTTTTATCGAGCCAGCTGAGGAAGCCCTTTGTTTCGGTGGCAACAGGTTCAAGGAAGGGCGCAAGAATATCGATCTGCTCGTCTTGCTGGGCCAGTTGATCCTTGGGGCGTGGTGGCAGGTATTTATTGACGGGCTTGGTGCCCAGTTCGGGCATCAGGTCCATGCCGCCGCGTTCGGCTACCAGCAGGCTCACGTCTGAATTGGGATCACCCAAATCGCCAAAATGGCGCGCGTTTGAAGGGCAGGTGCGCACGCAGGATGGTGTACGGTCAATTTCTGGCAGGTTTTCATTATAGATGCGGTCAACGCATAGGGTGCATTTCTTCATCACGCCTTCGGCTTGGTCTAGCTCACGTGCGCCATATGGGCAGGCCCATGCGCACAGGCCACACCCGATACAGTCGGATTCATTAACCAATACGATGCCGTCTTCGACCCGTTTGTAGCTGGCGCCCGTTGGGCAAACGGTGACGCAGGGCGCGTCTTCGCAGTGCAGGCAGGATTTGGGAAAGTGAATAAGCTGCGCGTCGCCCTCTTTTGGCTGGACCTCGTAGCTGTGCACACGGTTTAGGAAGGTGCCGGATGGGTCCGCGCCGTAGGGATCTTGATCGCTTAGGGGGGCGCCGTAGTTTTCGGTGTTCCAACCTTTGCAGGAAATCACGCAGGCATGACAGCCAACACAAGTATCCAAATCGATGACAAGCCCGAGCTTTTTGTCGGTGTGTGTGGGCAACTGGGTCATTGGCCGACCTTCCATTTAAGTTCCGGGGCAGCTTTGCCAACGGGTGATTTGATCGGCGGCATCGAGGGTTTGGATTCCTCGTCCGTTGGCGCAGCAACCTTTTTGATCGCCACCTTAAGGTCAAACCATGCGGCCTGTCCTGTGATCGGATCAGAGTTGGCCCACCGCAGGCCATCACCTTTGGGGGGCATCAGCTCATGGATGAGATGGTTGAGCAGAAAACCTTTGGTGGCTTCGGGCGCGCCTTCATCCAATGCCCACGCACCTTTGCGTTTGCCAATGGCGTTCCATGTCCAGATCGTATTTTCGTTCAGCGCGGCCATCTCCATTACGGGCACAGTGATAGCACCGTGCGGGGATGTGATCTCTGCCCAGTCGCCATCTGATAGGTCGTTTTCGCGCATCAGCTTTGGCGGCATGTACATCGGGTTGCGGCCATGGAGTTGGCGCAACCACGCGTTCTGGCCACCCCATGAGTGGTACATCGCCATCGGGCGCTGGGTCAGAGCCGTGACAGTGTAACCCTCGTTCCCTACTTGATCAGTCTCGTACCAATAAGGCAGTGGTGACATCTTTTCTTTGATGCGCTCGCGCAGATGCTCGGGAGGTTGGCGATCCCCATGGCCTTCGGCAGCAAGTTGAAATTTGCGCATGGGTTCGGAATAGAGCGTGAAAAGGTAGGGCTGAGGGGTATCAAACAGTCCCATCTTCACGGCCCAATCCTGATAGGCTGCGTTCCACGGTTTGTAGTAGTTTGCGCCGTCAGGAATATGTTCGACAAAGAAGCCACCGTTTTCGATGTACTTGTCGAGCTGATTTTTATTGACGCCGCCACGTCCACTTTGCGGGCCGTCTTCGCCCATGCGCCACCCTGCGAGGGGGCCAACACCGGGGCGGCGTTCGTGGTTGACGATATAGTCGGCATAATCGGCGTACTTCTGGCTGCCATCTTCATTCACAAATGCGGGTAGGCCCAGCTTTGCACCCAGATCACACAGGGCGGATTGAAAGCCTTTGACGTTGCGATCAGGCTCTACAACAGGCCAGCGGATAGCATCGGCGACAGCGTCTGCTTCGCAGATGGGACGATCCAGCAAAGAGATACAATCATGGCGCTCAAGGTAGGTGGTGTCAGGCAAGATCAGGTCGGAATAGGCTACCATTTCCGAGCTATAGGCATCTGAATAGATGATGCGTGGGATCACGTATTCGCCGTTCTCATCCTTGTCTGTCAGCATCTGTGTGACGCCCGTTGTGTTCATGGACGAGTTCCAAGACATGTTCGCCATGTACATGAACAAGGTGTCGATCTTGTAGGGATCACCCGCATAAGCGTTTGAGATCACCATGTGCATCAGGCCGTGCGCAGACATGGGATTTTCCCACGTGAATGCTTTGTCGATGCGGGCCGGGCTGCCATCATCTTTCAACGCAAGGTCTTCGGGGCCGTGCACAAATCCGAGGTGCGGACCGTCAAGCGGAGCGTTTGGTGTGACTTTGCAATGGGGCTTTGGATGGGCTGTCGCAGGTTTGGGGTAGGGTGGCTTAAATCGGAACCCACCCGGAACTTCGACGGTGCCAAGAATGATCTGAAGTGTGTGCAAGGCACGGCAGGTTTGGAAGCCGTTGGCATGTGCCGAAATTCCGCGCATCGCGTGGAATGAAACAGGGCGGCCTGTCATCGTCTTGTGATGTTCGCCGCGGAAATCCGTCCACTCATGCTCAAGCTCGAATGCTTCGTCAAAGGCGACGCGTGCGATTTCTGCCGCCAATGTGCGGATGCGCGGTGCCGAGATACCGCAACGTTCGGCCACTGCTTCGGGTGCGTATTTCTCGTCCAGATACATATCAGCCATCTGGTGGAAAACGGGGCGGTGGGTGATGCCCTTAATGCGGTAGGTCGCGGCCAGATCGGGCTTTACGCCCTTTTGGTCGTATGGCGCCAGCTTACCGGTGTTGCGATCAACAACCAGCTCTTTGCCGTCGTCATCGCGCAGCTTTAGGCCAAACTCCGGCGATTTTTCATCGCCATTAATCAGGACGGCGGCATCAGTGTATTGCGCCAGATAGTTCAGATCCATTTTGCCAGCCTTCATCAGGCAATGGATCATCGACAGGATAAACAACCCGTCTGTCCCGGGTGTGATGCCCACCCAATCATCTGCGACGGCATTATAGCCTGTGCGGATGGGGTTCACGCCAATGATGCG
This sequence comes from Sulfitobacter sp., assembly GCF_036960155.1. Taxonomy (GTDB): domain Bacteria; phylum Pseudomonadota; class Alphaproteobacteria; order Rhodobacterales; family Rhodobacteraceae; genus Sulfitobacter. The sequence goes on along the minus strand of NZ_JBALWB010000001.1, from coordinate 724,747 downwards.
GGCGCCGCGCTTTTTGATTTTGCCGATGCCCATCTTGATGGGGTTGGAATCGTGATCTTCGGCCACACCGAATAGCATGAACAGCTTGGTGTGATCCCAATCTGGTTGACCAAATTCCCAGAACGCACCGCCCATGGTGTAGATGCCAGCCGCCGCCATATTAACCGAGCAGAAGCCGCCGTGTGCCGCATAGTTGGGCGTGCCAAAGGACTGCGCGAACATCGAGGTAAAGCTCTGGGACTGATCACGTCCCGTGAAAAATGCCAGCTTTTCAGGATTGGTTTCGCGGATGGGCTTCAACCAACTTGCAGCAATCTCATAGGCTTCATCCCAGCTGATTTCTTCAAACTCGCCTGAGCCGCGTTCGCCTACGCGTTTCATCGGCGCTTTGAGGCGCGAAGGGGCATTGTGTTGCATGATGCCAGCAGACCCTTTGGCACACAGAACACCTTGGTTTACGGGGTGGTCCCGGTTGCCCTCAATGTACGCCACCTTAAGATCGCCAAGCGGGTCTTTTTTCATATGGACGTTAATGCCACAGCGACAGGCGCACATATAGCAGGTGGTTTTACGTATCTCGTCAGAGACTTTGGGGCTCAGGTCCAGCGTGGGCTGCTTATGGGTCATAGTCTCTCCTGGCGGGTCAATTTGTAGCTTGTAGAGTAGTGACGGCGATCATGTTGGTGACATCTGTGGCAGTGCAGCCGCGTGATAGGTCATTTGCGGGCTTGCTGAGGCCTTGGAGTACCGGACCGATTGCATCACAGCCCCCAATACGCTGGGCGATCTTGTAGCCGATGTTTCCGGCATCAAGATTTGGGAAAATAAGGACGTTGGCATGGCCTGCGACATCTGAACCGGGTGCTTTTGACGCGCCAACTTCGGGAATGAATGCGGCGTCAAATTGTAGCTCACCATCGGCGGACAAATTCGGGTGGCTTTCGTGTAGCAGAGCAAGCGCGTCGGTGACCTTGGTCACACGTTCATGGCGTGCAGAGCCTTTGGTTGAAAAGCTGAGGAGAGCAACCTTGGGTGCATCACCCAAAAGCTGTTGGCACGAGGCCGCAGATTGTGCGGCAATCGCGGCGAGTTCGGTGGCATTGGGATCAATGACCAAACCGCAGTCACCGAATATCATCGCAGAGCGGCCAGTCGAGTGGCCCTCAGGCATAGCCATTAGAAAAAAGGACGAAACAAGTGCAGCATCAGGTGCTTTGCCGATCACCGTAAGAGCCGCACGCACCGTGTCAGATGTGGTAGCGACTGCCCCACCCACAGTGCCATCCGCGTCTCCGTTACGGACCATCAGTGCGGCAAATACCAGCGGATTGCGGACCTGTCGTGCGGCAGCTTCTTCGCTCACGCCCTTGTGTTTGCGCAGTTCAAAGTAGAGGGCGGCATAAACTGGAGTTAATTCGGAGGTTTCAGGGTCTTGAATGTGCAGATTGGCGTGCGTCTTTGCACCAGCCTCTGCTAGCCGTGCCTGAACATCAGCAGTGAGGCCAACAAGTGTGATGGGCCCCATGCCAGCATCAAGTGCGGCAAGCGCTCCGGCCACGACCCTTTGATCGTGACCTTCGCTTAGGACAATATGGGCAGGCCGAATGGCTGCGCGTTTTTGTAGATCGCGCAACACATTCATGTCGGCCTAACCCTTTTGTTTTGTGCAATCATTGGCACGTTTTAGACAGTTTGCTCACGCATGTCGGATGCATCGATGCCTGCTACTTCAACAGGGTTTTTCATTGCATCACGGCGGAACGGGTCACCCAGCTCTTGGTTGATCATCGCTTCGATCAGGGTGGTTTTGCCGTGGTTCATCTGGTCATCCAGCGCCTTGGCAAGAGCTGCGGTTAGCTCCTCTTGTGTGCGTGCGACAACGCCTTCCAAACCACAGGCCTGCGCGATGCCGGCATAGGAAACGTCTGTGTCCAGCTCGGTGCCTACAAAGTTGTCATCGAACCACAGGGTTGAGTTACGCTTTTCCGCGCCCCACTGATAATTGCGGAAAACAACCTGTGTCACAGGTGGCCATTCGCCACGGCCGATTGCAGTAAGTTCGTTCACGGCGATACCAAAGGCGCCGTCACCTGCAAAACCAACAACCGGAACGTCAGGTTGACCAATTTTCGCACCAACAATCGCTGGTAGGCCGTATCCACAAGGGCCGAACAAACCAGGTGCCAAATACTTGCGGCCTTCGTTGAAGGACGGGTAGGCGTTACCGATTGCGCAGTTGTTACCGATGTCAGAAGAGATGATCGCCTCTTGTGGCAGTGCGGATTGGATCGCGCGCCATGCCATGCGTGGTGACATCCAGTCAGGTTTGGCTGCACGTGCACGCACGTTCCAGTCTGTACCCGGATCGTCTTGCTCATCAGTCATGGACGTCAGTTCTTGGGCCCATGCTGATTTGGTTTGTGCGATCAATGCAGTGCGGTCTTTGCGACCCGCATCGCCTGCAGTGTCAGCCAGTTTGGCAGTGATGGCTTGTGCAACTTTGGCTGCGTCACCAACAATACCCACAGTGACCTTTTTGGTCAGGCCGATGCGGTCAGGATTGATATCAACCTGAATGATCTTGGCGTCTGTTGGCCAGTAATCAATGCCGTAACCTGGAAGGGTTGAGAACGGGTTGAGGCGAGTGCCGAGGCACAAAACAACATCTGCCTTTGAGATCAGCTCCATTCCAGCCTTGGAGCCGTTGTAGCCAAGAGGGCCAGCAAACAGCGGGTGGTTGCCAGGGAAGGCATCGTTGTGCTGATAGCCAACGCAAACAGGTGCATCGAGTTTTTCCGCCAAAACGCGGGATGCTTCAATGCCACCAGCAGCAAGCACAACGCCCGCACCATTCAAGATCACTGGGAACTTGGCAGTGGACAGCATTTCAGCTGCTTTGCTTACGGCGTTTTCACCACCTTGGGGCAGTTCAAAGTCGACAACTTCTGGGATCTCGATATCGATCACCTGGGTCCAGAAATCACGCGGGATGTTGATCTGGGCTGGGCCGGATGCGCGTTTTGCTTGCATGATCACGCGGTTCAGCGTTTCGGCAATGCGCGACGGATCACGTACTTCTTCTTGGTAGGCAACGCAGTCGGCGAACAGGTTCATCTGTTCCATCTCTTGGAAGCCGCCCTGACCGATTGTCTTGTTTGCAGCCTGAGGTGTAACCAACAACAGCGGTGTGTGGTTCCAGTAGGCTGTCTTAACAGCAGTCACAAAGTTTGTGATGCCAGGGCCGTTTTGCGCGATCATCATCGACATCTTGCCAGTGGCGCGTGTGTAGCCGTCAGACATCATGCCCGCAGAACCCTCATGGGCGCAGTCCCAGAAATTGATCCCTGCTTTTGGGAAAATGTCAGAGATGGGCATCATGGCGGAACCGATGATGCCAAAAGCATGCTGAATGCCGTGACGCTGTAGGGTTTTTACAAATGCTTCTTCGGTGGTCATCTTCATAGGAGGTGATCCTTGATTTGGGTGGATGAGAATCTGGCTTGGCCGCAATTTAGAATCTAAGCGAGTAATCCGTTAGGGCCAGTTAGCGCGGCGGAATATAACCAGAGCCTAACATGGCTCTAATTTCGGAGGATATGACTTTTATCCCGTCCGAGATGCGTGAGGATGGTATCGAGGAATAGCCGAGGCGGTAGAAATTTTTGGGCTGTGCGTCGCCGGCGAAAAACGAATGACCGGGTTCTATAAGGACGCCAACGTTGCGCAATCGCGTGGCAAGGATCTGGGTGTCTATTTCTTCTGGCGCGCGCATCCAATAGGAAGAGCCGCCATGCGCACCCTGACCCGCAATTTGCAGCCTGTGCTGCAGGATCGCTTCCTCCATCTTTGTGCGCCGTTCATGCAAGGCGGTGCCCGTACGGCGCACCAAAGCATCATAGTGACCCAGCGAAAGAAAGTAGGAAGCCGTGCGCTGAATATGACCCGGAGGGTGTCGTAGTACCGAAGCGCGCAATGCGCGCGCCTCGCGGATAAACGGTTCTGATCCCACGAGGTAACCAAGGCGCAAGCCCGGAAATAGGGACTTTGAGAAGCTGCCAACATAAATGACCCGCCCATCCGCATCGAGCGATTTCAACGCAGGCGAAGGAGGGCGCAGAAATGAAGTTTCGAATTCGTAATCATCTTCGACAACGATTGCTTCGATTTCTTTTGCCCTTTCAAGCAGTGCGCGGCGACGTTCCATGGGCATAGTCGCATTCGTCGGGCATTGGTGGCTTGGCGTGGTGAATATGACATCGGTATCGGGTGGAATCGCGTTAGGTGGAAGGCCGTCAGAGTCCACACGTACGGGCGTTACGTGGCAACGCGACTGGATTAAAATCTCGCGCAAGGCATGATAGCATGGGTCTTCAATGGCGGCACGTCTGCGCTGTGTCAGCAAAACCTGGGCTGTCAACCACAGCGCATTTTGTGCGCCCATGGTGATCAGGATTTGTTCGGGTGCCGCGGTGATGCCGCGGCGCGGCAGCGTGTGGCGCGCGATAAATTCGACTAGATTTGGATCGTCTTGATCATAGTAGTCATTGGTCATTGAGCTAAAGTCGCGCTGCCCAAGAGCCTGCATTGCGCAGAGCCGCCAATTGGCGTGATCAAACAATGACTGATCGGCCTGCCCATAGACAAATGGATAGCGGTATTTGGACCAATCTTGTGGTTTTGTAGGAGTTACGCCACCGCTAAACCGCTGCCCGATGGCGCGGTTCCAATCAACAGCATCTTGCATACTTGGGCTGGGGGAGAATGACGGTGGGCTAGGGGCATTTTCCGAGACGTAGTACCCCGAGCGCCCTTTGGAAGAGAGGTAATCATTTGCCAAAAGTTCTGTGTACGCGATGGTCACCGTAATGCGGCTGACGCCAAGGTGAACTGCTAACTTGCGTGTAGAGGGGAGTTTTTCACCGCATTGAAAACGACCAGACAGAATGCCCTGTGCGATCATCTGCTGTATCTGCGACTGCAGGGTTCCTTGGGCTTGGGCCTGAAGGAAGAAGGTTTCTACCGGGAGTGCCATAAATGGAGTTTATTCTGGACTTAACGGCATGTCAGTTTGGACTTACCGTCGGGCGAAATGGATAATAAAGATGCAGCATAATACCAAATCCTCTGGGAAACACAATCGGATAATGAGACTTGTGGTTCCAATTTAATTATTCATGGTTTTAGGCGCGTGGTTTGCTCACGCAATTTCTATCGATGCAGGCGGCCTCTTAGAGGACAGCGCAATTGGGTAAATTGTCGGGAGTTGCTATATGGCTTCCAAAACAGACTGTGACGCAGGCTAATTTGGCAAAGAAGGCACCAATAAACGTGTTTCAGAAAAAGTTAAGCACGTGCGCGCTGTGTCTGATCTGTTGTCCGGCTGAGTCCGAAGATCGGGGAAAAGCGCAAACAGTTCTTCGCGGGCCGCTGGGTGCATATTTTCTTTGGATACGTCGCCAGTGTGTAGGCTCTCGGTTGGTGCGCCATTGGCCGTTATGATCTGGTGGCGGGCAAAGGCGAGGTGAATGTATGTCACGCCTTGTTTTGCAGTTTGTGATAGTATCGTGCTGTCATTGAGCAGGCCTTTGGCAGGTGCTAAAAGTTGATCTGCGCTAAACAGGAGCTGGGCGCGCCAGCCGCTCAGAAGCATGCGGTGCTGCGGTGAAACAAGCAGATCCCTGTCAGGCAGGTTCGGCCCCAAACTGCCAGCCTTTAGTAGGATCGGGCGCAAATGTGGGGTTTGGGTAAGTTCTTGTCCGCTCAAATGGGTGCGGGTTGTGATTAGAACCGGCTGTGGACCCTCGTCATGCGTAAGTACTATGTCGCCTTTGGCAATATCGGCGACATCCCGTAACCCGTAACCCGTAAGGAGTGGCGATCACCGTTCCTGGCGTAAAGCAAAGGATTTGACCTATTTCAAACCCAACGAGGCCGAGAGATTCCGTGGCATGGGCAGAGTTGCCGTCACCAGTTTCCTCGTCAAACTTTGCAGTGATTGTGCCAGTCGAACCAGTTGTGCTGGCTCCGTTTGATAGAACGACATTGCCTGCATCAGCGTCGTTTATCGATTGGGTTTCACCAAATACCGCGCCGTCGGTCAGGCTGCCGCCTAGAGCATAACTGCTTGTTGATGTGCCAAGACTGCTGTGAAGTGAGGCGTAACCTGCTGTTCCGTCACCGCCTGTAGAAATTGCGATCCACCCAACATCTTCGCCAGTGTCGACACCATCAGATAGTGAACCTTCCTGCAATGGGACATCAAAACTACTGCCGGTGACGTTAAACGGATCGCTGTCGACAACATCGGGGTCATTTTGGCTCATGACATTCGTTAAAACAACGGGTGTGCCGCCATGTGCGCCTGCAAGCGAGACAGAGCTTGCAGCGTCTGTTGCGGTTGTTGTTCCTGCTTCGATTACACGGCCATCCGAAAGGGTGTGAACTCCGGTTTCGACTGCGATCCAGTTGATTGTTTCCGTGGCTGGGTGGGGGCCGTCTTCGTCTTCCCACTCATCTAGAACGAAATTGAAACCGTTGGCATCTACAGAGATGACGGGCAGGGAGAATTCGTTACCGCCTTGGTTGGTTGAGGAAAGGTGGATGATGGCGTCCGTCATGGGTTCGGTGAAATCAATCCGAACGACTTCACCATCTCCAAAACCGCCACGTACTAGCGTACCAACCTCACCAATGGGCATGGTGCACCTCACTCATAAATACAATTTTCTAGTAATTTTTCTAGAATTTAAAACGGGCAGGAATGAGTTGAAACCGCGTTGAACCTATGTTGAAAACTACAGTTTCAACTGAATTTCGGGGAAATTTGAGGGGTGGTGGATCATCTGTGATGCCGTTGATCAGAGAGGGTGAAGATCAGCAAATAGCTGTTTGCAGCTGGGCTTCAGACAAAAAGAGCCCCGTTTTTGAACGGGGCTCTTTTAATAGCAGTTGGTGTCTGCAGGATTTTAGCCGAACACGCGACCCAGCGCACCATCCACAGCACCGACGATTTGATCGATGTCGTCTTTTGTCGCGATCAAAGCTGGTGAGAAGCAAAGCGTGTTATTCTTGCCCGGCAAGGAGCGGTTGGTTGCGCCAATGATGACGCCCTGTTGCATACAATCCGCGACAACGGCTCCCACCATCTTTTCTGGCATAGGTGTTTTGCTGGTGCGATCTTCGACCAGCTCTAGACCAAGGAAAAGGCCTTTACCGCGCGCCTGACCGATCACCGCATGTTTGTCGGTTAACGCGTTTAGCTGATCGAGCATGTAGTCACCCATTGTGACCGTATTTTCGAGCAAGTTTTCACGCTCGATAATTTTCATGTTCTCAATTGCTGCTGCTGGTCCCGCAGTGCACCCGCCAAACGTCGAGATGTCACGGAAGTAGTTGAGCGGATCAGTTGCATCGTCTTTGAACATGTCAAAGACCGCTTCGGTAGTCACGAGGCAAGAGATCGCCGCATAGCCGGAGGCAACGCCTTTGGCCATTGTGACCATGTCGGGTTTGATACCGTAGTGCTGGTATCCAAACCATGTGCCAGTACGACCCACGCCACAGACAACTTCGTCAATGTGCAGCAGTATTTCATACTGATCACAGATTTCGCGGATGCGTTCCCAGTATCCATCAGGAGGGGTGATAACGCCACCGCCCGCTGTCACGGGCTCAAGGCAGAGCGCGCCAATGGTTTCAGGACCTTCACGCAAGATTACTTTTTCAATCTCGTTTGCAGCCCAAACGCCGTAGTTTTCATCTGGCGCACCGTCTTGTTCGTGTTTGCGGTATTCTAGGCAGTGAGGAACGCGAATGAATCCGTCGGGGAAAGGGCCGTAATGTGCGTTGCGTTCGTCTTGACCGCCACAGGCCATCGTGGCGATGGTGCTGCCGTGGTAATCGCGATCACGGTACAGGATTTTATGTTTTTTGCCACCAAAGCGTTTTACCGCAATTTGGCGGACCATCTTATAACCCTTCTCGTTCGCTTCAGAACCGGATGAGCAATAATAGACGCGGCTCATGCCTGGCATTTTGTCGATCAGCATTTCAGAGAAGATCGCGCCGGGGATAGAGCCAGCTGTGCCGCCAAAGAAGTTCAGTTTTATCAGTTGATCGCGCACGGCGTTCGCAATTGATTCGCGGCCATAGCCTACGTTGACTGTCCAAACGCCGCCAGCAACAGCGTCAATGTGCTCTTTGCCTTTTTGATCCCAAACACGCATGCCTTTACCCTCAACAATGATGCGAGGGTCGGATGTTTCGTAAGGTTTATGCTGGCTTAGGTGGTGCCAGACATGGGCGCGATCCGCCTCAACGATGCGTGAAATGTCATTTTCGTTAAATGTACCGTCCATGATGGCGACCTTTCGAGTGAGTAGCTTGTTAGGGGAAGTCGGGCAAAGTGATTGCCGATTAAGTATACACCTGACATGGGATTTTCGGGAAAAAATAGGGCCAAAGATTACGTATGAATATAGCCAGATTGGCGATTTGAGTGAATCCTCGTTGTTTCTCATGGTTTCACGGCGGCCAAAGGCGAGTAGTGCTTGCCTAAAATTTAGGCCTCGAGAGGGAGTTAGTTTCTATGGGGGCGGATTTGGGGCCTAGAAAACAAGGGCGCGCTGACGAATGTAGATGGCTTAAAAAGCTCATATAAATTGGATGAATTGGAGATCGCGGAAACCGTTTCACGTGCAAATGATGCGAAATTTCATTCGCTAGGCGTCGGCTGAGTTGACGAAAGTAGGGCTGGAGAGCTTATGTTGAATACTTAAAGCTGGACTCATTGCGGGTGCTCAACTGGACATTTTCTTATTAGCCTATGCAGCCAGAGTGATTGTTGTTCGAAAGATTGTGCATAAGGTGTTTTGTTGAATGATGCGGATAGGCTGGCAGTTATGTCCGAGTGTGTCGATTTCTTCACCTTGGTCGCGTGTAAGTGTGTTAAACCTAATAGGACCAAAAATGGGACCGCTAGACCCAATAATACGTTAAACATTATTGCAAGTGGCAGAGGCTTCTCTAGGATGTCTATGTCGGTTGCGAATTTCGTAACGATCAATCCCGAGTGCCGCAAAGGGACCGGGCAATAAAATAACTGGGAGAAATAAAAATGATGAAAAAAACAGTAAGCGCATTTGTCGCCGGCGCCGTGATGTCAATCGCTGCTACGTCCGCTTTTGCAGATGGTCACGAAGAAATCACCGTAGCCTATTTCCTTGAATGGCCAATGCCGTTTCAGTTCGCAAAAGTGAACGGAACATACGAAGAAGTTCTGGGCAAGAAAATCAACTGGGTTAGCTTTGACAGTGGCGTTGCAATGTCCGCAGCGATGGCATCTGGCGACGTACAGATTTCCGTAAGCCAAGGTGTGCCACCATTCGTTGTAGCAACATCCGGCGGTCAGGATCTTCAGATTGTTGACGTTGCTGTATCCTATTCCGAGAACGACAACTGCGTTGTTGCTTCGGGCTTGGAGATCGACAAAACATCCGCAGCCGAGCTGGCTGGCAAAAAAGTTGCCGTACCACTGGGTACCGCTGCTCACTACGGCTTCCTTAAGCAGATGGGCCACTTCGGCGTAGATGTTGCTGGCATGTCTGTTGTTGATATGGCCCCTGCCGAAGGCGCAGCCGCGCTGAGCCAAGGTGCTGTAGACATGGCATGTGGTTGGGGTGGTGCACTGCGCCGCATGAAAGAATCCGGCAACGTGTTGCTGACCGGCGCAGAAAAAGAAGAGCTGGGCATTCTGGTGTTTGACGTGACATCAGCTACCGCTTCTTATGTTGCCGAAAGCGGTGATGATCTGGCCAAATTCCTCAAAGTAACGGCAGATGCCAACGCAATGTGGAACTCTGGTGAGAACACCGACAAAATGCTGCCAGTGATCGCAAAAGATGCGGGCATGGACGAAGCGGCAACAGCAGAAACTCTTGCTGGTTTTGTATTCCCATCCGTGGAAGACCAGCTGAGCGCCAAATGGTTCGGCGGCGGCAGCCAGGCATTCATGGGCGGCGTTGCAGACGTATTCCTTGAAAGCGGATCCATCGACAAGACGCTGGAAAGCTATGAAGGCACTGTAAACACAGGCCCATTGATGGCTGTAAAAGGCATGTAATTCCTTAGGGGGTTAACACGGCCCGGCGCGTTGATATCGCGCCGGGCCTTTTTCTTCAAAGAGGCGGGGCCCACCTCGTCCTATATCGGCTCATATTAGTGGCCAGAAAGCAGGGACATGTCCGGACTTTCAATTGATAAACTCTCGATGCGATTTGATCTGCCAGGTGGTGGATCAGTGCAGGCGCTCAAAGACGTCTCGCTGGACCTGAAGGCGGGTGAGCTGTTGAGCGTGCTGGGGCCATCAGGCTGTGGCAAGACAACGTTGTTGAACATTGTCGCAGGCTTTTTAGCACCCACCGCAGGTGTGATGACCCTGAATGATCATGTGATTAAGGGCCCTGATGCCGAACGCGGCATGGTGTTCCAGCAAGGCGCGTTATTTGAATGGATGAGCGTACGTGAAAACGTAGGTTTTGGTCCTTCAATGAAGGGCATGCCAAAGAACGACAAAACAGAGATCGTTAACCACCTTCTGGACGTCGTCGGGTTACAGGATTTCAAGGAAAAGGCGGTGTATGAACTGTCTGGTGGGATGCAGCAGCGTGTGGCTTTGGCCCGTTGCTTGGCGAACGACCCTGATGTGATTTTGATGGATGAGCCACTAGGCGCATTGGACGCGCTGACGCGCGAGAAGATGCAATCGCTGGTTCTGAAGTTGTGGAAAGAAACGGGCAAAACGATCATCCTGATCACGCACTCCGTTGAAGAGGCATTGCTGTTGGGCGAGCGTCTGATCGTGATGGCACCCCGCCCCGGCCGTATCCACAAAGAATACCGTCTGCCGTTTGCAGAACTTGGTGTGAATTCCGATTTACGTGAAGTGAAATTGCATCCTGATTTTGGACCTAAACGCGAAGAGATCCTCAATATGATTTGGGACATGGAAGAAGAAATTATGGGCACCGCGGAGGCAGACGCATGACCGGACTTATCGTACTGGCCGTTTATGTCGGCATCTTTGTTGGATCGATGATGATCTTTACCCGTATTGGCGCAGGTATCCGCGACTATACGTCTCTCAAGACGGTGACGTTTGGCGATGAAAGCGCTGTGCGTCCCAATCGTGCAGCAGGTATTATTTCGCTTCTCACGCTGTTCCTGTTGTGGGGGATGTTTACAGGCTCCTCGCTTATTCCCGGCTTTTTACATGCGCCTGCGCCTTACGCGGGTGAGACATCGTTTGAATATACCGTTGAGGTGAATGGCGAGACCGACACAGCAACTGTGAAGGTACTTGTACACAAACGTGAAGAAACCCCTGATGCACCCGCTGTTGAACCGGGTGAAGGTTTTGCCAAAAACGACAGCATCAAAGTTGCCCAATATCGCAGCCAGTTGGTGTCGTTTGATAAGAACGATGATTTGAAAAAGAAGGATGGTGCCAAGATCGTAGCCATCAACGGGCAAAAAGTTCAGCCCGGTGATACGGTCGAAATCGAAGGTGGTTCCGTAACGATCTCCCAAAAGGGCACGCCGAATTTTGCACCCGAGAATGGCTTGCAGATGGAGCCGCTTTATCTGCCGTCTCCAGAGGCGGTGATCGCGCGCACAGGCAAAGTACTAGACGAGGGTTTCCGTGGCACATCGCTGCTGGGTCACTTGGGTTGGTCGCTGTTCCGTGTTGTTGCGGGCTTTATCTGTGGTGCGATTGTTGGCATCCCGCTGGGGTATGCGATGGGTCTAAGCAACTGGTTCCGTGGTTGGTTTGATCCGATTGTGGAGTTCATGCGTCCGGTTCCGCCTCTTGCATTGATCCCGTTGGTCATCATCTGGGCTGGTATTGGTGAGACAGGCAAAATTATCCTGCTCTTCCTTGCAGCGCTTTGGATTATGGCAATCGCGGCACGTTCGGGTGTGTCTGGCGTGAATATTTCCAAGGTACACGCGGCCTATTCGCTGGGCGCCAGCAAATGGCAAATCATGCGCTATGTGATTATCCCGAACTCACTCCCGGAAATCTTTACGGGTGCGCGTGTGGCGATGGGTGTGTGTTGGGGGACTGTTGTTGCGGCCGAATTGGTTGCAGCCGAAAAGGGGGCAGGCATGATGATCATGGTCGCGTCCAAGTTCCAGAACACTGACATCGTTATCTTGGGTATTATCCTGATTGGTGTGATCGGTTTTGGCATTGATATGCTAATGCGCGGTGCTGAGCGGATTATGGTTCCTTGGAAAGGCAAAGGCTGATCTAGCCTGCGCGTATTTCCTGCATGATACAGAAAAGGCCGGAGCAGATGCTCCGGCCTTTTTCGTTTCTACCAAGAACCACTAGGCAGTTCAAAGAATGTCCTGCCTAGTGGTTTGTATTTTACTTCTTAGGGCCGCTTGGCTTTTTGCTTTTGCCCGGAGGGGTAAAGCGCTTGGATGAATCCGCTGCGCGGTTATATCCGCCTTCTGGTTTTGCATCGCGTTTTGGCGCACCCTCTTTCGCTGGCTTCTTCCAAACGGCTTTTGAGGCTGGCTTGTCGCTGGCTGCACCGGTTGGCTTGTCTTTCCAGACGGGTTTTGCCTTGGGTTTTTCACCAGCCTTCATCGGCGTGCGCTCGGTCTTGTGAGACTTTGGCGGCCGTGTTGCGTCCCGCTTGGATTTGGCAGGGGCACCGCGTGGTTTGGATTCGGATGTGCGGGGTTTGTATTCCGCTGCTGGCGCATCGTCGCGTGGTGGGCGCGGTTTGTGCGCTGGCTTTGGTGCATCGGGATCATAGGCCGGCTTGCTGCGAGCGTCCGGCTTTGGCCCTTTGTCATACGCAGGTTTCGGGCCTTTATCATACGCGGGCTTCGAGCCCTTATCGTATGCTGGTTTGGGGCCGCGTTCCTGACGTGGGCCTTTGGGGCCAAAATCGGGAACACCGTCAAGGCGGGTGAGGGTCACGCCATCTTCGGCTTTCATGTCTTTACCAAGTGCATTGACCAATTTCGGTACAGCGCCTTCAGCAACTTCCACATAGGAGTGGCGCGGCTGTACGCGTATTGCACCGATGTCGTCACGTGTCATGTCACCTACGCGGCACAGCATTGGCAGCAAGGTGCGCGGCTCTGCTCCGTCATTACGGCCTGTGGATACGGTGAACCAAATAGATTTACCGAATTCCATGCGTGGTGCGTTCTCTTTGCCGTCGCCGGGGTTGGAGAGTTCTTCGGGTGCGGATCCGCGTGAGCGGTGCAGGTTTACAAACGCAGTCGCGAGTTGCTCTGGCGTGTAACGTTCTGCCAGTGTTGCCACAAATTCTACAGCATCTTCTGGCGCAGGCGTTGTCCATGCATCATCATTGAGCAGACGCTCTTGGTCCGCGGCGTTCACTTCGGCGGCAGATGGGGGCAGGGCCCATTCGGCATCAAGCTTGGCCCAACCCATCAGGCGGGTTGCTTTTGAACGCATTTTTGGTGGTACGATCAACGCAGATACACCTTTACGGCCCGCGCGACCTGTACGGCCAGAGCGGTGCAGAAGCGTGTCAGCGTTGGTGGGTAGGTCAGCGTGAATCACCAGCTCAAGGTTGGGCAGGTCGATACCGCGTGCAGCAACGTCGGTTGCCACACAGACGCGGGCACGGCCGTCGCGCAACGATTGCAGGGCGTTGGTACGTTCTGTCTGGGACAGTTCACCCGACAACGCCACAACTGAGAAGTTGCGGTTCGTGAGGCGCGTGGTCAGGCGTGCCACGGCGGCACGTGTGTTGCAGAATACGATGGCGTTCTTGGCTTCGTAGAACCGCAAAAGGTTCAGGATCGCATTCTCGGTATCGCGCGGATTCACGGTGAGGGCGCGGTATGAGATGTCAGAGTGCTGCTTGCCGTCAGACACAACAGAAACACGCTGTGCATCGCGCTGATATCCTTTTGCCATCTTTGCAATGGCGGCAGGAACGGTAGCGGAGAACATCAATGTGCGGCGTGTTGCAGGGGATTCGCCCAAGATAAACTCAAGATCTTCGCGAAAGCCCAGATCAAGCATTTCGTCTGCTTCATCCAGCACCACAGCGCGAATATCCGTGAGGTTGATGTTGTTGCGTTTGATGTGGTCACACAGGCGGCCTGGCGTGGCGACAACGATGTGTGCACCCCGGTCTAGCGCGCGGCGTTCGGTACGGGTGTCCATGCCACCCACACAGGTGGTGACGATGGCGCCTGCTTTTGCGTAAAGCCATGTCAACTCACGACTAACTTGCATCGCCAGCTCACGTGTGGGGGCGATAACAAGGGCCAATGGCGCGCTTGCGCGGCCGAAATGCGTTTCATCGCCCAGCAATGTGGGGGCGATGGCAAGGCCGAAGGCAACCGTTTTGCCAGAGCCAGTTTGAGCGGAAACCAATAGGTCTGCGCCATCTAGTTCAGGCGCGATTACGGCGTCCTGTACGGGTGTCATTGTTTCGTAGCCTTGGGCGGCCAGTGCGTCTGCGATCGTTTGAATCAAGGGATTTTCCTGAGCGGATAAGAATGGAGTTGGCCTGCCCCTACTGGGTTGCAGGCTGTTTGTATACGGGTGATTTCGCGCGAACGGGACTGCGCGAGGCGCATAGCTGTGCGGAAAACCGATGTATATGGGTAAAAAGGGGGGGTGTCAAAAAGGGGGTTTTAAAGTAGAACAAAAAGAGAACAAACTGGGGGATGTATGATGAGCGATTCTTCTTTGGGTCAGTTGGTGCAACTGGGGCTGCGGCGCGGTGTGGTGGATGTCCCTGCGCCGGATGCTGCGCAAGCGGTGTTAAAGGATGCACTGTCGGTGCAGCCGTTCGATGCGGCGGCCACGGCATTTGTGCTGGCATGTTTGCCGCGCAGCAAGGCTCCCGTGTTGTGGGTCCAAGACCGCGCCTCGCGATTGGAAAACGGGCGGGTATATGGTCCTGCCCTCAAAGGGCTCAAACTGCTGAGGGTAGATGTGAGCCATGCACGCGATGTGTTGTGGGCGATGGAGGAGGGCGCGGCTTGTGCTGGCTTGTCCGCAGTTGTGGGCGAGGTGCACGGCGCACCGCCCGTTCTGGATTTTACGGCAACCAAGCGGCTTGCGATGCGCAGCGAGGCGTCGGGTATACCTGTCTGGTTGATCCGATCGGGGGCGGCAGAAGGGTTGAGCGCGGCACGCGAGCGGTGGCGAATAGGGTCTTTGCCCTCTGCCAAGCATCCCTACAACGCGGCAGCCCCCGGTGCGCCGATATGGGAGGCCGAGCTGTTTCGGGCGCGTGGGCGCAGTCCGGGCGTCTGGTCGGTGTCCGATGAAGGACGGGGGCGCACGAATAGTCTCCGTTTTCTTCCCCGATCTAGCGATGGATCGATGGAGGCGGATCACGGCTCAGCAACGCACGTTACCGGATGATGTGGTGCCAGTGGTGCTGTCTGCGCACGGAACCCACGGACCGGTTGTGTACGCGGTGAACGCTGCGGGGCTGGCGCGCGGTATTTGTGTTGACGCGCGGGTGGTGGATGTGCAGGCGATCCACCCGGACATGCATGTAGAGCAGGGGGATCAAAATGGGGATCGTGCGCTGCTAGATCGGTTGGCCATGTGGGCGCGACGATGGTGCCCGTGGACGGTAGCCGAGGCTGACGGGATGCTGATGGATGTGCGCGGTGCGGCGCATTTGTTTGGCGGCGAAGTACAGATGTTGCGTGATATGCATGGTCGCTTTGCCATGCAGGGATTACGGGCGCGGCTGGCTTTGGCCCCTACACGCGGTGCGGCGCAAATGTTGGCACGGTTTGGTGCGCAGGGTGTGATCTGTGGGCCTGAGGATGTGGCGCAGGTTTTGGCCCCGCTATCTGTAGCGGCTCTTCGATTGCCCAGCGATACAATACGTTTGCTGGATCGATTGGGGTTAAAGACCATCGGTGCGCTGGAGGGCGTGCCGCGTGTAGGACTTATGCGGCGCTTTTCAGGGGCGGCAGAAGAGCGTAATCCGCTGGTGTTGCTGGACCGCGCATTGGGGCGCAGTGCAGATCCTTTGGATGCGCCACCTGATGTGCAGATATGGCGCGCGTATGCGCGCATGGCGGAACCCGTAATTGACCCGATCCCATGGCTAGGGGGTTTAGCAGAAGATTTGACAACGCAACTGGCGGCGGCTGAGCAGGGCGCGCGGCGCTTGCGCTTGACGATTTACCGCGTGGATGGGGAGTGGCGTTTTCGGGATGTGTCTACGGCCAGTGCAAGCCGCGATCCGGCGCATTTTGTGCGGTTGGTGACGGGTAAACTGGAGGGGATCGACCCTGGCTTTGGGTTTGATTTGATGACGCTGGAAGCGTTAAATGCCGAACCGCTCTCCTTGCATCAGGACCAGTTGGGGGGGGCGCGGGATGCGAGCGCGGACATCGCGGCGCTGTTGGATCGGCTGACGGCTAAGTTGGGGTCATCTAAGGTGACATGGGCGGTATGGCTACAGAGCCACAAGCCGGAACGGGTGGAGCGCGGAGTGCCTGTGTTGGCGGGCGGCGGGCAAACCGTGGCTGAGGTGGCGCATGAACGACCGTTGCGGATGTTTGATCCACCTGAGGAGATTGCGGTGCTGTACGCGGTGCCCGAAGGGCCACCTGCGCGATTTCGGTGGCGGCGTGTTGCGTTTTTGATGGCGCGGTTTGAGGGGCCTGAACGGATAGCCCCTGAGTGGTGGCGCGATAGGGCGGGGACGCGGTTGAGGGATTATTACAAGGTTGAAGTGACGGACGGGAGGCGGTTCTGGCTCTTTCGGGAAGGGATTGTCGGGGATGCACGAGGAGGTGCTCCGCGCTGGTTTGTACATGGCGTTTTTGGATGACATGAGACGTGCACCTATGGGCGACACCCCTCCCGCCATCCCAAGCGGTTGGTTGATGGCATCCGAGTTGAAGGGGATGAGCGCGAATGATGCGCTGTAATAAAAGATAGGGCTGCCACCTGATGCCAGAGCAAGATGGACATAAGCGCCGCTCAATTGAAGAAGATGAACCGTTCCACCCGAATGACCCCAGCGTTTATGTGGAGCTGGGTTTGTCCACGTGTTTTTCGTTTCTGCGCGCGGCGTCTGATGCGGTGGATTTGACGGCGACGGCAAATATGCTGGGATATCATGCGATGGGTGTTGCAGACCACAATACGCTTGCAGGTGTTGTGCGGGTGCATGCTGAGGCGAAAACCGCGAAGGTGCGTCCGCTGATCGGGGCGCGCTTGGTGTTATTGTGTGGCACCGAATTGTTGGCTTATCCGCGTGATCGCAGTGCCTATGCGCGGCTCTCGACGCTTCTGTCCAAGGGGAAGATGGCGGATGTGGATGGCGAGTGGCAGCTGAAAGGACAGACCCACCTGACGTTGGAGATGGTCGCTGGGCACAGCGATGGTGTGCAGCTGATTGTTATGCCGCGGGAAAATTTGGATGTGTTTGAGGTGGGATTGGGCCGATTGTGTAATGCCTTGCCCACATTGCGGCATGTGGGGGCTGCCTATCTGTATCGCGGTGATGATGTTGCGCGGATCAATCGATTGGACTGCATCGCGCGCGCGCATGGTTTGGAAATACTTGCCACAAATGACGTATTGTACCACACGCCTGAACGGCGTCCATTGCAGGATGTGATGACCTGTATTCGCCACAGTAAGACGATTGAGACGGTGGGTTTTTTGCTTGAGGCGAACGCTGAGCGGCATTTGAAATCGCCCGATGAAATGTGCCGCCTGTTTGCGCCGTGGCCGCATGCCATTGCCGCCACGCGGTTGGTCGCGGATGCTTGTGCATTCAGTCTGGATGATTTGAAGTATGAATATCCGCATGAGATCGTGCCGAAGGGTCGCAGCCCGATGGAAGAACTGGAACGGCTGACATGGGAAGGTGCGGCGTGGCGATACCCTGAGGGGGTGACGCAGCGTGTCAAAGCGATCATCGAAAAGGAATTCGACCTCATCCGATCAAAAAAGATCGCGCGTTATTTTCTGACGATCAACGACATTGTGCGGTTCGCGCGCCATGAGGCCAGTCCACCCATCCTGTGTCAGGGACGCGGATCTGCTGCTAATTCGGTGGTGTGTTTTTGCTTGGGAATCACGGCAGTAGACCCAGAGGAACACGACGTCTTGTTTGAGCGGTTCTTGTCTGAGGAGCGTGACGAGCCGCCGGATATCGATGTGGATTTTGAGCATGAACGTCGCGAAGAAGTGATCCAGTACATGTACGCTAAATACGGGCGGGAACGGGCAGGGCTATGCGCCACGGTCATTCATTATCGCCCTCGCAGCGCCATTCGCGAAGTCGGTAAGGCGATGGGGCTGAGTGAGGATGTGACGAGCAAGCTGGCAAGTACTGTCTGGGGTAGCTTTGAAAAACAGATGGGGGATGAGCGCGTCAAGGATGCGGGAATGGATTTGTCTGATCCGTACCTGCGGCGGGTGATCACGCTGGCGCGGCAGATGACGGGGATGCCACGGCACCTGTCCCAGCATGTGGGGGGCTTCATCCTGACGGAACGGCCGCTGACAGAGATGGTCCCGATTGGAAATGGAGCGATGCCGGAGCGGAGCTTTATTGAGTGGGATAAGGATGACATTGATGTGCTTGGCATCTTCAAGGTGGATATCCTCGCGCTTGGAATGCTGACCTGTATCGCCAAGGTGTTTGACATGCTGGGGGCGCATTACGGGGTGCATCATGATCTGGCGAGCGTGCCAAGTGATGATGAGGACACCTATGACATGCTCTGTGCTGGCGATAGCTTGGGGGTGTTTCAAGTCGAAAGCCGCGCGCAAATGGCGATGCTCCCCAAGCTGCGCCCGAGGCGTTTTTATGATTTGGTGATCGAGGTGGCGATTGTCCGGCCTGGTCCCATTCAAGGGGATATGGTGCATCCGTATCTGCGCCGGCGTCAGGGAATTGAGGGGGTTAGCTATCCCGCGCCGGGATCCGAGTATCCGCAAGATGAGCTGCTCAAGATTTTGGGCCGGACATTGGGTGTGCCTATCTTTCAGGAACAGGCGATGAAGATCGCAATTGATGCCGCGCAATTTTCGCCGAAGGAGGCCAATGAATTGCGCAAGGCGATGGCGACGTTTCGATCCCGCGGGACAATTGAAACACTGCAGGCCAAGATGGTCGGGCGCATGACCGATCGCGGTTATGCCCAAGAGTTCGCAGAGCGATGTTTTAACCAGATCAAGGGGTTCGGTGATTACGGTTTTCCCGAAAGCCATGCCGCGAGCTTTGCCAAGCTGGTGTATGTGTCCAGTTGGATGAAGTGCCACTATCCGGCAGCCTTTGCCTGCGGTCTGCTGAACAGCCAGCCGATGGGGTTTTATGCGCCAGCCCAGATCGTGCGTGACGCGCGCGATCACGGGGTCGAGGTGCGTGCAGTTGATGTGAATTATTCGGATTGGGATTGCACGTTAGAGCCT
Source organism: Sulfitobacter sp. (assembly GCF_036960155.1). Classification (GTDB taxonomy): domain Bacteria; phylum Pseudomonadota; class Alphaproteobacteria; order Rhodobacterales; family Rhodobacteraceae; genus Sulfitobacter. The sequence goes on along the minus strand of NZ_JBALWB010000001.1, from coordinate 705,276 downwards.
TGCGCGGATGGCTTTGCATTGCGTCTTGGGTTGCGTCAGGTGGACGGGATGCGCCGTGATGCAGCTGCGCGCATTATGGCTGCGCGGTCCGAGCCTTTTGTCGATGTGGCAAACCTAAAGGAACGGGCCAAGGTGGATCGTGGGGCGATAGGTAAGTTGGCCGCGGCAGATGCGTTCCGGTCCTGTGGTATCGACCGCCGACAAGCATTGTGGCAGGCGCAGGGGTTGCGCGATGCGCCGTCGTTACCGATTTTTGAACATGCCGAGGCAGTAGGTGAGGGCAGTGAACCACTGGTTGCATTGCCCGCGATGGCGCAGGCCGAACATGTCGTGGCAGATTACCAAACACTCAGGCTTTCGCTAAAGGCACACCCCATGAGCTTTTTCCGAACCAGCCTATGTAAGCAGGGGTTTGCTAGTTCGCATAACCTTATCCACATGGCGCATGGCGCGCGGGTGTCGCTGGCTGGATTGGTACTGGTACGCCAGAAACCGGGGAGTGCCAAGGGCGTGTGTTTTATCACGCTGGAGGATGAGGACGGCGTGGCGAACCTTGTCATCTGGCCCAAGTTGTTTGAACATTTTCGCGCATTGATTATGACCGCGCGCCTGTTGGTAGTGCATGGGCGTGTGCAGACAGATGGCCGTGTGATCCATGTGGTGGCGGATCGGTTGGAAAACCGCACTGACCGTCTGGATGGTTTGGCGGATGAGCATGTGCCAATGAGCCAAGTGGGTGGCGAAACCCCTCCGCAGCAGCGGCCAAACCACGTGGCAGGCGGGCGTAAGCATCCACGAGATGTACGCATAATTCCGAAATCACGCGATTTTCACTGAGAGAATGCTGGGTTAAGGTAGGGTACCTAGAAACAAAGGCCCATCCATGAATAACCCGCTGTATGACACGATGTTTGCGCCCTACGCTGGCAAAGATACACCCTTTTTGCAGTTGCCAGAAGGCGGGGTCATCACCCATGCAGAATTTGTAAACCGTGCAGCACAGTTGGCGCATGCTCTTGAAAGGTATGGCGTAAATACTGGTGACCGTGTGGCGGTACAGGTGGAGAAATGCCCAGATATGCTGGCGCTTTACGCGGCATGTGCGCAATTGGGTGCGATTTTCCTACCGTTGAACACGGCCTATAAGGCTGCTGAATTGGCCTATTTTGTAGGGGATAGTGGCGCGGCGTTGCTGGTTGGGGATCCTGCGCGGGCGGATGAGTTGGACGCCGTTGCAAAAGCATCAGGCGCTGCATTCGCGACATTGGATGCAGCAGGCGGCACTCTGAGCGATAGTGCTGATAACCAGAGCCAGACCTTTGAGACGGTTAAACGCAGTGAAGATGATCTCGCCGCGTTTCTATATACCTCAGGCACAACAGGGCGTTCTAAGGGCGCCATGCTGAGCCAGAAAAACCTGATCAGCAATGCGGCAACGTTGAAAAAACTGTGGCAGTTCACGCGCGATGATGTGCTGTTGCATGCATTGCCGATCTTTCACACGCATGGCCTGTTTGTTGCGACCAATGTGATGTTGATGGCGGGTGGTTCGATGGTGTTCATGCCCAAGCTTGATATCGACCAGATGATTGAATGGATGCCCCGCGCCACAGCAATGATGGGTGTGCCGACATTCTACACGCGCCTGCTGGATGATGTCCGGTTTGATCATTCGTTGACAGTAAATATGCGTCTATTCATCTCGGGCTCAGCACCCTTGCTGGCCGATACGCATGTCGCGTTTGAAGAACGTACTGGTCACCGTATTTTGGAACGCTACGGCATGACCGAAACGAATATGAATACTTCTAACCCCTATGAGGGTGAGCGGCGCGCGGGCACTGTTGGGCTGCCGTTGCCGGATGTGGCGTTGCGGGTTGCAGATGGTGACGGAACTGAATTGGCGCGCGGTGAGACAGGCGTGGTTGAGGTCCGTGGGCCTAATGTATTTCAAGGATATTGGAACATGCCTGAAAAGACCAAAGAAGAACTTCGAGAAGACGGGTTCTTCATCACTGGGGATCTGGGTGTGCAAGACGAAGAAGGTTATGTCACTATCGTTGGACGCGGCAAAGATCTGATCATTTCTGGGGGTTACAACATCTACCCCAAAGAACTGGAATTGGTGCTGGATGCCCAAGTGGGTGTGTTAGAAAGTGCAGTGATCGGTATCCCGCATGATGATCTGGGCGAAGTGCCGCTGGCGGTGCTGGTGCCCGAGGCGGGCGTGCAAATTGATTTGGAGGCCGTGAAAGCAGCAGTGAATGAGGCGCTTGCACGGTTCAAGCAACCGCGTGAATATCGCGTGCTGGATGGATTGCCGCGTAACACCATGGGCAAAGTGCAGAAGGTCGCTCTGCGAGAGGAATTTGGCACATGATTGACCCGACTAAACAAGCGTTTCTGACTTCTCTGTTTGATGCTGCTGTAACAGCAGCGGATGCGCGTGCCGCATTAGAACCACACCTGCCACAACGCCCAAAAGGGCGCACAATTGTTGTAGGTGCTGGCAAAGGTTCAGCGCACCTTGCCGCGGCATTCGAAGACTTGTGGGATGGTCCTGTTCAGGGCGTTGTGGTCACGCGGTACGGCTATAGCTGTCCGACAAAATCGATTCGCGTGATGGAGGCTTCACACCCTGTGCCTGATGCCGCAGGGCTGGCTGCGACTGACGCATTGTTTGAGGCTGTGTCAAACCTTGGGCCAGATGATTTAGTGGTGGCGCTTATATGCGGTGGAGGCTCTGCATTGCTGCCCTGCCCACCTCAAGGGCTGACGCTAGAGGACGAGCAGGCACTGAACGAGGCACTGCTGGCCTCTGGTGCCCCCATCGGCGTGATGAACGCGATACGCAAACACGCAAGTGGGATCAAAGGCGGGCGCCTTGCTGCTTTGGCGCATCCGGCGCGGGTGGTCAGCCTTGTTGTTTCGGATGTTCCCGGCGATGACCCTGCACAAGTGGCCTCTGGCCCGACGGTTCCCGATGCCGTGACACTGGAGGACGCGTTGAGCCTGATTAAGGCACGCGGGTTGGAATTGCCGCCTACTGTGCTGGCAGGGTTTGTACGGGCGCCTATGCCTGATGATCCGGTGTTCGAGGCAAACGAGGTGCATGTCATCGCATCGGCGCGGCTTTCGCTTGAGGCTGCAGCAAGCGCAGCAGAGGCCGCGGGCGTGCCTGCGGTCATCCTGTCAGATGCAATTGAGGGCGAGGCCGAGGTCATCGGTCAGATGCATGCGGCAATCGCGCGCGAGGTGGCCACGCAGGGCCGCCCGTTCAAAGCTCCGATTGTTGTGCTGTCGGGCGGTGAAACAACTGTGACCCTGCGCCATAAAGATGGGCGCGGGGGGCGCAATACGGCGTTCTTACTGGCATTTGCACAGGCGATTGAAGGTATGACAGGTATCACTGCACTGGCTGCGGATACAGACGGGATTGACGGTTCTGAAGATAACGCAGGTGCCTTTGCAGATGGCGGCACTGCAGTAGCAATGCGCGCAGCTGGAATTGATCCGGCAGATGCCTTGCGCCGCAATGATGCGTGGGGGGCATTTGACGGTGCGGGCACTATCTTCAAGCCGGGCCCTACGGGCACCAACGTGAATGATTTTCGCGCAATCTTGATTGACGGCTAGGGTAGCGTGTCAGGAAATAAGTGGGCTCTCTCTCAAGAGGGCTGTCGAAATAGGCGAGATCAGGGAGCGCGGTAGAAACCGCCAATGACGTCCTATGCCCGAAAACGCCGTAATCAATAGTGCCTAGTACGCGCAAAAACAGGAAAAATTGTAGATTGAGTGCTTGCGGTGTTCTGGCCTGAGCGAACTTTAAGGAGAAAGTGGTCGCCAAGTATCACTTGTAGGTCTTTGGCTTCAAACGGTTCTCGTTTTTTTCGACTGGGGGAGGTTTGTGGGGATCGACTTCAGTTTCAGCGCGACGTCCGGTTCCACAATTTGCTCTGGGACAAACCCGTTTAGAAAAACCCGAAAAATACTGAAACTCTTCTTCAGCGGTGCTGGAGCAATAGTCACACCGCCTAGCCGTTCATTCTCCAAGTTGGCATCGCTCACGGTCAAGTCGCAAATGGCTAGTGACGGCATAAATGTCGCTCTTCGCTCACCTCAACGCAGGGTACTTGGACAAGTCGCCCATGCTTTTTGTGTGATATTCAGGAAGGCTTTTGATTTTATGGCCCTGTAAGGCCTTCACCCACTTGAGGGGTGATTGGTGGAGCATAGCGGGATCGAACCGCTGACCTCCTGCATGCCATGCAGGCGCTCTCCCAGCTGAGCTAATGCCCCAAATCACGCAAGCGTGGAATGGTATCCCCTAGAGGATCTGAGTTTGACCCAACAGGGTCAATGCGCCGTGTACTAGGCACAAGCGGCGGCGGGATCAAGCGAAAAACGCATCACCCGCCACAGCAATTTAGCTATCGTCTTCGTTTGCTGCTACGTCCGCGATTTCTTCGAGCGGAACAGTATCGCTATCGTCTTCGTCATCGTCCAGCAGATCGTCGTCCAGATCTACGTCTACATCGTCGTCATCGACCAGATCATCTTCGTCCTTGACCTCAGCAGCTTTGGCTTTTGTGGTCGCGGCATCTGCAGCATCAGCGGCAATCATGCGGGATTTGGATTGATCGACTTCAACCACTTCGCCCGAGTACGGGCTGATGATCGGATCTTTGTTTAGGTCGTAGAAACGCTTGCCCGTGGTGGGGCAGAGGCGCTTGGTTCCCCATTCTTCGTTGGGCATGGATTTCCCCTTTTATACTTGGTGTTGTGTCTAGATGATTCAGCGCAATTGCCATATGCAAAGGGTGCTGTCCAGTCTAAAGCCAATTCACCCCATACCAAGAGCCTGATATGTCCGACCCGCATCTGCCCGGAGACCCGCCCATCCCCCTGATCTTGCGGCGCTCTGCGCAGGCAAAGCGTATTTCGTTGCGTATCAGTCAATTGGATGGGCGCGTTACATTAACGATGCCAAAACGGCTGGTTGAGCGCGAAGCGATGGATTTTGCCCGCAGCAAAGAAGCATGGATTCGCAAACATCTAGGCGCGCGTGGCGAGGATGTGATGATAGGTGAAGGTGCTGAGCTGCCTCTGAGTGGACGGATGTATCCAGTTCTTGCTGGGACGGGACGTCGCGTAAAGATCACACCAGATGGTATTTTTGTTCCAGGCCCACCCGAACGCATGGGCAAGCGTCTTAGCGCGCATCTCAAGGAATTGGCACGTGATAGGCTGGCTGGGGCCAGTGATGATTATGCCGCGCGACTGGGGCGTGGTTACACACGCCTATCGTTGCGCGATACGCGGTCACGTTGGGGGTCATGTACCTCGGATGGTGGGTTGATGTATTCTTGGCGGCTGGTGATGGCCCCGCCCGAGGTGCTTGATTATGTAGCGGCCCATGAAGTTGCGCATTTGGCAGAAATGAATCACTCAGCCGCGTTTTGGGCGGAGGTGACACGGATATACGGCGACTATTCTGCTGCACGGAGCTGGTTACGCACGCATGGCAGTACGCTGCACCGATACAAGTTTTAACCAATTTTGTGATCACATCATTGACGTTCATCGTTGTTGTGATCACAAGGGCAATATGACACTGACCGCTCGTCCAATTGACCCCGCTCCATTAGCGCATGACCGCGTCTATCGCCATCTGCGATCGCGCATCATGCATGGTGACATACCCCCAGGGCATGCCCTAACGCTGCGGGGGCTTGGCAAGGAATATGGAGTCTCGATGACGCCTGCGCGTGAATCTATTCGCCGGCTGGTTGCTGAGGGCGCACTGAGCATGTCCAACTCGGGCCGGATTTCGACGCCGCTGCTGAACAATGAACGAATTGAAGAACTAGCCGCTCTGCGTGCCCTGATTGAGGTAGAGCTTGCCTCGCGGGCGTTGCCGCGTGCGCATTTGGCGTTGATTGAACGGCTGCAAAACATCAATGCAAAGGTCGGTGAGGCTGTCGCACATCGTGATGCGGTGAGCTATATCCGTACTAATCTGGAATTTCACCGCACGCTTTATCTGCGGGCTCAAGCGCCCGCGATGCTTGCCATGGCAGAAACGGTCTGGTTGCAGATGGGCCCAACAATGCGCGCGCTTTATGGTCGTTTGCGCCGAACCGAGCCGCCTCACTTCCATCGCCTTATTATTGCGGCCTTACGTGCAGGGGATGAACCAGGTTTGCGGCTTGCGGTACGTTCTGACGTAACACAAGGCCTGCGGATGTTGGCGAGCTAGGGCATCTTGACCCAGCGTATTGGACGGGTGATGTTGAGATATGAAAACTGAAAGCTCTCATATCACAGTGTATTATCGCCGCTCCATATAACGCGCGGACGATCCCCCTATATTTTAATTTATCGTGCCGCCGTCTGTGCGGGTTTGTGGCGTGGGCGGATGGCCTCTCAGGAGCCTGAACATGACCCAGATACGACCCATCATTGAAGCAGATATTCTTGACGTTCTACCCATGATCCAAGCGTTGGCGACGCATCATGGCGACAAGGCGGCAATCACTGTGGACGAGCTGCGCCGTGATGCACTTGGACCATCGCCTTGGGTGCGGGTGCTGGTTGCCGAAGGGTTGGGCTATGCTGCTCTTTGCCCCTTGTCGCAGTTGCAATTTGGTGTGCGAGGCATGGATTTACATCATATATTTGTTGTCGAATCGGCGAGGGGGCGTGGTGTGGGGCGCGCCCTGATCGATGCTGCAATCGCATGTGCTAAGGCCGAAGGTGCGAGGTATTTGACCGTTGGAACACACCCCGAAAACGTGCACGCGCAGGATATTTACCGTTCTGCGGGCTTTGAAGAATTTAATGCAGCCGGCGTGCGCTTTAGGATGAAGTTTTAGGTTGCGTCGTGCGGGCAATCTGAGCGGCTATTGATGTGCGGATGAATGCCGCCTGTTCTGGGGTGTCAGGCACTGGCACACCACGTTTGGCGCTGACATGTTGCAGTGTCATTTCCGCATCAAATCCAAAATGCCCCAAAATGGAACAGGTCAACATTCCTGAACGCCCGATACTAGCATAGCAATGAACCGCAATATTTGCGCCGTGAATTAGCTGATCTGCGAGGTCAGCGGTAAACGCAGCAAAGCTGTCTGGATCAGGTAGGTGCATATCGCGGATGGGATGATTTAGGAAGGTTATGTCCAAAGCCGCACAAATTTTGGCCTCATCCTTGAGATCAAATTTCGCGGCTTCGGCGGGCTCTAGCAGGGAAACGATGGTATCAATTCCAGCGCTGTGAGCTGCGGCAATATCCCCTGATACGTCATGCGGGCGCGCCATAATAGCGAGCGAACCCGGCAGTTTAGTGATCAGGGGGTATAGCGTATTCAGGCTGCCAGTCCTCGGTCACCCATATCAAGATACTTCTCGCGCCTGTCTTTGATCAGCGCTTTGGGGGCCTTGCCTTCCAATGACTTTAGCATTTCAGAAATTGCCTCAGACACAGATGCAATCGTCGTTTGCGGGTCACGGTGCGCGCCGCCTCTGGGCTCGGGGATAATCCGGTCAGCGACACCAAGTTGCTTGAGGTCTTGTGCGGTCAGGCGCAGGGCTTCGGCGGCTTCGCGCATCTTTTCGGCATCTTTCCACAGAATTGCGGCACAGCCTTCAGGCGTGATGACGGAATAGACGGAGTGTTCCAACATCGCGACACGGTTGGCGGTTGCGAATGCAACAGCACCGCCAGAACCACCTTCGCCGATGATGACGCTCACAAGTGGGACGCCGATCGCGAGGCACTTCTCAGTTGAACGTGCGATGGCTTCGGATTGGCCGCGTTCTTCGGCACCTTTGCCTGGATATGCGCCCGGTGTATCCACAAGGGTGATGACAGGCAGGCCAAAACGGTGGGCCATTTCCATCAGACGAACAGCCTTCCGGTAACCCTCAGGGCGGGCCATGCCAAAATTACGTTCGATACGGGAGGTCGTATCATCCCCTTTTTCATGGCCGATCACCATGACAGGTTTGTCGTTAAACCGCGCAAGCCCGCCCATAATTGCATGGTCATCTGCAAAGTTGCGGTCACCAGCAAGGGGGGTGTATTCGGTGAATAACGCCTCAATGTAATCTTTGCAGTGAGGGCGCTCTGGGTGGCGTGCAACCTGACACTTACGCCAAGGCGTAAGGTTCTGATACAAGTCGTCCAGCATTTTATCCGCTTTAACGTCGAGCGCTTTTGCCTCTTCGGTCACATCGGTTTCAGGGTCGCGCCGCGCCATCGCGCGCAGCTCTTCGGCCTTTCCCTCAATCTCGGCTAGGGGTTTTTCAAAGTCCATATACTGGGTCATTGCATGCTCCGCACAGATTATTGGTCATTATATGGCGGTCAATTCATCGGTTTGCAACGCGTGGCGGTAGCGTTATTGAATTGGGCAACAAGGAGTGAAGTGATGAAACAGTTTTACCTAGCCATTGCATTGGCTGTGATGGTCCCTCAATTCGGCTTGGCGCAGTCTGTCCAGTTTGGTGACAACAGCAGTGAATGGGCGAAAGACGGCGAATGTGATGATCGACGGTTTCGCGGTGCCGCCATGGCGTCCAGTCTGGATGCGGATGACACGGGCAAGGATAGAACCGACTGCAAGCGCGGCTATGACATGGGGCAGCTTAAGATCTGGGACTTTAAGGAAGCGCTTGCCGCAACTCAGTGCCACGAGATCAACTTTGGGGATAACAAATCAGACTGGCCCAGGGATGGTGAGTGTGACGATTTTCGCTTTGAGGGGCCAGGTACGGATGGCGTTATGATGCAATCAGACGTGGGCCACGACGCATCTGATTGTCGTAAATTATGCGATGCTGGAAAGATCGCGCTGCGCAATTACTAGTTAATTCTGCAAAACGGGGTACAGCGAGGCGACCAACAATGTTGCCATCGTCCAATTATAGACCCGCAAACGACGCGGATTTGTAAGGATGCGCTGGAGTTGCTGTCCGGCGATTGTCCACATGGAAACAGACGGTAGATTGATGAGGCTAAATAGCGCCGCACCTGCGGCCAGCCAGATCATCGCTGAGTCCCCGACATAGACAGTGACTGCCGTCAGGGCCATTGCCCATGCTTTTGGATTAACCCATTGAAAGGCTGCGGCCTGTAAAAATGTCATGGGAACACCTGCGTCGGCGCTTTTTGTAATCGGCGCGGCGTTTGCGATCTTCCACGCCAGCCAAAGCATGTAGATGACGCTGGCGACTTTTAAGATGTCATAAATGACTGGGAAGCGGTCAAATATCTGGACCAGCCCACTGCCAACAGAAAACAACATCACCATAAATCCAATGGAAATGCCCAGCATATGTGGGATCGAACGCCAGAAACCAAAGTTGGCTCCAGACGCCATAAGCATCAAGTTGTTTGGCCCCGGCGTTGCGGAACTTACAAAGGCGAAAACCGCAAGGGCGGTGAGAGTTTCAAATGTCATGGCGCAATGATTGATTGAAATGCGCGACATGAAATTGCAAACTTTGGGCATAATTGAGGAATTGCACAATCTATGACCAAAATTGATCAAAAATCAGATGAGATATTGCGTGTGCTAGGTCGAGATGGCCGGATCAGCAATCTGGAACTCGCGGATCGGGTGGGATTGTCGCCTTCAGCGTGCTTACGGCGGGTGCAAGAGCTTGAAAGGCGTGGGGTTATCAAAGGGTACCGCGCGGTACTTGATCGGGCCGCGATGGGTGCGGGGTTTGTAGCCTATATTGGTGTAGGACTGAGTGACCATAGCAAGGCCTCACAGGAGGCCTTTGAAAGGTCGATCTCTCGCGCACCAGAAGTGCGGGAATGCCACAATATCACTGGAACAATCGAATATCTGCTGCGCGTCGAATGTGCTGACCTACCTGATTACAAACGGTTTCACACCGATCATTTAGGGGCCTTGCCGCAGGTGGCAAAAATCACGTCATATGTTGTGATGGGATCACCTAAGGATGAACGGGCCTAAATGAAAAACGGCCCGCCAAAGGCGAGCCGCAAATATTGAGCTTGAGAGCGATTAACCTGCAAAGAGTTCAGACTGACGCACAATGACCTCTGCCTGTTTGATGGAGGCGATGTCCACAAGGCGGCCCTTGTAGACGGTTGCGCCTTCGCCGTTGGCTTTTGCGGTTTCCATTGCGGCTAGAATTTCGCGCGCTTCAGTGACTGCTTCTTCGGAGGGTGTGAAGACCTCGTTCGCGGTTGCGATCTGCTTGGGGTGGATGGCCCATTTGCCAACCATACCCAGTGTTGCAGAGCGGCGCGCCTGCGCGCGGTACCCTTCATCGTCCGAGAAGTCCCCGAATGGGCCGTCAACGGGCAGGATGCCATGGGTACGGCAGGCCGCAACGATAGCTGTTTGTGCCCAGTGCCACGGGTCTGACCAATATTTTTGGCCTTCGCGCAGCATGTAGTAATTTTCCTGCGTACCGCCGATGCCAGTGGTTTGCATGCCCATTGAGGCGGCAAAATCGGCCGCACCAAGGCTCATCGCTTCGAGGCGGGGGGAGGATGCGGCGATGGCTTCCACATGTGCGATGCCAGCGGCACTTTCGATGATGACTTCGAAGGCGATGCGTTTCTTGCGGCCCTTTGCAGCTTCAATCGCGCTGACCAATGCGTCGACGGCATAGACGTCTTCGGCACAGCCAACCTTTGGGATCATGATTTGGTCAAGGCGCTCAGAAGCTTGTTCCAACAGGTCCACAACGTCGCGGTACCAGTAGGGCGTATCGAGGCTGTTGATCCGCACGGAAAGGGTTTTTGTGCCCCAATCCACTGTGTTGATGGCTTCAATGACGTTGGCGCGGGCCATGTCTTTGTCATTTGGCGCAACGCTATCTTCGAGATCAAGGTTGATCACATCCGCAGCTGATACTGCCATTTTTGCGAATAGTTTTGTATTGGAGCCTGGGCCGAACAGCTGGCAGCGGTTTGGGCGTGCGGGCGCGGTGGGTTGTAGGCGAAAGCTCATGGGGCCGATCCTCTTAAGACATAAAATGTCGTATACTTGCCTGTCGGGGTTATAAAATTACGCGGCGCCCTGCAAGAGTGTTTTGCACTTGCAGCATTTCAAGAGATGCAAAAAACGTGTGCATATTTGACGAATATTCGTAAAATTGTGCGCCAACGTGGCGTCTCTTGAGAGAAAAGCAATTGAATTGCGTGAGTTTTGGCGCAATCTGCGCAAAAGTCATATCTTAGCGGAGAATCGAACCATGATCCAAACCCCATATTTGCTGTTTCTGGGCGATGCCCCTGATCAATTGACCGCCAAAGTGGCACAAGGCATCAAGGATTGGCGCCCCGAGAACGCTTTGGGGCAGTTCCGTTTGGATGGGTGTAAGGCCGACGTTGGTGTGGCTGATATGACTTTGGCTCAGGGGCTGGAAGCTGGCGCTAAGACACTTGTGATTGGTGTTGCCAACCGTGGTGGCCAAATTTCCCAGATGTGGAAAGAGGCGCTGATCGAGGCGTTGGCCATGGGCTATGATCTGGCATCTGGCCTGCACAACCTGTTGAACGAAGAAGCGGACCTGGTTGAGGCGGCTGAAAAGCATGGCCGGGTGTTGCATGATGTGCGCATCCCTACCGTTGATTACCCAATCGCAACTGGTGTTAAGCGGACAGGCAAACGGGTTCTCGCCGTTGGGACCGATTGCTCGGTTGGCAAGATGTACACAGCGCTTGCGCTAGACGTTGCCATGCGTGAACGCGGTATGAAATGCACATTCCGCGCGACAGGTCAGACGGGTATTCTGATCACAGGTGATGGTGTTCCATTAGACGCGGTGGTTGCCGACTTTATGGCGGGGTCTGTTGAATACCTGACGCCGGACAATGATGCAGATCACTGGGATATCATTGAGGGGCAGGGCAGCTTGTTCCACGTGAGCTATTCTGGTGTGACGCTGGCGTTGATCCATGGTGGTCAGCCTGATGCGTTGATCATTTCGCACGAACCAACGCGCGAACATATGCGCGGACTGCCTGACTATAAGGTTCCCGAAATGTCTGCGATTCGTGACGTTGCCCTGACTCTGGCCAAAGTCGCCAACCCAGATTGTAAAGTTATTGGCATTTCCGTGAATACTCAGCACATGTCCGAAGACGAAGCCCGCGCCTATCTGGCAAAGGTCGAAGCTGAGATGGGTTTGCCTGCAGTTGATCCATTCCGACACGGTGCTGAGCGGTTGGCAGAAGCTTTGGCGGCGCTATAAGTCACGTTAAGGTTAAGAGTAATAGTGAACTGCAAGGGGCGCTGATGTGCCCTTTGCATCTCGCGTGAGGAGTGATGATGCAGATTGAAGTAACCGCAGATGTGTTTCGATTGGCGCAGGTATTTACGATTTCAAGGGGATCACGCACCGAAGCCAAGGTGCTGACGGTTCGCATCACAGATGATGGCGTGACGGGCATGGGCGAATGTGTACCCTATGCGCGTTATGGCGAAACGCTGGAAAGTGTCACCGCCGAGATCAAGGGACTAAGTGGTCAGCTGACCCGCGAGGCGCTGTACGATCTTCTGTCCGCAGGTGCTGCGCGCAACGCAGTAGATTGCGCGCTGTGGGACCTGGAAGCAAAGCGCAGCGGAAAATCCGCGTGGGAATTAGCCGGTCTTGCGCCGCTTAAGCCCGAGATCACCGCATATACATTGTCCTTGGACACGCCGGAAAAGATGCGCGCACAAGCTGCCGAGCATTCCTTTCGCCCGTTGTTGAAGATCAAATTGGGTACACCCGATGACATGCCTCGCCTAGAGGCCGTGCGCGCAGGCGCGCCTGATAGCACTATTATTGTTGACGCAAATGAAGGCTGGTCCGCCGAAGTATATGCAGATCTTGCGCCGCATTTGGTGCGCCTTGGCGTTGCGTTGGTTGAACAGCCGCTGCCCGCTGGTGAGGATGACGCGTTGATTGGGATGGACCGTCCCGTGCCCGTCTGCGCCGATGAAAGCTGCCATGACCGCGCGAGTCTTGCGGGGCTCAAAGGGAAGTACGATGTCGTGAATATCAAACTGGATAAAACAGGCGGCCTTACTGAGGCACTTGCATTGCGTGATGCTGCGCTGGCCGAAGGTTATGACGTGATGGTCGGCTGCATGGTTGGATCGTCTTTAGCAATGGCACCAGCAATGCTTGTAGCGCAGGGCGCCAAGATTGTAGACCTTGACGGGCCGCTGTTGTTGGCCGAAGACCGCGATGCAGCTTTGATATTTGATAAGGCTGGCGTGCACCCGCCCAGCCGTGAACTTTGGGGATAAGACGATGCGGACAGTTTACGTAAACGGCGAATATATGCCGGAAAATGAAGCCACGATTTCAATCTTTGATCGTGGGTTTCTGATGGCAGATGGCGTCTATGAGGTGACATCAGTTCTGGATGGTAAGCTGATCGACTTTGACGGTCACGCGGTACGTCTTGAGCGTTCACTGAGTGAGCTGGACATGCGCAACCCGATTTCCAAAGAAGACCTGCTGGAAGTTCATCGTGAGCTGGTAAGCACAAACGAGATCAACGAAGGTTTGATCTATCTTCAGATCACACGGGGCTCTGACGGAGATCGCGACTTTGCCTTCCCTGATCCTGAAACAACAGTGCCGACAATTGTTCTGTTTACCCAGAACAAGCCGGGTATGGCCGACAGCCCTGCTGCCAAAAAAGGTGCAAAGGTTATCAGCATCGAAGACATCCGTTGGGGCCGCCGCGACATCAAGACAATCCAGCTGCTTTACCCGTCAATGGGTAAGATGATGGCCAAAAAGGCGGGTTGTGACGATGCGTGGCTGGTTGAGGATGGCATGGTGACTGAGGGCACATCCAACAACGCTTATATCGTTAAGGGCAATAAGATCATCACACGCCAATTGAGCACTGATATCTTGCACGGCATTACCCGTTCGGCAGTTCTGCGGTTTGCGCGTGAGGCCCAGATGGAGGTCGAGGAGCGTTCCTTTACTATCGAGGAAGCGCAAAAAGCGGATGAAGCCTTCACAACCTCGGCCAGCGCCTTTGTGATGCCTGTCGTCGAAATTGACGGTGTTGAATTGGGTGAGGGTACGCCGGGGAAAGTGGCGCTGCGCCTACGCGAGATTTACCTCGAAGAGATGCGCAAGGCAGCGGTTTAAGTAGTCGCTCAAATTAAGCCCCCTCAGTGAGTTAATGTCTGAGGGGGCTAAGCTGCTTACGCAAATCCGGCCAGCTGAAGATCTGCGGCATCTATGATAGAAATGTCCACGTTGGATGCGTCGCTGTCATTAAGTCCGTTCAACACGGCCACTTCCTCATCCCGCCAAAATGCACGTAAGGCATTTTCATCTGAATCGTAGCGCAATTCGATTTCTTCTGCGGGGTCGTTCGCTTCTGGAACGAATACAATTAGCGTGTCTTTTTCGATTTCGAAGTCCGTTATTGTGACCGCTTCGGTGTCCACACTTGCAGGTTGGATCGCTGCAAAAATGTCAGCACCGTCGCCGCCAGTAAGGATGTCTCCATTGTCACCGAACAAAACATCCTCACCTGAGCCGCCATCGAGGGTGTCGGGAGCATCAGGTGTATTCCCTATGCCGAAGGCAGCAAGGACGTCATCACCATCGTCGCCATAAAGAGTATCGCTGCCGCGGAAGTCGACGATCCCGTCATCTCCAGAACCACCGCGGATGATATCATTTCCACGATCGGTGACCTCATCCTCCTCGGCGACATAGATGTCTTCTCCGTCACCTAAGAATATAAGGTCATCACCCTCGCCACCAATCACGGAATCATCGCCATCACCAGCATAGATGGTGTCGTTCCCTGCTCCGCTGTCTATTGTGTCTGCGCCGCCATTGGCCTGAATGAAATCATTTCCGCCTTCAGTAAAAATGAGATTGCTTTCATCATTTCCTTCTACGGGGTCAATTGCGTCTTCTTCGCTAGAGTTGACGATGTCGCTGTCATCACCGCCAGTATCTTCATCTATAAAAAGCGCGAGCCCCAGCAGGGCAGGGACGAGTAACAGTGCAAGCATTCTAGGGGCCTATTTCAATTTTGAATAACGTTGAGTTAAAGTTAAATTTGAAACAAGGCAGGAATTGGCCGGGGACACGTTGGTTGTTTGACTACTTCAGGTTGTTTGATCTGCTGAGTGTCTCCGAAAGGCGATAGGTCGCTGGTGCTGCTGGATTTACAGATGCTATTTTTCGAAGCTATTCTTTTCCGACATTCTCAGCGAAGGCGGTTTTGAATGCCTCTTGCTGTGTGCCAGTTGCCTCGGTTTGGTGGTTGGCTTTCCATTCGTCCATGGTCATGCCGTAAAACAGCTCACGTGCTTGGATCTTGCCTATTTCGACACCACGTTCGGCAGCGGCCTCTTGATACCAACGGGACAGGCAGTTGCGGCAAAAGCCCGTGAGATTCATCATGTCGATGTTTTGAACGTCTGCCCGGTCTTGCATCAAATGCTGCTGTAAACGGCGGAACGCGGCGGCCTGAAGTTCGATCTCTTGTTGGCTGTATTCGGTCATGATGGCTCCTGTGGGTTAGCATGTTAGATGAATGCAGGGCGAAGTGCGGTCAAGTTATATGCTATTGCTGTATTGTCACGCCCTTGAAATGGTTTTCGGGTTCAAGTTCCCTTGATATGAAGGTAAAGCTTGATAAATGGGTGGTGTGAGCGCTAACATTCCGCCGAAACTCGAGGTAAAGGAACACAAGTATGAGACGCCAACGCAATGTAAAGATTCTGGCCACGCTTGGACCCGCCTCTGATACGCATGAAATGATCAGCAATTTGCACAAGGCTGGCGCGGATGTGTTCCGCCTGAATATGAGCCACGGCACCCATGACGAAATTCGCGCCAAGCACGCGGTGATCCGCGCCGTCGAAAAAGAATTGGGCTCGACTATCGGGATTTTGGCGGACTTGCAGGGGCCCAAGCTGCGCGTTGGCGTGTTTGCAAATGAAAGCGAAGACCTAGTTGTTGGAGCTGCCTTCCGGCTTGACCTAAACGAAGCTGCGGGCGATTTGCAACGTGTTTGCCTGCCGCACCCCGAGATTTTTTCAGCGCTGAAAGAGGGTGCATCCCTTTTGGTGAATGACGGTAAAATCCGCTTGCAGGTTAAAGCCTGCGGCGTTGATTTTGCTGATTGCGAAGTCATCACAGGTGGTGCGATTTCCAACCGTAAGGGCGTGAACGTTCCTGACGTGGTGCTGCCTTTGGCAGCTCTTAGCGAAAAGGACTTAGCGGATCTGGAAGTTGCATGTGAGCTGGGTGTGGATTGGCTTGCGCTTAGCTTTGTGCAGCGACCTGAAGATGTGACCGAGGCGCGCGCGCTTGTAAAAGGTCGCGCGGCGATCCTTTCCAAGATTGAAAAACCTTCCGCTGTTGAACGGTTCGACGATATTCTTGCTGTGAGCGATGGCATTATGGTCGCCCGCGGCGATCTGGGTGTTGAATTGCCAGTCTCTGCAGTGCCACCAATTCAAAAGCGTCTGGTCCGTCGATGCCGGGCCGTGGGCAAACCAGTGATTGTCGCGACCCAAATGCTAGAGTCGATGATTGAAAGCCCGATGCCAACGCGTGCGGAAGTATCCGATGTTGCGACTGCAATTTATGAGGGTGCAGATGCGATCATGTTGTCTGCCGAATCGGCCGCTGGTAGCTTCCCCATTGAGGCGGTTACCATGATGGATAATGTGGCCATCGAGGTTGAACGTGACCCGACCTATACGCAAATCATCGAATCCAGCCGCACAGCATCACGATCAGGGATTGCCGATGCCATGGTTGCCGCTGCGCGCGAGATTGCGGAAACAACTGATGTGAAGGCGATCTGTTGTTTCACTCATTCAGGCACCACGGCTCTGCTGACGGCACGTGAGCGGCCTCGTGTTCCGATCATCGCGCTGACCCCGTTGGTCGATACGGCGCGCCGTTTGGCGTTAAGCTGGGGCGTGAACTGCGTGCTTACCGAAGAACTAGATCGATTCAAGAAGGCAGTTGTGAGTGCGGCGCGCGCCGCGCGCGAAGAAGGTTTTGCCAATGAGGAAGATTTTGTCGTGGTAACGGCGGGTGTGCCCTTCAACGTACCGGGCAGCACAAATATCCTGCGCGTTGCCCCTTGCGATGAACGTTTGATCTTCGCGTCTGATCCGGAGTAATCTCACGGAAACGTTAACGAAGGGACTAACACATTGGATACAGATCTTGCGCTTGTTGTGGGCATTGTCATTGCGGCATTGTCGGTCCCTTCGATTCTATCCGCGCTAACAGACAAACGCGCACCGCGCGCCTCGGCTATTACAGTCCTGATTGCGGGTGGTCTCATCGTGTTTGCCGTTCAGGGTAAACCCGGTGGCTACCAATTGCAGCAAATACCAGATGTGTTTGTGAACGTAATTGCACGTTTTATGCCCTAACTGGCGCACTGCTGCTTTCCTCTATTGCGTTAATTAGCGGTGCAGCCTATAGCCAGCTTTCATTCCTGCGTGGCCGGCCTCAAGTGGCATGCCGAGTCGCGCATAAACCGTAGACTATAGGAGACGGAAATGCCCAAGATGAAGACGAAATCGAGCGCAAAAAAGCGCTTTAAGATCTCGGCGACCGGTAAGGTCATCGGCAGCCAAGCTGGTAAACAGCACGGCATGATCAAGCGGAGCAACAAGTTCCTGCGTAACGCACGCGGCACGACAGCACTTTGTCCTGCTGATGCCAAGATCATCAAGGGCTTTATGCCCTACGACCGCTAAGGAGAGCCGATATGTCCCGTACAAAAGGTGGTACAGTTACCCACGCCCGTCACCGTAAGGTCGTTAAGGCAGCCAAAGGTTATTATGGCCGTCGTAAGAGTACCTTTAAGGTCGCACGCCAGGCCGTCGATAAGGCCAACCAATACGCAACCCGTGACCGCAAAAATCGCAAGCGCAACTTCCGCGCATTGTGGATCCAGCGGATCAACGCGGCTGTGCGCGCCCATGATGCAGAGCTGACGTATTCACGCTTCATCAATGGTTTGAACATTGCCGGTATCGAAGTTGACCGTAAGGTTCTTGCTGATCTGGCCGTGAACGAGCCAGAAGCGTTTACTGCGATTGTTAAGCAAGCACAGGCGTCTTTGGCAGCTTAAGGCTCTCGAACGTTTAAACAGATAGAGAATAGCCGCTCCCAAATGGGGGCGGCTTTTTTCGTTTGGTAGTGGGTTAGGTGGCCGAGGTGCCCAATGCGCCGACCTGCGTGAGCCAACGATCAACTTGTCCGGTCTTGGGGTGGCTGGCACCTGACAAAAAGGTGAAGCGTGTCGGGGTGATGCCGACAAACTTGAGAACTTGTTTTCGCAGCTGATGGATGATCGCGCTGCGGTACATCAACGACAGGAACCAGCGCGGCGTATCTGAGGTAAGGATTACCCGTGCGCTGCGTCCACTAAGTATGGGGAGGGGCATCTTTCCGGGTGGCACCCGCGAATCAAACGTGCGGCCAGGCAGGAAGCTACGGTCGATGGCGCCCTTCAGCTTGGCAGGTATGCCTCCCCACCACATTGGCGTCACCAGTACCAGATGCTCACACCATTCGATGTTTTGCATCATGGTTTCCAATGCAGGTTCAAGTGGTTTGTGGTTTGCAAACCCGCCAAAGCCATAATCGATGTCGAAATCCATCTCGCTTAAGTTCTGTGTGCGAACGTGATTTCCAGCAGCTTTTGCGGCAACGGCATAGGCCTGTGCCAAGGCTTTGTTCAGGGATGTATCGGCTGGGTGGCCGTTGAGGATAAAAATGCGTTTTGTCATGAGACTCTCATTTAATTGACCGTGGTCATTATTAATTACGTACAAAAATGACCACGGTCAACATCAATTTGATAACGGTCAATAAATGTGAAATGAAAGCGTATGGAAAAACCGATTCAAAAAAGAACGCTCGCCACACGTGCCAAGTTGATTGCGGCGGGGGAGGCGATAGTATCGGAAGGTGGTTTTGACGCGCTTCGAGTGGAGGAGGTGGTTTCGCGCGCGGGTGTCGCCAAGGGTACATTCTTCGCGCACTTCCGCGACAAGGATGCGTTGATGGAGCGTCTGATCGGAGCGCGTTTGGATAGCATCCTTGATGCGTTGTCCGAGGTTCCAGCGCCCGCAACAATCGACGCCATGGTGGATGAAATGCTGCCCATGCTGCAATTCATGGTCAGTGAGCGTTACGTTTTCGATCTGATCCTGCGGTATTCAGGTGCTGCGCTGATTGATGATATTGGCCCAATCGGTATGTGCATTGGGCGTCACGAAACGGTAGTGATGGGGTGGTTGAACGCAGACGGGCTGCGGCGTGATGTTGCCCCCAAGATTTTGGCCGAAGGCATTCAGGCCTTTGTTTTCCAAACGCTGGCGCTGCATTTTTGCGCGCTTCATTCCGATATAGCGATACAAAGTAGGCTACGGTCGTATCTAAAGCCGTGGCTGCTGGCACATTAAGACATTGGTTTAGAGCCACGCCAACGTGCCCAATGGGTTGCGTTTGCGCGCGGTTCTGGTAGCAGGATTGCATATTCTAAAGGGCGTATGTGACATGGATGATCTCAAGCAAAAGTACCTGAGCCAGATTGCGAATGCAGGTGATGAATCCGGACTGGAAGATATCCGTCTGGCTGCTGTTGGCAAAAAGGGCGAAGTTGCGCTCAAGATGCGTGAACTGGGCAAGATGACCCCAGAAGAGCGTCAGGTAGCTGGCCCCACGCTGAACGCGTTAAAAGACGAAATCAACAGCGCACTTGCCGCCAAAAAGGCCGCCCTTGGCGATGCCGCATTGGACGAGCGCCTGCGCAGCGAGTGGCTCGATGTCACGCTGCCGTCGCGTGAGCGTCCTGCGGGCACGTTGCACCCTGTGTCTCAGGTTACCGAAGAACTCACCGCGATCTTTGCCGAGATGGGATTTTCCGTGGCTGAGGGGCCGCGCATTGATACCGATTGGTATAACTTTGACGCGCTGAACATTCCGGGACACCACCCTGCGCGCGCCGAGATGGACACGTTCTATATGGCCCGCGCTGAGGGTGATGAGCGCCCGCCGCACGTTTTGCGTACCCACACCAGCCCCGTACAAATCCGCACGATGGAGGCCGAGGGCGCACCGCTGCGCATCATCTGCCCCGGTGGTGTGTACCGCGCTGATTATGACCAAACGCACACGCCGATGTTCCATCAGGTTGAAGGTCTGGCGATCGACAAAGATATCTCAATGGCGAACCTCAAATGGACCCTTGAGGAATTCTTCTCGGCGTTCTTTGAAATTGACGGCATCAAGACCCGCTTCCGCGCGTCCCACTTTCCCTTCACCGAGCCATCCGCCGAAGTCGACATCCAGTGTTCGTGGGTCGACGGCCAGCTGCGCATTGGTGAGGGTGACGGTTGGATGGAAGTCCTTGGCTCCGGCATGGTGCATCCTAAAGTGCTGGCCGCTGGCGGGATCGATCCGGACATCTGGCAAGGCTTTGCCTTTGGCATGGGCATCGACCGCATCGCGATGCTGAAATACGGCATCCCCGATTTGCGGGCGTTCTTTGATAGCGATTTGCGCTGGTTGCGTCACTATGGGTTTGCCAGCTTGGATCAGCCTAACTTGCATGGTGGCTTGAGTAGGTGAGTGATCCAATCAGTTCTGACCATGTGAGTTTTCTTGTTCAGATTGGTCGTTTTTTTCCTGAGAGCGATATCGTATGGGCAGCCCTTATTGGCTCGGCAGCTTATCTACTAAAAGGCTGGATGGATCGGAACCGTTGGCTTCTCGATCAGCGAGTGAACAGCTCAGCCGCTGCTGCGGATGCTCTGGTCGATTTTTTTGCTGCTCTGAACGAAACTGAACAGATGCCCATAGAGTTGGCATTACGAAAAGCAAAGGCAGCTCAACCAAAGATGGTTCTGTTCTGTTCGCGCAGAACAGAAGAAAAAGCACTTATCTTTCTTAAATACGCAAATGAACTTTCAGGCTATATGGGTGGCTGTGAAGTGAATTCTGACGCTAGCATTATGAAAAGAAAGAAAGAGAGCTCGAGAGAAGCTGCCACGAACTTCTTGAATTCTCTCAGGCTAGACATACTCAGTTGGTCGCGGTTTGGAATGATACATAGAATATCGACTTGCTATGATCGTTTCAATTGGCGGCGGAATGAAGGAAAGAAGAAATGAAATTCACTCTCTCCTGGCTCAAAGAGCACCTCGACACCACGGCTTCGGCTGATGAGATCACCTATGCGCTGACCAATTTTAGCTTGAAGGCGCTTACGGTAATGTGAGGTGACAGCACCGCTGCTGCCGCTACGTTGCATCAGATGAAAAAATTTCTCTCCATTCTTATCGCCTTAACGCTCCTCCCTGCCATGGGGCCGTGGAAATCTGCCTGTGAAGGGGAGGTTGCCTGCGCATTAGGTGACCGCTCGTATCACGTCCGCGCACCTGACGGGTGGGATGGTGAAACGCCCATGCCCGTTTTGCTGCATTTTCATGGCTGGGGGCGGCAGGGTGATTTGATCGTGAAGCACACCCGCATCGCAACCCATACGCGCAGCCGTGGGGTTTTGCTGCTTGCACCCAATGGCCTTGGGCGCACGTGGGATTTCTGGCGCGCTGGCAGTGCGGATGTTGATTTTGCCGCCGCCGTTATCGAAGACGCGGCCAAGCGTTATCCGATTGATCGTTCGCGTATCTATATTTCGGGCTATTCTTTTGGATCGGCCATGGCGTGGCGTTATGCCTGTGACAATGGAACGGATGTTGCTGCTCTATTGGCGATCAGTGGTTCGCTGCCTCAAGACACTGAGTGCGCCACCATGCCGCGCGAGGTGCGCCATGTGCATGGGTTGGATGACACGGTGATGGATTTCCCGATGGGGGCAGGCGGGGACGAAACCTATCCTGTCGCGCTTTGGCGTGGCGCGTTTGAGTGTGGCAGCAGCACTGCGCAGGGCAGCTACAAGATCAGGCCGTTCCTTGCGTTTCAGCGCACACAATGGAGCGATTGCGCCGATGATCATACCGTCACATTGGATGTACACACTGGCGGTCACTTTATCCCGCATGGCTGGATTGGCTGGCAGTTGGACGAGTTGGCAAGCCAGACGCCGCGATATCCGTGAATGGCGTTGAAAAGCGCGCCATAAGGCGTTACCCAAACGGCAAATAGGCCCGTAAGGACGCACGCGATGAAATTCACTCTCTCTTGGCTCAAAGAGCACCTCGACACCACGGCTTCGGTTGATGAAATCACCTATGCCCTGACCGATTTGGGTCTGGAAGTGGAGGGCGTCGAAGATCGTGGCGCCAAGCTGCGCGGTTTTACGTTGGGTTTTGTGAAATCCGCCGAAAAGCACCCCGATGCGGATCGCTTACGTGTGTGTCAGGTTGAGACGGATGAAGGCCTGCAACAGATCATCTGTGGCGCGCCGAACGCACGTGAAGGCATCACCGTCGTGATCGCCAAGCCGGGTGTTTATGTGCCGGGCATCGATACCACCATCGGTGTGGGCAAAATTCGCGGGATCGAAAGCTTTGGCATGATGGCCTCCGAAAAGGAGCTTGAGCTGTCGGACGAACATGACGGCATCATTGAGCTGGCGTCAGGGAATGTTGGCGATAGCTTTGTTGATTGGCTGGCGGAAAACGATCCTGCCAAGGTTGATCCGGTGATTGAAATTGCGATTACGCCCAACCGTCCTGATGCGCTGGGCGTGCGCGGTATTGCACGTGATCTGGCGGCGCGCGGTTTGGGCAAGCTCATTAAGCGCGAAGTCGCTGCTGTTGAGGGCATGTTCCCGTGTCCCGTAAGTGTGAGCATTGATGAAGACACGCTAGAACAGTGTCCGGTGTTTTATGGCCGTCTCATTCGAGGTGTGAAAAATGGTCCGTCGCCTGTGTGGCTTCAGGATGCGCTGCGCGCGATTGGCCTGCGTCCGATCAGCTTTTTGGTCGATGTGACAAACTTCTTCACCTACGACCGTAACCGCCCTTTGCACGTATTTGATGCGGATAAGATCGCGGGAAATACACTGCGGGTGCACCGTGCCAAAGGTGGTGAAACCTTGCTTGCTTTGGACGACAAGGAATACACTTTTACCGAAGGTATGACGTTGATCTCTGATGCGAATGGCGTCGAGAGCATCGGTGGCGTGATGGGTGGTTTGCAATCTGGTGTGACCGAAGAAACCGTAAATGTCTTCCTTGAGGCCGCCTATTTTGATCGGGTGCGTACGGCATACACGGGTCGCGCGCTTAAGGTGAACTCCGATGCACGCTATCGTTTTGAGCGGGGCATTGACCCAGAGTGGACACCCTACGGGATCGAACACGCAACGCGGATGATCCTTGATCATGCGGGCGGCGAAGCATCCGAGGTTGTTGTGGCTGGCAAGGTGCCGGATACGTCGCGTGCTTACCGTTTGAATGCCAAGCGCGTGATTTCGCTGGTTGGTATGGATATCCCCGAATCTGAGCAACGTCAGACGTTGACTGCGCTTGGCTTCCGTCTGGAAGGCGATATGGCCCACGTGCCAAGTTGGCGCCCTGACGTACAAGGCGAAGCTGATCTGGTTGAAGAAGTGGCACGCATTGCGTCCCTGACCAAATTGGAAGGTCGTCCGCTACCCCGTTTGACCGCAGGTGTGCCGCGCCCGATCATGTCACCTGTACAGCGCCGCGAAGTGGCGGCGCGACGTACTGCTGCTGCATTGGGGTACAATGAATGTGTGACCTACAGCTTTATTGACCAACCCTCTGCTGCATTGTTCGGTGGTGGTACAGATGTCACGCGTCTGGAAAACCCAATCAGCAATGACATGAGCCACATGCGCCCGGCGTTGTTGCCCGGTCTGTTGCAGGCTGCTGCACGCAATCAAGCGCGCGGTTTTGCTGACATGGCACTGTTTGAGGTTGGTCCTGCGTTCCATGGCGGTGAACCGGGTGAGCAGCATATGCTGATCTCTGGCCTGTTGGTTGGCCGCACTGGTCCAAAAGACGTGCTGGGTGCTGCACGCGATGTCGATGTCTTTGATGTCAAAGCGGATGCGGAAGCTATCTTGGCAGCTATTGGCGCACCAGCAAAAGTGCAAATTCTGCGCGGTGCAGCTGACTGGTGGCATCCGGGCCGTCACGGCAAGATCTGCCTTGGTCCCAAGAAGGTGCTAGGTATTTTTGGCGAAGTACATCCCAAAGTGCTGGCAGCGATGGATGTGAAGGGCCCTGCGATGGCGTTTACTCTATGGCCAGGTGAAGTGCCGCTAAAACGTAAAGCTGGGGCGACTCGTCCTGCTCTCAAGACGAGTGATCTGCAAGCTGTTACGCGTGATTTTGCTTTTGTTGTGGATGCGGATGTTGAGGCGCTGACATTGGTCAATGCTGCGATGGGTGCGGATAAGACTTTGATCGAGGACGTGCGCGTATTTGATGAATTCATTGGCGGCAGTCTTGGTGAGGGCAAGAAGTCTCTTGCGCTGACGGTACGTTTGCAACCGCGTGAACAGACGCTCAAGGATGCGGATATTGAAGCCCTTAGTGCCAAGGTTATCGAGAAGGTAGCTAAAGCAACGGGTGGCGTGTTGCGCGCCTGAACTTAGGCGACGGTTTGAATTTGATGGAGACGTAAGAGATGTTGAAAGTTTATCTGTCTGGTGAAATCCATACTGACTGGCGTGAGCAGATTAGTGAAGGTGCGCGGGGGCTGGATATTGAGTTCACAGCCCCTGTAACGGATCACGGCGCTAGCGATGATTGCGGTGTCGAAATTCTAGGCCCTGAAGCAGACAAATCCTGGCACGACCGTAAGGGCGCGCAGATCAACGCAATCCGCACCCGTAAAGGCATATCCGAGGCGGACGTTGTCGTCGTGCGCTTTGGGGATCAGTACAAGCAATGGAATGCAGCCTTCGACGCAGGTTATGCGGCCGCATTGGGTAAGTCGCTGATTATCCTGCACGGACCAGACCATGCACACGCGTTAAAAGAAGTAGATGCGGCGGCACTTGCCGTGGCATCCGAGCCTAAGCAAGTCGTTGATATCTTGCGGTATGTTCTGACGTCCAAATTACCTTGAAAGGCGCGCCGAACGCTTAGGTCTTCACCACAAGAGATATAAGATTTCTTGTGGGTTAGCCCATAAAAGAACGGCGTCCAGTGTGCTGTGGCCCCGTGAAATGAATTAAATATTCGGTCCATTTACTGTGCAACAGGGGTTCCACGTGCTGGGGCTAAGCCAGCCCTTTTTCCCCTTAAATACAAGCTGCTCAAAAAGCTTACATGTGTTAAAAAGCTGCACAACGGTACAGTGGGTGGGAAAATCCGCGCGCCGAAAACAAAAGGGACAAAAAAATGCTAAATGAATTCAAAGACTTTATCGCCAAAGGCAACGTCATGGACATGGCCGTTGGTATTATCATCGGTGCGGCGTTCACCGCAATTGTTGGCAGCTTGGTTGCCGACATCATCAACCCGCTGATCGGCCTCTTCATGGGTGGTGTTGATTTTGGTGGGCTTTCTGCTTCCGTTGGCGATGCAGTATTTACTTATGGTACCTTCATCATGGCGATCATCAACTTCCTGATCGTCGCGTTTGTCGTCTTCATGCTGGTTCGCACTGTGAACAAAATGAAGAAAGCCGAAGAAGTAGCCGCGCCAGCGGCGCCAGCAGGCCCAACACAAGAAGAGCTTTTGGCTGATATCTTGGCTGCGCTGAAGAAGTAATAATCCATTCATGGATGTGGAAGGCCCGCCAAACTGGCGGGCCTTTTTTGTCTAAACCTTTAAGGCTTGCTGCGGCGTAATCACATCAATGCCAAGGGCCTTACCGACGGCATCATAGGTTAGCTGCCCTGCGTGGACGTTCAGCCCGGCAAGCAGGTGTTCGTCATCAACACAGGCCTGTTTCCAGCCCTTGTCAGCAAGGGCCAACATGAACGGCATCGTGGCATTGCCAAGTGCGATGGTCGCTGTACGTGCAACCGCGCCTGGCATGTTGGCAACACAGTAGTGCATGATGCCGTCGACCTCATAGATAGGGTCTTGGTGGGTCGTCGCGCGCGAGGTTTCAAAACATCCCCCCTGATCAATCGCGACATCAACAAGCGCTGCTCCGGGTTTGAGTTCGCCAAGCTGCGCACGGCTGATCAATTTCGGGGCTGCTGCTCCGGGGATCAGGACCGCACCGATGATCATATCTGCTTCGCGCGCCAACTCGATTGTGTTGCCAGCAGAGGCAAAGCTGGTTTTGAAATCACCACCGAACACGTCATCCAGATAGCGCATGCGCGGCAATGAGCGGTCAAGTACTGTAACGTCCGCACCCATGCCCGATGCAATGCGCGCCGCTTGTGTACCAACGACACCGCCGCCGATGACAACAACTTTTGCGGGGCCAACGCCGGGTACGCCACCCATCAATACGCCACGACCACCATTGGCTTTTTGCAGCGTCCATGCGCCCACTTGTGGTGCAAGGCGGCCAGCAACTTCGGACATTGGAGCAAGCAGAGGTAGGCCACCTGATCTGTCTGTTACGGTCTCATATGCAATACATGTCGCGCCTGAAGCTATCAGGTCTTTTGTCTGTTCGGGATCGGGGGCGAGGTGAAGGTATGTAAATAGGATCTGACCTTCGCGCAGCATCTTACGTTCGCCTGCCTGAGGTTCTTTGACCTTAACGATCATGTCTGCAGCGGCAAAAACTTCAGCAGCTGTACCGATGATTGTCGCACCAACAGCAACATAATCGGCATCTTCAAAGCCAGCCCCGATACCAGCATTTGTTTCGATGATGACTTCGTGACCGTGGTTAACAGCTTCAAGAGCCGCATTAGGCGTCATGCCAACGCGAAATTCCTGAGGTTTGATTTCTTTTGGGCAACCGATTTTCATATCTTGTTTCCTCCTCCATTTATAAAAAGAAGAATGCGCTTGTTTCTCCGCATTTTTAGACGATAATCTATCGTCAAATCGCACCATATTCGAATAGTGTTGCGTGAAATGACCCAATCACGCAAAGGCGTTGCATCATGCTGGATTCCATCGACCGAAAACTTCTTGTTGCGTTGCAAAAGCGCGGGAGGATGTCCAATGCGGATCTTTCCGAGCAGGTTAACCTATCCCCGTCTGCTTGTCATCGTCGGGTGCAGCGACTTGAAGCGGATGGGTATATTCGTGATTATGTCGCCTTGCTGGATGCCCGAAAGATTGGTGTTCCAACAACCGTTTTTGTTGAAATTACATTGCAAGGTCAAGCAGATGAAGTTTTGGAAGCCTTTGAAAAATCCGTAGCGCGCATTCCTGACGTTCTGGAATGTCATCTTATGGCGGGCTCTGCAGATTATCTTCTTAAAGTTGTTGCCGAAGACACAGAAGATTTTGCCCGTATTCACCGCCAGTATTTGGCACGTTTGCCAGGCGTGGGACAAATGCAATCCAGTTTTGCGTTGAGAACAGTGTTCAAGACAACAGCGCTGCCCTTATAGACCGCTTAAGGTTGCTGGAATAGTGTTTTGCAAGGCAATCACCTCGTAAGATTTGAGGCACATTCGAACAGTTGAACCAGAATTATTGTCTTTTTCAGCCAGTTCCGGGAAAATTTCCAAAACCTCGTTTCGTGTGTCTACATCCAGCGCATTTAGGCTGGCGGTGCCAGGATGGAAACTTTCGCTCAACGCGCCGTTTGCGTAGATGATTTGATGTTGGTCGAAAAGGATATGGATGTATGTCACTTCCTTGGGGCGTTCGCGGCGAACCCCCTTCATCATTGTTAGACATTTTGCCGCCACTAAAATTTCGGACGCGCCAAATAGCAATTCAGCGTCTACCGATCTGACAAGCATCCGGTGGTTGGGTGACACCGATAGCTTGCTCTCGTTGCCGATAGTATTTTTGTCAAAGACTACGGGAGCATTTTTATTCGTAACATCAAGTGTTTTTGATCCGACCCAACGGATTGGCTGAAATCCGCAATCTAGCGTAAGGACGAAGTCCCCCACCTCAAGGTCTTCGACAGCGACTTCACCAACGTCTGTTTTGATCATTGTGCCTTTGGTAAAGCAGGGTGCGATTTCCGTGTTTACGTTTCCGGCAGCGCCTTCCCGCGTATAAGATTCGCCAACAACAAGTGGAATGGACGCGCCTGGTAAGCTGTACAGTGCAGTTGATGTCTGCCATCCACCGCCGACTTTAGGCACCAGAAAATCGTCGGCTGATGAACCGGATTCTATTCCGCGCGAGCCACCAAAATAGAACGTATCGCCTACGTCCCAGCCAGAGGGTGCGCCCGGACCCAATGATTGAATAACTGGTGGTGCACCTGTTTCTGTCGTGGCGTTGTTTGATAGTTGGTCGTCACCGACACCGAAATTGTCATCAGAATCAAAAATAGTGACGGTAAATGAACCAGTGACAGTGAATGAGGAGTTCCCACTGCCGGAGATCGTATACATCGTAAAGGTATATGTTCCGCTTGGCATTTGGTCACCTCAGTAAGATGTCAGCCCGTCAAAAAACGACATCATTAAGACACCACCGCAAGTTTGGAGGAGGGATGTTGTTGAACTGAAATGACGGAATTTTGCTGAAATCGAGTAAACAAAACGGAACGAACTAGGTCATCTTGCAGACAGTTTTCCATTAATCGATCAGAGGAGGGCGCGGCACACAAGTGTCAGTGGGGTGTCGTCTTTGGGACCTTGGGGTAATAAAAAAACCCTACAGCCACAGGGGCTGTAGGGTAATTAATTATTCAAAGCTTGGAGGGGATGATTTACATCATACCTTCGCGTTCTAGCTTCTTACGTGCCAATTTACGGGCACGACGGATCGCTTCGGCTTTCTGGCGTGCATTTTTTTCGGACGGTTTCTCGAAATGTTGCTTGAGCTTCATTTCACGAAACACACCCTCGCGCTGAAGTTTTTTCTTCAGGGCGCGCAGCGCTTGATCGACGTTATTATCGCGAACACTAACCTGCATGTGGTTTTCACCACCTTTCTAGTTTGAAGTTGCAAGGATTTGCAGGAATTTGCGCTATAGCAAAGCTGTGTTATGTTGTCTAGTGTTCAGACCCCAGCAGGAGAGCGACGATGCCCAATTCCCAAGCCACTACACAGGCTGGCCCAAAAGACTTGCTGCTTCTGGCTGCACTGGATCATGTGCCCTTTGATGGCTGGTCGCCGATAACCTTTGGGGCGGCGATTGCCGATTCGGATGTAGAGCCTACCGTAGCCAATAGTGTTTGCCCCCGCGGTGCGGTTGATCTGGCCATTTTATACCACGAACGTGGTGACGAAATGATGCTGGCATCATTGGCGCAGGCCGATTTGGAGGGCATGAAATTTCGCGATCGTGTCGCGGCTGCAGTTCGGTTCCGCATGGAGGTTGTTGAGGACAAGGAAGTTGTTCGTCGTGGAACAACTTTGTTTGCTTTGCCGATGTATGCCGCAGATGGGGCTAAGGCGATTTGGGGCACTGCAGATGCAATATGGAATGCGCTGGGGGACACATCGGAGGATGTGAACTGGTACACAAAACGCGCAACACTTAGCGGCGTTTATTCGGCCACTGTTCTCTATTGGTTGGGGGACACAAGCGAAGACCATGCAGAAACATGGGCATTCTTGGATCGCCGGATTGAGAACGTGATGCAGATTGAAAAGTTAAAAGCACAAGTGAACGCCAGCCCGATCCTGAGTAAGATCATGGCAGGGCCAACATGGCTGATGGGCCATGTCAAAGCGCCACAGCGTGCGCCACAGTCTGGTTTACCTGGCAGATGGAACGGCTTCTAAGGTTTGGTCTGTTCGCGGCGAGGTCTGGCTGTTAGATCAGCTTTGATTTTCTAGCCGCAAGGTTTGCAGAGTGCCCACCAATACCAGATTGATAGAATTGAATGCCGTCGATTTTGCAATTGACGGAAAAGATGTGCTGCGCGGAATTTCCCTTTCGTCTGATGCGCACCGTTTGGCGGTTGTGGGTCGCAATGGTTCGGGCAAAAGCACGCTTGCGCGGGTTATTGCAGGGTTACAAACGACAAGTGGTGGTAGCGTGCGGGTGGATGGCGTGGATGTGGCGCGTGACAGACGCGGGGCATTGGGCGCTGTCGGGATATTGTTTCAAAACCCAGACCACCAAATTATTTTCCCTACCGTCGGAGAAGAGCTTGCCTTTGGCCTCACCCAGATGGGTCTTACCAAACAGGAAGTTGGTGATCGTGTTCGCCAAACGCTTGAGCGATTTGGAAAGGCGGAATGGCACGACGCTGCAATTTATCAGCTTTCTCAGGGGCAGCGACAGCTTGTCTGCCTGATGGCAATCCTTGGAATGGCACCAAAAGTGATCATTTTGGATGAACCGTTTGCTGGCCTGGATATCCCAACTGCAATGCATTTGACGCGGGTGTTGGATGGATCTGATGCCGCTTTGGTGCACATCACCCATGATCCGCGCATGATCATTGGGTATGATCACGCGGTTTGGATCGAGGCGGGCGCGGTCGAAATGCAGGGACCAGCGGCGCAGGTCGCAAAAGCGTTTGAGGATGCCATGCAAAAACTTGGAGAACGTGATGATCTCACTCACCTCTCCGGTTAAAACCCGCGCGCACGGCTGGCCTGCTGGGATCAAGCTGTTGGCGTTGTGCGTTGCGTCGGTGGTTCTATTTGCAGCCCCGTATCTTTGGTTTCAGGCAGTGGCGGCCTGTGTGGTTCTTGTTCTTTATTCCCTTCCAGGGCGGGTGTTTTGGCAGTACGGTTTGCGGCGCATTCGGCCACTTTGGCCGTTTGTTGTAGTAGTTCTGGCATGGCACCTGTTGACGGGTGCACCACAACTGGGAGCGGTGATCACATTGCGGATGCTGACCGCAGTTGCCTTGGCGAACCTTGTCACGATGACAACAACACTTGAGGCGATGATGAGCGTAATTCGGCGCTTGCTGGCGCCCCTTTCCCGCCTCGGTCTCAATTTGCGGGCGGTTGAGCTTGCAACTGCGATGGTGATCCGCTTTACCCCCGTTCTAGCCCAAAAGGGCGCAGCGCTGACGTTGGCGTGGCGTGCGCGTGCACGGCGTCGTGCGGGCTGGAGAGTAATCGTGCCATTCATGGTGTTGGCATTGGATGATGCTGACCATGTGGCTGAAGCGCTGCGCGCGCGCGGCGGTTTTGAACTGGAAAAAGAGAAGACATAATGGAACGTACTGTTACGCAGGTGGCCTTGTTCGCAGCATTGATCGCGGCACTTGGCCTGATCCCACAGCTCACCTTGGCCTTTGGTGTGCCGATCACGGCGCAAAGCCTTGGCGTTATGCTGTGTGGCACAGTTTTGGGGGCACGTAGAGGTTTCCTCGCGGTGCTGTTGTTCGTTGGCTTGGTCGCCGTTGGCCTGCCGCTATTGTCTGGCGGGCGCGGTGGCTTGGGGTTGTTTACGTCGCCGACAGCTGGGTTCTTGATCGGCTTTCCTATCGCGGCATTTGTAACCGGATTTGTTATGGAGCGTCTGAGTAACCTGAACACAGCTGTTGCTGCTGGTATCGCTGCAATTGTTGGCGGTGTTCTGGTGCTTTATGTGTTTGGAATTGCCGGCTTGGCTATCGTGCTTGGTAAAACCGTCGGCGATGCAGCGCTGTTGGTAACCGCATTTATTCCGGGTGATTTGATCAAGGCAGTTTTGGCGGCGCTGATTACAGCCGCGCTTTATCGTGCACGCCCAAACAGCGTTCCGTCACGCGCTTAAAATTACGGCCGTCGCGATGCCGCCCGCAGCGGCAATCGCGGCAAGCCCCCTGCCGCCTTGCGTGCGCAACTCGTGAAATAGTCGAACAGCATTGATTGTACCGGATGCGCCGATTGGGTGGCCTCGTGCTAATGCGCCACCACCCAGATTGACACATGCGGGATCAAGGTTCGCGCCTTGCACACAAGCGATGGCTTGGACGGCAAAGGCCTCCATTACTTCCGCGCACTTGATGTCATTTGTACGCAGGCCTGTTTTCCTCAACGCCGCCTTGATTGCGGCGATCGGCGCAATTCCCGGCAGTTCTGGGGTGTCGCCCTTTGTAGCTCCACCCAAGATTTCGACGCCCTCACATCTCAACGCGCGCAGCATCTTTTCTGACACGACCACGCAGAAAGCGGCGCCATCCGCTGCTACGGCCATATTTGCGGCTGTGATTGTGCCGCTGACTTGTTTAGCGCGGGTAGCCAAGGCAGGGGTCATTTTACGGCTGAACGGATCGCGTGATTGCCCCTCAATAACAACCATCTCAACACTGGTAGGTGTGTGGTTGAGGGCCTTTTTGTGGCTATCGACTGCCCATGCATCTTGTACATCTTTGGTGATGCTCAAAGATGTACTCAGGGTATTTGCGGCCACTGCCATATCTGGATCGCGGTCAGGCCATGGGGTGAAAGGGGGGCGGTCATAGGCTTTGGGGGCGCCGCCATCTGCAAAAGTGCGCAAACGCTGCGGTCTACGGGAGTAGCTCTCGACGCCGCCAGCAACCACAATATCTGCCGCACCACTTTCTATCATCGCTTTGGCGAGCAGTAGGGCATCAAGCCCACCAGCACATTGGCGATCAATGCTTAGGCCCGCGATGCTCTCTGGAAGGCCAGCAGCAAGGGAGACAAGCCGTGCAGGGTTGCCGCCGCCGCCAATAGCGTTGGAAACGATAACTTCATCCACCTGATCAGATTCAAGGCCTGCCTGTGTTAATGCAGCGCGCAGCACAGGTGCGCCAAGCGCATCAATTGAGAGCGCATTGAACGCGCCTCCGCGCGGCACCACGGCGCTGCGACAGGCTGCGATGATGTGCGCGGTCATGGGGTAGCCCCTGTTAGTTCAGCGATGCGGCGCATGTCTGGTTTGCCTGAGGGGAGTTGGGGCAGGGGATCAAGAAAGACGACATCACGTGGGATATGTAGGTTTTCTGCTTTGCAGTGATCCAAAATTTTATCGCGAATTGTAGTACTTGCAGCACCATCCACCACAGCGATTACATGGTGCCCACGCATCTGGTCGGGCCGCGCAAGCAGGACGCACTGTGGAATATATGGGGCCGCGCTCATTTCGGCCTCAAGCTGATCAAGGTGTATGGTTTGATCCGCAATATTGACGGACCGTCCAGCGCGTCCGCGCAAAAACAGGTTGCCATGTTCATCCATCATACCTTGCTCTCCAACAGTGAGCCATGCGCCGTCACGTGAGGTGTGTTTGCTGTCGCCCTGCAGGTATCCGTCAAAGAGATAGGGACTGTTGATCCAGATGGTGCCGATGTCAGTCTCATCAAGATCACGAACCTGTATTTGAACATCGGGATAAGGTTTGCCGACAGAGGTGGCGGGCGTTGTAGCATCGCTGAGAGTGACAAAGCTGGTCTCGGCCGCTCCGTAAAAGACGTGTAAGGCGGCGTTCGGGCAATACGAAGCTATGTGTTTGCGGGTTGCTGCATTCAATGTGCCACCACCACAAAGGATCAGGCGCAGATCACCAAGTGGGGCATCGGGCCTGAGCAGCCTTAGCTGGCTAGGTGTGGCATACAAAATGGTGCAGCCGTGCAAGCGCATTTGCGCAACCTGCCCAGCGGGAGAGAGCGACGACAGGACGTGCGTATTCAGGCCCAGATGCAGAGCTTCGAGAACGCCGTATAACGCCAAGGAATGGCTCAGCGCGCCAAGCACTGCGATGCTATCGTTCGCTGAATACTGAAATTGGGCTGCGTTCGCATCAAAGCTGCGAATCCACGAGGCCTGACTGCGGGCGATGATCTTTGGTGTGCCGGATGTACCGCCCGTGAGTGTGGCGAATTGTGCGGTGTCTAATGCTTTAAGGCATGGATGTTCGTAGTCGCTGATGCAAAATGGCGTGCCGCTGCTCAATACGCGGCTTAACGATGACAAGGCGCTTGCGATGGGCTTTGCCGGAATGTGGCGCGGTACGGTTCCAGTTTGGGGCATGACTTTTTCCGCACCTGCATAGGCGTGGGCATCTGGATGCCACTGGAATTGGGGCAGGGGCATGTTGCTGTCCTTAATGTGCCGTTGCGTCCTGCCATAACAAAGCCGCGCGGCGCTGGCCACAGTGCAGCGTATGGGGGTGTACTCCGCATTTACGCGGCTTATGCTGCGTCTGATTGAATTATTCCAAAGGAGCAGCCCATGTCCGAGAACGCAACCGAGATGATGCGCGCAGTGGAGATTACCAAACCGGGTGGTCCCGAAGTGCTGCAACTGACGCAGCGCCCTGTGCCCCAGCCTGCGCACGGCCAAGTGGTGATAAAAGTCGCTTGGGCAGGGGTGAACCGCCCTGACGCGCTGCAACGTGCTGGCGCCTATGCGCCGCCGCCGACAGCCAGCGACCTGCCCGGCTTGGAAGCATCAGGTGTGGTGAGTGCGATAGGTGAAGGCGTGTCAGGTTTCGCACTGGGCGATGAAGTGTGCGCCCTGTTGCCGGGCGGTGGATATGCGGAATATGTGGCGACTCCAGCAGCTCATTGTTTGCCTGTCCCCAAGGGATTGAGCCTCAAAGAGGCGGCATGCCTACCCGAGACATTTTTCACGGTGTGGTCCAATGTGTTTATGCGCGGCGGGCTGAAAGCGGGTGAGCGGATTCTAATCCACGGTGGCTCTTCTGGAATCGGCACAACGGCGATCCAGCTGGCAAATGCCTTTGGTGCGCGGGTATTCGTGACGGCAGGCAGTGCGGAAAAATGTGAGGCCTGTGTTAAACTTGGCGCTGAGCGGGCGATCAACTACCGCGAAGAGGACTTTGTTGAGGTTATGCAAGCCGAAGGTGGTGCTGATCTGATCCTTGATATGGTTGGCGGTGATTACATCGCGCGCAACCTCAAGGCGTTGGATTTTGATGGCCGTTTGATTCAGATCGCGTTCTTGGGCGGACCGAAGGCCGAGATTAATTTTGCGCCATTGATGATGCGCCGTCTGACGATGACAGGGTCTACTTTGCGCCCGCAGTCTGACTTGGCCAAGGCCCGTATCGCGACTGAACTGGGTGAAGCCGTCTGGCCACTGTTGGCGTCAGGCCGCGTTGCACCAGTGATGGATAGTGAATTTGCCTTTGAGGATGCCGCTGGCGCGCATACGCGGATGGAAAGCAGCGGGCACATCGGGAAAATTGTTCTCAAAGTTGGCGGCTAATTTATCAATGCCTTGGGCTGCACTTTTGTTAGCCCAAGGCGACCCGGCCCTGTTACCGTAAGGGCGTAAATAACGCGTCTTTTAGCGTGCAATCCTTGATCACATCGCGGCCGCAGGGCACTGGCGTAAGATCGCGAGACAGACAAATCCGCGCCTCTTGGATATACCCCTGACGGCAGGTGATGGTGATTTCGTTGCGCGAAAGTAACGGGTTATCTTTTAAAAATGCATCCTCAACAACTGAAGCGGGTAGTTTCACAGCGCGATCTAGTTTGCGAAATACCAAAGGCCGCGTGACGGTCTCGTAGGCACGTCGCGATAGGGCGAAATAGTCTGATGCGCTTAGATCTGTGCAGGTGCCATGCTTTTTCCATTGATGCCACGCTAGGCCACCTGTCCCCATAATATCTGCCATGTCGTTCGTCATGCCGCGTGACGGTGGGCGTTTGGCAGTATGACAAAACGATGGGTATCCGCGGTGAAATTGCGGCCAAAGGCCATGCATAATCCATCCATGATCCTCAGATGCGTCACATTGAGGAGAGTTTTTTGCATCACCCTCAATTGCACACCAATTGGCGGACCAACTTAACGCCAAAACGTAATAGTCGAACTCTCCCGCGCGCTCGCCTTTGGCGAAAACGGGCATAGTAGTAAGGGACAACAGCAGGGTCAGAAAAATGCGGCGCATCAGGGGTCTTTCCTTATGGACGGTCTTTATCTATATAAGCCACAAGTTCCCCCAAATTGGAAACGGTTCCGGCATCCGGGACAGCCTCTTTCAGGCGACGGGGAAGGTGCGTTTAAAGGAGAGACACATGGGCAAACCGATTATGGCAAAAGCCACCGCCGTTTGGTTGGTGGATAACACAACAATGACCTTCAAGCAGATCGCGGATTTCGTCGAGATGCACGAGCTGGAAGTGCAGGGCATTGCAGATGGCGATGTAGCAACTGGTGTCAAAGGGTTTGACCCGGTTACCAACAACCAGCTGACACAAGAAGAGATCGACAAGGCGCAAGCCAACCCGATGCACAAGCTGGCACTTAAGTTCCTTGCAGCAGCTCAAGGCGAAGAAAAACGCCGCGGCCCGCGCTATACGCCTTTGTCCAAACGTCAGGACCGTCCAGCGTCAATCCTGTGGTTGGTCAAGTTCCACCCGGAATTGTCAGACGCCCAAGTGAGCAAACTGGTTGGCACAACCAAGCCTACCATTCAGGCCATCCGCGAGCGGACGCACTGGAACATCTCAAATATCCAACCGATCGATCCGGTTGCGCTGGGCCTGTGTAAACAGTCTGAGTTGGACGCGATGGTGCAAAAAGCGGCAGCCAAGAAGGCAGCTGAAGGTGGCGTTATGTCCGATGACGAACGCCGCAAATTGGTCAGCACCGAGCAGAGCCTGGGTATGGGCATTGAGCCGAAAGCCCCATCTGCTATTGAGGGTCTGGAAACGTTTACATTGTCGACTGATGTGGTTGATGATGACGAAGACACCAGCAAAAACAGTGATTTTAGAGATGCTGAAAGCTTCTTTAACCTGCCAGACGGCGGTGATGATGAAGACGAGGATGCGAAATAAGACGTTTGACGGGGTCGTTCGGATAACCGATCGCTACCTTTGATGTTTAGATTAGAAGGGCGTCCGATTGTGGGCGCCCTTTTGCATTTTTGGGTGCAGTGTATGCGTCTAGTTTTCTATCGCCCGCGTTTTGCTTGCGCTAAGTCTGTCAACCCAAAGTGAACACCAATACGCTCACTCACATGCGTCAAGGATCAGCTTGTGATGAGGTTCAGAATGAAAAATGTGCTTGGCTACGTTATTGCCTTTTTTGTGTCGGTAACTTCGCCAGTATTTGCATCTCAGGTTATTGGGTTACCTGGAGGGAGACCGATATCGGGAAAGCAAGCCGTTATGAATTTGGAGGTTTTACATCGACGCGATGCGAACCGAGATTTGGCCAATCTAAAACTGATAAACGTAAACTGAAATTCTCTGGGGAAGACGGGACCGTCTCTAATTGTTTGGACGCTGACCTTCCTGAAAAAGTTCTAATGTCCATGACAATTCTCGGAAGAAGCCGCGCTTCTGCGATGAAGCAGTTTTCAGATTATACACGGGAAGCTGGAGGAATTTTTTGCAATACAGGTTATCTGAGAGGTGACAAATACGCGGTGTTGGTTGTCCATTTGCCATATGAGG
This sequence comes from Sulfitobacter sp., assembly GCF_036960155.1. GTDB lineage: Bacteria > Pseudomonadota > Alphaproteobacteria > Rhodobacterales > Rhodobacteraceae > Sulfitobacter. The sequence goes on along the minus strand of NZ_JBALWB010000001.1, from coordinate 667,919 downwards.
CGGATATTTTGGCATCACAGAAATGTAGAGTGCGTTTGGAAAAACTTGCATACTAAGGGTGCAGATTTTTTTGATGAGGAGGAACGATTAGATCGTTCTCTAGGGAGCAAGGGCACCCGCCCGTTTGGGGGCCTGTCCTAATGTAGTCTTACTATAGCTGTTTGCGGGCGCGCATCGCAGCCGTGATTGTCCCATCATCGAGATAATCAAGCTCACCACCAATAGGCACACCTTGGGCGAGAGACGTCAGTTTGACTTGATTTTCTAACAGGTCGGCGATGTAGTGCGCGGTTGTCTGGCCGTCGATAGTTGCGTTTAGCGCAAGGATCACCTCGCTGATGGCCTCACTTTTTACACGGTCCAGCAGTCGGGGAATGCGCAGTTCTTGGGGACCAATGGCATCCAACGCCGAGAGCGTACCGCCAAGCACGTGATACCGTCCATGAAAAACGCCAGAGCGCTCCATGGCCCAAAGGTCAGCCACGTCTTCAACCACACATAACTCGCCGTTGGCGCGTTTTTCGCTTTCGCAAATGTCGCAGATGTCTGAGGTGCCCACATTCCCACAATTGAGGCATTCGCGCGCGGTGGCGGCGACTTGCTGCATCGTGTCAGCCAGCGGCGTGAGCAACAGCGCGCGTTTGCGGATCAGATGCAATACAGCACGCCGTGCAGAGCGCGGGCCAAGCCCGGGCAGCTTTGCCATCAGCTCAATCAAAGCATCGATATCTCGGGTGGAACTCATTAGATCACATCCGAGACATTTTGTGGGTTGGGGACAATTCCAATGTACAGTGAAATTAGAAGGGCAGCTTCATGCCGGCAGGTAGACCCATGCCTTCGGTCAGCTTGCCCATTTCTTCTGCCGCGCGCTCGCTTGCTTTACCTTGCGCGTCTTTGATGGCGGCAAGGATCAGGTCTTCGACAACTTCTTTGTCGTCGCCGTTAAAGATCGATGGGTCAATGTCCAACCCCTTTAACTCACCCTTGGCTGTGCAGGTTGCCTTAACAAGGCCAGCACCCGCTTCGCCAGTGACCATGACGTTGTGCATTTCTTCCTGCATCTCGGCCATCTTGCCCTGCATCTCTTGGGCTTTTTTCATCATTCCGGCCATATCGCCGAGACCGCCTAATCCTTTGAACATGTCTTATCCTTTTGGGTTTTGCGCCGTTTGAAGGCGGTATAAAAGCTTGAAACAGATATGGCAGCACAGATGGCAATCGACAAGTGGGGCGGACCGAGACAGCCTTCTTGTTGCATCAACTCGTAGAAATTGACGCTTATGTCGTCAAGGTGAGGTAACTTGACTGCAGCCCATCCAATGAGGGCGGCGACAATTCCACAGATGGCCCAGAGCCAGCGCCGCCGAAAGAGCAAGGCCAGTGCGCAAACGGCAAGAAGGAGCCATCCAATCGGGGATGTCAGGTAGCCTATAGCTTCTTGCCATGCAGATACGGGGCCGCCATTCCATAAGGGACGTTCTTTGTCGCAGACCTCAGCGAATAGGGCTGTTGGCGAAACCAGTAATCCAAGAAAAACGACTAAGCGCATTAGCTGTCCTCGAACGGATCCCATTCGTCTTCGACTTCGGGCAGGGCTTCTTCTACAGCAGCGGCAGCGATGTCTTGCGGGGTCCGAATAGCGGTGATTTTCGCCCGCGGAAACTGGGCCATGACGGCCTGCATTAACGGATGCTCCTCAGCCTCTTCGCGCAGGGCGTTGTCTTTTGCATCTCGAATCGAGGCGATGGTGGGCGCGCCGCCTGTGTTGACGATGCTGACCGCCCAGCGATTGCCTGTCCAAAGTTGCAGCTTTGCGCCAAGGCGCTGGGCCAAATCGCGTGGTGCGTTGTCCGTAGGGACAAATTCAACGCGCCCCGGCTGGTAGGCGGCAAGCTGCAGTGACGTTTCGACCTCAACCAATAGTTTGACGTCGCGGTTGTGGCGGATCAGTTCAAGGACATGCTCAAACGTGGGGTACAGCGCGAGTGCCGCTGAGGGCTCATTCGCCAGTGCCGCGGTCGGGCCTGCGCCGTTGGGGTTTGCGGCCATGCGCGTTTGGGGTTGCTGAATTGCCTGAGCGCTGCCGCCACCTTTGGGGGCGGGCGCATGGCCAGCCATTGGCGCGGCTCCGGCGCTGGGCGCCGGTGTGTTTTGCAATGTGCGCACCAGTTCGTCAGGGGAGGGCAGGTCGGCAACGTGGGTCAGTCGGATAATGGCCATTTCGGCAGCCATCATAGCGTTTGGCGCGCTGGCCACTTCTTCCAACGCCTTGAGCAGCATTTGCCATAATCGAGTTAGAACGCGGATGGGAAGCGCATCGGCCATGACACGGCCACGGTCGCGCTCTTCTGGTGAAATGGTCGGATCTTCGGCGGCATCGGGGGTGATTTTCACCACGCTGATCCAGTGCGTGATCTCGGCGAGATCACGCAGAACAGCCATCGGGTCTGCGCCTTCGGCGTATTGCGAGCCGATTTCGGTAAGGGCACCAGCAGCATCACCGCGCAAGATCATTTCCAGCAGGTCCAGCACACGCGCGCGATCTGCGAGGCCCAGCATTGCGCGGACCTGCAAAGCGGTTGTTTCGCCGGCGCCGTGGCTAATGGCCTGATCCAGCAGCGAGGTTGCATCGCGTGCAGACCCTTCGGCAGCGCGGGTTATCAGCGCAAGCGCGTCATCTGCGATTTGTGCTGTTTCACCAGCGGCGATCTTGCGCAATAGCGCGATCATGACTTCGGGTTCGATACGGCGCAGGTCAAAGCGCTGACAGCGAGACAGGACCGTTACAGGTACCTTGCGAATCTCAGTGGTCGCAAAGATGAACTTCACATGCTCTGGTGGCTCTTCAAGCGTCTTGAGCAAGGCGTTGAACGCTCCGGTTGAGAGCATGTGCACTTCATCAATGATGTAGACTTTGTAGCGGGCCGAGGCGGCGCGGTAGTGGACGCTGTCGATGATTTCGCGGATGTTGGCGACACCAGTATTGGATGCAGCATCCATCTCGATCACGTCAACATGGCGGCCTTCCATGATTGCGGTGCAATGTTCGCATTTACCACAGGGTTCGGTGGTTGGTCCCGATGTGCCGTCAGCACCAATGCAGTTCATGCCTTTTGCGATGATACGAGCAGTTGTTGTTTTGCCCGTTCCGCGAATACCCGTCATGATGAAGGCCTGCGCTATGCGATCCGCTTCAAACGCGTTTTTCAGCGTGCGCACCATTGCTTCCTGACCGACAAGATCGGCAAAGGTTTCGGGGCGGTATTTGCGGGCAAGTACGCGGTAGGCTGTAGCGTCTGACATGAATATCCTGACGGTGGGATTCGGGTGTGGTGTTAAAGTAGGCCTTGGCGGGCTTGGGGGCAACGGTGATGGGGATTTGTAGTCCAGTAGTTTGACAAGAATATCGCGCATTTCGCCCAACGTGTTCGACAACCGTGCCGAACGGAGCAATTGCGCAGGTATTATTCCCACTAACGCTCAGTGCGCGGGCAGAATAATCTGCCGTCGAGGAATCCGGTTCCTTTGATGATTGAACTTGAGCGGGGCGTTTGTGTTAAGGTCTCGCAACACTAAAGATTAAAGGGGAATGCCATGCGGCTCAGAGGGATCAAACGCAGTAGCAATGTTGAAATGCGCGGCGGTAGCGGTGGGTCTCGACGTGCAGGTGCAAAAAGCGGTTTGGGCGTTGCTGGAATACTTGCGGTACTTGCGATTGGATATTTCACGGGCATTGATGTTTCACCTTTGCTGCAGGGTGGCGGCGTTCAACAAGAAAGCACAACATCCAGCACTGGCGATGATGCTGCGGCCAATTTTAGCGCCCAAGTATTGACCACAACCGAATCTGTTTGGACCAACGTGTTTCGCGAACAGCTGGACCGTGAATACGTCCCCCCGAAACTGGTCATTTTTAGCGGTGTCACCCAAAGCCCGTGTGGCGGGGCAAGCGGCGCAACTGGTCCGTTCTATTGTCCTGCTGACAGCAAAGCCTATCTGGATACGCAGTTCTTTCAGGCGCTTGATCAACAGATGGGGGCCGGTGGTGACTTTGCTGCGGCGTATGTGATCGCGCATGAAGTTGCCCACCATGTTCAAAACGAGCTGGAGATTTTGCCCAAGGTGAACGCGGCGCGACAGCGCGCCTCGGAAACTGAGGCCAATGCGCTGACAGTTCGTTTGGAATTGATGGCGGATTGCCTGTCAGGGATTTGGGCGCGCAATGTCAAAGGGTTAATGGAACGCGGCGATCTGGAAGAAGCGCTTAATGCGGCGCGTAAGATTGGCGATGACCATTTGCAACGACAAGCGGGGCGTGTACCGCAGCCTCATACATTTACCCACGGTACATCAGAACAGCGCGCGCGTTGGTTCGGGCGCGGATATGATAGCGGGTCAGTGGGTGAATGTGATACTTTTGCAGCGGCGCGCCTTTAGGGCGTTCCGTTTGCGTCATGTCTTTAATATCGGGAATAAGGTGAGAGATTGATAACGACCCAAGCGGGACCCGTTGTGGCTGCTGCCTTCCGGCTCTGACCAGGTTGGCGAGGCGCCTGCCCGCACCAACCTCTCGATCGTTGATATAGGCAATCTGTTCCTCCGCTGCAAGACCCGAGAATTTGATAGGATGCTGTAAGCTCTCTCGGCGCATTGTCTGTCATGTTTGGGTGCAATTACTGTGGATATGCCCAATCTCCATTAGCTGTGGAAGGGGTGCCGGATGGTTCCGTTTGGCGGCCCAATTTGCGCGAATCGCCTTTGTACAGTGATTTGAGAAGTGACTGTTGAACTGAGCAACAATTTCGTGATGGTGCAAAACCGACTGGTCCTTGATCCAGTCCTGTGGCAGCAAGAGCCTATAAATGTGGGCATGTGCCAAAAATCGTAACCATGTTAGGCACGCGTCGTCTGGCAATACCGCTGTGCATTGGCCGAATTTGATCGGAGTAATGCTTCGAATTTTAAGGACTAAAAGATGAAAAATGCAGAGCAGGTGACGTTTGGTGGTTCGGGTTTGGACCGTGCAGGGGAATTGCGTGGAAACCCTCAGGCATTGGCTGATGCTGCTGCTGATCCGGCAGCCCGTACGATTGTGTTTTGGCGGGGCAAGCCGCTGATCTCACCTGAACGCCCTTCGGGTTTGATCCGTTTGGGTATGGATCATGCAGTATTACGTGATGCGGCTGAAGCGCCAATGCTGCTGGGAAGCGAAGATGGCGCGCCGATCTTTGCTGTTGATGTGTCTGCTTGGACGCCAAGCGACCTTGATGAAAGCAGCCTTGGTGGTTTTCTTGATCCATCTGAGCAACGGCACCCTGCATTGCCCGAGTGGATGGTTTTTGCTGAACTACGCCGCGTGATGACGTGGCTAACACCGCGTGATGCAGAGCTGGCAGCATCGGGCAAGGCAGTGTTTGGTTGGCATCAATCCCATCAGTTCTGCGCACGTTGTGGGGCGAAAACACAGTTGGCGCAGGGCGGCTGGCAACGCAATTGTGCATCCTGTGGGACATCGCATTTTCCACGCACTGACCCAGTTGTTATTATGCTGATCACTCATGGAAATTCCGTTCTTGTTGGTCGCTCGCCAGGGTGGCCGCAGGGGATGTATTCCCTGCTCGCAGGCTTTGTTGAGCCCGGAGAAACGCTTGAGGCGGCTGTCCGACGCGAAGTGTTTGAAGAGGCGGGTGTTCAGGTTGGTGAGGTTGGATATCTTGCAAGCCAACCATGGCCTTTTCCAGCATCTTTGATGTTTGGATGCTGGGGTCATGCGACCAGCACAGACATCACAATTGATCCGGTCGAGATCGAAGATGCGCGCTGGATCACCCGCGAAGAAATGATGACAATTTCTAGCGGAAACCATCCAGAGATCATGCCTGCACGTAAAGGTGCTATTGCACACTTCTTGATTGAACGTTGGCTCGGAGATGCTTTGGATTAAGGATAGATTTTCGATTTTCGATAACTATTTTCGATTCAGGCGGTTGACCGCTTACTAGGTGGGGTTACATTCATGCTCCACAGGCGGCGAGGCCAAAATGAAGATAGGGCAATCATGAAATTCTCAACTAAAGAAGACATCGAAGCGCCCATAGGGGATGTTTTCGACATGCTCTGCGATTTCGAGACATTTGAGCGTGCGGCGATGCGCCGTGGTTCTGAGGTTCAGCGTGCGGATACTAAAACTGTTCCGGGTGTTGGTATGTCGTGGAATGCTGTCTTTAGTCTGCGTGGCAAGCGGCGTCAGGTTGAGATCGAAATGATCTCTTTTGATAAGCCCGATGAGATGGTTTTTGAGTGTCGCTCGCAGGGGTTGATGACCTTATTGAACATCGAGTTGGTTGCGCTGTCCAAGAACCGCACTCGACTTATGCTTTCTTTTGATATCAAGCCACTTAATCTGTCCGCACGCCTTTTGGTTCAATCCCTCAAGTTGGCAAAAACGTCTCTGACCAAGAAATTCAAATTGGGCGTTGCCGAATTTGCAAAAACGTTGGAAGAGCGGCACAAGCGCGTTTGACCTGCTTGGACCCGACGTTTTTAACGGTGGGGATGAGCCGGATAAACGCCCAGTACATCAAGCATGTTTGTGAAATAGTCTAACTCTTCTAGCGCGCGTTTGACGGCCGGATCGTCAGGGTGGCCTTCGATATCCGCGTAAAATTGTGTTGCTGTAAATGACCCACCGACCATATAGCTTTCTAGCTTTGTCATGTTTACGCCATTTGTCGCAAAACCGCCCATAGCTTTATACAATGCGGCAGGGATGTTACGTACTTCAAAGACAAATGTGGTCATCATTTTTTCGCCACGCGGCGTATGATCGGCATTGGGCGCCATGAGCAAAAAGCGTGTTGTGTTGTGATCTAAATCCTCGACCCCGTCAGCGAGCACAGTGAGGCCGTGAATTTTTGCGGCGACCGAGCTGGCGAGGACACCTTCATGTGCTGGACCGTTCGTGGCCAGTTCTTCTGCGGCGCCGGCGCTATCTGCGGCGGGTTCGGATGTAATGCCGTGGGTATCAAGAAAACTGCGGGCTTGTGGCAACAGCACAAGGTGCGCGCGTACATGTTTGATTTGGTCTAGCGTTGTGCCGGGACGCGCCATAAGCGCGATTCGAACGCGAACAAATGCTTCTTCGATAATGTGCATGCCGCTTTGTGGTAAAAGACGGTGAATATCTGCGACGCGACCATAGGTTGTGTTTTCAACAGGAAGCATTGCTAGATCGGCGCGTCCGTCACGTACTGTGCTCAGGACGTCTTCAAAGGTGGTGCATGGCACGGGGATTCCGTCAGGGCGGGCCTGTAAACATGCCTCGTGGCTATAGGCCCCAAGGGCGCCCTGAAAGGCGATGCGGGGGGGCTTGTTTGAGGTCATCACATCGGTCCTTTGTAAAAACATGCATAGATGGTCGATTGGTCGCGGTAAGTACATCTTGCTTGCGGCGAGGGAAAGCAATAGATAGCCCAACAAACAATTGAACAATTCAAAGCGATGGACCGAGCCATGGATACAATGACCCTTACAAAAGTTGCTGCCGGTGTGCTTGGCGCATGGTTGATACTGTTGCTGGCCAAATGGGGCGGTGAAGAGCTGTACCACACGGCATCCCATGGCGAGGCATCATATGTGATCGAAGTTGCGGGCGCAGAGCCTGTAGACGCAGAACCTGAAGTGCCGTTTGCAGAATTGCTTGCCTCTGCCTCTGCTGACAAAGGCGCGAAAGTATTTCGCAAGTGTACTGCTTGTCACAAAGCAGAAGACGGCGCGAACGCAACAGGCCCTTACCTTTACGGTGTTGTGGGTCGCGATATTGATTCAGCAGTCGGTTACGGCGCCTACTCTGGCTCGCTTCTAACGAATGGCACTGTTTGGACGCCTGACAATCTGAACGCGTTTTTGACCAAGCCAAGCGATTGGGCCCCTGGCACTTCAATGAGCTTTGCAGGTTTGAAAAAACCTGAAGACCGTGCAAACGTCATTGCCTATCTAGACAGCCTTGACGACTAATCGCTGTTAAGCCTGTGAAAAATTAGGAAAGGTCGCCAATCGGCGGCCTTTTTTCTGTTTATGTTCAGAATTTCGTTAGATTACAGACTTGCAACTTGTATCTTGGCGCGCGGCCTTTAGCCTAGTTTTTGAATATTTGTTCGTCCCTTCCAAGGAGCCCCTTCATGATGCCGATTTCCACTGCTCGTGTTCAGAAACGTCAATTGCCAATGATGCAGTTATGGACCGCCTTGGCAGTCACTGTGTCAGTTGCAGTTTTGGGCGCAGACTTGTGGGCGGAAGAGCAAGGAGAGATCATCACAAGTCATGGGTATTCCTTCTACGGCGATTTGAGGTATCCGGCTGACTATTCACATTTTGATTATGTGAACCCCGATGCACCAAAGGGCGGTGAGATTTCACTGCCATTTGTGGGTACGCTTGATTCGATGAATCCCTATTCAGGCAAGGGGCGGGCGCATCTTTTTTCGATTTTTGCTTATGAGTCGCTGCTTGGCGAATCTCCTTCGGGCGAAGGTTTGCCTGCAGATGTGTACGGAGAGGCTTACTGTCTTCTGTGTGAAACGGTTGAATATCCTAAAGATAAATCATGGGTCATCTTCCATATGCGCAAGGATGCGAAGTTTTCAGATGGCACACCTGTAACTGCACATGACATAGCATTTTCGCAGAACCTGCTGCTTGACGAAGGATTGAAGTCCTATGCCGATGCGGTGCGTAAACGTATCCCGAAGATCGAAGTGATTGATGACCTGACAATCAAATTCCATTTCGCAGATGGCATTTCACGGCGGAGCTTGATCGAAACTGTTGGTGGTGTGCCTGCGTGGCCGTCCAAATGGATGAAAGAGCGCGGTGTGGGGCTCAAAGACGACTGGTTAGAATCTCCTCCAGGTTCTGGTGCATACATTATTGATGACATTGATCTGAGCCGCCAGATTAAGCTGACGCGCAATCCTGATTATTGGGGTAAAGATTTGCCTATCAATAAAGGGCGGTTCAACTTTGATACGATCAAGTTAGAAATCATCAGCGATGATACGGCGTCGTTCGAGGCGTTTAAGTCTGGCTTGTATACTTTCCGTAGTGAAGGCGATTCCAAGAAGTGGGCGGCGGGATATGATTTCCCAAAGGTCACGGACGGGTTCATCAAGAAGGCCGAACTGTTTGACGGGTCACCTCCCACGCCAACGGGCGTTGTTTTCAATTTGAGTAGCGAAATATTAAAAGATCGCGCTGTGCGTCGCGCGATTGCTTTGATGTTTAACTTTGAATGGACCAACGAATCCTTGCAGTATGGCCTTTTCAAGCACCGTGCGTCGTTCTCGCAAGGAACGCCTGTTATGGCAAATGGTGTTCCGGAGGGGGCGGAACTGGAGTTGCTGGCCTCTCTAGGTGACTTAATTCCGGCTGAAATGCTGACGCAGGATGCTGTCGTGCCGCATACCTCTAGCTCAAAGCGGTTATTGGACCGGCGCAACGCACGCGCCGCGCAGAAATTGCTGGATGATGCGGGTTGGGAGGTTGTGAATGGGCGACGCCAAAAAGACGGTGTGCCGCTGCGTTTGGAATTCTTGTTTAACTCTACATCATCACCCACGGTTACTGCCGCGATCGAAAATTACATCTCAAATCTGCGCGGCATAGGTATCGATCTTCAGCTCGAGAAGGTGGATAGTTCACAATACACATCACGCGAACGCGGGCGCGATTTTGACCTCATTTATGAAAGCTACGCAGCCTTCTTGGGCACGGGCACAGGCCTGTCACAATATTACGGTTCAGAAGCAGCGGAGTTTTCGCTGTTCAATCCTGCAGGTCTTGCTAGTCCAATGGTCGATGCCATTATTGACGCATCGTTGGCTGCTCAGACGAGGGAAGAAGAAGAGGCCGCGATGTCAGCTTTGGATCGTGCACTACGGTATGAATTTTTCATTATACCTATGTGGTATAATGACGTGAATTGGGTTGCTTACTACGATCAATATGATCGCCCCGAAACCCAACCGCCATATGCCGTTGGCCATCTTGACTACTGGTGGTATGACGCGGACAAAGCGCAAAAACTGCGTGATGCAGGCGTGCTGAGGTAACTTATCTATGGGTAGTTATATATTACGGCGGGCGCTACTGATCCCCGTAACGTTATTCGGAATCATGCTGGTCAATTTTGCGCTTGTGCAATTTGTGCCCGGAGGCCCTGTTGAACAGGCGATTGCTCGTATTCAGGGCGGCGGTGACGTGTTCGGAGGCTTTGCAGGCAGTAATAACGATGCGGGCGCTGATACAATGTCCCAAGTAGGGCAAAGTGAATATATCGGCGCACGGGGGCTTCCACCTGAGTTCATCGAGGAACTTGAGCGTGAGTTCGGCTTTGATAAGCCTCCGGTCGAGCGCTTCTTTCGGATGCTCGGCAACTATTTGAGGTTTGATTTCGGAGACAGCTATTTCCGCTCGATCTCGGTCATTGATTTGATCAAGGAAAAGCTGCCTGTATCGATAACGTTGGGCCTTTGGTCGACGTTGATCGCCTATATGATATCGATCCCGCTGGGAATTAAAAAGGCCGTGCGCGATGGCTCGCGGTTTGACACGTGGACCTCGGGTGCGATCATCGCAGCCTATGCGATCCCCGGATTTCTATTTGCGATTTTGCTGTTGGTTTTGTTTGTGCCAGCAAACTGTTTCCGCATTCCCGGTATCGCCGAAATGTGGCCCGGCGGCGCAACCTATAACCCAACCTGCCATGAGCTGTTTCCGCTGCGCGGTCTAACCTCTGACAACTTTGAAGAGCTCAGTGCGTGGGGCAAGGTAAAGGATTACGTTTGGCACATCACACTGCCTGTACTTGCTTCGACGATTTCGGCATTTGCGACACTCACGCTACTGACCAAGAACAGCTTTTTGGACGAGATCAAGAAACACTACGTTATGACCGCCCGTGCCAAGGGCCTGTCAGAGCGTAAGGTGCTGTACGGTCACGTGTTCCGTAATGCGATGCTGATTGTAATCGCAGGTTTCCCTGCTGTCTTCATTGGGGTTTTCTTTGGTTCTAGCCTGATCATCGAGACGATCTTTTCACTGGATGGGTTAGGACGTTTGGGGTTTGAGGCCGCCGTTGCGCGCGATTACCCAATTGTGTTCGGCACGCTGTTCATCTTTGGCCTGATTGGCCTTGTTGTCGGAATTATCTCTGACTTGATGTATGTGCTGGTTGATCCGCGCATTGATTTTGAGAAGAGGGAAGGCTGATGGCATTGTCCCCACTCAACCAGCGTCGTTGGCGCAATTTTGCCCGTAACCGGCGTGCCTATTGGTCGCTGTGGATTTTTGCAGTGGTGTTCACCCTGTCGCTGTTCGCTGAGTTCTTGGCAAACGATAAGCCGATCCTCGTGAATTACCGCGGTGATTACTATACGCCTATCTTCAGTTTCTACCCCGAGACGGCATTTGGCGGTGATTTCCAAACCGAAGCGGCCTATCGCGATCCAGAGGTGAAATGTTTGATTGCCACTGGTGGGCTTGAGGATTGTTTTGATGATCCTGACGGTATTCTGGAAGGTGTCCATGAAGGCACTTACGGCGATGGCGTTGTGGGTTTCCATAAGGGGTGGTCCATCTGGCCGCCTATCCCCTACAGCTATGACACTGCCGTTGATCGCCCAGGTGCCGCGCCGCTGCCGCCCAATGGTGAAAACCTGCTTGGTACGGACGGGACCAAACGTGATGTGATGGCGCGTGTCATTCACGGGTTCAGGTTGTCGATTGTGTTTACATTGGTGGTTACAGGCCTTTCCACGATCATCGGCATTACTGCTGGTGCTGTGCAAGGTTTCTTTGGTGGTTGGGTTGATCTGATTTTTCAACGGATCATCGAAATTTGGACCTCTACGCCGTCGCTTTATGTGATCATCATCATGTTTGCGATTTTAGGGCGAAGTTTTTGGCTACTGGTATTCTTGCTGGTGTTGTTCAGTTGGACGGCGCTTGTTGGGGTCGTGCGGGCTGAATTCTTGCGTGCCCGCAATCTGGAATATGTGCGTGCGGCGCGGGCGTTAGGTGTGGGCAATGTCACCATCATGTTCCGCCATATGCTGCCAAACGCGATGGTTGCCACGCTGACCATGTTGCCCTTCCTGATTACGGGCACGATCTCTTCGCTTGCTGTGCTCGACTTCCTTGGGTTTGGCTTGCCGTCCTCCGCGCCTTCGCTGGGGGAATTGACATTGCAGGCCAAGCAAAACCTGCAAGCGCCATGGCTGGCATTCACGGCTTTCTTTACCTTTGCGATCATGTTGTCGCTGCTTGTGTTTATTTTTGAGGGGGTCCGCGATGCGTTTGATCCCAGAAAGACGTTCTCCTGATGACTCCGCTTTTGGACGTGAAAGACCTCACCGTGTCCTTTCGGCAGGATGGAAAACTGACGCCAGCGGTTAAAGGCATTTCGTTTCATCTAGAGCGGGGTGAAACCGTTGCGTTGGTTGGTGAGAGCGGGTCAGGTAAGTCTGTTTCTGCGCTCAGCACGGTTAGCTTGTTGGGGGAAACTGCCCATGTTGAGGGTTCAGTGACCTATGACGGTCAGCAGATGATTGGCGCGAATGATGCGCTGCTGCGCAAGGTGCGCGGCAATGACATTAGCTTCATCTTCCAAGAACCAATGACCTCGCTGAACCCGCTGCATACAATTGACAAACAGCTCGCAGAATCGCTGGCCCTGCATCAGGGATTGACCGGTGCCGTACTCAAGGAACGTATTCTGGAGTTGCTGGAAAAGGTCGGTATCAACGATGCCGAAAGCCGCCTTGGCTCTTATCCGCATCAGCTGTCTGGCGGGCAGCGGCAACGCGTGATGATCGCAATGGCGTTGGCGAATAAACCTGATGTGCTGATTGCGGATGAGCCGACAACGGCGTTGGATGTGACCATTCAGGCCCAAATCCTTGATCTGTTGAAAGATCTGAAAGACAGCGAAGGCATGGGCCTGCTGTTCATCACGCATGACTTGGGGGTGGTGCGCCGCATTGCGGACCGTGTTTGTGTGATGCAACAGGGCGAGATTGTAGAGCAGGGTGCTACCTCAGAGATATTCGATAATCCTCAACACCCCTATACGAAAAAACTGTTGGGCGCTGAGCCAACAGGCCGGCCGGCGCCGGTGCAAGAGGATGCTGAGGTTATTGCCGCGACTGATAAGTTGAAAATCTGGTTCCCAATCCAGCAAGGTCTGCTGCGCCGCACCGTTGGCCACGTGAAAGCCGTGAATGATGCGAGCTTAAGCGTGCGCGCAGGTGAAACCATCGGGATCGTGGGGGAGAGTGGCTCTGGCAAGACCACACTTGCGCTTGCGATGATGCGCCTGATCGCCTCTGAGGGTGGTATCAGTTTCATGGGGAACGATGTGCGCAAGTGGTCTACCAAAGATCTAAGACGCCTTCGCAAAGACATGCAGATCGTATTTCAGGACCCCTTTGGCAGCTTGTCACCGCGCATGACATGTATGCAGATTATTGCCGAAGGTCTGACCATTCACAATGTGGACCCTGACCGTGATCAGCGCGAATTGGTACGTGACGTGATGATCGAAGTCGGCCTCGACCCTGAAACGATGGACCGCTACCCGCATGAGTTCTCAGGTGGACAGCGGCAGCGGATAGCGATTGCGCGGGCGATGGTATTGCGTCCCCGTCTGTTGGTTCTTGATGAACCGACAAGCGCCCTGGATATGACCGTACAGGTTCAAATCGTTGACCTACTACGTGAATTGCAGGTCAAATACGGGCTCGCCTATTTGTTTATCAGTCACGATCTAAAGGTTGTGCGTGCTATGTCTCACCGTGTGATGGTGATGAAACAGGGCGACGTGATTGAGTACGGCGACGTTGATGCATTGTATGACAATCCCCAGACAGAATACGCGCGCAGCCTGTTGCAGGCCGCGAGCTAAATCACTGTTGCATAAGCCTGCGCTAACCCTGACATGAATGCAGCTTGGACCTGTGGCGCAGTCAGTTCGACATCGCCAAATTGCGCTGACTTTGCGCCACAAGCACTCGCAATAACAGTCACATTATATCCAAAATCACGCGCAGCGCGCACGGTGGCATCGATACACATCTGGCTCATGGCGCCAATGATAGTAAGGTCGGTAACCCCAAGGTCTTGAAGATGGCTATGCAGGCCAGTTTCGTGAAAGCTGTTAGGGCGGTGCTTGAGGAATACGGTTTCATCTGAACGTGGGGCGACGCTGGGGTGAAACTCAGCTCCGGCAGTGCCGGGGCGGAAGAACGGCGCAGTATCCGACAACGCCTCATGGCGGATATGGATGACATGGTCGGTTGCTTCTCGGGCTTGTGCGAGAATGGCAGCAGCGGATTGGGCCACTTTATCCATTTCTTCAACAGGCCAAAGGCCGCCAGTGAAATAGTCGTTTTGAATGTCTATCAAGATGAGGGCGCTTGTCATGTGCGATGACCTTACAGTTTGTTTGGATCTATGGTGCGGAATGTCTTCCGCTGAAACCAGCGCTGCCGCTTGACTTCGGACGCTGGCGGCATGTCCTGTACCCGAATTTGACCTGTTCGTGTGGCAGTCATAAACGTTTGTGCGTAGATATTGATCATGGCTGGTCTCCTTTTTCTCACTCCATACTTGAAGTTTGTGGACCAAAATGCGAGTCATGCTTCCTGACAATATGTAAGTTAGGATAACATATGGAGTGGCGATTCCTTCCACCACTGTCCGCATTGCGCGCGTTTTCAGCCTTCGCTGAGCAGGGCAATGTTGTTGGTGCTGGCGATGTGTTGGGCGTGTCGCATGCTGCGATTAGCCAGCAATTGCGCGTGCTTGAAACACATCTGAATGTCAGCTTGTTGGATCGCTCTGGTCGTGCGCTTAGGCTGACAGATGAGGGGGAGCAGTTAGCGCGTTCACTGCGCGGTGGCTTTGCACTCATTGGGGAAGGTGTTGCTGCAGTGACGGGCGCGCGGGATGCACGACCTCTTCACATTTCGGTAACGCCAACCTTTGCAGCTTCATGGTTAATGCCGCGACTTGCAGGGTTTCGTGCGATGCATCCTGATATTGATTTGATGATTGATCCCACCACGGACGTGGTCACGCTTGGCCCTGATGGGATCGATGTTGCGATCCGCTTTGGTCAGGGTGGCTGGAGCGGTTTGGAATCTGCGCTATTGTGGGAAAGCACTTTGGTTGTTGTTGGAGCGCCTTCACTGGTCGGTGAGACGGCTTATGCCGATCTAGATGCATTGGCCCGATTGCCGTGGATCGAAGAGTTAGGCACTTCTGAATCGACGAATTGGTTGCAGACGCATGGCGTGACGCAACGCGCAGTGGGCGTAATTCGGGTACCGGGTAATTTTCTGATTGATGGCGCGCGTGACGGGCAAGGGCTTGCCGCCACAGTGCGCCGATTTGTCGAGCGAGACATCGAAGCTGGCAGACTGCGGGTATTGCACGAAGAGCAACGCAGCGGCAGTGGCTACCACATCGTAACGCGTGCAGGTGTGATGCGTGCGCCGTTAAAAGCGTTTGTAAATTGGCTGAAGCGGGAGGGGCGAACCCCTTAACCCGGTCCAATCAT
Organism: Sulfitobacter sp.; assembly: GCF_036960155.1. Taxonomy (GTDB): domain Bacteria; phylum Pseudomonadota; class Alphaproteobacteria; order Rhodobacterales; family Rhodobacteraceae; genus Sulfitobacter. The sequence continues at coordinate 652,300 of NZ_JBALWB010000001.1, read as the reverse complement.
AAAGCAGCTGACATTACGCGCCTTTAGGCGACGACAGGCCAAGTCTGCAGTTTCACGTGTCATGCCAAGGAAATTGGCGTCAAAACCTTGTGGCTTGCGAACAACCTTGCGAAGTGAGCCGTCAAGTGTGGCCATTTCTGCAAGCGCGGTTTTGATCAACACCTTTTCGGCAGCATAGCGGCTACCATAGCGACCTACATTCACACCCCAATGACGCCCTCCCGACGTAGAAACGCGGGTTACAACCTCTTGCGGGGCAGGGGGTTTTTTGGCCCTGGGTTGGGCGCCAATTACAACAAGCCCTTTGGGCCGTAATGTTGGGCGGATCGAGGCTGTAGCAGCGGCTAGAACAACATTCTCTGGTTGGGTTGCGGGTGCTGCTGCCCTTGGCTCTGGTTTTAGTTCAGGCGCTGCGGGTTCTGCAACAGCTTGCGCAACGGCCTCGGCAATAGCCGAGCTCAGGATGTCACTGATCCCACCTTCAGTTGCTGCGGAGGCTACGACAACAGGAGCACTTTCCCCTGGCCGCAGTTTAGGTCGTGAGGACGTTTTTACGGCACGGATTAGGCGGAGGGTTTTACCTTTGGCGCCCGGCGCGGGTTTTGTCTGCGGTTCTGAAGAAGGTGTTGGTTTTGCTTCAGCAATGTAGTCAGGCAGGGCTGGTTTGCGTACCCGGGCACGCGATGGCGCGCGGCGGAAACCAAGATCCATCAGCTCAGCCACTTTTGCATTTCGCGACGTTGTAGATTTTCCACCAAATACCGTCACAATCACACGCTCATTGCCGCGTTCGGCGGAAGCGGTCAGGTTGAATCCCGCAGCGCGGGTGTAACCAGTTTTGATCCCATCTGCACCTTTGTAGGCGTTCAGGAAGCGGCGGTTGGTATGGCTCACTTTGCGAACACCTGCATCTGCCGTGATCCGCGAAAACAAATTGTAGTACTGTGGGTAATCATACAGCAGGTGGCGGCCCATTATTGTCATGTCATGGGCGGTCGACAGGTGGCCTGCCTCGGTGAGGCCGTGGGCGTTTTTGTATGTGGTTCGCGTCATGCCTAGCTGCTTGGCTGTGCGATTCATGCGGCGGGCAAACTTCGCCTCTGAGCCTGAGATCGCTTCACCGATGGCGGTGGCAGCGTCGTTTGCGGACTTAACAGCGGCGGCACGGATGAGGTAACGCATTGCGATACGTTGGCCAGTTTTGAGACCCAATTTGCTGGGTGGCTCTGCTGTAGCGTTTTTGGAAATGCGAACTTTTGTGTCCAACGAGATTTCGCCACGCTCAATCGCTTGGAACGCGATGTAGAGCGTCATCATTTTGGTGAGAGATGCGGGATGAAGGCGCGTATCGGCATTGCGAGAATGCAGTACCTCGCCTGTTCGCGCATCAATGACATAAGCAGCATAAGGGGCTGCCATTGCACTCATCGGAACGAGAACAAGCAACCAAATAGCCGCCAAAACGAATAGCCCAAAACGGGCCGGCTGCACGCGCCGCACCTTCATGATAACCTGCCTAATTCTGCCTCTGACCCCCGATTTTTCGGGTGGCCTTATTATTTATTGGCTAAAACTTAGCACGAAAGACCGCCTCTGATAACCCTTATTTTGCGCGGATTTACGCCATTTTCTGCAACGCAGCATAGCACATATGGGTGTGGTTTAGGGTTGAACCACTAGACCCGCCAATGTGGCGGGAATGTGGCAGCATTGGGGCACGATTTGCCCCAATCTAAAGTTGCGATTCATTCAAGCGTTAGGGAGACGTAGTTGCGTTCAATGAAGCCCAACTCGATCCCAAAAATGCAGGGTGGTGGGATCAGGGGGCGCAATGCAGCTTCAAGTGCACTCAAAAGCGCCTGCATAAATGCGTCATCGCGGTGTGATTTGTTGAGCATTCGCACCATCAGTTGCACATGGGTATGGTGTGTTTGCTCCAACGGATAGGCGCGACCTTTGCAAGCGCCAGCGCCGCCATCATGTGCGCTAATGACAGCCTCAATAGCAGCTAGAACAGCGGGGGCGTCCAATGGGATTTGTGATGAGTAGCTTAGGTCAGCCTGTGGCATGGATATCTCCGGTGATTATGGATTTGATTAGATCAGGCAGATTGCCCAAATTAGTGATTTCGTGGAATTTCGGATGCTCTGGCGCGGTGGCGTGTTCTATGGCCCATGAAAGGCCATGGGGTGCGAATACACCCCAACCGCCCGCGTCGATCATCGGGATCACATCAGATGCCATAGAATTGCCTACCATCAGGCCCTGATCTGCGCCTGTACCGTGCTGGGCAAAGATGCGAGTATAGGCTTCAGGTGTCTTTGCCGAGACTATTTCGATGCCATGGAACAAATCGCGCAATCCGGATTGTGCCAGTTTGCGCTCTTGATCCAATAAGTCGCCTTTGGTGATGACAAGAACCTTATAATCACTTCGCAGAGTTTGGATCGTTTGCGCAGCGTGGGGCAGCAGATCAACGGAATGGCTCAACATGTCGCGGCCAGCATCAAGGATTTGTGATATGACGGATGCAGGAACACGACCGTCGGTGACTTCAATGGCGGTCTCTATCATCGACAGCGTGAAGCCTTTGATGCCGAAGCCGTAGTGAGGAAGATTGCGCCGTTCCGCGGCCAATAGGCGGCCCATCAGAGTGTCACTTTCTGTATGATCGGCCAACAACTCGGCGAAATGGTCTTGGGTGAGCCTAAAGTAGCGTTCGTTGTGCCAAAGCGTATCGTCGGCATCAAATCCGATTGTTGTCAGAATATGAGACATTACGCCGCTATTTCCTTTTCTGGCCCGCGCCTCTTTTCTAAAGGGGGCTTCACGTTATATAGACAGGATAATATCCCGATGAAAATGCAACTTCCGCAGGAGCAGTAATGCACCTAGATCCAATATCCATGGCAGGCCCGCAAGACGGTGATGAAACCGAGCTGTTGACCAAAGTGAAGCCAAAGACCAAGCGGCCACCCCTCTACAAGGTGATGCTGCTCAACGACGATTTCACGCCAATGGAATTCGTAGTGCATGTTTTGGAACGGTTTTTTGGCCTCAATCACGCGCAAGCGTTTGAGATTATGTTGATCGTCCACAAAAAAGGGCTGGCCGTAGTGGGCGTGTTCAGCCATGAGATCGCGGAGACAAAGGTGGCGCAAGTTATGGATTTTGCACGCCGTAACCAGCACCCACTACAATGTACTATGGAAAAAGAAGAATAAGCGATGCTCGATTCGCGATTGCCGCTGGCGCTTAATGGCGGCGGACTTGTGTGGCCTGATGAAGGCCCTATTGCCGTTTTTGCACCCTCTCCGGATGCCGATCTAGATGGTATCCCCAAAGAACGTGCCAAAATCGTTCATGATTTTTATCCCGCACACGCCGCTTGGTCTGGGCGCGGTTTTGATGTGGCTGTGGTAAGCGAAGACAGCTACGCCGCTGCGGTTGTTTGTTTGCCGCGCGCCAAAACTGAGGCGCGCGCGATGATTGCCGAGGCTTGCGCGCTGAGCAAAGGTGTTGTGGTGATTGATGGTCAAAAGACCGACGGCATTGAGGGCATTCTAAAAGCAATGAAAGCCCGCGTGAGCGTGCATGGCCCCGTCACCAAGGCGCACGGCAAATTATTCTGGATTGATGCGCCCGCCGCTGATTGCTTTGCCGATTGGGCCGCAGGGCCCCAGCTGGGAGAAGGCGGGTTTTGGACTGCGCCGGGTGTCTTTTCTGCAGATGGTGTCGATCTGGCGTCGGCGTTGCTGGCGGATGCATTGCCGGGCAAGTTGGGCAAACAGGTCTGTGATCTGGGCGCAGGCTGGGGCTTCCTTTCAGCGCATATTCTGATGCGTGAAGGGGTCGAGGCCGTTCACCTGGTTGAAGCAAATCACATGGCGCTTGAGTGTGCGCGCCGCAATGTTTCTGATCCCCGTGCTGAATTTCATTGGGCGGATGGCACCGATTGGGCACCAGCGTTCAAGTTGGATACCATTGTGATGAATCCGCCGTTTCATGTTGGACGGGCTGCAGAGCCACAAATCGGGCAGGCCTTTGTTGCGTCGGCTGCGCGGTTGTTGGCTCCTCATGGACATCTTTGGATGGTGGCGAATCGTCATTTGCCTTATGAAGCTGAACTGAAAACCCGTTTTATGCAGGTCGACGAAGTCGGCAGTGATGCGCGGTTCAAGCTATTCCATGCGTCGCGTCCTTTGCGTAAGCGCCGCGGACAGAGTTAAAGGACAGCACATGTCATTCTCTATTTCTGGCAAGACAGCAATTGTTACTGGGGCAGCCAATGGCATCGGCCTGTCCATAGCCCGCGCATTTGCGGATAAGGGCGCCAACGTGATGTGCGCCGATATGGATGAGAAAAAGCTCAAGCTTGAGTTGGGCGAGGCGCGAGACGAAGGCAATATCCGCTTTTTCGCTGGGGACCTGCGCCAACGGCTGACAATTGCGAATCTAGTTTCGGCCACAATCGATGCATTTGATCAGGTGGATATTCTGGTGAATGCTTCGCGTCAGGTGATGCCTACCGACGCTTTGGATGTAGATGATACCTCTGTTGAGATTTTGCTAGAACAGAACCTGATGACATCGCTTCGTTTGACCCAACAAGTGGCCAAGCGAATGATGAAACAAGCCAAAGAACAACCCGAAGGTCCTATAGGGTCGATCATCAACCTTAGCTCGGTTGCGGCGCAACACACACACCCCGAACTGATGGGCTATTCGATTGCAACTGCTGCCTTGGACCAAATGACCCGCTCTATGGCGCTAGCCTTGGCCCCACACCGCATCCGGGTGAATGCGGTTGCCTTTGGTTCTGTCATGTCTGCGTCCCTCAAGGCGTCAGTGGCCGAAAACCGTGAATGGCGTGATGATATTCGCAGTCACACACCTTTGGGCCGCATCGCTGCCCCGTCTGAGCTGGTTGACGCTGTTCAGTTTTTGGCCGCTGAAAGCTCAAGCTTTATGACGGGTGAAGTTATGGTCGTTGACGGCGGCCGTTCATTGCTGGACGCGGTTAGCGCTCCGGCGCACTAGTCGACGCTGCTCAAGCGACAGATGGCTGTATGCACAGCCTTGGATTAATTCGACAGAAAGCGCGATCATGACAACACCATTCGAGACAGAGAAAAACCGTGCCAGTGCATGGTTTAGCACACTGCGTGATGAAATTGTCTCCTCGTTTGAAAGGCTTGAGGCGTCTCATGTTGATGGACCACTCAGCGACATGAAGCCCGGCCAGTTCGAAGTGAGCAGTACAACACGCACATCTGATGACGGGTCCGACGCGGGCGGCGGTCTGATGAGCGTGATGCGAGGCGGGCGTGTCTTTGAAAAAGTGGGCGTAAATACCTCAACTGTTTATGGCACGTTGGGCGATCGCGCGCAAAAAGCGATGGCGGCGCGCGGCGTACCGGGCATGGCGGATGATCCACGGTTCTGGGCCTCTGGCATCAGCCTTGTTGCGCACATGCAAAACCCGCACGCGCCTGCGGTTCACATGAATACCCGCATGTTCTGGACCCCGGGTGCATGGTGGTTTGGGGGCGGTTCCGACCTGAACCCGTGCATTGAATATGATGAAGATACTGCGCATTTTCACGCCACCCAGCAACAACATCTAGATCCGCACGGAACCGATATTTATCCCAAGCTAAAAAAGTGGGCGGATGAGTATTTCTATATCCCTCACCGGAACCGCGCGCGCGGCGTTGGGGGCATCTTTATGGATGATCGCAATACTGGCGATTGGGAAGCCGATTTTGCCTTGACCCAAGATATAGGCCGCGCATTTTTGCCTGCATATGTTCCACTGGTAGAAAAGCGAAAGCCGCAGGTTTGGAACGACGCTGACAAGGACGCGCAGCTGATCCACCGTGGCCTCTATGCCGAGTATAATCTGGTTTATGACCGCGGTACAAAGTTCGGTTTAGAGACGGGTCATGACGCCAATGCAGTGCTCATGAGCCTACCTCCGATGGCGAAGTGGGTCTGACGCGCAAAATACCATGTTGTCAGGTGTTGTTTCTGTCTTGACGTAGGCGGGCGGCTATCATAGTTCACGGCGCACGGCGTTATAGCTCAGTTGGTTAGAGCGAACGACTCATAATCGTTAGGTCCCTGGTTCAAATCCAGGTAACGCCACCACTTTTCCCCATGTTTGTTTCGGTTAATGCGCATTGTTGCACTGCAATGCCGTTTTTTTGCATAATGAACAAAAGGCTTTGTTGATAGTTACATTTTCAACTGCTCTGTGTCTTTGACGGGGTAGACCAAAGTGAGGCTTCAAAAAGAAGCCCTGCGCGATCTCGCGTGACAATACTGGATGAGACGCATAGCGTTTCACGAAACGATATGCGCTGCACAGCAGTTTTGCTGATGATGTGGCGCTTCTAATGGGAGGAAGACCAATGAAACTCACACGTAAATCATTCCTAGGTATGGTAGGGGCCGCAGCGCTCGCCGCTGGTATGGGCACAGCGCCTGCCATGGCGCAGGACGTTACATTGCGCATGCACCAGTTCTTGCCAGCGCAGGCGAACGTACCAAACCTGATACTCTATCCGTGGGCCGACCGTGTCGAGGCGGCCAGCGAAGGCCGTATCAAGATTGAGCGGTATGCGTCCATGCAGCTTGGTGGTTCCCCACCAGAATTGATGGATCAGGCGATTGATGGCGTCGCAGACATCGTCTGGACGGTTGTTGGCTATACCCCTGGCCGCTATCCAAGCACCGAAGTATTCGAGCTTCCGTTCATGATGAATAACGCACGCGCGGCGTCTTCTGCGTATTGGCAGATGTTCGAGAAGAACATGAAGGACACTGAGTTCAAGGATGTGAAAATTCTTGCAACATGGGTCCACGGCCCCGGTGTGATCCACGCAAACAAAGTGATTGAAACGCCTGCCGATATGGAAGGCCTCAAGATGCGCGGCGGCTCACGTCTTGCCAGTGTGTTGCTGAGTAAGCTGGGCGCCACGCCTGTTGGTATGCCAGTGCCCGCCATCCCCGAAGCGCTTAGCAAGGGTGTTGTGGATGGTACGACCATCCCGTGGGAAGTAACCGGCGCGTTGAAAGTTCCTGAGCTGGTCAAGAACCACACTGAGTTTGAAGGCAATGCTCTTTATACGCTCGGCTTTGTGTTGGCGATGAACAAGGATCGTTTCGAAAGCCTTGATCCTGAGCTGCAGAAGGTTCTGGAAGAGAACTCTGGTCTTGAGTTTTCAATCCTTGCTGGTGGGACAATGGCAGATGCCGATGGCCCATCACGTCAAGCTGCTATTGATGCAGGGAACAACATCGTCACCGTATCCGGAGATGCAGTACAGGTGTGGAAAGACGCGGCGCAGCCCGTTTATGACGACTGGACAGCAGACATGACAAGCAAAGGCATCGATGGTCAGGCCCTGATCGACGAAGCGCGCGCACTGATGAATGCTTACAGCGAGTAAAGTCAAAAATCTGCGCGCCGGATGTCATTCCGGCGCGCAGTAGACTTACGTACAAGGGTCAAACATGCATCGCATTATCCGAAACCTTGCGCACGCCACGGCTTTGACTGGCGGCTGCGTTCTAATCGCTTTGGTCATCATGACCACGCTCTCTATTATTGGTCGCTCAGCAAATAAGTTCCTGCATGCTGATTTCTTTGAAACAAAGCTCACTGGTTTCTCGCAGTTCCTGCTTGATTTGGGTGTTGGCGAGATAAACGGTAACTATGAGTTGCTAGAAGCTGGCGTAGCCTTTGCCATCTTCTCGTTTTTGCCGATCTGTCAGTTTTACGGTGCGCATGCGTCGGTAGATGTTTTCACGTCCGTTTTACCTGCGCGGATCAATCGCTGGATTGTTGCCTTTTGGGAGGTGGTCCTAGCGGCTGTGATTCTGCTGATCATCTGGCGCCTTTACGGCGGGCTTCAACGGTATCTGGGCAACGGCGAAACAACATTTTTCCTGCAATTCCCTGTTTGGTGGTCCTACGCGGTTAGTTTTGTCGCGGGCATCGTTGCTTGTATTGTAGCAGTATATTGCGCGGCGGCGCGCATTGCCGAGGCTGTAGGTGGTTCTGCCATTCTACCGTCCGAGCATGGGGAACACTAAGCATGAGCAATCTTGAGCTGGGCTTTTGGTCCTTTCCGATCCTTTTGGTGATGGTTTTCCTGCGCGCGCCTATTGGGCTAGCGATGCTACTATGTGGCTTTGGCGGCTGGTTTATGGCGATGGGCGGCAACCCCGCGCCTCTGCTGGCCAAGCTGAAATCCGAAACTTACACAACGTTTTCCAGCTATTCGCTGACCATCATTCCTCTGTTCTTGTTGATGGGCCAGTTTGCTACACTGTCTGGTATGTCACAGGCCCTGTTTCGCGCTGCAGAGAGCTTCCTTGGTCACCGCCGTGGTGGTGTGGCTATGGCAGCTGTTGGCGCTTGTGCGGGCTTTGGTGCGATTTGTGGCTCTTCGCTGGCGACAGCCGCAACAATGTCAAAAGTCGCCCTGCCAGAGCTGAAACGCTATGGCTATTCGGGAGGGTTCTCAACGGCGACGCTAGCTGCGGGTGGTACGCTAGGTATTCTGATCCCACCATCCGTGATTTTGGTGATCTACGCGATCCTGACAGAGCAAAATATCGCAAAGCTGTTTTTGGCCGCTTTCATTCCCGGTATCTTGGCGGCAATTGGCTATGTCCTGACCATATCGATCTATGTGCGTCTGCACCCTGATGCGGCAGGCACGCGTCCTCCTGTCCCCATGTCCGAACGCTTTGCCGCGCTGAGTAAAACGTGGCCTGTTATGGCGATCTTTTTCTTGGTTGTTGGCGGTATCTACTTGGGGTGGTTTACCCCAACCGAAGCTGCGGCTGTTGGTGCTGCGGGGACAGGGCTTGTGGCCCTTTTGTCCGGTTCACTCGGCTGGGGAGTTCTGAAGCAAAGTCTGGTCGGAACGGCGCGTACTACAGCTATGATTTTCTTTATCGTGCTCGGTGCTGGTTTTTATAACGGTTTTCTCGCGCTTTCCGGTGTGCCGCAATTCATGGCCGACTGGGTTGTGACCCAAGGCCTCAGCCCATGGTTGGTGCTGTGCATCATACTTGTCTTTTACTTGATCTTTGGCTGCTTGATGGACAGCCTATCCATGATTTTGCTAACGGTCCCGATCTTCTTTCCTGTCATTTCCGCAATGGATTTTGGAATGAGCGCGGAACATGTCGCGATATGGTTTGGTATTTTGGTTTTGATTGTTGTTGAGGTCGGGCTGATTACGCCCCCGGTCGGGATGAACCTGTTTATCATTAACTCGATGGACCGTGAAACGCCGATGACCGAAACCTACAAAACGGTGATGTACTTCATTGCTTCAGACATCGTTCGGGTCATCATCTTGGTCGCGTTCCCATCAATTACCCTATTTTTACTGAGCTAGTACCGCGCATGTGAGGTGCTGCGTGTCGGCAGCACCGTATTCGAAAATCTGGTACTCCCAAAAAAAGGGCCGCGAAATACGCGGCCCTTTTGTCGTTCTAATTAGCGGTGAAGCGCTTTAGCTCCATGCCATCCGTGCTGGATGGTATTCGAAACTGATATGGTGGTCCGCACCTGTCAGGCCGTCTTTTGTATGGTTATAGAGCGAACGCCAGTAAGGCTGGATCGTAACGCCTTCGTCCTGAATCATCGCTTGACCTTTCATCATAAGAGCCCGGCGTTTTTCCACGTCCGGAGTGGCCAACGCTTGTGTCAGCAATGCGTCGAACTCTGCGTTTGACCAACCAAATTCGTTCCACGCTTCGCCGGAACGGTAGGCCAAAGCCCAGATCTGAACGCCAAGTGGGCGAGGGTTCCAGTTGGTTGAAGAGAAGGAGTACTTCGTCCAGTCATTCCAGAATGTGGAGCCGGGTAGGATTGTCCGCTTCACCTTGATACCTGCGTCGCGCAGCTGGGCTGCCACGGCGTCAGTTGTATCTTTGCGCCATGCATCGTCGATTGAGAACAATTCGTGCTCAAAGTCGGCCATGCCTGCTTCTTCCATCAGGGCCTTAGCACCTGCTGGGTCTACCTTGCGTGCAGGCAGTTCGGCATATTCGGGGTGCATTGGACCAACATGGTGGTTTTCGGCTGGAATGCCTCGACCGCTATAGCCCAGCTCAAGCAGGACATTGTTATCCACAGCCATCGCAAGGGCCTGACGGACACGAACGTCCTCGTAGGGGCGCTTGCCGTCTACTTCGGCCAGCTGGTTCGGGCGAACGACGATGGTCGCTGCTGTGGCGATTTCATGCTCTACCCAGCCGTCGAGGCTGGACATGATATCAATGAATTCACCTTCCATGGAATAGAACGCATCGACTTCCTCGGCTTCAGCAGCCGCAATCCATGCGGACGGGTCTGTACCGTAGTCGATGTACTCCAAGCGGTCGATGTAGGGTCCGCCAGTTAGTTCGGTTCCCCACCATGTGTGATCAGCGTTCTTGACCAGCACACCTTTGACGCCAACTTCGAGGGTTTCTGGCAGGTAAGGGCCAGTTCCGATCGGGTTGTCGATCATAGAGTCTGCGCTGAACGAGCTGTGTACGATTGCCGCAGGATAATCAGCCATACCAGCAATCAATGTGATGTCTGGCGCGGGCAAGTTCAGTTTGATTGTGTGGCTATCCACAACTTCGATGACGCCATCAGCTGCTTTACCGGAGGCTTCGTCGATCAATGTCGCAAAGCGGCCTGCCATTGAGTTGCCCTCAAGGGACTTATCACACCAGCCTGTGATATTGCGTGCAACGTCATCAGCAGTAAAATCTTCGCCGTTGTTCCACGTTACGCCTTTACGGACGTTCAATGTGTACTGTGTGGCGTCATCATTGATCTCCCAGCTTTCCAGCAGGGCAGGAGTGAACGTACCGTCGTTTTCGTAGATGGCGAGATATTCCAACCAACCGCGTGAGAAGTTTGCGATCTGAGACCAGTCATATGTACGCGGGTCTTTTAGTGCGCGGACTTCCATCTGCATGCGCACAGTGCCGCCCATCTTTTTGTCTGCATGAGATGCTGCTTGTGCTGGCGCTGCCATGCCGATCATGGCGTATGCTGTAGCCGTAGTGGCGCCAAAGGCGCTGGCCATTGCAAGGAATTCGCGGCGGTTAACGGGATCTGCTTTGGCTTGATCTGCGCTATCCAGAATGGACTGCGGCAGCGGTTTGCCAGTGCGGGTGGTGAATGTCATCTATCTTCCTCTCTGTTGTACAAGTGGCGGCACGTCGTTTGGTGTGCTGCCACGTAAGACCCATTGAAGGGTTTGGCGACTGTAGGTTTTTCCTACTATTGGTGCGGCCGGACGCTCGGGCACTGAAGGCGGATGATTGTTTGATACGGCTTGTCCGTCAACCCCAAGAAGGGGGGAATATATCGACCAACTTTACGCCCCGTTTGGAAAACAAGGCCATCTGCGGCAAACAGTGTTGGTGCAAAGGGGCAATAACGACATTTGCCTGCGCTCAACGTCGCCTTGGAGATAGTGGCGCTTTCTTTGCCGCTTCCTCATTCGGTGGGCTGACATTGGGTTTGCGACAGTAAAAAGTCGATTTATTCAGTTGAAGGCGCTTTTAGCCTTCAACAAAGATCAAATTTGCCGATTCTTCGCATCTGGATAAAATGCATCCTGCCTCTAAATGGATCATCTTTGGGATCACAGCAAAGGCTAGCCAAACACTTTAGAAGTCGGCGTCAACACCCGGCAAGTTTAAGGCTTTAATCAGGTCGCGCAACTCTTGGCGGGCTGCGATGTTGGAGATATTAAGCTGTTTGACCCCGATATCCTTGAGATCCAGCAGCGTCAGGCCGCGAGGGAACAGTTCGCGAAAAATGACGCGTTCGTTAAATCCCGGTGCAATCCTAAAACCGATACGCTTGCTGAGGTTTTGAACCGCCCGCTCCATCTTGTCCTTGTTGACCATCCGCTGTGCGCCCATTCGGTTGCGTACAACGACCCAGTCAATCGGAGGTAGGCCGGCCTGCGCGCGCAATTGCCGCGCGTTCCAGACCATTTCGGAATAGACCGATGGGCCGGTGATCTTATCGCCTGAGGCGTCAGTATGGGCCAGTAGATCAAAATCGATAAAGCTGTCGTTCAACGGGGTGATCAGCGTATCAGCAAGGCTGTGTGCAACTTGGCTCAATCGCGTGTGGGAGCCGGGGCAGTCGATAAGGATGAAGTCGTTGTTTGGTTCCAGCTCAGCCACAGCGGCGGATAGGCGGTGGTCATAGACATTCTCGCCTGGCTTTAGATTGCTTGCGTCAACTTCGGGCAATTCGTGACAACGAGGGCTGGGGAGCTCTAGGCCGGATTCTTTGAGAAAGGACTGACGATTCTCGGCGTAACGGCCAAATGTGCGCTGACGTAAATCTAAATCCAACGCGCTGACTTGGTGACCCATTCGAGCCAAGGCAGTAGCAACGTGCATAGAAACCGTAGATTTCCCTGCGCCGCCTTTTTCGTTTCCGACGACGATAATATGCGCCATGCCCGATACCTTCTTATTCGTTGCCTGCCTTAGCGCAGGGTGCTGATAATGGCACTATATGTGGGGTTTGGGCCTTTGGAAAGCATTGAACGCCCGACATATGAAACACTGGGACATCCTTGCCGCCTTTGACGAAAAAAAGTTGCAGTGCATTTAATGGCCGACGCCCATTTTGGACCCAGCATAATCCGGACCTTCAGACGAAAAAAGGCGTACCCAATGGGTACGCCTTTTAATCCGAAATATTGAGGTGGGTTTAGAAGCCCAGACCTGCGTACTTGTTTTTGAACTTGGACACGCGGCCACCAGTATCCAGCAGACGACCGGATGTGCCGGTCCATGCTGGGTGTACTGTAGGGTCGATATCAAGCGACAGTTGATCGCCTTCTTTGCCCCAAGTTGATTTCATTTCCAAGATCGTGCCGTCGGTCATTTTGACGTTGATCGTATGGTACTCGGGATGTGTATCGGTTTTCATCTAACTTACCCCTTCGGTGCTTTGTAGTGTGCGTTCTCGACGATACGCGCGGATTTACCACGGCGTGTACGCAGATAGTACAACTTGGCGCGACGTACACGACCGCGGCGAACCACGGTGATGTTGTCGATGTTTGTGGAGTGCAGCGGGAATACACGCTCCACACCTTCGCCAAAAGAAATCTTGCGAACAGTGAATGCGCCGGCAATACCTTTGCCGTGCTTGCGGCTGATGCAAACGCCTTCGTAGTTCTGCACACGGGTACGTGTGCCTTCGGTGACTTTAAAGCCAACCCGGATCGTGTCGCCAGCGCGGAAATCAGGGATTTCCTTGGCGAGTTCGGCGATGTGTTCCGCCTCGATTTGAGCAATCAGGTTCATCTGATGCGTCTCCTATGATGCTCGTGGTATGCCACGAAGTTTTTAATGTGATCCCAGAGCTTCGGTCTGTCTATCGGGTCTGCGCACAGCCCACCGGAGGTAACGATCTTCTTTGCTTGGTATGCGCGCATAGCGCAAACACCCTGAGTCGCAATTTAGCGATTCTGAGTTGTTGCGCGTATAGGCTTGATGGGGGAGCGGATCAAGGGGCGAGTTGTTTGGAAGGGGCTTGATCCATGTCAAAATACGACTGCCGTCGTGGGGTATGTTTGGGGCAAAGAATATGACTTTGGAAGGGACCTGAATGACTGACGCGCCAAAAGACCAAATCAAAGAGGCACGTAATGCCCAAATCGTAGGATTCGAGCAGGGTGAATATCCCTATAAAACCAAATTATCTCGCCGTGCCTATGAAGCTGAAAAGGCGGCGTTGCAGGTTGAGCTGCTGAAGGTTCAGCATTGGATTCAAGAGACGGGACAGAAATTTGTGTTGTTGTTTGAAGGGAGGGATGCTGCTGGTAAAGGCGGCACGATCAAGCGCTTTACAGAACATCTAAACCCACGTGCCGTGCGGGTTGTTGCCCTCAATAAACCAACGGATAAAGAGCGCGGCCAATGGTACTTCCAGCGATACGTTAAGCATCTGCCAACAAACGGTGAAATGGTTCTTTATGACCGTTCGTGGTATAACCGTGCGGGCGTTGAGCGCGTGATGGATTTCTGTGAGCCTGCAGAATATCTTGAATTTATGCGTCAAACACCTGAGTTCGAACGCATGTTGGCCCGTAGCGGTATTCGGCTTTTCAAATATTGGTTCTCGGTCACACGCGAAGAGCAAAAACAACGCTTTGCCTCACGAGAAACAGATCCGCTGAAGCGCTGGAAACTGTCACCGATTGATCGTGCAAGCTTAGGTAAGTGGGACGATTACACCGAGGCCAAAGAGGCGATGTTCTTTTATACAGACACCGCAGATGCGCCTTGGACAGTAATCCGCTCCAACGACAAAAAGCGGGCGCGCCTTACCTGCATGCGTCACTTCCTGTCCGAGCTGGATTATCCTGAAAAAGACCCCGAAGTGGCCAAAGCGCCGGATCCTAAAATCTTTCATCAGGCCGAAGCATTGTTGCAGCAAAGCCAACACATCTTGGCTTCATCTTTACACCCGAAACACCGCAAATCTTAAAGAGGAAGAGTATGTCACATACCCCACACGAACTTCACGAAGAATTCCCGCAACAAGTAAAACAGATGGCTGCCTTGCGCCAATCTGATGCGCATTTCGCCAAGATGTCAGATGCATATCATACCTTGAATCGCGCCATTCACCGCGCCGAAGCCGATGTAGAACCGACCAGCGATGAGAATATGCAAAAGATGCGCCGTGAGCGGATGACGTTGAAAGATGATATCGCGGCGTACCTGCGGGAAAACGCCTGAACTTTGGAGGCATCTCAGGCCGACGAGATGCCTCTGTCGCCCTTATGGAATGGCGAATCCGAAGCTTGTTTTTTAGTAAAGTTTCATACCCATCAGTACGATCTCGGAATACATATGGTCGATCTCTGCCGGTAGCAGGCTGGTTCCCTTGTAAAACCGGGGCACTTCTATCTGTTCTGTGGCATCTGGGGTTGCGCCGTTCACCAACCGGCTATCAATGCTGAAAACACCGCCCACTTCAGGCAGCAACGTGTCGGCGATCACACGGCCATGTGCGGCTAGCAATTCAGGTTGACCCACATAGACGACCTCATGTGTGACGTATTCATTGACCTTTTGTTTGACAGAAAGAACCAGCGTGATCGGCCCATCGGATGTCTCGATCACCATAGGCTTGAGATTGAGGTCTGCATGATCCGCCAATACTTGGGCATCAACGGGATTTAAGTCAGCGTCCGCCAAAGGGTCTAGGGTTTGGGATAAGGGGGCGGTGCCGTTTTGCTGCCAGACATGCCGCTGGGCATCCAGCACTTTGAACCCAATCCGGTCTACCAGCGGCAATGCCGCTTTAGCGCTGGTCAGGTTGGTCGACGTTGCCTCAGGGTCGGCCATCGCATGATGCATCAGTTTTTCACCAAGGCCCATGCCGCGATGTGTTTTCAAGACATACCATGAGGTCAGGTTGCGATAGCGCCGCGGGCCGCGCGGGGTGTGGCGCAGACTGTCATTCATGCCCATCACGCCAACCAATTGGTCGCCATCCCGCGCGGTCACTGCAAATTCACCGTTTTTGCCGCCCCAACGATTGGCGAGCAAACGCTTCCAGCCATCCGCACCCCATTTTGCACGCGGGAACGCAGCATGCATAAAGGCCTCAACCTCAGCGCGCTGATCTATCGTGGCAAAGGTAACATTCAACATGGCTTAGGCTTCCTTTTGCATTTCAGGGACGGTTACCCACATTCCGCGTGTTCGGGCAAACAGCTGATCCGAAAATTCCCAGATATCATCGCCTGTCTGTAGGTGGTGGGTCACGTAACCGATGGGCTTTGTAGGTGCATTCATGCGGCGGTCTTTTAGGTGTTCCAGAAACATCGCCAGCATCTTGGCTTCGCCGCGAAAGACGCGGTCATATTTCCAGCGGATCGGATCGAGGTGCGCATCAATATGCACGAGCCCTTCAACGGGTGCCGCATCGCCGCGCCCTTCATAGGCGGATAGAAAACTATACCCCCATTCGGGCAGCAGCCTGCGGGTGGCATCCCCGATCCGGTTCCACGGCGGGACAAATGCGTTCAATAAACGGGGCATTTGCGCAGTCTGCAAAATGTTCCACCCTTGCTGAAGGTCGTCTTTTTGCAAGGTGAGGTCGCGGGTGTTCCCAACTTCCGATGCGGGCAGGCCCTTTGGTTCGTGGTTGATGTGGCGCAGACCGTGTTGCAGGACATATGCGTGATCTGTGTCACGCAGACGTAGAACCAGATCGGGCTGTAGCCCCTCAGGGATCACGGAAATATGCGCTGGAACGCTATAGGTTTGGGAAAGATGTAGCAGGCGCTCTAGCGCGGGTGTGACTGTTTGGGCGTCGTCATCGCGCCACCACAGTTGCGGGGTGATGCCTGCGGCGTCCCATTGTTCCAGTTCGGTGTCCAGTGCGATCCAATCAGTCATGGATCTGCGCTTTATGTGCTGCCCACAGATCGGGGCGGCGTTCCTGAGTGAGCTTGTGAGACATTTCACGCCGCCATTTTGCAATCTCGGCGTGGTTGCCCGACATCAGAACAGGAGGGATTTCGTGACCCTTCCACTCGGCGGGTTTGGTGTACTGAGGGTGCTCTAACAACCCGGCAGAGTGGCTTTCCTCAACTGTGCTATCGGCGTTGCCCAAAACACCGGGCAACAGGCGTACGGTTGCATCGATCATGGCTTGAGCTGCCAGTTCACCACCCGTCATCACAAAATCCCCAAGGGAGACTTCGGTTATGCCGTAGTGTTCGATGACGCGTTCATCTACGCCTTCAAAGCGACCACACAGCATGGTCACGCCAGCGCAATCGGCCAAATCGCGGGCCATAGCCTGATCAAACCGCCGTCCACGTGGCGACATGTACAAGATCGGCCACCGGCCTTGCGCGCGTGACTGCACCGCCTCAATTGCTGGACCAACAACATCGGCGCGCAGCACCATGCCTGCGCCACCACCAGCAGGGGTGTCGTCAACATTGCGATGTTTCGTGAGGCCGTGCGCGCGCAGATCATGGGGGTGCAACTGCCAACGCCCTTCTTTTAGGGCGCGGCCCGTCAGGCTGGCACCCAACACACCGGGGAACAGTTCGGGGAATAGGGTGAGGATATGGGCCTGCCATACATGTGCATAATCAGGCACGTCGCGCATCAGTTCGCGCGGTTTTAGGCTGGGGATCACGCGTTGTTTCCCGTGTGAGCGGTTGGGCGGTGTCATGTTTGTGGTCCTTTACCCAGCAACGCATCCTTTGCGGTGTTGCGTGCTTTGGTGTCTGTATGTGTTCGGTTGATCTCTAGCAAGGCGGCGAGAGTGTTCTCACTCAGACGTGTGTTTTGCGGTGGTTGCGGTACAAGGGCCGCGCGAATGTCCGCAGGAATATCGCATATGTCCAATACAGGGTCTGCTGGCCCAAGGGGCAGGGACGCGCAGTCCTCAAGGGCATAGCTGTGTACGGGAGCTGGTACGCGACGCGTTACATCTTGGACGATTTGCGCAAGGTCGGATGCGCCAGCGTAGCGTTGAATGTAGTTATCATAATCCAATGTCATGCCCGATGATTTTACGTGTTCTGCCCATGCAGAGCGTTGCCAATCAGCCCGGTTGCGGGTTGCAAAGACAAAGTGAACGGGCGTTTTGGGAAAGGCGGCTTTCGCACGTTCCCAGAAAAGATACATCAACACCGGAGTTGCGCTATAATCAGTAAGCGCGCCGCGTCCGGGCATATGCCCCGATAGTTCTTCGGCGCTCATCAATAATGTCCGGCGTGGCATGCCGGGCAGGTCCGTTAGCAACGCATCAAAGCGGCGGCTTACCTTGTCCAACGCATCCGGAGTGCCATCGGTAGAATACCCACGCGTTGCATGCATCAATTCCTGCATCTGACCTTTGAGGCGGATTGCGAGGGCTGGCATCAGGGCTTTGCGGTTGTCTCGCAAGACAGCTTGAACCGTCGAGGTGCCCGTTTTATGAAACCCTGCATGAATAACGATTTTACGCGGCATCTTTGGCCTCATCTAGGAAGGCTCGTTTGGCCTTGCGCAGGGCTGTAGGTTCTAGATTTGAACGGTTAAGGGCCAGAAGTTCGGCTTTGATTTCGTCAGATAGGGCGGCATTGCGAAGAACGCCTGCTTTCAATACCGCGCGGCATTCAGGACTAAGATTCAATTGATCCAATAGGGCTTCGGCTGGACCCAAGGGGCGTTCGATATGTTCCTCAAGGGATGTGCTTACAAGTGCATGGTCCGAGATTTCGCGTTTGATCAGATCAAGGGTCTTGTCATGATCCGCTGAAGTCTTGAAACGCTTGAGATAGTCTTCTTCGTCCCACACCATGCGGGACGCCTGAAGATGTTGCGTGTAGCAGCTTCGCAGCCAAGGATCAGCTGCACGTGTGGTAAAGAAAAACGTCAACTCATCATCAGGGGCTGCCGCCTTAAAGGCCACCGAAAGAGCACGCATCAAATGCGGCGTGGCACCATATCCATGTAACCCGTGACGTCCCGGCATGTGACCGCTTAGATCTTCTGAGGTGATGAGGATGGTGTTCGCATCCTCTTCTTGCAATGTCTCGGCCAGCAACGCCGCCTCGTATTTTACCAACCCCAGATCATAGTCTTCACGCGAACGGCTATAGGCGCGTGCGGTTTCGCATAGGGCGGTCATACTGGGGCGCAGCACCAGACGGATATCGGGCCGTAACGCTGCACGGTTTGCGCGCAGTGTTTGTTGCAGGCTGGTGGTGCCAGTTTTGTGAAATCCCGCGTGGATGATGATGCGCCGCACGCTCAACTCTCGGTGGGTGCAGGCTTTGGCGTGGGCAAAATGCCATCGGGCGGGTCAGCGATGATCCGGCCAGCGGCAAGGTCTACCGTGGGCACTGCCGCTAGTGTGAAAGGCAGGAATGTGGTAGTTGAGGTTCCGCTAAGTTGTAGCTCTAGCAAATCATCAGCGCCGTGGTTTTGGACTGTTTTTACACGGCCCAGCAATTCGCCACCAGTATCATAGACGTCCAATCCAATCAGATCGGCATGGTAATATTCGTCATCGGGCAATGATGGTAGTTGGTTGCGCGGTGCATACAGCTTTGTAGCGCGCATGACATCAGCATCTTCTTTTGTCGCGATCTCGGGCAGCCGGGCGGAATAGCCGTTTTTGATGGGTCGCAGAATGGCCAATGCAAACTGTTGCTCGCCGGCTTCATCTGTCAGTGGGCTATAGTTTTGAATGTCTTCGGGAATAGCACAAAAGCTTTTGACTCGCATTTCGCCCTTAACGCCATAAGAACCTGAAATAACACCAACACAAATAAGATCATCGTTCATTGGGACACCCCTGAATTTACACAAACTGAACCCGTCCATTGGCCATCGCCAGACGTACATTCGGCCTTCATCAACATCTCTTTGGCCTGAAAGCCAAGGTAAGCACCAACGCCAAGAACAACGGAGAATTTAAGTAGTCGGAACATTAGCGGTCCTCAATATGCAGGGATGCGGCACGCGCCTCCCAGCCTTTTGTTTCAAGCTCTGGTGTTAGGGATACATCGCGCGGCCAGCCAAGGCAAAGATAAGCGACAAGGGACCAGCCTTCTGGTGCATCCAGATCACGGCACAATTGTTCAGGATCCAAAACAGAGACCCACCCGATGCCTAGGCCCAGTGTGCGGGCGTGGAGCCACATCAACGTGATAGCACCCACCACGGAATAGCGGCGCATTTCCGGCATGCTAGCCACGCCAAGGCCAGAACCCTTGGGCGTGTTATCATCACAGAATATAGCGAGATGTTCAGGTGCTTCGCGCATGCCAGATAGTTTGAGTGACGCATAAAGCGAAGCTTTATCGCCGCTGTATCCTTCAAGGGCACGTGCATTTGCAGTTTGGTAATTATCAAGCGCGGCTTTGCGCGCGGCTTCAGAACGGATACGCATGACGCGCCAAGGTTCTGATAGCCCGACGGAAGGGGCCAAAGAAAGAGTGGAGAGGCACTCTTGAACAAGTGCCTCATCCACTGGATCCGTGCGAAACTGGCGCACATCGCGGCGCCATCGCATCAGGTCGGTCAGCCCGGCACGGAAATCATCTGAAAACTCATGCATACCGGGCTGTCCTTTTTACTCTTCTGCAGTCGCTTCTTCTACTGCTGGAGCGGCTGCTGCTTCTGCTGCGGCCGTTGCCTTGTCGGCTTTCTCTTGCGCACGGTCTTGCGCTTTTTTGCCTGGAGTACCCTTCGTTGGGTTGCTGCGATCCGTCTTTGGACGTGCGCCCGCAGCTTCCAACATACGCTGGATACGGTCTGTTGGCTGTGCGCCTTGACCCAACCAGTACTCAATGCGCTCCATGTTCATTTTAACACGGTCTTCGCTGTCTTTTGGCAGCAGTGGGGAGTATGTGCCCAGCTTTTCGATGAAGCGACCATCGCGTGGCATGCGGCTGTCTGCTGCAACGATACGGTAAAATGGGCGCTTTTTGGAACCGCCGCGGGCGAGACGAATTTTCATAGCCATGGTGTGTAGTCCTTTAGGTGTTATCTTGATGTTGTTTGTGGTGCTGAATGACTTCAGCGATGATGAAGTTGAGAAACTTCTTGGCGAATTCGGGGTCCAGATCGGCCCGAGTTGCCAAATCTTCTAGCCGTGCGATCTGGTCCGCTTCGCGGTTTGGATCGGACGGGGGAAGGTCGTGTTCGGCTTTGAGTTTCCCCACAGCCTGAGTGTGTTTGAACCGCTCGCCCAATGTATAGACGAGGATCGCGTCAAGGCGGTCAATGCTTGCGCGGTGCTCTTTAAGAACCTGCGCAGCGATCTTTACTGGATCGGTCATATTGCCCCCTTTGGATGACGGTAAACGTGAACGGGTGCATCGAGGAACGTGTCTTCACGCTCCAGTACGGCACCCAGACGTGTGGCAAGTGTAGCAGACCGCGTATTGCTAGGTGCGATGTAGCTGATTACGCCGTCGTGACCTAGATTTTGTGCCGCATATTTACGTGCAGCCTGTGCCGCTTCGAATGCAATGCCGCGCCCTTCGGCGCCTGCAAATACGGACCAACCTAATTCAGGTTCATGCCAGCCCGGTGCAAAAATGATACCGGCTGAGCCGAGCATTTCATCAGTGTCTTTGTCTGCGATATGCCACATGCCGTGACCTTTTAGGGCCCAGCTGCCGATTGTGGACAGCATCATGCGATGCACATTACGCTCGTCTTGTGGGCCGCCAACCATATGGCTGCGGTCCGTCGCATAGAATGCTGTAAGGGGCGCAAGATCATCCATCTTGGGTGCACGAAGACGCAAGCGGGGTGTCTCAACCACGGGAATATGATCTGTCATCACGCTCATGTCAGCGCCTCAGGAGCGGGATGGCGATAGAGGTTCTCGGTGCCCATGTTGACGTTTGTGTAGGTACGTTCAAATTTAGCACCAAGGCGTTCGGCAAGGGCGATTGAACGCTCATTACCAGGAACGATGTTGCTGCTAAGTGTCGTGAAACCCAACGCAGAGTACGCATGTGCGCGCACAGCAGTGGCGGCCTCGAATGCGATGCCTTTACCCTCAAAGCCGTCAAATGCGATCCAGCCAATTTCAGGCTCTGGCCAGCCTTCAGGATTCCACAGCCCGCAAATCCCTGCGGCGGTATCGTCGCCCTTAAATGTGATTGTCCAAAAGCCGTAGCCGCGCAGCTGCCAGTGCCCAATTGAGCTTGCGAACCAGCGCCATGCCTCGTCACGCGGCAATACGCCGCCAAACCCAACCGACCGGATGGGATCAGCATAAAATGCTGCAATCGCTTCGAAATCCGAAGCAACCGGACCGCGTAGGATCAAGCGGTCTGTTTCTATGATGGGTGCTGGTGTCACTTACTTTTTCTTACCAAAGCCAGACAGGCCTGCGGGCAGGCCCATACCGCCGCCCATGCCGGGCAGTTTCCCACCCATTTGCTTGGCGGCTGCTTCCAGCGCTTTGGGGTCCATGCCTTGGGCCATTGCCGCAGGGTCCATGCCGCCTTTGCCCATCATCTGTTTCATGGCGGTTTTCATCATGCCGCCTTTGCCTTTGCCCATCTTCTTCATCATGTCAGACATCTGGCGCTGCATTTTCATCAGCTTGTTAAGGTCGGACACCTGCATGCCTGCACCTTTGGCGATCCGCTTTTTACGGCTCGCTTGCAGGAGCGCGGGGTTAGCGCGCTCTTTCTTTGTCATGGAGTTGATAAGGGCGATTTGTTGTTTCAGGACTTTGTCGTCAAGGCCGGCTTCTTCGACCTGCTTGGCCATTTTGCCCATGCCGGGCATCATGCCCATCATGCCTTGCATGCCGCCCATTTTGATCATCTGCTCAAGCTGCATCTTGAGGTCGTTCATATTGAACTGACCCTTCGCCATGCGGCGCATCATCTTTTCGGCTTGTTCGGCCTCGATGGTTTCCTGAGCTTTTTCAACCAGTGCAACAATGTCGCCCATGCCAAGGATACGGCCAGCAATGCGTTCAGGCTCGAATGTTTCGAGCGCGTCCATCTTTTCGCCAAGGCCAACGTATTTGATCGGACGGCCTGTGACTGCACGCATGGATAGGGCAGCACCACCGCGGCCATCGCCATCCATACGCGTCAGGACAACGCCAGTGATGCCAATGCGCTGGTTAAAGTTCTCGGCGGTTTGAACGGCGTCTTGGCCCGTCAGACCGTCGACAACCAGCAATGTTTCGCGTGGCGTAACCACATCGCGCACGGCCTCAACTTGTGCCATCAGCTCGTCGTCAATGGACAAGCGGCCTGCAGTGTCGAGCATGTATACGTCATAGCCGCCAAGGGAGGCTTGGGTCTTGGTGCGTTTGGCGATCTGTACAGGGTTTTCGCCCTTAACGATCGGCAGGGTGTCTACGCCTATTTGTTGACCAAGGATCGCAAGCTGTTCCATCGCCGCGGGGCGGTTAACATCGAGGGATGCCATCAACACGCGCTTGCCGTCTTTTTCTTTCAAACGTTTGGCCAGTTTGGCGGTCGTGGTGGTTTTACCGCCGCCCTGTAGACCGACCATCAGGATCGGGGCAGGTGGGCTGTCGATTTTCAGATGACCTGGCTCACCTTCACCGCGCAGGGTGTCGATAAGGGCGTCATGTACGATTTTGACGACCTGCTGGCCCGGCGTAATGGATTTCGTGACGGCTTGACCCGTCGCTTTCTCCTGTACGGCATTCACAAAATCACGTGCCACCGGCAAGGAGACGTCAGCCTCCAGCAGGGCAACACGAACTTCGCGCAGGGCCGTTTTTACGTCCTCTTCGGAGAGCGCGCCTTGTTTGGTCAGGCGGTCAAAGACACCAGAGAGGCGTTCGCTGAGATTCTCAAACATGGGCGGGAGCCCCTTTTCGTCGGTTGCGGTATGGCTTCTATGTAGGAAGCCTCGCGTAAATGCACAAATGCCCCAGTGGGCGTAATACGCTGACTGGGGTCGATCCTGAACGAGTCAGGACCGGAAGGCTTTGCTTCCGGAGATTTGAGCTAGCATTTAGCGGTGAGGCAGGCAGCTGTCAACCGCCTGCCTCCTTTGTCATAGGGCTGCGATGGCCGCGCGCGCATCAGTGATCGCCTGCTCACCTTGCGCCATGACACGGTCGGCCGCGATGATTTGCACATCCGTTATCCCGATGAAGCCCAATACGAAACGCAGGTAGTTGGAGGCGAAATCCATGTTGCTCCCTGTGGGCGTGCCGCCAGTAGCGATTACAATGACCGCACGTTTGCCTGTCAAAAGACCTATCGGGCCGTTTTCAGTGTAATTGAACGTGATTCCACTGCGACAGATGTGATCAATCCATGCCTTAAGCGTGGAAGGTATGGAGAAGTTATAGAGTGGCGTTGAAATCACCAGCGTATCCGCGTTTTGAATTTCTGAAATAAGGGTGTCAGAAAGGGCGAGGCGGGCTGATTGCTCGGCGGTGCGGTCGGCTGCTGGCGTGAAGTTGGCTGCGATCCATGCGCTATCAATTGCGGGAAGGGCTGCGTTTGTGTCACGCGTGGTGACGTCGCCTTCCAAATGCGCGGTGGTTTCGCGGCCCAGCATGGAAGAATTGGATTCGCCGGGGTTCGCTGATGAGGTGATATGAAGGATGGGCATTGGGGTGATCCATTTGTTTGAAGATAGCGGGAAGATATGGCTTTGCAAAAATACACGATAGATATAATATCGAACGAGTTGTGTGTGAATTTGCACAGAGATGAAGTAAGGTAAGGCGATGGAAAATTGGGATGAGGTGCGCACTGCTTTTCAGGTGGCGCGTAAGGGCACCGTGAGCGGTGCAGCCGAAGTACTAGGTGTGCATCATGCCACTGTGATCCGGCACATCGATTCGCTGGAAAACCGTTTGGGCATCAAGTTGTTCCAGCGCCATGCACGGGGTTATACGGCTACGGAGGCTGGGCAGGACCTTTTGCGTGTTGCTCAAGCCACCGAAGACCAGTTCAGCCAATTGGTGAGCCGCATCAAGGGGCGTGGGAATGAAGTGTCCGGTGATTTGGTTGTGACTTCACTTATGTCCTTTGCGCCGCGTATTGCCCCGCTTCTTGTTGCGTTTCAGGAAGAATACCCAGACGTGATTGTGCGCTACCTCACCGGAGATCGCCTGTTTCGTCTGGAATATGGTGAAGCACATGTGGCCATTCGAGCGGGGACAGCGCCAGAACAGCCAGATAACGTAGCCCAACCGTTGGCGGATCAGCCAATGGGGCTGTACGCGTCCAAAGCTTATGTCGCTGCACACGGTGTTCCGAATGGACCAGAAGACTATGAACAGCACCGTTTTGTTGGTCATGAGGACGCAGAGAGCCGCGCACCTTGCTATAGATGGATGTCAAAAGAGGTCGCGCGTGAGAACGTGGTGTTTCGCAGTGATGATGTGCAGGCACTGGCATTGGCCGTGAGTGGTGGTGCCGGGATTGGATTTTTGGCCCCGCAGGATGCCGCAGGTATTCCTGATCTGGTAAGGGTCGCCGCGCCGCGTCCAGAATGGTCTTCGCCGTTATGGTTGGTGACGCATATGGATTTGCATAGAACCAGTAAGGTGCAAGCGCTTTTGAAGTTTCTGAAATCACATATGCAGGATGGTGTTTTGTGATGGCTCCGCAGGCACAAGGCCACCTTGCCATGCTGCTTTTTTCGGCTCTGGTCGCAGGGTCATTTTCGTTGGGCGGGATGGTTGCCAATGAAATTGCACCGCTTGCTTTAAATGCGGTCCGGTTTGTGATTGCAGGTGTTGCGGTTGGGACTGTGGCGATGATGACGACAGGCATCCCGCGCAGTGCATTCGCTGCACCGTGGCGGTACCTGCTGTTGGGCGGATTGTTTGCGATCTATTTTGTGTTGATGTTTGAGGGACTCAAAACCTCTGCGCCAGTTAGCTCAGCGGCTGTGTTTACTTTGGTCCCTGCTATGGCAGGTGTGTTTGCTTGGTTCTTATTGCGGCAACGCACAACTTTGCGGATGGCTGTTGCGTTAGGGATCGGGGCGGCTGGCGCGCTTTGGGTGATTTTTCGTGCGGATATGGCGGCGCTGCTGGCGTTTGATATCGGACGTGGCGAGGTCATCTTTTTCTTCGGATGTATTGCCCATGCGGTCTATACTCCGCTGGTCCGGCGGCTGAATCGCGGAGAAAGCGCTGTAGTGTTTTCGTTCGGTACCTTGGTTGCGGGTGCGTTGTTATTAGCTGTGGTCGGGATGGGGGACATTCGTGCAACTGACTGGGCGTCACTGCGTCCGATGGTTTGGGTGACGATCCTTTATGTTTCGTTGTGCGCGAGTGCGATCACATTTGTATTGGTCCAGTTTGCGACGCTGCGCCTGCCCTCGGCCAAAGTCATGGCATACACTTATCTTGTTCCAAGCTGGGTCATCTGTTGGGAAGCGGCGCTGGGCAATAGCCTACCGCCTGTCATGATTGCGGTGGGTATTGGGCTGACAATATTGGCGCTGCTTTTACTGCTACGTGATGATGATGCGGTCGCGCTGCGTGCTGAAGCCACGTGAATTTCGCATTTGCTGGATTTGATCGTGGCGCGTAATGTCTTAGTCAGGAATAACTGAGGAGGTATTTCCCATGCGTAACATTATCTATCTCGTCGTACTTGTTGCGGTTGTAGTTCTCATTCTGCGTGGAATGGGCGTTATTTAGCGACCCAAGGTTCGGGCTCGCACAATAGAATCAACCTGACGCCTCTGGTGGCTCGGGAAGTTCTTGCTTGAGGAACCGCTCAAAGGCATCAAGATTTACAGGCTCGAACTGGCCAAACCCCTGCATCCAAACAGATGCCGAGCGCATTGCATCTGGATCTAATTTGCACCACTTTACCCGCCCGCGTTTTTCCTGAGTGATCAGGCCAGCCATAGTCAAAACACCCAGATGTTTGGAAATCGCGGCCAGAGAGACCTCAAACGGCTCCGCAACATCAGTCACTGCCATATCGTCCTCCAACAACATCGCGAGGATCGCGCGGCGCGTGGGATCGGCCAATGCCGCAAATGTGGTGTCGAGCTTGGATGCCATAGGTGTTGTATATATCCCGAGTGGGGCGGCGGGGAAAGCGATCAAAGTCGCGGATGATGGATATTGAAAAGCGTGTGGTTACGTCTGGGATCGATCGCGCTGTTGGGATCAATCCCTGCGTCACGTACAAGATGCTGGGAAAGTCCGGCAATATGAGGGTTCCGTGGCTTTCTCTTGCCAATGCGGTTTAGAAATTTGAAAAAACGCACAGATCTAGTGTTTGAGTTGCCCTCGTTCGGGCGGATGAATAGCGGCTCTATTTGATATATAAACATATGCTTTTGTCCCGTATCTGGTCGAAATACACAAAGACCATTGCTTGACATGTATTGTGCAAAAAACGCACAAATCTTGTATGAGTCGCCGTCTCCCTCCGCTAAATGCACTGCGCGCCTTTGAGGCTGCGGGCCGCCACGAGAGCTTTAGCCGTGCCGCGCAGGAGCTTTCCGTCAGCCATTCATCCATTAGTCGCCATGTGCGCGGGTTGGAGGATCGCCTTGGGGTCCAGTTGTTCAGAGATAATGCGCGCGGCATCAAGCTGTCTCCGGATGGCGCGGCATATCTGGCGCGTGTTGGTCCGGCGCTGGACGCAATCGCCGAAGCGACCGAAGGGTTGACGCAGGCTCCCGAAGGCGCGGTGACGCTTAACAGTGAGCCGCTGTTTGCTACGAAATGGCTTATCCCTCGTTTGGCAGAGTTCCAAACCAAATTCCCAGACGTCGATTTACGAATAGAGGCTTCGCGTTATTTGGCTGACGTTGCCCGCTATGAGGCTGACGTTGCCATTCGATTTATCCCGCCGGGCGCCGTGTATCCGGGGTCCGTGCTTATTAGCGATGCGATGCTACGTCCCTATGCCTCCCCTTCGTTGGTATCTGACCCGATAAGTAATCCGGCAGAGATGTTGAACTATCCTTTGATGCGAGATCGAACAAACGGGACATGGGGCGAGTGGTTTGCCAAGGCTGGTGGTGTTGCTGCCAGTGACGTGCCCGAAGCAGGATGGCGGATGTCGTCAATTCTTGCGGTAGAGGCGGCAATCGCGGGGCAGGGCATTTTGTTGGTTTCTGATGAGGTCGTCGCAAGCGAAGTGGCGGCGGGTAGGCTGGCCGCAGTTTCCGACATCGGGTTTCGCGAAGGCGGGTATCATATGCTCTTTGCGGATGGGGCGTTGCGCCGCAAGGCAGTGCGTGTTTTCCGCAATTGGATGCTGGAAGAAACGGAGTGTTGGCGGAGCGCTTTGTCTAAAGATCAACCAAATGGTTGAATAACAAGCTGAGCCAAAATTACGCCAAATTTCCAAAAACCAACTGCGGCACCTGCGCGCACGATATGAATTATCATTACTAATCAGTCTTCTAGGTGGTTCATGGTGGTCGTTGACTCGGGGGGCAGTGCGCAGTAGCTACCGTGCAAGACATCCCAGTGGGGCCAAACACATGAACGACCAAGATCGCAAAGCAGAAATGGCCGCGATCAAGGCGCGGATTGTAGAGGCCAAAGGCGCAGCGGCGCCGGAACCACGTGCGGATGAACACTACTCTCAGGCCCAGATGGCCTGGCGAATGGTGATAGAGCTTGTTGCCGGTCTTGGGATCGGTTTCGGCATCGGATACGGGCTAGACTTGTTCTTTGGAACACTGCCCATTTTCATGGTGCTGTTTGTCATGTTGGGCCTCGCGGCTGGAGTAAGGACGATGCTCCGCTCTGCGCAGGAAATGCAGGACCAAAAGTTGGCCGAAGAGGCTGGCATCGAATACGTCCCTAATAGGGGCAGAGTAAAACCACCCACTAAGGGTGAAGAGAGTGAAGGGGCCTAGACATGGCAACAGAAGCACACGGCGCAGAAGAAGGCGGTCTGGTCTTTCACCCGATGGATCAGTTCATCGTATCGCCTTTGAGCGGTGACGGCCCAGTACACTGGTACACGTTCACTAACTCGGCGCTTTGGACGGGTTTTGCTGTTTTGGCGGTTTTCTTGTTGTTGGTTGTCGGTACATCCAAGCGCGCGGTAGTTCCGGGCCGGATGCAATCTGTTGCTGAGTTGGCCTACGGATTTGTTTATAAGATGGTCGAAGACATCTGTGGCAAAGAAGGCGTTAAGTACTTTCCTTACATCATGACACTGTTCATGTTTATCGTTTGCGCCAACTTCCTTGGCATGCTTCCAACGGCGTTTACGCCTACATCACACTTCGCTGTGACAGTTGTTTTGGCATTTGCGGTATTCATCGTTGTGACGGTTCTTGGTTTTGTCAAAAACGGTGCTGGCTTCTTGAGCTTGTTTTGGGTGGCTTCGGCTCCACTGGCTCTGCGCCCCGTCTTGGCGATAATCGAGCTTATCTCTTACTTCGTGCGCCCCGTTAGCCACTCTATTCGTTTGGCTGGTAACGTTATGGCTGGTCACGCAGTTATCAAAGTTTTCGCAGGCTTTGCAGCATTGGTTGCTGTGTCGCCCATCGCGATCCTCGGGATCACGGCGATGTACGGTCTGGAGGTCCTAGTGTCCTTTATTCAGGCTTACGTCTTTACGATCCTGACTTGTGTGTACCTTAAGGACGCACTTCACCCACACCACTAACAACCTAACGAACGGCGGGCATGTGTCCGCCACTTACACTACAACTTCCAACGCATAGGAGAATTACTATGGAAGGCGAACTCGCACACATCGGCGCAGGTCTAGCAGCAATCGGTTCCGGCGCAGCCGCTATCGGTGTTGGTAACGTTGCTGGCAACTTTCTTGCCGGCGCATTGCGCAACCCATCCGCAGCTGCTTCGCAGACTGCAACACTCTTCATCGGTATCGCGTTCGCCGAAGCGCTTGGGATCTTCGCGTTCCTCGTAGCACTTCTGCTGATGTTCGCCGTATAAGCGACTGACGTTTATTTCCTATGCTTGGGGCGGTACGGTACGCTGTACCGCCCTTTGGATTGAATGTTTAGTTTTGACAGGAGGCCATGATGGCAACTGAAACCGCAACAGACGCCCACGGCGCTGCGGAAGCAGCAGGCCCCGGCATGCCGCAACTGGATTTCTCTACTTGGGGAAACCAGATCTTCTGGCTGGTACTTGCTCTGATCGCAATTTACCTAATCCTGTCGCGCGTAGCGCTGCCGCGTATCGCGGCCGTTCTGGCCGAGCGTCAGGGCACTATTACAAATGACATTGCCGCCGCTGAAGATCTCAACGCGAAAGCGATTGACGCCGAAGCAGCCTATGACAAGGCACTACTCGATGCCCGTGCGGAAGCACAGCGCATCGTCGCGGAAGCAAAAGTAGATATGCAAGCGGATCTGGACAAGGCAATCGCCAAAGCCGACGATCAGATTGCAGCCAAATCTGCTGTATCTGAAAAGGCCATTTTGGAAATTCGCGCTGGCGCTATTGATAGCGTCAAAAAGGTAGCGAAGGACACGGTCAAAGAAATCGTTTCAGCCATGGGTGGCAAGGCCGACGCCAAAACCATCACAGCTGCTGTAACCTCACGGATGAAAGGATAACGTCATGCGTTTCACACTGACATCCGTAGCTGCGCTTTTGGGTGCAACTCCTGCCTTCGCGGCATCGGGTCCATTCTTCTCGCTGGGCAATACAGACTTTGTTGTTCTGTTGGCCTTCCTGCTGTTCATCGCAGTGCTGTTCTACTTCAAGGTACCGACCCTATTGGGTGGTATGTTGGATGGTCGCGCTGATGGCAT
The DNA here is from genome assembly GCF_036960155.1 of Sulfitobacter sp. Classification (GTDB taxonomy): domain Bacteria; phylum Pseudomonadota; class Alphaproteobacteria; order Rhodobacterales; family Rhodobacteraceae; genus Sulfitobacter. The sequence goes on along the minus strand of NZ_JBALWB010000001.1, from coordinate 622,012 downwards.
CAAAAACGAGATCGAAGAAGCCCGCAAACTGCGCGAAGATGCGCAAACACTGTTGGCCTCTTACGAGCGCAAGCAAAAAGAAGTTCAAGCCCAAGCAGACCGTATCGTTGCGGATGCAAAAGCTGAAGCTAAAGCTGCAGGCGAACAAGCCCGCGTTGATCTTGCTACATCTGTGGAGCGCCGTCTGGCCGCCGCAGAAGAGCAGATCGGTTCCGCGCAAGCGGCTGCCGTCAAAGAAGTACGTGATCAAGCTGTGGTGATTGCTATTGCGGCATCCCGCGACATCATCGGCCAGCAAATGACTGCTACTGATGGCAACAAGCTGATCGACGAAGGTATTGCTCTGGTTGGTGAGAAGCTACACTAAGCAAACCGACCGCGAACGAATAGAAAGCCTCGATCGGTTGATCGGGGCTTTTTTTTGGCCCTGGGCAAAGGGCGAAACACGTAGGTTCTTGTTTGCAGCCGCTATGGAATCCAGTTTTCACCAAGTTGATTAATCTGCACCTCGGCTGCACGAATAGCTCCTTCTGCTTCAGAACCTGCACGTGCCAGTAAGAGACTGATGATCGTTTCCATGAGCACCAGAGTAGCAGCGTAGGATGAGAAAAATTGCGGACTTTCTGTTGAAACCACAAAACTATGGTTCGAGAATTGTAGTGCAGGTGAGGTGCGGCTGTCTGTGATCACGACTGTTGTCGCGCCAGCCTCACGCGCTGTCTTTAGGGCCGCTATCGTCCTGCGCGCGTAGGGGGCCTTTGCCAAGGCAAAGACAACGTCGTCTGATCCCAAGCGTGACAAAGATGGTGATAGCTCGGTTCCATTTCGGCCAACCGTTTTCCAATTCCCTTTGAACCACTGAGCCATGTATCCGAAATAGTCAATTATACCCGCCGATCCCATTGCACCGATCAAAAGAACGGTCCGCGCATCGTGTAAACACTGTACTGCGGCGTTTAGGCGGTCTGGATCAATGTTGTTGTGAAGGTTCTCAATATTGGAAATGCAGGCTGTCGCTTGGCGGTGCAAAACCGTGGAACTTCCTTGTTCTGAGGTGGCTAAACGCAAGGCATGCGCGCGTTCGGAAAAGGGCGCCATTTTCCTCTCAACTGTTTCGCGGCCGTCTTGACGCATTTGCTCATAATCAGCGTAGCCTAAGGCACGGGCCAATCGGGAGAATGTGGCAGGGGATACTCCTGTTGACGCGGCGACGGATCTAAGAGACCGCGTTGCGATATCGACAGGGTTTTTAGCTGCAAATTTAGCTGCGATCTGAAGCTTGTCGCTAAGCCCTGCGTAAGAAGTATTTATACGGTCTTGGATGGTTGTGGGCTCGTTCATGAATTCCCCCGCTGTGGTGTGAAACTGACTGTTTCAATCGTATCGCGTATTGCCACCTAATGAAACAAGTGTTTCATTAGGTGTGACAAAGGACTCAAACATGATTGAAATAAAATTTCCGCCTCGTGTACCATGGGCCGTTCCTAGTGGTGCAATCTGGGGAAACGCCACACAGCGTCACCTCATGGATATGCGGCCATGATGCGGTCACCGAAGATAACGGTCGCGCCAAACGGCGCACGCCTGCAACAAACCGATCATGCTGGTTTGCCTGTATCAGCCAGCGAATTGGCTGTAACGGCCCGTGCCTGCCGTGTTGTTGGTGCGGACGCCATCCATTTGCACGTGCGCGACGGGCAGGGGCGCCACAGCTTGGATGTTGATCTGTACCGTGTTGCAATCTCTGCAGTGTCTGAGGCTGCGCCAGATATTGAAATACAGGTCACGACAGAATCTGCAGGCATCTATGATGTACCTGCCCAGCTGGAGTTACTCCGCGAACTTAAGCCCGGCGCTGCCAGTGTCGCGGTCCGTGAAATTGCCCGCGCACCAGAACTTGCGGCGCAAGTCTATGCGACCGCTTTGCTGAACGGCACAAGGGTTCAGCACATTTTGTACGGCGCAGACTGCCTTGACCTTTTGCTGGGGTGGCTTGCCTCTGATATTGTCCCAACAAACTTGCGCGATGCAATCTTGGTTCTGGGGCAATATAAACCGCCGTGTGCAGGTAAACCAGTTGATTTACTGCCGCTGATTGTGCGTGCTCAAGAGGCGGGGCTGCGGATGAGCGTCTGTGCGTTTGGTGCCCAAGAACAGACCTGCTTGCTTGCAGCTGCGAACCTTGGATGTGATTTGCGCGTGGGTTTTGAGAACAACTGCATCTCACCGGATGGGGCCGTTTGGTCCAACAACGCTGAGGCTGTTTCATCTTTGACCAAGGCGTGCGCCAAACTCCATGAGAGATGTAAATTATGAGAGTTGTAGTAGAAGATCGTGATCCTGTCAGACTGCGGTGCAGTTTTTCATACGCTGGCGCTTGCCGATATCATGAACCTAACGGTTTTGACCAACCCAGTATTCAGTTTGCCTCTACCCTTCCAAATGGAGAAGTTTGATGTCCCATGTATTTCCCCGCGATTGCCGTAAATCCCCTCCTGTCGCCGTTCGCGGGGAGGGATGTTACCTTTATGACAGCACCGGAAAGGCCTATCTTGATGGATCGGGCGGTGCTGCAGTGTCGTGCCTAGGTCACGGGGACGCCGATGTCATTGCTGCGGTACAAAAGCAGGTGGCTGACCTTGCATTCGCCCATACAGGCTTTCTTACGTCCGAACCTGCAGAGGCATTGGCGGACTTACTCATTCAGCACGCGCCCGGCAATTTAGACCGCGTCTATTTCGTTTCTGGCGGATCTGAGGCGACGGAAGCAGCCATCAAACTGGCGCGTCAGTATTTCGTAGAAACAGACAGGCCCGAGCGGCGCCATTTGATCGCCCGCCAACAAAGCTATCACGGAAATACCTTGGGCGCGCTTTCTGCCGGGGGTAATGAATTGCGTAAGCGGCAGTTTGCACCGCTGCTGGTAGAAGTCAGCCATATCGCACCATGTTATGAATACGTTTTACGAGCCGAGAACGAAACCGCTGCAGAATACGGTCTGCGCGCGGCACAGGAACTCGAAGATGAGATCCTGCGGTTGGGCCCTGATACCGTCATGGCGTTTATGGCGGAACCTGTCGTGGGAGCGACCCTAGGGGCGGTTCCCGCGGTGGAAGGGTACTTTAAACGTATTCGCGAAATATGCGACAAATATGGTGTGCTGCTTATCCTTGATGAAGTGATGTGTGGCATGGGCCGTACAGGGCATTTGTTTGCCTGTAATGCTGATGGTATTGCGCCTGATATTTTGTGCATCGCAAAAGGGTTGGGGGCAGGATACCAGCCGATTGGCGCTATGATGTGTACTGATACGATCTATGATGCGATCAAGGGCGGCAGCGGCTTCTTTCAACACGGGCACACCTATATTGGCCACCCGGTTGCCGCGGCCGCTGGGCTTGCGGTGGTCCAAAAGATACTTGACCAGGACCTTGCCGGACGTGCGGCTTCCCAAGGCGAAGTTTTATCTGCGGCGTTGCATGCGAAATTTGGACAACACCCAAATGTCGGTGACATTCGAGGGCGCGGCCTGTTCCAAGGTGTTGAGCTTGTCGCGAACCGTGAGACAAAAGAAACATTTGATCCTGCACGCGGGCTGGCTGGAAGAATCAAATCAGCGGCTTTTGAAGCAGGCCTTATTTGCTATCCGATGCCCGGCACGCGGGATGGTCGATACGGAGACCATATCCTGCTTGCACCGCCGTTTATTATTTCTGATGCGCAAATAGACGAGTTGGTTTCAAAGCTGCATACAGCGATCGAGCAAACTCTTTGATGGGTAAGGCGCGTTAGGACGGCATTATTAAACTGAGAAGGTGAGGCTTGAACGGCCTTACCCTTTTAATTCGTGATCTAACCGTTGGCGGGCAACGTTCTCGTGACGTTCAGCGCGTTGTTGATCCATCAACGCGCGCTCAACGTAGTTCAAGTGGGCCTCGACTGCAGCGCGCGCGCCTGCGGCATCACGCGCCATAAGGGCGTCGTGGATCATGCGGTGTTGTTCTAATAGTACTGCGCGTTTTGTCTGTTGTTTGAACATAATCTGGCGGTGGTAAAAGACTCCGCCACGCAGTAATTCATACATCGAACGCATCATGTGCAACATAACCACATTATGGCTCGCCTCGGTGATGGCCATGTGGAACTGCGCATCAAGAGCAGCCTGTTCCTCTGGGTTGTTGTTATCGTCGACGCTTTCCATCTTTGTGAAAACAGCACTGATGACTGCAAGGTCTGTGTCTGATCCCAAACGCGCGGCTCGCTCAGCGGCCAGACCTTCCATATCACGTCGAAATGCTAGGTAGTCGATGGCCGCTTCATCATGGCGTGCAAACAGAGCCATGAGCGCAGGAGAAAACGCAGATCCCAATACGTCAGCGACAAAAACGCCAGCCCCGGGTTTGGCCGTGAGCAGGCTCGCTTCTTGGAGTTGGGCAATCGCGTCACGAAGTGAGGGGCGTGACACGCCTAACCGCTCTGCCAGTTCGCGCTCTGGCGGAAGCCGTTTTCCGGGTTGTAGGATGCCGCGCAAAATCAATTCCTCAACTTGGCGCACAACCGCAGTTGAGAGTTTTTCAGGGCTGACGGGTCGAAATGGCATGAGGTATCCTTTGACTGGTCAACTTATATGACCAATCAAAGGGTCGGGCAAGCAGCGGTAGCGTTGCAGCTCTTATTTTTTGGGTCGCAGTAGAACTGTGGTTGGAGGGTATGCGAATTCGCCCTTTTCAGGGTCGGCTCTGGCGGCTGTAACCGCACCCACAACAAGAACCCCGATGAGGCCGCCTGCTGAGGCACCGCACATACGTTTTTGGGTGGTTGCATTAAACGCATTGATGGTTTTGGAACCGCTTTGATCTTCAGAGATGCAGCGGATGAAGATTGCAGGTGAGTTGGGCCCGTAATCTGGCACAACAAGGTTTGCAGGTGTCACAAATGATGCGGTGTATAGTCCTGAATCTAGTGTGCATGGCACGCCGGACAGTTCTTTGCGTTTGCCGTCGCTTACAATAGCTGAAGAGCGCACAGCAATGGTTTCTTGCCCCCGGAATTTCGGAACCGGATTACCGCGACGACGGGGGCCAGCATAGACATCAAGGCCAACAGCGTGCGCTTTGTTTGTGGGCGTGACTGAGATTGGCGGTGAACTGATCTCCGCAGGTGTACAGGCGACTAAAAGCGAAGTGGCGCAGATCATGAATTTGGTAAGTGGCTGAATTAAAATATTCTTTCTAAATCGTAGATGGAGAATATTTTCACTTTATAGTGACAGAAGAAAGCGAGATGTCTGACTTTCAGTCTAGTAGCGCCAAATGCGCAACGCTGAGCCAGCGCAGGTGGGCGCTCCAAATTGTTAAAATAATTGAACGATCTAATGAGGGCATTAATGATATGTTAAGTATGAATTCTTCTTAATGAAATCATGAAATATTACATCCTGATTATCTTCCTATCTGTTGCCTCTTGTAACACAGCAGGCCCCCATTTTAGGGGCTTGCCTGCAACAACGGTGACTGTTGAGGGCTCTACCTTTGATGTGCGTGTCCGGGGAGAGTTGGCAGAGGCTATTCGGACAAATTCGGAGTATGCTCCGCGGTTTGGCCCCATTCGGGAACGGGCGGGCCGGGCGATGGAGATTGTGAGCGGATGTGAGGTGAAGGAAGTGCGCGGTGATCAGTCGCTGGCAACCGGTATCTTGCGATGTGGCAAGGGTGGTAAACGATCTACGCCAGTACAACCAACTGCGTTGGAATGCGTGCCCATTCGGGGAACGGAAATTAAGCAGTTGGGCGGCACTTCAGTTGAGATTGACTGCGAACCAGTTCTGTAATTGCATTAACTTGTGGATAAGTCCGCAAACGCAACTGTTGCTTGTGGGCGGCGGTTGACAGCTGCGTATCTTCATCGCAATTCTACCCGTCGGTCCGGAATCATCCCACAGGCGGTATATGCGCTTTTCGAAACTCAGGCTTACAGGCTTCAAAAGCTTTGTTGACCCCACTGATCTGATCATCGCTGATGGTTTGACAGGTGTTGTGGGACCGAACGGCTGTGGGAAATCTAATCTGCTTGAGGCATTGCGTTGGGTCATGGGTGAAAACCGCCCAACTGCGATGCGTGGTGGCGGTATGGAAGATGTGATTTTTGCAGGCGCTGCTACACGGCCTGCGCGAAATTTTGCTGAAGTATCGCTTCAGATCGATAACAGTGAACGTCTCGCACCTGCTGGATTTAACGAGAGTGATAGTCTGGATATCGTCCGCCGAATAACCCGCGACGTTGGCAGTGCCTATAAGGCGGCAGGGAAAGACGTGCGCGCGCGTGACGTGCAGATGTTGTTTGCAGATGCATCAACGGGCGCGCATTCACCTGCGCTGGTACGGCAAGGACAGATCAGTGAGCTGATCAACGCGAAACCCAAAAACCGCCGCCGTATTCTGGAAGAGGCCGCTGGCATTTCGGGTCTATATGCGCGCCGTCATGAGGCGGAGCTAAAGCTCAACGGTGCAGAGACCAACCTTGCCCGTGTCGATGATGTGGTTGAACAGTTAGCTTCCCAACTTGCTCAGCTTGCAAGACAAGCACGGCAAGCGGCGCGATATCGTGAGATTGGGGATCAACTGCGCCGAACTGAAGGCACGTTGTTGTATCGCCGGTGGCGTGAAGCTGATGATGCGCGCGCACAAGCTGCAGATGAACTGCGTAATAGACTGTTGGCAACTGCTCAGGCCGAAGGACTGGTGAAAACCTGTGCAAAGGCGCGCCAAGACGCGGAGGGTGCACTGCCAGCGCTGCGCGAAGAAGATGCGATTGCGGTGGCTGTGGTTCAACGTCTTGTTGTGCAGCGCGACACACTTAGCGACCAAGAAAACCGTGCAACGGCGCTGATTGAGACCCTACAAGGCCGCGTTGCGCAATTGACCCGCGATATTGACCGGGAAAGCGGCCTGAACCGTGACGCTGGTGAAACAATCGAACGGCTGGAATGGGAAGCGCGTGAGCTATCCAAAGCGGGCGAAGGGCATGAATCCGCCCTTGAGACCGCATCTGTGGCTGCACGCGAAGCGGCGACTATTTTGCAAACACGTGAAGGTGATCTTAGTCAGCAAACCGAGGATGTGGCACGCCTTGCTGCGCGCTATGGTTCTGCCGAAAGGCTGTTAGAAGACAATCGTAAAACCCAAATTAGATCCGAAACCGAATCCGTGCGCGCAAGAGAGGCCGTTCTGGCAAGCCAAGCTGCATTGACTAAAGCTGCCGGCGATTTTGAGGTGGCTTCAAGCGCCGAAGTTGTTGCTGTTGCTGCAGCTGAAGCTGCTGATAAGGCACTGATTGATGCGGAAGATGCGCGCGCACAGACCCAATCTCGTGAGGCCGATGCCCGTGGTGAACGCTCCGAGGCTGAAGGTGAGATGAATGCGCTTAGGGCTGAAGCAACGGCGTTGGCGAAATTGGTTGAACGTGACACAGCTGAGGGTGGCCAGATACTGGATCGCTTGCAGGTTGAGCACGGGTTTGAAAAGGCTCTGGGGGCAGCGCTTGCGGATGATCTGCGCGCTCCCGAAGTCGAGGCAGATGGGCCATCTGGCTGGTCAACGCTTGCTTCTTATTCTGACGTACAGACGCTGCCTGCGGGTGTAACGCCGCTGACAAACCATGTGTCCTGCCCAGATGTATTAGATCGGCGTATGGGACAGATCGGGCTTGTTGATGCCGATGATGGGCCGCGTTTGCAGTCTGCGCTAAAACCGGGCCAACGCCTTGTGTCTCTTGAAGGGGATTTGTGGCGTTGGGACGGGTTTCGGGCTTGGGCCGAAGACGCTCCGTCGGCTGCAGCGCTTCGTTTGCAACAGCTCAACCGGTTGGAAGTTTTAAAGCAGTCGCTTGAGCAAGCGAGCCAGCGTGCTGAGGGCGCGCGTGCCGCACATGAGAGCTTAACCGCGCAACTGGTTTCCCAAAGCGAGGCGGATAAGCGTGCGCGTGATGCACGGCGAGATGCCGACAGGATGGTCGCCGATGCAGGCCGAGCCCTTAGCCGCGTCGAAGCAGATCGTAACCTTGCCGCTGGCCGTCTTGAGAGCTTGGGCCTTGCGGTAACACGTCACGAAGAAGAATCCATGGGTGCGTGGGCCCGCGTGCTAGAAGCCGAGCGCGCACTTGCCGATCTGGGTGATCTAGGGGATGCAAGAGCCGCTGTAGAGGGTATCCGGATAGCAGTAGAAGCGGCACGCATCACGATGATGTCACGCCGTTCCGGCCATGATGAATTGCGCCGCGAAGGCGAAGCGCGCCTGAAACGCGCGCAAGAAGTGACCAAGGAACTCAGTGGGTGGCGTCACCGTTTGGAAACTGCCGAAAAGCACAGTGATGATCTGGTGGAACGCAAGCAGCAATCCGAAGCCGAACTGAAAGAGGCAGGTGCTGCCCCTGCCGAGATCGCAGTGAAGCGAGATGAGTTGAGCACCGAGATCGCCCGCTCTGAGGCGCGCCGCACAGAAGCCGTTGCTAAACTATCGGGTGCGGAAGTGACATTGCGCGATGCCACTTTGGCCGAACGCGAGGCTGAGCGTACGGCTTCAGAAGCGCGTGAAGCGCGCGCCCGGTCCGAAGCTCGAAATGATGCGGCAAAAGAAACGGTTAATGCTGCGGCCGAGCGGATTGCAGAAGATCAACACCTTACGCCCAATCAGTTGCTGATTCAATTGGATGTAAATCCTGATCAGATGCCAAGTGCCGAAGCGCTGGAAGCAGATGTGAACCGCCTCAAGCGCCAGCGAGACGCACTAGGTGCCGTGAACTTGCGTGCCGAAGAAGATGCCAAAGAAGTGCAAGAAGAGCATGATGGATTGGTCACTGAAAAGGCGGATCTGTTGGAGGCGATCAAGACGCTTCGGTCTGGAATTTCGAGCCTGAACCGCGAAGGTCGCGAACGTCTATTGACCGCATTTGAGCAAGTGAACTCAAACTTCTCGTTGTTGTTTACGCACCTGTTTGGGGGCGGTGAAGCCAGTTTGGTGATGGTTGAATCTGAGGACCCTCTAGAAGCTGGCCTTGAGATCATGTGCCAACCGCCAGGTAAAAAGCTGAGCACGTTGAGTTTGCTGTCGGGTGGTGAGCAAACACTTACCGCTATGGCGCTGATCTTTGCTGTGTTCCTTGCCAATCCAGCACCGATTTGTGTGCTGGACGAAGTCGACGCTCCGCTGGATGATGCCAACGTGACGCGGTTTTGTGATTTGCTGGATGAGATGTGCCGTCAGACGGATACGCGGTTTTTGATCATCACACACCATGCGGTGACGATGGCGCGTATGGACCGCTTGTTCGGTGTGACAATGGCCGAGCAGGGCGTGAGCCAACTTGTTTCCGTTGATTTGAAAAAGGCGGAAACACTGGTCGCGTAAGCGGACGCAACCAGCCATGTTTGCCGTGTTATGCTGACAACATGGCTAGTGGTTTGCAATCAGGCCTTAGGTTTTACCTGTTCGACAGGCCCGCCCGATTTCTCCCATGTGCTAAACCCCTCTTTGATGTGTGCGGCGTCAAAACCCATGTCTTGTAATGTGGCTACAGAGATGGCCGAACGCCAACCTGATGCACAGTGGAAAACAAACTTTTTGTCCTGTGCAAAAACATCTTTGAAATAGGGGCTGTCAGGGTCGATCCAGAACTCCAACATGCCACGCGGGCAGTGAAAACTACCGGGGATGAAACCGCTACGTTCCCGTTCCCGTGGATCGCGCAGATCAACGATTTGGACTTTTGGGTTGTTGACCATGCCAATGGCATCAGCAGTTTCGACTTCTTCAATGCGGGCACGGGCATTTGCGACCATTTGCGCAGCGGTGATTTTTAGGCTCATGGTGCTTTCTTTCCTTCAAGTTTGGCCAGTAGTGCTGGCGTTGGCCATGCATCGGCGGGCAGCTTAAGTCGCTTCTGCTCCTTTTGAACGGCAATGCGGGTATTTGCCCCCAAGATTCCGTCGATTTTACCAACATTATGACCGCGTTTTTGAAGCACGGTTTGCAGGCGTTTCATTTGGCTGCCGCTGAGACCTTTTTCAGGATTACCTGCGTTATAAACCTGTGCGCCGTTTAGGCGGGTTGCGAAGTAGGCTGCTGTTAGAACGTAGGTAAAGCTTTGGTTCCATTCGAAATAAACGTCAAAATTTGGATACGATAGAAACGCGGGGCCTTTGCGACCTTGAGGAAGGATGAGGGAGGCAGGCAGATTGTTTGAAAGCTGCCCATCGCGTGGCTTGATCCCAAGTTTGGCCCATTCCGAGGCGCGTTTTTTAGTGCCAAGTCCGCTGAGCGACCAGTCAAAGTCTTTTGGCACTGCGACTTCGTCAATCCATGGCTCGCCCTTGCGCCAACCAAGGGACTTGAGCATCTTACCGCCCGACATTAACGCATCAGGCGCTGATGTCTTTAGGGACACGTGGCCATCACCATCGCCGTCAGTGCCGTTTTCGAGAATGTCATGGGGCAACATCTGTACCATGCCGATCTCTCCAGCCCACGCGCCTGTGGTTTTGGCGGGATCAAACTCGCCACGCTTATATAGTTCCATAGCGGCAAAAATCTGAGGGCGGAACAGTTCGGGGCGGCGGCAATCATGGGCAAGGGTGACCAGTGCATTGGCTGTGTTGAAATTCCCTTGGATAGCACCAAAGTCAGTTTCGAATGCCCAAAAGGCCAGCAGCACGCCACGGTCCACGCCATAGTTCTGTTCAACGCGATTAAAGGTCTTGTTGTACCGTTTGCCGTTGCTACGGCCGCGGTTGATCCGGTCATTTGAGATCAAGCGACGGGAGAAATCAACGAAAGGGCGTTGGAACACACCTTGGGAACGGTCTGCGCGCAATACAGCTGGATCAGCGCGGATTGAGCGTAAGAACCGTTCCGCAGTGGCCTTGTCGATGCCGTGACGCGGTGCCTCGGCCTTGAGGCCATTTACAAAGGTGTTGAAGTTTCCGCCACACGCCGCATCGGCAATGGAGGGGAGGGACGCAAGGGCTAAAAGAGCCGCAAAAATATTGGAACGCATTGAAAACCTTTAAATCTAAATACCTAAATGAGAGCTAACAAAATCGTTAACCCCAGCATAATGCCCCATGCCTGCCAAAGCATGCGAACAGATGCATCAATCTCTTTTGGCCCGATAATACGCGCACCTGCACCGCCCACCCAAGGGAATTTTTGCATTTTCCCATCATAAGCGCGCGGGCCCGCCAGCGCCACACCGATGGCGCGGGCCATTGCGGCCTCGGGCCAACCGGCGTTGGGAGAGCGATGTTGAGCGGCATCTTTTGCGATCTCCTGCAGGGTTGCGATGACGCGCGCTGGCACAGCAATAAGGATGCACGTTAGGCGTGCGGGAACCAAGTTCATTGCGTCGTCCATATAGGCGGCAGCCTTACCAAAGCGTTCGTATTGCGGTGTGCGGTAACCGATCATGCTGTCTGCAGTGTTGACGATTTTATAAACCATTAGACCCGGAAGCCCCGCGACGAGAAACCAGAATGCAGGCGCAATAACACCGTCAGACAGATTTTCAGCACCACTTTCGATGGCAGAACGGGCGACTGCGGATTGGTCCATCGCTGCCGTATCCCGGCTGACAATCATCGAAACAGCGCAACGTCCGTCACCCAGTGAAACACGCAATCCGTCCGCCACCAACGTGACATGCTGCACCAAGGATCGCTGCGCCAACAAGATTGCAACGATGACAATTTGCACACCACCACCAAGTAGACTCAGTGCCCATCCGATCAGGGCAGCGCCAAACATCAACAGCAGCAATGCCGCAATACCTGCCACAATACCGCCTTGAGTAGCATTAAGCCTGCGATCCAGAAACCCAACAGCACGTCCCATCAGGACAGCGGGGTGCGAAAACCGTGACCAAAGCCATCTGGGTTCGCCCATTACGGCGTCTAGTAACATGGCCAGAACAAGGATTATTGCTACGCTCATGTCAGTGCTGCCTCTACTCGGCGCCATTGGTCCGGAGCGGGCAAGCCAAGGCGAAGCCAACGGGAATTGTACGGAAAGACACGACTCCAGATGTGGTGCTGGGCAAGGCGTGTCTGCCATGCGGCTGCGTCGTCTACGTCATAGAGACGAAACAGGGATGTCCCCCCCACCAGCGTGGCTCCGGCGTCTATCATGTTCACATCCAGCCGCGCGGCATCTGTTGACAGGCGTTGGCGTGTTTGGTCAGCCCAATTGTGATCGCGCAGGGCCCTTGTTCCGATTTCCAGTGCGGGGCCTGCAACAGGCCATGGCCCAAGCATTTGCTGTAACTGCGCTACCAATTCAGGGTCGCCGATCACAAAACCAAGGCGTAACCCGGCCAACCCCCAAAATTTCCCAAAACTTTTGAGGACAAGCGTACCAGTTTGATCAGCATGAGAAACCAAGGATGCATCGGGCAGAATGTCACAAAAGCTCTCATCGATGATTCGTAGAGGTGCATGTAAGTCTGCGCCGGTGAAAATCCGTCCGTCCGGGTTGTTGGGGTGTACGATGACCTGCGCGTCAGCATCTGAGAGCTGCTGTGCTGGGGTCCATCCGTTGGCTGCAAATGCAGCTGCATGTTCGTTATAGGTTGGGGCAGAGATGTGGATTTGACCTTTGATACACAGGCGCGGAATCATGGCAATGGGCGCCGATGCACCAGGTGTTGCGAGAACGGCAGCACTCTGGGGTATCTGCCAAAAATCGCGTGCCGCCTGTATAAGGGCAGATTGCGCCGTCTGATCGGGTAGGGCCGTCCACGCATCGTGGTTAATGTCGCCAACGGGATAACTAACCGGATTGATTCCCGTAGACAGATCGATCCAGTCAGCACGTGTGCCGCCAAACTTCTGCGCAGCAGCATCCAACCCGCCGCCATGATCTTGATTTTTAAGTGCCAATTGTTATAATCTTCTCTTAGATGAGTGGCTGAATTCTGCCAGTTTTCCCCGTTCGACAAAGCGGAGTTTGGCATAACTATCAAGAGGTGGTTATGATGATTGTGTGAAAGCGCCCTTCACACGTTTGTTTCAGACAGTTTTGGATGATTGCCAGCGAACCAGGAGGTTTTTCGATGACTTGTAAAATACCTCAAAAGACACGTGTCTTGATTGTAGAAAGTGTTCCAGAGCTTGCAGTTGTTTGGCACAGTCATTTGGTGCGACTTGGCATAGATGCCGTTTATGTCACGGATCAGGAATCAGCTATCGAACATTTGTCGGAACATGAGACAGATATCATCATCCTTGACTTGGTTGTGGAGCAGGGATCCGCATTGGCGATTTCCGACTATGCCAACTATCGCCGACCGAACACCCGAGTGATCTTTGTCACTAACACAAGTTTCTTTTCTGACGGGTCAATTTTTGCCCATTCGGCCAACGCGCGCGCCTTTGTGCAAAGCAATACACCGCCAGAGGATCTGGCGGCGATGGTTGAACATTACGGTGCCGAACGGCGGGCAAGTTAACCGCGACCGTGTGGTGCATGCCAGTCGATCACCGGATTGATTGGCGTTATCCGGTTGGGGTTTATGGTTTCGTGACTATAGTGATAGTGGCGTACGATGTGATCGAAATGAACCGTCTCGGCCACGCCTTCCCTCTGATATAGCTCTCGGGTGTAGGCCCACAGATTTGGGTAATCGATGATCCTGCTTCGGTTACATTTAAAGTGCTGGTGATAGACAAGATCAAAGCGGACCAAGGTTGTGAACAGACGCCAGTCAGCTTCGGTAATGCGATCTCCGGTCAAGTAGCGGTTCTTTGACAAGATATCTTCAATCCAGTCCAAAGTATCAAATAATGGGTGGATGGCCGCGTCGTATGCTTCTTGTGTTGTTGCAAAACCGGATTTGTAGACGCCGTTATTGAAGGTGTCATAGATGCGTGCATTTACCTCTTCGATCGAGTCCCGTAAATCAGTTGGCCAGTAATCATCGCGATTTCCGGTGATGTCGTTGAACGCAGAATTCATCATCCGAATGATTTCTGACGATTCATTCGAAACAATGGTTTCGCGCTGTTTGTCCCATAAGATAGGAACAGTGACGCGACCGGTAAAGTCAGGCACTGCACGCGTGTAGATGTCGCGGGCAAAAGGCAGACCAAATAATTGATCACCCGTGGCCCCATCAAAATCAGTTTCAAACGTCCAGCCGTCTCCCAGCATGTCGGGATGCACAACAGAGACATCGATGAGTTGATCCAGCTTTTTTAGAGAGCGAAAAATCAATGCACGGTGTGCCCATGGGCACGCATGGCTGATGTAGAGGTGATATCGGTCTGCCTCGGCCTTGAAACCACCTTCACCGCTAGGGCCTGCGCTGCCATCTGCCGTGATCCAGTTGCGAAAATTCGCCTCTTGTCGCTTGAACGCACCGCCGTTGTCTTTGGTGTCATACCAGCTGTCTTGCCATTTGCCTTCGACCAACAGTCCCATTGGGTATCCTCTTTGATTTGGTAACAAGGTTGTAACCTTGGTCCTTTAGGAATCGAACCCGTACAGCCGCGCAGCGGGGGTGCAAAAATGCACAGTGAGAAATATAGTTACAAAAATTAGTTGTTCTTGGGAATTATTGGAAATAATCTTGGACGACAGTATCAGGAGAGAATCATGGACATATTTTTGCCAGAGGGTTTCGAGGCAGGCCGTGCAAGAGCACCGATGAGCCGTCCTGCGAGTGCGCGCAAATTGTCCGTTGAGGCGGAAGGTGTTCATTATCCAGTGCTGCGGCGTTGGGCGACTGGTTTTGCTGCGGCAGCCGATTCGGCACCTGTTCTGAAGGGTGTCGTGAGCCTATACGACGGGTCCGAGTATTTGCATCAGTGCCTTATTACGGGACATGAGGGTGTTGAGGATCAGCAGGTGTATTCATTTAGACGTGCAGCCGAGATCGACCATGCAGCGCAAGTTGACGCAACCTAGATTTTGCAAGGAAATCAGTCAAAGCCTTGATTGTTTCACACCCGGTTTTGTAGAAAGGGCGCCCGTAGTGAGGCGCCCTTTTATCGTTATTGGAGATCTTTAAATGCTTCGGCCAGACGCGCGCAGGCCTCTTGGACACGGGCGCGCGGGGTCGCGATGTTAAAGCGAAGGTAGCTGTCGCCCCCTGATCCAAAGGTTGGTCCATGATTCGCGGCGATACCCGCACCTTGTTCAACGCGTTTGGTGAATTCTTCACGGGTCATGCCTGTGCCCTCGAAATCAACCCACGCCAGATAGGTTGCTTGCAGGGGCATCGATTGCAACCCGGGGATTGCGTTGACTGCATCATCAAACAGGCGTCGATTGCCATCCAGATATGTGATCAGTTCATCAACCCACGCAGCGCCTTCAGGGGAATAGGCGGCTGTCGCCATGAACAAACCAAAGCTGTTGGGAGACACGCCAAGTGCGGCCATCCGGCCTGCGAACTTTGCCCGCAGGTTAGGGTCTGCGATGATCACGTTGCCAGAGTGGCTACCAGCGATGTTGAAGGTCTTTGTTGTGGCAGTCATCATGACCAGACGGTCTTCGATCCCGTCGATTAGGGTCATGGCAGTGTGTTTTTGGCCGGGCATCACCAGATCATGATGGATTTCATCAGAGACCAGCACCAGATCGTGACGTTTGGCAAACGCGGCAACTTGCTCCAGCTCTTCACGCGTCCAAACGCAGCCACCCGGATTGTGCGGAGAGCACAGGATAATCATTTTCTCATTACCGGTCATCTGTGCGTCATAGGCATCAAAATCCATCCGGTAGCGGCCATTTTCGGGCACCATCTCGCATTCAACGACCTTACGGTCGGCCGCATTAATCACTTTGGCAAACGCATGATAAACTGGCGTGAACAGTACAACACCTTCACCGGGCTTGGTGAAGGCATCGACGCACATCGCCGTGCCGTTGACCAGTCCGTGTGTGGTAAAGATATGCGCGGGATCAAGATCCCAGCCATGGCGTTCTTTCATCCACCACTGAATTGCGGCGCGGTATTTGCTTTCGTCGCCGAAATAACCGTAGACGCCATGATCAACCATAGCTTGGACAGCATTAGTGACAACAGGCGCTGTCGCAAAATCCATATCAGCGACCCACATCGAGATGCCAGTATCAGCGGGGACGCCGTAAATCTGTTCCATACCGTCCCATTTGACACAGTGGGTGCCGCGCCGTTCAATTGGTGTGTCAAAGCTCATCTAAGTTCTCCTAATGCATTTGATCGGAAAGTAACGGTGCGAGACTTATGTGCAAGCCCTGCTTGCGGCAACAAGGGGCATGCCCTACATGACCATGCATGAAACGCCCAATTCTATATCACCCCGACCCGCGCCTGAAAAAGTCCTGTGCTGCTGTTGCTGATCTGACCGATGATCTGCGCAAGCTGGCGGATGACATGCTGGCAACGATGTATGATGCGCCCGGTGTCGGGCTTGCTGCCCCTCAGGTTGGCGTCTTGACGCGTTTGGTCGTGTTAGATTGCGTGAAAGAAGAAGGCGAAAAACCACGCCCTTTAATCATGTTCAATCCCAAGATTGTGAGCGCGTCAGAAGAGTTAAACACATATGAGGAAGGCTGCTTGAGCATTCCTGAGCAGTTTGCCGATGTGACGCGCCCAGCCGAAGTAGAAGTGTCATGGATCGACCGTGACGGGAATGAACAGCATGAGACAATGGATGGTCTTTGGGCCACTTGCGTGCAGCACGAGATCGATCACCTCGAAGGCAAGCTGTTCATCGATCATATCAAACCTCTTAGGCGTCAAATGATCACCCGTAAAATGATCAAATTCAAACGCGAACTTGCTCGCGGATGAGCATTCTGCCCATCCTGCTGTGGCCTGATCCTAAGCTGATAGAAACTTGCACGCCGATTGAGGAAATCACACCGGAGATCGAAACGCTGGCAGCGGATATGTTGGAAACGATGTACGCGGCCCCCGGACGGGGCCTTGCGGGGCCACAGGTGGGTGCGATGTTGCGGATATTCGTCATGGATACTGGTTGGAAAGAGGGTAAGCCCGATCCGCTGGTTTGTATCAATCCGATGTTTCATGAGATTGGCGAAGAACGCGCAACCAATTCCGAAGGGTGCTTAAGCATCCCCGGCGTAAGCGCTGAAATTTCGCGCCCCGCGCAGGTCCAGATGGTTTGGACAGGCCTGAACGGTGGACGCTATGTCCAAAGCTTTAGCGGATTTGCCGCAGCCTGCGCCCAGCATGAATTAGATCATCTGGACGGCGTAGTTACCTTTGATCACCTAGATGCCGACACCCGCGCGGTGTTGGAAGCGGAGTATGCAGCATGACGGTTCGACCAATTTTGACATGGCCTGATAAACGCCTGCGCGTAGCCTGCGCAGACGTTCCAGAAGTGACCGATGAAATCCGCGCCATCTGGCAGGACATGATTGATACGATGGATGCCATGCCCGGTGTTGGTCTTGGTGCGCCGCAGATCGGCGTGTTGCTGCGTCTTGCTGTGGTGGATACCTCCGAGGCACGCAATACCCGTATTCGGTTGGCCAATCCCGAAGTGATTGATGCATCTGCGATCATGAACGAACACGAGGAGGCCTCGCCCTGTCTGTCGGGCGTATCGGCAAAGATAAGTCGCCCGCGCGGCGTGCGTGTCCGGTTTATGGATGAACATGGCGAAACTGTTGAGCGCGATTTTGTCGGGTTGGACGCAACCAGCGTGCAGCACCAGATCGATCACCTAGCGGGCAAACTGTATGTTGATCGCCTCAGTAAGATGAAACGCGATATGCTGCTACGCCGTGCGCGCAAGATGAAAGTCTAGCGCCATGCGGATCGTTTTCATGGGAACGCCGGATTTTTCGGTGTCGGTTTTGAATGCATTAGTTAATGCGGGCCACGAGATTGCGGCAGTGTATTCGCAACCGCCTCGCCCAGCGGGTCGCGGGAAAAAAGACCGCCCTAGCCCAGTGCATGCCCGCGCGGATGCTTTGGGTATTGAGGTGCGTACGCCAGTTTCCTTAAAAACAGCAGAGGCTCAAGCGGAATTTGCCGCGCTAAATGCTGATGCGGCAGTTGTTGTTGCCTATGGGCTGATCCTCCCCCAAGCTATCTTGGACGCGCCTGCATCTGGCTGTCTGAATATCCATGCAAGCCTGCTGCCACGTTGGCGCGGTGCGGCACCTATCCACCGCGCGATTATGGCGGGGGATGCGCAAACGGGAGTGTGTATTATGCAGATGGAAGCGGGCCTTGATACTGGGCCTGTTTTGCTGCGTGAGGCATTGGACATCGGTGCGGAAGAAACAACAGCACAACTGCATGACCGCCTTAGCGATATGGGGGCGCGTCTGATCGTTGATGCGCTTGGCCAGTTGAATGATCTCACAGCCGAGGTGCAGCCAGAAGCAGGTGTGACCTACGCCGCCAAGATAGACAAAGCAGAAGCGCGTATCGATTGGAGCCTGCCTGCGGATCAGGTAGATCGCCAAATTCGCGGTCTTTCCCCATTCCCCGGAGCGTGGTTTGAGTATGAAGGTACTCGGATCAAGGTGCTAGGTTCATGCGTGGTTGAAGGTGCTGGCGTTGCGGGAACAGTGTTGACTGACACGTTGAATGTCGCTTGCGGCGAGGGTGCCGTTGCGCTGACCCGCTTGCAAAAAGCGGGCAAAGGGGCGCAGGATGTGGATGTGTTTCAGCGCGGTGTACAGATCGCAACTGGAACTGAATTAATTCAAGGATAGTCCTATGTTTCCAACGATGATCGGCACAGTTGTGATCGCAGGGATCGTTGGCTATTTGGCCGAGAGATCCGAGTTCACACACAACGGGATTTTGCAATCCATCATCATCTGCATTGGCGGCGCATTTTTATTCTATTTTGTCAGATTGATGTTTGGCATTGGCTTTGGTTCGGCAGGGGTGAACGCCATCGTTTCATCTATCGGCGCACTGATCATGGTACCGTTCCACTGGCGTAAATAGCGCCCAAGGTTATTTTTTCGGTGGAGCGCTTTTGTAAACTGGCAGGTGCCAGCCGAACAAGATAGATCCTGCACGCAAAATCCACGTCATTCCTGCTCCAAAAATAAGGGGGTAGGGAACGTCGGGCAAATACATCTGTAAAAGGACTGCGGTGAAGGCCCCTGCAAATGCTGCAGTGACGTACAACTCACCTTGTTTGAGGACAACGGGTACATCACCAACAACCACATCGCGCATCAGTCCGCCCATGCATCCCGTCACAATACCCATCAAAACGACAATTGCGGGGCTTTGATTCAAGCTCATTGCGACACCAACACCAGCGGGAACAGCGACGGCAAGGGCCAGACTATCAAGCCAAATGATCGCGCGCAGGCGGCTTTCGAGTAAGTGCGCGCTAAAGAACGTGATCACTGCTGCGATGGCTGCGGCGCCCAGATATGCAGGTTCAGCGATCCAAAAGATTGGATTGCGGTCCAACAAAAGGTCGCGGATCGTGCCACCGCCCACTGCCGTAAGGCACGCGATAAATGCAAAGCCAACGAGATCAAGCTGCGCGCGGCTGGCGACCAGCGCGCCAGTGATCGCAAAGACGATGACTGCAGCATAATCTAGAAAGCCAATAAGGCTCATTTTGGTTTGAAAGGTGCCATGCCCGCACGGGCAAGCTCATCCGCACGCTCGTTCTCGGGGTGGCCTGCATGGCCTTTGACCCATTCCCATGTGACGCGATGACGGGCGTTGGCCTCATCAAGGCGCTGCCACAACTCGACATTTTTCACAGGTTTTTTGGCAGCGTTTTTCCAGCCATTTTTCTTCCAGCCGAAAATCCAGCCTGTGATGCCATTTTTCACATAGTTGCTATCGGTGACGATGGTGATCTCGGTGTCACGTTCAAGCGCCTCAAGTGCGTGGATCGCAGCCAACAGTTCCATACGGTTATTGGTTGTGTGTGCCTCGCCGCCCTTGAGCTCACGTTCCTTGACGACTTTGCCGCCGTCCATTGCTTGCATCAAAGCCCCCCAGCCACCGGGGCCGGGATTGCCTGAACAGGCTCCATCTGTATATGCGAATAATTTAGCCATCTGCGGCGAGTGCTATCCAATCAGCATAGGTGCCGTCCAGCCCCTTATCGCGTCCCGTGACCGAATTCGTCACTGTGAAACCAGCATCCCCCAGTAGATTGCGCAATTCGGTCTCGGTTACGTAGGTGTATTTGCGGCCGATTGTGTCCCTTTTGGTATCATCGCCAAGTTTCATCGCGATGTGGAACCCGCCTCCTGTACGCAGTGCCATGTGCAAAGACCGCAGGATGCGCGGTAGGGCGTCACGTTCCGCATGCAAAAGGCTGAAGTTCGCCCAGATGCCATCATAGATATTGGTGCCCGCTATCTCGTCAAAGGTTTTCACTTCGGCCCGGACACCCTGTTCCTGAGCAGCAAGAGCAATCATTTCCGGCACCGCGTCAACGGCGTGAACATCTAGCCCTGCCTTGGCCATTATGGCTGCGCTAATGCCGGGCCCACAACCCAGATCAAGCACGCTGCCACCGTTGGGAGTGGCGGCGATGAACGCGGCCAAAATTGGATCGCGCGCAGCAGGGCCGCTTGTGATGTTGGCATATTCTTCTGTCTTGGCCGCATAGACCGCAAGGGTTTCAGGATCGCTCATCTGTGTACTCCTATCATGAGGCCAGGTTGCTGTTGGTCTGGTTTTAGGCGCGCTCGAACGCGAGGCGGCCAGCGAGAGCAGCAAAGATTGCTGCAAAGGATCGGTTTAACCATGTCATCACGCGCGTCGATCCGAGCAGTCTGCGGCGCGCGGCGGCGGCAAAGACGCCATAAAGCACAAACACTGCAAAGGTCATGGCCATAAATACCGCTCCTAGCAACGCCATTTCAGCTGTTGCTGATGCGGCATTGCCTGAAAGGAAAGGTGGCAACAGCGCCAAGAAAAATATGGATAGTTTTGGGTTTAGGATGTTGATGAGTGCGCCACGTCGCGCGATCTGCCAGCCGCTGTCGTGGCTCTTTGATGCGCTCACGCTTAATGCACCGTCCTGTTTGAGGCTTTGCCATGCGAGATAAAGAAGGTAGGCAACACCCGCCCATTTCACGACAGAAAACAGCAAAGCGGATGTATGCAAAACTGCAGCCAATCCTAACGTAGCAGCCGCAAGATGTGGCACGATGCCAAACGTACACCCAACAGCGGCCCATAGCGCAGCGCGGGGTCCTTGGCCCAAACCCAGTGCAAGCGTGTAGATAACGCCGGTACCAGGGGCCAGCACAACGACAAGAGCAGTGAGCACAAATTGAAGTGAAATCATGTTAGCATCCTATCTCAGTGTATAGGCGCATAGCGTAACGGCATTTCCCCAGAGGGGAATAGAATTGTGCAGACGTAGGTTGCCCGAGAGAATCAGGCAGGTACGCGCAGGACGCGGGGCACTTTGAACTCTACGTTTTCAATGGCCGTTTCAACCAGCTCTTCGGTGACATCATACCGTGCTTTGAAGGCGTCGATGACCTCGTTGATCAGCACTTCGGGCGCTGATGCGCCTGCAGTGATCCCGATGCTGGTAATCCCGTCCAGCGCGCGCCAGTCGATGTCTTTTGCGCGTTGCACCAGTTGTGCATAGGCGCAGCCCGCGCGTGAGCCAACTTCGACCAATCGTTTGGAGTTTGACGAGTTAGGTGCGCCCACAACCAGCATAGCGTCACATTTTGGTGCAATGGCTTTGACCGCTTCTTGGCGATTTGTGGTTGCGTAACAGATGTCTTCCTTGTGGGGTCCTACGATCGCGGGAAAGCGCGCATGCAGTGCGGTCACAATATCAGCAGTGTCATCTACGCTCAGTGTGGTCTGTGTGACATAGGCCAATTTGGATGGGTCGCGAACCTCAACATGGGCGACATCTTGTGGTGTTTCGACCAGCAATACTTCGCCGTCAGGAAGCTGCCCCATGGTGCCAACAGTTTCTGGATGGCCTTCGTGGCCGATCATTATCATTTGTAGGCCTGCATCTGCGTGGCGCTGGGCCTCAATGTGGACCTTGCTGACGAGGGGGCATGTCGCGTCCACGTAAACCATGTTGCGGGCTTGTGCTGCATTGGGGACGGATTTTGGCACGCCATGGGCCGAAAAGATCACTGGCCGATCATCGGGACATTCAGACAGTTCCTCGACAAACACGGCACCTTTGGCGCGCAGCCCATCTACAACAAATTTATTGTGCACGATCTCGTGGCGTACATAAACGGGTGCGCCCCATTTGGTGATCGCCATTTCGACGATCTTGATCGCACGATCAACGCCCGCGCAGAAGCCGCGCGGGGCTGCAAGGTATAGTGTCAGGGGCTGCTTGGTCATTTTGATCTCCGCATTGGTCTACAGAGGTAAATGCGCCAAGCGGTCAGGTCTAGCCACCATTTGCCGCAGGTGCGTTTAATCAGCAGCGGGTACCGGATCACGAGGAGGGCGACCAACAACATCGCGCAAATCGTCCAGCTCGATAAAGTTATCTGCCTGTCGGCGCAGCTCATCTGAGATCATTGGTGGTTGGCTACGGATGGTCGATACAACTGAAACACGTACACCTTGCCGTTGCAGGGATGCGATCAGTGGCCGGAAGTCGCCATCGCCCGAAAAGATGACAATGTGATCAACGTGCGGAGCGAGTTCCATCGCGTCAACGGCCAGCTCGATGTCCATGTTGCCCTTTACCTTACGGCGGCCCATGCTGTCAGTGTATTCTTTGGCGGGTTTCGTAACCATGGAGAAACCGTTGTAGTGCAACCAATCAACCAGCGGCCGGATCGGAGAATATTCATCATTTTCCAAAAGGGCCGTGTAGTAGAATGCACGCAGCAGCTTCCCGCGGCGCATAAATTCGGATCTTAAGAGCTTGTAATCGATATCAAAGCCCAGTGTTTTGGCGGCTGCGTAAAGGTTAGATCCATCAATAAACAGCGCCAAGCGTTCATCTTTATAAAACATTATGCTTCCTCGGAAATACGCGCTGCTTGCAGCGAGAGAAAATTTTAGTCAAATATCGAATCAGGTCTGCGTAATTTGGAGGCCTGAACCGTTCCACCGTTCTATGTAGTCAGATTTGCAGATGTCTCAAGGTGCTGTCATGGGGAAAAAGGATGCCTCTCCTATCCAAAAGGATAGGGTGTGCTTGGTGGCGCTCGGTTCTAACCTAAAATTTGCAGGTGAAAGCCCAGCCATAGTGCTGGATGCTGCAATTCTTGCGTTGAGATCACGAGGATTTGTGATTCGGGCGTGTAGCAAGTATTTTGATACGCCTGCCTTCCCAGCGGGCGCTGGGCCCAACTTTGTGAACGCGACAATTGCGATTGAAACGGCTTTGCCTGCCGAGGTGATTCTAGCTCAGTTGCACGAAGTCGAAGCCGAAATGGGGCGAAGTCGCACGGTGAGGTGGGGGGCGCGAACGCTGGATCTGGATATCATTGCTGTGGGCTCGCAGGTATTGCCGGATGCGCAAACTCACCAGTACTGGCGCGAATTGCCGCTTGATAAGCAGGAAACTATCACACCACAGGAATTGATATTGCCGCATCCGCGTCTAGCGGAGCGGGCATTTGTGCTGGTGCCTCTGATGGACATCGCGCCTGAGTGGCGACATCCTATCACCGGAGTGACTATTAGGCAGATGCATGATGCTTTGTCCGCCGCACAACGAAGTGAGGTGATTGCCCTATAATACGTGCTTGTAAATCAGGACGAACGAGCCTAGGTAGCCTTTTCTAACAGATATTTTTATTGGAGCGTCCAATGGCCCGCGTTACCGTCGAAGATTGTGTTGATAAAGTCCCGAACCGGTTTGAACTGGTTATGCTAGCGGCGCACCGCGCACGTGAAATCTCGGCAGGTTCTACAGTGACTGTGGATCGTGATAACGATAAAAACCCTGTTGTTTCCCTGCGTGAGATCGCTGATGAGACACAATCCGCTGATGATCTGCGGGAACGTCTGATCGAAAGCAATCAAAGCCAGATCGAAGTCGATGAACCTGAAGAAGACGCAATGGCGATTCTTATGGGTGCCGAGCAGGACAAGCCCGAAGAAGACAGCATGTCCGAAGAAATGCTTTTGCGGCAGCTTATGGCGGCGCAAGGGCAGGGGTGATAGCGGCGGGAATGACCTTCTTCCTGCCTGAGGGTTGAGGCAGATCATGACAACCACTGCCGATGACCTTGTCACATTGGTTCGAGGGTTTAACCCCAAAACAAACGAAGCGCTGATCCGCGCGGCTTTCGCTTATGGCGAGAGAATGCATCAGGGTCAGTTCCGCCATTCCGGTGAACCTTATTTTACGCACCCAGTTGCTGTTGCCGCTATTCTGGCAGAACAGCAACTGGATGATGCGACCATCATCACTGCTCTGTTGCATGACACTATCGAGGACACTCCGGCGTCTTATAGTGAGGTGCAGGAACTGTTTGGCACAGAGGTTGCTGAGCTGGTTGATGGCGTCACCAAGTTGACCAACTTGCAGCTAACGTCTTCTGAGACAAAGCAAGCCGAGAACTTTCGCAAGCTGTTCATGGCAATGGCCAAGGACCTGCGGGTTATCTTGGTTAAACTCTCTGATCGCCTGCACAACATGCGCACGATCAAGGCAATGCGCCCTGAAAAGCAATCGCAAAAAGCACGTGAAACCATGGATATCTTTGCGCCACTTGCGGGCCGGATGGGTATGCAGTGGATGCGTGAAGAGCTGGAAGATCTGGCCTTTCGCGTTTTAAACGCCGAAGCCCGCCAATCGATCATTCGTCGCTTTATTATGCTGCAAAAAGAGACAGGCGATGTGATTGAGCGGATCACAACTGACATGCGCAAGGAGCTGGCCAACGCTGGCGTTGAGGCCGAAGTGCTTGGCCGTGCCAAGAAGCCCTATTCGATCTGGCGAAAGATGGAAGAGAAGGAGCAGTCGTTCTCGCGGCTGTCCGACATCTACGGATTTCGCATCATTACCGCGAACGAAGACGACTGCTATAGGGTGTTGGGCGCGATCCACCGCCGTTGGAGTGCCGTTCCGGGGCGGTTCAAAGACTATATCAGCCAGCCAAAAACCAACGGGTATCGTTCGATCCACACCACTGTGTCTGGACGAGACGGCAAACGGGTCGAGGTGCAAATCCGTACCCGCCAGATGCATGACGTAGCAGAGACAGGCGTGGCTGCGCATTGGTCGTATCGTGACGGTGTTCGGTCGCGCAACCCCTTTGCGGTAGATCCAGCTAAATGGATTGCGCAGCTCACCGAGCAGTTTGATGGTGAGGATGATCATCAATCGTTCCTCGAAGCAGTGAAGCTGGAAATGTACGCAGATAAGGTTTTCTGCTTCACGCCCAAGGGCGAAGTAATTAAGCTGCCAAAAGGCGCAACACCAATTGATTTTGCATATGCGATTCACACCAGAATTGGGTCGGCCTGTGTTGGGGCGAAAATTGATGGTATCCGTGTCCCGCTTTGGACGCGGGTTAAGAACGGTCAATCGATAGAGATCATCACAGCCGAAGGGCAAACACCTCAGGTGACGTGGTTGGATATTGCAACCACGGGCAAGGCAAAGACTGCCATTAGGCGGTCCCTGCGTGAAGTAGATCGCGAAAGATTTGCCAAATTGGGGCGTGAGCTTGCGCGGTCGGCGTTTGAACACGTTGGTAAGAAAGTAACCGATAAGGTTCTTGCAACAGCCGCACGTGCGTTGCGTGTGAATGGTGTGGACGATCTGTTGGTACAGCTAGGTAGTGCGGAAAAAACAAGCCGCGAGGTTGTTAGTGCCGTCTATCCTGAACTTGGCAAAGTGAACGGTGAAGAAGTGGATCGCCGCCGCGCTGTTATTGGCCTGGAACTGGGCCAGTCGTTTGATCGGGCGCCCTGTTGTGAACCCCTTCCGGGCGAGCGGATTGTGGGCATCACATTTCGCGGTAAGGGCGTGATCCTTCATGCGATCGATTGTGACCGCCTGAGTGAGTATGAAGAACAACCCGAGCGGTGGCTTGATTTGCGTTGGCATGACGGGAGCCATCCAGCAGCGTATGGTGTTACAATCGACCTGACCGTTGCAAATGATCCCGGTGTTCTTGGGCGCATCTGTACCTTGATCGGCGAGGCAGGGGCCAACATAGCAGACCTCAATTTTGTGGAACGTAAGCCCGATTATTTCCGCTTGTTTGTACACGCAGAGTTGCGGGACGCGGCGCAGCTGCATTCACTGATGCTGACCCTTGAGGCCGAAGGCGGTGTTGCAGCGCTCAGCAGATATCGAAATATGGACGCCGTACCGGATATGAAGTCGTTGGGGGGGGACGGAAGGTGATCTTCAAACGCAGAGATCCAAAGCCATTCCTTCGTTCGATGGCTGAGTTCTTGTGGCCTCGCGGTGGATGGGGGCGGGCGTTTCACTATGTTAAACACCGCATGCGTCGATTGCCCGATAGCCCGGAACGCATTGCGCGCGGCATTTGGGCAGGCGTTTTTATCACCTTCTCACCATTATTCGGAATGCACTTTTTCTTTGCAGTCTTTTTGGCAAAGTTAATGAAGGGCAACATTCTGGCATCCCTGATGGCGACCTTTGTCGGAAACCCGGTGACATTTGTGTTTATCGCACTTTCGTCTCTTAAGTCTGGGCACTGGATTCTAGGTACTGAGTTGGAGCAAGGTGAGCTGCGTTCTTTGAGCCGAAAGTTCTCGAATGCAGGTAGTGACCTTTGGCACAATGTGCTGTCGATTTTTACGTCTGACACGATGGATTGGTCGGGCCTTACAATCTTTTCGCGGGATGTTTTTTACCCTTATCTGATTGGCGGCATTTTACCCGGTATAATCTTTGCAACATTGGGCTACTACTTGGCTGTACCGTTGTTACGTGCATATCAAAGACGGCGCAGAGGCGCGATCAAAGCTAAGTTTGAAGCGCTAAAAGCGAAGACTGCTGCGAAAGCGGAAGAGAAAAAAAAGGCTGCGAAAGAAAAGAAGGGACAAGTAAATGGCTGAGCTGGAAAAACTTCGTTTGGGCATAAACATCGACCACGTTGCGACTGTGCGTAATGCACGGGGTGGGCACACGCCTGATCCGTTGCGCGCGGCCCGCATCGCGCAAGAGTCTGGTGCAGATGGCATCACGGCGCATTTGCGCGAAGATCGTCGGCATATTTCGGATGCTGACATCGAAGGGTTAATGGATATTCTGACCGTGCCTCTCAATTTTGAGATGGCTGCAACGGATGAAATGCAAAAGATCGCATTACGCCACAAGCCGCACGCGGTATGTATTGTCCCCGAAAAACGCGAGGAGCGCACAACTGAGGGCGGTCTTGAAGTCGCGCGTGAAGAAAACCGTCTTGCTCATTTTATCGCCCCATTGCGCGAAGCAGGTAGTCGCGTGTCGATATTCATTGCAGCGGAACCAGCCCAGATCGAAGCCGCGAATCGTATTGGTGCCGAAGTCGTAGAACTGCATTCTGGCGCCTATTGTGATGCGTTTCACGAGGGCCGTTTTGAACAAGCAGATTTGGAATTGGGTAAACTGCGGGAGATGGCCAGTTTTGGCCACTCGCTGGGGCTTGAGATGCACGTCGGGCATGGTTTGACTTATGATACAGTTTCTCCTGTGGCGGCTTTCCCCGAAGTGCGTGAACTGAATATCGGGCATTTCCTGATCGGTGAGGCAATTTTCTTGGGGCTTGCACCCGCGATGGCAGAAATGCGCCGCTTGATGGATGAGGCCAGAGGAAACCTGGTTTGAAAAACGGATTGAGTAGTGCAGGCAGTTCAATCGGTAAAGATGGAAGCTAAAGCGTGATTTTAGGCATCGGAACAGACCTCGCCAATATTGAACGTATTCAAGGGACGCTGGAACGGTTTGGCAACCGTTTCCGCAACCGTGTTTTCACAGATGTTGAACAAGCTAAAGCGGAGCGTCGTAAAGACGTAGTTGGCACCTATGCCAAGCGCTGGGCGGCAAAAGAGGCATGTTCAAAAGCGCTGGGGACAGGTTTGCGTATGGGGATCAGCTGGCGGGACATGGCTGTCAGTAACCTTAAGACAGGCCAGCCTGTGATGGAGGTAACTGGATGGGCGGCTGATCGCCTAACCTCCATGACACCGGAAGGCCATGAGGCCATCATCCATGTCACATTGACCGATGATCATCCTTGGGCGCAGGCGTTTGTGGTCATCGAAGCCCGCCCGCTACCTCAACCCACAGGTAGCGCACCTTGACACTGCGCGCCGCCCTGCGCATGTAACCCACATAAAAACATTAGGAGCGCCGCATGGCCAAGACGGAAAAAACGGGCAATGCCGTTGTCGAGACGATCAAAACGGTTGTCTACGCGCTGCTCATCGCAGGTGTGTTCCGGACCATGTTTTTTCAGCCGTTCTGGATTCCGTCGGGCTCGATGAAAGAGACACTGCTGATTGGTGATTTCTTATTCGTGAATAAGATGGCTTATGGGTATTCCTACGCGTCCTGCCCCAGCATTGTAGTGCCACGTTTTGGTATTAACCTAGATGCGCAAAAACTGTGCGGCGCATTTGATGGTGACAATAAGCGCTTGTTTGGTGGCGACCCAGAGCGCGGAGACGTTGTTGTATTTCGTCACCCAACATCAGGCCGCGACTATATCAAACGTTTGATTGGTTTGCCGGGGGATAAAATTCAGGTGACGGGTGGTGTTGTTCAGATCAACGGAGAGGCTGTTCCGCAAACACCGGATGGCCAATTTGAAGAATTGATGGAACTTCAGGGTCCCCAAGGGCTGCGTCCACGATGTGCCAATGGCGCGGTTGGACAGGGCGGTATTTGTGTCAAAGACCGTGCAATGGAAACCATGCCAAATGGCAAAACCTATAAAGTGCTCAATATTGGGCCACAGGCATCTGACCGCACAGGCGTCTATTCGGTGCCCGAAGGCTATTACTTCTTTATGGGCGATAACCGCGATAACTCTGCTGACAGCCGTTTGGCGCAAGCAGCAGGCGGCGTTGGTTTCGTTCCATATGAAAACCTGATCGGCCGTGCCGACCGCATCGTATTCAGCTCCAGTGGGCGTTCGATGTTGTTCTTTTGGACGTGGCGCGGTGACCGCTTTTTCAAAGGAATCAAGTGAAGCTTTCGGCAGAACTCAAAGCGTTTGAACAACGCCTTGGTTATCAATTCCTGACGCCCAAACTATTGAGCGAAGCGGTTACGCACGCGTCAATGTCTACGCCTAACCGCGATGATAACCAGCGGTTAGAGTTTTTGGGTGACCGTGTGTTAGGGTTGGTAATGGCCGAAGCATTGCTGAACTTGGACACTCAGGCATCTGAAGGGCAATTGGCCCCTCGGTTTAATGCGTTAGTACGCAAAGAAGCATGTGCCGACGTCGCCCGCGAAATCGACATCGGTGCCGTGTTGCGGCTTGGGCGGTCCGAAATGCTATCAGGTGGTCGCCGCAAACAAGCCCTGTTGGGCGATGCGATGGAAGCTGTGATTGCTGCGGTCTACATGGACGGTGGATTTGATGCTGCGCGCGCACTGATCCTACGCCTATGGGGTACACGCACAACTTCTGTTAAAGACGATGCACGAGATGCAAAAACATCGCTGCAAGAATGGGCACAAGCACGTGGGCTAGAACCGCCAGCTTATGTCCTGACCAAACGGAGTGGGCCGGATCACGCTCCGATATTTACAATCGCCGCGCGCCTGTCCACGGGACAGACTGCCAGTGCGACAGCAGGCGCGAAACGCGCCGCAGAACAGGACGCCGCAGCCTCGCTGTTGGCCCAATTGGAGCTAGAGACATGAACACAACACCGACACGCGCGGGGTTTGTTGCCCTCATTGGGGAGCCTAACGCAGGCAAGTCCACGCTGCTAAACCGGATGGTCGGGGCGAAGGTCTCGATTGTGACGCATAAAGTTCAGACAACGCGCGCCCGCATTCGCGGTGTCGCTATGCAAGAACAGAGCCAAATTGTGTTTGTGGATACGCCGGGCCTGTTTGAGCCGCGCCGCCGGTTGGACCGTGCCATGGTTGCTGCCGCGTGGGGCGGTGCTGCGGATGCGGATGTTGTTGTATTGTTGATCGAGGCGCAGCGCGGTTTGACCGAGGGCGTTGAGCGTATCCTAGAGCGGTTGAACGAAATCGGTGAGGGTGCCCGTGTCGCGCTGGCGATCAACAAAATTGACCGCGTAGAAGCGCCAAAGTTGTTGGGCTTGAGCCAAAAGTTGAATGACGCGTACCCTTTCATTGAGACATTTATGATCTCAGCTGAAAAAGGACATGGCGTCGAAATGCTCAAGACGTGGCTTGCAGGTGAAGTTCCTGAAGGTCCGTGGCTTTATCCCGAGGATCAGATCGCTGACTTGCCAATGCGCATGATCGCAGCTGAGATGACTCGCGAGAAATTAACACTGCGCCTCCATCAGGAATTGCCCTACCAAATGACGGTTGAGACCGAAAATTGGGAAGAGCGTAAAGACGGCTCCGCCAAGATTGACCAGCTGATCTATGTTGTGCGCGATGGCCACAAGGGAATCGTTTTGGGCAATAAGGGCGAAACAATCAAAGCTGTCGGCAAAGCTGCGCGTGAAGAAATGGAAGAATTTCTGGGGCGCAAGATTCACCTGTTCTTGCAGGTGAAAGTCCGACCAAATTGGCTGGAAGAATCCGAACGCTATTCAGAAATGGGTCTGGAGTTTAAGGACGGCAATCAGTGATGAGTTGCTTTCTTCTTACAGATCGGTGGATGATTTGCCTCGTTTAACTGCGCGGTTCTGGGTGGATGCCTATCTGGCCAGACTGCGGATGTATGACATCCCTGCCTATGTGGTTGCGCATGGTGATGACACGGGCGGTGCCGTTCTGGTAAAACTCGCGACGCTCGATGGCAATGCCGTCCTATTTCAGCGTTCGTTTGATTTGATGAGCGGCGATCGGGTCTGGGTTGAATCGGCCAAAGGCGCGGAACGGGACGTTGATGAAGCCGTAGGCAAGCAACGTTCGTTTGATCCTGACCTTTGGGTGATCGAGGTTGAGGACCGTGAAGGTCGTCACCTGCTGGACCAAGAAGGTCTGGCCTGATGGAATGGCGCGATCAGGGAATACTGCTGAGTTCGCGCCGCCACGGGGAGACCTCGGCCATTATTGAGGTGTTTACACCCAGCCAAGGACGCCACGCAGGGATTGTGCGGGGTGGGACCAGCAGAAAAATCGCTCCAATCTTGCAACCGGGTGCTCAGCTTGATCTAACGTGGCGCGCGCGGCTTGAAGATCATATTGGTGCTTTTAATGTCGAACCTGTGCGTAGCCGCGCCGCAATTGCCATGGGCGGGCGGCTGTCGCTGGCTGGCCTCAACGCGGTCACGGCATTGATCAGTTTCAGCCTCCCTGAACGAGAGGCGCACCTGCCGCTTTATTCTCGTACCGAAGCCTTGCTGGACTTGTTGGGGCAAGATGAAGTCTGGCCACTGGCGTACCTCCAGTGGGAACTGAGCCTGCTGTCCGAGTTAGGGTATGGGCTTGATCTGAGCGAGTGTGCTGTGACTGGGGCGACGGATGATTTGATCTATGTTTCGCCAAAGTCGGGACGCGCGGTATCTCGTGAAGGGGCCGGAGAATGGGCTGATCGCTTGCTACCATTACCTGATGTAATGCGCGGTATTGGTGCTGGTGATGATGAAGAAATTGTACTGGGGTTTAAGACTACAGGCTATTTTTTAGAAACGCATCTAGCTGCTGATTTAGGATCAAAGCCACTGCCTGAAGCACGGGCGCGCTACATCGAGGCGTTTAATCGGTCCCTCTAAATACCATTTCAAGCCCGTCCGTATTTGAGAGGATCAACGTGTTGCCTGCAACTTCGGATAAGGTGGCCGCTTCAAGTGCGGTCAGGAAGGTGGTTTCTACGGCTAAGTCGGGGCAAGCCATGCGAGTGCTGCCGATTGGCCCTGTATCGAACCACGGATAGGGGGCAGTCATCGCGCCAAAGTAGCGGTTGCAAGGTCCTTGCCCAACGATTTCACCGGGCTTGGGAAACGTGAGTGTGGCGGTAGCAGGAAACGATGCGCCATTTAATTCCGTGAGGGTCCAGACCTGATCAGCGCCGCCAAAGGCGCGCACGGTTTCATCTTCACGGCAGGCGGCAAGCGAGACCACCAGCAAAGCGCACGTGATCATCACCTTCATGCGAGGGCCACAATCGTATCAACGAGTGCATCAAAAGCGGCAGTGGTATCTGCTTCGGCGCGTAGGTGGGGCAAGCCAATCAAAGTGGCAAGGATGGCGTGGCCAAACGCAGGGTTACGCAGGCCAAATTGTCGTAACAAGTGATTGAGGTAGGTTGAGCGTTCGGCATCAACCTCTGTGAGGCTTGCTGCAACAATGGGATCACTTTGGGCCCAAGCACGCAGGGCAGCTTCGTTTGGATTGTTTAAAATGGCGTGCCCAAATGCCAGCAGACGGGCGTCAGCAGGGCCGCTTTCGCCAAGCCTTTCAACAACATCGGCCAAAGCTTGTGCATGCCAGTGACGCAACAGTGCTGCGTGATAGGCGGGAACATCTTTGAAATGCCAATAGAATGACCCTTTGGTCGTTCCCAATTGGCGGGCCAATGGTTCTGCAGCCAGTGCTTGGGGCCCTTGTGCCGCAAGCGCTGCAAATCCTGCATCGATCCATTTTTCGGGGGATAGTTGGGTGCTGCTCATATCGTTAGAGGTAATTGGAGGAGGGACGCGCCGCAAGGGCACGCCCCGATTGCATCGGCAAAGTTTAGCCCAGAATGCGGCGCGCGATCACTTGTGCCTGAATTTCCGCCGCACCTTCAAAGATGTTGAGGATTCGTGCGTCACACAAAACGCGGCTAATCTTGTATTCCAATGCAAAACCGTTCCCGCCATGGATCTGCAAGCCGTTGTCCGCAGCTGCCCAAGCAACACGCGCGCCAAGTAGTTTGGCCATGCCCGCTTCAACATCACAACGACGGCCCTCGTCTTTCTCGAACGCTGAGAAATACGTGAGCTGGCGTGCAACCATGATCTCAACAGCCATCATCGCCAGCTTGCTGGAAACGCGCGGGAAGTTGATGAGGGATTTGCCAAACTGTTTGCGATCAATTGCGTATTGCATCGAGATATCAAGCGCGGACTGGGCGACGCCAATGGCACGGGCGGCAGTCTGGATGCGCGCGCTCTCGAAGGTTTCCATCAGCTGCTTAAAGCCTTTGCCTTCTTCACCGCCAAGCAGGTTCTCTGCTTTGACATCAAAGCCATCGAACGCAAGTTCGTACTCTTTCATACCGCGATATCCGAGAACTTCGATCTCGCCGCCGGTCATGCCTGCAGTAGGGAAGGGGTCTTCTACGCTGCCGGGGGTCTTTTCCGCTAGGAACATCGACAGGCCTTTGTAGTTGTCTGTCGATGGATCGGTCCGGGCAAGAAGAGTCATCACATGGGTACGCGCAGCATGCGTGATCCATGTTTTATTGCCTGTGACCTTGTAGGTTTCGCCCTCTTTTACCGCGCGCGTGCGCAAGCTGCCAAGGTCGGAGCCTGTGTTAGGTTCTGTGAATACGGCAGTGGGCAGGGTTTCCGCAGAGGCGATCCTAGGAAGCCATTTTTGTTTCTGCTCTTCGGTACCGCCAGCAATGATCAGCTCAGCGGCGATTTCAGAGCGGGTGGCGAGGGAGCCCACGCCAATGTAGCCGCGTGAGAGTTCTTCAGAGACAACGCACATGGAGGCTTTTGATAGGCCGAAACCGCCGTATTCTTCGGGGATGGTCAGGCCGAACACACCCATTTCTGCCAGCTCGTCGATGATTTCAATCGGGATTAACTCGTCCTTGAGGTGCCATTCATGGGCGAAAGGTTCTACCTTCTCCACGGCATAACGGCGGAACTGATCACGGATCATTTCCAGTTCTTCATCAAGACCCGTCGCGCCAACAGTCACATTGGCAGAATGCTCTTGCATCAATTCCACAAGACGCGTGCGCGCGTTTTGCGTGTTTCCGCCTTGGGTAAGCGCCATGACCGCAGGGTTCATCAGATCACTTTGGTCTTCTTGGCTCAATCCCAGATCTTGCAGGCGAACGATTTCGCCTTGGTTCATCTGGATGCCGCCATAGATTTGCCAGAGGTATTCACCAAAAGCGATCTGGTGAATCAGGCTTTCGGTTTCGCCGAATTTGCCGTCAGCGTTTATCCGTTCAGCCCATGCTTGCATCTGGCGCAGGGCCTGGGCGTATGTCGCCAGCCATGCCAACCCATGCGCCGCGGTTTGGTTTTGTTCGACCAACGCGTTTGAGACGCGACCATCCTCACTGACCAATGCGCGAACGGTATCAGTCGCGCGCACAAGGATCGCTTCAACAGGGGCAACCGCCTGCGCTGTTAGTGCTAAAAGATCATCAAGAAGAGCCGAAGACCCTGTGTTCTGTTGTCCATCATGTGGCATCAAAAAAAATCCTATTTTGCTTAACGCTCGGCATAATCACTTTGCAAGTGCAGCGCAATAAAGATACGTTTTCATGCGACAATTCGGATGAAAATTTCGCGTCAGAATTTACGTGCGTCCCACTTCGTGTTTGTTATGTAGAGCCATGGATACAATTTTCCCGCTCTTAACACCAACCGAGCTTGGTCTTGCTGCCTTGGTTGCGATTCTTGCTGGCTTTGTCAAAGGCGTGGTGGGATTCGCAATGCCTCTGGTTTTTATCTCTGGGCTGACAATCTTCATGCCCCCAGAGCTTGCGCTGGCGGGGCTGATTGCACCAACACTTGCCACAAATGCATTTCAGGCGTTGAGACAAGGTGTACAAGCTGCGGTTAAGTCGACAGTGGAGTTTAAGGTATTTCTAGCGGTTGGTGGCGTGGCTCTATTGGCCAGTGCACAACTGGTTCGTGAAATTCCCGTTCAGACAATGATGGCCATAATCGGTGTGCCGGTGACATTCTTTGCAGTACTTCAGCTGAGTGGATATCAGATTAAATTGGCACGCCGGAATCCAATAATAGAATGCATTGCTGGTGCGGTTGCAGGGATATTGGGTGGCATGTCGGGGATTTGGGGTCCACCTACAGTGGCCTATCTAACAGCTCTTAATACGCCAAAGCATGATCAGATGCGCGTGCAAGGTGTGATCTACGGACTAGGTGCTATCGCCTTACTTGTCGCCCACGTTGGCTCTGGTGTTTTGCGGTTGGAGACAATTGGGTTCTCCCTAGCCATGGTTCCCACTGCCCTGATCGGGGTTCGGATGGGCATGGCTGTGATGAACCGGATAGATCAGGCGGTGTTTCGCCGCGCCACACTATTTGTGTTGTGTGTGGCGGGGCTTAACCTGATCCGGCGCGCGTGGTTTGGTTAATCAACCTTTGCGAGCGACTGTCATTCCCGAGATATCCTCGATGAACGTCACGATGCGAGATTTGACAGTCTCGTCTTGGATCGCGGCAAGTGCGCTGACGATTTCCATGCCTGAATCAGGAAGCTTTTCGTTGCTGTTTGCTGCATCATACAGGCCGTCAAAGAAATAGGCGGGAGATACGTCAAATATCTGCGCCAGTTCAAATAGGCGGCTTGCAGCAATTCGATTTGATCCAATCTCATATTTTTGAATTTGCTGGAATGAAAGGCCCAACCGTTGTGCGACATCGGTTTGGGAATAGCGTTTCATGGTGCGGATCTGTTTAAGCTTGCGACCAACATGTACGTCAACTGGATGTGCCATAATTCATATACCTTAAGTTGTAGTTATACTCTTTTTCCAAAAAATTGGGCGTTCGATCAATTGGATAGATTTAGATTCTTTCGAACAATCTATAGTTGCATTGGTGATTATAGATGTTACTTTGATGGGTGATTTTTGTTGCCATGATGGGTGATTAATGTACAGGTTGTTTGGTGACTGAAAAAAGATTCACCCCTACTCACGAAGACTTGCGGCACAATTCGCCAGGGCTTTTGTATGAGATGATGCGTTCATTCGCAGGTTTGGCCAGCACGCTGAACCTGAGCGTTGCTGTTGAACAGCTTGGTAGTACCCGTCAAACCGTACGTCGGCATATCGGTCAGCTAGAAGATGCTATGGGGTTCAAGCTGTTTGAGGTCGAAGATAGACGGTACGTACTAACAGATCGTGGTGCGCGTGCGCTGGCGCCAGCTGAGGTGTTCCTAGATCAAGGCGCAGTTTGGTTTAGTGGGCAATTCGAACATGTCGCAGGAATGCTCAAGTTTTCTTATGAAAGCGGGACGGGCTGGATTTATCATCAACAACAACAGCCTATCAGTATGATATGGGGTTGTGAGTCGAAGCTGTTGAGGGCTGCGCTAAAGGCGTGGACGTTGTCTGAAGGCCAGCTCGAAAGTGAGCACATGGCAAAAATCCGTCCCCATATTGTGGCTTACCGGGAGAATATGGAGGGGTGGATTTGCGTCGAGGTTGGCGAAAATTCATTTTATTCCAATTGGTTTGGCTGGGCACAGGCGCGCAGTAGCGTCGGGCGTGCGCTAGGCCAGTTCCCAGGCGGTGATGCTGTAGCAAGCCTTGCGGATGCACCGTTTCAGGATATCCGCGTCGGTGGCGGTATCCGGGTGGATCAGGTTTTGACCAAGCTTCCGCTAGGCGGTGGCGATGGGCCGATGCGCCTGATTGTGTTTGATCGCTTGCTTATGAGCGTTCAGCTACCCGACGGATCGCCGATAATTGTTTCCGTTGTAGACCGCGCCCGAAAGATACGGATTTCGGGAATGGGTTCGGAAGTTTTGGATACTATGCCAGAGGAGGCTAGGATTGATTTTATAGAATAACGCGTAATTTGAGGTTGTTTGTTGCATAATTCGCTACAGTGTTCCTGTAGCGATAGCAAAAGGTGATTCCAGATGACTCTAGTAACTATTCAATCAAGCGATAGATTTGTAGCTAACAGTGCTGAAATCTTTCAGCATTATGGCGTTCAAATGGAGGTCGGGTACGACTTTGAAGCGTATAGGGACATCCTAAAATTTGCTAGGCCGGACCAAGCATTGGGAACTCCTTTTGATCCGGACATTCATGAAATGACCCCAGAGAATGCATTGTGGATGATTGGGCGTAACGCGACAGGCGAAATTGTGCACACGCAGGCACTACGGATGTTGGACATGAGCGGACTAACCGTAGCGGAGTATTTTTCGCGCCGCTTCCGCGAATTCCCTCCGGCAGCGCCCGGTCTTGATCTCGCTCGGTCGCGGTTCCGCGCAGGCCCACAGGCAAAACGCATGCGAGGCACGGTTTGCTATAACGGCGAATTCTGGATCAAGCCCGGTGATGCGACATTACGCGGGCAGGGGCTTTCTTGTGTCTTGGGCCGTTACGCGTTTTTCCAAGCGATGCAGCACTGGGATCCGGATCACATGGTTGGGTTCATGGCCAAACCTGTCGCCTGCAAGGGGTTCCCGCAGCGGTTAGGATGGATGCATACGCAACCTGGCGCATTGCGGTGGTATTTTGAGGGGCGGGATGATCCAGTCGAGGGGTTTATGACCTTTATGGAGCGCGACGATCTGCACTACGTACTGGAACTTCCTCTTAACGATTTGATCGCATTAGCTGCTTGATTAAGTAAAAATATAATAAAACTCGAAAGAAAAAAGGCCGCTGCAAATACTGCAGCGGCCCGTTAGTATTTAGCTATTAGAAATGCTTAGCGGATAACAGCGGCTTTCACTTCATCATCTATGTGCGGCATGTACTGTTCGAAATTTTCGGCGAACATTGCGACCAATTTGCTTACCTGACGGTCATATGCTTCTGCATCATCCCAAGTGCGGCGTGGATCAAGCAGGATGTCCGCAACACCCGGTACTGAAACAGGTACGTCAAAGCCAAAATTTTCATCTACGCGGAAATTTCCTGCAACCAACGAACCATCAAGAGCGGCTGTCAGCAAGGAGCGGGTGGCGCGGATTGGCATACGTGATCCGGTACCATAGGCCCCGCCAGTCCAACCAGTGTTCACCAGCCAGCAGGTCGCGCCGTGCTGTGCGATCTTTTCACGCAGCAGGTTGCCGTATTCCTCTGGACGGCGCGGCATGAAGGGGGCGCCAAAGCAGGTCGAGAATGTAGGCTCAGGTTCGGTAACGCCGCGCTCCGTGCCCGCTACCTTTGAGGTGAAGCCGGACAAGAAGTGGTACATCGCCTGAGCAGGTGTCAGGCGAGCGATGGGTGGCAGAGTGCCAAAGGCATCGCAGGTGAGCATGATGATGTTCTTTGGGTGCCCACCGACGGCTTTTTTGGATGCATTTGAGATGTAGTGCAGCGGATAGGCACATCGCATGTTTGCCGTAAGGCTGTCATCGTCGAAATCGAGGTCCTTGGTCTCTTCGTCATAGACCATGTTCTCGATGACGGTACCGAACTTTTCCGTCGTCGCGTAGATTTCCGGCTCTGCTTCAGCGCTCAGATTGATGGTCTTAGCATAGCAACCGCCTTCAAAGTTAAAGGTGCCTGTATCGGACCAACCGTGCTCATCATCGCCGATCAAGGTACGGGATGGATCGGCAGATAGCGTTGTCTTGCCAGTACCAGACAGGCCAAAGAAGATTGCTGTATCCACAGGGTTGCCAATTGCGTGGTTTGCCGAGCAATGCATTGGCATCACGCCTTTTTCGGGCAGTAAGTAGTTCAGTAGTGAGAAAACAGATTTCTTGTTTTCTCCAGCGTACTCGGTGCCGCCAATCAGGATCAATTTGCGATCAAAGTTCATCGCAATCACTGTTTCGGAGCGGCAGTTGTGTTTTTTCGGATCTGCTTGGAAGCTGGGGCAGTTGATGACTGTGAAATCCGCCAAGTAGTCGTCCAACTGATCACGATCAGGTCGGCGCATCATGTTGCGGATGAACAAACCGTGCCACGCAAGCTCGGTTACAAAGCGGACGTTGATCGCGTGCTTTGGATCGGCACCACCGACGAGATCCTGAACAAAATAGTCGCGACCTTCCATGTGGGCGAGCATATCGGTGTAGAGCGCATCAAAACCTGCCTCTGACATCTCAGCGTTATTTTCCCACCAGATGGTATCTTTGACGCTATCGGTCATTACAACATGTTTGTCTTTTGGAGAGCGTCCAGTGAATTTGCCCGTGGTAACCAAGAACGCGCCGCCTTTACCAAGTGAGCCCTCTTCGCGTTTGAGGGCCGTCTCAATTAGTGCTGGCTCCATCTGGTTGTAATAGACATTGCCTAGCCCTTTGATCCCTTGATCGTCGAGGCTAAAGTTCGGGTTGACCCGTCCGGTTTGCATGCAATGTCTCCTTTAGAAACTGCGCGAAAAGCACAGCGTATTGGGGAATGCCCGGGACCAAAAGCGCACGGGCGTATGTGGAATATCGGCCTCTTAGCACGATGATTTACGCAATGAACAGGTACGTTTGAACAGTTAGCGCCACCACAATACCAAATGCCACAGGCGTAACCGTAATGGCGCATTCTTGCCTGCTCTGTTGGTCAAAGGGTCGCAGGGGATGGTGGTTATTTTTGCGTAATGCGCGCGAATGTGAGGCAATTTAGCCATTCCGAAACAAATTATGGCTGAAATAAGGCCATCAGATAGGGCGATTCGCAGTTTTGGGATTGATTCGAAGACGTAAGGAGTGATCAATGTACCAAAAAATAAGAAATAATTGAGCAGCACAAGGAAACAGGCAATGTCAAAAATTGCATTGGTAGACGACGACAGGAATATCCTGACGTCCGTTTCAATGACACTCGAAGCCGAAGGTTTTGAGGTGGAAACATACAATGATGGTCAGGCCGCGCTAGACGCTTTTAACAAGCGTATGCCGGATATGGCCGTTCTAGATATTAAGATGCCGCGGATGGATGGGATGGACCTCCTTCAGCGCCTTCGTCAAAAATCCGCAATGCCAGTCATCTTTCTGACATCTAAAGATGACGAGATTGATGAAGTGCTCGGGTTGCGTATGGGCGCAGATGATTACGTCAAAAAACCGTTTTCACAACGTTTGTTAGTTGAACGTATTCGCGCGCTTTTGCGCCGTCAGGATGCTGTAGCAACCGATGAAGTTGGCGATACAGAAGAAACCAAAGTGATGGATCGTGGTGATCTGCGGATGGATCCGCTCCGCCACGCTGTGAGCTGGAAGGGGAAAGACGTGTCGTTGACTGTCACTGAATTCCTGCTTCTTCAAGCTTTGGCGCAGCGCCCCGGATTTGTGAAGTCTCGGGACCAGCTGATGGACGTTGCCTATGACGATCAGGTGTACGTAGACGACCGTACCATTGATAGTCACATCAAACGCTTGCGTAAAAAGATGCGTACAGCAGATGATGAATTCTCCGCAATTGAGACGCTTTATGGTATCGGTTATAGATACAACGAAGACTAACTTGACCGAATGGCGTTAGCCGAAAGGAACTTCGTGCGCGATTTTACCCCCGCAAAAAGCGATGGTGATGTTGTTCTTGGCGACGATTGGGTCGCTCCGGACAGTGCTGCACCAAATGAGATCAGGGCCCGCCGAGAGCGGCGAGGCCTGTTTTCTCTGCGTGCGTCACCGCTGACGCGTAAAATCATCACATTCAACCTTATTGCGTTGAATGTGCTGGTTGCGGGTATTCTGTATCTGAATTCCTCACGCGAAAGCCTTGCCGTACAACGTGCGGCTTCTCTCGTTTCCGAGGCCGAACTGATCGCGGATGTGATCGAGGCGCAGTTGCCGGATGGCGCAGCTGTTGACCTATCTGTCGGCGAAGCTGTTGACCTATCTGTCGGCGAGGGTGTCGACATCGACAAGACGCTGTCAGGCCTAGACCTGCGGACTGGCATTCAAGTGTTCGTTTTCGACACTGAAGGTGTCTTGATCTCACAACTTGAGGGTGCCAGCGACGCGCTCGCAGAAGGGCGGGCAAGTGGTGCTGAAAGTAAGACGATCCTCACTGACGGGTTAAACTGGCTCTGGCAGGCGGTTTCGTCTCCTTTCCATTCCGAGAGCGAGAAGCTGACGATTGAGGAGCGCCTCAAGCCAGTAATCGATGCGGCATTGGTGAATGGTGCACAGATTAAAGAAGAACGTGATGAAGTAGGAGCAACCTTGCTGGCAGTTGCTACTCCAATTGAACAAAGTGGAACAGCAGTTGGTGCCGTGGCAATCGCCAGCGCAAGTGGTGAAATTGATCGCTTAGTGCGCGGCGAACGTGAACGCGTCTTGCAGATGTTCATTATCGCAACACTTGTTTCAATTGGTCTCAGTCTTGTCCTTGCATCTACGATAGCAAACCCGTTGGCTGACCTTGCAGCAGCTGCTGAATTGGGTCGCGATAAAGATGCCCGTAAGATGAACCCTGGACGTATTAGAATTCCAGACCTGACAGCACGGCCAGATGAGATTGGGCGTCTGTCTGGTGCGCTGCGCGGTATGATTTCCGCGTTGTATAATCGTATCGACGGGAACGAGCAGTTTGCTGCGGATGTTGCCCACGAAATTAAGAACCCGCTTGCTTCTCTGCGTTCGGCAGTAGGGACATTGCGGATGATCAAGCGTGATGATCAGCGTGCAAAATTGCTGGATGTTATTGAGCATGATGTGCGCCGCTTGGACCGTTTGGTTAGCGATATCTCGAATGCGTCTCGTTTAGATAGTGAACTGGTCAAAGAAGAAGAAGAACCATTCAATCTGATGAAAATGCTGGGTAATCTCGGTCAGTATTTGGGTGAAGACGCTAAGGGCAATGGCATTGATTTTATTGTGGATCTACCTCAGGAACCGATTGTTGTTCAGGGGCTTGAAGCACGTTTGGCGCAGGTCTTTGTTAATTTGATCACCAACGCCATTTCGTTTTGCGAAGACGGTGATGCAATTCGTGTCTGGGCGCGTAAACGTGAAAACCGCGTGTTGATTGTCGTCGAAGATACAGGTCCGGGTATCCCTGATCAAGCTTTGGCAAAAATCTTCAAACGCTTCTATTCGCAACGCCCGGATGAGCATTTTGGCAATAACTCAGGCCTTGGTCTTGCGATCTCCAAGCAAATTGTTGAGGCGCATGGTGGTGTCATTTGGGCGGAAAATATTCGCCCAACCGAAGCCGATATTACGTCCGATCCGCTTGGCGCACGCTTTGTCGTCGGTCTGCCGATCTAAAATATGGATACTCAAGGCCTGACTCTTCATGCAACTACCGTTGCGTTTGAGGGCAAAGGGATCATGATTTTCGGGCAATCCGGCAGCGGAAAATCGTCTTTGGCCCTTGAACTAATAGGGCTTGGCGCTGATCTGGTTGCGGATGACCGCACTCTGGTTGAATCTACTGCGGGGAGGGTTGTCGCATCTTCGCCGTCAGCCATTACGGGCCTCATCGAGGCAAGAGGTGTTGGGATTCTTCCTGTCCAGTATGTTAAATCTGCTGCCGTTGTCTTGACCGTGGACATGTCTTGCGTTGAAACTGAACGCCTGCCTTTGCAGCATAGTATGACTGTGCTGGACATACCGCTGCCATGTCTGCACAAGGTTAATGCACCCTATTTCCCGGCCGCAATTCGTACATATTTGCGCGGCCTCAAAGTTGAGATGTAATGATTGCACCTGATCCGACACTACGCCGTATTGTATTCGTTACTGGGCCTTCGGGCGCGGGACGCTCTTCTGCGTTGAACGTGTTAGAGGATGCGGGTTTTGAAGTGATCGATAATCTGCCAATGCGATTGATGCCGGTATTGTTCGAAGAACCTGATCAAAACCGTCCGCTTGCACTGGGTATTGATGCGCGTAATCGCGATTTTTCTACAAATTTGGTGATTGATTTACTGGGTCGATTGTCGTCTCAACCTGGGGTCGTTGCAGAATTGCTGTTTCTAGATTGTAGTACTGATGTGCTGCTGCACCGGTTTTCTGAAACCCGTCGGCGTCACCCAATGGCTCCGGCCGATCGTCCAGCAGAAGGTGTGCAAGCTGAGCTAGAACTGCTTGGTCCTTTGCGCGCCCGCGCGGACGTGTTGATCGATACTTCTAGTTTGAATGTCCATGAACTCCGTGCCGAGGTTGAGCATTGGTTTGCGCCAGGCGGAAAGCGGCATCTGTCCGTGACGGTACAGTCGTTTTCTTATAAGCGCGGTTTGCCTCGATCTGTGGATATGGTCTATGATTGCCGGTTTTTGAAGAACCCGTATTGGGAGCCTACACTGCGATCATTCAACGGAACTGATGCGCAAGTTGCGCAATATGTAGCCACCGATCCACGCTATGCAGAGTTTTCGCAGAAAATCTTAGATATGAGCTTGTTGATCTTGCCAGCCTGTCAAGAGGAAGGCAAAAGCCACTTCTCTATCGCCTTTGGGTGCACTGGAGGACAACATCGGTCAGTGACCCTTGCGGAAAGCCATGCATTGCAGCTTGCAGATGCGGGCTGGCAGGTGTCAATTAGACATCGAGAAATTATGGCACGCCAGCAAAAAGGGGCGCAACAAACGTGATTGGCATTGTGATCGTTGCACATGGTGGACTGGCGCTTGAATATCTTGCAGCCATCGAGCATGTCGTTGGATCGCAAAGTGGTGTTCAGGCAATCGAGATCCGCGCGGACCACGATCGTGCTGCTAAGCAATCAGAGATTTGTGAAGCTGCCGATGCCGTGGACACGGGCCAGGGCGTTGTCGTTGTTACGGATCTTTTTGGAGGGTCTCCATCAAATCTAAGCCTTTTGGCATGCCAGCCTGCTGGCCGCAGAATCGTATACGGCGCGAACCTGCCGATGCTCATAAAACTGGCCAAGTGTCGCGATAAAACAGTACCAGATGCTGTTCGTGCTGCGCTTGAAGCAGGTAAGAAATATATTGACGCCCAGAACGTCAGCACAGAATAGCAAGGCTATCCAATGACTCAGATCACCCTTGAAATCGTAAATGAAAAAGGCCTTCATGCGCGGGCATCGGCAAAACTTGTTGAAGTTGTCGAAGGATTCGATGCCAGCGCTGAAGTCACAAAAGACGGGATGAATGCATCGGGGGACAGCATCATGGGGCTTTTGATGTTGGCGGCAGCAAAAGGAAGCTTTATTGATATTGTAACGTCTGGTGTAGACGCCGATGCCTTAGCGGCCGCATTAACCGCGCTGGTTGCTGACAAGTTTGGTGAGGGCATGTAATGCTGTCGCTAAGCAGGAAGTATGAGCGGGAGGTTCTCCAGTGACTGAAGAAACCCAGTCTGTTGGTTCTCAGAAACGCACCGGCGGCGACACTGAAACGGTGAACTTTCATAAATACGATCGACGTAGCTTGTCGTATGCTTCTACGTTTGAAGATCCTTGGAAGTCGCGGATGATTTCTGTGATGGAGCTTTTGACGGGTAAGCTGCAAGTCCTGCGTATGATCAAGAAGTTTGAGCAGCAAGGCACTCCAAGCGGGCAGGGCTTTTGGCGTGCTGCGTTGGATACGATGGGGATTGAACGGACAACTCCTCAGGCACAGCTGGATTTAATTCCTAAAGAAGGTCCTGTGATTGTTGTTGCCAACCATCCGCACGGGATGGTTGATGGCATGATATTTGCGGATTTGATCGGTCGTGTACGGCCTGATTACCGTATTCTTACACGCTCATTGCTGACCTCTCTTGATGAGGTGGCAGGCAGTTATATGATTCCTGTGCCTTTCCCTCACGACCCTGATGCGCAGCGCAAAGGCGTTCAAATGCGCGCCAACGCGATGAAGCACCTTAAAGAAGGGGGCGTTGTAGCA
The DNA here is from genome assembly GCF_036960155.1 of Sulfitobacter sp. Taxonomy (GTDB): domain Bacteria; phylum Pseudomonadota; class Alphaproteobacteria; order Rhodobacterales; family Rhodobacteraceae; genus Sulfitobacter. The sequence continues at coordinate 577,288 of NZ_JBALWB010000001.1, read as the reverse complement.
TTGTTTCCGTCCGGAGTTGTTGCGACGTCAGAGACATGGTGGGGAACTGCGAAAGAAGCAGAATGGAACGTTTTCACGGCCAAGATGATCCGCCGTTCGGGAGCTCAGGTTGTGCCAATGAAATTCCCGGGTCAAAATAGCCGCGCATATCAAATCGCCAATCAACTTTCTCCTATGCTGCGGCAGGGCCTGTTGCTGCATGAGATTGTTCATAGCTGCAACAAACCACAAAAGCCCGTGGTCGGGGCGCCGATCCCTCAGTCGGAAATAGACGCGCGTGCTGACGATCCACGTGGTTTTATGGAATGGCTGCGGGCGCACACGTTGGCCTTAGAAGACTAGAGCAAGCCCGCAAACCGTTAACGCGTAGGAACGGGCACTTCGCCGCGATAATCATAGAACCCGCGTTTGGTTTTGCGGCCTAACCAGCCTGCTTCAACATATTTAGTAAGCAGTGGGCAGGGACGGTATTTTGTATCCGCCAAGCCATCATGCAATACATTCATAATGGCTAAACATGTATCCAAACCAATGAAGTCGGCCAGCTCTAACGGCCCCATGGGATGGTTCGCGCCTAGTCGCAATGAACTATCGATTGATTGAACATTTCCGACACCTTCATAAAGCGTGTAAACTGCCTCGTTGATCATCGGCATCAGAATGCGGTTGACGATAAAGGCGGGGAAATCTTCGGCAGACGCGGCTGTCTTATTGAGGCGATCAACAACTTCCTTACATGCAGCAAAGGTCTCTTCATCCGTTGCGATGCCCCTAATCAGTTCGACCAACTGCATCACAGGGACCGGATTCATAAAGTGGAAACCCATGAACTTTTCAGGTCTGTCTGTGCGGCTCGCCAGACGTGTGATTGAGATTGAAGAGGTGTTCGATGTCAAAATGGTCTCAGGCTTTAGATGCGGCAGTAGCTCGTCAAAGATAGCCTGTTTGATGTTCTCACGCTCTGTTGCCGCTTCAATGATCAGGTCGCAGCACCCTAGCTCGGTCAGTTTTTTTGTTGTAGTTATCCGCGCAATCGCGGCTTCCATGTCAGCCTCAGCGATTTTACCTCGGCCAACCTGACGTGACATATTACCGTGCATCACCTCCATGGCCTTGCTGAGGGCGTCTTCACTGATATCGTTCAGCATCACGTCATATCCTGCCAATGACATTACGTGGGCAATGCCATTGCCCATTTGTCCTGCACCAACGATGCCAATTTTTTGGATATGCATGTGTTTCATTCCTTTGCTGAGATTGGCGCAGCTTACGGTGGAGTGTCGCGGGGCTGCAAGGGCTGTAACTAAGTAAAAACTGATGTGAATTAGGTCTTTAAACGAATCGTAACGCCCTGCGCCGATAGTCTCCTTGGGTGAGATAAAAGGTGGGCGTTATGACCTATGATGTACAAGGGCTGGGGGCCCTTGATTACTTGCCGTACCGGCATGGTACGTCGAGATTAGTATTCCGTGGACCAAGGCGTGAATTGGAGGCGCCATATGTGGCCTTCTTAGGGGGCACGCAGACATTTGGTAAATTTATTGAACAACCTTATCCCTTGAAGGTTGAGCATTTGACTGGTGTTACATCCGTCAATCTGGGTCAAATCAATGCAGGCTTAGATGTTTTTGCAAATGAAACTGTTTTGCACGAAATATCGCGCAATGCTCGGGTAACGGTTTTGGAGGTTTTGGGTGCCACGAATTTGGGGAACCCGTTTTATGCAGTGCATCCGCGCCGCAATGATCGATTCCTTAGGGCATCCAAACCTCTAAAAGAGCTGTATCCTGATGTCGATTTTACGCAGTTCAACTTCATACAGCACATGCTTCAACATCTTTGGACACTAGACGCTGAGCGGTTTGAACTGGTTAAACGTATGCTGCAACGTGTTTGGGTGCGCCGAATGCGTAAACTAATCAAAAAGCTGGGGACTGGCGTTGTTCTGCTGAAGTTAGACGTGCACGAAACAAACAATGACTGGTTGGGCCATATGCAAAAGGGACCGACATTTGTCACTGACAAGATGATCGATCGGCTATGCCCCTTGGTCAAAGCGACTGTGCCAGTCCCTTCTGTTATTGTGACCAGAAATCGGCAAATGGAGGGAATGGTATTCAATCTGTTTCAAGAGAAAGCAGCACTCGCGCTGCAAGGCTCTGAATATCACACGGCGGTCGCAAACGTGCTTAGGCCTGTATTGGACCGGCTGATGTAGAAACGAAAAGGCCCGCCTCAATGGGCGGGCCAATTCAAGTCAAAAGCTCCTAAGGTTTAGAGCTTTTCGATCAGATCGGGCACAGCCACGAAGAGGTCTGCAACAAGGCCAAAGTCGGCAACCTGAAAGATTGGCGCTTCTTCATCTTTGTTAATTGCCACGATGATCTTGCTGTCTTTCATACCGGCGAGGTGCTGAATGGCGCCAGAGATACCGACGGCGACATACAGATCAGGCGCGACGACCTTACCAGTCTGACCAACCTGCCAGTCGTTAGGTGCATAGCCCGAGTCAACGGCAGCGCGTGATGCGCCTACAGCAGCACCAAGCTTATCAGCAAGCTTTTCGATCAAAGCAAAATCATCTTCGGAACCCACACCGCGGCCACCAGAAACAACTACACCAGCTGAGGTGAGTTCGGGACGGTCGCTTGCGGCAACTTTGTCCTCAATCCACTCGGAAAGGCCGGGGTTTGCTGCAGCGGATACTGTTTCCACTGATGCGGAACCGCCTTCGCCTGCTGCGTCAAAGGTAGATGTACGGAAGGTTACGACCTTCTTTGCATCCAGTGACTTAACGGTCTGAACGGCGTTACCAGCATAGATAGGACGTTCGAATGTGTCAGCATCTACAACGCCGGAAGCGTCAGAGATGATCATCACATCCAACAATGCCGCTACACGTGGCATTACGTTTTTGGCGTCTGTTGTGGCTGGTGCTACGATGTGGTCGTAATCACCCGCAAGAGAAACCAACAGCGCTGCTGTGGCTTCAGCCAGACGGTGGCCAAGCGATGGATCTTCGGCAACCAGTACTTTGGAAACGCCGTCAATTTTTGACGCAGCTTCGCCCGCTGCAGCGGCGGAACCGCCTGCGGCCAAAACAGTCACATCACCCAGCTGCTTGGCGGCTGTCACGGCTTTTGCCGTGGCGTCCATTGCCAGTTCGCCGTCGTTTACTTCTGCAAGGAGTAGAACAGCCATTACACAGCCCCCGCTTCTTTGAGTTTCGCTACCAGTTCGTCTACCGAAGCAACCTTTATACCTGCGGCACGTGCTGCTGGCTCTACAGTTTTTACGATTTCCAAACGGTTGGATACGTCTACGCCGTAATCAGCCGGTGTTTTTTCATCCAGTGGTTTTTTCTTTGCCTTCATGATGTTGGGCAAAGATGCATAACGTGGCTCGTTTAGGCGCAGATCAACGGTGATGACTGTGGGCATACCAACTTTGATCGTCTGCATGCCGCCGTCAACTTCACGTGTAACCACGGCTTTGTCGCCTTCGATCGCGACTTCAGACGCAAATGTCCCTTGGGACCAGCCCAAAAGTGCGGACAACATCTGGCCAGTGGCGTTCATGTCGTTGTCGATGGCTTGTTTGCCACAAAGAACCAGACCTGGCTGTTCTTCGTCTACAATCCCTTTCAGGATTTTGGCGACTGCAAGCGGCTCGATGTCATTGTGAACATCGTCTGAGGCAATCACAAGGATTGCGCGATCAGCGCCCATGGCTAGTGCTGTGCGCAGTGTTTCTTGCGCCTGTTTCACACCAACGGATACGGCAATAACTTCGTCCGCTTGGCCCGCTTCTTTCAGCCGAATGGCCTGTTCGACTGAAATCTCGTCGAATGGGTTCATGGACATTTTGACGTTGGCAAGATCGACACCGGAACCGTCCGCTTTTACGCGCACTTTCACGTTATAGTCGATCACGCGTTTGACAGGTACGAGCACCTTCATGAGCGATTATCTCCTTGGTTGCGACTCAGACCCAGTGGGGCCCAGTCAATAATTCTGAGGCATGTGTAGCGAAGCGTGCCCGCTCAAAACAGCGCAAAATCGCCGTATGAAGTATGATGCACGTCACGTTACATAGTTTTAGGGGTAAATACGGTAAGAATGTTGCGCCGCTGTTTCACAATTCGGATCATTTGGTGCGGCTCAATAGGGGTGTTTTAGCGGTTTGCGCCTGGGACCCATAAGACGTCATCCTTGCCACCGTTATTGGCAGATCGCGCGGCAACAAAGAACCAATCACTAAGCCGGTTCAGATACCGAATGGTGGCGTCATTGATGGTTTCTTGGGTAGCTAACTCAGTGGTGAGGCGTTCTGCGCGGCGGGCAACTGTGCGACATACATGCAAATGTGCGGCCAACTGCGAACCGCCCGGCAGGATAAAACTGCGCAGAGGCTCAAGTTCTGCGTTCATTACATCAATCTCGGACTCAAGGCGGTCAACCTGAGTGCCGATCATGCGCAGGGGAGGGTATTCTGACTCCGCGTCCTTTTCCATATCGGGGCGGCATAGGTCTGCACCCAGATCAAAAAGATCATTTTGAATGCGTGATAGCGCTGCATCTGTTTCAGATTCGGCATGAAGGCGGGCAACGCCAACAAAGCAGTTTAATTCATCGGAGGTGCCATAGGCTTCGACCCGTACGTCGTGTTTGGCCACCCGTGTGCCATTGCCTAAGGCGGTATCGCCTTTGTCACCTGTGCGTGTGTAAATTTTGTTCAGAACTACCATTCAGCTCACCCTTTAAAGAAATAGACGTATACCACGATGAGTACGACAGCGATAAATTGAGTGATAATACGCCAGCGCATCAACTTGTTTGAGTTAGCCTTGTTAAAGGCGCCACCGCCTGCAAAACCGCCAAGGCCCATGACCAAGACAATAACAACTGCAAGGACTGCAATAACAACTAGAATGAAAAATGGATCGGACATCGGGGGCTCCCTTCGATGGTTGTTAAGTGATGTAGCGCGCTTGGATGCGTTGGCACCCCATTAACGGGATAAAACTAACGGGATAAAACGCGATCCAGTAGGCGTGTTGGTAGTATACGTCGCATAATTCCAGCCAGATAAGTAGGTGTTGTGACATAGTAGCGCGGGCGAGGGCGGTTGGCTTCGACGGCATGGATCAGCTTTTTCACCACGGCTTGTGGCGGCAGTTCAAATTTCTCTGGTCCGTTCTCACCGTAAAGGCGTTGTGCCAAATCGGTTTCGTACTGATCCGCGCGCGCGGAGTTTTCCCAATCGATCCACCGCTCGAAATGGGGGATCGAATTTGCCCGAAGCTTTGAGGTTACCGGACCAGGCTCGATCAATATCGGGTGTACACCTGTCCCACGCATCTCAAGGCGAAGGGTGTCGGTTAGTCCCTCCAGGGCGAACTTGGTGGCATTATACGCGCCGCGCCATGGCATTGCGACAAGTCCTAGAACGGATGAACATTGAACAATGCGGCCATGCCCCTGTGCGCGCATCACAGGAATTATTGCACGGGTTAGCGTGTGCCACCCAAAAAAGTTGGCCTCAAATATCTCGCGCAAAGCCTCAGTTGGCAAATCCTCAACAGCACCCGGCGTCGCGTGCGCTCCGTTGTTGAATACAGCGTCCAGCGTGCCGCCCGTATCTTCCAATATATCGGCCAAAGCGATGATAATGCTATCGGGATCAGTATAATCGATACGAGGGCTGTCAAAACCTTCGTCCCGCATCCGCGCGCAATCAAGCTCTTGTCGGCAAGCGGCATAGACGTGCCAACCGCGTTCACGCAGCCCATAGGCCGCAGCATACCCGATGCCCGAAGAGCAACCAGTAATCAGAATGGTTCGTTTGGTCATTAAAAAGGCCCCGTCGATGAACGAGGCCTGAAATGCGCTGTTTTGTATGGTTTGGCAATTGCCCTTGGTACAATCAGCCCGAAGTGAGCAAGAAATCGGCCATCCAACCTGCTTCGCCGCCATCAACGGGTTGCATACGAACCCAGCCGTCTCCGTTATCCTCTAGGATTTTGACCGTTTCACCACGTGTTAGTTTGCTAACGATGCCGTAATCCGTAGACGGGCCGCCGCGTACGTTGACACGGTTACCAGAAACCGTGCGAATATCGCCGTCAGGAATTGCTGCGATATCTGTTGTGGTCGGTTGATCTGGTGCGATCAGGCTGGGCAGAATAATCTGAGGGGTTTCGGTGCTGTCGATAATTGTTGCTGTTGTTGTGGTGGTTTCAGCTTGTTCTGCTGCCTCGGTCACGTTGGTGAGGTTCAGCGAAACACGGGTTACACTCGGCGTGCTGTCAATTTTTGTGATAGCTGCGGTGCTCACAACTTCGGTTGTTTCTGTGGCTTCGGGGGTAGGCGTGGCAACCACAACGTCTTCTTGGACTTCGGGCGCTTGTTCAGCAAGGCGGGCGCTGGCGGGTTGGAAATCAGAGCCGCCGCTCAACTCATAAAATGCAAAGGCCAAAAACCCAAAGGTCAGAACAATAAAGGTTTTCATGGCATCGGCTCCAGCAGATTCTTTAGAAACCAAGAATCTGGCTTCCCCCGCTACATAGCTACCAAAGATTACGACTCATTTTGAGGGGGAAAATTAAGAAAGTTGGGACGTCACAGGAATGACACGCTCGCGATGCGAGGAAGCGTTTTTGTCAAAGCAGACGCTTGTCGCCCCGTGGTCACGCAGCTACACATCAAGCATGTCAGATACCGATAATCCAACTCCGCCCCGTTTCGAAGAAACATCCGAGCCACTTCGCCGTGCGTTGGGTGACCGATATCTGACCTATGCGCTTAGTACGATTATGCACCGTGCATTGCCTGATGCGCGGGATGGGCTGAAGCCTGTTCACCGCCGCATACTGTATGCGATGAGCCGTCTGAAATTGAACTCGACAGGTGGGTTCCTGAAATCGGCCAAGATCAGCGGCGACACAATGGGAGACTTCCACCCGCACGGTGACGCCGCGATTTACGATGCGATGGCGCGTTTGGCACAGGATTTTAACGTCCGTTATCCATTGGTTGACGGACAGGGTAACTTTGGCAACATCGACGGCGATAACCCCGCCGCAAGCCGTTACACTGAAGCCCGCATGACAGCAGTTGCTGAGGCGATGCTGGAAGGGCTCAGTGAGAACGTCGTCGATTTCCGCGACAACTATGACGGACGTCTTACAGAACCCTCTGTCCTTCCTGCGCAGTTCCCCAATCTATTGGCCAATGGCTCTAGCGGGATCGCGGTGGGTATGGCCACGAATATTCCACCGCACAACATATCTGAGCTGTGTGATGCCTGTATCCATCTGATCAAAACACCTGATGCGCGCGATGACACGTTGCTGAATTTTGTGCCCGGTCCTGACTTTCCCACTGGTGGCGTCATAGTTGAACCGCCCGAGAATATTGCAACTGCGTATCGCACTGGCAAAGGCGGTTTCCGTCTGCGTGCCCGTTGGGAGGTCGAAGACCTTGGTCGTGGTCAATGGCAGATTGTTGTCACCGAGATCCCCTATCAGGTGCAAAAGTCCAAACTGATCGAAAAGATAGCCGAAGCGATCCAGATCAAGAAAATACCAATCCTTGCGGATGTGCGCGACGAAAGTGCCGAAGACGTCCGTATGGTTCTTGAGCCACGCTCCAAAAACGTGGACCCCGAAGTTTTGATGGGAATGATGTTCCGCGCCTCTGATCTTGAGGTTCGGTTCTCGCTCAACATGAACGTGTTGATTGATGGCGTGACGCCAAAGGTTTGTTCGATGAAGGAAGTGCTGCGCGCATTCCTTGATCACCGTCGTGAGGTTCTGGAGCGCCGCTCGATTCACCGGATGGAAAAGATCGACCACCGTCTGGAGGTCTTGGAAGGCTTTATTGTCGCGTTCCTAAATCTTGACCGCGTGATCGACATTATCCGGTATGATGATGAGCCTAAAGCAGCCTTGATGCGTGAAGACTGGGGTAAGACCCATGTGCGTGCGATGGACGAAAAGGACTACGTCTCACCTCTGCCCGGTGATGGCGAACTGTCCGAGGTTCAAGCCGAAGCAATCCTGAACATGCGCCTACGCAGCTTGCGCCGTTTGGAAGAACTAGAGCTGATGCGTGAGCAATCCGAGTTGATGGAAGAACGCGCTGGCCTTGAGGACTTGTTGGAAAACGAGCACCTGCAGTGGAACAGCATCACCGATCAGCTGCGTGAGACGAAAAAGCAGTTCGGCAAGCAATATGATGGTGGTGCACGGCGCAGTACCTTTGCCGAAGCAGGCGAGTTTGAGGATGTGCCAATCGAGGCGATGATTGATCGCGAGCCGATCACGGTTGTCTGCTCTGAAATGGGTTGGATTCGTGCAATGACGGGCCATATCGATTTGACGCGTGAGCTAAAGTTTAAGGACGGGGACGGGGCTCGCTTTACCTTCCATGCCGAAACAACCGATCGTCTGCTGGCCTTTGGCAGCAACGGGCGTTTTTACACGATTTCTGCTGCCAACTTACCCGGTGGGCGTGGCATGGGGGAACCTCTGCGTTTGATTGTTGATTTACCAAACGAAGTACAACTTGTTGATCTGTTTATTCACAGGCCAGATGGAAAACTGCTTGTTGCATCATCAGCGGGTGACGGATTTGTCGTGCCCGAAGCTGACGTCGTTGCGCAGACCCGTTCGGGCAAACAAGTGTTGAATGTGCGCGGTGACGTGCACGCCTTGATTTGCAAGCCGATCACGGGTGACAGCGTTGCTGCCGTTGGTGAAAACCGCAAAGTACTGGTGTTCGACCTTGAAGAGCTGCCCGAAATGGGCCGTGGCAAAGGCGTGCGGATGCAGAAGTACAAGGATGGCGGTCTATCGGACGCCGCCACCTTTACCCGCGCTGACGGCCTAAGTTGGCTTGACCCTGCGGGCCGCACACGGACTGAAATGGATTTAGGCGAATGGACTGGCAAACGCGCAAGCGCTGGCCGCATGGCACCCCGAGGCTTCCCGCGTGACAACAAATTTAACTGATGGTGCGCCACCACCCGTGCCTGAGCATGGGATGGATGTGTGGTTTGTTGGCAATCGCTCGGCCTTGTTTTGGTTGGCGCTGAAGGCTGGCTTCTGGACCGTTTTGACTCTTGGGTTTTATCGTTTCTGGATGAAAACAAGGCTGCGCCGCTGGTATTGGTCTGCGATCCGGCCGGGCGGGCATCCGTTGGAATATGTAGGTGATCCGTGGGAAAAGCTGCTGGGATTTTTCATCGCAGTGGTGATCCTGACATTCTACATCGGCATTGTGAATTTGCTCCTGATGTTCGTCAGTTTTTCCTTCTTCCAAAACTCATTTGTTGGGTATTTCACTAGTGCTATTGGCGTGATTCCCGTGTGGTTTTATGCGCAATACCGTGCGCGGCGTTATGTTCTAGGTCGTACGCGCTGGCGCGGGGTGCGCTTTGGATTGGAAAAGGGCGCTTGGGGCTATGCATGGCGGGCTTTGGTTCATTGGCTGCTTACGATTTGTACTGCTGGGTTGCTGTGGCCGCGCATGACGTTCTATCTTGATAAATATAAGACGGACCGCACGTTCTTTGGCTCGGCTAAGATGTTGCAGGGGGGGCGCTGGCCCATGCTCTACCGTGCGGCGTGGCCGTTTATGGTCGCAATCTTGTGTTCTACAGCGTTGATCGTGACTCTAGTTTGGCTAGATCCACTTTTCTCGAGAGAGGACGGGTCATGGAGTGCCTTTTTCGAAGACATCGACACGTTGATTGATAGCGAAACTTTTGATGTTGGATGGGAACGTCCTTTCCGCCTTCTTTTGCTCATTCCGGCGTTGCTGGGGCTGATCTATGGCGCTGTGCACTACCGATTTGCGAGTAAGCGGATATTGGCAAACCACAAACACGCTGTCGGTGTTCAGATGAGCTCAAAACTTAACAGTTTGCGTGTCTCTATGATCTATGTGCTCGGAACGACAATTGCCTATTTCATCCTTATCGGAGGTGTTGTTGGGATTGTCTTGCTTGCGTTTGTGCTGCTGGGGCCGGATACATTTATTCAGGCGCAGTTGGGTGCAAGCAACCCCTTTGGGGATTGGCCGCGTTGGGTGTCGCTGGGGGTTTTGGGGGCGTTGTACCTGTCTGTCTTTTTATTCTGGGGTGTTTTACATAATGCCTTTGTTACCTTTCCGTTGATGCGCCACATGGCCGTGACGCTTCGCTTGGAAAACACTGCAGGCTTGTCGCAAGTTAGCCAGCGTGCCCGTGACGAATTCGCTGAGGCCGAGGGTTTCGCCGAAGCACTTGATCTGGGGGCCGCGATATGACCTTGCCGCCCGATATTCCACAGCAACAACCTGCTTCCACTGGGCGTATCTTTAATGGGCTTCATAGTGCCTATTTTGATGGTGACGCACCAGTACCACATGACGTGACCTTGATGGTCGAAACGCAGCGCCGCGTGTTGGAGATTGGTCTTCCTGCCAGTACGACTGCGGGTGTGCATTGGCCGTTGGATGAAATTCGCGTGCTTGAAGATACTGCTGGGCAGGAAGGTGTTATCCTACGGTGGATTGGTGACCCCCTAGCGCGGTTGCATCTACGTGACTCTGATGTGATGCGTTACATGCATCACCTTGGCCGTCGTGCACCCCCTAAAGGTCGCGGGCGATTGGCCGTTTGGGCCTTTGCCGCTGTGGCCGCTGTAGCCTTTCAGGTTGGCGTTTTGGTTCCTTTGCTTGCAAACCAATTGGCGACCTATGTGCCGGCAGCAGGTGAGCGAGCATTGGGCGAGGCAACATTTGGCCAGATCCGTCAGGCTTTGGCTGGAACAGGCCTGCCGCCGTTACCAGTTTGCGAGAATGAGAAGGGCGTCGCAGCATTAGAAAAAATGCTTGTTGGCTTGGGTGTTGAGCGGGGTACAGATGATGCGATTAAGATCTTTGTTTTAGATCACGAGATGGTAAATGCATTTGCGTTACCCGGCGGGTATGTCGTGTTTTTTCGCGGCATGATTGATGCGGCGCAAAGCCCAAATGAGATCGCTGCCGTCTTGGGGCATGAGGTTGGCCACGTGGCGAACCGCGATCCAACCCGACATGCGTTGCGCTCGGCTGGATCAATTGGGATTCTTGGGCTTTTGTTTGGTGATTTCGCAGGCGGTGCAGCAGTGTTGTTTTTGACGGAAAAACTAATCAGCGCAAACTATGCACAAGATGCGGAAAGTGGTGCGGATGAATTTGCGTACATTGCATTGGAAGATGCAAATGTGTCGCCTGCCGCGCTAGGCGATATGTTTGAGCGGTTGCGCGATGAATACGGTGACACTGATGGCATCGTTTCCCATTTCGTGAGCCATCCAACCCTGACCAGCCGTATCGAGCGTTCGCGTGAAGCGGCGCACGCAACTGGAGAATACGGCGACATTCTGGGCGATCCAGATTGGGCTGGTTTGAAAAATATCTGTAACTAGATTTGGCCAAGATACCTGCGCGGGCAGTTTGCCAGCGCATTGCGGCTTGAGAGACGTTGCGGTATCGCTTTGGTTAAGATCAGGGGAAGGTACTTAATGGCTCAGATTAAAATGATACGGATTGCATGCGCGTTGCTGTTGGCGGGCGTTGTCGCCGCCTGTAATGGGGCTGCTGATCTGGGTGACCCTGCTGTGCCACTGGGCGATTTTAGTCTTGAACATAACATCGTTGTTGCGCCAAAGGTTCAAAAAATCCCTCTTGGTCGTACGCTAGATACCGAGGTTATGACGGAGTTATTGAAAGAGGCCGTGTCGGAGCGGTTTGACCGTTACGATGGTGATCGCCTCTATCATTTCGGCATCTCAATCGAGAGTTACTTTTTAGCGCCTCCAGGAGTGCCAATCGTCGCGGCACCCAAATCGGCAATGATCATTCGCATCACTGTTTGGGATGATGCCAAGAACAAAAAGCTGACATCTAAGGCGCATCAGATAACGGTGATAGAATCGCTGGATCAGGGGCCACTTGTCGGATCGGGCTACACCAAGTCGGCGAAGGAACAATTTAAAAACCTCAGCCAGAATGCAGTTAAACAGATTGAGAACTTCCTTGTTAAGAAAAATGCCGAAGAGGGTTGGTTTAACGATGGCGTTATAACCGCTAAATCAAGTGGAGTGGAGACAGATAAGGCACCCGACGAATAAGCGTGGGGTAATCTTGCTGTATTCGGACATGAAACTATGGCCTTGGATCAAGACTTGCTTGATTTTACTCTTCAGACCAAATATGTGGCGCGCCATACGCAATAAAGGTCCGTTTTGGGCCATGTGATTTTTGGAAGGGCGCCACCATGGCAAAGGAAAAGTTTGAACGTAACAAACCGCACGTCAACATCGGCACAATTGGCCACGTTGACCACGGTAAGACGACACTGACCGCGGCGATTACCAAGTATTTTGGTGATTTCCAAGCGTATGACCAGATTGATGGTGCGCCGGAAGAAAAAGCACGTGGTATCACGATTTCCACGGCGCACGTTGAGTATGAAACTGAAGCACGTCACTACGCGCACGTTGACTGCCCAGGCCACGCTGACTATGTGAAAAACATGATCACTGGTGCTGCTCAGATGGACGGCGCAATCTTGGTTGTGAACGCAGCAGACGGCCCAATGCCACAGACGCGCGAGCACATTCTGCTTGGCCGTCAGGTTGGCATCCCGTACATGGTTGTTTACATGAACAAAGTTGATCAGGTTGACGACGATGAGTTGTTGGAACTGGTTGAAATGGAAATCCGTGAGCTGTTGTCCTCGTATGAGTACCCTGGCGACGACATTCCAATCATCCCTGGTTCCGCTCTTCACGCGATGAACGGCACTAAGCCAGAAATCGGCGAAGAATCCATCAAGAAACTGATGGCAGCTGTTGATGAGTATATCCCAACACCAGCACGTGCTGTTGACCAGCCATTCTTGCTGCCAGTTGAAGACGTATTCTCGATCTCCGGTCGTGGTACAGTTGTAACTGGCCGTATCGAGCGTGGCGTAGTCAACGTTGGCGATAGCATCGAGATCGTTGGTATCCGCGACACCAAAACAACGACTTGCACAGGCGTTGAAATGTTCCGCAAGTTGCTGGACCGTGGTGAAGCAGGCGATAACGTTGGCGTTTTGTTGCGCGGTATCGACCGTGAAGGCGTTGAGCGCGGCCAAGTTTTGTGTAAACCAAAGTCGGTTAACCCACACACAAAGTTCGAAGCCGAAGCCTATATCCTCACCAAAGAGGAAGGTGGCCGTCACACGCCATTCTTCGCGAACTACCGTCCACAGTTCTACTTCCGTACAACTGACGTGACTGGCACAGTTCAGCTGCCCGAAGGCACTGAAATGGTTATGCCTGGTGACAACCTGAAGTTCGACGTAGAACTGATCGCACCGATCGCCATGGAGCAAGGCCTGCGCTTTGCGATCCGTGAAGGTGGCCGTACCGTTGGTGCGGGCGTTGTATCCAAGATCACTGAGTAATCAGTAAGGCGGGCACAAGCCTGCCCCAGACCTCAAAAGAAAGGGCCGCTCAGTAATGAGCGGCCCTTTCTGCTTGCTGGGCCGCGTGGCTTGGCTTTTTGCTCATCAGCGTGCAAACCTGAGCGTAAGAGAGGACATCTTATGCCTAGCTCACCGAATTCATTTCCGGACCCATGCCAAAAGCACCCAGTTTCTTTGCCCGATGGCAGCACGCATCAAGGCACAGTCTTTCTTTCTGCAGCCGTTGATCACCCGCGCATGGAGGTTGGCATCTACACGTATGCTAGCGCGCATGCGGCACCAGACGACTGGGCGGCTAGACTTGCGCCCTATCTATATGAGTTTAGCCCCGAGCGGCTTGTCATAGGCAAGTTTTGCCAAATTGCGGATGGGGCGCAGTTTATTACCGCCTCTGCCAATCACAGGTATGACGGCATATCCACCTTTCCATTTGCGATATTTGGCTCCGGCTCAAAGGAGGAGCGCCCATCCTTGCCCGGTGCAGGACCCGATACCGTGATCGGAAATGACGTTTGGATAGGACAAGGAGTGCGCATCCTGCCGGGGGCCAGAATAGGGAATGGTGTTATCATCGGGGCGGGTGCTGTTGTCGCGGGACAAGTGCCTTCTTACACGATCGTTATTGGTAATCCGGCGAGGGTCGTGCGCCACCGATTTGGGGCTGCGCAAATCGCAACCTTGGAAATGCTTAAGTGGTGGGACTGGCCCATTGATCTGATTTTGGAGAATGAAGCACTGATCTGTGATGGTGATGTGGAGGCCCTCGTGGCGGTGGCATCAGAATCGTTTTGATTCCACTGCTCCCGATTCTGTTGCCCTGAAGGGTGAGTGGCTAAATCTTTCCCAGATTTGCACCATTTGGGTCCCTGTTCCGGCCAAAAATGGTGGGCTTTGAAACACCGTAAGTGATTTTCCTTCATGATGGGCCTGATCGCTCTTGATCCTTTGGGCAATCCAGAATACCCACGGCCTCGGCATAGGGGTTTAGCTCAGTTGGTAGAGCATCGGTCTCCAAAACCGAGGGTCAAGAGTTCGAGTCTCTTAGCCCCTGCCAATTCACCAACATAATCATGCTACTTAGCGGTAGTTGAGCGGTTTCGCCTGCTGGCGGTCTCGACTATTTGGCGCGCAATGGGCAATTGGTGGCTGTTAATCAGAAATTCACAGTATGAGCCAGCGCGTGGGCATACATCAAATGCCATCTATCCAGTTTCAGGAAGTAGTGACTATTTCTGGGAAGTCTGTCCTCCTTAAATAACCAGCTTTGAGTTCGGATCATGTGCTTGCTTGGGCTGCAAGCGAAACGTTTCATACGGCCAAAGCCTGACAAGTTTAATTTACTTCTTCACCAAAGGTGAGGTGGAAAACAAGTAAGATGCTGAGTATCCAATTGTCACCAAAGGATAATACCGTAAATTTTCCGTGATCCTATTGTTTCTATAGGTTTGGTTTTCTTGTTTGGATTTGCAAGGCCAAGGAGCGTTAGCGCGTAAACCGAGACAATGACAATCTCCTACCACAAAGGGACCATTCAACTGCCACATAAGCTTGGGAAATAGAGTGCCTAACACATTAGCGCAGTTGGTATGGATAGATGACAGCAACCAAAATTACATCGCCTCAGGATGCCCGCGCATCCGAAGTTGAGCTTGACTTGGATTCGCTCAATGCGATCCGGTCGATCCTCACAGAGGAAGATAAGCCTGCCCCGCGTCAGAAGACGCCACGGACTGCAAACCAGCATGCGGAAACTGCAATAAATGACGCTCCCGTTCGTCGTAAGGCGGATGCATTCCCTCCGTTGCAAAATGCGGACACCGACGCGGAAGGTGGCTCGACTGCTGCAAAGCCAAAACGTAGTTTTTCGCTGTGGCGTAAATCGGTTGTCCCCAAGCTGGCCAACTCAAAGCCTGTGGTCTCCAGTGAAAAATCGAAAAAAAGCAAAGGTGGCGGCAATACGATAGTCGATCGCTTTCGTGCTTACCGCCCGACTCCGGTGCATATCGGGCTGGCTGTCATAGCCTTAATTGTCGTGACGCGCCCTTGGTTGGTTCTGGGTTTGTTGTTCTTGTCTATTACTATTCTGACGGGTGTCTTTTTAATTACCGGATATGATGGGTTTTGGCAGGGTGTGGTGAAAATCAGCCGTTGGTATGCGAACCGTAGACCAAGACGTGCTGCTGCTATTCATGCGCGTCTGGATCGGTTTGCCGTGCGGTGGGATTCTATTTTGGATCGCTTCCCCGAAGGAACTGTCGACGCCTTGTATTTGCCCGATTTTGGCGATCTGGCGCAGGCCGACGCGCGCCACGGCGAAGCGTTAGAGCGCCGTTTGGCAGGGTTGAACGAAAAAGGCGCGTGATCGCGACCTAATTGCAGTCTTGAAACACTGCGCGGCAGCGGCTAGATGCATCTAACACGACAATTCAGGATGTGATCCATGGCCACCACCAATCCGCTTCAGTTTATTCAGCAAGTCCGCGCCGAAGTGGCGAAGGTCGTTTGGCCTACGCGTCGCGAAGTGATGCTTACCACCGTTATGGTATTTATCCTTGCAGCCCTTACGGCTGTGTTCTTTGCGCTGGTTGATATCGTGATCCGTGGTGGGCTGCAGTACGTGCTCAACATGTTTGGCTAAGGCCAGTCAAAAGCGCGAATCGGGCAATTTTGCCCGCAAATATCTTCGCAAACACTTGAATCCTTATGGCGTGTGGTCTAGTCCGCAAGCCTGTCCCTTGGTAGTCTGCGTTGATTCGAGTCGCGCAGTGACTTCGATCAGGGATAGCAGAGCGCAAGCTCTTGAGTAATTTATGAATTCGTAAGCGCACAGGCGCTCAGGACAAGGACGAAAAGATCAAATGGCAAAACGGTGGTATTCGGTCAGTGTCCTTTCCAACTTTGAGAAAAAGATAGCCGAGCAAATTCGCACAACTGTTGCGGAACTTGATATCGAAGACCAAATCGACGAAGTGCTGGTGCCTACCGAAGAGGTGATAGAGATCCGTCGCGGTAAGAAAGTCACAACCGAGCGCCGCTTTATGCCCGGGTATGTTCTGGTCCACATGGAAATGTCTGATCGTGGCTATCACCTGATCAACTCAATCAACCGCGTCACAGGATTCTTGGGGCCGCAGGGCCGCCCAATGCCGATGCGCGATGCCGAAGTGATTGCGATTCTTGGCCGCGTTCAAGAAGGCGAAGAAGCACCTCGTACACTTATCCACTTTGAGATCGGTGAGCGCGTTAAAGTTGCTGATGGTCCGTTCGAAGACTTCGACGGCATGGTTGAGCAAGTTGACGAAGATAACCAGAAGCTTAAAGTTATGGTGTCGATCTTTGGTCGTGAAACGCCAGTTGAGCTGGACTTCACTCAGGTGAACAAACAAGTCTAATCACGCATAGCCTGACAATAGTATTTCTCGACGCCGTAGCGAAAGCTGCGGCGTCTTTTGCGTTTAGGGTTGCGGTTGCATATTGATCCACGACTTCGAGGTTATTGTAATTATATCCCGGAGGTGGCCCGCTTGCGCCTCTGGAGGAGCGCTTTTTCTAGTGCAATGCGACACACAGCAATAAAAGATATGCTACCGATGGCAAGCGGAACCAGAAAAATTGGACTTGGGCCATGGCTCATTTGGGAAACTACAGCCACATATACGACCAAAGCAACAGAGCCGGAAACAAGTGCTGCAAGTAGCCACAATAGCGATCTTTGTTCTGAGGGTCGTCTTAGCGCTTGTGATAAAATATCCAAGTACACCCATGTGATTGCGGTATACAGAAAGGGGCCAGTCGCCACCCAGAAGTTCGGCGCGCTGGAGCTTTCGCTTCCCAGTAAAAGTAATCCGAAAATACCAGACAATAAGAGAGCAATGATAGACAGCGAGAGGTTGCTCCAATAAGCAATGACGAGGACGGGGTTCGGTGATGTAAGGGAATTGGAGCTCATTCGTATTCCTTCAGTGATGTCTTTGGTGGCCTCTCTTATACTCACTAATGGGGCGCCTTTGGGGCGGAATTTCGGTGTCCATACCGACAACGGTTTGCACATTATGAACAGTACCTTCTTTTGCAAAGCCCAAGCGGGGTCTCAATTCCTACGAAGATATAGTTTGATCTTACTTGGAAAGTGACCTAGGACGCGAGCTCTTGCGTCACTTGGCATTGCCACGCGGCGAATCGTTTGTGGGAGGCGAGATGCGCGCGCGCATCAGACCAGACCACGCTAGAAAATGGACCTCAACGCGTTAGGGTCTTGTAGGGCAGGGGAAACCTTGCCGATGACAAAGGAGAAGGCCAATGGCCAAGAAACTCGTCGGTACGATGAAGTTGCAAGTTAAAGCGGGTCAAGCAAACCCATCCCCACCTGTGGGTCCAGCGCTGGGTCAGCGCGGCATTAACATCATGGAATTCTGTAAAGCGTTCAACGCCAAGACAGCAGACCTAGAGCCGGGCGCACCGTGCCCGACCGTGATCAGCTATTATCAGGATAAGTCCTTCACAATGGACATCAAGACGCCACCAGCGTCCTACTACCTGAAAAAAGCAGCTAAAGTGACATCTGGCGCGAAAACGCCGTCACGTGAAACTGTTGGCACCATTACTGGCAAGCAGTTGCGTGAGATTGCAGAAGCCAAAATGGTCGATCTGTCCGCAAACGATGTGGAACAGGCAATGAAAATCATTCTGGGCTCAGCACGGTCCATGGGCATCGAGGTTAAGTAAGATGGCTAAACTTGGAAAACGCACCCGCTCCGCACGCGAAGCATTCGCAGGCAAAGAAAACGTTACTGTTGAAGAAGCAGTTGCGCTGATCAAAGGTAACTCGAACACCAAGTTCGACGAAACCATCGACATCGCAATGAGCCTTGGCATTGACCCACGTCACGCAGACCAAATGGTTCGCGGCGTTATTGGCTTGCCAAACGGCACAGGCAAAAACGTTCGCGTTGCAGTATTTGCACGCGGCCCAAAAGCCGACGAAGCAACAGCTGCCGGTGCTGATATCGTCGGCGCAGAAGACCTGATGGAAATCGTTCAGGGCGGCAAGATCGACTTTGATCGTTGCATCGCAACACCTGACATGATGCCCGTTGTTGGTCGTCTGGGTAAAGTACTTGGCCCACGTAACCTGATGCCAAACCCAAAAGTTGGTACAGTGACCATGGACGTTGCGGCAGCTGTTGCAGCGGCCAAGGGCGGCGAAGTACAGTTCAAAGCTGAAAAGGGCGGTGTCGTCCATGCAGGCGTTGGCAAAGTATCCTTCGACGAAGCTAAACTGGTTGAAAACATCCGTGCCTTTATTGGCGCAGTTGCAAAAGCCCGTCCTGCTGGCGCCAAAGGTGCTTACATGCTGAAAATCGCGCTGAGCTCCACAATGGGCCCATGTGTGACTGTTTCTGTGGACAACGCTGTTACTGAATAAGCGGCTGTTCTAACAAGATGTGAAGGGCGTCCCGAAAGGGGCGCCCTTTTTCGTTGAGGGACTCAATTGAGATGTGTGCATTCTCGCTTGCTCCTGACATGAACAAGGTAACTGGGGCATCAACGATAAAAGCGTTCCTAAATAGCAAATGAGTTGTTTGTAGCTTCAGGTCAGCTTGGCGATAAGTTCTTTAGGTTTAAAATTTTAAACTTGAAATAAATAAAATTCCGAGTCATGTTTTCTTCAGAACCGAAACTGGAGATGTTGTATCATGAAAATTGCATGCCTTGGTGGTGGACCTGCAGGTCTATATTTTGCCATCTCTATGAAGTTGCACGATCCAGCTTGTGAGGTTGTAGTTTTCGAACGTAATAAGGCTGACGACACCTTTGGATGGGGTGTTGTTCTGTCTGACGAGACCCTCGACAATCTACATGAAAATGATCCCGAAAGTGCAGATACAATCCGTGAGCACTTTGCCTATTGGGACGACATCGCCCTGCATTTTCGAGGTGAGCGGATGGTGTCTACAGGGCATGGCTTTTGTGGGATCGGTCGAAAAAAGTTACTGATGCTATTACAAGAACGCGCCTCCGAATTGGGTGTCGATCTACGCTTTGAAACACAAGTGGAGAGTGCGGAAACTTACCGTACTGAATATGATGTTGTGGTCGCATGCGATGGACTGAATTCGCACACTCGGACGCTTTATCAGGATACCTTCAAGCCAGATGTGGATGAGCGGCTATGTCAATTTGTTTGGCTTGGGACACATCAGACGTTCAAGGATGCGTTTACCTTTATCTTTGAAGAAACAAAGCATGGCTGGGTTTGGGTTCATGCCTATCAATTCGATGAAAACACCGCGACCTTCATCGTGGAATGTACCCAAAAAACATTTGACGCGTGGGGCTTTGGCGAGATGTCGCAGCAAGAAAGTATCGCCACTTGCGAAGATATTTTCAAAGATCACTTAGGGGGGCATCCCCTAATGACAAATGCCAATCACATCCGAGGGTCCGCTTGGATTCGCTTCCCCCGTGTCATGTGCGAAAAGTGGAGCCATGAAAATGTTGTGCTGCTTGGTGACGCTGCTGCGACGGCCCATTTCTCAATTGGATCAGGAAGTAAGCTCGCGCTAGAGAGTGCTGCCTCACTTGCAAGGCTGATCCATGAAAAACCAAGCCTTGAGGACGCATTTTCTGCGTATGAAGATGAACGACAGCTAGAAGTTTTGCGTCTGCAATCTGCTGCGCGCAATTCGCTGGAATGGTTCGAACAGGTGGAGCGTTATCTTGAATTGGATCCGGTTCAACTAAATTACTCCATGCTGACTCGTAGCCAAAGGATCAGCCATGAAAACCTACGTGAGCGTGATCCAAAGTGGCTTGGATCGGCAGAACGTTGGTTTATGGACCAAGCTGGATTGCCCGTGGATGCGCCATTGCGTGCACCAATGTTCACACCGTTCAAGATGCGCGACATGCAACTTAAGAACCGTATCGTTGTCTCGCCCATGGCCCAGTATAAAGCCACAGATGGCACCCCTGATGACTGGCATCTGATCCACTATGGCGAGCGCGCAAAGGGCGGCGCGGGTCTGGTCTATACGGAGATGACCTGTGTCAGCGCTGAAGGGCGGATCACGCCAGGCTGTCCAGGGCTTTATGCCCCTGAGCACGAAGCTGGTTGGGCGAGGTTGACAACGTTTGTCCACTGCCAGACAGATGCCAAAATCTGCTGCCAGATCGGTCATTCTGGGCGCAAGGGCTCTACCAATATCGGGTGGGAAGGCATGGATGCGCCGCTGGCTTCAGGCAACTGGGAGACTGTATCCGCCTCCGCAATTGCTTGGTCCAAAGACAACGCGGCTCCGCGTGAAATATCACTGGTTGAAATGGATCAAGTGAAGGCGGAATTTGTCGCTGCAACGCAAATGGCTGATTGCGCTGGTTTTGATATGATTGAACTGCATGCTGCGCACGGGTATTTGGTGTCGTCGTTCATTTCACCTGTTTCGAACACCCGCACTGACGCTTATGGCGGCAGCTTAGAAAACCGGATGCGTTGGCCCTTAGAGGTCTTTACTGCCATGCGCGGTGTTTGGCCTGTCAACAAACCGATGTCGGTACGCATATCGGCAAATGATTGGGTTGGTGAAGATGGCGTAACCCCGCATGAGGCGATTGAGATTGCCAAAATGTTTTCACAAGCGGGTGCCGATCTTATCGATGTCTCTGCTGGTCAAACAACAGTCGATGGACAACCCATTTATGGCCGAATGTTCCAGACGCCTTTTTCAGACTTGATCCGCAATGAGGCGGGCCTGCGCACTATGGCCGTGGGAAATATCTATGAAGCCGATCACGCCAATTCGATTTTAATGGCGGGGCGCGCTGATTTGGTGGCCATTGGTCGCCCGCATTTGGCAAACCCCAATTGGACGTTACATGAGGCCGCAAAAATTGGCGATCGCGCAGCTACGGATTGGGCTAAACCATACGAGGCGGGTCGGGATCAACTTTGGCGGCTTGCTGACCGTGAGGCAGAAATGGCTGATAAGGTATGAACATTTCTGGCAAACATGTTGTCGTAACGGGCGGCGGGACTGGTGTTGGCGCAGAAACAGCTCGCCAATTTGCCGATGCCGGAGCGCTGGTTACGATCATGGGCCGCACTGCAGAAAGTTTAATAGAGCAGGGCCTGCCTTATCAGGTTTGTGACGTCACCGACCCCGAAGCGGTCAAGACAGCTTTTGATGCAGCACGCGCTGTCCACGGTCCTGTTTCGGTTATGGTGGCCAACGCCGGGGCTGCATCAAGCATCCCATTTGCGAAACTTACACCTGACGCCCTAAATGACATGATGTCTGTCAACTTGGGTGGTGTCGTCAATTGTTGGCAAGCTGTGTTACCTGACATGAAATCGGCGGGCTGGGGCCGCATGATTGCAATTGCCTCGACCGCCAGTTTGCGTGGATATCCTTATGTCAGTGCGTATTGCGCAGCCAAGCACGCTGTTGTTGGGCTGACACGATCATTGGCAAGGGAATTGGCACGCACAGGCGTCACCGTAAATGCGATCTGTCCGGGGTTTATAGAAACCCCTCTGTTGGAGCGCTCCATTTCGAATATCGCTAAGGCTACAGGTATGAGCGCAGAAGATGCAGCACAAACCTTGAAAGCGGACAACCCACAAGGGCGATTTATTCAAACTGATGAAGTCGCCGGTACTGCCCTTTGGCTTTGCTCGGACGCGGCGCGTTCAGTAAATGGGCATGCCCTTACCCTTTCGGGAGGAGAGATATGACCCCTCAACGAGAAACTCTAACAGAGCCAATGTCAAAAACACGCCTGCGCCTGTGGCTAAAGCTCCTAAAGACCAGCAGTAGGATCGAAGGGGAGCTTCGGCGACGTTTTCGCGATAAATTTGCGACCACGTTACCCCGTTTTGACGTAATGGCCGCGCTGTCACGGTTCCCTGACGGACTAAAAATGAGCGAACTCTCCGATCTTTTGCGCGTTTCCAACGGCAACGTGACTGGCATCGTGGATCGCCTTACAAATGATGGACATGCATTGCGCGTGGCTGTCCCCGGTGATCGTCGTGCGCAGTTGGCGCGCCTGACGGCTGCTGGGCAGGCGGCCTTTGCGGAATTGGCGCAAGCACACGAGGCGTGGCTTGATGAGCTTTTGCAAGGATTGGACGCCGCTGATGCTGCCGTCCTTCATTCTTTGCTTGGAAAAACAGAAGGGGAAACCGATGCGCAGTGACGTAGAACATTTTCAATGCCAAATTTCTGACGGGATCGCATTTATAAACTTGAACCGGCCTGACCGGAAAAACCCACTGACGTTTGATAGCTATGCCGAACTGCGCGACTGGTTTCGCGATCTGGTTTATGCCGATGATGTCCATGCGGTGGTTTTTGGATCGAACGGTGGGAATTTCAGCTCGGGTGGCGACGTTCATGACATCATTGGTCCGTTGACCAAAATGTCGATGAAAGAGCTTTTGCAATTCACACGCATGACCGGTGATCTGGTCAAAGCGATGATACATTGTGGAAAACCAATCATCGCAGCGATTGACGGGATTTGCGTTGGTGCGGGTGCTATCATTGCGATGGCCTCTGACCTTCGTATTGCGAGCCCAACTGCAAAGGTTGCATTCCTATTCAACCGTGTAGGTCTGGCAGGATGTGACATGGGCGCCTGCGCCATCCTTCCCCGTATTATCGGACAAGGCCGTGCGGCGGAGCTGCTTTATCTTGGCCGCTCAATGGGGGCAGACGAAGGTGAACGCTGGGGTTTCTTCAACACCGTCGTCCAAGCCGATGAATTGGAAACAGCGGCTGCTGATATGGCGAAACGAATTGTTGCAGGTCCGACGTTTGCCAATTCTATTACCAAAACGATGTTGGCCCAAGAATGGTCCATGACCATCGATCAGGCGATTGAGGCCGAGGCGCAAGCTCAAGCGCTTTGTATGCAGGGCAATGATTTCACACGGGCCTATGACGCGTTTGTCGCAAAAGAAAAACCTGTTTTTGGAGGTGACTAATGGCAGATCGTTCTTTCCTAACATGGCCGTTTTTTGAGGATAGCCATCGTGATTTGGCCGACAGGCTAGACGTCTGGGCCAAGGCCAATTTGTCCCAGCTCGATCACAGTGACACAGACGCGACGTGTCGCAACCTTGTTAAGGTGATGGGCGACGCTGGTTGGTTGGAATATTCTGCATCAGAGGCCGGAAAGCTAGATGTCCGGACCTTGTGCCTGATCCGAGAAACACTGGCGCGCCACGACGGATTGGCCGATTTCGCCTTTGCAATGCAGGGTCTAGGCACGGGTGCAATTACACTGTTCGGGACGCAGGCGCAAAAGGCTACTTGGCTCGCACAAACCCGGGCAGGCCGTGCGATTTCGGCCTTTGCCTTGACCGAACCGCAATCTGGGTCAGACGTCGCCAATTCGACGATGACGGCAACCCGCGAGGGTGATTTTTATGTTTTGAATGGTGAGAAGACTTGGATCTCAAATGGTGGCATTGCTGATGTCTACACAGTTTTTGCCCGGACAGGTGAAGCGCCCGGCGCTAGAGGTTTGTCAGCCTTTATTGTTCCCGCAAACACCGCAGGTTTGAACATTAAGGAGCGGTTAGAAACGATTGCACCGCACCCTTTGGCGACACTAGAGTTCAAAGACTGCCGCGTTCCTGTCGTTGATATGATTGGGGCTCCGGGACAAGGGTTCGCGATCGCGATGTCGGTTTTGGATGTGTTTCGCTCAACCGTCGCGGCAGCCGCGCTTGGCTTTGCACGACGTGCCCTTGATGAGGCGTTAACCCGTGTGACCAAACGACAGGTACAAGGACAAGCCCTGGCTGAACTGCAACTGGTTCAAGGTCATATTGCGGAAATGGCACTGGACATCGATGCGGCTGCCCTTTTGATCTATCGCGCAGGTTGGACCAAAGACAGTGGTGCGCCCCGCATTACCCGCGAGGCCGCGATGGCCAAGCTGTTTGCGACTGAACAGGCGCAGGTGATCATTGATAAAGCTGTACAGCTTCATGGAGGTGACGGGGTCCGCTCGGGTCAGACTGTTGAACGGCTTTATCGCGAGATCCGCGCCTTGCGTATCTACGAGGGCGCCTCGGATGTTCAAAAGATCATTATCGCGCGGCAAACCTTGGGTGCCCATAAGGAAGATATTTAATCATGGTTCATGCGTCAGCCCATACCGATACCTTTACCCACGATAACCTGCCCCCTAGCGACACGTGGCCAGAACTGTTGTTAGACGGTTTCAATTACCCTGATCAACTAAACGCAGGGACCGAGTTGACGGATATGATGGTCACAAAGGGTTTTGGGGACCATACGGCTTTGATCGGGAATGGCCGCCGACGGACCTACAAAGAACTGACCGATTGGACCAACCGGATTGCTCATGTCCTGGTGGATGACATGGGCCTTCAACCCGGTAATCGCGTTTTGATAAGATCGGCGAACAACCCCGCGATGGTTGCCTGTTGGTTAGCCGCGACAAAAGTTGGTGCTGTGGTGGTCAACACGATGCCGATGTTGCGCGCTGGAGAGTTGAGTAAATACGTAGACAAAGCGCAGATTGCCTTTGCCCTCTGCGACACACGTTTGATGGACGAGATAGAGGCATGTGCGGCCAGCAATCCAACGCTGAAAAGAGTGATGGGTTTTGATGGCACGTCCAATCATGACGCTGAATTGGACAGATTGGCATTGGAAAAGCCGGTGAGGTTTGAGGCCGTACCCACATTGCAAGATGACGTTGCATTGCTGGGGTTTACGTCTGGCTCAACTGGCGACCCAAAGGCGACGATGCACTTTCACCGCGACCTGTTGATCATCGCAGATGGGTACGCAAAAGAAGTTTTGGGTGTGACGCCGGATGATATCTTTATAGGCTCACCCCCGCTTGCGTTTACCTTTGGCCTTGGTGGGCTTGCCATCTTCCCACTTCGGTTTGGTGCAGCTGCGACACTACTTGAAAACGCGTCCCCGCCCAACATGATCGAGATCATCGAGAAATATCGCGCGACAGTTTGCTTTACCGCGCCAACTGCTTACCGCGCGATGCTGCGCGCGATGGATGAGGGAGCAGACTTGTCGTCTCTCAGGGCGGCTGTCTCAGCGGGGGAAACGCTACCAGCCCCAGTTTATGATGAATGGATCGCCAAGACAGGCAAACCAATGTTGGACGGCATCGGCGCCACAGAAATGTTGCATATTTTCATCTCAAACCGGTTTGATGATCATCGCCCCGCTTGTACGGGGAAGCCTATCACTGGGTATTTGGCCAAAGTTATCGCAGACGATGGAACCGAGCAGCCTCGCGGAATTCCTGGACGGCTTGCGTTGAAAGGCCCGACTGGATGCCGATACTTGGGCGGTCATCGACAGGAAGAGTATGTAATTGATGGATGGAATATCTCAGGCGACACTTTCATTCATGACAAGGACGGTTATTTCCATTTCTCTGCGCGGAATGACGACATGATCGTCTCTTCTGGCTACAATATCGCGGGCCCCGAGGTGGAAGCTGCTCTGCTTGCTCATGACACAGTATCAGAATGTGCAGTCATAGCTGCGCCCGATCCGGAACGGGGCTTTATCGTTGAAGCACATGTCGTATTGTTGGAAAATTCAGCACCCGACGCAGCGCAGGTGAAAGCGTTACAGGAACATGTGAAGTCCATGATCGCTCCTTACAAATATCCGCGAAGCATTGTCTTCACACGTTCCTTGCCAAAGACGGCAACGGGGAAAATCCAGAGATTTTTGCTAAATCCCGGAGGTGACAACCAAGCACAACACTAATCATCGCGTCATTTTGATGATGCGGCGTTTCTAAAAATAAGGGCAAAATGCCTAAGACGACAAATCTTCCCAACAGAGGACCTTACTATGAAACTGAAATCACTTATCCTTTCGACGGCCCTAGCGGCACTCTCTAGCGGCGTATCCGCTGAGGGCGTCAAGATTGGCATGATCACCACGCTTTCGGGTGGCGGTGCTGGATTGGGCATTGATGTCCGCGACGGATTTATGCTGGCCATTGAGCAATCTGACCGCACGGATATCGAGGTCGTTATCGAAGACGATTTGCGCAAGCCTGATGTTGCCGTTCAACTTGCTGATAAAATGATCCAGTCTGAAAAAGTCGACGTAATGACAGGGATCATCTGGTCCAATCTTGCAATGGCAGTGATCCCAAGTGCGACAGCCCAAGGTAAATTTTACCTGTCACCTAATGCCGGACCTTCAGCACTTGCCGGTAAGGGATGCCACAAGAATTATTTCAACGTCGCATGGCAGAATGACAACTTGCACGAAGCCGCAGGCGCATATGCAAAGGGCACTGGATACAAAAACAGCTTTATTCTGGCCCCGAATTATCCCGCAGGCCAAGACGCGTTGACTGGTTACAAACGGATGTATGACGGTGAGCTAGCAGGCGAAATCTTCACCAAGCTTGGTCAAACAGATTACGCCGCAGAAATCGCACAAATCCGTGCTTCGGGTGCAGACAGCGTTTACTTTTTCTTGCCCGGTGGCATGGGGATCTCGTTCTTGAAGCAATATGCTGACAGTGGCGTTGACCTTCCTGTTGTAGGCCCTGCGTTTTCCTTTGATCAGGGTATTTTGCAGGCGGTCGGTGATGCCGCGCTTGGTGTCATCAATACCAGCCAATGGAATAAAGACATCGACAATGCGACCAACGCTGCATTTGTCGAAACCTTTAAGGCTGAATATGGGCGCCTTCCATCGCTGTATGCCAGCCAAGGGTTTGACACGGCCAACTTGCTAATCTCGGCGTTGGAAACTGCGCATCCTGACGATGCAGATGCATTCCGCGCCGCGTTAGAGGCTGCCAACTTTGACAGCACGCGTGGCGATTTTGCATTCGGGCCAAACCACCATCCGATCCAAGATATCTATGCGCGTGAAGTGATCAAAGAAGGCGACGTGTACACTAACAAAATCATTGGTGTAGCCCTCGAAAATCACAGCGACGCATACGCTGCCGATTGCTCATTCTAGGTTAAAACCGGTTCGGGGGGATTTCCTCCCCGAACCATAA
Source organism: Sulfitobacter sp. (assembly GCF_036960155.1). GTDB lineage: Bacteria > Pseudomonadota > Alphaproteobacteria > Rhodobacterales > Rhodobacteraceae > Sulfitobacter. The sequence continues at coordinate 549,736 of NZ_JBALWB010000001.1, read as the reverse complement.
AAGGTTCCCCAACATATGTCCTCAATCTTGATCATTGAGCAGATCTTGAACGGTCTGCAATCTGGCATCATGCTGTTTTTAATGGCGGCTGGCCTGACACTTATCTTTGGCGTTATGGGGCTCATCAACCTCGCCCATGGATCGCTCTATATGATTGGTGCGTTTGCCGCTGCAGCTGTTGCTGGGTTAACGGGATCATTCGTTTTGGCCTTGATCGCAGCAATGGTGGCTGCAGCTCTTGCCGGTGTCCTTGTCGAAATGTTGGTAATACGCAGGCTTTATGCGACAGACCATCTTGACCAGGTGCTTGCGACCTTTGCCCTGATCTTGATTTTTTCCGAAGGAACCCGTTGGGTCTTTGGGTCTTTCCCTCTCTTTTTAGAAATCCCCGATTATCTGTCTGGCCCAGTGACCTTGCCGGGCGGAATTCAATATCCCCTTTATCGCTTGGTTCTCATTGGTGTTGGGTTGCTTGTTGCCGCTGGTTTGGGCCTTTTGATCACCCGCACGCGGATTGGCATACAGATCCGTGCAGGCGAAAATGACCGTGAGATGATTGCGGCACTTGGGGTAGATATTTCGAAACTTTACACATTGGTCTTTGCCTTAGGTGCAGCTCTTGCTGGTCTAGCTGGTGCATTGGTTGGCGCGATCCAGTCGGTCCAAGTCGGGATGGGCGAACCCGTCTTGATCCTCGCCTTTGTGGTCATTGTCATTGGTGGAATCGGATCGATCAAGGGGGCCTTGATTGGCGCGCTTTTGGTTGGATTGACCGACACGTTAGGAGGCGTCTTCTTGCCCCAATTGTTCAAGCTATTCATGGAACCCTCCGCTGCGCAATCCTCTGGGTCAGCTTTGGCGTCGATGGCGATTTATATCCTGATGGGAGCAGTCTTGATATGGCGACCAACGGGCCTGTTTGGAGCACGCGCATGATACGCGAACGCTATTTGAACGGGCTTGTGTTGGTACTTTTACTCGCTGTACCGTTGTGGGCTCATTTTATTGACCAGCCCTTTACGATCACGCTGGCGACACGTGCCGTAATCTTTGCTTTGGCTGCCGTTGGGTTGAATATTGCCCTTGGATTGGGCGGTTTGGTCAGCCTTGGGCATGCTGCATTTTTTGGAATTGGCGGTTACGCGATGGGTATTCTTGCGCATCACGCCCAAACATACTCGCCAGTGATGGAACTTCCCTTTTTGATCGAGGGGACCAAATCGATGCCCGTGATCTGGCTGGTTGCGATGACCGCATCGGCGATAGCGGCCTTGCTCATCGGGTTGTTGTCCCTGCGCACGACAGGTGTCTATTTCATTATGATCACACTGGCATTCGGGCAGATGTTCTATTTCTTCTCGATCAGTTGGGCCGCGTACGGCGGTGAAGATGGGCTGTTGATTTACGTTCGCAACGGTTTCCCTGGGGTAGATACGCTCATCCCTATCAACTTTTTTGCCATCTGTTTTACGATCCTATGTCTTGTCTTACTCCTAAACGGATTGCTTGCGCGATCCCCATTTGGCTTGGCTCTAAACGCGGCACGTCAGGTACCACAACGGGTGCAGACAGTCGGGCTGGACCCGCAACGTCTTAAGTTGGTGGCCTTTGTTCTGTCAGGCGTGATCACTGGATTGGCGGGTGCATTATTTGCTGATCTGAACCGTTTCGTCAGTCCCACAATGTTCAGTTGGCAAATGTCAGGTGAGATCATGATTTTTATCATCCTCGGCGGTACCGCACGCCTTTGTGGGCCTGTCATTGGTGCTGTTGTCTTTGTGATGCTCGAACACTTCCTCGGCGGGTTAAGTGAGTATTGGCATATCTACTTAGGTGCGTTGCTGTTGCTTGTTGTCCTATTTGCACGGGGCGGGTTGGTTGGCCTCCTCGCTGGACGGGAGATAGCACATGACTGATCCAGTCCTTGCCACGCACAATTTGCAAAAATCGTTTGGCGCGCTTAAGGCGACAAACGATGTATCAATTGATCTATATCCAGGTGAAATACACGCAGTTATCGGTCCGAATGGGGCGGGGAAATCCACGTTAATTGCCCAAATTTGCGGTGGGCTAAAGCCCGATGCCGGACGTATTGAGCTTTTGGGCCAAGACGTAACTCAGGCCAATACCGCGACACGCGCAAAGGCAGGTATTGGTCGCACGTTTCAGATTTCGGCTTTAGCGATGGAAGACACGGTTTTGCAAAACGTCATGCTTGGTGCAGTGGGTGCCGATGGGTCGCCATGGCGGTTTTTGCGTCCCGTGCTGAGAGATAAGGCGTTACGTTCAAAGGCAGCCGATGCATTGAAACGGGTTGGTTTACAAGATAGCGCGGCGCGGCGCACCTCTGACTTAAGTCATGGACAGCGTCGTCAGTTGGAAGTTGCTGTCGCCTTGACGCTAAAGCCCAAGGCCTTTGTCATGGATGAACCGATGGCAGGTTTGGGAGCAGAAGGCTCAAAAACGCTCACTGGATTTCTGGATGGTTTGCGCGATGAAGCGCCAATCCTACTTGTTGAACATGACATGGACGCAGTCTTTGCGTTGGCCGACCGGATCAGTGTGTTAGTCTACGGCCAAATCATTGAAACGGGCACGGTTGATCACATCAGATCTAGTGCCGCTGTGCGGGAAGCATATCTAGGGGGTGACGCATGAGTCTTCTTTCCCTGCAAAACGTTCAGGCCAGTTATGGCTCATCCAAAGCACTGTTTGACGTCAATTTGGAAGTGTCAGAGGGCGAAGTCGTTGCGCTAATGGGGCGCAATGGGATGGGCAAAAGCACTACCGTCAAAGCAATATGCCGAATGATCCCCGCTTCAGGTCAGCTCAGGTTTGACGGGCAAGACCTAAACCGCCTTGCCAGCCATCAAGCTGCCCGGCTGGGGATCGGCCTTGTGCCGGAAGGACGTCGTTGTTTCGCCGATCTAACCGTCACCGAAAACTTGATTGCGGCATCTCGAAGTGGGCCGTGGAACATGGCCCGTGTTACGACATTGTTCCCCCGGCTGGGCGAACGCAAGCATCAACGCGCAAGCACTTTGTCGGGGGGGGAGCAGCAAATGCTAGCCGTCGGCCGTGCCCTAATGACTAATCCGCGACTGTTGATCCTTGATGAGGCCACCGAAGGTCTCGCTCCCATAATTCGACAAGAAATTTGGGGGGCGATAGCCAAACTCAAAAATGAAACTGGAATGGCCATTATTGTGATCGACAAATCTTTGGCAGAGCTGGGCCAAGTCTGTGACCGCGCGACCATTCTTGAACGTGGCAAAACCGTTTGGAACGGCGCAATGCAAGATCTAACAACTGACATTTCTGAACGACTGATTGGGGTGTAGGTGATGTTTAAAGTGCAGCAAAAAGTTCTTTTCAGGCACTGCGATCCCGCTGGGATTGTGTTTTTCCCGCGATATTTTGAGATGATGAACGATTGCATCGAAAGTTTCTTTGACAACGGTCTAAAATGCCCGTTTGAACAATTCATTCAATCAGCGGGCATCCCGACAGTAAGCATCGCAACAACGTTTAATAACCCTAGCCGTCATGGTGATGTGTTAGACTTAAGATTGAATGTGACGCGGATTGGAAAGACCAGTTTCAACTACGAAATGGTTTGCCATTGTGCCGATGAACAACGTTTCATCACCAATGCGACCCTCGTTCACATCGATTTGAATGGCATTCCAATACCATTGCAGAACGACATAAAACTAAGTCTCAAAGATTTCACTAAGGTATCATCATGACACATAAAACGATCCAACCAGAGGGCTGGGCGCCAGCGTTAGGGTACGCAAACGGTGTGCTCACCAAAGACGGCACCTTGCACATTGGTGGGCAAATCGGCTGGGATAAAGACAAGGTCTTTGTATCAAAAGAATTTGTTCCACAGATGCAGCAGGCGTTACAGAATATCTCTGAGATCGTGGTTGCCGCGGGTGGAAAACCATCAGATGTTGTTCGACTGACGTGGTTTGTAACTGACAAGGCAACCTACATGGCCAATCAGCGCGCCGTTGGAGCGGCCTACCGCTCAGTTTTCGGTAAACACTTCCCTGCAATGTCAATGTTGGTAGTTGCAGGCTTGATAGAAGATGACGCTTTGGTTGAGATCGAAGCGACGGCCCAGCTAGACTGACTTTTGGGTCCTAAAGTCCATTGGTTTTCGGAACGTGAACTGTCCAAAGATAGGGTCCTGTGTTAAGGTTGGACAAATCGCCCAATCTTTGCTGAATTTGGCCGTTGCAGGCCTGAAGCCTCGATTGCCGCGAAACCTGGCTTTGTCACGTTGCGGCATTCCTGCAATTTGGAATCTAAGCGGTCCTTCGCTGCATTCGCAGAGTGCTCCGAGCGGCTACTTGATGATTGTGTGGCCTGATGCGGTTTTGCTGTTGGCATTCTCTCGTATTCAGACTAATTCAACCCTTGCATCATAGCGCACGATTCGTCGTGCGCTTTTTGCGCTTCGTCCGAGATGGTGGGTGGACTGGGAATTCAGTCCATAATTCCTGCCTGAGATGGGGAATGACTATGACTTTTCGTGAGCAACGCTCTCGGACGGTCTTGGGAAGGACCCGTAAGGACCCGACGTCGAACATTCGTTCGGCAAAACGAGCCCGGAGGGTAACACCTCCGATAACTTTGGAGAGAAACTGTGGATAGAGCACAAAAAGAACAGCTGGTCGATGAACTCGGCCAGATCTTTGAAAGCTCTGGCGTTGTAGTGGTTAGCCACTACGTCGGTCTGACAGTTGCTGAAATGCAGGATCTACGTGCGCGGGCAACCGCTGCGGGTGGGTCTGTGCGTGTTGCCAAAAACAGGCTCGCCAAGATCGCCCTTGAGGGCAAGCCATGTGCAAGCATTGCTGACCTTCTGACGGGTATGACCGTTCTAACCTATTCTGAGGATCCTGTAGCTGCGGCTAAGGTTGCTCAGGAATTCGCCAAAGAGAATGACAAGCTTGTCATCCTCGGTGGTGCAATGGGTGAGAATGCGTTGGACGTCGCCGGTGTCGAAGCCGTGTCCAAAATGCCTTCGCGTGACGAGCTTATCGCCACAATCGCGGGTATGTTGGGCGCACCAGCATCGAACATCGCCGGGGCCATTGGCGCACCTGCAAGCAATATCGCATCCATCTTGTCAACAATCGAAGACAAGGCTGCGTAAGCGACAATATCGTCAAATCGGCGTGTTAGTTGATACTACACGTTGGAACACACATATCGTTAACGGAAAGAGCTAAAACATGGCTGATCTGAAAAAACTAGCAGAAGACATCGTTGGTCTTACATTGCTTGAAGCACAAGAACTGAAAACAATCCTCAAAGACGAGTACGGCATCGAGCCTGCAGCCGGTGGCGCAGTCATGATGGCGGGCCCTGCTGATGGCGCTGGCGCCGAAGAGGAAAAAACTGAATTCGACGTTGTTCTGAAGAACGCCGGCGCATCCAAAATCAACGTGATCAAAGAAGTTCGCGCGATCACAGGCCTTGGCCTGAAAGAAGCCAAAGACCTCGTTGAAGCTGGCGGCAAAATCAAAGAAGGCGTCGACAAAGCCGAAGCCGAAGAAGTGAAAGCCAAGCTGGAAGCAGCTGGCGCAGAAGTCGAGCTGGCCTAAGCCGTCTCAAGCAGGAAGTTAATTCCTGCTGTAAATACTGGCTGGATGGGGTGAGAACCTTGTCCAGCCAAACCTGTCTTGAAAGGCGCTTTAATTAACAAGCGTCTTTCTGGATAGGTCCAAGGGTCGGAAGGGGTGCGGTGGGACGCGCTCCAGCATAGACCGGATTTAACCGCTCTTATGGGTGTGCATCGCGGCCCCGGCGATGGCGCATTCGGCAAGAGACACGAAAGGTGACACGACACATGGCACAATCCTTCCTTGGCCAGAAGCGTCTACGTAAATACTACGGCAAAATCCGCGAAGTGCTGGAAATGCCGAACCTCATTGAAGTTCAGAAATCTTCATATGATCTGTTCCTGAATTCCGGCGATGCAGAAACGCCCACCGATGGTGATGGCATTCAGGGTGTGTTCCAGTCGGTATTCCCGATCAAGGACTTTAACGAAACTTCCATTCTGGAATACGTTAAGTACGAGCTAGAAAAGCCGAAGTACGACGTTGAAGAGTGCCAGCAGCGCGACATGACTTACTCCGCGCCGCTTAAGGTTACTCTCCGTCTGATCGTGTTTGATATCGACGAAGATACAGGTGCAAAATCTGTAAAAGACATCAAAGAACAAGATGTGTTCATGGGCGATATGCCGTTGATGACGCCAAACGGTACGTTTGTTGTAAACGGCACCGAGCGCGTAATCGTGAGCCAGATGCACCGTTCACCGGGTGTTTTCTTTGACCATGATAAGGGTAAGACACACTCGTCTGGTAAGCTCTTGTTTGCTTGCCGCATTATCCCATATCGCGGTTCGTGGTTGGATTTCGAATTTGACGCAAAAGACATCGTATTCGCACGTATTGACCGTCGTCGTAAGTTGCCTGTCACTACATTGCTGTATTCCCTTGGTCTTGACCAAGAAGCGATCATGGACGCGTATTACAACACCGTCACGTATCGTCTTGATGCTGGCAAAGGTTGGATCGCACCGTTCTTCCCAGAACGTGTTCGTGGCACCCGTCCAACTTATGACATCGTAGATGCGGCCAGCGGCGAAATCTTGTTCGAAACGGGCAAGAAAGTTACGCCTCGCGCTGTGAAAAAGCTGATCGATGAGGGCAACGTCACCGAACTGCTACTGCCATTCAATCACATCGAAGGCACGTTTGTCTCCAAAGACATCATCAACGAAGAAACTGGCGCGATCTATGTCGAAGCCGGTGACGAGATGACGCTGGAGTTTGATAAAGACGGCACGCTCATCGGCGGTACCGCCAAAGAGCTAGTCGATGCTGGCATCACCGAGATCCCACTCTTGGACATCGATAACGTCAATGTTGGCCCGTACATGCGCAACACGATGGCGGCGGATAAGAACATGAACCGCGACACCGCGCTCATGGACATCTACCGCGTTATGCGTCCGGGTGAGCCACCCACAGTTGAAGCAGCGTCAAACCTGTTTGACACGCTGTTCTTTGATGGCGAACGTTATGACCTATCAGCTGTTGGCCGTGTGAAGATGAACATGCGTCTCGCACTCGACAAAGAAGACACCCAGCGTACGCTGGATCGCGCTGACATCGTGTCGTGCATCAAAGCGCTTGTTGACCTGCGCGATGGCCGCGGCGATATCGACGATATTGACCACCTCGGCAACCGTCGTGTGCGTTCTGTTGGCGAACTGATGGAAAACCAATACCGCGTTGGTCTGCTCCGCATGGAGCGCGCGATCAAAGAGCGTATGTCTTCCGTCGAAATCGACACAGTCATGCCACAAGACCTGATCAACGCGAAGCCAGCGGCTGCTGCGGTACGTGAATTCTTCGGCTCCTCGCAGCTGTCGCAGTTTATGGACCAAACCAACCCGCTGTCAGAGGTCACGCACAAGCGTCGCCTTTCAGCGCTTGGACCAGGTGGTTTGACACGTGAACGTGCTGGTTTTGAAGTACGTGACGTTCACCCAACCCACTACGGTCGCATGTGTCCGATTGAAACGCCTGAAGGTCCGAACATTGGTCTGATCAACAGCCTCGCAACATTCGCACGTGTAAACAAATACGGCTTTATCGAAACGCCTTACCGCAAGGTAAAAGACGGTATTGTGTCGGATGAAGTCCAATACATGTCTGCTACTGAGGAAATGCGCCACACCGTGGCGCAGGCCAACGCGAACCTTGATGAAAACATGAAGTTCGTGAACGATTTGGTTTCCACGCGGAAATCGGGTGACTACACGCTTTCGCCTTCCATGAACGTTGACCTCATTGACGTTTCGCCAAAGCAGTTGGTTTCCGTTGCTGCCTCGTTGATCCCGTTCCTTGAGAATGACGATGCGAACAGGGCCTTGATGGGCTCGAACATGCAACGTCAGGCTGTGCCATTACTTCAAGCTGAAGCACCGCTTGTTGGTACAGGTATCGAAGAAGTTGTAGCACGCGATTCCGGTGCGGCTTATATGGCCAAACGCGCAGGCGTTATTGACCAAGTAGACGCCACACGTATCGTTATCCGCGCAACCTCTGATCTTGAGCTGGGCGACGCAGGCGTAGACATCTACCGCATGCGTAAATTCCAGCGTTCAAACCAGAACACCTGCATCAACCAGCGTCCGCTGGTGAAGGTTGGCGATCGGGTTACAAAAGGTCAGGTCATCGCGGATGGTCCGTCCACAGACATGGGTGAACTTGCTCTTGGTAAGAACGTGATCGTCGCGTTTATGCCTTGGAATGGGTACAACTATGAGGACTCCATCCTGATTTCTGAGCGCGTTTCGCGTGACGACGTCTTTACCTCGATCCACATCGAGGAATTCGAAGTCGCTGCACGTGATACCAAGCTTGGCCCCGAGGAAATCACTCGCGATATTCCAAACGTTGGTGAAGAAGCGCTGCGCAACCTTGATGAGGCGGGTATCGTCTACATCGGTGCAGACGTTGAACCAGGTGACATCCTTGTCGGTAAAATCACGCCAAAAGGCGAAAGCCCGATGACGCCGGAGGAGAAACTCCTGCGCGCCATCTTTGGTGAGAAAGCGTCCGACGTTCGCGATACATCGTTGCGTGTAAAACCGGGTGACTTTGGTACAGTTGTAGAAGTGCGCGTCTTTAACCGCCACGGCGTGGAAAAAGACGAACGTGCCCTGCAGATCGAACGTGAAGAAGTTGAACGTCTTGCACGTGACCGCGACGATGAGATGGCGATCCTTGATCGCAACATCTTCGCGCGTTTGCGTGAAATGATCCTTGGCAAAGTGGCTGTAAAAGGCCCGAAAGGCGTACGCCCGAACAGCCAGATCACCGAAGAGACACTGGATGCCGTTCTGACACGTGGTCAGTGGTGGCAGCTAGCGCTTGAGGACGAAGACGACGCGAAAATTGTCGAAGCCCTGAACGAGCAGTACGAGATCCAGAAACGGACCTTGGATGCCCGCTTTGAGGACAAAGTCGAGAAAGTACGCCGTGGCGATGATCTGCCCCCCGGTGTGATGAAGATGGTCAAAGTATTCGTAGCGGTTAAGCGTAAGCTGCAGCCGGGCGATAAAATGGCCGGACGTCACGGGAACAAGGGTGTTATCTCCAAGGTTGTACCAATGGAGGACATGCCGTTCCTCGAAGACGGTACTCCGGTTGATTTCTGTCTGAACCCACTTGGCGTTCCATCACGTATGAACGTTGGTCAGATCCTTGAAACACACATGGGCTGGGCCGCACGCGGTTTGGGCATCAACATCGACGAGGCGCTGCAAGAATATAAGCGTTCCGGCGATATGACACCTGTGCGTGAAGCGATGAAGTTGGCCTACGGCGATGATGTCTATGAAGAAGGCATCACTGGCATGGACGAGGAAGATTTGTTGGAAGCGGCGGGCAATGTTCGCAACGGTGTTCCAATCGCGACTCCTGTCTTTGACGGCGCAAAAGAAGCCGATGTGAACGATAGTCTTGCACGTGCGGGCTTTGACACATCCGGTCAGTCGGTTCTGTTTGACGGTCGTACCGGAGAACAGTTCAGCCGTAAGGTGACTGTTGGCGTGAAGTACCTGCTGAAACTGCACCACCTTGTGGATGACAAAATCCACGCGCGTTCGACAGGTCCATACTCGCTGGTTACCCAGCAGCCATTGGGCGGTAAAGCGCAGTTCGGTGGACAGCGCTTTGGTGAGATGGAGGTCTGGGCACTTGAAGCTTATGGCGCTGCATACACCCTGCAGGAAATGCTGACCGTGAAATCGGATGACGTTGCAGGCCGTACGAAGGTCTATGAAAGCATCGTCAAAGGCGAGGACAACTTCGAGGCTGGTATTCCAGAATCGTTCAACGTTCTTGTCAAAGAAGTCCGTGGCCTCGGCCTGAACATGGAACTCCTGGATGCGGAGGAAGAAGAGTAGGGCATAGCCGGAATTTGATATTCCAGACCGCCTCTCGACTGAGGGGCGGTCCCTCTCTCTCCACTGCTTTCGAGAATAAATCTAAGGATTGAAAATGAACCAGGAACTGACAAACAACCCGTTTAACCCCGTCGCGCCTACTAAGACGTTTGACGAGATCAAGGTATCTCTGGCATCGCCAGAACGTATCTTGTCGTGGTCATTCGGTGAGATTAAAAAGCCGGAAACTATCAACTACCGTACGTTCAAGCCTGAGCGCGACGGCCTGTTCTGTGCGCGTATCTTTGGCCCGATCAAAGACTACGAATGTCTGTGCGGCAAATATAAGCGTATGAAATATCGCGGCGTTGTCTGCGAAAAATGTGGTGTGGAAGTTACGCTTCAAAAAGTACGTCGTGAGCGTATGGGCCACATCGAGCTGGCATCCCCAGTTGCGCACATCTGGTTCCTCAAGTCGTTGCCATCGCGCATCGGCCTGATGCTGGACATGACATTGCGCGATCTTGAGCGTGTTTTGTACTTTGAAAACTACGTTGTAATCGAGCCGGGCCTTACGGACCTCACCTACGGTCAAATGCTGACCGAAGAAGAGTACATGGATGCCCAAGACGCCTACGGTATGGACGCATTCACCGCCAACATCGGCGCCGAAGCGATCCGCGAAATGCTGGCAGCAATTGACCTCGAAGCAGAAGCCGACCAGCTGCGCGAAGAGCTCAAAGAAGCCACCGGCGAATTGAAGCCTAAGAAGATCATCAAGCGTTTGAAGGTCGTCGAGAGCTTCCTTGAATCCGGTAACCGTCCTGAATGGATGATCCTGACCGTGATCCCTGTGATCCCGCCAGAGCTGCGCCCGCTGGTGCCGCTGGATGGTGGTCGTTTTGCGACCTCAGATTTGAACGATCTTTACCGTCGTGTGATCAACCGTAACAACCGTTTGAAGCGTCTGATTGAGCTGCGTGCGCCTGATATCATTGTGCGTAACGAAAAGCGGATGCTGCAGGAATCTGTTGACGCATTGTTCGATAACGGTCGTCGTGGTCGTGTGATTACTGGCGCCAACAAGCGTCCGTTGAAATCACTGTCAGACATGCTGAAAGGTAAGCAGGGTCGCTTCCGTCAAAACCTTTTGGGTAAGCGCGTCGACTTCTCCGGTCGTTCGGTCATTGTGACTGGTCCGGAACTGAAGTTGCATCAGTGTGGCTTGCCCAAAAAGATGGCACTCGAACTGTTCAAACCGTTCATCTATTCACGCCTGGAGGCCAAAGGTCTGTCTTCCACAGTGAAGCAAGCCAAGAAACTGGTTGAAAAAGAACGTCCCGAAGTCTGGGATATCCTGGATGAAGTTATCCGCGAACACCCCGTCATGCTGAACCGTGCGCCTACATTGCACCGTCTTGGCATTCAGGCGTTCGAACCAGTTCTGATTGAGGGTAAAGCCATCCAGCTGCACCCGCTTGTTTGTTCTGCGTTTAACGCTGACTTTGACGGCGACCAAATGGCTGTTCACGTACCGCTCTCGCTGGAAGCCCAGCTTGAAGCGCGCGTTTTGATGATGTCCACCAACAACGTTCTGTCGCCTGCAAACGGCGCTCCGATCATTGTTCCATCGCAGGATATGATCTTGGGTCTCTACTATGTGACCTTGGGCCGTGACGGCATGGTTGGTGAAGGCAAAGTCTTTGGTAACGTGAATGAAGTTCAGCACGCGCTGGACGCTGGCGAAGTACATCTGCACGCCAAAGTCAAATCACGGATCAAACAGATCGACAACGAAGGTAACGAAGTGCTTGTGCGCTTTGATACCACACCTGGTCGTGTGCTCCTTGGAGCGCTGTTGCCGCTGAACGCAAAAGCACCGTTTGACCTGGTCAACCGTCTGCTGCGTAAGAAAGAAGTGCAGCAGGTCATCGATACGGTTTACCGTTATTGTGGCCAAAAAGAATCCGTTATCTTCTGTGACCAGATCATGACAATGGGTTTCCGCGAAGCGTTCAAGGCAGGCATCTCGTTTGGTAAAGACGACATGCTGATCCCCGATAGCAAATGGCCACTGGTTGAAGAAACACGCGGTCAGGTTAAAGACTTTGAACAACAGTACATGGATGGCCTGATCACTCAGGGTGAAAAGTACAACAAAGTTGTGGATGCATGGTCAAAGTGTAACGACAAAGTCACCGACGCGATGATGGGTGCGATTTCCGACACCACGTACGCCGAGAATGGTTCCGAAAACGAACCAAACTCAGTGTACATGATGGCGCACTCCGGTGCGCGTGGTTCTGTTACGCAGATGAAACAACTTGGCGGGATGCGTGGCCTGATGGCCAAGCCGAACGGCGACATCATCGAGACACCGATCATCTCGAACTTTAAAGAAGGTCTAACCGTTCTTGAGTACTTCAACTCAACGCACGGTGCGCGGAAAGGTCTGTCGGATACGGCTCTGAAAACAGCTAACTCCGGTTACCTAACGCGTCGTCTGGTAGACGTTGCACAGGATTGCATCATCCGTCAGCACGATTGCGGCACTGATATTGCGATTACTGCAACTGCAGCCGTGAACGACGGTGAGGTTGTTTCCTCACTGGCCGAACGTTTGTTGGGTCGTGTCGTTGCCGAGGACATCATGCGTCCGGGTACCGAAGAAGTACTGGTTGCCAACGGCACAATCATTGATGAACGTCTGGCTGACATCATTGATGAGGCAGCTGTTGCCTCTGCACGCATCCGCTCGCCGCTTACTTGTGAAGCGGAAGAGGGTGTCTGCGCCCAGTGTTATGGTCGTGACCTTGCGCGCGGTACTTTGGTGAACCAAGGCGAAGCGGTGGGTATCATCGCGGCGCAGTCTATTGGTGAACCTGGTACACAGTTGACAATGCGGACGTTCCACATTGGTGGTGTTGCTCAGGGTGGTCAGCAGTCTTTCCAGGAAGCTGGTCAGGAAGGTACGATCCAATTCGAAAACACCATGACGCTGCAAAACTCTGCAGATGAAACCATGGTTATGGGTCGTAACATGAAGCTGCTTATCATCGATGAAAACGGTGATGAACGTGCGAGCCACAAAGTGGGTTACGGTACCAAGCTGTTTGTCAAAGAGGGCCAAGAAGTGGCGCGCGGCGATAAATTGTACGAATGGGACCCCTACACGCTGCCAATCATCGCTGAAGCGGCTGGTACAGCCAAGCACGTCGATCTTATCTCTGGTATCTCTGTCAAAGACGAGACCGATGACGCGACAGGCATGACGCAAAAGATCGTCATCGACTGGCGCTCTGCTGCAAAAGGCAACGAGCTGAAGCCTGAGATCATTCTGCACGACAAGGATGGAGAGCCACTGCGTAACGCCGCGGGCAACCCGATTACTTATCCAATGTCTGTGGATGCGGTTATGTCCATCGAAGACGGTAGCGAAGTTGCTGCTGGTGACGTTCTTGCGCGCATCCCGCGTGAAGGCGCCAAAACCAAGGATATTACTGGTGGTCTGCCACGTGTTGCGGAACTCTTTGAGGCACGTCGCCCCAAGGATCACGCGATCATCGCAGAAATCGACGGTTATGTGCGCTACGGCAAAGACTACAAGAACAAGCGCCGCATCGCGATCGAGAGCTCGGAAGATCCGGACTACAAAGTCGAATACATGGTGCCAAAGGGCAAGCACATCCCAGTGGCCGAAGGCGACTTCGTTCAGAAGGGCGATTACATCATGGACGGCAACCCAGCGCCGCATGACATTCTCGCAATTATGGGTGTCGAAGCGCTTGCCGATTACATGATCGACGAAGTTCAGGACGTGTATCGTCTGCAAGGTGTGAAGATCAACGATAAGCACATCGAAGTCATCGTGCGTCAGATGCTGCAAAAGTGGGAGATCCAAGAGAGCGGAGACACCACGCTGCTGAAAGGCGAACACGTAGACAAGCTCGAGTTCGACCAAGCCAACGAAAAGGCATTGTCCAAAGGCGGCCGTGTCGCCAAGGGCGAGCCGATCCTATTGGGTATCACCAAGGCATCGCTGCAAACTCGCAGCTTCATCTCGGCGGCATCCTTCCAGGAAACCACTCGTGTTCTTACTGAGGCATCTGTCCAAGGTAAGCGTGATAAATTGGTTGGTCTTAAAGAGAACGTCATCGTTGGCCGCTTGATCCCTGCGGGTACTGGTGGGGCAACTCAGCAGATGCGTCGTGTTGCAGCTGATCGCGATAATGTCGTGGTTGAAGCGCGCCGCATCGAGGCAGAAGAGGCGGCGCGTCTTGCCGCTCCGACAAAGCCTGTTGATGATGTCGTCGGTGGCGATGTGTTCTCCTCCATGCCAAACTATGATGAGGAAAGCCGCGATTAATACCGCGCTTCTGATAAAGAACTAAAAAGCCCCCGCAGCCTTCAGGTTGCGGGGGCTTTTTCTTGCGCCGTAGAGTATGTAGCGCATTGCCCTAGTGTTACTGATCGGACACTGTCAGCAACAGATCTTAGGAAATGCGAATGTCCCCAAATACCAAAGGCGCACTGCTAATGATGGCTTCTATGGGGGCTTTCGTAGTGAATGATATGTTTCTCAAGCTCACCAACGGAGCCATCCCGCTGTTTCAGTTGATATTTATGCGCGGCATACTTGCGACGGTGTTCGTCTATCTCGTTGCGCGTGGCCTTGGGGCATTGAGCGGTGAAATTTCGCGGCACGACAAGCAGGTGATTGCGCTGCGTGGTTTAACCGAGATTGTGACATCATATTTTTTCCTGAATGCGTTGTTCAACATGCCTTTGGGGAACCTGAATGCGATCATGCAGGTGGTGCCGCTGGTTGTGACCTTGGGCACTGTGTTGGTGTATCGTGAGGCCGTAGGCTGGCGACGCATGTTGGCAATTTTGATTGGCTTGGGGGGTGTTATGCTGATCATTCGCCCCGGAGCGGAGGGGTTCAATATCTGGTCTCTTTACGCGCTTGCTGCAGTTCTTAGTGTGACAGTCCGAGACCTTGTTACAAGGCGCTTGTCGCCCAATGTGCCGGGAATGGCAGTTACCCTTGGTACTACAGTTGCGGTTATGTTGGCGGCGGGATTTGCGTCAATGACCCAAGAATGGGCGCCGATCACCGTTCCATTGGCAAGCTACATCATTGGTTCTGCGATGTTTGTTATCACAGGGTATTTTTTCAGCATTCAGGTCATGCGCAGTGGAGACGTCTCGTTTATTGCGCCGTTCCGGTACACAGGATTGATCGGCGCGATGATTATTGGTTTTCTGGTTTTTGGCGAAGTTCCCACAAAGCTCACGCTAATCGGAGCCGCGATTGTTATTGGCACGGGCCTGTTTACATTCTACCGCGAACGAAAGCTATTAAGGGCGTGAGAAGACCTGTTTAACATGGGTATTGTCGATGCCGAATGTCTCGCGAATATGGGCCGCTTCGGCGTCGTCCATGGTTTTGTAATCGAACACGTTCTTTTTGCCCTTTAGCCGACTATCGTTGAAGTCGTTATGTCCGCGCATCATCATATCCTCACCAGTAAAGGTCATAGTTGGCATTGTCTTCCAAAGGTTCTGGTGGCCATGGCTCATGATGGTATTTGTGTTACCTGCCTCTACAACCATTCCGAGGGCGATCGCCGAATAGGGATAGTGGTAAGGCCAGAGTTTTACGCCATCAGCGCCAGCGGTAAAAACATACCCTTGATTGTAATCAATTGCGATGCTGCCGTGGTGGGACCTGATGCCGTTTAAGTCATCTACTGTCTGCTTCAGCTTTTCAACAAAGCTCAAAGCCATAGCATCGTCGTCATCCAATCTGAATTGCAAACAAGGTTCATCAGGTTCGCCGCGCCATTCATTGATGGCTTTGGCCATGATAATCCTGTGGGGGCGGGGCGGAAACTGCCTGATTTTGCATTGAGGTATGTGTGCAGTCAACTTGGTCAACCGCTCTAGATATTCAGCGGGGAACCATTTTCCGGTTATGATCAAAAACGTAAAATCGGGGTCGGTTTGTTTGGCAACGCACGGCAGCGTAATTGCTTCGAATAGCCGGAACCGTTCTTCCATCCGCTCTGGGTTGTAAAGGTATGTAGCTAATTCCGCCTCATCTTCATGGGTGACCTTGAAGCCGCCACGCCCGGCATAGGAAAATCGACAGATACCTACGGTACGCATGTTATTTCTCCGTGAAAATACGGCTGACGTTATCAATGTCGATGGCAAAGCGATCTTTGAACATCTGCGTTTGTTCAAAATCAATCGGCTGGACGGGTACCTTTTTGACTGGCTTTTGGCGGCTGTCGTTGGAGCTATTGTGGCTGCGCACAAACATCTGTGCTTCAGGGTAGCTAACAACGGGCATAAAGCGAGCAATCTTTTCGTGGGCAAAATTCATGATTGTGAGGGGGGAACCGCCGCGGATCTGCATACCCATTGCAGCGGGATATAGCTGTCGGAAGATATCCGTAGATGCAATGCCATTTGGTCCAAACTCGGCGACGATCCCTTTGTTCCAGTCAAAGTTGACAGCCTTGTGTTGGGCGGTCAGGGCCTGAGCATCGTGAGATGCGGCGCGCAATCGTTCAATGAAATCGACGGCAAAGGCATCGTCATCGTCATGGCGAAACTGTAAACACGGAACTGAGGGGTCTTTGCGCGCCTTGTTGAAGATTTCTTTCATCACTTCGCGCTGTGGGCGTGGTGGCTCTGCGATGATCCGGATTTGAGGGATGTCGGCAGTGATGTCATGTAGGCGGTCGGAATGTTCTTTCGGGAATTGATCGCCGATGACAATGATCAACTCAAAATCCTCATCAGTCTGCGCTTTGATGCAGGGCAGGGCAACTGCCTCCATCAGTCTAAAGCGTTCTTCCAGCCGGGCCTTTTCATAAAGGTATGCAATACGATCTTCGGTCGTCTCGTGTTCGACCTGGAAACCACCGATTGCTGGATAGGAAAATCGGCAAAGGCCAATCACTTGGAGCGTCACTAGAGTTCTCCCACGCTTTTTTCAGCATTATGCGGTTTCAGGTGTTAGTTTTGCAAGAGGTGGTTCTGATAAGTGGGCAGGGGGGAGTCAGGTTGACACTATCGACGACTCTGAGTATACGCCCGTTATCTCGCTAATGGGGGTCGCCCCTGCCGCGCATATCATAACGCATGTGGTCAAGATCCAGGCCGCCTTAATTGGCCCGATCCTCTGAAGCATAGCCGCCTCGCTTACCTCGGTACGGAAGCGTTGCGGCCTTACTGCTTTGCACCATTTGCTCCAGCCACGCCGCGTGGACGTACGCGGCATACTATTCACCGCGCTGAGGTTTGCCCTCGGTGCATTCAAGATCGCAACACGGGGATAAAACCGGAATGCCAACAATTCAGCAGCTGATCCGCAAACCGCGCCAGCCGAAACGCAAAACATCGAAATCCATGCACCTGCAGGAATGCCCGCAGAAGCGCGGCGTTTGTACACGCGTTTATACAACCACTCCTAAGAAACCTAACTCCGCGATGCGGAAAGTTGCCAAGGTTCGCCTGACCAACGGTTTCGAAGTGATTTCCTACATCGGCGGCGAAAGCCACAACCTTCAGGAGCACTCTGTGGTTCTGATCCGTGGCGGTCGCGTAAAAGATCTTCCAGGTGTTCGTTACCACGTCGTTCGCGGTGTTCTCGATACGCAGGGTGTTAAAGACCGGAAACAACGCCGCTCCAAATACGGTGCCAAGCGTCCGAAGTAATTTCGCCTTTGGCCGGGTGGATGACACCCGGCTGTTACAATCTGACACTATGCATCGCTCTGCGCTGCACCCCGCCAAGAGGAAGACAATAAGATGTCACGCCGCCACGCCGCTGAAAAACGCGAAGTACTACCAGACGCCAAGTATGGTGATCTGATCCTGACGAAATTCATGAACAACCTGATGATCGACGGCAAAAAAGCTGTTGCTGAACGGATTGTTTACAACGCATTCGATCGTGTTGAGTCCAAAATCAAACGTGCGCCAGTGGAAGTGTTCCACGAAGCGCTCGAAAACATCCAGCCATCCGTCGAAGTGCGTTCGCGCCGCGTTGGTGGTGCAACCTATCAGGTTCCAGTTGAGGTACGCCCAGAGCGTCGTCAGGCACTGGCCATCCGTTGGTTGATCAAAGCTGCACGTTCGCGCAACGAAAACACCATGGAAGAGCGCCTTGCAGGCGAGCTGATGGACGCCGTTCAGTCCCGTGGTACAGCCGTTAAAAAGCGTGAAGACACGCATAAAATGGCCGACGCGAACAAAGCATTCAGCCACTACCGCTGGTAACACTTTAAGATCGGGGCCCGGATCCGCTGGGCCCTTGACCTTTTTCAAAGCACACTCCTGAGGAAGCTTTCAAATGGCACGCGACTATCCCCTCGAACTGTATCGTAACTTTGGTATCATCGCACACATCGATGCTGGTAAAACAACATGTTCCGAGCGTATCCTGTACTACACTGGTAAAGAGCATAACATTGGCGAAGTGCATGACGGCGCTGCGACAATGGACTGGATGGAGCAGGAGCAGGAACGGGGTATTACAATTACTTCCGCTGCGACGACTACATTTTGGGAACGTACAGAAGACGGCGTAGCGCCTGACTCTGCTAAGCACCGCATGAACATCATTGACACACCAGGTCACGTTGACTTCACGATTGAAGTTGAACGTTCGTTGGCTGTTCTCGATGGTGCGGTTACCGTTCTTGACGCCAATGCTGGTGTTGAACCGCAGACTGAAACAGTTTGGCGTCAGGCCGACCGTTACAAAGTTCCGCGTATCGTGTTTGTTAATAAAATGGATAAGATCGGCGCTGACTTCTACAACTGCGTTGACATGATCCAAAAACGTACTGGCGCGACACCAGCCCCAATTCAAATTCCAATCGGTGCAGAAACCGAATTGGAAGGCATGGTTGACCTCGTCACCATGGAAGAATGGGTTTGGGAAGGTGAAGACCTCGGCGCAAGCTGGGTTAAAAAGCCAATCCGCGACAGCCTGAAAGAGACAGCCGACAAGTGGCGTGCACATCTGATCGAAAATGCGGTCGAGATGGACGATGAAGCCATGGAAAACTATCTGATGGACGGCGCCGAGCCTGATGTTGATACGCTCCGCAAGCTGATCCGTAAGGGTACACTCGCGATCAAATTCATCCCCGTACTTTGTGGATCTGCGTTCAAGAACAAAGGCGTCCAGCCTCTGCTCAACGCTGTAATTGACTATCTGCCATCCCCGATGGACGTTGTTGATTACATGGGCTTCAAACCCGGTGACGAAGAAGAAACACGTGACATCCCGCGTCGTGCGGATGATGCTATGGCGTTCTCGGGCCTTGCCTTCAAAATCATGAATGACCCTTTTGTGGGCTCGCTCACGTTCACACGCGTTTACTCTGGTACGCTGAACAAGGGCGACACGCTCTTGAACTCCACCAAAGGTAAAAAAGAGCGTGTTGGCCGTATGATGATGATGCACGCCATCGATCGTGAAGAAATCGTCGAAGCCTTTGCAGGTGACATCATAGCGCTTGCAGGTCTGAAAGACACGACAACAGGCGATACTTTGTGTTCCGTTGCTGAACCAGTGGTTCTGGAAACGATGACCTTCCCGACACCGGTTATCGAGATCGCGGTTGAGCCTAAAACCAAGGCTGACCAAGAAAAGATGTCCACAGGTCTGGCCCGTTTGGCTGCTGAGGATCCATCCTTCACCGTTGAGACGGACATCGAGTCCGGTCAGACGATCATGAAAGGCATGGGCGAATTGCACTTGGACATCCTCGTGGACCGTCTCAAGCGTGAATTCAAAGTTGAAGCCAACATTGGTGCGCCTCAGGTTGCTTATCGTGAGACAATCTCACGTGAAGCTGAAATCACTTACACTCACAAGAAACAGTCCGGCGGTTCCGGTCAGTTTGCTGAAGTGAAAATGATCCTGATGCCAACCGAACCGGGCGAAGGATATTCCTTCGAGAGCAAAATCGTTGGTGGTGCTGTTCCAAAGGAATACATCCCTGGCGTTGAAAAAGGCATCAAGTCAGTTCTAGACTCTGGTCCTTTGGCTGGCTTCCCTGTGATTGACTTCAAAGTTGCGTTGATCGACGGTAAGTTCCACGATGTTGACTCCTCCGTTCTCGCGTTTGAAATCGCTGCTCGTATGGGCATGCGTGAAGGCATGAAAAAGGCGGGCGCCAAGATGCTTGAGCCAATCATGAAGGTCGAAGTGATAACACCTGAAGAATATACAGGCGGCATCATTGGCGATCTGACTTCACGTCGTGGTCAGGTTCAAGGTCAAGACACTCGTGGTAACGCGATTGCCATTGACTGCTTCGTGCCACTTGCGAACATGTTCGGTTACATCAACACGCTGCGTTCGATGTCTTCTGGGCGTGCGAACTTCAGCATGCAGTTCGACCATTATGAAGGTGTCCCACAGAGCATCTCTGACGAGATCCAAGCTAAATTCGCATAACAACGACGGCCCGCATTATTGCGGGCCTGTCAAACTTACATTGAACATTAAGGAGCCAACACCATGGCAAAGGAAAAGTTTGAACGTAACAAACCGCACGTCAACATCGGCACAATTGGCCACGTTGACCACGGTAAGACGACACTGACCGCGGCGATTACCAAGTATTTTGGTGATTTCCAAGCGTATGACCAGATTGATGGTGCGCCGGAAGAAAAAGCACGTGGTATCACGATTTCCACGGCGCACGTTGAGTATGAAACTGAAGCACGTCACTACGCGCACGTTGACTGCCCAGGCCACGCTGACTATGTGAAAAACATGATCACTGGTGCTGCTCAGATGGACGGCGCAATCTTGGTTGTGAACGCAGCAGACGGCCCAATGCCACAGACGCGCGAGCACATTCTGCTTGGCCGTCAGGTTGGCATCCCGTACATGGTTGTTTACATGAACAAAGTTGATCAGGTTGACGACGATGAGTTGTTGGAACTGGTTGAAATGGAAATCCGTGAGCTGTTGTCCTCGTATGAGTACCCTGGCGACGACATTCCAATCATCCCTGGTTCCGCTCTTCACGCGATGAACGGCACTAAGCCAGAAATCGGCGAAGAATCCATCAAGAAACTGATGGCAGCTGTTGATGAGTATATCCCAACACCAGCACGTGCTGTTGACCAGCCATTCTTGCTGCCAGTTGAAGACGTATTCTCGATCTCCGGTCGTGGTACAGTTGTAACTGGCCGTATCGAGCGTGGCGTAGTCAACGTTGGCGATAGCATCGAGATCGTTGGTATCCGCGACACCAAAACAACGACTTGCACAGGCGTTGAAATGTTCCGCAAGTTGCTGGACCGTGGTGAAGCAGGCGATAACGTTGGCGTTTTGTTGCGCGGTATCGACCGTGAAGGCGTTGAGCGCGGCCAAGTTTTGTGTAAACCAAAGTCGGTTAACCCACACACAAAGTTCGAAGCCGAAGCCTATATCCTCACCAAAGAGGAAGGTGGCCGTCACACGCCATTCTTCGCGAACTACCGTCCACAGTTCTACTTCCGTACAACTGACGTGACTGGCACAGTTCAGCTGCCCGAAGGCACTGAAATGGTTATGCCTGGTGACAACCTGAAGTTCGACGTAGAACTGATCGCACCGATCGCCATGGAGCAAGGCCTGCGCTTTGCGATCCGTGAAGGTGGCC
This sequence comes from Sulfitobacter sp., assembly GCF_036960155.1. Lineage (GTDB taxonomy): Bacteria > Pseudomonadota > Alphaproteobacteria > Rhodobacterales > Rhodobacteraceae > Sulfitobacter. The sequence continues at coordinate 528,064 of NZ_JBALWB010000001.1, read as the reverse complement.
GTACCGTTGGTGCGGGCGTTGTATCCAAGATCACTGAGTAATCAGTAAGGCGGGCACAAGCCTGCCCCAGACCTCAAAAGAAAGGGCCGCTCAGTAATGAGCGGCCCTTTTTGTTTGATTATAGCGAGGGCCTGATGAACGTTAACTGGATCGCTTTGTTGGGTTGTTGGTCCACAAATAAAGGAGCGACCCCTTAGAGAGATCGCTCCTTTTTGTTAGATGCTTTAAGTGAGGCCGCAACCTCACTTAATCGTTGATTGAGTCTGTAAGGTTAGGTTGCTTGAACCGTTTTGGCATCACGGAAGGACAAAAGCTTTTTAGACTTCTCGTCCCAAAGATGCAGTCGGGCGTTCGCAAAACTCTCTTTGACCGTCATACGATTGATGTCTGCAAGACCTGAGTGATCGCGCAAAACTTCCGGCAGACGATAAAAAGGGATCCTGCTGTAGAGATGGTGGATGTGATGAATGCCAATATTTGCGCTGAGCCATTGTAGAACTGATGGCAACACATAGTGCGAGCTGCCTTGCAGCGCAGCTTCATGTAGGTCCCATGTCTCATCCGCTTCCCAATGCGTCGTCTCAAACTGGTGTTGAACATAAAATAACCAGACGCCCGCTGTAGCAGCCAAAAGGGTGGAAGGAATGAATATCAACAAGATCGGCATAAGGCCGCCAAAATACCAAATCACAAAAAGTGCGCCGATGATTGCTGCATTAGTGCACATCGCGCTGACCCAATAGCGTGCCTTTTCCATCAAACCCAGGGGGAGACGGTTTTGCAAAAAGAACAAGTATCCAGGGCCAAGGCCAAATAGGACAACTGGATGACGATAGATGCGATAGACAAAGCGTTTGTAGGGCGTAAGCGCCTGATATTCTGCTACGGTAAGCGTGGCGATGTCACCAATGCCGCGGCGATCCAAATTGCCGGATGCACTGTGATGCATGGAGTGAGTTCTACGCCAGACATCGTATGGCGTGAGTGTCAAAACGCCAATGGCCCGCCCGACCCAATCACTAAGAGCACGTTCCTTGAAAAAGGAAGCATGCCCACAATCGTGTTGGATGGCAAAGAGGCGGAGCAAGAATGCCGCGTTGCACAGCGATATTGCAAGGGTTAGCCACCCACTGATCGACATGGACCACCACGCGAGTATCCAAAGGGCGACGAATGGCCCAAGTGTGATGCCCAATTCATAGAAACTGCGCCAAGTACTGGGCTCGCGATAGCTTGCAAGGACTTTAACCCAGTCCCGCGCGCGTGTCGGATCCGGGGTTTTATCGAAATAACCAGAATGTTTGTTCATGTGCCTGCCACTTATCATTGTTGCCAGCATTGATAGAGCAATGCGCCCAGCGAACAACTTATAAAGCGGTCTTATACATCAAGATTCCGTAAAGAGTGGGGATAAACTTAGAATTTTGGTTTGTTTTCAATTTTGATGTGACAAACAGACGCTCCCAAAACGTGATGTGGACCAATTCTGATCCAAGTTTTGCGGCAAAAAAACCTTGTTCGGCTTGATGTTTTCTCCAAAGGTTGGATGTAAAAATCGCTAGGGTTGAATTGTGGTCCTGCTAACCCGCCGAGGCGGACGGCTAAGGGACTAGGGTTTTAGTGGATTGGTTGTAATCGCACTGTTGGCGCGTTTGCCTAATCAGGATTGTATTTAGGGTAAATAGCCCCTTGCTACAAAGAACGACTCCCCCTATACGCCGACTTAACTACTCGGGGTGCGCCATTTGCGTGCCCCGATGACGTTAGACTACAGCGCGAAGAGGGGGCACGATGAGCGTGCGTCCTCCAATCCGTCTCCATCCCGAAGATAAGGGATTTGTATTATGGCTGCTAGCCAAAACATCCGCATCCGCCTGAAGGCGTTTGACTATCGGGTGCTTGATGCCTCCACTCAGGAAATCGTCAACACCGCAAAGCGCACTGGCGCTTCTGTTCGCGGCCCAATTCCGCTGCCGAACAAAATCGAAAAATTCACCGTTCTACGTGGTCCACACGTTGACAAGAAATCCCGTGACCAGTTTGAAATCCGCACGCACAAGCGCCTGCTGGATATCGTTGATCCGACCCCCCAGACCGTTGACGCGCTGATGAAGCTCGACCTCGCTGCTGGTGTGGACGTCGAGATCAAGCTGCAGTCATAAGCGTAGGAGGGTAATATTATGTTGCGCTCAGGCGTTATTGCAAAAAAGATGGGCATGACCCGTCTGTTCATGGAAGACGGTAAGCAGATTCCTGTAACCGTTCTTCAGCTCGATAACCTTCAGGTTGTTGCACAGCGTACCATCGAAAAGGACGGCTATGTAGCTGTTCAGCTCGGTGCAGGTACAGCAAAAGTAAAGCGGACGTCTCAGGCGATGCGCGGACACTTTGCAGCAGCAAAGGTTGAACCAAAGCGTAAAGTAGCTGAATTCCGCATTGATGCGGAAGCGATGATTGCTGTGGGCGAAGAGATCATTGCTGATCACTACTTTGCTGGCCAGTATGTTGACGTTGCAGGTACTTCCATCGGTAAGGGCTTTCAGGGCGCGATGAAGCGTCACAACTTTGGCGGCTTGCGTGCGACACACGGTGTTTCCGTATCGCATCGTTCGCACGGTTCCACAGGCCAGTGTCAGGATCCCGGTAAGGTTTTCAAAGGCAAGAAAATGGCCGGACACATGGGCGCTGCCCGCGTGACAACCATGAACCTTGAAGTTGTTAAAACTGATACAGCACGTGGCCTGATCATGGTCAAAGGCGCTGTTCCAGGCTCCAAGGGTGGTTGGGTGACTGTTAAGGATGCGGTTAAGAAACCGTTCCCTGAAAACGCACCAGTGCCAGCCGCTCTGAAATCAGCAGCTGCTCCTGCAGTTGAAGCAGCCGCAGAAACTCCTGCGGAAGGTGGTGAAGCATGAAACTAGACGTCATCAAACTCGACGGCGGCGCTGCCGGATCGATCGACTTGGACGAGGCCCTGTTTGGTCTTGAACCACGCGCCGATATCCTGCACCGTGTCGTTCGCTGGCAGCGTAACAACGCGCAGGCTGGTACTCACAAGGTGAAGACACGTCGCGAAGTCAACTATTCCACCAAAAAGATCTATCGCCAAAAAGGCACCGGTGGCGCTCGCCACGGCGCCCGCTCGGCACCGATCTTTCGTGGGGGCGGTATCTATAAGGGTCCAACCCCTCGTAGCCACGGCCACGAGTTGACAAAGAAGTTCCGTAAACTGGGTCTGCGCATGGCGCTCTCCGCAAAGGCAAAAGCCGGCGCGTTGGTCATCATCGACGATGCAGCATCAGACGGTAAAACATCCGCACTGGCCAAGCAGGTTTCTGCATTGGGTTGGAAGCGGGCGTTGATCATTGACGGTACATCCGTGAATGAGAACTTCCTGCAAGCCGCGCGCAACATTGAAGGTCTGGATATCCTGCCAACAATGGGCGCAAACGTATACGACATCCTGAAGCGTGACACACTTGTGATCACGAAGTCCGGGATTGAAGCACTGGAGGCCCGTTTAAAATGAGCGCGAAACCAGAACATTACGATGTGATCCGCAAGCCCCTCATTACCGAAAAAGCGACAATGGCATCAGAAGCCAACGCCGTGGTATTCGAAGTGGCGATCGGCAGCAACAAGCCAATGATCAAAGAAGCTGTTGAAGCTCTCTTCGGTGTTAAGGTGAAGGCCGTGAACACGTCCATCACTAAAGGTAAAGTGAAGCGCTTCCGCGGTCAGCTGGGCACACGTAAAGACGTGAAAAAAGCCTATGTGACGCTTGAAGAAGGCAACACAATTGACGTGAGCACTGGCCTTTAAGGTCCGCTCATCTCAGTAATATTGAAAAGCCCTGCCGGCGACGGCGGGGCTTTTTGTGTTGGTAGTGTCGACAGAGTGATGATGTGCAAGATGTAACCTGCTGAAAATCGCTGCGGATTACGACGTTTCCGAAAGGTACCTTGGGATTAGCAACGCTTCCAGTTTATCGTGCAAGCTTCGTGATATCGAACGTGAAGACAAGGGGTGATCGACCCACGGCTAGTTAGGCGATGAATAGATCTCGTCATTTCCCTTCGTGTTATGCTTTGTCCAAGAGTATTTATATTGCTGTTTGTTGGCGCAGTTCTTTTTCACCTGCATCGCAGTGATTAAGATTTGAGATAAGTGGTTTGCCATATTTTTTCGAGAACGCTTCACCACTAGCTTTTAGGGTTCTGATGATCGCCCGTTTTCCCTTGAACACTGTCACACGGTTGAGGACGGGTTCCATCCCTTTGTCTTCACGTTTATCCAGTGTAAGACTGTCGCAGCGCTTGGCGATATTTACAGCAATGTTAAATGCCGCAGTTTTTCTAGAGCGGTTAGGGCTTCCCACTTGATGTAAGCTGGACGTGCGCGATACTCGGATTCCCTTTTTTGAGGGGCTTCAACGTTGGCCTCTACATTTACATCCCAATAGGGAAAATGCCGCGAGCATCGTGAATGCGTTTCTAATCATAACTTTTCCAAATATCCGGCGCTTCCCCAGTGAAATGCCATTTCTCACAGTTTGGATGAGGTCGAAATTATGTTCAACTTGCTTCGCCAGCGGTGCGCACTTCCGCGCGTCAGGGTTGTAACTCGGCTGCAGTTTTCGATTTCAATGGGTTAGCCACAGAGTGCTGAGGCTGAACGTCTGCGGTGGACGTGATTGGATGGTCAGGCAAATTGATTGCTATTGGTTTGAGCTTGGTAAACTCTGTTGGTCAGTGATTGTACAGGAACCGCAGATGATGCGCACAATTCGCCAACTATTTTTCAGTTTCATCGTGGTGCTGGTGGGCCTGCCTGTCTTAGCGCGTGAAGATCATGATCATGACGATGCTCCTATTGGCGAGGCCGTGAGCGAGCTGCTGCTGTTCGACGCGCATATTCACTACAAGGAGCCTGCGTGGGGGCCTTACCCAGTGGAAAAGGTGATCAGGCTTATGGATCGCTCAGGGGTCGCTATGGGGTTGGTATCCTCGACCCCTGATGAGGGGACGATCAAGCTGTGGGAGTTTGCGCCGAACCGTATCGTGCCGGAACTACGGCCGTATCACGGGAATGCGGGGTCATCGAACTGGACCGAGATGCCGACGATGGAAAGCTATCTAGAAGGGCGTCTTGAAAAGTACCCCCATCAGGGTATCGGAGAGTTCCATATTCGTAACCGCTCCATGTGGGACCGCGCGTTGTTCCGTCGCATCATTGATATGGCGAAAGAACGTGATCTCTTTTTACATGTGCATTCTGACGCAAAGCCGATCCGCTGGCTCTATAATCTGGACAAGGACGTCAAGATCATCTGGGCGCACGCTGGATTGGGCGAAGACGCGGATACAGTTTATAGGGTGATGAAGCGGTACCCTAACCTGATGGCTGATACCTCCCTGCGGGAATTTGCGATCCGCGGAACGGGAGATGATCTAGACCCTAAGTGGAAAAAGATCGTGTTAGAGTTTCAGGACCGCCTGATGATCGGCAGCGACACATGGGTGAATGCGCAGTGGGACAGCTATGATACCATCATGGCATCTAACCGGGATTGGTTGTCCAAGCTACCGCGTCCCGTTGCAGAGAAGATCGCATACCAAAATGCCGAGCGCGTATTCGGCCGGACAGTTAGTATGCAGCTGATCGGAAAGCGGTAGCAATCCGCTGATAGTTGGCTTGCTCACATGACGGCGTATTAAAAAAGGTTGCTTATGTAGCCTTAAAGGCGCATGGGAGACGGGCGACGTTACTACATCTATCGGAATCACTGCTCCTTACGGCTCAGTCATACGATCTTTAACGGACTTAGCCGACCTGCCGCATTCTGCGGGCAGACTACATAAGGAATACGAATATGGCCAATGGCACAGTAAAATGGTTCAACTCCACAAAAGGCTTCGGCTTTATCGCACCTGAAGGCGGCAGCAAAGACGTGTTTGTACACATCTCCGCCGTTGAGCGCGCAGGCCTCACAGGTTTGGCAGATGACCAAAAAGTAACATTCGACATCGAAGCAGGCCGCGACGGTCGCGAATCCGCGACGAACATCGTTCTGGCGTAAGCTGACTGGCTCCTACGGGAGCTGATGTCTGAAAGAATTTGAAGGGCGTAGCTGTAATGGCTACGCCCTTTTGTGCTTTATCGATTGGAGGCCAATTTTGAATCTGCATAAGAATGTAGCAAAATATTTAGCTGATTTGCGTTATGCTCTCATTTCGCCCCCAATCCCTCACGTTCGTGCGAAAGACCCGAGTGCGATAGCATATTATCTTTACGCATTGGATAAAGTGACAGCTAAAGAATGGCACTGGTTGGGCTATCTGTTTGCAAAGCTTCCCCCAAATCAAAATCTTTGGGAGTTCGCGTTAATTTGCTCGCATGTCGCCGCCCATGTGCCTGACTTGGGGGTGAAGTTTGTTGATGCTTTAGCTGATGTCTGTACTGGGTCATATGTCGAGGCCCAATATGAACAGATGTTACAGATCTTTGCTGAGGTGTTTTGTATTTATCGTATCCTGAAAATGCCTTGGTCAAAGGATGCAAACTTTCAGCATGAACCAAAGGGTGCAAACGGGAAGCGCCCCGAGTTTCGAGTTTTAGCAGGTGGCGCCTACTTTATTTTCGAAGTGAAGGCTCCGAGCCTTTTGGAGCATCAGCGTCGGCGAGCTAGGGCCCCGACTCAAATACCTGCGCGACTGCATCCTGACCTTACAGCAGCGCTAAACGCGAGTGGGGGAGGAGGCGCGCTTATGCCGAGGGATAACCCAGTCAAAGACTTCCTCGTTGACGCAAATAATAAATTTGTTGGCTTTGAGAGCGGGGGGGGAGTGAACATCCTGATCATCGTTTGGGATGACTTTATATATGAACCTCTCGCAAGTTTAATTGGCGAAACTGGACTCCTCACTGTGAACTCTTTTAACCGGATTGAGAATAAGGCAGTTCAATACAGGGCCGTAGACATGGTGGTTTGTATGCGTCACCTGAGCGTTTTCCAGCAGGGACTTGCGGAACGCGAGCTTCCAGATGGACGTGAAACCATGTTTGATTTTGGTTCGAACCCGCGCACTCCTAATGTTCACGTTCCAACTCCATGGGGAAAACCCGTCCCCGAACTTATCACCAATGGTTTGAGTTCGTTAAATTACAATGATGAAGTTCTTCGCGATGTTGCTGAGTACCGGACGCCAGAGTTGATAATCTGGTTGGGCGGAACGACAGAAATTGTTTCTAACGATCCTTGACCCTCACCCCAACACCCCCTAACAGACACTATCGGCACAGCCCCAGATTCGTCTGGGGCTTCGTCTTTGTGCATAGGTCAAACCTTGCACTATCTACTGGGACCTTCGGGGCCCTCTAACCACAGCGTACCTACGGGGACGCATACAAGCAAAACGGAAGACAGAGAACATGGCACTCAAGTCGTACAAACCGACGACGCCAGGCCAGCGCGGGCTGGTACTGATTGACCGTTCGGAGCTTTGGAAAGGCCGCCCTGTAAAGGCCCTCACTGAGGGACTTAGCAAACACGGCGGACGGAACAACACCGGACGGATCACAATGCGTCGCAAAGGTGGTGGTGCAAAGCGCCTCTACCGTATCGTAGATTTCAAACGTAACAAAATGGACGTCACAGCGACGATCATGCGTATTGAATATGACCCGAACCGGACCGCGTTTATCGCACTGGTGAAATATGCAGACGGTGAGCAGGCCTATATCCTTGCTCCTCAGCGTATCGCAATTGGTGATCAGGTCGTGGCATCCGCCAAGGCAGACATCAAACCCGGTAACGCAATGCCATTCTCAGGCATGCCTATCGGTACAATCATCCACAACATCGAGATGAAGCCAGGCAAAGGCGGCCAGATCGCCCGTGCTGCAGGCACCTACGCCCAGTTCGTGGGACGTGATGGTGGCTACGCTCAGATCCGTCTGAGCAGTGGTGAACTTCGCCTCGTGCGTCAGGAATGCATGGCCACCGTTGGTGCCGTGTCTAACCCTGACAACTCGAACCAGAACTTCGGTAAAGCGGGCCGCATGCGTCACAAGGGCGTTCGCCCAAGTGTTCGTGGTGTTGTCATGAACCCGATCGATCACCCCCACGGTGGTGGTGAAGGTCGTACGTCCGGTGGTCGTCACCCGGTTACCCCTTGGGGCAAGCCGACTAAAGGTGCCAAGACTCGTAACAAGAAAAAAGCGTCAAGTGCTCTGATCATCAGATCACGCCACGCCAAGAAAAAGGGACGTTAATTTATGTCTCGTTCAGTATGGAAAGGTCCTTTTGTTGACTCTTATGTCCTCAAAAAGGCCGACGCCTCTCGTGAGAGCGGTCGTAACGAAGTGATCAAGATTTGGTCGCGCCGTTCCACGATCCTTCCTCAGTTTGTTGGTCTGACATTCGGTGTCTACAACGGCCACAAGCACATCCCAGTAAACGTCACAGAAGACATGATTGGTCAGAAGTTTGGTGAGTATTCACCAACGCGGACCTATTACGGTCACGCAGCTGACAAAAAAGCGAAGCGGAAATAAGCCATGAGCAAGGATAAAAATCCCCGCCGCGTGGCAGACAATGAAGCACGTGCAAAACTGCGCATGCTGAAGACGTCGCCGCAGAAACTTAACCTCGTTGCAGCAATGATCCGCGGCAAGAAGGTAGACAAGGCCCTTACGGACCTTACCTTCTCCAAAAAGCGTATCGCTATTGATGTGAAGAAGTGCCTTCAGTCCGCGATCGCCAATGGCGAGAACAACCACAACCTCGACGTGGATGAGCTGATCGTAGCCGAAGCCTATGTAGGCAAGAACATGACACTCAAGCGTGGTCGTCCACGTGCGCGTGGCCGTTTCGGCAAGATCTTGAAGCCGTTTGCGGAAATCACAATCGTCGTACGTCAGGTTGAGGAGCAAGCATAATGGGTAATAAAGTCAATCCAATCGGCATGCGCCTGCAGGTTAACCGTACTTGGGATAGCCGCTGGTATGCCGACACGAAAGATTTCGGTGATCTTCTTCTCGAAGATCTCGCGATCCGTGCGTTCATCAAGAAAGAGTGCCATCAGGCGGGTATCTCCCGTGTGATCATCGAACGTCCGCACAAAAAGTGCCGCGTTACGATCCACACAGCACGCCCTGGTGTTATCATCGGTAAGAAAGGTGCAGACATCGAAGGTCTGCGCAAGAAACTTGCCGCGTTCACCGACTCCGAATTGCACCTCAACATTGTTGAAGTTCGCAAGCCAGAGCTCGATGCTGCACTTGTTGGTGAGTCCATTGCACAGCAGTTGGAACGTCGTGTATCTTTCCGTCGCGCTATGAAGCGTGCGGTACAGAACGCAATGCGTATGGGTGCCCTTGGTATCCGTGTGAACCTTGCTGGCCGCCTTGGCGGTGCAGAAATCGCGCGTACTGAATGGTACCGTGAAGGCCGCGTTCCGTTGCACACACTGCGTGCGGACATCGACTATGCACATGTTGAAGCGATGACTGCTTACGGCATCATCGGCATCAAGACGTGGATCTTCAAAGGCGAGATCATGGAACATGATCCAGCTGCGCACGATCGTAAGTTACAAGAAATGCAAGACGGCCCAGCACCTCGTGGTGCCGGCGGTCGGCGTTAAGGAGTAGATAGATGCTACAGCCAAAACGTACGAAATTCCGTAAGCAGTTCAAAGGCTCTATCAAGGGTCTTGCGAAGGGCGGGTCTGACCTGAACTTCGGTACTTACGGTCTCAAAGCACTTGAGCCTGAGCGGGTAACTGCCCGCCAGATCGAAGCCGCACGTCGTGCCATGACGCGTCACATGAAGCGTCAAGGCCGTGTCTGGATCCGTATTTTTCCAGACGTACCTGTTACATCCAAGCCCGTCGAAGTTCGTATGGGTAAAGGTAAGGGTTCCGTCGACTTTTGGGCATGCAAGGTCAAACCAGGCCGCGTAATGTTCGAAATCGATGGCGTCAACGACGACATCGCACGTGAGGCCCTGCGCCTTGCCGCGATGAAGCTGCCGATCAAAACGCGCGTCATCGTACGCGAAGACTGGTAAAGCGACGCGCTTGCGCAAGCAGGCGCTGTCGAGCCGGAGGTTGGGTATTTTCTTGTGAATGCCCGTTCCGGCCTCGCTAGAAAAAGAAGCCCCCGCTGCACTACAGCGGGGGCTTCTTTCGTTCTGATATTGGCCTAGCGTTATCCCTCTGAAAACACGGTGGGTTGCCTTGATGATAACTTCTTCCAGATCATAGCAATCAACAGGGTCATGCCGACATGGCCTACAAAAGACGACTGTGTGTAGGTGCCGAAACCCATCATAAAGCTACGGCCCATAAATGGTGCTAATATCCCTTGCGCGACAAACCACAACGCAACGCCCGCCGTGATGCCAGCGGTTGCATACCCAAATTTGCTGACGTGTTTAACAAGATAAACAACAGCGGCAAATCCCAATGCCCCAATGAGGAAGTGGATTGCAAAGGCCACTGTATAGGGTAACTGAATTCCAGTGGCGGCTTTGGTCAATCCGATAACCAGATTTGCGGGTTCCAGCTTAACTCCAAAGAGGATCGGTGAGATGAGCCATGAATAGGCCTCAAATGACAGTTCTCCGATCAAACCTGCGATCCCAATGTTCTGTCGGTCAATGTGCATCATTCTGAGTGGTCCTGTTAATCTACGGTGAACATGTGCGCCGTGCCTCGAGCATCCGACCGTTTGCAGATGGTCGCGATGGCGCTCACAATCCAGCAGGGCAGGGCCCTTTGCGCTGCATCGTGATGTCGCGTGAACATGTCTTGAAGGGAAAGGCGTTCTTGGTTGGATGCAAAGAACCTGACGGGGCTAGCTCCTATGGTCATCCGCAGCCTGCTTAAGTAGGATGGCAGAGAGCTTCTAACAACGGAGGAAACATCCCATGAAACAAGTTCCCAAGCCCACCACCGACGAAGACCTCATCAAGGAGTTCCTCAATAAAGGGGGCGCCATCAAGAAGGGCAAGACAAAACCGATGCCTGCCGACCTTGGCCTGTCCAATAATCAATGGGGCAACAAGATGACCAAGGAAGAAAAGGCGCTTGTGAAAGAGCAGGAAGAAGCCCGCAAGAAATACCCTCGTCCTTAACCCAGTTGAGGGCCAGTGATGACCAAAATTGCTGCCGATCGTATGACGGCCAAAATCGAGGGGGATTTTATTGTTTTCCTGATTGGGATGCGGATCAACCGGTTTTGGAAAGTAACGAAGTGGGTGCCTGCGTTTATGGCGATGCCTCGCATGCTCAAAGAACTCAGCACGCGCCCGTCAGAAGAAACAGGTTTCCTTGGCTATAACATCTTAGGCTTTGGCAGCATCGTTCAGTACTGGCGCAGCTTTGAACATCTCGAAGCTTATGCCAATTCTCACGATGGGGAGCATTTCCCCGCTTGGGTTGCGTTCAACAAGCGAATGAAAAACAGCCGCGGCGACGTTGGCGTCTGGCACGAAAGTTACGCGGTTAAGGCTGGCAACTATGAGACGCTGTATATGTTCATGCCGCCCCATGGGTTGGGCAAGGCGGCATCGCTGGTGGCTGCCACTGGCACACTCAGCAGCGCACGCAAGCGGTTCGACGCAGGGACTTAAGCCCAGTTGTAGTTGAATGAGACGCTGATCCGGTCGTCCTCGGACATGTTCATGGGGACTTCGTGGCGTAGCCAGCTTTCCCATAACAAGACATCACCTACTTCTGGTGCGACGTAAGAAAAGGTCCGTAGTTCTTCGCGTGCATCCTTGCGGCGACCGGGTGCGGCCATCATCATAGGCAACCGCGGGTCTTCGAGCTTGAGCGCGCTTGCGTCCGCAGGCATCGCGACATAGGTGGTGCCGCTGATGACCGAGTGGGGGTGGATGTGGCTGGTGTGGATACCGCCCTCAGGCAGGATGTTGATCCAGATGTCTTCCAGCTTCAGCTCACGACCATCCAGATCGAACTCCAGATCAACCGCAAATGCCGCGACATGTGTGTCGATGGCTTTGATCACGTCAGCGAAAATGGGAAAACGCCAGCCTAGATCGGTGAGCGAGGCATAGGATGTGTAGCCCGGAAATCCGTTCTCTTCACACCACGCCTGTCCGGCCTCGTCGTCCTCCGCAATGGAGTAGCAGGACACCTCAAGCTCAGAGGCATCAATATCGCCAAGCGGCGCTTGGTATAGGCGGGTCACAAAGAGGGATTTTATCTGTGTCATACCCCCTATTACCCTCCCGCTCGAAGAAGGGCGAGGGGGCCTTTGGCCTTAGTTTTGAATAAATACGATATCATCGATGCTAATATTGACATCGTCGCCCAAGCGGATCACTGCCGTATGCTCGCCGTAGATGTCCGTCGCAGCAAAATACATGTTTATGGAGGATTGTGAGCTTTCCACCCCTTGATTAGTACTGGTTGTCGTGACGATTTCGGCCCCTGTCATCACGCGGTCTTCATTCCCTTCCGCGCGATCGACCTGGATCACAAGGCTGTCTTCATCCGCGTTAAAATCGTCAAGGGAGATGCCAGTAGCTCTTTCCGTATCGGACGTAGACGGAAAATCACCGTAATATCCGCCGTTCATTTTGAGTAGAAGTTCGATGCTGTCAGCGCCCTCACCGCCAGTTACAGACGTGGCAGGGATTGCATCAGCGGGGTAACCGATGTCGGTGCTGACCATAATCGTATCGTCGCCAGCTCCACCATCTATGACAAAACTACCACTATAGTAGTCAATAACCTCCCCAATCAGGAGATCATCACCAGCACCACCATAGAGATTATTGTTGTCGTTCCCGATCAGCGTGTCATTTCCTTCGTCGCCGTTTAGTGTGCTCAGGTCGGTGCCTGCTTCGATCAGGTCGTCGCCGCCGCCTGAAACCGAGCCACCAATGCCAGTGAATGTGATTGTGTCGTTGCCTAGTCCGCCTTCTATGTTGGGTCCGTACAAAGGGATATCAACCAAGTCGTCTCCGTCACCAAGTCTGATGTTACCCACGTCGCGATAGAAATCCTCATCAGTGGTATATTCCGAGATGAGCGTGTCATTTCCGTCGGTGCCAATGATATCGCTCCCGTCATCCGGAATTGTCAAAACGTCGCCCATAATTACTCCCGGACCAGCCACAAACTCGATATCGTCAATCGTAATTTCAACGTCCGATTCAACTCTGATCCAAGTGGTGAAAGTGCCGGTCGTTTCTGTCGCCGCAAAATTCATTTGGACCACTTGCTCCAAAACAGGTCCAGGCGAGCCCACATCGGTAAAGTTACGCAAAACAATTTCAGCCGAGGTCATCTCAACGTTTGAGTCTTCGTTGCCATTTATCTGGACCGCGAGGACATCCTCATGGGGATTGAAATCAACTATATTCAAAAATGTATCGCGTTCGACGTCCTCTAACGAATTGGCGGCTAAAATATTACTTGGCATTGTGATCTGGACATCAAATACGTCAGCACCTTCGCCACCTGTTACATCCAGAAGTGAATCGTAATTCGATGTGTCGGAGTTGAAGCTGTAGGAATGAGCGGTGAGTGTATCATCCCCTTCGTCGCCAGACATCCTGGTTCCAAAACCTTCGGCTGCTGCATAGGGGTATGCAGTGCCGGAGATGACATCATCACCCGCCCCGCCGGAAGCAATGCCGCCGTCCGATATGGTGTCATTTCCATTTCCGCCTTGTGAGGTTCCACCACCCTCACCAATCAAAAGGTCATCACCGTCATCGCCGAATAACTCCGATCTGTCCTAAGCGACGAGCGTGTCGTTACCGTCTCCGCCATGTATCTCATTTTCGATGATTAGTGGGTCAGCATAGTCATCACCTGCTCCGAGGAATATGTCGGGGCCACCGAGATCATCACCCTCATCGCCGATCACCGTGTCATCGCCCTCCGTCCCGATCACAAAGCTACCCGTAACATCATATGTTAGAACGCTATCGCCGATTTCGAATGTTTGGGGGGCGTCCGGCTCGGTAGTTTCATCCGTGTCAGTGTCTTCAGGTTCAGCGTCCGAGGTGGTGTCGTCATTTGATCCACCGCCCATGCCAGCAGCAAACCCAAACCCAAGTAGACCTAACAAAATTGCAATTTCCATCTGACAGCGACCCAGTACCAATTTATGTTCCATCGGTGATTGCATTGGTGCAGAGGGGTGTCAAATAGTTTGAATAAAAATGCCCGAACTACAACATGTTACGCGGCAGTTCCCGCATTTGGGGAATCTTTGTTTCCAATTTAAGGACAATGCAATCGTTCGGGGGGATGCAAAGAAGTCGAACGTCCTTCGTTCGAATCAAGGATTTTCAATGCAGCCATGGGATATCGATAGAAGCAGAGCCTTTTGGCTTGCGTTGTTGGGGTATTGGGCCTAAACGGCAACTTCATCATGAACTCCACCAGAATCATGGTCACCCTATCGGGGCCTACTGGTGATGTTGAAAGGAAATGGCATGATCGCCAAAGAACTACACGACAAGACGCCGGACCAGCTCCGCGATGAGCTTGTTAACTTGAAAAAAGAAGCGTTCAATCTGCGTTTCCAACAGGCCACTGGCCAATTGGAAAACCCAGCACGCCTGCGCACCGTTAAACGTGACGTTGCTCGTGTTAAAACAGTATTGAACCAAAAAGCTGCATCCGCAGCGACAGACGCGTAAGAGGAGCCTGAGTAATGCCAAAGCGTATCCTGACAGGCACCGTAACCTCGGACGCCAACGAACAAACAGTAACTGTATCCGTAGAGCGTCGCTTTACGCACCCAGTTCTGAAAAAGACCATTCGTAAGTCCAAAAAATACCGGGCGCACGATGAAAACAACACATTCAAAGTGGGCCAACAGGTTCGCATTATTGAATGTCCACCACGTTCCAAAACCAAGCGTTGGGAAGTGATCATCGCGGAAGCATGATCCTTTGCGCGGTCACCCTTGAGGGCGGCCGCGTTACTCGTTCCTGAGTAACAACTTAATCGAAACCCTAGGGATCAGGCACGCATCGCCCCCTACAGGTCGGGAGAAACCAAATGATCCAGATGCAGACCAACCTGGATGTTGCTGACAACAGTGGCGCTCGCCGCGTTCAGTGCATCAAGGTCCTGGGTGGTTCCAAGCGTAAGTACGCATCCGTTGGCGACATTATTGTCGTATCGGTAAAGGAAGCCATTCCACGCGGCCGTGTGAAGAAGGGTGACGTGCGTAAAGCCGTCGTCGTTCGTACAGCCAAAGAAGTTCGTCGTGACGATGGCACAGCCATTCGTTTTGATCGCAACGCAGCTGTTATTTTGAATAACAACAACGAACCAGTTGGCACCCGTATCTTCGGGCCAGTAGTTCGTGAATTGCGCGGCAAAAACTTCATGAAAATCATCTCACTCGCTCCGGAGGTGCTGTAATCATGGCTGCTAAATTGAAAAAAGGTGACACTGTCATCGTGCTGGCCGGTAAGGACAAGGGCAAAGAGGGCGTTATCTCCTCTGTTGATCCAAAATCCAACAAAGCCATCGTTGACGGCGTAAAGATCGCACTTCGCGCGACACGCCAGACACAAGAATCTCAGGGCGGCCGCATCCCGAAAGCGATGCCAATCCACTTGAGCAACCTCGCGATCAAGGATGCCAACGGCAAGCCTACACGCGTTGGTTTCAAAATGGACGGCGAAAACAAAGTCCGTTTTGCTAAGACAACAGGGGATGTAATCTGATGCTTGATACTGCAGCGTATACACCCCGCCTTAAAGCTGACTACAAAGACCGCATTCGTGCGGCTCTGAAAGAAGAGTTTAGCTACTCAAACGACATGCAAATCCCACGTCTGGACAAAATCGTCCTGAACATCGGTTGTGGCGCAGCGGCTGTCCGTGACAGCAAGAAAGCCAAATCCGCTCAGGTAGACTTGACACTGATCGCGGGCCAGAAAGCACTGACAACCATCGCCAAGAAATCCATCGCGGGTTTCCGGGTACGGGAAGAAATGCCACTGGGCGCGAAGGTTACACTTCGCGGCGACCGTATGTTTGAATTCCTTGATCGTCTGATCACGATTGCAATGCCTCGTATCCGTGACTTTCGCGGCGTGCCGGGTAAATCTTTTGATGGTAACGGCAACTATGCCATGGGCCTGAAAGAGCATCTCGTGTTCCCCGAAATCGATTTTGATAAAATCGATGAGAACTGGGGCATGGACATCGTAATCGCCACCACGGCGAAAACCGACGCCGAAGCGAAGGCAATGTTGAAGCTTTTCAACATGCCCTTCAATTCTTAAGCGCGGAGAGGAACAAGATATGGCTAAGAAATCCATGATCGCACGCGAGAAGAAGCGTGAAGCATTGGTCAAAAAATACGCCACCAAGCGTGCGGAGCTGAAAGCAATTATCAGCGACGAAACACAGCCTATGGAAGAGCGCTTTCGCGCAACTCTGAAGCTGGCGAAACTGCCACGCAACTCTTCGGCTGTGCGTTTGCACAACCGTTGCCAGCTGACCGGCCGTCCACACGCCTATTATCGTAAACTTAAAATCTCGCGGATCGCGTTGCGGGATCTTGGCTCAGCAGGCCAGATCCCCGGCATGGTCAAGTCGAGCTGGTAAGGAGCGCATCACATGACCGATCCTATCGCAGATATGCTGACACGCATCCGCAACAGCCAACTTCGCGGCAAATCCACTGTCATGACACCAGCCTCCAAGCTGCGTGCATGGGTATTGGACGTACTCGCCGACGAAGGCTATATTCGTGGCTATGAAAAGATGACGGGCGCCGATGGCCACCCTGCTATCGAGATTAGCCTCAAGTATTACGAGGGCGAACCTGTTATTCGTGAGTTGAAACGGGTTTCAAAACCTGGTCGCCGCGTTTACATGGGCTCACAAGACATCCCAGCAGTCCGTCAGGGCTTGGGTGTGTCGATTGTCTCCACCCCACAGGGTGTGATGTCGGACGCACGCGCACGCGCAGCCAACGTTGGCGGCGAAGTGCTCTGCACCGTATTCTAAGGAGAAATTGATGTCTCGTATTGGTAAAAAACCTGTCTCTCTCCCTAGCGGTGTTACTGCTTCGGTAAGCGGCCAAACAATCGAAGTGAAAGGCCCTAAAGGGGTCCGTACCTTCAAAGCAACTGACGATGTGACCATGGCCGTTGAAGACAACGTCGTGACAATCACACCGCGCGGCAAATCAAAGCGCGCACGCCAGCAGTGGGGCATGTCCCGCACGATGGTGGGCAACCTTGTGACTGGCGTGACTGACGGTTTCAAGAAAGAGCTTGAAATCCAAGGCGTTGGTTATCGTGCTGCCATGACTGGCAACACATTGAAACTGAACCTCGGCCTGTCCCATGACGTTAACTTTATCCCGCCAGAAGGCGTGACAGTTACGGCACCAAAGCAGACCGAAATCATTGTGGAAGGCATTGACGAACAGCTTGTTGGTCAAGTCGCTGCGAACATTCGCGCCTGGCGCAAACCTGAACCCTATAAGGGCAAAGGCATCCGCTATAAGGGTGAGTTCGTCTTCCGCAAAGAAGGCAAGAAGAAGTAAGGAACGCAAAGATGGCAAACAGCAAAAGACAACTGTTCATCAAACGCCGCTTGCGCGTTCGGAACAAACTTCGTCGCACGAACCGTGGGCGCATGCGCCTCAGCGTGCACCGCTCCAACAAGAATATCAGCGTTCAGCTGATCGACGATGTGAATGGCGTAACTGTCGCCGCAGCCTCGTCGCTTGAAAAAGATCTTGGCGTAGTAGGTACAAACAACATCGAAGTGGCCACTAAAGTGGGCGCAGCAATTGCTGAGCGCGCAAAAAAAGCCGGTGTTGAAGAAGCCTATTTCGATCGCGGCGGTTTCCTCTTCCACGGTAAAGTGAAGGCCTTGGCCGACGCAGCCCGTGAAGGTGGTTTGAAGATCTAAATCTGGAGGCGGGGCGTCTGCTCTGCTGACAAAAACGAAGAGGCCCACCGCTTGGGCCTCTCGATGATCCAGGGGATCTATCCCACTAGGATTGTGAAAACAGGGCATTGCCCGCAAATTCAAGGAGGCCAGCATGGCCAGAGACGACAACCGGGGTGGCAACCGCCGCAACCAACGCGACGAAGCCCCCGAATTCGCAGACCGTTTGGTCGCGATCAACCGCGTATCCAAAACCGTAAAAGGTGGTAAGCGCTTTGGTTTTGCTGCTCTTGTGGTAGTTGGCGACCAAAAAGGCCGCGTTGGCTTTGGTAAAGGTAAAGCCAAAGAGGTGCCTGAAGCGATCCGTAAGGCAACTGAGCAAGCTAAGCGCCAAATGATCCGCGTTCAGCTGCGCGAAGGCCGCACGCTGCACCACGATATGGCTGGCCGTCATGGCGCAGGTAAAGTAATCATGCGTACAGCACCAGAAGGTACTGGCATCATTGCTGGTGGTCCTATGCGTGCCGTGTTCGAAATGCTTGGCATCAAAGACGTTGTGTCCAAGTCTATCGGTTCACAAAACCCATACAACATGATCCGCGCCACCATGGACGGATTGAAAAAAGAACAGTCTCCACGTTCTGTCGCGCAGCGTCGCGGTAAGAAAGTGGCTGACATTCTGCCCAAGCGCGAAGAAGCAACTGATTCTTCTGCTCAAGTGGCTGAGGAAGCATAAGCATGGCTAAGACAATCGTGATCAAGCAGGTAGGTTCTCCTATCCGCCGCCCCGCAAAGCAGCGTGCAACGCTGGTAGGTTTGGGCCTCAACAAAATGCACCGTGTTCGTGAATTGGAAGACACCCCTTCCGTTCGTGGAATGATCAACAAGATCAGCCACATGGTAGAAATCATCGAAGAAAAAGGCTAAGCTCTAAGCGAGGCATTTTACATTTGATGAGATCGATTTGATATTAAACGCCCTGCAGTTTCTGTGGGGCGTTTTGCTGTCTTATGGAACCGTTTGTGCAACTCTAAAGATTGACAGTTTTTTGAACCTTTTCGCCATAGAATTCCCCTAATTCTCTGTTCCTTTAGTTAATATGACTCATGCGATGATTACTACTGACACAATGGCAGCAGCCCACACATCAGCTCGCTTGTCTTCGCGCTTTGACGCGATAGACAGTGCGAAGGGTATTGGCATTGTGCTTGTGGTGTTCGGGCACGCGTGGCGGGGTGCTATGGGCGCGGGTTTGATCTCTGATGTTAAACTATTCGCGCTGATAGATTCGGCAATCTACGCCTTCCACATGCCATTATTCTTTTTTCTGTCCGGCCTTTTGTTCCTTGAGGGGCTTCAAAAGTATAAGACCAGTGTTTTGCTGCGCGGCAAAGTGACGCGATTGCTCTGGCCGATGGCATTGTGGACGTGGTTGTTTTTCAGTCTAAAAATTTTTGCGGGAACCGCCGCAAATACACCCGTCGATTGGATTGACTTTCCATTCATTCCGCTACCGCCTTTTGAACACCTCTGGTTCCTTTGGGCTCTTTTTCTATGTCAGAGTATTTTGGTTCTGGGATACACGTGTGTCCCGCGAAATGTGACGACGCTCACTTTGCGTAGGTCTGCAGCCGTAGGAGCGGTTGTTTTAGCTGCATTCAGCTCAGTCATCTACGTTCCGTCCCTAATTTGGGGCCCGATGATTGAGAATGTACCTTATTTCCTTGCTGGCATTGCTGCAGGGGGGCTCCTTGCCGTTCGTTCGCCACTTTGGCTCGGTTCGGTTTGTGCCATCGGATTTGCGATTTTACTGATGGGGGTTCAGGGATCGAAAGCAACTGTCATTCATTCTCTCGCGTTGCTTGCGTTGGGGTGGGCTGGTTGGCTGTGTTTGGATGGGGTTGTTGCTAGGGCTGGTCGATCGTTAGGTGTGCTTTGTTATCTTGGTCAGACATCGATGGTCATCTATTTGACCCACACGACGTTTTCAGCAGCGGTGCGGATTGCGATGTTGTGGCTTGGGTTTGACGGGGCAGGTGGTGTGGTTTTGATGACTGTACTTGCTGGACTGACCCTACCGTTGTCTGTGTTGTGGATGGCGCGCAGGCTGCAGCTGGTAAAACTCCTCGGGTTCTGAGGGCGGGTTCCTCTTGCTTCAAATTATGGCATCGCCTATACGCGCGCAGTGGACACTATTGTGTCTGCTCGAATCGTAACGCCGCGTCTGCCCACTCCCGTCGCTGGGGGGCATTTCCGGCAAAAGGAGAAGCGACATGAAACTTCATGAACTTTCAGACAATGTAGGCGCAACGAAACCTCGCAAACGCGTAGGCCGTGGTCCTGGTTCCGGCACCGGTAAAATGGGTGGCCGTGGTATCAAAGGTCAAAAATCCCGTTCGGGTGTGGCGATCAAAGGGTATGAAGGCGGCCAGATGCCCCTCTACCAACGTTTGCCAAAGCGTGGCTTTAACAAGCCGAACCGCAAATCTTACTCCGCAATCAACTTGGGCCTGATCCAAAAGTTTGTTGACGCGGGCAAGTTGGATATCAAATCTGTCATCACAGAAGACGCATTGGTAGCTTCCGGTGTTGTTCGTCGTAAGCGCGACGGCATTCGCATCCTTGCAAAAGGCGATTTCTCAGCCAAGCTGAATCTTGACGTGACAGGCGCATCTAAGACGGCGGTTGACGCAGTTGAGAAGGCGGGCGGTAGCCTGACTGTTAAAGCTGCGGCGGTAACAGAAGCTTCTGAATAACGCTTCGGTCTTGTGAGCGGCAGCGATGCCGCTTACATAGTCTTTAAGTTTTCCCAAACGCCGCCCGCCGGAAAACGGTATGGGCGGCGTTTTTGTTCAAAAAGAGAGCCTTCACATGGTATCTGCCGTCGAGAATATGGCCGCAAACTCAAGCTGGTCCGCCTTTGGTAAGGCAACCGACTTGCGCCACCGCATCCTTTTCACGCTAGGTCTTCTGATCGTTTACCGTCTGGGGACATTTATCCCTGTGCCGGGAATCGACGGCGCCGCTCTGCGGGAGTTTATGGAGAGCGCTGGCCAAGGTATCGGCGGCATGGTTTCGATGTTTACCGGTGGGGCCCTTGGGCGCATGGGTATTTTTGCGTTGGGTATCATGCCCTACATCTCGGCTTCCATCATTGTGCAACTTCTGACGTCCATGGTGCCGTCGCTGGAGCAGCTCAAGAAAGAAGGCGATCAAGGCCGCAAGAAGATCAACCAGTACACTCGTTGGGGTACGGTTGCGCTGGCAACTGTTCAGTCCTACGGCTTAGCTGTCTCGCTTGAGGCGGGGGATATTGCTGCTGATCCGGGCATGTACTTCCGGATTGCCTGCATGATCACGTTGGTTGGTGGTACGATGTTCCTGATGTGGCTAGGTGAGCAAATCACCGCGCGTGGCATCGGTAACGGGATCTCGCTTATCATTTTCGTGGGCATTATTGCGGAAGTACCTGCAGCGATTGCACAGTTCTTTGCCTCTGGCCGTTCTGGCGCCATCAGTCCTGCGGTGATTGTAGCCGTGCTGGCAATGGTGATTGTGACGATCATGTTCGTGGTGTTTATGGAGCGCGCCTTGCGCAAGATCCATATCCAATACCCGCGCCGTCAGGTCGGTATGAAGGTATATGATGGTGGTTCCAGCCACTTGCCGATCAAGGTTAACCCAGCTGGTGTTATCCCAGCGATCTTTGCAAGTTCACTATTGCTGCTGCCTGTCACGATCAGCACCTTTTCAGGCAATTCAACAAGCCCGGTGATGTCATGGTTGTTGGCTAACTTCGGCCCGGGCCAACCTCTGTACTTGTTATTCTTTATCGCGATGATCGTCTTCTTTGCGTATTTCTATACGTTCAACGTTGCGTTTAAGCCTGACGATGTTGCTGATAATCTGAAAAACCAGAACGGTTTTGTTCCAGGCATTCGCCCAGGGAAAAAGACAGCGGAATACCTTGAATATGTAGTAAACCGTGTTCTTGTTTTGGGTGCAGCATATTTGGCGGCAGTTTGTATTTTGCCTGAAATCCTTCGTGGACAATTTGCAATTCCATTCTACTTTGGCGGGACTTCCGTTTTGATCGTAGTATCGGTTACAATGGACACCATTCAGCAGGTGCAAAGCCACCTGTTGGCACATCAATATGAAGGTCTTCTGGAAAAGTCGCAGTTGCGCGGCAAATCTGGTAAGGCTCGCAAAAAACGGAGCCCTGCACGCAAATGAACATTATTCTTCTCGGACCCCCAGGCGCGGGCAAAGGTACACAAGCACGCCATCTCGTGGAAACACGTAACATGGTACAGCTGAGCACTGGCGATATGCTGCGTGAAGCGAAAGACAGCGGGACCGAGATGGGTAAAGTCGTGGCAGATGTCATGGCGCGCGGTGCACTTGTTACGGATGAGATTGTGATTGGTCTGATCCGTGAGAAGCTCACTGACAAAGCAGAGCATGGCGGGTTCATTTTTGATGGCTTTCCACGTACATTGGCACAAGCTGATGCACTGGGTGAACTGATGTCGGTTGAAAACCAAACGCTAGATTCTGTTATCGAAATGCGTGTTGATGACGAAGCATTGGTTGGCCGGATCACGGCGCGTTCAACCTGCAGCGGTTGTGGTGAGGTCTACAACGACAACACAAAGCCTGTGCCTGCGGATGGTAAATGCACGTCTTGTGGCAAGGCCACAGAATTTAAGCGCCGTGCAGACGATAATGAAGAAAGCCTCAAAACGCGTTTGATGGCCTATTACAAGCAGACATCACCGCTCATTGGTTACTACTATGCCAAAGATATGCTTAGCGCTGTTGATGGCTTGGGCGCGATCGAAGCCGTTCAGACTGAGATTGCTACCGCGCTCGGAGACTAAGCGAGTGTCAGGACAGATGGCCACGCTGTTGTGGCTCGTCCAGTTAAGCAACGGCGGTGCGATATGAAGCCTAAGCGGCTTTTTGATGGCGAATCGCTCCGCGCTGAACTTTTTAATGGTTCGGCTCAACGGCTCTTTGTTTCTTTTCGCCAACGGGTCGGGGATCCAGGCAGCTTTTCAGATGCCACTCCGGTTCGGAATTTTACAGGGCACGGTTTCGCACATCTGTATCTCCAATCAAAACGCAACGATTGGTATATTAATTCTGAAACCGAGGCGCTGGAAAGCGTCTTGGGGGCGCATTGTACGCGTTATTCTGACGCTGTCGCGATGGGCTTTTCCATGGGCGGCTATGCGGCACTGCGGTTTGCACGCGTTCTTGGACTGTCAAATGTTGTACTGGTTTCGCCGCAGGTATCCATTCATCCTAAGGTCGTGCCGTGGGATCGTCGCTATCGGGATTGTGCGGGCGGTTTTGACCGAACCTTGGGTGATTTAGCCATCCATGGTGCTGTGGGTTTGCGGGGGTTGATGTTGTTTGATCCATTCCGACCCAAAGACCGGCGTAATTCGGATGCCATAAGTGACCTTTTTCCTGGCATTCAACCCTGCCGGCTGGCAGGCGGCGGACATCCTGCGACGCAGATACTTCGAGCCGCGGATGGTTTTAAGGTGCTCCAATCTGGGCTGCGAGATGGTGAATTGGTGCGAAGGGACATCCTGGACCTGCACCGTGAAGCGCGTGCAGGGGAGGCAACCTATTGGCGACGTTTAGCCAAAGTAGCGGAGCGGCATAACAAACCGATACTTGCGAAGGAAGCATCAGCGCGTGCTGTTGCAAGCAACCCTCTTTCCAAGGGTTGACGGCGTCGGGAAATCCCCATAATCAGCCATATCTCGACAGAGAATCAAACTGTGGGTGTGGTCGCACCATCCCCTCAGGATCACCTGATCAGCTGAAGCCCGCAGGTACTACGTGCCTCGGGCTTGTGTTGTGAAAAAAGGGTCTGGCGTAACGGACCCGCAACGAAAAGGAATTGCACACGTGGCACGTATTGCCGGCGTTAACATCCCGACTGCAAAGCGGGTTCCAATCGCCCTCACATATATCACTGGTATCGGTACAACTTCAGCTCAAGCCATCTGCGAAGCAGTAGGCATTGACGCGACGCGTCGCGTCAATGAACTGTCCGACACTGAAGTTGTACAAATTCGCGAGCACATCGACGCAAACTATACCGTCGAAGGTGACCTGCGCCGTGACACACAGATGAACATCAAACGTTTGATGGATCTGGGTTGCTACCGTGGCCTGCGCCACCGTCGTAACTTGCCTGTGCGCGGTCAGCGTACACACACCAACGCTCGCACGCGCAAAGGCCCTGCAAAGGCCATTGCCGGTAAGAAGAAATAAGGGAGGGCTCAGATAATGGCACGCGAAGCAAAACGCGCTAAGAAGAAGGTCTCCAAGAACATCGCCGCAGGTGTGGCGCATGTGAATTCTTCTTTCAACAACACAAAAATTCTCATCTCTGACGTACAGGGCAATGCAATCGCATGGTCCTCTGCCGGCACAATGGGCTTCAAAGGATCGCGTAAGTCGACTCCTTATGCTGCTCAAATGGCTGCAGAAGATGTAGGCAAAAAAGCACAAGACCACGGCGTGAAAACGCTGGAAGTTGAAGTGCAAGGCGCTGGTTCCGGTCGTGAGAGCGCATTGCGCGCACTTGCAGCTGCTGGTTTCAACATCACTTCGATCCGTGATGTGACACCAATGGCCCACAACGGCTGTCGCCCACCAAAGCGTCGCCGCGTTTAAGCGATCAATATTCTACTTTGGGTCCGCGTTTTGCGCGGGCCCATTACGACTTTTTGAAACCTCGGGAGTTTGCCCCGGTCGGACATACGGGCGCAGACAGGAATGGAGGGACACATGATCCATAAAAATTGGGCCGAGCTGATCAAGCCAACACAGCTTGACGTTAAACCCGGCAACGATCCTGCGCGTCAGGCCACTGTGATTGCAGAACCGCTCGAGCGCGGCTTTGGTCTCACGATGGGTAACGCGCTGCGTCGCGTTTTGATGTCGAGCCTTCAAGGTGCGGCGATCACGTCTGTACAGATTGATAACGTACTTCACGAGTTTTCAAGTGTTGCTGGTGTACGTGAAGACGTCACCGACATCATCCTGAACCTCAAAGGTGTTTCCATCCGCATGGAAGTTGAGGGACCAAAGCGTCTTTCGATCTCTGCGAAAGGCCCTGGCGTTGTGACGGCTGGCGACATCAGCGAATCTGCTGGTATCGAAATCCTGAACCGCGACCATGTTATCTGCCACCTCGACGATGGCGCAGATATCTACATGGAGCTGATGGTCAACACTGGCAAAGGCTATGTGTCTGCAGACAAGAACAAGCCTGAAGACGCACCTATCGGTCTTATCCCGATGGACGCGATTTACTCGCCTGTGAAAAAAGTTAGCTACGATGTTCAGCCTACCCGCGAGGGCCAAGTGCTGGATTATGACAAGCTGACAATGAAAGTTGAAACCGACGGCTCCCTGACGCCTGACGATGCCGTAGCATTTGCTGCGCGTATTCTTCAGGATCAGTTGGGCATCTTCGTCAACTTCGACGAGCCTGAATCAGCGTCCCGTCAGGACGACGATGATGGTCTTGAGTTCAACCCGCTTCTGCTGAAGAAAGTGGACGAGTTGGAACTGTCAGTACGTTCGGCCAACTGCCTGAAGAACGACAATATCGTATATATTGGCGATCTGATCCAGAAGACCGAAGCTGAAATGCTGCGCACTCCGAACTTTGGCCGCAAATCCTTGAACGAGATCAAGGAAGTGTTGTCAGGTATGGGTCTGCACCTCGGCATGGACGTTGAGGATTGGCCACCGGACAACATCGAAGATCTGGCCAAGAAGTTCGAAGACAACTTCTAAACCATTCGGGCGGGGTGCAAATCCCGCCCAATACCACGACTGGGCATACTGCCCCAAGGAGAGTTGGCGCTACGCACGCCAGCCAGACAAAGTAAAACCGCCCGTAGAGGGCACATCTATTGGAGAACTAAAATGCGTCACGCACGTGGATACCGTCGTCTTAATCGCACACATGAGCACCGCAAGGCGCTTTGGGCCAACATGGCCGGCTCACTGATCGAGCATGAGCAGATCAAGACAACATTGCCAAAAGCAAAAGAATTGCGCCCGATCATCGAGAAGATGATCACGCTTGCCAAACGTGGCGATTTGCACGCCCGTCGTCAGGCCCGCGCGCGTCTGAAAGAAGACCAGTATGTCTCGAAATTGTTCGACATCCTCGGCCCACGCTACAAAGACCGCCAAGGTGGTTACGTGCGCGTGTTGAAAGCTGGCTTCCGTTATGGCGACATGGCCCCGATGGCGATCATCGAATTTGTGGACCGTGACCGCGACGCCAAAGGCGCCGGGGACAAGGCCCGCGTTGCAGCTGAAGAAGCCGCAGAATAAGATTTCACCGTTAGGTGAGTTGAGAGGCCCTGCCATTTGGTGGGGCCTTTTGCATTTGTTGGATCAACAATTGAGTTCAATTCGACACAGAGCGGTTGCATGATGGCAGGCGGCTGCGCATATCATGATGCATGAGATATATTGCCCTGATCCTCGCCCTTGTCGCTGCACCGCTTAGCGCGCAGCAAGTCCCGCAATCATCTGCCGAAATGCAGCTCAGTTTTGTACCAGTGGTCAAACAGGCAGCACCTGCTGTTGTAAACATTTACGCTAAGTTCATGCGTGAAGTTCAAAGCACGCCGCTGCAGTCTGATCCATTCTTTGAACGGTTCTTTCAGAACCCATCAGCGACGCCTAAACCACGTGTGCAAAACTCGCTTGGATCAGGTGTGATTCTTTCGGCTGACGGAATTGTAGTAAGTAACTATCACGTAGTGGGCATGGCGACCGATATCCGCGTTGTGCTGAATGATCGACGAGAATTCACAGCAAGGGTTTTGCTTGGAGATGAGCAAAGCGATTTAGCTATTCTCAAGATTGATGCACCAGATCCGCTACCTTTTCTTCGTTTGCGCGACAGTGACAGTGTTGAGGTTGGTGAGTTGGCTTTGGCCATTGGAAATCCGTTTGGCGTGGGGCAAACGGTAAGCAGTGGTATTGTGTCCGGTCTGGCGCGTTCTGGCGGATCGGGTGGGCGCGGACACGGTTATTTCATTCAAACGGACGCGCCAATTAACCCGGGTAATTCCGGCGGCGCGCTGGTGGATGTGGCGGGCCAGTTGATTGGGGTGAATACTTCGATTTTGACACGATCTGGAGGCTCAAACGGAATTGGGTTTGCCATTCCAGCTGATCTGGTTGCGGCATTTGTTGCTCAATCCCAAGAGGGGCATGAGGGCTTTGGACGTCCGTGGGCTGGTATCAACGGGCAGCCGTTAGATACGGATATGGCGGCCACGCTGGGGTTCGATCGATCTGGTGGGATCATTATTTCCGGCCTACACCCTGTTAGCCCGTTTCTTGAGGCCGGGTTGGCGGTAGGCGATGTGATCCTGACCGTTGGCGGACAATCGGTGAATACGCCGTCAGAGATGATTTACCGAATGAGCGTCGCAGGCTTAGGTGCGCAAGCAGATGTGTTGTTTAGTAGGCAGGGTAAGGAGCAGCAGGTCCAAGTCGCGCTTATCGCGGCACCCGATGACCCCTCGCGTGATCAATTGACCTTGCCAGAGAAAAGCCTGTTTCCAGGGCTGACGCTGGCTCGGATCAACCCTGCTGTATTGTCCGAGTTGAATTTGCCGTTGGAAGCGAAAGGTGTTGCTGTAATTGAAGTGGGCAACTTTGCTGTTCGGGCTGGGCTGCGCGTTGGCGATGTGCTGATGTCTCTTAATGGAGTAACACTGTCCCATCCTGATCAGGCTGCTCAGGTGTTGTCGGGGGAAGTACGCCGCATTGAAATGAGTGTTCAGCGAGGTGCACAACGCATTTCGATGCGGTTCAGAGGATAATCATGGCGGATCTGTTTGGCGCGCCAGTTGTATTAGATAGCGGACATCGGCCCTTGGCTGATCGGCTTCGACCAAAGGCATTGGCCGAGGTGATTGGCCAACGGCAAGTGCTCGGTCCGGAGGCTCCGCTGACAGTAATGTTGGGTGGTGGTGCGCTAAGCTCACTGATATTTTGGGGCCCACCGGGGGTAGGTAAGACGACAATTGCACGTCTTCTTGCGGATGAAACAGATCTGCATTTTGTACAAATAAGCGCGATTTTCAGCGGCGTCCCTGAGTTGCGCAAGGTGTTTGAAGCGGCGAAGATCAGGCGCCAAAACGGGCAGGGGACGTTGCTGTTCGTGGATGAAATTCACCGTTTCAACAAGGCTCAGCAAGACGGCTTTCTGCCCCATATGGAAGACGGTACTATCCTGCTGGTAGGTGCGACAACCGAAAACCCCAGTTTTGAGTTGAACCGCGCTGTCCTAAGTCGTGCGCAGGTGTTGGTTCTTGAGCGTCTGGATGGTGATGATTTAAAAAAACTCGTGGTGCGGGCTGAAGAAGAATTAGATGTGACTTTGCCGTTGGACTCCGCAGCACGTCAGGCGTTGTTGGATATGGCAGATGGCGACGGGCGTGCATTGCTCAATCTGATTGAGCAGATAGCTGCATGGAAAGTGGACACACCGCTGGATACTGCCGCGCTTGGAAAGCGTCTTAGCAAACGGGCTGCGCAATATGACAAAGGTGGGGATGAGCATTACAATCTCATCTCGGCATTGCATAAATCGGTCAGGGGTAGTGACCCGGATGCGGCGCTTTATTGGTTTGCGCGCATGCTTGAGGGTGGCGAAGACCCGCGATATCTCGCGCGGCGTTTTGTGCGTATGGCTGTTGAGGATATCGGGCTTGCGGACCCCCAAGCGCAGGCTGTGTGCCTTCAAAGTTGGGATGCCTATGAACGGTTAGGCTCCCCCGAAGGGGAATTGGCGCTGTCTCAGGCAGTGATCTATCTGGCGCTCGCGCCCAAAAGCAACGCAAATTATGTGGCTTATAAGGGTGCGCGCAATGCGGCTAAGGCGACAGGTTCTGCGCCGCCACCCAAACACATCCTCAATGCGGCGACTTCTATGATGAAAGATCAAGGGTACGGCGCTGGCTATGCCTATGATCATGATGCCGAAGATGGTTTTTCGGGACAAAACTATTTCCCCGACGAGATGGAGCGTCCTGCACTCTATCGGCCGGTTGAACGCGGGTTTGAGCGGGACCTGAAAAAGCGGCAGGATTACTTCGCAAAGCTGCGTGCGCAGCGAGAGAGTTGACATCTAGTTGACTCTGGCGCTCGCCCGCGCGATGGGGTCAGCATGATTTCAACAATATCCCTTGTCGCCCTTGGCGGTGCCATTGGCGCTGCGTGTCGGTTTCTTGTAGGGGTGGGCGTTATGCGTCTCACTGGCCCTGCTGAATTCCCGCTGG
The DNA here is from genome assembly GCF_036960155.1 of Sulfitobacter sp. Lineage (GTDB taxonomy): Bacteria > Pseudomonadota > Alphaproteobacteria > Rhodobacterales > Rhodobacteraceae > Sulfitobacter. Next base: position 498,796 of record NZ_JBALWB010000001.1, on the reverse strand, counting down.
CGATCATCACTGTAAACGTCATCGGGTCGTTCCTGATGGGCGCTTTTGTGGTTGCTGCGGCCCATAAAGGGCTGACGCATTATAGCCCCTTTGTCATGACAGGCATTTTGGGCGGCTTTACCACGTTCTCGGCATTTTCGCTGGAAACTGTGACACTGATTGAACGCGGCCAGATTGCTGCGGCGGGTGCTTATGTGGCACTGTCAGTTGCGTTAAGCTTGGGTGGATTAATGTTGGGGCTATGGATCGCCAGAGGGATATTCGCATGAGCCGCGTACAAACAATTACAGTTAAAGAAGGTGACGGAGATCAACGTCTGGACCGCTGGTTCAAACAGGTTTTTCCGCACGTGCCACATGGCCGCATTGAAAAGATGTGCCGCAAGGGTGAAATTCGCGTTGATGGAGGCCGGGTGAAGGGCTCCACACGTGTGGAAGCAGGGCAGGAAATCCGCATTCCGCCGCTGCCAACAGGTGATGCTCCGGCGCCAACAAGACGCACAACCGTAACCGATGCCGAAGCCAAGATGATCCGCGCCTGCGTGATCTACCGTGATGATCACGTAATTGCGTTGAACAAACCTCCGGGTTTGCCTGTACAGGGTGGCTCGGGGCAGGGCGAGCGGCATGTCGATGCCCTGTCTGAGGCGTTGATGTTTGATATGGATGAAAAGCCTCGCTTGGTGCACCGGTTGGACAAAGACACTTCAGGTGTTCTGGTCCTTGCACGGACACGCGAAGCAGCCAAAGCGCTGACTGCAAACTTTAGGCACCGTGAAACACGCAAGATTTATTGGGCGGCCGTTGCAGGTGCTCCACACCCGCGCAATGGCACGATTAAGTTTGGTCTGGTCAAAGGCACGGGGCATGGAGCAGGCGGTGCGGGCGAGAAAATGCATGCGGTGCACCCGCGCGATGTAGACAGCACTGAAGGTGCCAAGCGCGCTACAACCGATTATTCCGTGCTGGAGCAGGTAGGCACCCGTGCGTCATGGATGGCCCTGAGCCCCGTAACAGGCCGGACGCACCAGCTGCGCGTTCACATGGCTGAAATCGGACATCCGATTGTGGGTGACGGCAAATACGGCGGTTCGGGTCAGGAAAACATGGGCGACGGTTGGGGTGCCCAACTGGGCGGTGAAATCTCGAAAAAGCTCCACCTGCACGCACGTAGCCTAACAATCCAGCACCCCGCGACGAAGGCGACACTCAATCTGGTGGCGCCCATGCCGGAGCACATGCAACGCACATGGGACACATTTGCGTGGCAGACGAAATTTGCACCTGCTGACCCGTTCGGGGACACTTGGGGATGAGCGACGCACCATTGCGATTGGTGATCTTTGACGTTGATGGCACGCTGGTAGACAGTCAGGCTGATATACTTGGCGCTATGCATTTGGCGTTTGCGGGAGAAGGTCTGCTGACCCCGCCTCGTGAAGAGGTTTTGGGTGTTGTCGGCTTGTCGTTGGACGTGTTGATGCCGCGACTTGCGCCTGAAGCTGATGGCGGCACCCTCGCGCGTCTCGTTCAGGGCTATAAAGATGCCTATATGTCGCTGCGGTCCGAACAGGGTGGCGAGATATCCTCGCCGTTCTATCCTAGTGCCCGTGCAACCCTTGAGGCCTTACAGGCACAGCCTGATGTGCTGCTTGGGGTCGCTACAGGAAAATCGCGCCGTGGTTTGGACAAGCTGATTGAGGCACATGAACTCAAGGGCATTTTCGTGACCCAGCAAGTTGCCGATTTTCACCCCTCCAAACCGCATCCTGCCATGCTGCTTGCAGCATTGAGCGAGACAGGCGTTGAACCTGAAAACGCGGTGATGGTTGGGGATACGACATTTGATATGGAAATGGCGCAGGACGCTGGCATAACAGGGATCGGCGTGAGCTGGGGCTATCACCCGCCTGCGCATCTGGTGGCCGCAAAGCACATCCTTGAAAGCTTTGATGCGTTGCCACCGCTGTTGGACAAAATCTGGAGGGACTGAACGATGAGCGAATGGAAAGCAAAACGTTTCTGGAAAGAAGCTGCTGTCGTTGAGGTCGGCGATCGTTTCACCGTCGAGCTAGATGGCCGGCCAGTTAAGACACCCGCTAAACAAGCTATGCTTGTTCCGACGCAGGCCATGGCGGATGCAATTGCATTGGAGTGGGACGCGCAGGTTGATGCGATCAACCCAAATACAATGCCAGTCACCAAAACTGCAAACGCGGCGATTGATAAAGTCACAGTGCAACACGCCGAGGTTGCTGAGATGTTGGCAGCATACGGTGACAGTGATCTTTTGTGTTACCGCGCTGATGCCCCCGAGGAGCTGGTTGAACGTCAGGCCGCTCAATGGAATCCGATGCTGGAATGGGCTGCCGAAACGCTTGGTGCGCAGCTGGAAACACGAACCGGCGTTATTCACGCGCCTCAAAATCCAAAATCAGTGGAATTGCTGCGAAAGCGAACACATGAGTTGGATTTTTTCGAGCTGGCAGCGTTTCACGATTTGGTCAGCTTGTCTGGTTCACTTGTCCTTGGATTCGCGGCCTCATTGGGTGAACGTCCAGCCGAGGAATTGTGGATAATTTCCCGTTTAGACGAGATTTGGCAAGAAGAACTGTGGGGTGAGGACGATGATGCCACTTCACTTGCAAATGTTAAGCGTGAAGCGTTCATCCACGCGAAACGAATGTTCGACCTCGCGCAACCAATATTATCACCCGATTTTTAGGCTTACCTTTGGTCAAGCAGGGTTTTGTAATTTCTTTCTGACTGCTCTCCCCTTGACCTTAGCGCGGGAATCCGCCCACACTTACTGCCACTACTCGAGCACTGCTCGTGGAGTATCACAACCGGCATGCAAAGTGCCGGTAGTATCCACCCAAAAAGTGGTGGAAAATCAGGAAGAGGTAAAAATGAAAAAAACAATTATTCTTGGCGCGCTGACGATCGCTGGTTTGTCTGCTGGTGCAGCTGCCGCTGGTACGCTCGACGATGTCAAAGCACGTGGCAGTCTGAACTGTGGCGTTACAACTGGTCTAGCTGGCTTTGCTGCGCCTGACGCGAATGGCGTATGGGTCGGTTTCGACGTATCCGTTTGTCGTGCGGTTGCTGCGGCTGTTTTGGGCGATGCAACAGCTGTTGAATTTATTCCAACAACTGGCAAAACACGCTTCACTGCCCTGGCCTCCGGCGAGATCGACGTGCTGGCGCGTAACACCACATGGACATTCTCCCGCGATGTCGACCTAAAGTTCGATTTCGTAGGCGTGAACTACTATGATGGCCAAGGCTTCATGGTTCCAAAAGAGCTAGGCGTGTCTTCCGCAAAAGATCTGGATGGCGCTACTGTTTGCATCCAAACTGGTACAACAACTGAATTGAACTTGGCCGACTTCTTCCGCGCCAACAACATCAGCTATGAGCCAGTGCCAATCGAAACGAACTCCGAAGCTCAGCAGCAGTATCTTGCCGGTGCTTGCGACGTTTACACAACAGATGCTTCCGGTCTGGCCGCAACACGTGCCACATTCGAAAAGCCTGACGAGCACACGTTGCTGCCAGAAATCGTATCCAAAGAGCCACTCGGCCCGCTGGTACGTCATGGTGACAACGAGTGGGGCGACGTTGTTCGCTGGACACTTAACGCACTGATCACAGCTGAAGAGCTGGGTGTGTCTTCCGCAAATGTTACCGAAATGGCAGCATCCACAAACAACCCAGAAGTTGCGCGTCTGCTCGGTTCTGAGGGTACTTTGGGTGAAATGCTGGGTCTTGATGCGGACGCATTCAAGCGTGCCATCGAAACACAAGGTAACTACGGCGAGATCTTTGCCAAGAACATCGGCGAAGAAACTCCAATCGGTCTGGCGCGTGGTTTGAACGCACAGTGGACAGACGGCGGCCTGCTGTACTCCCCACCATTCCGCTAAATACTTGAGCCAAAGGGCGCGGGATTTCCCGCGCCCTTTGTGCATTACGGCTAGACAAATAAATAAGTTACCCGGCACTGACGTCAAAAGGCGCAGAAAATACAGCTGGGACAACGGGGATACATTTTATGTCGACACTCACGGACCCTCCTAAGGGAACGTTCCGGCTATCTATGCTGTTGAACGACTCCCGGTATCGATCGATGACACTACAGGTCGTCGCTGCGATCGCATTGGCTTTGGCCTTACTTTATCTTTATTCAAACCTCGCCGCTAACTTACGCGCAGCCGGTTTGAATATCTCGTTCTTGTTTCTGGGCAGTCCGGCTGGCTACGACATCAACCAGACATTGATCGACTACAATAGCCAGTCTTCTAATCTGAGGGCCGCTATGGTGGGTATCCTCAATACTCTGCTGGTCGCCGTTATGGCGTGTATCACTGCGACGGTGATTGGTGTCATTGCGGGTGTTCTTCGGCTTTCAAAAAACTGGCTTGTCCGCAAGCTGATGTCTTTTTACGTGGAGATTTTCCGTAACATTCCTGTGCTGATCTGGATCATCATCATTTTCACGATCATGACTGCAGTGATGCCTAGCCCGCGTGACTATCGTGGTGAAACACCCAAAGCTTCGATGTTCCTAGACTCAGCAGCGTTTACCAATCGAGGCGTCTACGTTCCAAAGCCAGTATTCCAAAACGGGTTCTTGCAGAACGGCGGCGAAGAGGTGCTGGCAGAAGGTGGCCGTAAAGCGAGCGGTTTGGCGAAATTCGCTGAAAGTGGCGCGCTGGATTGGATCGCAGTATTTGTGGTCTTGCTGGCCTCTTGGCAGATCACCAAACGTGTGAACGCAAGTGCAATCAAAAAGCAACAAGAGACGGGCGTGAGGCCGACGACGCTTTATACGAATCTAGCGATCTGGATTTTGCCTGTGGCCGCATTGTTGTGGTTCCTTGGGCTGACATGGGAATACCCTGCTCTCAAAGGTTTCAACTTTAGTGGTGGTATCAAAATTGGTGGCCCGCTGATTGCTCTATGGCTTGCCCTATCAGTCTACACAGGTGCTTTCATCGCAGAAAACGTGCGTGCGGGTATTCAGGCGGTGTCTAAAGGACAAACCGAAGCTGCTGCCGCACTTGGTCTTCGCCCACGCCGCGTCATGAGCCTTGTTGTTCTACCACAGGCATTGCGTGTGATTATCCCGCCGCTGATTTCACAATTCTTGAACATCACCAAAAACTCTTCGCTTGCGATTGCGGTAGGGTACGCTGACATCACAGCGACCTTGGGGGGCATTACGCTCAACCAAACGGGCCGCGCGATTGAATGCGTTTTGTTGCTGATGTTGTTCTATCTTGTGATCTCATTGCTAATTTCGGCAACCATGAACGTTTATAATAACGCTATGAAATTGAAGGAGCGTTGAGATGTCAGATACAAACTCTCACTCAGTCGCCTTCGTTCGTGAAACATCGATCCCGCAATCTACGCCTCCCTCCAGTGCGGCGGGCCCGGTTAAGTGGATGCGTGACAATTTGTTCGCGACGATTCCGAACGGCATTTTGACCATCCTTGCATTCTATGTTGTCTATTTGGTCCTGAGCAGCACGTTGCCGTGGATTTTCAACGGTGTCTGGAATGCGGCCAATTTAGCTGAATGTCGTGAAATTCTACAGGGCACGTCTGGCGCATGCTTTGCGGTGTTGGTGGAACGCTGGCCACAGCTGCTCTTTGGTTTCAAATACCCTGCCACCGAATATTGGCGTCCGGTAACTGCATTCATCTTTATGCTTGTTGCCATCGCGCCGGTGCTGTTCTTTGACCTGCCGCGCAAGTTGTTGATCGTCACCATCTTGTTCCCCTTCGCGGCCTATTGGCTAATTTGGGGTGGTACGATCTGGGTCCCAATCTTTGCGCTGATCGGTTTTGCGGCTGGTTATGTCGTCTATTCCAGATTTGTCGCACAGAGCTTTGCCGTTGGTTTCTTCGGAGGCATCGCAAGTGCCGTAGTTGTATGGTTCCTTGCGGGCTTTATCGTGCCTGTATTAGCGCCAGAACAGCCATACCTCGAAGCGGTACCATCGCGTGATTTGGGTGGTTACATGCTCAATATGATGCTTGGGATTACGTGTGTGTCATTGTCGATCCCTCTTGGCATCGCACTTGCGCTGGGACGTCAAAGCTCCATGCCGCTGATCAAGTGGATTTGCGTGGTCTTCATCGAACTTATTCGTGGTGTCCCGTTGATCACGCTGCTCTTCGTTGCGAGCGTTATGTTGTCGTATTTCTTCCCACCGGAACAGACTGTGGATTTGTTTATACGTGTTGTGATCATGATCACAATCTTCTCGGCGGCTTATATCGCGGAAGTGGTGCGTGGCGGTTTGGCTGCTTTGCCAAAAGGTCAGTATGAGGCGGCAGATAGCTTGGGTCTGGATTATTCGCAAGCAATGCGTTTGATCATCTTGCCTCAGGCGTTGAAGATTTCGATCCCTGGGATCGTCAACATTGCCGTTGGCCTCTTTAAGGATACCACGCTGGTTTCCGTCATCTCGATGTTCGACATCATCGGCATGATCCGAGGTCCGATCCTAGCATCAACCGATTGGAACGGCGTCTACTGGGAGCTTTTGGGCTTTGCCTGTCTCGTCTTCTTCGTCGTTTGTTATTCCATCTCACAATATTCGCAGTGGCTGGAACGCCGTCTTGCGACAGATCATCGTTAAGGAGCCCGCAACATGGCCGATACAGCAAAACTACAAGTATCCGACGAAGTCGCGATCTCTATTCAGCAGATGAACAAGTGGTACGGCACATTTCACGTGCTGCGCGACATTGATCTGACGGTGTATCAAGGTGAACGTATCGTGGTTTGTGGGCCGTCTGGCTCTGGTAAATCCACGCTCATTCGCTGCATCAACGCGCTGGAAGAGCACCAGAAAGGGTCGATCGAAGTGGACGGCACGCTGTTGTCCTCTGACCTCAAGAACATCGACAAGATCCGTTCAGAAGTGGGGATGTGTTTTCAGCACTTTAACCTGTTCCCGCATCTGAGCATTCTGGACAACCTCACGCTGGCTCCGATTTGGGTGCGTAAAACACCTAAGAAAGAAGCCGAAGAAGTTGCGATGCACTATCTTGAGAAGGTGAAAATCCCCGATCAAGCAGACAAGTTCCCTGGCCAACTTTCTGGTGGTCAGCAACAGCGTGTGGCGATTGCCCGTTCGCTCTGCATGAAACCGCGCATCATGCTGTTTGATGAACCGACTTCGGCGCTTGATCCTGAGATGATCAAGGAAGTTCTCGATACAATGATCGAGCTTGCCGAAGAAGGTATGACAATGATCTGTGTAACGCACGAGATGGGCTTTGCCCGTCAGGTGGCGAACCGCGTTATATTTATGGATGAAGGCCAGATCGTTGAACAAAACGAGCCTGAAGCGTTCTTTAACAATCCACAAAGCCCGCGCACGCAACTGTTCCTGAGCCAAATCTTGGGTCACTAAGCGTTAACAGCTAAATCGTTATGGAATAGGGGCGGGGGGAAACCTCCGCCCCTATTTTGTTTTGCCTTACTTTGTGATGTCACGCGGAACGATGAATTGGATAGTCTTCCCTGTCCCCAGCCGGAGATCGCGCCAGTCGGTAATGTCGAAATCAACAACAAGCGTTGCACAGGTTGGGTATTTGAAAAATTGCGGATGATCAGGTGCGTGCGCCAATAACATCTCTGCCAGCATGGCACTGCCGGGGTTATGTGCGACCATCAAAATGCAGGCCTCAGTGCGCGAACGTAATGCTGCCGCCATCACGTCAGTTTCCGCGAGATAGAGGTTTCGCAGGAATGTACTAGGGACATCCCCAAGGTTTAACCGTTGCAACGTTTCGCGGGTGCGAGCAGCATCGGAGCACAGGATATGGTCTGGCTGCAGTTTGTTCTGCCTTAGCCAATCGCCCATTGCTGATGCGCTTTCTTGTCCACGCTGGTTTAGCGTGCGGTCATGGTCACTGGTGTCGCGCTCAGACCAATCTGATTTGGCGTGGCGCATAAGGATCAGACGTTTCATTCAAACTCCTTTGAAGGCGGTCATGTGAAAGGCATTCTGCGCAGAGGGGCGATCAAACGCTTGACTAATCGGGCAAGCAAGGCGCGTGGCGCAGCCTTTGGTCATACAGTCAGTCCCCGCAGGAGATGCGATATGACCTTTGCAATTTGGCACATCATAGAAATGCATATCTGAAAGGGCATCTACAGGACATGCACTGACGCAAGCGCGTGTAGCGCAGCTATTACATGGATGCAGGGCCTGTTGGGCGGGCAGGGGAATGCGGCCAGTGAATATGATGCCTCCACGGTATGAGATGAGCAGCCCTGCGCGGATATGAACTAACATGCCGACAGGGCTATCAAAGGCCTCGCCTGTTTGCTTGGCCCATGCGATAAACGGAGCATAGGGCGGGCCACCAAAGGGATAGACTACCCCTATGCCGCCTGCCGCCTCCATGATCTGTGGCACGATGCGTTGGGACCAACGGTCGATAGGGTCCGCCGCCCCGTCTTGATATTCTGTGCTTTGCGTGAAGTGATCCCAAAAATTTGGTGCAGTCCCAATGAGGACAATGGTTTGCGCGGCTTGATCTGGATTTGTGTGCGCGCCACCCATTGCCATTAGCCCGTGTGGTGCTGCGAGGGCATCAACCTTGTCTAACAGGCGCTGTGCGAGCTTTTCCGGGGCTGTGCCTGACGGTTTCACCCTGCGCGGATGATTGAGCCCGCACCATGCTCTGAGAATAGCTCAAGCAAGCAGGCATGCGGCGCGCGACCGTCTAGAATAACACTGGCACGGACACCCGCGTTTAGGGCATCCAGCGCAGTTTGCGTTTTCGGGATCATGCCACCTGCGATGGTGCCTTCTTCGGTCATCTGTTTGATTTGCGATGCCGTGAGTTCTGTCAAAACGTCACCTTCTGCGTTTTTGACGCCGGAAACATCTGTAAGCAGCAGCAGGCGATCTGCCTTGAGTGCTGCTGCGATAGCACCGGCTGCAGTGTCACCGTTGATGTTAAATGTCTCGCCTTTCATTCCCATGCCAAGAGGGGCAATAACGGGTATTAGTTCCTTTTCAGCCAGATCAAGGAGCAGGCCCGGATTTATGGTGGTGGGCTTCCCAACCAAACCCAGTGCTGGGTCCTCGGGTTCACAAATGATCAGGCCACTGTCCTTGCCAGATACACCAACAGCGCGGCCGCCCTGTTCGGTAATGGCCTGTACTATGCGGGCATTCACCAAACCCGACAGAACCATTTCAACAACTTCCATTGTTGCAGCGTCGGTCACACGTTTGCCGTTCACAAACTGAGATTCGATCCCCAGCCGCTTCAACATGCTGTTGATCATCGGGCCACCGCCATGAACGATCACGGGTTTCACGCCAACTTGGCGCATTAAAACCACGTCGCGGGCGAATTCCATCATCGCCTCGTCGCTGCCCATCGCATGGCCGCCCAGCTTGATCACTATGGTCGCATCATTGTAGCGCTGCATGTAAGGCAGAGCTTGTGAAAGGGTGGCGGCGGTTGTGGCCCAATCGCGGTTCATGTCTTGTGTTCTCATATCTGATTTCCCGAAGTCTGACGGGATCATAGGCGCTTATTCCAGCGTGGCAATCACAGACCGCAACGTGGGAATGCCCCAGCCTTTTTCTGACGAGGTCACGATGATCTCAGGGTAGGCAGCAGGGTGTTTGCTGAGCGCGCCGCGCACTTGATCAAGGATCTTTTCGCGCTCTACTTCTTTCACCTTATCGGCTTTTGTCAACACAACCTGAAATGTCACGGCTGCACTGTCCAGCAGGCTCATTATTTCATTGTCCACCGCTTTGGCCCCATGGCGTGCATCAATCAGGACAAAGGCACGGCGCAATGTTTGGCGCCCTTGCAGGAATTGCTTCAGCAACCGCTGCCATTTTTCCACCACAGGCAGAGGCGCGTTTGCATAACCATAGCCGGGAAGGTCAACGAGGTAGAGCTCTTCACCCGCGGTGAAGTAGTTGATTTCTTGTGTACGTCCTGGCGTGTTTGAAGCACGGGCAAGCGCCTTCATTCCCGTTAGCGCATTGATTAAGGTTGATTTACCCACGTTTGATCGCCCAGCAAAGCAGACCTCAATACGGTCCGCTTCGGGCAGGCCCGACATAGCGACCACACCTTTAACAAAATCGGTTTCACCTGCAAAAAGAAGGCGTCCACGTTCTAGGGTTTGTGCATCTGGTTCTTCGACAAGCGGGAAAGGCAATTGCATTAGACAAGCTCCAATTGGTCGCCAACTGCCACTTGGCCGGTTTCAATAACGCGGGCGTAAATCCCAAAATCTTGGTGACCCAAGGTGTTCAACGCCTTGAGAGTGTCGACATCGCGCACACCAGTGTCTGTATTCACAGTTGTGGCGAGGCAGCGCGTGATCCGTTCTTCGATCTTGAGGCGCACAGTGCCTAGATTGGCCTCACGCCCGATCCAATCAAATTCGGACCACGCGGGCGCTCCCTCAAACCAAATATTTCCGCGCCATCGGTCGGCCTGCAATGGCGTATTCGTTAGTGTTTCAACAGCGGCGTGGGTTGCACGGTTACACAAGGATATCGAAGGGAAGGGCGTGTCAGTAAAGCTGCGTCCGTCCAGTCGCAAAATTCGGGCTGGCATCGCGCGGCTGCTGTTTGCCAACTTGCTGACCCATTCAAGTAGGGCGTCAGGGTCAACATCTGGCTGGACCGTTAGATCTGACTGATCAGGGTGGCGCAAAGTAAGCGTCTCGGTTTCTTCATCCAAGGTGGCAGTAATCGCCATCAAGGATGGTGATTTGGCCCCGCGGCTAAAGTTTTGGCAGGCAGCCCACTCTGAACCATCAGCTTTTGCCGCGTCATGGGCAACGGCCCAAAGACGGTCATAAGGCATGCTTTGACCTTCATTGAGCGTGACACGCGTGAGCGCCTCACGTCCATGGCTTTTGAGGGGGTGGCGCCAAAGGGCGGTAACCTTCATCACTTTTTCGAATCTACTTTTGCTTTGCGCCCAAAGCCGCCTCTTATGTTGCCCAAAAGGTCAGGTTTGTACCCTTGGCTGCGCATGATCAGGTATTGCTGCGTGAAGGTGATGGTGTTGTTTGCGATCCAGTAAACAACCAGACCCGATGCAAAGCTGCCCAGCATGAACATGAATACCCAAGGCATCCAAGCGAAGATCATCTGCTGAGTCGGATCTGTAGGCGCTGGGTTTAGCTTTTGCTGTAACCACATGGAGATACCCAAGAGCAGCGGCAAAATACCGATAAATACCAGCGCCATGATGCTACCCACTTCGGGTGCGGCCCAAGGCAGGGCGCCATATAGGTTAAAGATCGTTGTAGGGTCAGGTGAGCTGAGGTCTTGGAACGGGCCAAAGAATGGTGCGTGGCGCAGTTCGATTGTGACGAAGATCACCTTATACAATGAGAAGAAGATGGGGATCTGCAGCAGGATCGGCAAACAACCAGCAGCAGGATTTACCTTTTCCTTTTTGTAGAGCTCCATCATGCCTTGCTGCACTTTTTGGCGGTCGTCGCCAGCGTCTGCTTTCATCTTTTCCATTTTCGGCTGAAGCTCTTTCATCTTGGCCATTGAGACGTAAGATTTATAAGCCAGCGGAAACAGCAATGCCTTGATAAACAAAGTCAGTGCGATAATCGAAATACCCATATTGCCAATCAGCAGGTTGATATGGTGCAGTAGCCAGAAGATCGGTTTGGTCAGGAAAGAGAATATGCCCCAATCAATCGAGTCGATGAAGTTATAGACGCCGCCTTTTTCGTATCCATTCAACACTTCCCACTCTTTTGGGCCAACGAATATTTGAGTGGTGTTCGAGATGGTTTGGCCCGCGGCCACTGTCTGAACAGTGCTTACGGCTTCGGTTTGGTAGATGTCGCGGCGTTCGTCGTATTTTGCCACGGCTTTAAACGCAGTCCCTTGGGTTGGGATCAGAACGCTCATCCAATAATGATCGGTAAACCCAATCCAGCCATTTTCGGTGATGTTCTCTTCTTGGGTGCGTGCGCCTGCGCGTTGGTTGTACTCGAATTCGGGCAATTTATCCCAGTCGGTTTCTGAGTACTCGCCGTCTGTCATGGCGACAACACCCTCGTGCAAGATGAAAAAGTTCTTGAGATCAGTAGGGATGCCGTGGCGCGCCAGAATGGCGTAAGGTGCCATTGATGCTGATGCATCGCTTGTATTTTCAACAGATTGCGTGACCGTGAACATATATTTGTCATCGATCGCAATTTGTTTTGAGAACCGGAGGCCTGCGCCGTTGTCCCAGCTAAGCGTAATAGGTGCATCCACGCCTAGCGTGTCGCCTGAGGCTAGTTGCCATTCGGTGTTTGGACCAGGGACGGCCGTTGGATCTACACCTGTTGAGGCGGCCCAGCCGTTTAGGACATATTGCGCATTTTCCTCGTTCGCGGGGAACAGGATTTCAACGATTGTCGCGTCATCGTCCAATGAGGTGCGATAGTCGTTCAAGGACAGCTCGTCGATCCGACCACCCAACAGAGACAAAGAACCGCTCAGGCGTGGGGTTTGGATCGCAACACGTGGAGCGCTTTCGATCGCACTTGGCTCGGTTTCAGTACTCGCTGTTGTTGTAGTTTCCGAACCGGGGGTGTCTGCGCTTGGGGTAGCCAATGTCCCTTCGGCAGGGGCCGATAGGGATGCGGTGCTGCCGTTAAGTGGCGTTTCGGCCTCTGGTGGTGGAAAGAGTACAAACCACACAAGGATCACAACAAAACTAAGTGCTGTTGCGATGATTAGATTCTTGTTTTGATCGTCCATTGGTCCGGCCACCTGATGTCTGAAAACTGTCCGCTGGGTACACAACGAGGACGGCCAAAGGTCAAGCGGATTCGGGTATGCAGGTGTGATTGTTGTTTAGGTTTTTGGCAGATTTCAAGCTATTTTGGCCGGCTTTGCATGATCTGGGGAACATCGCGCAGTTTTGCGTTATGCGCATTGATCCACTCAAGTGTTTGATCAAATGGCATGGGGCGAGCGATACCAAAGCCTTGAACGTGACCGCAGCCAAGCTGCGCCAACAAAACGTGTTCCCCAACGGTCTCGACACCTTCTGCAAGCGTTTCGACCTGCAATCTTTCAGCCATGGTGAGAATTGCGCTGATCATGCGCTGTTGCTCTGGATCCCGATCAGCCTTCATTACAAAGCTGCGGTCGATCTTGATTCGGCTTACGGAAAAGCGGCGAATGGAAGAAATTGAGGCATTTCCTGTGCCAAAGTCATCCAGATCAATTTTGCACCCCAGTTCACCTAGAGCATTGATATTACGTGTTATCATGTCGTCTGGTGAGCTGGCTACGACGGTTTCAAGAACCTCTACAGCCAAGCGGTCTGGGGTAAGCTCAAAACGATCTAGGTCCCATTTTATCTTTTCGACAAGGCGCGGGTTGCTCAATTCGGAGCCCGCGAAATTGACCCCAATCTGTGGAACTACAACACCAGCGGTGTCCCATTTCTTGAGTGCGGCAAAGCTGTGGTACATCATGACTTCAGCTAGGCGTTCTAACAGATTGGTGGCTTCAATAGCTGGCAAAAAATGTGCTGGCGGAATGACCCCTCGGGTGGGGTGGGTCCAGCGGGCCAGGGCCTCAAAACCAGTGATGCGCCCAGTATCCGTGCAAATTTGGGGCTGGAACCAAGGTAAAATTTCTCCACTCTCAAGGGCGGTAGCAACGTCTTCATGCAGCTCACGACGTGTTTTGCGTTCTTGATGCATTTGAGCAGAGTATGCTCGGATGCTGGACGGGCCGTGGGCCTGGGCACTGCGAAGTGCAATACATGCCGCTTCTAACCAATCTCCGGACCGATTGTCAGGTGCTCTGGAATGTTGACAGAAGCCAATGCAAACATCCGCATAGATTACTGTCCCGTCAATAGATGTCGGTTCCTCTGCAGCAGCTTGGAGGCGGCCTGCCATTTGAATGCAAAGATCCAATGAGAGTTGGCGAACTGGATTGACACAGATTGCAAAGCGCGCATCGCCGATCTGACCAATCATGTCGCCGTCGCGCATAACACTGATCAGTCGTTCCGCCATCCGTTGGATGACTGTGTCTCCAGCTGTTGGGCCAAACCGATCAACAAGGTCCGTAAATCCTTCGATTTCCACAACTTGGATGCATGAATGCTGGCCGTTTCTCGTGGCATCGGCGTAAATTTCTTCACACTGTGCAACCATTTGAGTACGAGGAAGCGGACCAAGTTGGCCTGAGCTTCCAAAGTGTAGATTTCCTGCGCCGGGGGTTAAGCCCCCTGAAAGCAAGTAAGCTGCAGGTGCAAGGGCTGCTACTACCAACAATGCACCCTCACCGCCAAACCAGAAGGCAGCAAGCGATATAGCTGGAATGAATGCTAGCGCCGGTGGGCCAGTGAGTAGACTTATGATTCGGGCACGTAACCCAACCAATTGAACCCGACCTTTTTTGCCGCTGTTTTGCACGGGCGTCCTCCTGATGTTAGCCGCTCATGCGACTCGATGAGGTCACCTTAGGTCGGAAATATTCAGCCGGAGGTTAATACAGGCAAGCATATTGAGGCTGCTTTACTTCAAATTTTCACTATCCCGGGATAACCCTGCAAAATCAAACAAAGCAGGATCAAGTAAATGAGATGGACGTGTATTGTTTAGCGCGCGGAACATAGTTTGACGACGACCTGGGCTGTTGCGTTCCCATTCATCCAGTATCGCCTTTACTTGCTGTCGCTGCAGGCCATCTTGGGATCCGCAAAGATCGCAGGGGATAATGGGGTAATTCATTGCCGTCGAAAACTTTTCACAATCGGCTTCAGCGACAAAGGCAAGGGGGCGGTAAACGAAAAGATCACCTTCCTCATTTAGCAGCTTTGGTGGCATCGTTGCTAAACGGCCGCCATGAAAGAGGTTCATAAAAAATGTTTCCAGAATGTCATCGCGGTGATGTCCAAGGACAACAGCCGAGCACCCTTCTTCACGTGCAATCCGGTACAGATTACCCCGTCGCAAGCGCGAGCAAAGCGCACAAAAGGTACGGCCTGCAGGGATTTTGTCCATCACAATGGAGTAGGTGTCTTGATATTCAACCCTGTGCGGGACGCCCATTTTATTGAGAAATTCGGGCAGGACCGTCGCGGGAAAATTGGGCTGGCCCTGATCCAGATTACAGGCCAACAACTCAACGGGCAGAAGGCCACGCCATTTCAATTCGTGTAGGATGGCAAGCAGTGTATAGCTGTCTTTCCCGCCCGATAAACAGACCAGCCATTTAGTACCCGGTTCGATCATGCCGAATTGATCGATAGCTTCACGGGTTTGACGCACGATACGTTTGCGCAACTTCTTGAAGTTGGTTGTTTGGGGAGCCCCTTCAAACAGAGCGTGAATTTCTTTGGAATGATCAAGCATGTCGTGATCCTTGGGCGGTTTGTGCTTCTTAGAACACGAAGGGTGCGAACTAAAAAGGTTAGATGTCAGTCGTGGGTTTGAAGAACCTGTTCTGATAATATTTCCCCGGTGGGAATAGCGATGCGTGCTGCATGGGTGCCGTCGGATGTGCTGAATATGATGTCAAAGGCGCTATCGCTGATGGCTGTTGTCGATAGCACAGATATCACACCGTGAGTGACCTTAACGGGCCAGTTCCAGTGCGGGCTTGTTAGGAGTAGCGTTTTTGTATCGTGGCCTGACAGGCGGGCATCGTCATTGGTGTCTTCTAGAACCACAGTAAGCAGTTGGCCGAGATGATTAGACTTATGGTCGGGGTAAGAAAGCGTGATCATGCGTGTGTCTAGGATTAGGCGGTTCATACCTTCAAATAGCCAATGATTGGTCTGGGCACTTATATCGACAATGCGGTAATTGATTAGGTCCCTGCTATTGTTCTTGCTGATTCCCAGATTTGGATGGCTTTGGTCTGCGTATATGGGCAGGGCATAGATGCCCTTGTTGCTTGGGTCATTTGGCGCACCAAAGTATCGTTTCTGCTCAGCTGCTTGATCCGGTTGTTCGTGAGCGTCGATAAACGTGTTGGAGGTATGTGTCGGGAAAACATTGCGCCTTAAAGTTCCAGTAACTTGCCATAGAATGACGGTAAGAACTAAGATCACGCAAACGGCGATTGCCACAGCGTTGAACCTCCAAGCCCACTTGAAAAAACCAGTCTCCATAGCTCACTCCGTATCTGGTACGGGGTCGTATCCATCGCCGCCAAATGGGTGGCATCGGCCGATACGGCGCGCAGCGAGTAGGCTGCCTTTGACGGGCCCGTGTTTTTCCAACGCTTCCAGGGCGTAAGCAGAGCAAGTGGGTTGGTAGCGGCAGTTGAAGCCGACCCATGGGCTAAAAACTAATCGATAAAACCTTACGGGCAGGGCGATCAACTTGGCGACCGGGGTCATTTGCGCGATCCGTGAAGGATGCTCAGTGCCTTCTCCATATCAGCCAGGAGTTGGTGATAGGGTAGGGCGGCGGTGGCTGTATTGCGCCCAATAAGGACATAGTCATGCCCGTCCTTGCCCAAAACAGGTAGGATGGCGCGCGCCACTTCGCGCAGGCGCCGCTTTGCCCGATTGCGGGCTACAGCGTTACCGACTTTTTTAGAACAGGTATAGCCGATTCGAATCCCCGCAGCGTCGCCGTCGGGGCGTTTCAGCATCTGGAGAACGAATCCAGGCATTGCCACACGTTTACCCCGTGCGGTGCGTTGAAAATCACGCCGTTGGGTTAGAACGGTAGGTGGCGAGCGTAACAAAACCGCCGGAGACGATGCCCCGTTGGCGTTAGTGCCAATCAGGTCAGTCTCCGGCGGTGTCATAACAATAGCCTTAAACGCGTATTACGCGGTCAGCTCTTTGCGGCCATGTGCGCGGCGCGCATTGATGATCTTGCGACCAGCTTTCGTTGCCATGCGTGCACGGAAACCGTGGCGGCGCTTGCGGACGAGGTTCGAGGGTTGAAAGGTGCGTTTCATCGCTCCGTCTCCATCTTGTGTCAGTTGCGTTCAGCGGATTCGCCAATACGCGTCAATTCAGACCCGTCCTTTAAGACGCTGTCGCGCCCAAGTCAAACCCTGCAGGGCGTTAAATAGGCTCATCTGCAATAAAACTTCGAATGAGGGACGTGGTATGTTTCAATACGCCCCTAATATGGGCGAACATCCACTAAATTCCAACACGGATGATCAACCAAACGTGAGCTGCCTGTCTTTGGCGCGCTCAAAGGGGCATCTAAGGGGCAATCTACCCCCGTAGGAAAATGAAAATGACAGATGCGAGCCAAAGTATGACCCCCAAGTCCTCCATCGGGCGCTACGCCCCGATCGCTGCAATAGCAGTTTTTGCAATTATCGGAGCCTTTGCGCTGCGCGATTACCTGAGCTTTGATGCATTGCGTGACAACCGAGAGGCTCTCATCGCTTTTCGCGACAATAATTTTGTACTGACGATTCTTGGATTTGTGGGGATCTACATATTGATCGTGACGTTCTCGCTGCCGGGGGCGACGATTGCTACACTGACGGGTGGATTTTTGTTTGGTACATTCTTTGGGGCTGCTGTGAATGTTACGGCTGCTACTCTGGGGGCAACGCTTATCTTTCTCGCAGCACAATTTGGTTTGGGCGATAAGTTAAAGGCGCGGATGGAAACCTCAGCGGGGATGGTTGCTCGGATTAAGAAGGGTCTTGATGAAAACCAATGGTCGATGTTGTTTTTCATTCGGTTGGTCCCCGCGGTGCCGTTCTTTGTTGCGAACCTGTTACCTGCCTTTTTGGGGGTGCCGTTGCGCCGTTTTGTAATTTCGACGTTTATTGGGATCATTCCAGGGTCACTTGTCTATAGTTCGGTGGGTGCGGGCCTTGGCGAAGTGTTTGAGCGTGGTGAAAACCCAAATCTAGGGGTTATCTTTGAACCGCACATCTTGTTGCCAATATTGGGGTTATGCGCTTTGTCGGTGTTGCCTGTAGTTATTAAGGCCCTGTCGGGCAAAAAGGACCTTTCGAAATGAAACATATCAAAACTGACATTCTGGTTATTGGTGCAGGCTCTGGTGGGCTTTCGGTTGCTGCCGGGGCGGCGCAGATGGGTGCTAGTGTGGTTTTGTTGGAAGGGCACGAGATGGGGGGCGATTGCCTCAATTTCGGGTGCGTTCCGTCCAAGGCGCTGATTGCAACAGGCAAGGCGGCGTATGGTCAGAAAAACAGTGCGCAATTCGGTGTGGCTGATGCTGCTGGTGTTGTGGATTATGCGGCGGCCAAAGACCATGTTGCGGATGTGATCGCTACAATTGCGCCTATGGACAGTCAGGAGCGGTTTGAGGGGTTTGGGATCAATGTGATCCGCGAGTTCGGCAAATTCATCTCACATGATGAGGTGCAGGCTGGTGACACGGTAATCAAAGCACGGCGCATTGTTATTGCTACGGGATCTTCTCCGCTGGTGCCGCCTATTCCGGGTCTTGATACTGTTCCCTATGAAACCAATGAAACACTGTTTTTGTTGCGTGAAGCACCTGAACATTTGCTAATCATTGGCGGTGGCCCAATCGGAATGGAGATGGCGCAGGCCCATATTCGGATGGGGTGTAAGGTCACGGTCATTGAGGGCGCAAAGGCGCTGGGCAAAGATGATCCTGAATTGGCCGAGGTTGTCTTGTCTTCGCTCAAGGACGAAGGCGTCGAGATTGCAGAAGATGCGTTGGCCGCGGAGATTCGTGGGCAGGCGGGTGCGATCGAAGTTGAGGTTCAGGATGGGCGCATATTCAAAGGGTCGCACCTTTTGATGGCTGTGGGGCGCAAGGCAAACACTGACAAGTTGGATCTTGAAGTGGGGAATGTTGAGCCTTCCAGAAACGGGATTAAAGTGGACGAGGGTCTACGAACAACCAATAAAAAAGTTTATGCGATTGGTGATGTGGCGGGCGGTCTGCAATTTACTCACGTTGCAGGGTACCATGCGGGCGTTATCATCCGCTCGATGTTGTTTGGTCTGCCATCCAAGGCAAAGACATCCCATATTCCCTGGGCAACCTATACCGACCCGGAATTGTCGCAAGTTGGTATGACTGAAGCGGAAGCTAAAGAAAAATATGGTGATTCTTTGGAAGTTGTGCGCTTTGACTACAGCCATAATGACCGGGCCATTGCAGAGCGGAAAACCAAGGGCTTTATCAAGTTGATGGTTGTGAAAGGCCGTCCTGTCGGTGCGTCAATTGTTGGATATCAGGCGGGGGAATTGATCAACCTATGGGCATTGGCACTGGCCAATAAAATGAAGATGAGCCAGATTGCTGCGATGGTCGCTCCTTATCCAACTATTGGTGAAATCAACAAACGTGCGGCAGGTGCGTATTTTACTCCAAGGCTATTCGAGAGTGATATGGTGAAGCGCGTTGTTGGCTTTGTTCAGCGGTTTGTCCCATGAGCTGCGCGGCGCGCGTCTACGACGACGCCCCGCCCACCATCCCGTTCAGGGGGTGGTCTGTAGGATGATCAACTCGCTTTCTGGTCGGCTTTTGGTGCTGACGACGATCTTTGTGATGGTCGCTGAAGTCACAATTTTTGTACCGTCTATCGCGCGTTTTCGCGAAGACTATATGCTCAATCGATTGGAGCGCGCGCAGATAGCTTCTTTGACGCTGTTGGCAGATGACATGATCGATGCTGAGCTTGAAGCTGAACTGCTGCGGAATGCGGAAGTATTTAACGTGGTCTTGCGACGTGATGAGATACGACAGTTGGTGCTATCTTCTCCGATGCCGCAGTTGATTTCAGGTACAATTGATTTGCGGGACAATTCTGCGCTGGTTCTGATCCGCGATGCGATGAGCCGACTTGTTTCGCCGGAACGCGAAGTCATTCGTGTGATTGGGGCGCCAGTTCGGGATGCCGGCTTATTGATTGAGGTAACGATGGAAACGGCGCCAATGCGTGCTGCCATGATTGATTATGGGCTACGAATTTTGCTGCTTTCCGCTGTGATTTCGGTGATCACTGCGTTCTTGTTATTTGTTGCGATGCGAATTTTGTTGGTGAAGCCCATCAAGGGGGTGGTGCATCACATGCAGCATTATGCGGCCTCACCTGAGGATGCGCGGCGCATTATAACCCCCACGGCGGGTGTCACCGAGCTGCGCGAAGCGGAAGAGGCGTTGAAGTCGCTTCAGACAGAGCTGACAAGTGCGCTAAAGCAAAAAGAGAGGCTAGCCCAATTGGGTTCTGCAGTGAGCAAGATTAGCCACGACTTACGCAATATCCTGACATCTGCCCAGTTGTTCACCGACCGGATCGAGATGTCGAAGGACCCTGTCGTCGCGCGGATGGCACCCAAGTTGGTGAGCTCTATTACTCGTGCGGTCCATCTTTGCGAATCAACCTTGGCCTTTGGCCGCGCCGAAGAGCCCGGTCCGACCCTTACTTTGGTAAGTTTAGTCGATATCGTTGAAGAGGTGTTGGATAGTGAGCGCCTGTCGATTGGTGATTTTGATCTTTCTCTAAAAACTGACATACCAGAACCGTTTGAAATTAGGGCTGACCCAGAACAAATGTATCGTGTGTTGGGTAATTTGATCCGTAATGCGCGACAGGCGATTATAACATCTCGTGCATCTGGTGAGATTTGCATTAGCGCATCTGAAAGTGCAGCAGCTTGGGAGATTCGCCTTCGAGACAATGGCCCTGGCTTGCCTGCAAAGGCCCAGGAACACTTGTTTTCGCCCTTTCAGGGGTCAGTTCGCAAAGGCGGGTCAGGCCTTGGACTGGCTATATCAATGGAGTTAATTCGCGGTCATGGGGGTGATGTCCGTCTGATCAAAAGTAACGACCAGGGGACTGAATTTCTCTTAACTCTTCCTAAAGGGGACGGCGCACTTTAAAGAATTTTGCGATCCTACTCTTTTTGATGTCATGAGGGCTTGCATTGCCTGAGCGCTACTACTAAACCGCCCTCAATGCACCCGTAGCTCAGCTGGATAGAGTACCTGACTACGAATCAGGGGGTCAGAGGTTCGAATCCTCTCGGGTGCACCACTTTTCACTTCACTCCCTAAACCACCCCCTAAGGCTTTGAATACTAAGGCCGTTTTGGGTGTTCTAGTACCTGTATTTCGGTGGTAGTGAAGGCGCTCTGTAAAGGCCAGTTTGAGGACTGTTTGACGGAGGGCGGATTGGCCTGTTTCCCATATTTTCCAAGGGTTTGACAGAAATTGCATGGCGTGTTCTAGCACATCGTCGAAACTGCCCTTTGGCGTGGCGCGATTTGCCAGATTTTCCTGTAAAAGACGCTTTGTTTTATCGAGCTCGGCTATTTTTCCCTCATACGCACGGATGATGGTAGCGTTTGTGGCCTGCATGATCCGTTCCAGCATTGCGTCGCTCTGTTTTTCAGTTGCGTGGATTTGCTCGTTTAACGAGGCAATGACATCTTTTGCTTGAGCTGAGCGCATAACTACAGTGGGCGTCTGGCTCGTCCAAATCCCCTGTGTCAAAATATGGAGGATGGCAGGGCAGGGCCCTGTTTCGATGTTAGCTTATCTTTGAAAATGGATAGCGATCATTGGTGCAAAATGCAGCGGATGGCTCCTAAGAGCTCGCTGTACTTTTTTTGTGTCGCGGCGAATGTCCGGTTTCAGGAAAATCGGCCGGTGATCTTGGAAAATCAACTCCAGAGCAGCCATTTGCATATCGGTCAGATCCTGCAACGCCGCCTTCCAAAACCTATCTATTGCTCCCCAGATCCCTATTGCTTACCTCACAGAGGTATTCTCTGAATCGGTCAGGAAATTTTCCAATATGGCATTAAACAAGACAGACTTTTCCAAATGCGGCGCGTGGGCGCACCCGGGAAGAACTGCCAGACACGCGCCCTCAATGGACCTCCATAACTCTTCGGTCTGTTTCCACGGATAAGTTCTATCGTGGTCGCCCCAAATAACCAAAGTCTTGGTCTTAATGTGAGGGAGATAAGCGGTACCGCTCCATCCATTCATTGCGTCTAGCCCGGCAAGAATTGCCTCGATTCCGCTAAGCTGCGCGATTTGCGCGCAACTTTCATAGGCGGGTGCCTGATCTTTGTGCAGAAACCATGTTGCCGCAATCCGTCTGGCTGTGGCGCTTGCTCCTTCGGCTTGCACACGATCTTTTGAAGTGGCGATCGTCTCAAAACGCCCTGGCAAAACACCCGTCGCGCCTGTTCCATAAAGCACTAACCGATCAACCCGTTCAGGGGCGTGCTCTATCATCTCTTGGGCAACCATTCCTCCCATTGAATGCCCAATGAGATTAAATCGCTGAACGCCGCGAGAACTCAGTTCACCCAAAGCCCAATCTGCAAAATCTGAGATGCTGGTTAAGGCTTTGATCTGGGCGTTTCTGCCAAAACCTGGAAGGTCCAGAGCCACACTATCAAAGTCGGGAAACGCCTCCTGTTGTTGCGCCCATTGCTGACTGCCCCCCATCAAGCCATGAACAAAAACCAGCGATGTCACTTGCGCCCCCCTTGCACGATGCGATCAAGGATCATTGCGCAGAAGAGTATAGCGAAGCCCGCCAGAATACCCTGCCCCACATTGGCATATTGCAAAGCTTCCAACACGTCTTCGCCAAGACCTTTTGCGCCGATCAAAGATGCCACAACGACCATTGCAAGTGACAACATAATTGTCTGGTTTATCCCCGCTCGAATGGACGGCCCTGCCAAAGGCAGATCAACCTTGGTGAGCAGATACCATTTGTTTGCCCCAAAGCTTATCGCAGCCTCGCGGACACTTTCTGGCACGCCGCGCAGGCCCAGAACAGTCAGGCGCACAACGGGGGTGCCGCCAAAGATCATCGTCGTGACAACAGCGGCAGGTTTGCCCGTACCAAAGAAGGCAATGACAGGGATCATGAACACGAAGGCCGGCATAGTTTGCATAAAGTCCATAACGGGCTGGATCGCTTTGTAGAACCGTGGCCGGCGGGCGGCGAACATACCTAGCGGGATGCCGATGAGGATCGACAGACACGCGGCCGTGCCAAGCAGGGCGAGCGTTGTCATGGCTTTTTCCCAGAAGCCGAGAAGGCCCATATAGGCGAGAAAGGCACTGGAGTAGATTGCCATGCGAACTCCGGCAGTGAGCCACGTGAGCAGGATAATCAGTGAGGCGATGACGATCCACGGCGTGCTGACAAAGACGATCTCGAGCGCGTCAAGCACCATGCGGATTAAATAGGTGATAGCGTCAAACAGGACTTCGCCATTGAGCACTGCCCAGTTGAAGAAGGCTTCGACGCGGTCGATACTGCCAAGGCGGATATCAGGATCAGTGGGGAATTCCGAGAGTAGCGAGAAGCGACCCGGAAACGAGTAATGCATCATCGCCGCAAAGGCGATCAACGCCATAAAGATCGCAGACAGCACGATATGTGTCACAGGCAGGCCAAAGCGAACGCTGCGGTCGCTCATCCAGTCAGAAAAGCGCGCCTCTAGTGCGGTGTTGGCCATGATGGATTGGGCAATCTTTACAAGGACCAAGATTATCAGACCAGTAAGCGCTACCGTCGGACCCGTTGCCGCTATCGCATCAGCCTCCGCGCGGATTCCGCCGATGTTGGCCTCAAGGCTGTCCACTGTACGTTGGAATGCATCGACGCGGTCCGAGTTGCTCTCGATTGCTGCGGCAAGCTGTTGGCGTCGCAGATCCAATGTACCCTCAATGGAGGCGATGCGCGCCATGGCCTCTGCACCCAGATCGCCGAACAGGCCGCGCGCGATTTGCACAAAGGCCAGTGTTTCGATGATCAAAAAGGGCAGCGCCCAATTCCAAAGCCCCCTTGCGCCGAACCATACAGGACCAAAAACGCCAGCCATCGCGTTGAAAGTCGGGGTGAAGGACGAAGACGCACCAATCTTGTCGAACATGCTGATGTAATAGTCAGGATTGGTGCGCACAAATGTGCGAATATTGTCTCGCCGCTCTGCTGCGTAGGCGAGTGCTGCTTTGCTTGTCGTGTCTTCCAACGGGTTCACACCGAGGTTTTCCATTGCTTCACTCATGAGACTTCGGTTCCTTCAATCACGGTACGGAGGAGGTCCGCACGGGTAATAACGCCTGCATCTTTGCCATCCTGTTGGACGATAATTGGATTCTCGTCATCAATCGCGAGGTTGATGAGCGTGCTGAGGTTTTCGCCGCCGTCTACACGGGGCGCACCTGCTGCAATGGGGCCATAGGATTTAGTATGTGCTGCGATGGGTTGCATCACCGCATGGGCATGCACCACTTTGAGACGGGAAATACCAGCGACGAACTCGGCGACATAGTCATCGGCGGGCGCCATCACGATCTCCTCGGCTGTGCCCATCTGCACCACCATGCCGTCGCGCATAATCGCGATCCGGTCGCCGATGCGCACAGCCTCGTCCAGATCATGAGTGATGAAGATGGTCGTCTTTTTCAGTATTTTGCTCAGGCGGATGAATTCATCCTGCAACTGGCGGCGGATGAGTGGATCAAGCGCGGAGAAAGGCTCGTCCATTAGCAGCACATCGGGGTTCGCAGCCAAGGCGCGGGCAAGGCCTACGCGTTGCTGCATTCCCCCCGACAGTTCGTGCGCGAATTTAGCACCCCATGCACCCAGCTCGACGATGTCCAGAATGGCAGCAGCTTGGCGCATCCTCTCGTTCTTGGGTACTTTGCGGATTTCCAGTGGCATCGCGACATTATCAAGGACGGAGCGGTGCGGCATCAGGGCGAAGTTCT
Organism: Sulfitobacter sp.; assembly: GCF_036960155.1. Taxonomy (GTDB): domain Bacteria; phylum Pseudomonadota; class Alphaproteobacteria; order Rhodobacterales; family Rhodobacteraceae; genus Sulfitobacter. The sequence continues at coordinate 474,055 of NZ_JBALWB010000001.1, read as the reverse complement.
GGAACACCATCCCGATCTTTCTATTTCGAAATTCCTGGAGCTCACGCGTGCCAAGGGCCATCACATCTGTGCCCTCGATCTCGATTTTGCCCGCGGTGGGCTCTAGCAAGCGGTTGAAGTGACGGACCAGCGTGGATTTGCCGCTGCCCGACAGACCCATGATACAGAAAATCTCGCCTCGGTTCACCGACAGGCTGACATCTGCCACACCGACAACAGTGTTGAATTCGGCCAAGACCTGCGCCTTGGTCAGCCCACGCTCGCGCACAGCCTTAAGGGCTTCTTCGCTTCGGTTGCCAAAAATCTTCCAGACATTGGAGATTTCAACGACGGTATCGTTTGCCATGACTGGTCTCGCTTGTTGAAAAAGGAAAGGATTTGATTGCGGCACCGGAACGCACCAGTGCCGCAGATGTTCAAAGCTGATCTGGCTTAGAGGCCCAGCATTGCGTCGACGCGGTCGGAGTTAGCTGCGATCCACTCTTTCGCGGCGTCCGCAGGCTCTTTGCCATTGGCACTGATCTCATAGGCGAGGCCGGAGACATCATCTGACGTCAATGAGAAGTTGGCGAAGAATTCGGCAATCGCGGGAGAACGCTCTTCGAGTGAGTTGGACCATGCGATTTGCACATCCTTCAGCGCATCTTTGGTCGCTACAGAAGACTTCTCATACCAATCGGCATCGTCAGAAGGTTGAAGCATGGTGTATTTTGCCGGATCAAATGTCGGTTCCGTCAGCATCTCTACGTCGAACATGAACCAGACGGCGTGCGGCTTATAGCAATAGAATGCATAACCTTCGCCCTTGGCAATGCTGTCCTTGATCCGCGCTGTTTTCACGGCTTCTTCGGTACGGACGGGTTCGATGAAATCAAGCAGACCGTAGTCGCGTACCTTCACTTCATTTACGTTGGCAGAGGCCCAACCAGGTGCGCCGATCCACATCTCGCCTTTGCCGTCGCCATCGCTATCCATCAACGCTGCCACATCAGGGCGGCCCAGATCGGCGATATCGGTAATGTTATTGGCGGTTCCAAAATCCTTGCTTACGCAAAAACCCTGATTTCCCTCATAGGGGTTGGTGGACAGTGTAACTGTCCCCGCATCTTTGACGTATTTGTCGGTAAAGCTCTGTTGGTTCGGGAGCCACACATCAGGATGCACGTCGATGTCGCCCTTCCCTTGATCCATCGCCTGGAAGATCGTTGCGTTGTTGCCTGGTACATATTCAACCTGACCGCCAATGCGCGATGTGACGATTTCGCCCAAGACGTGGCCGATTGCTTGTGCGCCCGTCCATGACGGCAGGCCAATTTTTACTTCTTCTGCAGCAAAGGCTGGCAGGGCAAAAATGCTGATTGCGGCTGCAAGGCCAAGTGTGTTCAATTTGGTTTTCATATTTATTTTCCCAGTTGGTTCGCGCCGGATTTATGGCGTCGTTTGCGTGGTTGGATCGTTGTCCACCGTAAACCGCAGCTTGTGCCTTGGTTTGCGCCGAGGATGCCAAAGGAAAGCAACCGCAGCGTATGTTCCAAGAATAGGACCGGAAAATTCGAAAGGGCCAATTCTAACATTTCATCAAACTATTCGTAATTTGCATAATGTGGTTTAAGCTGATCGTGAGACCCGTTTCGGGATAAGGACAAAACATTGGATTTAAATTGGCTGGGCGACTTTGAATGCCTTGCGCGAACGCTGAACTTTACTCGCGCTGCGAATGAACGAAACATTACACAGTCTGCATTTAGTAGGCGAATCAAAGCGTTGGAGAGTTGGGTAGGCACGCCATTGATCAACCGCGCGCATTATCCCGTGCAGCTCACGGAGGCAGGAACACAGTTTCTGCCCGTGGCGCTTGCGGCGGTTTCACAACTCGAAGAACAGCGGCAAATAATCCGTGATACTGATAGAGGCGGCCGGCGGTTTCTCAGATTTTCGGCTCTTCACACCATATCGGTTAATTTTTTGGCACCTCGCATAGATACCCTGCAGGAAGAAATTCCAGATCTGCACACACAGGTTGTGTCTGATTCTATGAGCACCTGCTGTGAGTTGTTGGTGGAGGGCGCGGTGGACATTATGCTGTGTTATTATCACCAGTCCGTCTCACCGCGCATTGATGAGACTGCATTTGCGCGTAAAGACGTGTTGACCGACTGGTTGATCCCTGTCGCGGCATCTGCTCCGACGTTGGCTCAGGGCTGGGACCTCGGAAATGCTTCCAGCCCTCCGATCCCTTATCTGGCGTACGAACCGTCCAGCTTCCTTGGCATGGTTGTGGGCAGAACGTTGGAGGGGAAAATGCTTAATGCCGAAACGATCTATATCGACGGGCTGGTCGAGACGATCAAGCGTCGGGTGCTAAAGGGCAGTGGCTTTGCATGGATGCCTCAGACGGCAGTAGCTAAAGAGCTGGCCGATGGGCGCCTGATGCAGATCGGAGACGAGACATGGACAACGCGCCTCACGATTGCAGCACTTGCCAATCCCGCCAGTTTTGACCCCGTTGCACAGGTGGTCTGGGACAAATTGTAAACGTGGCGCTACCCTGAGGTTGAAAATTCCACAATTGCTTGGGCCAGCAAATCGACTGTGTCCACCGCCTGCGCACCCTCTGCGACACTCTGCGCGATGAGAGAGAATTCGGAGCAGGCGACAAACTGCAGCGCTGCACCCGCCGCCACCAGTTCCGAGGAGGCAAGTATTAGCGCGTCGCGCGCCTCTGGCACGGGCCCATCCATTTTGATCTGACGGATCGCCAAGAGCATCGCCGCGTCTTGGTCAGGCCAGATCACGGAAATACCGTAAGCCTCAAGGGCGCGCTCAAACAATTCGGTCTTTCGCACGGCGGGGGAGGCGAGGATGCCCACACATCCACCCTTGCCGAGTTTTTCTGCGGCGTGTTGTGCTGCCAGATCAATCATGTTGAGGAGTGGTATTTGCACCGCATCCGTGATCGCGTCCGCATAATGATGTGCGGTGTTGCAGGGCATGGCGAGGGCGGCACAGCCTGCATTCTGCAAGCGCTCTGCCATTGCTGCAAGGATCGGACCGGGGTCTTCGCCTGTCCCTTCAAGCAGATGGGCAATGCGCGACGGCACCCGCGGATTCATCTCGATGACCAAGGGAATGTGGTCGCTATCGTCGCGGGCAAGGACCGCATCCAACACTTTTCTTTGCAACAGTATCGTCGCTTCGGGCCCCATCCCACCGAGAACTCCGATGGTGCGGGGCCCGCGCGTCATTACATGTTCACCCAGTTAGCGGTGTGATCGAATGCAAAGTCGTAGCCGCCAAGCGCCGCCGCACCACCTGTGTGCAGGAAGACAACGCGTTCGCCCTTGAAATGGCCCTTACGTGCCAGATCAATCAGGCCAGCGGCCCCTTTGGCGGAGTAGCAAGGATCGAGCAGGAGACCCTCAAGCTCGGCGAACATCTTGATCGCCTCAATGCCGCTCTTGGTCGGGATGCCATAGCCTTCGCCGACATAATCGGTGTTCGCCATCACATCCTCACGCTTGACTACTCCGGGGCAGCCGAGTTTTTCGGCTGTTTTACAGGCAAGATCATAGACCATCTGCTCCTGTTTTGGCTGTGGCGCGCGGGTGCCGATGCCCAAAATCGGGATCTGTGCGTTCATCGCGCACATGCCTGTGACCAGACCGGCCTGCGTACCCGACGATCCAGTGGCGTGGGTTAGGCGGTCGATTTTGAGGCCCATCTTGTTGGCTTGCTCAACCAGTTCAAACGCAGCATTAACATAGCCGAGCGCCCCCGTTGGATTGGAGCCACCACCCGGGATGACATAAACGGTGTGACCCTCAGAGCGCATTTTTTCTGCGGCTTTTTCCATCTCGCCGGGCATGTCGTGGCCTGCGGGGAACTTCTCGGTCGTGGCACCGTGCAGGTGATCTAGCAGGACATTGCCATTGGTGTTATAGTTTCCGTCCTGATAGCCAGTACGGTCTTCGAGCAAGATATGGCACTTGAGGCCCATCTTGGCGGCAAAGGCAGCCGTCTGGCGGCCATGATTTGTCTGGGTAGCACCCTGCGTCATGACCATATCCGCGCCCTGCTCAACCGCTTCGGCCATAAGGAATTCCAGCTTGCGCGTCTTGTTGCCGCCAGTGGACATGCCTGTGCAATCGTCACGCTTGATCCACAACTCGACGCCCAGTTCTTTTGAAAGCCGCTCCATGGGTTCAAGGGGCGTGGACAGGTGGGCAAGGTGAACGCGGGGGAAACGGGCGAGATGCATGATATGGTTCCTATATGTGATTACCGCAACTTATCTCTTTCATTACTACTTTCCTAATGCGTATATTGCGCCCCAAGTTGCAAATTTTGCAATTTAGTGCTGTAGAAAGGACGTACGGACCATGAGACTTGAATGGATTGATGATATCTTGGCGGTTCTCGACTGTGGCTCTCTTGCACAAGCCGCGGAAAAGCGAGGGATCACTCAATCCGCATTCACACGTCGGGTACGCACAATTGAAGACAGCATCGGCACGACCCTTTTCGATCGCCGCCGCAAGCCGGTCACGCTGATGCCTGGTGTTCAAACACTTGAACCAGAGATGCGGGAATTAAGCGCGAGGCTACACAAGCTGGGTCATATGCTGAAGACCGCAAGTAGCCAGAGAGGTAAGCCGTTGACCTTTGTTTGCCAGCACGCCCTGACAACGACCATCTCTCCTCGGATTGTGCGCGCGGCGACAAGAGATGGCGAATTGTCTGTTCGCGTTCACTCGGGCAATCAGGATGATTGTTTGATGCAACTGCTTTCCAAGGAAGTTGATCTTGCGATCATGTATGCACTTCCCCAGGAACCTGAAACGGAAATTAGCAGGGCTTTCGAGTCAGTAGATCTTGGTGAGGATTGTTTAATTCCGGTGTGCGCGCCTTCGCTGTGCGACAAAGCTTCTTGTGCTGCTATCCCGATTATTGCCTACCCTGCTGACGTTTTTCTGGGGCAGGTTTTCACCCAAATGATTGGCCCTCGGCTGCCCATCGGGGCCGCGACCCTGCCCATAGCAGAAACGGCTTTAACACTTGCCATGTTGCAACTGGCGTTGAGCGCTATTGGGATAGCATGGTTGCCTTTGTCATTGGTCTCGCAGTCTCTGTCACGGGGGGATCTGGTCCGACTTGACGATGCTTTGCCCGCACAAACTCTGGACATCAAGATGGTCCGTCTGCGCACAACACAAACAGAGCGACGTGAAACGATCTGGCAGCACCTCGCAACAGAACTTAGCCCCTTTTCCAAAAATGAAAATCTTCTAACTGAAAGCAGGGGGATTATAGAGTAGGTAGGACGCTTGGGGCCCCTGAGGTAATGTACTTTAACTCAGTGAGTGCCCGACAGTTTTGCAATAACAGAACTCTGTATTCTCAAGGAGGCCGAATGAGCGAAACCGTTTTTTGTGATGCCTTCCACCTTGGATAAGTGCTCATGGTATCCGACTGCGGCAAAAATCCATTTTTCGGGATTAAAGACTTTCACGACCCATGTGCAGCTTAGAAAGCGGTCAATGCCGCATTAGGCGGCACAGAGTCGCTTTGTCCTGTGTGGATGGCTCCTGTTTAGTAAGACATTTCTGATGTGATTTATGTTTGTCAGATGTGGTCTTGTGTCCGGCCTGTTTGCGCGGATCACTTGGCCGCCAGCCCTGCCTCTCGTGCATGTTTTCCACAAACCAAGTCCCATTCTGCATATCTTACAACATGTGTTCAGGACAAAGCACGGTGTGTCTTGGTTTTAGGGTCGACAAAATTTCCATCACTTCATTGGTCATTGCGACGGCAGCTACTTTACCCGGCTTTTGGGCCATGATCTCTGCGAACCATGGGTCACATCGCTCAGGTTTTTTGGTGATTTGGCGCATTCGAGACATCATGCCGATGACGAGTAATCGTCGAATATACCTGTCCCCCATCCACTGCCCTCTCATAGTTTGCCTGCAAACCATGAGAGGGGTCGAGATGCGTCCCAACTTCTCTTTACCACCACAGGAGCTATTTAGAGGTGCGAGGCCCAGCGTCACACCAAAGGCGTGCTTTCAACACGACGCAGCAAAATCGCGACCCGAACTTTTTGTCAGTGCCAATTGTGGCCACGATGGCGGACGCCGTGATAGACCCTATTCTAGGGATCGTTTGCAAAAGAGCGACGCGATGTTCGCGGTTCGCCACCTGCGTCAACTCATGAGTGTAGTTTGCGATCTTCCCATGTAGGAATGGGATCTGTTCGCAGAGTTCGGCAACGACGTTGCCTGCGGTGTCAGGCAAATCGGGGCTGTCACCTTCAAATAGGCGCTTTGCAAATTGGGTTGCGTGCCCAATGCCTTGCGGAAACACGATGCCAAATTCTGCCAACTGCGCGCGCAACATGTTGATCGTTTGCGTGCGCTGTCGAACCTCAAGATATTGTGTCCGGTACAGAGCAAGGATCGCTTGCTGACCTGGCGTCTTGGTTTCGGCAAATCTCATGGTCGACCGTGTCACAGCTTCACAAATGGCTTCCGCGTCGGCGGCATCAGATTTACCCTTTTTAACATATGGCTTCACCTAAATGGGCGGGATCAACTTTACGTCGTGGCCCAATCAAACCAGCTCCCTCGCCCAGTGATGGCTCGTACCGCATGCCTCAATTCCAACAAGACACGGATCAAGACATTCAAAGGATTTTAATAACTGCGTACGTCGTAGTGCGCGATTGAATGCGACCTCGCCGCCGTCTGTAATGCCATGAACTTGAAAATGTTCTTCGTTAAATCTGTGCCTACTGTTGTAACTTTCATTGGGTCGCGTTCCCTCCACGATCAGCCGCGAGGTCCGGCGCAATGGTGGTGCTGCGGGTTATCGCGCGACGGCACAGATCAGGCGGCATGGAACCGTGCCCTGCGCCCTAAGCCATGCAAGCTGGCTTGCCACCCAGCATTGGGCCACGCAGTGTCAGCAAAGCTACGGCGTAAGTGGTCTCCCGAGCAGGTTGCGGGCTGGCTCAAACGCACGTTTCCGGCAGAGGCGCACAAACAGGTGTCACACGCACTGATCGGCAGGGTGTTGCGTAACAATGTCCCGAGAGGGAGATCATCTATCGAAGCCTTTATATTTAAGCGCGCGGCGTGCTGAAGAAGGAATTGCGTGAGCACTTGCGCGCCAAACGCACGGTCCGCCGCTCCAGACACGCAAGCCTCAAACGCAATGGTCTTGGTCAATTTAAAAACGCTGTATCAATTAGTGAAAGGTCCGCATCTGTCTAGGGTCGTGCCGAACCTTGGCATTGGGAAGGTGACTTGATCGGCGGCTCCAAGAACAGCTATATTGCGACACTTGTCGAGCGCCAGTCAGGCTATGCTCTATGAGATCAATGCACTGACCCCGTGAGTGTGCTTTACCATCTCGGCGTCACTGGGATCCAGAACACTCGCCTTTATCGCGGAAAAATGGGCGTGGTTTTTGACGGCTTCAGGCAGGCAATCAAGTGATCGCACAATGATCTTTATGCTTTTGCCGCGTGCTAATAATTCTTGCTACAAGCAGACGCTCTGTTGCTCCGCTCGCTCGGATGATGAGGGTTATCACAGTTGGTTCCAATGTGGGGTTGCCAACGGTTTAGCGCGCTGCAGTGCATATGCGACTTTCCCACTCCTGACTGAAAGTTATCTGGTCATATGGGAACTTGTGCGCCAAGGCGCTGCCATAGGTGTTCTGGATGCTCATATCGGGGACGAGGACCCGTCTGTCCGCCAGGTTCTTCCTAACCTCTAACCGCTCAGCTTTCCGATCTGGCTGGTAGCGCACCGGGAACTCACAACAAGCCGTCGCATACGAATGGTTTATGATTTTCTAGCAGAAGAACTGAGGCGGGGCTAACTTAAGGACGCAAAGTCGACAGGAGAGATAATGCTCGCGAGCAATCTATCGGTCATCATCCTAGCGTCGGTCCAAGGGTAGTCACGGATCGTATTGATACAAAGTGCGATGCCGATCATTCCGGATATGAGTGTGTCGGAGCTTGCTTTGACGTTTCTGTCATCTTGCAGAACGACATGCAGCAGATCCGAGAACATCTGGAAGTGTGCCAAAGTTTCTTCGTCCATTACAAATGTGCTGACGTCCGACCGCGTTACGTCGTTCGACATAAAGACGAGTCGAAAATGGTCGGGATGATCGACCCAATAAGATACAAAGGTCTGCACAGCTATCTGTAAACGTTCAGCCGGTACATTGATCCGTTCTAGTTTTCCTTGAATTTCGCCCGACATGTCGGTAAGAACATCTGCCCACAGATATCGTAGAATATCCTGTTTTCCCTCAAAATGCGCATAGATCGTCATCGGGGCACATCCGACTTCCTTGGCAAGACGGCGCATCGATACCGCCCCGAAGCCTTCTGCACGATAGATCGCAAGGGCTTGTTTCGCGATCTTTGATCGAAACTCCAAAATATCACTCTCGCTGCGAGGCGGCCTGCCTGCGGTCTTAGCCATGGGTTGGTTTCTCCAATAGTATTTTAGTACGCGTCACAAGTAATGCTTGCGTTGTCAAGATTGTATTATTATAGAACGCGTACTAATTAAAATAGACGCTCAACTGAAATCCCCCAAGGAACATAGAAATGAAAAAGATCAATTTATTGAACATGATTGTTGTGATTGTCGGCGTAGCCATTATCTTTCTTGGGCTCAACGTCGGTTTAGGTGGGATCAAAACACTCGGCTGGCAAACGACGCGTGACTTCATTTCGATCACGGATGCTACCACATTTCATGCACAAGACAGCCACATACGTTTCATTGGTGGTATTTGGTTTTGTGTTGGTGCTGTGTTCGTGATCGGTGGTCTCGCGATGCGCAAATTTCGCCCAACGTTGATCACTCTGTCGTTCATGATCGCAATTGCTGGTCTTTTCCGGTTGAGTGATATGGACAGCGGTGTGATCTTCAGCGCAGCAATTGCCCCATCACTTGCATTAGAGCTGATTGGCTTCCCCCTTCTTGCATGGTGGTTAGCGATGTCCAGTGAAAGAGAGGGACAAAGATAACAACCAGCCTTTTTTAGAACGACGCACCCAAATAACCCAAGGAGAAGAATTGTCGAAACAGCGGCAACGGTGAAACATGATTTCGTAATTGTTGCGCGCTGATCGCATAAACGAGAGAACTCGACAAGTTTGGCCAACTTAAGATCATAGCTGTAATGCCAAGGTTTTCGGTGTAGTCAAAAAGTGCAGCACCTACCGAAAACACAATACCAGTACGCACAACTTTTATGTTGGACAGGCGCGACCCGAACCAGATAATTTCCGAAGCCAAAGTTATCGAGAGCAATGCAGGATATAGGATATCGATTGGAATCAGGCGCGAGAGATAATGCCTGCGTCCCTCTTCCCTTAAAGCGTCGAGAAGTTGCGCAACCTGTTGAGGGACGCATATCAAAGGGAGCTTGACCAGACAGAGCTTCAATGTGCGCGAGTGTTACGTTGATCATCAGCATGTATATTGCTGTGTCCAAGGTGGGTTCATTTCCGACCTCAGCTGCACAATGCACGAACTGGTATGCGCCCGACGTTTGTACGTTGCTGCTTCAACTTTCCCACGGCAATTGTTTGCAAGTTGAAACCAGATGATCCACGAAAAACCGTTGCCGGGTGGACTGGAAACGGGTTGGTTGGAACACTGCGTAGATGGCGCGTTTGGGCGGTGTCACGTAATCAGACAAAACTGCTTGCAGCTCTTGGTTTTTGATATGTTCGGCAACGTAGAAGATGGGTAAAATAGCAATGCCGACGGCCTCTAATGCCGCACGACATAGTATATCTCCAGAATCTGATTTGAATTTCCCGCTCCAACCTACCTGGTCGTGCTGACCTTCCGCGTCTTGATAACGCCTCTCGTGCAGCCCGCTGTTTCCTGTGAAGGCCAAAACATTGTGGTGTGCAAGATCATCAGGTTTCTGTGGGATGCCGTGTGCTTCAAGATAACCGGCGCTTGCGCACATCACAAAAGGACAGGCGCCATGCAAACATACTGCGCAAGACGGCACAACACGCTTTGCGACGAGAGATGGACGAAGCTTTGAGGCCACTTGGCCTGAGTGTCTCCCAATACGCTGTGATGGCTGATATTGAGAGGACGCTGGGACTTACGAATGCCGATCTTGCCCGCAGGGCATTTATCACGCCTCAATCCATGCAGGGCATTTTGTCGAATTTAGAAAAATCGGGGCTGATTCTACGCGGAAGCGATGTAAACCATGGCCGTAGACAGCCCTCTGAGTTGACCGCGAAAGGCAGAGTTATGCTACGGAATGCTGAGACAGTCGCTCACAAAATGGAATAAAAAATGTCCCAAGCGATAGCGCCTCTAAGCGCAAGTGAGGTCTCAGCTTTGTTTGCCCGAATCTCCGCGGAGTTCTCGTAAAAGTTGTGGAATAGACATTTGTTCACCTGCAGAGAAACTGAAGTGTGGGCTCAAACCTGCCGTTCGCTGCAATTAGCAAGGGTCACTTGATGGGGTCTTGGTCCTTGCAAAATGATGGCTTCACATATCTGCTTCTCCTTGAGTTTCTCTAATGCTGCCGTCTGAAATTGCCGCTTCGCAGACCCCGAGAAACGTGTTCATCAACCCTGAACTTGTCGTTCCGCGTGCCCGGGCGATCACCACTTTGTAGTGACCGATGTTCTCCCTGATCGGTCTTGCGACAACTGGGTCGCCTTCGATTGTAATGTTCTGTTTGGGCGCGAAGCCAACTAGTGTGAACCCGAGACCTTTTCCAACGTAGGCCTGCACCAACTCTCGTGATTGGGATTGAAACGGCACTTCAGGATGTATGCCCGCGGCTTGCAATATTTGAAGATAACTTGGGCCAGGACCTGTGGGCGAAACTGCAATGTAGGGTAGGCCAGTTAGATCAGACAATCCAATCTGGTTTTGTGCCGCCAGCTCGTGGGTTGCGGACAGCAGCACAAGCGGGGGCAATTTCATGAGGCCCTCGACATTGTGGCGCGCCGACACGAACCCTTGATCAAAGACGACCAGTGCATCCACTTCTCCGGCATCCAATGCGTCTACCAAACTTGGATAATCAGCTTCTACGACCTCAATACGAACGTCAGGATGGCTTTCGCGAAAGGCAAGGACAGCTGGTAGAATTATTTGTTGTGCCAATGCGTGGTGGGTTCCGATGCGGATCGTTCCAGTTCGCCCCGCCACCAAATCCGCCGCGTTGTGTTCGAGCGCTGCGGCTTGTGCCAAAAGTGCCGTGGCCTGTGCTGAAAACTCTTCTCCGGCGCGAGTCAGACGCATACCTTGGGCTGGAAATCGATCAAACAGGGTCAGCTTGGTTACAGCTTCAAGCTTGTCGATCGCTGAGGCAATGGCCGCTGCTGAAACGTTCAGGTGCCGCGCGGCTTGGGCTATTCCGCCCTGCTGCGCGGTCTGCGTCAGGTAGGTTAGTTGGCGAATCGTAAATTTAATCATCTATAAAATCTCTCTTTATAGATGATTAAATCAGTTTTTATGTGCTTTGGACACGCCCTATGATCGAGGCGGAGCATCAGGGAGGATGACATGGAGATTTTGCCACTGACGGGTGGATTAGGCGCAGAAATTTTTGGTGCGGATATTCGCCGCGACACTGATTTTGAGGCAATCCACGAGGCATTCGCGAAACATTCGGTGATTGTTTTGAGGGGGCAAGATGCTGGGCCAACGGATCAGCTTGCTTTCGCCCACAGCTTTGGCCCCGTGAACATTAACCGATTTTTCAAGCCAGTTGAGGGGTATCCTGAAATCGCCACGGTTTTGAAGGAAAAGGACCAGACAGAAGCCGTAGGCGAGGGGTGGCATACAGACCACTCCTATGATCAGGCACCGGCATTGGGGTCCATTCTTCATGCCATTGAAGTGCCCCCTTATGGCGGCGATACCCTATTTGTGTCCATGGCGGCTGCCTATGAGGCATTGTCTGCGCCGATGTGCCAGTTTCTGGACGGATTGTCGGCAGTCCATTCGTCGCGTCATGTGTTTGGCGCCGCTGTGATGGACAGTGAGGCAGCCAAAAGTGGTCGCCTGGGAAATGCAGATGCCGCAACTCAGGATGTGCGCCACCCCATTGTCATCACGCACCCATTAAGCGGGAGGCGCGGATTGTTTGTGAATCCAGTGTTCACCACTCACATTGTGGGGCTGAGTGGTACGGAGTCTGATGCGTTGCTGGAGATGCTCTATGCCCATTGTCAGCAACCTGAATTTCAATGCCGCGTGCGGTGGCAGACCGGAGACATCACCATGTGGGACAACCGCGCCACATGGCACAAAGCGATCAATGACTATCACGGTTTTCGCCGACTGATGCACCGCGTTACTGTCGAAGGTGTTCCGCTGTCGTAACCTCAATTGTTTAATCACCCTCGGAAGGGTTGCCATGTCTGATACTGCTCCTACCGCAAAGCCGGGCCGCCCCAATGTCGTCCTCATTCTGGCGGATGACATGGGTTTTGCAGATCTGGGTTGTACTGGATCAGAAATTCGAACCCCGAATATTGATGCCCTTGCACAAGGGGGAGCACTGCTCTCGGCGATGTATAACTGTGCGCGGTGCTGCCCGACTCGTGCCTCGCTATTGACGGGGCTGTATCCGCACAATGCCGGGGTAGGGCACATGGGGGCCAATTTGGGTAGCAGCGCCTATCAGGGCTTTTTGCGCAATGACAGCGCCACTATTGCTGAACACCTGCGTGCCAGTGGCTATACGACATTGATGTCAGGGAAATGGCATGTGGCAGGTGACTTTGAGGCGCGTGATATGGACAACTGGCGGGTCGGCGACGTAGAGCACCCAACCCCGCGCCAGCGAGGTTTTGACCGCTTTTACGGGATCATGGATGGAGCGACGCATTTCTTTTCACCGCATTACATGCTTGAGGATGACAGCCGGATCGAGACTGTTCCCGATGATTTCTACTTCACCGATGCGATTACCGATAAGGCTATTGGCATGATCGAAGGTGCCGTGAGCGATGAAAAGCCGTTCTTCCTTTATCTGGCCCATACCGCACCGCACTGGCCGCTCCATGCCCATCCGGAAGACATTGCGCAATATGATGGAACCTACGCCAAGGGGTGGGACCATATCCGCACCGCCCGCCATGAGACGATGAACGGGAATGGTGTATTTCAACGCAACTGGGACATCTCTGCGCGTGACAGCTCGGTGCATGGCTGGGCACAGGAGGAGAACAAGGACTGGGAGGCCAGCAAAATGGCCACTTATGCGGCGATGGTCGACCGCATGGATCAATCTATTGGAACCCTTGTTGCCGCGCTGAAACGGTTGGGGCAGTTCGAGAACACGATGATCATGTTCTTGTCCGACAACGGCGGCTGCGCCGAGTTTATGGCCGAGGATGGATGGGCAAAGTTCTACCCCGACCAGACCCATGACGGTAAACAAATAACCATGGGTAATGTGACTGGCCTGCGGCCCGGCGATGCGCAGACGTTCCAGAGCTATGACAAGCCTTGGGCCAATGTCTCGAACGCGCCCTTCCGGCTGTATAAGCACTATGTGCATGAGGGCGGCATATCGACCCCGTTGGTTGTGCATTGGCCCGAAGGGTTCAAGCCGCGCAGCACCGCCCATGCCGCGTGCCATGTTGTGGATATTCTGCCGACTATTCTTGAGGCCACCGGTGCATCCTATCAGAGCGAAGTGGGGGGCCATGAGATCCAACCGCTCCAAGGCGAGTCCCTTCTTGGGTTGTTTCAGGGCGCGAACTGGCAGCGCGAACAGCCCATCTTCTGGGAACATGAAGGCAATGCTGCGATCCGGTTAGGGCAGTTCAAGTTGGTGCGCCTGCACGACCGCCCATGGGAGCTTTATGACCTTGAGACCGACCGCACGGAATTGCATGATCTTGCAGGACACAACCTGGTGCTTGAAAGGGACTTGACCCGCCAGTACCAATCCTGGGCTGACCACGTAGGGGTTATGGATTGGAACGAGGCCCTGCCAAAGCTGCTTAAGGCATGGAAGATGCAAACCCCTGACGGATGACATCCGAACCATGCTCCTACTCACAGAATTCGTTCGAAATACTGCTTTTCTCGCAAAGCTAGCCGCAAATATTCCATCATGCGACGCTCACTACTGAGGCCACTGTCTGTGTGTAACTGTATTGCGGTCACTTGGAGGCAACGTGCGTTCGTTCTTCTGGTCAGATCAGTATCAAGCTTGGAGACGGCAAGAGCATGGCAGCGGCAAGATCGGGAAAGGCGATATAGGCCGTTTCTTCGATCTATAGCAAACTGGCCACCGAAGCGCTCTCTCTCAAGAACGTCGCGACGGCCGCAATTAGTTAAATCTTAGGACACATAGCCAAACGCGATCTTTGGAGTGACTCCACTATCAAGCCACACACTTTTGGGGCTGGTATATTCCATCAAAGCGTCGGTGCCGCTGGACCTTCCAAACCCAGAATTGAGCGACCCTCCAAAGGGGGATGAAACGTGGATTGCTTTGTAGCTGTTGATCCAAAATGTCCCTGCACGCACTGCCGAAGACATACGATGCGCACGGCCCAGATCGGCGGTCCACACAGCACCCGCAAGGCCAAAGTTGGTGTCATTTGCGATAGCGATAGCTTCTTCTTCGTCCTCAAAGGGGATTGCTGTGGCCACTGGTCCAAAAATTTCAGTTTGAGCTGCAGTTGATGCATTGTTTAATCCGGCCAAAATAGTCGGCGGGACAAAGAACCCAGTGTTTGGCAATTCGGACCGTGTGCGAACATTAGCGCCTTCACCCTGTGCGCCCTTAATCATGCCAGTGACATGGGCAAACTGACGTGCGTTGCTAATGGGGCCAATTTCTGTGGTGTCATCCATAGGATCACCAAGCTTGATAGAATTCATGCCTGTAGCGATCATATCCAACAATTCTGCGTGAACCGATTTGTGTACCAACAAGCGCGATCCAGCAACGCAACTTTGTCCAGCGCCAGAGAAAATCGCGGCTTGTGCGCCCAAAGCAGCGTGTTTCAAATTCGCATCACCAAAGACGATATTGGCAGATTTACCACCAAGCTCCAAAACGGTAGGTTTCAGCGCTTGGGCGGCGGCAACCGCAACACGGCGACCTGTTTCGGGGGAACCGACAAAGATAACTTTGCGCACAGCCTTGTGCTGCGTGGCTGCCTGTCCAGTGGTTGGCCCAAATCCGCAAAGGACATTGACCAAACCTTTTGGCAGTCCGGCATCTTCAGCTATTTTTACCAACGCGACGGTCGTGACAGGCGTGAGTTCGCTTGGTTTGATTACAACACCGTTTCCGGTCGCAATTGCGGGTGCGATCTGCCAGCCAGCAGTAAAAATGGGGGCGTTCCAAGGTGTGATTTGGAACACAACGCCAAGCGGTTCACGCAATGTGTAGTTCAAATGACCGCTGGGAACGGGAATGACTTCGCCGTGCAACTTGTCTGCCCAGCCCGCATAATAACGGAACATTTCAATGACCTTGGCGACCTCGACGCGGCAATCACGAATGGGTTTTCCTGCAATAAGTGCCTCCATCTTGGCCAGAGGTTCAACATGGGCTTTTACTGCTGTTGCGATGTCTTGCATGATCTCGCCGCGACGTGCGGCAGATGTGCCTTTGGCCCAACCCACTTGGGCAAGAGCGGCAGCTTCACAAGCTTGCGCCGCAAGATCAGCGCCGCAATCCGGATATACTGCCAACGTAGTTTGCGTATAGGGATCTTCGAGCGTGATTGGATCACCTGTACCATCGCATAGAACGCCCCCAATAATACTTTGAACCGTTTTCCCAAGATTAAGGTCTGTCATCAGGGTTTGAAAAAGAGTGGCACGTTCAGACATCTTTAGGCGCTCCGTATTTGTAAATCTCGTTAAAATCGGCACTGTCTTCGAGCATTGACCTGCTGTCCTCCCAAATCGCGGCAATCGCGCGTGTAGCGGGCAGATCTAGACCAGCGCTGTCAGCTAATTTAGTCGCAAGGCCAACGTCTTTGCGCATCAATCCCATAGTGAAGCCGGAGTCGTAGCCATTGCTTAGAATCCATTTGGGGAAATTCACTTCACTCACCCCACTACGTCCGGAGCCAGCATTGACTCCCTCCAGCAGGTTGTCCAACGGAATGCCTGCGTTTTCGGCAAGGCGGGCCATTTCGCTGACAAGGACAAGATTTGCAGCGCAGAGCAAGTTATTCGCGATCTTTGCAGCATGACCTGACCCAGATGGCCCAACATGAACAATCTTGGCCGTCAGGTCGATGAGAATTGGTCTAATTGTATCAATAGCTTCTTGGGAACCGCCCATGACCATTGTCATAGTGCCGCTTCTTGCACCAAGAGGGCCTCCGCTGACGGGACCATCTAGAAAGACATAGTTGGACGCCGTTGCAGTTTGTGCCAACGCTTTTGTTGTCGCAGGCTCAGATGTAGAGGTATCTAAAACAATTGTGGCGGGATTTATATGGGGGCCTAATTCTGCCATGACTTGCGTCACGATATCCGCACGCGGCAGGGATAATATGATCAAATCGCAGGCCGCCGCGAGGGAGCTCAAATTATCTTTAACCGTACCGCCTTTCGCTTCGGCCCTCTGGCGTGCTTCTGGCAACGCATCATAACATTGTACTGCATGTCCTTGCTCAACAAGACGCGCGATCATTGCGCCGCCCATCGCACCACAGCCTACTAGTCCTATCATTATACGTTCCTCAATTTGTAAGTTCAGTTGGTTTTCTAACCCCAACGCGCGGGGCAGTGTCCAACAGCATTTGCGTATAGTTACTTTCAGGGGCTTCGTACAAAGCCTCTGCGTCACGGCATTCGACGATCTGCCCCTGTTTCATGACGGCAACCCTATCCGAAACTTGCCGTACAACTGCCAAGTCATGGCTGACAAATAACATTGTTAACCCCAAGGATCGACGTAGTTCCATCAACAGGGCCAACATGTCGGCTTGAATGGAGACATCCAGTGCCGATGTCGGTTCGTCGCAAAGAAGAAACCGTGGCCGTACTGATAAGGCACGCGCGATACAAATGCGTTGACGTTGGCCACCTGAAAATTGATGCGGGAATTTGCGACCGGAATCGGCAGGTAGTCCGACACGCTCAAGCAGCGCACCTACAAGGCGATCAATTTCACCGCGTTCTGCCAAGCCATGAAAACGAATAGGTTCTGCCAATATCTGGCCAACACGCATACGGCTGTTGAGCGACGAATACGGGTCCTGAAAAACAACCTGTACGTCGCGGCGAAATGCCTTGCGTGCGCTGGCAGATCTTATGTCAGCCAAAGGCCCATGATCGCCAAAAGACACATTGCCAGTGGTGGGCTTTATTAAGCCTGTCAAAATGCGTCCAAGGGTCGATTTTCCTGATCCGCTTTCTCCAACAAGGCCAAGGACCTCCCCACGCTTGATTGTCATGGTATCGACCTCAACGGCGCGAAAACTACCGGACTTTCCCCAAAACGTAGTCTTTCGGGTCGCAAAGTCTTTTGTCAGCGCGCTTGTCGTAAGATAATCACCATCACGCTCGCCTTGTTGGCCTTCCAACAACCACTGGTCTATTTTACCTGTTTTCTTGGGTGGGTTTCTGAACCGTTCCTCACGTTCATCAATGCTCGGGATCGCAGAAATTAGGTCCTTGGTATATTGCTCGGAAGGTGTTCCGATAACTTGGGCTGTCGGCCCTGTTTCCACCAATTTACCATGGCGCATCACATACACGCGGTCAGCGGTTTCTGAAATGACACCCATATCGTGAGTGACCAAGATAACCCCTAAAGAGCGATCAACGCAGATGCAGCGAATAAGATCTAGCACCTGTTTTTGCACGGAAACATCAAGTGCTGTTGTCGGCTCGTCCGCAATTAAAAGGTCGGGATCGCCTGCCATGGCCAATGCAATGACAACACGTTGGCGCATACCGCCAGAAAACTCGTGTGGGTATTGACCCATTCTGTTTGCAGCGTCTGGGATGCCGACACCGTCGAGCCGCTCAATCGCAATGGTACGTGCTTTTGACATTGAGATATCTTGCAGCAGTGAGATGGATTCACTGAGCTGTTCGCCAACGGTCATCAGCGGGTTGAGAGATGTCATCGGATCTTGGAAAATCATTCCAATACGGCGCCCGCGCAAATGTGCCATCTGACTGACAGACTTCTGGATAAGGTTTTCGCCGTCCAAATGGACGCTGCCAGACGTGATCTTTCCCGGATGTGACAGTAGTCCCATAATTGCGTTGCCGATGGTTGATTTCCCAGCTCCGCTTTCACCGATCAGACCGACGATCTCACCGCGCCGGACCTCCATATCGAAGCCATGCACAGCGACAAAATCGCCAAGCCTGTTTGGAAATGTGATCTGAAGTCCTTCAGTTTTACAAAGTAAATCGGTCATCGTAACCTCGGATTTAAATAGTCACGCACCCAATCGGCTACGAGATTGAACGCAATAACCATGACCAACAGCATCGTGCCGGGGAAGATAACAACCCACCAGATGCCAGAGAATAAATACTGGCTGCCAATTTGAATCAACGCACCAAGAGATGGTTCAGTGAGAGGGGTGCCGAGACCTAGGAACGATAATGTGGCCTCTGTCACGATAGCGACCGCGATTTGCAACATGGCGAGCACCAGAACCGGCCCGAGGATATTTGGCGTAATGTGGCGCAAAATGATTGTGAAGGTTGGCAAGCCGATAGCCTGACAGGCCGTCACATAGTCCTGTCCGCGCTGTACAAGGACCGAGGCGCGCACAATGCGTGCAAACTGGACCCAACCTGCCAAACCAATCGCTAGTATCATGATGGGCACGGCGGCTTGCGTAAAGACATTCGCGGGTAGGGACGCTTTCAGGATACCGTTGAACAGAAGTGCAATCAAAATTGGGGGAAATGCGAATTGAATCTCGGCGATGCGCATCAGGATAGCATCCGTCACTCCACCAAAATAGCCAGCCAAGAGCCCTACGGTCATTCCAATCACAACCGACAGCGCAACAGCGCCAAGCCCAACCAGCAATGATATACGCCCGCCATACAGCATCGCCGATAACACGTCGCGACCCTGTAAATCAGTCCCAAGCAAAAAGCGCGGATCAGAGCCGCTTTCCCATGCAGGAGGCAGGTTGTTGTCCATGATCGAAATTGTGGCGGGGTCAAACGGCGTGTGTGGAGCGAATATCGGTGCAAATGTGCAGCCGAGGACCATCAGTAGAATGATAACTGATGATACAACAGTGACAGGGGAGTTCAGCAACTCATACCAGAAATCGGAGCGGATTTTTTCCAACATGTCAGCGTGCTCCGTGACGGATGCGTGGGTCGATCAAAACGTAGATGGCATCGACCACAAGGTTAGAGATAGTGAAGACCAAACCAACAAAGATCAAATAGGCAGCAAGCAGAGGTATGTCGCTCTGACCGATCGCATGCAGCAGCAATGATCCCATGCCTGGCCATTGAAAGACCCGCTCAGTGATAATGGAAAATGCGAACAACGAGCTGAGTTGCAGGCCAATTGCCGTGACAACTGGTACTAGCGTGTTCTTAAGGGCATGGCGCAAATAGACACGCTGGCCGGGTAGGCCACGCGCCCATGCAAATCGGATGTAATCGGTACGCAACACCTCAAGCATTTCCGCACGGATCAGACGCAGGATCACACCCAGTTGAAACAGGCACAATACGGCGGCTGGCATCAACGCATGGCTTAAGCCATCCCACGTGAATAGGCTGGACCTAAATCCGAAAACTGAAATTATATCACCTCGCCCAAAAGACGGCAGCCAATTTAGCCAAACCGAATAGACAAGGATCAAGAGTATTCCCAGCAAGAATGATGGCACAGAGACCCCAATGACTGACAGCGCCATGATTGTCTGCGCAAGCCCGCCTTTACGGCGAATACCAGTGTAAATGCCTGCGGGAATTGCCAAAATGAGAGAGAGAACACCGGAGAGCAGAACCAGCTCAATCGTGGCTGGAAGACGGTCTGCAATCATCTCGCTCACGTCTCGATTGAAGCTGTAGGAAATGCCGAAATCCCCTTGGATTGCGTTCGCCACATACCGAAAGTACTGGATGAAAATAGGATCGTTTAACCCCAAGCTTTCGCGCAGCATTTCGCGATCTTCAACTGATGTTTCTTGTCCAACAAGCGACAGAACCGGGTCGCCGACGTACTGAAAGACGAGAAAGCCAACAAATGCGACGCAAAGCATAACAATCGTGGCCTGGACCAATCTGGTCAGGAGGAAATACATGTGTGGTATCCATGTGGAAGGTCAAGGAATGAACGGCCCAGCAAAGTACTGAGCCGTTCATTTGGGATCAATTTACGTTATAATATTCCAACGGAAACTCAAACGTTGGATGCTGAACGATGTCGATGTTGTCGGCAGCGCCCCAGACCAGCTGCTGGACGTGAAGCGGCACAAGGCACACATCCGCGACCATCAACGCCATGGCGTCTTGGAGCATCTGTTCACGTGCCGCGGCGTCCATTGTGTTGGCGGCCTCGGCGGCTAAAGCATCGGCTTCAGGGACTGAGCATCCGGAAATATTCCAAGCACCAATGCCTGCATCCAAGTCCCGTGTGCCAAGAACGTTTTGGAACACATTGAGGCTGTCCATGGTGGATGGTGTCCAGCTGAGCAGGAAGAACGATGTGCCAAAGTCAGGTGCGACCACTTTCGGGAAGAACTGCGCTTTGGGCTGGGCGATCAAGTTTACTTTGATATCCACACGCGCCAGCAAGCTGACAACTGCCTGACAGATTTGTCCATCATTGACATACCGGTCCGTCGAGCAATCCATCGTCAGTTCAAACCCGTCTGGGTAACCAGCCTCAGCCAATAGGGATTTGGCGGTTTCAACGTTGTATTCCAACCGTGTCAGGTCTGGATTGTAGCCGTTCACTTTATCCATAACATACTGTGTTGCCAGTGTTGCTTGGCCTTGCATCACACGATCAATGATCGCTTCGGCATCAACAGCGTGAGCAAAAGCTTGGCGTACTCTAAGATCCAAGAACGGGTTGCCTTCTACCGAGCTTTCAATGATCTGGTCGCGCCACTGATCCATACCGATATACATTGTGCGGGCTTCTGCGCTGGACACCACTTTGACGCCATCGGCGCCCTCTACGCGGGGGATATCTTGCAGTGGCAACGGCATGACCATATCGACTTCGCCCGACAGCAAAGCAGATACCAAAGTCGCTGCATTGTTGATGGGGGTGAACACGACTTCGGTCACATTGCCAGCTTCACCCCAGTAGGCGGTATTGGCTGCAAGCGTTGTCTTTTCGCCCTGTGCCCGTGAGACCACACTGAATGGGCCCGTACCATTTGCATTGGTTGCGCTGAACGCTTTTTCTTCAGCTTGCAGATTAATGGGTTCTTGTGCGCCGTTTGCTTCTGCCCATTGTTTATCAAGGATCATCAAATCCAGAAGATCATTCAGCAAAATGGGGTTTGCAGCCTTGGTCTTAATCTCAACCGTCATGTCGTCAATTGCTGTGAAGCTCTCAACCGAAGCGAGGACATGCTTGAAGTTTGATGGTTCAGAAAGCGCGCGTTCCATGCTGAAAATCACGTCATCGGATGCAAAGCTTGACCCGTCATGAAACGCTACGCCAGAACGCAGCTTGAACTGCCAAGTGGTCGCATCTACCTGCTCCCAGCTTTCCGCAAGTTGGCCTGCAATGTCAAAATTCCGATCTCGTGCAACAAGCCCCTCATAGACGTTGGCGAGAAAGTAATTTGTAAAACTTTCATTATGGCTATGTGGATCAAGACTGGTGGCGTCGCCTTGCGACGCAATCCGCAACGTTTCAGTCTGCGCGGTTCCAGCCAGTGCTGTTGAGAGAGCCAAGACCGCTGCAATGGACGTCAGTGTCTTTTTTGACATTTGTTTTCCCCTGTTGATTTGATTCTTATGAGAGAAACGTACTTCAACAGGAGAGGTGCGGGAATTGCGCCAAAGGATATTTAACGTTGCAAATTACGCAACACTAGTTGGACTGCTTGAACGCTGCCATAGACCGGATAACATGATCTACCAAACGGGTAGCCCCTTCTGGTAGGCGTCGACCAGCACGCGTGAAAACTGACGCTTCACCTTTGCTCAATTCTGGAATGTCGAGCGATTTAGTGATGATGGTTTTGTCGGCTATTTCGCGGGTGACAACGAAAGCTGGTAAAATCGTTGCCCCTAACCCTTCACGCACGAAATTACGCAGCACTGCCAGAGAATTAGATTGAACAGTTGCTTGAAGTCGTGCGCCATGGACCCCTTCAGCTTCGCGTATCATATCTCCGACACCGAAGCCGCTTTTCAAAAGTGCACATGGGAGTGTTTCCAACTGCTCCATTGTAATGGGTTGCGAGAGGTCGGCCCATTGCGACGTCGGGCTTACCAACACCTCAAGGGGCTGCTTAACTTGCGCTGCGGTTCGAATGGCGCGTTCCTGCCGGGCGTTATAAGCAAGGCCAATATGTGCGCGGTCGGTGCGTACTGCATGAAGTACCTGATCGGTCGAACCGCTTACCAAGTCATAGGTGAACCCTGGAAAGGCCAACTTATACGTTGTCAACGCATTGCCGATAAAGTCACTGATAAAACCATCACCAACTGCTACGACCAGCTCGCCTCGACGCATCCCAGAAAGCTCGTCGAATTCAGACAACAGAGTTTCTTGATCGCTTTGCTGACGTTTCAGATACGTGAGTAGAATGTTCCCTGCCTCCGTCGGACGTACGCCTTTCCTTCCACGTTCTACCAAAGTGATATTTAGGGAGCTCTCCAGTGCGCTGATATGGCGGCTGATTGTAGATGGCTCTACTCCCAACCGCTCAGCTCCTGAACGGATTGAGCCTTCTTCACAGATTACTAGAAAGGATGCAGCTTGGGCTGTCTCAATCTTAAACACGTTAGCAAACAACCCTTTTTATAAACTAGTATCCATTGAAGTATTTGGACAAATGCTCAGTCCACGAACTTGATTGATGATGTTTTAGGATGGCTATCAGTCATTTGGCTGCAATGTGAGAGTGCGTTCAAAACTAGCGGTGTCTGATCTGTAGGCTGCGTTTTTGTTGCTTCGGTCTGGGGGCAACGCGGTTTTGTCGCCCACGTCATCCTTCTCGGCCGGGTTCGTCCTGATCATTGGAGAAGAGTGCGATCTTGTTGCCCTGAGGATCACGAAGGTATCCGACATAAAAATGAGTTCCATAGGAGGCGCGAAAACCGGGCTGGCCCTCGTCAAAGCCGCCCGCGACAAGCGCGGCGGAATGAAGGTCACGAACCTGCTTTTGACTTACCGCCTCAAATGCGATCATAGCACCGTTCCCAGCCGAGGCCGGATGACTATCAAAGGTTGGTTTAACGTAAAAATCCGGAAGAATGGGAGATTGACCCGGCTTTACAGGCAGCTCGTAGCTAAGGCCTTCAGGACCTTCCTTAAGCCCGTAATCAAGGGCTGGCAGGAACGCAGAGTAAAACCGTTTCGCGCGAGTGATGTCATCAGCACCAACTGTGACGTAAGCAATCATGCTGCGAGTTCCTTTCCGGAAGTTTGGCTATTGCGACACGTTTACTGCTTTATGCTAGAGCAACACACCATTTTGCTCAATATGCGCTAAACGACACGCAGCATGATCGACTGTTTAGACATATTGCGGCTAGAGTCTTGAAATTGAGGCTAGAGTCTTGAAGTCGTCACTCGGATGTAGGCAATTTCACTCTGGCAACGAACGCTTTCTAAAGCTGTGCATCAAAAACAATTGCTGGCAGCGCGCCCAGCAGCCTCACCAGTAGCAAATGCTGTGCCCATCACTCGGATTGAGCCGTATGCCTTGTCATCGGCCCCAATTAGTCGACCCGCATAAAAAACATTGTCCAGTCCTTTTGCACGCATGCAGTCCAGTGGGATGTCGGCGAAACCGTCCCCTCCGAGAGAATGATACACTGGCTTTCCTGCTATTGAATGATCCTCAATAGGCCAGGCTGCTCTTGCAACACTATCGCTGCGTTGGCGGCCTATGAGCAGGTCTTCTCCTGTAATGTCATAGCGGGCAGGGGGATGGCGGCTTTCGCGGACACCGATTTGCGGGCCGGTTGACGTTAGATAGGCGTGCTGGAAACCCGGCACATGGCGGCGCAGAATTTCAACATAATCATGCGCCGCACCACGTGCCGCTTGCTCGGCCTTGGTAAAGCTTTGGGAGGATAGATCGACCATCGCGTGATCGAACATCATCCACCACATCTCTCCAGTGCGAGGGACTGTGGTGAATATACCGCCGTCGGTGCGGGCTGAGGGGTATTTTCCGGATTGGTTATAAACTTCAAAACCCTCGATCAATGCCGCACGGTCAATAGGCACTGATAGGTCTCGTCCGCCAATTCGAATGGGGCCCGAGACCGCTTGCAAGTGACCGCGACCGTTTCCAACCCGACACTCTAGTCCGGCCAGCATAGCAAGGTTTGCATCGCCAGTGGCATCAACAAAGGCTTCCGCGGCAATCCGCATGCGGCCATCCATTCCTGCAAGTGTCACGGACTGAATGCGATCCGCGGTACGTGCGACAGCAGCCACTCGTGTGTGTAACAACACATCCACGCCTGCATTGATCAAGACTCGGTCTAACGCCAATTTCACGGCTTCTGGTTCTAACAGGATGATCCAGTTCAGCGTTGTTGGAGAACAAAATGGATCACAGTCGACCGCTAAGGCGCGTAATTCATCCAAGACCAGATCAGCAACGCCGCCAACCGCCTTGATCGCCGTCTCGCCTTGTTGAAAGAAGCCGCAATAGGCGAGCACATTCGACGTCGTAGCAGCACCACCCAAGAAGCCGTATTTTTCAACGAGAAGAACATCAGCACCTTCAAGAGCTGCTCCTAATGCCGCGCCTACGCCGCCTGCGCCGCCGCCGGCGACAACAACGTCATAATCGCATTCGGGTCTACGGCTCATGCCCGCCACCCAAGAAGGCGGCGCTCAATCAATCCGATTACGGTGCTGAGGATGACGCCCATAAGCGACAAGATGACAACGCCTGCGAACAGACGCTCCAGATCATAAAGCGATCCTGCTTCTAGGATATACGCACCGATGCCATATTCCGCGCCAAGCATTTCTGCTGCGACAAGCAAGATGATCGCAATAGCGAGTGAGATACGAAGGCCGGACAAGATACCGGGCATCGCGCCGGGCAGCACAATTTTGCGCACGATTGAGAACCACGACAACCCAAAGCTTTGGCCCATTCGGATCAAAGAACGATCTACATTGTCCACGGCGCCGTAGGTTGCGACAACTGTTGGCGTGAATGTGCCAAAGGCGATCAGGGCGTATTTGCTGGTCTCATCGATCCCGAACCAGATGACGAACAACGGCAAAAGCGCAATTTTGGGAATTGGGAAGATCGCGGCAACCAGCGGCACGAGGCCAGCGCGCGCGTATGAGAACAATCCAATCAGGACGCCGACGATGATGCCAACTGACGCGCCAATAACGGCCCCAACTGCAAGGCGGCTTAGGGATGGAGCGAGATGTTTGAACAACAGTCCGCTTTCCCAAAGTTCACCAAAGGTTGCCAGCACATCAGAAGGTTTGGGCAATGTCAGAGCGGATATCCATCCACTGCGGGTGCCAATTTCCATGACTGTGATCAAGAAAACAAAAACAGCCAGCCCCATCCAGCGATGCGGTTTTGGGGCAAAGCCCCCCCCGCGAAACCGGACTTCAATTGGGTCAAGTTTATTAAGCACATCAGACATTGAGCAACTCCTCATCAGCCGCGCGGGCTTCTTCGCGCATTAGGTCCCAAAGATGGCGTTGGATTTTTTCTAACTCTGGATTTCGATGTTCTCGTTCTGCCAACGGCATTTCGATCTCGACGATTTCGCGGATTTGACCGGGTCTGCGCGACAAGACGACGATACGGTGGCCTAGCCTTACAGCTTCTTGCAGATTGTGAGTCACATAGGTCGCGGTAAAGGGTTGTCGGGCCCAGAGGGCCACAAGATCGTCCATCAACAGTTCACGCGTCTGACTATCAAGGGCGGACAGTGGCTCGTCCAACAGCATTACCGCGGGTTTGACAGCAAGGGCGCGTGCGATCGCGACGCGTTGCTTCATACCGCCAGACAATTGTCGTGGCAGGGCCCTGCTGAAATCGCTGAGCTTGGTGCGGGCAAGAACATCCGAAATGATCACATCGGCGCGGGCACCTCTTATTCCATGATCCTCAAGCACCAATGAGATGTTGCCGTGCACAGACCGCCACGGCAGCAGTGCAAAATCTTGAAAAACATACGTGAGCGGGTTCAAGCATCCTTCGGGGGGGGAGCCCAGCTGTAGAATACGGCCCTTTGAGGCGCGTTCCAACCCACCGATGAGGCGCAGCAATGTAGATTTCCCGCAACCAGACGGCCCAACAAGGCACACGATTTTGCCATCGGGAATATCCAACGAGATGTCGCGCAACACTTCGGTGTTGCCATAAGAGTGGCTGATCGCGTCCAAGCGAATGTCCATGAACTTGTCCTGCATAAAGAGAATTCAGCTGGCCCTACAATGCGTGGGCCAGCTGTGTTTTAGGGCTTAGGCTTCGTACGTTTCGACGTAGCTTGTGTCGACAAACGTATCGAGGGTGATGTCGCCGTCGATCAGGCCCTCAGACTGGAACCAGCTGAGTTGGTCCTGAACTGAAGCCACGTTCAAGCGTGCGCCCTCATTGATCCGCATTGTGCCATTGATAATCGATGGAGCCGCTTTTTCGCGTGGGCGATCTGTGTAGACGTATTTGTGGATCAGATCGACCATCTCGTTGACGCCATCTTCACCATGCGCTTTGTCGATCATAGTGGAGTTGTAGTCAGATGCGCCCATGCCAAACGCCTTGATGAAGGCTTCGGTTTGGTTGCGTTCATCGTCGGCGTTCTTGGCGGACGTGAATACCGTTGTGACCTGATAGTTAGGCAAATAGTCGGACACGTTACCGATAATGTGAACCGCGCCGGACCCAGACAATGGCTTGGCGATGTGGGGCACGATGGACCACGCATCAATTTGACCCGACTTCAGCGCGCCGATGATTGCGCCCACTTTTTGAAGCGGCGTAAAGGACACGTTGGCACCCTCTGCTTGGGCAATTTTTGAGCCCATGTAGTGGAAAGACGAGCCGGCGGTTGAGATGCCGAATTTCTTGCCGTCCAAGCCCGCTGGCGAAGTGAGGCCAGCCTTGAATGCCGCGTCCGAAGCAAGGATTTTTTGACCGTCTATGCCCGGCTCTTCGCTTAACGCGCCACCGATGACTTTGATTGCGCCTTTGTCAGCCAAAGAGATCAGGCCACCCGAGATCGCCGTCACGGCATAATCGACATCGCCAGAGGCAATCGCGACTGCCATAGGCTGTGCTGCCTGGAAAAAGCGCAACTCGACATCAAGGCCCGCGTCTTGGAAATACGCGCGTTCTGCCGCGATGAAACTGGCCGAATGGGACGTAAAGCGCAACGCGCCCACGACGATCTTTTTGTTTGCTGCGATTGCTGGTGCTGCGAGGCTAGTTGCCGCCGCGGCCCCAATCAGACCTATTGTCTGGCGTCTGTTAAAAGTGATCATTGTTTCCTCCCTAAATGATCTGTTTCGTTTTTTTAGGCGCCCAAGTCGGCACCAATTTCGTCTTCAAGAACAGCCAGTGCGCGATCTTCGTCGCGTTCCATGATAGCGTCTTGTAATTCGGTCCGACGTGCGGCCCGTGCGGCAAAATCGATGCGACCTTCGCGCAATAATGCCAATCGAAAGCGGCGGGATTGCCCATAAAACTGTGCGGCCATATCCGATAATCTTGGAGATCCGCTTGCTGAGATAAGCGTCATGCTAAGATCGCGACAGGCCTCGTCCCATTCCAATGCAGTCACGTCATCAGGATTTTCCTGAACAACAGCATCTGCACGGCTGACGCCGTGCAAGGCCGCAACCACACGGCTTTCCCAAGCGACGTCACCACGCTCAAGTGAACGTTTCAGGCCGATTTTTTCGACCTCAAGCCGAACCAGCAGAATATCGCGCAGGTCGTCCTCTGTGGCAGATGTGACGCGGAACCCACGTTGGTTGGTCGCTTCAACCACGCCTTCCGAGGACAAAATACGAAGTGTTTCGCGCATCGAATGGTTCGAGCCGCCGTAAGCTTGCCGCAGATCTGCAAGTTTGAGCTTTTGATCAGGGCGCAACACGCCAAACGATATGTCACGCCGGATTGCGGACGCGAGCATTTCGACAACTGTATCGTCTTCTGACTTACGTCCACCAAAAACCAATTTGTTCACCATTTCAAATAATGTTGGATATTATTCGCAATATTTGAGTTGCTGAGTCAAGATAGTTTTTGAAAAACCTTGGGTTCGCATCTCAGGAAAAAACCAAAATCAATGGCACTGCAGTGGCTTAGACGTCAGAAGATTTATCGTGTCTCTGTATCGATATGAGATTTCTTACGGCAGACTTCAGATGCTTCGGACAGACTGCGCGCCGTCACCTGAGCCACATTTGGATTGATCACCAATTTCGGCATTTAAGCGGCACCAGAACCCTCTGTCTTTATGCACAGAGCTTGACGCATCATTGAAATCTGGGCCGCGCTGTATTGTGTAAGTGTTGCCAGTAGTTCCGTTAAGACATGGTTTTTCTTGTCGGTGCGCACCACGAGGATATCCGCATCCAATCCTTAAATCATTGAGTCCCGGATGCGAAAACCCGTGCCATTAGATTTACTGCATGTAGCATTCAAACAAGCGTTATTTATGCTGGTACAAAGGTATTAGCTCCCAATGGCTTCCTGGACGACGCGGCCATCAAAGTTCATGTTCATGCGATCACTTTGCGCAATCCAAGCATGTCGCGTGCTTGCTGCCATGTCGCTACTGGGCGTTCGTATTTGGTGCAAAGATCCACCGCACGTTGGACCAATTCAGCGTTGGACCCGGCAAGCCTGTTGCGGTCCAGTCGCACGTTATCCTCTAAACCTGTTCGCGTATGCCCGCCTTTGGAAATTGACCACTCATTCACGGTTAATTGAGCTGCACCAATACCTGCCGCACACCATTGCGCATCAGGCGCTAGGCGTTTCAGTGTTTGGATATAGAAATCAAAGATCGGTTCATCAGCGGGCATAGAATTTTTAACCCCCATGACAAACTGGACGTACAGCGGCCCTTTTAGCCGCCCATCGGCGGCCATGCGTGTGGCCTGCACGATATGACCTAGATCAAAAGCCTCGATTTCTGGTTTCACTTCATGCGCACGCATTTCGGATGCAAGCCAGTCAACCAGATCGGGGCTGTTCTCGTAAACGCGAGTTGGGAAGTTGTTCGACCCTACCGACAAAGACGCCATGTCAGGCGACAGTGGTAACATTCCACCGCGGTCGCGCCCCGCGCCAGAACGGCCACCTGTCGACAGTTGCACGATCATGCCGGGACAGTGTTGTTCAATCCCTTCTTTGAGCCGCGCAAAGCGGTCAGGGTCAGAGGTGGGTTTGCCGTCATCATCACGGACATGACAGTGGGCGATGCTCGCGCCAGTTTCGAATGCTTGGTGCGTGCTTTCGATCTGTTCAGGAATCGTGATGGGCACGGCGGGGTTGTTGTCTTTGGTGGGCAACGAGCCTGTGATGGCCACGCAGATGATGCAGGGGGTGGTCATATTGGCCTCACACGTCAAAGAAAACAGTCTCGCCATCGCCCTGTAGGCAGATGTCAAAATGATAAGTATTGCTGTCCGCCCTTGCTATCAGCGTTTTGCGGCGATGCGGTTGTTCGATCAAGTTTAGGACGGGATCGACTGCGTTCGCAGTTTTTTCGTCGCCAAAATACATCCGCGTATTGAGACCTACGTTGATCCCACGTGCCACCAGCCAAAGATTGAGATGCGGGGCCATCGCCCGTGCATCGTGTCCCTGCACCGAACCCGGCTTCACAGTCTCAAACGAGAATTGGCCTGTTTCAAAGTCAGGCACCACGCGGCCCCAACCGCGAAAGCCGTCCTCAACATCACCTTTGCCCGGATACACGCCATTCGCGTTCGCTTGCCAAACCTCGATCAGAACGTCTTTTATCGCGGCACCCGTCCCATCGGTCACAATGCCCGTTACGGTAATACGTTCGCCTTGCGCATTTGGGCCAGTAATATCGCGGCCAAGCTCGGTTTTGTAGATGTCGAAACCAGCGTCGCCGGGGGCGAGGCCAATATGAACAAAAGGGCCTGCAGTTTGGGACGCGGATTCTTTTAGATAGTTCAGTGTCTGCACCATGATCAATTCCCCTCTGGTCGGTTTTCAAAGAATGTCGAACGATGCCCGCGCAGAACGATGTCGAATTTATAGGCAATGCTGTCGAGCGGAGCACTTGCATTCAGATCCAAGGCCGCAACCAGTTGGTCGATGGCGCGCTGATCTGGGATCGTTTTTACAATGGGGCATTTGGCAATCAAGGGATCGCCCTCGAAATACATCTGCGTGATCAGACGTTGCGCGAATGCGGTTCCAAAGACGGACACATGGATGTGGGCGGGCCGCCAATTGTTAACCCAGTTGCGCCACGGATAGGCTCCGGGCTTTATCGTGCGAAATTTATAGAAGCCATTTTCGTCTGTGAGGGTTCTGCCACACCCGCCAAAATTGGGATCAATCGGAGCCAGATAAGTATCCTTTTTATGGCGATACCGGCCGCCCGCGTTTGCCTGCCAGATTTCGACCAGCGTATTGGGTACGGGGCGGTCGTTTTCGTCCAACACACGCCCGTGCACAATAATCCGCTCGCCAATTGGACCGCCTGATGTTGCGTAATTGCTGATCAAATCGTTGTCGATGGGGTCAATGTCATTGTGACCAAAGGTCGGTCCTGTCAGTTCGCTGTCGGAACCTTGAAGCGACAACATCGCAAACCGAGGCGAGCGGGCGACACTGGTTTTGTAATCTGGTGTCAGGGCAGGGGGATGCCATTCGCGATCTCGTTGATACAGGTCGTTTTTGCTCATGATGGTTCCCTTTCCATTTCCGCGTAAGTCTGTTTGGCGAGTTTAATCGCGTGATTGGCAGTGGGTACACCTGCATAGATCGCGACATGCTGAAAGGTCTCGATGACGTCAGTCTTGGATGCGCCGGTGTTGGCAGTCGCGCGGATGTGCATTGGGATTTCCTCGAAATTCTTTGTCGCTGCCAGTAAGGCAAGCGTCAACATGGATCGTTCCCGCAAACTGATCGCATCGCTTGACCAAACCGTGCCCCAAGCGCTTTCGGTGATTAAGGTTTGAAAAGGTGTGTCAAAGTCGGTCTTTGACGCCTCTGCCCGGTCCACATGAGCGTTACCTAGAACCTTACGGCGGATGGCCATGCCTTGTTTTTGTCGGTCTGACATCCTGTAACTCTCCTTAAGGTTCGGACGTGTTAGCGTCCGCTTCATGCTGTGCTTGTTGCCAATATTTGGCTTTCCCTTGAAACTGGACTTTCCAAATAGGTATGTAAAATGATAATTTGCGCTACTTAGTTGCGAAATTGGAATGCAAATGGATCGTCGGATCAAATATCGCCACCTCGAAGCCTTTATCGCTATCGCACGCGTTGGGCGATTGAACCGTGCGGCTGATCAGCTCAATTTGACGCAGCCTACGATTTCGAAAACGTTGAAAGACCTTGAGGATATTTTAGGCGTCACTTTGTTGATGCGCGACCGGGCAGGTGTGGCGTTGACCCCTGAAGGGCAAGTGTTTTTTCAATTTGCTGAACAGAGTATCGCGGCGCTCCAGATCGGTTTGCAAAATATCACAAACTTGAGTTCGGATGCCGGGTCGACTCTTTTGATCGGTGCTTTACCAAGTGTGGCGGCACAGATCCTGCCAAGAGCGGTCGAGAACTTTCTCCATGTCGCGCCAGATACGGTCATACAAATTGACGAAGGGTCGCACGCGGAACTGACTGGTCGCTTGAGGGCGGGAAATCTTGATTTACTTGTCGGGCGCATGGGGTCGCTCGAAACGATGGAAGGTCTGTCGTTTACCCAACTATACAATGAGAAGATTGTTGCTGTCGTTGCGCCCGACAACCCACTTTGTGACGCGACGAAGCTTGCACAGATCACGGATTCACTGGTGATCTACCCACCTAAGGATTCCGCGATCCGGCCGCTTTTGGCGCGTGCGATGATCGCAAGTGGTTTGCCCATTTTTAAAAACCGGATCGAGACAGTGTCTGGCTCATTTGGTCGTGCAATGGTGTTGGGTCCACAGCGCGCGGTTTGGTTCATTTCGCATGGCGTTGTGGCAGATGATCTTGGCCAAGGGCGATTGGCCAAAGTGCAGATTGATTTAGGCACGACGCAAGGACCTGTCGGCATAATGGCGAGGTCTGAAGAAATGGCGGGCTCACATGTCCACTTGTTCCGTCAAGCGCTGCTTGAGGCCTCAATATCGCTGAGAAGTTCGCAGATGTGACACCCGTTAGTCTGAATTTTCAGGTCTATACCCGATCACAACTGAGCCTAGAACGATATCCCGCAGACGCCGCCGCAGGCGGACTTGCCCTTGTTCCGAGTGCAGCGTATCGCCGAAGCTGGCCGAGAAAGTAGCTTGGTTCGAAACGTTGTAAAAACAGAATGCACTGATGGTCCAGTGGAGTTCGAGCGGGTCGGCAAAAGCGCGAAATTGGCCAGCAGCTTTGCCTCGATCACAGACGTCTGCCAGTTTGTCGATGATTGTCTTGTTGAGTTTTTGGATCACTTCAGAGCGGCTCAGGTATTCGGCATTGTGGATGTTTTCAATCGCGATCAGGCGGATAAATTCAGGATTCGCGGCATAGGCGTCAAAGGTGGTGGTTGTGAGCAGCGCCAAGGCCTCTGTCGGTTCTAGATCCCCGACCTTGAGGGTTTCTTCGCTTTCGCGCAGGGCTGCGTAGACACCCTCTAACACGCTTTTGTACAACCCCTCTTTGTTCCCGAAATAGTAATAGATCATCCGCTTGGACACTGTTGAGCGTTTTGCGATTGCGTCAATGCGACCACCCGACAAGCCGTAAGTTGCGAACTCTTCGGTTGCGACACGCAAGATATCGGCCTTCACCGCGTCGGGGTCCTGCTTCCAGTTCCCTTTGCGAAGTTTGTCTGACGCCTTGGGTGAGGTGTCCATTTTGCGACCTCAAGAATGGTTACGATTCGAGAGACTATATAACGCAATTAACTCGATGGTACATTTGATTGACAAATTAACCGTTCAGTACATTTTAAAGATATCGCTTCTGAAGCATCAGATTCGGCGGCGACGGATTTAAAGGGAGGAAGACATGTTCACTAGAATTTTCAGCACGGTTTTTGCACTCGGGCTCACCGCTACGGCAGGCATGGCCGAATTTCCTGAAAAGGAAAAACAAGGAATTATCCAATGGGGCGCGGGCGGTTCAACGGCTATCCGCTTGGTCCGATGATATTAGGCGTGACCCTATCGAGGCTTCTTGATGACAATTGGCGTCGGGCCATCATCTCGGCGCACGGCGATCTGGGTGAATTCTTTGAGGGAGAGTTCACATCGCTTCTTTCGCTTGTCCTTTTCATGAGTGTGATCTTGATCCTTGTAAGCCAAACCCCAGTTTGGGCTCGTATGAAGCAGCGCATCTCTCGTGGTACGTCGATTGATTAGGGCTGTGGCAGCCTGTTCGACAACAGCTATAGTCTACAAATAATCTTAGTTTCGAAATGGAGTGTATGTCTTGAACATCACTGGTCAAACGCAAATATTCCCGATCGTTGGGCATCCTGTAAACAAGGTGTTTTCACCAACTGCGTTCAATTTGTGGTTTAAAGAAAATGATGTGAATTGCTGCATGGTAGCCTTGGACATCCCGGCAGATGGGCTGAGCGGTTTCCTGTCTTTGTTGAGAGGCAGTCCCAGCTTTCTGGGCTGTTCAATCACTTATCCTCACAAGCAAGCTGCATTGCAGTACGTCGATGCATTGACGCCTCAGGCAGAACGCCTTGGCGCATTGAATACAATACGACGAGAACCGGATGGGCGATTGGTCGGCGACGCAACGGATGGCAGGGCTTTGGTGGCTGCAGTACGCGCAGGTGGCGGAAGTATCATAGGCCAAACGGCAATGATCTTAGGTGCTGGTGGTGGGGCGGGCATGGCAATTGCGGACGCATTTTGCGCAGCTGGGGTCGTTCGTCTCATCCTCGCAGATACAGATATTGAACGTAAGAAACAGGCCCATCAGATGGTTTCGACGTATTGGCCAGAGGTTGAAATACTTGACGAGGCCCGAAATATCCAAGTCTTGGTCAATGCAACGGCACTTGGATCCAAGCCAAGCGACCCATGCCCATTTAATACTCAGTTAATAGCAAATGCAGACTTCGTGTGCGATGTAATTTCTGGTCAAAAATTGGTGGAAGCGGCTAGTGCTTTTGGCACTCGACTTATTAATGGATTGGAAATGGGGCAAGCGCAGGTGCATCCACAATTGAGCTTCCTAGGGCTGACACAATGAATGCGGGCGGCAGATCATCCGGATGATATCAGGGTATTTGGCGAAACAAAGCACCACGTCGCGAATGTGAGCTATGCCTTCAAGCTTCTCGGTGTCATTGGCCCTTTTTAAGACGGTAGGCATGGGGGGCTTGGCCAACGGCCCGTTTGAAGGTGCGGCTAAAGAAGGCGGCGTCCTTGAAGCCAGATCTGTGAGCAATCTCCGATATAGGCAATCGCGTATACTCAAGTAAGCGCTTGGCTTCGAGTATCCGCCGTTGCCGAACCAGATCGATAGGAGATGATCCAAGAACGCGTCTGCATATTCGGGTCAGGTGCGGTGCAGATATGCCGACTTGATTGGCGTAATGATCAACAACCCAAGATTTGTCAAAATTCTCATCAATGAGGACGCAAAATTTTTCTGCCTGCGCTTCATGCCGTGTTAATTGAGTTGCTGAGTTAAAGTTACCAATAGCTTTTTGTGCTCGGGCTTCGGCGAATAGATACGCCAAAATGAGCTGTGTGACAGAGCCAAGCAGCGCAGTGCGTTCAAGCCCGACGGTATGGTAGATGGAACGAAGCTGATTGATCAATTCTGCGATGTGGTCAAAGTGAGTGGTGTTGCTGCGTGATAAAATACCGCTTGAGCTTGTTGAAAAAGGCTCCAATTGCTTTTGAGCCGCTGCGCCGATTTCGTCCATGCGAAGGCTTAGGACATCTCCAACAACATCTTTTGAAAACCGAAAACCATGCGCAATCCCTGATGGAACAACAAGGATCATCGGCTCAGTGCTTGTGTATTCTTGGTCGCCATGTCGAACGAAGACGCCGGGCGTTTGAAAGATAAAGATCTGCGCGAGCCTACTATGGCGGTGAAGTCGAATTGTCCAATTATGCTTGCTGCTACGTTCTTCGATTGTTTCGTGGTGAATTGAGTCGGTATGACTGCCTGCGAGTAGCTCACCAAAGAGTTCGAAGGTCGGGATGGAACGATTCATAGTGATTAAGCAGCCGTTGATGTAGTTTGGAATTTATAATTGTGATCGGATAGTGCAAAACTATGCATGGCTTGTCCATTTTAATATCCCATTTTTTCGATATCTCTGTTGGATGAAAATATTTCAGAGAGGATCCATGCGTTCTAACGGCATCGCTTTCTGGCTAAGGGCACGTAGTTTGAGGAACATCCCATGAGCACAACAATAAAAACACAGGTTTGCATCATCGGAGCAGGGCCAAGCGGTTTGCTCTTGGCACAGCTTTTGGCGAACTCCGGCATTGATACGGTTGTATTGGATCGCAAGGACCGCGCCTACATTGAGGGCCGCATTCGGGCTGGTGTGTTGGAACAGGGGACTGTGACCGCACTTGAAGAAGCGGGGGCTGCGGAGCGTCTGCACCGAGAGGGTCTTACACATGATGGGTTTGAATTGGCGTTTGATGGTATCCGCCACCGCATCGATATTGCTGCGCTGACAGGTAAGACCGTTACAGTTTACGGTCAAACGGAAGTGACCAAAGACTTGTTCGACAAACGTTACGCTGAAGGCCAAGTGTTTTACTTTAACGTGGAGGATGTGAAGCCGACAAACCTGAAATCGGATCAACCTGCTGTGCATTTCACGAAAGATGGTGAGAACATCGTTGTTGAGTGCGACTATGTCGCGGGATGTGATGGTTTTCATGGCGTGTCGCGTCGGGCGATCCCCGCGGATGTTCTTAAGACCTACGAGCGGATTTACCCATTCGGATGGCTTGGGATTTTGGTCGAAAAACCTCCCGTCAGTCATGAGCTGATCTACGCAAATCATGAACGTGGTTTCGCGCTTGCGTCCATGCGCTCTGATACGCGCAGTCGATACTATATTCAGTGCGGGGTGAATGACGATCTTGCAAATTGGTCCGATGATAGGTTTTGGGAAGAGTTTGCTCTGCGTCTTGGCCCAGATGCTGCTGCGAATTTGCAGACTGGTCCGTCTTTCGAGAAATCGATCGCGCCGCTACGCTCATTCGTCGCCGAACCGATGAGATACGGCAATCTGTTTCTCGCAGGGGATGCGGCGCATATCGTGCCGCCAACAGGGGCCAAGGGGTTGAACCTAGCAGCGTCTGATATTCGGATCCTGTCACGCGCGTTGGTCGAGCACTATAAAAATAATAATGATCATTACATGGATACCTATTCCGCCACTGCGCTTGCGCGTGTGTGGAAAGGGGAACGTTTCTCGTGGCAGCTTTCAGCTTTGATGCACCAATTCCCCGACCACTCACCATTTGAACGGAAAATGCAGCGCGCGGAATTTGACTATATTATGGGATCCGAAGCAGCGTCACGTTCGATTGCCGAGAACTATGTTGGTTTACCGCTGGAGTAAGAGAGAGCGCAAGCGAGGCACATAAACGGCCAAGTGGATGTTTACTTTTGGTCGTTTGTGGTGAGATCGAGCATGATTTTAGGATATCACTGAAATGGTTCCCTAGCAGCCACTGTATTGGACACAAAGAGTTTCATTTTGATGTTGGGATGCTGCAATGAGATTATCCTTAAGCTAGGATAGATCATGTAGCCCGCTGTGCTTGCAATTGTGCACAATGAAAGAGACAAACACGATGAGACTACTGGGATTTGGTTGGGGTGAACTGGAACAATGACGTATCTGCTTGAGCCAGCCATTGGTATTTGCCGCTTTTCGTTTTGTGGTAAGGGGGATTGGCGGACGTCTCGGGTGGCCAAAACACCCTCCCAAATCGAAGCCATGCGGAGCAAGGTAGCGACAGATCTTTATGCCCAAGAGCGGATGGAACTGAGGTTTTTCCTGTTTGAGAACTTTTTGGTGCCATCGCTTGAGGCGCAGTTGGACAAGAATTTTATCTGTCTGATTTTGACGTCAGATATCATGCCAGAAACCTATAAAACGCGACTACATGACATCTGTGCCGCTTCGCCAAATCTTGAGCTTTTAGTGTCCAGCGAGGTGACCGTTCACGAGGCGCTTTGGCCCAGAATTTCAGAATTGAATTCCCTTGCAGGCAGACCGTTGGTCAATTTTCGAATTGATGACGATGATTGTCTGTCTCGTGATTATATTCAGGAATTGCGCAGCTTTATGAACCGACTTGGGGACCGAGTGCCCGTCAGCTATTCACGTTCCAACGGGCTGGTGATCACCAGTTACGACGCGGACAAAGAGACGTTTATCTACAAGGCGAACCTGCCATTCAACAGTATGGGTACTGCTATCCGTGTTCACGGAGAGCGAACGGTATTTTCTTTTGGCCACAATGCTTTGCATAAACGGTTTCCTGCGATCGTTGATAATTCGGGGATGGGATACATCTCGATCAAAATTGACGGTCACGACTCTGAACCGATCAGCATGTTAATGCCTCACATCAAAAACAGTCATGTTCCGATTGAAGCGGATGAAACCGAAGTCATCCTGTCAAAATGGTTTTCTTTTCTGGGGGATGATACCGGTTCGCGCTATGATGTCTTGATCAGCAAGATCAATCAAGCGGTGTCTTTATTTAGACAGACAACAACTGCATCAGCATCATAACCCGCTCTTACAGAAGTAGTAGTTTTAGGCAGGACGTTGTGGTTTCATACTGCACAAGATACTTTCTAGCGGCGCTTTGAATGATTTGGCGAAACCGTCACAGAGAAATGTGTAGGCCACCGGGGACTATGAGACCAACGCACGGAGAGATTTGATGGCTTTAGACTTCAAGATGACGCGGAGCCTGCTTTGACGAAGGTCTTCAGCATTTTTGAGCGGATCGGCTTGGGCGGCGGCGGCAAAGTTAGAGCTGTCTACCACCGCTTGAACGCGTTTGCTGAAATGTCTGAGTTCGATCCTGTCCTGCTCAACCTTGACCATAATCCAAACCAAAAACTTAAGTTTGCTGAGCTTCAATCGAATGGCACGATTGCACAAGGTGTTCGTTATCTGACAGTTCCTGAGGCCTGTCATGACGCGGCCATTGCTGCGGGTATTCAACCCTTTTCAGACTTCCCAGAATTTGATGAAAAAGTTAAAATGGGCAAGAAGGTAGTCTACTTGAAAAACGGCGAAACCGTTATGGTAGATAGGAAAATCAAAACACCAATTGGTGAAATGACT
The DNA here is from genome assembly GCF_036960155.1 of Sulfitobacter sp. Classification (GTDB taxonomy): domain Bacteria; phylum Pseudomonadota; class Alphaproteobacteria; order Rhodobacterales; family Rhodobacteraceae; genus Sulfitobacter. The sequence continues at coordinate 435,353 of NZ_JBALWB010000001.1, read as the reverse complement.
AAACGCGCAGTGCCGATCGAAGGCAGGGAACGCCTTTATAAGTTTATCGATGGCAACATTCACCAACTCATTGAACGACAGGCCGATGGTTTTGTTGAGACGACAGATTTTGCGTACTCGCTTCCCGTTCGTTGGACCAAAACCCAAACTGGGAAATTTGTGATCGGGAAAAATCTGATTACCGATACGATTTGTAGAATGGAGCGTATCTACGGGCAGAATGTGTTTGAAATGATTGAATGGGAGAATTCGGTTGTTTTCTTTGATGGGGTGACATCTGCCTACCTTTCTCCAGTGACAAAAGCGCAGCGCGCATTGTTCCTGCATGCAGACCATCGCGGACCCGATGGGGAAATTGTTCCGCGATCAAAGTTCTTAATCGAGAATTTTGATGGTGAGGCCGTTATCACCTCGACCAATGTTCACAAGGCTCAGATTGAGGAAGACCTAACGCCTTCGGCCAAACTATTTGTCATTCCTCATTTTTGTGAAATTGGGAACTCTCCTGAACAGGAGCGAGAGCATCTTGTGACGGTCTCGCGGTTGGAACTGACGGGCAAACCAATTCATGAATGCATTGAGGCGTTTTGCCGGATCAAAGATGATTTCCCAGGAACCGACTATCTGATCTATGGTGAGGGTGCGGGTAGGGAACAGCTGGAGGCGCAAATTGCCGAATTGGACTGTGGTGATCGCGTACAGTTGGCGGGCTATACCACTGAGCCACTGGAAATTTTCAGAGGTGCTTTGGCATCCGTTTATCCAACAACTACTGAAGGGTTTGGGCTTTCTATCCTTGAGGCGCTTTCAAACAGTTGCCCTGTGATTTCCTATGATGTGAACTACGGACCGCGTGAGATGATCTCGCCGGGCGTGAATGGAGAGCTCGCGCTTCCGGGTGATATCGCGGCAATTGCTGAGGCAATGCGCAAGGTGCTGTTGAACCCATTACGGTATCAACGTGACACAAATATAGGATTGGAACGTTATGCGCGGTCAGCCTATCTGTCCAATTACCGCGATACCGTTAATGCCCTCACGAGTACAAATTAGAGGACTAGTTTTGGGTTACGTGTAGGTGTTGGCACACCTGCCGGAAGGACCGAAACGACAGAGGTGAGAACATGAGTATACACTAGGCCCCAGCGGGCTAGGTCACTCCTAGTGAGAGGGAGGTTCGCGAGCGGACTGAATACGCAACCGCAATACAACGGTTTGCACAAAGGCCAGTTGATGACTGTGTTGTGCAGGATGTTTTAGACGCGTAACTAGTATGCGCAAAATGGTGTCGAAGGTTGGAACGCCCTTTCTCGTTTGACAGGTATGATTTGGCTGGTGGTTATTTGCTCGCTACTCAAGGGCTGCTTTGCTGTTCCGTTCGCAAGTTCGACCAGTTTTATTCAACGATCTGGATGGGCTGCAATGAATGCTGGATGCTTTTCGCAAGCCGCTTCAATGAATTTGATGCGTGGGCATGCAGAATAGTCTGCGCCCCAGCGTTTTGCATTGTAGATTTGCGGCATCAGGACAATGTCGGCCAGTCCGGGTGTGCTTCCACAGCAAAACGGGTTTTGTTCAAAGCCTTCCAGCAGTGTCTCGAACGCGGCCATCCGCGGCGTGATGAAATGGCGCATCCAATCGGTGCGCGCTGGCTCTTTGCCTTTTGTGGCATAGCCCACAACTGACAGGTTGCAGACCGGATGCAGATCAACGGCTATGGCATGGGCAAGGGCGGTTTGACGTGCCTGCTGTGCAGGATCGACAGGTAGTAGGCCCAAGGCACGCGTTGCGTCCAGATATTCCAAGATCGCAAGTGACTGTGTTAGGCGATGACCATCAATGTCTAGGACTGGCACAAACCCTTGTGGATTGCGAGCCAAGTGATCCTCGCCTAGATGATCTTTCCCAAGGAGATCAACATTTTCAATTCGGTACTCAATCCCTGCAAGATTAAGGGCAATCCGCAAACGGTAGCTGGCGGACGACTTTGGATAGTCCCACAGGATGACTTCGCTCATTTTGCAGCCTCAAGCGCCTGTGTGATAATGCTTCGGTCACCAATGTGATTGGCAAGCACCAGAATGAGACGCGCATTAAAGGCCTCGCTTTGCTTATCGTTAAGATCCTCATGGGCGCGGATCAGTTCTTCGTAAAACCCGTCAGGGTCGGGAAGGTTGGGGTTTAAGTTGAGCATGATCAGGTCTTTCCGATAGCGGTTTTCAGGGCTGCGGCAATTGCAACCGCGTCAAAGTCAGGCCAGCGCGCCACAATGTGCTGATCGGGGCGGATCAGGTAGACGGCTTGGGGCGCGTCACCTAAGTAGCGGGCGCTGAGGGCCTCTGATGGCGCCACGACATTCAGCGCTGCGGCGGTTATTCCAAAGGCAGCCACATCTTGTGCTTCGCATCCGAGTGCGAGGACAGAAAAGCTGCCGCCCAAATGATCAAGGATAAATCCGTCACCATGGGGTGCGTCAGGGCAGGTCATGCCAGGTTGCGTACTGCTTGGCCCTTCCAGCGCGTCATCTGCAAATAAATCAAACCCAAGATAACTACAGGGCACGGAAAGGCGACCAGAGTTCACCAGTGGGCGCGCAAAGGCGTGTTTATTAGCGAGTTCCAGCACGGCATTGCGGAAGGTTTTAGACACCTCGGTTTTAGGTGTCATAAAGTCAGTCGCGCGAGAGGAATTGAGAATGTTCTCATCTGCGCCATGCTCCCGCTCGGTTGCATAGCTGTCTAGCAAGGCGTCATCGGCCAGTCCCTTTAGGACCAGATCCAGTTTCCAAGCGAGGTTATCAGCATCTTGCACGCCAGAGTTGGCTCCACGCGCGCCAAAGGGCGAAACCTGATGCGCGCTATCGCCTGCAAAAATCACGTTGCCATGGCGAAATTTTTCCATCCGACGGCATTGGAACGTATAGATTGAGGTCCATTCCAGCTCGTAATGGGGCACCTCACCAACCTGCGAGGCAAGCATGGCATCAACGCGGGCGCGGATGCGGTCGGGGTCTAATTCATATTCGCGGTCGATGTCCCAACCCAGTTGGAAATCGATACGCCAGATATCATCCGGTTGTTTATGGAGCAGCGCAGATTGGCCGCTGCCCTTGAACGGAGGTTCAAACCAGAACCAGCGTTCGGTCGGGAAATCCGCCTTCATGTGAACATCCGCAATCAGGAAATTATCCTCGAACACGCGCCCATCAAAGCTGAGGCCCATCATGTCACGGATCGGGGAACGTGCTCCGTCACAAGCAATGAGATAGTCGGCTTCGACCTGGTAGGGGCCGTCGGGCGTATCAACAGTAAGAGTACTGTAGGTGCCGTGGTTTTCGACGGCAGTTACGCAGTTTTGGCCGCGAATTTCGATCGGGGCGCCAGCGGCTTGAGCTTCTCTGATTGCATCAACGAAGTACTTTTCAAAATAGGGCTGCTGCAGATTGATGAAGGCCGGATTACGATGGCCTGCTTCGGGTTGCAGATTGAAATCAAACACTTTGTGATCATCGTGAAAGACTTTGCCGACGTTCCAGACAACACCTTTGTCTACCATCGATTGGCCGGCACCCATTCGGTTTGCGATGTCGAGCGTGCGTTTTGCAAAACAGATCGCTTTCGAGCCAAGGCCAGCACCGTCATGATCATCCAGAACCAAAGCGGGCGTGCCTTTTTGACCAAGGTCTAACGCCAACGCGAGGCCAATGGGGCCACCACCAACAATCACAACCGGGTGGCGAAGGGGGGCGGCGTCTTGGACGTCCAGCTTCTGATAGGGGTATAGTTTGAAAGCGGTCTTGTAACGTGTAGCAACCATTGGTTTTCTCCCTGTAGCACTTTTGGTGCGCCTCCTCGCTCAGGCGCACCCCTCCCGTTATTTCGCAATTAGCCCTGCAAAGCGGCCCACATCTCTAGATCGCGTTCGGCCGTCCAGATGCGCGGGTGGGTGATGCCGCGTGCTTCGTCGTAGGCGCGTGCAACGTTGAAGGGCAGGCAGTGCTCATAGATCGCGTATTCGGCGAACTTGGGGTCACATTCGGCGCGAACCGCGTCCCATGCCTGTTTCAATGTACCGCCTTGGGCAGCGACACGTGCTGCAGGCGCATAGGTGGAATCTACAAAGTCGCGGGTGCTCTCAATCGCGCGGTTCACGGCCTCCTTGCCAATCAGCGCACCGCCCCGACCGGGTGCAATAGAGTTCACATCGTAGGCTTTAATCGCATCCAGTGTGTTGCCCCAATCGGCAAAGTGTCCGTCGCCGCAATAACAGGCTGAGTGGTCTTCGACGATGTCACCTGTGAACATGACGTTCTCATCGGGCACATGGATCACAATGTCGCCCGCTGTGTGCGCACGACCCAAATGCATCAAATCAACGCGGCGTTTGCCTAGATGTACTGTCATGCGGTCGTTGAATGTGGTGGTTGGGAAAGTCAGGCCCGGGATGCTTTCATACCCTTCAAACAAGCGCGGGAAGCGTTGGAATTCCGAATCCCAATCTTCTTGGCCGCGCTCCATCACCATGCCACGGGCTGCTTCGCCCATGATGATTTGATCCGCGCCGTAAGCAGAGGCACCCAGCACGCGCACAGCGTGATAGTGGGTAAGGACCACGTGGCTGATCGGCTTGTCCGTGACTTCGCGAACTTTCTCGATCACTTTGTGCGCCAGACGTGGTGTGGCCTGCGCCTCAACGATCATCACGCTTTCGTCGCCAATGATCACACCTGAATTGGGATCACCTTCTGCCGTAAAGGCCCACAGGTCGCGACCGATTTCGTCGAATGTGATTTTCTTTTCGGCCATGTCCCCTTGGGACGCGAATGCTTTTGCCATTTAGTGGCTCCTTTTTGGTGCGCCTATAGGTGTTTCGTGCCTAAAGCGGTGTATTTGTGTAGGGATTTACGGGAGTTCAACAGAGGGCAAAATGGTGCCCACACAATCCCCAAAACCGATTTGGAAGCCGTCGCCTTTGGCGGCACCGCGCAATGTCATTGTGTCGCCGTCTTCAAGGAAGGTGCGGGTTTCACCACCGTCTAAGGTAAAGGGCTCGCGACCTGCCCATGAGAGTTCCATTAGCGATCCGTACTCTGCCTTGGTCGGGCCGGAAATGGTGCCTGATCCCAGTAGATCGCCTGCATTCATGCCACAGCCGCCGATGGCGTGGTGGCACAGCTGTTCGGCTGCGGAGTAATACATCCGGCTGTAGTTGGTCTTGCTCAGGCTTGTCGTTGTGCCAGAGCCGCTGGGTTGCATCAGGACTTCAAGCTCAATGTCATAAAGCCCATCAACGCTGCTGTTCAGGTAGGGCAGTAGCTCCTTTTCGCGTGGCGGTGTCGGCGCGCGGAAGGGTTCAAGCGCTGCTGACGTCACGATCCAAGGTGAGACAGAGGTGCCAAAGGCTTTGCCTTGAAACGGTCCAAGAGGTTGGTATTCCCAGCCTTGGATGTCGCGCGCGGACCAGTCATTTAGCAGAACATAGCCAAAGATCATTTTATCAGCTTCATCCACGGTAATCGGTTGCCCGAATTCCGAGGAGGTGCCGACAATGGCACCCATTTCCAGCTCGATGTCCAAACGTTTGGATGGGCCAAAGGATGGCATGTCTGCATCCGGTGCTTTTGATTGACCAAGTGGCCGGTGAATGTCGGTGCCAGACACCACCACGGATGACGCCCGTCCGTTATAGCCAATTGGGATGTGCAGCCAGTTGGCGGGTAAATCGGGTGAACCGCGCAGGATTGCCCCCATGTTTGCGGCGTGCTGACGACCTGCATAAAAGTCGGTGTATTCTGAAACCACCATCGGCATTTCCAGAGCAGCGTCTGCCAATAGCACCAGTAGCGGTGTTACGGCCGCCTGTTCTGAGGAGCCATCTGCAAGCAGTTGTTGGAGGCGGGCGCGCAAGGCAGTCCATGCCTCAGGGCCCAGATCCATAACGTCGTTCCAGTAGGGCACGTCGAACACTGGCTCATCGGCGATCTCGATCAGGCCTGCTTCTTCTGCGGCATACATATCAAGGATCATATCCCCAATCGCCACACCGCAGCGCGGTTCGACGTCTGCGGTAGAGAAAACGCCATATGGCAGATTGTTGAGAGGGAAAGGAGTGTCTGCGCTGTTAGCGCTGTCCACCCAAGATTTCATCAAAGTCATGTAAGTTCCTTAAGTCGTGGTACGAATTGTTCGCACCGTTGATCAGTCGCCGCCACCACAGTCGCTATCGGTACCACCGACGTCGCCGCCGTTGTTTTTCCGAACGTTATGATAGCCAGTGCGAAATCGGGATGGCTTGTAATAGTCCCACGCGATACCCGCGCCGCAAAATACGATAAATGCGAGTATGATGAGGGCCATTTCCATTATTTCTTACCCGGTGTGCCGTCGAATTTCTTCTCTAGATCGCTCCAGCAGTCAATGTAGTCATCTTGCAGGGGCGCTTCCTTGGCTGCAAATTGGGTCAGGTGCTGCGGAAAACGGGTTTCGAACATGAAGGACATCGTGTTCTCTAGTTTTTCCGCCTTAAGGTCAGCGTTGGATGCGCCCTCAAATGCGGTTTTGTCAGGCCCGTGCGGTATCATCATATTGTGCAAACTCATGCCACCGGGAACAAATCCTTCTGGCTTGGCGTCATAGATGCCAAAGATGTTGCCCATCATTTCTGACATGACGTTCTTGTGGTACCATGGTGGGCGGAATGTATCTTCGGCCACCATCCAGCGATCGCGGAACAATGCGAAATCAATGTTTGCAGTGCCCTCAACACCGGAATCGGCTGTGAGCACGGTAAAGATCGATGGATCAGGGTGGTCAAACAGGATTGCGCCAATAGGGCAGTAGGTGCGCAGATCGTATTTGCAGGGGGCGTAGTTCCCGTGCCACGCAACTACATCCAAAGGCGAATGGCCGATCTTGGTTTCATGGAACTGGCCTGCCCATTTGATGGTGACAGTTGAGGGGGTATCGCGGTCTTCAAATGCGGCTACTGGCGTTTTAAAATCACGCGGATTGGCCATGCAGTTTGCACCAATGGGGCCACGCCCGGGCAGGTGGAATTTTTGCCCATAGTTTTCGCAGACAAATCCGCGCGCAGGCCCTTCCAGAACCTCAACACGGTACACTAATCCACGTGGAATAATCGCAATTTCCTGTGGCTCAATATCAATGACACCCAGTTCAGTGGCAAACCGCAGCCGCCCTTCTTGGGGGACAACCAGCAATTCCGAATCTGCTGAATAGAAATACTCATCCTTCATGGATTCTGTGACCAGATAGATGTGGCTTGCCATGCCCACTTGCGTGTTTACATCACCCGCTGTTGTCATCGTACGCATGCCCGTGAGCCAATTGAGCGGCTGATCGGAGTGAGGCACGGGGTCCCAGCGGTACTGACCCAGCGATATTACGTCGGGGTCAACATGAGGGGCAGACTTCCAATAGGGCAGGTCGATCTTTTCAAAACGGTGCGTGTGTTTCACGGATGGGCGAATACGGTAGCACCATGTGCGCTCATTCTGGTGGCTGGGCGCAGTAAATGCGGTGCCGCTTAGTTGTTCGCCGTAAAGGCCGTAGTTCACCTTTTGAGGAGAGTTCATCCCTTGAGGCAATGCGCCCGGCAGTGCCTCGGTTTCGAAATCATTGCCAAAACCAGGCATATAGCCCTCAACGGTGCCTACCGGAGTGGCAGCAGATTGCAGGCCATGTGACTTGAGCTGTTTATTCATGGTTTTCCCCTTTGACGTGTTCAGGTGGAAATATTAGTTTGAAATGTAACTAACAACCTGTAAGTTGAAAAAATGACAGATGATGATTTCGATTTAGGTCAATTCCTTCCCTACGCACTGAATCAGGCGGCGGAAGCGGCAAGCATTGGTTTTCAAAAGCACTACCGGCAACGATATGGCATGTTGCGAACAGAATGGCGGGTGCTGTTTCACTTAGGGCGTAATGGCGCAATGACGGCCAAAACCATTTGTGAGCGCGCAAGTCTGCACAAAACCAAAGTCAGTCGCGCAGTTGGAGCTTTGGAAAAAAAGCGGTTTTTGGCGCGGGAAGAACAGGCGAATGACCGCAGGCTAGAGACGTTGTCGCTGACACGCCAAGGACAAGCGGTCTACGCCGATTTATACAAATCTGCCAAGGTGTTCGATGCGGGTTTGAGTTCACATTTTTCCGCACAAGAGCGCGACGTGTTGAACCGCTGTTTAGAGAAGATCGCCAAACTATAGGCAGGCCGACACGTTCAGCAGCCTGCCATAGGTGTATTTCGGTTAGTCCGTTTTCATTTCACCAGTGTGCTTCATGCCGCTATGATCGTCTGCACCGCGGGCTTCAACGTTAAAGACGATGTCGAGTTCGCCAGCTGTTTCAAAGACGAGAGTCGCCTCGATTTTTTCGCCCACTTCAAATGGATCGCCGCCCAATCCCATAAACATAACATGCAGGCCTCCGGGCTTGAACATGACCGTTTCACCTGCAGGGATCGAAACGCCATCCTGCTTTATCATGCGTGCAACGCCGTTGGCGTCGGTTTCAGACAAGTGCAATTCAGTGCGGGGGATTTCGGCAACGCGCACGGCGATCAGCTTGTCTGCGGTTTTTGACGTGTTTTCGATTGTCATGTAACCGCCGCCAACATTCGCGGTTTTAGCCGTCTCAAAGGCCTTGGGATGCATAACCGTTATGCCGCCAACTTTGTAGTCATGTGCAAATGCTGCAGTGGTGGTAAGGAGTGCCGCAACTGCGGTGATGATGAGATTTTTCATAGTGTTTCCTGTAGTGCTGCAGGCAAGTTTAGCCCGCACAAATATGACGTGTTTTGAATGTCGAGACGTCAGCTAGCAGGAGGGGCTCGCACAGGAGGGCGATTGCGGGTGAACATCAGGGTGTGGGGTTTTGACTTTCCCTGACATAGATCTAACGATGTAAACACCAAAGCAGGGCGAAGGATCTGCACAGCGGGCGGCACCATCATAGAGGCCACAATGGCACATGTCTCACAGCCGCCAACCGAATGACCATTTGCATCGCCGCAAATGTCAGACAGATCGCCGCCCATCGCAAGGAACTGTGTTAGTTCAGGCGTGATCGGTGCTGCACCCGCGCGATGCGCAAAGGGCAGGCTCAGCAAAGCAAGCGCCATCAGGGCCATAACAGCCCTGCCAAAATGGGTATGGTGCAAGTTACTCATGCCGATAAGTTTACACTGCCATTCTGGGTGAAACCAGTGCAGAGCGTTGCGACATTTCTTCACGGGTGTTGGGGTGATAATAACGCAAAAGCCCCGATGCAGGGGAGCACATCGGGGCAGGTGTCCTTTGGCTTGTGCCAAAGGAAGTAACCCACGCGGAGCATTGGGGATGGCGCGTGGGAAAGGGGTTAAGCTTTTTGTGGAACGAGTGTGCCGATGGTCACATCCAAGATCAGTTCTTTGCCTCGGCGCAGCACGGTCATGTTCGCACGGTCATCGGGGTCTTTATCTGCGACTGCACGAGTCAAATCGCGCAAAGCTTCGATTTCAGTCCCGTCAAAGCTCAGGATGATGTCACCTTTCTTTAATCCAGCCGCTTCAGCAGGGCTGTCTTTTGAAATAAGATCAACCACAGCACCTTTTGAAGTCTCAAAGCCAAGAACTTGGGCGACCTCGTCGCTCATCGGACGAATGCTGACGCCAAGCCAGCCACGGGTGACTGAACCATCTTTGGCCAGTTCGGCTACGACGTTACGCACGACATCTGATGGCACGGCGAAACCGATCCCAACAGATCCACCACCTGGCGAAATGATGGCTGTATTCACGCCAATCACGTCACCGTCGTTGTTGAACAAAGGCCCGCCTGAGTTGCCGCGGTTAATGGCGGCGTCCGTCTGGATGAAATCGTCGTAAGGACCGGAGTTGATGTTGCGTGATTTGGCCGAAATAATCCCGCTGGTCACGGTAGAGCTAAGCCCGAATGGATTGCCAACGGCAACAACTTCGTCACCCACACGCATGGTTTGGGAGGTGCCAAAGGAAACAAAGGGCAGCTCGACTTCGGCTTTGATTGAAAGCAGTGCAATATCTGTTGCGGGGTCGCTGCCCAACACTTCGGCGTCAAACGTACGCCCGTCAGCCATTTTCACGCGAACGGATTGGGCGCCGTTGACAACATGGTGGTTGGTTACGATTTGGCCCTCTTTCGATATAATAAAGCCAGATCCAAGGCCGCTCTGAGGTGCGGTTTCAGGGCGGTGCTGCTCAAACCGCCTGCGTAGGGATTCTGGTATGTTGTCAGGCAGTGTTGCTCCTGTTTGCGTAACTCCAGTTACCTCAATAAAGACAACCGCTGGCGCGACGTTCTCAACAAGGTCACCGTATCCTCCGGCGGGTACAGCTAGGGCAACCGTAGGCGCCAGCATGGGGGCCATTGCAAGTGCTGCGGCAACGGCGATTGGGGCGGATTTAGAGAGCAAAGATGTCATATTGTTCCTCGTGCATCAGATTGCGATTGTAATGAAGATGGGTGCACAAGGTTACGGGACAGCCTGTGTCGGATATACAAAACTGTAATGCTGCACGGGGTGCGGTGGGTTGCAAAATTGGTTATATTGAACGTTATGAAATTACTTGTGATTGAAGATGACGCCACCACAGGCACCTACATCGCGCGCGGTTTGCGCGAAGAGGGCCACGTTGTGGATTTAATGGATGATGGCCGCGCTGGGCTGCTTGCTGCGACAGGCGGCGGGTATGATGTGCTGATTGTAGATCGCATGTTGCCGAATGTTGACGGGCTGACATTGGTGAAAACACTGCGCGGCGCGGGCAGCACAACCCCCGTTCTGTTCCTGACGGCCATGGGATCGGTCGAGGACCGGATTGGCGGACTAAATGCCGGTGGCGATGACTATCTGCTGAAACCCTTCGCATTCGGAGAGTTATCGGCACGTGTTGCGGCACTTGGTCGTCGTCCGCAGGTGCTAGAGCAAGAGACCGAATTGCAGGCAGGCGATTTGAACCTAGACCTTCTCACCCGCAAGGTAACACGAGATGGTCAAGAATTAGACCTGCTACCGCGTGAGTTTTCACTGCTTGAGTTCTTGTTGCGCCGCAAAGGTCGGGTTCAGACGCGTACAATGCTGCTGGAAGGGGTGTGGGATCTTTCCTTTGATCCGATGACCAATGTTGTAGAAACACACATCAGTCGTTTGCGGGCAAAAGTGGACAAACCCTTTCCCACCGAACTGATCAAAACAGTGCGTGGCGCTGGCTACCGGATCGATGGATGAAGCGCTTATGGCGCTCAATGCCACTCCGATTGGCACTGATGCTGGTTGTGCTGTTTGGCACGGTCAGCTTGCTGAGCCTTGCAGCCAGTTACGCCTTTACCCGCGCCGCGTTTGAACAATCAATTCGTGATGACCTTGCACAAGATTTGGCTGGATTTCGCGCGGCACCCTCTGCGCGGGCTGTTGCGGCATTGGTTCAGGCAGAATCAAATGGGACTGACCCTGATAGGCTAGTGCTGAGTTACGTGACGCGTACTGACCAAATTTTCGGGAATGGCGCTGTGGGGCGTGATGATGAGGGGTTCCATATTATCTCTCTCGAAGAGGGACGTGCAGAACTAAAAGGCGAATATCTCGCCTTGAGTGCGCGTCTATACGGTGGGCGGCTTACCATCGCACGCAGCCGTGCAGAGATTGAAGCGCTGCAGCCTGTTTTCCTGAATATTCTATGGATCAGCTTGCTGCCCACTGTTCTGATTGCGCTGTCTGGCGGTCTTATCCTTGCCCGCCGTTCCCAGCGCCACGTCGAAGTGATCCGGGGTGCCTTAGAGCGTATGACCGGCGGAGACCTTGGCGCGCGTGTGGTGACGGGGCGGCGATGGTCTGATGACCTGCTGCGGATCGGTACAACGGTAAATGGCATGGCGGGCGCACAGGAACGTTCGGTTATGGCGCTCCGGCAGGTGTCCTCGGACATTGCCCATGATCTCAAGACGCCAGTGCAGCGCGTATCGCTCAGGCTTGAGGCGTTGGCTGACGTTGTTGAGGACGGGCAGGCGGCTGATCTGGTTGCGCAAACGCGCGACGAGGTCGATGGTATATCGGCAGTTTTTCAATCGTTGCTTCAATTGGCGCAGGTTGAAAACGGGGCCCTCAAGGAGCAGTTTGCACCCGTCAATCTAGCGCAACTCTGTCGAACCATGGTTGAGGTATATGAGCCCGCAGCAACGCAACGCAGTCAAACCGTGGTGTTTGAAGGGCCCGAAGAGGCGGTTGTTCAAGGTGAGAAGAATCTGTTGGGCCAATTGGTGGCCAATCTGATTGAAAATGCGCTACGTCACACAGATGAGGGTGCGCAGATTTCTGTCGCTCTTGAACAATCGCCAACCGAGATGATACTTAGCATCACCGATAATGGCCCCGGCATTCCCGAAGGCGAGTTTGATCGTGTTACTCAGCGATTGTACCGCTTGGATCGCAGTCGAAACACGCCGGGAAATGGGCTGGGATTGAGCCTTGTTGAGGGTGTGGCGCGGCTGCACGGAGCGAAGATGGCGTTGGAAGACGCAGGGCCGGGGCTGCGCGTGATCCTAAGGTTTGCCGCGAAGTAACGGTGCGGCAATGGGACATTTTTCAAATGTCGCGCCGGTATGTCGCCTTGATCTTGGTTGTTGAGCACGCCAAGTTGCGCGCGAATTGATCGCAAAGGACGTCCTCCTATGAAGGCCATGCAAGTTACACAATACAATACTCCGCTGGTCCTCCAAGAACTGGATATGCCGCAAGCGGGGACCGGCGAAGTCGTTGTGCAAGTCGCCACTTGCGGTTTGAACTTTGGGGATACCCTATTGGTCAAAGGCAGCTATCAGGAAAAGCCAAAGCTGCCATTCACGCCGGGTATGGAATTGGCTGGCACGATTGTGGCTGTTGGAGGCGGGGTGAGCGGCCTTAAGATCGGCCAACGCGTGGCGGCTTATTGCGGCGTGGGTGGGTTGGCTGAGGTTGCGGCCGTGCGTGCTGAGATATGCGTGCCGTTGCCTGATGAGATGTCATTTGAAGATGCTGCTGCCTTTTTGATTACCTATGGGACCAGCCATCTGGCGCTGGGCGCAAAAGCTGATCTGCTACCTGGCGAGCGGTTGTTGGTTTTGGGGGCATCGGGCGGTGTTGGCCTAACGGCAGTTGAGCTGGGCCATCTGATGGGCGCAGAAGTTATCGCCTGCGCACGCGGCGCTGAAAAGCTAGCGATTTGTGCACAAAAAGGTGCCGATTATCTGATCGATTCCGATCACGCAGATATTCGCGACAGTGTTAAGGCGCTTGGCGGTGCTGATGTGGTCTATGACCCCATTGGCGGCGCGCAGTTTGAGGCTGCCATGCGGGCTAGCAACCAAGGCGCGCGCTTGTTGCCTTTGGGTTTCGCCAGTGGAGACGTGCCGCAAATTCCGGCCAATATCTTGTTGGTAAAGAACATGACTGTGTTGGGCTTTTATCTAGGTGGCTTTGCCAAGCTGCATCCAAAAGCGATGGCAAGAAGCTGTGAAACGCTCCTTCAATGGTACCTTGAAGGTAAGCTGAAACCCCACGTGAGCAATGTTTTGCCATTAAGTGAGGCCAACGAAGGGTTGGACCTCCTGCGCACGCGTAAGGCAACAGGCAAGGTTGTCATAAAGATTGCCACTTAATGTCGTCTGGCGACAGGGCGTGGACTGATGCGTTTTGCTTTGCTGCGTTCGCGGAAAAATACAAACAGGCCTGACGAGAGAATGAGCGCGATGCCTGTCCAGACTTCCCAAGTAGGAATGTCGCCAAATATGATCAGCCCCCAGAAGACAGCTAAAGGCAGGCCGATGTATTCAAAGGGCGCTACTGTGGCTGCATCGGCAAGGCGGTAGGCTTGACTGAGGCAATAGCCGATTAGCGCTCCGTTTACACCCATTCCCAGCAGCACCCATCGATCTTGAGGGGCGGGCCATACCCATGCGCGTAACAAGAAATCCAGCGATGCATTTGTGGTTTGCGTGGCAAAACGCCCATCCCCCGCAACTATGAAAAATCCAACCGATACAACAAGGAATGAACCTTGGATATAAATCGCGAGGGCAGAAGCGGGTGCATTGACGCCCAGTTTTCGGGTCATCAACTGATTGAGCGCATAGGTAAGCGCCGCCAGAACAGGCAACAGCAAAACGATGCGGGACACCGTGAGGGCTTCTGAGGGTTCCCAAGGGCGCTGCATGATAACCACGCCAATAAAGCCCACAAAAACGGCACCGAGGCGCAAGGGACCTACCTTTTCACCCAAAATAGGGATGGACAGCAGCGTGATAAACAAAGGCGCGGCAAAGAACAGAGCCGTCGCATCAGCCAGTGGTATGACGGCAAGCGCCAGAAAGAACGACATGTTTGCTATCACAACCAAGATGCCGCGCAAGAAGTGCAGCCAAGGTTGATCCGTGCGCAATGCGGGCAACCCACCTTCAAAGTGCAAAAAGACAAGGCTGACCAACAACGCAATAAAGGACCGGAAAAATACGATCTGGTGCAGCGGATATCCGCTGGAGAGTTGCTTGATCAGCATGTCGTTTAGGGAAATGCACAAGACCCCGAAAAGCACAAAAGCAATTGCGAGACCTGCACGGTTTTTTGGCAATGTCATATTCGTACATTCATCAATCGCGTTGCGGCTGTCTAGAAAAATTCATAGCGTGCCCTCAGATAAATTCAGGAGAGCACGCCCATGCAAATGTCCGATACCCGTCAAATTTCAGCGACACCAGCCCAAGTTTATGCCGCGTTATTGGATCCTGAGATGCTCAAGGCGTGCGTGCCAGGCGCAACCGAAGTCGAAGGTTCACCGGAAACTGGATTTTTGGCAACTGTTGTTCAAAAGGTAGGACCGGTTAAAGCGACATTTAAAGGTGAGGTCACGATCACGGATATGGTGCAAGACGTGTCATTGCGGATCGACGGAGCAGGCAAAGGTGGCGCTGCGGGTTTTGCCAAGGGTGGCGCCGACGTTCGGGTGTCCCCTAATGAGGGCGGTTGCGAGCTTAGCTATGATGTCGAAGCAAAGATCGGTGGTAAGCTTGCGCAGTTGGGCAGCCGGATCATTGATGGATTTGCCAAAAAGATGGCTGAGCAGTTTTTTAGCAACCTTCAAGAAGCGCTTGAGGGGCCAAAAGAAGAAACCGAGAGTGATGATGGGGCCTCTGGCAAAAAAGGGTGGTTTGGCCGATCCAAATCGTAACGCACCGTCTCACTTGTTGAACGATTGAAATCCTGTCTAATTATTCAGGTCCATAACCGGAGACCTCTATGCCCCCCATTCTCGAAGTGACTGCCCTGCGCAAAGCCTATGCTGGGGGCTTTGAAGCACTCAAAGGGATTGACCTGACGATCGAAGAGGGCGAAATACTTGCGTTACTAGGGCCAAATGGTGCGGGTAAAACAACTCTGATTTCAACGGCTTGCGGAATTACTACGGCTACGTCAGGTAGTGTGCGCGTTGGCGGGCATGATACTGTCGATGACTATAGAGCAGCGCGTGCGATGATCGGACTTGTGCCACAAGAGATCAATCTGGAACCGTTCGAGCGGGTCCAAAACACTGTCAGGTTTTCACGCGGATTGTTTGGTAAATCTGCAAATCCAGCGTTGATCGAAAAAATCTTGCGGCAGCTTTCCTTGTGGGACAAGCGTAACAGCCAAATTCGCGAACTATCAGGTGGCATGAAGCGTCGTGTGCTGATCGCAAAGGCCCTTAGTCATGAACCGCGCGTGCTATTCTTAGATGAACCAACGGCGGGTGTAGATGTAGAACTGCGCCGCGATATGTGGGAAATCGTGGCTGAGCTCAAACGTGACGGCGTTACGATTATCCTGACCACACATTACATCGAAGAAGCCGAAGCCATTGCCGACCGCATCGGTGTGATTGCAGGCGGTCAAATTCTGTTGGTTGAAGATAAAGACAAACTAATGGCGCGGATGGGCAAGAAGGAGCTAGAGGTTCAACTCTCTGAGCCCATCAGCGAAATTCCGGCCAGCCTGATATCTGACGCGTTGCGTCTTAAGGAAGGCGGCACCGCGCTTATTTATTCCTACGACACCAAAAGCGAGCGCACCGGCATTACAAAGCTACTGTCTGAAGTTGCGGCTGCAGGATTGGTTTTGCGCGATGTTGTTACGCGGCAATCCAGCCTTGAAGATATATTTGTGGACCTGGTCCATGAGGGAGATGCGCCATGAACTGGACTGCTGTTAAATCTATCTACGTGTTCGAAATGGCGCGATTTTTTCGAACGATAGCACAAAGCTTTATTTCACCAGTTTTGTCGACTTCCTTGTATTTCGTGGTGTTCGGCGCTGCCATCGGCAGCCGTATCCAAGAGGTCGAGGGAATCTCTTACGCTTCGTTTATTGTACCGGGCCTCATCATGCTCAGCGTGATCACCCAGTCGATCTCCAACGCGAGCTTTGGGATCTACTTTCCAAAGTTTATTGGGACAATTTTCGAGTTGTTGTCAGCACCGGTGAACTTCCTCGAGATTGTTATGGGGTATGTGGGCGCTGCGGCGACCAAGGCGTTGTTTATTGGGGTAATTATCCTTGCGACAGCGTTCCTGTTTGTTGACCTGAAAATACAACATCCGTTTGCGATGGTCGGATTTTTGGTGCTAACATGCATCAGCTTCTCGCTAATGGGGTTCATCATTGGCATTTGGGCAGGTAATTTTGAGCAACTGCAGCTGGTGCCATTGTTGATCATCACTCCGCTCGTCTTTTTGGGTGGATCATTCTATTCGATCTCGATGTTGCCACCCGTTTGGCAGGTTATTTCCCATTTTAATCCAGTAGTTTACCTGATTTCCGGCTTTCGCTGGTCGTTCTTTGGCAGCGCTGATGTCTCAATAGGCCTTAGCCTGTTTGCGATCACGGCGTTCACGGCGCTTTGCCTGTCCGTGATCTGGTGGATATTCAAGACGGGCTGGCGCATTCGCCAATAAAATCGCGCGCCTCCTTGTTGCGGGGCGTGCACCACTCTACATGTGAATCCATGATACAATGGCTCCCCTTTTTGAAAAGTGACCCGACCGTTGCCGTTATTCGGCTGTCGGGTACTATTGGTTCGGCAGGTCGCGGTGCGTTGAATGACGCAACCCTCGGACCTGTCATTGAAAAAGCGTTTACCAAAGGCAAACCTGTTGCCGTCGCGCTTGAGGTGAATTCACCCGGTGGTAGCCCTGTTCAATCCTCTTTGATCGGCGCGCGCATTCGACGGCTTGCTGAGGAAAAGAACATTCCGGTTATCGCCTTTGTTGAGGATGTAGCGGCTTCCGGCGGCTATTGGCTTGCCGCGGCGGCGGACGAAATCTACGCCGACACATCGTCGGTTGTGGGGTCTATCGGTGTGATCTCGGCTAGCTTTGGGTTGCACGAGTTGCTGGAGAAAAACGGGGTAGAGCGGCGCGTTTATACAGCCGGGAATTCTAAATCCATGCTTGATCCTTTCCGCCCCGAAAAGCCCGAAGATGTTGCGAGACTCAAAGAGCTGTTGGAAGACATTCACGTCAATTTCAAAGAGCACGTTACGACACGGCGTGCGGGCAAGCTGCCCGAAGGTCGCGATCTGTTTACAGGAGAAATCTGGCTGGCGCGTAAGGCGATTGAAGTTGGCCTGATTGATGGCATCGGCCACATCAAGCCGCACCTGCAGGAACGGTTTGGTAAAAAAGTTAAACTCCGCCGCTATGGCGCTAAAAAAGGCATGCTGAGCCGGTTTGGTGCGCAGATTGTGGGTGACGCGCTGCACAGTGTAGAAGAGCGCGCCCAATTTGCCCGGTTCGGTTTGTAATATGATCCTAAAGATTGTTGCTCTTTTCCTTGTGTTTATCGGCGTGCTTGGCTGGTTTGGGAAAATGCATTGGATTGGGGGCAAAACCCTAACTCAACATAAGTGTAATTCGTGCGGGCGTTACCGCATTGGTAAAGGGCCCTGTGCCTGTGGAGGGAAACGGGGATGATGTCTGCGTGGTTGCTGTCTGGGCTTGGATTGATCATTTTGTTGCTGGCTGGTGATGCGCTTGTAAAAGGCGCTGTAAACCTCAGCTTACGAATTGGTATTCCAGCCTTGATCGTGAGCCTGACAATTGTTGCCTTCGGAACGTCAGCGCCAGAGCTCCTTATTTCGATAAAGGCTGTTTTGGATGATGTTCCCGGAATTGCGATGGGCAACGTCGTTGGGTCAAACACTGCCAACATCTTGCTAGTTCTTGGTGTTCCTGCTTTGCTTGCGACGATGCACACCTCCGAGTGTAACACACGAAAATCCTTTAATCACATGATCGCAGCAACATTGCTGTTCATTGCGCTGGCCTACAGAGGTGTTTTTGATAAAATCTCAGCGGTTGCGCTGCTGGCCGCCCTTGCTGCGATGTTGTTTGATGCGGCACGTGATGCACATGCACACAAAAAGGCCGATTCAGCCTGCGCAACAAATGAGGAAGATTTAGAAGGCGTCGATCCAGATATGCCGGGTTGGCGTATCGCGTTGTTTCTCGTGTTGGGAATGATCGGCCTGCCACTGGGCGCAAGTCTGCTGGTGGATAATGCAACTGTCATCGCCAAGGAATTTGGTGTGAGCGATACTGTGATTGGCCTCACGTTGGTGGCGATCGGTACGTCCTTGCCTGAGCTAGCAACCACTGTCATGGCCGCACTGCGCCGGCAGGCAGACGTGGCGCTGGGCAACGTTATCGGGTCCAACATGTTCAATCTACTGGCGATCATCGGCATCGCCAGCTTTGTAGGTCCAATTGAGGTTGACCCCGCGTTCTTGCAATTTGACCTTTGGGTGATGCTGGGGGCTTCATTGTTGTTGATCCCATTTGTCTATCTTGGGCAAAATCTCACTAGGATTTGGGGAATTGCGCTGACTGTACTATATGCCACTTATCTGTTTGTGGTTTTGGCTGGCTGAGGGATTAAAATGAAACGAGCACTAGTTACTGGCGCGGGCAAGCGACTTGGCCGTGCAATGGCGTTATATCTGGCGGGTCGCGGCTTTGATGTAGCGGTGCATTACTCCAGTTCTAGAGATGGCGCAGACGAGGTTGTCACCGAAATCAAATCAATGGGACGCAACGCAGTGGCCCTACAGGCGAACCTCCTTGAGATTGACGCGATGGAAGGGCTGTTTCCCGCGGCTGTGGCCGCCCTGGGTGGGCCGATTACCTGTCTGGTAAACAACGCATCTATCTTCGAACACGACACCATCTCAAGCGCTACGCGTGACAGCTGGGACAAGCATATGAATTCCAACCTGCGCGCGCCCTTTGTCTTAAGCCAAGCAATGGCTGCGCAGGGTTTGAAAGCAGACATCGACGAAGCAGGGGAGCAGGTCGCGACGGGGTTGATTGTGAATATGGTTGATCAGCGCGTCCGCAAGCTTACTCCAGAATTTATGACCTATACGCTTGCTAAGATGGGACTGTGGGCACTGACCCAAACAACGGCGCGCGCGCTGGCACCAATGGTGCGTGTTAATGCAATTGGACCGGGCCCAACCCTAAAAGGAGGCCGGCAAACTCCGGTTCATTTTGAGGAGCAGCGGGCCGCAACAATTTTAGAACGCGGCTCAAATGCGACTGATATCACTGCCGCTTTGGGTTATTTCCTGGATGCACCCGCTGTCACTGGCCAACTCTTGTGTGTGGATGGTGGGCAACATTTGGGATGGAAGACCCCTGATGTGTTGGGTGTTGAGTGATTGAGAGCGAATCAAAGTTCTGCACGGCAAGATTGTAAACCTAGAAACTGTTACAAAATTTCGGTGTTAATGGGTTGTTTTACATAGGTGAAATTTTAATATCGTTTAATACCAATGTCTTAGATTTGTGCCTAAAAATTAGACAAATTAACGAAGCATTTAGAATACAACGAAAAATTGCCAACATCTGAAAGTTATAGACAGACTTATCCACAGGAAACGGGGACATGTTTTTAGTTGATACCATTGCTAAAACGTGGAGCGAAATGGAGAATCGAACGTAGTGTCTGACGTGAATGAAGCCAAACCTACCGGCTATGAGATTATCCATGCCTATCTCAGGACATTGGACAGCTCGCCGGGGGTTTACCGGATGCTCGATAGTGAAAGTAGGGTTTTGTATGTGGGCAAGGCGCGCAACCTGCGTGCTCGTGTTAGCAGCTATTCTCGCCCGACGGGACACACGGCGCGCATCGCGCGGATGATCGACAACACCGCATCGATGATGTTTCTGACAACAAAAACAGAGACCGAAGCGCTGCTCCTTGAGCAGAACCTGATCAAACAACTCAAACCGAAATTCAACGTGTTGCTGCGCGATGACAAAAGCTTTCCCAATATTTTAGTCACCAATGAACACGACTATCCTCAGATCAAAAAACACCGGGGCGCCAAAAAGGAAAAGGGATCGTATTACGGCCCGTTTGCCAGCGCAGGTGCGGTGAACCGGACGCTCAACCAATTGCAGCGGGTGTTTCTTTTGCGCGATTGCACGAATTCGCAATTTGAATCGCGCACACGCCCCTGCCTGCAATACCAGATCAAGCGATGTTCAGCTCCCTGCGTAGGAAAAATCAGCGCTGAGGAATACGTGCAGACAGTGCAAGATGCGCAGAAGTTTCTAACGGGTAAAAGCACGGGCATTCAGACGCGGTTGGCCGAGGAAATGGCAAAAGCCTCTGAAGAGTTGGAGTTTGAACGGGCCGCTGCTTTGCGGGACCGGATCAAGGCGTTGACGCAGGTTCAAACTGCGCAAGGGATTAATCCAAAAGGGGTCAGCGAGGCGGACATCATCGCGCTACATATGGCGGACGGGCAGGCCTGTGTTCAGGTGTTCTTTATCCGCTCAGGGCAAAACTGGGGCAACCACGATTATTACCCGCGTGTCGGGGAAGATGTGGATGCGGCCGAGGTACTGGAGGCGTTCATCGGTCAGTTTTATGATCAACGCGAACCACCTCGTCAGCTGTTGTTGAGCAATGCAATTGAAAATATCGAACTGATGGCAGATGCCTTGGCAACCAAGATTGATCGCAAGGTCGAAGTACTGGTGCCTCAACGCGGTGAGAAGGCTGAGCTTGTTGATGGCGCTCTGCGCAATGCACGTGAAAGCCTTGCGCGGAAAATGGCAGAAAGCGCAAACCAGAAGAAACTCCTTAAAGGGCTGGCAGAGGCCTTTGAGTTGCCAAAACCGCCAGAGCGGATTGAGATTTACGACAACTCCCACATTCAGGGGGCTTTTGCCGTTGGAGCGATGGTGGTTGCTGGTGCCGAGGGCATGATCAAGAACCAATACCGGAAATTCAACATTCGCGGTGAGGACCTCACTCCCGGTGATGACTTTGGCATGATGAAAGAGGTGTTAACGCGCCGCTTTAAACGTCTGATCAAAGAAGACCCGGAGCGCAAAGAAGGGCATTGGCCTGACCTGTTGTTGATTGATGGCGGCGCAGGGCAGGTGAGTGCGGTACGCGATATTATGCGTGAGTTCGGTGTTGAGGACATCCCGATGATAGGTGTTGCAAAGGGCCTAGAACGGGACGCTGGCAAGGAAGAATTCCACCGCACGGGCAAACGGGTCATGGCGCTGCGCCACAATGATCCGGTACTCTATTTCGTGCAGCGCATGCGGGATGAGGCACACCGGTTTGCAATTGGAACACACCGCGCCAAGCGGGCCAAATCAGTGGGTGCGACGCCTCTTGATGAAGTGCCGGGCGTGGGCGCGACACGTAAGCGCGCATTGCTGGCGCATTTCGGTTCGGCGAAGGCCGTAGCGCGTGCGAATTTGCATGACCTTAAGGCTGTTGATGGCGTCTCGGATACTTTGGCAGATACAATTTATGCCTACTTCCATGAAAAGGGCTGATTGCAATTGCTTGTCCATGTTCCGCTGGTGTTCGGGTTCGTGCTTTTACGTTCTAAGCGGGCGGTGTAGGGTGCAGATATGAATTGGAATGTACCAAATATACTTACTGTCCTTCGCTTGCTGGCTGCGCCTTGTCTTGCCATCATGTTTCTGTACTTTACGCGGCCATATGCGGATTGGTTTGCGCTGATGTTGTTTGTCTCGGCTGCAGCGACAGATTGGATAGATGGGTATCTGGCACGGGCATGGAAGCAAGAGACCAAATTGGGTGCAATGCTGGATCCTATTGCCGACAAGGCAATGGTTGTCATCGCATTGATGGTCATCATCGGGTTTTCCAGCTGGTCGCCGTGGCTTATTCTTCCCGCGACAGTAATCCTGTTTCGCGAAGTTTTTGTGTCGGGGTTACGGGAATATTTGGGTGACACTGCTGGTACGCTGAAGGTAACCAAACTCGCTAAATGGAAAACTGCGCTGCAGATGACGGCTATTGCGGTTTTGTTCAGTCAGGGCGTGTTTGAGCATTACCTCGGGATGGGGATATATGGCATGGACAGTGCCATGGTTCAGGCGATCCTGACAGGCGCCGAAGAGGACGTTCTGGGCCTTGGTTGGAAAGTCGAGGCTACGGAGTGGTCAGGTCGGATTGGTCTGTGGTTGTTATGGTTGGCTGCTGGACTGACCGCAGTTACCGGATGGGATTATCTGATGAAAGCAGCCCCATATCTCAAGGAGTCTCGCTAATGGATGTATTGTATTTCGCATGGGTGCGTGAACGCATCGGTCTGCCACGTGAAGTGATCGAGACAAAAGCTGCAACTGTGAATGAACTTGTCGCAGAACTAAGCGCGCGTGAAGAACGCTATGCCGCTGCCTTTGAAGACATTAGCGCATTGCGTGTTGCATTGGATCAGGAGTTGTCTGATTTTGACGCCTCCCTTGATGGCGTTCGTGAGGTAGCCTTCTTTCCTCCAATGACAGGTGGGTAAGATGCGTATTTCGGTCCAACACGAACCATTTGATCTGGGCGTTGAAAGTACTGCGTTTGCGACGGGCCATAGCGATATGGGTGCCATCGTGACCTTCACGGGTATCGTGCGCGATCTACCGAACAATTCAATGGATGCGATGGAGATCGAGCATTATCCAGGGATGACTGAAAAGGCGATCGAAGCGATGGCAGAAGATGCCAAAACGCGGTTCTCATTGGGGGATGTCCTAGTGATTCATCGCCATGGCCGGCTGCAACCGGGTGAGATGATCATGATGGTAGCCACTGCAGCGCGTCACCGCAAAGACGCATTTGAAGCGGCCACATTCCTGATGGATTATCTCAAGTCCCGTGCGCCATTTTGGAAACGCGAAATTTCGGCCACGGGCGAAGTATGGGTCGAATCCAAGGACGAGGATGAGGTGGCGCTGGCCCGCTGGTAATGAGGCGCTGGCTGCGCGTTGATCCACATCAAGGCGGCCGTTCTGTGAAGGGTGATATGGTCTGAGGATCATCCCATAGGAGGGCAGGATATGATTTCTTCGATTGTTGTTGGCATAGATGGTTCTGACGCTGCAGACCGCGCCTTAGTGTTGGCTTGTGTGGTGGCAAAAAAGTTCGGTGCGACGCTACAGATTTCCCACTCTCCGCGAGACGAAACCGTCGCATACGCGGCCGAGGCCATATCAGGGTTTTATGTAGGGCCAAATACTGTCCACAAAGAAGTATTGCACGAGGCAGCAAATAGGTTGGTCGAAAAAGCACGCGAGGATGCTATTGCGCAGGGCGTCGATTCTGTTGAGATTCACGTTGGTCAGGGTGATCCTGCGCGGGATTTATTAGCAGTAGCCAAATCAGTTAACGCCGACTTGATTGTCACGGGGCGGCGCGGGCTGGGAGATTTGGGGGCCTTCGTCTTGGGCAGCACATCGCACCAGATCAGCAAGCAAGCGCACTGCGCCTGCATGACCGTTCCCTAGGTGGACTAACCTGCGCGCTGGCTTTCAATGTAGGCGCGCATTTCTTCAGCTTCATGGCGTGCATCGCGCAAGCCGTCCATTGCTGCACGCAATTCTGCTTCGGTCTGGGCCAACTGATTTGTCAGTTCGGCTTCGCGTTGCTGAAGATAGGTGATCGCCTGATCACGCGTTTCTTCGGCTTCATGCAGCTCTTGGCTCATCCGGTCCAGTTGCGCGACATCATCTGCTGCGACGCGCGTAAAGCGGTGGAGCAACCAGTTTGCAAACCACCCCATGCAAAACGCAACAAATAGAATGACGGCAGTCGCGAGGACAAATTCAAATCGGCTCATTCGGATGCGCTTTCTTCAGTGGTCGTATCAGGGGCTGTATCACCGTTTTCGGCGGTGTTTTCCAGCGTTGTTTCTTCGGGTGTTGTAACTGTATCCGGGCGAATGAGGCGGAATTCGATGCGGCGGTTGGCTTCGCGGCCCGCTTCGGTGCCATTATCTGCAACAGGGCTTTCTTCACCATACCCAACCGCTTTGAATGATCCGGTGACAACACGGCGGGCGCGCAACTCGTTCAGAACCGATTCTGAGCGGCTTTGACTTAGGGCGAGGTTCATTTCTTCGCGGCCCTGACTGTCTGTGTAGCCTTGGATTTCAAGGCGTAGATCGCCGCAGCGTTTCAGGATGGCAGCAATGTCATCCATGGTGCCCAACGCGGAAGAATCAATTGTTGCAGAGCCGGGTTCAAAGTTGATCTTGCCTGCCGCAACGATCGCGCCAATTTCGGCTTCGCACTCATCCGGCGTTGGAAGGCCAAGGACCGGATCCAGTTTTTTCTGGTAAGTTACATTCACGTCAAATGCGCTGCCTTCGCCCAGTTTACCTGCCAGCAAGGATGCAATTTCAGTAGAGGCGTCAGGATTGCCCGTGTTGCCTGTTAGCACGAGAAGATCGGGGGTAACCGAAATCGCGCCGTTGCTGAGCTGGCTCAAACCTTCGAGGCCAGCAAGGACGCGTGTCGCCCAATCAGCGGGCAGGTCATCAAC
The DNA here is from genome assembly GCF_036960155.1 of Sulfitobacter sp. GTDB lineage: Bacteria > Pseudomonadota > Alphaproteobacteria > Rhodobacterales > Rhodobacteraceae > Sulfitobacter. The sequence goes on along the minus strand of NZ_JBALWB010000001.1, from coordinate 410,439 downwards.
AACACGCGTTGCAGTGTATACGCTGTCTGATCCAAAATGCGCTTTAGCAAAGCTGGTGGTGAGGTCGCGCAGCGCATCGTCATTTACACGGCCGCGTAATTGTACCTGCCCCTCTGGGCTAAGGGTTGCAGTGAATTCGGGTGGGCCAGCATTTGGATCTTGCTCTTGGGGCAGTTTAGCCTGAAGTGCAAAAACGGGTGGCAGCGTGTTTTCCAGCTCACCGACGATCTTGTCGAATTCGGACTGGGTTGTTTGCGCAGTTGCAACAAGGGAAATATCTGCATCAGCGATTGTTACCGATCCTGCGCCCAACTTTGTAACTGCGTTGATTGATGCAGTTACGGCATCGGCCCAACGAGGACTAGGGACACCGAGCCCAACAGTACAACGAGGATTGACGGCACCAGCTGCTTTGCCTGCGCTGATGATACGTTTCGCTGCCAGCTCGGTATCAGCTGAACAGGCATCAAAACTGGTGCCGTCCTCAGTAATTTGGAAACGGGTGGTGAAGGGGGTTATGACGGGACGCGGCGCCGAAATCTTCAAACCTAAATCGATCTGACTGGGGGCCATACGCCTTAGGTTTTGCTCAAGGCGGGCCTTTTCTGGGGCGCTGTCGGTGATTGCAGTGATCGCAATATGCTGGGCCGTAACAGATACTTTTGCGCGGGGCAGGCTGCTCATTGCGGTTAATGCGAATTCCAGTGACCTTTCCCAGCCATCTGGGGCAGGGTAATTTGCCGTTTCCAGCAGGTCGGTTACGCCATTTGAACCGGCAAGGCTGTTAAACCGTGCAATGACATAGTCGCGGTCTGTACTGGTTGGGATTAAACCAATCACAGAAAGACCGCTGTCGTTGCGCAAAATTTCGACGGAAAATTTAGGGGCGGCTAAGGCCTCTTGGGCAGCTACGCCCATGTCATCAATCACCCGCGCGGCATCGACGACCGAACCCGCCGTTGTTAGTGCCGAAAAGCGCACAGCTTCGGTTGGTGCGATGCCGGAAAGGGAGACCTGAAGCCCATTCGCTTCGACCTCTGCCCATGTCATGCCTTTATCGTCTAATGCGTCGCGTACGCCGATTTCGGACGAATCCTCGATCAAACTGACAGAGAAATTGGCGGCAACAAGAGACACAACCGCTGCGGCGGCAAATGTCAGGAAAATCGTGAGCATTGAAGAGAGGCGCATGGGCACTTTCGAAATAGTTCAAGAATTAATCACGGGTGTACGATGCCGCCGCCTGTGGTGCAATCAAAGGAGTAGCGCAGCGGCGAAAAAGAGCAGCGGGATCATGCCGGTGTCTCGGTTAACGCGAAACAGTTGCAGCATTTTCTCGGCATTGTTGATATCCAACCCGCGCAATTGCCATGCCATGTGCCACCCCATGGCCCAAGGTCCGCAAATGGCTACAGCCAGCGCAAGAACAGATGCGTTTGGCACTGCAGCATAGACTACGGCGATGCCCATAAGTCCAACAGTACCCATCAAAAAGCGGCGCAGCCATTTCCCAGAGTTCTCGCCAAACAGTCGCGCAGTGGATTTGACCCCGATGAGCGCGTCATCTTCGGTATCTTGATGCGCATAGATTGTATCGTAAAATAGGGTCCATGCTATCCCAGCGAGATAAAGCACAACCGCAGGCGCATCTAGGCGACCAGTATGCGCGGTCCATGCCAGTAAGGCGCCCCAGTTGAACGCAAGGCCCAAGAAGGCCTGCGGCCACCACGTAAAACGTTTCGCAAAAGGGTAAATCGCAACAGGGATCAAGGCAAGAACACCAAGGCGGATCGCCGCTGCATTGAACGTTAACAGAATGGCGAATGATATAAGCGCTTGTAGGGCCATCCAGAGTACAGCGCCTTTAACACTGACCTGACCGGATGGAATAGGGCGTGAACGGGTGCGTGCGACCTGCGCGTCAATGTCGCGGTCAGATATGTCGTTCCATGTGCATCCCGCACCGCGCATCAGGAATGATCCGATTGCGCACCCAACGAATATCCACAGATCAAACCATTTTGGTTGACCGTCATAAAGCATCGCAAGCGAAAGACCCCACCAGCATGGCAGGAGCAACAACCATGTGCCAATCGGCCTGTCTGCACGGCTTAGACGCAGAAATGGGCGTGTTTTAGCAGGTGCATAACGGTCTACCCAATTGTCTGAATAAGCATCAGCGACGATTCCATCGTCGCTCGGGTCTGGTGATGGGACGTCGTCTTGCATATATCCATCCTTATGGACGCGAAAATTAGACTTTATGTAGAGCACCCTTTGGGTGCGGGGCAATCAGTTCCTTTGGATCGAGGGCAGGCGCATTACCTTTTTGGGGTGATGCGGCAGGCCATCGGCGGGCAAGTATTGCTGTTAAACGGGCAAGATGGCGAATGGCGTGCGCGCATTACCGAGGCGGGTAAGCGCGGCGGCATGCTATCGTGTGATGAGCAGACCAAGCCGCTGCAAATGCCCCCTGATCTTTGGCTGTGTTTCGCGCCTATTAAAAAGGCCCGCACAGATTTCATCGTAGAAAAGGCGACCGAAATGGGCGCTGCGCGGATTGTGCCCATGCAGACAGAATTTACTAACTCCGGCCGTATTCAGCGCGACCGTCTGCAAGCGCATGCAGTAGAGGCGGCTGAACAATGTGGTGGCACCTATGTCCCCCAAGTCAGTGAGATGATCCGTTTTGACAGGTTGCTGCATGATTGGGATCCAGACCGTCAGATCATGTTCTGTGACGAGGCGCTGGCCGCTTCGGGTGTGGCGCACGGCCTTGAGGGAACGGGGCCATGGGCCATTTTCATCGGGCCTGAGGGAGGGTTCTCAGACGTGGAGCGTAAGCGGTTGCATGGATTGGCTCACGCCACAGCTGTTTCGCTAGGCCCACGTATTTTGCGCGCGGATACGGCGGCCGTCGCTGCCATGACAATTTGGCAGCAAACCCTAGGAGACTGGACGTGAGTGCGTCACAACTGCGTTTACGCAAGGCTGGTGACGGCGATGCGGTAAACCTTGCGGCTTTTCTGGGCAAATATCCTGAAACCTCTATGTTTTTGCGTGGCAATCTGGCGTCGCATGGTTTGGGCGTTTCAAATCACCGCCACTCAACGACTTATTGGCTGTATGAGTCGCAATGTATCGAAGCCGTCGTTGCGTGCACCAAAGGTGGCTATCTGATGTGTCAGGCTCCGAATGGCGATGCCGCGTTTTGGGATGCGGCGGCTGCTGTGCTTATGGGGCGAAAAATTGCTGGCATTACGGGTGTTCCAAATCAAGTGGATGCTTGGGTAAATGCGTTAGGTCTCGAACGGGCTGTGTTTTCGGTAAAAGAAACTGAACCGTTGTACCGCTTGGCGTTGGAGGATCTGCAGCTGCCTCAGCTAACAGGGCTGCAACTCCGTAAGCCAACGGAAGCTGACAAAGTGGTGCTGGAGGATTGGTTTGACGGATATGCGCAGGATACAGGAATCACCCCAACAGATGGTGCCTCAGGTGATGTGGCTGCGGCAGTTTTTGCTGCCCATGATGCTGCGCGAATATTGGAGCGTGATGGCGTCGCTGTAGCGATGACTTCATTGAATGCGCGTGTGGCAGAGACGGTTCAGATCGGCGGAGTTTACGTCCCTACAGCGTTAAGGGGGCAGGGCTTGGCTGGCGCGGTTGTTGCAGCCCAGTTATTTGAGTTACGCACAATGGGTACAACAACAGCCATCCTCTTTGCAGCCAATGCTGCGGCTGCGCGCGCGTATGAACGTATTGGTTTTCAACGCGTTGGTGACTACGAAATTGCCCTGCTCAAAACACCCTTTGAGGTGAAAGGAAGCCATGATGTTTTTCAGACCTGAAGCAAAGGCCGCACTTTGGCAGTGGCGTGAAGTAATAATCGCTATCGGCCTTGCCCTGTTAGGCCTGTGGTGGATCGTGGGGCCGGGGCGTTTGTTGGCTTTGCCGGGGTGGGCCTTGGTTTTGGCCGGCGGTGCACTTGCGCTTGTTGGCGTGCAACGTGCACGGTTTCGCGGGGCTGGTGACGGACCGGGGGCGGTGCAGGTTGATGAAGGTCAAGTCTCTTATTTCGGGCCCCTCACCGGAGGGGTGGTCGCGCTTACTGCGCTAGAGCGGTTAAGCCTTGATGCCACCATGAATCCTGCGCATTGGCGGCTTGATGCCGCTGGGCAAGACACTGTTTTAATACCCGTAAATGCCGCAGGTTCGGATGCGTTATTTGATGCATTCGCGACATTGCCGGGGTTGCGAACCGAGCGCATGCTTACTGAATTGCGTGCGGGTCGTAGGCACGCTGTTGTGATTTGGGAACGCTCCCCCTTGCGTCCCGCCCACGCCTTACTGCATTGACGACACAGAGAATCTCCGCAAGGCTGCGGAACACACAAATAGCGGAGCGCATCGATGTCCATTCCACAATCCGGCGGCGGCCCGATCGAACATTTTGACCAACTAGCAGAGTTTCTTGCCGAGGGATGTAAGCCCAAAGACGAGTGGCGCATCGGGACCGAACATGAAAAATTCGGGTATTGCAAAGACACACTAAAGCCACTGCCCTATGAGGGAGAACGCTCTATTCGGGTGATGCTTGAGGGTTTGCGCGACCGTCACAATTGGACCCCCGTCGAAGAAGGCGGCAAACTGATTGGTCTGGAAAAGGACGGTGCGAACGTTTCCCTTGAACCGGGCGGCCAGTTGGAACTTTCCGGTGCGCCCGTTGAGACCATCCACGAGACATGTGACGAAGTGAATACCCACCTGCGCGAAGTCAAAGATGTTGCCGATGAAATCGGTGTGGGTTGGATCGGTCTGGGTGCCGCACCCATTTGGACCCATGAGCAGATGGATCTGATGCCCAAGGGCCGTTACAACCTCATGAACGACTACATGACCAAGGTCGGTACAATGGGCCGCGTCATGATGCGCCGGACTTGTACAGTTCAGGTGAACCTCGATTTCGGATCAGAGGCAGACATGGTGCAAAAGATGCGCGTAGCTGTTGCCTTGCAACCTGTTGCTACCGCGTTATTTGCCAATTCGCCCTTCTTTGAGGGCAAGCTGAACGGTCATAAGTCGTGGCGCAGCCGCGTATGGCGTGATCTCGATCCTGCGCGCACTGGCACGATCCCTTTCATTTTCGAAAAGGGTTTTGGATTTGAAGCATGGGTGAATTACGCGCTCGATGTGCCGATGTATTTTGTCTACCGTGATGGAAAATATATTGATGCGCTGGGCATGAGTTTCCGTGACTTTATGGTTGGGAAATTGCCTGCGCTGCCCGGTGAGACACCTACGCTTAGCGATTGGGCTGATCACCTCACCACCGCATTCCCCGAAGCGCGGATGAAGAAATACATTGAGATGCGCGGCGCAGATGGCGGCCCGTGGCGTCGTTTGTGTGCGCTGCCTGCGTACTGGGTTGGGCTGATGTATGATCAATCCGCGCTAGATGGTGCATGGGACTTGGTCAAAGATTGGGATGCAGAAACCCGCGAAGAATTGCGTGTTGCTGCGTCAGTTGACGGATTGCAGGCGCAAGTGAACGGGATCAAAATGATTGATCTGGCGCGTGAAACGGTTGCCCTGTCCGAGGCTGGCCTGAAAGCGCGTGCGCGCAGCGGTGCGGGCGGGCTTGTACCTGACGAGACACATTTCTTGAATGCGCTGAAAGAAAGCGTCGAGACCGGAAAAACACCGGCCGATGAGCTGATCGATTGCTACAATGGCGAGTGGAACGGCGATCTAAGCCGGATTTATTCCGAGTTTTCTTACTGAGGCGCTGACTAAATGCTCGCAGCCGGTTTCAGGACATGGCTGCGATAATAGTCTGTTATCTCTGCCTTGCGTGCGGCCTGCTGTGCGGGCGTCACTGGCTTGTCTTTTTCGTACAACAGGGCATAGCCCTGCATGGCGCGTTTGTGTGCATCTTGTGCCACTGGTGCGCCTGTGGTGCTAACGCGTGCTGTCTGCTTGGCTGCCCCGTAGATGCTGGAGGATGTGTTGGAAGGTAGGACATACAACACTAGCAGCACCAATCCCCCAATCACTGGAATGAAGTTGAGCAGAATCCAAAATCCAGAAAACCCTGCGTCATGTAGGCGACGCACAGATAAGCTGAGCAGTGGGATGAGTGTAATTACACCCACATACATTGAGGAAAAATCGGCCGCGCCGAGCGAGAAAAGCCCTAGATCACCTTGTTCTTGGATAACCCTCGCCACCATCATGGCATCGAACACACCAGCGGTAATTGATGCGATGATGATGGCCCCATAGGGCCACCAAAATTCAGAACGCGTAGACCGACCAGAAAAATTGAAGATGTTTACAAACGCCTGCGTGAGGGCTGTGAATGGTCCGGTCATGGTGCGTTCCCTTGTTGCGTGTGTGCACATTGCAGGCTGTGCGTGGCGCAAAAAGGGACGAAATATGGTAAAATGGTGACCAGAACAAAAGCAGGCCGACCTAGTGGGCCGACCTGTTGTTTCATTTTCTTGATCCGTTATGCAGCGGCGGCGACATCCACTTTGTTGCCCGCATCCTGCATAACAGCGCGCAGGGTGCCGACGGCCTGAGTGAAACCCAACCCAAGACAAAGTGCGGCAAACCCAAGCGCGGCGAGGAAGCCAGCGAGAGCCGCATCTGACAACAGTGGCAAAACAGCACCGATCAGAATGACACCACCTGCGCCGATAGCGGCAAATCCGGTGGCTATGGTGACCGCTGCCGCGCGGACACTTGGGCCGCTGTCTGGGCATTCGGCTAACATGGAGCCAATGCGCAGGATCATAGCGGCAAGGGCGGTTAAGGCTCCGAAACCCAGAGCGATATATAGAACAGCAAGTACAATCATTGGTTCGTTCCTTTTTGTTGATTTTGTTGAGGGTTACATGCGGCGCGGTTTGGCAAAGAAGTCGCGCCGCAGATGTTGGTAGATCCGGCCAAAGCAATAGGCCCAAGCCATCGCGAAAATCATGCCAAACCCGCTTAATATGAGGCCAGAAGCAAGGAGATCACCATCGCCAGTAAAGGCCGCTGCCAGTGGAACCAAGAGGCCTACACAGCCCATGGCTATTAAGCCAAGTACAGCTAGGTCAATTGGGTCACCGTCATGATCTCGCAGATACCAAAGCAATATGGGAGTGCCGACAACAAGGTAAACTGGTCCCCCTAAAATCAGAGCAAAGACAGGGATTAAGAGTACCCAGAAGCTGAGGGCCGTAAACAACAGCGGTCCTCCGATAAGGGCGATAAAAAACGCAACCGGATCGATGATGTAGCGAGGCGGATAGGGAACCTGCGGAGGGGTGATAAGGGTGTGCATAGCAATACCTTTCACTGAGTAGTAAGAATTTGATGGATAACGGTTTGGGCGACATCCCGATGAATGTCATTCATTTCTGATTTACCGATTATTTCTGTCATGACAGAAATTCCAAGTTAAAAGTTTTAGCTGTCTTTGTTTTTTGGCAAAAAGCGGGCGATGCGACCGCCAAGTTTAATCGCGGCCATCTGTACGGAGCGGGGCAGGCGCGTGACGTCCGAGTACCAGCTGTCAAACATCTGCATTGTTTCAAGTGTCTCTTTGATACGCGCCTTGACGGCGGGGGGCGTTGCGTCTTGTTCTGCTTCGCGCTGGACCTCTTGCAGGGCGCGCAGGGTGGGGACGTATTCCCGTTCGCGGCGGCTTTCAATCACGGTGGTGGTCAGGTCAAACATATCGCGGATCGATGTGAAATGATCGCGGCGATCCCCCAGCTTGCGCTGGGATTTGACCATTCCAAGGCTTTGTAATTCCTTGAGGCCGTTGGATACATTTGAGCGCGCCAGATTGAGCAATCCACAGATTTCATCTGCGCTGAGGGGCTCAGGCATAATGTGCAACAGAGCGTGGATTTGCGCGACTGAACGGTTGGTGCCCCATTTTGCACCCATGTCACCCCAGTGGAGGATAAAGTTCTGCATGGCGGGAGTAAGGTGCATCTGAGCTACTCATTCTTTAATTTCTGTCAGTACAGAAATAAAAGAATGATGGACTAGTTGCGGCGGTTAAGGCTCAGGCCGAAAATACCCGACGACATCTTGATCTTGCGCAGCGATTGCTGGGCGCCTGCCACATCGTAGCTCAATTGCATCTTTGCTGATGAGATACGCAGTGGCGATAAATGTCCGGGACCTGCGATTACTTTGTAGCTCATGGAGCAGGACAAGACCGCCCCCGATTGCTCACTGGCAGACGGTTTAAGCGCAATAACACGGCGGCCATCATACAATAGCATCGCAGCAGGGCATCCTTTTGCAGTGATCAGCTGCCCGATTGCACGAACTGGATCAATCACACCAGATTGTACCTGTGCGGCATCCGATTGGTCAGTTTGCTCGCTAACTGGTGTGATGGCGATGTTTACGGCTTTGCCTTTTGAAATTTCAACAGTAACAACACGTTGTTTGCGTGAAGATTTGCTTTCGCCGACAAACGTGCTGCTGCGCAATGACCCAGCGCTAGTGCCTTTAAACGTCCCGTTAAATACCCCCAGCGGCGTACTATCGAGCGTTGAGGTGAGTGTCCTGTTCCGGCCATTTTTTGTAAAGCTCAACTCACCAAGTGCTTTTCCACCTAGGGAAACGTCAAAGGTTTCTGCGCTAACTGGGGTGGCCAAGATCACTGCACAGATGAAAGCTGTAAGTTTCATTGCGCAATCTCCGGTTCCGATTGGGAACGTATCACAAAAGTTATGGGCATAGCCGCCTATTGTTCTGCAAGGGATGTGACTAAAAATAGAGGTGCGGGTTCTCTCATCCTTTTTTGCCGATCTTTGGCTCTGTTCCTGCCTTGATGCGAGCGATGTTGGAGCGGTGACGCCAAACGACGATCACTGTTAGAACGACACACAACAGATAGGCGATGCCGTATCCCGTAAGGATTACCAAGATGCTGGATGCGGCCGCTGCGACCAACCCTGCCACGGAAGACATTCTTGTGATAGCAGCTGCGGCAAGCCATGCCAAACAGGCGCCAATGCCAGCAGGCCATGCAAGTGCCAGCAAGATGCCCAAAAAGGTTGCGACACCCTTGCCGCCGTTGAATTTCAGCCAGACAGGATAGCAATGGCCCAACATCGCGGCGAGGGCGGCGATTTGTGCGGCATCTTCACCCGCTATATTGCGCGCAAGCAACAGAACAACAGCGCCTTTGCCCGCATCCAAAATCAACGTCGCTGCTGCCGCGGGCTTTGATCCAGTGCGCAGCACATTTGTTGCGCCGATGTTCCCAGAGCCGATATCGCGCAGATTGCCCAGCCCCATGAGGCGCGCAACCACAACACCAAAAGGAATTGATCCAATGAGGTATCCAAGGACGGCCCAAAGCAGCAAGATCATCATGGTGTTTTCAATTACTGGCATAGGAATTCTCTCATATTATACTTCATAAACACAGGTGCCCGCGACATAGGTTGACAGCACCTTACCCTGCATCCTGACACCGTCAAACGGCGTATTGCGCGATTTTGACCGGAGTGTGGCGCGGTCCATCACAAACGGCGCATGGGGGTCAAATATCACAAGATCAGCTGGTGCACCTGCCTCCAAGCGACCGGAAGCCAACCCCAGACGTTGTGCGGGATTAAACGACAAGGCCCGCCACAACTGGGGCAGGGTGATCATTTCAGAATGCCACAACCGCAAGGCAGCGGGCAACAAAGTCTCAAGACCCACCGCGCCGGATGCCGCTTCTTCAAATGGCAGGCGTTTGCTTTCTTCGTCTTGCGGCGTGTGCATCGAACAAACAATATCGATTAGGCCACTCGCGACAGCTTCTACCATCGCTACTCGGTCATCCTCATCACGCAAAGGCGGCTTTAGCTTAAAGAACGTTCGGTAGTCAGCCACATCAAGCGCGTTTAGCGTGAGGTGGTGAATGCCGATGCCCGCAGTGACGTCCAGCCCGTTGGCCTTGGCCCGCGCCAGCGCTGGCAGGGCCCGCGACGTGGTGATCTGGTCCGCGTGATACCGCGCGCCTGTCATTTCAACCAAGGCGATATCTCGATCCAATCCCATGCGTTCCGCCATAGGTGAAACAGCAGGTAGGCCGCGCAATGATGCAAATTTTCCTGATGTTGCGGCGGCACCGCGGCTTAGAATTGGTTCCTGAGGATGGGCGATAACCAACGCGCCAAGGCTGCGCGCATAGGTGAGTGCGCGGGAAAACACCTTTGTATCGGTGACCACATGATCACAGTCGGTAAAGGCTACTGCGCCTGCATCCATCAAAAAGCCGATTTCGGTCATTTCGCGGCCAGCGCGCCCTTTTGTGAGGGCGGCCATTGGCATCACGTTGACTGGTGCTGCCTCATTGGCGCGGCGCGTCACAAACTCTAACGTTTCGGGGTTGTCTATGGTTGGGTCTGTGTCGGGCCGGGTGATCATGGTAGTCACGCCGCCTTTGGCCGCTGCCAATCCTGCAGAGCGATAGCTTTCTTTGTGTCGCTCGCCGGGTTCGCAGACCTTTACACCCAGATCTACAATGCCGGGCGCGAGGTATTTGCCCGCGCAGTCAATGATTTCACCTTTTGGGTTTGCCAGCCCACCTGCAGTCACAGCGGTGATGCGGCCTTCATGGACACTGACGGAGCCACTAATTTCGGTCCCGGCATCGGGATCAATCAGAGTGGCGTTGATGAAGTGAAGGGTCATGACGTCTCTTTCTGAATCTGCCGCATGAGGTGGTATATTTTTCCAACATGGTCAATGCGTGTGTATTGTGGGGGCTGGTCTGTGCCTACCAAGGGAGGTCTTCGTCTCGCGCAATATGCCTTCCTATAGATTGATCATATGGTGAGGCGTCCGCGTGCGGCCAGGATTTGGGCCGCGACATCAGAGGGATCATCCACATAGGGAATCCGCACCCGCAATCCGCCCTTAAGAAAGACAATAACCGTCCAGCCCAATCGTTTGCGAACGTCAATAATGTCAGCCAAAGGGATACGGACTTCACCTTCGGGACCATGATGAAAAAGTGCATCTGAGCGAAGCAACCATTGGTTTTCTTTCGCGGCACGCCACCGTGCGGGGTCTTCAAAGGCCACGTTGTAGGCCAGCGCAAGAACCGGACCGACATACAGCGCCTGCCAATATCCAGTTGTTGCGCCAATCACCCAGCCTGCAACTGCGACAATAGCTAAGGTTAGAATGCCAACTATGACTGTGCGGCGCATGAAAACGCGCAGGGCAGGTTGCCAAGCAGCCAGCGCGTCACTGCTCATCCGGCCATCCAGACCATGCCGCCCGCAACAGCAAAGGCCACAAGCAGGGCAACCGTCGCGACACGGCCGGACATTTTGGGATCGGGTTTAGGTTCTTTCATCGTAATATCCACCATATCAAAAGAAGGGCTGCCAGCACAGCCATTGCTGTTATCGCGCTGCCCACGCGCGATCGGGTTGGTGTCTTAGGGGCTGTCGCCACACCAGAGTAAGGTGCAGCAGAGGAAGAAGCGATTGGCGTTCCGGTATGTGACGCCTTTGGTCCCGCGTAGGTTCCGATTAGGGTCAGCTCAGCGCCTGTATTCAAGGTGACATCGCCATCGTTGTTGACACGTGAAAACAGAAGCAGGACATACCCGTCAAGGGCGTCAAGCCGCCTGCGATCCGTCCGAATGGCGTCTTTGTCAATATCATAGCCGTCTGTCAGGTAGGTTGGTAAACCAACGCCTTCCAAATCTGAAATGGCAAAAACTTCGATATCCTCAGCTGAAACCGCGTGAGACAACATTTCCGAGGCCAGCGCAGCCTTGGGCTGTTGTTTGAGCGCGCGCGCCATGTCTGACATGGGGCGTGAAATGGCAAAGACACGAATTACACCATGTTCGGCCATGGAGATATCAATCAAAGACATAGTGAATTTCTTGCCCAAGCAGTTTTTTAAGAGAAAGCATCAGTTTAGCTTCGTCAGGTGGGGCAGCAATTCATCAGCCGTCTCGATGAAATCAAATCCTATGCCCTTCGATTTGCTGCGGTTTGCTTTGAGGAAGCTCACACTTGCTGGTATTGTGGTTTGTCTTTTGGGATGTCTCATCGCCTTTAACGGATACGCTTTGACGCGGGTTTCTTCACCCGTGATGTGAAAAAATATCGCGCGCTTGTCCGTGAGCGCATAGCGGGTGTTGGTGTAGGTCTTTAGCTGTTGCCAAGTGGCGCGCGCAGGAATGAATACTAGCAACGCAGGCAGGACCAAAAGCCACATGTCACCCTTGGCACCAGTTGTGAAAATGAACAACCAAGCGGCAGCCAGCAGTCCTGTTGCGGCCATAGGGGCGGCCCCATATAGCTGCCAATTGCGCCAATGAAACCGTGGCTTTGGACGTCCAGTCCAAAGAAGTTTTTCATCCGCCTCCAGCACGCTATTCCAAAAGTCTGACGTACTCATTTGCGGCTTTCCGCCAGATTTTGGGCCAAAAGGTCCATGGCGGCCATTCTGACGGCGACACCCATTTCAACCTGATCCTGAATAACGCTGCGGTTAATGTCATCTGCCAGCGTGCCGTCTATTTCCACGCCGCGGTTCATCGGTCCGGGGTGCATGACAATAGCATCTGGCTTGGCGTGGGCTAACTTTGCCGCATCCAGACCATATCGGTGATAGTATTCCCGCTCGCTGGGGATAAACCCACCATCCATGCGCTCTTTTTGCAAGCGAAGCATCATGACAACGTCCACGTCTTTCAGGCCTTCTTCCATGTTATCAAAGACCTCCACACCGAATTCACCGATGCCTGAAGGCATCAAAGTGGGCGGCGCGATCAGGCGAATGCGGTTTTCCATTTTACCCAACAGCATGATGTTGGAACGGGCCACACGGCTATGCGCGATATCACCACAGATCGCGATCGACAGACGGTGAAGACGCCCCTTGGCGCGGCGGATCGTTAGCCCATCCAGCAACGCTTGCGTTGGGTGCTCGTGACGGCCATCGCCTGCATTTAGCACGGCACAGTTCACCTTTTGCGCCAACAAATCCACAGCACCTGACTGAGGATGCCGCACTACCAGCAAATCAGGATGCATTGCATTCAGTGTCATTGCCGTATCAATCAGCGTTTCACCTTTTTTGATAGATGACGCCTGCATGGCCATGTTCATCACATCCGCGCCCAGCCGCTTGCCGGCGATCTCAAAACTCGCTTGGGTGCGGGTTGAGTTCTCAAAGAACATGTTGATTTGCGTCAGCCCCTTTAGGGCCGAGCCATGTTTGTCGGGCTTGCGGTTTTGCTCGGCGTAGCTGTCTGCAAGGTCCAACAATGTCGTGATCTCTTGGGGGTGCAGCGGCTCGATGCCAAGCAGGTGGCGGTGGCGAAAACTCATGGTAAAACCCTACGATGTTTCGCCCGTTATAGGGATGCAGACACAGCGCGGCAAGAAGCGCCGCAAAGGGCATTTTGATCCGGCGGTCAGAGGCGTAGAGTGCGGATATGGAATCAGTTGATTTTCACACGGCGCGCGCGCTTTTGGAGTGGCAGATAGAACTGGGCGCGGATGAGTGCATCAGCGATACCCCTGTGGACCGCTATGCGCTGCCCGACCGTCTGACAAAGCCGAAAAAGCCGGATGCAAAGCCGCACCTGACCAAAGGTCCGGTCAAGATGGAAGCGCGTGATCCGTTAGCAGAGGCTCAAAAAATTGCCAACGGAGCAGATACCCTTGAGGCGCTCCGCGTTGCAATGGAGGCGTTCGATCTGTGTGATCTTAAACGTGGCGCGCGCAATATGGTTTTCTCGGGTGGGATCGCCGGGGCACCTGTGATGATTGTCGGCGAAACACCGGACCGCGACGAAGATCGTTCAGGTAAACCGTTTGTCGGGGCACCGGGCCATCTGCTTGACCGGATGTTTGGTGCGATTGATATGGGGCGTGAGAACGCGGAGGCCCCGATTTACATCACAAATACCCTGCCATGGCGGCCCCCGCACAACCGTGATCCAAAGCCAGAAGAGATCGCAATGATGAAGCCGTTTTTGCTGCGTCATATCGAACTTGCTGATCCAAAGGTGGTTGTGATCATGGGCAATTGGGCCTGTCAGGCGCTCATGTCTAAACGCGGCATCACCCGCCTGCGCGGAGAATGGACAACGGTTGCGGGCAAACCCGCCTTGCCGATGTGCCACCCTGCCTATCTTTTGCGCAATCCGGCTGCAAAGAGGGAAGCATGGGCCGATCTTTTGAGCTTAAAGGCGGCTATAGATAAATGATTGATCCGATAACCCTATTGGCGTTTGTGCCAGCTGCATTAGCACTGAATGTAACGCCGGGCGCGGATATGATGTTGTGTCTGGCCCAAGGCATGCGATCGGGTCGCACGTCGGCATGGGCGGCCAGCGCGGGTGTTAGTGCGGGATCTATGGTGCATGTGACGATTGCGGGTCTAGGTCTGGGTGCTGTTGTGGCGGCCTTTCCTGGGGCTTTTGAGGTGATCCGCTGGCTCGGGGTGGCATACTTATTGTTTCTGGCAGTTCAGGCCTTGCGCAGTGGCACAATGAAAGCAGGTGCGTTGGGCATGCGCCCGTGGAAGGCATTTCGCGCAGGGCTGTTTACGAACCTGAGTAATGTTAAAGTGATCTGGTTCGTTCTTGCCTTTATCCCACAGTTTGTGGAGCCTGAGGCAGGGCCCGTATTCGTTCAATTCCTGCTCTTTGGTTCGTTAATTGCTATCGGCGGATTTTTCATTAACGGCCTTGTTGGTGTGTTTGCAGGAACGCTTGGTGAAAAGCTGATGCGCTCTGGCAAGGCGCTAGGGTATGTGACGGGCAGTATTTACGCCGCGCTTGCAGCGCGGTTGGCTGTGATGGAGTAAGCAATGAGCGGAATGGATGACAGCAAGGAATTTGTGGCGGTACGCATTGCGGTGCTGACCGTGTCTGACACGCGCAGCGCGGATGAAGACCGCTCAGGCGATGTGCTGGTTGCACGGCTGAAGGACGCTGGCCACGAGTTGGCGGATCGCATGATCTTGCGGGATGAGAGGTCTGAAATTGCTGCGCAGTTGCGTGCGTGGTGCGCGGATCCACAGGTTGATGTTGTTATCTCAACGGGGGGCACAGGGCTGACAGGGCGCGATGTCACCGTAGAGGCGCACCGCGATGTGTATGAAAAAGAGATAGACGCATTTGGCACGATCTTCACGATTGTCTCCATGCAGAAAATCGGCACAAGTGCTGTTCAGTCGCGCGCAACTGGCGGTGTGGCAAATGGCACGTATCTTTTTGCGCTGCCGGGCAGCCCGGGGGCATGCAAGGATGCATGGGACGAAATTCTGCTCAAGCAACTCGATTACCGTCATCGCCCGTGCAATTTCGTGGAAATCCTGCCGCGTCTGGATGAACATCTGCGTAGAAAATAGCCGTGTAAAAATTTATCTAGCGAATAAGTGACGGAAACCTCTGCGCTGTGCGTATATGTTATACTTGCCAAGTGCCTATGCTGCGCTACCATTTCTGATTGAAACGATTAAAACGGATACACGATGCGGTTTCTGAGACAAAGTATGATCGGTCTGTTTCTGGCGGCGGTAACGCTAGGGCTGTTGGTTTGGGCAGTGCAAATGGTCGGCGGCGCAGTACAAGATCGCATGGCGGACAGCCCTGCAGCCCCCCCCGCACGTGAGCGGGTGTTCTCGGTCAACGTTGTTACAGCCGTAGCTGGATCGCAAACGCCTGTCCTCACAAGTTTTGGTGAAATAGCCAGCCGCCGTACGCTGGAATTGCGGGCTGCTGGCGCTGGACGTGTTATCGCTCTTGCGGATGGATTTGAAGACGGCGGCGCGATAACCGCAGGCGACGTGTTGGTGCGGATTGATCCGGCGGATGCCGAGTCAGAAGTGCAACTTGCACAAAGTGATGTGGCCGACGGTGAGGCCGAAGAGCGTGACGCAGCGCGTGGCCTTGTATTGGCCCGAGACGAATTGCTTGCAGCGCAAGAGCAGGCAGAGCTGCGCGTGCGTGCGGCCAATCGGCAGAATGATTTGGTGACGCGTGGTGTGGGAACAACAGCCGCAACTGAAACCGCTGAACTTGCCGCATCGGCGGCGCGTCAGGCGGTGCTTGCGCGCCGTCAGGCAATTGCACAGGCAGAAGCGCGCGTGGATCAATCCGCCACAAGCACTGCGCGGTATGAGATCGCATTGGATGAAGCGCAGCGGCGGTTAGACGACACGGTGCTACTTGCCCCATTCACAGGTACGCTGAGCGAGACAACAGTAGTTGAGGGGCGCTTGGTCAGTGCCAATGAGCGATTGGCCGAATTGCTCGATCCCGATGATCTGGAAGTTTCCTTTCGCCTGTCCACGGCACAATATGTCCGTCTGTTGGACGAAAGTGGCGACATCGTGAAAGCCGATGTAACCGTCACTTTAGACGTTGCAGGCGTTGATTTAGCGGCGCAAGGGCGTATCACGCGTACATCTGCTGCGGCCGGTGAAGGGGTTACGGGGCGTTTAGTATTTGCTGCACTTGAGGCGCCTGCGGGGTTCAAGCCAGGCGATTTTGTGACTGTTCTGGTCCAAGAACCACCGCTTGAGAATGTTATTTTGTTGCCAGCCTCTGCGGTTGATGCCTCTGGTGCAGTGCTCTTGCTCGGTGATGAAAACCGGCTAGAGGCGGCCTCAGTTGAGGTCCTGCGCCGTCAGGGCGATCATGTATTGGTGCGCGGTGACATCGTTGGTCGTGAAGTCATTGAGACGCGGTCTCCTCTGCTTGGGGAAGGCATAGCCGTAAAGCCCCTGCGAAAAGGGGTTGAAGCACCTAAGGGTCCAGAGATGTTGGAGCTGTCTGAAGATAGGCGTGCAAAGCTAGTGGCGTTTGTTGAAGGCAATCAGCGGATGCCACAAGACGCAAAAGCCCGTGTATTGGCGCAACTTGCACAGGCACAGGTGCCTGCGCGCGTGGTCCAGCGTATCGAAAGCCGGATGGGGGGCTAAGCCATGGCGCGTGCTATTCCTAAATCCGCTGTTGGTATTTTGTCGTATTTCACACGGCATAAAACAATTGCGAACCTGCTTTTGGTTTTGATGCTGGTTGCAGGGTTTGGCGCTGCACCCAATATGCGAGCGCAGTTTTTTCCAGATGTAATTATCGACAGCGTAAGCGTCACAACCATTTGGGACGGCGCAGGTGCCGAAGACGTGGACGAGGCCATTAGCCAAGTTCTTGAAACGGCACTGTTGGGTGTTGAGGGTGTCGAAAGCTCAACCAGCACATCGCGCGAAGGCGTCGGTATTATCAATCTTGAGTTTGAACCAGATTGGGATATGGCGCGTGCGGCTGCCGACGTGCAGACTGCTGTTGACGCTATTACGACCCTCCCCGATGAGGCCGAAGACCCAACAGCGCGGCGCGGCGCATGGAGTGACCGAGTAACCGATGTTGTAATTACGGGCCCTGTTGATCCTGCCCAATTGGGTCGGTTTGCGGATGAATTTGTGACCCGCTTGTTTGCTGCTGGGGTGACACGCACGACCATCCGAGGGGTCGCAGCCCCCCAGACCTTGGTTGAAGTCCCTTCCTCAAAATTGATTGAGTTTGACGTGACCATGGCCGAAATCGCGACGGCCATTGCGCAAGAGGTTGACGCAGATCCGGCGGGAGATGTGGACGGCGCCAACGCGCGGGTGCGCACAGGAACGGCTAAACGGTCACCTCGAGAGATTTCAGGAATTACACTTCGCTCCAATTCTGATGGTTCAAAACTGTTGGTTGGGGATGTCGCCGATGTACGCTCTGAGGGTGTGGACCGGGAGAGCAGCTTTTTTGTGGGTGACAGCCCTGCAATGACCGTTCGAGTTGATCGCTCAGATCGTGGCGATGCCATTGCCATTCAAGAATCCGTTGAAAAAGTCGCTGCTGAACTGAAATCAAGCCTGCCAGCCAGTGTTTCGGTTGAATTGATCAGAACGCGGGCTGCTGCGATTTCGGGACGCCTTGATCTGTTGATCGACAACGGGCTGATGGGCCTTGGGCTGGTCCTGACACTTCTCTTTTTGTTTCTCAACGCGCGAACCGCGTTTTGGGTGGCAGCGGGTATCCCTGTGGCGATGGGCGCTGCAATTGCACTAATGTATCTGGGCGGTTTGACGATCAACATGATTTCGCTGTTCGGATTGATCATCACGCTGGGCATCGTTGTGGATGATGCCATCGTTGTGGGTGAACATGCCGATCACCGATACCGTCTTGGCGGGATGAGCGCGGCTGAGGCAGCCGAGGGCGCGGCACAGCGGATGGCGATGCCAGTGTTTGCCGCAACGCTGACCACAGTGATTGCGTTCTTTGGATTGGTCGCCGTGGGGGGGCGGTTTGGGGATTTGATCCGCGATATTCCGTTTACCGTGATTGCGGTGCTGATTGCCTCGCTGATCGAATGCTTCTTGATTTTGCCACACCACATGAACCACGCCCTTGCGGGGATTGAGAAACGTGCGAAATTCTCAGTGGGTAAGCTGGTTGTTGGCGGTATCGTGAGCACGGTTGTGTTTAGTGCGCTGACCTGTGCTGTGATATTTGCGGGTTCTTATGGCGTGTTGCGTCTGAGCGGGGCTGAGACAACATTTTCCTACGAGGGATATCTCGCGTTTGCAGGGGTGTTGCCTTTTGTGATTGCGGCATTGTGTGTTGGTGCGCTGATTTCGCGGCGCGGTGTGGCGCGGCGTATGATCAATGCAATTGGTATACATGGGATTGATACGCCCTCAGTGGTTGTAAACCATGGGTTTGTCTGGGTCCGCGAACGTCTTTTCCGCCCTTTCATGGCAGGTGTTATTATGGCGCGCTATGTTGTCTTGGCGGGTGTTCTGGTTATCTTGGCCAGTCAGATTTCCCTGTTCATCAGCGGTGACGTGAAATGGCGTTTCTTTAACGCGCCTGAACGCGGGTCAGTTACGGGCAACTTTATCATGGCCGAAGGGGCCTCACGGGCGGATACCCTTGAGATGATGCGCGAAATGCAACGCGCCACCGAAGAAGTCGCTAAACAAATGGAAGACAAACACGGCACGAATCCGCTTGATTACGTGATGGGGCAAATCGGTTCTAACTCGGGTCGCGGTTTATCAGCTGCCGACGGAAAAGATGGCGATCTGTTGGGCGGTATTTCGATTGAGTTGATTGATGCGGATCTGCGCCCTTATTCCAGTTTTGCCTTTGTGGCATTACTTCAGGATGCGGTGGTGAACCATCCGCTGGCAGAAACAGTTAGCTTTCGGGGCTGGCGTTCTGGTCCGGGTGGGGACGCGCTGGATGTTCAGTTTTATGGGGCCAGCACGCAAACTCTCAAAGATGCATCAGAAGCGTTGCAAACTGCCTTGCTGAAATACTCCGAAGTCAGCGCCGTTGAAGACAATCTCGCCTATGACAAAGAAGAGCTGATCCTTGATTTAACCCCGCAAGGGTTGGCGTTGGGCTTTACGATTGACCAGCTTGGTAGTGTTTTGCGCAACCGTTTGGGCGGTATTGAAGCCGCGACATACCCTGATGGTCCTCGTTCGGCTACGATCCGTGTGGAACTGCCTGTGGGTGAGTTGACAGCTGATTTCCTTGACAGAACCCAGATGCGCACGGTGGACGGTAACTATGTAGCGCTGGGCGATATCGTCAGCGTGCAGCAACGGACTGGATTTAGCACGGTGCGGCGTGAAAACGGCATCAGGCTTATTTCCGTGACAGGCGATATTTCTGAGGATGATCCCACCCGCGCGACCGAAATTAACACCGCTTTGGCGGAAGAGATCCTGCCGCGCATCGCTTCTGAGATGCAGGTGGAATACCGTCTTGCTGGGTTGAGCGAACAAGAAGACCAGTTTTTGACGGATGCGTTGACCGGATTGGTGCTGTGTTTGACAGGTATTTTCTTGGTACTGGCATGGGTGTTTGGCAGCTGGACACGTCCATTGGTTGTGATGGCGATCATTCCATTTGGCTTGGTGGGTACGATTTACGGACATTATGTCTGGGGAGTTCCGCTTAGCATGTTTACGGTTGTGGGCCTGTTGGGCATGACGGGTATCATTATCAATGACTCGATTGTTTTGGTCACCACAATTGATGAATACGCCGCAGACCGTGGCCTATTTCCGTCGATCATTGATGGTGCAGCTGACAGGTTACGCCCTGTGATGTTGACCACCCTTACCACTGTGTTGGGTATGGCACCGCTGTTGTTTGAACGCAGCCAGCAGGCGCAATTCCTCAAACCGACAATCATCACGCTGGTTTATGGGCTGGGGTTCGGGATGCTATTGGTTTTGTTGGTGGTGCCTGCACTGGTAGCGGCGCAACATGATATCGGACGCCAAATAACCGCCATGCGCCGTGCGTTACGATCTCCTGCGCGGGGGTTGCAGCTTGGCTTGGGTGCGCTTTGGGCGCTGATGCTGGGGTGGGGGGCAATCACAATTGGCTATGCGGCGGTTCAGGGTGCCCTATATGCGCCGTTTGCGCAGGCATTTCCAATGATTGCCAACATGTCAGCAATGTCTGCGGGGTTCTTTATGTTTATAGCAGGTGCAGCCGTGCTTGCGTTGTTAGGCTATATTCTGGGCGCACTTACGATGCTTCTGCGGAGCCGCAAGGTATCGCGGCCATAAAGGTGCAGAGACCTATCTGCGAAGCGTTTTAGCTGGATATGCACCCACGCAAGTCCACTGCATGAGAAGTACCCAACACGGTAAACCGAATGGCTGAACGGTCCAACGCAAATGCGCCAGTGCCATTTGATACCATTTCCGCATGTGCGGTGAGTGTGTTGCCACTTCTGCTTGTCTTGGCTTCGGAAACCCACACATCAGGCCTGCCTGCTTCGATAATTACGTGCTCTTTGCCACCCGTTGAGGGAAGTGTCAGCTTTGCAGTGATGTTCAATCCATCCTCAGATGCGCTGAGCGCGCAAGTGACACCGCGTGCGCCTGCTTCGGCGGCTGAAAAGGGCTGTTCTGCCAGTGCTGCGGCTATGGCTGGGACGGGCGTTGCTGTGGATGCATCAAGGGTGCCTTTTAACGTGAGCGCCTTGGGGATACAGATGTCTTTACAGACACCAATTTCCATTTTGAGATTGATTTTCACAGGCTTATCCGCACGTTTAGCGGAAACAGTGAGGGGCAACGTAACCTGATGGGAATACCCGATAGAGCGCATGCCGTTTTGGTTAAACACTTTGGGTGTCGGCCAGCTCACTGCGATTCCAGCAAGGTTTTGGGAACCGTTCCAGTCAAATTCAGGGGGAATACCAGCATCCCCGGGCGCGCGCCAATAGGTCTTCCAACCATCAGCCAGCGTAATCCGCACCGCGCTGACGTAGGTGCCATCGGCCTGTTGCCACCCGTCAATCAATGTTGCTGTGGCAGGTATGCCAATGCTGTCCTCAGCATGGGCGACAGAAACTGTTGTGATTAGCGCAGTTGCGCAAAGGAGTGATTTTATCATGTACTATATGTGGAGGTGCCGGCGTCGTTTGCCAAGTCACAACTCGGTTAGCCATGTTTCGCCGATGGTGCTTGCGGGGCTGCGCCGTGCTCGTCACACTGTGATAGATGATGCGATTTGAGGAACTAAGATGGATTTGACGGGGCAGCTTTTGATTGCGATGCCAGGGATGAGCGATCCGCGGTTCTCGCGTTCTGTTGTATTGATCTGCGCACATTCCGATGAGGGAGCCATGGGCCTGATCGTGAATAAACGTGCAAGGAGGATCAGCTTGGACGAGGTTTTTGCACGCCTTGATATCAAACCTTCCCAAGACACCAGCACCATGCCCGTCCATATTGGAGGCCCTGTCGAAACCCAGCGAGGTTTTGTTCTGCACCAAGATCAAACACGCCTTGCTGCGGATGCATTAACGATTGGTGATGACTATGCTCTGACGGCCACCCAAGATATTTTGAATGACATTGCAATCGGGGCTGGGCCGGAACCCGTTTTGTTTGCGCTGGGGTATTCGGGATGGGGGCCGGGCCAGTTGGAAGGCGAAATTGGGCAAAATGGCTGGCTTACTGCTGCGGCGACCCCCGAGTTGGTATTTGGGGGTGCTCATGAGGTGATGTGGGAGATGGCGTTGCGCAGCATCGGGATCGATCCAATCACTCTTTCGGCTGCAGCAGGACGGGCTTAGCCGCGCGGTGCTGCAGCGCGGTTAAGTCGATCATTGATCGCACAACCCAATCCCTGCATCGGGATCGGAGCAACAGCAATGGCGCCACCCATCGCGTCTAATTGGTGCAGATGTCCAAATAAGTTTGCGGCGGCTTCTGTTAGGTCGCCATCCGCTGATAGGGTTAGGATTCCGCTGACCTTGCCAAACCCCAGCATCAATTCACCGTCATGCGCGGCAGTGGCATTCAACCGCACAGCGCCGCGTGGCGCATAGTGAGACGTTAACTGTCCCGGTGCGGTGATCTTAGTGTTTTGAGGGTGTGCCAAGGACTGGCCCAGTACGGTTTCGATTTCTTCAGTTGGCAATCCGCCAGCACGCAACAGGACGGGCGTGCCGTTATCAAATCCGATGATGGTGCTTTCCAGACCCACAGTGCACTGGCCATCATCAACAACCGCAGCAATGCGGCCTTCTAGGCCAGCAATTACATGATCTGCCGTCGTCGGGCTAATGCGTCCAGAGGGGTTGGCGGAGGGGGCCGCAACAGGGCCAGTGAAATGCGTCAAAAGCGCCTGTGCGGTTGGATGGGCAGGGACGCGCACTGCGACAGTAGGCAGTCCTGCGGTGACCAGCGGAGATAGATCGTGATCGGCGCGCAGGGGCAAGACCAACGTAAGCGGCCCCGGCCAAAAGGCTTGCGCTAGGGTTTCAGCGCTGTCGCTCCATTCGACGTAATTTTTTGCGGCTGCTGTATCAGCTAAATGTATGATCAAAGGGTTGAAAGACGGCCGGCCCTTTGCCTTATAAATTCCGGCAACTGCCTCGCCTTGGCGGGCATCAGCCCCAAGACCATATACCGTTTCAGTCGGAAATGAGACAAGCGCACCTTGACGCAAAAGGTCGGCCGCGTGTTTTAGATCGGCTGAATTTGGTGTCAGGCGTTGGGTTAAAGGGGACATTACCTGTTCCTGCGGTTTTGCCTATGACGCGGCGTTTCGGTTGCGCTGAGATAGGCGGGACTGCAACGTTGCCGCCATCGAGTTGGTCCGCTATGCGAAAGACCAGTTACTTTCTGAAAGGCCTATGTATGACGTATCGCGCACCTGTTGAAGACTACAATTTCTTATTCGAGCATGTTGTGGGGCTGGAAGCGCTGCGGGCAACAGAAAAATTCAGCGAAGCCACCGATGACGTAACCCGCGCGATCCTGACTGAGGCTGCAAAACTGTGCGAAGAAGTACTGGCACCACTGCAACGTGTTGGCGATCTTGATCCAGCACACCTTGAGAATGGTGTTGTGCGCACGCCAAAAGGATTTGAGGCGGGCTTTAGGGCGATTGCCGACGGTGGCTGGGTTGGGATGTCTGCTGATCCTGAATACGGCGGCATGGGGTTGCCTATGGCGCTCACGGCTTCGGTTGGAGAAATGATGAGCGGGGCCTGTATTTCGCTGCAACTGGCGCCGATGTTAACACAGGGCAACATTGAGGCCTTGGAACACCACGCAAGTGATGCCCTCAAAGAGTTGTACCTGCCCAAGTTGATCAGTGGCGAATGGATCGGGACGATGAACCTGACCGAACCGCAGGCGGGCTCCGATGTTGGCGCGCTGACTTCCAAGGCCGTGGATAATGGCGATGGAACCTACGCGATCTCGGGTCAAAAGATATACATTACATGGGGCGACAATGATTTTGCTGGCAGCAATACCTGCCACCTCGTTTTGGCGCGCTTGCCTGATGCACCAGCGGGTGTGCGCGGCATTAGCTTGTTCTTGGTGCCCAAATTATTGCCAGACGAGAACGGCAATGCAGGCGCGCGTAACGGCGTGAGCGTTGTCAGCCTTGAGCATAAGTTGGGTCTGCACGGGTCTCCTACTTGTGTCATGCAATATGATGATGCCACGGGCTGGCTTGTTGGTGAAAAAGAAGGTGGCATGGCTGCGATGTTCACCATGATGAACAACGCGCGTTTGGGTGTTGGTGCGCAGGGCGTTGGCATCGCTGAGGCGGCATATCAACACGCGTTGGCCTATGCGACAGATCGCAAGCAAGGCAAAACCAATGCGTTGGCGGCAACTGATTCCATCCTTGGGCATGCCGATGTGCGCCGGATGTTGACCAGCATGAAGGCGGATGTGTTTGCTGCGCGTGCGATTTCTGTCTGCAATGCGGTTGCAATCGACATGGCGACTGCAACGGGTGAAAAGGCATGGAAAGCCCGCGCCGCATTGCTGACTCCAATCTCAAAGGCGTTTGGATCGGACACTGGCATCGCGGTGGCGGATACAGGTGTTCAAGTGCATGGCGGTATGGGATTTGTCGAAGAAACAGGCGCCGCGCAATTTTGCCGCGACGTGCGTGTTACTTCGATTTACGAGGGGACAAACGGCATTCAAGCTATGGATTTGGTCGCGCGCAAGATGATGGATGGTGGCGATGCTGCAATGGCGTTGTTGGATGAAATCGAAGAAGAAGTTGAGCAAGCCAAAGAAGTCTTTCCCAACTTGGCTAGTGATGTTTGGGAGGCTTGTGAAAGCCTGCGCGAGGCGACCGAGTGGATGGTTGCTCAGACAGATATGCAAGAACGATTTGCGGGCGCAGTGCCTTACTTGCGCGCGTTTGCACGCGTCCTTGGGGGGCATTTACACCTCAAGGCGGCGCTTGCGGATCGCGGCGGCCCACGTGAGAAATTGGCGCGGTTCTACATCCAGCGTCTGTTGCCAGAATATGCCGCTCAATTAGTTCATGCACAGGCAGGTGCCGCTGGTCTTTATGCACTTACAGAAGAGGAGTTGGCCCTTTAATGGCTGATGTCGCACCAAAAGGCCTACGGTATCCGTGGGAAACGCCGCCAACTGGATCTGAAGCTATCGAAGTTGCCCCCGGTGTATTGTGGATGCGTCTCCCGCTTCCCATGAAGCTGGATCATGTCAACATTTATGCTTTTGACGAAGGCGATAGCTGGACCATCATCGACACTGGATTTGCCTCAAAAAAGACAAAGGCGATCTGGGAAGAGATTATGGCAGGCCCGTTGGGCGGCAAACCGATCTCACGTGTGATTGTTACCCATCACCACCCCGATCATATTGGCCTTGCTGGATGGTTCCAGACTGAGCATGGCGCCGAATTGGTCACAACGCGCACGGCGTGGCTTATGGCCCGTATGCTGACGTTGGATGTGCAGGAAGTGCCCAATGCGGAAAGCCTTGCGTTTTACCGCTCTGCAGGGATGGACACGGCGATTTTCGACAAACGCGCAGCGGACCGTCCCTTTAATTTTGCTGACATCGTCGCACCGTTGCCGCAGGGTTACACGCGGATCAAACAGGATGACACAATCCAAATTGGCGGTCGTACGTGGGATGTGCACATGGGCAACGGCCACGCGCCTGAGCACGCGACCTTCTGGAGCCGTGACGACAATCTGGTCATTGCTGGCGATCAAATTCTATCCTCGATCAGCCCGAACGTGGGTGTTTATGCGACAGAACCAATGGCCGACCCAATTGGCGAATGGCTAGAGGCCTGTGAACGTTTGGCGGTCATGGGGCGCGAGGATCATCTGGTTTTGGGCGGCCATAAGTTGCCGTTTACCGGATTGCCCACACGCATGCGCCAGTTGATTGATAACCACCACGGCGCGTTAAAACGCTTGTCGGCATACATCGACACACCCAAATCGGCTGGTGACGTTTTCCCACCTTTGTTCAAAAGAGCGATAGGTGAGGGGGAATATGGCCTTGCACTGGTTGAAGCCTTTGCGCATTTGAGCCACCTTCACCAAGAAGGCCATGCCATCCGAACCAAGCGCGAGGATGGAGCGTGGTTGTATCAGCGTAAAGGGTGAGCCATGGGCGATCAGATTGAAACAACAGCCGAAGCCATTGAGGGTAGCGCACTGCCGCGTGTCCATGAGGTGCACACTGATCCAAAGGCCAAAAATGCCAAGGATCAACCCGTACCAAAAGGTGTTTCGGATAAACCTGTAGAACAAAAGTCACCTGCGCAGTGGGCGTACGAGCGTACAGTTCTTTACCTCAAAAAGTTTGAGGAAGCGCTGGACGATGACCATGAGGTTGCAATGGGCTTTGCAGGGACAGACGCAGGTGTGCTCAAGATCGAAGGCATGGGCTATTTTGATCCAGACATTGTGACGTTTTATGGATCTGATCCTGCGGGCGCAAAGATGCAATTGGTGCAGCACGTCAGCCAGCTGAGCGTTGTATTCCGCGCCGCGCCCAAATCCGCAGAAGCAGCTGAGCCAAACCGAATTGGTTTCAAATTGCTCGAAGATCTGGAGCAAGGTGAAGCATAAGCGCGGCATCTTATCCATATCCCGTAAATCTGGCGTGACAGGGCGCATTAAATGCCGTAACCCCTGTCCAACGCTAAGCCAACTATGACGAAAGGGACATTCCCATGGCCGAACATGAACATGGCACCATGAACACCGAAGCGAACGAAAAGACATTTGACGGTTTCGTTAGTTTTGTCTCACGCTCAGTGATTGTGATTATCGGAATCCTCGTTTTCATGGCGATTTTCGCCCGCTAATTCGACGGACTTTATGATGATAAAACCTTTTTTGGCGCTGGCCGTAGCTGCGGCGTTGCTAGCAGGGTGCGCTGAAAAGGGAAAAGAATCGCCCGCTCAAGAGATTGAGGCGGGGATTTTTCTGTACCAAGGTCAGCCAAAGATCACATTGATTACAATGGTTAACAACCGCACTGGTGCGGGTGGGCATACCGCGCTGTTGGTGCAGGGCTCGCAATCTGTTATTTTTGATCCTGCTGGCTCGTTCGAACATGAACGCGTACCTGAGCGTGGGGACGTCTTATACGGCATGTCGCCTCGATGGATTCAGATTTATAAATCATCCCATGCGCGCAGTAACTTTCACGTGGTCAGCCAAGAATTTGTGGTAACGCCTGCGCAAGCGGAACGCGCGATGCAGTTGGTTCAAAGTAACGGAACCGTTCCCAGCGCGTTTTGCGCCAGTGCGACATCCGGCATTTTGGGTCAAATTCCTGGGTTTCAGTCGATCCGCTCAGGGTTTTATCCCGTCAAGCTGATGGAGCAGGTCGAACAATTGCCCGGCGTCAAAACCACACGGTACTATGAAGATGACGAAGGTAATGTGACAGACGGCATCCCCGAGTTAGCCGAGTAAATACAGCAGCCCGTACAGGGTTGCAGCACCGCTGAACACCGCCATCAATACATTTTTCGTAAGTAATCCAACAGTTAAGGCAGCGACGGCGGCCGCTGCTCGCGGGATGTCAAATACCCCGTCAGTGGCGCTGGGCCAGACAACCTGTGGTGCTACTAACGCGGGCAAAATAGCTACCGCAGTATATCGCAGATGTCGCAATAACCACGTCGGCATGGCGCGGTCGCCGACAAGCCCGGTAAACACAAACCGCAAGCCAAAGCTGCCAAGCCCCAACAAGATGATCACAGTCCATAGTGTGCCTGTTTCAATCATGGGCGTGCCGCCCTTCGCTCGAGCCATAACTCGGTTTGGGCGCCAGCTATCATGCCAGCTATACCCGCAATGATGAGGCCTAATGAGTAGGGGATGCTTGCGGCAAATAGTGCAACAACCACCGCGACAAGCGCCGCAACCACATGGGCGGCAGTGCGAAACATCGGCGCAATCATCGCCAGAAATGCAATTGGTGTCGCAAAATCAAGCGCCCAGCTGTCAGGGACCTGAGTGCCCAACAGCGCGCCGATCAATGTGAAAGCGTACCACAACGGAACAATTGGAGTGACTGCACCAAAAAAGTAGGCCACGCGTTCGGGTACTGTCATTTCAGGCGCTGCCTCGAACTTGGAGACGCCAACAACATAGGATTGATCCACTGTCATGTATGCGCATAGCGCACGTTGCCACAGTGGCGCGGCCCCGATGTAGGGTGTGAGAGAGGCAGAATACATCGCCATACGCAGGTTCACGGCCAAAGCTGAAATTAAGACAATCGCTGTGGGCGCGTTTTCTTGCATCAGCTGCAAGGCGGTGAATTGTGCAGCACCCGCGATCACTACGATCGAAAATGCCATTGTCTCGATCACATTCAATCCCGCCTCTGTCGCCAAAACGCCAAACAAGGACGCAAAGGGGATAATCACCAAAATGAAGGGGCTGCTATCAATGATCCCTTGGCGGTAATAGGATTTGCGGGTGGAAGTGGTCATGCGATGCCCCTAGGTTACCAGTACTGCGTAGCGTGTTGCTGTAGGGGGTGCAATTGGCTGAACTTGATGATTTGTCGGAATATTTGATCGCGCCTGATCCAGCCGCGCGGCGGCTCACGCGTGCTGTTAAGGGTACGGATCACAACGGGATTACCCAAGAGATCAACGTGGTCGAAGAACGTCCTTTGACGATTTACCTGAACCGGCAGGAAATTGTGACGGCCATGACAATTGGGGATTACCCTGATTATCTCGCGCTGGGTTTTCTGCGCAATCAGGGCATGTTGCACGTCGACGATGAAATTACGCGGGTCGATTACGACGAAGAGCTGGAAACCGTCGTTGTACGCACTGCCCGCGAAACCGATTACGAAGATAAGATGAAGCGTAAAACACGTACCAGCGGTTGCGCTGTTGGCACTGTGTTTGGTGATATGATGGAAGGGTTAGAGGATGTGACCTTGCCCCAAACGCAGGTACGGACCTCATGGTTGTATGCGTTGTCAGCCAAGATAAATCGCACGCCGAGCCTGTATTTGCAGGCCGGTGCAATCCATGGAACGGTTTTATGCGCGGGTGATCGACCTCTGGTCTATATGGAAGACGTAGGTCGCCACAACGCTGTCGATAAAATAGCAGGTTGGATGCTTTCTGAGGGGGTCAGCGCCGATGATAAAATCCTATACACAACGGGCCGCCTGACATCCGAAATGGTGATCAAAACGGCGATGATGGGGATACCCGTGCTTGCCTCAAGGTCTGGTTTCACCGCGTGGGGTGTCGAGATTGCACAGCAATTGGGCCTTACGCTGATTGGCCGGATGAAGGGGCGACGCTTTATGTGTCTCGCTGGCGAAGACCGCTTGCTGCGTGATGCAGATCCGGCCGCAGTTGCGGATGAGCCAAAACGTGCAAGCCGGAAGGCCGCGCCATGAGTGATGCACGTTGGCAGTTTGATGTTTCTCCGACAACAGCCGAAGCATATGAGGCAATGGTGATTGTTGGCCGTGGCTTGTTAACGCGTCGAACAAAAACGTTAGTGTTTGTGCATTCTATATTTAACGGACTTTTAGCGCCGCTAGGCGCGGTGCTGGTTTTCTGGAGTTTCGTCGTAATGGTTGTGGGAAACGATAATTCAGCTCTAAGAGGTGCAACTCTCCCAATAACTCTTTTGATTTTCGGGGGAATTGGGATTTGGTTGACGAGAAAAGCCCATCTTGTGATGGCAGAAGCATCCGTAAAATCTCATTTTGGACGACAGTACCATGTGTCCTTGGACTGCAGCGGAATTACGGTAACCACAGATAACAGTCGTTGGCACAGCGGATGGCATGATGTGTCTGTGGTGCGAGGCGGTAAACAGGTTCTTGCGGTGGGTATATCTAGTAAAACTATTGCAGTGCCACGCCGCGTGTTCTTGGGGCCTGATGACGCGACAGATGCTTTGGGCGTTATGCAAGCATGGCAAGAGGGTGCACAATGAACGGTTTTGAGCTGGTAGTTGCTCTGGAGGCATCACGATGAAGCAACCCTTTGGTGTGATCCTTGCAGGCGGGCAGGCCACCCGCATGGGCGGTGGTGATAAAGGTCTGCGAATGTTAGGCGGGCAAAGCCTGCTTGCGCGGGTAGAGGCGCGCCTTGCGCCGCAAGTAGCCGAGGTCGCGCTGAATGCAAATGGCGATGCCGCGCGCTTTACAAGCTTCGGGATGCCCGTGATCGGGGACAGTGTTGAAGGCTTTGTGGGGCCACTTGCGGGTGTTCTGGCTGGGTTGGATTGGGCTGCATTGCACGGGGCCGAAACGATTGTGACTGCCGCAGCGGACACGCCGTTCTTCCCCTGCGATCTAGTGCCGCAACTCTTGTTGGCGTCCGAGGGGATGACCCATCCGCTGGTCCTTGCCGCGACGCCTGATGCAAAGCGGGGCCGCGCACGCCACCCTACCTTTGGTCTCTGGCCTGTCGCATTGCGCGATGATCTGCGCGAAGCGCTTGAGGGTGGGTTGCGAAAGGTTGTGTTGTGGACAGATACGCACGGCGGCCGCGAGGCGCTGTTCCCGCAAGAAGAAGCATTCTTTAACGTAAATACGCCCGATGATCTGGCCCAAGCGGAGACAATGTTATGAGGGTTTACGGCGTAGTTGGCTGGAAGAACGCAGGCAAGACAGGCCTTATGGAGCGCCTCGTGACTGAGATCACAGGCCGTGGGTTTTCAGTCTCAACTGTTAAACATGCCCATCACAGCTTTGATGTGGATCACCCCGGCAAAGATAGCTTTCGCCACCGCGAGGCAGGAGCGTCGCAGGTATTATTGGCCTCGCGCAACCGCATAGCACTGATGCATGAACTGCGCGGCGCGCCTGAACCCTCATTGGAGGAATTACTTTCCCAGCTTGCTCCGGTAGATTTGGTTTTGGTTGAAGGGTACAAGCGCGACGCCCACCCAAAGATCGAAGCGCACCGCGCTGTTACAGGCAATCCGCTGATTTCGCCGGATGATCCAACCATCCGCGCAGTGGCAAGTGATACGGAGCTGTTACTAGATTTACCAATTTTCGATCTTGATGACACTGCGGCCATCGCTGATTTCATTTTGGCTGAGGTCGAACTGTGAAGCCATTTGACACAATCCTTGTTGTGCATTGGTCTGCGGGAAAACGTGCAGGTGTCGCGCCGCGAAAAGATGCGATCTGGCTAGGGCTGACGCGCGATGGCATCAGCCAAGAACCACAATATTGCCGTTCCCGCCAAGAGGCGGAGCAGGCGATAGCTGAATTGATCAAGGATGAAACCCGCGCAATGCGGCGGTTGCTTTGCACGTTTGATTTTCCCTTCGGTTATCCCACAGGTTTTGCACGCCACGTGACGGGATCAGATGACCCATTTGTCCTCTGGGATTGGTTTGAAGGTCGCATCACAGATGCAGCCGACGGGAGCAATAACCGCTATGAGGTTGCCGAGAGTCTGAACCAGATGTTTGAAGGCGAAGGACCGTTTTGGGGTAAGCCTGATCAGGATAGATGGCCAGATGTACCTTATCGCAAAGCTGGTATTCGCTTTGATCAGGTAGCGGAAAATCGGACCTGTGATAGGGTTTCAAAGGCGTCCTCGTCCTGCTTCCAGCTTGCGTTTCCACCAACTGTAGGTGGGCAAATGATGATGGGGCTGCCCATGCTCAACCGCTTACGCAGAGTGCAGGGTGTCGCCGTTTGGCCGTTTGAGGAAACACAGGACGCGAATGTAGTTCTGGCAGAAATATGGCCGGGTTTGATTGAGGACGCGGTAAAGGCTGAACTGGCCCAACAAGGCAAGAGTGCGATCCGCGACCGCGAGCAGGTGCGCCTGCTGGCCAATGCGCTGGCACGTTTGCCTGTTGAACAGCTGGCCAAACATATGGTGGATGTTCCACCCCTTGCTAGGGAAGAGGCGTGGGTTTTGGGCTCTGGACTTTCGAGTGAATTGAACGTGTTGGTGCGAAATTCACCCGCTTTGCGGAATGATTGTTTTGCCTTGCCACAGGGTATCCACTGGACACCTGTTAAAGAAGCGCATGCATTGCTGCGCGACCAGCTTACACCAATAGCTGCGACCGAAATACTTCCTTTGGCGCAGGTCGCAGGCCGTATTTCTGCGCAGGATGTTATCGCCGCACGTGCTAATCCTCCACTGCCTAACACAGCTGTCGACGGCTATGGGTTTGCAGGGGGGCGAGACGAGGGCACGCACCGTCTACCTTTAATGCAGGGCCGCGCGGCGGCAGGTGACGCCCCTACAATAGTTCCGACAGGCCACGCCATTCGGGTTCTGACGGGGGCCGCATTGCCTGACGGTGTTGATACGGT
The DNA here is from genome assembly GCF_036960155.1 of Sulfitobacter sp. Classification (GTDB taxonomy): domain Bacteria; phylum Pseudomonadota; class Alphaproteobacteria; order Rhodobacterales; family Rhodobacteraceae; genus Sulfitobacter. Next base: position 378,261 of record NZ_JBALWB010000001.1, on the reverse strand, counting down.
GGTCTTACAAGAAGATGTTAGCATCGAGGAATCACATGTCGTATTTCACGGTGCCCTCAAGCAAGGTGCAAATGCGCGCCGCGCGGGTGAGGATGTTCTTGCTGGGGATTTGATATTGCGCGCAGGCCGCCACATTACACCGGCTGATTTGGCTTTGCTGGCGGCAACTGGCGTGTCGCAGATTTGTGTAAGGGTGCCATTGCGCGTGGGGGTGCTTTCTACGGGCGATGAGTTGGTTGAAAGCGGAGATAGGGCCAAGGCGGGCCAAATCTACGATGCAAACCGCCCCATGCTGTTGGCGCTATTGTCCAATCTGGGGCATCAGGCCGTTGACCTGGGCCGTGCGCCCGACAATCGCGATGAGTTGCGCAAGATTTTGGATGTAGCGGCAGATCAAGTTGATGCGATTATCACTAGCGGTGGTGCATCAGCAGGAGACGAAGATCACGTTTCTGCATTGCTTCACGACGCTGGTGCGCTGGCGCTCTGGCGGATTGCGATTAAACCAGGGAGGCCGCTTGCACTCGGTATGTGGCACGGCGTGCCTGTGTTTGGGTTGCCCGGTAATCCAGTGGCGGCGATGGTATGCACGTTGATATTCGCGCGACCCGCTTTGGCGCAATTGTCAGGTGCAGATTGGACCACACCGCAAGGGTTTGAAGTGCCTGCAGCCTTTAGCAAAAGCAAAAAGGCAGGTCGCCGCGAATACCTGCGTGCGCGCATGCGAGATGGCCAGGTTGAGGTATTTGTATCTGAGGGATCGGGGCGCATAAGCGGATTAAGCTGGGCAGAAGGGTTGGTCGAACTATCTGAAGAAGCACGGGAGATAAGCGCGGGTGATTTAGTGCGCTTTATTCCGTTTGGGAGCTTTGGGTTTTAGGAGAGATACGATGTGGAAAGCCGGATTGATTTTGTTGGCTTCAGCAACTGGTGCACAGGCTGCAGGCTGTAATGGTGCGGCGTTGCAATTTGTTGAAAGCGCGCCACGTGATCGGTTCGAACTGAGTATAGGGGCAGATGTTTTGCGTTCGGTGACTGTGGATTTGCGCGGTTCAAAAGGTCAGCTTATCTTTGACACAGCCAATGGCGGGACAGGCGTAGAAGTGTTTCAGCCATTGCGTGACGAGGGTGGCACACAGGCTGGCGAAGTAGCTGATGGTGCTGAAGTGATCAAAGTGGCGCTGCGGGATGCGCGTGCTGGCGGACGTGCCGCATTTTCCATTGATGTCGATGACCGTCTTACAGCTTCTGAACTAGGCCAAATCCGCGTGACGGGTGGCGAGATGGCAGGTGCCAGTGCAACGTTTGAAACCGAAGGCGGCGAAATGTTGGTCGCGGTTTTTGACGGAAATAATCGCGCGGTGCATTGCCCATAACCCGAAAGGGTTAGTCGAATGTTCCGGCAACACGACCGAGTAGCATAAAGGCACGTGCTGTGCGCGTGTCTGCCATGGCTGAAATCTCAGAATCTGTCGCAACTTTTTCGAAATCGGCAAAGAGCTTGTCAAAACGACGCAGAAAATGGTGCGCGGCATCGCGAAAAATGGGGTCTTGCTTCATCCGGCCAGACGTTAACGCAAGCGAAGAGCGATCACGAATACCGCCCAATGCAGCGATAGGGCGTCCGCGCTGTCCTTGACCGAACATGCGCCAAATTTCGGGGCGGGCACGGTCAGGCCGAAGATCATCCATATAGATGCCGTCTTGGCTAAGGAGCGTTAGGATATCTTGGGCTGCTTGGATCAGTTGCGCCGCGTTACGGTCCTTCATGGCGCGACGTAGCGCGGCAAAGCCTGCTTCGTCCTCGGCCGTTTCAGGAAAGTTAAGCGCGCGGATTAGGTCATCCCCTTCAAGCGGGGGAGCCATATCAGCACTTTGCGTTCCAAGGGCCAATGTCTGCTGGTCTTCGGCGGATATTTCTTTGACAGGCTGCGCGGCGCGCGGCGCGTCTTCGCGGCGGGTAGAAAAGGTGGCCAGCGTTGTTTCAGTCTTGCGCGTTGCCGCTGCGATCTCGTCCAACTTGCGCGAGACGGAAGGTTCGGTTGTGAGCCTGCCACCTTGCTGCTGGGCGATATAGGCATGGCGAATAGCATCAATTGCCGCCTGCAAACGCAAGCTTTCTTCGCGCATGACGCGACTGGCGCGCGCGGCAGTGGCAGCCACCCAAACCATAGCCACGGGCATAAACACCGCGAGCATTGTCATTAAAAAGCGTAACCCACCCTGACCCTCAACTGCAGGGGCCTGAGGCATGAAGACGAAAAAGATCAAACACCCGACCAGCCATATTGCCGACAGCACAAGTGCTGTGATCTCGATGCTGGTAATACCGTCGGGACGGGATTTGTCGTAAATGCCTAGAGGCGTCGGGCGCGCGTTTGCCGGTTTTGCGGTGCGCGCATTTGCGGCACCTGCGGGGGCGCGGGCCTGTGGCTGCTCTGGTGATGGGGCATCAGTCATGATGGGCGTTCCAATCAGGCATATACGATTTTGAGAACCTCATAAGATCGTTGTCCACCCGGCGTGCGGACTTCGACGCTATCGCCTTCATCTTTGCCGATCAGGGCGCGGGCGATGGGTGATTTGATGTTGAGTAGGCCCAATTCGATGTTGGCCTCGTATTCGCCCACAATCTGATAGGTTTTTTCCTCGTCGGTATCTTCATCTGCCAGCGTTACTTTTGCGCCGAATTTAATCGTCCCGCTTAGTTTGGCAGGGTCAATAACCTCAGCAAGTGAGATCGCACCCTCAAGTTCTTTCACGCGCCCTTCGATAAAGGACTGCTTTTCTTTAGCAGAGTGATACTCGGCATTTTCAGACAGGTCACCGTGTTCGCGTGCTTCGGCGATTGCCTTGATGATGGCAGGGCGTTCAACGGTCTTGAGGTGTTTTAACTCGGTCTCAAGGGCCGTGTGGCCACCGCGGGTCATTGGGATTTTTTCCATGGCGTTCGTGTCCGTCATACTAAGGCGCGCCCCGAAGTTGGTTCGGGGCGCGTGTTTGCGTTGCTTATCACCTGACCCAAGTTGCACGTTAAATGCAAGCGGATAAGGGGCAGGTGCTGGCGCGGTTTCGCCGAAATGGGCATTCTTAATCGTATTGAACAACCTCGAATTCGATACCGTCGCTATCGTGAAAATAGAAACGCCGCCCTGGCTCATAGTCGTAGTGCTCTCCCACGCTAAACCCTTGGTTGTGTACTGCGGCTTCCACGGCATCCAAATCGTCAACTGTTACTGCGATGTGGTTCAAACCGCCGATACTGGTGTAGCTGTCCAGTTTGGCGGTCAAGGGCACGTTCGGTTTATATATCGCGAGGTAGCGATCTGCCGTGCCGACATGAATGCTATACCCACCTGATATAGCATCGCCCTGCCAACGGATGTGCCAGCCAAAAATATCCTGCATCCATTTTGCAGTCGCTGCCGGATCCGATACGGTGAAATTTGCATGTTCAAGTTGCGCAGTCATTTGATTTCCTTTCGATGAAATAACGTGACGCCTTTGTTTGTAATTGCTAAACCTAACTTTAGGTCAAGGAGTTTTTTGGAGGTTCTATGCCCGTAAATGAAGGTCTTACAATTGGGGCGCTCGCGTCGCGTACTGGGCTCGCTGTATCTGCGATCCGTTATTACGAGCGTCAGGGGCTGATTAAACCTTGGCGCAATGCGGGTGGCCAACGCCGATTTGCGCGCGCTGATCTGCGGCGTCTTAGTTTTGTTATGATCGCGCAACAATTCGGGTACACTCTCCCGCAAATTCGCGAGCAGCTTGATCAGTTGCCTCAAGGGCGAACACCCACCAAAGGTGATTGGACCAAGATTAGTGGAGGCTTTCGAGAGAGTCTGGATGCCCGGATCGCCACATTAACAAAACTGCGTGATAATCTGGATGGCTGTATCGGTTGTGGGTGTCTTAGCCTTGAGGCATGTGCGCTGTATAATCCGCTGGATGCTGCCGCTGTTGGCGGGCAGGGGCCGCGCTATTTGATGGGGGATAAGCCAATGCAGGCCCATCGTTAGCGCTCACCTTGATAAGTTTGGGTGAAAAGCCCTATCGAGAAGCAATTTAACGCCTCGTCGTGATTGCAATGATGGGTGTCAGAGGCTAGGCCGGATAAAACCGTTTTTTAGGGACATGGGGAGCGCCTGATATGGCCGAGATTGAACGCGAAGCGATGGAATATGATGTTGTAATCGTGGGGGCAGGTCCTGCGGGCCTTTCTGCGGCGATCCGTCTCAAGCAGCTTGATGCAGATTGCACTGTGGTTGTGCTGGAAAAAGGCTCCGAAGTGGGCGCGCATATCCTGTCAGGTGCGGTGCTGGACCCATGCGGCCTTGATGCGCTTATTCCCGATTGGAAGGAAAAAGGCGCGCCGCTGAATGTCCCCGTGATCGAGGACAATTTTTACGCGCTGGGTGCGGCGGGTGGAGTGCGTATTCCTAACTTTCCTATGCCCCCTTTGATGAGTAACCACGGCAACTATATCGTTTCCATGGGGAATGTTTGCCGCTGGATGGCAGAGCAGGCCGAAGAGATGGGCGTGGAAATCTTTCCAGGCATGGCATGTTCTGAAGTCGTTTATGGTGACAACGGTGAAGTCAAAGGTGTGGTTGCTGGTGAGATGGGCCTCGCGGCCGATGGAACCCCTGGCCCTAGTTACGAGCCTGGTATGGAGTTGCACGGTAAATATGTGTTCCTCTCCGAGGGCGTGCGCGGCAGCCTAAGCAAACAGGTCATTGAAAAATATGATCTGGCCAATGGCAAAGAGACGCAGAAATACGGCCTCGGCATGAAAGAAATTTGGGAAATCGATCCTGCCAAACACAAAGAAGGGTCAGTCACGCACACGATGGGTTGGCCTTTGGGTAAGAAGGCGGGCGGCGGTTCGTTTATCTATCACCTTGAGAACAATCAGGTCTATGTAGGTTTTGTTGTTCACTTGGGTTATAAAAATCCGCATGTTTTCCCCTACATGGAATTCCAACAGTTCAAGCACCACCCAATGGTTGCTGAGCTGCTGAAGGGCGGCAAACGCGTCGCATATGGCGCGCGTGCAATTACTGAGGGCGGATACCAATCCATGCCCAAGATGGTTGCACCGGGCGTGGCGCTGTTGGGTTGTTCTGTTGGCATGGTTAACCTGCCGCGCATCAAGGGTAACCACAACGCGATGATCTCCGGTAAAGCAGCTGCTGAAGCTGCCTATGTTGCGATCCAAGCGGGCCGCTCAGGTGATGAACTGCCGGACTACGAGCACGAGGTTCGTAATGGCGAGATCGGCAAAGACCTGTTTAAGGTGCGCAACGTCAAGCCGCTTTGGTCTAAATTTGGCCTTGTCGCATCGCTTGCGGTTGGCGGGTTTGATATGTGGTGTAACACCCTATTTGGCGGCTCTTTGATGGGCACTTTGGGTCACGGTAAGAATGACGCAGAAGTTACCGAACCTGCTGCAGACCATAAGGTGATCACCTATCCAAAGCCTGACGGCAAACTCAGCTTTGATCGACTTACAAATGTTGCGTTCTCCTTCACGAACCACGAAGAAAGCCAACCCGCGCACCTGACACTGAAAGACGATACCGTGCCAGTTGGGGTGAACCTTGAGACATTCGCAGGCCCATCCGCGCGCTATTGCCCTGCAGGCGTTTACGAATTTGTAGAGGAAGAGGGCAAAGACACCCGCTTTGTCATCAACTTCCAGAACTGCGTGCATTGCAAGACATGCGACATCAAAGATCCTAGCCAGAATATCGTCTGGACAACGCCTCAGGGCGGTGACGGGCCAAACTACCCGAACATGTGATCAATTTTCGCGGCTTCCTGCCTATTCAGATGGGGGGCCGCCATTGCGCGGACGCGCAAACATGCTAGCCTCAATAAAAAGAATGAGGCTAGAGTAAATGCAAAAATTCCTGACCACCGTTAGCGCTGCCGCCCTTGGCGTGGCAGTTATGATAAGCATTCCTGCAATGGGTGTGGCTGAAACGCTTGCGGGATCGTATCTGGCTGGACGCAGTGCGGCACTGCACAATGATTATGCTCTTGCGGCGCGGTATTATGCCTCCGCGCTGGCACGCGACCCAGGCAATGTAGAGATGATGGATAACGCGACGTTATCTTATCTCGCGCTGGGTGATGTGACAAAGGCACTGCCGCTGGGCAAAGCGATTGTCGCTTCGGGGCAGCGTTCTCAGGCTGCGCGGATGGTGATTTCGGCAGGGTTGGCTGCAGATGGTAGTTTTGCGGAATTAGCCACGCTGGAAATCCGGACAGATGGTGTTAACCCTTGGTTGGATGGTCTGGTCAAAGCTTGGGCGCTGATTGGGTTGGACGATGTCGATGGCGCAATTGCGCAGTTTGACAGCATCTCAACGGATGCGGGCATGGCGGGGGTGATAGCCTTTCACAAGGCGCTCGGGCTTGCGACTGTGGGTCGTTACGACGAGTCCGAAGCGGTGTTTGCTGGAGGCACACTTGGCGCTGCGGCGCGTACCCGTCGTGGTGTTATAGCTCATGCCGAAGTGCTGTCTCAGTTGGGACGTAATGCGGATGCGATAAAGGTCATCGACAAGACCTTTAATGGCGCCACTGATCCAGAGCTAGATATTCTGATCGCCAAGTTGAATGCCGATGCCGCGGTACCCTTTACCCACGCGCCGACCGCGCGCGCTGGGCTGGCCGAGGTTTATTATACTTTTGCCGCGCTTTTACGGGCTGAACGCGCAAGTGATTACTACACGCTGCTTTATGCGCGGGTTGCACGGTATTTGCGCCCTGATCATGTGGACGCGCTGTTGCTCACGGCTGATCTGCTCGAAGATTTGGGCCAATATGAGCTGGCCATAAAGGAATATCGTGCCGTGCCAGCCGATGATTCTGCCTACCATGTTGCTGAATTGGGACGCGCGGCTGCACTGCGTCGCCTCGAAAAGGCAGATCAGGCCATTGAGGTGTTGGAACAGCTGTCGCGCAGCCATGGGGATCTGGCCGTTGTGCACTCCACATTAGGGGACACGCTGCGCGCCCAAGATGAAGACCAAGCCGCTATCAAAGCCTATTCACGCGCGCTGGATCTGACGGCACAGGGCGATACACGCGGCTGGTTATTACATTTTTCACGCGGGATCGCTTATTCGCAAGATGGTGATGATGTTGCGGCTGAGGCCGATTTTCGTGCTGCGCTGGCGATCAATCCCGATCAGCCGCAGGTGCTGAACTATCTCGGGTACTCACTGGTTGAAGAACAGCGCAAGCTAGATGAAGCGCTGGATATGATCGAACGCGCAGTCGCGGCCAGCCCTGACAGCGGATATATCGTGGATAGCTTGGGTTGGGTGTATTATCGCTTGGGTCGCTATGATGAAGCTGTTGTGCAGATGGAGCGCGCGGTGGAGTTGGAGGCCGTTGATCCGGTGGTGACTGACCATCTAGGGGATGTCTATTGGGCGGTAGGGCGCACGCGCGAGGCACAATTCCAATGGCAGCGGGCGCTGTCGTTCGTCCAGTTTAGCCAAACCGATACCGAGGCCGAACCGGACCGCATCCGCCGCAAGTTAGAAGTTGGATTGGATGCCGTGTTGGCAGAAGAAGGTGCCGCTCCGCTGAAAGTTGCCAGTGACGACTGAAGCGTTTGCGGCCGCAAAGGTAAACCTCACGCTACATGTGACCGGGCAACGCGGTGACGGGTATCATTTGCTTGATAGTTTGGTCGTGTTTGCAGACATTGGTGACCGTCTTTGGTTTGATCCAGCACCTGATCTGCAGATTGAGGTTTCGGGCCCTTTTTCAGATGGCGTACCAACGGACGATCGTAATCTGGTTTGGCAGGCAGCTGAGTTGGCGGGCTGGAGCGGTCGAATTCATCTAGAGAAAAACCTGCCTCATGGTGCAGGCATTGGCGGTGGCTCATCTGATGCGGCGGGGGTGCTGCGTGCGTTTGGTGGTGGTGACCGTGCTGCAACTTTGGGGGCGGACGTACCTGTTTGCCTTACCCCCCGCGCGCAACGGATGAGGGGGATTGGCGATGTGTTGGATGCGGTTGCCCCGCTACCGGATATGGAAATAGTGCTGATCAACCCACATGTGCTGGTGCCAACAGCCCCCGTTTTTGCGGCGTTGGAAAGCAAGCATAATAGCCCGATGTCGGATGTATTGCCAACGTTTGAAAACGCGGATGATTTTTGCAAATGGTTAAAGGCACAGCGCAACGATTTGGAAAACCCTGCACGCGCGATTGCCCCGCAGATCGATGTGGTGGTTGAGGCATTGGAGGACGCCATGATCGCCCGCATGTCAGGATCAGGGGCGACCTGCTTCGGCCTCTATCAACACGGAGCAAAAGCCGCCGCCAAACGCATAGCATTGGCGCACCCCGATTGGTGGGTGGCTGCGGGAAAGCTACTTAGCTGACGCGGCTGACGACGTAATCGGCAAGGTCGATCAGCATATCTTTGATCTCATGCGCAGGCACGGGGGTAAGGGCCGCTTTTGCCTTTTCGGCCCATTCCATTGCATCCGCTTGCGTTGCTTTGAGCGTACCATGTTTGAGAAGCAGCGAAATTGCATGTTCCAGATCGCCGTCATCTTGTTTGCCGCGTTCGATTGTGCGCGTCCAAAAGGCGGTCTCTTCTTTATCCGCAAGGGCGATTGCCTTGATCACAGGGAGCGTTAGCTTGCGTTCACGAAAATCATCGCCAACGTTTTTGCCTGTGGCGTCTTCTTGGCCTTGATAGTCCAGCAGGTCATCGACAATTTGGAATGAAATGCCCAATGCATCTCCGTAATCAAATAGCGCGCGGACAATTTCGTCTGGCGCATCGGCAATCACGCCGCCAACTTCGGTAGCGGCTGAAAACAATGCAGCAGTTTTTCCGCGTACAACTTGCAGGTAAACACTCTCATCCGTCGCAAGGTTCTGGGCAGCCGTAAGCTGAAGAACTTCACCTTCGGCAATGGTGGCTGCGGCGTTAGATAGAATCTGCATGACTCGCATTGAGCCGGGTTCGGTCATTAACTGAAAGCTGCGGGCAAAAAGATAGTCACCGACCAGTACGGAGGACTGATTATCCCACAGCAGGTTTGCAGTCGGACGTCCACGGCGTTGGCTGCTTTCGTCTACGACATCGTCGTGCAGTAGAGTGGCGGTGTGAATGAACTCCACAGTCGTGGCCAAGTGGATGTGATACGGGCCTTCATAGCCACACAGAGCAGCCGCAGCGAGTGTCAGCATAGGGCGTAGCCGTTTGCCGCCTGCCTCTACCAAATGCGCTGTAACCTCTGGAATGCGGGGCGCATGTTCAGACGACATGCGCTCGCGAATTAATTGGCTTACGGCCTCCATTTCGCTGCTCAGCGCAGCGGCAAGGCGATCATGAGGTTTTTGGCTCATCTCTATGGTCATTTTTCTGTGCCCCCACGCTCGACAAGGGGTCATGCCCCAGATTACATCACCACTATGAAAGAACTTTTGCGCAGCTCCGACCCTACGATCATCGCATTTGCTTGTGCTCTTTTACAGGGCGAGGATATAGACTGCTTTCAGATGGACGTAAATATGAGCATTCTTGAAGGTGGCATAGGAATTTTTCCGCGCCGTCTGATGGTTCACCCTGATAATCTTGATGCAGCAACGCTGGTTATGCGTGACAATGATATTCCGCTGGGCCTGTGAGTGACCATGGCCTGACCCACGACGCCTTTCTGGGCGGGCTGTTACACCTTTGGCAGCCGCGGGACGGATACCGCGCGGGCGTTGATCCTGTGCTGCTTGCAGCCACCATACCTGCGGTTTCAGGGCAGCGCGTGCTGGAATTGGGCTGCGGCGTCGGGGCTGCTGTATTGTGTCTGGGCGCGCGGGTTCCGGGCCTCATCCTTACCGGAGTAGAGCGCGAGGCGACCTACGCCGAACTGGCCATGCGCAACGGTGGCAGTGGGCTTGAGGTTGTGCATGCGGACATTGCAGAACTCCCCTTAACCTTGCGGCAGCGACAATTTGACCATGTATTGGCAAACCCTCCTTACTGGCGGCGCGATGCCTCGGTTGCAGCACGCAATCCCACCCGCGAGGCGGCGCTGGGCGAGGAAACGGCCCTTAGCCTATGGATTGAGGTCGCCTCAAAGAGATTAGCCCCTAAAGGCTACATGCACATCATTCACCGTGCTGAACGTTTGCCTGATCTACTAGCTGCCTTGCCCAAAGACATGGGCAGTATCGAGGTTTTACCAATTTCTGCACGTCAGGGCCGTGCGGCGGAGCGGGTTATTATGCGTGCTCGCAAATCAGGACGTGCGGATTTTCGCCTACATGCACCGCTTGTTCTGCACCGCGGCGAGAGCCATTTGGACGGTGATCAGTATGTTCAGCCTGTGCGAGATGCTTTGCGCGCAGGGGTTGCGTTGAAGTTTTAGGCGGCGTTAAGCAATTATTCACCACCTTTGAGGGTATGCTGCAGAGCGGCGTGACTTCGTTTTCGGTTCATGCTTCACTGACACTGCACTTTTAACAACTGGAGGAAGTATGTCCCTTAACGCACATCTGGATACGTTGAAAAAGAAGCACAGCGACATTGGCGAGGAGATTGAGCAAGCTCAACGCGCGCCGGGCGTTGATGGCCTTCAAGTGGCCACCATGAAAAAACAAAAAATGCGCCTGAAAGAAGAAATCAACAGACTGTCGAATTAGACTAATTTGAAGAAAAGCTGGCGCGCGCTGCAACACCCGCGCCGCCAGTGATCAGCAGTGTGGCCCAAAGTAATGTCATGCTGGGTGCGGCAATCCCTGCCAAGATCAACACAAGCGTAGACAGCAGTGGTGCTGCGTATGAACTGGTGCCTAAAAGCTGAATGTCGCCGTGTTTGCACCCGATATCCCAGACATAAAATGCGAACCCTACTGGTCCTAGGCCAAGGCCTGCTATGCTTGCCCATCCAAGGGCGGTAGTGGGAAATACTGTTTCTTCAAACATGAGATGTAGCGGAAAGGACAGTAGTGAGGTTGCAATGCAAAAAACTGCAACGCTTGCTGTGGGTGCTGAACCGACCAGTCGTGACAGAACCGAATACCCCGCCCAAGTGAAAGCGGCCAACAAAGCAAGCAGATAGCCCGGTAGGTACTCGGTGCTGAGGCCTGCACCGCCGCCGGAAATAATGAGAGCAGCCCCAGAAAAACCCAAGATAGCGCCAATAACATGACCTGCTTTGAGGGTTTCTGAGGGGAGTAGCCCTGAGAAGACGACAATCAGCAGGGGCCATAAGTATGCGATTAACCCTGCCTCGGCAGCAGGTGCTAGGCGGAGGGCTGAGAAATACAGCAAATGATAGGCAAACAGTCCCAAAGCTCCAAACGCATAGACACGCAGGGGCACGGTGCGCATTTGTGGCACACTTCCCGTAGCCCATGCCCATATCAGGCCAACGATACCGCCGATGCCAAAACACAACGTGTTGAGCAGTAGCGGCGGGGTAGGGGAAGAGCCCACTGTAAACAGAGCCAAAAGCGCCCAGAGCAAAACGGCGATGAAACCTGTAGCAGTTGCTGTTGCGCGGCTCATAACGTTTCCAGTTCCAGTATGGTGAGGGTTTCGCTGATATGGGCTGTTTTTTCAATTTCCTGCAATATCCAATCACGGAATGCTGCGATCTGCGGGCGATGCTCCATGCCTTTGAGACATAAAAAGCTGAACCGTGCTCCTGTTGAAAGAGCTGTTGAAAAAGGTGCAACTAATCTGCCTTCAGCAAGGTCTTTGACGACCAATGCGCGCCGACCGAGCACAACCCCAACACCTGCAAGTGCGGCATCAAGCGCATGGTCCGCTTGAGAAAATCGTGGTCCAAGTGTTGGCGTGTATGGGCTTTCCATGGCTGTGAACCACGACGACCAGCTTACACGAGGGTCCAAGAAGTTAATCGAATCATCAAAAATAATGGGTGCTTGCTGAAGGCTTTCAACGGTCGAGTACTTCTCGGCCATGGCAGGGGTCATCACAGGGGTGATCCACTCTTCAGCCAGTGGCAGGGAGTATAGATCGGGTGTGGTTGTGTTGCTAAAGCGGATCGCAACATCGACGTTATCGCGGGTCAGGTCCATGCGCTGGAGGGATGCTGCAAAGCGCAGTTCAATATCTGGATGAGCTTGCGCAAATTCATAAAGGCGCGGAGCGAGCCATTTTGCGGTAAATGCAGGCCCCGCAGTCACGGTAAGGGTCTGCGTGTCTTGGGTGCGTTGGGCCGCACGCCATGCCGTCGCCAAAGTTTGAAAGCCCTCAGCTGCGCCTGATGATAGGGCATCTCCCGCTTCGCTGAGTTCAACAGCACGGTTCAGACGCCGAAACAGCGGCGCACCGAGGTGCTGCTCAAGTGACTTGATCTGAAATGACAAAGCCGCAGGCGTTACGTTGAGCTCAGCAGCGGCCTGCGCAAATGACATGTGGCGCGCAGCGGCATCAAAAGCTCGCAAAGCGGTGAGGGGGGGGAGGCGAATAGACATGTTTCAGTTAAGTATACCTTGTGTGAGGCGTTGAAAAGTCTCGTTTGTCGGTTTGTTGATAAAGGCGCATATTGATTTCAATGAAGTCATATTGATCTGATCGAGATCGAACTAGGAGATGCGCAATGTTTGAAGCCACAACAAACCCCGCTGCTCGTACCGCGATGAATACTGCCCACGCCGAGCGTGGCCGCATGATGTCTGAGTTTTTTGCATGGTTGCGCAGCCCGCTGCGCAGTTAGGGATTTTCCGCTGACAGTGTGCACGCTGTCTTACGGAATAAAATAAGGGGCCGAAGGAGTGATCCTTCGGCCCCTTTGCTATTAGCCCTATAAACGGAGCTAATGCTTAGACAAAGAACTGCCCGCCGTTTGCGGTGATGGTCGAGCCGTTGATGAAACCTGCATCATCAGCAACAAGGAAGGACACTGCCCGTGCAATCTCTTCCGGCTCACCCAAGCGACCCGTTGGAATCTGAGCGATGATGCTTTCGCGTACTTTTTCTGGCACGGCCATAACCATATCTGTCCCAATGTAGCCCGGGCAAATTGCGTTGGCGGTGATGTTGGCGCGCGCGCCTTCTTGCGCCAAGGATTTCACGATGCCCAAATCGCCTGCTTTGGTTGCGGCATAGTTCACTTGTGCGAATTGGCCTTTTTGACCGTTGATTGAGGAGATCACGACGATACGGCCGAATTTGCGTTCGCGCATGCCAGGCCAGATTGGGTGAATGGTGTTAAACACGCCTGTCAGGTTTGTGTCGATGACCTGATGCCATTGCTCGGGTGTCATTTTGTGGAATGGAGCGTCACGAGTGATGCCCGCGTTGGCCACAATTACTTCGACTGGGCCAAGGTCGGCCTCAACCTGCGCGATGCCAGCTTTTGAGCTGTCATAATCGGCAACGTTCCATTTGTATGTCTTGATACCAGTTTCAGCAGTAAATGCTGCAGCGGCCTCATCGTTGCCTGCGTAAGTCGCGGCGACGGTGTAGCCTTTATCATTTAGCTCTTTGGAAATAGCGGCGCCGATCCCGCGGCTGCCTCCTGTAACAAGTGCGACACGCGACATATGATTCTCCTAAAGGTAATGTTGTTGCTGTTAGCGGCGTGGGCACGCAACTATCTTGCGCGCCCAATTCCTCTTAGGGCCGTTCGAGGCACATGGCAACACCCATACCGCCACCAATGCACAACGTTGCGAGACCTTTTTTCGCATCGCGGCGTTTCATTTCAAACAACAGGGTGTTGAGGATACGCGCGCCAGATGCTCCGATTGGGTGACCAATGGCAATTGCGCCGCCGTTTACGTTCACGATTGCTGGATCCCAGCCCATGTCCTTGTTCACGGCACAAGCCTGTGCAGCAAAGGCTTCATTGGCCTCAACAAGGTCCAGATCTTCGGGTTTCCAACCTGCTTTTTCCAGCGCCTTGCGTGATGCAAAGATTGGGCCAGCACCCATAATGGATGGGTCCAAACCAACTGTTGCGTATGATGCAATCCGTGCAAGTGGCTCAATGCCGCGCTTTTCAGCATTTTCAGCACTCATCATCAATGCACCAGCAGCTCCATCGTTGAGGCCGGACGCGTTAGCCGCAGTGACCGAGCCGTCTTTGGCGAATGCAGGGCGCATTTTTGCCATCGCATCAATGTTGGCGCCGTGACGGATGTATTCGTCGGCATCTACAATCGTGTCACCGCGACGACCGGGTACTGTGTAGGCAAATATCTCATCTGCAAAACGTCCAGCCTTTTGGGCGGCTTCAGCTTTGTTCTGGGAGGCAACAGCGAATTCATCCTGTTGTTCGCGTGTAATTTCCCATTTGGCAGCAACGTTTTCTGCGGTCTGTCCCATGTGATAGCCGTTGAATGCGTCCCACAGGCCATCTTTAATCATGGTGTCGATGAGCTTCATGTCGCCCATTTTGTGGCCAGCGCGCATTGATTGAGCGTGAGGCGACATGGTCATGTTTTCTTGGCCACCAGCAGCGACGATGTCCGCATCACCCAATTGGATGTGCTGAGCAGCCAGCGCTACAGATCGCAAACCAGAACCGCAAACCTGATTGATTGACCATGCAGCTGATTCGATTGGTAGGCCAGCATTTATGTGGGCCTGACGGGCAGGGTTTTGACCCTGTGCGGCTGTAAGAACCTGTCCCAAAATCGTTTCAGAAACTTCGGATGGGTCGACACCTGCACGCGCAACGATTTCCTTCAGCATAGCTGCACCCAGATCGTGGGCGGGCGTATTGGCAAACGAGCCGCCGAAACTGCCGACGGCAGTACGGGCAGCAGAAGCGATTACGACATTGGTCATGGAATGTGGTCCTCTCAATATGACGCGCGGCAGAGGACAAGTTGAATAAATGCGCGAAGGGCCGCGCTATCTCTCCCCTACCTTGTAGGGTTTGGATAACGCATGGATTGCAGCGCGGCAAGAAGTGTAGGGAATATCCTGTGCTAAGCCCTTTGACGGTCGTTTTTGTCAGTCAACCATTCAGGCTGGGTTGTTGGGGCGGCAAAGTAATATCCTTGTAAGCAATCGATCCCGATGTCCGTAGCAAAGGCGGCATCTTCGGCTGTTTCAACCGATTCTGCGACAGTCAGCATGCCAAACTCGCGTGCAATACCGTGCAGCGCACGTGTAAGGGTTTGCTGATCGGGGCTTTGGGATACACCGCGTATGAATTGCCCGTCGATTTTCAAAATGTCGAAATCGAAATCTTTGAAGTACTTAATGGCCATCGGGCCGGACCCAAAATGATCCATGGCAAAGCAGATGCCTCTTGGTTGAAGGCGTTGGATGAAATCAATGACCAGTTCGGGTACTGTCATGGCCGAGCTTTCCGTGATCTCCAAAATAAGCCGCTCTCCCAGTTCTGGAGTCGCTTTCAAGAATCGATTGAGGCATTCCATCCACGGGCGATACCCGATGGAACGGGCGGACATATTGATAGACAGGCGAAGGGCCGGATTTGCCTTAAGATTGCGCAATCCATGACGTAGCGCGAGGACATCAATGTCCCGACCTGTTTCAGTGTCTTCAATCTTTCCCATGAATTCACCAGCAGGGATCACACGTCCAGTTGGATCCAAAACACGGATTAAGCCTTCATAATATCCAATCTGGGTTTGCGAGCTGCTGCGCATGATTGGCTGATACGCAAGCAGCGTTTGACCATGTTGAATGGCGTCTTTGACCATCCCCATTGTACCTCTAGACTGTTGGGTAATGGCATGATCCAGCGGACTAAACCCGCCAGATGGGATGTCCGCCATTTGGCGTTTGGATTTGCCTTTCACGGGATGTCCTTTGTGATTTTTTGCTTTGTACGAGACCTTTGAAAAGGGACATTGGACCCGAGCTGCTAAGAAGGTGTTAAACATCCAATTTTGTGCCAAATGTAACGAAACAGGAGGATCATTTGATTATGGCAGCATGTGAGTGGGCGGGCCCCGAGCAGATTTATATCGATTATCACAACACAGAGTGGGGCGTGCCGGAGTATGACAGTCGTGCGTTGTGGGAAAAATTGATCCTAGATGGGTTTCAAGCGGGGCTAAGCTGGATCACAATCCTTAAAAAGCGAGACGCTTTTCGAGAAGCATTTGAAGGTTTTGATCCGAATGTGATTGCTGAATGGGGGGAAGACGACGTTCAGCGATTGCTGGGCAACGCTGGTATTATCCGTCATCGCGGTAAGATTGAGGCCGCCATAGTGAACGCACAGGCATGGCAACGTATCGAGGCGCAAGGCGGCTTTGACAAGTTCATGTGGGATTATGTGGGCGGTGCTCCGCTCCAAAATAAATTTGAAACACAAGCAGATGTACCGCCAAAGACCGAGCTATCCGAACGGGTGTCCAAGGATTTAAAGAAAGCAGGATTTAAGTTTTGCGGCCCTACAATTGTATATGCGTGGATGGAGGCATGTGGGTTGGTCAATGATCATTTATTAGGCTGCCCGCGTCACGCTGATTGTGCACGAAAGGTACGGTGAACGGCGAATGGGCGGCGAAGCCATCGTGTATGGGGGCGATGTCAACAGCGGCGCGCCTGTGTAATTCCACTCGGTCAACGTTCTTTTGCCCAAGAACAGGTTCTCAATAGAACATCTTAAGAACCAATTTTTTGCATCGGTAATTTCAGGAATGATCAACACCCCTAAACTTGCTGCTATGCTACTTATCGGACTGATAAACATCACTGCGCCTGTAGCCGCAGAAAGTAGTTTCTGCTCTAAGGAGGCATCTACGCAACGTTGGTTGTCGGATTACAGACACATGCTGATGAACGCGCTACTCGTCCAGATTGCAACGCGGATCGAATGTGGCGTGTTAGAGGCGGCGGATATGGACGCGCTGCACAGTGTCCATGAGACACGTGGGTGCAGCAGAGATACCCCTTTTGGGGAATACATTCATAGCTTTGTTGATGGAGAGAACGCGGATAGGCTGAGAAAAATAGTACACCCGAATAGGCACGGCAAAAGTGACGATCTGTTGGCTATTTGTACTGAGATTCGGGAAAGCGAATTGCCGTCAAACTTCGCCTGGTGGGTTGAAGGAACTGCGGCAGGAAATGTCGAGGCTTCGGACTTTGAAAAATTGAAGTGGCACTGGGGTAACTTTCAAGAATTGTTTCGCGGTGTACGTTGAGCAGTTGAGGTTAGGAAAGGTGGTCTCAAGCTGAAATGCCTGACTGCTCTCTGATCATAGATGCTGGAAAGGGTTGATGGATAAGCAATAAGTTGGTTGTATGACTTAGCATGCAGCGTGAAAAACCATTTCCATTTATGCTAGGTGTTCACCTTTGGTGGCATTTATTTAAGCCAATAGTTTAAGCTGGTCCATCACACTCTCATGTTCACGCATTGACTCCCTTTCACATATCATAGTAAGCGCGCCCTTGTTGGTGTTGGTGGACCTCGCAAGAGGATCCCTGTCGGAGTGAAGACTCAGAGGACAACGCCCTTTAACTGCCTTTCGGGGCCACATGAAGGAGAACAGCCGTGACTAAACGTACAGCTGCCAAGCACAAAATTGACCGCCGCATGGGCGAAAATATCTGGGGCCGCGCAAAGTCTCCAGTAAATCGTCGTGAATATGGCCCCGGCCAGCACGGTCAGCGCCGTAAGGGCAAGATTTCCGATTTCGGTATCCAGTTGCGCGCCAAGCAGAAGCTTAAAGGCTACTACGGCGACCTGACCGAAAAACAGTTCCGTCGCATCTATGGCGAAGCTGAGCGTGTAAAAGGCGATACAGGTGAGAACCTGATTGGTCTGCTCGAACGCCGCTTGGACGCAGTTGTTTACCGCGCCAAGTTCGTGGCAACAGTATTTGCTGCACGTCAGTTCGTGAACCACCGCCACGTACGCGTGAACGGCAAACTGGTTAACATCCCATCCTACCGCGTAAAAGAGGGTGACGTAATCGAAGTACGTGACCGTTCCAAGCAGATGGTAGCACTGATCGAAGCCACGCAATTGGCCGAACGTGACGTTCCTGACTACATGGAAGTAGACCACTCCAAAATGACAGCGAAATTCGTTCGCACTCCGTCATTTGGCGATGTTCCATACCCTGTTGTTATGGAACCAAACCTTGTGGTTGAATTCTACGCGAAGAACTAATCTTCGCCGCCAAGAGTTACGATTTAAAAAGCGCCCTGCCGGATTTCCGGTGGGGCGTTTTCTTTTTGTGTTAACGGTCAATTGTAGACAGATGTGCCCGGTGTGAAAATCGCGGGTGGTTGCGGCGCGGATGAGCGGCTAAAAGAAATTTAGCAAAGAAAGAGCTTTGATATGACACATACAATCGCGCCCCAACCCGGCATCATGGATATTTCCCTTTATCAGGGGGGCGCGTCCCATGTGGCAGGGCATGATAATGTCCTTAAATTGAGCTCGAATGAGAACCCGTTCGGCCCATCGCCTGCGGCGCAAAAAGCCTATGAGGCTGCTGCCCGTTCCCTGCACCGCTATCCCAGCTCGGACCACGCCGAGTTGCGCAGCGCGATTGGGCAGGTGCATGGCATTGATCCTGAACGTATTATTTGCGGTGCAGGATCGGATGAAGTGATCGCGTTTTTGTGTCAGGCTTATGCGGGCCCAAATACCGAGGTAATCCACACCGAACACGGCTTTGCCATGTACCGTATCTCTGCGCTTGCCGCGGGTGCCACACCTGTCGAGGTTAAGGAGCGGGAGCGGGTCACAGATGTTGATGCCATCCTAAAGGCCTGCACGGAAAAGACGCGACTGGTGTTTTTGGCCAACCCCAACAACCCGACGGGCACAATGATCGGTCAGGCAGATATCGCGCGATTGGCCGAAAAGCTGCCTCCCAAAGCACTGCTGGTGCTAGATGGCGCGTATGCGGAATATGTTGAGGGCTTTGATGGCGGGTCAGCGTTGGTTGATGCACGCGAAAACGTCGTGATGACGCGCACTTTCTCAAAGATCTACGGATTGGGAGGCCTGCGTGTTGGATGGGGTTACGGCCCTGCGCATGTGATCGACGTTTTGAACCGCGTACGCGGCCCGTTTAACGTGAGTAACGCAGCACTTGCAGCCGCCGAAGCGGCCGTTCGTGATGTCGCTTATATTGAGCATTGCCGCACCGAAAATGCTCGGTGGCGCACATGGATGGCGGACGCGTTGGCTGAAATGGGTGTGCCCTCTGATGTGTCGCTGGCAAACTTCATTCTCGCGCGGTTTACATCTCAGGAAGAGGTCGAAGCCTGCGACAATTATCTCCAGTCACAAGGGCTGCTTGTGCGGCGTGTTGCCGGATACAAGTTACCTACTGGGTTACGGATCACTGTGGGCGATGAAAGCGGCTGTCGCCGCGTGGTGCATGCCGTGCGCCAGTTCAAGGAAGGCTGAGCGATGGCGCAAGTATATGAACGTGTGGCCTTAATTGGATTGGGGCTGATTGCATCTTCAATTTTTTGGGCATCTAAACGCAGGGATTTGGCGGGTGAGATCGTGGGCTATGCGCGATCTGCTGAAACACGTGAGACAGCGCGCGAAATTGGCCTGTGTGATGTTGTATATGACGACATAAATGAAGCCGTGCGCGATGCTGATCTGGTTATTCTATGTGTACCTGTCGGTGTTATGGGGCAGGTGATGGAACAGATTGCCGGGTCCTTGAAGCAAGGGGCAACCGTTACTGACGTTGGGTCCGTGAAACGCGATGTGATCGACAATGTGACGCCGCATTTGCCCAAAGGTGTTGAGTTTATCGCAGGTCATCCGCTTGCGGGAACCGAGCATTCAGGCCCGCGTTCGGGGTTTGCGGAGTTGTTTGATAACCGCTGGTGTCTTTTGGTTCCGATAGAGGGGTCAGATCCCGATGCGATCGCCCGTCTGCGTGGGTTTTGGGAGGGCCTTGGCTCAAACGTTGAAGAGATGGACGCAGACCACCATGATCTGGTCCTTGCTGTTACGTCCCATGCGCCGCACCTGATTGCCTATACGATGGTTGGCGTCGCCGACGATTTGCGCCGTGTGACGGACGGCGAAGTGATCAAGTATTCTGCAGGAGGATTTCGTGATTTTACCCGTATCGCGGCCTCGGACCCTACGATGTGGCGTGATGTTTTCCTGTCTAACAAAGACGCCACGCTGGAAATCCTCGGGCGATTTACGGAAGAGTTGTTTGCCTTGCAGCGTGCGATCCGTCAGGGGGACGGTGATCATCTATTCGACTATTTCACGCGAACCCGTGAAGTCCGTCGCAGCATTATTGAAGCGGGACAAGATACCGATGAACCAGATTTTGGCCGCGGCAGCGGTGGGACAAAATCATGAAACGTCTTGTGGTGCTTTTCTGTGTCATGGCAACGATTTCTTACGCCGCACCTGATAATTCACAACGACCTGAATCGCGCCCAGGGACGGGACGGCCGACAATCTCGGCGGATGGGACAATTGATCGCTCTGCGGCTGAAAACAAGCAGAGTGGTTTTTGGAAATCCATGCGTCCTGTTTTCCGATCCCCCAAGGCGGGGCGTGAACTGCGCGCGCAGCAAAAGGTGCTGGCAGCGGGTGCTGTCTGCGGTGATATATCGATTCAGGGTAAGGCAATTGGGCGTGTGCCTGCACGGATTTCAGGATGTGGCGTTGAAAACGCGGTGAAGATTTCATCGGTTTCGGGCGTGAGCCTTAGTAGTACATCTACAATGGATTGCGGCACCGCGCGCGCATTGAAAACATGGGTAGACCGCAGCGCAAAGCCGGCATTGTCCAAAAAAGGCGGTGGGCTGAAGCAGATCAAAGTTGCGGCCCACTATGCCTGTCGTCGTCGCAATAATGCCAAAACTGGTAAGATATCCGAGCACGGCAAAGGTCGGGCAATTGATATTTCGGGCTTTAGACTGGCGGATGGCAGTGAGATTTCAGTGCTTAAGGGCTGGAACGCACGCAGCAGTCGCAAGGCGTTGCGCAAAATGCATGCGGATGCCTGTGGTCCATTTGGAACCGTGCTTGGCCCAAAGGCGAACCGGTTTCACCTCGATCACTTCCACTTTGACACCGCGCGCTATCGTTCGGGCAGCTACTGCCGTTAACGCAGGATGATGCGCGGCGCGTTGCCAAGCGGGATAAAGCCCATGCGCATCCGCCCCTTGTCGATTGTGATTTCAACATCAAGTGTTTCAGCGTTGCCGGAAAGACCTGACAATAGATTTAGAATACTCTCGGCTTGGGGCCGCGCCTGAGGGGATAGCGCGCCGCCTGCGCTTGCGAGGTCCAGCATGCGTTGCCAGTTGTGTGCCTGTAGGTTCGCCGTGCCCGATGCTGTGCCATTCGGTTCAATCTGTAAATCCGCCCCAAATGTGATGCTCAGGTCTGCCCAAATGGCGGTGACCTGCTCTACCGTGATTGCGCGCGGTTGGGGGCGATGGGTCTCCAGTGCGCTACGATCCCACGGGCGATCAAAGGTCACGGTCATATCAGCGATCAGCGTTTCAAAGGTTTCCGGCCATGCTGCGGGTAGGCGTAAGCTTTGTCGAATAACGCTACCGGGGGCAAAGCCTGTAGCCGCAAGGTCAATATTGTAGGTTTCAGGTTCAAGCCCTTGCTCAACATTTGCCTGCAGGGTCTGAACACTCAAAATCCGTCCTTCTACCAGATCAAAAGACAGATCGGTGCTGGCGGCGGTCAGTGCCTCCAATTGTAACGACGTGCCAGGATGAAGGCGCAATGCTGCCTGGGCACCATCCGAGGATATCGTAACAGCGCCTTGCTGCGTGGATATGACAATCGGCTCTGCTGGCAGGGTCAGGGTTACGTGACCAGGCCAATAGATCGGAGTGGATAGCGTGAATTGTGGGATGTTAAGAGCAAGGGCAGTTTCTGGGTCCGCAATGGCCGTGTCCGACAGTGTGCTTGCGATGCGTAGGGGGAACCCGACACGTGACATATCGCCAACATCGGCTTGCCATCCCTCGCTGCGCCGTGCATCCAGCCATGCCATTAGGTTATTTTGGAGGCTGCTTGTTGCAATCCACCACCACCCACTGAGTATAAGTGTGATCAGGATGACTATTTTCGCTGTGAAACGACGCATGGGCTCTGCCCCTCTTTTCATCTGGCTTTGCATGGGGTTTATCTGCGTCAACACAGGAGAACCAGATGAGTATGTGGGTATTTGGCTATGGCAGTTTGCTTTGGAACCCCGGTTTTGAAGTCGCTGAAAGTGTAATCGGCACCTTGCCAGACTACGCGCGCTCATTTTGTATGCGCTCGATTCATCACAGGGGAACAGTGGCCGACCCGGGGCTAGTACTGGCATTGGATCAACAAGCGGGCGAAGCATGTGAAGGCGTTGCGCTACGGGTTGTTGCGGGCCAAGAGGCGGAAACGCTGGCCTATTTGCGTGAACGTGAGTTGATCTCATCCGCTTATGTGGAAAAGGATCTGACTGTGCAGCTAAGCGATGGGCGTGAGGTCACTTCGGTGGTGTATGTGATTGATGAAGCACATGAACAATACTGCGGCGGGCTGCCGCTTGAAGAGCAGGCGCAGATCATTGCGCACGCTATTGGAGGACGTGGGCCAAATACCGAATATCTGTATAATACTGCGGAACATCTGGTGTCTGTCGGTTTGCATGATCCTGCTCTTGAATGGCTTGCAGGGCGGGTAAAAATCATAACTGCATAAAGCCTTGGGATTGTAAAAAATTCGGGTTAAGCTAAGCCGAAATAATAATAAGGTCAGGAGCAGGAAGCGCATGGCGCAACCAGACCGCGAGGCAGAACCGCAATTTTCACAACCGGTCCGGCAGATCACCTTGATGCTGTTGGCACTGGGCCTGTCAGGGTTTGGCGCATTTATTGCGCTCCCAAAGGTACTGCCCGTCTTCCAAGCGAACCCGTATCTTAACGGATTTATCGTTTTTGTTTTCTTGATCGGCGTTGTGGCCTGTTTCTATCAGGTGTTGCAGCTTATCGGATCTGTCCGGTGGATCGAGAACTTCGCGTCGGATAGCGAAGCGCCCAATGATACGCCGCCGCAAATGTTGGCGCCGTTGGCGGCATTACTGCGTACACGCGGCGCGCGGATGCATGTGAACTCGTCTTCGACGCGGTCAATCCTAGATTCGGTCGCAACCCGTATCGACGAAGCGCGTGAACTCACGCGTTATATCGTCAATATGCTGATCTTTCTGGGACTTTTGGGCACGTTCTATGGTCTGGCGACAACGGTCCCTGCCATTGTAGACACGATCCGTAGCCTTTCACCGCAGGAGGGTGAAGCCAGTACTGATGTCTTCAACCGCCTGATGACAGGTCTTGAATCCCAACTGTCAGGTATGGGCGTAGCATTTGCCTCATCCTTGTTAGGGCTTGCAGGGTCGTTGATTGTGGGCTTGCTTGAGTTGTTCGCAGGCCACGGTCAGAACCGTTTTTATCAAGAGCTCGAAGACTGGCTTAGCTCGATCACACGGGTTGGTTTTGGCTCTGGCGAAGATAGCACGCCTGAACAAGCGGTGATGGCGGGCATGGTCGATCACATGGCCGAGCAGATGGAAAGCATGCAAGAGATGTTCAGCCGTTCAGAGGCTGGGCGTGCAGAAGTTGAGCAAAGTTTAGGGAGTTTGGCTGTAGCGATTGAGCGGATGGCGGTGCAATTGGGTGATCAAGGCGGATCATCTGACGCACTAGACCGGATTGCATATGGTCAGGAACG
Organism: Sulfitobacter sp.; assembly: GCF_036960155.1. Taxonomy (GTDB): domain Bacteria; phylum Pseudomonadota; class Alphaproteobacteria; order Rhodobacterales; family Rhodobacteraceae; genus Sulfitobacter. The sequence continues at coordinate 354,570 of NZ_JBALWB010000001.1, read as the reverse complement.
CATGATTGGCGCACTTGAGCACCGTCTTGGCGAGGCTTCCGAAAACGGCGGATCTGACGCAGAAAGCAGGATGCGCCTGCGATCCATTGATGTGCAGATGCTGCGCATATTGGAAGAAATCTCTGCTGGTCGTCAGGAAAGCATGGCCGAGTTGCGCCAAGAGTTGTCCTATTTGACCAAAGCGCTTTCTTCACCGCGCAGCAGTACTGAACCACGACGCATGCGTGCCACCGGTCAACCCGGTGGCGGGGAGCGCTAGCAATGGCCTTGTCGCGACGCACAGGTTCGCGGTTTCAGGCGTCGATCTGGCCCGGGTTTGTGGACGCAATGACTGGCCTGTTGCTGGTGTTGATGTTCGTTCTGACTATATTCATGGTTGTCCAGTTTGTTCTCACGGAACAAATCTCGGGTCAGGAAACAGAACTGGATACGCTATCCTCTGAGGTTGCAGCGCTTGCGCAGGCCCTAGGATTGGAAGAGCAGACAAACTCGGATTTGGAAACGCGGGTTGGTGCGTTGCGCAGTTCTCTGGCCGAAGCACAGACACAAGCGTCAGATCAAGCCTCTCTTATTGTGTCGCTGCAATCTGAACGGGCTGCACAGGCACAAGCGCTGGATGCTGCTCAAACGCGGATCACCAACTTTGAGGCCCAAGTTGCATCCTTAATTGCTGACCGTGATACAGCCCAAGAACGTGTAGGCGACCTTGAGGGGCGTGAAGCCACTTTGTTGAGTGAGCAAGAGGCGCTGAATCTCGCCCTCGCAACCAGCCGAAACGAAGTGAACGCACAAGAAGAGGCCGCACGCCTTGCGGCTGCCCGTCGTGAAGCGTTGGAGGCATTGATGGCTGATCTGCGTGCGCAAAATGCCGAAGCAGAGGATGGTATCAAGACGTTGACCTCAGAAGTGGCTTCCGCGCAAGATACGTTGACGGCCCAAGAAGCATTGATCGCTGATCTGCGCGACCGCAATACTGCAGCGCAGAATGAAATAGGAAGGCTAAATTCTGATGCGGCGTCTGCTCAGGAAGCGTTGACTGCGCAGGAAGCGATACAGTTGGCAGATGCGGCGGCTGCGGCAGCGCTTCGTAAACGGTTAGAAAATGCAGATACTGAGCTGACCGCGATGACGCTTTCGCTGGAGGCGCAGCGGAAACGTGCGGAAGAGACGCTAACCCTTTTGGCCGCAGCGCGTGCCGCTGAAGAAGAATTGGACTTGAGGTTGGCAAGTGCCCTTAGTGATGCGCAAGGAAGCGAGGCGCAATTGCTGAGCAACCTGCAGGACGCAACCACGCGGATCGTGGCATTGGAAGCGCAGCTGGGTGCAACAGAATCAGAAACTGCCACCCAGATAGAGGATTTGCGCACACGGCTTGCTGCGGCATTGGCCGCTAAACTGGCCGCAGAAGGCAACGTGGACGAAACGCAGAGCGAGGTTAAACGCCGCGCTGCATTGCTTGCCCAGGCTGAAACGCTTTTGACGCAAGAGCAGGAAATATCCGCCGCCGCACAACGCCAGACCGAATTGTTAAATCAACAGGTTGCTGCCTTGCGCGCCCAATTGATCAGCCTTCAGGGGTTGCTGGATCAGGCCGATGCCGAAGATGTAGCGCGTGAAGTTGAGCTGCAGTCCTTAGGGTCACAGCTCAACACGGCATTGGCGCGGGTCGCGACAGAAGAGCGGCGGCGGGCAGAGCTGGAGGCGGCCGAACGCAAACGTTTGGAGGCAGAGACGAAGAACCTTGAGCAATACCGCTCTGAGTTTTTTGGTCAGCTTCGCAGTGTTCTTGGGGCGCAAGAGGGGGTTCGCATCGAAGGCGACCGCTTTGTCTTTAGTTCCGAAGTGCTGTTCCCGCCAGGGGGGGCTGATCTGTCGCGTGCAGGGACGCGTGAGATTGCTAAAGTGGCTAACATTCTGCGAAACGTAGCCGCGGATATCCCAGAGGGGATTGACTGGGTGATCCGCGTGGATGGTCACACGGATGATGTGCCGCTATCGGGGTTAGGTGAATTTGCTGACAACTGGGAGCTAAGTCAGGCCCGCGCGCTGTCAGTGGTCAAGTATATGGCCAACTTCCTTGCTATTCCGCCCGGCCGCCTTTCGGCTAATGGGTTTGGGCAGTACCAGCCCGTTGATACGGCCGACACAGACGAAGCGCGCACGCGAAACCGTCGGATTGAGCTGAAGTTTACCGAGAAATAAGTTCAGGGCATGATGAGCGAGAGGCTTTGACTGTCTATTATTTGTTCATCGCGCAACAACGTGACCTCGCCAGAATAGAGACCCGCGGGCCACCGTGCGCTTTTTAGCTTCTTCCCTGCAGCACGAAACGACTGTGCTTGGTTGCGTTTCAGGAGCGTGTCTCGCTCAACTATTTCGCCATCCGGACCAATAAGGGACAGGCGAATGATATCCCCTTTCTGAGTGCCAAACAGGAATGCGTACATCACCAATGCATTACTTTGCGCATCGGGTGGCGTTACGGTATTGGCGCGGATATCAGAAAATTCTGGAATGGCGGCACTGGTGCCAATCGTCACAATACCGCCTGCACGGTAGCTGGGATCCTCCGACCACAGCGTGTCGGTTTCGGTTTCACCGCAGGTGATGGTTCCGTCAGGATCAAAGGGGTCGACAACTTTGCCGTCATGGCGGACGGATAGGTGCACGTGAGGAAATTCCGCGCGGCCTGACATGCCGACCTGTCCTAGAATATAGCCAGTGTTGATCTGCTGCCCTTCAGAAACCGTGACCGACCCTTTGCGCATATGGCAGTATTGGGTTTCCCAACCATCTGCATGACGCAGGACGATACCGTTTCCGCATTCACGCCCTTTGATTTCTGCTTCACGGTCGGATGAATAGCGCGCATCCTCCATTCCGTCGCGAATGCCTGCAACAATGCCAGAGGCGCTGGCCAACACATCAACGCCTGTAGCGATCATGTCGTAAGTAGGTAACGCGAAATCTGTGCCTTTATGCCCATCATAGCTGAGGCCTGAACAGGTGAAATCCGAGGCTTTTGGGGATGGATCATGATCGACATACTGCTGGATATAGCAGGGACCATTCAGGTCACAATCGATCGGGGAGCTTAACGATAAATCCCCCGCCGCGACTGGCGCGGCGAGAGAGAGTAAGGCCAAAAGACCAAACCGCATTATTCTGCCGTAAGCAGCGGTGGTTTGTCGTCAGTCAGGCGCGGGCTATCGGGGCCTTCAACAACCAAATCCAATTCGCCTTTTTTAACACCGACCTTAACCACGCCACCTTTGGCGAGTTTGCCAAACAGCAATTCTTCGGAGAGAGGTTTTTTGATGTATTCCTGAATGACGCGGCCCAAAGGACGCGCACCCATTTTCTCATCATAGCCTTTGTCAGCAAGCCATTCGGTGGCTTTTCTGCTCAACTCGATGGTTACGTTACGGTCCATCAGCTGTGCTTCAAGCTGCAGAACGAATTTTTCGACAACCTGCATGATCACTTCTTTTGGCAACGCGCCAAAGGAGATCACGGCATCCAGACGGTTGCGGAATTCGGGTGTAAACGTCCGCTCGATCGCTGCTGTGTCCTCGCCTGTGCGGCGATCACGGCCAAAGCCGATAGCTTCTTTCGCCTGCTCGGATGCACCTGCATTTGAGGTCATGATCAGCACGACATTACGGAAATCTACCGAGCGGCCGTTGTGATCGGTGAGCTTGCCGTGATCCATAACCTGAAGCAGGATATTATAGACATCAGGGTGCGCTTTTTCCATCTCATCAAGGAGCAGTACGCAGTGCGGATCCTGATCAACACCATCTGTCAACATGCCGCCCTGATCAAACCCCACATAACCCGGAGGGGCACCGATAAGGCGGCTTACAGCGTGCTTCTCCATGTACTCGGACATATCAAAACGCAGCAGTTTGACACCTAAAGTATCGGCAAGTTGCTTGGCAACTTCGGTTTTACCCACACCAGTAGGGCCTGCGAACAGGTAATTACCAATGGGCTTTTCAGGTTCGCGCAGACCTGCACGGGCCAATTTAATGGCCGAGGAAAGCGCGTCGATTGCTTTGTCTTGACCAAAGACCACCCGCTTGAGCGACGCTTCTAGATCGCGCAGCACAACAACATCGTCTTTTGAGACGTTCTTTGGTGGGATGCGCGCGATCTTGGCGACAACGGCTTCGACTTCTTTGGTGCCGATTGTTTTGCGGCGTTTGGAGAGTGGGACCAAGTGCTGCGCCGCGCCAGCCTCATCGATTACGTCAATAGCCGAGTCTGGCAATTTACGGTCGTTGATATAGCGGTGCGCCAATTCCACAGATGTCTTGATGGCATCAGCAGTGTATTTCACGCCGTGGTGATCCTCAAAATAGGGTTTGATGCCTTTGAGGATTTTTTGTGCGTCTTCAACCGATGGTTCAGGCACGTCAATTTTCTGGAAACGACGGCTGAGCGCGCGGTCTTTTTCAAAATGCTGACGGAACTCTTTGTAGGTAGTGGAACCCATTGTCCGCAACTTACCGCCAGCAAGGGCGGGCTTGAGCAGGTTGGAGGCGTCCATTGCACCACCCGATGTTGCGCCAGCGCCGATGACAGTATGAATTTCATCGATGAACAGAACAGCATCGTCGTGCTCTTCAAGCTCGGTCACAACCGCTTTCAGGCGTTCTTCGAAATCACCGCGATAGCGCGTTCCAGCCAGCAACGCGCCAAGATCTAGCGAGTAAATGGTTGCGTTTGCCAAAACCTCAGGCGTTTCACCCGCAACGATCTTGCGGGCAAGGCCTTCTGCGATGGCTGTTTTACCAACGCCGGGATCCCCCACAAGCAGGGGGTTGTTCTTGCGGCGGCGGCACAGGACTTGAATGCAGCGTTCCACCTCTGAATCGCGACCGATCAGCGGATCAATGTCGCCATCCCGCGATTTCGCGTTGAGATCGACGCAGTATTTCGCCAGCGCGGATTCCTTCTTTTCGCCCTCGGTTACGCCTTGGGGTTCTTCCTCGTGCTCGGGCGCGCCGGATACAGGGCGTGGATCACCAAAAGCCGGATCTTTTGCAACACCGTGTGCAATAAAGTTCACTGCGTCATAGCGTGTCATTTCTTGCTCTTGCAGGAAGTAGGCCGCGTTACTTTCGCGTTCGGCAAAGATCGCTACCAGTACATTAGCACCTGTTACTTCGGTACGACCTGAGGACTGCACGTGAATTGCCGCGCGCTGTATTACGCGCTGGAAGGCGGCTGTTGGCACCGCTTCAGAGCCTTCGACGTCAGTGATAAGGTTACTGAGGTCTTCGTCGATAAACTCCGTTAGTGTCTCGCGGAGTTCTTCAACATCAACGGAGCAGGCTTTCATAACCTGAACGGCATCCGGCTCATCCACCAGGGACAGCAGCAGATGTTCAAGTGTTGCAAATTCGTGTTTGCGTTCATTAGCCAGCGCAAGCGCGGCGTGGATGGATTGCTCAAGAGTGGTCGAGAATGAAGGCACGTGCGTGCTCCTTTTCGATAGGGGGCCGGGGGTGGCATGAAGTATCTCAATGCCTGCCGTCCGACTATGGCCTGATTATATTAGAGTTTGGTTGATCGACGCCAAGCTTCAAGTCTTTTCTTAAATAAAACAGTCACAATTATTTTTTTGGACCGTTCATGATGGCGTTTTGGGTGAAAATTGAGTGAACAATCCAATATCTAAGCACTGTATCCCCTTAGTGGTACCCATGGGGCGTGAATAAATGTGTAAACTTCCGCTTCTAAGCCAATGTATGGCTTTGGATGCTGGAGTGCGATCAAAAATTGTCTTTGCGTTTGCGCACTTCCCTAAACACCTCGGCGTCGGTTGCCTGAGGCATGCCAAGTTCCTTGCGCAGCCCTGTATCACCAGACCTAAGGTAGGGATTTGTAGCGCGTTCTAAGCCCATCAGCGAGGGGACCGTAAAGCGGCCAGCGGCACGCGCGGATTGGGTTTCGTTGTTTCTAGCCTGCAGCGCGGCATTATCGGGATCAACCGTCAGAGCAAACGCGATATTGGCGGTGGTGTATTCGTGTCCTGAACAGATCAGCGTGTCATCTGGCCAGTTGTTCATTTTTGCAAAGCTGGCGTGCATTTGCTCCGGTGTGCCCTCAAAAAGGCGTCCACACCCGCCAGCCATCAGACTATCTGCTGTAAAGGCGGCCTGCGCTGCGGGGGCGAAGAATGCGATGTGACCAATCGTATGGCCTGATACGTCGATCACATGGACCTGGGTATCGCCTAGTTCAAAGCTGCCTCCGTCACTTAGCGCGACATCCAGTTCGGGTAAGCGGTGCGCGTCTGCGGCGCCACCATAAACAGGTGCGGGAAAATCAGCCAATATGTCGGGCAGGCCGTCGATGTGATCAAAATGGTGATGGGTCAGCCAAATCTGGTTCAAGATCCAGCCGCGCGCGTTTAGCTCTGCTTTTATTGGGGCGGCTTCGGGGACGTCGATAAGGGCGACTACGCCTGTCTCCTTTTCGCGCAGCAGATATGCATAGTTATCCGAGAGGCAGGCAATGGTGACCAGAGTATGGCTGTTGGTCTCGATGGTCTCGGAAGGCATGGGCAAGGTTCCTTTGCTGGGCTAGAGTGAACCAGAATGGCGTAATGAGAGGCCCTGTCAATGCATCTTGATGTGCAAGATTTGCGTAATTTCTACTATCGCAGTGCGCTGGGCCGTGCGGCACAGAAGTCATTACGCAACCGGATGTTGGAGCTGTGGCCAGAAGCAAAGGGCCAGACAGTAGTTGGCTTTGGTTTTGCAGCACCTCTTTTGAGGCCCTATCTGAAAGAAGCGCGGCGCGTAATTACACTGATGCCGGGGCCGCAGGGCGTCATGCCTTGGCCTGCGGGGATGGCCAACACGTCAGTCCTGACAGAAGAAACGCTTTGGCCTATCGAGACGGGCCATGTGGACAAGCTGGTTTTGATGCATGGTCTTGAAACGTCTGAGCGGGCCTCTGATTTGCTGGAAGAATGCTGGCGTGTATTGGGGCCGGGGGGCAAGGCGCTGTTTATTGTGCCAAACCGTGCAGGCCTATGGGCGCGCCGTGATGGCACGCCGTTTGGGTATGGTCGGCCCTATTCGCCGGGGCAGTTGGATGCCCAATTGCGTAAACATCAGTTCCTCCCAGAGCGCCACGCGGGCGCGTTGTACCAATTGCCATCGGGCAAGCGGATGTGGATGAAATCGGGTGGGATATTTGAGCGGGTAGGGCGCAACGTGCCGACCATTATGGCAAGTGGCGCGTTTATGGTTGAAGCGACCAAACTGGTTTATCCCCCTAAGGGGCGTGTGGCGCGAAAGCGGTCTCTCGCGCCGATCAGTGTTTTGGAACCAAGTGCAAAACCAGCCTAACCGCCCACCAAATTCCCATTTCGATCTTAGCTGAACGTAAAGGCGATGTCTTCCTCGCGTAGACCTGCAAGCCTTTCGAGGCGCAATGTTGGGCCGCTAGCGTTTCATGCCCACAATTTGGTCCTGAGTAGTTCATCACCCGTGCCACCCTCCAGTACTTAAAGCGTTGAGTTAGACTGAACGTACTCATTTGTCCTATCGTCGCCTGTTAGGCCCGATACAGTGTCGGTTTCCAGGTTAGGGTCTTTGATGCCATCGTTGTAATCGTGATCGGCGAAGATCAGAATATCCTCGCCTGTTGTTGGTAAAATTGTTGTGGTCACAATGACGTCTCCGAGTGAAATGCCATTATCTCCCGTTCGGATCACGACCAATGTGACCTCTGCGCTTACATTGATAGAGGGGATCGCGATGACCCCGGTACAGATTCCTTCTTCCGAGTGGCACAACTCCAATCCATCAAACCGAAAACCGGTTGCATCATTTGAGCCGCTGGAAAAGTTAAGAGTGCTATGGCCAACGTTGTAAGGCCTTTCGATTTCAATGCCAAAGCCTGCCATAGTTGGGATGTCGATCCGTTTCTGCGGTGCGCAGATTCATAGTGGCAGAAACGTTGAAGTCATCTCTGGGACCACCGCCACCGAGCAAAACCGCGCCATGTGTTTCGTTGGAACCGCCAGTCCTAAAAGCATCGTCATGGCCATCACCGTCGTTCGTGGTATTTTTAGTCCCTAAAATGTTAAAGGTATCTTTGCCGAATTTGCAATTGGCCACATTATTTGCCCCATTGAGTTTGCCCCATCGAGTTTGAATGTGTCATCGTCATAGCCGCCGTTAAGGACGGCTTCGCGACTGGTCGTCGTTGCGCTAAACCTGCTGTTGCCCAGAAAGCCGTTGATAGCTCGGCTTGATGAGGTTGTTGACGCATCCGCCCCGTTTGAGGCCCCTAGGATCGCGGTCGAATCGTCGAAATTGCCCTTCGACCTTGAATTCAAATAACATTAATCTTAGGGCAAAAGGCCGCAGATTTGCCAAACCCTTGAAATGTAGGGAAATGTGCAGAAAGCGTCATCACTATACTGTATTGCGGCATGAAGAACGGTCTGTTACATCGCCCTAGATTTAATCGCTTGGAAAGGTTTTCCAAGCCCGCGCCAACACACTGGTATCGCTATTCTGGCGAGCCCAGTGAAGACGTATGAGAGGATGGACGTGTCCGAACCAGCTTCGATCTCCACAGGCATCGCGCAACGCTATGCGACTGCCGTATTCGAATTGGCCAAAGAGGCCAAAAAAGTCAAAGCCGTTGAAACGGATTTGACAGCCCTGCATGACGCGATGAGCACTAGCGATGAATTTCGCGCGCTGATCAACTCGCCGATCTACACACGTGATCAGCAAGCAGGTGCAATCACTGCAATTGCAAAAAAGATGAAGCTGTCGCCTGTAATGGCGAACACGCTGGCACTGATGGCGCAAAAGCGTCGTCTGTTTGTGCTTCCGCAGCTGGTGCAAACCCTGCGCGACATCATTGCTGAAGACAAAGGTGAAGTGACCGCGGATGTAACAACCGCAAAGGCACTCACAAAGACGCAGGCCGACAAGTTGGCCACGTCCCTTAAGAAGACAACCGGTAAAACCGTGACACTACACCAAACCGTAGATGAAAGTCTCATCGGTGGTTTGATTGTTAAAGTAGGCTCCAAGATGATCGACACGTCGATCCGCTCGAAGCTTAATTCCCTCCAGAACGTAATGAAAGAGGTCGGATAAATGGGTATCCAAGCTGCAGAAATTTCTGCGATCCTGAAGGACCAGATCAAGAATTTTGGTCAAGAAGCCGAAGTGGCCGAAGTTGGCCGCGTGCTTTCCGTTGGTGACGGTATTGCGCGTGTATACGGCCTGGACAATGTCCAAGCTGGTGAAATGGTCGAATTCCCCGGTGGTATTCAGGGTATGGCCCTGAACCTCGAAGCGGACAACGTTGGTGTTGTTATCTTCGGTTCCGACCGCGACATTAAAGAAGGCGACACCGTAAAGCGCACAAACTCCATCGTGGACGTGCCAATCGGTGACGAACTGCTGGGCCGTGTTGTTGACGGCTTGGGTAACCCAATTGATGGCAAAGGTCCACTTGGTGCTACCAAGCGCGGTCTGGCCGAAGTTAAAGCGCCGGGCATTATCCCGCGTAAATCCGTGCACGAACCAATGGCAACCGGCCTGAAGTCTGTGGATGCGATGATCCCTGTTGGCCGTGGCCAGCGCGAATTGATCATTGGTGACCGTCAGACTGGTAAAACAGCTGTTGCTCTCGATGCGATGCTGAACCAAGCACAGGTTAACAAGGCCGCCGGCGACGACGAGAGCAAAAAGATGTACTGTGTGTACGTCGCGATCGGTCAAAAGCGTTCAACTGTTGCCCAGCTTGTTAAAAAGCTCGAAGAAACTGGCGCGATTGAATATTCTATCGTAGTTGCTGCGACAGCGTCCGAGCCTGCACCTATGCAGTTCCTCGCACCTTACTCCGCGACAGCCATGGCAGAGCACTTCCGCGACAACGGCCGCCACGCTTTGATCGTTTATGATGATCTTTCCAAGCAGGCTGTGTCCTATCGCCAGATGTCACTTCTGCTGCGTCGTCCACCCGGACGTGAAGCTTATCCTGGTGACGTTTTCTATCTTCACTCCAGATTGCTTGAGCGTTCCGCCAAACTTGGTGATGACGCTGGTAACGGTTCCCTGACGGCTCTGCCGATCATTGAAACCCAAGGTGGTGACGTTTCTGCGTTTATTCCGACTAACGTGATTTCGATCACCGACGGTCAGATCTTCCTTGAGACCGAATTGTTCTACCAAGGCATCCGCCCTGCTGTGAACACTGGTCTGTCGGTTTCGCGTGTTGGTTCCTCTGCCCAGACAAAAGCGATGTCTTCGGTTGCTGGCCCTGTTAAGTTGTCCCTCGCTCAGTATCGCGAAATGGCAGCCTTTGCTCAGTTCGGTTCCGATCTGGATGCCTCCACCCAGCAGTTGCTGGCCCGTGGTGCGCGCCTGACAGAGCTGATGAAGCAAGCGCAGTACAACCCGCTGACCAACGCCGAAATCGTCTGCGTGATCTTTGCAGGTACCAACGGCTATCTGGACTCAGTGGATGTTAAAGAAGTTGGCCGCTACGAAGCCAGCCTTCTGAAGCACCTGCGCGGCAAGCACGCCGACCTTCTGGCCGATATCACCGACAATGACCGTAAGGTCAAAGGTGAGCTAGAAGATGCAATCAAAGCGGCTCTCGACGCGTTCGCTGCTGATTTCGCTTAAGGAGAGATAGGCAATGCCCAATCTCAAGGACCTTAAAAACCGGATCGCGAGTGTGAAGAACACTCGTAAGATCACGAAAGCCATGCAAATGGTTGCCGCGGCGAAGCTTCGCCGCGCGCAGGAAGCAGCTGAGGCGTCCCGTCCGTATACGGAACGCTTCAATGCTGTGATGACGTCGCTTGCGGCGTCTGTTGGTGGATCTGATTCCGCGCCCAAACTGCTGAGCGGTACGGGCAAAGATGATGTGCATCTGCTGTTGGTTATGACGTCTGAAAAAGGCCTTTGTGGTGGGTTCAACTCGAACATCGCCAAAAAGGCCCGCGCACACGCTCAAGACCTGATTGCTAAGGGTAAGGAAGTTAAAATCCTGACCGTTGGTAAAAAGGGTCGTGACCAGCTCAAGCGTGATTTGGGTAAACACATGGTCGGCCATGTGGACCTGACCGAGGTCAAGCGTATCGGCTACGTCGAAGCGCAGGGCATCGCGAAGGACGTACTGGGCCGTTTTGACGAAGGCGAATTCGATGTCGCCACTCTGTTCTTCTCAGAATTCGTCAATGTGGTTACGCAAATCCCTACGGCGTTGCAGATCATTCCGGCTAAATTCGACGTAGCTGAGGGCGACGCGCCTGACGTTCTGTTCGATTACGAGCCATCAGAGGAAGCAATCCTCGCTGATCTTCTGCCACGTGGTGTGGCTACGGCTATCTTCTCGGCACTGTTGGAAAATGGTGCATCCGAGCAGGGCGCGCGTATGTCCGCGATGGACAATGCGACGCGTAACGCGGGCGATATGATCGACGATCTTACGATTGTCTATAACCGTTCACGTCAGGCCGTCATCACCAACGAGCTGATCGAAATCATTTCCGGCGCGGAAGCGCTGTAAGGTATTGGAGAAAAACGACATGGCACAAGCAGTCGGCAAAATCACCCAAGTCATCGGCGCGGTCGTTGACGTTCAGTTCGAGGATAATCTGCCACAGATTCTCAACGCTCTGACAACGGAAAACAACGGCAAGAAACTGATCCTCGAAGTGGCTCAGCACCTTGGCGAAAACACAGTTCGTACCATTGCGATGGATGCGACTGAAGGTTTGGTTCGTGGTCAGAAAGTAACTGACAACGGCGCGCCAATCACGATCCCAGTTGGTAACGCCACGTTGGGCCGCATCATGAACGTTGTAGGCGAGCCTATCGACGAAAAAGGCCCTGTTGAAGCGACCGAGCACCGCTCGATCCATGCTGAAGCACCTGCGTTTGCTGAACAGGCGACCACTTCCGAAGTTCTGGAAACAGGCATCAAGGTGATCGACCTTTTGGCACCATACGCCAAGGGTGGTAAAATTGGTCTGTTCGGTGGTGCCGGTGTTGGCAAAACCGTGTTGATCATGGAACTGATCAACAACATCGCAAAAGTGCACTCGGGTTTCTCCGTGTTTGCGGGCGTTGGTGAGCGTACACGTGAAGGTAACGATCTTTACCACGAAATGATCGAATCCAACGTTATCGTTCCTGATAACTTGCTCGAATCCAAAGTGGCACTGGTTTACGGTCAGATGAACGAACCTCCAGGTGCGCGTATGCGTGTTGCCCTGACAGGTTTGACATTGGCCGAGCAGTTCCGTGACCAATCCGGTACAGACGTTCTGTTCTTTGTGGACAACATCTTCCGCTTCACACAGGCTGGTTCCGAAGTTTCCGCTCTGTTGGGTCGTATTCCTTCTGCTGTTGGCTACCAGCCAACATTGGCCACCGATATGGGCCAGATGCAGGAACGCATTACATCCACCAAGTCCGGTTCGATTACGTCCGTTCAGGCCGTATATGTTCCTGCGGATGACCTTACAGACCCTGCACCAGCGACATCGTTTGCGCACCTCGATGCGACAACAGTTCTGGATCGCTCGATCTCGGAAAAAGGTATCTATCCTGCGGTTGATCCGTTGGGCTCCACGTCGCGTCTGCTTGATCCACTTGTAATCGGTGAAGAGCACTACAAAGTTGCGACAGACGTTCAGCAGATCTTGCAGCGCTACAAATCGCTTCAGGATATCATCGCGATCCTCGGCATGGACGAACTCTCAGAAGACGACAAACTGGCAGTAGCCCGTGCGCGTAAGATCGAGCGTTTCTTGTCCCAGCCGTTTGACGTTGCGAAGGTCTTTACCGGTGCGGATGGTAAGCAGGTTCCACTTGCGGAAACTGTTCAATCGTTCAAAGAAGTCGTTGCTGGCGAGTATGACCACCTTCCAGAAGGTGCGTTCTACATGGTAGGCGGCATCGAAGAAGTGAAGGCGAAAGCCGAGAAAATGGCGGCTGACGCTGCTTAAGGAGGCCCTGTAATGGCAGACACGATGCAATTCGATCTGGTGTCGCCTGAGCGGCGCCTTGCCTCGGCCCAAGTGGCTTCGGTGCAGATTCCCGGTGCGGATGGTGACATGACGGCTATGCCTGATCATGCACCAACCATCACCACTCTGCGCCCCGGCATCCTGACAGTGGACGGCCCTGATGGGCAGTCTCAGTATGTGGTTACCGGCGGTTTCGCCGAGATCACTGCAACGGGTGTGTCGGTTTTGGCAGAACGTGCGTTGGCTAAGGCTGACATGACGCAAGAAACCATGAACGAGATCATGGAAGAGGCTAAAACCACCTATACCAAGGTGAAAGAAGCTTTTGAAAATGAACCTGGCCCCGTGGATGACGCAGCAAAACTGTTGTCAGATATGGTCGCAATGGGCGAACACATGGGTCTAGCGGCCAAAGAGTGAACTAATTCACTTTGAATTCAGAGGGCCCCGCGTGATTGCGGGGCCTTTTGCATTTTATAGACCAAACTTTTGCCGTAAACATAGGTCAGTTTACCCGTCTGAGTTACCATTGGAATAAAGTGTCTATGAAGAAATTACGTAGTTCGATTGTCGGAATAGACAGTGGTGACGAAGTCCTGTTCGAGGACTTTGAAGACGGAGGTGAAATGTGGACAGGTCGTGGCCAGCGAGAACGCCGCCGCCGCATCAAGTTCTCTGAAAAATATCAGAGTTATCCAACCGTTCATTTGTCGATTTCTCTTTGGGATATGGATGCGGGCAGTGTTTTGCGTGCAGATGTGTCAGCCGAATCTGTCACTGAAAAGGGCTTTGATATGGTGTTCCGCACGTGGGGAGACACCAAGGTTGCGCGTGCGCGCATTGCATGGACCGCGATCGGCGAACTTGAAGATGCTGACTTTTGGGATGTTGGCTGACCGCTGATATTAGGCGGTCAGAGTGATCTCTCCCGAAGGAGAGATCAGGTAGCTTCATAAAGATGAGTAGGGCGCTTAGAAGTTGTCGCCGTACATGCCGTCATAGATCGGGCCAAGCGTGTCTTGTTCAAACAGTGATGAAACGGACGTGCCGTTCCAGATGTTCAGGATTGCTTGGGCAAAGATGGGCGCCGTTGGAACAATGCGGATATTTGGTGCTTGTTTGATCGCATCTGTAGGCGCGATGGTGTCGGTAATCACGAGTGATTTCATCACAGAATTTGTGACACGCTCTACCGCGGGGCCGGACATAACGCCGTGGCTGATATAGGCGTGAACTTCTTTTGCACCATTTTCCAACAAAACTTCGGCTGCTTTGCAGAGGGTGCCAGCGGTATCGCAGATATCATCGATGATGAGGCAGGTCTTGCCCTTCACGTCACCAATCACAGTCATCTCGGATACTTCACCAGCTTTTTCGCGACGTTTGTCGACGATGGCCAGTGGCGCGTTCAGGCGTTTGGCCAATTCACGCGCACGGGCAACACCACCCACATCAGGCGAGATGATCAGCAGTTCGTCCATCCGGCCTTTGAATTCGTTTTTGATATCCAGCGCAAAAACAGGCGACGCATACAAGTTATCAACAGGAATATCGAAAAAACCCTGAATCTGCGCGGCGTGTAGGTCCATTGTCAGGATGCGTTCGATCCCAGTGCCAACTAGCATGTTCGCAACCAACTTGGCCGTGATTGGCGTGCGCGCCTTTGTGCGGCGATCCTGACGGGCATAACCGAAGTACGGCAATACTGCAGTGACACGCTGAGCTGAGGAGCGGCGCAAGGCGTCTGCCATGATCAGCAGCTCCATCAGGTTGTCATTAGCAGGGTTCGATGTGGATTGGATGATGAACATATCCTCACCGCGGACGTTTTCAAAAACTTCGACGAAAACTTCGCTGTCGTTAAAGCGTTCGACGCGCGCATCAACCAAATCTACGTTTACCCCCCGATGTAATGACATCCGCCGCGCGATGGCTTTGGCAAGTGGCATGTTGGCATTGCCGGAAATCAGCTTTGGCTCAGGGGTATTTGACATATGGGGGAGGCTCCGTGGCAGCGGTGTACAGAATCGTCTCTGGAACACCGATTAACATGTGCCTAGGGTTAGGCAAAGCAGACACACCTTGTTGGAGGACCAAATGGCCCAGATCGATTACTATTTTGCAACGCTTTCTCCTTATTGCTACCTCGCGGGCACTCGGTTGGAGAAAGTTGCCGCAAAACACGGCGCAACCATCAACTATAAGCCGTTCGATATTGTGCAAGGGTTTGGCCGTACTGGCGGGACAATGCCAAAAGACCGCCACGCCAGCCGTGTTGAATACCGTGCCCAAGAATTGCAAAGACAGGCAAAAAAACTTGATTTGCCCTTCAACATCAAACCAGCGCATTGGCCGACCAATGGTGCGCCTGCCGCGTATGCATTTATTGCTGCGCAAAATGCGGGCGGCGGCGATTTAGGGGCGTTGGCTCATAGCATCGCGCGCGCGGTTTGGGCAGAAGACAAGGACATCGCAGAAGATGATGTTGTCCGCGCCTGCCTGACCGAGGCGGGATTTGATCCGGCATTGGCAGATAGTGGTTTGTTAGAAGGTGCCGAAACATATGCGCGCAACCTCGATGAGGCGGTTGATGCGGGTGTGTTTGGCGCGCCGTTCTATGTGGTTGATGACCAACGGTTCTGGGGCCAAGACCGGGTCGATGACGTGGATCTGTATCTGCAAGGAAAGCTGTGACGCTACATACACACACGCACCTTTACGAGGGAGCAGAGCGTCGTGCGCTCGCCGTTCACTGTACCTTGGGCCATTCTGGCGCATGGCGGGGGGTGGCGGCCGCATTAAAAGATGATCTGAGCCTTTTGGCGTTTGATTTGCCAAGCCACGGCAAGTCAGGCGTTTGGGACCGATCAGGTAACGTGCATGATGTTGCGACGGATATGGCGCGTGGGCTGATTGAAGGTCCGATGGACCTGATCGGTCACTCCTTTGGTGCGACCATTGCGTTACGTATCGCGGTCGAAAGCCCGGAGCTAGTGCGCAGTCTCACATTGATCGAACCTGTGTATTTCGCCGCCGTCTTGGTTGATGAGCCTGAGCTGCTGGAGGAATACAAACGTGAGAATGCGGCGATGGATGCTGCATTTGCATCAGGTGATGAACGTGAAGCTGCGCGGGTGTTTAACCGTGATTGGGGGGATGGTACGCCTTGGGACTTGTTGCCTGAGCGTATGAAGGACCACATGACGCGGTTGATCCACTATGTGCCTGCAAGTTCCGCGTTTCTGCACCATGACAGCGCTGGTCTGCTTGATGCTGGCCGTATGGAGCGGGCGTCCATGCCCACAGTACTTATCGAAGGGGATAAATCCCCCCCGATGAGCGCAAAGGTTGCGGCGTCACTGCAAAAGCGATTGCCCAATATCGAACGGGTTGTTGTGGAAGGGGCAGGGCACATGTTGCCCATCACCCATCCCGGTGCTGTTGTTGGCCCGATACAGGCCCTCCTTGCGCGGAGTTAGATGCTAGAAGTGACTTAGAAACTGGTCGACGAGGACATCCGTCATCGACCAGTCGCACACCAAACGTGCACCTAGGTTTTCATCTGCGGGACCATTCGCAACATCACCGTCCAGCACGTAATATTTCGCGCCATCCGCATGCAGTTTTTGATGAACACTGCGCGGGAAGCGGGCGAAAATCATATTAGCTTCAGGGGTGGTTTTCATCTCTGCTCTGGCTGCGATCAGACCTTTGGCCAAACGCGCGCAGGCGGCATTTGCACTACGCGCCATGTCTTTCCACAGATCGTCCTGCAGGTAGCCCGCCATCTGTGCCGAAAGATAGCGGTGCTTGGAGGCTAGATGCGCGCCCCGTTTGCGACGCAACTCGAACTCCCATGCCTTTTTAGGGTCAAAGAAAATAACGGCCTCAACGCCCATGCAGCCGTTTTTTGTACCGCCAAAGCTGACCACATCCACGCCTGATTTCCACGTCATTTCAGCTGCCGAACAACCCAGGGCAACCAGAGCATTTGCAAATCGAGCACCGTCCAGATGGACGGGCAGGTTTGCGGCTTTTGCCACTGCCGTTAGCGCGCGCAATTCTTCCAATGTGTGAACCGCGCCAAATTCGGTAACTTGGGTGATCGAAACGGGGCCAGCTTGCGCCATATGCACGTTAGAATTTGCAGGGCGGCGCGCGATAGCCGCGGCTAAATCATCGGGGTGCATTTTGTCATCGGTAGGGATTAGCGTTAGCTTTGCACCGCCTGTGTAGAATTCGGGCGCGTTGCACTCGTCTTCCTCGATATGGCTGTGCTGGGCGCAGAATATTGTCTGAAATGGCTGCGTGTAACAGGCCAGCGCCAGTGAGTTGGCAGCTGTTCCTGTGGCGACCAGATAAACGGCAGCTTCGGGTGCTTCAAATGTTGTGCGTATGGCATCGCGGACTTCGTCCATGATTGCATCGTTGCCGTAGGGCATGGCGTAGCCCGTATTGGCATCCATCACACGTTTCATTATTTGCGGATGGACAGGTCCGGAATTGTCAGATGCAAAAAACATTTAGATAGGTTCCTCGATTATGTGGTCTTCCCAGTCTTCGAATGCGGTTTCCCATTCATTCACCGTACGGCCCCGCATGGAAACGCCAGCCTTGTGCACGCTTTCTTGGGTGCCGGTGATCAGTGGGTGCCATTCAGGCAACGGCTTGCCCTTCCATAGCAGGCGATAGGCACAGGTCTGTGGCATCCAATAGGCGTGATCGTCGATGTTCTCGGGGGTCATGACAATACAGTCAGGTACAAACTGGTGGCGGATATCATACTGGGAGCAGTGGCAGGTTGCGTCATCCAACAGACGACAGGCGACGTTTGTCAGAGCGACTTCGTTGGTGTCTTCGTCCTCCAACTTGTTAAGGCAGCATTTGCCACAGCCATCACACAATGCTTCCCATTCTTTGGGGTTCATCGACTTGAGCGGTTTACGCTCCCAGAACTTTTTGGACAGGCCGTCGCGGTCGATAGGGTCACTCATAATGCGGCCAGAATGTTGCGTGCGCGTAGGCTGTCTGCGTCCATTTGAGTGATGAGCGCCTTAAGGCTGTCAAATTTCTCTTCGCCGCGCAGGTGCTCGACCAAGCCGACAGAAAGGGGTGTGCCGTAAAGGTCGCCCTTAAAGTCAAAGATGAATGTTTCAAGGTTTGGTTTGTTCTCACCAAACATCGGGCGGACCCCCATTGAAGCGACACCGTTGTAACTGCCCGCATGTGGCCCCTCAAGGACATCAACCAGCACGGCATAAACGCCAAATGCGGGCGGGTGCAATCCGTCGATGGACATATTGGCAGTCGGATAGCCCAGCTCACGGCCGCGTTGCTCGCCGCCTATCACAGGGCCCTCAATGCGGTGCCAGTGGCCCAACATGGCTGCCGCATCGCGCGGGCGGGCCTCGGTCAAGGCGCTGCGGATGGCAGTAGAGGAAACGGTTTGCTCGGATTGCGCCACAAGCGGGGCGATGGTGACGCCAAATCCAAGCTGCGCGCCAAAGTCGACCAAATCTTGTGCCGTACCTGCGCGACCCTTACCAAAGCAAAAATCAGCGCCTACTACGACGTGCTTTAGGCCTAAACCGCGATGCAGAACTTTATCTGCAAAATCGAAAGGCGTAAGAGAGGCCAGCGCAGTGTTGAAGGGCAATTGATACAGCCGCTTCACGCCTACTTTTTCAAGGCGCGATGCGCGGGCAGCACTGCTCATCAAACGAAAGTGCGGCGCGCTAGGGGCGAAATAGGTGCGCGGGTGGGGATCAAACGTGACAATGCCAAGGGGCGCATCAGGTGCGGCGCTGCGCGCCAGCTCAATCACCGAGCGGTGGCCAAGGTGTACGCCATCAAAGTTGCCAATCGCTGCTGTTGCGCCGCGATCGGTATCTTCTACAAACTGATAGTCAGAAATAATTCGCATGCGCTTTGAGTAGCTGCCCATGCGGGTTCGTGCAAGGTCAGTCGAACTTGCGAGATGGTGCTAAAACAGTCGCTTCACCGACCAAGACCTTTTTGCCATCTACGGAGCAGTGGCAATCCATCTTTACGATGCGTTTGGCGGGGTCAATGTCTGTGACTTTCACCTCTGCATAAACAGTATCGCCGGGGCGCACTGGGCGCAGGAATTTCATGGTTTGCGCGAGGTAGACTGTGCCGTGGCCCGGCAACTGCTCTCCGATGACGGCTGAAATCAGGCCCGCCGTGAGCATGCCATGGGCAATACGACCCTGAAAGATCGTATCTTGGGCATAATCATCATCAAGGTGCACAGGGTTGCGGTCCGTCGAGACGGTTGCGAACATTTCGATATCTTCATCGGTGACCTGCTTGCGCAGATACCGGAACATGCCGATTTCAATGTCTTCGATTACGATAGTGCCGCGTGGTAGATTGTCCAACATGCCTGCCCCCTAAGTAATAAACATGCGGGCGAATTGCCCTGTGTGTAACTTAATTACTTTGCAGGTGCAGAAATGCAAGCCGAAAATGGGTCAGCGTAGATGCCCTATTGTGAAGGGAGGATTCGATTTTTCTTTTTCAAGATAGCTGGTTAGCGCGATTTCATCGGGTTGGGTGACAGTTTTTGTTTCTGCAGCTGCTAAGCCGCCGGAGATGAATAGGGAATCAATTCCTTCATCTATGCCGCCTTTTACGTCCGTCAGGATGCCATCACCGATTGCTAGGATACGTCCATCTTGAATAGCGTTGCCAAGTTTATGCAACCTGCGTCGTGCCAAATCATAAATTGGCGCGTGCGGTTTACCAAAATAGAGGCTTTCGCCGCCCATCTCGGCGTACATCTTTGCGACGGCACCAGCGCACCATTCGCGGATTTCGCCGCGGTCAACAACAATGTCAGGATTTGCGCACAGCAGCTTGAGGCCACGGGCAAGAGCGGCTTCCAGATCGGGCCGCCATGTTTCTGGATCAGCCTGCGGATCAAAAGGTCCGGTGCAGACGATGCCTGTCGCCTCAGCAAGTGGAACGCGTTTGATTTCCACAGGGTTCTCAAGAATCTCCAGCGGATCGAAAAAGCGGCTGTCGGTTGCAGGGCCGTAGTGCCAGACGTTGTTGCCCACCACACCGCGGTACATCGCTGAGCGCGCTGAATCGCCTGAAGTTGCGATGGCGTCATATGCGTCTTCGGGAACTTTGAAATGGATCAACTGCTTGGCGACACCTGCGCGGGGGCGCGGCGAGTTGGTGACAAGGATCACGATGCCGCCGCCTTTGCGGTACTCCTGCAAAGCGGCAACCGCACTTGGAATGGCTTCAACCCCGTTGTGTACGCAGCCCCACAGATCGACAAATAACGCCTCGTAGTTCGATGAAATCTCGGAGAGGCTGTTGATGATACGGGTCATGGTTCTGGTCCTGTTGGGGCGGTTTGTAGACGGGATAACTGAGCAGAGAAGGGATGCAAAGAGGCCGTTCTTACAAGGTGGGCTTGTTAAGGAGGCTGTTTAGGCCTGCCGAGAATCACAAGAGGCAGACCAATGGCCTGCCTCTTGCTGCTGTTATCTGGATAATTTTAGAATTTGACCGCGACGCCAGTTGCTTTGCGTGCGCCCCAGCTTAAGGGAACAACTACAACTTCGCCCACCGTGACATTGATCACAGCATCTGCGCCCAACTTTGCTGCGGCTTCTTGCAGACGTTTGATTGCAGCTTCACGTGTCGGAGTCGGGTGGAAGGCGGTCAGCTTGTTGACCGAAATGTCGAGCGGGCCAAGCGCAGTGTAGGCCCGCGCAGGTGCGCCTTCAAAAATCTGAACATCAGCCGCTTGGACGGGTTCAGCTGTTGCTGCTGCACCCGCTACGGGTTTTGTTGACGATTGGCTCTCAGTGGTAAATTGGCCGTCTTGAATATCGCAAGCTGCAATTGCCAAAGTAGCGAGCACTGCCAATAGTTTGATAGACTTCATGTCTAACTATACCTTCAGGTTTGGGATGATCTGCTTTTTGCGGCTCATGATGCCAGGTAGAACAACCGTGTCGCCAGAAACTTTGGCGTCGAATGATTTTTCAGCAATGGATTTGGTCATCTCGTTGGGGACCAGCAGAGTTGCTTCTTCGTTGAGGATATCAACAACAAACAGCAACACTTGATCGGCACCATCTTCGGTTGCAACGCCGGGCATTGCCGCCATCAGCGCGTCTTTGCGGTCCAGCACTGTGGCAGGTGACGTTGTTTCCAGAACGGAGACGCGCAGCTTTTTGCCGTCTACTTCGAATTCTTTGCTGTCCATGCGCAACAGTTCGGCTTCGGAGAAGGAAGACACGTCAGATTTGGCGGCAAACATCGCTGCGGCGTATTCTGGAATGTTGACGCCCAATTCTTCGGCCAGTGACCATGCAACAGCTTTGTCTTCTTGGGTTGTTGTTGGTGAGCGGAATTCCAACGTGTCTGACAAGATGCACGTCAGCATCGCACCTTTTACGTTTTCAGGCATCTTTGCCATGTCTTTGCCGATCAGCTTCCACATGATTGTGGCGGTACAGGCCAATGGTTCGATGACCATGTGGATTGGTGCTTTTGTCTCAAGGCCGCCAACCAGCTTGTGGTGGTCGATGATGGCGCGGATGTCTGCGTTGTTGATGTTGGCAGGCAACTCGGCTGGGTTGTTTGTGTCAACGATGACAACAGGTTGATCATCGGCAACGTCTGAAATGATCTCTGGCTTGTCCAGTTTCCAGTGGTCCAGCATGAAAAGGGCTTCGGTGTTTGGCTCACCAAGCAGGGCAGGTTTGGCTTTTACGTCCAAGACTTCGTTAAGGAACCATGCCCAAATGATCGGGCTGCCGGTGCTGTCTGTATCTGGGGATTTGTGGCCGAAAACGAGAGTAGTCATTATGCGCTCCTGCTGGAAATAAGATCAATTTCCGGCCTTATAGCAGGAACAATCGCCGTGTCACCCAGCGCATTTCCAAAGGGTGGGTTTGTGTATCAGAGAGGCGACTGTACTATATACCCAATGACGTGCGCAGTTTGCGCGTCAGCCCAGAGGCAACCATGTCATAGGATGCGCGGATATGGTCCTGTAGGCTGACATCGGACAGGCCAGGCGCATCATATTGCTGAATCCACTTCAGGCCCCGCGATGCCATATAGGGTGCCGGGCGTAATCCCGGACTGTCCGACAGAATTTCAAATGCCATGTGCGAGGTTTTGAATGTTACGGATGCGCCGCTATTTCCCATACCCACGATAGCAAACACTTTGCCGCCAATTTTGTAGACGTCCGCATTTCCCCATTGGACCACGTGAGTGGCATGGGGGAGGGCGGCGCAAAAGGTGGTTAGCTCGTCTCTTGTCATGGGGATACAGTTTAGGGGGATTCACGGGGTTTGGGAATGGTGATAGCGTATTTGCATGAGCGCTCGTGAGACTGATTTGTACCCGCCTGTAAAAGCCTTCTTGGAGGATCAGGGATATGTGGTGAAAGCCGAAGTGGGCGCGGCTGATGTCGTTGGAATCCGCGGTGCGGAGTCGCCTGTGGTTGTCGAACTAAAGCTGGGGTTTTCGCTGGCGTTGTTTCATCAGTGTGTGGAACGGTTAAGGGTGAGCGATGATGTGTATCTGGCCGTGGCCCATAAAGCGGGAAAGCCGTTTTATAAAGCGGTAAAGGCCAATACGACGCTTGCACGGCGGTTGGGTCTAGGCCTGATGACGGTTCGGGTTGAGGATGGCTTGGTGACGGTTCACTGCGATCCCGGTCCTTACGCGCCACGCAAAAATGCCAAACGCAAGGCGACCCTGCTGCGGGAGTTTTCGCGCAGGCAGGGTGACCCCAATGATGGCGGGCAGACGCGGGCGGGGCTGGTGACAGCCTACCGTCAGGATGCCGTCAAAGTTGCGGTCTACCTGTTTGAGGTTGGTGCCAGTAAAGGGGCCGACGTTGCGCGCGAAACTGGAGTGAAACGTGCAACTACAGTGATGCGCGATAATTACTATGGCTGGTTTGAGAAGGTCGAAAAGGGCGTTTACGGCATAACCCCTTCAGGTGCAGACGCCGTTGCTGTGGCCAGCCGTGTTCTAGGCGCTGACTAGACTAAGCCCGTCTGAACAAAAAAATATCAACGCAGTTGTTGACTCATCACCAAGTCGACCATACCTATCCCTCGTTATCACTCGACCTAGGTGAGTGATAACGGCTGGCAGCTTCAGGTGAAGGGCCGGTCATAGGATATAACTTTGAGCATCAAGGAGCTACAAAGATGGCATTGACACCGCTTCACGACCGCGTGCTGGTTAAGCGCACAGAGGGCGACGAGAAAACTGCTGGTGGACTTTTCATTCCCGAAAGCGCGAAAGAAAAGCCTTCTGAAGGTGAAATCGTTTCTGTTGGCGAGGGCGCCCGCAAAGACAACGGCGAACTGATCGCACCAGCGGTAAAAGCAGGCGACAAAGTTCTGTTCGGCAAATGGTCCGGCACAGAAGTAACTGTCGACGGCGAAGAAATGCTGATGATGAAAGAAAGCGACATCATGGGGATTCTGTCCTGATCACAGGATAGGCGGACCTTTCGGTCCCCACATGACATGCTTTCCATCAAATAATTTTTAGGAGATTTCGAAAATGGCTGCAAAAGACGTCAAATTCGGTACAGACGCGCGTAATTCTATGCTTCGGGGTGTTAACATCCTTGCAGACGCCGTTAAGGTAACCCTCGGCCCTAAAGGCCGTAACGTGGTTCTGGACAAATCGTTCGGCGCCCCACGTATCACAAAAGACGGTGTATCTGTCGCCAAAGAGATCGAACTGGAAGACAAGTTCGAGAACATGGGCGCACAGATGGTTAAGGAAGTTGCTTCCCGCACCAATGACGAAGCAGGCGACGGTACAACAACCGCTACTGTTTTGGCTCAAGCGATCGTACGCGAAGGCATGAAATCGGTTGCCGCTGGCATGAACCCGATGGACCTGAAGCGCGGCATCGATTTGGCCACGCTGAAAGTTGTTGAAGCGATCAAAGCGGCCTCGCGCCCTGTATCTGACAGCGACGAAGTTGCTCAGGTTGGTACAATCTCTGCCAACGGCGAAGCAGACATTGGTCAGCAGATCGCAGATGCGATGCAAAAAGTCGGCAACGAAGGTGTTATCACTGTTGAAGAGAACAAAGGTCTGGAAACAGAAACCGATGTTGTTGAAGGCATGCAGTTTGACCGCGGTTACCTGTCCCCTTACTTCGTAACCAACTCCGACAAAATGACTGTTGAGCTGGAAGATGCGATCATCTTGCTGCACGAGAAGAAGCTTTCTTCGCTTCAGCCAATGGTTCCACTGCTCGAGCAGGTGATCCAGTCACAGAAACCACTTTTGATCATCTCAGAAGATGTTGAAGGCGAAGCACTTGCAACTCTGGTTGTGAACAAACTGCGTGGCGGTTTGAAAATTGCTGCGGTTAAAGCACCTGGTTTCGGCGATCGCCGCAAAGCCATGTTGCAAGACCTTGCAGTTCTGACCGGCGGTCAGGTTATCTCTGACGACTTGGGCATGAAGCTTGAGTCCGTGACAATGGACATGCTTGGTTCCGCCAAGAAAGTGTCGATCACAAAAGACGAGACAACTATCGTTGAAGGCGCTGGCGACAAAGCCGACATCGAAGCACGTGTTGCTCAGATCCGTAACCAGATCGAAGAAACAACATCTGACTACGACAAAGAGAAGCTGCAAGAACGCGTTGCCAAATTGGCCGGTGGTGTTGCTGTTATCCGCGTTGGTGGCATGTCCGAAGTGGAAGTCAAAGAGCGTAAAGACCGCGTTGACGATGCACTGAACGCGACACGCGCTGCTGTTCAAGAAGGTATTGTTGTGGGTGGTGGTGTTGCACTTATCCAAGCGGGCAAAGTTCTTGAAGGCCTCAAGGGTGCAAACTCCGATCAGGACGTTGGTATCACGATCATCCGCAAGGCACTCGAAGCGCCACTGCGTCAGATCGCCGAAAACTCCGGTGTTGACGGTTCCGTAGTTGCGGGCAAGATTCGCGAAAGCGGAGACGTAACGTTCGGCTTTAATGCTCAAACCGAAGAATATGGCGACATGTTCAAGTTTGGTGTTATTGACCCGGCCAAAGTTGTACGCACAGCGCTTCAGGATGCAGCATCTGTTGCAGGTCTGCTGATCACAACCGAAGCTATGGTTGCTGATCGTCCAAGCAAAGACGGCGGCGGCGCAGGCATGCCTGACATGGGCGGAATGGGCGGCATGGGCGGCATGATGTAAACTCATAAACTTAGTTTATGAGCGTCCCATAGTTTGATTTTCCGCAAGGAAACGCGATCTATGGGTGCCAACCTTGTCTATATAAGACAGTGCAAAGGGCCCCTTGGGGTCCTTTGTCACGTTTTGGGGTAACGTTAACTGTCCTGAAATAATCGAAGTGGTAGGGATCAGGGGAATGCAATCTCAAAGGTGATCAATGACGCGGACGGCTGCACTCGTTGAAACTCGCTCTTCAGGTCCTCCGCAGGATGACCCTCAGAACATTGACGATTTCATCTATTTGATGAGCCATGATTTGCGTGCTTCTGTACGGGCTTTGCTAGAATTACCGAACTGGATTTCAGAGGATTTGCAAGAAGCGGCGATTGATCTACCCGCATCTGTGACATCCTCCATTGAATTGATGAACAGGCACACAGCGCGGCTTGACCAGATGCTTGTTGACCTGCTGGCGTATTCGAGGATCGGCAGATTTCAGGACGTGGACCGTGTTGATCTTGACGCTGCGTTGAGCAGGGTATTGGAGGGGCTTCAGTTACCTGAGGGGCTGCGCGTGCTGCGCGACATAAACTGTACCCACGCAATGCTGGGTGAGCAGGACGCTCTGCTTTTATTGAGCGCGTTGATCGATAATACTACCAAGCATCATCATGCGGCAACGAGTAGGGTTAAGATATCCACACGGGCTGAGGGTAGCATGATCCGTTTGACAGTTAGTGACGACGGCCCCGGAATTCCGGAGAAATACTATGCTAAAGCGCTGGGCGCATTGTCGACATTGCGGCCGCGCGACGAGGTTGAAGGTACAGGCATGGGCCTTGCCAATGTGAACCGAATTGCGGAGCATTATGGAGGGTACATGACCTTGTCGCCTGCACAAGATAGCGAAACTGGCCTGGAAGTTGATGTGGTTTTTCCACATGGTTGCGATGAAACTAAATAATTTGAGACGATTAGCGTGCAGAAGATCCCCTAGAGGCACCCTATGAAGCCGTTTCTGTTTATCGTTTGGTAGGTTCGACAGCCCTATTCTGCTCGTGGTGAGTAAAAGTGGGAAGGGTGACGATATGTCAATGAATGCCGAAATGAACGCGCCGAGAATAGGGGCGTTTCCAACACCAATTCAAACGCTGTTGTTGGATGATAGTGCGTTTGACCGTGCGCGTATTCGACGCATGAGTGGGAAAATTGATCTGAACGTGAACCTAACTGAGGTGAGCGGCATCACAGAATTGAAAACGGCGATCGAAACCAAGCTTTTTGACCTTGTATTGATTGATTACCGCCTCCCCCAAGGAGACGGTTTGGATGTACTTGCTTGCATCCAAAAAAGTGATCTCAATTGTAATGCTGGCCTGATTATGATCACCGGAGAAGGTGACACACGGACTGCAGTGACGGCCATGCGCAACGGGTGTCATGATTTCCTGACAAAGGACGCAATGACAGCTGATCAATTGCAAGTTGCAATGATGGGTGCGATGCAAACAGTACAAGATAGGCGGAAAATACGGACCCAGACAGCAGTGCAGAATGACACGATCCGCAAGAGCCTGTCAGATGCATTGATGGAACAAGATATTCGAGGGACCGTTCGGCAATTGTTCAAAGATGAGTTTGCAGCCCGCATGCCCCCGCCACGGGTAGAGAATTGGGCTGGCGGGGATAGCAGTGAGTTGGACGCATTGCTGGCGACGATGGATGATGACGATGAGTTTATCTTCAATTAAAAGTGTTCGCGCAGATTGAGCTTGGCCAACTTCTTTCTGCGCGGTACGCCTGATTATGCGTTTGATTTTACTCACTGTACTCACCATGTGCGCCTTTGCTGCTAATTCGGTCCTTACCCGCGCAGCGGTTGAAGGCGGTCATTTGGGCCCTGGCGCATTTTCTATTCTTCGAGTGGCTGCTGGGGCGGCGATGCTGGGTGGGATTGCCGCGTGGCGGGGAATTTCGGTGCCTCTGTTGCGGCGCGCGCGCTTGCCGGGTGCTATTAGCCTTACGGCCTATATGGTCGGGTTTTCGCTTGCATATCTGACACTGGATGCGGGTTTAGGGGCGCTTATCCTGTTTGGAGTAACCCAAATTACGATGTTTACCCACGGTGCGGTGACTGGACAACCACCAACAACAAGGCAACTTTGCGGTGCTGGTATTGCTTTTGCAGGGTTGCTTTTGGTGCTTTGGCCTGGTGCGGGCAGTGTCGCGGATCCGCTGGGTGCTGCATTGATGGTTTTGGCTGGGGTTGGTTGGGCAGTGTACACAATCGCGGGACGAGGCGCTGCAGATCCTTTGGCCGCGACGGGCGCAAATTTCATTTTGTGCCTTCCGCTGCTGACAGTTCTCTTGATCGGCAGCGATTTATCGGGCGACTGGTGGGGTGTTGTTTTGGCGCTGTTCTGTGGGGCAGTGACATCAGGGTTGGGCTATGCGCTGTGGTATAATGTCTTACGGCAAATGCAGGGTGCCACTGCAGCAATTGTGCAGCTTAGCGTTCCTGTAATCGCAATTCTTGCTGGCGCTGTATTGTTGGGTGAAACGGTGCCGTTAGTGGTGATGCTGGCTGCTGGGTTGGTTGTGGGTGGTATCGGTTGGGCGGTGACCGCTAAACGATAATCGGTTCTAGCGGATCATACATTGGGGCGTCAGCGTCCTGCCACGCGACTGCTGCCAAGCTATCGGGCTTAACCCGCAGTTGGCTAAGTTGATCGCGGGTGACCCAACGCCTGTCTGTCACCACTGCATCCACATCTTGCCAGTTATGATCTAACGTCGGCGCGCCCACCAAAGTGCAGTGGAAATAAACATCAACCTGATGAAAACTACCGTTAGGATCATGGAATTCATTCACGAGGCAGGGCAGCCCGACAGTGACTTCCAATCCTGTTTCTTCAAAAACTTCGCGTTTGAGATTGTCGGGTAAGGCACTGCCACGTTCAACCCCGCCCCCCGGAGCACACATAAGGTCGCTTTTGCCATCAGGCCACGCGTTCACTAACAGCAGGCGGTCTTCGTGAATTATGATGGCACGCACAGCAAGGCGAGGCGATTGTATTGGCGTCATGAGCATATCCTTAACCAAGCGACAGTTTTCCGCCCGAGAGGGGCGTTGGGGGCTTACAAGCCAGACGATAGGCACTACATAGCGTGGCATGAGAATTATTGCGATAATATGTGCATGGTGTCTAACGGCAAGCGTAGCAGATGCGCGTTGCGTCGTGTTGCTTCATGGTTTGGCGCGGACGGAAACATCGTTTGCGTTGATGGAGGCCGCGCTGGAGGCTGAAGGGTGGCGTGTCGTTCGCCCGGGCTATCCTTCGACAGAAGCCCCGATCGAAGAACTCACACTGCGCACCTTGCCAAATGCGGTTGCTGAATGTGGTACAGCCAAGGTCGATTTTGTGACTCATTCTATGGGTGGAATTCTGGTGCGCCAATGGGTGGCGGACGTTGGGCCAGATCAAATTGGCCGCGTGGTCATGCTTGGACCGCCAAATCAGGGCAGCGAAATCATTGATGAGCTACGGGATGTGATCGCGTTTGACTGGATCAATGGTCCAGCGGGGATGCAAATGGGAACGGGAGAGGACTCACTTCCGCGCAGTTTGCCCGCTGCAAATTTTGAATTGGGCGTTATTGCGGGATCTCAATCCATTAACCCATACTTTTCGTCCATATTGCCGGGGCAAGACGATGGCAAAGTGGCGGTTTCCTCTACAAAGTTGGAAGGAATGAAGGCGCATATTACGTTGCCAGTGACACATACATTTATGATGAACAATCCGCGTGTTATCGCTCAGACGGTCGATTTTTTGCGAGAAGGGCACTTTGATCCAGACCTGACATTGTTAGGTGCTGTGTTAGAACAATTAGGGTGTCCCGACGGTGGTTGTTTGCCTGGTGTGGAGGGACCAAATGTTAAGCCTTGATCTGATCGGCGCCGAGGTGCTTGGGCCACGTGGTTTGCACCGTGACATGTTGTCGTTTGCTGATGGTGTGATTGTGGACGCGCCGGTGGGCCGTTCTGTCGACCTGAACGGATATTTGGTTTTGCCCGGTATTGTCGATGTGCACGGCGATGGGTTTGAACGGCATCTCGCTCCGCGGCGCGGTGCGATGAAGGACATGGCCGAAGGGTTGGTTGCCGTTGAGGCAGAACTGGCTGCAAACGGGATTACCACCGCGACATTGGCGCAATTTGTCAGTTGGGAAGGCGGGGTGCGCGGGCTGGAATTTGCAGAACAGGTATTTAGCCACTTACGGGATGTCGCGCCCAGTATGGTGACCGATCTGCGCGGGCAGCTTCGTTTTGAAACCTATCAGCTTGAACTCTATGATGAGTTGCCAGCAAAAATGACGGAATGGGGCCTTAGCTATATCGTATTCAACGATCACTTGCCGCACGACCGCCTAAAAGAAGGGCGGCAACCGCGCAGGCTGGTTTCCCAGGCGTTAAAAGCACGGCGTAGTCCGGAAAACCATCTAGCGTTGATGCAGTCACTCGAATCCTACAGCGATGAAGTGCCCTCAGCGCTTGATTGGTTATGTGGACAGTTGGCGGCGCAGGGCATCGCGATGGGTAGTCATGATGATACCACATCGGCAGGCCGTGCCGAGTGGGCAGCACGTGGTGTTAATGTGGCAGAGTTCCCAGAGACGCTTGAGGCGGCAGAAGCGGCCGCTGCTGCGGGTGGAATTGTAGTTATGGGCTCACCCAATGTGGTGCGGGGCGGTTCGCACAATCTGAATGTCTCGGCAGTGGATTTGATTGCCATGGGCTATTGTGATGCACTGGCCTCAGATTACCATTATCCCAGCGCGCGGCGGGCGGCCTTGATGCTTTGGCAAAACGGTATGCGTGATTTGGCTGATGCGTGGTCGCTGGTTTCTGCAGGACCTGCTGCTGTGCTGGGCTTGGCTGACAGGGGCGTCTTAGAGGTCGGCAAACGTGCCGATATGGTGGTGCTTGAGCGTGACAGTCTGCGGGTGGCTGCAACTTTGGTTCAGGGGCGCGTCAGCCACATGCGCGGCGATATCGCCGCGCGTTTCATGGCCTGAAAATCTAGCGTTTGATCCGGTTGACATGGCCCATCTTACGGCCTGCTTTGGTTTCGACCTTACCGTATAGGTGGATAGCGCAGTTGGGTTCTTTTGCGAGGGCCGGAACCGCATCAACGTCATCGCCAATAAGGTTTTCCATAACCACGTCGGCATAGCGGGTGCCATCGCCCAACGGCCAGCCAGCAATCGCGCGAATGTGCTGTTCAAACTGATCTACAGCACAGCCATTTTGGGTCCAGTGACCGGAATTGTGCACGCGCGGGGCGATCTCGTTCACGATCAAGCCTTGTGGCGTCACAAATAGCTCGACGCCCATGACGCCTACATAATCAAGCGTGTTCAGGATCTTGGCTGCCAACAATACGGCGTCTATGCGTAAACGCGCGGGCAGGGTAGCAGGCACAGTTGTTGTGTGCAAAATACCGTCGCGGTGAACGTTCTGGCCGGGATCATAGCAGGCGATCTCACCCTGTGGGTTGCGCGCCGCGATGATGGAAATCTCGATTGAGAAGTCCACAAACCCTTCCAGCACCGATGGTGCGCCAGCCATATCCGCAAGAGCGGTTGTAGCATCTTCAGGCGATCTTAGGCGCGATTGGCCCTTTCCATCATACCCGAAACGGCGGGTTTTCAGGATTGCAGGTGTGCCAATAGTTGCGATCGCCGCCTCTAGGCTTGCGGCATCCGTAATGTCCGCAAAGGGAGCAACCGTGAGGCCATTGTCCTGCAGGAAGTTCTTCTCAACCAACCTGTCTTGAGATGTCCCCAAAGCGCGGCGATTGGGGTGGATCGGTGTGATCGCCTCAATAATGTCCAGCGCCTCGGTCGGGATGTTTTCAAACTCATAAGTCACAAGATCAACGGATTGTGCAAATGCCGTGAGGGCGGCGATGTCTTCATAAGACGCCGTAGTTACCGCATTCGCGACATCCGCCGCGGGTGGATTGCTGCCGGGTTCATAGATGTGGGTGCGCAGACCAAGGCGCGATGCGGCTACGCTCAACATGCGGCCAAGTTGACCACCACCCAAAATGCCAATGGTTGCGCCGGTCGGGAGTGGATTAGTCATCAGTTGGAACTTCCGGAATGGATGCAGAAAGGGCGGTCCGCCACGCGTCAAGGCGGGCAGCGATGTCTGCGTCTTGCAGCGCTAGGATACCTGCCGCCATAAGGGCCGCATTTGCGGCACCCGCAGCACCAATTGCCATGGTCGCAACGGGAAAGCCGCGCGGCATCTGCAAAATGGAATAAAGGCTATCAACACCTGATAGGGCCTTGGTTTGAACTGGTACACCGATCACAGGCACGCGGGTTTTGGAGGCCATCATGCCGGGCAAATGTGCAGCACCGCCAGCGCCTGCGATGATAACTTGAAGGCCGTTATCCACAGCTGTTTTGCCATAGTCCCACAGGCGATCGGGCGTGCGGTGCGCCGAGACAATACGCGCTTCATACGCGATGCCTAGCTCATCCAGTAAATCTGCTGCTTCGCGCATGGTGGACCAGTCAGACTGGGATCCCATGATGATGCCAACGGGAGGTGTGCTCATGCTGCTACGGCCTTTACGTCAGAGTTAAGAAGCGGGCACTATAGCCATCTGATCCCTTAGGGCAATGTGGTGAAGAGACCAAAATTCCGGCAAAATCTGTATCTAGGCAGTGATGTCGGGCGTGAGGCGGTCCTTGATCTGCGCAATGCGATCTTTGAACAGCAGTTTGCGCTTTTTCAGGCGCTGCACGGTGAGTTGGTCTGAAGTGCCTCGTTCCACCAAGGCGCGGATTGCATCGTCCAGATCGCGGTGTTCACGTCGGAACACCTCTAGTTCGACCCGTAGGACCTCTTCGGTTTTCATAGAGAGATCGGTTGGTTCGTTCATTGGGGCTCTGATTCTGCTTAACATATGGGAATTTAATCATATGCTGGAATGGCTTTGTCGCATAGCCCTTGCGCCGCGCGCGTTGTCTTCCCATATTTGTGTAGTGCTGTTGCCGATTGTGGGGCAGCACAAGACTGTCGCTTAAGATGAAAAGGACGTGTCGAAGATGACGAAACTAACGCTTGCCTCTTATCCCCATATGTTGGGATTTGAACAGCTAGAGCGCGTGCTGGAGCGTAATGCAAAATCCGGCAATGAAGGCTATCCGCCTTTTAACATTGAACAGACTTCGGAACGTAGCTACCGCATTACGCTGGCAGTTGCGGGTTTTTCCGAAGCAGATTTGTCGATCACTGTTGAAGACCGTCAACTGGTCATCCGTGGGCGGCAGAGTGACGACAGCGAGGGCCGCGTGTTTTTGCATCGCGGAATCGCGGGGCGCCAATTCCAACGCAGTTTTGTGTTGGCTGACGGTGTCGAAGTAGGTGAGGCTTTGATAGAAAATGGTCTGCTGCACGTGGACCTGACCCAAGCCAAGCCTGAAACCGTTGTACAAACGATTAACATCCGAAAGGGGTAAACGATGGGAGAAACAGTAATGACAGGGCCGCAGGATCGGACCGTATACGTCAAGACAATCGCTGTGACTGATCTGCCCCGCGAGGTGCGCGATCAGGCTGAAGGGCTGGAACAGCTTTATGCGGTGCATGACGCCGAGGGCCAGCAACTGGCGCTGGTTGGTGATCGCAAGCTGGCGTTTGACCTCGCGCGTGAGCACAACTACGCGCCTGTATTGGTACATTAACGCGCTTGACCGCGCTGGTCATAAAGACATGTTGAAGGGGTCGCAGTTTTTGCGGCCCCTTTGCATTTGGAGATCAAGATGGCGTTTGAATTTGACTGGGTAGATGCGTTTACGGATACTGTGTTTGGCGGCAACGGCTGTGCGGTGGTGCATGGCGGCGCTGTATTGTCTGATGCCGTGTGTATGGCCTATGTCCGTGAGACATCGCTGGTTGAATGTACGTTTACGGGTCCCTCAGATGTTGCCGATATTCGTGTGCGCTATTTCCTTGCCAGTCGTGAAATTCCTTTTGCGGGGCACCCGACGGTGGCGACCGTTGTTGCACTACGCAATCGGGGCATGATCAGTGACGGGCCGCTGGTGATCGAAACATTGGCAGGGTTGATTCCTGTTGAGGTGCTGGGCGACCGCGTGACCATGACCCAGATTGCGCCAGTGTTTGGGCAAAAGGTAGATGTTGCAGTGGTGGCTGCTGTCGGCGGGCTGGATCCATCGGATATCTTGCATGAGCCTCAGGTCGTCTCAACAGGGTTACCGTTTTGCGTAACGGTGGTCAAAGATCGCGCCACGCTGGAGCGGGCAAGCATGAATGCTGATGCGCTAGCGGCCTATTCAGCATCACTTGACCAAGGCGGCGTAGATATTATGGAACCTTTTTGGGTGACGTTGGAGGGCGCCACACAGGCGGGGGATACATTCAGCCGCCTATTGATGGCGCCGCCCAGCCCGCCCGAAGATCCATTTACCGGGTCTGCAACGGGGTGCATGGCCAGTTACCTATGGGCGCACGGGCTAATTGATGGGCCAACCTTCACCGCAGAACAGGGGCATGGCATGGGACGGGCAGGGCAGGCTGGCGTTGAGGTGCTAGGTGCGCGCGATGCGATTACTGGCGTAAAAGTGAGCGGACAGGGCGCTTTGGTGATGTCTGGTAAGGTCTATTTGGGCTGAATCCTTAATGTGAATTTTTAGGTGTGACTTGACTTAGCTTAATTTATCCATAAATCATGATATATGGATAAATTAAAAGCCCTCGATGCCTTCGCAGCTTTAAGTCAGGCCACCCGTCTCGACGTTTTCCGCCTTCTTATTAAGGCTGGGGACATTGGCATGACGGCAGGTAGCATCAGCGACACCCTTGATGTGCGTCAAAATACGATGTCCGCCAACCTTTCGGTTCTGACGCGTTCTGGCTTGATCCGGAGCGAACGAGAGGGGCGTAGCATTCGTTATTTTGCGGATATGGCGGGGATGCGCGGCTTACTTGCATTCTTGCTGGAGGATTGTTGCGGAGGGCGACCTGATCTGTGCCAGCCCGTCATCAATGAAATTGCCTGCGCATGTTAGGCAGACCTAGTGATCCGGTCTTTCGGCGCCTGGGCAATCCCTTCCAGTTGCTTAGGTCACATTTTTCAAATCTAGAAGCCAATAACGCTGACGCGGTTGTCCAAGTCCATATGTTACTTGCGCGCACCCATTTGTTGAAAGAGGCGCGCGTATCCCGAATTGACGAGAAAGGAAAAGGCGTTGCCTGATACTCCGAACATTGAAGAACAGCATTTCGATGAGATCAATACAGATCGTCTACTGACATCTATTCACCCAAAACATGCGCCGCGTATTCTGTTACTGTATGGGTCCTTGCGAGAACGTTCGTTCAGTCGGTTGATGACAGAAGAGGCCGCGCGCATTTTGACGCGACTTGGGGCGGAAACACGTACGTTTTGCCCTTCTGGCCTGCCTTTGCCGGATGACGCAGGGGTTGAGCATCCGAAAGTACAGGAATTGCGTGATCTGGCCACATGGTCTGAGGGTATGGTCTGGTGCTCGCCCGAACGGCACGGCGCGATGACTGGGATCATGAAAACACAGATCGATTGGATTCCGCTTTCCCTTGGGGGTGTGCGCCCTACTCAAGGGAAAACCCTTGCAGTGATGCAGGTGAATGGCGGCTCTCAAAGCTTTAATACCGTCAACCAGCTCCGTATTTTGGGACGGTGGATGCGGCTGCTCACGATCCCGAACCAATCCTCCACACCAAAGGCGTTTCTCGAATTTGACGATGCAGGTCGGATGAAACCATCGCCGTTTTACGACAGGGTTGTTGATGTAATGGAGGAGCTGGTGAAGTTTACAGTTCTTACGCGCGGGAACGAAGGCTACCTCTTGGATCGGTATAGCGAGAGAAAAGAGACTGCTGAGCAGTTGTCCAAACGGGTGAACCAAAAGACGATTTAACCTGCCATCCTGTGCGCGGTTTCAGAGGGGTTGGCCTTTTCAGTATCCAAAAAAAAGGCCAGCCCAATTGGGCTGGCCTAATGGTATTAATCTAGAGCTAGATTAGCCTTTAATCAGACCCATGCTTTCCAACTTGAGCAGAACTTGGTGCGCGCAGTTATCTACGTCCACGTTTTCTGTCTCAACGCTCAACTCAGGGCTTGCAGGAACGTCATAGGGATCGGAGATGCCTGTGAATTCCTTGATTTTGCCTTCGCGTGCCAGCTTGTACAGGCCTTTGCGATCACGACGTTCGCACTCATCAATTGAGGTCGCTACGTGTACTTCGACAAATGCACCGAATGCTTCGACGTCTTCACGTACCGCGCGGCGGGTGGTTGCATAAGGCGCAATTGGCGCACAGATGGCGATGCCGCCGTTTTTGGTGATCTCTGACGCAACATAGCCGATGCGGCGGATGTTCAGATCGCGGTGCTCTTTGCTAAAGCCCAGCTCGGAGCTGAGGTTTTTGCGCACGATGTCACCGTCAAGCAATGTCACAGGGCGACCGCCTTGCTCCATCAATTTGACCATCAAAGCGTTGGCGATGGTGGATTTGCCGGAACCGGAGAAGCCAGTGAAGAACACTGTGAAGCCTTGGCTTGCACGTGGTGGCTTGGTGCGGCGCAATTCTTTTACAACTTCAGGGAATGAGAACCACTCAGGGATATCAAGACCTTCGGCCAGACGGCGGCGCAACTCGGTGCCCGAGATGTTCAAAATGGTAACATCTTCTTTGTCTTTGATTTCGTCCATGGCTTCGTATTGGGCGCGTTCTGCAACCCATACCATGTGTTTGAAATCGACCATTTCGATGCCCATTTCTTCTTGGTGCTCGCGGAACAAGTCCTGCGCGTCATAGGCACCATAGAAATCTTCACCAGCAGAGTTGGAGCCGGGGCCAGCGTGGTCACGACCAACGATGAAGTGTGTGCAGCCGTGGTTTTTACGGATCAGGCCGTGCCATACCGCTTCACGTGGGCCAGCCATGCGCATGGCAAGGTTCAGCAGGGACATTGCCGTTGTTGCTTGTGGGTACTGGTCCAGAACAGCTTCGTAGCAACGAACGCGTGTGAAGTGGTCAACATCGCCCGGCTTGGTCAGACCGACAACTGGGTGGATCAACAGGTTCGCTTGTGATTCGCGTGCGGCGCGGAACGTCAGTTCTTGGTGCGCGCGGTGCAGTGGGTTACGTGTTTGGAACGCAACAACTTTGCGCCAGCCCATTTTGCGGAAGTGGGCGCGCATTTCATTTGGCGTGTCGCGGCGGGATTTGAAATCGTAGTGTACAGGCTGCTGGAGGCCAGTAACCGGGCCGCCGAGGTATACTTTGCCGGCTTGGTTGTGCAGGTAGTTCACCGCTGGGTGTGCATCGTCGTCTGCGCCGAATACTTTTTCCGCTTCGAGTGCTTTGTTTGGCACCCAGTTGTCGCTGACGGTCATGGTGGCGAGGATAACACCCTCTTGATCGCGCAATGCGATGTCTTGCCCAATTTCAAGCTTGCCCGCGAACTCTTCGGAGACGTCCAGCGTGATGGGCATTGGCCACAGGCTACCGTCTGCAAGGCGCATGTTTTCAACAACACCGTCATAGTCGGCTTGTGAAAGGAAACCTTTGAGCGGGTTAAAGCCACCGTTCATCAGCAGTTCCAGATCGCAGATCTGACGCGGTGTCAGATCGTGGCTCACCAGATCGGTTGCTTCGAGTTTCAGTTTTTCTGCGCTGTCGTAAGAGACATATAGCTCAGGGATGGGGGCAAGGTTATTTTGCATGAGTTTTGTCCTGATTTTCAAGGGAGAGAGGCCAGAAGTTGTGCCGGTTAATTCAGCGTGCAACGCGTCGTATTCGGCAAACTTGCGGGTTAGGAATTGGTCGGTGATGCGGTTTTTTTCCGCCGCACCGCGGGTTGTGATTGCATAGGCAAAACGGGCCCGTTTGTCTGGGCCGTTGCGGTCAGTAATATTGACAAGGCCTGCATCGGTGGCTTGGCGCAAAAGCGCATTCAGGCGACCTAGCGAAACCCCAATTGCCGTAGCCGTCGCCCGTTGGGACGCATGGGGCGCGATATCCACCTGTCGCAACAGGCGGAACATTTGATCCTCCTGCTCGGAGGTGATTTTTTCGGGCGACATGGCCATCGGGACAGACTCAATCTTTGTTCACGAATGAACACATAAAGAAAAAGTATGTTCATGCAAGAACAAACTTTCGTCTCCGATGGCCAAAGCTCAATCGTGTGAGTTCGGCAACATTAGGTAGTGTGGATCAGTCTGATGTTTCAATTGCGGTGATCATATCCACCCGCTTTGCATGGCGCCCGCCCTCAAATTCAGCGTCCAGAAAGGCATCAACGATATCTATCGCAAGGCCCGCACCCACCACTCGCGCCCCCATCGAGAGCACGTTTGCATTATTGTGCTGACGAATCATGCGTGCAGAAAACGTGTCAGAGCAGACTCCACAGCGAACACCGTCCACCTTGTTGGCTGCCATCATGATGCCTTGTCCGGTGCCGCACAAGATAACGCCCAATGCGCAATCACCAGAGGCAACATGGCGTGCAGCAGCTTCGCCATGTTTAGGGTAGTCGGTGCTTTCGTTGGTGGTGGGGCCGATATCAACAACCTCCCAGCCGCGCTGCGCGATATGCGCGGCAATCATCTGGCGTAGTTCAATATCGGCGTGGTCGCTGGAAACGACAATGCGAGTATTAGTGGTCATGTGGATGCTTCCTGTAATCAGGTGTCTTAGGGTTATTCGTCGACTTCGGCCAAGAAACGCTCAGCCTCTAGGGCAGCCATACAGCCCATGCCTGCGCTGGTGACGGCCTGACGGTATTTGTGATCAGTCAAATCGCCTGCTGCAAATACACCGGGGATAGATGTTTCGGTGCTGTCTGGTTTTGTAACAACATAGCCGCCCATGTGCGTTTCAAGCGTATCTTTCACCAGCTCATTTGCGGGCGCGTGACCAATCGCAACAAACACACCTTTGCAGGGGATGTCAGTGATCTCACCAGTTTTGGTGCTCTTTACTTTGATCCCTTCAACGCCCAGCGGGCTGTCGGTGCCATAGACTTCCTCAAGCTGGTGGAACCAAAGCGGTTCGATCTTGGGGTTTTTCTCTAGGCGGTCGATCAGGATTTTCTCTGCACGCAGCTCATCGCGGCGGTGGATCAACGTTACCTTGGAGGCAAAGTTGGTGAGGAACAGCGCTTCTTCGACGGCTGTGTTGCCGCCGCCGATCACAACGATCTCTTGTCCACGATAGAAAAAGCCATCGCAGGTCGCGCATGCAGACACGCCAAAGCCTTTGAATTTTTCTTCGCTCTCAAGACCCAGCCATTTGGCGCGCGCACCAGTGGCCAGAACAACCGATTCAGCTTCATAGATTGTACCGCTGTCACCTTTTGCGATGAACGGGCGCTTGCTGAGATCGAGATCCAAGATGATATCGCCGATGATCTCGGTGCCCATCGCTTTGGCGTGGGTTTCCATGCGGATCATCAGGTCAGGGCCTTGGACTTCGGAATCTCCGGGCCAGTTTTCAACTTCGGTAGTTGTGGTCAGCTGGCCGCCCGGCTCAATGCCCTGAACAAGGATGGGGTTCAGCATTGCGCGGCTTGCATAAACGCCAGCGGTATAGCCAGCGGGGCCGGAGCCGATGATCAAAAGCTTGGTCTTGCGTGTCTCGGCCATATGGCACCTTTGTGTACTTGAAGTGAGGATTCTTTGTTAGCACTGATATATACAGCGGCTGGGGTGGCTTAAACCCCTTGGGGGGTATGTGATCACAGTGAGGTGATCTTGGATGTCGTGTTTTGGGGCACTGTGCCCCTGCGTTGTGCCGCGGATAGCCGCTAACTTCTGGATGTTTTAATATTATTGCGTCTATGTGAAACAATGTTGCGCGTGATAGCGTTATCTATATAACAATCGAAAATCTATAGGGGGCCTTATGGCTGGTTCACGACTTGATCCGATTGATCGGAAAATCTTGGCTGAGTTACAGGCAGACGGGCGTATGACCAATGTGGAATTGGCCAAACGCGTTGGCATTTCAGCGCCGCCTTGTTTGCGCCGCGTGCGCACCCTTGAGGAACACGGATTTATTCGCGGTTACCACGCTGACGTGGATGCACGTGAGTTGGGGTTTGAAGTTCAGGTTTTTGCGATGGTCGGTTTGAATAGCCAAGCAGAGGCAGATCTGTCCGCATTTGAGGAACGCTGCCGCGAATGGTCGCTGGTTCGCGAGTGCCACATGCTGAATGGTGAGGTGGATTTCATGCTTAAATGCGTCGCGCCTGACTTGTCCAGCTTTCAGAGTTTTTTGACTGGTCAGCTTTTGACTGCGGCGAATGTGGCCAGTGTAAAGACTTCATTGGTAATTCGGAACGCCAAGGATGACCCCGGCGTTCCGTTTGACGTTTTGGAGGAACGCTTGAGCGTTCAGGCCTGAGATAGCCTAAACGCCCGAAGAATTAGTGAATGTCGATTTCTGGCGCGCGCGGGTGTGCCAGCGGGCCGAAGTCAGACAAATGCCCAATACGTGGAAAGAGCGAGATAAAGCGGTCGCGCAATGAGTGGCTGACCTCACGCGGCGCTGCTGAACCGGGATGAAACGTCTCCATCTCAATTCCGTCTACATTGATTACGGCATGTCGTGACAGACAGATGTGGAACAGGCGCGTTGGCGTTGGCGGCGTGACTTCGATCACGTTTACACCATCTACAAATTTTGATGCGGGCGTCAGCAACTGTTTTCCATCAGCCAAACCGCGAAGGTTGGCGGGTGTGTGCAGGATACGAGCACCGGGTCCAACCGTAAGAGAGCGTTCTGGACGCGACTGGCCAAGGCTGTCTGGCATGATGCGAATGAGAGGCGTTCGTTTGCCCGCATCTGCCGGAGAGAAGGTGGAGGTGCCAATCCAAGTCAGTTGTGCCGCTTCGCCAGTGGAAGTCTGAACCATATCGCCCGGCTGGAGGTCTTCCACAGCGACAGGGCCCATTGTTGTTTGCACTAAGCTGCCATGTGTAAACGCCGAGAATGCATCTTCAAAAAGCGGGATCGCTGGTGCCGAGCTTTGGCCAATGAACAATGAATTGTCCTCACGCAATGCAGCGACCTCATAGGTGCGCGTTGGCAATTGAGCTGCCAGCGTCTGGCCGTTTGATGTCGGCATGGAAGAAGTTGTCATTCCGTACCCCGTTTTACGCGCTGCTGAACGTGCGGCAGCTGGATTGGCAGTTAGTGTCATGCGATTCACCTATCATGGTTGGTCACATCCCTCGTCGGCCCCCACCGACAACGACGGAAATAACGTTTTGGTCATTTCATGTCTTTCGTTGGGTCTAATTCGCCTTGTTTCAGCCCTATTGTCAAAGGTTCCATGACATTTGAGAGGCTTTGAGCATCAATTCATACAAATGATACAGGTTTGTTTCCCAAAAATTGAGATGTGCTGCCACATTCCGATCAGGAATCAAAAAAAACCCTCCCTGCGAATCTACGCAGAAAGGGTTTCTTTGGTGGCGGCAGGCCTATGAGGGGAGGAGGTGACCTGCTGCCGGGGAGAATCTGGGTCTTATGCTGCTTTGCGTTGTGTCATCTCAGCGGCGCGGCGTTTTGCAACAAATGCAGCGCGACGTGTGCCGCGGGCCCAAGGCATGACCGTATCGTTGTCTGCTGCGGCTTTTGTGATCGACTTGATAAAGCGTGCGTTGGTTTTCATGGCTCTGGTCCTCGGTCTCTATTGTTGTTTGGGCGCTGCCCTTGCTTGAGACTGAATATGACGGGGCATTCGGGCTAGTTTTGGGCATTTAAATTAAAAGTAGGGAAAACAGCAGAGGCATTGATGTTGGAATGTGGCGATGGGGCCATATTCAGGTCAGGCCCTTAAAAATATGAAGGTTTCGGATGATTGTACGCGCTGTGGCAACAATCTTGCCGATTGTTTCGCGATTTAGGGAGGTCAACTTGGGCAAACACGTGACCCATTTTGCCTCAATCGCGCCAAAATCAAAGGGTGATGGCGGCAATCAAGCGACCATAGTCCGCTTCTTTGGCATGTGTCGTGCGCCGATAGGAGTAGAATCGATCTGCATCTGAAAATGTACAATGGCGTGTCCATTCGGCATGGCCAACGCCAGCGGCGCGCAATCGGTTAAGGCCAAAGCCGGGAAGATCAAACAGCATGCGATCGCCCTCACCGTTGATAAAGTAACGGGCATAGTCGGGGTCTTCGGAGATAAAGCTGTCCAAAAACTCGGGGCCAACTTCATAAGCTGCTTGGCTGATTGAGGGGCCGATGACGGTCACGATGTTCTCGCGTTTGGCGCCTAAGGCCTCCATAGCGTCTATAGTGGCATGTAATACGCCATCCAGCGCGCCGCGCCATCCAGCGTGTGCGGCCCCGATAACGCCTGCTTCGGCATCTGCAAAAAGTACGGGCTGGCAGTCCGCAGTCAGGACAGACAAGGCAAGGCCAGGTGTCGCTGTGACCAATGCATCCGCACGAGGTTTTTCCGCCATAGGGCTATCAGCGGTTATGGCGGTTGCTGAATGAACTTGGTGCACGCCCAGCAGATGAGTGTGTGGAACGCCCATGGCATCCGCTACAAGTGCGCGGTTGATTGCAACAATTTCGGCTTGATCGGTAGATCCTTGACCACAGTTGAGTCCCGCAAAAACCCCAGATGAAGCCCCGCCGCGGCGGGTGAAGAACCCGTGCTTTACTGGCAGGGCGTCTGAGGTCAGGATTTCTAAGGTCATATGTCCAGTCCGGGTAACATTGGTTTGCCTTCGGGAACGATTCCGAAAACCTTGAACAAGTTTCCCATTTCCTGCGGGTGCGTCAAGCGGCGATGTGCGGCCACATGAGTTTCAAGAGCTTCACCGCTTAGAGTTTGTGCAAGGGCTTGTGCGCGTGGCGTGATGCCAAGGCGTTCCAGAAATACTCCTTGGGGTGTGATGCGGCTGGGTGTGCAGGATGCGCTTGCATGCAAAAGAGCTTCGAAATCTACATGCGCGGTAAGGTCGGCGTGACCCGGCGCGGCCAGTGGATCAGCGGGCGCATGGTTCTGAATGGCCTGAAGGGTGTCACCCAGAGTGCGCCAATCACCGTAATCGAAAACCAGTCCGGCACCACCATAGGCTTTGATCCGTTCACAAAGGATAGAAAGAATAGGGGCCGCTGCGGCGCAATCCTCGATGAGGTCACCGTCCTTTGTGTCTTCAATGCGGTGCATCAAAGCGGGTTGCGGTTGCGTGGGGCCAAGCCCAAATGCAAGTGCGCCGTCTTGTAGGCCAACCTGCCGCTCGCGCCAATTTGCGCCATCGCGAACGAATTGTCGGATCGGCAGCGCATCAAAGAATTCGTTGGCGATGAAGAATGTGGATTGCTTTGGCAGATCCTCAATGGTGTCGATCCATTGTGGGGCAAAACCTGTTAGTGCTTTGCCTTGGATCGCGCGCAGGGCAGGGGATGCCTCTAGCAGGATAATATCTGCGGCATCTACAAAACCAGCAACGCTGGAGCAGGCGCGCAGTGCGTCAGCCATCAGTGTGCCGCGTCCCGGTCCCAGCTCAACCAGAGAGAACGGCTTGGGCGCGCCTTGGTTAAGCCATGCCTGCGCCAGTGACAATCCAACAAGTTCGCCAAACATCTGGCTGATTTCTGGCGCAGTAATAAAATCACCTGCCGCGCCAAAAGGCGTGCGTGTCGTATAGTATCCGTGCTCAGGGTGCAGCAAACACGTTGTCATATAGCTGTCGAGCCGCATCGGGCCTTGCGAGATAATCTGAGACGTCAGGATGTCAGATAGGCTCATTTGGTGCGCCGTGCCCGTAGAATAAAGAAGAGGCCGATTGCCATCATTGGTAAACACAGGACTTGACCCATGGTCAGGCCATAGCCGTTGATTTGCCATGCGAGGCCCAGCGGATTGCCTGCCGAGATAAACTGCGCGTCGGGTTGGCGGAAGAACTCCACAATAAAGCGGGCAACTCCGTAACCGGCTAGGAATGTTCCCATAATGACACCGGGTGTTTTGAGGGCACCACGTCGCCATGCAAGCCAGATTAGGAATGCGCCAAGGATGAGGCCTTCAAGGGTCGCTTCGTATAGCTGAGACGGGTGGCGTGCGCAGATGCCAATGACGTCGGGACAATGCTGTGCTTGTTCGGTGGGGAATGCGACGCCCCAAGGCAAGTCGGTCTGACGGCCCCAAAGTTCGGCATTAACGAAGTTAGCGATGCGGCCCAGCAGCAGACCGGGGGCAATGCCAAGCGCCACGATGTCTCCGGCACTGATACGTGCGATCTGGTGGCGACCTGTATATAGGAATGCCGCAAAGATCACGCCTAGCGCGCCGCCGTGAAAGGACATGCCGCCCTCCCAAACCCGCAGGATTTGCGCAGGGTTGGACAGGTAATAGGCGGGTTGGTAAAATAACACATACCCGAAGCGCCCCCCAAGGATCACGCCAAGGATCACCCAAGTGAGCAAGTCCTCGATTTGCGGGCCAGTCATGACGGGCTTTTGATCACGCCACAGGCGCGGTGTGTTTGCCGCACGCAGCACCAAACGCCAGCCAAGCAGAATGCCGACGATGTAGGCCAGTGCGTACCAGCGCAATGCGAAGGTCATCCCCAAAAGGGAAATGGAAAATATCTCAGGAGAGATGTCGGGGAAGGGAATAAGAGCATGCATGTGGTGATTGAGCGCGGTCTTGCAGGGAAGTCAACCTTGCATGAGGGCGCAGGCAGCCCCATATAGAGCACATAGCCAGTGGAGA
Organism: Sulfitobacter sp.; assembly: GCF_036960155.1. Taxonomy (GTDB): domain Bacteria; phylum Pseudomonadota; class Alphaproteobacteria; order Rhodobacterales; family Rhodobacteraceae; genus Sulfitobacter. The sequence continues at coordinate 310,493 of NZ_JBALWB010000001.1, read as the reverse complement.
GACCTGATGCAGACCCGCAACAAAATTTTTGACGACCTGAGCCAGATCATGACGAACGCTATGGGCGTGGCCCAAGGCGCAAAAGACGAGGCCGAGAATGCCATGAAAGGCATGATGGACCGCTGGCTGGCTGATCGCGATTTTGTGACCCGCGAAGAATTCGACGCGGTGCGCGCAATGGCGCAAAAAGCCCGCGAAGAAAACGGAGCACTGAAAGCTCGTTTGGACGCGCTAGAGGCAAAGTGACCTGAAGGGCGCGCTGCCGCGCGACACCTTTTTCTATTTGCCACACATCATGTGATCGCCTCCGGTATCTGCTGGGGGCGTTTTTGTGTATGCGATGCAGGCGCAAAAGAGGCCAGTTATCGAAGGAATTGAGGGTTATCCCCCGCTGATTGGGGTTATCCCCAGAAAAACACTTGCCAGATACTACCCAGACCGCCACCATATATTGTAGGACGCACAGGCATATCCGCGTTCTATAGCGTAAGCACCCAAGGTTCAGGGGCGATAACAGCTCTGATAGCTTTGGCGAAAACAATAAAGGTGGCAAAATGGCCCTGTCCGAGCAGTATTTGGAAGACGACATTCACCCGATCGACATTGTCGAGACGCTGGCAGCCCATCACGATTGGGATTTCGACCGCATCTCTGACGAGCAAATATCCATGTCCGTAGAAGGACAGTGGCGTACCTATTCGGTGACGCTAGCATGGTCGGCTTATGACGAAACGCTGCGCCTGATTTGTTCGTTCGAAATGGAGCCACCCGAAGATAAAATTCCAGCACTTTATGGTTTGTTGAATGATGTGAATGACCGCTGTTGGGCGGGCGCGTTCACCTATTGGGCAGAACAGCAGATGATGGTCTATCGCTATGGGCTGGTCCTTGCTGGTGGCCATGTCGCAAGCCCTGAACAGATTGATACTATGATCGGTGCAGCTGTTATGAGCTCGGAACGTTACTATCCTGCGGTGCAATTGGTTGTTTGGGGAGATCAGTCTCCGAAGGAAGCATTGCAAGTCGCCATTGCAGAGGCCTACGGGCGCGCGTAATTCTATCCCCCTGACTTGTAGGGGGATATATGGAAAATTCACGAATAGCGGCTGATGGTCTGGTTCTTTTGGGCTGTGGCAAGATGGGCTCGGCCATGTTGGAGGGTTGGTTGGCGCGTGGCCTACCTGCTGCCTCAGTTTGGGTCAAAGACCCATTTCCGTCTGATTGGCTGAAAAGCACGGGCGTTCATATAAACGAAAATTTGCCAACCGCACCTGCAATCGTCTTGGTGGCTGTTAAGCCGCAAATGATGGCTGAGGCGTTGCCGACCCTTAAGTTGATGGGCAACGGCAAGACGCTGTTTGTCAGCGTCGCAGCTGGAACACCGATTTCATTCTTTCAAGAGACGCTGGGGCAAGAGACGCCTGTGGTGCGTGCGATGCCAAATACTCCTGCTGCGATATCGCAGGGGATCACGGCGATTGTTGGGAATGATCATGCGGGTGCTGAAGGGCTGGATGAGGCTGAATTGCTGCTGAGTGCAGTGGGCGAAGTCGTCCGCCTGAGCGAAGAGGCGCAAATTGATGCTGTCACAGGCGTCAGTGGCTCAGGCCCGGCCTATGTGTTCCACATGATCGAGACATTAGCCGCTGCGGGTGAAGCCGAAGGCCTGCCTGCTGACATGGCGTTGCAATTGGCGCGTGCCACTGTCGCGGGTGCAGGTGCTTTGGCGATGGTTGCGGATGAGGGGCCTGCGCAGTTGCGCGTGAATGTGACCAGCCCCAATGGCACAACACAGGCAGCGCTAGAAGTGCTGATGGATGAGGACAACGGCTTCCCGTCGCTGATGCGTCGCGCTGTAGCCGCTGCAACAAACCGTTCAAAGGAACTGGCACGTGGCTGAGATTTCGTTTGATGATTTTATGAATGTCGACATTCGTACTGGGCGCGTGGTGAAGGCCGAACCTTTCCCCGAAGCGCGCAAACCAGCGATCAAGGTTTGGATCGATTTTGGTGACGGAATTGGGGTGCGCAAGACGTCTGCCCAGATCACTGTCCATTACACACCCGAAGCGCTGATCGGGCGTCAGGTAATGGGGGTTGTGAATTTCCCGCCCCGTCAGATTGGGCCCTTTATGTCGGAGGTTCTGCTGTTGGGGGTGCCTGATGAAAACGGCGCGATCGTTCTGGTTGGTCCGGATAGTGAAACGCCTAGTGGAGGACGCATGCATTGAAAAAGGTACTAGTTGGTCGGGGATTGCCCGAAGACGTCTACGCGTTACTTGAAGGTTTGGATGTCACGCGGCGGGATGAAACATCCCCGCTGGGTGGAGATGAAATGCGTGCAGCACTGTGTGAATATGATGGCGTGATCTGTACGTTGGGTGATCAGTTCTCGGCTGAGGTGTTTGCAGATGTACCCAATCCGCGGTGCAAGGTTTTGGCAAATTTTGGCGTTGGGTATAACCACATTGATGTGGAGGCCGCGAAAGCGGCGGGAGTAACTGTCACAAACACACCTGGCGCTGTTACGGATGCAACAGCGGATACTGCGATGACACTGATGTTAATGAGCGCACGGCGCGCGGGCGAGGGGGAACGCTTGGTTCGGTCTGGCGCGTGGGAGGGTTGGCATCCAACGCAGATGCTGGGCCTTCATCTGAGCGGCAAAACCGTCGGTATCGTTGGTATGGGGCGCATCGGGCAGGCGATTTCGCGGCGGTGTCACTATGGATTTGGCATGACCGTAGCCTACTATGGGCGCGGGGAAAAAACGCTGGATTTCGAAGCGACTTTTTACAGCACGCTAAACGACCTGGCCGCAAAGGTTGATGTACTGGTTGTTTCCGTCCCTGGTGGCGCTGAAACACACCACCTGATTGATGCGGATGTGATGGCGGCCATGCAGCCTCACGCGCGGTTGATCAACATCGCGCGCGGCAATGTTGTAGAACAAGCCGCCCTTATTTCGGCCCTTCAGGCCAATGAAATAGGGGGAGCGGGCTTAGATGTGTATGAGTTTGAGCCCGAAGTTCCGCAGGCTTTGTTAGATCTGGATAACGTGGTTCTATTACCGCATTTAGGTACTGCAACCGAGGAAGTGCGTGTGGATATGGGGCGTATGGCGGTTGAAAATCTACAAGCCTTCCTGCGCGGTGATACCCCTCCAAATCCGGTTTAGGTGTCACCAATCGCCTCACGCCAATGACGGCGGCACAGAGAAATATAACTTTCGTTGCCACCGATCTGTACTTGCGCACCTTCGCGCAGAACATTGCCCTCGGCGTCTTGGCGAACAACCATCGTCGCCTTCTTGCCGCAGTGACAGATGGTACGAATTTCCCGCATCTCATCGGCGAGCGCTAGCAATGCCGCAGACCCAGGAAACAGCTGTCCCCGAAAATCGACCCGAAGACCGTAACACATGATCGGCACGCCGAGATCATCAACAGCGCGCGCCAAATCCCAAACCTGTGCGTCACTCAAGAAATGCGCCTCATCAACAAAGATACAGGCGCAAGGCCCTTCAATGAGGCGGTTCGAAATCTTTTGGAGCAGATTTTCTGTGACGTTATAAGTGTCGGCATCTTGGGAAATACCGATGCGTGATGCGATCTTGCCTTCGCCCGCACGATTGTCAAATTGCGCAGTCATGAGATAGGGGACCATGCCCCGCTCGCGATAGTTATGCGCCGCCTGCAATAGAACAGTCGATTTTCCCGCATTCATGGTCGAATAATTGAAATAGAGTTTAGCCATTTGCGTATTTATCCGGTACTTGGGTTGGTGTGCAAGACGATCATAGGCGAAATTACAATTAGCAGGATAAATTGCACTAGGACTCCGGTGGTAGGAACGATATATAGCTTTAAACCATACAAAATTTGCGTGTGGAGACACATCGAGTAAGGGCTATTAAAATGGATGCACCAGGCAACTATTTGAAAAAACACACAGAAGCCTTGGTGAAGGCAGTTGGCGTTGAAGCTGCCTGTGAAGTCACTGGGAAATCTAAAGCAACGTTGGGGCGGTATTATTCTGACCATGACGAGCATGCTGACCGATTTATGCCCGTTGATGCGGTTGCTGCGCTGGAAACAGCAGCGGGATACCCCCATTTAACGCAAGCTCTAGCAGAGCTTTCAGGTGCGCACCTTGATTTCGACCAAAGGCGTCCAAACGATACGTCTATTGGCGGTGTGAATGCAGATGTGATCGCGCTTAGTCAGCGTTTCGCGATGCTGATGGGGGAATATCAGCAGTCCATTGCAGATGGAAAAATCACGTTCAATGAGGCCAAGCGCTTGTTGAAAGAGACCACAATGCTGCAGCAGGTTCTCGTGGACATGAAGCTGCATTTGGAAGACGAAAGCGTTTAAGGCGGCGACAGGGCCGTCCCGAACATCTTGGTAATATTTGTTCTCAACGGGTTGAGAGCACGGCTGAAGCTCAAATCCTTTAGCCGTGTTTTTGTACAATGACTGAGCCAACAGAATAACCTGCGCCGAACGAGCAGATAAGGCCTGTATCACCATCTTCCAAGTCGTCAGAATACTTTGAGAATGCAATGATTGAACCAGCCGAGGATGTGTTGGCATAATCTTGCAGGATATTTGGTTGTTCGCCTGCTTCGGGTGTTCGGCCTAGAACCTTCTTACCAATAAAATCATTCATCGATTTGTTCGCTTGGTGAAGCCAAAGGCGTTTTAGATCAGATGCCTGCATGCCTTCATCTGCCATCTGATTTGCGATGTGTGCTGATACCATTGGCAGGACTTCTTTGAATACTTTGCGGCCGTTTTGCATAAACTGCATATCGCGGCGATCTGCTACGCCGTCGGGGCGTGAACGGCGCAAGAAACCATTGTTGTTGCGAATGTTGTTTGAAAAGTCGGTCGCGCAACGTGTTGATTTGATTTCAAAGTAGGGGCCTGCTGCATTTTCGGATCGTTCGATCAATACTGCCGTAGCCACGTCACCAAAGATAAAGTGGCAGTCACGGTCGCGCCATTCTAGGTGGGCTGAACAAATTTCGGGACACACAACCAATGCGCTGCGGATGGAACCAGAGCGGATCATGTCAGCAGCAGCCTGAATGCCGAATGTGGCAGAGGAACACGCAACGTTCATGTCAAAGGCGAAGCCGTTGATCTCTAGAAGGTTTTGGATTTCAATTGCCACGGCAGGGTAGGCACGTTCGAGGTTTGAAGCAGCACAAATTACAGCATCCACATCAGCAGCGGTTTTTCCAGCTGCGGTGAGGGCCTTGTTTGCGGCATCCAAAGCCATTTCAGCCATCAGAGATGGCTCATCATCACTGCGTTGACGCAGTAACGGATGCATGACCTTTGGGTCAAGTATGCCAGTTTTATCAATGACATATCGTTGGTTAATGCCTGAAGCCTTAAAGATAAACTCCTCAGAGGAATAGTCTTTTGCTGGAAGGTCGCCAGCGGCGATTTGGTCCGCGTTTTCGGCGTTGTAGATGTCCACGTAGGCGTTGAAGCTTTCGACCAACTCGGCATTGGTGATGGTTTCAGAAGGCGTAAAGACGCCTGAGCCTGTAATTGCGGGTGTGTACATCTCATTTTCCTCTTTACGGTCAGCGACTTCAGTCGCCAAGTGCCTGTGGATAACATCATTCGGTGTCGGGCTGTCTTCTAACACCTTGTTTTACTCACGCCATGCACTGTGCGTGTACAAGTCGTACTGAGAAACATTTTAACGGGTTTTGTTAGAAGTGCCTATGGATAAATTCTGAAACTCATACTGAGGATGGCTGAGGCAGAGAACGGAGTTTTCTGGACGCTCGAATGGATCAGGTATCAAAGGTTGTTGCTTGGTCGAAGCGAACATTGTCTGAGGTCGCGATCTTTCAGCCGTCCAACTGAGGTCGCATGGCCGTATAAACAACGGCTGTTGCTACGTTCGCCAAGTTTAGTGACCGAACGAGGGGGCTGAGCATGGGAAGCTTAAATACCCGGTCATCCTGGCCCTCTAAGATTTTAGGAGGCAACCCTTTGGATTCACAGCCAAATACTAAAAATGCATCATGCTGGTACTCGGGGGCGTAGATGGTTTGCGCGCCATGTTCCTCAAAGAAGTATGTGCTTTCACGTGGTGGATTACGCTCAGCTAAAAAGCTTTCCCAGCTTTCATATTCGGTCAAGTTTACGTGTTTCCAGTAGTCGGTTCCTGCCCGCCGAACTGCTTTTTCGTCCAATGAAAACCCGTAAGGTTTGATCAGAATGAGTTCGAGATTTAGCGCTACGCAGGTCCGCCCGATTGCACCTGTATTATAGGGAATTTCGGGTGTCACTAATACGATTTTCATTCGGGAATCTGGCATAGGATATTTGGACTTTCTAAGTCACGGGCGCGGGATCAGCCCAGTATTATCCCAAACCCCAAGCGGGCATTTGTAAGTGCCTGCTTGGGGGTGCTCTTAACCTTGTAGCGGTTTCACCCCGAGATCGTCCTCTGCTTGCGCCTTGATTGCCAGTGCGGCGGCATGAGCGCCAGCGGCGGTCGTGTAGTAGGGGATTTTATCATAAAGGGCGATTGAGCGGATGGATTTGCTGTCCTCAACCGCTTGTGCGCCCTCAGTTGTGTTCATGACGAGGTGGATCTGTTCGTCCTTCATCATGTCGGTGATGTCTGGACGCCCCTCATAGACCTTGTTCACTATTTCACAGGGAATGTCGTGCTCTGACAGCCATGATGCGGTGCCACGGGTGGCGACAATGGTGAAAGATTGAGCAATCAGGATACGTGCCGCTTCTACAACATCAGCTGTTTTGTCGGCATCCTTGATGGAAAGAAACGCATTGCCAGAACGCGGCAGCATCGTGCCTGCGCCCATCTGCGCCTTAAGGAAGGCACGCGGGAAATCGCGATCCCAACCCATTACTTCGCCAGTTGAACGCATTTCAGGTCCAAGGATTGTATCAACACCGGGGAAACGTGCGAAAGGCAGCACGGCCTCTTTGACCGAGAACCATGGCATGTTTGGATTGGCCAATGTCATCGGATCACCGAGTGGCAGAATATCGTCGTATTTGGCATTTTCGTCATAGGGAGCACGCAGCGGGAAGTTGCTGAGCGGTTCACCCGCCATGATACGGGCAGCGATGCTGGCGATGGCACTATCTGTGGCTTTGGCAACAAACGGCACCGTACGAGACGCGCGCGGGTTCACTTCGATCAAGAAGATTTCCTCAACGCCTTCAGCATTCGCTTTGACCGCGAACTGAATGTTCATCAGGCCAACAACATTAAGTGCTTTTGCCAGTGCTTTGGTTTGCACTTCGATCTCGGCAATGATGTCTTTGCTGAGGGAGTAGGGAGGGAGCGAACAGGCGCTATCACCTGAGTGCACGCCAGCCTCTTCGATGTGCTGCATGATGCCTGCGACGTGAACATCTGTGCCATCAGAAAGCGCGTCAACATCCAGTTCCACAGCGCCGGACAGATAGCTATCAAGCAAAACAGGGCTGTCACCAGAAACAACTACGGCCTCAGAGATATACCGCTCTAGCTGGGTCTGGTCGCGCACGATTTCCATCGCGCGGCCGCCCAAAACGTAGGAAGGGCGTATGACCAGTGGGAAGCCGATGTCTTTTGCAATTTCAAAAGCTTCTTCATCCGTATGGGCGATACCATTATGCGGCTGTTTCAGGCCAAGGTTTTGCACAAGATCGGCAAAACGTTCACGGTCTTCCGCGAGGTCGATCATGTCAGGCGTCGTGCCAAGGATTGGGATGCCTTCGTCTTGCAGGGCCTGTGCGATTTTCAAAGGCGTTTGGCCACCAAACTGAACAATAACACCGTGCAGCGTGCCATTTTCCTGCTCAACACGTAGAATTTCCATAACGTGCTCAAACGTGAGCGGCTCAAAATACAGACGATCCGAGGTGTCATAATCGGTTGAGACGGTTTCGGGGTTACAGTTGACCATGATCGTTTCATAGCCAGCATCCGTCAGCGCATAACAGGCGTGGCAACAGCAATAATCAAATTCTATCCCTTGACCGATACGGTTCGGGCCACCACCAAGGATCACAACTTTATTGCGATCAGATGGCCGCGCTTCACATTCGGCCTCGCCCATCATCGGGCTCTCGTAGGTGGAATACATGTAGGGCGTTTGCGCTTCAAACTCCGCGGCGCAAGTATCGATGCGTTTGAACACGGCTTTAACGCCAAGGTTCAGGCGTGCGCGGCGTACGTTGTCTTCGTCGCGGCCCGTGAGCTTGCCTAGGCGCGCATCGGTAAAGCCCATCATTTTGATGGCGCGCAGGGCGTCTTCGGTGACAGGCAGGCCGTTTTTTCGAATGTCTTCTTCGGCCTCAATGATCTCGCGGATGCGGGCAAGGAACCAAGGGTCAAACATGGTGGTTGCGTGGATGTCTTCATCCGACATGCCGTGACGCATGGCCTGAGCGATAGTGCGCATGCGATCAGGAGTGGTCTTGCTGATGGCTTTGGTAATCGCAGCGGTGTCTGGTGCGCCGGGGATATCGATTTCGTCAAATCCGGTCAGGCCTGACTCCATTGATGCGAGCGCCTTTTGCAGGCTCTCATGGATGGTGCGGCCAATCGACATTGCCTCGCCCACAGATTTCATCGCCGTTGTCAGGTAGGGCTCGGAACCGGGGAATTTCTCAAACGCGAACTTCGGAATCTTGGTGACAACATAGTCGATTGTCGGCTCAAAGGACGCGGGCGTGACACCTGTGATGTCATTGTCCAGCTCATCCAGCGTGAAGCCAACAGCCAGCTTTGCCGCGATCTTGGCAATCGGGAAACCTGTTGCCTTGGACGCCAAAGCCGAGGAACGCGATACGCGCGGGTTCATCTCAATCACAACCATACGCCCATCGGCAGGGTTGATGGACCACTGCACGTTGGAACCGCCCGTTTCCACGCCGATTTCGCGTAATACCGCGATCGACTGGTTGCGCATGATCTGGTATTCTTTGTCCGTCAGCGTCAGGGCCGGGGCAACTGTGATGGAATCGCCTGTGTGCACACCCATCGGGTCGACGTTTTCAATGGCGCAAACGATGATGGCGTTGTCGGCTGTGTCGCGCACAACTTCCATCTCAAATTCTTTCCAACCCAGTAGGGATTCGTCGATCAGGATTTGGCCCATCGGTGACGCATCCATGCCCGAGCGGCAGAAGAATTCGTAATCTTCGCGGTTATACGCGATGCCGCCGCCTGTGCCGCCCATCGTGAATGCGGGGCGGATAATTGCGGGCAGGCCGATCTCTTCGAGAGATTCGAGCGCAATCGCAACACCAGCAGCAAGGTCTTTTTTACCGTTCGCATCTTTAGGCGCTGTGCAGATAGTCGCTTTGGGGTTTTCGATGCCGAGGCGGTCCATAGCTTCGCGGAACAGCTTGCGATCTTCTGCCATTTCAATGGCTTCACGCTTTGCGCCGATCATCTCGACGTTGTATTTTGCCAGTACACCCATTTCCTCAAGCGCAAGCGAGGTGTTGAGGCCAGTTTGCCCGCCCATGGTAGGCAGCAGCGCGTCAGGGCGTTCTTTTTCAATGATTTTTGCAACAACTTCGGGTGTGATCGGCTCGATGTAGGTCGCATCGGCAAGGCCCGGATCGGTCATGATTGTCGCTGGGTTGGAATTGACGAGGATGACGCGGTAGCCTTCCTCCTTCAACGCTTTACAGGCTTGCGCGCCTGAGTAGTCGAATTCGCAGGCCTGTCCGATGACAATAGGCCCCGCACCAATGATCATGATCGACTGGATGTCGGTTCTCTTTGGCATGGCGTCAGCCCCCTAAAAATTGGCAAATTTGTGCGGTTATAGGCCGATGGCTGCGGGGTGCAAGGTGGAATCAGCGATGATTTTCATAGTGCGGTGTTCCGCTTGTCTTGGCGCGCGATTTGCTTGGCCTCGAATTGTTCCCAAACATGCATGCGCCCTTTCTGGCGTGCATCCGCTAACCAAAGCTTCTGACGTGCGTCGGGAAGTTCCAGTGATTTATATTGTCCACCAGAGTATTTTGGCCAGTCGATGGCAAGCCCGAGTTTGACCATTTCAGCAGAGAGGTCTCGGCCATCTTGTAGATAGCATTTTGCCACAGTACGTCCGTAGGAATCTTGATCAGTTATCGTTGCCAAAACTGTCTGGCCTTTGCACAAAGAAACCAGAGCCCATTTGGCCTTCTTTCCATAGGGGTGGTTCATCTCGGGTGCATCGACGCCGTATAAACGTATTTGGGTTTTTCGGATAACCAACGTGTCGCCGTCAATCACATATGCGGCACCTTGCAAGGTCGACTTGGTCGGTTCAGCTTTAACGCTCTTTGCATCAAACGGAAGATGTTTTGCTGCGGGCCTTTTGTGGATTTTTGGTTGGCTCGGTGGTTTGTAATCCTTGTCACCGTTCTTGCCAGCAAATGCATATATCAAGAGGCCGATCATCAGGAGAATAAATAGTAAAATTTCCAATTAACGAAGCCTTGTCTAATTCACGGTGCTGAATTTTACTTAAAACCCAATAATATGTCTTCTGCTATGTGCCGAGATAATTTTGGTTCGATAGGAATGATTTGTCCAGCCCTTGAAAAGAGCCCGGTTGTTGTCGCCGATTGTAGTGGCGAACACTCAATTGGGTATTTCGGACTAAGCAAGCTTCACGCATCCAGATAGGTGCGCACGGCTGCTTCAAACGCGCGGGGGCGGTCGGCGTGGAGCCAGTGGCCTGCTTGGGGCAGTTTGGCAAAACGGGCGGCAGGGAATAGCGATTTGATCAGCGGGCGGTCTTCGGGGCTGACGTATTTGCTGTCGGCTCCGGTGAGAAAGAGGGTGGGGTTTTCGAAGGTGCCGGATACGTCGGGGAAACCAATGATGTGATCCATCTCGGCGTCCAAGACTTCGAGGTTCAAGCGCCAGCGTTTTTCGGCAACATCGAGCGATTGGGTGAAAAAGCTCTGTAACGCAGGTTCCACGCCTTGTTCAGCAAGCTGCGCCGCCGCATCCGAGCGGCGGGTGATCGATTGCAAATCAACCCCAAGCATTGCTTTGATTTGGTGAGATTGGGAATGGTCATAGGTGACAGGCGCGATATCAGCCACAATAAGACGGCGCAGCAAGTCAGGGTATTTTAACGCCATAACCATCGCGGCCTTGCCCCCCATCGAGTGACCGCACAAATCAACGGGGCCACCAATGTGGCGGATCACTTCGGCAAGATCGTCTGCCAAATCTTCGTAGGTATGGGTGTCCGCGCGCGGGCTGTGGCCATGGTTGCGCATGTCGGGGGTGATGACGCGGCGGGTGTCTGACAGACGTTTGGCAATCACACCCCAGTTGCGGCCAGAGCCATAAAGGCCATGTGCAATAACAAGGGGGACTGAGCCTGCGGCGCTTTCGCCAAATTCGGTATAACTAAGCATGTCATAGGCGTAGCGCCATTGCAGCGCCAAGGCCAGAGGCATAGACAGGTCACATGATCACGGACAAAGATATGGCCACAAAATCGCGAAAACTGCGCGGGTTGATGCAGCAAAAGCTGGATGTGCGTGGCCGTGACCTGCGACAATCCTTGCGCAGGGCGGGGCGGCGGCTGCCGCGTTCCGTGCGTAAACGCGGTGCCGATCTGATGCGCGCCGAGATGCTGGCCCATAACCCCAAAACAGCGCGTCAGGTCAATGCAATTGAGGTGGATCAAGCATATGAATACATGCGCGCGCACCTTGAGGCGATTGATGTGAATGAGCAGCGCAAGACCCGTATCCTAAGTCTCACAGGTGCGATTATTGCGAATCTGCTGCTGGTTGTTTTGCTGTTTGTGGTGTGGTTGTGGTGGCGTGGTTATATCTAGGCCGAGTACTGCGCGTCAGTCACATGCTCCATCCATGTAACGGCTGATCCATCCAGTTCTTCTTGCAATGCGATGTGGGTCATTGCGACGTCGGGCGCGGCGCCATGCCAGTGCTTTTCATTCGGTTCAAACCAGACGGTATCGCCGGGGCGGATATGCTCAATTGAGCCACCTTCACGCTGTACTAGACCAACGCCCGCAGTCACGATCAATGTTTGGCCAAGCGGGTGGGTGTGCCAAGCCGTGCGCGCGCCAGCTTCAAACGTAACCGTCACGCCGCGCAATCGCGCAGGGGCAGGTGTGCTGATCAGCGGATCCATTCGCACAGTGCCGGTGAAATAGTTGGCTGGGCCTTTGCCAGAGGGGCGGGAGCCTACGGGGTGGATGATCATGAGGTGCGTTCCTTTTTGTGGAGGTTATCAATTAAACGGTACGATGACTAAAGTCCGCTTGGAGCCCAAATATACCAACTCTCGTTACCAAATTCTGGCATAAGACAGTCAGCTTTCCATCGAGACCTCTTCGACATCATCACCTGAAAAGCGTACTGACAAAACACAATCCGTCACATTTTCCGGCAAGCTGAAATCAAACACATTAATAATACCGTCGTCCTCATAACTCCAAGACGAGACCAAGACCAATGAATTGAGCATTTGAGACGCCTCTGGCTTCGGAGTGCCGTAAGTCTTTGAGAAATAATCAGCGTCAAGCTCTTCTAGGTGGTGCTCAATAAATAATTCAACGTTATCCTCACCTTCGGGCGTTCCGAGCAAGGACTTAATTGCCGTTAGTGCAGCTGTTTGTTTTTGCTGGTTGTCCATCGATAATCCCGTTGTACTGATTGCTGATAGTTCGGAAGTTGTACGATTTTCACGGACTCATCAAGCGTTCCAATTTGCAGTTTTATCGAATGGCTGAAAAGTCCACATAGCAGACCGAACCTTCAAAAACCAATGGCCCCGAACATCGCTGTCGGGGCCATTGTTGTCTTATAAAAGGCGAGAGGCCTATTATTTACAGGTTCGGGTAGATTGGGAAGCGGGCGCACATGGCCTCTACTTCTGCTTTTACCTTTGCCTCAACCGCTGCGTTGCCGTCTGCGCCGTTGGCTGCAATGCCGTCCACTACTTCGATGATCCAATCCGCGATCTGGCGGAACTCGGCCTCGGCAAAGCCGCGCGTTGTGCCAGCAGGGGAACCGAGGCGGATGCCGGAGGTCACGGTTGGTTTTTCCGGATCAAACGGAACGCCGTTTTTGTTACAGGTGATGTGCGCGCGGCCAAGGGCCTTGTCCACGATGTTACCTGTGACGCCTTTTGGACGCAGATCAACCAGAACAACGTGGGTGTCCGTGCCGTGCGTTACTGTATCCAAACCACCTTTGATCAGCTGATCCGACAGTGCTTGGGCGTTCAAAACAACCTGTTTGATGTAGGTTTTGAATTCCGGCTGAAGCGCTTCGCCGAATGCAACTGCTTTGGCTGCAATTACGTGCATCAACGGGCCACCCTGAATGCCGGGGAAGATGGCGGAGTTGAACTTTTTCGCCAGCGCCTCATCGTTGGTGAGGATCATGCCGCCGCGCGGACCGCGCAGTGTTTTGTGGGTTGTTGTTGTTGCAACATGTGCGTGTGGGAAGGGGGAGGGATGCTCTCCTGCGGCAACTAGGCCAGCAAAGTGGGCCATGTCCACGTGCAGATACGCGCCAACGCTATCGGCGATTTCGCGCATGCGGGCAAAATCGATCTGGCGTGGAATGGCGGAGCCGCCCGCGATGATCATTTTTGGCTGATGCTCGGTCGCAAGGGCCTGCACCTGATCATAGTCCAGCAGGTTGTCCTCTTTGCGCACACCGTATTGGATGGCGTTGAACCATTTGCCGGATTGGTTTGGCTTTGCGCCGTGGGTCAGGTGGCCACCAGCGTCCAGTGACATGCCAAGGATGGTATCACCTGGCTGAAGCAATGCTTGGAAAACGCCTTGGTTCGCTTGGGAACCTGAGTTGGGCTGAACGTTGGCGAAGTCGCAAGCAAACAATTCACACGCACGTTCGATCGCCAGATTTTCAGCAACGTCCACAAATTGGCAGCCACCGTAATAACGACGGCCCGGATAGCCTTCGGCGTATTTGTTGGTCATCACGCTGCCTTGGGCTTCCATAACGGCAGCGGACACGATGTTTTCGGATGCGATCAGTTCGATCTCATTGCGCTGGCGGCCCAATTCTAGGTTAATTGATTCTGCGATGGCCGGATCAGTATCGGCGAGCGAGCGGGTGAAGAAATCTGACATGGTGGCTCCTTGAGCGTGCTTGTACGGTTTCGTGTTTCGTATCGGAAACCTGATCGGAGGTGAAGATGCGAAAGCGACAGGGCGAGACATAGATGCGCCACGCAGGGTCTGCAGCACTCTTTTTTGCCTATCGGGTGATTTAGCACTGCTGCGCTGGTACGCATCCGCATATTGTGATTGTTTGAGTGGAAAGCGGCGCAGATCGGAAACACCATGCCTCAGAAGATATCCTTTTTAGCGAGCAGGACGCCCGTAGCTCAGACTGCGCGTGCGGCGCTGATTGGCCGTTATGGTGACGTGTCGCCTGAAGAGGCGGACGTGATTGTGGCGCTGGGCGGGGACGGTTTCATGTTGCAGACGCTGCATGGCACCCAAAATTTGCCTGCACCTGTTTATGGAATGAATCGCGGCACAATTGGTTTTCTGATGAACACCTACGCAGAAAGCGATCTGCGCGAGCGGTTGGCCGCAGCAGAAGAAGCAGAAATTAATCCGCTGTCCATGAAGACAACCCATGTGGATGGTCGGGTATCAAATGCATTGGCTTTGAATGAGGTCGCGCTGCTGCGGCAAGGGCCACAAGCCGCCAAGTTGCAGATCACGGTTGATGGTCGACTTAGGATGCAAGAGCTGGTGTGTGACGGCGCGCTAGTTGCGACGCCTGCTGGTTCAACTGCGTACAACTATTCCGCTCACGGTCCGATCTTGCCGATTGGCGCAGATGTTTTGGCACTGACGGCTGTGGCCGCGTTTAGGCCACGGCGCTGGCGTGGCGCGTTGTTACCCAAGACAGCAGTTGTGCGGTTTGACGTGCTAGAACCTGAAAAACGCCCCGTGATGTCAGATGCCGACGGCACCAGTTACCGTGATGTCGCTAGTGTTGAGATACGCTCTGAACCGAGTATCATGCACAAGATCCTTTTTGACCCGGGTCATGGGCTGGAAGAGCGGCTGATCTCAGAACAATTCACGTAGGAAATTGCGATACCCGAATACATGAAAAAGAGCGGCTCTTGAAAAGGGCCGCTCTTTTTTGATTTAACTGAATGTCTCGCTGAGAGGGTGGTTACCCTTTGGCATAACCGATGGTTTGTAGGGCTTCTTTGATTTCATCCAAGATGGCTGGATCATCTATTGTTGCAGGCATTTTGAACGCTTCGTTATCGGCGATTTTTACCATCGTTGCGCGCAGGATTTTACCTGAGCGTGTTTTGGGTAAGCGATCCACGACAAGCGCAAGTTTGAATGCGGCAACGGGGCCGATTTGATCGCGGATCAGTTTGACGCATTCAGCTGTGATCTCATTGTGGGGGCGGTTCACGCCAGTTGTCAGGCAGACAAAGCCCATAGGCGCCTGACCTTTGAGCGCATCACCGACACCAATCACGGCACATTCCGCAACATCTGGATGGCTGGCAAGGACCTCTTCCATGGCGCCAGTAGACAGGCGGTGGCCCGCAACGTTAATCACGTCATCGGTGCGCGCCATAATGTATAGGTAGCCGTCTTCGTCGACCATACCCGCATCGCCCGTTTCATAGAAACCAGGGAAGGTGTTGAGGTAGCTTTTGTGGAAACGGTCTTCTGCGTTCCACAACGTTGGCAATGTCCCCGGAGGCAGAGGGAGCTTGATTGCAATCGCGCCCAGCTCACCTGCTGGCATTGGATGGCCAGCTTCGTCCAGAATTTGTACGTCATAGCCGGGCATCGGAACGGTCGGGGATCCAATTTTGACGGGTAGTGCCTCTAGGCCAGCTGGGTTGCCAGCAATAGTGTAGCCTGTTTCGGTCTGCCACCAGTGATCATAGACTGGTTTGCCCAAAACGTCCTGGGCCCAGACAATTGTGTCAGGGTCCGCGCGCTCACCTGCAAGGTATAGCGCACGCAAGCACGACAGGTCGTATTTCTTAGCTTCCAACCCTTTGGGGTCTTCGCGTTTGACCGCACGAATAGCTGTTGGCGCAGTAAAGAAGCTGCGCACGTTATGTTCTTCGATCACCCGCCAAAACGTTCCCGCATCTGGAGTGCCGACAGGTTTTCCTTCAAACACAACAGTTGTGTTGCCATGGATCAAAGGGCCGTAGGTGATGTAGCTGTGTCCAACGACCCAACCCACATCGGAGGCCGCCCAAAACACATCACCGGGATCAACCTGATAGATGTTTTTCATGGTCCAGTTCAGCGCCACAAGATGGCCCGCCGTATGACGAACAACGCCTTTTGGCGCGCCTGTGGTGCCGGAAGTGTATAGAATATAGGCAGGATGATTGCCTTCAACGGGAACGCATTCAGCAGGTGTGCCAAGGGCGATGGCTGCGTGCCATTCCAGATCGCGGCCTTCAATCAGATCGCAGATTTCCTGCTCGCGTTGCAGGATGATGCAGGCATCAGGCTTATGCGCGGATTGCGCGATGGCGTCATCCAGGAGCGGCTTGTAATGGACCGTGCGGTTTGGCTCAAGTCCGCAAGACGCGGCGATGATTGCCTTTGGTGTGCAATCGTCGATCCGTACGGCTAGTTCATGTGCGGCAAACCCGCCAAACACAACTGAGTGGACGGCACCAATACGTGCGCATGCCAGCATCGCATCAAGCGCCTCTGGAACCATTGGCATGTAGATGATGACGCGGTCGCCCTTGGTGACGCCTTGGGCAACCAAAGCCCCCGCCAATCCGGCAACACGTGTTTGCAGCTGAGCGTAGGTGATTTTTTCGATTGTGCTAGTGATTGGGCTGTCGTGGATGATGGCGACCTGATCAGCGCGACCATTCTCAACGTGGCGATCCACAGCGTTGTAGCAGCCATTTACCTTTGCGTCCGCGAACCATTCATACAGGCTGTTTCCTTTTTCAAAAAGCGCGCGCTTGGGTGCGTCGACCCAATCTATTGCTTTAGACTGTTCCAGCCAAAAACTTTCCGGATCTGATTTTGCGGCTTGGTAAACCTCTGCATAACCCATGGCGTATTCCTCCCTAATGTTAGTTAATGTGGTGGCTCAGAGAAGCGAGAACAGCAAGTGGAATACGCAGTTTTGGGTAGTTGCTGTAAAATAATTTACAGCCAGTACGCTTACCATTTGTCCTGAAGGCATTTTGCTTGGTGTCGCTTTGACTGTAGGTTTGCCCGATATAGTACTTGTCTTATATCCTGTAACGGACGCGAAGTTACGCACCTGCCCAGTGACATAATTTGCTATAAATAGGGTCTTCAGGCGAACTGGCTTGGAAAGGGATGGTCGTTATCCGCTTGAAATGTCAAGTAATTGGGATCTGCATGGTACTCTGTTTGACCTTGAAGATCGGCTTCACCGTTTCCGTATAGTCGATCGTAAAACCGCGACTAAATGGCCATCAAATAGCCAAACTACGGTCTGTGACGTTTTCGCTATTTCGGGCATTTGATCACACTTCATGCACCGGAATGCTCTCTCCCGGCCAGTGGGCCATTAGTCTGCTTTGATCTCAGGGGCTCAGACAAAAAAACCGCACCTGTAAACGGGTGCGGTTTTTTGGTTTTCTAGGTGTGAAAGACTTAACCGTATTCAGTGACGGGTGTTCCTGCAATTGCTGCCATGTTGAGCAGTCCGCGTGCCGTAATTGAGGGTGATACAACATGAGCGCGATTGCCCATGCCCATCAGAATAGGGCCGACTTCTAGTCCGCCACCCTTCATTTTGAGGATGTTGCGCACACCTGATGCTGCATCCGCGTGGGCAAAGACCAATACGTTTGCTGGCCCTTCCATGCGATTGTCTGGGAACTGGCGTTTGCGCAGTTCGGGGTCTAGCGCGGTGTCGATGTTCATCTCGCCCTCATAGGCGAAATCGTGGCCACCTTCATCCAAAATTTGGATGGCTTGGCGCAGGCGGCTGCCGGACCCGTCTCCCTGATTGCCGAATTGTGACTGTGAGCACATTGCGACGTTAGGGGTTAGGCCAAAGCGGCGCACGTGACGGGCGGCTCCTATCGCGATCTCAGCAATTTGTTCTGGATTTGGATGTTGATGCACCTGGGTATCAGCAATGAACAGGGGACCATCTTCGAGGATCATCATCGACAAAGACCCGTGGGCACGATTGCCGTCACGCCCCAGTACCTGTTCGATGTAATTGAGATGCCAGCGGGTTTCTCCGAAAGTCCCGCAGATCAGGCTGTCAGCCTCACCGCGATGGACCATAACCGCACCAATCGCAGTTGTATTTGTCCGCATAATGGCGCGCGCGATATCCGGCGATACCCCGCGCCGCGCAAGGAGGTTGTGGTAGGTTTCCCAATAGTCGCGATAACGGGGGTCGTTTTCGGGGTTCACCAGATCAACATCAGAACCCAGCTTGAGCGTCAGGCCAGCCCGCTCCATTCGTTGCTCCATGACTTCGGGACGACCAATGAGGATCGGGCGTTCGGAGGTTTCTTCCAATATTGCTTGGGCGGCGCGCAGCACACGTTCGTCTTCGCCCTCAGCAAATACGATGCGGCGTGGAGTTGCCCGCGCAGCTTGAAATACAGGGCGCATCAATAGGGCTGACTTGAACACGGAACTGTCTAGGGTAGCTTTATACGCTTCCATATCTTCAATGGGACGGGTCGCAACGCCTGTTTCCATGGCGGCCTTTGCCACGGCTGAAGAAACGATGCCCACAAGGCGGGGGTCAAACGGTTTCGGGATCAGATAATCCGCGCCAAAGGTCAGCTGCTCACCTTGATAAGCGGCGGCAGCTTCAGCGCTGGTGGTTTCACGTGCAAGGGCTGCAATACCTTCGATGCACGCGATTTTCATCTCATCGTTGATTGTGGTTGCTCCGACATCCAGCGCACCTCGGAAAATGAAAGGGAAACACAATACGTTGTTGACCTGATTAGGGAAATCCGAACGGCCCGTGGCGATAATAGCATTAGGCGATACCGCACGGGCGGCATCTGGCATGATTTCTGGTGTCGGGTTCGCCAATGCAAAAATGATGGGCGTATCTGTCATCTTTGCGACCATTTCAGGGGTCAACACATTGGGGCCCGATAGGCCAAGAAACAAGTCAGCGTCAGGGATCACATCATCCAGTGTGCGCAGATCAGTTTTTTGGGCGTATTCGGATTTGATCGGGTTCATGTCTTCGGTACGGCCTTCATAGACCAGCCCGTGAACGTCACATAGCCAAACGTTTTCACGCTTAACGCCTAGTTTTAACAGCATGTTGAGGCAGGCAATTCCTGCCGCGCCCCCCCCTGTTGAAACAATTTTGATGTCTTCAAATTTTTTGCCAGCGACATACAAGGCGTTTGTTGCTGCTGCACCCACAACAATAGCTGTGCCGTGCTGGTCGTCGTGGAACACGGGGATGTTCATCCGCTCATTGCATATACGCTCAACTGTAAAACAATCGGGTGCCTTGATGTCTTCAAGGTTGATCGCGCCAAATGAGGGTTCCAGCGCGCAAACTATATCAGCAAGTTTTTCAGGGTCGGACTGGTCCACCTCAATGTCAAAGCAATCGATGTTGGCGAATTTTTTGAATAGTACCGCCTTACCTTCCATCACTGGTTTAGAAGCGAGCGCGCCGATATTGCCCAAACCCAAAACAGCGGTGCCGTTTGTCACGACAGCCACCAGATTCGCCCGAGAGGTGTAGAGAGCGGCAGTTGACGGGTCTTTTTTGATTTCGATGCAGGCCTCGGCGACGCCAGGGCTGTAGGCAAGTGACAGATCACGGCCATTCGCCAGCGGTTTGGTTGCGCGCACCTCCAGCTTCCCAGGTTTAGGGAGTGCGTGATAATCAAGTGCAGCTTGGCGATTTTTGGCATTTTCGGGCACGATATGGACCTTATTTTTGGAATTAGTTTAATGCTAAACTATTTTTTTTGGAAGGCTAGCACGAACTTCCTAAGTAAAGATATCGGCGGTTTTCTTTCGGGGAAATAGTCTGCTGAAAACCCTTCGCATCTTGCCCCATCTGGGGCTAGGGTGAAAGGCCAGGTAACAGGAGTGTGACGTGACAGATTTGCGGCAAGTGGCGATGGCGGTTCGTGAAAACGCCCATGCGCCTTATTCAGGGTTCAAAGTAGGGGCTGCATTGCGCGGCGCATCGGGTGCAATTTATCGGGGCTGTAACGTTGAAAACGTTGCCTATCCTGAAGGCACCTGTGCAGAGGCTGGTGCAATTGCGGCGATGGTTGCCGCGGGTGAAACTGTATTTACGCAGGCCTATGTTGTCGCTGGATCACCACTGCCCGTGACGCCTTGCGGGGGATGCCGTCAAAAGCTTGCAGAATTTGGTGCAGGCGATGTGGTAGTAACGATGGCGACAGTGGACGGTGTTGAGAAAACCCTGAGTATCGCAGATCTTTTGCCGGGTGCATTTGACCCTTCATTCTTGGGGGGCTGAATGGAAGCGCGGAGTATTCTGGCCAAGTTGCGCCATGATCTACCTTTAAGTGTAGACGAACTGACATGGGTTGCCGGCGCGCTGGCAGATCAAACCCTAAGTGCGGCCCAAGCTGGTGCATTTGCCATGGGCGTTTGCCGCAATGGTTTGGATCAGGCAGGGCGTGTTGCGCTGACACAAGCGATGTGTGCCTCGGGGCAAGTGCTGAAATGGGATTTGGATAAACCTGTCTTGGATAAACACTCCACTGGCGGTGTCGGAGATTGCGTTAGTCTTGTTTTAGCGCCTGCTTTAGCCGCTTGCGGGGCTTATGTGCCTATGATTTCCGGCCGTGGGTTGGGCCATACTGGCGGGACGCTGGACAAGCTCGAAGCGATCCCAGGTGTGAATGTCATGCTAGATGAGGCGCGGTTGCGCGGGGTAGTGGGGCAGGTGGGGTGCGCGATTGTTGGCGCGACGGGTGATATCGCACCTGCGGACAAACGGCTTTATGCAGTACGCGATGTGACCGCAACAGTCGATAGTCTGGATTTGATTACGGCCTCGATCCTTAGCAAAAAACTGGCGGCGGGCCTTGAGGGGTTGGTGCTGGATGTCAAAGTGGGCTCTGGTGCGTTTATGAAAGATGTGGAGGCCGCGCGCGCACTTGCGCAAGCCTTGGTGAGTACCGCGAATGCTGCTGGATGTCCCACGCGTGCGATCATCAGCGATATGAGCCAGCCACTGGTGCCTAGCCTTGGAAATGCGCTTGAAGTTGCCGAAGTTATGCGTGTGCTACGCGGCGAAAAGACTGGCGCGATGGTTGAGCTATGCGGAGCACTGGGTGGTGTGTTGCTGGCAGGCGCGGGTCTGGCAAAGGGCGCCGATGCTGGTGCAGCACAGATCAAAGCAGCAATTGCGGATGGTCGCGCAGCCGAACGGTTTGGCGCGATGATCGCAGCGCTTGGTGGTCCAGTTCATTTTGTCGAGAACTGGCAACGCTTCTTGCCCGAGGCGACAGTCATGCGTGAGGTTACAGCGCAAAAATCCGGTATTGTTCAGGCAATTGACGCTGAGGCGCTGGGCCTTGCTGTTGTAGCATTAGGCGGTGGCCGCACGGTCGAAAGCGATCCTGTTGACCCTGCTGTTGGTCTGTCGGATGTGGTGCGCCTTGGCGCGCGCGTTGAAAAGGGGCAGCCCCTTGCCGTTGTGCATGCATCGCGCCCTGTGCAGGCGGATCAGGCTGCGGCAACGGTGCGTTCGGCCATTTCGTTAGGTGAAAAAGCGGGCACTCTGCCAACGCTAATTGTGGAGCATATAAGCTGATGGCGCGTGCATTTCTTGTTGTGATGGACTCTGTTGGTATTGGTGGGGCGCCTGATGCCGACACTTTCTTTAATGGAGATATCCCTGACACCGGTGCCAACACGATTGGCCATATCGCACAAGCTTGCACGGCGGGGCAGGCCGAAGAGGGCCGTAGTGGTCCGTTGCATGTTCCTACCCTTGCATCACTAGGTTTAGGGGCTGCGATCAAAGCTGCAAGTGGGCTGGAACTGACCGATTTTGATGTTCCACTTGTGGGGACGTGGGGGGCAGCGACCGAAGTGTCACGAGGCAAAGATACGCCATCGGGGCATTGGGAACTGGCAGGTCTGCCCGTCCCATGGGAGTGGCAATATTTTGAACGCACAGAAGGATCGTTTGACGCCGACCTGATTGCGAAGGTTTGCGAGATGGCAGGCAGTGACGGAATATTGGGCAATTGCCATGCGCCCGGCACGGCGATCATCGAAGAATTCGGTGCAGAACATATCCGTACAGGTCAACCGATCTGCTACACTTCGGCAGATAGTGTTTTTCAGATTGCGGCACACGAAGAGAGTTTTGGCCTTGAACGCTTGTTACAGCTTTGTGCAGACCTTGCGCCTGCGCTGCATGACAGGCGCGTTGGCAGGGTGATCGCGCGGCCTTTTGTGGGTGACGCAGAAGCGGGATTTACCCGAACCCCGAACAGGCGGGATTTTGCGATTATGCCGCCAAAGCCCGTGCTCAGCAATTGGGTGCAGGACGCGGGGCATGCAACATTCGCCGTGGGCAAAATCGGTGATATTTTCTCGATGCAGGGTTTTGACGAGGTGCGCAAAGGACCTGATGCAAAACTAATGGAGCATCTGGGCGATTTGGTGCGTGATGCACCCGATGGCAGTCTAACCTTTGCAAATTTTGTCGAGTTTGACAGCCTGTATGGTCATCGCCGCGATATATCTGGCTATGCGCGCGCGCTTGAATGGTTTGATCGTGAGATTGGTGCGCTAATCGGGCAGATGTGTGCAGGTGATATCATGGTGCTGACGGCGGATCACGGGAATGATCCAACATGGATAGGCACCGATCACACGCGCGAACGCGTTCCGGTGCTGATAGCAGGCGCTGGGGCAGGTACGTTAGGGCAAATTGGATTTGTCGATGTTGCTGCTTTTGTTGCGGCGCATCTGGGCGTAGATGTTCCTTAAATAATCAAGGAGCCGGACATGAGCGATCAACATCTCACCGTGGTGGATCATCCGCTAGTACAACATAAACTGACCATCATGCGCGACCGTGGCACGCCAACGGCTGTGTTCCGACAGTTGCTGCGCGAGATCAGCCAGTTGCTGGCCTATGAGGTCACGCGTAATCTTGCGATGACAACAAAAAGCATCGAAACCCCGATGCAGAAGATGGATGCCCCCACACTAGACGGTAAAAAGCTGGCACTTATCAGCATTTTACGGGCCGGTAACGGTCTGTTGGACGGCGTGCTAGAGCTGATCCCCTCGGCCCGTGTCGGTTTTGTCGGGCTTTACCGTGACGAGGAAACACTGCAGCCAGTTCAGTATTACTTCAAAGTACCTGAAGCGATGGAAGACCGTGTCGTGATTGCTGTGGACCCAATGCTTGCGACAGGCAATTCGTCGGTTGCCGCGATTGATCTGTTGAAAAAGTCAGGTGCTACAAATATTAGGTTTCTCTGCTTGCTAGCCGCTCCCGAAGGGATCGCTCGTATGAAAGAAGCACATCCCGATGTGCCGATTGTGACCGCGTCTGTAGATGAAAAGCTGAACGAGCTTGGGTACATTGTACCTGGTCTGGGTGACGCTGGTGACCGGATGTTCGGTACCAAGTAACAGAAAACAAACCGGATTCGGCACGAAGTGGAGGGTTTCCACGGCATGCATGTCGAATCCGGTAAATTAAGAATCAAATTTGTCTCGTATTCATTAGATTAAAATTAGAGATAATGTGTTCAAAATATGGCGATTGTTGACGTAGACTCTTTACTCTGCGTCGGTGATTGGGCATTCTTCACCCCATATATTGTGGGGGCGTGAATGAAATTTACTAAACTTATTGCGATGGCACTGGTCACTAGCACCGTTGGCGCAGGCGCACTTATGGCTCAAACCCGACCCGGTAGTGAACCATCCGAATTTCCGCCCACTTCTTACAAAGGCAAGCAATATGTAGACACCAAAGGGTGTGTGTTCATTCGCGCTGGCATTGATGGAAACGTGTCGTGGGTCCCGCGTGTGACGCGTAAACGTACAGGCGTTTGCGGGTTCAAGCCGACATTCGCTGGTAAAGTGACCGAGCCTGCACCAGTGCAAACTGCGGCTGCCGCTCCCAAGATCACCAACCCCGCACCAATTGTCGCACCAGTTGCTGTTGTAGCACCTAAACCAAAGCCTGTTCGTGTGGCCAAGGTGGTCCCAAAGCCTAAGCCTCGGGTTGTCCGCCAAGTTGCAAAGCCCCCTGTTCCAATTGTTGAAAAAGCGGTTCAGTCAACACCTGCGCCAGTACGTGTGGTGCAAACAGCGCAAGCAAGCACCGCGGGTGAAGCAGCCTGCGAAGGCGTTTCGAGCATCAGCAGTAAATATCTACGCCGCGGTAAATTAGCAGTTCGCTGTGGCCCGCAGACAGCACCAATCGTGGGCGCCCGGATTTCATCTGAGCCAACGCCTCGGACGACTGCTGTTGCATCATCCCAGACGGTTGTTGCGACGGTACCAGCCCGCGTCACGACCACGCAGCAACCTATCCGCGTATCCAAGAACCGCCGCATTGTACCGCATCATGTTGCAGTGAACCGTGTGAATACAACCAATGTAAAAGTTCCGCGCGGCTACCGTAAGGTCTGGAGTGATGGCCGTCTGAACCCAAATCGGGCCGAGCAGACACTGGCAGGTCACAAGGCGATGAGCCTGATCTGGACATCTACTGTGCCGCGCCGCTTGATCAATCAGGCGGATGGGGTTGATGTGACTGCTTCAATTCCGCTGGTCTATCCTTACACGGATTATGCTGCCCAGCAGAAAAAGCTGGGTCAGGTGACAATTGTTCAGCGCAATGGCCAGACGCTTAAGCGGATCATTCGCAATACAACTAACGTTTTCCAGCCGGAGCCAACACAGGCGCGAGTGGCGACGGTTCAACGCAAACCGACCTATTCGTCCCGTTCGGCACCAAAAGTAGCACCAAAAGCGACTGCAAAGCGTGCACAGCCTAAAGCCGAAGTTGCTGGTCGTGGTTTTGTACAAGTTGGCAAATTCGTGGATGCCGCCGCAGCGCAGCGTATGGCGAAAAAGGTTCAGCGGATGGGGATGCCTGTACGTGTGGGCCGCTATACCCGCGATGGTCAAACCATACGTTTGGTTATTGCTGGCCCGTTCGGCGCAGAGCGTGACGTGAAACGCGCGGTTAGCCGTTTGCGCGGTGCAGGCTACAGTGCATTTGCACGCTAAGCCTTTCAGCTAAATTGAATTTATGGCCCGTCAGAGATAATCTGGCGGGCCATTTCTTTTGCCCATTGGGAATAGATGGCAGGACCAGGGTGAAAACCGTCTTCGGCCATATCACTGACATCCAGCGTCCGCGGTAAAAGCACATATGTTGTATCCGGTTCCATCGCCAAGGCGGAGCGCAGCGCGACGTCAAAGCGAATAGCGCGGCGCCCTAGTAACCAGCGAAGCGGGTTTGGTAGAAGGGGGAATGCCCCCAATGGCGGAATTTCAGAAACATATAGACGTCGCGCACCAGTTTGATCGCGCAGCAGTGTGCGCAGCGCCGCATGGATGCGTAGCCAGCGGGCCTTTGGGCCACCACGGGTCACATCATTTACACCTAGAGCAATAACGACAACATCAGCCGGTTTCAGCATTTCGTTTTGAAGATGGGAAAGTGTCGTGGAAGTTGTGGCACCAGTACTTGCGATGAGGTGCCAATGAACCGTGTGATTTGGGGCTAAGGCCGCGGACAATTGACCTGCAAGTGCCTCGTTTTGGGTCAGTGCGCCAACACCCGCTGCTGCACTATCGCCGATGATGAGGATTTTTAATGGGGTGCCTACGCCCTGTGTGGCGAAACGTGGGCCTGACGCTTCGGGAAGGCGCAGGGCCCTTTTCCGCACTCTGATGGCCTGAGCTAACAAGACCGGAGACAGCACTAACGTTACAAGTGTGTCGAAGATCACCCGCCGCAAAGTCCTTGAAGGCGCAGCCATGTACTGTCTGGCAGCAGGGGTTCGGTCTCCTGGCCCTGCATCGGATCCCCTTCAATCAGTTCCAAAACTGACTCTCCGGTGATGTCGCGCGCGCGCGCATAGGGGGTAGCGGGTACATCTGAGGCTTCAAACAAGGCCAACAGGTTCACAATGTTCGGATCATCCTTTTGTGCGGTCATCAAGTATTCGGCGTAAGTATCTAACGCGCCTTCAGAAACTTCACCCGTGGTGAGAAGGCGGAAGTTTTCCAATACTCCTGTCACATCCAGCATGTCACCTAACGGATCGCTCTCAACTTGCAGGGCGAGCTCTGCCAAGATGTACCCAGCGGCAACATCGGGTTCTTCCCAGTCTTCAAAAACCGAGCGATCCAAAACGATTACACCGCCCGGCAGATGCAGGGCAGGACGGCCCAATCCACGGACTACTGCAAGCTTTGGTGTCTCTAGGCGCACGCCGAGGCGGCGCAGGGCGCGTAGGCCAGCGGCATCATTACACATAGGGCCAGTAACACGTTGCATGCGTTCGATCAGCGCAACACCTAGTGCCTCACGTTTTACCTGAGGCACGACGCGCAGGGTATTGTCGCGCATCGCACCGGGCAACCAGAACAGGACCAATGAGGCGACTGCGGTGATAGACAGTATTACGCCTAGCCAGCGCAAGCGACCGGGTCGCGGGCGGCTTTTTGCGATTGCAGTGCGCAGTGTTTCGATAGCCTCAACCATTTCGGTTTCATGTTCAGGCAGTTCCAGCGTTTCACCGTCATCTCCATCTGGATGAAAAACTGCCGGCAATTTTCCGGGGTTAGAGCGATCCACAGCGGCAAGAGACCAGTGGGCGATGGCCTGATCATTCATATCCGCAATCATAAGAGTCGCATTGCCAATAGACACGATCACTTCGCGCCGCTGCCCGTCAGGATCGGGCCGCCAGAGGCCGGTGGCCTCAAGGCGATCATATTTGGTCAGCGCGGTCATTGGGTTTTCTGCTCGGTATTGTTATCTGTTCACATTAGCATTTGAGTGGGGCAGGGCAATGGCCGGAGGGAATGATATGCAGATCAGACGTGCGCAAGAAGGTGACATTTTAGGGATCGCCCAGATTTGGCATTTGGGTTGGCACAGCGCGCATGCGTCGATTGTGGATGCCGATCTGGTGCGTTTGCGCGCCCCTGCTGAATTTATGACCCGAACCACTGCGCATCTTGGACAAACCCACGTTGCCATTATCAGTGGTGAAGTTGCCGGATTTTTTATGATCGATGGCGACGAGCTGTATCAGTTTTATGTCGATTCCGCCCATCACGGCAAAGGGGTGGCACGTCAGATGATGGCAGAGGCCGAAACCCTTTTGCCATCACCAACAGCATGGTTGGCGTGCAGCGTTGGAAATGACCGCGCGGCAGCGTTTTATACAAAATGCGGGTGGAAAAACACCGCCCAAGAAGAACTACAAGTCGAGACATCTGACGGACCAAGGCCCGTCAGCATTTGGCGTTTTGAGAAAGCGGTTTAACCGCGATCTGTTAGAGCGTTTCGGCGATCTTGCGCAGCTCAAACTTTTGAATTTTGCCCGTAGATGTTTTGGGCAGTTCTTGGAAGACGACCTGTTTTGGCGTTTTGAACCCCGCAAGAGTTTCACGTGTAAAGGCGATTAGGGTTGCTTCGTCGATGACGACACCGGGCTTTAGTTCAACAAACGCACAAGGAACTTCGCCCCATTTATCATCCGGCTTTGCAACCACAGCGGCCAACATTACGGCGTCATGGCCCATCAGTGTGCCTTCAATCTCGACTGATGAGATATTTTCTCCGCCAGAGATGATGATGTCCTTTGCGCGGTCAGCGATCTGAATGTAACCATCACCGTGCTGCACGGCGAGGTCTCCTGAGTGGAAATACCCCCCCTTAAAAGCTTCTGATGTGGCTTCAGGGTTCTTGAAATACCCCTTCATAACCGAGTTGCCGCGGATCATGATTTCGCCTTGGGTGGTGGCATCACGGGGGATTTCGGCCATGTTCTCATCCATCACCGTGATGTGCTCCATCATCGGGAACGCAACGCCTTGGCGTGATTTGACGGCTGCAAGCGCAGGCTTGTCCAACGCGGCCCAATCCTCTTCGCGCCAGATGCATTCGGTGACGTGGCCGTAGGTTTCAGTGAGGCCATAGACGTGTGTGACGTTAAACCCCAGTGCTTCGATCTTGCCCAATGTTGCGGGGGCGGGCGGGGCGCCAGCGGTGAAGACTTCAACAAGCTGGTCAAATTCGCGACGCTCGTGATCTTCGGCGTTCACCATCATGTTGAGGACAATAGGTGCGCCGCCAAAGTGGGTAACACCTTCATCCGCAATTGCATCGAATATTGCCTTTGCCGTGATATCGCGTGCACAAACCAAGGTGCCACCGATCAGGGGCATCATCCATGTGTGGTTCCAGCCGTTACAATGAAACAGCG
This sequence comes from Sulfitobacter sp., assembly GCF_036960155.1. GTDB lineage: Bacteria > Pseudomonadota > Alphaproteobacteria > Rhodobacterales > Rhodobacteraceae > Sulfitobacter. Next base: position 281,990 of record NZ_JBALWB010000001.1, on the reverse strand, counting down.
GGACGATCTGCATGAATACGGGATGCAGCACCATCCGCCATGAGATCACAGTGCCCATGGTCATCAGATACGCACCGCGGTGGTGACAGACGACGCCTTTGGGTTTTCCGGTGGTGCCGGACGTATAATTGAGCGCAAGGCTCTCCCATTCATCCTGCGGCATGTGCCATTCAAATTGGTTATCGCCCGTTGCGATCACATCTTCATAAATGGGATGGCGGCCACTGGCGGGAAAACCCTGCGCGGGATCGGGCACTTCGATGATGTGAAGGGCGGAACCTTTTATGCGAGCAATGGCGGCTTCTGCCAGTTCCAAGAATTGCGTATCAACCAGAACAACTGACGCACCACCGTGTTCAAAGATGTAGGTCACCGTATCAACATCAAGGCGTGTATTAATTGTATTGAGCACAGCACCGCAAGCAGGCACGCCAAAATGCGCTTCCGCTTGGGCAGGTGTATTGGGGAGCAGGGTTGCGACAACGTCACCGTCCTGCACCCCCATTTTAGACAGCGCGGAGGCAAGTCGCGTGCAGCGTGCGTAATATTGGGCGTATGTGACGCGGTGTTCGCCGTAGATAACTGCGGTTCGGTCTGCAAAAACATCCGCTGCGCGCCGCAGGTGCGACAACGGACTTAACGGTACATAATTGGCCGTACACTTCTCCAGTCCCGTCTCGTCTTTCATCCAGCCCACATTCAGCACTCCTGATAACAATATTGCGCAAACTTCACAGCACGATATGCAGGGGGAGGGAATTTGCAATCGTGAAGATCGCAAAATGACATCAAGGATAACAGGAATGAGCAAAAGCGCACTACGGCCGGGGGTGGCGGCCTTCTCAATATTAGGTGGTATGTTTGCGCTGGGGATTACCGATAATTTCGTCCCGTATATTTCAGAGACAGGATCACTGTGGCAGTTCCATATGTTGCGTGGTGTTTTGGCAGTGGTCTTGCTTGCGATGCTCGCGGGAGTGGGCATTGGTGTGATCCGCCCGCTCAGTTGGCGTGCTGTTCTGGGGCGTAGCATGTTTCCCGCAACTGCCATGCTTATTTATTTCGGGTGTCTATCGGTTTTGCCGATTGGGGTTGTTGTGGCGGGGTTGTTCACCGCGCCGATGTTTGTGCTGCTAATGTCAGTAGTCTTCCTAGGAGAGCGCGTTGGCACCGTTCGCATATGCGCTGTCTTTTTGGGGTTTGTCGGTGCACTTTTGGTCATTCAGCCAGATCCACGCGCATTGGATCCAATTTCATTTTTGCCCATTGTCGCGGGGCTGCTGTATGCGGTTGGTGCACTTGTGACGCGGTTGTGGTGCGCCAATGAGGGTGCAATCGCGCTGTCCGCTGGGTTCTTTGGGATGTTGGCGGTGTTTGGTGCAATTGGCCTGATGATCCTGCCAGCCGGAGGACCAGAGGGGTTTGATGGCTTTGTGCAACGCGGATGGGTGCCGCTGACGGGGGCAATGTGGTTCTGGATAGGTGTACAAGCCGTTGGATCAATCATCGGCATCGGGTTGATCTTTCGGGGGTATCTATTGGGCGAAGCGGGATACGTCGCCGTGTTTGAATATTCTTTATTGGTCTTTGCAAGCTTTTGGGCGTGGGTGCTGTGGGGCCAGACGGTGGACCCTCTTGCGCTTTTGGGCATGGTTTTGATTGCTGGTGCTGGGGCCGTGATCACGCTGCGCACGGATGATACGATTACGGTACGTTCGGTTAAAGTGCCGGAAGACACACCATGATTTTATCGCGCGGGCGGCGATACCTCTTTATTCATGCGCCCAAAACAGGTGGGACCTCCATGGCGCTGGCGCTTGAGGCGCGTGCGATGAAAGACGACATTATGCTGGGTGACACCCCAAAGGCCGTCAAACGACGTAAGCGCCTTGAGGGGGTGCAGGCGGCAGGACGGCTATGGAAACACGCAACCCTAGCTGATCTTGACGGGGTTGTTCATGCAGAGGAATTGGATGATCTGCTCATCTTTACGATGGTGCGCAATCCTTGGGACCGGATGGTGAGCTATTATCACTGGCTCCAAGAACAAAAATTTGAGCACTTTGCAGTTGAGTATGCCAAGCGGCTGGATTTTGCAGGGTTTGTCGCGGAACCCGCAATTGCTCAAAGTTTTGCGCACTCACCCGTTGCGTCTTATGTGACGGATGCAAAGGGCGTTGAGCGGGCTGATCTGTTTATCAGGCTAGAACACCTGTCCGAGGACATACTTCCACTTGAGGCGCATCTGGGATTTGAACTGGAAATGCCGCATGTGAATAAAAGCACGCGCAGCCAGGACTATCGAAAATCCTACACGGATCGCAGCCGCGAACATGTGGCACAGATGTGCGCGGCGGACATTGCGCGCTTTGAGTATCAGTTCGATACGTAAAAAGAGAATCATTTTTCTGTTGCATCCCATTTGGGGGAATTGGCAAGGAAATTTGTTCTGAAATGCCATGAACCCTGAAAAATTGTCTCGTTTATCAACCAAATCTTTATGGTTTTGGCCAAATTATGACTGTGATTGATAACAATGCCCTAAATCCGCCCCTTTCATGACCCTTGTTTGCCCAGAGAAAAAGTAAAAATGATCTTAACAAAACAAAGCACCACAAAAACACGGTGCACACTTAGGGGAATTGGGATGATGTTTGGATTGGGTTTTAAATCAAAACAGCCTGCGTACCGCGCAGTAGAAATGACTGGCGCATATGATGGTGGCATCGCAACGATGAGCCATGGTTTGATGGCTGGAACGCGGGTTGCCAGTAATTTGGGCTGGCGTGCAATTGATGCGCTTGCTGTTGGTGACAAGGTGCTGACCTTTGATCACGGCATGCAGGAAATCACCGAGATCCGCCGCGCCTATATGTGGCTTGATGGGCCAGAAACGTCCGACATGCTGTGGCCAGTTGTTGTGCCTGTTGGCGCGCTTGGCAATCGCGAAGAGCTGGTATTGCTCCCTGATCAAGGTGTTATGGTCGAAAGTGACGCAGCCCAAGACATGCACGGTGATCCCTTTGCTATCCTGACAGCACATAGCCTTGTTGGTCTTCGTGGTATTCGCCGGCGCCAACCGATGGAACGTGTTGAGCTGATCGCAGTATATTTTGCATCTGATGAAGTGATCTATGCCGAAGGTGGCGCATTGGTCCATTGCCCTAGCGATATGTCGACCTTGGACAAGTTCATTGAAGCGGGAACACAAACCTACAGCGTATTGAGCGGCGAAGACGCAGAAGAATTGGCGGATATGCTGTACTATGAGGATCGTATGTTGGGCCAAGACGCTACAGCACGTCAACATTCCGTGATCTAAGGTAGATGAATTAGGCGTTGAGACGTCACAAAAACGCCATTCCCCGTGGTTGTTTAGGGTCGCCTTGGCGGCCCCTTTTTTATGTCCCAACAGTAATTTTGTATTACTGCAGCGGGATAGCCCACTGTCTAGGGGGCCACAGTCGAAAATGCGATTGGACGACCTATGAGACAAAAAAAGGGGCGCATAAAACGCCCCTTCTTCAATTTTTAGTATAACGTCTTAAGCTGCTTCAACGGCCTTCGAGCCAAAGCGGCCATAGAATGTCTGGTTCTTGTCAGCCATTTCGCGCAGCAGATCAGGGCATTTGAAACGCTCACCAAATTGCGCTTCCAGCTGGTCACAGCGTTCTGCGGCGTAAGGTGTGCCGATCATATCGAGCCATGAAAGCGGACCACCAGACCAAGGCGCAAAGCCCCACCCAAGGATCGCACCAACATCGCCCTCACGGATGTCCATCAACACGCCTTCTTCCAGCGCGCGAACAGCTTCCAAAACCTGAACAAACATCAAGCGATCTTGGACGTCTTGCAGTTCGGGTTGTACTTCGGCCAGCGGGTATTTGTCCTGCATCCCTTTCCAGTATCCCAAACGTTTGCCCTTTTCGTCATAGTCGAAATAGCCCGCCTTGGTTTTGCGGCCCAAGCGACCTTTTTCTTCCAGCCAAACAATCAGCTCGTCCGCTTCTGAGGCAGGGTAGGCGTTGCCCATTGCGGCCTTTGTGGCGCGCATGATCTTGGTCGCCAGATCGACGGAAGTCTCGTCACCCAACTGAACAGGCCCAACCGGGAAGCCCAGCATTTGTGCCGCTTGATCGATGTACCAAGGTGCGACACCTTCGGTGATCATGCGGTTTGCTTCGCCGCCATATGGGATGATGCAACGGTTCGCGTAGAAGAAGCGTGCATCGTTAACCACAATTGGCGTCTTGCGAATCTGACGTACATAATCGAGCGCCTTTGCAACTGCGCGATCACCCGTGTTGGCGCCCTTGATGATCTCAACCAATGCCATCCGCTCAACAGGTGAGAAGAAGTGGATGCCGATGAATTGCTCTTGGCGCGATGACGCTTTTGCAAGATCGGTGATGGGCAGGGTGGAGGTGTTGGAGGCGTAGATGCAATCCGCAGGGATAACGGCTTCGACCTTTTGGGTCATTTCGGCCTTCACCTTTGGATCCTCAAACACGGCTTCGATGATCAGGTCACACTCTTTCAGCGCGTTCAAATCAGACGTTGCAGTGATGAGAGATAGCAGTGCGTCCTTCTTCTCTGGCGTTGCCTTTTTGCGCGCGATGCCCTTGTCCATATAGGTTTCTGAATAGGCTTTTCCCTTGTCCGCAGCCGCTTGATCACGGTCGATCAGGACAACTTCGATGCCAGCCTGGGCAGAGACCAATGCAATGCCAGCACCCATCATGCCCGCACCCAAAACGCCGAGTTTTTTGACGCGTTGATCCGCGACGCCATCAGGGCGCACAGCCCCTTTTTCGAGTGCTTCCTTGTTCAAGAACAGTGAGCGGATCATCGCAGAGGATGTTGGGTTCAACAGAATTGAAGTGAACCACCGCGCTTCGATTTTGAGGGCCGTGTCGAATGGTACCAGCGCACCTTCATAGACCGCAGATAGCAGTGCTTTTGCTGCCGGGTAGACGCCTTTGGTTTTGCCGTTCACCATTGCGGCAGCGCCGACAAATGTCATGAATCCTGCTGGGTGGTACGGGGTGCCACCCGGCATTTTATAGCCTTTTGCGTCCCATGGTTTGAGGATGTCCGCGTCTTTGGCGGACAGAACCCATTCGCGAGCAGCAGCCATTGGGTCGTCAGATACTTCGTTGATGATGCCCGCCTTTTTGGCCGCATCAGGAGATAGCATTTTGCCCTCTAGCAATAGTGGGGAGGCCGCCATGGCACCTAACATGCGAACCAGACGGGTGGTTCCGCCTGCGCCGGGAAAGATGCCAACCTGAATTTCGGGCAGGCCAATGCGTGCCTTTGGGTTGTTGGCGACAAAAATGCGGTGCGTTGCAAGGGGCAGTTCCAGACCAATGCCTGCAGCCGTACCGGGCAAGACTGAGGCGACTGGTTTGCCGCCTTTGTTGGTTTTCGGATCCATGCCCGCGCGCTCGATCTTGCGCAGCAGTTTGTGCATGCGCATCGTGCCGTCAAACAGGCCGCGTGCGGGATCGTCGCCCGCGTCTGATTTCATCTTGGCCAGCAGATTTAGATCCATGCCGCCAGCAAATGAGCCTGCCTTGCCTGATGTAATGATGATGCCTTTTACGGCGTCATCGGCTAATGCCTGATCAGTCAACGTCTCCAGCTCTTCGAGGCCTTCCACGGACATTACGTTCATGGATTTGTCTTCGACATCCCATGTGATTGTCGCGATGCCTGACGCATCAATGTTCATTGTAAAATCGGTCATATTGCGTTCCTGATTTCTATCTATTGTTTCGATGTACGGGCCTGACGCATCCTGATTGCGTTGCCGACGATCGTTGTCTTGTCCAACGCATATTGGCTTGAGGTGATCTGCCAACGCGCGTCGATGAATTCGAGCACCGAGAATGAAGGAAACGGTTCTGCCACACGTTGGTTGCCCGACATCAAATGGGTGATGTGCATGGCCTCGATACGCGTATCAGAGCGGTATTCCGCAACTTCACAGAAGCGCGCCAAATTCGTAACCTGCTGGCGGCTGTACCCTGCAACTGCCGTGTTAAAAAGTTCGCGCAAATCTTCGCGGGTTTCCAACACAGTCTTATTCTCGGCGGTGGCGATGAAATGGGGGATGTAAAAATGATTTGAAAAGCGATCAAAGTCATTTTCAAGCAACGCAGTTCCAGTGATCTCCAAAAGCATTTCGGAGATCTCCTTTGCTGGTTGCCTGTCTCCCCCGCCCATGGCCCTAAACCCGCTCGATGATCGTTGCTGCTCCCATTCCGGACGCGATGCAAAGTGTCGCTAGACCTACTTCTTTGTCTGCGCGCTCTAGCTCGTCAAGCAATGTGCCGATGATCATCGCACCCGTTGCGCCGAGTGGGTGACCCATCGCAATGGAGCCGCCGTTTACGTTGACCTTATCGTGATCCACATCAAACGCCTGCATGAAGCGCATAACAACGGAGGCGAACGCTTCGTTTACTTCGAACAGGTCGATGTCTTTGATGTCCATGCCGTTATCAGCAAGGATTTTCTCGGTTACAGGAACGGGACCAGTCAGCATGATTGTTGGGTCAGTGCCTATTTTGGCTGTGGCGCGAATGCGTGCACGTGGTTTGAGCCCGTATTTTTCGCCAAACTCTTTGTTGCCGATCAGAACCGCAGCAGCACCGTCTACGATACCGGAAGAGTTGCCAGCATGGTGGATGTGGTTGATCTTTTCCAGATGCGGGTACTTCATCAGGGCAATGTTATCAAAACCCGGCATTGATTCACCCATCTGCTTGAACGCAGGGTTCAAGGAACCAAGAGACTGCATGTCCGTTTGTGGGCGCATATATTCGTCACGGCTCAGGATTTCGAGACCGTTCTGATCGCGGATCGTGATGACGGATTTGTCAAAACGGCCCTCATCCCATGCTTTTTTTGCACGCTGTTGGGATGCGATCGCCAATTGATCCGCCTGTTCACGGGTAAACCCGTATTCGGTTGCGATAATGTCAGCCGAGATGCCTTGTGGAACAAAGTACTGGTCCATCGCGATGGACGGATCAGCCGCAATCGCCGCACCGTCGGAACCCATTGGTACACGGCCCATCATTTCAACACCGCCCGCGATGTAGGCCATGCCCGCCCCGCCGCGTACTTGGTTTGCAGCGAGGTTTACAGCTTCCATGCCGGACGCGCAGAAGCGGTTGATCGCTAGGCCGGGGATGCGTTCATCCAGATCAGAAGCAAGAACCGCAGAGCGCGCAAGGCAGCCACCTTGTTCCATGACTTGGGTTACGTTGCCCCAGATCACATCCTCAACGGCATGGCCTTCGAGGTTGTTGCGTTCTTTTAGGGCGTTCAATGTCAGTGCCGAAAGGCGCAGGGATGTCAGCTCATGCAGGGCACCGTCTTTGCGGCCTTTGCCGCGCGGAGTGCGTAGGGCGTCGTAGATGTATGCTTCGGTCATTGTCGTTGTCCTTTCTCGAGGAAGTCTTCCAGCAAAGAGGCAAGGTATGCCGTTTCACTGCGGGATAGACTGTATTGGGCTTTTCCTTCGTCGGTGTAGAACCGGAAGGTGATCGGTTTGTTGGCGTTGTCAGTTTCATACATCATCAAGCCATCCGAGATCCGCTTGCGATTGAGTGTTAGAGCACGCAGCGGATTGAACTTGCTGAACCAGTATGATGCTACGTTTGGCTTCATGCGCGATCGGCAGGGGAGCCGGGCATCAGGTCATAGGGTGCTTTCCAGCCTGGTGTTTCGGATATGCGGGTCAGCCATGCGTCGATATTCGTATAGGCTGAGCGATCAAAGCCAAACTCTTCGGGATAGTAGAGATACCCACAGCAGCTGAGATCAGCATTGGTGATGCTGTCGCCGACGATCCAATCGCGGCCCTCAAGATGGCTGTTCAACAAGTCATAAGCGGCGGCAAGGCGACCTTGGTTAAAGGCGATGACCTCTTTTGGCTGTTTGTCAGCGGGCAAGAAGTTCATCAAGAAACGCGTCATGCCTGCCATTGAGCTAAGCTTGTGGTTGTCCCACAGAACCCAACGCAGGATTTCGCGGCGCTCAGCGCTGTCTTTCCCGCCAAACTTGCCGGATTTCTCAGCAACATAATCTTGGATTACACCCGACTGTGTCAACTTCACATCGCCGTCAATCATCACCGGAACTTCACCCAGATTGTTGATCTCAGCGCGGTATTCAGGGGTGCGTGTTTCACCGCCAAAAAAATCCACCTTTACGGGTTCCCAATCAAGGCCGGAGAGTTCAAGCGCGAGGGCCGCTTTGTAGGCATTGCCGCTTTCGCCAAAGCAGTGGAGTTTGATTGTCATGGCTCTATTCCTGTTACTGATGTCTGGTGCGGGACTGGCCCGCAAATGAGGGAAGATGTCTTACAGATTGCGCGAGATAAGCTCTTTCATGATTTCGTTGGTACCACCGTAGATGCGTTGCACACGGGCGTCCGTCCACATTTCGCCGATGGCATATTCTTGCATAAAACCATATCCGCCGTGCAGTTGGAGGCATTCATCAAGGACTTCGCCTTGGGTGTCGGTCAGCCAGTATTTGGCCATTGCAGCACGGTCGACCGTCAGCTCACCGCGCAGATGTTCGGCGATACATTGATCAAGGAAGGCGCGAGCCACGATGGTTTTTGTTTTGCATTCGGCCAGTTTGAAACGTGTGTTCTGAAACTGCGTGAGGGGGCCACCAAACGCTTCGCGCTCTTTGCAATATTTGATGGTACGCTCAACGGCACCTTCCATTGCGCCAACCGCTTCGCAGGCGATGATCAGGCGCTCTTGGGGGAGCTGCTTCATCATCTGGTAAAAGCCTTTGCCTTCTTCGCCACCTAAAATATTCTCTGGCGGGATTTCGACGTTGTCAAAGAACAGTTCTGAGGTGTCGGACGCGTGTTTGCCAATTTTATCAAGGTTGCGACCGCGTTGAAAGCCAGCGGCACCTTCGGTTTCGACCACAACAAGACTGACGCCTTTTGACCCTTCAGTAGGGTCCGTCTTAGCCGCGACAATGATCAGATCAGCGTGTTGACCGTTGGTGATGAACGTCTTTTGGCCAGACAGGCGGTAGGCATTACCGTCCTTGATGGCTTTGGTTTTGATCGCTTGCACATCTGATCCGGTGGAGGGTTCTGTCATCGCCAGTGCGCCGACCATCTCGCCCGAGATCATCTTGGGGAGCCAACGTTGTTTTTGCTCTTCGGTACCATAGGCCAGCACATAATGGGCCACGATGCCCGAGTGAATTCCCGCGCCCCAGCTTGCCAGATTTGCACGCGCACTCTCGATCAGGATCGCGGCCTCATGGCCAAAATCACCGCCTGCGCCGCCGTATTCCTCTGGGATTGATGGGCACAACAGGCCTAGTTCAGCCGCCTCATTCCATGTGCTGCGGTCCATTTGGGATTGTTTGCGCCATTTTTCAAACCGGGGTGCCCATTCGGTGTTGATGAAATTCGCTGTCATATCCGCGAGCATCTGATGTTCGTCGGTCATCCATGTGGACGTTTTGGGGGCAAAATCATTCATGTTGTTATCCGATTTCCTTCGGCGTGCCGTGATCAAAGGTGGCAACTTTTGCGGCGGTAGTGGCGCGTGCATTTGTTGGTGAATTATATGACGCGGCACTGGCCGCCAAAAAAAGGGCAGCTGTAATAAGCAACATGTAGATCATTTCAGTATCTCCTCAGTGGTCGAACGCGCCGATTATTGTGGCGCTTTACTGGTCTTAGTAATCTTATCAAAGTTGAGCATTTGGGGGCCTATTTTTTTCGGTTCTCCAAGTCGGAGTTGAATAACCTTAGGCGTGCAGTCAGGTTCTCTTCGTTGATAACAGACGAAAAATTCTCAAATAGGAAAGACAATGCCTCACCTTCATCCAAACCTGCATCGGCGCTAAATTTCTTGAGACGACGATAGCCATCTTCTGTCATGGCGACAGGAAAGCGGCGGGTCAGGCGAAATCGTTTTGGCATACTCTCTCCAAATGGGATGGGCGGGGGATAGGCCCCCGCCGCACCAGCTTAGAAGTTTGCCGCATCCAGCGCCATCACAGTATCGGCACCAGTTTGGATGCGCGTAAGGTGAAGGGCAGTCGCAGGCAATTGGCGTGCCATATAAAAACGGCCAGTGGCCAGCTTTGTCTCATGGAACGTGGCGTCTGACGTGCCATTCGCCAGTGCTTCAGTTGAGGCTTTGGCCATCATTGCCCACATCAAACCAAGGCAGACATGACCAAACATGTGCATAAAGTCATTGGACCCTGCCAGCGCGTGGTTTGGATTTTTCATACCGTTCTGCATGAAGTACATGCCCGCAGCTTGTAGATCTTTAGACGCGGCTTTAAGCGGCTCGATGAAATCTTTGTCAAACGCTTCGGCTTTGCCAGCGTTGTCTTTGGCAAAAGATTTGACCAGATCAAAGAACGCCATGACGTGTTTGCCGCCGTCTTGTGCCAGCTTGCGTCCAACCAGATCAAGCGCCTGAACACCGTTGGCCCCTTCATAGATCATGGCAATACGAGCATCGCGTGTGAACTGGGACATGCCCCATTCTTCGATGTAACCGTGGCCGCCATAAACCTGCTGAGCCTTAACGGTCATGTCATAGCCAACGTCCGTCAGGAAACCTTTGATGACAGGGGTCAGCAGCGACACAAGGCCATCGGCGTCTTTGTCGTCTGCGCGGTGGGATGCGTCGATCATCGTCGCGCCCCACAAGATGAATGCGCGGGCGGCCTCAATGAAGGATTTCTGCTCCATCAACGAGCGACGAATGTCGGGGTGTACGATCAGCGGATCGGCTGGTTTGTCAGGTGCTTGCGCACCAGTCACAGCGCGACCCTGAAGGCGGTCATTGGCGTAGGTCACCGCGTTTTGATACGCGACATCGGCGGCTGCAAGACCCTGCATGCCGACACCCAGACGTGCTTCGTTCATCATGGTGAACATGGCACGCATGCCTTTGTGTTCTTCGCCCAGAAGATAGCCGGTTGCTTCGTCATAGTTCATGACGCAGGTTGAGTTGCCGTGGATGCCCATCTTTTCTTCGATCGAGCCAACAGTTGCGCCATTGCGTGTCCCCAGTGTGCCGTCATCGTTCACGTTGAACTTTGGAACGATGAACAAGGAAACACCTTTGATGCCCTCTGGCCCGCCCTCAATCTTGGCCAGCACCAGATGGATGATGTTCTCCGCCATGTCGTGCTCACCAGAAGAGATAAAGATCTTCTGGCCCGAGACCTTGTAAGATCCGTCAGCCTGTGGCGCCGCTTTTGAGCGCATGAGGCCCAGATCGGTGCCGCAATGTGGCTCCGTCAGGTTCATGGTGCCGGTCCACTCACAGCTGACCATGTTTGGAAGGTATTTGTCTTTCTGCTCGTCCGTGCCGTGGGCAAGGATAGCAGAGGCAGCGCCGTGGGTGAGGCCCTGATACATTGTTAAGGCTTGGTTGGAGGCTGAGAACATCTCGCCAACCGCAGAGCCGAGAACATAGGGCATGTTCTGGCCGCCGTATTGTTCGGGCATATCCAGACCAGTCCAACCACCTTCTTTGATCTTTTCAAAGGCCTCTTTGAAACCTTTAGGAGTGTAGACCACACCGTTTTCCAAACGACAGCCTTCTTTATCACCAACCGCATTCAATGGCGCGAGAACTTCGGATGTTAACTTACCCGCTTCCTCTAGCACGGCACTGGTGAAATCAGCTTCCAGATCGGCGTAGCCGGGGATTGTGGATTCGCTTACCTTAAGCACATCGTGCAGTACAAATTGCATATCTTTGGTTGGGGCTGTGTATGTTGGCATTGGTCTCTCCCTAGGTCGTATAATCAGTGGATTGGTTAACCCGCTTTTCGAGGCTGGCGCAGAGAGGAGATCATTTTCTCCCCCCACTTCAACTGGTCCCGTAAATCGGTGATTGCTTCTTCAATGTCTGTGCGTTGCTTTTCCAAGTCTTCAAGGCGTTTGCAGGCTAGGTCATAGCTTTGTTCAAGTTGGCTCAATTGGCCGTCACCTTTGTAGTAAAGTTCCAACAATTGGCGAATTTCTTCCAATGAAAAGCCAAACCGTTTGCCACGCAGAATCAGTTTTAGGCGTGCGCGGTCGCGTTTTGTGAACAGGCGCTTTTGGCCAAGGCGCTGGGGGAACAACAGCTCTTTTGCTTCGTAAAAACGCAATGTGCGCGGCGTCACATCAAAAGTGTCGCACATTTCACGAATGGTAAGCGTTTCAGTACTCATAAAGGTCTCACAAGGTTAACAGCGCACATTTGGCCGTTTATTATCAGGAAGGGTTATAATGTTTGGCTTAGTTTACGTAGTGGTACGTAACGTCAATTTTTAGCCTTACGCAGAGTTACTTCACGTCAACTTTTTCTAACGAGTTGTTTTTCGCGATAATTCGCTGATGGCCTATCAGAACGGAGCTGTTGCACATGCGCGACAGCTCAACTTGACCGTGTAAAATTGCGTGCGTTATCGGCGAATGCGTATTATCCATGCCGCATTGCAGCGAGCGTCAGTCAGGAGGTAACCGATGACATCTCTGGTTTATTACAACAGACGCGCCAAAGCGGGCGAGGTCACCAATTTTGACGATTACCTTAAAGCGGCAGCCAAGATCGTCGAAACAATAGCGTTCGAAGCTGCCAGCCAAGCACCTGCAGCAACTGTAGAAGAGCTACTCAGATTGGCGTGTGGGATTGAATATGCCGCAGCTAAGCTGAAACGGGCGAACTAGGCCTGCTCAGCCAATGTGATTAGCGTTAAGTCCCGCAGGCGGGTCAGTTCGGTGAATGCTTCTTCCAGTTCGGCGCGTTTGGTCGCCAATTCTGCGATCTGGCCATTGGCCATATCCACCCAAGCCCGCATTTGCGCCTCGGTGCCTTCATTTTCGTAGATAAGGAGCCATTGGCGAATATGCTCAAGCGCAAAGCCAAAGCTGCGCCCCCGCAGGATTAATTCCATGCGCGCTCGCTCACGTGGGCCATAGAATCGGGTGCGCCCCTCCCGATCAGGAGACAGCAGTTCAATATACTCGTAATACCGCAAAGTACGTGGAGTTACGTCGAACTTTGCGCACATTTCCTTAAACGTCAGGCGTGTTTCATCGCTCATAGCTGTTTCCCCCTCTGGAGTTTAAGCTATGGGTAGAGGGCGGGATGTGCAACGCCCACTCTTGCCCTTTTTGCAGCCTTGAGCTGTAAGGGACGTAACGGAGGGGCCGATCAGGCCATCTTCTAGGAGAACTTATGACTGATAAAACCGTGCTCGCAAAACAGTTCATCAATGCATTGCCACATGCTGTGATGCTTGGGTTGGAGCCTCAGGAAATGGGGGATGGGGTCGCTTCGATCTGTATGCCTTACAAAACGGACCTGATTGGCGATCCGGTTACAGGTGTAATTCATGGCGGCGCGGTGTCAGCATTGATGGATACGTGCTGCGGTGCGGCGGTTATGTGTCATCCTGAAAACGGTGGCGGTACAGCTACCATCGACTTGCGCATTGATTACATGCGCGCGGCCACGCCTGGTCAAACGATTACTGCTCGCGCGACCTGCTATCACATCACACGGTCGGTTGCGTTTGTCCGCGCGGTGGCATTGGACGAAGATGAGGACAACCCGGTGGCAACAGCTACAGGTGCCTTCACAGTGGAGGCACGCCGATGAATACCCGCACACGTCCAGAACCTGTTCAAGTGGTCAAGCAACGCCGCGATGCCGCCCTGCGCGCTTTGGCTGGCGCCGTTCCCTATATTCGATTTCTTGGCATAGAATTTGAACGCCGTGGCGATGAGCTGACAGGGATTATGCCTTTCAGCCAAGGCCTGATCGGCAATCCGCTCATACCTGCGTTACATGGCGGTGCCACTGCTGCATTTTTGGAAATCACGGCTGTTATGACGCTAAACTGGGCGCATCTGTGGGACGATCTAGAGGCTGGCAAGTTGGACCTGGAAGATTGCGCACCCAAAGATTTGCCGCGTTTACCAAAGACAGTGGATTTCACGGTGGATTACCTGCGCGCGGGCTTGCCACGCGATGCCTATGCCCGCGCACGGATTACACGGGCAGGGCGGCGATATGCTTCGGTTCAGGTTGAGGCATGGCAAGACAATCGCGATCGTCTTTATGCACAAGCAATGGGGCATTTTGTGATGCCAGCACCCCGTGACTGAAAGCGTTGTAGAACAGTTGACGCATAAACGTGTACTCAATATCGCCATTCCGGTGGTGTTGTCGAACGCGACCGTGCCGATTCTTGGCGCGGTAGATACAGGGGTTGTGGGGCAATTGGGCCTTGCTGCGCCGATTGGCGCGGTTGGCATTGGTGCTGTGATCCTGTCGGCGTTCTATTGGGTTTTTGGCTTTTTGCGGATGGGGACTGTTGGCCTAACTGCGCAGGCCGAAGGACAAGGCGACACAAATGAAGTCGCGGCCTTGTTGACCCGCGCGCTGATGATCGGGTTCGGGGCGGGCGTTGTAATTATCGCGATGCAGGCAGCCCTGTTTTGGGCCGCGTTTAAGGTATCTCCGGCTAGTGCTGAGGTTGAGGGTTTGGCCCGCCAATATATGGCGGTTAGGGTTTGGTCCGCTCCGGCGGCTATTGCACTTTATGGTGTGACGGGCTGGCTGATTGCGCAGGAACGCACACGTGCCGTGTTGGTGATGCAGTTATGGATGAACGGGCTGAATATTGGTTTGGACATCTGGTTTGTCATCGGGTTGGGCTGGGGCGTGCAAGGCGTTGCAATTGCGACTGTCCTTGCAGAATGGAGCGGTTTTGCGTTGGGCTTGTGGTTCTGCCGGGCTGCCTTTGCAGGTGCTGCATGGCGCGCATGGAACCATGTTTTTGACGCCGCGCGCTGGAAACGCATGATGGGCGTGAACAGCGATATTCTGATCCGCTCTCTTTTGCTGGAAGCGATATTTGTAAGCTTTATGTTCATGGGCGCGGGGCAAGGTGATGTGACGTTGGCGGCCAATCAGGTGCTGCTGCAATTCTTGATGATCGCAAGTTACGCCTTGGACGGGTTCGCGTTTTCTGCCGAAGCCTTGGTGGGCAAGGCCACGGGCGCAGGTTCCCCGTCACGGGTACGCCGCGCGGCGATTTTGGCGTCGGGATGGGGAATGGCATCAGCCATCTTGATGGCCATAGGTTTTGCTGCGTTCGGGGGCTGGATTGTGGACGCAATGACAACCGCGCCGGATGTGCGTGAACAGGCGCGCATCTATCTGCCTTATCTTGTGGGGCTGCCCGTGATCGGATGTGCCGCATTTATGCTGGATGGGATATTCGTTGGGGCAACGCGTAGTGGCGATATGCGCAACATGATGGCCCTGTCCTTTGGCGTATATGTAGTTTGTGTTCTGCTGCTGGTGCCGATGTTTGGCAATCACGGTTTGTGGCTGGCAATGCTGATTTCATTTGTGGCGCGCGCGATCACACTGGGTGCGCGTTATCCTGCGTTAGAACGCGCCGCTGCAGGCTAACGTTTGGTAGCGCGCAAAAGGTAACTCATGGGCAGTTGCGCGGCTTGGTTTGCGTAGACGTCGTACTCAACTTCGCGAATGGAATGGGGGTATTCGTGCAGTGCATTCAATGTCAGCCCAGCGTCCAGCGCGGCCTGCACAATTGATGATAACGTATGGGGAAACCAATGCGCCTCTGGCCCGCCGTTAGTACCGCTACCATCATAGGTGATGGTCTGGGTTTCGATGTGGGCATCTGTTTTGAAGTAGCTAAAGGCAGGCGTGTGTGGATCGTCAGCTGCTGGGTCAAACATCTCTAACATGGGGTGGGTTTCGTAGATCACCAGTTGCCCACCGTTTCGCAACAAGCCAGAGACCGCTTCGAAAAAACGGGGTAGGTCTGGCATCCAGTTTAGAACACCGATGGTGATCAGGGCGATGTCAAAATCACGTGGCGCATTGGCTGGAAGTGCGTAGATATCAGCACATAGAAACTGCGCCTCGTGTGGTGATAAGGCTTTTAATTCATCTGCTTGTGTCAAAAAGGCCTGTGATTGGTCAATCCCCCAACCCTCAGTGGCACCCAGTGCCATTGCGGACAGGACCTCGCGACCGTTGTTGCAACCGATCTGTACCAATTTACTGCCTTTGATGCCTGCAGTGTTCAACGCGACTGTCAGGACCTCATCCAAGGTGGAACCGCCTGCGCCAATCGTTGCACACAGTGTGTCCCACGCAGGGCCAACGCCATGCAGCGGCGCTGAAGCGTCCCATGCGGCACGGTTTAGGGTGGTGATGGTCGCAGTGTCGCTCATAACAGGTCTTTCACGGCCTCTGGTGGGCGCCCGATGATGGCATGTGTGCCCGAGAATACAATGGGCCGTTCGATCAGGATCGGGTGATTGGAGGCTGCATCTAACAAGACCGATTGGTCATCATCGCGGGATAAACCCAATTCTTTGAACAGCTTCTCAGCGGAGCGCAGCATTTTAAGTACGGGTAGATCAAGAGCGGCTTGCGCGGCCTCAAGCTCTGCGAGTGTGGGCGCGTCTTCAAGGTATTTACGCACGGTGTGCGGCTTGCCGGATGCTTCGATCAACGCCAGCGTTTGGCGCGATTTTGAGCAGCGTGGATTGTGCCAGATCGTGATCATAACCATTCGCCTTTGCGGCTGCCGATGGCGTCAGCAACGTTTGCAAACCCGTCGCTGGCCAACCGCTCGTCTATGCCGCGCGCTATGGTCCCGACCATCGACAGGCCACCAAATACCAACGCGGTATAGAGTTGAACAGCAGATGCGCCCGCGCAGATTTTTGCATAGGCCTGGTCGGCATTACTGATCCCGCCAACGCCAATGAGGGGTACATCAGTGAGGGTCGACAGGCGTGCAAGTACACGTGTTGATTTCTCGAACAAAGGCGCACCTGATAAACCACCTGCTTCGCTTTTATGGACCGATTGCAGGCCTTCGCGGGACAGTGTGGTATTGGTCGCAATGATGGCCGAAACACCTGCATCTTGGGCGACCTGCGCCACATCGGCAATCTCGTCCTCGCTTAAATCCGGTGCGATTTTGAGCATCACTGGCGTGTCGCCGTGCACCTCCATCACCCCCTCAAGCAGGCCAGCAAGGGCGGCTTTGCCTTGAAGATCTCGCAGCTTTTCGGTGTTTGGGGACGAGACGTTGACCGTTGCGAAATCGACGTGGTCTTTTGCGGCTGCCATCA
Organism: Sulfitobacter sp.; assembly: GCF_036960155.1. GTDB lineage: Bacteria > Pseudomonadota > Alphaproteobacteria > Rhodobacterales > Rhodobacteraceae > Sulfitobacter. The sequence continues at coordinate 264,784 of NZ_JBALWB010000001.1, read as the reverse complement.
CGTGGGCAAAATCTGCTGCACGGTCTGTGCTGGTTTTATTTGCCCCCAAATTCAGGCCAACGGGAATTGTACGTTTTGTGGCTGCAATACGGGCGCAGATTGCGTCCATGCCATCATTGTTAAACCCAAAACGGTTAATCGCTGCACGGTCTTCGGTTAGGCGGAACAGGCGGGGTTGTTCATTACCAGGCTGGGGCAAAGGCGTGGCTGCACCCACTTCGATAAAGCCAAAGCCAGCTTTGCTAAGGGGGGCAATGGCAGTGGCGTTCTTATCAAAACCGGCGGCAAGGCCAACAGGGTTGGGCAGCTTCATGCCCGCCAGCTCAATCGCCAGCCGGGGTGTGCTGATGGGCCCCGGTGTGGGGGTGAGGCCCGCCCGCAGTGCACGAATTGCAAGGCCGTGGGCAGCTTCGGGGTCAAATTGGCGCAGGACGCTTAGGCCCATGGCTTCTAATAGGGCATTCATGCGAAAATATCCGTTGGAGGGAGAGGACGTGTGCGGATCAAGCGGGAGTTCATGACCGCTGCCTGACGGTGCACCACTGCTTTTTGGTACTCGGGATTGGTCACCATATCCAGAAATGCACCTGCAGTTTCGTAGTGCACGATAAACATCGCATCCCAGATTTCGGAGGTGTCGCCAATGAGGGATACATCAAACCCTCCGCGCCAAATAATTTTTGCGCCAACGCGGCTCATGACAGGGCCGCTTGCAGTGCCGTAGTTTTTGTAGGCCTGCGCGCCCGTCAAATCATCGCCAGCCAACGGGTGGTCACTGGGGTAGGTCGCTTTTTCAAAGAACTGCACAAGGTTGAGCATATTGATCGGTGTGTTCCGATCAAGTGACTTAAACATGTCAAATTGCGTGCGGTCTGTGTCTGTGAAGCGTGTCACTGGGCGGCATCCTCTAAGCCTGCGGGAAATTGATGCGCACCGTCGACAAGTGGTAAGGGCTGGGCCCAAACAACGTCTCTTAATGTCATCTCGCGGTAGAGGTGGGGGAATAAATCATCGCCGCGCGACATTTCCCATTCCAGTTCTTGCCCCAGCTTGTCGGTTTCAGCGGCGATCAGGAACAGCCCATCCTCATCCGCGAAATGCTTGGCCGCAGTTTCGGTCGCTTGATTTGCGGTGGAAAAGTGGATGTAGCCATCGGCTACGTCGATCGGGGCACCTGTGGTTTGGCCCTGCGTGCGCAAGGTTTGCCATTCTTCGGTGCGGAATATTTTGAATATAAGCATGGGCTCTGTGATGCCGCTCCGCGCTCAAGGGGTCAAGACCTCTTGCAGATGTGATCCTTGTGATGAAGCGGTTTGGTGTGTGTTTTAAGGTCCAATCGTTGTTTAGCTATCGCGATTAGGGTGGCGCAAAAGCATGCAATAGGTTGCCGTTGACGCTAGGAGACCTATTGCTTGGATCATATCATCTTTGACACCTGCGGTGCTGCTTGTCACGATGGCGCCATTCAAACCAACCTTGGGGACTATCATGAAACGATTCCTTTTGAGCGCGGCTGCACTCAGCTTGACGGCTGGCATGGCTGCTGCCGACTACTCGGTCACAATTTTGCACACCAATGACTTTCACGCGCGTTTTGAACCGATCAGCAAATATGATGGTCCTTGCGGCGCCGAAGACAACGCGGAAGGCAAGTGTTTTGGAGGAACCGCGCGTTTGGTCACAGCCATTGCTGATGCACGTGGACGGACCAATAACTCTATCCTAGTAGACGGTGGAGACCAGTTTCAGGGCACGCTTTTCTATTCCTATTACAAAGGCAAAATGGCCGCCGAGATGATGAACAAACTCGGTTATGATGGCATGACCGTAGGCAACCATGAATTTGATGACGGCCCCGAAGTTTTGGCCGGCTTTATGGATGCAATCAATTTTCCAATTCTTATGTCCAATGCCGACGTAAGCGCCGAACCCCTGCTGGCAGGTAAGCTTGCGAAATCCACAGTGATTGAACGTGGTGGCGAAAAGATCGGCATGATCGGTCTTACACCACAAGACACAGACGAGCTGGCAAGCCCGGGTGATAACGTGAGCTTTTCTGATCCAATTGCTGCTGTGCAGGGCGAAGTGGATAAGCTGACAGCGCAGGGCGTGAATAAGATCATCGTGCTCAGCCACTCCAGCTATGCAGTTGATCAAAAGGTTGCGGCTGGGACAACTGGCGTTGACGTAATCGTTGGGGGGCACTCAAATACGCTGCTCAGCAACACCAATGAACGCGCCCAAGGGCCGTATCCGACGATGGTTGGCGCAACGGCAATTGTGCAGGCGTATGCCTACGGGAAATACTTGGGTGAACTAAACGTCACCTTTGACGATGCAGGCAACATCACCGAAGCCAAAGGTGAGCCGATCCTGATCGATGCTGGCGTGAACGAAGATGCAACCACTGTAGCGCGGGTTGCAGAATTGGCTGCGCCACTTGAGGAAATCCGTAACAAGGTTGTGGCCCAAACAGCCGAAGCGATTGAAGGTGATCGTTCAGTGTGCCGCGCGCAGGAATGCGCAATGGGCAATCTGATTGCTGATGCGATGCTGGCCCGTGTTGCGGACCAAGGCATTACAGTTGCAATTCAGAATGGTGGCGGTATTCGCTCGTCTATTGATGCTGGCGAAGTCACCATGGGTGAAGTCCTGACGGTTCTGCCGTTCCAGAACACGCTGTCGACCTTTCAGGTCACAGGCGCGGTGCTGGTTGAGGCGCTTGAGAATGGCGTAGGTCAAGTGGAAGAGGGCGCTGGCCGCTTCCCGCAGGTTGCAGGTATGACATTTGCCTTTGATGGCGCAGCAGAGGCGGGCAGCCGTGTTTCTGATGTGATGATCGGCGGCGAAGCTGTTGATATGGCCAAAGTGTACGGCGTTGTTTCCAACAACTATGTACGCAATGGTGGCGACGGTTATAAAATGTTTAAAACTGCAGCAAACGCGTATGACTTTGGACCTGATCTGGCTGATGTCACCGCAGAATTTCTTGCGGCAAATGCTCCTTATAAGCCGTTTACGGACGGCCGTATCACTCTGAAATAAAGTGGTTTTGATAGCTTAAGAAAGGCGCGTCCATTTGATTGGGCGCGCCATTTTTATGTGCGCTACGTGATGCGCGTCATAAAACAGTTGTTGCTAGCGGATCGCACGTCAACAAATGCGATCTCGTCGCGCGCCAACAGCTCTGCCGCATATTCGGACAAATCCGCAGGGGCTACGATTTTGCCTGTGCCATAGCGGATGCGCTCGTCTGCGGTGTATCCCTTTAACAGATATCCCGCTCTTGAGCTTAGGACTGGTGGCACGGCGTCCCCCGCGTAGGCAACACATGCATCACCGCACAAGAATATCGGACCAGTTTCAGCATATGGCTGCAATGCCTCAAACGGTCGATGTGCAAGGATCAACATGTCGGCACCAGCGGGGATGTCGTCTAGGCAATGGCGACACGGCAGTCCTGTTCCGTCCGAGGTTGCGTGTTCGGCGGGCAGCCCATAGGCGTCGGGCGCGCCATTTCGCATGGCCTCGACATAGTCTGTAGCGAGTGGAGTATAGGTAATTTTGTTCATGTGATGTCTCCTTTTTTCCTCCTATGGCGGAGCGTCGACTGCGCAAGCGATCCGAAAGATGCGCATTGGGCATTTTCTACGGCCGCATTTCTGCGCTACCCTGACGCCAATACAGAATGGAGTTGCCCGCATGTGTGGACGAATGGCTGTGACCTTGCCACCCGAAGCGATGGCGCAAATGTTTGAAGCGGCTCCGGCAAACACCCTACCTGTGGGTCCGAATTATAACATCTGCCCGACAACACAGGTGGCCGTGGTTACAGGTGGCTCTGATCAGCCACGCCAGATGGAGGCCATGCGGTGGGGGCTGATCCCGTCGTGGTATAAAAAGCCCAATGATGGCCCTTTGCTGATCAATGCCCGCGCCGAAACGATACTGGAAAAACCAGCCTTCAGGTCCGCAGTACATGACAGGCGGGTGTTGGTGGTGGCGAATGGTTTCTATGAGTGGACAAAAGATGCGCTGGGCGGTCGTGACCCGTGGTACATTACCCGCCGCGATGGTGCGCCGCTGGCGTTCGCCGGATTGTGGCAGGGTTGGCGTGATCCCGACACTGGCGAAGACATGCGTACTGTAGCCGCGTTAACCATAGCCGCAAATACGCCGATGCAGACAATCCATCATAGGATGCCCGTTATCATTGAGGTCTGCGACCGCGCGCTTTGGCTTGGCGAAAACGGCAAAGGCGCCGCTCCGCTGATGCGGGCGGCTGCCGATGATGTGCTGCATTGGCATAGGGTCGATCGCGCAGTGAATTCAAACCGCGCATCCGGCCCAGAACTGATCGAGCCTTGGGAGCCGTTTGAAGATGGTTCAGTCTGACGCAATTCAGTGTTGTTTAGTTTTCTACGGCGACAGGAGGGCCGCTGAAGTTCATACGACCCACAACTTGGACATTGCCGTCTGCGTCGACCTCGTCTTCGCTGCCACCTGGAACCATGCTAAGGTATGCGTTTGGCATGTCTTCAAGAATTGTCAGGGATGCTGTTGATCCATCAGCTAGATCCGCAACAGTCCAAGTAGCGTCTTCGGCAACGACGGTACGGGTGCTTCCGGAAATGTTTTCAAAAATGATCACGTCTCCAGGTTCAACATAACTGACCTCTGGAAAGAATGCGTAATCCATCATCAAGATGTGGTATTCTTCGGCAGAGGCGGAGCCTGCGGTACCTGATAGTGCGACAGCTGCGATGGCCGCGCGCATAAAAATTTTGCTAAGCATTGCTATGCTCCTTGGTGTCGGCCCCCACCTTCACGAAATTCGGGTATAGCCAGCGAATGTGGCCGAAGTTGGGCATTGTCGTTATTTCGTTAACCTTGTTTTTAACGCCTTACGTGTCGTGTATTTGCTGCTTGAGCCACGCACAAAAGGCAACCAGCGGTGGCGGCGCAGGGCGGTCTTCGGGCCAAACAAGGTAATAGCTGCCGATGCTTTCGGTGGTTTTGTCGGAGGCAAGGATAAGCTGGCCGTCCTTTAAGTAGGGTTCGGCCACAAATGTGGGAAGAAGGGCGATGCCCAGCCCATGCAATGCGGCCTGTGCCATTGTCGCAAATTGATCAAACATCATGCCGTGTGGGGGATCACAAGGGTGGCCCACGGTGTCAAACCAACGGCTCCATGCGCGCGGACGGGTTTCCAGATGCAAAAGCGGGTGGTCCAATAATGTCTTTGGATCGCTAAAGGGTGCTCCGACTAAGTCAGGTGCGCAAACCGGGACCACGATCTCGGGCATCAAGGGCATGTAATGAACGCCGGGCCAATCTTCGTGACCAAAATGGATGGCGGCATCAAACGGGCTGGGCCCCAATGCAAACGGTTGTAACCGCGTTGATAGATTTACCGTGACTTCGCGGTGGTCGGCCGCAAAGTTTGCAAGGCGCGGGGCGAGCCAATGCATGCCAAAGGCAGGCAAAATGGCCAGCGCCAGTGCACCAGATTGTGCCTCGGTTGTCGCATTTAAGGACGCACCTGCCAGCCGCCGTAGGATTTCGCGCACTTCACGCACATATTCCGTTCCTGCAAGTGTCAGGGCAAGGTGACGCCCTTGCCGTGACATGAGATCTACACCCAGTTGCCCTTCAAGGGCTTTGATTTGACGGCTTATGGCTGATTGGGTCAAAGACAGCTCTGTCGCGGCTTGCGTGGCGCTGCCCAACCGGGCGCATGCTTCAAACGCAAGCAGCGCCGAGATGGAGGGGAGATAGCGGCGTGGGGCAATCATGTATTACAAAAACTCATGAGTAGAGGAGTAAGCATCGTTAGAGCTTTGCACAAAAATATGCAATGAAGAGGCTAAATATACTGTAATTTCTACCGAAGGATTCTCCCATGAACGCCGAAGCTCCCATCCTCAAAGCCAAAGACGCCCCTGATTTGGGTAATTTTGAATGGTCTGATCCATTGCGGTTGGAGGATCAGCTGCAAGAAGACGAGCGGATGATCATGGAAAGTGCGAAATCCTACGCGCAAGAAAAGCTGCAACCGCGCGTGATCAAAGCTTTTGCCGAGGAAGAAACCGACGCGGGCATCTTCCGTGAAATGGGTGACATGGGCCTGTTGGGCGTCACTATTCCGGAAGAATACGGCGGGCTGGGTGGCTCATACGTTTCATACGGTTTGGTCGCACGCGAAGTTGAGCGGGTCGATAGCGGTTACCGCTCGATGATGTCTGTGCAGTCCTCTTTGGTGATGTATCCGATCTATGCGTATGGCTCCGAAGAACAACGCATGAAATATCTGCCGAAACTTTCTAGCGGTGAATTCATTGGCTGCTTTGGCCTGACCGAACCTGATGCGGGATCTGATCCAGCGGGTATGAAAACCCGCGCTGTTAAGACGGCGAATGGCTACAAGATCACTGGCTCCAAAATGTGGATTTCAAATTCACCGATTGCAGATGTTTTTGTGGTTTGGGCCAAATCCGAAGAACATGGCGGCAAAATCCGAGGCTTCATCCTTGAAAAAGGGATGAAGGGGCTTTCTGCCCCCAAGATCGGCAATAAACTGTCGCTGCGGGCATCGATTACGGGTGAAATCGTGATGGACAACGTGGAAGTTGGCGATGATGCACTGCTGCCAAATGTTCAGGGCCTCAAAGGCCCTTTTGGGTGCTTGAACCGTGCACGTTATGGCATTGCATGGGGTGTTATGGGCTCGGCTGAGTTCTGCTGGCATGCGTCACGTCAGTACGGCTTGGACCGTCACCAGTTCAACAAACCTTTGGCGCAGACACAGCTGTTCCAGAAGAAACTGGCCGACATGATGACCGAAATCTCGTTGGGTTTGCAGGCCGCGTTACAAGTGGGCCGCCTGATGGACGCCGCAAACGCCGCGCCTGAGATGATTTCAATCATCAAACGCAACAACTGTGGCAAGGCGCTTGAGATTGCGCGGCATTCCCGTGACATGCATGGTGGCAACGGTATTTCCGGCGAATTCCAAGTGATCCGTCACATGATGAACCTTGAAACTGTGAATACCTATGAAGGTACGCACGATGTTCACGCGCTCATTTTGGGCCGCGCGCAGACAGGTTTGCAGGCCTTTTTCTAAGACTTTTCCCAGTAACCAGTAACTTCCTGAGTACTACCTCCCGCGCAACGGTGTTGCGCGGGCTTTTTGTTTCTAAGCAGTTGGTTAGTCTTTGGGAGCAGGTGCGCCGCCCTCAAAGCTGTTCCCGTTGACGTAGTCGCAGGGCGCTTCCTGCATTTCCAGATGCAGGCCATCGCCAGTGTAGGGATGCGCGCGGGCCAATTCTTCGTCTACTTCAATACCCAAACCAGGTGCAGTTGGAGCAGTAACAAAACCATCTTCAACGCGGATGCTGCCCTTGATCAGTTGATCATGGAATGGCGTTTCGATGGTTTCGGCCATGAGCAGATTGGGGATGCTCACTGCAAAATGGATGTTGGCGGCCCATTCAACAGGTCCCGCATACAAATGTGGTGCCATTTGCGCGTTATAGACCTCGGCCATGGCCGCGACCTTTTTCATCTCCCAGATGCCACCAGCGCGGCCCAAGGCAGGTTGCAAAATCGTTGCAGCGCCATTGCGCAGGACGGGGGCAAATTCGGCCTTGGTTGTCAGACGCTCGCCTGTGGCGATCGGAATGCGGACCGCGCCTGCGACCTTGGCCATTTCGGCTACACTGTCCGGCGGTACAGGTTCTTCGTACCAAAGCGGGCTATAGGGTTCTATCGCTTGCCCTAGGCGAATTGCACCCGCAGTGGTGAATTGTCCATGTGTGCCAAACAACAGGTCAGCACGGTCACCCACGGCCTCACGGATCGCACGGCAAAAGGCGACGGATTGGCTGATGTCACTCATTGCGGGCATGTGACCGCCGCGGCCAGTATAAGGGCCTGCGGGGTCAAATTTTACGGCGGTATAGCCGCGGTTCACTGCGTCCAACGCGCTTTCGGCGGCCATCTCGGGTGAGGTCCAAAAGGCGGTTAGGTCATGGTGGGGAAGGGGGTAGAGGTAGGTGTAGGCGCGCACACGTTTGTTCATGACGCCGCCCAACAAAGCATAGACAGGGCGATCACGGGCTTTGCCTAGAATGTCCCAGCATGCAATTTCTAAGCCCGAAAATGCTCCCATCACCGTAAGGTCAGGGCGCTGGGTGAAGCCAGAGGAATAGGTGCGCCTGAACATCATCTCGATATTTTCAGGGTTATCGTTGGCCATATGGCGGTCAAACACGTCCTGTATGACGGCGCGCATTGCTTCGGGTCCGACGGAGGAGGCATAGCATTCGCCCCATCCGACAATCCCGCACGCCGTGGTGAGTTTGACCAATATCCAATACCGCCCCCCCCAACCGGGGGCAGGCGGTGCGGTGACGATGATGTCCAAGTCTTTGAGCTGCATTTCGGTTTTCCTATCGGTCATCTTGAACAGGCTGACATTAACTGCCAGCCTATAGTTCGCGGTGGTTTGGACCGTCTATTTATTGAACAAAATTACATTGCGCCGCGCGTTGCCTGTTTTTGTATCGGCAATCGCTTCGTTGATCTGTTCCAGATTCCAACGGTCCGAGATGAGCTCGTCGAGCTTCAAACGCCCTTGGGTATATAGATCGACCATCCATGGGATGTCCCGCTGGATCACAACATCACCCATTTTCGAACCAATCATTCCTTGACCTACCGCCGCTAGATTGACGGGCTCATAGGTTGCGGTTGCGCCAGAGTGGGGCATGCCAACCATCACAACCTTACCGCCGTAGGCGAGGTAGTTGGGGGCAGAATCGTAGGCAGGGATCGCGCCCACGGTGACAATCACGGCATCCGCGCCACGGCCCATTGCGTGCTTTGCATCTTTCCATGGGGCGTCTGCTGTTGCCAACACGCCGTCGGTTGCGCCAAATTCGCGTGCAATGGCCAGTTTTTCTTCGCTCATGTCGACAGCTACGATGCGCCGCGCGCCAGCAATGCGTGCGCCTTGGATCGCGTTAAGGCCAACACCGCCTGCGCCAATCACAACAACATCTTGGCCTGCGCGCAATCCGGCTGCATTCACAACTGCACCAACGCCAGTGATGACCCCACATGCGATAAGGGCTGCACATTCTTTTGGGATGTCCTCACCGATCTTCACAACCTGCCGTTGGTCAACAACAACAGCTTCGGCAAATGCACCGCAGGCCATCGCCTGATGGAGTTTTCCGCCGTCCGCTGTTTTGATCGGTCCATGGTCGCCATCATAGGGGGTGCTACACAAGGTAGGCGTGCCACCTGCACATGAGGGGCATGTCCCACATGACCGAATGAGCGTCACGATGACGCTGTCACCAATGGCAATACCGTTTACGCCAGTGCCAACTGCAGCGACTTTGCCAGCAGCTTCATGGCCATAAACCGCAGGCAGCGAACCACCCCATGCGCCTTCGGCAAAGGAGATGTCTGAATGGCAAATGGCCACGGCATCCAGCGTAACTTCTACCTCGCCAGCCTCTGGCGCACGCAGGTTGATTTCTTCGATAGTGAGGGGCGCGCCAAATTCATGGCATACGGCGGCTTTAATCTTTTTCATCAGACGTCCTTGTTACATGTCACGCAACAGTGTTTGCCCAGATCATGATTCCGGACAAGCATTATTCGGTCCTATAACTTGGACGTAGGGTCAGTTTTTGCGACGGCTCGCCAGCACAACGGCTAATCCTAAAATACTCAGCGCAGCAGCAAGCAGGAATGGAGCGCCTGGCAAGTAGATAGGGGCCTGTGCATCGGTGAACTGTGCAAACGTATATGTCATCACCAAAGGCGATAGGATCATGGCCAATGCTGAGGCGGATGTAAGCGCGCCTTGAAGTTCTCCTTGGGCGTCATCAGCGACACGGGTTGACATGATGCCTTGGAGTGCGGGGGGGATAATTCCGCCCAATGCAGCAACAGGTGTGAAAACCAAGACCCAAAACCCAGATGTCATCGATGCAATGCTAACAAGCGCAAGTATGCTGAAAAGCTGACCTGCAATGACCGTTCCGCGTTCGCCAAAGTACTTTAGGAATGGCCTGATGAGGCCCGCCTGAACCAACGCCATTGCAATACCAAACAGCGCAAGGGAAAGGCCGATTGTAGCAGGTGACCAATCAAAGCGTTCTTTGCCAAAATAGGACCAGACAGCGGGATAAACCGCAAAACCGACATGGTATAGGAAATACACAAACAGCAGTTTGGTCACACCGGGCAGTTTACCTAAAGAGCGAAGCGCGCCCAGTGGGTTAGCACGCCGCCAGTTAAAGCTGCGGCGGTTTGCGTCGGTTACAGTTTCGGTCAGGACAAACCAGCCAAACACAGCATTTGCAAATGCCAATCCTGCAGCAAGCCAGAAGGGTGCGCGGGTCCCGTATTCTGCCAATAAACCGCCTGTAATTGGGCCAAGGACAAATCCGGCACCAAAGGCTGCACCAACAAGGCCAAACCGTGCAGCGCGCTCATGGGGGGCAGAAATGTCGGCGATATACGCGCTCGCCGTTGATTGGGTCGCAGCGGTAATACCACCAATGACACGCCCGACCAGAAGCAGCCACATGGCCCCAGCAACGGCCATCAAAACATAATCAAGCGCCATCACCGTCAGCGCAATGAGTAGAACAGGCCTGCGGCCAAAACGATCTGAGATCCCGCCGATCACTGGCCCGAAAAGAAACTGCATCACCGCGAAGGTTGTCGAAAGTATTCCACCCCAAATGGCCGCTTGTGACAATGTTCCACCGCCCAGTTCTTGGATCAGATCGGGCATGACAGGTATGATCAAACCGATGCCAATGGCGTCAATCATTACGGTCAGCAGAATAAAGATAATGGGCAGACGCATGTTATTTTAACTCTTGAGCACGGGCAGCGAATGCGCGGGCCTCTTGGGGGGCTAGGCCAAGTGCCTGTGTTGGATCAAACAGGTCTTTGGACAAATCTGGATGGGCTTCGCGCGCCAGTGTTTCCAGAGGTACGCCTTTGTCTTGAGCGGCGCGGCATAATTCTTTGGTGAGCGCTTGCGCTTGGGGGCGGTGCATTTTGGCCGCCAGTGCAAAGCTGAGCGCTTCGGCGTGGATCAAGCCAAGGCCGCCATTCAATGTGGCCGCCATTCTGACTGTATCTGGCGACATCGATTTGGTCAGCGATTTTGCGTGTTGCAATGCGCTTGCGGCGTTGAGTGCAATTTGCGGCAGAACCATCCATTCGGTAAACCACGCGGCACCATCACGTTGGTGCAAATGCGAGGTTGCGGGGGCCAATGCCGCGCGCAGGCCCGTTACCTGATGTCCCAATGCGTGCAACGCCGAAGGCGCTACAGGGTTTTGTTTTTGCGGCATCGTTGAGGACGCGCCAGCCGCGCCAAGGCGCACTTCGCCTGTTTCTGTGCCCGTAAGGGCCACCAGTGTAGCCCCCATGCGGGCCAAGGTGGATACGACCTGCACCAACCAATCGGCAATTCGCAGGATAGGGCCACGATCAACATGCCAGCTGCGCGCGGGATCGTTCAACCCTAGCCCTTTGGCCAATGCCGCGCGGGTTTCAGCCGCCTGAGGTCCAAGGGCGGATGAGGTGCCCGCAGCACCAGACAGAGACACAAGCAACGAGGAATCGCGCAAGGCGGGCAGGGCCTCTACTAGGTCACACAGCGCATAGCCCCAGTCGGCCACCACAGCGCCCCAACTGGTTGGCGTCGCCTGCTGCCCATAGGTACGTCCGGCCATTGGCGTTTGCGCATGTTGCTTTGCTTGGCTTGCAAGATTTGCAATGATGTCTCGCAAATCTTGTTCGGCCAACAGCAGTAATTGGCGCAGGCGCAGCATCAGACCCGTATCAATGACATCTTGCGAGGTCGCGCCCCAATGCACAAATTGCGCGTGTTCGGGCGCATTCATTTCGGCACGAAATGCGGCCACAAGGCCCGGAACACTAACGCCATTTTCACCAGTGGCACGGGCAATGGCACCCGGATCAATTTGGATTTCCATTGTCGCGCGCTGGATCGCTTTGGCGCTTAGTTCTGGAATGATGCCTTGTTCACCCTGCGCGCGGGCCAGTGCGCCCTCGACCAACAACATTGCGCGCAAGGCGGCCGTGTCTGAGAATAACCTTCCGGCCTCACCTGTCGGGAACAAATGTGCGAAAAGGGGGCTGTCAAAAACGCTGGCTGCCATAGGTCTGTCTGCTCCGTCTGTGTTCTTACTTGGTGCCTTGTCGTATCTGTCAGACGTGACCAACACCAGTGAGGAAATCAGACAAAACTTGCGCGTATTCTTCGGGCTGTTCAACACAGGGCAGGTGGCCAGCGCGCCGGATCAGGTGGAATTTTGAGCCGGGGATCAGATCGGTTGTTTCGCGCACCAGATCTGGCGGAGTTGAGCCATCTTCGGCACCTGCGATCCCTAAACAGGGCAACCGCAAGCCACTGGTGGGGGTGTAGAAATCAGTCCCTGAAATTGCTGCTGAGCAGCCCGTATATCCATCGCTGGCCTGCTGGACCAGCATGTTGCGCCAAAGTTCGATCTGAGGATCGCTGCGGAATTCCTTTGAGAACCAACGCTCCATCACGCTATCAGCAAGGCTTTCGATGCCATTTTCGTTCACGGCTGAAATACGATCATTCCACATGGTTGCATTGCCGATTTTGGCTGCTGTATTGCTCAGCACAACGGCGCGGATCAGATCGAGCCGTTTGATCGCAAGTCCCTGCGCAATCATACCGCCAATGCTAAGGCCGACAAAAACGCAATTACGTACCTCTAGGTGATCAAGCAATTTCTCGCAGTCACCAACAAGAGCGCCCATCGAGTAAGGCCCCTTTGGTACAGTAGAAAGGCCGTGACCGCGTTTGTCATAGCGAATGATGCGCAGGCCCTTGGGCAGCAGTGGCAGGATAGGGTCCCACAACCGCATATCCGTTCCAAGGGAGTTGGCAAAAACAACCGGAGCACCATCTGCAGGGCCATCTACGCGGTAGTGTAGACGTACATCGCCAGCATCAAATAACTGCATCACTTCTCTCCTTTGAGCTTGATATGTGCCATAATCTGGCCGTGATCCGAGGCCAGCTTATTATAGGGCGCTTCGGGGTGGCTGCCATCGGTTAGGTGATCGTTGAGCACGCTGAAGTACTCCATCTCGCCAATGCCATCGGAAGTTTCGGGTAGGAAATGACGGGACATGTAAATCTGGTCAATGCTTTCGTAGACGCCGCCAAAGGCTGCGGTGAAAACCATGTCGCGCAGGGATTTGCGGGTGAACAGTTTTTCAGCGGCGTGCAGGCGCACGGTTTCGATATCTTCGGTGATCTGTTTGGCGTCTTTTTCGGAATAACGATCGCCGCGATGTTCTGCGTCATGGCGCAACATCCACTGATAATTCTTGAAAGGATGCTCCCCGCTGATGATTTCCGAACTCACTGCGTTTTCGGCATCGTTAAAATCACCCAACACCATTACCGGATTGCCGGCCTGCAGTTCTTGTACGATTGCACCGCGCAAAACCCATGCTTCGGCCATGCGGCGCATTGCGGCACGCGCTGATCCCAGCGCACGCCCTACGGCATCGTATTGTGTTAGGTCGCTTTCAGGAGCAGGGCCACCATCACTTGGGCGCACAAATTCGCCCAGCTTGGACTTGAGGTGGCAATTAAAGACCGTGATCACGTGATCCCCAACAGGGACGCGCACCTTTAGGATGGGTCTGCTAAGGCGGCTGATGCGGAAAAAGCCGCCGTCTTCGTCACCATCCGCAAAGGGGATGTCCAAGGGCTGGCCTAAGTCCTGAATAATTTCAGGTTCACCGACAAATCCAAAGCGTGACAAAACAGCCAAACCGGGGCGGCGATGGCCCGGTTCACCGTCGTGCATATTGGGCGCAAATGCGATTTCGGCATCGCGGTAGCTGCCATAGGCCAGTTTATCAAAAATCGCGCGTTTGCGATAACGTTTGCTGCCATCGGGCAGTGAAAATTCGTTGTGATCGTCGCCGTATTTATCAGCCAGCGTGATCATGTCGCGCAGGCTGTCTTCGTCAAATATCTCTTGGAAACCAACAATATCGGCGTCCAGCGTGACCATCTGATCCGCAAGCCAATCGCGTTTCCACGCGTATTCCTCTGGGGTGTAGGATTGGAACTGGTAGTATTCCTTGTCTGCGCCGATCAGGTTTTTAACGTTAAAACTTGCGATGGTGAAACGGGTCATAACTGCTCCAATGCACGGGCGAACATGGCAGGATCCACGTTGCCGCCTGATATTGTGACGATAACGTCATCCCCTTTGATTTCGTCGCGCCGGTACAGGGCTGCAGCAAGGGCTGCGGCACCGCCGGGTTCGGCGACCAACTTAAGGCGCAAGAACGCCTGCGCCATCGCGCCAAGCGCCTCGGTCTCGTTAATGACAAGGCCGGGGCCGCATAGCCGCTTCATGATCGGAAAGGGGATATCGCCAGCTCGAGGTGTGATGATGGCGTCGCAAATATTACCTGATGTGGCAGTGTTGCTTTCGATCACACCTGATCGCAGCGAGCGGGCGACATCGTCAAATCCTTCAGGCTCAGCGGGGCGCACGCGCAAGGTAGGGGCGTCGGCCTCTAGCGCGAGCGCAATTCCTGAGGTCAGTCCACCGCCACCGCAGCACACAATGACGTCTGCGTTGGTGATGCCCATCGCATTTGCGTCCTCAGCGATTTCCAACCCTGTGGTGCCTTGCCCCGCGATGACTTGCGGTTCGTCAAAGGGTTTTACCAAGGTCAGGCCGCGCTCACGGCTGAGACGGTCACCGATTTCGTCGCGGTCTTCAGAACCACGTTTGTACAACACAACCTCGGCACCGTACGCACGCGTATTTTCGATCTTAAGCTGAGGTGCGTCCGATGGCATGATGATCACAGCTGACGTGCCATGCATGCGCGCAGCAAGTGCGACGCCTTGTGCGTGGTTTCCAGATGAAAACGCAATGACACCATTGGCGCGGATTGCAGGGTCCAAGGCGCTAAGAGCGCTATAACCTCCGCGAAATTTGAAGCTCCCGGTGTGCTGTAAACACTCAGGTTTAATCCAAACACGTCGGCCTGCGATTTCGTCAAGGAAGCCGGAGTTTAGCAGTGGGGTGCGCAGGGCGTGACCGTGAATGCGGGCGGCAGCTGCGCGGATCATTTCAATATTCATAACATGGCCTCGATCCATTTATTGAGGGCTGTGACTGCCTCGGGTTCATCTAGGAATGGGATGTGGCCCCGATCAGGAACGCGGCCCAAGATCATATCAGGGCGGCGTTTTTGCATCTCTGTTACTGTATCAACTGATAACAGGTTGGAGTTCAGGCCCCAGATTAACACCAGCGGCAGATCCGCCATCGCATCAAAGAACGGCCACAGATCAGGCATCATCTGCTCACCAGCGGCAAGCACCGCGTCGCGCAGACGTTTGTCATAGGTGATGTGCAGGCCATCGGCGTCTTGTGTGTAGTGTTTGCGCGCTTCTTCCAGCCAGCGGCCTTCGGGCATATTGGTAAATTCGGGAAAGGCCTGCGCCATCGCGGCTGCGGCGTCTTCAAAAGTTTTGGCGGCGGGATTACGGCCAATGTAATCTTTGATGGTCTCTATACCTTTGGGATCGATCACAGGCCCTACATCATTAAGTGCAATACCTAGCAAGCGATCCTTGGCCCCCATCGCCAGACCCATCGCATTTAGCCCACCACGCGATGTGCCGATGATAGCAACCTTCTCCAGACCCAAATGATCCAGCAGCTCGATCACATCGCGGCATTCGACGGGAAGGGTGTAGTTCTTCCAATTGGGATCAAAATCCGATTTCCCACGCCCACGGTAGTCAAGTTTGATCAAGCGGTGATCGCTGAGGTGCGGGGTCACATAATCAAAGTCGGCAGTGGTGCGGGTCAATCCGGCAAGACACAGGATCGGCAAGCCAGCGCCTTCGTCGGTGTAATACAGCGAAAGCCCGTCTGAGGTGGTGAAGTTTGCCATTAGATCCCTGCCAGTGCGGGGATGCCCGTGAGATCGCTTAGCATGTGGGCGGGTTTCCATGGGAGTCGATCCATTGGATCGCCACCGCGGTTCACCCAAGCGGTGGTGAAGCCATAACCAGTTGCGGCTGCAGCGTCCCATCCGTTGGAGGATACAAACAAAACCTCCTCTTTGGCACAGCCAAATTCGGCCCCTACCAGATCATAAACGCGCGCATCCGGTTTGAAGATGCCAACGCTTTCTACGGACAGGAGTGCGTCCAAGACACCGCCAATGCCTGCGCTGTCCACCGCACCCTGCAGCATTGCGGGTGAGCCGTTGGAAAGGATGCCCGTATTCAATCCTGCGTCCTTTAGAGCGTGAAGCATTGTAGGTACCTCAGGGTAGGCGCTTAGTTCCCAATAAAGTTGCAACAGCCGTTCGCGCAGCGGCGCATCTCCGCCATGGCCTGTCTTTTCTAACGCCCAATCAAGGCCTTCTTGCGTGACTTGCCAGAAATCGCAATGGGCATCGGCCACAGCGCGCAGCCAGCTGTATTGCAACTGCTTGAGGCGCCAATGCTCGGCCAATTGGGGCCAGTCATCTTTTATGGCGGCGTAAGCGGGCTCGCTGGCTGCTTGGCGCGCGGCAGCGGCCACATCAAATAATGTGCCATAGGCATCGAAGATACAGGTGGTGATAGGCATAAGGGCTCCGCGTATTTTCGGGTCAATTTATCGTACACTTGCATGGGGGTGGCGTCTGGAAAAGGGCGAAATGGGGGTTGTGGTTTTGTGCAGGGCTTGAAAAGATATGGCCATCTTTTGGAGCACCCGTGCAGATACGCGGCCTCTACCCCTTTTCCCCGATCAGAATGGAGACGAACAATGGCCGAAGTTAAGGCAGGCGACACTGTGCATTTGCACTACACAGGTACACTTTTGGATGGCAGCACCTTTGACAGCTCAGCTGGGCGCGAACCGCTGCAGTTTGAAGTAGGTTCAGGTCAGATCATTCCGGGTTTGGATGTTGCGATTCCTGGCATGAAAATTGGCGATAAAAAGATCGTGAAAATTGGTGCCGATGATGCATACGGCCAGTTGAACCCTGAAATGCGCCAAGCTGTGCCTCGCGAAGGCATTCCTGCAGACATCCCGCTGGAAGTTGGCACGCAGTTGCAAATGCAAACACCAGACGGGCAGGCAATGCCTGTGACTGTGGTTGAAGTGGATGAGGCAACTGTAACGCTAGACGCCAACCATCCACTGGCGGGCAAAGACCTACAGTTTGATATCGAACTGATGAAAATCGACGCGGCATAATCCCTAATCAGGGGGCGCTGTACATCAATGTGTCCTGAAACGGTTTTGCAAAAACGAATGCGCTGTCCGAAACATCGGATGGCGCATTTTTTTAATTACAGGCTTGAGTGATCGACGGTCTGTCGAGCTTACGCTTTTTTGCGCAACCGGATTACAACATCCACTGACGCAATCTCGGCACCTTCGGGCGCATCGGGAAGTTGCGCGATCACCAACTGGTCTGAAGGCGCATCCGTTAGGCGCGCTTCGTCTTCCCAAAAGAAATGTGGATGGTCGTGAGTGTTTGTATCGAAATAGCTGCGCGAGCCATCAACGGTGACTTCTTGCAGCAGGCCTGCATCGCAGAACGCGCGCAAGGTGTTGTAAACCGTCGCTAGGGAAACGCTATCGCCGCCATCTTTGGCCGCATCAAACAGGCTTTCGGCAGTGACATGCCTGTCCTGGCCATCTCCCACAAGCAGCGAAGCCAGTACCACACGCTGACGCGTTGGGCGCAGGCCTGCAGTCGCAAGCCACTTGGTTCCGGTTTCTAGGTGGGTATCAAACATGATCTGCCTCGTTGCGAAGTAGTTGCAATATAGAGTGCGAAGGGCGGCAATTTCAATTGCAAATGCTGCCTGAGGGTATTCATGACATGTAAAATGAGCCGATAGTGCCTATTTGAACAGTGCATTGCAGCAGGTGCTGCGACAATTAGCTCCCCCTTGCAGCCGCGTAAGCCTCGGTGTTAGGTGGAAAACAACATAAAATCGCGCAGGAGATACCCCATGGCAGACTACCCAACGAGCTTTGACAAAGAAGACTTGCTGAAATGTGCGCGTGGAGAATTATTTGGTGAGGGCAATGCACAGCTGCCCGCACCGCCCATGCTGATGATGGATCGCATCACCGAAGTCTCCGGCGATGGCGGCGAACATGGCAAAGGTCACATCGTGGCCGAGTTCGACATCACCCCTGATCTTTGGTTCTTTGATTGCCACTTTCCGGGTAACCCGATCATGCCCGGATGCCTTGGCCTTGATGGCTTGTGGCAACTGACAGGGTTCAACCTTGGCTGGCGCGGCTGGCTGGGACGCGGCATGGCTGTTGGCGTTGATGAAGTGAGGCTAAAGGGCATGGTGCGTCCTGACCGTAAAATGCTCACTTACAAAATTGATTTCACCAAAGCGCTCCAAACACGACGCCTCACCATGGGGGTGGCGAATGGTATCGTCGAGGCAGACGGCGAAGTGATTTACGAGGTCAAAGGACTGAGGGTGGCATTGAGCCAGAGCTAACTCTGTTAACCTGAGAAAGCGCGTCACGATATGGTGTCCCAGAACACCACCGTTTGCCTGATGAAGCAAACGGTGGTGTTTTTGTTTTGTCTTAATGATGGTTCGGTCTGATCCCAAGCCTATCTTGTTCTCCTAGGGTGATTGGGACAGCGGGCTGTCTCTTAAACTGCTTTCTTCTGAGGGTGCCAATGGTTAAGTCCAGTAACAACCGCACTTTCAGAAAGCGGTGACAGCTTGAGCTTTTGATAGAGTAAGAACAAAATGAAAAAGAAGAGCGTCACGCTTTATTACATGACAGCAGGGTGGCTGCTGCTGGGAGTGATCATAGGTGGACATTTTCTCTTTACCAGCATGAAGCCAACAGCTGACGTGAAGGCAAAGTATCGAACCAACGTACACAGAATTTGGATAGATGAATTGGAACCCGGCGATGTCACCGTGTTTCACGTTGACCAGAAGCCAATTGTTGTCTGGCACCGTGACCTAGAAGAGATTGCTACTGCGATGGCGCAGCTTGAGCCGGAAATCTCAAGAGAAGAGTGGTCGACAGCGCTTACCGACGGGACGCTAGCACTCGAAATTGGCGCAGATGCGTATACACGTTTAGAATGGTTCATTGCTAGCGCAGTAAACGTCGACGGGATAGGCTGCATTGTGTTGAGCAAAACTGGAGATTACGAGGGATTCTTTGATCCTTGCCAAGGAACTCATTTTGATCTTTGGGGGCGCTCCCTAAAGGGACCAGGGCCACAAAGTCTTAAAGTAACTCCCGCTCAGTTCAGTGATGATCGCCTAACGGTGTTGCTTGATCTAACAGAGATGCCAAAGACAAGATGAAATTGGAAACATGCTGCACACGCGCCTTCATTTCTACAGGCAACTTTGTCAGCAAAGTGGATCTGCCCTCAATCAGCAACACTACCTTGAGTGCTCTTGGAACCGATCACTGTTTTTGACGAGATGCATGTGCAGCGTTTAGGATATCAAAATGCCAGCCATCCGTTGAAGTTTGCACCCAAATTCGCTAACGCTCTCATAGCGGTAGGGTGGGGCGAGTTGCTTGCGCCGTGCTGCGGGCCTGTCCTAAGAAGGGGCAGAGAAGTTTAGGGAGTGCTGCATATGCGCCGCGTCGTCGTCACAGGGCTGGGAATTGTCTCATCCATCGGGAACAATGCAACCGAGGTCAAAGCATCGTTGAAAGCGGGCACCAGCGGTATTGTCGCCTCTGAATCCATGACCGAGCACGGCTTTCGCAGCCGGATTGCTGGTACTCTCAAAATCAAACCGTCCGAGCATATCGACAAGCGCACGTTCCGCTTTATGGGCGATGGCGCGGCTTATGCCTACCTTGCGCTGGGTCAGGCGATTGAAGACTCTGGTCTGGGCGAAGAAATGGTTTCGAACCCGCGCACAGGGTTGGTTGCAGGTTCTGGTGGGCCGTCAACGTCGGCCATGCTGGCGGCGCATGATGTTGTCAAAAACACTGGCGCGACCAAACGCATCGGGCCGTTTGCAGTGCCAAAATGCATGAGCTCAACAGTGAGCGCGAACCTGTCCACGGCCTATAAAATCAAAGGCATCAACTATTCCATCACCTCGGCCTGCTCGACCTCATTGCATTGCATCGGTAACGCGGCTGAACAGATCATGATGGGCAAACAGGACGTCATGTTTGCTGGTGGTGGAGAAGAGCTAGATTGGACGCTGTCCTGTCTGTTTGACGCCATGGGAGCGATGAGCAGCAAATATAATGACACACCAGAGCTGGCCTCTCGCGCGTTTGACCAAAACCGCGACGGTTTTGTTATCTCCGGCGGCGGCGGCATGGTTGTGCTGGAAGACTTGGAACACGCCTTGGCGCGCGGTGCCAAAATCTACGCCGAAGTCACGGGTTACGCTGCGACGTCTGATGGCCACGACATGGTTGCCCCAAGTGGTGAAGGTGGCGAGCGCGCAATGCGCCTTGCGCTGCAATCGTTGCCAGAAGGCCGCAAGGTCAGCTATATCAACGCACACGGCACCTCGACGCCTGTTGGTGACGTGGGTGAAATCGAAGCAGTCCGCCGCGTATTTGGCCAAGGCAGCACGCCGCCCGTTAGCTCAACCAAGTCCATGACAGGCCACGCGCAGGGTGCTGCGGGTGCATTAGAGGCAATCTTCTGCCTGTTGATGTTGGAAGGTGATTTCATCGCGCCGTCCATCAACGTGCAGGAACTCGACGATCGTCTGGACCCAGCCGAGATCGCAACGACGCGCGTAGACGGTGCGGGCCTAGACTCGGTGATGACCAACTCGTTCGGGTTTGGCGGCACTAACGGATCAATGATCCTCTCGAAATACCAAGGTTAGGATCAAATAATGACCGGAATGCTGAGCGGAAAACGCGGACTAATTATGGGCGTCGCAAATGAGCGCTCAATCGCATGGGGCATTGCAAAAGCAATGGCCGAGGCGGGCGCTGAATTGGCGTTCACCTATCAGGGCGATGCATTTGGCACACGCCTCAAGCCACTGGCTGAGAGCGTTGGTTCTGACTTTATGGTTGATGTGGATGTGACGGATGATGCGTCGCTGGATGCGGCGTTTGACCAGCTGGGCGCGCGTTGGCCGACAATTGATTTTGTGGTTCATGCCATTGCGTTTTCCGACAAATCCGAGCTGACAGGCCGTTTCCTGAACACCAGCCGCGCGAACTTTAAACACTCGATGGATATCTCAGCCTATAGCTTTATCGAGGTCGCGCGCCGTGCGCATCCGATGATGAATGAGAATGGCGGCACGCTGCTGACGCTCACGTATCAAGGTTCTAACAAGGTTGTGCCAAACTATAACGTCATGGGTGTGGCCAAAGCGGCACTTGAAAGCGCTACGCGCTATCTAGCGAATGATCTGGGTCCTGAAGGCATCCGTGTTAACGCGATTTCGCCTGGCCCGATGAAGACATTGGCAGGGGCCGCTATTGGCGGTGCGCGCAAGACTTACAAGCACACAGGTCTGAATGCCCCAATGCGTGAGAACGCGACGCTGGCAGCGGTTGGTGGCACGGCGGTTTATCTGGCCTCTGATGCAGGCGCCTGCACCACGGGCGAGATCATCCACGTTGACGGCGGTTACCACGTGTTAGGGATGCCGCAGGCTGAAAACCTCTGAAGGGTTTCTCGGTTTTAGATATATAGAAGGCGCTGCTGCAAAGCGGCGCTTATTCTATCTCTGAGCTGTTGAACTTTTGCCGGAAACCGGACCTGATGCTAAGCGCATGGAAAGACCGCTTCGAGCCCACTTTACCGGATGCTGCACTGCGTTTGAATGTCAGCTTCGGTGTAGATAGTGCGCACCTCCTTTAGCGCCGTCTTTGTAGCAAAATATGCGTCAGCACCGCAGCAAACACGATTGCTCCGCCTGTCGTGGTTTCGACGCCCGGTGTTTCCGCGAACAACAACCACACCCAAATTGGTGCAAGCGGGGCGTCCAGCGCGCCGATTAAAGCCGTTTCGATAGCTGGCAATATTCGGGCACCCAAGGTGAACAAGGCGAGCCCGATAGCGGAGTTCACGAGACCGAAAAGTGCAAGCAAGCCGAGATCATATCCGCCAACTGCAAGTCCCTGACTGAAGGGTATGGCGACCGCACTGCTCAATAGTGCCGATACACAGGCGGCAGGCATTGTCGGAATGTTTTTGTATCGACGCGAGATCACCATCATCGCAGCAAGAGACAGGGTCATTCCGAATGCGAGGGCATCGCCTGATAAAGACCCCTCGCTGCCAAAACCAACAATAACCGCGACACCCGCCAGAGAAATCACACTTGCGATGATAGCGCTTCTAGAAGGCCGCTCATCGATGACGAGCCAAGCCATTGCGGCGGCAACGAAGGGCACAGTTGCGTAGATGATCGACACATGTGCGACCGTCGTCATCCGCAGCGAGGTGATGAAACACAACATCCCGAAGGCTGAAACGACAGCAAAGAGCCAACCTGGCCAGCCCATGCGGCGATAGTCGCTGATAGCCGTGCGCCCTTGCAGGGCGATCGCAACCGCAAGAATGCCAAGTGCGCCGAACAGCCCCCGCCAGACAAGCATGGTGCCGACATCCAGCGAGATGATGCGTGTGAATAGGCCAGCCGTGCTCCATGCAATAGCAGAGGCGGTGACGAGTGTGAGGCCCAACCGGTAGCTGGAGGGCGATAGAGTGGCAGAGTCAGTCATTAGATGTTTTCCAGTCACCGCTCTTGTTCCACCAGCGATGCGGATTGTTTTTATCGTCAAGCCCCTTACAGGTGCTGCGCAGTACATCCTGAACGGTTATGACGGGTTCATAATAGCTACTGACTTCGTAAATTGCCTCGATGACCTGATCAAGAACAGCCGTATCGCGAGGGATTAAAAACCGGACTTCATCAACATTCGGGCGATGGCGAACCTCATCTTCCGCCCCTGTAGGCGTGCCTTCCAGCGGACGATAAATTTCAACCCCGCCGCGCGCTTGATAGGCGTTACGGTCTGTCTTTCCGTGTTTTAGAGGGACAGTTTTGGTGATCTCGCCGAAGATACGATCCACATCTTCTTGCGGTGCTTGATAGGCGACCTGCCAAAGCGGCTCCATCGTCATTGGTCGGGTTTCAAACCCTGCTTTCAGGATATCCTGTGCCATCGTTATTTCCTTTGCGATTGTGCATTGGAAGCCACTTTAGGGACACACTACTGACATGGGTCTGTCAGCAGTGATGTGCCATTCGTAATTATTATTTGTAGGATCGGATATCAAATGCGCTCAACCCGAATGATTGAGATCATCCAGTTGCTTCGCTGTGCGAATGAGCCCTGCACTGCTCAGCAAATTGCTGATGCTTTAGAGGTTACGAAACGGACGATTTATCGCAATATAGTTTCGCTTTAAACGATGGGTGTTCCCATCGAAGGAGAGGCTGGTGTAGGTTATGTGATGCAGCGCGGTTACAACCTCCCACCAGTGAATTTCGATATTGAAGAAGCAGAGGCTATTTCGGTTGGATTGAGCATGATTTCCCGCACAGGCGATAAGGGCCTAGAGCAGGTGGCAGCAAGGGCGGCTCGCAAACTGTCCGAGGTAACAGAGCTCGGCAAATCCCTGTTCTCGTCGAGCTGGGGGGTAAAAACGCCTATGCATGCTGATCTTTCTGACATCCGGAATACCGAGCGAACGATACGACCGATTGCCATGATCTACTACGCGGAAGCTGCGGTCATCGCGGCGTGAGTTGCGCTAAGACTTCCGCCATTTCAGAGCCGACAGAATTCTATCCTGCGAAACTCTGAAAGAGAAATATCTTGGGACAGGTGCTGAACTGAGACGTCACTGGGAGGATACACAAGGAACCAGTTTTTAGTCTGCGAGTTGATTATTCCCCTTCGAGCGGCTTTCCAAAATGCCGAACAGGGCTGATTGCGGCCATTGGTGCATTTGATGCGAATGACCGATCTGTCCACACTGCGGCCGTCGATACTAAATTGGACCAACGACCACTTTTGGACGGAATACCTGCGCTTGTTTCAGTCTTAAGCGATATCCAATGGCGGTAAGGATTTCACCACATCATCCACCGCTTTCATCTGGGTAAGGAATTGCTCCAGCTTGTCCAACGGCAACGCGCTTGGGCCATCACAGAGAGCATTATCAGGGTTTGGATGTGCCTCAAGAAAGAGGCCCGCAATCCCGACACCCAAACCTGCGCGGCCCAATTCGGCGACTTGTCCACGACGGCCACCAGATGCGGCACCACCCGGATCGCGCATTTGCAGCGCGTGGGTGACATCAAAGATGATGGGGGCATCGTCTGACACATCGCGCATGGTGCGAATGCCCAGCATATCCACAACTAGGTTGTCATAGCCAAAGCAGGCACCGCGTTCGCACAGCATGATCTGGTCATTGCCGCATTCACGCAGCTTTTCGACGATGTTTTTCATCTGGGGTGGGCTGATGAACTGGGGTTTCTTGACGTTAATCACAGCGCGGGTTGCGGCAACTGCGGCGATCAGATCGGTCTGGCGGGCAAGGAAGGCGGGCACTTGAAGGATGTCACACACTTCGGCCACGGGCGCGCATTGGGCCTCGGTGTGGATGTCGGTGATGACGGGTACGTTGAAGGTGCTTTTGATCTCTTGAAAGATCTTCAGACCTTCTTCCATGCCGGGACCACGGTAGGAATGCACAGACGAGCGGTTGGCCTTATCAAAGGAGGCCTTGAACACGTAAGGGATGCCCAGCTTTGTGGTGACTTCCACATAGGCCTCGGCCACCTGCATAGCCATGTCGCGGCTTTCGAGAACATTCATGCCCCCGATTAGGGTCATGGGTAGATCATTGCCAATGGTCAGGTTTGCGACGTTGATATGGGTCATATTGGGATGTCCTTTGTTATCTTAACGGCGGAGTTTGCCACAGCCAGACCTTCATGCCGCCATGCGCGATGGCGGGGCCTTGGGGTTTCCACGGTAGGGCAGTTGCTTTTGCGAGGGAAGGCTCACTGGTGACTAGCGCCACGCGCCAGCCCTTAAAGCGGGTTAGCAGGGTTTTGCCAAGTGTGCCGTATAGCGGGTAAAGCAGTTGCTTGTTGCCGATGCGCGCCCCGTAGGGTGGGTTCACGATCACAAGGCCGGGAGGGCCTTCAGGCGGTGTAAGTTCACCGGCGGGGCGATTGACGAAATGTGTAAGGTCTTGGATGCCAGCGCGTTCGGCATTTGCCTGAGCCATGCGAATGACACCTGCGTCGCGATCTGACCCATAAAAGTGAGCTGGGGCTGTGCGCGTCGGAACATCCTTCATCTGGGCGAATGCGTCGGCGTCATAATTAGCAAGCTGCTGAAACGCGAATTCGCGGGTGCGCCCCGGCAACAGACCTGTGGCGATTTCGGCAGCCTCAATCGGGAATGTGCCTGAGCCACACATCGGGTCCACAACGGGTTCTTTTCCGGTGTATCCAGCTTGTCGCAACATCAGCGAGGCCAGCGTTTCGCGCATTGGCGCTTTGCCAACGGCCTCTTTGTGGCCGCGCTTGTGCAGGCTTTCGCCCGATGTATCGAGGCTGAAAAGGACCTGATTGTCGTCAATGCGGACCTTGAGAACTAGCGTGGCCTCTGGATCAAGCGTGAGGCCATGGGTGTCGGTCAGCGCGGTCTCGACCCGTTGGGCGGCAGCGCGTGCATGGTAAATCTTGGACGCCTTGGTTGTGACCTGCACGCGCAATGGAACGTCTGTACGCAACAGATCACCAAAGGGAAACTTGCGGCTGCGTTTGTCGAGCTGGGCAAGGTGGAATGCCATAAAGCCGCCGATGCGGGCCAGCACACGTGTGGCACCGCGCAACACAAGATTGGCGCGCCAAACATCTGGCCATCCTCCCTGAAGCGTCACGCCCCCCGGTACGGCGACAGCTCCGGCAAAGCCACATTCAAGTGCTTCTTCGCACAGCACAGATTCCAGTCCCGGCACGGTCACCAGAAAAATCTCAAAGGGTTGGGGATCATTCATGCGGATGGGTCTAGAGGCTGTAGGCGTCGCCTGCACGCTGTTTTTGTGTGTGTCGTCAAAATATCGCCGTGATTGCCAGTTAATCGGGGGCATGGAATTTTCAGAAACATACCGCGAAGAGCGGCTGATCAATCGCCGCTCCCGTGGGCGCAAGGCTCGTATCTTGGGTCGTATCATCGGATTCGGGCTAAGTGCTTGTCTGCTTATGGCGCTGCGCACTGACCCGCAATTGCGCGACATGGTGCAGGATTTGACGCTTGCCGTTATCGGCGGTGGTGACGCGCAACATGCAAGCGCAGAAGACGTGAGAAACGATGCCATTCGCGGTCTTGGCTATACCCCAGGCAGCCAAGAGGCGCAGGCACTGGAGCAGTTGGGTATTTCAGGCGAGCGACCTCAAGCAAGACCAAACACGGGCCAAATGCCGCAGAGCCGTATCAAGATCAATCGACCGGGATCAGGGTGACATACGGAATTCCAGGACGACGTGATCCACGGTGTGCTGAGGTTTTTAATTCCGGTTCAGTCGGTTATGGCTAATTTCCTGACCAAGCTGCTTTGCAAATTTGGCGTGTTTGTTCGTGTCACTGCTGATGATGTCGATCAATCCTATGTTTTGAAATTGGGCCATTGAAAATGGCTGGCAGTTTGGCATGCTCGCAATCCCGATGGGTTTTGCGGATTGGCTTGCGCTTTCATACTCAGGTTTTGCCAGCGTCAAACTTGTGCTGATCGCATTGGGCATGTTGTTGTTGGTAATCAGTGTGATGACAAGTATTGCTGGCCGTTTGATCAAGAAGCCAAGCAAGGGCTATGGGCCGCGCGCCATCAGGCAGAGCACTAGCCAGCGCCGGATGATTTACCAAAAAGGTGAGTGATTCAGAACCATTGCCCCGGTTCCATCAATCCCAAATCAAGCAGTTGGCGGGAATGCCATTCAAACGGGGCAGAGTTGTGCCATTTGAACGTATCAATATCGTATCTGCTGCCAGGGTTTGCCTTGAGCGCCTTGGCGGTGCGGAACGAACAGACAGTGGCGGTAATGTTGTGGTGCCACGGGCAGGCATAAGTATTGTACTCTTCATCCGAGAAGGTGTGATCGTCTCGCAAGGTCAAACCGGGAGTAGCGCGGAACAATGCGACACGGTCTATTTTGCGACGTGCGGCGGGTACGTGCTCTTCATACCGCCAGCGCAACCCGCCATAAAAATCTAGCTGTCGTTCCTTTGGGTGTCCGTCATTCATTGGATCAGGGCGCGCCAATGCGTAATACCCCGAACGGTCAAGATGGGCGCGTTCTAGTGAAACTGCGTGAGGGTGTTCATCTAAATCATCTGCATAAAGATCGATGATGTAAGTGAGCATAGAATCGCGACGTTCTTCAGTATGAAACGCCAGCATTTCTGTGATCGCGCGGGTCTCACAAAACGGGAAGAACAGGTATTCAGCATTGTAGCAGTAATAAATCCACTGTCCGGGGGCGGCTTTGATGAGGGCATTGATGGCCTTCTCGGTCGCGCCTACGAGAGACATTTCATAGTCGATACGGTGGGCAGTTTCTTGCAAATCACGCGGCAGATCGAACTGAGCAGGCATGAGAGCCAACACCATTTCAAAACCTGATTGCAGATGGTGACGCAGGGTTGTGTCAATTTCGACATCGTCTTCGACCAGCACAACGGCGATGGGCCCTTTGGCTAGGGCAGCCCCTTGTTGGATGATGAACTGGTCTAATGAAGAGTAACGCATGAAATACTATGGTATCCGGTTCGGTAATATACAAGTTGCGCACAGAATCGGTTAATTCGGCGTGCATTGCAAGATGCCGCGCACGCTGATACTTCGCGCGGCATCCTTCCCAAACGATTATCCGTAGGCGCACATCATGTCCGAGACCAAAAACGACACACCCAAAAAGCTCTTTATCAAGACCTATGGCTGTCAGATGAATGTCTATGACAGTGAACGCATGGCAGAGAGCCTTGAAGGGTATGTGCAGACAGACACCGCTGAAGATGCGGATATGATCCTGCTCAACACATGCCACATCCGCGAAAAAGCGGCTGAAAAGGTGTATTCTGAACTGGGTCGCATGAAGCCGCTTAAGGAACTGAATCCTGATCTCAAGATCGGTGTGACTGGGTGTGTGGCGCAGGCTGAGGGTGCCGAGATTATGCGCCGCCAACCTGCTGTTGATTTGGTTGTGGGTCCTCAGTCTTACCACCGTTTGCCGCAGATGGAGGCGCGTATCCGCGAAGGGAAAACCGCGCTCGACACGGATTTTCCCGAAGAGGACAAGTTTGCGCATCTTAAGGGGCGAGGCGGCAAAGCACGCCGCGCACCCGCTGCATTTTTGACGGTTCAAGAAGGCTGTGACAAATTTTGCGCATTTTGCGTGGTGCCGTACACCCGTGGTGCCGAGGTGTCGCGTCCTGCGGACCGCGTTGTTCATGAGGCCCAAGAGCTGGTTGAGCGGGGCGTGCGCGAGGTCACTTTGTTGGGGCAAAACGTCAACGCCTATCACGGTGGCATGACACTGGCGCAACTGGTCCGCGCCCTAAGCAAAATCGACGGTCTTGAGCGTATTCGCTATACCACCTCGCACCCGAACGACATGGACGACGATCTGATTGCAGCCCACGCAGATACGGACAAATTGATGCCCTATCTGCACCTGCCAGTTCAGTCGGGATCGGACCGTATCCTTAAGCGCATGAACCGCAGCCACACGGCTGAAAGCTATTTGCGCCTGATCGAACGCATTCGCGAAGTGCGACCTGACATTATGATGTCAGGTGATTTCATCGTGGGCTTCCCTGAAGAGACAGAAGAAGATTTCCAAGCCACAATGGATTTGGTTGAGCAAGTCAACTACGGCTATGCCTACAGCTTTAAATATTCCACCCGCCCCGGAACGCCAGCAGCGACGCGTGCGCAGGTTGACCCTGCCGAGGCGGACGAACGGCTGCAGCGCTTGCAGGCCCTGATCACGCGCCAACAGCGCGCCATTCAGGAAAGTATGGTAGGGCGCGATTTATCAGTTCTAGTGGAAAAGGTTGGCCGCAAGGATGGTCAGATGTTGGGAAAATCTGAATATCTCCATGCTGTTCACATTGAAAATGCGACCGCGCAAATAGGGGATGTGGTTCCTGTGAGGATCACCCGAGCGATGACAAACTCGCTGACGGCGCAACAAATCTAGGGGTTTGCCCGTCTAATTGGGCTTTGATCGCATCAAAGTGGGCGAATTTGAGGCAAATTGACCCAGCGGAACATACAGGGTCCTATTAAATGCACCTGAATTTGCGGTTTTCCGCAAAGTACCCACCATATGTGGCACATAGTTCTTTCCTAGTCCCATAGTTTTGCCTAAGGTATTCGAATATGGAGCTTTCTGGGGCGCGTTGCGTTCTAAGTACGCTTCGGGGGAACAGAAAGAGGAAAAGAGCTGTGGCGAACACACTTTTCAAAACACTTCGGTTGACAGCAGGAGCAGCGATGATTGCTGCACTTGCTTTGCAGGGCGCCGCCGTGAGTGCGCAAACAAAAAGCCAGTCTGGCCGCGATAAGGGCCAGTATATTCCAACGATCTGGGTCGACCCTGATGGGTGTGAACACTGGGTTATGGATGATGGTGTTGAAGGTTATATGACACCGCACACAAGCCGTCAGGGTATTCCTGTTTGCCGTCGCGGCAATGTTTGTGGCGTGATGCAAAGCGATCAGTTCTTCTCAACAAACAGCGCGCGCGTTTCCAAAAGCGGGCAGCAGCGTTTGCAGGAATTCTTTAGCAGCTCCGAAGCGACTAGCTTTATCATCACAGGTCACACAGATAGCCGTGCCTCTGACGCATATAACATGCGCCTGTCATTGAACCGCGCGAACTCGGTTGCCAAGGTTGCCAAAGCATCGGGCGCACGTGTCGCTGATGTGCGCGGATACGGTGAGCGTCAGCCCGCCGCATCCAATGGCTCCGCTTCTGGCATGGCAAAGAACCGCCGCGTCGAAATTATCTGTGTTCGCTGAGGGGATTAAGCATATGAACATTCTTAAAATCACCGCGCTTGTAGGGTTGGCCACATTGGTTTCAGCCTGCGAGGACTTTCAGCTTCGCGCAAATGGTCCTGATAAAACGGTTGATGGCGGCATTGACAAAAAGCACCTGAGCCAGCTTGAAGCAGGTATTTGGGTTGATCCCAACGGGTGTGATCACTGGATCATCGATGACGGCGTTGAGGGATACCTTTCTGCGCGTCTCGATAAATACGGTAAGCCTGTATGTTCTGGCGTTGCTCCGCCTACACATACTGTTGGCGATTTCAAAAAAGGCGCAACAAGCATCATCGGCGATCCGATCTAATTTGTTGCATTTGACACGATATAATGAGGGCCGCGTGCATTGCACTGCGGCCCTTTTTCGTTTGGGCACTGGCATTGGTGCACATCACGTCTTATCTCATTTATCTGAACGCCTGAAAGGAACCGCTCTTGTCTCAATCTGATACGCTCACACCTGAAACAGGTCCGCCCGGTCCTGTGCTGGATTTCTCCGATAACCGTTTGCTGATCGACCTTTGCGGGCCTTTTGATCAGCATCTGGCGTTGGTCGAGAAGGCGTTGGAGATTCAGATCGTACGACGCGGTAATTTCTTGACCCTACTGGGGGAGCCGCAGGCGACTGAGCGGGCGGCGCAAGTTCTGCAGACGCTTTATGCGCGCCTTGAAGGCGGACGCAGTGTTGAGCCTGCTGATGTAGAGATGGTTTTACGCATGGGCACTTCGGCGGAAGATACGGGTGTGCGTGACGGCGATCAGATTGAAATGCCAATCAGCGGTGGCATAGAAATCCAGACCCGTAAAAAGCGGGTTGAGCCGCGCACCAAAGCCCAAAAAGCCTATGTTGAAGCGCTGTTTAATAATGAGCTGGCATTTGGCATTGGTCCTGCTGGCACTGGCAAAACCTATCTGGCGGTTGCTGTGGGTGTCTCGATGTTTCTGTCTGGCAAGGTTGATAAGATCATCCTCAGCCGGCCCGCAGTTGAGGCTGGCGAAAAGCTTGGCTTTTTGCCCGGAACGCAGGATGAAAAAGTCGATCCATACATGCAGCCCCTGTATGATGCGTTGAATGATTTCTTACCGGGTAAGCAGCTTGCCAAGTTACGTGAGGAAAAGACGATCGAGATCGCGCCGCTTGCCTTTATGCGGGGTCGTACGTTGTCCAACGCGTTTGTAGTACTGGACGAAGCGCAAAACGCTACCGCGATGCAGATGAAGATGTTCCTAACGCGCTTAGGCGAGGGATCGCGGATGGTGATCACGGGAGACCGTACCCAAATCGATTTGCCGCGTGGGCAGGCCTCAGGGTTGGCGGATGCGGAGCGTTTATTGAACCGTATTCCCAAGATCAGCTTTAGCTACTTTACCTCCAAGGATGTTGTGCGCCACCCGTTGGTCGCCGCGATCATTGAGGCCTATGAAGCCGAGGCTGAACGCGCCGTGAAGCGCGACGGTTAGGCAGTTGGACACGCTTGATATTCTTATTGAGGCGCCTGTTTGGGATGAGGCCATGCTGACGTCATTGGCGCAGCGCGCGGTGGTTGCCACGCTGCAACACATGGCGCTGGTGCCAGATGAGTGTGAGGTCGCGTTGCTGGCCTGTGATGATGCACGCATTGCGGTCCTCAACGAAGAATTCCGCGACAAGCCAACACCTACCAATGTGTTGAGTTGGCCTGCGCAACCGCTTGCGCCGCCTGCGGAAGGCATAGCGCCTCCAGCGCCGCAAATCGGCTATGACGGGATGCTAGAACTGGGTGATATTGCGCTAAGCTATGACACTTGCGCACGCGAAGCTGTCGAATCATCCAAACCGTTCGAGGATCATTTGACCCACCTCATTATTCACGGAGTGTTACATTTACTGGGGTATGACCACCTTACAGAGGGCGATGCATCGCTTATGGAAGGAATTGAGGTCGAAATTCTTGGTAATTTGGGGTTAGATAACCCATATTATATCGATAACACGATTACAGGTGACCAATGAGGTCGCCGCTTCCAGAGACAGGACCCAATGGGCGACACTGACGGATCTTCTATCGCTGCGCACAGCGCGCAGAATCAAACTCCTTCCAATGACATATCCCAGCAGGGCGAACCCCACACGGGCCGAAGTGGCTTTTTCAGCCGTGTAATCGGTGCGCTCAGCCCTTCTGATGTTGACGATAGCACCCTGCCTACTGCCGTGAACAACGAACGGGGCACTACAGGTATGGGCAATTTACGCCGTATGCGTGTGGATGATGTGATGATCCCAAAGGCGGATATTGTTGCAGTCAGCCAGACGACGACGATGGATGAATTGGTGGCGGTTTTCAAAGAAAGCGGTCTAACGCGCCTCCCTGTTTATGACGGGACCCTTGATACACCTATTGGTCTAGCACACCTGAAAGATCTGGCTTTGCAGTTTGGGTTTAACGGAAAACCCAAGAATTTCGATCTGTCCGAAATGACACGCCCGCTGGTCTATGTGCCCCCATCCATGACCATCGGTGTTCTGCTCAGCAAAATGCAAGCCGAGCGGCGGCACATGGCGCTGGTTATTGATGAATACGGCGGTGTTGATGGCTTGGTCACGATCGAGGATTTGATCGAACAGGTTATTGGCCAAATCGAAGATGAGCACGACATTGATGAAGGTATCTATTGGTCAGAAGAGAAGCCTGGCCAGTACCTTGCGCTTGCCAAAACGCCTCTGTCTGACTTCGAAGAAGAAGTGGGCCTGTCGCTGACCGAACATGACGATGTGGACGAAGAAGATATCGACACATTGGGTGGGTTGGTCTTTATGCTTTCTGGGCGTGTACCTGCGCGCGGCGAGGTTGTTGTTCATCCTGATGGACCCGAATTTGAAGTGATGGATGCTGACCCACGCCGCATTAAACGGCTGCGTGTTCGGATGAACGGCTCTCCTACGGGATGAACGGCCGTCTTAAGTGGGTCGCGCTGCCAGCTTTGAGTGGCGCAATTGCGGCCCTAGGGCAGGCGCCTTTTAATCTACCTGCGATGATGCTTGCTGGTTTGGCGCTTGTCGCGTTCCTGATGGGCGAACGTAAACCCACAGCTGCACAAGCGGCCGCTATGGGATGGGCATTTGGCTTTGGCTATTTTCTGATCTCACTTCACTGGATTGTCTCACCCTTTCTGGTTGATGCGCCGCGGCACGGTTGGATGGCCCCTTTTGCAGTGATTCTGATGGCCGCAGGCGGTGGGCTATTTTGGATGGTGGCGTTCTGGGCTGCGCGCAGACTAGGGCAAAACGTGGCATGGCTAATCCTCACTTTGCCGGGAATTGAGTTGCTGCGCGCATATATTTTTACGGGATTCCCGTGGGCCTCTCCTGCGCAAAGCACTGTTGATAGCTTGATGGGGCAGGGGCTGGCAGTGATCGGGCCACATGGGGTGAATGTTGGCGTGGTTGCAATTGCAGTTGCGATTTCACAATTGAGACCACGCGGGCGCTATCTTGGTACTGCTTTGGCTGTTGGGATGGCTCTGCCGATGGTTTTGCCGTTTGTACCAACGGACGTGCAGCTGACTGATCATGTTGTACGGTTGGTGCAACCCAATGCACCTCAGCACGAAAAATGGGATCCGGAGATGATCCCGATCTTTTACGATCGTCAGCTTCGCTTTACGGCTGCCCCACCGACCAAAGGAATGCAGCCCCCAGCGCTGGTCATCTGGCCAGAGACAGCCATACCTTGGACCCTGAACCGTAGCGGCATTATCCTTGAAGAAATTAGTGCTGCTGCTGGCGGTACTCCAGTTATTTTAGGGGCACAACGCAGTGAAGAAGGGCGTTACTACAACGCGCTGGCGACGCTTGGTTCGCAGGGGCAAGTGACCCAGATATATGACAAACACCATCTAGTCCCGTTTGGAGAATATGTCCCACTGGGGGATTTTGCCGCGCGGTTTGGCTTTTATGGGATGGCCCCCCAGCACGGCGCAGGGTTTAGCAGTGGGGATGGTGCTCAGTTGATGGATCTGGGGCCGCTTGGACGCGCGTTGCCGTTAATTTGTTACGAGGCAGTCTTTGCCCATGACGTCAACTCAGCACCTGAGCGTCCAAATTTTATCATTCACGCCACCAATGACGCGTGGTTTGGGACTTATGCTGGCCCGCAACAGCATCTCGCCCAGGCTCGTATGCGCGCGATTGAGCAGGGTTTGCCAATAGCCCGCGCTGCAAATACTGGCATCACTGCTATGATCGGTCCGCGTGGGCAGATTCTGGACAGCATTGGTTTGGGGATCGCAGGGTACATTGACTCCCGGCTGCCTCTGCCGCGCTCACAAACAATTTACAGTCGTACAGGCGATCTACCTTTGGCCGTTTTAATGGTTTTGTTCCTTGGTGTTGGGGTGTTGCGCGCTGTGGCGAGACAGCGCACGCAGTCTGAATAGCGATTGACCCGATGCGCACAGAAGCCTAGTTCGGTTTGAACGCACCACAACGGCTTCCTGGCGTGGTGCAGATTTTTATTGGAGCACGTACATGTCCCGCAAATCCTATGTCTTTACCTCGGAATCCGTTTCTGAGGGCCACCCAGATAAAGTCTGTGACCGTATCAGTGATGCCGTCCTGGATGCATTCATCGCCGAAGAACCCGAAGCACGTGTTGCCGCAGAGACCTTTGCGACCACAAACCGTGTTGTGATTGGCGGCGAGGTCGGTCTGTCTGACCGTACCAAGCTGCATGAATACATGGGGCGAATTGAAGACATCGCGCGCAGTTGTATCAAAGACATTGGCTATGAGCAGGACAAGTTTCATCACGAGACTGTTGAAATTACAAATCTCTTGCACGAACAATCTGCTCATATCGCGCAGGGCGTGGATGCTGACGTGGACAAGGACGAAGGTGCTGGTGATCAGGGTATCATGTTTGGTTTTGCGACAGATGAAACCAAAGAACTGATGCCCGCGCCCGTCCATTATGCACACGCCATCTTGCGCCGTTTGGCGGAGGTGCGCAAAGACGGGACCGAACCAACGTTGCGTCCCGATGCAAAATCCCAACTGTCAGTGCGCTATGAAGACGGCAAACCCGTTGGAGTGAGCTCCATTGTGCTGAGCACGCAGCATGCGCACGAAAGCCAGACCAGTGCGGATATCCGTGACATCGTAGAACCCTACATTCGGGAAGTTTTACCAGAAGGTTGGATTTCAAATGAAACTGAATGGTGGGTGAACCCGACGGGCACTTTTGTCATCGGCGGCCCCGACGGGGATGCGGGGCTGACCGGGCGCAAGATCATCGTGGATACATATGGCGGCGCAGCTCCGCATGGGGGCGGTGCGTTTTCGGGTAAAGATCCAACAAAGGTTGACCGCTCTGCCGCTTATGTTGCTCGATATCTTGCTAAAAACGTTGTCGCGGCTGGTTTGGCCTCTAAGTGCACAATTCAGCTGAGCTATGCCATCGGTGTGAGTAAACCACTCTCCATCTATTGTGACACGTTTGGCACAGGCGAAGTTGATCCAGAAGCGATTGAAAAGGCCATTGGTCAAATCATCGACCTTACGCCGCGCGGTATTCGCAACCATTTGGAACTCAATAAACCGATCTACCAGCGCACGGCGGCCTACGGCCACTTTGGGCGTGCACCAGAGGCCGATGGCGGCTTTAGCTGGGAACGTACGGATTTGGTTGATGCGTTAAAGGCCGCCGTTTAAGGCGCATAACGCCCTAATCCGGACGACGTCGAAAAATTGAGGGCGGTTTGGCTTGTTTTGTTTCAGGCCTGCCGCGCTGGGTTGTCGGGACACGGGCGTTTATGCTCATTTCCGTGCGTTGGCTGCTGGTGCGCTGGCCTGCAATGGTTGGTTCCTTGGGAATTGATGCGCTACCGAGTTGGTCCAGATCGTCCAAGAAGGACCACAGCCTGCGCAATGACCCCTCAACCTTTTCCACGCGTTCGGCAGCATCTTGAGGTTTTTTTAGATCGATGTCCCGCATCTGCCGCATCATGCGGCTGACAATGGGTTTGATGTCTTGCGCGCATTCGCGTGAAAAACTCTGGAGAGATTCATGCATTGGCGGGCGCTGGGCCCCGCCGTTGGCCATACCATGCGCCAGCCTAGCCTTTTGCAACGCTGTTATTGCTGCGCGCGCCAATGTCTCTTGGGATAACTCTTCTTTGGTCAGGTAGTCACTGAATCCCAGCTTGAGCGCTTGTACGGCGATATCAGTTTGTTCTGTGCCCGTGATCATTACAACTGCTGCACCGCTATTGACGCGGTCCGCACGTACGGCATCAACTCCTTGCAATCCTGTACCGTCCGTCAGGTGATAATCTAGTAAAATCAGGTCAAACCGATCTTTCTTTAGCTTGTCGCGCATCGCAGCAAGTGTATCGGCTTCAACAACCTGTGTGGTGAAATCAAAAGCGCGGCACATGCGGTTTAGGCGGGCGCGATCAAACCGTTGATCATCTACAATGAGGATGCTGGCAAACTGGGGGCCACTGGCCGCTTGTTGTTGTTCGGAGGATTGGATCTGGGTGTAAAAACTCATCGGGGGCCTTTTGCTTTGGGGTGCTTCCCCCTTTTCTACGACATTGTGTATTAACGGAGTGTATCTGGCGAAGGCATTGCAGCGCAGCGCCAACCCCGTTACATCCGCGGGCATGAATACACCTGTAAAACCCCGCCGTAACTTTTATGGCCGCCTCAAGGGCCACAATCTCAAGCAGTCCCAGAAGGATTATCTTGATGAAGACCTTGCTGTGCTGTCACCGGGCCTTGTGGATTGGGATGCAAACCCGAAGCGGGAAATGCTGGACACGGATGCGATGTTTGACGGCAAGCCTATTTGGCTTGAGGTTGGCTTTGGCGGTGGAGAGCACATGGTGCATCAGGCGGCTTCCAATCCTGACACAGGGATCATTGGATGTGAGCCATACATCAACGGTGTTGCCATGCTGTTGGGCAAAATTCGACGCGAAGGCGTGAACAACGTCAAAGTACATCCCGGAGATGCGCGCGACATTTTTGATATTCTGCCTGAACAAAGCATTTCACGGGCCTTTCTGTTGTACCCCGACCCTTGGCCAAAGACGCGCCACCATCGCCGCCGCTTTGTCACCGAAGAACATTTGGTTCCTTTGCACCGTGTCCTTAAGAAAGGTGCGATCTTTCGTGTGGCAACAGACATCGAAGACTATGTGCGCCAGACACTGGAAGAAGTACCGCGTTACGGATTTGAATGGTTGGCTGTAAGCCCCAAAGACTGGCGCAACCCATGGGATGATTGGTATTCCACACGTTATGAGCAAAAGGCGCTTCGCGAGGGACGTGTCCCGCACTATCTGACATTCCGCCGCGTCTAACGAGCGGGCGAAAATATAAATGCCGATGCGCCGATCTATGGGTCATGCGCGCGGGGTCAAATTAACAGGGTGGTGTGGACGGTGCAAAGACACTGAGCTAGAACCCTATTAGCTGCAAAATGAGGGCGCTAACATGTCGAGCCACGGTGATCCTATTCCAATGACGTCAACGGCCTGTGGGCCCCTAAACGGAACAGCCAATGTTCCGGGTGACAAGTCGATCTCGCACCGCTCCCTTATTCTGGGCGCCATGTGTGTGGGTGAAACGACGATCACCGGATTGCTTGAGGGGCAGGACGTGCTGGATACAGCCGCAGCTATGCGCGCGTTTGGCGCTGAAGTGACCGATCACGGTGGCGGCAGCTGGTCTGTCCAAGGTGTAGGTGTTGGCGGTTTTGCTGAACCAGACAACGTGATTGATTGCGGCAACTCGGGCACTGGTGTGCGGCTGATTATGGGCGCCATGGCGACACAGCCGATCACAGCAACCTTTTCAGGGGACGCCAGCCTGAACGGACGTCCGATGGCGCGGGTTACTGATCCACTGGCCTTGTTCGGCTGTCAGACCGTTGGCCGCGAGGGTGGGCGTTTGCCCATGACATTGGTTGGCGCACGTGAGCCTGTTCCTGTGCGTTACGTTGTTCCTGTGCCCTCAGCACAGGTGAAATCTGCTGTCTTGCTGGCGGGGCTTAATGCACCCGGTCAAACAGTGGTTATTGAAAAAGAAGCAACACGCGATCACACCGAGCGGATGCTCGAAGGGTTTGGCGCAGAGATTTCTGTCAAGGAGACCGATGAGGGCCGTGAAATCACGCTCACTGGTCAGCCTGAATTGAACGCACAGCATATCGAAGTGCCGCGCGATCCTAGCTCAGCAGCGTTTCCGGTGTGTGCAGCCCTGATTGTTCCAGGTTCGGATGTTTTGGTGCCAGGCATTGGCCTAAACCCAACACGCGCTGGCCTGTTTACCACGCTGCGCGATATGGGCGCTGATCTGGTCTATGAAAACGAACGTATTGAAGGTGGCGAACCAGTTGCCGACCTGCGCGCGCGTTACTCCCCCAACATGCACGGCATCGAAGTGCCGCCAGAACGTGCCGCCAGCATGATCGATGAATATCCTGTTCTTAGTGTTGTGGCGTCTTACGCCAGCGGCCAGACCGTGATGCGCGGCGTGCGCGAATTGCGTGTGAAAGAAAGCGACCGGATTGATGCGATGGCCAAGGGCTTGCGCGCCAATGGCATCACAGTAGACGAGGGCGAGGATTGGTGGATTGTCACAGGCGCCGGGCATGGCAATGTTGCGGGTGGTGGGCTGTGTGCCAGCCAGCTGGATCACCGCATCGCGATGTCCTTTCTGATCCTTGGCATGGCATCCAATGCGCCAGTCCGTGTGGATGACGGCGGCCCAATCGCGACCTCCTTCCCGATATTTGAGCCACTGATGACGGAACTAGGCGCAACTGTTACACGTGACTAAAGCGAAACTTACGGAGATGTCATGAGCGACGGATTTACAGTGGCGATCGACGGACCTGCGGCTGCGGGCAAGGGAACTGTTTCCAAGGCTGTGGCTGCGCATTTCGGTTTTGCGCATCTGGACACGGGTCTGCTGTACCGTGCGGTTGGGGCAAAGGTGCTGACGGGCACTGATCCTATCGAGGCAGCGCTTGCGCTGATGCCGGATGATCTGGAGGATGACAGCCTGCGCACGCCTGAAGTTGCGCAAGCCGCCAGTAAGGTTGCTGTAATTGCGGAAGTGCGGGCCGCACTGGTGGATTTCCAGCGCAGTTTTGCAGCGCGGGCAGGGGGCGCTGTTCTGGATGGCCGTGATATCGGTACGGTGATTTGCCCACAGGCCAACGTAAAGCTGTTTGTGACGGCCAGTGCCGAAGTACGCGCGCAGCGTCGTTTTGCTGAACTGTCGGCAAGAGGGATTACTGACAGTTTTGAGCAGGTGCTTGCGGATGTAAAAGCCCGCGATACACGCGACATGGAGCGCGCCGAGGCCCCATTGCGCCCTGCGGATGATGCAACTGAGATCGATACGTCTCGCTTGACGATTGATCAGGCTGTTGCTGCGGCTGTAGCCGCGGTTGCGGCAATACGGACCACCTCGTAACCTGTATTAGCAGAGCGGCGGATAATTTGGAGACGGGTATGGCTACGGTTAAAAAGCAGATCATTTGTATCAACTGGGGCACGAAATACGGCCCGCCCTATATCAACCGCCTTTATGCGATGTGCGCGCGCAACATCACGGGTGAGTTCACGATGACTTGCTTTACCGACAACCGCGAAGGGGTTCGCCCTGAGGTGATCTGTCAGGATTTGCCACACAGCGATATCGTGATGCCCAAGTCAAAGGGCATTTGGCCAAAGTCGAGGCTTTGGAACGAGACGTTGGATGGGGTTGAGGGGCCTGTGTTGTTTCTAGATCTAGACCTTGTCATCACCGGAAGCCTTGATGGGTTTTTTGAGTACGGCGATCCAGATGATGTGATCCTAGCCCGCAATCCGACAACCCCGTTCGAAAAGTTGGGTCAGACCTCGATCTTCCGCTTTCCTGTGGGGAAACTGGCACCGCTGTTAGAGATTTTTCGCGCTGACCCGCAGGGGATTGCAGACCAATATACGTTTGAGCAGCGTTTTGTGACACGCAATGCGCCAGGTGGGATAAAGTTCTGGCCCAAACCGTGGGTCCGGCACTTTCGCACGCAGTGCGTGCCGCTGTTCCCGCTCAATTACTTCATCGCGCCAAAGCTGCCTGCCGATGCGCGCGTGGTTATTTTTCCTGCCACGCCAAACCCGCCGGATGCAATTTTGGGGCGTTGGGTGCCTGAAGAAGGGGATCGCACACGCGGCGAACACCTGATGCGCGCCATTCGTGGGCCGCGCCACTTTAAAAAACGGTTCCGCCATTTGCGTCGCTTTATGTTGCCGACTCTTTGGATCAAGGACCATTGGCGTGAATGAGGTAGAGGCGTTTAGCCTGCTCCATCTTTAACCTGATCGCGCAGAAACGTTTCTCACCAAAGGGTGTATCGCCTTTTTGCGCCCAATTGCTAAGCTCTCCTTAACTTAAGGAGACCTCACTATGATCCGTGCTCTGACCTTTGCTTTGATGCTGTGTCCTGTTACCCTGACGGCACAACAGACTACGCCCGTTGAACCAGAACCGCAGGCTGAAGTTGAAGCCGAAGGTCCCATGACGATCGAACGCCTTGCAGGGATTGTGCAGGCGATTGATGCAGATGTGATTGCGCAGGGACCGACATTGCAATTTAGCATCGACGGTATTCCGGTGATGATTGTGGCGGATGTTGTTGCGGACCGGATGCGGGCAATGGTGCCAATCGCCAGTTCTGACGGCCTGAGCCAAGATGATTTGCTGCGCATGATGCAGGCGAATTTTGATACAGCC
Source organism: Sulfitobacter sp. (assembly GCF_036960155.1). GTDB lineage: Bacteria > Pseudomonadota > Alphaproteobacteria > Rhodobacterales > Rhodobacteraceae > Sulfitobacter. Next base: position 223,830 of record NZ_JBALWB010000001.1, on the reverse strand, counting down.
CTGGATGCCCGATATGCGATAGCGAACGGGCGGCTGTGGGGCGTGTTCATTCACCCGTTGTCCCCACTTGAGCGGGATCAATTAATCAGCGCATTGGTGCAGACCGTCAATGTCGCGCGAACCTATGGGCAGACCTATTCAGGTGGTGCGCATGTGTTTGGCGGTGGCGATTCCAACGGCATCTACCGTGACCTTTTTGAAGAATTAAAGAAAAAGGGCGAGGCGCTGTAACTGCAGCTCTGTTGACATTTGATGTTCAAACCCACGACAGATGACCTGTCGTGGGTTTTGTCTTTAGTAGTCGTTGTTCAACGCGTCGGCTTCGGGAATTTCGCGTTCACGCCGCGCGATGTAATCTAACAATGCATCGTTTGTGGATTGCTCGAGCTTTGGTTCTTGATACTCGCTAAGCAGTTTGCGCGCATGGATTAATGCGCGTTCTGTGATTTCAATGCCACCAGCAGCTTGCCATTGCTCGATTGAATTGTTGTCAAACATCTCAGGCATGAAAAACGCGCGCTGGAAGTTTTCCAATGTGTGCGGATGGCCAAGGTAATGACCGCCCGGACCGACATCGGCAACCGCGGCCATGCCTTCGTCAAAATCGTCCCACCGTGGCCCTTCGGCCATGCGATACGCCATCGCGCACTGCTCTGCGTCCACGATGAATTTGGCGGTCGAACAGTGCATCCCTGCCTCATTCCAGCCCGCAGAGTGCCAGATGTAATTTGCCCCGGAATGCATGACTGCGGATAGGGTTGTTGCGCTTTCATACCCTGCTTGGGCGTCAAAGGTTTTGGCCCCGCCCAAGGTATTGGAGGTGCGCCACGGTACATCGTAAAACCGCGCCATCTGGCCAATCATAAAGTTCATCATGCTAATTTCGGGTGTGCCAGCCATCGGCGCGCCTGACTTCATCGAAACGGACGCCAGATAGTGCCCATAAATAGCAGGGCATCCTTTACGCACCACTTGGGTGTAGGCCAGCGCGCTGAGGGCTTCTGCGTTCAGCTGCGCCACGGTTGGGGCCACCGAGGCGGGCGTGTTTGCGCCGCCCAACACGAAGGGTGAGCACAGCACGGGTTGGTTGCGGCGGTTGAACGCGCGCATCGCGCCCAGCATCGTCTCATCCCAAACCAGGGGGGAGTTGCCGTTGCAATTGCCCGTCACGACGGGGTGTGTCTCCATGAATTCCTCGCCAAACAGAATCGCGCACATGTCCAGCACGTCTTCGGCGTTTTTGGGGCTGGTGGTCATGCCCATGAATGTCTTGTCTGAATGTTTCATCGACGAATAAGTGATCCGTAAATGGCGCTGGCTGATCGCGTGATCGTAGGGTTCCACGATGTGATGAGCCGAAGAATGCAGCGCGGGCATCATATGGGCCAGCTTGTGAAACATCGCTAGATCATCCAGCGTGGGGTTGCGGCGGACATCATCCAGATCGCGTAAAAATGGCGCGCCTGTCATCGGGATGAACATCGAATGCTTGCCGCCCAGCCTGATGTTTCGATCTGGGTTGCGGGCGTGATAGGTGAAATCCGAAGGGATCGTTTTGATCAGCTCACGTACAAGGCCGCGATCCAAATGCACCACTTCGCCGCGCACGTCGGCACCCGCTTTTCGCCAATCTTCCAAGGCGATAGGGTCGCGAAACACGATGCCGATGTTTTCTAGGATAGACATGGAGGCGTTATCGATCCGCGTGACTTGATCGTGGTCCATGACCTCGCAGACGGGCAGGGCGCGCGTCAGCCCCGGCAGCATGGTGATGTCGGTTGCAGCCCTTGTTGCGCGTCGTGCGTTACGGCCCCCCGAACGTATCGGCTTTTTCTCAGTGGTTTGCATTTGTGTCCCTCCATTCACACCTGATTGAACGCTGTTTTGGGATGTTTGCGCGAACATCCCAGCGACATGCATGGCAGTGAATGTGGCGCCGTAATGGCCCGCTGCGATCTAAAGCGGCGAAGGGTAGCCCACAATAACCAGCAGGCAGTGCAGCCTCTTGCACCATCACGCCAAATCCCATATACGCGCGCTTGTCTAAGGGGCGAATACAGGCACCGGACGCGATAACTTGGGCAGGGTCGGATTCTTCCGGCCCTCTTTCATTATCTCGGTCGGTTCAGTTTTCCCTGAGGTCCAATTTTCACCCAAGACCGGCGGAGACAACCGCACGGCCAGATACAACATACCAAAGGATACTATACGCTACATGGCGAATATGATGGACGAGTTTGAAGCACTCTTGAACGAAAGCTTCGAAATGGACACGCCCGAAGAGGGTTCTGTTGTCAAAGGTAAGGTCATCGCAATCGAAGCGGGCCAAGCCATTATCGACGTCGGCTACAAGATGGAAGGCCGCGTTGAGCTAAAAGAATTTGCCGATCCTGGCGAAGCTCCCAAAATTGCTGTCGGCGACGAAGTCGAAGTGTTCCTGCGTCAGGTAGAGAACTCCAAAGGCGAAGCTGTAATCTCCCGTGAGATGGCGCGCCGTGAAGAAGCATGGGATCGTCTGGAGAAAGCCTACGCTGCAGAAGAACGCGTCGAAGGCGCAATCTTTGGCCGTGTTAAAGGTGGCTTTACTGTTGATCTGGGCGGCGCTGTTGCGTTCTTGCCTGGTTCTCAGGTTGACGTGCGCCCCGTGCGCGATGCTGGCCCATTGATGGGTCTTAAGCAGCCGTTCCAGGTTCTGAAAATGGACCGTCGTCGTGGTAACATCGTTGTATCGCGTCGTGCGATCCTCGAAGAATCACGTGCCGAACAGCGTGCCGAAGTTATCGGCAACCTCACCGAAGGCCAGACGGTCGACGGCGTGGTCAAGAACATCACCGAATACGGTGCGTTCGTGGACCTTGGCGGCGTAGACGGCTTGCTGCACGTGACAGACATGGCATGGCGCCGTGTGAACCACCCATCCGAGATCCTCGCCATCGGCGAAACGATCAAGGTTCAGGTGATCAAGATCAACAAAGAGACACACCGTATCTCCTTGGGCATGAAGCAGTTGCAAGAAGATCCATGGGATCTGGTTGCTGCGAAATACCCACTGGAATCCTCACACACTGGCCGCGTGACCAACATCACCGATTACGGCGCCTTTGTAGAGCTGGAGCCAGGCGTAGAAGGTCTTGTGCACGTTTCCGAGATGTCTTGGACCAAGAAGAACGTACACCCGGGCAAAATCGTGTCTACTTCACAAGAAGTCGAAGTCATGGTTCTGGAAATCGACGGTTCCAAGCGTCGCGTTTCCCTTGGTCTCAAGCAGACCATGCGCAACCCATGGGAAGTGTTTGCAGAAACGCACCCTGAAGGCACCGAAGTTGAAGGCGAAGTCAAAAACATCACCGAATTCGGTTTGTTTGTTGGCCTGCCAGGCGACATCGACGGCATGGTTCACCTCTCTGACCTGTCATGGGACCAGCGCGGCGAAGAAGCCATTCAGGACTACCGTAAAGGCGACACAGTCGGCGCGGTTGTATCTGAAGTCGACGTTGAGAAAGAGCGTATCTCGCTCTCCATCAAAGGTGTTGGCGGCGACAAGTTCGCGGAAGCGGTTGGCGGCGTGAAGCGCGGCTCCGTGGTGACAGTTGCTGTGACCTCCATCGAAGATGGCGGCATCGAAGTTGAGTATGAAGGTATGAAAGCCTTTATTCGCCGCTCCGACCTGTCCCGTGACCGTGCTGAGCAGCGCCCTGAGCGCTTCTCTGTTGGCGACAAAGTTGATGTACGCATCACAAACGTCGACACCAAAGCACACCGTCTGGGCGTCTCGATCAAAGCGCGTGAAATCGCTGAAGAGAAAGAAGCCGTGGAACAGTATGGTTCTTCCGACTCAGGTGCGTCACTTGGCGACATCCTTGGTGCGGCGCTGAAGACCAGCGACGACTAAATATCAACCGAAAGGTTGTCTGAAAATTGAGGCCCCGTGCAGTGATGCACGGGGCCTTTTCTTTGCGAATCGCACTTTCGAGTTTTTTGCTTGGTGTTGGGATGGGCCGTATTTTGCAGAGCAAAACAGACCAAAGTTGCGCTATGCAGGCGGACTCGTTAAGAAAAGTACAATAAATTGCTTCATTTGGTCGGATCAGTCACTTTCCGGTGTACGTGTTTTTTCCTATAGTGAAGTTATAGTGACGCAAAAAAAATAGCGCAGGGGAGATATAAATGATCCGGTCAGAATTGATCCAGAAGATCGCAGACGACAATCCACATCTGTACCAACGAGACGTGGAGCGGATTGTGAATACCATATTTGACGAGATAACGAGTGCGATGTCGCAAGGTGATCGCGTCGAGCTGCGCGGCTTTGGCGCGTTTTCGGTCAAAAAACGGGATTCACGTGTAGGACGCAATCCACGCACTGGTGAGACTGTTAATGTTGAAGAGAAACATGTACCGTTTTTCAAAACGGGGAAGTTGCTCCGTGATCGGTTAAACGGGAAAAGTTAATGCGCTACGTTCGGTATCTATGTATCGCCATCTTTGCGGTGGCTTTGATTTCTGTTGCTTTGGCAAATCGCGGGATGGTTTCTCTGCAGGTATTGCCGACAGAGGTCTCAGGCTTGTTTGCTGTGAACCCCTCTATGCAGCTCCCGCTGTTTATTGTGATTCTGGGAAGCGTCCTTGCGGGTCTTTTGATCGGTCTGGTCTGGGAATGGATCCGTGAATACGGTGAGCGTGCAGAGGCTGCAAAGCAGGCGCGTGAAATGCGGCGTTTACAGCGCGAATTGGACAAGTTGAAAGCCCAAAAGCACGAGGGCAAAGACGAAGTCATCGCGCTGCTGGACAAAGCTGGCTAATAGCAGATGCCATCTGACACTGCAGTCAAGATTTGCGGGCTGCGGGACAGCGCGAACATACGTGCGGCGGCGCAAGCTGGCGCACGGTATGTTGGGTTTGTGTTTTTCCCAAAATCTCCACGTCATATTGAATTTCAGGATGCAGCGGCTTTGGCCGCAACCGTTCCTATGGGTATTTGCAAGGTTGCACTCACGGTGAATGCCGATGATGCGATGTTGGATGCGCTGACGCAGGCGGTTCCCTTGGACATGCTCCAGTTGCACGGTTCTGAGAGCCCCGAACGTGTGGCGCAGGTGAAGGCCCGCTATGGCTTGCCTGTGATGAAAGCCATTGGTGTGGCTGACCGCGCTGATTTGGCGCAGCTTGATTTATACGCGGGTGTGGCTGATCAGTTATTGGTTGATGCAAAGCCGCCCAAAGGGGCCGACCTTCCTGGTGGGAACGGGCTGGCCTTTGATTGGCAATTGCTGGCGGGGCGTGTTTGGCGTTCTCCTTGGATGCTGGCAGGCGGGCTAACCCCTGACAATGTCGCGGAGGCGATCAAGCGGACAGGCGCGCGGCAGGTGGATGTTTCCTCCGGCGTTGAGCGTGAAGTTGGTGTGAAAGACCCCAACTTAATCCGTGCATTGATTCAGGCCGCCACGCGCGACTGAGGCCTAAGTTTTAGACTAGATTCAGAAACGGGGCCTTCTGTGGGCTCATGGCTGCTTTACCATTGCTGCTATGGACGATATTGATTTTCGCAACACATTATCCGAAAGGCACAAGTGCTATGGAAGACGATCTTTTCAACAGCTTCATGAACGGCCCTGATGAGAATGGCCGCTTTGGTGATTTTGGTGGCCGCTTTGTGTCGGAAACCTTGATGCCGCTGATCCTTGAGCTGCAGGCGGAATACGAAAAAGCGAAAACAGACGAGACCTTCTGGGCTCAGATGGATGATCTTTGGGAGCACTATGTTGGGCGCCCAAGCCCACTTTATCACGCGGAGCGTTTGACCGAAGAGTTGGGCGGCGCCAAGATTTACATGAAGCGCGACGAGCTGAACCACACAGGCGCGCACAAGATCAACAACGTGCTGGGCCAGATCATTCTTGCCATGCGCATGGGTAAAAAGCGGATCATCGCTGAAACCGGTGCAGGTCAACACGGTGTGGCAACGGCAACTGTTTGCGCCAAGTTTGGCCTTAAGTGTGTGGTCTATATGGGCGCGCATGATGTTGAACGTCAGGCGCCAAATGTGTTCCGTATGCGCCTTCTGGGCGCCGAGATCATTCCAGTGACCTCCGGCCGTGGCACGTTAAAGGACGCCATGAACGATGCGTTGCGCGATTGGGTCACAAACGTGCGCGATACATTCTACTGCATTGGGACTGTGGCAGGTCCACACCCGTATCCTGCAATGGTACGCGACTTCCAAAGCATCATCGGCAAAGAAGTACGTACTCAGATGGAACGTGCAGAAGGCCGGTTGCCCGACACGCTGATCGCGGCCATCGGTGGCGGTTCAAACGCGATGGGCTTGTTCTTCCCGTTTCTTGACGACAAATCGGTCAACATCATCGGGGTTGAGGCTGGTGGTAAAGGTGTGAACGCCAAGATGGAGCACTGCGCCTCCCTTACTGGTGGTCGCCCTGGTGTATTGCACGGCAACCGGACCTATTTGCTGCAAGACGATGATGGTCAAATCCTTGAAGGGTTCTCGATCTCTGCGGGTCTTGATTACCCGGGCATCGGGCCAGAACACGCATGGCTGCATGATATCGGCCGCGCGCAATACGTCTCGATTACGGATGTTGAGGCATTGGCTGCATTCCAGAAATGCTGTCAGCTGGAAGGGATCATCCCCGCGCTTGAACCATCGCACGCGCTGGCGCATGTGATGAAAATCGCACCTGAGCTGCCCAAGGATCACATCATTTGCATGAACATGTGTGGCCGTGGCGACAAAGACATTTTTACCGTTGCACGTGCGCTGGGTTTTGAGATGGGCGAATTCGCCTAAAGAAACGGTAGGGGCCGGTTGGCCCTTACCGCGTCAATTCCAAAATATCAAAGTCACTCTCATTGATCGGCGCAGGGAACATCAATCTTGCGCGGGTTTCTGAGATACGCTCAAACACCGCCACATCTGGCGTGATGGTGCCTGTGCCTTCAAAATCGGGTGCCAGATCGCTGTAGGATTGTGGCTGTTCGTTGGAGACATACCCGACACCTAAATAGACCGCTCGCCCGCCGCGCATTTCGATGCGACCAGAAGTGCGCTGCGAGCCAGACAGCTTTTCAAAGGTGACGCCAGTGTTGTCCAATGTCATGTGGCATTTGAAATTCGTGTACACCACCAATGCTGCGCTTCCGCCCAGCTTCATCGTGCGGCAGCGCCATTCTCCTTGCAGGGACGGATCAAACGCCACTTGTGGTGTGCCTGATAAGGCGGTGCCTAAAGCTGCGACATCCGCAGGCGAACCTCGTGATAATCCATCAAGCAGGGCACGTCCGGCCAAGCGCTCATATCGATCTAACCGCGCTTGTTCTTGTGGCCTGATCTCTTGCGCGGTTGCTGTTGTTGCTATCAGCGCCATGACGCCCGCTAGCAGTAGGTGCTTCATGGGCGCGGCTCAGTGGCGTGTGCGCGCAAAACATCCAAAGGGACAACTTCCAACGCGCGGATGTGCGTAGCCGCCAAATTCACCATGGGCCCACAGCCCTCATCAGCGGCCTGCAAGAACCGCCCGGCACATAAACACCACGGGTCCCCGGCCTTGAGGCCGGAAAACCCGAAGGTCGGATTAGGCGTTGATAAATCATTGCCTACATATTTTGAAAACGCGAGGAACTCTGCGGTCATTATGGCGCAAACGGTGTGGCTTCCCTCATCGTCAGCGCAGGTATTGCAATGCCCGTCGCGGTAATAGCCCGTCACGGGATCGGTGCCACATAACCCGAGGGTTCCGCCCTCTACATTGATGCTCTCATCTGGTTCCATCATGGGCTCCTTAGATGCCGTTGGCGATGCTGCGGAAAATCGCGACGTTCTGTTCAGAAACGCCATCTTCGCGGAATTTTTTGTCTGCTGCGTTTGTTGCGATCACCACGCCGCGCGTGCGGTTGATATAGACGTATTGGCCATAGATGCCACGCGCCATAAATTCACCCTCGACTGCCCCCTGAGGGATCCACCACTGATAGCCATACCTAATCTCTCCGGCGGCTGTAGGCGCCGAAGGCACGGTAGAGGCGGCAACCCACTCCTGCGGTACAATCTGGGTCCCGTTATAGTTCCCGTTTTGCAAAAACATCTGCCCCATACGCGCATAGTCGCGGGTGATCAGGTTCAGCCCACCTAACACAAATGCGGTGCCAAAACCGTCTGTCAGGTAATAGGGTGCATGCTCCAGCCCCATGGGGACTATGATTTTTTCGCTGAGCAATTCCGCAATTGGGCGGCCCGCTGCACCGCGCACAACCATGGACAAGATATGCGTGTCGATCGAGACGTATTTCCATTCCGCGCCCGGCTCTGCGAAGCTTTCGCTGATGTCGGCGGCAAACTTATCCATGCTACCCCCAAGGGCAAGTACCCGACCCATGCGGTTTATGTCAGATTTTTGATCAAGGTAGTCTTCGTCAAAGGTGACACCGCTGGCCATGTTCAGCACATTTCGGATACTCGCCTTTTCATAGGCTCCGCCAATGAGGGAAGGGGCATATTTTGTTACGGGGTCGTCGATAGAGGCAATGACACCTTCTTCTAACAAAACACCAAACAACGCGGATAAATAGCTTTTTGCGACGGACCATGAGATGCGCAAATCTTCGGGCTCAGTGCCCTTGTAATAACTCTCATGCACAATATCGCCGTCTTTTAGCACAACAAGCGCTGTCACGCTTCGGTCGTTGATCCATGGCATGACTTCATCGGGCAGCGCTGCGTCGTCGCCATACGGCAGCTCGGCAGTTGGGCCCGTGCCGCGGGGTACAGGAGTATTAAGAAAGGCGGCATCCATGTGTGAAAAATTATGGACGATCTTTTCGGCGGAAAACAGCGAATTGACGGCCATAAGCCGCGTAATCTGTTCACGTTGCCATAGGCCAACAACGACTGTTGCTAGAATCAGTACTGCTATAATGCGAATAATCCACTTACCAAACCTGCGCATTTACGATCTCCATGCTAAACCTACCGCACTCAAACATGTCTGTCGCGGACTAGCTAGGTCAAGTTCACGCGCCCTCGTATTGCCAATTGATCCAGCGGCCGTGGAAATCCGCACGCCCCAAGTGAAGCGTGATATTTCCGGGCCATAGGCGCAGTGTGACAAGAGCACCTTTGCCGCCTTTGGTGTCTCCGTCACTTTCCATGGACAGCCACCCAAGCGGGCGCTCTGGCGTTGCTTGCGCGCCTGCGGCCTCAATCAGGGCGGTGCCACGGGCCTGCACTGCTAAGGGGAAATACTGCCAAGCAACCGAATGCTGGATCAGATGTAGATGACCCTGTGGTGCCTCACTGAGCCTGCCTGATAGCCACTCAACAGCATCGCCAGAATCAATCTGCGCGTTCATCACAGATGCCGCAGCGCGGGTAAGGGACAGGCGTTCAGGTTGGTCGGGCCACAGATAGGCAGTCAGTCGCAGCAGGTGGTCTGCACGCTGTGGATCTAGTGGGTTAAGGTCGACGCCCGCGCGCGTTGCGATATTTGGCGTCCGGGCAGGCGGCATCGCGCCCGTCCAATCTGGTTTTAGCGTAAGGGCGGGTTTGCTTGGTCCGAACTGTGCTTGTGTTAGGTCTAATCCGTAATGGTCCCACATCAGGTTTAGGCCGCCACTGGCACCCAGCTCACTGAGGTGCAGCGGAAGATCAAAATGGGTCACGGCAACACGGGCGCCAGCGATCAGCGCAGCAGAGCGGCGGACTTCATTTGTCTGGGGCGGGCTGTCTGTCCAGTCGAGCAGGAATTCAGCGTGTGTTTTCAACGCGGCCAAAACGGCATCGCGCAGATCTGCATCAGAGGCTGTATTTGGCGGGTAAACCTGTGCCAACCCTGCGTCTTGCCCCGTCAGGACAAGCGCATGCAGGCCACCAGCCGTGCGTAGCGGGAGGGAGTGGCCCGCAGGCCCGATATCGCCCTCAAAACCCGCAAATTTCTGCGCCAATGCGCTGTCTGTTGGCCAGTTATCAGCCAGTACGTTCAGAAGTTGGCTCATAAACGGGCTGGCCAATGCTGCGCATGATATGGCTTGGTGGCGAAATGCTTTGATTAAACTCATTTGAACCTATCCATCAATTTTTGCACTGCTGAACGATTGTCTGAGGCCTCTTTTATTGGGGCCGCGGACACGGGCTCAGATGGCGCTTTGGCTGGGCCTTTTTTACCGGTTGAGGGGCGCGCGGGTGCGGTGCGCATGCTCACGGCATTCATGAATTTGGCGTTGTCGCCCTCGGCGAGGTAGGCTGCGCCATCGCTGACGCCGCGCAACACGTCGTCCAGCCAATCTGCTTCGGCTTTGGCAAAATCATTCAGGACATATCCTGCAACTCGGTCCTTATGTCCTGGATGACCAATGCCAAGGCGGACGCGGCCATAATCTGGGCCAAGGTGGCTGTGGATCGAACGTAAGCCGTTGTGCCCGGCATGCCCGCCGCCCATCTTGAACTTTACTTTACCGGGCGCAAGGTCGAGCTCGTCGTGGAAGACGACAACGTCTTCGGAGTCGATCTTGTGAAATCGCATCGCGGCCGCGACGCTATCGCCAGACTTGTTCATAAATGTCTCAGGGCGCAGCAGGATGGCGCGGGTACTGCCGAAACGGCCCTCGCTGATGCTGCCTTGGTGTTTGCTTTTCCACGGGCCAAACCCATGATCCGCAGCAATCTGTTCAACAGCCATAAAGCCGATGTTGTGACGGTTGCGGGCGTATTTGCTGCCCGGATTGCCAAGACCTACAATAAGTTTCATGCGTTTCTCCGCTGCTTGCCCTGTAGATACTTTGCCCAAGCCCTAACCGCAAAGCAAAAAGGGCCGCCCGAAGGCGACCCAATCTGTAGCATTTAAAGAAGTGGGAAGATTACTCTTCGCCGCCCTCTGTAGCTTCTGCTTCGCCTTCGGCGCCGTCTTCGTCATCGCTGGAAGCGGATGCCAGACCGGATGGTGCGGAAACCTGTGCAATAACAAAGTCGCGGTCGATGATTGGCTTGCAACCTTCAGGCAACTTAACATTTGCGATTGTCGCGTTGTCGCCGATTTCCAGTTCGGAAATGTCTACAACGATGCTCTCAGGGATGTCTGCTGCAGTAACCAGCAGTTCAACTTCGGAACGAACCAAGTTCAGCGTGCCGCCTTTTTTCAGGCCTGGGCACTCTTCTTCACCAGCAACTTCAACGTTGATGAAAAGGTTGATCTTGGTTGTACGCTTGAGGCGCATAAAGTCGACGTGCGTTGGCAGGTCTTTTACAACGTGGCGCTGAACGTCGCGGCAGATAACGCGAACGTCATCGTGGCCTTCGACTTTCATGTTGAACAATGTCGCTTTAAAGCGGCCTTTGCGCAACATGGTCAGCAGCTTGTTGAAATCCATCTGGATTGGCAGCGGGTCAACGTCGCCACCAAAGATGATTCCTGGGACCAAGCCATCGCGGCGTGCCTGACGAGCGGCGCCCTTGCCTGTCCCCGTGCGTTCTTGAACTTCAAGATCTGGGATCTCTCCGGCCATAATAATTCTCCAATAAGTTAGGGCGGAACGCCTCCAAGGCTGTCGCTCCGCGTGAATTCGCGCGTATAGACGGGAATCTGCTGCGTGAAAAGAGATAAATGTTTGGACGCGCTTGTGAATGGCGAATTCGCGTGACAAGCCCTGCGGATATGAACATTTTGCAAGACATATCCGCTTCCCGCAAGCCACTTGGAGGCTTTATCGCCATTGGGGTGGCGTGGTCTGCGTATTTTGCCCAAATGCCTGTTGTGAAGACTGGGGTTGATGCTTCTGACGGAGAGTATGGAATCGCGGTTCTTTGGGCATCTTTAGGGGCTGTTGCCGCGATGTGGCTTGCTCCGATGGCGCAGGTGATAGCAGGGCGTTTCGCGGTCTGTATCGCTATTTGCACTGTTGGGTTGGGCCTGCTGGGGGCGGGGATGGTCCCCACGCTTTGGGCGTTGGCGGTGATGTTGACGGTTCTTTCCGCAGGGACGGGTGTGGTTGACGTGCTCGTCAATGCGCAGGTCGCAGATATTGAGGCGCGCACAGGGAGCAGTTTAATGAACCTCAATCACGCGTTGTATTCGTTTGCTTACGGTGGTGCCGCACTTGCTGTTGGTGTCCTCCGAAATGCGGGATGGGTGCCTACCGAAGTGTTTGCATCGCTGCTTGTTTTATTCGGCCTGCTGGCGTGGATCGCTATCGAAGATGTCATGCCCTCTGAAATTGAAGCCGTAGAAGAACCCACCCGCCGGATGCCTTTGCAACTGGTTCTCTTGGCAGGCGCCTTGGTGTTTTTTGCTTTCCTGACCGAGGCGTCAGCAGAGGGATGGTCGGCACTCCATATTGAGCGTGGTTTGGGCGGTTCAGCCCAGCAGGGCGCATTGGGGCCTGCGTTGCTCGGCTTGATGATGGGGGTAGGGCGTTTGTCTGGTCACGCCTTGGCGCAATATATGCGTGAAACCACACTGATGATGCTGGCCTGTCTGCTTGCAGCGATTGGTCTTGTCGGCGCGGCTGTTGCATCCAATGTCGGCTTGGCGTTGTTGTCCTTTGCGGTGGCGGGGCTGGGCATTTCGGTGGTGGCCCCGCTGACATTGGCATTGGTTGGCCGTGTGGTGCCGCGCAAGATACGCCTGGCAGTGATCGCGCGGGTGTCCGTGTTGGGGTATGGTGCGTTCTTCTTTGGGCCGCCGATGATGGGGCTGATCGCAGAAGGCTTTAGCCTAAGCACTGCGTTCATGTCGGTCGCCATTGTGTTAGTTATTGTGGCCGTATCGGTGGTGCCTTTGCTCGCACGGGTAAGCAGCGTCGCGCGCTAGGCCCGTGCGAGCAATGTTACCACTCGGATATGAGATGGCCACTTGCTTCAATAACCTGCGTGTGAAGAGTTATTTCGCTGGCGTAGTGGGTCTCAAAGGCTGTCTGGGTAGTCTTTGAAATTGGTGTAGGCGCTGGGGGCGAGATATTTTGTGGTTTGAACGAAATCTCTGATCCCATTCGGGCGTTTAGCCATGTGCGCAGTATGGGTTGCGTTTCATAAGCAAACAGATGGGTGATTCCCAGCTTTTCATTTGGGCCAGTAAGGAAATCGAACTGGTTCCCTATACGTGCCCATTCAGGAGGTTTCGGGGATATGACGGCTTGGACAAAGCCGTCAAAATCAACATCCAAGGTTGCCGCGCGGTAGCGATACCAACTGCGTAAATGCTCAAGCGGCGCGCGGATCACGGCCATTGTTTCAGGCTCTAGTTGGTAGGCCTCGCGCAGGAAGGGCGCGATCTTGCGCTGATAGCGGCCCACTGGCGTGTGCTTGCGGTGTTTGTAGAACGCAATGTCTGCCCACGGCTTGAGCGCGACTTCCATCGCGGTCGAGCCAGTTTTGGGCACTGAAAAGAGCACAAGATTCTGCTCTGAAAAGATCAGCATCAGTCTTGCCAGTCGCCCTCAAAGTTTTTTGGGATCAACAGGTTGTGACGGCCAAGGTTTTCAACCTGTGTTTCACCACACAAGGCCATGGTTGTATCCAGTTCCTTGTGGATGACTTCAAGCGCGCGTGTAACGCCCGCTTGGCCCATCGCCCCAAGACCATAAATGTATGCGCGGCCGATGTAGGTGCCCGTTGCGCCCATTGCCATCGCCTTTAGGACGTCCTGCCCAGAACGAATGCCGCTGTCGAGGTGGACCTCAATCTGATCGCCAACCGCATCAAGGATCGCAGGTAGCATTCGGATGGAGCTGAGTGCACCATCGAGCTGGCGTCCGCCGTGGTTGCTCACGATGATCGCGTCCGCGCCAACCTGCATCGCCATTTTTGCATCTTCAGCATCAAGGATACCTTTGAGGATCACCTTGCCGCCCCATTGCTCTTTGATCTTGGCGATTTTGCCCCAATCAAGGCTTGGGTCAAATTGCTCGGCTGTCCACGCGCTCAGGTCTGAAGCGTCCGAGATATTATCGACGTGGCCGACGATGTTGCCAAATCCGCGGTTCTTGGTTTGTAACATCTCTAGGCCCCAACGCCACTTGGTCGCGAGGTTTGCAATGGTGGAGGGCGTCAGCTTGGGAGGGGCGGTCAGGCCGTTTTTAATGTCTTTGTGACGTTGACCTAAAATTTGAAGATCAAGGGTGATCACCAATGCCGAGCAGTTGGCCGCACGGGCCCGCTCAATCAGACGGCTCACATAGTCTTCGTCCCGCATGGTATACAGCTGGAACCAGAATGGTTTGTGGGTTGCCGACGCGACGTCCTCGATGGAATTGATCGACATCGTGGAAAGGGTGAAGGGAACGCCAAAAGCTTCTGCGGCGCGCGCCGCTTTGATTTCGCCGTCAGCGTGCTGCATGCCGGTGAGGCCAACAGGGGCCAGTGCAACGGGCATGGCGACGTTTTCACCGATCATCTTTGTGGCCGTGCTGCGACCCGACATATCAACGGCTACGCGCTGGCGTAGGCGGATTTGGTCAAAGTCCGAGGTGTTTTCACGAAAGGTTTGTTCTGTCCAGCTGCCGCTTTCCGCATAGTCATAAAACATCTTGGGTACGCGACGGCGATGGATGCGTTTGAGGTCGTCGATATTGGTAATGACGGGCATGGCGGCTTTCCGGTTTGTAATTGGTAATTTTTGTTTACCAATTACAAACCGTCAAATCAACAGAGCATTTTTGCGCGTCTCAAACCGGCCTCAGGCTGAGTGCGCACCGTCTGATAATGATTTTACAAATGCGAGCACTTCATCGGTGCTTTTTTGGGCCGCGATCTGACTCACGATGGCCGAGCCAACAACAACGCCATCAGCGACTTTTGCAATCGCATGGGATTTTTCAGGAGTGTTCACGCCAAAGCCAACAACAACGGGCAGGCCTGTCGCCTCACGGATGCGCGCAACGGCTGGGGATACGTCGCCAGCATCGGCTTCAGCCGCGCCTGTGATTCCTGTGATTGAAACATAATAGACAAAACCGGATGTGTTCTGCGCAACACGCTTGAGGCGCTTGTCATCCGTTGTGGGGGTGGCCAATCGGATAAAATTCAGGCCTGCCTCATGTGCTGGCAGGCACAGCTCGCTGTCTTCTTCGGGTGGTAGGTCGACCACGATCAGACCATCAATGCCCGCTGCTTTAGCTGCCTTTAAAAAGGCTGGGACGCCCATGGAGTAGATCGGGTTGTAATAACCCATCAATACAATTGGCGTCGTGTCATCGTCTTTGCGGAACTCGGTGGCCAGCTCCAATGTGCGTAATAGTGTCATGCCGCCGTCCAGTGCACGTTGCCCTGCCAATTGGATTGTAGGACCGTCGGCCATTGGATCAGTAAAGGGTAGGCCCAGTTCGATAATGTCGACACCAGCAGCGGGAAGGCCACGTACGATTTCTAATGAACGGTCAAAGTCGGGATCACCTGCCATAATATAGGACACAAATGCCTTTTTGCCTTTGGCTTTGAGGTCAGCGAATTTTGCGTCAATACGTGTCATGGTAGGGCCTTTCGGAAGTGTTCATGTTGCAATGCCCAATTCAAACGCGGAAATCAATGCGCAAGGCGTAGGTGGCGCAACGGATTCGTTGAAAACCGCTGTCTGGAGAAGTAGAAATAAAAACGAGGCGGTTGTGTGCGTGCGCCGGATTATGGTCTGGCTGCTCACCCTTGCGTAACGGGCCGTGACACCCTAACACGGCGCAAACGCAAAAGAGGACGCTGTCATGGGTTTTAAAATGGGTATCGTAGGTCTGCCGAACGTAGGCAAATCAACGCTTTTCAACGCGCTCACCCGCACTGCGGCTGCTCAGGCTGCCAATTTTCCCTTTTGTACGATTGAGCCGAACGTCGGCGAAGTCGCCGTGCCGGACGCACGCCTTGATCAATTGGCCGCCATTGCCAAGTCAAAATCGATCATCCCTACACGCATGACGTTTGTGGATATTGCTGGTCTGGTAAAGGGCGCTTCCAAAGGTGAAGGCCTTGGAAACCAATTCCTTGCCAACATCCGCGAGACAGACGCGATTGCCCATGTGCTACGCTGTTTCGAGGACGATGATGTCACACACGTCGAGGATCGCGTTGATCCTGTTGCGGATGCGGAAACCATTGATACCGAACTGATGCTCGCCGATCTGGAGAGCATTGAGAAACGCCGCACTGGCCTCGTGCGCAAGATCAAAGGCAATGACAAAGACGCGGTTCAACAAGACCGCCTTCTGGCCCAAGCTCAAGCCGCGATTGAAGAAGGCCAACCCGCCCGGACCGTTGAAGTGGACGAGGACGATGCAAAAGCTTGGCGTATGCTGCAACTGCTCACGACCAAGCCTGTATTGTATGTCTGTAACGTGAGCGTAGCAGACGCGGCCGAGGGCAACGCGCATTCCGCGGCCGTGGCCGAAATGGCCGAAGCGCAGGGCAACTCAGCTGTGATCATCTCCGCCCAGATCGAAGAAGAGATCAGCCAGCTCGACGCCGAAGACGCAGAAATGTTCCTTGATGATATGAACCTTGAGGAAGCGGGCCTCGACCGTCTGATCCGCGCAGGCTACGAGTTGTTGCACCTTGAGACATATTTCACCGTAGGGCCCCAAGAGGCGCGCGCATGGACCATCAAGCAGGGCACCTCAGCGCCCAAAGCGGCTGGTGTGATCCACGGTGACTTTGAAAAAGGCTTTATCCGTGCAGAGACCATCGCGTATGATGATTTTGTGTCCTTGGGTGGTGAAGGCCCAGCCAAAGAGGCAGGCAAAATGCGCGCGGAAGGGAAGGCGTACACTGTCAAAGACGGCGATGTTCTTCACTTCCTGTTTAACAACTAATTTAGGACGCCCGAGCTAACCCTGTTTGTGTAGCTGACCCTGTTTACCTAACAGGCTGTCGTTTTCTACTGCTGCGCGGGTAGGGGTGTCAGGATGCAACTACTGTTGTATTCCAGTTGTCGCAATTCGCTTGTAGCTCTTTGGTCAACGCGCAGTTTGTGAACAGTATGTCCACATCTGCCAACGAACAGATGGTAAGCGGCGCTTTGCGCAGAAACTTGATGCTGTCCGCGACAACCATAACTTGTCGGGACCTTTGGATTGCTGCCTTGCTAACCATGACTTCCTGATCATCGAAATCAAGCAGATCACCGTCGGCATCAATGGCAGAGCATCCCAATACCGAATAATCGAATTTGAATTGTTTCACCATTTCAGCTGTCAAACCGCCGACAATACCACTGTCTGTGCGGCGTAGCTCACCTCCTGTCAGGATGATCTTGCAGGTCGGATTGGCGGCAAGGATATGGGCGATGTTCAGGTTGTTGGTAACCACCAACAGGTTCTCGTGATCGAGCAGCTCGCGCGCAACGGCCTCGGTGCTGGTTCCGATATTCATAAAAACCGATGCGCTGTCAGGAATTGATTTTGCGCATCGTTCAGCGATTTCGCGCTTGCCTGTTTCATTCAGGCGGCGTCTTTCTTCGTACAGTATGTTCACAACGCCTGACGTGGCGATTGCACCGCCATGAACCCGTTGCAGGCGTCCACTATCCGCCAGATCCGACAGGTCTCGCCGGATGGTTTGAACTGTAACATCATACATCTCGGCCAAACCATCGACAGTGACTTTGCCCTCTTTTCGAGCCAGTTCAAGAATCTCTTTTTGCCTAAAATTCGACGCCACTAACGTCTCCCTAGTCCTGTTCATAGACTGCGCAAGGTCTCTGTCACGTAGTGTACATCCTGAGGATAATAATCAACACTCCTGTGTTTTCGTCAAGGTGATGTGATCTGTCAGGTGGAGAATTCGACAAAATCGAAAAGAAAAGCGCTTCATATTCGGGCGCTTATGCGAAAAGGAACATAAACGAACATTCGTTATTGATTTGTTTGGCGATTTCGCGTTCATTTACCAAGTGCCGGATTCTGAGTGAGAACGCTGGCAAAACAGGGGAACGCTTCATTGAACCAGCACGCAAACCATACTGTCGTGGATCTTTTCGTCATTGGTGGTGGAATTAATGGATGTGGCATTGCGCGTGACGCTGTTGGTCGCGGGTTAAGTGTTGAGCTTGCTGAAATGAATGATTTGGCTTCGGCCACGTCTTCCGCATCTACCAAGCTGTTTCACGGAGGCTTGCGCTATCTTGAATATTGGGAAGTTCGCCTTGTTCGCGAAGCATTGATTGAGCGCGAAACCCTCCTAAAAGCGATGCCCCACATTTCATGGCCGATGCGGTTTGTTCTGCCCTACCACAAAGACATGCGGTTTGAGGGCGATACGCCAACTTCGAAAATTTTGAATGTTGTGATGCCATGGATGAAAGGCCGTCGGCCTGCTTGGCTTATTCGGTTCGGCCTGTTTCTTTATGATAATCTGGGTGGGCGCAAAATTCTAAAGGGGACGACCTCCCTGAACCTTTCAAACGCGCCTGAGGGTGCGCCGCTGCAGGACAGGTTCGAAAAGGCATATGAGTATTCCGATTGCTGGATCGAAGACAGCCGTTTGGTTGTTTTGAATGCCCGCGACGCCGAAGCGCGCGGCGCACGGATCAATGTGCGTACCAAGGTTGTCTCGGCAGAGCAGAATGACGGCGTTTGGCATGTTACGTTAGAAGACAAAGACAGCGCAGAGCGCCGGCTGGTTGTTGCGCGTATGCTGGTCAATGCTGGTGGTCCATGGGTGGGCGATATCATTCGCAACACAGTTCGGATCAACGCGACTGAGGGTGTTCGTCTGGTGCGGGGCAGTCATATTGTCACATCCAAGTTATATGACCATGACAAATGCTATTTCTTCCAGGGTGAAGATGGGCGGATCATTTTCACGATCCCCTATGAAACTGATTTCACCTTAATCGGGACCACGGACGCCGAACATTCTGACCCGTCGGTCAAACCAGTTTGCACGGAAGAAGAGCAAGATTACCTAATAAATTTCGCGTCGAAATATTTGAAGAAACCTGTCACCAAAGACGATATCGTTTGGTCCTATTCGGGCGTGCGCCCGCTTTATGATGATGGGGCTTCATCTGCCACTGCGGCAACGCGCGATTACGTTCTGAAGGTTGATCAATCGGCCGGTGCGCCAATTTTGAATGTGTTTGGCGGGAAGATCACCACATACCGCAGGTTGGCTGAAACAGCGCTGGAAGAGATCGCAGCCTTCTTTCCAGATACGCAAAAGCCATGGACGGCTGGCGTAGCCTTACCTGGCGGTGATTTCCCGGTTGATGGGGTTGAGCCTTTGAAGGCGTTGTTGCGCACGCAATATCCGTTCTTGGACGAACGCTGGGTTGCTCGATTGGTTCGTGCCTACGGCATGGATGCCTTTGAGGTTCTGGGGGATGCAAAAAGCGAAGCAGATCTAGGGCAAAACTTTGGCACCAACCTGACAGCTCGCGAAGTCGATTGGCTGATTGAAAACGAATATGCGCGCTGCGCAGAAGATGTCGTATGGCGCCGGTCCAAATTGGGTCTGAGGCTGACGGCTGATGAGATAAAAGCGCTGGATGATTGGATGGCCGATGTCGCCGTTAAATCATCAAAAAAACGCGCAGTTTGAATTACGAAGGGGAGAGAGAATGTCACTTGTTCTAGAGGGCGTTTCAAAGGTTGTTGAAGGCCAGACGCATATCTACACAACCGATCTTGCGCTGAAAAGTGGCACGATGAACGTGCTGCTTGGGCCAACGTCGTCGGGTAAGACGTCGCTGATGCGATTGATGGCTGGGCTGGATGTGCCAAACACTGGCAAGGTCATCTGGGACGGTAAGGATGTGACCGGTTTGCGGGTTCAGGATCGCGGTGTTGCGATGGTGTACCAGCAATTCATCAACTACCCCTCCATGACGGTTTACGACAATATCGCTAGCCCGATGCGGTTGCTCAAACAATCTGCTGCGCAGATCGATGCTGCGGTAAAGAAAGCCGCCGAATTGATGAAGCTGGGGGCGTTCTTGGATCGTAAACCTCTTGAGCTGTCAGGTGGCCAGCAGCAGCGCTGCGCCCTTGCGCGCGCGCTTGTGAAAGATGCGGGTCTTGTGCTGCTGGATGAGCCACTGGCCAATCTTGACTATAAGCTACGTGAAGAATTGCGCGCAGAGATCCCCAAGATTTTCGAAGAAGCGGGCTCCATATTTGTTTACGCCACAACCGAGCCCGAAGAGGCGCTGTTGTTGGGCGGCAATACTGCGGCGATGTGGGAGGGTAAGATCACCCAGTTCGGCAAAACGCCAACAGTCTACAGACAGCCCGTTAATGCCACAACTGCGCGGGTGTTTTCTGATCCACCGATGAACTTCCTCAATATCCGCAAGTCAGGTGATCGCCTGTTGTTTGGAGACGGGCAGGCGGCTGCTGCGTCTGGCACGTTTGAAGGTCTTGCTGACGGGAACTATGTGGCAGGGTTTCGTCCCAACCATCTTGAGCTGCAGAAAACGGCATCAGATGCGCTTGAGTTTTCGGGTACTCTAAATGTGACAGAAATCACTGGGTCTGAAACCTTTGTCCATTTGGATCATCATGGCGAAAACTGGGTTGGGCTGATCCACGGGGTGAAGGATTTGGAGATCGGTGCCTCTTTGAACGTCTACCTCGACCCAATCCACATCTACATTTTTGCAGAAGATGGCACGTCGGTTGCGCCTGCATCTTATGCAATCGCGGCCTGAGGGGAACTCACAATGGCAAAAATCACCTTAGAGAATTTGGCGCACTCATATTTGCCCAACCCGAAAAACGAAGACGACTTTGCGCTCAAGGAACTCAACCATGATTGGGTTGACGGTGAGGCCTATGCGTTGCTGGGGTCTTCTGGCTGCGGCAAGTCTACTTTGCTTAATATTATTTCCGGTTTGGTCACGCCAAGTCAGGGGCGTATCCTTTTTAATGACCGCGACATGACTGGCGCGCCCACCTCCGAGCGTAACATCGCGCAGGTGTTCCAGTTCCCGGTTGTCTACGACACAATGACAGTGCGCGATAACCTTGCCTTTCCGCTGCGCAATCGCGGAGCGGACGCAAATTATGTGCGCGACCGTGTTCAGCAAATTGCCGCGATGATTGGCATGGAGGCCACATTGGACCGTAAGGCCCGCGGCCTAACGGCTGATGCCAAGCAGAAGATTTCGCTAGGCCGTGGCATGGTGCGTGAAGACGTGAATGCGTTGCTGTTTGATGAGCCGCTGACCGTGATCGACCCGCATATGAAGTGGGAGCTACGCACACAGTTGAAATCACTTCACCACGAATTTGGCCACACGATGATCTATGTGACACATGACCAAACCGAGGCGCTGACGTTTGCGGATAAGGTTGTGGTTATGTATGACGGCCGCGTTGTGCAAATGGGCACACCGCAACAATTGTTTGAAACACCTGAGCATACGTTTGTTGGCTATTTCATCGGCTCACCGGGCATGAATGTGTTGGATGCCAAGGTGATGGGCGACAAGGCCGTGCTGGCGGGCAATGAGATATCGTTGGGCCAAGGGTACGGCGATCTAACGGGTAAAACAGAGATTGGTGTGCGGCCAGAATTCACCTCCCTAGCGGAGGGGGGCGAAGGCCTACCTGTGACAATCAAACGTGTCGAAGATGTGGGTCGCCATAAAATTGTACGCGCAGATTTTCACGGTACCGAAATCAATGTGATTGCCCCTGAGGGCGCAAATATTTCGCCGGATATGAACCGTGTTGTCTTTGATCAGGCAGGTATCAACGTTTATTCCGACAGCTGGCGTGTTGCGCCGAAGGTGGCCTGATATGACCTTGAACATTTTACCGCTCATTCTGCGAAAAGGAACGCACCATGAATAAAACGGTTAATCAAAAAGCTTGGTTCCTCATTTTACCCGTTTTGGTGTTGGTCGCGTTTTCTGCCGTGATCCCGTTGATGACGGTTGTGAACTATTCGATCCAAGACACCTTTGGGAACAACAAGTTCTTCTGGGCTGGCCTTGAATGGTTCAAGGAAATGATGGAATCCGAACGCATGTGGTCTGCTTTGGGCCGCCAAATCGCGTTCTCCAGCATTATCTTGGCGATCGAAATTCCGTTGGGTGTGTTTGTCGCACTGAACATGCCGAAAAAGGGATTTTGGGCATCTCTTTGCCTTGTGCTGATGTCCTTGCCGCTGCTCATTCCATGGAATGTGGTTGGCACCATCTGGCAGATTTTCGGCCGCGTTGATATTGGCTTGCTTGGCTATACGCTGGATGCCATCGGTATTGATTATAACTACACCCAAGACTTCTATGCTGCTTGGATTACCGTCATTGTTATGGATGTCTGGCACTGGACCTCGCTTGTTGCGCTGTTGGCTTACGCTGGTCTGCAATCGATCCCTGATGCCTACTATCAGGCCGCAAAGATCGACCAAGCAAGTCGCTGGAAAGTGTTCCGTTTCATTGAGTTGCCCAAAATAATGGGTGTGTTGATGATCGCAATTCTGTTGCGCTTTATGGACAGCTTTATGATCTACACCGAGCCATTTGTGGTGACGGGTGGGGGACCGGGCAACTCCACGACGTTCTTGTCGATTGATTTGGTCAAAATGGCGCTTGGACAGTTTGACCTTGGTCCCGCTGCTGCCTTCTCGATTATGTATTACCTCGTGATTTTGCTGGTGTCTTACGTCTTTTACACCGTGATGACGAACCTCGACAAAAGGGATGGCCACTGATGTCTGATCTTACCAACTCCAACGGGAAATCGCGTGGATTTACGCTGCCAAAGATCAAAGGCAGTGCCATTGTGATGGGGCTTTATCTGCTGTTCTTGTTGTTGCCAATCTACTGGTTGGTGATGATGAGCCTGAAGACAAACTCAGAGATTTTGAACTCGTTCACTCTGTGGCCTAATGACCTGACATTTAACAATTACCTGACCATTCTAACTGATGCGTCATGGTACACGGGCTACCTGAATTCGATGGCATATGTTGTCATGAATATGGTGATCTCATTGGCTGTTGCACTGCCTGCGGCATACGCTTTTAGCCGCTATACGTTCCTGGGTGACAAACACCTGTTCTTTTGGCTTTTGACCAACAGAATGGCGCCGCCCGCCGTGTTCGCACTGCCGTTCTTTCAACTTTACAGCTCGGTAGGGTTGTTTGACACGCACATCGCAGTGGCGTTGGCGCACTGTCTGTTTAATGTGCCATTGGCGGTTTGGATCCTTGAGGGGTTCATGCGCGGCGTGCCAAAAGAAATCGACGAAACCGCCTATATCGACGGCTATTCGTTCCCCCGATTCTTTATCCGTATTTTCACGCCGCTTGTTGCGTCGGGTATCGGTGTGACAGCGTTCTTCTTGTTCATGTTCAGCTGGGTTGAGCTGTTGTTGAGCAGGACATTGACCAGCGTGAACGCCAAACCAATTGCGGCGACGATGACACGAACTGTGGGTGCTGCGGGTATCGATTGGGGTGTTCTGGCAGCGGCAGGGGTTTTGACAATCTTGCCCGGTGCTTTGGTCATCTATTTTGTCCGCAATTATATCGCCAAGGGTTTCGCCCTGGGCCGCGTTTAAGGAGAGATCGACATGGAATGGATGGCATGGACATGGCAGACCGCTACATTCTTCGGAATTATTGCGGCGACCTTGGTAACTTTCACGATCCTAGCGATCAAATATCCCGAGGTCCCGCGTATGGGCATCTTGCGGATGGAAACAACGCGGGGTGACAGACTGTTCATCACGCTATTGGGCTCGGCCTTTATTAATCTGGCTTGGCTTGGACTACTCAGCGGACCCCAGTGGGGTGCGTTGATTGTAAGCTTCTTTTACGCCTTGGCTGTCTTTCGCTGGGTTTAATTGAGGTAAAATTGGGAAGGTTTTGAACTTCAATACCTAACCCATTTCGACTGTTCTATTTTTAGGGAGGAACAAAAATGAACTTGCGACTTAAAGGAACGACAGCGCTTAGCGTTGTGGCGTGCATGCTTGGTGCACCTGCGTTCGCGGACATGGATGCTGCAAAAGCATTTCTGGACACGGAAATTGGCGAGCTTTCGACGCTCTCACGCGCTGATCAAGAGGCTGAACTAAAGTTTTTTGTTGATGCGGCTCAGCCTTATTCAGGCATGTCGATCAATGTTGTCTCTGAGACAATTGGTACTCACACATACGAGTCCACTGTTCTTGCGCCAGCGTTTGAAGCCATCACAGGCATCAAGGTTACACATGACCTGATCGGTGAAGGCGATGTTGTTGAAAAACTGCAAACACAAATGCAGTCCGGCGAAAATATCTATGACGCCTATATCAACGACTCTGACCTGATCGGTACGCACTGGCGTTACCAGCAGGCGCGTAACCTTACCGACTGGATGGCGGGTGAGGGTGCGGCTGTAACCAACCCTAACCTTGATCTGGAAGACTTTATCGGTCTGTCCTTTACCACTGGTCCAGATGGAAAAGTCTATCAGTTGCCAGATCAGCAGTTCGCGAACTTGTATTGGTTCCGGTATGATTGGTTCAACGACGAGCAGAACAAAGCCGATTTTAAAACAAAGTACGGCTATGATCTGGGCGTTCCAGTCAACTGGTCTGCCTATGAGGATATCGCAGAATTCTTCACTGGCCGTGATTTGTCACGTTTGGGCGTAGAAGGCGAAGTCTTTGGCAACATGGACTACGGCAAAAAAGACCCATCCTTGGGTTGGCGCTATACTGATGCGTGGCTGTCCATGGCTGGTGCCGGCGACATCGGTGAGCCAAATGGCCTGCCAGTTGACGAATGGGGTATCCGCGTAAACGAAAAGTCACAACCGGTTGGTTCCTGTGTGGCACGTGGTGGTGCAACCAACGGTCCAGCTGCTGTTTACGCTGTGACCAAAGCAATCGAATGGTTGGATAAATACTCTCCACCGGCCGCTGCTGGTATGACATTCTCTGAGGCGGGCCCAATTCCTGCACAGGGTAACGTTGCCCAACAGATGTTCTGGTACACTGCATTTACTGCAGCGTCCGTAGAACCTGATCTGCCCGTAATGAACGAAGATGGCACGCCAAAGTGGCGTATGGCACCTTCGCCACACGGTGCATATTGGACTGAAGGCACAAAAATCGGCTACCAAGATGCTGGTTCATGGACTTTGATGGAATCTACACCAGTTGACCGTGCACAAGCGGCTTGGCTCTATGCGCAATTCGTTACATCCAAAACTGTGGACGTAAAGAAAAGCCACGTTGGTCTGACATTCATTCGTGAATCCACGATCCAACACGAGAGCTTTACCGAGCGTGCACCTAAGCTGGGTGGTTTGATTGAATTCTACCGCTCGCCTGCGCGTGTTCAGTGGTCTCCAACAGGTACCAACGTTCCTGACTATCCAAAGCTGGCTCAGCTGTGGTGGCAGAACATCGGCGACGCAATGTCCGGTGCGAAAACCCCACAAGAGGCACTTGATGCACTTTGCGCAGATCAGGAAAAAGTCCTGATCCGTTTGGAGCGTGCAGGTGTTCAAGGTGATATTGGACCCGTCATGAACGACGAGATGGATCCAGAGTACTGGTTGTCTCAGCCCGGTTCGCCAAAAGCGAAACTGGCAAACGAAGACGAAGCTCCGGTAACGATCTCTTATGACGAGCTGATCAAATCCTGGCAGTAAGCACTACTTTGGGGGCCAAGAAATTGGCCCCCAACCCTCAATCTCCCCTTTCAACTTTTGTGACTGGACGGGCTGCGACCGTTTGGTAAGATTTGCAACCGCACCCGAGCGGCAGCAATTTCTGCAACCTAAATAATAAAGGTGCGCGCATGACCTATGTTCTGGCGATCGACCAAGGCACAACATCCACCCGTGCAATCGTATTTGACGAAGCAATGAGCGTCGTTGCAAGCGCCCAAGAAGAATTCACTCAACATTTCCCGCAATCAGGCTGGGTCGAACATGACCCAAATGATCTGTGGACCACGACGACAGCAACCTGTCTGAAAGCCGTGGAGACCGCCAAAATTTCATCCGATCAGATCGCCGCCATTGGGATCACCAATCAGCGCGAAACGGTTATTGTCTGGGATAAGCAGACAGGCGAACCAATCCACAATGCTATCGTTTGGCAGGACAGGCGGACCGCTGACAAATGCCGCAGCATGCGCGACGCTGGTCATGAAGAGATGATCTCCGCGCGTACGGGTCTTTTACTGGATCCCTATTTTTCAAGCACCAAACTGGCGTGGATTCTAGACCACGTTGAAGGCGCGCGCGAACGGGCCGCCAAAGGCGAGCTGTTGTTCGGTACTGTCGACAGCTATCTGATTTGGAAGCTGACAGCCGGTGCTGAACATGTCACGGATGCCACAAATGCAGCGCGCACGATGCTGTATGACATCCACAAAGGACGCTGGAGCAGCACCATTTGTGGACTGTTGGACATCCCCATGGCGATGTTGCCGCAGGTCAAGGATTGCGCCGCCGATTTTGGCCATACTACGCCTGATCTGTTTGGGGCAGGGGTGCCGATCTACGGTGTCGCAGGGGACCAACAAGCCGCCACAATAGGGCAGGCGTGTTTTGAACCCGGTATGCTGAAATCAACCTATGGAACGGGGTGTTTCGCATTGCTGAACACTGGCGAGGCGCCTGTGAATTCGAAAAAACGGCTGCTCACGACGATTGCATATCAGCTGGATGGCAAACCCACCTATGCCCTCGAAGGATCCATCTTTGTGGCTGGGGCGGTTGTGCAGTGGTTGCGCGACGGGTTGCAGATTATCGATGATGCGGCGCAAACACAGGCATTGGCTGAGCAGGCTGATCCGACCCAGAATGCAGTTATTGTACCCGCTTTTGTAGGGCTGGGTGCGCCGTATTGGAACCCTGAATGCCGTGGTGCAGCCTTTGGTCTGACCCGTGGCACAGGACCCGCAGAGATGGCCAAGGCTGCGCTGGAAAGCGTGGGCTATCAAACCCGCGATTTACTAGAGGCGATGTCAGAGGATTGGCAGGCAACGGGCGTGCGGCCAACCTTGCGCGTGGATGGCGGTATGTCCGCCAATGATTGGGCGATGCAGTTCCTGTCTGACATCATCGCCGCACCAGTGGACAGACCTAAAAATCATGAAACCACCGCGCTTGGTGTTGCTTGGCTTGCTGGGATGCGGGCAGGGATCTACCCCGACCAGAAAACCTTTGCAGCGTCATGGGCCCGCGATGCCCAATTCCTACCAGCTATGGATGAAACCGTTCGGAGCGAAAAATACGCGGCTTGGCAACGGGCTGTCCAAGCGACGATGCTGTTTTGAAGTAGGTTTGATCAGCATGGCATTTTCGTTCTTCAGTCCACAGGCGCTTCATTTCGGGCGTGGCCAAAGCCTTCGTGCTGCCGAAATGGCCGCTGCGTATGGTTCCAAAGTTCTCGTTGTTCACGGCGCAAATGCCGCCCGTGCACAGTGGTTAATCCAATCTTGCGACGATGCGGGTCTGCAAGCCCGCACCATCAGTTGCAGGAATGAACCTACATTGCCAGAGGTTGAGCAGGCATTGGCGGCACTAACCGGATTTTCACCCGATGTTGTCATCGCGCTCGGGGGCGGATCTGTTATCGACTTTGCCAAAGCACTGGCCGCGCTTTTGCGGTGCTCTGGTCAGCCTCAAGAATACCTTGAAGTGGTTGGTTCTGGACGTGCTTTGGAACATGCTCCTGTGCCGATGATTGCCCTTCCAACAACGGCAGGAACGGGGGCGGAAGTCACTAAAAACGCCGTCATCGCGGTGCCAGAGCAAGGTGTTAAGGTCAGCCTGCGTGATCCAGGAATGGTGCCCGATATTGCCATTGTTGATGCGGGCCTGATGCAAGGTGCGCCGAGACGTGTTGCCCTTGCGGCTGCACTGGACGCAATTACGCAGGTCATCGAACCCTATCTGTCGGTCAAAGCAAACCCAATGACCGACGCTCTTTGCATCAGCGCAATTCCGACCGGGTTAATGGCGTTGCGTGCGTTGGTCGAGGATGATGCGCCTGAGGCATGGGATAACATGGCGTGGGTTAGCACCTGTGGTGGTTTGGCACTGGCGAATTCGGGGTTGGGGGTCGTTCACGGTTTTGCAGGGGTGATCGGCGGCATGACGGCTGCACCGCATGGTGAAATTTGCGGAATATTGTTGCCTGCAGCTCTGGAGTCACATCTAGAACATTCACAGAAAGGAACTGATATTCACACACGGCTGCATTGGGTTCTGGGGCAAATTGACATCTGCTTTGCAACCTCTGGCCGGGGTAGGGGTATTATCGATCTGCGTGAGTGGTCGATGGAAATGGGCCTTCGCTGCCTGTCAGAACTGGGCGTTACGGAGGCAAATCACATTGAAGTGGCTCAAGCCTCTCAAAATACTTCGTCTATGAAAGGGAGCCCTTTTATTCTTTCATGTCATGAGCTTGTGACCATCCTGCAACGGGCTCAATAGATCGTTAAGGGGATTTTCGACGATCTATTCGAATGAGGAATCTTGAGGGGAACTTGTTTGGTTTTATTTTTGATGAGGTAATGCGATGAGAATTATTCCCATTGGATCTTTCACAAAATAGAGCTGAAATCCCCGGGGTTCATCGGTCAGCCCATAGATAATTTCAGTTCCTTTGCGCAGGTAACTCTAAACGAATTGAGGCGAGCAGGCGCAGCGGTCGGACCCCAAGGCGATTTCGCTGTGAGGGAAGCTACCTACACGCCCGCCAAGCCCGCGTGTTCAGTGTTTCAATGGGCTAATTTCACCGATCTTGAAGTCTCGGACGTAAATTTAGAAAATTGGGTATTTTCGGCTTGTAATACCCATGTTTGCTTGGCTATACGCGTCGGTGGAGACGTGGCCGAGTGGTCGAAGGCGCTCCCCTGCTAAGGGAGTAACGGGGTGACTCGTTCGAGGGTTCGAATCCCTTCGTCTCCGCCACTTACTTCACGTAAGTGACTGGAATTATGAAAAATATATAAAAATTTTCGATTCGTTCCCATGTTCAGCCCCACACTTGATCCCTGCTTGATTGTTGCGGTAAAGCTGAGTCAGACGTCTTTCCCGTAATCAACTTGCGTTGCTCATCGTGACTGAATTGCCCGTAATCCACACCCAGAGACTGGCATTGAGCCTAGAGTCTGTACGAAAAATACTGGTTGAGCGCTGATTGCTAAGATCGGCGATCAGAGCCCGAAGCTGGCTGTTGTAGTCGGGATTGGCGCTGGAGTGCTACTTCCACAATGCGGACATCTGGGGAAGCTGGTTTCGTCGCCTCAACGCTAACTTGCAAAGTTACTGCCTGGACCCAAGGCTACCAAGGAAGAAAGGCTATGCGTGGCACCTGCAATTTGTGACGCTCTGCTCACAAATTTTTTGCGCTGTCAGTCAGTTATTATACTTGCCATTCGATAGCTAATAAAGAGGTGTTTAACCCAGTTCGCGCACCGCGATAAGGGCCATCTCCAAGATGGCCTCACGTGACGCTGCAACCGCGATAAAGCGGGCGTTATGGCAGAATTTCGCACCCTTTACGCCGCTCGCATCCTCGAGGGCGACGTCTGTTAATCCGGCCCATGCGGCCGGAAGATCGGCGCGCTGTTCAAACGTGTCATTCGAAATCTTAATGCCGTTGAGGGTCCAGTCATCACCACGCGGATTGATCACGAACAGCATGTGTTCGGCCTCAGCATCGTCAAGCGCGGAACGATAAGGCATGCCCATCGGTAATTCGAGGATCGGGGAGGTGCCCGCGTTGGTGATGGCCCCCAGAACGATGCTATGCGCACGGGCTTTTGCCGCGTAGTTGCGAATTTTTGCTTCTACAAAGCTGCGGGCTATGGGGAGTGCAGCAAGGAATGCATCGTCATCAGCGGTTGGCGACGCGTCATCAAAAACGGGTTTCAGACTACCCAGTAAGGAGGGTAGTGTCAGGATCGAAAGAGGGCCCGCAACAGAGGGTTCAATCGCGCCGTTGTCCAGCAGATCAATAGGCAGGACAAACTTGTTGTCAAATTGACTGTGTAGTTCCTCGATGTCGCCTGCAGGTACATCCATCGCGGCCAGATAGTCACGACCATAATGGGCCCATATCAGGCCAAAAGAGCTGTAGGGTTGTTCGTCATCGCGCAAAGGGCCGGGACGTTGGTGGTGATCGAAGATCTGTGCAGCAGTGTCATAGTCGCCGCCAACATCATAAATGATCTTGTCAGCTGCAGGCGTTATCCACTGGCGATCCCGTGTGCGTAGGATCTGCGCATTTGGAAACAGTCGGGTGAGCACAACGGAAGACAGCAACTCATCCGCGTGAAAACCGCCTGAATGGGTGACAAGATGCTTAATGGTCATGGTTGTTTCCAAACGAGATACTGACGAAAAAGGTTGGTACTTTAGGTGCCCTTTTGCGGGCACACCACTGGTTTGTCAAAGCTTCCCAGTCAGTTCAAGGTTAAACGTCACGGAAACAAACTCATTCCATTTTGGACAAAATAACAGCTCGCTGATAAATGAAGCGCTTAGACAAGATTGATGAGTATTTTTCGTGCCGTTAGGTCACACTTTCCTTGGAGTTGGGCCATGTTAACGTTCGGTAATCAATGAACGTATCCACTGCTAGCAAGACAGCTTGAGGTTGTTTCTCATGGTGGTACGGAACAAACCCAAAGAAAGAGATTTATTATGTCTTTGCCAAAGACCTATCTGCAATTGCTGTCCACAGTAACTGAAGCTGGCGAACTACAGATGCACTTCGCTGAAAAAGAAATGCCAACACCGGGTCCTGATGAGGTGTTGGTGCGCGTTGAGGCTGCACCGATCAACCCATCTGATCAGGGCGTAATGTTTGGCTGGTCTTCAATGGGTCAGGCTGCAACGTCCGGATCAGGGGCTGAAACCGTTCTAACTGCACCCGTTTCGGAACAAGGTATGAGGGTCATGAAGGCCCGCGTTGGACAAGACCTTCCTATCGGTAATGAAGGCAGCGGAACAGTTGTTGCCGCTGGTGAAAATGCGCAGGGACTGATGGGTAAATTGGTCGGTGTCATGGGCGGCGAAATGTATTCTCAGTATCGTTTGGTCAAAGCGATAATGTGCATGCCGCTTGGTCCGGATCATACGGCTAAAGATGGTGCTGCTTGTTTTGTGAACCCGTTGACTGCGCTGTCGATGGTCGAAACCATGCGCTTAGAAGGGCATACAGCGCTTGTTCATACTGCTGCTGCCTCCAACTTGGGACAAATGTTGAACCGCATTTGCCAAGCAGACGAAGTTCAGCTGGTCAATGTTGTGCGGTCGGCGGCCCAAGAGAAAATTCTGCATGATATGGGCGCAACCTATGTTGTGGACAGTTCAAAAGACAGCTTTATGGCTGACCTCATTGATGCTGTGCATGAAACAGGTGCGACGCTTGCGTTTGATGCGACGGGTGGCGGGCGTTTGGCGTCTGATGTCCTTAGCGCGATGGAGGCCGCTGCAGCACGCACTCCGGGTGCATACAGCATTTACGGTTCTGTAAAACACAAACAGGTCTACCTTTATGGCGGGCTGAACCCGTCAGAGACGACGCTTACGCGTGGGTATGGTATGGCGTGGGGTGTTGGCGGATGGTTGCTGCCCAACTTCCTTGGCCGTGTTGGACAAGAAGTTGCAGGCCGCATGCGTGCACGGGTGGTCAAAGAATTGACTACGACATTTGTAAATGAATACTCGGATGAGATTTCCCTCTCAGACGCTTTGCAGGCGGATGTTGTTGCGCGCTACAATGCGAAGAAGACTGGCGAAAAGTTCCTGATCAACCCTCAGTTGCCAATCTAACCCGCTATCCTGAAATTACCCGCTTTGGTGCATACTGCCTATGTGTCGGAGCGGGCTCCACGTCCAAATTTTTCTATGTGGCATGCAATATGCTGATATTAACACATTTGTGTTCAGCTAAGGCGTGACCAATCCTCCCTTTTCAGTTACAGATGTAACCTAATGAGAATTGCAGGCAAGGCGCTTAGATGAGACTGTTTTCTAGTAAACAAAGACCTATCCATCAGGGGCCATATCCCTGTGAATTGTTGTCTCGGCAATCAAATGTAACAAGCCTTACAAATGTCCCACCACATCCGGCGCTGAAATTTGAAAACACCGATGATCCGCGCAGCATCGTGAATGCCATGCGAGAGTATCAGGCGATGCTGGATGCGATCCGCCAAGGGCGCACAAATGCACAACGCGCGGCATGTCCTGACAACCTTGACGAACGTGCTGAGCATTTGAAATCGTTTGGCTATTTTTCTGATGCAGCAGTGGTGGGGACGTGCTTGTTGCCTGCCAGTGCAATGCTATCAGAACCGCACCGCAATCCCGAATTGTCGCGCTTTGTTGAAGCCCTACAAACCCGCCAGACCAAAACACTGGCGGCAGGGATCGACATGATTATGGCGGATCTGAAGGACTCGATAAAGGCGCCACCAGCGCCGATTGATGCACATACTCACGCCATTGTATTTATGTATGAAAACCCACGCGATGCGGCGCATGATGAATGCGGCGGAGACTGGTTTCAGGGGGCTCAGGCCCACCGTGCTGGCCTGTTGGGAGCAGAAACGGCTGTGGTGTTGGCCGAATATATTCGGCTACTTGGTTTTGACGCGCGCGCGCATACTGTTTCGGATGCTGACGTTGATCTGAACCAGCTTGCGGTCGCTGCAGGGTTGGCCACCGTCGAAGATGGTGTGCTTAGCCATCCCTACATAGGCACGCGATTTGGCCTTGCTGCTATCACAACAACCTTTGAAGTCACGCCTGATCTACCGCTTGAACCAATGGCGAAGCAACCAGCGTCAGCATTTGGCGCCAAGTGGCGTTTGGGTGGCGCTTTTGAGCGTAACGCAACAAATGCAGTTCCATTTGCCAAACGTCGCTTTGTGGATGGAGCGTACCCTTTCGAAACGCTTAAGCGTGTAGACAATCCAACTACCTATATCGATGCAGCCCGTGTGGCGCGGGTTCCTAAACGGGCGGATTTATTTGCCCGTGCGCAGTTTGGCGACATGGGAAAGGCTGTGCAAAAGGGGGCAGGCGGCGGCTATTATGCCCGCAAGGCGGCGCCCTCAATGGCGCAGCGCCGTGCTTTGGGTGCGTTTGTATTGCTGCAAGACGGACCCGCGGCAAAAGAGACAGTGAAATTAGCGCCTCAGGAAGCTGCCGATCTGGTCAAGGCAACAGCTTATTGGTTGGGCTGTGATGCCGTTGGAATTTCGGCCTGCCCTGATTGGACATGGTATAGCCATGACGCTCGGGGGGACGTTATCAATCCGCCGCACGAACAGGCAATTAGCATGATCATTGATCAGGGCTATGATACGATGGAGGGCGCCAGCGGAGATGACTGGATTGGCGTGGCACAGTCTATGCGCGCCTATTTGCGGTTCTCATTATTGGGCGGTGTGATCGCCCAACAAATTCGAAATTTAGGTTATCATGCCAAGGCACACACTGTGATGGACGGTGAGGTTTTACAACCGCCGTTACTATTATTGGCAGGTTTGGGAGAGGTCAGCAGGATCGGCGAAGTGATCCTCAATCCGTTCCTAGGACCGCGTCTTAAATCAGGTGTTGTGACAACCAATCTGCCCATGGCACATGATAAACCTATCGATTTTGGCCTGCAAAAGTTCTGCGAGAGTTGCAATAAATGCGCCCGTGAATGCCCCTCTGGTGCAATCACGGCAGGGCCGAAGTTGATGTTCAATGGCTACGAGATCTGGAAATCCGACAGTCAGAAATGCGCAACCTACCGCATTACAACAGAGGGGGGGGCGATGTGCGGGCGGTGTATGAAAACCTGCCCTTGGAACTTAGAAGGGCTATTTGCAGAAAAGCCATTTCGCTGGGCGGCGATGAATATTCCTGCAGCTGCGCCAATGTTGGCCAAGCTGGATGATGCATTGGGACATGGTGAACGCAATCCCGTGAAAAAATGGTGGTGGGACCTAGAGCTGGATGAAAGCGGTGGATACCTAGAGCCAAAACATCCTGTGAACGCACGCTCGCTGCAAAAAGATCTGGACCTGAAATATGAGGATCAGACGCTTGCGGTGTACCCTGCCAACCTTGCGCCGCCACCCCATCCTTATCCGTTTCCGATGGACCGCGAAGCGGGGATAGAGGCCTATCAGGCGATGGTCACCGCAGAGCAATATAAGGTGCATTTGAAAAACGGCACGTTGGATGAGGTCGCCCATATTT
This sequence comes from Sulfitobacter sp., assembly GCF_036960155.1. Taxonomy (GTDB): domain Bacteria; phylum Pseudomonadota; class Alphaproteobacteria; order Rhodobacterales; family Rhodobacteraceae; genus Sulfitobacter. The sequence continues at coordinate 189,676 of NZ_JBALWB010000001.1, read as the reverse complement.
ACACGGCAGATGGCGATAGCCCCGTCATTCAGGTTGAGGTTTCAAAGGTTGAGACCTTGACCGATGACGTGACGTTGTTTGAATTGCGCGCGCTTGATGGCAGCGATTTGCCAGAGTGGCAGGCTGGTGCGCATCTGGACATCGTCGTGACGCCTGAATACCTGCGCCAGTATTCCATGTTGGGCGATCCGGCGGATAGGTCTTGTTATCAAATTGCAGTTTTGCGTGAAGATGAAGGCCGCGGCGGTTCCAAAATGATGCACCGGATATTTAGCCAAGGGAGGCGTGTGTTCGTTTCGCGCCCGATCAATCACTTCCCACTGGTACGCGAGGCAACGCATTCGATCCTGATGGGCGGCGGCATTGGCATCACACCGATGATCGCGATGGCACATGAACTGCACGCCCAAGGGCGTGAATTTGCGCTGCATTACTCAGGGCGATCCCGCACCACAATGGGCTTTTTACCAGAGCTGGCAGGGTTTGCGTGGGCCGACCGCGTTCATTTTCATATCTCAGACGAGGGAACGCGCGCAAACTTGGACGAGGTATTTAAGCGTGTACCTAACGGAGCGCATGTCTATACCTGTGGTGCAGAACAATACATGGCAGCTGTTATTGCTGCAGCCTCGGATGCTGGATTGCCTGAGGACGCGCTGCATCTTGAGTATTTCTCGATCCCCGAAGCGCCTGAGTACGAGAACCATGATTTCACACTGCGTCTTGCAAACTCGGGCCGTGAGTTTTTGATCCCAGCGGATCGTGTTGCAACTGATGTATTGGCCGAAAACGGTGTTCATCTGGATGTGAAATGCGGCGATGGTCTGTGCGGTGTGTGCAAATGTGGTTTGGTTTCTGGCGAGGTCGAGCACCGCGATTTTGTCCTGTCAAAGGCTCAGAGAGAGACCAATGTCATTTTGTGTCAATCGCGCGCAGCACATGCAGGGGGCGTGATCGAGGTCGATCTTTAAAGCCGATAAGGTCACTCATACCCCGTCATCTCTAGATACCCGATGCCTTTTCGGTTGCCTGATACTCGCACTGGACCTTCCCAATAGGCGACGGTCATATCCATCCACGCTTGTGTGTTGATGGCTGTGACCGTCACGTCCACGTCGTGATCGGGCAATGTTATCTGCCACTGTGTAGGGATTTCGCGGTCCCCCACGATTGAAGTCTCCAGCGGCGTTGCGTCAAAGCTGCCATTGGGAAGCGAGGTGGTGGCGCCATTGGCCTCGATCCAAGTGCCGGATGTGAAGTAAGTACCGTCAGATTGACGAAGCCTGAACCCCATGAGCTTCTCACCTTCCTCAAACGAGATCGAAAACCAATCCCATCCTGTTTGATCCGCCGCCAGCGGTTGGGACGACCATTCCCGATCCAGCCAAGCAGTTCCCGTGACTGGAACATCCCCGTCCGGCAGGGTGAGCGTACCGTTCAGCGTGAAAAAGGGCTGTGAATAGTAATAGCTTGCCTGCCCCTGATCGGATTTGACGGAAAACCCTTCTTTACCGTGAAATACCAGCGGACCTTGGGCGGTTAGGGCAACGTCATAGGCAAATTGTGGCCCTGCTGCGCGCAGCTGCATCTGGTCAAATGTCTCGCCACGCATGTGCCATTCATCAATCCATGCTTCAAAAGGGGCCGCCGTAACGCCGGCCTGACCTGTTCCGCCACGGGCAAACCGTTCAGACGTGTAATGTGCATCAGGGGTGGTCACTGCGGCATTCCCCAACCAAATTTGTGGGCTGTCCCAGCCTTGGGTCGCATAGGGTGCAAGGGCGGATCGGAACAATGTCCATTGCAGTCCATAATCTGTGCCATCGGGGCCCTGCATGTTGGCGGTCAGATACCACCATTCGATCCGGTATTGCGGGTGGGCGCCATGATCGACAGGGAAGTCGAAATTGTGCCCAAGCGTTGGGGTCGCAAAGCCATCCGCATCGCTGCCCATCCCTGCAAAACCCTGAGCAATCAGGGGCGCAGGGGCGCAAAGCACCAGCATGAAAACAAGGAATGCGGCCTTAACGTTCATTGGCAAATACCTTCAACAAATCTGCGGGGGGTGTTTGGGCCAACTTGCGTGCAGGCCATGCAGCAGCCAAAACAGCCGCAGTCAGTGCGAATAATCCCAACACCGCATAATCGCGCGGGAACAGATACATCGGCAGGCGCCATCCAAACGCTTCAACGTTGACAACGGCCAGCAACACCCACGCCAGACCAAGGCCCAGCGGTAAGGCAAGCGCTGCGGTTAGCAAAGCCAGTACTACGGCGCGGATCAGCTCAAGCTGGCCTAAACGCCGCCGTGTCATTCCCAGCGCCCAAGCGGGTGCCAACTGCGGTACGCGCATTCCTGCAAGGGTGAGCAAACTCATGAAAATGGCAAACCCTGCCACGCTTAAAGTTAGGATGTTCAGCGCTGCGGTCACAGTAAAGGTCCGCTCGAATACACCCAATGAAAACGCCTTGATCTGTTCCTGATTGGTGATGCCCTCAGCCGCCAGCCCAAAGTCCTGCGTTAGCGCCTTTGTGAGGGCGACAGGGTCGTCCGTTCTGAGCCCGAACCGCGTCGCCCGAACCTCGGGGTGGAGTGCCCGAAACATTACTTCGCTGATAACAGCCTGCCCAATGGGATTGCCGTAATCTCCGAATACGCCTGCAATGGGCAGCATCTGCCCTTGCGGTACTGTCAGCGTATCGCCAACCCATATTTCGGCGCGGCGGGCCAGTTGCTCGTTGATCAAAACGGCCTCACCCGTGGCAACACGCTCCCACGCCATAGGGGAGGAGGCCAACAGGTTCCAATTGTCACTGTAAGTTGGGCCAATACGCGCACCGTATAACTCGGCGGGTAACCCTGCCAGTTCAACCTCGACAGAAAGCCGAGGTAGGATTTCTGTAGTTTTATTTTGGACAAAGGCCTCCATTGCGCGGGCCTGCTCTGTGCTTTGGGTATTGATATATAGCTCGGCCGCGAGCCGTTGATCCAGAAATCCAGTAAAGGTGAGGCGGAAGCTTGAGACCATTGTGGAGACGCCCACATTGGCAGCCATGGCCAGTAAAAGCGCCATCAGCGCTAGGCTAAGGCCGGGCAGCTGTTGGCGTGTATCGGCCCAAAACCACTGTGCGGTCACACTGCGCGCACGTGCGCCTGCCAGCCGCAAAACACCCTCGATGACAAGGGGGAGTGCAAGGGCTGCTCCTATCAACAGACACGCCAATAAGCCAAAGCCCATGATCAACCCGTCCCCAACTAGGGCAAGTATTCCTGCGATGCTCAGGAGGCCCAGACTGGTTGCCATTTGCACATATCGGGCTTTACCGCGTGCAACCGCCCATGCGCGGGGTTGCGCACTGGCCAGCAGGGGCATGCGGGCCACGGATATCAGCGCGCCTGTTGCCGCAACTGCAGTGCCCAGAACAGATATTGCCAAACCAGATAACCACCAGGTGGGGCGCAATTGTAATGTGCCGGAAACTTGCGCGCCGTACAGCCCTTTGAGGGTTGCGGCCACATCCGGTAGCAGGCTTGCCGCGACAAGATACCCAAGACATACACCCACCACACCACCGATCAAGGCAAGCACCAACAGCTCACCTGCTAACAGCACGACAAGCATCCGCAAGGGCATGCCCAATGCCCGCAAGGTCCGCACCATCGCGCGGCGTTGTTCAAACGCTAAGCCGATGGCCCCGTGTACAATGAAAATACCCACAGCAAAGCTGAGCAAGCCAAAGGCGGTGAGGTTGAGGTGAAAACTGTCCGTAAGGCGCGCCACGTCCGATCCCGCCTGCGCCGCACGGCGGGTGAGTTCTGGCGCGATCTGCGTCAAAGGCGCCCGGTTTAGCGGCTGTTGGCGTGCAAGGATCAGACGGTTGAAAGTTCCGTCCGCATTCAACAGGCGCTGGGCGACCGAAATATCGGTGATCGCGGTGCCTGGTGCGATGGTCGGTTCAATCAGAACTGGCGCGTCGATTAGCCCTTCCAGCTTGGCTGCGGTCTGGGCATTTGCGAACACGGGCTGGTCTTGTAGGAATTGCGCTAGCCCCATACCGCCGCTGTTGCCCATAGGCCCTAACCCGCCTGGGGCGGTGAGCGGATCAATTCCGATCAACCGAATCTGCGCGCCTAGAGAACCAACACGCCCCTCAACGACGGGACCAACCAGCCAGCCAGCACGGCGCAGCGCGACAAAGGTTTCCTGCGAGATAGTCTCTCCCGCGGTGGGCAAAAGCTGATCATATTGCCCTTCACCTAAAGTGGCGGCAGCAGCATCATAGCTGGCGCGGGCCTCGGAATTGACGGCCTGCACGCCAGACCAAAGTGCTGTGGCCAGTGCCAAACCCGCAATCAGCGTGAACAACTGCAAGGGATTGCGCCGCCAATGGGACAACAGCGCAGAGAGGCCAGCCTTAATCACGCAAGCAGCCCTTGGCGCAGGTGAAGACGGCGTGACATTTGTCCTGCCAGTTGCGGCGAATGGGTTACCATCACCAGCGCCGCCCCTGTCTGTGCGACCAAGGCCAACATCTGGGCCATGACTTCGCTTGCAGTTGTTTCATCCAGATTGCCTGTCGGCTCATCAGCAAGAATGAGCTGGGGTTTGGCAGCAAGTGCGCGCGCAATCGCAACCCGCTGCTGTTGCCCACCTGACAACTGGTCAGGGAATTTCTTTAACTGGGCACTCAGGCCTAGGGCATCCGCCAATTCAGTTGCGCCTGTAAGGTCATACACACCGGCAAGCCGGGCCTGAAACGCGATATTGGCCATCACATCCAGCGACGGGATCAGATTGAATTGTTGAAAAATAATGCCAACACTTTTTCGTCTGATCATGGCGCGGCCTGCATCGTCCAGACTGGAAATCTCTTGACCATTCAAGGTGATACTGCCTGAATCAGCCGTGTCCAACCCGCCAATTAAATGCAACAGCGTGCTTTTGCCCGACCCGCTTTCGCCTGTTAGCGCCAGCGTGTCACCCGTAGCGACTTGCATGTCGATACCGCGCAATACGTCTACAGGGCCTTCGGCCCCTGAATAAGATTTTTTGAGCGCGTTTACAGTGAGCAACATTGCGACCTCCGTAGTCGATTGGAACCTAGCGCAATTGCTGGCAAAGGCCAGTAGCAGACCGCCGCGAAATAACGACGATCTGCTGGTGCTTTAGCTTTCTTTGGTGTCGTCGATCACGTTCATTCCTGCCAGACCGGAATTGCCCAGCTCAACCCCGGCAAAGGGGCCGCCGTGGCACATGTGATTGGCGTCATGCGGATCCATGGGCGGTTCGTTTGCTAGAACTTCCTCAGCGAATTGTTCTGCATTGTCCTGCGGACGGTAGCCCAAAAAACTGGCCTTTGAATTATCCACGGGTGCGCGGTCATTGTCGCTGACGCCGTAGATTACGGCAAAGCCGGTTACAGGCGTTTCAAGGCAACGTGTCACCAATTGGATCAAATCATCATAGCTAAGCCACGATCCCAGCGCGCGGGCGTTGTTCACCTGAGCGCAAGACAGGATGCGCATGTGTACGCTTTCTAGTCCGCGTTTTTCCCAATACATCCGGCCCAAATCTTCGGTGAAACACTTGGCGAGGCCATAGAACGTGTCGGGGCGGTGGGCGACTTCGGTGTCGATGAATTCGTTCTTTGGGTACATGCCGACCGCGTGAATGGAAGAGCCATAAACAACGCGACGTACACCGTGGCGCGAGGCTGCTTCCCAGATATTGTATGATCCGACAAAGTTAGGGCCTAGCAACTGTTCAAACGGACCTTCGTCCACAAATGCACCCATGTGCACAACCATTTCAGCGCCTTCAATAACGGCGTTCATGGCGTCAAAATTGGCCAGATCGGCCTGAACATACGTCTCACCTGCATAAAGCGTGCTGGGTTGTTCTTTGATGTCTGTTGATACCAGTTCTTTGCACAGTTTGGACAGTGGTTCGCGTAGGTAAGAACCAAGGCGGCCAGCGGCCCCTGTGAGGACGATTTTACTAAACTTAGGGGACATGGAATAGGCCTTTCGGAGTTATTATTTCAGGCGACTTTTGACATTTGCCAACAAGGCGTCAGTTGCTTTTGCCAATAGCGCAGTGTCGGTGCCGCAGGCAACAAAGGTAAAGCCTTCGTTGAGCAAATCAGCAGCAAATTCAGCGTCATTGACCAAGGTGCCAACGGGTATTCCCTTGGCGATCAGTTTTTGTGCGCAAGGGCGGATAAGATCCCAAACGCCTTTGTCTAAGGGTTTGCCAAGCAGACCAATATCAGCAGCGATGTCCGCAGGGCCAAAGAATATGCCATCTACACCGTCAACATCTGCAATGGCTTCTGCCTGTTCAATTGCGTGGCGTGTTTCAAGTTGCAGTAGGACTGTTGTCTCATCCTCAACCCGCGCAAGGTAATCGGGCACACGGCCAAAGTTATTGGCCCGTGTCATGCCGGAAAAGCCACGAGTTCCGTGGGGTGGATATCGCGTGGCAGCCACAGCTGCTTCAGCTTCGGCAACCGAATTGATCATGGGAAAGAGCAACCCGCGCGCGCCCAAATCCAGCAGGCGTTTGACGATCACCGGATCGTTCCATTCAGGACGAATGATTGTTGTGGTGCTGGTTGCAGCAAAAGCCTGCATTTGGCCCAAGGTCGTGAAATAATCGTTGGGCGTATGCTCCATATCGATCAAGGCCCAGTCATATCCGGCGGGCGCGGTGACCTCGGCGGCAAAGGGACTTGTGAGGCTGATCCAAAGGCCCAACTGTTTTTGCTTGGCGCGCAGCGCATGGGTGAACGGATTGTCTGGGAATTCCATTAGATGTCCTCTCCGGCTGTGATCGCTGATTGCGCTGCTGCGATGTCGTCCGCGCTCAGACCATAATCATCGGCTGCTGAGGCTGCTGTGATATACCCGCGGGCCAGATCGCGTTTCACGGCCGCAGCGTTGCGTTCGCTGGCAGGCCCGTATCCCGCGCCTCCGGGGAAGGCCATGTGCACACGCGCGCCGTGCGGGACAAACTGACGGCCCTTGCCCTGCATCGGGGTGCCATCGTCACGTGCGATTGTGGTTGCCGCGCCATTGCCGCCACCACGGCGACCACGTGCGGGATGATCCACACGGTCAAGCATGGCAGAGATGTCAAATTCATGCCCTTCGCGCGCGCCTACTTCCATAAACTGACCCAAGCCGCCACGTTGACGGCCTACGCCGCCTGATCCTGGACGCAATTCCTTGCGCCAGATGATCACAGGGCCTGCATGTTCGGTTGCCTCAACAGGCATGGTCATCACACCCGAAGGGAAGGCCGTTGCGTTTAGCCCATCCACCGTAGGTCGTGCACCAGCACCGCCCGAATTGAACGTCAAAACCTCGGCACGCCGCGTGTCATCTGGGGCAGGTGCATCGGTGCGTGGGCGCAGGGATACTTGGAAGTTGCACAAACACCCTGCACCCTCAGCGGGCACAACATTTGGCAGGATTTTGTCTAACGCATCATACACCGTGTCGGGCACAAAGTGGCCAACGATGTGACGCAGGGCGACAGGGGCAGGGTGCAACGCGTTTACGATGGTGTTTTCCGGCGCGTAAATCTCAAACGGGGCGAGGGATGCCGCGTTATTGGGAATTTCCGGCGCAATGGCACATTTCAACGCATAGCACGCATAAGCTTTGGCATAGACCAGCGGGCAGTTGATCCCCTTTGGATCAAGGCCCGAGGTCCCTGTGAAATCGCTCAGGATGCGGTCTTTTTCAATAGTGAGGGTGACGCGCAGGGTGATGGGCGTGGCAAAGCCGTCAACGGTCATCTCGCCTGTCGCTGAGGTGCGTGGCAGTGCAGCAATGCGTTCCAGCGTGGCACGACGGGAATTGTCGAAAATGAATTCGGCGATGCCAACCAGATCTGACAGATCAAATTCTCTCATCATCTCCAATAGGCGGCGGTGGCCGATTTCATTGCAGGTTGCTAAGGCATAGAGGTCACCAACCAGTTGATCAGGTTCCCGTACATTGCCACGCACGATGCGCAGCAGCGTTTCATCCACTTCACCGCGATTGGCAAATCGCATGATCGGCAGGTACAACCCTTCTTCGTAGACCGAGTTGGCATCCGCACCAAATCCGCGCCCGCCAATATCGACAACATGCGCTGTGCAGGCAAAGAATCCGACCAACGCGCCGTTATGAAATGAGGGCGTGACCATGGTGATATCGTGCAGGTGGCCTGTGCCTTCCCATGGATCATTGGTGAGGTAGACGTCGCCTTCAGCCATGGTTTCGCGCCCGATGCGGCGAATGAAATGGGCCACCGCGTCGGCCATTGCATTCACATGGCCCGGCGTACCAGTCACCGCTTGTGCAAGGATAAGGCCGTTCGCGTCATAGACCCCAGCGGATAGATCGCCTGCCTCACGGACCGATGTAGAAAAAGCAGTACGCACAAGAGCTTGTGCCTGTTCTTCAACGATAGAAATCAGGCGGTTCCACATGACCTGATAGGCGACATTTGAAGGGGTGCTCATGCGGTTTCCTCCTGCGTTGTGATGTCGATACATCCATCGGGCTGGCGTACGGCCTGTCTGCTGCTTGGGATAATGATTGTTGTCTCGTCTTCGACGACCTTTGCGGGCCCTGCGATGGTTGCACCAGATTTCAGTTGTTCACGCTCAAAGAGATATCCGTGCATCATTTTCGATTGAGCAGCGTCGAAAAAGCTGCACTTGCCATTCATTACGGCAACGCTGCTGCCAGCATCCTGCAAGACGGAATCAACCGTTTGCGGTGGGGTTGTCGCATTGACGGACCAGACGGTGATTTCGATATCCATGCCTGCCACAGGGCGGCCAAAGAGGCGGGTATAGTCCTCGTTAAAGCGGGTCCCAAACACTGCTGGATCGGGGTTTTGCGCCTGCTCGGCAGTAAGGGCGATCGGGATCTCCCAACCCTGTCCTTTGTAGCGCATGTAGACTTTGTATTCCGCACGTATTTCAGCATCTGGCGCGCAGTTGCGGACAAATGCGGTCGCCTCATTGCGTAACTCTTCCAGCAATGTGGTCACTACATCGCCTTTGAATGCGGCAAGTGTCATGTAGGCGGAGCGGGTTGCCTCAAAACTAAAGGGGGCGCGTAGGAAGCCGATAGCTGATCCCACACCGGCACCGGGCGGTACGAGCAGACGATCAACACCCAGTTTTTCGCATAGGCGGGCGGCATGTAACGGGGCTGCGCCGCCAAACGCGATCATGGTGTAATCTGACAGGTCTTCACCGTTTTCAACCGCATGCACACGGGCCGCATTGGCCATGTTTTCATCGACAACTTCGGCCAGTCCAAAGGCGGCAGTTCGCGCATCTAAATCAAGGGGTTTGCCCAGCACATTTAATACGGCGTCTTTGGACGCTTGCGTATCAAGCGTGATCGTCCCGCCTGCAAACCCGTCTGCTTCCAACTTACCAAGGACCAGATCAGCATCCGTCACAGCGGGCTTTTCGCCGCCGCGCCCATAACATGCAGGCCCCGGTTCTGATCCCGCACTTTCTGGCCCAACGCGAATTTGGCGCAATGCGTCGACGTGCGCCAGTGATCCACCGCCTGCGCCGATTTCAACCATGTCGATCACGGGGATCGAAATAGGCATGCCTGAGCCTTTTTTGAAACGATAACTGCGCGCGACCTCAAAAACACGGGAGGTTTTTGGCGTCTGGTTCTGGATCAAGCAGATCTTTGCAGTGGTGCCGCCCATGTCAAAGCTAAGCACTTTATCAAGCCCGTAGCGCGCGGCGATGTGTGCTGCAAAGACGGCCCCACCTGCGGGGCCGGATTCGACCAGCCGCACAGGGAATTCTGCGGCATTCTCTAGCGAGATGATGCCACCACCAGAATGCATCAGGAAAATGGTGCTTGTGACACTTTCGTCGCGCAGACGCCCTTCAAGGCGGCCCAGATAACTTTTCATCAGGGGTTTGATGTAGGCGTTGGCGACCACGGTGTTGAACCGTTCGTATTCGCGCATTTGAGGGGACACTTCGCAGCTGAGTGATATCATCACATCGGGTAGGCGCGCGGCGAGAACATCGCGCACCAGTCGTTCATGGGCGGGGTTCAGATAGCTGTGCAGCAGACCAATGGCGACACTTGTGTAACCCGCCGTGGCGATCGCCTCAATAACAGGTTCGATATCAGCGGCAACCAGCGGGATCAGCTCAGCGCCGGTGGCATCAATGCGCCCCGGAACGGTATAACGCATTTGGCGGGGCAGCAGGGGCTCTGGCAGTTGCAGGTTTAGGTCATATTGCTCAAACCGCGACTCGGTGCGCATTTCGATGACATCGCGAAAGCCCTCGGTGGTGATCAGTGCGGTTTTAGCGCCGCGCCGTTCAATCAGGGCATTGGTAGCAAGAGTGGTGCCATGGATGACTTGGGTGATGTCGCTGGGCGATAGACCCGCCTTTTTGCAGACCTGATGCATGCCGTCGATAATAGCGTTTTCAGGCGCGGCATAGGTAGTAAGCACCTTTGTAGAATAGCTTTTGCCACCTGCTTCAAGAACCACATCTGTAAAGGTTCCACCAATATCTACGCCTAAGCGCGCATCTTGCCTGCTCATGTCAATTTCCTGAATTATAGTTTGGTGTCGTAGGTGATCCACTGCGTGCGGGTGGCGGTGCGATCATAGAGGCTGCGTGCGCGGTAGTTATCGTCTGCGGTGATCCAGCGAATAAGCGCCCAACCCTTTTCACGTCCAACATCGCTGACGGCGTCAATCAAGGCTTGCGCCGCGCCGCTGCCACGTGCGTTTGGATCGACATACAGATCATCCAGAAATCCCCGAACATTGGCCGCCAGCGGCGAATAGAACGGGCGGTAATGCGTGAGGCCAACAAGTTTGCCATCAACTTCGGCAACAAAGCCGCTCACTTCATGGGTGTCATCGTTCAGCCAACCCCAAACGGTTTCGCGCATTTGCTCTGTTTGCGGGACACCGTAAAAATCGGCATAGCCTTTGTACAAGGTTTCCCATGCTGCTCTGTCTGCTTGGGAGGAAGGGCGGATTGTTACTGTCATAGGATGTGCTCCTGTCAAAAGTTAGATGACTGCGGTTTCTAGGAAATGCTGCCCGCGCGCGGTTCGGTTCACGTCAAATGCGCTTAGGTCCAGACTGCGGTATTCGCCGTAGGCAATCAGCTCAGCAATGCCGCGCCCCATGGCGGGGGATTGTTGCAGCCCATGGCCCGAGAACCCATTCACAAAGATAAAGTTAGGGCACGTTTCGGCGCGACCCAGCAGGGCGTTTTGATCAAAGGTATTGTAGGCATAATGCCCTACCCATTCATTGATCACTTTTATGGCTTCAAACTGCGGAATACGGGTGGCGATGGCAGGCCAGACCTTGTTTTCCCAAATGCTGTGATCAAATTCAAAATCATCATAGGCGACATCCAAATCGTCATCAGGCGGGCATCCCGCAAGGTAATATTTTCCCTCGGAACGCATGTGAACACCGGAAGGATCAATCGTAAGTGGCAGGTCACGGTCCAGCGGCTGGGCGGCGTCAAAGATAAATGTGTAACGTTTGCGCGGGGCAACAGGAATATCTAACCCTGCCATTTGCGCTGTCGCAGCGGCGCGCGGACCTGAGGCATTTACGACAGTGGCACAGGCGATCACGGTTCCATCATTCAAGGTGACGCTTTGCACGCTATCCCCGTTGCGGGTAATGGCAGTGACCTCAGCGTGCACGTATTCTACGCCATTGGCGCGGGCGTTGCGTTTGAACCAATCAAACATCGTGCCGCCGTCAAAATAACCTTCATTCACCAGATTGTGGTTGCCTGCGACAATATCATCAAGCTGGTAGAACGGGTAAGCCGCCGCAATCTCGTCGCGGCTCATGTGTTTGGTTGCTGCACCTAGAGAGTGCTGGATTGTTTGCGCTTCTTTCAGGGTGGTTGCGAACTCTGGCGTGTCGGCCAGATACATGTAACCATAGCTTTGGAGGGTCAGATGCGGAACTTCCTCACTACCGCCCATATATTTGCGAAAGTTTCGGATAAACTCTGCACCAAACTGGCTTACCTGAATGTTAGTGGCATTGCTAAACTGTTGGCGGATGCAACTGTTGGTGTGGGACGTTGAGGCAAAGGTGTAGGTCGGATCACGCTCAACTACCAAAACCGTGCCGTCAAAGCTCTCCATTTGCGTGAGCCACCATGCAACGGACGAGCCATAGATGGCCCCGCCAATTATCACGACATCATAGCTGGAGCGGGCGGGGCTGTTCATGGCGAGTCCTTTTGCGGGAGGTGTTTTTCGAAGCTAACCATGGAGTGCTGACAATGCCCAGAGGGAATCTAGGGATCGAATGGGTGTTGAATTGCGCGGGCAAGCATCTCCAAACGGTCTTGCCCATAAAACATGTCACCGTGCACAAAGTATGTGGGCGATCCAAATAGGTTACGAGTGATCGCTTCGGCAGTATTTGTTGCGTGTTTCGCCTTCACAACATCAGAGGATGCGGCCTTGAGAAGGGCCTCGCCGTCCTCACCGCAATCGTGCGCGATTTGCAACAGCGTTGCCGCATCTGCAATATCCGCATCATCGCGCCAATGTGCCTGTAATATAGCAAAGCTGATACGATCAGGGGTGTTTGAAGCGATGATCATGCCATTCGCGGTGCCAAGCGGATTGTCATGATAGGTCGGTCGATGGCTGATTATGGGCAGACCTCGCCACTGCGCCCAACGGCTTAGCTCTCGTCCAAAGAAGTAATCAATATGCGCTGGGCTGCGGGCTTTGAGACTTTGCGCACCTGCGGCGTCAACGACAGGCAAAAAATCAAACGGACGATGAACAACCTGCCATCCCGTGTCGCGGGCTATTTCGGCCAATTTGGGCGCACCTAAATAGGCATAAGCCGAATGAGCGGAATAAAAATACTCGATGACGTCGTCACTCATGGGCGTCTCCTAAAGGCGTTAAGGTCATGTGGTCTTAGTTGGCTTGGATGTTGTTCGCTAAGAAACGATAGGGCGCTTTTAATCTCTTGCCCAACGGGAAAAGAATTTTACTGGACCGAAAGGCATAGCTGCGTCATCACTATCGTATGAAAACACCATTGATTGACAACCTTCAGTACGCGCAATTCTCCCCTCGCATCTTTGAACAGATGCGCGCAGGGGGCGTCGATGCGGTGCATGTCACCATCGCCTATCACGAGAGTTTTCGCGAGATGGTGCTGAACCTTGAGCAGTGGAACCGCTGGTTTGAGGCGCACCCGGATCTGATTTTCAAAGGCACAACAGCGACCTGCGTGCGCCGCGCCCAAGAAACAGGGCGCACAGCGATCTTTTTCGGGTTCCAAAATCCTAGCCCAATTGAGGATGACATCGGGCTTGTTGAGATTTGCCACCAGTTGGGCATCCGCTTTATGCAGCTGACCTATAATAACCAATCGCTGCTCGCGACGGGTTGTTATGAAGATTATGATGCGGGCCTCACCCGTATGGGCCGACAGGTTGTGACTGAAATGAACCGCGTGGGGCTGGTGGTGGATATGTCCCATTCTGGCGATCGCTCGACCCTCGACGCGATTGAACATTCTACGCGACCAATTGCCATCACCCATGCCAACCCTGCGTGGTGGCACAAGGCCCTGCGCAACAAATCCGATGATGTTCTGAACGCGCTGACGCAAAGCGGCGGCATGTTTGGGTTTTCCATCTATCCGCATCATTTGGAGGGTGGACCAGAGTGTACCTTGCAAAGATTTTGTCAGATGGTTGAGGAAGCCGCGCGGCGCTACGGGGCGCATTCCCTCGGGATCGGCACCGACCTGTGTCAGGATCAACCCGACAGCATCGTGGAATGGATGCGCGTTGGGCGGTGGTCCAAAGTGATTGATTACGGCGAAGGATCAGCGGCAAACGCTGGATTCCCGCCGATGCCAAAGTGGTTTGGGGATAACCGTGACTTTGGCAACATCCGCGACGGATTGGCGGCGACCAGCCTCAGCAGTGAAGACGTTGATGGCATCATGGGCGGCAACTGGCTGCGGTTTTACGAAGACAGCTTTGGGGCCGCGCCATGAAGGATAGCGTAGTAACACCAGCGCAGGTCCCCTTGCGCCCCCCTGAGCAGGTGATGCGCCTGACCCGAATGGGGTCAATGTTTCCTACACGATTGTCTTTTTTGCGCAGCCTAATCCGGCGTTTGGGGCAGGAACAGGCGCAGGTTATCCGCAGGACGTGGGAGATGTGCGAAGACGGTTTTGGTCATGCTGTGTTTTCTGTTGAATTGGGCGGGCACACCTATTCGCTGGTTGCTGTTTCCACTGATCTACCGCCAGAGCTGCGCACTGACCGTGTGATCGCGACCGCGTGGGATACCGCCTATGTGCTGTTTGATGGTGTGCCAGACGCGGAAGACATCGCGCGCATCACCATAAATGCGCCCTTGCAAGAGGCAGGGCGTTTTGGCCCTCGTGATCTGATCCTAAGCCGTGCAAACAAATCGGTTCGCTTGTTTTCGCATGTCACACAGGCCCTGCGCGCAGGGCAGCAACCTGACAAGCAGATGATCCGTGATGTTGGTTATCTCATGCGGACAACCGCCGTTTACGGCAATGGAAAGTTCGGTATTTCTGACCGCGCCGCCTATGATACGCGCGCAGGCCTTGAAGGACCGTTTGCCGCTGAAATGCTCACGGTTTGGCTGATCCGCCATTTCACCCATGCCTTGGCCGAACATGTGGGACAAGGTACACTCGACCCTGCGATCAAACGGCATCTGGGGATAGGAAATTCCACGGGCCTTGGCATGGCACCCTTTTTGGTGACCCATCCTGTTTTACTGAACAATTGGATGCTGGCACGCGAGACAGCTCTTGCCCGCGTCCGCGCGGTTGAACATTTAACTGAAACGCAGGTGGCTCGTTTAGGTGCCTTGGCAATGCGTGCAACTGCCCATTTGGCGCAATGGAATGTGCCCGACCCAGAACACCAATCACGGATCGAAACGCTGCGCGCAGATTGGGCGTTAGCCACTGCGCTGCTGACGTCAGAACGTTTGACGCAGCGAATGCCGTTGGATGCTGTGATGAACGCCATTCAGTCAATGTCGGTTGATGTGCAAGAGCTGATGGCCGCGCTGTTGATCGAACCATTTGCTGAGCTGGTAGACGGGCTAGCCGATTGTATGGCTGATCCGTTTGGTGCCTTCGCGCCGCCTTTGCAGGATACGAATGCCTTGCGCGACCAGATAGAAAACATGTTTGGTTGGGTGCTGGGCACAGATTACGTCGCACCCGAAAATTGCGGGCAATTCTGGTATGTTTCCGAGGCAAAGATGGAACCGCGTCTGGGGCTTAGATTTGAGGAAGAGGGGGCGGCGCTGGAGTCCCCGCTCGATATCGCGCGCCGTGTTCACAGCGCCTATGCTGACCTGCCGCGTGAACCCGAACTGATCTCAACTTACCTTGCGCGCCATCCCGAGCATGCCTTGGCTGTTGAACGCGTCACGCTGACAGCTCGTTATCCTTATGGCGAAATCCGGGATAACCTTATTGCCCAAAGCTGCCTGCCTATCGATATGCTACGTTGCAAATTATCGTTTTTCGGAGCCTCGAAATTTGATCCCAAGTCAGACCGCTGGACTCGCATAACCCTGTGCCAAGGCGCGCCATTGGCGGATGAGCTGGACCGTGATGCGGATGACTGGTGGCTTCCGGTGTTTGCGCCATGACCCGTTCGATGAATGAAGTGATGGCGCTGGCCACAAAAGCAGCGCGCGGCGCGGGTGCCCCACCTGCACAGGCTGCGCTGTTTGGTGCTGCCGCTGTTGCGCATCTTGCGAATGGCAAAGAGCTGCAAGACCTTCACAGCGCGCTGGCTGCATTGCCTGATGGGCCAATCATCTCGCTTCCGCTCGATATCACCCGCGTTGCAGAAACGGCACGGGCGGGTAAGGCTACGGGTCGAGCTGCGGCGGGTCGGACGGCTTTGCTGCAAAGCTATATCTCGACGCTTCCATATCAGGCAGAACTGTCGCAAGGGGGGGGAATCCATCTGGATTTAACCAAGCCCGCCGCGCGTATCGCTGTGCGGCGCATCGACTTACCCGCAGATATCAATGCGCAATGGAGTGCACTTGCAGCGCGCCTATTGGTACCTGAAAGCGAAGCCTCGCGACTGTCTGGCGCAGGTGCTGGCCTTAGTGATAACGACTAGTCAAAAGGCGACGTGTCGTACGAAACCCCAGCCAGATACAAACCATGAGGCGGCGAGACCGGACCACAAGCTGCGCGGTCACGCGCATCAAGGGCGACCTTCACTTCGTCTGGTTCCATTGAACCACTACCCACACGTTCTAACGTACCAACAAAACTGCGGACCTGATTGTGCAGGAAAGATCGCGCGCGCACATCGAAATGTACTTCTGTGCCATGCACTGTCTCGACTTCCCAAATATCCAGCCTATCCAGCGCTTTAACAGGGCTGAGAGATTGGCAGATCGTCGAGCGAAAGGTGGTAAAGTCATGTTTGCCTAGCAGATGGCTTGCGCCCTCTAGCATCGCGTCTACGTCAAGCGGCTGTTTCACCTGCCAGACGAACCCGCGCGCATGAGTCATGGGCGCACGGCGTGCGAGAATTCGAAACAGGTAACGGCGTTCTTTGGCTGAAAATCGCGCGTGGAATGTGTCGGGCACGGCTGCGCAGTTCACAATCGAGATCGGGTTTGGCTTGAGGTGATAGTTCAACGCTTCGGACAGGCGGAAAGGCGTCCAATCGCGTGTCATGTCGCAATGCGCGATTTGTGCCAAGCCGTGCACGCCCTTATCGGTGCGGCCCGCCGCCGCGATCTTATGGGGCCCAGGCTCTAGTTTGGTGAGGGCAAGTTCAATAGCGCCTTGAACAGACGGGAGATCGGTCTGGCGTTGCCATCCGAAGAACGGCGCGCCGTCATATTCTACTTGAAGTGCATAACGTGGCATAAAAGGGGCTTTATCCTGCGTGCTGTCCTGTGGCAATCCCTGCAAAACAGTCCTATGTAGAGGGCTACAAAGAGGACAATGCGCGCGTGGTACTTTCTCAAATCGCAGATGGCATCTGGCGGCAGGTCGAGGCCGTACAAGATACAGTCTCTGAGACGTTCTTTGAGCCGGTAATCAGGCTGGGCGTCACGGGGCTGGCGCGTTCAGGTAAGACGGTTTTTATTACCTCATTGGTTGCCAATTTGATGGATCGTGGCCGTATGCCCGGCCTTGTTGCAGCAGGTGAGGGCCGGATAGAGGCTGCATTTTTGCAACCACAGCCAGATGATACCATTCCACGGTTCGAATATGAGACACACCTTGGTGCGCTCACCGCGCAAACACCCAGTTGGCCAGACAGTACGCGCGCCGTGTCCGAATTGCGCCTGAGCCTGCGTGTGCGTCCCAAAGGGTTGCTGTCGGGGCTACAAGGCCCGCGCACGATACATTTGGATATCGTCGATTACCCCGGTGAATGGCTGCTGGATTTGGGTCTGCTCGACATCAGTTATGATGAATGGTGCGTACAAACGCTTGAACGCATCGCGCCGCGCACGCAGGCGCAGGCCTATTTGGCATTGGTTGAGGGCACGGACCCCCAAGCAGCACTGGATGAGCCACAAGCCAAAGCTTTGGCTGCGTCTTTTGCGGCCTACCTGACCCAAGCGCGCAGTGATGGGTTTTCAGATTGCACGCCGGGGCGGTTCCTGTTGCCGGGTGATCTGGCGGGGTCACCTGTTTTGACATTTGCGCCACTGCCGGCCCAAGACGGCGATGCCCGCAAAAGCCTGCGCCGCGAAATGGGCCGTAGGTTTGAGGCGTATAAACGCGAAGTCGTAAAGCCGTTCTTCCGCGATCATTTTGCCCGCATCGACCGTCAGGTAGTGTTGGTGGATGCGCTGGGCGCAATCAATGCGGGCCCGCCCGCCGTCGAAGACCTGCGCGCCGCGATGAGCGAAACACTGGGCGCGTTCAGGCCGGGGCGTAACGGATTCCTGAGCAAAATCATGGGCGGCAAACGGGTGGAGAAAATTCTCTTTGCGGCGACCAAGGCAGATCACCTTCATCACAGCCAACACGCCCAACTGACCGCGATTATGGAGGCGTTGACCCGTGAAGCGCGTGAACGTGCCCGTTTTGCTGGCGCGGATACACAAGCCTTGGCCATCGCATCTTTGCGCTCAACCACTGAGGACACGATGAACCATGAGGGGACGGCCCTTGATGTTGTACGCGGTACATTGCTGGATACGGGCAAGCAGGCGGCGTTTTACCCCGGCGATCTGCCCGAAGACCCAGCACATTTATTGAACCCTGCACGCGCAGGAGTTGAAAAATGGCTTGACGCAGATTACCAAATTATGCGCTTTGCGCCTGCACCCCTTACCTTGCGTCCCGGAGATGGACCGCCGCACATCCGGCTGGACCGCGCAGCAGAATTTTTGATCGGAGATCGGTTGTGAGTATTATCACGATCCGCCCAGCCCGCACGCTAGATGCAGGCAAACTTGCAGATATCATGGGCGCTGCAAACGCACGCCTGCAGTGGTTGCCAAAACTGTATAGTGGCGCCGAAGAGATAATGTTGGTGGGGGATATGATCGAGGCAGGCTGGGTGCGCACAGCCTACGCCGATGAGGTGCTGGCCGGATTTATTGCGCGCAAGGGGACAGAAATCCACGGGCTATATCTGCTGCCGCATCTGCAAGGGCAGGGCATCGCACGCAAACTGATCACTGATGCACAGCGCAGGGCCAAAAAACTAGGCCTTTGGAGCTATGAAGAAAACGAACGGGCCGCGCGCTTTTATCGCAAGGCAGGATTTGAAGGCATCACGCGCACGGATGGTGAGGGCAATGACGCAAAGCTGCCTGATATCCGCTTTGAGTGGATCAAGGAGAACGGATAATGGCCAAAGGCCCGGTTCTTTTTGATCTTGAGGAAGACACAAACGTGCGCCCTTCAGTGTCAGATGCCCCACCAGTTGTGGATTTGCCCGCCCAAGACGCCCCTCAAGGGCAGGCCATGCAAATCGCAGCAAGGTTGGCGGCACATAAGCCCTCGCTGTTGACACGTCTGTTCTGGGCACTGGCTACCACCCTGATTGGTGCGCTAGTTTCCATAGCAGCTTGGACGTTCATCACTGATCTGCTGGCGCGTTATCCGCTGCTGGGTGCGGCCATGACCGTGTTGATGGCGGTCTTCCTTTTGGTTTTGGCGCTGATCGCCTTGCGCGAAATGGCGGCCTTTGGTCGTTTGGGGCGTCTTGACGGGTTGCGTCACAGCGCAGCGCAAGCATTGGCCCACGAAGACCTTGCTGTCGCGCGCGATGTATCCGACCGGTTGCTACGCTTGTACAAAGGCCGCGAAGATACCCGTTGGGGGCGCGATCGTTTTGCAGAGTTGCGCGGTGATCAGCTGGATGCAGCGGGCCTGCTGGCTGTTGCCGAGATCGAAGTTCTGGGGCCGTTAGATATTGCCGCTCAGCGCGAAGTTGAAGCAGCTGCACGTCAGGTTGCTACTGTAACGGCTTTGGTGCCGCTTGCCCTTGCGGATGTCGCGGCTGCACTGACGTCCAATTTGCGGATGATCCGGCGGATTGCCGAGATCTACGGCGGGCGTTCCGGCTTTTTTGGCAGTTGGCGTTTAACCCGTGCCGTGCTGTCACACTTGGTCGCCACCGGCGCGGTCGCTGTTGGCGATGACATGCTAGAGCCGATCCTTGGTGGTTCACTATTGGGCAAACTAAGCCGTCGATTTGGTGAGGGGCTTGTGAATGGTGCGCTGACCGCACGCGTGGGCGTGGCCGCGATCGAAGTATGCCGTCCACTTGCGTTTACAGCCTCTGAACGCCCAAAGGTGCGCGGCATCATCGCACGCAGCCTTGGTGGGCTGTTTGGCAAGTCTGGCAAATAAAACTAAGGTTTTCCTTACTTTTACCTAATCGGTCCCGTTGTTACTGACGGGGATATTTCGAAATTTCTGACGGGACAAGTGGTATGGACGGAATATTGGTTGTTGTTGGGTTATTGGTGCTGGCCATTCCTGTGACGCTTATCGCGTTGATGATCGGTCTATCCAATTTGCGTAACCGGCTTAACCAGGCAGAAAGCAAAATCATCACCTTGCGTGATCAAGTTGATGCATTGCGCAAAGATGGCGTTGTCGTGCCAAAGACCGTTGATCTGCCCAAGACTATGCCTGTGGTTCAACCAAAAACCACTGAGAGTGTGTCGCAGGATGTCCTTCCGGCAGTGACCCGGTCAGTTCGTGAACGACCTCAGATTACGCCGCCGCCACTTGTTAAGTCTCGACCTCCTGAGCCTGCACCTCAAACGGTGCTGGATAAGGCGCTTTCCAATTTGGGGCCTTGGTTGCAGCAAAACTGGTTTTACGCTGTATCCGCCGCATCCCTCGCATTGGCGGGGATATTCCTTGTTCAATACGGGATGGAGAACGGCCTGTTGCCTCCGCGTGCGCGTGTTGCGGCGGGGCTGGCGTTTGGGGGGGCACTGATTGGTGTGGGTGAATTTATTCGCCGCAGGTTTGGCGATGGGGAACAATCAGCCACGGCTTACTTGCCATCCGTCTTTTCTGGCGCGGGAATTGTGACGCTATTCGGAGCAATCCTGTCTGCGCGGATGCTGTATGAATTGATTGGCGGCGGTTCCGCGATGATTGGCATGATTGCGGTTGCACTGATTGCGGTTGTTCTTGGATGGATGCATGGCCCGCTGCTGGTCGCTGTTGGTGTTATCGGCGCTTATGGAGCGCCGTTTATGCTGGCGGGCAGTGACGCTGATCCTAGCCCGTTGTTCGGGTATTACGGAATTGTTGCAGCGTTGGGGCTAGGTGTGGATACGATCCGGCGTTGGGACTGGATTTCGGCGCTTACGCTGGTCTTGGCCTATGTCATGGGCTTTGCCACGATGATGGGCGGGAATGTAACCGCGTGGACGGGTCAGCTCTATTTTGCAATGCTGCCGCTGCTTGCGATCCTCATTCCATCCCGCAGCTTGACGCCAGATCACGCAGGCCCACCAGCCTTGCTGGGCGTTCTTGGTCGCGTCACATTCGGGGCAAAGGACCGTGGCCTGACATGGCCTGCATTCCCGACACTGCTGGCGTTTGCCAGCGTGGCCGCAAGTTGCTTTATCTTGTTGGTTGCATGGAAATCCGGCGAATCTGAAATCTGGCTGAGCATGGGACTGCTTACAGTTCTGTCAGTCCTTTTGATCTCATGGTCAAATCGCGCACCAGCTTTGCAGGATGCAGCACTTCTACCTGCGCTGATTTTGTTGTTATCCGTATTCGCGCAGTCCGAAAATGGCAGCGAAACCTACACGGGCTTTACCCAGACTTATAGCGAAAGCCCCGAAGCGGGGTTTCCTTGGATCATCACCATATTGATCGCTATCGGTGTTTTGATCTCTGTTCTGGCGCTGTGGCGCGCATTGCGCGGCGGGCAGTTTGGCATGATTTGGGCTGTTGTAGCGGCTGTTTTTGCACCCGCATTGGCGATCGTGCTTGAGATGGGCTGGCAGCCCTCGGGCGTGATCGGTCCCTATCCGTGGGCGCTGCATGCCGCAGGTTTGGCCGCGCTGATGGTGCTTTTTGCAGAGCGGTTTGCCCCCGTAGACGGTCAAGAACGCCTGCGGGTTAGTTTTGCAGTGATGTCGGCCTTGGCCTGTATGGCGTTTGCCTTTGTGATTGTGCTGAGCTCGGTTGCCTTGACGGTAGCGCTGGCTGTGACCGTTGTTGCGGCAGCGGTGCTTGATCGCAAATGGAATCTGCCCCCTTTAAGCTGGTTTATTGCGGTGGGTGTTGTGACGCTTGGCTATCGTTTGGTTGTTGATCCGGGACTGGAATATGGTGCTGAGGGGCCGTTGGTGGGTGTTTTGGTTGCCTATGTCGGTACGTTGTTGGCGTTTGTTGCATCGTTGTGGATGCTGCGTCCTCTTACGCGTCCAACTGCGCAGGTAATGTTGGATTCTGCGGCGTGGTCGACCGCGGGGCTAACCCTTAGCTTGCTGATATTGCGTTGGATCGAAAGTTCCGTTGGCGCGGGCTATGTCGATACCCATTGGAGCCTTGGGCTAAACGCGGCGATCTGGCTGGGGCTTGCACTGGCACAGGTGCAGCGCAGCGAAGGGCGCACCGCTGGCCTGTTGGACAAGGTGCGGTGGGCCTTGGCATGTGTGTTTGGTTTGATCGGTGGTGGGGCGCTGTTGAGTGCATTGATTGTAGAGAACCCGCTGTTCCGTCACGGTTTAACCAGTCACGTGTATGGCCCGATAGTGTTTAATACGTTGGCTGCTGCATACTTAATTCCAGCGTTGGTGTTATTGTTGGGGGCTTGGCGGCTTGTCCGTATCGACACCCGCCTGCGTTTAGCAGCTGCGATCACTGGAGGTGCTCTTGTTGCGTTTTGGGCGCTTATGGGGGTTCGCCACTTCTGGCAGGGCGGCGCGGCCATGAACCTTGATTTCAACGTCTCCCAAGCAGAGCAGTACACCTATACGATTGTGTTGCTCGTGCTGGGCGCTGGCCTGTTCTATCAGTCGCTGGCCCGCAAATCGGCATCCATTCGCAAGGCGGGGCTGGTGGTGATCGGGCTTGCCGTGGCCAAAGTGTTCCTGATCGACATCAGCGATCTGGATGGCCTCACGCGGGTGTTCTCATTGTTGGTACTGGGTCTGTCGCTTGCGGGGCTTGCGTGGCTCAACCGCTGGGCGCAGGACCGCGACCGCGAACAGGGCGATGTAGCGGCATCCCCGCCCGAATTACCAAGCCAAGACTAAGACGCGCTTGCCCCCTTGGGGGCAGGTGCCTATAAGCCTCGTCAAGATGACAGCCTACCTGATCATACAACGAATTACTTCCCCGGCGCTCGGCCAATCCTGAGCCGCCGGGCCAAGGTGTTTGAGCCTCTCGCACCGACCCCAAATTTTTGACATAACCGACCACAAAGGACGCCAGACATGTGCGCCGAGACCCCAGAATATAAATCTACCCTTAGCTTGCCAAAGACTGACTTTCCGATGCGCGCGGGCCTTCCCAAGCGCGAGCCAGCATGGCTGGAGCGCTGGAAAGAGATGGGCATCTATGATCGTCTGCGCGAAAAGGCCAAGGTGGAAACACGTGAACCCTTTACGCTGCATGACGGCCCTCCCTATGCGAACGGGCATCTGCACATCGGTCACGCGCTGAACAAAACCATCAAAGACATGATCGTGCGCAGTCACCAGATGATGGGCCGCGACGCGCGCTATATCCCGGGTTGGGATTGCCATGGCCTGCCGATTGAGTGGAAAATCGAAGAGCAGTACCGCAAAAAGGGCCGTGACAAAGATCAGGTTCCGATCAATGAATTCCGCGGCGAATGCCGTAGCTTTGCAGCGGGCTGGGTTGATATCCAACGCGAAGAATTCAAGCGTCTTGGCATTCAGGGGAACTGGGAAAAGCCCTACCTCACAATGGACTTCCACGCCGAACGTGTGATCGCCGAAGAATTTATGAAGTTCCTCACCAACGGTACGCTGTATCAAGGCTCCAAGCCAGTGATGTGGTCGCCTGTTGAGCAGACCGCATTGGCCGAGGCCGAAGTCGAGTACCACGACAAAGACAGCTTCACGATCTGGGTGAAGTTCAAAGTTGTTGGTGGTGGTGATCTGGAAGACGCGCAAGTTGTTATCTGGACAACAACACCGTGGACCATGCCGTCTAACAAAGCCGTCGTTTACGGCGCGGGTATCTCTTACGGTCTTTACGAGATCACCGAGACACCCGAAGAGTGCTGGGTGTCTGTGGGCGACCGCTATCTGTTGGCTGACAATCAGGCTGCGGATGTTATGGGCCGCGCACGCCTAGAGGACGGCCAGTGGGCCCGTGTCCGTGATGTGACTACCGCAGAACTCGAAACCATCAGCCTCAAACACCCGCTGCATGGCGTAGAGGACGGCAATGGCGAATGGGATGATCTGCGTGATTTCCGTGCGGCTGACTTTGTGACCGATACGGATGGCACGGGTTTTGTACATTGCGCACCAAGCCACGGTTTGGATGAATATGACCTATACCGCGAATTGGGCATGTTGGAGCAGGTGATCACTTATAACGTGAACCCTGATGGCCGTTTCCGCGATGATCTGCCGCTGTTTGGCGGCAAGGCGATCCTCAAGCCGAACGGCAAAGAGGGCAACGCCAACGCGGCAGTGATCGACAAGCTGGTCGAAGTTGGCGGTCTGTTGGCGCGTGGCAAGATCAAACACTCCTATCCACACAGCTGGCGCTCCAAGGCACCCGTTATCTATCGCAACACGCCCCAGTGGTTTGCAGCGATTGACCGCCCCGTGGGCGACGGGCAGGACACATTCGGCAAGACAATCCGCGAACGTGCATTGACCGAAATCGACAACGTCAAATGGACACCGAAATCAGGCCGCAATCGCCTGCATGCAATGATGGAGGCACGTCCTGATTGGGTGCTGTCGCGTCAACGCGCATGGGGTGTTCCGCTGACCTGCTTCACCCTCAAAGGCAAGCTTCCGACAGATGCAGATTTCCTGCTGCGCAACGATGATGTGAACAAACGCATTGTTGAGGCGTTTGAAATCGAAGGTGCGGATGCATGGTACGAAGAGGGCGCCAAGGAGCGCTTCTTGGGCGGTATCGTAAACCCTGATGACTATAATCAGGTTGTGGACATTTTGGATGTCTGGTTTGATTCCGGTTCCACACACGCGTTCACTTTGCGTGACCGCGAAGACGGGTCCGAGGATGGCATCGCTGACGTTTACATGGAAGGCACCGATCAACACCGTGGTTGGTTCCACTCATCCTTGTTGCAGTCGGTTGGCACAACGGGACATGCGCCTTACCGCAATGTGATTACGCATGGGATGACATTGGATTCCAAGGGCTTCAAGATGTCCAAATCCATCGGCAACACGATCGTTCCTGAAAAGATCATCCAGCAGTACGGTGCCGATATCTTGCGTCTCTGGGTGGCTCAAACGGATTACACGACCGATCAGCGTATCGGGGACGAAATCCTGAAAGGCACATCAGACAGCTATCGCCGGCTTCGCAACACCATGCGTTACATGCTTGGGTCGCTCCCTGACTTTGACGCGTCCAAGGCCGTTAAGGTAGAGGATATGCCCGAATTGG
The DNA here is from genome assembly GCF_036960155.1 of Sulfitobacter sp. Classification (GTDB taxonomy): domain Bacteria; phylum Pseudomonadota; class Alphaproteobacteria; order Rhodobacterales; family Rhodobacteraceae; genus Sulfitobacter. The sequence continues at coordinate 164,483 of NZ_JBALWB010000001.1, read as the reverse complement.
AGCGCCTGATGCTTCACAAACTGGCCGTGCTGGATGATGTTGTGCGCAAAGGGTACGCGGCGTTTGATTTCCAAGGCGTGTTCCGCGCAATCTTTGAATTTGCTACGCTTGATCTGTCATCGTTCTACTTCGATATCCGCAAGGATGCGCTGTATTGTGATGGGGACACGCCACGCCGTCTGGCTGCGCTGACCGTTCTGGATCACTTGTATGCACGCCTGACCACGTGGTTGGCACCAATCTTGCCGTTCACGATGGAAGAGATCTGGCTGCAGCGCAATGGGGAAGAGACCTCTGTGCATTTGGTGGATTTCCCGCAAACGCCAGACAATTGGCGTGACGATGCGCTGGCTGCGCGTTCTGAAACCGTACGTGCGGTGCGCCGTGTTGTGACTGGTGCGCTCGAAGAGCAGCGCACAGCCAAGGTCATCGGGTCCTCCCTTGAGGCCGCACCAACCGTGTACCTCTCGCCAGAACTTGCAGCGGTTATCACCAACCGCGAAACATTTGCGGATCTGTGCATCACAAGCCAGATCACGGTTGTTGAAGGCGAGGCACCAGAGGGTGCATTCACATTGGATGATGTGATCAACGTCGGCGTTGTCTTTGACAAAGCGGACGGGGAAAAATGTGCACGGTGCTGGAAGGTGCTGCCAGACGTTGGCACACATACCCATGAAGCTGTCTGTGCACGTTGTGATGCAGCCATCTAAGGCATAACCTAAGACTGAATTTTGAAAAGGGGCGGGTTCAATACCGGAGCCATTCCGAGTTATAGGACACGGGCGGTGATTTTCCTCACCGCCCGTTACTTGTTTGGGTCCTTGCTTGTCGTGATATTGAGCTTCGTTTCTGGACCTGCCCCAGCAAACTAAGATCTTATTTTTGCGCGTGCCGTATGGAATGCAGATAAAGGCGGAATTTTAACTCCAAAGCCCCCTCAAAATTTCAATAAAATGGCTCTTCTTTGATTTCTGACGCTGCGACGGGAATGCTGTATCCGAACTTGAAAATTGTCTCATTAACCACATTGTGAAACCACGAAGGGGCATAAGGCGAGATGACAACTTTCTGAATGAGATCGTTGAGATCACAGGGCATTAAAAATCCGTCTAATGAGTTTTCCAAGTCGTTTGGCAAATCTGCCCTAACTTCCCTCTCGTGAGCAAGGGACGAGCGCTTGCGGTAAATCCGTTGATCTCCAGCCGCAAAGTGTTTTGTAAAATCAATGTAGTGGACCTTACCAATGATTGCGTTCTGTTCGTTCCTGCTTGCACCCCACAAACGCGTGACATTTGTCTTCACTGCAACGCCTGGTGCGCCCGGAGAACAGTAAATCCTCCATAGAGCTTCAGACTCCACATTGTTCATGTGCCAACAGCTAACGAGCAAGTCTCTTGCTCCAGCATATGCCGCCTTGAGTTGATGAAGCAGTCGATCAGATTCCTGATCAACTTAATCCTCTGACTTTTTAACGGGCGGAAATCCGGCGGGAGGGGTTACGACCGCGTCCTTGAAGAAGCTCAAATAATGCTGGTTCCACGTAATCTCCCGCGAAGAGATGCCCGCTGCCTCCTCAAACGGATCACTAAAATCGGAAGCCCGAGTGAAATATAACCCGCCCTGCTGCAACATTGCTACGAACTTCGAAAAATCCATATAGCGCCATATTGCTTGGGTTTCGTCTACGGACAAATCGAGTGTCCCGGTCCAGTAAACTGGCGTTGCTAATTCCTTCAAGGCATCAGAGCAATCAGCGCAAGTGACAAGTGGAGAATTCCCACTACCGTAGCCTGCAAATGCAGGGCGCTTTTCTTCAATAGTTTTACCGCAGATACTACAACGATTGTATCGTTGGGTCATGATGCGCCTTAGTTCGTTTGAAATTTTACCAGAAGATTGCAACCGGCTAAAAAATATCCTTGTCTGCGTCCTCAAAGTTAATATCGCTCATGTTATACCTCCATGCTTTTTCGAATATTTATGCACCTTACCGAACGAAACCGACTACAGGATAGTGGATCAACACAGTATGCTGACAGCCCCGTATATTCTGGGACAAACTACCTTCTTTGGAGCTTTGCCCACATCGGCGTTCGGTGAAAAAGCCACGGTTGATAGAGGATTCGTGAGAGATTCGGTAGGTAGGGGCGATCATCTCGCCTGAGATCCTTTTTCTCTTTCGGCGAGGATGCAGCCATTTCGGAACCTGGATCATTCTGAGTGTTGTCTTGCGATGTTCTGGCAGCGGCATTTACAGCTGCTTCGTCAGCGGCCCGCTTTCTTGGCGCTGACGAAGTGAGCACGCCCATCCGCATCGCAGGTGTGGTACGTTTTGGTTGAGTTGCGCGCCGAAGAGGCTCAAATATTTTTGGTTCGTTCCCAGCACTACAAGCTGTCTCATACGAGGCTTCATATTGCCACCGCCGACGCCTTCTAAGCCGCTTTCCTCAGCAGAATCGACTGGAGGCTGATAGGTTCGCCAATCAAAAAAGTTGTAATGAACACGCCATATGTTCATCAATGCGATCAGCATCCGAGGACTATAGGCGGCAGCATTGATGTAGCTCAGGCCATTTCTCGCGCTACGGCCGCAAGCCCGCTGGATGATGCTGACCCGCTCACGGATAGCGTTCATGTAGGTCGAAATCGGCTGAAGTGTTGCCATTAGAACGCGGCGTGTAATAGCCGCCCGAAAATCCGGGTCGGTGATTTGATCATTCATACCCAACCTCCGATAAACTTTCCGGTAGCGTGGCGAGAGGATCGGAAACCCGACTTTCTTATCTATCTCATTTGCTGCTTGGACTGGACTGCTGATCCACAAACTTGGAAAGAAACTGAAGCAAAGTTTGACCCTGGCCATCGATTGACATTACCATTTGCTGCCTTACGAACTGCAGGCTTTAGGTTCGCGGATGCCCAGCTTGCTAACCCGTCCCAATGCTCAAGATTCGGATGCATATTCCTCCAGTTTCGAAGACTGTCACGGGACTCTGCCTGTCGGGTCTCAATCAAGCCTATGGATGGTTTCTTGTTAAATCCAACCACTGCCCACTCAAAACGATCGGCGAGTATCTCTTTTCGGAAAATGTGCGGCACCACACGTGCCATCGCGGCTTCCTGTTCTCCGACAAGCGTGATTTATCCTGATGGAACCATCATCTTGAGACAGGACAATGAAGCAGCTTTGGTGAAGGTATCACGCGTCATAATGCCGTTGAAACTGTTCCTGCTGTCCCGCTCGTGCTCGACGAAATTGAACCAATGTTCGCGCAGGTATTCGATTTTGTCAGTGCGTTTATTTGTTTGGTTTATGGCCTGATATGCTTCATTCGTCAGGGCTTTCGCCTTTGCGTCGAGAGCCTTTTCAGTGCGGCTAACAAAGTGTCGAAGCTGCTTCTCCGCAGCCGCGAAGAGCGCGGGCTCGTCGAAGCGTCCGGTCGGTCGCTGGAAGTGCATAAGCGGGGCAGTGAAGGTTCCGTCAGAATTTTGGTATTGCTTGCCGAGGGTCACGCTTTTGGCAACTCCGAAATAGGCGTCCTCCACGACCTCAAGAGGATCAACCGTAGGATCAAAGTCGACATCACAACGGAACACATATCCCGATTTGATGTCGGCACTTACTGCGCAGTTCGATTGGGTACTCTTCCGGTCAATTTTAGCCTGCCAGTTGACCCCAACACTGATGCCATCTTGGGTGATCCGAGAATGCGTGTAAGGTTTCCCGTTCTTGACCGCTTGTTTTTCGACGCGCTTTCGCCATTGCGTAAGCTGTGCCTTTTCATAGGCTAGCAATGCCCGATCGAGCCAGAAAATTCGGTCATAAAGTCGGGACATTCCCGGTTCAGCTTCACCCCTTGGGCTGCGGAGGATGCGTCGCATATCGTGGATACTGGCGCCATTGGCGATCATCGTGAGTATTTGAATATTTTTATCGCGCTTCTTCTGGCGTCGGTGATCGCTGGTAACGGTGAAACGAGCTCCGGGAAGACCCTTGCAGGGTTTGTGGATGACCCGGACAGAACGGGCCCGAGACTCAGAACCCTTTTTATGCCCAACCATCCGAGTCGGGTTCCCATTCGCTCCGTTGAAGGCAAACTCATGGGGTGCCTCCAAATAGCTGGTTCCACAATTTCCACTAATGGGGCCTACGAGGGCACCGTTCTGGGTGAGCAGACGGTTCCGCTCTTCCTCGAAGGCATCGTTTGTAAGTAACTAAGTTTGCACATTGCATTCCGAGTTTCCTCGAAGATGTTGGCACACGAGAACCCTGCCGTCATTCCAGGCCCTAGGGTTACCTTCAAGCTCGAACGCGTCCGTCTCACGATGGGATGCCTCGTCGCTGTCAGACATAATTTTGTAGCGCCCAACACCCTTTGCGATGGAGGGGTCGGACATAGCAGCCCTAAGCCGCTTCTCCGCAGCCCCACGACCCACAAGTGAGTGTATCGTGGGTGCAGGTTCGATTCCGTAGTTCCCATAGTCGGGGTCGCCGCAGCAGTTCATATTTGTATCACCCGATACTCGGGGGTATATTTGAGCAAGCGAAAGGTTTGGGAGACTTTGCATTCCGTTCGGTCCTTTGGTCCGTTTCGTCAAGAGCTTGCTCACTAATAATGTTGGCCAAAGCGGCTAGACGCGAAATTTTTAATGACACAAAATGATGCCACTCAGGGGAAGTTTGAACTTCCCGTGAGTATGCGCCTTAAATGCTAAGATTTCGACGAAATTTAGGCGTAAAAACAAAGCCTGCCAGCGTTTCAGCTGACAGGTTTTAGAAGTCTATGTCCTACAGTACGGAATGGCTCCTTCAATACTGGCCCCTTTTTCTATTCCTTGGAGGATTTTATCATCATTCGGATTGAGTGGTGAACGCACAGCGCGCATACTCAAGATATGAAAACATGCACCGTAGCCACACAATTTGGCGATTTGATCCTCACGCAAGAAGGTGACCACATAACCAAGCTTGATTGGGGAAAGGCGGCCAATGAGGACAGTACTGAGGTTTTAGATGAAGCGCGCCGCCAGTTGGTTGCTTATGACGCGGGAGAGCTGGAGGTGTTTGATCTGCCGCTTCAGGTCAAGGGAAGTGAGTTTCAGCGCGCTGTTTGTGCTGCAATGTCAGCGATCCCTTTTGGCGATACCTGTACTTACGGCGACATCGCCAAACAGTTAGGCGCGCCTGCGCAGGCAGTGGGTGGTGCGTGCGGCGGAAACCCGATTCCCGTCATCATCCCGTGCCACCGCGTTATGGGGGCAAAGGGACTTACGGGGTTTTCAGGTGCAGGTGGGGTTGAAACCAAAGTTGCACTGCTACGTCATGAAAAAGCAGGTGGTTTTCTGATTTAGATATCAGCGCCATCATACATGATTTGCTGCGCAACACCGGCGAAGATAAGATAGATTGAGGTCACAACTAAACCCCACGCTGCCCAACTTTCTGGATGAAAATTCACCAAGGCAGCCCAACCGGCAAAGAATGTCCATGCCAAGGCCATTGGCAATGTGACGTTGCGCCAACGCTCGGTACGGACTGGGTGCACAAATTTCAGCGGGATAAACATGGTGATGGCGAGGAATGTCACCAGCACAAGGCTGATGTGCCACGGAATGTTTAGGGCAAAGATGACCAGCACCAGCATGTTCCAGCATCCGGGAAAACCAGAGAATGAATTGTCTTTTGTTTTCATGCGCGTATCGCAAAAATACATCGCGCTGGCAAAGGTGACAATGATCAGCATCAACCAGCCGCTCCATCCGTCCATTCGGCCTGATTGGAATAGGGCAAACGCAGGGATGAAAACGTAGGTGAGATAATCAATGATCAGATCAAGAAGCACGCCGTCAAACTCCGGAGCGTTTGTTTTGACGTTATATCTACGCGCCAACGGCCCATCGATGCCATCCACAAAGAAGGCCACAACCAGCCAGAAAAACATGATGTCATAATTTTCTTGAACGGCGGCCAACATGGCCAGCATGGCAAAAACCGCGCCTGTGGCGGTGAGGAAATGAACAGCGAGCGCTTTTTGTTTGATTGTCATACGGGATGTCTCGCAAATCAAAGAGGCAGATGCAAAAGGAAAAGCGTCATGCGCGGGGATGGGCGCGGTTATACACTTCCATCAAGCGCACAGTATCCACGGCCGTATAAGCTTGAGTGGTGGAAAGAGACGCGTGGCCTAACAATTCTTGGATTGCGCGCAAATCACCACCTGCATCTAGCAGATGGGTGGCAAAGCTGTGGCGCATTGCATGCGGTGTTGCACTAGCGGGAAGGCCCAGTTGCATACGGGCATTTGCCATCACTTTTTGGATTACGCCAGCGGATAGGCCGCCGCCACGTACGCCGCGGAAAAGCGGCTCGTTTGATTGGTGTGGATGCGGGCATGCCCGCAGGTAGGCATCAACGGCGTTACGTGCAGCTGGTAAGACAGGAACAACCCGTTCCTTTCCGCCTTTACCAGTGATCCGCAAAACATCGGGCAACGGCGCATCGGCCCCCGTCAAACCCAAGGCTTCGGAAATACGCAGGCCACATCCCCAGAGTAACGTCAGCACAGCCACATCGCGTGAAGCGACCCAAGGATCACGGCCTTGCGTCTCGACGCAGTCGATCAATTCACGCGCCGCATCAATGGCCAGCGGGCGGGGGAGTTTTTTTGTGAACTTAGGGGAGCGCGTGGCCAGAACGGCGGTGGGTTCAAAACCCTCACGCTCTGCCAGCCATCGATAGAACGCTTTTACAGCGGATAATTTGCGCGCAAGGCTGCGCGATCCCACATCGGCGTTGCGCGTCTGGGCCATCCACGCGCGCATGTCACTTACCGTGATTTTGGCAAGCGCACCAAGGCCTTGGGTCTGGCCGTGATGCACGCTGATAAACGCCAGGAATTCGGTTACGTCGCCGCGATACGCCGTCAGGGTGTTTTCTGCCGCCCCTTTGAGGGCACGCTGATGATCTAACCACGTCTGCAAAGCGTCCCGCGCAGCGGGAGAGATGGCAAGGGTATCTGGTATGTCGCTCAAGACAGCCAGCGGCGCATGGTCCGCTCGAATACACCTGTAAAGAACATCAACAGATCTGTTCCTTGCTGAGGGCCAAACATATGCGGGTCCTCGGCGCCCATTACCAACATGCCGGGCAGGCGACCTGCGCCAAAGTCCAGCTTGAGGCATGCTTCAGAACGAATCCATTCAGCGTTAGGGCCGTAGATGGTTTCGGATGCATCCTGAACCGAACGCAAGGTAACCTGACGCACTGCGCCGCCGCGTCCTTGGCTAAGGTAGCTGTCGATAAATCCGGGCTCTGCCACGCTTAGGACTTCGCCAAGGCGCTGCACGGCGGGGTCAGTATCGTTCTGGACAGATTCGAGAACCAGCTTGACCGCATCAACGCGCAAAATCTCGGCAACATCGCCACCAAGGTCCCGCAGGAAGGTTTCAAATTCAACCGGATCAAGCATGCGTAGAATCGCGCGGTGGATCTGGTTGGTGCCAGCAAGGTTTTCATATGCGGCTGCAATAACGCTACGGTGGGTGTCTTCGAGACGGTCAAGGCGCGTCTCAAGGCGTTCCATCGCGATTCCGCGTAGGTCGACAATATTGCCGCCCATGGCTTTCTCGTTTGCGGCAATCAGCGCCTGCATGACATCGTTGTCGTCCAGAATCACATCTGGTTGCGAAATGATCGCTTCGCGCAGGGCGTCTTCAATTTTTGGGCTGCTGCTCATGCTGCTCTCGTCTTGTTTTGAAGTTCTATACCACGGCAGATTTTGATTTTCTGCTCTTTTTTGCTGACTTAATAGGCAATCGTGCCAAAAATGCCGTTTCAGGGGAGGGCATCATGCCCATTCCCCTGATTTTATCGATTTGTATGTCCTAACGTCAGCCTATGGAAAAACAGCAAACAAATGTGCCTTTACCGATATTCCCCCTGACCCCAGAGCAGCTGCGTGCGCTGCTGGGATCAAAAGGCTGACGAAGTTCTGCAGTAATTACAGGATGTTTTGACCGGTTTTCGCCCAGTCTTTCATGAACTGCTCAAGACCTTTGTCGGTCAGCGGGTGTGTTGCTAGCTTGCGGATCACTTCTGGTGGCGCTGTCATCACGTCGGCACCAACAAGGGCGCATTCACGCACATGGCCAACCGTGCGGATGGATGCCGCAAGGATCTGTGTTTCATAACCATAGTTGTCATAGATGGTGCGGATGTCTTCGATCAGGTCCATGCCATCAATGTCGATGTCATCCAAACGGCCGATGAATGGTGAGATGAATGTGGCGCCCGCTTTTGCGGCCAGCAACGCTTGATTGGCTGAGAAACAAAGGGTCACGTTGACCATTTTGCCTTCGCCTGACAGTACTTTACACGCTTTCAGGCCGTCCCAAGTAAGGGGCAGCTTGACGGTGATGTTCTCGGCGATCTCGGCCAGCTTGCGGCCTTCTGCGATCATCGCGTCTGCTTCCATGGCGACCACTTCGGCAGAAACGGGGCCGGAAACGATGCTACAGATTTCTTTGGTGACTTCCATGATGTCACGGCCTGATTTCAGAATCAGTGAGGGGTTGGTTGTAACCCCGTCGACCATTCCCAGATCGTTCAGCTCGGCAATGTCTTTGATCTCGGCGGTATCTACAAAAAATTTCATATCTGGTCCTTCACGGTTGGAATGGGGCGCAGGGCGGTTATGTTGGGCACAAGTTGTTGGCTTGTCTTCAAGGACGCTGATAGCCCTCGTTCCCCTCAGGCGCAAGGAAGCCTCGTTTGTCTCAGCAGATGTTCTTTGACGAAGGTACGCTGGTCGCGGTGCTGACAACACAGCCGCTGGACCGCGCACTTGATTATAAAGCTCCCGAAGGCGGTTGCCAGTTGGGTGCGTTCGTTGAGGTGCCTCTGGGCCCGCGAAAAGTGATCGGTGTGGTGTGGGGCGCTGGTAAAGGCGATTTTGACTATAACAAGGTGCGCTCGGTTATGCGGGTTTTGGATGCGGCCCCAATGCGCGCAGAAATGATGTCGTTCCTTGAGAAATCCGCAGCCTACACGTTAACAGCACTCAGTTCGATGTTGCGGCTTACAACGCGTGCGCCGGGTTTGGGTGATCCGCCATCGATGCAACGAATCTATCGCCGGGGTGAGGGCGAGCCGGACCGCGTGACCGCAGCGCGCACAAAAGTGCTGGAAACTCTCAGCGAATATGGTGATTTGTCCTTTACCCTAAAGGAACTGGCAGAACTGGCGGGGGTGACCTCATCCGTGATCAAGGGATTGGTTAAACAAGGCGTTGTGCATGAAGAAGAAAGCCCGCGCGACTTGCCATTCCAGCGGCTGGACCCTGATTTGCCCAGCAAAGAGCTGACAGAGGATCAGGCCAATGCGTCTGAGATACTGGCAGCGGCGGTGTCGTCAGGCGATTACGGAACCACATTGCTGCGCGGTGTGACCGGGTCAGGCAAGACCGAAGTTTATCTAGAGGCGGTTGCAGCGGCATTGCGTGCGGGGCGTCAGGCGCTGGTACTACTGCCCGAGATCGCCTTGACGTCTGAGTTCCTCACACGGGTTGAGGCACGTTTTGGGGCGAAACCTGCCGAGTGGCATTCAGGCGCGACAATGACCGAGCGGCGGCGCATTTGGCGGATGGTAGGGCAGGGGCAGGCACAGCTTGTGATCGGCGCGCGCTCTGCGTTGTTTTTACCCTACCAGAACTTGGGTTTGGTAGTGGTCGATGAAGAACACGACACGTCCTACAAACAAGAAGAGGGCGTTCTGTATAATGCGCGGGACATGGCGGTGTTGCGGGCGTCGATTTGTGGCGCACACGTTGTGTTGGCATCGGCGACCCCTTCATTGGAGTCATGGGCCAACGCGCAAGCTGGTAAATACACCAAGCTAGAGCTAACTTCGCGGTTTGGTCCTGCGGTGATGCCAACGATGGGCACAATCGATATGCGCGCCGAGGGGCTGCCGTCGGATCGATGGGTCTCACCCAAGCTAAAGGCCGAAGTGGATTTGCGGCTTGAGCGCGGCGAGCAGGCGATGTTGTTCATCAACCGCCGTGGCTATGCACCCGTGACCCTGTGCCGTGCATGCGGACATCAAATTGCATGTGACCATTGCGATGCGCGCATGGTCGAGCACCGCTTTCTCAAACGTCTTGTCTGTCACCAATGTGGTGAGAGTAAGGAAATGCCAACCGTCTGCCCCTCGTGTGAGGCCGAAGATAAACTGGCACCCGTTGGTCCCGGCGTTGAGCGTTTGGGCGAAGAAGCCACCGCGCTTTGGCCTGATGCGCGTATAGCAACGCTTAGCTCTGACATGTACGGCTCGGCTCGTGCGCTCAAGGCTGAGATCGCAGGTATTGCGCAGGGCACAGCAGATATTATCATCGGCACGCAATTGGTTGCGAAGGGGCATAACTTTCCCAAGTTAACCCTAGTTGGGGTCATTGATGCAGACCTTGGGTTGATGGGCAGCGATCTGCGCGCAGCAGAACGTACGTTCCAATTGATGCGGCAGGTGGCGGGGCGTGCGGGGCGTGCCGAGGCACCGGGCACGGCGTTGTTACAAACCTATCAACCGGATCATCCCGTGATACGTTCCATTCTGGCGGGTGACGAAGAGGGGTTTTGGAAAGCCGAGGCAGGTGAGCGTAAGCAGGCTGGTATGCCGCCCTATGGGCGTTTGGCGGGAATTATCCTTAGCGGGCCGGACATGGCGGCGGTGTTTGATGCAGGCAACCAACTTGCGCGCAATGATCGCGTCTTGCGGGATGTTGGTGCACAGGTTTATGGGCCAGCACCAGCACCTATTGCGCGGGTGCGTGGACGCCACCGCGTTCGGCTTTTGGTGAAGGCAGATAAAGGCGTGGCGTTGCAGCGCGCGCTCAGCATTTGGGTCAGCCAGATCAGGCTAAAGGGCGACCTGCGCCTTGCCGTTGATATTGATCCGCAAAGCTTTTACTAGCGCTATCCGTGACATGGCTGCACAGTAAATGTGCAGCAATACCTATCGCCTTTGCCAAAAAGCAGGCGTAGAGCTTGCGTATGATAGATTTTCTCACCCTCGATGATGCCAAAGATCAACCGTTCTGGCGGCGTCCCATAACGCTCTTGTTTGTGATGGCTTTGGCCATGCCGATTGCGTTTTTCACGTGGTATGCGCTGCTCAATAACTTTGTAAATGAAGTGGCGCAATTTGACGGTGCGGACATTGGCCTGCTGCACACCATTCGTGAAATTCCTGGGTTCTTATCGTTTCTGGTGATTTTTCTGATCATCGCTGTGCGCGAGCAGGTTCTTGGGCTGGTTTCTCTGATTATGCTGGGTGCGGCGACTGCAGTGACAGCGTGGTTCCCTCAACTTACGGGGATCATGATCCTGACATTCCTAAGCTCTGTCGGGTTTCATTATTATGAGACGGTGAACCAATCTCTGCAGCTGCAATGGCTGCCAAAAGACCGCGCGCCGCAAATCATGGGATGGCTCATGGCGGCGGGATCTGCGGCGACATTCTGCGTGTATTTCGTTATCATGATCCTGTGGGAGCCCTTGGGCCTAACCTATAATATCGTCTTTATGGCGGGTGGCGGTATCACGATGGCATTGGCGTTGTTCGCGCTGCTGGCCTATCCGCAATACGAAAGCCCGCATCCGCAAATCAAACGGCTGGTCCTGCGCCGCCGCTATTGGCTGTATTATGCGCTGCAATTCATGGCTGGCGCGCGGCGTCAGATTTTTATGGTCTTTGCTGGGTTTATGATGGTCGAAAAATTCGGCTTTGCTGTGCATGAGGTTGCGGGGCTGTACCTGATTAATTTGGTGCTGAACATGTTGATCGCACCGATGTTGGGCAAGATCGTCGCGCGTTTCGGTGAACGCCGTGCGCTGTTGTTTGAATACGCAGGGTTGGTGTTTGTGTTCCTGTCTTACGGCGGTGTTTACTTCTTTGATTGGGGTTTTCAGGTTGCCGCAGTTCTTTATGTTCTAGATCACATGTTCTTTGGCCTCGCATTGGCGCTCAAAACCTATTTCCAGAAAATTGGCGCACCAGGTGATATGGCCCCAACAGCGGCTGTGGCATTTACAATCAACCACATCGCGGCCGTGGTTTTGCCTGTGTTGCTAGGCCTGTTGTGGCTGGTTTCACCTGCGGCTGTGTTCATACTTGCGGCTGGCATGGCATCGGTTTCGTTTATGTTGGCGACCTTTATTCCGCGCCATCCTGAAGCTGGTAATGAGACGGTGTTTACATCCCGCGTGGCGCAGGCAGCGGAATGAGCGGGCAGGGTCGGTTTTTAACTGGCTCTACCCTCGGTCATGTTGTGCGAATGACCGCGACTGGGGCGCTGGGCATCACGTTTGTGTTCGTCGTGGATGCGGCGAACCTATTGTGGGTTTCCCAGCTAGGTGACAAGCAACTGGTCGCGGCTATCGGCTTTGCCTATGCGGTTCAGTTCTTTTCCGTCTCTGTAGCCGTTGGACTGATGATCGCTGCAACGGCGGTGGTGTCCCGTTCGATCGGGGGCGGCGACAGAGAAAAGGCGCGTCGTCAGGCGGGTGCCGCTGTTGTCATTTCCGCCTGCACTTTGGCTGTTGTGGCTGCGTTGATTGTGGGGCTGCGTCATAAATTGGTCGGCTTTGCCGGAGCAGAGGGCGAAACCGCGCGGTTGGCTGCACGCTATTTGGCCATCACAATCCCTTCGCTTATCCCGATGTCTGCGGCTTTGGTCATGTCGGGCACATTGCGTGCCGATGGATTTGGCGCAAAGGCGATGTACATCACGCTGATTGCGGGTGTTGTACTGCTGATCATTGATCCGTTCTTCATCTTTTATATGGGTTGGGGGTTGGACGGTGCCGCGATTGGATTGGTGCTGTTCCGCTTTGCGCTATTGGCGTTGGCGATATGGTTTGCCATCTATGACCTGCACCTGATTGATCGTCCTCGCCTGAGCACGTTGCGCAACATTGGTGCACCTTTTGTCGCTGTTGCTATTCCTGCCATTGCAACCCAGATGAGCACGCCAGTGGGAAACTACCTTTTGACCATCGTGATCGCTCCCTTTGGGGATGATGCGGTGGCGGCATGGGCTGTTGTTGGGCGGTTAACAGTAGTTGTGTTTGGCGGCATCTTTGCACTGTCAGGTGCCATCGGTGGGATATTTGGCCAGAACTTCGGCGCAGGTAAGCTGGACCGCGTGCGCAGCACCTACCGCGACGCGCTGATTTTCTGTCTCCTATATACGCTTGTCGCATGGGGGCTGTTTGTAGCCGCGGTACCCTATGTCATCGCAGCATTTGATTTGTCAGGGCAGGGCGCAGATGTTTTGAATGCCTTTGCCGTGATCGGCGTGGGCGGCTTTATCTTCTTTGGGGCGTTGTTTGTGTCCAACGCCGCTTTCAACAACTTGGGCAAACCCGGACGTTCGACAATGGTGAACTGGATCAAAGACGGCGTGCTGAGCCTGCCTGCCGCGCTTTGGTTCTCAGGAATGTTTGGTGCAGCTGGCGTGATCTATGGCCAAGCGGCTGCAGGGATCACTGTTGGCGCGCTGTCCGCACTGTGGGGATGGTTCTACGTGAAAGGTTTGCGGGCAGATGACGCAGCCCTTGACCCTAGCGCGCCAGCCCCATACCCGAACCTAGATAGACACAGGAGCCGATAAATGCCCACTTTCACAGCGCTGACGACACTCACAGGCCGCGATGCCGCCTATAAACTGGGCGAAGCGATGGAAGACCTGACGCCAGAACCCACAGGTGTAGGTGTGTTCGAGGTCGAAGACGGCTCTGGTCTGTGGGAAGTGGGCGGCTATTTTGAAGCAGCCCCTGATGAAACCGCTCTGGCGCTGCTGGCAGCTGCAATGGATGCAAAGAGCTTTGTAATCTCCGAACTACCGGAAACAGATTGGGTGGCCCATGTGCGCCGTGAACTGGCCCCTGTCGAGGCTGGGCGGTTTTTCGTCTATGGATCACACGATGCGGATAAAGTGCCTGCCGACTGCGAACCGCTGCTGATTGAGGCTGCGATGGCCTTCGGCACCGGGCACCACGGCACCACGTTGGGCTGCCTGAATGCGCTGGACCGTTTGGCAAAGGACGGCTTTGTTGGACGCCGCGTTGTGGATATCGGCTGCGGTACTGCCGTTTTGGCGATGGGTGCTGCGCGCATCTGGGCAGATACTGTGCTTGCCTCCGATATTGATGAAGTCGCGGTTGATGTGGCGCGCGCCAATGTTTTGGCAAATGATCTGGAGGGGCGGGTTACCTGTGTTGAGGCTGCTGGCTTTGATCACCCTGCTTTGGCCGATGCTGCGCCCTTTGATTTGGTGTTCGCGAACATCCTAAAAGGCCCATTGATTGCGCTGGCACCGGACATGGCAGGTGTCATGGCATCAGAAGGCTACGCGATTCTGTCAGGTCTCCTGAAAGAGCAGGCGGATGAAGTTATCGAGGTTTATGCACGTTCTGGCATCAATCTACACCACCGCGAAAGCATTGGTGACTGGACGACGTTAGTGCTTCGGAAAATGAACTAAGTTTAACCCTATTTGTGGTGAATTGGCCTTAATTGCCCCATTTCTGCCACATTCTATGAATAAAAATTGAATCAACAACGGTGGGGGCTGTTGTTGAGAGAGACCGATGCCATGGTTTACACCAGAGAAGATTTTCACGCCCGTGTTGGAAGCGTAGACAAAGCCCAATCGCGCCTCGTGCGTCGTGGCTACACCACACGGATCGACAAAAACGGCCTAATCATTGCGAAGCCAAAAAAGATGCGCTTGCGCTTTCCCGTTAAGGGAATTCTGGTAATGGTCCTTAGCTTTTTCTGCCTTAAGGCATTGATGCTTTCCGCAAATGGTCCTGATACATATCAGGACCGCCTTGCCACTCTTCAAAATGGTACTGTTGTTGAAGCAATGGGTGCCCGTGTTCTGGGCATCGATCCAGCGACGCAATTTATCGCGGATAAGATAGGCCCACTCTTTCGGTAAGGCCTGATTACCTCTGTGGTGGGCCTTCCGGGGGGAGGGGCTACCGCAGAGTTTTCTTATAAGTGTTTTCTCTCACACAAATGAAAAAG
This sequence comes from Sulfitobacter sp., assembly GCF_036960155.1. Lineage (GTDB taxonomy): Bacteria > Pseudomonadota > Alphaproteobacteria > Rhodobacterales > Rhodobacteraceae > Sulfitobacter. Next base: position 149,392 of record NZ_JBALWB010000001.1, on the reverse strand, counting down.
GACACACCCAGTGAATACTGGGTGTGTCCTTTTTTTATATCAACGCTGGTAGTGCAGTCGGCGCGTTGCCGCGCCTACTGCTGCTTAGCGGATGAAGTTGCTACGTGCTACATCTTCGATGTCGCCACGCGACAAACCGATGTCTGTCAGCTCACGGTCTGTCAGTTTGGAAAGCGCTTTGTTGGTGATGCGTGCGTCATTCCATGCAGATGCTGCGTGAGCCATTTCGGCTACAAAAGCGATTGCGCGGTTTGTAAATGATGCAATGTCATATGTGGTGCGAGTGGAGTTAAAAGTTGCCATTGGAGCCGTCCTTCTTTTTTGTTTATGTTGTGCTGAATTCTTCAGCGTTCTGATGTCCAGATAGGCAGAGTTTGAATTTCCCGCAAGAGATGGGATTGCACACCTGATATGCAATTTCCGCATAGCTGAAAATGATCCTGAAACACCTTTAATATATGGCAAAAATGCGCCTATCTGAACGTCGCAATTCGCATTTTTGATGTCGCGATTGCTGCATTGCAGCACATAACGTTGTTTTGCGACATCTGGGGTGTCGGAATTGTGCGGATTAATGAAACATGTAGGCAATGTTCGCGTTTCGTGCTACTGCATCCAAAAAGCAACAATATTGAGGGTGACAGGTAAGTGATAAGGGTAATCGGCATTGATCCAGGCCTGCGGAACATGGGTTGGGGAATCATTGATGTGGCGGGAAGTAAGTTAAGCCATGTCGCAAATGGTATTTGTCACTCGGATACTGGCGTTGAACTGGCCGAACGGCTGTTGACGCTGCATGCGCAGCTCACTCGTGTTTTTACAACATACCGCCCACAGACGGCAGCCGTTGAGCATACTTTTGTAAACAAAGACGGTGTTGCCACGCTCAAATTGGGGCAGGCGCGCGGGATTGCGTTGCTGGTGCCAGCGCAGATGGGGTTGAGTGTGGGGGAATATGCCCCCAACAATGTTAAAAAGACCGTTGTAGGTGTTGGTCATGCGGACAAAGGGCAGGTGGCCCATATGGTGCGTATGCAACTGCCTGGCGTTCACCTTGAAGGGCCTGATGCGGCTGATGCATTGGCTGTTGCGATTACACACGCACATCACGGCGGTGCGTCCAGTTTTGCCGCAGCAGTTGCAAAGGCAAGCGCATGATTGGGAAGCTCACAGGCAGGATCGAATATCGCGCACTTGATCACGTATTGATTGACGTGCGCGGCGTTGGGTATCTGGTGTATTGTTCCGAACGAACACTCGCAGGATTGCCAGCCGTCGGTGAGGTTGCGGCAGTATATACCGATCTGCTGGTCCGCGAAGATTTAATGCAGTTGTTTGGCTTTACCACTTTGGCCGAGAAAGAATGGCATCGCTTGCTGACTTCTGTTCAGGGGGTTGGAGCGAAAGCGTCACTGGCGATCCTTGGGGCGTTAGGGCCAGATGGCGTGGGCCGTGCCATTGCACTGGGGGATTGGAACGCTGTGAAGGTCGCCAAAGGTGTTGGGCCAAAAATTGCACAACGGGTTGTGCTGGATCTCAAAGATAAGGCACCGTCGATGATGGCCATGGGTGGCACTGTCGCCGAAGCACTGGGGGATCAAGACGCCGAAGTGATTGAGGCACCAATAAAGCGCAAAGCGCCTGCACCTGCGCCAAATGCCTCTGCACAATCCGAAGCCTTGTCGGCCTTGTCCAATCTGGGCTACGGACCAGGGGATGCTGCGGGCGCTGTTGCGCAAGCGGCTGGTGAAGCACCTGATGCAGAAACGCCAAGCCTCATTCGTGCGGCGTTGAAACTTCTGGCTCCTAGAGAGTAATGTGCGCACAACGTGCCCCTGTAGGGTACTTGGCTTGGGGACAGCATGATTGACAGTGATCCGATAGTGCGGCCAGAGGGCATGCCCGAAGATTTTGACCGCGCATTGCGTCCGCAGATGCTGGATGAATTTGTCGGCCAAGCTGGCGCGCGCGCCAATCTCAAGGTTTTTATACAATCCGCTAAACAGCGCGAAGAGGCGATGGATCATACGTTGTTCCATGGCCCTCCGGGGCTGGGTAAGACGACGTTGGCGCAAATCATGGCACGTGAGTTGGGTGTTGGCTTTCGCATGACGTCTGGTCCGGTGCTGGCGAAAGCAGGTGATCTGGCCGCGATCCTCACTAACCTTGAGGCACGCGATGTGCTGTTCATCGACGAAATTCACCGTCTGAACCCCGCCGTTGAAGAAGTGCTTTATCCCGCGCTTGAGGATTTTGAGCTGGATCTGGTCATCGGCGAAGGGCCAGCCGCGCGCACAGTGCGCATCGAGCTGCAGCCCTTTACGTTGGTTGGGGCCACCACGCGGATGGGTTTGCTGACAACGCCGTTGCGCGATCGTTTCGGCATTCCAACGCGTCTGGAATTTTATACCGAAGATGAGTTGTTTATCATTGTTGAGCGCAATGCGCGTAAACTGGGTGCCCCAGCGGATGAGGGCGGCGCCCGCGAGATTGCCAAACGCGCCCGCGGTACGCCGCGTATCGCAGGCCGCTTGTTGCGCCGCGTTGTGGATTTCGCAGTTGTTGAAGGCGACGGGCGTGTCACACGTGCCTTGGCTGATATGGCGCTCACGCGGCTTGGCGTGGATCATCTGGGGTTAGACAGCGCAGACCGCCGTTACCTGCGGCTGATCGCTGAAAACTATCAGGGCGGTCCAGTGGGCATTGAAACGATGTCCGCTGCTTTATCCGAGGCCCGCGATGCATTGGAAGAAGTGATAGAACCGTTCCTGTTGCAGCAGGGCCTGATCCAACGTACCCCGCGTGGGCGCATGTTGGCGCAAAAAGCATGGGTGCATCTGGGCATGCGACCGCCAAAGCAGGACGTTGACCTGTTCGGTGGATGAGGCGCGTTTATGGCGTGGCCAAATAATAGGACGATTGAGTAATGGAACCTGAACAGATTGAAGCGCTGTTTACACGCGAAGACGGACAATTTGTATTTGCAAGGTGGGGGCGCCCGATTGCGCCCGTAGTATTCGGTGTTCAGGAAGAGACGCTTGAGGTTGTCAAAGGCGCGCTTGAGGCTGTCACGGCTTTGGCTGGTCATAAGATGGCCGAGACGGACATGGAGTTGGGGTCAAACCTGATGGTGTTCTTCTTTTCAGAATGGTCCGAACTGCTGGATGTGACTGGTATGGAACGTCTGGTCCCTGACTTGGCCACATTGGTGGGTAAGCTCACAAAGGTAGACGCCAACCAGTACCGCTTTTTCCGTTTTGATGAACAGGGCGCGATCAAAGCCTGCTTTGTGTTCCTGCGGATGGATGAACACCTAAGCGAAATACCTGCACAGACATTAGCGCTGAGCCAGATTGTGCAATCCTACCTGTTATGGTCCGACACAGCGTTCAAGGATCAATCGCCATTGGCCATTGCCGGAGACAACACAATCTTGCGCCCCGATGTGGCTGGTCTTATCCGCGCGGCCTATGATCCTGTCATGCCTGCCGCCGCAAACGACAGCAGTCATGCGTTGCGCCTATTCGCGCGCATGCAAGCGGGAGAGGTCCAATGATCCACCGCAAAGAAATTCGCGTCTATTATGAAGACACCGACATGGCGGGGATCGTCTATTACGCCAATTACCTGCGTTTCATCGAACGTGCGCGCAGTGATTGGGTCCGTGAAGTAGGCATTGATCAGCTTGCGATGAAAGAAGCGGGCGTTGTATTCGCCGTGCGCCGTGTTGAGGCCGATTACGTCAGCCCCGCGCGTTTTGATGATATTTTAGAGGTGCGCACAACGCTTGATAGCCTCAGTTCTGCGCGCATGGTCATGGCGCAAGAAGTCTGGCGCGGGGACGTCCTGATCTTCACTGCAAAGGTGCTGATTGTCTGTATTGGAGCCAGTGGAAAACCCGTCAGACTTCCAGCGGAATGCCGCCTGCTGGAAACGTGATTGGGCGGGGGCACGCTTGGCCCTCGCTTTTTGCTTTGCGCTGCGCTAGATTCACTCCAAATGGAGCCTGACAACAGGCCCACCCGAGGCAGTAGAGTAGAGCACAAAACATGCAGACAGCATTGATCGCAGCCGAAATTGGCGGCAGCATTACCGTATGGGGCATGTTCGCCCAAGCGACATTCACCGTAAAGCTGGTGATGATGGCCCTTATTCTAGCCAGTTTCTGGACGTGGTCGATCATTGTCCAAAAGACCATCCAATACCGCAAAGCCAAACGAGAAGCAGAAGAGTTTGACCGCGCGTTTTGGTCGGGTGAACCGCTGGATGGTCTGTATGACCAGATCGGCCCAGAACCTGCAGGTGCTGCGCAAAAGATTTTCTCGGCAGGCATGACAGAATGGCGCCGCTCGCACCGCGAAGACGGCGGGCTGATCCCCGGCGCAACCGCGCGCATTGATCGTTCAATGGATGTGGCAATCTCTAAAGAGGCCGAGCGTTTGCAAAAAGGTCTGCCTGTTCTTGCAACCACCGGCTCAACCGCGCCCTTTGTCGGTCTATTCGGGACCGTGTTCGGGATTATGAACGCGTTTATCGAGATTGCTGAACAACAAAACACTAACCTTGCCGTTGTGGCACCTGGCATTGCCGAGGCGCTTTTGGCTACGGGCCTTGGCCTCATGGCAGCAATCCCTGCGGTGGTTTTCTATAACAAGCTGAACGCAGATAGTGACCGTATCCTTGGTGGATACGAGGCATTCGCGGATGAATTTGCCACCATCCTTAGCCGCCAGTTGGATAGCTGAGCCATGGCAGGTGGTGTAATGCAAAAAAGCGGTGGAGGGACCGGACGTCGTAGACGGCGCGGTGGCGCGCAGCCCATAGCCGAGATCAACATCACGCCCTTCGTGGATGTTATGCTGGTGTTGTTGATCATCTTTATGGTTGCAGCTCCTCTGTTGACTGTCGGCGTGCCGGTTGAACTGCCAAAAACGGCTGCCCAAGCTTTGCCTGCCGAACAGGAAGAACCCCTGACCGTGACGATCACGGCTGAGGGTACTGTGCAAATCATGACAACAGAGACCGCGCGCGAAGAACTTGTTTCAAAGTTGCGCGCAGTTGCAACCGAGCGTGAAGGTGACCGTGTGTTCCTGCGCGCAGATGGTTCTGTCCCTTATAGTGCCGTGATGGAGATCATGGGCGCACTAAATGCAGGTGGTTTTTCCAACATTGGTCTGGTGACGGATATCGGCGGGCCAACGCTGGATGGTTCTGGGAACTAAGCGATGTCGCGGGCGCGCAAAATTGGCAATATCGTTTCCGGGGTGGGGCATGTTGGCTTCATCGGCTGGGTTTTGTTTGGCGGATTGTTCACATCGCGTCCTGACCCTGTGGAGGTGCAAGAAGTTGCGATGATTTCGGGCGCGGAATTTCAGGCGCTTGTGGATGCATCGCGTCAACCCGTTGAGGTTGCCGAAGTTCCAACACCCGCAGCCCCTGAAGTGACCGAGGACGCCCCCGAAGTTGATGTTGCGCCAGAAGAGCCAATCGCAGCGCCAGAGCCTGATGTGGCAGAGCCCGCTGAAGAACCTGTTAAGGCTGAAGAACCCGTTGAGGAAGCGGCACCAGAGATTTCCCAGGCTGCCCCCGAGCTGCCCGAACCGCCAGCGGAAGTCACTGTTGAAGACGCCCCTGTTGACGATACGCCTGTTGAGCGCGCAGCAGAGGTTGTTGCCCCAGAACCCGCTCCGCGCCCAGAGCCAGAAACAGTGCAAGAACCAACTCCACAAGAAGCTGTTATTCCCGAAGAAACAGGTGAAACTGTAGAGCAACCTCAAGAAGCGGCTGAAACACCCGAAGCGTCAGACCGGATTGTTACGGAAGCCACCGAGGCACCCGCCGCAGCGCCAACAGCCTCAATGCGGCCTCCAGCGCGCCGGCCTTCGACCCCGCGTCCTACGCAAACAACGCAAACAGCAGTAGCGCCAACTGAAGAAGACAGCACCGTTGACGATGCCGCAGTTCAAGCCGCCCTTGAGGCGGCGCTGAGTTCGGCGGAAAGCGACGTTCCTAGCGGGCCGCCCATGTCATCGGGTGAAAAAGACGCGCTGCGTTTGGCCGTGCAAAACTGCTGGAGCGTAGACCCCGGTGCGCGGTGGGCACAAACGACCGTAACAGTTGCCATGAACATGACGCAGGATGGCAAGGTTGTCTCATCCTCCTTGCGGATGATCGCAAGTGAAGGCGGCGATGCCTCAACCGCCAATGCGGCCTTTGGCGCAGCGCGGCGTGCGATTTTGTTGTGCCAAAAAGGCGGCTATCCATTGCCGAGCGAAAAATACGGCCAGTGGAAAGAAATCGAAATGACATTTAACCCCGAGCGGATGCGGATCAGATGAGGGGCCCAATTAACAAATCGACGGCTCTTTGTTTGGCTAGCCCCGTTTGGGTGCAAGCCTCTGCGCTCATGCGCGCAGAGATACAGGCGGTTGCTGACGCATTTTCAGCAGCCAAACGGGCGGTTTTGCGCTGTGGGAGAGATGGCGAAACTCTCCCCGTTGAGAAATATGATCAATGGCGGGATATTGAACTACGGTTTGACCCTGAAAGGACAAGTTCCAAATGAAGTTTTTGAGTATCTGTATGGCAGTATTTCTTGCCTTGGGGTTCACCTCGGTTGCGCAAGCGCAAGATGGGCCTTTGCGCATCACCATTGAAGAAGGTATCATTCAGCCCCTTCCTTTTGCAATTCCCGATTTTCAGGCCGAAACGGGCGAGGCAGGCCAACTGGCAGGTGATTTGGCACGTGTGATTGCGGCTGATTTGCAAGGTACTGGCGTGTTTCGCGAGATCCCAAGCTCAGCGTTCATCGCGCAATACGGCGATTTTAACGCGCCGGTTTCATTCCCTGACTGGAAAGCGATCAATGCGCAGGCGCTGGTCACGGGGGCCGTATCGGTTTCTGGCAATAACGTGAACGTTAAATTCCGCGTCTTTGATGTGGTGTCAGGCACCAATCTGGGCGAAGGCCTGCAGTTTTCGGGCACCACGGATGGTTGGCGTCGCATGGCGCATAAGGTTGCGGATGAAGTGTATTCACGGATCACGGGCGAGGGCGGGTATTTTGACAGCCGCGTCGTGTATGTTTCTGAGACAGGCCCAAAGAACGACCGCAAAAAACGCCTGGCAATTATGGATTATGACGGCGCGAACGTGCGTTACCTGACTGACAGCAGCGCCATCGTTTTGGCGCCGCGTTTTTCACCCACAGGTGATCGCGTGCTTTATACCAGTTACGAGAGCGGCTTTCCGCGCATTTATGTGCTTAATGTAGGGTCGGTGCAGCGTCGAGTGTTGGAAAGTGCTGAAGGCACAATGAGCTTTGCACCGCGCTTTTCGCCGTCAGGACAAACGGTGGTGTTTTCCATCAGCCAAGGCGGGAACACAGACATTCATACGATGGACATTGCGTCCGGCCAATCCGTGCGCCTGACCAATACGCCGTCCATTGAAACTGCGCCCAGCTATAACCCGGATGGCAGCCAGATTGTATTTGAAAGCGACCGCTCAGGATCGCCACAGCTATACGTTATGGCGGCAAGTGGTGGTGAGGCACGTAGAATTTCCTTTGGAGAGGGGCGTTACGGCACACCTGTTTGGTCACCGCGTGGTGATCTGGTTGCCTTTACAAAGCAAAATGCTGGGCGCTTCCACATTGGTGTGATGCGTACGGATGGTTCTGAAGAGCGCCTGCTCACGGCATCGTTTCTGGATGAGGGCCCAACATGGTCGCCAAATGGTCGCGTGATTATGTTTACCCGTGAAACTCAGGGGGAGGGTGGTGCGTCCTCGATCTACTCGGTGGATATCACCGGCCGTGTTTTGCGGCAGGTCGCCACCCCTGAAGGTGGATCAGATCCCAGCTGGTCGCCATTGCAGCAGTAAGTGTCTTTCCACAGTATGGCACGCTGTGGTATTGTGGCGCTAATAATAATAAACTCCAAGTGAGGTCGAGACAGATGAAATTCCTACCCATGAGCCTTTTGGTCGCCGCTGTTGCGTTGTCGGCCTGTACCAACCCAAACCGTTTTGGCGGGGATGATGCATTGAGCAATCCAAGCAACTCGGCTGGCGGTACGCCGCTAAACGGTATTATTCCGGGCAGCGCAAATGATCCCACTTCAACAGCGTATTTCAACCAAGCTGTCGGGGACCGTGTTTTGTTTGAAGTGGACCAATCCACGTTGACGGCAGGTGGGCGTGCTACGTTGGACGGACAGGCGACATGGCTGACAACAAACAACGATTATCAGGCCGTCATTGAAGGTCACGCAGATGAGCAGGGCACACGTGAGTATAACCTCGCGCTGGGCGCACGCCGTGCTAACGCTGCACGCGAATACCTGTTGTCCAAAGGTGTGCCATCTGAACGTCTGCGGGTTGTGAGCTACGGCAAGGAACGCCCAATCGAGATTTGTTCGAACGAGGCATGTTATGCCAAAAACCGCCGCGCAGTGACTGTGCTGGCCGGTGGCCAAACCAGCTAAAGGAGCGGCACCATGCGCTTTGCATTTATCTTTGCAGTTGTTTTGGGGGCGGTGCCGATGGGCGCTGTCGCTCAGGATGCACAAACTCTTGCTGACATCCGCCAAGAGCTAACAGTGTTGAATGTCGAGATGACCAAGCTCAAGCGTGAGCTGGCCACAACAGGGACTGCGGGCGGCGTTCAGCTGCCAGCCTCTGTGCTTGATCGTGTGAATGCGATGGAAAGTGAGCTGTCGCGTGTCACGGCCAAGACCGAGGAACTTGAGTTCCGGATTAACCGGATTGTGGATGATGGCACGCGCCGCATTGCCGATTTGGAATTCCGCCTGGTTGAACTAGAAGGCGGTGATATTTCCACCTTGGGCGAGACCACCACATTGGGCGGGGCCGATCAGGCAACAGCACCCGCCCCAGCGCCTGCACCGCAAGCCAACACCAGCCAGCTTGCCGTTGGTGAACAAGACGATTTCAAGCGGGCGCAGGAGGCGCTCGCATCCGGTGACTTTCGTACCGCCGCAGACCAGTTTGCGACCTTCAATCAGGCCTACCCCGGTTCTCCGCTAGCGGCCGAGGCAGACCTGAGGCGCGGGGACGCATTGGATGGCACCGGTGACGCCCGCGAAGCAGCGCGCGCCTATTTAGCAAGCTTTGGTGCAGCGCCTACAGGGCCAAGTGCACCGGAATCATTATACAAACTGGGCGCGTCTTTGGGCACCTTAGGGCAAAGTAGCGAAGCCTGTGTGACCTTGGGTGAGGTGCCTGCACGGTTCCCCAATAGCCCATTCGCAGGGCAGGCTACTGCGCAGCGGCTGGCATTAGGCTGTTCGTGATCTAATGGACGCCCGAGCGCTTGAGGCTGCGGTCGAGACCGCACTTGGCGCACCAGTGCCTAAACGACTCGGCGTTGCGGTGTCAGGCGGCGGCGATTCACTGGCGCTGCTCTATCTTCTTAATGATATCTATACAGGTGCTGGCGGCGTGTTGCAGGCCATCACGGTTGATCATGGTCTTCGGGCTGGATCAGGCGCTGAAGCGGAAATGGTAGCGGATCAATGCGCCAAACTGGGCATTTCGCATCAGATATTGCGTTGGCAAGGCTGGGATAAGACAGGAAACCTGCAAGATGAAGCGCGCCGCGCCCGCTATGGGCTGATGGCCGATTGGGCGCGCGCCGAGGGTTTGGATGCTATTGCATTAGGTCACACAGCGGATGACCAGGCAGAAACCGTATTAATGCGACTTGCGCGCCGATCAGGTGTTGACGGTCTAGCTGCGATGTCGCCAAAACGAAAAGCTAATGAATTGATCTGGCTGCGCCCAATGTTGAATCTGAAGCGTAATGATTTGCGCAACTATTTGGCAGGTTCAGGGATCACATGGATCGAAGACCCGAGTAATGAAGACACCCGTTTTGATCGCATCAAAGCAAGGTATGCACTGGATGCACTTGCTGACTTGGGGATTGATGCCAGCAGCCTGAGTGTAGTTGCTCAGAACATGAACGATGCCCGTGAGGCGCTTGAAGTATTTGCTCAAAACGCTGCGCATGACTGCATGCGGGTATCCCATGGTAGCGTTATTTTTGACCGTATTGCGCTATTGGCGTTCCCCTCTGAGGTGCAGCGTCGTCTTTGGTGTCATGCGCTTGATTGGATCAACCCAGCACCTTATCCGCCGCGCAGGGCGGCATTGGCCCAACTATTGGGTGCGGTTGAGGCTGAACAAGCAACAACATTGGGCGGATGTGCGATTAAATGCAGAAAAGGTGAGGCTTGGCTTTTTCGCGAATTTAATCAAGTTTCCAATCACACAGTACCCTCTCAACAGGTCTGGGATGGCCGCTGGCGCTGTTTTTGTGCTAATCCATCTGAGGTGATTGACGGTGCGGAATTGCGTGCTCTTGGTGCTAATGGATTGAAACAATGTGATAATTGGCGCGACTATGATCTGCCGCGTGGCGTTCTTCTGAGCCATCCAGCGCTGTGGCATGGTGACACGGTTCTCAGCTCGCCAACCGCGAAACCAAACGATAATTGGCGCTGGAAACTGGTGCGAGATGAAAAACCCTTTTTTGACTCCGCATTATGACATTGAACTGAGCCTGTGCATGTTTATCTTAGGGACGTAACCAGAGCTGACCTTTGGTTGATATGTATTCAGGAGAGTTTCCTTGGGCAATTTCCGCAATCTTGCGTTTTGGGCTGTATTGCTGGTTCTCGTTTTCTCGTTGTTCAATTTGTTCAACGGTGGCGGAAACAGCGGTATGCAAAATCGCGAGATCAGCTATTCCGATTTTATCACCTCCGTTGAAAACGGGAATGTTAGCAATGTGACCCTAGATGGGGAACAGGTGCGCTTCCGCCAGTCGGACGGTGAAGACTATGTAACTATCAAACCGATGGACGCCGAAGTGACGAAGCTGCTCACTGAGCGCAGCATCCCCTTCCGCGCCGAAAGCCAGGAGGAAAGTGGTTTACAGGCATTCCTCTTCTCGTTGCTTCCGATCCTGTTGCTGATTGGTGTGTGGATCTACTTCATGAATCGCATGCAAGGTGGCGGCAAAGGTGGTGCGATGGGTTTTGGCAAATCCAAAGCCAAGATGCTGACCGAAAAGCACGGGCGCGTGACGTTTGATGATGTTGCAGGCATCGATGAAGCCAAAGAAGAACTCGAAGAGATCGTAGAATTCCTGCGCAACCCGCAGAAATACTCGCGTCTTGGTGGTAAAATTCCTAAGGGCGCGTTGCTTGAGGGCCCTCCGGGTACTGGTAAGACACTGCTGGCCCGCGCAATTGCGGGTGAGGCGGGTGTGCCGTTCTTCACCATCTCTGGTTCTGATTTTGTTGAAATGTTTGTAGGTGTAGGTGCATCCCGTGTGCGCGACATGTTCGAACAGGCGAAAAAGAACGCGCCTTGCATCGTGTTTATCGATGAAATTGACGCTGTTGGGCGCTCTCGTGGCGCCGGCTATGGTGGCGGTAACGATGAACGTGAGCAGACGCTTAATCAATTGTTGGTTGAGATGGACGGTTTTGAAGCCAATGAAGGTGTGATCATAATCGCGGCGACAAACCGTAAAGATGTGTTGGACCCTGCGTTGCTGCGCCCCGGTCGTTTCGACCGTCAGGTCAGTGTGGGCAATCCCGACATCAAAGGCCGTGAGAAAATCTTGGGTGTGCATGCGCGCAAGACGCCTCTTGGTCCCGACGTTGATCTGCGGATCATTGCGCGCGGTACGCCGGGCTTTTCAGGTGCGGACCTTGCGAATCTCGTAAACGAGGCGGCGTTGACTGCTGCTCGTGTTGGCCGCCGTTTTGTGGCGATGCTGGATTTCGAATCTGCCAAGGACAAGATCATGATGGGTGCCGAGCGGCGCTCGATGGTTCTGACCCAAGATCAGAAAGAAAAGACAGCCTATCACGAAGCTGGCCACGCGATTGTCGGCATCAAGCTGCCTAAATGTGATCCGGTCTATAAGGCCACGATCATTCCACGCGGTGGTGCATTGGGTATGGTGATGAGTCTGCCTGAGATGGACAAGCTTCAGATGTTCAAAGACGAAGCCGAAGAGCGTATCGCCATGACTATGGCGGGCAAAGCGGCTGAAATCTTCCAGTACGGTGCGGACAGCGTATCCTCTGGTCCTGTTGGCGACATCATGCAGGCCAGTTCTTTGGCGCGCGCCATGGTGATGCGCTACGGCATGTCCGACAAGGTTGGTAACATCGACTATCAGGAAGCGGCTGCAGGATATCAGGCCAATGGTGGCGCAGGGGGCTTTAGTGTCTCAGCGGCTACCAAGGAACTGATTGAAAGCGAAGTGAAGCGGATCATCGATGAAGGTTATGCGCTTGCGTATAAACTGATCGAAGATAACGCCAAAGAGTTCGATCGTTTGGCACAAGGTTTGCTTGAGTATGAAACCCTCACTGGGGAAGAGATCAAGCGCGTCATGGTTGGCAAACCACCAAGCGAACCTGACGAAGATGACAAGCCCGACAGTGGTTCTGCACCAAGTGTGACAGCTATTCCAAAGGCAAAGGGTAAAAAGACGCCTCCTGCTGGCGGGATGGAGCCTGAACCTTCTGTCTGATAACGGTATGTGAAGCTTAAAATACAAAACTTCATAAGGTCCCGCCTCGGCGGGGCCTTTTCTTTTTCTAGGGGGTGACTAAGGATGTGCCTAGAAAATTCAGGAGGCGGATATGCCCGAACTATGCCCAACAGATTATACCGCGACGATTACATGGCTGGGTAAGGTGCCTATGGACCGTGCCAATATCCGTTCCCAAGCGTTGAACACGGCAAGAGCGACCTACGGCGGGTTTATTGATGATTATCACAGTGGCTTGACGCGTGCGTCCTGCATGCGGGTCAAGGCCCAGCATCCCGAGGGAACCGAGATACGTAATACACGGCAACTGTCTATCCTGTCGGCGGAAGAAATGGCACAGATCGCACAGGACATCGGAGTTGAGCACCTTGATCCAATTCTGCTGGGCGCATCTATCGTTGTTGAGGGTATCCCCGATTTTACCTTTGTGACTCCGGGGTCACGCTTGCAGGCGCCGGACGGCACAACAATTGTCATTGATGTGGAAAACGGGCCCTGCAACTTTCCCGCGCGCGAGATCGAAAAAGATGCGGAAGGCCACGGCAAAGCGTTTAAAGCAGCGGCGCGCGACAAGCGTGGGGTCACCGCATGGATCGAGCGGGAAGGCACCTTAAACGTTGGGGACAAGTTGCGCCTGCACGTCCCTAACCAAAGGCCGTGGGCGCCCTAAATTCGATGAGGTAATTCACCCAGTCCATGTCGAAGATGGAATGGGTGAACCTTGGCTAGGCGTTTGTCAGCCAGCCCGCTGCAAGCTGGCGTTTATGGGCGACCATTGCGTTGCGCATCAAGATCGCAACCGTGACTGGTCCGACACCACCGGGCACAGGGCTGATCCAACCAGCGACTTCTTTCACGGCGTCTGTATCTACGTCTCCGACAATTTTTGGTCCATCATCAGTTTCGATCTGGTTGATGCCGATATCGATCACAGCTGCACCCGGTTTGATCATGGAAGGCCCGATAAGGTGGGCCTTGCCTACGGCCACAACAACAACGTCGGCCCGCCGAGAATGCATTGCAACTGATCTGGTCATATGATGGCAGACGGTGACAGTGCAGCCTTCGGCCATCAGCATCATCGCGGCAGGTTTCCCGACAATCTCGGAATGACCTATCATGACAACTTCTAATCCTTCCAACGGCAGACCAGTTTCTTTGATTAACTCGACGCTTGCTGCGGCGGTACACGGCGCCAACGCTACATCTGAATAGACGATGTTACCGATGGAAGCAGGGTTCATCCCCTCTACGTCCTTCAAAGGGTGGATAGCCGATTGCAGTGAGCGGACATTAATGTGCTCGGGCAGGGGACGCTGTAGGATGACGCCTAGAACCGTAGGATCGTCATTCATTGCTAGAATACGGTGCTTGCACTCTTCCTGTGAAATATCACCAGGCCAGCGCAGTTGCTCAAATGGCAGACCTGCCTGCTGCGCGCCGCGCGCTTGGTTGCGCACGTATACGTCTGCTTCGGGTGTGTCACCCACAAGAATGGACATCAGGCGCGGCATATTGATTTGGCCTGCAGTATATTCTTGGATCTCTTGAATTATGCGTTTTTTGACGGAAACACCGTCAATCAATCGGTTGTCTATCATGTTTTTCTGCTGTCCTGCTCACTTTGCCCAACTGGATTTGAGCTACCGCCAACTTACTGCCACGCAGGTTTGACCTGATCGTGATACACGACGTCGCTGTGATATTTTACGACTGAGCACAAGAAATCGGGCGCAGCATCTGTGTTGAATAGCGGGTGGATGGTTTCTTAAAAGAAACGCTGAGGTGAACCTACGCCGCAACGCGCGTCGAAAATGTCGCAATCCAGACCTGCCAAGATGTCCTGCCCTTGTATGCATTCTATAGAATCTGCCGAACTGGCTCAGAATGGGGAATACCATGGCTTTTAAGACTGACATTCAAATCGCGCGCGAAGCGAACAAGAAACCCATTCAGGAGATCGGCGCAAAGCTGGGTATCTCTAGTGATGATCTGCTGCCTTATGGCCACGACAAGGCGAAGGTCAGCCAATCTTTCATCAATTCGGTTCAGGACCGTAAAGACGGCAAGCTGATCCTTGTGACAGCGATCAACCCGACACCAGCAGGCGAAGGCAAGACGACCACAACTGTTGGTCTGGGTGACGGCCTGAACCGTATTGGCAAAAACGCGTGTGTTTGTATCCGCGAAGCATCCCTTGGGCCAAACTTTGGCATGAAGGGCGGCGCAGCAGGCGGTGGCTACGCGCAAATCGTGCCAATGGAAGAAATGAACCTGCACTTTACGGGCGACTTTCACGCCATCACATCTGCGCACAACCTGCTTTCTGCGATGATTGATAACCACATCTATTGGGGCAATGCTCTTGAGATCGACACACGCCGTGTTGTATGGCGCCGCGTTGTTGACATGAACGACCGCGCATTGCGCACAATCACGGCCTCCTTGGGTGGTGTCTCCAACGGCTTCCCACGTGAAGCGGGCTTTGACATCACAGTAGCGTCCGAAGTGATGGCGATCCTGTGTCTGTCGAAAAACCTCGAAGATCTGCAAGAACGTCTGGGTTCCATGATCGTGGCACACCGCCGCGACCGTAGCCCGGTTTACTGCCGCGACATCAAAGCAGACGGTGCAATGACTGTTCTGCTGAAAGATGCAATGCAGCCAAACATCGTTCAGACGCTGGAAAATAACCCTGCATTTGTTCACGGTGGTCCGTTTGCGAACATCGCACACGGTTGTAACTCAGTAATTGCAACAACGACAGCGCTTAAGCTGGCGGATTACGTTGTAACTGAGGCGGGCTTTGGCGCCGATTTGGGTGCTGAAAAGTTCATGAACATCAAATGTCGTAAGGCAGGTCTGGCCCCGGCAGTTGTTGTTGTTGTAGCCACTGTGCGCGCTATGAAAATGAATGGTGGCGTCGCAAAGGCCGATCTGGGTACCGAGAATGTGGATGCGGTCGAAAAAGGCTGTTCCAACCTTGGCCGTCACGTTGAAAACGTGAAATCCTTTGGCGTGCCTGTTGTTGTGGCAATCAACCACTTCGTCACCGACACAGATGCCGAAGTTCAAGCGATCAAGGACTACGTAGAAGCCCAAGGTGCCGAGGCAATCCTGTCACGCCACTGGGAGCTTGGCTCAGAAGGGTCTGCGGACCTGGCAACACGTGTTGCTGAAATCGCAGATGCAGATGAGGCGAACTTTGCACCGATCTATCCAGATGACATGCCGTTGTTCCAAAAGATCGAAGCAGTGGCCAAGCGTATCTACCGCGCTGACGATGTGCTTGCGGATCAGAAAATCCGCAATCAGTTGAAAGACTGGGAAGAGCAGGGTTATGGCCATTTGCCAGTTTGTATGGCGAAAACACAATACAGCTTTACCACTGATCCAGATCGCCGCGGCGCACCTGTAGGCTTCTCTGTGCCAGTGCGCGAAGTACGTCTGTCTGCGGGTGCTGGATTTGTTGTGGTGATCTGTGGTGAGATCATGACCATGCCGGGTCTGCCGCGCGTCCCTTCTGCTGAAAACATCAAGCTGAATGCAGATGGCGATGTCGAAGGTTTGTTCTAAACCGTACAAATGATACGCAATGGGCAGGTCCGCTTGCCCATTGCGCGAAATCGGATCACGTTGGTTTCAATGCGCGAAAAAGGATTCCCCATGATCAGATTTACTCTTGCACTCATAGCCATGTTTTGGACTGCTACTTTCGCAGCAGCTGATGATGGGTATGTCGGGTATTATTATCCCGAAGTGACCACCAAGGAAACATTTGACCGGATGATCCGCGCTAGTGGTTCCAGCAGTAAAGCAGTGCGTGTTGATTTCGTAAATCAGTTGACGAACTCCCAGCTCAAATCCCCAGAAAGCCCGCGCTTTGTGTTTTTCTCGAAAGGGGACGATGCTTCAACGCTGATTTTGACGGCATTGGATGATGAGGTCTTTTCCACGCTCTACCGTGCCCGTGCGATCATGGCACAATTAACAGTCTCGGTGCGCGGGGGCGGCTTTTTCAAACAAGAAGAGCTTCAATATCTCGCCACGTTTTATGATCTGCTGCAATTGATGCAGTTTGATGAACTTCTGATCACCGACGGCGAAACATGGACGCACCGCGTCACTTTCACCCGGTACTGATCAAAAAACAGGAACGATAATATGACGGCTAAAATCATTGATGGCAAAGAATTCGCGGCCCGTGTGCGCGCCAAAGTGGGCGAACATGTGACCCGGTTGAAAGCCGATAACAACATCACACCCGGTCTTGCCGTGGTACTGGTGGGGGAAGACCCTGCTTCACAGGTGTATGTGCGGTCCAAAGGCAAAATGACGCTTGAGGTTGGGATGAAGTCAGTTGAGCACAAGCTTGACGTGGAGACGCCCGAGGCGGATTTACTGGCGCTTATTGATCAACTCAACAACGATCCTGAAATCCACGGTATTTTGGTGCAGTTGCCGCTGCCCAAACATCTGGACGAAGATTTGGTGATCAACTCAATCTCACCAGCCAAGGACGTCGATGGTTTCCACATTTCTAACGTGGGTTTATTGGGAACTGGGCAAAAATCAATGGTGCCGTGTACGCCGCTGGGCTGTTTGATGATGCTGCGCGATCACCATGGGTCGATTTCCGGTATGGATGCGGTTGTAATTGGCCGTTCCAACATCGTTGGCAAACCGATGGCACAGTTGTTGTTGAACGACAGTGCCACAGTGACCATCGCCCATAGCCGTACCAAAGACCTAGCTGATGTTGTGCGCCGCGCTGATATTGTGGTCGCTGCTGTTGGTCGTCCCGAAATGGTGCCGGGTGACTGGATCAAGCCGGGCGCAACCGTGATTGACGTAGGCATCAATCGTCTGGACGCACCGGAAAAGGGCGAGGGCAAAACCAAGCTGGTTGGCGATGTGCACTTTGAAAGTTGCGCCGCCGTTGCGGGTGCTATTACGCCCGTTCCGGGTGGTGTTGGGCCAATGACCATCGCCTGCCTGCTGGCAAACACGGTCACGGCCTGTTGCCGTGCAAACGGTCTGGCAGAGCCTGAAGGCTTAACCGCCTAAGAATACCGCATGCATCAGACGGCCGGGCAAGAACGTAAATGCACCGGCTGTGATCAAAGCCCCAAACACAAGCGTCTTCATCTGGCGCTTGTGATCCTTCACGTGGTGGCCCCGCGCTGCGGTCACGCCGCGCACCAAGGTCCAAAGCGTAAGAATGGATAGCAGATGGATCGGGCTAAACGGCCCAACCACCCGCAGCTCATTGATCCAAAAACTACTGAGCGCGACAACCGCCATCATCAACACCCATGCCCAGCCCATCGTGCGGTGCAATGGGCTGCCTTTGCGCAGTGAAAATATCCCTACCGTTAATGCTACAGCCCCAAGTGCCAGCAAGGTGTGTATCTGGATGACAAGTGATGCATTTGCGAAAGGTGAGAAGTTCATATTCTGGGCTCCATTGTGTTGGGTTGCCCTGTCATGGCAAACTGTCTGGATTGGGGCTATGCGCACTGCGTGAGCGGTCTGATTGATACGTGAATTACAGGGATGACATTGGGGATGCAGCTCACGCTTCGTGAATTGGCACGCTTTCGGGTGCCGCTTTTGATCTGGGTTACGCTCTCGATTGTGGCCGCTGTTGCGGGACCCTTTGGCACGTTGAACGCGTTGGGTGTGGGCGGGAGATTCGTATATTGGGGTGCGGTTGTTGGATGCTCTGTGGGGCTGAGCATTGGTGCAACTATTCTGGCATCCCGCGTTTCTCAGTATGGTCGAGTTATCGCATGGAGCGGATTTGTTCTGCTGCT
Source organism: Sulfitobacter sp. (assembly GCF_036960155.1). GTDB lineage: Bacteria > Pseudomonadota > Alphaproteobacteria > Rhodobacterales > Rhodobacteraceae > Sulfitobacter. Next base: position 130,978 of record NZ_JBALWB010000001.1, on the reverse strand, counting down.
GTCCACCACTGTGCATGTCATCAACAGCTTTGTTTTTAGCGAAATGAAGGGTTGGGAGAACTGGCTCTATTTGTTGGCGGTAGTGGCGCTTGTCACGACAGCAGTTCAATTACTGATTTGGGTCATCAAACCAACCCCCAAAGCGGAAGTTGAGGCGCACGATACATTTATGCTTCGTCTGCCAGTTGAAGTGCGCGCAGCATTGGTGCGGATTGAGGCGCAGGACCATTACTTAAGCGTAGTAACTGCGCGCGGCACTGCGCTGATCTTGATGCGACTTAGCGATGCGATTTCCGAGGTATCAGGGCGCGGAATTCAGGTGCATCGCTCTCATTGGATCGCAACAGATGCAGTTACCCGACACCGCCGCGACAAGGGGCGCGATGTGTTGGAAATGTCTGATGGAACCGATATTCCGGTGAGCCGCAGTTTTCGGGAAACGGCACAGAAGGCGGGTTTGTTTTAGCGCGGCATTAGCCCCCAAATACCAGTCTTTGCCTGTGCTGCAATTTGCGTCAGCCCCTTAGCGAAGAAGATACACCAAGGACAGCGCGGTCTCCTTTGAGGAAACGCCAAAGATCGTTGATGTCAAAGGCCAAGCAGATGGCAACGGTGAGGGTCAGCAGTGTTGTATAACTTGTACCATCTGCCGCGATCACCAACCATAATAAGAGCGGGATCCATGGCACCAGGTGCGCCAATGCAAGGATACGGCGAAGGCCTCCGTCATATCCAATTTGTCCGGCCAAAAGCGGCGCAGTTGCGCAATAGGCGACTAGTGTTACTTCTGCGACCCTGTCTGGCAAGTAGACAAATGCAGCAAGGAAAACACCGTTCAGAAAGATCAGCCAGATTTTGACCCACATCGGAAAGGCCATCCACGATGTTGCAAATGCCCTTAAGTGTTCCCTATTAGTGTGACCGTGCGATTGAAGGCCAAGTATCCAAAGCTGTGCAACACCAAGACTGGCCACGCCAATTGCGACGATCACCGCCACGGTGATGCCTAAAGGTGTCGTTATCCAAAAGTTTGCAACGATCAATCCAAGTGTAGCAAGCCACCAACTAAAGTCGCTCAGTGAAAACCAAATGACTTCTGCTTGGCGTATGTTGGTGCGTCGGGAGGCGACAACCAGATGCAAGCCATTCACCAGCAATCCAATGCCGAGCGCAATGATGGTTGCTTGGGGGACTTGGCCCAAGAACGTCGTGACGACGTGAGGCAGGCCAATAAATAAAAGTCCAAATGAAATGCAGCTCGCGGCGTTCAGGCGCATAACAAATTTAAGACTGTCCATTTGATTGCTCCATGTTGTAAACTGAATTTACGACTATAGAGCGGGATGCATCATGTCAACCAAGATGACAACAATTGACGAGTCACTTGTATACGAGATGGCAGACAGCCGTTCGCTCAAGCTTGTTCATCTGGCATCAAACTTCGAAAAGCGTGCCCAAAAATGGTTGGTCGATCTGTTGCGCAGCAGCGGCTTCACGGAGTTGACGCAAAGCCAATTGAATTTTTTAGGGGCGTTGGATTGTGGACCGAACTACGCCTCCCAAGTTGCACATCAACTTGGGATCACACGCCAAGCCGTCCATAAAACGGTCAAAGAACTCGAAGCTTGTGGCTGGTTGCAAACCGTCTCAGATCCTATCCGTCGAAACCAACGGATCATCACCTTCACAGATGAAGGCGAGCGCATGATGTCAGAGGCGCGTGCGCTCTTTAAGCAGCTTGATGATAGGTTGTTCGTGGGCTGGGACGGTGATCGAATAGATGCCGTGTTCGCGCTGCTAGAGAGCCCGTTGGGGGACTAGATAGCGTCGGCTACTTCGGCATGGGGATGATGGTTTCGGTATTTCCGGTGAGTACTGCAATGGCTTCTGACCGCATGAGCAATGACAGTGGGTGGCTGTCGTCACGCATGCCGTCAGAGTAGGTGCCATAGGCAGGCAAGATCACGCGATTACTATCAATCAGGAACGCCGCACGGGTTATGGTACGCCCATCAACCGATGCGGTTGCTTTTGGGTGGTAATGCCCCGAGACCTCACCGCTTGCGCCATTTAGTGCGGTGTGGCGGAATGTGAGAGGGGAGAGTGGCAACTCAGCAAGGTGTGCACCGCCGAATTCCACAGGACCAGCGTTATGAGTGCCCTCAATCCAGACCCATCGCCGGCCAGCCTGAAGGCGGGTAATCCACTGACGTTCTTCCTCGGGGAGTGTGTCGATTGTTTCCAGATCATCAAAGCTGTCGCCCAGGCAAATCACTGTGCGTGCATGGGTCAGTGCCAGATCAGCAGCCAATCGGTTTAGGGTGTCGCGTGTGTCATATGCGGGCAGGGACGCGCCGCCACGGCGCGCGATACGATCTGACTTGCCCAAGTGCAGATCGCTGACCACCAGCAGGCTTTCCTCTGGCCACCAAAGCGCGCCAGAACCAAGTGCCTTGAGTGGGGCACCTGAAAGGGTGAAATCATATCCGTTCATCGCTAAAGTTTGGAGCACAATGCGCAGGGCCGCAAGGGGGTGACCTGATGATCTATTTGCGCGGTTTGAGCTTTGCGATGGTGTCTTGCACGGCTTGGGGCAGTGAAACATCTGCACCATCGGGTGCTGCATCCAATGCGCTTGCGACGTCTTTGACGAGAATACCAATTGTATTGTCAGGTTCAAGGCCGTCGCGCGCGAACTCGATTGAGTTAAAGCCAGAGGCGAACCAGTTTTGCCCAGATGATGTGTGAATAAGGTCGAGTAAGGCACTGGTTTCCAAGCCCGTTTCATCCGCCCAATCCAGCACCAAACGAGTCATAGCAGTGTTTGAGGCGGCAAGAAGGTTATTGAGGACCTTGGCTTGCATGCCTGAGCCAAACTCACCCATGCGGTGAAAGTGTTTACCCATCGCATCAAACAGGGGCTGTACAGCCTTGATATCATTATCATCCCCGCCAATCATAAAACTCAGCCGTGCTTCTTGGGCTGCGATCTGAGCGCCTGACATGGGCGCATCAATAAGGGCGATATGCGACGGTACACGCGCCCGCAGATCACGCACATAACGTGGCGATAATGTTGAGCTGATGATGATGCGGATCAGGTTGGGAATGGCCGCTAGGTTTTGCTCTCCAAACAGGACAGCCTCGGTTTGGTCAATATCACGCACGACCGTGATCAGCGTTTCTAGCTCTTCCGAGAAAACGGCGATGTCATCGGTGATATGAGGCTCGTCCATGGGCACGACATCATAACCGCGCGCGGGTAGGCCTGCGGCACGCAATGCGGCCAGCATAGGGCCTCCCATGCGGCCACATCCTGCTACTCCTGTACGAGAATGCATATAGTTATCTCACGATTTCTTCGTCTTTGACGAACATGTTGGCCCACGCACGGTCCATCAGATCAGGGGACATCTGATAGGGGATGCCTTCAAATTCACAGATGGCGATGATCTGGTCGATCAAAAAGATCGGCTGATAGTTCGCATAGACGTTGTCGATGGTGGGGTATTTCTTTTTCAGCAGGTGGATCAGCGTAGCTTCATCCAGTGGCATTTTGCGTTTCTTGGCGACCATTGCAAAAATCTTGAGGAAGTTTGCTTGGTTCGGCCCGTCGATTTTAATCTTAAAGAAGATCCGGCGCAGAGCGGCGGTGTCAAAGATCTCATTGGGGTGGAAGTTGGTAGAGAAGATAACGAGGGTATCGAACGGCACCTCGAACTTTTCACCTGATTGTAGGGCAAGGATATCCTTGCTTTCTTCCAGCGGAACAATCCAACGGTTCACAAGCGACTGGGGCGGCTCTGATTGGCGACCAAGGTCATCCACGATGAAGATGCCGCCAGTCGATTTCAGCTGGAGAGGGGCCTGATAGGTTTTTGCGGTTGGGTTATAGACCAGATCAAGCATGCTGATTGTCAATTCACCACCCGTGATCACGGTGGGGCGCTCACAGCAGACATAGCGCGCATCAAAACGGGTAATACGGCGCAGGGAGTTGGGATCTTGTTCTTCTAGGGCGAACTGATTGTGCACAATCGGGTCAAAGACGGTGATCACCTGAGACGCATATTCAATCGCGTGAGGCACATAAACCTGATCTCCAAGGGCATCGCGAATGCCGTTTGAGATAGACGATTTACCGTTGCCGGGAGGGCCGTACATCAGGATTGAGCGGCCAGCGGACACCGCAGGGCCTAGATTGTCGACCAGATCGTCAGGTAATACCAAATGCCCCATAGCCCCAACAAGTTGGGAACGGGTGATCTGCATGTTGCGAACGGATTGCCGCTTTACCTGTTCTTTGTAGACATTCAGGGGAACAGGCATCGGGCCAAAATATTCAGATTGGGCTAACGCATCGAGGGCGCGGGATTTTCCCGTGTCTGTCAGCTGGTAACCCATTTCATTGCCGCTACTCGCGCTTAAGGTGCCTGTCGCTTCGACCAGACGTTGGGTCCGGCACATATCCACCAGTTCTTGAACCACGGGGATGGGCAGGCATACCGCCTTTGAAAGGTCGCTTACCAGATCAAGGTTCTTGCGAAAGATGGTTTTGATGAGGATGTCGCGCATCATCACAATTGGCAGACGCATATCTGCCAATGTCTTTGGGGGTGGCGGTGCCATTACGGCTGCGTTTGGAGCGTTCATTCTGCTGTTTCCCTCTGCTCAATGGGGCGTTTAATACCCTATAGAAGATGAAAATGGTCTTATTCAGGCACCATAAAGAAGGCCAAGGACAAGATAGATGGTCAGTGTGGATCCCAAGGCGAGGCCCATAGGGAATTTTTTGCCCTGATCCCAGCTGGTCCAACTTGGCGCGAGCTTCCTTAGGGGCGTGTATTTTGCGGTTCGGTGTGTGACAAATGAGGCCAGTAAGGTTGCCATGAACAGCCACAACAAAAGCCGCAAATCACCAAGCGCGATATAGGGGGCTGCAGCGGCGATAAATTTACTATCGCCGGCACCCATAACACCTACGGCGTTTAGAATGATGCCAACGATCAGAACGATCACAAGGCTCAATAAGCGCCACAAATAGACGTCAAAGGGCAACGCAATTAGCCCGATAACCACAAACACACCAGCCAAAGCCAGATTGGCTTTGTTGGTGATCTTCATAGAAGACACATCCGTATAGATGACGTACAGGCATATCGGCAGTACGAAGGGTAGGAACCATGCCGCTGCGAAAACCGTAAGCGCCATTAGCTTAGGCTTCGAGAGCGGCGAGGGACCGGGATGCTGCCTCAAAGTGCTGGGGATGCGTATCGATTGCTTCGCGCAGCAGGCCTTTGCCCGTCTCTACGTCGCCTTGTTTGATCGCAGAAAGGGCCATCGTGTGCAGCAACTGTGCGCGTTCGGTTTGGTCCATAGGAACAACTGGCAAGTTGTAGTTGCGTTGTGCACCACGGGCGAGAACGAGGTTGTTTTTGGCGGTAAAGAGTGAGCCATCTTGCACAATTGCGCTACTGAACAGACGCTCTGCGTCTTGGTAGTCGCCGCGTGTCAGTTTGGAATATCCCCAGTTGTTCAAAACGGGAGCAGGTTTGGTGGTGAGGCCTACCGCAATCTCATAAAAACTATCGGCTTTTTTCCACTGCTGCTTGCTGTCTGCAACAATCGCTTCAAGGCGGTAGCGTTTGAATGTTTCGTGTGTTGGCGGAATTGCAGTCAGTGTTTTTTCTGCACCAGACCAGTTGCCGGAACGGATCATGGCATCTGCCAGCTCTACACGGTCATCGTCGGTGGCCCCCGGAAGGGAAACGGTTTTCTGCCACGCGGCGGCACCTTCATCGTATCGCTTTGCACGAACCAACGACAGTGAAAGACCGCGATGGTGTTCGATATTATTAGGCTGTTCTTGGATGACCCGTTGGAAGTAGCTGACTGCTTCATTCGGGTCCCCGACTGTCAACATGACATCATTGAGGTTCGCATCATCAATGACGTTAACATCTTGAAACGCGCGCTCTACGGTTTCTTCAGCGCTTTTTTCAGCGCAAGCGGCCAGCATGGTGGCCCCTGCAAGCAGGGAAATCAGAACGGTAGTGTGGCGCATGGGTGCGTCCTTTGCTGCTTCTGCCTCATCCAGTGTGCCTGCGCGGGTGTAGTGCCATGCCTATTTTTAGGTCACAGCTCCGAGTGGATCACATAGTCTGCAGATCCGCGGCGCACCAGTTTATAGTCGTTAGTATCAGGCAGAGATATACCAGAATTATCCGTTTTTTCGAGCGCTAATCTCAGATTGTCCCGGATTGAGACACTTTGGCCATTGTCGAGCGCAAAAGCCTTGCGAAATATCTGTGTTGCGTCGGCATTTTTGCCACGTTCCATCAGGACAACGCCCAAGTTATTCCAGATTTCCGGCTGGGTTGGGTCACGCTCAACAGCGCGGCGCAGCAATGTTTCTGCCTGCCCCAAGCGTCCCAAACCTAAATTTGCAGTACCTAAACCTGATAAGATTTCGGCATCAATTGTGCCTCGGTCAATGGCGGCGCGGTTAAAGGAGCGAATGGCAAGCTCATATTCGCCCGAGGCGACCAACCGGTGACCCGTTTCAAGGTTGTCAGCCCCATCAGCGCGTAAATCTACACCAGGTGCATCCAACGGATTGGGTTCTTTTGGGCCGAACGTTGACGTGCCAAAGCCGCCTGAAGAACAGGCGGCCAAAGCAAGTATTAAGATCGGAAGGGCAATAGACCGCCCTAATCGTGATGTCATTAATTGGCTCCAGGGGCACCCATTTCACCCATTTTGGTGATACCAAGAACCGAAGGACCAACAAGAATGACCAGCAGCGGCGGCACCGTGAACATCATTGTGGCAAGTGTCATCTTGGTTGGCAACTTGTTTGCGGCTTCTTCGGCTTTCATCACGCGTTTATCACGCATTTCAGCAGCATAGACCCGCAAAGCATCTGCGATGGACGTACCAAAGGCAGCAGATTGTACCAACACAGTCACAAAAGACGAGACATCCTGCACGCCACACCGTGTTCCCATATCGTTAAGGACGTTAACTTTGTCTTTACCAGCCTTCATTTCCTGCGCGACAACTTCGAACTCATCCGCAAGAGCGGCATATGAAGCCTTCAGTTCTGAAGCAACGCGGACGATACATTGGTCCAATGACTGGCCCGCTTCGACGCAAACCAACATCATGTCCAGCGCATCAGGGAAGCCGCTTTCGATCTCTTCTTTACGTGCCTCTACGCGGCGGGTGACCCAATATTTAGGGAGCCAGTATCCGGCCGCACCGGGACCAAGGGTCCACATGATTGTCTTTTGGGTTGTCATCTCTACTTCGACTATGAAGTTTGTGTAGATCACGCCAAGCAACAAGCCGAGCAGACCAAGAGACATTTGTGCAAAATAGAACATCCGCACAGCATCGCGGGATTGGTAACCAGCCTGCCGCAGCTCAAGCTGTTTTTGGCTCATTTCTTCAGCATCAGCCGGTTCAAGGAACGTTGCAAACTTCTCAAGCTGCGCATTCCCATCCTTTTGACGCAAGGCAGCGGGTGTATCGCCGCTGCTGCGAGATGAGTTGGCTTGTCGCTTGAATTTATCCAACGGGTCTTCGGGTTGGTTCATCATCATCACTACAGTCGCAAGAACAGTGATGATCCCAATTACACCAAGGATGATGATCAAGCCGAATGGCCCCATCACATCGCTGATTCCTGAATTTAGGGTGTCAAACATAGCGGCCTCCTTACACTTTGATGTTTGTGAGCACGCGCATCACAATCAGGTTAATGGCCAGGAAGATTCCAACGAAGAAACATGCCGGAATGAAGTATGGCGTTTCTTTGACCTCGTCATAGTATGTCGGTTTGGAAACATTGATCACAACGAGGGCCATCAGCGGGAAGCCAGACAGGAATTTCCCAGACCATTTGGCCTCGGCGGTGATCGCTTTTACGCGACGGAACAGACGGAAGCGGGCGCGGATCACTTTGGCCAATCCAGCTAGAATCTCGGCGAGGTTACCGCCTGATTGCTGTTGGATCGTCACAGCAACCGCGAGGAAGCGCATATCTTGCATGTCCAAACGTTCGGCCATGTCTTTGAGGGCTTCGCCAACGTCGCGGCCGTATGCGGCTTCATCTGCAATTACACCAAATTCGGACGCAAGTGGATCTTGGATCTCCTTGGACACAATCGTGATTGCATTGGTAAAGGGATGACCGACACGCAACGAGCGAACCATAAGCTCAACTGCGTCGGGCAGCTGCTCTTCTATCAGGGCCATACGTTTGCTGGCCTTGGTCGAGATCCACATGAAAACAGCACCAACACCCATGCCGATAGACATTGCTATTCGAACGGGTACTTCGGTTGCGGTACCAATCGTTAATCCAAAAAATACGATGACTGATAAACCCGCCATCACCAACAGTAGTTGCTGTGGGGTAAACGCAATCGCCGCCTTTTGCGCCTTTTCGGCCAGCAAAGAATATAGCGGGATAGATTTCGCATTCATGTGCTGCTGCATTTCTTTGCGCAGCTTGTCTAGCACCTCTTCGCGGCGTTGACCTTTTTCCAGCATCTCAAGACGGCGATTAACACGACTGTTGAGAGAGATGGATTTACCAAATGCGACCAGATACAGGCCCTCAACGAGTACCAAAACGCCGATAAAGATCAGCCCGTAGATGATTGGTTCTGCACTCATGACTTTTGTCCTTACTGTGCCGCGATGGGTTCATAGATGGATGCTGGCAGGTCGTAGCCCCACATGCGGAAACGTTCCGCATAGTGGCTGCGCACACCTGTAGCGGTGAAGTGGCCGATAATTTTGTTGTCTGGCGTTAAGCCGACACGCTGGTAACGAAAGATTTCCTGCATGGAAATCACATCGCCTTCCATCCCGGTGATTTCGGTGATGGAGGTCATGCGACGGCTACCGTCCTGAAGGCGCGAGGCCTGAACAATCAGATTCACAGCAGATGAAATCTGGCTGCGGACCGCTTTGAGAGGCATTTCGATGCCGGCCATCGCAATCATGTTTTCCAAACGAGACACACCATCGCGCGCCGAGTTGGCGTGAATTGTCGTCATCGAGCCGTCGTGGCCGGTGTTCATGGCCTGAAGCATGTCGATAACTTCCTCGCCACGTGTTTCACCAACGATGATCCGATCAGGGCGCATACGCAGGGCGTTTTTCAAACAGTCGCGCGGGGATACCTCGCCTTTGCCTTCCACGTTTGGTGGGCGGCTTTCCATTCTGCCAACGTGGGTTTGTTGAAGCTGAAGTTCCGCTGTGTCTTCGATTGTTAGGATACGTTCGGCGTTATCGATGAAGCTGGACAGCGCATTAAGCGTGGTTGTTTTACCAGAACCTGTACCGCCAGACACGATTATGTTCAGGCGTGTTGCAACGGCGGCTTGTAGATATGCAGCCATTTCTTCGGTGAAAGCGCCGAATTGTACTAGATCATCGATACCCAACTTGTCTTTTTTGAACTTACGGATGGAAACGAGGCTTCCGTCCACCGCAACAGGTGGAACCATTGCGTTAAAGCGCGAACCGTCTTTCAGGCGGGCATCCACGTAGGGGTTACTTTCATCCACACGGCGGCCAACGGCCGATACGATCTTGTCGATGATCCGCATCAGGTGACGTTCGTCTTTGAATGTGACGTCTGTCAGCTCCAACTTACCTGAACGTTCCACAAAGATCTGCTGTGGACCGTTCACAAGAATGTCGTTGACGGTTTCGTCTTTAAGCAAGGTCTCAAGCGGGCCAAGGCCGGTTACTTCGTCATAGAGTTCGGAGTTCAGAGTAATGCGATCTTCGCGACCCAAAACAATTGAGTTTTCGGAAAGATGCTCAGCCGAGATCGAATTGATCTCCTGACGCAGATCAGCTTCGCTTGCATGCTCAAGAGCGGCAAGGTTGAGATTGTCCAACAAAACACGGTGAAGATCCAGTTTGATGTCACCCATCCGCTGCTTGCGTTTGAGTTCTTTATCTTCTGTCACCACTGTTGCTGCTGGTGCCGCAGCACGACGCATGCTCGTCTTTGCTTCGGGTTTTGCCGCTTCAATGGGCGTCACTGTTGCCTCTGAAGCAGGAGTGGCTACTGGCTTTTTGTATTTTGAGAACATTGCGATGTGCTTTCTATGTTCAGGACTTAGGCTGCTGCCACGTCACTGTCGCGCAAGCTGTGGATTGAGGCGGCCAGTTTGGCGATCTCTTTACGCAGCGGGCTTTTGGGTGCGGAGGTAGCCAGGGGCTTGCCGTGGTCGTTGGCTTGCGTGATCGGCTTGCCGCCATCGGGCAGTTGAATATCGATGCTGATTGCGAGGCTTTCGGCCATCCGCTTGACGCGACCTTTCGCGCTGATGTCGGTAAACTTCGGTGCGCGGTTCATCACATACCGTAGTTTTTCAATTGGTAAATCTTCGGATTGCAAAGCACGTTTGAAACGCAGGGTGTTCTGTGCGGAACGCATGTCCAGCTCAAGCATTGCAAAGTAGACGTGTGCGGATGTCAGCACTACTTCGGACCACTGCACCAAGGTTGAGGGCATGTCGACGATGACATAATCAAACTGATTGCGGGCAATATCCAGAACACGGCCAATGTCTTCTGACGTCAGAAGATCCAGCGGCAACATATCTGACGGAGCTGTGAGAACCTGAAGTTTGTCTTCATAATTCAACAACGCTTGGCCAAAGATTTCTTCATCCATGCCTTCTGTGTCTGAAAGCATTTCATAGACAATCTCGCGGCGGGGTAGGTCAAGGAAGGTGGAGACCGATCCAAACTGTAAATCCAGATCAAGCAAGCAAACGGATGGCCCGCCTGTCGGTTGGGCATTGGCCAATTCCCAGGCGAGGTTAACAGCCAAGGTGGTCGCACCAGTGCCGCCAGCTAACCCATGCACAACAATCACGGCACCGTCTTTTTGTGCGCCCGAGGTCAAAGTGCTGGTACTTGCAGCTTCTGGAGCAGGCGCTGGTGTGCGAATGCGCTCAATGGCTTCGGCCAACTCCCCTTCGGGAAGAGGGTAGGGAACAAATTCATCCGCGCCTTGGCGTAAAAGAGAGTGCAATGCACTCGGCGTTACATCTTCGGCAATCAAGATCACCTTCAGGCCACGCTGTTTGGCCTGAACAATGATGTCGGTTAGCAGAGGCATATTCTCTTCGTCTGCGTCATCCATCGCCAGCGCGATGAACTCCATGTTCTCTGCTTCGGCCTGGCCAAAGAATGCGAGAGCTTCAGCAAAACCCAAATCTCCCCAGCTTTCACCCAGCGCGCTTTCCATATCTTCGATCAGTAGATCAAAGTTTTGCACATCACGGCTGACTGTGCATGCAAGGATTACGTCCTGATCTGGTTGCGGCATTACGCTACTCATCGCCTTCATTCCTTCAATCAAAGGGCATCAATGTCCCAGCATGCCGCAGTGGCACACATCAGGGATTGAGATGCCCCCTGCCGGTTCATTTGACCGAACAGAGTTTTCTCGTTGAAGAATTAATCGCAGTGAAGTGGGGCGAGATTGGGGCCTAAAAGCTGCTATTGTAGGATTTAGTGAAACGATCGTGGTAATCTGGGAGGATTGATCAAAGCAGATAGCAGCCGTTAAAAGTAAAAAAGCCGCCTTAAGAGGCAGCTTTCCTGTTTTATGTCAGATGGTTACTCGGCTGAATCGAGGCCCGTGACTGCATCTGAGGTGAGTTGCGTTGGCGCTACAGCGCTTGTCACATAGTCACGATAAATGATTTGGGCGTATTTTCCGTCCAGCACAGTTGGATGGCGTTTCACAAAACCATTCACCTCGGTGACAGTACGGCGATTACGACGTTCACGGCCTTGCGATACGACCAGTGGTTGGGTTTCACCAAAAGAAACAACCGCTTCTAGACGGCTGCGGCTAATTCCTTGTGTCGAGAGATAGCTCACAACCGCATTGGCGCGGCGTTGTCCCAGGCTTTTGTTTGAACGGTTCGACCCAACAGCGTCAGTATGGCCGTAAACGCGGAAACGAATTTCAGGGAACTGTTTGATCCAACCCGCTTGTTGACGCAGAATTTCTTGTGCACTGCTGTCCAATTTGGACGAATTGAATGCGAAATTCACTGTGCTGTTCACTTCGTTCGAGAAGCGTTTAGCCAAATCAAAGGTATACTGGCGTTCGCCCGTCATCACGAGACGGTTGTTTAACGTGGCTTCGCCAAAACCGCCTGTGTCTACCAGTGATCCAGCTTCGGAATAAAACTGAGTGTATATTTGATCAGTACTGCCAGTGCAGGCGGTCAGCCCGATAACAGCCGACAGCAAACTGCCAGTGATGATTGTGCGTTGGCTCATACGTTGCATTGTTTCAATCCAGTACATAACCATATGACCCCGTAAAGTCCTGCTTGGCAACCTCACCCGCGGCGCCTTTTTGAGGAGTGCGCGTGCCAGCTGCAGTACGACCATGCAAGAAAAGGTCTTTTTCTGTTGGCGGCTTGATGCGATCTGTCGGCAATGCCAGTGCTTCGCCACGGGTAGGTGTGACGAGGTGGGCACTGATGATGATCACCAATTCAGTTTGGCTACGTTGATAGTTTGCAGAGCGGAAGAGGGCGCCCAATACTGGCACGTCACCGATCCAAGGAAGCTGCGCAGAACTGTCTGTGAAGTCATCTTGCAACAGACCTGCAATGGCAAAGCTTTCGCCATCCCGCATTTCTACTGTGGTCGAGGTTTCACGACGAGAGAAAGCGGCAATCTCGAAGCCGTCAATGTTGATACCGTTTGTAGTATCAATGGCAGATACTGCTGCTTTGAGCTCGAGGTTAATTAGGTCTTTGTCGACTACCCGGGGAATAAAGGCGAGTTCAACGCCAAAGGGTTTGAATTCGACAGTAGTCGTATCATTATCTTGAGCTACGGGAACCGGATATTCACCGCCTGCAAGGAATTTGGCCTCTTGGCCAGAGAGAGCCACAAGGTTTGGCTCAGCTAGAAAACGTACAACGCCTTTTTGCTCAAGTGCTTCGAGCAAAATACCGACCTGAGTCGAACCAGCGTTAAAGCCGAACAATATCGCGCCTGTATTGCTGTTTGAAGCGGGGAGGGACCCTGCGAGTGCTGAGGTGCTGCCTCCGTTTGAAACAAGAGTGCCGGAACCTGCGGAAACGCCCACGTCACTTCCGAATGCGCCGCCCAAAGATAGGGAGGAGCTAAGAGATTTGGACACAGAACGCTGCATTTCAGCAAAACGTACTTTCAACATGACTTGTTGAATGCCGCCAACGCTCATTAGGTTGGAAACGCGTTGCGGTGCGTACCGTTCAGCCAGTTCAAGCGCACGCTGCAGCTTTTGAGCAGACGAAACAATGCCTGACAGAACAACACCATCATTGGCAGAGCGCACTTCGATCCGTTCACCAGGAAGGATTTGACGAAGGCGTTCCTTAAATTCGGACAAATCGGGAGTGACCTGTACCTCGACATTTGTAATCAGACGACCAGCTGCATCAAACAACGTAAGCGTTGTTGTCCCTGGGGATTTACCAAGGACGTAGATGGTTCGATCTGAAAGAGAAGAAAGATCGGCAATGCCAGGATTGGCGATGCTCAGCTCTGCAAAGGGCGTATCGCTCTCAACAACAATTGCGCGGTTGAGCGGCACTTGCAATTTAGTGCTGGTGCCACTTTTAACTACGCGCAGGTTATCAGCACTAACAGCCGTAGGGGCAGTCACTGCATATGTGGATACGCTTAGCGTTAGCCCTAGAAGGACCGCTTTAATAAATCTATCGATTTTCATGTGACCTGCCTTTTTGATCACGCCTCAAAATAGGGTCTTTTTGCCCGTCGTTTGAAATACACTGCTGCAATTAGATTTTTTTTGCAAGAATCAATGCGTTCGGTCGAATAGTTTCTGTGGATAAATGGCAACAGATGCAAAATGCAAAACGCCGCCCGTTTTCGGGGCGGCGTCTTTTTGTAAGTCTAATCAGACGGATAATCCTGATCTATTGTTCAGTTTGTGCAAGGGATCGGAATGCTAACCACCTCCGCGCCGCGACGTGTGCGGATGGTGCAAACTTTCTCGGCTGCAGCTGCAGGGGCTTTTGTTTCTTTTACGATGCCGAGTAGATCCTGCTGGTTCACTTCAATGTTGTTCGCGATTACAATATCGTCGCCAGCGCCAACCAGTGATAGGGATAAACGGCCAGTTGATTGGGCCTGAGCAAGCGATGCCACTTGATTTGGTGTAACCGCTACAGTCACTGTACGGGCGATGCGGGCACCTTCCACTTCACCAGAGCTTTGATCGACAGCGATCAATGAAATGGTTGACTGGATCAATTTGGTCACTTCAAGGCGGTTTTGGCCGTTGCCACTGCGGCCCGTCCAATAAATATCGACACGGTCACCTGGGCGCAGAAAGCCTGATACACCGGAAGAAACGTCAACAGAGATCGCAAACGCACGCATCCCGCGTTCTAAGCGCGATGTTAATCCTGCGTCCTCACCCGGTTTAGAGACTTTGACGCTCAGTAAGGCTTCGTCTTTTTCGATGGGGCGTAGAATTACGCGCTGCTCATCGGTTGTTTCTGGGAAAATCGCAGTCAGTTCGGTGAAGTGGCCATCAGGAAGAGCCGCTATTGGAAAATCAACGATCCTAACGTCATCCTTACTCAGCTTTTCGCCGTATTTTAGGGCGCGATTGACTACAAATATCTTTTGGGTTGGTACAATTTGCGATTTGGCGGCTTCTGCGCGCGCAATCGCGTTTTTGTATTGGCCGATTTGCCCCTTAGCGAGATACACAGCGCCTCCAGCCAACGCGATGCCAACCAACAACACGAGTCCAAATATCATACGCATAATGTGTTCCTCTTTACCTTGGGGTTCGGGCATGCCCGAACGGATTAAGTTCTTTGGCAATGATGCCTATTGATTGTGGTGATTTTACGTCATTCTGAGAAAACCATCTGCCAATGGGCCATCTGGGGTCAATTGACGTTTTATTCGAGGCCAGCAATCTCTTCGACACTTGTATCGAGTAGGTAAGTCTCTACGTTGCCGGACACACTTTCACCGCCTTGTTGGATGGCCGCAAAAGACGCGATAGCCAACCCGCAAACTGCGGCTGTTAAGACAACCCAGTCAACAGTTACTGCACCGTCTTCTTTTGAAAGAAATATTTCTAACTTATGGAACATATGAGGTCTTTCTTTTTCGGTCGCACATGGCACATGGCACATTGTGCGAAGCCAAAGGAAAAGGGGCTGCATTCTATGCAGAACGCAGCCCCCACTCATTGGTAATAGCTTTAAGCTATCAACCGGTCAGCTTCTTACTCAGAAGCAGGTGCACCGATTGAACCAACAGCTTGCTCGCCGAGGAAGGTGGCGGTGTTTGCTGTCATTGCTTCGGAACCGGACTGGATGGAGCCGTAGGCAGCAATCGCCAGGCCAACAACCGCAGCTGTCAAAACAACCCAGTCAACTGTTACTGCGCCGTCTTCGTCATTGCGGAAGTTTTTTACGAAATTCATCATGGTAGTATCCCTCCAAAGGATTATTTTAAGTTTTCAATTTCAACCTCGTCTCACCGTGTGGCCCGCTCTCATTCAGGCCTGCTCGACTTGGTATGACCCTATATAGCTGTATGAATGGGGCATGAATTTGGCAGCAAATGCGGCATTTGCATTCGTTAGTATTTATTTGGTTAAATTTGTGATAGCACGTTGAAATTATTGAGTTTTAAAGTTTGAATGAATTGATATTTGTTAATATTTGAGGCTCAAACGCCCCAATTGAGGCAAAATCGCCATGTTTGCCGCCTCATTTGCTGGATTGAGAGGCCATTTTGAGCAATATTATTGGAAAAAAGCAGTAGATAATGAGAGCAGGCCTGATGAAACGTACGTTTTTAGCAGTGGCATTAGGTGCTGCACTGACATTTTCGCCCGCAGGATCGACATTACGTGCCGATTCACCTCCTCCGTTTCCTGATTTTAAGCCAAAATTTGTAAAACCCCCCAAATCGGGGGCGCGCAAACGGGTGAATGTGCAAATAAATCGTCCTGCACCAGGAATCACACCTGATCCAGTGGTGGCCGTGGCGCCGTCCGGCACGGTGACTCGTCCCAAAACGGGTCAGTATGATTGGTTCTGGGCCAAAGTATCGCCTGATGCGTCGAAATCGGGTCCAGGGCGATTGGAAGTCGCCATGACTACCTTATCAGGAGCAACCTCAAAGGTTTCCGCACCACGTTTGCAGCACATGCAGGACATCGCAAAGATACATGGCATTGATATCTTGCGTTCAACCATCGGGACTAACGTCTCTCCGGCGCTTGCGCTTGCAGTAATCTCGGTCGAGTCGTCAGGCCGTACAGACGCAACAAGCAGCGCGGGCGCGCAGGGTTTGATGCAGCTGATGCCTGCAACCGCCAGCCGTTTTGGTGTTAAAGACAGCTCAGTCCCCGAGCAGAACATCGCTGGTGGGATCAAATATCTGGATTGGTTGATGGGGGAGTTTAAGAACGACCCGATCCTCGTACTTGCTGGATATAACGCAGGCGAGGGATCAATACGTAAATATGAAGGTGTGCCGCCCTATGCGGAGACCCGTGACTATGTACCAAAGGTACTGGCCGCGTTTCAGGTGGCTAAGGGGCTATGTAAAACGCCGCCCGAGTTGATCTCGGACGGCTGTGTGTTCGCGAATATGAAGTAAAGTGAAGATTAGACCAGCGTCGCTTCAGTTGCGGCGCGCAATTCCTCTTCGGTGACGCCTTCAGCGCACTCTACAATACGCAGACCACCCTCAACGACATCCAGTACACCCATGTTGGTGATGATCCGGTCAACAACACCTTTGCCTGTTAGGGGCAGGGTGCATTCTTTTAGGACTTTGCTTTGCCCGTGTTTGTTGGCGTGATCCATTACAACGATCACGCGGCCAACGCCTGCAACCAGATCCATCGCGCCGCCCATACCTTTGACCAGCTTGCCCGGAATCATCCAGTTAGCCAGATCACCGTTTTCAGCGACTTCCATTGCGCCTAGAATCGCAGCAGCAATTTTGCCACCACGGATCATGCCGAATGACGTAGCTGAGTCGAAATAGGCTGTGCGGTCCATTTCGGTGATGGTTTGCTTGCCTGCGTTGATCAGGTCAGCGTCTTCGTCACCCTCAAACGGAAACGCGCCCATGCCTAGCATGCCGTTTTCAGATTGAAGAGTAATGTCTTTGTCGCCGACATAGTTCGCCACCAGTGTCGGAATACCGATGCCTAGGTTCACATACATGCCGTCTTCCAGCTCGAGTGCGGCGCGTGCCGCCATTTGGTTGCGGTCCCACATGATTATGCTTCCTCGCGTTTACGGGTTGTACGTTGTTCGATGCGTTTTTCGTGCTGACCTTGGATGATACGGTGCACATATACGCCGGGCAGGTGGATCAGATCGGGGTCTAGGCTGCCTGTTGGCACGATTTCTTCTACTTCTACCACACAGATTTTACCGCACATGGCGGCGGGCGGGTTAAAGTTACGGGCAGTCTTGCGGAAGACTAGATTACCTGTCTCATCCGCTTTCCATGCTTTGACGATTGCGAGGTCGGCAAAGATGCCCTCTTCAAGGATGTAATCCTGACCGTGCCAGTTTTTCACATCTTTACCTTCGGCAATCACAGTACCAACACCGGTTTTTGTGTAAAATCCTGGAATGCCAGAACCGCCAGCGCGCATGCGTTCGGCCAATGTGCCTTGTGGCGTGAATTCCAGTTCTAACTCACCTGATAGATACTGACGCATGAATTCAGCGTTTTCCCCTACATAGGACGAGATCATCTTTTTGACCTGCTTGGTTTGCAGCAAGATACCGATCCCAAAGTCATCAACGCCTGCGTTATTTGACGCAAATGTCAGGTCTTTGGTGCCAGCATCGCGGATCGCCGCCAAAAGCAATTCAGGGATTCCACACAGGCCAAACCCACCTGATGCGATCAACATGCCATCTTCGAGGATCCCATCGAGGGCCTCGGCGGCATTTGCGTAGACTTTTTTCATGAATTTCTCTCCCCATGATCCATGACTGGTTGAGGAGTTGTGACCCGACGGAAGGAAGGTGTCAATAAGATGCCGCGTCGCAGCGATGCGAGCGCAGCATCTCTCGGTGCTCAGGGGGCATATGAATAGCTTAGAACAGCCGGACCTGCGTGCCAATTTCGGCAAGAGCAAACAGCTCTTCGACCTTATGGTTATAGAGACCGATACAACCGTCCGACGATTGACGCCCGATTTTGCGTGTATCGTGGGTTCCATGAATAAGATAGGCAGGCCAGTCTAGGTACATCGCATGGGTGCCCAGCGGGTTGCCGGGGCCGGGGGGCATGTATTTTAATTCGGGGTTACGTTCCATCATGGATGCTGTCGGTGTCCAATCGGGCCCAACACGTTTGCGCACAATTTTGGTATATCCACGTTTGGTGAGCTCATCAGTACGTGGAACCGAGGAGGGATAGACGTTGTAGATTTCGCCGTCACCACTCCAAAAATGTAGTGCGCGCGAGCTTATGTCAGCAACAATTGCACCTTTTCCTAGCTCATCAAAGTGATCCTGCCACCGCTGCGTTGTAAAGCTCATTATGTTGCGGCGGTGTGTTTCGGGCACTGGAACCTCTTGGGCCAATACCAAAGACGGGGTGGCAAGGGCTGCTCCGGTTGCAACCATCATCCGGCGTCGGGAGAAAATCGATCCTGTCATTGCACTGCTCTTTTTGGGACTGTTCAAAATAGCAGATAATGATTTTTTTGACCCCGAACAGGGCCACACAGCAGCGTCACGCGAATGTGACGGGTTTGTGATCGGCCCCGCGCCTCAGCGCAGGGCCGAGACACCTATTCTTCTTTTGCAGTTGCTGCTTTTTTTGCAGGCGCTTTCTTGGCGGCCGTTTTGGGCGCGGCTTTCTTCTTCGCTGCAGGCTTTTTCTTGGGCGCGGCCTTCTTTTTGGCAGCGGGTTTTTTCTTACCTGACTTTTCAGCGCGTTCATCAATTAGATGAATCGCCTGTGTTAGCGTGATTTCTTCAGGTTCGATGGTGTCAGGAATCGTTGCGTTGATCTTTTCCCACTTAACGTAAGGTCCGTATTTGCCTTTCATGACATTTACCGGACCGCCAGCTTCGGGGTGTTCACCCAATTCGCGCAGTGGCGCTGCAGGTTGTCCGCGTGCACCGCGAGAGGCGACTTTTTCCGCCAACAGTTGTACGGCACGGTTCATCCCAACGGTAAACACCTCATCAAGGCCTTCAAGGTTGGCATTTGTGCCGCCACGATCAGATGTGCTGGGTGCGTGTTTGAGGTAGGGGCCATAGCGGCCGATATTGGACCAAACCATGATGCCGTCTTCGGGGTGTGGCCCGACCTCACGAGGCAATGAAAGCAGCATAAGCCCGCGTTCAAGATCAAGCTCCTCAGGGGGCCATTCTTTTGGAACTGACTGGCGCGGAGGTTTTTTGTTTTCTTCGGTCAAGGCGCCGCGCTGAACGTAGGGGCCAAAGCGGCCCTTAAAGACGCGAATTTCCTCACCCTCATCCTCGCCTAGCAATTTGCCGTCTGGGGGAATCGCAGATGCTTCCGCTTCTGGGTTTGGTGGGCCAAACGGACGTGTGTAACGACATTCTGGATAGCTGGAGCACCCGATGAACGCGCCGCCTGAGCGTGCTGTGCGCATGCTAAGACGTCCAACGCCGCAATTCGGGCACAGGCGCGGGTCCGTACCTTCTTCATTCGCAGGGAAAAGGTGCGGGGCCAGCACGTCATTGATTTTTTCGAGAACTTCAGTGATCCGCAGCTCAGATGTTTCAGCGATAGCTGCCGAGAAATCATGCCAGAACCCGTGGAGAACCTTTTTGTAATCTGCTTCACCAGCGGAGACTTTATCCAGCTGATCTTCTAGATCGGCAGTGAAATCATACCCGATGTAGCGGCGGAAATAATTTTCAAGGAAGGCCGTAACAAGACGCCCCTTGTCCTCAGGGATCAAACGCTGGCCTTCGCGGCGCACATAGCCACGGTCCTGAATGGTTGTAACGATGCTAGCATAGGTTGACGGTCGGCCAATGCCCAGCTCTTCCATACGTTTAACCAGCGTCGCTTCGGTGTAGCGGGGCGGTGGCTGTGTAAAGTGTTGAGAGCCAAGCACGGCATCGGTTTCCGCAAGCAAAGCGCCTGATTTGCGCTGCATACCTGATGGGCCTTTGTCGCCCGTATCGATAAGTTCGTCATCTTTAACGCCAGCAGCTTTGCTGAAGTCTTCGCTGTAGCGCGCAGCGGCAGCTTTCTTCAGTGCGTCGCCTTGGGCGATTTGGGGCAGGCGCTTTTCATCATCATCCGCAACATCATCGCGACCTTCTTCATAAACCTTGAGGAAACCGTCAAACAGGACCACTTGGCCAGTTGCGCGCAGAGTGACCTGATTGTCAGCCGATGAAACCTCAACGGTGGTGCGCTCCATACGGGCACTTTCCATCTGGCAGGCCAGCGTGCGTTTCCAGACCAGATCATACAGCTTGCGCTGGTCGCCATCCATCAGCTTGAGCGCATCAGCGTCTTTGGACATTTCGGTTGGGCGTATACATTCGTGCGCCTCTTGGGCGTTTTTAGCTTTGTTTTTATAAACGCGCGGTTTTGCAGGCACGTATTTGTCGCCGTAGCGGTCTGCAATTGAATCGCGTGCCATCTGCACGGCTTCGGGTGCCATATCGATGCCATCTGTCCGCATGTAAGTAATGTGGCCGGCCTCATACAGGCGCTGTGCCGTGCTCATCGTTTGACGGGCACCCATGCCAAATTTGCGGCTGGCCTCTTGCTGCAAGGTCGAGGTCATGAAAGGGGCAGAGGGGTTGCGAGAGGCAGGCTTGGCTTCAACCGAAGACACTTTAAGGTCACGGCTGGACACAGCCTGAACAGCCATTTCTGCTTTGGTCGCGTCGTTAAGGTCAAATTTATCGAGCTTCTTACCAGCCAATTCGGTCAGGCGAACCTCGAATTCTTGCCCCGCCGGAGTGGCAAGTAGTGCTTTCACGCTCCAGTATTCACGAGGGCGGAAGGCTTCTATTTCCATTTCGCGTTCGGTGATAACGCGCAGAGTGACCGATTGCACGCGGCCTGCAGATTTTGCACCGGGCAGTTTGCGCCACAAAACGGGACTGAGGTTGAAGCCCACCAGATAATCCAATGCGCGGCGGGCAAGATAGGCCTCTACCAGCGGCATATCCACTTGTCGCGGGTTCTTCATTGCCTCGGTAACAGCGCTTTTGGTGATGGCATTGAAAACAACACGGCTGACGGGCGTGTCTTTTTTGATCGACTTGCGGGCAGTTAGCGCCTCTTGAAGGTGCCAGCTGATCGCCTCGCCTTCGCGGTCCGGGTCAGTTGCGAGAATGAGTTCGTTGTCATCCTTCAGCGCGTCCGCAATCGCTTTCATGTGCTTTTTTGAGCCGCTGTCGATTTCCCAAAGCATCTCGAAATCATTGTCGGTATCGACTGATCCGTTCTTTGGCGGCAGGTCTCTTACGTGGCCATATGAGGCAAGTACCGTAAAGTTATCACCGAGATATTTGTTGATCGTCTTGGCCTTGGCGGGAGATTCGACAACGACTACTGGCATGTATTTACGATCCTTCGACGGGGTGTTTGGCGGCGTCTATGGCCTTTGACATGTGGGATGCAAGGGGTCTTTGTCAATGCGGCCTACAATCTGGGGTGCTGTTGTCGGCGGGGAAAATACCCAGACATGCTGCAGGTGCGGGGATCAAACGTGTCCAATTTCGGAGTGATTTGTGATTTAGACAGGGCGTGAAAGCAGGCCGCCAGGGCTACGCATGACTTTGCCATCCATCTCTAATTCTACAAGGGTGGGGGTGATCGCGGCAGATGGAATCTGCAGGTCACGTATCAGTTGATCTTCGGCCACGGGGGATGGGCCAAGCCGCTGAAGGATCGTTAAGTGCAGATTCGCCGTCTCACGTAATGAACGGCGCGTTTTCGTCGCAGGTGGTTTTTTCTTTGGGGTAGGAATCGGCAATTCTGGCGTGTCGTTTTCAAAAGAAGAGAGCGCTTCGAGAATGTCATTTGCATTGCGCACCAATGTTGCGCCATCACGGATCAACATGTTGCACCCCGCAGCGCGTGCATCAAACGGGTGGCCGGGCACAGCCAGAACATCGCGTCCTTGATCAAGGGCATCGCGCGCTGTGATCAAACTACCGGACTTTGCTGCTGCTTCGACCACTACCGTTGCGCGCGAAAGGCCCGAAATGATGCGGTTGCGTTTGGGGAAATGGCGGGCAGTTGGTTGCGTCCCCATTGGCTGTTCTGAAATGCGTAGCCCCTGTTGGGCGATGTCATGCGCAAGGTTGGTATTTTCAGCAGGGTACATAATGTCGACTCCACCAGCCTGTACGGCAATGGTCCCAAAAGGCAATGCAGCCAAATGCGCGGCGGCATCCACACCGCGGGCAAGGCCGGACACTACGACAAAGCCAGCTTCGCCCAGCTCATGGGCGAGGGTTCGTGCCATGCGCGTGCCAAGTGAAGATGCGTTTCGCGCACCGACCAGCGCAATTGTGGGCCGTGTAAGAAGTTTAGGATCGCCGAGCAGCCATAAGAATGGGGGCGCATCTGAAAGCTCTGCCAAAGTGGCGGGGTAATCTGGGTGGTCAATGTGCAATAATTTTGCGCCCTGTGCGTGTCCGGCACGCAGTTCGGCACGTACAACGCCTTCTGGGCATATCTCGTAACTGGAAACGCCCGCGGCGCGCGCTACCTCTGGTAGCGCGGCCAGCGCATTTTGCGCAGTGCCGTGTTCAGCCAGTAGTCGTTTATACGTAGAAACACCGACCCGGCGCGAGCGCAACAGACGGAGACGGGCAAACTGTTCGTCTTCCGGGGTGGGTGGGAGTGGGGGGTGAGTGGAAGAAGGATTGTGGTCCTCGATAGTCATCCCGTTGCTCCGTCTGTTGCTAGAATCAGGTATAACTTTTGCTGGTTAACAGGGGATGAATCAAATGGGGGCAATTCGGTTCAAGTCAAAATTCAATGGGGTTGAGGCGATATCAGCCCGCCTCTACTTATTGATTTCGCAATGCACCAGAAAGTGAAGGCCATTGCGCCGCCATAGAGGATCAGAATGACGGGATGGATATCAGTGGAAAAGAACGGAAGGTACAACAAGATAGAGGACACCATACCGAAGAGAACCATGGTGAGCCAGCGGCCGTAGCCCCTATGTGCAGCAGCCAAAAAGAAGGCACCGCCGAAGATCAATCCGTACCAAGAAAGCAGGGGGCTGAGGATGAAGAGTCCACCAAATCCGAATAGGTATCTCGACCAAAATAGCTCTATCTCCGACAACATTTGACCGATCATTATGAGCAGCCCGCCAAGCGCAACCCAAAATGCCATCACCCCCCAAAATGGCGAGGAGCGCAGTCGACGCTGAGATGGTCTGGGCAGCTGATACGTCATTGCGCCATATCAGCTGTCGCAGTGAACCGCTCAAGCGGCTGAACCACCTACCGTTAGTCCACCAATCATCAACGTTGGTTGGCCAACGCCAACAGGCACCCACTGGCCCTGCTTGCCGCAGTTGCCCATGCCGGGATCAAGGGCGGGATCATTGCCGATGGCGCGGATTTGTTTGAGGGCGGTCGCCCCGTCACCAATTAGCGTGGCACCTTTGACAGGTGCGCCGACAACGCCGTTTTCAACGCGGTACGCTTCGGTGCACGAGAACACGAACTTGCCGTTGGTGATGTCCACCTGACCGCCGCCAAATCCCACAGCGTAAATACCATCCTTGAGTCCCGCCACGATGTCACCGGGGGCAGTATCACCGCCCAGCATATACGTATTGGTCATGCGCGGCATTGGGATATGAGCAAAGCTTTGGCGGCGTCCGTTGCCTGTGCTTTTGACACCCATCAGACGCGCGTTTTGGCGGTCTTGCATATAGCCGACCAGTTTACCGTCTTCGATCAGCACGTTTTTGGCGCTGGGCGTGCCTTCATCATCGACTGATATGCTGCCGCGACGATCGGGAATCGTTCCGTCATCCAAAACAGTGACACCCTTGGAAGCAATTTGTTGGCCCATCAGCCCCGCAAACGCGGATGTACCCTTGCGGTTGAAATCACCTTCCAAGCCGTGGCCAATCGCTTCGTGTAATAAGATTCCGGGCCAGCCAGGCCCAAGGACCACGTCCATAACACCAGCGGGCGCGGGAACTGCCTTTAGGTTCACCAAGGCGACTCGCAAGGCTTCGCGGGCTTTGCCCTGCCAGTCCTCAGCGGCCAACATGCCATCAAGCGGGATTCGCCCCCCACCCCCAGCAGTGCCGCTTTCGCGGCGGCCCTCATGTTCTACAATGATTGAAACGTTTACCCGCGTCATTGGGCGGATATCGCGCACAGAGGTCCCTTCGGGTCGCAAGATTTCAATCTCTTGGATTGAAGCGGCGATTGACGCACTTACCTGAACCACCCGTGAATCAAGTGATCGGCAAAAATCATCGATCTCGCGCAGTGTTTCGACTTTTACAGAAAATGCGGCCCCGGCAATCGGGTCTTCGTCTGTGTATAGCTTTTTGTTGGTGCCAGTTGGCGCGTCGGCCCATGTGCCACCACCGTCGCCAACAGCCAGTCGCGCAGTTTGTGCGGCGCGGCGCAGGGCTGCTTCGGAAATCTCTGTTGAGTGCGCATATCCGGCAACCTCACCGCGTACTGCGCGCAGGCCAAAACCTGTTGCAGCATCATAACTTGCGGTTTTCAGGCGCCCGTCATCGTACATCAAGCCCTCCGAGCGTCGCCGTTCGAAAAATAATTCGCCGTCATCGGCGCCAGCAACGGCTTCCCGCAATACGGTTAGGGCAGTGTCGCGGTCCAGATTTTCTTCGAACGGCGAAAATGGTGTGTCGGCCAAGGTAAGTACTCCGTAAAGTTGGGAAGGGGTGCCTCGCGTCTATCTGACGCAAGCATAGGACTTTCTTTCGTTCTCAGAATATGATTGTAAGGCGCAAGATTACAACGGCAGGGTGCCTTCCTGTTCGTTTTTGCCAACCCGGGTCAAGAATATCAGGACGACAATTATGAAAAAGCAGCTCACTCTTGCCAGTCTTTTGGCTGGCTTCACTAGCCTACCAGCATGGGCCCAAAGCGTTGATCCTCAAGGGCTTGAGATTATTGGCGCGCCAATCGATGGGAAAATGGGCTTTCAGCCGGGTGTTACAGAGCTCGCTACTGATTTGCAGTGGCTCGATGGAATGATTCTTGTGATCATTACACTTATTTCCCTGTTCGTGACGGGCCTGATGATTTGGGTTGCGATCCGCTATAACGCCAAGCGTAACCCGACACCTGCGACATTCACACACCACACACCTGTTGAGATTGCATGGACGATTGTACCGATCCTTGTTCTGGTCGCGATTGGCGCATGGTCGTTGCCGATTCTTTTCCGCCAGCAGGAAATTCCTGTTGCCGACGTGACAATCAAAGCAACTGGCAACCAATGGTACTGGTCATATGAGTATGTAGACAGCGACTTTGGCTTTGATAGCTACATGATCGGCGCACCGGCGCTGGGCGGCGAAAATATGAAGACGCCTGAAGTTATCGCGCAACTTGAAGAGGCTGGATATTCCGAAAGTGAATGGCTTTTGGCGACGGATACCGCGGTTGTAGTGCCGATCAACAAGACAATTGTTGTTCAAGTAACTGGTTCCGACGTGATCCACGCATGGGCTGTTCCTGCCTTTGGTGTAAAGCAAGACGCCGTTCCGGGCCGTCTGGCCGAACTATGGTTTAAAGCCGAAAAAGAAGGCGTGTACTTTGGTCAGTGTTCCGAACTGTGCGGTAAGGCTCACGCCTATATGCCAATCACGGTTAAGGTTGTATCCGAAGAAGCATACGAAGAATGGTTGAACCGCGCTGCAGAAGAATACGCAGGAATTTTTCAGCCCCTTACAGTCGCATCTGCTGACTGAACGTTTGACGGGGTTCGCCCCAGCTAGCCATATGCCGCAGTGTGCTTGATCCCATGCTGCGGCTTCGCCACACGAATTGCCATGAGGTACACCGCCAATGACTGACGTGACAAACGCACAAAGCTACGAAAGTGAGCCGCAATTGGGGGATTATTATGCCCTGATGAAGCCACGCGTCATGCAGTTGGTTGTTTTTACTGCTGTTGTTGGCATGCTCGCTGCACCAGTGTCTGTGAACCCAATTATTGGTTTCACCTCTATCCTGTTCTTGGCCATTGGTGCTGGTGCTTCTGGCGCATTAAACATGTGGTGGGACGCCGACATCGACGCGGTGATGAAGCGTACGCTTAAACGTCCTATTCCGGCGGGTAAGGTTACTGCACAATCGGCCATGTACCTGGGTGTTGCTCTGTCAGGCCTGTCGGTCATGATGTTATCCCTAAGCGCGAACCTACTTGCAGGCTTCATGCTGGCCTTCACTATCTTTTTCTACGTTGTACCTTATACGATGTGGCTCAAACGCACGACCCCGCAGAACATCGTTATCGGTGGCGCAGCCGGAGCATTCCCACCGGTTATCGGTTGGACTATCGCAACAGGTGGTTTCGCGCTTGAACCGTGGCTGATGTTCGCGTTGATCTTTGTGTGGACGCCTCCGCACTTCTGGGCGTTGGCGTTGTTTATGCGCAATGATTATGATGACGCGAAAATACCGATGCTGACGGTTACGCACGGTCGCCGCGCCACGCGCAATCACATCCTAGGTTATACTGTTTTGCTGGTGATTCTGGCTGTTGGCACTGCATTTAGCGCGATTGGCGGTTGGGTCTATTTGGCTACGGCGCTGGTGCTGAATGCGATGTTCCTGAAAGGCGCATATGACATCTGGGGCCGTGACGAAGACATGAGCGAAGCAGATGATTTCGCGGTTGAGCGCAAGTTTTTCTTGCTGTCGCTGTGGTATCTATTTGGGCACTTTGTGGCCATATTGATTGAAGCAGGGCTGAAACCCTTCGGATTGGGAGGCTGGTAATGTCGCTGCGCAAAGAGCACGAGATTCACGAACGTCGCAAAAGCCTCAACATCGGAGTGGGTGTGATGCTGGGGGCGTTTGTTTTGCTGGTCATGGTTTTGACCTTCACCAAAATCACGTCTGCGGGCTTTAGTATTCCTGCCTCAAAAGCTTCTGGCGTGGGTGAGCAACTCAGCACCGAGGGCTCTGACTGATGGCGATGACCGGCCCTCAAAAAACGGTAGCTCAAACTGTTGGGCTTGTTGTTGTTATGGGCGGGCTCGCTTGGGCCTCAGTGCCGTTTTATGATTGGTTCTGCCGCGTTACTGGTTTTGGGGGCGTGCCGGGGGTTTCTGCCGTTGCTTCGGATGAAATACTGGAAAAAACGGTTAAGATTCGTTTTGACGGATCCCTGAACAGCAACATGGCTTGGGAATTCAAACCTGTTGAACATGAAATGGAAATACGCATCGGTGAAACGGGATTGGCGTTTTATGAAGCGTATAACCCAACGGACAAACCGATCGCCGGACAGGCGTCCTATAATGTGACGCCATATCAGGCGGGCGGATTCTTCCAAAAAATCGACTGCTTTTGTTTCGAAGAGCAGGTGCTGGCTCCTGGTGAGCGGGTGCAAATGCCGGTCAGCTTCTATGTTGATCCCGAAATCGTGAGTGACAGTGAAGGTCAGTATATACATACCATCACCCTCTCATATACATTCTACGAAATTGATCTGCCCGAGGGATATGCCTCCCTTGATGTAGATCAGCCAACTGACTTGAACTAATAAAAGGACATAGGGACGCGCGCCATGGCCCATGCAAAAAATCACGACTACCACATTCTGTCTCCTTCCATCTGGCCGCTGCTCAGCGCGCTGTTTGCTTTTGTCATGCTCACAGGCGGTGTCCTGTGGATGCATGAGATGACGCCTTTTGTCTTTTTGATCGGCTTTGCTGGCACGCTGTATTGCATGTTTGGCTGGTGGTCTGAGGTTGTTGAAGAGAGCAAGATTGGCGATCATACCAAGGCTGTTCAGATTGGCCTGCGTTATGGCTTTATCCTGTTTATCATGTCCGAAGTTATGTTCTTTGCGGCGTGGTTCTGGAGTTTTTTCAAACACGCCATTTACCCGATGAACGAATACTTGGGGTCTACTTATGTACCTCCAGTGATCTATCAGGTCGATGCCTTCCACTTGCCGCTGATCAACACGTTGATCTTGCTTTTGTCCGGTTGTGCCGTGACATGGGCGCACCACGCATTGGTACACGGCAACAACCGCGCTGACCTAAAGAACGGTCTGATCATTGCTGTTGTCCTTGGTGTTCTCTTCACGTGTCTGCAGGCATATGAGTACGAACACCTGCTGCACGAAGGTTGGGAATTTGGCGGAGACAAGTTCTTCTCTAACTTCTTCATGGCCACAGGGTTCCACGGCTTCCACGTGGTGATTGGTACCATCTTCTTGTTTGTCTGCTGGCTCCGTGCACGTGCGGGTCACTTCACATCCGAGCATCACGTAGGCTTTGAGGCCGCAGCTTGGTACTGGCACTTTGTTGATGTTGTATGGCTCTTCCTGTTCTTTGCCGTCTACATCTGGGGCATCCCGTCCTAAGGGCGGACTTGCACCTGTAGCTACACAGTTTAAATACCAACGCGCGGGGCACATGCCTCGCGCGTTTTTCATTCCAAACAGACCATAGGCCTATCATGCGTCGCAATCTTTTTTTCATTGTTATCGGTGTAGGCGGGGCCGCTGTCCTGTTGTGGCTTGGCTATTGGCAGACGGGGCGGTTAGGAGAGAAGCTGAACATCATCAGCGACATCAATGCGCGCATCGCAGCAGATCCAGTTGAGCTGCCCGTATCACCTGATCCTGATAGTGATTCCTACTTGCCTGTTGAGGTGTCTGGCCAACTGGGCAGCGAATACTTGCGCGTTTTGGTCAGCCAAAAAGAGATCGGCGCGGGCTACCGCATTATCTCGGTGCTGGACATGGGTGGCCGCCGTGTGCTGCTTGATCGCGGGTTCACGCCCGTAGCCCAGCAGAACATCCCCACGCACGAGGGCACCGTCACGGTACAAGGCAATCTGCAATGGCCACAAGAGACCGACGGCTTCACGCCTGAGCCAGATACAATAAAAAACATCTGGTTTGCCCGCGATGTGGCCGTCATGGCCGAAACGCTCAAGACTGATCCGATCCTCATTGTGGCCAAGAAAACGTCATTCAATGACGCACCTGTTAGCCCCCTTCCTGTTGACACTGCCGCGATTCCAAACGACCACCTTTCCTACGCTATCACTTGGTTCTCGCTTGCGGCGATCTGGATGGCGATGACTGTGGCCTTTCTCATGCGCGCCCGTCGCGCACCCCAACCAAAGAGCTGATCCATGCGCTATATTTCGACCCGAGGCACCGCCCCAACATTGACCTTTGAAGAAGCAATGCTGACCGGACTAGCCCGCGATGGCGGCCTGTATGTCCCAGAAAACATTCCGCAGCTGAGCCACGCGGATATCAAAGCCATGGGTGGGCAGACCTATGAGGAAATCGCCTTTACCGTTATGCGCCCGTTCATTGGCGATACGTTTACCGATGCCGAGTTCCGCGATCTGATCGCAAAAGCTTACGCAGGCTTTGGTCACGACTCGCGTGCGCCGTTAAAAGAACTCGCGCCGAACCACTTCCTGTTGGAGTTATTCCACGGGCCCACGTTGGCATTTAAAGATTTTGCCATGCAGCTGATTGGTCAAATGTTCCAGCTTGCGCTGGGGCGTAAGAATGAACGTGTGACAATTGTGGGCGCGACCTCGGGTGATACCGGGTCTGCTGCGATTGAGGCGTTTCGCGGTTTGGATAACGTGGATGTTGTTATCCTCTATCCGCATGGTCGCGTGTCCGAAGTGCAGCGCCGCCAGATGACCACTCCCAGCGAGAGCAACGTGCACGCACTTGCGGTAGATGGTGATTTCGACGATTGCCAAGCGCGCCTGAAAGACATGTTTAACGATTTTGAATTTCGTGACGACGTAAAGCTGGCAGGTGTGAATTCGATCAACTGGGGCCGCGTGTTGGCGCAAGTTGTGTATTACTTTTCATCGGCTGTGTCCTTGGGCGCGCCGGATCGCAAGATCAGCTTCACTGTACCCACTGGCAACTTTGGCGACATCTTCGCGGGCTACATCGCCAAACGCATGGGCCTGCCTATTGATCAACTCATTGTGGCGACAAATCAGAATGACATCCTACACCGCTGCCTGTCCGGACAGGGCTATCACAAAGACACTGTGCATCCCTCCATTAGCCCGTCGATGGACATTCAGGTCAGCTCGAATTTCGAGCGGGCGTTGTTTGACGCTTATGACCGCGATGGAAGTGCCGTGGCTCAGCTGATGACCGAACTGGGGCAGGGTGGGTTTGACGTCTCTCAAGGCGCTGCACAGACCTTGTCTGAGCACTACACATCTGGTCGCGCCTCTGAGACAGAAACAACGCAGACCATTGCAGACATGCTGGAACGTAGCGGCGAACTGCTATGTCCCCACTCGGCTATTGGTGTGAAGGTCGCAAATGAAATGCGTGTTGCCTCCACACCGATGGTGACCCTCGCCACAGCGCATCCAGCCAAGTTCCCCGATGCGGTTGAGGCAGCGACAGGTATTCGCCCCCCCTTGCCAGCGCGTATGGCCGACCTTTATGACCGCTCTGAGCGTTTGACCCGTGTGCCAAACGATCTTGAAGCGCTTAAGTCTCAAATCAAAGGACTGATTTCTCAGTGACATTGCAAACGCACCGCCTCGCCAATGGCTTTCGCATCGTGACCGAAAACATGCCGGGGCTTGCCTCGGCTTCTATCGGGGTATGGGTTGGCGCAGGTGGCCGCCATGAGACACCTGAGCAAAATGGCATCGCTCATTTTCTGGAACACATGGCCTTTAAGGGCACCAAGACACGTACCGCGCTGCAGATTGCAGAAGCGATCGAGGATGTGGGCGGATATATCAACGCCTACACCTCGCGTGAGGTGACCGCCTATTATGTGCGTGTGCTGGAAAACGATGTGCCACTTGGCCTTGAGGTGATCGCAGACATCCTGCGCAATCCAGTCATGGACGAGGCCGAGATCGAAGTTGAACGTGGCGTGATTTTGCAAGAGATTGGCCAAGCGCTGGATACACCTGACGATGTGATCTTTGACTGGTTGCAGGAACAGGCCTATTCCGACCAGCCCATGGGCCGCACCATTCTGGGCCCTGCCGAGCGTGTATCGAACTTTAGCCGTAACGACTTGAATGGGTTCATCGATCAGCATTATGGCCCCGAACAGATGATCTTATCCGCTGCTGGCGCTGTCGATCATGATGCTTTGGTTGCGATGGCTGAAAAGCTGTTTGGTGATATGAAGCCCAAGCCAGCCAGCCTTGCGCTTCCGGCTGTGTTTTCTGGTGGTGAGCACCGTCAGAATAAATCATTAGAGCAGGCGCATTTTGCACTTGGCTTTGAAAGCCCCGGCTACCGCGCTGACGATATCTATGTCGCGCAAATTTACGCATCTGCCCTTGGGGGCGGCATGTCGAGCCGCCTGTTCCAAGAGGTCCGTGAAAACCGTGGACTGTGCTATACGATTTTTGCTCAGGCAGGGGCCTATGCGGATACGGGCATGATGACCGTCTATGCAGGCACCTCAGGTGAGCAGTTGCCAGAGCTGGCAGGCATCACCATCGACGAGATGAAGCGCGCAGCCTCTGACATGTCGCCTGCCGAGGTGGCACGTGCACGTGCGCAAATGAAGGCAGGTTTGCTTATGGGGCTGGAAAGTCCGTCCAACCGCGCAGAGCGGTTGGCGCGGTTGATCCAGATTTGGGATCGTATCCCAGCATTGGAAGAAACCATTGCCCAGATTGATGCTGTAACCACTGGCGATGTGCGTGACTTTGCTGAACGAATGGCAGGCACGGCACCTGCGGCATTAGCGCTGTATGGTCCTGTAGAAAACGCGCCTACTCTTGAAGCGCTTGAGGCAAGGCGCGCTGCTTGATGCTACTGATGCGGCGCAAGTTGAAGCTTGAAACGGAGCGCATGACGCTGCGCGCTCCGGTGCAGCAGGATTTCCGGTCATGGGCTGCATTGCGCAGTGCCAGCCGTGAATTTCTGTCTCCGTGGGAGCCAGCGTGGTCGGCAGATCATCTGACTCGCAAGGCGTTCTCGAACCGGGTCTATTGGGCCAACCGTTCGATCAATGCAGGCACTGCGATGCCGCTGTTTCTTGTGCGCCGCAAAGACCAAGCACTGCTGGGGGCTATCACCCTAGACAACATTCGCCGTGGCCCTGCATTAGCAGGCACGTTGGGGTACTGGACCGGAGAGGCATTTACCCGCCGAGGTTACATGCGCGAAGCGATCGAAACGGTTGTGCACTACGCCTTCACCCATCTTGAACTCAGCCGCATCGAAGCGGCATGTCTGCCGGAAAACACCGCGTCACGCGGATTGCTAGAGCGTTCGAGTTTTAAGTATGAGGGCGTCGCGCAGAGCTATCTGCAGATTGACGGGCGCTGGCGTACGCATGTGCTGTATGCCGCATTACGCGGTGATCGTCGGGGGAAGACGACCACCACGTAAATATCTTACTTAGTTACGGCCCACGTTTACATGCTTTTTGCTGCGACGATTGTTTTTGTTCAGCGCATCATAAACAGGTTTGTTGTAGACGCCCTCGCGGCCATAGGCGCCGTGTGTTGGTGAGCCAAAGTGACCACCATGGCGGTGTTCGCTAAAGGAGCGATCACGGGTGCGGGATGCAAATACGCTGATATTGTTGGAAGTGCTCCATGTAACACCGTTCTGCTTGTAGGTGATTTTGTTGCCACCTGCTGTGGCAGCGGAACCTGTGAGAGCCAGACCAGCGGACAATGCAAGGGCGGAGAAGACTGCGATAATCGGTTTCATGTTGTGTTCCTTTTTAGGGCGTTGTTTTACTTTGTACCTCCAAACTGGTGTTGGGGGCCGCTCAGTTCAAATGAATTGGCTGTGACGGAGTGTGAGAGGTACGGGCATTGAAATGCGGTTTGGTGCTTGTAAATATAGTGTTTTGAGATGTTGGGAGTGAAACAATCGATCACGGAGGTGCGTGAGCGGTAGGTCTTCAATACAGCGAGATCACAGCTTGGTGTCGAGTTGGGAGCGAGCGTTACCGAAATTGACTGAACTATTGGGCTACTTGCTCTTGCATCCGGTGCGATCGCGTTAGATCAAAGAGCATGACACATGATCTGAACCCCGCCGATGATGCCTTTGCTGAAACCCTGCGTGCCGCGCTGCCTGATGGGACGTTGGAAACATTATCTGCGGGCTACCTCGAAGAACCCCGCGGGCGCTATGTGGGGCAGGGCGGCGTATTAGCCAAGCCGCGCAATGTGCAAGAGGTCGCAACCCTGATCCGCCTTGCAGGCCTGTCCCGCGTTGGAGTGATACCCTACGGTGGCGGTACGGGACTTGTTGGCGGGCAGGTGATGCCAGATGGCCCACCTCCATTGATCCTGTCACTTGAACGCATGACAGCTATTCGTTCCATTCATCCTGATGAAAATGTTCTGGTGGCCGAAGCAGGGGCCATTTTGGCGGATGTGCAAAACGCAGCCCAAGCACAGGATCGTCTATTCCCGCTATCGCTTGCCGCACAAGGCAGTGCGCGCATCGGTGGGAACCTTGCCACAAATGCAGGCGGCACAGGTGTGCTGCGGTATGGCAATGCGCGTGATCTTTGTCTTGGCCTAGAGGCGGTGATGCCCAACGGTGAAATTTGGCATGGGCTGACAAGGCTGCGCAAAAACAACACGGGCTATGATCTGCGTCATTTGCTGATCGGAGCAGAGGGCACATTGGGAGTGATCACTGCTGCGGCTCTCAAATTGTTCGCGCGCCCAGCGATGACGGGTACGGCGATGTTGGTTGTCGAAAGCCCCGCCGCCGCCCTCAAATTGCTGAGCATGGCGCGGGGCCTGTTTGGTGAGATGGTCAGTGCGTTTGAATTGATCCACCGTCAGGGATTTGAATTCTTGAGTGAAACAATGCCCGAAGTACGCCAGCCCTTTGATACGCCGCCCGAATGGTGCGTGCTGATCGAATTGGGTTTAGCCGCGGATATGGACCCTCAAACAGCATTGGAAACCTTGTTTGTTGATGCCTCTGAGGCAGGTTTTGTGCCGGATGGGTTGATTGCACAGTCTTCTGCCCAAGCTGAAAGCTTCTGGACCATCCGCGAAAGCATCCCCGCAGCAAACAAACACATTGGCTCAATTTCCAGCCACGACATTTCTGTGCCGCTGGGGGCAATTCCTGAGTTCATCATCCAAGCGGGTGCGCGGTTGGCTAAAATGGGTGATTTTAGGATCAATTGCTTTGGTCACGTGGGCGATGGCAACTTACACTATAACGTCTTTGCCCAAGTGGGCCGCAGCCGCGCTGATCACGAAAACCAGCGCGATGTGATCAAGACGTGCGTGCACGATCTGGTGCATGCGCTGGGTGGGTCAATCTCGGCTGAGCATGGGGTAGGGCGGCTCAAGGTCGGCGACCTTGAGAAATACTCTGATCCGACCAAATTGACTGCGATGCGCGCGATCAAAGCGGGGCTTGATCCGCAGGGCATCATGAACCCTGGTGCAGTTCTTAGATAGGTCTGATCCGAAAGCTTGATCTAAGCTTTCGGTTCAGATTTTGACTATGGCCTAGTGACCGTCAAATTCACACAAGACCTGAACGTCATGACCCATCGCTTCCAAACGCTTGCGGCCACCCAATTCGGGCAGATCGATGATGAAACTGGTCGAGACGATCTCGGCGCCCAGACGTTCCAGCAACTTGATGCCCGCTTCTGCGGTGCCACCCGTGGCCAGCAGATCATCGATAACCAGTACTTTTTCGCCAGCACGCACCGCATCATCGTGGATTTCCATCGTCGCTTCGCCGTACTCAAGCTTATAGTCCTGCTGCAACGTCTTGCCGGGTAGTTTGCCCTTTTTGCGGATCGGAACAAAGCCAACGCTGAGCTGGTGGGCAATCGCGCCGCCCATGATAAATCCGCGTGCCTCTAGCCCGACAACCTTATCGATGCGCATGCCCGCATAGGGATGCAACATCTGGTCAATCGCCATGCGAAACCCACGTGGGTCGGCGAATAAGGTTGTCACATCGCGAAACATGATCCCTTTGTGGGGAAAGTCGGGGATGGTACGGATGTAATCTTGAACCGATTTCATGATGTGCTCCTGCGCAATGTGGCGGTCAAAATGCCCATGGTAATAAGGGCGCCTCCGCCTGCACGTGTGATCCAAGTAATAACGTTGGGCCGCGCGATGATGCTGCGAAGGCGGTCTGCGGCCAGCGCATACGCCAGTGAGTTGGCAGCGGCAAGAGTAACAAAGGTAGCGATGAGGATTGCAAACTGCGGTAGCAAGGCTGCGTCTGCGCGGATGAACTGAGGCACAAACGCGATGAAGAACGCGATGCTTTTAGGGTTAAGTGCTGTAACAGCAGTTGTATGCCCAAAGACACGCGAAGCAGTGATGTTTTCAGCTTCCGGCATTTCTAATCCGCTGGTGGGGGCAGAGCGGATCAGCTTGAAGCCAAGATAGATCAGGTATGCCGCACCAACCCATTTGAGCGCGACAAACAATGTTGCAGAGGCAAGTACCAGTGCGCCAAGCCCGGCCAGCGATGCCGTCATGGCGATCAGATCACCCAAAGCAACTCCTGCCGCAGAGGCAACCGCAACAGATCGCCCCTTAGAGAGGGCGTAGCTGAGCACCAATAAAACAGTTGGGCCAGGAATAAGAAGCAGCGCCATAGAGGCGGCGACAAACGTAAGCCAAAGATCAAAGGGCATGGGGTGCTTTCAGTTAGGGGGATAGTGGCGGATCAATGCAATCTTGTCCTGAGTGCCTAAAACTTTCAAGCTGTTGTCCGCGTTCTGGGACAGGATAGATCGGCTGCGATAATATGGATTTGAGATATCAGTGATCAAACCCAATGCTTGGGTGATTTCTTCTAGCATCACAGATTCGTATTGCCGGATGCTCATCGTGCGTGACAACCCAATTGAAGCCCCGTTGATCAGCCCACCGTCAATATCCAAAGCCGTGATGGCATTTGCCAGTGTGAACCCATTAAGCGGGTTGGCTTGTTTGGCTGTGATTTTTTCACCTCTGGCGGTATCCAGTAGATAGATTGCGATGTCGGGATTATCCGTGCTGTGCCTTAGGGTTATCCCCATGTTCACAGCGTTAAGGTGTTGCACTGCGCGCACAACTGCGGCGTCTGCGCGTTTGATCTTTCCACCCAAAAACGGGGCGTCTCGTTGAACTATACCTACGGTGAGAGCCATTTTTGGCCACTTGTAAAACGGTTTTGCGCATGGCCCGCCGACGGGGGCCGCACAAGCGACAAGGCGATAAAAATCGTTATCATTCAATGGGCCTTCGCTTTTAACATAGTCTTGCGCGTGCGCAGGAAATGCTGCGCACGCGGTTAAAGCAAGGGCAAGACGCACCGCGTTCAGAGGACCCGTCCGGCAACCGCGTCCAGTTTGGCCAGCATGTCGGGGTCGCGGGCCTCGGGTTGGGTCATGATTGCGTACTCCAACGCGCGGTCACAGCCATGTGGGCAGGGCGCGCGGCTGGCACCCAGCAGGGTTGGTAACTGCGCCACCAGGTTGCGTGCATTTGCGGCGTTGCCCTGCAATGTTTTAATGATTTCAGTCACATCAACCTCGCCGTGGTCAGGATGCCAGCTGTCGTAATCCGTGATCATCGCGATGGATGCATAACACAGCTCTGCTTCCCGGGCGAGCTTGGCCTCGGGCATGTTGGTCATCCCGATCACATCCGCGCCCCAACTTTCGCGGTACATCTTGCTTTCGGCCAGTGTTGAGAATTGGGGGCCTTCCATCGCCAGATATGTGCCGCCGCGGTGCACGTTGACGCCTGTTGTTCTGGCAGCTTCTTCGCAGGCGTCAGACAGGCGCGCGCAGGTGGGATGCGCTACGCTGACATGGGCCACACAGCCCGTGCCAAAGAACGACTTTTCACGTGCAAATGTGCGGTCAATAAATTGA
This sequence comes from Sulfitobacter sp., assembly GCF_036960155.1. Classification (GTDB taxonomy): domain Bacteria; phylum Pseudomonadota; class Alphaproteobacteria; order Rhodobacterales; family Rhodobacteraceae; genus Sulfitobacter. Next base: position 93,819 of record NZ_JBALWB010000001.1, on the reverse strand, counting down.
TCTACAATGACAAAATCACCTGGCGCCATTTCCTCGCGGAAGGAACCACACGCCGAGACCGAGATCACATCGGTGCAGCCCAACCGTTTTAATGCGTCAATGTTGGCGCGGTAGGGAACTGTGCTGGGCGAGTGGACATGCCCGCGCCCGTGACGGGGCAGAAACGCCATATCGACACCGTTTAATGTGCCCGTCAGGATCGCATCCGAGGGCGCGCCCCACGGCGTGTCCACCGTTGTCCATTGCGCGCCCTCAAGCCCGTCAATGTCATAGATACCTGAGCCGCCGATCACTGCGATTTTTGTCGATGTCATGAAATGTCCTTTGGTCCGTTTGCACATAATGGTGGCGCGGCTCACCGTGTAATGCAACCGCACATTTAATCACATGTTTGCTGGGGGCAGGGGCGCATTATTGCGCCCCACGATCAGAGTAATGTGCGGCACGAATCCCATAATACTATGCGCCATACGCACTGGGACGGGCGGGGCGCTTTTCTTCTTTGCTTGCATGGTCTAGGTGCTGGGCAAACGATTTTCCCAAATTCACTCCGTAGGAGACACCGCCGTGCGCTCGACATTTCGTAGTTTTACTCAAAACCTGACGCCCAAAGACGTGACCGATTTGCGCTGGATGGGCGAGGACGGTTTCTCGGTTTCGCGGATGCGGATCGAATTGCTGTCCGGTTTGACAGTTGCTTTGGCACTGGTTCCTGAAGCGGTTGCATTTGCATTCGTTGCAGGGGTTCACCCGTTGGTGGGTCTTTATGCGGCGTTTATGGTGGGGTTGATTACTGCGTTGATTGGTGGCCGCCCTGGTATGATCTCGGGTGCGACGGGCGCTTTGGCGGTTGTCATGGTTGCTTTGGTCGCACAGCACGGCGTTGAATACTTGTTCGCAACCGTTGTTCTAATGGGGCTTTTGCAGATATTTGCTGGCGTCATGCAGTGGGGGAAATTCATCCGCTTGGTCCCGCATCCAGTTATGTTGGGTTTTGTGAACGGCCTCGCGATTGTGATTTTCCTCGCGCAAATGGGCCAATTCAAAGTCCCCGGTTCGATGGTCGATACAGGTCACGGCATGTCGGGCGGTGAATGGTTGTCAGGTTTACCAATGATCCTGATGCTGGTGCTGGTTGGCGCAACGATGGCGATTATTTGGGTTATGCCACGCATTACCAAACTGATCCCAGCGCCGCTTGCTGGTATCGGTATTGTTGCAGCTGTTGTTATATTTACGGGAATGGACGTACCGCGCGTTGGTGATTTGGCTTCCATTCAGGGCGGTTTTCCAACCTTCCACAACCCGTTTGGCACGGGTGAGGGGCTTTATGGTACGGCTCTTGCGCCGTTTAACCTCGAAACACTTTACATCATTGCGCCGTTTGCTGTGATCCTTGCGGCGATTGGCCTGATCGAAAGCTTACTGACGCTGAACCTTGTGGGCGACATGACCAACACACGTGGTGGTGCCAGCCAAGAATGTATCGCTCAGGGTGTTTCAAATACTGTGACTGGTTTCTTTGGTGGTATGGGCGGTTGTGCGATGATCGGTCAGTCGATGATTAACGTGAAATCAGGCGGCCGGACGCGGGTTGCGGGTATCGCTGCTGCGATCTGCCTGCTGCTGTTTATCGTTGTCGCGGCGCCGCTGATCGAGCTGATCCCGCTGGCTGCATTGGTTGGTGTGATGTTCATGGTGGTGATTGGGACGTTCGCATGGAACAGCCTGACCATCCTGCGCAAAGTGCCACTTACGGATGCGTTTGTGATCCTGCTGGTAACGGTAGTGACCGTATACGAAGACCTTGCCGTGGCCGTAGTGGTTGGTGTGATCGTCAGCGCGCTGGCCTATGCATGGAACAACGCGCGCCGCATCCACGCGACCAACTATCTCACGCCAGAAGGTGCCAAAGTGTACCAGATCCAAGGGCCGTTGTTCTTTGGCTCCGCTGAGGGGTTCTCAGAGCTGTTTGACGTAGCCAATGATCCTGCTGCTGTAATTGTCGATTTCAACGACAGCCGCGTGGTGGATCAATCTGCGTTGCAAGCAATCGAAGCGATTGCAGGCAAATATGAAAGCGCAGGCAAGCGCATCGAGCTGCGCCATCTAACCCGTGATTGCCATGCTCTGTTGACCAAAGCAGGCCACCTGATGATCGACAGCGATGATGATCCGGATTATCAGATCGCAGTCGATTATCAGGTACGTACGGGTATTCTGGGAGGCCACTGATCCAGTTCGATTGGTGCACCCCTAACTGCAATTCGCCCGTCTTTTGAACCCTAGCGTACAAAAGGCGGGCAGATACCGATCCAATCTTTGCAGTCTGCTATAATACGCAGCGTTTTGGGCTTTGGACCTGTTGGCTTACGCAGAAATTTGGTTTTTGCGCCTGTAGGAAGAGGAATGCGCTTCCACGATTGGAGCGTCCAAAGACCTTCGTTGGCTGCGCGAAGCTCGTCCGTTGTGAATGTTCCAAAGGGCGCGCCATCTAATATCAGTTTCATTTTCCCTTGGCTGCCCTCAGAGATTCCTAGCATCACTTCTGTCGCTTGCGCGTCGATGTGACAATCTATTGCCTCACCGTTGCGCAGCCTCTGGATAGGCACTCCTAAACGGTCAGGCACAATGCGCTTTGCTTGCTTGTCTTTTGCGCGGACCATTGTTGGGGTCAAAAATCTGATGGTTGGCAATGGCTTCTTTGGCGCTGTTTTCGCCAAAATACCTTCGATCCAGTAACGCGCGAACATTGAAGGTAGCGGTTGGGTGTGAAACCCAGACTGGCACAGGACTTCAAAGTCATTCAGATTGCGGGGTTCAAACCAACGCAATGGATAAAGGTTCATCATCGGTTCTGACCAGTTGTCCGCAATCAGATGGGCGCCTAATTCTTCAGGTGGTGCAATAGATAAATCGAATTCTTCAAAGCCTACATGTTGACCATTTCGGTACAGCCCTAGCTCGATTGTTTCTTCAGAGCGTACGCGGTTGCGCCAACTTTCATGACTTGAGCGATCAATGAAGTGTTGCGCCAGTTCTGGCGGCAGCAAGTTTAGGTAAGGCAGGCGCGAAGAATGATAATCAATCGGAGCAATTCGATTGGGCGTCTCGCCAATATACAAAAGTCCCTCAGGAGGGAGCGCCTCCCAACACAGTCGAAGTGTTTCGAGCCGCTCGCTGATGGTCAGGTGTTCTAGAACGGCGTAAAGAAATATGACGTCAAATTGCTCGTTTGCCAGAATGTCTGGTAGATCTTCGGCCTCCTGCAGGCGCAGATCTGCGTTTGTGATGTTCAGCGCTTCAGCGTTTGCCACGCCCATGGCCAAGCCATCGGCATCAAGGTCAATGCCTACATATTCTTTAAACATCGGCGCAAGCGCACAGGTTTTCGGGCCTTCACCACAGCCAACTTCCAATGCGCGCATTTTGTTCAATGGACGCCCGGTTTGCTGGAGAAGTGGCGCAACAAAACGCCTAGCTTGTTCAAAGCGTTGTTTGAACTTTCCGGTATGGTGAGAGGTTCCCATGAATTGCTGTTCCTATAAGTTAAAATTGCAAAACTGAAATGCACCCGGAGCGGCGCAGTCTGGCCAGTGGTGGGAACATGTCCAGGCTGCGTTCTTTACCGTTGAAAGTACAACCAAAATTCATGGGCAGCCCAGTCTTGATGCGGCCTGCGGACTCAGAGTTGCTATGGAGTGCAGTTAGTCGTCAGGTCTGATGATCTCAAACACTTCACGCACGGCGGTGTAGTCGCGATATCCAAGACGGCTGAGCGGGACATAACGGGTCACGTCGAACCGGCCTTCGACGACACAGTCATCGCGGAGGTGAACGCCAATGACTTCGCCAAAGCACACAAAATTGGAGGCACCCTCAATCTGGACAATCTGCGTCATGCGGCACTCAAGGGCCGCAGGTGCATTGCTCACACGCGCGCAAGCGATTGCTTCGCATTCGGCCTTTTCGATCCCGGCATGGGCGAACTCATCCGTTCCGTGGGGCAGGGTGGCAGATGATTTATTCATCGCATCTGCGGCTGCGTATTCAACAACGTTGACGCAGAACTCACCCGTTTCGCGGATATTGGCCATGCTGTCCTTGGTGCCGTCCACATCGTCTTTGACACCGGTTGAGGCAAACATGACCTGCGGCGGAACATAGGCGACCCCGTTAAAGAAGGAATAAGGCGCTATGTTATCGCGTCCCTGCGCGTCGCGGGTGGAAATCCATCCGATGGGGCGGGGCGTAACAATGGCATTGAACGGGTTATGGGGCAGGCCGTGGCCGTTTGCGGGGCGATAGAACATGGATTGTCTTCCTTGTTGTGATTGAAACCAGAGCTAGCGTCGTGATAGGGCGCTGACCAGTAGAAAGCTGCCGGAGCCACGCACCTGTGTACGATATTGCCGCCGAAACAGCAGATGACCTTTGGGAGGTCGAAGCACTGTATGACACCTGCTTTGCGCCGGGGCGTACTGCGTTGTCATCCTACCGCTTGCGCGAGAATGTTTCCCCCGTTGCTGGGCTAAGCCTTGTTGCGCGGGATGATCTGGATATTTTGGCGGGGGCCATCCGGTTTTGGCCGGTTGAGGTTGGGGGACATGCTACCTTGCTTTTGGGTCCAGTTGCCGTGCACCCCACGCGTCAGGGCGAGGGTCTTGGTGCATTGCTCATTGAAGAATCGCTTGATCGGGCCGGGCCGCAGGGTTGGGACCGTGTGATGCTGGTCGGCGATGCGCCTTATTACGGGCGCTACGGGTTTGTGCGGCTAGATGGCGTTATCATGCCACCTCCTACTAATCCTGAACGCGTATTGGGCCGCGCCCTCACACCAGATGCTTGGGTGGGTATTATGGGCGAAGTCACCCGCGCGCGTTGAATTATCGGCTTTGATTCCCCACATTAAGGTCAAAGGAGCCTCCGATGATCGAACAAAACCTGCCCGTAGCCATTGATGTAGACGCCGAGTTGGAAACTATTGCGCGGCGATATAAAGCGGCCAGCGGTGTTGGGATCAATGTTTTGAACCTTATTGGTGGTCAGGCTGAAAACCTGCTGGAACGCCTGCCAGCAAGTGTCAGAAAACAATTAGAAGCCGCAACCGTGCGCGCGTTGGATCATGCGATGTCTGCGGCCAGCAAAAGCAGAGACGCGGTGCCTGATCAGGCTTCATGGCTCAATTCAGCAGTGTCAGCGGCGATGGGTGCTGTGGGCGGCGCGGGTGGATTGCCGACGGCCCTAGCAGAGCTGCCTGTGACAACCACGCTGCTGTTGCGCGTGATCGAGGGCGTCGCAGTTGAACACGGATTTGATCCCAAATCGGAATCTGTGCGTTTTGATTGTGTGCAGGTGTTTTCCGCTGCTGGGCCACTGGCGCAGGATGATGGGTCTGACCTTGCGTTTTTGACAACGCGCATGGCGTTGTCGGGTAAGGCCGTGCAAGCGGTTATTCACAAGGTTGCACCGCGATTGGCTGTGGTGATGGGCCAAAAACTGGCGGCGCAGACGGTGCCAGTTTTGGGGGCCGTGGCAGGGGCGGCGACAAATTACGCCTACACCAACTATTATCAGGAAATGGCCCATGTCCATTTTAGCCTGCGTAAGCTGGCAATCGATGCGGATATCGATTCTGAACAGCTGAACATGCGCCTCGCCGACAAGATGCGACTGCTGACTGTTGCTTAAGAGGGTTTAGGCTCTAACAGCTCGATCTCGACAAAGGCGCATTCAAAATCATTTGCATTGATCACATCATGCTCTGTCCCAAACTCGCGGTAATAAGGGATACCATTTTGCATCTGGGCGGTGACGCGTTCGCCGTTCCCTAGGTCGATCTCTAACGTGCCATCAAATAGCGGGACCACAACGTAGTCGTAATCGTGACGATGCCAACCTGTATTATCTCCGCGATTGGCAAACCGCCACTCGGTAACTCTGGCACGTTCGTTTTTAATCTGCACGGTTGCTGTGGCAGTTCCAGTGCTTGAACACATGTGTTGGCCTCTCTCAGGTCAGCGCCCGATGCTGGAGGGGGCGACAGTGGTTGCTTTTAGGATCGCATAGATTTGCGCGCCTTCACGGAGGTCTAACGCCGTAACCGCACGGCTAGTGACGCGCGCAAGCAGCGTATCATCTCCCGCGGTTAGTGCAATCGCGGCACCAGGTCCGTCGCCTTGCCGGATGTTTTGGACAGTGACAGGCAGGACATTCAATGCGCTAATACCGCTGGGGCGTTCGCGCGATAGCATCACGTCTTGGGCCATGACGCGCAGGCGGACCCGTGTGCCAACGGGCGCTTGTACGCCGGGCAAGTCTAAAGTGCCTGCACTTATTTCCAGTTGGGACAGGCCATCATCAGCGTGGCTTATGACGGTGGCCTCGATGACAGCTCCCGCTTCGCGTACGCCCAATAGCGGCACAGCGGCAGGGTCGGCCATAACGTCGCGCAGCGGCCCCTGTGCGGCGATGCGCCCGTTCTTTAGCAACACCAGCGTGTCGGCAAGGCGGGTGATCTCATCCACTGCGTGGCTGACATAAAGGATTGGCAAGCCAAGAGGGCCGTCGCGCAGGTGCTCAAGATAGGGGAGAATTTCTTGCTTGCGCGCGCCATCTAGGCTGGCAAGGGGTTCATCCATCAGCAACATGCGCGGTGCGCTCAGTAAGGCGCGGCCAAGGGCTACGCGTTGTTTTTCACCGCCAGAGAGGGTGTTTGGGGCACGTTCCAGCAAGGGCGATAAGCCAAGCAGGTCGATCACATCACCGCGCGGCACGTTTGCAGCCTGCGGCGCGTAGCGTGTTCCGAAATCAAGGTTCTGGGCCACGTTGAGGTGCGGGAAAAGGCGTGCGTCCTGAAAAACTGTGCCAAAACGGCGTTTGTGCGGAGCTGTGTGGATGCCGCGCTTTGTGTCCATGAGAGTGATGCCATCGACCTCTAGAAAACCCTCATCAGGTTGCAAGAGGCCCGCGACTGCGCTGATGATTGTGCTTTTTCCAGCGCCTGAGCGGCCAAATAGCGCAGTTATGCCAGCGCCGGCTTCCAGCGATAAATCTAGCGTGAAACCACTAAAGCTGTGTTTGAGTATTAGTTTCATCGCGTGCCCCCGATGCGGGTTGCGACGCGCCGCGCCAGTGCCTCGGAGAGGAACACCGCACCAAGGGCGACCGCACAAGACAGCAGTGCCATGGCGGCGGCGCGACCTTCACCACCAGGGATCTGCAAGGCAGTCCAGATCGCGATGGGTAGAGTTTGTGTTTGGCCTGGGATGTTCGCAACAAAGGTGATTGTCGCGCCGAATTCTCCCATGGCTTTTGCAAACCCCATTACCGCGCCCGCTAATACTCCGGGTGCAATCAATGGCAGGGTCACACGGGCAAACACAGCAGTGCGGGACGCACCCAAGGTTGCGGCGGCCTCTTCCAGTTTGGGATCAACGGCCTCAATGGCCAGCCGTATCGCGCGCACCATCAGGGGAAACCCCATGACAATGGCGGCCAACACGGCACCAGTCCATTTGAATGCAAGGGTTAATCCAATAGCGCTGAGCGCAGCACCAGCGGGTGCAACGGGCGAGAATAGAGTGAGCAGGATATACCCCGTAACAACGGGTGGCAGCACAAGCGGCAGGTGCACCACCGCATTGAGCAGCGACTTTCCCCAAAATTCGCGGCGCGCCAAGACCCATGCGACCCAAAGCGCGAGAGGCACTGCGATTATTGTGGCCCATACGGCCACCAAAAGGGATAGCCGCAATGCATCCCATGCGACGGCGTCCAAACTCATGGGGCAAACCCGTGTTTGGTGAAAATGGCGATCGCTTGCGGCGTGCTCAGGTGTTCAAGAAAATCGCGTCCCGTTTCTGTAATCGCAGCAGCAGGGTAGCGGATGGGTGCGTGGGCATCCGCTGCGATTGAATGTAAAATGCGGACGCGTGGCTCGGCCATGGCATCAGAGGCATAGACCAGACCCAAAGGAGCGGCGCGCTGGGCCACAAGGGCAAGGGCCGCGCGGACATTGTCAGTTTCAGCCAACTGCGATGATAGGACATCCCACGCGTCAATATGTTGCAACCATTCGCGCGCATATGTTCCTGCGGGTACGCCATCGCGTTGCCCCATCGCTAGACGCCCGCCATTGAGGGCACTCATTAACGTGGCTGTGTCGGTGTTTGGGATTGGGACAGCATCAGGTGCGCCGATCAGAACCAATTGGCCCCCTGCAACTTCTTGTGTGGTGTGAGGAAGGATAAGCCCACGGGCATCCAGCCACATTGCCCAATCACGGTGAGCCAGAACAACGGCATCAGCAGGTGCACCTGCGGCGACTTGCCGGGCTAACGTTCCGGATCCTGCAAAGGACAAAGTAACATCATCTGGATATTGCATAGCAATCTCGTTCAGGGCCTCGCGCAAGGACGCTGCTGCGAACACAGTCACAGGTTGCGCCTGCAGGGGCAGGGCAAGGAATAGTGTAATAAATATCTGAGTAATTAGGTGACGCATATGGCCCAGACTATCTGACAAGCCACGCAGCGCCGCAAGGGGGGCTGAGTGGCTGGTCATGACAGAATATTCACGTTAGGAGATCACTATTACGTGGCTTAGGGCGGGGTTTCCGCAAGATGGTTAATCAATTGCCTATTTCACTCCATGGAGGCGCAAAGGGCAGTGCGCGCACGCAATTTGGCGCGCTGTGCTGGCGACGTAAGGCAGGGAAAATTCAAATCCTACTTGTGACCTCACGGCGCACGAAGCGTTGGATCGTCCCTAAAGGGTGGCCAATGGACGGGAAAACCCCTGCGCAATGTGCATTGATTGAAGCATGGGAAGAAGCAGGTGTTGTCGGCGGGGCAAGTGATGCCTGTGTTGGTGTCTATTCTTATGCGCGTCTGCGTGAAGGAGAGGACATATTGCCCTGTCTTGCGATGCTCTATCCCGTTAAGGTGAAGCGACTTAAGAAAAAATATCCCGAAGTGCGGGACCGTCGCCGCAAATGGGTGTCGCGCAAAAAGGCGGCAAAAATGGTACAACACAAGGAGCTGGGTAAGCTGATTATTGGCTTTTCTCCCCCAAAAAGGGCGTCCCTTGCTTGACCGCACTAGGGCGCATGGCACATCGTAGTGCATCGGAATTATGTTTAGGAATGGGTGAATGATCCGCTACGCGTTGAAATGTGAGGAGGGCCACGAATTTGAAAGCTGGTTCCAATCGGCGTCAGCGTTTGATTCCTTGGCCAAATCTGGACACCTAAGCTGTGCTGTATGCGGAGCTACTCAGGTAGAGAAAACCCTTATGACACCGCGCGTTGGCGCTGACAAAGATCGCGCAGTAATTGTCGACCCAAAAGTCGAAGCGCTTGCAAAGATGCGCCGCGACGTCGAAGAGAATGCGACTTATGTCGGTGGTGAATTTGCCGAAAAGGCACGTGAGATGCACGAAGGTACCTCACCTGAAGGGGCTATCTATGGTGAGGCAAGTGCGGCAGAAACGCGCGCGCTCATTGAGGATGGGGTTCCTGTGATGCCGCTCCCTTTTAAACCAAAACAGAAATTACAATAACCTGACAAGGAACCCGACATGACGGTTGTTATTACAGGCGCTAGCCGTGGCATTGGCGCAAAGCTGGCTGAACATTACCGCGCGCAAGGCGTTGATGTGATGGGGACGGGCCGTTCGGTCACCGCAGACATCACGTTGGATGTTACGCACCCAAGCGGCCATTCCGAGATGGCTGAGAAGTTGGGGCAAACACCAGTCGAGCTATTGATTTGTAACGCGGGTGTCTATCTGGATAAGGCCGACGATATCGAAACTGGATATGGTGCTGATTTGTGGGCCCAGAGCTTTGCCACCAATGTGACTGGCGTTTTTCTAAGCGTTCAGGCGCTGCTCCCTCATTTACGGCGTGCGCAGAATCCGCGCATTGCTATTATTTCCTCGCAGATGGGCTCGTCCGAGCGCGCGCCGGGGGGCAGCTACATTTATCGTGCTTCAAAGGCGGCGGCGCTGAACCTAGGTCGGAATTTGGCGGCGGACCTTAAAAGTGAAGGCATCGCTGTGGGTATTTATCATCCTGGTTGGGTGCAGACCGACATGGGGGGTGCAACAGCGGAAATCACGGTGGATGAGGCCGTTTCGGGCCTCACGGCGCGTTTTCAGGAATTATGTCTTGAAAAGACGGGCTGTTTTGAGACATGGGACGGGCGGCCGCACCCCTACTGATCTTGCGCCTGCGCGCGTGCTGGCGTAGATGCAGCGCGGAGTGAAGATGACGAGGGTCTTATGCCTGTATTGGTAATGAAATTCGGTGGCACATCCGTGGCCACATTGGACCGTATTCGCCGCGCCGCAAAACGCGTCGGTGTTGAGGTGGCCAAAGGCTATGACGTGATTGTCATCGTCTCTGCAATGTCGGGCAAAACAAACGAGCTGGTGGGGTGGGTTAATGAGACATCCCCCCTTCATGACGCGCGCGAATATGATGCGATTGTGTCCAGCGGAGAAAACGTGACGGCAGGCCTTATGGCGCTGACGTTGCAACAGATGGATGTGCCAGCGCGCAGCTGGCAGGGCTGGCAAGTCCCAGTGCAAACAACATCTGCCCACTCAGCGGCGCGTATCGAGGCCATTCCACCCGAAAATATCATGGCAAAATTCGCTGATGGTATGAAGGTAGCTGTGGTTGCTGGTTTTCAGGGTGTAAGCCCTGAGGGACGGATCACAACGCTGGGGCGCGGTGGTTCTGACACAACTGCGGTTGCGTTTGCAGCTTCTTTTGATGCTGAACGCTGCGACATTTATACAGATGTTGATGGTGTTTACACCACTGATCCGCGCGTTGAGTCCAAGGCGCGTAAGCTGGACAAGATCTCGTTTGAGGAAATGCTAGAGCTTGCGTCACTTGGTGCAAAAGTACTGCAGACCCGCTCAGTTGAATTGGCAATGCGCTACAAGGTTAAGCTGCGCGTGTTGTCTAGTTTTGAGGAACAAAGCGACGATGCTGGTACGCTCGTCTGCGATGAGGAGGAAATAATGGAGAGCAATGTAGTAGCGGGCGTCGCATTCAGCCGCGATGAAGCCAAGATGACGCTGGTATCGGTCGCTGACCGTCCCGGCATTGCGGCACGCATCTTTGGCGCGCTCAGCGATGGCGGCGTCAACGTTGATATGATTGTGCAGAATATCGCCGAAGAAGGCCGCACCGATATGACGTGGTCTTGCCCCGTTGATCAGGTCACGCGCGCGCAGGCCGCTATGCAAAAAGCCGCCGATGACGGTGTGATCAACTATCAAGAACTGATCGCAGATGAGGGCGTTGCCAAAGTATCCGTTGTTGGTATTGGCATGCGCAGTCACACAGGCGTGGCCGCTAAGATGTTTAAAGTGCTTTCTGATGAAGGCGTTAACATCAAAGTTATCACAACTTCAGAGATTAAAATCAGTGTTCTGATTGATCGTAAATACATGGAGCTTGCGGTGCAGGCACTTCATGATGCGTTTGAATTGGACAAAGAAGTTTAACAGACCGATTTTGTGGCCCATTGATTTGTTCATTTTATCAATGGGCTATGTTTTTTTTCTAGCAAGTTGCACAAAAAATAGACATCTTTAGGTGCATTCACGCATGGCGCGTAATTGCCCCTCCCATTCTTGTTTTGCAGCGGGTATGATCAAGCTCAAGCAAAGACTAGGGATGCCATGCCAGAACGTACTGAAAGCGACAGTCGCAAGCTGTTGGGGCGCCTGCGGGATGCTATGGCGGGGGATGACGCAGGTCAGGCCCGCCTTGATAAGATCACTCATTTGATCGCTACCTCTATGGGGTGCGAGGTGTGTTCGATCTATCTATTTCGTGATGATGATACGCTGGAACTTTGTGCCACTGAGGGTCTGAATAAGGACGCGGTGCATGAAACACGCATGAGAATGGGTGAAGGTCTGGTGGGCCGTGTGGCCAAGCAACGGCGGGTGATTAACACCCCTGATGCGCCTCAGGCTAAAGGTTTTCGGTATATGCCCGAAACGGGCGAAGAGATTTACTCCAGTTTTTTAGGTGTGCCTATCCAACGATTGGGTGACACATTGGGCGTTCTGGTTGCGCAATCCAAAACGGCACGCGAGTTTAATACCGATGAGGTGTACGCGCTGGAAGTTGTCGCCATGGTGCTGGCCGAAATGACCGAACTGGGTGCGTTTGTGGGTGAGGGGGCAGCGATGTCTGCACGCCACAGCCAGCCAGTATTGTTGCGCGGCACCGTCGCCCAAGAGGGCGTTGCAGAGGGGCACATCTGGCTGCACGAACCGCGTGTTGTTGTTTCAAATCTTATCTCGGATGATCCTGAACGTGAGGCGCAGCGCCTGATCGAGGCAGTTGATACCCTGCGCTTGAGTGTAGATCAGATGCTGACCATGGCGCTGGGCGATAAAGACCAGCAAGAGGTCATCCAGACCTATCGTATGTTCGCGAATTCAAAGAGCTGGATGAAGCGGATGCAAGACGACATCATACAGGGCCTGTCCGCCGAGGCTGCTGTGGAAAAAGAACAATCACTGGCCCAGTCCCGTATCGGGCAATCGTCAGACAGCTATATGCGCGAACGGTTGAGCGATTTGGACGATTTGTCCAATAGGCTCCTGCGGATTTTGACAGGCCAAGGATCTGATACTGGCGCGGAAATGCCTGCAGATCCAATTTTGGTGGCCCGTAATATCGGGCCGGCAGAGTTACTGGAATACGGGCGTTCCTTACGAGGGATCATTCTGGAGCAAGGCTCGGTTGGGTCCCATGCGGCGATTGTTGCCCGTGCGCTGGCGATCCCGCTGATCGTGCACGCAGGTCGCATCACCAATGAAGGGCTGAACGGCGATCATGTTATGATCGACGGAGAGCAGGGCATTGTGCATCTGCGCCCTGACGATGCTGTGGCGACCGCGTTCCGTGATAAGATCGCGATGCAAGCCGCTGCGCAGGAACGGTATACCTCTATTCGGGACAAGCCTGCTGAAACGAAATGCGGGAATATCATTTCCTTGCAAATGAACGCAGGGTTGATGGCTGATTTGCCTTCGTTGGTGAACTCGGGCGCCGAAGGGGTCGGGTTATTTCGGACCGAGCTGCAATTCCTTGTGCGCAACCAAATGCCGCGCCGCTCGGACCTTAGCTCGCTTTACAAACGTGTCCTTGACGCTGCTCAGGGCAAACGGGTGGTGTTTCGCACGCTCGATATTGGGTCAGACAAGGTTTTGCCCTACATGAAGCCAAACGACGAGCCCAACCCCGCATTGGGGTGGCGCGCGATCCGTGTTGGGCTGGACAAACCCGGCATCATGCGGATGCAACTGCAAGCATTGTTTCGCGCAGCTGACGGTGGGCCACTGACGGTGATGTTTCCCTTTGTTGCGCAATTCGAAGAATATCGTGCTGCCCGCGCTGAAATCGACAAGACACTCGCGCGCGAAGCAAAGCTGGGCCACAAGCTGCCGTCCTCGATTGAGGTTGGTGCAATGTTGGAGACGCCAAGCCTTGCCTTTGCGCCTGATAAGTTCTTTGAAGAAGTAGATTTCTTATCCATTGGCGGTAATGATCTCAAGCAGTTCTTCTTTGCGGCGGATCGCGAAAACGAACGTGTGCGCAAGCGCTATGATACGTTGAACCTTAGCTTCCTTACCTTTCTTGAGGGGATCGTTCAGCGCTGTGCCGATACTGGTACGCCTGTATCATTCTGCGGCGAGGACGCTGGCCGCCCTGTTGAGGCCTTGTGTTTTGCGGCGATTGGTTTGCGGGCATTGTCGATGCGCCCGGCCTCTATTGGGCCTGTTAAAAGCCTGTTGCGCCGTTGTGATCTTACCGAAGTCCGCGCCGTAATAGAGGATGCGCGTGAGCGCGGTGAGATGTCGGTGCGCAGCTCAGTGATGGAATACTTGCGCTCGCAATATTGAGTTGAGAACCGTTCTGGAGGTCTTCTTATTGTGACGTTGATAGTTCGACCCGAGAACATTGATCGGTTGGAACGATTTTTGGATGCGCAGGGGTCTGTGTGGCCAACTGTCATTGAAGAGCTAAAGAACGGATCGAAAAAGAGCCATTAGATGTGGTTTGTGTTTCCGTAATTGCGATCACTGGGAAGAAGTGCAACTGCACATTACTTTGGATTGTCAGGCTTGGTCGAAGCAGATCGATACCTTAGTGACGCGGTGCTAGGCGAGAGACATTGTGAGTGTTGCGAAATCTTGAGGGACTTAGAGTGCTCTGATGCTCTCAAGGTACTGGGTCCGCCGGGTAACTTGAAACTACACTCATCCATGACGCTGTTTTTCAAGTGCGCATCTTTCGAAACGTCGGCCTTGGCAGTATTGGACAAGTTCTTTGGCAGTCATCTGGATGAGAGAACTGTTCAACTCCTCGACTTAGATTTGAGGAAATGAGGGATGCCGGTTTTCGGCATAGACAGGCGAGCGCGCCATTTTGAATCTGGCCAGATCAAAGGGATGGCATCATGGCTCATATCAATAAAGTTGTCCGGTCTATTAACCTAGATGGTGAAACCATTTGTGTTGATGTTTTTGCCCGCCCCGATGGGACATTTGGATTTGATGAGTTCCGCCGTGATCCCGAAGATGGGCGCGGATGGTATAGTATTGGCCACCATGGGACCGCGACATTTGAAAACTCTGATGCCGCACTGGAGGCTGCTAAAGCGGCAGTTTCTTGGCTGGGGGACGCATGTTCCGAATGACGCTTGGAGTGGTCGAAGACACAACCTCTTAAAAATAGAATATACTTTTTAAGGCGTTAGGGGTCTTGGCTAATCTTGACTACCCTTTATAGGTGTGGTCGTTCGACTAAGTCACACCAATTTGAAAGATATCCTCAATGCGCATTTTACCTTCATTTTTGGCCCTTGGTCTCGCTTTTTCCCTTGTGGGATGTTCGGGCTCTGACGCTGATTACGTCAGACTTTCCAAAGACTACGGCAAAGATAGAATTCTATTGGCTGTCCAGGGCGCGCCAGACGGAACTGTGTGCCAAGTGGCTACTCCAGATGGAACTTTGAAAAATGATAACCTAAAGAACCTGATGGAAGTGCCCACAAAATTTAGAAACTCTCCTTTGTCCTGCCGGCTTCCAAACGGATCAGTCAAAAAGTTGAGGGTTCTTAAATCCATACCAGCAGGAACAAAACGCTCAGCTGCTGTAACGGTACATCTCCCTACAGGCCAAGGGCATTCAACATATGCCAATGCTCAGGGGCAATTGGTTCAGCCTCAATGGAACGCAAATGAGTTTTAAAGCGTAATACACTTTATATGCGGCGCCTTAATTCTGCGGGCTGTAGCGATATCCGCCGAATGTGGGCCGACAGCGTATTGTCGGCCCCATCTTCGTGTTAGAAAGATGTATCAGGGTGGTCCATGGTGAATGCTTGCGATTATGCTTGCAGATTGAACTAAGGAACACTCTGCAGACATCTTTCGAATTTGTCGAAGCAGTGCCATTGATCACCTTAACGAATTGTTTTGGATTAGAAATTTTTCAAAGGTTAGCAGGGAAAGGCTCGAACAGTCTGAAGGAGTCCAGCTATTTAGCGTCGTGAAAAATCACACCTAAGGTATGCCGCTGCCCGCCTTTGAGCCTACTTACTCCATGCCGCACGTTCACACGATAGTCGCGTTTTGCACCTTTGACAGGACGGTTCCGTACTGCAAAAACAACGGCATCCCCTTGATCCAATGAAACGACTTCGGTTCTGCTTTGCATGCGGGGTCTTTGTTCCGTCAAAACGTACTCTCCGCCCGTGAAATCATGCTCTGACCGCGACAACAAAACAGCGACTTGTAGCGGAAACAGAAGGTCGCCGTAGACGTCTTGACGCAGGCAATTGAAATCGTTTACCGCGTATTGAAGAAGCAATGGCGTTGGCCGAGTTTGACCTGCGGTATGGCACTTATCAATATAGTCCGAATGTGAGAGGGGGAACCGAGGCTCCAACCCCATCCGTTCATTCCATTCGTTGGCTACAGGAACCAGTTTTGGATAGAGCTGCTCACGAATAGTCGAGACCGGCTCGGGCAGGGGGTATGAAAAATACTTGTACTCGCCTTTTCCAAAACCATGACGCGCCATGTGGATATGGCTGCGGAATGGTTTGTCCTCGGGATACAACCGAGAAATCTCCCCGTACTGCTCTGGTGACAGTATGCCTTTGAGCGTTGCGCATCCGAAGGCGTTTAAGTCTGTTGCAAGATCGCCATTGGAAATTGCACCGATGCGGCTTGAGAGTTCTTGAATACTATTCATCTTGAGTACTATCCTGCTTTTCTTTCAATTTCCAGAATTACGCTCTTGCGTTCAACGCCCCAACGGTAGCCCGACAATCCACCGTCGGAGCGCACGACGCGGTGACAGGGGATGGCGACAGCGATGTTGTTCGCACCGCACGCCTGCGCCACGGCGCGAAACGATTTTGGTGCGCCGATTTTTTCCGCAATCTCGCCGTAACTCGCAGTAGTGCCGACGGGAATGTCTCGTAGGGCCTCCCAAACTCGTTGCTGAAATGCCGTTCCTTGAATATCTAACGGCAGCTTGAAGCCGTAGTGCGGATTGTCCACAAACTGGATTACCTGGGCGATAAGTGTTTCATAATCGGGGTCATTCCCAATCAATTCGGCCGCTGGAAACCGCCCCTGCAAATCGTCCAAGACAGCCTCTGGGGTGTCGCCAAGCAGCATAGAGCAGACGCCCTTTGCGCTGCTGGCAATAAGAACTGAGCCAAGTGTGCTTTCACCGATGGCAAATAGGATTTTCACGTCTTTTCCGCCTTTGCGCACCTGCTTTGGGGTCATCCCGAGCGCACGCGTTGCTGTTTCGTAAAACCGACTGCTGGACGCGTATCCTGCATCATAAATTGCAGATGTGATTGACGCCTCGCTTGAATTCAAAATGTCCTGAAACCGTTTCATGCGGTGGGCTTTTGCATAGGCTTTGGGAGACACACCCATCGCTGCCTTAAAGGTACGTTGGAAGTGAAATGTGCTTAATCCGCTTTGCTTGGCGAGTTCATCTAGGCTCGGTTCTTCTTCTGCAGTTTCAATGACGCGGCACGCCGAGGCTATGCGAGATGCGGTTTCTTCCTTTGGTGATTTTAGGCTTGGCCGACACCGCAAGCACGCGCGAAATCCCTCATTCTCGGCATGTCGTGTCGTCGGGTAATACGCGACGTTCTGGCGTTTTGGGCGGCGAGACGGGCAATTTGGACGGCAGTAAACCCCTGTCGTTTTTACAGCGTAGAAAAACTGTGGATCAGGGTTTTGATCTCTTTCAAGAACCGCTCCCCACATGGCATCAGTTTCTTCCATCCGTATTATCCATCATTAAGTTTCGATTGTGGATGATCCGCAATCGCTAAAGATATGTGCGTTCCCAAGTAGGGAGAAACGGGCCAGCAAGCAGCCCGTTTCTTGCGCATTCAAAATAGCTAGACTTTATCAATCGAGTTTCCGCCATCAACGACCATTGCGCTGCCAGTGACAAAACTTGAGTTATCCGATGCAAGGAACAGTGCTGCTTTTGCAATCTCTTCTGGGTCAGCCATGCGCTTTAACGCGTGAATGGAGTCGTAAAACGCCTTTTGATCAGGGTTTGCATCCAGATCACCTGCCATGGCAGTCCTTGTGCCGCCGGGCAGCAAAGTATTCGCCCGAATGCCATCAGCACCATGTTCAGTTGCCAATACTTGAGCCAACCCAATTAAACCGGATTTGCTTGCAGCGTAGGCTCCCATTCCCGGAAACGCGGCCGTGTAGCCAACGAAACTTGATGTAAAGATGATCGATCCTGCTCCTGTGCGCTTCATCGCAGGGATCTGATGCTTGGCAGCATAAAACGCGCTTGTAAGGTTGGTTTTTAATACTGCGTCCCAATCTTCAGATTCCATGTCTGGCACTGGTACAGGGTTACCCATCGTGCCTGCGTTGTTGAAGGCAGCATCCAAGCCGCCATAGGTGTTTTCAGCCATCTCAACGAGGGATTTGTTGTACTCCTTATCCCCGACGTCACCAGCCAAACAGACGGCATTGCCGTTGCTTTGGTTGATCTGACCGACGATCGACATAAGCTCTTTCTCGCGGCGTGCGCCAAGCACAAGTTTGGCACCTTCGTTGGCAAACATGACGGCTGCTGCTGCACCGATACCGCTGCTTGCACCTGTAATAATGACTGTCTTGTCTTTGAGTTGCATCGTTTATCTCCTGATCTGATGTCTGGAGTTCAAATACGTCGACGCCGTTTTCCCAAATATCCGTTTCTTGTTGTGGTAGTGATTTTTGATGTTTTGTGCGCTCGCTATTGATTATTCGAAAGGTTTGGCAAGCCAGTGTCTTAATAATCAATTGTGATTATGGTGGATTACCGGGGCTTTTGGCTCCGACTAAGACTAAGAAAAATGGGGGCCATCGAGCTTTGCAGAATGCTGGCGGCCTGAAAAACGCACACCCTGACACATCTTTGTACGTTTGATCAAATTGTGGGGTTTTGTGGTAAGAGAGGGTAAGAATATGTGTGGGTTTCACTAATAGCAGACTGGTCAAATTACAGGTATCAGCTAAAATTTTGGAGCGGGTGAAGCTCAATGGCACGTAGTCGAGATGAGAAAAGCTATACAGACACGCGCACCAAGCTACTTGATGTTGGCATGAACCTAATTCGGGCTGGCAGCTATGCAAGTGTAGAGATCAATGACGTTCTAAGAGCTAGCGGAACGCCCAAAGGATCATTCTACCACTATTTCCAACGCAAAGAGATGTTTGGTCTAGAAGTGGCCAAGCACTACTATGCGGAGTTGTTAGAAAGCACAAAAAATGACCTGCAAAACTCTGAGTGCACAGCTGACGTGCGCCTTAAGGCATTTTTCCAAACAGCGCATGATGATTTTGAAGATCGGGGTTTTGCTAACGGTTGCCTGATGTGTAACCTCTCAACAGAGCTTGCGAATGAATATCCGGACTTCCAAGAACTGCTTGGAAATCATTGGCGCGCTGTCAGTTCAGAAATCACTAACTGTATTGCCGAGCTGGATAAAAGCGACATTGGCCTAGAGCACCTCACAGATGAAGAGGCGGGTGACTGGCTTCTTAATTCTTGGAGTGGCGCCCTGACGCGGGTGAAAGCGGTGCGTGACGGTGAGCCGCTACGCCTTTTTCCTAAAAACAACTTTCAGAAAGGGGAAGTAATATATGTCGAAATCAAAGACAATACTGCTCGCAGGCACAAGCCGAGGCATCGGGCTTCTCGCCGCCAAGGCCATCGCTGATCAGGGCATTATGTGTATGCTTCAATGCGTAACAAAGTGGGTGGCAACCGACCGGCGGCGGAAAAGCTGCGGGTCCGGGCTGCAGAAAATAAGTTCTCATTAGAAATCGTCGAACTGGTTGTAGCCAGTCAAAAGTCAATCAATGTCGTTGTTGACAGAATTGAGGAGAACCAGCCTCTCGATGTATTGGTCAACAATGCAGGTGTGATGCCAACAGACCTAACTGAGGCGTATACGCTAGCGCGCGTCAATGACGCTGTTGCGCCTATTCAAATGGAATTCATTAACAGGGTGATGCCTGTTTACTTAAAGGAGCTTGCAAGTGCGTAAACCTGCAGAACGCCTATATCTTTTTGCGACAATCAAACCAAAACCAGAACATTTCAACGATGCAAAAGCAGCATTGGAGGAATTGATACCGCCAACTTTGGGTGAACCCGGTTGTCACTTATTCACAGTTCTTGAGAGTCGGGATGAGTTGGGGGTCTTGCACCTCTTCGAGATATTTGACGATGAAGCTGCTGTGCAGGCACATTACGAAAAAGAGTATACAAAAAGTGTGTTTTCAAAATACCAAAGTTGGCTAAGTTCACCAGTAACCATACAACATCTATCTATGACTTCGCCTTCTTCATTGGAGCAATTTGTATGATTGGTACCGCTCTAATTGTTGGTGCGGGCCCAATGCTAAGCACATTGCTGGCGAAATTTTTAATCAAAGAAGGTATGGATGTTGTACTAGCGGCGCGTGACACGCAAAAACGCTCTTCAATATGTAAAGAGATTGGTGCTGAAGCTGTTTAGCGCGACGCATCTGATCCCAAAAGTGTCGAGCATTTGTTCCAACAACTTGATGACAAAGTAAAGTCGCCTGACCTAGTCGCTTATAATGCTGGTGTATATTTACACGGCCCCATCATCACCCTTGATGCCGAAGACGTGCGTAATTCCTTATTGGTTAATGCATTCGGCGCCATGCTTGTTGCGCAAGAAGCCGCAAAGCACATGCTTAAAAAGGGTTCAGGTACACTTTTGCTTACGGGGGCCTCTGCGTGCGTAAAAGGGTTTGCTCAGTCGGCCCCATTTGCGATGGGCAAGTTCGCTTTGCGTGGTCTTTGTCAAAGCTTGGCCCGAGAACTGGTTCCACAGAATATTCATGTAGCACACTTTGTGATTGATGGGGTTATCCCAAACTCGGAGCGTGGATCACCCTATGACGACTCCGACAAAACATTGGATACTGACCAAATTGCGAAGACATATCTTGCTATCGCACAGCAAGATCGCAGTGCTTGGACGTGGGAAATTGAATTGCGACCGTCAGTCGAAGTTTGGTAGAGTTTCCTATTTTCTGAACAATTCAATTCTGAAATAGCTTTTGTTCAGAATGCCTCTCGAAACGGCCTGTAGGTGCGCATGGCTCGAAAGGCTGGTCTGGGATAGGCTGCCGTTCGCAGGGCGCTGCATCAAATTATATGATTTTTGGCGCTTTCAATGTATCGACATGTCCGTCCCATTTAGAAAGTGCGGTCTTAGGCGTCGCACTCGACTGTTCAGTAAGTAACTCTTTAATTTAGAAGCAAAAGAGAGGCGTGTACGAAAGGAGAGGCGATTGTAACTGGCCATATTTTTAGCAGCAGATGACTCTGATGCCTAACCAGTACTAGCAAATAAAATATCATATTTGTTGTTGGGCTCTCCCAACTTGATCAAAAAACAGGTTCCGAAATAATGCAACTTTTGCATCAGGCATATGCACAAAATGCGAAACCGCTCAGCGATCTAGATCGATCTCACATCGGGTGCCTGCGGGTATATTTCCTGACCCGTTTGGAATAGTCAGTTGGATGCCGAAAGTCCCGCTGGCTGCATCGAACACCGTATCCACAGCACTGACCGTCGCGTCAAATACACCTGTAAGTGGCGCAGTCTGAGCCACCTTGAACACGTCACCGACTGCAATTTCATCGTAATAGTCGAGGGGGGCAAATACTTCGACGTGGAGTGGGTCAATATCGGCGAGGGTAAGCAGCTGTAGCTGTTCGGATGCAAAGGCACCGGGGGCGGCCTGAACCGCAACGACGACACCGTCGATTGGGCTGTTCAGGGTGCGGTGTTCCAAAAGAGTACGTGCTTGCTGGTGTTCAATGTCCGCGAGAGCCGCGGTCAGGCGTGCTTGTTCGACCGTCAGTTTGGTTAACTCCATCTCAATCTGGGCATCCTCAACTTGCGTCATGGCAGCAACGTTGCGGTCGGCCAATGTCTGGGCGCGATCAAGGTCTTTAGTGCGTTGGACCAAGCGCGCCTGTGCAGCTCTCATCTCTAGGTCTGACTCTTTTCTGACCTGAGCCATAGCAAGGTTCAGCCGCTGTACATCATCCTCCAAGACAACCAGAACATCGCCTATTTTGACACTGCTTCCACGACGTACCTTGATGCTGGCTATGCGCCCTTTTTCCGAAGAAACCAGATTGATGATCGCTTTCGGCTCAATTACGCAATCCAGTGGTGCGGCAAAGCCTAACGTAGGCAAAAGCGCGATGGCAAAGGCCAATGCGGGTACCTTTGGGATGGGGCCGTGTCTGCGCATCTGCGATGTCTCCCGTGGAGCCGGCCAATCCGGTTACTGGGTAGCTTGCACTAGGCGAACCTTAGGCGCAAGATAACACCATGAACCAGAAAAATATAACTTTTGAGACCCATCTTCTGGATGATATTCCAAGTCTTATGGCATTGCGGGTGGGTTTAAAAACAGGGGTTCTGCAGGTGCTGCACAAAGGGCCTATGTCGCGCGAAAGCTTAGGCGCGCAGACGTCGTTGCCGTGCAGTGGTCTGGATAACTTGCTGGGTCTTTTCAGGCAATGCGGCATCGCGGTGCTGGAAGGAAAATGTTGGCAGCTCACTCCGATGATGCAAGACCTTATGTCTGTGGACCCCGCAGCATTAAGGCGGCGGGCAGATTTTGTAGCGCTGGCCGCGTGTGACGTGCTTATGCATGGCGACAGCCTGATGAGTGATCCGCAGGCCTTTCAGCGCGCTGCGGCTACGTTCCGTTTCTTTCGGTATGACAGGGCGCTTGGAACAGGGGCCGCGCATCTGGAAGACACCGCGCCTTGGGCCAACTATGTATCCGACCTGACGGCGCGTGAGGTTCCTGATCTGGTGCCACTTATCCCGTTGGAGGGGATGGGCCACTTGCTTGAAGTGGGTGGGAATACTGGTATTTTTGCACGGGGTCTTTTGGAGAGGCATAGAGGTTTGCGGGCGACAGTGCTGGACTTGCCTGCAGTGTGTCATCTTGGGGCAGGCGTGCTCCCCGAAACGTTCAATACCAGATTGACTTTTTTGGCGGGAGACGCGCGCGAAATCGAGTGGCCTGATGGTGACGCGGTATTGTTTAAATCGGTTTTGCACGACTGGACAGATGAGGCCGCCCAAAAAATGATAAACAAAGCGGCGCAGCATGTGCCCGTCGGGGGGCGGGTCATCATTTGTGAGCGCGGTCCGATTGTTGAAGAGCCGACAATGTGTGGCGCGACGGCGTCTGCAAATCTTGTGTTTTCTCAATATTATAGATCGCCCTCATTCTACGAGGCAGCTATAAACGCTGCGGGTTTGAAGTTACTGCCGCGCCAGTCGGTTTCTCTTGATATGGCGTTTCATGTAGTTGCTGGTGAGCGGATTTGACACAGGGGCCGATCATAGCCATTTGTGGGGCGCCTGGGGCAGGAAAATCACGTCTAGCCAAGGGGTTATCTGTGCGCATGGGATGCGAGCTGATCTCGTATGACACCTACGAGACCTTCACGCGCAGCGGGCCAGAAACTGTACAGGAATGGATTTCGCGCGGTTCTCCTTATTCGGAGATCGAAACACCGGGGCTCAGCGATGCGCTGCGGGTCGCGGCAGCACATGGCCCTGTTGTTTTCGACACGCCTTTAGGTCGGGCACACCCGCAAACCGGCAAACTGATAGACAAGGCTGTCTGGATTGATTGCCCTGCCGATCTTGCGCTGTCGCGCAAGGTGGCTCAATTGGCCGACACTGTGCCAACTGCACGCGCAGGTGCATTCGTGGACTGGCTGAAAGGCTATCTGGCGCAGTATGAACTGATCGTCAGACCTGCATGCGCGCTGCAATTGGCGCGGGTGAAACCGCTGTGCGAGGTCTGCGTGGATGCCCATCATCAGGTCGATTATATTCTTGACGGGTTGGTTGATCAGCTCAATGAGCGCTGATCAGCGCAAGGTTTTCAAATAATTGTGAACTCTTGACAACTAGTTGTGATGTTAAGCGCGTAAGTGTGCTAATGTTAGGCTATTGTCTAAGCCATTGTTTTGAAAACGTCCTAGTTTCACTCGCTTATTTGTTGACCACCTAGTTGTTCCATCCGAGTTGATACTTCATTTTTTGGAGACGTCCATGTCCGCGCCTTTCCGCCAAATTCCGACCGGTTCGCTTCCAGCTCTTCCAATTAATCGGCGATCAAGTAGGCGACTGAAAAAGCGTGATGTCTCCCGCTTTTATGCGATGGAAAAGGCTGCGCGTTCGCTGCTTTTGGACCCCCTAGAACCGAGGGTTTTGTTGAACGCTGATGTGCTCGCGCTTGACCTCACGACAATGTATCAGGACAACCGCGATCATGAGCTTCTGGTGCAGCTTCACGAAGACGTTCAAGAAGCAGAAAGTGGTGCGACATCAGTACAAAGGGTCCAAATCGTCGACCGTGCGGGCGGCGCGATATTGGCCTTTGGCGACCTAAGTGAAATCACCGGAGTTTCGATCCTTGGCGGGGGCGGAAACGACGCATTTGTGATCGACGCTGCAAGCTTTGGAGACACCACACCTTTCACTTTTAACATCGACGGCGGCGGCGGTGTGGACAGTGTTGTTTTTGACACGGATCGCAACACGTCTTGGGTCATCGGAGACTCAAGTGAAGGCACTGCAAACGATGGCTTTGTGACCGTTGATTTTGCTGGTGTAGAATGGGCCATCGGTGCCGAGGACAACGAGGACGAATTCATTGTTTCCCCGACTGGCAGCATGGTGGGAATCGATGGTGGTGCGGGGGGCTTTGACACACTGATTCTGTCTGAAGGCCACTACAACTCGATAGAGTATCAAGCGATTGATGCCAATTCGGGGACAATCATCCGTGATGGGGATGTATTGTCTTTCCTAGGATTGGAGCCAGTCCAGCAGATTGCGACTGTCGATCACTTCACAGTCAATCTGATTCCAAACAGCGCGCCGCTTCTGACGGGGACGGCTACGTTGGACGCTGGCAGTCTGGTTGGATCTAGTTTCGACATCGTTGTTGATGGTGCCAATCTAGAACGCTATGAACTCAACGCGCCGACCGACAGCTTGACGGTTTCAAGCAGCAACGCGCTTGTTGATCCGGTGATTACGCTGAACATCAACAGCTGGTCTGACGCCTTTACTGGTGACCTCATCGTTGAAACGGAAGTCATCAATGTTGCGGCGGGTGTTTCTATCGGCTCTGACGCGGCGAAATTGTCTAGTGTGAAATTGCACGCCTCCGATAGCGCAAATGACGGATCGCTTACCGCCCTCAACCTGATCGGCAGTGGAACTGTTAGCAGCGCTGTGGATGTCCAAGGTTCGATCTATGCCACAGGTGAAGTTAGCTTAAGTGCGACAGCGGAACGGATTGCCGACGCGACGGGCGACTTTTCGATCTTCTCGCCATCAGGTGCTATTCCACTGCAGATGCCAACGTTAGAGGCTACGGCGACAGTGGGCAGTGCGTCTCGGATTGTGGCGGGTGCCTTCGGACTAACGGCCACAACAAATCTTGATATTTCGGTAGATGCGGGCCAGTCCGTACTGGGCTCTTTTACTCAGAACATTCTGGCTGACACCACAACACATGCGACCGTGCAATCTGGCGCGATTGTCGAAATCGGCAGCGATACATTGAGTGGCGAAAGCGTCAGTGGGTTGGTTAGGGCTGAAGATACGTCGACCCTGAGTATTGAGCTGACACCGGATGAATCCGGCCTGCTTGGATCTGTTTTGTCAGACTTTGGCGTTAGCTTTGCGGTATTGACCGTGGATCGTGACACACAGGCTGTGGTGAATGCTGCTACCTTTGGCACTGCATCGTCAGGCGCGCTGGCGGTTGAGGCAAAAAATTCGGGCTCATTCACTAACGAAGTAACGGCCAGTGTGATCGGTGTCACCTACATCAATGGTTCGGATACCGTGTTGGCGTCAGTGAATGGGGCCACAGTACGCGGCGCGTCTCTGTCGGTTTCGGCAGGCAACACCTCGACCTACGAAAGTGGCGCAAAAGTATCGATCAACACGATCACCGGCAGTACCCGCGCGTTGGTCAATTTGGCCGATATTGACCTTGGCGGCGCACTGGATGTGTCTGCCAATGACCAAACTACGCTGACCGCAGGGTCCAAGGATTTTGACGGTATTTTGGGCGACTACGCTGCCGTTGACCTGTCGCTGGCCGGAGCGGTCAACCAGATGAATAAAACCGTCGAAGCTGCCGTTGTCGGTGGCGAGGCAAATGCTGGGGCCGTATCTGTAACGGCA
The DNA here is from genome assembly GCF_036960155.1 of Sulfitobacter sp. Lineage (GTDB taxonomy): Bacteria > Pseudomonadota > Alphaproteobacteria > Rhodobacterales > Rhodobacteraceae > Sulfitobacter. Next base: position 67,933 of record NZ_JBALWB010000001.1, on the reverse strand, counting down.
GTGAATGCACAAGCGATGACAAGCCGTGCTGAAGCTCTCCAAGTTCGGGAAGGTTCTGCGTCGCTAAGCAGTTACAACCTGTCGATGGGCGGCGCGCTATCGTCCAACGAGATGCTCGGCGAGACTATCGCCGCCATTCGCGACGGTGCAGATGTGACATCTGATGGCTTGGTACTGGTCGAGGCTACAAATGCCGCAATTATGGATAGCACCACGGATGCGACCACCAAGATCACCGGTGGGGCCAATTCTGCTGTTGGGGTGAGCGTTGCGTTTAACCTCATCGGTCATGACGTGAGCAATATTCTTTTTCTTGGGATTGATACGCTTTTGGGTCTTGGCATAGGCGCGACAGCAACGCCGTCAAATGCGCACGCCTATATTGACGCTTCTGAAGTGGCAGCGACTGGCGCGCTGACAGTGAACGCCAAAAATACTTCTACACTAAATGCGACCGTCTCAAATACTGCCAAATCAGCGGCAATTGGTGGTGACGGCTCGTTTGTTGACCCACTCTACCAGGCCAGCGGTATGGGTTTCTCGATGATCTTTGCGTCTAATAAGGTCGCGTCAGAAGCTTTGGCCGAGATCACCAATGCCCCGACCGATGGCGACATTACTTCGGGTGCGACACTGGCTGTCAGTGCTGCGGATGAAATAGGGCTGTTTTCGAACGGCAAGGTAGTGTCGTCTTCCGTTACAACAAACGATGGCGGCGCCACGCAGATTGATGCCGCATTGGGCGAATTGGTTTCGGCGCTGTATCGCAGTAACGGTCTCGTTGTGACAGACACTGACGGGGACACATTGGCTTCCAATAGCCAATCGGTTTCCTTTGGGGACCGCGTAGGTGTGACGACGGACTGGGAAGATAGTGGCACAGGCAAAGCGTCGGCAGGGACCGTTTACCGCTTTATGGGTGGCACTACGATCACACCTGACCTGACCAATACGGATTTCACAAATAAAGACCTTTGGCAGCCGGTTCCCGAGACTGAACTTGTGCCAACTGGTACAAACCTATCCGATAGCGACAGCGTCGGTGTGGGTGGCATGGCCATTCGCAACCAGCTTGACGGCGGCGCAACTGCCCGGATCCGCAACGCCGATGTGCAGGCTATTGGCGACCTTACCGTCATCGCCACGGAGACGGCCACGTTGAAAGCTGAAAGCGATATCGGAGTAGAAAGTTCCGGTGGCGGCGCAGACGGTGGTGGTACATCCCTTGCTGTGGGCGGCGTACTAGTGGTGAACACGGCCAATGCCTCTGCGTTGGCAGAAATTGCGGACGGCTCTGATGTCACTTCTACTGCGGGCCTTGTGACCGTTGACGCAACAAATACCGCATTGTTAGATGCAGATCTAAAAGCGGTAATCAGTTCGGGGGCAGATGCCGTCGGTGTTATGGTAGCCTTCAACACGTTGGGATATGCACCTGAAAACCTGCTATTCCAGACCATTGATGCGCTGATCGGGACCGATATCGGGGATAAGACACCCTCTGACACAACCGCACGTATCATCGATTCAGATGTCTCCGGTCAAACTGGCGTGACTGTCGAAGCGGATAACAAAGCAACTCTGAAGGCACGCATCGGCACTGATGTGTCTTCAAAGGGCGCTGCTTTCCAAGGTGCTTCGGCCATGTCGGCACAAGGGGTTTTGGCCTCCAATATGTTGGCAGGAATGGCGCGCGCCTACATTGACGACACCGATGGAACACCATCGGACGAGGCGGTTACTGCAGCCGGAGGTACCGTTACGGTGCGGGCCGAAGATGTGACAACAATGGACAGTCAGACGCTTTTGGTCACTGGCGCGGCGCGGACCAACGATCTGGGCATCGGAATGCTGAACAGCTTTGCGCAAGAATTGCTGGACGCCTATCAATACACGACGGAATCCGGTGAAAGGCCGCTGGTTTTCGGTAACAAAGTCTATATAGCGTCCACGCATCCGGTCGAAGACCTGCGCGGAAAAGTGTTCCAGTATATGGGCGAGGGCGGCACTGCGGCTGACACCGTAGACCTCGGTAGCGCCACGTTCGATCCGACCGATAAAGATTATTGGAAAGAACTGGATGAGACCAACGTTATCCCATCCGTGATTGCCAAGCTGGCGATCAAAGGTGCGGGCTTGGACGGTGGATCGGCCAAAGCATATTATGTGCTGGTAAGCCGGAACGAAGCTGATGGCGGGGCAGAAGCCTTTATCGACGACTACGATGTCACCGCACAGGCCGTAGCGCTTATCGCGCGTGAACGCGCAACCATGAAGGCGCTGGATGGCAGCACGATCAATGCCGCCAATACCTATGGCGGCATCATGGCCACCAATGAATTGAACTCTCGCGCCTCGGCCTACATTACCGACAGCGACATTGAGGCAACCGCTGGTGATATCAGTGTAGATGCCTTCAATCTTGCAGTTCTGAACGCGTCTACCGTTGGCGCGATGACGTCCTCGGGTGATGCAGTCAATGTGATCGTGGCCTTCAACTCGGTTGGGTTTGATGGCAGCAACATCTTTTTCCAGGCTGTTGATGCCATCTTGGGCTCGGATTACCTGATCGAAACATCGCCAACGGGCGCGCAGGCCTATATTGAAAACAGCACACTTGATGCGTCAGGTGATATTTCGGCGAATGCTGAAACCAGCGAAGAGATCAGCGGAATCAACTTTGGCACAACCGATGCGCAACTGCTTGACGATATGGCAGACACTGTACTGCTAGACGATGAGGACGCTGCACAAGACGAGACCTCGCTAGAGGCGCTGAAAGCTTCCTTTACCACTGCTGGAATTGCCTTCACGGGTGAGTTGAAAGTCGAAACCGTTGAGACACAATCGCGTTGGTATGTCTCCGACGAGGTTGGCCACACATGGATGATCGAAGATGACGGCGGCACGCTGCGCTTGTTGCGTGTCAACCTTGTGGATGCCCGGGTTGGCAACGAGGCGATATCGACCGCCAAGAATGACCGCGCGTTGTTCGATGCAGCCGTTGACAGCCAAGACACTAAGAACAAGGGCAAGGGCCTGAAAGACCTCAAGCACGGGGCAAACGGCATGGCGGGCGGGGGTATCCTTGCCACTAACCGGATCGCATCAGAAACCTCGGCATGGATTTCCAATACTGGCCCTGATCACCTGTCGACAGAGACAATCACTGGCCTACGATCGGGTGACACAGTTGCAGTGGCTGGCGATGTTTTTGAATATGTCGGTGCTGATCATCTGCAAAATGAAGACTTTGATTATACGAGCCGTGGTGAGATTGCGACGCTGGAAAGCGGCGACCGCATAAAGATGCATGAGGCTTCGGGCACATGGGCCAAAGACGATATCGTCATCTATACTGGACCGCCACTGAGCGACCAGGATGTGTCCATGCTGGTCATAAGTGAGTATTCCCAGTTCACGCCAGGAAATCCCGCGCTGGCGATCAATCTTGCTAACAGCACCCAGAATTATGCCACCAACTCCAATTGGGAACTGCGCGATTCTAGTCTGCCTGTGGGGGTTGCCAATGCTGGCGGCTCGGTTCTGGTAAATGCCGAAGATAACGCTCACATTCGCTCTGACAGCAGCCTTAAGGTGTCGTCAGTGGTCGTCAATAACAACGATGCCTTTACCAAACTGGCAGCTGATCAGCTGAAAAACGAATACATCTATACGACCAAATCTGGTGAGCGGTCGCTGCTACTAGGCGATGTGATCTTTATTGCGTCTGACGGACCTGCTGCTGATGTGGGTAAAACGTTCCAATATGCTGGTACAGGCGACCCCGTTGATCTGGGGACTTTGTCATCGCTGGACCTTGTCGAACCTACGTGGATCAACATCTCTGGTGTCGCGTCGATCGAGGATGCGTTCCCGAACTTTGGCAACCTTGCCGAAAGTAACTCACGCGCCGTGGGTGGGATCATTGTCACCAATGATGTACGCGCCGCCGCGAAAGCCATCATTCAAGACATGGTTGTCACTGCAACGACTGGCAATATTACAGTGAGCGCGCAATCGGACGCGACGCTGAAGGCCACTTTGACTTCAGAAGTGACCTCATCAGGCGGTAGCGCCTGGGGTACTGGTGAATCGCTGGCCGTAAACGGGCAGATCGCCACCAACATGGTCCGTTCTAGCGCTGACGCTCTGGTTCAGGATTCCACCCTTAACGCCATGGTAGGCGACGTGAGTGTGTTGGCCGACAATGCGTCGATCCTTGATGCTACGCTGACCTCTGCAACTAATACTGGCGATACTGGTGTGGGCATTACGCTTGCCTTCAACACGTTGGGTTGGCAGGCGTCGAACCTGCTGTTTAACGCGGTTGATGCCTTTGTCGGGGATCCACTGATTGCAGATGCGCTTGACGGGGAAGAACCGTCAAATGCGCAGGCTCGGATCATCAATTCCGACGTTAACGCGGGCGATGCGCTGACTGTTGACGCGCTGTCGTCAGAGCGGCTGAATGCGACTGTCTCAAATGCCACGATTTCAGAGGCTTCGGCACAAAAAGATGCAGGCGGCAAGAGCATTGGTGTTGTGCTGGCCTCGAATAAGGTTTCGGGCGCAGCTACGGCGTTGATCGATAATACTGGTGCGGCTGTTGGCATCGATATTACCACGGGCGGTGATTTGTCTGTCACGGCGCGAGATAACATCGGGCTGTGGTCCAATTCCAAGCTGGTTTCAAAATCCACGGCGACCAATGATGGCGGTGCTGCGGTTCTCCAAGAAAGCCTGAACGATATACAACCTGCTGACTGGAATGCGTTCAGCACAAGTACACAAGTCGTCAACCTCAAGTTCGGGCACAAAGTCCGTCTGGACGATGGTTATTCCGGCAGCGGTGACGCGGGTAAGGTTTATGAATTCCTTGGTTCGGATATTGAGGGAACAGGCGTTGATCTAAACGCGGGTGGCGACGGTACCAAATCTGACTTTAGCAATACGGATTTCTGGAAGCTGACGCTCGACAGTCAGACCGTGCCGCAGGGGCTTAACGTCTCGGATAGCGACTCTATTGGTGTTGGTACAATCCGCGTTCTGAATGATTTGCGCTCTGAGGTGAATGCGATTGTGCGTTCCGCCGAAATGACAACAACCAACGGTGATATTCTGGTGCAGGCGATCGAAAACGCCAGCATGGATGCCAACGTCGATGCGGCGACATCTTCTTCCGGTGGTAGTGCTACTGGGGATGGCACGTCATTGGCAGTGGGGGCTGTGATGGTCACCAATGTCATGCAAGGCGGCGCAAATGCAGGTGTGATCGACAGCACGCTAACGGCTGGTGAAACTGCGGATTCAGGCAAGGGCGAGATCACAATCGATGCGCAGAACACAGCGGCCTTAACCGCTGTAAATAAGGCTTTGGTAGCAACTGGTGACACTGGCATTAGCGCCATCCTTGCCTTTAACTCGGTTGGTTGGCAGCCGTCCAACATCCTATTCAATACCTTGGATGCGCTGTTGGGTGACCCTCTTGTCTCTGAAGCGTTTGACGGCGAAGCACCTGTCGAGGCAGAAGCCTATGTGCTCAACAGCACGATCGAGGCTGATGGCAGCGTGAACGTGACCGCTAAGTCAGATGCGGACATCACTGCCAGCACTTCAAATGATACAACTTCCAATGCGTCTGCCCTGAAAGATGCCAGCGGCACAGCCGTGGGCGCGGTGATCGCGATGAACAAAGTATCGGGCGGGGCGCAGGCCTATATCGATCTAGCCAATATGCGTGCCGCTGACGGCGAGCAGCGCGTGAGCACTGGTGACCGCGTTGTGAACAGTTCGGGCGACGTGTTTGAATACAGTGGTGATACGGATGTGATCGACCTCGCCTCCGAGACTTTTGCAGGCGCCGAGTGGAGCCTGATCCACAACTCAAACGGTTACCGCAATGACATCGATGCCGGACGGGGTGTGAACGTCACCGCTGATGATGAGAACACGATCAATGCGGACAACCTTATGGAAACCACAACGACGGTTACCAACGATGGGGGCGCTGGGCTGATCTATACCGCCGTCGAGGGTGTTGCTAACGAACATACCTATACGACGAAATCAGGCGTGCAGAATGATGTGCAGTTCGGCCAACGGGTACTGATCGGTTCTGATTACACCGCTGCGATGGGTGTGGCTGGTGATTTCTATATGTATTCTGGGATCGCAGATCCTGTTGATCCAATGGATACGGACGAAACGCCGCTGCCGATGGACCTGACGGGCACACCCGTTGATCTGGGCGCTATCGACTACATATCTGATGCAGACTGGGTCAAGATTGATCCGCTGGACATAAAAAGCCTGATCCCACCGGGTCTGAACCTCAACGTCTCTGAAACCGATGCGACCGCCGTAGGTGGCATGATTGCAATGAACGATGTGCGTGGCGGTAGCGTGGCGCGGATCAACGATGCGACAGTAGATACCGTTACGGGCAACATTACCGTAGATGCGCAGGAACGCGCCACTATTGAGGCCCATAATGTAGGGAACGTGAAAGCTGACGGCGGCAGTCTGTTTGGTGAAGGTGGTACAACCTTGGCCGTCAATGCGTTGATTGCCACAAACCTTGTACAAGCAACCGCAGATGCAGAACTGCACAACAGCGACGTGGATTCGGTTGCAGGCAGTATCAGAGTTGCTGCGTCGAACCTTGCGATGATCGACAGCGATATTGATATGGAAACCATCGCCGAGGGTGGTGGAGATTCTATTGGTGTCGGCGTCACATTGGCGTTTAACTCGATTGGTCACGCGAGCCAGAACTTCCTGTTCAACACGGTTGATGCGTTGTTCGGGCTGGTGCCCGCAGATGAAATCCCCTCAATGGCGACCGCTTCAGTTCTCAACACGGATATGAATGCCGCTACTGGCATCGCAGTAGATGCAGACAGTATTATGACGCTGAACGCTGACATCATGAATGCGGCGCTGGCCACCTCTATTGCGCTTGATGACAATACGGCTGTGACTGTTGCGCCCATCATAGCGCTGAACAAAGGCAGCTCAGGCGCGCAGGCGCTGATCAGTAACTCTGGAACCGTACAAACGGACGCAGGCAATATTGCTGTTACAGCCGATGATGCCTCGATCATTCATGCTGAAGTGATCTCGGCGGCGGCCTCACTGGCTGTAGGTACTGGCAAATCAACTTCTGTTGCTGTGGCGACAACTTTTGCGCGCAACGTCTTGCGTAACACTGTCGACGCGGGAATTCTGTCCAGCGGTACGGTCAATTCTGTTGAGGCAACCACCGGAGCCGTGCAGGTCACAGCAATTCGCAGCGGTACCATCGATGCGGTGTCTCGTGCGGTAGCAGCAACGCTGTCTGTCAGCGGAGATGGTAACTCCATCGCAGTTTCTGTCGGTGGTGCAGTCGCGGTTAACCGGCTTTATGGGTCAGTCGATGCCAGCATCGAAGACAGCGAGATTACAGCTAATACAGTTACCATCGAGGCGGAATCCGTTTCGGTCATCAATTCCGAAGTGATTGCAGTCGCATTGAGCGCTGCAGTCTCGGCGTCCGGCAATAGTACTGCTGTGGCCATTGGGTTGGCAGTTGCCGATAACCTGATCGGCTGGGCCGATGCTCCGGTTACCGCAAATTACATTAGTGATCAAACTGTTGAGATCGACAACGGCGATATTGTTTTAGTTGTGGATGGTGCGCTGCGCGGTCGCAGTTTTGAATACATCGGCACGGATCAGGATGATCTACAGGATCTTTCCATAGCCGATTACAACGATACGCAAGCTTGGAAACAGATCGGTCTGAGCCGCGAAGGCGCGCTAACGTCAGCACACATGGACGATACGACCGTTCTGGGTGGGGCGGGCACTGATGCCTTGCTCGATATTACTGCGATCACCGAACAGCGGATCGTGGCCACGGTATTGGCTGGTGCGGCAGCTGTGGGCGTAGGTAAAGGCGGCGCTGCTGTTGGCGGTAGCGGTAGCTTCTCACGCAACCGGATCGCGTCAGACGCTGAGGCATATATTTCGGGTGATGGCGATAATGGCCTTACTCTTATCTCTGGTCGGGTTGAAGCGTTTGATCGATCGACAGTGGATAGCATCGTCGGTGCGGCCTCCTTGGCCGGACAGGTTGGCACTTCCAGCACGGCGGCAGCAATTTCTGTTGGTGTGGCGATCGCGATGAACGAAATCTCGAACCGCGCCGAAGCTTATGTTGAAGACGCTGATGTCACAGTGACTGGCGACCGCGCGGGTGAATCACTGGTTGTTCAGGCAGAAACATCGGCCGGACCATCGTTCGATGTATTGGGTACCGGACTGACCGAAGCTAAGCTGAAAGATGCCGCCGAAGTTGATTTGGCTGAAGGCAATCTCGACAACAACGTTGAGGGTGACCCGAGCACTGAAGAAGATGACGTGATCGTAGACGCGGCAGATGAGGCGGGCGACGCTGTTATCCTGCAAGACATCAAGGATGCGCTTAATTCTGTGTTGCTTGCGCAAGACCAGATTACCGGCACGCTGCGGGTATCCCAATCTGCGCTGCATGGCTGGGTTGCGGTGGCCGAAGACGGCCGCAGCTTTAATTTGGAAATTGACGGCAGCACGTTGAAGGTAGAGCGGGCCTCGATCAACGCAGTCTCTATTGCAGCCGCTATTAGTGTGTCAGTCAGCCCGTCGTCGACGTCAGTTGCGGTCAGCGGAGCGGGTGCCTATTCCGAGAACGTGATCACCAGCAAAGCGTTGGCGCACATCGACGGATCAACCATCGATGCCACAGGTGATGTGGTTGTGGACGCGGATAATGCATCCACCATCAATGCTTCGGTTCTGGCCGTTTCGCTGGCCGTTTCAGTCAGTGGGTCCACTGGTGTGGGCGTATCAATTGGTGTGGCCATCGCGCGCAACTTTATCGGGCAAGACAGAACAGGCGACGACGATGCGGTTCAGGTTCATGCCTATCTGCTCGACTCCAGCGTGATTTCATCGGCTGGCAACGTGGCAGTGACCGCTGATGCGGCGCAATCAATCCATGCGCTGACTTTCGCAGGGTCCGCTGCCGTTTCAGGTGGCAGCACGGGCATCGCGGTGAGCGGTTCAGGCGTCTGGAATGAGAATACGGTCAATATCGATGTTTTGGCAGCCATCGACGGAGACACCGGCACAGGTCTGCGTGCAGCAGAGGGAGATCTGGTTACAGTCGCTGCGATGAACGATTCAGAGATTGCAGCGCTTGCTGGGGCTGCTTCAGTTGCAGTGGCGTTTGGTTCTACAGGTGTGGCTGTTTCCATCGGGTTGGGCCTGGCGCAGAACACTATTGGTGGCTTGGTCGAAGCGCGCATTCAGGGCGCTGGTGACGGCGTTATCGCGCGCAGTGGCAATGTCTCTGTCACGGCAGAAGACTCAGCTGAGATCGAAGTGTTGGCTGCTGCAGCTTCTATTGCAGCAGGCTTCGGCAGCACCGGTATCGCCGTGAGCGGCGCTGGCGCTGAGGCGACTAACCGCATCAATACCACCACACGTGCGCATCTGACCAACAGTGAAGTTATCGCCACAACTGGCGACGTGATTGTTGAGGGCCGCGCTACGGGCGATATCGACGCGGTGGTCATCGCGGCATCCGCAGCGGTTGCTGTCGGGTCAACCGGCGTTGGCGCATCCATCGGCGTTGCCGTTGCGCGCAACTTAATCGGCTATGATCAGGCGCTGGTCACCACCACGAACACCACGGCAGATACGGTCACCCAGCTGACCAAAAATGTAACAAGTGTGATCATCGAAGCAGGCGCACGTGCAGGCGATAGCTATCTTTATATCGGGGATACGGTCACGCAGGCCGACAATGTCATCGACAATGATGACAACACTGCACCCTATGCGCTAAGTGCGCAGGATTTCGGTAATAATGATCTGTGGAAACTGATCAATCTGGACGAAAGCCGCGCAATTGTCGAAGCTGCGGTGAACGATAGTGTTGTGACCGCCGGAGGCGCGCTGGTTGTTGATGCCAAATCGGTACAAGGTATCAAGGCGCGTACGATTTCGGGTTCTGTTGCTGTAGCCGGTGGGTCCGTCGGTATTGCGCTATCGGGCAGCGGTGCGGCGGTTGAAAACCGTATAGCTACGGATGTTTCGGCCCATATCTCGGGCAGCGATACGGTTGTGACTGCAGACAACGTTACGATCAATGCGGATGACATTTCTACGATTGACGCGATTTCTGCCGCGCTCAGCATCTCGGCCGCCTTTGGCCAGACAGGTGTTGCGGTTTCCATCGGAATTTCCGTGGCGATCAACAACATCGCAAATAATGTTGCGGCCTTTGCCGATACCGGAGCCCAGATTACGACTTCGGGTGCTGACGGCATGACCATCAGCGCTTCGACGCCTGAATTGCTGCTGGGCGGTTCCAACGCTCCCGCAGTTATCTCGGCTGTCAACGCCACGCAGTTGGATGATGCGGGCACCGAAGACATGACCGAGGACAGCAATGACAACGAGATTCCAGATGCTGGTGACGCTTTGGCCGATGCTGCGATCCTTCTGAGCCTCAAGTCCAATCTGAATGCGCAAGGCTTTGGCCTGAGTGGGAACATTCGGGTCAGCACCGTGGAAGAATCCGGCAGCTGGACGGTTATTGACGCCGAAGGCACAGTTGTTGCTTTGCAAAAGAACGGTGGATCGATCAACGCGACACGGGCCAATATCAACGCCGTGTCGGGCGCTGCGGCACTTGCCGTTGCTGCGGGTCAAATCGGTGTCGGGATTGCTGGTGCCGGTGCGGTGGCACTGAATGCGATCCAGACCAACGTGCAAGCCTATGCCGACAGTGCGACACTGGTCGCAAACGGTGACGGGGATGTAGTCATTGATGCACGCTCTGAAAGCGAAATTAACGCCTCGGTTCTGGCTGTTGCAGCTTCGGTTGCTGTGGGTCAGGTTGGCGTGGGTGTTGGGATCGGTATTTCGGTCGCGCGTAACTTTATCGGGCGCGATCTGACGGGTGATCCGGTCACCGATGCGGGGAAGGTTTCTGCCTTTGCGCGTAATAGTAGTATTGATGCGCAAGGTGATCTGAGCATTACGGCTGATAGCGCGCAATCCATTCGCGCGCTGACCTTTGCTGGTGCAGTTGCAATTGCGGGCGGCCAAGTGGGCGTAGGCGTTGCTGGTGCGGGCGTTTACGCCGAGAACGTGATTGACGCCACGACCGAAGCATTTATCGACGGTGACGGTGCAACAGGCGTGCGCGCAGATTCAATTCTGGTAGCCGCCACAGACACCTCGCGGATCGATGCAGTAGGTGCCGCAGTGGCCATCTCTGCCGGGTTTGGCATGGTGGGTGTTGCCGTATCGGCAGGTATTTCAATCGGCTTCAACGCAATTGGCAGCGACGTGCATGCCTATATCGCCAATGCCAATACAGAAGTTGAATCGCGGGCTGGTGATATCAGCGTGCAGGCAGACAACACAGCAACCATTCAGGCCGCCAGCGCGGCCGCAGCAGTAGCGATATCGGCCGGTTTGGTCGGGGTTAGCTTTGCTGGCGCAGGGGCGTTTGCAGAAAACGAAATTACCAGCAGCACCAAAGCAGAAATCAACAACAGTCAGATTGATGCCAATGGCGGCGGCGACGTGTTTGTACAAGCGGACGGCAGTGTCACCATCGACGCATTGATCCTTTCAACTGCGGTTGCATTTGGCGCTGGCGCAGTTGGTTTGGGTGTCTCGGTTGGTGTCTCTCTGGCTGAAAACCGGATTGGCAACGGGGATGGATCGGGCGTATTTGCCCTGATCACAGGCAGCACTGTGAACGCCGAAGGCGTTGTTACTGTCGAAGCAACCATGGAGCAATCCAACATCACGGCCAATGTCATTGCTTTGTCAGTGGCGATTGCAGGTGGCGTCGTTGGTGGCGCTGCGGCGGGCAGCGGTTCAGACGCGCTCAATGTCATTGATTACGCGGTCATTGCCGATATCAGTGATAGCAACATTACTGCGGTAGGGGATCAGGTCAGGGTTGCTGCAGAGGATAACTCGGTCATCAATGCCTATGTTGGTGCTGCTAGTGTCGCAGGGTCAGTCGGCTTTGTCGGTGGCTCGGTTGCTATCGCGATTTCACTGTCAGAGAACACAGTAGACAACACAATCTCGGCGACCGTCACCAACAGCACTGTGACAGCAGGCAGCTTGATTGTGGACGCGGATGATCAAAGCTCGATCAATGGTACGTCAGAGGCAGCAGCAGTTGCTGTGTCGATCAGCCTTGGTTTCGCCATTGCCGGATCCGGTGCCTCGGTCCAAGCGTCCAACACCAGCCGGACCAGCGCCAAAATCTTGGGCGTTGGCAATAACGACTTGATCAACCTAAGCGGCGACCTCACGGTTAATGCAATGGCGCGCCCACAGGTGAGTGGCACTGCTGGTACTGCCTCTGTGTCCATCGGGCTTGCCGCTTTGGCAGCGTCTGGCGGGGTGGTCAATGTAACGGCAGCCCCAACAGTTGAAGCCAGTATCAGCGCCATCACAGTTCAGGCTGACGACGTGTTCGTCGTCGCCGAAGGCAAGCCACACGCCAAGGGCTACGCCTACGGCATGTCTGTTTCTACCGGTTTATCTATGGGTGCCAACGATGTACGCGCCATCAGCACGCCGATTGTCACGGCATCTGCGGGCGGGACATATATCGTTGATGATCTGACCGTTCAGGCCAAGACGTCTCAAAATGGTGGCCTGCGCAACGCAGATTCCTACGCAGAATCCTCTGCGGGCGGTTTGCTCTTGGGTGCGACATCTACCTACACAAGCACCACCGCACGCGATGACGTTTCGGCGACGTTGGGCGACAACACACAGGTTACATCAACGGGCCACGTTACCATCGACGCAGGCAGCGCGCTGACCCAGTATTCTGAAGCGAATTCTGCGGCGATCGGGCTTGTCGGGGCAGGGGCATCGACATCTTTGGCGATCTCAGAGACCACCATCGCTGCCCGTGTTGGCGCAGGTGCAAATGTTGTGGCTGAGCGTCTGTCGGTTCTGTCCACCGGAACGGCGAATAACACTGCTGATACCACCGCCGGTTCTGGAGGTTTGGTTGCAGGGTCAGCCGCTGCACCAACAACCACAACACGAGCAAATGTGTCGTCTATTATTGGCGATGGGGCTCAGGTGACGCTTGGTACAGGGCTAGGTTTACTGACTGTAAGTGCGGCGCATACCGCCAATCCCAACACTTTTGTTGTGACGGATTCATTTGGCTTGATTGGCGGCTCGGGCGCAAAATCGGACAATACGATAGATGTTGATGTGACAACCCGTTTGGGGGATCAAGACGGCGACGCAACGGGAGCCAACGTGACGGCCAAATCGGCGAATTTGGCGGCGACGAGCACAGTTGTGAAAGCTGCAGCACCCGTGAACAACATCGACGGTGATGCTGGCGGTCTTGCAAGTGGTGCGGAAGCGCGCAGCCTTATCACCATCGATTTGGCGACCATCGTCGACATCGACAGCTATTCACAGCTGATCACCACCGATGCGGGTGGCACGCTCAAGGCTAAAGCCTTTAATGCACTTGATGTGACCGACGATGTGGCGCTGTTCACAGCAGGTGCTGTGTCGGGGGCAGGAGCCTATATTGATCTGGTGACGCCACAACTTTTGGCTCAGGTCGAAGTTGGCACAGGTGCGCTGGTTGATGCGGGTGGCGAACTGGTACTGGAATCGAACGGTGAGTTTATCGCCGATTTGCACTCAAAATCAGAAACTTACGGCATTGGTACGGTGGCTATTGGCCACGCGAAAATGAGCATCCTGCCTGATAATCTGATTGATATCCGCGGTACGGTTGTCTCAGACCGCGATGCATGGCTATCAACGGGCACGGACCGCTACCGCGACATCGCTCAGCATGAGTTGACGGCTTATGTGGACAATATTGCAGGCTCAGCAATTCCAATTGATGACTTGGAAACCGAAGTTATCATCATCGCCGACAATACAATTCATGTACATGACGGAGCGCTTTTGCAGGGCAACGCAAACATCGCGCTTATCGCTGAGGAAATCGGCACAGCGGACATTGATGTACTGGCAAAAGGGATCAACTGGGTCTCTATCGTGGGAGATGCTGTTGATGCTGCCCTTGGCGGGAATAACGCTAACTTGGGCCCTGGCGACGCAACAGCCAAGGCGCGCGGTTCTGTCATAAACGATGGTACTGTGCGGACAGGCCAAGAGCGCCAGAAGGATTTGGTTATCACTGTTGACGATGAGACCGGAACAGTTACCGGCACGTCTACGATCAGCGATGGTGCAAACGTGATAACGCAGGGTGTGATTACCTATACGCTGGATCCGTTACCAACAGTGACCGATCCTAACGATGCGCCGGATGTAAATGCGGCACGCACCTATACCCGTACGGATAACGGAGAGGAATCTTCGATCACGTTTACTGTTTCTCAGGAACTGGTAGAAACAGCGCGTCTGACACAATACAATCTCGCGCAGAATAATCTGACCGAGTACGGTATCAAAGTCGGAGCAGACAATCCCGATGCAAGAGCTCAACTGATTGCCGCTGATCCGACCAATACAGAATATTACGTCAACTTTGATCTGGTCAAATTCTATCAGGCACAGGTCGAAAGACTGCAGACCGAAATGTTGGCCGCGGGCGAAGCCAAGTGGTACGATGTAAACAATAATGGCACCATCGATGATGGTGAACTGCTGCCGCTACTGCCAACGGTCCAATTGGTAACCGTTGATCCCGTGTTTGCCCAAGCAGGCGAAGTCGAAGTGTTGGCAGATCAGCTGTATGGCAACGGTGTCTTTGACACTCCACGAGATTCTAAGATCGAAATTACAAACAATTCAAACGCTTATTTGCGCATCTTGGGTGCCGAAATTCCAATATCCAATGGCGGCGTTTACTTTAACGGGCGCGATATGTCCGTCGAAGCCGATCCACTGGCGCGCATCTATCAAGAAAACCAGTTAGTTGAAGAATTCGATAACGGTGTGTTCTTTATCTGGGCACCGATTACACCGAATGTCAGCTTTACTGACGCGTCGTTGGCGGTGTCTGGTGGAGTGCCAGAAATCAAGATCGTTCTTGACTATGATGCGGTTCTTGCGACCCTCGGAACAAGTAATCTGCCGAAATGGCCCGACATCATCGTCGATGGTCCTGTGACCAACGAACGCGGCAGCGTGCTGATTGACAATAACTCGGCCAACGGGTCTTCAACCGGGTCGGTCTTTTTGAACGCCACTGTTACTGGTGAAGACGTCACCGTCCTGAGCGGCGATACAATCTATATCAATGGCACGCAGCCCAATACGGCCGGCGATCCATTTGCCAAGTGGAAGACGCCCTTCCTGACCGGTGACAACTTTGCCAACCGCACGGCGGGGACGCAGGACGCGAGGGCTACTGAAGACGCAATCGAGGACTTCCTTGAAGTTGGGCCATCACAGCCAAGTGTTCAGGCCAACCGCGTTATTGTTGATGCAGAGTATTTCAACGTCAACGGCCTGATTCAGGCTGGTAAGGCCGATTTTGTCGTCAATCTGAATGCTGAAACACAGGCCGAAATAGAACGCCTTCGTAAAAGCAATACGGGCAGCATCACCAAATTACCGAGCACGAATGATGACTACCAGATCTACTATGATCCAGCTGCGAATAACGGCAAAGGTGCGGTGCTTGTCACACCACTGACACCGGGCGGCGGTTACGTCGATATCAGGGCAAATGTTGTCAACACCCGCAACGGCAAGATTGTTGTTTACGGCGGCTATCCGGAAATCGAGATTAACAACCTAATGACGTTCTCCGATGCAGACGCACCGGAGTTGATCATTCAGGGCCTTGACGCCACCACGCGCGGTGAGGGGGAATTGATCATCAAGGATCTGGCCAAGCCAGAAGTCTTGGGTGTGCCCTATACGACGATTTATCAGGTTAACGCAGCCGGCAATGTAGAGCTGAGCGATAACGGTGGCGGCTTTGAAGAGCAGGACGGTAAGACCTTTGAGTACAAACCACTTGATGGGCTGCGCTATGGTTGGATCATTGCGCAGGGCAACCGCGCGACACTGATAGAGGAATGGACCGAAAGCGACTGGCTGGGTATTGATGCCTTCAGCCCGGACTCACGTGCTCCGGACAAAAACCGTAGTACGCCTGGTACACCTACATTGGTAAAGGATTCCAACTACTTCTACCTTGATGTTGCCAGAGACGGCACCGCGTATACCTTCAACGACGTCGAAGTTATTGGCAACGTAGATGGCCCCAAACTGAGCGATAAAAAAGAATGGTCCACTTGGTACGGGAGCAACCATGCATGGTTCCAGTACACAACGATCACGGACTCCGTCACCTACTACAGCCACACAATCGAAGCTGATCGTGAAATCGACATTGAGTTTATCGGATACGACACGGGCTCAATCGTTGTCGAAGGCGGCAATTCTGACGTTCTGGTTCAGGGCAGCATTTCGAACGCCTTTGGTGACACCGAGATCAACACGACAGGAACGCTGAGAACCAGCTCTACTGGGTTGATCGGACAGATCGGCGGTAGGGCCATTGACCTTACGGCATCCAGCATCGGTAAGACGATTGATCCGTTGCGGATTAATCTATCCGGCGTTGAGGGTGTGACAGGTCAACGTTTTGATGCAACTGCGACCAGTGGCACAGTAAGTGTTATCGAATTGCTCGGTGATCTGGCTGTTGGTACTGTTATCGCCAATTCCGGCGGTAGCGATATCTCTCTCACCGCCGAAGGCAGCATCACACGCGCTGCTGGGGCACATGTGGTTCAAGGCGATGCCATTACGTTGACTTCGGAATCCGGACGTATCGGCAGCAGCGCTCGTAGCAGTACTGGTGAATACATCGACGTGATTTCAATCGACACTGGCGATCGGGCGCGCTCGACGATCAGCGCCTATGCTGAAAGTGGTGGCGTTTACCTGTCCGAAGCTGCCGGTAATTTGCGGGTCTATGAAATACTTGCGGGCGGTGATGTTACAGTTCAGGTTCTGGCGGGCGATTTGCTGGACGGCAATACCATCGAGATCAAAGATGAACGTGCCATATCAGCGCTGCGCGATTCAGTTTGGGGGGCATTGAACCTCACGGATGAAGCGAACGGCGTTTCAACGGGTGCTGCTTCGCAAAAAGTGCAAGATACCAAAGATGCATTGAGCCAAGCCAAGACCGATGAATATGCAGCCTATTGGAGCGTGCGGACATCACAACTGGCCGAACGCGAAGCAGACCTGCGTGCTGCGGTTCCTGCGGGAACAGAGGCTGAAATACAGGCTGATTTGGCGACTTGGCATCTGACCTTCCGCACAGCGGACACTATGTTCGATGCTGATGTTTTGTTGACTTTCTCAGCCGAAGAACAAACCTACTACGAGGAATTCTACAGCGCACAGGCTGCAACAGATACAGCCGTGATTGCGGGCACAACCACAACCCAGCAATATGTAGAAGCGGCCATTCTGACGCTCAAGACGAGCAGGACTGTTCAGTACCGCGCCCTTGATGCGGTTTGGGGTGCCGACGGTGGTATTGACGGTAACGTCGATACATTTGACAGCACATATGAGGTCGCGTTGTCGGATGATGAAATTGCCAATGTCGACGCTTCGATCAAGATTTGGACCGAAGATGAACTGATCAACGCGATTGGCGGTGGTCTGCTCAAGCCGGTGACTGATACGGACGTTGTGATCGAGAATGAAAACATTATCGGCTCAAGCGTCACGTTGGATGTGTCCGGTAAGATCGGGCGCAGCACCGGCCAGGTTCTGATCGAGATTAATCCGGATGTAGATCTGACTTCTGATGAGCGACTAACTCTCGCAGCAGCAGAGCGGGACGATGTGTTCTTCCTGACGACAGATCTTTTTGTGGCAACTGTTGATTTTAACGCAGCGGCTGGCACGATCACGCGTACCGATGGCGGCACGTGGAGCGCCAATCTGGATGGTCAGGTCATTCAGGTCGAAGGCACCAGCACCAATGCGACTGAAGAAGGCCCATTCTATACGGTGCTTTCGGTTGTAGGGGGCGTGATCACGCTGGATCAATCCGATGTCGCGCTGAGCGGCACTGAGACGATGCAATCTGTTACGATTTCGGGCATCGCCTTGGATCCGAAGGGCGTTTCTGTCGAAGATGTGGTCGCTACGATTACTGGCGGCAATACGATCACCCGCACAAGTGGTTCCGTTGACTTTAGTGACTTCAGAAACGGCATGAAAATCCTGCTTGGTGGGGCTGATACGGTAAACGGAAACGACGCGGCTACGCTTTATACGATCCTGTCGGCTACTAATGATACCATCGTCCTGAGTGGCGCACCGGGTCTCACGGGGGAAACCGGTATCACGCTTGATGTGAACCAATTTGTTGAATTGTTTGCTGTGCAGGTCCAATTGCGCGAAGATTTTGACATCATTTCAACGGGTACTCTGACGGCTACAGCTGGTGGTCAAAGCTTTATCGGGACAGAAGAAGCGCTGGCGCTGGACCTCATTAATGTGGACGGCGATCTGCGTATCCGTGCGCAGGGCGACATCACCGATAATAGGTCTACAACAACCGATCCTAACATCTCTTCTGATGATCTGCTTCTTGAGGCAGGCGATGGCGGTATCGGTGGAACCGGACGCATCTATATAGATCAATCTTTCGGAAGCGGGCTAACTGCGCGTGGTGCTGGCGCCATTTCGATCACCGAGACAGCTGGCGATATGCGCGTCTCGACGATCTTCTCGCGCAATGACATCGACCTTGTTGCGCAGGGCTCAATCCTTGATCACATCGGTACGGACTTTGTGAATATTCAGGGGGATTCCCTCTTCTTGACCGCACAAACTGGCAGCATTGGGACCACGGGTGATGCGCTCGAAATCCAGCTGGATGATGACGGAGCTGATGCCAAAGGGCTGCTCACCGCGACCGCCGTTGGCAATATTGTGGTGACCGAAGAATTTGGCGACTTGAACGTCCGCAACGTGCTGTCTACGGCTGGCAATGTCGTGTTGGAGGCCGCTGTATCTATCTTTGATGCGGTTGACTTGATCGATCCAACAGCGCCGTCCACCAGTGCCGAAGCGGCAATTGGTACAGCGCAATTGGCCGCCGACGTGTTGGCCTATGGTGACGTCACACTGACGGCACGGCTTGGCTTTATCGGGGCGTTTGGCAACGAACTGGACATCGACAGTCGTCGCAGCGGAACCGCCGGTCTTGTGACTACGCAAAGCGAAGAGAACACTTTCCTGATCGAACAGGCGGGCGACCTTTATCTTAATGCTGTGGGCGTCAATTCTGCGGATGCGATGACAACGGCCTATCTGACTGCAACAGTTGGTGGCATCTTTAACGGTGCTCCTGTTGGTGCGTCGAACGTCACTGGCGGGCGGGCGTATCTGATTGCGCAAACCAACATCGGCACCGCGCTGAAACCGTTGTTTACAGAAATCGGCACGATTCAGACACTCTCGACAACTGGATCAACCTACGTGACAAACGACGGCGCGCTTGAAGTGGCCGTATTGGACAGTCCTGCTGGCTACGGTCAGGATTCTGGCGGCGAAGTCATAACGAGGGCAAGCAGCCCGATCACGGTAGAGAGCGATATTCGCAGTGCGGGCAACATCACGCTAACGGCCACGGAATCCGCGCCAGAAGATTATGATATCATCACGGTGAATTCGGGTATTTCGGTCGTTTCCTCATCCGGCGACATCGCCTTTAGGGCAGGGGATCACATCGTGGTCACGGCCACGGCCTTAGTAGATGCCGAGCAGGGGAATGTTTCCTTGACCAGTGATTTCAACGATATCGGTACAGGCGGCGGGGACATCACTGTCGACGGTACAGTCAATGCTGATGGACAAATTTCGTTGGTCACAGGCTCGGATAATGACGTAGTGACGATCACCGGGCTTGTGTCTGCGGGCACAGACTTCCTTGTGCAGACAAATAATGGCGATAACAGCGTTACGATCTCGGGTGATATCTTGGCGGGTCAGGACATCGGTGTCGTAACAGGAACAGGCGAAGACCGCCTGAATGTTCTGGGCACACTCACCGCAGGTCAGGACATAACGATCAACACTGGTGGGACGCGCGATTTTGTTTCCATCAGCGGCGATTTGATCGCGGCTGGGAACATCGCTGTCGACCTTGAAGGCGGCAATGATGTGTTCACGCTTACGGGCGGTTTTGATGCTGGCGACACGATCCGTATCGCTGGTGGCACTGGTTCAGATACGATCCTGTTAAACGACGCTACGACCTTCACCGGACTTGCCGAAATCCTTGGGGGAGCCGATGATGATATCATCACAGTGGTGCGCCTGTTGGATCAGGACCGTGCAGACGACAGCCTATTGATCGATGGTGGCGCTGGTTCGGATGATATCTTTATTCAAACACATGGTTCCATCAGTGGCATACCAACTGATTATATCATCGATGTCTTTGACAGCGGTCTACCCGGTCAGGGTGCAGATACGATGGTTGTGACGGGTACGTCGGAGGATGATAATTTCCTTAGCCGTGCTGGTTTTGTTGCTTTGCTGCATGGCACTGACGCCCAAATCAGGGGTGTTGATGCAGGCAGACCTGATACGGTTGAGCGGATCAATTACAACCGTTCCATCAATGGCCGTGTCACCCTTGTAGGGCTTGATGGCGATGATGGGTTTGTCTCGGATGATAACGCGGCGATTATGACAATGGATGGCGGTGCCGGAAACGACAGCTTCCAGTTCGGTCAGATCTTCGGGATTGAACCTGTTGCAGGCAACGGCAACGGTATTGCTGCGGGTGATGACATCGATGCGGTCCTCACCACGCGTGGCTGGTTGTCCAATGGCGCCAGCTTTGCCACAGTTGCCTTTGGCGGAACAGGCAACGACAGCTTCACCGTTTACGCCAACCGCGCTGAGGTGAAGCTAGAGGGTGAGGCGGGCAATGATGATTTCATCGTGCGTGCCTTCTTGCTCGAAGCGGGTGGCAATACCATTCAGGGCGATACAGAAGTTCTGGCTGGTGATGGCGACGACACCATCACCTACAATATTAATGCGCCGGTCAATATTGATGGCGGTGCAGGCTTTGACACGGTGATCGTGTTGGGTACTGAGGGTGATGACCAGTTCGTCGTCAGCGAAGATGGCATCTTTGGCGCAGGGCTGAATGTCCGGATTTCCAATACCGAAGAGAGCATTGAAGTTGATGGTCTGGAAGGCAACGATACCTTCTATATCCTGTCCACAGCCGCTGGCGCTGTTACCAACGTAATTGGCGGACTTGGTTCTGATACCTTTGATGTTACAGGCGATGTTACCGGCCGGATTATTTCGGCAGACCTCGAAGGGCGCTCTGGGCTTGTGAACCATCAGGTGGCCAGCGACGACGATGATTACGATCAGACCTTTGCGGCAGGGCTTGGCACGACGATTGCTGACCCAGTCCAAGGCGCTGTTATCATTGGTCAGTCTGCAGGCGCTGACCTCACCCCTGGCAAAACCAGTGTGAGTGAACAGGAAGGCCAACGCAGCGACATATACACTGTGGTTCTGGCGACAGCACCAGTGAGCGGCACAGTATACATCACGGTCTCGGCCAACCGCGCGTCAACCGAAGATAAAGCGCTGACAGTACCACAAATGGGCGCAGGAACTGGCCTTAGCTTTGCGGCCGGAGGCAACAGCCTATCCCGTGATGCTGGTAGTTGGATCGATGAGGGCTTTGATATTTATCAGTCCATCACCGTGACCGATGCTGGTGATGACAATGGCACCTATGAGATCGCAGGTGTCACGGCCAATACTTTGACGCTGGTACAGACGTTCGTCACATCGCAGGTGGGCCTTACAACCGCGACCGTGACAGGCCAACAGGCTGATTCCGTCTTGGTTTCCGCGGATGGAGCAACTTTTGCGGATGCAATCGTGTTGGAATTCACAGCCGCTAACTGGGATGTTGAGCAAAACGTGACGATCCTTGCGGTGGATGACGCCGCCTCAGAGGGCAACCGCGACGTTGTGATCAGTCACTCGGTCATTGCAGAGGATGCGGCCTTTGACGGTGCGCAGGTCAACAACATTGAAGTCACGGTTGAAGACAATGATCTAGCCGGTGTGCGTATCATTCAAAGCGATCTGGACACCTTCCTGCTCGAAGGTGCCTCCGGCATCACCGATACATGGGATGTGGTTCTGACACGGGCTCCTGACGCGGGCGAAACCGTCACAGTAACGCTGAGCGACAACAGCAACTCTGGCGATTTGTCCTTTAGCGAAACTGCGCTGACCTTCACTGCTGCAAACTGGAATGATGCCCAGACCGTGACCGTGACCGCCACTGCGAATGATGGCGACGAGAACGAGGAACGCATTCAGGTTACTCATACGCTCAGTTCTGATGGTGTGCGCTATGCCGCTGCTGCTGAGGGCGAATTGGATGTGACTGTTATTGATGGCGATACGGCTGGGGTGGTTATCCGCGAAACGGATGGCAATACGCTGATTGTGGACCGTGCGGGCGAAACTGACACCTATACGATGCGCCTGACCAAGGCGCCGACAGATGATGTTACGATCAACATCTCTGAAGATGGCCAAACACGGATCGTCGCAGGTGGGCGGGTTACCCTTGCAACTCTCGCTGCGGAAAATGTGGCTGTTGAGTTTGTCCGCAATCCAGATGGCCCGGATTATATCCAGCGGTCTTCCGGCACATGGGCCGCAGCCGGTTTTGCATCTGGTCAAACCGTGGATGTTTCGGGCAGTGTCAGCAATAATGGGGCGGTACTTATCGGAGCTGTCTCTGAGGATGGTACAATTCTCTATCTCTCTGGCGGCTTAACCGTGACGGCCGAAACCGTTACCGCCGATCTGAACGTGACAGTGGGGCAGGTTACCTTTACCTCCGGCAATTGGGCGGATGAGGTCACAATTGTGCTCGAAGCCGATCCTGACTTTGAGCCAAATGCAATGAGTTACGTGACCAAAGTCTTCCCAGCCGAAGAGCATACAACCTCGAAAATCCGTGGTTCATTGATGATCCAAGGTGGACCAGCCGAGGACCGTCTGATTTCCAACGCAGTTATGCTGCCAACGGAAAGTGATCCCGGACCAATCGCGCTGGATATCGGCACAGACGAGACAATCCAGAACGACCGGGTCAATATCTTCAATGATGGCGACGTGACAGGTGCGCCAGGTCGTATGACCACTACCAACCTTCCAGGTGGTGAAGAGGCTTTGCTAATTGACGGTTTGGGCATGGGCAGTGGTGTTAACACCTTCGATGAAGGTGATATTTTGACTGGTCCGATCCTCGTTGATTATGCCAAAGGCATCACGATCCAAACCGTTGAGATCGTCGACCTGTTGCTTGGCTCTGGTGATGACGTGTTTGAGGTGCTCGACACTAACCGCTTCTCGGACAATCTTGTTGATCTGCCTGTTACAGCCATTCATGGCGGAGCGGGCGCCGACCACATTACAATTACAGGCGGCGCAGGACCAGAATCCCTTTTAGTGGTCTACGGTGATACGACAACAGATGGTCAGCGCTACAACTACCTTGGTGGCGCACCTACAGGTGGCGGGCTGGTCTTTGACGGCTATGAGGAACCAGAAAACCACGGAGATATCATCGATGCATCCGGCCTAGTACTGGCGGTGGGTGCTTCTGTTGGATTGGTGATTGACGGCGGCATCGGTGCGGATGTGATCTATGGCAGCACTGCTGGTGATCATATCGCTGGCGGCAGTGGAAATGACACCATCTTTGGTGGCGACGGCGTAGATCACATTTATGGTGACAGCGGGTTCATTGTTGAGCTGGCGACACGCACGCTCACGGTAGTGGACAGCATCATCGCAACACCATCACTCGATAGCGCCGACACTCGCACGCCGGGCGAAGACAGTATCGATGGCGGCGGTGGTAATGACATCATCATCGGCGACCACGGTGTAATCGAACAGGTTGCAGGCACATTGCGCATGGCTACAACGGGTATGGTCAGCCAGATCCGGACCAGCCAATTCGCAGCAGGTCAGAGTGATATTATCGAAGGCGGCACCGGCAATGACATAGTGTTGGCGGGCCTTGGTTCAGATCAAATCACGGATAGTGCGGGCGATAACGTGCTGTTTGGGGACCATGGGATCGTTGACTATGTCTCAGCTGATGGTGACATCTCGGACATCGATGTGATCCGCAGCACGGCGACCAATCTGGGCGGCAACGATACGATCACTACCGCTGATGGGACCAACGTGGTCTTGGGCGGTTGGGGCTCGGATGTACTCAACGCGCAAACCGGTACCAACATCATCTTTGGCGATGCAGGTGAGATAGTCGCGGCAATTACGGCGGCACCACAAATTGCTGGTCTTGCAATGACGTTGAGCGCAGTACGTACAATTGACCCAACCATGGGCGCTTCCGACACGATCATAACCGGCGATGGAGCAAGCGTAATTCTTGCCGGCGTTGGTGGCGACACGGTGACCACCGGAAATGGTACAAATGTTGTTGTTGGTGACAGTGGCGCGCTGACCGTTGGGACCGGTGCAGGTAATTTGGGCAGCATTCCGCTGGAATTATTGACACTTACAACCAGCGATATCGAAATTGGATCAGGCGATACGATCACTACTGGGCTGGGCGAGGACATTGTTCTTGGCGGCGCGGGCGGTGACACAATCAATACTGGTGGGGCAGGTGGCAATAGCGTCTCGGATATTATTCTGGGCGACCACGGCTTTATCAATTGGGTTAATGTCAGTGATGGAACCACCGATTTTGCACGAGAAATCGAAGCGACAGACGTAACTACCGGTGGCGACGACACAATCACCAGCGGCGCAGGCAATGATCTGATCATGGGTGGCACAGGGGCTGACCGTATTCTGAGCGGTGCTGGGAATGACCTTGTTCTGGGTGATCACGGCAGACTGGCTGGCGATATAGATGAGACCGCGCTGCCACTGCACACTGGCACGTTGCCCTTTGATGTTACTGCGATCTGGACGGGTACCAATGATGGCGGTGCGGCAGACTGGATTGATGCAGGCGCAGGCGATGATCTCATCCTTGGTCAACAAGGTGGCGATGTTATCTTTGGTCGCGGCGGCGATGATGACCTGATTGGGGGTCATAATGTCGATCTGGATCAAAATGGTGCACTGGCGACAGATGGCGACGATGCCATTGATGGCGGTAGCGGCGATGATGTGATCCTCGGCGACAACGGGCGCATTTACCGCTCGGGCACGTTGCTGGACGCACGTATGCAGGCACTTGCAGGCAACAACCTTTATGGCACAACTGGCGCAGATGATGGTGCGGCTTTGAATGATGGCCAACGTCAAAATAATGTAGATGGCACTGTGCAGCGCGACATCGAGATCTTTGATCACTCGGATACTGAAGATGCCCGCGAATACGGGAACGACTATATCGCAGGTGGTGCAGATAACGACCTGATCTTTGGCCAACTTGGTATGGATACAATTCAGGGCGACAGCAGCATAGATTTGAACGCAAACGGTTTGGCGGATAACGATATCGCTGATGCGGACCAAGTTGCAGTTGATGCTGCACGCGATGCGTTGTTTGGATTGCTGAATGTCATGCCATCTACGGATGATTACGATGGCGCGGACACGGACGGAGATGACTACATCGAAGGTAATGGCGGTGAAGATGTCATCTTTGGTAACCTTGGTCAGGACGACATTGTGGGCGGGTCTTCTTCGCTCTATCTCGGGCTGTCAGGAGGCGAAACATTGCGGCCTGACGGCGCCGACCTGTTGTTCGGTGGATCGGGTACTGCAATCGCACGCAACGATCTGGGTGACGAAGGAATTGACGGGCATGCCCGTGATGCTGATGTAATCGTTGGTGATAACGGTAATATCCTACGGATCGTAGGCACTGATGGTATCAGCAGCGGCGCATACCTTGGCTTTGAATACGACATCTACGGTGGTGAAAAGATCATCGTCCGTGCCGTTGATCTGATAGATTACACCGAGGGTGGAGCAGATTTTGATGCCGCAGCTCTGAATGATAATGGCGCTGGCGACGAAATCCACGGTGAAGCCGGGGATGATTCAATCTACGGCATGACCGGTTCTGACGTAATTTATGGTGACGGCCAGAACGACGATATCATTGGTGGCTGGGGCCATGAGTGGATTTCTGGTGGAACTGGAACGGATGGGATTATCGGCGATGATGGCCGCGTCATGACCAGTCGCAACAGCACCACAATCGGCGAAAGCCTGCACGGCATTGCCGCGCTGACGTCTGTTGATGATCTGATCACCGCGCCGAATGCGAATACTTTGCGCTACACCATCAACGTTGATCAGCAATTGAAAAAGTCAGTAAACCTAACGCCCTTTAATGTTGATCCATCTGCCACCCAAGATAAGCTCTTTGTGCCCACACAGGCTGATGACATTATCTATGGTGGCTGGGGTGACGATTTCTTGCATGGCGGGGCAGGTGATGATGCGATCTCAGGTGCAGAAGCCCTGCCGTTGACTTCCTTGCCGCAAGCGATGGACGGCACAGTGATCAGTTGGGACACTCCGTTCAATCCGGGGGGCATGTTAGCCTATGACGCTTCGGTTGAGGAGTTTGCGCATTACGATGAGAACGCACCACGCACCCGCGTTGATCTGAACGGCGGAACCTTCTTCTTGAACTTTGATGCAACAGAGGGTCCTGTTGACGTTCGGTCACAGAATGGTCTGGCAACAGATGGCGATGATGTGATCTTTGGCGATCTGGGCAATGATGCTCTGATGGGGGGTACGGGCCGGGACAGGCTCTATGGCGGTTACGGCTCTGATTGGCTGAACCTTGATGATGATCTGGGCACCACTGGTGGCACAAACGATGATTCTGATACCGATGCCAGCTATGAGGATTATGCCCTCGGCGGCGCAGGCCGAGACGTGTTGATTGCGAATACTGGCGGCGACCGGATGCACGACTGGAATGGTGAGTTCAACAGTTTTATTATCCCGTTCAAGCCCTTCGGTGCGCCGACTGTGCTGCGCAGTAATGCCCCATCTATGATCGAATTTTGGTATGATCTGGGTGCAAGCGATGGTGCTGATCCAACCCGTGCTGCTGATACTGGTAGCGATCCAGCACGCAATGGCGAACCTGATGGTGAAATGGGTATTGTGCGCCAGTCAGATGCGGATTGGGGTGACCAGAGTGGTGGTCCTGCTGATCCACAGCCGGGTAATGGCCCAGCCAGCCGCGATGTCAGAGTTTCCTCGGCACCAGGTGCTCAGAATGACGCGGCCTCTGGAACCGCAGACTATGGTTTGATCTCGGCGACTACATTGCCTCCAAGTGCTGGCGGCGGCGGTGATACTGGCGGCGGTGTTATTACACCACCGACCCCGACAACCGCAGCACGTCCTACGGTGAGCAACTTTATCAACGCCATCGAGAATTCTGAAATTCAGATCAGCTTCCACCCGAAAAAGGCAAGCAACAACATCGGCAAAGCTTCCTATGTCTATAATGCAGATTTGGGCGAGTTCGTGCAGCAAAGCTTTACGAGCACGGCGGATGCACCTGCGGATGCTGCTTATACTATGCTGGACGATGATGGCGCATTGTTTGCTTATGTTGACAGCATGGGCGCGCTTTGGATGATTGATGACTTGACCGAAAATCCTGGTGGATATGCCGATGATGATCCTGACGATTGGATCTTTCAGGCGGATTATCAATCAGCATATTGAAGCTATTGAAGATTTTGACTTTAGGAGGGGCAGTCGGCTAGGCTGCCCCTGATGCGTCAGTCGTAAGGCAGACACAGACTGGAACCTTCAGGAGATATAATGGCCGAAACGAATGATGAACCAAAGAAAGTCGATACCTCGGTAGTATGGAATGACAGTGACATGCAGACGAGCTTTGCAAATGTTGTGAACGTGCAGGGCACCCGTGAACAGATCGAATTTTTCTTTGGTACGAATAAGACTTGGAATGCGGGTGCTACGGAGCCTGTTCAGGTTGATCTGAACAATCGTGTTATCATGACACCCTATGCCACCAAGCGGCTGCATCAAATTCTAACAGGTGTCCTGCGGGAATATGAATCGCGACATGGTGTGCTAAAAGTAGACGACAAATGAACGACATAGGCGGCAGTGACACAATCAAGCCTGCTGCTGAAGCAGGCCGTGTGACGCTGCCTGAACAGGGCCTTTGGAAAAATCTTGGTCAGGCTGATGGCTTGGAGAGTGCTGCACAGGCATGGACGCCACTTATGTTCGGCCAGCTTGACTGTGCTGAGGCTGTTTGTGTGTTTCTGGTTGATCCGGAGGGTGGGCGACTAAGGGCCACCTCTCATTGGCCGAGGACGCGGATGCCCGCGGGGGCGCTGATCGGCGCCGCAGAAGCGGCGATGGAGAACAACCGTGGTGTTGTTCGCGGTGGTGTTGGTGACGGGGGACAGCTGACTGGTGGCCTTGTCAGTGTGGCAACGCCGCTTGTTGTTGACGGCATTGTTCTGGGTGCGGTTGGCGCCGAGATATTGCCTCAGGACCAGACAGACCTCAGAGTCGAAATGCGGCGACTGCAATGGGGTGCTGCTTGGATGCGCGATGTCTTGCGGCGCGATGCGTCGATGGCCGACAAGCGGCGCTATTCCAATGCAATAGAGGCGCTGAACTCGGTTGTGAATGTGGCCGAGCAAAAGGACATCGCTACTGCCACTCGTTCTGCGACGACCGCCCTTGCGACCCGATTTGACTGCGATAGGGTCACGATTGGATTTCAGCGGTTTTTTCGTACCCGAGTGTCAGCAATTTCTCATTCGGCGCAGTTTAACAAACAAATGAATCTGGTGCGGCTTTTGGGGGCCGCAATGGATGAAGCGATTGACCAACGCGGCGTCGTGATCTGGCCCGAAACCCAGAGCGATGATCCGCGTGCCACGCATCGGCATCAAAAACTGGCTCAGGCGCAGGCCGTAGGGCACATCATGACGACGCCGCTGTACAGTCGCGGCCATTTCATTGGCGCGGTGACGTTTGAGCGGCCCACGGATCAGCCGTTTTCACAAGATGAGATAGAGATTTTGGAAGCCGTCAGTACGGTTTTGGCCCCGGTTTTGGATGAGAAACGCCGCAACGACAGATGGTTGTTGAGCAAGCTGGGCGAGAGCCTTGGTGGACATTTTATCAGGCTCGCAGGTCCGGGCTATTTGGGGCGCAAGGCTTTGTTGGTGTGTGTCGCCGCGTTGACTGCGTTTTTTTGGTTCACTATGGGCGAGGATCGCATCGCTGCGGATGCTGTTGTTGAAGGTGCCGTGCAGCGTACCATCGCCGCATCTGCGGACGGGTTTATCGCCGAAAGCTTTGCCCGCGCGGGTGATGTCGTCAGCAAAGACGCGGTACTAGTGCGACTGGATGACCGCGAATTGACGCTGGAACGGCTACGCTTGCTGACAGAGCTGCAACGCGGCCAGATTGAATATGACCGCGCGCTTGCTGCACGTGATCGCGCCGAAACACAGGTGCGCCGCAGCCAGATCGACCAAATCGAGGCGCAGATAAACCTGATCGACAAGCAGATCGAACGCACCGAGCTGGTCTCACCTTATGAAGGCATTATCACCTCGGGAGACCTGTCGCAGTCTATTGGTGCTGCAGTGGCGCGCGGCGAGGCGTTGCTGACCGTAACCCCCATAGATGCGTACCGCGTGACCCTGCGTGTGGATGAAAGACGTATCGCTGATGTGGTCGAAGGCCAGACAGGTACGCTGGTTGTGACCTCGTTGCCTGACACCAGCTTTCCCTTTGCGGTTCGCAAAATTACGCCTGTGGCTGAATATGCAGACGGCGCAACCAGTTTTCGTGTCGAGGCAGAGCTTACCGATGGCTTTGATAATATTCTGCCGGGCATGGAGGGCGTCGGCAAGATTGACGTGACCGAAGCTCGCTTGATCGCAATCTGGACCAGGCCGATGGTTGACTGGATGCGGCTGTGGGCTTGGCGCTGGTTGAGCTTGGATTAAACAAAGATGGCGCAGTCATTCCTCAGTCAAGACTGGTACAGGGTCGGGCCAATGCGCCCGCGCTTGCGCAGCCATGTCGAAATTCACCGTCAAAGGTTTCGGGGCGATACGTGGTTCATCGTTCAAGATCTACACTCGGGAAAGTACTTTCGATTAAGCCCTGCTGCCAACCTTATCGCCAGCCTGATGGATGGGCGCCGCAGCTTGCAAGTTCTATGGGAGACAGCCTGCACCCAATACCCAGATGATCCACCCACACAAGCCGAGGTGATACGCCTGCTGTCTCAGTTGCACCACGCAGACCTGATCGCAGGCGATATGCCCCCCGACATCGCGGAAATGGGTCAAAGGCACCATGATCAAACGCGCAAATCGTTGATGTCACGCCTGCGCAACCCATTGGCGTTGCGTTTTCCGCTGTTTGACCCTGACCGATTTTTGGGGGCGACATTGTGGATGGTTCGCTGGCTGTTCACGGTCTGGGGATTTATGCTGTGGGCAGCGCTAATTTTCACGGGCGTTACGCTTGTTGCGCTAAACTGGGGCGGGCTGACCGGAGGGTTGAGCGACCGGATTCTGTCGGCAGAGAATATTGCACTAATTGCACTAGCTTATCCGCTGATCAAAGCCATTCATGAGCTGGGACATGCCTATGCCACCAAGGTCTGGGGAGGTGAGGTGCATGAAATCGGATTGATGTTCCTTGTATTCATTCCAGTGCCCTATGTGGATGCGTCATCTTCTGCGGCTTTTCCCGAGAAATGGCGTCGGGTTATTGTCGGTGGCGCAGGTATCATGGTGGAATTGGCGTTGGCTGCCATCGCGATGATCGTCTGGATCAACGTAGAACCAGGGTTAGTGCGCGCGTTTGCATTCAATGTGATGTTGATAGGCGGCGTCTCTACGCTGCTTTTCAATGGGAATCCGCTGCTGCGGTTTGACGGTTATTTTGTGCTGGCGGATGCGTTGGAGATACCGAACCTCGGCCAACGCTCAAGCAAGTATTTCTGGTACATCGTGCAGCGGTATCTGTTTGGCCTCAAAGACGCGGCCAACCCTGTGACTGCGCGCGGCGAAAGGCTGTGGTTTCTATTCTATTCCATAGCGGCGTTTTTCTACCGCATGTCTGTGTCCATCGCGATCTCTCTTTTTGTGGCGCAGAAGTTCTTTGTGATCGGCACAATCCTCGCAATTTGGGCCATATCAAACGTGCTTGTTGTGCCCATTTTCAAAGGCCTGAAATTTCTCGTCATCGGGCCTAACCTGCGCGAAAAAAGGGGCCGTGCGTTAACGCTGAGTGCTGCATTATTTATCAGTGTCATGGCTGTGATTTTTGCCGTTCCAGTGCCTCATAGGACGCTGGCGATTGGGGTGGTTTGGTTGGATGAAGGTGAAGTTCTGCGCGCATCCACTGATGGATTTGTGGCGATCGCGTCACTGGAAAATAGGCCAGTGGTCACAGATGAGGTCATCGTGACAATGGCTGATCCAAATCTGGTTTCGCAGACACAGCTTGCGCGTGCGCGGCTGCAAGAAATCAAGCTACGCCTTCAGGGGGTGAGTGGATCAAACGTGGTTCAAGCCAATCTTTTGCGCGAACAGGTGCGCCATCTAGAAGGGCGGCTTGCGCTATTTGAGGAACGTAGTGCTGCACTGGTTGTCAAAGCGGCTTATCCAGGGCGTGCCTTGATCCCTAACGCCGATGACCTGCCGGGGCGGCATGTAAAAAAGGGTGCCGTGCTGGGGTATCTGATGAAGGATGAGGGGCTTCGCCTACGGGTTGCGGTGCCTCAAGATATGGCGGAACTGGTGCGCGGTAGTATCGGTGTTGAGGTCAGGATGCATCGCGCGCTGGCGACAGTATTGCCGGCGCAAATCATCGGCGCGGCCCCTGAAAGCCGCCCCATCCTTCCATCACCTGCATTGTCCTCGGACGCAGGGGGAGCCTTCGCAAGCGATCCCTCCGACCCTACAGGACGGCGCAGCCTACAAAGCCTTTTTGTCTTTGATATCAGCCCCAGCGTTGCTGTTGGTCCCGCAATGGTTGGTGAGCGCGCGATTGTGCGCTTTGATCACGGTGATACACCTTTGGGATTTAGGATCGGACGTAGCCTGCGACAGCTTTTCTTGGCACGGTTCAATGTCTGATCATGCGGTTTCCCCCCATGGCCGCAGGCTGCACCTGCCGGATGTCATCACCTACGATGAACGGCCGGATGTAAAAGAGGAAGCGCTGGACCGGATTGGACGCAAAATTCTGGGCGCTGTTATCTCTCGTGGATCGGCGGGGCGCAGTAGGAGGTTGAAACCCATCTTACGCGCGGTGCGCCGTCATGCGGGCACATTTGAAAAACTCGATGATGCAGCGCTTACGGCGCATGCTCAGTCTTTTCGTGCAGAATTGCGGCAGGCGTTGTTGTCGGGAAAACCACGTACTGCCGTGTTGGGGCAGTCATTTGCGCTGGTGCGTGAAGTCGCTCATCGTACCTTGGGTATGCGCCACTATGATGTACAAATCATGGGTGCCTACGCGATGATGCAGGGCCAGATAGCCGAGATGCGGACGGGGGAGGGCAAGACGCTATGTGCGACGCTGGCCGTCGCAACCATGGCGCTGGGGGGCGTGCCGGTGCATGTCATTACCGTCAACGATTATCTTGCCGAACGCGACGCCGAGCTGATGCAGCCCGTCTACGCGTTTCTGGGTCTGGACGTTGGCGTGATCCTTGAAGGGCAATCTGAAGAAGAACGTCAACAGATATACAAGCGCGCGGTTGTGCATGGCGCCAACAAAGAGATCGCGTTTGACTATCTGCGTGACAGAATGGTTTTGCGTCGCCAGCCAGGTAACCTGCACCGAAAAATTGAGCGAATTTCTGGAAAACAGATCGGCGGCGCATTGCGGATGAACGGCCTGCACTTTGCGTTGATCGATGAAGCCGACAGCGTTCTGGTGGATGAGGCGCGCACACCGCTGGTGATTTCTGGCGCGGTGTCACAGGGGCAGGGACATGACGTTGAAATGTTCCAAAATGCGATGGCCGCCGCAAAGCACCTTCAAGAGGGCCCTGACTATAAGGTCTTGGCCAACGAACGCCGTGTGGTGGTGTCAAAACGAGGGTTGAATCAGCTCGACGAGATCGCAGCTGACAGCGAAGGCGCGTTTGGCGTGCCAGTCATTCGTGAACAGGCAGTGGTGCAAGCGCTGACCGCCCTGCATCTGTTTCATCGTGATGAGGACTACATTATAAAAGATGATGCCGTGCAGATCGTGGATGAAAATACAGGCCGGGTGCAGGAGGATCGAAGCTGGTCAGAGGGCCTGCACCAGATGATCGAATTAAAAGAAGGACTGGAACTGTCGGACCTGCGTGAGACCCTGTCACGCATCACGTATCAGCGGTTTTTTCGCCGCTACGGTCGAGTTGCGGGGATGACAGGGACAGCGCGTGATGCCGCGTGGGAACTTTACTCGGTTTACGGATTGAAGGTTGCGCGTATACCCACCAACCGTCCAGACATCCGACGGTTTGCGCGTGATCGCGTCATGAAAACAGAACAATCTAAGTGGCAGGCCATTGCTGCACGGGCGCGCGATTTGAACCACAAGGGCGTGCCTGTCCTGATTGGCACCCGCTCTGTTGCTGCGTCAGAAGCGGCAAGTGTTGCGCTGGAGCAGCTGGGGGTGGCGCATGACGTACTCAATGCGCGTCAGGATGCGGACGAGGCAGCACTGATCACGCGTGCCGGCCAATCCGGGGCCGTAACTGTCGCGACTAACATGGCTGGGCGAGGTACTGACATAAAATTGGGGGCAGGGGTGACTAAACTTGGTGGTTTGCACGTTATCCTGAGCGAGCGGCACGACAGTCGCAGGGTCGATCGCCAACTTGAAGGGCGCTGCGGCAGGCAGGGTGATCCGGGTCAGGTTGAGGTGTTTTTGTCCCTTGGTGACGAATTGATGCGTTCGAATTCCGCGCGGTATGCCAGACGCGCAGCAAGGTTTGTTAGACTGGCAAGCCCGCGGTTAGCAGGTTTCTTTTTCCGATTACGCCAACGCAAGATCGAAAAGATCCATGCACGCATGCGACTGGATTTACTGGAGGCGGACCGCTCACTTGGTGACCTTTTGGCTGTTTCAGGGCAGTTGGAATGAGAAGCTCGATGCCGCATTGCGAGCTTGATGCCCGCCTAAGAACGACGCTTGAACAGGTTGAACACCCGTTGCTTTGTGAGCCTTCGGTCAAGGTTGTGGAAGGAAAGTTGGTCAACGAGCGCTATCTTGTCAGTTTTCCACGCGCAGCACTGGGGCCTGGACCTAAAGGCAAGTTGCGCCAGATGTTGATTGATCTAGATGTGCCACCAGAAGGGTTGGCGCGGCTTGACCGCATACAATCGGGCTCTCGTTCTGTACATTTTGGCTATGAGCCAGATCCACGTGGTGCCTTGATCAAGTGCTATCTTGAATTTGATGTCGACAGGCGGCCGCAACCAGACTTGACCTTTCTTGCGATCAAGTGGCGGCGAGGCGGAACTTTTGCAGAGACATTGTATCTTGACCGCGATGAATTGAAACCGAAGGCACAGGACGATCTGCTGTGCGAAGTCGTCCCCGAGGGCCGTGTACGCAGTGCGATGTTACGCTTGGCCGATCTGACGCGCATCCACATGGCGTTGCGTTTTCTAGAAGTTGTGGAGCCTGGCAGCCCGCGTCGTTCCATTGATATCAACCTGTCCGAAAGTGGTGCGACCCTTGGGGAACATCATGATCTCCTGTCTGATTTTTTAGGCGGGGGCGATGACGTGGTTACCTATCTGCGCTCGCGCGCTAACGACAAGCTGGGCCATGTCGCAGCAGGCACAACACGGGATGGCACGCCGTTTGGCACCCTTTATCACGGCGCACACCGCTTGATGGGTGCGCTATGACAGACCGCAGTTGGACCCTTGCTGATCGGATTAAACCTGCACGGCGGTCTGATCCCTCGTTAGATTATTGTCTGTGGCCCTATGATCCTCCGGCGCTGTCCAACGCGGATAGTTGGCAGTCGTCTGCGTTACTTTATCACTCTTTCGAGGTGGCGGGTGCCTCTGACCGGATGATTGCCTTTTGTGACGCGTTGCAAGCAGCCAGTGGGCCGTTCAAAACGGTTTGGGGGATCAAACATGCAGGTGGCAAACTTAGCTGGGAATTCTATTTCTATGATTATGCGCGTTTGGATCGTGGGTTTGATACAAGGGCCCTTGCACGCGCCACGCAGGGTATCGTGCCCATCACGGCCCCGCTGGACGCAGATCAGATACCCTACTTTATGTATTCTGTAGAGCTGACAGCACAACATGTGAACGCAGATGCGCCAATTGATCAGATCGACATCTATGTTGGTAACCCTGGAAGTGCCGTGTCGTCAGGCATTTGCTACGGCGTGTCAGAAAAGGGTAGAGAATTGCGTAATTTCTACTTTTTCTTCAACGCAAAAGATCATGCTGAAGATATTCGAGCAAAGATCGCCTCTACTGCTTTTCTTGGGGCACCCGATTTGCGGATGGAGGACATTTTGTGGCCTCAGATGACAGCACAGACGATTGTTGTGGCCAACAAGCGTCATAGTGACTCGCTATATTTTTCGCGGATACCCGTCGCCGAAGTTGTCGATTTTTTGGATGTTTTAGACTTTCCAGATCCGTTGCAGCATTTTTTGAACGAAAATCAGCATCGTTTCGCGCATCTGCTTTTTGATGTAGGGTACGATTGGATCGCTGACCCCGCTGGTGGGCTGCGCTATGTGAAAGGCAGCTACTATGGGCTTATCTGACAAGCCACCTGTTGATCGTGCCTTGAGGGCGCGACAAGCTGTGGATGTTGCTGGCGTACGGGCAGGTGTCACCACGCCGCCACAGATGGAGCATACGCGCCCGCGAATGTCCCTGCGTGATCATGATAAATATGTCTCCCTCACGATGGAGTTTCGCTGTAACCTGAAGTGCGTGCATTGCATGATTGAGGGGACAATGGACCGCCTGCAACCCACACCGGACGGGTTGTTCCAACATGTTCTGGATCAACAAAAAAATGAGGGCCTTTGGGAAGGCTTGGTCCTGACGGGATCAGAAATCACGTTGAACCGTGATCTGCCAAATTTGGCAACCAGAGCACGCGAGGCTGGGTTCAAGCGTGTGCGCATTCAAACTCACGGCGTCCACCTGTCGCGCCCTAAATATGCAGACAGATTGCTGGACGCTGGCGTCAATGAATTTTTTGTTTCCGTTGCAGGGGGCAACCGTGACAGCCACGACGCCATCACGCAGGTACCACGCGCTTGGGACAAGATGATGGCAGGGCTTACCTATCTCGACACCAAGGATGATGTCCGTTTGCTGACGAATTCTGTTGTAACAGCACTTAGTTATCGCGAATTACCGCAGATGGTCTCGGCGTTGTCACATTTGAAAAAACTGGTGCAAATGGAGTTTTGGAACTTTTGGCCGATGGCCGAGAGCGATGAGAAACAGCTTTGCGCGCCCCACAGTGACATTCTGCCCTACCTGCGCGATGCAATCCTTGCCGCGCGTGCCCAAGGTCGATTTGTTGAAGTGAAAAACTTTCCCGAGTGTCTGTTGACTGATCTAGGTGACGCCCTCGTTAATGCGCAACCAATGCTCGTCATTGACCCCGCCTTTTGGACCGAGTTTGACCGCAACGGGTTCAACAACTGCCGCCACCGCGATAGCTGTGGATCGACCGAATGCCTTGGTTTGAATAACGCATATATAGACCGCTTTGGCTGGGAAGAAGATCTTCTTTCCCCGCTCTAAAACAAACCTAGAAAAGGTTAGGTGCCATGCGGTCTGTGCTATAGGTTGATGATAGTACAAAGAAATAACGTTATAAAGATTTTAACACAGGAAAAATATTCACATGTCACGACAGCTGATGATTTATGAACGTGCGGTGCCAATCTCTTCGGAGCGGCATAGGGACTGGTCAGTGCGCACTGGTGGAGATTTTAGCTTTGCGCGGGAGGTGAACTCTGTACCGCTTCTTGCGGCAGAGTTCATTGCAGCGGCCACAGACCATGCCATTGTTTTTGCTGGTGACGAGAACACTGTATTCCCGAGTGTTATTCTAGGCATGCACGACAATGCTAATGGCAATGTTGGAGAAGACGGCAGCTGGACCGGTGGCTATATACCGGCCTTTCTACGCCGCTATCCCTTTGTCTTTTCGCGCTCTGAAGATGGTAAAACGTTTACGCTTTGCATGGACGAAGAGTTCGATGGTTTTAACAAGGATGGCAAGGGCGAACGCCTGTTTGACGCAGACGGCAACCGGACACAGTATCTCGAGTCTATGCTGACCTTTGCGCGTGAATACCAAGCACTGTTCGATCGGACGCAAATATTCTGTAACCGGCTGAAAGAACTTGGTTTGCTGGACGCCGGACAGGCGCAATTCAACTTGCCAGGCGGCGAGTCCTCTCAACTTGGCGGCTTTTTCACTATCAATCGCGCTAAGCTTAAGGCTCTGCCACCCGAGACGCTTGCTCAGATGGCATCAACCGACGAGTTGGAGCTTTGCTATGTCCACCTCCAGTCCCTCAATAACCTGACACCGATGGCGCGCAGGCTTGCTGAAGGTGCCGCTGCACCCAAAGGCAAAGCAGCCAAGAAGGTTAAGTCTGACGCATAAGGTCATCTGATGCGAGTACTTGTCGTCGGCGGTGGTTCAGCTGGTTGGATCGCCGCCGCAACGCTTCAAAGCCGTTTGAACGGGGCGGGCCGCGGGCCTGTAAGTATTACCGTTCTTGAATCGCCCCAGACACCGCCGATTGGTGTTGGCGAAGCAACAATCCCAACTTTTCGCACGATGCTAAAAAACTTTGGCGTTTCTGAGCCGGGGTTCCTGCGCGCGTGTAATGCAACGTTTAAGCAGGGTATCCGGTTTGACGGCTGGTCTGGTGAAGGTAGTTCGTATCTCCATCCCTTTCACCGTATGCAGGGGCCGGATTTGCGCAGTGTTGTACCGGATTGGCTCGCCTCGGATGGGGAAATGGCCTTTGCTGAGACTGTCTCCGCCCAGCCTACGCTTATTGCGGCGAACAAGGCGCCCCGCCAGCGGACAGACCCGGATTTTGAGTGCGCAGTTCCATATGCCTATCACTTGGATGCGGACGCATTTGCACAATTTATGGCGGATCACTTAACGCCACAGGGCGTTGTCCGCCGCGCAGCGCACGTCACAAAAGTGATGCGGGACGAACAAGGGTATGTGAGTGGGTTGATCACGGATGCGGAGGTCATGACAGCTGACCTATACATTGATTGCACTGGCCAGCGTGGGTTGTTGTTTGAGACCTCGGATTGGGTGAGCTATGCGGACAGGTTGCTGTGCGATGCTGCCGTTACATTTCGCGTCCCACATACTGAAAAAAGCCCATCACCCGCAAACTTCACAAGCGCAAAGGCACTGCCAGCTGGTTGGGCATGGGACATTGGATTACGCAATCGTCGTGGCCGCGGTTATGTATATTCCTCGCGACATTGCTCTGCTGAAGAAGCGGAGGCAACGCTGAGGCGTGACGAAGGATTGGCCGCTCAGGGCATTGAAGCCCGCCATATCACGTTCAAAAGTGGCCACCGCGCTGCGCAGTGGCAGGGAAATGTTGTTGCCATTGGTTTGTCGGGCGGATTTTTAGAACCACTTGAATCAACAGGGCTTTTTCTTGCAGATTTTGCATCCCGCTTACTGGTGGAAATGTTTCCGCCTGGGCCTGATGCTGCGCTCATGTTACCGCTTGCACAACGCTACAATGATTTGTTGGCCGAAATGTATGATGATCTCGGGGATTTCCTATCGCTTCATTACCAAATTTCAGGCCGGACAGACACCGCTTTTTGGCGAGATGCCAGCGCCCCTGAGCGGGCGTCACCCCGTTTGCGGCATTTGCTTTCTATGTGGGATTTGCGGCCGCCATCTTTTGCAGATTTCTCTTTCCGTTACTCACCGTTTTCCCATCAAAGTTATGAGTTTGTGCTCCTAGGTTCGGGCTGGCGTCCCAGTGGATCAGTGCAAGGCGCGGACGGAGTTGTTCTTTCGCCAGATGTTTCGACACTGCGTCGCAGGCTTTTGATGTCCCTGCCAGACCATTGCGCTTCTCTGCCTGAAAATTGACCTCACTCGACATATGTTGGTCTGACGTGATCGACTTTTGCTGGACTATAACGCGATAGGATGATGGGCCGAGAAAGACAGCGACATGGAGTGGGGCACCGCTTTTCTCAAGTTGCTTACCGCTTTTAAGATCGGCTCGACTAAAGGGCGAAATCGTAATGAAACGGCTGGGAACAAGAAGGTCCAAGGCGAGGTGCGGGTTTCCGTATCAGTTTGGTTTTGGACCCGTTGCTTGCGGATTATGCGCCAAGCCCACCGTCAACAGGTAGACTGATGCCTGTGATATAGTTGGACGCATCTGAGGACAGGAAAAGTGCAGCCTCTGCGATGTCCCATGCGGTTCCTTGCCGCCCCATGGGGACTGATGCTGCGCGATCCGCACTTGACGCGCGTTGGGCATCGCTGATGAAAGCTGTGACATGAGGAGTGTCGATCATGCCCGGCATGATGATGTTTGCGCGGATATTATCAGGTGCATGTGCCCGCGCGATTGAACGACCCATCCGGTTCACCCCAGCCTTAGAAGCTTCATAAGCTACGTAAGAATATGGCCCTGAATAGGTGGCGACCAATGATGAAAGGAACACAATTGCGCCGCCACCTTGCTGCTTCATCCCTGGAATGACGGCGCGGGCGGCAAGATATGCGCTCTTGAGGTTAACATCAAAAACGCGGTCCCAGTCGTCCGGGTCTGTTTCACAAACGCCTCCGGGCAGGCTCATGCCAACAACATGTACAAGAATATCAATCCCGCCCCAAAGCGCGTTCGCGCGGGCCACAAGGGCATCCACATCCTTGGGGTCAGTTGCATCCATGGCAAAGGCCTGCGCGGTACCGTCATCCTGTGTGATCCGCGATACAGTGTTCTGAGCTGCGCCAAGGTCACGATCCGCTGCCAGCACTTGTGCGCCTTCACGCGCAAACAGCATGGCAATCGCGCGGCCGTTGCCAATGCCGTCCCCTACGGACCCAGCCCCAATGATCGCGACACGTTTGTTTTTCAATCGATCCATCACAACACCGTATTGGGCAACCAAAGCACAAGCCAAGGCTGCCAAGTAATTAAAGCAAGTACCAGAATTTGGATAATTATGAACGGGATGATCCCGCGATACACTTGGCCCATTTTGATCTGATCGCCCGCAGCCCCTTTAAGGAAGAACAAGGCAAAACCGAATGGCGGTGTCAGAAACGACGTTTGCAAATTCACGGCCATGAGGATCGCAAACCAGTAGATCATATCGTTCTTGGCCACATGATCGCCAAGGTCCATCAACCCAACAATGGGGGCTACGATGGGCAACATGATCAGTGTGATTTCGATCCAGTCAAAGAAAAAACCCAAAAGAAAGATCATCAGCATCAGCATCGCTAGAATGCCCCAATCGCCCATATCCAGACTGCGGGCCGTTTCGACTATGAAATGTTCCCCCCCGATCAAGCGAAACACATAGGCAAAGCCCGTGGCTGCGATGAAGATAAAGAACAACATCGCCAACGTGCGGATAGAGCCGTCCATTGCTTCGCCCAAAACAGTGAAGTTCATGCGCCCGCGCAAAATACCTAATGTTAGCGCGCCGCAAGCGCCTACGCCTGCCGCCTCAGTAGGGGTGGCGATCCCGCCAAGGATTGACCCCAGCACAGAGATGATCAGGATCAAAGGCAATGCAAAAGATAAAACAGCTTCGCGCCACATGCCGCTACGCTCATCTGGGCTAAGCGGCGGTAAGGTCGGTGCAATGCTGGGGCGTAGGGACGCCGCGATCACGATGTAAACCATGTAAGCCAACGCCAATGTCAGCCCCGGCACCAGCGCGGCCACAAACAACTTTGCCAGATTGACCGTTAGGATATCGCCCATAAAGACCAACATCACAGAGGGCGGGATCAAGATACCCAAAGTCCCAGCTGAGACAATTGTGCCGCTAGCAAGTTCCGGAGAATAGCCGCGCTTTAGCATAGTGGGCAGGGCCATGACCGTCAGCATCACGACGGATGCGCCGATAATTCCCGTGGCCGCAGCCAAGATGGTTCCCATGGCCGTTACGGCAAGGGCCAACCCGCCCGGTACAACCCGCAACATTTTTTGCAACGTGATCAATAGGTCTTCGGCGATGCGGCTCTTTTCCAACAGGATGCCCATAAAGATGAACATCGGTGCGGCGATCAGAACTTGGTTTTGAATGGAGCCGCCGAAAATTCGGTTGGGCAAAAGCGAGGCTTGCACCAGACGCATTTCGCCCAAAGCTACTGCAATTGCAGCAAAGATCACTGTGACGCCACCAAGGACCGCAGCGACAGGCAGTCCTGTGAACATTGCAAGGATCAGGGCCAAAAACATAAAAGCCGGCAGAAGTTCGATCAGGAATTCCATAGACCCGCCGTTTCATAAGGGGAGGTGCGCACACCGCGTAAAGTCGCGATGGCGCGGATCAACACAGACCACGCCCCAAAGAGCGCAAGCAAAGCGGACAACGGCACAGCAGATTTGATGATCCAGCGATGATCAAGCCCAAGTCCGCCAGAAGATCCTTCGCCGCGGATAAAAGACCGGTGGGCAAAGTCAAAGCCGTACCAAAGAATGGCCAGCAGGAAAGGTGTCAGAAACAGTAAGATGCCTGCGATTTCAAGCCGCAGCTTTAAACGGTCTGAGAAATTTTGATGAAAAATATCAATGCGGACATGGGCATTGCGCGTATAGGCATACCCAAACCCAAGCACAGCAATTGCGCCGTGCAGGTGCCACTCCAGTTCTTGCAGCGCCACAGAACCTGTGTTGAAGAACCGACGGCCTATGACGTCGTATAATATAACCGCTGTCAGCCCGAGTAGCAAAAGCCCCGCGATGCGCGCAGCATAGACGCAAATGCGGTCAAGAATATGTGCAAGTTTGAGCATAATAATTATGTGAAGGGCCGGATGCGCGAAACACCTCCGGCCCGATCCCCTTAATCTACGTAAGCCAGATCACCCCATGTGGCATAGTCTGCCCGGAATGCTTGAACATGTTCCCAAACCCGTTTGAAATCAGCGTCCGAAGCTGTGCGCTCAGCGACAACTTCATCCCATGCACCGCTAAAGGCTGCGAGCATATCATCAGACCACTTGTGTACGGTAACGCCTT
Organism: Sulfitobacter sp.; assembly: GCF_036960155.1. GTDB lineage: Bacteria > Pseudomonadota > Alphaproteobacteria > Rhodobacterales > Rhodobacteraceae > Sulfitobacter. The sequence goes on along the minus strand of NZ_JBALWB010000001.1, from coordinate 25,524 downwards.
GTTCTTCGAGGCTGGCCAATGGCGCAAGCTGGATAGACTCGCCCTCAGCGATGGTTTGCGCGACATTGGCGGCGCATACTTCTTCGATGGCTGCACGGTGCTGATCTTCCAAACCATCCCAAACGTCTTTGTTGACGATAAAGGTGACCAAAGACGACTGCTGATGCCAACCGGGAAAGTAATAGTGTTTCGCGTGTTCTTGCATGCCAAGCATCAAATCAATCGCAGGAAAGCTGATCTCAGCCGCGTCAAGTGTACCAAGGTTCAGGCCTGTCATCGTGTCGCCAACACCCATGGATTGCGCCTGTGCGCCCAATTTTTCCATGACTGATGCGCCAAGGCCGAAGATCCGCATTTTTAGGCCTGCCAGATCGGCAGGAGAATTGATTTCATTGTTGAACCAGCCCGAAGCTTCGGGGGCCAGCATCGCACATAATTCCGAGTGGATGTTGTAGGGCGCGGACAGTTCTGCCCATAGCTGCTCACCGCCACCATTGTACCACCACGCAGTATATTCCACAGCACCGGGTCCAAAAGGAAACGCCGTAAACAACGGGGCTGCCGGGATAATACCTTCAGCAAGGCCCGGTGTGTACCAACCAGCAGTGATTGCACCAGTCGAAACACCGTCCCAGATTTCATTCGTTGGGGCCAACTCGCCGGGGTTGTGATAGATGATTTCGACTTCGCCGCCTGTCAGGCGCTTGACCCGTTCGCCCAGATCGACACCGGCTGATCCCAGCACAGGCAGTGAATTGGGCACATAGGCCTGCATATCTAGCGTTTCCGCCTGTGCCACAGCCGCGCTCATGCTCATGGCCAGTGCGGATGCACCGATCGAGAATTTTGAAAGCTTCATAATATTTCCTCCCTAATTTATTTTGGCTTCAGACGTCTAATCGACTGAGAACCAGTTCCGCCGTCACAAGGACTGCGTTTGTTCCACGGGACAGACGCCCCGATAGGATTTTCGTACCGTCTGTGCCGACGATAACGATCTCCGGCCCCGATTTTGCATCTGGCCCGCCAGTTCCGGCAATGGCATCGGTGATCAGAAATTCGGTTGGCAGACTGTTCAGTACCTGCCCATTTTCAAAATGGGCCGTATTCACACTGCCGATCCCATGTACACGGGCGGCAGCCCAACCAAGAGCGGCGCAGGCATCATCCAGTCCCATGGTGAAATCCTGATTGGGCAGCAACCGCACAGCTGCATACTCACCACCTCCGAGGGCCACTTGATCGACATGGAACAAGTCAAAATTGGTCTCTTCGTCAGCTCGGCGATCAAACCGCGCGCCAACCAGACCGATACCACGGGCTGTGGCCGGAGTTGCCAAATAGGTCTGTGGAGCAAGTATATGACCCATTGCACCTAAGCCACCATCAGGTGTCCATGTGCCGTGCCCATGCAGAAACGACACGTCGCCATGACGCCCCACGATCATCCCAAGATGATCGATCCTGCCCTTTGCGAATTCACGTTTGTCGGAATACCACGCCACGTGCGTGTCGTCCGGTGCTTCTGCTGGTATGACGTAGTTCAGTTTTTCAACATCTGCATCGAATATTTCCAACCACGCACTGTCTAACCCTAGTGGGCCCAAAGCCTGTGCCACAGCATCTTCTAACGGAATACCCGCAGCCAAGGTCACCTCGACGGGGCGCCCGTCACATGGAGCCAAATCCATGCGCGTGCGGCGCACTGGCCCCGGATGGAGGACGCTACGCATTATGCAGCATCCTCAGCCAAGCGACGTTCAAGCTCTGCCCGTACCAGACGTTTGGCCATTTTGCCGTACCCGGATTTAGGGATCTCATCCCAGACGTAGAACGCTTTGGGCATTTTGTAGGATGCTATCTTGTCTTGTAGAAATACTTCCACTTCGGCGGCAGGCAAATCGACCCCTGCACGTGGTGAGACAACAGCTATACCAATTTCGCCCCATTTCTCATCAGGAATCCCAAAAACTGCGGCCTCAGAGATGTCCGGACATAGCAGCAGTTTTTCTTCGATTTCCCGCGGATAGATATTAGACCCACCCGAGATATACATGTCGGATTCGCGGCCTGTGATGTACAAATACCCTTGGTCATCCATGTGCCCAAGATCGCCCGTCCGAAACATGCCATTGCGAAAGCTCTTTTCGTTCGCGTCCGCGTTCTGCCAATACCCTGCAAAGACGGCGGGGCCTGTTACACATATCTCGCCCGTCGCACCAAGCGCGCAAGGGGTCCCGTCTTCAGCTTGAATTTCAACCTGCATGCCAGTGCGCGGGAACCCGCATGTGCCAATGCGCGCATCCTCGCCGCTTGAGTGCTCAGAGGGCGGCAAAACGGTGATGTTGCCCGTGACTTCGCCCAAGCCGAAATATTGTACAAGAACCGGACCTAATACATTCAGTGCTTTGATCTGATCGGTACGGTACATTGGCGCGCCTGCATAAATCACATAGCGCAGCGAGCTATGGTCATGCGCTGAAACCTCTGGTGCCTCAACCAGCATTTTCAGGATGGTCGGCACCGTAAAGATGTTGGTGATCTGCCATTTCTCGACAAGCGACCAGATCTCGCCGGTGTCAAATTTGGAGGCCGAGGTCAGGATGGTCGGTACACCGCGCGCAGCCATCATCAACTGATGCATACCCGCCCCGTGTGACAGGGGTGCCACGACTAACGACGCATCTTCGTGTGTTGTGCCCGGCACTAGATCACATAGGTGATTGTTGATCACAAAACCAACTTGCCCATGCGTGAGGATCGACGCTTTGGGCCGTCCGGACGTTCCAGAGGTAAAGAAGAACCAACAAGGATCATCACGATCGACAGGCGCAAGGGGAGGGGACTGCATCCCTTCTTGTGCCATCAATTCATCAATGTCCGGGGCGAAGTCCGCCTTGCCAATGGCAAGACATGTGGTGGGCCCTTTTATCGCTGCGTGATCCGGGAAGCCAGCGTCACAAAGCAACAGTTTGGCTCCAGATAATTCTGCCATCCAGGTCAAATCATCCGGCGCGCCGCGAAAATTGGCAGGCACCCAAACAGCGCCAAGCCTAAAGCACGCAAACATGCTTTCAAAGAGCTGGTTGTTGTTGCGCGACTGGATAAGGACCCGGTCGCCTTTCGCAATCCCGTGTGCTGCAAAGACTGCCGCCATCGCCTTGATACGTGCGTCCAGTGAGGCCCATGTCCAACTTTGGTCACCCCACACAAAAGCAGGTTTGTCCGCCAGCCGCCGCGCGTTCTGTTCGACCAGATGTGCAAGGTTCATGGTGCGTGTTGAAACAGGGGTGACGGTCATTTTACGCGTTCCAGAATTGAGACGTAATTGGTTACCGCAGCACCACCCATATTGAACACACCGGCAAGGTTGGCGTCTGCGATCTGCATATCACCCGCTTCACCCATAAGTTGCATTGACGCCAAAACATGCATCGATACACCCGTCGCCCCAATGGGGTGACCTTTTGATTTCAATCCCCCAGACGGGTTCATCGGCAGCTTGCCGTCTTTTTGGGTCACGCCCTCGCGGATGGCCTTCCAGCCCTCGCCGGGTTTGGTCAGGCCCATGGCCTCATATTCGATCATCTCGGCCATGGTGAAGCAGTCATGCGTCTCAACCAAAGCTAGATCATCCAACGTAATACCAGCTGTTTCCTTTGCACTATCCCAAGCACGCCGTGCGCCGTCAAAGGCGGTCATATCCCGACGCGAAAGTGGGAAGATATCATTTTGATGCGCACGGGCACGGAAAGCGATAGCGCGTGCTAATCCCTCTGCCGTGGCACGGTCTGTCACCACCAATGCCGCTGCGCCATCCGATACAAGGCTGCAATCAGTGCGCCGCAATGGGCCTGCAACGCGGGGGTTCTTTTCGGAGATGGTATTGCAGAAATCGACACCGAAATCCTTGCGCATATGGGCAAATGGGTTGCCCATGCCGTTGGCATGGTTTTTTGCAGCGATCATCGCCAGTTCTTTAGATTTGTCGCCGTATTTCTGGAAATAACTGTCCGCGATCTGGCCGAATATCCCAGCAAAACCAGCGGGCAAACCGTCCTCTTCCTTGCGATAAGCACCTGCAAGCAAGATGTCTCCGACTTCTGCCGTAGGGGTGGCTGTCATCTTTTCCGCGCCGATGACCAAAGCGATGCGCGCGCGTCCCGCTTCTATCGCATCAATCGCAGTATAAAGCGCGGCCGTTCCCGTGGCGCAGGCGTTTTCAACACGCACAGCAGGGGTGTTCTCCAATCCCGGCACTGCGACGGACACAAGGCCCGCGTCAAATCCCTGTTTTGAAAACCCAGCGTTCAGAACGCCGACAGTAACAAAATCTACGTCCGCGGCCTCCACGCCTGCGTGGATCAATGCATCTGTGCCAACACTTGCAAACAGCGCTTCGATGTCTTCGGCGTCCAGTTTGCCAAAAGGGCCATGGGCCCAGCCGACAATAACTGCATCTCCTTGATCTCGTGTCATGGCGTTATCCCTTTTTTCCTAAACTCAGTCCGCCGGACCCAAACTTGGCGAGAAGTTTTTCAATGCGTTGGACTTCGTCCAGCAATGGTCCGGTTAACTCTTTTTGACGCTCTGGCGTCATGCGGCTTTCGATCGCAGCAATTGTGAGAGCACCTAAAATTTCACCCGACGGAGCGCGGATCGCTGCAGCAATGGCCCAAGAGCCGGGGAACACCAGCCCCGGATTAAGTGCCACACCCGTTGCGCGCGCGTCTGCGACCTGTTGCAAAAGTGCGGGCACATCAAGTTCGGCACGTGTCTTACGAATGCTCTCGGCATTCGCGTTCAAGATATCCTCTACCTCGGCGTCGGGCAGGATGCTTAGGATTGCCAGTGCCGCCGCACCCAAACCCAATGGATGCCTGTCCCCAACGTTCAGAACATGGGTGCGGATTGGGTACTGGCCTTCTTCCCTATGGAGGCAAACCGTGGATAAACCCTCCAACGCGGACAAAAACGCGCAATCCCCTGACAACACAGCCAATCTCGCTAAGCTATCTCGTGCCAAGTCATGGAAGCCGAAATCAGGTCGCGCAAGCTGACCCAAAACATAAGCCTCCGAGCCAAGACGGTATCGGGCTTGCTCTTTATCATGATGTACCAATTGTGCCTCGATCAGTGAGACAAGCAAACGCCGTAAGGTTGGATTTGGAAGCCCTGACTCACGCGCTAAATCCGAAAACCGAGCCGACCGGAGGCGGCCAACCAAGCGCAGCACATCTGCGGCACGCAGTACGGTTTGCGCACCATCCCCACGTTTCGGCGATATCTGAGGCTCTATGTCCATGTAAGTCAGTTTAAGTCCGTATAGCGGATTAAGTATTTCATGAATCATACCATAATGGCCCATTTCCCATCAGGCAATCATAAATGAGTGAATTGTTTAGTGAAGTAAGTCCGTTATTAGGACCATTGCTTTGCTAAGAGCGTAAAAGTGAAGATATGGCGGACTCTTAGAGTGCTCTCAGATCAGTATTTTTATTTGAACCGATGGGTGCTCGCACATGATATTATGAACCGACAAAACAATATCAATTTCATTGATTTAACGCTTGGCACTAGGTCACGTCAGAATGGCTAAGCCAGCCAAAAAGAATGATCTTCCGCCTCAAAATGAGATGGGGGCTAACATTTAAAAGTGCGTCTCATTGATGAGACGGGTCTAATCCCAAATTTGAGACACTAACCTTGCCGTCAATGACAGAGAGTTCGTGCCGCTGCAAAGCGGAGAGCGGCAGAAAGGAGAGCCCTCTACCTTATCGCCACGTCCCAACAGATGTCAGCTTTTGCGATTTGTGGTCTGAAACATCTAACGGGCATTTGTCGATGAGTTGATGGATGAAAGAGTGCTCCCAACTTCTTCCACCAGAAAATCGATAAAGACCCGTACTTTCGCGGTCAGAACATTTGACTTTGGGTAAACAAGCCAAAGCGCAGTCTCATCATGCACAACATACTCAGGCAATATGCGTTGCAAAGTACCGTTTTTCAGCTCCTGGTGTACACTCCACACTGAGTTTTCAGAGATACCAGCACCCGCAATAGTTGCGATTTTCTGGCTGAGTCCATCATCGAACGTTAATCTTGTACCTGACAGCTTCGGATCAAATTCCCCAATCTGACCGTCTCTATCGATAAAGCGTTTCACGGCCTCACAGTTAAATGTCATCACTTGATGTTTTTTTAGATCATTTGGGTGTTGCGGAGCGCCGTGGTCCGCGGTGTAGGCGGGGGAAGCGCACAGAATACGTGTATCATCAGCCAGCTTTCGAGCCTTGAGGCTGCTATCCTCCACGGCCATATTTCGAAGTGCGAGATCAAAGCCGCCATCGAATAGATCCATTTGGGTGTCTGAAAGTTTGAGATCGAGGTTGATGCCAGGATGTAGCTTTAGAAACTTTGGCAATATCGGAGCGATGTAGAGCTGAGCGAATGTACTTGGGGCCGCAAATCGCAGCTTGCCAGTAACAATGGGATTGCCCAGACCCAATGCCGCCAACGCAGCATCTTTTTGTGCCAGCATTTCCTTTGCATACGGCAGGAACTCTGCCCCTTCCAATGATAAGGTCACTTTGCGCGTTGAGCGATGTAACAGTTCCGCCCCCATAGTTTTTTCCAACTTGGCAAGCCGTGAACTGGCCACTGCGGGCGCAAACCCCAGTTCCCGCCCTGCGGAACTGATGTTCAACTTTTCTGCAGCCAAGATGAACAAACGTACGCTTTCGGTATTCATATGATTATATCCATTTCGCGAATTTTGAATTCTATTTGTGCCATATTACTCGTGTTTTAAATATAATATACAAAAAGCTTAACAGAAGTTTGGGGTGATACTTGTGGGCTGTGCGATTGCAACGCCCCAGTCGGATGCCACAGTAATTCCCAGAAGTAGGCGCGGTGAAGTGACCTTTTCTTGGGATAAAGAAAAAGGAAAAATATGATGTTCGAACACATTGGTTGGATCGTTGAAGCCAAAATCAAAGAAGGACGTCGCGAAGAGTTTGCGGCCATTGTTTCAGAGATCGTTGCTGAAACCCGCAAAGATGGGCCTGTTATTGTTGCATTGAACCCTGGTTCATTACTGGCAAGCAAGATGGTGAAAGAAGGCTTTGGTATTGCAGGTAATGATTTGAGAATTGGTGCAGAAATCATCCATAAAGCAGCTTTGTCGGACGAGTTTTCGGGTGCGTCTGGAAAGTACTTTGATAACGACATTGGCGCCTTCGGAATGCTCCACGCTGACGCGCAGAACGCAGGGACATGTCAGAGTGTCATAACCGCTATTGAGGCCGCGCTTGCCAAACTTAAGAACTAAGTCTCAACAAAAACCGCTTGTAGAAAAACAAATTAAACCAAGGAGAAAACCATGAAAGCTGTTGGATATAAAGTCGCTGGTATACTCGATCGTGACAACGCTCTTATTGATATCGAAATGGATAGACCAACTGCACATGGACGTGATCTATTAGTGCGTGTACAAGCCATTTCGGTAAATCCCGTTGACTGTAAAATCCGCAAAAGCCGCGCGCCGGAAGGTGATGAACCTGTCATTTTGGGTTGGGATGCAGTGGGAGAAGTGGTGGAAGTCGGTGATGAAACATCGATGTTCAAAGCTGGAGACACTGTCTGGTATGCAGGCGCGATCAATCGCCCGGGCACCAACGCTGAATACCATTTGGTTGATGAGCGCATAGTCGGACGTAAGCCAAAATCCATCTCGGATTCCGCGGCAGCAGCTCTGCCGCTAACGTCATTAACGGCCTATGAGATGTTGTTTGATCGTCTGCGTGTGGATGATCAAGTACCCGGAGCTGCGCCCGCAGTTGTAATTATCGGTGGCTCAGGTGGGGTAGGGTCCATCGCGATCCAATTATTGCGCGCAAAAACTGATCTGACTGTCATCGCTACTGCGTCACGACCTGATACTCAGGCTTGGGTCAAAGAGCTAGGTGCGCATCATGTTATCGATCACAGCAAACCTCTGACGGCGCAAATCGAAGCACTTGGGATGGGCCAACCCGGATACGTGTTTTCGACGACACACAGTCATCAGTACATCGAGCAGATAGCCGAGTTCATCGCCCCTCAGGGACGTTTTGGGCTGATTGATGATCCGGAATCTCTGAATATCATGCCGTTTAAGGTGAAAGCCGTTTCGACACATTGGGAGCTGATGTTCACACGTTCACTGTTTGAAACTGCTGACATCACACGTCAACACGACATTCTTAACGACGTAGCAGACATGCTTGACGCAGGGAAAATCCGATCAACGGCCACTGAAACACTGGGCAAGATTGATGCGGCGACGCTGAAACGCGCGCATGCAATCCTTGAAAGCAACAAGTCAAAAGGTAAATTGGTTCTCGAAGGTTTCTGAAAGGGCAGGGTGGCACGCGTAAAATTGTGCCACCCATCGGGTTTCCAATCTATTTTATTGGTTCTTACTGACCTAGTTTTATAAAGTACCGTCGTACAAAAATACCCTCGTGTAAAAATACCGCATATAAATGTCGGCGTTTATGGAAAATCGCTCAAACGGGCTTGCGATCAATCTCAATGGGATGTTCGTGCAGAACCCAGTGTTACTGTTGACCCAATGTTCTTTTTCAAAGAGACCTCAATGGGGGCTACTTGGATTGCCCCATCAAGATCGGGAAGCATGATGACCACTTTGCCCCTAGCATGGATTGTCAGTGTTTTGACTTCAATTGCCGCGTTTGCATTGTCTCAAGACACACGCATTCCTTTCCCTGTACGGCTCTTCTTTTGCACGTTTCTTCTAACGCTGGCCGCGGCTGGCTTGTTGTTGGGGCTTAGACTTTCATTTGACACGAGGTGGGCCGCACAACTTCAGCCACTGGTCGCAGTGATGGTCGCGCCATCGGCATATCTAGGTTTCCACGCATTGACCCAAAACGGCATGCTCGATTGGCAAAAACTGTTGCTGGTGAACGGTGCTCCAGTTGCTTTAACCCAAGTTGCGATACTATCGGGGCTCCCCGTGTCAGCGGATGTGTTTGTCTTGGGCATTACCAGTATCTACCTTTTTCGCCTTGCGCGGATGTTGCCCTGCAATGCGGATGACTTCGTGCATGTTGCGCCACACGCCATGCGTATTTTGCGCTCGGCGATTTATGCCACAATTATCTTGCTTGGTATGATGGTTGCCTCAGACCTTTTAGTCTTGGCCGCCAGTCTATTGGCGGGAGATGCCATCGTTTTGAGTTTCTTGACTGGAATTTCGGGGGTGTTTACTGCGTTTATCTTTGTTGTTGCACTTATCGGTGCTCCGATGTTGTTGCGGCCGTCAAAAGGCACCTTGGCCAGCCCTGAGAACCCGACTGACAGCGACCGCGAAATGTTGGCCACGCTCGATGCGTTCATGAATGACAAACACGTTTACACCGACAGCAACTTGACGCTTGCGCGGGTAGCGCGACGGTTATCGGTTCCAGTTCGAGATGTCTCAACCGCGATTAACCGAATAACGGGTGAAAATTTTTCCCGGTACATTAATGGCTTTCGTGTTCGCCATGCTCAGGATGCTTTGCGCAAAAACGAACTGCCGATCACAGAGGTGATGTTTGACGCCGGGTTTGTCAGTAAATCAAGTTTCAATACTGAATTTCGCAGGATTACTGGGCGGACGCCGTCGCAGTTTCGGTCGGGCAGGGAAGACGTTTAGCGGCATCTACCCTGCCTGTTTGTTTCTACAGTTTCGAGCAACTCAGGCGGTTTGTCGTTGAACCAAATACATCCGCAACAACAGAAGTCCCCGGATTAAGCACGAAGCCGTGGCTTTCACTCAATCCGCTTTCAATGATGATATCCGCGTCAGGGTCATTCATTTGGCTGCTGATGGTGTACATGTCGCTTACGACATCTTCACCGCGCGCGAGCGCGTTTGAAACGCGTGCGGACTGAAGGATTAGATGAATTGGGTGCGCTTTATGGGTCGAGACGCCGTTGCCCCCAAAATCCCCAGCAACGAACCGTAACCGCAGGCTTAGGCAGTCTTGTCTATTATCACTTCGTATGACGGCGGTGCCACGTCCCGTGACGCCTCGCAACTGCAAAAGATTTGCAACGCGTGGCGTTTGAATTTGGACAATCCCATAAGCACCAGCGGGTATTTTTTGCCCCGTTTCGGTTTGGATTGCCTTGCTTGTTGGCCAAATTACCTGCGGGTCGGTTTCTTGTGCGTTTGATGCGAAGGGGGTGAAAAGTACAACCGCAAGCGTGATTAAACGGGTGAACGGGTTGAGGTGAATTAACATTTGGAAAGTCCTTTTGTGCAGAGTTGGCTGAGTTCCCGCAAGCAGCGACAACATCTTGCACTTAGGAAATCGCGGCGTGCGAAACGCCCAGATACACGATCTAGAACGTCCGAAATCGCCATTGCGAACTTGGTCTACGATAGGAAGGCTTCAATCTGTGACACCTTCCCAACGGTTGTTATACCGCTGGCATAGCCATCTTGAAGGTTTCGTCTCCACTGGCTTCGAACTTTCCTTCCCCAGTTACTGTAAAACCGTATCGCTCATAGAATGGCAGGCCAATTCTGTTGTCCTTGAAGACTTCGACAGTCAGCGGCCCTTTGATGGCAACAACATGATCGACCATCTGGCGCCCCAAACCCTTGCCTTGCTGAGAGGGGGCAAGGAATAGGCCGCCAATTTCGGTGTCGATCATTGCGATGAAACCAACCGGTAACCCATCACCTTCCAGCACCCAAATTTCGGCATTGGGGAGATACATGTTGCGCATGTCTTTTCGGACTTGGTCTCTGACTTCGGTAGACAGAAATGGATGCGCAAGCGGTTCTGCGTGGTCCCAAATACGGATCAAGGCTTCTGTGTCTTCAGTTTTGTATTTACGGATCATTGTCTTTCTTTCTGTTGGATGTAATTGATCATTTTGCGAGGCGATTTATCCACGGTTTTGCGTTCAGTCAATTTGGAGGAGTTGAACCCGAATTGACCTGTTAAAGCGACCATAACTTTTATACGGCTCAAGATCCTGTAACTGCTGCAATGCCCAACAGTACGAGTGACTGAAACACGGATGGAACAATCCCGGCGCGCACCGAAATTTGCATTTTTCGGGCACCTCCATTCAGGGGGCGGGGCGCTAAACCAGTCATGTTAGGCAATACCGCGCTGAGGCTAAGGCTTGATGCCAGCCACAGGATCATCGCCGGGCGTGGGGTTGTCTTTGAAATTTTCCTCAACTTGGAAAGATCTGTCCTTTCGCTTTAACGTAACACGGATTTCATTCAATGGCCTCACATGCCGTCAAGATATGGGCATCGTAATTGAAGGATTGGCATGCTGGTTTCGGACCCGAAGGCAGTGGTGATAGGATGACACACTCTAAGTCGAGCCAAGCCCCAGCTCGCGTTTTAGAACGTTCGAAATCGCGAGTTCAAACATCGTAGGCGCGTGGGATCTCTCACATGGGTACCATTACCTGCCTATTGTTGGGGCTCGAGCAAGCAATAACTTCCCAGGAAAATAGGAAAGTGGGGCCGATTTTTCCGAATGCTTCAATCACCCACGACCGCTTTGGTGATTGTAGCTATAGTCAAATACGCAGTTTTATCGCCACCAAGTTGCGATCCCAATTTCATATGTTGAGGAGCTGACTTATAATTAAATTAATGAGCGCAAATTAATAGGAATGACAACAAACCTAACATCAAAACGCGGCCGCCCACCACACTCTGACCAGCGAGCAACACAAGACTGTATTCTTGACGCAGCCCTTGAGGCCCTCATGCGAGAGGCTGGCCCTGACCTCCTTGGTACCGTTGCTGGGGGCGTGGAATTGGACCAATTTTCAGCACAAACTGCGATCCCAGAAATGGTTGGTTCCATTGTCGAGGCTTGGACCGCACCAGGTGCCAGAGCCTTTACATCACTGATCTTGCGCATGGGACCCGACGGGATCGGCAACTCATTGAAAGAAATGTCAGCACGATTGCGGCCTGTTTTCGACGCATGGCAGGTACGCGGCGAGTTACGAGCTGACATCACGGTCGATGTCGCCATTTGGCAGGTGTTCGGCCCGCTCTCTGCGCTCCGATTGGCTAACCAAAATGGCAGCTCAACCGCGGGCTGTCATCGCTCATCGCGTGATCGTTTTGCCCGATCATCATCGCCAGTGTGTTCTCTGTCATATTCGGGATTTTGAACTGGCTTCAAGCCGCCATTGGCGATGCCGCGAGGTCGTAACAATTGGCGTCGCGATGCCGTTCTTGGCGATGGTTTTTCTGTCGTTGGTATTGATTAGCTTCATTCCCGCCATCGTTCGCACTCTCTCAGGCGACATCAACTCAGGTCTCGCAGGGTCAGTGACAGGCGGGATCGGGCGGTGAGCCTATCAGCAGACGTTGGGACTTGTCTAAAGGTCGCAACCTCAGCGGTCCAGCAGGCGTTACCGGAACCCCGCGATCTGCGGCAAAACCCCACTGCACTACCGCCAAGACCGGACACAGCACGTCGCTCTTTTGTAAACGATCCGGGGCATAGATCCGATTACGGCATCAGCCATCGTGGTTATCCCTTTTTGTCTCGATAAGAGCCGTAGGGCGTTTCGCCATATTCTGCTCGAAACGTTTTAGAGAAATGAGACGGCGATGTGAAACCGGTGGCCAAAGCAATTTGTATGATTGCCAGATCAGTCGTTGCGAGTAGGTTCTTAGCGTGTTCCAAACGTAAGAACTTGTAGTGTCGCCCCGGTGACCGCCCAATGTATTTTCTAAATAATCGTTCAATTTGACGTCCTGAAATTCCCAAATTATCGGCGATCTCTCTTGTTGAAATTGGTTCCTCTAAGTTTGCGCTCATATATGCAAGTGACTGAAGAAGGATGTGATTTCTTGTTCCAAAGCGTATGTGGTCTGGCATCCTTTGCACGTCATCTTCGTGTCGAACCTTTGGTAAAACAAGTTGATCTGCGATTTCGACTGCAAAATCTCGCCCGTGGGCTTTAGAAATTATGTGCAACATGAGTTCAGCACCTGCGACGCCACCAGACGCCGTGAAGGGCCTTGATTGGGCATGGAATGCGTTCGGCGAAACCTTTATGTCAGGGAATTTTTCGTTAAACATTGGGTAGTACTGCCAATGAACCGCACAAGTATTGCCGTTCAAAAGACCAGCTTCGGCTAGAACGTAAGCCCCAGAACACAATGCCCCAAGATTTACTCCATGTCTGTATTGGGCACGCAGGAAAGCACTTAATTTTTTTGTAACCTTATCCTCCGCCGCCAGTCCGGACACGACATACAGTGAGGTGCCAGCCTTGAGGCTTCTCAGGTCAGATTGAACCACCGTTTCCAACCCGTTCGAGCTAAGCTGGCTGCCGCCACCTACTTTCATCAAACTCCAAGCATACAGGTCTTTTTTGCTGAGGAGGTTCGCCACGCGCAGCACTTCGATACTTGATGAAAGCGCAAGGTGTGTGAAGCCATCCAAGAGAAGGAAGACGAACTCTTCTGGGTCTGTTGGGGTAGCGAAGTTTGGGCGACCCATAGGTACCCTTTCTACGAATTTCTTGTGTTGACCTAAGTTGTATTTCGAATGTATACATATTGTGTATAGGAATTATTGAACATGAACAAGAAGTCGAATTGCCTGTCTGATTTGCGTGAGCGAATTTTATCACAAGATATTGCGCCGGGATCGGGCATGGATGAGGTCAGCTTATCGGCCCATTATGAAATTTCCCGAACGCCCCTTCGAGAAATCCTGCACCGGCTTGCAGGAGACGGTTATGTCGAGATTGAGGAGAACCGGGGCGCAAGAGTTTCCTCGATGGACCTTTCCGTGATGCGAGTGTTTTTCCAAACCGCCCCATTGGTCTATTCCACAATCGCACGATTGGCCGCTGAGAACCGAACAGGTCAGCAAGTTGATGTTCTTAAATCCACGCAAGTTAGCTTTGCTGCAGCTGCGCGGGCAGGGGATACAGCGGACGCAGCGCTCCTTAATCATCAATTTCACGAGCAAATTGGCCAGATGGCTCAGAACCCGTATCTACTCATTAGTTTGAAGCGGATGTTGATCGATCATACACGCCTCAGCCAGACCTTCTTTCGCCCGCAATCGGAGGCTGACAGTGCCCGTATTGCCAAATCCATCGACCAACACGATGCGATGATAGCCGCCATTGACGCCCGCGAACCTGCGCTCGCAATCGATCTTACGTTGCGGCATTGGGATCTGTCCCGCGATCAGATGGAAAAATACGTGCGTCCCGACCCGCTTCCCCTTGATGTCATTTCAATGAAGGACCGCCGCAATGCAATTTGAAGGTATCTACACACCAGTCATTACGCCCTATTTTGAGGACTTTTCAGTTAATGAAGAAGCGCTTGCTCAGACGATTGAGTACCTAATTTTAGCGAGCGTAAACGGTCTTATCATTGCGGGTTCTACGGGCGAATATTATGCCCAAACCGAAGAAGAACGCCTTTGGATGATGCAGCGCTGTGCCGAGCTGATCGCGGGTCGCGTGCCGATGATCATTGGAACAGGCGCAATTCGTACAGAAGATTCAATACGCTACGCCCTTGCAGCAAAAGAGGTAGGGGCGGATGCATTGCTGGTTGCCACGCCACCCTACGCTTATCCAACGGGTCGCGAAATTGCGCTGCATGCGTTGGCGATTGATCGCGCGGCAAACCTGCCTGTGATGCTATATAATTACCCGGGCCGCATGTCGGTGAACATGGACGAGGAAACGTTGGATCGTCTGGGAAGGTCCCCGAATTTCTGCGCGATCAAGGAAAGCAGCGGCGACATTAACCGGGTGCATATGTTGGCACGCGATTACCCCCATATTGCGCTGTCTTGCGGGATGGACGATCAGGCGTTGGAATTTTTTGCTTGGGGGGCGCGCTCGTGGGTTTGTGCGGGATCCAACTTTGCCCCCGAAGCGCATATTGCGATGTATCGCGCCTGCGCTGTTGAGGGTGATTTCACCAAAGGCCGCGCCATCATGTCAGCTATGTTGCCGCTGATGAGCGTGTTGGAGCAAGGCGGCAAGTTTGTCCAATGCATCAAATACGGCCTGACCCTGCGCGGCATTGATGCGGGACCGCCACGCAAGCCGCTGCAACCCCTGAACAAAGACGACAAACGTCAGTTGGCCGAGGTCATCCGCACTATGAACACCGCAATTTCGAGCATCACCGGAGAGCAGATATGAGCGATCTTCTAACCCACGCAGAATACCTTGCCATCGCCAAGGACATTGATTTCCCACGCACCGCGTTTATCGACGGGAAATACCGAGCAGGAACAGGGGCGGTGTTTGCAACTACGAATCCCGCGTCAGGTGAAGAACTGGCGCAAATTTCCGGCTGTGGCGCTGAAGATGTGGATTTCGCTGTTGGCAAAGCGCGGGGCGCGTTCGACCAAGGCCATTGGTCCAAGCTGCACCCATCCGAGCGGAAGGACGTGCTGATTAAGCTGTGCAAATTGCTGACCCGCAACCGCCGTGAATTGGCGGTGATGGAAAGCTTGGAAAGCGGCAAACCTATCCTCGATTGCGAAACAGTTGACGTACCCGAAACGATCCATTGCATCAAATGGCACGCCGAGGCGGCAGATAAAATCTACGATCAAACCAGCCCGACTGGTGATGACGCGATTTCGATGATTGTACGCGAGCCGATTGGCGTGGTTGGTGCGGTTTTGCCATGGAACTTCCCATTGATGATGTTGGCATGGAAGATCGGCCCTGCGCTTGCTGCCGGCTGCAGCGTAATCGTCAAACCTGCCGAGCAGACCTCAATGACTGCGCTACGGGTTGCGGAACTTGCGGCTGAAGCGGGTGTGCCGCGCGGTGTTTTTCAGGTGTTGCCGGGTGACGGTCCAAGCGTTGGTGAACCTTTGGGCAAACACATGGACGTCGATATGGTTAGCTTTACCGGATCAACAGAAACGGGGCGACGGTTCTTGCGTTATGCGGCAGACAGCAACCTCAAAAAGGTGGTGTTGGAATGCGGTGGCAAGAACCCTGCGGTGGTGTTTGATGACGCCGAAAACCTTGATCACGTGGCCGAGCATGTGGTGAATGCCGCGTTCTGGAATGGTGGGCAGAACTGTTCTGCGACCTCTCGCCTGATCGTGCATAAGGCCGTGGCAGAGACGTTGCTTGAAAAGATAGCCGCCCGTTTGCGAGATTGGAAAATGGGCGATCCGCTTGATCCAGCCAATCACATCGGGTGCCTAATCGACAGTGAGCACGCCGCAAAAGTGCGCGGATACATTGACGATAAAGGCAAAGACAATTTCGTAGCACCACAGGTCATCCACGCCAAAGTGGGCGACACGCTGGCAACGGATGAAGTATTTGGCCCAGTGTTGGCAGTCATAACCGTTGCTACAAATGACGAAGCGATTGAGGTCGCAAATGATACGCAATACGGCCTCGCGGCATCCGTGTTCACGGCCAACACACGGCGCGCCATCCGCGCGGCCCGCGACATCAAAGCGGGCACAGTGACCGTCAATTGTTACGGTGAGGGCGATATCGCCACGCCATTTGGGGGCTACAAACAATCCGGTTTTGGCGGGCGCGACAACGGGGTGCATGCCCACGATCAGTTCACTGAGCTTAAGACAATCTGGATTGATTTGACGGACCCTACTGAAGGGGACAACGTAGGATGAGTATTGCTGCAGTTGGATCGGTCCGCCGAGGACGTGGAGCGCGAAGGGCCTTGCGACAGACGCGTGATGTGAAAATGTTGCCTGCCCTGAAGCGCGGTATTCCGTTGATGGAACCGATGGATGCGGAGCAAGTTGAAAAAATCGACAACGCATCGATGGCGATCCTTGAAGACGTCGGCGTAGTGTTCCGTGATCCAATTGCACTGGAAGACTGGAAACGGGTTGGCGCCGATGTGCGTGGTGAAACCGTGCATCTGGACCGCGCCTTGGTGCGCGAATTGATAGCGACCATTCCGTCGTCGTTCACCTATCACGCGCGCAACCCGGCCAATAATCTGCCGTTTGGCAATGACCATTCGATCTTTGTACCCATGACGGGGGCTCCTTTTGTGCGCGGGCTAGACGACGTACGGCGTAACCCGACGCTGGAGGATCTGGCGAATTTCCACAAACTCAGCCACATGCTTCCTGCGATGCACTCTACCGCGCATCATATCGTCGAACCCTATGACCATCCGATTAGTCAGCGGCATTTGCGCATCACATACAGCTCGATGAAACACTCGGACAAAACGTTCATGGGCATGACCACCAGCCCCAAGAACGCCGAGGACGTGTTGGAAATGTGCGCAATCCTATTTGGGCGTGAGTTCATGGAAACCCATCCGGTTGTTACCGGAAATTGCAACGGCAACTCGCCGTTGGTTTGGGATGAAACCATGCTCGGCGCGTTGCGGGCGTTTGCAAAGTACAATCAACCGATCCTGTGTTCTCCCTTTGTGCTGGGCGGCGCAAATACGCCAGCGGGCGTTGCGCCAACGGTGGCGCAGCTG
Organism: Sulfitobacter sp.; assembly: GCF_036960155.1. Taxonomy (GTDB): domain Bacteria; phylum Pseudomonadota; class Alphaproteobacteria; order Rhodobacterales; family Rhodobacteraceae; genus Sulfitobacter. The sequence continues at coordinate 7,988 of NZ_JBALWB010000001.1, read as the reverse complement.
AACGCCGAGGCGCTAAGTGCGCTGGCCTATACGCAGGTTGTGCGCAAAGGCACGCCTGCGATTTACGGGCACTACCTTGCGACAGTGTCGATGAAGTCTGGGGCGCCGATGGCTGGCACACCAGAGATCAGTTTGATGAATATGATGATTGGGCAGATGGCACGGCATTACGATGTACCGTGGCGCACGTCTAATACGCTGGGTGGGTCCAAGACGTTTGACGCGCAGGCGGGTTATGAAAGCGCCACGACGCTGATGGCGGTGATGATGTCAGGGGCAAATTACGTTTGGCATTCCGCAGGCTGGAACGAGGCAGGGATGCACTGCTCTATGGCCAAATTTGTGGTCGATGCAGAACAATGTGCAATGGCACATCGCATGGCGTCGGGCATTAAATGGGACGATTTTGATGTCGCTTTGGGTGCGGTGCGCGACGTTGGTCCAGGGGGCCATTATCTGGGCCATCCACACACGCTTGAGAACTTTCAAGAGGCGTTCTTTATGCCGGAAATGTTTGATAACAATTCAATCGAGCAATGGCAGGCCGATGGGTCTGTCGAGATCAACGAACGCGCCACGACCCGTGCCCGTGATCTGTTGAACGAATACGTTGAGCCAACTTTAGACGCTGGCGTAAACGACGCGTTGCTTGACTATATCGCGCGACGGGAGCGTGATATTCCAGCGGCTGACGCCCTTAATCAGGACCTCTAATGTGACGATCACGGTGACCAAATTGCCCGTTGATCCGGGGCCTGCAGCGTGGAATAGGCTGTTGCCTGATCCTTCCTCGGCACAAACTGTTGAAGGGGACATCACTGCCGATTTCATTGTGATTGGCGCTGGTTTTGCCGGACTGGCTGCGGCACGGCGGCTTGCGCAATTGCAGCCAAGCGCACGCATTGTTGTGCTCGAAGCATGCCGCGTGGCCGATGGTCCTGCAGGTCGCAATTCAGGTTTCATGATTGATCTTCCTCATGACCTTGCCTCCTCTGATTATGGCGGCGGTCTGGCTGAAGACAAAGCGTTGACCGATGAAAATCGCCATGCAATCAACTTTGCGGCCGATATGGCGGCGGATTTCGGGCTTGGGCGCGACGCGTTTAATCAATGCGGCAAGATCAATGCCGCTGCGACGTTAAAAGGCGATCAACACAATCGCGATTACGCAGCCCACTTGTCCCAAATGGGTGAGCCTTCACAGATGTTGGACGCCAATGCGATGGCTGCGATCACTGGCACGTCCTATTATCGCAGCGGGTTGTTTACTGCAGGGACGGCAGTGATCCAACCAGCAGCTTTTGTGCGCGGTTTGGCGGATGGCCTGAGCAAGCAAGGCGTGCAAATTTTTGAGGATAGCCCAGTAACCGCGCTTGGGCGATCTGGTGACTGGGTGGCAACCACCCCGCGTGGACGTGTCACGGCGCCAAAGGTTATTCTTGCGGTGAACGGCCATCTTAACAGTTTTGGCTTTTTGCGGGGTCGCTTGATGCATGTTTTCACCTATGCCTCAATGACGCGACCTTTAAGCGATGCCGAGGCTTTGACCTTGGGCGGTCACGAGATTTGGGGTCTCACTCCAGCCGATCCAATGGGCACAACCGTGCGCAAGTTTCGCGCGATGGATGGCTTGCGCATCGTTGTGCGCAACCGCTTTACTTACGATCCGTCGATGGAAGTTGGCCAGCGTGGCATCGAAAATGTGGCACGCGATCACGACCGTGCTTTCGCAGCGCGGTTCCCAATGTTGAGTGGCGTATCGATGGACTATCGTTGGGGTGGACGGCTTTGCCTAAGTCGCAACAACGTCAGCAGTGTACGCGAGGTTGAAACCGATCTGTATTCGGCCTGCTGTCAGAACGGGTTGGGCACGGTACGGGGTACTTTGTCGGGGATGTTGGCGGCGGAATTGGCAACAGGTACGCCATCCACGCGGTTGGATCGCGCCTTAGCGAGCAAGGAGCCCAGCAAGCTGCCCCCTCAGTTGATCGCGACCTTGGGGGCTAAGGCCGTATTGAAATGGAAAGAATGGCAAGCAGGCGCAGAACTGTAGAGTTTGATGATTTTCAACTGCTACTTCAGTTAAACTGCGCCTCGATCCACGTACCGAATGTAATTGCATGTTCATGTTTGGGCCGTTGATACAGATAATAGAAATCCCTTTGAAGGTGCGGAATCTCTGGTATTGTTTTGAGTGACCCATCCGCAAGAAACGTATCAACCAGAGGATGTCCGGCTAGCGCAATTCCTTGACCTTCGATCGCGGCCTGCAGCATGTTGATATACGTGTTGACATAAACGCCGGACCGCTCCTCTGGCGGGCTAAGCTCGCGTTGAGAAAACCAGTGATCCCATCTGGTTTCCGCGCGGTACCTACCAGACAGAAACAAGAGCCGCTCTTGGCGCAAGTCCTCTACGGTTTTTAAAGCTGTGTGCGCTTTGTAGCGAGGGCTGTAGATGGGGAATATCGTTTCTTGTATCAGAGGGCTCCAGCCTGCATCGGTCAGCGCATCGGGGCTGTAGCGGACGGCAACGTCGATGCCTTCCGCCTCAATGTCGATGTATCTGTCTGAAACAATGAGATTAACCTCGATGTCAGGGTGGCGGGAACCAAATTCGATCAGACGCGGCATCAGCCAATAGGTTGCGAATGCGGATGTGACAGTTACAGACAGCCGCGAGTCCGATGCATCAGCGCGTTGTCGCGCCAATGCTTGGGTAATCGTGTCCAGTGCTGGATTGATCCCCTTCGCAAATGCCTCACCGTTTCGGGTTAACGCAACCGTGCGGTGGTTGCGTGAAAATAGCTTTTGACCAAGAGCATGTTCCAATTCAGCGATCTGGCGGCTGACCGCAACGCGCGATACCCCAAGATCAGCTGCGGCTTTTGTAAAGTTTTCAGCACGTGACGCCGCCTGAAACGTCACCATATTTCTCAATAAGTGAACATCTTTTCTGAGATTTGCCATAACGTATTAGTTAACACAGTGATGCCTTATCAGCAACTACACGCGATCATTAGATAGGTTAGGCTTTGATCAGGAATAAGCCGACTACATCAGGGGACAGAATTAATGATAAAACTAACACTGACGACAGCGATTGCAGCGATCACCATTGCAGGGGCAGCTTTTGCACAAGACATGCCTGGTAAGGGCGTTACGGTCGAACCCATCAAAGGATCGCCAGCAAACGCATGGTTTCAGCATATGGTGGTGCAGTTAGGACTTGAGGCGCTTGGTTATGAGGTTGAAGAAACCCGTGAGGCGGACTTCCCAGCATTGCACCTTGCCGTGTCCTCTGGCGATGCATCCTACACGGTCAACCACTGGCAACCTTTGCATAATCAGTTCTATGACAAGTCTGGTGGCGACAGTGTAATGGTGCGTGACCACGCGGTTATCACTGGCGCGGGTCAAGGCTACTACATCGACAAAGCGACCGCCGAGGCGAATGGCATCACCAGCATCACTCAGCTATCCGACCCGGCCATTGCGGCCTTGTTCGATAGCGATGGTGACGGAAAGGCGAACCTGTCCGGCTGTAACCCTGGTTGGGGCTGCGAGCTAAAGATCGAAGAGCATCTAGATACCTTCGAATTGCGCGACACCGTGCAGCACGATCAGGGTAGCTATTTCGCCATTATGGCCGATACAATCACGCGCTATAACGAAGGCACTGCAATTCTGTATTACACTTGGACACCCAACTGGATCAGTGACGTGCTCGTGCCTGGAACGGATGTTGTGCAAATCGGCGTGCAATTAGGCGATGCTGCGATCGACCCCGGCTTTGCGGTCAATGACGTTTATGTCGTTGCGAACAAGAAATTCATGGAAGCCAATCCGGCCGCTGCGACCTTCCTAAGTACTGTTGAAATCCCAATCGCTGCGGTTAACGCCGCCCAGGTCAAGCTGCGCGATGGTGAAGACACCGTTGAGGATTTCCGCCGCCACGCTGAAGACTGGGTTGCTGCAAATCAAGACCAGTTTGACGCATGGGTCGCTGAAGCGGCGGCTGCTGGTAACTAAAACCTCCCTGTAACTTGGGGCATCGGAAAAACCGATGCCTCTTTTTTCTAAAAAGAGAGGCGCAGTATGGCCGAAGTTGAGATTGAATGCCGTAACCTTTGGAAGATTTACGGCGCACGTGAAAAAGAAGCGTTGCAAGCAGTTCAGGCAGAGGGCCTTTCTAAGGACGAAGTTCGTGACCGCTTTGATTGTGTTCTGGGGGTGCGAGACGCAAGTTTCAGTGTCAACAAAGGTGAGATATTTTGCATCATGGGCCTGTCTGGGTCTGGCAAGTCTACTTTGGTCCGTCACATCAACCGTCTCATTGAACCTACATCAGGTGAAATCCATGTAGCCGGCCACCGAGTGGATACAATGGGCGAAGTAGAGCTTCGCCAACTGCGGGCTGAAGCCATCGGTATGGTGTTTCAACACATGGCGCTGTGGCCGCACCGCACGCTGGCCGAAAACGTAGGCTTTGGTCTTGAGGTCCGCGACGTGCCGCTGCCCAAACGTCGTAAAGCCGCTGAAGAAGCGCTTGCGGCTATGGATCTGCAGGGGTGGGAAGATCACTATCCCGATCAATTATCGGGCGGAATGCAGCAGCGTGTCGGCCTTGCCCGCGCCTTGGCGGCTGATCCAGAAATTCTGCTGATGGATGAGCCGTTCTCGGCCCTTGATCCGTTGATCCGGCGACAACTGCAGGACCAGTTTTTAGAGCTGTCCAAAAAATTGAAAAAGACGACAGTGTTCATCACCCACGACTTGGACGAAGCGATCCGCATGGGTGATAAAATCGCGATTATGAACGACGGGGTCATCGTTCAAACGGGTACCCCAGAAGAAATCGTAACCAACCCCAAAGACGCCTATGTCGCTGAATTTGTCAAAGGCATCAGTCGCGTCACTCTGGTACGTGCGCAAACCATTATGGCACCCTTGGATGGACAAAAAACAACACCCAAAACGGTGCCGTTGGACAGTGAATTGGGTGACATCATGGACCAGTTTATGGACGATCAAACACCGGTCACTGTGCATGATGCCGAAAACAACGCCGTAGGGATCATTACGATCACTGACGCATTGCGCGCCTTGCGCGGATAGGGGCAAAACATGGATATCTGGAATATCTTTGACAAAGAATGGGTGCCTGTTGGCACTTGGGTCGAAACCGCCTTGCAATGGGTTGTCGATAACTTTCGCTTCGTTTTCCAAGCGATCAAGGTGCCGTTTGACATTGTACTGACTGGTCTTGAGGATGGTTTGACAGGCGCACCTGATCTGTTGATGTTAGCTATCATCGTGGTGATTGGTTGGCAGGCAGGTGGTCGGAAACTCGCACTTGTCACGGCAGCATCGATGATCTCAATCGGATTGATGGGCGCGTGGGAAGAAAGCATGGTTACGCTATCCATCGTGCTAACTTGTGTTATTTTCTGTTCGCTGATCGGGATCCCTCTAGGGATCATGGCGGCACGAAATGACAGGTTCTGGACAGTCCTGCGACCGCTGTTGGATTTGATGCAAACTATCCCGTCATTCGTTTACCTCGTTCCAATCGTAATGCTGTTTTCCATTGGCAATGTCTCAGGGGTGATCGTCACGTTCATCTATGCGCTTCCGCCAGTTGTGCGCCTTACCAATCTGGGTATCCGTCAAGTGCGGAGCGACATGGTCGAGGCCGCGCGCGCGTTCGGTGCCAGCAAGCGACAAACCTTAATAAAAATCGAGCTACCTCTCGCAATGCCAACAATCATGGCGGGGGTGAACCAGACCATTATGATGGCGTTGTCGATGGTTGTTGTCGCTTCGATGATTTCGGTCACGGGTCTTGGCCAGATGGTGCTGCGTGGCATTGGACGTCTGGACATGGGTATCGCGACGGTTGGTGGTTTAGGCATCGTGTTTCTTGCCATTGTTATCGACCGCATCAGCCAAAGCTTCGGCGTCTCAGCCCGCGATCGTGGGCATAAAAAGTGGTATCAGACGGGCCCTATCGGCGCGCTTCGTAAACTTGCTGGTAAGGAATAAATTACCATGACTTCACCTAACATTCTTTTCATTCAAGTAGATCAATTAACGGCAACGGCATTGCGGGCTTACGGGGATACCGTTTGCCATGCACCTAACCTTGATCGTCTTGCTGAAACCGGCACGGTATTCGAGACCGCATATTGCAATTTCCCACTGTGTGCGCCGTCACGATTTTCGATGGCCGCAGGTCAGCTGTGTTCCACCATTGGGGCCTACGACAATGCCGCGGAAATGCCCGCATCCATCCCGACCTATGCGCATTATTTGCGCGCTGAAGGCTACCAAACTGCGCTTTCAGGCAAAATGCACTTTATCGGCCCAGACCAATATCACGGGTTTGAAAAACGCCTGACGCCTGACCTGTATCCCGCGGACTTCAGTTGGGTGCCGTATTGGGGGGACGAGGGCGAGCGAGACACCAATGATCAACGCTCTGTTTTGGTATCGGGTGTCTGTGAACGTTCGGTCCAGATTGATTTTGACGAAATGGTGACGGCCCAAGCCGTGCAGCATCTCTACAACCTTGCCCGCTCTGACGACAAACGGCCCTTCTTCCTTCAGGTGTCCTACACCCATCCCCACGAACCCTATTTGTGCCGGAAAGAGTACTGGGACCTGTATGGGGATGTTGATATTCCGTTGCCAATGGTTCCGGCACTCTCTGCAAATGAACATGACGCCCATTCGCGTCGTTTGCTAGCAGATTTCTCAATGCTCGACATGCAATTCGCCGACGAAGACATCGCGCGCGCGCGCCGTGCCTATTACGGGTCAATCAGTTATATCGACGAGATGATAGGTCAGTTGTTCAGAACCTTGGATGCGATTGGCAAGACTGAAGAAACAGCAATCATCTTTACGTCAGATCACGGTGAAATGCTGGGCGAGCGGGGGATGTGGTTCAAGAAACATTTCTATGAACGTGCGCTTCAAGTCCCACTGTTGATGAAATTACCGGGGCAAACTCCGACACGGGTATCCACGCCTGCGTCCCTCGTGGACTTGCTGCCTACATTCATGGGGATCGCTACTGGGGATGCTTGGCAAAGCGAGATTGAAAACCTCGAAGGGCATGATTTGACACAGACCTTGGGCGCGCCACCAGAGCCCGACAGGCCCGTTTTCGCAGAATATCTCGCAGAAGCGACGCCCACGCCGATCCTGATGATCCGCAAAGGCGATTATAAGTTCATCTATTCCCAGTTTGATCCTATTTTATTGTTCGATCTCAAAAATGATCCGAATGAGCGCACAAATATTGCCGATGATGCCGATCAAGCCGATCGAGTGGCAGAGTTGAAAAACCTCGTGTCGGAAAAGTGGGATATCGACACGCTGACCGCAGAAATTGTCGAAAGCCAAAAACGCCGTCGATTGATTGTCGAGGGCTACAAAGGCGGTGTCAAACCGCGCTGGAACCATGCTGAAGAAGCCCACGACGAGGTCATTTGGTATCGCGGTGAAGGTGGCTACAATGAATGGGCATTTTCGTTTCTTCCGGTAAAGATAGATGCCGCAAACTGAGCTACTATTGCGCAGATCCTCATGTCGAGGTCAGGTTGGGGGACCATCGTATTCTATTGGCCGAAAACTGTGGACCGTCGCTTGACCGCTATTTCACTTGAATCTGCTCTGGGCTGTTCAAGTCTGTTTAGGGCACCCGATGGACCCTACTTTGCATAGCCCGCTGCCTGCGCATCGCTGCCGTTGGCACGGGACGCAGCAAAGTTCTGGTTTCCGCCCAATGTGTCAAACGGCTATGTCCGTTTTGGGCTGGGAGCGATCATCGCTCCCAATGAGGTGAACGATAGCTTCGTCTACATAACCGCCTCTCGCCTTCCAATTTGGCGTTGATCTCCTGTGTAAACGCAGAGAAAGCCAGCAAAGAGCTGATATTATTGAAAACCTATTCCTTGATTGAAGCGTGATCTACTGTCTCAA
>NZ_JBALWB010000005.1:0-274029 GCF_036960155.1 Sulfitobacter sp. | reverse complement strand
ATCAGTAACTAAGCCTCAAATCAACAAGAGTTTTTCAACAGAATAGGCCCAAAGCCGCCGTTCGTGTGAAACGCTTCTAATGGCAGCTCCCAGCCCAAAGCGGAAGTTAGTCGGGATTGCAGCGAATGGCAGGAACGAGCCCATTGTGACGGATGCTGCGCCTTGCATGAAGGTCCGATTTTCGATTGGCAATCAAGAATGAGGGGTTTATTGGCGACCCTTGAGTAAGTCACCATCATGAAGTAACGCTTTGCCCGGTGAACAAAAGCTACGAAAAAATGAGTGATTGCATGAGTAAGTTCTGGAGAATTGTCGTGTCTTCGATGTTCGCCATGGCCCCTGCAGCTCATGCTGACATATCAATACGAGATGTCGAAGTGAGTGCACTTCCCGAATTGAACATCCCCGGTCAGGCTTGGGAGCGGATTTCGGTTCGAAACTACTATGTTTTCGAGGGCTTAGACGTCCCTTTGATATCGATAAGAGGGATACAGAAGAGTTGGTTCCTTAAAGATGCCCGTTTGGAAGAATGGACTTTTCCATTCCCCAAAACGAACTTGCTTTACGAAACCATCGAACTGCCAGGCGGAGCCGTGATCGGAGGCCCGTCGGGCAACCATCTTCGCTTCATCAAACCGATAGGAAGGGACGCTTTTGAGCCAATACCCGAGGCGGCCGGGCTGTATTGGAACGATCATGTTGAGGGATCGGGAGTGGTTTTTGCCAAAAGGTCTAAGGATGGGAAGCTCTTAGTACTCGACGGAGAAACTTTTTTACCGTCACCAATTCCAGAAAAAGGATACACTCAGAACGGAGAGTTCTTGCCATGGTATTCTGAGGCACTTGACGGGTACTTTACCGCCTCGGCTGCCGACATCTGGTTCTATCGGTTGGGCGACCCTAGTTGGCAGTTGGTGAAAGAAGATAAACCACGTTCGTGGGCACCCAGTTGGGGTTTCTATCAGCGTGGGTCTCAGGATTTTCTTAGCCCCGACGACTCCCTTTTGAAGGTCATCTCGAAAAACGGAAATGCGCTCGCGCAGTACAAAGTATCAGACGGTTATCCAAACGAAAAACTGCGTTCGTTGGGTGGCCAGTGGTATCAGATTGGTGATTCCGGTGAAATCGTGGGATGGCTTGGCAGTTGGCATCGAAATTTAATACTCGCCGAAGATAGCGAGGAGGTTGAGGCGCGCACGCCCAAATTCGTCCGTATTCCACCGAACTCAAACTTGCCAAAAGCGCTTCCAAACCTGCGTCCACTCATCCTATTATATGACGAAAACTCGATCAGTTATCAGTACCGCTTCGCTAACATGCCCGGGACAGACAGGCTCTATTTTTTACATGAGGACGGCTTTGCTTATTACTCATATGGTGCAGTAACCGTGCTACCTGTCGAGTGGTTGGACACAGTAGGGAAGCTCCCTCACTTTTTTGTAACCAATAAAGCGCTCTATGTTGTAGCGAGAAACGGTCTGTACCTTCTAAGCCAAGATGACACGCTCATCGAGGTTTTGGCCCCGCAGGAAGAAGTCGGATTTGGGTTGAATGATAAGGTATTCGACTTAGGGTGTGACGGACAAAGCATCGGTTTCTTTGGTTGGAAGACCGGCATTTACTTACTTGATCCAATCGGTGAGGCCGATCTTATAATGCAATCACAGTCACCAATACGAGTATACGGCACAACAGCTGACGGAAGATCTATTCTGTTTTCCGAAAAAGAGGGGCGGTTGAAACTATTGAGCGCTGAGTGCTAGCTTCAAAACTCATCCGTTTTCGACGGGCGGTTTGAAAGCGGTCATCGGTTCAACCGCCGCGAAAGGCTGCAAAGTCCCGCGTTGTGTTAGTTCGCGACCTGCGCAGCGAAGGTCGGCTGTCGCGAATTAGCATCGAAGACCGTGGATTCGCTTTGGGCTGGGAGCTGCTGTTAGACGCCATTTGCGTCAATGGCAGCTTTGTGCAGAGTAGTGTACTTTGCAAAGTTACGCTGACAGCCCACAGTTACCTTTCATTTGTGTCTGTCGGAATGTCCGCAAAGGGTTGGGTGCCGATACTCGAATTAGATAGCGATGCGGCACTTTTTGACAAATGATAGCAAAATGTGACTCTTCCTAAAGCCATTTTTCGATACAGTCTCTTAATTCGGCTTTGCTGAAGGGCTTAGCCAGTACCTCGTTTATTCTCGCAGCTTTAAACAACTCGGTTCCCAGCAAATCGGCGTTGGCAGTCAGAGCAATTATTGGGATGTCGCGCCTTTCACCAGATCCGTTACGGATCTCGGTAGCAACTTCGATACCATCGATCTCAGGCATCGAGATATCGGTCAACACTAGACTATACTCGTTCTCACGAAAGAGTCTGAGGCAGTCAAATCCGTTTTCCACGGCGTCAAATGTATATCCGAGAGACGTTAGCATATGAGTGACGATAACCATGTTTATAGGGTTGTCTTCTGCGACCAATAATTTGTTCAAGCCGACCTTTCTATCTTGCATATCAGTGCCCCGCATCCGTGACAGGAACGGCAAGCTGAAAAGTGGCACCTTGACCCGGTGCGCTGGATACAGTGATCTCACCGCTCATCAGCTTCGCAAACCCTGAGGCAATCGCAAGACCAAGACCTGTACCTTGATGTTTGCGAGCGATTTCTGAGTCTATTTGAACAAACTCTTCGAATATTCTCGACTGTTGGTTTTCGTCAATCCCGATCCCGCTATCCGTTACTGACAGCAGGAGAACCATTTGATCAGTGCCGCTACCGCGAAGCTCCGATGAGATATGGATTGAACCTGTATCTGTAAATTTTAGAGCATTTCCAACCAGATTGAGAAGGATTTGGCTTATTGGTTGCGGATACCCGTTCAGCATTTGATCTGGCACGCTCATGGTCATGGACAGCCCCTTTTTCGAAGCGAGCGGTTGGAACAAATCGAGCGCGCCTTGAGCCAACGTAGCGGGATTGAAGGGGGCGATGTCGCCGCATTCAGTATGGGATTCCAACTTTGCATAGCTCAGTACACCATTGAGTAATTCAGTCATATTATTGGCTGCAAGCCTCCCGACTTTGATCAGTTTTCGCTGGTCGTCCTCCAGCCTTTCCTCATCAAGTAATTCGAGGACGCCCATGAGACCGTGCATGGGTGTCCGAAGCTCGTGCGACATCACAGCAAGAAATTGAGACTTTGCGCGGGTGCCTTCATAGGCTGCATCCAACGCGCCCGTCAGCCGATTGCGCTCAGTTTCCAGATCTGAAATCAGTTTGTTAAAACTGGTTCCAAGCAAATACGCCTCTGAGATTGCAGCTGCATTATTTCTAATGGGAACCCGGGCCCCTAAGTCGCCAGCGGATACAGCTTCAGCTGTTGCAACCACGTTATGAATAGGTTTTGCAATCAAGCTGGATAGCCAATAACTCAAGATTACCAACAACAGACTTTCTATTGCGATGATCATCAGTGCGTTAGCCTCAGTGGCTTTGGCTCGTGCGACCAACTCACTCATGGGTTGCGGCACCATGACCCCCCAGCCTGTCCTCGCAACATGCGTATAGCCTGAAATCATATCGGCTTGCATCGGGGGGGAGAAGAAGGTCGCTACACCCGTTTTGCCAGCCATCATTAGCTGAACAACTGAAAGACCACTCGCGTCTTTTGATGTTGCCTGCCATTCAGAATTGGGATGGGCTATTACTCGCCCATATTGGTCAACTATCATTGAGTGCCCACGTTCGCCGAACTTGATCGATTTTTGAAGTTCGATCAAATAACGGGGCTCAAGGACAGCGATGGCGATCAACTCCCCAGGAAGTGTCCGTGCAACAAACAGATGCGGCGTGCCTTGAAAGGCTTGCGCTCCAGAAAATATTGGCTGGCCCGGATCGGTCGCTGCAAGTGTACGGAGTTCCGAGATTTGATGGGCTGACATGTCTCGCACCGTTGCTGATCGCGTCCCAGCATATTCTTTCACGACGTTACCGACAGGATCAACCAACGCAACCGCGGACAGATCGAAATCACTGAGCAATTGAGCGAAATCCAGATTTCCGGTTTGAAAAAGGTTGTCACTTACCAATTCAACGACCGAGGCTACATCGCTTGTATATCTCTCCATTGCTGCGGATAGGTTCTGCGCTATGATAAGATGGTTCTCGTCCACATAGCGGATTTCCTTTTGGATCGCGCTTTTCTCCATCCACTTGTAAAGCCCAAAAACAGGGGCCACGGATGCGACGAGTAAGCTCGCAAAAATGACCCAGCGGATACCAACATGAAATACAAACCAATGTTGTTGAGGAGCAATTCTGCTGATCGTATCTTGCGATTTATGTGAACAAACGGCCATTACTTGAATCTCATTTTTGGTTTTAGTCGAAACGTCCAAACGCAACGAAAACGCGATGGCACGGGGAAACCCCGGCAATTCCAACACTTGTAGTGCCAAGGCTACAGCAATGTTAGGCAAGCATCGGTGTAGCGGATCTATACTTTTGGATAGCGTAATTCGGCGCACCGCCCAGTGAAGTACGTCCATAGTGTCGTACTAATATGTCTGCTTTGGGCTGGGAGCTGCCGTTAGACGCCAATCTGATCAATGGCAGCTTTGCGCAGTAGTGTACTTTGCAAAGCCGTGCGAATGACCCAAAGCGAACCTTGACTTCGCTGTCAACTGCTGTGGGCAGCTTACCCAGAGCGGACGTTGGTCGATAGCGCAGCATTGAGCAGTAACAGAGGATCGCTAGACGGACCTTTGAAAAGCGGGATCTAGCGCCTGAGTCTAAAGTTGCAACTTAAACACCAAAGGAGAACAGTGCCTTCAGCGTGTCGAGTTAGGTTTGATCTTTAGGTCCTTGCCTTCAAGTATGTAGGTCGCTCTGGGCCTGTGCCCCTTGATTTGGATTTCCCCGCGCGGGGTTGATTGGAAACGGTCAGTTAACAGCTGCCAGGTCTCTGAGGAAATCTGGATTTGATCCACAATCCCTTCTGATTCCATCCGGCTGGCGACGTTCACAGTGTTCCCCCACAAGTCGTATGAGAATTTCTGTTTGCCTATTACGCCAGCAATGACCGCACCAGAATGCACGCCAATCCTCAGTTTCAAGTCAATGTTGTTGTCTCTGCGAAACTCACCGAAGGCTCTTTGCATTCCAAGTGCCAAATCAGCAATATTCTCTGCATGATCAGCGACGCTGCCTTTCAGGCCTGTGGCGACCATATAGGCATCGCCGATGGTTTTGATCTTCTCCGCGCCGTGCTTTTCGGCAAGCAAGTCGAAGCGCGAAAATAGGTCGTTCAGAAGGTTCACCAATTCAACTGCAGACATTTTCCGGGAGATGTCAGTAAACCCAGCAAGATCAGCGAACAGGACAGAAACGCTCTCGTGCGTGTCCGCCAGTGGTTCCTCCTTCGCCTTGAGCCTTGTCGCTATTTCAGCCGGAAGAATGTTGAGCAAAAGGGCTTCTGAACGCTGTTTTTCCGCATCAAGCTGGCGCTCCAGATAAAAGGCCCGTCGGTTAATAATATCAAGCAAATAAGCAAACGCAGTAGCAAACCCCACACCGGCCCCGGTCCAGTACAATGCATTAATCACTTCAAAAGTGGTGCCACCTAACAACGCAATCGTTAGAAGGCCAAGGATCAGAAAGGGTACCATAACACCCAACGCTTGACGGACGCCGCTCGTAAGCACTGTGATAAAAATCAGGCCAGTTGTTTGTCCGGTGATACCCGCAGTGAAACCGCCAGGCAATTGCGACAATATGGCTGTAAAAAGAACGGCATAGACGCAATATGAATAAAGGTTCAGCAACAATAACCGTTTAGGTTCGGCGCGTACCGCAGGTAGATATGTCAGTGCCATGACAATTGCGAAATGTAAGACTACACCTAACCGGATTGGACCGGTTTTCCCCAGCGCTTCCGGATCAAGCATCAAGTCCCATGTTTGAAAACCAATAAATGCAAGGATAGCTGCGACACAGGCCATCCTCATCAACGGAATAAACCGCTCCAATATGTGTTTTGCGTAGAGGCGTTCAGTATCAGGTTCGAACTGTATTGGTATCCATTTTTCCAACACGCTCTCCTCGCAATAGGCCCCGGAAGTGGGGCAGGCGCTTACGGTACGCTAAACTGCTGTTTCTACAAGCACACAACAACCGTACATGCATTTTGCGGCACGAAATGCGTGTACCCCATGTGCGTCTCGTCATGGCTTGAAAGGAGGCCAAGCCGCTATGCGGCGTTGCAGAGCAACACTCAGTTTCAAGACTGCTCGAACGGTAGCTTTGACATATTTGAGGTGCCATTTCACGCCCGCAGCGAAGGTCAGGAATCCACCCAATGTGTTAAACGACTATGTCTGCTTTGGGCTGGGAGCAGCCGTTAGACGCCATTTGCACCAACGGCAGCTTTGCGCAGGTAGGATAGCAGGAAAGTCCGCTTAGCTGACCTTAACCGTGGAGAACCACCGATTTTCGGGTTCTGCACTGCCGCAAGTCCGGTTTGAGTCCATTGTGTGAATTTGGTTTTCCTGCTGCGCGCGCACGTGGTACCAATAATTGCCGCAAGTGCATGATCATCAGCGCTGCCTTGCGGCGAAAAAAACCGGTCGCCCATGCGACCTACAGCAATGTCTAGCTAGGTAATTCGTTAGTGCGCCGAATGGGCAAATAGTCCATCGCGACGAAAATCATTTTGTAGTGGCGGCGCTCGAAAGGAGGCAAACCCTTGCTCGTGTCGTATTTCGCAATGTCTTTTCAAACAGTGGATCGCTCAACATGCCGAAATTTTAGGCAGTCATCACTTGATCGGCGCTAATTTCAGCACATTTCACGAATTCAACATCTAATGTGTGTGGATGGCTTTCGTTCCTACGGCCACCGATTAAATGTAGCGAAGCCTGAAATCAGGTAATTCAATGCCACGCGAGGGTGCAATCCTGGCAGATAACGACCCCCGCATGGCTGCAACATGAAGCTGCGTAACCCGCATAGCATTCCGGCTGGGCCTTGACTAGCTGACGCACCGGATACGTGGCGAAACCTTAGGGGGTCTATCCTTTGACAATTCGTTCCACCCTGCTTTCCTCATTATCCGCCAGCGTCCTGTGCGTCGCAGGCTCTGCTGCTTTTGCTGAATGTGCTGCTCCGATCAAAGTCGGTGTTTTGCACTCTTTGTCCGGCTCTATGGCGATTTCCGAAACCACGCTGAAAGACGCGATGCTGATGCTGATCGACCAGCAGAATGCGGCTGGCGGCCTATTGGGTTGCCAATTGGAGGCAGTCGTTGTTGACCCTGCATCCGATTGGCCGCTGTTCGCGGAAAAAGCCCGCGAGCTTTTGACCGTCAATGAGGTCGATGTGATATTTGGCAACTGGACATCTGTGTCACGCAAGTCTGTGCTGCCTGTGATTGAAGAGTTAAACGGCTTGCTGTTCTATCCTGTGCAGTACGAGGGCGAAGAGTCCTCGAAAAACGTTTTCTACACGGGGGCCGCACCGAACCAGCAAGCGATCCCTGCGACCGACTACTTCCTTGAAGAACTCGGCGTTGAGAAATTTGCATTGCTTGGCACCGATTACGTGTATCCGCGTACGACCAATAACATCCTTGAATCCTATCTGATGGATAAGGGGATCGCGGCCGAAGACATCTTTGTAAACTACACGCCTTTTGGTCAGTCTGACTGGGCCACCATCGTCGCAGACGTTGTTGCCCTTGGCGAAGACGGCAAGCAGGTTGGGGTGATCTCTACGATCAACGGCGATGCGAACATCGGCTTCTACAAAGAGCTTGCCGCTGCGGGTATTTCGGCGGATGACATCCCTGTTGTTGCGTTCTCGGTCGGTGAAGAAGAGTTGTCCGGCTTGGACACGTCCAACTTGGTGGGCCACTTGGCGGCGTGGAACTACTTCCAGTCTGCGGAATCAGGGGCCAACGATGAATTCATCGCTGCATGGAAAGCCTTTGCTGGTGACGAACGTGTAACCAACGACCCGATGGAGGCCCACTACATCGGCTTCAACATGTGGGTGAATGCGGCGACTGCGGCAGGCACAACAGACGTCGATGCAGTGCGCAGCGCCATGTATGGTCAAGAGTTCCCGAACCTTACGGGCGGCACGGCTGTGATGTTACCAAACCACCATTTGGCCAAGCCGGTTCTGATCGGCGAAATCCAAGCAGACGGCCAGTTCGATATCATTAGCCAAACGACAGAAGTTCCGGGCGATGCGTGGACTGATTTCCTGCCTGCCTCTGCAGTGCTGAAGTCTGATTGGAAGGACCTCGGCTGTGGCATGTATAATGTTGAGACCAAAACCTGCGTTCAGTTGACCTCTAACTACTAAGCCCTTGCGGCAGGCGCGCGGTTACTCCCTAAAGGCCCGCTGCGCGCCTGTCGCTCTAATATTGAAAGTCTGCTGATGCGTTCCGCACTTATTGCTTTGATCTTTATGATCTGCAGCACACCCGCTGCTTTTGCCCAAACCCTCCAGCCCGTTTTGCAAACCCACGCCGCCGAAATCGCAAAGCCTTCGCGCGGTTCGGTAAGCGAAACGCTCGATGCGATTGCCGCGTCAGGTTTGCCGCAAGTCACCGCGTTTCTGGAGCAATGGTCCGAGAAAAACGTCTGGCAGCGCACTGACGGTGTGTTCTTTATTGGTACGGAAACCGACGACACTCTTTCCTTGATCGACGTTGATACACAGGCCTCGTCCACCGCGCCGAAGTCCGAGTTTAAACAATTGAAACCGAACGGTGGCGTGCGCAGACTGATCGGGACGACATTGGTACAGTTTCAGCTGACCGACCCTGATTTGAGGCGCCGCGAAATAGCTGTGGCCTCAATCGCCCGTCGTCCCGAAGCCGCGCAACTGGCCCCGCTTTTGGCGTCGATTGACCCCGAAGTGGACCCCGCCTTGAAGGCACGAAAAGTCCAACTTGCCAACTTCCTATCGGCACGCTTTGCCCAGGACACAAACGTGCGCATCGCTGCAATCAACAGCCTTTCCACGGATACATCCGTTGAGGCCCGCGCTGTATTGAACCAAATCCTGACCTCGACCAGCGGCGTTTCAACCCAACAACCAGATAGCAATATCTCCGCGATCCTTGATCCGATGGCCGCGCCCGACGCGTCATATGCGCAATTGGTCGCAGCAGATCTAGCCCCGTCTAAGCAAACGCCTAGCGACATCAGAAAAGCCCTTGAAGCGAACATCATTGATGGACGCATTGCGGGCTTTCCTTTGGCACAGATGAACGATCCAGAGCGACGCGAAGCGGCTTATGCGGGTTTGGTGGCTGACGGCTCAGTGCCTTTCTTGATCACGCAAACCGTGCGCGATGCGGCCCTGAATGATCATGTGTTTTACACGCTCTACCAAGAACCAAACGTGGACATCACGACAGCGGCACAGACCGCGCTAAGGTCCGTCGATAGCCGCGTAGCAGCCGCGCAGGTCGTTGATCTGACGCTGGATGCCTTGTCGTTGGCGTCGATCTTTTTCCTCGCAGCGATTGGCCTCGCGATCACCTTTGGCGTAATGGGCGTGATCAACATGGCGCACGGCGAATTCATTATGATGGGCGCCTACACGGGCTACGTCGTGCAACTGTTTGTGCCCAACTACACGGTTTCGCTGGTCATTGCCTTGCCGCTGGCGTTTGCCATCACCTTCGCGGCAGGTGTCGTAATGGAGCGGTTGGTGATCCGCCGATTATACCACCGCCCATTGGAAACCTTGCTCGCGACATTCGGCATCTCAATAGCATTGCAGCAATTGGCCAAAAACATTTTTGGCACCCAAGCCCGCCCGCTGACATCGCCCGATTGGCTGGCAGGCGCGTGGGTCTTCAATGATGTGATCCAGATCAGCTTTATCCGCATCGCGATCTTCGTGTTGGCGCTGATGTTCCTCGGGCTAATCATCTACATCCTCAAACGCACGCGGCTGGGCCTAGAGGTCCGCGCAGTCACCCAGAACCCCGGCATGGCATCGTCGATGGGGATCAATCCGGACCGCATCAATATGATGACCTTCGGGCTTGGGTCTGGCATCGCGGGGATCGCAGGGGTCGCCATCGGGCTGTATGCCAAGGTGACGTCTGAGATGGGATCAGACTACATCGTGCAAAGTTTCATGACCGTGGTTGTCGGTGGCGTTGGCAATGTCTGGGGAACGCTGGCAGGCGCTGCAATGATCGGCTTTGGTCAAAAAGGCATTGAGTGGCTGAACCCGTCCAACACGCTGGCTGCACAAACCTATATGATCTTGTTCGTCATCTTGTTCATCCAATTTAGGCCAAAGGGCATCGTCGCCCTCAAGGGCCGCGCGGCGGGAGATTGATTATGGAACGCACGTTCATCGCCAAAAACCCGTCTGTGCTGTGGTTCCTCTTGGGGCTGGCTGTCTTCACCGTTCTCGTTTCAATCATGAGCGAAGCGGCAGGTACGGCGCTGATCTCAACCTCGTTCCTCAAGACACTCGGCAAGACGTTATGCCTGTGCCTTGTCGCCATCGCGATGGACGTGGTCTGGGGCTATTGCGGTATACTTAGCCTAGGGCATTTCGCGTTTTTCGGGATCGGCGGCTACGCCATTGGCATGTGGTTGATGTATGATCGCACCAAAGACATCGTGGTATCGTCGCTGGAAAACAACATCCTGCCGCCGACACCAAACGAAATCACAGACGCCATCGGCAGCCAAATATTTGGTGTCGTGGGTAGCGCCGATTTTCCCATGATCTGGGCCTTTTCCCATTCACTGACGTTGCAACTTTTGGCCGTGGTACTGGTGCCCGGACTGCTGGCGCTGGTCTTTGGCTGGCTGGCCTTTCGCAGCCGTGTCGCAGGTGTCTACTTGTCGATCCTGACCCAAGCGATGACCCTCGCGTTGTCGCTTTATTTCTTCCAGAACGATACCGGGTTGCGCGGCAACAACGGGTTGTCCGGTCTGCAAAATATCCCAGGGCTTGAGGCCGTGTCACAAGCCACTTTGTCACTTTGGTTCTTCTGGGCATCTGCCGCAGCCCTTGGCGCAGGTTATCTTTTGTTCGCATGGATGACATCCGGTAAGTTCGGGTCGGTGATCCGTGCCATTCGCGACAACGAAGCCCGCGTGCGGTTTTTGGGCTATCACGTCGAAAGCTACAAGTTGTTTATCTTCACTGTCACGGCGATGGTCGCGGGCGTCGCAGGGGCGCTTTATTATCCACAAGCAGGCATCATCAACCCTGCCGAGATAGCACCCATAGCGTCGATCTATCTGGCGGTTTGGGTCGCGATTGGTGGGCGTGGGCGTCTGTATGGCGCGGTGATCGGCGCGGCTGTCGTATCGCTGATGTCATCTTGGTTCACAGGCGGTAGTGCGCCCGACATCAATCTGGGCATCTACGTCATTAAATGGACCGACTGGTGGTTGGTGCTGCTCGGTCTGACTTTCGTCGCTGTGACATTGTTCTTCCCCAAAGGGATCGGCGGCTTGTTCGATCTACTGCCTCGCAAAGGAGAGCGGTCATGAACACGCTTCTAGAAGTCTCAGGCGTTAGCGTTAGCTTTGATGGGTTCAAGGCGATCAACAACCTGTCAATCCAGATCGCAGAGCCAGAGTTACGCGCCATCATTGGCCCGAACGGAGCAGGTAAAACCACGTTTATGGACATCGTCACCGGCAAGACCAAACCCGATGAAGGCTATGTCATTTGGGGTGAAAAGTCAGTGTCCCTGCTGGGGATGTCCGAAAGCCAAATCGCCCAAGCGGGCATCGGGCGCAAGTTTCAAAAACCCACTGTGTTCGAAGCGCAAACCGTGCGCGAGAACATTACAATGGCGTTGAAGAACCCGCGCCGTCCGTTTGATTTGCTCTTCAATCGCGTGGCCGCTGATACCGAAGAACGCGTGCGTGCGATCAGTGATGAGATCGGTCTGACCGATGCTTTGGACCAGCTGTCCGGGGCGCTCAGTCACGGTCAAAAACAATGGCTCGAGATCGGGATGCTATTGGCGCAAGATCCGCGGTTGTTGCTGGTCGATGAACCAGCCGCAGGCATGTCTGCCGTTGAACGCGAGCAAACCACGGACATTCTGGTGCGGGCCGCAAAGACTCGCGCGGTTGTTGTCGTTGAACACGACATGGACTTCATTCGGCGCCTCAATTGCAAGGTCACGGTGCTGCACCAAGGATCGGTTCTGGCCGAAGGATCGATTGATCATGTTACGAAAAACCAAGACGTCATTGACGTTTATCTAGGGCGCTAATCCATGTTGAACATTCAAAACCTAACGTTGAAATACGGGCAGAGTCAGATATTGAATGATGTTTCGTTGACTGCAAAAAAGGGCGAGGTGACGGCGGTGATGGGCACCAATGGCGTCGGAAAAACCAGCCTACTCAAGGCCATTGCAGGACGTCACCCCTATGCGGACGGTATGATTGTGCTCGACGGAATGCCTCTGTCACACCTTAGCCCCTTTGACGCGGCCAAAGCGGGCATTGCCTATGTCCCACAAGGGCGCGAAGTGTTCCCCATGATGACCGTTGTTGAAAATCTTGAAACAGGTTTTGCCTGCTTGGATAAAGCGGATCATGCCGTCCCCGATCACATCTATGATCTTTTTCCTGTCCTAAAAGAGATGGCAGGTCGCCGTGGCGGGGACCTATCAGGCGGGCAGCAGCAACAGCTGGCCATTGCTCGTGCACTGATTACGCGGCCCAAGGTTCTTTTGCTGGATGAGCCGACCGAGGGCATTCAACCCAACATTATCCAACAGATCGGCAACGTCATCCGCCTGCTGTGCGAACAGGGAGATATGGCGATTGTGCTGGTCGAGCAGTTCTTCGATTTTGCGTTTGATCTGGGCGACGCGTTCACCGTCATGAAGCGCGGCGAAGTCTCGTTTCACCAGCACGCGAATGATTTGAAACGCCAGACCCTGTTCGACGCCGTGATGGCTTAAACACGGAGGTTGAAACGAATGTGGTTAACTTCGGCCAAGAATACGCGGCATTTGCCAAAATTGAGGCTGAAGCCAATACATGGGCCGCGCAGTGGATGCAGGAAAACGGCCTTGAGGACGAAGCCAAACGGCACAATGTTCTCTTTAACATGATCACGGCGCTGGCCTTCAAAGTCATGAAATCCCAAATGGAAAAGGACGCGGATAAGATCGATCCGAAGGAGCTGCACTTCATTGGTAAGCTGATGAAGGACGTGATGAGCAGTTCTGGCATGCGTGAGAAAATGTCTGCCGACAAAGAAAAGCGGATCGAAGAGCGCGCAACTGCGGCTGCAAAGGCCGAGGTGGCTGATGACTTGGCGAAGAACGGCAAGTCATACGGTCTAACGCGGGAAACCATTGAGAAGATCAAAGCTGGCATCTTGCAGGTGCCAACGTGAGTAAACACGCCCTTCCTGAAGAGTTTGGCGACGCGCCCAGCCTTCCGGCTGTTTTGCTGACGTACCAGGCGCAGTTGTTGCAGACGACGGCAGCGCATCAGTTTGTTGTTTGCGAGAAATCGCGCCGCATCGGTATGACGTGGGGCATCGGCTCGGATGCTGTGTTGACGGCGGGTGCTGAGAAGGCGGCGGGGGGCATGGATGTGCTCTAAATCGGGTTTAATCTCGATATGGCGCAAGAATTCATTGATGTTTGCGCCATGTGGGCCAAGGCTTTTATGCCAGCGGCGGGGGCCGTTGAGGAATTCCTGTTCAAAGACCAAACAGATGAAGGCGCGGATAAGTTTATCAACGCCTTCAAGATCAAATTTGCCAGCGGCTTTGATATCGTGGCCCTGACCAGCAAACCGCGCAGCCTGCGAGGCCGTCAGGGCTATGTGATCTTTGACGAGGCCGCATTCCACGACGAGTTGGACGAAATGCTGAAGGCGGCGATGGCGCTGTTGATGTGGGGCGGCAAGGTGCTGGTGATCAGTACGCATGACGGCGTTGATAACCCGTTTGCGCGGTTGATTGCGGATATCCGCTCCGAGAAGCGCAAAGGCAAAGTGATCCGGGTCACGTTTGACGATGCGGTTGCGGATGGGCTGTACGAGCGGATCGCTCTGGTGACGGGCCAAGAGCCGGATGCCAAAGCAAAGGCCGCTTGGGTCAAGGACATCATGGATTTCTACGGCGAAGATGCCGAGGAAGAACTGCACTGTGTTCCCAAGAAAGGCAGTGGCGCTTATATCTCGGCAGCGTCAGTTGAAGCTTGCATGTCGGATGAACATCACGTGGCGCGTCTGATCTGCCCTGATGGGTTTGAGCTGCGGCCAGCACATGAGCGGACGGCCTTCGTTGAGAAGTTCTTGGATGAAGAGGTCGCGCCGCATTTGGCCCGCCTCGATGATGATCGCTTGACTGCGCTTGGTGAAGACTTTGGCCGTAGTATTGACCTGACCATTCTGGCGATTGGGCAGGAACAGCGCGATCTGTCTGTGGTTGTGCCGTTGATGATCGAGCTTAAAAACATGCCGATTGAGCAGCAATTCCAAGTGATCAGCTTTGTTGTAGCTGGCATGGCGCGCTTTCTGGGGGCCAAGTTTGACGCGACGGGCAACGGTTTAGGGCTTGCGGAACGGTGTCAGGAGAAATTTGGCTATGACCGCATTGAAGCGGTGAAGCTGTCGCAGACCTATTATCTTGAGAACGGCCCGCGCGTTAAAAAGCACTTTGAAGATCAAACGATCAGCTTGGTCAATGACGTTGATGTCCGCGACGACATGCGGGTCGTCAAACTAGTGCGGGGGATTCCGACCATCCCCGATGCGCGCAACAAGGGCCGTCACGGCGATGCCTTTGTGGCGCTGATGTTGCTGCTGGCAGCACTCAAAACTGAATACCAAGAATTGACCTATGAGCGGGTGCCGCGTGGCGGGCGCGCAGATGATGACGGGCAGTCGGTCCAATCGACGGCTGGCTTTGGTGCAAGAGAGGGGCTGTGGTGAAGTTTTTAGATGTGGTGCGGGATGCTTGGGGCCGCGTTGTAAATCCCAAAGACGTTCTGGAAGAGCAGGCGACGGGGGGCATGACGGGTGTGCGCCAGTCTTGGGCGGAAAGTGTGGCCAGTGGTCTGACCCCGCAGGGGCTTGCGGGTATTTTGCGCGATTGTGACAACGGCAACATTGACGCCTTCATGACGCTTGCCGAGGAAATGGAAGAACGAGATCCGCACTATGCCTCGGTGCTGGGCCAGCGCAAACGGGCGATTTCTGGTATAGCGCCCACGGTCAAACCGTTCTCCGAAGATCCACTTGATGTCGAGATTGCCAATTGGGTTGAGGAGAACATCTGTACGCATGATGGCTTTGCTGATCTGATTGAAGATATGATGGATGCGGTCGGCAAGGGCTTTTCTGTGGTGGAGACTGACTGGGCAACCGATGCCGATGCTTGGTTGCCGCGCAGCTTTAAGGACCGTTCACAGCGGTTCTTTCAATTCGACAAAGAGACAGGGCGTAAGATCAGATTGCGGGATGAGGCCGATCTGGTTGACGGCGTTGAGCTGCAGTCATTCCGATTCATTGTTCACAAAGCCAAGCTCAAGACAGGCCAGCCGTTTCGAGGTGGTATGGCGCGCGTCGTGGCGTTTAGCTGGATGTGCAAAGCATACACGGTCAAAGACTGGATGGCCTTTGTCGAAACCTATGGCCTGCCACTGCGGTTGGGTCGGTACGATCAAGCTGCCACGGTAAAAGATGTGTCGGCGCTGTTCCGGGCTGTTGCCAACATCGGCACCGATGCGGCGGCGGTATTGCCCAAGCATATGGACATCGAGTTTGTGCAAAACACCTCCGGTGGCGGGAGCCAGCCGATCTTTGAGAACCTTGCGCGCTATGTGGATGAGCAGATCAGCAAGGCGGTGCTGGGCCAGACGATGACCACAGATAACGGCTCCAGCAATGCGCAGGCCAATGTGCACAATGAGGTCCGCCATGATGTGGCTGGAGCGGATGCGCGCGGTATCACGGGAACGCTAAACCGCGATTTGGTGGTGCCTGCGGTGCTTTTCAACTTTGGTCCGGTGAAGGGGTTCCCTAAAATCCTGATCACGGTGGAAGAGCCTGAGGACATCAAAATCAAGGTGGATGCGGTTGTGGCGTTGTCAAAAGCTGGCGTGACCTTCAAAGCCACGGAAGCTCGGGCGATAGTGCGCATGGGTGATCCTGACAAAGACGACGAGGTATTCGGCGGGGCCGTCGCGGTGCCGGAACTGAAGACCGCGAAAAACATCCATCTGGCGAAGTCCGGTGTGGGTGATGACAGCGACACCGTTGATGAAATCCGCCGCGATATGCTGAGCGATTGGGAACCTGTGGCGGATGAGCTGCTTGATCCGTATAAGAAGGCGATTGAAGGCGCTGACAGCTATGAGGCCGCGATTGCGGCGCTTGATGCGATTGATGCGTTCCCGTCCTCCAAGCTGATCGACCAGCTTGTTGCAGCGTCTTTTGTTGCCCGTGTTGCAGGGGATGTCGAGGATGGGTGAGCAGGCGGATAGACCAGGATATAGCTTCGCTCCTGGTCCACCGCCTGAGGCGAGCAAATTCCTGCAAAACAAGGGCTGGAAACCGGCGTTTAGCTGGTTGGATGTTGAGCCTGAAGAACACGCGGTGGCGTTCTCGGTTGCTAAAGCCACCAGCATGGATGTGCTGCGCGACATCCGCGAAGAGGTGCAGGCGGCGCTTGATGAGGGTCTGCCTTTTGAGGCGTTTAAAGAGCGGCTGCAGCCCAAGTTGGAAAAACGGGGATGGTGGGGCAAGGTTGAGGCCAAACACCCAACGGATCCTGACAAGGTAAAGAACGTAACACTGGGAACGCCGCGACGGCTGCGCACGATCTATGACGCAAATCTGCGATCAGCGCGGGCGGCGGGGCAGTGGGACCGCATCCAGCGCACCAAGACGGCCATGCCTTATCTGCAGTACCGATTGGGGCCGAGCGAGAACCACCGCCCACACCACGCCAACAAAGAGTTTTTGGTGCTGCCTGTGGACGATCCGTTTTGGGAAACGTGGTATCCGCCCAACGGCTGGGGCTGCAAATGCTGGATCAAACAGATCACCAAGCGGATGGCGCAAGAGCTGGGGATCAGTGAGCGGCCAGAACAGCGCACCCGCGAATGGGAGAACAGCCGCACAGGTGAGGTGAAACAAATCCCCGTGGGCATTGATCCGGGGTGGGAGCGTAATCCGGGTGCGCTTCGGTTGCGCGCGATGGAACGCCTGCTGAATGGCAAGCTCGATGCGTTGCCTGAAGAGGCGGCGCGGGTTGTTGCGCGTGATGTGGCGACGAGCTGGCGCGCGGGCAAGGTTATGCAAGGTCGTGCATCTGGGGCGGTTCCCGTTGCTGTTTTGCCTGATGAGATCGTGGCGCTGATTGGGGCGCAGACGCGGGTTGTACAGATGACGAGCAGTTACGGGGATAAGTTCGATGCGAAGGGTAGGGATGTTTCTGCTGATCAGCTCTTGGTATTGGCTGATGCATTGCAGAACGGCAAAATTGCGCGCGAGTTGGTTGACGGTGTTGAGAGCGTGATCATCTTTGGACAGTCGGAGAAGCCGTGGCGCTTTGTTCTGAAAGTGCTGCCTGACCAAAACGAGATCTGGCTGCGCACGGTCCACAGAACAGAGGCGCGCAAATGGAAGAGCACAATTCGGCGTGCCACAACAACAGTGTTGAGAGAATGATACACCCGGAAGGACGGGACCCCTTCGCAGTTACATGAACTGGCTGACCGAGAATTACTCGGGTGCAATGCCAATATGAGATAAAATCAGCCAAAAATCAAGCGCGGTGACATCTGTGCGGCGCGACAAGTGACGTGAATAGCTCTGAGGCTAAATTTGAATACCATTCGAATACCCTTGCCGGATTAATCCGGCCCGATGTAGCCTAGCGATAGGGAAGGCGCTGTATGGGCCGTTTTTTGACCCCTACCTTTTCCCCCCTGAATTGATCTTGCATTGGAATGCGTGCCACGGCGCGCGGGTTTGCGTGATCAGGCATGTTCAGCCTCATGAACAACGCATCCCAATTTCACACGGCTCAAGTCGAGATCGCCTCTGACGGTGCAAAAGCGCCGGAGTGGGTGCAGCTCACACCAGCGGGTCCAGAGTTGCCAGCCAACGATGGCCGCAAGCATCGTCTGTCCCATCCCGATCAGGTTGTGGCGGCGTTTGCCCAATACGGCCACCCGCTGCCTGTTGATGTCGAGCATGCAACGCATGTGCGCGCTACCCAAGGACTTGATGCCCCGGCTTACGGTTGGGTGCGCGAGATCGAAGTGCGGACAGGTGCGCTTTGGGGGCGTGTTGAATGGACCGTGCAAGGCGATGCTTGGGTTGCATCCAAAGCCTACAAATTTTTGTCCATTGGCTACGGCGTGGACAAGGTCAGCGGCGAGATCAGCCATTTAATCTCGGTCGGCCTGACCAACACCCCCGGTTTTAAAATGCCCGAACTCGCACGAGTGGGCGATACACAGGAGAACGAAGTTATGGACAAAGCTGTCCTAGAGGCCTTGGGGCTTGCCTCAAGTGCAACCGCTGCGGATGCAGTGGCCAAGATCAAGGATTTGAATGCCGAGGTGCATACCGCCAGCACCAAAGCGCCTGATCCGATGCTGTGGGTTGCCAAAGCCCAGCTTGAAGCGGCCAACGCCAAAATCACCGAAAACGAAGCTGCCGAGACAGCGCGCGCGGATAAAGCGGTGGGCGATGTCGTCGATGCTGCGGTTACTGCGGGTAAGATCGCGCCAGCGGCCAAGGATCAATTCCTCGCCATGGCCAAAGCGGTGGGTGCCGAGGCGTTCACAGCAACGGTTGCGCAGATGCCTGTCATCGTTGGGGGCAAGTCCGAGCTGGACGAGAAAGACCCAAACAAAGCAACCAAGACCGCCAGTGCGCTGAACGCGGATGAAATCGCGGTCGCGAAACAAATGGGCATGAGCGAAGCCGATTTCGCCACAGCCAAAGCTGAACAGGAGGCCTCGTAGATGGCTATCATCACCCCTGCGCTTTTACTGGCGCTGAACACATCAATCCAGAAATCGTTTAAAGACGCCTACGCTCAGATGACGGCTGATCCGTTCTGGAAGAAGGTCGCCACGCTGGTGCCGTCGAGCACATCATCCAACACCTACGGCTGGCTGCAGGACTTCCCGCAGTTGCGCGAATGGATTGGTGAGCGTGTTGTCAAAGACATGAAGGCGCAAGGCTACGAGATCACAAACCGCTTGTTTGAGAGCACACTCGGGGTCCAACGCACAGCGATTGAAGATGATCAGTTTGGCCACTACTCCCCCATCGCCGCAAGCATGGGCCAGACGGCTGCGCAGCACCCGGACCGTCTGATCACAGACCTGATGGCAAGCGGCACATCGTCGCTTTGTTATGACGGGCAGAACTACTTTGACACGGATCACCCGGTTTATGCCAATGAGGACGGCACGGGTACTCTTTCAACTGCCGCCAACTACATCGACGGTGTTGAGCCTGCTTGGTATCTGTTGGACACGCGCAAAATCCTCAAGCCGTTCATCTTCCAAGAACGCACAAAGCCCGAGATGGAAATGAAGATGGACCCGAAAAGCTCGGATGCTGTCTTTGATTCCGACATCTACAAATGGGGCATTCGCTACCGTTGCGAAGCGGGCTTCGGGTTTTGGCAAATGGCGCTTTGTTCCAAGCAACCGCTGAACACGGCCAACTTTGAGGCGGCGCGCAAAGCGATGCGCAAGTTCTCCGCAGATGGAGGTCGCCCGCTGGGGATCGTGCCTAACATGATTGTCGTCAATGCGGACAACCAGTCTGCAGCCGAGGACATCTTTGCGGTGCGCTCCCTGCCAAATGGCGGCGACAACAAGCATTACAACAAGGTCGAGATCGTCGTTGACGATTGGGCGGCGTGAGGGAAATGGGCATGAAACTGTTTATCCAAGCCACCACTAAATCAGGTGAGTTCGTCCGCGCTGGTCGCAAGTGGACCAAGGCAGGCACTGTCGTTGACGGGGCCGACGTTACCGAGGCGCAAGCCAAGGCTCTCCAGCTTGAGCCAAACCTTCACGTGCGTGAGGCAACGCCTGAAGAGATTGCAGCGGCTCAAACCTCAACGGCTGCACCAATGGAAGCGGATGTCATTGATGCGGTTCTCGCCGCGATCCCGCAGTTGGCTGATGAGGACTTCACATCCAAAGGCCTGCCCGACATGGGCAAGCTGCGTGAAGCCGTGGACGCTGACCCCAAACTGGTCACACCGGAGGTTCGCGATGCGGCCATGAACAAGCTGATTGAAGGGGGATTTAAAGCCCCTTCAAAGGCCAGTTCATAACAGATCGCCCGGTCACCGTTTCTTCCTCCAAAGTTAATCGACGGTGATCAGCGAGTCCGCACCTGAAGTGGCAGCATCAGGTGCGGACACCCAATCCCTAAAACCCCGAGGCAGGACAATCCGCCCGCCCGCAGTGAGGACACCATCTAATGGCCTTTAAAATTACGATTGAAGAAATTGGGCAAGAGGTTCGAACCATAGGTGCGAAATGGGAATTGGGCGCAGGGGAAACGCCAAGTGGCTATGGCTACACCCCTGAAATTGAAACCACCGCAGATTTTGAGCGCAAAATCTACGAGCAGACAGTCGATGAGCTCGACATGCCCAGTCTGGTGAGCGTCGTCAACAAGATCGCAAAATAGGACTGCAGCCCCAAAGGCGCAGCCCAGCACGTAAACTCCCGTCGTGAGGACACCATGTACGCCACGCAAGATGACATTGTTACACTCTACACGTTGGACGCGCTTGTTGTGGCTGATCGTGATGGGGACGGCGTGCCGGATAGCGACGCGATCACGCGGGCGTTGGTATCGGCATCCAGTGAGATCGATACGTCTTTGCACGTGCGGTATGATCTGCCGCTGACCACTGATCATGCAATTCTGACACAATACTGCGTAGATATTGCGCTCTACCGCCTTGCTGGCTCTGCCGCGACGATGACCGACGAGCTGCGCCAACGCTATGAGGATGCGCTCAAAGGTTTGGAGCATATCGCATCCGGTAAAAAGCGGCTGCTGATCCCGATTGTCGAGGGCGATGATGATGCGCCAAGCGATGGTGGTCCGAGTCCGATTGTCACTGGTGGACCTGAGCGTCTGTTCAGCCGCGCAAAAATGCGAGGCCTGTGATGTCTGGTGTCTCCCTAGATTTTAGCTTCGATGACGCGGAGGTCAGTCGGTTCTTAAACGGGCTGTCTGATGTGGCGATTGATGCGCTGGCCTATAACGTCGGCGCGCTTCTCGAAAGTTCGACAAAAGAGCGTTTGGCGACTGGCCAATCCAGTCCTGAAGGGGAGCCTTGGGCGGACTGGTCAGAGGGCTACGCGGCAACGCGCAGCGCGCATCATTCGCTTTTGATCGACAGCGGCAATCCGGGGCTTTTGGAGAGTATCCAGAACTATTCAAGCGGCGGAACTGCCGAGGTCGGCAGCAACATGGTTTATGCCGCGATCCACCAATTCGGTGGCGCAGGCGCTGGCAAACCCGAAATTCTGGCGCGTCCCTATCTTGGTGTCTCACCTGATGACCGCCGCGATGTCCGCGATTTGATCATGGGTGATTTGGCGGGGCTTGCGCAATGAGCCAGCTCCTTCACACCCTTCCGCAAGCGATTGCTGACAGGCTCAAACCCTTGATGCCCAAAATCCGCGAGTGCAAAGGCATTGCGGGCCGCTTCAATCTTGAGCGCCTTCAGAAAGAAAGCATCAACACGCCTGCGATATTGGTTTCCATTCTTGAGCTGAAGCAAACAACGCCCGCTGCTGGCCCGGTGCACTTCTTTGATCTGAGCATGGCTGCATTCATTGTGACCAAGGATCAACTGGGCCTGTCTCGTGATGAGGCTGGCGCAAACATAGCAGCGGCGCTGTGCGCCTATGTCCCAGACAAGCGGTGGGGTGAGCCAGCATGTGGAGAGGCGCGCAATGTGCGCGCGCAATCCATCGTGACGGCTGGCCTTCTCAAAACGTCCGCAAGCCTTTGGGCTGTGACGTGGACCCAGCCTTGCACCTTTGCAACGATACCGGAACCCGAAGCCATGGGCGTTGAGCTGTATCTGGGGCATGCGCCAGAAATCGGAGCAGCGCATATCGACGACTACAAACGCATTGGGGAGATTCCTGATGTCGTTTGAAGCTGCAGAGGCCGCGCGCCGTGCCGCCAATGCCGTTCGGGTTGGCAGAATTGTCAGCGTGGATGCGGATAGCGCCCAAGCTGTTGTCGATTTTGGCGGTTTGATTAGTCCGCCTTTGGACGTGGCGCAGTTGCGAGCGGGGGGACTTCAATTCTGGTGGATGCCGACCGAAGGCGAGCAGGTTGTTGTGCTGTGCGAGAGCGGTGACATCGCCCAAGGCATTATCACTTTTGGCATCTATGCGGGCAACGCCCCCAGCTCGGACGGCGGGGTGCCGATGATCAATTTGGGCGGCGGCAAGATGATCGTGCAGGGCGACATTGAGGTCACCGGAGACGTGATCGCATCCGGCGTGAGCCTCGTGAAACACACACATTCGGACGTGGTGTCCGGCAACAGCAGCACAGGGAAACCAAACTAATGAACACGTATAAGGCAAACTTCACAGGACGGATTGCAGGCGTTCGCCGCACAAAGGGCGAGACGTTCGAATTGACCGCTGGGCAGGCGAAATATGAAAACGTTACGCTGGAGCCAACCGAGCAGGTGATTGACGCGCCAAGCGATGCCCCGAAACCCAAGAAGGGTGCGGGCGACAAATGATTGGCATGAGCAGGCAAACAGGGAAGGCTCTTGAGGGGGATGCGCATCTTGCGCAGTCCATTCATGACATCCTGACGACATCCAAGGGTTCGCTGGTAATGCAGCGCGCTTACGGATCGAACTTGCCTGACATTATTGATCAGCCGCTCAACGGCGAAACACTTGTGGACGCCTATATGGCGACTGCCGAGGCGCTCGATCTGTGGGAGCCACGGATCAGCCTTGCGCGCATTCAACTGGTTACAGCGCGTGCGGGCTACGCAGAGTTTGAACTCACAGACGGGCAGGGCAATATGATCCCGATGCCTGTGAGCTTGTCCGCAACGGCGGTGTTTTCATGAGCCGTTTTGACAGCATTGATCTAAGCAAACTGCCACCACCCGAAGTCATCATGACTGTCGATTATGAGGTGCTGCTGGCTGAGATGAAGGCCAAGGCAATTGAGCTGGTGCCGGAACTGTCTGAGGTGTTGGCCCTTGAAAGCGATCCCGCGACCAAACTGCTGCGGGTCTGCGCCTATTACCGCATGCTGGATCGGCTCGAATTTAATGACGGTGCGCGGGCAAACATGCTGGCGCTGGCAACTGGCACAAACCTTGATGGGTTGGGCGTTTTGTGGGGTGTGGAGCGGCTGGTTATTGAGGCCGCTGATGACACAACAGTGCCAGCAACCGCGCAGGTTTTGGAAGGGGATGTGGCCTTTCGGGCGCGCATCCAGCTTTCCCTAGAAGGCCTTTCAACAGCGGGGCCGCGCGGCTCCTATATTTTCTGGGCGTTGTCAGCTTCAGGCTCGGTCAAAGACGCCAGTGTATCCAGTCCGGCCCCCGGTCAAGTTGTGGTCAACATCTTGTCACATGAGGACAACGGCACACCGTCAGCAGCCCTTTTGGATGCCGTGATTGCTGTGCTGAATGATGAGGACGTGCGCCCGCTGACAGATCAGGTGTTTGTGCAGCCCGCTTTGATTGTTCCCTACACTGTCGAGGCGACTTTGACGCTTTATTCTGGCCCTGATACCAGCACCGTTGAGGTCGCATCCGAGGCGGCGTTGGTTGCGTATATCGACGAGCACCACCGTCTTGGTCATGACATCACCTTGTCGGGTCTCTACGCCGCGCTGCATCAGCCCGGTGTGCAGAACGTCACAATTGCAGCGCCTCTTGCGGACATTGTGATTGGTGCGGATCAAGCGGCGTTCTGCACCTCTGATGCGCTTGCGATCTCTATCGGGGGTCGTGATGTCTGATCTGTTGTCACTTTTACCAACCAACCGCACAGCCACCGAGGCGGCACTTGAGCAAGCGATCCGTGAAGGCCAACCGGACCTGACACCAATTGCCAAACTGATGAATCCTGACATCTGTCCCGAGGAACATCTGGGGTGGCTGGCGTGGGCATTCTCTGTTGATGTGTGGAACCCTGATTGGTCCGTTGCGGTCAAACGAGAAACCATCCGTACCAGTATCAAAGTGCACCGGGTCAAAGGCACGCGCGGGGCTGTGCGCCGTGCGTTGGAAAGCATTGGCTTCAGGACGGATATCTCGGAATGGTTCGAGCATGGCGGAGATCCACACACGTTCCGCGTTGATGCCTACGGCGACGATGTTTTTGCGGCGGGGTTTCAAGTGGACCTTGATCTGCTGGAACTGGTGACCCGTATGATTGAGAGCCTCAAACCTGTTCGCTCTCACTTCACATTGCGGATTGGTCAGTCGTTTGAGTATCCGAATTTCGCCCGATTTGCAGTGCGGTCGCGTCAAAAGATTGAGGTTGATCTAACACCGCAAGCCCCGCGACGCACCTCGGCATCCGAGTTGTTTTGTCGCTCTCACATTCAACCCATTGCGCGATGCACCGCCAGTGTACGCCCGGTGCCAAGCACCCGCACAGCCCGTTCGGTTCTGACACTGCGCAGTGCGGTTCAGGCCCGTCAGGTCATTGGTGGAACATTTGCAATAATCGCTCAAACGGAGGTTCAAAATGTCCTTTAACGGCACCCAGCTCACGACGCTCTATGCACAACAAACAATGATCAGTGCGGCCTTGGGTGATGGCCCGCGCATCGAGATAACCCATGTCGCCCTGGGCGACGGTTTGGGGGCTGGATATGAGCCTTACGAAAACCAGACAGCCCTGCGCAATGAACTGGTGCGCAAGGCAATCACTCGCCAACATTTTGTGAACGAAAACACGCTGCGGGTGGTGGTTGAGTTCGGCTTAGACATTCCTGCGTTCTGGTTGCGTG
The DNA here is from genome assembly GCF_036960155.1 of Sulfitobacter sp. Classification (GTDB taxonomy): domain Bacteria; phylum Pseudomonadota; class Alphaproteobacteria; order Rhodobacterales; family Rhodobacteraceae; genus Sulfitobacter. The sequence continues at coordinate 248,989 of NZ_JBALWB010000005.1, read as the reverse complement.
AAATCGGTTTTTTCGACGCAACGGGCAATCTGATCTTTGTCACGGCGGGTGCAGATATCACGCCCGGCTACACCTCCGCATTCGAGCTGATCTTTGACGGGTATCTCAACCTCTCTGGCGTCAAGGACGGCTTGGTAGTTGTGACGGCCCCTAACGATGAGGTCTTCGATCTGGCGCTGCACACGGCGCATGGGATGGCACTCTTACAACTGGAACAACTCCGTCAGGGCAAAGCGATCCGCAAAGCCCATGGCGCGTATTAAAGGAAGCAAACATGAGCGATCTAAGCACATCACAAATCATTGAAGACATGCACGGTTGGAGCAAATTGGTAGCCGATGTCGGCGCGTTGTTCGAAACTTTCGAAGGGCGCATGGATGCGATGAGCAACTCCCTTTTGAGCAAAGTCTACATCAATAGCCAAGCTGGGGATGACGAGGCTTTGGGTGGGGAAACGACACCTGTGCAAACCTTAGCCGAAGCGGTTTCAAGGGTTCCTGCGGGGGCCTTTGGGACCATCATTTTTAAAACGTCCGTCACGGTAGCAGAGAAGATCGATACACGCGCCCGTGGTCTGTTGTTTGAGGCGTACCCAACTGTGGCCGCTGCACTGCGCTCGGATTGGTGGGTTGGCGAGGATGGCTTGCAATACCCCGGCCAGATCAACTTTGCAGGCAGCTATGGGTCGGTTGGTTTCCACGGGGTTGGACTGCATTTTGAGGAACGGCCAGCCGGCACACGTGGCGACCCATATGCTTGCGGTGTGTTCGTGACCAACAGCCTGACACCGCCTTTGTTCTGCGGATTCTTTCAATGCGCGATCACTCGTGATGCTGGCGCAGACGCATTCTTGATCGCTGGATCGTCCGACACCAGCACACTGAATGTTGCGACCTCAGTCACCTATTCGTCTGCCATGAACGGCTACTGGTTTGCGGGTGTGCCGGCTGGAACAGCGCGGACATCCACCCGCTACAACACCAATATTACCAGCCTTTAAAGGGGAACAAACATGCAAGATTTATTGAATTTTGAACACGGCGGCATGATCTACAATGATGCCAAATCCGCCCTTGCTGCGGGTGCTGATCCGGTCGCTGTTGACGCCGCGCAGAAAGGGCTGGACGGTCGAGGAAAACGCGATGTGATCCGGGGCCAGATCGAGCGCGAAGCGGGCGATGTTCCCTCTTTGCTCGGCACCACGTCGGACGCCGCCACAATTGCGATTTTGGTTGGCGCTTGCTTCATGGCCTCGCTGGACGAAAAGACCAGCTACAGCGCGTTTCGGGCCAAGGCCAACGCTTACATGCAGGAAATTTCGGGTGACTACGATCCGACGGAAATCGCAAAGGCCTTTCTTGCGGCTGTCGCAGCGGGTGATGTTCGCCTGCCTGCCCTTGAAAAAGGGATTGTTGAAGTGCTGGCAGAAGTGACCCAGCGCAGCAATGCGGTTGCCCAAGCGATCAACCCGGTTGCGGGGGCGTAGCAAATGCAACGCCTCGCCACCCTTTCCCAAACCATTCTTGGGCGCGACCGCGTCCAAGTTGAAACGGCCTGCAGTCAGGCCTTTGCTCTTACCAATGGAGGTTCCTAATGCCTGAGCAGTTTCTTCATGGCGTCGAAGTTGTCCAAAGTGATGACGGTATCCGCCCAATTTCAACAACCAAAAGCTCGGTGATCGGCATCGTCGGAACGGCGGCAGGGGTGAGTGATGATTTGTTCCCCTATGACACACCTGTCCTGATTGGTGGGCCGCGCGCTGCCGCAAATCTGGGTATCGATGGCGGTACGCTACGCGATGCCTATGCGGCGATGTATGCCCAAGGGGCCAGCGTTGCGGTTGTTATCCGCGTTCAAGAGGGAGCGGACGACGCGGCCACTTTGGCAAATGTGGCAGGTGATCCGATTGCTCAAACAGGTGTTTGGGCGTTTGAGACGGCGCGCAGTCTGCTGGATGTATCACCGCGCATTCTGGTCGCACCGGGCTTTACGTCCAGTGCGGCGGCTGATCCTGCCAATCCGGTCACAACCAATTTGATCGCCGTTGCAGAAAAGCTGCGTGCGGTGGTGGTGGCGGATGGTCCCAACACCAATGAGACAGATGCCAAACTGGACCGCCAAAAATGGGACTCTGATCGTCTGATGATCGTTGATCCGGCGGTCACAGTGTTTGACACAACAGACGCGCTATACGAGACACGCCCGGCATCCGGCTATGTGGCGGGTTTGATCGCCAAACGTGACCTCGAAAAAGGGTTCTGGTGGTCCCCATCCAACCAAGTGATCAACGGAATTTCCGGCACCGCACGGCCTGTGAGCTTCCACCTCAGTTCCAGCGAGACGGAAGCCAACCGGATGAACGAGGCGGATGTCACAACCATCATCCGGCGTGACGGGTTCCGCCTCTGGGGCAACCGTGGCGCAGGGGCTGATGCACAGTGGGCATTCTTATCTGTGCGCCGCACCGCTGATATCATCTACGAGAGCATCGAGCGCGCTCAGTTGTGGGCAATGGATCGTCCCATGTCTGCACAGCTTTTCCTTGATATCCGCGACAGCGTTCAGGGGTTTGGCCAAGGGCTTGTTAATCAGGGTGCCTTGCTGGGGTTCAACATCTGGCTTGATCCTGAGCTGAACACTGAGGCCACCCTGAAGGCGGGCCTGCTGTATCTCAATTTCGACTTCGAGCCACCTGCACCGTTGGAGCGTCTTGTGTTCCGCGCGTACCGCAATGGCGATTATTATGATGACCTGATCGCTTCGGTCAGTGCAGCGGCTTAAGGAGTAGTCCCAATGCAATATCCCCGTAAAATCCGAAACTTTTCTGCGTTCATTGATGGTGTCGGTTATTCCGGCAAAGTGACTGAGGGCAGCTTGCCGGAACTGAAGATCAAAACCGAAGCCCACCGTGGCGGCGGCATGGATGGTTCCGTCGCTCAGGATATGGGCATGGAAGCGCTGCAGGCCGCGATCACGTTGGCTGAATGGCCCCCTGAGCTGATCAAGATGTTCGGCACCCGCCAGCGGATGACCTTTCGCCCGACTGCCATGGGCGAGGATGATTTTAGTGCTGACGCCTACGTCTCCACAATGGGCGGTCGCTTTACGGTGGCCAACTTCTCCGACCTCAAGCCGGGTGGTGACACGCCGCTCAAGCTGACGCTGGAAGTCGACTATTTCCGCATGGTGTTAGACGGCGATGTGTTGTTCGAGATCGATGTCGAAGCTGGCAAGCGGATCATCGGCGGCGTCGACCAGCTTGCAGAAATCCGCGCGGCAATGGGCATCTGAGTTTAACCGCGCTGCCTGATGGGTGGCGCGGCTCTTTCTGCCGGGGTTTCGCGTAAACGCCCGCACCGCACTGGGGCGGTTCAGGCGACACGTCACCCAGACGATTACACCTTATAAGGACCATTCGAATGCCCGTTGAAAACATGAATAAGATCACGCTGCACGCCCCGATTAAGGACAACGGCGAAGAGATCACGGCGATCACATTGACGCGGCCCAACAGCGGACATTTGCGCGGCTTAAAGCTGCTCGACCTTGCCCAGATGGATGTGACGCAAGTGACCAAGCTGTTGCCGCGCATCTCACGTCCTCGGCTGTCTCCTGAAGCCGTTGCCCAGATTGATCCGATTGATCTGATGACCCTATCGGCTGCGATCTCCGGTTTCTTCTTTGCCAAGGATCAAATCGACAATGAGCGGGCGCTGATGAATGCCGAGATTGAGGAGGCCGACTTTGTCCCTTTGGACACAGCGGCGGTGACGGCGAAAGCCTAAGCCTGCCGGATGATGTCGAGGCGGTTATGGCCGACCTCGCCATCGTCTTTCGCTGGGGGCCAAGTGAAATGGACCCCATGCCCCTAGATGAGCTGATGCGCTGGCATGCCCATGCTGTCGAGCGATCCCCAACACCAAAGGACACGCCGTGAACGATCTGAATGTCTCTGTGATCATGCGCTTGGTGAACAAGTTGCGCGGTCCTGCGCGTGAAGCACAGGGGGATTTACAGCGCATCGAGGCGCAAACGGAACGGCTGGAAAAGCGCACGGGCGGAGCAGCGCGTGCGCAGGTTTTGATGGGGCAGGCTGGCCGTGTTGCGATGCGCGGCGTGGCCATTGGCGCAGGCGCTGCAGCGCTTGCTGCAGGTAATTCGATCCGGCAGGCGATCAAGATGGAGGACGCGTGGTCTGACGCAAACAAGACATTGGAATTGTCTCCTGTCGCCCTGGCGCAAATGAAAGATCAAGTGGACGCGATGGCCACACGCATTCCAATCGCGCGCGAAGGTTTGGTGGATATCGTGGCGACGGCGGGCCAGCTCGGTATCCGAGGCAGTGCCGATATCATGGCCTTTACTGAAGACGCGGCCAAAATGGCCGAGACCTTTGATGTGGCTGCGGGCAATGCCGCTGGCATGATGGGATCATGGCGCGAACAGATGGGCTATTCTCAGGACGAGGTGCGCCTGTTGGCGGATCAAATCAACTATCTGGGAAACACCACAGCGGCGAACAGTGCTCAACTTGCGGCCTATACGACAGGCATTGTGGGCATTGCCGATGAGGCGGGCCTGACGGAGGAAGCAACGCTTGCTTTGGGGGCCGCAATGATCGCCTCGGGCCGAGCGCCTGAGGTTGCAGTGACGGGGATGCGGGCCTTGTTCCGCACAATGACATCGGGTGCCGACCAGATGACCAAAGCGCAATCTGATGTGTTGGGGAGTATTGGCTTGATGCAGGACTGGAACGAGATCCAGCTTCAAATGCAGACCGATTCAGAAGGGGCTATCCTGCGAGTTGTGACGGCGCTTTCCAGCCTATCCGAGGAGCAACGCACAGCGGCGGCTGGTGATCTGTTTGGAGAAGAGGCCGCGCGTGCGCTTGGCCCTATGTTGACCAATGTTGAAAAGCTGGAAGGGGCGCTGGATCGCATCCCCGAAATCGCAAAAGCTGCAGGGTCTATGAATGCTGAATATCTGGCATTGAGCGAGGACGTGGCGGACAATTGGAAGCGGGTAAAGAACGCTCTGGCCGCGCGCTCGGAGGGCTTTGGGGAAACCATGCTGGACCCAATCAACGCGGGTCTTAAAGGCACGTTGGAATTGCTGGCATCCTTGGATGAACGGGCGAATGTGTTCGAACGGATGGGGCAGGGTTGGAAAGGCTTTACGAGTGGTTTTTCCTCGGGTGGCGGCAGCGAGATTGCGGAAACCTTGGGGCGCATTTCTGGGGCAATAGGTGACTTCATTCTAGGTGTTGAAGGGCAAGACCCCGGCGAGGTGCTGGCGCGGGTGTTTATCCGGGCGAAAGAGATGGGGGAACGGGCGGGCCAAATGCGGGATGCTGTAGCGGCGGCATTCGAACCTCTGGGGGAACACCTGAAGGGCTTACAGACTGCGGCGGGTGCGTTGTCGAACGGCGACTTTGCCAATGCGCAAACGATGATTTCTGACCAGTCTTTGACTGGTTGGGAACTGCCGAGATTCCGCGTCTGGATTACAAAGAAATTTACGAACAACTGTTGCCAACTGAGGTGATGGACATGCCTGCAGTGCAGTCCTTTATCAGCCTTACGCAGAGCGTTTTTGATGCGCTTCACGGCATTGCAACATTCGTCAAAAACACAGGCGCTGCTTTCTTGGGCGGCTGGCTTGAAGGCTTCAGTGCGTCCATTGATCCGGCGATGAAACGGTTGAGCGCAACCTATGATCAACTGCAGCCAATCGTTGATAACTTTACGCGCATTTTTACCGCCTTGGGGAGCCTCTTTAATGGCGCTGCCGAAGATGATGATGTGACGTCATGGTTTGCCAGTTTTGGGGAGCTGATTGGCTCGATCTCTGGCACAGCGTTTGAGATATTGGCCACGGTTTTGGAAGGCATTGCACGGGCGATTGTAGCCGTGACCGGGGCTGTTGCATCCGCGCTTGAGGGCGACTTTGCCGGGGCTGCTGACAGCCTGCGCGACTTCTTCACATGGCTGGGTGATTTGCTGCTGCCTGAGTGGTTGGATGACTTCAGTCTGGGTGACTATTTTGCGGGCGCGTTCGACTTTGAATGGATCGACATGCTGCCGTCATGGGACTGGGGAGCGATCATTCCCGACATGCCGAGCTTTAGCATGCCTGACTTTGGCGGGCTGTTTGGGGGAGATGGTCCTGACGACGTCGACGTTCCCGATGCACCAACCAAAATACCCGATTTGCCAACCATCAAAGAGGTGCGCGCGGACACGGGCAAAGTTGAGGTGCTGCAGGCCAAGATCACGGCTGTAATGTCGGATGCGCAGGAGATGCCCGGTGTTGTTGAAGCTGCGATCCGTCAGGCTGAACAGGCGGCAACACTTGATCTGACATCTGCAGGTGCTGATATGATGCAGTCCCTTGCAACGGGCATTCGCAGTGGCACGGCCGAGGTGGTTGAGGCGGTGTCTGCAATGGCGGATCAGGTCCGCCGCGCGATGCCCACAGCCCCCGCTGTAAAGCTGGTCGCCAATGCTCAGCCAAAGGTACAGGCGCGTGCTGTTGGCGGTAATTTTGGCCCCGGATTTTTGCTGACAGGGGAGCGCGGGCCGGAACTGGAATATCGCACACGTGGGGGCTTTATTGCCCATAACGGCCAGCTTCAGGAGATGATCCGCAGGACGGATGCAATCCGGCGCAATGTACAATCCGCGCGGGGCGGTGCCATGGGCGGGCAAGCTCAATTGCAAAAGATGATTGTGCGCTCGGATGCGATCCGTCGCACGGTTGGACGCTCCGCACCTGCGGGTGTGATTGCGGCCCAAGCTGCCCCGCGCGGTGAGGGTGATCTAACCTTTGGCGACATCCACATTCACCCAGCAGCGGGGGCCGATCCCGCCGCTATTGCGCGTGAAGTGCGCCGTGAGCTGAAGCGTCTCAGTGACGCCAAACGGGGCAATCTGCATGACGGGGAGATGTACGGATGAACCTGTCTCTGGTGATGATGGCGCTGGGAACCTTCCGGTTCGGCCTATCCAATGGCGGCTATCAGGAGTTCTCCCGCGAGGCGGGCTACCGCTGGAACAAGGTTGACCGTTTGGGCCGTGCGCCTGCGTTGCAATACGCGGGTGAAGACGCCCAGACCGCGACGTTAGAAGGGGTGATCTATCCCCACTTTAAAGGCGGTTTGCGGCAGGTTGAGCTGATGCGCCTTCAGGCGGGAACGGGTGTGCCGTTTATGATGGTCGACGGCCTTGGTTGGGTTTGGAAAAAGTGGTGCATCACGGGCGTAACCGAGCGCAAGAAATACCTGATGCGCGATGGGGCCCCACGGCGCATCGACTTCTCGATCACGTTGCAATCTTACGGTGCGGACAGCGGCGGCTTGTCCTCTTTCATTGAGGATTTGCTATGAGTGTTCACCGCACAATTGACGGCGATATGGTCGATGCAATCTGTCATGCACATTACGGCAGCGCGGCCTTGTCTGTTCTGGTCTATGAGGCAAACCCCGGTCTGGCCGAACGCGGCCCGATCCTGCCGATGGGGATTTTGATCACGTTGCCAGAGGTCGCGCCAGAACCTACGCGCACGCCTGTGCGGTTGTGGTGATCTGATATGAAGATTGGATTCCGCGTTCTTTCAAATGGCAGTGATGTCACGGCTCCGATTGGTGACAGGCTGATCGGGATCACCGTCACCGATGCTTCAGGGGAAACAGCAGACACTGCCGAGATCGAGATTGATGACCGTGATTACCTCGTGGCGCTGCCTGCGGTTGGGGCTGTGTTAAAGATCGCGATGGGCTTGGGGAGTGAGCTGGTCGAGCTGGGGCAATTTGTGGTGGATGAGATCGGCGGCACTGTTGGTCCTGACACGATGAGCATTAAGGCCAAATCCGCTGATATGCGCGCCGCGATCAAATCCGCCAAAACCCGCGCGTGGCAGGATGTGACGCTAGAGGACATCGTTGCCAAGATCGCAGGCGAGCATGGTCTGGCCAAGCAAATCAGCGATAGCCTGAAATCGGTACACTATACCTATCTTGCGCAAACCTCGGAAAGTGACCTCAATTTCCTGACCCGCATCGCCCGCGATCTGGACGCCACGTGCAAGCCAGCAGGCGGCGCGTTGGTATTTGTCAAAACGGGTGAGGGCAAAGCCGCTGATGGCAGTGCTCTGCCCGTGTTCACGGTGCACCGCAGCCAGATGGCCAGCGCATCTTGGCAACTGACGGGCAGGGGCAAGTTTGGCCGCGTGGTAGCTGAATGGTCCAAGCGCGGCACAGGCCGTGTGGAAAAGGTGACGGCGGGCAATGATAAACCAGAGCACATCCTGCGCACCCGCTACGCCAATCAAGCCGAAGCCCAACGCGCCGCAGATGCCGCCCTTGCCAAGTCCAAACGCAACAGCGGCACATTGTCCGTCGAGCTGGGCGGCTACTGGGGTGATTTGATGGCTGAAGGGCTGATTGACGTGTCCGGCATTAAACCGGAGCTGAATGGCCGCTGGTTGGTCAAGACGGTGACGCACCGTCTCAGCAGCACACTAACAACGTCCTTTGAGGCGGTACGAGACAACGACGCGGCTTCACTTTTGTAGAGGTCGCTGACCGAGCATCGGATAGTGGTCAATGTCCGCTCTGAGCCCTTGAAGAACATTCCGGCATGTCGAAGCAAGTCGGTCCTGCTTGTGATGAGGCATCGTGTTCCCCTTTCCGCAAACTATGTTACAATCGGGTCATGAAAATCCCCGACGACATATCCCATATCCTGCGCGAGATCGACCAGTCGCTCAAGGAGAAGGGCATTCCGCCCCACTCGCGCCCTATCATGGCGGTGATCGAGTTTGGCAATAGGTTCCACATCAGCCTTCCACTGGCCAAGCTCCCGTCCAGTGCTCCACCTGAATTGATCGCGACGAGCGTCCACTCCGACAACATCCACCGTTGGTACGAGGAGATCTACGGCGACTTAATCAAGACCGATTTCTCCGAGAAGGCCAAGGTCGCGGTCCTCGCCGATGGCGACATTTGGGAGATGAGAATTCCGCTGATTTATGGGACGGTAGTGATCGAGGTTAAGCGCGAATTGCCCAAAGAGCTTGGGAACAGGATCGGAAAACAGGCACTCGATATCAACGCCTGCGCATCGTTGACCAGCATCACCCAGGCCCGCCTTCAGCACTTTTCTAACAACGACTTAAACGAAGTCTATGGGCTGTTCGTTATCGGCCTCGATGTGAGAAACGCCTTTAATCGTTTCCGCAAGGCCGACCCAATGTTCGCCGCAGCTGAAGAGGACTGGTTCACCGCGGTTGGACACATGACCAACCAGTCCCCAAACTGGGGACAGGCAAGATGGTCCTCACTTCAGATGACCGAGAAATTTATGAAGGGCATGATCGCAGTCATTGGCGACCATGAGGTGCCATGGGGGCACAAGTTGAAGGAGCTTCATGACACCCTCGGACTCTCAATCCAAGGCCTCGATCTTCGGCACCTCATTGCGGACACCCAGTGCAATGCATCCGTCCGTTACAATGACCCGAAGACGCCATCTACGCGGAAACAGGCCTACAGTGCCCACAAGGCCAGCCTGCTCGTCATTCGTGTATTGGGTGAAGTAGAATACAGCCAAAACCGATGAAATTTATATGCTTCAAGTCTCTCCGAGTGTGGTTCGTGCTTGCCGTACTGGCTCGCATTTTCCCGTCGTCAAGAGCGTCAAGGCCGTCGATGTCGCAACCCCAAGCGATTTTTGCGCATATCCCGAGAACAGTAGTTTGTCCGCATAGTCGCCGTTCAGTCTGTTAACCCGCCTGTCTCGCACAGCAGACAATTTCCGATTGCTCGCCATATTTGACGTTGCTGTCCAAAAGGGCGGCCAAGCGCTGCATGTGCGGCGGCTTCTTTGGAAGGTGATTGTCGGATGGGAATTCATCCCACTGTTCGAATATCTGTTCGAAAGGACCGCAAAAACGAATCACTTAGAACTTTTGCTGCAAGTTTCTCTGTAAAACACTGCAAGATTCGATGTCACGCTACAAACGATACGAGAACGAATAAGGAACTTAGTTTGAAGATAGCGTAAAGGGTGAAATTTCTGGGAAATCGTGGGAAATTTTGGATGGCGAAGCGTTTTGTCAATATCTAGTGTATTTTGAATTTTGTGTCAGCACATATGCCTGCATTTTACTGTATTCACGCTTGTGATACGTCAATTTAGGCGGTGACTTGGTCATGTAATTCGCATTTTTCCGAAGAAAAATGTAGACGCCCATGATTTCCCATGGCATCCCTAGTGCATCGGATGAGAACGAGACACGGGGCACCAAACGACCCCACATAAAAATAAAACTCTAGCAGGTTTCATACAGGCCTCGATTTTCATCAGACCAAGAGATCCGGCGCGCGAGCGAGCAGACATCCCCCCAGGTGGCGCGCGCAGTCGGACATACCCGCAAAGCGGGGCAAAGTGGCGGGTTGATCAGTGGCAGCAGATCAATCCGCCCTTTTTACATTCAGGGGTTGGGGCAGGGACCTTAATCACAAATCGAAAGACGGTCACGCCAAAGGCGGACAAAGGAAATCAAGTGAGCCGAAGGTTCAGAGGCGAAAGCCAACATAAAGTCGACACGAAGGGGAGGGTATCTATACCAGCCTCTTTTCGGCGTGTGTTGGAGTCTGCTGATCCGAACTGGAAAAGCGGCGAAACGCCCGAGCTGGTGATTGTTTACGGTGATCACCGCCGCAGCTACCTTGAATGTTATACAATGCAGGCCATCGAAGAGGTGGACACAAAGATCGACGCGTTGCCGCGTGGTTCTATGGAACGTAAAATGCTGCAGGCCCTGTTTCATGGGCAGTCCTTTCCTACGACTGTCGATGAAACCGGACGGCTGGTTCTTCCCGCGAAATTGCGCGGTAAAATCGATCTGGATAAAGAGGCCTTCTTTATCGGGATGGGCGATACATTCCAGATTTGGCAGCCAGAAACATACGACACTCAAGAGCGTGCCAAGCAGGAAGCATGGCTCGACGAGCTGCCAGAGGATTTTGATCCGATGCAGTTCCTAGACGGACCTGCTGGGGCGTAGCGGGTTATGGCTTCTGACCAGACCTCCCCCCACATTCCAGTTTTGTTGCGCTCCATTCTAAAGGCGGTCGCACCTGTTGAGGGCACGTGGCTGGACGGCACATTTGGTGCTGGCGGTTACACACGTGGCTTTTTAGATGCAGGGGCCGAGCGGGTGATTGCGGTAGACCGTGATCCGCTTGCGTTTGAGATGGCAAAGCCTTGGGCTGGTATTTACGGTGATCGTTTGGTCATGCAGCAGGGCGTGTTCTCCAAGATGGATGAATATGCCCAAAACCTTGATGGGGTTGTGCTGGATCTGGGTGTTTCGTCTATGCAGCTTGATCTGGCCGAGCGCGGGTTTTCCTTTATGCGGGATGGTCCGCTGGACATGCGAATGTCTCAGGATGGCCCATCAGCGGCTGATCTGGTGAACGAAGCTTCCGAGGAAGAGCTGGCAAACATTATCTTTCTGTACGGTGAAGAACGCGCCAGCCGCCGTATTGCCAATCTGCTTGTCCGCGCCCGTGAAGAGGCGCCCATCACCCGCACATTGAAGCTATCAAGATTGGTTGAAAGCTGCTTGCCACGCGCAAAGCCAAACCAAAGCCATCCCGCCACGCGTACCTTTCAGGCACTGCGTATCGCAGTGAACAATGAATACGGTGAGTTGTGGGAAGGCCTGATGGCCGCTGAGCGCGCGTTAAAGCCGGGCGGCAAGCTGGCCGTGGTCACGTTCCATTCAGTTGAGGATCGTATGGTGAAGCGGTTCCTGACCGCGCGGGCCGGGGCGGGGGGGAATGCCAACCGGTTTGCCCCTGAAATCATTCATGATGCGCCACAATTTGAGATCAAGTCGCGCAAGGCCATTGGGCCCGACGCACAAGAACTCGAGGAAAACCCACGCAGCCGCAGTGCCAAACTTCGTGTCGCCACGCGCACGGATGCACCCGCAGGCACTATTGAGGCAAAGGCCATCGGCATGCCGATGATGAAGGAGAAAAAGCAATGAGGTCGGTGATCTTTGTTCTGACGGCATTGGGTGTGATTGGGTTGGCGTTTTGGGCCTACCGCGAAAACTATGCCACTCAGGCCGTATTGAATGACACCGACAAATTGCACTTTGAAATTCGCAATGCATATTCGCGTTTGGCTGTTTTGCGTGCCGAGTGGGCCTTTCAAAACCGCCCCGACCGTTTGCGCGATCTGGCTGAGTTGAACTTTGAACGTCTCCAGTTGTTGCCGTTGCATCCCGACCAGTTTGGTCAAGCGGATGAAGTGCAATATCCCGCACCCGATTTACTGCCGATCACCAATCCGGTTGATGTTTCAACGATGAATGCGGAGGAAAAGCTATGATCCGCACACCGTTACGCCCGCTTGCACGCATCCTTGAGGCACGGGCGAAGGGAGAAAACCCTGACGCGATTGAACATCAAAACCGCCGCATTCGCCATGAACAAATGCAAGATCAAGACCGATTTCGTGCCGAGGGCCGTCTGCTGGTGCTTGGGGTCTTCTTTTTCTGCGCCTTTGCCGTGGTTGGTGCCCGCATGGGTCTGCTTGCCGTTTCAGATCCCGTTGAGCCGCGCGCCCACGCCCCCGGTTCCATAATTGCTAATACCCGCGCCGACATTGTGGATCGCAATGGCCGTATCCTAGCAACCAATCTGGATACCCACGCGCTTTACGCCCAACCGCCTCATTTGATTGACGCAAAAGGGGCCGCGCAAAAACTGGCGAAGATTTTTCCTGATCTTAAAGAAGAGCGCTTGATCAAGGATTTCACTGGCAAGCGCAAGTTCTTGTGGGTGAAGAAAAAAATCAGCCCTGAGCAAATGCAGGCCGTGCACGATATCGGTGATCCGGGCCTGTTGTTTGCGCCGCGTGACATGCGCCTTTACCCCAATGGTAAACTGGCTGCGCATATCATGGGTGGTGCCAGCTTTGGCCGCGAAGGTGTGCGCGCAGCCGAGGTCATAGGCGTGGCGGGGGCCGAGAAGTATTTTGATGACTACCTGCGTGATCCGGCGAATGCGGGCAAACCGCTAAAACTCAGCCTTGATCTAACCATTCAAGCAGCGGCTGAACGGGTTCTTGAGGGCGGCATGAAGTTGATGAACGCCAAAGGTGCAACTTCCATCTTGATGGATGTGCACAGTGGCGAAGTGATTAGCGTGGCGTCTTTGCCCAGTTTTGATCCCAACAATCGTCCGCGCCCCGCCGTGGAAGGGGATGCCTCTGATAGTCCTCTCTTCAATCGCTCTGTTCAAGGGGTGTATGAACTAGGATCAACGTTCAAGATCTTTGCCGCCGCCCAAGCGATGGAATTGGGATTGGTGAATGCAGGCACGATGATCAACACCGCTGGTCCTATGAAAGTCGGCGGGCATAACATTGGTGAGTTTGCCAACCATAACTACGGCACAATCAGCGTTAGCCAGGTCATTGAGAAATCTTCCAACCGAGGGACAGGCCGCCTTGCGCTTATGATTGGCAAGGAACGTCAGCAGGAATTCCTGCGCAGCCTTGGCTTGTTTGAGCGCACCTCGTTTGAGATCGTAGAAGCCTCGGGCGGGCGGCCGCTTTTGCCAGAACGCTACACCGATTTGTCTGCAGTAACTATTTCCTATGGTCACGGCATTTCAACGACCGCGATGCACTTGGCTGCGGCTTACTCCGCGATTGCAAATGGCGGCCGTTCTGTCAAACCGACGTTGATCAAACAAAATGGCCCGCAAATGGGAGCGCGTGTGATGCGTTCCGAAGTTGCTGCGGCGTCGCGCCGGATGTTGCGTGATGTGGTGATTGGCGAAGGCGGGACCGCCTCTTTTGGAGAGGTGCCGGGGTATTTCGTGGCAGGTAAGACGGGCACAGCGGATAAACCCAAGCCGCGCGGCGGGTATTATAAAGAAAAAACCATCACCACCTTTGCCTCCATGTTCCCCGCACATGACCCCCGCTATGTACTGGTTGTGACCTTGGATGAGCCGATTGAAACCTCCAGTGGCAAGCCGCGCCGCACCGCAGGTTGGACGGCTGTGCCGATCGCAGCCGAGATGATCCGCCGTGTTGCGCCCTTGCTAGGAATGCGACCAGCCATTGAACCCTCTGGTGTCGCTGGTATAACCCTCACCAGCAGCAACTAAGCCAACAGGCCCCCAATATGACAACCGCTTTGAGTACCTCACTAAATTCCTTGGGGCTCATGGCCGTGGGGGGCGAAAATCCGATCTTGAACAGTCTTGAAGTCGATAGCCGACGTGTCAAAAAGGGCACCTTGTTTGCTGCGATGCCGGGATCGGTTGTTCATGGCGCCAGCTTTGTTGAAAAGGCATTGGAACAAGGTGCCACAGCGATATTAACAGACGCAGTTGGTGCCAAACTGGCGGGACATGCCGTTCGCGCAGCTGGCGTAGCGCTGGTGATATCTGAGCAACCCCGCGAAGCATTGGCCCGCGCTGCTGCGCTATGGTTTGGCTGTCAGCCGAAGACCATGATCGCGGTGACAGGGACAAATGGCAAAACGTCCGTGAGCACCTTTGTGCGTCAGATCTGGATCGAAATGGGATTGGATGCCATCAATCTGGGTACAACAGGGGTCGAAGGCGCATGGACGGCACCATTGGCCCATACCACACCAGAGCCGATTACATTGCACCGCACCCTCGCGCAGGCTGCCCAAAACGGCATAACCAACGGCGCGATGGAGGCTTCCTCGCATGGGTTAGACCAGCGCCGCCTTGACGGGGTGATGTTGAAAGCCGCAGGGTTTACCAACTTCACCCAAGATCACTTGGATTATCACGAGACATTTGACGCTTATTTCGATGCAAAGGCGGGGCTGTTTGTCCGTGTCCTTCCCGAAGATGGCACTGCCGTAGTGAATATCGATGACGCCAAAGGCGTGGATGTCGTCGCGATTGCGCAGGCGCGTGGCTGTAACGTGATTACCGTTGGCCGTGATGGGGGCGATCTGCACCTCACTGCCCAGCGATATGACGCGACAGGGCAGGACTTGCGGTTTGAATGGCGCGGAAAATCCTATCAAAGGCGGCTTAACCTGATTGGCGGGTTTCAGGCGGATAACGTCTTGCTAGCGGCGGGTCTGGTCATTGCGTGCGGGGCTGATCCTGCTTCTGTGTTTGATACCATTCCGCATCTTACCACGGTTCGAGGACGCATGCAGTTGGCGGCCACACGCGATAATGGCGCGGCAGTGTTTGTGGATTACGCCCATACGCCTGACGCTGTAGCAACCGCACTTTCTGCGATGCGCCCGCACGTGATGGGCCGACTGATTGCCATTGTCGGCGCTGGCGGGGATCGCGACACGGCCAAACGGCCGTTGATGGGCGCAGCGGCTGCAGAAAATGCGGACGTTGTGTTTGTTACAGATGATAATCCACGCTCCGAGGATCCGGCTACCATCCGTGCTGCTGTGATGCAGGGCTGCCCAAACGCTGCCGAGTTCGGCGACCGCGCCGAGGCGATCCTGCGCGGTGTTGATCTGCTAGAACCGGGTGATGCGTTGCTGGTTGCGGGCAAGGGACATGAGACAGGCCAAACGATTGGTGATGATGTGTTGCCGTTTGATGATGTAGAACAGGCCAGCGTCGCAGTGGCCGCGCTTGACGGGAGACTAACATGAGCTTGTGGACAGGAGCGGAGGCAGCTGCCGCAACAGGTGGTGAACTGCGCGGCGATTGGGCCGTAAACGGCGTGTCGATTGACACACGTACACTTGAAAAGGGCGATCTGTTTGTTGCCCTCAAAGATGTGCGAGACGGACATGAGTTTGTCACCGCCGCATTGGAAAAAGGGGCAGGGGCCGCGTTGGTTTCGCATGTGCCTGACGGCGTTGCAGACGATGCGCCTTTGCTCATTGTCGAGGATGTCCTTAAAGGGTTAGAGGCGCTAGGTGCGGCTGCGCGTGCGCGGACTGACGCTAAGGTTATTGGCATCACTGGCTCGGTTGGAAAGACTTCAACCAAAGAAATGCTATTGGCGATGTTGGCTGTGCAGGGACGCACGCATGCGTCAGTAGACAGCTATAACAACCATTGGGGTGTACCGCTCACGCTGGCGCGGATGCCAGCGGACACGCAATACGCGATCATTGAAATGGGCATGAGCCATCCCGGTGAAATCCTGCCGCTTACGATGTTGACGCGCCCTGATGCAGCATTGATCACAAACGTTGCCGCCGCACATCTAGAGGCATTTGATAACATCACAGGCATCGCCTTGGAAAAGGCCAGCATTTTTGACAGCTTGCCGATTGGTGGAGCGGCTGTGTACAACGCTGATGTCGAAACATCTGCTATTCTAGCAGCAAAAACCCACGACCGCCGTTTGCACGGCATCGCTTTTGGCGAAAACGGTTTTGATTGGAAGCTCAAAGAACTCACCATTCAGGGTGACACCACAATTGTGCAGGCCGAAGTGGACGACAAGCCGTTGTTGTTCAAGCTGGCCACGCCGGGGCGTCATTTTGCCATGAACGGGTTGGGGGCGCTTGCGATTGTTCAGGCCATTGGTGCTGATCTTGCGCAGGCGGTTGCTGTGCTGGGGCGGTGGACACCGTACAAAGGGCGCGGATTGCGCGAAATCATCCAGCTTGATCCGGTTGAAGCACGCCAGCGTCTGTCTTTGATCGATGACAGCTACAACGCAAACCCCACATCCATGGCCGCCTCTCTTGAGGTGCTGTCAGGGGCGCAAACAACCGACGGCGTGGGCCGTATCGGCAAAGGCCGCAGGATCGCATTTCTGGGCGATATGAAGGAATTAGGCGCTGATGACATTGCGCTGCACGCGGGGATTGCGCATCTGGACGCTACCAAAACGTTGGATGTGGTTCACTGCGTTGGCCCGTTGATGCGGTCGCTGTATGATCTGTTGCCCGAACACCAGCGCGGTGATTGGTTCGAAACCTCGACAGAAATGTGCGATGGCCTGCGTCACCGATTAGATGCAGGGGATGTTGTGCTGGCCAAGGGCTCTTTGAGCATGAAATTAGGTCTAATCGTTGACGCCATCCGCAAAATGGGCCATCCGGTAACAGAAATATGACACCCCTATACAGGGGCGTACTGTGACATAGCCTACAAGATGTAGGCATTGGGACTGTTGAACAAGTAAGGACGATGTATGCTATATTGGTTAACCCTGCTGTCGGATGGCGGCGATTTCTTTAACCTGTTTCGCTACATTACCTTTCGCGCTGGCGGTGCTTTTTTCACCGCGCTTCTCTTTGGCTTTCTATTTGGAAAACCACTGATCAACATGCTGCGCCGCACCCAAGGTAAGGGCCAGCCGATCCGTGATGATGGCCCCGAGGGACATTTCGCGAAAGCGGGTACTCCTACGATGGGCGGGCTGCTGATCGTTGGCGCACTGTTGACCTCAACCTTGCTGTGGGCCCGGTTGGATAACGCCTTTATCTGGATGATCTTGTTTGTCACTATTAGCTTTGCTGCCATTGGGTTTGCGGATGATTATGCAAAAGTAAGCAAACAAACTGTTGCGGGTGTTTCTTCAAAAGTCCGCCTGCTGCTTGGTTTTATCATTGCTGGAATTGCTGGTGTTTGGGCTGCGGCCTATCACCCCGCAGAATTGCAGAACCAGCTGGCGTTGCCAGTGTTCAAGGACACGCTTATTAATCTTGGCTACTTGTTTGTACCCTTTGCGATCATCGTCATTGTGGGGGCGGCGAACGCCGTAAATCTTACTGACGGTTTGGATGGCCTTGCGATTATGCCTGTGATGATCGCGGCCAGTTCGTTGGGTGTGATTGCCTATGCTGTTGGCCGTGTGGATTTTACCGAATACCTTGATGTGCACTATGTTCCGGGCACGGGCGAAATTCTGGTCTTTACCGCTGGCATCTTTGGTGGGGGGCTGGGGTTCTTGTGGTACAACGCACCGCCTGCGGCTGTGTTTATGGGCGATACGGGTTCGCTTGCTCTTGGTGGGGCGCTGGGTGCTATCGCGGTAGCAACCAAGCACGAATTGGTTTTGGCGATCGTTGGCGGCTTGTTTGTTGTTGAGGCCCTGTCGGTGATTATTCAGGTGCTTTATTTTAAACGCACAGGAAAACGTGTTTTCCTGATGGCGCCGATCCATCATCACTATGAGAAAAAGGGATGGGCTGAACCGCAGATCGTCATCCGCTTTTGGATTATCTCGCTGATTTTGGCGATGATCGGTCTTGCAACACTGAAGGTCAGATAATGTCTGCGCCTGTAAAAGAGACGCAAGCGATGATCTCGGGGATGGCACCGCTGTTGGATGATGCTGTGTATCATTTTTGTGTGGGACCAGAGACACTATTGCCTCAGGCTATCGCCAGCTTTCGCGAAGACGAAGGTCTGTCCTTGATCCTGCCGGACGCCGTTGCACAGGCCCATGGTCTGCAAAGCGACTTACCGATGAAGCGGATTACCCTCAGTGTCTTCTCTGCGCTTGATGGCGTTGGGTTAACGGCAGCTGTTGCAACCGTTTTGGCGCAGGCAGGGATCGCGTGTAATATGGTTG
Source organism: Sulfitobacter sp. (assembly GCF_036960155.1). Taxonomy (GTDB): domain Bacteria; phylum Pseudomonadota; class Alphaproteobacteria; order Rhodobacterales; family Rhodobacteraceae; genus Sulfitobacter. Next base: position 230,405 of record NZ_JBALWB010000005.1, on the reverse strand, counting down.
CAGGTACGCACCATGATCATGCTTTTGTACCTGCTCAAATGGCAGACCAAGCAGTTGCATTGCTCAAATCCTTGGCGGACGACGCCTAAAGGGCTACGCACTCATTAGAACAGACGGCAGGTGCATGGCGTGCCAGCAGCATAAGGACACTCGAGATGATACCAGTTCAAGGCATGCAAGGGCAACGTGTTGCGGTTTTAGGGCTAGGGCGTTCTGGCCTATCTGCTGCGCGTGCGCTCAAGGCAGGCGGCGCTGTGGCGGTGTGTTGGGATGATAATCCACCTGCACGCGCAGCGGCCGAGGATGAGGGTTTTGAGTGTATTGAGTTTACTAAGGCAGGCGCTTTTGACGGCATTGCCCGTCTGATCGTCAGCCCGGGTATTCCCCATCTTTATCCCACACCAAACCCCGTTGTTGCAGCGGCATTGGCGGCTGGCGTTCCTGTGGACAATGACATCGGTCTGTTTTTCCAAAGCTTCGCAACGTCGGAATGGAACATGTTTGATATCGCGCCGCGCATCGTTGCGGTGACGGGTTCAAACGGGAAATCAACCACTTCGGCGTTGATTCATCATATTCTTGAACATGCGGGCCGCAACTCGCAACTGGCTGGAAACATCGGACGTGGCGTGCTGGATATTGAGCCGGCCCCCTCGGGCGGCGTGGTTGTGTTGGAGCTGTCGAGCTACCAAACCGATCTGGCACGTAGCCTGACACCGGATGTGGCCGTGTTTACGAACCTTAGCCCCGATCATTTGGATCGCCATGCAGGTATGGGCGGTTACTTCGCTGCCAAACGCCGCTTGTTTGCTGAAGGTGGACCTGACCGCGCGGTGATTGGCGTGGACGAACAAGAAGGCGCGTTTTTGGCAGGCCAACTCAGCGAAGCGGCGGTGGATGACCGCGTGATCCGTGTCAGTGTAGACCGCAAGCTGACTGGCCCCGGGTGGCAGGTTTTTGCCCGTAAAGGGTTCCTGAGTGAATACCGCAATGGCAAACAGGTCGCCTCGATTGATCTGCGCGAAATCGCTGGATTGCCGGGATCACACAATCACCAAAACGCCTGTAGCGCTTATGGCGCATGCCGTTCTCTTGGATTGGCACCGAAACTGATTGAGGCCGCATTCCATAGCTTTGGCGGCCTTCCGCACCGCAGCCAAACGATAGGTGAAAAGGGCGGTGTGCGGTTTGTGAATGACAGCAAGGCGACAAACGTGGATTCCGCGTCCAAAGCACTGGCTGCCTTCAAGAACATCCGCTGGATTTGCGGCGGCCTTGAAAAAGCGGGTGGACTGGATGGGCTTGCCGCATCTTCAGCCACAGTGAAAAAGGCTTATGTGATCGGGCGTGAGGCGGCAGGCTTTGCCATGCAGCTCAACGTCGAGACAGAGGTGTGCACAACGATGGATGTTGCCGTCGCACGTGCAATCGCCGACTCTGAAGCAGGCGATGTGGTGCTGCTTGCGCCAGCAGCAGCCAGCTTTGATCAATACGACAGCTTTGAAAAGCGCGGCGATGATTTCACGCAGTTGGTAAAGGCGCATATTGAGGCCGCGTAATTACTTGGCTGCGTTCAGTGCGCTGGCCGCTGCCATGGCAGAGGACCACGCCCATTGAAAGTTGTACCCGCCTAACCATCCTGTCACATCGACCGCTTCGCCGATGAAATACAGGTTGGGATGGTCCTTGCTCGCCATTGTGCGGGCGTTCAGCGCGTCTGTATCAATGCCGCCCAAGGTGACTTCGGCGGTGCGGTAACCTTCCGTGCCATTTGGCGTGAGCTGCCAATCACGCAAATCATCCATCAACGCGCTTAGACGTTTATCGGACCAATCCGCCAGATTACCAGTTAAGTCGAACACGCCGGACAGATGCTCAACCAAACGAGAGGGCAGGTGACGCGCCAACTCGTTTGTGAAATTACGCCGCCCCGCTTCTTGGCGTTGGCTGCGCAGAGCCTCGTACATGTCGCTGGGCACGATATCGAGGCTGATTGGTGTGCCTTCGGTCCAATAGGAAGATGCCTGCAAGATTGCAGGGCCTGACAGCCCGCGATGGGTGAACAGCAGCGCTTCTTCAAATACGGGACCATCAGCATGAACGCGCGACGGAACAGCCACGCCTGAGATCTCGGCAAAGCGGCCATCGGGGAAGGTGAAGGGCACCAATGCGGGCTGTGTGTCGGTGACGGGCAGGCCAAATTGTTGGGCAATGTCATAGGCAAAACCCGTTGCGCCCATCTTGGGGATCGATTTTCCGCCTGTGGAAATGATCAAGTTCTTGGCCGTTACTTTGTGTGTTTTATCAGCAGTTTGCAGTGTGAACGTGAAGTTGTCGTTTAACTTCTTTACGTCGCTAATGCTGCTATTGAGGTGCATGTTCACTTCGCGGTCTTTGATCAGCGAACCAAGCATCGCAATGATGTCTTTTGCGCTATTGTCACAAAACAACTGGCCTAGGGTTTTCTCATGCCATGCGATGCCGTGGGCCTCGACCAAGGCAATAAAATCCCACTGGGTATAGCGCGCCAAGGCGGATTTTACGAAATGCGGATTTGTGCTGATAAAGGCCTGAGGATCGGTATAAAGGTTGGTGAAATTACACCGCCCACCACCTGAAATACGTATCTTTTCCCCAGCGGCTTTTGCGTGATCCACCAGTAGCGTACGCCCCTCAAGGTGGGCAGCACACATCATGCCAGCTGCGCCGGCGCCAATTATTGCATTATCAAATTCCATATTGGTGGGGTGCCTTAACCTGCTGGGGTGGTCAAGCTCTCTCAGAGAGTTGGAGGTAATTGTGTTAGCGCGATCTGTCGGGGAAAGGTGGCGATACAAAAGCATGCAAAGACTCTAGCCGCGCAGCGATTTAGGCGTTATAGATAAGGCTAGACCTCCGAAAAGGGGGCATGACAGGCAGTGTAAGGCACGTACCCATGACAGAAATGGTTTATGGCGCAGTTCCCGTACGGGACGGCGAACCAATCCTCCCCAAGTGGTGGCGGACGCTTGATAAATGGGCTTTGTCCTGCATTCTGATGCTGTTTGGCGTTGGAATGTTGTTGGGGCTGGCTGCATCACCTCCGTTGGCGGAAAAGAACGGATTTGAGCCGTTTCACTACGTGCAGCGACAAGCATTTTTTGGCGGCTTGGCCATGATTGTGATGATGCTGACATCGATGATGTCGCCCACAATGGTGCGCCGGCTAGCTGTTGTAGGTTTTATAGGTGCCTTTATTGCGCTGGCGCTGTTGCCCGTATTTGGAACTGACTTCGGTAAAGGCGCAACGCGCTGGTACAGTCTTGGTTTCGCGTCGGTTCAGCCCTCTGAGTTTTTAAAACCGGGATTTGTGGTCATTGCTGCATGGATGATGGCGGCAAGCCTTGAGATCAACGGCCCGCCGGGTAAGGCGTGGTCTTTTGGCCTGTGTATCACCATTGTTTTGATGTTGGCGTTACAGCCTGACTTTGGTCAGGCCTGTTTGGTGCTGTTTGCATGGGGTGTGATGTATTTTGTTGCTGGCGCGCCGATGGTGCTATTGGTGGGGATGGCTGGTCTGGTTGTTCTGGCGGGCACGTTTGCTTACTCTAGCTCGGAACACTTTGCGCGCCGTATTGATGGTTTCCTGAGCGTGGATGTTGATCCAACAACACAACTGGGGTACGCGACAAATGCCATCCGCGAAGGCGGTTTGTTTGGTGTTGGTGTGGGCGAAGGCGAAGTGAAATGGTCACTTCCTGATGCGCATACTGATTTCATCATCGCGGTTGCCGCTGAAGAATACGGCCTTGTGCTGGTGCTATGCATTATAGCGCTTTACGCGTCGGTTGTTGTGCGTTCCCTGCTGCGGTTGGTGCGTGAACGTGACCCGTTTATCCGCCTTGCGGGCACAGGCCTTGCCTGCATGTTCGGTGTGCAGGCGATAATTAACATGGGTGTGGCTGTTCGCCTGTTGCCAGCCAAGGGTATGACATTGCCGTTTGTCAGTTACGGGGGCTCTTCGGTTATTGCGTCGGGTATCGCACTTGGGATGTTGCTGGCTTTTACTCGCACACGCGCCCAAGGTGAGATCAGCGCATTATTGTCGCGAGGTAGATCATGAGTAATCCACCCCTTCTTGTTATAGCTGCTGGTGGCACGGGCGGGCATATGTTTCCTGCGCAAGCCCTGGCCGAAGTGATGCTGGCACGTGGTTGGCGCGTCAAACTCAGCACTGATGCGCGCGGCGCACGGTACACCAGTGGTTTTCCTGATGCGGTTGAGATCGAACAAATTGCCAGCGCAACCTTTGCACGCGGTGGTTTGCTGGCAAAGGCCTTAGTACCGATGCGGATTCTTAGCGGCACGTTGAGTGCAGCCATGCGCATGATGCGAGACAAGCCTTCCGCGGTTATCGGCTTTGGTGGATATCCTTCTATTCCCGCACTCGGAGCCTCATGGATGCTGCGCTTGCCGCGTATGATCCATGAACAAAACGGCGTTCTGGGCCGTGTGAATGAGATTTTTTCCAAACGGGTAGATGCCGTTGCATGTGGGACGTGGCCTACGACTTTGCCAGAAGGCGTTGAGGCCTTTCACGTCGGGAACCCAGTGCGCGCAAGCGTTTTAGAACGTGCTGGCGCAGCCTATATCGCACCGGGTGATTACCCGATGGAAGTGTTGGTCATGGGCGGCTCACAAGGCGCGCGTATCCTGAGTGATGTGATCCCACCCGCAATTGCAGCCCTGCCAATGGAGATGCTGCGCAATATCCGTGTGAGCCATCAGGCCCGCGAAGAAGACGGCACACGTGTTGCGCAATATTACGCAGAAAACGGCATCAACGCAGATGTTCAACCGTTCTTTCATGATGTGCCGCGCCGCATGTCGGAGGCGCAATTGGTCATCAGCCGCTCTGGCGCGTCCTCAATTGCGGACCTCACCGTTATTGGACGCCCGTCTATCCTGATCCCCTTTGCTGCGGCCGCTGGCGATCATCAGGTTGCAAACGGGCATGGATTGGTTGAGGCCGAAGCCGCAATCATGATCCGCGAAGATGCGGCCAACCCAGAAACATTGACCGAACATATTGAAATGATCCTGTCCGACGGCGCTGCGGCCCTAACAATGGCCAACAAAGCGCTGTCTTTGGGCAAGCCTGAAGCCGCTGAAACGCTTGCTGATATGGTTCAAAACCTCACCCTTAAGGAGCCCTCCTGATGAACGCCGCAACCAAATTGCCCGGAGACGTGGGCGCCATTCATTTTGTCGGTATTGGCGGCATTGGCATGTCAGGTATTGCTGAGGTTCTGTTGAACCATGGCTATCAGGTTCAGGGCTCAGATCTGAAAACCACTCCAATCACCGACCGTCTGGCCGAATTGGGTGCCAAGATTTTTGTCGGACAGCAGGCCGAAAATATTGAAAATGCGCAGGTGATTGTCATTTCATCCGCGATTAAGCCGGGCAACCCAGAGCTGGACGCGGCACGTGCAATGGGCCTCCCGATTGTGCGCCGCGCCGAGATGCTGGCCGAATTGATGCGCCTGAAATCAAACATCGCAATTGCAGGCACTCACGGCAAAACGACAACAACAACGATGGTTGCGGCGTTGCTGGATGGCGGCGGATTTGATCCTACCGTTGTGAATGGCGGGATCATCCACGCTTATGGCTCCAATGCGCGCAAGGGCGAGGGAGAGTGGATGGTTGTCGAAGCAGATGAAAGCGACGGCACCTTTAACCGCCTGCCAGCGACCATTGCGATTGTCACCAACATCGACCCAGAGCACATGGAGCATTGGGGCACGATCGAAAACCTGCGTCAGGGCTTTTTGGATTTCACCTCCAACATCCCGTTTTACGGCGTGGCTGTATGCTGCACGGACCACCCCGAGGTTCAAAGCCTGGTTGGTAAGATCACGGATCGCCGTGTCATCACGTACGGGTTTAACGCACAGGCCGACGTGCGGGTTGTGGGGCTACATTACAAAGCGGGTGTAGCGCATTTTGACGTTCATCTGCAAAATGAAGACATTGTTATCAAAGACTGTGAACTGCCGATGCCGGGTGATCACAATGTCTCAAACGCGCTGTCCGCTATTGCCGTGGCACGGCATTTAGGCATGAAGGGCGATGAAATTCGCGAAGCTCTCAAGAACTTTGGTGGCGTGAATCGCCGCTTTACGAAGGTGGGCGAAGTTGATGGCGTGACGATCATTGATGACTATGGCCACCACCCTGTTGAGATCGCAGCCGTGCTCAAGGCCGCGCGTCAATCGACAGAGGGCCGTATCATAGCCGTGCATCAGCCGCACCGTTATTCACGCCTGAGCCATCATTTTGATGAGTTCTGCGCCTGCTTTAATGATTGCGATGTTGTAGGCATTGCCGATGTTTATTCCGCAGGCGAGGAACCGATTGAAGGGGCTGACCGTGATGCACTGGTTGCAGGGTTGATCCAACATGGTCACCGCCATGCACGCCGTGTTGATGGGCCTGATGATCTGGCCCGCCTTGTCGCGGAACAGGCCCGCCCGGGTGATATGGTTGTTTGCCTCGGGGCTGGTACGATCAGCGGTTGGGCCAACGGCCTGCCCGACGCATTGCGCGCCTTAAAAGGGGTAGCAGCGTGATGTTTGCGACTAAGACTATTTTAATAAAAGAAGCATTGTCATGACAGTTGTTTGGTTGAGCATCGGATGGGTTTTTGCCTCGGTTGGCGTAGCATGTTTGCCTATGCGCAAACAGTATATTCCCGGTGTGGCGCTGCTGTTGTGCGCGCCTGTGCTGATCATCCTGATTGGTATGCAATTTGGCTGGGTCTTTGCGCTATTGGGCCTTGCGGCCTTTGTTTCTATGTTCCGCAACCCGTTGCGGTATATTGCTGCGCGGTTGCGCGGTGAGAATCCGGAGATCCCTGAATGAGCCTTTCCCTAATTCTTTCGTGTCTATGGGCGCTGATTGCCAATGTTCTGGCCATGACGCCCAGCCGCGATCTGCATTGGCGCAATGCCTACATTCTTGTGGCCGTTGGCATTCCTATCTTGGGGTATGTTGTGTTCCAACATGGTCCTTGGGTCGGACTGCTGGTGCTTGCTGGGGCCTGTTCAGTTCTGCGCTGGCCAGTGATTTATTTAGGTCGTTGGTTGCGCCGCGCTGGCGGCAACAGCCCTGCGGAGTAACTCTGGTATGTTGTATCTTTTAGTTGGAGGACTGGCTCTCTGGATGTTCGGATGCGGCTATGCGGGCTACAATAAGCGTTTTGGGCTGTTCTTTGTAATTCTTGTGGTTGGAATGTCGTTGAACACTGTTTGGATGGTTCTAGGGTTGGATGCGCGTCCGTTTTCGCCCCCCGCAATGACGGCACACCTTGCTGCATTGATGTATGCTATCTGCGCGGTTGGCACGGGGTTTCTGGCAGGTCGTTTGATCCGCGGATTTCGCGAAAGCAAAGTTGACGGTTCATGAGCGATTTCCCAGTGCCGCGCGGCAAGTTGACCCCGCAACGTGACCTGTCAGAACTGACTTGGCTGCGGGTTGGTGGCCCTGCTGATTATCTTTTCCAACCTGCTGACGTTGCCGATTTACAGAGCTTTTTGCGTGATCTGCCAAAGGATGTGCAGGTCTTTCCTATGGGCGTTGGCTCTAACCTGATTGTGCGTGACGGCGGTTTGCGCGCATTGGTAACGCGCTTGGGGCGTGGGTTTAACAGTATTGAGATTAGCGATGGTGAAGTGACTGCTGGCGCTGCAGCGCTGGATGCGCATGTCGCACGGAAAGCGGCAGACGCGGGGCTGGACCTGACGTTTTTGCGCACGATCCCGGGCAGTATCGGCGGCGCTGTGCGTATGAATGCGGGTTGTTATGGTACCTATACTGAGGATCACTTTGTGCGTGCCAACGCGGTGACACGGGCAGGGGACCTTGTCACGCTCAACGCCGATGATCTGAATTTCCAATACCGCCAAAGCGAGTTGCCCGAGGGCGCTGTCATCATCAATGCGACTTTCGCGCCGCCCTCTGGTGATCCCGCCACGCTTCATGCGCGGATGGCAGATCAATTGGCAAAGCGGGACGCAACCCAGCCTACAAAAGACCGCAGCGCAGGGTCGACGTTTCGAAATCCGGCGGGTTTCAGCTCAACAGGGCGGGACGACGATGTGCATGATCTTAAGGCATGGAAGGTCATCCAAGATGCTGGAATGAAAGGGGCAACGCGTGGCGGTGCGCAAATGTCGCTCAAACACGCTAATTTCTTGATCAATACTGGGGATGCGACGGCAGCAGACCTCGAAGGGTTGGGCGAAGAGGTGAGAAAAAAGGTTTACGATTCCAGCGGTATCACGCTAGAATGGGAAATTATGCGAATAGGCGAAAAGTAAACGTCAGTTTGCACGAAGTAATGTCGCAATAAGCGGCAAACTAATAAACAATAAGGGCCAAAAGGCCCGGGACATTGAGGCACTGGGTTATGTCGAGCAGGACAAACCCGACAGTGGCGGTACTCATGGGTGGCCCCTCGGCAGAACGAGAGGTGTCACTCGACACGGGACGCGCATGCGCGAACGCCCTGCGGGAATATGGATACGAAGATGTGGTTGAGGTCGATGCTGGCCCCGACCTTTGTGCTGTTTTAACGGCGCTGAAACCTGATGCTGTGCTTAATTGTTTGCATGGCCGCTGGGGTGAAGATGGTTGTGTTCAAGGTATCCTTGAATGGTTGAAAATTCCCTACTCTCATTCCGGTGTTTTGGCCTCTGCTGTGGCGATGGACAAACAACGTTGCAAAGACATCTTTCGCGCCGCTGGTCTGCCTGTGGTGCAAAGCGTTATTGTTCCCTCGGACGAGGTGCGCAGCCGTCATGTTATGACGCCGCCCTATGTGGTTAAGCCAAACAACGAAGGTTCCTCGGTAGGGGTCTATCTGGTCGAAGCCGAAAACAACGGCCCGCCGCAACTGGATGCCGATATGCCTGATACCGTTATGGTTGAAACATTCGCGCCGGGCCGCGAATTGACAACAACGGTCCTTGGGGATCGCGCCCTGACGGTGACCGACATCATCACCACGGGTTGGTATGATTACGACGCAAAATACAAAGAGGGCGGATCAAGCCACGTTGTGCCTGCGGACATACCGCAGGACATCTTTGACCTGTGCATGCAGTACGCCTTGCGCGCGCATACCGCATTGGGGTGCCGCGGCGTGAGCCGTACTGATTTCCGGTGGGATGAGACGCGCGGTGTTGACGGATTGATCCTTCTTGAGACAAACACACAGCCCGGCATGACCAGCACATCGCTTTCGCCCGAACAGGCCCAAGCAACTGGCATGAGCTTTCCAGCGCTATGCGCATGGATGGTGGAGGACGCGTCATGCGGGCGTTGAGACGTAAAAAAACAGCCGCAGGTCGCGCAGATCCTGCGCCATCGCGTTGGTCATGGCGTTTACAGCGTTTGATGCTGACACCAGGCATTCGCCTGACTTTGCGGGCGGGCATTCCGTTTTGCATCACACTGGCAGCTGGCACATGGTACCTCGCGGATGAAGGGCGTCGCGGCGCAATTGAGCAAACCGTCGCAGAGGCCCGCGCGGCAATCCAATCGCGCCCGGAATTTATGGTTAATTTGATGGCCGTTGATGGTGCCAAAGATGAATTGGCAACCTACATCCGCGAAAGCCTCCCGCTCGATTTTCCGATCTCCAGTTTTGATCTAGATTTGACTGCGATGCGCGCCACCGTCACTGAAATTTCGGCTGTTAAGTCAGCATCTGTGCGCATTCGTCCCGGTGGGGTTTTGCAAATAGACGTAGAGCAACGCAAAGCTGTTGCATTGTGGCGTACTGAGGATGGCCTCGCGTTGGTGGATGAAAACGGCATTTATGTTGCTGGCGCTACCAGTCGCCATGCACGCCCTGACTTGCCGTTGATTGCAGGTGAAGGCGCAAATGAACACGTCAAAGAGGCGTTGGACCTTATTCAAGCGGGGGCCCCTTTAGGGGACCGGTTGCGCGGGTTGGTGCGCATGGGAGCGCGACGTTGGGATGTGGTTTTGGACCGCAATCAGCGCATCCTGTTGCCGGCCCAAGAGCCACAGCGCGCGCTAGAGCGCGTGATTGCCCTTGAAGGGGCCCAAGATATTTTGACCCGCGATGTTGCGCGGGTGGACATGCGGCTGGCACGCCGACCAACAGTGCAAATGACAAATGAGGCCGCCGAAGAACGGATGGCCCAACAGGCAGCGTTTAGGGCAAAAAACAAATGAACGATTTATATGACAGCCAGCGCACAATGCGGCAAATGCGCAAGCTCGCGATGCAGCGTGGAGTGGTTGCTATTTTGGATGTGGGTAGCTCAAAGATCGCGGCATTGGTGCTGCGGTTTGACGGTACCGCGCGTCTTGATGACGAGGGCGAGATTGGCTCACTTGCGGGGCAATCCGGCTTTCGCGTGATTGGTGCCGCAACAACGCGTTCGCGCGGTGTGCGCTTTGGTGAAATCACGGCGATGGGTGAAACCGAGCGCGCCATTCGCACCGCTTTGCAGGCGGCCCAAAAGATGGCAGGCATCCGTGTAGATCACGTGATTGCGTGTTTCAGTGGTGGCGATCCGCGCAGCTATGGTTTGGATGCGCAAGTATCGCTAGAGCATCAAGTGGTCACCGAAGACGACGTCGCACGTGTGCTGAGCAGTTGTGATGTACCGGAATATGGTGAAGGCCGCGAAGTATTGCACGCCCAGCCCGTTAACTTTGCGCTTGATCATCGCAGTGGTTTGATCGATCCGCGCGGCCAGTTGGGCAATGAACTGAGTGTTGATTTGCATATGCTGACGGTGGATGCAGCGGCCATTCAACATCTGGCCTATTGCATCAAACGCTGTGATCTTGAACTGGCTGGCATTGCGTCATCGGCCTACGTGTCCGGCATTTCGTCACTGGTTGAAGATGAACAAGAGTTAGGCGCGGCCTGTATCGATCTGGGGGGCGGCGCAACGGGCGTGTCGATCTTTATGAAAAAGCACATGATCTATGCGGATAGCATTCGCATGGGTGGGGATCACATTACTTCCGATATTTCCATGGGCCTCCAAGTGCCCACCGCTAATGCTGAACGGATCAAGACATTTTACGGGGGGGTTCAAGCCACAGGCATGGATGACCGTGAGATGATAGAAATCGGTGGTGAGACGGGGGACTACGAACATGACCGCCGTACCGCCAGCCGAGCCGAACTGATCGGTATCATGCGTCCGCGTGTTGAAGAGATCCTTGAAGAAGTCCGCGCACGTTTGGATGCGGCAGGTTTTGATCACCTCCCAAGCCAACAGATCGTTTTGACAGGCGGCGGGAGCCAGATCCCTGGCCTTGATTTGATGGCAACAAAGATTTTGGGACAACAAGTGCGCCTTGGACGCCCGTTGCGCGTACACGGTTTGCCTCAGGCTGCTACAGGTCCCGGGTTCTCGTCGGCAGTAGGGCTTGCGCTGTTTGCGGCCAACCCGCAGGACGAATGGTGGGACTTTGATATTCCTGCCGATCGCTACCCGGCGCGCTCGCTTAAACGCGCTGTGAAGTGGTTCAAAGACAACTGGTAATCCCCAAGTTAATTGGAAGATGACCCGATTTGTGGACACCCCCGTCAATTATTTATGGTTTTGAACGGGTGTTTCCATAGCACCGTTGCCTGTATTGCCATCCTCATCGGCAGATGTTCGCCATCTAATGCTAATGTAACGTAGTTTTGTCCAAAAAATGTGACGACGCAGCATCCATATGGGTGACGTTTCAGTATGGGCATGCTAAAGTGACCTCACAATAAGCCCTACAAAAGGGCAGTTCAGGTCGAGCAGGACCTCCATAGTTATCATTTTAGATTTTTCGCACACCTGATGTGTTGCGAACCCGTTGTTGTGTAGTGCTCCAAAGTCGTTTGACCGCTAGATTTGCCGCCATAGGCGAGATATCGCGTGAAAACTGTGAAAATATGCCCATATTTTGTGTTGAAAGTGGCTTTTTTACGTGACGATTGCCGTCGTGGTGTCTAAAGTTAGTAAAAACTGGGACATACGACCCGCGCGGTGTGGGCAAAAAAAGAACAGGCGGAACCAAAATGACTTTGAACCTTACAATGCCGGGACAGGAAGATCTAAAGCCACGCATTACCGTTTTCGGTGTTGGCGGGGCAGGCGGTAACGCAGTCAACAACATGATCGAGAAAAATCTCGACGGCGTTGACTTCGTTGTGGCCAACACTGACGCGCAAGCGCTTCAGCAGGCTACCGCAGAAAACCGCGTTCAGCTGGGTATCAAAGTGACCGAAGGTTTAGGCGCGGGGGCACGCCCCTCTGTCGGAGCCGCGGCCGCCGAAGAAAGCATTGAGCAAATCGTTGACCATCTTGCAGGAGCGCACATGTGCTTTATCACTGCGGGCTTGGGCGGTGGTACTGGTACAGGTGCTGCGCCGATTATCGCACAGGCCGCGCGTGAGCTGGGTGTTCTGACTGTTGGTGTTGTGACAAAGCCGTTCCAGTTTGAAGGTGCAAAGCGGATGCGTCAGGCCGAAGATGGCGTTGAGGCACTGCAAAAGGTTGTTGATACGCTGATCATCATTCCGAACCAGAACCTGTTCCGTCTGGCCAATGAAAAAACCACCTTTACCGAAGCATTCTCACTGGCTGATGATGTTTTGTATCAAGGTGTTAAAGGCGTGACTGACCTGATGGTCCGTCCAGGCCTGATCAACCTCGACTTTGCTGATGTTCGCGCCGTGATGGACGAAATGGGCAAAGCCATGATGGGTACAGGCGAGGCAGAAGGCGAAGATCGCGCTATCCAAGCCGCCGAAAAAGCAATTGCCAACCCGCTGCTGGACGAAATCAGCCTGCGCGGCGCCAAAGGCGTTCTGATCAACATCACCGGTGGTGCCGATCTGACGTTGTTCGAACTGGACGAAGCGGCAAACCGCATCCGCGAAGAAGTCGACCCAGAAGCAAACATCATCGTGGGTTCCACACTGGACGAAACACTTGGCGGCTTCATGCGCGTGAGCGTTGTTGCAACAGGTATCGATGCATTGGACGTAAACACAGACATGCCTGTGCCGCGCCGTTCCATGTCTCGTCCGCTGAGCAATGAAGTTCTTGAAGAAGCCGCACATGTGCCAGCGCGCGCACCTGCAGCAGCACCTATCGCTGCTCAAGCAGAGCATCAGCAGGTTGCAAGTGAGCCGCAAACGCCAAGTTTCTTTGATGATGCACCTCAGCAAGTAACCCGTGCCGAAAAGCCACGCGACATGTTTGAGGGTCGTCGCTACGAGCCCGTACAAGAAGCCGCTGATGATGTGCCTCCTCCTGCATACACGCCTGAACCAGTTGCATATGCGCCAGAGCCTGAGTACCTTGAAGCTGAGCCTGAAGCGTTCATTGCGCCGCGTGCTCCGACTCCGGGAACACCTTCACCTGAAGCGATGGCGCGCCTCCGTGCCGCGGCCCAACGCGCAACACCTTCCGAACAACCGCGTGCGCAAATGCAGACTCCTGCGCCCGCACCAGCACCTCAGCAACAAGCGGCTCCTGCCGCTCAAGGTGAGCGTCCACGTTTCGGTATCAACTCGTTGATTAACCGCATGACAGGAGCGCAAGAAGGTGAGGCGCAACCACGTGCTGCAGCCCCTAGCCAGCCTGCGCGTCAGCAGCCACCAGTGCAAAGTCAACAAAGTGCGGCGGCCCCTCAGCCCCGTCAGGAAGCTGATCCGGAGCAAGACCGCATTGAGATCCCTGCATTCTTACGCCGTCAAGCAAACTAAAACCATCATTTCGTGATGTGAGAGGCCGCCTTTGGGCGGCCTTTTTCGTTTTAAAGCAGTGTCTTGTAAGTGCCGAAGCGACAATGTGCCGGTTTGTGACAGTCATGTTTCAGTTGGTTGCAATGATTGATTTGAATGCTGAGTGCTGGCTTCGTATCTAGGATGCAATCAGGTGAAAACTTGAATCAAAACCAGAGGCGGCAACGTGCAGAATACTGTAAAAACAGCGATCAGCTTCGCAGGGAAGGGCCTGCACTCAGGTAAACCTGCGACAGCAACCGTGCTGCCAGCCGCGCCTGACCATGGTATTTGGTTCAAACGTACCGATGTGCAACTGGGTGATCGTATGATCCCTGCGCGTTGGGATGCGGTTAATCGCTCACCACTCTGTACCAAATTAGAAAATGCAACTGGCTTACAGATTTCTACTGTAGAGCATTTGATGGCGGCTTTGGCTGGCTGTGGAATTCACAATGCTCTCGTTGAGATTGATGGCCCCGAAGTGCCAATCTTGGACGGTTCTGCGGCGCCGTTTGTACGCGGCATTATGGAGCAGGGCGTTCAAATGCAAGCTGCGCCCGTGATGGCATTTGAAGTTCTGAAAGAAATTACGGTTCGGGATGGCGATGCCGTTGCGACACTTGCGCCTTCCGATACCCTGCGGATCGATTTTGAAATTGATTTTGCAGATGCGGCGATAGGGCACCAGAAAAAGTCCTTGGTTATGAACAACGGGTCCTTCGCTCGTGAACTGTGTGACAGCCGCACCTTCTGCCGTCAGGCGGATGTGGATGCGATGCAGGCGAATGGTCTCGCGCTCGGTGGTGAAGCTGGCGAAAATGCGGTTGTTTTTGATGGCGATACCGTTCTTAGCCCCGGTGGCTTGCGTCACACAGATGAGCCTGTGCGCCACAAAATGTTGGATGCACTGGGCGATTTGGCGCTGGCTGGCGCGCCGTTGCTGGGTCACTATACGGGAACCCGCGCGGGTCATTCTTTGACAAATACACTGTTGCGCGCATTGTTTGATACGCCGGATGCTGTGCGTTTAGTCCAGTGTGACGGCGCAATGGCGTCGCGTTTGCCTGGTCATGGTCTTGTTTGGGATGAAATTCCTGCGGTCGCTTGAACCGATAATATCTATGACGCGAAATACAAAGCCCGAAGCAATTGCTTTGGGCTTTTTCACAAAGTAGGAAATGGGCGTTTTGCACCGGTAAATAGTGTGCTAACACCATGGTTAAACAGGGGCGAAACCCTTGAGTATGATGCAAGCGGTAAGAGAATAAGGATGGCCAAGGATGGGTTTTGGAGGGTCTGCAAGACGTCTTTCCGTCACGCTGGTGGCTGTAGTGGCGCTCAGTGCGTGTAGCGGCACACAGGATTCAGGGCGGTTTACGAAGAATTTCTTTAATCCACAGGAAATTCCTCTAGAGACATACACGCCCGAGCAAATTTTTGAACGCGGCGAATTTGAGCTGAATAACAAACGTCCAAGTGAGGGTGCGTTTTATTTTGCTGAAATTGAACGGCTTTATCCCTATTCGGAATGGGCCAAACGGGCATTGATTATGCAGGCGTTCGCCTATCATCAAGATGCTGACTATCCCAACAGCCGCTCAGCTGCGCAGCGATTCATTGATTTTTATCCAGATGACGATGATGCCGCCTATGCGGCGTATCTTCTGGCCCTCAGCTATTATGATCAGATTGATGACGTAGGGCGTGATCAGGGCCTGACCTTTCAGGCACTACAAAGCCTGCGTCAGGTCATCGAACGTTATCCCGATAGCGAATATGCACGGGGTTCTATTCTTAAATTCGATTTGGCGTTTGACCACCTTGCTGGCAAGGAAATGGAGATCGGCCGCTACTATCTGCGCCGCGATCACTATACTGCCTCCATCAATCGTTTCCGCGTTGTTGTTGAGGATTTCCAAACCACGACGCACACTGCCGAAGCATTGCACCGCTTGGTCGAGGCATACCTTAGCCTTGGTCTGACGGATGAAGCGCAGACAGCAGGGGCGATCCTAGGGCACAACTATCAATCGACCGAATGGTATGAGGATAGCTACAAGCTGCTCAAAGGGAGCGGATTGGAGCCGAAATCGTTTGGCAATAACTGGTTGTCCTCGATTTACCGTCAAACGCTGAAAGGCGAATGGATTTAACATGCGCATGCGCATGCCTGTGACGGATACACTCTAATGCTGCGCGGTCTTGATATTTCGGACATGCTAATCATTGAACGACTGGAGTTAAACTTCCAGTCGGGTCTAAACGTGCTCACGGGTGAGACGGGGGCGGGTAAGTCTATCTTGCTCGACAGTCTTGGTTTTGTGCTGGGGTGGCGCGGGCGTGCAGATTTGGTGCGCCAAGGGGCTGCACAGGGCGAGGTCACCGCATGGTTTGATCTCTCAGAAGGCCATCCTGCGCATGCAGTGCTCGCAGAGGCCGGGCTTCCCGGAGGAGACGAGCTGATCTTGCGTCGGATCAATACAGCGGAAGGGCGCAAAACGGCATGGGTCAATGACCGCCGTTGTTCCGGCGAAGTATTACGCGCCCTTAGTGAAACATTGGTAGAGCTTCACGGACAGCACGATGATCGTGGCCTTCTGAACCCACGTGGTCACCGCACGATTTTGGATGCCTTCGGTTCCCTTGACGGCGCGCGCGCGAAAGTGCGCAAAGCATGGAGTGAGATGGCGCGCACCCGCAAGGTCGAAGCCGCGGCCGCCAAAGCCCAAGACGAGATCCGTGCCGAAGAAGAGTTCTTGCGTTACGCAGTGGCCGAGCTGGACAAGCTGCGCCCCGAAGAAGGGGAGGAAGCAGCCCTCGATACCCAACGCCGATCGATGCAAGGCGCAGAGAAAATTCGCGCAGATGTGGTGAACGCCTATGAGGCAATGGGCCAAAGTGGTGCTGAGGCGCAGCTTGCCGATGCATTCCGTTGGCTTGATGGTGCCGTAGCGCAGGCCGAAGGTTCGCTTGAGGAACCAATGGCTGCATTGAACCGTGCCATGGTTGAACTAGACGGCGCCATGGAAGGTGTTGTGGCTGCAATCGAGCTGATGTCATTCGATCCGTATGAATTGGAAAACATCGAAGAACGGCTGTTTGCCATTCGCGGACTTGCGCGTAAACACGAAGTACAGCCCGATGAGTTGGCAGGTTTTGCCGATACGCTGCGTGCCAAGCTGGATGCACTGGATGCAGGCGATGCCGAGCAGGCCAAGCTGCAGGCCGAGGTGAAAGCCGCTGAATCTGCTTATGACGCGGCGGCCTCAGCACTGAGTGCTGCGCGGGCTAAGGCAGCCATAAAGCTGGACAAAGCCGTAAGTGGGGAGCTTGCGCCGCTTAAGATGGAGCGCGCAGTATTTGCCACGCAAATTACGCCTGAAACCGAAGGCCCAGAAGGGCGCGATGCGGTTTCCTTTACTGTGGCCACAAACCCCGGCGCACCAGCAGGGCCGCTGAACAAGATTGCATCCGGCGGTGAGCTGAGCCGCTTTTTGCTGGCGTTAAAGGTGTGCCTGACCCAAGGCCAAACCGGACTTACGCTGATATTTGACGAAATCGACCGCGGTGTGGGTGGTGCGACGGCAGATGCAGTAGGTCGTCGGTTGGCCGCCATCGCATCTGAGGGCCAAGTGCTGGTTGTGACCCACTCACCGCAAGTGGCGGCGCTGGGGGCGCATCATTGGCGGGTTGAAAAATCGGTGACCAAGGGCATGACTACAACAAATGTTGTACCTCTAAACGATGCCGAGCGTGTTGATGAGGTGGCGCGCATGGTATCAGGGGACACAATCACCGACGCCGCACGCGAGGCTGCTCGCGCCTTGTTGAGCGCCTGACGCTTGAAAATGCGGATGCAAAATGATTTCCGCTGGGGCACATTGGAACAATGCCCACCCATTGAAAGACACCCATGACCGAGCCGACCCGCTCATTCTTACTCCAGCAGCTGACGATGCTTTTCGACAGCATAAAGGAAGGGTGGCGTGTATTGCGCCAAAAGGGTCCCAGCAAGATTACATTCTGGTTCATTGCCTTGCTGATCGGGATTGCAGCTGGGTTTGCTGCGCTGTTTTTTCGCAAAGGCATTAACTGGCTTCAACAGACGTTATATGGCACCGATGATGTTCAGCATTTACACAGCTTTATCAGCGCCTTGGATTGGTATTGGATCATTTTGATCCCAACAATTGGTGGGCTGGTTTCTGGGTTGATCCTGCACCATTTCACCAAGGATGCGCGGGCGCGTTCGGTGGCGGACGTTATTGTCGGATCCGCGCTGCACGAAGGGCGGGTTGAAACGCGGGCTGGGCTTGCATCAGCTCTTGCTTCTCTGGTGACACTTGGAACGGGTGGCTCATCCGGGCGTGAAGGGCCAGTGGTTCACCTTGCGGCGGTGATAGCGACACGGGTCAGTCACCGGATAAATGCGGACGGGATCACAGGCCGTGATCTGCTGGGCTGTGCTGTTGCTGCTGCTGTATCAGCCAGCTTTAATGCACCCATTGCAGGCGCTCTTTTTGCATTAGAAGTTGTCTTGCGCCATTTTGCCGTACACGCGTTTGCGCCCATCGTTATTGCCAGTGTGGCGGGCACGGTGATCAACCGTTTAGAATTTGGCGGCGTCACAGAGTTCAAGCTCCCCACGATGGGAGATTTGCAATTCTACGTAGAATTACCAGCCTTTTTACTGTTGGGACTGACCTGTGGTTTGGTCGCTGTTGTGCTGATGCGCGCTGTCTTTTGGGCGGACGATTTAGGCAATCATATTCAGGCCAAAATTAAACTGCCGCGGTATCTGCGCCCTATGATAGCGGGCGGGTTGTTGGGTATCATTGCCCTGTGGTTCCCGCATATTATTGGCGTTGGATATGAGACAACTTCCCTTGCCCTGACGGGTGAATTGGCTCTGCATGAGGCGACTGTTTTTGCCGTGCTAAAGGTGTTGGCCGTAGCGATTACCGTTGGCGGACGTATGGGGGGCGGGGTGTTTTCGCCGTCCTTGATGGTTGGCGCTTTGGTGGGGTTGGCGTTTGGCCTGATCGCAACAGGGGTGTTTCCCAATGTGTCTGGTTCCGCGTCGCTTTATGCGCTTGCGGGAATGGGGGCTGTGGCTGCCGCCGTTTTGGGTGCGCCGATATCGACAACCTTGATTGTGTTCGAATTAACAGGGGATTGGCAGACGGGCTTGGCGGTGATGGTCGCCGTTAGCATGTCTACGTCCCTTGCTTCAAAGCTCGTTCACCGTAGCTTTTTCCTATCCCAGATCGAGCGTCGCGGCATTCACCTTGCTGCAGGACCGCAAGCCTATTTGCTGGCCATGTTTAGTGCTGCAAAAACCATGCGCACTATGGATCACCCTAGGGCGGCAAATGAGGAACGCTGTTGGGAGATGATCGGTGAGGGGCTGTATCTGGACGGTGCAGCAACGTTGGAAATCGCGATGCCGGTTTTCGAGAGTTCCGGTGTGCAGTTTTTACCAGTTGTTACTTTGTCAGCAGACGCCGCACCGCCAGAGCTATTAGGCGCGCTGTTCCATGTGGATGCACTGCGCGCCTATAATCGTGCACTGGCAGCAACGGCTGCCGAAGAACACTCTTAGATATTTTCGACTGTGATTTCTTCTACATTGTGGAAGGCAAGATGATCGCGAATGCGGGCAACGTCTTCATTGGGGTTTTCATAGGACCACACAGTGTTTTCCAATGTCCTGCTTTTGGTCACTACGCTGAAATAGCTTGCGTCACCTTTGTGCGGGCAGTGTGATGTTTTGTCGCTGGTATCAAGGAAGGCCATGGCGATGTCTTCACGTGGAAAATAGATAACGGGGGGGTAATCACCCTCAACCAGTTCCAGTGCATTTGTAGATTCACCCAGCACGGCTCCCCCCGCGCGAACGGTCCAAACGCCTTCTGCTTTGCGAATTGTAATATGTTTTACCATTATTTCCCCCCATACGTCATCAATATGTGCACCTCAAATGGGTGCAGTTGCCGCATTTAACCACTCTTTGGCGGTGGCCGAAACCCGTGGGCCGATTTTGCTAGCGACCTGAGCGTGATAATCATTGAGCCACTCACGCGCAGCGGGCTCCAGTAAGTCTGTCATAATCAGGCGGCGATCAATAGGCGCAAAGGCAAGCGTGCGCCAGTCCAGCATTTCGCGGTGCGCATCTCCACCCTCTAGGGAAGGTGCATTTTGAACTACCAGCAGGTTCTCGATCCGGATACCAAACGCACCTTCGCGGTAATACCCTGGCTCGTTGCTTAGGATCATTCCGGCTTGCAGTGGCACAGTACTGACGCGGCTAAGGCGTTGAGGGCCTTCATGCACGCTTAGATACGCACCAACCCCGTGACCAAGCCCATGATCAAAATCCTGACCCGCCAGCCACAAAGGCATCCGGCCTATGGCCTCGATGTGCGCACCAGCTAGGCCTGTGGGCCAGCGCAGGCGGCTCATGGCGATCATGCCCGCCAGAACGCGGGTGAAGGCCTCACAAGCTTCCTGAGGCGGGGTGCCCATCGCAACAGTGCGGGTGATATCCGTGGTGCCATCAAGATACTGGCCGCCACTGTCCAGCACTATCAGGTGACCGTCTTCCAGCGTGCTGTCGGTCTCTTCGGTCACGCGGTAATGCATGATCGCGCCGTTAGGGCCTGTACCAGCGATGGTTTCAAAACTGATATCTTGCAGGCCATTGTCGCGGCGGCGCAATGTTTCAAGTTGGGTGACAACTTGGGTTTCGGTCACGCTGCCAATGGCTTGCGCATCCAGCCAACACAGCATTTCAACCATTGCAGCGCCGTCGCGAAGGTGCGCTTCGGCCGCGCCTTCAATCTCGGCGGTGTTTTTGCAGGCCTTTGGGAGTGCGCAGGGTTCCGCGCCCTTGGTTGCTTTGTCGCCCAAAGTGTCAGCAACAATCTGAGGCACAGTGGTGCCATCTATGCGGACAGGACCAGTGAGTGATTTTAAAGCGTCCAAAAAGGTGGAAGGTGCGTGCAAACGTACCTCATCTCCGAGATGCGCTTTTAGCCCGTCATATTTTGAGGGCTCCGAGAACAGATCAACAGTGCCGTCTGAATGTAAAACGGCAAATGCATGTACAACCGGATTTCGCTCAATATCTGCGCCGCGGATGTTCAAAAGCCAGCAAATGCTATCGGGCAGGGTGATCACGGCTGCCTGTTCGCCTTCTTCAATCAACGTTTGCGCAAGACGCGCGCGTTTGGCTGCATGTGTTTCACCCGCAAATTCAAGGGGGTGGATTTTGGCTGGTTCCATCGGCGGGGCAGGTTGATCGGACCAGATCGCATCCACCAGATTGGCGCATTGCACCAATTCAACACCGCTGCCTGTCAGTGTTTTTTCTGCTTGTGCGATTTGATCAACGGTATGCAACCACGGATCAAAACCTACACGCCCCCCTTGGGGCAACTGTTCGCGCAGCCACTGCGCCATTGTGACCTCGGGCCAAGGCACTGGCGTATACACATCTGCAACTTGTGCTTTGACTTGGGTGCGGTAACGGCCATCAATAAAGACGCCAGCGATATCGTTCAGCGTCACGCAAAATCCGGCTGAACCCGTAAATCCAGTGAGCCACGCAAGGCGGGCATCACGGGCAGCGACGTATTCGCCCTGATGGGCATCCGCGCGTGGAATGATGAAACCGTCCAACTTTTCAGCGGTAAGTTGCGCGCGCAGTGCGATCAGGCGGGGTGGCCCTTGCTCTGGACGGGCTGTGACCTCGAATGATTGAAACACTGCGTTCCCTTTCGCTATTTTACCTCTGAATTAAATCGCACGGCGATCAGCTGGCCCGTTTCATACTCATGGCGCGCGCCCGTTTGCGTGGATCACTTTCAAACAATGACGCCAGTTGTTCGGTCATGGCACCCGCCAACTGCTCAACATCGGTGATGGTAACCGCGCGGTCATAGTAACGGGTCACGTCGTGACCGATGCCAATGGCCAACAGCTCAACCGCTCTTTTCTTTTCGACCATTGCGATCACATCGCGCAGGTGTTTTTCCAAGAAATTCGCGGGGTTAACGGATAATGTACTGTCATCTACAGGCGCGCCATCTGAAATGACCATCAGGATTTTACGGGATTCCGCACGCGCCATCATCCGGCGGTGGGCCCATTCCAGTGCTTCGCCGTCGATGTTTTCCTTCAGCAGTCCTTCCTTCATCATCAGACCCAGATTGGGCCGTGTCCGGCGCCACGGGGCGTCAGCGGATTTGTAAATGATGTGGCGTAGATCGTTCAAACGGCCGGGGCCAGTGGGGCGCCCTTCATTGAGCCATTCTTCGCGGGCTTGGCCGCCTTTCCACGCGCGGGTGGTAAAGCCTAGGATTTCAACCTTGACGTTGCAGCGTTCCAGCGTGCGGGCCAGAACATCGGCACAGATTGCTGCAATCGAAATCGGACGTCCGCGCATTGAACCCGAGTTATCAATGAGCAGCGTCACAACCGTGTCGCGGAATTCAGTGTCTTTTTCGACCTTAAAACTGAGCGGCGTTGTTGGGCTTGCAACAATGCGGGCCAGACGGCCTGCATCCAGCGTACCTTCCTCAAGGTCAAACTCCCATGAGCGGTTTTGTTGTGCCTGAAGGCGACGCTGCAGCTTGTTTGCCAAACGGCTCACTGCACCTTTAAGCGGCTCAAGCTGTTGATCAAGATAGGCGCGCAAACGCTCCAGCTCGGCGGGTTCGGCCAGCTCTTCGGCACCGACGGTTTCATCGTGCGTACTTAGATAAACGGTATAGTTCGGGTCAGCGTCTGATACAGGCTGGGGCGCAGGTGGCTCCATCGGGGCTTCACCCTCTGGCATCTCTGCCTCATCGCCAAGCTCCTGATCGGCCATCTCGTCCATGGAAACCTGAGCCTGAGACGAGTCCTGCTGCTCTTCCTGACTTTGTTCAGGGGAGGCGTCGGCATCTTCTTGATCTTGGTCGTCGCCGCCAGTGCTGTCAGGATCGTCTTGATCGTCAGCGCCTTCCTCGGCTTCGTCTTCTTGGTCATCGTCCACACCGTCAGGGTCATCGCCCAATTGGTCTGCATAGCCCAAATCAGTGATGATCTGGCGTGAGAATTTGGCAAATGCCGATTGATCCTCAAGCGCATTCTCAAGATCGTCCAGCGTGCCACCGCAGCTGTCCTCAATATAGCCGCGCCACAGTTCCATGACGTTTTCAGCACCAGCCGGCATTTCGCGGCCCGTGGCCAGATGGCGCACAAGGTAACCCGCAGCAACGGCCAAAGGCACATCAGAGGCGGTTTTGGCCTGATCATACCCTTTGCGCAGGGCGTCGTGTTTGATTTTGGCGTCGATGTTGCCGGCGGTGCCGGGCATGTCACGTGCGCCTACGGCCTCACAACGCGCGGTTTCCATCGCTTCATACAGATCACGCGCCATTTCGCCTTGAGGCTGGTAGCGGGCATGGGTCTGGCCGTTGTGATATCGACGGTTAAGCGCAAGCGCATCCGCAGTCCCGCGCGCCAGCATCACCTCTTCGCGGGTCATGCGGCGGGTCACTTGGGGCAGGCGCATCGCATCGCCCGTCAGGCCAGACGGATCAACGGTATAGCTCACCGTGAGGTCGGGATCATTGGCCATAACCTTGGAGGCTTCGGCCAAGGCTTTTTTGAAGGCGTCTGCTGGATTGTCGTTTGACTTGTTCATGCCACGATACCTTTGACATCTAAATTCATTTGGCCTGTCGCAAGACGGGCAAGCACATCAACATGAACGTCAAGTGCATCAATCACGGGGTATTCAACGGTGCTATTCTCAAAGGCAAGGCATAGGTCCGTACCTGCAAGGACGACGGCATCGACACCATGGTCGTTAACCATACGCCGTCCAGCATCATGAAACAGTTCCTGTTGATCGGGTGAACATTGCATGGCCACTGCCATATCCAGATATGTCTGTCCCAGAGTGTCGATCTCATCTTCTAAAACAACGGCTTGGGTCTTGTTCAACTGACCAAACAGCAATGTGTCCATCACAATCCGAGTGCCCAGTAGTCCGACCTTTTTGATACCTTGATCTGCGAAGTAATCATCTAACGGTAACACCCCACTGACCAGCGGAAGCGCAGAAATTGTCTGCGTTTCGGCAAAGCAAAAGTGACCACCCAAAGACGTAATCGCAGCGCAGTCAGCGCCTGCTGCCTTGAGGCGGTCAATCAATTTGGCATAGATTTGGGCCTGATCATCACGCTTATCCGCAAGGGTGTTACCGATAAGCTCACGCGCATCTGCATGTACAATTGTAATGTCTGCAGTGCCGCCAAATTTGGCGACAGCTGCTGTTAGTCTTTGGTAATAAGAAACCGTCGACGCGACGCCAATACCGCCAATCAGGCCGATATGAAGCCGCTTCGCACTCATCCCAAGCTCACGCTTGCAGCGCTTTCTGGCAGTTCTTCGTCAAACAAACGCTGATAGAATTCGGCAACGGTCTGACGCTCTAGCTCATCACATTTGTTGAGAAAGCTGAGGCGGAAGGCATAGCCCACGTTTTTGAATATTTCCGAGTTCTGCGCCCATGCGATCACCGTACGTGGCGACATAACAGTGGACAGATCGCCGTTCATAAAGGCAGTCCGCGTCAGGTCGGCAACTGTGACCATCTGCTTGACGGTCTTGCGACCTGCTTCGGTGTTGAAATGCGGGTTTTTAGACAGAACAATTTGTGTCTCAGCGTCGATGCTTAGATAGTTCAGCGTCGAGACAAGTGACCAGCGGTCCATCTGACCTTGGTTGATCTGTTGGGTGCCGTGGTAAAGACCTGTCGTATCACCCAAACCAACAGTGTTGGCTGTCGCAAAGATGCGGAAAAACGGGTGTGGGGTAATCACTTTGTTTTGGTCCAGCAACGTCAGCTTGCCATCGACCTCAAGAACACGCTGGATCACAAACATAACGTCTGCGCGGCCTGCATCGTATTCATCAAACACAATCGCAGTCGGCGTGCGCAATGCCCACGGCAGGATGCCTTCTTGGAACGCTGTAACCTGTTTGCCGTCAATCAGTTTGATGGCGTCTTTACCGATCAGGTCAATCCGGCTGATGTGGCTATCTAGGTTGACGCGCACGGTTGGCCAGTTCAGGCGGCTTGCCACCTGTTCGATGTGCGTGGATTTACCTGTACCGTGGTAACCCTGAACCATAACGCGCCGGTTGTGCGAAAAGCCCGCAAGGATTGCCAGCGTGGTATCAGCGTCAAATTTGTAAGTGCTATCGAGTTCAGGCACACGATCTGTGCGCTCTTCAAAGCCCTTCACAGTCATGTCTGAATCGATGCCAAACACCTCACGTACCGAGATATCCTTGGTCGGGGTTGCGTTGAGGTCCAGTCCGCCGTCAGCCATGCTAAATCATCCTAAGTATATTTGCCCCGAACGCGGGGTCATATGGTTTGGGGTGCAACATATCGACGGCAGGAGCAAGGGAAAGGCCTAAATTGTACCAGTTCATAGGGCCAGTTTTGCGATCCTGCCAAAATCGATTGTAATCAGTGCAACAGTAGCACTTTTATCTCGTGTTTGAAGAAGAGGAAACTTTGTCGCGGGGATATCATCTGGCTGAATGTGACGCTGCGTCATGTTCTGCCGTACCAGGCCAGACTGCAGTGGCAGTTTTTTACAAGGCCCCGACAGATGAAATTCCCAAATTTGGGCAAAACGGGCCAACGCAAACGATTGGCCCGAATATCAATAGCTAGTCCTTAAAGTTCCGGCTGGTCTTGAGTTGATCCCAAGCCCAGACAACCAATTGCAACTGCTCTTCCTGAGAACGGTCGCCACCGTTCATGTCAGGGTGAAGAACCTTGATCAATGATTTGTAAATCTTACGGATTTCCGGCTTGGTCAGGTTGTCTTTTGCATCCAGAACCTCAAGCGCGCGCTTTTCTGTGGGCGGCAGGCGACGGCCTGCTTGTGGGCCTTTACCAGGGTTCTGGGTTGCGTTTGCACCCAGTACTTGATGCGGGTCCTCAATGCCCAGACGGGCCCATGCGCGGGCCTCAGGGTCGCCCATAGGCTTTGTGGGGCGGTCCCAAACTTTGTCTTCCGACATTTGGGCGTTCATTTCCGCCTCTGTTGTTCCGTGGAAGAAATTCCACTTTGTATTGTACTCACGCACGTGTTGTTGGCAGAACCAAAAATAGTCGTCCAACACATCGGGCGCTTTTGGTGCGCGGTATTTTCCCGCATCGTCACAGCCATCGTGATCGCATACGCGTCGCGAGGTTTCGGACGCGCCAGACATGCCACGGCGTCCACGCGGGTTCTTCTTTTTAGAAGAAGAGACAGACATATCAAAACCAAAGGGATCGTTTTTTTGCATGGGTGCACCTTTCCGACTCAGGCTCGTCACTCTAAACGTATGGCTGTCAGAGGAAAGGGGGCGGCGAAAATAAATCGCTCCCATTGGAGGGTTTATGTTGGTCAAAGACGAAATTGAGAGCGCGTTGCGTAAAGTTTTTACTGTGGAGCGGCTTGAAGTTGCAGATGTGAGCGAGGCGCACCGTGGCCATTCAGGTTTTCGTGAAGGGGGCCAAACGCATTTTGATGTTGCGATTACGGCGCCTGATTTTGTCGGGCTTAGCCGTTTGGCAAAACATCGCGCGGTTCACAGCGCGCTGGGAACAGAATTGATTGGCCGCATTCACGCCCTATCGTTGGATATCGCACCCTAGGTCTTTGGGTCTTCTTTATCTTCTTCGGTGTCGTCATTATCCGGCGTTTTTGATAGGCTGCGCGCACGTGCAAGGATGCTCAGAGAGGCGCTAATACCGCTGTCAGCCTGGGTGTCTTCAACGCCATTATCAGCCAAAGGTTTTACAGCATCGTTGTCATCGGACATTTCAAACGTCTCGGCAGGCTCTTGCGTAATCTCAGCAGGGGCCGGCAACAGCTCGGGCTGGAACTCGGATGCGTCACCTGCGCGCGGTCTGCGAAAAACCAGCACATTGCGCCACTCTGTGGTGGTTCCTGTTAGGCCGGACCGCTCAGTGGATGGCAGCGTCTCCGAGCGCTGGTATTCCCACCCGTATCCAGCCATTCCGTTCATAAGCTCTTGTAGAGCAAACGAAAACTTAGCCTCGGCACCACGCACACCTTTCCCTTTGATGCCCTTTGTGGGGGCGGGAACGACCTTGTATTCATAGCGGATCATGGGCGTGGCTTTCGGGTGGTTTTCGCTCTTCTAACGTGGGGGCAACTGAAAGGAAACAGTCAGCGACAGGATCGTATGTCTATCCGCATACCTGTCGTTTGGATATTTTTAGTTTCACCGCCTGTGTGCTTCCGATTACAGAAACGTATTATTTCCGGATAATCCCGATTTTTGATCCCACACGTTCGGGCAAGGGCGCGTCTTTTTGCGCTTCTTTCATAGCAGCCAGCTTGCTAAGGATTTCTTCAGGCATCGGGGAAACGCGGGGCTTTTCGCCGGACTGATCGACGTGCAAAGTCAGTGCTTCACCTGTCGCGGCAAGCCAGCCATCCTCGTGCCAGAGTTCCTGAAAAACGTGAAACCGTTTGGCATCATAGTCAATGAGCCGGAATGTCGTAGTGACGCGGTCGCCCTCATGTAGCTCGCGCACGTAGCAAATGTGAAATTCAGCCACATAAGTCGTGCAGCTGGTCCGGTCACGGTAGTCAGGGCCAAATCCGATCAGCGGATAAGAGTGATCTGCGCCCTTATCCATCAGGACTGAATAATAGGCCATATTCAGATGACCATTATAGTCGATCCATTCGGGCAGAACGGTAAGGGGGGATGAACGGAAAACCTGTGTCATTGTACTGGCCTTGGGTAAGTGTTGAATGTCTTTAGATAGCCTGCGACAGCCGAACAGCAGTTACAACGTGTTATGGTCGATTTACGGTTCGGCCGTAGCGTCGCTTTGTTCTAGGGCGGGGGCGCGGTTATCGATTCAGATTTATGGCGCGCCTCCCATTCCGCCAGTAATGCAGCCCCTTTGCCTGTGAATGTGGTGTTTAAAGGGGTGCATTTTTCCATCCGATCTAGCCGGAAATGGCGAAATGCGTTGCGTAGGGTACACCACGCAACGATGACAGTGTTGTCGCTGTAATAGATCAACGCCAGTGGCCAAATAAAGCGCGTTGTTTGCTGGATTGCCACATCTTGATACGCGATTTCCAAAACTTGTTCAGCTGCAATCGCGCGGCGCACTAGCGGTGCAGCGGTGTCATAGGGCGCGCCCCAGCTAGAGGCGATAAGCTGCCGCGTTCCAGGTGCTATGGCGCTTAACTTGCGCGATGCGCGGCGGGCGGCTTTTAACAGATCAGGATCACCAAGGCGGGCGATCATTTCAAGGCCAAGCGCCACAGCTTCGGCCTCATCCGCGTCCAGATTAAGCGGGGGCAGGTCATAACCAGCGCGCATAACATACCCGATGCCTGCTTCGCCGAGTATCGGAACCTGTCTGGCTTGGAGGGCTGCAATGTCACGGTAAATCGTACGCAGCGATACTTCTAACGTCTCTGCGATCTGGAGGGCGCGAATGGGAACCTTGGCGTGGCGCAACATTTGAATGATCTCGAAGTACCTGTCGTTTTTTGCCACAACTCCGGTCCTCTACTGACGCACTGTTGTCAGTAGGGTTGGTGTAACAGGACCTCATAGTCAAATAGGAAAACGTAAATGGAAGCACTAACACAGATCAACACCGCCCTTGAAACTTGCCAGTTTGAACCTGTTTGGAGCGTGCGGGTTGAGCTGGCCACGCGGGATGATGCGCGCGTGCGCGAGGCGGTAACAGCAGCGGTAGGGCTAAGGTATGGCGATTACGAAGGGGTCGCTTTTGAGAGCGCGACAGGAATGCAGTTTTTCTCGCCATTAGCGGGGTCGGTCGTAGGTGATATTGGTCGCGCAATAGAAATGCCTGCGCGTGTGCTATCTTTTAGCGTGCCGCGCGACCCTGCTGTGCTGGCGGCCGCGGTTGAAGCCGTTCGGCATAGTCATACTTACGAGGTGCCTGTGATCACAGTTCAAGAAGTGCTTGCCTGTCGCGCTGATGACAGTGACCAGCGCGACAATCCAAACCGTTGGTGGAACCGCGGATTTACGGAATAACTAAGTGTCTTAGCCCTGAAGCTTTTTGGCGACCAATTCGTTCACAGCTTTTGGGTTGGCCTTGCCGCCTGTCGCTTTCATAACTTGCCCAACAAACCAACCAGCAAGTTTGGGGTTGGCCAGCGCTTTTGCAACCTGATCTGGGTTGGCGGCAATGATTTCGTCCACGGCGGCCTCGATGGCACCCGTATCTGTCACCTGCTTGAGGCCGTCGGTCTCGACAATCTCGGCAGGATCACGGCCAGTGGTATAAGTGATTTCAAACACATCCTTAGCGATCTTGCCGCTGATGGCATCTGATGCGATCAGATCAATGATACCGCCCAGCAGGGCAGGTGTAACAGGACTGTCCGAGATGTCTTTTTCGTCTTTCTTGAGACGGCCAAACAGCTCGTTGATGACCCAGTTTGCGGTCATCTTGCCATCGCGGCCGTTGGCGGTTTCTTCAAAATACGAAGAACTGTCCAGATCCGCAGTCAGCACGGATGCGTCATAGTCGGACAGACCAAAATCATTGATGAAACGGGATTTCTTAGCGTCTGGAAGCTCGGGCAGGGTGGCTGCGATTTCGTCTACCCATGACTGTTCGATCTCAAGGGGCAGCAGATCGGGGTCAGGGAAATAGCGGTAATCATGCGCTTCTTCCTTGGACCGCATTGAGCGCGTTTCCTGCTTGTCTGGATCGAACAGACGGGTCTCTTGGTGGACTTCACCACCTGCTTCAACGATAGCGATTTGGCGCTTGGCCTCAACGTCGATGGCTTGCTGGATGAAACGCATGGAGTTCATGTTTTTGATCTCACAGCGGGTGCCGAGGTGACCAAAGTCACCAGTTGCTGCGTATTTTTCGTACTGACCGGGGGCGCAGATGGATACGTTTACGTCCGCGCGCATCGCGCCAGACTGCATGTCGCCGTTGCACGTGCCAAGGTAGCGCAGGATCTGGCGCAGTTTGGCAAGGTATGCTGCAGCCTCTTCAGGGCCGCGAATGTCAGGACGCGATACAATCTCCATCAACGCAACGCCTGTGCGGTTGAGATCGACAAAGGACATGTTTGGATCCATGTCGTGGATTGATTTGCCTGCGTCCTGCTCAAGGTGGATACGTTCAACACCGACCATACGTGCAGTGCCATCGCCCATTTCAACCAGTACTTCGCCTTCGCCGACGATAGGGTGATACAGCTGACTGATCTGATAGCCTTGCGGCAGGTCAGGGTAGAAATAGTTTTTGCGGTCAAACGCGGACCATAGGTTGATCTGCGCCTTTAGGCCAAGGCCTGTGCGGACTGCCTGTTCAACACAGAATTCGTTGATGGTGGGCAACATGCCGGGCATGGCTGCGTCTACAAATGCCACGTTGCTGTTTGGCTCTGCGCCAAATTTTGTCGATGCAGCCGAGAACAGCTTGGACTTTGACGCCACTTGCGCGTGGACCTCCATGCCGATCACCAGCTCCCAATCTTGTTTGGCACCTGCAATGGTGCGAACTTTGGGCGTTTCGTAGGTGAGATCGAGCATAAGAGTGCGCCTTATCAATATTGGTTTAGGTCGGTTTAGCGGGGCGCGCGGGCTGGTTCAAGAGCAAGGCGGGCATGGGGCGTGCAATAAAGCGGATCTGGCGGACTGAATGAGCACCTCACATTGGAGTGAGGTGGGTAATAGTGACGTAGGGTCTGGAATGGTTCCCGCAAATATTATCGGGATAGTTGCAGGCATCACTTCAATGGAGAACACCAGATGCAGATTATGCGCACCCCTGATGACCGCTTTGATGGCCTTGATGGCTATGCCTTCAAACCGAACTATACAAATGTGACAGCTGCGGATGGGACCGATATTCGCATTCACCATATCGACGAGGGTGAGGGACCATTGCTGATCTGCATGCACGGTCAGCCCACTTGGAGCTATCTGTGGCGCAAAATGGTCGCCCCATTGACCCAAGCAGGCTTTCGCGTTGTCGCGCCTGACCTTGTTGGGTTTGGTCGTTCAGACAAACCCGCAGCGCAAGACGATTATACCTACGTCAATCACGTTGACTGGATGGGCCAGTGGCTGGCAGCAAATGATTTCAACGATGCGACATTGGTGTGCCAAGACTGGGGCGGCTTGATTGGCCTTAGAATGCTGACTGCAGCCCCTGATCGTTTTTCCCGCATTGTGGTCGCAAACACAGGATTGCCTGACAATACGTTGGTAAAACCTGAAACATCCGCTGCCTTGGCGCAGATGGCCCCAAATGTGCCGTTGGTATCCGCCGCTGAACTGGGTGCGAAAATGGGCAGCGGCGCGCCAGATGCGTTCCTGCATTGGATCAAGTTTGCATCTGAATCGCCTGAGTTCACAGCCTCGTCGATCTTTTCGCCCAGGACCGCGCCAGAGGTTCTAAAAGGCTATGAGGCACCGTTCCCTGATGAGAGCTATTTTGCGGGTGCCCGCAAATTCCCGTCGCTGGTGCCGCTTATGCCGCATCACAGTGATGACCGCGCAGACAATGACAAAGCGTGGGAAGTTCTGGGCGCGTGGGAGAAACCTGTGCTGACCGCATTTAGCGACCGTGATCCAGTGACAAAGGGTGGCGAGGTCGCCTTTCAAAAGCGCATTCCCGGTGCGAAAGGCGTTGCGCATGTTACGATCAAAGATGGCGGGCACTTCTTGCAGGAAGATAAGCCAGAAGAGTTTGCGGCTGCGATCATTACCTTTGTTCAAGCCCATTCCGCCTAAGCTATTGATCAACGCTCTACCCTTTATCCGGGGTAGAGCGCATTTGTTTAGAACGGTGTTACCCGAACGACTTAGATTGATTGTGCCTTAAGAACGCGGCGCAAGATTTTACCCGAAGCTGATTTGGGGATTTCATCCACAAACGTCACGCGGTGCACCTGTTTGTACTTCGACAATGTCTTGGCAAGATGTGCCTTGATGTCTTCCTCGGACGGGGCAGGATCAGCCGTGACCACAAAGGCGATGGGCAGCTCGCCGGCTTCATCATCGGGCAAGCCAATAACAGCCGCATCAATGATGCCATCCAAACTCACCAATGTGGCCTCAAGTTCCGCAGGAGCAACTTGGAATCCCTTGTATTTGATCAGCTCTTTGAGGCGGTCAACGATGTACATAAATCCTTCATCATCGATGTAGGCGATATCACCCGTCTTGAGCCACCCATCGGCAGTCAACGTCTCGGCGGTTGCCTTTTCGTTGTTCAGATAGCCCTTCATGACCTGAGGACCTTTGATCCACAGCTCACCTTCACTACCCGCCGGCAGGTCTTCCCCGCTTTCTGGGTCAACAATGCGGCATTGGGTGTTTGGCAGCGCGACACCAGACGAACCCGATTTGGGATTGTCGAACGGCGTTGTGTGGGAGACAGGAGATAGCTCCGTCATGCCAAAGCCCTGCAAGGAAACACAGTTAATGCGTTTGCCCACAGCGTCAGACACTTCAGCGCCCAGTGGTGCAGCACCGGAAAAGATTTGCTCAACGCAGCTGAGGTCATAGTTATCAACGATGGGATGTTTCGCGAGGGCTAGCGCCACGGGCGGCACAATCCACATGCGGCGCGCTTTGAAATCTTGCGAGATTTGCAAAAACAGCTCTAGGTCAAAACGGGGCATGGTGACCAATGCGCCCCCCCCAGCAAGATGCACGTTCATCAAAACGTTCATCCCGTAGATGTGGAAAAACGGTAGGAAGGCCGCGGCGGTTTCGCCGGGGCGCACATCGCCGCCCGAGATAACCTGATCGACGTTAACAACCAGATTGCGGTGACTTAGGCGCACACCTTTTGGCAAGCCTGTTGTGCCAGATGAATAAGGCAACACAACCGAATGTTCGTCCAGATCGACAGGTATTTGAGCCTCGATTGGGGCGCCATAGTACGAAGACAACGCCTCGGCGCCATCGGTGGCTTCGCCCATGACAACTACTACTTGGTTCGCCGCATCTTTGGCTGCTTCCTGAGCGGTTTCTAGGAACATAGGAATGGTGATCAGAATATCAGCGGCACTGTCGCGTAGTTGATGCGCAACTTCGGAGGCCGTGTAGGTTGGGTTAATGGTGGTAATGGTGCCGCCCGCCCAAGCAACGGCGTGAAAGACAACACAGTAATGGGGAATGTTGGGCGACATGAGCGCCACTGTTTTGCCAGTGCCTACGCCGCGCGCTGTTAGCCCCCCAGCAAGTGATTTGACCTGCGTCATAAACTCACCTGCGGTCATCGCGTCCCCGCTAAGGCCATCCGTCAGGATAACGTCGTCTGGTCGTGTTACGAGGTTTTCAAAAACGCGTTCGGTAATTGATTGATCGCGCAGAGCAATGTCTGCGGCGGCGGTTTTATATGTCATGATAATCTCTCCCTGAGAAATGAGCTTAGGGAGGGGAAGTGGAACTGTCTAGCGTGGCGTTCTTAGATCAAACAGACGTGCCAGTTGGTCCCTGATCCGTAAAGACGATGCGCATTCCATCTGCGATTTCGCGTTTGAACAGGCCTGCAAGGATGCGCATTGCATCGTCTTGTCCGGCTGCTGCAAAACGGGAGGCCGAAGACACGCGTAAATTGTTTGCAAAACCTTGGGCAGCGTGCGCCCAGATCATCGGGTGCAGTTCTGTCAGGTGTTCGCGTACGATCCAATTCGCGCAATCGGCAATCTGGGCGCGGTTTGCGTCAGCGGCGTCATTTCCTGAAAACGCCTCACCAATGGTGTTGGCGCAATAGGCGGCCAGCAAATTTACGGTGTGGGGTTCGGGGCGGTGCAGGACAATGTCGCGTAGCCCTTCTATAAAGAACGGCAGATCCAACAAGGCGCAAGCTTCGTCATCCACACTAATTGCGTCAAACATGACCCAAGTATACCCACCAGCACCCCAGATTTTTTGGGTGCGTGCTGCTGTGCGGCGCGCTTCCAGTTCCAGCCCTGCATATGATCCATAAGAACGTGGCAGCATTTGTGTCCCGAGAGACCTAAAGGGGCTGGTGTTTTCAGGGTTCAAATCAATAAGGGCTTCATAGCGGTCTGCCACCATCTGGCGGCTTGAGTCATTGCCACGCAGCAATGCGCAAGATGTATTCGCCAAAAGGGCCGATTTCGCCGGCTTGCCGTGGAAGGACTGAATGATGTCACGGGAACGCGCAAAATGCGCATCAAAAGCTTCCCGGTTGCGGGGGGCGATTTCAACATCCCACCCAATGCCGCGCCACGCCCATGCCATATCGATATGGGCCTGCGCAACAATACAGCCGATCGTATAATCATGGGGATATTCGGCCAGTACAAATTCCAATGCTTCGATACCTTGCATCAAAGGCGCGTCATGTTCGGGTGTGCGATCAATTAATGCGTGTTCAGCCGCATGCACAACATCAGCGCGTGCGCCGAATGCCATCAACTCAGCAACACTCATACCGCCAGGGGTCATTGCGCCCTCCCGATCTGCAGCCGCAATGATCTCCGAGAGCTTATCCCAGTCTTCTTGCCGCACCAGATTAAGGGCGAGATTTTGATGTTCGTCGCGGATGCGTTCTTCGAGCGTTGGATCGGGGCAGGGGATGGACAGTTTGCTCAAAACACTGCTTGTCATTTCAGGTGCTACATCGGCTTTGGTGTAACCTTGCTCCAACAACGCGCCCTGTTCCTTGCGTACCAGCTTGGATTGTTTCTTGTGTTTCGAAGCACGTTTGCGAAATGGCGAAGGAGACTGGGAACCACTTTTTGACGGGTTACTTGCACCTGTTGGCACAACTGCTTCGCTTTTCACGACAGTGCGCTGCACTTCGCGGCGTATGCCGGGGAGTTTGCGAAACAGAGAGGCCAGTTGCGTCATTGAGCGATCCAATACAGTAATCTGTGGATATTGAAGCTTACTTTCCCCCATCAATGGGGCGCGAAAGTGGCGCTGGAACGGTGATGTCGCGGAGTTCACTGGGCGATTTGACGCGTTTGGTTAACAAATGGTTACGATTTGTTGCGCTGTTTGCTTGGATGTTCGGGAATGTCGGTCAATGTTGCAAAGTGGTTAACAATGGCGGTTATTGGCCATAGTTATGCGCTTGTCAGGGGGCAAGAGTGCAGCCCATACTGTTTTAATGAAAAAAACCTGTTTGATTTCGTTTCATTTAAATCGGTCTGCGCGCACCATTGTTTCTCGCTTCTTTGCCTATGCCGTGCTGGCGACGGGCCTCGGTACAGGTGTCGCGACCGCGCAACTGGCGGTCAACGACGGGACGATCGATCAAACACCAGCGGAACGATCCCAGATACTGCCAGAGGAATCTGCCAGCAAGCCAGTTCCGGTGCTGCAACCTGTTAATCCTGAAACTGAGGTGTTTTTGTCAAACGACGTGGCCCTGCCAGACGCCGAAACGTCAGTGCCTATTGTTGACGGTAAAACAATTGCTTTGCGCCCACCTGTCCGCGTACCTCATATTCCGCGCACGCGTTGGCAACACATGGAAGGACACTCTGTCTGGACCCGTGCCGCGCTGTCTGCCCTTAAATCGCATGGCAGCCCCTTGGTCGATATGGTGCCGGGGGACATTACAAATTGGTGTCCTGCGTATGCCGATAATGATGATGCAAAACGACGCGCGTTTTGGGTTGGGTATATGTCTGCTCTTGCGAAACACGAAAGCACCTACAAACCGTGGGCTGTTGGCGGTGGCGGCAAGTGGTACGGGCTGTTGCAAATCCTGCCAGCCACCGCGCGCGGGTATAAATGTAACGTAGGAACGGGCGAGGCGCTTAAGAACGGCGCCGCGAACCTGAGCTGCGGTGTGCGGATCATGGCGTTTACGGTCAAACGCGATGGCGTAATTCATGGACGTGATAACAAGTGGCGCGGCGTCTCTGCTGATTGGGGCCCGATGCGCAGCGCGTCAAAGCGGCGTGATATGGCGGGCTGGCTCAAGCGGCAGAACTATTGCACGCTTACCAATTCAGTGCGGCCACGCACGCGGCCATAGTCAGGCGTTCAACCTAAGATTTCATCCCATCAGCGAAAAATGATGCCGTATGGTTTTGAGACCTGCCTCTGTCGCGATCGGTTCAAAAAGGGCGTGCGGGGGCGTTGCTGGGACTGGTACGCGGATCTTTACGCCAGAGGGGCGCACCACAGTAAGGCGCACAGACATATCCAGACGTGTATCAAACCGCAGATGGTCAATTTCGGATAATGCTATTTCGGCTTCTTGGCGCGGCGTGTTCCAGCGCAGGTATTGATCGTCCAAGGACAAGGTTGCGTTGGGGTCGGCGACCAGATCATAAAGGGCAGGCAGGGTGAACGCGCCCAGCAGCACGACGACGTAGGGCGCCGCATCTAACCAGAGATAAGCGGCAGCCAGTACCGCCCAGATCACAATCAGAATGAATGCGGTGATAGGGCGGCGCCCTTGGCTATGATAAACGTAGGGTAAGGTCATGCGGTACGAAAAATACGGGCCAATGCCCCCATCGCATCTGCCTGACGTGCGCTGGGCATGCCTTTGGTCCCCGATGCAGTGACATCCCCAAGCACGCTCATCATTTTACCAAAAAAGGGGCCGTGATCCAACTGCTTGAGGCGTTTGGTTAACCGGTCAAATGCCGGGGTGGGACCGCCGCCTTCTGTGATTAGCCATGGGCAAAGGGTGCAAAAATCATCAACCTGAGTATCACCAACGTTCAGGTGTTTTTTCAGTGACGTGGTAAGGGTCTCGTTACAAGGCTCCTGATTGTCATCCATTTGCGCAAAAGCGAGCGCCATGGCGGCGACACATAATTCCGGGCTGTTCACGCTTACGATGGAGTGGACGTTGGTCTGGGCTTGAAACCCAATACGCTTCGCCGCAGCACGCACTGGCGCGGAAGCATCAATATATCCGCCAATCATATGCGCACCACGTTGAAAACGGCGATAAAAGACGTAGGCGGCGATAACTACGCCGCAAATCAGAAGAAATGTAGTCATGAAAATCCTTTAAATAGTTATCTGCCGCCAGTGACATCCAGAGTAGAGCCTGTGACGTAGCTTGCGCCTTCAGACATGAGCCATAATACGGCTTGGGCAACTTCATCAGCGCTGCCTGTGCGCTGCATTGGTACTTTGTTTGCAAGGCGCTGGGCGCGGTCGGGATCGCCCCCTTTGGCGTGGATTGGGGTCTCAATCAGCCCCGGTGCCACCCCCATAACGCGCAGGCCAGCGGGCGCAACTTCATCAGAGAGGCCTTTAGTGAAAATATCCATTGCCGCCTTGGTGGCTGCGTAATCAACGTATTGGTTGGCAGAGCCAAGGCGGGCAGCTGCCGAGGTGATGTTGATGATCACACCTTTACCGCGCGGCTCCATCCGTTTGACGGCCTGTGCGGCGGCGAGCATCGCGCCGATGACGTTTACATCAAACATCTCGCGCAGACGCTCATGGGTAAGGTCGGCAACCCGTGTGGCCGGCCCGACGATGCCTGCATTGTTTATCAGTGCATCCAATGCTCCCGTTGCATCCACCAGCGCAAACACAGCCTCTAACGCCGCAGGGTCAGCGACGTTTGCCTGAATGATCTGGGTATGTGCGCCAGCCGCTTGCGCGGCCTTTGCTACGGCCTGCGCGCCCGCTTGATCGCTGTTGTATGTTAGGATCAGGTCATATCCCTGCGTGGCGGCCAGCACGGCACAGGCCGCGCCGATCCCTGTTGAGGCACCTGTGATCAGGCAAAGCGGTCTGCTCATGCGTTTGAAATCCGTGTGAGCATTTCAGTTGTGTCACGGCTCAGGTTCGGGGTGGCAAGGATGCGTGTGACCTCAGCGCGCATCAGCTCCTGACGGGCAGGGTCATAGCGTTTCCATGTTTGGAAGGCAGAACACATGCGCGCCGTGGTCTGCGGGTTGATCGGATCAAGATTAATCAGCCAGTCGGCCAGCAGCTTATACCCCGCGCCTGAGGCGTGGTGAAACCCTGCGTGGTGCATGATGAGCGAGCCAAACACCGCACGAAAGCGGTTAGGGTTTTTCCAGTTGAAATCGGGATGCTCGGTGAGGCCTGCGGCGACTTCATGCGCGTCTTCTGGGTCTGCCTCAATCACTTGGAGGCCAAACCATTTGTCCATCACCAGACGGTCGTCTTTCCATTGAGCTTCAAACGCCTTGAGCGCTGCGTCGCCACGCCCTGCGCGGATAAGATTGGCAAGGGCGGCGAGTTGTTGGGTCATGTTGTCCGCATGATCGTATTGCTCTTGAGCCAGCTTGCCGCCGTCGCTGCGGGTCAGCAGGGCAAGGGCGGAATTACCAAGCGCGCGTTTGCCTGATTGCTCTGCATCAGGGGCGTAGGGGGCGGTGACGAGGTTGTCCTCATAAAGGTCGGGCAGAACATCGGCCAGCTCGTGCGCCATGGCTTCGCGCAGGGCTTCTAGGGCGGCGTGGATGATGTCTGGCTCTGGGGTGTGGCCCGCGTCATGTAGGGCGGTGGCCAGATCGGACTGGGCAGGCAGGGCCATCATCAGACGGCGATATGCGGGCTCTAGCGTATCGTCTTTTACGACGGCGTGCAAACCGCGTAGGTAGGCAGGATCGGCGCGCGTGCCTTTGAGCATCATATCCATCAGCGTGTTGCGCGCCAAGATGCGGCCAGCTTCCCAGCGGTTGAACGGATCGGTGTCATGGGCAAGCAGGTGGGCGTGATCTGCCGAGTGCTCGAGGACCACGGGGGCCGAAAAGCCGCGCAAGATAGAGACGATGGGGTGCTCTGTCAGACCTGTGAAGGTGAAGCTTTGGGTGGTTTCGGACATTTCCAGAATGGTCGTTGGCGTGACCTCGGTGCCGTCCGTTCCTAGCAAACCCACAGATATGGGAATGACAAAGGGTTTTGGATCGGGTGTGGCCGCGCTTGGTGGTGTGTGCTGGGTAAAGGTGAGGGTAAGTGTATCGCCCTCCCATGTCTCCTCAGCCTTAAGGCGTGGTGTACCTGCTTGGGAATACCAGCGTTTGAATTGGGTCAAATCACGTCCAGTTGTGTCCTCGAACACGCGCAACCAGTCCTCAATCGTGGCCGCATCGCCGTCGTGGCGGTCAAAATACAACGTGACTGCATCTTTGTAGGCTTGATCCCCAACAAGGGTTTTGAGCATCCGTATCACCTCCGCACCTTTTTCGTAGATGGTGGCGGTGTAGAAGTTGTTAATCTCTTGAAAGCTCTCCGGGCGCACGGGGTGGGCAAGGGGGCCTTGATCTTCGGCAAACTGGCGGCCGCGCAGATCAATCACATCGTCGATGCGTTTGACGGAACCGCTGCGCATGTCCGAGGTGAACTGGCTGTCGCGGAAAACAGTTAGCCCTTCCTTGAGGCATAGCTGGAACCAATCGCGGCAGGTAATACGGTTACCCGTCCAGTTGTGGAAATACTCATGGGCGATAATCGCCTCGATCCGTTCAAAGTTCAGATCGGTCGATGTGGCCTGAGAGGCGAGCACAGCAGAGGAGTTAAAGATGTTCAGCCCTTTGTTCTCCATCGCGCCCATGTTGAAATCATCCACTGCGACAATGTTGAAAAGGTCCAGATCGTATTCACGACCATAAACATCTTCATCCCATTTCATGGAATCCTTAAGGGCCTGCATACCAAAGGCGCATTTGCCCTCATCACCGGGGCGCACATAAAGGTTGAGCGCCACATCGCGCCCCGAGGAGGTGGTAAAGCTGCCCTCATGGGCGATGAGATCACCAGCGACCAGTGCAAACAGATAGGCGGGCTTGGGCCATGGATCGTGCCACTCGGCATGGTGCTCGGATGCGTTCATTGGGTTGCCATTTGATAGCAACACAGGGTGTGGACCGTCGATGCGCACGGTGAAGACGCTCATCACATCGGGGCGGTCAGGGTAGAACGTGATCTTGCGAAACCCTTCGGCCTCGCACTGTGTGCAATACATGCCGTTGGACATGTAAAGGCCCTCAAGGGCGGTGTTGTTGGCCGGATCAATTTCGACTTCGGCCTCCCACGCAAACGGGCCGACAGGGACGGGCACGGTTAGCCCTTCGTCCGAAATGGTGGGTGTGACGGGGTTTCCGCCTATTTTCGCCCAGATCAGTTTCAGCTTTTCGCCATGCAGAAACATTTCGCTCAACGGAGCAGCGGGGTCTTCTACATAATCGGGGTTTGGCACAAAGTGGACTTTGCTCAGGACGCGTGTGGCGTGCGGATCTAGCGTGAAATTCAATTCCACGCTTTGAATTGTCCATGGGTAGGGTGTGTAATCGGACAGGTAGATTGTTTCAGGTGCCGCGTCGCGCATCAGGAAGCCTTTGTTTTGAGCAGTTCATCACGGGTACGTTAGGTCTGTGACTGACGAGCTGCAAGGCAACAGGTGTGGAAACAACAGAACAGTATGTGCCCCAAGTAGGTACTAATCGTTAAAAGGGTGATCCGCTTTGCATTGAGCGGGTCGTTACGCGGGGAGGATGTAGTGCGGGCCGAATTGGTAAGGATATTTTACCAAAGCCTCTTGCGAGCCTTGTGGGTTGTGTTATTGCTTGCGGAAATACTCTTTCCTATCGGAAACTTTTACTTAGCATACGGGGACACATCTCATGAAAAGACTAGACCGCAAGGAATTGCAAGTAGACGCACAGTTGGCTGAATTCATTGAAGATCAGGCGTTGAATGGTCTAAGCGTGAGCGCTGATGTTTTCTGGAGTGGCTTTTCAGAGTTGGTTCATGGGCTTGGTCCAAAGAATCGTGAGTTATTGGAAAAGCGAAGCGCAATTCAGGGGCAGATCGACGAATGGCATCGCGCGCGCAAGGGGCAGGCTCATGACGCGGTCGCCTATACTGCTTTCCTAAAAGAGATCGGGTATCTGGTGCCCGAGGGCGCGCCATTTGAGATCGAAACAACAGGTGTGGACGCCGAGATCGCGTTGACACCGGGTCCGCAGTTGGTTGTGCCCATCACCAATGCACGTTTTGCGCTGAATGCGGCAAACGCGCGGTGGGGGTCTTTGTATGATGCGTTTTACGGCACGGATGCGCTGGGCGATTTGCCAAATGCGGGCGGCTATGATGCAGCGCGCGGAGCGCGCGTTGTAGCGCGCGCCAAATCGTTTCTGGACGAGGCCGCACCTTTGGCAACGGGCAGCCATACGGATGCGACAGGCTACAGTGTCGTTGACGGTTCATTGGTGCCGGCACTGCGCGATCCGGCACAGTTTGTAGGCTTTACAGGTGAAGTGACTGGGCCAACTTCAATACTTTTGAAAAACAACAGCCTACATGTTGAGATTAAGGTGGATGCGACCCATCCAATCGGCAAAACCGATCCCGCACATGTGGCTGATGTGATCATGGAATCCGCACTCAGCACCATCATGGATTGCGAAGACAGTGTTGCCGCGGTTGATGCGGAAGACAAAGTTGGCGCTTATTCCAACTGGCTTGGCCTGATGCGGGGCGATCTAACCGAGAGCTTTGAAAAAGGCGGCCAGACTGTAACACGGATCATGAACCCTGACCGCGACTATACGGCACCGGATGGCGGCGCGGTATCGCTCAAGGGGCGCTCGCTGATGCTGATACGCAATGTGGGTCACCTGATGACAAACCCCGCAGTGTTGGACCGTGACGGTCTGGAAGTGGGCGAGGGGCTGATGGATGCGATGATCACGACGTTGATCGCCATGCATGATATGGCCCGCGAGGGGGGCAACTCCCTGACAGGGTCGGTTTATGTCGTTAAGCCAAAAATGCACGGCCCCGAAGAAGTTGCCTTTGCTGATGAAATATTCTGCCACGTCGAGGCGGCGCTGGGCTTGCCCGCTAATACCGTCAAACTGGGTATTATGGACGAAGAGCGCCGCACATCTGTTAATCTGGGCGAGTGTATTCGCGCAGCGAAAACGCGTGTGGCCTTTATCAATACGGGCTTCTTGGATCGGACGGGGGATGAAATCCATACCTCGATGGAAGCGGG
The DNA here is from genome assembly GCF_036960155.1 of Sulfitobacter sp. Classification (GTDB taxonomy): domain Bacteria; phylum Pseudomonadota; class Alphaproteobacteria; order Rhodobacterales; family Rhodobacteraceae; genus Sulfitobacter. The sequence continues at coordinate 188,544 of NZ_JBALWB010000005.1, read as the reverse complement.
GCCAATGGTGCCAAAAGGTGAAATGAAATCATCGCCTTGGATCAGTGCCTATGAAGACCGCAACGTGGATATCGGCCTTGCATGTGGTCTGAAAGGGCGCGCGCAGATCGGCAAGGGGATGTGGGCGATGCCTGACCTCATGGGCGAAATGTTGACGGCCAAGATTGGCCATCCTCAGGCGGGTGCCACCTGCGCATGGGTGCCGTCCCCGACAGCGGCGACATTGCACGCGATGCATTATCACAGCGTTGATGTCATGTCGCGCCAAGACGAGATCGCAGCAGGCGGTGCGCGTGGCACGCTAGAGGATTTGTTGACCATTCCGGTTATGACGGGCCGCAACCTGAGTGACGAAGAGATCACCCGCGAGATCGGAAATAACGCGCAGGGTATTCTTGGATATGTGGTGCGTTGGATTGATCAAGGTGTTGGCTGCTCCAAAGTACCCGACATCAACGATATAGGCCTGATGGAAGACCGTGCAACCTGCCGGATTTCGGCGCAGGCGCTGGCCAACTGGCTGCACCATGGTGTGATCTCAGAAGAACAAGTGATGTCTGGCATGCGCAAAATGGCCTCTGTTGTGGATCGTCAGAACGCGAGCGACCCATTGTACAAACGTATGGCACCAGATTTTAACGGGATCGCCTTTAAAGCCGCCTGTGAATTGGTTCTTGAGGGCGCACAGCAGCCGTCAGGTTACACAGAGCCAGTATTGCATGCACGTCGGCTAGAGCTGAAGGCAGCAGGCTAACTTGCTGTAAAATAACAGGCCTTGGGGGATGACCCTCTGGGCTTCCTACAGTTATACAGCATCAAACACTTGAGAGGCAACAAGATGAATCTAACACTGAGAAAAGCACGTACAATAATCCGTAAGACGTTTGAAAAAGGCGAAGAGATGGAGCTCAAGGCACTGTCTGCTGTCGTTTTGGACGCGGGCGGCCATGTGATCGCATTTGAGCGTCAGGACGGTGCAGCACCGGGTCGTTTTGCGATCGCGCATGGCAAAGCATACGGCGCCGTTATGTTGGGCATGTCTGGCACAGCCCAAATGGCCCGCGCAGAACAGCAGCCCTATTTTATGGCCGCTGTGAACGGTGTTTACGGTGGGCAAGTGATCCCTGTTCCTGGCGGTGTTTTGCTGCGTTCGGCCAAAGGCGTTGTGATCGGTGCCGTTGGTGTAACGGGTGACACGTCAGATAATGATGCGATTGCGGCTATGGCTGGGATCGAAGCTGCCAATCTAATTGGCGAAGTCTAAAAAGATTTGCTTAATAATGCATCGCGCATACCTGCCTGAGAGGTGTGCGCGAATGCGGTATTGAGGCTTTGGCTTAAGAACGGTATCCTTGACTAGAACGGTTCTAATCAAAGGGTTCAGCACTATGGGTCGTCCCGTCATTGGCATTATTGGCAATAGCTTTCTAATCAACGAACAATACGCGATTTATGGCGGTGGTGCCATGAACTGCCAGGCCATCTCTGAAGTGTCGGGGTGTATCCCGTTTCTGGTGCCTTCTGATCCCTCCCTTGTTTCCGTGTCCGAGTTGATGGACGCCTGTGACGGCTTTTTGCTGACGGGCGCGCGCCCGAATGTGCATCCCGAAGAATACGGCGAGGAAGAAACCGCAGCGCATGGCGATTTTGACCGCGGTCGCGATGCGGTCGCTCTTGATTTGACGCGCGCATGTGTTGAAGTAGGGCAGCCGATTTTCGGCATCTGTCGCGGTTTTCAAGAGATGAACGTGGCGATGGGTGGAACGCTTTATCCTGAAATCCGTGAGTTACCGGGCCGGATGAACCACCGCATGCCTCCTGATGGCTCTATTGAGGAAAAGTTTGAGCTGCGCCACGATGTTCGTTTTACCCCCGGCGGCGTGTTTAACCGTGTGATGGGCACAGAGGTCGTGCGGACAAATACACTGCACGGGCAGGGGATCAAGGCTGCTGGACCGCGTGTTGTGGTCGATGGCTACGCCGAAGACGGCACACCAGAAGCGCTTTATGTTGAGGGCGCTGCAGGCTTTACACTGGGCGTGCAGTGGCATCCGGAATATGAGGCGGCAAAAGATCCGGTATCGCGCCCGTTGTTTGAATCCTTTGGCAATGCCGCCCGCGAATGGTCCGCCGGTATTCGCCCCGCAGCAGTGGCCCGCGCGGTTTAAACCGCTATGCAGCGGGAACAAGCATTCGCCGCTGCATAGTTTGATCAGGTGATTGCGGTGTTAAACCATGCCGCCAGCGATCTCGATGCTTTGGCCATTGATGCTGCCTGAATCTGGCCCAACCAACCACGCGGCGGCAGCGGCAACTTCTTCTACGGTGACCAGGCGCTTGTGACGGTTTACTTTCACCATCATATTGAGCGCGTCTGCTTCGGAAATACCTGCGCGTTCCGAAATTGATTGCGTATTGCGCGTCACAATCGGGGTGTCGACATATCCGGGGCACAGTGAGTTAAATGTGTAGGGCGTTCTCAGATACTCTTCACTAAGCGATCGGATCAGGCCGATCATCCCGTGTTTGGATGCCGAATAGCAGGCTCCCCCCTGCAAGCCCTTTAGGCCAGCCATAGACGAGACCGCGACAACGCGCCCCCAGTCGGTATCCTTCATTCCTTTCATGCTTTCGCGGATTGTTAGAAATGCCCCGTCCAAATTAGTGGCCATCATATCCCGCCAGAATGTCATGTCGGTTTTATGGGCTGCCTTGCCTGTGGCGACTCCGGCGTTTGGTACGCAAATCTGGATTGGACCCTGTGCTGCGACGGCTGCTGCAATCTTTGCGATCACATCATCCTCGTTGCGTACATCCATCGCCATCGGCGTCATGCCGTCTGTGGCAACTTCCTCCAATACCTCCTGTCGGCGGCCTGTAATGGTTACGTGTGCGCCACGTTCTACAAGCATGTGCGCGATGGCCAAACCGATGCCTGTACCGCCGCCAGTGATGAGTGCGTGTTTTCCATTTAGTGTCATGTTTTCTCTCCCTTTGAGGTTAGCCTAGGCCGTGAAAAGGGGGGCGGATAGGGGCGACGGTTTTAACGTGGCGGCAGAATGAAGTGATTCCATTTTCCACTCCGGTTGCATTGTTGCGTGCGAATATTGTTGTGCGAAATATTATTACGTGACGAAATCTGCATCATTTTTGAGTAATTCGCCTTTGGTCTCTCAAAAACTGACGCCTCACTGCGTAATATCCCTGAGACGCGCTTGTTTGTCGGTAAACCGCGCGATAGATCAGATGAATTATCTGCGACACGCCAGTTTCGGCACCAAACAAGAATTTTGGGAGATTTTGAGTGAAGATCGGGACACCTAAAGAGGTATTCGAGGGCGAGCGCCGCGTGGCTATGACGCCCGAGAGCGCTTTGCAATTACAGAAACTAGGCCATGAGTGCCTAATCGAGACAGGAGCCGGCGCGGCTTCGGGCTTTGACGATGCGGCCTATGCGGCTGCAGGCGTTGAAGTGGTGAAAACCGCTGCAGCCCTTTGGAAGACCGCCGATGTGGTTGCCAAAGTGCGCGCACCTGACACAACAGAAATGAAGCGTTTGCGCGCTGAGCAGACGTTGATCTCGTTCTTCAGCCCAGTGGCTGACGCAGCGAAGATGAAATCGGCCGCCAAAAAAGGCGCAACCGTTGTCGCGATGGAGATGATCCCGCGCATTTCACGTGCTCAGAAAATGGACGCATTGTCCTCTATGGCAAACATCGCGGGCTACCGTGCTGTCATCGAGGCAGGCAATAACTTTGGCCGTTTCTTTACGGGTCAGATTACTGCTGCGGGCAAAGTACCACCAGCCAAGGTTTTGGTTATTGGTGGGGGCGTTGCGGGTCTGGCTGCGGTCGGCACATCCACCAGCCTTGGCGCAATCACAATGGCATTTGACGTGCGTCCCGAAGTGGCCGAGCAAGTCGAATCCATGGGCGCAGAATTTGTCTATCTAGATTTCAAAGAAGAGCAGCAAGACGGCGCTGCTACTGGCGGCTATGCCTCTGTGTCTTCACCAGAGTTCCGCGAAGCGCAGCTGGCTAAGTTCCGTGAACTGGCCCCAGACGTTGACATCGTCATCTGTACGGCGCTGATCCCGAACCGTGAGGCACCAGAGCTGTGGACCGAAGATATGGTTGCAGCAATGAAGTCGGGTTCAGTTATTGTTGACCTTGCCGCAGAGAAGGGCGGCAACTGTAAGCTGACCGTCATGGACGAAAAGATCGTCACTGATAACGGCGTGACAATTGTTGGTTATACAGACTTCCCTAGCCGGATGGGTACGCAGGCCTCGACCTTGTATTCGACAAACATCCGTCACCTGTTGACTGATCTGACCCCTGAAAAAGACGGTGTGATCAATCACAACATGGAAGACGATGTGATCCGCGGCGCAACAATTGCGCACGGCTCCGAGATCACCTTCCCACCACCACCACCAAAAATCGCAGCGATTGCGGCAGCTCCTAAAAAGGAAGCGCCAAAAGAGCTGACAGTCGAGGAAAAACGGGCCGCTGAAACAGCCGCATTCAAGGCGCAAACCAAAAACCAAGTCACGTTGCTTGCTGTTGGTGGTACCTTGTTGCTGTTGGTTGGTTTGGTTGCTCCGGCCAGCTTTATGCAGCACTTTATCGTGTTTGTATTGTCGGTGTTCATTGGCTTCCAAGTGATCTGGGGTGTTGCGCACAGCTTGCACACACCGCTGATGGCTGTGACCAACGCGATTTCTTCGATCATCATTCTGGGGGCGCTGATGCAGATCGGTTCCGGCTCTGGTTTAGTGGTCATACTTGCTGCTTTGTCGGTCTTCATGTGTGGGATCAACATTTTTGGTGGCTTCCTTGTAACACGGCGCATGCTCGCCATGTTCCAGAAATCTTAAAGGGAGGCTGATCAAATGCTTGGTTTCACAACAGCGGCCTATGTGGTCGCGGCTATTCTCTTCATCCTCTCCTTGGGTGGTTTGAGCGGACAAGAAAGCGCAAAACGCGCTGTATGGTATGGTATTGCAGGCATGGCTTTGGCTGTGGTTGCAACGCTGATTGGCCCCGGTTCGGGGTTCTGGCTGCTGTCGCTTATCTTGATCGCGGGTGGCGGTGCCATCGGTTATCAACTGGCGACAAAAGTTCAGATGACACAGATGCCAGAACTGGTTGCAGCGATGCACTCCCTTGTCGGTCTGGCGGCGATGTTTGTCGGTCTGATCGCGCATTTTGAAATCAACCGTGTGGCGGGTTTCATGGCTGGCGGCGGCGACCCACATGAGCTGGGAACGTTTGCAGCACTGATCGCCAAGAAGCCACCTGTCGAGATTAACATCTTGCGGGTTGAGCTGTTCTTGGGCGTGTTCATTGGTGCTGTGACCTTTACAGGTTCCATCATTGCTTATGGCAAGCTGGCGGGTCGTGTTTCATCGGCTGCGGAAAAGCTGCCTGGTGGTCACATGTTGAACATCGCAGCGGCGACCATCACGGTTATCTCGCTGATCTGGTACTTTAACACAGGTGGTTTCTTCCCACTGTTCATCATGATGCTGGCGGCGCTGTTTATCGGCTATCACCTGATCATGGGGATCGGCGGCGCGGATATGCCTGTCGTTGTGTCCATGCTCAACAGCTATTCTGGTTGGGCTGCGGCTGCGATTGGCTTCTCACTGGGTAATGATCTGTTGATCGTTGTTGGTGCGCTTGTTGGTTCCTCTGGTGCGATCCTATCCTACATCATGTGTAAGGCGATGAACCGTTCGTTCGTTTCTGTAATCTTGGGTGGCTTTGGTGGCCCAGTAGGCGAACAAATGGCCGTTGAAGGTGAGCAGATCGCAATTGAGGCAGAAGGTGTTGCAGCAGCGTTGAACGAAGCTGATAGCGTCATCATCATCCCGGGGTACGGTATGGCGGTTGCGCAGGCGCAGTCTGCAGTGAGCGACCTTGTTAAAAAGCTGCGTGCCCAAGGCAAAAACGTGCGTTTCGCCATTCACCCGGTTGCGGGTCGTTTGCCGGGTCACATGAACGTGCTGCTGGCCGAAGCAAAGGTGCCTTATGACATCGTGATGGAAATGGACGAAATCAACGATGATTTCCCAACCACAGACGTCGCGATTGTTATTGGCTCCAACGACATCGTAAACCCTGCGGCGCAGGACGATCCAAACAGCCCCATCGCTGGCATGCCAGTTCTGGAATGCTGGAAAGCCAAACAGGTATTTGTGTCAAAACGTGGCCAAGGTACTGGCTATTCTGGCATCGAGAACCCGCTGTTCTTTAAGGACAACACGCGCATGTTCTACGGGGATGCAAAGGCGTCCTTGGACAAACTGCTGCCAATGATCGACTAAACGTTCAGTACACTCTAAACTATTTGAGCGAAAATTTAGAACGCCCTGCCGAAAGGTGGGGCGTTTTGCTGTTTGGGGCTGCGTGCAATTCGCGCATCGTGAACTGCACGCTTTGCAGTCCGCGCATGGTGGGGGCGTTTCACGTAACGATGATGGCGCTGGTTATGGCGGCGTGGTTTGGAGTTCCCAAATCCAACACACAAGGAACACAAGACATGACACAATTACTTACAGGCGCACCAATCTGGGTTTGGCCACTGCTGGTCGTGCTGATTCTTGTGGGGCTGCGCGCACGCAAGGAACGTACTGCACCCTTGCTGCTGATCTATGGGTTACCTGCTTTGGGTATCCTTGGGCTGCGCTCTGTGGCGGCGCTGCCTGCGGAGGCATGGATCTGGGCATTGTTTGCGGCGGGCTATGGGTTGGGGTGCTGGGGCGGTTACCTGCTTCAGCGGCGGTGGTTGCTGGGGCGTGAGGGGCGTATGGTGCAGCTAGCGGGTGAAGGCCTGACACTGGGCGTGATGATGATCATGTTTTGGGCCAACTTTGCGGGTGGTGTTTTGCAGTCCGTCGCGCCACAGCTTTATGGCAGCAGCCTGTTCCATGTGATTTTTGTAGGGGTTATTGCCTGCGCCAGCGGCAGCTTTGCAGGCCGTGCACTTCGGGTGTGGCGGGCGCCAGTCTAAGGCCAGGCGCAGGATGCCTAATTTCCTATAGTGGAATTGTATACTGGCGTACCCTCAACTAGCTCTCTTACCTTCGCATTTTGCGTTGTGGGGGATAGGGGGCTTGGGCCAGAAAAGAAACTATTCGCTTTCATAGGACTTTGGCCATGGCTCCCATTACTGATCATCCGCTGCGCTATGCCCTAACGGGAGAATTACATGCACGTCCTTTCCCTAATGTTGGGGCCCCTCAGGTGGTTGCATTTCTGGCCATCACTCAATCTGGAAGCAGTGCTGCGCAGGATCGCGATCGTGGTGCGGACATGGCGCATTTGGTTGCACTGCTTAGGCATTACGGCGCGCCGTTGCCTGACGCTGACGCTACGCATTATTACGGGGCCATGGGTAAGTTTCACCTCAAGTGGGAGCAGCATACCGAATTTGTGACCTACACGGCCTTCTGCGAAGAGCTCAGCAGCCGCCCTTTTGATCCGGCAGAGTTTGATGTGTTTCCTGCGCATTGGCTTGACGATGCACCCGGGCAGCGTCTGACGTCGTGTTTGCTGCGCTTGATGCCGATGCCCAAAAAGACCGAAGTGATGATAGGGCCGTTGCGCGAATGGTTTGTCCCAGAGAGCCTCGCAGTGGGCGAGGTGTTGGATGGCTCTGCGGTTGTGGCCAGTGATTTCCGGATTGATCCGGCAGGGCACACGCGCTTTGCGGTGTTTGTGGCAGAGCAGACAGGCACGCGGCGGATCGGGCGTATCATTCAACGGCTGCTGGAGATCGAGACCTACAAGACCATGTCGATGCTGGGCTTTGCGCTAACGCGCGAGATTGGCGAACAGGTGGGCAAGATGGACAATCAGATCAGCGATCTGATGGCGCGGATGACTGCAAAAGAACTCAAGCCCGAAGCAACATTGGATTCGCTGTTGGATGTGTCTGTTGAATTGGAAAACATGGTTGCGCAGACGTCATTTCGATTTGCAGGCACGGCGGCCTACAAGGCGATTGTGGGGGAACGGATCACTGCGCTGCGCGAGGTCCGGTTTGAGGGGCGGCAAGGGTTTGGTGAGTTTATGATGCGCCGCTATGAACCTGCAATGCGGACTGTTGTGTCGATGGAACAGCGGTTGGAGCGTATGTCAGCGCGGGCATTGCGCGCTTCTGATTTGCTGCGAACGCGGGTCGATGTTGAACGCTCTGCCCAAAACCAAGCGATCTTGGAAAGCATGGACAAACGTGCCGATCTGCAATTGCGATTGCAGCACACTGTTGAAGGGTTGTCAGTGGTTGCGATCAGCTATTACGCCGTCTCGCTAGCAAGCTATCTGCTTTACCCACTGACAGAGGTCACACCGCTCTCAAAAGGGCTTCTGAGCGCGGGGGTCACGTTGCCTGTTGTGTTGTTGGTTTGGATGGCTGTGCGGCGTATTCGCAAGAACATCGGGTGAGAAGCGCGCGCCAGCAATAAGCGGCGCGCGCAATCAGAGTTAGCGTCCGCGAATACGCGGATCGAGCGCATCGCGCAAACCGTCACCAAGGTAGTTCACGCTCAGCACTGTGAGCGAGATCAGGATGCCCGGCAATAGAACGCGTTCAGGGTATTCCTGCATCCGGTTCACTGCGTCAGACAGCAGCTTACCCCATGTCGGGAAATCCGACGGGAAACCCACACCAAGGAAGCTTAGCGCGCTTTCTGTGATGATGGCAGTTGCCAGTCCCAACGTGGCAGACACCATGATGGGCGAGATCACGTTTGGCAGTAAATGGCGCAGGATGATCTTGGTTGGAGTGGAGCCAATAGAACGGGCGGCAAGGATGAACTCACGCTCTTTCAAAGCAAGGATATCCCCGCGCACGATCCGGGCTGTTTGCATCCAGGACGTCAGCGCGATCACCGAAACGATCAGGATAAACATCCCGCCCTCAGGGCCAAAGCGCGAGGATAGCGGTTGTCGAAACAATGTCACGGCCAGCAGAACCAGCGGCAGGATTGGCAAGGACAACACCAGATCGGTAAGGCGCATGAGCCAGAAATCCATCCGTTTGAAATAGCCTGCAGCAACGCCAACAGCTGTGCCAATGACCAGCGCAAGAACCATTGCGGACCAGCCGACTGCCATAGAAACACGCCCGCCATAGATCATCTGGGCAAGGATATCGCGACCCAACTGATCCGTCCCAAAGGGATGGGCCCAACCGGCCTTAGCGCCACTTTCCCAAATTAGGGTATAGATTGGGCGCCAGTTTTTGTTTCTGATGTCCAGCTTGGTGGGTTCGATGTCCCATAGGAAGGGGCCAAACAAAACGCCAAGCGTGATGAACAACAAAAAGCCGCCGCCAAAGAGGGCGCCTTTGTGTTTGCGGAATTGATCCCAAACATCACGCCATTGGCTGCGTGGCGGTTTGGAAGGTTCTTTGTCTTGGAGCGCGCCAAAGACTTCGATCTCGGCTGATTGATCAGTCATAGCGGATCCTTGGGTCAAGCACGCCGTAGAGAATATCGGCGATGAGGTTGAACAATACGATGAGGATGGCAAAGATGAACGTTAGCGTCATCACCATCGGTAGGTCATTGGCAAACAAGGCGGTCAGTAGCAACTGGCCGATGCCGTTCACCTTGAACACGTTTTCAGTGATGATCGCACCGCCAAAGATGGCAGGCATCCCCAACGCAATGATGGTCACAACGGGGATCATGGAGTTGCGCAAAACATGTACCATGACAACTACGCTTTCACTCAGGCCTTTGGCGCGGGCAGTGCGCACATAGTCCTGATTGAGGTTGTCCAGCATGGCAGAACGCATGTAGCGGCTTATTTGGGCCGTCGTTTGCAAGGCCAGCACCATCACGGGCATGATCATTTGTAGGAATTGGGTTTTGAAGTTGGCCCAACTGTCGACGACCAATGTGGTGTCATAGATTGACGGCAACCATCCCAGCGATACGGAGAAGATCACGATGAGCAGGGGCCCCGTAAAGAACGGCGGTATAGAGAAACCAACCATTGTGATGAAGGTACCCGCCTGATCAAACAACGAGTAGTGGCGATAGGCCGAATAAATCCCGATAGGGATCGCAATCAAGATACCCACAACGTAGCTGAGGCCAACAACCCAAAGGGTTTGCGGCATACGCTGCATGACAATGTCCATCACCGGGCTACGGGTCTGCCAGCTGATAACGCGCTGACGCTGGCCCAACTCGCCAGTGATTGGATCGACCACCAAGCTGAGCTGCGTGTCGGGGAGCCACCCAAAGAGGAAGCTCTTGGTGGTGAGGAAGTCGATAAACACCATCGGCTCAACCACAAAGAACTGGTGCAGCCATTTGATGTATTGGATGTGAACCGGAGCGCCCAAACCCAACGCTTCGCGCATCTTTTGTTTTACTTCGGGGGGGACGGTCAGCGGCACCTGTGCCATCGGATCACCCGGGGCAAGTTGCAGCAACATAAAGATCACGAGGCTGATAAATAAAAGCGTCGGAATAGAGAGTAACAGTCGTCGGATGGTGAAATTCAGCATCAAGCGGCGCCCTTATCAATCAGTCGATGTGGTGAAAGTAGGGCGGGGAAGTCCCCCGCCCAGAAAAAATGGCGTGGCGGGGGATCGCCCCCACCACCCACATTTTTAGTTAACGCGGTACCAGTCTGCGGCATTCCACATTTCTGAGTCCCAAACGTTCAGGACAACACCACCAAGGCTGTTGGAGTGTGCTGATACACGGGCACGGTTTACCAGCGGCACAATGGTCATTGTGTCTTTGGTTACCATGTCGTTCAGCTTACGACCAATTTCGCCACGCTTCTCAAGGTCACCAGTCATTGCCAGCTCGTCGAGCAGGGCGTCATAGGCTGGATCACAGAAACGGTTGATGTTTTCACCCTGCCACTGGCTGGATGGTTTTGGCTCGTTGCCACAACGGTAGGCCGACAGGTAGGACTGTGGGTCTGTGCCGTTGAAGGTGTTCGCATACATTTCTACATCCGCGTAGAATTTCTGGAACGTGTCAGGCGAACCTGGGTCACCACCAAAGAACACGGAACCATCAAGGTTACGCAGTTCTACTTCAGCACCGATCTGCTCCCACCAGTCTTTGATGAGCGCTTGGAAGTCCTGACGTACAGCGTTTGTGGAGGTCTGGTACAAGATTGCCAGTTTTACGCCGTCTTTGTCACGTGTGCCGTCACCGTCGGTGTCGGTCCAGCCTGCTTCGTCCAGCAGTGCTTTTGCGCCATCAAGGTCCTGTGTCAGACATTCTGTGTTGTCTGAGTTGTACAGAGCAGGAGCAGGAACAAGGTTACATGTTGGTGTACCAGCTTTGCCATAACCCACTTCGGTCAACAGGCCGCGGTCGATCGCCATGGACAGCGCCTTGCGGACTTTAAAGTCGGACAAGAACGGGTGTGGTTCTGCAACCGTTGCACGTGTCTCTGGTGGGAGATCAGGTGATGGGTTGGTCAAGTTCATTTCCAGACGCTCAACAAGAGGACCGAAACCAGCAATGGCAACACCTTTGCCTGCTTCTTCCATCTTGGCGATCACGTCGGGTGCCAACTGAAGGTTCCAAGCGTAGTCATATTCGCCTGTTTCCAGAACCGCACGACCAGCTGCAGCTGCATCGCCACCACCTTTGAAGGTCATTGTTGCAAATGCTGGCTTGCTTGGGTCGCGGTAGTTTTCGTTGGCTTCCATCGTGATCACGTCATTGGGGCGGAACTCCACCACTTTGAACGGACCAGTACCGATTGGGTTAAAGTTGGCTTCTGTACACTCTGGTGCTTTTGCACCGAGGCATTCAGCAAACTGTGCTGCCTGAATGATGGGGCTTTCGCCGCCAACAAATGGGCCATACGGGTTTGGTTTTGGCGCGTCGAATGTGACTTTTACAGTCAATTCGTCAATCGCTTCTACGCTTTCAACACCGTCAAATTTGGCTCCCTGTGCACAACCACCTTCTGGGTGCATGCAGTATTCCGCAGTGAATTTCACATCTGCGGACGTGAAGGGCGTTCCATCGGACCATTTCAGGCCGGGTGTGATATTCCACGTGATTGTTGTGAGGTCGGCAGACACGCCGCCATTGGCCACGGTTGGAACTTCGGTGACCAGATACGGTACCATGGCACCAGTTTCACCAAAGCGCGCAAGTGGCTCAACGATAAGTGAAGCTGATTCAACGTCTTTTGTACCACCTGACAGGAAGGGGTTCAGGATAGATGGGGCCTGCCAATACAGGACCTTTACATCACCGTCGCGACCGCGTTCGCCAGAATGGCCATCCGCAAATGCGACAGGTGCAAATGCGGTCGACGCAATTGCACCTAGCAATAGGGTTCTCATTTTCATTTTGTACTCCTTGTTGGACACTTTTTAAGATGCCAATTCTTGGGTTGAGCTGTGCCCAGCCTCTTTTATTGTGTCGGGTTTGCATTAGGAGCCTTAGCTAACCCTGCGTAAACTTGCAGTTATATCCGGCAGCCGCATCGCACCCCCAAAGCGCATGTAGCATATCGAAACAGGTTTCACTGAAAATGCAAGCCTTGTGGTCAATCTATCGTGATGAAAATGTGTGCGGCATAATATTTTTGGCAACTTACGACCAGATAGTACGCTTTACAGCGTTTGACCTGCGCCGAGCTAGCGCATAGCGTGACGGAGCGCACGGTACTTATCGTGGCTGGATCGCCTGAAAGGATCACGATGTTAGACCATTCTACGAAAGAACCGATTGCCCGAATCGAGAGTCTGCGCGTTGAATTCCAGACAAAAGACGGCCCTGTTGTCGGAGTTGAGGATGTTTCTTTTAATATTCATCCGGGTGAAACGGTCTGTGTCGTAGGAGAATCAGGGTCGGGTAAATCCGTGTCTTCCTTGTCGTTGATGCGCTTGGTTGAGTTCGGCGGCGGCGAAATTGCAGGCGGCAAGCTGTTGTTTGATCGTGGAAACGGCGAACAGGTAGATTTGGCCAATACACCACAAGACACGATGCGTTCGATTCGCGGCAACGAGATCGGGATGATTTTTCAAGAGCCGATGACGGCGCTGAACCCCGTGTTTACCGTAGGCAAGCAGCTGACTGAGGGTTTGCGCCTGCACAAAGGGATGACCAAGGCACAAGCCGAAGAGCGCGCGCTGGAATTGATGAAACAGGTCCGCATTCCCGAAGCTGAAAAGCGCCTGACACAGTTCCCGCATGAACTATCCGGTGGGATGCGTCAGCGTGTTGTGATCGCCATGGCGCTGGCGTGTGAGCCGCGTCTTTTGATTGCGGACGAGCCAACAACAGCGTTGGATGTAACCATTCAGGCTGAAATTCTTGCGCTGATGGACCGTCTCAAGCGTGAAACCGGCACCGCCGTGATGTTCATTACCCACGATATGGCTGTGGTTGCGCAGATGGCTGACCGCGTTGTTGTGATGTTCCGCGGTAATAAGGTTGAAGAAGGCACCGTTGAGGAGATTTTCGAGAATCCTCAGCACCCCTATACCAAGGCGCTTTTGGCTGCGGTCCCAAAACTGGGCGAGATGACAGGCAAAGATTATCCCGAGCCGATGAAACTGCTGGGCAATGAAGACAAACCCATTGTCCCGATTAAAGGCACGGATGAAGTCCTACTTACGGTCAAGAACCTGACCACGCGATTCCCCGTAACGGGAGGCCTGTTGCGCCGCGTTGTCGCCAACGTGCATGCGGTTGAGGATTTATCGTTTACCATCAACAAGGGTCAAACGCTTAGCCTTGTTGGCGAAAGTGGTTGCGGAAAATCCACGGCAGGGCGTTCAATCCTGCGGCTGGTTGATCCTCAATCGGGCGAAGTGAACCTTGCTGGCAAAGACATTATGGCGTTGAACCCTCAGGATTTGCGCACAGCTCGTCTTGATATGCAGATGATCTTCCAAGATCCGTTTGCGTCGCTGAACCCGCAAATGGGGCTGGCTGATCAGGTTGCAGAACCGATTCACAATTATGCGACCCTCAAAGGGCAGGCGGTAACCGAACGGGTAGAGATGTTGTTTGACCGTGTGGAGTTGCCACGCAGCTTTATGCGCAGATTTCCGCATGAACTTTCAGGCGGCCAACGCCAACGTGTCGCTATCGCGCGTGCCCTTGCGCTAAACCCCAAGCTTATCATCGCAGATGAGGCGGTTTCCGCACTGGACGTATCCGTGCAAGCGCAGGTGCTAAATCTGATGATGGAATTGCAGGCCGAAATGGAGCTGTCTTTCCTGTTCATCTCGCATGATATGGCTGTAGTTGAACGCGTGAGCCATCAGGTTGGCGTTATGTATTTGGGCCGTATTGTTGAAATGGGACCGCGCCGCGAGGTGTTTGAAAACCCGCAACACCCCTATACTCAGGCGTTGATGAAAGCCGTCCCAATCGCTGATCCGCGCAAGCGTAAAGGCGAAAAGGATTTGAACTTTAAGCCAATCCCGTCGCCCATTCATGATGCGAATTATGTTGCCGAACCAAGTGTTTACAAAACGGTAGGTAAAGATCATCAAGTGTTGGTTACCGACAGCGGCTATTGAGTAGAGGCAATGTCGCGCAATGATGTATTGTTGAAGTCGATCGGCGCCACGCGAGAACAGCGTCAAAACTTGGCTGTGACAATCACTTCGTTTTTCAAGCTTTTCTTTGGCTTGGCTGCTATTTTGATCATGATCGCTTTGGTCGCGTTGATCATTAATTACCTCGTTTGACCTGCGCAATTGCGTTGGCGCTTTTTGGAGATTGAAAATGCCTGCTCGTCTTAGTCCTCTTGATCTGATGACAAAGCTCATCAGTTTCCCCACTGTGTCGCGCGACACGAACATTCCGTTGATCGACTGGGTTCAGGAATACCTGAGCAGTCACGGTATCACATCGCATCGCTACATTGACCCGGAACAACCAAAACACGCATTGTTTGCCCATGTAGGCCCTAACGTTGAAGGCGCTATTGTCCTTTCAGGCCATACGGATGTTGTGCCGATAGATGGCCAGCCATGGGATACGGACCCGTTTACCGTTACCGAAAAGGACGGCAAATATTACGGACGCGGCACTTGCGACATGAAGGGTTTTGACGCGCTGGCGCTTTGGGCTTTGGTTGAGGCCCATTACGCAGGGGTGAAACGCCCACTTCAGATCGCGTTCAGCTTTGACGAAGAAATCGGCTGTACTGGCGCACCGCCCATGATTGCGGCCATGCAGGGTGTGGTCCCCAAAGGATCAGCCGTGATCGTGGGGGAACCATCATCCATGCAGGCCGTCACAGGACACAAGGGTGGCAGCGGTTTCAACACTCATGTCATCGGTTTTGAGGTCCACTCGTCGCTTTTGCACACGGGCGTCAATGCGATCATGGCAGGGGCCAAATTGATCGAATGGGCCAATGAGCAAAACACATCAAACATGGCCGCCAAGCCAACCGAGCTGGCATCGATGTTTGATCCACCGTTTACGACTGTTCATGTGGGCATGATTGAAGGTGGAACCGCCCATAATATCACCGCTAAGGATTGCTATTTTGCCATGGATTTCCGTGTTGTCCCCGGCGAGGATAAAGAAAAGTGGAAGATCGCCTATCTGAAAGAAGTCAGAAAGGTTGAGGCTGCGATGCAATCGGTGGTTCCCGAGACGCGGATCGAAATAACGCCGCGCTTTGATGTGCCTGCATTGCAACCCGAACAGGACGGTGAGGCTGAAACATTGGTTCGTCAAATTACAGGTGACAACGCGGGCCATAAAGTAAGCTACGGCACCGAGGCGGGCCAATTTCAGGACGCAGGCTATAGCGCCGTGATCTGCGGACCAGGAAGTATCGCGCAGGCCCACCAGCCAAATGAATTCATCGAAGTAGAACAGTTTAACGCGGGCCATGCCTTTATGATAAAGCTCCTAGAGCGACTTAGTCTCTGAGGAAATTAAGGTATGCGCGGGATTCCGATAACGGCCGATCAGGCTCCGCGCTATAGCGGTGCGTTGCCTGATGCTGTGGATCTGGTGGTAATTGGTGGCGGTATAATTGGCATTTGCACAGCGCTTTATGCAGCCCGCAGTGGTGCAAAGGTGATTGTGCTGGAAAAGGGTCTGGTTGCGGCAGAACAATCAAGTCGCAATTGGGGCTGGATTCGCCAGCAAGGCCGCGACCCTGCTGAAATGCCCATCATGGCCGAGGCGCAGCGCCTTTGGATCGAACTATCTCGCGAGACAAACGATGATATTGGTCTGCATCAGGCTGGTGTGACCTATTTGGGCGATACTTCAAAAGCACTCGCCGGATTTGAGAAATGGCTGCCCCATGCTGCACCAAACGGTGTAGATAGCCGAATGCTGAGCCGTGATGAGATTGCGGCGATGTATCCTGACCTGACTGATACGCCATTGGGGGCATTGCATACAGCGTCTGATTGGCGCGCAGAGCCGTGGATGGCGGTGCCTGCTATTGCAGAAATAGCGGTGCGCGAGGGCGTGCAAATAAATGAACATTGCGCGGTGCGGTGTCTGGACATCGCTAATGGAAAAGTAGCCGGTGTTGTCACTGAGCAGGGCCGCGTTAGCGCACCGCGCGTTGTGCTAGCCGGTGGGGCATGGTCAGCGTTGTTTTTGCGCAATCACGGGGTGTCATTGCCTCAGCTTTCAGTCCGCTCACAGGTTGCAGCGACAGCGCCAGTTGCAAATGTGGGGGAGGCGGCATGCGATGCGCGTCACTTGGCGTTTCGGCGGCGCAGCGACGGGGGCTACACGTTGGCTCCGGCTGGTCGGTCTGAGCTTTATGTGGGGCCGGATGCGTTTCGCGCGTTTCCAAAATACCTCACGCAGCTCAAAAGTGATCCGTTTGGCTGTATGCTGATTCCAAAAGCGCCCAAAGGATTCCCCGATGCGTGGGGCACCAAACGCAAGTGGAGCGCTGATAGCCAAAGCCCGTTTGAGCAGATGCGCATTCTTGATCCCAAACCATCCCCGCGCAAGATCGCCAAACTGGCCCGAGATTTTCAAACCATGTTTCCCCAGCTGGGTGAGGTCAAGGTCAAGGCAGCTTGGGCTGGAATGATCGACACGATGCCCGACATTGTGCCTGTGGTGGATCATGCTCCTATTGAGGGGCTGATTGTTGGCACAGGAATGAGTGGCCATGGCTTTGGCATTGGCCCTGCGATGGGGCGTATTCTGGCGGATATGACCGCAGGACGCCCAAGCGGATATGACCTCAGCCGTTTTCGATTTAACCGATTTACCGATGGCACGCCTATGGTGCTTGGTCCCGATGTTTAAGGAGTAATACAGATGCCTATTAAGAATCGCTTTGCTGAAATGCACGCAGAAATCACAGGTTGGCGCCGCCATTTGCACCAATACCCTGAACTGCAATTTGACGTCCATGAAACGGCAAAGTTTGTAGAAGAAAAACTGCGCAGTTTTGGCATTACTGACATCACCACTGGCATTGGCCGCACGGGTGTTGTTGCGGTGATTGAAGGGCGCAACATGAAGTCGGGTCGCACAATTGGCCTGCGCGCGGACATGGACGCACTTCCGATCGAGGAAGCAACGGGTCTTGAGTATGCCTCAAAAATCCCAGGAAAAATGCACGCCTGTGGGCATGACGGTCATACGGCCATCCTGCTAGGTGCGGCGCAGTATATGGCCGAGACACGTAACTTTGACGGGCGTGTTGTGCTGATATTCCAACCTGCAGAAGAAGGCGGCGGTGGTGGCCTTGAGATGTGCAAAGACGGCCTGATGGAACGCTGGAACATTGATGAGGTTTACGGGCTTCACAATATGCCCGGCGCTGAACCGGGCAGCTTTCACATCCGCGAAGGCGCATTGCTGGCAGCCACGGATGAATTTGATATCGTGATCACCGGGCAGGGTGGCCATGCTGCTGCTCCGCATACTGTCATTGATCCCAATCTGGCGACGGCTCATATTATTGTCGCACTGCAGTCTATTGCGTCGCGAAATGTGGACCCGCTCAAACAGGTTGTGGTATCTGTTTGCCAGCTGCGCTCGGACAGTGAGGCGCATAATGTGATCCCACATACGGTGACGATGACAGGGACTGTTCGTTCCCTTGACCCTGAGGTGCGTGACCTTGCGCAAAAACGGGTGCAAGAGATCGTTGATCTGACCGCCCGCGCCCATGGGTGTAGCGCGCAGATTGACTATGATCGCGGGTATCCCGTGACCTTTAACCACACTGACAATACCCATTATGCCGCTGAAGCAGCTGAGGCTGTTTCCCCCGGTGTTGACCGCGCCACGCCGCCTATCATGGCAGGTGAGGATTTCTCGTATATGCTCGAAGAGCGCCCAGGTGCCTACATCATGCTTGGCAACGGCGAGGGGGCGATGGTTCACCACCCAGAATATAATTTCAACGATGAAGCGATACCTGCGGGTTGCTCGTGGTTTGCCGAAGTTGTTGAGCAGCGGATGCCGCTGACGTGAAGATGACTGGCTGGCATGCTTTGTGCCGGCCAGCTACACCCAACAGATAGCCAATATTTTCCAAAGGACGTTTCCCATGCCTGTCAAAAACCGTTTTGCCGAATTGCACAGTGATATCACTGCGTGGCGCCGTGATTTACACGAGCACCCAGAGATTCTGTTTGAAACGCACCGCACTTCGGCCACTGTCGCTGAGAAATTACGCGCCTTTGGCTGTGATGAAGTTGTTGAGGGCATCGGGCGCACCGGTGTTGTTGGCGTGATCAAAGGCAAAACAACGGCTTCGGGGAAGGTTGTTGGATTGCGTGCAGATATGGATGCACTACCGATCCACGAAGAAACTGGGCTGGCGTATGCATCTAAAACGGACGGTGCAATGCATGCTTGCGGCCATGACGGTCACACGGCGATGCTGTTGGGGGCCGCGCAATATCTTGCTGAGACGCGCAATTTTGATGGCACAACGATTGTGATCTTCCAACCGGCCGAAGAAGGCGGCGGCGGTGCAAAGGTCATGTGTGATGATGGCATGATGGAGCGCTGGGGCATTCAGGAAGTCTATGGCATGCACAATTGGCCCGGCATGCCCGAGGGCAGCTTTGCCATCCGTCCAGGTCCGTTTTTTGCCGCAACTGATCTGTTGGATATTGAGATTGAGGGCCTTGGCGGTCACGCGGCCAAACCCAATGAGACAATTGATACAACTGTGGTCGCTGCCCAGATCGTGACCGCGTTGCAAACCATCGTCAGCCGCAATGCAGATCCTGTGGGCAATATCGTGGTGTCGATTACATCGTTTGAGACATCTTCAAACGCCTACAATGTGATCCCGCAAAAGGTGCAACTGAAGGGCACCGTGCGCACGATGTCCTTGGAACTGCGCGATCTGGCGGAGAAACGCGTGAATGAAATCAGCGCTGGCATTGCCTCAGCTATGGGGGCGGTTGCGCGTGTGACGTACAACCGGAACTACCCTGTGATGGTCAACCACGAGGAGCAGACAGAATTTGCGGCCGACGTTGCGCGCTCGGTTTCGGGTGATTGTTCTGAGGCGCCACTGGTGATGGGCGGCGAAGATTTCGCATTCATGCTCGAAGAGCGGCCCGGTGCGTATATTCTGGTAGGTAATGGCGATACCGCGATGGTTCACCACCCGCTTTATAACTTCAATGATGAGGTTATTCCGGTTGGCTGTAGCTGGTGGGCGGGCATTGTCGAGCAACGGATGCCAGCTGCCTAAGCTGCTACTCTGCGAGTAAACTGCGATAGAGGCTGATCAGGCTTTGTGCTTCGGTCTCTATCGAGAAATTTGCTAAAACATGGTCGCGGCTGTCGCTGCGCCAATATTCCAGATTGGTATCCTCGGACAGCGCAACATTTGTCGCTTCGGCAAGGGCGGGGATGTCATCTGGTGCAATCAGCCGACCTGTCTTGCCTTCAACAATGAGCTGCTCAAACGCGCCGACACGGGTGGCGATCACGGGGCAGCCTGTTGCCATGGCCTCTAGCGGGGTAAGGCCAAAACCCTCCCAACGTTGCGGGGCCACATACAGATCAAGGGCTGCGTACCAATCGGCCATCGCCTCTGTGGGGACTTCGGGTTTGAACAAGATACGTTCGGCTAGGCCAGCGGCGGCTACGTCTTTTTTCAGCGCCTCAAGATAGGCCTCATCTTCACCCACCGCGCGGCCCATGACGATGGCATGGGTGTCGGGATGTTGGGGGAGAATTTGCATCATGGCGCGCACAAAGGCATCAGTCCCTTTTTGCGCACGGATACGGCCATAACAGCCGATCAATTGGCCCGCCGTCGGAAGGCCCATCTGGGCGCGCAGCACGGTGCGGTCCTCAACGGGGGTGAATGTATCTGTATCAATCCCGTGCATGATGACGGTTGAGGGGCCTTCGAGATAGGCCGCTGTTTTGTCGGAGGTGGCAACAACTGCATCCATCCGCCGGATTAACCAGCGCGTCAGGCCTGATTGTTTGCGTTGGGACGCGGATGTGAACATTAGTTTTAGATGCTTGCCCAGCAGATACTTCAGGGCCAGACCACCGATCATTTCAACGTTGCGCCGCGCATGCCAAACCCGCAGTGGTTTGCGCGGTAAGGTGAGCAGAGCAGACAGCGGAATTTGCGGTACGTGATCAGGGATAACTGGGCCAGTGGCGACAATGCAGATATCGCGCGCCTGAACTGGGACCAAACGCACAATGGTTGCTGTCACACCGGATAGGCGGCGTTTGAAATTGGGTGCTATGACTTTAATGTCTGTTGGTTTTGTCATGATAACCTCAGTGCTTTGATCAACCGCGCTGCGATTGTATCAAGTTTCGCCGTCTCTGAGTGTGCAAAAGTTTTTGCGGCTGCAACGGCTTTGTCGCGGCTTTGTTTGTCACGCAGCAGCGCATCTATCTGAGCGGCGATGTCATCGGCATCCGCGACGATCCGCGCAGCGCCAGCGGCCTCCATTGCCGAGAATGTTTCGGCAAAGTTAAACACGTGATTGCCCGACAAGACAGTTGCGCCAGACTGTGCAACTTCAAACGGATTGTGGCCGCCAATCGGCAACAGCGAACCGCCCAAAAACACGATATCGCTTAGCGCAAACCAATTGCCCAGCTCACCCAGAGTATCAGCAAGGTAGATCGCGCCACCGGGAAGGTCACCGCTGCTGCGGCGGGTGTAATCCATGCCTGTTTCTGTAATGAGTTTTAGGACTTCATCGCCGCGTTCGGGATGGCGTGGCACCAAAATGAGATGCAGATCAGGATGGGAAACGCGCAGGCGTTCATGTGCGGCCAATATGATCTGCTCTTCGCCCGCATGGGTCGAGGCGGCAACCCAGACAGGTAGATGCCCCAATACGGCGCGGGCCTCAAATATCAAATCCTCATCCTGTGGCAGCGGACCCGCAAAGGATTTTAGGTTTTGGCCACGTGCAACACGCGGTGCAGGTGCATTTATGCGCACCATCGCCTCGGCCATGGCATCATTTTGGGTTAGGATGAGATCAAAGACCTCAAACAGATATGTGGCAAGGCGGGGACGTTTGGCCCATGACGCGATTGAACGCTCGGACATACGAGCATTGACCAAGGCCATAGAAGCGCCTGTCGCGTGGGTGCGGCGCAGCATTTGCGGCCACAGCTCACTCTCGACAAAGATAGCGGCATCGGGCTGCCAGTGTTTCAAGAACCGCTTGAGCGGGCCAGGGGCGTCAAGCGGAGCAAACTGATGAACGCAGCGCGGCGGCATACGCTGTGCAATCAAAGTGGCCGAGGTTGCAGTGCCCGAGGTGATCAGGAAATGAGCTTTGGGCAAAACAGCGCCGATACGACTGATCAAGGCGAGGACAGACAGGCTTTCTCCAACGGATGCGGCGTGAAACCAGATCAACGTGCCCTCAACCCGGTTTTCGGTTGCGTGGCCTAGGCGTTCATGGGCGCGGTATGCAGTTACATCCGCGCGCATCAACTTGCGTGTTGTCGCGCGCGCCACAAATGGCACCATCAGCATGCTGAGGGCGACATAGGTACGATAGAGCAGCGGTTGGCGCATTGCGCTCAACCGCCAGTGTGGCTCATGTGGCGTGGCATCTGGCCGCCTGCTGTCTGACGGGAATAATCAAAATCATGGCCTTTAGGCTTGAGATTGATCGCTGCGCGGATTGCGTCTTCTAAGGGGCCGTTATCATCCGGGTGTGCACGCAGAGGGGCACGCAGATCGGCGCTGTCTTCCTGACCAAGGCACAAATAGATTTCACCGGTACAAGTGAGGCGCACGCGGTTACAGCTTTCACAGAAATTATGGCTGAGCGGCGTGATAAAGCCGATCTTTTGACCCGTTTCTTCCAAGCGCACATAACGCGCAGGACCGCCAGAATTCTCTGCCAGATCAGTCACGGTATAGTGTTCTGAGTATTTCGCGCGCACATCTTTGAGAGACCAATATTGGTCAACGCGGTCCTCATTTCCGATGTCACCCATTGGCATGACTTCGATCCACGTTAAATCAATGTCACGTCCGGCGCACCATTCGGTTATATGCGCCAGCTCAGGCTCGTTGAAGCCTTTGAGGGCGACTGCGTTGATCTTTACACGTAGGCCAGCAGCCTGCGCTGCATCGATGCCGCGCAATACTTGGGGCAGGCGGCCCCAGCGGGTCACTTCGGCAAATTTGGCCTCGTCCAGCGTATCCAACGAAACGTTCACGCGGCGCACACCTGCGTCAAAAAGCGCAGAGGCGTATTTTTCTAATTGGCTGCCATTTGTGGTCAATGTTAGCTCTTTTAGCGCGCCAGAGTCCAAATGGCGCTTCATGCCATCAAAGAACGTCATGATTCCACGCCGGACAAGCGGCTCTCCGCCGGTGATGCGCAGCTTTTCCACGCCTAACCCGATGAAGGTTGAGCACATGCGATCCAGCTCTTCCAAGGTGAGCAATTCACGCTTTGGGAGGAAGGTCATGTTCTCGGACATGCAGTAAACACAGCGAAAATCGCAGCGGTCTGTTACGGAGACGCGCAGATATGTGATGGCGCGGGCGAATGGATCGATCAAAGGAGCTGTCATGGGATAAGTGGTATAGACCCTGTCGAAAGGGAGCAAGCGCGATTTGAGGGGGTTGGAGCCGGTGCCAACCTGAATTACTCTGGGGGGATGATACGTATTCCTTTTCCGCTCACCGCGATGTCCGCCGTCCTGACCCTCAGCGCATGTGCGCAGTTTGGTATGGGGCAACCCGAAGATACCGGCGCGCCTGTTGTGGCTGATCCAGCGCAAGAGGCCGTTGTCGCTGCGTCAGACCTGCCTGAAGCCACCGCAGCAGATGTCGCCGCTGTGAAGGCTGATCCGGTGCTTACATCTGCGCCACCGCCGCCAAAGGCCGCAAAAACCCAAGAGGAACTGGACACCACAACCGCAGCGCAGCGTTCACAGGCAGCAGCGCCCGCAACACCAGAGGCAAAACTGCTGGGCACAACTGTTGCAAGCTTGGGCAGTCCAACGGAACCGGGGTTTTGGCTCAAGACGCCCTTGGTAAAGACAGAATCGCGTGGGCGCGTGACCAACAAAGCAAACGGAAAGACATCCGCTGTGACGTTGATCCCAATTGAGGGACCAGCCACAGGCGGCAGCCGTTTGTCACTGCCAGCGATGCGCCTGATTGAGGCATCACTGACCGAATTAACCGAACTCAACGTAACGCTTGGCGGATGGTAGGGGCTGCAGGCAGGATTGGGGTTCTGCTTGTGCCCCTTGGCTATTTCAACTGACGAAGCGCCTCTTTGCGGGCAAAAGGTTTCATCGCTTCGCCGTGTTCGTCGATGAAGGTGACAACGCGGTCGGGGTCATGCCTGCTAAGATCACGCAGCCACCACCCGATTGCCTTTTGTATGAACCACTGCGGATCCGTCACATATCCTGCAGCCCAGCCAAGGACACGTTCACGCACCTCAAGTTCGGCCGCGTTAGGGTTGTTTTGCTTTGTCCATGGCAGTGTAATTACCAGCGCAGCGCGGCGGGTCCACATGTGCTCGGATCTGGTCCAACCTTCGACACGGTTGAGGCGGGAGGGGTCGGCCAGTAGTCGTTTTTGCCCCGCCATGCAGGCGTGATCGGCAATGGCCCAGCTGTCAAAATCACGATACCACGAGGCTATCAACTGCCATGCTTCTTCATCACTGGGGCGCAGGCGTGCTTGGGTCAGTAGTTTGGCTGCTGCAAGGCGGGCCTCAAAAATATCAGTACGCCACAGGCCGTCAGCCACCGAAACGCGGGCAGGTACATCCAGCTCATTGCGCCATTCTTTGGTTAGATCGTTGATCTGCGGATTAGTGAGGCCCAGATAGGTGCGATCCATCTTGTGATAGACGCGCATGTTTTGTGCGCGTTCAGGATCGGCGAGGGCGGTTAGAGCCGCGAGATATGGTTCATGCATTTGTAAAATCCTTGGCCATTATTCCACCGTGACAGATTTGGCGAGGTTGCGGGGTTGGTCCACATCGGTGCCTTTGGCGACCGCGGTATGGTAGGCGAGTAACTGTGCAGGGATCGCATAAAGGATCGGTGCTACAGCATCAGATACATCGGGCATCTCAATGGTATCCCAAACGCCCTCGCTGGCCTCATTTAGACCTTCGCGGTTTGAAATTAGGATGACCTTGCCTTTGCGCGCCATGACTTCTTGCATGTTGCTCACGGTTTTATCAAACAACCTGTCACGCGGGGCCATAACCACCACTGGTACTTCTTCGTCAACCAACGCGATAGGTCCGTGCTTCAGCTCACCAGACGCATAAGCTTCGGCATGTATATAGCTGATTTCTTTTAGTTTTAATGCGCCTTCATGAGCAAGCGGATAGAGCGGTCCACGACCAAGGAACAATACATCACGTGCATTGGACAACTTGCGGGCGGTTTCACGTACAGCATCACTTTGATCCAGCGCTTCGGCCATCAAGGCGGGTAAACGGCGCAGTTGTGCAAGGTGGTCTTGGCGTGCTTCTTCGGTGATCTCACCGCGATCTGCTGCGGCTTTCAGGGCCAATAAGAATAGCACTGTCAGCTGGCAGGTGAACGCCTTGGTTGAGGCGACGCCGATCTCGACGCCTGCATGTATTGGCAGCGTTAGATCGCTTTCGCGCGCGATTGAGCTTTCTGGGACGTTGACCACGGATACGATCTTGTCAGCCTTGCCTTGGCAATAGCGCAGCGCGGCTAGGGTGTCGGCAGTCTCGCCTGATTGACTGACAAACAGCGCAACTGAGCGGCCCGGAATGGGTGGCTCGCGGTAGCGGAATTCGGATGCGACATCCACTTCAACGGGTAGGCGGGCGATTTGTTCAAACCAGTATTTCGCGGTGAGGCAGGCCAGAAACGCAGTACCGCAAGCAACCATCGTGATGCGGTCAACTTTCGAGAAATCAATAGTTGGGTCGGGCAGGCGGATCTCACCGGATTTGCTCAGGTAGTGACCCAAAGCTTCGGCAATCACGGTAGGTTGCTCGGCGATCTCTTTGGCCATGAAGTGTTTGTGGCCGCCTTTGTCGATCCGCGTGGCGCTGATCTGGATTTTGCGGATTTCGCGGTTGGCGGGTTCACCAGCGGCGTTAAACACACTGGCTCCTTCACGGGTCAGAACCGCATAATCGCCTTCTTCCAGATAACTGATGCGGTCGGTCATCGGGGAAAGCGCAATTGCGTCCGAACCGACGAACATCTCGCCGTCGCCATAGCCAATAGCCAAAGGGGACCCTTTGCGCGCAGCGATGAGCAGGTCGTCTTCACCTTCAAACAGAAATGCCAAGGCAAAGGCACCGTTCAGTTTCCCCAGCGTTTTCACCGCCGCTTCACGTGGGCTCAGTCCCTCAGAAATGAAGTGTTGGGCCAGCATTGCAACGGTCTCTGTATCCGTGTCCGTCGCAGGCGTAATGCCGTATTCTGACAGCTCGGAGCGCAGTTCACGAAAGTTCTCGATGATGCCGTTGTGCACAACGGCAACAGGGCCCGAGCGGTGGGGGTGTGCGTTGCCGACGTTTGGTTCGCCGTGAGTGGCCCAGCGGGTGTGACCAATGCCGGATTTCCCTGCGAGGGGTTCGTGCACCAGTAGATCACCCAAATTAACGAGTTTTCCAACCGCGCGGCGGCGGTCTAGTGTGCCGTCATTGACGGTCGCAATGCCCGCACTGTCATAGCCACGATACTCAAGACGTTTTAGCGCCTCAACCAGAATGGGCGCAGCTTCGTGGTTGCCCAAAACTCCTACAATTCCGCACATATCAGCTGCTCCGCTGTTTTTTGGCCTTCTTGGCCTTGAGAATATCCATCAACTTGCGCGCCATACCGGGTTTTTCAACCTGTGGCGCGCGTGCTAATGCCAATGCGTCTGGTTCAACATCTGAGGTGATGACCGAACCCGAACCTGTCATGGCCCCGTCACCAATATGCACAGGGGCCACCAGCATTGTGTTGGACCCGATGAATGTATTTGCCCCGATGTGGGTGTGATGTTTCATGACGCCGTCATAGTTGCAGGTGATTGTACCTGCACCGATGTTTGCCTTTGCGCCCACAAATGCGTCACCGACATAGCTAAGGTGGTTTACCTTGGCCCCTTCGGCAATGACGGCATTCTTGATCTCGACAAAGTTGCCGACGCGGGTGTTTTCTTGCAGCTCGGCACCGGGGCGCAAACGCGCATAGGGGCCAACGGTGGCGCCGCGTGACACGTGGCATCCTTCAAGGTGGCTAAACGCGCGAATATGCGCGCCGCTTTCTACTGTAACACCGGGGCCAAAAACCACGTGAGGCTCAACAAGGGTGTCACGGCCGATAAATGTGTCGCGGGCCAGAAAAACCGTTTCAGGACCCTGTAGGGTCACGCCGTTGTCCATCAACAGCGCGCGTGCGCGTGCTTGAAACGCGGCCTCGGCCTCTGCCAGTTGCGCACGGGAGTTTACGCCAAGGGTTTCTGCCTCAGGGCAGGTCACAGCGGTGGCACTTAGGCCGCGCGCACGGGCTAGGCTGATGATGTCGGTTAGATAATATTCGCCAGAAGCGTTATCGTTGCCTACTGCGGCGATCAGATCAAACAGCAGCTCTGATTTGCAGGCGATCACGCCGCTATTGCAGAGGGTTACTTTTAGTTCGGCCTCAGAAGCGTCTTTGAACTCGACAATGCGTTCCAACGACAGGCCGTCCATGATCAGGCGGCCATAGCGGCCCGGATCAGCAGCTTCAAAACCCAGCACAACCACATCGGCGCCCTCGGAGGCGCTCATCATGTCTTCGAGGGTTTCTGGGGAAACAAAGGGTGTGTCACCGTACAAAACGATGGCAGTGCCTTCAAAGCCGGCCAACGCATCTTTTGCCTGATCTACCGCGTGTGCCGTGCCTAGTTGTTCCGTTTGGACAACAACAGTGGCAGCTTCTTCGAATTCTTGCGCGGCTTTGGTGACCGCATCGGCGCCGTGGCCCGCAACAACGACGGTGTGCTCAGGGGCTAATGTGGCGCCCGCTGCCATTGCGTGAATAAGCATGGCGTCACCTGCGATCGGGTGCAGAACCTTTGGCAGTTCGGAATTCATCCGCGTGCCTTTGCCCGCGGCAAGGATGATTAAGCTAGTCTTCATGTCGATACTGTTCCGCTCGTATTGTTTTTTTCCTGTTTAACGGATGGGGGCGTTCGCGCAAGGTGGGTCTGGATCACTTAGGGTTGCGGCTTGCAACACCAAGAACCGCGCGATAGGCGGATTATGGCGTGATGGGGAGAATTACGATGAAAACAGTGGTGTTTGATCTGGATGGCACGTTGGCGGATACAAGCGGTGATCTGATCGCGGCAGCTAATGCGTGCTTTCGGGATATGGGTGCGGGTGATCTGTTGGATCCAGCTAAGGATGCTGGCACCGCCTTGCGCGGCGGGCGGGCAATGCTGCGATTGGGCATGGAGCGTATGGGGCGCACTGCCGATGACCCGCTGATCGACGAATATTATGATGCACTGCTGTACCATTATGCCCGCGACATCGACACGCACACGCGGCTATATGATGGTGCGATGGATGCTGTCGCAGTGTTGAAGGAGCGCGGCTACATCGTTGCCATTTGCACAAACAAGCCCGAAGCACTCGCGCGTGAACTGCTGACGCGGTTGGGTATTCTTGATACATTCGCTGCGATGCTGGGCGCGGATAGCTTGCCCGTACGCAAGCCTGACCCTGAACATCTGCTGGAAACCGTGCGCCGCGCTGGTGGTGATCCGGTGCAATGTGTTTTGGTCGGAGACAGTGATACGGATCGAAATACATCGAAAGCGGCGGGTGTGCCCTCGATCCTTGTGACCTTTGGGCCGTCAGGGGCCGATATGACGGCATTGACGCCAGAAGCGTTATTGGAGCGGTATAGTGATCTGCCGGATCTTGTTGAGACTTTGTTGGGAAAGGCCTGAACCATGAGTGATGTTTTTAAAGGCAGTTTCACCCAACAAGAAGCAATTCCAGAAGCGGGGATTGAGGCGGCGGTTGCGGTGATGCGTCATGGACGTTTGCACCGTTACAATACGGTTAAGGGTGAAACGGCGCAGACTGTCCTGCTTGAACAAGAATTCGCCGCCAGCGTCGGCGCTAAGTATTGCCTCGCTGTGGCATCGGGCGGGTATGCGATGGCCACGGCTCTGCGCGCTGTTGGTGTTAAGGCGGGTGATCGCGTTATGACCAATGCCTTTACCCTGGCACCCGTGCCGGGGGCGATTGCCGCGGTAGGTGGTGTTCCTGTTTTTGTAGGGGTGACGCCATCACTGGTGTTGGATTTGGATGATCTGGCTGCCAAGGCGGATCAATCGGACTATTTATTGTTGAGCCACATGCGCGGTCATATCTGCGACATGGAACGCTTGATGGAGATATGTGACGGGGCTGGCGTCACGGTTATTGAAGATTGCGCACACACGATGGGTGCTGCGTGGAAGGGCAAACCTTCGGGGATGTGGGGCAAGGTAGGGTGTTATTCTTGCCAAACTTACAAGCACATCAACTCGGGCGAGGGTGGATTGTTTGTCACGGATGATGCGCAGGTCGCTGCGCGGGCGATAATGTATTCTGGGTCATACATGCTGTATGAAAGCCACCTCGCTGGCCCGCCAAAAGAGACATTTGAAACGATCCGTTATGAAACGCCAAACATTTCGGGGCGGATGGATAACTTGCGCGCTGCGATTTTGCGCCCGCAGCTCGCTGATTTGGCGACGCAATGCGCACGTTGGAATGAGCGTTATTTTGAGATCGAGAAGGGCTTGCGAGACACTGCCGGGCTTGAAATTATTGAGCGCGCAGAGGATGAGACCATCGTTGGATCGTCGATCCAGTTTTTGCTAACTGACTGGGATGAGGGTGCGATTAATGATCTGCTCGCGCGCTGTGCTCAGCGGGGAGTGGACCTGAAATGGTTTGGTGGGTCCGAGCCTGTCGGCTTTACCAGCCGCTATGACAGTTGGCGTTATGTTGATGCACCATCAATGCCGGAAAGTGACCGCGTGTTGGCGGGCATTGTCGACATGCGTGTGCCGCTGACTTTTAGCCTAGAGGATTGCGCGCAGATTGCGCGGATCATCCGTGAAGAAGTTTCACGGATTTATCAATCTCAACAGCAAACTTAATCTGACAGAGCGCTTGCGCGCACGCCATGTTTCTAGGTGTGCGTGCGGTGCAGTTGCAGTCCGCAATTTAGTTTAGAGTGCGTAGGGCGGTTTGGCCCATTTCTGACGCAGCTAAACAATTCAAACTTCCATAGATGACGGTACGTGCTGGGCTTGTTTTGAAGGTCCTGTTGCGTTGGCATGCTTGACGCATGCTTGGTGATCTGACAGTAATGAACAAGCGTTCAATAAATTCGAGTCAAGGGAGAAGGTTCATGTTCAACGCCACAATGCAGTTTGATCTGGGCGAAGATGTAAACGCGTTGCGCGAGATGGTGCACCGCTGGGCGCAGGAGCGCGTGCGCCCCATGGCCAAGGATATCGACTCGGAAAACCTGTTTCCCGCAGACCTGTGGGAAGAGATGGGCGGCCTGGGGCTGTTGGGGATGACCGTGGATGAGCAATTTGGTGGTACGGGAATGGGGTATCTGGCCCATACTGTTGCTGTTGAGGAAGTTGCCCGCGCAAGTGCCTCTGTTTCTTTGTCTTACGGTGCGCATTCAAATTTGTGCGTGAACCAGATCAGTCTGAACGGCACGGACGAGCAGAGAGCGAAATATCTTCCCAAGCTGTGTTCTGGTGAGCATGTCGGCGCGCTCGCGATGTCCGAGACAACCGCTGGATCGGACGTTGTGTCCATGAAGTTGAGCGCGGAAAAGCGTAATGATCACTTCCGCCTGACGGGCAATAAATACTGGATCACCAATGGCTGTGATGCGGATACGTTGGTTGTTTATGCCAAGACGGACAAGGATGCGGGATCCAAGGGGATCACGGCGTTTTTGATCGAAAAATCAATGAAAGGTTTTTCAACGGGTCAACACTTTGACAAGCTGGGGATGCGTGGATCAAACACAGCTGAGCTGATCTTTGACGATTGTGAAGTACCCTTTGAGAATGTTCTGGGAGAAGAGGGTCGCGGTGCTGCGGTTCTGATGTCCGGTCTGAACTATGAACGCGTTGTTTTGGCTGGGATTGGTCTGGGCCTTATGGCCGCCTGTCTGGATGAGATCATGCCCTACATGGCTGAGCGCAAGCAATTCGGGCAACCCATTGGCAGCTTCCAGCTGATGCAAGGCAAGATGGCGGATATGTACACTGCGATGAATTCTGCGCGGGCCTATGTCTATGAGGTTGCCAAGGCCTGTGATCGTGGAGACGTAACGCGCGCTGATGCGGCGGCTTGCTGTCTGTATGCGTCAGAGCAGGCGATGGTGCAGGCGCATCAGGCGGTTCAGGCGATGGGCGGTGCGGGATATCTGTCTGACAACCCTGTGGCGCGAATTTTCCGGGATGCCAAATTGATGGAGATTGGTGCTGGCACGTCTGAGGTGCGCCGGATGCTGGTTGGCCGCGAAATGATGGCGGCGATGAGCTGATGCAACAGGTATTGCCTGCGCTGGATGGAGAGGGTCGCTGGAGCATTCCGGCGCGTCTCAATATGGCGCGGCAATGTTTGAACCAACCAGCGGATGCGGTTGCCGTTATTGACCTTACTCAAGGCACGCGGCGGGATGTGACCTTTGCCGCCTTGGAGCAGATGGTAGATGGGCTAGCGCGCGCAATGGCCCCGCGTGTGAAAGTGGGTGATCGCATCGGTGTGTTGCTGAGTCAGAGCCCTTGGTGCGTTGCGGCGCATCTTGCAATTTGGAAAATTGGTGCGATTTCGGTGCCTTTGTTTAAGTTGTTTAAGCATGACGCGTTAACCTCGCGGATTAATGACGCGGGTGTGACGCTGGTGCTAACCGATGAGGGAGGCGTTGATCTGGTGGGCGGGCTGGCGCAGGCTTGGATTGTAGCAGATATAGGTGTGTCAGGGGGTGATGTTCCTTTCGCAGACACAGGATCCGAAGATCCGGCGGTTTTGATCTATACATCTGGAACAACTGGAACACCCAAAGGCGCGTTGCATGCTCATCGCGTTTTGATGGGTCATTTGCCGGGTGTAGTGACTAGCCATGATTACCTTGGCCAAGAGGGTGATTGCATCTGGACGCCTGCAGACTGGGCGTGGATCGGCGGGCTGTTTGATGTGGCCTTGCCCGCGCTAGCGATGGGTGTGCCTGTGGTGGCGGCGCGGATGGCAAAATTTGACGTAAATGAATGCAGTGCAATCATTGCACAGGGTGGCGTACGCAATGTGTTCTTTCCGCCTACAGCACTTCGTATGCTTAAGGCGCAAGGCGCGTCTATTGACGGTTTGCGATCAGTCGCCAGCGGGGGAGAGCCGCTGGGCGCTGAGATGTTGGCGTGGGGACGAGACGCATTTGGCGTCGAGATAAATGAATTTTACGGCCAGACGGAATGCAACATGGTCGCCAGCAGTTGCGGTGCCGGATTTGCGGCGCGCGCGGGCTGTATTGGTAAGGCTGTGCCGGGGTTTGATCTGGCTGTCCTAGAGGATGGCAAACCTACGGATGGTGAGGGCGATGTGGCCGTGCGGCGTGGTGCGGCCTCGATGATGCTGGAGTACTGGCAACGCCCCGAAGAAACCGCAGCGAAGTTCTGTGGAGAGTGGATGCTCACCGGGGATCGCGGTGTTTGGGAGGGTGACTTTTTACGCTTTGTCGGGCGTGAGGATGATGTGATCACCTCTAGCGGGTACCGCATTGGGCCAGCTGAGATTGAGGATTGCCTGTTGACCCATCCATCAGTGGCAACAGTCGGCGTGGTGGGTAAGCCTGATGCGCTAAGGACCGAAATTGTAAAAGCCTACGTTGTCCTCAAGCAGGGTGCCAAGGAAGACCCCGAAGCGCTGAAGGACTGGGTGAAAGACAGGCTTGCAGGGTATTCTTACCCCCGTGAAGTTGCCTTCCTAGATGCGCTGCCGATGACTGTCACAGGTAAGGTGATCCGCCGTGAGTTAAAGGCGCTTGCGATTGCGGAAACTTTGCAATGAAGAACATGTTCCGCCGCATTTATAACCTGCGTTGCCCCTCATGTAATGCGCTTCAGGGTCCGTTTGCTTTGGGTTCGACGTTTAAAGGCGGGATCTCGCGGTTGGCGATCAATAAATCGTCGCCCTGTGTTGGTTGTCATCAACGGTTACGGCTGACGCCACGCCACGGTTTTGGCAAAACAATATTATTGCAAGTGTGCGCTGGCCTTGTCGGTGTTGCTGCGGTATTTTTGATCTGTATTCCGCTGCTGGTAATGGCGGTGGGACAGTTCGGCGTTTGGGGGCTGGTGAGCTGGCCGTTCATCATCATGCTGTGGGCAGTGATTTCAGCCACGATCAGCGGAAAATTTGGCCCCTACGTGCGGGAGGTGCAGATCGTATGATGTGTGTTTTCAAAGCGCAAGATTGGGGAGGCCGCACCATGATGCAGCCTCCGATGGCGTTGGATAGTTGTTTAGAATTTCACAACGTATGCGAGGTTGACAACGTAGGGGTCGATCTCGGCTTCACCGATATAGGCGCCGTTCAACTTAACGTCGGAGTCGATGTCGATCCAACGCAGGTTTGCACGCAACGCCGCACCATTCTTCAGCTCGTAGTCCATGCCAACTTGAACCGAGAGGCCAAAACCGTCTTCCAGCTCCAGCGTACCAAGGGAGGATTCCTCTTGGAAGAAGGCAGTATAGTTCAGGCCAGCACCGATATAGGGCTTGAAGGCGCTATTGGTCGGGAAGTGGTAGTTGAGCGAGAGCGTGGGCGGCAACTGCTTGGTGGTACCAGCAAACCCGACACCGTCGATGTGGATGTCATGTTCAAACGGAGCCGCAGCCAAGATTTCGATGCCCAGATTATCACGGATGAAATACTCGGCGGTGATGGACGGGCGAACACTATTGCGGACGTCTGCAGCACCTCCTGCCAGCGTACCGTTACCCGATTTCGGGACAACCGATGCGATACCGAAACCAAGGGTGATATCCCCTTGCGACTGGGCCGAGGCGGAAGTCGCAGCAAGAGTTGCAAGCGCGAGTGCGATGAATGTGGTTTTCATGATTCTGTTTCCAATCGAATTAACACGATTGTTCTGCGCCGCGTTGCAGCATCCGCGTATGATATTTGTCAATTTGCAGCGCGGTTGTGTGCGAAAAATCAACTACCAACCCATAATTTTGCATATGCAGCCTGAAAGGATGGCAATGAAACTGACATCACAGGCGGGCGGCATTGGACGGCGGAAAGTAGCCGTTAGCCAGAGATCTCAGCCCTGGAAAAATGACGCCTTGCGAAGCGAATTCGGTGTCATTCGACGACCGATGAAGATGTGCGCGCAGACGGAGAGCGTAAAATGAAGCAGTACCTACAGAGTTACATTTTGATCGGCTTTTTTGGTGCAACACCTTTGCTGGCCGACCCAGTGGCATGGGTAGATCGCTGCTTGGATGAAGTGGCAGAGCAAGAAGCAAGCGGACCAAAGCGAGGCGCGTTCAAGGAGCGCGAATGTATGTCGATCATCCTGAATTATTGCTCTTTCGCTGATCCCAGTGAATCCTGTTTTGAGGGGCTCGTAGATGGGTTTTCTCAACGGGCGGCGCAAATAATTGCCACCTTGCCGGAACAAGTCAGCGGCACTGAAATACAGAAAAATATTTATGGTCGCAGGCTCAATGCGATTAAAAACGTCAAAACGACACTGCAATGTCGTGAGGATATGGATGCGCTAGCATGCGATGCGCGCGCGGCCTTGTACCAATACAGTTTGGCGACTGGGTTGCCCGATTTGGTGACTCGAATAGAGAAATTGGAACTGGAGGACATAAAATGAAGCTAAGTTCACAGGCTTTGCCATCGTCAGAGGCGTTTAAGGCCAATACAACGGCTCATTTGGACGCTTTGGAGCAGGTCCGCGAAGTGGCACAGGCGGCCTCTCTAGGCGGCGGTGACAAATCGCGCGATCGGCACCTGAGCCGCGGCAAGATGTTGCCGCGCGAGAGGGTTGCAAACCTGCTGGATGCGGGCAGCCCATTTTTGGAGGTTGGCGCGGTTGCGGCGCACGGGCTTTATGGTGGTGCGGCCCCTTGTGCGGGCGTGATTGCTGGTGTTGGCACGGTGCAGGGCCAAGAGGTCATGGTGGTTTGTAATGATGCGACCGTAAAGGGCGGCACCTATTATCCGATGACGGTGAAAAAGCACCTGCGCGCCCAAGAGATAGCAGAAGAAAACCATCTACCCTGCATTTATCTTGTGGATAGCGGCGGGGCGAACCTGCCCAATCAAGATGAAGTATTCCCTGACCGTGATCACTTTGGCCGGATTTTCTATAACCAGGCCCGCATGAGCGCAAAGGGCATCCCGCAGATCGCGGTTGTTATGGGCTCATGCACTGCTGGCGGGGCCTATGTGCCTGCCATGTCTGACGTGACGATCATTGTAAAAGAACAGGGCACGATCTTTCTTGCGGGGCCGCCACTGGTCAAGGCCGCAACGGGTGAGGTGGTTAGCGCCGAGGACCTAGGCGGCGGTGACGTTCACACGCGCCTGTCCGGCGTTGCGGATTACTTGGCCGAGGACGATGCACATGCGCTGGCTTTGGCGCGGCGCGCGGTGAAATATCTCAACCGTGCGAAACCTTCCACAGTGCAGTGGGAAAGCGTTGAAGAACCCGCTTATGACCCAGCTGAAATCCTAGGCGTGGTGCCCGCTGATCTGCGCACTCCCTATGACATTCGCGAGGTAATCGCGCGCACGGTTGATGGCAGTCGCTTTGACGAATTCAAACCCCGCTTTGGCGAGACGCTGGTCACCGGATTTGCCCATGTGAAAGGCTGCCCTGTCGGGATTGTCGCCAACAATGGTGTGTTGTTCTCGGAAGCCGCACAAAAGGGTGCGCATTTTGTAGAACTGTGTTCTCAGCGCGGTATCCCTTTGGTGTTCCTGCAAAACATCACAGGATTTATGGTGGGTCGCAAATACGAGAACGAGGGCATCGCGCGTCACGGCGCCAAGATGGTGACAGCGGTGGCCAGCACCAATGTGCCAAAGATCACCATGCTGGTTGGCGGCTCATTCGGGGCAGGCAACTATGGCATGGCAGGACGCGCCTTTAGCCCGCGTTTCTTGTGGACATGGCCCAACAGCCGCATCTCGGTCATGGGCGGCGCGCAGGCGGCTGGGGTTCTGGCCACCGTCAAACGCGACGCGATTGAACGCCAAGGCGGGGAATGGTCCGCCAAGGAAGAAGCGGCCTTCAAGAAACCCACAGTGGATATGTTCGAAGAGCAGTCGCACCCGCTCTATGCGTCTGCGCGCCTATGGGATGATGGCATCATTGATCCGCGCAAGACCCGCGACACGCTTTTCCTGAGCCTGTCAGCCAGCTTGAACGCACCAATTGAAGAAACCAAATTTGGCATCTTCCGGATGTAAGGAGAACGACATGACGAAGACCTTGCAAGAGATCATCGACGACAACCCCGAGGCCGAGACCTTTCGGTTTGGCGATTCACCTGAGTTATGCGCAGAGATCATCGCGTTGGTGCGCAGCGGCACCAAAACCGCAACCTGCGAGGCGGCATCAGCCTATGGTGCAAAGGGTGACGCGTGGCCTGAGGTTGGCCGACGCGATGTTGCGCTTAACTGGGATGGCACACCTGCCGTCATGATTGAAACGGTCGAGGTGTCCACCCGTCGTTTCAGTGACATGGACGTTGAATTCGTCGCAGCACAGGGGGAGTTTCGCGATCTTGATCACTGGCAAAAAGGGTATC
The DNA here is from genome assembly GCF_036960155.1 of Sulfitobacter sp. Lineage (GTDB taxonomy): Bacteria > Pseudomonadota > Alphaproteobacteria > Rhodobacterales > Rhodobacteraceae > Sulfitobacter. The sequence continues at coordinate 152,236 of NZ_JBALWB010000005.1, read as the reverse complement.
AAGCATATTTTACCCGCAACGGCGGGTTCGCTGAGGATATGAAACTGATGTGTGAACGGTTCAAAGTGATAGAGGATTTCGCGTAATGTTTGATACAATCTTAATTGCGAACCGAGGCGAGATTGCCTGCCGCGTTATTGAAACCGCTCAGGTCATGGGTGTGCGCTGTGTGGCCGTGTATTCAGACGCTGATGCAAGTGCCAAACATGTCGCGATGGCGGATACGGCTGTGCATATTGGCGGATCAGCCCCTGCAGATAGTTATTTGCGCGGTGATGTGATCATTCAGGCGGCGCTGGATACGGGCGCACAAGCGATCCATCCAGGCTATGGTTTCCTGTCCGAGAACCCCATTTTTGTGGACGCGGTTGATGCCGCAGGGCTGACGTTCATCGGACCGTCTGCTGATGCGATCCGTGCGATGGGCCTCAAAGACGCGGCTAAGGCATTGATGATCGAAGCGGGCGTACCTGTTGTCCCGGGCTATCACGGCAAGGATCAATCAGATGATCTGCTGGAGGCAGAGGCTGGAAAAATTGGATACCCTGTTCTGATCAAAGCTGTTGCAGGTGGTGGCGGCAAAGGCATGCGTCTGGTCGAAGAGGCTGCTGGATTTTCTGAGGCATTGGCAAGCGCACGTTCTGAGGCCAAGACCGCCTTTGGCAATGCCGACGTGCTGGTTGAGAAATTCGTCAGCCAGCCGCGCCACATCGAGGTGCAGGTTTTTGGCGATGGCAAAACGGCAGTTCACTTGTTTGAGCGCGACTGCTCGCTTCAGCGTCGTCACCAAAAGGTCATTGAAGAAGCCCCAGCACCCGGCATGACGGCAGAAATGCGCGCGGCGATGGGCGCGGCTGGCGTGCGCGCCGCTGAGGCGATTGGCTATAAAGGGGCAGGGACGGTGGAATTCATCGTCGACGGCACTGGTGGGCTCAAAGCGGACGGTTTCTTTTTCATGGAGATGAACACCCGCTTGCAGGTTGAGCATCCAGTGACTGAGGCCATCACAGGTGTTGATCTGGTGGAATGGCAACTGCGGGTCGCTGCTGGTGAAGACCTGCCCAAGGCTCAGGATGAGTTGACAATCAATGGCCACTCATTTGAGGCACGCCTCTATGCTGAGGACGTGCCAAAAGGCTTTTTGCCTGCAACGGGGACATTAACGCATCTGGCGTTTGATCCTGCCTGTCGTGCTGATAGCGGCGTGCGGGCGGGCGATACGATTAGTCCGTTTTATGATCCGATGATTGCAAAGGTCATTGTGCATGGCCCAACCCGCGATGTGGCACTGGCGCGCTTGCGTCAGGCGCTTTGCGCTACGCAGGTGGCGGGGACTGTGACCAACCTTGCGTTTCTGGGTGCACTTGCCGGACACAGCGGTTTTCGCAAAGGTGACGTTGATACTGGACTGATTGCCCGTGACATTGATGCGCTGACCACGCCACCAGTTGTAGCACCGCGCCATGTGGCGCTGGCAGGCATGGCGGCGCTGGGCCTGCTGCAGACAGGGCCGGAAACAGGGTTCACCCTGTGGGATTCATTGCTGCGTCAGGTGACGTTGGAATGGGGCGCCGAAGAACACCTGATCAAAGTAGAAGTGCGTGGCCCTGATCATCAGATTTGGCACATCGCTGAGGATACGGTTGAGGCCCGTCGCATTGGCGGGCGCTGGCAAATTGGCGGTCAGCCAGCGGCGCAGGTTGCTTTGTCAGGCGATCGCATCACTGTCTTTGACGGCTACGGCCTTATTTTTGATCGCGTTGACCCTCTGATGCAGGCTGCTGGCACACAGGGGGATGGTAACCTCGTTGAGGCTCCCATGCCCGGACTGGTGCGCGAGGTCTTTGCCAGTGTCGGACAACACGTGAGCATGGGGGACAAGCTGGCTATCCTTGAGGCGATGAAGATGGAGCACAGCCTGTTGGCCGCGCGCGACGGTATCGTAGCCGAAGTGCTCGCCACTGCTGGCGATCAGGTTGAGGCGGGGGCCGCGTTGGTGCGTCTTGAAGCAGAAGAGGAGGCGGTGGCATGATTACCCTTCATCACTGCCCGCAAACGCGTTCCATGCGTAGCCTCTGGTTGCTTCACGAACTGGGCATAGATTTCGAGGTCGAGACCTATCCTTTTGACAAAACACTACGCTCGCCCGCGTATCTAGAGAAAAGCCCAGCAGGGCGTGTGCCAGCATTAGAACTCGACGGGCAGGCGATATTCGAAACTGGGGCAATCACTGAAATCCTATGCGAACGGTTTTCGCCAAATGGGATGGGGCGCGGCGTGGACCATGTAGACCGCGCGCAATGGTTGATCTGGGTCCATTTTTCCGAAACCATCAGCCAGCACACCGCCGCACTGACACAACAACACATCGCCCTGCGCGATGACACCATGCGCAGTCCGATTGTGATGAAACTAGAGGCGGCGCGACTGGGCAAATGCTACGCCGCACTTGAGGCGCGGCTAAAGGGCCGTGAATACCTATTGGACAGCGGTTTTTCAGCAGCGGATGTTTCTGTGGGGCAGGCGGTCTATATGGCACGCTTCTTTGCGCATCTTGATGGCTTTGAAGCGCTTACCGATTGGTACGAGCGCATCACGCAGCGTGAGGGTTTCAAAGCCTCTTTGCCCGGCAAGGACGTGCTGTTTTCGGAAACGTTTTTCCCAGCGTGGGACATGCCCTCCTAAGAGCGCGATGCAGGTAAGGATATAAAAAGAGTGCATGATTTGGATTTTCGGTGCAGTCTTGGGGAATAGCAAATTGGGGAGAGTGCGATGAACTTGGGACCATGTGAGATTTTCGAAGTAGGACCACGCGATGGCCTGCAAAATGAAAAGCGTGATATTCCGGTAGCAGAAAAGGTCGCGTTAGTTGACCTGCTGAGTAAGGCAGGGTTCACGAGGATCGAATGTGCCAGCTTTGTCTCTCCTAAATGGGTGCCGCAAATGGCGGGTTCGGCTGAGGTTTTGGCTGGCATCACCCGCAAGGACGGTGTGCGCTACGCGGCACTGACACCAAACATGCGCGGTTATGAAGATGCCGTTGGTGCGAAGGCAGATGAAATCGCGGTCTTTGCCAGCGCCTCTGAGGGTTTCTCGCAAAAGAACATCAATGCCTCGATTGAGGAGAGCATTGAACGTTTTGCGCCTATCCTTGAGGCGGCGCGCCATGTCGATTTGCCAGTGCGGGGTTATGTCTCTTGCGTGGTGGAATGCCCGTATGACGGTGCTGTTTCGCCTGACGCAGTAGCCAAGGTTGCAGATAAACTGTTCTCGATGGGCTGCTATGAGGTCTCATTGGGCGATACCATCGGGGCTGCGACGCCCGATACAATTGCGCGGATGTTGCTGGCTGTACGTGATGTGGTGCCTGTGGGCCGTTTGGCGGGGCATTACCATGATACGGGTGGTCGCGCGCTGGATAACATCGATGCCTCGCTTAGCCTTGGCGTGCGGGTTTTTGATGCTGCTGTGGCGGGATTGGGCGGTTGTCCTTATGCACCCGGCGCATCAGGAAACGTAGCAACCGAAGCGGTAGCAGCACATCTAGCCACGCTGGGCTATGAGACTGGTCTAGATGCTGAAATTATCGCACAGGCGGCCGATATGGCCCGTGCAATGCGCGGCTAGGCCATCCATTCGACATTAAGGAACACGAAACATGTTTGAGACCATCTCGGTTGAGACCGATAGCCGCGGTGTGGCTACCCTGACGCTTGCGCGCGCGGAAAAGCATAACGCGATGTCAGCACTGATGCTGAAAGAGCTGACCGAGGCCGCAGCGCAACTGGCAGCGGATGATGCTGTGCGTGTTGTCATTCTGGCAGCAGCGGGAAAGACGTTTTGCGCAGGCGGTGATCTGGGCTGGATGCAAGAGCAGATGGGCATGGACGCGCAAACCCGTGCGAAAGAAGCGGGCAAACTTGCAACGATGTTGGGCGCGCTTAACCGCTTGCCAAAGCCGCTGATCGGGCGCTTGCACGGCAATGCGTTTGGCGGCGGTGTTGGCATGGCGTCGGTCTGTGATGTCGCGATTGGGGCGGATTCGATCAAAATGGCCCTGACCGAAACAAAGCTTGGGATCATTCCGGCCACCATCGGCCCTTACGTGATTGCCCGCATGGGCGAAGGGCGTGCGCGTCGCGTGTTTATGTCAGGCCGTGTGTTTGGCGCGGACGAGGCGGTGGAGCTGGGTTTGCTTGCACGCGCAGTGCCTGCCGCAGAGCTGGATGCCGCGGTTGAGCGCGAGGTTGTACCCTATCTTGCCTGCGCTCCCGGAGCTGTGGCTGCAGCGAAAAAGCTGGCACAGGATCTAGGTGGGGCTGCAACAGAGGAAGCCGTTGCGATGTCGATTGACGCATTGGCAGCGCGCTGGGAGACCGAAGAAGCGGCCGAGGGCATTGGCGCATTTTTCGAGAAGCGCAAAGCAGCTTGGGTTGTTTAAAGAGGTATTGGCGTCTCACCCTCCATATTTATTGACATCTTAATGTGTAGATATCTGTTTAAAATACAGTAACTTGGGGTGCGATATTAATGTTAATTGTGGCCTGAGGAATTGTATTCCTTTGTCCTGAGGATGAGGTCGATTCAAATTAGGGTTGTGCTCTGAGAGGCGCTGCCCTACCACTCTCCTTGAAATACGCCGCTTGGCCCTTGTTGGTCTGATCGGCATTAAAATCATCCGTCGGGGGGCCCTTAGGGGCTGAGAGGTGCACTGCACTGACCCGTCGAACCTGATCCGGGTAATACCGGCGTAGGGAACGGGTAGATTGTGCAAGCTAACGCCAAGCACAGACTCATTCTCACGTCGGCACGCCCAAATATTGGAGACGTGCCTGTGAGTGAACATACCCCGATTGCCTTGACGATAGCAGGTTCTGATAGTGGCGGCGGCGCTGGCATTCAGGCTGACCTAAAAGCAATGTCTGCCAACGGAACCTATGGTGCCAGCGTTATCACCGTAGTGACGGCGCAAAACACAACGGCAGTGACGGCAGTTCACGAGATCCCCGCCGACATCGTCGTGGCGCAAATTGATGCTGTGCTATCTGATCTCGATGTTGGTGCGATTAAACTGGGTATGTTGTTTTCCGCGCCAATCATAAAGGCAACAGCGCAACGGTTGCGTCAGTTCACAGGCCCCATTGTAGTTGACCCGGTGATGATCGCCAAATCGGGTGATGCGCTTTTGCAGGATGTCGCGGTTGAAGCGTTGATCCAGCATGTCCTGCCGATTGCACACCTGCTCACGCCTAACCTGCCCGAGGCGGCGCGTTTGCTGGGCGAAGCCGAAGCGAAAAATCAAGTGGAAATGGCAGTGCAAGGCCAGCGCCTTATTCAGATGGGGGCAAGTGCTGTTTTGATGAAGGGCGGCCATGCGAATGGGAGCACCTGCACCGATGTGCTGGTGGACGCGAGTGGTGTCATCGCGACATTTGATGCGCCCCGGATTGAGACCCGCAACACACACGGAACCGGATGTACCTATTCCGCGACAATCGCCGCGCAACTTGCGCAGGGGCGGGACCTGATTGATGCCGTGGGGATCGCGCATGCCTATTTGCAAAATGCCATCCAAGCTGCCGATCACCTGAGGATTGGGCGCGGTCATGGCCCCGTCCATCATTTCCACGAGCAATGGTCATGAGCAAAATCACCGTCATTGGCGCAGGTGTTGCGGGGCTGTGCGTTGCGCGCGCTTTGCTGGATCGCGGCGCAAAGGTGACGCTAGTAGATCGCCATACTAAGGCAGGTCCACATGCTTGTTCTTGGTGGGCTGGTGGTATGCTGGCGCCGTTTTGCGAAGGCGAAACAGCTGAACAACCTGTTGTCCGGTTGGGCGGCGAAGCTGCGGATTGGTGGGCCGCAAAAACCGACGCGGTGCAACGTTGCGGATCTCTTGTTGTGTCTCCCTCTCGGGACAAGGCCGAACTTGCGCGATTCGCACGCCGCACGGATGGGCACCGCACGGTAACGAGCTCCGAGATTGCAACCTTGGAGCCAGACTTGGGAACACGTTTCTCAAAGGGTTTGTTCTTCGAAACCGAAGCGCATCTTGCGCCTCGAGATGCCTTGGAAATGCTGCGTTCCGGCCTCATCGCGGATGGGGTGGAATTTACCTGCGATGATGCGAACCCTGATGCCTATGCAAAACACGGTCTCACCGTTGATTGCCGCGGATTTCAAGCAAAAGACAAGCTGGCTGATCTGCGCGGCGTTAAGGGCGAGATGCTGATTTTATCCTGCCCCGATGTCACCCTAAGTCGCCCCATCAGGATGCTGCATCCGCGCGTGCCGCTTTATATCGTGCCGCGTGGCGACGGCGTTTTTATGCTGGGTGCCACAATGATTGAAGGGCGTGCAGGCAGTCATGTGACGGCGCGTTCCCTGCTTGAACTTCTCAGTGCGGCCTATGCGCTTAACCCGGCATTTGGGGAGGCTGAAGTGCTGGAGATCGGTGTGGATAGTCGGCCTGCGTTTTCTGACAACCTGCCGCGCATTCGACGGGATGGAAACCTGATCCGTGCCAACGGTTTGTTCCGGCACGGATTTTTACTGGCACCTGCGTTGGCACGGATGGTGGCCGAATTGATTTTTGACAACAAAAAGCCGGAGGTGATGGATGAAATTGCAGCTTAATGGTGCGCCCGTGGATGCGCAGGTAAACACGCTGGCCGAACTGCTGATTAGTGAAGGATTTGGCGGTGCCAAGGTCGCAACGGCTGTGAACGGGGTGTTTGTACCCGTTGGTCTTCGCGCTGATCATGATCTTAGCGAGGGAGACACCATCGAAGTTCTTGCCCCGATGCAGGGGGGCTAGGCCATGCGCGATTTTTACGGCACCAGCCTAGCCAACGGGTTCATGCTGGGCACAGCCCAATACCCGTCACCTGCGATCTTGGCGGATGCGTTCAAGCGCAGCGGCGCAAGCGTGGCCACCGTGTCACTGCGCCGCGAAAGCGGACGGGACCGCGCAGGGCAGGACTTTTGGCAGTTGATCCGCGATTTGGACGTGCATGTTTTGCCCAATACGGCCGGATGCCACAGCGTCAAAGAGGCGGTCACAACTGCGCATATGGCGCGTGAGGTGTTTGGTACAAAATGGATCAAGCTGGAGGTGATCGGAGAAGAAGACACGCTTCAGCCGGATGTTTTTGGATTGGTCGAAGCCGCAAGGATACTGTCGGAAGACGGGTTTCAGGTGTTCCCCTACACAACCGAGGATCTGGTTGTTGCAGACCGATTATTGGATGCAGGCTGTGAGGTTTTGATGCCGTGGGGCGCGCCGATCGGATCAGGGCTGGGGTTGAACAATCTGTTTGGGTTGCGCGCCATGCGGGCGCATTTCCCCGATGTTCCATTGGTCATTGACGCGGGGATTGGGCTGCCGTCTCAGGCTGCGGCCGCCATGGAGTTGGGCTTTGACGCGGTGTTGTTGAATACGGCTGTGGCCAAAGCAGGTGATCCCGCCGCAATGGCGACTGCATTCGCAGGAGCGATCACAGCTGGCCAAATAGCCCACAGCGCCGACCCTATGGAGCCTCGCGATATGGCGTCCCCCTCAACCCCAGTTATTGGAAAGGCGTTTTTAGAATGACCTTGGATCGTTTTTACCCGATATTTGAGAGTGCCGAGTGGATTGAACGGTTGGTGCCGCTGGGCATCAAGCTGGTGCAGTTGCGGATTAAAGACGCGGAAAATGTAGTGGTGCGCGAAAATATCAGGCGCGCAAAATCGACATGTAATACGCACGGCTGTACATTGATAATAAACGACTATTGGAAGATGGCGATTGAGGAAGGGTGTGAGTTTATCCACCTTGGGCAAGAGGACCTGGAAGGGGCAGACATCAATGCCATTCGTGCGGCTGGATTGCAGCTGGGGATCAGCACCCATGACAAGGCTGAGCTGGCGCGCGCGGTTGCGCTGAAACCTGATTACATCGCCTTGGGACCAATCTATCCGACCATCCTCAAGAAGATGAAATGGCATGAGCAAGGCATCGCGAAACTAGGGGTATGGCGCGATCTGATTGGAGAGACGCCACTGATCGCGATTGGTGGCATGTCGCTTGATCGGGCAGCTGGGGCATTTGACGCTGGCGCGGATGTTGTGGCGGCAGTCACGGATATCACCTTGAACACCTCTCCTGAGGACCGCGTGCGCGCATGGCTGGCGGCAACGCGATGAGCAGATATGCACGCCAGATTTGTTTGCCCGAAGTTGGTGATCCAGGGCAGGCTGCGATCCGTTCTGCGCATGTGCTGGTGGTGGGCGCTGGTGGGTTGGGTTCGCCAGTGTTGCAGTATCTTGTCGGGGCAGGTGTGGGGCAGATCACGCTGATGGACGGCGACACAGTGGCGCTGTCCAACTTGCATCGGCAAACATTGTTTTGTGAGGCGGACGTAGGCAGGCCCAAAGCCCAAGCCGCCGCGCAGACTTTGCGTGCTCTGAACGGCGATTGCATGATCAATGCGCTTGAGGTGCCACTTGATCCCGCAAACGCGCCAGCGCTGGTCGCGCAAAGCACGCTTGTATTGGACTGTGCGGATAGTTTTGCCACCAGCTACACGCTATCTGATATTTGCTACGCGGCAGGTGTCCCGCTGATCAGTGCATCGGTGCTGGGGTTTTCGGGCTATGTAGCTGGTTTTTGCGGTACTGCGCCGTCGCTTCGTGCAGTGTTTCCTGACCTGCCAGAGCGCGCGGCGACCTGCGCCACAGCGGGGGTCATGGGACCCGTTGTTGGGATGATGGGGGCCGCGATGGCGCAAATGGCATTGGCGCAATTAATCGGACAAACGCCATCGCCGCTGGGGCAATTGCTGAGCTTTGACATGCAGACCATGCGCACGGGCGGCTTTCGGTTTGATACCGCGCCAGAGCCTGCTGTGGATTTGAAATTCATTGCGGCCAGTGAGGTCTCCGATGCGGATTTCGTGATTGAACTGCGCGACATCATTGAAGCGCCACAGCCAGTTAATGCCACCGCGCACCGCCTCAGTGTTGCTGAGTTCACCAAGGCCAAATTTACCCCATCACCAGAACAACGTGCTGTTTTTGCCTGCCGTTCTGGCCTGCGTGCATGGCAGGCAGCCTCATACCTGCGGTCTTATTGGGACGGCGACATCTGTTTGATTGCAATGGGCGATACGCCTCCAACTGAAAGAGAAATCTAATGAAACTTACATCTTTGACAGCGGCCATTTCCTTTGCTGCATCTCCATTGATGGCTGCGGATGACATGACGCTTTTGCTGGATTGGTTCGTCAACCCCGATCACGGGCCGATTATCGTGGCGCAGGAACTGGGATATTTTGCAGAGCAGGACCTAGAGGTGGAAATTATCGCGCCTGCGGATCCGTCTGATCCGCCAAAATTGGTTGCGGCCGGAAAAGCAGAGCTGGCGATATCCTACCAGCCCCAGCTGCACCTACAAATCCATGAGGGTCTGCCGATACAACGTGTGGGAACATTGGTCGCCACGCCGTTGAACTGCTTGCTTGCGTTGGCTGATGGGCCAATCAAGAGCCCGAAAGACTTGGCTGGCAAAAAGGTTGGCTTTTCTGTTGGCGGTGTCGAAGAGGCAGTTCTGGGATCGATACTGCGTCATCACGGTCTGTCATTAGGTGACGTTGAGCTGGTAAACGTGAATTGGTCGCTTTCCCCCTCGTTGATGTCTGGGCAGGTGGATGCCGTGATTGGCGCCTACCGCAACTTTGAACTGAACCAGATGGAGATTGAGGGCGTTGAGGGCCATTGCTTTTTCGTCGAAGAAGAAGGTGTGCCAACTTATGATGAGCTGATCTATGTCGCCAATACCGACACGATGGACAAGGACATGATCGCCCGCTTTTTGGCCGCTACGCAAAAGGCGACGCAATACATTGTGAACCATCCTGAGGACAGCTGGGAAATCTTTTCAGGCACTTCAGCCGAGTTGCAAGATGAGCTGAACGCCAAAGCTTGGGTTGATACGCTGCCCCGATTTGCCTTGCGCCCTACAGCAATGGACGAGGGGCGCTATGCAACCTTTGAGGCGTTCTTGCATGAGGCAGGCCTGATCCCGTTCCAGAACCCTGTTTCGAAAATCGCCATCGACGTGACAGCGAAATGAGCGCGCCGGATTATGGAAAGACCTTCGCGCTGTGGCGCGAGGGGGCTTGCGAGGCATGGGAGGGCTATACGCGCCACGCCTTTGTTGAGGGGTTAAGGGATGGCACGCTGCCGCGCACTGCATTCCTGCACTACCTGATCCAGGATTACGTATTTCTGGTTCACTTTTCGCGGGCGTGGTCGCTGGCGGTGGTGAAATCTGAAACGCTGTCTGAGATGAAGGTTTGCGCGGGCACTGTGAATGCGTTGGTCAATCAAGAGATGTCGCTGCATGTGAAAACATGTGCAGCAGAAGGCATCGATGAAGAGATGCTGTTTAACGCAGCCGAGGCCGTCGAGAACCTTGCCTATACAAGATACGTCATGGATGCGGGCATGCAGGGTGACTTTTTGGATATGATGGCGGCCTTGTCACCTTGTGTGATGGGGTACGGCGAAATTGGTTTGCGGCTTGCGGGCGAAAAAGCAACTGATACGCCTTACGCTGAATGGATCGCGACATACGCAGACCCAGAGTATCAAGCGGTTTGTGCCAATGTTGGCGAAATGATCGACGGGGCAGTTGCACGGCGTGTTGGCGATTTGGCAAGTTCGCCGCGCGTGGCAGTTTTGCAAAACCGTTTCACAATGGCGACAACCCTCGAGATCGGGTTTTGGCAGATGGGGCTGAACGGCGCATGACCACGTCACCCGGGATCAATGTGCAAGGCGAGCATCACATAGGCGGGTCGTTGTTGTTTGATGTCAATCTGCATGTGCCAGCTGGAGAATGGACCTGCCTGTTGGGGCGATCTGGGGTGGGTAAATCAACAATCCTGCGGCTGGTTCTGGGGCTTGATACGGGCGGAAAATTCACAGGCAGCTATGGCGCAACCGATAGTATGCCTTTGGCTGGTCGCATCAGCTATATGGCGCAATCTGATTTGTTGTTACCGTGGTTGTCCGTGCTGGAAAATGTCTGCTTGGGTGCGCGACTGCGCGGCGAAATGCCAGACGTTGATTTGGCAAAGGATTTGCTGAACCGCGTGGGGCTTTCTGCGCATATCGATCAGAAACCGAAAACACTTTCGGGGGGGATGCGGCAGCGGGCCGCACTTGCACGGACCTTGTTTGAAAACTGTCCCATTGTGTTTCTGGATGAGCCGTTCTCGGCACTAGATGCTGGCACACGTGCTGACATGCAAGAACTTGCCGCGCAGGTCCTTTTGGGGCGCACGGTGTTGTTGGTTACCCATGACCCTGCCGAGGCAACCCGCCTTGGGCATAAGATCACTGTTCTGTCTGAGCAGGGGGCGCAAGACTGGCCTGTCCCCTCAACACCTGCGTTGCGGGCCATTAATGATCCACAAACATTGGATTGTCAGGCGCGGCTGTTAGGCTACTTGCGTGGTATCGGGGCATGAAGGGGCGTGATATTCTTCTGGCGGTATTGGTCGGGCTAGGCCTTTGGCAGGCGTTGGTGCTGATCACCGACGCGCCCCATTTCATTTTGCCATCTCCGTGGCGGGTTGCGCAGGCAGCTTTTAAAAGCCGTGCGATCATTGCGGAAAATGCATTGGTCACGGCGACAGAGGTTCTTCTGGGGCTTCTGATTGGCACAGTTCTGGGGGTAGCAACCGCAATCCAGCTTGCGCTGTCCAAGACCGCCGAACGGATTATGTTGCCGATGCTGGTCTTTACTCAAGCGGTTCCCGTTTTTGCGCTGGCGCCAATGCTGACGCTTTGGTTTGGTTATGGCATGGGGTCAAAAATCGTCATGGCGGTTTTGATTATCTACTTCCCTGTGACCTCCGCGTTTCATGACGGGCTAACCCGCACCGATAAGGGCTATCGCGATTTGTCTGTGTCTATGGGGGCTGGAAAGCTAAACTTTATGCGACATGTGCAAATCCCCAACGCATTGCCCAGTTTGGGAACGGGTCTGCGACTTGCTGCTGTTTATGCGCCGATTGGTGCGGTCATCGGGGAGTGGGTTGGCGCTTCCAAGGGACTTGGGTACCTTATGCTGCTCGCCAACGGGCGGGCAAAGATTGATTTGATGTTTGCCAGTCTGATTGTCCTCGCCTGCCTGACCGTGATCTTGCACGTGGTTGTGGGAAAGCTGGCAACGCGCCTTAGCCGTTATGCCGAAGGGGCGCAGTGAGCAGGCAGATGCGGATCGTTTCTGCTATCTTGCCAAAAGCGCCTGCAGACCTGCCGTTGGACTGGTGACATCAGATAGCGTGTAAGCATCAAGCGTAGAAAAGAACGCTTCTTGTGCTTGGGCGAGGGGCGCGCGCAATCCGCAGGCGGGCAAAATCAGGCAGGACTTATCTGTGCCAAAGCACTCCACCACAGGGCTGTCGCGCTTCATCGCACGCACAACATCGCCAATGTTGATCTGATCCGCTGGGCGGGACAGGGTAAGTCCGCCATTGCGTCCTCGCTCGGAAATTACAAACCCTTCATGGGCCAGTTGTGTTGCAACTTTTGACAGGTGATTGTCGGATAAGCCGAAAGTGGATGCAATTTTGGATGTGGGAATCCGTTCGGGGCCTTGTACCGCCAACGTCATGAGGATGCGCAGGGCGAAGTCTGTAAATTTGTCTAACTGCATGGCGTGATATTTAGCATTTACAATGCGTAATTAAAAGAGGTAGATATTACGCATCTGAAATGCTGAATAATGGAGTACATAAGATGACACTATCAGAAGCCTTTTTGTGGCCTGGAACCAAAGTATGTGAACGGATGGGGGTAGATCCCGAAGGGGAGGCCGGACTGATCCGTTGGATGGTGAACACACTGGTCTATCTGGTCGTGAGCCTTTTGTTCATGTGGGCGATTATGGCGTGACAATGCCACCCCGCATTGCGGTCTCTCCAGAACAGATAAATGTGGTCGTAGCTGCGTTTTACACTCGGGTGCGGTCAAATCCGTCGTTGGGCCCTGTGTTTGCACAGCACGTCCACGATTGGCCTACACATGAAGAAAAGATTGCGGGCTTTTGGCGCAATGCCTTGTTGTATGAACGGTCCTACGATGGCAACCCGATGCAAAAGCACCAACAAGCAGGGGACGTGCATGCGCGGCATTTCCCGATCTGGCTTGAGATATTTGATGAGGTGTTATCCGAACATCTACCGCAACTATTAGCGCACCAATGGTCGGCGTTAGCGCACCGAATTGGGCGTGGTTTGTCGTTCGGATTGCGGCCCGAAGTGGATGCGGGTGGCGTGCCACAGTTGCGGGGCTGAATAGGGTCGTAAAGTAAGGAAATTCCATAACTTACTATTTTAGTTGGTTATTTGTGCTTACCAACAGACTGGGATGTTTTGTGCATCAGTGGTCTTTGGTAACTACTTTTGAAGGCAAAACGTGACACGTTTCCACCCTTCCTCCCGTTGACCCTAGCGGCCCACGGGGCTAAACCCATCAAAAGCGTCGAGCGGGGCGATGAGCCCCAGCCATCCAAGAAAGGAGCCACCCTTGGACGATATGCTTAGGGAATACCTGCCCATCCTCATTTTTCTGGGCGTTGCCATTGGCTTAGGCCTTGCTCTTATCCTTGCGGCCGTTGTTATAGCGGTGCGCAACCCCGATCCCGAGAAGGTTTCGGCTTATGAATGCGGGTTCAACGCATTCGATGATGCACGGATGAAATTCGATGTGCGATTCTATCTCGTGTCGATCCTGTTCATTATTTTCGATCTAGAAATCGCATTTCTGTTCCCATGGGCTGTCGCATTTGGCGATATCTCGATGACAGCGTTCTGGTCGATGATGATCTTCCTTGCGGTTCTGACCGCAGGATTTGCTTACGAATGGAAGAAAGGGGCGCTCGAATGGCAGTAACCCAGACAAACATGCCCGCAACTGCTGGCATGGACCGCGATGTGGCGACACAGCAATTGAACGCGTCCTTGCAGGACAAAGGGTTCTTGCTGACCTCCACTGAGGATCTGATTAACTGGGCGCGCACCGGTTCACTGCACTGGATGACCTTTGGTCTGGCCTGTTGTGCGGTTGAGATGATGCACACCTCGATGCCGCGTTATGATCTTGAGCGGTTTGGCACAGCGCCACGTGCCAGCCCGCGCCAATCCGATCTGATGATCGTGGCAGGGACGCTGACCAACAAAATGGCACCCGCCCTGCGCAAGGTTTATGACCAGATGCCAGAGCCACGCTATGTGATCTCGATGGGGTCCTGTGCGAATGGCGGCGGCTACTACCACTATAGCTATAGCGTTGTGCGCGGCTGTGACCGGATTGTGCCGGTAGACATCTATGTGCCGGGCTGCCCACCTACCGCAGAGGCTCTGCTGTACGGCATCATGCAGCTACAACGCAAAATGCGCCGGACAGGGACTATTGTACGATGAGTGACGCACTGAACGAACTTGGTGGCTATATCGAGACCAAGCGCCCTGACTGTGTGCTGGGCTGGGATGTGTCTCAGGGTGAGCTGAACCTTGATGTGACGCTGGCCAATATTACAGGTCTGGTTGAGTTTTTGAAAACCGATGCGACCTGCCGCTTTACGTCGCTGGTGGATATCACAGCGGTTGATTACACAGGCCGCGCCAAACGGTTTGATGTGGTGTACCACTTCCTGTCCATGTACCAAAATCACCGCATTCGCCTACGCGTCGCGACGCGCGAAGAGGACATGGTGCCATCACTGGTAGACATCCACCCCTCAGCCAACTGGTTTGAGCGTGAAGTATTCGACATGTTCGGCATCCTGTTCAGCGGCCACCCCGATTTGCGCCGCCTGCTAACCGACTACGGTTTCCGCGGCTATCCGCTGCGTAAGGATTTTCCGACAACGGGTTATACCGAAGTGCGCTATGACGAGGCGGAAAAGCGGGTTGTCTATGAACCTGTTAGCCTTGTGCAAGAATACCGCCAGTTTGATTTCATGTCCCCATGGGAGGGTGCCGAATACATCCTGCCGGGTGACGAGAAGGAGGCCGCGAAATGATGGACGGCACCAAAGGTTTCGAAGACGCCCTCACAGGCGAACAGAAAATCCGCAATTTCAACATCAACTTCGGCCCACAGCACCCTGCGGCCCACGGCGTTTTGCGTCTGGTGCTAGAGCTGGACGGCGAGATTGTTGAGCGCTGCGATCCCCACATCGGTTTGCTACACCGCGGCACCGAAAAGCTGATGGAATCGCGCACCTATCTGCAAAACCTACCGTATTTTGACCGGTTGGATTATGTGGCACCTATGAACCAAGAGCACGCATGGTGCTTGGCGATTGAACGTCTCACGGGTGTTGAAGTGCCACGTCGCGCAAGCCTGATCCGTGTGCTGTACTCTGAAATTGGCCGCATTCTGAGCCACCTTCTGAACGTTACCACGCAGGCGATGGACGTTGGCGCGCTGACCCCACCTCTGTGGGGCTTTGAAGAGCGCGAAGATCTGATGATCTTTTATGAACGTGCCAGCGGCGCGCGTCTGCACGCAGCGTACTTCCGCCCCGGCGGTGTACATCAGGATCTGCCTGAAGCGCTGCTGGATGATATCGAAACATGGACGCACAAGTTCCTGAGCGGATTCATGGTTGATATCGACATACTGTTGACGGAAAACCGGATTTTTAAACAGCGTAACGTCGACATTGGCGTTGTCAGCGAGCAGGATATTTCTGACTGGGGTTTCTCAGGTGTGATGGTGCGTGGCTCCGGCCTCGCATGGGATTTGCGCCGCGCGCAGCCTTATGAATGCTACGACGAGTTTGAGTTCCAGATTCCGACAGGCGTGAACGGCGACTGCTATGACCGCTATTTGGTGCGCATGGAAGAAATGCGTCAATCGGCCAGCATCATGTTGCAGGCGATTGAAAAGCTGCGTGCACCCGAAGGGAAGGGCGATATCCTTGCCCGCGGTAAGATCACACCGCCCAACCGTACTGACATGAAAACCTCAATGGAAAGCTTGATCCACCACTTCAAGCTTTATACCGAAGGTTTCCACGTTCCCGCTGGCGAAGTTTATGCGGCAGTTGAAGCACCCAAAGGCGAATTCGGTGTCTATCTGGTTGCTGACGGATCCAACAAACCCTACCGCGCCAAAATTCGCGCGCCGGGCTATCTGCACTTGCAGGCGATGGACTACCTTGCAAAAGGCCACCAGCTTGCTGATGTCGCCGCGATCATCGGCACCATGGATATCGTGTTTGGTGAGGTGGATCGCTAATGCGGTTTGCGGCATTGATTGTGATGATGTCGACAACTGCGGTTGTGGCGTCTGACAAGAAGGCCGAATTGATCGATGTGATGAACGCCAATGGTTGCATGTTGACCACGGCGCAGGCGAATGAGCAGATGCCTCAGTTGGGTATTTATCGGGCGACAGCGATTGCGCTGTCGCGGGAAATGATGGCGGATGGTATTGCCAAATTCGCTGATGATGAAGAAACGCTACTGCTGCTGCCACCCGCGTGCAAAAGCTAAAGCGACAAGGACAAAATTATGCTGCGTAGATTGCACCCCGAACAACCCGATGCTTTTGCCTTTACCCCAGCCAATCAGGCATGGGCCGAGGCTCAGATCACGAAATACCCTGAGGGCCGTCAGGCCTCAGCGATCATTCCGCTGCTGTGGCGTGCACAAGAGCAGGAAAGATGGCTCTCGCGTCCCGCGATTGAGCATGTCTGTGAAATGTTGGGATTGGCCTATATTCGCGGTCTCGAAGTGGCGACCTTCTACTTTATGTTCCAATTACAACCCGTTGGTTCAGTTGCGCATATTCAAGTTTGTGGCACCACGTCGTGCATGATCTGCGGCGCCGAAGACCTGATCGGCATTTGCAAAGAAAAGATAGCCAAGAGCGCGCATGAACTGTCGGCTGATGGCAAGTTTTCTTGGGAAGAAGTTGAATGCCTTGGTGCCTGTTCCAACGCACCGATGGCGCAGATTGGTAAAGACTATTACGAAGACCTCACGGGTGCGCGTTTTACCGAGATGTTGGACGAACTGGCAGCAGGCAATGTCCCGACACCCGGTCCCCAAAATGGCCGTTATGGCTCTGAACCTCAGGGCGGTTTGACTTCGTTGATCGCACATGACAGCGGCAAAACGCAATATAACGCGTCAGTGCAGCTGGCGACGGACATTGGCGACACGATCAAGCGGATTGATGGCACTGAGGTGCCGCTGCTTGCTCCGTGGCAAGGCAGTGCGGCTAACAAAGGCCAAAAGCCAGCCAAGGCTGCGACTGAGGCGAAAACAGTTGCGCCAGCAAAGGCTAAACCAGCGGCTAAACCAGCGGCTAAGCCTGCTGCAAAAGCAGAACAGGATACCCCCGTTTCAGGTGCTGGCAAGAGGCCACGTACAATGAGCGCGCCGCGCAAATCTGGTGCGGATGACCTTAAGTTGATCAAGGGTGTAGGCGCCAAACTTGAGAAGACTATAAATTCTATGGGTTTTTTCCATTTTGACCAAATAGCAAAATGGGGGCAAGATGAACTTGCTTGGGTTGATCAAAACCTTGAAGGTTTCAAGGGCCGCGCATCACGTGACGGTTGGGTTGAACAGGCGCAAAAGTTGGCACGAGGGGAAGAAACCGAATTTTCCGCAAAAGCCAGCAAAGATGGCCGTTACGACTGACGGTCGCCACAATCCATCCGGGGGATAGTTTTTTAGTATGGTTTCGAGTAACAAAAATACGGACTGCATGAATACATGCAGGTGGATCGCAGCATTGATTGGCCTGTTGGGCTTTGTCATTTTCTTTTGGATGGCGGACTACCGCTTTATCTCGTCTCTATTACTGGCTGCGTTGATCGGCGTTGCATCGTGGTTCATTTTGAAATCGATGCTTTGCAATGATGAGACAAGTGTAACTGAGAGCACGTCTACAAGCGCAACTGCAACTACCGACACAGGCGGCGCGGCCGAAACAAAAACGCCCTCTGCACCGGAGGAACCTGTTTCTGCGCCGACAACTTCGGTTGCAGCATCAGCATCTAACGCAACGGTTGCGGCGGCTAGTACAACGCCATCAGCAGCGTTCAGCATGAAACCTTCGACACCTCTCGCTGGTGAGAAGGAGTTGTCCGAACGCAAGGGCGACTGGAAATACGAAGCTCCGGTGAAAGAAAAAGCGCCAGATAAAGCTAAAGCAAAAGCACCTGCAAAAGCCGCTGCGACGACCAAAGCAAAACCGGCGGCTAAGGCAAAAGCGCCAGCAAAGGCTAGTGCAGCGGCAAAGACCAAAGCACCTGCAAAGACTGCGGCAGCGCCAAAAACAAAAGCGGCTTCTGCGACGAAAGCAAAGGCACCAATAAAAGCAGCCACGACGCCCAAGGCCAAAGCAACCGAAAAGGCTGCTAAGCCAAAGGTTAAAGCGGCGGATGCAAAACCGGCAACACTGCTGAGCGCTGCACGACCTGAAGGCAAGGACGATCTTAAACTGATCAGCGGCGTTGGTCCCAAGCTAGAGCAAACGTTGAATGATCTGGGTGTTTATCACTATGATCAGGTTGCCAAGTGGAAGAAGAAAGACATCGCATGGGTCGACGACAATTTGCGCTTTAAGGGCCGGATTGTACGGGACGACTGGATGTCGCAGGCCAAGATATTGGCCAAAGGCGGCGAGACAGAATTTTCTAAGAAGAAAAAAAAGACATAAGCATAGGAGCTGTTCGTGGCGCATAACGATGATAAATTGTCGCGCGACGGACGACGCCTTGCTTTGGTAAGTGTTGTAGGCGCTTTCGCCTTTATGGGGATCGAGTTTGCAGGGGCCACCCTTGGGTGGCCCAATCAGACAATGGGCTTATTGGAACTTGGCGTTGCTGCCGTGTTCCTTTGGGTTTTTATACAGGCATTCAGAATGTGGCGGCAGCGCCAATCTGAGAAAGACGGATGAGCACCATGTTGCAGGACCAAGACCGGATTTTCACGAACATCTACGGCATGCATGACCGGACCCTGAAGGGTGCGCAAACGCGGGGCCATTGGGATGGCACTGCTGCGATCATAAAAAAAGGTCGTGATTGGATCATTGACGAGATGAAAGCATCGGGTCTGCGGGGCCGTGGCGGCGCGGGTTTTCCGACCGGTCTGAAATGGTCTTTCATGCCCAAGGAAAGCGATGGACGCCCATCCTATCTGGTCGTTAACGCGGATGAATCCGAACCGGGCACATGTAAAGACCGCGAGATCATGCGCCATGATCCGCACACACTGATCGAGGGCTGCTTGATCGCGTCCTTCGCGATGAACGCCAACGCCTGCTACATCTATATTCGTGGCGAATACATCCGCGAGAAAGAAGCGCTTCAGGCTGCTATTGATGAAGCCTATGAAGCAGGTTTGGTAGGCAAGAACGCAGCCAAATCCGGCTGGGATTTTGACATCTATCTGCACCACGGGGCAGGGGCCTATATCTGCGGTGAAGAGACTGCTCTGTTGGAAAGCCTTGAGGGTAAAAAGGGTATGCCGCGGATGAAACCGCCATTCCCTGCAGGCGCGGGTCTGTATGGCTGCCCAACAACTGTGAACAATGTTGAATCCATTGCAGTGGTGCCGACCATTCTGCGCCGTGGCGGTGCATGGTTTGCTGGCTTTGGCCGCCCGAACAACGCGGGCACCAAACTATTTGCCATCTCTGGCCACGTGAACAACCCTTGTGTGGTTGAAGAAGCGATGAGCATCTCGTTCGAAGAACTGATCGAAAAGCATTGCGGCGGTATTCGCGGCGGTTGGGATAACCTTAAGGCCGTGATCCCAGGCGGGTCGTCAGTACCAATGGTCCCAGGCAAAGCCATGCGCAACGCGACAATGGATTTTGACTATCTGCGCAATGATCTGCAATCGGGCCTTGGCACGGCGGCTGTGATTGTAATGGATCAAAAGACCGACGTGATCAAAGCGATCTGGCGTCTGGCAAAGTTCTATAAACACGAGAGCTGCGGCCAGTGCACACCGTGCCGTGAAGGTACTGGCTGGATGATGCGCGTGATGGATCGTCTGGTGAAGGGCGATGCAGAGCCTGAAGAAATTGACATGTTGCTGGACGTGACCAAACAAATCGAAGGCCACACAATTTGTGCGCTTGGCGATGCGGCGGCCTGGCCGATCCAAGGTTTGATCCGTCACTTCCGCGGCGACATTGAAGATCGAATTGCACATAAACGCAGTGGCAAAACCGCTGCTGTAGCGGCTGAATAGGGTATGGAAATGTTTGCTGAGTATAGCCATGCAATTGCCTCTTTGGGCATTTGGGCCATTCTGATTTCCGTACTATCGGGATATTCCACAGTTGGTCGGAGCGCCGAAAACCGTTGCGATTGTGGCAAACCCAAGCGGGACTATAGCGATCCGGCGTATCGCCGTGAACGCGCGTTCATGAATGCTGTTGAATGGGCTGGTCCTTTTATCGCAGCGACCGTGGCGGGCATCCTGATCGGTGCAAATCCGTTTATGGTTAATCTGTTTGCTTCGATCTTTGTCGTCGCAAGGATCGCCATGGCCGTTGTGCATACCGCAACCGAGAACCAGCCGATGCGCTCGTTGTTCTTTGCGGTTGGGTTTTTCTGTGTCTTAGGCCAAGCTATTCTTGCCGTCGCAACGGCGCTCTGATTGCCAGTTTGTAGCTGAATGGTATTCCTGCGCAATATCTGGGACGGCGTGCTGAGTTTTGGCGCATTCCTGCTGACAGTTATTGTTTTTGCAGGGCCAGCATGGGCAACCTATTTGGCTGTGACTGGTGGGCTGGTGAGTGGATGGATTTATGTGCCAGTTGCTGGGATGTTGTATGTGGGCCTAAATTTGGCGATAGCGTTTTTACGTAAGGCGTTAGATGGGGTTGCGCCACTACGAACGCGCAAACGGAGCTGAACGAAGAAGCACTGGCCCTGCCTGACGAATTGCGCAATAACGGGCGCAAAGACGAGTAACAAACCGCACCTTATAGTGTGGAGGAGACGGTGATGAAAAATTGGACAGGTGTTGCGTTGTGTGTGGGGCTTTTTGCGGGCTGCACCTCATCCGAAGACCGGATCTTTTTTGATGGGCAGTTCTATACCGCGAAGTTGCGTAAAGTTGAGCGTCAGTTGGACCAATTCGTTGTGACCGTAAAGCCAGTTTCAAAATCATTGGATGGTGCACGTGAAGCGGGGCGTTATGAAGCCGTTGTTCACTGTGTGAACCTTTTCGGCAGCTCAGATATCATTTGGGCAGCAGGGCCTGACGCGCCTGAGGATCAACTGAATATTGAAAAAGACACACTAACGTTGCAGGGGCGTTGCCCCAACGCAAAATAGAGATTGTGCGGGCGGATATCCTCTTGGGATATGCGTTGTTATTGAATAACAAGGGGACCAGACCTCATTTGCAGACTAGGGCAATAGCCCAATTTTGTAGTTGAGGAGAGAGCATATGCGTAATCTAGTTCTAACACTGAGTATTCTTGCTATGTCTGCTGGCAGCGTAACGGCCAAGCAGCCGTTGCGTGAGGTGAGCGACATTGATGATGCAGTTTTTGACGTGGCTGTGGCTAACAAAATTCGCAAAGAGTGCCCGGACATTTCGGCACGGCTTATTAAAGCGATAACACTTTATCGTTCTGTTCGTTCAAAGGCGCGCTCTTTGGGGTATACAGATGAAGAGATCGAAGCCTATGGCGACTCGAAACAGGAAAAAGCGCGGATGCGTGCCAAAGGTGAAGCATATTTGCGCACCAATGGGGTTGTAGCATCGGACCCGCAAAGTTATTGCGCGGTAGGGCGCAAAGAGATTCAAAAATCGAGCCGCATTGGCTCGTTGCTGAGAGAAAAGTGACATCATGAGCGACATTCGCAAGATCATCATCGACGGTAAGGAAGTTGAAGCCGAGGGAGCGATGACGCTCATTCAGGCGTGTGAGCAGGCAGGCGTGGAAGTTCCGCGCTTTTGCTACCACGAACGGCTGACGATTGCAGGCAACTGCCGGATGTGTCTTGTAGAGGTTGTAGGTGGCCCACCAAAGCCAGCAGCAAGCTGTGCGATGCAGGTACGTGATCTGCGCCCCGGCCCGGAAGGCCAGCCGCCTGTTGTAAAAACCAATTCGCCTATGGTTAAGAAGGCCCGTGAGGGTGTGATGGAATTCCTCCTGATCAATCACCCACTGGATTGCCCGATCTGTGATCAGGGTGGCGAATGTGACCTACAAGATCAGGCCATGGCATATGGCGTTGATTTTTCTCGTTACCGTGAGCCAAAGCGCGCCACTGACGATCTGGATCTTGGACCATTAGTCGAAACCCACATGACGCGTTGCATTTCATGCACACGCTGTGTGCGCTTCACTACCGAAGTTGCAGGCATAACGCAGATGGGCCAAACGGGTCGCGGCGAAGATGCTGAGATTACCGCCTACCTCGGTGAAACGCTCGATAGCAACTTGCAAGGCAACATCATTGATTTGTGCCCCGTTGGCGCTCTTGTCTCCAAGCCTTACGCATTTACCGCGCGTCCTTGGGAACTCAGCAAAACAGAATCTATCGATGTGATGGACGCGCTTGGCTCCAACATCCGTGTGGATACAAAGGGCCGCGAAGTCATGCGCTTTTTGCCGCGTAACAATGACGGCGTGAACGAGGAATGGATTTCCGATAAAACACGTTTTGTTTGGGATGGTCTGCGCAAGCAGCGTCTGGACACACCCTATATTCGTGAAAACGGCAAACTGCGCAAAGCAGAATGGCCCGAAGCATTGGCAGCAGTTGCCGCCGTGATGAAGGACAAGAAACTGGGTGGCCTTATCGGTGATCTGGTTCCAACCGAAGCCGCATTTGCGCTTAAGCAGTTGATCGAGGGGCAGGGCGGTTCTGTTGAGTGCCGTACCGATGGCGCCAAGCTGCCAGCGGGCAATCGTTCGGGCTATGTAGGCACCGCAAAAATCGAAGACATTGATACCGCTGAGGCGATCATGTTGATCGGTACAAACCCTGCTGTTGAAGCTCCTGTTCTAAACGCGCGCATTCGCAAGGCATGGACGCGCGGGGCGGGTGTTGGTGTGGTTGGTCCAAAGGTCGACCTGACCTATGAAACCATGCACATCGGTGACGGCCCTGAAATCATGAATGAGTTGCTCAAGCGGGATCATACCGATGTCGCGGGCAAGCCATCGGTGATCATCGTCGGTGTTGGCGCATTGGCGCGTGCAGACGGAGCAGAGGTTCTGGCCGCTGCAATGGCGTTGGCAGAAAGCACAAAATCCGGATTTATGGTTCTGCACACTGCTGCGGGCCGTGTTGGCGCGATGGATATTGGGGCTACGTCTGAGGGTGGCATCAGCGATGTGACCTCGGCGGATGTGATCTATAACCTTGGTGCGGATGAGGGTGACATACCTGCGGGTCCATTTGTGATCTATCAAGGGTCGCACGGCGACCGTGGGGCACACCGTGCGGACATTATTCTGCCAGCCGCGGCCTACACCGAAGAGGGTGGGTTGTTTGTAAACACCGAAGGGCGTCCGCAAATGGCACAACGTGCTAGTTTTGCGCCCGGTCAGGCAAAAGAAAACTGGTCGATTCTTCGTGCGCTTAGCGCCGAGATGGACGCAACCCTGCCGTTTGATTCGCTGGTATCCTTGCGTCAGGCCGTGGTTAAGGCGCACCCGCATTTGGGTAAAGTTGATCAAGTTGCCGAAAATGACTGGGCACCAACGGCTCAAGGCACGCTTGCGTCAGCCCCGTTTTCTTATGCGATGGCTGATTTTTACCTCAGTAACCCGATTGCACGTGCATCTAGCCTGATGGCTGAGCTATCAGCGAACGCAAAGGCACGCCGTACGGAGGCGATGGCTGCGGAGTGAAGCAGGTTAGCCTAATAGCGCTTATGGCGTTGGCTGCTTGTGAGCCGGCGATTCCAACGGCTGAGGATTTTATCCCTGAATACAAAGGGGTGGAGACAGTGTTGTTAGATGGTGACTTGGTGCAGTTTAATGTTGCGATGACAAAGGCGCGTGCGTCAGAAAATGTCGCGGCCTATGCAGAATGCGCTGCAGCGCAGTATGCGTTAATAAGAGGGTATGGATTTGCACGGCATGTAAGGACAAATGTGGCGATTGAGGCTGGCATTTGGCGGGCTGATGCTGTTTACACGATCTCGCCGAGCCTGCCTAAAGGCTTGAAGACTATTGATGCTGAGGTGGTTACACAAAACTGCCGCGAAAAAGGCATCCCGACGGTGTGAGGACCTAATGGCTGACTTCTTTTTTAACACGACGCTGGGGATGATCCTGTTGATCATCGGTCAGATTTTTCTGGTTGTGATTCCTTTGCTGGTGGCATTGGCGTTCCTTATGTATGCGGATCGCAAAATCTGGGCGAGCGTACAGCTGCGTCGGGGACCGAACGTGGTGGGGGTCTATGGCCTGCTGCAATCCTTTGCGGATTTCGGAAAGTACATCGTCAAAGAGATCGTTGTACCTGCGGGTGCTGATCGTCCGGTGTTCTTCCTTGCTCCGATGGTGAGTTTGGTTATGGCGCTGGTTGCTTGGGCGGTGATCCCGTTCAACGATGGCTGGGTGCTGTCGGACATCAATGTCGCTATCCTGTTTGTTTTTGCTGTGTCCTCTCTTGAGGTTTACGGCGTGATCATGGGCGGGTGGGCTTCCAACTCGAAATACCCATTCCTTGGCTCGCTACGCTCTGCGGCGCAGATGATCTCTTATGAGGTCTCCATTGGGTTGATCATCATTGGTGTGATCATCTCTACAGGCTCCATGAACTTTAGCGGTATCGTCGCAGCCCAAGACAGCAGCTATGGCTTTCTAAGCTGGTACTGGTTGCCGCACTTCCCGATGTTGATCTTGTTCTTCATCTCTGCATTGGCCGAAACAAACCGCCCACCGTTTGACCTTCCCGAAGCGGAATCAGAACTGGTGGCTGGCTATCAGGTTGAATATTCATCCACGCCGTTCCTTTTGTTCATGATCGGTGAACTGGTGGCTGTAGTTCTGATGTGCGCGTTGATCTCACTGATGTTCTTTGGCGGTTGGTTGTCACCAATCCCAGGTTTGCCAGATGGCATTTTCTGGATGATCGCCAAAATGGGCGTTGTGTTCTTCTTCTTCTCGCTGATCAAAGCGATCACACCGCGCTACCGTTATGACCAGCTGATGCGTCTGGGTTGGAAAGTATTCCTGCCGTTCTCATTGTTCTGGGTTGTATTCGTAGCCTTCGCGGCAAAATTTGGATGGTTCTGGGGTATTTATGCCCGCTGGACCGTAGGGGGCTGATGCAATGACCGACTATACACGCCACGCCAAATATTTCCTGTTGCAGGATTTTTACCAAGGCATGAAGCTGGGCATCAAGTATATGTTCAAGCCGAAGGCGACGATCAACTACCCACATGAAAAGGGGCCATTGTCGCCTCGTTTCCGTGGGGAGCATGCGCTGCGCCGTTACGCTAATGGCGAAGAACGTTGCATCGCGTGTAAATTGTGTGAGGCTGTCTGCCCCGCGCAAGCAATCACGATTGACGCCGAACCACGCGAGGACGGTTCGCGCCGTACCACGCGGTATGACATAGACATGACAAAATGCATCTATTGCGGTTTCTGTCAGGAAGCGTGCCCTGTTGATGCAATTGTTGAAGGTCCTAATTTCGAGTTCTCAACTGAGACACGCGAAGAACTGTATTACGACAAATCAAAACTGCTAGAGAACGGTGATCGCTGGGAAGCCGAGATTGCGCGTAACCTAGAAATGGATGCACCCTACCGATGACACACAGGGCCACCCAGATAGGCAGCCAGAAAAACAAAGGCGCGGTAGCGTCGCTGTATAGGTGTGCGGTATGAGCGATAGCAATCCTTGGGACGACATGATGAAACAGGCGCAGGAAATGGCAAAATCATTTCCAGCGATGGATGCCTTTTCGCCCAAAGGTTTCGAATCCATGATGGGGATGATGCCCAAAGACATGATGGAAACGTTCTTTGGCAATAAGATGAACCCCGACGGGTTGGACGCCAAAACGCGGCTTTTGCTGACGCTTGCAGGTCTTACGATGCAAGGCGCGCAAAACGATATGGCAGTGCGCCAGACCGTGCGCCACGCCATCGAGGCCGGCGCGCATAAACAACAGATTATTGAGACAATAGGCCAGATGTCTGCCTTTGCGGGAATTCCTGCTATGCAGCGCGCAATGGAACTGGCCCAAGAAGTTTTGGACGACAGCGGGTCGCCCGAGAAAACGGAAGGTGACGCATGAGCGTTTTTGCATTTTATCTTTTTGCGATCAGCGTTGTTGCTGGTGGTCTGTTTACAGTCATCAGCCGTAACCCTGTTCACTCGGTCCTGTGGTTGATCCTGTCGTTCTTATCAGCGGCTGGCCTGTTTGTGCTGCTGGGTGCTGAATTTGTCGCGATGTTGCTGATCATCGTCTATGTGGGGGCGGTCGCAGTACTGTTCCTGTTTGTTGTGATGATGCTGGATGTGGACTTTGCCGAGTTGAAGGCGGAGATGGCCAAATACATGCCACTGGCCTTGTTGATTGGTGTCGTGATTCTGATGCAGTTTGTTCTGGCCTTTGGAGCGTGGGAAACCAACGCAGCTGCGGATGGCTTGCGCACACAGGTTACCAATAGCGACGTTTCCAATACGGCCGCTTTGGGGCTGATCCTATATGACGAGTATTTCCTGCTGTTCCAGCTGTCGGGTTTGATCCTGCTGGTTGCGATGATTGGCGCGATTGTACTGACGCTTCGCCATCGCGGTGATGTGAAACGCCAGGACGTGGTTGCACAGATGATGCGCGATCCGGCCAAGGCGATGAAGCTGCATGACGTAAAACCGGGGCAGGGTCTGTGATTGTAGTAACAACACTGCTTTTTTTGACGATGATATTTGTCGCGGTTTCGACCGCGGCAACACGCGGGCTTTCACCCGTTAAAATAATACACTGAGGGACGACATGATCGGACTGGAACATTATCTGACTGTGGCAGCCACGCTGTTTGTCATCGGCATCTTTGGCCTTTTTCTTAACCGTAAGAACGTGATTGTTCTGCTGATGAGCATCGAATTGATGCTGTTGGCGGTCAACATCAATCTCGTTTCCTTCTCTAGTTTCCTAGGGGATTTGGTCGGGCAGGTGTTTATGTTGTTCGTTCTTACCGTTGCGGCTGCCGAAGCTGCGATTGGTCTGGCCATTCTGGTCTGTTTCTTCAGAAACCGCGGCACCATCGCCGTGGAAGACGTCAACGTGATGAAGGGCTGAGGACATGGAAATTACACTCCTCTTTGCACCGCTTATTTGCTCGCTCTTGTGCGGCTTTGGCTGGAAAATTATTGGCGAGAATGCAGCATGCTGGATCGCTACGGGCGGTTTGTTCCTCTCCGCATTCCTGAGCTGGATCGTCTTCTTAACGTTTGATGGCACCACAGAAACCGTTCAAATCTTGCGGTTTATTGAATCCGGTAGCCTCAGCACGGATTGGTCTTTCCGCCTTGATCGTTTGACGACGATCATGCTGATCGTGATCACAACTGTTTCCAGCCTCGTGCACCTCTATTCCTTCGGGTATATGGCGCATGACGGCCACTTTGGCGAAGGCGTCAGCTACAAGCCGCGCTTCTTTGCTTATCTGTCGTTCTTTACCTTCGCGATGTTGATGCTTGTGACCTCCAACAACCTTGTACAGATGTTCTTTGGTTGGGAAGGGGTTGGCGTTGCGTCTTACTTGTTGATCGGTTTCTACTACAAAAAGCCGTCCGCAAATGCAGCCGCGATCAAAGCGTTTGTGGTTAACCGTGTTGGTGACTTTGGCTTTGCCCTAGGTATATTCGCTTTGTTCATGCTGACCGACAGCATCAACTTTGACGATATCTTTGCTGCCGCACCTGAATTGGCAGAAACGTCTATTCGTTTCTTGTGGACGGACTGGAACGCGGCGAACCTTATCGCCTTCCTACTGTTTGTAGGCGCGATGGGGAAATCTGCTCAGCTGTTCCTGCACACTTGGTTGCCTGACGCGATGGAAGGGCCTACGCCTGTTTCCGCTTTGATCCACGCAGCCACGATGGTTACCGCTGGTGTCTTCCTTGTTTGCCGCATGTCTCCGGTTATGGAATTTGCGCCTGAGGCTATGGTTTTTGTGACGGTGATTGGTGCAACAACAGCGTTTGTGGCAGCCACAATTGGTCTGGTACAAACAGACATTAAACGCGTCATTGCGTATTCCACGATGTCTCAGCTGGGCTATATGTTTGTTGCTGCTGGCGTTGGCATGTACTCCGCTGCGATGTTCCACCTGCTGACACACGCTTTCTTTAAGGCGATGTTGTTCTTGGGCGCGGGCTCGGTCATTCATGCGATGCACCACGAGCAGGACATGAAAAACTACGGTGGCCTTCGTAAAAAGATCCCATACACCTTTGGTGCAATGATGATCGGTACGTTGGCGATTACTGGTGTTGGCATCCCGTTGACGCATATCGGTTTTGCGGGCTTCTTGTCTAAAGATGCGATTATCGAAAGCGCATGGGGCGGTGGCTCGATGTATGGCTTCTGGATGCTGGTTATTGCTGCGGCGATGACGTCTTTCTATTCATGGCGCCTGATGTTCCTGACCTTCTTTGGTGAGGCACGCGGTAACAAGCACACGCATGAGCATGCTCATGAAAGCCCGAAGGTCATGTTGATCCCACTTGGCGTTCTGGCGATTGGTGCAGTGTTCTCTGGTATGGTTTGGTACGGTAGTTTCTTTGGTTCTGCGGAACAGATGGGCAAATTTTACGGTATCCCAACTGCGGAATTGGCTGCGGGTGGTGACACCCACGTTGATGGTGCGGAAGATAGCCATGCTGATGATAGCCACGGTGAAGCCAAAGCTGAAGATGGTCATGCGAAAGCGGATGATCACGGTGGCGTACATCACGGTCCGGGGTTCGCTGGCAAGCCGGGGGAAGGCGCGCTCTATTTTGCACCTGACAACACGGTACTTGACGCGGCACACGCAGCGCCAAAATGGGTAAAAGTCAGCCCATTCATTGCAATGCTCGGTGGATTTCTGATGGCGATGTGGTTCTACATTTGGAACCCAACACTGCCTGCACGTCTCGCGGCGAGCCAACGTCCGCTGTATTTGTTCCTTTTGAACAAATGGTACTTTGACGAGATCTATAACTTTATCTTCGTTCAACCAGCCAAGGCGATTGGCCGCTTCTTGTGGAAACAGGGCGATGGTCGGGTGATTGATGGCGGTTTGAATGGTCTCGCGATGGGCATCATTCCATTCTTCACACGCCTCGCTGGCAAAGCGCAGTCTGGCTATATCTTTACCTACGCCTTCGCCATGGTGATCGGGATCGCGGTCCTGATGACTTGGATGACCATGTCCGGAGGAGCGAAATAATGGAAAATAACTTGCTCTCTATTGTTACGTTTATGCCGGCATTGGCGGCCCTGATCCTTGTTGTTTTCCTACGCGGAGATGATGAGGCGGCAAACCGCAATGCTAAATGGGTTGCGGTGGCTGGTACGGTTGCGTCCTTCCTTGCCTCGCTGTTTATGTATTCACAGTTTGATCCGTCAAATACGGGTTTCCAGATGGTGGATGAAGGTGAATGGCTGCTGGGCCTGAACTACCGTGTTGGTGTTGATGGCATCTCGGTTCTGTTTGTGATGCTGACGACGTTTATGATGCCGCTGGTGATCGCCGCATCATGGGACGTAAACACCCGTGTAAAAGAATACATGGTCGCATTCCTGCTGCTTGAAACACTGATGATCGGCGTGTTTGTCTCGCTTGATCTGATCCTGTTCTATCTCTTCTTTGAAGCAAGCCTGATCCCGATGTTCCTAATTATCGGGATTTGGGGTGGCGCAAACCGCATCTACGCGAGCTTCAAGTTCTTCCTCTATACCTTCTTTGGCTCGGTGCTGATGTTGGTTGCGATGGTGGCAATGTTTGCGGATGCGGGCACGACCTGCATCGGTGGCTGTGACGTGAGCCTGCTGACACACACCTTTGGCTCCGAGGCATTCAGTGTCATGGGCGTTCAGGTCGTTGGCGGTATGCAAACCCTGATGTTCCTCGCGTTCTTCGCCAGCTTCGCCGTGAAAATGCCGATGTGGCCTGTCCACACATGGCTGCCGGATGCCCACGTTCAGGCACCTACAGCGGGTTCTGTTGTTCTTGCCGCGATCCTCTTGAAAATGGGCGGCTACGGCTTCTTGCGCTTCTCGCTTCCGATGTTCCCTATTGGCTCCGAAGTGATTGGGCCGATGATCTTGTGGATGTCCGCAATTGCGATTGTATACACCTCACTGGTGGCGCTGGTTCAAGAAGACATGAAAAAGCTGATCGCCTATTCATCTGTTGCGCACATGGGTTTTGTAACAATGGGCATCTTTGCCACCAACCAGCAAGGGCTGGATGGTGCGATTTTCCAGATGATCAGCCACGGCTTTATTTCCGGCGCGTTGTTCTTGGCAGTTGGTGTGATTTACGACCGCATGCACACCCGTGAGATCGACGCCTACGGTGGCCTTGTGAACCGCATGCCCGTTTTCGCGCTGCTGTTCATGTTGTTCACCATGGCAAACGTCGGCCTGCCGGGTACATCCGGTTTTGTTGGTGAATTCCTGACACTGGTGGGTGTCTTCCAGGTGAATACATGGGTGGCTGCGGTTGCGACCACCGGTGTGATCTTCTCGGCGGCATATGCATTGTGGCTCTATCGCCGTGTGGTGATGGGCGACCTGATCAAGGAAAGCCTGAAGGCGATCACCGACATGAATGCGCGTGAGAAATGGATTTTTGCGCCACTTGTGGTTATGACATTGTTGCTTGGCGTGTATCCCGCGCTGATCTTGGATGTGATCGGGCCGTCAGTGACTGCACTTGTTGAACAATATGATACGGCAGTGGCCGCAGCAGACGCGGTGACACACACCGCCGAAGCCCACAACTAAGGCGAGAGACATGAATAACGATATCCTCCAGATCCTGCCTGAAATTATCTTGGCACTCTTTGCTATCGGCGGCCTGATGGCTGGCGCGTATGGCGGCAAAGACGCGATTGCGCGGCCTTTGCTTTGGGCCACTGCGGCGGTGATGATCATTGTGGCCAGCTTGGTTGCAACATCTTCGAACACCACTGTCGAAGCCTTTGGTGGCATGTTCATCAATGACGGCTTTGCGCGTTTTGCCAAGGTAGTGATCTTGATATCAGCGGCATGTGTTCTGATCATGTCTGAGGGCTACATGAAGTCACGCGATCTGCTGCGCTTTGAATATCCAATTTTGGTGACACTCAGCGTTGTTGGCATGATGATGATGGTGTCGGCAGGTGATTTGATGTCCCTTTACATGGGCCTCGAGCTGCAATCGCTGGCGCTGTATGTTGTTGCATCGCTACGCCGTGACAGCGTGAAATCAACCGAAGCGGGCCTCAAGTACTTTGTGCTTGGCGCGCTTAGCTCTGGATTGCTGCTGTATGGTGCATCGCTGGTGTACGGGTATTCAGGTACAACATTGTTCTCTGGTATTATCACCACCGCACATTCCGGTGAGATGTCCGTTGGCCTATTGTTTGGCGTCGTGTTCTTGATCTCTGGTATGGCGTTCAAGGTTTCCGCCGTGCCGTTCCACATGTGGACACCGGACGTTTATGAAGGCTCCCCAACGCCTATCACTGCATTCTTTTCCACAGCCCCGAAAATGGCTGCGATGGCACTGTTTGCACGTGTATTACATGACGCCTTTGGCAACGCGGTCAGCGACTGGAGCCAGATCGTTGCGCTGTTGTCGGTTTTGTCGATGTTCCTTGGGGCCGTTGCCGCGATTGGTCAGACCAACATCAAACGTCTGATGGCATTCTCTTCTATTGCCCACATGGGTTATGCGTTAATGGGCGTTGCCGCGGGTACGGCATTTGGTGTGCAGGCGATGCTTGTATACATGGCGATCTACGTGACGATGAACGTGGGTGTGTTTGCCTTTATCCTGTTGATGGAAAAAGACGGCGCACCGGTTACGGATATTTCGGCACTCAGTATGTACTCCAAAACCCATCCAGGCCGCGCGTTGGCCCTGCTGGTGCTGATGTTCAGCCTTGCAGGTGTACCGCCGTTCCTTGGTTTCTTTGGAAAGCTCTATGTGTTGCGCGCAGCATATGAGGGTGGATTGGCGTGGTTGGCGATTGCAGGTGTGATCGCAAGTGTCATCGGCGCGTACTATTATCTGCGCATCGTCTTCTACATGTACTTTGGCGATGCCAAATCAGACACGCTTGATCAAAACCGTGGTGGCGTGTTGGGTGGCTTTGTCATTGCTTCGGCATTCATCATGGTTGTTGGCATCATCAACATGTTTGGTGTTGAAGGTGCAGCAAAGCTGGCGGCAGCAACGCTTGTTCAGTAGTAAGCAAAAGCGTCTCTAATGGGGGATTGGCCTCAAGGGTACGCGCGGCATGTCTTTGACAAGTTGGATTCCACATTGTCCGAGGCCGCGCGTATGGCTCCAACGCTGAGTGGTCCTGCGTGGATCCTTGCAGGCGAGCAATCTGCCGCGCGCGGACGACGCGGCAGGGCATGGGCAACGCCGCCGGGAAATTTTGCGGGTACCTTGATTATGCCTCGCACAGGCAGCCCTGCAAATGCAGCGCTTCGCAGTTTTGTCGCAAGCCTTGCGCTGCGCGAAGCATTTGTTGAAGTGACTGGCCAGACTGATGTCTTTGCCCTGAAGTGGCCAAATGATGTGTTGTTAAAGGGTGGCAAGGTCGCTGGTATCCTGCTGGAAACGGTAGGAGAGCATCTGCTCATCGGTATTGGTGTGAACCTGCGGCACGCTCCGACTCCTGAACAAGTAGAAGCGGGTGCTGTAACCCCGGTGAGTGTATTCTCAGTAACCGGAGTTCACGTTCAGCCTGAGGCTTTCCTTGATGCGCTGGCGTCTGCCTTTGCGCGGTTTGAGGATCAATTCACCACCTATGGCTTTTCGCCTATTCGGACGGCGTGGCTTAGCCATGCGGCGCGCATTGGCGAAGTTGTAACAGCACGTACCATGCGGGATGAAACGGTTGGTGTCTTTGAGGATGTCGACGAGGCGGGTAACCTGATCTTGAAAACTGCAAAAGGCCGCGTGGCGATCACGGCGGCGGATGTCTATTTCTAAAACTGTAAGGAGGGCAGCCCATGCTCTTGGCGATTGATTGTGGGAACACAAACACTGTGTTCGCGATTTGGGATGGAACCGAATTTATTGCGACGTGGCGCACAGCCACTGAATGGCAGCGCACGGCTGACCAGTATTACGTGTGGCTTAGTACACTGATGAAACTGCAGAATATCGATGCGCAAATCACGGATGTTATTGTGTCATCTACGGTGCCGCGTGTGGTGTGGAATCTGCGCATACTGGCGGATCGCTATTTTAACACGCGGCCCATGGTTGTTGGGAAATCTGAATGCGCGCTGCCTGTTGATGTGCGGGTGGATATAGGAACCGCCGTTGGGCCTGACCGTTTGGTAAATACGGTGGCGGGATTTGATCTTTATGGCGGTGATCTGATCATCGTCGATTTTGGCACCGCTACGACCTTTGATGTCTCCGCAGAGGATGGTGCGTACATCGGCGGGGTTATCGCCCCTGGTGTGAACCTTAGCCTTGAGGCATTGCACAATGCTGCGGCCGCTTTGCCGCATGTGGACATATCTAAACCACAGCGAGTAGTGGGTACAAATACTGTTGCCTGTATGCAATCTGGCGTTTTTTGGGGTTATATCGGCCTCGTGCGTGAGATATGTGCGCGGGTAAAGGCGGAGCGTGGACGCGAAATGCGTGTGGTCTCCACCGGCGGGCTCGCGCCGCTGTTTCAGCAGGCCGAGACCCTCTTTGACGAATATCATGATGATCTGACAATGCACGGCCTGACCGTGATACATAAATATAACAAGGAATTAGCTGGACAATGAGCAGCGAAAGATTAATCTACCTTCCCCTCGGTGGGGCGGGCGAAATTGGCATGAATGCCTATGTGTACGGCTATGGTAAGCCAAACAAGGAACGGCTGATTGTCGTAGATCTTGGTGTGGCGTTTCCGGATATGGACACGTCACCGGGTGTGGATTTGATTATTGCCGACATCGATTGGCTGGTGCAACGCAAGGATCGCATCGAAGCGATATTTGTAACACACGCCCATGAGGACCACGTAGGCGGCATTGCCCACACCTATGACCGGCTTCAAGCGCCGATTTTTGCGCGTAAATTTACCGCCAATATCGCCAAGCGTAAAATGTCCGAATATAATCACCCCGATGATGCGGTGACCATTGTTGGTACCTTCCCACATCAGGTTGACGCAGGACCGTTCAAGGTTGGCTTCCAGCCGATCTCACACTCGATCCCTGAAAGCTCGGCGTTGATTATTGATACGCCAGCAGGCCGTATCGTGCACTCGGGTGATTTCAAAGTGGACCTGACACCGGGTGTCGGCGAAGCGTTTGATCCCGCAGCATTCGAAGAGATTGCCAAGGATGGCGTTAAGGCGTTGATCTGTGACAGTACCAATGTGTTCAGCCAAGAGGCCGGCCGCTCAGAGGCGACATTGCCTGAGGCGATTACTGAGCTGGTTGCAAGTGCTTCTGGCATGGTTGTTGCGACAACCTTTGCTTCAAACGTTGCGCGTGTGAAAACGCTGGCGATTGCAGGTGCCAAAGCAGGACGTTCAGTTGTGCTGCTGGGTCGCGCGATGAAACGCATGGTTGAAGCTTCGGTTGAAACAGGTGTCCTCAAGGATTTCCCGCCAACGATCAGCCCAGAGCAAGCACGCGATATTCCACGTGAGAACTTGATGTTGTTGGTCACCGGGTCCCAAGGGGAGCGCCGCGCCGCATCTGCACAGTTGGCCCGTGGCAAATATATGGGTCTGACCATGAAGGAGGGCGATATGTTCCTATTCTCGTCCAAGACCATTCCGGGCAATGAAAAAGGCGTTATTCGCATCATCAACCAATTCTCTGAAATTGGTGTGGATGTGGTTGATGACAGCTCTGGCAAGTACCACGTGTCTGGCCATGCAAACCGCCCCGACCTGGAAACGTTGCATGACGTGATCAAACCGCAGGTTCTGATTCCGATGCACGGTGAACACCGTCACTTGCGTGAACACGTTAAGATCGGGAATGCCAAGGGCCTCAAGGGTGTTCTTGCTGTGAACGGTATGATGATCGACCTGTCCGGCAACGAACCGAAAGTTGCAGAATACGTTGAAACGGGTCGCACCTATCTGGACGGTTCTGTTCAGGTTGGCGCGCTGGACGGTGTTGTGCGTGATCGTATCCGTATGGCGTTGAACGGCCACCTTACGGTGACCATTCTGATGGACGAACAGGACGAGCCTTTGGGCGACCCTTGGGTTGATGCAATGGGTCTTTCCGAAACGGGCGTTAGCAAAGCACCACTGATCGATGTGATCGAACAAGACCTAAGCCAGTGGTTAGGTCGGGCAGGGGCCAAGATCCTGCGCGATGACAAAGCGTTGGATGATGGTTTGCGTAAGGTCGCACGCCAGTCCTCGTATAACGAGATCGGCAAAAAGCCAGAAGTCACTGTGGTGGTCAGCCGTTTGAGCTGATCCACTACATACCGTTGAATGCAAAAAAGCCCCGCAGAATATGCGGGGCTTTTTTGTTCGTGCTCTGGAAAATCCTAGTTTTTAGGACGATCCGCAAAGCTGAGTTCGATAAAGGTTGGAGTGTGATCACCCAAGCCTACAATGGCATTGCCGTTACGGTTTTCATTGCGGTTATCATTCTTACGGCTACCACCACGCGAACGTGGTGTGCGGCGATCTGATTTATCCGCTTCAGGAGCTTTTGCCTCAGGCGCCTTTTCTGGTTCTGGCTTGGCCGCTTCTGGTGCAGGCGCAACTGCTGCAGGAACCGTTGGTGTTTCTACAGGTGTTTCAACAACAACTGCCACGGCTTCTACTGGCTTTGGTGCCTCAGGTTTCTTACGGCTGCGAGAACGCGTGCGCTTTGGCTTGTCTGTCGTGGCGGCATCAGCTGGCGCTGCAGTCTCGGTTGTCGGTTTTGGCGCGGCGTCGGCTTTGCTGCTGCCGGCCAGCGGATCTTCCAAACGTGGAATTTCCTTTTGAACCAAACGCTCAACATTCTCAAAGTTCTTTTCATCGCGCGGAGAGCAGATCATGATGGCCTTACCATCACGGCCTGCGCGCCCTGTGCGACCGATACGGTGAACATAGTCTTCCGCGTGGCTTGGCACATCAAAGTTGAACACGTGGCTTACGGAGGGCACATCAAGGCCGCGTGCCGCAACATCAGATGCCACAAGGAAGCGTAAATCGCCTGCGCGGAAGCCATCAAGGGTACGTGTGCGCTGGCTTTGTTCCAAATCGCCGTGAATAGGCGCTGCGTCATAACCGTATTTTTTCAACGATTTGGCGACGGCATCCACGTCCATCTTGCGGTTACAGAAGATGATCGCGTTGGTGCATTTGTCACCTTCACCATCGATCAATGCGCGTAGTACTTTGCGTTTCTCAGTGGCTTCGCGGTCCTTACGCGATGCTTTGAACATCACGACACCCTGTTCGATCGTCTCAGAGGTGGTGGCCTGACGGGCCGTTTCGATGCGCGCAGGGTTACTGAGGAAGGTGTTTGTGATCCGCTCGATCTCTGGTGCCATTGTGGCAGAGAAGAACAGGGTCTGGCGGGTGAAGGGCGTAAGGCCAAAGATGCGCTCGATATCGGGGATGAAACCCATATCCAACATCCGGTCTGCTTCATCGATGACCATGATCTTAACGTCTGTCAGGATCAGCTTGCCGCGCTCGTGGTGGTCCAAAAGACGACCAGGCGTTGCGATCAAAACATCGACGCCTTTGTCGATCAGCTTGTCTTGTTCTTTGAACGAAACGCCACCGATAAGCAGAGCTTTTGTCAGCTTGGTGTATTTGGCATACGTGTCAAAGTTTTCGGCAACCTGTGCGGCCAATTCACGTGTCGGGCATAGAACCAAGCTGCGTGGCATACGTGCACGTGCGCGGCCTCGGGCCAGCATGGTGATCATCGGAAGCGTGAAGCCAGCGGTTTTTCCCGTCCCTGTTTGGGCAATGCCCAAAACGTCGCGGCCTTCAAGGGCAGGGGGAATGGCACCTGCCTGAATCGGTGTAGGGCTGTCATAGCCCGCTTCTTCAATTGCTTTGAGAACCTTAGGGTTCAAGTTTAGATCGGTAAATTTTGTCATGTGTATCCGTAGGTTACGGACACTCATTTGGCCCGCGGCAGCGTATCTGTCGGCCCGCATGGCCCAAAGGGCGGCTTTTGCCGCGACATATCTGGACTGCGCATAGCAAGTTGCGAGCAAAGGGTCAAATATTAGCGAAGTTTGGGAAATGTTTAGCAAG
This sequence comes from Sulfitobacter sp., assembly GCF_036960155.1. Taxonomy (GTDB): domain Bacteria; phylum Pseudomonadota; class Alphaproteobacteria; order Rhodobacterales; family Rhodobacteraceae; genus Sulfitobacter. Next base: position 114,747 of record NZ_JBALWB010000005.1, on the reverse strand, counting down.
AGTTGTGTCAAACGGGAAGCGCGTGCAAAGCAGGTGACCCTGTTCTTCTAGGCGGGTTCGCAGTGCTGGAGAATCGGCACAGACCTCATCAAAAAAGGCACGCAGCCCTGCTTGGCCATCCTCTTCAAAGATGTGAGTGAACAGCTCATGTATGGTGATGCCTCCGCGTTCTCGGCTGCGGGCAGGGCCTAGACCTGCACGGTAAGACCCTTCGCTAAAGCGGTATTGGTAATGGCTAAACCATGTGTCCCAGTCGGTTGCGTGGAAGTGGGCAAGGTGCAGCTCAGTTAGCTCAACGTGGTTTGGATTCGTTTCACCGTTCAGGAATGCGTTGTGAATACGGAATTTCAGGTCCTCGATTCCCGTGCGTACAAAAATCTTACCTGCGATGTGGCTCAGGAAACCGCCCTTTAGGTGGTCGCCGTAAGTCGGGTAAAGTTTTGCAACGATACGCTCGCGTCTGCCGCCGGCAGGGATAAACGTCTTAAAGGCCGCCTCAACCTGCGGATCCCCGCCCGCCAAAAGCTCCATTGGACGCGCGCGCGCGCATTGGGTTTCTGGGGGTAAAGCAGCAAGCCGAGCGGAGATGTCACCGTTCGGTACTAGGAATTCATCCACATCCATGTGCATCAACCACTCCACGTCTGACGCACGATTGTAGGCGCGGGTCGCGTTAAAGGTCTGGCGGGGTTGGTGCATGTCTGGGCGGTTGCCATTGTGGCGTTCCCAGTATCCATCGTCGCAGCGGATAACCCGTGTTTTGGGGTGATCGCGCAGGGCTTCTTGGGCTTCTGGGTTTGGTGCGTCTAGGTAGACGTAGATGCGATGCGCACCCAGATCGAGGTGGTAGGCGACAAAGCGCAGGATCGTGGCAGTGTCCGCCTTGATCGTCGCGACAATGCCCCACTTAGCCATATTACACCATCATCTCTTTGGTCGCAGTCAACTTGATATCGGGGTAGTCGCGGTCAACGCGGTCGATGTCCCACTGAAGGCGCGTAAGATAGACGATATCGCCATCATGATCATGTGCGATATGTTGTTTGTTGGCATCTTCAAACCTATCAATCGCGGCCTTTGGGCCACTTACCCAACGCGCTGATGTGAACTGTGATTGCTCAAACCGGACGGGCAGGCTGTATTCCTGCTCAATCCGGCTGGCGAGAACTTCGAACTGAAGCGGGCCCACAACGCCCACAATAAAGCCGGAACCAATCGAGGGTTTGAAAACCTTTGCAGCACCTTCTTCGGCAAATTGCATCAGCGCTTTTTCAAGGTGTTTGGATTTCAGCGGATCGCCTGCGCGCACACCTTGCAACAGTTCTGGCGCAAAGGACGGGATGCCCGTTACACGGATCGCTTCGCCCTCGGTAAGGGTGTCGCCAATGCGTAATTGTCCGTGGTTTGGAATGCCGATGATATCGCCTGCCCATGCTTCCTCGGCCAGCTCACGGTCAGAGGCCAGAAACATAACCGGATTTGTAATGCTCATCGGTTTTTTGGTGCGCACATGCGTCAGTTTCATGCCGCGGTGAAAGTGGCCCGAGGCAAGGCGCACAAACGCCACGCGGTCGCGGTGTTTGGGGTCCATGTTTGCTTGAACCTTAAAGACAAATCCGGCGACCTTCTTTTCTTCAGGAAGAATTTCGCGCGGTTCGGCCTTTTGGATTTGCGGCTCTGGCCCATAGGTGGCGATGCCGTCCATCAGTTCTTTGACACCAAACGAATTGATCGCAGAACCAAACCAAATCGGGGTCAGGGAGCCTTCGGCCATCAGCTCAGCGTCGAGCGGTGGCATCAGTTCACGCACCATCTCTAGGTCTTCTTTTAATTTATCCAACAGCTCCGCAGGCACGTGTTCGGCCAGCTTTGGATCATCAAGGCCTTCGATCTTGATGCTTCCGGATACTTTGTTGCGGTCCGCACGGTCCATCAGCTCTAGACGATCGCGCAGGATATCATAACACCCGATAAAATCGCGGCCCACACCGATGGGCCAGCTGGCAGGGGTTACATCAATCGCGAGGTTTTGCTGAATTTCGTCGATAATCTCAAACACATCGCGGCTTTCGCGGTCCATCTTGTTACAGAAGGTTAGGATCGGAAGATCGCGCATGCGGCAAACTTCAAACAGCTTTTGTGTCTGGCTTTCCACACCTTTTGCGCCGTCAATCACCATCACGGCTGCGTCCACAGCCGTTAGCGTGCGGTAGGTGTCTTCGGAGAAATCCGAGTGACCCGGCGTATCGACCAGATTGAAGCGGTAGTTTTTGTCTTTACCCTGAAAATCAAAAGACATCGCAGAGGCGGACACGGAAATTCCGCGGTCTTTTTCCATCGCCATAAAGTCAGAGCGGGTGCGCCGTGCTTCGCCCTTTGCGCGCACCTGACCCGCCATTTGGATTGCGCCACCAAATAACAGGAACTTTTCTGTCAGTGTTGTCTTGCCAGCATCAGGGTGGCTGATGATCGCAAACGTACGGCGCCGCGCGATTTCAGGCGGGAGTTCGGGTCGATTTGTCTTTGTATCCAGCATGTTGCGGCGCAGTCCTGATGTGATTTTTCCGCGCATCAATACGAAACAGAACGCGGTGTAATTGGGGCGTACACATACCCTACAGGGCGCTTAAGGCAAGCCTCAGCGGCTAGATGCTTTCTTGAGCAAGCCAGCAGCGTCCGGTCGCTTCAGTAACCCTTCTTGAACATCAAGGCCTGCATGCGGCAGGTCCGAGTGACCAGGAACATGCGCACCCAGACTTTCCGAGAGCGCATCGGGCAGAACAGGCCGCGTGCGGCTGTCGATCAACATGCTTTCGGCGGCAATCCCTTCGGCATAGATGATCTGATGGCTATCAAACAGTAGTTGAAAGTAATCGACAAACCCGCCCTCAGACACGGTAACGGTGTCGCCATTGACCAAATGGCGGGCCTTGACCAACAATTCTGAGCGGCCAGCACCCAATTCATCGGTGCGTTGGTAAATGAATAAGCGATGATCTGGACTGACCAACAAATCGGCGGAATTGTTGAGCGCGCCTGCCACAATACGAATGGGGGCGAATTCACCCACTGCACGGGTTGTTGTGGTGCCGATCCAGCGCAGCGTTTGCACACCATCATCGCGGGTCAGTATGCGGTCGCCAACGGTTAGGTCCTCAACAGGGCGCTGTGCGCCAGAGGCTAAAGTGATATGCGTGCCACGAGTAAAGCTGACACAGGCGACCTGCGCAAATTTGGTATGTGCAGTTTCACGATCGATCCCAACGAGGCGGTATTCCGCTTTTGATTGCAAGGCATTGAACGGCAGCAGATAGATTTCTGCGACGTTGCCTTCCTCGTCAACCTCCACCAGTAGCAACGCGTCGGAAATACTGCCATCTGGCGACATAAACGTCAGAACACAGTCTAGATGGATTACTGCGCCAGCCTCACCAATTTTTGTATCATGGCCAATGCTAAAGCTGGCGTCTTGTCGTGCGACCAGTGACAGGCGGGCGGGCTCTGCGGCATAATCAAGTTCGTACACGTCATCTAGGATTAGTTCATTTGCAAACGTGATCTTGTCACCCATGTTTGCGCCGTCCGTCGCATGGATTTGACCCGCGACATAGACGGGTACGCTTTGCGATGAGAGTGATCCTTCGGACATATTGGGGGCCTTAATAAGGTCTATGATGGTAGAGGGTTATCTTAGAATTATGGCATGTTGCGGTCAATGGAGGGGTGTTTTGCTGGCGTACCTTCTCACACTGCGGTAGCTCTTTCGTAAATGAATAAGGAGAGACGTAATGGATCTGGGAATTAAAGGTAAAAAGGCGCTGGTATGTGCGTCATCCAAAGGTTTGGGCCTTGGCTGCGCAGAAGCGCTTGCCGCTGCTGGTGTCAATCTGGTGATGAACGCACGTGGCAGCGACGCGCTGGAAGCGTCGGCCGAACGTCTGCGGGCAACTTATGACGTGGATATCGTGACAGTAGCTGCTGATGTGGCAACCCAAGAAGGTCAGGCCGCTGTGATCAAAGCTGCGCAAGGTGTTGATATTTTGGTCAACAACGCCGGAGGCCCACCTCCCGGCATGTGGAGCGATTGGGACCGCGAAGATTTCATCAAGGCGTTGGATGCAAACATGCTGGCGCCGATTGCGCTGATCAAAGCGCTGGTGCCTGATATGATGGATCGTGGATGGGGGCGTGTGGTGAATATTACGTCGCAATCCGTTCGCGCACCTATTGGTGTGCTTGGCCTCAGCAACGCGGCGCGCACGGGTCTCACGGGGTATGTTGCAGGCACCAGCCGTCAGGTGGCGGGCAAAGGTGTGACGATCAACAACCTGTTGCCGGGCATCCATGCAACCGACCGCGCGGATGCGTTGGACGGCGGCGTTGTTGCAGCCAAAGGGATTACCATTGAAGAAGCGCGTACTGAACGTGCATCGGGCATTCCTGCTGGTCGTTATGGCACACGGGATGAATTTGGCGCGGCCTGTGCGTTCTTGTGCTCAAAGCATGCTGGTTTCATCGTTGGGCAGTCTATTTTGCTCGATGGTGGTGCAACGAACATTACGATGTAATTGCTGAGGTATTGTAATGGCTGAGCAATTTTCGCTTAAGGATCATCTGTTCAACGAACAAACGGTTGGGCAGTTGGCGGCAGAATTTGCCACTGGCGTGTCCGGCTTTGATGCTGATCGCTTTGCCGCTGAGGCGCTGGAGGGGTTTCCTGAGCGGGAATTGATGGCGCGTATGGATTGGATGGCTGATTGCCTTGAGGGGCAATTGGCATCCGATTTTGCCACCATGGCTGACCAGTTGCATGCCGCGCTGCCAACGCAACTGGATGTGGCTAAGACGGATGATGATTTTGGTCATTTCATCCACGCCACCCCCGGTATTCTGGCGGTTCGACATGGGCTGGAAACGGATCGAAGCAGGTCAATGGCGCTGCTTTATGAAGCAACGCAGCGTTTTTCGATGGAATTTTATATCCGCGCCTTTATCAATCGTTGGCCGGATGAAACTCTGGCAGAGCTGGCCATGTGGTCTGGAGACAGCAACTACCATGTGCGACGACTGGTGAGTGAGGGGACACGTCCGCGATTACCATGGGCGACGAATATCATTTTGACACCAGAGCAGACCTTTCCGCTGCTTGATGTGCTGCATGCTGATCCTACACGTTATGTTACCCGTTCTGTCGCCAACCACCTCAATGATCTAAGCAAGATTGTACCGGACGCGGTGCTGGCGCGATTTGCCGATTGGGCCGCTCTGGGCAGACAGGACGCAAAAGAGCTGGCGTGGATGCGCCGACATGCACTGCGCTCCTTGATCAAGCAGGGGCATGAAGGCGCAATGGCCGCGCTTGGATATCGTGCTGATGCGCCAGTTACAGCGCAAATCGTGCTGGCCCAGCCTTCGGTGAAAATTGGTGATGCGTTGGCATTTGAGGTTGTTTTGGACAGCGACCAAAACATTCCCGTGTTGGTTGACTACCGGATTGATTTCATGCGCGCCGGTGGAAAACGGGCTGAAAAGGTGTTCAAGCTCAAGGTCGCTGAGGTGCAGGCAGGTAAGTCTTTGAAGATGAAAAAGGCGCACCGTTTTAAAGGGGACGCGACAACCTTCACAGTATATGAGGGCGTGCACCGTATTATTGTACAGGTCAACGGACGCGATGTGGCCGAGGTCTCGTTTGACCTGACTGCCTAGGCGGTTGGTCTATTATTGGCAGCTGAATCGCTTTTGTATGCGTTGAAAAACCTGAGTAAAACGTGGAGGGCCGTGATCTGTTTTTACTGATGTATATGTGTTTTGATCACAGACCTTGTTGGGGTGCTTGCAGGCGCGCGCAGGCGCTGATAGCTCCTATCCGACAGAAATGATCGGATAAACCAGCCGTGCAGCTACAGACGCCTCGTCTCGAAATTCGGAACCTCAAACGCAGCTTTGAAGGCCGTGCTGTTGTGGATGACGTTAGCCTAAAGATCATGCCCGGGCAGGTGACATGCCTGTTGGGGCCCTCTGGCTGCGGTAAATCAACAACCCTGCGGATGATCGCAGGTGTTGAGATGCAAGACAGCGGCACCATCCATGTCGATGGTAAACTGATCTGTGATACCGTCTTTCGCATCCCACCCGAGCAGCGCGAAATTGGCCTGATGTTTCAGGATTTTGCCTTGTTCCCGCATCTGAGTGTGGCTGGCAACGTGGCCTACGGTCTGCGTGGCACAAAGGCCGAAAAACGTGCCCGTGTTGAGGAACTGCTGGAGCGCGTAGACCTGCTGCGCTTTATCGATGGGTATCCGCATCAACTCTCTGGCGGGGAGCAGCAGCGCGTTGCCTTGGCACGGGCTTTGGCCCCCAAACCACGCATCATGCTGATGGATGAACCGTTTTCGGGGCTGGATAACCGTCTGCGCGATGGCATTCGCGATGAAACGTTGAGCATCCTTAAAGAAGAAGACACCGCCGTCTTGCTGGTTACGCATGAACCGGATGAGGCGATGCGGATGGCAGATGAGATCGCATTGATGCGCGACGGAAAGATTGTCCAACAAGGCGCACCTTATAACGTCTACACGCGACCTTTGGATCGTGCGTCGGTTTCATTCTTTTCGGATGCAAACGTTCTGCGAGCAGAAGTGTCTGGCGCTTTGGCGCATACCGTGTTTGGCCGCTTTCTTGCGCCGGGTGTGCCTGATGGCACCGCCGTGGATATCGTGTTCCGCCCTCAGCATGTGCGCATCGATTTTGACCGCGCTGGCAAAGGGCCACTGCCGACAGCGGCGGACGGCACACCTGCGCGGGCAATTGTTGAACGCGCGCGGTTCATGGGCAACGAAAGCCTTGTCGAATTTCGGATGGATCACGATGGCTCGGTCCTAAAAGCAACCGTACCCAATGTGTTTATGCCCAGTGCAGGCACGGTGATGTGGCTTACGATTCGGCGCGATAAATGCTTTGTCTTTAACGCAGATACCTAAAGAGGGCGCGATGATGCAAAAACTGTTGGTTGAATTCGGGATGGGAACATCCCTGCGGCGCGGGGATTATACCCAAGCGGCGAAGCGGGCGGTACAAGACGCGCTTTGGCACAACTCGATCAATCTGGCAGAGCTGTTCGGGTTTGATAAAGAAGACATGCGCGTCACGCTTGACGTGGGTGTGCAAAAACCGGACGAAGTAGATGCCGAGGTCCTGCGCGCAGTGTTTCCCTACGGCCATGTCACTGTGAACATCTGTGAAGGTGGCCTAGATGTTGCCCGCCCAGAGGGCACAGGCAATCCGACGATTATGGCTAATGTGGCCTTGTCTGTTGGTTTTGATATGGAGAAGCGCAATGACTGAACAGCGGTTGATCATTGAGATGGGTATGGGCAATGACCTGCACGGCATGGATTATACCAAGGCAGCCAAACGCGCGATCGAGGACGCATTTCGCCACTCCTCCCTGCCGATATTTGGCGTGATCGACATGCCACATGACGCGATGCGCGTGCAGGTGACTGTTGGCGTGCAAAACCCCGATGCGCTTGATCTAGAGGCATTGCGTGCAACGCTGCCCCGAGGGCGTGCCGATGTGCGCGCAGTGCACGGCGGGCTAAATGTCGCGTCCAACGGCGAGACAATTGTAGTGGCACAGGCCAGCGTCGAGGCGTTCTTGCCAAAGCAAACAGACTGGAAGCTCAAGACCTAAGGTCTGAAATCGGCCAGCATTTTTCCGGCCTCGTCCAAAAATAACTCAGGCAGGGCTTCGGCGCTGCTCATGAGGTCGAGGCGGAACACGCGGTGCGCTTGGCGTAGCTCGCACCATGCGGTGAGTGTCCAGATGCGGCTCCAGTATTCCATGTGCAGGGGACGGATTGTACGCGATGCAACCGCACCGTCCTTTGACGTATAGGTGATCCGCAGTTTTTGACGCGCCTTGATGGCTGCGCGCAATGTCGGCATCTGCGCAAATCCACGCGCCGCATCCGCAAAAGGTGAGGCTGCGAACTTCCAAGCATCCGCTTCGGCAACGGCCGTTTCAGGCTGCACCGCGTCTAGCTTTTCAGCAAGGCTGTTCGCTGCTGCTTTTAGCTCTGGGTCGGCCAGCTCTGCTGTGATTGCGATGCCAAGGTTGAGCGCTTCCAGCTCGCTTGGCGTTAGGGTCAAAGGGGGTAGGGTGATCGCCTGGGCCAGACGGTAGCCCGTGCCGCGTGTGCCACGTATGGGGATTCCGGAGGAGGTTAATACATCCATGTCGCGGTAAAGGGTTCGTACCGAGACATTCATCTGATCGGCTAGGTCCTGCGCGGTATGGAGGTTTCCATCACGTAAAACTTGTAGAATATCAAAAAGGCGGTCCGATTTGCTCATGCAACTGACATAAACTTGTCAGTTGTTTGCGGCAAGGACGAAAACCCACTGCTTTTGAAACGTTAACAGCGGTAGATTTCGGGTTTGCCATTTTTACAGCACGGCAATCTTGCTATTGCAGTTGGTGAAAGCCCGCCATCTGTGGTGGGCGTAGAATTTTGTTTTTGGAGAAACGACATGTTGAACAATATTGGCCTGCCGGGCCTGCTGCTTATCGCCGTAGTTGTGTTGGTACTTTTTGGTCGCGGCAAAATCTCGTCGCTGATGGGCGAAGTGGGCAAAGGTATCACAAGCTTCAAAAAAGGCATCAACGAGGGTGAGCAACAGCTTAAGGATGAAGCGACAGATGAAGTTGCCGATGTGATCGAAGGCGAAACAGATACCAAAGACAAGGTTTAAGACGCATGTTCGATCTTGGCATGGCCGAAATGCTGGTGGTTGGGGTGGTGGCGTTGATCGTCGTTGGCCCCAAGGACTTACCAGTGATGTTTCGCCGCGTGGGCCAGTTTGTGGGTAAGGCCAAGGGAATGGCGCGGGAGTTTTCCAGCGCTATGAACGATGCGGCTGACCAATCTGGTGTGCGTGAAGTCACAACAGGGTTGAACAAATCGCTCAAGGCGGCGACTAACCCGATTGGAACCGCAATGGACGGGGTGAAGGACGCGGCAAAATCGCTGACGGACATCGACCCCGAAAGCGAGACAGGAAAACTGTCTGCCAAGCGCGCCGAAGACGTCAAACGCATTCAGGCAGGCACCGCCCGCGCTGCCGCTGATCGTAAGGCGCGTGAGGCAACAGAAGCGATGGAGAAAGCCGAAGAGCTGGAAGCCACGCTGCAAGAGAGCCTTGCGCAAAAGAAAGCTGACACATGACCGCAAGCGATAATGACATCGATGACAGCGCAGCACCGTTGATCGAGCACCTGACGGAACTGCGCACGCGCCTGATCCGGTCGGTTCTGGCGTTTATCGTGGGGATGATCATTTGCTTTTCGTTTGGCAGCATGATCCTTGATTTTCTACTGGTTCCAATTGAAAAAACCATGCGGAACCTTGGCAATCCGAACCCTGTGATGCAGTACACTGCGCCGCAGGAATACTTCTTTACGCTGATCCGTATTTCGATGGTGGGTGGGCTTGCCATTAGCTTTCCTGTGATCGCAACGCAGCTTTGGCGCTTTGTCGCGCCGGGTCTGTATAAGAATGAAAAGAACGCGTTCTTACCGTTCATTGTGGCGTCACCAGTGCTGTTCTTGATAGGCGCAGCATTTGCGCATTATGTCGTTGTACCGCTTGCGATGCAGTTCTTCTTGGGGTTTTCGGATGCGGCATCTTATTTGTCCGCGATGATCGCAACAGGCGAGGCAACGGAGTCGGGTATCGACATTGTCTTTAACGGTAAGGTCAATGAAAGCCTTGATATCACGTTGAAAATGATCGTTGCCTTTGGCCTATGTTTTCAGCTTCCTGTGCTGCTAACGTTGATGGGCAAGGCAGGGCTTGTTTCTGCAGAGGGCCTGCGCAACGTGCGTAAATACGCGCTGGTAGGCATCTTGTTGCTGGCCGCTTTGGTGACACCGCCTGACGTTGTGACGCAGGTGATCCTGTTTGTGGTTGTTTACGGTCTCTACGAGATTTCGATTTTCCTAGTCAGCCGTGTAGATGCCAAACGTGAGGCAAAGCTGCGTGCAGATGGTTTCTACGACGAAGAAGACGAAGCCAACTTTGAGGCCATGGCGGATGAGATGGAGCATGAAGACCCAATCGTAGAAGAAACCGATACCAAGGACGGCGATAAATGATCGACGATCCTATGGACCGGATAGCAGCGGCGCTGGAGAGAATGTCTCCTGCGCCGCTTGCGGCTCCTAACTTTGACGCAGCTTCTGCATTTGTTTGGCACACGGGGCCAGACCGCTTGGAACCGGTTGAGCAGGTATCGCGTGTCGATATTAAATTGCTGATTGGGGTAGAGCGTTCCCGCGATACGCTGATGCAAAATACCGCACAGTTTGCGTCGGGTCTGCCTGCAAATAATGCGCTGTTGTGGGGCGCACGGGGCATGGGTAAATCCAGCCTTGTCAAAGCAGTGCACGGTGCGCTTCACGCGGAATATCCGGATCTAAAGATGGTGGAGCTGCAGCGCGAAGATTTACCCTCAGTCGGGCGATTGCTGAACCTGCTGCGCGGCGTAGAGACACGCTTTATCATCTATTGTGATGATCTCAGCTTTGGCCATGATGACGCGCATTACAAATCGCTTAAGGCGGTGTTGGATGGCGGTATTGAAGGGCGGCCAGAGAATGTGGTGCTATATGCCACGTCCAATCGCCGTCACCTGATGCCACGCGATATGATCGAAAATGAACGTGGCTCTGCCATCAACCCTGCCGAAGCGGTGGAGGAAAAGGTATCGCTTTCGGATCGCTTTGGGCTTTGGTTAGGCTTTCATGCCTGTGATCAGGATCAGTATCTTGCGATGATCCGCGGCTATTGTGATGCGCATGACGTTGAGATTGACGATGTTACCCTGCGCGCGGAAGCGATCGAGTGGCAGGCCACACGCGGCAGCCGTTCAGGCCGGGTGGCATGGCAGTACTTTACAGACCTTGCAGGGCGGCGCGGCATCGCACTGCAATAATATCTACGGTCTGCCCAATGAGGGCAGACCTAGTATACTAATTTAATTCAAGAACGGGCTCGGGTCGACGCTGTCAAAGCCCTTGCGCACTTCAAAGTGTACAAAGGAATCTGATCCGCCGCGCAACTTCGCGATGCTTTGACCTCGTGAGACAGAATCGCCCTTTTTCACTGAAACATCGGTCACGTTTGCATAAACCGTCAGTAGGTTGCCGGCGTGGCGTACAACAACAATTGGCACACCGTCCGCGCTTTTTGTGATGGCGGCGACGGTTCCTGTATCAGCAGCTTTTACGGATGTTCCAGCGGCAGCTTTGATGTTGATGCCTTCGTTTTTACCTTTGGAATATTCACGAATGATGGTGCCGTTCACAGGACGTACCAGTTTGCCTGATGCTGCGGGTTTGGAGGTTTTGCCAACATCGGCGACTGGCTTGACGGGGTTCGGATCCGCCTTAGGTGTCACAGCGGCGGTTGTTATCGGTGCAACAGCAGGGGCTACCTTTTCTGCGGGAAGGGGTTTTGTCGCTGATGGCGGTGTTGGCGTGCTAGACCCTTCACCGGGCAACGGCGTTGCAGCAGCTGTTTGTGCTGGTGCCGCCTTTGGCGGGTTCTGGGAGGGGACGGGAATCAACAGGAACTGGCCAGCACGGATCGCAAAATCAGCGCCGAGGCCGTTCCACTCGGCCAAATCCTTAACAGGGACGGAATAGAGGCGGGCCACAGTGAACGCTGTTTCGCCACGCTCTACCTTGTGGCGGATCGGTTCATTGCCAGTCTGTGCTGGCGGTGTTTTTGCAGGCGCTAAAGCGGTCGTTTGCACACCTGCTGGGGTTGCTGGCGCGCGGTCAATTGCACCGCCTGCAACTGTCGAGATATCTACCGGTTTAATCGGGCCAGTTGCTGCGGCACCTGTCGCGGGGGATGGTTCCGCCACGCGGGTGGGTAGGGCGATAATTTCATCTTTACGCAGGGAGACGGTGGGATCGATACCGTTGTATTTGGCAAGGGTTGTTATGTCCAATCCTACGCGGTTGGCCACATCGGTAAGAGTGTCACCACGGCGTGCAACAGCGACCTGATAGTTGGGGTAGGAAATTACGCCGCGATCATCAGGTTGGGGGCGCGCTGCAAGCGGTGCTTGAGCGGCGTCCGCAGTCGTAAATCCACCGCCAAGGCCACGCAAATCAAGGTCAAGCGGACCAGAGCACGCAGAAAGCGCAATACATGCGACGCCCGCAAGAAGCGAAATGCGCGCATTGCCACGCGTTTTTAGAAGTACCATTAACTAAGTCCTTGTCACTGCCCATCTCGTGTGCCCGAGATTTTTAGTAGGTGTACCAGATTATGTGTCTTTGCCCAACCCTTCGAGAAGAGGAACAAAGCGAACTGCGCGCATTTCGTCATATTTGAGACCATCTGCGGTTTTTCGCACACGAATAAGGTGCTGAACTGCATCAGATTGTCCAACTGGCAGCACCATGATGCCGCCTTCTTTTAACTGTGCAAGCAATGGACCGGGCGGATCTTCGGCGGCGGCGGTCACGATGATGCGGTCAAAAGGGGCCTGTTCGGGCAAGCCATGGCTGCCATCTGCGGTAATTGCTGTGATGTTGTTGAGATCAAGCGCATCAAAGACAACGCGTGCTTCATGCACAAGGCGGCGATGACGGTCGATAGTGTAAACACGGCGCGCCAACTTGGACAGGATTGCGGCCTGATAGCCAGAACCGGTGCCAATTTCTAATACTTTGTCGCGCGGCGATACTTCTAGCGCTTGGGTCATTAGGCCGACCACCGAAGGTTGGCTGATGGTTTGACCGCAAGCGATGGGCAGAGGCATGTCTTCATAGGCGCGCTGTGCAAATAGACCGCGTATAAATGGCCCTCGATCTACCGCTTCCATTGCACCCAACACCAGTTTGTCCGTTACCCCCTTTGAACGTAAGGCATACAGAAACTGCATCTTGCGTTCGGCTTCGGAGTCCGTGTTGGGACCATCATTCATGTGTTGAAATCCGTTATATCGGCAAAGGCATCATGCGCTGTGAGGTCCGCACGCATCGGGGTGACCGAGATGTAGCCTTCAAGGTTTACGGCAGCATCGGTGCCTGCGGCGGGTGGGGTTTGTTGATTGCCGCCTGTGATCCACAAGTAGCGGCGACCGTTGGGCGCGTCATGCGGTGTGGTTGAGAAATTCACCCCGGGCCTGCGACCTTGATGGGCAAGACGAATGCCTTTGACGTCTGCGGCGGGTACGGGCGGGAAGTTGACGTTCCAAAACACGCTGTATCCGTTTGCGTCAGAAGATTTTTGTGCCAAAATCCGGCGGCATGCATCTGCACCGTGCTCTACGGCGGCCTCAAACGGATCATCCAGATCGCGATTTGCAGGTCCGTAAAACTGCGACAGCGCAATAGAGGGAACGCCCTGAAGCGCCCCTTCAATGGCTGCGCCGATGGTACCGGAATAAAGCGTATTTTCAGCTGCGTTATTACCGCGGTTTACACCTGACAGGATCAGATCCGGGCGGGCGTCTTTCATGGGGTCATACAGCGCGCACAGAACACAATCTGCTGGGCTGCCCTCAATCATATAGCGGCGCGGGGCCAGTTCGGTGATGAGCGTCGGTTTGGTGTAGTTGATGCAGTGGGCTACACCTGATTGCTCAAACGCAGGTGCAACCGTCCACAGTTCTCCATCGGGGCCTGCCAGCGTTTTGGCGATCCCTTCAAGGACCTTGAGGCCCGGCGCATTAATGCCGTCGTCGTTGGTAATGAGAATACGCATGAAATTGCCCCTTTGCGCCTTGATATGCGAGGCGCAGCAAACGGGCAAGCGAGGCTGGCGTTATTTCTGAAGTGTTGCCAAGAGGCGCGCGGCTTCTGCGTGAATATCATTCAATGCATTGCGGTCTTCTCCGGGGAAAAAACGCGCGCGTGTGGCTGTGGGCATTGGGTTTGGCGTCACGATATCTATATGTGGACCAATGCGGGATGTTTCGCTTTTCCAACTACGGGCAAGAGCAATTTGGGCAGCCTTGGTTGAGCCATAGCTGCCATAAAATTTATCACCCACAATGGGGTCTTCAAAAAATACAGCACGGCCTGCTTCGCCGAGCAGTGGTGCTACGTAGTTGATCAAGGTTGCGGTTGCTGTGATGTTGCCTTCAATCGATTTTTCGAGATCTTTTGTATCGATGTGATGGCTGGGGGTGAGGGGGGCTGCATGGATTGCAGTATGTAGCCACATATCCAGATGACCCCAGCGGTCGTGAATGCCACGGCACAGGGTTTGCATCGCGCCAGTGTCGGTGATGTTCATCGGGGCCAGCGTGGCGTTGCCGCCCTTTGCTTTAATCCGGTCGTCAAGTTCCTCAAGCGCACCAACGGTGCGGCCTACGGCGACGATGTGATATTCGGGGGCCAACGCCTCTGCGAGGGCTGCTCCAAGGCCGCGCGAGGCGCCAGTGATCAATGCAATTTTCTGTGTCATGGGGTGGATATGCGCGGGTGAATGCGCCGCGTCAAGAGGGCGCTTAGCCACGTGGCAGGCGTAAAATGTGATGCGTCCCATTGCGTGCAAGTACAATTTGATCTGTGCCGATGGCCACCACAACGCCTTTGCCGATGTTGTCACCAACCCCGACGATCTGGGTTTTCCCCTGGGGGAGGAGCACCAATGCGCTTGGAGCAGCCTTGGTGCCAAAAATACCTAGCAACGCTGTGCGCGTCAGACGGGCTTCTTGAGTGGCTAGTTTTTCGACTTTGGCTGGGGTGGGAGTGCCGGAGGTATCAGAGGCCATATTCGTTCCTTGGCTGTGTATCAGCGCCGGAGCTAACCAAAGAGGGCAGTAGGGTGAAGGGAGCCTTTGGGGCTAAGCCATGCTTTGCCGAAGGATGCGCGGATGCACGCCTGTCAGCTTTTGCGGTGGTAGGTAAACGTCAGGCGCGCGAGGTGATCGATGGCTTGCTTTGGAAGAGGAGCACCAATGGACAGGCGCAATGCGCGGTTGGTTTCGTATTCAAATTCAAGCGGATAAATGTCACGCATGGTTGCGCTGAGTGTTGTTTTGCAATCCACGTACAGCGCAAGGGCCTGCGGCGCATTGTCCTGCCAGCTGAGCCGAAGTGTGCTGCCTTGACGTGGTCGTTTGGGGCGCCAAGCGGGTTGCCCCCACTTGAGGCTCTCTTCCATAGGGCCAACGTCGGCCTCCTGCGCTGCGTTAAGAATCAGCTCACGCATGGTATTGAATTGTTCACGTGCCGGATCAGGCCACGTTGCAGTTGTGTTGGAAAATGGGTGTGTCATGAAATAAGTATAGCACAGACCCACTGACAAAAACTGTCAGCAGGTCTGAATAGAAAGAACTTATTCCGCAGCGGACTTCATAACAAAGCCATCTTGGACCTTGTCGGTAGGGATGACTGGGTATTCGCCAGAGAAACACGCATCGCAATACTGTGGGCATGCTTTGTCGCGGCCTTTCGCCTCACCAACGGCGCGGTAGAGACCATCCAGCGAGATAAACTTGAGACTGTCGACGCCCAAATGGTCGCGCATTTCGTCCTCGGTCATGGTGGCGGCAAGTAATTTGTCACGGTCCGGTGTGTCTACGCCATAAAAACAAGGCCAAGCTGTAGGAGGGGACGCGATTCTAAAGTGGACTTCAGCAGCGCCCGCATCAAGGATCATCTCCTTGATTTTACGGCTGGTTGTGCCGCGCACAACTGAGTCGTCCACCAGAATGATCCGTTTGCCCTTCACAAGCGCCCGATTCACATTGAGCTTTAGACGTACACCCATGTTGCGGATGCTTTCTGTTGGCTCAATAAACGTGCGGCCCATGTATTGGTTGCGAATGATCCCCATTGCATAGGGGATACCGCTTTCTAGGCTGAACCCAATTGCGGCAGGTGTGCCAGAATCGGGAACAGGGCAGACCATATCCGCATCAACAGGGTTTTCTTTTGCCAGCTCGCGGCCAATTGCCTCGCGCGTTTCATAAACCGAACGACCGCCAAGAATGCTGTCTGGACGGGAGAAATACACATGTTCGAAAATGCAGAATTTTGAAGGTTGGCGGCGGAAGGGGAAATGGCTCTGAATGCCTTTCTCCGTAATCACCACCATCTCGCCCGGTTCAATTTCGCGAACGAATTCGGCACCAATGATGTCGAGCGCACAAGTTTCAGAGCTGAGAGCATAACCATCGCCCAGCTTACCCAACACCAGAGGACGCACACCCAGTGGGTCGCGAACACCGATTAGTTTGGTGCGTGTCATGGCCACGATCGAAAATGCACCTTCAACGCGGCGCAAAGCGTCTTCCATACGTTCAGGAATGTTTTGCTGCAAAGAGCGGGCCATCAGGTGAATGATGCATTCGCTGTCTGATGATGATTGGAAGATCGAACCACGTTCAATCAATTCACGGCGCAACGCGTTTGCGTTGGTGATATTGCCGTTGTGCGCAATTGCCGCACCGCCCATGGCGAACTCGCCAAAGAAGGGCTGTACGTCGCGAATTGCGGTTTGACCTTTACTGCCAGAAGTGGAGTAGCGCACATGCCCGATTCCTAAGGATCCGGGCAGTGTTTCCATCACTTTTTGACTGGTAAAGTTATCTCGAACGTAACCAAAGCGGCGGGCAGATTGGAAACCTGCTGCGGCGTCATAGGTGACTATTCCACCGGCTTCTTGACCGCGATGCTGAAGAGCATGCAGTCCGAGAGCTACAAAATTTGCAGCATCGGTTACGCCTACAACACCAAAAATCCCGCATTCTTCTTTTAGTTTATCGCCATCGTCAAAATCTGACAGATAGGATGAATCAAAAGGATGAGCGGGGGGCATTGTCTTGGGCGGGGTATGGGACAAGGTAGCGCTCCTGCGACCGACAAAAGTTACAGGGGTATTACGGAACTCCGAACGAAGAGTCACGCTGCGAATCCATGCTTTTCTCTTCAGAGTGCATTCTGTTGCTTTAGGTCGACGTTAGAACTGATTTTGGATACGTGAGGGTCGTCATTTGTAGCGCTGTTTGTGTGATCTATTGTGTTGGGAAGTGTGAAGCGCACGCAACTGCCCCCAACTTCGGCAAAGTTGAACGCAGTTATATTACCGCCGCGTGCTGTTACGAGTTTACGGATCGCTAGCAGGCCATACCCGCTTTCCATTCGGAATTCACCCGATTCAAGAAATGCGATACCGGGGTTTTCGAAACCGGCACCGTTATCAGAGAGGGACACTTCAACTGTTTGGGCATCCGTTAGGGTTGCGTCACACTGCAACGTTAGATGCTCCCGGTTTCCATGTTTGAGGGCATTATCGATCAGATTGCGCAGAATAATCTGCATTGTACTTTTTTCACCAATTAGATTCAGATCATTGCAGATCAACGTGTGCTGGTTTTGAGGATCGAGGATGATCATCAAATCTTGACACAAGTCTGTAAGGTTATAGTCGCAATTGGGGGCAGCGGGACCTAGTGTAGTGGCGTAGGATAGAACGTCTGAAATTAGGTCCATGGATTTTTCGGCGGTTTCTTTCAGCAAGGCGATCAATTCCAACTTACCGTCGCCATGATCTTCAAAATCATCGTAAAGTAAGTCGGCAAGGTCCATCACATTGCGCATGGGAGAGCGCAGATCATGAGCAGCCATAGCGATGAATTGCTCGACTTCGGTTCCTATGCCGTCGAGTTTTTCTTGAGTTGATTTTGCAATCTTCTCGTTAGAAATATCTACAAGGCTTCCAACAAGGCGGACAACACGGCCAGTGGCATCAATTTGTGGACGGTGGGTTGTTCGGACATATCGATCATTGCCACGGGATTTAAACCGGAACTCAAATTCGTTTTGTGCGCGGCTGGCAATGGTTTTGAGTTGCTCGTTATAAGCAACAGACCCCAATTCAGTTCCAAATGCCTCAATGGCTGTCTTGCCCGCAAGATTCGAAAAATCTAGCTCTAGCTGTTCGAGGAGAGTGGGGTTGCAGTGTGCATAGACTGGGATTCCGTCTTTGCACACATCCAAGACAAAGATCGGAAGGGGGATGCAATCGATGACTGCAAATTGATCTTTCAGGTTATCTGTCTGCACAAAAGTAAAACTCCGCTTGCTAGGCAGGAGATACCATTGTTTCGTTACTTGGTGATTAAGCCGTTGTGATTAGCTCTCGGAACAGCTGGAAACAAGTTGCTCGTATTTTCCGGTAATCCAACCCAATGCTTGATCAGGATCAGAGTTCTGAATGTCGTCGGCGAAACGTCCGAACACCAGTGCGGAGCGGCTTTCGTCTACTACGGTGAATTGCTGACCCGTAATAACGGTAGAATAGACGAAAAATGCAATCGCCACGAGCAAGACACCGCGCCCCACACCAAAGACAAATCCAAGCGCCTGATCAAATCCGCCCAAGAACGAGCGTTGAACAATTGAAGAGAATAGAGGGGTGAACAGGGAAACCACTACAAGTGTTACAGCAAGTACCAGTGTGAAGGCTCCGATGATCGACAACTCACAGCTGTCAGCAAGGAAATCACCAATAACAGGGATTTCGCGAACCAATGGTTCAACCTGAGGAGCAAAGAGATAGGCCAGTACAGCAGCAGCGATCCAACCTACAATCGCCATCAACTCGCGGACAAAACCGCGGCCATAAGCAAGCAGTGCGGACATCACGATGACCAACGCCACCACGCCGTCTATGATGGTAAAACCTTCCATGCTCGTATCGCCTTTCCTCGGGGCGCGCTATCCCGCGCCAAATATTTCGCCCACAAACGCGGTTAAATCAGTCATGGGGCGCAGCGCAATGCCAGCGACCTCCACAGCTTTACCGCCTTTGGGTGCTATTGCGGAGGTAAAACCAAGTTTTTGCGCTTCTTTCAACCTGTTTTCCGTCTGGGTGGCGGGACGAAGCGCTCCTGAAAGGCTAAGTTCCCCAAATACAACGGTCTCGGCAGGCAGGGCGGTGTCTTCTCGCGCACTCAAAAGCGCGCAAGCCACGGCCAAATCTGCGGCAGGTTCAGAAATCTTCATGCCACCAGCGACATTCAGGTACACATCCAGCCCCGCAAAGGGAATCCCGCAGCGCGCTTCGAGCACGGCGAGAATCATCGCCAGACGGCCACCGTCCCAGCCCACAACTGTTCGGCGTGCTTGCGAATGAGGTGACGGAGCAACCAGTGCTTGAATTTCAACAAGCACGGGACGCGTTCCCTCAATGCCAGCAAAAACCACAGAACCGGGGGAGGGCTGCCCGCGCTCGGATAGGAATAATGCGGAGGGGTTGGTAACTTGGGCCAGACCACGGCCCGTCATCTCAAACACGCCAATCTCGTCGGCGGGGCCAAAGCGGTTTTTGACCGAGCGTAGGATACGGAATGGGTGCCCGCGTTCGCCTTCAAAATAGAGAACCGTGTCTACCATGTGTTCAACCACACGGGGGCCAGCGATCTGGCCATCTTTGGTAACGTGACCCACCAGAACAACAGAGGTGCCCGTGCGTTTTGCAAATGAAGTCAACTCATGAGACGCCGCGCGGACCTGAGACACAGACCCCGGTGCGCTTTCTACATTGTCGGCCCACATGGTTTGGATCGAATCGATGATCGCCAATTGTGGGCGTTCTTTATCGAGCGTGGTTAGTATGTCGCGCAAGTTGGTTTCAGCGCCCAACCGCACTGCTGCATTCGACAGGCCAAGGCGTTGCGCGCGCATGCGCACTTGAGCGGAGGCCTCTTCGCCAGAGATATAGACAACCTTCAGGCCTTGGTTGGCAAAGGCAGCAGCAGCTTGCAGGAGTAACGTAGATTTCCCGATACCGGGATCGCCCCCAACAAGGATTGCAGAGGCGGCGACCAATCCGCCGCCCAGCACGCGGTCCAGTTCTCCAAGACCCGAAAGGGTGCGCGGAGGAGGGGCCTCTTCGGTGGCAAGGTCCATCAACTCCATTGAGGAGCCGCGCCGCGCGCCTAATGACTTTGACGGCGGTCCCGCGCTGATGCCCTTGTCTTCCAGAATGGAGTTCCATTCGCCGCAATTGTCGCAGCGACCGGACCATTTGGGGTAGGTGGCCGCACATTTGGAACAGGAGAAGTTTTTGGTTGGTTTTGCCATGGCGCTTTGATGCCTTGGGCGACGGTCAGTATCAATGGGAAACAACCTATCAAGAGCAGTGCTGTGAAGAAAAAGATAGGGGGCGGTGAGTTTTTGCTAGCGACGTGCGTGCGTTTTGGGGCTTACGACACGGGACCAGATCGCCGCTTGCTTTTGGATTATTCTGCTGCCTTTGGGAGCTCGTAAACGCCGTTGTCTAGTGCGGTACTGTCAAGCGGGGCACCTTCTTGCTTGGAATGGGCCTCTACACGTAGCATCGTTTCACGGCCAAGCTGCGGGAGTATCTCGCCCATTTCTTCGGAGAGTCGCGCCAGCTGTGCTGCGGCGACACTTTCCTCCAATTCAACCTCATGCAACCAGTGTTTCATCTCCGTGGAGATGGCTTTGGCTTGATCAAGGCGGGCCTCAAAAAGTTCTAGCTCTTCTTGGCGCTGTTTTAGGAAGCTGCGCGCACGTTCAATTTTCTCGTCCGAATACACTTCGGCCAGTTCACGGCTGATGTGGCTCATCTGTGCGGCGGCTTCCAGCAAGGCGGGCTCAAGTGTGCTTAGATCGGGATGATCACGCAAGTAAGCTAGGCGTTCACGTACGGCATCAAATTCCGAACTCAGCTGGAATGTGCGGCCCCTGTCGGCCGCGTGGACCGCGCCATACGCACGGGCAACATCATCCATGGAAACAGAGAAACTGCGGTGAGAATTTTCTAGCTGCATAATTCGTGCGTTGGCGGGTAGAAAAAAGCAAATGCCTGCGGCCAGAACCGTTGCTGCGATCTGCAGGTACATGCCAGCGTTTAGGACTGGTTCGCCCGCATAGCTGAAGGGAATTTCGATCCACGACCAATAACCAAGCACCGCCATAACGCTAGACGTGGTTAACGCCGCAGCACATGCCGCGAAAAATACCAGCGCAAGGCGCTGCATAAAGTACTGAAGGAAAAACCCAAAGGTTTTCATCTGTTGCATCAATCTTCCTCAGGCGAATGCGTAAGCAAAGAACCGCTTACAACCTAGGCTATACAAGGTAGAGGGTGGTCCCCCATCTGCAAAGGGAAAATTTGACGGAAATTATCCTCAACTGACGTGATTATCCCTCAAAAGGTACTCAATCCGTAGTTTTTGGAGTCTTTTGTTGCGTTTTCCAACTGATGAGGAGGGACGTAAGGATGCAAAAGGTAAACAGATATAGCCCCCACGCGACTTCAATCCGGCCCACACCGATTCCTTTTGTGACGGAAATATAGAGCGCAATTAGAAAAATATCGGCCATAGCCAGCTTGCCGATGACTGCCAAAACCTTCTCAACGCGCGGACTAAGGAGGTCGAAGTGGATCAACGTCAGGCCGATGGTTTTCAGGTAGGGCGCGACCAACGCAAAGACAGTCACAACAAGGGCCAGAAAAATATCATTGGCCCAGAGCGACTGTAGGCCCGTCATTACGGATATCTCACTCAACCCAAAAAGGGGCAGAATGCCAGCGCGCATCAAGGGCGTGAACCACGCAATTGGATAGAGTATCAAAAGCGACAGGTTGGCGATGCGCAGTAAAGTCACGTTTGCCAAATGCGATTATAACGCGCGCCAAGGTTTGTGAGGATTTCATATCCGATGGTGCCCGCAAATTCGGCGACATCTTCGACGGTTTGATGCGTGCCTAGTAGCTGTACGCTTTCGGGCATTTTGGCGAGGGTCGTGACGTCTACAGTAATTAAATCCATGGAAACACGACCAATCACAGGAACAGCAACACCGTCTGCATGTACGATCGCCTTTGCGCCCATTGAACGGATCAAACCATCTGCGTAGCCAGCCGAGATTGTAGCAACTTTGGAAGGTACCTTGGCAGTCCATGCATTTGAGTAGCCAACGGTTTCGCCGACAGCGACCTCACGAACTTGGATCACGGGAATATCCAGTGTCACAACGGGTTTTGCATCTGCAAAGGGCAACCCGCCATAAAGCCCGATACCGGGGCGCACCATGTCATAGTGATAATTTGCTCCCATCAAGATTCCGCCCGTGGCTGAGAGGGACCTTGGTACATCAAGGCCATGGGTCATGTCATCAAATGCTGCACGCTGGATTTCGTTCATCGGATGGGACGGATCATCCGCGCAGGCCAGATGGGACATGATCAGCGTCGGGTTTTGCGCAAGCGCGATGTCACGTAGCGCGGACCACTCAGCGGGCTCCATACCCAGACGGTTCATCCCTGTGTCCAGCTGTAGGCCAAAGGGATGGCCGGGAAGGGCCTCAACATGACGTAACATCTGATCAACAGAATTAAGGATCGGAGTGAGATGCGCCCCTGAGATGATATCTGCATCCCCCGCCATATGGCCGGAAAAAACGGAGATACTGGGTCCTGACCCGATTGCGCGGCGCAAGGCCACACCTTCTTCGGCGACGGCAACAAAGAACTGGCGCGCGCCTGCCGCAGCGAGATGTTTGCCTACACGTCCGGCATCCAACCCATAGCCATTGGCCTTTACGACTGCTGCGGTTTCTACTTGGGCGATACTGGCGAGGGCACGCCAGTTGTCTGCAATCGCTTCTAGATCGATGTTCAGTGTTGCTGTGCTCATGGTGCGGTTTTTGACATTCTGAGGGGCGGCGTCAAGATCGCGGAGGTCGTTGATGTGCTGAAGCGGTCAATTAGTATGGATGTTAAGCCCGAAACCTAACCAATTGGTGCCCAAATGCCGGAAGTTTTGCCAGTTGAGAGCCGATTTAGAATCAGCGGGTTTCGGAAACTCCAAGTTTTACTCTGCAAAAGGGCGTGACGTCAGTACAACTATTCCTTGTGGGGTTAGGGAGACTGACTAGACTGGCAGAAAAGTGGAGGAGATTACGATGAAATCGATGATAAAAACACTGGTGCCCGTGGCGCTGATGACAGCGGGTGCAGCTGCAGCCAATCCGATTGACACTCAATTGCCAAGTGCGCCCGAACTGGCGGCTTACGGCGCATTGCCAGTCGGTGTGCGCCAGCTAGAGATGGTGAACGCGGATCAGATTGATATCTTGTCCATTGACCCTGCTGCCGAAAAGCCGACCGAGCTGCCGCGCTATGACCGTCCTTTGACCGTTGAAATGTGGTATCCTGCAGCCGAGGGCGCAACGGGCTCAACTGAGTTGAAGGCCTATCTGCGCGATGGCACCACCGAAGTATCCCTGACAGGCAAAGCAATGCGCGATGCGGCGCCTGCGGCAACCGACACGCCATATCCGCTGGTTTTGATCAGCCACGGCTATCCCGGTAACCGTTTTCTGCTGTCACATCTTGCTGAAAATTTAGCGTCCAAAGGCTATGTCGTTGCGTCGATCGATCACACAGACAGTACTTACCGGACACAGGCCGCATTTGGCTCGACTTTGGTGAACCGTTCGCTGGATCAGTTGTTTGTCTTAGAGGAAATGGCTGGCAAAGCAGCGGCAGGCGGCGAGTTTGCAGGTTTGTATGATGCGGATAATACGGGGCTAATCGGCTATTCGATGGGCGGGTACGGCGCAATCATTACAGCAGGTGGCGGCGTGACCGAAGCCTCCGTGGCGTATAGCTGGGGCGGACCACATGGCACGCTGGGCATTCACCAAGCGGGGTCTGACACGCATAACGCATTGCCAGACGCACGCATCAAAACGGCGGTCGCCTTTGGCCCATGGGGCATGAACACAGGGTTCTGGGATGCTGACGGCCTCGCCGGTGTGCAAATTCCAATGCTGTTCATCGCGGGTTCTCAGGATGATACATCGCTATACGAGAACGGTGTGCGCGCGATTTGGGACAACGTCAGCGGCGTTGAAACGGCCCTGCTAACATATATGAACGGCGGCCATAATTCTGGCGCGCCGATGCCAGCACCAGCCGAGAGCTATTACTTCAATGAAGACAAGGGCTTTGATATCTCCGAGCATTACACCGATGCAGTCTGGGATACCGCGCGCATGAACAATATCGCGCAGCATTTCGTCACAGCATGGATGGATGAGCGCCTGAAGGGCGAAGCGGAGAAGGGCGAATATCTTGATCTGGTTGACGATTCAAACGCGGGTGTTTGGTCAATGAATGATGATGGCACCGCAAAAGAAGACCACTCCTACTGGAAAGGTTTTGCCAAAGGCACGGCCAAAGGCCTGATGTATGAGGTTAAGACACCGAAATAAGCGGTTTCTGATCACCAACGAGAGGCCATGCCATGCGCGTGGCCTTTTTCGTTTGCGGAACCGTGCTGCTGGCGTAGCGCGAGAGCCAATGGCTGCTTTGAAACCATTGAACTGCAGAGGGCCAAGAAATACTGTTGCGAACTATGCGATCTGACCATTCTAGTGGAGGCAGCCGGAAACACTGCCAAGTGACTGCATTCTCAAAAAACAGAAAATACCGTAAGAAAATGCACGTAAAGTTTGCATTGTAATGGCTTGTTCTAAATATTTTTTTCGAAAAATTTGGTTCTTCTACACAGTGTTATCCACAGTGCTTAGAACTCTTCGTCTTGGCCTTCTTGCTGCCATGGCTTCACAAGGTTGCCAAAGCGGGTGAAGCGGCCTTCAAAGCTGAGTTCAACTGTACCGATGGGACCGTGACGCTGCTTGCCGATCACCACTTCGGCGCGGGCGTGCAGGCGTTCCATCTCTTCTTGCCACAGCGCCATTTTGTCCAACTCGTGATCGCCAGGCTTTTCGCGCTCTTTGTAGTATTCTTCGCGGAACACAAACATAACCACATCC
The DNA here is from genome assembly GCF_036960155.1 of Sulfitobacter sp. Lineage (GTDB taxonomy): Bacteria > Pseudomonadota > Alphaproteobacteria > Rhodobacterales > Rhodobacteraceae > Sulfitobacter. The sequence continues at coordinate 89,897 of NZ_JBALWB010000005.1, read as the reverse complement.
GCATCTTGCTCAATCGAACCGGATTCACGGAGGTCAGACAGCTGTGGGCGTTTGTCTTCGCGGTTTTCCACCTGACGCGACAGCTGGGATAGGGCGATCACGGGGATATGTAGTTCCTTGGCGATGGCCTTGAGGCCCATCGTGATTTCGGAAATTTCGTTCACACGGTTTTCGCTTTTGCCTGTCCCACGTACCAGCTGAAGATAGTCGATGATTAACACATCAAGGCCATGCGTTCGTTTCAGACGCCGCGCACGGGCAGCCAGTTGGGAAATTGGCAGGGCGGGTGTGTCATCAATATAAAGTGGGCAGGCCTCAAGCGCTTTAGCCGCATCAACAAAACGGCGGAACTCAGACTCGGTCATATCGCCGGAACGAATCTGCTGGGATGGGATCTCGGACGCTTCCGAGAGGATACGCGCGGCAAGCTGTTCAGCGCTCATCTCAAGGGAGTAGAAACCGACGACGCCGCCGTCGATTGCGCCTTCAGTGCCATCCGACAGTTGCCCGCGCTTGTACGCTTTGGCCACGTTAAAGGCGATATTGGTCGCAAGCGAAGTTTTACCCATCGATGGACGGCCCGCGAGGATCAAAAGGTCAGAAGGGTGCAGGCCGCCTAGCTTTTTGTCCATGTCGATCAGGCCGGTGGAGATACCAGACAGGCCACCATCCCGTTGGTAAGCGGTGTTTGCGGAATTAACCGCATCGGTTACCGCCTTGAGAAAGCTTTGAAAGCCGCTTTCGACTTGGCCTTGTTCGGCCAGTTTATAAAGCTGCTGCTCGGCTTCGACGATCTGTTCGCGCGGTTCTGACGCGACATCAACGGTGGCCGCCTTAGCGGCGATGTCACGACCAAGCGCGATCAGATCACGGCGCACGGCCAGATCGTAGATCATTTGGGCATAGTCGCGCACGGCAAAAGCGGAAATCGCAGCACCAGCAAGGCGGGCAAGGTACGCGGGGCCGCCCAGTTCTTGCAGGCCTTCGTCGTCCTCCATAAACGCCTTTAGCGTTACGGGGCTGGCGAGGTTGTTTTTGGCAATACGTGCAGCGGCAATTTCGTAGATGCGCGCGTGTACCGGATCATAGAAATGCTTGGGACCGATGATCGAGGCGACGCGATCATAGATGTCATTGTTCGTCAGAATCGCGCCCAGCAGTTGCTGTTCGGCTTCGATCGAATGCGGCATGGTTTCGGATGCCTGAACGGCGACCGCAGTTGTGTTTAATGACGAAATTTCATTCATATCGTACCCCCGAATGTCCCGATGCTCGTGATAACGAAGCGGGCGCGGGCGCGCAAATTGTATATTTCTGTGGATAACCTGATGTTGGCTGACGCCCACCTACATCTTGCGATGCGGCAGGCATGGGCGTCAACCTATGGTGTTATCCCTTGCGGGCGTCTTGCCATTCGCGGGGAGATTTTAAGAATTTTTCTACTTCGTTCAATGTTGCCTCGGGGAAGGTGGCCTGCGCCTTGGCCTCGGCCAGAACATCCCACCATGTGCACAGGTGGTGCAGTGCAACGCCATGATCACCCAATGTCTTTTCGGTCTCGGGGAAGATGTCATAATAAAAGATCACAGCCGTATGGCCGCAGGTTGCGCCTGTCTCGCGGATCGCATCCACAAAGCTGAGCTTGGAGCCGCCATCCGTGGTGAGGTCTTCGACCAGCAGAACGCGCTGACCCTCGCTCATGTCGCCTTCAATGCGCGCGTTTCTGCCGTAGCCTTTGGGCTTTTTGCGCACATAGGTCATAGGCAGGGCCATACGTTCGGCAACAAGGGCGGCAAAGGGGATGCCTGCGGTTTCGCCACCGGCGATGTTGTCAAATGCTTCAAATCCCGCGTTGCGCATGACTGTGATGGTCAGAAAATCCATCAACGTCGAGCGGATGCGCGGATAGCTGATCAGCTTGCGACAATCGATGTAGCTGGGTGAGGGCAAGCCGGATGCCAGCGTATAGGGTTCATCTGTGTTGAAGTTCACAGCGCCAATTTCCAGCAACATGCGTGCGGTAAGGCGGGCGATTTCAGAGGCGTCGGGATATGTTGTAGGGATCATTTCAAGCGGTCCAGTGCAGCGGCATTGCAGGATCAAAGACCGTAACGGGGCCTTCGGGTGTTTCGATGTTGGTCGGGAACTCGGGTGTTTCGCGGACCAGTGTTAGCGTTTCCTCATTTACTGGCAGGCCATAAAACGCAGGGCCATTCAGGGATGCAAATGCCTCAAGCTTATCCAGCGCGCCGTCTTGCTCGAACACTTCGGCGAGGATCGACATGGTGTTGGGCGCTGTAAAGCAGCCGGCACATCCGCAGGGCAGCAGTTTGTTTTCATCCGTGTGCGGCGCTGAGTCGGTCCCAAGGAAGAAACGTGCATCACCCGAGGTTGCTGCATCGCGCAACGCAAGGCGATGCTCTTCGCGTTTGGCGACAGGCAGGCAATAATAGTGCGGTTTGATCCCCCCCGCGAGGATGTGATTGCGGTTGATGACCAGATGGTGCGTTGTAATGGTAGCGCCGAGGTTTTTGTCATTGGCGCGCACATAATCTACAGCATTGGCTGTAGTGATGTGTTCCATGATGACGCGCAGATCTGGGTGGCTGCGGCGGATCGGGTCTAGGACACGGTCGATAAATACGGCTTCGCGGTCAAAGATATCGATGCTTGGGTCGGTGACTTCGCCGTGGGTGCATAGGGGCAGGCCGATCTCGGCCATTTTTTCGAGCACGCTGGCGACTTTACCAAAATCACTAACACCAGATGCAGAGTTGGTTGTTGCTCCCGCGGGATAGAGCTTCACGGCGGTGATTAATCCTTCGGCATATGCAGCAGCCACATCCGCGGGATCGGTATCTTGTGTGAGATACAGCGTCATCAGCGGCGTAAAATCATCGCCTGCCGGGATCGCGGCCATGATGCGGTCGCGGTATGCGCGTGCATCAGCAGCAGTCACCACGGGCGGTACCAAATTGGGCATGATAATCGCGCGGGAAAAGTTGCGGGAAGTGTACGGCAGCACAGCGCGCAGCATATCGCCGTCGCGCAAGTGCAGGTGCCAGTCATCAGGACGGCGGATCGTTAGGGTTTGTGTCATGGCCCGCGTGCTAGCACGCAAGGGAACCTCGCGCTAGTCGTCTTTGGCTTCTGGTTTGGTCGAATCTTCCAATCGGCGGGCAAAACGGGGGGCGTGCATGCGAGCGGTCACGTTGCGCGCCAAAGCGAGGGCGAGTTTCTCACGTCCCCCAGAATCAAGTGCGGCAAGCAGATTGCGCAGATAGGGCGAGTGCATGCGCCGCGCCCGCATCATGCGCGCGAAGCTCAACTCGTCCAGTGACCCATCGGCGATGGCAAGAAGAAGTGGGGCAAGCTGCTCCATTTCTAGCAGGTCGGTCTGGATGGCATTACCCATATGCGGAATGCGGAGCTTGTGCGTGTTGGAGCGGGTGAACAAGGCCGCATGCATCGCGTCCAGCTGTTCACGGGGATCATAGACCACATAAGCAGCTTCTGCGCCGTCCAGCATGTCAGGCGCATAGCCGTAACGGGATGTGAAATCCATGCGGCGCATATCGGTAAACCTATCGTCCCATTCGGTTATGCGCGGATCAAGGGTTGCTTGGGGCTGTACGGCCAGAACCCTTGCCTCAGGGGAGGCTACAGAAAATGCGGCGGCTGCATAGGCACAAGGGCCCGCACCGTAAAAGACCACCTGTTCAAATTCATCAAAGAAGCCGTCATCAATCAGACGATCAAAATATTCATAGACAGCATCGTCGCGAAACCAGGTGTCGCCGTTTGACGCAATGCACAGGTTGGACCAATTGTGTTCCAGCATCATTTCCCAGCCCAGAGGTTGCGCGAGGGAGGACAAGGCGGGAATGCCCTGCAGCGTTTCAAAAGACACTAAAAGAGTCGCAGATTTTTCGATGAACACGGCATAGTGACGTCTGCCAAGTTGCTCAAAATAACCATCTTCATCGCATAGCTCTTCCACAGCATTCAGCCAGTCGGCCTTTTTCATGCCGGCCAGTGATGTGTCAAAGTTCAGGCTTTCGTCGGCCATGGATGCATCCTCAATCTTGCCCAAACGCGTTTAAAAAGGGCGGGTCAACCCGAGGTATAATAGTGCAATAGGGCAAAATTGCGGAAAACGAGTATTAATTTAGGGCGGGTTTTTGCCTATCTTGCGGGCAAGGTTGGCATACCCCACCATAAATTGTGCGGCCTGCCTAGGTACAGGCTGGGAAGGCGGGGTCATCATGAGCCTGCCAAATAACGCGCGAAAGGGCTCTTTTTGAAGGAGTTCCTCAAACCGGTTTCGGCGCCATGTAACGGCATCACCGTGTAGCTTTGCGAGTTCTGGATCGCTTTTTAGCTCTGCCAGCATCTGCGCACGCGGGGCAGTGAGGCTTTGGATTGTGGTGTCTTCGTCGGTATTAAAATTCCGCTCAACCCAATAATCTAGACCAAGCAGGTCCTCGCTATGGACTGCACGGCCACGGTCAGCCTTGAGGACGTAACTCTCCATAGCGCCCAGAGGATAATGGTTGAGCTGGACCAATCCGTAGTTATCCTTGCCATAGTTGGAAAAAATGCGTTTGTTTAGAAATGGTTCGGGCAGGGGATCTGCATTGCCGTCAAACCAGCGGGCAGAGGCGAGTTTTGTGTCGTTGGTATCACGCGGGCGGTGCACCCCCGGTTTTTTATAGGTCCCATCGTTGCGATAGAGGGTTTTGAACATTGCAGCCCGCCAAGGCCAATACATGACGGCAGGGGCCGCGCGGATAAATGTATCAAGAACGGGGGCATCATTATAGCGGACTTGGGCATTGGCACCAAACAGACGCCAGGTGAGCGTGATCGCGGTGGCATCGGGGATTGCGGCGTGCAATGCGCCTAATGTGTGATCGCCACAGTGGATGTTTACAAATTCATCGACGTCCAGCGGCAAAATCCAATCGGCCTTGCGGACCAGTTTATGCTTTGCTGCGGCTTTTAGCGCGGTGAACTGAATACCACCTTTGTCATAGGGGCCATCATTTCTAACATGTGTGACATGGCCCAGTGTGTCCAGCCGATCCAGCAGGGCATCTGTGCCGTCCTGACAATCGTTGGAGAATATCAGGAATTCGTCAAAGCCAACCGCGCGGTGGTGGGCGAGCCATTCCAGCAAAAACGCGCCCTCGTTGCGCACACATAAGATAGCGAGATGTGACATCTTACCAAGCGCGCCTAAAGCAGACGACCTTATGGGTTGATCCGCGCGCGTAATAGGCAAGACCCGCATCCATCATCGCCTTGAACACGGCATTTACACCTTCAGGGCCAATGTACTGTGGGTGCAGTTCGATCATCGCACCGCGCAGGCCAGTGAGGTCAAGTTGGGGCAGCAGCGTCGCCTCGGCACCCTCGATATCTGCAATCAGGATGTTGGCATCAAGAGTCTGAAGGGTTTGGCGGGCGTTCAGGACATCTACCTTTACCTTTTGCGTATTCTCATCGGTGTCGCCCTCAAGCGGTTCCATCGAAGAAGACAGCAGGTTTTGGCGGACATAGAAATTTGCGCTGCCTTTGCGTGGCCCTAGCAACGCGTTGGTGACATGGGCGTTTTTCAGCTCGTTGGCTTCATGTACGGAACGTATATAGGGGATGAGGGCGGGATTGGCCTCAAAGGCATGCACCGCCTTGATCTTGCGTTTTGTGGCAACCAATGTTGACATAAACCCAATGCCAGCTCCGAGTTCGATCACGGTATCTTCATCACGCACCAGTTTTAGCACGCATTGGGACTCTTTGGCCTCATAGCGGTTTTCACGCAGCGCGGCACGCAGGTGCCCTGTAATGAAATGCCCATCTTTTGGGAACTTCATGCCTTTAGAGGTTACAAAAGGGTCTCGTGGTGGTGCTGTAATGCTTTCCATTTAGCTCTCCATATCCAGAGCGAGGGCATAGGCCACGCGCTCCGTTTCGGTCAGTTTAACGGCAAGTGCCTCTTTATACAGATCGGCAAATTCGGGGTTTAAGTGCAACTCTTCGGCTTTGGCGAGATGCCACTCCACTCCAGTTTGATGCCAACTGCGCAGAGTGTCATCTTGCATCAGACGGTCATATTCGGCGCGCAGGCGCGGCATGTTGCGTTTGATGGTTATGTCGCGAAAGTCCGACCAATCCATGCGAATCCAGTAGTTGATCCCGATGGAGCGATCGACGTGCAGCGCGCGGCCGCGCTGGCGCTTGATCAGGAAGCTTTCGGCAGACCGTAGTGCGTAGTGATTGAGCTGTAGCAAGTCATAGCCGATGTTTTTCTTGGACGAACGCCAACCATTTTCGGCGACATCCTTGGTCATGTCTTTGCCCGAGCCGTTGACCCATTTCACCTTGTTTTGGAATTTCTCATCCAGCTTGTTAGGGCGGTGGCACGAGATTTTCTCATAGGCTCCGATATTCTTGAACATCGTTTTGAAACCCCAAACAGTATGCGGTTTGGGGCAGAACTTGGGGGCGCATGTGTCAAACTGTTCAACGACAAAGTCATCGTTCAGCTGCGTTACGCCGTTATGACCAAACATCCGCCATGTCATGGCGACATTGGTGGCATCTGGCACCGCATCAATGAAATCTTGAACCGTGCCGTTGCCACAGCGCACGTTCATGAATTCGTCCACGTCGATGTGAATGATCCATTCTGCGTTTTTGATCACGGGTTCTTTGAGGGCGCAATTCAGGGCGTGCTGCTGAGGGGAGTTGCCCTTCCATTCGTCGTTGTTGCGGTGCTGTAGCACACCCATTTCTTGTAACCGGTCCAGAATTTCGGTGGTGCCGTCCTCACAACCGTTTGTATAAATTAGGAAATTATCAACGCCCATGGCGCGGTGATAGGCGACCCATTCGATGATGTAGGGCGCCTCGTTCTTCATGCAGCCCACGATGACGTTGCCTGAGTTTCCTTTGGGCAGGTCGCGCGGCGTTATTGCAGTGTAGGCTGCGGCCAGCTCTTCTTCGTTGACGGAGCCCATTTTATTGTGAGGCGCAAAGGAGGATGCGCGCAGTTTTTCAAAGTTCTGTACGGCCAATGGCGGCATCAGCTTTCGTGCGGTTTCGCTGAGGCCATCAGGTGCATCATCTTCGCTGCGCGGTGCTGCGTCTTGTGCTGGCGCTTGGGGGGCGCCTGCAACTGTACTTGCAAGCCGCGCCAGATCATCCGAGCGTTTTTTCTGTTCTTCGCGGGTCGCTTTATCAATGCGCCACATGAAACCCAGCAGGTATTGCGAGGGACGGTAACCATACAGCGGATCAGCCTCAGACCAGCTGCCTTTGGCGCGGGGGGCTTTGAAGGTATCTGCGTGCAGGCCTTTGTGCTCCTTGAGCAGGGTCTTGAGGGCCGGGGCAAAATGTTTGGTGATCGGGTGCAGGGACGCCAGATCAAGGGGCGGACCATCCACCGCGACATCTTGCACGAAGCTGCGCCAAAGCTGGCGGGGCAATATGCGTTGGCGGCTGGCGAGAACCTGAAGGATCAGCGCATTCAGTTGGCGACCACGGGTAAGCGAAGCTGCGGGTGTCGGAGCAGGGAGGGCAACAGCGTCGACTTTGCCGATGTTGGCATCAATGTCGAAGGCCTTGCACACCAGATCGGTGACTTCAGGCGTTGCGAATTGATCTTCGTTGTAGCTGTGCAGGTGAACTGAACCTGCGCCAAATGTGCCTTCCCAAAAGGCCGCAAGCGCGGGCAAATCAAGCCAGTAGTTGGGGGATTGGGTCTCGGCAAAGACACCTGCGGCGGGATCAATCTGTGGGCTGCGTTTGAGCGCCTCATCCCACCAGTCGCTTCCGACCAAATCCAGCTCGGCGTCCAGTGACACGCCGCGCCCCTCAAGAATTTGCGCGCTGTAGGCCCGCGCCAACATACGGGTTGGCAAATCGACATGGGCGATCACGCGAATGTCGTCAGATAGCGGAGACAGCATCGCGCGCAGGCGCTCAAGCTCAGAAGAGGTGCGCAAGCCTGAGCCAAGCTGAGTACAGGAAACGATCAGGGTGTCGGGGCTATGTTGGTCGACTTCGCGGGCCAGATCGCTGATGACCGCATCGCGCAGAACTGACTGTTTTTGCGGCGTAATATATCCGCGGTTAAACCGCAGCGGGTCAACATGGCCGGGATCGGTTGCCGCCATAAACAGACGCGTGTGGTTTTTATTGCCGAGGCTGCGGGAATAGAGAACACCCTTGCGCAGCAATTGTTCACGTTTGTCTGCCAGCACAGATTGGACAGGTGCCGCGCTGGCCTCTTCTGGACCGATATGGAGGTAAATGCGCATCAGCTTGCCTTGTTTTCGGTGTTTGCGTTGGCTTGTCCCCACCATGGCAGTTGCGTGCCAATGTGTTCGGCCACTGCCGCGTGGGAGCTTGCGTCGGCCACGTCATATTCTAGGAATGCGGTATCGCCAGCAAATATCGCGTGGAGGTGTGTGTAATGTCCGTCGATCCATTGTATCCGTTCGCGGCTGGTTTCGCCGTACCCTTCGGGCAGTCCGGGGATGTCTGAGGCCGGTAGGCGGTCGGTTCCCAGATCGGACCATGCAAGCATGGATTGCGAAACATCCCAGCTGTCACGGCGTGACGCCAGAAAGCGCACATCGGGGTGGTGTTTGCGAATGGCGTCAATAAGCGCAAAATCCATCTGCGGCCAAAGTGATTTACCTTTGCGCAGGCAACTCAGCTCGGTCAGGGCTGTGAAGTCTTCGAATAGTTCGGCGGGGTCGCCCGCCTGAAAGTACCCTTGGTACAGCAAATCAGCGACAAATGCGTCTTTTAGGGCAGGTGTTTCTGTTTGACGTGGGCGAATACGGTGATCTGCAACGCGGTAACCCGCGACCTTGAGTGCACGTGCGAGGCTGGTTGTGCCTGTCTTAGGCAACCCTAGATTTACGACCTTTAAGGTGCTCACGTGGCTTCCTCCAGCAAGCCCAATTCGCGCAGCATTTCCTCTTCTTGAGGGGGGAGCTTGGAGGCGTTGCGCAGCTGTTTTTGCATATTGCGGTATTCCTTCTGCTCCAGCAGGGCATCGCGGCGGGCGATATGGGCCGCAACGCAGGCATCATGCAGCGCGCCGATGTTTCCCTGTGCTTTCAGTTTACCCATCTGCTTTTTCAACGCAGGCAGGTAGCGGTGGATGGACGCATCTTCCCACGCGGGATCGTTGCGTTCACGCCAGTAAGTGTCATCAAACGCGCGGTTTTCACGGTTCACATCACCACGGTCGTTTTTGACCAAATAGCTGTCGAGACTGCGTAGCGCATAGTGATTGAGGGTCGCAAAGGCACGTGCGCCAGCGGCGGGAAACCTGCGAATGCGGCGTGGATTTGCGGCCACTAGAAAACGATGCGGCACTGCGCGGCCAGCGCCATCCGTCCAGCTGGGGCGTTTGTTCTTTTTGACCTTGGCTTTGAAAAACGGGCGGTGGGCACCATAATATTGTAGTGGAAAATCCTGCCGCACCAGTGATTTAACTTCAACTGCGGATTCACCACACCACATGTCGGGGTTGTGACTGTGGGTGAATTGTCCAATGACGGGTTGGTCTGTGAAATGTTCGATGTCATTATTGGCAAAGAACTGGAAGTTCAAGCTGATGGTTTGGGGATCATCGCAAGCGTCAATCAGCGCAGCAAAGCTGTGATCACCGACATGGATGTTGGGGAATTCATCCACATCCGCAATCCATACCCAATCCGCATCCAGCACGACATCTTGTTTTTTGGCGTCTTTTAGCGCTTCCATCTGATAGTTGCGCCCCTCGGCGGGGTTGGGCAAATGCACAACGTGATCCAGCTCACTTAGAGCATCGAGCAGCGTATCTGTGCCGTCATCACAGTCGTTTGAATAAAACAGGAAGTCGGTCACGCCGATGTTTTGGTGGAACGCGATCCACTCCAACAGGAACGGACCTTCGTTTTTCACACAAGTGACAGCCGTGATTTTCAGATCATTCGCCATGGCTGCCTCGCAAAAGGGCCGCTGCGTTCTGCATCGGGTTCAACATATCTGCCTCATTTACGGGTCGCAGTGCAATTATGGCCTGCAACCTCATTTTTACTGGTTAATAGGATGCCATCTTGGGCGAATCACGTCAATCTTTTGGGCCAATGGTACTTTGGTGACGTGACATATGTATCATTGCTGCCTTGACGCTTGCGCGATGCGGTGGCCTTGTGGGGCGAACTTACAGGGGGGGCGATGGCCGTGGCAGATATTTCATCCATAGATGCAGTGCAGAAAATGCTGGCAGATCAGGGGTATGTTTGTAGTCGTGCGCTGGGAACTGTTGTGTTCTTGAGCCTCAAACTGGGCCGGCCGTTGTTCCTTGAGGGAGAAGCCGGCGTTGGTAAAACCGAGATCGCTAAAGCCCTGGCCGCGGCCATGGGAAAGCGTTTGATCCGGTTGCAGTGTTACGAGGGGCTTGATGCGTCTTCGGCGGTGTATGAGTGGAATTTTGCCGCGCAGATGGTTGCGATCCGCACAGCGGAAGCCACGGGAACTGCCGACCGCGCCGCGCTGAATGCAGAGTTGTTTAGCGAAGAGTTCCTGATTGAACGCCCCTTGTTGCAGGCGCTACGCCCTGATGAAAACGGCGCGCCAGTGTTGTTGATTGATGAGTTGGACCGTACCGATGCACCATTTGAGGCGTTCTTGCTGGAAGCGTTGAGCGATTTTCAGGTCACCATTCCAGAGATGGGCACCATAAAGGCACCAGAGCCACCGATTGTGATCCTAACGTCCAACCGCACACGCGAAGTTCATGACGCGCTAAAGCGGCGCTGCCTGTATCACTGGGTGGATTACCCAGATTTTGACCGTGAGATGGAGATTTTGCAGGCCCGTGCCCCTGAAGCGGCTGAGGCGTTGAGCCGTGAAGTGGTGGCCTTTGTTCAAAGGCTGCGCACAGAAGATCTGTTTAAAAAGCCGGGCGTTGCGGAAACCATTGATTGGGCGAAATGTTTGCTGGCGCTTGATGCGCTGACGCTAAGCCCAGAGGTGATCGCAGATACGCTTGGTGCGGTTCTGAAGTACCAAGATGACATCGCAAAGCTGCAAGGATCAGAAGCCAAACGCCTGTTGGATGAGGCAAGGGCCAGTTTGGACGCATGAGCGTGTTTTTGAGTTTTCCCACAGGTTTAATGTTGTTTCTGAATGGGCGTTTGAATGGTTGAATACGCACCCCTTGATTTGCCGGATAACCCGCGCCTAGCGGGTAACATCACCCATTTTGCGCGGGCGTTGCGGCGGGCCGGATTGCCTATCGGACCGGGCCGTGTGATTGATGCCATCCGCGCGGTCGAGGTGGCGGGGTTCACTGAGAAACAGGATTTTTACTGGACGCTGCATGCGTGTTTTGTGAACCGACCAGAGCATGCGCGCATCTATGCGCAGTTGTTTCGCCTGTATTGGCGCGACCCACGGTATTTGGAACACATGATGGCTGCGATGCTGCCCGCGATACGTGGTGTGCAAGAGGACCGTCCGGCGCAAGCCGCAGAGAAACGCGCGGCTGAGGCGTTGCTAGACGGGGCTGAAGCCCCGCCAAAAGATGAAGAGCGGGACCCCAAGGAAGAAGAGACCGAAATTCAGGTGGATGCCTCTTTGACGATGTCCAAGTCTGAGCGCCTCAAGACGTTGGATTTTGAGTTGATGAGTTTGGCCGAGGTGGCTGAGGCAAAGCGGATGCTGGCGCGGCTCAGCCTGCCAATAAAGCCACTGCCATCGCGGCGTTCTTCGCCGAGCTTTGGATCAGGGCGCGTGGATGCTGCGCGGTCCTTGCGCGCGGCGCTGCGCCGTGGTGGCGAAATGGATGTGTTGGCGTTGAAAAAGCCAAAGCCAAGGTGGCCCAATCTGGTTGTGCTCTGTGATATTTCGGGCTCCATGAGCCAATACAGCCGGATCATTTTGCATTTCCTGCATGCGGTCGCAAATGAACGTGGCGCGGGCTGGGCGCAGGTGCATGCGTTTACCTTTGGCACGCAGCTAACAAACATCACCCGCCATTTGCGGACCCGCGATGTGGATGCCGCGTTAAAGGCGGCTGGTGCCGAAGCCCAAGACTGGGAAGGTGGTACGCGCATTGGTCAAAGTATTGAGACGTTCAACCGCGACTGGTCACGACGTGTCTTGGGGCAGGGTGCAGTTGTGCTGTTGATCACCGACGGGTTGGATCGTGATGATCCGGCTGCGTTGGCACGCCAGATGCAGCGCCTACATTTATCGGCGCGCCGGGTGATCTGGCTTAATCCGCTGCTACGTTGGGATGGGTTTGCACCAAAGGCTGCTGGCATTCGTGCGATGCTGCCCCATGTGGATAGCTTTCGCGCAGGTCATTCGATCGAGTCGCTGGAAGCTTTGGCCGCCGCGATTTCAAAACCCGATGATGTTGGGGAAAAGGCGCGGCTGATGAAGATGATAGAGGGCGCCTGACGCGCCCCCAAATCTGGTATCAGGTTACGGTAGCTGCAAAGGATGCGTTGTACTGTGTGCTGAGGTCAACCAGTGGCGCGCTGCTGGTGCCAAAGCTAAGCGTATCGCCACCAAAGACGCCAACTTGGGTCAGGGTGAGGCCAGCGGCTTTGGCTGCTGTGTGCAGCCCTTTAGCGGCGTCAGGTGTAGCGGCAATTAGATAACGTGCCTGATCCTCACCAAACAGCTGTGCGGTGTCCTCAGGGGTTAGCGCGAGGCCAAGTGAGGCGTGATCAGCCATCTCAAAGGCTGCAAGGGCCAGACCGCCATCCGACAGGTCCGTACACGCTGCCAGCGATGTGTGGTTGGCAAGGATAAAGTTACCTGCTGCTGCTTCGGCTGCCAGATCAACCGCAGGCGCGTCGCCCTCGATGCGGCCAAAGGCTTCGGCGAGGAGGGCAGACTGGCCAAGGTGGCCTTTGGTTTCGCCCAGTACCAGCGCCACGTGACCATTGCGGATGTCAAACCCGATGATATCGGTGGTTTTCTTGAGAATGCCCACAGCGCCGATTGTCGGTGTTGGCAAGATACCGGAACCATCTGTTTCATTATAAAGCGAGACGTTGCCGGAAACGATTGGCATGTCCAACGCTGCGACCGCTTCGCCAATGCCTTTGATCGCGCCAACGAATTGGCCCATGATTTCGGGCTTTTCGGGATTGCCGAAGTTCAGGTTGTCTGTGGTGGCAAGCGGCGTAGCGCCGACGGCAATCAGGTTGCGGTAGGCTTCGGTGACGGCCTGTTTGCCGCCCTCATAAGGGTTGGCTTTGACATAGCGCGGTGTCACGTCAGAGGTGAAAGCCAATGACTTATCCGTGCCGTGCACGCGCACGATACCAGCGCCAAAGCCGGGCGTGCGGGCGCTGTCGGCCATAACCATCGTGTCGTACTGCTCATAAACCCATGCTTTGCCGCCATAGTTAGGCGAGGCGAGCAGGGCCTTGAGGCCCTCAATAGGATCAATGCTAGGCGCGTTGGTAAGAGGCGTTGCCGCAGGTGTTTCGACCCAAGGGCGGTCATATTCAGGTGCTGTACCTGATAGGGCCTTGAGCGGCAGGTCAGCTTTTACTTCGCCGTTGAGGCGCACAAGGAAGCGATCTTCGGCAATTGTTTCGCCGACGATGGCAAAGTCTAGGTCCCATTTGTCGAACACGGCCTTGGCCTGTGCCTCTAGCTCGGGGCGTAGAACCATCAGCATACGCTCTTGGGATTCTGACAGCATCATTTCGTAGGCTGACATGTTCACTTCGCGAGTAGGGACCTTTTCAAGGTCTAGGATCACACCCAGATTGCCCTTATCGCCCATTTCAACAGCGGAGCAGGTGAGGCCAGCAGCGCCCATATCCTGAATGGAGATAACCGCGCCAGTTTCCATCAGCTCTAGGGTGGCTTCCATCAGGCGTTTTTCGGTGAACGGATCACCAACCTGAACGGTAGGGCGTTTTTCTTCAATCGTGTCGTCAAATTCGGCGGAGGCCATTGTTGCTCCGCCTACGCCGTCACGTCCAGTTTTTGCACCAAGGTACACAACAGGCATGCCGACACCGGAAGCGGCGGAATAGAAGATTTTGTCAGCATCCGCGAGGCCCGCCGCAAAGGCGTTGACCAGACAGTTGCCATTGTAGGCTTTGTCAAAGCGGACTTCGCCGCCGACACAAGGAACACCAAAGCAATTACCGTAACCGCCAACACCTGCAACAACACCGTGCACCAGCTGTTTGGTCTTGTGGTGGGATGGCTCACCAAAGCTGAGCGAGTTCATCGAGGCGATAGGGCGCGCGCCCATGGTAAAGACATCCCGCAGAATGCCGCCAACACCTGTTGCGGCCCCTTGGTAGGGTTCAATGTAGGACGGGTGGTTGTGGCTTTCCATCTTGAACACAACTGCCTGACCATCGCCAATGTCTACAACGCCAGCGTTTTCGCCGGGCCCGCAGATGACCTGTGGTCCGTCTACGGGCAGGGTGCGCAGCCACTTTTTTGAAGACTTATATGAGCAGTGCTCGTTCCACATGGCAGAAAAGATGCCCAGTTCGGTATAGCTGGGGGTGCGGCCCATCAGATCAAGGATCGTCTGGTATTCGCTGTCGCTGAGCCCGTGGGCTACAATGATGTCTTTGGTGATGGCTGGCTCTGACATGGTGGCGCTCCCAAGTGGGCAATAAAACTTGGCCCCTCTCTTAGGGCAGGAGCGTGCAAGGGGGAAGGGTGATTTGCGCAATCAGAGCAGTCTACCTGAATGTATCTGTGTATATGTTGGGAAGGGGTGCCGAACGTTAGACAAAAAAAGGACCGGGCACAGAGGCCCGGCCAAGTCCAACAGGGAGGTATAAGGCAAAACACGCTGGGTGTCTAAATCCTTATATTGTTCAATTAAGATGCAGATTGTCACTTTTCAAGGCAGATTCTGTCTGGAGTCCAACATGTCCGATATGCGTTGAGTGCATAGCTTACCTATGGGAAAGTGGTTAACTCCCTCGATCTTTCTTGAGCTGCTTACGGTACGAAATGATCTCGTCTTGGACAAAATCCTTAAACGCTGCGACACGTTGTGACTGCCTCAGCTCTTCGGGGTAGGCAAGGAATACGGGTACTTCGGCTGATTCCACATTAGGCAGGACACGCACTAGATCAGGGAAATCCTGTGTCAGATAATCGGGCAGGACACCAATGCCAACATTGTGCAGAACGCCCTGCAGGACGCCAAAATAATTATTAACTGTAAGCGAGGATTTAACATCGTTCAGCATCAATTGTTGTACTAGGTTTAGACCTGCACCTACTTGATCGCTTTCGGTGCTTTGACAAATCAAGCGATGGTTTGATACTTCTTCGATCGTTTCGGGTGCGCTATTGGCCTTAAGGTAGTCAGTGCTGGCATACAGGCACATGCGTACTGTCATCAGGCGCTTACGCACCAGATCTGCTTGCGATGGTTCTTTGAGACGGATCGCAACGTCAGCTTCGCGCATGGGTAAATCAAGCACGCGCTCTTCCAGCATCAGGTCTATTTTTAGGTCTGGGTATTTATCATACAGCTTGGACAGGCGCGGGGCGAGCCAGAGCGTGCCAAAACCGGTTGTTGTCGTAACGCGCAGTTCGCCAAATACTTCTTCTTCGCTATCGCGGATGCGGGCAGCAGCGGCATCAAGGCGTTTGATCATCGCGGACGTCGCGTCAAACAAAAGCTCACCCTGTTCGGTGAGAATCAGTCCGCGTGCATGACGGTGGAACAGATTCGTATTTAGTTGCTCTTCTAGGCCGCGTACCTGACGGCTGACAGCGGATTGCGACAGGTTTAACTTGTCACCAGCGTGCGTAAGCGAGCCAGCATCAGCTACCGCATGAAAAATCCTGAGTTTGTCCCAATCCATCGTATACCTTTCCGATTAGCTGACCCTTTTAACCGCATTAGACCAAATGACACAGCCTTTTTACGCGGGGAAAAGTAACGAAGTTGGATAAGGCCCTATACAGGTCAGTATTTGTGACCTATCGTGAGTATAAATTACGCATGTTGATGTGGGCTGAAGGCTCGCTGGGTTTCTTGGGAGGGACACCATGACTACGCAGAAGATTTCACTCAATGACCGATTCGATCTGAGCAAAAGCCCAGTGTTGCTGAACGGCACGCAGGCGCTGGTTCGGGTTATGATGATGCAAGCCGAGCGCGACAAGATTGCAGGGCTGAACACGGCGGGGCTGGTGACGGGCTATCGTGGTTCACCTCTTGGGGCGGTTGATATGCAGATGATGCGCGCTGAAAAGCAGCTGACTGAGCATCGCGTTACGTTTCAGGCTGGTCTCAATGAGGACTTAGCGGCCACTGCATTGTGGGGCGCCCAGCAGGCTGAATTGCGCGGCGAGGGCAAATACGACGGCGTATTTGGCCTGTGGTATGGCAAGGGGCCCGGAGTTGACCGATCGGGCGATGTGATGCGGCACGCGAATATGGCGGGCAGTTCAAAACATGGCGGCGTGATCATGGCGATGGGGGATGACCACACGGGCGAATCCTCAACGGTTTTGCACCAATCCGAATTTGCCATGGTCGACGCTTATATGCCCGTTATATCCCCTGCGGGTGTGCAGGAAGTACTGGACTATGGCCTGTATGGCTGGGCGTTATCGCGATACGCGGGCGTTTGGGTTGGCCTGAAAACGATGAAAGACACGGTTGAGGTGACATCGGTTGTGGACGGTGATCCGCACCGTTTGTCGTTTGTTGAACCCGATCTGGAACTGCCTGAGGGTGGACTGAACATTCGTTTAGTCGATGAACGCATCGAGCAAGAAGCGCGTCTGATTGACCACAAGCGCCACGCAGCTGAGGCGTTTTCACACGCCAATGGTATGGACAAACGTGTATGGGGTAAGGCTGGCGCGAAAATTGGATTTGTGGCGGCGGGAAAGAACTATCTTGATCTGATCCATGCCATGAGCCTGCTCAACATTGATGCGAACGAGGCCGAGCGGCTGGGCATCACAACGTATAAAGTAGGCCAGACGTGGCCGCTCAACATGCGCGGATTTAACGAATGGGCCGACGGCTTGGACGTGATCATCGTCGTTGAGGAAAAGCGCAAGCTGATCGAAGTGCAGATCAAAGAAGCGTTGTTTGATAACCGCATGGGTCGCCGTGTGTATGGCGGTACAAAAGATGGGGTTGAGTTTTTCTCAGCGCGCTGGGCGCTTGATCCAGTTGATATCGCAGAAAAGCTGGGCAATGTCCTATGCGATGAAGGCCGAGGCACGGATGGTATTCGTGCGGGCCTGTCTGACCTCGCGGATGCACGCCGCGCGGATAACACCGAAGAACTGGCAGGACGTGTGCCGTATTTCTGTTCGGGCTGTCCGCATAACTCATCCACCAAAGTTCCTGAGGGCAGCCGTGCCTACGCTGGCATTGGTTGTCACTTCATGGCGCAGTGGATGGACCGCGAAACTCTAGGCTTTACCCATATGGGCGGAGAAGGCGCAAACTGGATCGGCGAAGCGCCGTTTTCAACCACGCCGCATGTGTTCCAGAACCTAGGGGACGGGACATACAACCACTCCGGTGTGCAGGCTATTCGTGCTGCCGTCGCGGCGGGTACGACCATGACCTACAAAATCTTGTATAACGATGCGGTTGCCATGACTGGTGGGCAGCACAATGAGGGCGACCTAGATGCGCCACGTATTGTAGCTGAACTGCAGGCGATGGGGATTAAGAACCTTGTAGTGGTGTATGACGAAAAAGAAGACGTGGATTTTACCGCCTTTAAGGGGGTTGAGACCCATGAACGCGCTGAGCTGCAAACCGTTCAAAAGCGGTTGTCAAAAGTAGAGGGCGTAAGCGCCATTGTGTACATCCAGACATGTGCAGCCGAGAAACGCCGTCGTCGCAAGCGGGGGCTATTCCCAGATCCAGACAAGCGGATGTTCATTAACACCGATGTTTGTGAAGGTTGCGGTGACTGCGGTGTGCAATCTAATTGCGTATCGATTGTACCTGCGGAAACCGAGCTGGGACGCAAACGCGCGATTGATCAATCCTCCTGCAACAAAGACTTTTCCTGCGTTAATGGGTTTTGCCCGTCCTTTGTGACGCTAGAGGGCGCAACCGTTCGCAAGGAACCCACAACGGAGATCAAGATACCTGATCTGCCAACACCTAAACTGCCTGCGATCAACGGAACCTATAATGTGGTTATCACGGGTGTCGGGGGTACGGGTGTTGTGACCATCGGTGCGGTTTTGGCCCAAGCGGCCCAGATTGATGGCAAAGGCGCTGGAATGATGGAGATGGCTGGTCTTGCGCAAAAGGGTGGCGCGGTGAACATTCACTGCCGCCTTGCGCAGACGCCGGCAGATATTAGCGCAATTCGTGTTGCTACAGGTGAATGTGATGCGTTGATCGGTGGTGACTTGGTTGTCTCGGCGGGGAACAAGACACTTGGCCTGACATCAACAGGGCGCACAGGCGCGGTTGTGAACGCGCATCAGATCATCACGGGCGAATTTACCCGCGATACTGAATTCCAAATGCCTTACGACAGGTTGGAGCTGGCATTGCAGGCACGTTTGCAAGACAAACTCTCGATGTTTGATGCCTCAGACTTGGCAAAGGCAACGCTGGGCGATTCCATCTATTCTAACATGATGATCTTTGGGGGCGCATGGCAGCGTGGGCTTATCCCACTGTCGCTAGAGGCCATAACAGAAGCCATCAAACTGAATGGTGCAGCGGTTGAGCGTAACCTGCGTGCCTTTGAAATTGGGCGCTGGGCGGTTCTACACCCCGAAGATGCCCAAGCAGTGCTAACGCCCAATGTCGTTTCTTTGCCCAAGACGTTGGATGAGAAGGTGACCTTCCGCAAGGATCACCTGATTGCGTACCAAGGTCCGCGACTGGCCAAGCGCTATTCAAAGATGTTGAACGGTATCAGTGATACAATGGTGCGCGAAGCCGTCGCAGATGGGTATCACAAGCTGCTGTCCTACAAGGATGAGTATGAAGTTGCGCGTCTGTTGCTGAGCAGCCGTGAGAAAGCCAAAGCAGAGTTTGATGGTGACTTTAAGATGTCCTTCAATCTTGCGCCGCCTCTGCTGTCCAAGATGGGGCCAAACGGGCGGCCGCTGAAGCGTGAATTTGGTCCGTGGTTGGAAGGACCTCTTCGGATGATGGCACGTCTGAAACGTCTGCGTGGCACACCGCTGGACATCTTTGGCTATACAGCAGAGCGTAAGATGGAACGTGCGTTAATCAAACAGTATGAGGGTGACATGCGCGATGTGCTGCCCAAGCTGGATGATACCACACGCGATGCGATCAAAGGGCTTGCTGCCTTGCCGTTGGAAATTCGCGGGTTTGGTCCTGTGAAACAGGCCAATGAAGCAAAAGCAGCCAAGCGTCGCGAAGAGCTGTTGAGTGCAATCCGTGCGGGCGACACACCGCTGTCTAAAGCGGCCGAGTGACGTAACGGTCCTGTCACATTGCACCAATAGGGTCGCCGCAAAAGGAGTTTCTAATGACACTGATGCGGCGGCCTCAATCGGCACGTGATTTCTCCTATGCGTGCTCTGCCCAGACACGAGGTGGAAAAGCCGTTATTCGGCTGATGGAAAACACAACTGGCCGCGTAGGCCTGCTCAAACGTGCGCGCGGTTATGAGGCGGAGCTTGCAGCTGGCGCGAGCTTTTTTGACGTTATGGTTGCGCGTTATGGCCTGTCCATTGATGTGGTGGGGGGGGCGCTAGAGAATGTGCCGCGTACGGGGCCGCTGATCCTGATTGCAAACCATCCCTATGGCATTTTGGACGGTCTGATGATGGGGCACCTGTTGAACCAAACCAGAAGTGATTTTAAAATTCTGGCGAATTCGGTTTTTTCGCGGGCAACTGAGTTGCACAATCATATTCTGCCGATCAGTTTTGAAGAAACGAAGGCTGCATTGGCGCTTAACCTTGCGACGCGGCGCAGCGCGCTTGATAATTTGGGCGAGGGCGGCGCGATTGGTGTCTTTCCTGGGGGGACTGTAAGTACGGGTGTCAGACCGTTTTCACATCCGATGGACCCTGACTGGCGTCATTTCACGGCGCGTATGATTGCCAAATCGGATGCCACTGTTTTGCCTGT
The DNA here is from genome assembly GCF_036960155.1 of Sulfitobacter sp. Lineage (GTDB taxonomy): Bacteria > Pseudomonadota > Alphaproteobacteria > Rhodobacterales > Rhodobacteraceae > Sulfitobacter. The sequence continues at coordinate 69,763 of NZ_JBALWB010000005.1, read as the reverse complement.
CTATTTTGATGGGCACACCAGCCGTATGTTTCAGATCGCAAGCCATCTGCATGCCACGTTACGGATCGGGCTTTTGATGAAAGAATTCAGTAATCGGGTGGATACACCCGTTCGTGTTGTTATTGGCGAACCGCTAGGGCGCGACAAATTGCAGCCACTGGTCACAGATGCAAAAGCGATGATGGATTTCTTGCGCAAAGCCACGTATGAGCTTGCTCCAGAACCGCTGAGAAGTTTTGATGCGGGATATGATTTTGATGAGGACCGGCGCGCGCGTCGGTAGGGCGCATGGCAGTTGGTATTTTCGACAGTGGATTGGGTGGACTCACGATTTGGGACGCCGTTCAGGCACGTTTGCCTGACCAAGACTTTGTGTATCTCGCGGATAGTGCAAATGCGCCTTACGGCGTGCGTAATGCGGACGATATCTATGATCTAACCGTTGCGGCCACGCAGCGCCTGTTTGATGCGGGCTGTGATCTGGTTGTGCTGGCCTGTAACACGGCATCGGCCGCTGCATTGCGGCGCATGCAAGAGAGCTGGGTGCCCGAGGACAAGCGGGTTCTTGGCGTGTTTGTGCCCTTGATTGAGGCGCTGACAGAACGGCAGTGGGGCGATAATTCTCCGCCCCGCGAAGTGGCCGTAAAGCATGTCGGGTTGTTTGCAACCCCCGCAACTGTTGCGACGCGGGCGTTCCAGCGTGAGCTGGCATTTCGCGCAATCGGCGTGGATGTCGAGGCGCAGGCCTGTGGCGGTGTTGTTGACGCAATTGAAGACGGCGATATGATCTTGGCCGAAGCAATGGTGCGCAGCCATGTTGATGCGCTCAAGCGTAAAATGCCGTTGCCGCAGGCCGCCATTTTGGGGTGTACTCACTATCCGTTGATGAAAAAAACGTTTCAGGAAGCGCTGGGCGCGGATGTGGATGTCTATAGCCAAGCTGATTTGGTTGCAGAAAGCCTAGCCGACTACCTAATACGCCACCCGGATAAAACGGGCAGCGGCAAGGCGGCATTTTTAACCACAGGCGATCCAAAGCGCGTTAGCGACCGGGCGACCCAGTTTTTGCGACGACCACTCACCTTTACAGCAGCGTAAAGCTGCGAGGTCGATACGCAGTTTCTATCTATTTCAGGACGACAGACATGACACATAATATCGCAATCCTTGGCGCATCTGGCTATACGGGCGCTGAACTGATCCGGCTGATCTCTGGCCATTCTTCCATGACAATCAAGGCTTTGGGTGGTAATTCCAAGGCGGGACAAAGCATGGCATCGGTGTTTCCACATCTGCGCCATCTTGATTTACCTGATCTTGTCACGATGGATGAGATTGATTTCTCGGCCATTGATCTGTGCTTTTGCGCGCTGCCGCATAAGACATCGCAAGAGGTGATTTCAAAATTGCCAAAGACCCTCAAGATCGTGGATTTGTCTGCCGACTTTAGGTTGCGCGATCCAGAGGAATATGAACGCTGGTACGGAAACCCGCATGCGGCGTTGGAGCAGCAAGCTGAGGCTGTTTATGGGCTGACGGAATTTTACCGTGAAGAGATCAAAGGTGCGCGTTTGGTGGCCGGCACGGGCTGTAATGCTGCAACAGGACTGCTTGCACTGCGTCCATTGATTAGCGCTGGTTTGATCGAACTGGATGAGATCATCCTAGATCTTAAATGTGCGGTTTCTGGCGCTGGACGGGCGTTGAAGGAAAACCTGCTACATGCAGAATTGTCTGAAGGGTATCACGCCTATGCCGTTGGTGGGATGCACCGGCACTTGGGCGAGTTTGACCAAGAGTTCTCGTTGGTGGCTGGGCGGCCTGTGAAGGTTCAATTCACCCCGCATTTGGTGCCCGCAAACCGCGGTATTTTAGCGACGTGTTACGTGAAGGGTGATGCGCAAGCCATTCATAATGAAATGAAATCATCTTATGCTAGTGAGCCATTTGTAGAAGTTCTTCCTTTTGGTGAAGTTCCGTCAACGCGTCACATTCGCGGATCAAATTTTTGCCACGTCGGGGTTGTCGCTGATAGGATCGAGGGGCGTGCGATTGTTGTTGCTGCCCTTGATAACCTGACCAAAGGGTCATCAGGCCAAGCGTTGCAAAATGCCAATCTGATGTTAGGTATTGACGAGACAGAGGGCCTGATGATGGCACCTCTCTTTCCTTAAGGAATACTGGGTCTGTCATGAAAAGCCTGAAAAAACAGCGACGAATTCAACTGATAGCCATCGCCATTGTGGCGTTGATCGGATCAACGGCTTTGATCGGATACGGGATGCGCGATGGGATCAACTTCTTTCGTGCGCCTACTCAGGTTGTGGCGGAGCCACCTGCACCAAGTGAGGTGTTCCGCATTGGTGGACTGGTGGAAGAAGGCACGTTGAAGCGTGGTCAGGGCGAGCAGATCAGCTTTTCTGTGACAGATGGGGGCGCAAGTGTACCTGTTGTTTTTGTCGGCGTGTTGCCTGATCTTTTTGGCGAAAACGAGGGAATGATCGGGACGGGCTCCTTGATCAACGGTGTATTTCAAGCCACTGAAATACTTGCCAAACACGATGAAACATACATGCCGAAAGAAGTGGTCGATGCACTGAAGGCACAAGGCGTCTACCGAGAGCCCGAAGGCTGACACCGTACGCTCAGGTGTGCAGGCGTTAACCATTGTGAGGTCTATTTTCCCCATATTTTGAGGGGAACAACCATGCAAAGTGTTAGACAGATTGCGCAAGACATTGTCACCCGTGAAGGGGGCTATGTGAATGATCCTGATGATCCGGGTGGCGCGACAAATTTTGGCGTGACCATCCACACCATGCGCCGCCTCGGTCTTGATCTGGATCACGACGGGAGCATTACACCTGCTGACGTGCGGCGTCTGACCCGCGGGCAAGCCGTAGGTATTTTCCTTGAACATTATTACGCACGGCCTTTAATCGCCGAACTGCCAGAACCGTTACAGGCATCGGTTTTTGATATGTATGTGAATGCAGGTGGAAATGCCGTGAAAATTTTGCAACGGTTGTTGGTTGAAATGGGGCATGACGTTTCAGTGGATGGCGCGTTGGGTCCGCAAAGCCTTAAGGCTGTGCGTGCCGCGTATTGTGCGTCACCTGACTATTTTGTAGATGCTTACGGCATTGCACGGCGCAACTACTACTTCCGTCTTGCAGATCGACGTGCCGCGAGCCGCAAATATGCACGCACGCGGGCAGGCGGCAAAGGTGGGTGGATCAAACGGGCTGAGGAATTCATCTCGCCTAATTATCACCTTACAACGCAAGAATTCAAAGCGAGGACCGCAAAATGGGCTTGATTGGACGTGTTTTTGGGACGCTTTTTGGAAGCGACCGCAACGTGGTGCGCGAAACTGTAGAGGTGTTTCGCGAAAATGCAGAGGCGGGCGCGGGGCGCAATGCCGTCGTGCAAGGGCAAGCCATGGACCAATACGGAGCGGAATTTGCGGCACCCGTTAAAGGCAGGTTTGATCAATTTATGGATGGGGTGAATCGCCTGCCGCGTCCGGCACTTGCACTTGGAACGCTTGGATTGTTTGTTTCAGCGATGGTAGCGCCCTTGTGGTTTGCGCAGCGCATGCAAGGTATTGCGCTGGTACCTGATCCTTTGTGGTGGCTTCTTGGGGTGATTGTTTCGTTCTATTTCGGCGCGCGCCATCAAGTGAAATCTCAGGAATTCCAGCGCAGCATCGTGGACACGGTCAAGCATGTTCCGCAAGTTATTGAAAATATTGAAATGATCGGGCGGATGCGTGCAAATTCTATCGGGGCTGCGGATACGGGATCTGACGCGCGTCTAAATGCGCAGGCAACAGCGGCGGATGAAAACGCGGCGTTGCGGGCGTGGCAAGCTGCACGTTAACTGCCTGCGGCGCTGTGACCATCCGATTGTGATTGGAACGGGTGCGCGCTACGTTTATGATAAGCGCATGATTACTGAACTCGGACATTTCGCCCTTTTGCTCGCCTTTGGTGTAGCATTGATCCAAACAATTGTGCCCTTGTTTGGCGCCGCAAAAGGCTGGCCCGGTTGGATGGCTGTGGCAGAACCCGCGGCGACAGTGCAGTTTTTGTTGGTAGGGACCGCATTTGGTGCACTGACATGGGCGTTTGTTACATCTGACTTCAGCCTAGCGGTGGTTGTGGCGAACAGCCATTCGATGAAGCCGATGATCTACAAAATCAGCGGTACATGGGGCAACCATGAGGGGTCCATGTTATTGTGGGTGCTGATCGTGGCGTTGTTTGGGGCAATGGCGGCATGGTTTGGCGGGCAACTTCCCGATACTTTGCGGGCACGTGTCCTGAGCGTGCAGGCCGCTATTGGTGTCGCTTTCCTTGCTTTCATCCTGCTAACATCAAATCCGTTTGAACGTATGGCTGTGCCGCCGTTTGACGGACAGGATCTAAATCCTCTATTGCAGGATCCAGGTTTGGCATTTCATCCACCGTTTTTGTACCTTGGTTATGTTGGCCTCAGCATGGCGTTTAGTTTTGCGGTTGCTGCACTGATTGAGGGGCGCGTGGATGCGGCATGGGGCCGTTGGGTGCGCCCATGGACTTTGGCTGCGTGGATATTCCTAACCATCGGTATCGCACTTGGATCGTGGTGGGCATATTATGAATTGGGCTGGGGCGGTTTCTGGTTCTGGGATCCTGTTGAAAACGCCAGCTTTATGCCGTGGTTGCTGGCGGCAGCGTTGTTGCACTCTGCCATTGTGGTGGAAAAACGTGAGGCGCTGAAAAGCTGGACAATTTTGCTGGCAATCCTTGCCTTTGGTTTTTCCCTTATAGGGACGTTCATCGTGCGGTCGGGTCTGCTGACTTCGGTACATGCCTTTGCAAATGACCCCGATCGCGGCATTTTTGTCCTTGGGATCATGGCGTTCTTTATGGGCGGTGCGCTGATCCTGTTCACGTTGCGGGCGGGTACAATGGAGGCGAAAGGTGTCTTTGGCCTCGCGTCGCGCGAAAGCGCGTTGGTTGTGAATAATCTGCTGTTGGCAGTCTCTTGTTTTGTTGTTTTTGTGGGCACGATGTGGCCACTTTTGGCTGAAATGTTCTTTGATCGAAAGCTGAGCGTGGGCGCGCCGTTTTTCGATTCGGCGTTCACACCGTTTATGGTGTTGCTGGGCCTTGTGTTACCTGTCGGGTCGGCCTTGTCGTGGAAGCGCGCTAAACTAGGGCGCGCATTACGGCCGCTACGGTTTGTGTTTTTAGCCGCAGTCTCTGTGGGTGGGCTTGCATGGGCCATGCAGACAGGGCGCAGTCTGACTGGCCCAATCGGCATGTTCCTTGGCAGTTGGGTGATCATGGGCGTTGTGATCGATCTGGCGCAACGGACTGGACGCGGGCCAAACCGCTTGTCACGTCTGTTCCGTTTGCCGGGGGCCGATTGGGGTAAGGCGACAGCGCACGCAGGTCTTGGCATTACGATGCTTGGGATTGCGGGCATTTATGCGTGGACAGTTGAAGACATTCGCGTGGCGCAAATCGGCGTCCCTTTTGAAGTGCACGGCTATGAAATGACTTTGCGAAGCGTGTCCGATCACAACGGACCTAACTATGTCGCTACAAAAGCCGTGATCGACGTGTCCCAAAATGATAAGTTTGTTGCTTCGCTTGAGCCTGAAAAGCGGTTCTATCCCGTGGCGCAAATGCCAACAACTGAAGCAGCCATTCACCAAAATTATAAACGCGATTTGTATCTCGTGATCGGCGATCAACAAGATGACGGTGGCTGGGCTGTGCGAACCTACATCAAGGTCATGACCAACTGGATTTGGGTTGGCTGTGCGTTGATGGCCCTTGGCGGGTTGTTCAGCTTGTTTGATCGACGTTTCCGTGTTGCGGTAGCGGCACGTAAAATACGCGAAGGGGTGCCAGCGGAATGAAACGTCTGATCTTGGTACTGGTCCTGTTGGCCACACCTCTGGCGGCTGTCGAACCTGATGAGGTGCTTGCCGATCCTGTGTTGGAACAGCGCGCGCGCGCGCTTAGCAAAGGGTTGCGGTGCCTTGTTTGCCGCAATGAGAGCATCGACGAAAGCAACGCCTCCCTTGCAAAGGATTTGCGAGTATTGCTGCGCGATCGTCTGGTCGAGGGCGACAGTGACACCGAAGCGGTTGATTTCATCGTCGAACGATACGGTGAATATGTTCTGCTGAAACCCACTAGGGGCGGCGCGAACTGGATCCTATGGGGAGCTGGACCATTGATGTTGTTGCTTGCAGGTTTGACAGGCATTTTCTACGTGCGGGGGCGTAGCCGTGCCCTGGCGCCGCAAGATGAAGGCCTTAGCGTAGAAGAGGCCGCAACCCTACGGGATATTCTAAAAAAGTAACGCGTCGTCTGACTGGCAGATGTTATCATTTGTGGTAGTCTTGTCGCCAAATATCAAACCAAATGAGGACGCCATGGACTACCAGACAATCACGTATGAGGTGAGCGATGGCATGGCCGTCATCACCATGAACCGCGCTGACAAATATAATGCACTGACAACCCAGATGCGCGCAGAAATCGAACACGCGTTTAACGTTGGTGGACGCGAAGCACGGGTTGTTGTGATCACTGGTTCGGGCAAAGCATTTTGCTCTGGGCAGGACTTGGGCGACCGCGCCAATGCAAGTTCGATTGATCTAGAGCGGACATTGCGGGATGAATATGCGCCAATGTTGCGCGCGATTACTCAATGCCCTGTGCCTACAATTGCTGCGGTGAATGGTCCAGCGGCTGGGGCAGGCGCAAACCTTGCTCTTGCTGCTGATGTCGTTTTTGCATCTGAGAGTGCGTATTTCCTTCAGGCGTTCACCCGCATTGGTCTAATCCCAGATGCGGGGGGCACGTATACGTTGCCCCGTCAGATGGGCATGGCTAAGGCGATGGGCGCTGCATTGTTCGCAGATAAAATCAGCGCGCGTCAAGCTGACGATTGGGGCATGATCTGGGAAGCAGTTGAAGATCATAAGTTTCAGGCACATTGGCGTGCAAAAGCTGAGCACCTTGCTGCGGGCCCAACAGCAGCTTATGCGGCAGTGAAGCAAGTGATGCGCGACAGTTGGAACAACACCTACGAGGAACAGCTTGCGTTTGAAGCGCGTGAGCAAGGAAAATGCGGTAAAACGCGCGATTTCAAGGAAGGTGTGCTGGCGTTTACTGAAAAACGCGCTGCAGATTTTGAAGGCCGCTAACGCCTACCAAGTTTACTTCATTAAAAAGGCCGCTGCATCATGGATGCAGCGGCCTTTATTTTTGTATTCAATTCGGCTGGCGCTGGTTATTGTACGCTGCGTTCAACCAAAAGGACGTCAGAAACAGTGGGGGCTTTTCCCGTTGCTCGGGCCACAACCGCAACTGCTATGCCGTTTGCAAGAACCGTGTGAACAGAACCTGAGACTTGGGTGATCGTGATTTCAGGTGGTGTCTCACCCTTGTCGTAAACAACCGCAATATGGTCAGTGTCGCCCGCGCTGTTCGGAACAAGTGCTCCTGTAGGGCCAGTTTCGTACTTCGCCTGAAGCGGCATCAGGCTTTTTGCTTGTGACCATTCATAGCGCTTGGACATGTTGTGTGGTGTTGGTTTTGGTGGTGTTGATCGTGCCATTGTGGGGGGACTCCTGTAGGACTGGCAAGAGAGAATTATCGGGAGGGGACATCCCCCCGATAAACCTTCAGGATTAGGCAGCAGCTGCGTTTGGATCGAACATCTGCTCGATTACGCTTTCTGAGATCAGAACGACATCGTCGCTACCCAGTGTTCCTGCAGCACCTTCAACACGTGCCAAAATTGTATCGCCCATGCTGATCACAGCATCTTCACCGTCATCACTCACTGTAATGTCGGCGTCTTCGCTGGCGTCGTCAACAATCACTGTGATCGCGTCGTCTGAGTCATAACCAACGATGGTCGCTTCACTGGCATTAACCTGCTCGGACATTAGATGGAATGTGTCTGCGCCCGTACCGCCTGCAGCGGTATCACCGCTACCAATGATCAGATCATCATCACCGTCGCCGCCGCGCAGGATGTTGCCAATGCTGTCATCACGCATTTCGATGCCGCCGTTGATCTCTTCGAGTGAACCACCATCACGCAGATCGGTGAGTTCTTCGAGGTTCAGCGGAATGCCTTCGAGAATGCCGCCAAATACGATGTCATCTCCATCGCCACCTTCAACAGTATCGCTGCCGCGGCCACCCAATACGGTGTCATTGCCTTCGTCGCCGCGCACGACATCCCAGCCATAATCCCCAGATACGAAATCATCGCCGCCTTGGCCTTCGATGAAGTCTTGGCCAGTGTTGCCAGTTACAATGTCGTCACCATCACCTGAGCAGAGCATATCATTGCCGTCTTCGCCTTGCAGAACGTCATCGCCCTCGCGACCAAAAACCGTGTCATCGCCAGCGCGACCATTCAGAATATCGTCGCCGCCGTGGCCATCGATAAAGTCGCTGCCTTCTTCACCTTCAAGGCGGTCTGCATCATCGCCGCCTTCCAACTCAACAGTGTTTTCGTCGTCATCACTATCGTCGAGTGAAAAGCCTAAAACGGCCATCGGCAGTGCAAGTCCCAGTAACATTAACATATCAATCATTCCCCTGTGCGTGGTTGTTGATATTAATTACGCGGCCATGCCTTTAACGGTCAAGCTTGCGTTAACCATTGTGCACGTAGCTGAAACAATGCCCCATTTTAGACAAGTTTCGACGATTTTCGTCTCAATTGAACGAACTTAAAAGTGCACAATACGGGGTCTTGGTGGCAATTGGATAATCGGGGGATTCGGAAGCAATGTTATATTAGCATTGATTCGGAGGGGGCTAAGAGTAGCAGATAGCTGTCTATCAGGGGATATGAGGCTTAGATGCTTGGGTATGCTGGTGATGATTCCGCAAAGGATACGTGCCATTAATTCGCCATATTCTTGCCCAAATTAATCGCGCACAAAAAAGCCGCCGAAAGCGTCTGGCACCCGGCGGCTTTCAAATTTCTTGGTTCGTTTAGCGCTTCTCAATATCCGTATAAGAGCGGACATCTTCGCCTTGATACAATTGGCGTGGACGGCCAATCTTCAGCTGTGGATCGTTCAGCTGTTCTTTCCACTGAGAGATCCAGCCAACGGTCCGTGCCAATGCAAAGATTGGTGTGAACATGGATGTCGGGAAACCCATCGCTTCGAGGATGATGCCAGAATAGAAGTCGACGTTCGGGAACAATTTCTTGTCCGCGAAATACGGATCTTCCAACGCTTGTTTTTCAAGCTCTTTGGCGACCTGAAGGATCGGGTTGTTTTCGACGCCCATCAATTCCAGAACTTCGTCGGCTGACTGCTTCATCACAGTCGCGCGCGGGTCGAAGTTTTTGTAAACGCGGTGACCAAAGCCCATCAGGCGGAACGGATCATTCTTATCCTTGGCGCGTGCGATGAATTCTGGAATGCGATCGGGTGTACCGATTTCCTTGAGCATCTCAAGACATGCTTGGTTCGCGCCACCGTGGGAAGGGCCCCAAAGACAGGCAATGCCTGCTGCGATACAAGCAAACGGATTTGCACCAGATGAAGAGGCCAGACGCACAGTAGACGTAGACGCGTTTTGCTCATGGTCCGCATGCAAGGTAAAGATACGGTCCATTGCACGGCTGAGGATAGGATCAACAACGTAGTCTTCTGCAGGTACAGCAAAGCACATGCGCAGGAAATTAGACGCATAATCCAGATCATTGCGCGGATACACAAATGGCTGACCGATTGTGTATTTATAGGCCATGGCAGCAATTGTTGGCATCTTGGCGATCAGACGGATGGATGCAACTTCGCGCTGCCATTCATCCGTGATGTCCGTAGAATCGTGATAGAACGCAGACATCGCACCCACAACGCCAACCATAACAGCCATAGGAGGGGCGTCGCGGCGGAATCCACGGAAGAAATTTATCATTTGCTCGTGGATCATCGTGTGATTGGTCACGCGCGTTTCAAAGTCTTCCAGCTCTGTTGGGGAAGGCAGCTCACCATAAAGAAGCAAATAGCAAACTTCGAGGTAGTGAGATTTTTCAGCCAACTCACCAATAGGATAGCCACGGTGCGTTAGAATACCCTCATCACCATCAATAAAGGTGATTGTGCTGTCGCAGGACGCCGTCGAAGTAAAACCAGGATCATACGTGAAAACACCCGCTTGCCCGTAAAGCTTGCGGATATCGAGGACATCTGGGCCGGAAGTGGGGGTGAAAATCGGAAGCTCAACTGTTTTGTCCCCGATTGTCAGCGTCGCTGATTTGGTACTCTCGGCCATAAATATTCCCTTCTAGGTTGGTTGTAGGGCCTGCGCCCTCAGGTCTGCAAAGGCCAAAGCCCCTGCATCCGTTTTGTTACTAACTACCATATCCTTTATGACAGATTTACGACTGTCTCAGGATGCAGCATCCGTCAGGCGGGCCAACGATTCATCGCGGCCAAGCACCAGCATCATATCAAACACCGAAGGTGTCACAGCACGCCCAGCAAGAGCTGCGCGTAGCGGCCCAGCGAGCTTGCCGAATTTGGTTTCCTTCGCGGCGGCAAAACCGTTTAGAACCTCTTCGAGCGTTTCCTTGTCCCAGCTAACATCATGCAGCTGCTGCGTCAATTCGTTCAGTATACCACGGGATACCGCATCAAGATTTTTCGCCGCCTTTTCATCAACCTGAATAGGTCGAGACGTCAAAATAAAGTGACCTTTTTCAATGAGTTCAGGGAATGTCTTGGCCCGTTCTTTTAGGCAATACATTGCGCGCTCCAACCCCTCTGATTGCGCAAACGTGAACGGCGGGAGGTCAGCTGCTTGCAGATAAGCTTCGATTTCGTGCCGCAATGCGGCATCATCAGCTGCTGCGATATGTTGACCACAGATGTTTTCCAGTTTTTTCAGGTCAAATTGGGCAGGGCTTTTGCGAATGCCATCAATGTCGAACCATTCTTTGGCCTGTGCGTCGGAAAAGAATTCGTCATCGCCGTGGCTCCAGCCCAAGCGTGCAAGGTAATTGCGCATGCCTGCCGCAGGGTAACCCATCGCTTGGTATTCCTGTGCACCCAGTGCACCGTGGCGTTTGCTCAGCTTTTTACCATCTGATCCGTGAATAAGCGGGATGTGAGACCAAACAGGAATATCCCAGCCCATGCCTTCATAGATCATCATCTGTCGCGCGGCGTTGTTGAGATGGTCATCACCACGGATCACATGGGTCACACCCATATCATGATCATCCACAACCACAGCCAGCATATAGACGGGTGAGCCATCCGAGCGGAGGAGGATCATGTCATCTAACTGCGCGTTATCAATGGTCACGTCGCCTTGCACGGTGTCGCGGATGATTGTCTTGCCAGCGTCTGGCGCCTTGATCCGAACCACAAACGGCGCGTCAGGGTAGGTCGCAGCATCCGCATCGCGCCACGGTGAGCGGTAAAGCGTGCTGCGCCCCTCAGCGCGGGCCGCCTCGCGGAAGGCTTCGATTTCCTCTTGGGTGGCGAAACATTTAAAGGCCGCGCCTTTTTCAAGCAGCTCATGCGCAACTGCTACGTGGCGCGGTGCCATCTCGTGCTGGCTGACCGCGTCACCGTCATGATCTAGGCCCAACCACGCAAGACCCTGCAAAATGGCCTCTGTCGCTTCGGGAGAGTGGCGCGCGCGGTCGGTATCTTCAATGCGCAACAGAAACTTGCCGCCGCGCCCACGGGCATAAAGCCAGTTAAACAACGCAGTTCGTGCACCGCCAATGTGCAGATACCCAGTAGGAGACGGAGCAAAGCGGGTTACGATTTCAGAGCACATGGGAAGTCCTTTCGGAGGTGTTTCGGGCGTGGCAGGGCATTAACGCTTTGGTTACGTTTACCATTTGGTAACCACCCGCAGCATAGGATTTTGGACTGTCTATCCAGTGCAGCGAACGGGGGCAAGCAATGGGCGCAGGATCTGTCTTTTCCCAAACGATGCGCGCTCAGCGGGGCGCGCTGTTTGGGTGGGTTCCTGTTGGCCTTGCTATTGGTGTCGGCTGGTATTTTCATCTGTCATGGGAACCTTCTTGGATGGTGTTGGCGCAAGTGGCCCTTGTGCCTGCGATATGCGGTGCATTGACGCGATTGATGCCCGAACACCTGCGCCCCTTTGCTGTTGCGGGTATGTTGATCGCTCTTGGGTTTCTTTTAGCGGCAGTGCGTGCGCACTCAGTTGCGGGGCCCGTCCTTGATTATCGGTATTACGGCGCAATTGAGGGGCGGATTGTCGCGATTGATCGCAGCCAGTCAGACGCGCTGCGCCTCACGTTGGATCGCGTCGTATTGGACCGCGTGCGCCCTCACAAAACACCGCACCGCGTGCGTGTGTCGCTGCATGGTGATCGCTCAGTAGATATTCCGGTTGAGCCGGGGCTGCGCGTTATGGTGACGGGGCATTTATCTCCGCCCTCAGGGCCAGTCGAGCCTGGTGGGTTTGATTTTCAACGCCATGCTTGGTTTGTCCGATTGGGCGCGGTTGGGTATGCGCGCACACCGTTGATGGGCGTATCTGAAAACGGCAGCGGCTTGGGTGTTTTTCGCCTGCGCATGGCTGCGTCCGCGCGTATTCAGGCGGTTCTCGGCGGAGATATCGGCGGGTTTGCCGCAGCTATCACTACAGGTGATCGATCTGCGATCAGCCAATCCGCGTTGAATGATTTACGGGCTAGCAACCTTGCGCATCTTTTGGCGATATCAGGGCTGCATATGGGGTTGATGTCAGGCGTAGTGTTTGCCGCGTTGCGTCTGGCGTTTGCGTTGGTGCCGCCTTTGGTATTGCGCGTTCCAGCACGTAGTATTGCGGCCGCTGGGGCATTGATAGCGGCTGCAGGGTATTTGGCGTTGTCGGGGGGTAATGTGGCGACCCAGCGGGCCTTTGTGATGGTTGCTGTTGCCCTATGTGCTTTGATGATTGGCCGCCGCGCGATCAGCCTGCGCGGGGTGGCGATTGCAGCAACCATCGTATTAGTGATGCGTCCCGAGGCGCTGATGGGGCCGGGGTTCCAGATGTCTTTTGCCGCAACAACGGCGTTGGTTGCAGTGTTTGGGTGGATGCGGGACAGGCAGTTGGCGATTGGCCCAAAGTGGCTGCAGCCTGCGATCGCCGTTTTTATTTCGTCTGCCGTGGCGGGCGCGGCTACAGCGCCCATTGCCGCCGCCCATTTTAATACAATCGCGCAATACGGGCTGTTGGCGAATCTTAGTTCGGTGCCGTTGATGGGGGTTTTAGTGATCCCAGCAGCAGTTGCGGCAGCGGTGCTTGCGCCATTCGGGTTAGAGTCCATTGGCCTATGGGTGATGAGCCTCGGCGTGAAGTGGATTTTGAAGGTTGCGACATTTGTCGCCAATCTACCTGATGCGCGGGCCTATGTGGTCGGGCCAAGTGGCTGGGTGTTGCCGATGCTCGCATTGGGGTTTCTTACGTTGATCTTATGGCGCGGCCACGCCCGTTGGTGCGGGATGTTGGCGATGGTCGCGTCCTTTGCCCTGTGGTCGCAAACCGAAAGGCCGGATATTTTAGTATCAGACAAAGGAACATTGGTTGGTGTTCTGACTCCAACGGGGCGTGCCCTAAGCAAGCAGCGCGGCGCGGGGTTTGTTGCACGCAACTGGCTGGAAAATGACGGTGATGGCCATGATCAATACACAGCTGCCGGCCGGTGGGAGCAGGGCGCAAACGTCATCCATGTTTCGGGCAAACGTGCCGCTGCAAAATTTCAGGGCTGCACTAAGGGCCAGATTGTGGTCAGTTCAGTGCCATTTTTACAAGATGGATTGGCCTGCGCTGTTCATGACCCTGACAGCTTGCGCTATACAGGTGCACTATCATTCACAATTGGGCCGGATGGCCCTGTGATCAAACAGACCGCCCGGGCAGTTGCGGGGGAGCGCCTATGGACACATTGGCCAGATGAAAAACCGCTGCGCGCTTCACAACAACACGCGCAGCGTAGCAATAAATAGAGCGGTTTCAGTAAGAGCGGATCAACCCAACCAAGCGCCCCTGAACCTTGACCTGATCAGCAGGCAAGACGCGGGTTTCATAGGCGGGGTTCGCCGCTTCAAGCGCAATTGCCGAACCCTTGCGCTTAAAGCGCTTCAACGTTGCTTCGTGATCTTCGACCAAGGCCACAACAATATCGCCGTCATCCGCCACGGATGTCTCACGGATCACAACAACATCACCGTCGTTGATGCCTGCCTCAATCATCGAGTCGCCTTTGACTTCGAGCGCATAATGCACGCCAGCACCCGCAATCATCGCATTGGGCACTGTTACGCCATGAGAGCGTTGATTGATCGCCTCAATAGGCACACCAGCAGCGATTTTACCCATGACAGGAAGCTCGGTAGCTTCAATTGTTACAACGGGTTTGGCTGAGGCGGGTTGGGGCGTATCTGGCATATCGCCATCAATCACACGCGGCTTAAATCCAGCACCTGTCATACTGTCGGGCAGCTTTACCACTTCGATGGCGCGGGCACGGTGGGCGAGGCGGCGGATAAACCCACGCTCTTCCAATGCAGTGATCAAGCGGTGGATGCCGGACTTAGACCGAAGATCCAACTCATCCTTCATCTCATCAAAGCTGGGTGGTACCCCGTCACGCTGTACGCGTTTGTGGATGAAGGCCAGTAGATCGAGCTGTTTTTTTGTCAGCACAGTACATTCCTTGTCCCTATTATCTCTCTTTGTTCTAGAGACGTTCTTGTTTTGTGTCAACCGATTCAGATGTCGATCACTTGAACGAGGGTGCCTGCAGTATGCGCTGGATCATTTGGAGGGCGTACCAAAAGCGCATCTGCGCTGGCTAAAACGCTCAACAACGAACTGTCTTGCCGGGTTTCTGCAATGACTTGGCCGTCATCAATACGGGCGCGCATATAATGTTCACGCGGGCCGTTGGCAGGAATGTCTTGAGCGAGAGGGACAAGGCGGCGTGGTGCTGCATTTTGACCAAGACCCAACATCGCCGAAACCATGGGGGTGACAAAAATCGTACCACAAACCATGGCCGAAACCGGATTTCCAGGCAGACCAATCATAGCTGCACTGCCCAAACGGCCCGCCATCAAAGGTTTGCCGGGGCGCATGGCCACTTTGTAAAATGACTGCTCCATCCCCATAGCAGCGGCAACTGGCGCAACCAGATCATGGTCACCGACGGATGCACCACCAATGGTAACAATCAGGTCGGCATCCTGTGCTAGTTCAAAACTGCGGCGCAACGAGGCCTCGGTGTCAGCGGCAATCGGCATAAGGCGAGTATCTGCGCCCAATGCCTCTAGCTGGGCGGCAAGGCCATAGGTGTTTGATGCAATGATTTGATCGGGGCCGGGGACTTCGCCGGGTTGGACCAGCTCGTCTCCGGTGGCAAGGATCGCCACAACAGGTTTACGGTGCACTGGAACGTTTGCAATGTTCATTGAGGCAAGCAGGGCAATATCAGCAGGGCGCAGGCGGCGGGGCGCTGTGATGGACTGGCCTTTGGTGAAATCACCGCCAGCGGGGCGGATGTTGTCTTTTTTTCCAACCGAATGGCCAAGGGTGATTAGATTGCCGCGCCGCGTGACATCTTCTTGAATGACAATAAAATCGGCACCTTCGGGCACGGGGGCACCCGTGAAAATACGAATAGCTTGGCCTGCGCGCAATGTTCCTGTGTAGCGGTGTCCAGCAGCGGATTCGCCGACAACCTTAAACATCGCATCCGGCTCTACCTCGGCGCGGCGCAGGGCATAGCCATCCATGGATGAGGCCGCAAAAGGCGGCTGGGTACGTTGTGCAACAACATCACGCGCCAGAATACGGCCCGCCGCACTACGCAGCGGGATTTCTTCAACATCCATGACCTGCGTCAGGGAAAACAGATGCGCTAGGGCCTCATCAACAGGAATCATGGGGCGACGTGACGGCCTGATTTGCCACCATCTTTGAGCGTGACGCGCAGGCCGCCGATTTCCATCGTCTTATCCACGGCTTTGCTCATGTCGTAAACGGTGAGGGCGGTCACGGAGGCGGCAGTCAATGCTTCCATTTCAACACCAGTTTGGCCAGTGGTTTTGACGGTGGCAGTAATGCGAATACCGGGAAGGGCCGCATCAGGAACCAGATCAACGGAAACGGAGGTGATCGGCAGTGGATGACATAGGGGAATAAGGTCGGATGTCTTTTTGGCGGCCATAATACCAGCAAGGCGGGCAACACCCAAAACGTCACCCTTTTTGGCGCGTCCTTCAGTAATGATTTCAAAGGTTTCGCGGTTCATCTGAATGTAGTTTTCAGCTGTGGCAATTCGTGATGTTACGGCTTTGTCAGAGACATCAACCATATGCGCATGGCCCTCGCCATCAAAATGCGTAAGCGCCATTATTGACCACCTGCGCGCAATGGATTTGCCAACAAATGGCGGGTAGCGTTTGCCACATCTTCTTGCCGCATCAGGCTTTCTCCAATCAAAAAGCTGCGGGCACCGTAACGGGCCATATCAGCAAGGTCCTCAGGGCTGTTCAGCCCACTTTCACAGACAATCATCCGCTCTCCGGGAACGTGTTTGGACAGGGTGCGTGTCACATCCAGCGAGGTCTCAAACGTGTTGAGATTGCGGTTGTTGATCCCGATCATCCGCGACTTGAGCAAAAGCGCGCGCTCTAGCTCTTCGGCGTTGTGGGTTTCAATGAGCGCATCCATGCCGAAATGGGTCGCGGCATCCTCTAGCTCGGCTGCTTGGGCGTCGGAAACGCTGGCCATGATGATCAGAATACAGTCAGCGCCCATGCTGCGGGCTTCGGCCACTTGATAGGTGTCATACATGAAATCTTTGCGCAAAACGGGCAATGCGCAAGCCGCGCGCGCGTCGATCAGGAATTGTTTGGCACCTTGAAAACTAGGCGTGTCCGTTAGGACCGATAGACAGGTCGCGCCGCCGTCTTCATAGGCTTTTGCCAGTTCTGCAGGTTCAAAGTGTTCGCGGATCAAACCTTTGGATGGGCTGGCTTTTTTGATCTCGGCAATCAGGCCATAGTTCTCTTTAGTGGCATCAAACAGTGCATCCGCAAAGGGGCGTACTGGCGGGGCCGCAGCGGCGTGCGCCTCAACTTCGGCGAGTGGGGTTGCGGCCTTGTCGGCTGCAATTTCCTCAAGCTTATAGGCCTTGATTTTGTCTAGAATTGTCTGTGTCATGGTGCCTCCGGATCGCCCCAGTTTATGGACGCATGCCCTTGGTTGCGCAACCACACATTGGTGCGGCTAAAAGGTTGCGACCCAAAGAAGCCGCGATGAACCGATAAGGGTGAGGGATGCGGGGTTTCCAGTTTGAAATTTACGTCTGGATCAACCTTTTGCGCCGCCTTTTGGGCGGGACCGCCCCACAGCAGGTAAGCGCGTGGTTGATCAGCCAACCGCATAAGGATTTGATCGGTCAGAACCTGCCATCCCAGCTTTGCGTGGCCCTTGGGGGTGCCTTGTGGCACGGTCAGGATGGTGTTGAGTAGCAGAACACCCTGATCTGCCCAATCATCCAATTGGGTGCGATTACGCGTGATTTCCAAATCGGTCTGTAGCTCTTTGAAGATATTGCCAAGGCTATCCAGCCGGCCACCGAAATCGGCAGTGATTGAAAACGCAAGGCCATGCGCCTTTTTCGGGGTGTGGTAGGGGTCTTGCCCCAAGATCACGACGCGTACGTCATCGGGTTGAACCCGTTCTAACGCGTTGAAAACTAGGTCCGCTGGCGGCAGGACAATTCGCTGCTCAGCGGCCAATGCAACCTCAATTTGGGGAAGGGTTTGCGTGAAAAACGGCAAGTCGCCCCACGCCCTCAATCGGCTTAGATCAAACTTCACGCTTCTTGCGTGATGCGTGCCACGGCAGTGATCTTTTCGCGCGCAGCGCCTGAATCGATGCTGGCGCGGGCCATTTCTACACCTGTCTTTAGATCGGTTGCGGCATCTGCGATCACCAAAGCGGCGGCAGAATTGAGCAGCACGGCATCGCGGTAAGCCGAGGGGGTACCATCAAGCAGCGCGTTAAACGCCACTGCGTTCTCTTCCGGCGTGCCACCAACGATGGCCTCAAACGGGTGTACGGGCAGGCCTGCGTCTTCGGGGTGGATTTCGATGTCGTCAATCTGGCCACCAACACGCAAGGCACTGACCCAGCTGACGCCAGTGATGGTCAATTCATCCGTGCCATCCGAACCATGCACCAACCATGCGGCCTCAGACCCGAGCAGCTTGAGAGTTTCGGCCATCGGGCGCGTAAGCTCACGCACGTAGGTGCCAGTAAGCTGGCGTTTGACGCCAGCAGGGTTGGTCAATGGACCAAGGATGTTAAAGATCGTGCGCGTGCCCAATTCGGCGCGCGTGGGCATTACATGCGCAATAGCCGGATGGTGCATGGGCGCCATCATAAAGCCGATACCAGCCTCGTTTAGGGCCTTTTCTACCACCTTGGGACCAACCATGGTTTTCAGGCCCATCTGCGTCAACGCATCTGCAGCACCGGATTTTGAGCTGAGATTGCGGTTGCCGTGTTTGGCCACAATTACACCGGCGCCCGCCACAACAAAGGCTGTCGCAGTGGATATGTTGAGCGTCCCTTTGCCGTCTCCGCCTGTACCAACGATGTCCATGGCGCCCGCAGGGGCTACCACGGGATGGCATTTTGCGCGCATCACTGCTGCTGCTGCTGCGTATTCATCAACAGTTTCGCCGCGCGTACGCAGCGCCATCAGTAATCCACCGATCTGGCTAGGCGTTGCTTCACCTTCAAACAGGATTTCAAATGCTTCTTCGGCCTGTGCGCGGGTCATTGGCCCGTTTGCGGCGGCATCAATCAGGGGTTTGAGACGTTCACTCATGCGGGCTCTTTCACCTCCTTGAGGAAATTCTCCAACAGGGCATGGCCGTGCTCTGAGCGAATGGATTCGGGGTGGAATTGCACGCCGTGGATTGGCAGCTCACGGTGCTGTAGGCCCATGATGGTGCCATCCTCAAGATCGGCAGTGATTTCCAGACAGTCGGGCAGGGTGGCCCGTTCAACAGTCAATGAATGATAGCGGGTGGCTGCAAACGGAGTGGGTAGGCCCGCGAACAGGCCTTTGCCCGTGTGGTGCATCTGACCTAGTTTGCCGTGAACGATCTCATCGGCGCGAATAACGCGCCCGCCAAAAGCTTCGCCAATGCTTTGGTGGCCCAAACATACGCCCAATAGCGGAATGCCTTCGCGCGCAGCGGCGTGGGTTAAGTCCAAGCAAATGCCCGCTTGGGCAGGGGCGCAGGGCCCCGGCGATAGGACAATGCCAGAAGGGCGCATGGCGAGTGCTTCATCCACGCTGAGCGTGTCATTACGTTTGACCTCCATTTGCGCGCCAAGAGCGCCCAGATAATGGACCAAATTGTAGGTGAAGCTATCATAGTTATCGATCAACAGGAGCATCTTGGGAAATCTTCGTATTAGGACTAGAGAAGGCAGGCGTAGGACGTGTATAGATTGTGTGAGTAGATGGTCAGTCTTGGGCGTAATCGTCAAGGGGCTGGACCACCGCAAGGGGCATAAACCGGAGTATAATATCCGGGATGATCTATGCGATGCGTAACAGGACAAGGGTGCAATAGTTATGGCACGGGGCATTTTGAGTGGTATTGGGTTGGGCGCGGTCTTTAGCGTTGGGGTGGCATGTGTTGTATCTGTGCTGGTCCCGATAGAGCCGCAGCGCGCACCGGAGCTTGGCACAGCCGAGACGGTAGCAGTGCCAGAACCGACGGTTTCCGAGCCTGCGCTTGCTATCACCAGCGAGAGCGGTAGCGCGATTGTGCAGCCTCAGATCAGTTTGCGCGCGCCCTCAGGCGAAGATTTGCCGAAAGAACCCGTGGCGGCCGCGTTGGCCCCAGAAGTGACTTCAGAGTTGAGTAATTCAGTGGCCGAGGCACCAGCATCACCCGCGCCAGTTACGGCTCCCGCTGTTGAAACGGCGACACTTGCACCAAAGCCATCACCGCTTGCTTTGGTGGAGAGCGATGCTTCGGATGTGGTTTTGGAGTTGCCCGCACCTTTGCCATTGCAACCTGAAACTGGAGACGTCGCTGATCTCACTCAACCAAGGCCACTGCCCGAGAGTGTGATCATAAAAGTAGAAGAAGACGCGCCAGTTCTGCCAAACCCACAAGCGCTTGCGCCGATGATACCCGACGACAGTGCGGATGGCGAGATCGCGCAGCAATCCGCAGAACCACTTGCGCCTGCTGGCGAGACTGACGAGACATTGACTGTTGTCACGCCGGAACCTGAAGCAGAGGCTGAAACCGAAAATAATGAGGAAACTGTTGTTGCGGTTGCCCCTAAACCACGCGTTGTGCAAACGCCTGGATCGCAGGTTGGGAGCCTTGGAACAACAACACGACCTACTGTCGGTACGCCAGCAAGTACGCTGATCAATCGCTCAGATGCTGCTGAAGTTGCGCCTGTTGAAACGGTGACACAAGCAACCGACGATTCGGGTGAAACGTCACCGTTGCGCCGTTACGCGCAGCCCTTTGAAAACCCCGAAGGTAAGCCGCTGATGGCGATTGTTCTGATGGACAATGGCGTTGATCTGGATGCGACTGAGATTGGCTTGCCAGCCTTGTCGAGCTTTCCCTATCCAATTAGTTTCGCTGTGGATGTCCGACTGGTTGATGCCGCTGACCGGATGGCGCGTTACCGTGCCAAAGGGTTTGACGTGCTAGCGACGCTGGACTTGCCGCAGGGCGCGCAGCCCTCTGACGCAGAAGTATCCATGAGCGTGACCTTGAACGGGCTCCCAGAAATAGTGGGCGTTCTGGAAGGGACTGGCGAGGGGCTTCAGAATTCGCGTGCCGTTGCTGATCAGGTCACGGGTATCCTCAAGGCCAGTGGTCATGGGCTGGTGACACAGAATAAGGGCCTAAACTCGATGCCTAAACTGGCCGTCAAGGAGGGCGTGCACGCCGCACCCGTATTCCGTGATTTTGACGGTGTAGGCCAGAAACCTCGCGTTATTCGCCGTTTTCTGGATCAAGCGGCGTTTAAAGCAGGCCAAGAAGGCGGTGTCATTATGTTGGGTCGGTTGCGGCCCGAAACGATCGAAGCACTTCTTGTTTGGGGATTGGCCGATCGTGCCGGCTCGGTTGCGCTTGCGCCCGTTTCTGCGGTTTTACTGAACCAACGCTAAAATACAGCGCCTTACCAAAGGCCAAGAGATGCCATAGAAATGTTGGAATATTGAGGGATGTTAGACCATCAATCTTAGGATGGCCCGATGTTCCTTTATGTATACAGCCCCAGTGATTTTGTTTCCGGTCTGCCTGATGAAAACGGCGCAACAGCGGCTGGTGGTCCTACTTGGACCCTGACACTTGTTGCCGGAGCACAGCCAACACTGATCGAAGTCACAGATGATGATCTGGTCTTTGACGAAGTTGATGGATCGCAAGTTCTAACCAATGCGGTCAATATTGATGGTGTTGGGCAAGCGGCTGGCACCTCTATCAATACGGCCTATGATCTGATCAACACAACGACGGGGCACAAGCTGACCTCGTTCCACTTTGGTGGAGATGGCTACCAGCAGGGTGCGGTTGATGGAATGGTCTCCACCGAACCGTTGCTTCCGGGTACGACCTATACGTTTAATAGCGCCCGCACATCACACCAACAAAGCAATGAATATGACGACTATGTTGCATGTTTTTGTACAGGAACGAAAATTGAAACCGCGCGTGGCGAAGTAAGTGTTGAGGAACTGCGCGCAGGGGACCTTGTTCACACGCTTGATCGTGGACCACAGCCTGTGATGGCAGTCTTGTCGCGCGAATTTGATGCCAATGCTCTGCAAGAGCGGCCCAACCTTCGGCCTGTTCGCATTCTGGCAGGCGCGTTGGGGCAGGGTGTGCCAACACGGGATCTGTGGGTTTCCCCTCAACACCGTTTTTTGGCGCGCTCACCTATTATTCAACGCATGTTTGGTGTGGATGAAACGCTACTTTGTGCAGCGCAGTTAACCATGCTGCCAAAGATTTGTGTCGATGAGAAAATTACCGATGTTACTTACTATCACATCGTGATGGAACAGCACGAAATCATCATCGCCGAAGGCACACCTACCGAGAGTTTCTTTTGTGGGCCACTGGCAGTCAAATCACTGGCACCAGCGGCGCGCCTCGAAATCGAGGAGATTTTCCCCGAGTTGCAGGTCAAAGGACATGCACCTCTGCCCGCGCGATCAATCCCAAACACGAAACGTCAGAAGCGGCTGATCCGCCGCCTTAGGCGGAATGACAAACCGATACTTGGTGATCCGTTGATTTCAGCCGCCTAGCTGTTTCCGCTTCCATCAAACCGTGCTGCGTCCTCGGCTGCGCGGCGGATAGCACCTGATTTATGAACTGTTTCCATGTATTCAGCTTCTGGGTCGCTGTCATAGACAACGCCGCCGCCCGCTTGGATATAAAGCATCTCGTCTTTGATCACTGCCGTGCGTAGGGCGATGCACATATCCATGTCGCCGCCAGCGCTGAAATATCCAACACCACCACCGTAGACACCACGTTTTTCGGGCTCTAGCTCGTCGATGATCTCCATCGCGCGGACCTTTGGCGCACCAGAAACGGTGCCTGCAGGCATGCCCGCAAAGAACGCATCAAGGGCATCACAATCTTCGCGCAGCTCACCCACAACGTTGGAAACGATGTGCATGACGTGGCTATAGCGTTCAACGATGAATTCTTCCGTAGGGCGCACTGTGCCAATCTTGGCAACGCGGCCCACATCGTTGCGGCCTAGATCAAACAGCATCAGGTGCTCGGCCAGTTCCTTGGGATCGTTCATCAGATCGGCCTCAAGCGCGCGATCTTCCTCAGGGGTTTGACCACGGGGCCGTGTGCCTGCGATGGGGCGAATGGTGATTTCCTGGCCAAACACCCGCACGAGAATTTCAGGGGAGGCACCCACAACGTGGAAGCCGCCAAAGTTGAAATAGAACATAAACGGTGAGGGGTTTGTGCGGCGCAATGAGCGGTAGAGCGCGAAGGGCGGTTGGCGGAATTCCTGTGCCCACCGCTGGGACGGGACTACCTGAAAGATATCGCCTGCCTTGATGTATTCTTTGGCTTTTAGAACGGCGTCTTTGTAGCCGTCTTTTGTGAAGTTGCTGACCGGTTCGGGGGCTTGACTGGCATTGCCCAGATCGCGGGATGTGCCTGCTGGTGTGCGCTCAAGGTCGCGCACCGCGTCCATCACCCGTTCGGCGGCCTGCGCATAGGCTGCGCGCGCGGATTGGCCGTCTTTGACCCATGCGGGCGAAACAACGGTGACTTCACCTTTTACGCCGTCGAGCACGGCAATGACCGAAGGGCGCAGCATAACCGCATCAGGCAGGCCCAACGGATCATGGTTGATGTCAGGCAGATGTTCAACCAGACGGATCATGTCATACCCGAGATAGCCAAACAAGCCTGCGGCAGATTGCGGCAGATCGTCTGGCAGGTCAATTTTGCTCTCGGCGATCAGGTTGCGCAGGGCGTCCAGCGGGTCACCCTGCATGTCTGTATATGCATCCGGATCATAGCGCGCGGCGCGGTTCACCTCAGAACTGGTGCCGCGACAGCGCCAAATCAAATCCGGCTTCATGCCAATAATCGAATAGCGCCCGCGCACTTCACCGCCAGTGACGGATTCAAGCACAAAGGTGTTCTCCGCAGCGCCGCCCAGCTTGAGCATGAGCGACACAGGAGTATCCAGATCAGCCGCAAGACGGGTGTAAACGACCTGATGGTCGCCCGCGTTATAGTGGCTGGCAAAGGTGTCAAAATCGGGTGTCAGTGCCATGTTATTGGAAATTCACGTTAACGGCGCTGATAGCGCGTGGATCAATGTTTTGGCCGGCACGCAAAAGCGTATCGTCTGAGAAGATATCAAACAGGCCGCGGGCGAGGGCATCGTTTTGCTGCTCACGCAGACGGGCAACCAGCTCTTGGGCTTGGGCGTTATCATCCGCCTCGTTAATCGCGTCTAATCGAACCAGAACAACGGATTCAGCGCCATCGATGATGCGGATGTCGCCGACTTCCATTTCAAAGACGTTGCTCATGAAACCGGCAGGGGTAGCGGCGATGAAACTGCTGCGTGTTTGCTCGGATTCGACACGTTCGGTTAAGCCCAATTCTGGCAGAGTGGTGCCTGTTTCGGCCTCTGTCTTTGCGGCTTCGGCGTCGGCACGCAACTGCGTTACGATTTGCTCAGCACGCCAGCGCGCAGCAACTTCTTCGGTTACGTCTTCGTATGATGCTGGGCGCTCTGGCAGTGCTTCATCTAGGCGTAGGGCGAAAATACCACCATCATCGAGCTGATCAATCTTCGGGAAGTCGCCTTGGGAAACGGATGCAGCAGCGCTGCGGAACCCTTCATAGGCGGCGATTGTATCGCTGCTTTCGGCGGTCCAATCGATTTGCCCCAACACCATGTCTGTTTGCTCGGCCAATTCCTCTAGGGTCGAGCCACCTGCAAGGCGGTCGTCAAAATCTTCGGCTTGGGCTTCGACGATCCGGATGGCACGGTCTGCAGCAAGGGCATCGCGCAGCTGAGGTTCTGCCTGTTCAAAGGTAATGTTTTGGGCAGGCAGAACCGCGTTGACGCGGAATAGGGCCGGGCCCAAATTACTGGGGGCAGGGCCGACAACATCACCAACTTCAGCAGAAAAAACGGGCGCGCCAGCGGCACCCAGAGATGCCTCATCCACGTCACCCAAATCAATGTCTGACAGGGCCAGACCACGCTCAAGGACCAATGCTTCGAATGTGGTACCGCCAACTTCCAGTGCTGCAGCGGCCTGATCGGCGCTGGCCTGATCGCCAAATACCAAACGCTCGGTCAGGCGGCGCTCAGACTGGTTATACTGATCTGCGCGGGCATCGTATTCTTTGCGTAGGTCTTCTTCGGGCAATTCGACCTGGTCGATAATATCGGTTGGGTTGAGCCATGCGAAAGTGATTTTTTTGCTGGCAGGCAACACAAAATCATCTGCGTTGGCTTCAAAATAGGTTTTCAACGTCGCTTCATCAGCGTCTTGGATCGGTGTTTCCAACGTGGCCTCGTCAAACAACACCCAAGTGAAGGCGCGCTCTTGGCTCACGTAGGCCACAAGGGTTTCTGCATAGACTGCAGGCATTTCAACACCACTAAGCACGGCACCTTGCAGCAATTGGCGTGAGGATTCCTCACGCAGGTTTGTTTCAAACTCGGCTTCGTTCAGACCCGCCGAACGTAGGGATTGTGCGTATCCATCGCGGTCAAAGGAGCCATCGATACCTTGAAAGGCAGGAATTTGCAGGATGCGATCGCGCAGCAATTCATCACCGATGGACAGGCCCATTTGCGTCGCTTCATGGTCCAGCGCGCGATCACGCATGATGCGTTGCAGGACTGCACGGTCCAAACCCAACGCCTGAGCCTGTTGAAAGCTCATGGCAGAACCAGTTTGGCGGCTGATCGCGTTCAGTTCTTGTTGTATTTGACGAGCATAGGTATCCACGGCGATCGACTTGTCTCCGACCGTGCCGATGGTGCGGATGTTACCGCTAAGGTTGACGGCGCCAAAGCCACCCAAACCGATGAATAACAGGCCCATAAGGCCCCACATTGCGGTTTTGCCGACGTTTGATTTCTTGGCCATGGTGCATACCCTCCGAACGGTGTTTGCGTCTGTCTAAGGGCTTGACCGCAGAGGAGCAAGAGGGCGCTATCTGTGGGGCAGGTCCAGTGTGCTGAGACGTTCAAATAACGTGGCTATTCCGTCCACATCAAGATTGGCAAAAGCAATGCGTAACTGCTTTGCACCAGCTGAATTGTCTTCGGGATAGAACATCGTGCCGGGCAGACACAAAACGCCAGCTTCACGCACCATAACGGGTGCTAACTCAGCACTGCTCATGGCAAACGGGTGCTGCAAATAGGCAAAATAGCCGCCCAAGCCCATCAGCGACCAACCTTTAGCCTTGAGGGATGGCATGTTGTCTGTGATGGCTGCACGGCGTTTGAGAATTTCGTCCCGTTCCCCTGCAAGCCATTGATCAAGGTTCTGCATTCCCCAAAGTGCGGCATGCTGACCAACCTGATTGGGGCAAATAGCAACCGTATCGAGAAACTTTTCCACCTCCGCCAAACGCGCAGGCGAGGCGAGCATTGCCCCAACGCGGTGTCCGGTCAGGCGGTAAGCTTTGGAAAAGGAATAAAGATGGATCAGCGTGTCGTCCCAATCATCGCGTTTGAACAGGCTATGCGGCGCGTCTGTTGACGAATGAAAGTCGCGGTACGTCTCGTCAACGATCAAGGCAATGCCGCGTGCTTTTGCGATGTCATAAAACGCGGTGATCAGATCATCGGGGTATTCAACGCCAGTGGGGTTGTTGGGCGTGACCAGTACAATTGCGCGGGTGCGCGGCGTAATCAGTTTTGTCACGTCCCACGGATCAGGCATCATGTCGCTTTCGCATTTCAGCGGGACAGTTTTTACGCCAGACATGTCGAGCCACATCTTATGGTTAAAGTACCAAGGAACGGGGATGATAACTTCATCACCTTCACTACAAAGTGACGCAATGGCTGCAGCAAAGGCCTGATTACAACCCGAAGTTATTGAAGCCTGAGCGCCACTGACAGTGCCGCCGTATATCCGCGCAGTTCGGGCTGCCAGTTCATCGCGCAAAGCAGGCAAGCCAAGGACGGGACCGTAAAGATGCACATCATCATCATTTAGCACCGCATCCGCCATCGCCTGACGCATATCAGGGTGGGGCGCTTCCACTGGGGCGGCTTGGCTCACGTTGATGAGCGGGCGATCCGCGGGGAAGGTTACACCATCCAGCCAACGACGCGCCTCCATAACTGGGGGCGGGAAGGTGGCGGCGGTGCGTGAATGCGTCATGGGATGCGTCCGGATGAGGGTATGAAATGAAGTGTTAACGCAGCTTATCGCTGTTTGGCTGCGCGTTTAGTCTTTGCCGCGATATGGTTCGACATATTGCAGGGCCATATCCCACGGGAAGAAGATCCACGTGTCTTGGCTGACACCGGTGATAAAGGTATCCACCATCGGTTCGCCTTCTGGTTTTGCATAAACCGTTGCGAAGTGGGCCTTGGGGTATAGCGTGCGGACCAGCTCAAGGGTTTTGCCGCTGTCGACCAGATCATCAATAATAAGGATGCCTGTGCCGTCACCCATCATTTCTGCGTCTGGTGATTTAAGCACGCGGGCCTCGCGGCGATCATCTGCTTTGCCTCCGCCAGAGTGGTAGGACACCACGGAAATTGTATCCACGGTGCGAACGTCCAACTCGCGTGCGATGATCATTGCGGGGGCCATGCCTCCGCGGGTGATCGCAACGATTGCACGCCATGCACCGTCATCGGGGCCTTTTCCATCCAGACGCCATGCCAGCGCACGGCTGTCGCGGTGGATTTGATCCCAGCTGATGTGAAAACCTTTTTCGTGCGGCAGACGTGTGTCGGACATGAATGTTACCTTTGTAGAAGAAGTTTCAGACCAAGCCCGCCCAGCAAAATGGCGGCAGCACGATCAATGATTGGTTTGGCGCGCAAAAAGCGCGAGCGGGCAGCAGGTGCAGTCAATATGAACGCACAAACAGTATAAAACAGGATTTCAAGAACGAGATGGTTGAGCGTGACAAACGCGATCTCGGCTCCCGTCAGGTTAGGTGGGAACACCACAACCAGTACAGCGGCTGCAAAGAGCACGGATTTTGGATTGCCCAGATTAACCAAGAACCCGTCAATAAATGCACGCCCTTGCGCCTTTGGCGCGTCATTGAGCGGGGCAGCGGCACTGCGCCATGTCTTAATCGCAAGATAGATAAGGTAGACAGCACCACCAATTTTCAGCGCGGCAAAGGCCCAAGGGAACAATGCAAACAACGCGTCCATGCCCAAGAGCGCGGCCAATGTCCAAAGACAGGCCATCACGCCAAGGCCAAGGCCCGTCGCGATGCCTGCGCGCCGCCCATTAGAAACGGAACTGCGCACAGCCATCAAAAAGGCCGCGCCGGGACTGAGGATCGAAATAATCAGAACCGCGTTAAATGCGATGAGATGTTCAAACGTCATTCCTGTGCGCCTTTTTTATGTGTGGTTAGCCCTTGGCCATATCTGGCGCGTCGACGGCTTTCATGCCGACAACGTGGTATCCAGCATCAACGTGTAGGTTTTCACCTGTGGTGCCAGAGCCCAGATCAGACAGCAGATACAAAGCAGATTTGCCAACTTCGTCGATGGTGACATTGCGCCGCAGGGGAGAATTATATTCGTTCCATTTCATGATGTACCGAAAGTCACCAATTCCTGATGCCGCAAGTGTTTTGATTGGACCCGCTGAAATGGCGTTCACGCGAATACCATCTTTGCCTAAATCTTCGGCAAGGTACTGCACCGATGCCTCCAAAGCAGCCTTTGCGACACCCATTACATTATAGTGCGGCATTACTTTTTCCGCGCCGTAGTAGGTGAGCGTTAGGCAAGAGCCGCCGTTGTTCATCATCTTCTCGGCACGTTGAACAACTGCTGTGAAAGAATAGACCGAGATATCCATTGATAGGGCAAAATTGGAGCGGCTTGTATCTACGTAACGACCGCGCAGTTCGTTTTTGTCCGAAAAGCCAATAGCGTGTACGATGAAATCCAGATTGTCCCAACGCTCGGCTAGACCTGCGAAAAGGGCGTCAATGGACTCCTCGTCGCCAACATCACAAGGCAAAACGATATCTGATCCCAGTTGTGCAGCCAGCGGGTTAACGCGTTTTTTCAGCGCGTCGCCTTGGTACGAAAACGCTAGCTCTGCACCAGCGTCGCTTAGCTGTTTGGCAATGCCCCAGGCAATTGATTTGTCGTTGGCCAATCCCATGATTAACCCGCGCTTGCCTGCCATTAGATTGTTAGACATTGACGTAAACTCCGTTCATTAACGATTAGCGATTTGTCTACGCGATTGGCTGGCGACCATCAAGTCAAGGCGTGGGATATAGTGATTTTGGTTGCACAGGCCGCCAGTTTGGTAGAATTGAGTGGTAACGTAATAGTATGCCTACGCTGGGAAGCTAATTGTGATGCTTGAGTGGACTGTCAGATCCATTGAGTAACCTAAGTGCGGCGGCAATACAGTAGTGAGGAGCGTGTAATGACCAACCGAACTGGTATTTTTGCAGGAAATGACCCATTTGCTCTCGCGCGTGAATGGCTTGGCACAGCTGCCGAACAAGAAATAAATGACCCAGATGCAATGGCGCTTAGTACGGTCGATGCCGATGGCATGCCTAATGTGCGTGTCGTTCTTCTTAAGGCGATCGAAGACGACGCATTTGTCTTTTATACCAACTACGGTAGCGCAAAGGCCCAAGAGCTGGATCAATCAGGTAAGGCTGCATTTGTCATCCATTGGAAAACCTTGCGACGCCAAATCCGCGCGCGTGGTTTGATTACCCGTGAAGACGGACCAATTGCAGATGCATATTACGCTTCGCGCTCCCTCAAGAGTCGCCTAGGGGCTTGGGCGTCTGATCAGTCACAACCCCTTGAGGACCGCGCGGTCCTGGAAAAAAGGCTTGAGGATGCGACAGCGAAGTATGGAGATAATCCACCTCGTCCACCTTATTGGGGCGGCTTTCGTTTGCGGCCTCTCGAACTAGAGTTCTGGGGTGACGGAGATGCGCGGCTTCACAATCGATACCAGTGGCGCCGCAGTTCAGTTGATGCAGAATGGGATATTAAGTTACTGAACCCATAGGGATGTATAAGATCCGCCTATTATTTTGGCGGTGGGCCTGTTTGGCCTAAGAGTAGATTTGAAAGACGGTTAGACCAATATGACACATACGGACGAGAATGAGCCGGTGCAAAAGCGTGTTTTGGGAATCGTTAAATGGTTTGACCCGGTTAAGGGTTTTGGTTTTGTTGTATCCGAAGACGGTGGTGCCGATATACTACTGCACGTAAATGTGCTGAGAAATTACGGACAAAGCTCGGTTGCTGATGGATCACGAGTTGATTTGTTGGTGCAAGAGACTGACCGTGGCGTGCAAGCGTCAGAAGTGCTGTCCGTTGTGCCGCCCGAAGGGGCCTATACAACTTTGGACGACATCGCAGAGATGGATAAGGACGAGATCGCGCGCAGCCCGATGATGGCAGCGAGGATCAAGTGGTTCGATAAAGCCAAAGGGTTTGGATTTGCCAATGCCTTTGGTAAAAGCGAAGATATATTTGTGCATGTGGATGTGCTGCGTCAGTCAGGATTATCTGATCTGGCCCCTGGTGAAGCCATCGCAATGCGCGTGATCGAAGGCAAGCGGGGCCGCATGGCGGCAGAGGTGCAAGCGTGGGAAACAATAATTATAGCAGACGAAGATTCATCGCAGGACTAGCGGCCAGCACTGCTTTAGCGTCGCCAGCATTTGCACAGACATCTTTGCTGCCTTGTCAGTCAGACCGGGCAACGATTACAGGCGGATTTGGCAAGGCGATTTTTAGCGTAGATGTTGCTGCATCTGACGCCAGCCGGGCACAAGGGCTGATGAATGTCGCAAACATGCCTTTGAGCAAGGGCATGCTGTTTGTATATGACAAACCCCAGCGGATGAGCTTTTGGATGCGCAACACGCTGATCGAGCTGGATATGCTATTCTTGGATGGCTTTGGTGTGATCAGGCACATCCATCACCGTGCGCAGCCGCTTGATGAAACCGTCATTTCTCCGGGCGATATGCTTTTGATGGGCGCGCTTGAGATCAACGGTGGATTGGCGAAACGTATGGGTATTGGGGTAGGGGATGTGCTGCGTCATCCAGCATTTGCCAGCCGTGAAACACCGTGGAATTGCAGTGAATGAAATTAGATTCACAAAGAGGACTATTTAGTCTTTTCAATCCTGTGTGGCTTCGCTAAAGAAGCCTTAGTCGGGGCGTGGCGCAGCCTGGTAGCGCACCTGTTTTGGGTACAGGGGGTCGGAAGTTCGAATCTTCTCGCCCCGACCATTCTACAAAAACCCAACATCTTGTTTGGCTCTTCTGCATTAGCAGAAGGGCCACAAGGCGTTTTAAGGCCACCCAGTTTTTCATTTATTCGGGTTTCTCCATCACCACTTGATTGGGATTCGAACAATTGGGCGCCATCGCCGGATTTTCTTAATAACTACATATAGTGTTGGTTAACCAAAAGTTAACGCATTCTGCTACTACCAGTGGTGTTTTCCCCACAATTTGGTGTGGCCCAGAAACCCATTTTGAACGATCGGCGGGATTTGGTTATTTTTTTTCTGACGATCAAAAATGAGGCGAGCTGGCGGTATTCACAAACTGAATCATTTAAAAACAAACGGGATGGCTAGGCTAAGTTAGCTAAAAGTATTGGTTTTCTAGGTGCCAGTTTTTAAGACTGCTTCGCCTTGGTTTTGGTCGTGAATCACATCTGGCTGCAAGCGCGGTTTCCGATGGTGTCCGTCAACCCATTTTCTGGCTCACGGAAGGTAAAAAAATCGTTGACCTGTTAGGGTCATCTACGCCAAATTGCGGGTGCTGACGACGCAGCCACAACATGTAGTGATAAAACGCTCAATTGGCGGGTCGCGCAACAAAGTACAGGCAAACGGTCTTTATATGACGGTTCGATCGGTGCGCGTGTTAGGGGATCCTCCCTTGGCCGCGGCTATGGCTGACTTTGCTGTTTGGTGACGAGGTGGGCGGGCAAATGCGCGTCTAAAAATGAAGAAGCTGGAAATGGGGCAGCGCGATGAAAATTGAACGGAATTTCACTACTCAAGGAAAAGACGCCTACGCAGATTTGGATTTCGTGAGCACGGTCTCCGAAATTCGCAATCCTGATGGTTCGATAGTCTTTCATCTCGACAATGTCGAAGTGCCCAAATCCTGGAGCCAAGTGGCCTCCGATGTCATTGCTCAAAAATATTTCCGCAAGGCGGGCGTGCCTTCCAAAGTTAAACGCGTGAAAGAAAAGAACGTTCCAGAGTTCTTGTGGCGTTCTGTTCCTGATGAGGACGCCGAAATGGGCGGTGAGACGTCTTCCAAGCAGGTCTTTGATCGTCTTGCAGGCGCATGGGCGTACTGGGGCTGGAAGGGCGGCTATTTCAGCACAGAAGAAGACGCACGCAGCTACTATGACGAAATGCGTCACATGCTGGCCTCACAGCGCGCCGCACCGAATTCCCCACAATGGTTTAACACTGGTTTGCACTGGGCATATGGTATCGATGGTCCGGCACAGGGCCACTACTATGTGGATCATAAAACTGGCGTGCTGACCCGCTCAACCTCCAGCTATGAACATCCCCAGCCACACGCATGTTTTATCCAGTCAGTAGCGGATGATCTGGTGGGTGATGGCGGCATCATGGATCTCTGGGTGCGCGAAGCACGTCTGTTCAAATACGGTTCCGGCACAGGCACGAATTTCTCGTCCTTGCGCGGAGCAGGAGAGAGCCTGTCAGGCGGCGGCAAGTCTTCTGGTCTGATGGGGTTCCTGAAAATCGGTGACCGCGCTGCAGGTGCAATCAAATCAGGCGGCACAACGCGCCGCGCGGCCAAGATGGTCATCGTGGATGCCGATCACCCGGATGTTGAGGACTTCATCAACTGGAAAGTGCTTGAAGAGCAAAAGGTTGCCTCCATCGTCGCGGGCTCAAAAATGCACGAGCAAAAGCTGAACCTGATTTTTAAGGCGATTGCGGGCTGGGATGGTCTGGAAGCAGACGCCTATGACCCTGCTAAGAACGAGCAGTTAAAAGACGCGATCCGTGCGGCCAAAAAAGTTGCAATCCCAGAGACATACGTAAAGCGCGTGTTGGATTATGCAAAGCAGGGCCATACCTCAATTGAATTCCCGACCTACGACACGGATTGGGACTCCGAGGCGTATAGCTCGGTCTCTGGCCAAAACTCGAATAACTCGATCCGCGTAACTAACGGCTTTTTGACCGCTTGCGAAAAAGACGCTGATTGGGAGCTGCTAGACCGTACAACTGGCAAAGTCGCCAAAACAATCCGCGCACGTGATTTGTGGGATCAGGTTGGCCATGCCGCATGGGCCTGCGCCGATCCGGGCATCCAATACCACGACACAGTGAACGACTGGCACACTTGCCCCGAAGACGGCGCGATCCGCGGATCCAACCCGTGTTCGGAATACATGTTCCTTGATGATACAGCTTGTAACCTTGCCTCCATGAACCTGCTGACCTTCCTTAAGGATGGCGAGTTTCAGGTTGAAGATTACATGCACGCATCCCGTCTGTGGACTGTGACGCTGGAAATCTCGGTGATGATGGCGCAGTTCCCCTCCAAAGAGATTGCACAGCGGTCTTATGACTTCCGCACATTGGGCCTTGGCTATGCCAACATCGGTGGCTTGCTGATGAACATGGGCTTTAGCTATGACAGTGACGAAGGCCGCGCGTTGTGTGGTGCCTTGACTGCGATTATGACGGGCGTTGCCTATGCAACATCTGCCGAAATGGCACGTGAACTGGGCGCATTCCCGGGCTACAGCAAAAACAGCAAGCACATGCTGCGGGTCATTCGTAACCACCGTCATGCCGCCTACGGCGAAGCGACCGGATATGAAAACCTTGCGATCAAGCCTTTGCCGCTTGATCACGCCAACTGCCCACAGGCGGGTCTGGTTGATGTGGCGATGTCCACATGGGACGAGGCGCTGAAGCTGGGTGAACAGCACGGTTACCGCAACGCACAAACGTCCGTGATTGCGCCAACTGGCACCATCGGTCTGGTGATGGATTGCGACACAACAGGGATCGAGCCTGACTTTGCTCTGGTGAAGTTCAAGAAACTTGCAGGCGGCGGTTACTTTAAGATCATCAACCAATCCGTTCCAGCAGCACTAGAAAAGCAAGGTTACGGTTCGGCGCAGATCGAAGAAATCGTAGGTTACGCGGTTGGTCATGGGACCATCGGCAATGCACCGGGCATCAACCACACCACGTTGATGGGCCACGGATTTGGACCAAATGAACTGGCCAAGATTGACGGCGCGCTGGCCTCTGCATTCGACATCAGGTTTGTGTTCAACCAGTGGACGCTGGGCGAAGAATTCTGCACCCAAGTTTTGGGTATTCCCGCGGCGAAACTGAATGACCCCACGTTTGATCTGCTGAAATCCCTTGGATTCTCCAAGCAGGACGTAAGCGCAGCAAACGACCATGTTTGTGGCACAATGACGCTGGAAGGTGCGCCGCACCTGAAAGAAGAGCATTACAGTATCTTTGATTGCGCCAACCCCTGCGGCAAAAA
Source organism: Sulfitobacter sp. (assembly GCF_036960155.1). GTDB lineage: Bacteria > Pseudomonadota > Alphaproteobacteria > Rhodobacterales > Rhodobacteraceae > Sulfitobacter. The sequence goes on along the minus strand of NZ_JBALWB010000005.1, from coordinate 35,361 downwards.
GGGCAAACGTTACCTGTCCGTCAACAGCCACATCTACATGATGGCAGCGGCACAATCGTTTATCTCTGGGGCGATCTCGAAAACGATCAACATGCCAAACGATGCAACCATCGAGGACTGCCAAAAAGCCTATGAGCTGTCATGGTCCTTGGGTATTAAGGCAAACGCGCTGTACCGCGACGGCTCTAAATTGTCCCAACCACTAGCGGCGGCATTGGTTGAAGATGATGATGAAGCGGCAGAAACGCTGGAAAGCGGATCAAACCACGAGAAAGCAGTCGTGCTGGCGGAAAAGATCGTCGAGAAGGTGATCGTCAAAGAGATCATCAAATCACACCGCGAAAAGATGCCACAGCGCCGCAAAGGCTATACTCAGAAGGCCAACGTGGGCGGGCACAAAGTGTACCTGCGCACGGGGGAATATGAGGACGGCAACCTAGGTGAAATCTTTATCGATATGCACAAAGAGGGTGCTGGGTTCCGTGCGATGATGAACAATTTCGCCATCGCTGTCTCTGTAGGCCTGCAATACGGTGTGCCACTGGAGGAGTTCGTTGACGCGTTCACCTTCACCAAGTTTGAACCAGCGGGCATGGTGCAAGGCAACGACAGCATCAAATCAGCAACCTCGATCCTCGATTACATCTTCCGTGAGTTGGCAGTCAGCTATCTGGACCGTACGGACCTTGCGCATGTACAGCCGCAGGGAGCGACGTTCGACACCTTGGGCCGTGGTGATGAAGAAAGCGTCTCGAATGTCTCCAGTGTCTCCGAGAACGCGGCTTCTAAATCGCTCGAAGTACTGCGCCAGATTACCTCGCAAGGTTACTTGCGCAACCGTGTGCCGCAAAACCTGACAGTGCTACAAGGCGGGCAATCCGCTGCGATGGATGCAATTTCATCGCTGGTCCCTGAGGGCGACGGCGGTGTTGCCACTGCAACTGTTGTAGCAACCAACACCACTGCAATATCTTCGGGCCTCGTGTCGATGGACCTACGCAGCAAGGCCAAGATGCAAGGCTATGAGGGTGAAGCATGTGGCGAATGCGGCAACTATACACTGGTGCGCAACGGCACCTGCATGAAGTGCAACACCTGCGGCGGGACATCCGGCTGTAGCTGATACGAGATAGGGTGGGGGCGGTACTTAGTTCCTTCCCACCTTTACATGGGGCGGGTGCGCTCGCCCCTGACGCTGACCAAGCCGCAGGCATAAAATAATAACGAGCGGTAAACTAATGAGCCTGGTCATGCGAACCTCGGGGTGCCCTTGTGGCATCCCTTTTTCTTTGGCACATCTCTGAGACTACGATCGCTCGTCGTTTCAGGGATGCCGCGAGACTACAGAACACAGTTGCCCTTCATGCGGACGAGACTGCGGCGTCTTTTGCATCGCGTTTGACTGCGGTTAACGGGAGTCCAACTATGGCGGAACTCTTAATGGATGCCGAGCATTCGATGACGGGATTTCTGAAGGGTGATCAATAAACCTTCAATACGCTTGCCGCTCTCGGTGGCGTCACACTCGATGATCTGTCCCAGTATGCATTCATCCCGAAGGGAATTTCTACATATTGGTGCATGGGACAGGTACTTGGGATGCACAACCTTCTGAGGGGACGAAGCCGCATTTTGCCCAGCGTGCTTTCGCGAAGATACAGGCCCCGAGTTGCCCGCTTATACGGCACTTGGGGCGTGGTCGTATCCTGTGGGCGTTTGCGTCAGCGCGTGTATGTCACATTCACTAGCTGTTGCTGGTCTCGGCACCAGAAGACATTGTCCAGCATGAATTCTTCGATACGTGGTCGCTCTGGTTGCCCTAGATTGGCGAGGGGTCCCTTGATCAACTGATGGCTGACAGGGGCTTTACGAGGAACATGTCGAGCGCAGGCTGGCAGGTGATATGCCTGACGGATGGGTGAGCTGCCCTCCAATCGATGCTCTGGGGGCAACTTGCGAGATGCTGGGCATTTCGCAAATCTATGGAAAGGACGCGATACTCGGCGGGATGTCTGGGGTCGAGCTGGCCGTGGCGACATCAGTCGGATTTCGATTGCTGGATAGCGGTCCCACGGAAATCACAGCATACTCTCGATAATTGGCCCCTGGGTCCTGGGGATCAGGCGCTCGACTACGTTCTTACGACAAGGCGTCTGCACTCGATCAGGACAGCGGCGAAGACACACAACCTGCATCCGAAGCGATTTCGCCACATTCTAACTGACGCTGGGATCATCACCGAAACAGATTTACCAGATTTCGAGGTACTATTCAGCGCGGTCGATGCAGGAGGTACTTGAGCAAGCGAGTGGGGCGGTCACATTCTCGGCGGCACAGAAACGATTGGGAATGACGCGTTCGCAAATGGAGGCACTCATCCGCGCAGGCATTCTGAAACCGGGGGAGGGAGGCGAAAAGGGCCGACCAAGGTTCACGGAAGCAACGATCCAACACTGGTTGGCCTACTTTACGTCGTTCCCGCCGTCTCCAAATTGGGTGTCCCGGATCGGTATCGCTGAGGCCGCACAAAAATATGGAGCATCCACGGATCGTGTAATGGGCCTGATTTTGGATCGTAGTCTGACACAGGTCTATAGCCTGTCAGGTGTTGCTGGGTTTTCGGCAATTGTGATCGACAAATCGGAAGTTGGAAGGCTTCTGACCAAACCGTGACAGTCCTTGTCTCTGAGTGGGGCGCATAACAAATAGTCAGGGCACTTTGGGCGGATTGCTGACGTTCGCTACGCGGCACACAGATGCGACGGACATACCGCCGCATCCGTCGCACCGATGGATGCGGAGGCCCATCACGCACAAACTTTCAATCTGGACCACTCAAATGGGGGACGTCAGGATTGTGAAGGCCCGTTTCACTCTTTCGTCGATGCCCCCTTTGGATGGTTGGCTGCACCCTTGGGAATCCGCTATGCAGAGCCGTTAGAGGTCAAAATCACTGGCACTCATTGACGTTACACCAAGAAGCAGGATGTTCAGATCAGTGGCGCCATTGCCGTCCACATCCCCCAGAATATAGCCATCGATGCCGTTGGTCACAAACCGTAAATCCCCTGCATTTGCAAAGGCGGATGATCCGACAAAATTGAAGATTTGGTTTCCGCTCACACCAGTATTGGCGTCAATTGCGCTCAGATCGACAACGTCAGCGCCACCGACGCCAAAGTCCTTGATCGTATCGCGCAGCGTAAATGTGCTTTCGCTTGCCAGGTTGAACACAAAGCGATCACTGCCGCCGCCCCCCGTCAGTTCATCACTGCCTTGGCCGCCCACAAGTGTGTCATTTCCCTGCATGCCGATCAGGTCATCCTGCCCGTCAAAGCCAAATATCTGGTCCGCCCCGGCAAAGCCCAGAATGCGGTTATCTGCCGTGCTTCCGATCAGAATATCACCGCCGGAATTAGAGCCGTAGAGGTCCTCGAATTCGGTGAATACGTCAGTTCCAGACGATCCACCAACCGCTTGCTCGGTCCCCTGCAGCCGCAGATTGACCCTGACACCCGCCGCTGCGTTAAAGTAGCTCAGCACGTCCGCATCGCCTGCGCCACCGAGCATGGTGTCATTGCCGCCGGAGCCTTCGATTTGGTCATTCCCCGCACCACCGCGCAGAATGTCGCCGCCGCCAATGCCGTAGATTTCGTCGTCACCGGCGCCACCATCAATGACGTTGCCAACTGCGCTGCCGACCAACAGGTCATGCCCCGTTCCGCCCAGCAGCCCTTCGATCGAGACAAATGTATCCGCACCCAACGCAGCGGAAACAACCTGTGCGCCGCCAAAATTGATATTTACCGCCAGATCATCGCTTGCGGTGGAATAATCAGCCGTGTCAAAGCCACTGCCGCCATTCAACAGATCATTGCCGCTGCTACCAGTGAGCGTGTCGTTGCCCTCGTTGCCGAGCAAGATATCTGCGCCGAAGGTCCCCTCCAGGCTGTCGTTGCCTGTGCCCCCTGTCTGTGTTTCGGCCACATCCGTGATGTTCACCTGCACCGTGCTCAGGAGCACCTGATCTTCGGGGTCAAGAACCGAGATCGTCAGCGTTGCAGCACCATCGCCAAACACGTCTTGCGGGCCTGTGTACTGGATCGCGTCGCTGCTTTGCAGATACGCGTTCAGCGATGCGGTTGTGCCAAAGAGAGACAGCGTATCCGTGCCGGAGGTCAAAACAAAGACACCTGCGGATGACGCGGCAGTCAGAACACCAGTTGATGCAGAAATTGTCAGGATAAGCGGATCGGTTTCCGCATCTGACAAGGTGGTGCCCGACAGATCCAGATCCGAGGCGACTGCCTCATCCGCGACCAACACCGTCGGCAGGCCGCTTCCGGTTGGTGCGTCGTTCAGACCATAGATGGTGACCGTAACGGTGGCAGTATCGACCACGGGCGCAAAGGTCGCCCTGCCGAACACCACATAGCTTTCGCCCGCATTGGAGGTGCCGTTCAGATCGCCACCAGTTGCTGCGATGATCAAATCATCAAAGCCATCGCCATTCACATCACCCGCAGCGGAAACCGCCCCCCCGCTGAAGTCATACGCATCGATCCCGTCGACCCGGAAGCCATTTGTACCATCCAGCGCCGACAACGACAGGCTGGAGTTAAATCCACCCGTGCTGCCGAACACAACATAACTTTCGCCTCCAAAGGAGATGCCGTTCGGATCGCCGCCGTACGCCCCGACGATCAAGTCATCGATCCCGTCGCCATTCACATCCCCGGCAGAGGAAACAGACCATCCGCTGTTGTCATTCGCATCAATCCCGTCGATCCGGAACCCGTTGCTGCCATCCAGCGCAGACAGCGACAGGCTGGAGCCAAAGCTCCCCGAGCTGCCGAACACAACATAGCTTTCGCCCGCATCGGAGGTGCCGTTCGGATCAGCACGGGGAGCCCCGATGATCAGATCATCGATGCCGTCACCATTTACATCGCCCGCAGAGGTGACCGAGCGCCCGCTATTGTCATCCGCATCGATCCCGTCGATCCGGAACCCGTTTGTGCCATCCAGTGCCGACAGCGACAGGCTGGAGCCGAAGCCGCCTGTGTCGCCGAACACAACATAGCTTTCGCCCGCATCGGTGTCACCGTTCGGATCGCTGCTAACCCCCCCGATGATCAGGTCATCGATGCTGTCGCCATTCACATCCCCAGCAGAGGAAACCGACCATCCGCTGTAGTCACTCGCATCGATCCCATCAATCCGGAAGCCGTTGGTGCCGTCGAGTGCGGACAGCGATAGGCTGGAGCTAAAGCCCCCTGTGTCGCCGAACACAACATAGCTTTCGCCCCCGTAGGAAGCGCCGTTCGGATCGCCACCAGTTGCGCCGATGATCAGGTCATCGATGCCGTCGCCGTTCACATCCCCCGCAGATGAAACCGAGAGCCCGCTCTGGTCCGCCCCATCGATCCCGTCGATCCGGAAGCCGTTTGTGCCGTCCAGCGCAGACAGCGACAGGCTGGAGCTAAAGCCGCCCGTGTCGCCGAACACAACATAGCTTTCGCCTGCATTGGCGTTGCCGTTCGGATCGCCACCAATCGCCCCGATGATCAGGTCATCGATGCCGTCGCCATTCACATCTCCGGCAGAGGAAACCGACCCCCCGCTGTTGTCAATCGCATCGATCCCGTCGATCCGGAAGCCGTTTGATCCGTCCAGTGCCGACAACGACAGGCTGGAGCCAAAGCCCCCCGTGTCGCCGAACACAACATAGCTTTCGCCGCTCGGATCGCCACCAGCGGCCCCGATGATCAGGTCATCAATCCCGTCGCCGTTCACATCCCCCGCAGAGGAAACCGACGCCCCGCTGATGTCACTTGCATCGATCCCGTCAATCCGGAAGCCGTTTGTACCGTCCAGCGCCGACAACGACAGGACACCGTCAAAGAAGCCCGCGAACAGCGAGGAATCGTCATCGGTCACGGTATAGGTAAAGCTGTCGGTGCCATCCACACCCGTGCCTAAATATTCAAATGCGCCGTTCGGGTCATAGTCAAACGTCCCATCACCGTTCACTGTCAGCAACGCACCCGAAGCCAGCGTGATCTGGCTGCCCACATCGGTGAACGCGCCGTTCACTTCCACAATGGTCAGCGCATCACCATTCAGATCGCTGTCTGCGCCATTGCCGTTGTCGGCCACTAGATTACGCGTAGGCAAAGCTGTGTTTTCATCGGTGGCAAAGGTATCATCCTGCGCCACAGGCACTTCGTTCACCGCTGTCACCGTGATCGTCTGCGTCACCACCAAGCTGTCAGCGGTGCCGTCATTCACCGTCACCGAAAGCGTGCGATCGCCAGTGTCGGGCATGTTGGAGGTATTGGTATAACTCACTGCGCGCAGCGCCACCTGCCATTCGGCTGGCGTTGCTGTGGCACTGGCAGAGGTCAGCGTCAGGATGCCAGTGTTGCCGTCATAGACGCCCGCGATATTGCCCATGCCAGACGTGTTGGCAAAGGCCAGCACGTCTTCGGCAGTGACCAGCCCGCCAGTGATTGCAACCGTGGCCGAGGCCAGCGTGGTTGTGTCCACGTCGCTGACCGTCACATCCGGCAGGGCCACCAACGCGACCTGTTCGGTTGCCCCGACGGTGGCGCTCAGGCCGCCCAACTCAGGTGCGTCATTCACACCGGCGATGGTGACAGTGACTGTTGCGGTATCAACCACGGGGGTAAAGGTCGCCCGACCGAACACAACATAGCTTTCGCCCGCGTTGGAGGTGCCGTTCGGATCACCGCGATCCGCCCCGATGATCAGATCATCAAAACCGTCGCCGTTCACATCACCAGCAGCGGCGACCGAACGCCCGCTCCGGTCATCCGCATCAATCCCGTCGATCCGGAACCCGTTTGTGCCATCCAGCGCAGACAGCGATAGGCTAGACGTGAAGGCCGCCGTACTGCCAAAAACAACATAGCTTTCGCCCGCAAGGGAGGCGCCGTTCGGATCAGCAAAATATGCCCCGATGATCAGGTCATCGATCCCGTCACCATTCACATCGCCCGCAGAGGCGACCGAACGCCCGCTCCGGTCATCCGCATCAATCCCGTCGATGCGGAACCCGTTTGTACCGTCCAACGCAGACAGCGACAGGCTGGAGGTGAAGCCCCCCGTGCTGCCGAACACAACATAGCTTTCGCCCGCAACGGAGTTGCCGTTTGGATCAGCAAGTGGCGCCCCTATGATCAAATCATCAATGCCATCGCCATTTACATCACCCGCAGAGGCGACCGAACGCCCGCTGAGGTCAGTCGCATCGATCCCGTCGATGCGGAAGCCGTTTGTGCCATCCAGCGCTGACAGTGACAGGCTCGACGTGAAGCCGCCCGTGTCGCCGAACACAACATAGCTTTCGCCGGAGGATGTGCCGTTCGGATCGGCATAGCGTGCTCCGATGATCAGGTCATCGATCCCGTCGCCATTTATATCGCCCGCAGAGGCGACCGAGCTCCCGCTGTTGTCATTCGCATCTATCCCGTCGATCCGGAAGCCGTTTGTGCCATCCAGCGCCGACAGCGACAAGCTGGAGCCAAAGCCGCCCGTGTCGCCGAACACAACATAGCTTTCGCCCGCGCCAGAGGTGCCGTTCGGATCAGCACGATGTGCCCCGATGATCAGATCATCAACCCCGTCGCCATTCACATCTCCAGCTGAGGAAACCGAGCCCCCGCTGAGGTCAGTCGCATCGATCCCGTCGATCCGGAACCCGTTGGTGCCGTCCAGCGCCGACAACGACAGGCTGGAACTAAAGCCGCCCGTGTCGCCGAACACAACATAGCTTTCGCCTGCGTTGTAGGTGCCGTTCGGATCAGCACGTTCTGCCCCGATGATCAGGTCATCTACTCCGTCGCCATTCACATCACCGGCTGACGCAACCGATCGCCCGCTGTAATCATCCTCATCGATCCCGTGGATCTGGAAGCCGTTTGTGCCATCCAGCGCAGACAGCGACAGGCTAGAGGTAAAGCCGCCCGTGTTGCCGAACACAACATAGCTTTCGCCCGCGTAGTAGCGGTCGTTCGGCTTGCCTTTCTCTGCTCCGATGATCAGGTCATCTACTCCGTCGCCATTCACATCACCGGCAGAGGAAACCGACGCACCGCTGTAGTCAGCCGTAAACATCCCGTCGATCCGGAACCCGTTGGTGCCGTCGAGTGCAGACAGCGATAGGCTGGAGGCGAAGGGGTTTGTGAGCGCGAAACTGCCGTCCGTCACTGCATAGGTAAAGCTGTCGGTGCCATCGACACCAGCGGCCAGCGCCTCGAACGCGCCGTTTGGATCATAGTCAAATGTTCCGTCGGCGTTTACCGTCACCAGCGCGCCCGAGGCCAGCGTAATCTGGCTGCCCACATTCGCCGCCACACCGTTTACCGCAGCGATCGACATCAGGTTGTTGGGTGAATCGTCCCGATCGACACCGTTGCCATTGTCGGCCAACACATCGCCGGACAGCGGCGTATCCTCGTCCGTTGCCACGTCGTCATCCGCGGCCTCCACGGCGGCATTCTCGCCGAACACAATATAGCTTTCGCCTGCACCAGAGGTGCTGTTAGGATCGCCACCTTGCGCCCCGATGATCAAGTCATCGATCCCGTCGCCGTTCACATCCCCGGCAGAGGCGACCGAAAACCCGCTGTTGTCACCCGCATGGATCGCGTCGATGCGGAACCCGGTCGAGCCATCCAGCGCAGACAGCGACAGGCTGGAGCTAAAGCCCCCCGTGCTGCCGAACACAACATAGCTTTCGCCCGCACCGCTATTTGCATTGTAAGCCCCGATGATCAGGTCATCGATCCCGTCGCCATTCACATCACCAGCAGAGGAAACAGACCGCCCGCTTTGGTCATTAAAATCAGTCCCGTCGATCCGGAAGCCGTTTGTGCCGTCCAGCGCCGACAGCGACAGGCTGGAGCTAAAGCCCCCCGTGCTGCCGAACACAACATAGCTTTCGCCCGCGTAGTTGGCGCCGTTTGGATCGCCACCTCGCGCCCCAATGATCAGGTCATCCACTCCGTCGCCGTTCAAATCTCCAGCAGAGGAGACAGAAATCCCGCTGACGTCTCCCGTAACGATCCCGTCGATCCGAAAGCCGTTTGTGCCGTCAAGTGCGGACAACGACAGGCTGGAGGTGAAGCCCCCCGTGCTGCCGAACACAACATAGCTTTCGCCCGCAAGGGAGATGCCGTTCGGATCGCCACCAGTCGCCCCGATGATCAAATCATCAATGCCATCGCCGTTCAAGTCGCCCGCAGAGGAAACCGAGCGCCCGCTCTGGTCACTCGCATCAATCCCGTCGATGCGGAACCCGTTTGTGCCGTCAAGTGCTGACAGCGACAGGCTGGAGGTGAAGCCCCCCGTGTCGCCGAACACAACATAGCTTTCGCCCGCGTCGGAACTGCCGTTCGGATCGGCACCGAACGCCCCGATGATCAGATCATCGATCCCGTCGCCGTTCACATCCCCAGCAGAGGAGACCGAATAACCGCTGCGGTCATACGCATTGATCCCGTCGATGCGAAACCCGTTGGTGCCGTCTAGCGCAGACAGTGACAGGCTGGACCCAAAGCCCCCCGTGCTACCGAACACAACATAGCTTTCGCCCGCGCCAGAGGTGCCGTTCGGATCGCCACCTCGCGCCCCAATGATCAGGTCATCCACGCCGTCGCCATTCACATCGCCGGCAGAAGAAACCGAGTACCCGCTGAAGTCAAACGCATTGATCCCGTCGATGCGAAACCCGTTGGTGCCGTCGAGCGCTGACAGCGACAGACTGGAGCTAAAGCCGCCCGTGCTGCCGAACACCACATAGCTTTCGCCCGCAGAGGAGTCGCCGTTCGGATCGGCGATAGGCGCCCCGATGATCAGGTCAGCGATGCCGTCACCATTTACATCGCCCGCAGACGCGACCGATCGCCCGCTGTAGTCATTCGCATCGATCCCGTCGATCCGGAAGCCGTTAGTGCCGTCCAGCGACGAGAGAGAGAAAACAGTTTTGATCATGGAAAGGCATCCTTTACCCGCGGGCTTTGTTTGCGCCAGGGGTCAGGCTGGCAATTGGTCCGGGGCGCAAAGGCCCTACAGTGCTGTCGCTTTGGAGAGGAACGTCAGGCCCGTGGGCCAGCGGGTCAGAACCGCAAAAAATAACAAGCCGCTCAATCGTGCCACACAAATGGTATAGTGCGGACGCTTGTCGTTATCGTGACCGTAGCATCAAGAATAGCGATTGCTACTGCACAGTAGATAAAAGGAAAAACTAATCAAAAATCGAATTACATTAGTTAACAATGACATAATTCACTTTCAAACGATAGCATAAAAGGATGGAAGATCCGATACACGCATGACGTGTCTTAGTTCCTTTTTCACCGCCGAGGCTCTAGCCACATCAACCGATGATCTTGGTGTCGTCTATCGACACAACCCTGCGGATCTCGTCCGAGCGGAACCCGATCAGGCTTGGTTTGCGAGCCTCAGCAATCACCGCGATGTCGGGTTCCATTAAAGCGGCATGATTACGAGCAAGCGCAGCTAACTTCGGCTAACTGCCTGATGTGCCAAATAGGGGTGACTGCTTTGGGCTGGGAGCAGTCATTAGACGTATTTCGCACAAACGGCAGCTAAGAGCCGTTCGTGTGGATGTGCTTGAGAACTGGCGTTCAGGCATTCGACTATTACATTGCTCCAGAGATAGCTGAGTGGTTTCTGAACGGAGCCGAACGCAATCTCGAGGTTTGGTGGTGGCATAAAAAAAGGGGACGGGTTGAAGTGCTCTTACCCAACGGAAAATGGGTAACTGCCTACTGCAAAAAAACGAGCAGTGGGCAGACAAAACCTACGACAATCTTGCAATGTTCGTTGCAGCAGAAAACGTCGAGATCATTCGAGGACAGGAGGCGCGTGATCGTTATCGCGTGGATGCCGACGACCGCACCGCAGAACATGCTGGTTTGCGTGGCATCATGCTGTTTTCGCCGTCATCTGACGATCTGGTTGCCCGCACAAAAGAATTCACTCGGTACATGAATAATCCTGCTTCGGACCCGTTGCTAGGGCACGACTTGGTTGATGATAAAGTTACCTCTCTTTATGATGAAACCCCTTTGATCGAGAACGACGCTTGCAGTCCACCTTTGTCACCAGATCAATTTGATGATGGAGATATCATGGAATGACCGCACTCTCAAAACCTGAGCAACAAGGTGATCTGCGCACAACACCATCGTCACCTGCTGACAAAAGTGCCCCCGCGATCAAACTGGCTTGGTTGCGGGAACGCTATAGAAAGAATCCACGTGATGCGCTTTTCGATGAAGTCATCAAAAAAACATCTTGGTAAACCAACCGGTATGGGCAGATGATTGGATGATCAAACGATCGAACAGGGTGCGAAGGCATGGGAGATGTTAGGAGCCGTTTTATCCTAAGGTCATAAGTTCAGTAACAAAGGCATCTCAGAGGAAGAGTGGCGCCAAGCAGGTGCTGTCGGCTATGACATCGCCCGTAGTGGTCCAGAAGCAGTCTTAGACGCCCTTACCAGAATTGCGGGAATGTCGACAACAACGGCGGGGCAGGCGGGGCCCAAAGCAGTATATGGCAGCTTGTATAAATGGATCGTGTACGGTTCAAAAGCAGTCGAGTTTGGCCCCATCCGCGACCTACTTCATGAGAACGTCTTGAACACACTTGCCATAGAACCTGACGATGTATTGCTCGGAGTGAGGGTGACTGGCCGCCGCTTACATTCTGTTTACAGCCTTTCGGTGCAAGCTGGTCTTGCATCAGAAGCCAGCTGGGACCTTGCTGCTCACCGCCTGGTGTTTGATGCCGAGAGCGCCGAACTACTTTGCCGTGACATTATTGAAAGCGTGTCTCTGCATCTGGTCTCAGCCATTATTGGATCTTCGCGCACTCAGGCAGAAAGCCTATATCGCGAGAGAATAGTTGTGACGGTTTTCGAGATTGATGCGCAACGGAAGATTGGGAAACTTGCATTCGCTCGTCGCCATCCTTCCAGTTTATTGGACAGCATCAACCGTCTTCCCATCGCACCATCTATAGCACCAGATTTTGTCACTCTTATCAGCGGGACTAAAAGAACAAGTTTGACCACTGGCAGCATCATGTCGCGGGTGCTTGATGGCAGCCTTGTCGCTTACCGCCTTGGCGATGAAGCGACTTTCATCGGTATCAGATTTCATGCCAAAGACTTGGATCCAATCAAGACGCGGCAACCAAGCGGCAGGCATAAAGTAAAACGAGTGGTAAACTCATGAGCCTAGTCATGCGAACCTTGGGGGGCCTTTTTGGCGTCCCTTGTTCTTTGGCACATCCCTGAGGCTGCGATTACTTACCGTTTCAAGGATTCCGCTATGTGACTTCAGGACAGAGTTGCTCTTCTTACGGATGAAACTGCAATATCTTTCGCATCGCGTCTGGCCGCCGAGTATTCGATAGCAGGGTTTCTGAAGGGCGATCAGGAAACCTTCAAGACGCTTGCTGCCCTCAGTGGTGTCACTCTCGATAGCCTGACGTAAAAGGCATTCATACCAACGGGAATTTCAACATAGCAGCGCGTGAGGCAGGAATTCGGCAAGCAGAACCTTCGGAGAGGCCGAAGCCGCATTTGCCCTGTGTGCTTTCGCGAAGAGACGAGTTCCGATTTAACGCCTGATACAGCACTTGAGGCATGTGGTCGGGTCCTGCGGGCGCTCGCGTCAGCGCGAGTAGGGGCCGTGAATTTCAGATTCTTGGTTCAAAAGAACAGGCGAAATAAAGATCTGTCGGAAGCCTCGATCTCTGGTTTTTTTGTCGCAAAGGTTTAGAATATGGTTCTCTATGTCAACTTGCTTCAGGTAGCCTGGCGGTTGAAGAGATTGCTGCCAACGCACCGAATACAAATCTGCGAACCGTCACGCGCCTTATCTCTGGTATCAAGATTGTCGCGAATAGTCAGACGCCGCATTGGCGCGGGCTCCGCGGCAGCTGGACAGCGAACTTTCGTTACAATTGACGGGATGGTCTGCCATTTGGAACAAGTCACCCCCAATCATATTATGTCTTGAAGATCTGCCCTCTATAAATCTTCAATGAGGTGATCGCCCTGATGCGATCATAAGGTGATGCTGTTGATGATGCGCGCCGATTGTCATCAATCCGAAAAATCCAAGACCCAAAACTTGTTGCATGTCTTCCTCAGTGCCGACCGTAACGGTCATAACAGCACCATCTTCCATTTTCTGGGCGATGACAGTCCAGTCGGATGATCCTTGTAACATTGGACTATGTGCCATCACCATACGTTGGATGGATGCCGCGACTTCCTCATCTCCCTTGACCATGAACGTCATACCCAGCCCATCAAATGTTCGTTCAACCGACGCCTTTGTCGTCACGTTATCCATGTCTATCAGGTGATCACGCAGGGCTTTTATGTCGATTTTTTCCCAATCCGTCTTGGGATCGTCCCGTAGCAACGTGACAATCTCGGCTATCGCGGCGAATTGAGATTGTCCCGTTTCACTGGGAAGATGTAACTGATGTGCATGTTGTGCAATGGCACTTGATGCCATGAGCGTCATCGTTACTGAGATAAGACCGAATTTCATTGAACTCTCCTATTTTCTTTAAGCCTATCCAAAGTGAATGAGGTGACATATGATTTCGATCATATGATTGATGATCCATTCGCCCTTTTGCCGCCTTCAGCCCGTCGTACCGAGGATATGTCCGAAGGCGACGTGTTATTTCGGCAAGACCAATCAACCTCAGGGCTGTACCTGGTCGTCGAGGGGGGCGTATCCCTTCGCCGTACAAGCTTGGGTGGTGATATTCTGAACCTCCATAAAGCCGTTTCGGGTGGATACTTTGCCGAAGCCTCAATCTTTTCGGATCGGTATCATTGCGATGCGATCTGCACAGAGTCCGGGACCGTTATGAAGATCTCCAAAACAGCAGTCATCGACATGATGCAGTTGAACCGTTTGTTCAGTGAAGGGCTTACTGGATTGCTGGCTGTGCAGGTTCAACAGTACCGCGCCCAGATCGAAATATTGGCCATTCGCTCAGCCAAGGAGCGCGTCCTTGCCGCCGTGCAAGCAGGGTATCTGGACGCGAAAGTGACTGACTTAGCTTCGCGTATCAATCTTACGCACGAGGCTTGCTATAGAGCGTTAAGGGCCTTGTGTGATGACAAGCGGATGGCGCAAATCGGACGCGGCGAATACCGGTTATTATAAAGCCCAGATCAACCATAACCCTACGCCCACTATAACGTCTACAACAACGCAGGCAGGGATATACCACCGTGGCATAGCGACCTTGAACAGTGGTGTATGATGCAGAAAATCCCAAGCCGCATGTGCCAGATACCCCAGTGGGATAAGGTGCGGTGCAAGTATCAAAGCCCAAGATGCAATGCCGACAAAGGCACAGGCTGCGATGCTCTCGATAATGATCCGTCTCATCCGTCCGTCCATGACAGCAAAGCCGATGTAGACGCCTGCGATGAGTGTCAGGACGGTCGCTGCGAGTACATGAGAGACGGTGACGGGCAGCACCAAATGCAGAGCGAGTGAGCACAGGCTGATGACGCTCCAAACAGGGATCGTGTGGGTAGCCATGATATTTTACTCGCGCGGATGGTTTGTCAACGAGAGGCTCTTATTTGCATGATTGTATAACCGACAATTATCGACAACAGAATTTCTTGTGATGGTAATTCAACCCGAACCTCACCCCATCTCTATTGAAAGCGCATTACTCTAATGGTTGTGCCACCTTTTAGATTTTGGTGATCTGTCTCTTGGGCCGCAGTCCATGCCAAAAATACGCTATTCTTTCCCGACGTCATACGTGGAAAGCCAATGGATGGGCCATCGTTGCTCGTCGTCAGCGTTATAGGTTCGATACAGCCTTCCCCAGATTTGATTGTGCAGACCATAATAATTTCGGCGTCAGACCCGTGCTCTACCCATGTGACTACTGCTGACTGTGCGTCGCGCATCAAGATATCGACGCGGCCCTGAGGGTTGCCGAAATCCACCTGCAATGGTGCCTCGAAACTGACGCCGCCATCTGACGAAAACGCGACGTTTACTGCTGGCTTATTATTTGCTGCGGTGAACCAAGCAACAGCCACGGTCGTGTCGTGCGCATCAACAGCGGGACCGTTGACCGGACAGCCGTTTATCTCCCAGCCGTCTTTGGCAACTAGTGTGGGTGTCGACCAGACGCGATCATTCGTGCGGACAATGGCGATATCGCGAATTTCTGTCGGACTGCGATCGCGGTAGACGCTGATGATGTCACTACCCGCGACCAGCGCAGCCGAGGTCTGGCAACAGGTGCAGGTGCGGGCATCGATAAGCGTATCAGGGCCCAGCGTACCGTCAGGCGACAGAGTTCTGGCGCGCAGGTGCATTGCATTGCTCAGGTCTTCATCGGATGTTTGGTTGTCGTAGGACCCTGCATCCAGCCAGATTGCCATCATTTCCTGCTCAACAGGCTGAAAGGAAACAAAGCCATGTTCGCTTTGTGATCTGTCGTCGTGCAATATAAACGGTGCGTTCCAAGTTTTGCCCTCGTCGGACGAAAGGGCAACCATGACGTTATATTGATACGACGATATTCCGTTTTTCTGCAGCCAATGTGCTGCCCATGTGCCGTCAGCAAAGGCAGCGACGGAGGGGAAGTCGGCCCAATTGACGAAAAGGTCATCCGCCTGAACAACGGTCTGCGGCTCTGACCATACATTTCCGTCCAGAATGGATGTCTTTACCGCAAAGTCTGCGCCGACGGGCTCGGTCCAACTCAACAGAATGCGTCCATCTGGCAGGCGAGAAAGGTTTGGCTCGCGTGCGCCATCTGAAACCGGCGGCGGTAGATCGACCATTTTTGTTTGGGCAGAGACGGCGCCCGTCATCAACAGAGCCGTCAACACAAGCGCGATAAGTTTCTTGAACGTGAACGCATAGTTGAGCATCGTATCTGGCCCTCTTTGATATTGATCGCGCCTTCGCCTCGACTGCCTGTCCGCGCTTTTGAAAGGCTGGGGCCAGCAAACGCCGGCCACAGCCTAAGGTCATTTAAGCTCGGTAACTGTCAGCTTACCTTTGACACGATCCGCGATAAATTCAATGTCCTGACCTTCGGACATCTTGGCCATCATCTCTTCATTTGCGCGAAAGACCATTGTCATGGCGGGCATGTCGAGGTTGGTCAATTCTTCGTGGATGATGGTGACTTTGCCTGCATCGGCGTTGATTTTTTTGACCTTGCCTTTGGTATAGTCGCCGTCAGCCAGCGCAAAGCCTGCAGAAAGTGTCAGTGCTGCAACGGCAGCTGTGATGTACAATTTAACCATTTTAATCGTCCTTCGTTGGGTTGGGGTGTGGGGTTAATTTACCAAGATCGGGCCATGCATGCCGGCCTCGTAGTGGCCGGGGATTAGGCAGGCAAACTCAAAGCTGCCTGCGTTTGTGAAGGTCCAGACGATCTCGCCCGAGGCACCGGCGTCAAGGCGGACCGAGTTGGGATCGTCGTGCTCCATTTCTGGAAACCGCTCCATCATCGTTTTATGCTCGATGATTTCTTCGGGAATGTTCATGACGAACTCGTGCTCCAGTTCGCCTGCGTTGCTGATCTTGATGGTTTCACCGGCCTTGAACGTCAGCGCAGATGGCTCGAATACCATGCCATCGTTGGTCTCTTTCATCGACACCGTGACCATACGCGCGTCGTGGTCCTCTGCAGGTTTGCCGATAGCCATTTGCGCGTCGTGACCGTCACCGTGCCCGGTTGCTCCATGTCCTGTTTCCGAATGGGTTGTTTCTCCATGACCCGTCTCCGCGTGAGCTGCCTCAGCATGGTCTCCGCCATGTTGCATTCCGTGTTCGTCGCCGCTGACAAAGACGAACGCCAAACCGGCGAGTGCCACAGCACCAACGCCAAGAATGATGAGGGGTTTTCTGTTGTTCATTTTGTAGTTCCACTGATTAAGTTTGGCCTTGGGGCCTTCAGCCCTTTTGGGTTGGTTTTGGTGTCAGGATTGTTTTTGGGCTGTTGTTAGATGCGAACTCCGGCAATTCACCCGTCCACTCATACGCCTGCTCGCCCGGAGGGTTTTCGTACCAGCCCGGGTCAGAATAGTCGTCCGCATCGATGCCGTTTCGCACCTTCACGACCGAGAACATGCCGCCCATTTCGATGGGGCCATGTGGGCCCCAGCCTGTCATCATAGGCACAGTATTGTCGGGCAATTCCATTTCCATGACGCCCATATCGGCCATGCCTGCAGTACCCATTGGCATGTACTCAGGCTGGAATTTGCGGATCTTCTGCGCCAGTGGCCCCTTGTCTACACCGATAAACGTCGGCACATCGTGCCCCATCGCATTCATCGTATGGTGTGACTTGTGGCAATGGATTGCCCAATCGCCCAAATGCTCGGCCACAAACTCATAGGCGCGCATGGCTCCCACGGGGATGTCGATACTGACTTCAGGCCATTGCGCAGATTCAGGCACCCAGCCGCCATCGGTACAGGTAACTTTGAAGTCATAGCCGTGCATGTGGATCGGGTGATTTGTCATCGTGAGGTTGCCGACACGCACACGCACCTTGTCGCCCTTGTTGACCACAAGCGGGTCGATGTCAGGGAAAATTCGACTGTTCCATGTCCACAGATTAAAGTCCGTCATGGTCATGATCTTTGGCACATAGGTGCCGGGATCAATGTCAAAGGCGTTGAGCATGATCAGGAAGTCGCGGTCCACTGGCATGAATGTCGGGTCCTTGGGGTGGACCACAAACATGCCCATCATCCCCATTGCCATCTGCACCATTTCATCCGCATGCGGGTGATACATAAAGGTGCCTGATTTTGTCAGATCAAACTCATAGATAAAGGTTTTGCCGGGTGGAATGCCTGGATGGCTCAGCCCGCCTACGCCGTCCATGCCAGACGGCAGGATCAGCCCGTGCCAGTGAATGGTTGTATGTTCGGGCAGTTTGTTGGTCACGTAAAAGCGGACGCGGTCGCCTTCCACAGCTTCGATCGTCGGACCCGTGGATTGACCGTTGTAGCCCCATAAATTGGCGATCATACCGTCTGCCAGCTCGCGTTGAACTGGCTCTGCCACCAGATGGAATTCCTTCACACCGTTGTTCATACGGTGCGGCAGTGTCCAGCCGTTAATCGTGACCACGGGCGTGTAGTCGGGCCCCGACGATGGGCGCGGCGTTATGACCGTGCTGGCGTTTTCAACCAATGCGGCCTCTGGCAGACCCATATTGCTGGTCTTGCCCCACGCTTGCGAAGAGATCAGTGTTGCACCTGCAGCACCGGCTCCGAGTAATTGACGTCTGTTTAACATGTCAGTTCCTTTCAGTGTCCTGCGCCGCCACCAGCGGCAAGTGTTGCACCCTCTCCACCAGCACCGCCGCTACCTGCGCCACCGCCGTAAATGGCAGCTGTCAGGTTGGATTGTGCCATGAAGAAATCGCGTTTCGCATTTGCAGCTTCAAGCGATGCGGAAAGCGTTTCCCGCGTGTCCTGGAGCAACTCGAATGTATTGGTGATCATGCCGTTGTAGGACAGCAAACCTTCTTCCTCGACGGTCCTGCGCAAAGGCACCAGAACGTTGGCGTAGTGCTGCGCAATCTTGTGGGACGCGTGGTAAGAGGTCTCGGCACCTCGCGCCTCCGAGCGGACGTTGACCGCACGTTCAGCCAGCACATTTGCCGCTTGCAGATAGCTCAGCTCTGCCTTGCGCATCCGAGCCTTACCAGTGTCATAGATAGGGATCGCAAACTCCAACTCGATTTGTGGCGTGATCTCAGTGCTCGTCTCGCCATCCTCCGCTTCACGCTCCAGTTCTGCTCCAGAGATGATTTCGAGGTCTGTCACTAAACGTGTCTGGTCGGTCAGGCCGAAAGCCGCGGCCTGTGCTTCAAGCCCCAGCTTGGCCACACGCAGATCGACACGGTTACGCAGGGCTTTGGCTTCGATGCTTGTGACGTTGCCCACAGATCTTGGCAGTCGCGGCAACGCATCCGGGACAAAGTAATCAACCTGCGCGCCCCATAGGCCCATCAGCTTGGTCAGGTCCCCCTTGGCCATTGTCGCATTCAGGCGGGCACGTGCCAGTTGGCCTGCCAGTTCGGCGTTGAACGCTTGCTCGCGGGCTTGGCCTGCCTTGTTCAGCGCCCCTGTCTCACCCAGCTTGCGCGCAAGCTCGGAGCCAGCGTCAGACGTTGCCTTCGCGCGTCTGATATAACTCACGGTTTCGAACGCTGCGACGGCATTGATCCAAGCCATGCGCGTCTCGTTGGCCAGCGTCAGCGTGTCGTTGACAGCTTCAAGCTGTGCGGCGCGGAAGTTTATATCAGCCAGCGCCATGCGTTGCTTGCGTGTCTTGGCGTCGAGAATATTGACCGCAATCATGCTCTCAATGGCGCGGTAGAGACCCAGCTCTGCCGCCCCAATGCCAAGGATGCCAACGGACACTACTGGGTTTTCCGGCGTCGATTGTTGCCACGCCTCGGCGGCCGATAGACCGACATTTGCGTAGGACGCCTGCAAGCCTCGATTATTTAACAATGCGACTTGCACAGCAGTATCCGCAGAAATTGTCTTGAGATGCACCATGCTATGCACTTGGCTACGCAGGGCGTCATTCTCGGCCTGCGTTTCAGCGAACACTGCGCGCTTACCAATCGCTGCAGAGGTCTGGTTGGCCACATTGGCAAAACCCGCTTTTGGTTCAGTAAATGCCTGTGGAATTGCTGTTTCGCAGGCGGCCAGCGCCAACGGGAAAATCCCTATCAGGGCGCGTTTCATGATCCGCATCAATTGCCCTCCGTCTGTTCTTCATTGACCTTAAGCCAGTCACGCGGGCCGGTTGGTGCGCGGTAAATGTATCCCGCCAACGGGTCTTGGTAACGCACAGGGGATGCCACTGAGCTGTTCGCCGCAGCGTTCTGGAACGTCACGTCCGGCAATGGCGTCGGCTCGTATGTACATGCGCCAAGAGCGAGGGCGCTGGCCCCCGTGAGTAAAATGATTTTCATAAGAATAGCCTGAGTATAGAGAGCGGTAGACGCACAAGATTATGGGCGACGCGAAAACCCGGATTTGGGGCTTTAAATCAGACGGTTGTTCGAGGGGGACGCAGTGCGCCGCTTTTCAGCACAGACCTTGCTTGCGTTTGTACAAGCGCAAAAGAAGCGGTCACAGGCTGTAGAGCGCAAACCGTCTTGTCTTCCATTAACGCCACAGAAACACATATACCGTTGCAACATCCAAAGGATGAGGCGTCAGCCTGGACGTTGTCTGTGCTTTGTGCATCACCCGCATTTGATAGATCCACATCGGCTTGGCCATGGCCCATCGATGCATGACCCATCATTGCGTGACCTGATTGGGTCATTGCAGCGTGATCAGCGTGGGAAGACGACGGCGGCAACATCACGAGCGAAAAGACAAACGCAACGCAAGCGAGCATTTTGACGATTGTGTTGATGTTGATTGACGAGGTCATGCTAGAGGAGTGATTGATCAGAACTTAACTGTCAACGCGTCCAGCGCTGGAAGGTTTGCAGATTTTCATCACAGTGATGTGAATAGAACCGCAATGTACCTCCGTATGCAAAAGGAACAATAGCCGAATGCCCAGAGGTTCAGCCTAGAAAATCAATGATCGGGCAGTCGGGTCGGTCATCCCCACGGCAGGCTTTCACAAGATGGGCAAGATCATCGCGAAGGGCCTGCAGCTCCCTTTGCTTGATCTCGATTTCCTCCAGACGTTTTGAAGCGATTTTCTTCACTTCCGCGCTGGTTCGACCTTGGTCTTGGTAGAGATCCAGCAACTCGCGGCACTCCGCTACGCTGAAGTCGAAGGTCCGCGCACGCCGGATAAACGAAAGCCTGCGCACAGCGGCATCGTTATAGATGCGGTAACCGGCTTGGGACCGTGATGCGGCCTCTACCAACCCGATGTCCGCATAATACCGCACGGTTTTTACTGGCAGTCCGGATGCTTTTGCCGCCTCAGAGATATTCATAGAATCTACCCTTGACCTTCCAGTTAGTGGAAAGTCTATGTATAGATTTACCCCACTTCAAGTGGCAATTAGAAGGACGCGTTGTTATGCCTAAAGATGTTCCTGCCAAGACCGCCATCCTGCACAGGATGGTCATGACGGATCACATGTGCCCCTACGGGCTCAAATCCAAAGACCTGCTGGAGCGGCACGGATATGAGGTGGACGACCGCCACCTGACAAGCCGCGCGCAAGTGGATGCCTTCAAGGAAGAGCACAGCGTCAAAACGACACCGCAATTGTTTATCGACGGGGAGCGGATCGGCGGGTTTGACGATCTGAGCGCCCATCTGGGCAAACCAGTAGCCGAGAAGGGGGGGACAACCTATGCCCCTGTCATCGCGTTGTTCAGCGTCGCGGCCGCTATGGCAGTTGCAGTGACCTGGGTGAGCATGGGCACCTTTTTTGCTGGCCGCACAGTGGAGTGGTTCATCTCGATCTCTATGGTGCTATTGGGTTTGCAAAAGCTGCAGGATGTCGAACGGTTTGCAACGATGTTCCTGAATTACGACCTGCTGGCGCAACGTTGGGTGCGCTATGGTTATGTATATCCATTTGTCGAAACGGGCGCGGGTCTATTAATGATGGCAGGCCTGCTGACGTGGCTCTCTGCCCCAGCGGCATTGGTCGTGGCCAGCATTGGTGCGGTCAGTGTGTTCAAGGCGGTATACATCGATAAACGTGAGCTCAAATGCGCTTGCGTAGGGGGCGACAGCAAGGTCCCGCTGGGTTTTGTATCACTAACCGAGAACCTGATGATGATCGGGATGGCACTGTGGATGCTCACGAAGTTGTGAGAAATGAGTGTTTGACCCTCCACCTGCTGGAACCTGTAGCGGTGATGAAAAAGAATGAGAAGCAGGAGCGCCCATGAGAAAAGTAGCCGCACTTATTGCCGTACTTGTCGCGGCCAGTGTCGCATACACCTACTGGCCAACAGCTGAACAAAGCACCGCTATCCCTGCCCAGTCAGGGGCGCCAGGCGCTGCAATTGTAGATGTGATGGTTCCTGAAACACTGTCTCAGAATGCTCAGATTGGACAAAAGGCGTTTGAGGGGAATTGCGCCGCATGTCACGGTATAAATGCGGTCGGTCAAGATGGCGTTGCACCTCCGTTGGTGCATAAAATCTACGAGCCAAGTCACCACGGCGATGAGAGCTTTCAACGCGCCGCAGCGCAGGGGGTGCAAGCGCATCACTGGCGGTTCGGGAATATGCCAGCGGTCGAAGGCATCACACGCGGCGAAGTCACACTGATCATCGCCTACATCAGAGAATTACAACGCGCCAACGGCATTAATTGATCGTTCCAACGCGCAATAACAAAGGAAAAGAAGATGAAAAACATCCTATTGGCAGGCACTATGGTTTTCTTGGCAAACGGTGCAATGGCGCATTCGCCTTTGAATACAACAACTCCCGCAGATGAGGCCACAATCGCTGCTGCCCCAAGCGAGCTGTTACTTGATTTCAAAGGTGAAGTTCGTTTGACGAAGGTGTCCATGACACACGCAGCTGAGCACAGCGTTGATCTGGATTTGAGCGGCAACAAAGGGTTCATCTCGGATTACGCCGTGCCAATGGAAAGCATGGGCAACGGTGAGTATGTCATTGATTGGCGTGGCCTGGGCAAAGACGGCCACCCGATGAAGGGCAGCTTTACCTTTAATGTCCAAGACTGATGCCGGATATTTGGGGGCTGACGGCGATTGTCACCAAGTTTGGTCTTTATCTTGGAGTTTTGGCAGCGGCGGGATCAGTCTTTGCCGCTCTCCTTTTTAAACTAGATCGCTACCGTACGCCTGCAATCGGCTTTGCCATCCTCGGTGGATTTGCAACGGTATTGGCCTTTACGCTCAGCGGGGCGAACCTGACTGGTGACGCAAGCGGTATGACAGACCCTGAAATGTTGGGTCTCTTATGGACAACACCGCTTGGGTCTGCGCTTGCATGGCGTCTTGCGGGCTTGGGTCTTTTGGTGGTTGGTCTATTTATCAGACGACCGGGACTGTGGGTGTCAGCCACAGGCGGCGCGATTGCTGTGTGGTCGTTTGATATGGTCGGGCATGTTGCCGATAAAGACAGATTTCTCATGGACGGCGCGCTGACTTTCCACCTTTTGGCCGTTGCCCTTTGGATCGGTATCTTGAGCCCCCTGAGACGTCTGGCTGCCGCGCCTGCAACATGGGGCAGGGCCGCTGATGTGGGACACTGGTTCGGTGTCGTCGCTTCCATCACAGTGCCCACACTGATCGTCGCGGGAGGATATATAGCTTATGTGCTTGTCGGGTCGTTCGGGGCATTGATCAGCACTGGTTACGGGCAGGCCTTAATCCTGAAGATTGTCTTGGTGGCATCATTGCTTGGCTTGGCCGCCGCGAACAAATTGCGTTTCATTCCCGGCCTTAAAAACGGAGATCCTGCCGCCGCGCATCACCTCGTGCGGTCTATTACTGTTGAGTGGGGTGTCATTCTCGTTATCCTTGCTTTGACTGCGGTGCTCACATCCAATCTGACATTACCAATGTAAAAGGCCGTCTATGCGAATATGGTATTTCATCCCACTTCTATTGATAGCCTCTATCGCTTCGGCAGATCACACATGGGCAAACCGCGATCTCGACGTTGGTCGCAACTTGTACGCCGACAGCTGCGCCGCGTGTCATGGCGTAAACCTCGAAGGGCAACCGGATTGGCAAACCCCCGATGAAGATGGGGTTTTGCCTGCGCCACCGCACGACGTTTCGGGTCACACTTGGCACCATGACGATGCATTGTTATTTGAATATACCAAAAGTGGTGGTGCCGCAGCATTGGCCGTACGGAACGTAACGGGGTTCAATAGCGGGATGCCGGGGTTTGCTGATACCCTGACGGACGACCAAATTTGGGACATCCTCACCTATATCAGATCAACCTGGCCCAAGCGCGCCCAAGAGGCGCAAGCCAGTCGAAACCCACCGCATTGAAGTGGGGCCATCGCAGTGGTTGTGACCGGAAATGTGAAAATAGCTGCTACCCCACCCCTGCTAGATGCATGATGCGGCAACAAACCAGTCCGGCGAAGACGAGCCAATCAATGCTTCGGTTAAGTGATGAGAAATACGATATCCGGCATCGGAAATTGCTGAGCAAAAGTCTTCGGGGTGGCAACGCTAAAACTGCATTTCGGCCCTAACAAGACTGCGAAGAAGCCGTATTTCAATCGATCTGGGAACATGGATACAAGTGCCCCGATTGCTCGTATCAGTACTCCGCTAGGTCTCGGACACCATTACGTCGCAAACGCGTATCCTTTCTGAGCTGTTTCAAATCCTCGAAAGAAACGCATTCGAATTACATGCGAACGGTGAAGTTATGTCCGGCACTATGAAGAAGAGTTCCAAAACGCGTCTGTCTCTTAAAACGACCTGCATTGATGGGGATAACCTCAGCTTGGTCCAGGTTTTTCAGGCAAATTAGGGGAAGCCCTTGCAAGACCGTGCTTTCGTCGAATGCTATTTTGCGACGCTTGCGAATGATCTTCTGCAGCGCGAGGTGTCCAAATGTAAGGCACGCTGAACGAGCTGAGTGCGATCGCAACAAAATTCGTAAAAAGAGAGAAAGCCGCGAAAGAAAAACCTAAGCGTCGAGCATGAATTGAGATCAGACCTATCGATGGTGTGAGAGCGTATGAGGGGCTCCATAGCCCTCTGTCTCGTAGCAATACATCGTACAAATCCGGCATGGTGCTGCGGACAAAAGCCAATGACTAAGCGCCTGGTGTTGCCCTCTACGACTCCGAGGCGGAAGAAGCGGTCAAGATAGAAGCGACCCTGCAGCCGAATGTCTACGTCGTCCAATGCCAGCCTGTGAATATCAAGTTGCCGGGTGGCAAGGGCGAGCCGAAAAGCCATATCCTTGATGTGGGTATTCAGTACGATTGTGGCCGCATAAAGCTCCTCCATGTCCGCGGGCAGATCAGTCTAGACAGCAGTACCAGCAAAGGTCGCATTGCGAACATCGTGCGCCATACACCGAAGGACGCCGCAAACGAGAATGTTGTGATCTCGGACGCATCCTTTTCGCGTGTCCATCGTGACAACAATCGTCGTATCTTGATGTGGCAGATGATGCCAAATGCGAGCGTCGACGAAGGTGTTGTTGATTTGATCGAACATGCCCGACCCGGCACGCGCCTCGAATATATCGTTGCAGGTTCCGGTCTCCCGGAATTTGTCGCCTACCGCGCCATCATGCGGATGATCGGTGCCAGTCGTATCGGCGCTGAACGCGATACTGTCATTGATTACCCCTTTCAAATCTAGAGCACGAAGCTAAGGGCAAAATGAATCCCCTGAATTTCCAATCGGATGCCTGTTTGTGCAAGACACAAAGGCATCTCGCCTTGTCGCCATGGTTAACGGCCTCGCGGCCCTTCGCCCAAGGGGTTCGGATACAAACGACAATCAAGATTTCACGATGACGAGGCAAAACAGAAAATCCTGTTCTGTCTCTGCTCCTGTATGGCGCTGGCGGAATTGGAGCGGGAAGGGGTGATTAAGATCACCGTGTCGTCAATCGACGCAAGCCATCATGTCGTTGAAAAGCGTGTTGAGGAGCACTGTCGAAAAGTCTCTGTCTCTCCGAGACGAGCAAACGTAAAACGAAACGGCTACGTGGTACCAGCTGGCGAGACCTTGTTGAAGCAGTACAGAACCTATTTGTTTGATAGCTTCGATCCCGTAAATCTGGATACGAAGCACAGCAATGCCGGACACCCCGCGAAGGAACTCGCGCAATGGGTAATCGATCTCATGACGAAAGCTATGGAGGACTTCCTCGATGGACGAGAGAAGCATCTGATCCGTTGCTATGAAATGCTGCAAGGCATGATGCTGGTGGCCAATCGGGAACGATCTCTTTCTGTGCCAGGACATACTGATGTCGTGGTCACTGAGCGCAAATTTCGCGCCTTTGCGAAGAGTATGGATCCATCAGCAGTAATGATCGGACGAAAAGGTTGGAACGAGGTCTTAAAGGCAATGCGCTCTGGGTTCGGTGAGCTTAAAGCGCGCATGATCGCTGAGGTCATCGGAATTGATGAGTGTGAGATGCCATTGTAGACATTTCCAGAGGACAGGGGCCTCGATAAAGTAGTTGGCGACAAAACTATGCGCCAACTGAAACAGGAAGCAAAAACAGCAAGGTCGGAAAAGTGTGGATCCTCGTCGCTGTTGATGTCGCGACCGGTATGCCGTTGGCATTCCATTTGGCAAAAACACCGAATTAGGACGATGCGGTTGAACTGTTGCTGCTCTTCGTTTTAGACAAGACGCAATTGGCTGGTGAAGCTGGGTGTGAAAATCCACCGCTGCCTGCTGTGCACCCATTCATAATCATGATGGATACTGGCCCCGGTCTTTGGAACAATACAGTTCCGTATGGAATCCTATCACTTGGCGCCATGTTCCGGTTTGGTTGGACAAAGTCACCATCAGACAAGCTATTCATCGAGCGTTACTTTGCTACTCTTAGTGCTGATATCATGAAGGCGCTTCATGGCTATAACGGTCAGGGACCAGGCAAGCAGACTGAGTACGAGGGCAAGGTTTTGACGGTCATGACGATTGCGCAGCTCGAAAAGTACCTTTGGTGGTATTTCGTAAGTTGCCTACCTTTCAAAATGACACAGGGCAAAGGATCGTGGGGCGGCATCCGTCACGTCATTTTTGACCAAGCTAAACGTATGTACAGCATGCTCCCGTTTTTTTCCCATCGTGAGGTCCGCCGGGCAGTTGGGCTGTTGGTGACACGTAAAGTGACGAAGGTGGGCATCGAAGCGTTTCGGATACCGTATCAAGGCAACGAAGAATTCCGTCGGTAGGCGCTGCGCAACATTGGTGTGACAGTGACAATCTGTGTCGATCCCAATCGCATCGAAGAGGTTACTTTGATCAGGCGGGATGATGATCCCTTTCATGCTGAAAGCATGTCTGTCCCAGTTCCAGCATTTCAGCTTGTGGGAATGACGGCATTTTCTCGAAGAATGGCGTTACTCTGACCCTGTTACGCAAGAGATCGCTGTGGAAGCCCAATATCGCTTTTACAATCGCGTGAGCGCCGAAATGGATGGGCTTTTGGCATTTTGCGGCAAAGAGCACAAAGTTATCAAGCGGGCCGAAGCACAGGACTTGGCAGACACGCTTGCTGGCTCTGACATGGCGATCCTCCACGGTGAGGACTCCAGTTCCTCAGCTTCTTTGTCTGCCCTTGCGGAACCCGTCGGTACTGGGGAGGGGATATATCCCCCTGTTGGCGAAGTTCTTGCTGAGTGGGTTGAAGCGAACGACGACGCAGACGTACCGAATGTCGAGACCAGTGACAGCGGCAAGTCCACTGCAACAATAAACCAGAAATTCACTGGCGCGCCGGAAGGCAAAAGTTCACTGAAATGAATGATATTGATATCCACGAAAACAACCTTAAGCCCTCGGTGGCGGTGTAGACGAAGCTCAAATCGCGGGACTACGAATTCCCGCCACGTGAGAAGCTGGGGACGGTTTTTGATCAGTTTCTCTCAGCCAATCTTGCAGATCAGCATATTGAGGTCCGGGGCCTCTTGGTCACAGGAGAGACACGGACTGGCAAAAGCCACGACATCAAGCACCTTCTACGAGAGTTCGCTGCCTCTGATGTGTCCTTAGATGGTGGTTTTCATCGGAACTATCTGTGGGGGCCACGGCAAATTGGAGAGGTCTGGGATTGGCCTTTTTGGAAGCGCTGGAGTACCCTTTTAAGCTGGATCACCCGAGCACAACTACCATTTGGTCGCATGCTGAATCCCAGCTTATGCACGATAAGCATCTGGTCATGAATATCGATAAAGCACAGCACTTGTTTTATGCGATCAACTTGAGAGAGGTAGACACGATCTTGGTGACGTTGTCGGATTGGACGCGAGCGAGGTTTATAACTCAGATGTCTACAATCGATTGTTGCATGCTTCAGCTTGACGGCGGGGCAGATTAATCGAATTCATCAACCATGAGCTGGCAAATGTTTGTGTTGAAAATCCCGATCGGAAGGCGCTTCTCATCACAGATTTTCAAAAGTTTTTCAGAGCTGGACCAGTGTATCGGATGCGGCAAATGTCTTTCTCGTTGAGAACCCCTATCGGGTCGAGACTGGAGGTTCTCTACAAAGAATAATGCAGTCCAAATATTCTTAAAACGGAAGACCCCGTAGCTGCTCCAGCTGCGAGGTGTTTCGTTATCCTATTGAAAACATGTATAGTTATGAAGTTTAAGGGCAGGATTTTGAAATTCGAAACACGTAAGTATTTGAAAATGATTGACTATACTCATTTAGACTAAGTGTTCCCGACGAAATTACTGCTTCTCACAGACGGGTGAGTTTTCGTTCCAATAAAACCTCTGTTTTAAGAGAATTGTGAGTTCAAAAATACAGCGACACGATCATGCGCCGCCTCGGCATCGTCCGCAAGTCCGAGATAGTTAAAGAAGGCGTGGATCATGCCAGCGTATTCTACGTACTCGGTTGAAGTGCCCGCGGCTGTTAACAATTCCGCATAGGCAACACCATCATCGCGCAAGACGTCACATTCTGCGGTGATGATCAGCGCTGGCGGGAGGTCAGCGTGGGATTCAGCGTTCTTTGGGCTGGCGCGCCAATCGTCACGTGTTTTGGGGTCAGGCAGGTAATGATCCATGAACCATGCGACAGTATCGGCCTCAAGTGCGCCGTATCCTTTGGCATAGCGCGCAAATGAAGCTGTTTCGCATCTTACGTCAACGGTGGGATAAACAAGGACTTGGGCCGCAATGGGGAGGTCCGCGTCCCGTGCCATAAGCGCTATTACCGCTGCGAGGTTACCACCAGCGCTGTCACCACAGACTGCCAATTTGCTCGGATCGATATTGAGGGTTTCTGCATTCGCAAGAACCCAACGAACGGCGTCAAAACAATCCTGTCCTGCGGCAGGAAATACATGTTCGGGGGCCATTCGATAATCAACGGAAACAACTGTCGCATTGCATTTCAACGCCAATGATCGCGCCACGGTATCGTAGCTTTCGAGGCTGCCAATCACAAAGCCACCGCCATGAAAAAAGACGAGGACGGGGGACAATGCAACTGGGTTGGGGCGGTAAATGCGCACGGGAACATGCCCAAAACCGGGGCCAGTGGTTGTGTTGGTCACTTGGGTCACTGGTGGGGGCGGTAGACGTTCGCGGCCAGCAGCTGCCATCCCTTCTGTCAGGGCACGTGCTGCAGCGACAGAACCATCTTGTATTTTTGGCAGGTTAAGCGCTGCCATCGTATCGAGAACAGCCTGAATTTGCGGATGAACGTCGTCTGGCATAATGATATTCCTCAATATACTTGAAAAAAATGGACCTTCTAGTTTTTGTCGGCCTTACCGCGATAGACAAACTCTGCTCCACTCAGATCAATCGCTGGAAACGCGTTCTTGTCTGACCAATAATCTTGGGAGTGTTGCCATTCCGGCTTTGCGCCACTTTTTGGCAACAAATGCAATTTGCGCTTCACGTAGTTGGGGTTAAAGTCATCATCTGCGATAAAGCCATTGGTCTCCATTCCGATATCTTCTGGCTTTGGAGTAACTGTTACTGCCCGGGCTTTTGCGGTGTCCATGTGATCCAGCAGGCGGCAGGTGAAATCCGCCACCAGATCGGCGCGTAATGTCCAGCTTGCACGTAAATAACCGAAGACAAACACAAGGTTTGGCATGCCTGTCAACATCATCCCGCGATAGGTCAGCGTGTCATGCGCATCAACCAGTTGGCCATCCACTGTGAACGCAATATCCCCCAGCACGTTCAGGTTGAACCCTGTTGCTGCAACAATCAAATCAGCCTCTAATTCTTGACCTGATTTCAACAAAACGCCGTTCTGTGTAAACCTCTCGATTTCGTCTGTCACAACCGTAGCGTCACCGGATGCGATAGTTTTAAACAGATCAGATTCTGGCACAAACGCGATGCGCTGTCGCCATGGGCGGTAGTTCGGCGTGAAGTGGGTGTCGACGTCATAGTCATCCCCCAATACAGCGCGCAACGCACCGATCAGTTCCTGTTTCACGACTTCGGGTTCGGCTAAGCAGCGTTTTGCAAACTCCGCGCCATTTAACAATTGTTGCTTGCGGGTAACCTCGTGGATCCAAGTCTCATCAATCTCTAACGCACGAAGTTGATCCGCAATTTCGATGGCATTGCGCCCCGTGAGGAAAAATGTCGGCGAGCGCTGTAACATGGTTACATGGGCCGCTTTTTCGCTCATGTTTGGTACCAACGTTGCAGCACTTGCACCCGATCCAATCACCAGCACATTCTTGTCGGTGTAATCGAGATCATCTGGCCATTCCTCGGAATGGGTCAACTGCCCTTTGTAGCTGTCCATATCCTGCCAATCGGGCCAAAAGCCTTCTTTGTGGCGGTAGTACCCTTGGCCCATATACAGAAAGTTCGTCGTAAAATGGATTTCGTCGCCTGTTTCCAACTTGGTCGCAGTGATTGTCCAAAGGTTCTGTTCACTAGACCAAGACGCAGCACTTATGCTGTGACGATAACGGATGTGTTGATCCAGCCCGTTCTCTTCGATCACCTCGCCCATATAGGCCCGGATCTCTTCTGCTGTGGCAATCGGCGGTCCAACCCAAGGCTTAAACTGGTACCCGAATGTATAAAGATCGCTGTCAGACCGGATGCCGGGATATTTGTGTGACCACCAGGTACCGCCAAAGGTTTCAAACGTTTCAAGAACAAGAAGACTGTTATTGGGCCGTTGCTTTGCCAAATGATAGGCCGCATTGATCCCCGTAATGCCTGCGCCAACGACAATCACATCAAAATGCTCTTGTTGGCTTTCCGCTTCTGATCTGTTCATAGCATGCCTTTTCGGTGAGTATTTACCCATCCAGCAGCATTGCTTGGTCAAATACAATCAATTTGTCAATTTATGCAAAGGTTTGAGCAAGCTCTTTTCGCATCGCAGCCCATTACTGGCACAGCGTGGTTTAGTAGATTTTCTACTGACAGGTGTCGTAGTCCGAAGAAAACAGTTGGTCTATGTTTGAACTAAAAAATCTGGAATATGTACGAACAACCGCTTTGATGAAGCCGGATCGCACCGACAAACATCCACTACGGGCCATTCGTGAAAGTTGTTGTAGGCACATGTGTGCTTTCGATGTCTACACATTGCCTTGGTAACGCTAGCGTATTGCTGACAAGGTCTATTAGTGATTTGGTTTGGATAGGCTCGGCCATAAAACAGGGAGTGAGATAATGGATGAACACGAAGCACAGATTGATGGTCGCCTGCATGGTGAACAGATTGAGCCTGAGAAACCGGACAATATGCTTCAGCGGTTCATTTACATGCTGCTGATCGCTGTCATGATCTCTCTTGCACAAACGGTGCTGGGGGTGGCGACGGTTGTTCAGTTTGTTATCATGCTGGTTAACAATAAGCAGCCTAATGAACGGTTGGCCGATTTTGGAACCGATTTGGGTATATGGATAGCCAAAGCAGCAAGATTCCAAATGGCGGCCAGCAACGTAAAACCTTGGCCGTGGACTGAGCTGGACTAGGTCCGGGCCTGAGTACTTTGTACCGTTTCTTGTAGGTCGATTTTGTTAGTAATACCGCGCAGTAACCCGATGGCAGCTATGTGGAAGTCACGCTGCGGCAAAAGGCTGACGGGTCAATGTACGTGCAAGCCAAGCTGGCTCAATAGATCGGCGGCTTGTCGTTTCGATATGACAGCGCCTTTAAACCGCTTGGCATCACCCAACGTGACACCACCAAGATCCGCCCCACGTAAATCAGCATCCTCAAAGCGACAATCGGATAAATTTGCATCCCGCAAAGAACAGTCCTCGAATACGGTTTCTCGAAAGTCGCAGGACCGAAGATCGGCCTCGCCAAAATCAACCTGTCTGAGTGTCATTTTTCGGAAAGATAGCTTTGGAAGAAGTGCCAGGCCGAACAAGCAATCCTGTACCTCAAAGTCAGTTGTGCGCGTGTCACTTAGATCCGCACCAATCATTTTGCAGCCAGTGACCTTCATTGCAGCAAGTGTTGCCCCTCGAAAATGGCAGTTACTGTAATCTCCGCCTTCAATATGCGCTTCTGTGAGCAACGCGCTCAAGAAGCTGGCACCCGGCGCGCGACACCCCAAGAAAGTAGTGTTTTCCAAATTTGCACCATTGAAGGATGTACGCGTCAGATTACACTTTTCAAAGTTCCAACCGGACATGTCGGATTGTGACAAGTCCAACCCCTGAAGGTCACAATTGCTTAGGGTGGCAGTTGCGCCGCCGCTGGTTAGATTGGTGATATCTGATAGCGTTATCTTTTGATCTGAAAGATGATGTTGCGGTTCGTTTTGCATAGATATTGGTTTGCCACCAGAGGCTCACCGTTTCAAGTGTGATGTGTTGCCCGTGTGAAACTGGTCTGCTGCGCTCAGCAGGAATATCGGCTTCGGCAGGCTGCATCGCAGCATCTTCAAGTCGCGGTCAAACTCCGCACTGCGGACAAAATCAACTTACATCGCATCCGCGCGAACGACCGCATTATGAATGCGATCAGGAACAACCTCCTTAACTGGCGACCCAAACGTTGCTTTTTGATGGGATTGCCAGACAGTACAGTTATCCAGTTTCAAGCCTATATTTTTTGAAGACTTCACCGCCGTATTCAACATTTTCAACGAATTCAGCACCACCACGAGAAAGGGCCCCTAGTTTTTTGCGAGAAAGAGGTAGGAGAAATGTGATGGTTTCAATGCGGGGATCAGCCTTTGCGAACTCAATCGCCGATCGCGAAATGCGCATCCCTAAACCGAAGCTGTCAGGTTTGAGAACAAGGCCGAAATCCCAATCCTCGCCTTCTTTCTGAAACCCTCCCCAGCCAACATAAGCTTCATCGCTCAAGATAGCCCAATGCCCCAGACCATCTTGTTGCCAAGTTTTCTCCTTTGTCGTCACGAATTCTTGAGCCTCCTTAGGCGTCCATTCAGAAGTTAGGAGGGGCATATGCTCAGCGACACGCGGATCATTCATATGCAAAACGATATCTATCAATGAGACTTCGGATAACCGCACA
This sequence comes from Sulfitobacter sp., assembly GCF_036960155.1. Classification (GTDB taxonomy): domain Bacteria; phylum Pseudomonadota; class Alphaproteobacteria; order Rhodobacterales; family Rhodobacteraceae; genus Sulfitobacter. Next base: position 2,108 of record NZ_JBALWB010000005.1, on the reverse strand, counting down.
AATCTGATCTTTGTCAAGATTTTCAAGTCTATCTTCCTTGTTGCTCCTACGTAATATACGGTGCCGTATAATTTGATCTATTTCATTTGTAAATACGGCACCGTATATAGATGAAATGAACAAAATTAAATTTTCTGAAGAAGCCTGGTTGGCAGCAGGTTTTCGTGCCCTGACAACGGACGGCCCGACCGCAATCAGGGCTGAGGCTCTTGCGCGAAATCTAGGTGCAACCAAGGGGTCGTTCTATTGGAACTTTGCCGATCTTTCATCCTTTAAGAACGCGATGTTGGGCCTTTGGCGCGATCGTGTTGTTGACGACATTGAACATTGCATCCTAGCTGAACCAGACAAATTCAAACGTCTTGAAGAACTGGTGGCGTATGCCGCACATCCTGCGCCAGACGAATTTGGGGGGCGTCGAGTTGAACCCGCAATGCGCTCATGGGCCTTAACTGACCCTGCGGCCCTAGCTGTTGTAAATGAAGTCGATAAGATCAGACTGTCGTTGGTCGCAAAATTACTGAGCGATATTGGAAAGAACGACCCAGTGCTCGTCCAGTTGATTTATGGTGCATTTATTGGTTTGGACGATTTGACATCAAAGGGAAGTGCAGACGTGGCGTCTGCACTTGATGTCTTACTAAAGATGGTTTTGGAATCCTAATGTGATTGGGGGTTAACTAAGAGCACAAGTAAAAGAGAAGGTTCAGAATGCGCATCCAACTTATTCGCAACGCAACGCAACATTGCGATTGTCTTTTGGACAGCAGACTTTTTTGATTGATCCGTGGTTCGCTGAAAAGGGGCAGGGCCCATGTTACGCGTGCCAGGTTACGTCGCCTTTGGTAGACCTGCCGTTGCCCCTCGCGCAAATTTTGGACGGCGTGGATGCTGTGATCATCTCGCACTTGCATACCGATCATTTTGACGACGCAGCTCGAGCTGCCTTGCCCCCTGACATCCCGATTTTCTGTGCTGCGGTTTTTGCCAAGAAGATAACAAAATATGGGTTTTCCAATGTGAAACCCATAACACATACCACCACTTTTGGTGGTATCAGCCTTAGCGTTACGCAAGGACGGCATGGACCAGAAGAAATATTGCAAGAGATGGGCCCAGTCTCAGGATTTATGTTTCGGGCTCCAGACGAGCCAACCCTTTATTGGGCAGGGGACACGATCTTATGTGATGAGGTCCGCGAGATTATCGAAACTGTGCATCCTGACGTAATTGTCGTACATGCCTGTGGCGCGGTGTGGGATGGCATTGAACCGTTGGTTATGGACGCAGACATGACCCTCGAAACGCTGCGATTGTCTGGCTCAGCGAAGGTCGTTGCTACACATCTGGATGCTGTCGATCACGCAACAGTCTCAAGGCAAGACCTTAGGAACGCGGCTGGCAAATGGCCCACGGTTTTCGAACGTTTGTCGATACCGGAAGACGGCGACGTTCTGGTTTATGACACCTTGAGTCAAAATAAATCCCCATAGGACAACAATTGATAAACTGGCTGGTTTCTTTCATTCAGCTCAACAAGGCGAGTGCTCATGGCGGTAAGCGCCCTGCCAAGATCAGGCGTATTTTGGCAAGAACGCGCTCTCCGACGGTCGTGGAAAGTGCTGTATAATTCAGATTGGGCGAAATCTAGCCACTCGGTGCGGCGTGCTCCAAGGTTTGCAATGCACAGATAGTGACCTTTGCAAAGTCAGTGCTTTTGAGCGTGCAAGGTTAACGCGAATGGCCTTTAGCGGACCTTCAGCGAGGTCGCGGCGTGATGCGATGGAGCTAGCCGCTGTTCGGCAGCCATCTTGGATACTGCACAGCGGCACGTTGAAGAAGACAGTCACCTTTGCAAAATCACGTGATCGGCACACAGATGCGACGGACATACCGCCGCATCCGTCGCACCGATGGATGCGGAGGCCCATCACGCACAAATTTTCAATCTGGACCACTCAAATGGGGGGCGTCAGGATAGTGAAGTCCCGTTTCACTCTTTCGTCGATGCCCCTTTGGATGGTTGGCTGCACCCTTGGGGATCCGCTATGCTGAGCCGTTAGAGGTCAAAATCACTGGCACTCATTGACGTTACACCAAGGAGCAGG
>NZ_JBALWB010000025.1:0-30498 GCF_036960155.1 Sulfitobacter sp. | reverse complement strand
ACCGTTGCCGCCGTCAATGATGTCATTGCCCCGGTGCCCGCGGATAAAGTCGTTGTCATCCCCGCCGCGCAAGGTGTCATTGCCGTTCGAGCCGTAGATGGCATCGTCGCCGCTGTAGCCGTTAATCGAATCCTGATCGGTGGTGGCAAAGTTGCCATTCGACGAGGTGCTGCCGTGCAAGACTTCAGAATCATTGCCGCCATAGATCACGTCATTGCCCGACCCGCCGAAGACAGTGTTAAAGCCGGATCCAGCGTAAACCGTGTCGTTGCCGCCGCGTCCGTCGATTGTGTCGTCACCGATGTTGCCAAAGAACTGCTCGTTAAAGGTACTGCCCGACAGCGAGTCGTCAAAGTTGGAGCCGGACACCTGCTCGATGCTGATCAACACGTCATTGCCATCTGCACCGCTGGCAGAGTTGGCCTGCAAATCAACCGTAACCCCGCCGGTGGCATAAAGGTAACTGATCAAGTCATTGCCCGAGTTGCCGTTGAGCGTGTCGTTGCCGCCATTGCCGCGCAGGAAGTCATCGCCGTCGCCGCCTTGTATATCGTCATTGCCGTCAGAGCCGCGCAGCAAATCATTGCCATCGCCGCCGGACAAAGTATCCGAGTTTATGATTCCGCCGCCATCCACGGCCGAACCGGTTGCGCGAATGTCGTCATCACCGTCACCGCCGCGCAGCTCATTGTTCTGGTCGCGGCCATAGATGTTATCGTTGGAAGACGTCCCTATCACCCCTTCGATATCAGTTCCGATGAAATCGACCCCAGCTATTCCGGAAGATGTGTTTGACGACAAATCTACCGTGACGCCCCCCACCCCGAGGCCTCCATAGGCGACAAAGTCAAAACCGTTCTGACCATACATCGTATCGTTACCAGCATCTCCATACATCGTGTCATTGCCCGAGCCGCCAATGAGGATATCATCGTTGTCCAAGCCAAACATCAGGTCATTGTCGTCCCCGCCAAAGTTCACGTCTTTGCCGGTGCCACCGATCAACGTGTCATTGCCGGCATTGCCATAGATCCGGATGCCTTCAGCGTTTGGTGCCGTAATCAGATCTGCGACAGACCGCCCCTGAATATAGAACGCATGGCTCGAGGCTTGCTCGCTGAAACCTGTAACTGTCAATCCAGACAGGTTCGTGTTCGCGCCAGTCACGTTTACCGTGAACGTTGCCCGTTGGAATACGTCCGCAAACACATAACCCTGAACCTTGGAAAAGGTCAGCAGGTTGGCGTCTATCGAGGCCGATACCGTTCCGGCATCAGTGCCTATCCTGAATTCCTCGACTGAAGAAATGGTAATGGAGTTTAAGTTAATGTAATGGCTGCTTGAGCTGGACTCGTCGCTATAAAAGCCGGCGAGCCACATCTGGTCATAGCCGGAACCACCGTCATAGCGTTCACCTGGCGCAAAAAAACCAAAATCGCTTACCCCATAAAAAGTGTCGTCGCCGTTCCCACCAAGGATGGTATCGATGCCCCCGCCGCCAATGCCAAAATCTTGGCCGTCAAAGAGGCTGATGAAATCGTCGCCAGCCCCACCGTAAAATGCGCTGCCGTCGTTACCGTTTGTGCCGTTGATTATAGCCATGGTGAAAGTCCCCTGAAGGTAAATGGTATCAAATTTTATGGAAGAAACGAATTGTGCCGCTTTTATCTCGGCTGCCCTTAAGGGAATGCTAAAGATTAACAGGGCAACTGTCTATAATTATGTAAACTTTCAACCCAGGGTTTAGACTGGGCAGTAATGTTAATATTGAACCTCAAGTTTAAGTCCCAAAGAGCTGTTCTGAAAACCGGGCAGGGGGCTTTGAAGTTCGCACCTTGGGAACTGTAGGGGCAGTGCCGCCGATCAACACTGTTTGATTTGGAACATAGATTGCGGCGTCCATTCCGAAGCAGCAGATAATTTCCAGTTCGCGCAGTTTCGATTGCATCAACGGCCCAGTCCACTTTTGGTCAAACTACCAGTCCAATTTTGGTCAAACTAGAGGGGCACCGCGTGATCAAAATGCAAATGCAATTTCAAACGACAGCCCTTTTTTCCTTGGATCAACGTCTACACTCTGCGTGTACTGCAGCAGCGGGCAAGCGGGAATAAAAGCCACATGTCTGATGTCCGATACGGGTTGGACACAGTTAATAGGCATGTGTCCGGTTTGGATCGTGAGCGTATTAGATCCCAAGGGGAACCGGATACTCGCGGCGGTTTAGCCGTCAAGCTCTGCTATGTGCGGGGCGCGGGCATTGAAATATAGGGATGTGTTATATTTTCACTATTATAGTGGCATTTTCCGAAGAAAATCATGATCAGATCTGAAGCCTTTTTGCCCCATTGAAAACCTTCAAAATCATCGATTTTCAAAGTAAGGTGTACCCAATTGAATTGATAGCCGGCGTCGCCCCAAAAACCATGTCTTATATTTGTTGGAAAAAACTATTGAGTGCCGCTTTGGGCTGTGAACGGTCATTAGACTTGGTTCGCGTGGACGGCAATTTTGGGCGTTTGTGTTATTGGGATGTGTCTTAAGAAACGTGAGAAACTCACCCTCGTTGCTGAGCAAAGGGCGCCGATGATCATGAGATCATGACAACTGACGGGCAGGGGCAAGCATGGCCGCCGTGTGATGTTCCAAGCAGGGGGCGGTCCGTTTAAGAAAAGGTGACGGTGGGGCGAGGGGCCGGAATACATTTTGCGCACCCGTTTTGCCAACCAAGCCGACGAACAACGCGGTGTCTCAGCAGCACCCTACCCACGTCCTTTGAGACGGCACGAGACAAGGACGCGGGCACTATTATTTAAACGTCACAGGCTGTACTTCGCATAACGGCCAATGTCCGTTTTGGAACCATTTTGACTTTACGTGCCCCAGACTTTTTGGAGTGCGTCCTCGTCAATGCTCACCACATGACCAGCTTCCGGAAACGCGCCACTTGTGACGTCTGTGATGTATTCTTTGTACGCTGATACGCGTTCTGTTTGGAGGCGGTCACGCTCGGCAGCGAAGTTTCGGTAGGTTTTGGCATGGCGTGGGATGTGGCCTCTGTTTTCACCCAGTAGGTCGGCCGAGAAAAGATACTGCGCATCGCACCCGCCCCCCGATCCCAATGAGATCGTCAGCAGTGACGTGCGCCTTGTGATCTCTGATGCTAGGTTTGCTGCCACGACCTCTATCTCGACGGCAAAAGCTCCGGCAGCTTCAAAGTCCTGCACCTGCTGCCAAACCATCTTGGCCTGCGCAAGCGTGCGACCAACAGCGCGCCAACCGCCTGTCCACGTTGCTTTTGGCGGGACCAATCCCACGTGGCAGATCACTGGCACGCCTTCACGCGCGAGCACCTCAACGATCTGGGGGCTCATGCCGCAATACACAGACTGCGCACCAGCCTGCATTGCAGCCATTGCATCGCGCAAAACCTCAGTCGCATCAGCGTGTTTCCCCCAAGGCATCCCAAACTGGAAATGCGAATTGGGGACAGCTTTGGCAAAGTGCGCATGTTCTGGAATAAAGGCGGTGCCGATCATGTCCATACCTGCCTCTGAGGCTGCGATCGCCTCTTCCTCTCTGGCCACCTGTACATATGCAAGCTGGCGTTTGCCCTTTGCCTCCAACAGGTCTTTGACGGTTAGTGCTGTCATGTTCTAGTTCCCCATAATCCGTTTGCGGCGTTCTTTCATAAGCGCGTCGGCTTTGGTTGTACCATCATGGAATGACCCAAAGAATTTGTCCCATGGGATTTCCAGCGAGCCGTAATTACATTCAAAATAGCGGTGGTGCATTTGGTGATGGAACGTGCCCAAAGCCAGTCTGTTTTCATCTTTGACGACCAACCCCTCAAAGCCCGTGTGCGTCGTGGCCGCCGTCAGCGTGTAGTATTGCAAGTGAAACAGGATGTGCACGGGGTGAGCAGCAACAACCCAATGGATCAAGACAGAGCCTAAGAAGATCACATGTTCCACGGGGTGCATCGACATCCCGGACCACGGCCCAACATTGATATTGCGGTGATGCAGCGAATGTACGTGTTTGTAGAAAAACGGAATGTGCAGGAAACGGTGAATCCAGTAGAAATAAAAGCTCTCCCAAATTGGGATCAGCAAGAACATTGCGACGAACCAAACCGGATGCGCTGCCCATGTGAGCATTGGTGCATAACCGTTTGCCAATGCCCAAAACATCAGCACCTCATAGGCGGTCCAGATCGTGACACCGCTGGCCAATGTCCAGAACATATTGTCTTTGATTTGACCACCTAAGGTAAACTGACGGCCATTTTTCATCAGCGGACGTGGGTCATAGCGTAGCTCTTTGCCCTGTTTGGTGAAGGTATAGAAATACAAATGCAGCCCGCCCGCAACGGCGATCATCAGGATCAGGTTGCGGATGTACATCTGTGCAATCCAACCAGCGGCCAGCGTTTTGGTTTCTTCCAGCGGGGGCTGAAATAGATAGAACGATATGATGGCGATGCCGACAATGATGAGTTTTTCGGTGATCAGAAACCAAGAGTTCCACACCCAAGTGAGCATCTCCAAAGGGCGCAATGGCCAACGGAAAAACGGCGATACGTTAAGCGGGACGGCGGGAACATGGTTCCAACCTTTAAGAGGCTCCTGATCCATCTGAATTGCCTTTCGGTCAGAGTATACCGCTCTGTTTGACAGAAAGAAGAATGCATGAAAAACAGATTAATGAGATTAACTAAATCTGATATTTGGAGGTTATGATGGCAATTTCCCTCAAGGCGATGGAATATTTCACAACAGCGTTGCGGCATGGGAATATTTCCAAGGCTGCATCCGAGCTTAACATCGCAGCCTCAGCGATTGGGGCTGCGATTGATCAGATCGAAGCCGCCTTTGATCTTACGCTCACCATCCGGCAAAGATCACGCGGGATTGAGGCCACTGCCAGCGGACGGCATGTCGCCAAAAAGTTCGAGCGATTGCTTGAGGACTACGCTGCTGTTTTGACCGAAGGAACGGATCTAAAACAAGCGCTTAGCGGGACATTGCGGATCGGATATTATGCACCAATTGCGCCAGCCTTTCTCCCGCCGATCCTTGCGAGTTTTGTTCCCAAATGGGATAGTATCACCCTTCACCTTGATGAATGCGACAACGATAGTGCCCAAGACGGATTGCTGCAGGGGCGCTATGACGCCATTCTTTTTGTGAGCGAAGGTGTCCGTCCATCTGTTGACTTTGATGTCTTGATACAAGCCCCAGCTTATTGTCTTGTCCCTGCGGGTCATGCTTTTGCCAGACAGTCCAGTGTCACTGTGGCGCAGATTGCCAGACAACCCTTGGTCGTTCTCAACCGCCCCGTCGCGGCCCCATATTATCAAAGCCTGTTCGATGCCCACGCGAATGACATAACAATTGCCGCCTACGCCAATTCAACCGAGATGGTCCGAAGCCTCGTCAGTGCAGGCCATGGATGTGCGGTTTTGAACATGCAGCCATTGACCCAACAAAGCTATTGCGGGGCATCGTTGGTAAGCTTGCCCATCTCCGACCCCTTGCCACCTTTGACGCTCTCAATCGGATACAGCAAAACGCGCCCCCGCCGCTTGGTCCAACATTTCGTCAACGCATGTCGCGCGCATTTCGCAGAAGAGGGACCGCAACAGTGTTTGGTTGCGCTAAAATAGGGTGAAGTGAGGGTAAGTGGACGCTGAAAGATTTGGTCGCAACGGCAACTTCGCCTGCATAGCAGCCCTTTGCCGTTCAAGTTGCATCGCATGAACCTGATGATCGCAACGATTGTCTACGTTGAGGCCTAAATGACCCTTGCTGTAAATCACACGAATATCTGCACTGAACGCTTTGTTCATTGGTTGAATTTGTGTGGGAAGTTGATGTAGATCGTGTTCACGAAATAACATGCCGTCGGGAAAGCCGACAAAATTCATGAAAAAAGAACTAGAAGCACCTAGTGGCGTTGTTGCACAATTTCACAACTGGCAATCGCCCATAAGAGGCAATGCAAACCCTGAGATCCAAACAAATGATGTTTGGTCTTGGCTCATCCGGACAAGGGTCTGCCCCATCACGGCGCACGCAGCCGCAGGGTTTCAGGAAAAACAATCACCCGGCTGGTGTTTTGATCGTTTTGGGCAGTCAGAAACACGTCTTCCAGACGGGTCGGTCGTTTACATCGGCGGGGAACATGAGGATAGCTATGATCCCGACTTTTACATCTACAACGACGTTGTGATCCTGAGACCTGACGGGGCTGTCGAAATCTACGGTTACCCAACCGACGTATTCCCACCTACTGATTTTCATAGCGCAACGCTTTTCGGTGATGAGATATTTATTATTGGAGGCTTGCGCTATCCAGAGAGCCGCGACGAGAAAAACACTCTTGTCTTTCGCTTGTGCCTTTCCGATCATTCAATCCACCGCGTGGTGACACAGGGGGAGACGGCACCAAGCTGGCTATACGATCACCAAACTGAGGTAGATATCTCAAACAGAAAAATAGTCTGCTCAGGCGGGCAGGTTATACACCATCCTACGAAAATGATTGTTGAGAACCTCACGAGATGGGAACTGGGTTTAGAAACGAAGTCATGGTTTGCTGCGGATACCAAGCCATTTAAAAGATGGGTCTTGGTGCGTGAAGATGAGAGCTACAATGATTTGTGGCGCATAGAACAGGTCGTCCGTGCAGGCCGCTCGGCACGAAAAGATAAATATGCCGAAAAATATAGACTTGAGTTCGCTGAACGTGGCCATGTTATCGACCCAGAGCTATTCGACACTCGTTTCACGCCGCCAATCCCTCATAGTGTAATTGAACCTGATAGCGACAGCGACGAATACCGCGTTCACAGGATAGTTGTCGACGGCGTGATTGTTCGAATTGTGGAAGACATGCACGAGATTGCCGTGACCGTTGAGGGGCTGCTCAGTTCCGATATGTTGTTGGCTCTTGAGCGCCATGGCCTTGAGACTTACAGCACTCTTGAGGGTGTCCCATACAAGTCGGTACATCTCTAGCTAGGGAGTTCTATTTCGACATGCCGCAGCGAGTGACCGTTTCGAGCCCCATGATGAAGTGCCCATTGGAGCCACTTTTTATCCATCGAACGTGGTCAGTATTTTGAAGATTTCATTTAGTTGTTCGTTTGAGGCTGCCTCACTATTGACAGCCAATTTTTGCCCCAAATAGGCCCAGTACAAGAAAGAAGCGCGCGGTTGGGCTTGGACCAAGGGAATACCTTCTTGTAAGAGAAGTTTTCGAATAAAGCCCACCCGGATCTCATCAACGCTACTAACTTTGCTAGCAACTTTTGGATCGCGGGCACCCCAATCTCGAATAGAGTTTTCAAGGTTTGAATCGGACTTGAATGCCTTTTTCATCAAGGCAAATAGCCTGTCTGGTTTAGCAGTGCTACCGTCAATTTCTTCCATTATTTGGCGAGTGGCCAGTGTCTCCCAAAGATTCAAGACTTCTTCATTAAACGAGCCGATATTTTTGAAATGCCAATAAAAACTACCTCGTGAGACCTTTAAGCTTTTTGCTAAGACCTCGGCTTTGAGCCCATTCACACCCTCAGCAGAGAGGGCCTCCAACCCGTGATATAACCAGTCCTCTTTGCTCAATCTGTCCTTCATGAAACGACCATACATAAGTGTATTGACAGAGGCAATAAAGAGCTCAACCATACAGTAGTGTTTGGAAGTCGTTATGCTTTCAAAATCTCTCGCAAAGGAAACACTATGCCAATGATCGACATCACGATGGAAGAAGGCTCAATATCACCACCCAAGCTAGAGGGGTTGATAGAGGACCTGACTGCTGCACTTATCAAAGGTGAGGGTGCCCCCGATAATGAGTATGTTCGGTCTTTGACGTGGTGTTTTGTGGATCAACGCCCGAAAGGCGCAATTAATGTCGGCGGGACAGCGCCTGCAAAGCCGCGCTATCGGATTACGCTGACAGTGCCGGAAGGTGCCCCCCGAATTCACGGCCCCTTAATGCAGTCCTCACGCGAATATCTGAGCAAGCGGGCTACCGAGCTTGTTCTGGATGCGGAAGGGTCCGACTATTCCTTCGAAAACATCAGCCGAGTTTGGGTTCAGATGCGAGAGATTGAAAGTGGGTTTTGGGGCGCTTTTGCCAATGTTGCGGAGATAAATGATATTGGCACCTTTGCCATGGGCACACCCGCAATTGGTCGCGCGACCGAGAAGGGCGCGAAGTGGCGAGCCGAATTTGATAAGATCAATCTCGGCGTTTCGTCGTGATCCAAGCTACTTACGGCTGTCCGTTTTCAACCCTTCTACGTCTGTAAGGATACTTCAATGATCTCAGCTCCACTGGCATTCTTTATAGCAGGCAGTATCGGCAGTTTCGTCTCTGTTGTTCATGGCATACTCATTCAAAGAAATATTGTTGGTCCATTCTTTGAGGGTGCATCACAACCAGCCTCAACAAGACGCCTACTGGCAGTTTTAATGCAATTCAGCACCTTTTGTTGGTTCCTTGGTGGTGTGGGCCTTATGGTTGCCCCGCAATTTTTCAGCTTGCCCGAACAATCCATGCTCGCGAAGATTGTGGCCATCTTCTACATCTATGGCGCGCTCGGCAATTTCTGGGCAACCAAAGGACGACACCCTGGGTGGATATTGCTGGCCATTTCAGTCGGGCTAATCTTGTATGGTCTGTGGGTGATGTGAACTTCGCTGCAAGTGGAATTGATCCCAACAAACGAGCAAAAGCTCTACAGAGCCGAACCACACCTGTATTTTTGCGCATTGCCACCGATTGGAGCAGGAGCCATCCACACCGTTATGGCCTCAACGATAGTTTCCTTGCCGGAACAACTAAAACGCGCCAAGGTCATTTCAAAGCCCAAGCAATTTGGGGGCGTAACCCAAAAGGCCTTTCCATTGAAAAATCTAATCTTTGCTGGCGCTTTGTTGTGCTTGACCTCCGGGTGTGAAAATAGCGGGGGCGTGATTGGGTTCGTGCCCATCGCGATCGTGGTAGCGCCAATCGCAATACCCCTGGACGCCGCCAAAACGGCCTCTTCCATCACGCAACCTGTGGCGGTTGTCAGTTCTTCGGGGCAGACGCTGGCGGGCCCAACGGGAGAAGGCACAGCTGCCAAGCAAACTTTCAAAACGACGCGCGGTACGGTCCGGTGCACTGGAAAAGCAGCTGGCGGCCCGCCCAGAGTAAAAAAAGCAACTGTCAAATTGATCTGCACCAATGGGATGCGGGGCGAAGCCAGCTTCTACGGAAATCTGACGGTAGGTTATGCCGTCTACGCCAGTTTAGGCGGCGCAGGTGATACCAGCATCAATTGCAGCGGGAATTATCGTGCCAGCGGCACCTCGACGGGGCCGTTTTTGTCCAGTTGTAAATACACGCGTCGGGAATGGGCTGATTTTAACAAGGTCAAGAAACAGACTGTCGTACTGGCTGAACGTTCGTCTGCAGTGTCTGCAGGGGCAACCGTTGCGGGTGGGTTTGCGGTCACATATTGGATTCCGGCGCTATGATTTTCTCTTGTATTAACTTCCAAACGCAAAGCCTTAGGCATGTTGTGGTTTTTCGTCTGGTGATGTTTTTCGCTGGCCTTGTAGTGCTGGCAGGGTGTGTTGCGCCGCCCGTACCAGTGGAGTTTAATACAAGCTTTCGGGTAAGTTCCGTGTCGGTACGTATCTTTCAAAAAGGTGAGCGAAGCGTACCCTTGAAGTACCACAACTCTGAGGAGGGCCGATTTCCTCGGGCAGATATCGGGTTGAGCCGGGCAAAGGTGCAGGCAGATGTCAAACGCGCGTTAGAACGCAACATGATCCCGACCTCTAAAGGAGGTGAGCGGGAGGTGAGGGTTCAGCTTACGATCTATTCGCTGTCACTTCGTGGAGGCGGTTTCCGAGGGCATAACTCCGAATATATCCAAACAGTGATATTGGGATGGGTTGATTTTGTTGACGCGCAAACCGGTGAGGTTCTGGTTGCAAACAATGAGTTTAACGTGAACTTGACAGAGGGTATGTCGTTGAAAGAGATGATCGCGCTCACAAAAACGTCTTCCAATGTCGTGCGAGAGTACAATGCGCTTGTGGCGCGCGTGGCAACGGTAGCGCCCCAATACCTTCCCTAGGGTACAAAAGCGACCAGCCCTCCGACGCTGTTAAGCGCAGGGATGGCGTTTCTTGTACGGCTCTGCCAAGCTCATGAGAGGTGCTGTGTTGCGTTCTACGGCCTCAACCCTGATGGATCGTTTAAGGTAGACTCCGTCACATTGCCGGAAAAGAAACACGCCGTTAAGTTGGGCTTATGTCAAACCTCAGGATGTTAGTTACGTTACTCGTTTTATCTTTGGCTCCCTATAATGGTGCGGGTGCTCAGGAAGGCTTGTCTTCGCTGGCAGCAATCGGCGGTGCTCGGGCCTACTCAGGCCATGAAATCGAATTTGGCGAAACACGCTTCACGTTGCGTGGTGTGACATGTCCCGATCCGACAAATGAGGATGGAAAGCGTGCGAAGGCCTTAGCCAATACGTTCCTCCGGATGCGTGGTACAATGCGATGTCACTCGTCGAATGGCTCAGGTGACTGCGTACATCGCTCGACGAGTGGCATCCGCAATCTGTCCGAGGTCATGCTGAAAACCGGATTATGTTGGGCTGGTGAAGCTTGAAATAGGAGCGACTTCCGTTCTTTAACCACCTCCTTTGAAGCGGTACGAGACAACGGCGCGGCCTCCTTTTTGTAGAGGCCACGGGCTGACGTTAACGAAAAGTTCAGTGTTTGGATTGTGCCCAATTGTTATGAGTGACGCATGATAGCGAGTGATAGTTTTGCTGAACCAGCAGATGTCAGAGACTATCTAGATGATATTACGGCCCACCAAAGCAAAAAGGCCCGAAAAAGTGCGGGCCTTTCCAAGAAATATGAGGCGTGATCAGAAGACGAAATCAGTTGCTTCGATCAACAGCATGTCAGTGTTCAATAGCGTGACACCCCCGGCGATGAGCACGGGGGTGGGCCTTTTGAAGGGGATAGTGATTAGAAACCCATTGCAAAGCTTATGCCCGCGCGGACCTGTGGATCACTACCGAACGTACTTTGCCCGACGCGCAGGGAGCTGGTGAGGGCGCGATTATTGCCAAAATCATGCGTGTAAGCGACGGTTGCAAAGCCACGTGTTTTACGACGTTCCACTGTGCTGGAGATTGAGAAGTCCTGTATGCCAGCAAGATCCGAAGTGCCTGTAAGGGTTGCACGGTCTGCGCTGAAATCGTGTTCCAGACCAGTGCCCAGTGATAGGGTTCCGTGTTTTGAAACCTTGCGCGCTGCGTTCATCTCTAGCGTTATTGTGGTCCGGCTAATGGCAAGGCGGTCATAGGTGGCGTTGAAATCACTTCCGGTTTCGGCATAGGCGCCCCTGCGGGTTTCAAAATGCTCTATTGTAGCGCGTGGCGTCAGCAACCAGTTCTGCTGCTGGAAACCATAGCCCAGTGTGGCGCGCGCAGACGTTGTTTCCAAATCAGCCTCTCCAGTGGCCAACATGACATTTTCGATGCCACGACCACGGGAGATGTCAGAACTACCCTGAATTTGGCTGATGGCAACCCCAGCTTGCAATCCAGTGCGTGCGGCGCCGCCCGCGCTATATTCAGACCATAGACTGCCTCCAAATCCGGTGTCTTGGTCAAAGCCGTTGTTGTGCAGGCTGGTTCCATTGATCGCCAATGAACCGCCGATGGTGAGTTGGTCGCTAATCCCGCGCCCGTAGCTGAAGATCACGTTACTGTTGCTGCGCGATCCGATATCTTCTGCGTCGTCTGCACCCGTACTGCTGGCCACCCCATCAATACGCAGGCAGCCCGATCCGGCCTCAGCCAAACAGGTTGAGCCCATCAAGAGGGACGCGGTTGCTTGCTGTTGTACAGACGCAATCTCAGTGTCATTCGCCAGTGTTGGGAACGATAGAAGCAGACTGTCGAGGTCCTGCATCTGGGTCTTCCAAATGAAGGCATGGTATTTATGAACATTGCCATAGATTGTTTCAGAAGTTCCGACGATAACGCTTCCATCTGCGCTCGTGGCTGTTGCCACGCTATTTGTTCCGCCCAGAGTTCCTAGGTCGGTGGCTGTTGTGTTGCCATCTACCCAAGCCGCTGCATGACTATCCCCTTCAGCTATGCTAGCTTCTCCAACGATGACGGTCCCGTCCGCGTTTACGGCCGTGGCAGCGCTATCTGCTCCGCCGAGAGTTCCCAGATCAGTGGCTGTTGTGCTGCCATCCACCCAAGCGGCTGCGTGGGTAGTCCCCTCAGTTGTGTCAGCAGTTCCTACGATAACGTTCCCATTCGCACTCAAGGCCCGAGCATAACTATTACCTTCGCCAAGATCGCCGAGATAGATGCCCATCGTGCTCCCATCTACCCAAGAGGTTGCCGTGCGTTCTCCCGAGACGTATCCATACCCGATGATGACGCTCCCATCCGCGTTCGCGGCGATGGCGCGGCTTTCGCCTCCGGTAATAGTTGTCAGTTTGGTGGCTGTTCTGCTCTCACCCACCCAAGCAGCTGCAGTATTGTCAATAGACCCAACGATGACACTCCCATTTGCGCTGACACCATAAGCAGCGCTCCGCCTTCCATTTAACCTTCCGAGGTCGATGGCCGTTGTGCTGCCGTTCACCCAAGCAGTCGCACGGTCAGTGCCCGTATTTTGGTATGCGTTTCCGACGATGATGCTGCCATTCGCACTTACGCCACGGGCGTCACTAAACGATCCTCCGAAAGTTCTGAGATGAGTCGCTGTTGTGTCTCCGACTGCCCAAGAAGCGGCTTTATTAGATTGGCGGTCTCCGCTAGCAGTTCCGATGATGACGGTCCCGTCCGCGCTTACGGCTGTGGCACGGCTTTCCAGTCCAGGAGTAAAAGTACCGAGGTCTGTGGCTGTTGTACTGCCATCTACCCAGGAGACAGCTGTGTTAGAATGCCCGACGATGACACTCCCATCCGCGCTTATGACTAGAGCAGCACTATTTGGTCGGTCGGGGAGAGATCCCAGATCGGTTATCGTGTCGCCAAAGACGTTGGGCCAATTGTCTGCGGCTGCGGCCCCTGTGGTTGTGATACACAGCGCCACCGCACCAAGCGTAGACGCGACACCCACCACGCGCCCCTTCCATTTTGTCAGCCGGCATCCTGTGAGACAAACGATCTGTACTGGTTTTTGAATTGTTTGCGACATGATACTTTTAGCTCCACTTCTACTTTTTGGTAAATTATCCAAAAAGCAGAACACCATTAAGTTGAATAAATCAAATTTCTGCTATTTCTTCAATATGATGCTCAAACAAAACACATACTGAAAAGAGCTGTAAAGGGTTCCGCGTGCGCCCCAGATGCGCCCCGTAAACGTTGAACGAAGACGGCCTGCCAGTGTCCGGTAACGCACGTCGTTGATTGCTGCATGAGACGTGTCATTTTGATTCAATTCAAAAATCCAAATTAGTGTTGGCCAGTTTTGCCACGCTCCAAAATAGCGGTCGTTCACGGTATCCTAGAAGCTTGATTAGGCAGCTCGAAGCCGATTTTCACTGCTCCCACACAGCAGTTTATGTTGAAAATTTACCTCTTCATGAGATGAGCCGAGCCTTCGCATCCGCAGCGACCTGACACTCTAATGGACATAGAGCGCGCGGCCCGGCTCCTCTATCTACAGCGCACAGCATTTGGCAGGAAAGTTTCCGGCAAGAACTTTGGGGTCTCTAAAGATCGACCAGACCGCTTCAACCTCACGACATTGGAGCCGATGCTCGAAGACCTGCATAGCCGCTTGTCAGGCGTTGTGATTGAATGTCTGGATTATGCCGCGTTCATCACGCGCTACGACGGCCACAGACATTGTTCTATCTGGACCCGCCATATTGGGGCTGTGATAACGATTACGGTATGCGCAGTTAGTGTACTTTGCAAAGTCGCGCGAACGGCCCGGAGCGGTCACTCGACCTTTACTTCAATTGCTGTAGCAGTAGGACGTCAAAGCAGAAATTCGCGGTAATTCAATTATCTTTTAGTAACCAAAAATTGTTCGCGTAACCTGTCTAACCCGGAACTGGTTTGCGCACGCATGTTTATTCGACGAGCGTCCACTCGGTCAGCTTAAATGTCCCACGTGATTTGCGTATCAACAAGCTCGCCATTGACACTATAGATTTCGATTTTCTCTGAGAAATCTGAATCGTCATTCACATCTGTATAGATCTTTTTCGATATCTGCCCATCCGAGTAGGTAATCTCAATTGTATCGCCATCATCCATTAAATAGTCGCGCTGGGTGATCGCGTTATTGAAATCGAAGGTATCGGTTTTTGTAGCCCAAGAGGTGCCATTGAATGCGCCGTCACCATCATGCGTCACGTGTTGTACCAGCACATCATCCTGAAAAGTACGTACTTGATGCCGCGTTGTCCCATCATCCATCACGTAATCGACGGTCTCGACCTGTAGCTGACTGTTTAGAGTATCGGTTTTTGTAGCCCAAGTGTTGCCACTGAACGCGCCCTCACCATCATACGTCACGCGTTGCACCAGCACACCATCCTGAAAACTGCGTGTTTGATGCCGTGTTGTTCCATCATCCATCACGTAATCGGTGGTCTCGACTTGTAGCTGACTGTTTAGAGTATCGGTTTTTGAAGCCCAAGTGTTGCCACTGAACGCGCCCTCACCATCATACGTAACGCGTTGCACCAGCACATCATCCTGAAAACTGCGCGTTTGATGCCGTGTTGTTCCATCGTCCATCACGTAATCGGTGGTCTCGACCTGTTGCTGACTGTTCAGATTTTCGGTTTTTGTAGCCCAAGTGTTGCCATTGAACGCGCCCTCGCCATCATACGTCACGCGTTGTACCAGCACATCATCTTGAAAACTGCGTGTTTGATGCCGTATTGTCCCATCATCCATCACGTAATCGGTGGTCTCGACCTGTCGCTTATTGTTTAGAGTATCGGTTTTTGTAGCCCAAGTGTTGCCACTGAACGCGCCCTCGCCATCATACGTCACGCGTTGTACCAGCACATCATCCTGAACAATGTATGCTTGATGCCGTGTTGTCCCATCATCCATCACGTAGTCGGCGGTCTCGATTTCACCGCTTTCAAAAAATGTAACGGTCTGTTCGTGCCAATGGGCAACGTTCGAGCTGTCAATCGTCTCACGCACTAGATTGTCTTGCACGTCAATGTGGATCGCGCTGGTTCCAAGTGCCGTTGTTGGGCCACCGGTCTCGTCTTGTAGATCGAACAGTTCGACGGTCAGGTTTTCGACACCTTCACCGTAATTTCCTGCAACAAGTTCGAATGAGAAACTGGAATCGGTATCCGAACCAGAGGTGAACGCAATTGTGCTTTGTGGGAGTACGCCACCAACGAAATCTGCAGCGCTTACCGAGTTTTGGCCGCTCGCGACGACCCTGACCCCGACACTGACTGCTTCGCTCAGGTCACCTAGCCGGTTTACGTTGATCGTAACAATCGGCGTTTCGCGTTCATGCGCAGAACTGATCGCGGAATGCAGGTACACGATGCTGTCCGCAACATTTGCAGAGCCGGTTCCATCGTCGATGTTCATCAAAACACCAGCTGTGTCTCCCGCCGAACCGTACTGGTGAATTTTATCGTTTCCATAGATTTGTCTGTAGCTATTATCACCCGCACCCTCGGCCCAAGAATGACGAATGCCTTCTAACTCTGCCTCGGTAGGTGGTCTACCATTGTTACTCACAAAATTAACTGTAATGATCCGGATCATATAGTCGGACACATCTTTTGTAATCCCTTCGCCGCCTCGTCCCCCTTCACCTCCATAGCCGCCGGACCCGCCGACACCCGCAAACGCAGTAGATGATCCCAATTGCCCCACAATGTGGGTGTTAAACACGGCCTGTCCAAAATTCACTATGCCTTCAGCTGAGCTTGCACCTTGACCACCGAGCCCCCCATCGCCACCTGTTCCGCCTAATCCACCATCGGCAACCGAAAGGTCAATAGGATGACGAATAATAGCATGGGTCCCTTCGTGTCCAATTCCGCCAACGCCGCCGATGCCGCCTGTACCACCGGACGCCGTGTTTTCGCCATACCCCAAATTGCTAACTGCCCCGGTTGCAACGCTGGTGAGCCAGCTGTCGGAAACCTCGATCATTCCGTAATTCAGAATTGCTCCGGCATGTTGCCCAGTTCCACCTAGCCCCCCATCGCCACCTTCTTCGCCGTCAAACGGTGGGTTGAAGCGTTTATGCGGCGGATTAGGATGATTGAATATGAAATCACTGCCATTTTCCCCAGTAACGCCGGTCAAACCAGTAGCGCCTTGGGCGTCATTGCCAAGTATCGTAACGCGCTCCAACGTCAATGTGCCGTGGTTTTCAATTGCGCTACCCACGCCTTGTTTACCCATCGTGCCTTCGCTATAGCCATCAACCAGTTGCAATGCTTCGAGCGACACCGACGCACCGCTTTGAATGTCGAATATACTGCCAAAGCCCGCGCCGCTGATGGAGACATCTGCAGTGCCGTTGCCATCGATGTCCCCGGAAATAGACAAATCAGATGCCAAAAGCAGATCAATGCCAATGATCTCTCGGCCAAACAGCACTTCAGAAAAGGTGATGGCGCTGAAATCAGGGTTGGAATTGGCGTATGCAATCGCCTCTTCAAGGGAGGTTTGCCCATCCGTGTTAGAGCTGCCGCTCGCATTAATTGACACCCGCAATGAAGGCTCTTCGATGATTGTAATAGTCTTTGACGCGCCCGCGGTGTTCGTCACGTCATTTTCTGTCTGAACTGCACCAATGGCCACTTCAATCTGGACTTCCGCAAATCCGCCATATTGAACGGTCGCGCTATACGTTGTGGCATCGATTTGAACAAGTGGACCGCGCAGCTCTCCATTCGTGATGACAAGGTCAGAGGCTTCAAATCCACTTACCTCTCGATCAAAAGAAATCGTGACCTCGATGTCAGATCCAAACACGCTTTGATCCGCGTCGGTTGTTATCGTGACCACGGGAATCGCGAAGTCGAATTCATCTAATGTTATCGCAGGGGTCGGATAGCTTGCCAGACCAGAGCTAGCACCCGTAACGCCATCAAGCAGATCAACGATGACCTGACCGGGCGCCGTCGGTAGCAGCGTCACCTGAAACACGTGGGAATCTGTTGTAGATAATTCTCCGACAACCGTCGCATTCGTCAGATCAAGACGGGCAAGGTCAAAGCCGTTGACCTCCATACCAAAATCAAGCGTCAGAACGAAGGATTGCAAACTGTCAGGGGCACTCAAATCCGTCGTGATGACAGGTAAAGGCCGTAGAGGATTTATTTGAAGCTCAAACGCGCCGAGATCAGGACGCGGAGTTAGATCTTCGAAAGGGGAAGGGAAGTCGACACTGCGGTCATTTCCAAGTGCATCCGTTGGCGGTAGAGCGCTGTTGTTCGCGTCCCCCGCATCAACGGCGGGGTTTTGCCAATCATCGAGCAAGGCAACGGTTCGAACAAGGCCCCCATTGTCGCCCGCTTGCGCAACGCCATCCACAACATCTGCAAAGAAAAGGCTAACATCGTCCGTTAGTAGACCGAGGAAATTTCCGATATGGGTACTTGCGCTTCCTGCTTGTAACGCTCCGGAAAAGTTAAAACCGCCATTCCCGATTACCAACGAGTTCTGAAGTAGAGCGCCAGCACCGCCAGAAGAGGATGCCAATCCTCCCGAGTTACCCGTTATCGTGCTGTGAACAAAAGAGATTCCACCACCCGCATCCACTACATCGCCAAAAACAAGACCATAGTCGCTTTGGTTGCCGACAATTGTACTGTTTACGAATGCTGCCGAACCTCCAGAGTAGAAAGCACCATAGGCAAGGCCTGAATTCCCTTCGATCGTCGTACCTGTGAACAGTGCAGTGCCATAGTTTGCTACACCGCCTCCGATACCAGCGTTTGCGGCGATATAAGTTGATGTCGTGTTCAGCGTACCATAGTTTAAAACACCACCCCCATAGCCACTGGTGACATTGCCCGCGATCGTGCTGTTGGTCAGGTCTATGGACGCGCCAACGGCGATCTCGACGCCACCGCCGCCAGCGATAGGAACAGCAAACGCATCGGCTACAACACTGTTGCCACCTGTGATCAGGACCCCGTTAAGAACGACATCACCGTCTCCGACAAAGATTGTCTGCACATTGTCGTCGCTGTTTGTGTTGGTCGTCGCCGTGACGCTTTGCCCAGTCGGCAAAGTGGTGAGAAGGTCATCTCCGGCTGTGTCGCCGCTGATCGTAATATCAGCGATGCCGTCCCCGTTGATATCACCATTGAGAGTTACATCTGACCAGAACTCCAAGGTTTCACTGAGACGAATTAGGCCACCTGACGCGAATGCTTCTCCAGGGTTACTCGCGAACACCAACGTGTCCGCTTCTGGCGTGGCATCGGCAAAAAGCAAAGCTTCTCGAAGCGACAGCCCATCTCCGTCCAACGTTTCGGCTGCCAAATCAAGGTCGCCGGAAACAGTGATATCATCGCCAATATCAAGTGCAGAGTTTATCCGAAAGATCGCCATTACTTCATTTTTCCACATCAGATTAGTGTTGCGTGACTGAAGCTCTGGTCTGGTCGCTAATTCGTGGAATTAGCAAAGCCGCTAGGCTGTCGTGCCACAATAAACCTGTTTACGCAAAAACATTGTGGATATGGCCCCGAAACCCACTGGACTTGCCGAATGGCCCCGAAACCCACTGGACTTGCCGAGCGGATGCAATCCCCCAGCATAACTTTAACAACGTCCCTGATGCACCAGTAAATGACTGCTTACGACTCGAAACGTTGATTCAATCGTACCCGCAGCCAATGACCGCTTTCCGCTCGATGTGTCTAAGGGCCATGTCCGCTTTGGGCTGGGAGCTGCCGTTAACCTACGATCCTATGTCGGCTTCGCATCGGCAGTTTCTTGAAAGATTTCTGCACCAGAAATAGGCTCGCTTCGAGCCCATCTCTACCAGTGCTGAAAGTCGTTCAGAGGTCTCCTTCACTCACTTTATGCAGGCCAAAATGGGGGTTTTTGTGTCGAAATGCGGCGACTGGTTTTGACTTGCGACGACTTAACAATTGTTAGCTTTCTAGGGCCTTCAATAAACTCGGTAGGCGCTTTCCTTGAAGCATCATGTGGCTGCGCATTAACTCGTTCGCAACCTTGCCTTCACGATTAACGATGGCATCATTGATATCGTTGTGCTCCTGCATAGACACTTCCAGTCGCCCTACGACTTCATATGGCATCAGACGGTAGACATTAATTCGGGCTTCGATCTGCTCGAGTTGATCAATGAGCCAAATGTTACCACTCGCGGCGTGTATGGCGGCGTGGAACGCTAGATTGGCGTCGGCATATCCTCTGGTATCTTGCGCCGCGGCGGCAAGACCACATTCATCAAGTGCCTTTTGGATCGACGCCATGTGATTTCGGGTTAGGTTTTCGCAGGCGAGCCGACAGGCCATACCTTCAAGTTCTGCCGCGACCTCAAATAAATCATGTAGTTCTTTCGCTGAAAGGCTTCGGACAATCGCGCCTTTGCGAGGGCGGGTTTCCAGTAGGCCGCAATCAACCATTGATCGGATGGCTTCCCGGATGGGTGTGCGGCTTACACCAAACCGTTCGACTAATTCGGCCTCTTCCAATTTGTCGCCAGGTCGCAGCACACCAGTAAAGATGTCCTGCTTAATTTGATCAACAAGCTTGTCTGATGTGCGCACTATTTTCCGTCCTCTGTTGATCGTTTTTTACATGATTTGAAAAAGGGTTTCCATACATAATGCGTCAATTTGCATTCTTTTGCTTGCTATATGGATATTTATAATGTCAATAAGGATACACAAGGGAGGAACCAAAATGAAAAAACTTATGAAAACGAGCGCACTCGCAGCGATGATGTGTGGAGGGATGGCATCCGCAGAAGAACTGCGTTTGTCGCACCAATGGTCTACAGGCGATGTTCGCCATGAGGTCGCACAAATTGTTGCCGATGAAGTTGCGGCAGCAGGCGTAGATCTAGAGATCAAGATATTTCCATCAAAGTCGTTGTTCAAACCACGCGAACAATATCGACCTTTGTCAGCTGGTCAGTTGGATATGACAGTTTTCCCACTTTCCTATGCGGGCGGCCAGCAGCCGTCTTTCAATCTGACGCTGATGCCTGGGTTGGTTAAGAACCACGATCACGCAGCACGGTTAAGCCAATCGCCCTTCATGGAGGCCCTCGAAGCCAAGATGGCTGAAGACGATGTCATGGTTCTGGTCCACGGATATCTTGCGGGTGGCTTTGTTGGCAAAAATAAGTGCATCACCCACCCGGATGATGTGGTTGGATTGCAAACACGCGCGGCAGGAAAATCCTTTGAGCAGATGCTCGTTGGTGCAGGCGCGTCAATCACCTCAATGGCGTCTTCAGAGATCTATTCGGCGATGCAAACGGGTGTTCTGGATGCGGCAAATACATCTTCGTCATCATTTGTTTCATATCGCATTTATGAACAGGTTGCTTGTTACACGCCTGCATCAGACATTGCGCTGTGGTTCTTGTATCAGCCGCTTTTGATGAACAAGTCGACGTTTGACGGATTGTCCGCTGACCAGCAAACAGCACTTCTGGAGGCTGCCACAAAAGCCGAAGCGTACTATTTGGAGCAAGCAAAACTACAAGATGCTGAATCCGTAGATGTGTTCCGCGAAGCTGGTGTTGAGATCGCAGAAATGACGGCTGAAGACTTCCAAGCTTGGCAGGCATTAGCACAGGAAACATCTTATGCGGCTTTCGTAGCAGATGTAGAAGGCGGTCAAGAGCTGCTCGATATGGCACTCGCTGTCGAATAACCTGAACTGTGAGAGGCGCCTCGTGCGCCTCTCGATTTCATCACCCAATTTACATTTAGGAAATCTAACATGGCTGGACATGAACACCCGACCCATGCCCGAAAAAACGGTGGCAATGTCTTTGTCAAAACGGTGCACACAGTATCAAGCATCGCGGGCTACTGTTCTGCATTGATGATCTTGGCGGCCGTCTTTTTGACGTGTCAGATGATCTTTGTTCGGTTCGTTTTGAACTGGTCGACTGTCTGGCAAACAGAAATAGTCGTCTTTCTTGTTGTTGCGGCAACATTGATTGGCTTGCCATTCGTGCAGCAAAAGCGTGGCCACGTGAATGTGGATCTAATACCGCTGGCCCTGTCGGGTCGTGCGCGGTTTGTGTTGGCAATCCTTACGCTTTCCTTATCCTGCGCCATTGCCGCTGTTATGTTTTTCTACGGATATGAGTATTGGCACCTTGCCTATGCGCGAGGCTGGACAACCGATACTGTGACTGCGGTTCCGCTGTGGATTCCGTATCTTGCCTTACCTGTCGGCTTTGGGCTCTTCTTACTGCAATTGCTGGCCGATCTGGTTGCCGTCATCACAAAGATTGAAACACCTTTTGGCTTGGAGGTGTCTTGATGGACCCCCTTATTCTTGGCGCACTTGTTGGGCTCTGCACCATATTTGTCTTGTTCTCGGGCGTATCTGTTGGCGTTGGGCTTCTCATCGTTTCCGCTGGATTTCTGCTTATCTTTGATGGTGCCCGTTCACTTGAGCTGATGCCGGAACTGTTTTTTGGCAAACTCGACAGCTTCGCCTTACTATCGATCCCAATGTTTATCATTATGGGATCATCCATCGCCTCCACTCGCGCTGGTGCGGATTTGTATGAAGCCTTAGAGCGTTGGTTGACCCGCGTTCCTGGTGGACTGGTTATTTCAAACCTTGGCGCTTGTGCCTTGTTCGCGGCGATGTCGGGTTCCAGCCCTGCAACCTGTGCGGCAATTGGTAAAATGGGTATCCCGGAGATGCTTAAACGTGGCTATCCAGAAGGGATCGCAACCGGATCAATCGCAGCGGGCGGCACGTTGGGCATTCTTATCCCACCTTCCGTCACGATGATCGTTTACGGCGTTGCGACCGAGACTTCGATTGGCCGCTTGTTTCTGGCGGGTGTTCTGCCAGGCCTGATGTTGGTTAGCTTGTTTATGGCGTGGTCACTTTATGCCACTTGGAAGTCTGGCGATACGGCCCTTTTGGCCTCGCGCAGCTATACATGGCGCGAACGGTTTGAGATTTTGCCGCGCGTTCTGCCCTTCATCGCGATCATCATCGGTGTGCTTTACACAATGTATGGAGGCATCGCGACGCCGTCTGAAACCGCAGCTGTGGGCGCGTTGTTGTGTCTTGCAGTGGCCATCGTGATCTACCGGCTTTGGGACGTCCGCGCGATCTGGTTGATCTTGCAAGATAGCACCAAAGAAAGCGTGATGATCTTGTTCATTATCGCAGCTGCTGGGGTCTTTTCCTACATGCTGTCCAGCCTGTATATCACGCAAAGCATCGCGACGTGGATTGGCACATTGGACGTGAACCCGTGGGTATTGATGGGGGCAGTCAACGTCTTTTTGTTGATTGCGGGGTTCTTTCTTCCTCCCGTCGCGGTCATTTTGATGGCGGCCCCGATTTTGTTGCCGATCATCACAACCGCTGGTTTTGATCCAATTTGGTTTGCCGTCATCCTGACGATCAACATGGAAATTGGACTGATTTCACCCCCAGTCGGTCTCAATCTCTACGTGATCAACGGCATCGCACCTGACATCTCACTGCGCACTATCCTTATGGGGTCGCTGCCTTTTGTGGCCTGTATGGTCCTGGCTATTGTCTTGCTCTGCGTCTTCCCCGGCATTGCGACGTGGCTGCCTGACTATGTCATGGGCCCACGCGTCTAATCTCAAAATACACTCTCATAAAGGTGCCATCTATATGTCTTTCTCAACTCATTACCGCCGTGTCGGCCTCATTGTTCCCAGCTCAAACATCACCATGGAAACTGAAATTCCGGCACTGTTAAAAGCACGTGAAGCTATTCTACCAGACCGATTTACGTTTCATTCGTCACGCATGCGTATGAAGTCAGTCGTCAAAGCGGAACTTGAAGCGATGGATGCGGACAGCGTGCGATGTGCGACAGAGCTTTCTGACGCTGCCGTTGAAGTTCAGGCCTATGCCTGCCTTGTCGCGATTATGTCGATGGGACTTGGGTATCACCGTATATCGTCCGAAAAACTACATCAGGCGACCGTTGATAATGGGTGCCCAACACCTGTTTTGAACTCAGCTGGTGCTTTGGTTGATGGGCTGAAAAAAATGGGTGCAAAAAAGGTATCGATAATCTGTCCTTACATGCGCCCACTGACGCAGATGGTCGTGGATTACATCGAGAACGAGGGGATTGAAGTACAGGACTTTTTGGCTCTGGAAATTCCTGACAATCTTGAAGTAGCGGCTCAAGACCCATCGGCCCCAGCCGAGCTGTGGCGCAAGCTGGATCTTCGTGGTGTAGATGCAATTGTTGGGTCTGCCTGCGTGCAGATGCCATCTTTGCCAGCAATTGAAATGATAGAACGTGCGTCGGGTATACCCACTGTTTCTGCCGCGATAGCGACGACGCGACAAATTCTGGAAAACCTGAACCTGACCGAGATCGCACCTGGTGGTGGGGCTTTGCTGTCGGGTGGGAATTTGGCTTCTATGCCTAACGCCGCGTAATACTCCTACACGATGTTCCAAGACGACATGTCAATCGCAAGGCCTCAGTGACGGGCCTTGCGATTTTCGCTTGCTGGGTCCACAAATTTATAGGTGAGTGGAGGACGTCGTTGTGTCTGATGAGAAAGTACAAAGTACCGCAGCAGAGCCTAAAGTATCAATCTTGCCCATTAGCCAGGCGACGACGGCAACGTTTACGGATCTTTATTTTAGACTGACCTTTTTCTTCTTTATCCAAACGGGATCAAAGCGCGTGCTTAGCCCGACGCAAGGCGAGCTGATTGGTCAAGCCGGTGATCTTATCATCTTTCCGCCCGGGTCAATGGTGACAATGGAAAACCGGCCTGTGTTGGATGATCGTTACCGTGCAGTCGGCGTCAGTTTCTCGGATGATTTGATTGATGCCGTCTTTGCCGATCACCAGTTGCATACTGTCCCTAAGGGTATCCAGATTGTTCGCGCTGAACCTGACCACCCATCAAACCTGCTTGACCTCATCACGGCCACCCTCGCTGATGACGCTCTGCCACCCTCTATTCAACAACATCGTTTGTTGGAGCCCCTCATTTGGTTGCGCGACAAAGGATACCAATTACCGACGCACAGCGAAGAGCGGCCACTTAGTCGGTTGCGACGACTGATCGAGACCGATCTAAGCCATCCTTGGCGCATTTCCGAGGTGGCAAGCCATTTTGCCATGAGCGAAGCAACCTTGCGTCGGTTACTTGTCAAATCGGGGCAAGGGTTTGCAAAAACGCTGTTAAACACACGGCTCGAACATGGGCTTAGCATGCTGCAGACGACGAACGTCCCTGTCTCACAAATTGCATTGGACTGTGGGTTTAAAACGCCCTCCCATTTTTCGGATGCTTTTCGGAAAAGGTTCGAAATTAGACCAAAAGATATCCGTACAGCCGCAACCTGATCATTTCCCGATGTTTTATGAGTGAGAGCCGGAAGCGGTGCTTGCGTCTGCGCGTTACATTAATTTCACCAACAACATGTCGGTGAAAGGACATACAATGTTTCGCACTACTCTTCTCGCGGCTACTCTTGTCGCAACTGCAATCGCAGCGCCTGTCGCAGCTGACACCTTCACACTGACCAGCACCACGATCGCTGAAGGCCAGCAACTGGATGCAGCACAAGTTTTCCAAGGTTTCGGCTGCGAGGGTGGCAACACCGCACCTGATTTGGCTTGGTCTGGTGCGCCCGAAGGCACAAAAAGTTTTGCCGTCACCGCATACGATCCAGATGCGCCAACAGGATCCGGCTGGTGGCACTGGTTTGCATTCAACATCCCTGCTGACGCAACTGGTTTGGCGGCTGATGCTGCGATGGCTGACGGCGTCGTAGAGCTGGGCAACGATTACGGTGCTGCTGGTTTTGGCGGCGCATGCCCGCCTGCTGGCGAAGTTCACCGCTATCAGTTCACAGTCCACGCCCTTGGCACAGTCTTGGAATTGGACGACTCCGTTAGCAACGCTTTGGCTGGCTTTATGGTGAATGCAAACAGCATTGCCTCGTCCACGATTACAGCCGTCTATAATCGTTAAAATTCTACGCCTCGGCGCATGTCCGAGGCGTACTTTCAATGAAGGAATTACACATGAAAGTAACTATTAACGCTTGGGCCGATGGTGCGTCCATTCCAACGAAATTTGCATTCGGCAAAATCCCCGCCGAAGGGCGTTTTGAGCTGTCTGACAACATAAACCCAGAAATCTCATGGAGCGATGCTCCCGCTGGGACTAAGTCTTTTGCCATCATTTGCCATGACCCTGATGTGCCATCATCTGGCGAGGACGTGAACCAAGAAGGCAAAACGGTTCCTGCAAATCTGCCAAGGGTTGATTTCTACCACTGGGTTTTGGTCGATGTTCCTGTGGACCAGTCTGGTATTGCCGAAGGCGCTGATTGTTCCGGTGTGACACCCAAGGGCAAGACACCTGGCCAGCAGGCGCATGGAATTACTGGCATCAACAGCTATACTGACTGGTTTGCGGGTGATGCGGACATGGGCGGCGAATACGGCGGCTATGACGGCCCGTGCCCCCCTTGGAACGATAGCATTATGCATCACTATCACTTCACGGTGTATGCTCTGGACGTCGAGACGTTGGGGCTAAGCGGCTCATTTACTGGCGCTGAAGCGCTAACAGCGATGACGGGCCATGTGCTCGGTAAGGCCGCCAAAATGGGCACCTATACTATGAACTCAACGCTTTAAGAGCCAACAACGGAAACGCCCTTAAACGGGTGCAAGCAACGACCCCCGGCGAGATCCTCTCGCCGGGCCAATAAGGATATTCAATCGGGAGGAAAGAATATGATGACGAGAAAAGTTACGAATGGGTCACGCCGCAACTTTATGAAGATCGCAACCGTCGGAACTGCAGGTGCCGCTTTGGGAGGAGCAACACCAGCAATGGCAGACCAACACGCGACAGGTGCGGACGGTGCGCGTTATCAGGCGGGTGTTGATCTGCTGACGTCGCTTGATGCGGATACATAGCTTGAGGCGATCACTGAAATTTCACCCGACTTGGCGAACCTTTACGTGCAACATGCCTACGGGGAGGTTTTGTCTCGCGAGGCGCTGGATCCAGTGACCCGTGAGGCCGTGGCAATTGCCAGCCTGATGAACTCGGGCAATTATACCCAGTCTATTTTGGAGCATATAAAAGCGTACCTGAACCTCGGCGGTAAACCCGAAGCCCTGCTAGAGATGTGTTTTATCGCCATGGCTGTTATGGGATTCCCGTCGGCCATCAACACCATCGGCAAAATTCGCGCCACGCTGAAAGAGCGCGGGATCGAAATAGCATGGGTTCCTGAAGCCACAGACGACGGCACTGAACGCTATTTGATGGGTGCCCGTTATATGATCGCCAACACAGAAGGCGGCCTTCAAGACCTTCAGGGTCTCACGGAAAAGAACCCAGCATTTGCCAAGATCCTTGCCAGTTATGGCTATGGTGACATCATGACCCGCGACGGTCTGGATGCACGCACTAAAACCCTGACGACGCTTACGACACAAGGTAATGCGCAGTCTTGAATTAGGATCGCGGCATTGGGCGGTTTGCGTCAGGGCGTGAGCCGTGCCGACATTGTGGAATCCATGCTGCAACTGACCATCCACCGTGGATCTCCGTCGGCGACTGTCGCCCTGTTTCAGGTCAAAGAGGTGTTTGACGGCTTGGATGCAGGCACGTTGTTGCTGGAGCCGACCGACGGCGACATCCCCGAAGTCGCACTTGCGACGAGAGAAGCACGTTTCGCCCAAGGCGAGGTGGAATTGTCGAAAACAACAGGGGCGGCGGGTGCAGCTGTCGTCAGCAGCTTTGCTGACATGGCGCCTGATATAGGTAACCACATCATGGAATATCTTTATGGTGATGTATTCTCTCGCTCTCAAATCAGCCTAAGAGATCGTGAGGTTTCAACCGTTTCTGCCTTTGCCGCAACGGGTACCTTGACGTCACAGGGGCCAATGCGGCTGCATTTAAACGCGCCGCTGACTGCGGGGCTGAAAAAGATCGAGATTCAGGAAGTTCTGCTGAACATGGATGCGTTTTACTCTAATTTTTGCGACGGATCGCCTGAATGGCTGCTTTTTTGGCTGCGGCGCGGCGAGCAAGGTTAGGCAGCTGCCACAAATTCTTTGCTGCGAGCGCACGCAGCGGAAAAACTATGTCGCAGCCCTGAGCGTCCGCTTTCTTCAAATGACCCAATTTAGTTTGCGGGCGCAGCGAAAGTACACAATCCGCCCAACCTGTAGAATGAGCATGTCCGCTTTAGGCTGGGAGCAGTCATTGCTTCCGTATCTATGGACGGAGGATTTTTTCCCGCATAGTCGACATTCATGCATGCGACAAAAAGGAGGGCATAACATGATTACAGTAACGCTTCCAAAGTGCTTTGGGTGGCTTCTTGTGGCTTTCGCGGCCACTTCTGTGGTTGATAGCTTGACAGGGCTTGCGCTTAAAATTGTGCAGGCGATTTAAGGAGCCGTCCGATGGTCACTAAGGTTCTATCTGGGCACGACGCCGCACTCATCATAGACACCAAGATTTACTTGATGTGCAACGCGGGCAATCGGCGCACCGAAATTTCGTGTTGTTCAGGTCTTGTTGCTCAGTTCAGCTGACGTCTCTACTTGCCTAAGGTTGGTGGCTGATAGTAACCTAAGTTCACCATCGAGACCTAATCGTTCAAGACGCAATTTATCAACACTGCCAAGCCATTCCTCCATAAATGCACCATAACCACCATTCTCCATAACCGTGTTTTTCAGACTGGTTTTTGAAACGGCTGTATCCGCCTGTGCGTCCACGGACATGATTTCACTTATGGCATTTTCATTTGGCGAATATCCAAGGATGGTAGTCATTTGGCTGACAGGATCGGCAAGGATATTTTCATACGAAACCATCTGAACTTGTAAGCCTTGATCGATAGCTCTGTTTATTGCTTCGAAATGCGCGACCAGCTGAGATGCCAGTGACCCAGTTGATTCAGGAAATGCTCTTGCTGCACTCTGATACCAATCTTTTAGATTTCGCACAAGAAAGATGACTTGATCAGTATTCTGCTGATCAAAAAAAGTGGCCAAGCTTGTCGCTTGGCTTCGCATCTTGAGGACGAGCCTGTCATCACCAGAAGTTTGTTCCGCCAAATGTGAAGTGAGTTCGCGTGTTAGACCTGCAATACCACTGCGTGGTTCGCCATCCTGAGGGAATAGGCTGGCAGCCAAACCCAAATGTGTAAATGCATCCAGCTCAAAAAGCACATTGCAGTTGGCTGCTGTGAAAAGCCGGCCAAGCAGCGTTGAGCCGCATCTTCCTATTGAAAAAATAGGTATGATCTTTCGGGGGGGAATGTCGGTTGTGTTGGTGAGAGTGAACCAAGGTATCCTTTTGGTTGCACCTGCGATATTGTACTGATCCGCATAAGCGAACACGCTAGTGTTCAGTAAAATCGAATAGGGTACATCCACCATAATCCACTGTCGTGCCCGCCAATCAACAGCGTAGACCGACCAGTTCTCGGCGGGCAATTCAGGCATTGTTGGACCCTCATTAATCTGCGTTGGAGATGCTACAGCAATTTGAGAGGCTCTAAATCTTGCCAGGATTCGTCTTGTTCCAAAGCTGGACGTGTCCTTTGACCTATCAATCAGTGCAAGACGCAGATCGTTTCGTGTCAGGGGGGTGACAGCACGGGTTAACCGTTTTACCTCATCTGGTGTTGAAGGATGATCGCCTTTCTGTACCCCTTCAATATAGGGAAGGTCTTTGATGATTTCAGAAAGGAAAAGTTCCAAAAGTTCGCCACCAGCTGGGACGGCGATTTCAGCACGCAAGCGCCATGCTTCGCGATGCTGTTGAAACCGATTGTGAATTGCGGCACCCATTAAGTATCGCTGACAAGCATACTCATACGCTGGGTCATCACTATGGGTTGAAAAAAACTCATTATGACAATCATGTATTTTCTTGCTTGCCGCTAACCGCAGTTCTGGTTCTTCTGATTGTTCGGAACGTGCATTTGGCCCAAATACCCTAAAAATATATGCAGGTTTTGACAGTGAAATCGAAGGGATTTCACCCAGTTTTTCAAGTGTTCGTATCACGAATTCAATGTCTTCCAGTGTTCGGCTACGTGGATCCTTATGATCTGTAATAAACCCTATTTGTCGATACAGTTCGGTTCGTGCAACTTTCGACCAAAGATTTTCAAAATGGTTTGAGGCGTCCCAGCCCTGCAACATCGCAATCACCAAATTTTTTGCTTTGTTTGCAAACATTGAAGCGTCAAAACCGATTTGCGCCATGTTTCGCCAGGATTGGGATTGAGCATGGAAGGTTGTTGTGTCGAAGGCAGCAATTGATCCATTCAGGTTCTCGACTGCCCGGGCGAGGTTCAGCAACGCACCGTCCGTAAATATGTCGTCGTCATCTAACCACAACATCCACTCCCCGCTTGCTTCCTCAATAACTCTTTGACGCCCCGCACCACGCCCTGCGCTCGCTTCCAACGGTATCAACCGAATCCGTGGATCATTGATCATATGTGCCAACGTGGGTGACATCGGCATTTTGCCGCCATCGTTAACGAGGATGATTTCCCAATCTGAAAATGACTGATCCAACACAGACCCAAGTGCCTCCACAAGCAATCCGGTTCGGTCACGTGTAGGAATGCCTATCGAGAAAAATGGGGACTTCGTGGTCATATGTTGTTTCCTTGGAGCTATGACTGAATCTGGTGTTTGGATGGTTTGAAGGTTGGCGGCCTATCTGGTTGATTTGTTGTTGGCAGACAGCAACCCAACCGAATGAGATAAACCACCATGAAAACGAATAACATTGTTGATTTTGCGCGTCGAGATGAGATGACGGACGCGCTGACTGATTTTCTCAGAACAGGACCGCAGCAATTGATCGGGACAGCAGTTGAGGCCGAGTTTGCAGGCTAATTGGCGCAATTTTTCGACTTGCGCACTGAGGCGGGCCACTCAGCGGTCGTACGCAATAGGCATCATCTTGAGCACCCATTTCAAACGGGCATTGGCCCTGTGAGCGAGCGCATTCCAAAGGTCCGCTCTAAGGATGGCATACCGGTGACATTCCGATCGGCCTTGGTGCCGCCCTATGTGCGTAGAACCAAAACGCTGGGAGCGGTCATTAGACGCCATTTGCGTCAACGGCAGCTTTGCGCAGATAGTATACTTTGCAAAGTCACACGACGGCCTATTCTGTTGAAAAACTCACGTTTACTTCTGTGGAGACTGGTATTGGAATTT
>NZ_JBALWB010000004.1:0-274550 GCF_036960155.1 Sulfitobacter sp. | reverse complement strand
GCTATTCTGTGATCCTATCGGCAGCTCGACCTCAGAACAGAGGCCAGCCCAATGATGCATGCTTTGAGCCGATTTTGATCAAATAGGTTCAGGTAGGTGAATCCAAACCTCAGCATCTGGTTCGTGATCGGCACGTGTGCCATCGGTCTGCGCTCGCAAGACGTTTAGCAACCCCTTGCGAGCGATGATTTTCGCAATCAATGTAACTTACCAATTGGTTAATTCCATGGGCTTGATACGCCCAGCGACGAACTGCCTGCCCAGCTTCTGTTGCGTATCCGTTGCCCTCGGCCCCTTCAAAAAGATGCCACGCCAACTCAACTTCGGGCCAGTTTGAGTGCTTAAGCAGCCCAACACGACCAATAGGCAGGTTCCGTCCACGTAAAATCAGTGTAAAGAATCCGAACCCATGCCATTGCCAGTGACCAATCGCTATCAAGAAGCCAAACCAAGCTTGTTCTTTGCTGACCGTTTCTCCCTGAGACTGCATCCTCGGCGAACTTGTCATGAATCGGGTAAGCTCAGGTAGGTCGCTTTGTATTGGTCCACGTAGGATTAGGCGTTCCGTTTCAAGGACTGGCGCAGACGTCAAAGGTATAGTCATATCGGACTCCGTTCAGACATTGCTTCAGGCAACATAAGCCGCGATGCCAAGTCTAACACACCACCTTCGGTCTCGAATTGGAAGGCGGCATTGTCCGCATAACCGACCTACGCGAAATCCATTAAATGGCGGACAAACCCAAAAAACGCTTCCATTTCAACAAATCCAACACACCGTGCTATCTTTAAATTGACAAACGCGCCGCGTGGCTTCCGCGTTCACGGTAGGGGGTGGTATCATAATGCGCGCGGTAGCATTTTGAAAAATGCGATGGCGAGGCAAAGCCACAGGCAAGCGCCACATTGATCACGCTCATGTCCGTTTGCATCAGTAGGTTGCGGGCTTTCTGTAGGCGCAATTCCATATAATATCGTTTTGGTGATCGGTTGAGATACCTGCGGAACAGGCGTTCAAGCTGGCGGGTGGACATGCCAACGTCCTGAGCCAAGATCGACGGGCTGATTGGCTCTTCGATGTTGTTTTCCATGATCTGGATAACCTGGCTGAGTTTAGGGTGGCGCACGCCAATCCGTGTTGGCACGCTCAGACGCTGAGTGTCCTGATCTGTGCGGATCGAGCTATAAATCAATTGGTCCGCAACTGCGTTGGCCAAATCTTCGCCGTGATCGTCGGCAATAATCTTGAGCATCAGATCAATTGATGATGTCCCGCCCGCGGTTGTCATTCGGTTTTTATCAACCACAAAAACCGACTTCGTCAGCGTAACCTCATCAAATTCTTCGCTAAAGCTGTCTTGGTTTTCCCAATGGATCGTGGCGCGGCGGCCGTCCAACAATCCGGCCTTGGCCAACGAGTATGCGCCCGTACACAGCCCACCAATCACAAGCCCCTTGCGGGCTTCACGGCGCAACCATCCCAGAACTTTTTTGGTAGTAGCATTCTGAACATCAATGCCCGAACACACCATGATTGTGTCGTCGCGCCCCATGTCCACCAGATCATCATCTAGTTGAAAGACGGTACCAGCTGAGCAGGCAGCGCTTTCGCCGCCTTCACCGATAATAGTCCACTCATACAAGCTCCGCCCAGACATTCGATTAGCAATCCGCAAACTTTCTACCGCAGTAGAAAAACACAGCAAACTAAAGTTATCGAGCAACACAAATACAAAACGACGCGGCTTGTCGGGGTTTTGGGGTATGCGTTGCGCAGGGAGAGCTTGAGCCATAGGCGCGAATCCGTTGTTAAAAGGGGCGTTAAAACTGTTGTCGAGTTACTAGGGCATCAGGTTAAAAGCTGCGTCAAGCATCGAAATTGCATATGGCCTTGCAGACAAGGGATTTGTATATAAGTCTACTCATCCTAAGTTTGCGATAACATCCTGTGCGCAACAACAACGACCGGAGCGAATGACATGACGACCTGGAGCAAATCAAGCTGGCGTTCAAAGCCGCGGATTCAAATGCCCGACTATCCAGATCAGGCAGCCCTTAACGCTGTTGAAGAACAGCTGTCTCGTTATCCACTCTTGGTATTTGCAGGAGAAGCACGCCGTTTGCGCCAGCATCTTGCAGCGGCAGGCCGTGGCGAAGCGTTCCTGCTTCAGGGTGGTGATTGCGCAGAGAGCTTTGAGCAGTTTTCATCCGACATGATCCGCGACACCTTTAAGGTGATGCTACAAATGGCAGTTGTTTTGACTTACGGTGCAAAAGTGCCAGTCATCAAAGTGGGCCGTATGGCGGGGCAGTTTGCAAAACCACGTTCTGCAAACACTGAGACCATCGATGGTGTTGAATTGCCAAGCTACCGTGGTGATATCATTAACGATTTGGCCTTCACGCCAGAATCCCGTATTCCTAACCCTGACAATATGATGCGCGCCTACACACAGGCAGCGGCAACATTGAACCTGCTGCGCGCGTTCTCAACAGGTGGCTACGCTGATGTACACAAGGTGCACGGTTGGACGCTGGGCTTTACGGATGGCGAAAAGGCCGCGAAATATCGCGACTTGGCTACGCGCATCTCTGACACGCTAGATTTTATGGCGGCGGCAGGTGTCTCACCTGAAAATGCCCACACACTGCAATCGGTAGAATTCTACACCAGCCACGAGTCACTCTTGCTGGAGTATGAAGAAGCCCTTTGCCGCCAAGAAGCTGAGACAGGCAAGTGGTTGGCTGGGTCCGGTCACATGATCTGGATCGGGGATCGTACACGCCAACCTGATGGCGCTCATGTCGAGTTTGCCTCCGGCGTTCAAAATCCGATTGGTTTGAAATGTGGTCCTACCATGGAAGTGGATGACCTGAAAAAACTGATGACAAAACTGAACCCTGACAACGAAGAGGGGCGTTTGACCCTCATCGCACGGTTTGGCGCGGGATCAGTTGGCGATCATCTGCCGCGTTTGGTTAAGGCCGTTCAAGAAGAAGGCGCCAACGTTGTTTGGACCTGTGACGCGATGCACGGCAACACAATCAAATCCTCGTCAGGCTACAAGACGCGGCCGTTTGAAAGTGTTCTGCGCGAAGTGCGTGAGTTCTTTGGCGTTCATGCTGCGGAGGGCACTGTGCCCGGTGGTGTACATTTCGAGATGACAGGCCAAGACGTGACAGAATGTACTGGCGGCGTGCGTGCCGTATCTGACGAAGATCTGTCAGCCCGGTATCACACAGCCTGTGATCCTCGCCTGAATGCAAGCCAGTCCCTTGAACTGGCGTTCCTTGTGGCTGAAGAACTATCAGCGCGCCGCGAAAAAACGGACATCAAAGCCGCAGGCTAATTCACGTCCAAAAAGTAAGAAGGCGGAGCAAATATTGTTCCGCCTTTTGTAATTATTCAGATTTAACCAATTTCAGGTACGGCGGTCGCTTGTTATTGTCGGCAGTATCATCGGAAATATCTGCAAATGATTTGGCTGAAACAAAGCTACTCTGCTGCTCCGCAAAACCTTGAAATTGCGTCACATCTGCGGACTTTGGTTCTTCTTGGATATCTGCTGAGTGGCCCAACTTGCGAACCTTAATGTCAGTTACATCAAAACGTCGTGGGACATCCCCCAGTTTGCCTTGACAGACAAAGCACCCCAAAATTCGGCTTACATCTCCCAAATCACTTTTGAGTGGCAGCAACACCATACGCGCATCTAAAGCAGGCTCGCCTGGTTCACCGTCGCAAATCATCCTGACCTCGGCAGTGGCTGGCGTTTGGAAGACTTCCTCCAACAGACCCGCGATACGGATACGGACATCTTGCAGGAAAAATGCTGTCAAAGGCATACCGCGTGCTTCCATCCCCATAATGTCATGAAGGTGTGATCCTGCAATGCGCATACGCGCCACGCCGGGTGCAACACGCTCAAGGATGAACGCATATTCTAACGCACTTTCAATTCCACGTGGGTCGATTTCAGCACGTTTTGGCATTTCACGCCCTGCACTCAAGGCATCCCAATAGGCTTCAACAAGTGAAAGAGGGGCAAAACCACTATGAGGTTGATAGTCAGACATGGTAACCACGTTTTGTTGAGTTTTGGCTGAATTGTCCATTGAAGCTCTCTGCAAGATTACGTGAAAGGAAAGGAAAAAGGGTGAAAAGCTAAGTTCCGTGTCATTTCGGGCGGTATTTTGCCCATTGATGCCGTTCTGGCGATCTCCGTTAATAACCTATTAATAGCATGCAAGATTCCACTTCGGCTAAAATTCGATCAAAAAGGTTAATCATCTCAAGGCACCCTTAGTTTGATTATCAGGGTCTGGGGGCTTGCCGGTAAGGGGGAAAAACCCCTATGCCAAACCCCAAGATAATTCGACGGAGAGCGCTGACATGATGAATTCAATGACGGGTTTTGCTGCTAAATCAGGTACATTACTGCCACACAGCTGGAGTTGGGAGCTGCGTGCAGTGAATGGCAAGGGTCTTGATTTGCGCATTCGGGTCCCTGACTGGATACCTGGCCTAGAGGCTGGCTTGCGTAAAACACTGGGCGCTTCGGTTGCGCGTGGGAATGTGACCTTGGGATTGCGCGTTGTGCGTGAAGACGGGGGCGGTGGTCTTGCGGTCAATCAAGCCCAACTCAACACAGTCCTTGACGCACTGAGCCAAATTGAAACGGCTGCAATGGATGCGGGTGTTTCGCTTGCGCCATCAAAGGCAACTGACATCGTCACAATGCGCGGCGTTCTGGAACAGGCCGTTATCGAAGATGACAATGATGCATTGGCCACAGCACTTATTGCCGAATTTGAGGGCGTCCTCGCTGATTTCAACGCCATGCGGGCAGCCGAAGGTGCGGCGTTGGAAAAGGTTCTGCGCGAACAGTTGAACCAAATCGAAACCTTAACCTCACAGGCGACAACATTGGCGAAGGCCCGTGAGGCGCAAACGGCTGAGGCGCTGCAACGCAACCTTGCCCGCGTCATCGACAATGTAGATGGGATCGAGCCAGACAGGATCGCCGCCGAGCTGGCAATGATCGCGGTAAAAGCAGATATCACCGAAGAGATTGATCGTTTGGGCGCGCATGTGAACGCTGCGCATGATCTACTGACACAGGATGGCCCGATTGGGCGCAAGCTTGATTTCTTGATGCAAGAGTTCAACCGCGAGGCCAACACCCTATGCGCCAAAGCCCAAAATAGTGATCTGACGCGTGTCGGTCTGGCCCTAAAGGCCGTGATCGACCAACTGCGTGAGCAAGTCCAGAATGTGGAGTAAACAATGAACGACCGACGCGGCCTTTTGATTATTCTATCTTCGCCCTCTGGTGCAGGTAAATCCACATTGGCAAAGCGCCTGATGCTTTGGGATGAAACGCTTAGCTTTTCGGTGTCTGCCACCACCCGTAAACCGCGCGAAGGCGAAGTGGATGGCAAAGACTATCTGTTTGTCCCCGAAGATACCTTTCGCACATGGGTGGTTGAAGACGAAATGCTGGAGCACGCACACGTGTTTGGCAATTTCTATGGCTCTCCCAAAGGCCCTGTTGAAAAGGGAATCAATGAGGGCAGGGATGTTTTGTTTGATATCGATTGGCAGGGCGCGCAGCAAATTCGCAACTCACCTTTGGGTGTCTATACGCTGTCTATCTTTATCCTACCGCCCTCGATCAGTGAGCTGCACCGCCGTCTGGTTAGCCGTGGGCAAGACGATACTGATACGATCGCAAAGCGCATGCAAAAAAGCTGGGATGAAATCAGCCACTGGGACGGGTATGACTATGTTCTGGTGAACGACGATCTGGATGCCACCGAAGAAAAGCTCAAAACCATCATCGCCGCTGAACGCCTTAAACGCACACAACAGCCACAGCTGAGCGAAATTGCCCGCCGCCTGCAGTCTCAATTCAAGGATCTCGAATGACCATTTACGCACTTGCAGATATCGCACCCCAGATTGATCCAACCGCATGGGTTGCGCCAGACGCCAACGTTATTGGCGATGTCGTACTTGAGGAAAAAACGTCGGTTTGGTTTAGCTGTACCCTGCGCGGAGATAACGAGCGCATTACAGTGGGTGCGGGATCAAACGTGCAAGAGAATTGCGTTTTTCACACAGATATCGGCTTTCCCC
Organism: Sulfitobacter sp.; assembly: GCF_036960155.1. Classification (GTDB taxonomy): domain Bacteria; phylum Pseudomonadota; class Alphaproteobacteria; order Rhodobacterales; family Rhodobacteraceae; genus Sulfitobacter. The sequence continues at coordinate 268,411 of NZ_JBALWB010000004.1, read as the reverse complement.
TGAACATCGGTGTGAATTGTACCATTGGTCACAAGGTCATGCTGCATGGCTGCACAATCGATGATAATTCGTTGATAGGCATGGGGGCTACCATTCTAAACGGTGCCAAGATCGGTAAAAACTGCCTTATCGGGGCAGGGGCGTTGATCACTGAGAATAAGGTCATCCCTGATGGCAGCCTTGTGATGGGCGCGCCTGGCAAAGTTGTCCGCACGCTGGACGAGGCCGCCATCCAAGGCCTCACCATGAGCGCAATTCATTATCAACAAAACGCCGCCCGTTTCGCGACTGACTTAAAAGAAGTCTAACATCATGAACGCCTCATTGCCCGTAAGTGATGTGATCGCGGCAATGCCAATGCCGGCACTTGCTATCTCCAGTGATGAACGGGTTATTGCGTTTAACACTGATGCGCAAAGGTTGTTGGAGATACAGGTCAAAGGCGATCATTTTATTACAGTGCTGCGTCAACCTTCGGTTGTTGAGGCTGTTGAGGCCTGCCTGACGGGCACACCGCAAGCCACTGCCACCTATCTTGCCCGCGAGAGCGGCAATGATGTGACCTATACCGTTTCAGTTAGTCAGGTTGGCGAGACGGGGATCGCGCTGTTGACGTTTCAAGATATTACAATGGTCACTGCCGCGGGCCAGATGCGCCGCGACTTTGTTGCCAACGTTAGCCATGAACTGCGTACACCTTTGACTGCTCTGATGGGCTTTATCGAGACCCTGCAAGGGCCTGCACGTGATGATGCCCCGACGCGCAACCGTTTCCTTGGTATTATGCAAACCGAAACCGAACGCATGAACCGCCTTGTTGGTGATCTGCTGTCGCTTAGCCGCGTAGAAGTCGACGAACGTGTGCGCCCCACCACGCAGGTAGATGTGGCAGGTATCCTTGCCAGCACGCTTCGTACTCTGGCGCCCGTCGCTGCCCAAGCTGACGTAATCCTTTTGCCTGATATACCCGACACTCCCGTGATGCTGATCGCAGATATGGATCAGCTGATGCAGGTGTTTACCAACCTGATCGAGAACGCGATCAAATACGGCGGGCAAGGAAAACACGTATTTGTCACCCTGACAGAGCATGATCGCGTTAGTGCGCTACGCTGTGCTGGGGTAGAGGTGAATGTACGCGATGAGGGGGCAGGAATAGAAAATCGGCACCTTCCGCGCCTGACAGAACGATTCTATCGCGCCGATAGCCACCGTAGCCGCGAAGTTGGCGGTACAGGATTAGGGTTGGCGATTGTGAAACATATCCTCAACCGTCACCGTGGGCGGCTAAAGATATCTTCCAAAGTTGGTGAAGGGTCTGAATTTAAGGTGTTTTTACGCACTACAGAGTGACGTTTGAGCGCGATCAATGCCAGTTGAAAAAGGCACTGTCATAAAACTGTAATGCTACTGTCACAAAAGCTCAGCACAGGGGTTCTAGAAATCTCTCAAGTCACCATGGGGTGACTGAATTTTTCTGCTGACAGGAGACATTGATGTCTTTCGTAAAACTCACAACATCCGCGCTGGCCATGGCGGCCGTATCCGCAACAGCTGGCGCTGCACGCGATCAGGTACAGGTTGCCGGTTCTTCCACTGTTTTGCCCTACGCCTCCATCGTTGCCGAAGCATTTGGCGAAAACTTTGACTTCCCTACACCGGTGGTTGAATCTGGTGGCTCCTCTGCGGGGCTCAAGCGTTTCTGCGAAGGCGTTGGCGAAAACACTATCGACATCGCAAACGCGTCGCGTAAAATCAAAGACAGCGAAATCAACGTTTGCGCCGAGAACGGTGTGACGGACATTATTGAAGTTCGCATCGGCTATGACGGTATCGTTTTCGCGTCAGACATTGCAGGCAACTCATTCGAGTTCACACCGATTGATTGGTACAAAGCACTGTCTGCCACAGTGGCTGTAGACGGCAAAGTTGTCGAAAATCCTTATACCATGTGGAACGACGTGAACCCTGCCTTCCCAGCGCAACCGATCCAAGCATTTGTTCCAGGCACAAAGCACGGCACACGCGAAGTGTTCGAGGATAACGTGATCCTCGCGGGTTGCGAAGAAACGGGCGACTTTGACGTTTTCCTTGCTGCTGCTGAAGGCGACACTGACAAAGCCAAGAAAAAAGTAGCCGAAAAAGCCTGCATTTCCCTGCGCACCGATGGTAAATCCGTAGACATCGATGGGGACTACACAGAAACATTGGCCCGCATCGAGAGCAACAAAGACGGCATCGGCGTGTTTGGTCTGGCGTTCTATGAAAACAACACAGACAAGCTGCAAGTTGCAACAATGTCCGGCATCGTGCCCTCGACCGAGAGCATCGCAACAGGCGAATACCCCGTATCACGCCCATTGTTCTTTTATGTGAAAAAAGCACACATCAGCGTCATCCCCGGCCTCAAAGAATTTGCTGAATTCTTTGTCGCGGACGAGATCGCAGGCCCAGACGGCCCATTGGCTGAATACGGCCTCGTTTCTGACCCTGAGTTGGAAACAACACAAACTGTCGTCTTCGATGAGGCCGTCATCGGCGGCGGCTCTTAAGCTGAAGCACATGAAACAAACGAGGGGCTGCTTTTCAGTGGCCCCTTATTTTTGACGATCAATAGCGGAGCGGCTATGCCTCTTTCTTTCCTAGGTGACCCAACAACGCTTGTCCTGATTGTGCTTGCGATTGCCGTGGTCGGATATGTGATGGCACGCAAACGCGCGATGGCGCGGGCAGGTGGCGATGCGCGGCTGTTGCACTCATTGCCCAACTACTACGGCATGACGGCCGCCATGTTTGCAGGCATTCCTGCACTGGGTGTCATGGTGATTTGGTTGCTGGCGCAGCCTATGATGATCCAAAATACAATTGTTCCTATGTTGCCTTCCGATATTACCGCCAGCAGCGGAACAACCTCACTGGTTTTGAGCGATGTGAACCGCGTGGCACATGGCCTAAACCTCGCCGTTACCCAAGGAGTGCTGGATGATCAAGCGATTGACGCCCTGCGCGATGATCCCTCCAGCTTACGCGCCACACTTGCAGGTGTTGGCGTTGCCCTTGGCTCCGATGTTAAGCCCTTTGTGTTGGTCGCCGCTGAGAGATCACGCGCTTTGGATGCGCAATGGGACAAGGCCCGCGTCGCTGTTGTGATTGTGCTGGCTTTGGCGGGGCTCGCTGTTGCAGTTCGCGCCGCTGATCCTGATTTTCGCGCACGTAATGTAGTTGAACGCGGGATATTAGCGCTCCTTGTCATCGCCGCTTCTCTGGCGGTCCTAACAACGCTGGGCATCATTTTGTCCATGCTGTTTGAGACCGTGAACTTCTTCTCGCTGCACCCTTGGCAGGACTTCTTTCTTGGCAACTCTTGGGCGCCTAACTTTCGCGGCAACAGCGATCTGTCGATCCTGCCGCTTCTGTGGGGGACACTGTATATCTCGTTCATCGCGCTACTGGTGGCGGTGCCTGTGGGCCTATTCGCCGCGATTTACCTTAGCGAATATGCGGGCCCAAAACTGCGCACCATTGCTAAACCGCTACTAGAGATCCTCGCGGGTATCCCAACGATCGTGTACGGTCTATTTGCCTTGCTGACGGTTGGTCCGTTTCTGGTCGATGTGTTTGGCGCTGGTGGTATCCTAAGTGGTGAAGGCCTGCGTGACGGCGATCCGGTAATGTCCGGCGCCACGGCCGTCATCACGGCGGGGCTGGTAATGGGCATCATGCTGATCCCGTTTGTATCCTCCCTGAGTGATGACATCATTAATGCAGTGCCACAGTCTCTGCGCGACGGTTCATACGGGTTGGGCGCAACCCCGTCAGAAACCATCCGCAATGTTGTGCTGCCTGCGGCCCTTCCCGGGATCGTCGGCGCGATATTGTTGGCGGCTTCACGAGCCGTCGGTGAAACCATGATTGTGGTGCTTGGGGCGGGGGCAATTGCGCAGATTTCGGGCAACCCGTTTGAAGCCATGACAACCATCACAACCCGCATCGTTAGCCAGCTGACAGGCGATACAGACTTTGCCAGCCCAGAAACGCTGGTGGCATTTGCACTGGGGCTCACGCTCTTTGTTTTGACATTAGGGCTCAACGTTGTTGCCCTCTACATTGTCCGTAAATATCGGGAACAATACGAATGACCGACAGCACCCACTCCTCGCTTCTTATTCAAGACAAACGCACCGCAAAGCGAAACCGCGCCGAGGCACGTTTCAAGACCTACGGTCTAATCGCCATTGGCATCGGTGTTTTGATGTTGGTGATCCTACTGACGTCCATCATCGGGCGCGGCTCAGGCGCGTTTCAGCAGACATATCTGACGCTGGATGTGACATTAGACGAGGCCAAGCTGGACAAGAAAGGCAACCGCGACATTGCCGACATCAAGAAGGTTTCCACTTTTGGCTATAAGCCATTGCTGGTGAATGCTTTTGAGGAATTAGTTGCATCAGGCGCGGTCACATCCGAACTTAAGCCGAAAAAGATGTCAGGTATCCTGTCAAAAGGTGCCGAGGCACAAATGCGTAATGCAGTGATCGCTGATCCTACCCTGATCGGGCAAAGGGTATCGTTTGATTTTCTGGCCTCAGGCCGTGTTGACGGCTACCTTAAGGGGCGGGTGACGCGGGCCAGCATCGGCAACGACAAGAACATCAATACTGAGCAACTTGATTTGGTGGATCAACTGTTAGCTGCTGGTGTGCTGGAGAAGAAGTTCAATCTGGCCTTTATCATCGGCGCTGACAGCTCGGACGCGCGACCCGAAGCCGCTGGCATGGGGGTGTCCATGGCCGGGTCTTTGTTCATGATGTTGGTGGTTCTGGCACTTGCCTTGCCAATCGGCGTTGCCGCGTCGATCTACCTTGAGGAATTTGCGCCCAAGAACTGGATCACCGATATTATTGAGGTGAACATCTCGAACCTTGCGGCGGTTCCGTCGATTGTATTTGGTATTCTTGGTCTGGCTGTTTTCATCAACTACATGCACTTACCGAACTCTGCACCGTTGGTTGGGGGCTTGGTGCTTACCTTGATGACCTTGCCGACGATCATCATCTCAACACGAGCGTCCCTTAAATCTGTGCCTCCCTCGATCCGCGACGCGGCATTAGGTGTTGGCGCGTCCAAGATGCAGTCAGTGTTCCACCACGTGCTGCCACTTGCTGCGCCGGGTATCCTGACAGGGACAATCATTGGTCTGGCCCAAGCATTGGGTGAAACAGCGCCGCTGCTGTTGATCGGGATGGTCGGCTTTATTGCGACCAACGGTCCAGACAGCATCAGCGAGGGGCTACTCAGCCCGAACTCTGCCATGCCTGCCCAAATCTATGAGTGGGCTAAACGCGCCGACCCTGCGTTCTATGAACGCGCTTGGGGCGGCATCATGATCCTGCTGGTTTTTCTGATCGGCATGAACACCATCGCAGTCTTGCTGCGCCGTCGCTTTGAACGCCGCTGGTAAGGAGAAAAAATATGCGAGACATTACAACAAATCCGGAGGCACAAGTGGTCCACAAGTCAAAGATATCTGCCCGCAATGTGCAGGTACATTACGGTGATACCCACGCGATCAAAGACGTCAACGTCGAGATCGAAGACAAAACTGTGACCGCATTTATTGGGCCTTCAGGATGCGGGAAATCCACGTTTTTGCGGTGCATCAACCGGATGAATGACACAATTGATATCTGCAGTGTCAGGGGCGACATCCTAATTGATGGCGAGGACATCTATGATCCCAAAGTTGATCCTGTTCAGCTGCGCGCCAAGGTCGGGATGGTGTTTCAAAAACCCAACCCGTTCCCGAAGTCGATCTATGACAATGTCGCCTATGGTCCTCGCATTCACGGGCTTTCCCGCAACAAAGCAGAGCTAGACGAGATTGTTGAACGCGCATTGCGTCGTGGGGCCATCTGGAACGAGGTTAAAGACCGCCTGCATGCCCCTGGAACTGGCCTGTCGGGGGGGCAGCAGCAGCGTCTTTGCATCGCCCGCGCTATTGCCACCGAACCGGAAATTTTGCTGATGGATGAGCCGTGCTCCGCACTAGATCCTATCGCCACGGCCCAAGTTGAGGAACTGATCGACGAGCTGCGCCAGAACTACTCGGTAGTGATTGTCACACACTCCATGCAGCAGGCCGCACGTGTCAGCCAGCGCACAGCGTTTTTCCATCTCGGCAATCTTGTTGAATTCGGCGATACAGATAAAATATTCACTACCCCCGAAGACCCACGCACTGAGAGCTATATTACCGGAAGGATCGGTTAACTTCATGGAAGAACAAGTCCACATCGCATCGGCCTTTGACCGCGATCTCGAAAAAATCCAAAGCCAGATCATGAAAATGGGCGGGCTGGTCGAAGATAGCATTCGACAAGCTGCCAAAAGCCTCCAAACACGGGATCAAACACTGGCACAAGAAGTGCGCGATGCAGATAAAGCCATCGACATCCTTGAAGCGCAAATTAACGAAGACGCGGCACGCATGATTGCCCTACGTGCGCCCACAGCCGTTGATCTGCGGATGATCCTCAGTGTGATGAAAATCTCAGGCAATCTGGAACGCATCGGGGATTACGCCAAAAACATGGCCAAACGTACCAGCGTTCTGTCCCAAATGCCGCCCATCAGTGACAGCACAGGCGCGATCCGGCGCATGGCGCGATTGGCCGAAGAAATGCTAAAGGACTCGTTGGATGCCTACATTCGGCGTGACACCGAACTGGCCGCAGATGTCATCGCGCGCGACGAAGAGCTGGACCAGATGTACAACGCGTTATTTCGCGAATTCCTGACATACATGTTAGAAGATCCGCGTAACATCACGGCCTGTATGCACTTGCATTTCATCGCTAAAAACGTTGAACGCATGGGCGATCATTGTACATCAATGGCCGAGCAGGTGACCTATCTTGTCACAGGGGCCCATCCGGATGAACCGCGTCCAAAGGCAGATGAAACATCTGTTAGAACACAGGAGTAGATCACATGACAGTGGGACAGTTCCATGTACTTTTGGTCGAAGACGAGCCCGCACAACGTGAAGTGCTGGCGTATAACCTTGAGGCTGAAGGGTATGCCGTTCGACGCGCCGAAAACGGCGAAGAAGCTATGATTTTGATTAATGAGGCCGCACCAGACCTCATCATTCTGGATTGGATGATGCCTCTATTGTCTGGGATCGAAGTCTGCCGGCGTGTCAAAACGCGTCCACAGACACGCGAAATTCCTGTGATCATGCTCAGCGCGCGTTCTGAAGAAGTAGACGCTGTGCGGGGCTTGGATACGGGGGCAGATGACTATGTGATCAAACCCTACAACTTGCGCGAATTGATGGCGCGGGTACGAACCCAATTGCGCCGTGCACACCCGTCGGCCTCTGGGGATATCCTGAACTTTGACGACATTGCCCTCAATTCCGAAACCCACCGCGTGTCGCGCGCCGATCACGACATCAAGCTGGGGCCCACAGAATACCGCCTGCTTGTCGCCTTGATGGAAAAACCGGGCCGAGTGTTTAGCCGCGATCAGCTGTTAGACATGGTCTGGGGCCGCGACATTTATGTGGATACACGCACGGTCGACGTACACGTTGCGCGCCTGCGAAAGGCGCTTACAGGGCAGGGTGGCAGCGACCCCATCCGCACCGTTCGCGGCACGGGTTACGCGCTGGGTTAAACGACCAGCCCGCGCTGATCTTCACGCCCCATACTGATCACCAATTGATCAGTCGCCTGCCGCGCAAGGAACGCTTCCTTGCTGTCAATGCCTTGCCATTGGATACCAATTAGCGCCTGCGCCACCGCACCGCCCAGTGTCGTGCCCGGTCCGGTGATGATAAACCGATCTGGCGCAAAATTACGGGCTGCAGATTGCACTGAGGCTGTGAAATCGTAGGTCTGCGTGATCTGATGGCCCAGCGTATAATCGCGCAAAGCGTTTTGGTCGGTCGAGTGGCGATGCCAAACCGCGCCGCGCCCGTCGATCAAGGCCGTTTGTGGGTTTTGGAACAGCTCTTGCGGCAGTGCATCACGGCCCATTTGTGCGACGTCGTCCATCATTGGCGTGTGGAACGCCGCGTGGTTCGGGAGCCGCAGTGGTTTGCGGTTTTCATCACCGCTTACACCATTCTCAAACGCCGCTAAACCAGCATCGTTGCCCGCAACAACCAACATGCCACCCAGATGAATAGACAGCGCCAGTGTATGCCCGGCCTGCGCATTGATCTTCGCAATCAAATCCATAAGGCGCTTTTCTTCACCCTCAATTGCCTGCCAGTGCTCATCCACAAATGGCATGAGTATCTGCCCACCTTGAGCATGCTGATGCATCAGTGTGCCCATGGTGTTCACAATACTCATGCCACCTTGCGCAGTTGCGCCGCCACCCGCAGCGAGAGCAATGTACCAGCCCAGCGAATTTCCCGTTACCGCAAGCACATCGTGGCTTTCATAGACCGCCTGTGCATCCAGATAGCTACATGCGTATATCAGTGCTGATGCGTTATCACCCGTGGTATGGCGCGCAGCGGAAAACCGATCCGCGCAATCCAATTCGGTCAAACTATCCTGACCGGCCTGCACCCGCATTTCATCCCACTCAGCAATCAAAGGGTTAGCGCCATGCGTACGCGTAAGTGTGCCAAGCTCACCCTTGTTATAGGTCCCGCGTCCCGGACAAATAAGGACGGCCGTTGGGTGGCTCATGATGCCACCAATGTGGTTGCTGCCGCGATAATCTCAGCGGTAGAGGGCAAGGTTGCCGCATAGGCGGGTCCTGTTGCGATAAAGCTGTCTTGGGCTGTTACTCTCGCGACACGGGTGCGGCCTGCCTCTGCAAACATTGCCATCAACCCTTCTGACTGACTGCCTGTACTGCGACATTCATCTACGATCAGGACGTTTTTGCAGTCTTTTGTCGCTTCCAAAAGCGCATTAATAGGCATCGGAGCCAGCCAACGCATATCAATCAGCCGGACATCAATGTCAATTTCTTTCAATGTCTTACTCGCCTGTGTTGAGAGGAAATATCCATTTGCGTAGCTGATAATTGCAAGGTCGGTTCCGTCACCGTCTATACCAACATCTCCAAGCGCTATCCGCCTGTCTGGCGCGGGATAGGATGTCATCCATCCCGTATCGCCAGCTTCATGAAGGTCACGCATCGGATAAAGCGCGATTGGTTCCAAAAACACCACCACGCGCTGTTCCTCACGCGCCAGCCGCACAGATTCACGTAACATCATCGCCGCATCTGCACCGTTTGAGGGGCAGGCAATTATTAGCCCCGGAATGTCACGCAGCACGGCAAGTGAGTTGTCGTTGTGAAAATGTCCGCCAAAACCTTTTTGATAGCCCAAACCAGCGATCCGCAGAACCATTGGGTTGGTGTACTGCCCATCCGAAAAGAAGCTCAACGTGGCAGCTTCGCCCCGTAGCTGGTCTTCGGCGTTATGCAGATAAGCGAGAAACTGAATTTCGGGGATCGGCACAAAGCCGTTATGCGCCATGCCCATGGCCAGACCCAAGATGGATTGTTCATCCAACAGCGTATCAATCACTCGGTCAGGGCCAAAACGATTTTGCAGCTTTTGGGTTACGCCGTACACACCGCCTTTACGGCCAACGTCCTCACCTGCAACGATAATTTCGCCATGTTCCAGCATCAAATCAGCCAATGCCCATCCGATCAACCGGTTCATCGGCTGTGGTTCCTTCATCTGCTTGATGTCGTTGCCAAATACGCCGGCACGGGCATCAGGTGTTGGGCCATTTGTGGGTGCACAGGCACGAGCAGGGGGAATGATGCGGGCCATGACTTGTTCAGAGTTTACAAGCGTTTCCTGCTTCATCACTTCCTGTGAAACGCGGCTACACGTCTGTTCAGTTTCATGATATATTTCAAGCGCTTCCATCGGTGTGTTCGCACCGCTATCGCGCAAAATCCGGGCAGAATGTAACAGCGGATCATTTGCCTCAGATGCCTCAATCGCGGCCTTGTCGCGGTAGGTCATCTCCACATCAGATCCCGCATGGCCATAAAGACGTACAGTTGTGACATGCAAAAACGCGGGCTTGCGTGTGCGGCGGACATAATCAGCCGCAGCCTGAGAAACGCGCAACGTCTGGGCCATATCGAGACCATCACAGCTGAAATACCGCAATCCTGGACGGTTAGAATAGTTGGCTGCAACCCAACCGCGAGGCGTGGGAACAGAAATCCCTATACCGTTGTCTTCGCACACAAATAAAACAGGCAATGGCACCGATTGGAAGCTGGTCCAACAGGCCGTATTTATCGCACCTTGAGCAGTGGAATGGTTTGAGGAGGCATCCCCGAAACTACACATAACAATGCTATCATCCGGCAGGTGGCAATGCTCAGGCGTGCTGCGCCGCGCAAGGCCAATCGAATATGCCGCGCCAACTGCTTTGGGCAGATGGCTGGCGATGGTTGAGGTTTGGGGCGGAATATTCAAAGCACGTGAACCAAGCACCTTGTGACGGCCCCCAGAAATCGGATCAGCGGCAGCCGCGCGAAAGCTAAGCAGCATGTCCCACACAGGGCTTTGGCCCGGAACCTGAGCCGCGCGCTGAATTTGAAAAGCGGCGTCGCGGTAATGTAAGAACGCCATGTCTGTTGGTCTCAGGGCCTCGGCAACAGCAGCCATTCCTTCATGACCGGACGACCCGATGGTATAGAACCCTTTGCCGCTGGCTTGCATGGCGCGGCTGGTGCGGTCCAACTGACGGCTCAGCACTTGACTGCGAAACAACTCGGTCAGTTTTGTTTTAGGGATGCCTGGATCTGGCGCCGGACCACTGGGGAGATCATCAGCAGCAAGTCGACGCAAGAAGTTTTCGTGAACAATAACAGCGCGATCCATAGGGACTCCGGTACGGGGGAACAGCTGCGAGCAGGTTTCATGCCAGAAAGGCAAACGTCAATGCCCAATGTTGGAGTTTTTAAGCGTAAGATTGGGCTTGCAGGCACGTCTTGGCGAACGTGTGATACGTGAGTGCCAGCTTTTGTTGAGGTTAAGGCGGGGCGACCACTGACATCACAGTAATATTGTGACTCTCTTAACCTCCTCATACTGCACCGCAGTCGCGCGACATTAAAACCAAGCCGCATAGTCAATCATGGTACTGATCCAGAGCCATCAGTGTTCAATTAACAATGATGATCCGCTTCATATCTTGATGGACATACGGTCAATTTGACGGGGACATACGGCAAACTCTGCGCAGTCATTGCGATGTGATGGTGCCGGCCGTGTTTAACGGAAATTAACCAATAGGGTTGATTTAGGCGGAAATTCGCCGCACTGTCGCCAACAGTCTAAAACTTCAGATGTTAAGTTTACTTGCGGCAAACCTTTACCATTAGATTTCCGCTGAGTTCTGGCGGTTTCCCGATTTCAAACCAGTGCTAGGACAATTTTATGCCCACCATCCCAACAGATCCGCTCTTTTCATTTCAATGGTATCTACGAAATCTGACAGCCGGACTGTTGGACATCAATGTCATCGACGTTTGGGATGATTACACTGGGAATGGTGTTCAGGTCACGGTGATCGATCAGGGGTTTGATCTCTACCATACTGATCTGGTTGGAAAATTTCGCACTGATTTGGATATGGACTACCCCGGGGTCAGCTTTGATCCAAATGAAACGGGCACAGACAGGCATGGAACGCCAGTGTCGGGGATCATCGGAGCGGAAGAGGGCAACGGCATTGGTGGTGTCGGGATCGCATGGGATGCCGAAATTGTCGCATACAAGGGCCTTGGGAGCGGTTATCTGGATGCTGCGGGCCTTGGAGATGGGTATTACAACGACAGCGGCAATGATAACGGCAGCGATGTCATCAACGGCAGTTTCGGTCGCTCCTCGAATTTTGTGACGTCAGGAAAAGTATTAGAAATCAATGCAATTGTGGATCACGGCCGGGGCGGCTTGGGGACCAATTTTGTTAAATCAAACGGTAATGCACGCGATACCTATCCTGCCACAGCCACGCAAATCGGCATGGAGGGCACTGCCGTTTTGGAAAACTCGCTACAAGGCACTCTGAATGTTGCGGCCTTGCGGGCTGATGGTTGGGTCGCGCGGTATTCTAGCCCGGGTGCAAATTTGCTGGTTTCCGCGTTTGCCGATGACATTACGGATGTTAAAGGTATCTATACCACGGACCGTTCCGGCGTTGACGGCTATAATATTGACATCAACGACAACGGGGGTGACTACACAAATTTCAACGGCACATCAGCGTCTGCCCCTATCGTTGCGGGCGTTGTGGCCTTGATAATGGAGGCCAACCCAGATCTGGGTTGGCGTGACGTTCAGGAAATTTTGGCCTATTCCGCGCGCCACGTGGGTTCTGCCGTAGACAGTGCAGCAAACACTGGCGCGCCAACAACCGGCGGTGTGAACCGCGGGTATGAGATAGCAACACAATCCAACGGGTCCACCTGGTTTTGGAATGATGCACGCGACTGGAACGGTGGCTCGATGCACTTTTCCAACGATTACGGCTATGGCCTTGTGGATGCAAAAGCGGCCATTCGTCTGGCTGAAACATGGGATCGTCAATCCACCACTGAAAATCAGCTGAGTTTTGAGCTTGATATTAACGGGGCAGGGTCAACATCCATCGGGAACAGCGTGACATCTTTTTCCACCTCGCTGGATGAAGATATCATCATCGAGTATGTCTCGGTTAACTTGAAATTCCACGTCGATAACATCAATGACATGAGCGTCTTTTTGGTGTCGCCCGATGGCACGCGGGTCCAGTTGATCCATTATGTTGATGGCGCGCAAGGCACTAATGTCTTCGACCCGAGCCAGGCGGGCCTGGATGGTTGGGAGTTTGGCACAACCGCCTTCATGGGGACGGTTAATGAGGGCGCATCGCGTCCTGCCATTACCGGCGATTGGACGTTGGAGCTCAGCAATATTGATGGCTCGGCCCAAGGTATTTTCTTTGTGACCGACGCCGATGTGACGTTCACAGGGCGTCCGGTGGAAGAGGACAATCTCTATGTTTTCACCAATGAATATTCTGATTTTGTGGGCGACGGTGAACACACAGCCCTGTTCGTTAATGGAACTGCTGGTGGTACCACGGGCACGTTCAATGCGGCCGCAGTAACCTCTGCCACGACCCTTGATTTCGTGGCGAATACTGGTGTGATTGATGGCGTAGCGATTCAGGTCTATTCGATTGACGAAGTCTATACAGGCGACGGCAACGATACCATTATCGGCGATACCTCGAGCACTCTGTTTTTCACGGGCCGCGGGAATGATTCAATCACCGGTGCCACGGCCTCTGCCTTTGGCGAATTGATCAATGGCGGGCGCGGCAATGACTACATTTCTGCGGGCGGCGGTGATGACGTGATCATCGACGGGGTCTTTGGCCATTCCGAAGGGAACGATACAATCGAAGGGGGCTTGGGGGACGACCTGATCATCGTTCACTACGTAACCGCGGGTACCTATTCGGGTGATCTAGGCAACGACACGCTTGATTTGCGCAACGATACCATCAATTTTGACTTCCTCCAAACCATCGACCTGAGCGCGGCGTCTTTTACCGCATATAGCGGCACATTCGCAGGCTTTGAGAATGCGCTGCTGGGTGACGGGAATGACCGCATCGTCGGCAGCATGGACGCAAATTATCTTGTGGCTGGCAAAGGCGACGATACAGTCCTTGGTGGCGCCGGGGCCGATAAGATCGAAGGCGATGAAATCCCGTTTGGCCTGCTTGCCATGAATGAAAACGGCGTGACGGATCAATACGTTGAAGTTGCAAACTTTGATGAAATGCCAACCGAGAATTTCACGGTGGAATGGCTTTACCGCGGCGATGGGTTAGGGATGGCAACCGAGGTTCCGTTTGTGTCTTACGGTGTGCCCGGTGAAACAAACGAGTTTCTTGTGCTTGGCCAGCTGCCTACAACAATCTCGGTATGGGTGAATGATCAATACTTTGACACAGGTGTGCTCACCAGTCTCGTGACGGACGGGCAAGTGCACAGGATGTCCGTGAGTGTCAACACTGGCGCAGGACCGAATGGACGCATATCGCTATATATTGATGGGGTTGAGGCATCTCGCGGATTTGGTCTGTCCTCTGGACCTCAGACCGCCTCGGGCACTGCGATCGAGGCAGGTGGTTCGTTTATCATGGGCCAAGAACAAGACGGCGCGATACCGGGGGATGCATCCACATTCTCCGCCACACAGCGTTTAATCGGTGAGATTGGCGATGTGCGGATCTGGAATACTGAGCGTTTTGCTTCGGATATCGCAAAATTGGCGTTTGAGCGGCTTGAAACCCTAGATCTGCGCGATCAACGGTCGCTTGTCGCCAACTGGCAGCTTGATGCAGAGACACTGAGCTTTGATAATATAGCAGGCACCGCAGCGCTGACGCCAAAATCTGCTACGGCCACTCCGTTTGAAGGCGACTTGTATACCCGATTTGGGGGCGATGACAGCCTGAGCGGGGAAGCGGGGAATGACAGCATCAATGGCGGCGGCGGCAACGACACGATCCTAGGCGGTGATGGTGTTGATACCCTCAAAGGCGGCAGCGGCAATGACAGGATTGATGGCGGGAGTGACAGTGACCTAATCTATGCTGGCTCTGGCAACGATATCATCGTGGCGACAGGCGCGGATTTTGTCGATAGCGTTCATGGCGGTGATGGCAATGATACGCTGGATCATACGGGCCTGTTTGGGTCCTTTACTGGTGCCACGCTCGATTTCGAGCAAGGGTTTATCTTCACAGACCGCGCCACAAACGCGGCAACAACAGTCAGCGGGATCGAGCGCTACAACGACAATTTCGGAAGCAACACCATCATCATGGGTGGCGGTCTAACGTATGTTGTAGGCGGGAGCGGGAATGACACGATTGTCGGCTCTCTGCTGGCCGATACGATCCTTGGCGGCTTTGGTAATGATAGTTTGCAAGGGCAATTTGGGGGAGACTTGATCGATGGCGGCTCTGGTAACGATACACTTGGCACAAATGGATCGTTTGACAACACTTTGCGGGGCGGTACCGGCGACGATGTAATCGAAGTCATTGGCGGAGGCATCAATGAGGGCGGGGCAGGCGCAGATACATTTGTGGTCCGCAGCCAGTCCCTAATCGGTGATGCAGATACCCTTGATAACGATATCTTCGATGGGGGCGACGACATCGATACCTTTGATGCCAGTAACGAGCTGATTAATGGCTTTGTTATCAATCTGGCGTCAGGTTTGGTTGATAGTGGCAATGCTGGTGGGGGCCACACAGTTGGGATTCAAAATGTTGAGAATGCCACTGGCACCAATCAACTAGACGTCTTGACCGGCGATGGCATAGCCAACGTTCTACTGGGCCTTGCGGGCGATGACATCATCGATGGCGGCGCTGGCAACGATACGATTGCGGGCGGTGCAGGCAACGACAGCCTGCTTGCAGGTGCCGATGATGATCAGGCCACCGGCGGCACTGGCAATGACACCCTTTATGGCTTTGGCGGCAACGATACGCTGGCTGGCAATGACGGCAATGATGCTGTGCGGGGCAACCTTGGCGATGACCTTGTGAGCGGTGAGGCGGGTAATGACACGGTTATTGGTGGCGCAGGCAATGACAGTATTTACGGCGGAGCGGGCAATGATCTTGTCTCTGGCGGGACGGGCAATGATCTCCTGAACGGGGGCACCGGTTTTGATACTGGCGATTATTCCTATGTGACGGATAATCTGGTCATCAATCTTAAGTTCACAACAGGCCAGAACATATCAACATTGGCTGGAACGGATACGTTGTACTCTGTTGAGGGTATTCTTGGGGGGTCCGGCAATGACCTGCTTGTGGGCGACGCTGCGGGCAACATCTTTGAGGGTCGTGGCGGCAATGATCAGGTCTATGGCGCAGGTGGCCGGGATATTCTGCACGGCGGCGACGGTGTTGATCTGGTGGAAGGCTCTGGTGGCAACGATATAATGACGGGCGGCGCTGGTATCGACGTCCTGAGCTATTACAACTCCGCAGGTGGCGTACAAGTGAACTTGCGCTTCCAAGGCACGGCACAAGCCGTCGGCGGCTCCTCGGGTACCGATACATTCACGGAATTCGAAGATCTTTATGGCTCAAACGCTGGTGGCGATACATTGGTCGGCAGCACCGAAGATAACCGTATCTTGGGGTATGCAGGGAATGACCTGATCTATGGCTTTGACGGCGCGGATAATCTGTTTGGGATGGCGGGTAATGACACCCTGTCGGGTGGTGAAGGTGTCGACGTTCTAACGGGCGGCGGCGGTGCCGATACGTTTGATTTCAACAACGTGAGTGATAGTACCTCGACACAGCGCGATACGATCATGGACTTTGGTACTGGTGGCGCAAACCTTATTGACCTCAGCACCATCGACGCAAACAGCAGTATCGCGGGCAACCAAGCCTTCAGCTTTGTGGGGTCCAGCGCCTTTAGCAGCGCAGGTCAGATCCGTTTTGCCACCAATGGCACAAATGGTTTTGTCCTTGGGGATATCGATGGTGACAGCACCGCAGACTTGAATATCTTGTTGATGGGCATCACGTCGGTGAACCTGAGTGATTTCGTCTTCTGATCGATCCGGCGATTGATCTTTTCGCCTTCTAAATCCGGGCTTGCCCGAAAACGCAAAACGGCGCCTCTGTTTCCCAGAGGCGCCGTTTTTGGTTTCGCCCATCAGATCTTAAAGAACAAAGTCACCTGCGGTCATGGCGGTCACACCCAACAGCAGGATGTTGAGATCGGCTGTACCGTCCCCGTCCACATCTCCCAACACAAAACCGTTGGTGCCGTTGGTGGCAAAGCGCAAATCACCCGCTGCACCAAACCCGGCAGAGCCGACAAAGTTGAAGGCCTGATTGTCGCCAGCAATCGTGTTGGCATCAATCACTGACAGGTTAATCCTGTCTGCACCGCCCACACCGAAGTCGGTGATGGTATCGCGGTCCGCCGAGGTGCTGTGCAGCACATCGTTGAACAAGAACGCATCAGCGCCGCCGCCGCCTGCCAAGGTATCCTGGCCATTGCCCCCCGATAGGGAGTCATTGCCCTGCATCCCAAACAGTTCATCCGCGCCGTCAAAGCCGAACAGACGATCATCGCCACCAAACCCAAGGATGCGGCTATCGTCGTGGTTGCCGATCAGAATATCGGTGCCCGCCGCGTTGGAACCATACAGATCCTCAAAGCCTGTGAACGTATCCGTCCCCGAGAAACCGCCGACAGCCTGCGCCGTGCCCTGAAAGCGGAGATCAACCGCAACTGGCCCGCCGGAGTTAAAGTAGCTCAGGATATCCGCGTCGCCCACACCACCCTCCATGGTGTCATCGCCGCCAGAGCCCTCGATCTGGTCATTCCCGATGCCGCCGCGCAGCAGATCGCCCGCGCCGATGCCGTAGATCTCGTCGTTGCCCGCACCGCCGTCGATGACGTTGCCACCGCTGGTGCCGACCAGCAGGTCATTACCCGACCCGCCGTTGATCCCTTCGATGGAGACAAACGTATCAGTGCCCATTTGGGCCGAGATCGTCTGTGCACCTCCAAAGTTGATGTTGACCACCAGATTGGTTGTGGCGTCGGAATAGTCAGCAATATCAAAGTTGCCACCGCCGTTGAGCAGGTCATTGCCCGTACCGCCATTGAGCGTATCATTGCCCGCACCGCCGTAAACGCTGTCGTTACCTTCACCGCCAAAGACCACATCATTGCCGCCTTCGCCGCCGACAATATCATCGCCACCGTTGCCGCGGACTTCGTCTGCGCCGCTATTGCCCGACAGCGTATCTTCGCCACCAAAGCCAAAGATGGTATCAGCGCCGCTGCCCCCAGAGATTTCATTCGCACCGCCAGAGCCCACAATCGAGTCGTTGAAATCTGACCCGATTACATTCTCGACGTTCGCGATCGTAGACACGCCAATAGAGCCAATCGTGTTTGGTGCGAGCTCATAGGTTTCCGAGGCCAGATCGACATCCCAAGCAACACCAACAGCGGTCCAACCGCTGAGATCAAGGGTGTCAGTGTCGCCCCCGCCATCGATATCATCTGCGAAATCGGCGTTGATGATTTGGAAGACATCATCCCCAAGACCGCCGCTGAGCTCGTCTTTGCCGCTACCACCGTTAATGGTGTCATCGCCCGCGCCGCCGTCGATGCTGTCAATACCATTGCCACCAAGCAGCAAGTCATCACCACCCAGCCCCATGATCGTATCTACGCCGTTCCCGCCGTCAATTGTATCGCCCAAGCCACCACCCGTCAGGGCGTTATCGCTGCCGTTGCCAGTGATAACGTTGCGATTTCCAGTGAAACCTACAGCCCCTTCAAGGCCGCTCCAGCTGCCTGAAGCGGGCGCACCATTGGCGGCATAACCGCCATCAAGATCAATCCCTGTGACAAAGGCCGAACTGCCACCTGCGGAGGTGGAGAAATCGATCGTGTCGTTGCCCAACCCACCAACAATGGTCTGGTTAAGAAGTGAGTCACCAGACAGTTCGAACAGATCGTCGTCAGCGCCGCCGTCCAGATTGTTCAGGCCAGAGGTCGCGATGATTGTGTCATTGCCAGCGCCTGCATCAACGGTGTCGTTGCCTGCCTTCACTTCAATCAGATCGCGGACTGAAGACCCGACAACAGACTCAGAGCTGGAATCGCCTGTAATGCGAATAAATTCATCCGAGCCACTCGTGTCCCAATCCTGAAAGGTCCATCCTGACAAGTTAGCGCTGCTTGTGTTCATCACAACTTCAACCAGATTACGGCCACCTCCCGGCCCTGAATAACCGTCGATGATCACATTCAGCAGCTCCAGCGCTGAATCCGTCTCCTCTGAGCCCAGACGAACCGTGGACGCGCCGAGTACGTCAAATCGAATTTCCTCGATGCCGCTAATCTGGGTTCCCACGTTGGACAAATCAATCAGGCCTGTGGAAGTGATCACGATCTCATCGTAACCATTGCCACCAGAAATGGTTTCTTCCAAACCAGTGGTCGCGGCAGTCAGGATAATATCATCGTCCCCGTCCTCTGCAGATACGGAATCAGATCCAAGGGTGCCAGTGATCGTCTCGTTCGAGGTATCCCCAACGATGCGGATGAAATCGAACCCGTCGGTCCACTGGATAAAGCTTGTGTTCGACAAATCAATGCTGGTGTCACTGTCCATCTGAACCTGAATGATTTCGCGCAATATCGTATTTGACTGACCTTCAACTGCCACCCCAGAGACAAAGCCATCCGTCACTTCATCCCCGCGCACGATCAGGGTTTTGCTACCTGGCTCATTACCAATGCCAGCAAAATTGATCTGCTCCAACCCGCTCCATTGTGTGCCTGCCGCACTTAGATCGGTTGTGCCTGGATCAAAGAGGACCAGCGCATCAAAATCGGCACCACCATCAATCGTATCGGCCCCTTCAGCCACGCCTGCGAAGAAATAGAAAGCATCATCGCCAGCTCCGCCCGACATGCTGTCGTTACCAGTTGAACCATCCAACACATCGTTGCCGCCGTTCCCTTCCAGGGTGTCATTGCCAGCAAAGCCTCGCAAGACATCTTCGACTTCGCTGCCGATGATCCGCTCTGGTGTGCCACTGTCGCCAAAGATATTACCACCTGTGGTCTTGGCCCAGATGGTATCACCAACGACAAACTGCTCTTGTGGACTGTCATAGGTGTTCGTGGTGATGTTGCCGTCACGCGGATCCCAGATCGAGGTCCATACCTCGCCGAGGTCTTCATACGTAAAAATGACGCGACCATCACCAGTCACCCCGACACTGGGAGACGCCCCGCCAAAGATGGACACGGTAAAGATCGCTCCGTCCGCCACGCCGTTGGAGTCGAATTTCTGCCCCTTGATGTCGTTGTCCGCGCTATTGTCATCCCAAATTACAAGGAATTCGCCACTGGGCAGTGCAACGATCGAGGTTCCGTTGGCATCCGTGTCGTTGATCGAAAGCTTGGCCTGCACAACCATCAGATTGCCGTCATACACAGCGCGGCTCACATCCCCCGAAGAACCGCCGCTGATGTCATCTGTCCATGTAACCACAATATTGCCGTTGGTCAGGGTTGCGACCTGCGGATCACTGGGCGATCCGGTGCCATCCACCGTCACGGTGTGCTGCAATACGCCTGTGGTGCTGAGCACACTTACTTTGACAACGCCCTCGTCGCGGTAGGCCGAGACCATCTCACCGTTGATGTTGATGGCCACACTGTTTTGCGTCTGGTCCGCGCCGCTGAATAAGATCGTGTCATTGGTCGCTTCGAATTCCGCTGTAATGATTGTACCTACCGCGTCGATGTACACGGCAATAACATCTTCATCTTCGGGATCAACGAATACCGCCGGATTAAGCGCTGTATAGCTGATAAAGGCGCTGTTGTCGAAGTTGTTGATCGCAATTTGAGGGTTTGCATAATTGCCAAAACCAATCTCGGACACGATATCAGTTGTATGGGTGTTGACCCCTGCGGCGTTCTTGCGCTCCCAAACAACGCGGGTGCCAGCAGCGTCATTGACGACATAGACCAGCATAAAGCCGCCATCATTTGTGGCAGCAATGTCAAAATCATTCTCGTCATCGGCAGTGCGGGAATCGTTAATGCGAAAACTGTCGACGACAAGATTGCCCGCACCATCATAGATCGTGCCGATGATATCATCACCGACATGGAAGCCAACACCCGTGGTGCCAGCCTCAACCCAGGCAACCAGAATATTACCGTTGCTCAACCCGATGGTTTGCGGATCACTGGTGGTGGGGATGGATGCCGTACCAGTGTTGGATTGAATTTCGTTGAGCCATACTGTTGGAGTCGCCATGGTAATATCCTAAATTTTTTATGCTTATCTACTTTGGCTGCCTCTGTGCACACGAGAGCCACTGCCTATAAATGCGGTGGAGCGATTGATGTTTGCTGCAATATCCTCTGAGCATCCCAAAACCAAAGGCGCGCGGGAATGGACGTGCGCACCAGATCTGGATCCGCAGGATAGGGCAGGGAACTATGAATTATATTGGCGGTTCCCCATTTGCAGTGCCCCGCACAAAGTCAGGGGGCATCATCCATATTTTCAGCAAATCGCGCTAAAAATCGGCGATATTAACCGTACACTGCTTTGCAATTGTTCACAAATCAACCATTTTTACTTTTTGGTAATGCTTTCAGCCCCCTTAAGCGTCTCCATTGTCTGGAAAAGATAAAAATACAAAACCGCGCTAGAATGTGTGAGCACGTATCTCTTGCGATCTGAGGCGTGCCAAGAACGTTTTTGTGCTTTCTGCGATTGGTAAATCAGCATTTGCAGTGTGTTGAGGCAGTGGCGTGCAATTGATCTCCCTAACCTCCGCCTACGGTTGACCCGTGTATGGATGTTCGAGTGGTACAAGACATTCGTTCGGCAAAGCTTTAATTCAGAACACAGCCGAACCGCTTTGCAAGTAAGTCGTTAGACGCAGCAAACGCGGTATTGAAGCGCGTTCGAATACCCTCAGCATCTTTCAACGTTCCAAAGTTCGCGTGCTCGGCGTACTCAGATGGGTTCTCAGACACTGCCTTAACGAACTCAAGCCACTTATCGTAGGTACTATGGTTACGTTGGTTTTGCCTAAGAAAGTCGCAAAGCTCTAGTGCTGGAGAGGCCGACGAGTTGTCATACGTCAGACCGTCCGGCAACCCCATCGCTATGCGCAGCCGTTCAGGAGCATCTGAGCGATAAGGAAGGATCGATATCTTATTTACAAGTTTAGACCATTCGCTGATCAAGAAGAAGTAATTGAGAGGTTTGAGCTTTCTTCCCCAATCGGCTTTACGTGCTGTCATTTCACTCAATGGCCCTGGGTCGTCGCGATCCATGATTAAACGGCTCCAGGCTGAAACAGCAACATCCCCTTGAGGCCTCAAGATGACAAAAACTTCAACTGGTGCTCGCTGTTCTAACAGCTTGATCATTCCCCCAAATTGGGCAGGGGCATAATTCATAGAAAACCACTCATTTGAGATCACCACGGTATCGTCTTGCGATGCACTATCAAGGGCC
The DNA here is from genome assembly GCF_036960155.1 of Sulfitobacter sp. Taxonomy (GTDB): domain Bacteria; phylum Pseudomonadota; class Alphaproteobacteria; order Rhodobacterales; family Rhodobacteraceae; genus Sulfitobacter. Next base: position 246,282 of record NZ_JBALWB010000004.1, on the reverse strand, counting down.
TTTGCGACATGGTGTTCAAGGCTTTTGCCGTCAAAGTTTGTTTGGTGCCACGGGTGAATTTTGCCCAGATGATCACCTACTGCAGCATAAAAAAGCTGCATTGAACGAGGGGCAAGATCGCTATCAATCGGCAGCCTTATGTTATGCCTTTTTCGATAGCAATTGTTGTTAGCAATGCCGTATTGAAATGCGGTGGTTCCGGTTCTGGGGCGTCCGATATGAAGAAGAATTCGCATAACGAGCTCCGTTGAAGAGGCTTTACGCATGATAGACAATCGGCAGCCGTGTATTGCAAGGCGGCAGACTGCTGCCGATTGACATAATTTGGCCTTGCCCAAAGCGCCCATCTTGGTAGGGATCAATGGGCGTAGCGTGCCTCCCCAACCAATGAAGTTTGTTAAATCATGCAATCAAATTCCCATTTCTTGGCATTAGAAGCGATTAGAGAAGTTGCAGCACTGCGCCTCGATGATGGAAATTGGTCCGATGTAGAGGATTACGCGCGTGCCTTTTATCACGTAGACTCCGGCGGAGGCGATACTGACTTTGTTGATTTTCGCGCCACCACCATCTCGACAACTCAGTCCATAGAGTTCGCAAATGTTGATCTGCATCTGGGAACCAATCTGATCTCAATGAAGGAGCAAACATTTTGCCCGCATTGGCGTGCCGACCCGCAGTTTTTTGATCATTTTCGCCGCCGGATATTTGTTCACAACGGTTGTGATGCAATGATCTTTGCCCCGTCTCGTGTTGTTGCGTCTGGACTAGAGGTGATCGACCTGACACATGTTTGGGCACATAACTGGTTTCATTTCTTGATCGAAGTCGTTAGCCTCCTTGCTGCGCCGGAAGTTAGGGAAAGCAATCTGCGTATATTGGTGAACCGATCGGCGTTAAAGGGCAACTTCCTGCAGGCTCTTCAAATTCTTGGGGCTAAGTACATTGACCGTATCGTGCCTGCTGGTGCATGGGGGACAGTTGAATGCAAAATGCTTGTCCGGCCCCACGGAGTATGGGAACCAAGCCATTTTAATAAAGACCTTTCTGGGACTGACCATCAGAACTGCCACTTTTCGGATCCAATTGCAGCCAGAGCATTCTACAAGAAGGCGTGGCCTACGCGGAGACCGAAAAAGACCAAGATCGTAATACGAAGACCAAAAACGTCAATTGCCCGATGCCTAAACGAAGAGGCATTTATCGACTACTTCGTGGCAAACGGATACTCGGCTGTATCCCCAGAGACATTGAATTTCTCGGATCAGGTTGCGTTATTTTACGACGCCGATGTGATTGCTGGAATTTCCGGAGCTGCATTTGCAAACCTGGTGTTTTGCAGACCTGAGACACGTATCGTTTGCGCACGAAACTCCAAGAGCGGGAGTGTCACCTATGCGAAAATCGCGGAAGGCCTTGGGTTGAATTTTAGATACCATGATGGGGAAACGAACGGCGATTCAGCAATACCCGACTTTGCCGTTTTTGAGGTCAATCCAGAGGTCATGTTAGCCCAAGCGGGCTAGCATGATGGTAGGGGTCGCATCGGCCACCACTGACCTTTAGAACACAAAATCGGATGCGGAAATCGCTGTGACGCCGAGCAGTTGGATGTTCATATCCACGATGCCGTCTCCGTCGACATCCGCCAGAACGAACCCGTCGGTGCCATTGGTGCCAAAGCGCAGCTCACCTGCTGTACCGGAAAACGCGGCGGAGTTAAGGAAGTTAAACGTTTGTGCGCCACTGGTTACGCTGTTGGCATCAATATCGCTGAGGTCAATATAATCCTCACCAATGCTAAAATCGACGATGACGTCTGCCAAAAGGAGCGAATTTTCATCGTCTGAATTGAAATCAAAAACATCCGCACCGTCACCGCCAAATAGTCGGTCCGCACCGTTACCACCGAAAAGACGGTCCACACCGCCACCACCTGCAAGGGTGTCATTTCCATCGCCCCCCCGCCAGAAAGTCATTACCTTTCATGCCGAGCAAATCATCGTTCCCGCCGCCGCCACGGATAATGTCGTCGCCGTCATAGCCCAAAATCCGGTTTTCACGTCCATTACCGACCAACGAGTCACCGTTACCAAGTGAATCATTGCCAGCGTTTGAGCCGTAGATGTTTTCAAATCCGGTAAACGTATCCGTTCCAGCAGACCCACCAACATTCTGCGCCGTTCCTTGCGATCCAAGGTTTACAGTCACAGGCGCGTCCGAGTGGTAATAGCTAAGCACGTCGGTTCCGGCGTTGCCCTCTAATGTGTCGTCGCCCTGCATGCCTTCAATCAAATCATCGCCCGCACCGCCATTCAGGACATCGTCGCCCGAACTGCCATTCAGGAAATCGCCTCCTGGACCGGCTTGGAGTATTAACCGAGCGGAGATGATACCGCTGGTGATCACCGTTGTTGTTGAATCGTCGGGGCCGCTTGTGGGGCCGGTGCTCATCAGGAATGTCTCCAAAACGGGAATAGTCATAAATATAAAGGCCGGCAGGGAGGCGCTCGGCGGCTGTGGAATGAATTTAATCAAGCCTATCGCTGGTACCAGGGGGTTACAACTCGGGGTTGCCAATTGTGTGGTTTGAAGTCCGCCAGAGGTCACGGAGAGACCAAACTCAATTCACGATATTTTGGAGTTCTAGCTGATTGATACAATGGTTTTTCTCACAAATGGAGAAATTGAGGTACAATCAAGGATGATACCATACCACTCAATCTAGGCGTATGCTGTCTGAGGTAATTTAGTACATTAACTTTTAACGCTAACTTACTGAAATTTAACTTATTATGATTCAAATCAAAAAAGGCAGCGTCACCCGCTGCCCCTTGAATTGGTTCAATAATGTGTAGTCAATTAGCCGCGGCGGCGTCCGCCCACGCGGCCTGCGCGGCCACGACCTTCTTGGCCCGCTTTTGGTGCTACTTTGTTGAATTTGATCCAGTCGCCACCGTGTGGGTCACGGTCAAACAGGAAGTTCGCAGCGCGAATTGCTTCCATCTCTTTGCCGGGTTTGGGCAGGGTTGAACCCATGCCGAACAGCTGAACAAATGCCTCGTCATCCATGCCTTCGGGCAGGACCAAACCTAATGCAGCCAGCTCGGCTTTCTTTTCTGCGATCTTCTTGGCGTTGATCGGCAGGGCGACAGGGTTCATGATTGCTGAGGTCATGCCAGCGCCCATTGCCATCGGCAGGAAGGCGTTGTTGATACCGTGACGGTTGGGCAAGCCAAAGCTGATGTTGGACGCGCCGCAGGTTGTGTTTACGCCCAGCTCATCACGCAAGCGGCGCACCAGCGTGAACACCTGATGGCCTGCTGTTGCCATTGCGCCAATTGGCATTACCAGTGGATCAACTACGATATCATGCGCTGGAATGCCAAAATCAGCCGCGCGCTGGACGATCTTTTTGGCCACTTCAAACCGCACATCGGGGTCTTCGGAAATGCCTGTGTCATCGTTTGAGATCGCAACAACCGGCACGTTGTACTTTTTGACCAAGGGCAGAACCAGCTCCATGCGGTCTTCTTCGCCGGTGACAGAGTTGAGCAGCGGGCGGCCTTCGCAGGCCTCAAGGCCATTTTCCAGCGCGCCAGGAACAGAGCTGTCGATACAAATTGGGCAATCGGTAACCGCCTGAACACGCCGGATCATTTCGGGCATCAGCATGGGCTCAACAAAGTTGTTGTCCGCATAACGTGGATCTTCGGCCATTTTGTTCGAGAAAACAGCGCCAGAGTTCACATCAAGGATGCTTGCACCAGCAGCAACCTGTGCAATCGCGTCTGCTTCAACGCGGGAAAAATCGCCGCGCTCCAGCTCTTCGGCCAGAATTTTACGGCCTGTCGGGTTGATCCGCTCGCCGATGACAGTGAACGGCTGGTCAAAGCCGATGATGGCGGTTTTCGTTTTGGATTCGACGATCGTTCTTGTCATGTTGGTCAGTCCTTCAGGAGGCGTTAGCAGATACGGCAGATTTGCCGCCGTTGTTTTGCGCCCATGTGGCGTTTGTCTTGATCCCACCAAGTGGGAAAAAGTGCACGTGGGAGATGTTGAAATCGGGATTAGCAGCTTTGTGCGCGGCCAATTCAGCGACAACATCTGTTGGCTCGTAGGGCAGCAGCAGTTTGGTTACATCCATCGCGCGCTTTTGCAGCACTTTGAGGGAGGGACCAACACCGCAGGCGATCGCGAATTTGATCAAGGTTTGCAGTTTTGCAGGGCCAGCAATGCCGATGTGCACGGGGATAGTGATGCCCGCCTCGGCAAGGCTGTCTGCCCATGTGATGATTGGTTTGGCCTCAAACGCAAATTGTGTGGCGATAGCCATTTTTGCATCTGTGCGGGTTTGGAAGTCGTTCTTCCAACGCAGGGCCGCATCCACGCCTTCAGTACCTTTGGCGTCAATGTCGCGGTTGCCCTCTGGGTGGCCCGCAACATGCAAGTTGGTAAATCCGGCCTTATCAAACAGACCTGTTTCCATCAGCTGCATGCTGTCGCTGAAATCGCCATGGGGCTTGGTTACGCCGCCCGCCAGCAGCAGTGCTTGCTTTACGTCTGCTTCGCCTTGGTAGCGGGCAATCCAGTCAGCCAATGTGGCGCTGTCTTTGATGATGCGGGCAGGGAAGTGGGGCATAACCTGAAAACCGTCAGCCTTTAGGCGTTTGGCGGTGGCGACCATTTCCTCAATTGGGGTGCCCTCGATGTGGGCGATGTAGACGCGGGTGCCCGCAGGCAGCAGCGCGCGAAAGTCTTCGACCTTTTCGGCGGTGCGCGGCATTACCTCAATCGAGAAATCCCGCAAGAAATTCTCGATCTGTGGGTTAACCTCTGTGCGGATATCTTCTTTTTTGCGGAAGTTTAAAAGTGCCATTCTACGGCTCCCTCGGGTCTAAAAGAGCGGTGGGGTTATGCCCAGCCATCATTTGCAATCAGCGCTTTGATGCGCTCGCGATCATACTCAGCGTCAATGCGCGCAACCTCGGTATCTGCAACAGCGGCGTCTTCACCCTCAACAGAGACCGGAGCAGCCTTGCGCCATTCAGCGAGATACGCGTCACTGTCTCCAGCACCCACTTTCATTGCAGCGCGGTCAATCGCCTGTTCAAAACGCTCAGGCAGAATGCGTTTTTCAGCGCGACGGCCTTTGCCCACGATAACCTGAGCAGGGATATCCCTCCAATAAACGATCACAACGTTTGCCATTTACGATTCCTCCCAACCTCACTGGTATTTAGACCTCTCTAACGGATGGTCTGCAGCACACGAATGTCGTTTTCGACAAAAACGGCACCGTCCGCGACCTTTGAGTACACGAAGCCTTGTGTAATCGCACCAGCGCCTAAGGATCATTATTAGCATGAACATCTTGAGGTTCGTTAAAATAGGGTCGCGGAGTGCCTGCGGGTCCTTGCGCCGTACCAGTGCAAAGCGTATCATCAGGGCAACACGTAAATGAAAGGCGCAAACCATGGCGCCAAAGCGCTCCAAAGGTGCGGGCGCGCTCGAACGTAATAAATCGACGGCTCTGAGCCCCGCGCCAGTTTCGTCCAGATCGAACGACCTATATGCGGCCCTAGATCTGGGCACAAATAGCTGTCGCATGTTAATCGCTCAACCGAAAGGTGGGGGATTTCATGTGGTGGATAGTTTCTCGAAGTCCGTCCAATTGGGGGCGGGCCTAGAGAAGACCGGGCGATTATCGCGCGGATCGATGGCGCGCACCGTACAGGCATTGCGCATTTGCCAGCAAAAGCTACGCCGTAACAAAGTGAAACGCATGCGTCTTGTCGCAACTGAGGCCTGTCGCCGCGCGCTTAACGGGGATGAGTTCATGCGCCGCGTAACGCGTGAAACCGGGCTCAAGCTGGATATTATCGCGCCAGAACAAGAGGCGCAGCTTGCTGTGATCTCATGTGCGCCGCTGGTCAGTCCAAAGACGGAAAACCTGTTGGTAGTGGATATTGGCGGTGGTTCAACCGAGCTGGTGTGGATCGACATCAGTAAAGTTCCCAAAAAGGACCGCGCGCAATCAATCATGCGTCTGCATAACGGGTTTCATCAGGCCAAGACGGATGTTCCCGAGGCGCGCGTTGTAGACTGGATCAGCGTACCACTTGGGGTGGCGACCCTGCGGGATCAGTTTTCGGATGTCGAAGACGATGCGGCGCGGTTTGCATTGATGAGTTGGTTCTTTGAAGAGAACCTTGCTGATTTCACGCCTTATCAATCTGCCCAACCGCAAGAACGGTTTCAGATTGTAGGCACCTCGGGCACGGTCACCACGGTTGCGGCCAGCCACTTGGGTTTGCGTCGTTATGACCGCACAAAAGTAGACGGGTTAAGCATGACCAGTAAACAGATTGATACGGTGATCCATCATTATCTTGCGATGGGTCCCGAAGGGCGCCGCGTGGATCCGTGCATCGGGCACGACCGCGCTGCTTTGATAATGTCAGGCGCCGCGATTTTGCAGGCTTTGATGCGCTGCTGGCCGACCGATCGCCTCAGCGTGGCGGATCGCGGTTTGCGCGAAGGTCTGTTATATGCACAAATGAGCGCCGATGGTGTGCTCGAAGAAGGAACGTTCTAATGGGCAAGACGCCAACAGGTAAAAACACTTCAGGCCGCGGACAACGTGAACTGAAAGTAAAGGTAAAATCAGCACGCGGCCGCAAGCTTAGCTCAACCCGTTGGTTGCAGCGTCAGTTGAATGATCCCTACGTTAAACGCGCAAAGGCCGAAGGCTATCGCGGTCGCGCAGCGTTCAAGATCATGGAGCTCGACGACAAATACCGTTTCCTTGTTCCAGGCGCGCGGATTGTCGATTTGGGGGCCGCACCCGGTGGCTGGTGTCAGGTTGCGGTCAAACGGTCCAATATTTTGGGTGAAAAGGGCGGCAAAGCGGTTGGTACCATTCTGGCAGTTGATTTGCAGGAAATGGAACCCATTGCGGGTTGCGAAATCCACCAACTTGATTTCATGGAAGATGATGCAGACCTGAAGGTCAAAGAATGGCTGGGTGGTAGGGCGGATGTGGTGATGTCGGACATGGCAGCCGCCTCGTCGGGTCACAAACAAACGGATCACATTCGGATTATCGCTTTGTGCGAAGCTGCGGCTTATTTCGCTTTTGATGTTCTTGAGGACGGCGGTACGTTTATTGCCAAGACCCTAGCGGGCGGCGCTGAAGGCGAACTGCAAAAACTGCTCAAGAAACGCTTTACCAAAGTGTCAAACTTTAAACCCCCGTCAAGCCGTCAGGACAGTTCCGAGAAGTTTGTTGTTGCACGCGGCTTTAAGGCGGATGTGCCTGAGGATGATGAGTAGGGCAAGTAGGGCACCCTTGCTATTGAATGGTGTACTATTCTGGTGACGCGTTTGTGACACCTTATTGATCGCGTTTGTCTTGCTAGTTTTTGTGCAACCGTTCACATCTGCCAAATGGAATTTGTATTTGCGTATCTCGCGGGTCTACTGACCCTGATCAACCCCTGCGTCTTGCCTGTCTTGCCCATCGTTTTGGTAAGCGCGCTGAATGCCAACCGTTATGGCCCTCTGGCCCTTGCAGCAGGGATGAGCGTATCTTTTGTGGTGTTTGGTGTTCTGGTCACAGCCTTTGGCGCATCAATCGGGCTAACCCAAGAACGTCTGGCGCAGATTGGTGCGGTTTTTATGATCGTATTTGGTGTGATCCTGATTGTACCTATGTTTGCGAACCGGTTTGAAGCCGCAACAGCAGGCATGGCAGCACGCGCTGATACCACGATAGGGCAGGTTGATGACGGTGGATTGCGCGGGCAGTTCATGGGCGGCGTCTTGCTGGGCGCAGTGTGGTCGCCTTGTATTGGTCCAACGCTGGGCGGGGCTATTGCTTTGGCCTCCCAAGGGAGCAACCTTGGCTACACCACTATGATCATGGCGTTCTTTGCATTGGGGGTTTCGACCCTAATCATCGTACTAGGGTTTGGCGCACGAGAGGCGATCCGCACACGGGCGCAAATGCTGCGTAGCCTTGCCGCACGCTCCAAACCAATCTTGGGCGTGACCTTTATCGCTGTGGGCGTGATGCTCTACTTCAAATTGAACCACTACATTGAGGCATGGGCCCTCGATGTCATGCCAATCTGGCTTCAAGATTTATCTGTAGCACTTTAATGTCCGGAGACACACTATGACCATGAACCGTCGTACTTTTGTAGCAACTGCCGCCGCAATGGGCCTGTTGCCTGCCGCAGCTTCAGCCGGTGATTACGTAACTTATGCGCCTGGGATTATTGAAAAGGCGCTAGCTGACGGCAAGACAGTTTTTGTAGATTATTCCGCCACGTGGTGCAGCACATGCAAACGCCAAGAGCGGGTTGTGAACGGCTTGCGGGCATCAAACTCAAGCTATGATGAGGCCATGACATTTGTGAAGGTCGACTGGGATGACTTTGCGCGCCACGCAGTCACCACCTCCCGCAATATTCCACGCCGCTCGACGTTACTGGTTTTGCGCGGTGACAAAGAGCTGGGCCGCATCGTTGCTGGTACGTCAGAAAGCGATATCAAAGCGTTGATGGATACTGGTCTCAACCTCTGAATTCATCGAAAACGAATGGGCAACGGCGTGTTCAGGGTCGACGACGTTGGACACCATGATTGACTGGCGTCTGGTCCTAATGGGGCCAAGTCTATTATAAACAACAGAGAGTTAGCTCATCCCGTGGGCTGGGCTATGCAATGCGTCATCTGTGATGCTATCGGTACGTTTTGGCGTTTTACGGTTGGGCTATCCACTTTGGTGGAGAATGGCATTGCCGCCGCTCAAAGAACCGTTTGTGGGTGTAAGGCTGATCATGCAATTGCCCTCTCGTTTATAAAACATCGCCATGTAGGGCAGGGAACTGCTGTACAGGGGCCTGCAGCATGTCGACCTAGTGATCGGCATAACGGGCCCGCGGTGTTGCCTGCCGTATCTCACGTTTAAAGTTAAGGCAGCACATATCGGTAGGTCCAAAAACCAAAATCACATCATCTGATAGCTTACGAATTAGGCACCCGTTGAAGTATATTTTGCGCATTAACGAACGGCAGGCAATTGGACGAGAATAATAGAATATACCCAAATTCCCTTTCAGGTTTAAATTTCCATAAATAAAATACTAATACGGGAATTGGCCTGTTTGCACGATGCGATTCTCGACGGCTGACTTTGATTCTAATAGGTTTTATACCACTGAAATTCCCGACATGAATTAAAGTTCTATATTAGAGGGAATGACTCAACCTGTGATCGCATTTCTATTTTTGGTATTCATAAATATCCCCACCATCACGAGAAGCTTTTGGATGTTGTAAGGCCCCAGCAACCAACCTTCCAAGGCCTGTTAAACGTAGCGGGTTAGTATGGTTCATATTGCCCTTACAACGCACGTTGGATTTGATCAAATTCTAGTGCTTTTCCTAGGCGGCATAACGAAAATTATTGAGCAAAGTAACGCATTAATAACAAATACTTGAGAGTCCTTGAACCATCCGTGAACTCAACAAGTTCTCAGCCGAAATCTAGTACTGTTAGGTAACGATTTTGTGGCACTATATCTGTTTCAATATTGAATTAAACGCGAGCCAAAAGTAGGTCTATATCGTCACTTTTAAGGGCGTCATTTTTTGTTTTTTTCGGCTTAATTGCGTTAACTAACTGTTAATTGTTTCTTGACGTGGGGGTAATCCAATACGATGCTAACACCCAGACTTGTCCTAAGTAATTCTTGGTTGGTTTGTTTGTGAATAGTTACTTTATTCGAGTTGGCGCAGTTTTTTTTGTGCAGAGAAGCAAATTGTTTAAGTCTTGGGGGATGTTAATATGAATAATTTTGACGCTTTAGCTGGAGAACTAAAACTCCACCTTGATGCGCTCCGGTTGGTAAACCACCGAACCCCCTAAATCCCAATCTAAAGATAGATATATTTGAGTTCAGTCCTTTGGCTGGGCTGTTTCCACTTGTTTGCATGAAAGAATATTCCCATGGTCGAAGTTACATCCGTCACGCCAAGCCTCACAGTTATCAACGGAGACACGACAACCTTTACGGTCGTCGTCGTTTTTGATCAGCAGATGGACCCATCAGTGTTTCCAACTCTCGACTTTGGATTACCGCTTCCTTCTGTGATTTCTTTGACGACGCCAGCCCCAAATTGGAACTCGGTTGATACTGTAACAATCACGTATGAAGTTACAGGGATGTCGGGAACCTTCTCTGTAGCGGGCATCTCAGTGATGGGAGGGCAGAATACCGCTGTTACGCCAGAAGTTCATGGGTCTACAACAGTATCGCTGGCGACCTCTATAGATATTGACCTTGATCCGCCGAGCCAACCAACAGTGAATTTCGCTGGCGCAGGCGATACGACGTTTAACGACGCCGAAGCCATTCAAATCGCGTTTTCCGGCATCGACGCCGATGCGACGGGCACGATCACGATCACCTCGAATGGCGCCGGCAGCACGCCCGTCGTTTTGACAGGCATAACCAACTCCTCAACCAACCCTATGGAACTGACCGTGGGACAAAAAGCGATGCTGGGAGACGGCACCCTGACTGTCACGCTCGTCGTTACTGACGCCGCTGGCAACTCCGCCGCAGCGCCTGCTGCGCAGACGTTTACGCTGGACACCTCGGCCGATGCGGACGCAACTGCGCTGAGCGTGGGCTTCGCAAATTCCGGTGGCGATACAACGTTCAACAGCACCGAAGCCATTCAAATCGCGTTTGCCGGCATCGACGCCGATGCGACGGGCACAATCACGATCACCTCGGATGGGGCGGGCAGCACGCCTGTCGTTTTGACAGGCATAACCAGTTCCTCAACCAACCCTTTGCCGCTCAACGCCGGACAAAAAGCGGATCTGGCTGACGGTACCCTGACTGTCACGCTTGTCGTTACTGACGCCGCTGGCAACTCCGTCGCAGCGCCTACTGCGCCGACGTTTGAGTTGGACACCTCGGCCGATGCGGATGGAACCACGCTGAGCGTGGGTTTCACAAATTCAGGTGCTGATATGACGTTCAGTGGCTCCGAAGCCATTCAGATTGCGTTTTTCGGCATCGACGCGGATGCAACGGGCACGATCACGGTCGTATCGGATGGCATTGGCAGTACAGACGTTGTTTTGACGAGCCCTGCAGACTTTGCATCCAGTCCCGTAACGCTGACCGCAGCACAAAAGCTACAGCTGAAAGACGGTAATCTGACTGTCACGCTCGTCGCTACTGACGACGCTGGCAATACGGCACAGGTTGTGTCCAACGGCTATGATCTGGATGTGACCGGACCGTTGGTCGTATCTGGTGATTTCACCGGAGAAAGCACTGACGGGCAGATCAATCTTGATGACAACACTGTCACGTTAACCATCACATTTGACGAAGCGATGAATCCCGCTGTTGATCCGACCGTGGTTTTGAACGGCGATGCAGCAACCAACCTGACCGAAGATGCAATGACCGCACGTGTGTGGGATGCAGGAAATACAACACTTGCAATTACTTACAATGTGACGGGCACTACGGCAGACCATTTCAATATCACGTTCAGTGTCACCGGTGGCCAGGATGCAGCAGGCAACACGTTGACCACGGCAGCGGCCGTTGCGACCTCAACTGGCATTGATACCATTGCGTCCGTGTCAGAGACAAATGCGGTTACATTAGCCGAAGTACCAGATCAGGAAGCCGCCACCGCTGGCGCCATCGTGCTTGACTCGCTGTTAGGTGACGACGGCACGACGTATGCGTTAAGTGGAACCGGAGGTGTCTATGACGCCGTGAGTATCGTCGCAAACGCGGACGATTTCGATCTGGTTATTTCCGATACTCAAGCTGCTCGGGAATTCTTTGATTTTGAGGCACGCGGCGGTGTTACAGACGGCAACGGAACCATCACAACGCCTGTATCCATTGATGTGGATGTGATCGGTACCGACAACGGGGGTAACGCGACGACCTCGACGATTACACTGACGCTGACAAACCTAAATGACGCCCCTATTTTGGGCGCGGGAACAAATACACTGGGTGCGACAGCGACAGAGCGTGCGGATGGCTTAGTCGGCGAAAACGACACCCCCTTTGGCACAAGTGGCACTTATACTGTCAGCGACGATGATCTGACCGATATCCACTCTATCAATGTGGCTAACAATGGGACTGGTTATCTGGGTGTCCTGATTGCCGGCTTTGATGATCCAATTACTGGCGATGGTCAGGGCATCGTTGGATGGGATTTCACCATTGGTTTCCCGCTACCCGCGGGATCGCAAGCAACGCAAATGGCGGTTATTGATGCGCTCGGTGCGACGGAAACGATTGTTCAGACCTATGATGTTACAATCTCCGACGGTCAGGGCGGTAGCTTGCTTGAAACGATTACCGTTACAATTCAAGGCACTAATGATCAGCCTGTGATTTCGGCTACGTCTTCCAGCGCCAGCGTGACCGAGGTCGTTGACGATGCGTCCGACCAGCAGCTTGAAACGCAAGGAACCCTTAGCGTTGCAGATACTGATTTCAGCGATGATGTAACCGTGACAGTCTTTGGCGTCGAAATAGACGGGTCCAGCAATTTTGTTGGAACAGCGCCAACTGCCCTTGCGGACATGATGCAGGTTGTTGCCGGTGACGGTACGGGTACGTATGGGTCAGCGACAGCTTTGCTTGACGCGGATGGCACTGGGTCCGATTTCACGTGGCGCTTTCAGGCGGGCGATGCAACGACATCGCCGTTTGATTTCCTACGCGCAGGTGAAACGCTGGTCCTGAATTACACGCTGCGTGCGGATGATTCATCAGGCACCAGTGACGCCACAGCCGATCACATTGTAACAATCACAGTAACAGGCACTAATGATGTGCCCGTCATCATTGCCGATTCAACCGCTGCAGTTACCGCTGTAGAGGCGGGCGGCACCGCAAATGGCACTGCTGGTACCAACCAGGTAACCGGCGATCTATCCGCTTCTGCCAATTGGACTGATTCAGACGCAACCGAAGCCGCGGCTTTGGCCGTAGTTGAAGCCTCTCATGGCGCAACGGCACAGGAGACGCTGGAATTCGACAAAACTGGCGAGGCCGAAGTGACCGGCACCTATGGTAGCCTGTTCGTAAATGCGGACGGTACATATCGCTATGCACTAGACGATTCCAATGCTGCGACACAGGCGCTCGACAGTGCTTCAAATGTAACCGAGACATTTAACTATACCATCGCCAACAATGGTGGCGGTACGGGCAACACGGCGACCAATACGCTTACGATCAATGTTGACGGCGCAAATGATGCGCCTGTAATCAGTGTCGCAGGTGATAACGATTTGGGCACTGTTACCGAATCCGGCGTGGATGCCATGAACGCAGCAGATGCGGGTACGCCATCAGCGACAGGTACGCTGACCGCAACTGATGTCGATGCAAGCGATACCGCGCTGACCTTCTCTGCCAACGCGCAGGGGCTACAGTCAAACAACGGCACAACTGAAATTACAGGCACTTACGGCACATTTACCATCTCGGCGGCAGGTGTATGGACCTTCGCGCTGGCCAATGGATCAGCAGCTGTTGATGCACTGCATGAGGGGCAATCCGTCAGCGAGACCTTTGAAGTTCAGGTCTCTGACGATGAATCCGCCTTCGATATCCAACTTGTGACGCTCACGATTGTTGGCACAAATGACGCACCTGTCGTTACGGTTGATGCTGGTGTTATGCCAGACAATAATGTGACCGAAGTTGGTGCCGCTGAGATGGGGGATGTGACTGCATCCGGCGCGTTTAGCGTAACGGATATTGATGTCGATGCTCCTACGGCTGCCGATGATGCCAAGCTTTGGTCAATCACGGAAATCAACGGCGCGGCTGTTCAAATGCCTGTTGTTGCCAACGGCACCCCAAGCACTGCTGAGGGTACTTACGGCAGCCTGTCACTCACCAATGCAGGCACGTGGATCTATACGCTTGCGAATACGGACACGGATACACAGGCGCTGGCCGAAAATGCGATGGTAACAGATGTCTTTACCGTGCGTGTGGCAGACGGGCTTGGCGGTTATGACGAGCTTCCCGTTACCGTCACCGTAACAGGCAGCAACGATGCACCGGTCATTTCGGTTGAAACTGGCAATTCCGACGCGAAGTCCGTCGCGGAATCCGATGCCCAAAACCTGACGACAACCGGCACTTTGACCATTTCGGATGTGGATGCATCCGATAGCGTTGCAGTGAGCGTCACTTCGGTTATGGCAACTGGAGTACTTGGAACAACTTACACTTCAAACGCACAAGCGCTTGAAAACATGCTGACAATCACCGATGGTTCGACGCTGGTTACCGGATCGGGCAATGCCACGGGCACTTCGACTTGGACCTTTGACAGCGGTACGGAGACATTCGATTTCCTTGCCAACGGTGAAAGCATTGCGTTGGCCTACACTGTCCAAGCGGCAGATGGCGACGAAACGGTTTCCCAGACTGTGACCGTCACAGTGACAGGAACAAATGACCGTCCAGAAATCGGTGCTGGAGCGATCGGGAGCACTGTTACGGAGTCGACGGGACTCGTTGGTGGCAACCTCGTGGCGTCAGGCGCATTGGCCATTGTTGATGCGGATTTATCCGACGAGCACGCAGTGAGCGCCACGCGCACCTCCATTACTTGGACCGATGTGAACGGGGCCGACAACTTGGGGACCGCTTCGGAGGTAACCACACCGCTTCCCGACGGACTTGAGGCCGCGCTTGATGCCTTCACAGCCGTGATTGACGGGACAGATGATCGTCAAATCAACTGGAGCTTCAGTCTCGATGATGCCTTGGCCGACTTCCTCGGCGAAGGCGAAACCTTGACGGTTGTCTATGACCTAAATGTTGATGATCAGAATAGCTTTGACGGTATGGGCGCTGACGAGGCCTCCGTGTCTGCGGTGCAACAAGTCACAATCACGATCATTGGGACAAACGATACACCTGTAATCCTGGCCGAGACCGAGAATGCCTTCAGCGAAGGTGACTCTCTTGTGCTTGTCGATGATCAAATCGTTCTGGTTGGCGGCGTTCCCGAAGTTGTAACACCAGCCATAGTAACCGTGAACCTGCTTGGGGATGGCCCAGAGACTACCGACACCATTAATGTCACGGACGTCACCGAAAAAGATGCAAGCGATACGCGGGCTATTACCAGCACGGCAATCTCCGCATCTGGTGAGATGTTAGGTGGAATGGCTGTAGCAGGAACAATCCCTGCAGGCTTCTCCGCGACGGATGTTGCAGCAGCCTTCGATCTAACAACCGTTGCCGGAGTGGTCACATTTGACCGCAATGCGGCTGTGTTTGATGCGCTTGATGACACCGAGTTCTTGAATATCGTCATCAGCTATGAAGTGACCACAACTTCGCCGGATGGATCAACGCAATCCGTTGATCTCACAAGCACAATCCGCATCAATGGTGCCAATGATGCCCCCTACATTCTGGACGGCGGCGATCTCGCTCGGACCATCACAGAATTCACAGATGCCGACATCGGCGTGGAAAACACAGCACGCCCAACCGAAACAGGATTGATCACCTTCAATGACGTTGATCCGGGTGATATCAGCAACCTCTCGGTAACAACGGTCGCGGTTCAGGGAGGTGGCGTAGACGCCGCACTCTTGGCAGATTATGCTGGCACATTCTCTGCTGGTTTCTTTGCGCCAACAGGCACTGCCGAAGCGGATGCTGGCGTCGTATTCTACCAATTTGATATCTCGGATGGCCTCTTGGACCATTTGGCCGAAGGCGAGGTGTTCACTCAAGAGTACCTGATTTCAATCTCCGACGGCACAACAACAACAGCTCGGCCCATTGTACTGACCTTTGTAGGCACCAACGACGCGCCGACGATCACGGCGGCAGTTGCTACTGACGCGGAAGGTGCTGTGACGGAAGACGGCACTCTGATCACGTCGGGAACGCTGACGTTGGCGGATGTTGACGTGAGTGATATTGTCTCCCTTGCGGTGACTGGCGGTGGCTTGGTCACCAATGACGGCACGGCAGTTGATACAAGTAGCATGCTGACAATGGCGGCGGGCGATGGCCTTGATGGCTTGCAAGCCAGCGACACGGTAACGTGGACGTTCAACGCGGGCGGCGAGCTCTTCGACTTCCTGAAAGTCGGCGAAGAACTTGAGCTGACCTACACAATCACAGCCAGCGACGACACCATGCCAACCCCTGCGACCGCCACACAAGACGTGGTGATCACCATCACTGGCACCAATGACATGGCTATGATTTCTGGGGATGCGACGGGTACTGTTACCGAAGATATGGACGCGGTTACTGCAGGTGGCACCTTGACGGCTGTGGATGCAGATGACGGGGAATCCCTCTTTATCGCGCATGCTGGCACGGCTGGCGACGCAGGGTATGGCACGTTTACGCTGACGGCAGCCGGGGTGTGGACCTACACGCTGGACAGCACAAACGCACCTGTTCAGGCGCTGGGTGTGGATGATACATTGACCGATACGATCACGGTTTCCTCTCTTGATGGCACGGCGTTACAGGTACTCACCGTCACGATCGACGGGGCCAACGATGCGCCGACGATCACGGCGGCAGTTGCTACTGACGCGGAAGGTGCTGTGACGGAAGACGGCACTCTGATCACGTCGGGAACGCTGACGTTGGCGGATGTTGACGTGAGTGATATTGTCTCCCTTGCGGTGACTGGCGGTGGCTTGGTCACCAATGACGGCACGGCAGTTGATACAAGTAGCATGCTGACAATGGCGGCGGGCGATGGCCTTGATGGCTTGCAAGCCAGCGACACGGTAACGTGGACGTTCAACGCGGGCGGCGAGCTCTTCGACTTCCTGAAAGTCGGCGAAGAACTTGAGCTGACCTACACAATCACAGCCAGCGACGACACCATGCCAACCCCTGCGACCGCCACACAAGACGTGGTGATCACCATCACTGGCACCAATGACGTGCCTGTCTTGGCGGATGTTACTACAACCCCAGCGGTTGTAGATACGATTGGCAACGACACCATCTTGGGTGATGTATCTGGCACGCTTGTGGGTACGGATGCAGATGATGACTCCGTGCTGAGCTATACAATTGATGGTGAAACCCTTGCAATGGGAACCACATCGCTGCTCGGCAAATACGGCACGCTGACACTGCAAGAAACTGGCGGTTACAACTATGTGGTTGATACGGCGAAAGTGCAGGCTTTGGAGGCCAATGAAGATCCGCAGGAAACGTTCACTGTGGTTGTCTTTGACGGTATGGCCACAAACACGGCAACACTGACGGTTGATATCACGCCTGCAAACGATACGCCCGAATTGGCTGATGCAACAGGCAGCATTCTGGATACAGACGCTGCCGATACTCAAGCTACGTTGAACGGTGCGTTCGTTGCGACGGACCGTGATGCCGGGCATGCGGCTGCGATGGAGTACACAATTTCGGGTCAAATGCCTGTGCCTGAGGGTGATGAGACATCGCAAACGTTCTACTTTGATCGCAGTGCCGGGACAGTTGGCACAACAGCTGGCACCGGCCTGATCGAGCTGGGTACGCTGACGGTCAATGTCGATGGCAATTACGACTTTGAGCCAAATAGCGCCGGCATCGATATGCTACGCGATGGTGAGAACCCCGAAATCGTGGCGACAGTACGTGCAACAGATCCGCAAGCTGGATTTGACGAGGCATCGTTGACCATTTCGGTGACTGGCGAAAACGATGCGCCAGTGGTTGGCGCGACAACCCCACCAACACAGAATGGCGTTGTTTATAGCGAAGTAAAAGAACAGGCCGAAGGACCAACAGAGGGCGTGCAAGTTGGTGCCTCAGGTACCATCGCGTTTACCGATGCGGATAGCACAACATTGCCTTCCTTTGGTTTTATCGCAGCAGCATCCGGCTACACTGGTACAGTTTCCTTCTCACCCTCTGGTGGTACAGTTGCTGCTGGGACGGTTGGCTGGAGCATTGTTGTACCCGACGCCGATCTTAATGCGCTTTCCGAAGGTGAAGCACTCGGAAGCAGCCCGCAAATCTATGACATTACCATCAGCGATAACGAAGGTGGCGTTACAACCCAACGGGTTGAGATTTCACTTGTCGGGACAAACGACGCGCCAGTTATTGGCGGTGCAATTGGTTCAGATGCAGGTGCGGTGACCGAAGCGGCACCAGAAGGCGTCGTGAACACGTCCGGAACACTGACCATTGCTGACGAAGACACCTCGGATACTGTAACCCTCACGGTGACAAGCGCGACAGCACTAACCACGGGCAGTTATACAGGCACGTCTCCTTTGAGCGATGCAGCGTTGAAATCAATGTTGCAGGTTGCCGCTGGTGCCGCTGCCACAACGGGTTTCGCCGATACGGTAACTGTGGACGCGGACGGTGCGGGATCTGACATCACTTGGGCCTTTACGTCTGGTGCCACGGGCGACAGCTCTTTCAACTTCCTTGGGGCAGGTGAGACATTGCTTGTCGAATATCTGCTGACGGCTGACGACATGTATAATGGCATGTCCAACGGGTCAGATACACAGACCGTCACGGTTACAATAACGGGCACAAACGACGTGCCGGTTGCTGTGGGTATTTCGGCGACAGTTGCCGAAGACATTTCCGATACATCCGTAATTGCGACGGCATCAGCGACAGATTCAGATCAAAGCGATGTTCATTCCTATGCGATCACTGATGACACCTCTGGTTTGTTCGAGATTGATGTCACCACAGGTGAAATCTCACTTTTGGATGGAGCCAATCTGGATGCGGAAACGTCTACCAGCCACACATTGGAAGTGACCATTACAGATAGCCAGCTTGCATCAACCACGCAAAGCGTCACGGTTACTGTAACTGATGTGGATGACAACCTCACGATTGCCGCCGTAGATAACGACAGTGCCAACAATGCTGTGGACGAAAACGCCGCAGGTGGCTCGCCCGTCGGTCTGACGGCACTATCAACCGATGCTGACATCACGTCGGGCGCAATCGCCTACTCGATCTCGGGTGGCGACGGTGCAAGCCTGTTTGACATTGATAGCTCTACGGGTGTTGTCACGGTCAAAACCGGAGCAGATATCAACCGCGAAATGGCAGCAAGCTATGACATCGAGGTAACCGCTACACCTGCAAATGGTGCGGCAAGCACGGCCTCGACGTTTACCATCAATATCAACGATGTAGACGAATTTGATGTCGCGGCAACTGGCGACGGGGATCAAGACGCAAACGAGATTTCCGAAGATGCAACTGCAGGCAGCACTGTCGGGGTTACCGCCACCGCATTCGATGGGGATGCCACGAACAACGGAGTGATATTCCAGCTAAGTAACAACGCCGGCGGCATCTTTGAGATTAATACGACAGGTGTAGTCAGTCTTGCGCAAACAGTTGGCGCGCCATCGCCTGATTTTGAGACGGCGCAAAGCCATACAATCACTGTCCTGGCCACCAGTATTGATGGGTCTACTGTTACAGAAGACTTCACCATCTCGGTTCTTGATGTGGATGACACGAACCCCGTTATCCTCACGGTTGCAGCGCAAACCCATTCCGAGAACGGAATCGATGTTGTTACTCTGACAGCTACGGATGTGGACACGCCAGTTGGCGACATCAGCTTCACGATTGTGGGGGGCGCAGATGAGACAGCCTTCACCATCAGCACAGATGGATTGAACACACTACAATTCGTCAACGCGCCTGATTTCGAGAACGAAGCGGACGCGGATACCAACAACATCTACGAAGTAATAGTCCAAGCCACTGATACAGCTGGAAACCTGTCAACGCAGGCCATCAGCGTAACGGTTACAGATGTTAACGAAGCACCAACTGACGTGGTGTTGACCAACCAGCAGACAACAATTGCCGAAAACACCTCTGCACCGATTGGCGGTCTGAAAGTCGCGGACATTGGAGTTGTCGATGATGCGATTGGCTTTAACGACATTACGCTTACTGGTGCCGACGCGTCACTGTTCAGCATCGCAAAGGGCGAAAACGGTCCTGAGCTGCGGTTTGACGGAGGACCAGCCGACTTTGAGAATCCGAACGACGCAGACATGGACGGCGACTATGAAGTTACCGTTGAGGTTCGTGACGCCACAGTTGCAGGATCATCTAGTGTTACAGCCAGTTTTGTTCTGAACGTAACGGGTGTAAACGAAGCCCCTGAAATCGATGAAGTTGCATCTGATGTCGCCGTCAGTGGTGATGAAGGAACGGACATCACCGGAACCATTCTGGCAGCTGATGTAGATGCGGGCGCAATGCTCAACTACGCTCTTGCGGCAGGTGGTGCACCAAGCAACGGTGCTGTGACCTTCGGCGTTGAAGGCGCATACACTTACACTCCAACAGGCGATTTCAACGGCACTGACAGCTTCATTGTCGAAGTTACCGATGGTCTGCTGACCGATACGGTTACCGTTAATGTCATCGTGGATGCGGTGAATGATGCACCGGAAAATGGAATTGCCGGAGCATTTTCTGCAACCGAGGATACGGACCTGCCATTGACTGGTTTGTCGGTCGCAGATGTGGATGCGGCTAGCGGCACGATCACAATGATCCTGTCTGTTGACAGCGGCTCAATCGCTGCAACTGCCAGCGGTGGCGTGAGTGTCCTCGACAGCGGCACCTCATTAGTAACGCTGAGCGGTACGTTAGCCGATCTGAATACCTATCTGACGGCTTCCGCACCAGTCTTTAGCCCAGCATTGAATGCTGTTGCGGATGTCACGCTGACCATCTCCACCAGCGATGGTGGCAACACCGGTTCCGGTGGTGCGTTGACAGATGTCGATACGGTGACAATCACTGTGGCACCAGTGGACGATGCACCAATCGCTGCGGATGACGTTGCATCAACCGATGAGGACACAGCGACCACCATCGACGTGGCCAGCCTGATTGGTGAAGTGGACGGTGACACCACAACCGTCATAGCCAGCGTTAATCCGGCGCACGGGACTGTCTCGGTCTCGGGCACGCAGATCACCTTCACGCCAACCGCAAACTACAACGGCGCGGCTTCGATCAGCTACACCGTTACGGATGACACAACCGGAGCACTGTTCGACGATGGAACAGTCACCGTCACTGTCGACGCGGTGGACGATGCGCCAACAGCTGCGGATACAACTGCATCAACCGACGAAGACACAGCGACAACCATCGATGTGGCCAGCCTGATTGGTGAAGTGGACGGTGATACAACAACGGTCACGGCCAGTGTTGATCCGGCGCAGGGGACTGTTACGGTCTCGGGCACGCAGATCACCTTCACGCCAACCGACGATTACAACGGCGCGGCAACGATCAGCTACACGGTCATGGACGACACAACAGGGATGTTGTCTGACGATGGAACAGTTTCTGTCTCAGTGGCGGCGGTCAACGACTCCACTGAAATCGATACCACCGCACAAGTAACAAGCGGACACATCGAAGCAGTTGATGCGGCAGCACCAATCGCTACGGCGGTTGCAGCAGACGTAACGCTGACTGATGTCGATGCACTAGACTATGACACAGGTGTGTTTGCGGCTGCGGTTGATGGTGGTGACGCGACGGATGTGTTGGACCTTGATACTGCGGGCAACGTTGCCATCTCAGGCACCGATGTCACGGTTTCAGGCACCAGCGTGGGATCCATCGCGGGACGTGGCACTGCCGCGCTCAGCGTGACCTTCTCTGACAGTGCACAAAGTGCGCAGGTTCAAGCGGTCATAACTGCGCTGACCTACGTAACCACAAGCGACAATCCAGCTGCTTCGCGTAATATCACGCTCAATCTCACCGATGGTGATGGTCTTGCGGCGATAGAACAGACGGTTGCCGTAAACATCACAGCAAGCAACGATAGCCCGACACCTGAAGATGATAGCTTTGGTGCCACTGAAGGGGCCTTTGCATCAGCGATTAACGTAAGAACACTTGGCACAGCAGATAGCGACCCGGACAACGGTGATACATTCACAGTTACCAATGTTGCAGACATTGCTGATACCTTGGACCCCAATGGTGGCTCAGCTGTGGTGAGCGCGGCTGCTGCTGGTGTTATTACAACTGATTGGGGTGCCGAAATCACGCTCCAAGAGAATGGCCAGTTGTTCTATAACCTCACTTCGTCGACTGCTAAATTCAATAGCTTGGCAGCGACCGAGACGGCGATTGACAGCTTCAGCTACACGGTCACCGACCAAGCTGGCTTATCAACAACCGCGACGGTTTCGGTTACAATCACGGGGGTCAACGACGCTATCGTTGCTGTCTCGGATCTGATCGAAGCTACAGAAGATACAGCAGGTACAATTACCGGAAATATCCTTGATAACGACACTGACGTGGATACCAACGATACCCGTGAAATCGTAAACATCACCAGCTCGGTGTCTGCATCCGCGGTAATCACAGCAACTGGCTATCAAATCACAACTGTTGATGGCGTGGTTATAACGCTCGGCACCGATGGCGCTTATACGCTTACGGCACCGGAAAGTCTGAATGGCGGGCAGGTCTATACCGCCAACTTCCAGTACAGCGTTCAGGACGGAGGTTCATCAACGACCACATCGGTAGTTGTTGAAGTGACAGGCGATAATGATGTGCCAACAGCAGCAGCTGTAACGCTGATCGCATCTAACGAAGACACTTTGCGTGTCATCACTCAGGCCGAGATAATCGCCCTTGGTGTTACCGATATCGACGCAGATGCCTCTCTGGAGATCACGTCGCTTACTTTGACTTCGGGCAACGGTGTACTGACTGATAACAATGATGGTACTTGGAACTATCAGCCTGACTTGAACGACGATGGTGCTGTTACCTTCTCCTATGTCGCGTCAGATGGCCTACTCACAGCTACGGCCAACGCCAGCCTTGATCTGCTTCCAGTAGACGATGCGCCAACAGCTGCGGATACAACTGCATCAACCGACGAAGACACAGCGACAACCATCGATGTGGCCAGCCTGATTGGTGAAGTGGACGGTGACACAACGACCGTCACAGCCAGTGTTGATCCGGCGCAGGGGACTGTTACGGTCTTGGGCACGGTGATCACCTTCACACCAACCGACAACTACAACGGCGCGGCTTCGATCAGCTACACCGTTACGGATGACACAACCGGAGCACTGTTCGACGATGGAACAGTCACCGTCACTGTCGACGCGGTGGACGATGCGCCAACCCTCGATGTGTCTATTTCCAGTGTAACGCTGACCGATACCACCGGGGACGACACATTCACGACCACAACTGGTGTTCTAACGTCCAGTGATCCGGACACCGGTGATACTGTGGCGTTCGGTCTGACTGGTGCAATCACTTCTACAGAAGGGACATTCGATCTTGAGCTGTCCGGAGCAACTGGCACGGTGTTCTTGAACTCCTCATCAGGTGATTATGAGTACCGCCCTGATGATGCACTGGTCGAAGCAGCTATCAGCGATGTGATAGACGACTTTGTGTTCACGGCGACAGATTCTGCGATGGAAACTACGTCGGCGTCCTTTACGGTCACAGCCAACGGTGTCGATGACGCGGCTGACGCCGCCAACGATGCCTTTACGATCGACGAATTTACCATAATTAATGGCCTGGATCTCTTTGCCGACAACGGATCGGGATCTGATGTTGATCGCGACACAGCGTTGCTGAGCATCGCGGCGGTGAATGGCAACACAGCTTCGGTCGGAAATCTGATTACACTCTCCTCGGGTGCGCTCCTTACTGTGATGATGGACGGGACGTTTGTTTACGACACAAATGACGCGTTTACTTATTTGCCATCTTCGGCTTCTGGAGGGGCGATAACTTCGGTAACGGACAGCTTTACCTACACTCTTACGGACGGCGGCACGGCCACTGTGTCAGTCAACGTATTCGGGCGGGACAGTGACGATATCTTTACTGGCTCTGCGGTCGACGATGTGCTGGATGGTGAGGCTGGAAACGATAACATCGATGGTCTTGCTGGAAATGATACGCTGACAGGTGGCACGGGCAATGACACGCTTGCTGGCTCTGAAGGTGATGATGTCATAATCGGGGGGGCAGGCGACGACACCTTCGATGGTGGCATCGGGACCGATGTGGCTGATTATTCCCTCTCGACCGAAGACCTCGTGGTCAACATCAACTTTGCAGGGGCACAAAATGTCTCGGCAGGTGAAGGCAGCGATACATTCATCTCAGTCGAGGGCATCAATGGCGGTTCCGGAAATGATCTGCTGGTCGGCTCTGCAAGCAGCAATGAGATCAACGGCGGAGACGGTGAAGATCAAATTTACGGTATTGGCGACGCTGACGTCCTTAACGGCGGCGCAGGCAACGACCTGATTGAAGGTTCAGGTGGCAACGACACCATGGATGGCGGGGCTGGTGATGCTGACATTCTGAGCTACTTCAGCTCAGCGAGTGGTGTGACTGTTAACTTGCGCTTCCAAGGCCTTGATCAGGCTGTAGGCGGCTCGTCCGGCACAGATTTGTTCACAGGGTTCGAGGATGTCTATGGTTCGAACGCAGGGGCCGATGTTATTGTCGGTAACGGAGCCGGCAACACCATTCTCGGCTTCAACGGCGCTGACATGTTGTTTGGCTTCAGCGGTGACGATGAACTGCTCGGTATGAGAGGTTCGGATACCTTGACAGGCGGACTTGGTGCGGACACCCTGACTGGTGGCGGCAGCACGGATACGTTTGACTTTAATCAGGTCGACGAGAGCACCTCGAGCAGCCGTGATGTAATTGCCGACTTTGGTGTAGGCGGAGCGGACCAAATCGATCTGTCCACAATTGATGCTGACACATCACTTGCGGGTAATCAGTCCTTCACCTTTGTTGGGAGCGCCGCACTGAGCGGGGCAGGCCAGGTTAGGTTTGCCCAGAACGGTACAGATGGTTTTGTACTGGCTGACGTTGATGGTGATGGAAACGCAGATCTGAATATTATTCTATTGGGTGTCACATCATTGAGCGAGGACGATTTCATCCTCTAAACCACTATAAACAGAGGAAAAACGAGAGAGAGGACGGGCAGCATTTGGTGCCCGTCCTCTTTGACGTTTAAGTGTTGGACCTTTCGGGCGGTCAAAGACCTTTCACCCACAAGCCAAGAGTTCTGATATGGCCATACCACCCCGTTTGGTTGCTGGGTTATAGACGTAGAAAACACGGACAAACCCCAAAAATGCTGCCAGGAACAATTAAAAAACAGCCCTACGTGAGAGCAAACAAGGTGCGGGTGAACTTGCTGCGGCAACAAACTCAGTCATTGCTGTCACTTCGGCACCTGTCCGCACCAAATCTTGGAACGGCCGGTTAATCGGGATTATATCAGGCAACAAGCCGTGGTTACACATCTTTGCCGCTTTACGGATTTTTCATTGCAGCGCTTTATATAACGGGTATTTTGATGTTGAACGTTGCAAAGGAAAGCGCATGCATTTGATCAGGCAAACATTGATGGTCCCCGTTTTTGCGGTGATGCTGGGGCTTTCTGCGCTCATGGCGTCGGCTCAAACACCCGCACATGAGGACTTGGAGCATTTTCTGGAAGTTACCGGTTTTGATGTCGCACTAGAGAGTATTCGTTTATCTGCGGATGCTGCCCCCCAAATGCTGGGCCTGCAGGCTGATGATTTTGGATCTGAGTGGAAGCGGCTTGTGTCTGAGGTTTTCGACACCAAGCTGATGCATGACATGGCAATTGATATTCTCGGAAAAACGCTGACGCAGGATTTGTTGACGCATGCCTCAGATTTTTACGCCTCCGACTTGGGTATGCGGCTGGTTGTCGTCGAAAACAGCTCGCATATGGTAGAAGAAGACGGGCTGAAGGAAGAAAGTGGCGGGCAGATCATTGCGGGCCTTAAGGGCATCGGATCCCCACGTGTTGGTATCCTTGAACGGTTAAATAATGCCAGCGGCAGTGAAGAAACTTCGTTGCGCTCAATCCAAGAAGTGCAAATCAGGTTCCTGTTGGCGGCGGCGGGTGCCGGTGTGATTGAATTGCAAATGGAAGAACCCGATTTGCGCGAAGCATTAAAATCGCAAGAACCCGAATTGCGTCAAAACTTGCGCCAAGGCGCATTAGAGGGTGCGGCCTATACCTATCAGGCGTTCTCTGATGCCGAGATGGTCACCTATGCCGAGGCACTAGAAAACCCCAAAATGGTAGATGTTTATGGCCTGATGAATGCCGTGCAATATGAAATTATGGCAAACCGTTTTGAGGCGGTCGCCGACCGTCTGCGTGTCATGCAGCCAAGTCAGGATTTGTAAGTGCGCCATCTGTTAGCAGCATGTTTGATCCTTGTTACAGCGTTGCCTGTGTGGGCAGGTGCGCGGCACACCGTGTTGATGGATGTTCTCAAGGTCAGAGAGCTCAGCAGCATTCTGCATGAAGAAGGCATCAAATTCGGAGCAACATTGAACCGTGATTGGCTGGACGGGCAGGGTGGCCCTGCGTGGTCTCAGCAGGTCACGCGCATCTATGACCCTGAACGGATCAGCGAAGGCATTCGTGCGGGACTTGAGCCCGCATTAGAGGGCGAGTTGCTGGAAGACGCCATAGCTTTTTTTGCTTCTGATCTTGGTCTGCGGATTATCTCACTTGAGAACGCGGCCCGTCGCGCAATGAGTGATCCTGCCATCGAAGAGCAGGCGCGTGCGCAATATGCAGCACGTCAGGGAACCAATGACACGCGGCTTGTTCAAATCAACCGGATGATCACCGAGGGTGATTTGGTCAACCGCAACGTTACCTCTGCGCTTAATTCCAACTACCAATTCCTGCGCGCGTTGGTTGATGGCGATGTCTATACGATGAGCGATGAAGAGATCCTTGAGGATGTCCTATCCGAACGTGACGATATTGCAGCGGATACCTCCAGCTGGCTCGGCGCATTCCTTACGCTTGCCTATAGTCCGCTGAGCAATGAGGAACTAACCCTTTATGCTGATTTTGCAACAACACCTGCGGGCAAGGCCCTTAATGCGGGGCTGTTTGCAGGTTTTGATCCGCTCTACGAAGATATTTCATATGCATTGGGGCGCGCGATGGCATTAAATTTGGCTGCGGAAGAACTCTAAACACCTATCGAAAAGTGACTTTGGATTTCACACCCAAAACGGATTCAACTTCCTTAGAACAGTGTGCTGAAGCCGTAGCCAAGCTTGCGAAGGCTGTGAGTGGTGTTTCTGACTGATGAAAAGGGCTCGCCGTTTGGTATCTTCAACCTCTTTCTGCTGCGAAAACTTCACTTTCCCAAAGGGCTGTGGGGAGTTGTGTCATCCAATTCTCACACTGTTGGTCGATAAAGATGAGTTGGAGAAGATGGGCGCGACAAGCACCCAGAAAGGGAACTGCTAGTGCCTTGGATACTTCACCACGACCTGAAGGATTTCGACAGCAAGACAATTTGGCATGACAAAGAAGCCGATGGAAGCGAGCCAAATGACATCATGCGTACTCTTATGAGCCTACCGGGCAAATGGCCTGATCCGAAATATTTGCCACTTCATCTTCATGAGATTCATGAAAACGGTAAAATTTATGGATTTATGCAGAAGAGTTCTGGCAGCACCTTGGTCAGCAGTAGTTTCCGCGACTTTATCGAGGAATGGGATCCGGGGCATTCATTTTACATTCCGGTAATTTTATACTGGCGCAACGGTGAGGTCATTAAGGATCAGTATTTTTGGCACAAGTTTAAGGATTTCATCCCTGATGCCTTCGTGATGGAGGACTCTGACGTTAAACCTATCATGAGGAAAGGTGTTATCAAACCTATAATGAGGAAAGGTGTTATCCGATCTTACAATATTCCTAGAAATCCAAAATTGACTTGGAAGTCTTCCAGTATCGCCGGGCGCCATTTTTGGGCGGCCGAATACCTAGAAGAAAAAACCTATGTCTCAGATGAATTTATGGATGCAATCGAAGCGCGTGGCGATGCGTTGTTTGAGAAAATCCAGACTTTTGTTAAGTACATTAATTAGGGTATAGTAAATTGGCGGACCAAATTACGAGCTCAGAGCTTTCTAAACCCAAAACCCCTGCAGATATAACTGCTCAGTTAAAGGAAAAGTTGGATGCTCTTGACGTTGAATTCTCAGGTGGTTGTGTACGAACACTTCATCACTCGCTAAAGTATAAGAGTATAGGCTTTCAAACAGAGATGCGTTGGCTCATTCAGGGTAGGGGATGAAGCCCATACAAATCTGATGATTATCCGCAGTATACCCGCTAAAACGCACCTAAACCCGCTTGACTTACAGGGGTAATCACCCGATAAGCCGCCATCCCGACAGGTCATCCTGTTTTCGGGACTATTTTTAATGACGCCCCAAGGGCGCGCTGTTCCAGGTGGATCACGGCAACGACCGGATCCTAAACACCCGTAAATGGGGGCCAAAGAACGCGGCAAAAGTGAAGGAAGACCTATGTTTGCGGTCCTGAAAACAGGCGGTAAGCAATATAAAGTTCAAGCGGGCGACATGCTCCGCGTGGAACGTATTGCGGCATCTGCCGGTGAGACTGTTCAATTTAACGAAGTGCTGATGCTTGGCGGCGACGACCCACAGGTTGGCGCCCCGATGATCGAAGACGCTGGCGTTCAAGCCGAAGTTGTCGACCAGATCAAAGGCGAAAAAGTAATCCACTTCGTCAAACGTCGCCGGAAGCACTCTTCCAAGCGTACCAAAGGTCACCGTCAAAAACTGACCTTGGTTAAGATCACTGAGATCTTGGCCTCTGGCGCTGGTAAATCTGGCGTTGCAGCAGCAATCGGAACTGGTTCCGTTTCCGCAGCAGCCGTTGCAGCCATCACAGGCGCATCCGTAGATGCAGCACCTGCGAAGAAAGCAAAAAAAGCTAAAGTAGCAAAAGCCGACGCGCCAAAAGCAGAGAAAGCTGAAAAGCCTGCCAAAGCGAAAAAAGCTGCTGCAACAACTGACGGCGACGATCTGTCCACCATCTCTGGTGTTGGCCCGGTTATCGTTGGCAAGCTGAACGCTGAAGGCATCACAACATTCGCACAGATCGCGGCATGGACAGATGCAGACGTGGAAGCTATTGAAGAGAAACTGTCGTTCAAAGGTCGTGTGGGTCGTGAAGACTGGATCGCACAGGCCATCGAGCTGGCAAAAGGTTAAGGAGAGACCAAATGGCACATAAAAAAGCAGGTGGTTCATCCCGGAACGGTCGCGACTCAGCTGGTCGTCGTCTTGGCGTGAAAAAATACGGTGGCGAACTTGTCATCCCAGGTAACATTGTTGTGCGTCAGCGCGGCACAAAATTCTGGCCTGGTGACAACATGGGCATGGGCAAAGATCACACGCTCTTCGCAACTGTTGAAGGTAACGTTCAGTTCCACAAGGGCCTGAAAAACCGCACATTCATCTCAATCGTACCGGTGGCGGAAGCTGCTGAATAAGCCGTATCCGTAAGATGATAGAAAATCAGGGATCGGCGGAAACGCCGGTCCCTTTTTTAGTTTTATGCCCCAGCACCGGAAAGGAGCGAGCGCATGCAAATACATCAGCTACGCCATTCTTTGACGGATTGGGGCACGGTCGCACGCGCGACTGTCCTTTGTGACCAGCTAAGCGTCACTTGTGCGAACAGGTGGTTAGCATGAGCATCGCGATCATCCCCTTCGCAATATTTGCGGCCTCGCAAATTAGCACACCTGGTCCTGCCAATATGGCCCTATTGGCCACGGGCGCACGGTACGGTTTTCGTGCGGCACTGCCGTTTGTGGCTGGTGTTGCGCTTGGCAAGCAATTGATCATTTGGCCCATCGGATTTGGTTTGATGGAACTGGCCGAGGCTGCGCCTGCAGTCTTTACAGCGCTCAAATACATCTCTGCCGCCTATATCGTTTGGCTTGCATGGAAGGTGGCAAATCTTCGGCTGGGGCAGGGCTCACCTGCCGCCAACGCGCCCGGTTTTATGGCGGGCCTCATTGTGCATCCGCTTAACCCAAAAGCTTGGGCGATGATCGTCGGCAGCTTTACAGCATTTGTAGGGCCAGACATTCCCACCCTCACTGCAACAGCAACCGTTGCTGCCGTTCTTTTTGCATGTCAGGTGGTGGTGCATCCGCTTTGGGCATTGGGTGGTGAAGCGATGGCACGCACAGTTGCGGGAACACGCAGTGAACCCTATTTGATGTGGACACTTGCAGCGCTAACCGTTGCATCGGTCTTGTTTGTATTATTCGCCGGAGGATCCTGAACAATGGTAACCTTGACGCAACAAGAGACACTTCATACGACGCGCTTTTCGCTGCGCCCTGTGCGTATGTCCGACCTTACGCGAATTGAGCATTATGCAAGTGACATCCGTCTGGCCAACAGTACGCCACGGATTCCGCATCCGTTGCCGCCCGGTTTGATTGCGGGTTACATTGAGCGCGCGACACTGCCTGAGCGTGAAGAAGACGTCTGGGTGATGGACAGCGGCGATCATGACGGTGGCGAGGTGATGGGTGTCATCAGTTTGATGCGGTTGGACCGAAACCAATCTGAAGTTTCGTATTGGGTGGCTCCGCCGTTTTGGAACACGCATGTTGCCTCAGATGCTGTGCAGGCACTGGTTGCGGGAAATCCGCTGGACAACGATGCGATGTTCGCTTCGGTCTTTCATGACAATCCAGCCTCTGCCAAAGTACTGATTAACACTGGCTTTGCCTATTTAGGTGATGCCGAAACATTCTGCCTTGCGCGCGGTGCAACCGTGCCAACCTGGACCTACAGCCTCAAGCTGCGGTAAACCCTTAGGATATAAAATGAAGTTCCTCGATCTTGCCAAAGTTTACATTCGCTCCGGTGGTGGTGGTGGTGGCTGTGTGTCGTTCCGCCGTGAAAAGTACATCGAATATGGCGGTCCTGATGGCGGTGATGGCGGTGGCGGTGGCTCTGTTTGGGCCGAAGCGGTGGATGGGCTAAATACCCTTATTGATTTCCGTTATCAGCCGCACTTTTTTGCAAAAAACGGTCAGCCTGGCATGGGCAAGCAACGCACAGGTAAAGATGGCGATGCGATTTTGCTGCGTGTTCCTGTTGGCACAGAAATCCTTGATGAAGATGAAGAAACAGTCATCGCTGATATGACCGAGCTGGGCCAACGGGTTGAGCTGGCGCGTGGCGGCAACGGTGGCTGGGGCAACCTGCACTTTAAATCCGCAACCAATCAGGCGCCGCGCCGTTCTAACCCCGGTCAGGAAGGCGTTGAACGTACGCTTTGGCTGCGTCTGAAGCTGATTGCGGACGTGGGTCTGCTTGGGCTGCCCAACGCGGGTAAGTCTACGTTTCTGGCGGCTACGTCGAACGCACGTCCTAAAATTGCGGATTATCCGTTTACAACTTTGCACCCTAACTTGGGCGTTGTTGGCGTGGATAATACCGAATTTGTTGTTGCAGACATACCGGGTTTGATTGAAGGCGCGCATGACGGGCGCGGTTTGGGTCACCGCTTTTTGGGCCATGTCGAACGCTGTGCGGTACTGTTGCATCTGGTGGATGGTACCTCTGAAACCATGGTCGAGGATTACCAAACCATCATCTCAGAGCTTGAGGCATATGGCGGTGAGTTGGCCAACCGGCCACGTATTACTGTCTTGAACAAGATTGATGCGCTAGATGAAGATGAGCAGGCAAGTGCATTGAAAGAATTGAAGAAAGCCTGTGGTGGTGTGGTTATGCCGATGTCTGGCGTAGCGCAAACCAACACGGTTGAAGTGCTGCGTGCGCTGCGCAGTGAAATCGATGATGACCGTATTCGCCTTAAACCTGCCGAGGAGGAAGCGCCTTGGCAGCCCTAACTGACGCCAAACGCATCGTTATCAAGATCGGTTCAGCCCTTTTGGTGGACCGCACAACTGGCGATTTGCGGGCTGATTGGCTGGTATCTTTGGCGCAGGACGTTGCGTGGCTCAAACAGAACGGCACCGATGTTGTATTGGTGTCATCTGGGTCGATCGCCTTGGGGCGGGGTGTTTTGGGTCTTGGCCTAGGAACATTACCGTTGGAGCAATCCCAAGCGGCGGCTGCAGTTGGGCAAATCCGGCTTGCCCGCGCCTATGAAGAGGTATTGGCGCCCCATAACATCACAACTGCGCAGGTGCTGGTCACGCTTGAGGACAGCTCGGACAGGCGGCGTTACCTTAATAGTCGCGCCACGCTTGGTACGTTGTTGGGGTTTGGAGCTGTGCCCATTGTGAACGAAAACGATACCGTTGCCACGGATGAAATTCGCTTTGGGGACAACGACCGCCTTGCCGCGCAGATCGCCGTAACCGTAGGCGCGGATCAATTGATTCTGTTGTCAGATGTTGATGGTTTCTACAGCGCAAACCCGTCAACTGATGCCAACGCCACGCGCTATGATGTCATAGACCGTATTACCCCGCAGATTGAAGCGATGGCGGGCGATGCCGGATCGGGCCTTAGCAAAGGTGGGATGAAGACCAAGCTGATGGCTGCCAAAACAGCCGTATCGGCAGGCTGCGCCATGGCGATTTCTGAGGGTTTTGTAATGCGCCCACTGACGGCTTTGTCCAATGGAGCAAATGCCACCTGGTTCACCGCGCAAACCGACCCTCAAACAGCGCGCAAAAGTTGGATCGCGGCAATGAAGCCGATGGGTGAGTTGACGCTGGATACTGGTGCTGTTGCCGCTGTGCGCAGGGGGAACAGCCTGTTACCTGCTGGTATTACAGGGGTTTCCGGTTCGTTTGGGCGCGGAGATGCAGTCGCGTTACTGGGGCCGGACGGTGAGGGTATCGGTTTTGGGCTTTCGCGTTACGCGGCTAGTGAAGCTGCACAAATCAAGGGCCACCACAGCGCAGAGATTGAAGCGCTATTGGGATATCCGGGGCGAGCGGCCCTCATTCACCGCGACGATATGGCTTTGTAAGGACAAAAGATATGACCGAGACATCAGATATTTCCGCCCTCATGACGGACATTGGTACACGCGCAAAAGCCGCAGCGGCCAGCCTTGCCATTGCAACTGCCGAGCGCAAACATGCTGCCCTTATTTCTGCCGCTGATGCCGTTTGGAAAAACCGCGAAGCGATCTATGCCGCGAATGATGAAGACATGAAATTTGGTACCGAGAAGGGGTTGAGCCCTGCAATGCTGGACCGTCTCAAGCTGGATGAAGATCGCCTGCAAGGTATCATCGACGGTTTGCGCGCGATTGCCGCGCAAGCCGATCCTGTCGGTGAGGTTTTGGCGGAATGGGACCAACCAAGCGGTCTAAACATTCGTCGTGTTCGCACCCCTTTGGGGGTGATTGGCGTCATCTATGAATCGCGCCCCAACGTGACCGCAGATGCCGGGGCGTTATGCCTGAAGGCAGGTAATGCAGTGATTTTGCGTGGCGGTTCAGAGAGCTTTCACAGCAGCCATGCCTTGCACGCTTGTTTGCAAGAGGGTCTGCGGGACGCAAACCTACCCGAAGATGCGATCCAGCTGGTGCCCACCCGTGACCGCGCCGCTGTTCAGGAAATGTTAACCATGACCGATACGATCGATGTGATTGTTCCGCGGGGTGGTAAAGGACTGGTAGGATTGGTGCAGCGCGAAGCACGTGTGCCTGTTTTTGCCCACCTTGAGGGCATCGTTCACATCTACATCGACAAAGACGCAGATGCGGAAAAGGCGCTAAAGATTGTGCTGAACGCAAAGACGCGGCGCACGGGAATTTGTGGCGCAGCAGAATGTTTGTTGATCCACAAAGACGTCTCAAAAACGATTGGGATGGCTGTTATCCGCGCATTGATTGATGCAAGTGTCGAGGTCCGCGGTGACGTTGGCCTGCAGTCAATTCAAGGCGTGATACCCGCTAAGGAAGACGACTGGGGCCGTGAGTATCTGGACATGATTATCGCAGCCCGCGAAGTTGACGATCTGGAGCAGGCGATGGCGCATATTCGGCAATATGGTTCTAACCACACGGATTGCATCATTACCGAAGATGCACAGGCGGCTGTGACGTTTATGAACACGTTGGACAGCGCAATTATCATTCACAATGCTTCAACGCAGTTTGCGGATGGCGGAGAGTTTGGCATGGGCGCTGAGATCGGTATCGCCACGGGAAAAATGCATGCCCGTGGACCTGTAGGCGCGGCGCAGTTGACCAGTTTCAAATACCTAGTGACAGGTGATGGAACTGTGCGCAGTTAAATTCGAATGGTGATGCAGCTGTCTATTATCTCTGTTTTGATGGATCGAGATTCATCTTCTGCGATCTGAGGCAATAGGCCAAACTGAACCTGTGCTGCGTGAAGCTCTGTTTCGCGCGGCTCACCCTTGAGCATGTCCCATAAGGTTACATCAATTTTCAGCTTATCCGCATGGCCAGTGAGGACAATTTGTTCACCTTCCTGCGTAACATCGATACGACCACCGTAGGGCATACCCGTCTCCAAACATTGCAGTGCTAGGAATGCCATCCGGACATCACAGCGTGGCACCCCAGCAAGAGGGCCCCAGTTAACTGTCAGGCGGGTATCAGAATACACATCCTTGAGGATTGATATAACTTCAGGACGGCCAACCAACTGAGCACCTGCAGCCCCAAATGCGATGCGAAAAAAGCGGATGCGTGCGCTAGCATTGCTTACGCTGTCTGAAATCAGGGCCATTTCAGGGCTGCTAGATGGTGTGCTCATTTCCATCAGCTCAAGTCCATTGTTGATTGCCCCGATCGGGGATATCAGATCATGGCAGATACGGCTGCCAATTAGCTCAGCGATGTTTATGGAGTGGTGCAATTTATGGCCTCTCAGTAGAAAAGGAAGATGTGATGGAGGATCTCAATGCTATCTTGACCCCAGGCATGTTGGTGCGGCATCCGGATATGCCTGATTGGGGGCTGGGGCAGGTACAAAGCAACATAGCTGGAAAACTCACTGTGAACTTCCGGGAAGCAGGTAAAGTTGTTATCGATAGCAGTCGGATATCCTTGCTCCCTGTGTTTGATGGTTAACAGTTACAATAATATCTTAACAAGTTGTGTCGTTCTGACCAGTAATGACCGATTACAACCTTTGATTGAGTCTGGTATTCACCAACCTGTTGCAAATATACATCGACCCGCGTATCTGCCCGCAGAAAGCAAACACAGCAATAGATGGGGAGCGTCATGACACGTCATGGCAGAACAGAGTTCGCAGTAAAACTTGTTGAAACCGAAACCGAATTGAGGGCCGCTCAGCGGTTGCGTTACGATGTTTTTGTAACGGAGCTGGGCGGTGGCGGTGATCTGGTTGACCATGAGCAACGGCTCGAGCGGGACCGTTTTGACCCATATTTCGATCATATGATTTTGACAACAACGGATGATAACGCCGTCATTGGCGTATATCGCTTGTTGCGCGGGGCCAAGGCAGAGGTTGCAGGTGGATTTTATTCTGAAGGTGAGTATGACCTGTCATGCCTTAAGGCGTCGGGACGTCGATTGTTGGAGCTAGGACGTTCGTGCCTGCATCCTGATTACCGTGGTGGTGTTGCGATGCATTGTCTTTGGAACGGTCTGGCCGACTACGTGGTGGCCCATAAAATTGACATTCTGTTCGGTGTAGCCAGCTTTCACGGTACAGATACGGACGCTCTTGCTGCGCCTTTGTCGTTGCTTCACGATCGCCACCTTGCGCCAACGGAACTGCGGGTACGTGCGCTTGATGAAGGCTACCAGCGTATGGACATGATCGACGTTAAAACCCTTGATCGTCGTGCTGCGATGGTTCAAGTGCCGAGCCTGATCAAAGCCTATCTTCGATTAGGGGGATGTGTGGGCGAGGGAGCCTATGTGGACCACAGATTTAATACAACGGATGTTTGTTTGATTATGGATACTGCATTGCTAAACGCCAGACAGGCAAAGATTTATTCAGGACAAGCCAAATGAGCGAAACATGGGACAAAGGCAGCCATCCGGACATGCCAAAGGTCACTGCTGTGGGCTGGATGCGGATTGTGTTGCGGGCGGCGGTGCTGATCGTTTTGGTATTCGGTGGATTGATTGTCTTACTGTTGGTCCGCCTGTTTGAACGGCCCTTGCATGGCCTACACCGTCCGGTGACTCCCTTCATCACACAGTTTGTCTGCCGAAATGCTTTCCGTGTCCTTGGCATGCGCATATTGGTAACTGGTACGCCGATGGCGGGACGCGGTGCTGTTGTGGCAAATCATTCCAGTTGGTTAGATATCTTTTCATTGAACGCGGCCAAGCGGATCTATTTTGTCTCGAAATCCGAAGTTGCATCATGGCCGGGAATTGGCTGGCTGGCGCGGGCAACAGGGACTGTTTTCATCGAACGAAACCCAGCGCGCGCGCGCTCCCAAACTGAGTTGTTCCAGCAGCGGATGTTGGCAGGGCATAAGCTGTTGTTTTTCCCTGAGGGAACCAGCACAGACGGCTTGCAGGTCTTGCCGTTCAAAACCACGCTTTTTCAGTCGTTCTTTGCGGATGAGTTGCGGGATGAAATTCAGATACAACCTGTTGCAGTGATTTATCACGCTCCGGCTGGGATGGATTCGCGGTTTTATGGGTGGTGGGGCTCAATGGAGTTTGCAACGCATCTGTTAGCGACCCTAGCACCCGCCCGCCAAGGATCAGTTGAAGTTGTTTACGGGACGCCCCTAAAGGTGTCGGAATTTGAGAACCGAAAAACAATCGCCGCAGCCTGTGAGCAAGCGGTTCGCAAAGCACACACTGCGGCTTTGCCATCTAACTAAGTGCCTGTGCACGCGGTTTGACGAAATGATCAAGCCAGTAGGGCGCATAAGGCTCCAAACAGGTGCTTTTACACTTGCAGAATAGTTCATCCTGAGTTAATCGCAGCCTACTTAATCCCGCAGTCGGGGATGGGACCAATGGGGAGAAATCCCAGAGGTTCCGCCGGTTGGTTCGCATTCTGCGTATCATTCCCCCGATGAGGCTAAACCGGAAAGGTATAACGACATGGCTCTTCCTGAGTTCACCATGCGCCAACTGCTTGAAGCAGGCGTACACTTTGGCCACCAGACGCAGCGCTGGAACCCACGTATGGGTCCGTACATCTATGGCGCGCGTAACGGCATCCACATCATGGATTTGACGCAGACCGTCCCAATGTTGGACGAAGCATTGAAAATCATCCGTGATACAGTCGCCAAAGGCGGCAGTGTTCTTTTTGTTGGTACCAAGCGTCAGGCAGCACAGCCTATCGCGGATGCCGCAGAAAAATGCGCACAGTATTACATGAACCACCGCTGGCTCGGCGGCACACTGACCAACTGGCAGACCGTGTCCAAATCCATCCAGCGCCTAAAGCACATCGACGAGCAATCCGAGCTGGGCTTTGGTGGTTTGACCAAAAAAGAACGTCTGGGCATGGAACGTGACCAAGGCAAACTTCAGGCTTCCCTTGGCGGTATCCGCGAAATGGGCGGTCGTCCTGACCTGATCTTTGTTATCGACGTCCGCAAAGAGCAGCTGGCAATTGCCGAAGCCAACAAGCTGGGTATTCCAGTTGTGGCTGTGGTTGACACCAACTGTTCCCCAGATGGCATCGATTACATCATTCCAGGCAACGATGACGCGGCACGCGCAATCGCTCTTTATACCGATTTGGCGGCACGTGCTGCTCTTGACGGTATGTCTGCACAGCTGGGCGCCGCTGGCGTTGATCTGGGCGCGATGGAAGAAGCACCTGTTGAAGAAGCTATCGCTGAAGAAGTTGTAGCAGAGACACCTGCAGCAAGCTAAGCGCTTTGTTGCACTGTTGATACATGGGGCGGGTATAGCCGCCCCATACTTTTCAAAATAGATTGGGAGAACCAGAGCGATGGCAATTACAGCATCCATGGTCAAAGAACTCCGCGACTCGACCGGCGCGGGCATGATGGACGCCAAAAAAGCGTTGACAGAAACAGCTGGTGACATGGAAGCGGCCGTTGATTGGCTGCGTACCAAAGGTCTGGCAAAAGCTGCAAAGAAATCCGGCCGTACAGCGGCAGAGGGTCTTGTGGCGGTTAAAGTTGAAGGCGGCCGCGGCGTTGCGGTTGAAGTTAACTCCGAGACAGATTTTGTTGGCAAAAACGCCGACTTCCAGAACATGGTTGCAGGCATTGCTGACGCAGCAGTGACAGCAGCAGACCTTGACGCGCTGAAAGCAGCTGACATGAACGGCAAGTCCGTTGAGCAGACTGTGACAGATGCGGTAGCCGTTATCGGTGAAAACATGTCTGTGCGCCGTATGGCTGCCATCGAAGGTGACGTTGTTGTGTCTTATGTGCACAACGCTGCTGCACCTGGCATGGGTAACATCGGTGTTCTGGTTGCAATGACCGGTGGCGACGAAGCGTTTGGTAAACAGGTTGCGATGCACATTGCAGCGGTAAACCCAGTGTCCTTGTCCGAAGCTGATCTTGATGCGGCTGTTGTTGAAAAAGAAAAACAGGTTCAGATCGATATCGCACGTGAATCCGGCAAGCCGGAAGCTGTGATCGAAAAGATGATCGTTGGCCGTATGAAGAAGTACATGTCCGAAGTCACGCTTGTGAACCAACAGTTCGTAATCAACCCTGATTTGACAGTGGCTGATGCCGCGAAAGAAGCAGGCGCAACAATTACCGGCTTCGTTCGTTTGGAAGTTGGCGAAGGCATTGAAGTCATCAAAGAAGACTTTGCAGCAGAAGTTGCAAAAGTCGGCGGCGCATAAGCTACTTTGACGACTAAGGTTTTGAAAGGCGGGGCATTTGCTCCGCCTTTTTACGTTTAGCGCCCCATCAGGCCGACAATCATGGCGCCAAGGGCAACGATGTGGATGAGCATGATGGCACGATCTTTCCAGATCCAGCCAACGGCGAACCACCCGATCAATCCCATCAGGAAAAGATAGATGTTCAACGGCGTTAGTCCATATGCGGTTGCAGTATATCCCATGATCTGGATCACCGATGCGATCCACTTAAGAACGGTCACTCTGTCTTCTAAAAATTGCGTCATTACATCCTCCTGACTGTGTTCAGGCTGTAATGGCAGTGGGTGTTTGGATTGACCAATCATGGTTTTTCGCGCAAGCCTGTAGAAAAACTACACCCAAGGAAGCGCATGATGATCCGCCACCGCAATTTAAACGGTCTGCGCATGTTTCACCAAGCGGCGGTATGCCTCAACTTTGGCCATGCGGCTGAGGTGCTGAACGTGACGCAAGGTGCTGTAGCCCAACAAATCCGCGCGTTAGAGGCCGAGTTAGGTGTGCAACTTTTTCATCGAAAAGCGCGTGGCCTTAGCCTTACATCTCAAGGAGAAGCTCTATCTAAAGAAATTGCACATGCCTTGCAGCAGATCGATGCAGCCCTTTCTGCGGTGACAGCAGTTTCGAACACGGTTGCGTTGACGGTAACGCCCTCTTTCGCGGCAAAATGGCTTGGCCCGCGATTGCCGTCATTTATGGATGAACACCCAGAGATTGATTTGCAGATTACTGCGGATCAAAAGGTGACCGATTTCAAGACTGACGGAATGGACATGGCAGTGCGGCAAGGAATGCCTCCGCAACAGAAGGATGTTGAGTGGTGTTTTCTGGGGCCACATGATCTGGTGGCAGTGGCCGCGCATTCGCTGATTGCGCAATACCCGTCAGATGCGCCGCTGGAATCTTACCCGTTGATTGAAGACAGTCACCGATTATGGGCCGCGGCACTTGAAGGTGCTGCCATCCAAAATGAAGTAAGAATTTTGAAGGTCAATCAGACATCATTAGCCTTGGACGCGGCACGCAGAGGGCAGGGGGTTGCATTGGTGCCGCGCTGTTACCTTGATCCTGTAGAGGACCATATGCTGACACAAATGAGACGCGTCGCAGAGCAAGAAGGACGCGGGTTCTATTTAGTTTGGTCAAAGCAACGGGTGGACACGCCAGCAATGGTCACGTTTCGGAATTGGCTCATCACTGGTTTTCAACGCCCTTGAACAGCGAACAGCACAGTGCCTTGGGACAAGGGACTGTGCTGTACAGAAGACCCAAAAATTTGACGACTCTGGGGAGAGTAGGGTCCTCATATGCTCCGGCCAGTGAGACATTTAAAACAGTCCCACTGGGTCCGGCGACCCGACAGCGCTTTGTAATTCCAAAGTTATCTAGGTCGTCTGCCAGACCAGCTTAGCCGTTACGATCTGACAAGGTGAATTTGCATCAAAATTCCCCCTAGGGAAAGTAAGGTATACCCTACCTATCTTTGTCAGGGCCTTTTGGGTGTCAAACTATCTAGGACAAACATCTGATTTGCAAATGCTGCCTTCATAACAGCGTGAGCCGTCGTTTCGACCGATAATGCCTCACGGGCCAGGCGCAGGTGCTTTTCAACCGTAGCAGAGGTCAAGCCCATCAGCATCGCAATGTCTTGTGTGGTCTTGCCATCACCTACCCATTCCAACGCTTCGCGTTGGCGTGAAGTGAGTGAGCGGTTAGGCGCACTATATGGGAGTGTCAGGATTTTCAGGTGAACGATATTGTTCATCAAAGTAATATCTGCACCATGCTCAGCCCAGACCGCATCAATAGCGTCCTGATCCATGCCGCGTTTTGCGGTTAGGGCAATTGCACCTTTGGACCGCGCAGAGATCGATTTAAAACTGATAGAATAGCCTGCTGTGACGCCCATATCGCGGTTAAACTCCAAAACACGCCGCTCTGGCGCGCTGAGGGTTTTTGTGCGTTCCATTTCGGCCAGCAACTTCCAGCTTTTTGCGCCCTCATTTTCAAGGGCCCAGTGCACCATGGGTGCATGGAAATAGTGTCCTTCATCTAGAAAAACATCAATGTAGGCGCGTGCGTGGTTGGTCAGCAGAATGAAATCACTAGGGTCACCTAAAGAAGTAGACGTGCGGTAATGGGTAAAGCCATAGAGCAACCGGTCAAACCCGTATTGAGCCATTTTGATTACATGGTCTTTCCACAGCTCTTCGATACTTTTGCTGTCAGCAACACCTAAAAGGTAACGACGTAAACTCATGAAATCACCAATCTTTCAGCCAAGGCGTCTAGCGCCATAAGATAGCCCTGCGCACCAAATCCACAAATTTGGCCAATGGCCACTTTTGACAGATACGAAACATGGCGAAATGGTTCGCGTGCATGGATGTTGCTCAGGTGAACCTCAACCATGGGCAATTCAACGGAAGCAACGGCATCCATCAACGCAATTGAGGTATGCGTGTATGCGCCCGCATTAATAATTAGCCCGCCGTGGGTGCCCTTTGCCGCATGAACTGCGTCAATCATGACACCCTCATGGTTGGACTGCAAAAAGCTAACGTCCAATTTCAACGCCAAAGCGCGTGTTAAGCACATATCTTCGATATCTGCGAGCGTGGTTGTGCCATATACTTCTGGTTGGCGCTGACCCAGAAGATTTAGGTTGGGACCATTTAAAATAAGGACCGATGACATGACATGTTCCGATAATTAGGTGTGTGAAAAAAACTGTGCCAGTCCAAATTAACACTGTCTAGTTCTTAGAGGAACTAGATCGCATATTTGCGGAGATATTGCATCTATTTTAAGTTGGATTTTTAGATTTAGGTTTGAACTAATTGGGGCTTTTTCAGACAATATAGTACCAAGTATAGCGCACCGTGTCGATAGCGGTGCAATTGGTACTGGTTAATAAACATTTTTAGAACGACTAAACTAAGTTGAGGGCAGCTTTGCCGCAGTTATTGCGGAATTTGGTGCGGAATATCCAGGGCAGGGCCTAAACGGGATGCCTACCTTTTGGGCCTCAAAAATTCTGGGAGAAAGATACTTTTCAGTTCTGTTTTGCCCGCTTGCTTTGATGTTGATCAATCTTGCGGGCCCCAGTCCAACTAAGTTGAGGTGAACACATGGAAAGGACGCAGAATGAACCAACAATGCATAAGTCTCTCCTTAGATAAACAACTCCCGATTGCCGCCTTGCCGGACGACCCGGTTAAGGTACCCCCGGCACCGAGAGAACCGCAGCAAAATGATCCGGTGGTGCCTAAACCTCCTAAGCCAAATGCGCCCATCGAAGAGCCTGATCCTTTTGACGATGGTAATTTCCCCATTTGATAACGTGAAGCGGCAGATCGGAGAAACCCAGTTTGCCGCCTCAAACAACAAACTGATATGCGCACTACCGCGCTTATAAATCAGAACCAAACTGCTTGCGGCGTGATCCCCAAATCTAACCCCAATGTTCTGCCGCTTTGGTGCAATCTACGCCGTAACACAAAAAAGGCCTGCAGTGTCGGTGCAGGCCCTTTCGTTCAAACGAGTTGGGATATCAGTGAGCCAAAAGAACGGGCAACTTTGTCTGCTCAATCATCGAACGGGTGGTGCCGCCCAAGAC
Organism: Sulfitobacter sp.; assembly: GCF_036960155.1. Taxonomy (GTDB): domain Bacteria; phylum Pseudomonadota; class Alphaproteobacteria; order Rhodobacterales; family Rhodobacteraceae; genus Sulfitobacter. The sequence continues at coordinate 203,812 of NZ_JBALWB010000004.1, read as the reverse complement.
GCTTTGGATCATCCTTGCATGGCCATAAGCCCCCATAACAATCAAATCTGCGCCAAACTCTGTTGCGCGGTTATGAATGCACTCAGCAACATCAAGCCCGCCACTGGGGAACTGTGATACAGTGACCTTGCACCCGTGATGGCTGAGCCATGCAGCCACATCAACACCGGGGTCCTGACCATTGCGATCGGGGCTCATGAACGGATCAATGCAAGCAATCACAACTTCTTTTGCGCTCTTTAGAGCAGGAAGAGCGGCATGGACCGCGCTAGCGGATGCTTTGCTGCTGTCCCATGCTACAAAAATTCGCTCATCGGATTGAGAAACCGCGCCGTTCAAGCGCAGGCCAATGGGGGAATGAAACAAAACGCCACTTGCCGCTTCGTTAAATATCTCTGGGGCATCGCGCAAGTTAGGAGCGAGGTGAGCGACATCACTGACACGCGCAGAACGCGCTACAATGTGTTTCACATCAACAGTCGCACACATGGTTGATTGTACATCCCCCGACGCATTGCTCTTGGCCAGCAATTTTTCCACGTCCTGGACGCGCGCGTGTTGTGCTTGTTGGGCTTTTTCAACCAAATCACCCCAATTGGTTGGTATGTTCATACCGCCGTAGGGCGGAACGCCAAACGCGTACATCGGCAACGCAGGCGCCATATCGATCAACAGGCAAGACAAATGCTCATTGTCCGCAGCAGCACTTTCGGCGGCGGCGTGTATTTGGGCGTCAGGCGTTTGGGTATTCATCACAAAAAGTATCGTCCGGCGTTTCATATTGTTCTCCATTGTGTAGCTACGGCCATTTCCGACGAAAGGGGCGGCTGATGTTAGGCTGATATTAGAATGACAGATCGTTCGGAATCCGAACTGACAAAGGTCAATGGCTGTAGGTTTGAAGCGTCACTCCTTCAGAAAAGAGCACGGGTAAGGGTTCTTCTGCCTTTATGACCCAGCGGAGACTTTTCGGCGGCTCACTTGCTGAAAAGTACTGGGATTTGCTGCTCTTTCAAAAGCGCATATGTCGTTGCGCCAAGCACAAAATCATAGGCTTTTGAGTGGCCAAACGCACCAGTGACGATCAGGTCAGCACCTTTTTCAAACGCAACCTTGTTAAGGGTATCCGCAATGCTATGACCTGAGGGCGCGCGCCGTTCGAGGGTTGTTTTCAGGCCGTGGCGTGCAAACATTTCTGCAATGTCTACGGCATCATCATCTTGCAGAATGTCCTTTGACGGTTTTTCCACACGCAACACTGTGAGGGCGGCACCATCATCAGCAACACCTAGCATGTCATGTGCTGCGCGTGTGGCTTCCCGCGTGTCGCTCCATCCCATCAATATATTAGCACCAATTTCCGGACCCTCATAATCAAGAGGCACCACAATGACGGGTCGCCCACTTTCGCGGATTACATACGACTGTGCATGACGTTGATCATAGCGGTCACGGTCCTTGTCTTCATGGGCCATGATCACCAGATCCGCTGCGCGTGCAGATTCTATCATTCGTTCGTTTGCGGAAGCAGCTTCAGCGCGTACAAGTCTGAATTCACTCACAAAATCTTCAGACTGGGTGTGTTTCGTAAATATGTCCCGTATCCCTTGCGCCTCTTTCTTTTGGCTGGCGTTAAATGCAGCAAAGGCTGGTTCAGGAATGTGCATGGCAATGCTTGGATACACCAATAATGCCTCGATTGTATGTAACCCAACCAAATGCGCGCCGTGTTTTCGCGCCAACGGAACAGCAACTTTCATGAGGGTTTCAGCGTTCTCTGGCGTGGTGAGGCAAACGAGAATTGTTTTCGGGCCCATGGGATGTGTCCTTTTGTTTGATTTTGTTTCTACTGACCACAAACGTAACAAGGTTACCGGAAAGCTGATTGATCAGGGTCAATCGGTGCCATGTGAATGGCATGCTGTGCAGATGGAAATCATGTGCTAAACAACCAACCATAAAGATATAAAATATAATAATTATATATAATTACGCCGCACTCCTAACCTAGGTGTGGTGACCTTGAGAGAGCGCAAGCAGGGCCGTCGGGCGATGGATGATCACCGTGTGAATGTTTTCAATGGTGATAACTTTGCTGTTGCGCAATTGAGTAAACGTCCGGCTGACGGTTTCAGTTGTGAGCCCCAGAAAGTCGGCAATGTCCGAACGGCTCATGGGGAGGTTTACACTGCGCGATGCGCCCAAGTCGGTGCCAACGCGGGCAGCTAAAACACACAGGAATGACGCCAGCTTTTCGTTGGCAGATTTGCGGCCCAACATCATAAAGTGGTCTTGCATGGCGCTAATTTCATTAAGGGCGGCATGCAACAACGCACTATAGAGCTTCGGATCACTTGCGCCACCTTCAAGAATGGAACGTCTGTAGGGCTGAAGGTACGTGTCAGTAAGTGCCTCGCAATCTGTATGGTGATTGCCAGACGCAGGAAAGCCGATGATATCACCGGGGTAACCAAAGGCGATTACCTGACGACGGCCATCACTAAGTAAGCGGGTAAGGCGTACAACACCACTGGTCACCTGATACAGCCATTCTACTTCATCGCCCTCATAATAAAGGTACGCGCCAGGTTCTAGGTGGGTTTGAATGGTTTGTGGCGTGGTCGTTCCGCAAAGGGGCAAAAAGGCAAAGGTGCTGGAATTTTCCGTTGGGATGGTAACGTACATGATCGGCGACCCTCTGATTGAACTAAAGGGTTTTTGCACTGCTAATGTATCGGCGATTATCGCGCACTTGCAGGTTTATGTATCATTTTGTAACGGTGTATTACATTCTGTGTCAGTATTTAGAATATACGTTGATTGACCCTGTTCGGGCGTGAAGGTGGTGTATGAACGACCAGACAGTCCTTGTTGTTGATGATGACAAAAAAATTCGGAACCTCTTGCGCAATGTGCTCGAAGGGGAGGGGTTTTCTGTTGTCGAAGCGCAAACCACGGCGCAAGTCATGGAATTTATGGAAAATTCGACATTGTGCCTCGTGACGTTGGATATCCACCTTGGGTCGGAAAATGGCATCGAAGTTGCACGCCAGATCAGGCATATCTCTCAGGTTCCTATCATCATGGTAACGGGTAAGGATGATGTCATTGACCGCGTTGTCGGGCTTGAGGTTGGAGCGGATGATTACATAACCAAACCGTTCCATGTGCGCGAAGTCATTGCGCGTATCCGAAGTGTCTTACGGAGGTCTGAAATCTCTGCGCAAGCGCGTGAAGCTGCTTTCGTCGCAGCTCAGCCTATAAGTGGCGCTGAGAGCGTGCAGTACAGATTTGATGGCATGACCGCGATCCCCGATCAGTTGGAACTACTGGATAGAAACGGAGCGTCCAGCGGCCTCACAAGTGGTGATTTTAAATTGCTAAGTGTGTTTTTGACGAGACCAAAGCGGGTTCTGTCGCGTGATCAGTTGATGGACCTTACGGGCGGGGCTGAATGGCAACCTCTGGATCGTGCGATCGACAACCAGATTGCGCGCCTGCGCAAAAAGATCGAGCGCGACCCATCTGACCCAAAACTGATCAAAACTGTGCGTGGTGTCGGGTATACATTCGCCCATGACGTTCAGGTAGATTAAAGGATCTATCGGTTTTCCAAGATGGCCTGAAACCGATGTGCCAATTCATACTGGCGATAGGGTTTGTGCAATATTTCAAAGGGTTTACTATGGGCGAGGGTGCCCGAAATCACATCGCTTGCGTACCCTGATGTCAAGATCACCTTTAATTTGGGGAATTCATCCGCGATTTTGGCCGCCAAATCATACCCGTTCAACTTCCCGGGCATGACAAGATCAGAGAACACCAAATCAACCTGCGCTCCGTCTTTGAGGATTTGGTAGGCTTGGTCGCCATTCTCGGCCTCGATTGTCTGATAACCTAGGTCTCGGATGCGTTCTAATGACAATTTACGTACCTTGGGGTTGTCTTCGACTACCAGAACAACCTCGGCATTTCCGTGGGGCGCGGATTGCTCAGTGCCAGTGGTCGGTGATTTCATACGCGCCTGTGTGTCCGGTTTGGCAAGGGCAGGGAAGTAGAGGCCGAAACTGGTCCCCAGTCCTAGCTCGCTATACAGGGTGACGTGACCATCAGATTGGCGCACAAAGCCATACACCATCGCAAGACCCAAACCCGTGCCTCCACTATTAAATTTTGTGGTGAAAAATGGTTCAAATGCGCGTTTCTGCGCCTCAAGGCTCATGCCCGCGCCATCATCACTCACGGAAAGGCGCACATAATTACCGGGTTCAATGTCGATTTCCTGCGCCATGTAGGAATCGTCAATCACGACATTTTCAATAGATACTAGGAGCTCACCGCCATCACCCATAGCGTCACGTGCATTGAGGGCGAGGTTCATCAACGCGGATTGCAATTGAATCGGATCGATCATCACAGGATCTATATCAGCTGCGAAATTTGTAGTGATACGGTACGCTTCACCCAATGTACGATTTAGCAGCTTCAGCGTTTGTGTGCACAACGTGCGCAGGTCCGTCTCAACAGGTTTTAAATTGCCACGTCGCGCAAAGACCATCAACCGGGCGGTCAGGTCTGCGCCCATCTCGGCTGACTCAAGCGCGTCCTTGATCAAATCCAGTTGGGCCGCGTCAGCGCCGCGGATTTGCAGCAACTCAAGGTTACCAATAATGACGGTAAGTAAGTTATTGAAATCATGTGCAATACCGCCAGTCATCTTACCGATAGCATCCAGCCGTTGGGATCGGGCTAACGCATCTTCAGTTGCTTTGCGGTTGGTCAGATCGTGCATAATTCCGACAAACATTTGCTCGCCATCAATCTGCGTTTCGCCGATCGACAAATGAAGGGGAAAGATCGAATTATCCTTGCGCAGCCCTTCGACATCGCGGCCAATTCCGATGATCCGCTTTTCGCCTGTAGTGACGTGATGGGACATGAATCTGTCGTGAATATCTGCCAGTGCTTTTGGCATCAACGTCGCGACATTTTGGCCAATCATTTCAGAGCCATCATACCCAAATAACTTCGCAGCCGCTGTATTTGCCCGCAAAATAGTGCCGATTTGATCTGACACGACAACCGCATCCACTGCAGCATCAAGTATCGCATGCAGGACTGCAGTGTCTTGGTTCGGTTTGGTCATAGGAAAGGCCTCTTTCATACGTCATATTGCCAAATATGCCGCATCAGGGGCAAGCGGGAATTGATATGTATCAAAGCCTGAAATTGCCAATATGCGAGATGAGGCAAGAACTGCCTGATGGTCAGTTTGTTGGCCGAATGAAAGGACGAAATACATGTTTAGACAGATCATCGTAGGATTAGATGGATCCCTCAAAGCTCATGAAGCTGCGCGCGTGGGATTTGATCTGGCGAGACACTATTCTGGTGCTGTTACGTTGATACATGTGACCCATATAGAAACATCAAATATGATTGTTGGAGCCGTGTCAGGGTGTCACGCAAATGACATGAAGATGAGTATGGAGGAGGTTGAAAAGGAAGGACAAAAAATTCTGGATGATGCGTTATCTATCGCTGAAGATTTTGCATTCACTTCGGTAAAGACACATATGCCACACGGCACAGCCGCCGCGGAAATACTACGCCACGCCGAACAAATTGACGCAGATCTGATCATCACGGGGCGTCGCGGTTTGAACGGTATTGCTAGCCTTGTCCTTGGCAGTACCACACAACAGATCAATCACTTGGCCAAATGTGCTACTTTATCGGTAGTTTAGGTTTAGCAGCCTAAATCAGTATTGATGATTGCCATTTATTTACATAATACTAATTATACACTTTCTTACTGACAATCGGGTACATTCTAATTGGATGGCTACTACGGAATGACGGCGCAGAAATCTACAGCTGAACGTCGTGCACGGCGCCGCAAATTAATGCGCATTCCGGAACTCCGCGAGGCTGTGATTGATCGGCTTCAAGAAGGTTGGTCTCCGGAACAGATCGCAGGCCGTCTGAAAATTGAAGGCCATACAACCACCGTCAGTCATGAGATGATTTATTCTTATGTCCACAGTCCGGATGGTCAATCACAGGCTCTGGCCCGATACCTTCCGGATCGCTGCAAGAAGCGAAAACCCCGCTATACTCGCATTACTCGTGGCATGATGTTCCCGTTGAAACGCCCGATCCACAACAGGCCGGAATACATCCAAGACCGTTCGGCATTCGGTGATTGGGTGGGAGATTTTATGATCTTTAGGCGCAAACATGGCAAGACCAATGTGGCGTCGTTGGTCGAACGCAAGACGCGTTATGCTGTCTTGTTCCGGAATAACGATCGCAGTTCAAAGCACTTCATTGCAAAGTTGATGAAGGTGATGGACCCCCTACCCCAAACCGCCTGTCAATCGATCACCTTCGATCGCGGAATTGAATTCTTGGGCTGGCGAAAGCTCAAATCAGGTATCGAAACCGAGGCTTGGTTCTGCGGTCTACAAGCCCCAAAGCAGAAAGGGTCCGTTGAAAACCTGAACAAGCGTGCGCGGCGCTTCCTACCTAGAGATAGGCCGATCTCAACGCTCTCAGACCGCGACATGAAAGCGATTTGTGAACGCCTGAACGGTATACCTCGAAAATACACACGATGGAGAACACCTGCCGAAGCATTCGCCGAAGAACTCAGAAAATAGGATAGAGAAACGTCGTTACCTAACTTGGGTTCAACCACCTTGAAGTGAGACTCCTATTAGAAAACAGTAACTTATTAAACGATAATAACCTAAATGGGAACGATTCACACCCAACTTATTCACACACAGCTTCATGTCACAGAACGCCGTAGAATTCCCTCTCATAGCATACAAAGCAAACAATATGCATTGCCATAGTTCAAACGATATGGCGCACCCAATAAGGGGTGCGCCATTTTCCATGCATCAATGCAAAGTTACCTTCAGAGCACGAAGTCACTTGCGCCTATCGAGGTCACGCCCAGCAGTAGGATGTTCAGATCAACATTTCCGTCACCATCGACATCCCCCAGCACAAACCCGTTTGTGCCGTTTGTGGCAAAGCGCACCTGACCCGCCTCAGAAAAGCCTGCCGCGCCGATAAAGCTGACCGCCTGATTGCCGCCCACAATTGGGTTGGCATCGATTGTACTGAGATCAATCAGATCGGCACCACCTACCCCGAAGTCAGCAATTGTATCGCGTGAGGTGCCGCTACTGTCGGTGATATTGTTGAAATCAAACGTATCCGCAGCACCACCGCCCGACAGGATATCTGCGCCCAGACCACCGTTCAGCGTATCTGCACCGGTCATGCCGATAAGATCATCATCCCCGTCAAAGCCAAAGATCAGATCGTCACCGGCAAAACCAAGGATGCGGTTATCCTCGACGCTACAGACAAGGGTGTCCCCCCCGACGTTAGAGCCAAAAAGGTCCTCAAAGCCAGTGAACAGATCGGTACCTGATGAGCCACCAACGGCTTTCGCCACGCCTTGGAAGCGCAGGTTGACCGTGACGCCACCAGCCGAGTTGAAGTAACTCAGCACGTCTGCGTCACCCACTCCGCCTTCCATGGTGTCATTACCACCGGAGCCTTCGATCTGGTCATTGCCGATACCGCCGCGCAGGATGTCACCTGCTCCGATGCCGTAGATTTCGTCGTTGCCCTCACCACCAACGATCAGGTTGCCCGCAGAGTTACCGACAAGCAGATCATTGCCTGAACCGCCAATGAGCGCTTCGATGGAAACAAACGTATCTTTACCCGCCTGCGCTGAAACCGACTGCGCACCTCCAAAGTTGATGCTTGCCACCAAGTTGTCAGTCACTTCGGAGTAGTCAGCCGTATCAAAGCCAATCCCACCGTTGAGCAGGTCGTCACCTGTGCTGCCAGAGAGCAGATCATTGCCCGAGCCGCCATAGACACTGTCATTCCCAGACTCAGCACCGACAACATCGTTGCCCGCGTTGCCGCGCACCACGTCATTGCCTGCGTCGCCTGACAGAATGTCGTCATTGCCATAACCTGAAATGCTGTCCGCGCCTTCTCCGCCAAGCACGGTATCGTTGCCCGCACCACCGATGATAGTGTCATCACCCCCGCGCCCTTCAATGCTGTCGTTACCAGCAGCACCATCAATAAGGTTTGCGTTGTCGGCAGTACTCAACGCGATTAGTACGTTATCTTCTCCGTCACCCGTTGCTTGTGCCGAGCCCCCGAATGAGACGTTTTCGATACTAATCAGTTGATGGTAGTTTGTGCCTTAAAATTGGACGAAGCCTGCTGGGAGATTGAAGTGTATAGTTGAATTCCAAATTGCGTCACTAATTAGCAAATCAATGTCATCTCCCCCCGTCAAAGAGGACTTTATTGTTCAATAAATCGAAAATTCCTGTTTCTATGAATACGTCGTTGCCGCCGCCACCATACAAGCTGTCGTTGCCTGTACCGCCTTCAATGGTATCATTGCCGCCGTTCGTTTGGATCAGGTTCGCGTCGTCCGTTCCGATAACAATATCATTGCTGGAAGAGCCAACAAAGTTCTCGATGTTGGTCGATGTCCCAGAGAATGCGCCTGCCACGTTTGTGCCCTGTCGGTATCCTGCGCCAAGCTCGACGTAGGTCAGATTGGTCGACAGGTCCTCAGTGCTGAACGTATCAGTGTCGGCGCCCCCGTCAAAGTTCGGGCTGCCATCCCCATCACTTAGACGCAGGATGTCATTGCCGCTGCCACCCAGTACTGTGTTGTCCCCAAAGCCGCGCAGGCTATCCGCGCCGCCGCCGCCATCCACGATACCAGCACCACGCAGGAAATCATCGGTCGCAGAGCCAATCACGTTTGTGATGCCTGTGTAGATTGAGGTTGTGCCCCCCGATACGAACGTACCACTGGCAGCGAGTGTATTGTGGAAAAAGGTTACCGCCGCGCCAAATATTGAAAAGTTGAGCGTATCAACGCCAGTGCCACCGATATAAAAATTCACAACGCCGTCTTGTTGCACAAAAAGGGTGTCATCGCCGTTACCGCCGTTCAGTGTATCCGAACCCGTACCACTAAGAAGTTGATCCGCAACCGATGTACCTGTTATGGACTCACTGCTGCTATCGCCCGCGATTTTAATGGAATCATCTGCAGTGGAAAAACCCTGAACGTTAACCGTCGAATAATCCACTGTGGTCAGGCTTGTCAGGAAAATGCGCAGCGTTTCTTCGGAATCAGTGCCGCCGTCAAAACCGAAAATCGATACACCTGCAACCTGCGTGTCCGTGAAAGAAGCGATCCGATCAAAATCAAAACTAATTGCATCGAACTCGATCTCTTCAAAGCCTGTTAGTGTTTCGCCAATAAAATTCCAATTCCCAAATGATGTATCGGCAATCACAAGGACATCACCTGTCCCGTCGCCACCATCAAACACAGAGGCGGGATTCACTTCATCCTGATCCACAGTGATCCGGTCATTGCCCTCATAGCCATAAATCTCGAATGCGCCAGTTTCGACGTCAAAGATATCATTGCCAATGGTCCCAATCTGATACCCGTTCGCATCCGGGCTATTGGCATTGTCGCGTGTATCAAAGTAGGCCTAGGTGACGCGGTCGGTCGCAAACTCTTCCTGCCATGTGACCTGTACACGGCCATCATCCATCAGGGTCGCGGAGATGCCGCTCGTATCTGTCGCGCTGAAGTTTCGCACATCGAATTCTCTGCCGATGTTAGTACCTGTGGTAGACAGCCGCTGACCGTGGACATCGAAGGTTTCGGAATCAATCCAAAATACGATAGACTCGCCATTAGGTAAGGCGACCACTTCGGTTTCCGCTTGGTTCCCTGCAACGGTCGTCGCAAAGTTGAGCACACCCGTAGAGACCGTGCCATCCTCGTTATAAATATGCGCACGAACGCCGGTGTTGGTACCGCCAGATGAATCAACCGTATATGCAATGATGAAACGGCCATCAGACAAGGTTGTAACCGACGGATCATAGGCATCAGCGAAAGTACCAACAGTAACACGACTTCCTTGATTCAAGCCAATTTCGGAAACGAATTGAAACTTATTGGTATCATCACTAAGGTTTTCGTTCACGAAAACAATGACATAGTCATCGTCATTGTTAAGGGCCGTGACCGCGTGGCCGCGAATACTCTGGTCTGTGCCAGTTGCACCGTTAAACACTATATTCTGAGTGCCGATCTGACTGTCATTAAGCGGATTGTAGTTCTGAGAAATCACATCGCCATTCCCCAAATCCACCCATGTGATCAGCGTATTAGTATCCCTAAGCGCCGCGATATCTGGTACATTTGCACCAAACGTAAATTGGCCAACATTATCAACCAACACCTCTTCGCGCAGAAAAGCACCCGAGTCCGAGAACACATCAACAACAATAGAGCTATCAAAGGTGATTGGTATACCTGCGACGACTTCTAGATCCAGATAAGTAACGGCAAAACCACCGCCCGGAAGCGCTGCAATCGCAGGCTGGAATTCAGTATCTGCCGTTCAGGTTCTGTTCAGGCGAAATTCAACGCCGACCTCGTTGCCCAAAGGATCAAATAGCTGACCACGCAAGTCCAGGCCATTTACGGTTGTCGGGGATGAGTCATCTGCGCTTACCCACGCGATCAACGTATTGCCATTTGCCAGCTTGATAACTTGCGGGTCTGTCGCGTCTTCGGCGATATTGTTATTTACTGTAAAGCTGTTGGACCAAAATTCTGGTGTTGCTGGCATCTGCTATGTCCTTGTAAAGGTATGCGTCCCAATTGAGAGACTGAAAAATCTCACGGCAAAAGCATTTCTATGGTGTGTCCACCCATGTTCTGACGTGCGTGTAAAGTTTGTGGTGCTAATTAAATTTTAAACATTAGCGGAGAGCCTATTATCTTGATGCTTGTTGCATCAAGATAATCATTCCAGTTTTCACACGTTCTAACAGCTATTTGAACAAATGCTGACCTTCAAACTGGGTTGCGCAAACCCGTAGGCCGCAGCACATCGAACCTCAAAAAACAGAGAAGCCGCCCCTGAATTAACAGAGGCTGGCATTTTTACTGAGTGTTACTTGATGAAATTCCACTACAATTGACGTAGAAGGGCCTCTCCTTCTTGACCAAGGCTGTGTTTGGGTGATCTAAAAATCGCCCGCCACCACATAGTTCTCGCTTGGAAACATCTCGTTGATTTCTACACGTGGTTATGTGCTTGCAGAATATTATATGCCCCTGTCCTGAAAAAACGGTCCGTTTCATAGGCTGCACTTTCTTACGCAACATTCCCTCACGGCGCATAAATTAATAACCTCGATGCGACCCTGGCTGTCGAAGAAACCGTACAACATTACTGCTCTCAGCGGATTTCAAACTGATCCATCGTTGCGGTTTGTTCCAAAATTGACGCGCGACACTTATGAGTTGTTGGCCAGAACTGACATTAAATATTCAACGGTGATCCAGTGTGCTACTTAGAGATCAAGGGCACAATTAGACTGAACAACTCGGCCTGAGACGAAATATTACATTTCCTATATACTTGGCGACGAAACACTTTCACCGTCTCGTACGTGATCCCTAACTTTAAACCAATAGACGTGGATGAATGCCCCTTTAGGACAAGAAGAATGACTTCAACTTGCCGGGTTGTCAGGTGAAACCCATGGGTCGTTTTAGCCAAATCCGAGATTCTTTCCGTTGTCTTACTCTCGTCGAAAGAACCCGATGTATCCAGTTCAGACCACTGGCGCGTGAGTAGTGATGCAATAACAGGCACAAATTCCTGTGCTTTTTTGAGCTCTGATTTTGAAAACTACTTATCACTGGCCCTGTCTCTTCCCAAGCACAATTGCAGCGAGACGCCGGGGTGTGGATAACACACAAAAGCGATTTCATCGACCATTGTCGTTTCACAAAAGTATTCGATAAAATGTTGATTTCGCGCAAAATGGTCGGGCGCTACTTCACGCGAGCAGTATACTCCGACCGGAACCTCTAAAATATATAGTTCATGAAACGGATCAAGCAAGTAGGAACCATCCAGGTAGGCCTGAACGCATCTCGCTCACAGCGCCAGACAACGCCCAACTTCGGGGTGAAGCGGTCCGTCATACCTATAACCCTTCAACAGAAGCCACCATATCCAGCAATGATCTGTTGAATGCAGCGGCATCTAATAAGACCAGACCCAGTCCGTAGCTGCCCATGGCTTTGTTCAGCGCAAGAATTGATGCAAAGGTCTTCGCTTCAGGGATATCTGCGCCGCGCGCAGCTTCGCCTCGAAAAAATCTGTGGTCTTCAAAGCGAAGCATATCTGAATCCGCGCGTCTACATCCCGAAACCTGTTCGCAACGGCACGATAGTAATGCCACCATTTACCACGCTGTTTGATGTGGAGACCCCACATTGCCCAATATCCCTGTACCAATATTTGCACCAAGATCGGAAAACGCCCGATCCGTAGGGATCATCATGCAATCAATAAAAATAACGTCTTAGAGGCGTTGCTCCATCTTGCCATTTGGGTAATGGCGGATCGACAGGGATTCGAACCCTGGAGACGGTCTCCCGCCTACACACTTTCCAGGCGTGCGCCTTCGACCACTCGGCCACCGATCCGTTGGAGGGTCTTTAGCAAGGGATGCCTTTGGTATGCAAGCACGAAATTCACTGTAAGTGCGTCAAATGTTCAACTGTCCAGATGAAGGTAGATTCGACGGTTCATCCGCCCCTTCTTTTCAATCTTTCCAAGCCGTAATGCACCGATCTCCCCTGTGCGAGCTACATGGGTTCCGCCGCAGGGTTGTAGATCGATCCAGTCGTCTTCTTCACCTATCCGTACCAAGCGAATATCGCCCGTGCCACGTGGCGGTTTGACCGCCATCGTCTTCACTAGTGAAGGCGCTGCCTCCAGCTCTTCCTCGGTTATCCAACCGTCGCTCACCCGCGCGTCACCCTCGACAAACAGTCTCATTGTCTCTTCAAGGGCCATCCGGTCATCCGGCGCATCGGGCATATTAAAATCAAGCCGCCCGTGGGTGGCAGAAATTGAGCCCCCCGTCACCCCAAATGGCACTGCAACGGATAGCAAATGTAATGCGGTGTGCACGCGCATATGCCTGTGCCTGCGGTCCCAGTCCAAATGCTGGACAACATGGGCTCCTACGGGCGGCAGCGCCAACGGCTCAGAGGGCACAAGGACGATCTGCGCGCCCTCCCCCTTCACGGCTGTTGCGATGGGCAATTTGTTTCCATCCCATTCCAGCCAGCCACTATCACCGGGCTGCCCGCCACCCGTTGGATAAAAGACCGTCTCATCTAATACCGCACCACCTTCGGCAGTATGCGCTACAACGCGCGCTTTGGCATCCCGCTGGTACGGGTCTTCACGAAAGAGCATGCGCGTCATTGCTCGGCTTCTCCCTTGGCTGCAACGCTTGGCAATTCATCCCCAAGCGCATCTGACGCATCAGTTTCCGTCTGACTGGCTTTTGGTGCTGGCTGCATTTGCGCGCTCTCTCTTAGGCTTTCGGGATTGCGCAGCCAAACATCTTGCTGCGGAAACGGGATCTCGATGCCCTCTTGAACAAACCGTTCTGCAATAGCGTGGTTTACGTCACTTTTCACCGACATCATCCAATTCACATCACGCAAAAACATCCTGATCTCGAAATCAAGCGAGCTGGCCCCAAAGTTTACAAACAATACTGATGGGGCTGGATTGGCCAATGCCATGGGCTGGGCATTGGCAATCTCACTCAAGATTCTTTCAACTTTTCTGGTATCGGTCCCATATGCAACGCCGACTGGAATGATGACGCGACCAAGAGTATTGCCACGGGTATAATTCGTGACAGTACCGCTGACCAAATCGGCATTTGGAACAATCACATCCGTCCGGTCAAAGGTTTCGATCCGAGTTGAGCGCACCGAAATATCGCGCACGTAGCCCATTTGCCCACTACTCACCTCGATCCAGTCGCCCTCGGAAATGGGTCGTTCTATCAAAAGGATAATCCCCGACACAAAGTTGGATACTATGTTTTGCAGACCAAAACCAATACCAACTGAAAGCGCACCAGCGACTATCGCAAGCGAGCTGAGATCAATGCCCGCGCCTGTAATCGCTGCCAATGCAGCAAGGAAAATACCAACATAGCCCAAGCCAGAAACAATTGCGTTTTGGCCCCCCTTGTCGATTTTGGTTTTGGGCAGCACATTGGTTTTCAACGCACCTTGGGCCAACCGCGTAGCGAGATAACCAATGGTGAATATCACGGCAAACGTTATAAAGTCCGTTGGTGAAATTCGCGCATCCCCAACAGCGAAACCACGGTGAAATGCAGACCAAATTTCAGTGAGATCAACAACCCGCGCGCCCCAAACCAGCGCCAAAACGGGCAACGCGCACAGCAATAAGATCATTCCAAAGAATATCGGCAGCAACGCGTCACGAGCTTGTTTACCCTGCCCCGTTATCGCACCGTAAACATCTGCGCTAAACCTTTGAAGAGTAAGAACAAGCCCCAAAAGAACCAGCGTCAGAACCGTTGGGAACAACATCGAGGTGCTGGCATTCATAAAACCCGCCGCCTGTGACAGCGGGGCCGCAATCGCGACTGCTATGGTTATCGTCCCAATGCTCCGGATCAGACGCCCCAGCGTGCTGGCACGGGCAGTTTCTTCCGTGTCATCATCATCGGGTTCAGCACCAAAGCGGCGCAACAACCGCCCTAACATGAAAAGCCCGTGTGCGATCAAAACCGTAAAGGGGAAACTGATAATTGTCTTAGTCAGGACAGAGCCGTCTTCCAGATCGATGATAAGCTGGAGAATTGAACTCATCACCAGTAATACGGTGATACACCCTACATAAAAGCGTGCTTGCGCGCGATCTTTTCCGTTTAGGGCGATAAGTGCATCGTCTTCTTCGCGCGCGAACACCTGTTCGGCCACCCAACGAAAGCCGAGCATTGAGGCTCCTAGAATTGGGATGAAAACGATCAGCTGATCGCCCCGGTCACCCAGATATCCACTAGAACGCGCCGCATAGGCCCATAACGACAGGCCAACCAACGGGAACACAATCCGCAATAGTGAAACAACAAATTGCCAAACCCCAAGCCCTCTGGCAGTCGACTGGCGCAACCGCTCGACGATCATCTTCGACCAACGCCTGCCCCTCACGATCAAAATCAAACCGGCAATCGCCGCAAATAGAATGACAGGTAAATTTCGCAACAAATTTGCACTGCGCTGAACGGACTGATCTGGGCTCACGATAACCCATAGCTTTGATATCGATGTTCTGAGTTCTTCGATTGCTCCCGGCCAGTGAACCGGATTCAAAGGAGTTTCGACAACTTCTAAAAGAGCTTCAGCTTGCCGGTTGCGCAGCTCGGCATCTATCTCACCGACCAAGCCATCAGCGCTCGTGAACGCGCTATCGGCAACCTGTACAGGTGCATTCAAGGTCGCCAGCTGCTCTTCAAGTTCGGTACGTTTTTCAACAATTTCAGCAGCTTCTGGCGCAGCCCCTGTGACTTCTGAGGGAGATCCTAACAGGGTGATCTGATCTCTGAGGCTGGCGATGCGTGTCGCGTTTGCGCCGCGCGCAATGTTGAATTGCCCCCGATAAACCACCAGCTCGCTGCGCAACTCATCCAGAGTTTCGTCACTGGTATCAGCAGTATCAACCGCCGCCTCAGCACGTACCTCAAGCGCGCGCCACTTCTCCATGTCCACACCAGATAGATCTTGGGCGAACACAGCGCTGGCGCATAGCACCAGCACTGTAATGAGAGCCGCTACGTAGGCAGCCCCGCGGTCAAGTAGTCGGATCATACGTCCTCAAACACCGATGGTAGTTCTGCGGCTTCACGATCCAGCCATTCAGGAACAGGCAGACCTTTTTCACGCAAGAAGGATGGGTTGAACAACTTGGACTGATAGCGTGTCCCAAAATCGCACAGCACGGTAACAATCGTATGCCCCGGACCCATTTCGCGCGCCATACGGATCGCGCCTGCAATGTTCACGCCAGAGGATGCCCCAAGGCACAGGCCTTCATGTTCAAGCATATCAAACACAACTGGCAATGCTTCTGCGTCAGAGATGTTATACGAGAAGTCAGGCGTAAATCCTTCAAGGTTGCGCGTAATACGGACCTGTCCGATGCCCTCAGCAATCGAACCACCCTCGGTCAACAGCTCACCTTTGGTGTAAAAGCTATGAAGTGCAGCGCCGTCTGGATCCGCCAAGCCAATTTTCACGCCTTTGGGCTGCAGTGCCATTGCAGTGCCAACCAACGTACCACCAGATCCAACGGCACAGATAAACCCATCTACCTTGCCATCAGTCTGGGCCCAAATTTCAGGGCCAGTTGTTTCAATGTGGGCCTGACGGTTGGCAATATTGTCAAACTGGTTTGCCCAGATCACACCTGCGTCGTTGCTGCCCGCCAGTGCCTTCGCCAAGCGCTCGGAATAACGGATAAAGTTATTGGGGTTACGGTAGGGCGCTGCGGGCACCTGAATGAGCTCGGCTCCAGCCAGACGCAACATCATTTTCTTTTCTTCTGACTGTGTCTCAGGAATGACGATGACAGATTTAAATCCCATCGACGCGCCAACCAACGCCAGCCCGATTCCGGTGTTACCAGCAGTACCTTCGACAATGGTACCACCCGGTTTGAGATCACCGCGCGCGATGGCATCACGGATGATAAACAGGGCCGCACGGTCCTTGACCGATTGGCCAGGATTCATGAACTCGGCTTTGCCGTAGATATCACATCCAGTGAGTGCGCTGGCTCCGCGCAATTTGATAAGGGGCGTATTGCCGACAGCTTGTTCCAGATCGCGCGCTACTTGCATCAGAGGACCTCAATTATTGTGCCTCTTTTATCTATATGTCCGCGCTCAAGACCTCAACCTGCTTCGATGATAAGCCAACCAATACGCCAACAGAGTAAGTGGCGTGTTGGCAAGCGCCTGCTGCTCGGCCATTTCGATGAAATCATTGAAGGAAATCAACCGAGAGCGGATATTTTCGTCTTCATTTGCTAGTCCACCCACACCTGCCGCACCATCTGGTAGGTCAGTAACGGCAACAAAAATGTGATAATAACCTGTTGAATCGCCCGGACTAGGGTATCCTCGCGCCACAGTTTCCAACGCGCTTAGCTCCAGTGACGCTTCCTCGGTTGCTTCGCGCCGCGCCGCCTGCTCAGCAGTTTCGCCGGGATCAATTCGTCCGGCAATTGGCTCAAGATGCCAAATTTCAGGATCACCACGCCCCAACGGGCCCATGCGCATCTGTTCAACCAGCAACACCCGATCCCGCACAGGATCATAGGGCAGGACCAGCGCGGCATCCCCCGCGATAAAATACGACCGCTCAATCAGAGGTGACGTACTGGCGTCAAAACGTTCATGGCGCAGGCTGACTTCATCAACAGCGAAATAACCCGTGTAGGCGCGGGCTTTGCGTTCGATATCAATCTTACCCTTAAAGACACCCTGCCCCGCAATGGTTTGCCCACCCAGAACTTTTGACCATGCCCGCGCGCGGATTTGCGAAAATATCCCTGCAACATATTCGCGGCTGCGCTGACCATAATACCCCATCACTTCGGTTGCGGCAAAACACGACATTTGCGCCCATTGCGCGCTCCATGCATCAAAATCCCACGCCTCAGCAGGTGTCCAAGCATCCGGCGCACAGACATAGACCTGCGCAGGTGTGCCGTCTTCCAGCACCACGTCGATCAGGTCATAGTCAAAGCCACCTTCATAAAAATCCAGCCGAGCAATGTCTTCCGACGTCAGGCCGCAGGCCAGCAGGCCATCTGCACAGCTTCCCTTTGTGGCGATAAGCGTTGGAAACGGTTCATCCTGCACTGCGAAGGATGCGTAGTCAGGCAAAGCGGCCTCAGTGAGTTGGTCGGCCTTTAGGGAGCGGCCCAAAGCAATCTTAAGAAGCGGCACATGCCGTAATGTCCCGTAGAAAAACAGCGATGTTGTCATATCTCAGCGCCAGTGTTTTGCGGCAAAATCAGCCGCAGGACCGCTAAGCAAAGCCCCCACAACCGCTGTGCCCATCACCAGTGGTGTCATAATGAGCAGTCCGTATTCTGACCCGATCAGGAAAATTGCGGTGATCGCTTCCATAGGCCCGTCATAGCGGTTGCGCATGGCAAGGCGAAACATTTCAATGGTCGAGTGGGTCGCAATCGCCCAAAGGATCAGCACAGCCACCCCCGTCATACCATTGTTAATTCCTTGCACAAATCCACGCCCAGCACGGCGGCCCATTATGCTCCAACCTGCACAAACACCAAGCACTACATTGATGTAATTGAACGACCCAAAGGCCGTACCCTCAGGCAACAGCGGCTTGACTAGTTCAGACAAAAACCATGCCAAAACGGCGAGACATATAGCCGAGACAAGGCGAGCGGCGGTTGGCATTGCGATCTTCCTTCGATGGCCACGGCTGAGATTAGCCAGACTTGGCACATCGTAATCTGCGTTACATTACAATTTCTACCTTCAAATATTTCTACGTTAAAAGTGAGGTAAAAATTCCACATGGCCTGAATTGACCACCAAAAACTGGTGCCGCTGCACTACACACCATCAAAACCCTCTGGTTTTATAAGCTTGCAGCGCTCGATTGCGTCCATCTGCAGCATCAACAACTGGTTTGGGATAGATGTCGCTCGCCGCTATGTCCCAACTGCGCGGGATGGCATCAAAATAACGCAATGCATCGCTGTGCGGATCACTGCGGCCCTCGGCAATCCAACGGCCAGCGTAATCGCGGTTCTTGTCGAATTTATCCAGCTGGGTCACCGGATTGAAGACGCGGAAATAGGGCGTTGCATCAGGGCCTGAGCCTGCTGACCACTGCCATCCCATTGCATTAGATGCGGCATCCCAATCAATAAGGCACTCTTCGAACCACTTTTGCCCAATGCGCCAATGACACAACAAATGTTTGGTCAGATAGCTGGCTACAATCATGCGGCCACGGTTGTGCATGCGCCCAGTCACATACATTTCGCGCATCGCAGCATCCACAAACGGAATACCAGTACGCCCTTGTTTCCAAGCGATAACTTCTGCGCTCTGCTCGTCAGTGTTCCAATCAAATCCCTCCCACCCCTCACGCCAGCTTATGGATAGGATGCGCGGGGTGTGGTGCATCAGGTGGTAGGCAAACTCGCGCCAAACCAGCTCTTTCAGGAATATTTCCGCGCCTGATTTACCTTCTTCCAGCGCGCGCCACCCTGCATGCCAGCATTGGTGCGGGCTGATTTCACCCAAGGCAAGGTTTTCGCTAAGGTTAGAGGTGCCATCCACGCCCGGAAGATCACGTGTTGTGTTATAGCCAGCAACGATATTGTCTAGGAACGCATCAAGGCGCGCCTGCGCTGCCTGTTCACCCAGCCGGACAAAGGGGCGCAAAACATCCGCACCACGGTTCATGGCTGCGTCCATGTGCCAATCCGCCAAATCGTCACTAGCAGGCCACTGATCAGGTGCATGTAATTTCGATGGTGGTGCCAAAGGCACCTCAACATCGCGATTTTTGACTGAGCGCCAGAAGGGCGTGTAGACTTTGTAATAGCCCCCCAGTTTAGTTTCGACAGTCCAAGGTTCAAACATCAAATGCCCCCCAAAGGAACGCGCATCAATGCCTTGCTCCTTAAGGGCTGATTTCACCGCACTGTCGCGTGCCACTGCATCCGGCTCATATTGGCGCGACCAATAAACCGCGCTTGCCCCCGTTTCACGGATGAGGCTCTGTAGAACCTCCAATGCAGTGTCGCCACTGCGCAGGATCAAACGACTGCCTTGTTCCTCCAACACCTGTGCAAAATGCCCAATCCCTAATCCAAGCCGGTACTTGGGTGCAGCTGCCAGCCCCGCGTATTGGTCATCTAGAATGTAAACAGGGATCACAGGTTGCCCTGTAGCACAGGCCGTATGAAACGCAGGATGGTCGCTGAGCCGCAAATCGCGGCGCAGCCATATCAGAATGGGAGAAGTATCGCTCAATTTTATAGGCCTCTTATGGTCTTTGTGTACCGAACTAGGCCAATTTCAGGATGATCAAGGCAATACCCTACAAAACATCATCCAATGCGTTCAAAAGCTGATCCATTTCACCCTGAGACGTATAATGCGTAAAGCTAAGACGCAAAACACCTGTATCAGGGTCCACCCCCATCGCCTTTAATGCGCGCACAGCATAAAAATCACCGCCCCCTGCCATGATACCTTTTGCTGCCAAATCAGTCGCAACATCCAGCCCCGGACGGTTAAGCGCCAAAGCCACTGTTGGCGCCCGCCTCTCTGCGCGATCCGAGCCAATCAAGCGCACTGAATTGCGGTCTTTAACGGCATCCAGCAATTGTTGAAGCAGCCCAGTTTCATGATCACGCATCAAATCATGCACCACCACGCCGCGCCCGGCTGCATCTGCACCCTCGCCACCATGATGCGCATAAAGAGCATCTATGTAATCGGCCATTCCAGCGCAGGCCGCTATTTGAGCATGATCAGGGCCAGCAGGCGTAAAACGTTTGTAGAGGCTACCTGTGTTGAAATAATGCCCTTGGTTTGGCAACAACTCCCCCAAGGCACGACGCATCACCATCAACCCTTGGTGTGGACCGTAGGTTTTATAGGCCGAAAACAGATAGATATCAGGGCCCAAGGCACCAACATCGACGAACCCATGCGGGGCATAAGATACGCCATCCACACAGACAAACGCACCTGCCGAATGGGCCAGTGCGGTGATCTCGGTCACGGGATTAATCTCTCCCACCACATTGGAGCAATGCGGGAAGCAAACTAGACGCACTTTTTCGTCCAATAGCTCCTGCAAATCAGCGGGGTTCAGATGACCTGTTTCAGGGTCGATGCACCATTCGCGCACCTCAATCCCGCGATCTGCCAGCCGCCGCCATGGGCCTGTATTGGCCTCATGATCCTGATTGGTCACAATGATCGCTTCTCCAGGCTCCAGCATCTGGCCAAAGGCTTGTGCTAAAACATAGGTGTTCTGTGTCGTTGAGGGGCCAAAAGACAGCTCATCTGCTTCTACCCCCAATATCGCTGACATCCGCGCGCGGGCTTCGTCCATTTCTGCGCCGCCAAGAGTAGACGCCTCGTAAGGCGCATATGGCTGAACTTTGCGCTGGGTGTAAAACCGGGTGAGCCGATCGATCACCGCACCACACGTATATGATCCGCCAGCGTTTTCAAAAAATGCTTGCCCGTGCAGGGAAGGTTCCCCAAATGCCGGAAATTGCGCGCGTACAAAATCAATATCCAACGCCATTCTCATACTCCATGTCACATTCAAAACATCCCGGCGTTTAGTCACCGAAGTCTTCACGTTCATCCAGACGCCCTGAAAGGGCAAGCCAATTTTAATCCTTCGTCCGCTGACACCCACGCTGCCCAAACGCACGATAAGTCCGGCAAATCGGTCTCATCACATCAACAGCCGTCTACGCGCAGCATTCAGCAGCGATCTAGCGTAAAATATATGCAGCGGCGTTGTGTACTGGACTATTTTCGGCAACGGACGGCCTTGGTGGGCCACAACAACGGACCCAAAATGGAGCGCTGTACCACCCTGCGCCAACGGCATGACCGAAAACCACGACCGCGTGGCGTCTTTGGCATCACAGACCAACAGCTCGTCTTCGCTTTGTTCCTCAACATGCCAAATGGCGAACGTCCGCGCACGCCCCGACAGCATCGCGTCGATGTCTCCGTCGTGAATCCGTTTTCGCAGTGCCATGCTCAAGATCAGCCGTTCGGCCCGAAAAAGGGGCGTCGTATAGAAGGCCGTTACAAATTCGCTCATGCTCACTTGTTGTTGCGCTTCTACACGGTAGCAATCTGTGTAGGTCGCACCCTGCCCCACATAACGCTGCAGAAGCGCATTATCTGGAACAGGGCACGCCTGCGCACTCATGCGTTTACGTCAACAACAACGCGGCCCTTGACCTGACCGTTCAGGATGTCAGCGGTCAGTTTTGGCAGATCGGACAATGTTGCGGGAACAACCATATCTTCCAGTTTGTCCATTGGCAGGTCTTTTGCGATCCGCTCCCATGCGCGCAGACGGTTTTCATAGGGTTGCATCACACTGTCGATGCCCAGCAAGTTCACGCCGCGTAGCAAAAACGGGATGACAGTTGTTGGCAATGCGGCACCGCCAGCCAGACCAACAGAGGCAACCGATGCACCGTATTCCATCTGGCCCAGCACACGTGCAAGCATTGCGCCGCCTACCGCATCAATACAGCCGCCCCATGTTTCGCCTTCCAGCGGACGCTTGACCGTTTCATTCAACTCTTCACGTGCAACAATCTGCGTCGCACCCAGAGATGTAAGGTAATCTGCCGTTTCAGGACGCCCCGTTACGCCTGCAACCTTATATCCTAAATTGGCCAAAATCGCGACGGCAACCGAGCCAACACCTCCCGCAGCACCAGTCACCAAAACAGGGCCAGATTTAATGCCATGATCCTCTAGCGCCATCACCGACAACATAGAGGTAAAGCCAGCTGTCCCAACAGCCATCGCCTGACGTGCATCGATGCCCTTTGGCAGTGGCACCAACCAGTCCGCTTTGACACGGGCCTTTTGCGCATAGCCACCCCAGTAGGCCTCACCGACACGCCAGCCGGTCAAAACAACCTTATCGCCTGCTTTGTAACGATCATCCGAGGAGGCCTCGACGGTGCCAGAAAAATCGATACCCGGTACGTGGGGATAGTTGCGCACCAGACCACCGCCACCGGGGCTCATGCACAGGCCGTCTTTGTAATTTACGGTGGTGTATTCAACAGCCACCAGCACTTCACCTTCGGGCAGTTGGTCTTCTGAAATCTGCGTAATCTCGGCTGAGGTTTTACCCTCGTCATCTTTGTTTACAATCAGTGCATTAAACATCTGTCTCTCCCTCTGGGGCAATGGCCCCTATTTTCGTAAAAACTGTTCCGGACCAAGAACTTCAGTCCGTATTTTGATCATCCTTGAGCCAAAAGATCAGACATCCTCAGGCATAAAAACCAAATCAGAAACAGGCGGTGTTAGGCCTGCAGCAGATAACATCTGACTGATCTGACCACGGTGATGGATTTGGTGATTGAACATGTGTAAGACACACAACCCCAATGGTTGAACCATCGTTTTCCCAAGGCTTTCCGAAGACCATTCAATATCACCGCGAAGATCATCATTAGACAATGTCTGCGCCCAATTTCGAATATGTCCATCAAGGTCAGAGCGCGCCGCAGCCCAAGCGGCAATATTTGGTGTAAAGGTTTTGTGAACTGCATTGCCCCCTTTGGACGCTTGCACATCGCTGCACCAGCGGTTCATCCACAGGGTATCACCCCATAATATATGGTTGAGCGTGGCGAATATTGATCCAAAGAACGCTCCACGATCAGCCACCAAATCAACCTCATCCATCAACTGAACTACGTCATTCAATTGATTGTTTTGCCACATATTATAACGCGACATTTGCAATACATATTCTTGACTAATCATGTGAATTTTCCTTTGCCATGAACGTTAGGGTAAGGCCGAATAGATCGAGCCCAAGTGTTGAACCTAAGAAATACGACATGACATAAATCCCCAACGAGTCAGGCGTTGCAAATTTAATGTCAGACATTTAGACTTTTGCCAAACGTTAAATGTAAGACATATGAAAATTGATCCTAAAAACCCCGCCAACCTTTCAGCGCAAATCGCGACGGAAATCCGTGACAAGATCATTGCAGGTCGCCTCATCGTGGATGAACGCCTGCCCTCAGAGGCAGAGCTTGCGGATCAATTTAATGTATCCCGTCCAACTGTGCGCGAGGCGTTAAAACGTTTGGCTGCCCAGTCCCTCATTAGGACCCAGCGCGGCGCATCGGGGGGCGCATTTGTGAATCGCATCAGCTTTCAAGAAGCTTATGCACAACAAATCACCACTTCAACCCTGTTGCTCTCCATGAACGACGTAAGCTTTGAAACCGCCTGTGAGGCGCGATTTGCGTTGGAACGATCCTGTGCCACCTTGTCCGCCAAGCGCCGCAGCGCCGATCATCTGGCGGCCATGCGGGCGGAAATCCACCGCCAGTCACAACCTGGCCTTACGGATGAAGCATTTTGCGCCTCTGATGTCGCGTTCCACCGCGCCTTGGTGGATGGTGCCGATAATCCCGTCCTGTCCTATCAACTGGCTGGCGCGGTTGAGGCGATGCAGCCGCTTATGAACATGATCACCTTCTCTGCCCGCGACCGTGAACGCATCATTGCACTGCATGAACACATTGCGGATGCCACTGAGGCGCAGGATGGCGCGGCGGTCTTTGATGGGCTAACCGCATTGGAAGTCGAAACCCAAACCCTTGCCGCTGGCGTTTTTGCACAGCGCGCGGCGCAGCACTGATCTGGCGGCAACTGCGGGTTATCCAGTAGTTCAGTCCGACCAAATCTGCACAAGCTCGTTCGAGCGATTAAACCCCTGACGGGGTATTCCCGCCCGTTGCGACCTCAAACAGTCCAATTCAATATCTTTTGCTTATCCTATTTGCGCGCAATCCCCTTGAAATCGCACGCAACGCCCGCTATCTATAAGATGTCCTTCGGGACTATGGGTATAAACGCGCTCGTAATAAACGGTTCGGACCCGGGGGCGGTACCCGGCGACTCCACCAAACATCCTTTATTTGGGGATCATGGGGTCGAAATAGGATCGACGAACGTCTAAAGGGGTTATGCTTTATCTCGGCTGTCTGCCACCGTTATCGGCGAAACATGTACAATTGCAAATAACAATCGTGCTCCAATGGCGATGGCCGCGTAAGCGACCGGATCTATTGAAACTTAAGTCCTTACGTTTAGCGACCTAAGGCGGGGTTCGCAGGTACCTGGCAACAGAAACCTGCACTTTCCACCCCTCCCCGCATTTATCATGGTCTTGAATTTTTCCCTGTATTGACCACCGCTGCGTGACGTGACACGCTTAGACCATGGGGTTCGATCTGCGAACGCCCCGTGAGGCGCAAGCCAGAGGTTCGCATGTTTCCAACTGAAAAAGGATGCATGCTATGGCTGCCCCAAATGAAATAACCGTTTCCCAACTTTTACGTCTTATCGGCTTGCCCGATGCGCCTGTGATCGTAGATATCTCCATTGATCCCGATTTCACCGATGATCCCCTTCTGATCCCCGGTGCGTTTCGCCACCCTCACACCGATATTGCTGGCCTAAAGGAACGACTGGCTGGTCGTGCCTGCGTGATCACCTGTCAGCAGGGCATCAAACTGAGCCAAGGGCTGGTTGCGCGACTGCGCGCAGACGGGCACCGCGCCGAGTACCTACAAGGTGGCAACTATGGCTGGCGCGACAACGCAGACGCGCCTCGCGTGCCTGCCGCAACGATCCCGCCACTGGTGGATGGTGCAACCCTGTGGGTCACACGCCACCGCCCCAAGATTGACCGCATCGCCTGCCCGTGGCTGATCCGCCGCTTTGTCGATGCAGATGCACGTATTCTGTTTGTCTCTCCTGCCGAGGTCGCAGGCGTTGCCGATCGCTACAGCGCAACTCCATTTGATGTTGAAGGGGTGTTCTGGTCTCACCGCGGCGAACACTGCACCTTTGATACCATGCTGGCAGAATTTAGCCTAAACACGCCAGCACTGCAACGGCTGGCCACGGTTGTACGCGCAGCGGACACAAACGCGCATGATCTTGCCCCGCAAGCCGAAGGTTTACTTGCGCTCTCTGTTGGGTTGTCGCGGCAATACCGCGATGATCAGGCGCAGCTAGAGGCTGGTATGGCGATCTATGACGCGCTGTATCGCTGGGCGCGTGACGGTTCTGATGAAGGGCACGACTGGCCCGCAGAGCGCAAATCATGAGCACCCCAAGTTGGCGTGAGATGACACGCGTGTTTGGGCGCATCGGCCTGTTGTCCTTTGGCGGTCCTGCCGCGCAAATCGCATTGATGCACCGCGAACTGGTCGAAACCCGCGATTGGCTAAGCGAGCAAAGCTATCTGCGCGCTTTAAGCCTGTGCATGCTGCTGCCCGGACCGGAGGCCATGCAACTGGCCACCTATTCGGGTTGGCGGTTACGTGGAACAGCAGGCGGATTATTGGCCGGATTGCTATTCGTCATCCCCGGAGCAATTATCATTGCCTTGTTAGCGCTTCTGTATGCAGCTTATGGCCAATTGCCGCTGGTCCAAGCGGCATTCTTAGGCATCAAGGCAGCTGTCATTATAGTAGTGTTCCAAGCCCTAAAGAAAGTCGCGAGCAAAGCTTTGGTGGGGACACAGGGCTGGGCACTGGCCGTCCTGTCTTTCATCGCATTGTTTTTCTTTGGGTTGCCATTTCCCTTGATCATAATCACAGCAGGCCTTTGGGGAATGTGGCAGACCAATGACACTGCCCCAGACACGCCCCCTTCCCCCGTGCAAGCAAACCCAATCCGCGTAACGGCGGTTTGGGCTGCCCTTTGGGGTGCACCGCTTTTGGTGATCTGGCTGATGGATAAAAGCTTCCTTCTAGACCTCGGGCTATTTTTCTCAAAGCTCGCCATTGTGACCTTTGGCGGCGCTTATGCGGTATTGGGATACATGACCCAAACTGTTGTGACCGATCTGGGCTGGATTACAACGCAACAGATGATCGACGCATTGGGTCTTGCCGAAACCACTCCCGGTCCGTTGATTTTGGTAACCGAATTTGTTGCCCTACTGGCCGGATTCGCCCAAAGCGGCCTACAAGGCGCAATCGCGGCTGGCCTTCTTGCACTATGGGTAACCTTCACACCGTGCTTTTTGTGGATATTCCTCGCAGGTCCGTATTTGGACCAGCTCAGCGCACAGCCTCGCTTAGCTGCTGGACTTCAAGCGATTACTGCCGCTGTTGTGGGGGTGATCGGTAACCTGACCATCTGGTTCGCGCTGCATGTGTTATTTGGTCACGTAGGCACAGCGAGTGCTTTGGCAATGCCCCTTCCCGATTTAAGCAGTTTTGATCCAATCGCCGCAGGGCTTACTGTATTTGCTGCCATCTTGATGATTGGCATGCACATGGGGTTTGTCAGAGCTATGGTCGTGCTGGCAATTTGTGCACTTGGGATTGGAATGTTCTGACTTCTTCCTCTTTCATCCCGACCGGAATCGCCTATGGTGTCGTCAACTTCACACAAGAGGGAAATGACATGAGCGACACCATCGACTACGGCAATCTCATGCATGATGCCATGCGTAGCCTGATCCGTAATGTATTGTTGGATGTTGCCGACAATGGCCTGCCGGGTGCTCATCACTTCTTTATTACCTTCGACACCGCGCACCCTGATGCCGAACTAGCCGATTGGCTGTCTGACCGCTATCCCGGTGAAATGACGGTGGTTATGCAACACTGGTATGACAACCTAGAAGTCACCAATGACGGGTTTTCCATCACGTTGAACTTTGGCGATGCGCCAGAACCCCTGTACATCCCCTATGATGCGATCCGCACGTTTGTGGATCCTTCTGTGGAATTTGGACTGCGGTTTGAGCAACAAGAAGAAGACGGTATCAAAGGAACAACTGTCACCAAGGACACGCCGCTTCCTCAGACAGACGAATCTGAGCTGGAAGTCGAAGAAGCGCCTTCAAAAGCGGCTGAAATCGTCTCTTTGGACAGTTTTCGCAAAACATAGGTTTGCGCGGGGGGCCGCCAGACGCTAAACAGCCCTGAACACCAATACTTCAGGAGCGCCGACAATGGCCAACACCCGTACAGAAACCGATAGCTTTGGCCCACTGGAAGTTCCTTCCGACAAGTATTGGGGCGCGCAAACGCAGCGCTCGATCATCAACTTTCCGATTGGTTGGGAAAAACAGCCCATCGCAATTGTGCGCGCGCTTGGCATCATCAAACAAGCCTGCGCCGAGGCTAACATGGCCCAAGGCGGTCTGGACGAAGCGCGCGGCAAAGCCATTGTTCAAGCTGCTGGCGAGGTCATTGAGGGCAAATTTGACGACAACTTCCCACTGGTTGTTTGGCAGACAGGTTCCGGCACACAATCAAACATGAACTCCAATGAAGTCATCGCCAACCGCGCGATTGAAATCATGGGCGGCGTGATTGGTTCAAAAGACCCCGTGCACCCGAATGATCATTGCAACATGGGCCAATCCTCAAACGATACTTTCCCGACAGCCATGCACATTGCTACCGCGATGACAGCCCGTGACGTTCTGTTGCCCGGATTGAGAAAGCTGCACTTGGCACTTCAGGCCAAGGTCGAAGAATTTGAAGGCATCATCAAGATCGGCCGCACACACACGCAGGATGCTACGCCTCTTACCTTGTCTCAGGAATTTTCTGGCTACACCCATCAGGTCGCCATGAGCATTCGCCGCGTCGAAGACGGCCTTGGCCGTATTTACGAACTGGCCCAAGGTGGCACAGCGGTTGGCACGGGCCTGAACACCAAAATAGGCTGGGCAGAAACAGTTGCCGCCAACATGGCACGCATCTCTGGCCTGCCCTTTGTGACGGCGCCCAACAAATTCGAAGCCCTTGCCGCGCATGATGCGATGGTCGAAATCTCGGGGCATTTAAAAACCGTTGCGGCAAGTCTGTTTAAGATTGCTAATGACATCCGCCTGCTTGGTTCAGGTCCGCGCTGCGGCTTGGGTGAATTGGTATTGCCCGAAAACGAACCCGGCTCATCGATCATGCCGGGCAAAGTAAACCCGACCCAGTGCGAAGCACTGACACAGGTTTGCGCACATGTTTTCGGCAACGACGCCGCCGTTGGCTTTGCTGGCTCACAGGGTCATTTCGAACTGAACGTTTACAAGCCAATGATGGCTTATAACGTACTGCAATCCATGCAACTTTTGGGAGATGCGGCGTCTGCATTTACGGACAACCTAATGGTTGATCTAAAGGCCGATCCAGTACGGATCGAAAAACTGATGCGTGAGTCCCTGATGTTGGTAACTGCACTTGCGCCTGAGATTGGCTATGACAACGCAACCAAAGTCGCCAAGACTGCACATAAAAACGGCACCACCCTCAAGGAAGAGGCAATTGCCCTTGGATTTGTGGATGAAGAGACATTCGACCGCGTTGTGCGGCCGGAGAATATGATTGGACCAAAATGACCACTCCCCTAAATCTCAACAAAATTCGCAAAGAACGCGGGCGCACATCGCGCAAAGTGCGTTCTGATGAGAATGCAGTGCAATTTGGCCAGACAAAGACCCAAAAAGAAGCGTTGAAGGCGCGCGCGCAACAGATTTCACGCAATCTGGACGGACATAAGCAGGAGACATGAGCGCGCGGCCCGTAAAACACTCGGTTACGTTGCACGGGCACCGCACATCCATCTCTCTGGAGGTGCCATTTTGGGTCGAGTTACGCGCAATTGCACGGGACAAATCATTGCCCATCAATGCGTTAGTCGCCGAAATTGACGCCGCGCGCGGCATGGATAGTGGATTGGCCTCTGCCATCCGCGTTTATGTTTTGGAAGTTTTGAAAGAGCGCCTTTCCACCTCTGAATAGGTTGGAAAGGCATCGTTCTGGCCCTCGATTGGTTTCACAATCATGGGCCAGAGTATTTAGGTCGTTTTACGCAACAGATGCAGCATGGATTTTGCTGATGTTCTTGCCTAATGCTGTGTTGAATTCACCATCAGACATTTTCACGCTCAGCCCTTCAGCCAATGCACGGCTAAAGCTTGCGATCATCTTGTGGTTTTTGCCCAGCAGATCACAGGCAACATCTGTGGAATACCCACCTGACAATGCAACAACGCGCAACACGCGTGGATGATCTGCTGCAACATCATATAGACCCGCATTGGTTGGGATTGTCAGCTTTAGAATCACATTAACATCATCAGACAACTCATTCAGTTGCTTCATGATTTCAGAATTCAAAATCTCTTCGGCTTCGGCCTTTGTCGCGCTATCAATGTGAACTTCTGGTTCAACAATTGGCACCAAACCAGCCGCTGAGACTTGCTTTGCAACTTCAAACTGCTGCGCTACAACATCCGCGATGCCTTTTGCGTTTGCTTCCAAAACCAATGAGCGTTCTTTGGTGCCGAAAATGCCCTTTTCGTTGGCCTTTGCCAAAAGCGCGTCTAGCTCGGGCATAGGTTTGAGCATCTGCACGCCGTTGGCCTCATCCGCGAGGCCCTTGTCGATCTTCAAGAATGGCACAACGCCGCGATCTTCCCACAAAACCTGTGCTGTTGGCTTACCATTGATGTCGCTGTCCATGGTGCGTTCAAACAGAATCGCGCCTAGAACTTTGTCCGAAGTGAATTCATCCGCCATAATGATCCGGCTGCGCATCGCATGCACGGCTGCGTACATTTCTGTTTCACCGGAATAGTCCGCCGGTTCCACACCGTATTGCGCCAATGCTTTTGGTGTTGAGCCACCAGATTGATCAAGTGCAGCAATAAAGCCGTTGCCAGTGGAAATGCGGGTGCGTTGTGCGTCTTTTGGGGACATGAATGATGCCTTTATACTCTGGGAAACAGTTCTGCTCTGTCTAATCGGTTAGATCGCACAGCGCCAGCCGCTTTGAACATGTTAGCGTTCACGGCGGGTGATCTTGAGGTGGATGCCGTTCTTTGAGCGCACAGTAAGATGTGCAACAGGCACAGGTTCTGGGCCAACAGTAACGTTGTAATCGCGCAAAATACGGCTGAGGATCAATGGTCCCTCGATCATGGCAAACCCTGCCCCCGGACAAACACGCGCGCCAGCACTAAACGGAATGAAGGCCTCGCGCTGGCAGGTTTTGCCGTTTTCAGTGTGCCAACGTCCGGGATCAAACCCATCTGGATTGTCCCACAGGCGCGTATGCCTGTGTAAATGCCACGGGCTGATCACCAATTGCGATCCTTTGCGCACGTCCCGTTTCCGCATGGTTTCAGGGCAGTTGTTTTCCCGCACCATCATGGGTACAGGCGGATATAGACGCAGCGTTTCACGAAACACATCACGGCTGAGTTTTAGCTTACTCATCACGCCAAAATCACAGGCTTCCAACACCTGAGCCTCATCTGCCAATTTATCCTGCCACTCAGGATACAATGCCATCAAATACAGCGCCCACGCCAACGTCGATGCGCTGGTTTCATGTCCAGCAAGAAAGAAGATCGCAACCTGATCCACCATTTCCTCGGTTGAGAACCGCTCACCCGTTTCTGGATCTGCAGTTGTCATGATCTTGGTCGCCAGATCATTGGGCGCGGTACCCGCCGCTATCGCATCAGCGCGCGTTTGGGTAAGTTCGGTAATAAGCGCACGAATACGTGCGGCGCTTTGTTTGGTGTCTTTGCGAAACAGACGCGGCATCCATGTTGGTAATGGAATAAACGCCGCAATATTGAGGATGGGCTGGCTACGCTGATAGGCCCGGAATTCTTCAAAAACACCGCGTGCAAGATGGTGTTCGATTGGCAGTGAGAACAACGTGCGAAAAATTACATCTGCTGCGGCGTGGCTTGTTTCTGCTTCAACCTCAACTTCTTGACCAACTTTGGTGTCCAGACGTGCAGCCGCCGCTTCTGAAGCATCCCACATCGCGGCAAACGTTTCGCGCAGGCGACCGCCTTCAAATGCGGGGTCAATGATGCGGCGCTGGCGTTTCCACACATCGCCATTCGTGACAAAGACCGAATTCCCCAGCAAGGGCCGCAACCCTTCGTTCACGCGGGTGGATTTCGGGAAATCATCTGGGCGCTCTTTTAGGACCCGTTTAACCAGATCAGGCTGATTGATCAGATAGCTGCGGAAGAACGGCGTGCGAAATTCGGCCATCCACGCACGGTACAGCCGCGCAGGTTGAGCAGACAAAATATCCTCGCGAAACAGCTTGGCATATTGCCAAAGGGAAACCTTGTCAGGTCTGCTAGGGGGTTTGGGAGGCTGGATCATGGGGCGATACTTGTGAATTTATTCACGGGTTTTACGATGCGGGATTTTGATGCGGGGCGATCACGGTATCGCTGCGCCAATGTCATCGGGCCCGCTGTGATGCGAAAATAGTCATAGTCTTTGGGGTTATCAAAGGCGCACATATATTGAAAGTGCAGCCGGAAAAACCGCCACCGCAGGGCCTTCCAACGTTCCGGGCTGAGCGATTGCGTGAAAGCCGCTGAAAACACCAATGGCCAACGCTTTCCTTCGGGTGCAACACCGCTGACAGCAACGGGATCACACAGCGCAAAGGCACAGCCATCACCAGGTGCTGTGACATCAACCCAAGTCAAAGCGTCCTGTGTGCTGAGATAGGCAAGATCAGCCCGAAGGCGGTGAGCATCAGGCAGAAAAGAAACCATCGGGACCACCTGCCCTAAGCTGAGAAACCCAAGTGCAGGGCCATCCGCAGGTACGCGTCCCGCACGAATAAGGTCCGCCAGTACCGACACCCCCAAATGCGCGCCTGAGGAATGACCGACAACCAAGACCTCATCGGCATCTGAATTGAGAGCCTCGGCAACAGCATCCGAAAATTCCGCAATGCGTGTTTCAAGGGCTGGCGTATTGGCACCGCGTGTTGCGGCGCCATATGCGTAATCATGCATTAGGTAATATGCGAAAAACTTACCGTCTTTGGCCTTGAACCATCGCATGAGCCAAACAAACGCACCAACTGCAGAAGCAAGTGAAATCATGTGACCAAACAACCCCAAAAGTGGGATCAGCGCAGCCTTGCCAACCATAGAAATGGTGCCCGCCAACAGCAGTGCGATCATAAACTGCCCTAGCAACATTCCAACAGGATAAAGCGCAGCAATCACTGGCCCTTTGCGAAGGCGCATCAATCGCCAGAGCGCGCCGGTGCCGATATACACCCATGCAGTGCGCATAAGCTGCAGATAAGTTGCGGGAATTGAGGTATCCATACTGTCGCGCACAATGTCAGACCAAACCAACACATCCACAGAAGCGTCCACATGCACACCGTCCATCAAGCCTTTGACATTCCACCCATAACGCTCAGTTCCCTGACGCGCGGATAAGGTTACTGTATAGTCGGAAATCTCGGACTGTGCGGCAGATTCAGTCCTGTAAAGCTCGCGGTAGCGGCGTGGATGGATCGGGTCATAGCCCGGTATGTAAAATACCCGCCGACGGGATACAGTTTTTGCGGGAGCAGCCATGAATCTGCGTAGGCCTCATCTTGTTTAGCCTATGGTATCGTGCATTTTTGACCAAAGTAAGTCTTTTGACTTAGCCAAGGTTGCCCAATGCAGGAAAGATTTCCAAAAGCCAGAAACTGAAGGTTGAGAAAGCACCTGTCAGCATCGCAATACCTACAATCAACAGCAGCACACCCATGGCACGTTCAATAGCTTTCATGTGACGTTTTAGGCGGTTCATCACACCAACAGCCCGTGTCATAAACATCGCCGCCAGCAGGAAAGGAATACCTAGTCCAAGCGCGTAGATGCCCAATAACAACGTGCCGCGGGCCACTGAAGCCTCACCAGCTGCCAATGACAAGATCGCACCCAGCTGTGGGCCGATGCAAGGCGTCCACCCAAATGCAAATGCTAGGCCCAGCACATAGGCGCCAAAGGATGATCCCCCCTTATCGCCTGCATCCATCCGCGCCTCACGGTCCAGAAAAGAAATGCGGTAAATCCCAAGAAAGTGGATGCCAAAGATGATCACCACAATGCCGGAAATCTGGGAAAACAATATCTGGTTTTGTAGGAAAAATGCGCCAAAGGCTGAGGCCGTGAACCCAAGGATCAGGAAAACCGTACTCAGCCCCATCACAAAGAACAACGCGGCAATGATCGCACGTCGCCTTGCCGCCGATTCTGAGGACATATCGTTGAGACTGACCCCACTCATGTACGCCAAATAGGGCGGCACAATCGGCAGCACACAGGGGGACAAGAAACTAATCACACCAGCAAGCAGTGCAACGGTCATAGCGGGTAAGAGACTTGCGTCAATGATATCGATTCCAAACATAAGCCACAGCTATACGCTGCACAGCACGCCGTCACCTGTCACGATGTCACAAGGCTGTGGACAGACTGTAACATGCGGCCTACATCCGTTTGTATGATACATGATCTTGATGCGACGGGGCTGTTGTGCCCCCTGCCGGTGCTCAAAGCACGCAAACGTTTGAATGCCTTAACCGCGGGAGATCAGTTGCGCATGCGCGCGGATGATCCAGCCGCCGTGATCGACGTGCCGCATTTTTGCGCGCAAGCTGGTCATAGGCTGGTAGAAAGCACCCAAGACGGTGATGTTCAGATCTATCTAATTGAAAAAAATACCTAAACTACGCTGACAAAAAAAGGCAGGCCCGAAGACCTGCCTTTTAAGTTTTTCATTTTAGAAAGCTTACCGTCCCAAGGACCACCAGCCCTTGCGGCGCGGCTTGGCTGTTTCCTCAACAGGTGCCGCTATTGGTGCTGGCTCTGCCACTGGTTCAGAAGCAGGTGTCACTTCAACAACCTGCGGTGCCTCAACAGCTACCGGCTCGACAACTGGCGCCACCTCAACTTTTGGGGCCGCTTCAACTGCTGCGGCCTCAACTTTTGGTGCTGTTTCAACGATTGGCGTCGGTTCAGCCACTGGCGTCGGTGCGGCTACAGCTGCTTTTTCAACAGCTGGCACAGCCTCCGAAGCAGCCTCTAGTTTTGCAGCTGCCGCTTTGGCTGCCGCTGTTTTCGAGGGTGTACGCGGCTTACGAGGCGCACGTGGCTTTGGTGCAGCTTTGGCTACCGGATCAGCGGATGCATCAGCAACAGCCGCCGCAGGTTCTGCTGCTGGTTCGGAAGCATCAGCTTTGGCCACAGGTGCAGCTTTTGGCTTGCGCGGCGCACGTGTCCGCTTTGGCTTTGGCTTTTCTTCAGCTACAGGCGCGTCTTCTGCCTTCGCGGTCTCTTCCTTGACGACCTCAGCCGCGTCGCTGGGTGCCGGAACATCCGCCGCTGACGCGTCATCATTTGGAACTACAGCTTCTGCCTTTGGCTTGCGGCTACGCGAACGGCTGCGCGGCTTTGGCTTGGGGGCTACCTCTGAAGGAATAGCATCGGGTTCGGCCGCGACAACATCCTCAGCAGGTTTTGTCTCTTCGCTGCTCTCTGTTGCAACGGAGCTGTCTTCGCCATCTTCACCGCTTTGGTTTTCGTCCGCCTGTGTCTCGTCCGACGTTGAACGACCACCACGGCTGCGACGACGCCGACGGCGCTTGCGCTTGGGCTTGTCTTCGCCCTCAACATGTTCTTGTTCAGGCGACGTTGTTTGGCTCTGCTGTGTTTCTGGGCTTTGCTGTGTTTCTTCGGCCTTCTCTGCGGCTTCCGCCGCTTCGGCTGCTGCAGCGTCCGCTTGATCGATTTGATCCATCAAAGATGTATCAACAGAAACAACATGTGAGGACTGCTGTACAACACGTGTCGCTGTCTTGAATTTCTCCATAGAGAAATCAGGACTAATCAAATGGGGGTCCCCTTCGATCCGCACACTCAGTCCGTAACGGACCTCAATATTGGCGATGTGCTCACGCTTTTGGTTCATCAAGAAGTTGGCGATGCCAACAGGCGCTTTGACCAGCACCTCACGTGAACGGCGGCGTGTGCCTTCTTCTTCGATGGTACGTAAGATCGACAGTGCAAGATTGTCATCCGAACGAATGAGGCCCGTACCGTGGCAAACTGAACAAGGCTGTGTTGTGGCCTCAATCATACCCGGACGCAGACGCTGGCGCGACATTTCCATTAGGCCAAAGCCGGAAATGCGGCCAACCTGAATACGTGCGCGATCCGTCTTGAGCTTGTCTTTCATCATCTTCTCGACGGCGGCGTTGTTTTTACGCTCGTCCATGTCGATAAAGTCGATGACAATCAGGCCCGCAAGGTCACGCAAGCGTAACTGGCGTGCTACCTCGGCAGCGGCCTCAAGGTTGGTTTTGAGGGCGGTTTGCTCGATTGAGCCTTCTTTGGTTGCACGACCCGAGTTCACATCCACAGCAACCAAAGCTTCGGTTGCGTCAATCACAATATATCCGCCAGATGGCAGTTGAACTGTCGGGTTGAACATACCAGCAAGGTAGGCCTCAACCTGATAGCGCGCAAACAGTGGCAGATTTTCTGTATACCGCTTCACGTTTTTGGCGTGTGACGGCATGATCATCTTCATAAAGTCTTTAGCGATGCGGTAGCCGCGCTCACCTTCAACAAAGACTTCGTCGATGTCGCGGTTGTACAAATCGCGAATCGACCGTTTGATCAGATCGCCTTCTTCGTAAATCTTCGCAGGGGCGATGGATTTAAGCGTCAGCTCGCGGATTTGTTCCCACATCCGTTGCAGGTATTCATAGTCACGTTTGATCTCCGCTTTGGTGCGTTTGGCACCTGCGGTGCGCACGATCAGGCCTGCACCTTGTGGCACTTCGATCTCTTGCGCAATCTCTTTAAGTTTCTTGCGGTCCACAACGTTGGTGATTTTACGTGAAATCCCGCCACCGCGTGCAGTGTTTGGCATCAACACACAGTAACGACCTGCCAGAGACAGATAAGTCGTAAGTGCCGCGCCTTTGTTACCGCGTTCTTCTTTAACAACCTGAACCAAAAGGATCTGGCGTACTTTGACAACTTCTTGAATCTTATAACGACGCGGGCGTGGTTTGCGCACAGGGCGAATGTCTTCGCTGTCATCTTCATCGGCAACCGACTCGATGCTGTCATCTTTTGATGTGGCGTCTGCTGCTTTACCATCGTCGTCGTCTGACTCTTCCGAAGCCTCATCAGAATCTTCAACATCGGCTGAATCATCTTGTTCAGCCTCAGCACTTTCGTCTTCGTCGTTCGTCGTTTCAACGGGCGTTTCTTTAACACGTTCCATTGGCGAAGACGCTTCGTCCTCGGATACCGTTACTTCATCTTCATCCAGATCAACGGTTTCCATACCCTCAATCTCGGTCGAGATTTTTGCGTCTTCGCTTACAGCTTCCTCAGCTTTAGGCTTGCGCGAACGGGACCGCGAGCGGCGTTTTGGCTTTGGTTCTTCTTCATCCTTGGCTGCCTGCGCTTCTGCATAGGCGCGCTCCTCTGCAAGCAGCGCCTCACGGTCTGCTACAGGGATCTGATAGTAATCAGGATGGATTTCCGAGAACGCAAGGAAACCGTGGCGGTTGCCACCATAATCCACAAAGGCCGCCTGCAAAGACGGCTCGACGCGGGTTACCTTGGCGAGATAAATATTACCAGCAAGCTGGCGTCTGTTTTCGGATTCGAAATCGAATTCTTCGACTTTGTTTCCATCCACCACAACAACGCGGGTTTCTTCCGCGTGGGTGGCATCGATAAGCATTTTCTTAGGCATTTTACTCTTTTGCACGGGCGTGACCGCGCCAACCTCCCTTGGGGGGCTGCGCGGTGCGCCAAGTGTCTTGTCAGGGCGATGTATGACGGCACAGCTGGGCGGCCCTGTAGGCCACTTCCAGAACTGTTCTCAGTATTTGCGCGCGTCATCGCGGTTCTTCTCCGATACGGGCGTGTCATCTGATATACAGAGCGCGCCTCACATCCATTAATAACTGTGTAATATCAAGCAATAAGCCATCAACTTCCAGCAGCGTCTCTTTGCCGTTTCCGGCACGATCGGTCTGTTGCACATTAGCAATTTGCAAACGACAACAGCGAAACTCAATATGGGCCACCATGTTGCGTTTTATCGCGGCGGCTCCACTCCCTAGATAAGTCTAGGCAGACAGCAAACACAATGGGCAATCACACTCAAACGATTCAAAACTCACTGATAAGGTGAATTCTCATATAAAATTGCCCCTATAAAACGACGAGGAGTCGTGTTGCCGAAGTTGTGAATAGGCTTTACTGTTAGAGGCAACAATTCGGGTGCAGTCGCACCTATTGCATCACTCTAGGAGACAATATGCGAAGCTTTACGCGCCCTGCCCTTATTCTATGTATGGCAACAATGGCCCTTGCGGCCTGTGATCCGGCCGAATTTGATGCCGATCCTGACGTTCGCCGCGATGCGCGTGCAAACCGTAAGTGTGTCGTTTCTGTAAAAGAGCAAACTGGTGATGCAACTGCACAGCTCAACACGACCTTGCCTGTTGTTGAAATCAATCAGTACATCATCGACGTTCCGGCCAATCAAGAACGCTGGATGTGCCGCACTGATGACGAAGGCACACCAACCCAAATGTACAAACTGGGCGGTTAACCCCAGCGACGATCATTCGGAATTCAAAGGGGGCGCATCTGATGCGCCCCTTTTTCGTTTCTCAAAGCATTTAAAGCCTTACAAATAGTCCGAGCGTTGAAGCTGGTATTTTGCCATCTTTTCATTCAACGTCCGGCGCGGCAGACACAGCTCATCCATCACACTGGCAATTGAGCCCTTGTGCCGGCGCATCGTGTTATCGATCAACATCCGTTCAAACGCTTCAACATATTCCTTGAGCGGCTTGCCTTCGGTTGTCATCACGGGTTGCATTTCGTCATGATCAGACATCAACAACGAGGCAATTGTACCCGACCCACGGCGCGACTGTAGCACTGCGCGCTCTGCTACGTTGATCAGTTGACGCACATTGCCTGGCCAAGGAGCTTGTAGCAGTTGCGCGGCTTCTTGCGCAGAGACTTGGGGCGCTACACAGCCATATTCATCCGCAAATTGTTCGCTGAGGCGTGTGAACAACGTCAGGATATCTTCGCCGCGCTGGCGCAATGGTGGCACCGTGATCCGCAACGCCGCCAAGCGGTAGAACAGATCAGAGCGCAGTACATCTTCAGACGTGCGGCCTGCTTCTTGTAGGTTAGAGATCGCAACAATGCGTGTTTCGGCAGGTGTGCCCTGCTCGTTGATCACCGACAACAGCCGTGCTTGCAGTGTTTCACTCAGTGCTTCAACATCTTCAAGCACAAGCGTGCCGCCGCGCGCTTCTTCAATGGCAGGCAGTTGGGCATCTTCAGGCTGCATTGGGCCAAACAAGCGCTTGCTCAGCGTTTCTTCTTCAAATGCAGATGCGCTGACCAGTACAAACTTTTTGCCCGCCCGCGACCCAACAGCATGCAGCGCATGGGCCACCAGCGTTTTGCCAGTTCCTGTTTCGCCATCAATCAGGACGTGACCATCCGCCTGCCCCAAATCAAGGATATCCTCGCGCAAGCGGTCCATCACGGGGCTTTGGCCAATCAGCTTTTTCATCAGCTGGCCACCATCGCTCAGCTCGCGGCGCAGCAAACGGTTGTCCATCACCAGACGCCGCGATGCAGTTGCCTTTTTGGCCAGCTCGCTCATCCGGTCAGGGTTGAAAGGTTTTTCCAGAAAGTCGAAGGCGCCAACACGCATGGCCTCAACAGCCATCGGAACATCGCCGTGACCTGTGATCATGATCACGGGCAATGCACTATCGCTGCCCATCAATTTTTTCAGGAACTGCATTCCGTCCATGCCAGGCATTTTAATATCCGAGATCACAATCCCCGGATATTCTGGCCCCAGCACCTTCAGCGCGTCTTCCGCGCAGGAGAATGTTTCGGTGTCATACCCAGAAAGAGCCAGCCATTGGCTGATCGACTGACGCATATCCTGCTCGTCATCGACAATCGCAATCTTCATCGCCTGTGCCATATTTTACTCCGCCGCCTGTGTTTCTTTTGTGCCGCCCTCAAGGATCGGCAATTGCATTTCGAATACCGCGCCACCACCCTGGCCGTTACGCGCCGTTAGACGCCCGCCCAGATCGTTCACGATCCCCGATGAAATGGCTAGACCAAGGCCAACACCATCACCGGGCTGTTTGGTTGTATAAAACGGCTCAAAGAGCGCGTCCAAGTCTTCAATGCCCGGACCATTGTCGCGCACCGTCAAAGTTGCGGTCTCTCCCGCGCTTAAAATGATCTCTACCAACGGATGTCTTTCCGACTTGGTAGCGTCCAATGCGTTGCGCAAGAGATTGACCAAAACTTGTTCGATCCGCATCCGGTCACCCAGTGTATAAACCGAGTCTTCTGGTAGGATGCGCGAGATCTGTACTTGGCGTTGGCGCAACTGCGGTTCCATCATGCTAAGGGAAGACGCCAAAGCATCAGCCATATTCACCGGTGAAAGGGCCTCTTGGCCCTTACGGGCATAGGATTTCAGCTGTCGGGTGATTGCCCCCATTCGTTCAATCAAATCATCAATACGGCCAAAAGAACTCAGCGCTTCTTCGGGGCGGTTGCGGCGCAGCAAAAGCCGCGCACCCGCTAGGTAGGTTTTCATCGCCGCCAGCGGTTGGTTCAATTCGTGGCTTACCGCCGCAGACATCTCGCCCAAGGCGGCCAATTTACTGGATTGTTCAAGCGTCTGTTCAGCCACTGCAAGCGTCTCTTGAACCCGCTTTCGCTCAGCGATTTCCCGCTGTAGTGCGGCGTTTAATGCGCGAAGCTCTGCCGACTCGCGCTGGAAAATCGCTGCACGTCCCGCAGTTTTGCGGCTGAGAAAATAAAAAGCCAGTGCCAAAAGAATCGCAAATGCCATAACCTCAAGCGCTAAGACGCCATTAACCCGTTCGCGCACAGAGGCATAGGTGGTGTAGCTGATCATCCGCCAGCCGCGGAAATTCACCCGTGCCTCCAGCCGCATCACGGCCTCACCTTTTAGGTAGGCATCGGGTGGCAAAGCGGTCCAGTCAGCGGTTGCTTGGATTGCGCGTTCAATTGCGCCTTGCGGTGTTTCGTTGGTCAGCGCTTCATCTTCGGTTCTGCCCCGCCAACGCGATTCAGTCGCAAGCAGGATCGCACCATTGCTGTTCGTCACGATGACAGCGTCAGAAATACCTGCCCACGCCCGTTCAAATTTCTTAAGATCCACCTCAACAGCGATCACACCAACCGTCGTGCCGCCATTTTGAATACGTCTGGAATAGAAAAAGCCGTAATCGCCAGTGTCACGTTGGATGACACTAAAGATTGTCGCATTCGAGCGGATCGCGTCTACGAAATAAGCCTCCGAGCGGTGGGCTGATCCAATGCGATTACGATCTGTCGCTGCAACCGTACGCCCATCCGTATCCAACAACATCAAAGATGCGGCGCCGATTTCTTGGACAAAAGAAATAAGGCGCTGGGTCGAAAGCGAATAATCCGCGCTTTCCAAAGCTGCAATCAACGTCGGGTCACGGCCCAACAACTGCGGTACAATTGCATTTTGGCGCAGTTCAGCCAAAAGATTACCGCCATAGAGCGCGATACGCAGTTCCGCGCGGTTGCGTGTGGTTTCGGTGAAACGGTCTGTTAGCAAACGGTTAGTGACCGAAATGATCACAACCGCAAAAACCAACATGACCGCTAAAGCGATGCGAACCCGCCAACTGATTGCGGCAGGCTGCCATCGTGAATCTATCGAACTGCGGTCATCTTCCATAACGCACACTACCAGAGTACGGCGCGGCCTCAAGTCAGGCTGTGGTCAAAGCCCCAGCCAATGCGCGGAACAGCGCCGTCCCGTCTGTGCCACCATGTCCGGTGTCCGCTGCACGTTCTGGGTGCGGCATCATTCCAAGTACACGGCGGTTGTCAGACAAAATACCTGCGATATCAGCCTGCGCGCCATTCGGATTTTCCGTATAGGTGAACGCAATGCGGTCTTCGCCTTTGAGGGCTGCAATTGTTTCTGCATCCGCAAAATAGTTACCATCATGGTGTGCGATGGGAATATCTACGACGTCGCCCGCGTTATAAACGGTTGTGAAATCGGACGCCGATGTCTCGACCTTCAGACCAACGGTTTTGCAGATGTATTTTAATCCTGCGTTGCGCAGCAAAGCGCCTGGCAACAGACCCGTTTCCGTGAGCACCTGAAAACCATTGCAGATGCCCATGACGTACCCACCGCGCCCAGCGTGGGCTGCAACGGATTTACAAATGGGCGAATTGGCTGCAATCGCACCACACCGCAGATAATCACCATAGGAAAATCCACCAGGGATACCTACGATATCAACGCCTTGCGGCAGTTCGCTCTCTTTGTGCCACACCATGGTGACTTCGGCGCCCGCCTGCTCAAATGCAACCGCAAGATCGCGGTCACAGTTTGAGCCGGGAAATACGACAACAGCTGCGCGCATTAGGACATCTCCACCGTGTAGCTCTCGATTACTGTATTCGCGAGCAGCTTTTCGCACATCTTTTCGACGTCCGCTTGGGTAGACCCATCCGCTAGATCCAGCTCGATCACTTTGCCTTGGCGAACACCTTCTACGCCATCAAAGCCCATCGCACCCAAAGCGTGGCGCACGGCCGCGCCTTGCGGATCCAGAACACCGTTCTTTAACATTACATGCACCCGTGCTTTCATGGCGCGTCCCCCTGATTTTAGTCTTTAGTTGATCAATGTTGGCTTAGTGATGGGCGTGGATGGTGTTGGAATAACGCCCAAACGCCGCGCCACTTCGGTGTAGGCATCCGTAAGAGAACCTAAATCGCGGCGGAACACATCCTTGTCCAGCTTTTGACCTGTCTCCATATCCCACAAGCGGCAGCTGTCAGGCGAAATTTCATCTGCAACAATCAAACGCTGGAAGTCACCTTCAAACACGCGACCGATTTCGATCTTGAAATCGACCAGTTTAATACCGACACCAAACATAATACCGGACATGAAATCGTTCACCCGTAACGCGAGGCTTAGGATGTCTTCCATGTCTTGCTGGCTGGCCCAACCGAAGGCCGCGATATGTTCTTCGCTGACCAGCGGATCACCAAGAGAATCGTCTTTGTAGCAATATTCGACAATTGGGCGCGGCAGCTGTGTGCCCTCTTCAATGCCCAAACGCGTAGACATTGTGCCAGCAGCGTAGTTGCGCACGATTACTTCCAACGGAACAATCTCGACCTGACGGCAAAGCTGCTCACGCATGTTGAGGCTTTTGATAAAGTGTGTTGGCACACCAATCTGGTTCAAACCCGTCATAAAATACTCGGACAAACGGTTGTTTAGAACACCTTTGCCATCAATGACGTCTTTCTTTTCTGCATTGAATGCAGTGGCGTCATCTTTGAAGTATTGAACGATTGTTCCCGGCTCTGGGCCTTCATAGATAATCTTAGCTTTGCCTTCGTAGATTTTCTTGCGGCGGGCCATGGGCGTCCCCTGTCGTTGCCGGGCGCGGGGGAGTCCCGCTGCCCTGTTGTGCCCCTCTTAGTGTACAGTTCACTCTGCTGCAAGCACGGTACGAGCAGAGATGAGTTCGCCGCATAATTCGCGGGTTTGTTCATAATCAAGATGAACATTATGAATATTGCTACAAATTCAGGCGCGTGACAAAAGCCAACGTAATAGCGAATGGAGTGCTGTCCCAATGTCGAACCTGTTTACACAGATGCTAGCCGAAAAAGGTGTGCTGTTGGCCGATGGTGCGACAGGCACCAACCTGTTCAACATGGGTTTGATGTCAGGTGATGCACCCGAGATGTGGAACACTGATGAACCCGAAAAAATCCTGACGCTTTATCGCGGCGCAGTGAATGCGGGATCTGATCTGTTTTTGACCAACAGCTTTGGTGCAAACGCCTCCCGTTTAAAATTGCACAACGCTCAAAACCGCGCCCATGAGTTAAGCCGTGTTGCTGCTGAACTTGGCCGTGAAGTAGCCGATACTGCTGGTCGAAAGGTGATTGTTGCGGGATCCGTTGGACCAACAGGCGAAATCATGGAACCCGTGGGCACCCTATCGCATGCGTCCGCTGTTGAGATGTTTCACGAAACCGCTGACGGCCTGAAGGCTGGCGGTGCAGACATTGGCTGGCTTGAAACCATTTCCGCCCCCGAAGAATACCGCGCCGCAGCCGAAGGGTTTGCATTGGCAGGTCTACCGTGGGTCGGCACCATGAGCTTTGACACGGCCGGACGCACGATGATGGGCCTTACCTCTCCGGGAATGGTCGACATGGTAGAAGAAATCGAAAACACGCCGCTTGCATACGGTGCCAATTGCGGCACCGGGGCATCTGACCTGCTGCGCACTGTGCTCGGCTTTGCCGCGAAGGGTGGATCACTGCCCATCGTCGCCAAAGGCAATGCAGGCATCCCAAAATATCACGATGGCCACATCCATTATGATGGCACACCCGAACTGATGGCCACCTACGCGGTTATGGCGCGCAATTGTGGTGCACAGATTGTTGGCGGTTGCTGTGGCACCATG
Organism: Sulfitobacter sp.; assembly: GCF_036960155.1. Lineage (GTDB taxonomy): Bacteria > Pseudomonadota > Alphaproteobacteria > Rhodobacterales > Rhodobacteraceae > Sulfitobacter. Next base: position 159,562 of record NZ_JBALWB010000004.1, on the reverse strand, counting down.
CCCAACCACTTAGAAAAAATGCGCGAAGCGCTTGATACAACGGCCAAAGGTGCTGCGCCCGAGCTGGAAGAAATCGCTGCCGCACTTGGCGCGTTTTCATCTGACAGTGACGGTACAGACGGTGCAGGCCCCACACGCGCACCCCGCCGTGGCCGCAGACGTAGCTAAACAGTTTGTTCGATTATCCTTTGATTATGAAAAATCTGACACAAACTGCGTCACCGCGTCGCGGCTAATGCGTTTGTTGTCGCAAATGCTTTAGTAATTTCGCCGCAGTTTGACAAACATGAGAAAAACAACGGTCAACCAGCCCGCCAAGAAAAGGGAATCCTAATGTCTGACGAAGACGAAATCATCCTGTCCGAACTCAATGATGAAGAACTTGTCCAACAAATGTTCGACGATCTTTATGATGGTCTCAAAGAAGAGATCGAAGAATCCGTCAACATCCTAATCGCACGCGGTTGGATCCCCTACGATGTGCTGACCAAAGCACTGGTTGGTGGCATGACCATCGTTGGTGCGGACTTCCGCGATGGCATTTTGTTTGTGCCCGAAGTGTTGCTGGCTGCAAACGCCATGAAGGGCGGCATGTTTATTCTCAAGCCGTTGCTTGCAGAAACAGGCGCGCCGCGCGTGGGCAAAATGGTCATTGGAACAGTCAAAGGTGACATTCATGACATCGGCAAAAACCTTGTTTCGATGATGATGGAAGGTGCTGGTTTTGAAGTGGTCGATCTGGGCATCAACAACCCGGTTGAAGCATACCTTGAGGCGCTGGAAAATGAAGGCCCCGACATTCTGGGCATGTCTGCCCTGCTGACCACCACAATGCCCTACATGAAGGTCGTGATCGACACGATGATCGAACAAGGCATTCGCGATGATTACATCGTGTTGGTAGGTGGCGCACCGCTGAATGAAGAGTTCGGCAAAGCCATCGGCGCAGACGCCTATTGCCGTGACGCCGCAGTAGCGGTTGAAACAGCAAAAGAATGGGTTGGCCGCAAGCACAACAGCTTGAGCGCGTAAGCCTTTAAAAACAAAGAGGCTCCTCCTTATTTGAGGCGGAGCCCCTTTATTCGGAACGGTAATATAACTATGTTGTTTCCAACAGGAGACTTATAGATGCCACTTGACCGCTTAGTTCTAATCATTGCTTGCGTCCTTATCTCAGCCGCTGTCACTGTATGGCTAGGCGTGGTTCTATTGACTGCATTCAGTGTTCCTTTTGGATGGCTTGCGTTAATCCCCGCCTCTCTGGTCGGGTACGTAGTTTTTCGCGTAATTGCTGAACGTGCAGGAAACAAAACCGAAGACCACTACGATGAAATGGAAAACTGATGTTGATTGTCACAACGGACACCGTGTCCGAACATAAAATCATTGAAACACTGGGCCTTGTGCGCGGTGCAACTGTCAGGGCAAAACACATCGGCACGGATATCGTTGCAAGCCTCAAACAACTGGTTGGTGGTGAGCTGACAGGGTATTCTTCCCTTTTGGCGGGCGCACGTGAACAAGCGATAGACCGGATGATAGCGGATGCAACCGCCAAAGGCGCAAATGCAATTGTCGGAATGCGTATGCAAACTTCCTCAATCGCCAAAGGATCATCCGAAATCGTGGCGTATGGAACGGCGGTTCGCCTTGGCACTTCCGAGTGACGAAACCCTAACTTCCGAAGGCCTGCCGCCGCAGGCCAACGGGCGTATTTTGATCATCGCATGTGGTGCATTGGCCCGCGAAATTCTAGATCTCAAGGCGGCAAATGGCTGGACCCATCTCGACCTGACCTGCTTGCCCGCCAATTATCACCTCTATCCAGACAAGATAACCGATGCCGTGCGCGATAGCGTCGCCAAGCACCGCGATTCCTATGATGATATTTTTGTCGCTTACGCCGATTGTGGCACGGGTGGTTTGCTACAAGCAGCCTGCGCTGAGCTAGATGTGCACATGATAGCGGGGCCGCATTGTTATAGCTTTTTTGAGGGTAATGATCGTTTTGCAGAGATATCCGAAGATGAGATCACAACCTTCTATCTCACCGATTTTCTTGTTCGCCAATTTGATGCGTTTATCATAAAACCCATGGGGTTAGACAGACATCCTCAATTACGAGACATGTATTTCGGTAACTACGAGAAGCTGGTCTATCAAGCCCAGACCGATAACCCCGCACTTGTCCTAAAGGCCCAGGCTTGTGCTGAGCGATTAGGACTAGCGTTTGAACATCGCTTTACCGGATACGGCGACCTTGAGCACGCGCTCGCCAAAATCTGAGCACGTCAGCACGCCAAATTACACCTCGCGGGCGGCGGTTTCGCGGACACGTTCAATCATGGCCGTAAGACCGTTTGAGCGTTGCGCTGACAGGTGATCATTTAACCCCAAACGTCCCATTTCAGCGCGTGCATCCACGGCCATCACTTCGCTCGGCGTTAGCCCATTATAAAGCGTGCGCAAAACGGCAATTAGGCCCGACACAATCATCGCATCAGATGCCCCGTCAAAATGCAGCTTACCGTCTTGCATCTCGGCATGCAGCCACACCTGACTGGCGCAGCCATCTACCTTAGTGGCAGGCACACACAGCACTTCGGCTAATGCATCCATTGATTTCCCTTGATCAATTACATGCCGGTAACGGTCTTCCCAATCTTCAAGAAATTCGAAATCTTCGACAAGCTCTTCAAATGCTGCGGTCGCCATCGGACGCTCCTATGATCACTGTTGATGCATGAGGTAGGCGTTGATTGGCTAAACGTCCAGCCCAACCTCTTCCCAACCGTGCAGGGATGGGTTAAGTGATTATACAACGAGAGTATTTCACGGCAGGTCCTATGCGAATTTCCCTTACGGTTCTTTTAATTGCATCAGTCTCTTTGGGTGCATGTGGCATTGTCCGCAATAGCGCGTTGAACCCGACAAACTGGTTTGACCGGAGCACATCTGAACCAATCGAGGTTGTCGACGAAAAACCAGTTAACCTCCTTATTCCGAAGAAATCTGGACTGTTTGCAAAAAGCAGAGCGGATGCAGCGATCTATCTCGGCGAGCCCATTGATGAAATCGTTGATCTAACGATCGAACGAGTGGCCGGAGGCGCAATTATCCGGGTAACGGGTCGTGCAGATCGCCAGGGCCTCTATTCAGTCCGCCTCACACCTGTCGTTGAAGATGAAACCCCAGTGGACGGCGTGCTTTCGTATCGTCTGGAAGGTATCGAACCTGACGCCAATACAGCAGTTGGGGCAAGTGCCACACGCGAAGTCACCGTAGCGCGCAAAGTAACCGACCAGGATCTACGCGGTGTAAGCACAATCCGAGTTGAGGGTGTGCGCAACGCACGGGTTGCGCGCCGCTAGGCTCTGCGCAACCACTGACTTGTAAATCTAGTGAAATGAAAAAGCCTGCAGGGACTTAAACCTGCACGGCCTTCACGTTATTGCCAACTGCTGTCAGGGCGATCTTACCTTCACACAGCGCCACAGCATCGTTCCCGAACACCTCAAGCCGCCAGCCGCTCATCGCTTGCACGTCGCGGACACCTCCCGCTATTGCATCCAGATCAGCCGCAGTTGCAATCAGCTTGGCCGCAACCCCCGAGCTTTCTGTTTTGGCCTTTAGCAACACACGCAACAGATCGGCCAACGCAGGGTTTACCTGTAGCTTTTCACGGGTGCGGTCGGGTTTGGGCAGATCATCGTTAGGACAGGCAAGCCCCGCAACCACTGCTTTTAGAATGCCGTCAGCAATATCGCCTTTGCGGGCGTCGCGCAGCAGCAGCCGCGCACGGCCCAATTCTTCGTGGTTCTTTGGTTTGTTTGAGGCAAGCTCAACCATTGCATCATCTTTATAAACGCGATTACGCGGGATGTTGCGTTCTTGAGCATAGGTTTCACGGAAGGCAGCCAGCTCACGCACAATTCCCAAGAAACGTGTTGAGTTGGTCCGTGTCTTCACCCGCTTCCATGCATCGCGTGGTGCTGTGATGTACGTATTGGGGTTGGTCAGAACTTCAAGCTCTTCTTCGACCCACTTGTGACGGCCCGATTCTTCGAGTTTTGCCGCAAGGAATTCATACACCTGACGCAAGTGCGTGACGTCTGCCAACGCATAGGTCTTTTGGGCATCTGTCAGCGGGCGACGTGACCAATCAGTAAAGCGGGAAGTCTTGTCCACGCCTTCCTTTGCGATCTTGCGCACCAATGTCTCATAGCCGACCTGTTCGCCAAAGCCGCACACCATGGCTGCAACTTGGGTATCAAACAAAGGTTCTGGAAACACCTGAGCATCCACAAAGAAAATTTCCAAATCCTGACGCGCAGCATGGAATACTTTTACAACCGATGTATCGCGGAACAGCTCGTATAGCGGTTCCATCGACATATCCTCGATCAGTGGATCAACCAATACTGCGCCGCTGTCGTCCGTGCCTGGCATGGCCAGTTGAACCAAGCACAGTTTGGAATAATATGTCCGCTCCCGCAGGAACTCAGTATCTACTGTGACAAAGGGATGTTTGGCTGCCTCTAGGCAATATTCTGCTAGTTCGGCGGTGGTGGTAATCGTGCGCATATAGCTAAATTCCTCAGGCTTCCCTTAGCGGTACAGAATGAACAGCCGTTTGGCCAGTCAACATTGTAAAATCAATGGCGTGCGATCACCCGTCACAAACTGGCGCAGCACTGCAGGATACAAACGATGTTCCTGTACAAGCACCTTACCGGCAAGGCTTTCGGGTGTGTCATCAGGTGTTACGTCAACGTTGGCCTGCCCTAAAATAGGTCCATCATCCAATGAGGCCGTGACTTCATGAACGGTACAGCCGTGCAGTGTATCGCCTGCTTCAATTGCGCGGGCGTGCGTGTGCAGCCCTTTATATTTGGGCAGTAATGAGGGGTGGATATTAATCATCCGCCCTGCCCATTGATCCATAAAGCCGCCCGTCAGAATGCGCATGAAGCCGGCAAGGCATATCAGGTCAGGTGCGTATGGTTTTAGTGCGGCGGTTATTGCGGCTTCAAATGCGGGGCGGTCGCCTTTGAAAGGACGGTGATCAACGACAACGGTTGGCACGCCGCGCTCTGCAGCACGCGCCAAACCCCCTGCATCTGCATTATTGGCCAGAACAACACATGGCGTTCCCTTGTGGCCATCGCGCGCCATATCATCCAGCAGCTTCACCATATTGGAGCCACCACCCGAAATGAACACAGCAACACGCACCATCAGACGAGGTTGCCCCCGTAGGCGACGCCCGCGTCCTCAACAACAGTACCCATTGCAAACACTGTCTCGCCCATGTCGCTCAGCAACTTGGTTGCGGCTTCGGCTTTGTCCGCAGGCACAACAACGATCATGCCAACGCCCGAATTATACGTCTTGAGTAGTTCAGTTTCATCCATCCCGCCATGCGCTGTTAACCAACGGAATACCGGCGGCAGCTCCCATGCATTCAGATCAATCTTGGCACCCAGCCCTTCGGGCAGGACACGCGGCAGGTTCTCCGTGAGACCACCGCCGGTGATGTGGGCCAGCGCATTCACTAAACCCTCACGGGCTGCAGCAAGTGCTGGCTTTACGTAAAGACGTGTTGGGGTCAGCAATGCCTCACCCAATGTTCCAGCATCCCATGGGCATGGATCATCCCACTGCAGGCCAGAGTGTTCTACAATCACGCGCACAAGGCTGTAACCGTTGGAGTGAACGCCGTCGCTGGCAAGGCCCAGCAATACATCCCCCGCCGCTACATCGCGCGGCAACGTGCCACCACGTTCCATCGCGCCAACACTAAAGCCCGCAAGGTCAAAGTCGCCTTCGGGGTACATACCAGGCATCTCGGCGGTCTCACCACCGATCAATGCGCAGCCGGACAATTCACAGCCCTTTGCGATGCCTTCAATAATACGCGTCGCTGTATCCAGCTCCAGTTTACCAGTAGCAAAGTAATCAAGGAAGAAAAGTGGCTCTGCGCCCTGACACACTAGGTCGTTCACACACATGGCTACCAGATCGATTCCAACACCATCCACGTTGCCTGTATCGATCGCGATCCGCAACTTGGTGCCGACACCATCTGTGGCCGCCACAAGAACCGGATCGTTGTACCCAGCGGCCTTAAGGTCAAACAATGCGCCAAAGCCACCTAGCCCCGACATCACACCCGAACGTGAGGTACGCTTTGCCGCAGGTTTAATGCGTTCAACCAGTGCATTGCCTGCATCAATATCCACACCTGCGTCTGCGTATGTGATCCCGTTTTGTTGCTCGGTCATTCTAAAAAGCCTCTGGCTGCGAAAATTCTGTTGCACGCGACCTAAATCATTCCGCCCAAAGTCGCAACGCAAACCCTTGACGAAAGCCGAATTGCACAATACCAGCAGCAGCGGCGGGCCTGTAGCTCAGTTGGTTAGAGCAGAGCGCTCATAACGCTTTGGTCGTAGGTTCGAGTCCTACCGGGCCTACCAATCCTTCCGCTAACAGCTTGGTTCTGCACTGGGAACCAGGATGACGTATTGGCGTATTGAAAAATCACAAGACCTTTCCCAGTTTTCGACATGGAAATCCTCCTTTAGTACTGACGCATTGCGGTTGGCCGCAAATATCCCAGAGGGCAAATTTCAATCCGCCACGCGAATGTCTGCTATTGAGATTGAGAAACCTCTGCTTAATCATATATTTATTTGAGAATTGAAAGGTTCAAGGCCAATGCAGTGGTTGCTCCAAGAATTCGAAGACACTCACAAGCTTGCCGAGGCGCTCGACCGCCTCAAAATATCGTATACTTGGCACAAAGTTGTGCCTTTTGTAGGTGATTTAATTCCTGAACCCGTTGTGAATGACCCAGACGCTATTGTGATGTTTGGATCATATGTCTTGTGGAGATACGCACGGGACAAAAAGCTGAATCCCGGCGTGTTCAAGTTAAGACCTTTTATTCACGAAACAGCGTGGCATCCCTTCCTGCTAAATGGTTCAGATGCGTTTTTTGTTTCCCTGAGCGACATACCGAATAATTTGACCGACGATGGACAAGACTGGTTCTTTCGACCTGTCGACGACAGCAAAGAAGTGGCAGGTGGTGTGAACTCGGCGTTAGAAATCATAAAGTTAGCCGAAAAGGTGCTATCTCTTGATAAAGCTGAAATACCCAATGGATCCCTTCGTCACGACACCCAGTTAATGCTGACTAAACCTGTACGCATCCTAAAAGAATGGCGACTTTGGGCTGTTGGCGGAAAAATTGTCACGTACTCATTATACAAAGAAGGATTTCGTGTCGTCTACCGGCACGAGATTGACGACGACGCTTTGGCCTTCGCTCAGCATTTAGTAGATATAAATCCTGACTATTCACCAGCCTATGTTCTAGACATCTGCCGCACTGCGGAAGGATTGAAGATGCTCGAAACAAATTGCATCAATGCTGCTGGCTTTTACGCCGCTGACCTCATGAAATTGGCATCAAAAATCGATGAACTCTCCGAGATTTGAGCACCAAAAGAGCTAATTCAATCACGCAGCATTGACGCGCTAGTTGCGCGTTGGGCTAACGCACCAGTTCACTTTCATCTCAACAACGGTTTCGCCCGATGCATCGCGAATGTCGATGTTCACGTCAAACGCGGTTTCACCCCGCGCCTCGATCTCGGCCATCAGCTCTGCACTGTCTCGCGACATGCTTGCAGTTGCGGTTAATGTCCCTTGAGCAAACTTTCGATACGTAATCTCGGCCATTTCTGCCACCGGGCGCATTTTCAAGATTACAGGTGCTAAGGCCCCTGCAACGGCCGCACCAGCAGCGGCCTCACCTAACGTGAACATAGCACCTGCATGTTGGCCCTGAACATTGTTTTCGGTCTTGCGGCGTTGTTCCATCCGTGCGGTTGCTACGCCATCCGTGACATCGATTAGTTCTACACCAGTGAATGTTGCATAGGGAACTGCCAGCCCCTGATGGGACGTTATCATTTTATAAGGATCCATGCGCGAGTACCTCTTTTGATATAATTTATATCACAATGCACCCTACCTATGCGTGTATCAAGTCCGTCGGCTGATTAACGCGCAATGACGATATCAGCCCGCAAACCGCCCAGACGCTCAGATCGGCCTAAGCGAAGAACGCCTCCGTGGCTTCGCGCGACGTCCACGGCTATCGCAAGGCCAAGGCCCACGCCCCCGCCCTTATCCTGATTGCGCGCGGGATCAAGCCGTGTGAACGGACGTGTCGCTTGTTCCCGTTGGTCTTCGGGAATGCCGGGGCCGTCATCCTCAACGCGGATACGCAAAGTCTTCTCACTCAGCATGACGGAGACTTCGGCCCGCGCACCGTACCGAACGCCATTTGAGACCAGATTATCAACTGCGCGCCGCATTGCGACCTCTCGCAATTGCACTGTGCCTTGACCCTCTCCGTCACGCACCATGAGCGTTACATCGCGCCCTGCCCTTTGCGCGCCTTCCACGATGTCTTTGATCATCGCAATTGGATCAACGGGCTCAGGCTCACCCTCGGCAGCGCCTTTGGCAAAGTCTAGAAATTCATCCAGCATTCCCTGCATGTCAGCGACATCTCGCAGCAATGGCTCGGCGTCATCTTCATCCAACATCGCAAGCCCCAGCCGCAATCGCGTCAAAGGTGTGCGCAAGTCGTGACTGACACCCGATAACATTAATGTACGTTGCTCAATGTGACGTTCAATCCGGTGACGCATGTCCACAAAGGCGCTGCCTGCCGCACGTAATTCAATTGCTCCTGAAGGCGCATAGGGTACATGGCGGCCCCGCCCAAAAGCTTCCGCTGCGCGTGCCAAGCGTTTGATTGGACGTAATTGATTGCGCAGGTAGATGATTGCAATAAGCGTCATCAGAACACCAAAGGCGATTGTATAAACAAACATCTGGTGAGGGTTGGCTGCTGAAATCCGGCGTCTGTTAAATTCAATCCTCATCAAACCATGAGCGCCATTCACGAAAACCGTGACCACGCCACCATCGACCAGATCAACCGCAACAAACCCTTCAAGTCGGTTCGCCAGCCGCTCTGTCAGCACCGAACCGGAATAGTCATACCAAGCGCGTTGGTTTTGGGGTTCGGCCATTTCAGCCACCAACGCGGTTATTCTCAACGGAGCCAGCTGTTCCTGAACGGCCTGCCCCCCAAGGGTGCCTGATGGGGCATCATTCACGACCTGCATCACCAAAGCCAGTTCCCGCAGGACAGTATCCGTCATTTGATGGGTCACACCTTCGAAATGACGCTGGGCAAAAATAACGGTTACGACCAATTGCAAAAAGACCACCGGAAGCAGCAAAATCAATGCGGCCCGTCCGTAAATCCCGCGAGGCATATAGTGTTTAAGGAGGTTCCATGACATGCATAAAACCTAATACGTCAACGCTCCAAGCGAAAGGTCAAACGATGCAAGCTCCTGATGACTTCGATCCACCCGTCGGCATCGCCGAAGTCCTTGAACCTGGATTGCGCCGTATCGTTGCCCCCAACCCTTCGCCAATGACTTATCGTGGCACCAACACTTACCTTTTGGGCGAACGAGGCTTAGCTGTGATTGACCCCGGACCAGACAGCAGCGCCCATCTTGCGGCGATCCTTGAGGCTGTTGGCCCTGACCAACACGTTAGCCACATCATCGTGACCCACACCCACCTTGATCACTCTCCCCTATCTTCGGCGTTATCCAAACACACAAGTGCCCCTATTCTTGCGTTCGGCGATGCACACGCAGGCCGATCGACTGTTATGCAACAGCTTGCCGCATCAGGTATTGTTGGGGGTGGCGAAGGCGTGGACACACATTTTCGCCCTGATGAGTTGTTGCCAGATAGCAGCACAATCTCAGGAGACGGTTGGAAACTAGACGTGATCCACACACCAGGGCACATCGGCAACCACATCAGCCTCGGCTGGAAAGACGCCTGCTTTACCGCCGATCACGTCATGGGCTGGGCATCTTCTCTGGTGTCCCCACCAGATGGAGACCTCACCGATTTCATGCTGTCCTGCACCCGATTACAATCAAGCGATTGGCGGGTCTTCTATCCCGGCCATGGCCCACAAGTTGATGATCCAGTTGCACGGCTCAACTGGCTCATTGCCCACAGGCTTTCGCGAGAGACATCGATTTTGGAGCATTTGGTGGCAGGTCCTGCGGACGCCTCTACTCTTGCGTCGAAAATCTATACCGAGACACCCCCTGCCCTACTTGGCGCAGCGATCCGCAATGTATTGGCCCACCTGATAGACCTGCAGGGACGTGGCCTAGTGAGCCACGATGGCCCACTCCACGAAAGCACTAAATTCGCCCAACTTTGACCGTATAAATTTTTTTCGTAAATCACACCAAATCCCTCTAGACGCCCGAAAAAACCGCCGCTATACGATGCAGACCGTTCCGACGTAGCTCAGCGGTAGAGCAGTTGACTGTTAATCAATTGGTCGTAGGTTCGATCCCTACCGTCGGAGCCATTTTACCTTAATATTTCATGCACTTGCCTGAAATGAACAAAGGTTTTCTGGCATAAGGTTTTCCCCAGTAGTCGTATAGTAGTCAGTCGTGCTGGATGGGATCATTTGATGCTTGAGTTCCATTTTTTCATCAGCTGCACTAAAAAATGAGATACCCTGACTGACGGGGAACGCTTATTTTTTCCCTCAACCACATGGACAGATAGCGGACCTTCGCTGCGTCTTGCACCAACGGCAGCTATGCGCAGATAGTGACCTTTGCAAAGTCAAGCGAACGGCCCTTTGCGGACCTTGGCCACCATATCAAATGCTGCGGCGCGGCCCGTCATTGCGGCCATTCGTGCAGAGCGCTGCATTTTGTCGGTGAAAACGTCAGTGTGCAGGACGTAGCCTCCGTTCGTTGAGTTTGCATACCCAAGCGGTTTAAGAACTGTTGCACCAGTTGCCGGTTTCAGCGATTTGGCGCAACAACTTGCTCGAGAAAACTGTGCACAGCACTCTGAGAGAGAATGCCGCAGATGGAATTGCCAATAAAAGCCCTCCCAGAAGTAAGAAGAAAAGAGACGAATACACTGCCCATCTTCGAAAATGCCGGTCCTGTGATTGAAAAAAACTCCTCATCAAATCCAGAATGACATCTTCGTTTTTATTGTTTGCGAACTCAACCGATGCCTTTGTTATCGAAACATCCTCAGTAAGCCAGTTTGCCCGGTCTCTGAACTCAGCACCTATGCGGCTGCGTCGAGCATTCACCGTTCTGTACATGGATCTTACCCTGCGGGCCATCGTTGAGCGTATGAACGCCATTAAACACACTGAAGGCATTGAGGAAAAGACACTGCGCCAATACCTGAGCTTTGCGGTGCTATTCGCGATGTTGACCGGACTTGATGACTTACCAAAATTCGCCAACCGGACGTGAAGGCCTTCCGCGCCGACCTCGCCCAGATGCCGAAAAGCTGGGGCAAAAGCCCCAAGGATAAAATTATGACTCGCGATGAAGTCATGGCAAACGCCGCGGCGCGTCCCACTGATAAGGTTGGCCTATCTGTAGGGACCATCAACCGCCACCTTGATCACCTCAATCAAATTGCCGATTGGGCGCGGGATGAAGGCCACCCCGTTGATCCTATTCTCAAACCCTCAAAACTACGCCGGAAAGAAACTGTCCGCGCCCGTGATAAACGCGATGCCTTCTCGCTGGAGCAGCTACGTCAGGTCTTTCACAGCCTGGTCTGGAACGGATCGCATTCAGAGCACTACCAGACCGAACCCGGAAGCACGATCTTCAAAAACGGCATCTATTGGTGCCCACTCATTGGCGCATATACTGGTGCTCGCCGTGAAGAAATCGCAGGCCTTTCCCGCTCTGACATTGTCGAAAACGATGGCGTGACGTGCTTCTCAATCGAAGATTCAGAATTGCGCCGGGTCAAAAACCTGTCTTCACGCCGTTTGGTTCCAATCCATTCCCACCTGCTTGATCTTGGTTTTTTGGATCATGTGCGACAGGCTAAGGGGAACGATCGAAACTGCCTCTTCCCAGAGCTTTATGAAGCTGGAAACAACATTTTCGGCCGCAAGGTGGGCCGCCGAATCCGTCAGGTCATTGATCAGAAACTTGGCGCGGAAGGCAAAAAACTCTCCTTCCACAGTTTTCGGCACTACGTACAAAACCAGCTTGATCATGCTGGAATTGATGACAAAGTTGTTCGCGATATCACCGGACATGAAGGCAAGGACATCCACGATAAGGTCTACCGAAAAGCGTCTCCGATGCTGACTCTTGTAGGGGCTATTGAAGCCATCCCCAAAGTCACCTGATCTCGCATACATTACCTATCAAGGAGGCGTTTCAACGGGCGGAAATGCTTTAAGAAACTATCCGCAGTGGTGGCTGATCCACCTTACCTCGACGAGACCGCATAGGAATCGCCGCAATGGATGAACTGATGACCCAGATCGCGTCGGGAGACGCAGAAGTCACCGAGGACGACATTACCATGAAAGACATGCCCTCATTCATTGAACGCCTGTTGGGACCCAAGCCATCACACACAAAAATCGGCAACTTATTTCGGAAACTGGTCAATCTCATCGGGCGCGTGAGCGAAAGCGAACAACGCCGGCCCGACCAGTCACCATGACCGCTCTATATAGAAAAGACATCATATTCCAAATGCCACGAACGGGTCTTTGCTACCGCTGTGCGAAACGCGCCTAATGACCGCTCCCAACCTGCGTGCCGTTCAGCTTCTGCTGGGTCACACCAAGATGGACAGTACAGTGCGATATCTTGGCGTTGAACTTGAAGACGCCTTGGCCGTCCAGCGCTGCGGTGCAGCTTTCGGATTGCTGCCATTTAAAAACAGCGCGGCATTTTTCGGATTCATTGTTGTTCGGCCATCAGAGATCTCAGCAAATGCCCTCACCCGCGCAAGACGCGCCACAAGTTGAGCACGATGTCAGTGATATCTGCGAGTCTGGCTGTGATATGCTCTCGGGCAAGACCACCGCTGTGATCCGGATCAACCTCCAATCGGGCTAACAGGCGGGACAATCGGCGCCGGTGCGTACCAGTCATGACCTGTAGCGGATCGGCGATCACCCCAGCGAATGTCGTTACGACAGACGCCAACATCGCCAGCCCGATACCTGTTACCACCACTTGCCAAGCCTCGAGACCAGTCGAGAAAACACCGTAGTACATTTTTCCCAAACCTTGGCCGAACGGGAATTGCTCTACTGCAAGAGCGTGCGCTCCCATTTCGGCCACTGGCCCCGCGAGAGAGATCAAGCCTGGCGTCGCAGTCTGAAACACGATGAAGCCCGCTATCATGACCAAGACTGTCGTTGTAATCTCTGCCACGGCGCTGCGAACGCCAGCATAGTCACCCACTTCATGTTCCAACACGCTATCAGAAACGGTGCCGCCGTCGCCCCTGACTTTAAGGTCAACAACAAAAGCCAATACAAGTGCGGCAACCTGCCGTGAAACGTTGGTTTCGAGCAAAACCTTACGGTGTGACAACCAGTTTCCCATGCGATGAAAGCGCAGCAGCTTGGCCAAAAGACCTGCCAGTCGAGTTATGATAAGAACTGGTGCAAGCATAACATTTACCGGTGCACGCAGAAGATCCGCGCCAAAAGCCGAACGATGAAGGCGCAGCGTTCCCCGCAGGCCGAAAGTCGTGCGCACAAAAACACTCATCTCTGCGCGACTATTAACATCTGCATTCCGATTGTTCATGATCGCGGCCCCCAATTCACACCCATCGCTATCTTATGTGGGTTATCGTGTCACAATTCAAAGTGTCCGACGCCAATGTGACAGATGGTCCTTAGCGGACCTACACCATGACTTTCTAATGCTACGGTGCGGCCCGTCGTAGCAGCAATCCGTGCAAAGAGCAGCATTTCAAAAACTTGCAGAAGCGCGATACCGGACTTGTTAAAGTGCTATGCGCCAGCGTTGATGAAATCATGCGGTGTTTGGAGCATGCCTTCTTCGCGATGATTTTGGGCGTTCTGGCAAAGATAGCGTTGCGTCGGCCCGCGGTGTTTGACTGACAATACGGCCATTTGAGACAACACATAATCGGGTAGCGCGAAGCCTAAGAGCTTCGATTGGATCGTTGGCATCAAGGACTACCAAAGAAGCCTTAGCGCCGACATGAAGTCCGTAGTCTTTCAAACCCATCGTTTTAGCGTTGTTTACCGTAACCATATCAAAGCATGTCCGCATGTCGGCAGGACTGGTCATTTGTGCGACATGCAGCCCCATGAAGGCCACGTCAAGCATGTCCGCAGTGCCAAGCGAATACCACGGGTCAAGCACGCAATCTTGACCCCACCCGACATTGATTCCCATGGCCAACATTTCTTTTACGCGCGTCAAACCGCGACGTTTGGGAAAAGTGTCATGCCGTCCTTGCAGGACAATATTAATCAGCGGGTTTGGGATCACGTTTATTTCAGCTTCGGCAATCAGCGGAAGTAATTTCGAGACATAGTAGTTGTCCATCGAATGCATCGACGTCAGATGCGATCCCGCGACTCTGCCATTGAGGCCTAACCGCTGTGTCTCAAATGCGAGCGTTTCGATGTGGCGTGAATGTGGATCGTCAGATTCGTCGCAATGCATATCCACTTGCAAACCACGCGCGGCGGCTATTTCGCAGAGTTCTTTCACCGACGCCGCCCCATCCGACATTGTGCGTTCAAAATGCGGGATCCCCCCAACAACATCGACACCCATGTCCAGGGCACGGATGGTGTTTTCACGCGCGGTGGGATCACGGTAAAAACCGTCTTGTGGGAAGGCGACAAGCTGCAGATCGATGTAGTCTTTAACCTGCTCTCGCACCTCAAGCAGCGCCTCTACCCCCAAAAGCCGGTCGTCACAGGTATCGACGTGGCTGCGGATTGCCAAGAGCCCCATGCTCGCGGCCCAATCGCAATAGGTCAGTGCGCGGGCGATGATATCGTCTTGGGTCATGACCTGCTTGAGTTCACCCCAAAGCCCAATCCCTTCAAGCAGCGTGCCTGATGTGTTGATCCGCGGAAGGCCATAGGACAGTGTTGCGTCCATGTGAAAATGCGGATCGACAAAAGGCGGGCTAACCAAATCGCCGGACGCGTCAAACGCTTGACCCGCTTGCGCTGAATCAAGTGATCCGATTGCAGTAATCTTATCACCCACAATCCCGATGTCTGCAACTTGCCCATCTGGCAGCGTGCCACCTTTGACGATCAGATCAAACATCAGCGTTCTCCTTTATTGAACGGAACCATGAGCGCAGCAGGCACTTCAGCGCGCCGCGACATCAGAATAAGCGCGAAGATCGATAGGATATACGGCATCATCAGGAAGATTTGGTAAGGGATGTGTGTGCCCAAACTTGTTTGTTGCACGCGAATTTGGAGTGCGTCAAAAGCTGCAAAAAGAACCGCACCGAGCAGAGCCTTACCGGGCCGCCACGATCCAAAGACAACCAGTGCAATACAAATCCAGCCGCGGCCATTGACCATCTCAAAGAAGAAGCTGTCGAATGCCGACATGGTCAAGAACGCACCGCCAACTGCCATCAGACCGCTGCCAACCATAACCGCCCCCATGCGGATTGCAGTGACGGATAGACCTTGGGCCGCCACCGCTGCGGGATTTTCACCGGCTGCGCGTACGGCGAGTCCAAGGGGTGTGCGGTAGAGGACCACGCCAACGACCCCAACAAGAATGAAGGCGAGATACGTCAGTGGTGTTTGTGAAAACAACGCCGGTCCAAGTAATGGGATGTCCGATAGGATCGGGATTTCATATGGCTGGAATGCTTCGATTTTTGGTGGACTTGTTACTTCTGGTAACGCCAATCGATAAGCGTAATAGGTGGATGATGTGGCCAGCAAGGTCACGCCAAGGCCCACAACATGCTGAGACAAGCCGAACGGCACCGTGAGCGTGCTGTGAAGCAGACCAAATAGCATCCCCACCAGCATCGCGACGCACACGCCAGTCCAAAGTCCTGTGCCGGAATAAACCGCCATCCAACCTGCAAATGCACCCGCGACCATGATGCCCTCGATACCAAGGTTCAACACGCCTGCACGTTCGCAGATCAACTCTCCCAATGTGGCAAAGATCAGCGGGCTAGCGATGCGAATTGCAGCGGCCCAAAAGCTTGCGGTGAAGAGGATTTCGATAACTTCCATGACGCTAATCCCTCACCACACGAAACCGCGTTAGCATGATGGCCAGCACCATAAGAAGGAGTGCTGTCGCAAGCATGATGTCCGCTAGATACGTCGGCACATCAGCAGCACGGCTCATACTGTCAGCACCCACAAAAATGCCAGCTACAAACAATGCGGCTACGATCACGCCAAGCGGATTGAGCAACGCCAACATCGCCACGATGATCCCTGTGTAGCCAAACCCAGGCGACAGATCGAGCGTGAGACTGCCCTTTAGTCCGGCCACTTCAGAAAACCCTGCCAATGCTGCAAGACCACCGGAAAGCAGCGCAGTTTTCACAATCACCACGTTGACTGGAATGCCGGCGAAGGCAGCGGCATCCTTGTTTAAACCAACCGCGCGCATTTCGTAACCCAAGGTGCTGCGTGTTTGGATAATCCAAATGCAAATAGCTGAGAAGATTGCAAGACCGAAGCCCCAGTGCAGGCGGAGCCCATCCACAATTCGCGGCAATCGCGCCTCTGGTATGACACGGGCAGATTTCGGCCAACCCATGCCCATCGGGTCTTTGAGCACCCCTTCAAGGAGCATTGAGATAAACAGTAGGAAAATGAAGTTAAACAGCAATGTCGTGACGACTTCATCAACGCCAAACCGCGTTTTAAGGAGCGCGGGAACCAATAGGACAATGGCCCCAGCTAAGATAGATGCGACAATGATCAACGGTAGAATCGCAAAGCTGGGCCACGGCAAAACTCCGGTCCCGAGTAGAACTGTCATAAGCGCACCTGCATAGAGCTGTGCCTCTGCACCGATGTTCCAGAACTTCGCACGGAATGCGACGGCGACTGCGAGGCCCGTGAAAATTAAAGGTGTTGCGCGATTTAGCGTTTCAAGGATTGCGAACTGCGATCCAAACGAACCTTTAAGGATCAATCCGATGACAGAAAACGGGTTTGCACCTGCGATCATAGCCAAAAGCGATGCGATCACGATCGTCGAGATAAGAGCGATTGCAGGTGGGACCAGCTTGCGGGCCAGTGTCGGGTTCTTGATAGGTTCAAGACGCATGAGAAATGTCCGTTTCAAACCCTTGACCAGCCATCCAAAGCCCCAGTTGCGCAGGTGTCATTTCGCCTCGCTTAAATTCTGGCGAAAGTCGCCCATCTGAAATGACGTGGATCACATCAGAAAGCGCCATAACCTCATCCAAATCCTCAGAAATCAATAGCACCGCTGCACCCCGTTCCCGTGCCGCCAGCAATTGGCTGTGCACATAGTTGACTGCGCCGATATCAAGCCCGCGAACCGGTTGATTTGCCAAAATGATCTGTGGGTTAGCCTCAAGCACACGCCCGAGAATCAGCTTTTGCATGTTACCGCCAGACAGAAGCCGGATCGGTGTGTCTGATCCTGGGCAACGCACATCGTACTTATCGATAATACCGTCCGCAAAGGCCCTTGATTTACGCCAGTTCAGCCAACCGCCATTGCTAAAAGCCGGGGATTTATATTGTTCCAATATTGCGTTCTCAACAAGGTCAAAGTCAGCAATGGTACCGGTCTTGTGCCGGTCCTCAGGGATACGCGCGATACCGCTTTGCACCGCGATACGAGGCGTCCATTTCTGAACCGTGTCATTCCCCAGAACGACTTGCCCGTCATTTGGATCGAGCAGCCCACCAACAACATCGGCCATCGCGGCCTGTCCGTTCCCAGACACACCCGCAAGACCGACGATTTGACCTGCTTTCAAGGTCAATGAAACTGACTTCAAACCGGGAACGCTGCCAACATCCGCAGTCGTAACATTGTGCAACGCAAGCAACGGCGCGCCCGGTTTCGCAGGCGAGACTTCCGGCGCTGTCGCCTCAGTCCCCATCATCATCGCGGCCAATGCGTTTTTATCGGTATCTTTTGTATCCACACCGCCTGCCATTTTCCCGTGCCGCAGCACAACAACCCGATCCGCGATAGCCATAACTTCATGCAACTTATGCGATATGAAGATGATCGAAAGCCCTTCTTCGATGGCAAGCCTCAGCGTTGCGAACAGATCATCCGTCTCTTGTGGCGTCAATACGGCTGTCGGTTCATCAAGGATCAGAATCCGCACATCGCGGTAGAGTGCTTTGAGTATTTCAACCCTCTGACGCTCCCCCACAGACAAGGTTCCGACACGCGCATCTGGCGCAACAGCAAGGTGGAATTTCTTTGACAGAGCCGCAATCCGTGTCTTTGCCACAGCCCGCCCCAAGCTTGGCTTCAACAGCGAATGGACACCCAACGTGATGTTCTCTTGGACGGTCAGATTATCGGCCAGCGTAAAATGTTGGTGCACCATACCAACACCGGCATCCAAAGCCGCCCGGGAATTGCCGGGCGGCAATGTATCGCCGAATACGCGAACAGTTCCGCTATCGGCCGTGTATTGGCCGAACAGAATATTCATGAGTGTGGTTTTCCCCGCGCCGTTCTCACCCAAAAGAGCGACAACTTCACCAACGTTCACAGAAAGGCTGACCGCGTCATTTGCGGTCAGCTCTCCAAATCGTTTGGTTATGGCATTAAGGGAAAGTGCCTCAACTGCATCCTTGGACATGTTCGATTAAGACGACGATGGTTCGTTGTCGTTAATCGTGACCGAGAACGCACCTGATTTAATCTCAGATTCACGCTGGGCAACCAAAGCAAGTGCTGCTGCTGGAACTTTGCCGTCAAATGTGCCCAAAGGCGCAAGACTGGTACCGCCTTGGTTCATGAACGAATAAGCACCGTAGTCCGCAGCGGAAAAGCTACCCGCCTGCACTTCGGCGATTGCTTTATCTAACGTCGGCTCAAAATGCCAAATCGCAGAAGCAACAACCGTTTCAGGGTAATCGGCCTGCGTATCAATGACGTTACCGATGGCTAGAATACCTTTTTCCTGCGCGGCGTCAGAAACACCAAACCGCTCAGCATAAAGTACATCCACACCGTTTTCGATCATCGCAAACGCGGTTTCCTTAGCCTTGGGTGGGTCGAACCAGCTGCCGATAAAGCTGACTTGGAACTTAATATCTGGGTTCATCTCAAGCGCACCGGCCATGAATGCGTGCATCAGGCGGTTCACTTCGGGAATTGGGAATCCACCAACCATGCCGATATTTCCAGACTCTGTCATCGCTCCTGCAATGATGCCTGAAAGATAAGAGGCGTCTTGAATATAGTTGTCAAAAACCGAGAAATTAGATAGCGTTGCGTCTTCTTTAAAGCTTGAGCCCATCAAGAACGCTACGTTTGGATATTCAGCCGCGACTTCACGTGCTTCTTGTTCCGCACCAAAGACTTCGCCAATGATCAGTGTGTTACCTGCCTCAGCATATTCTCGCATCACACGTGCATAATCAGTATTACTGACATTTTCCGAGAACGAATAATCAATGTCGCCACGATCCTGCGCCGCAAGTGCCGCTTTATGAATGCGGCTGACCCACTGCTGTTCGACAGGTACAGTATAAATGCCCGCCGTTTTTATCGGTTCTGCAGCCATTGCCCGCCCAGCCCCAAGTATCAGCGACGTTGCTGCGGTGGTCGCCATGAAGTGCCGGCGGTTAAGATTTTTTGTTTTCATCATCAGAATATCCCTAACAGAGTTTTGAAAAGTAACTGCCTTCTTGATCAATTGGTCAAGAAAATTCTCCATTTTGGAGATCTGCCGCCCTCATCTACGTTAGTTTGCCTGAATTCCCCATACGCTTAGCCACAAAATGAGGCAGACATCCCGTTTCCCTAGAAAGCCACATCCATTAGCTCGTGTTCAGTCTGCATAGCACATCTCGATCGAAGTGAATGTCCGGTTCCTCTTCTGCATCAAAATTAACTCGCAGCCGCAGCGAAAGTCCGGTTTCCGCCCTTCGTATCGACTTGTCTAGCTTGCCTTGACACTTAATGTGCCATACTGAATGATCATACACTCACTTTTACGACGCCGAAGAGACTTGAAATAGCAAAGCAACATCAGGCACTTAAGAGATGTTAGCTCCGGCTCCTACCGTCGGAGCCATTTTACCTAATACTTTAGGTCACTTGGCAGGTTAAGAATGTGAGGCATTCAATCACTACATCTGTTATTAGGCGCATAGTACGCATCTGAAATTGGACAATTTGAGATCCGTGCAATTGATTGCATGGACGAAGCTTGCGTTAGCATCAATAATACTAGGTACAATAGGATCGCTTGGGAAGAACCAGACATTCTCTGCACTTCATCCGAATGACCGCTAAGCGCAGATAGCGACCTTTGCAAAGTGGCATGAACGGCCTTTTGCGGACATTCGCAGGGGGCCGCGACGCTGCGGTGCAGTTTCCCGAACCAACTTGTTTCTAAAATTCCAAACCGTCTAAAATCTGGCCAAAGAATTCAGTCTGCAAATCTGCGTGATCGATCAGTTCTATCAACAAGTCACCCAGATCAATCGTTACGCTATGGTCTGCATTCTGGCGTATGTGATCGCTGATCCATTCTGCTGATGAAGCCCCATTGCCCAAATGATCAAAGCTGCGCAAATCAATTCGATCGCTTTCAACTCCATCGTTCGTATAATCATGCAATCTGTCAGTGCTGGAGTTGGCGTCTGATGTGCGGAACACAAACCAATCGGTACCTGCGCCACCCCAGACGTTGTCCGATCCAGTGCCTGTCAGTATCTTGTCGCGGCCTTCGCCACCATAGATTACATCGTCACCGTGACCGGCATTAATATAATCATTGCCTTGATCGCCATTGATAAGATCATCACCGTTGCCGCCGTAAAGCTTATCATTCTCATCGCCACCATTTAGCGTGTCGTTGCCACTGCCGCCCTTTAGAACATCGCGCGATTCGTGACCCGACAACACATCATTCCCAGAACCCCCGATGATATTATCCACGCCGGTCCCACCAGTCATATTGTCGTGTCCAGACCCACCGTTCATCGTGTTGTTTCCAGCAACGTCAGTCAACGTGTCGTCACCTGTGCTGCCCTCCAAAACGTCATCGCCAATGCCGCCGATCAATATATCATTACCTATTCCGCCGTTGAGTTGATCATCCCCATCACCACCAATTAGAGTGTCCATCCCACTGCCACCAAGAAGAACGTCGCTGCCCTCATCACCAGACAATTCATCGTCGCCATCACCGCCAATAAGCTGGTCATCGCCCGCGCCACCATTGGCCACATCATCTTCAGAGCCCGAGGCAAGTAGGTCGTCACCTTCTCCGCCCGACAACGTATCAAAACCCGAACCACCGTTCAGATTGTCGTTTCCAGTTCCACCATCAAGGACGTCATTCCCTGAACCACCATGCATGATGTCATTGCCAGCACCACCGGACAAATCATCATTCTCTTCGGGCATTAAATTGCCATTGGCATCATAACGATTCCCAAAAACGTCATAGAAATCTCCGGAATTGGGGCTGAGTTGTTCGGAATTCCCCCCAAACAATTCATCATCTCCGTCACCGCCACTCAAAGTATCGTTGCCACTTTGTCCTGCAATCGAATCTTCACCAATGCCACCGAAAGACTGGTCTGCACCAGCGCCATTTTGGATAGTATCGTCATAGCTCACCCCTGCGACGGGCGTAAAATCTAGACTCAGATTTTCTATCAAAACAGCTGGTTCTATCAAAACAGCTGGTTCTATCAAAACAGCTGGTTCTACCGGATCTTCTGGTAAAGCGCACATACTTGGGTCGGGGACAAGAATGGTCACGGTAGGTGACAGAGCCACTTCGTATACCACATTTTCAATGTTAAAGAAGGTAAGGGTTTCACCAGTGTCTAAAAATGTAACAGTACCGTTCTGTGCATTGGCTGGGTCATAGTCGATCGTGTGGTTTAGAGATGTTAGGCCCAAGCCCAGATTCAGCGTGTCCACACCAAAACCGCCATCGATTACATCTCCAGCATTCCCGTAGATGTAGTCAATCCCAGCGCCCGTGGTCACGGTATCACTTCCAGTGCCACTGTCGACCGTGTCATTGCCATCGCCCGTCGTAATCGAGTCGTTACCGGTGCCAGATGTAATATCGAAGTTTTCGATGCCAGCATAAGTCACTACGCCCAATCCAGTAAAGGATCCCGCGTATCCAGCTGTAAAGGTGCCGGCTGGAACACTATTGATCACAGCAGCTGTTGCCGCAGAATAATCTACAATCAGCGTGTCGCTGCCAATCCCGCCCGCAATTACGTCTGTCCCACCGCGAATTAGGATAAGATCATCACCACCACCTACCGTAATGGTATCTACATCGACCCCAGAAACAATCGTGTCGTTTCCTGCACCACTGGTAAACGTGTTGGTCCCATTTCCACCGTCAATGTAGTTACCACCATCTGTTACTGTAATGGTATCAACGTCATTCCCAGCAAAAATGGTATTTTGGCCAAACGTAGCAGTTATTGTGTTGGCCCCATTACCTACGTTAATCAAATTGTTACCGCTGGTAACCGTAATCGTATCGATACCGTCACCTGTACATATGGTATTGTTACCAAATGTAGCGATAATCGTGCTGGCCCCTTCGCCTGTTATGATCGTGTTGTTTCCGGATGTGACCGTGATTGTATCAACGCCAGCACCCGTGACGATCGTCTTGTTTCCAGCCAAACCAGTGATTGTATTGGCACCGTCTCCGCCCAAGACAGTGTCGCTGCCAGATCCCACAAGGATGGTATCGATGCCAGATCCAGTTACAATATAGTTATCTCCACCTGTAGCCACGATCGTGCTTGCGCCATCACCAGTTAAAACCGTGTCGTTTCCCGACCCAACGTTAATGGTGTCAATGCCCCCACCAGTAACAATTTCATTGTTACCATCACCCGCAACGATCGTATTGGCCCCAAGCCCGTTGGCAATGATGATATCGTCGCCACCAGCTGTGGTAAGTGTATTAACCCCGGTTCCGGCCAAGATGGTAAAATGCTCGAACTCACCTCCCGTGATAGTCACTGCTCCAACGCCAGCTCCATTGAAGCCGGTGGTTGTTGAGCCAATTGTTGTTCCAATTCCTGCACTGTAGTCCACAATAAGTCGGTCAATTCCCGCGGTACCAGAAACGATATCAAATCCACCGGACACAGTGGTTACGTTTTCAGAGGGAGTTGGGTCTGAGACACCAGTTGAACGAAGCGTCAATTCGCCAGTTTCACCAGTACCCTGGAACGTGATTTCGTGTGTAGAAAATGTTTCACTGTTGGTATCAATGCTATCGATTACCGCGCCGTTCCATAACACCTCGACTGTGCCACTTAATGCTTCGACATCCGAATTTGAGGCCAAATCAAAGCTAACTTTATAAGTCTCGCCAGTAAACGTGTCTATTGACTGCGTCATGCTCGTATGGCCATCAGCTTCTTGATTGATAGCCCACGCGCCCGTTGCGTTGTATTGCGCAAAGCTCGCGGCATCCTGTGTACCTGTGAGCAAATTCAGCGAAGTAAAGTCACCATAGACTATGTCATCCCCACTGCCAGAATTGATAATATCGTTTCCAGAAAGGGCAAGAATCAAATCCGCATTTTCCGTTCCGTCTAGCGTGTTGAATTCAAATGTACCGTTTTGTTCATTCAGTAAATTCATTGCCATTCTCCGAAGTATGACAGGCTTCAAAGCAACTCTTGGGGGTATGAAGCGAATGCCAAATCCAAGTTAATTGTAACCAATTTAGCTTGTGAAGCACTTCAGAGCTATTTCTAATAGGGCGGTAAACTACAGCATTAGTAGATGTAAGGTATTCCTTAGGATAGGAAGTCAAGCGCTACCTTGCCCTTTAAGTCTGATTTAAAATGAGGCTCTATGTATGCGGTGCGCCGTCCCCATTTTCCAGTCCTCTAATGTGTGAACTTCGTGCCTGTTCCCGGACATTGGGGTACTTTACCCCAGTCCATGATGTCTAACGTCAGCGCCTATGGGTCCAAATAGGGTAAATTGCTAAGAGAGTGTTCTTGGCTCATCGTAGTCACTGAGGAGTGGAAGATGAGACAGACACCTGGAACACGCAAAAGTCCTGGCGAGAAGATCGTCAAAGACATCAAGCGAGCCACCCGCAAACATTATTCGTCCGAAGAGAAGATCCGCATCGTGCTGGATGGTCTGCGGGGCGAGGACAGCATTTGAAACCAATACAGGCAAGTAATTCGCGCTCGCAGCGAAAGTCCGGAATCCGCCCTTTACGTCAAAACGGCATGTCCGCTTTGGGCTGGGAGCTGCCGTTAGACGCCATGTGCATTAATGGCAGCTATGCGCAGATAGCGACCTTTGCAAAGTGACACGAACGGCCCATAGCAGACCCTCGTGACTTTTGCAGTGAACGCCTCCTTCGATCCCAATCCATCGAACGCTGTGATGTGGACGAACGGGGCCAACTGGAGCATGAAGTCCGACTTTAGGTATTTGAACGCGTTTGCAACCTGTTTATGTTAGTATGCTGGGTTGAACATTGATCGAATAGATGGGAACAATCCATAATTATATCAACTCGGGCTGGAGTGTGTTTACCTTGTCTTATCCCGCATTCCCCAAGTAACTTGACATTTTTGCGCCTCTGACAGCTACTAATGTGTTATATTTCAGCATGTTAGTTGGATTGAAGGCGGCAGGTAATGGATCACCCTGAGGGTGCAAGCGAAACGGGTGATGTTCAGCTTGGTTTTGACCGACGGGTGCGGCTGGAATTCCATGGTTCTAAGATCAGTTCAGACGGCGGTTTACTGCTGTTCCGAGAACTCGATGAAGTCCTCGGCCTGCACGACATTGCTGGCGGATTGTTGAGAGATACGCGCACTGGCCATAATCGTCTGCACTCGCTGGTTGGTCTGTTGTGCCAGCCAGTCTTCGGGCGGCTGGCCGGATATGAGGACGTAAATGATGCGGATCGTCTGGCGCTTGATCCGGTGATGCGGCAGGTGGTTGGCGGGCGGGCTGTGGATGCCAAGGCCGCTTCTGCAAGCCAGATGGGACGGTTCGAGACCGAGGTGCTGGCGACGACTGATAATCGCACAGAACTGGCTGATATGTCAGGACAATGGATTGACCGCTTTCACGAGCGCAAGCCGCCGAAGTGGATCACGCTGGACATGGACAGTTCCGTCAGCCCAACCCACGGCGCGCAAGAGGGCACCGCCTGGAACGGTCATTTTGGCTGTATGTGTTATCATCCACTGTTCGTGTTCAACCAATTCGGGCACCTCGAACGTTGCGCCCTGCGTCCCGGCAATGTGCATAGTGCGGGTGATTGGCAGGCGGTTCTGAAGCCGGTCATCGCGCGATATGCAGACGGTCACCTGATGCGGTTCTTTCGGGCCGATTCCGCCTTCGCAATCCCGGAGCTATACAAAACTCTGGAAACAGCGGGCTATTTCTACGCCATCCGGCTTCGCGCCAATCGTGTCCTTCAGGGCAGGATTGGGCATCTGCTCAAGCGCCCAGTCGGACGCCCACCAAAAGGCGTGAAGCGCGTCTACGGCGACTTTGAGTATCAGGCGGCATCCTGGAACAAATCCCGCCGTGTTGTCGCCAAGGTCGAGTGGCATCCCGGCGAGTTGTTCCCGCGCGTCGGCTTTGTTGTGACCAACCTACCCATGGAGCCGGACTGGATCATCCGGTTTTACAATCAGCGTGGCACCGCAGAGCAGCATATCAAGGAAGGCAAGCATGCAATCAACTGGACCCGCTTGTCCTGCAAGGGCAAGGCGCAGAACGAGGTCCGCCTTCAGCTGCACGCACTGGCCTACAATCTCGGTGTCTTCCTGCAAGGCACTGATCTGCCTGAGGAGATGGCTGAATGGTCGCTGACCAGCCTGCAAACCCGTCTAATCAAGATTGGTGCCCGAGTTGTTAGACACGCCCGCGCCATTACCTTCCAACTCGCTGAGGTTGCCGTCAGCGGTGACCTTTTCCGGCGCATACTGACGGCGATCCACGGGCTCCGCGCGCCACCGGCTTCAACATGACGGTATTATCAGCCAAAACCGAACGAACGCGGCTTCACAGATCCGACCAAATGGGTGTCAAACAGACACAAAACCACATTACCCACGCCGCAGAGACCAGACATCGCGCTCAGGTCCTGCGCTGGATGCTTGGGCAAGGAACCAGCAGGCCAAAGAGGGTTGATGGCGACGCAAAACAGCGCCAACATGCACGAGAAGGCATTCTACTTCGGGAATGTCGGAGTAATCTCATGCGACGCTTGAAATGCCTTGTTAGATTCACGATGATTTGAGGACTAATTATGTCAATTAAAACAATCGGCCCATGGACCAGCATTGACGCCGCTACTCCTGATTATATCGATGACGAAGAACATTTGATTTTGTTTCGCCGTGACGAGGTCATCATTTGGAATTTGGAAACCGATCAAATGCGAGGCGCAGTCCAAAAGATAAAGGATACCGAATACGGCCGATTCCACGGTGATCCACCACCAACCCATTTTGACGCTGCCTTTTATCGCGAAAGTTTGGGAGGAAGCATCTATTTGTTTTATGGTGAATATGCTTGTCAGCTCGACCTACAGAACCGCAATATTCAGGCTTGGGATTATCCAGCAGCTAGCATGATTGGTCTCCAGGACATTTCGGTTAAAGATTTGGATGCTGCCATCCAAATTCGAACCGAACACAGAACATTTAATTGCTTTTTTAAGGGCGCTGAATTTTGGAAATCCTATGAAGGCAGCGATGGTGGGGTTGGCACACCTACTTTGCACAAAATTTCGGACGAATGGCCCGGGCTTTTTGAGGGCGGGGTAGATGCAGCGGCAACGTGGAAGAACCGCAAAATCTATTTCTTTAAGGGTGAGAAATTTATCAGCTGGGATGTTGAACGCTGGGCGATTGATCCGGGGTTTCCCAAAAAAATATCAACCGATTGGCTGGGATTTGATCCAGCCAAATATGTCGTAAACACCCCCCATGGATCAAAGGAATTCGGGTCAGGATTTTCACGCCTATTCCCGAAACTTGAGGCGTTGGATCTTAACAAATCTGTTCTTAAAGCCGCTGGTCGTCTTGGTGGCCCGTTTAACGGCCCCGCTAATGACAGCTCGCTACCGCTCGGATTTGTATTTCTGGGCCAGTTTATAGATCACGACATCACGCTTGATGTCACTTCTGCGCTGGATCACAAAAACACACCCGAAGCTATCCAAAACATGCGCACCCCGCGTCTCGATTTGGATTGTGTCTATCGCACTGGACCCGAGGCAAGCCGAGATCTGTATTACCAAAGCCCTAATCGAGCTGGCGATCCCTCGGATATCGCAGTGTTTCGCGATTTGATCAAAACCCGCTCCACGTTGTATTTGAACGAGAGTGAAAATGATTTGCCGCGTAACCATAATGGTGTGGCGCTGATCGGTGATCCGCGTAATGATGACAATCGTTTTGTCAGCCAATTGCATCTGTTGATCATGCAGTTCCATAACCAAGTCGTTGACGCGCTTTTGCAAGATTGCGTTGGATCAATTTACAAGCCGGAGCATCCAGTTGCCGACCGACAATCCGAATTTGTCAATGTGAGTGAAAGTGAAGCGCGCGAAAAATTGTTTGAAGAGGCGCGCAATCTCACACGTTGGCATTTCCAATGGATCGTAGTGCATGAGTTTTTACCTCAAATCGTCGGACAGGAGTTGGTCGACGATATCCGGAACAATGGGCGCAAAATATTCAATGTTCCCCAGGATGCACAAATGCCAGTTGAGTTTTCGGTTGCGGCCTATCGATTTGGCCACACAATGATCCCAGATCAAATCCAATATAATTCAAGCTCCGGCACAAAATCCATTTTCGATCCGATCTATGGGCGCGGGTTTGATCCCAGCCCGACGGGCCTTGGTGCAATCAATTGGGATCTATTTTTTGGCCCAAGTTCACAAAAGAGTGGTGGAGTCGATACGCGGCTAGCAGATTCATTGCTGGAACTACCATTCATTGCTGCAAATGACGAACGCTCCCTTGCCGCACGAAATCTCTTGCGATCACAAAGCTTTGGGCTACCGTCTGGGCAGTCAGTTGCTGATGAGATTGACAAGATTTGCGGAACGAAAATCGAACGCCCTGACCTTACTAAAACTAGTCTAACAGAGGCTTTTGGGACTGAGACCCCACTTTGGGCTTATATTTTAGCAGAAGGTCTCTTAAGCGATCACGATCGACTTGGCCCCGTTGGTGGTCGGATCGTTGCAGAAGTTCTGATCGGACTGTTAGACGCTGATGAAACATCATTTTTGAACGCAGGTGCCGGAGCAACGGGAACATTTAAGCCAAGTCTCGTTGCTTCGCAGACCAGTGTTTGGAACATGTCGACTTTAATCGCTTTTGCTTTGAAAGGGCGTTATACGTAACTTTGGTCCATTTTTTTTTGCACAGTGATCTCGTGCACTTCATTGGTTTGCAAAGTTGGTTTTGTTCTTTCAAGACGGACGATGAAGAATAAAATTGGCTCCGAAATCAGTATTGCGTGAAGTATTGTGGAAACACGAAGCCGCATTGTTCGATCGCTGAGGTCATATAGAGAATGGCCCCTAAAGGTGTCTGATTACTCTAAGTATATTGGATACTGAACTTTTGGAGTAGATTCTGGAAATTCTTGTTGTAGTCGCACTTATATGTGCTGGTATCGAGGTGCTTTAGACGGTGGACGCGGGGCGATACTGGGCGCGTTGCTTGGGCCTATAGGCTTAATTATCACAGCGATAATGCGAGTTTAGAACTCTCTTATCGTTAAAGCGATCCTCTAATTCTCCACTTACCCAGGCTTCCGTTCAGCCAATCGCTTTGACATAAACTGGATTATCAAGTGAAAAAAGTGATACGGTTCTTTGTATGAAAGGCAATATGCCCGCTAAAGCAACGGATAATGGCGAATTTGACGTCGACCAATTAAGGAACAAATCCGAGACACTCATTTCAGAACTCAATGAGTTTATGCAAGGATATCGTATTTTATGTGTAACTCCTGTCATTGAATCGGAAAGCATGTGGGAGCGATACGCTGAGAATGGGCAGGGTGTAGCTTTGAGAATCGAGGCTTATTCCTCAACTAAAATCTCTGGTATTGTGGATCGAATTAACAATTCAATATTTCTACCTGCAATACAACGGCCCTATGTTTGGGAAACATCTCAGATTGTCGCTCTTTTTGACTCTCTCTTGAAGGGGTATCCGATCAGCTCCTTTCTCTTTTGGGAGCTTGATGAGACCAGACGTGCGGATTGGGAGATTTATAAGTTCATTGATAATTTTCGCCAGGGGGGCATGCATAACGAGTTGGCAGAAACAGATGGTCGAGAAATCACTTTAGTTTTAGATGGACAGCAGCGGCTGACTTCTTTGCTGATTGGCCTTCGTGGAACATACACTACTCGCAGAAAATATGCGCGAAAGAAAAACCCAGACGCTTGGACAAAGCAAAGGTTGTATTTGGACCTTCTAAAGTCACCGAAATCTGACGATGAAGACGGCGAATCTGATATTGGCATTTCTTACGGATTGAAGTTCTTTGAGCACATGCCACTAAACAGCTCGGACCATTTATGGTTCAAGGTAGGTGCCATATTAGACTGCACGTCTGATGATGCATTTTATGCTATGGTCGACGGCATCATCGACGACCTACCAAAAGAACTGACGCGTTTCGAAAAACGCACAATCGAGCAAAATCTTGATCGCCTCTACAGGGTGGTTTGGAAGGATGACGTGATCGCCTACTACACTGAGAAAGATCAATCTCTTGACCGTGTTCTCGATATTTTCATTCGAGCAAATGACGGGGGGACAAAATTGTCGAAATCGGACCTGTTGTTGTCCATGATTACTTCGAAATGGAAAGGCGTGAGTGCCCGCCAAGAGATTTTTGACCTCGTAGACTATCTCAATGACGGATTGGATGCACGTAACGATCTGAGCAAAGACTTTCTGATGAAAGCATCGTTAGTCCTAAGCGATTTGGATGTGACTTATAAGGTTAATAATTTTACAAATTTGAACCTATCGATAATAGAAGATAATTGGCCCAAAATTAAAAAGACACTCGAAGCAACGCTCAGATTAGTTAACTCTCTCGGAATCGACAAGGAAACACTAACCTCTACAAATGCGCTAATGCCTATCGCGTACTACTTGCACAACAGCGGACAAACTTTGGATGGCACATCTGCATTCGATGCCAGGAATGCTGTCCTCGTTCAAAAGTTCTTGCTTGGAAGCTTGCTGAACGGAGCCTTTAGCGGAACCTCGGACCAGGCGATCTCCGTCTCTCGAGGATTGATCAAGGAAACACTACGCACCAATGACGACTTTCCCGCTTCTGAGCTTATATTAGGGCTGGCTCGCCGCGGCCGATTGGCGTCCTTTAACGAAGACAATATTCACAGCCTATTCGAAATTTCATATGGAAAGCGAAACTGCTTTCTTGCGCTTAGCTTACTCTACGAAGGTCAACCGTGGGGCACTACAGGCTATCACATTGATCATATTATCCCTCGGTCATTAGCCAACCGAGACAAACTTATGGCAATGAACATTCCAGAACATAAAATTGTTGAAATTCTTGCGAGTGTAGACCGCCTCGGAAATCTGCAGCTTTTGCTTGGGAGAGAGAACCGTGAGAAAAGCGACACTCCATTCGAGCATTGGATCGTTAGCCGTGATGAAGAGTTCGTGCAGAAACAGATGATACCAGAGGATCAATCGCTCTGGAATGTAGAGAAGCTGCCCGAATTTGTCCGTGAGAGGGAAAAAAACATCTCAAAGCGGATCAACTCGCAATACGGACGGTCGCTGCCGTTTGAATGATGCCTTCCACGCTTGTTATCGAAAGCTGACATTGGGTCCAGTTGCAGCGAACGTCTGTTTCTCGCCGATATGACAAATGGCTATGTCCGCTTTGGGCTGGGAGCTGCCATTAGACGGCATTTGCATCGATGGCAGCTTTGCGCAGAAAGCGTACTTTGCAAAGTCGCGCGAACGGCCCAAAATTACCGCTCGCGTTGGCCCCGCACGCTGCGACGCAGCTTCCCCGAAGCAGACATTGATACGTCGCCGCAGCATTATTGAGGAATTAAGGTCGGCTGTGCGGACAAAGTGTGAATTCGCTGCAGCTGCGCCAATGGCGGCTTTACGCATTTATCGACAATTATGATCTCATTTTCTGTCTGATCTTCAAAGGCTCGGTAAGATCAAACCACCACCAGCATATTACCGCCAAGAGACGCCAAATCTCGGAACTGGATTTTTATACCAGCCGAAAAATTGTTTCCCTCTACGCAAATCATCTTGAGATTAGGCGCACTGCGAGCCCATTCCAAGATCGGGCGGGCACCTGCATCTCCAACAGAGCACCCTACAAGTCCCAATGCTGTCATGGACGCCGGGTAGGCAGTGGCTAATGTGGCAGCACCAACGTCTCCCAATTCTGGGTTATAGCTTGCGCTGAAGGACCTAAGGGAAAGCGCATTTCCAGCATTAGCTCGCAACATTCCGTCCG
The DNA here is from genome assembly GCF_036960155.1 of Sulfitobacter sp. Taxonomy (GTDB): domain Bacteria; phylum Pseudomonadota; class Alphaproteobacteria; order Rhodobacterales; family Rhodobacteraceae; genus Sulfitobacter. Next base: position 127,847 of record NZ_JBALWB010000004.1, on the reverse strand, counting down.
CTAAAACCTGTGCATCTGCTTGTTTTAACCCTGCGCGCCGCAGATGCAGATCAAATCCGGCCTGTGATCCGATTACTGCTTCCAATCTATCAGCAGCAGCCAGACAACCAGGCGTTCCAATTGATCGCAGAGCAGTGATGAGATTGGTTGGGTTCATCTGAGCACTTTCGTTTCCTGCGGCTTTGGCCGCCGTGGGCAAGACGGTAGCATAGGTTGCAATACCGCAAACGCCTGCAAACGCAGTTGATAGCACTCTGCGCCTAGACACGCGCGGCGGTTCAAATTGCTGATCTCGCATAAACCTTGCCTCATTAAAAAATGTTATACTCTTGGCCGATGTTCTGGCAGTTCTTAGGGAAAGGCAATGCCCGTCGCGTCCTGCCCAACCTCCCAAAGCCGCTTCGCAACGCCAGCATCCCGCGCGGAGGCGTCGATCTCGCCAATCGCGGGGAAACCGCCCAATTCGCCCGGACCATCGGGCCCATAATAATCTCCCTGCATAACATTCTCCCCTGTCGCAGCGAGCAATGTCGGCAGCGCACCCTGCCAAGCCTCCATGAAAGTCATTTTCGCAAGCATTGCAGGGTCAACATGTCGTTGCAGTTCCGTTTTTGTGAACCCGGGATGACAGGCGACGGATAGCACGGACGCCGCTTTTGCATCAACGCGGCGCGCAAGTTCCAAGGTGAACAGAAGGTCAGCCAATTTACTTTGGTAGTACTCGCGCTTTTGATCGTAGGGTTTTTCCAGCCGCAAGTTGTCAAAATCGATCTGCGCGCCCCTATGTGCAATGCTGCTGAGCGTCACAACCCTTGAACCAGCCGTCGATTGCAAACGATCAAAAAGGAGCCCGGTCAGCGCAAAATGACCCAAGAAGTTGACCCCGAACTGGCTCTCGAAACCGTCTTCAGTCTTGCCCTCAGGCGGCATCATCACGCCTGCATTGTTAATAAGAACATCCAGCTTTGGATGGGAAATTCTAAATTGTTCTGAGAACTGCTTTACGGACGCCAAACTTGCCAGATCGACAATTCTGGCCTCAACATGTCCAGCTACCCCTTCAGCTTCGATGCTTTTGATGGCTTGCTCGATCCTGCCGGGGTTTCGACCTGCAATAACAACGTGCGCACCGGCTTTCGCCAGAGCCAAGGCCGCATAGTAGCCTATCCCGGAATTCCCCCCTGTAATCAGGATTGTCTTGCCGTCTTGGCTTGGGAGATTTTGGTCAATCCAATGTTGGAATTCTGAGGTCATTTAAGAAGCTTTCTACATTGGTTCTTTGGCCTGTATATCTGCGTAACAGTTCCAACTTTAAATGTCAGCTTCTTGTGGTTCACTGCCATTGGTCGTTTCCGCAGCATCCGGTAGAATGGGCTCACTGCCGCCGTTAGCTGCGTTTGCACATCGAAAAAACTGGATCACAGCCCCGAGCGTCCGCTTTCATCATGTTGCCCAATTGGATTTGCGGGCGCAGTGAATGGCGGCTCTCCGCCCTTCATGTCACCAAGTTGCTTAGTGAAACTGATCCAACAGCCACTATGAGGCATAAAGCCTGTACCAGTGCCGATTAGCCAACATCATCGCCTTGACTGCTAACCCTACACCAAAGGCAACCACACCCCCTAAAGCGGCATTCTAGCCCACTCAGAACGTGATTTAGCTCCAAGGAAACACCCCCTACGACGGACACTGACCTACCACTCCCTGAATGTAACGCGCCACGAAAGAAGGGTTGAAAGACAGTGCGCGATGACTCACCAGAATTCGGTTCCCAGTCGTCAGATACAACCGCTAGAGCATTTTGACTTCAAACGGGAACGGCCAACCATTTCTAGGCTTGGGCCACCCTATCAAATGTGCCTCGTACACGCGTCGTCGAAACATTTGACCGTCCCCCCCAAGCTCTTCAACAAGCTGATAAGAAGCATAGAGTAGATAAGACTGGGCAAGGTAGTTCCCGTATGCCGCATCATGGTACATTCGCATGAGGAACATCCATCGACTATAATTTTCATCGCAAATGTCCTCAGGCCGCTCCAATCGAGGCAGTCCATTCTTAACAGGAAGATTCAACCAAACCTGTTCGTCATTTGATCCATCATTGCCCGGCAAAGTTCACATACCCACCCCAATCGCAAAGCCATAGAGGCCCGTTGTTCGACAATCATAGGCCATTAAGCCACCCAACGCTACCAAAGGCAGAGTCAGCACCTAAAAGGGCATTCTAGTAAGCGCAAAACGGCTAGCTGATCTAATTCAACCACACCAGAACCTCACAAGGGCTGCAGCGTAGTCAATTTTCTTTGCCATAGTGCATGTCGACCAACTGCCCGAGCTCAGTATGGCAATCGCATGCTGACATCCGTGCCGCTTGCAGCATCGGTCGAAGTGGGCTCACTGCCGCCATTCGCCGCGTTTGCACAACAGAAAAAACGGGCTGATGCCCTGAGCGTCCGCTTTCTTCGCGCGGCTCTTTCGATCTCGCGCTTGCAGCGAAGGGCTGCTCTCCGCCGATGTGACAAATGGCTATGTCTCCTTTGGGCTGGGAGTTGCCGTTAGACGCCAATTGGATCAACGGCAGCTATGCGCAGAAAGCGTACTTTGCAAAGTCGCGCGAACGGCCCAAAATTACCGCTCGCGTTGGCCCCGCACGCTGCGACGCAGCTTCCACGAAGCAGACATTGATACGTCGCCGCAGCATTATTGAGGTATTAAGGTCTGCTCAGCGGACGAAACTGCCGTTCGCTGCAGCTGCTCCAATGGCTGCTTTGCTCTGATCATTTTTCGCTAAAGCCATCTCTCATGAGAGAGTTTAGCATCGGACAAGCCGCAGTCCCGTCATCACAATTCGCGGACAAACTCAGAAGCGCTTCACGGAGGCGTGTCAGGGTTTTGATCTTGGCGTTGATTTCATCCAGATGATTTTCCGCCAACGTCTTCACCTCGCCGCAACTTCGATCATCTTGTTCAGTCAGCGACAGGAAGGTCTGGATGATTGAGATTGGGAAACCCAAGTCTCGACATCGCCGCACAAACCTCAATGTGGCAATTTCATCGGTTGAATAGAGCCTACGCCCACCCGCTGAACGGCCCGGCTTAGGAACAATGCCTTCGCGTTCATAATAGCGGATCGTTTCGATGTTAACGCCGCTTTGTCCTGATGCCTTGCCAATCGTAAACATTTTACTTGCTCCTGTAGCCACTACAGGAGTTAGAAACGCAAAATGGACCTGAGCGCAAATCAACAAACCGAAACTGACACCGGCGTAGCCGCGCGGCTGGTCATTCCACTCGCGGCACTTCTGGCACTGTTGTCAGCTTCATGCTGCGTGTTGCCAATCGGTCTGTCCATCATCGGTTTTGGCGGCACATGGCTCACCATGCTTGGGCTTTTCATAGCATATCGCGGTTTTATCCTTGTCGCTGTCGCCATAGCGCTCATCTGGGCATGGTATCGTGTGATATCGCCCAAAGCCTGTGCAAAGCGTAGGCGATCTGCGATCGTCTGGGCATTCCTCGCCACCATTGCATTCTTGGTTGCGCTGTCATCGCCATATTGGGAAGCCTCAGCACAACGGTTTATGTGGGATTTATGGAGATCGACCCGATGAAGAACAAATTACTGGCACTTGGAGTGGGCGGAACAATCCTCGCAATCCTTTGCTGTTTCACGCCGTTGTTGCCCATTGTGCTTACTGCGCTTGGTCTGGCTGGCCTGCTTGGCGCACTTTACAACGACGCTGTTTTGCTGCCGATCTTGGCAGGTTTTCTCATACTGACGGGGTACGCGCTATGGCGACGGAAACAACAAAAGTAGTTTTAGAATCCACATTGACCTGTCCATCTTGCGGGCACGTGGAAACTGAAACCATGCCTACCGACGCGTGTCAGTGGTTCTATGAATGCAAGTCTTGCCAGGCGGTCTTGAAGCCGCTCGAAGGGGATTGTTGTGTGTACTGTTCATACGCAACAGTGCCTTGCCCACCGATCCAAGAAGGCAAGCCCTGTTGCGCATAGCGGACTTTCGACACTTCGCAGCAAGTCGGTAGGTATGGGCTCACTGCCGCCATTCGCCGCGTTTGCACAACAGAAAAAACGGGCAGATGCCCTGAGCGTCCGCTTTCTTCGCGCCGCTTTTTCGATCTCGCGCTTGCAGCGAAGGGCTGCTCTCCGCCGATGTGACAAATGGCTATGTCTCCTTTGGGCTGGGAGCGGTCATTTGACGCCATTTGCACCAACGGCAGCTATGCGCAGAAAGTGTACTTTGCAAAGTCGAGGATACTTCCCGAAAGCTGTCATTCGTTTGTAGCTTCTCGCCAAAGCCTGTGCTCCTCACGTAAGCGCGCCTCAGTCTCCTCTAGGATTTTATCTAGATCAGGGTTAGCCGGGCTAAGGGCGGCAAGTTCAGAAGCGATAGCTAGGACTTCCCAGGCTCCATAGTCATGGAAAGGGTTTAACCCCATTACATTTCCTAACGTCTGGTCGCTCGCCATTGGCGCAAGGAATAGTTTTGTGACTAACTCCTTGGCGTCATCCAGTTCCCATTTTGAAACAAAGAGAAGTAGCGCGCAGAGCGCAAGAAGGTAAGTCGGTGCGCCAGACTTATAGTATCCAGCAGAGCACGCTTTCTTAATAGGAGAATCAGGGCCAATTGCGACAAAAGCGGCCAAATCGACAGCTTTCGTATAATATGGTCGTAAAATGGAGGTATCCAAGACATCCTGTTCAAAGTGCGTCTTTGATAGTGCCTTGGCCCGCGTGAAGGAGGAAATCGGGAAACGCGACGCGACGCGTTTTTGCCGTAGAAATTCCAAGAGTTGAGAATGATCTTCCGCGAAACTAAACCTTGCTGCCTGTTTCCAATTAAAATTCAACTTTTCGGCCTTGCCCGGCTGGAATGGCTCGCGATACCCTATGTGTCTGACCAGCCCTTCCATCCAATTGATGGCGGCTGTTTTCGTGGTCATTCGAATACGAGTTTTGCATTTCAGCTCGAAAAACCATTGGCGCATTTCACGGATCGATTGTTGATCAAAGATACCATTCTCTATGCCTTTACAAACGAGGCTCCGAATGAACCGAGTCTCTGCACTACGCTCATCCGCAAAATTGATCAGGAAAAGCTCAGAACTGCGGGTGGCTTCCTCGTTAAATTCACAGAATTTGTTGTGTGCGTCTTGTCCGATTGGACTCCGAAACCTGAAATGAGGTTGGCGAATTGCTTTTGCAGTAGCTCGCGATTTTGTTTGGCTTACGATTTGAGCGCCAGTGACACCGCAAGATGAACAAACTACATCGTTGCTGATAAACTCTCGGTGTTCTGGCGAGATAGCTGCAATGGGATCTGCCCCCATCAACATCAGAAGCTGCTCAGGGTCGAGTTCTCGCTTAAAGCGAGATGAAAAAGCGGTTGTTGGCATGTTCAATAACGTCCCTTAGATACGACGCAGCCAATTTCTATATCTGCGCTCCATCAATAGGCATTGTTTGTGTTGCTTAGCAAAGGTCTGCTTTCATGACGTGAGGAAAACAGTGTTGTGTCCGCTTTGGGCTGGGAACAGTCATTAGACGCATTTCATACTAACGGCGGCTTTGCGCAGTTAGTGTACTTTGCAAAGTCGCGCGTCCGGCCCAAATCCGCCATTGAGTATTGATGTGCCGCGACGTGCCCAGCCGAAGCGGACATTCGTTCAATGTGGCCTTGACTTCGTTACTTGCATGTTCGAAGTTGTATTTGCTTTACGCGTTTAGGCTACAAGCCTTGTCGGGCGCTTCGCCAGATATGTATTAATTGAACGACATTGTCGCCTCGAATGGTCCTCGTATTTCCTTCGCCATTCGCTCTCGCTCAAGTCAAATAAAATCCAAGGCCCCTCCGAGCCTTGCTAAGGTAAAGCCCATTGTTTCCTGAGCTGGTACATAATTTTTTTGGTGCGATTGACTTCACAAAATCGAGAATAGTATTTCCGAGAAAACTAGTCTTTGTTTGTGGCGGCAAATCGAACGGAAATGAATCTGCGCCGTTTTCCATGCGCGAGTTGTTGATAAATCATTCCAGTAAAACGAGCGAACCCGGCGAGTTTCAGGGCTCTAGAATTCTTTTTGCAGAAGAAGCCGTGAACGCTCTAGCCGACAGCCATTTTGAAAACCTTCTAGACCTAGAGGAGTACATAGCTGCCGTTGTGAGTAATGTTCTCTTGATAGTAGAAAGCGCAGGTTCAATCTGTGAACTTGGTTCTTTTGTGAAAGTTGAAGAAATAAGCGAAAAGCTTGTAATTATCATGCTCAGCGATCATTCCTATCCAGCCTCGTTTATCACGAGTGGTGCGCTTGGATACTACAATCAATATCATGATAACCCTCAAGTTCTGGGGTTTAGTTGGCAAACTAGCAAGGCTGGCGTAGTTAGCGCCGCCGAATATGTTTTGGACAAAATGGTCTCCGACATTCCTGAAGCTATGAAGGCAGTCGCTTCCAATGGAAAAGAAGAGATTTTTAAAAGGGACAACATTGGTCACAGAATCTACCTTGTGCTTGCAATCTGCCATGCTCTGAGAGCAGCGAAGTTCAAGGAAATAAAGATGGCTCTCAAAGCGTCCGAAGTGGTGGGAGAGAAGTTCAACGACAATGATATTCGGCGTTGCCTCGATATCCTCATAATTTGTGAGTTACTAAAGCCTGTAAAACATGGAAAGCTCGACTATTACGTTTCCCAAGTCGTTGACCTGCCGCTTAAAATATCTTGGAAGAAGGGCACTGCGGACAAAGATCGGGACACCTTGCGATGGATAAGGGAAATCTCCGACGCTGGGAAAATTGACGACAAGGATAGGGTTGAAATTTTTTGGGAGCACAAGAATGCAGAGTCCTGAAAACTTACTTGTCCTAAATACTGCAAAAGAGTGTGGATTGACAAAGTCTGAGTTGCTTTCTTTGGTCGAAACCGCTCCAAAGCGTTATTACGTTTGGAAAATTCCGAAGAGATCAGGTGGTGAACGGATAATTTGCCACCCGGCGCGCGAATTGAAAGCTATTCAGCGGTACTTCGTCCGAAGCGTACTGAGCGGGTTGCCAGTCCATCCATCTGCTATGGCATATGTTGCTGGCAGTTCAATAAAGGAGAACGCTAAGCGTCATGCAGAATCGCGTGTCGTGATGAAGTTGGATTTTGAAGATTTCTTCAATAATTTGGTGGTCGATAATTGGGAACAGTTTGCCTCAGCACACTTTCCAAAATGGACCGCCGAACAGATCAATTTCACCAGCAAAATTCTATTCTGGGGTGCAGGTTCGGTTGAACCTACTAATCTTGCAATTGGAGCACCTTCCTCCCCATTACTTTCAAACTGCTTACTTTTTGATGTGGACGCTAAACTGTCTGAATTTGCTGTGTCCCAAAACCTCATTTATACACGCTATGCCGACGACATTACTTTTTCTGGCCGAGGTTTTTTGAATTTTGATGAGACAATGGGTGCGGTAAAATGCGCCTTGTCAGACGCTAAATGGGTCAATTTGCGTCTCAACGCAAAAAAAACCAAACTTGTCTCCAAAAGGACAAACCGCCGAGTAACCGGATTAGTACTCACTCCAGACAACAGGATATCGCTGGGACGCGAGCGGAAACGAAAAATCAGTTCGATGGTGCATCATAGCCTTCATGGCAAACTTTCCGTGGAAGACTACGCAAAGTTAGGTGGTCTAATAGCATTTGCGATAGATGTAGAACCCAGTTTCGTTGATAGCCTCCGTAAGAAATACGGAAGCAAAATAGTAGATATGTTGCTTCGGCGGGTCCCCTAAGAAGGATTGGTTCTGTGAATGAAATGACGGTTGTTCCGCCGCGACCTCCAATAGTTAACTATCGCAACGAACGACCGCAATCCGCCGAAGATGCCTGAGGGCGATGTCCGCTTTGGGCTGGGAGCTGCCGTTAGACGCCATTTGCATCAATGGCAGCTTTGCGCAGATAGTGACCTTTGCAAAGTTTCACCTATTCCTCGACAGCGGCCTTTCGTGTGGCGTGCGGCGAAAGTTGGCAATGAGCCCATTGTGTGAATTCAGTTTTCCTACTGCGTGCGCTCGCAGCGTGGAAAATGCTGCGTCAGCGTAAAACTGGGTGCTGCCGCGTAGCGGGGAAACAAGACATTCATGCAGAGTGCAGCAAAGATCAGAGGTCGAATTCACAGGCTGCGGGACAAAGTGTGAATTCGCTACGATTGATCCTATATCCGCTTCTGACAATTTCAGGTGTGCTCTTCCGTTTCAAGAATATAAGTAAGCTTGCCGCATGTGACTGGCTTTTCGATGAACGTCGTATGATCCGGTACAACCTTCTTCGCTGATGAATTGCCCGACATGATGATGGTCTTTACTTTGTGCGATGCGCCCCAAGCCGTCTCGACGAGATCAAGGCCATCGATGGCCCCGCCGAGATCAAGATCGCTTAGCAACAGATCAAAACGGTTTTGCTGGAGTAATGTCTGCGCATACTGGCCCGTGTCGCTTGTTGTGACATCATATCCGAGATCTTCAAGAATCTTCCTGACAGATACTCGCGTTCTTGGGTCATCCTCTACAAGCAAGCATGCCTTTGCAAAAGCTGCATGCGTCTGCACTTTATCAGCCACCGCAAGTGGCAACAGAACTTCAATTTGCGTGCCACGCGCGACTTCACTTTCGATATTCAAATGCCCGCCAGTTTGCCGGATGAAACCGTAGACAATGGATAGGCCAAGCCCTGTTCCTCCTTCGCCTTCCCGCGTAGTGAAGAAGGGCTCAATCGCGCGATCGAGAACATCCATAGGCATGCCATGTCCGTCGTCTTCGATCAGAATACGCGCTTGATTTGTGCCCTGTTGATCAAGTTTGACTTTGATGCGCCCATCGTCAGGAACCGCGTTGTTGGCGTTCAACAGCAGGTTCAATAGCGCGGCTTCCAGCTGACCCGGATCAACACGTACATGCAGTGGGGTCACAGGTAATGTGATATCTAACTGTACGTTTGGTTTGAGGCCAATCTCAACCAGATCAACCATCCCTTCAATCAACGCGTTAAGGTTCACTAACTCAGGTGTCAGGCTTTGCTTGCGGGCAAACGCCAAAAGGCGATCGGTTAACGATGCGCCAAAATCAACAGCATTTCCAATAGCATCAAGGCTTTCGCTTGCGTCGTCATGGCCTCGTGTTTCAAGCAGATGCGCATGGGTTCGAATGGTTGACAGGATGTTGGCAAAATCATGGGCTGTGTCACCTGCAACCTTACCAAGCGTTTCGATACGATCAATTTGTTGCAGCCGATCTGACATCTTACGACGTTCCGTGACATCCGCCAAAAGCCAGACGCGACCATCGTCGGGCAATTTGCTGGCACGTATGTCTAACACCTGTCCATCTGACGACACCAACTCGCAATGGCCACGATGATCATGCTTGAGGCCAATGCGCTGTGCAGCATCGGCAAAACGTCCTTGATACAGCCAATCTACAAACGAAGCGACCTCTGGCGATCTATCCGGCAGTTGCAGGATTTTAAGGAAAGCTGGGTTCCGAGCTGATACGCGACCCGTTGGATCGGCAATGGCGATGCCGTCCGAAATATTTGTGAATACCTTTTCAAACAGCGCGTTGCGCTGGTCAAGTTGCCGGTTGGACCGGTCCAGTCGCAAGGCGTTTGCCCGGAAGCTTCGAAAAGACCGAAAGAGGTCTCCGATCTCGTCCTTACCGCCAAGGCGGCGTGGTAGCGCACTCGCACGGTCCCCATTTGCAAGCCGGACCATCGCCGCTGAGACCCGTGTGATGTTGAACGTCACGTATTGCGAAACGTAGATTGCCGCGGTTATTGCCAAGACAAGGCTGACAACGCTAATGGCGGCTACGGACATGCGTGCCACCCATATCGTGCGAGATGAAGCAGCCCTCTCACCGGCCAGAAACGCCTCAGCTTGATCTGCGTATTCGCCCGCAAGCTCATTAATGCGGTTCGCATCATGGCGAATGCGAAACAGCGCGTTTTGAGCCTCCAGATTGCTGGAAAGCTCGTGACGTCGCAGTTCAAAAACGCCTATATTTCCCCAGACCACATCCTCAAGACGGCCAAGGAACAACACTTGTTTTGGGTTAAGTGGGGCCGCGCCAAGTTTCTCGCGCTGCCGCAGATAATGCCGTTGCTCTTCACCAACGCCTATTAGGTTCCCAGCATAAGCTGCATTCAACGCATCGGCGTTCATACTTTGCAGCGACCACCAGATCAGCCGTGTCGCATCATCTTCACCCGGCGAAGCAGTAGCACTTGTCGCTGTAGTCCTGAGAATACCAAGAACTGCTGTGTGATCGCGCAATTGCGCTTGCAACGCATCAAGACGACTCGACGCCGCGACAAGATCGGTGACACCTGCGGCCATATTATCCAGAATATCCGATACGGGTGGTTGAGCATCTTGCGTCTCATCAAAACGGGTCTCTGGCCAATCGGTCCGAACGCGATCCAGAACCGTCAGCAGTTTTGCCCCTTCTTGTTCGATCAGGAAATTCGACCGTTGGTTCAAAAGATACGGGGCAGATGTCGCCAGATCAGAAGATCGTTTCGACAAATCGAGCGCTTGGGCCACCTGACTAAGTGTTTTTTGGTGCAAATCCTGCAGACGCGCATCAACCCGTTGCAACGCAAGCCAAGTCACCGCACTTGCCGCCAATACGGCAATCGCCAAGAGCGTCAAAGCCGCCCAGAGTCTCCCGCGCACAGTCCGCAGACTAAAAAAACTCACTGACTTGGTCTTATAGTCTCGGTGACAAAGATATACCCTTGGCCCCGGCGCGTTTGAAGATGAACTGGCTTTGACGGATTTTCCTCAATCTTGCGGCGCAATCGCAGGATCAAAACGTCAATCGTACGGTCCATATAACGGGTCAGATCACTGCCAATTTCGGCGAGTAAATCAACACGGGGAATGATCTGATTGGGCCGATCAAGAAAGAAATCGAGCAGTCTATATTCAGCATTGGTCAAAGGCACTTCATCGCCGTCTCGCCTGCTGACAATCTTATTTGACCGGTCTACGACCAGCTCTCCCAACGCGATATTCTGATCATTTCTATCCAGCGACACAGGCGCGCTGGCCCCTTTGCCATACCTGCGCAACACTGCGCGAATACGGGCAATCAACTCGCGTGGATTGAAGGGTTTGAGTAAATAGTCATCCGCGCCCACCTCTAGCCCGACAATCTTGTCGGTTTCGTCGCCCCGGCCAGTCAACATCACGATGGGCAGATCACCCTTGCGGCGAATGTCCATCGCCAACGCGAGACCGCTTTCGCCCTTGAGTTGCAGGTCGATCAGGACCAGATCAAAGTCGACGGACTTGCGGATTACCAAGAAATCAGCACTGCTTTCCATGGGGACTGGATCAAATTGGTTTTCGGTCAGCAAAGCAACCAGCGCATCGCGCATGCCAACTTCGTCGTCCACAATCCCAATCTTAGCACGATTCATTCATCAGCTTTCTGTCGACCTGATACCGAGCCTACTGACAAACTGTCCTTCCGTCTCAGCTTTAATCGTTTCAAATATTACAAAACACCGACACTTTGTAATACTGTTAACCAGAAACCCTCGCACCTGTAGCATTGTTAATGGACGCAGAGTCTGCGTTTTCGCGATCACCCCCTAAGCTGACCAAGCCGATCGGAGACACATCCGTGTTGGCAGAAATACTTCTGGGAGGAAGGCATGAATAAATTTGGTTTGGTCTCATCAGCCGTTTTGATGATCGCGGGTGCCACGGCTGCATCTGCTGACGAAATTAGCGTTGTCTGCAGCGCGGAACAAGATTGGTGCGATTTGATGGTCGCAGCTTTTGAAGCTGAAAATCCTGACACCGACGTCCTGATGGTCCGCAAATCGACAGGTGAGACATTGGCGCAAATCCGGGCCGAAGCAGGCAATCCAAAGATTGATGTATGGTGGGGTGGCACCGGCGATCCACATTTGATTGCAGCCGAAGAAGGGTTAAGCCAGCCTTCGGGCGTGGATACGTCAGAATTGCTTGGATGGGCGCAGAACATGGCGACCATTTCTGAAGGTAAGACCATCGGCATTTATGCTGGTGCCTTAGCGATGGCCTATAATTCCGAGATTTTGGCAGAGAAGGACATTGCTCCGCCAGCATGCTGGGCGGATTTGGAAGATTCCCGTTTTGTGGGCGAAATCCAGGTGGCTAACCCAAACAGTTCTGGCACAGCGTATACGGAGCTTGCAACATTCGTTCAGTTGTTCGGCGAAGATGAAGCATACATAAAACTTGCCGCCATCGGTGAGAACGTGAACTCATATACCAAGTCAGGTTCGGCCCCATCCAAGGCAGCCGCACGTGGCGAAACTGGTGTGTCCATTGGCTTCATGCATGACATGGTCAACCTCGCCGCACAAGGTTTCCCGCTGGTTGCAGTCGCCCCATGCGAAGGCACCGGTTATGAGGTCGGGGCTGTTAGCATCATTGAAGGCGCGCGCAACTTTGAAGGTGCCAAGGCGTGGGTCGAATTTGCCCTTCGCGCTGATATCCAGTCACGTGCACCGGAAACAGGATCTTTCCAAGTCCCTTCAAACTCCAATGCAGAAGTTGCACCGGAATCGCCCGACCTCGCGTCGATCAAATTGATCGACTACGATTTCGCAACCTATGGATCGAGCGAGACACGGGCGCGGTTGTTGGCACGCTGGGACTCTGACGTAAGTGACCCTGCACAGTAGACCTCCCTGTCGGCGCGCCTCTTTTGCATAACGCCGGCCATTGGGTGCCCCGCATTTTTGGGGCACCCTCTCTCTCACTTCATTGGACTTAATTATGAAACGAACGGTTTTGGTCTGGCTCGCAACCGGGTTGGTTGGCTTTGCTGTGCTGCCTTGGCACATGACGGACGCTGGCTTCTTATCATTTGAATGGCTGATGGATGGGGCACCTTCAAGCGGACTTTGGCTGGCGATGTCGGGTCAATGGTGGCTAGCACCGATAGGACTTCTGTTGCTCGCCGCCATGGCCACCGCATTTAGCATGAAAAGTCCGGTGCAACGCGCCCAAAACACATTGGGACTTGCGGCAATGGGTCTCCTTTGGACTGCCTTGCAAGGCCTAATCGTTGTGCGGGCAGGTCCGCGCGTTCTCGAGGGTCTCTTGACAGGTGATGCCATCACCGCAGGCCAGCCCGGTATGGGCGTCGGTGCCGCCATGTGCATCGCTGGTCTATTGTTCGCGCTGACCGTTTCCATGTCGCAAACCGGCAAAGGACGTGGCGATGCCTTCGTCGTCAGCACCATCGGCTTGATTATCGCACTTGTCGGGGTCTTTGTATTTTTTCCTGTCATGCACATTCTGGTTCGCGCCTTTGAAGTTGAAGGCGGCTATAGCCTAACCAGCTTTTTCCCGCGATTCTTCAGTAGTGATATCTGGGGGCTAAGGTGTCTCGTCTCTGATCGGTCCTGCGGTGTTGCAATCAATTCCGTGTTTCTTGCCGTGCTTACGGGCCTAGGCACGACGATGCTTGGCCTTTCGTTTGCACTGATCTTTACCCGTACAGACTTTCGGGCCAAGAAACTGCTGCGTGTCCTTACGGTCATCCCGATCATAACGCCACCCTTCGTTATCGGCCTCGCATTGATCTTATTGTTCGGGCGGAACGGCACGGTTACCGCTTTTGCTGCTGACCTATTTGGAATGGAGAAGACGCGGTGGCTTTATGGTTTCTGGGGCGTCTATTTCGCCCAATTATTGTCTTTCACACCGATTGCTTTCCTCGTGTTGATTGGCGTCGTGCAAGGCGTCAGCCCGTCGATGGAAGAAGCTTCGCAAACACTGGATGCTGATCGCTGGCAAACCTTCCGCTATGTATCACTGCCCCTCATGCGGCCCGGTCTTGCCAATGCGTTCCTGTTAGGTTTCATCGAAAGCCTCGCAGACTTTGGCAATCCGTTGGTACTAGGCAGCGGCTACTCGGTGCTATCAACTGAGATATATTTCGCCATCGTTGGTGCTGTAGCCGATCCTGCCAAGGCCGCGATTCTTGCAATCGCACTCCTTACTCTCACGCTGTCAGCGTTCTTGTTGCAGCGTATGTGGTTGGGCAAGAAGTCCTATGCGACCATCACAGGCAAAGCGGATTCCGGCCAGAACGCATCGCTAAGCCCCATGGTTAAAACATTGTGCTATGCCACTGCGTTGCCTTGGGCGGCCCTCACAGCAGTGGTCTATTCGATGATCGTGTTTGGCAGCTTTGTAAAACTCTGGGGCTATGATCACAGCTTTACCTTCGCTCACTACATTCGTGCCTTTGGGATCGACTTCACAACGGGGCGCTTGTCGGGCGTGGCATGGGACAGTTACTTTACCACGCTCACCATTTCGTCCATTGCGGCACCGTTGACGGCGATCGTTGGGTTATCGACCGCATACCTTCTGGTCCGCCAGAAGTTCGTGGGCAAAGAGCTGTTTGAATTTTCAACCATGCTCAGTTTTGCCATTCCCGGCACCGTGATTGGTGTGAGCTACATCATGGCGTTCAACTTTCCCCCAATTGAACTCACTGGCACAAGCATCATCCTGATTATCGTGTTTGTATTCCGCAACATGCCCGTCGGCGTGCGTGGCGGGATTGCGGCCATGTCGCAACTCGACAAAAGCCTTGATGAGGCTTCGATCACGTTGGGCGCAAACAGCTTTACGACAGTGCGGCGCGTGATCTTGCCCTTGATGGGGCCAGCAATCCTTGCGGCGCTGACTTACAGCTTTGTGCGGGCTATCACCTCGGTCAGTGCTGTGATTTTCTTGGTCAGTGCTAAACACAACATGGCGACTTCCTTCATCGTTGGACGAGTCGAGAATGGTGAATTTGGCCTCGCGATTGCGTATTCTGCTGTGTTGATCATCACTATGCTCGCAGTGATCCTGCTTCTTCAACTTCTTGTCGGATCGCGGCGTTTGCGCCGCACCGATCGCGTCCAAACAGCGGCTTGAAACCAGGCCAAACATCCGGAGAAACTTATGAAAAAATCCACCCCTGGTTCCGTGCGCTTCGAAAGCGTCGTCAAGAAATTCGGCGAGGTCACGGCCCTCAACAGCCTCGATCTTACCATTGACCCCGGTAAGCTAGTCACCCTGCTTGGCCCATCAGGATGCGGGAAAACCACCACCTTAAGACTCATTGCGGGGCTAGAAATGGCCAGCGCAGGTAAAATCCACATCGGTGGCGAAGACGTCACGCATTTAACAGCAACCTACCGCAAGGTGTCGATGGTGTTCCAATCCTACGCCTTGTTTCCACACATGACAGTCGAACAGAATGTCGCTTACGGGCTTACTGTAAAATCGATGCCCAAGGCGGAAGCTGCACAAAGGGCGGAACATGGGTTGGAATTGGTCGGCCTCGCAGGTTTTGGTGACCGATTACCAAGCGAACTTTCGGGTGGCCAACAACAGCGTGTTGCCGTTGCACGTGCGATTGTGCTGGAACCCGAAGTTCTGCTTTTGGACGAACCCCTTTCAAACCTTGACGCGAAATTACGCCGCCACGTCCGCGAAGAAATTCGCCAAATCCAACAGCGCCTTGGTTTGACGGCAGTCTATGTCACCCATGATCAAGAAGAAGCGATGGCCGTCTCGGACCGCATTATCGTGATGAAAAACGCAGAGATTTCACAGGAAGGATCGCCTAGCGATCTTTATGAGGCTCCGAAATCAGCTTTCATCGCCGATTTTATTGGGGACGCCAATCTCCCAGAGTGCAGTATCGAGAGCGTGACGAACGGTGAAGCCACCGTCATCATGGACAATCTAAAATACAAGGTCCGTGACGGTGGGCTGCAAAAAGGCCATGCCAAAATGGTGCTTCGCCCCCATAATTTACTCCTTGCCCCTCCCGACCAACAAGGGATCAAAGGCGAGGTCAGCTATGCAGCCTACCTTGGGAAAGAAATCCAATACACCGTAGAAAGTGCGATCGGGTCGCTCTTTGTGATCAGTAACGTGACAGATAAACCCTTTGTACAAGGCGACACCGTGGCCATTCAGTTCGACGCTAATCTTGCACGTCTCGTTGCGGCATAGAGTGGAGATTGTGTGCCTTATGGATAGTATCTTGCATTCCGGTGGTGGCCAAAGGCGCGTCTCACCACAGAACTGGCATTCTGAGGTCATCGCAGGCGGTTACCAAGCCGTGGTTTTTGATTGTGACGGAACATTGGTCGACAGCAGTGAGGCGCATTTCCAGTCGTTTCGAACCGCGGTGCGCGCGCAAGGACATGATTTGGATCGGATCTGGTACGCTCAGCGTACAGGTCTTGATCGGCAATCGCTTTTGGCCGCCTTATCGTTAGAGGTCTCGGGGACTTTGGACATTGCCTTGGCCACTAAACAGAGCATTGACGCGTTTATTAGTGCGACGGCTGTGGTATCGCCGATTGCCGAAACGGGTGAACTTGTTCGCATCTTGGGTCGAACCCATCCAATGGCGGTAGGAACCAACGCAGAATTCGAAATCGCAACAGCCTCTTTGCAAGCCGTGGGTCTGCTTAACTACTTCGCCACCATTGTCTCAATCTCAGATAGTCTCCTGCCAAAGCCTGCCCCAGATATTTTTGCTCATGCCATCCAGCAGCTGGGGTTCCCACCGGCCAAAACCTTGGTCTTTGAAGATTCCGCAGAAGGTGTGTCCGCGGGCATCGCTGCGGGATCGGACGTCGTTCAGCTTGTTCATAACTAACATTCGCCACGCTGCGGAAAAATGTCACTGTGGGCTCTGAACCGCCATAGGGTGACGCAGCAACTGGCGATGTCCAAACTAGGCAAAATGGGAGTCGAACGGCAGCACAAAATGTGATCGTCTGCGTTTGAACACAGGAGACCCAAGGCATGAAACGCTCACGTATCAATGACATTATTGCGCAATCCGAAGATATGATGCGTCAGTTCGGCTTCACCTTGCCGCCATTTGCCTATTGGTCACCGGACGAGTTCAAAGCCCGACGGGCTGACGCAAAAAATGTGATCGATTCGCGCTGTGGCTGGGACATCACCGATTATGGTGCGGGCGAATATGATAAGATGGGACTGTTCCTTTTTACCCTGCGCAACGGGCGTTTGACTGATCTGCAACAGGGCGGGGGCATGTGTTACGCTGAAAAGCTACTGATCTCCAAACAGGATCAACTCAGCCCGATGCATACCCATGTTCTTAAGGCCGAAGATATCATCAACCGTGGCGGCGCGACGCTGGTTATTGAACTGTTCGGGTCAGACGATGTGGGAAAGTTCGCCGAAGATCGAGGGGGCTCCGTGTTTTGTGACGGCATCAGGCGTGATTTCGCTGCGGGTGACAAGCTCCATCTCACACCTGGCGAAAGTGTGACCTTGATGCCCGGCGATTGGCATGCGTTCTGGGGTGAAGGTGGGGATGTGTTAATCGGCGAGGTTTCGACCGTTAATGACGACGAAACTGACAACATCTTTCGCGAACCTATCGGCCGCTTTGCGAATGTCGAAGAAGATGTGCAGCCCTCACATTTACTGGTGAGCGACTATCAGACGTGGCTTAGCGTTCCTTAAGTAACCGGTCGCATTGTCCCTCAGTCTGTGAATTCATGTTTGGACCGGCCAACTGCTGGATCCATGCATCGTTGCCATTCGCTTCGGTCCACCCCGATGACCGAGTTGCGGACTTTGCTACCGTTCGAAGTGCTCGGGGGAATGTCCGCTTATTTCTGAAAGAGTGTTCACGCCACCCCATCTGATCATCGGTGTTGATTAGAGCGCCAATCGCCGGGGGTGCATCCGAAACAATTTTTGAAAACGCGATGAAAATACGCCGGGTCGGAGAACGCACATCGCCGCGAAACTTCAGAGATCGAGAGGTGCAAAAATGCTGATGTGGCGAGGGTAGATGCAGCTGCCTCCAGCCGACGTCCAAGCACGTACTCGGCGAAACTCGCGTCGTTTTCAGCGAAAACCTTGTGCAAATATCTCACTGAAATACCAAGCGCTTTGGCCGCAACATCTGGGTTCATATCCCCCCGAAAGTGGTTCTGATCCACATAGCTTTTTGCCGCAAGAAGAAGTGCATGCGCGCGGTTGGTCCGAGGGAGGCTGTCTGCTTCTTCATTCGATGACAGGGCCATCGCCACGAGGTCCAGCAACATGTCGTACATGCGCGCACCTTCTGCGACAGAAATGCGGTCAGCTTCTTGGGCCAATGTTGACGCCGTTTCGCGGATAAGAGCCCCTAATTTGGGATGGCGCGACAATATCATTGGCCTGCGCGGCAAATCCCCGCGCATACGATCTTCTATCGATTGTCGCGGCAGCATGAAGGATGACACCGCCAATTCGGGACAGCGCCTGTGTTCCAGATCAAAGGGTATAGCGCTGTCAAATATACCAACATCACCTGACTTGAGCGTAGAAACGTGATCGGATTGATGAATTTGGCATTCGCCGCGAGTCTTATAGTTGAGGTAAAAACACTCCTCGTTAGAATTCGCAATTTCTGCCTTTGTGCGACGGACTAGATGCGATGTTGCGACGACGCGATTGAGCCGCCCGACACCGATGGGCATTGTCTCGACTGATCCATGAAAACTCCACTCGTTGTGGGCCTCCGGCTCGGGGATCAGGTCCATGAATGAGCGGCATATGCCGTCTCTGTAGTACTCGAATCCCCGAAAGCTCTCCACATCCGAGCTACACCAAAATTGCTTGTCGATTTTGGGATTGATGGGTGCATCCGGCGGTAAACCGCGGTCGTCAGTTCCTTCCCCGTCAATCATTGTGCACTCCCAGTCATTTTTCCTGTGGCAGAGTAAGCGTAACATTCTAGAGCAATCGAAACAACGAATTCAAAAACCACAAAGAGAACAGGGAACATCATGGCTAATATGATTCTCGTACACGGGTCTTGGCATTGGGCTGGCTGCTTTTACAAACTAGAGCAGCAATTGCAGGGATTGGGTCACACGACCCAGAGCATCAACAACGCCTCACATGGCGATGACAACACGGCGTGGGACGCAATCGACAGTATGGCAACCTATACGGCGAGCCTGCGTGCTGTGATCGAGGCATCGTCTGAGTCAGTGGTTCTGGTTGGACATTCAATGGGTGGTGTAAGCCTAAGCTATTTGGCCGAAGAAATTCCGGGCAAGATTGCCAAGCTCATCTATCTGACCGCGTTCATGACGGCTCCGGGAAAAACGGCGAATGACTACATCATGGGCCATGCCGAAAATCCAGTGAATGCCCCGCTGTTTGGCGCGTTGGAACCCGTAAATGATTGGGCTGGAATTCGTTTGAAAGAAGAAGCACCTGATCAGATTCGTCAGGCATTCTATGGTGATTGCTCTGACGAGGATGTGGCGCTTTCTGCGAAAAATGCGACCGTGATTAACACGTCCATTCCGAACATCTATACACCGACGAAAATCGCGGTCCATGAACGGCATTATATTCAGTGTACAAATGATCGCGCGATCTCGCTACAGGCTCAAAATGAGATGTGTGATGACGTTCCAGGCACGCAAATACACGGCATGGAAACCAGCCACTCGCCATTCTATTCGCAGCCCGAGGTGTTGGCAAAGATCATTAGTGGAATCTCTGGCTAACGCCAAAGTTCTCTTTACATGCAAAGAACGTCCGTAACGCAACACCAACTTGGTGCGCGTTGCGGACATTTGTTCACCGCGCAGCATCGATCAAATTGGGCTCGATGCGGTCTGATGCACACGCGGAATGGTACATCTGCATGATAGGCCCAAAGCAGTCATAGAAGATTGTGCTATAATCCATCGTCGGCGCGGTGCTAACGTTTGGGTTTGGAGGGCGGTATGGAGGGCAAAATATGCCTAGAGTACAACTTCCAGCAATCACCCCAAAACACCGAGCCTGGAACAAGGGCCGTCTCATCGGACAAAAGCGACCTCTGCAGCCAAAACAGGTCTGGGCCATCCGGGCGTCTCGAACTGGCAAACAATTTGCGTGATCTGGCACTCTTCAATGTCGCAATCGACAGCAAGTTGAGTGGATGCGATTTAGTTTGTCTCAAGGTGAGCGACCTCGTCAATGCAGATCAGGTTCGCGAACGGGTTGCCGTCGTACAGAGTAAAACGAAGCGGCCGGTTCAGGTTGAAGTGACTGAGAACAAACGTGTTTCTGTTACCAACTGGGTCAGAAGCCCTGAAATGTTGAGGGGCCGTTTCATGTTTCCAAGTCGGTTCCACGACCATCCACACATTTCTACACGTCAATATGGCCAGCTTGTCAGGGACTGGGTCACTGCAATTGGCTTGGAATCAAGTGGCTACGGCACGCACTCGATGCGCCGGACAAAGGCCGCTGAAATCTACCGCAAAACCGGGAACTTGCGGGCGGTACAACTGCTTCTTGGCCACACAAAGATCAATAGCACGGTGCGCTACTTGGGCGTCGAAGTCGAAGATGCCCTAAGCATCGCTGAGAAGATCGACATTTGAACTTTAGGCGAGCGGCACTCGCCGTTCGCCTTCTGAAAGCAACCATGCAGTAATCGACGTTCGATGACAGCAATGAGCCCATATTGACGCTTTCTGCACACTGCGCGAAAGTCGGCTATGCTGAATGAACAGATAGCGTCAGATGTCATTCTTGATGAAGCTTAAAAGACCATCGCCCTTAACGGATTTTCTGTGGCAGTCGGCGCAGTGCTTAGCATAAAGAAAAGCACCGCCCGTTTCGGGCGCGGATGGAGGAGTGCAGGCAGCAAGCTCCACAGCGATCAATGTAACGAATTGAAGCGAACGGAACGTTGTTGGCTTTCCAAAGCCATTTGTACCTTGGCCCCCCCTTTACCTGACGACATGAACAGAGCACTTAGCGTGGCGCACAACGCGAGCAGCGGTGGAGCCAAAAAAGTAGTCAGTAACTCCCGGTCGATGGGATGCCACAACGATGCAATCGACGCCATTTTCGTCCGCGTAATCAATAATCGCGCGGCCAGCATGACCAGAAATGAGTTTGGTTTCACAATCCAGCAGGGATTGAGCCATTCGCGACATTGCAACCTCAATTTCTCCGCGTGTCCTGCTCAACACATCAGAGGGTATTTCCGCGAGGACAAAGCTTGGGATCGGCTCCATAACATGTAGAATGGTGAACTTCGCCCCATCGGCTGCCAGTTTTTCCGCAGCTCGCAACGACGCATGATTGTCATGCTCTTCGTCTGCGATAACTGGCACAAGAATATTCTTGTACATAGACCCGTCTCCCTTAATTACCTGCTGTTTAAGATACCTTCAAATTCACATGTCGGTATTGATCCAAGTCAAATGACGGCACTCACAACACCCGCTGCAAGGTTTGGCGGGTAAGGACATGGATGCTAAGGCCTTTGTCTCGAAATTGATGGCCTCTAAGGTAGCGTTTTAGACGGGGAAGTTCTCATCGTCGTCATCCCTAACCCTGCCATCGAGCCAAGCTTCTGCTGCCTCGGTATCTGCAAGTGCAAAGCTCTTTATCTCGAGCGAACGGAAAACTGCCCCTTCAATCTCTGCTGCGGTTCTGATCCAGGCGACATCAGAGATCACCGCACATTTCTCGAATTTGCCAATCAAGCCGAGCAGCTTTGGCATCTGGTACAGTTCAACGGCCATTGCACCCAAGGTCGGCATCTCGAAATCTGAAATCCTGTAGAGCATCTTTCCATCTGTGACGCCTTCAGATTTCTCAACAAGGCTATCGAGGGCTGAGCGCATTGCGTCAGCATCCAAAGCACCAGAAAGCTCGATATCTAGACGGTTGGCGGAGATTTTTGAAACGTTCAGCATGCTCAGATCCTCATTTTACAATGTTGAAACGATACCCGATCTTGCGCTTGGTCTTGTTGATCCACATCAACTGCAAGCCATCTTATGTTCTTTGACCGATGAAAGCCGATGATTGGTATGCTGTCCGCTTTTGACGTCACCGCTTGGCAAACGCCACATTTGACAGAGATCAATCCACTTTATAGCCTGGTGCTCTAACTTCACTCGAAGGCATAAAAAGGCAGATTACCATGAAGCGAATCTTACTGTTGATCCCCATTCTTTTTGTGGGATCTTCGCTTGACGCTCAAAGTGTAGGGGAGATTCTGTTCAAGGAGAATTGCGTCTCCTGCCATGGTTTCACTGGCCAAGGCGACGGTCCACTTTCCGCAGATTTGGGGACGGCACCGGCAGACCTGACACAGATTGCCTCAAGACGGGATGGCGTCTGGCCGATGCTAGAGGTCATGTCGATTCTGGATGGTTATCTAAAAGCCACCAACCCGCGCGAGGACATGCCGATAGTCGAAGATCTTCTGGACAACGACATGGTCGAATTTGATACGGGAAACGGGTTGACCGCCTTGGTGCCGATTAAGCTGATTGAGGTAGTAAATTACCTGGAATCCTTACAAGATCCGCGACCAACACGGTATATACCCTGACGAGATATCACTTGCCGTTTAAGGGTAAGCGATGTCCTGCTAGCGTGTGAATTCACCGTGAAAAGCAAAGCAATACGCCAAAGCGACGCCGCCCGCACCGCCTGCAACATTCCCGAACGTGACCCAAATCAAATTTGTCATAGCATCATTCGGCGTCACACCGGACCCAGCCATCCAGCCTTGAGGAAAGAAGTACATATTCGCAACGGAATGCTCGAGGTCAAGCATTACAAAAGCACTGACTTGCCAAAGTATCGCTAATACTTTCCCTGCTGCGGTACCAAGGGCGAAAGCTAGTACTCCAAATCGATCACCGTTTGCCAATAGCGGCCATTGGTGCAGCCGCAGCGAACCTACGCTAAGTCCGCACTGCAGACCTTGACCCTGCCCTTGCCAAATTCTTCCTGCAGTCGGATGCGGTCGATTTCTTTCTGGGTGTAGCCGATCATACCAATATCTGCTTCCCGTGCGATTGAAGCCGACAGATTGCGATAGAGCGCTTCGGCCTCATCGCGAGCGCCTTTCTGCGAGCAGGCCTCCGCTTCAGCCTTCTGTTTGTTGAACCACTTCTCTTGCTGCCACTGCCGCAGGTTTTTCCCTCTCATCTCGGGATTTGCGCAGGGGACGGAGATCATTTCACCTCCGACAACAACAGAAATCGCGCCAAAATCGAAAGGATCGACCTTGATTTCGATTGTTTCGCCCGATTTAGCGATCCGGTCCGCCTGTCTCGTCTTGCGCTGGTCCCGAATGAAGTTATTCCGATAGATCGCGCCAGCGAACTTAATGCCTGCCTCACCGACTGTGGCTTTCGTATAAAAGCCACACGCTTCCCGAAGCTGACCAGGTGAAGGCATCTGAGACATGTCGAAATCGACCCCTTCAGACTTTTCATCCCAGACCGCATTCGGCGTCCGGAAATTCAAACCGCGGTGAGGTGTCGCGTGATACTTCGCGACGAAATGAGTGAAAAGGTTCTGGAGCTCATCATCTGCAATGCACGCCTCAGCCCCTGGCTTGCGGTCATTGCTGCTCTGGGGATTGTTCGCGGTATACCCCGGAAGCTTACGAGCCCACTGCAGGTCAACCGTCCAGAAAAAGCGCTCAATGTGTCCGCGCAAGACAGCAACGCCTCACCGAAGGGATGTTAGCCGAATTCTGATCCGCAGTCATTGACCATCTCATAGAAAGGGCAACGCTTGTTCCAATCAGACTTCTTGATGCCCGCTGAGCGGAACAAATAGGTCTTATCCATGAACACCATCCGCAGTGCCTTAAGAGAGGCCCGCTCGTTCGGAGTACGGCAGATAGAAAACCCAAGAATGCAGCGTGTTGCGACATCAATAATGACAACCACCCAACGGCGAACTTTCTTAATCGCTTTGCGCTCCTCCTCCGTCATCCGATTGTATTTTTCACGCGTGGTATCTAGGGTGACCAGATGGAATTTCCATGCGTCGGCCTGAACACTTCCCCCAATCACAGTTGAGGTCCGCCCATCCTCGACAAAACCAAATTTCTTCTGCACGGCGGCGAGGCCGTCCCGTTGCAGGCAGGTCAAAAACGGATCAAGGTAGGCATCAATCCAGCGCTCATACGTCCTCTGGCTCATGACTTTGATTAAGACCGGATGGTGTACCTCTGTCCTCTCCCGATTAATTTTCTCGAGTTCGTCGATGAGACCCCTGCAGATTTCGGTTTTCGAAGGACGCGTTGCGTCAGCATAACGTCCCAAATATTCCATGCTAAAACAAAAATCTGCGCTGGCCTGAAGCTCGAGATCAATAGGCTCCGCGCGGGGGATCAGAAACGCGTTGGGGTTACCATCTGCCTTACGGAATTTACGAAAGTTTGTGAGCAAGGTGTCAGAGCTGGGCAGAGGTTTATGAAACTGGGCCGCATTCGCCTTCTCAATCCCGTAATTCTTACGCGCCTGATAGGAACGGTAGTCAGCTTCCATGAGCGGACGATACTCTTCGACTCCTGCCCGCGTCAGCTTCATGCCCATCGTGTGAAACCTGCCCATCATCGACGAGCGAAAGACCATCAAATCCACCTTTTCCCGCTGCGCTTTTGTCGCTCCTGACAGCTCGTTGTGACCATAAATAACGCGATCCATCTGGCGCTGCCGATTGTGATATCCACGATCAATGATCAGAACCTCGTTTTCCAGCAAATGCCAGATTCCTTCGACACGGAATTTGCGCAGCTCGATATTGCCGTCATTGCTGACAACCCTCAGGCGGTAGTGCGTGATCTCCTTACTCTTTTTGTCCTGAATAGGGTCGATCCGCTCAACGGTGCGACCCTCGAACGTCATGAGATCCGAGCTGGTGATATTCCCAAAAATCATCATGCTACTGCCCTCCAAAGCTCAGTCTCGTCAGCAATCGGATCCAGGAGATCCTTTCCGATATTACTGTCGCCAATCAGGCGAATGGCTGCACGGTGCCCCCGACCTTTCAGATCAGAGTGGTCAACAAGATCCTTGAAGGAAAAGCGCGCTCCCAGATCGTTTGCAGCCTTCAACACAATCTGATCTGCCTCCCGACGAGCCTCATGAATGGCTTTCGCGCAGGACCTGTAAGCCGGATGAAAGCTATACCTGGATGCGATGATGAAACGGTCTGCGATTTCGCGAGAACACTGCGCTGCAATACCCGATACTTCATCCTGATAAGACTGGCGGTTTGCTTTTTCGTCGTACTTTACCGATACCAACGTTTCAGTACCGTCCCGCAAAAGGACGTGCGCATCCACCCGCGTGAATGACGGGCTGCCATCTTCCTTGAAAAAGTCGACCCTCGTCAGCTGCTCCTAAAAATTGATGACGTCAGGATGCGCAGCGAGGTTGAGATAAACCTGCGCTTCTTCAAAAGACGCGCACCAGAATTCCTGAAGCGCAGTCGTGCGGTGGAGACGAGTTACCAGTGAAACCTTGCAAGAGCTGCTGGATTTTCCCAGTTCGATCTTTTCCAGCGCTGTCCGTACGACCCGCTGTGGCTCATCAAGGTCGGCAAGCGGGGGCGGTGTGAAGGTGGCATTCCAAAGGTGCGCTTGGTCCTTGTAGGGGTGATCCCCTTCCGTAAAATTCGTAGTCATAGATACTTCTCTCCTGTTCGCGTCATTCCTAAAAAACGATGCGTGAATGCTGTTGAGTTGGTTGGTGGTGATCGACGGTATTTCGGATGGTGCAGCACACAATAGGGAAGCAAAAATATAGCTTTTTAGACTCTTCGAGCCTTGTCGCTCATGAGCAGATCGACTACTTTCACGTTGCAAACGAAGTAATCTATCTACTGGCGATCTTCCCAGCGCGGCTGCGCCTATTTTCGTTTTTCAATCCTCTCTTTTTGTAAAACACCAGCTCGGCGCTTTTTTGCATTGACCAAATTCGAGCATTACCGACCAATCGATTCAAGTTAATTATTTAATATTTTCAATGTGTTAGTGCGAAAAGCTCAAAAATAACAGGTTTCATCTTCTGATTCTCTTCACTCGAGTAATATTTGCCGCGCTCCGGTGCTGCTCTTTTTCCCGCGCCCTCTCTTTCCTCTCAAAATGGAACTATGCACCGAAATTCTCGATAATATATTTTTTTCAAATTTGCTTGAAAGTAGTTGTCCCTTTAACTCATCTAAATCGAACACGTCCCTCTACTGAAAATCACGCCCGTAGGCCGCACTACCAGATATTGTTAGACGAGATTAATGTTGATGCAGATACAGCGCCCGATAAGGCCGCCATCTGGCAAAGCGAGATCCGCACGCAACCTTTTGCGAAGTTCGTATCCGACCTTATAAGTAACGCTGAACTCTGCACTGAGCCTCTTAGAGGTAAGCAATTCGCGGGACCGCTCACTTTTAGAAGCCTCGATTATCAGCTCGGCTGCGGTGAACCACACCTTCAAATCCAAGTGTGTCCGGTGGCAAATTGTATCCGACGTGACCGAAAACTAACGGCGGCATTCCCGGCACTGGTAGTATTTTCGCGTTTTGATTTTGCCGATGTCACTCGAACCACATGCTTCGCATCGCACACCTTTGGGCCATCGCACTGATTTTAACCGCCGTACGCGCTGCGCTTCAGTCTTGAAATGCTGGTTGATCCCGCCTGGTGGCAAGGCGCGCAACAGTTGGTGCCAGTGATCGAGAGTATCGGTGTTACCCAAACTCAAACCACCTGGTAGTAGCGCCGATCAGCCCAAGGCCTGCACGACTTGCACCCTCCATCCTTCTCATTGCGGTTTTATGCTTGGTAGACATCATGGCTTCGGGGCATGTTCTTTGCGAACATGTAAAACCCGTAGCGGACCTTCATGCAAGGTCCGGCGAAGGTCGGCTCTGAGCCCATAGACCCAGGGGCATCCGCGTGTCGTAGAGAAATGCGAAAAAAACGGACATAGGCCAGCACCGGAAGCAATCAATACTGAAAAGAGCGGCCTTGGTCCAAAACCAAATTTCCGGATCGCCTCTGGTGTTGACGCGAACGCTGCCCGGTCGCCCATGTCCTTGGCCGGATAGGCCAGCATTTCGGTGATAGCCTCGGCATCTACCGAGACCGCCAATCTGATGTCTTCTGACCCGACCATATTACCCCTCGGCTGCATAGGTACGTTCTACGAGATCAATTGCCGATAATTCCGCCATGCAGGCAGACAAAAAAGTGGCTTCGGCATCAGACTGGCGGCGGGCCGGATTGCTTATAAGATAGATGTTCACCAGCGGCAGATCGTCATATGGTGGCAACTGGCGCAGATGACCCGCCCCTACATCCTGCTGGGCGACATGAAGCGGCAGCGCACCTATGCCGATATTTGCCATGATCATCCGCCGGATTTCATTGAGGCTCGACGAACTGCCCCGTCTGTTATTGGCGAGGCCGAGATGCGACCGCAGGCGGGAGATGACTTCCAAAGGCCCCCCTTCAGCCTCGGTCTGGAACGCCACAAATGGCTCACCCTGTAGGTCTTCTGGAGCGATTTCGGGTTTATCGAATAACGAATGCCGCTTGCCGCAAAACAAACCGAAATATTCGCGGTACAGGATCATCGAATCTAGCGGCGTGGACGGACCATGCAGCAGACAAATTCCAAAACTCGCCCGATTTTGCGACACAATGGTCTTTACTTCATCACTTTCACTGACCGTGAAGGAGTAAGTGACCTGCGGATGCCGGTTGGAAAACCTGTTCAGAAACGCGTCAAAGTGCTCCGAGATAACGTGACTTGTTGTGGCGATGGCTACATGGCCGCGAAGTTCTGCATGCGCCAAATCAAGCAGCGATGGAAGCTGCGACACCGACCCAAAGATTTTGGCACATTCCGTATAAAGCACCTGGCCAGAGCGGGTGAGAGAAAATTCGTTTGGTTTCCGTATGATAAGCGTTCGGCCTGTATGCTCTTCAAGGCGTTTAAGGGCGGCCGAAATCGTCGGCTGCTTAAGTCCCAGAAAATGCGCCGCCTTGGAGATGCCCTGCTGCTCAACCACGACCATGAAGGTCCGCAACAGGTTCCAGTCAAGGTTCCAGGGAAAGCGCTGTTTGTACGGCTCGCTCATTAATCAAATCTATATTGAAGATACCTAATATCTATTTGCGCAATACTGGTCCTACATGCAAGGCTTTTATTGAGAGCGGAATACCCACCACAATGAAGCCGAAACCAGCTTCGAATTAAGTAATATCAGGGAGTACCAAAATGACTATTCGCCGTACTATTTTGAAATCTGCATTCGCCGTAGCAAGCTTGGCCATGCTGGGCACAAGTGTTGCCGCAGAAGAACTCGACGTATTGAAAGAAAAGGGTGTGATCCGCATTGCCATGTCGGGTGCCTATCCTCCGTTCAACTTTGTGAACGATGAGAACAAAGTCGTCGGCTTTGATCCCGCAATAGGGACGGAAATTGCCAAGCGCATGGGAATGGAAGCCGAGATCGTGACCACCGCATGGGACGGTATCATTGGCGGCCTTCTGGCCAACAAATACGATGCCATTGTCGGCTCAATGACCATCACAGCCAAGCGCGACGAAGTTGTTGATTTTGTCGGCCCCTATTATTCCGATAAACGTGCGATCTTTACTCAGAAAGGCTCCGGCATTGGGAGCCTCGAAGACCTCGAAGGTAAGAAGGTCGGCTTGACCCTTGGAGAGACTCATGAGGAATGGGCACGTGAAAAGGGCTACGACATCAACACCTACAAAGGCCTGCCAGAACTACTGCTCGAGCTGGAAAACGGCCGCGTGGACGCAATTGTGAACGACTCGATTGCCGCCATTCTGGCCATGGGTGCCAAAGGGCAGGAATTCGAGATGTTCGGCGACCCAACCACCGAGCCTTTCGGCGCAGGCATCGCCATTCGTGAAGGCAGCCCGAAACTGGCCGCCGAGATGCAAGCGGCACTGCAATCCATGATGGATGACGGCACCTATCTCGCCCTTGCCAACGAGTGGATCGGCGCAGACATCCGCTAAACCCCGCCGCCCTTGCCGTCCGCCTAATGCGCGGCAAGGGCAGTTTTTGTCACCATGATGATCGACCGCCCGCACCCGTTTGGAGGCTGGCCTTTGCTTTGCGTCCAAGGGGGGAACATGGACTTCGAACTCATACTCAAGGTCTATCCGTTCTTTCTGGAGGCCGCATGGGT
Organism: Sulfitobacter sp.; assembly: GCF_036960155.1. Taxonomy (GTDB): domain Bacteria; phylum Pseudomonadota; class Alphaproteobacteria; order Rhodobacterales; family Rhodobacteraceae; genus Sulfitobacter. The sequence goes on along the minus strand of NZ_JBALWB010000004.1, from coordinate 98,720 downwards.
CACGATTGTGCTGTCGGTTCTGACAGCGATCATAGGATTGATTTGCGGCACGTTGGGTGCTTTTGCAAGGCTGTCGCGTTTTGCAATCGTACGCTTTCTAGGTGCTGCATATGTCAGCGTATTTCGCGGCACACCCGCACTGATCCAACTTTTCATTTTATACTTCGGCGGACCGCAAATCGGCATTCAGCTGGATGCTTTTGAGGCAGGTGTCATTGGCCTAGGCATCAACGCAGGCGCCTATATGACCGAGACGATCCGCGGTGCGGTGATCTCCATCGACAAAGGCCAGCGCGAAGCCGCCCGCACATTGGGCCTTAGTCAGTGGCAAGCCATGTACAAGGTAATCTTACCGCAAGCTGCCCGCCTTATGGTGCGCCCATTGGGAGTGAATTTGAACATGCTGATTAAGGCCACGGCGCTAGTTGCGGCCATCTCGGTGGTCGAGCTGACCTACACCGCGCAGCGCTACATCGGCTCCACCTACAAGCCGTTCGAGATGTTCCTGCTCGCGGGTATTCTCTACATGATCATCATCTATGTGACTGGCCGTGGCGTAGCCTGGCTTGATCGTAAAGTGCAGATAACATGATGTTGGAAGGATAAGCCAATGGGCCTCGATTTCACAGTGATCCCCCAATATTTCGACATCATCCTATTGGGCTGCGCTTACACAATCGGGATTACAGTCGCCGCTGCAATCCTCAGCTTCTTCGGCGGTATCGTCTTCGCCGTAGTCGCGCTTTATGCCCCATTGATCATTCGCCAGCCCATCCGTTTGGTCGCTTGGATATTCATGGGCACGCCCCTGTTGCTACAGCTCTTCTTGATTTACTTTGGCCTCGTTCAGGTCGGCATCGACCTTCCCGCAATTGTTGCGGGCATCATTGGGCTGGGCCTACATTTTGCGGTCTATAACTCCGAATTAATCCAGACTGCGATCCTGTCTGTCGACAAAGGCCAGATGGAAGCCGCGCGCACATTGGGCCTGAGCCGCAGCGAAGCCCTGCGCAAAGTGGTCATCCCTCAGGCCATCCGTGCCGTAATACCACCCATCAGCAACAACATGATCGCTTTGCTGAAAGACAGCGCGCTGGTCTCGGTGATCGGGGTGAGCGAGCTGACCCTTTCGGCGCAAAGGGCAATCGGCGCAACCTACCGTCCGTTCGAGTTCTACCTGCTCGCCGCCGCCTTCTACTACGTCATCAACCTCGGGATGGAATGGGTGCAGCGCAAGATTGAACGCCGCATTTCGATTTCCCGCTGAGCATTGGAGCCAGATATGACAGATGGAAAAAGCTTCGTTGAAATCCGCCATGCCCAAAAATCTTTTGGGGACGTCGAGGTGCTCAAAGATATCAGCCTGAGCGTCGATCGTGGGCAGATCGTGGGCATCATTGGCTCGTCAGGATCGGGTAAATCTACCCTGCTCCGCGCCATCAACGATCTTGATCCACTCAGCGGCGGGGAGGTCTGGCTTGACGGTGTGCGGGTAAACCAAACCTTACCGCATCGCGCCTATGAAAAGCATATCAACCAGATGCGTCAGCAGGTGGGTATGGTGTTCCAGCACTTCAATCTCTTCCCCCATATGACCGCCCGCGAGAACGTGAGCATGGCTCCGATCATGCTCAAAGGCATATCAAAGGACGAGGCCAATGCTTTGGCCGAGGTGCAGCTTGACCATGTCGGGATGCTGGAGCGGATTGATTACTATCCCTCCCAGCTTTCGGGCGGGCAAAAGCAGCGGGTGGCGATCGCCCGCGCATTGGCCATGCAGCCCAAGCTGATGCTTTTCGATGAGGCGACTTCTGCGCTTGATCCCGAACTTGTCGAGGAGGTCAATCAGGTCATGCGCAAGCTGGCCGAGCAACACATGACCATGATCATTGTCACCCATGAGATGGATTTTGCCGCCTCTGTCTGTGACCGCGTTCTATTCATGGATCAGGGTGTGGTGGTCGAGGAAGGCCCGCCAGAAATCCTGTTCAAGACTCCCTCACAACCCCGAACCCGCGAATTTCTGCGCAAGCATCTGGAAAGTGCAAAATGAACGACACCGCTTCCCATCTCTTCTACCAAACCCGCAATCCGCGCCCCTTTCTGGATTACGGCGAGGGGATATATCTGATCGACGAAAGTGGAAATCGCTACATCGACGGTTCGTCGGGGGCTATGGTATCGAACATTGGCCATTCAAACCCGCGTGTTCTGGCCAAGATCAAGGCTCAGATGGACAAAGCCACCTTCGGCTACCGTCTGCACTTCCGCACCCATGCGTCCGAGGATCTTGCAGCAAAGACAGTGTCACTCATGCCAGAGGGGCTGGACCGTGTTTTTTTTGTCTCTGGCGGGTCCGAGGCTGTGGAAAGTGCCATGAAACTGGCGCGGCAGTACGCCCTGACCCAAGGCGAAGGCTCCCGCTACAAAGTTATCTCGCGATTTCCATCTTATCACGGCTGCACGTTAGGCGCGCTTGATCTGACCGGATATGACCCGCTGCGCGAACCTTTTGCGCCCATGATGGAGGGCATGCCCAAGATCGCTGCCCCCGCGACTTACCTCGACCGCGACAACCTGACCGAAGAACAACGTGGCCTGAAATACGCAGAGCTGTTGCGCGACAAGATCATCGAGGAAGGTCCAGACACGGTGCTGGCCTTTATCATGGAACCTGTCGGCGGCGCATCCACTGGCGCGTTGGTGGCCCCCGACAGCTATTACGGGCGCATCCGCGATATCTGTGACGAATTCGGCGTACTGCTGATCTATGATGAGGTGATGACAGGTGCAGGCCGCACCGGCAAATTCCTCGCGGCGGAGCATTGGGGCATCACTCCCGATATCGTTGCCATGTCCAAAGGATTCGGCGCAGGCTATGCGCCGCTGGGGGCCATCGTTGCAGGTGCGCGGCTGGTTGAACCGGTCCTTGATGGAGGCGGTTTTCTGCATGGCTTTACCTACGCGGGCAACCCGATGGCCTGCGCCGCAGGGCTCGCTGTTCTTGAAGAAATGGAAGACCAGAACCTGATTGAGAACGCCGCCCGTATGGGCGACGTGTTGATGGCCCAGTTGCAATCGCTGATGGACCGCTACCCCTTCATCGGAGATGTGCGCGGCAAGGGCCTGTTAACTGCCTTCGAGTTTGTCGCAGACCGCGAGACGATGGAGCCGTTGCCGCCCGCCCTGAACGCCTATGACCGGCTGGTCGAGCTTGCCTATGCCCGTGGCCTGATCATCTATTCGCGCCGCACCCGTGGTGGCACTTCGGGCGATCATTTCCTGTTGGCCCCGCCGCTGATCATCACTGAGGCCCAGATTTCCGAGATGATGACCATCCTGCGCGACGCTCTTGACACTTTTGCTGCACAAGCGGGTTTGCCAGTTCTGGAGGACGCGGCGTGAAGCTTCCCGACAAGCAAAGCAGCGTTGAGGCCTCCATCGCCCATGTCAAAGACGGCGATACGGTGATGTTGGGCGGTTTCGGTGTGCCGGGTACACCTTTTACACTCATCCATGAATTGGTACGCCACGGCGCGCGCAATCTCACAATTGTCAAAAACGACGCCAACGAGCCGAACATGGGCGTCGACCATCTGTTGCAAAGCGGGCTGGTGTCGCGCCTCATCACCACCCATCTAGGCCTCAACGCCCATGCGATCGGGCTGATGAACAGTGGCCAGCTCAAGGTCGAGTTCAACGCGCAGGGCATTTTGGCCGAACGCATCCGCGCAGGCGGTGCCGGGCTTGGCGGTTTCCTCAGCGACATCGGGATCGGGACTGAGCTCGCCGAGGGCAAACAGGTGCTTGAACAGAATGGCAAGACCTACCTCGTTGAGCCTGCCTTGCGTGCCAACGTTGCCCTGCTGCATGCAGCCCGCGCCGATAGTTTTGGCAATCTGGCCTATGTCGCTACTGCGCGGAACTTCAACCCTCTGATGGCCATGGCCGCCGATTGTGTGATTGCCGAAGCCGAAGCCGTGCTGCCTTTGGGCGGGCTTGCGCCAGATGATGTCCAAACCACAGGCGTCTTTGTCGATCACGTCGCAGCACTGGGTGCACTGTCAAAGGAATATGCCGTTGTCCAACGCTAGAGACAGAATGGTCGCGCGCGCTGCCCGTGAAATCCAGCCCGGTATGGTCGTCAACCTTGGTATTGGGCTGCCCACCAAAGTCGTCAATTATTTGGCCCCTGATTTCCCCGTCTGCCTGCACACCGAAAACGGGCTGACGGGCATCGGGCCCACCCTGCCACCGGATGAGGCAGACCGGAACCTCATTGACGCCGGCGGTGCCTATGTCTCGACCATCCCTGGCTCGGCCTTTTTCGACAGCGCCACCAGCTTTGCGCTGGTCCGCTCCGGTCGGCTTGATCTCACCATGCTCGGCGCGTTTCAAGTTGCAGCCAATGGCGATCTGGCGAATTGGAAAATCCCCGGCAAGTTCTCTCCCGGGGTGGGCGGAGGCATCGAGCTTGCACAAAAGGCGAGGCGCGTGGCGGTGCTGACCACACACACAGACCGTGCGGGCAATTCCAAGCTCAAGGAGCAGTGCACGCTGCCCCTGACGGCTCAGGCCTGCGTGGCGCGGATATTCACGGACATGGCAGTGATTGACGTGGGGCCTTATGGCTTCTCGCTCGTTGAGACCGCCGAAGGCGTGACCGTGGCCGAAGTCATCGATGCCACAGACGCTCAGCTGTACGTCCCTGATACACAGCCCCCGAATTTTTGAGGTCTTTCATGCCAGATACCCTACAACACCGATTGGCTGCCGCCGTAGATGCCGCATTCGACACCCAGATTGCCTTCCTGTTAGAGCTGACCTCGCACCCTTCCATCCGTGGTCAGGAACAATCAGCGCAAGACTTCATGGCGGCTGAACTGACAAAGCGCGGCTACGCGCTGGATCGCTGGCAGATCGACGTGGCCGACATTCAGCACCTGCCCGGATTCTCCCCTGTCCTTGCCCCCTATGATGACGCGGTGAATGTGGTCGGAACACACCGCTCCAAAACCAACCAAGGCAGGTCATTGATCCTGAACGGTCACATTGACGTGGTGCCCGCAGGCCCGCTGGACATGTGGGACAGCCCACCGTTTGAGCCCACTGTCGCGGATGGCTGGCTCTACGGGCGCGGCGGGGGCGATATGAAGGCCGGACTCGCCTCCAACCTCTTTGCGCTGGATGCGCTCGCCGCCTGTGGCCTCGCACCAGCGGCGGATGTGTTTTATCAATCCGTGGTCGAGGAAGAATGCACAGGCAATGGCGCGCTGGCCTGTCTTGCGCGGGGGTATAAGGCGGATGCGGCCCTCATTCCCGAACCCTTTGCCGAGCATCTGGTAACCGCACAGCTTGGCGTAATCTGGTTTCAGGTTCACCTCAAGGGCCTGCCCACACACGTCGCCTATGCCGGCACGGGTGCCAATGCAATCGAGGCGGCGATCCCGCTCATCTCGGCTCTACACGAGATGGAGCATCGCTGGAACGTAGCTGAAAACCGCCCCGCCGACTACGCCCACATGGACCACGCGCTGAACCTTAATGTGGGCAAGTTCGAGGGTGGAGACTGGACCAGTTCTGTGCCTGCGTGGAGCGTCTTCGATGTGCGTATGGCGATCTTTCCGGGCCAATCCATCGACGCCGCCAAGGCCGAAATCGAGCAGGTCATTCTGGATGCGGCCCGCGACAATGATTTCTTGCGCAATTCCCTACCCGAGATCGTCTATCACGGCTTTCACGCTGAAGGTTACGCCCTGTCACAAGACAGCTCGGCCAAGGCCACATCAGCCATCCACGCGCTGGATCAGGCCCATAGGATCACGACCGGAGAAGACCTTGTGCATGAGGCGATCACCGCCACGACCGATGCGCGGTTTTTTGGCCTTTATGCGGATACGCCCGCACTGGTTTACGGTCCGCGCGCAGAGGCGATCCACGGCTTCAACGAGCGGGTCGATCTGGAAAGCATGCGCCGGGTCACCAAGGCGACTGCCCTGTTCATTGCTGATTGGTGCGGCACCGAAGACCAATAAGCCCGACAAGGTGCTTCTGGACTGTTCGTAACTTTTTAAAGGGGTGTTTCAATGGCAGTTCTGACCCAAGAACAAATCACAGCGCTTGTGGATCTTCGCCATGCGTTGCACCGGCGTCCGGAACTGTCAGGAAACGAGTCCGCAACTGCAAACCGCATGGCAAAAGAACTTACAGCCTTAGGAGCAGATCGTATCTGGAGTGATCTTGGTGGGCATGGAGTTGCTGCCGAATTCAAAGGTGCGCAGGTCGGCCCCACCGTGCTGTTGCGGTGTGAGCTGGACGGTCTGCCAATCCATGAGGTTTCCGATATTTCGTACCGCTCAGATATTGACGGTAAAGGGCACCTATGTGGTCATGACGGGCATATGGTGTCCATGTTGGGCGTCGCCATGAGGCTTGCTCAACGGCCTGCACGCGGCCGCGTCATTTTACTCTTTCAACCTGCTGAGGAAACTGGCGCAGGTGCCAAGGCAGTCATTGAGGACAAGCGCTGGCCCGAGCTTCGGCCCGATTTTGCCTTTGCCTATCACAACGTCCCAGGCCGCCCGCTGGGAGAGATCGGCCTGCGGCCGGGGCCGGGCAACTGTGCGTCGCGGGGCATGCAAATCCTGCTGGTGGGCAAAAGTTCCCATGCTGCTGCGCCTGAAGATGGGCTCTCGCCAAGTGCGGCAATGGCGGCGTTGATGCAGGCCTTGCCAGAGCTCAGCACTGGAACAATCGGGGACAATACCTTTGCGCTGAGCACCCTGACACATGCCAAGCTGGGTGAGCCAACTTATGGTATCGCGCCGGGACACGGAGAGCTGCGCGTGACCTTGCGTTGCATGACCGACGAAAGAATGGAGGCGTTGGTTTCCGATGCCAATGCACTGGTCACCACGCACACTGCTGATCTTGCGATCAAGGTTCTCTGGCACGACATCTTTCTGTCGGTAAAAAATGACGCCGAAGCAACAGATATCGCGCGGCGGGTGGCAACGCGTCAGGGCCACCCGCGTTATGAGATGCCGACACCGCTGCGTTGGTCCGAAGATTTCGGTCGCTACGCCGGCGACGGAACCAAAGCGACGTTGCTATATATCGGTGCTGGCGAAACCCACCCGCAACTGCACAACCCCGACTATGATTTTCCCGATGCTTTGATCCCGCTGGTAACAGATCTGTTCTCTGGCATTATTGCAGACATCCTTGGCCCGTCGGCCTGAAGATGTCAGCGGATCCCATCCCAAGCTCATGGTGTGAAATCCACCTTGACCGCGTCTCAAAGAACCTGGAGCTGACCCTCGGACTTCTGCCCAAAGGCGCTGCATTCTGCGCAGTTATGAAGGCTGATGCCTACGGGCATGGCATCAGTCGCATTGTGCCGTTGCTTTCGGAACAAAAAATAACCTGCGTTGGCATTACCTCTAACGCGGAGGCGCGCTCTGTACGGGATAGTGGATTCTCGGGCACATTGATCCGCCTTCGCGCGGCTACGCCACAGGAAATAGAAGCCGCATTTCCTGACCATGTTGAAGAGCAGGTGGGCTCACTTTGGGCTGCAAAGCAGTTGCGCAGACTCCTGGGTAGTGGGCTCGCACATTCCCGTGTTCACCTCGCCCTCAACGCAGGTGGTATGTCTCGCGATGGGCTGGATATTTCAACGACTGTCGGTCAGAAAAACTGCTGGGAAATCCTTGATGAAATTGGCCAGAATATCGTTGGTATCTCTACCCATTTCTCCACAAATGAACCTGCAGGCCTTAAGCGCAGTTCGGACCTGTTCAAGCAGGAAGTAGCATGGGTCTGTGACAACAGTGACCTGAACCGTTCAGAGCTTCTCGTCCATGCAGGAAGCACTCTCACACTCCTTTCGGGAGAAAGGGTTGAAACGGATATGTATCGATGTGGCGCTATCCTTTACGGCATTCTGAACTCTGAATTGGGATTTCGTCCGACCATGGAGTTGAAGGCAAATGTGGTTCACGTGGGCGTTTACCCCAAGGGGGCTACCGTGGGTTATGACCGCGATAGCCGCTTAGATTCAGACCGCCGTCTGGCATGTATTTCAATCGGGTACGCCGCTGGGTACAGCCGAATTGCGAAGGGTCGTGGTACCGTCCTGATCTGCGATAAGCTGGCTCCTGTTCTAGGAAAGATTTCAATGAATTCCATCGTCGCTGATGTGACTGAGATCCCCCATGTCCGGATTGGTGATATTGCGACGGTATTTGGAAGCAATTCTGCTCAAGCGATTGACCCCAAGGGAACAATGGATAAATTCGGAACAATTCTCCCGGATCTCTTTTCTGATTGGGGTATCCGTAACCCACGAATCTACCGATGACGCAAAGGCGTGTATTCGACGCTCACGGAACAGTTCAGTTGCGATGACCGGAACAGTCCGTTGGCGTACAGGCAGCTGATCCATACTGCGTCCGTGCCTCGGTTGTTGAAACCGATCGCAGCGAAAGGGCGGATTGGATTCGGTGTTTCTTGGCGGGGTTCAATGACTGCTTCGGCGGCATGGGCTGCAACGCAGCAACAGCCATGCCGCAGATGCGAGGGTTTTCTGCGTGAGCAATAGCTGCGCCTGCAAAAGTCCGGAAAGTCCCGCATTGTGTTAGTTCGCGACCTGCGCAGCGAAGGTCGGCTGTCGCAAATTAGCATCGAAGACAGTGGGTCTGCTTTGGGCTGGGAGCTGCCGTTAGACGCCATTTGCATCAACGGCAGCTATGCGCAGAAATCCGTGCTGATAATTCCGACCTTGGCAGGCGTGTTCTACAAATCTGAACAGGGGCGCCAATAGGTAGCGATGTGTACCCGCAGTTCGTCCGCGGGTTCATAACTTGGTTCGCTAACGGTTTATTGTTCGACCGCAGAGGTACTTTCCCAGCGCAGAGCCACAATGTTGATCCAGCAGACGCACGCTTGAGGCGCTATGAGGATTGCCATGAATTGTTAGAAGGATGGCTTATCGCCATCCACCATCTGCAAGCCATGCACGCGACCATTCATACAATTGATTGAGGAACTGCGCCGCGCAGGAGATATCGCCTAAGATAGACGCGAAAAGAACCACTGTTCACAGAAAACAATATCAAGAAGACCTCAGCGTCTTGAACTAAAAACGCGATCTATTTTTGTTGCCAAATAATAAAACCGTGCCCGCGGATTAACTTGTTCAGAACAGGAAATCTTCTTCCTCAAGTTCTTCTTCGGATTGAATGGTGACCAACCTGCTTTCGTCTCCTATGTCGAGGTTGAAGGTGGTTACGCTTCCATCAAAGCTCAGCGCTTCCATCAATTCTGCGGGGTCTGAAAATATCGACCCCAATGTTGAGACATCAATTTGATCAACCTCTGCGTTGTACCCAAAGTCAGTGATCTGCAATGCGCCTGCTTCGGCGGTTACAGAAAAGATGTCGTCACCGGATCCGCCAGTCAACGTGTCATTACCTGCACCAGCACTCAACACGTCATTGCCGCTGCCACCATTGAGCAAGTTGTCCTCAGCGTCCCCAACAAGCGTATCATCTCCGCCGCCAGCCAATATATTTTCTATTCCCGTATAGATGTTGCCATGTTGATCCGATCCAGCGGCAAGATCGATGTTAAAATCGAAAGCGCTGACTGGGGAATTCTCGATGTCATAGGTGTCGTTGCCCGAACCACCAATAAAGACATCCCCGGTGCCATCATCAAACCCGGCCAGCAGCGTGTCATCACCTGCCCCGCCATCCAGCGTGTCTTTTCCGCCCGAACCATCCAGTACGTCATCGCCAGCACCGCCTGTAAGTTCATCATCACCTGCGCCACCAGTCAGCACCAGATCCGACACTTCTGGCACAGTTGGTTCTTCAGGATCAACGGGGTTAGAACCAGTCGCCTGCCAGTCTTCTATTTCTGCGGTCAAACTCCCGTCCGGGTCATCGACTGGAATTTGATCAGGTAGGTCCGCTCCGAAGGACGCAAAATTCGGCAGCCAATGACCTGGTCCGATGCTTTCGCCCATTTCAGCAGCATAGGTTTCCGTCCACTCCATAACATTGGAGTAAGCGTCATGAAATGCGGGGTTCTCCGTCTCAACAAACATCGCCCAATACCCGTAAGCAGATGAAATTGCGATACCTGCGGAATGCGAGAACCCAATCCCAGCGTCCAGACGGGCGCCTTCGGTATCCAACAACGCATCGAGCGATCCGTCGGTCACACTTTCCAGCATTTGGTTGTGAATATCCTGGTACAATTGCGTGTCTGTCGATCCGGCAGTCACATGAGCATAGGCAGACAGGGATAGCGACGAAAAGAAATCACCCTCCGCGATTGAAGTGTCGCCATTCACATCTGTATCGGCCTGTATTTGATCAAAGATATCCAAATACCGTGCCTCAGCTTCGGTATCTCCTTGATGTTGTGCATATTGGATGAGGTTCGCGACTTTCCAGTTTGCATCATTATAGGACCCGTCCCCCAGATTGGAGGAACCGTTTGCTATTTGCTGAACCAGATCTGCTTCAAGCTCGGCGGCAAAATGCTCTCCGGCGGGAGCCAAATTGTCGATGCCATTGTCCTGCAGCTTGGTGTCCAACTTCAAAAGCCACGCCCAGCCGTACGGATCGTCAAAATTCAGCTCGATTTCACTTTGAACATCTTCGGTTGAAAAACGTTCATCCGCAAAGGCCTGCAAGCCTGCTTGATCACCAGTCGCCTCAAAAGCTGCGACATTAGCAAGATGTCCATGGACGCTAGAATGCCAATCAATCGATCCGTCGAAAATTGGTGCGCTGGAATTGCCTTGAGCATCGATATAGAGGTCCGCCGCAGCATCAAAGGTTTCGAGTAAATCAATATCAACAACACCGTTCAGGTAGGGTGCCGCAACGACAGGCTCCTCAGGCGTTTCAGGATCGACAGGAGGTGCGCCTGCGTCCTGCCACAGCACTTCTGTTTCCGTCACGACCAACTCAATGTCGTGCCGGCTGACCTCGATACCATCCGCATCAGCGCCAATGACTGACACCTCGTAGATGTGATCGCGGTCCATATCCCAGACCTCGTCAAAATTGGGATTAAACCAATTCTGGTAGGACACATCACCCGTATCAGCATCTATCACAAAAACGCCTGTGTCTTCACCAATGAGCGTATAGGTCAAACCATCAACGTTTGGGCCAGCAAAGGTGTTGTCGTCTGCGGTGGGATCAGTGGGGCCGTCCCCGTCATCGGGGTTTTCGCCCTCAACCGCTTCTTGCCATACGACTTCTGTTTCGCTTACGGCCAACTCGATGCCCTGTCGGCTAACTTCATCACCATTCGCGTCGGTGCCCACAACGGACACTTCATAAATATGATCTCGGTCCGCATCCCAAACTTCGTCATAGTTGGGCGTAAACCAATTTTGATAGGAGACATCGCCAGTATCTGGATCGATGACAAAAATCGCAGCATCATCCCCGGTCAGTGAATAGGTCACACCATCAACGTTGTCGCCAGCATAGGTATCTTCACCCGGCTCGCCATCGTCCGTTTCGCCGCCCCCATCGCCTGTTCCATCATCGATCACAGCATCTTGCCAAACGGCATCAGTTTCGCTGACGACAAGCTCCAGGTGTTGCGCACTAATTTCGACGCCATCGGCATCCGTTCCGATGACGGACACTTCGTAGATATGATCGCGGTCCATGTCCCAAACTTCGTCATAATTGGGCGTAAACCAATTTTGATAGGCCAGATCGCCTGTTGTCGCATCAACGGTAAAAACACCTGCGTCTGCGCCTGCAAGGGTATATACGGTTCCGTCGCCACCAGTATCACCGCCGCCGTCGATAGTGTCCTCGCCGTTGCCACCCGTCAGGGTTTCTTCACCTATCATCTCGCCATTATCAGCATCGAACCACGACACGCCCGTTTGGGTGACGACCAGTTCAAGATTGCTGCGGTCTATTTCGACCCCATCAGTGTCACGCTCAACAACGGAGACTTCATAGGTGCGGTCGCTATTGGCATCCCAGACCTCACTGTATTGCGGCGTGAACCAGTCGATATTACTGATTGAACCGTCGTCCGCGTCTACAAGGAAATACCCTGCGTCTGGCCCCTCAAGTACAAAGGTATCCATGCTCGTGTCATCCGGATCACCGCCCGAACCACCGCCATCGCCACCACCGCCAAACTCGGTCGGGCCTTCGCCAGTGTCCGTGCCCGCCAATGCGCCAGAAAGACCCAGATTTTCTGCTGTAAGGGGGCTTTCATGATGAATTGTAATGACAAGAGAACCTCCCGTGACATCCAAATTCAATGTAGTCTGGAATGGTCCAAACGTCATCTGAGAGGAAACTGCCTCGGCTGTATCATAGCCAGCAAGCTCAGATAGATCGATCAGGTCCGCCGCGCCATTGGCGCCAAAATCAGTAATCAGCAGACTGCCCGGCACGTCCTGTACGATGAACACATCGTCACCATCACCACCCGAAACAACGTCATCGTCACCGCCGCCAGAAAGCGTGTCGTTGCCGCTGCCACCGCTCAAAACATCATTGCCACTGCCGCCCAAAAGCGTGTCATCGCCAACGCCAGCGTTCAACGTGTCGTTACCCGACCCGCCTTCGGCATAAAACGACGATCCCGCAGAGTCACCGTCAACAAAATCATTGCCCGCATCCATAAAAATCCGGTCAGAATCTTCGAATACGCCGATGAACGCTAGATCATTTCCGTCACCGCCATGGATTTCATCGTTACCTTGGCTGCCCGCTAAGACGTCATTGCCCGCGCCACCATAGACAGTATCCGTGCCCATGCTGCCAATCAGATGGTCGTCGCCCTCGCGGCCATAAATAAGGTCATCCCCATCACGACCAAAAACATGGTCGTTGCCCGCGCCGGTGTCGATCACATCATTGCCGTACAGGCCCTCAATCTCGTCGTCTCCGTCGCCGCCTTCAAGTGTATCGTCTCCGTAGCCACCGCGCAGCGTATCGTTGCCGCTGCCACCCACCAATGAATCGTCCCCCAGATCCCCAACAAGGCTGTCGTCTCCACCAAGCCCCAGCAGTGTATCTGCACCATCAGTACCTTGTATCGTGTCGCCGTTTTCGCTTCCTGTAACGGGTGCAGTTGGGTCAATTGGCATGCGGATACCTCAGGTAATTAATGATGTGCATAGTGGCGACTGAATAATTCCGCATCTCTATCACGCAAATTGTCCTAAGGTGTCTATTCTTGGTATTTTTCACTAATTTCACAAAAGCTGTCCGTGCGCCGCGCTCAATGTGTGAAACAGCGCCAATTTGTCTTCGTTACAGACACAATGCACGTCGTTCGACGCCATGATCTTGGGTTAGTTCAGTGATTCTTTCGGTAAGGGAACGGACCAAATCGAGCAACCTCCCCGTTCCAAAGAAGGCCAGCTGCAACACCTCAATCCCAATGTGTCATCTTGCAACAAAGGTCCGACATCCGTCCGTTGCGTCGAAGAACGCGAACGACCTAACGCTGTCATTCGATTGTATCGACAAATTTCTGCCGGTTTTCGATCAGCGGACCTTTAAGTCCGGGGCGGAAATTCACAAACTCATAGCCCTTGGCACCAAACGATCTTACAATGGTGCTACGCAAACGCAGACACGCCTCGTGACTGCTGCAATTCAGGAGCTGCGGATATGGTTGAGCCAGAGACATTTACGTTCCTTGCAGATCTTACAACGAACAACCGCAAGGTTTGGATGGATGCACACCGCGAGGGACGTGACGACGCTTTGCGCAATTTTACGGGAATCGCGACGACACTCCATGATTATGCGGATCGTTTTGACCATAACGTGGCTGACGCAAGGATCAAACCAAAGCAAAGTTATTCCAAGTTCTTTCAGGAAGCGCGTGATCGTGTCGGGCCCGGCTTGTACCGCACGGATGTTGACGTATTCGCCAATGCGGGCAACCCATCTGAGGATGTCGGATATTACCTGCATATCGAACCCGGAAATTGCCACGCAGGGGCTGGGCTTTTCCATCCCTCAAAGGCGACACTTGCAAGCCTGCGCGCACGTCTGGTTGACGACCTGCAGGGATTTAAAGAACTCGTGAACGATCCAGAATTCAAAGAGGTATTTTCAGACGGGATTGTCACACGCAAAGCCCTGAATACTGTTCCAGACGGTTTTGACAATAACGATCCGGCCGCGAAGTATTTAAAAATGGTCGGCTTAGGGTGCCGCAAGGACCTGCCAGATGCGCTTTTACTGGAAGACGACGTGATTGAGCAATTAGTTGATATCTTTCGTTCAGCCAGCCCGCTGGTCCGGTATTTTGAGTGAATGCCGTTCATTAAGTTAGGCTTTTACATAATCAATCGGCGCGATGCATCCTTCTCTTTCATTCCTAATGAAAAGGCAGACCATTGGTTAATCCCGAAATCATAGACCTTATTGAGCGCTTTCAGACAGTACTTACTGGTGCTGTTGGTTTCTTAAGGGTCATTTGAACGCTGCGAAACACTCAAACGAACAGCATTTGCGGCAAACTGACACTCGACGAATGACATTGCGGCGTATTTTGGCAGCTGAGTTTTGAAGCTATGTCCGCTTTGGGTTGAAAGTGATTATTAGACGTTTAGCACACCAACGTCCATCAAGTGCGCCGATAGTGGATTTTTGTTGCGAAGAGCGCAGCAGTCAGCTGTGTGGGCTTTGCATCCGTTTGTTAAAAGCAAACCTGTTGCTGGTTGTGATGTGTCCAGATTGACTGCACAGAACGTTTACGTCACTAGTTCAAGCCACTCTTGGGAGTGAAAAGCGATGCATTAGGTGTCGACCAATCTGACGTCTGTATCGGAACGCAAATGATCGCAAACGTTGCAATTGATCGCAAAGCAAACCTGCTTGGCAGCATTTGGATGGTTGCAGCGATGGCCATTTTTGCGATCGAAGACGCGTTCGTCAAAGCGGCGTCTGTTACGCTGCCCGTCGGCCAAGTCTTGATCTTCTTCGGTTTGGGCGGGGCCGTGGCGTTCGCCTGTTTGGCGCGCCTGAACAATGAGCCCTTGTTCATTAATGATGTTGTCTCCAGGCCAATGCGCATACGCGCAATCTTCGAAATATTCGGCCGCCTATTCTATGTCCTCGCCATTGCTTTAACACCGTTGTCATCCGCGACTGTGATCTTGCAAGCAACGCCCTTGGTTGTCGTTGCAGGTGCCGCCTTGGTGTTTGGAGAAAAAGTCGGATGGCGCAGATGGTCTGCAATCTTTATCGGTCTGGTTGGCGTCATCATCATTGTTCAACCCGGGACCAACAGTTTTTCGATGTTATCGATTTTGGCGATTGTCGGCATGATCGGTTTTGCTGGTCGCGATTTAGCAAGCCGTGCTGCACCTGCCACGCTCAGTACATCTATTCTCGGCCTTTATGGTTTCCTATCTATTGTGGTTGCGGGGGCGGCGTTTTCAGTCTGGCAAGGGAAATCATTCGTAGCACCCGACATTCGCATTTCTTTTTTTCTAATTGGGGCGGTTGTGGCAGGCGTCGCCGCATATTCATGCCTCATGAAAGCGATGCGCACTGGCGAGGTCTCTGCTGTGACGCCTTTCAGATACACAAGGTTGCTCTTTGGGATCACGCTAGGTGTTATACTGTTTGATGAACAACTGAGCACTGCAATGATAGTTGGGTCCGGCCTGATTGTCTTTTCTGGACTATTCATTCTTTGGCGCCGCAAATCAGTTGAATAGCTGAAAGATGTAGCGGCCAACTCATCAATGGCGATGACAACAGAGCAACCTCTTGGGAACGACACTACGGGTCATCCATGTCGATGCAAATCTTCTCTTTAGATGATTGATGCTTGCAGATCGCCCGTTTGATGTCTTTGACGATTTTCTCACCATAGCTTGTTTAAATGTGCCAAATTGTCTGTCTCAACTTCTACTCCTCAGTGGTTTAGGTGAGCCAAGAACACCCTCTTATCAAATATCGATATTTGGGCCCTTAGGTGCTGACGTCAGACAGTCGGGTTACGACAAAAATACCGACAGCCGAACAGGCCAGTTGAATTGATATTCACATGTTACGTTCTTACTTAAGCAACCATATGAAAAAATCTTGCGCAAAGGCACAAATGAATAATTCAGGTGTGACACACCATGGGTTCAGGCACGGTTCGCTGCTAATAAGTCGAATAAAATTAGCATGTTGCAGCGCCTCAACCATCTATCAAACTTCGGAGGGAACCGTTCTTTCAGTAGAGAGAATTGACCCCACACACTTGCAGACACAAAGTAGTTCTGATTTCTTGGAAATCTAAGTAAAACACTGTATATGACAACCCACATTAAGCGTCTGCTTAGAAGGCACGTACTCAATTCGAATGGAGACTTCATATTCTAAACATTTTCAGAGGCATCTCCTAAATGGCTGCCAAATATGAAATTATCGACTCTCTGAATTTGAAGTATGTGACGATATCAGGTTCAACAAACCTCGCAGAGTTACGTGATTTAGCACGTAACTATTTAGATGATCCATTATTCTCTTTGGAGCAAAGTCAGCTCATTGACTTGGAGGCCTTAACCGACGCAAAAGCCCGTTTTATGGATGTCTTTACTTTGCGTAATTTTTATCTGCGCAAGTACGGCCCCGTTGATGAACCCGTTCGTGTAGCCATGTACGCTCCTTCAAGCTTAGGCTATGGGGTTTGCCGTATGTTTTCATCCTTAATGTCGGGTCAAAAATTAATGTCGATCAAGATATTTGAACGCAAAAATGATGCTCTAGAATGGTTGGATATTAACCCCTACGGCCCCATCTGGATGGCCGCAAAGGCTTCCATCGATACACCCAATTTACCCAGCAATGCTGCGAGGGTCGAACCTTGAACAATAGTGAAGAACTGGCTCGATCAATCTATCAAGGGTTATTAGAGAAAATACGATTTGCGCTCAATGAAAATAACTTCAGTGCCTACGCATCCTATTTCGCACTACCCCATTTAGTAGAAACATTTGATGCTCAATTCTCCATCGCTACCGAAGAAGAACTTGCTGTCATATTTGATAAAACAAGACACAATCTTGCCCTCGAAAACATTCGAGATTTTGCAAGACACTGTGCAATTGCAAGGTTTGTTGACGATGAGACAATTAGTGCAGGCCACGAGACACGGTTGATTACCGATCAGATGGAGATACAGAACTCTTATCCAGCTCTCTCAATATTAAAGTACATCGATGGGGGTTGGAAAATAACGTCAAGCCAATACGCTGCTTCGAGTTCCAAGTTGCCAGTGAACCTTAGTAAATTGGTGCGCTCAACTCGCCCCTAACGCCTTCCTTGAGCCAAGAGCCACAAGGTTTAGAGATTCTTTTTCAACATGTTACGCACAAAAATTGCCGTCGCAGCAAACAACACTGCGCCGCCAATACACCGCAGCATGACCGCCCTGAAGTCACCCTCTTTCCAAGGCAAGTCACTGCGAAAAAAGAAGTCATACGCATTTAGGAAGGCAAAACAAAGACAGACCATAGCAAGAAAAATTGCCGAGCAATAAAGTACTTTCATGGTGAGTTCATATCCCAGCAGTTGATGGTTCAATAGTCCGCGCGGTTTTTCTGTCTGATACAGACATATTCAACACTACAAATGGAGTATGTAGTGGTCGCTCCCATGGTGCTCAACGCGCTGAACGTTAGTGGCTCTTTTAGCCCCAACAATGCGTGAGGAATATTTCCAAAAACCCCATGTCCAGAGGCTTTTCGGGGCGTAAAAAGGCTCTCGGAGTCGTTCTCTACTATATTCTCTCATGCATCCCAAAAGGCCACGCGATCAGCTAAACGCTTTTCATCTCAACAGCGGTAGCCAGAGCATGTCTCCTTCAATCCGCAGACGGTAAAGCGGCAGTGATGATAATTTCGACCTTAAGCGCTTCACGGGCCAGTTTTGCCTCACCACAAGCGCGCGCAGGCGCATGGCCCTCTGGCACCCATGCATCCCAGACCTCATTCATTTGTGCAAAATACTTCATATCCGACAGCCAGATGATGGCCTGCAAGATATGCTCGCGTCCTGATCCTGCCTCAGTCAGCAATGCATCAATCCGGCTGAGGCAATCGGCGGTCTGCTCTGCAATGTCTTCCCCAGCGCCGACTTGACCACAAAGATAAATTGTACCGTTATGAGTAACGATCTTACTCATCCGTTGGTTGGTGTGTTGGCGTTTAATCATGTCACGTCTCCGATTAGATTGCGCGTATTCAGGGCTTGAGTAATTTCATCTATAATGTCGGAATCATCAATAGCGGCTGGCATTTTATAGGCCGCGTTACCCGCAATTTTCTGGACTGTCCCCCGCAAGACCTTGCCTGACCGCGTTTTAGGAAGGTGCTTAACCTCTACCGCGTGTTTAAAGGTGGCCACCGCCCCGATCTTGGCCCGCACAAGTTGAACCAATTCGCGCTCCAGATCAGCCTCGGCGCGCCCTGCCCCGTCGTTGGTCACAAACAGGCCCAAAGGCATCTGGCCTTTTAGTGGATCTGCTTTGCCAACCACTGCGCATTCAGCAATATCAGGGTGTTGTGCAATGACCTCTTCCATTGCCCCCGTCGACAGACGGTGTCCGGCGACATTGATGATATCGTCGGTCCGCGCCATGATAAAGACATAGCCGTCCTCATCAATAATGCCCGCGTCAGATGTGGCGTAAAACCCGGGGTATTCCTCCATATAGGATGACATAAACTGTTCAGGCGCGTTCCAAAGTGTTGGAAAGCCTGAGGGCGGAAGAGGCAGTTTGCAAACAATATTGCCCAGCGTTCCGGCAGGTACATCGTGGCCATCATCATCTAAAACACGAATGTCATACCCCGGCATCGGTTTGCCGGGTGATCCCAATTTGACAGGAAATGCCCCAAGGCCAACGGGATTGCCCGACATCGGCCAACCCATTTCAGTCTGCCACCAGTGGTCAATCACAGGCCGGTTCAACTTGCCCTGAAGCCATTCAACCTTTGCAGGATCAGAGCGTTCACCAGCCAGAAAAAGCGTGCGGAAATTACTAAAGTCGTAGTCCGCGATCAATGCACCTGTCGGGTCGACTTTTTTAATTGCGCGAAAGGCCGTTGGCGCACCGAACATCGCAACCACTTTGTGTTCTTGCAGGACACGCCAGAATGCTCCGGCATCGGGGGTTCCAACAGGCTTGCCTTCAAACACCAATATTGTCGCACCGTGCAGCAGCGGTGCATAGCAGATATAGGAATGGCCCACGACCCATCCCACATCAGAGGCCGCCCAGAAAACCTCACCCGGTTTTATCCCGTAGTGATGCTCGATCGTCCATTTCAGGGCGACCATATGGCCCCCATTGTCACGCACCACACCTTTAGGTTGGCCCGTCGTGCCAGAGGTATACAAAATATAGAGCAGGTCAGTCGCCGCCACGGGCACACATTCCGCGCTTTCGCCCGCCGCAATGGCAGCATCCACCGCGTGCGCATAATCGACATCGCGTCCCTCGATCAGATCACAGGCTTGCGCGTCACGTTGAAGGATCACATAATGATCCGGCTTGTTCTGTGACAGCTCAATTACCTAATCCAACAGCGGTTTATACGCGACAACGCGGGCAGGTTCGATCCCGCAAGATGCCGAAATCACCACCCGCGGCGCGGCATCATCAATCCGCGTCGCCATTTCCTGCGCCGCAAAGCCACCGAACACCACGGAATGCACAGCCCCCAACCGTGCAAAGGCCAGCATCGCAAATATGGCCTGTGCAACCATGGGCATATAGATCACCACACGATCACCTTTTGTAACACCAAGGCCGCGCAACACCGATGCCAAGGCTCCGACCTGCGTCCGCAGCTCTGCATAAGTATAGGTGGCCTGACTGCCCGTGACTGAACTGTCATAGATCAGCGCTGTGCGCGCGCCATGCCCCGCATCGACATGGCGGTCTACGCAGTTGTAGCAAGTGTTGCATGTCGCTCCATCAAACCAGCGTCCATAAACCCCGCTATCCGGGTTAAATACAGCCGTTGCAGGCGTGAATCAGTCGATCTGCTCTCCGGCTTTGGCCCAGAACGCCACGGGATCATCTTGCCAGTCTTGATAGGTTTCTTCGTAACGCGACATGTCGATGCTTCCTAACAGGTGTAATTCAGACCAAGGCGACCACCATCAACATAGATCGTCTCGCCGGTGACATAGCTGGCCTTTTTTGAACATAAGAACGCAACCACATCCCCGACCTCACGCGCGCTGCCTGCACGTCCCAATGGGGTGCGTGACATGGCCGTTTTAAAGGCATCGGGGTTGGCATTTACGCCTGCCATCATCTCGGTATCAATTGAACCGGGCCCAACCGCATTCACGCGAATGTTGTATTTGGCAAGCGCCAGTGCCGCAACCTTGGTCAACTGCATCACACCGCCCTTTGAGGCGCAATAGGCTGGAATTGCGGGAATGGCGAGCTGAGCATTCACCGAGGACATATTGACGATGGCCCCCTCAATGCCGTGTTCGACCATGGCGCGCCCAGCCAATTGCGTTGCGGTAAACACGCCGCGCAGGTTGATATCGATCACCCGTTCAAAATCCGCCAAATCATAGGTCAGGAAATCACCGGGCATGGCGACCCCTGCATTATTGACCAGCGCCGCCACAACGCCGTGATCCTTTGCTATAACGTCAAACATGGCAATGATCTGGGCAGTGTCACCCAAATCGCATGCATAAGAAGCAACCGCGCCCAATGCTTTGCCCGCCGCCATCACGCCGTCTTCATTGATGTCAGCTAGAATAACACCGTAGCCATCTTCTGCCAAAGCTTCTGCACAGGCATATCCAATGCCTTGCGCCGCGCCCGTGATAAGTGCCAAAGGTTTATCGCCCATCGTTTTATCCTTTATATCCATAGTCTTCTTCGGCCTGCGCAGGTGTGATTTTGCCTGCTCTCAGGTCCTTTTTGATCAGTGTTGTATCACGTGCTTGGGGCGCTCCGTATCCGCCGCCGCCCGGCAGGCTAAGCCGTAAACGTTGTCCGTTTTCAATCAACTGACGCCCCTTGCTGCGTAATTTTGTGCCATCACTCAGCTCAACCCGTCCAGCGGCACCAGAGCCACCCCCATCACGCCCCCGTGCCGGGTTTTCGACGCGGTCAAACATGGCGTTGAAATAGAAATTATATCCTTCACGTGGTTCGATTTCGATGATCTGGCCCAATCCACCCCGGAAGGTGCCAGCACCGCCAGACCCTTCACGCAGGTCCTTGCGCCAAACGGTAATTGGTCCGACATGCTCTGTTGCTTCCACGCTCATGGTCGAAACACCAGATGGGAAGGCCGTCGCCGACAGCCCGTCAAACGCGGGACGCGCACCAGTGCCACCAGAGTTAAACATCAGAACCTCCGCATTGCGTAGATCGCTTTGCGGGTCACTTGGGCGTGCTGAAATCTGGATGTTCCATAAGGCGCTCGCCCCCTCAGCAGGCACCGTTGAAGGCAGTGCCTTGTGCAACGCCCCCAACACGACATCGGGTACAAGGTGCCCCAATACGTGGCGAACCGAAACAGGTGCGGGGCGGCGCGCCGCTAGGATACACCCTTCAGGCGCGGTAATCTCAAACGGTTCTAGGGAGCCTGTATTGTTTGGCACATCCGGCGCAATGGCGCATTTCAAACCGTAACAAGCATAGGCACGGGTGTAGACTTCGGGCACATTCACGCCAAAGCGGCTCATGCCTGAAGTGCCTGCAAAATCCGCTTTGATCCGGTCACCAGCAATATCCAACTGCACCACCATAAGAACCGGAGCATCATAGCCATCAACCTGCATTTGGTGGCTAAAACTGCCATCTGGCACTTCTGAAATCGCCGCGTGAGTTGCCTTGCGGCTCGTCTCGATTACAAAATCGGAAAGGCCGTCCAGATCGGCAATGCCAAATTCGCCCATCATTGTTTGCAAACGGCGATCCCCAACAGCGTTACAGGCCGCCAAAGAATACAAATCACCAACAACTTGATCAGGTTCACGCACGTTGGCGCGCACCAAGCGGATCAAATCCTGGCCAACCTCACCCCGATTTGCGAACTTCATAATCGGGATCAGTAGGCCTTCCTCGTAGACTTCATTCGCATCAGGGCCAAAGCCGCGTCCGCCAATATCAACCACATGCGCCGTGCAGGCAAAAAATCCGATGTGTTGCCCACCCCGAAAGGCCGGAGAGACAACCGTAATGTCATGCAAGTGCCCCGTGCCAAGCCAAGGATCATTGGTGATAAAGACATCCCCGTCAAAGATGTTCTGTGATCCGATTTCACGCACAAAATGTGTGACGCTTTCAGCCATTGCATTTACGTGGCCCGGCGTCCCCGTGACAGCCTGCGCCATCATGCGGCCTTGGCGGTCAAACAGGCCTGCCGATAGATCGCCCGCCTCCCGAACCGAGGTTGAAAACGCGGTCCGGATAAGTGTGGTGGCTTGTTCTTCGACAACCGCAATCAGGCGGTTCCACATGATCTGATAGTCGATATCTGTCGGGGTCATCACACGGCCTCCTTGCGGCGCAAAAGCAAACTGCCATCGCCCTGCCCGATCGCGCAGTAGGCAGATGTGACAATGGTTGTGGTTTCGGTTTCAATAATCACCGCCGGACCTTCGACCGCTTGGCCTGCAGTCATCGCGCTGCGATCTACTTCTTGTGCATCAACCATACGGCGCAGTGCGGCGTCATAGAACTGGCGGGTCCGCAGCGCGGTAACATCTGCGCCCCTATCATGGCGCGTGGCGGGTGCTACATCAGGCAACAGAGAGGCCACAACCAGCGACCAGTTAGTAATTTCGATTGCCAACCCTTCAATGGTCCGGCCAAACAATGTCTGATAGGCCGCCTCAAATGCCAATTTGATAGCTGCGGCATCCTATTGGGCAAATATTACATAGTCCAACGGCACCGGAATTTCCCATCCCTGCCCCGCATAACGCATAAACGCCGTCAGCTTGGTTGTGGTCTCGGCACCTTTTGCACCTTTATCAACAAAACTGCGGGCCTCTGCCTCAAGATCTTTCAACGTCGCATTCACAGCCTGAGCATCAAAAGCATCAATCCGCTGGAACAAACCTTGGCTTGCCTCATAGCTAAATGGCGCCTTCAGGAACCCGATGGCAGATCCAACCCCAGCCCCCGGTGGCACCAGCAATTCGCGAATACCCAGTTTTTCACACAAACGGCAAGCGTGCAGTGGCGCGCCGCCGCCAAAACCAATCATCGTGAAATGTTCAATGTCACGACCATTCTCTACCGTATGGACACGCGCCGCATTGGCCATGTTTTCATCAACCATTTCGGTCACACCAAAGGCGGCCTCACTGGCGTCGATAACCAAGGCATCTGCAAGGCTTGCCGAGACAACCTTTTGGGATGCCTCAACAGATAAAGGGATCGTACCGCCAGCAAAATTTTCGGGGTCAAGCCGCCCCAACAACAGATTTGCATCTGTAACCGTGGGCTCTTCCCCGCCCTTGCCATAACACGCAGGCCCCGGTTCCGAGGCCGCGGAACGCGGACCAACCTGAATACGGCCAAGCGTATCAATCGAGGCAATCGACCCCCCGCCTGCACCGATCTCGACCATCTCAACCACGGGGGTGGAAACGGTCATGCCTGACCCTTTTTTGAAACGGTAGGTCCGCGCGACCTCAAACGTATTGGCGGTCTTGGGCGCGCCATCTTCAATCAGGCAAATCTTGGCGGTGGTGCCGCCCATGTCAAAGGACAATACCTTGTCCAGCCCATGTGCCCGTGCAAAATCGGCCGCAAAAATAGCGCCCCCTGCCGGACCGGATTCAAGCAGACGCACAGGTTGTTCTGACGCTGTCTCAACAGAGATAAGTCCACCCCCAGAGTGCAACATAAACACAGGAGCCGTAACATCGGCCTCACGCAAGCGCGTTACCAAACGGCCCAAATAGTCCGCAACCTGTGGCTGGACGTAAGCGTTTGCAATCACGGTGTTAAAGCGGGGCAATTCGCGCATTTGCGGTGAGATCACCGAAGAAAGCGAAACAGGCAAATCAGGTTTGGCCGCGCGCAATGCTTGGGCCATTTGTACTTCGTGGGCGTCATTTGCGTAGGAATGCATCAGGCCGATCGCCACCGCCTCATATCCGCCAGCCAAAACAACATCAACAATTGCACTGACATCCGCCGGATCAAGCGGCAACAAGACCTCTCCATTTGGTCCCATACGTTCGCTCAAGGTCAGGCGGTCCTCACGCGGAACCATCGGCTCGGGCAATGTCAGGTTCAGGTCATATTGCTCAGACCGGTTTTCGGACCGCATTTCGATAACATCACGAAAGCCCTCAGTGGTGATAAATGCCAGCTTGGCACCACGCCGTTCAATCAATGCGTTGGTCACAAGGGTTGTACCGTGGATCACCTGACTGATTGTGCTTAGTTCGATCCCCGCCTGCTCGGCTGCGATGCCGATCCCGTCTAGAATAGCTTGTTCAGGTTGGCTGTAGTTTGTCAGTACCTTGCAGGTCGACATGCCACCTGGATGCGCAAGCGCCACATCCGTAAAGGTGCCGCCAATATCCACACCAACGCGGGTCATTGAATTTTTCATGGGTCAGATGCTCTTGAGAATTTGATTTGCAGCAAAGGCTGATTGATAGATGCGAGACACAAATGGTGCAGAGGGCACTGCTGTCATCCTGGTCATTGGCAGCGGAAGGTCGGCACGGTCCATGCCCGTAAGCAAGCCGGCCATCGTTTCCCCAAACATTGTGCCCGTGGTGATCCCGCGCCCGTTATACCCGATGGGCGTAAACAGGTTGGTGTCCAATTCATGAATGCGCGGCAAATGATCTGGGGTCATCGCGATTTTCCCGTGCCATGCCTCGTCAAATTCAACAGGGCCAAGCGACGGAAAGATCCGCGCGATCTGCTTTTTCGCCCAGCGGTGCGACAGACCGCGATCCTTGCTGCCATGGACCTTGCCCATGGACCCAACAAGCAGGCGGTCATAGGAATCGCGCCGGATGTTGAACATGATTTGGCCCGTGTCCCAAAGCCCTTGTTTGCCCGGCAGGATTTTGGCGGCTTCGGGGCCCAATGGTTTGGTCGCCAGTTGGAAATAGTGGATTAATGTAAAAATCTGCGACAGCCCCGGCCACAGATCATCGGTATACGCATTTGTGCCCAGAACAACGGCCTTGGCCGTTACGGTGCCTTGGTCGGTTTCGACCTTCCAAACATCGCCGTCGCGCCGCAGCTTTTTGGCACGAACACCAGTACTTATTTCAGCCCCAGCGCCGCGCGCCGCGCGTGCCAAGCCCCGACAATAGCCCATCGGATTAAGCGTTCCAGCCCGCTGATCAACCAGACCGCCGTGGAAATGATCCGTACCGATCATTTCAGAAATCTCTTCTCGGCTTAACAGATCAACAGGTTCGCCAAGGCGTTGCCACTCCGCATGGCGACCTTGCAAATCGCGATACCCCTTTGGGGAGTGCGCGGCATGGATTGTACCTGTTTTGGTGACTTCACAACGGATTTGGTGTTTTTCGATCAACGAAAAAACATAGTCAGGGCCACTGCCGAATTTCTTGATAAAGCGTGGACCATAGTCGGGTCCAAGCATTTTACGCACATCCTGTGGCGGCACCCAAAGCGCGGCATTTACAAGACCACAGTTTCGACCCGACCCGCCATAACCGATATGTTCGGCCTCAATTACATGCGTTGATAGACCCTTTTCAGCGCAATGCAGCGCAGTAGATAGCCCTGTAAAGCCCCCCCCGACGATGGCAACGTCAACTGAAACGTCATTTGGCATAGGTGCCGAATAGTCGCCTTCTGTTGATGTTGCGTCCCAGAGTGAGATTGCGTCCTGTACTGACATGATCAGATGACCCCGTTGGTTTGCTGTGCCGAAGCACCCTGAGACGAGGTTGCAATAGTCGATATATCGTGTCAATATACGATATAATTGTTCCACATATCAACACGAGGTGTAAAATGGCCCTGAAACTTTCATCTGAACAGATGGTTCAGAACGCTCGCGCGCGGATCACAGAAATCGAAACACCCGATCTAATTGCAATGTTAGACGATCCAGACGTTGTGGTGATTGATATCCGGGACGTCCGTGAACGTCAGCGGAGCGGTTATATTCCTGGCAGTTTTCATGCACCACGCGGCATGATCGAATTTTGGATCGACCCAGATAGCCCGTATTTCAAGGACATCTTCGCACAAAACGGCAAAAAATTCGTCTTCCATTGTGCATCTGGATGGCGTTCAGCCATTACCACAGCCACCCTTCAGGACATGGGTTTTGATGCCGCCCACCTAAAAGAAGGGTTTTCAACTTGGGAGAAACAGGGCGGACCTGTAGAATTCCCAGAAAAGAAAGACTGACGTCAAGCTTTACTGAGCTTTCGGCTGACGCTTTGGGCGGAGTGGTACACCAGTCCGCCCAGTTTTTCTGCGCCGTTGTCGGTCAGATTGACATCAGGAAGAGAAATGCCCAACGCACCCACAGCTTCACCGCTCGGCAGGGTTATCGCCCCGCCAAAGCTCAGAATACGCTCCCTAAATTCGCCGGTGTCATACGCAAATCCGCGTTTGCGCGTTTCAGCCACATCAGCGTCCAGAGCCTCAAGCGTGGTAATTGTGCGCTCGGTATGTTGGGTTAAAGACATGGCAACCTGATCGCGCAAAGTGTTGTAATCTGCCGCAAGGATCGCTTTACCAGTCCCAACACAATGCAGAGGCGCCATTCCCCCTACTGTATTCCAAGATCTGATCGGTTTTTGGCTCTCGATTTTATCGATATAGACCACCGAGAGGTTCTCCCGCACAGCCAAATAGACGGTCTCACCTGTTTCCTGAGACAGATATGCCAATTCGCTTGCCGCGATTTCACGAAGGTTCAGGTTCTCGACGGATGCGCGACCAATTTGCCAAGTTTTCAGCGTGGCACCGTATGTTTTGTCCTCAAGATGTTTTGTATATCCAAGTGTCGTAAGCGTTTGCAGCAAACGGAAGGTATTGGATTTGGTCAAACCTAATTCAATTGAAAGTTCGGTCACACCTTTCCCACTGGCTGATCCTGCCAAATTCTCCAGAATGGATAGTCCCTTGGACAAGGTGGAATCGACACGTGGCGGTTTTGGGGTTTTTGGCGTTTCGCTCTCTGTGGTCATCTCGTCCTCCGTTACAGCACCTTACCCGTATCATCACTGGACTGAAAGCGAGGTTGCTCATGCACTGTAATCGCGGGGACTGGCCCTTCGAATTTGTGTATTTCAATCAGCGCGGAATGCGCGGCGGGACTTTGTGTAAGGGAGGATGTTCGCATGTCATGGGTCAGCACATTTGGGTTGCCATGGCGGTCACGCGATTGCTGAGCGGAAAAGTCGGGGTCAAACCACGCACCTGTCCACAAAAAGACACAGCCAAACCGCACTTCGTCGCTGACCTTTGCACCAGCAAGGCACCGCCCGCGGTCATTAAACAGCTCAACCACATCACCGCTGCAGATGCCCCGCGCGGCGGCATCGCTGGGATGAATAAGCACTGGTTCGCGTCCGTTCACCTTGTGACTAAGGCTATAAGCGCCATTATCAAGCTGACTGTGCAGCCGCGTCTTGGGTTGGCCCGACAACATCGCAAGCGGATAGCGCTGCTGTTTTCCTGCACTCACATCGCGGGCCGGGAACCACGTCGCCTGCCCCTTGCAATCGTCCAAATCAAAGCCGGAAATGGTTTCAGAAAATAGCTCGATCTTGCCGCTTGGCGTTGGCAGGTGGTGCGTATCAGGATCGGCCCGGAACTCCGCAAGGAATACCTGTTCAGGGCTGGGGTCTGGCACATCAATCACATCACCCTCTATGAAACTGGCCCATTCCGGCAAGGTTACGCCCGCCTCAGCCGCCCGGGTGCGCGTGACCTCCCAGATGTTTTCGATCCAGTCATCAGCCGTTTTACCCTCGGTAAAGTCGTCTCCATTCCCCAATAGCGTGGCCAATTCTGCGTAGACCTCATATTCGATCCGCGCATCCCCCGCTGGTGCCACCAGTTGCGGCATGGGAACAAGGGCGTTGTCCGATTTTCCTGCGCCAAAATCCATACGCTCTTGAGCCATGGCCACAGGCAGGACGATATCGGCGTGCCGCGCGGTGGCGGTCCAGTTCACTTCGTTCACAATCACTGTTTCGGGCCGTTGAAATGCGTCATGCAGCCTGTTCAGATCTTGGTGATGGTGGAAAGGATTGCCGCCTGCCCACCAGACCAGCCGCGCATCAGGAAAGGTTTTTGTCTGGCCTTGATATTGGTAATTGCCGCCGGGGTTCATCAGCATTTCAGTGACCATCGCCACAGGGATGAAACCCGCCACCGGATTAACCCTTTGGGACAATGTCCCCCAGCGGAATGGCCTTTCGATATTTCCGATGTTGGCGTTTACACCGTATCCGATGACATAGCCGCCACCCGGCAGGCCAATTTGACCCAGCATAGAGGCCAGCGTTACCGCCATCCACAACGGTTGTTCGCCGAAATCCGTACGTTGAACACCCGCAGCAACAGTGACCATCGTACGCCCTGCCGCCATTTTACGTGCAAGTGCTTTGATTTCCTCCGCGTCGACCTCACATATTTCCGCCGCCCAATTGGCATCTTTGACTTGGCCGTCCTGCGCACCCAAAAGGTAGTCGCGCACCTGCGCAAACCCTACAGTGTAGCGGTCCAAAAACGCCTGATCATACAGGCCTTCGATCAACAGGGTATGGGCAAGCCCCATCATAAAGGCTGTATCAGTACCGGGTATTGCAGGCAGCCAATCTGCGTTCACTACATCTGATGCGTCGCTGCGCAGCGGTGATATGTTCACAAACTCAACGCCCGCATCTGCGCAGGCTTGTAAGTTTCCAGCCATGCGGTGGCGCGCCACCCCGCCATCGCTGACTTGGGTATTTCGTTCTGCCATTCCGCCGAACATCACAACCAGATCAGAGTGTTTTGCAATCACACCCCAGCGCGTTGCCTGCGCCACATGGGCTCGGTACGGGCCAACAATATGAGGCATCAGCCCAAGCGCGGCGTTATAGCTGTAGTTCCCCTCAGAGCGGGTAAACCCCCCCTGCGTATTCAAGAAACGTTTCAGTTGGCTTTGGGCATGGTGAAAACGGCCTGCACTGGACCATCCGTACGAACCGGCAAAAATCGACTGGTTGCCGTGATCCTTTTTAACGCGGGTTAAGTCTTTGGCAATCAGGTCTAACGCACGTTCCCAGCTGACCTCAACAAATACATCCTGCCCCCGTGGCACTGCATGCGCCTGCCCGTCCAACCAGCTTTTGCGAATTGCCGGTCGCAAAACGCGAGCCGTCCCATGCAGACTGCCTGGGATATTCCGGTTGATTTCGGATGCAGCGGGGTCGTTAGGGTGGCCTTGAACATCGGTTACTTTGCCATTTTCGACAGTGGCAACCCCAACACCCCAGTGGCTGGCTGTGGTCTTTTTCACCTTAATGCTCCTACGCAATGTATCGTGCTAATATATAGCACATATTTACCGTATATTGACACGCATAATTCCAACTGTCATGAAATCTATAGAGTTCATCGAGAGATAAACATGACACAAAAAACCGGAATTTTAAGCAACGATCTAGTCCAATTAGGTCGCTCACCCAAACAGGAACCCAGACAGGTGAATTTTCCTGTCAAAATGGGGACAACCGTCGTTTTCGACACGCTTACGGCCTTTGAAAAGGCGCGCGATCAACGATATGACAGCGGGACACTATATTCGGACGCTATGGCAACTCCGCCAGCTTTGATCTTGAGGCCCTGCTTGCGGTATTGGCGTTAAAATCCGTCAAACCACCTTTTCTTTTGGTGACAAATCCGGATCACAGGAAGTGTTCCTAGCGCTGCGCGGACTGCGCACGTTGAAAATGCCGATGGAGCATTTTGACCTTGCGGGTCGCGATATGGCTGAATGGTTTGGCAGGCAGCCGAAGGTTAAAACCGTGCTGCATCCAGCATTCGCCTCGTGCCCCGAGCATGCCAATTGGAAACGTGATTTCACAGGCGCCGCAGGGTTATTTGGGATTGTCTTTCAGCCCTGTAGCGATGCCCAGATCCGCGCGTTCGTTGAAGCACTCCACCATTTCGGGATCGGCGTCAGCTGGGGTGGCTACGAAAGCCTCGTCTTGCCCGTTAAGCCCGTTAGAAACGCAACACCGTGGCCGGAAGGCGACCAATTGGTGCGGTTCAATATCGGTCTCGAAGACCTTGATACCCTCAAAGCGGACGTTGCCGCCGCCCTCCCCTTATTAAACACCTAACCGGAGACCCAAATGCATAATAAGATTGACCATTTCGCCATTGGCGCAGACAGCCTTGAACAAGGGATTGAGGCCATGGAGGCCGTCCTTGGCGTGTCCGTTCCGCGCGGTGGCAAGCACGACGCGATGAGCACTCATAACTGTGTCATGCAATCTGGCAACGAGAGCTTTCTTGAGCTGATTGCAATTGACCCGGATGCACCTGCTGATCCCGGTCGGGTCCGGTGGTTCACGCTGGATGATCCTGCAACCCAAGCACGCCTCGCCCATCGCCCGCGTGCGTTGTCCTGGGTTGTTGGCACCGATGATCTGGACGCTGTGATCGCCGCCAGCCCCGTTGATCTGGGCGAAGTAGTTCTGTTTACCCGTGGCGATCGTTCGTGGCGTTTGACTGTGCCAAAAGACGGCAACCTGCCAATGAACGGTCTGCTGCCGGCCTTTATCGAATGGTCCCCCGGCCCACATCCAAGCACGGGACAACAAAATCTGGACGTTCGCCTATCAGCAGTTCAGCTAAGCCATCCAGACCCAGACGCCTTGCGCACAATCCTAAAGATATTGAATGTGGATCACCTTGCGCAGGTCACTGAAGGCCCAAGCGCACTGTCATTTGCACTGGACACCCCCAAAGGTAGCGTTGTGATCGACTGAGCAGACAGCCCAGCCTCACACCCTTCAAAACATCTGTTGGCGGCCTGCAGAACTTAACGTTCTGCAATCGCCATCCGGCCTGTCAGCTAGTCGCCGTACTGGCGGAGTGATAAGACATACACCCAATAAATCGCGGCCACAAAGATATAGACCTCAAGGTAATGAGGCGACCATTCGCCGACGCCAAACGCCGCCTTGGCCGACGCAAGCACATCGAAAAACCCGATGATGATTGCAATCGCGGTTTCCTTGAACGTCACCAAAACCATGTTGATCGGGCTGGGCAAGGCATGGCTAAACACCTGTGGCAAGATCAACCGGAACATGATGGCCCAACACCCCAATCCCAGCGCTTTTCCCGCTTCAAACTGCCCCATTGGGATTTCTTAAACCCGCCCCGAAACACCCGGACTGCTGGCATCTCGGGACGACACATCAAGGCAAGGCCTAACCCCCTCGGCATGCCGAGCAAAACCACAGCCGAAAATAGAAACGACCTGAGCGACAAGCCACCCCAACCATCGGTTTTGACCTGACGCACCCCAACAGTCTGCCCTTCATCAACAGATAGTGGGTGACAAACCCGACTATCCAAAGGCATGCCAGCCTCTTGGCACTCCGTGCGGCTCGACAGTAGGACAAGATCATAATGGCGACAATTACGATGCTCGCAAGGGTCGAGCGCCATTAGCACCTTAATCCGCCTCCAAATGACGCGTCGGCTTGCTCCCAACACTTGCCCTGCTTCGGTCAACCCACGCGGCACCTGATTTAACCCTCCGCACACAACTTCGGCGCTGTAGGCGCTGCCATGCTGCGTGATCAAAACGATCATGGCCACCAGCTCAATTGGCACAGTGATGCCCCTACAGATCGCAACCCCTTAGGGGTTGGAATAGATAGCAGCGTCCCCGCTTCGGGGCGTAAAAAGACCGCTGCGGCAGCCACCAGCCAAATAGATGACCCCACGCAAATCCCAAGCCCTCGCAGAAACCTACCTTCCGCAAGATCAAAACAATGACGATTGCAATGACCGCCAACAAAGCCCCAGCGCAAAGCCAAATGACAGGTTTAAGCCCGGCATTATCAATCCACGGCTGGGGACAAATACCCTATCAGCACGTTTACGGCCTGCTGTGCGCCAGAAAAGTGAATCAACACTGAATAGAGCAGAACAGCCTGTAACATCGTCGGAATTTATCAAAATTCCTAAACATAGACCGTCGCTGCGGCATTGATTGCCGGATGGTATGCATCCCGCGTTGTCCCGATGATCAAACCCAAAACGTCGATAGAATAATCCTAATAGCAGCGTATTGCCAAAGCCAATTAAAAACGTGTGCGAATAGGGATCAATGATAGAATGTTCGACGAGTGAAAAGCTGTAGTTCCAGACAGTTCCGCGTTCCAAATCCACATCTGATGCCCAATGCCGCAAGGTTGATCTGCGCACTACGCCGCATCCAACAATACAATCGTTGTCAGGACCACCCGGATGATCGGCTTGCCGCACTTGGTTTTGGTTCACAGTTCTGGGGTCGTTGTCATATTTATCATCCCAAATAAAAAATTGGGGCCGCTGCAATCAGCTCGCTGGACAGTTGATCGTTCTAAATGACATGCGCGTCAGGATTGTCGGTTTCTGTAGCGCGCAACACTGCAAGGTTCGGCCCCAGCCAGAAAATGCGTCGCAAGGTTTGCCAAATAGGCCGACTGTAGCTCTGCCGTGCTTTCATAGGAGATGATATTTGTGGTGACACCATTGGTCTGCAAATAGTTGGCGATGATGCGTTCGATTGTGGTGCCTGCTTGGACACATACTGTTCTGCCCTCAAGACCTGTAGCGTCGGGAATTCCGAGATCCCCGTGCGCCATGACCGGTGCACCGCCAAAGAAATACGGCAGGCTGAACTGAAGGCCCAATTCGGTGTCACGGCCCATTGTGCAACCCGTGGCTTTGATGATGACATTAACGTCGCCCAACTGCAGCGCATGAAACCGTTACCCTGAGATAAGGGGTGCAATCTGCGCCTTGTCGCCCCCCCCCAAGGATCACCGTCGTCAGAGCGCGGCACAGGTCAACATCGAGACCCATCCAATCGTTTTTGTCATTCACTTCGACAAAGCCAAAATAGCTGCCGTTATATCCCGAGCACAGCATTGTACCGTGATCCATGATTTCAATGACTGTCGCGTTTGTGCAGATGCCGTAGTTGTCAGTAGCGTTATAAGTGCGAAAATCGCCGCCTCGATCGCAATATATGTCTTCATCGATCCCTTTATACATGTGCTGCATATCAACGATAACGTACTGATATACAGTATGAAAACCAATGCACCGCAGAGCCAACAGATATTTAGCGCGCTCAGCAGATAAATGGTTTCCATGTGGAAAACCAATTTTTCTAAGCGATAGGTTTCTAGCGGGAATGACGCATTCAATTTGCCGTCCTGACCTGGAGTGTCGGCACACCCCCCAACCTCCCCATGCCGCTAACAACGAAGGCCACGCAGCCAAATAAAGTGTGGTTTTCCATACTTTGCCGGACAGGCCAATTTTGCTATAGTTATTGCAACAAGTTAAGGAAGCCGCATGACCTCCGAACGCGAAACCACACAAGGCAACATGTCTGATCAAGATCGTGATCAAGCAATCGACAGATTGTATGATGTAGCACTTGATCCTGAACGCTATGAAACCTTGTTGGATGTCTGGGAAAGTGCCGTCATGCCGCTTCGTGCGCAGGTAGATTTTACTGCCCCGCGCCTGCTCGAAGATCCATTGATCACAGGCCATTTTGATCGCGCAAGTGAGTTCTTAGACCGCGTTGATCTAACCAGCAAAGCGGATGACATTCAAAGTATTCTTGCGCCATTTGGCAATGTCTCCGCGTTTGTTTTGGACGATACTTTGATGGTTCAGGCGGTGAACTCTGCTGGCACCGAACGGCTTTCCCTTCACCAGAACTCAAAGCTATCTGACCTTGCCGTGCATTCCGAAGATATTGAAGCAATCGGAAGAACTGTTCGCTCGCTGTTGCAAAACTCAGAACAAGACACCACTGTTTTAAGAGCCCGAGCAAAAAAGAAGGGCCATTTTGTTGTATTGCGTTTTCAAAGATGCCTGACTGGGAAAGGCACTCCACTGGTGTTGGCAGCCTCAAGTGAGGTCGGTTGGCCTGAAGGGTTCAACGATATCTTACGCCGCGCATTTAGTCTGACTGGGGCAGAAACCGACGTTGTCCAAAGCTTGGTTGAATGTTGCACCGTCAGCGATATCGCCGCCCAGCGTGGCCGCTCTGTTGATACCATACGCGCGCAAGTAAAGTCGATTTTATCCAAAACCGAAACACACTCCCAGGTTGAGCTTGTCCGGTTGGCATTGTCCGTCATGGATATGGCAAATCTGACGTTGAACACACAACTGGAACCGCGTCTTGTCAGCAAAGGATATTCAACGCTGGAATCGCGGAACTATCAAAGCCTGACCACACCAGACGGGCGCCGCTTGGATTATTTGATTCTGGGGTCCCCAACTGGCAAACCCGTTTTGTTTCTACCGCTTGATTATGGTCTTGTGCGTTGGCCTGCCTCTGCTGAGGCTGAAGCCGCCAAACGGGGCTGGCGTGTTATCGTGCCTGTGCGTGCAGGATACGGCCAATCCGACACCCTATCCAAACGCGCCGATATTGATGATGCGCTCATCGAAGATACGATGCAGATCCTACAGGCGGAAAAAGTCAAACGCTGTCCTATAATTTCAATGGGCAGTGACTCGTTCTATGGAATGCAATTGGCAAAACTTCATCCCAATACGTTCACGGCGCTGATCGCTTGTGCGGGTGTCTTGCCCATGACGAAACGTGAACAGTTTGAGCGCATGGAAAAATGGCACCGTTTCATTCTGGCAGGCGCTAAATACACCCCACATCTGTTGCCATTTATGGTTAAGGCGGGTTTCCTTCTGGCTCGGAAAATCGGCAAACGCGGATTTATTCATGCAGTGTACGGCAACTCTCCTGCGGATGTGGATACCTTTGAAAACCCCGAGGTTTTTGAAGCAATGGTTACAGGCTCTGAGGTCTCTCTCTCGGAAACACATTCCGCGCATGATAGCTTTTCGCGGATGTTACTGGGGCGTCAAAATGTCGATTGGTCAGCGGATGTGCATGCATTGAACGGCCAACTGCCTATCATTTTCATGAACGGAACGCATGACCCGCAAGTACCTAAAGATACTTTGCAGGATTTCAAACGTGACTTTGATTGGATTGATTACCGCGTCTATGACGATGCCGGACAGCTGATATTCTTCCGCCATTGGCAAGACGTCCTAAAGGTTTTGGCCCCTTTTATGAAATGAGCCCGAATTTTACCCAATATGGGGTATGACGCGCCCAAACGGATCGCATAGCGTTAACCTATTAAGACTAAGTCAGTTAAATTATGAGGGAATTCATTAGGACTTCGAGGCGTATCCAAAAGCACTCTAGGTGAACGATGTTGTCCGTTTCACGCATTAAGCTGAAGCTTCTACATCATTTCATAGGGCACTTGTGAGGAGATAGAATTATTTATCTACAACTCAAGTGATCGTAACATCCCGTGCTCTTATCGGATTGTTCAGTGCTTACAATCTGGCTTCTCTCCTTATTTAGGATAGCCACATTGGGATTAGCATTACGGCACGCCAAACACAGGCGAAGGGCTTGTTTGACCCAGTTGAACTTCTTGTTCGTCGCTTGGGCACCAAGATCAGCTTTCGCTCTATCTATACAGACCAAATTTTAGAAGAACTTTTTAGCATGTATCAAAGAGGCGGCCTTCGGGTCGCCTCTTTCTTTATGGTCGTGCTCCGCTATTGCGTGAAATCACCCGCACAGCAGAGCCTTCCAGTTACTTATCTAGCTTCAGGAAATAATCGAATATCTCAGGGACATTCCCGTCGCCCATACCCGCGTCCAGCGCAGCCTGAAGGTTGGCTGACGTCCCTTCAGCAATTTGCGCACGTGTCCCCAAATCATCGGCCATTTGCACAAAATATCCGATGTCCTTTGTGGCATTGGCAATTGAAAAACCAAGATTGCTAACACCGTCCACTGCGTAGTTCTTGCAAAACTGCATGAACGGCGAATTTGAGGGGCCTGCTGACATGATGTCAAACAGCTGCTGGCGATCAACGCCTGCACGCTGTGCTACAGCAAAGGCTTGGCTCATTGTGACCGCTGTTGTCATGCCCATGAAGTTATTGATCAGTTTTGTCACATGGCCCGCGCCTAACGCACCAAGGTGAAAGACATTCTCTCCCTGTACATCAAGGACTGGCTTCACCTTTTCATAGGTTTTCATGTCGCCGGCAGCCATAATATTCAAAAGGCCGTCTTTGGCATGGGCAGGTGTGCGGCCCAGTGGCGCGTCGATCATGCCAGCACCTTTTGCCGCAAGGTCAGCGCCAATTTTTTGGGTCGAGGCAGGGATGGAAGTGCCGTAGTCGATCACAACCGCACCCGCTTTGATGCCCGCCAAAATGCCGTTATCGCCGTACACCAGCCCCTCGACCACTTCGGAGGTTGTGACGCAGAGCATCACAATGTCACTGGCCTGCGCCAAATCTTTGGGTGTGGATACCTCGGTGGCGCCGCGCGCAACCGTGGCGGCAACCGCCTGTTTATTTCGGCCCATGACAACAAGGTCAAAACCGTTGTTTTGCAGGCACTCGGCCATGTTGCCGCCCATTAGGCCAAGGCCAATGAAACCGATGACAGGTTTTGTCATATCTGACTCCTAGAAAGTTAATTTATGATTGGATTTCGGAAAACGCCTGAACACCCGCTTCAGCGACGGCCAGATCTTGTGCGGGGGAGCCTGAACTCACCCCGATGCCGCCTACAACTTCACCGTAAGACAGCACAGGAAGACCACCAGCAACCACCACCATACGCCCCCCCAAAGTAGAGGAAATACCATGCGCAGGTTGGCCCGGTTGGCTCACCTTACCAAGGGCATGGGTACTCTTTTTGATGCCAGTAGCAGTAAAGCTTTTGTCGATCGCAAGAGTGATGCTGGTGATCTTGCCACCATCCATCCTCTCAAATGCGATCAGGTTTCCGCTTTCGTCAGTGACGGCAATACACATCGGCACACCGATTTCTTCTGCTTTGGCACGTGCCCCAGCGATCAGCGCATATGCATCATCTATATCAAGACGGGTGATGGTCAGCATAATGTACTCCTAAGTCGTGATTTTTCCAATTTGACGCTCCCGATCACTGTCCAAGAAGGTTTGGCAATGTTAGCGAAATTGCCGGTACAAAAGTGATCAGCATCAGCGCCGCAAAGATCGCGAAGTAGAAGGGCCAGATCGTTTTAATAGCCTTCTCCATTGGTAGTTTCCCAACCGCGCAACCGACAAACAAACAAGTCCCCACAGGTGGCGTACATAGGCCAAGACCAAGGTTGACTAAGAGGATCATGCCAAACTGCAATGGATCAATTCCAAGCGTATTCATCACGGGTAAGAAGATAGGTGTACAGATCAGGATCAGTGCAGCCATGTCCATAATCATGCCCAATAACAGCAACACAGCATTGATCATTAAAAGGATTAGGATCGGGTTTTCGGTAATCCCCAACAGGAACTCAACAGTTTTGCTGGGAACACGGTAGAAAGTGAGCATATAGGCAAATGCGCCCGCACAGGCGATCAAGATCATCACCATCGACGTCGTACGCACTGAGGAAACGACCGCAGCCTTGAAGTTATTCCATGTGATGCTGCGGTACACAAAGAACGTCACGGCAAACGCATAGATCGCACCGAAGGCACCGGATTCTGTCACGGTGAAAACACCGGAAAGAACACCGCCAACAATGATCACAGCCGTCATCAAACCGGGGATGGAGCCGATAAATGCAAACGCAAGCGCATTCCAACCTGGGAACTGTTCGGCTTTATATCCGCGTTTAACGGCAACCACATAGGCCGCAATCGCCAGACAGCTACACATCAAGATACCCGGAACAACACCTGCAAGGAACAGCTTGGAGATCGATACCGCCCCGCCTGTGGCAAGTGCGAAGATAATCATGTTGTGGCTTGGCGGAATGATGATGCCCGCAATTGAGGACGTAACTGTGACGTTTACCGCATAGTCGGCGTCATATCCTTTGTCTTTCATCACAGGGATCAAGATCGACCCCAAAGCCGAGATATCCGCAACGGCGGAACCAGAAATTCCGCCAAACAGCATGGACGAGAAAACGTTCACGATGCCAAGACCGCCGCGCATTGCACCAACAGCAGCTTGGGCAAACCGCACCAAACGTATCGCGATACCACCGTGGAACATCAGATCACCCGCAAAGATGAAGAACGGGATCGCCATCAGTGAAAAGACGTTAAT
Organism: Sulfitobacter sp.; assembly: GCF_036960155.1. Classification (GTDB taxonomy): domain Bacteria; phylum Pseudomonadota; class Alphaproteobacteria; order Rhodobacterales; family Rhodobacteraceae; genus Sulfitobacter. The sequence goes on along the minus strand of NZ_JBALWB010000004.1, from coordinate 60,292 downwards.
CCCTGCGACGATGCGCTGAAATCCGACAAACAGCGGCAGGCCTTCAAACCAGAACGCCGAAAGCGCCGCAATTCCCAGTGCAAAAGCAACTGGCGTGCCAATGACGACACATAGGGCAAAAACCCCAAGAAGAAGCATAAGTCCCATGATTAGCCCTGATCTATGTTATCTTGCCGTTTGTCCTGCCCCATAAAGAGACGGAACAGATGGCCGGTGGAAAATAGGAAAATGAGTGCGCCACAGATCGTCAAAGGCAAAGAGCGTAAACCCTCAGACACTTGGATCAGTGGAATAAGCGCGCTCCATTTGAAACGCGTAAGTTCGATGCCGTACCAGAACATCATGCCGCCGAAGCCAGCCAAAAGAAAATCAGTAACCACAACAAAAACGATACGGATGCGTGTAGGGACGATGTTGCGAAAGACCACAACAGACAGATGCGTATGTTCATGTATTCCCACTGCCGCACCGAAAAACGCCATCACCATCATGAGCAAAAGCGAGACCTGCTCGACCCATGTTGGGGTGTCATTCAGTACGTAGCGGCCAAACACCAACCACGCAAAGATCACCGTCATCACGACGATAGCTGTACCTGCTATTATGGTGCAGATCCGTGCAATAAAGTCGAATACCCTGTCCATCATTCTTAAAAATGTTGGTGGATTTTGTGAGTTGTGCATGGGTTCCCTCCCCTAGGTGCAAAACGCCCGACATCCATATCCTGGAGCCGGGCGCTCTTAGTTCGCTTTGTGGTCAGAAATTACTCAGTAGATTGAGCGATATCGACCAGTTTGCGCATGTCAGGGTTCGCAGTCAGATACTCGTCATAAACGGCGACCATCGCGGACTGAAACGGACCTTTGTCTGCGATTTCGTTGACGGTGATGCCTGAAGCTTCAACGTCTTTACGCGCTTGACCAGATTGAACGGACCACAGTTCGCGCTGAAAAGCAGCAGCTTCTACCGCAGCACCACGAACAGCATCTTGAAGCTCAGGTGACAGTGCGTTGAACTTTGTTGTGTTTACGCAAACGCACTCAGGAATGATCAGGTGTTCGCTGAGTGAGTAGTGTGTTGTCACTTCGTAGTGGCCAACGTTCTTGAACGACGGGAAGTTATTTTCCGCACCATCAACAACGCCGGTTTTCAACGCTTGTTGAACCTCGGAGAATGCCATTGGTGACGGGTTGCCGCCCATTGCCGAAATCATCGACGTGTAGAGACTGTTGTTCATTACACGGATCTTCATGCCTTCAACATCGGCTGGCGTGTTGATTGGCTTTTGGCTGTAGAATGAACGTGCGCCCGCGTCGAAATATGCCAATGGCAACAGACCTGCGTCAGCCATACCTTTGGCAACAATCTCACCCGCTTCGCCGTCCAGAACGCGGAACATGTGTGGCACGCTTTTGAAGATAAACGGCAGTGATACAAGGTTAGCTTCTTTTACCATTGGACCGATTGGACCAAGGTTAAAGTTACCTACTTCGATTGCACCGATACGAACTTGTTCCAGCGCGTCTGGCTGCGAACCAAGTACACCACCGTGGAATACGTCAACGGTAACTTCACCGTTTGTTGCCGCATCAACCAGCTCTGCAAAGCGGTCCATTGCCGCCGTGTTTGGGTGTCCATCGTGGTGAACATTCCACGCACGCCAATTATCGGCGGATGCTGAGGTTGCAATAAGCGCTACAGCCGTGGCTGTCGCAAAAAGCGATTTCGAAAATGTCATGGGTTCTCCTCCCCGTTAAAATTGGGACAGCATCTGGTCATCAAAGATGAAGGGAGGAACAAGCTTTTAAGATCACCCTCGCCCCCCAGAACCGGAATCACTGCTGCCCCAATAGGGAGACTAGTATCCAAGTTTTGTCAACACTAGTCATCTAGTATCCCAGATGACTTGACAGAGGGGCACTACTCCGCATTTGATGGAAGCTGACCATGCCTTGGGGATTGTATGTAATTAAACATATGATTTATTGTGGGATATTACCTCTCTCTTGGGCTAAACCTTGGAAACAACAAAGCTAAAAAAGGGACTAGTGTAGAAACCTGTGGAAGACTTTATCAGACGAACCTCGACCGATGCGGTCTATGAAAAACTTCATGAAGAGATAATTTCGCTGGAAATCCTTCCGGGGACGAAGCTATCGGAAACCGAAGTTGCACGCCGGTTTGGCGTGTCCCGTCAGCCCGTGCGTAACGCGTTTACAAAACTGGGCAATGAGGATTTGATTGTCATTCGACCTCAAAGAGCGACCGAGGTGCGTGGTTTTTCGATGGACCGCGTTGCGCTTGCCCGACTTGTCAGGCTGGCCCTTGAACTAGAGATAACCAGACACGCGATTGAGGTGTGGACCCCACAAGGCCAAGCGAAGCTAGAGGAAAATCTGAAACTTCAAGAACAGGCCGTCGCTAGTGATGACATGCCAAAGTTTCATGCCCTAGATTACGAATTTCACCGTTTGATTTGTGTCCTAAGTGGCAATCCTCTGGCGTTCGAAGTGATTCTTGACTGCAAACAAAAGGTCGAACGTCTTTGCATGCTCGGGCTGAAGACAGACAGCAAGGCTGCGGCGGTATTGGCCGATCATCGTGAAATTGCCAAAGGAATGGCATCTGGTGATCTGGCAAAAGCACAAGAATCGGTCAGGCGTCACCTGTCCCGTCTCGACGCAACTGTGGACTTTATTCATGAAACGCACCCCAACTACTTCGAGTAGGGTGCGTTTGGTTTAGGTCGAAAGTTTATGCTGTTCCGCGTTCTGGGCGATCATTTTCGATATTGAACTTCATGCCATCCAGCAGCTCTTCCAAATCGGGGCGCGCTGCGGGACCATTTGAGATGTCGACCAACATTAACGTGCCGTTGGGGCGAATTCCAAATGCGCCTGGTTCGGCGAACTGGTCAGTTGTTTCAGCTTCTGAAAGCGGCTCAGAGACATAAAGACCAAGTGAGCGCATCTGAGGCACGGTCATTCCATAAGCAAGATCAAAATCCCACCCAAATTCAGCTTTATCTGCGATCGCTTTTTCTTCGGTGTCTGCAGAAACAACAACGATGTTCATCACGTCGGTCCATGCAGGCAACGCCGCGTTCAGTTTGTTGAGAAAGCGCTTACAACGCGGGCAATGTTTGCCACGGTACACAAAAAGCATGGTCCAACGGTCTGTGGGTTTGCCAATTGTCACGGGCTCGGTTTTTCCAACAACTGGAAAGCTCATTTCTTCGATTTTCGCGCCGACGTTAGGTTTGGGTGAGGTCATGAGATTATCCTTTTGTGGTCTTGCTGAGGAAAGTTGAAAGGTCAGCTGTACTTGGCACAGAGACGTATTAATTGGAATGGGGAGAGGTAAATTGCGGGCAATTTATGGTGATGTTACCGCTCACATTTCCGTCATTACGGCGAACATATGTGAAAGAAACGCGACCTATTGCATGTAGTACCCGACGCGAGGTGTTCCAAAAAAAGTGGCATTCTTCAAACATGAGGAATGCACCGTAATATAATGAAACTTAATACAAATGTGTAAATACTAGAGGCATATCAAATACCCCTAGCATTTTAAAAATCTTAGCGATCAGTCGATTGTAGAGACCATGGTCTCAACAGATTTGCGCACCTTCTTCATCGGCAACAGCCAGTCGCCTGATGCATCGCGGTACCCCAGCGGCAATAGAACAACTGAACGCAAACCGCGCGCTTTTAGATCGAGAATTTCGTCAACCTTGCGCGGATTAAACCCTTCCATGGGCGTGCTGTCGACTTCTTGCTCAGCGGCGGCAACCATGGCAATGCCTAAGGCAATATAGGCCTGACGGGCGGCGTGTTCGTAATTCACCGACGCATCGCGTGGCAGATAGTTGGATTTCAGATTTTCGTAATAGGCGTTCAGCATCGGCAACTCGCCACGCTCTTGGGTTACCAGATCGACCACCTCGTCAATGCGATCAGCGGTGTAGTTGTCCCACGCTGCAAATACCAACAAGTGAGAACCATCCGTAACTTGGGCCTGATCAGAAGCGGCGGCGCGGATCTCAGCCCGTTTTTCCGGATTGGTCACAACAATCAGCTCAAAGGGTTGCGTTCCACTGGAGGTAGGCGCCAAACGGATCGCTTCGATGATCGCATCCACTTTTTCTTGTGGCACTGCCTTGTTGGCGTCCATTTTCTTTGTGGCATAGCGCCAGTTCAACTGATCAATCAGGGTGGTGGTCATGATAATGGTCCTAGTATGGGCACGATTGCAGTGCGGTATATTATTGCAAACACAGATATATTCACGACACCCCCTACCAACAAGAAGGCATGAGAGAGAAAATCGTTCCCAAACCAGCACGCAACCCATTCACCGCTTGTTTCAACAACATCACAACCGCATCGCACTGGTTGTATCACCCCAAAAAATCGAACATGTCTCAAATAGCATAGTGAAAGCAGCCGACTGCGCGGTTGCTACGAATGCCCTAGGAGAACAAAATGCGGGTCGTCATAAATGGGTTTGGTCGGATCGGGCGGACCATTCTGCGTCAAATTTTGACACAACCCGAACATCGCGATATCGAAGTCGCGTTGATCAATGAAATCGCGCCACTGGAAACATGTGCCTATCTGTTCAAATACGACAGTACATTCGGCCCCCTTCCCTATGACGTCGTGACCGAGGGCACTGGCCTGCGCGTCAATGGAAAGTTCATCCCGTTTTCGTCCCATGGCGCACTTGGCGGTGCTGATATTCCCGCTGTTGATGTCTTCTTGGAATGCACCGGAAAAGTGCAATCGCGCGACATCGCGCAGCGTGGCCTTGATGCGGGAGCAAAAGCGGTCCTGATTTCGGGCCCTTCAGAATATGCAGATAAGACAATCGTCTTGGGCGCAAATGAAGGCTCATTGGGGGATGCACGCATCATTTCCAACTCATCCTGTACAACAAATGCAATTGCGCCATTGATGCAGGTTATGAACACGGCCTTTGGGATCGAACGTGCCCACATCACTACAATCCACTGCTACACCAGCAGCCAGCCGATGGTTGATGCGCCGCGCGGTGATCTGGCCCGCAGTCGGGCGGGTGCGGAATCTATGGTTCCCACCACCACAAGTGCCGCGAAAGAAGTGCAAAAGGTGCTGCCTGACATTGGTGAACGCACCAGTGTTGCAGCCGTGCGTGTCCCCAGCCTTAGTGTTTCATCCATAGACGCAGTCCTGCAGCTGTCTTCCCCGATCAAGGGTTCGGCGCGTGACACCGTCTTGGAAGCGATCAAACAGTCAAACGTGATTGGCGCAATCGACGATCCTTGTGTCTCTCGCGACATGCGTGAACGCCCTGACTCGCTGATCCTTGCGCTGCCAGAAATTCAAACCATTGGTAACAGCCAGCTGCGGCTGTTTGGTTGGTATGACAATGAGTGGGGTTTTTCTGCCCGCATGATCGACATGGCGAGACTGCTAGCGGCGCAGACCTAGCCACGCATCACTCCGCCGCAAAAACATGCGGCGGAGCGGTTTTTCAAAGTAACGCGTTACTTGCTTTTGAACGATCCTTCGCCGTGGCCTTGCATCCCACCAGAGACTGCATCGGTTGCCTCATCTGATAGATCTTCGGGGAGGATCAGATTTAGCACAATCGCGATGACCGCAGCAGGTAATAGGCCTGATGTCATCAAGATGCGCAGCGTATCAGGTAGATATTGAACTGCCTTAGGATCAAGCTGTAGACCCAAACCAATCGATAGGGCGATTGCAAAAATCACCATGTTGCGACGGTTCCAGTTCACGTCTGACAGCATCGAAATACCGGCAGCAACAACCATACCAAACATCACAATCACGCCGCCGCCTAAAACCTCAATTGGGATGGTACGGATGACAGCACCAACCTTTGGGATCAATCCGCAGATGATCAAAAAGATCGCACCAATCGTGACCACATGGCGGCTCATGACGCCCGTCATCGCAATTAGGCCAACGTTTTGGCTGAACGAAGTGTTTGGAAAGCCACCAAAAACACCCGCTACAGCCGAACCCAGACCGTCCGCGTAAGTTGCGCCTGAAATCTCTTCGTCCGTTGCTTCGCGGCCAGCGCCCCCTTTGGTGATACCCGATACATCACCAACGGTTTCCACAGCCGACACAAAGGCCATCAAACAGAACCCGATGATCGCAGCAAAGCTGAGTTCAAATCCGTATTTGAAAGGCGATGGAAAGGCGATTGGCGCAGCGCGGCTCCAGCTGGTGGCGATGCCTTCCAGCGTGACCATGCCCATGGCCATCGCGTAGAAATAACCAACAATAATACCGATCACGACAGCAGACACTGCCAGCATCCCCTTGGCGTAAAATTTGAGTCCCAAGGTCACAAAGATCACAATCAAGGCCGCAGACCAGTTCAACAGCGAACCGTATTCAGGCTTATCAATCGCTGGAATGCCACCCGCAGCGTACTGAATGCCCACTTTGACCAGCGCCAATCCAATCATTGTCACCACAAGGCCAGTCACCAGCGGCGGTAGCGCAAAACGGATTTTACCAATGAAGGTTGCGATGAATGTATGGAACAATCCACCGATGATAACCCCACCAAACAACGCAGGAAGCGCCTCAACACCTTTGCCTGCAACCAGTGGGATCATGATCGGGATAAATGCAAACGATGTCCCCTGCACAATCGGCAAGCGCGCGCCAACCGGACCAAAACCGATGGTCTGGAACAAGGTCGCGATGCCCGCAAACAGCATGGACATCTGAATGAGGTAGGTCATGTCAGGAAATCCCTGCGCCCCCGCATCCGAGCCAAAGCCAAAACCCGCAGCACCCGCAATAATAATCGCTGGCGTTACGTTCGAGACGAACATCGCCAAGACATGCTGAATGCCCAGTGGAATCGCGCGATGCAGAGCAGGTGTATAATTTGGATCGCGCAACTGCTGCGGCGTTCCGATGGATGAATCCGTCATTTTTTTGTCCCTTTTTGTTGGTGGTATGCTGGCTTTTTACGCTGCCAGCTTGATTATTCTTCGATGGTATAGGGGTCTTCAAACCAGTGCTCTTCTAGGTTTGCGCCCTGCCCTATGCGGTCAACAACCGCAAACAGGCCCGGCGCGTGAAGCGGCGCAAGCACCCCGTGCCACGTGCCGCGGTGAAAATTGATCGCCTGCCCCGCCTTGGTGACAAATGCGCGCGGATGTATAGGGGTCCCATTATCATCCTGCGCCACAACAACCAAAAATGGATCATTGGACATGGGCACAAACGCCTGACTGCCCTGCGGGTGCCGCTCAACCAGCTCAAGCGTGAGCGGCAGCGTTTCCACTTCGCCCTGAAAAATGCTGATGCCAGCCTTTCCATCCGAAAAATCTAACTGCGCGCGGTCATGATAACGTCCACACTTACCCTGATTGATCATTTTATCTGCAGCTCCAGACGCCTCCATAACATCGCCGTATGGGGCGAATGCCTCAGAAGTGAGTGGTTCGACTTTGACGCGCTTCGTCATGGAGATACTTCTCGGGATTGGGTCGCGTATTTGCGAGGTGGCTGGCGGAGACTCGTTTGAGTACCGTCGATGTTGCTTCCTACAAGACCGACACCTTGTGTCCGCGTCAATGTGTACAGGAAAATAGCACAATACGTTCAGCAAGAACATTTGCCCGTTTCATCTCTCTTTGCCAGTACAACCAACTGTTTTGTCAAAAAGCACCAAAAACACCTTCGGGTGCCTTTGTTTTGCTGATAAGCAATAGGGCGGCCCATTGCGCCCCAAAGTCGAGGAGAGACTAAATGACCGGATATCTGACCACCCATGTTTTGGACACGGCGCGCGGATGCCCCGCACAGGGCCTAAAAATTGAGCTGTTTAAGGTTGACGAAGACCAGCGTACCTCCCTCAAAACACTTGTTACAAATGCCGATGGCCGCACGGATGAACAAATCCTCCCAGCGGATCGTTTTGAAACAGGTACTTACGAGCTGGTCTTTCACGCAGGCGATTACTTGGATGCTATCGGCACGCCCCCCGAAAGCCCGCGTTTCTTAGATGTTATCCCACTGCGGTTTGGCATGTCAGAAGAGACGCATTATCACGTGCCCCTCTTGCTCTCGCCGTTCGGTTACTCAACCTATCGCGGCAGCTAAAGCCACTTCTGTGGACGGATAGCATCGCCCACCCTAAAACCTCTTGCTTTTTTTCATGCAGTTTGCCGTTGAGCAGTGATACCAGTTTAACAAAAATTCGTTTTTCTGGTTCTAACCACACAGTCCTTTCCTTTCGCCCTTCAGGAGCATTTTATGTACGATTTCGCCATCATTTGGGACTGGATCGCATTTGCAGTGCGCTGGCTTCATGTCATCACAGCAATGGCATGGATTGGTGCCTCGTTCTTTTTCATCGCATTGGATTTGGGCCTGCGCAAAGCACCGAACATGCCCCATGGCGTCTTTGGTGAGGAATGGCAGGTCCACGGAGGCGGCTTTTACCACATCCAGAAGTACCTTGTGGCGCCAGATAATATGCCTGAGCATCTGATCTGGCACAAATGGCAAAGCTATATCACTTGGGTTTCTGGCGCTGCTTTGTTGATGATTGTCTACTGGGTTGGTGGAGAGTTGTTTCTGCTTGATCCCAACAAGGCAGAGCTGTCCCTTTGGCAAGGTATTCTAATCTCTGGCGGGTCCCTCACAATTGGCTGGCTGGCATATGACTTTATGTGCAAATCCAAGCTGGGCGAACATTCAACCCTGCTGATGCTCCTGCTATTTGTGCTGCTGGTGTTCATGGCATGGGGATACAACCAGATATTCACGGGCCGCGCAGCGCTTCTGCATCTGGGGGCCTTCACCGCGTCAATTATGACCGGCAACGTGTTTTTCCAGATCATGCCAAACCAGCGCATTGTCGTGGCAGACCTAAAGGCGGGCCGAAAGCCGGACGCCAAATACGGTAAGATCGCCAAGTTACGCTCAACTCATAACAACTACCTGACACTGCCCGTTGTTTTCCTGATGCTCTCAACCCACTATCCCCTGTCATTTGGAACGCAATACAGCTGGATCATCGCCAGTCTGATTTTCCTGACGGGCGTTACCATTCGCCACTATTTCAATACCATGCACGCGACGGGCAAAGGTCCCCATTGGACTTGGGCGGTCACGGTCATTTTGATGATCATCATCGCATGGCTTTCCACTGTGCCGGGTCAGGACACCTATGAGGAAGCCGAAGCACGCGCCCTTACCCCACATGAGCAGCAATATGCCTCTGCTGACGGATTTGAAGATGCGTATGACGTGGTGTTGGGCAACTGTTCCATGTGCCACGCCCGCGAACCCGCGTGGGATGGCATCAGGTGGGCCCCAAAAGGCGTGGTTCTTGAAACACAAAGCGACGTCGCCCGCTACGCCGAGCAAATCTTTCTACACGCAGGCCTCAGCAACGCCATGCCGCCGCCCAACGCAATTGCAACCATGACACCAGAAAACCGCAAAACGATTGTGGCATGGGTACGTAACGCGCGAACGAATTGAGAAAGCTAACTGCAACGTTGGCAACTGTTTTGACGGCCGTAGCGATACACAACTGGCCCAATGCTGACTTCTTGTGCACGATCTAAATACTGATGCAGATGGCTATTGCCAGCTTACACTACGGGTGTACAGTCGACCCAATTCACTTAATGTTAGACCTTCGCAAAACAGGCCAAATCCGTTGTCATGTGGGGTAAACACACCATATCGAAAACGCATTATTTGGAATATAACTTACGATAATCCATCTCGAAAGATATTGATATGATTAGGTCTTTTCTACTATTTCTTGCTGTTGCAACGCCAGCCTTCTCTGACCCAATATCCACTGGTCCACGCCCGCTCTACCTGATTGATCAGATGGAATCTGGCCCGCTCAAAGACACGCTCCTGTCCTGCGCGAGTGATCCGGTAAAGCGTACTGATTTTTCCATAGGTCATCGCGGCGCCCCCATGCAATTCCCTGAACATACCGTCGAAAGTTACGTGGCCGCCGCGCGTATGGGTGCTGGCATCATTGAGTGCGACGTAACATTCACGTCTGACAAACAACTCGTTTGCCGCCATGCGCAAAACGATCTGCATACCACAACTGACATTCTAACAACTGACCTCGCTTTGAGCTGCACAGCGGGGTTCACCCCTGCCAAAGAGGGTACAAATGCCAGTGCTGAGTGCAGAACCTCAGACATCACACTGGCGGAATTCCAAACCCTAAACGGTAAGATGGATGCTGCCAACACAACGGCTTTGACGATTAAAGAATATATGAACGCCACCGCAAGCTGGCGCACAGATCTATATGCCGCAGATGGTGGAGAGCTGATGACCCACGCGGAGTCCATCGCACTCTTCAAATCGCTCGGAGTGAAATTCATGCCCGAACTAAAAGCCGCCGCCGTCGATATGCCGTTTGACGGGTTCACCCAAGAAGATTACGCGCAGAAAATGATCGATGCGTATAAATCCGCAGGTGTCCCTGCATCAGATGTCTGGGCGCAGTCGTTCAACCTCGACGATGTTCTCTATTGGATCAAGAACGAGCCGGAGTTTGGCGCACAAGCCGTCTACCTTGACGCAAGCTATCGCATCGACGGCTGGAACCCCAACGCGCCTGTAACATGGGCCCACCAGATGGATGAGCTGAAGGCCCTCGGCGTCAACTACATTGCCCCACCGTTATGGGTGCTGCTAACCTTGGAAAACGATAAGATCGTTCCCTCAACCTATTCGGTGAAAGCGAGGGAGGCTGGGCTCAACATAATTGCTTGGTCGTTCGAGCGTTCTGGATCACTGCAAAACGGCGGTGGCTGGTACTACCAATCCATCGCCGATGCCATCACATCAGACGGGGCAGTGTATCAAGTAATCGACGTGCTAGCACAAGACGTTGGCGTCACTGGCATTTTCTCCGACTGGCCCGCCACTGTCAGTTACTACGCCAGTTGCATGGATCTCGAATAAATTAGATTTTTCTCATCGTACTCGAGATCATCGAAACGTTTATCGAAGCATAAATCACTTCTACGCTCCATCAAGGACCGCTCTGCCAGATTAGGCAAAGCTTGCGCGTGGTTATGTCAACGACGGCTCAATGCAGGCCACGCCCGTAGAGTTTTCTTCCTTGAACGACTGCTCAGAACTGCCGTCATTGCTACGCTACCCGTAGAGATATACGGGTAGCGTAATCGGCCGATCGCGGTGCGATACCTTGCAATAGGAACATAAGTTTACAGCCGAACCGCTTGTCCTAACCCTTGCGTTATTGCGGCCTCAACAACCGCCTTTGCGGCCATCAAATCCTGCGCAGCCACACCAAGTGAACGATAGACAGTTTGTTGGTCCGCTGACGTTCGTCCTGCTAACTGTCCGTCCAAAACACTCCCGATTTCACCCATCAGTTGATCCGATGTGAAGTCACCTGAAGCGATCAAATCCACAACCTCCCCAGCTTGTGCAAGCGTAGAGGGAAGGTAATCCACCCAAATTGATGTATTGAAAACAAGATCGTCATCCACTTCTCGCATTGTCGGAATAGACGAACCAACTACGTTGACGTGGCACCCTTCGGGCAACCACGCATGGTGTAAAATCGGTGTCGGGGAAGACGTCACTGTACAGATGATATCGGCCTGCGCTACAGCCGATTGCACATCTGAACCTGCGTTAAATTCCACTTTCGGGTAATGCGTTCTTGCAGTCTGACAAAAAGCCTCGGCTTTCGCGGCATCACGCCCGACAACATGGACCGTCGCAATATCACGTACCGCACAGATCGCATCTAGATGATGTTCCGCCTGCTCACCGTATCCGATGATGGTTAACACGCTTGCATCCTCCCTTGCCAAAGCACGCGTGGCGACACCACTGGCGGCTGCAGTACGCAGGGCAGTTAGCAGGCTGGCATCCATCATCGCGCGCGCTTCACCTGTGTCTGCGGCAAACAACACATACGCCCCAAGATGGGAGGATAGGCCATGTTTTGAATTATCGGGGAAAAGGCTCAAGAGCTTAACACCGAAACACGAATTGTCTGGGGCCATGATCGCACCCGGCATGATGCCCATCCTATTGGCCCCACCGACGGGTATCGCACTGCGCAACGGCAGCTCGGCCTCGCCCTTTGATACCATCTTCATCGTGGTATCGATCACCTCGATCGCCGCGCACATCGGAAGCAGCTGTGCAACGTCTTCAGAGGTCAGAATAATCATAGGAACCGCTCCGCTTTCATGCCCCAATCAGGGCCGGTTATATCAAGGCCCATCACCTGCTCCAGCAATGCGGTGTAGGTGTCAGGCCGTGCAATGTAGGGGAAATGACCGCCAGAAAGGTAGCGGTAAGCAACAGCTGGTTGTAAACGGGCACGCACAACATCGCGCATTTCAGATGGGATCAACGGATCATCGGCAGCATCAATCGTAAACACCTTTTCAGAGGGTAATCCCAGGTCAGGCAAAACGGGCCCTTCCTTGATCGCGCCCAAACGACGGCGAAGTTCAGGCTCCAGAATGCGGCCGCCAACCTCAACCAGCAACAAATCAACCAGATTACTTTGATCGGGATGGGCCGCGCGCCATCCTTCAAGACCTGCTCCAAACCCCGCGCGCAATTCTGCGATTGGTCCGGCATCTAGGTCGCTGGAGTATGGCGGACGATGATCAATGCCAGCTGTTGTATGTAACGTATTCGCCGCGATAAGGCTGTCCATCCGGTGTGGATATTTACCCGCGATAAACTGCGCCAAATAGCCGCCCAAAGACGATCCCAAAATCGACGCGCTGTCTACTTTCAAGTGGTCCATAAGCGCGATGATATCTTCACACCACTCAGCAACGCCACCTGTGGCCGGATAGCTGGGTGCGATGATCCGTAGACGGCCTTTTAACGCGTCGATCTGTTGCCAGAAGATATCACCACGCCCCAACGTACCGGGGATAAGGATCAACACTGGCCCTTGGCCAACATCTAAAAAGCCCCAGTCACGATCATTTAGGGTGATCCGCTGTTCGGGGTGTTCAGCGGAAAAGCGGTCGCGATCGGCAATCAATGCGTTTGTCATGACAACGGATCCTTCAGAGCAGGGAAATAATCGCGGGTGCGGCGGGTAAAGGGGATATTAGCAAAATCTGGCGTGATCGCACCGGGCGTGGCGACAGGAATAACTTTACTGGCGATCGGATTAAAACCAGCTTGGTAATGGTTGGATGATTTCACGCAAACGTAACGACGTTTCGTCAGATCAATTCCCAGCTTTGTAAACGCTTCGGGGTGGAATGTTTGACCTCGTGTATCGGTCAATACAATGTCGATATCGCCTGCTTTCACCCAGACGCTTTCCCCCATTGGCGCAGGCAGTTCGCCGAACCGCTGGGTCAATCCAGAGGCACATTTCATCACCGTTATCGCCAAATCCAGCGGGTCGCCGGACATTGGCCCGTGTTTGCCGCCGATACGAAGATCAAGTGTCGCCCCCTCACCCGCTTCACGGCAAATCCGCACCGCGCCCGGATCATAAAACAGCCCCGTAGCGATACTGGTCATGCCACGGTCGATCATAGCCCGCAGAAGGAACGTCGCATCAGATGGCGCGCCGCCTCCAGCGTTGTCAGACATATCAGCCAGAACAATCGGGCCATCAGCCTCGGCTTCAGCGAGATCAAGGGCACCCGCAATATCGGGTATTTCGGTATTGAGGACATGGCGCAGGTCGTACAGCTTGCGACCTAATGTTTCGGCCACTTGTTGCGCACCTGTGCCGTCACAGATTGCCAGTGCGCGGGTGCCAACGCGGGGGTGATCACCCCACGGGAAGCCATGGGCAATAGACAGCGACAGGATACCATCCTTGCCCTCTTGAGCCTGCATTTCATCCACAAAATCACGCATCGGGCCAGAAGGCGTTGGCAGCGCCATGACCATCTTACAGTCAAAATCAGCCATCATTGGTTTTGTGCGCCCCTCGGCCGCATCCATGGCAAGGGTGAACAGCTCTTCCGCGCGGGCGGGTATGTCGATGTGCGGATATTCCTTGAACGCGACCAACAAGGTCGCGCTGTCCATCATCAGATCGGTTAGGTGGCAATGTGGATCTAGCAGCCCGCCAATGACCGCATTTGGCGCAATCTTGCGACACGCCGCGATCAGGTCACCTTCGCAATCGTCATACCCATCGGCAATCATCGCGCCGTGAAGCGACAATAAAATGACATCTATGCCACCAGCAGCCTTGAGATCACTCAAGATTTCATTACGGAACGCCTCATAAACGGCCTTAACGGTCACGCCTGCGGGTTGTGCATGGGCAGATAGCGATTCAATGATCTGATGGCCTTCAGCCTCGGCACGGTTGCGCCAGATGTGCAGTGGACCAGTCCAGTATTGCACGGGGTCCTGCGTGGCATTGCCATGGTGGATCGATCCCTCCTGAAACGAAATGATGCCCGTTGGCAGGGGAGAAAACGAATTGGTTTCGGTGCTTAAACCGGCGATGAAAATTTTCATAATTCAGGCTTTCGTAGAAGAAGTGATATCAGCAGGCTTTAGATCGGCCTGTCCTGTTAACCGCATCAGCGTGAGGGCAACGACGTGAAGCACGATAATTGCAAACGCGAGCGGAACAGCAGCGGTGAACCATATCATGGAGACATCAAGCATTTCTGCAGAACGGTTCAGGCTGCGGCCCAGAAATCCGCGTGCAGGGTTCATGCGTGCATCAAAGACCGAGTACCAAATTACGGGGGCTGCAAACAGCAAGACGCCGCAACACCTGATCAGTGCCAAAACACCCCCCAACCGTCCCGGCACCAGCCGCATTGTGGGGAATAGTGTGGGATCAGCCGAGATGCGAAAGGCGCAAGACGCCCCCAACATGCCCGTCCAGACCATTGCGCGGCGGGCCAGTTCTTCGGTCCATATGGGCGGTGCATCCAGAACGTAACGTGCGATCACCTGCCAGCCAGCCGCCGCCACCATGGTGAGCACAGCCAGAACCGCCCCCCAAAGGGCAATTCTGTTAACAGCGGCAGAAGCATTATCTAGCCAACGGGCAATCGCGCGCATGATCTTAGTTTCCTTTTGCAACTTCCCAAGCGGCAATTTGCTCTTTGGTGAGCAAGCCACTTTCGTAAGCTGAGGCAGAGGCGTCGCGGAATTCGGCGCGTGCCGCCTCATCCAATATCTGGATTTCAACACCTGCCGCCCGCAGCTTGTCCATCACACCGTCTTGTGTGCCAAGCCATGCGCGGTTTGCTGCATTTGCAGCCGAAACAGCACCGTCAACGGTGGCACGCTCAGCATCGCTTAGGCCTTGATACCAATCCTCGGACGCAATCGCGATCCGCAACGACGGGGTAACTGCCGCATCAGTATAGTGTTTCAGAAAATCGGTATGACCAAACAGCAGCGGCACAAAGTTGGGGTTCAGATAACCATCCGCAACGCCAGTTTGCAGCGCGTTTGGTACTTCTGCCCAGCTTACAATTGTGCCGTCAGCGCCCCATGATTTATAAAGCTCGATCTGGCTTTCATCCAATGCACGCATCCTCAGACCCGCCATATCGGATACAGATTTAACGGCTTTCTTGGTGTTAAAGATCCCTGATGCCTGACCAACGGTATCTACCGCCAGAACACGAACACCTTCTTTTGTTGTTGCAGCATTGATGACCTCTAACATGCCGCCATCAATCATTGCGTGATCAACTTCTTCCATGTCTTTAAAGAAATACGGCAGGCGCAGGCCATAGATCGTGTCGTCAATTGACCCCACAATGCCAAGCGGCGACATGCTTACTTCCAGCAAACCTTGGCTCGTTTGATCAAACAACTCATCATCACCGCCAAGCGCACCGCGCTGGTATTCTTCGGCTTCCATGCCATTCGCCTTGAGGTGTTCGGCAAATGTATGCGCCCAGACATAGCTGCCAGATCCTTCAAGATCGGGGGGGCTGTCGAGGGCCACTTTGACTTGGGCAAAACTGGCCTGCGCAGCGAGCGCCATTGCGGCTGCAAGAAATGTCGTTTTCAAAATTGAATGTGTCATCTTATTGTCTCCCATGTTGAGGTTTCGTATTTTAGATTGTTCGAAATATTTGAATAATTAGGCCGCTTATCCCCCTGCCAGACCAAAGGCCTGTGGCAGCGCGAGGCTGATTTGTGGGAATGCAACCAGTAGCCCCAGCACGATGATTTCAACCAGAACGAAGGGGATGATTGCCTTGGCCAGCTTCCAGTAGTTGAGGCCTGTCACGGTCGAAACCACCAGCAGGCACCCGCCCATCGGGGGTGAGATCAACCCGATGCACAAGTTAAAGCTGAGCACGATACCCAGATGCACAGGATCAGCGCCTTGGGCCAAAGCAACAGGTGCAAGCAACGGCACAAGCAGCGCCAGTGCGACGGGGATATCCAGCACCATACCCGCGATGATAAAGATCACATTCAGCGTGATCATATAGCCAACAGGCCCCAGACCCAGCGTTGTTACAAGCTCTGATATCGCCTCCGGAATACGCTCAAGCGCGCCGAGGTGGCCCAAGGCCGAGACCGCACAAATGATGATGAATATGGACCCCGATAACATCGCAGTCCGCTGCAACCCTTCGAGAATTGAGGCGAGCGTTAGTCCTTCATAGAACCACCCAGCAAACAACGCCGTCACAACAGCAACAGCCGCGGCTTCGGTTGGTGTCATCCAGCCAAATACAATCCCGCCCAGAATAATAACGGGCAATGACAGCGCTGGAATGGAACGTACAAGCGTTGGCAAAAAGGGCGGCATATCCTCGCGTTTGACGCTGGGCAGATCATCACGCCACGCATAAAAAGTATTCAATGCTATCAATGAAGCAGCCAGTAATAACCCCGGTACAATTCCCGCCAAAAACAGCGCAGTAACCGAGGTTTGCATCAAAGCGCCGTAAAAGATCAGGATGATCGAGGGCGGCACAATCGGGCCAATCACCGAGGACGCCGCAGTAATGGCACTGGCATACGTCAAGCTATAACCACGGCGCGTCATTTCAGGCACCAACGTATTTGACAAAGCCGCTGAATCCGCCACGGCTGAGCCCGATATCCCAGCAAAGAAAACCGATGTAAGCACATTCACATGGCCCAATCCGCCCTTCAAACGCCCGACCAATGCCATGGAAAGGTTGATCAAAGCCGAGGTAATCCCGCCCCTGTTCATCAACTCACCTGCAAGGATAAACAGCGGCATCGCCATCAAGGCAAATACATCGATCTTGGAGAAAATCTGCTGTGGAAGGATCGCCAGATAGCGGGCGTTATCCGTCGCAACAAAGGTCAAAACAGCAGCACCGCCAATGACATAGGCAATGGCCAAACCCGAGGTGAGCAGAACAATCGCCAATACAGGGATGAGAATAATCATGATGATGCAACCTGTTGTTCAGTTTGCACACCCTTGTCGCAGCACAGGCTGTCAGCAGTGACGCCTTCATCTGCAATATCTTTGGGGATGGGTTTGTGTTGTATCAAAGCCGCCGCCGCGCGCGCGAGGGCCGGGGCGGTTTGAATGCCATATCCTCCCTGCCCCACAAGCCAGAAAAACCCGCGCGCGTCTGTGTCATAGGCGGCAAGCGGGCAACCTGACGGGAGAAAGTTGCGCAAACCTGCCCATTTATTTTCAATTCTGCGGACAGATAAATCAAACGCACGCTCGATACGATCTATGCAATGTGCAACCCATAACTCGTCTGGCTGTGCATCACAGGGCACAGTTGGCTCCGCATCCGCTGGGGAAATCAACAGCTTCCCTGCGTCTGGTTTCAAATAGAATTGTTCTTCGACGTCTACCACCATTGGCCAGCCATCAGGTGTCATGCCCTCTGGCGCAGCCACGATCATAGCTGTGCGCTGTTTGGGCGTTAATCCCCGTGGAGCGACCCCCGCAAGTGCAGCGATTTCATCCCCCCAAGCGCCAGACGCATTTACGACAACCGGAGCACGGAACCTGCCGGCGGTTGTGTGGACAATCCAGTCTTCACCGCGCCTAATAGTTGTCACCTCAGCGCGCGTTACCAAAGTGCCGCCTGCGGCTTTGAATACCCTCAGATAGTGCTGGTGCAGCGCATGTACGTCTATGTCGCTTGCGGCTTCGTCATGGAGGCCCCCAGCAGCGTACCCTTCCCGCAACAAGGGCACCATTTGCGTAACCTGACTGGCATCTAGCGACTTAACCGCGCTGCCCAGCTCTTCTTTAAGTGCTGCTAAGGCCGCCAACTGATCCTTGCGCGCCACAAAGACGGCCCCACGTTTTGAGAGCAATGGTTCAGTAAGATAAGGACTATCCGGAACGTTGAAAAACGGACCCGATGCGCGGGTGAGTGCGCGGATGATAGGCGGACCATATGCAACCGTATAGAGAGCGGCAGACCGACCGGTTGTGTGATATCCAGGCTGATTTTCCCGCTCTAACAGCGCGACATTCATCACGCGCGCCAACTCGGCTGCGACGGTTGTTCCTGCGATGCCCGCACCAATCACGATGCAGTCAAAATGCGTCTCGATTTTGGGTGCCTGATCTGTAGAGTGAATCATTTCACTGGATCTCCTTACCAATACGCTAACACAATTTTCCAATTGGAAAAGGGTATTTTTCCGATTGGAAAATATTTGTGCTTGTACATGGAGACACCCAGTTTATGCTTGGGGCATGAAGCAGGATACTGATCTAGCCACACAGCGCATCGAATTTGGCCAACGCATCAAGCGGTTGCGCAGCGAAAAGGGCTGGACCCTCACTGACCTGTCTGAACGAACGGGCCTTGCCATTTCAACCATTTCCAAAGCTGAGCGTGGCATCATTGCGCTGACCTATGACCGGTTGGGGCAGCTTGCGCACGGGTTGGATGTTGATCTAGCGGCGTTCTTTTCTGATGCTGGTCAGGGATTTGAACGGGGTAGCTTTGCCATTGCGCGCAAGGGCGATTTTCAGCGACAGGAAACTGACAACTACGTCTATGACATGCTGTTTACCGACACTTGGAACAAGTCGATGTTGCCCATGATGGGGACGCTGAAGGCCCGCGAATTGTATCAATTCGAAGACTTTGTACGTCACGACGGTCAGGAATTCCTGATGGTGCTCGAAGGCGCAGTTACGGTCCATCTCGAAGGCCGTGATCCGGTCACGTTAGCGCAAGGTGATGCCATTTATTTCGACAGCGAAATCGGGCATTTGTATGCTTCAAACGGGAACGACGATGCGCGTATTCTTGTTGTGTGCGAAAGCGCAGATACAAGGCCAAGCTCTTCAAAGGCTGCCGAAACTGTTGCTAATTTAGGTGCCGATCCTCAATAAATGCCGTGAACCCATTGGGAAACAAAATGAAGTCGAAGCTCTCTCCTCAAGCTATCCATTTTTTGCTCTAGATGCGCCAATGTCTGCTCACAATCAAACGGTGCAGTTCCGCATTAAATCGCAACCAAAACCTCCGAAACAGCAATCACTTTTGAGCTGGGTTCCACTAGATTTGACTGAACCAACACTATGTCTGCTACCGCCTCTGGTGCGCTGATTGGTATCGTAACAAGAGGCTGGCCATCATAGCTGATTGCTGAAGGTGGGTTTGAGTAGCTGACACCAACACCAGTACCTTGCGCGGCCAAAGAACGCATCATCTCTAGCGAAGCCGTTCTGTGTTCCACATTCATCTTCAGCCCAGCCTCTTCAAAGATACGCATGACATACCCAAGGGATAACTCCTCGGCCGAAAGGATCAGCGGATGCTGCGTCAGTTGATGCAAACTAAGGGTGCTGAACGTTGCCAAAGGATGTGTCGGAGAGACAAACGCGACTGGTGCAACATCCTTTATTTTCTGACGCAGGAATGTGTCATCGAAACCAATATCGTATGAGATGGCCAAATCGATGCGACCTTCGGTGATATCACTAGCCAATTGAGAAAAGCGACCCTCGTGGCCCTCAAAAGACATAGCGGGAAAATTTAATCTGAGGGCATGCAGAGCCTTGGTGAGATACCACGGGGCCATGTCTTCAAAGCATCCCAACACAAATGGCCGCGCAGCCCTCCCCAATTGCTCAATTGCAGTTGCGTTGTGCAATAAATCACGCGCTTGCTCGACAAATTGATAGCCAAACGGAGTGATGGAAATCGTTGCACCCTTGCGGCGGACAAATATCTTTCGATCCAATCGCGCTTCTACGCGGGTGATCGCAACCGACAGCGAAGGTTGTGAGACATTCAACGCTAATGCAGCATCAGTCATGCTGCTCGCATCCGCAACG
This sequence comes from Sulfitobacter sp., assembly GCF_036960155.1. Lineage (GTDB taxonomy): Bacteria > Pseudomonadota > Alphaproteobacteria > Rhodobacterales > Rhodobacteraceae > Sulfitobacter. The sequence goes on along the minus strand of NZ_JBALWB010000004.1, from coordinate 39,985 downwards.
GCGACGACATACTGATACTGGCGCAAGGTGAGATATAGCATGAGGCTAATTATATAATAGATAAGTATTATTGGAAGCTATTAAGTGGCTCACATATGGTTTCAAAAAAGGGAGCACTTTAAGATGCACGCACTTATCAATCAAACTGACATCGATACATTTCAAAAGGACGGTGTGGTCCTTATCAAAGGGCTGTTCAAATCCCATGTCGAAGCTATCCGCGCTGGGATCGAACGAAACATGGCTGAACCCGGGCCATATGCTGCGGAAAACCTGAAAGAAGGCGAAGGCGGCCGTTTTTTTGATGACTATTGCAACTGGACACGCATACCGGAATTTGAGGATGTAGTCCGTTCTTCACCCGCCGCCGAAGTAGCGGCCGACCTGATGCGCTCGCAAAGGGTGCAGGTCTTTCATGATCATGTTCTCGTCAAGGAACCTGGCACTTCCAAGGCCACACCTTGGCATCAGGACGGTCCCTACTATTTTGTCGATGGCCTTCAGAATGTCAGTTTCTGGTCGCCAGTGGACCCGGTCAAGGGCAATAGCTTGCGTTGCGTTGCAGGAAGCCATGCTTGGGAAAAGCCTGTATTGCCAACCCGTTGGCTGGCAGAATCAAGCTTTTACCCGAACGACGACGACTACATGCCCGTGCCTGACCCCGACGCTGAAGGAATGGACATCAAGGAATGGGAAATGGAGCCTGGCGACGCGGTTGCGTTCAACTATGGAACGCTACATGGCGCGCGGGGAAACACCACCAATATTCGTAGACGGGCATTTTCTCTTAGGTTCATAGGGGACGACGCCCGTTACGTAGAACGACCGGGTCCAACATCGCCACCTTTTCCAGGACATGAAATGAAACCGGGTCAATCTCTTAGAGAAGATTGGTTTCCCACAGTATTTCAACGTTAGTACCCACTGAGTAAATGACGAAAACCGTATTTCGCGGTTTTCGTCATTTTGGGTGCAAAACTACACCTACTTACATTCGAAGACCCGAATATTTACCGCGTAATGAACTAAAAAATTTAAATCAGGCCATTCATTGGGGCCGAATGGTAGCTTTTCGCTCTATCTTACGGTGTGTGCTACGCTGTCCTGTCGATAACCTACTCCATTGTTAGGCATCCCCGTCATCATGAAACGCCCCAATATCCTTGCGGTCTTGAGATCTGTTCAATCTGCTATGCCAATTGCAATCTTAGAGCGGAATAATACTCGCTGATCCGTTACCTTCAAAAAGATTATCTCGCCAATTAATCAACGACTTATATCAAGGGCAGGTGCAAATTAACTACTCCAAAAACGAACATCCCCAAGTCTAGGAACAGCAGCACTCTTCCATTTTCACATGCCTTCATTTCCAATGAAAAAAGATAACTACGTCAGTTTAAAATCGGGTTGGAAATATGTAACGTTAAGTTACTGGTCTGAAAAATCAAAAATTTTGGCGTATTGGCGGAGGCTCAGGGATTCGAACCCTGGGGACGCTCTCACGCCCGTCGGTTTTCAAGACCGGTGCATTCGACCACTCTGCCAAACCTCCGCAGTGTGGGTTTCCTAAATCGGTAGAAATGATTCTGCAATTGGGGAAAATACATTCATTTTGGCGGGGAAATTTGCCTATCCGTGCTGGCCTCTCTTGTCGTGCGGGGCTTGAGCGCGTTAGAGTGTTTCAAATGCTCCGCAAAAGGGGTGAAGGGGTGTGCCATGAGAACATGGTCCGCGAACAGGCAAGGACGAGGGATTATGGGCAGTCAGAACAAAAACACCAACAGGGCGCCTAAGCATCGATCAGTTCATGTTTTAGCGGGTTCGCTTGTTATTGCGTCTTTGCTTGCGGGTTGTGACGATCAAGGAAAATTCTCCTTCCCGACGATAGGTGGTGCAAACGCGTCCAGCCAAACAGCCACTCCTACCGGGCCAACCATTGAACGCGATGTCGAAGCGCCTGAAGTGTTTTCGGTTACGGATCAAGGTTTGTGGGATGGTCGCCCCAGCTTGGGTGGGGTTTGGGTTGCCCATCCGGACGTAAATGAACCTGAGCGCGTGATTATTCGCAATCAAAGTAATGGAAAATTTGTAGTTGGCGCCCTATTTCGCCGTGAGCGGGACATCCCCGGACCAAGCCTACAGATATCATCAGATGCGGCTGCCGCCCTTGGCATTCTTGCAGGTGCCCCTACAAAACTAAACGTAACGGCACTGCGCAAAGTAGAAGAGCCCGTTTCAACTGCTGCACTAGAAGCCACGCAAACGACGGTAGATGCCGCACCTGAAGTGAATTCAGCGCCGCTTGATCCTGTCACAGCAGCAGCTGGCGCCGCGATAGAAACTGCAGCGCCGTCTCCGGTTGTCCCGACGCAGTCTTCAAACCTGTCCAAACCGTTTATCCAGATCGGCATATTCAGCATCGAGGCAAACGCAAACCGTGCGGCCAAACAGATGCGCGGCGCAGGATTGTCGCCGACCGTCAAACAAAGCCAAATCAACGGCAAAACCTTCTGGCGTGTTGTTGTTGGCCCTGCCGCAACCAGTTCTGAACGGGCCAAGATTTTGTCGACCATCAAATCGGAAGGCTTCACGGATGCCTACGCCGTCTCCAGCTGATAGCAAAGGTGCCTGATATGCGCGGATTAAAACTGACCCTTAGTGCACTAGCGCTGCTTGCCTCATCCGTGAGCGCGCATGCTTTTGATACCCGCGCAAAGGCCGCCTATGTAATGGATTACAACACGGGTACTGTGTTGATGGCCAAGGATGCCGATCAACCCTTACCGCCGGCGTCAATGTCAAAACTGATGACGCTGTATATGGCGTTTGAAGCCATTGAGAACGGAATTCTCGATTTGGATCAAAAGTTGCCCGTGTCCGCAGCGGCGCAGCAATACGGCGGTTCGACTCTTTTTCTCAAAGCGGGTGAACGTGTCCGTGTTGAGGACCTGATCCGCGGCATTATCGTTCTATCCGGCAACGACGCCTGTGTTGTTATCGCTGAAGCGCTGGCGGGAACCGAAAGCAAATTCGCACGCCAAATGACCATGCGCGCGCAACAGCTGGGTATGACAAATTCAACCTTCACAAACTCAAATGGCTGGCCAAAGGCTGGTCACCGCATGTCTATGCGTGATTTGGGGCTGATCGCGTCAAAATTGATCAAAGATTACCCGCAGTACTATCCCATGTTTGCGCAAAAAGAATTTCTGTTTGATCCATCCGAGTCTGCAAACCGTCTAAACAGAAACCCTCTGCTCGGTCTTGGCATTGGTGCTGACGGATTAAAAACGGGTCATACCCAAGAAGCTGGATACGGCCTTGTTGGATCGGCAAAGCAGGGTCAGCGGCGGGTTATTTTTGTTTTGTCAGGGCTAGATACTGCGCAAGCCCGCGCAAATGAGGCAGAAGCGGTGACAAACTGGGCATTCCGTCAGTTTTCGCAGACAGAACTGGGTGCAAAAGGTACAAAAATCGCGGATGCTGACGTCTCAATTGGCGCTGAAGATAGTGTAGGTTTGGAACTGGCCGAAGATATTTCGCTGCTCTTACCCGTGAACCCAATTGCGCCACTGAAAACAGAAGTTGTTTACAACGGTCCTGTCAAAGCACCCATTACAAAGGGCGATCAAATCGGTGAGCTGATCATCACTCCTGGAGGTCTGCCTGAACAACGTGTTCCGCTGGTTGCGGATCGCAGCATTGCACGTCATGGGTTTGTCGGGCGGGTTGTCGCAGCGGCACAGCACCTTGCCAAACGTATCAACGACGGCCCTGCGCCGGAGGCTTCGTGAACGAAAACGTGACGCAGCGCGGACTTTTCATTAGTTTTGAAGGCATCGACGGATCGGGCAAGTCTACGCAAGTGACCCGACTGGCGCAGCATTTGCGCGCGAGTGGGCACGATGTCGTTCTGACACGTGAACCGGGTGGTTCAGCTGGTGCAGAAGAAATCCGCGCGCTTGTCCTACAAGGTGATCCAGATCGGTGGTCAGCGGAAACCGAAATCCTGTTGTTCACCGCCGCGCGGCGAGATCATCTTGAGCGGTTGATCCGCCCTGCCCTTGCTGAGGGAAAAATTGTTATTTGTGATCGTTTTGCTGATAGCACGCGCATGTATCAGGGCCTTAGCCGTGGCGATTTACGTGCCGATGTTGACCAACTGCACGACCTCATGATTGGCGTCGAGCCTGACCTGACAATCTTGATAGATATGGATCCTGCCGAGGGACTAAAGCGTGCCAAAGGCCGCCAAGGCACCGAAGAGCGGTTTGAGGATTTTGGTGCAAGCCTACAAGAAGCCATGCGCGCAGGTTTTCTTGCGCTATCTAAAGAGTTTAGCGACCGTTTCCGCGTGATTGATGGCAGCCAGAATATGGATAAAGTCGCGGCAGATATTTACGCTGTTACCGATAAGGCCCTTGGCGAAAATAACTGATCATTATGCGGCCCAACATGCCAAAGAACGCGCAGCCCATTTCCAACCCAATCAAACCAAGTTAAACCGCACATATGAGCGATGACACAACCCCACAGCCTGAGCGCCTAGAAGGTGCACCGCATCCGCGCGACACCGACCGGCTGATTGGGCAGGACGCGGCGCAGATGGCATTTGTTGATGCGTTTAACACAGGCCGTTTGCACCACGCTTGGATGCTCACGGGACCGCGCGGCGTTGGTAAAGCCACCTTGGCGTGGCGGATCGCCAAATTTCTCCTTGCGACACCTACGCCTGATGACGGCGGGATGTTTGCGCCAGAGGTTCCTACCAGTCTTGAGATCGCGCCGGATCATCCCGTTGCTGTTCGGATTACATCAGGCGGCGAAGGACGCATTCGTAACGTCACCCGTTCAATCAATCCAACTACCAAAAAGATGCGTCAGGAAATTGTTGCGGATGATATTCGCGCGCTTAACGGGTTCTTTCAGATGTCGGCACCAGATGGCGGTTACCGTGTAGTCATCATTGATGATGCGGATTTAATGAACGTCACAGCGGCGAATGCGCTCCTTAAAATGCTCGAAGAGCCACCTGCCCGTGCGCTGCTGATCCTGATCTCGCATCAACCCTCTGGCCTGTTACCGACAATCCGCTCGCGGTGCCGCACGCTGGCTCTACGCTCGCTTGACGCAGGTGAAGTGACTGAGGCTATGGCCCAAGCAGATGTTCAGGCGGCCAATTCCGCCGCTCTATCCGCCCTATCTGGTGGGTCTGTTGGCGGGGCGATGCGTCTATCTTTATTGGGCGGCGCGTCGATGTATGCCGAATTGGTTGGGCTTGTGGGCACCCTGCCCAACATGGATCGTCCCCGTGCCCTCAAACTGGCCGAACTTGCAGCAGCACGCGGCGGTGAAGCAAAACGCGACCTGTTATTCACCCTCATTGATTTACTGCTCAGCCGCATGGCCCGCGCAGGTGCTATGGGCGCGCCACCCCAGATCGAAGCATGTGTGGGAGAGGCCAGCACCCTGATGCGCTTGTGCCCCACTCCACATCAAGCGCGGATCTGGGCTGATCTAGCCGCTGAAATCAGCGCACGTGCGCGCCATGGCATCGCGGTCAACCTTGACCCTGCCGCGCTGGTTCTAGATACGTTTATAAAGATGGCAAAGGCCGCCCCAAGATAAGCGCCTACGGAGTTCCATGACCGACACACCACACATCACCGACAGTCACTGCCACCTTGATTTCCCCGAGTTAATTGAGGAATTGCCTGAGGTAATTTCCCGCGCCCATGACGCAGGCGTTATGCGGATGGTCACGATTTGCACCAAGCTGAAAAATGAACCCGATGTGCGCGCAATTGCCGAAGCAAACGCATCCGTGTTCTATGCCGCAGGCACCCACCCGATGAGCGTCGCAGATGAGCCAATGGCAACGCTTGAGCAACTTATCACTATTGCGCAGCATCCCAAAATGGTCGGTATCGGTGAGACTGGGCTAGATTATCACTATACGGCTGAAAGTGCGCAAAAGCAGCAAGACAGTCTGCGCATTCACATTGCCGCTGCCCGCGAAACAGGCCTACCGCTGATCATCCACAGTCGCGATGCGGATGATGATATGGCCGCGATCCTGCGCGATGAACACACCAAGGGCGCCTATACCTGCGTCATGCATTGCTTTTCCTCTTCTGCTGAACTGGGCCGGGCCGCACTTGATTTGGGGTTTTACCTCAGCATGTCGGGCATCACCGCTTTTCCAAAAAGCCAGGAGTTGCGCGATATCTTTGCCGCCGCTCCGCTAGAACGTATTCTGGTTGAGACAGACAGCCCCTACCTTGCCCCGCCGCCATTTCGCGGCAGACGCAATGAACCCGCCTATAGCGCGCACACCGCCCGCCGTGCAGCAGAGACATTCGGCGTTGAATATGACGTGTTTGCCGCCCAGTCCGAGGCAAATTTTGAACGCCTGTTTACCAAAGTCGCAACCTATAGCGGTGCATCATGAGTGATGTCATGCGCGTTACCATCCTTGGTTGTGGATCATCGGGCGGCGTGCCGCGTTTGGGCGGCGCATGGGGCGCATGTGACCCCAATGAGCCTCGCAATGCACGCCGCCGCTGCTCGGCTTTAGTTGAGCGGATAACCGACACAGGAACAACGTCTGTGTTGATCGATACTTCACCCGATATGCGCAGCCAACTGCTGGATGCAGGTATCGGACGACTGGATGCAGTCCTCTATACCCACGCCCATGCGGATCACGTTCACGGCATGGATGATCTGCGCATGATTGTGATCAACATGCGCAAACGCCTGCCTGTTTGGGCAGACCAGCCAACCCGTGACGCGTTGATGGACCGCTTTGGCTATGCGTTTATCCAGCCTGAAGGGTCGATGTACCCGCCCATCCTAGAAATGAACCTAATGGACGGTGATATTGAAATTGACGGCGCGGGCGGACCGCTTCGCTTTACCCCGTTTACAGTGCCCCATGGCGGTATGGATGCGTTAGGTTTTCGCATGAATGACGTCGCGTATCTACCTGATGTTGCAGCGATTCCGGATCATATCTGGGATCATCTAGAAGGCTTGGATTGCTGGATCGTTGATGCCTTGCGCCGCGATCCACACCCGACACACAGCCACCTAGAACAAACGCTAGGTTGGATCGAAAAAATGCAGCCCAAGCGTGGCGTGCTGACAAACATGCACAACGATCTGGATTATGTCACCCTCGCCGCCGAAACACCTGATCATATTGATCCGGCTTATGACGGCATGCAGCTAGAGTTCCCGTTAAACTAGGATCATGCCTTTCACCTCTCACTTTGGAGGTGTAATCAGGGTCAAATCCCCAGCCCTGAGCACCCAAAGCCATGCAAACTCTTTTAGATGTCATCCTGCCCGTTTTTATGGTCATTGGATTTGGCTATGTCGCTGTCTGGCGCGGTTTTTTCCCAGCCGAGAGCGTGGACGGCGTTCTGCGATTTGCCCAAAGCTTTGCTGTGCCGTGCCTGCTATTCCAAGCCATCGCACATCTGGACCTTGGAGCATCGTTTGACGCGCGGCTGCTGTTCAGTTTCTATTCAGGCGCTGCTATTTGCTTTGCGCTTGGCACATTCGGGGCACGCCTGTTTTTCAAACGCGACTGGGAAGATTGTGTAGCCATCGGATTTTGTTGCCTTTTCTCAAACTCAGTCCTTTTGGGTCTGCCGATTTCCGAACGCGCCTACGGCACCGACAGCTTAACCGGAAACTATATGATCATCGCGATCCACTCTCCGTTTTGTTACGGACTGGGCATCACGGTGATGGAGTTTGTGCGCAACCGCGGACAAAGCCCCGCAACGCTAGCGCGTTCAATTAGCCGCGCGATGTTCCACAATCCACTGGTGATTGGCATTATGGCTGGCTTTGCTGTGAACTTTAGCGGCCTAATAATCCCATCGGTTGTGGATGACGGCCTATCGCTCATTGTACGCGCCGCGCTGCCTGCTGCTTTGTTCGCCCTTGGTGGTGTTTTGATCCAATACAAACCCGAAGGCGACATGAAAGCCATCGCGATGGTCTGCTGTATTGCCCTTTTGGTGCATCCCGCGATTGTCTGGATGATGGGCACCGCACTTTCGGTTCCTAATGATCTGTTCCGTTCCGGTGTGCTGACGGCCTCAATGGCCCCAGGGTTTAACGCCTATATCTTTGCAAATATGTACGGGCGCAGCAAAAGAGTAGCTGCGTCATCTGTTTTGATCGCAACAGGCGCATCTATTCTAACCGTATGGGTCTGGCTGACTGTGCTGGGTTGATGCTGCCCCGCTACAGATTTACGCCTCTCATCCTCATGGCACTTTCTATTGGGGGCCTTCGTGCTCTATCATGGCCCCCAGCTTTAGGGTGCTGGCACTGTGCCATGCGCCAAAACACATAATTGGATAAATCCCATTCAGGACACTGTGACAGAAATTCCAGATGATGCCGCCACCTCTCTCCCTTCTCTGGGGTGGTCCGCATTTTTTGAGGGCCAGCTTTCAGATGCGGAAACGGGTCTTGAGCGGTTGCGCATCGCGACTGTCCACCGCTCCCGCATGACGGCGCAATCAACGCACGGCCCTGTCAGAGTAGCCTTGCCGCCAAAAATGAAAACCACTGATTATGCCGTTGGCGATTGGATCATAGTTGAGCCGGACACCCATTTAATTGTGCGCAGGCTTGACCGTCACGCCTTGCTTCAGCGCAAGACGGAAGGCGCGCGTGCTCCTCAGTTGATCGCGGCAAATGTAGATACGATGTTCATCGTAACCTCTTGCAACGACGACTTTAATCTTGCTCGACTTGAACGATACCTCGCCTTTGCCAATGAGGCCGAGACTAATCCAGTGATTGTACTGACCAAGGCTGATAAAGCTGGCGATACGGCCCCGTTTGTCGCGGGTGCAGCCCAGTTGCAGCGCGGATTGGATGTTGTCACCCTAAACGCAAAGACACCTGACGCCGCCGATACTTTGGCACCGTGGTGCCATGAGGGGCAAACGGTGGTATTGGTGGGATCATCAGGCGTGGGAAAATCAACACTTCTCAATACGTTGGCAGCCAAAGAAGGCGAAGATGCCCAGTTGACGGGCGATATCCGCGAAGACGACGCAAAGGGGCGTCACACAACCACATCGCGTTCCCTGCATGGGATCAAAGGTGGCGGTTGGGTGATTGACACACCCGGCATACGCACGCTCCACCTCAGCGATGTGTCCGACGGATTGGACATCTTGTTTGCAGAAATCACCGAACGCGCACCCGATTGTCATTTTCGCGATTGCACACACGCCCATGAACCCGGCTGCGCCATTCAGGCGGCAGTTGCAGACGGCAGCGTCGATCCCGCACGCCTAGAGCGGTGGCGCAAGCTGCAAGATGAAAACGACGCCAATACTCCCGACATAACGGGCCCCAAAGGTAACTATTCCCAAAAGGGTCGTGGCAAAAAACGTTGATTATTGACGCATAAATTCGGCAGTTTCGGCTAACTGTCGCTGCTTAGGGCCGTTCCCCATGCTGGGTGCTTTTATGCACATCATATGATGCTATGTTCTAACCTGTCTGAGTTGAGGAAGTTTTAGATGCGTTTCGATCCCCAATTGGCGGAAATCCGGTTCGGCTGTGGCTTGTCTCCCAGTGTGGCCGCACCTGCATCGATCGAGCAGATGCTGGCGACACTAACCGATACGGACGCCATTGCGTCCCGCTTTCCTATTGAAAACTTCGATGCCTTCCAAAAACGCATCGCTTATACCCAATCATTGCAAAAGATACGCAAGAAAAACCGCGGCTCACCGGAAGCTCTTGCTGCAAAAAAGGGCCGACGCGTTCTCAACAAAGAAGCGCGCATTGCCCAAGCCGGATGGATAGGCCAGCACCTGAATAGATGGGTTTCGACTGAAGCGCCTCTTCGCGAACGTTTGACGCTGTTTTGGGCGGATCACTTCACGGCCACGGGCAAAGTTGGTCTCATACGTCGTTCGGCATCTCCCTATATGGAAAGCGCGATTAGGCCCCATATTAACGGCCCCTTTGAGGACCTGTTGATCGCTGCGGTTCTGCACCCTTTGATGATCCATTACCTTGATCAACAACGCTCAATCGGTGCAAATTCGAAACGGGCCGCGCGGGGCGGCAAACTGGTGGGCTTGAATGAAAACCTCGCACGTGAAGTGCTTGAGCTGCATACATTGGGTGTTAACGGCCCCTATACCCAAACCGATGTGACCGAACTTGCCGAGCTGTTAACTGGGGTTACATTTGCCCCCCCCATGCGGCTCAAGTTTCGCAAAGATCAGGCTGAACCCGGAGCGGAGACGGTGCTGGGAAAATCCTATGGTGGCGGGCCTGCGCATATTCGCGATGTTGTCGCAGCGATGCGCGATCTGGCACATCACCCGGCAACCGCGCGCCATATCGCATGGAAACTTGCGGTTCACTTTACTTCTGACACACCTGATCCGGCCCTTATCGACGCGCTTGAAGCACGGTATCTTGAAACAGATGGTGATCTGAGCGCTGTCAACGAGGCGCTTTTGTCGCATCCTGCAGCATGGGTAAAACAACGCAGCAACGTCAAACCCGCATTCCACTTTATCGGCTCTGCTGTGCGCGCGCTTGATGTACCAGCCCAGGCGATCACATCTTTAGAAGAAAAAATGACCCGCGACCTGATTGTCGTGCCCCTGCGGCAGATGGGCCATATTTGGGAAAAACCTGACGGACCAGATGGGCTTCCTGAGGAAGACGCAGCGTGGATCGCACCGCAAGGTATTGCAGCGCGCCTGCAGTGGTCAATCACTGCACCCCAATTGCTGATGGAAAACCTGCCCGATCCAAGAGAATTTGTGCACACAGCCCTTGGTGACTTCACAACTCCTGCCGTTGAATTTGCCGCAAATGCCGCCGAAACCCGCTGGGACGGTGTTGGCCTTGTGCTGGCCTCGCCCGCGTTTCAAAGGACTTGATCAAATGACCCAATCCCTTAACCGCCGCGCATTTCTATCCCGTTCAGCGATCATTGGCTGCTCGCTGGCCGCAAGCCCGTTGATGACCCCCCTCAGCTTTGCCTCTACGCCCGGTGAAAACCGTTTGGTGGTGATTTTGTTACGTGGAGGAATGGACGGATTGGATGTCGTGCGCCCCTACGGCGATCCGGGCTACCGTGCACTGCGCGGTAACGGCGGGATATCTGATCCTGAAGGCGCGGTTGATCTAGATGGCTATTTTGCGTTGCACCCCGCGTTGCGCCCGCTGATGCCGCTATGGTCCAACGGGCAATTAGGGTTTGCACATGCCGTGTCGACCCCCTACCGCGACCACCGCAGCCATTTTGACGGGCAAGACCTGCTAGAGGCGGGTCTGACTGATTTTGACAGTGGTACCTCCCGTGACGGATGGCTGAACCGCGCGTTGCAACACCTTCCCAATAGCCAAACTGAAACAGCCTACGCAATTGGCCGCGACAAGCTGAGCGTTTTGAGCGGCCCTGCAGAAGTACAACGATGGTCGCCTGAATCGGATTTGGTGCTTAGCCCGCAGGCGATCAAGCTTGCTGGTTTGATTATGCAAGATGACCCGCTGTTTGATGTAGCATTTCAAAAGGCGATGGCCATTTCAGACGGTGACGGCGATGCGGTAGCAACACCCGGCACACGGGACGACCTCATGAGAGAGATCAACAAAAACCACAAACAAACGACGGGCCGAAATCGTACCACTTTGGAACAGCGTATCGCCGAATTTGCCGGAAAGCGGTTGCGTGGCGACACCCGCATCGCCTCCTTTTCCATCAATGGCTGGGACACACACCAAGGCCAAGGACGCACATTACCCAAAGCGTTGAGCCGCCTGTCAAATGCTATCCTGACGCTTCAGGAAACCATGCGAGGGCCTGTTTGGAACAAAACGACCGTTGTTGCCGTAACGGAATTTGGCCGCACCGCAAAAATCAATGGCACGGGCGGGACAGATCACGGCACGGGCGGATTGATGGTGATGGCGGGCGGTGCATTACGCGGTGGCAGGGTCATGGCAGATTGGCCGGGTCTGGAAGAAGCCCAGCTATATGGCCGCCGTGACCTCATGCCGACACGCGATGTGCGCGCCTATTTGGGCTGGTTGCTGCACAGCCAGTTCGGATTGTCAAAATCCGCAATTGAAACCAGCGTTTTTCCGGGAGTTGATTTAGGCGCTGATCCAAAGCTCATCAGATAACCACCCCAGTTACCCGAAACGAAAAAGGGCCGCCCAAAGGCGACCCTAAATTCTTGGCGTGTTAGCAGGCTGGCTTAGCCTACCAGCTCTAGACCGGAGAAGAAGTATGCGATTTCGATCGCTGCTGTCTCTGGAGCGTCCGAACCGTGTACGGAGTTTTCGCCAACAGATTCTGCGAATTCGGCGCGTACTGTGCCTGCTTCTGCGTCTGCAGGGTTTGTTGCGCCCATAACTTCGCGGTTTTTCGCGATGGCGTTTTCGCCTTCAAGAACCTGAGCAACGATTGGCGCGGAGGCCATGAATTCGCACAGTTCGTCATAGAATGGACGCTCGGCGTGAACAGAGTAGAACTCGCCCGCTTGTGCTTTTGTAAGGTGAATACGCTTGGATGCGACGATGCGCAGACCTGCATCTTCGAATTTCTTTGCAATTGCGCCTGTAAGGTTGCGTTTTGTTGCGTCTGGTTTGATGATCGAGAATGTGCGCTCAAGAGCCATGGGTCGTCTCCAATTTGGTGTTAATTTGGCCGCTCCCTAACATGGCCCCCCACACATGAAAAGCGGCGATTGACGAAGCTGCCTACATCAGTCACACCGCGCGCATGTTACGTATATCAGAGATCAACTATTCCGTCGAAGGCCGCCCCCTCTTTGAAGAGGCCAGCGCCGTCATTCCCAATGGACACAAGGTAGGCCTTGTCGGACGCAACGGGGCTGGCAAAACCACCCTGTTCCGCATCATCCGCAAGGAGCTGGGGCTAGACGCCGGCGACATTACCCTGCCCTCGCGCGCCAAAATTGGCGGCGTGGCACAGGAAGTGCCCTCCTCGGAGACATCGCTCATTGATACGGTGCTTGCCGCTGATGAAGAGCGCGCATCCCTGATGCTGGAAAGCGAAACCGCCACAGACGCCAGCCGCATCGCCGACATTCAGGCGCGTCTTGTCGATATTGACGCATGGACCGCCGAAGGCCGGGCTTCATCTATCCTCAAAGGCCTTGGCTTTGACGATTATGACCAAAAACAGCCTTGCTCGGCCTATTCTGGTGGCTGGCGTATGCGGGTTGCCCTTGCGGGTGTCCTGTTTGCCGAGCCTGATTTGCTGCTCCTCGACGAACCGACAAACTACCTCGATCTTGAGGGCGCGCTTTGGCTTGAGAACTACCTCTCTAAATATCCCCACACGGTTATCATCATCAGCCACGACCGTGGCCTGTTAAACCGTGCCGTCGGCGGCATCCTTCATCTCGAAGACCGCAAGCTGACCTATTACCAAGGTAACTACGACCAATTCGCCCACATGCGCGCCGAAAAGCGTGCCCAACTGACAGCGGCATCCAAGAAGCAGCAGGCGCATAAAGCGCACATGCAGGCATTTGTGGACCGTTTTAAAGCGAAGGCATCCAAGGCCAAACAAGCGCAATCGCGCATGAAGGCCATTGAAAAGATGGTGACGATTACGCCACCGGAGGAGGCCGCGCGCAAGGTCTTCAACTTCCCCCAACCGGATGAGTTGTCGCCGCCGATCATCAGTATTGAGGGTGGTTCGACTGGTTATACCGAAGGTGTTCCCGTCCTATCGCGCCTCAACCTACGCATTGACCAAGACGACCGCATCGCTTTGCTGGGCCGCAACGGCCAAGGTAAATCGACGTTGTCGAAACTGCTTTCGAACCGTCTGGTTTTGTTTGAAGGCAAAGCCGTCAACTCAAACAAACTGCGCATAGGTTTCTTTGCCCAGCATCAGGTCGACGAGCTGATCATCGAAGAAACGCCACTGCAGCACATGATCGCGGCACGTCCCGGCATCATGCAGCCCAAACTGCGCGCGCAACTTGCAGGTTTCGGCCTTGGCCCTGATCAGGCAGATACAGCTGTTGGCCGTTTGTCTGGTGGGCAAAAAGCGCGCCTGTCACTTTTGCTGGCCACACTCGATGCGCCACACCTGCTGATCCTCGATGAACCGACAAACCACCTAGACATCGAAAGCCGTGAGGCGCTGGTAGAGGCGCTGACGCGCTATTCCGGTGCTGTGATCCTTGTGAGCCACGATATGCACCTGTTGTCTATGGTCGCAGATCGTTTGTGGCTGGTGTCTGACGGCACTGTAAAGCCATATGAGGATGACCTCGAAGCATATCGCAAAATGCTGCTTACTGTTGAAAAACCGGTCAGCAAAAACGCCCGTCCCAAGGTTGAGGCCCCAAAACAAAAACGCGCCAGCCGCGAAGATGTGATGGCTATACGTTCCGAAGTACGCACCTCAGAGGCGCGCGTGACCAAGATCAATGAAATGCGCGATAAGCTTGCCAAGAAGCTTGCTGATCCTGCACTCTATGAAAAAGATAAGGTCGGCGAGCTAGAAGTCTGGAACAAGAAGTATGCTGAAGTAATGCATGCCCTTGAACGTGCTGAAGGAATTTGGATGGCCGCTGCTGAAAAACTGGAGAAAGCACAAGCATGACGTTAGACACCGCCTATATGATCACGGCCTTTGTGACGATGATGGTGGTGATTGACCCTGTTGCTATTGCGCCGATCTTTCTTGCGCTCACGCCCGGCATGACGCCACAACAACGGTCCCGCATTGCGTTGCATGCGGTACTTGTTGGTGGATTACTTTTGGCCATTTTTGCCTTCTTCGGAAGTGCTGTTTTGGGGTTTATCGGTATTTCCATGCCCGCGTTCCGTGTGTCTGGCGGCATTCTACTTTTCCTGACGGCCATGGACATGCTGTTTGAACGGCGCACAAAACGTCGCGAAGGCAGCTCAGAAATTGAACAAGAGCATGAGGAAGACAACGACCCGTCTGTGTTCCCTCTTGCGATACCGCTCATTGCGGGACCCGGTGCGATTGCGTCTGTCATTCTATTGGTCAACGAAAAGCCGGGTGGTGAGGGGCTGGTTGTGGTCTTAGGCATTTGTGCGGTTGCTCTCATGCTTATGTACATCATGCTGCGCCTGTCCAGTAAACTAGAGCAGGTAATGGGCAAGGTTTCCATTAACGTCATAACCCGCGTGTTGGGCATGTTGCTTGCTGCCCTGTCGGTTCAGTTTGTTCTGGATGGTCTAGCTGAATATGGCTTTGTTACACCGCTTGGATAACGCCGCTCTGCCCCTATATTGAGGGTAAGCACGAGGGAGCCCATCATGACCGCCGACAACACTGCAAGCCTGATCTACCTTGTCCTTTTAGGCTGCGCCGTGGGGGGATGGTTTTTCACTACGGGTCGCATCAACATCGGCAAGACCCTTCAGATGGCAATGATCTGGGGCTTTATATTTTTGGGTGTGGTCGCTGGCTATGGGCTTTGGAATGACGTTCAGCGCCAGACGATGAACAACCAGATGCTGCAACTCGGACAGGGCCAGATCTCGGTTCCACGCCAAGCAGACGGCCATTACTATCTCACGCTTGCGCTAAACGGCGAAAACATCCGATTTGTTGTTGATACTGGTGCGACGGATATGGTGCTCACGCGTGATGATGCCCGCCGTTCCGGGATTGATCTCGATACGCTGCACTTTCTGGGCACCGCCAATACCGCCAACGGCCAAGTACGTACTGCCCCCGTCCGCATCAACACCGTGCGCTTGGGGGATATCACCGATACTGATGTCCGTGCCTCAGTGAATGGCGGCGAGATGGACGGCTCCCTGCTGGGCATGGGCTACCTTGAAAAATGGGGCCGGATTGAGATCAGCGGCGGCGAGTTACGCCTGACGCGTTAAGCAAGCTTATCGTCGAGTAAAACAATTCATCTTCGAACCCGCTGTATATTCAAGAAGCGCATATTTGCACGCTTGTTCATAGGGATGCCACCATTGTACATTGTGCAAAACGGACTGAGGTATTGAATGAAGATCGCGATTTGTGGCTGTGGTATCGGCGGTCTTTCTGCTGCAATTCTGGCCCATCGATACGGCTTTGATGTTACGGTATTTGATCAGTTTGACACGCCGGCCCCCGTTGGTTCAGGGCTGGTCATTCAACCGGTTGGCTTGCGCGTTTTAGAACAACTGGGTGCCGCAGATGCCGCGTTGGCAAAAGGTGCCAAAGGCTATCACATGATCGGTCACGAAGCCAAAAATGGCCGAACCATATTGGATGTATCATATGGCCCCAAGGGCGGTCCAAACTTTGGTCTGGGCATCCACCGTTCAAGCCTGTTTGGAGCGTTGCTGGATGTGGCCATTGATGAAGGCATTCGCATCACGACAAAACACCGTGTTCTGTCAACACAGCTCAAGGAGGACGCGCGCTATGTCTCTTTTGACAACGGTAAAACTGTTGGCCCCTTTGATCTGGTCATCGACACCACAGGGGCAAGCTCCACAATTAGTCAAATAAAATCAACACCCTTGCCCTACGGCGCAATCTGGGGAACAGTTGACTGGCCAGAAAATTGCACCCTACAATATGACCGCTTGCAGCAACGTTATCGCCGCGCGTCCAATATGATCGGTGTGTTGCCGATTGGAACGCTCCCCAATGATGACACACCCAAAGCGGCATTGTTTTGGTCCCTCCCGCGCACCCAGATTGACGCATGGCACAAGGCACCGATCGAACAATGGCGCGCGCAGGCAACTGCCCTTTGGCCCGAGCTAAAGCCATTTACCGATCAGATCACTGAACACAGCCAAATGACACCCGCGGTTTATACACATGGCAGTTTGCGCAAACCATTTGGCGAGCGGATTGTGCATATCGGCGATGCGGCACATCGCGCCAGCCCACAATTGGGACAAGGCGCAAACATGGCGTTGCTTGACGCTGCTGCATTGATTGAATGCCTGCGTCAGTTCCCTTTGAACCAAGCTCTAGAAAAATACGTTAAAACACGAAAATTACATACAAATACATATCAAATGATGAGCTGGGCATTTACCCCGATGTATCAATCCAACAGCCGCAGCTTGCCAATTTTGCGTGACTACGTTTTGGGGCCGCTTAGTAAAATCTATCCAGTGCCCGCTATACTGAGCAGCCTTGTCAAAGGCACATTAATCAACCCCATGAGAGGGCTTGCGCAGCCAACAGGACAACAGAGCGAAACACCCTGATCACGGGTTTGCTTTCGTCTCTGCCTTTTTCTCCCAACGGCCCGATTCCTCGGACCAATATTGCGCACTTACACCTGCGGCAGTTAGGGTTTTCCATTGCTTACGCGCATGGCCAAGGGCCTCTTCGTCATAGCCATCAAACAGGATACACACCCGCTCCATGGCCTCAACGTCTTGCACGCTCACCTCAGCCGAATGCACCACCATCACACATTGCGCATTGTTTGCATTGCCCTCTCCGAGACCTAGTAAAACGGGTTGCGCGACGTCCTGCGGGCCGCCCTCTAAACCGTGGGGTAGAAAACTATCTTCGGGGCCCATCCACAATGCCGCGTCCAATGCCTCCAGCCCTGCGCGCTCGGTGCCTCGCACCGAAACGCGCCAGCCAGCAGCCAGCGATTTATCAACCAGCATGCGCAACGTATCGACCAATGGCCGCTGCGTCAGGTGGTAGAACATCACTGCTCCCATAGGTTCACTCCGCCTCGTAATTGTCTGCGATCAAACGATTTAGAGATGCAACACCCCAGCCAGTTGCACCCACAGGTGCCAATGCAGTTTCAGATTTAACTGATGCCACGCCAGCGATATCGAGGTGAATCCAAGGGCAGTCTTCTTTTACAAACCGCTGCAGGAATTGCGCGGCTGTGATTGCGCCAGCTGGCCGTCCACCAACGTTCTTCATATCTGCGATCCGGCTTTTGAGTTGCGCGTCATAGCCCGCACCCAGTGGCATGCGCCATGCGCCTTCGCCCTCAGCTTCAGCAGCTTTGAGGAAATCGTTACAGAATGACGTATTGTTGGAAAATACACCTGCGTTCTCATGACCCAAACCAATGATAATCGCACCCGTCAGTGTGGCCAGATCAATCATTGCAGTGGGTTTGTACTTTTCTTGCGCATACCACATCACGTCACACAGAACCAAACGGCCTTCCGCATCTGTGTTGATGTTCTCAACTGTGTCGCCCTTCATGGTCGTGACCACATCCCCCGGGCGTGTCGCTTTGCCAGATGGCATGTTTTCGACGATACCTACGATGCCTACAACGTTCGCCTTGGCGCCGCGCAGCGCCAATGTGCGCATCACACCAGCCACAACAGCAGAACCGCCCATATCCATGGTCATGTCTTCCATGCCTGCGCCGGGTTTCAGTGAAATACCGCCTGTGTCAAACACAACACCTTTACCAACCAGTGCCAAAGGTGCTGCATCTTTTTCACCACCATCCCAACGCATCGCAACAACATACGAGGGGCTGTCCGACCCCTGACCAACAGACAAAAGTGTTCGCATTCCTAATGTTGTGAGTGCATCCTCATCCAAAACCTCGACTTTTAAGCCAAGACTTTCCATCTCTTTGAGACGCTCAGCGTAATTAGTAGTGGTCAGCACATTTGCAGGCTCGTTCGTTAAATCGCGGCACATATGTGCACCATCTGCGACGGCCAACAACGGCGCACAAGCCGCTTCCAAATCGGCAGGTTTATTGTGAACAACCTTTACAGCACCGCTGCGCGTGCTGTCCGCGCTTTTATGAGGTTCAAACGCATAGTCTCGCATCGCAAGACCAAAGACGATCTCTTCGGCGCGCCGGATCAACGCACAAAGCACCAGCAGGTCGCCTTTACCGCCGCGTGCCTTTGCCAAGGCTGCGCCAGCTTTGCGCGCTAGTATGCTTTTTGCTGCACGTTCCAAACGGATCACATCCAAACCGTCTGCTTTCATCCCCGCAGGATATCCAAGGCTGACAATGTCACCCTCTTTCATCTTGGCCCATTTATCACTTTCGACCAAGCGCGCCAACGCTCCCTTGGTCAGCCTGTTCACGCGACGCGCAGATTGATCCAGCTTACCCTCGCCATCCACAAATACGGCCACACGACCCTCATGTGCCGCGATTGCATCCAAATCGGTCTCTGCAAATGTGAATGAAGTGAGTGTGCTCATGGGACGTGCCTTTTTGCTATGTGTTGCCATAGACCTACCGTGCTGATGCCGCCGTGACCAGATATGAGTTTTCCCCCCTCGCGGTTTGAGGTAATGTTCCATCAATCGCCAAAAGAGCACATCAACAGGAGGGAATCGGGTGGCAAAGTTTGACCGCTATATGCTGTCGCAGCTGCTGGTTCTATTTGGATTCTTCGCGCTTGTTTTGGTTGCGATTTTCTGGATTAACCGCGCAGTTGTATTGTTTGACCGCCTCATCGGAGACGGGCAGACAGCCATTGTTTTCCTAGAGTTTACGGCCCTTGGCCTGCCAAAGCTTATTGCAACAGTCCTGCCTATCGCAGCCTTTGCTGCGGCAGTTTATGTGACCAACCGCATGACAACAGATAGCGAGCTTATTGTTCTTCAGGCAACGGGCACGGGACCATGGCGCATGGCCCGTCCTGTTCTGGTGTTTGGGGTCTGTATTGCGCTGGCCATGGCAATACTTAGCAACTTTCTAGTGCCCATGGCCCAATCCCAGCTAGAGGAGCGTGAGCAGGAAATCGCACAAAACGTCACCGCTCGGCTTCTGACAGAAGGTACATTCCTGCATCCTTCAAAGCAGATCACCTTCTACACACGTTTGATTGATGCGGACGGCGTTCTGCGTGACGTGTTTTTGTCAGACCGCCGCAACCCAGACACTGGCATCATCTATACCGCCGCCGAAGCCTATATTGTACGCAACGGTGATGCGACCACACTCATTATGGTAGATGGCCTTGCCCAACGGCTAGAGCAGGATGGTTTGCGGCTCGCCACTGCAAAATTTGCTGACTTTTCCTTTGATATTTCTGGCCTCGTAAGCAGTGACATTGAACGCGAACTCAAACTTGACAATACAATCACGACAAACCTTTTGACAGACTGGGCAAGCCTTTCTGAACGCTCGGGCCGCTCGCTTGGATCTGTCGCAGAAGAACTGCACACTCGGTTTGCACAGCCATTGTTCTGCATTGTTGCAGCGTTGATTGGTTTTACAACATTGCTGGTTGGCGGGTTTTCCCGCTTTGGAGTCTGGCGCGAGATTGTGATAGCCTTCGGCCTATTGATCATACTGGACGGGACACGCGGATCTCTTACAACACAGGTGAGCAATAATGCGTCCATGTGGCCGTTGCTCTATTTACCGTCCCTCATCGGAGCCATCATCGCCTCCTTTATGTTGCTACACGCCGCACATCCCAGCTGGTGGGCTCGGCTCAAACGGCGTAGGGCAACCACATGATATTACACCTTTACTTTGCCCGCCGTTTTGCCATGTGCTTTTTATTCATCACGGCAATCCTGTTTACACTGATCGCCCTTACCAGCTTACTTGAAGAGACACGTCGCGGGTATGCAGACACGGTAACTTTTGGGAATCTGCTCGCTTTGACATTGCTGGATGTTCCCCAGAAAATTAACCTGATCCTGCCGCTGAACATGGTTTTGGCGACTGTTGTGCTTTTCCTTGGCATGGCGCGTTCGTCAGAGATGGTTGTCACCCGTGCCTCTGGCCGCTCAGCGTTGAAAACATTGATGTCGCCCGTATTTGTCGCGTTTCTGATCGGCCTTATGGTTGTGGGTATGTTCAACCCAATTGTTGCAGCAACATCCAAACGCTACGAGCAGGTCTCAAACGGGTATCAAAATGGCGGCGCGTCCACTCTTTCAATCTCCGAAGAGGGGCTGTGGTTGCGTCAAGGAACAGATGAAGGTCAAACAGTGATCCGCGCATGGCGTTCCAACAATGATGGTTCGGTTTTGTACGATGTGACATTTATCTCCTATGATCCCGGTGGCGGCCCGATCCGTCGCATTGAGGCGCAAAGTGCGGCCTTGGGACCAGACGGCTGGCATCTTAGGGATGCGAAATCATGGCCACTAGAAGTGGGTGTTAATGCCGAAGGCAACGCACAGGTTCACGACAGCTTGGCACTCCCCTCCACTCTTACGCTGGACCGTATTCGTGACAGTTTTGGTAAAGCGGGTGCAATATCCATTTACGATCTGCCTGCCTTTATTAAACAGCTCGAATATTCAGGCTTTTCTCCACGCCGTCATAAGGTCTGGTTGCAGATAGAACTGGCGCGTCCGCTGTTCCTAATTGGGATGGTTCTGGTTGCGAGCGCGTTCACCATGCGCCATACCAGATCAGGAGGCACAGGCATTGCCGTCCTCTCTGCAGTTTTGTTGGGGTTTGGTTTGTATTTCATCCGCAGTTTCGCACAAATCCTTGGTGAAAATGGCCAAATACCTGTGTTGCTTGCTGCATGGGCGCCCCCGATCGCCGCAATTATGTTGGCCCTCGGTTTGATTTTACAACGTGAGGATGGCTAAGTGATCCGGCTGCTATCTCTCCTGATCCTTGTATTGATGCCTTTGCGCGCAATCGCCCAAGAGCAACCAGCCGCCCTATTGGTAGCTGATGAGCTATATATTACCCGCGACCGTGAATTGGTGGCCTCTGGCAATGTTGAGGCCTTTCAAAACGGTATTCGTCTAAGTGCCAGCGCCATTCGCTATAACCAAGAAACAGGTTCCCTATCTATTGAGGGTCCGATCACCCTCACCGAGGGTGAAGGCACTGTTATTCTAGCCAATGCTGCGGAGCTGGATTCGGACCTGCGCAATGGTATCCTCAAAGGCGCGCGTTTGGTGTTGAACCAACAGTTACAACTGGCTGCTGTGCAAATTGACCGCGTTGATGGCCGCTACAACCAACTTTATAAAACTGCTGTGACGTCTTGTCGTGTCTGCGATGACGGGACGCCGCCACTTTGGCAAATCCGCGCCAAACGCGTGATCCACGATGAACTCGAACAACAGCTCTATTTTGACGAAGCGCAATTCCTGATTGGTCGCATGCCCGTGTTCTGGTTGCCGCGTTTGCGCCTGCCCGGTCCAACAGTTAAACGTGCAACCGGATTTTTGGTGCCCTCCATCCGCTCGACCTCCAGTCTGGGTGTTGGGTTGAAAATTCCATATTTCATCAAGCTCAGCGAAAAACGTGACGTGACGTTGACACCTTACTTGTCTAGTTCAACAAAAACGCTCGAACTTAGATACCGTCAGGCCTATCGCAATGGCCGGATTCAGGTTGATGCCGCCGTCACCCGTGATGATCTGCGCCCGTCTGAAACACGGGGTTATCTGTTTGCCAACGGCCTGTTTGCCCTGCCCAATGATTTTGTGCTGAACTTCGCAATCGAAACGGTCAGCGATGACGGCTACCTAGATAATTACGGCTATTCCGACGCTGACCGCCTGCGCTCTGAACTCACCATCAGCCGTGCGCGCCGTGATGAATATATCCGCGCTAGTTTCTACAACTTCAAATCCTTGCGCGATGACGAAGTAAACGAAACCCTGCCTACCCTTGTTTTAGACGGCGAATACGAGCGTCGCTTTTTCCCACTTACTTTGGGTGGCGAGGTTCGCACACGTCTAGAGGCCCACAGCCATACCCGTACATCTAGCTTGTCGTCCGATAGCGATGATGCGGATGACGTTGTAGATGGCCGTGATGTTGTCCGTCTAAATGCCGAAATCAATTGGCTGCACAGTTTTATTTTACGCGGCGGAGTGCGCACAGATACCAATGTAGGTCTTGCCTTTAACAGCTTCAGCATCAGTCAAGACGACACAACCGAAGACGACCCAACCGAGCTGACGCCCTATGCAGCAATCACTCTGCGCTATCCCCTAACCAAAACAACCGCTTCAGGCGTTAGCCATGTGTTGGAACCAGTGGTGCAACTAAGCTGGACTGGCGGAGACCGTTTGGCCATTCCAAACGAGGAAAGCACCCGTGTGGAATATGATCAGGGCAATCTGCTGAGCATGTCGCGGTTTCCACGTGCAGACCGGCGTGAACGCGGTGGCATGGCTGCAATCGGAGTTGGCTGGTCACGGTTCGACCCAAAAGGATGGGATGCACAGGTGATCGCGGGTCAAGTGTTCCGTCAGGACAATGATACATCTTTTTCTACTACATCAGGCCTCAACACGTTGTCCTCTGATCTGTTGTTGGCTGGTCAGCTTAGCTCAGACAATGGCATCATCTTGACGGGCCGCAGCCTGTTCGAAAACGACTTTTCCCTATCAAAAGCAGAATTCCGCGGGGACTATGCGTTTAAACGGGGCCGCATTGGCGGCTCATACGTCTGGCTTCAAGAAGATGCCGACGAAGACAGAGACAGTGAAGTATCAGAGTTCGCCCTAGAAGGTAGTTATGAGGTCAACTCGTTTTGGACTGCCTCTGCTGACTGGCGATATGACACTGAATCAGACCGCGCCTCGACGGCGGGCTTCGGCTTGCGGTACGAAAACGAATGCGTAACACTCGATCTTACGGTCGAGCGCAGCTATACCAGCTCAACAAGCGTTGAGCCTTCAACAGATTTCGGATTAAATATCGGTCTGCGGGGTTTTTCCGCAGATACCGGAACAGAAAGATACGTTCGCTCATGTTCAAACTAAATACTTCCCTCGCCGCCTTTGGCCTGATTGCTGTTCTTGCGGGGCCAGTTGGCGCGCAAAACCTTTTTGCACCAGTGGCATCTATAAATGACAGCGTCGTCACAGAATTCGAAGTGCAGCAGCGTGTGCGTTTCCTTCAGATTCTCAATGCAAGTGGCGCAAGCCGCTCAGCGGCAATCGAAAGCCTGATCAATGAACGACTGCGCGGCGAAGCCATTCGCGATGCGGGGCTGAACCTGTCAGAGGAAGGTATCAACGCCGCCCTCGAAGAATTTGCAAGCCGCGCAAACCTGACCCGCGCCGAGTTCACTGCTGCATTGGCTAGCTCTGGCGTCGAAAAAGAAACCTACCGCGATTTTGTCCTCAACGGCATCGCTTGGCGTGATCTGATCCGCGCAAGGTTTGGTTCACGTGTCAGCGTCTCAGAAGCAGAGATCGACCGCGCGTTATCCTCCCAGGGTTCAGGCGGTTCCAACATCCGCGTACTGGTATCTGAGATCATTATCCCTGCGCCTCCACCTCAGGCGGCACGCGTGGCTGCCGTGGCGGAAAAAATTGCGGAAAGCAGTACTGCTGCCGAATTTTCCAACTACGCACGCAAATACTCTGCCACAGCGACACGCGCTGCAGGTGGCCGCCTGCCGTGGCAAGCGCTCAGCGACCTGCCGCCTGCGCTACAGCCACTGATGCTCGCCCTTTCTCCCGGTGAAGTGACACAACCGCTGAATATTCCAAACGCAGTAGCCCTGTTCCAGTTGCGCGACATTGAGGAAACTGGAAAACCGTCCAAAACCTATTCTGCTGTGGAATATGCCGCATATTATATGACTGGCGGTCGCTCACCAGAGACCTTGCAGCAGGCTGCAAATCTCAAAACCCAAGTAGACGTCTGCGATGACCTTTATGCCTTTGCCAAAGGTCAGCCCGAAGGCGTTCTGGAGCGCGAAGTGCTTCCTCCTGCTAAGCTCCCAAATGACTTTGCCATCGAACTTAGCAAATTGGACGAAGGCGAAGTATCAACTGCGCTTACCCGCTCTGAGGGACAGGCACTGGTCTTCTTGATGTTATGCGGTCGTACAGCCGAGCAAAACGCCGAAGCAAGCCGCGAAGATGTAGCAAGCTCAATTCGCCAGCGTCGTTTGTCCGGTTTTGCCGACAGCTTTCTGTCGGAACTGCGCTCCGAAGCTCGCATTAACATAAAATGAAACCTATCGTACTGACCTGCGGCGAACCCGCAGGCATAGGCCCTGAAATTGCCGCCCAAGCATGGGCGGCATTGGCCGACCGCGTTCCAATGATGTGGCTGGGTGATCCGCGCCATTTGCCAGCCGGAACACCGCATGAAGTGATCACAAAGCCTGAACAAGCCGCTGAGCTCAGCAATAGGGTCCTTCCTGTATTACGACATGCCTTTTCTGGTGGCGCGACTGCAGGCATCCCTGATCCTGAAAATGCCATTGGTGTCATTGAGGTGATCGCGCGCGCTGTTGAGCTGGTTCAATCCGGTGATGCATCTGCCATATGCACGGCACCCATCCACAAAAAGGCCCTTAAAGATGGCGCAAATTTCGCCTATCCGGGCCATACCGAATATCTGGCGGCACTTGCTGGCCAAGATGACGTAGTCATGATGCTCGCCTCAGAACAGCTCCGTGTTGTGCCCGCAACCATTCACATCGCCCTTGCTGATGTACCAGCCACCCTGACTCCTGCGCTGCTGCGCCGCACAATCGAGATTACACACCAAGGTCTAAAACAGCAATTCGGCATTCCTGAACCGCGTATCGCGATCAGCGGGTTAAACCCGCATTCAGGCGAAGGGGGTGCGATGGGCACCGAGGAACTAGATTGGATCAACGCCCTCGTCAGCGACATGCAAACCGAGGGCTATTCCCTGCGCGGCCCGATGCCCGCTGACACCATGTTTCACGCCGCCGCACGCGCAGGCTATGACGCTGCAATTGCCATGTATCACGATCAGGCATTGATCCCGATCAAGACGCTCGACTTTGACAAAGGTGTAAATGTCACCCTTGGACTGCCCTTCATCCGCACGTCTCCCGATCACGGGACCGCATTTGACATCGCAGGCAAAGGCATCGCCAACCCCTCCAGCATGATCGAGGCTATTCTTATGGCGCACCGCATGGCCTTATCCACATGAGCACCATCGACAATCTCCCGCCCCTTCGCCAAGTGATCACCGATCACGAGCTACAGGCTCGTAAATCATTGGGGCAGAACTTTTTACTGGACCTCAATCTCACGGCAAAAATCGCCCGTCAGGCGGGTGATTTAACGCAATGTGACGTGCTTGAGATTGGCCCCGGCCCTGGTGGTCTAACGCGCGGACTGCTTTCTGAGGGTGCGCGCCGCGTGCTGGCGATCGAAAAAGACTCCCGCTGCATGCCTGCTTTGGCTGAAATCGCCGCAGCCTATCCCGATCGCTTGCAAGTGATTGAGGGTGACGCGCTAGAGATTGATCCGCTTGCGTATCTCACGCCGCCCATCCGTGTGGCTGCAAACCTGCCCTATAACATCGGGACCGAATTATTGGTTCGCTGGCTCACGCCACCACAATGGCCACCGTATTGGCAAAGCCTCACCTTGATGTTCCAGCGCGAAGTCGCGGAGCGCATTGTGGCAACGCCCGGCTCAAAGGCCTACGGGCGCCTCGCGCTGCTGGCCCAATGGCGCGCAGACGCTAAAATCGTGATCAACCTACCTCCCGAAGCCTTCACGCCTCCCCCAAAAGTATCGAGTGCAGTTGTGCATCTAACAGCCCTGCCCGAGCCTAGATTTCCTGCGGATGCTGCGATCTTATCTCGCACAGTGGCCGCCGCGTTTAACCAACGCCGCAAGATGCTGCGCGCAGCGTTAAAAGGCACCGCGCCTGACATCGAAGACCGCTTGATTGCGGCGGGCCTTAAACCAACGGACCGTGCAGAACAGATCTCGCTTGAGGGGTTCTGTGCCTTGGCGCGTGAGATCGCCAAGCGCTAGGATACGCGGGGCCTGTCACGACGGGCAAACATCATGCATCCTGAAACGAAAAAGGCCCCGCATTGCGAGGCCTTTTCCTATTATTCTGCAGCTTCTGGCTGATCGCCATCGCCTTCCGATTTGGGGGCCTCAGTGGCCTCCACTTTCGGCTTTGGTTTGCGTCGTGGTGCACGGCGCGTTTTTGGTTTGCTCTCTGGTGTTTCGACCAAGGCGCTTTTTTCTTCGGCTTCCGCTACAGGCTCAACAACTTGAACTGGCGCAACTGGTTGGGCCTGCTCAGAAGGATCAACCTGCTGCTGCTGCGGCGCTGGCTGCACCGGAGCATGTTGCTGCTGTTGTTGTGGCGCGGGTTGCGCCGCAACTTGTTGCTGTACATCGGCTTGATGTTGCGCGTCGCGTTCCTGACGCTCAACACGCTCACGATCACGTTCGGCCTGACGCTCACGGTTCTGGCGTTCTTGCTCTTCGCGCTTGGAGTCTTGTTCTTTTTGAGCTTCCGACAGAAGGCGCATATAGTGCTCAGCATGCTGCTGGAAGTTTTCCATCGCAACACGGTCGTTGCTCAGCTGTGCGTCACGCGCCAGCTGGTTATATTTCTCGATCACCTGAGTGGGTGTGCCGCGCACTTTTCCCTCAGGACCCGAGCTGTCAAACACACGGTTGACAACGTTGCCGCCCTGATTGCCACCACTACGGCTACGGTTATTTTTGTTACGCGAACGCGATCTTTGAGGTTTCATAGAGGAAGGCAGCCTTTTGGTGCTGATATTCGTTCTGACCGAGAGTGCGAAAACTGAACCCTGCCGGTACGTGATGATGTTGGGCATAATGCCGCGCGGGACCACAATTAGAATTCACCGCTGCAACTTCTAATTTATACCCTTCTCTGCACCTTCGGGGCAAGAGGTAATAGCGTCTAAATACATCAAAATATCAACTATGCAGGGTTTTGAGCGCGCAGAACGCGGTCGCGCCCATCCAGATCAGGAAGAATCGTTACATCTGCCCACCCTGCTTCGATAAATATCGCACGCACGGCATCGCCTTGCTTCCAACCGATCTCGGCCAACACGCGCCCTTGCGCGGTAAGATAGCCCTGCGCCTGCTCGGCAATCACGCGGTACACGCTGAGGCCGTCTGCCCCATCCGTCAACGCCATCTCTGGCTCATGCAGTGCCAACTCAGGGGCGACATCGCCCATTTCTTCTTTGGCTAGGTAGGGAGGGTTGCTGACAATCAGGTCATAGCGCCCTTCAACCTGAGCAAAC
Organism: Sulfitobacter sp.; assembly: GCF_036960155.1. Lineage (GTDB taxonomy): Bacteria > Pseudomonadota > Alphaproteobacteria > Rhodobacterales > Rhodobacteraceae > Sulfitobacter. The sequence continues at coordinate 11,995 of NZ_JBALWB010000004.1, read as the reverse complement.
CAATCTGATTGCGTGACCTGAGCGCGCTCTGCCACACCGTGCAACACGGCATTAGCACTGGCTTGCAAACACGCACCCTCGGATAGATCAACAGCAACACCTGTGGCCTCAACCCGCTCAGCCAAAAGCGTCACAAGGATACACCCCGATCCGGTCCCAAGGTCTAAAACCCGTTCAAACGGGGCACCAAGTGCCGCCTCAATCAGGCTTTCGGTTTCGGGGCGTGGGTCCAGCACTTCGCGGCTGATCTTGAAACCACGGCCGTAAAATGCGCGCTCTCCGACCAAATGGGATACGGGTACACGCACAGCACGCAGTGCAATCAGATGCTCGTAGCGTTCTGAAATTTCTGGCGCGATTTCTTCGGGGGCGATTAAGGTAATGCGCGACGCGTCTACGCTGGCGGCATGGGCCAATAGCAATCGCGCATCGCGTGCAGGATCAGGCACTCCAGCAGCGCGCAGGCGCGCCGTGGCAGTCGCCATCGCCACAGCCGCGGTCATCACTGGCCCATCTCCGCCAGCATTTGTGCCTGTGCATCCGCAGTCAGCGCATCAACGATTTCGTCCAGATCCCCCTGCATCACCGCATCCAGCTTATACAGTGTGAGGTTAATCCGGTGATCGGTCATACGCCCTTGGGGGAAGTTATAGGTTCTGATCCGCTCAGAACGATCGCCACTTCCAACCTGCGATGCACGACTATCAGAGCGTTCAGAATCGATGCGCTGACGCTCTGCGTCATATAGACGGGTCTTGAGCACTTGCATCGCGATCTCACGGTTGCGGTGTTGGGATTTCTCAGAGCTGGTCACAACGATACCGGACGGAATATGCGTAATCCGAACAGCGGAATCCGTGGTGTTCACGTGCTGCCCACCTGCCCCTGAGGATCGATAGGTATCAATGCGAATATCCGTAGTGGCGATCTGGATATCAACGTCTTCGGCCTCAGGCAGCACGGCAACTGTCGCCGCAGAGGTGTGAATACGCCCGCCGCTTTCGGTGCTGGGCACACGTTGCACGCGGTGCACGCCGCTTTCGTATTTCAATCGCGCAAACACGTTTTCACCTGTGATATGCGCGACAACTTCTTTGATACCGCCCAACTCAGTTGACTGTTCTTCGATCAGCTCAACCTTCCAGCCGCGTGCATCCGCATAACGGTGGTACATGCGCAGTAAATCAGCGGCAAACAGCGCTGCCTCATCACCGCCAGTGCCAGGCCTGATTTCAAGCATCGCAGGACGCGCGTCGGCCTCATCCTTTGGCAAAAGCGCCAGTTGCAACGAGGCCTCGGCCGCAGGCAGTGCGCTTTCAATCTCGTAAATCTCTTCGCGGGCCAGCTCTTTCATGTCGGGATCAGCCAACATCTCCTGAGCGCCCTCAAGGTTCTCAAGTAAGGTGCGATAGGCGTTAATTTCTTCGACCACGGGGCGCAAATCACTATACTCTTTTGCGAGTTTAGAAATGTCGCCACCAGCAGTGGACATAGCCGCTTCGAGGTACTCGAAACGGGCGTTAATCTGGGCAAGGCGGTCCATTGGTATCATCCGATTGGAAGTGACGGATCAAAGCACTTTGGTCAAGGGCCGCAATATGTTATGCTTCTTGGTATGAAACACCTTGCTCTTAGCCTTTTACTGCTGCCGTTTGGGGCGCAGGCTGATGTACAAACCCCTCAGGGGCGCACAATTGATTGCTACTGCACCGATACTAGCGGAGCGCGCATTGAGTTAGGCGAAACGATTTGCTTGCAGGTTGATGGCCGTATGTTCATGGCGCAATGCCAAATGTCATTGAACGTGCCCATGTGGCGAGAAACCCAAGAAGGCTGTATGACCTCTCAGAATAAGTTACCCTTTAGTCCGTTTGGCGCGGACGTTCTCGATCAGCCTGTCCAGACGTTTGCCATTCACCCCAAGGTCTGAACGCCCGAACCGCAGCCGCGCATAAAGTTTGATCTGATCGCCGTCCTGCTCGATTGTAGTGTAATCTGGAAAACCTATCAATTTTGAACGTGTGATGTAGGTCAAGCGACCCTCCGTAACACTACCCGCAACCAACTCAGTGCGCTCAAGTGCCAGCATCCCTTGGTGAAGATCAGACAACAGATCCGAGGAGGCAGGAATAACCCGTGCAGACCATCCTTCGCCATTTGTACTTTCGGCGTCTCCGATGGGTTTGTGCCAACGTGCCACATCAGTGGAAGCAAACCGGATGAATCCAAATCCCGCTATCGCGGCCAATACCAATACAGTCCAGATCATCATACGCACCTTTGTTTACAACACCTCTTTGCCCCCTGCGGGACAATTACCTGTACGCAACTCCTGGCAGCACGCACAACAGTTCATATAGCAAATTCGCTGCAGTTAACGCGGTGTTCCCAGATTGGTCATAAGGAGGAGACACCTCAACAAGGTCACATCCCACAATATTGAGCCCCTTAAGCCCCCGTATCAGCTCCAATGCCTGCGGCGTTGTCAGCCCGCCAATCTCTGGCGTGCCAGTACCCGGAGCATATGCCGGATCAAGGCTGTCGATATCATAGGTCACGTAGGTTGGCGTATCCCCGATGTCGCGGCGAATTTCGCCAGCAAGCTGAGACAAGCTACGGTTCCACAACTCTTCAGCAGGCCATTGCTGAAAACCCCACCCTGTGGCTTCTGAAAAATCAGTACTGGCATAACCCGTGCCCCGTATCCCTATTTGATACGTCTTTTCTGGGCGAATTAGCCCTTCTTCATAGGCGCGGCGAAAGACCGTGCCGTGGGTTTCTTTTTCGCCAAACATGTGGTCATTGACGTCTGCATGCGCATCAACATGTACCAGCGCCACAGGCCCGTGGCGTTTGGCCATCGCACGCAGGATTGGCAAGGTAATTGAGTGATCACCCCCCATCGCGATTGGCATCGCATCTGACATTAGGATTTGATCGTAACTCTCTTTGATAATTGACAAACTATCACTTAGAGAAAACGTGTTGATCGCAAGATCACCAATGTCAGCCACCTGCAAACTGTCAAAGGGCGCCGCACCAGTCGCAAGGTTATAGGGCCGTAACATCGCGCTTTCTGCTCTGATCTGTTTAGGCCCAAACCGTGTACCTGAACGCCACGATGTCCCGATGTCCATCGGGATGCCCAATACAGCTACATCAAGGCCCTTAAGGTCGTTGACAGCTGGAAGCCTCATAAAGGTTCCCGGTCCGGAAAATCGCGCTAGTTCGTTGCCGCCAATGGGTTGGTTCTTTTTAGTCATGTTTTTCGCATCCTTGCCCCCAAGAGGCAGCATATTTCCGTAGCGACATGCGCGCCAGCAATGGCGGTCGCTCCTGTTGTATCAAATGGCGGGGACACTTCAACAATGTCGCCACCCTGAATGTTTATTCCGGCCAGATCACGCAGCATTGCCGCGGCCTGCCAGCTCGTCAGCCCACCCCAGACAGGTGTTCCCGTACCGGGCGCAAAGGCCGGATCAAGCGCATCGATATCAAAGGTTAGATAGACAGGATTGTCACCCAGCACAGCTTTGATCTTTTCAACTGCTGCTGCTGTGCCACGCTCGTGTACTTCGCGCGCATCAATAGTGGTGACGCCCATGGTATCATCGTTATGCGTCCGAATGCCTACCTGCACCGAAGTTGCTGGATCAACATAGCCCAGCTTGATCGCCTTATAGAACATAGTGCCGTGGTCGATCCGCTCCATGTCATCATCGGGCCATGTGTCAGAATGTGCATCAAAATGAAGCAGGCTCATCGGGCCAAACTTTTCGGCGTATGCTTTGAGGATTGGGAAACTAATGTAGTGATCCCCGCCCAAACACACGCTGGCAGCACCTGTCTCTAGGATGCCTTTGATATGGCGCGTTAAAGTGGATGGAAATTCAGACACTTGCGCGTAATCAAAGGCCAGATCGCCGTAATCTGCGATGGCGAATTCGCTCATCACGTCAAAATCCCACCCATAGGGCTGATCATAGGGTTGTAGGCTGCTCGCCTCGCGGATTGCGCGAGGGCCCATGCGCGTACCAGTGCGGTTGGTGACCGCCTGATCAAATGGCACACCCGTAATCGCAATATCCACACCTGTCAGGTCTTTGGTATATTTACGCCGCAAGAACGAAGTCGCCCCACCAAACGCATTTTCAAAGCTTGGACCTTTTAGGTCATCACGTGTAAACGCCTGATCTACTTGAGTCTTTGCATCCTCTAGCGCCATTATTTACCTCCGACAGGCTGCGCTGTCTCAACCATCCGCACAAAGAACGACGCTCCAATCGGCGAGACTTCATCGTTATAGTTGAACTTGGGGTGGTGCAGGCCCGCGCCCTCACCTGCGCCAAGGAACAAATAGGCGCCCGGACGTTCCTCAAGCATATAGGCGAAATCTTCGGCACCAGCGACCTTAGGGGCATTTGCGTCAACATTGGCATCACCGACAACTTCGCGCGCAACCTGAGCTGCAAACTCGGTCTGCGCTTCGGTATTTACGGTTGCGGGGTAACCGATTTCATAATCCAGCTCTGCCTCAACACCGTAGCTTGCCGCTTGGCCCGCTACGATCTCACGCATGCGTTTTTGGATCAATTCATGGGTGTCTTTGTCAAACGTCCGGACGGTGCCATTAATCATTGCACTATCAGGAATGATGTTGCTGGCCGATCCGGTGTGGATTTGCGTAACAGAAATTACCCTTTCCTGACCGGAATGCGTATTGCGGCTGATGATCGTCTGGATCGCCTGAACGATGCCACAAGCAGCCACAACGGGGTCCGCTGTTTCATGGGGCATTGCACCGTGGCCGCCGCGCCCCTTGATCTGAATGGTAAAGCTGTCCACGGCTGCCATAATCGGCCCAGGTGTCGTGTGGAACGTCCCAAACTCAGCACCGGGAAAGTTGTGGATGCCGTACACTTCGGCAATGTCGAAACGGTCCATCATGCCCTCTTGGCACATGACTTGCGCCCCTCCGCCCTCTTCTTCGGCCGGTTGAAAGATCAGCGCAACCCGTCCGGAAAAATTACGCGTCTCAATCAGGTATTTCGCTGCACCCAATAACATAGACGTGTGCCCGTCATGGCCACATGCGTGCATCTTGCCCGGATGGGTCGACGCGTATTCAACGCCAGTTTCTTCTTCAATGGGCAGCGCATCAAAATCTGCGCGTAACCCAATTGTACGTCCCTCGCCGGTGCCATTGATGATCGCCACAATACCTGTCTGCGCGATGCCATCGTGGATTTCATCAACGCCGAACTCTTCCAGCCGCTCTTTTATGAATGCCGCTGTTTTTGGGCAATCAAAGCTAAGTTCTGGAATGGTATGCAAATGGCGACGCCATGTTGTCATGTCTGGTGCAATATCGGCGATCCGGTTGATAATCGGCATGGGTGGACTCCTGTGATCTGTTGTCCTTATCTGACACCACAGCGAGAGGACCCGCAATGGCAGACGTCTTGATAAATGCAGACACCCTGATAAATGACGAAAACGCAGGCATCGAGCGCCTGTTAGAAATCATGCGCCGCTTGCGTGATCCAAAAACAGGCTGCCCGTGGGACATTGAGCAGGATTTTGACACCATCGCGCCCTACACGATTGAGGAAGCCTATGAGGTCGCCGATGCAATCGAGCGGCGCGACTGGCCAGAACTTGAAGGTGAGTTGGGCGATCTGCTGCTCCAGTCGGTCTATCACACCGCGATAGGTGAAGAGCAGGGATTGTTTTCCTTTCAATCAGTTGTACGCAATATTTCAAACAAGATGGTCGCGCGTCACCCCCATGTTTTCGGCGATGAAAACCGCGAAAAATCAGCAGAACAACAAACCGCAGATTGGGAGGCGATCAAAGCCACAGAGCGCGCAGGCAAGGAACAAAAAGGCGCACTGGACGGTGTGGCCGTTGGCCTACCATCCTTGCTGCGCGCTTATAAGCTGCAAAAACGTGCCGCGCGTGTTGGGTTTGACTGGCCTGACACAGGCGAAGTTATCGCCAAAATCGCTGAAGAAGCGGAAGAGCTGGTAGAAGCCCGTGACACCCTGACAGAGACCGAACAATTCGAAGAGTACGGCGATCTGGTGTTTGTCATGGCCAACCTTGGCCGCCATCTAGGGATCGAGCCCGAGGCCGCCCTGCGCGCTGCAAACGCCAAATTCACCCGCCGCTTTGAAGGGGTTGAGGCCAAGCTGAAAGAGCTGGGTAAAACACCTGATCAAAGCGATCTGGCAGAAATGGACGGACTATGGGATGCCGTCAAACGCGATGAAAAAGCCGAGAAAACCTAACGCAACAACATCACTGCTGGCATTTTGGCAATCTCGTCTAGGTGCTCTTGGTAGCGCCCTTCCAATATTCTGGTCTGGCGTTTGGTGAATTCAGACACGCCGCGCAATTCCTTGTCATCACGGTGTTCTGCGATGATCTTCTGCCACGCTTCACGCTCTAACGTCTCACCTGCTTGATATCGCTCTTGCAACGCAATCAGTGCTGCGTCCGTGGCAGAGTGGTTCATCCGCCGTGCAGGTTCTCGTAATGGCGCCCCTGCTAACTCGGGCACCAACATTCCCATGATGTCGACGCTACGCCCACGACGGCTGTAATCAATCACAACCAAATCCTGCACCTTGAGATGTTTAAAGATCAGGCGCACCAAATCGGGCCAACCGCGGTCCATATTCAACATATTTTGGCGGCCTTCATCAAAGGATGGTGATTTATTATCCTCTGCCCGCTTGCGATACGCTGAGATGAATAATCCAGTATATTCCCGCACGACCAAAACGGCACGTAACACTGGTGCACGCGCAGCTGCAGCCAGTGTTTGCAAACGAACCTCAGCGGCAGGATAAAACTGCCCGGCAGGAAAATGGATCATCCGACCGGGGATATTTTCCTCAGACAGGATCATCGCGTGACTTTCCGGAGTGGCAAAGCGTTGCAGCTCCGTTGTGGCACCGGGTAAAAACTCGGTTTCCCACTTCCCCATATTGCGCGGGTGCGGCAACCTTAGCTTTAACTCGCCCTGCGGGATGTCATCGCGGCCGGGATAGGCAATATCGTATCCGGCCTGCGTGAGCAGTTCACGATTCTCCGAAAGCATCATCTGAAACGATGAAGTGCCCGTGCGGTGCGCACCCAAATGCACATAAAGTGGTTTTCCCTGCGTCATACCCAAACGCTTACATAATCAGCGCCCCCTAGCGCAAGCACCCCCTGTAACGCTGGACAAGCGTGACGCGCCTTGCGAATGTGCAAAAAACTCACGTCCAAGGATAGAGCCATGCCTGCGCGCAAGATTATTATTGATACAGACCCCGGCCAAGACGACGCTGTTGCGATCCTGCTTGCCCTCGCCAGTCCTGAGGACATTGAGGTTCTGGGCATTACCTGTGTGGCGGGCAACGTGCCGCTGCCGCTGACCACCAAGAACGCGCGCATCATCTGTGAATTGGCAGGCTTTCCACAGATGCAGGTTTTCGCCGGATGTGATCGCCCCTTGGGCCGTGAGCTGGTAACGGCCGAACACGTGCACGGCAAGACAGGCCTTGATGGGCCAACACTGCCTGATCCCACCATGCCAATGGCTGAAGGCCATGCTGTTGATTTCATCATTGATCAATTGCGCACATATGCGCCCGGCACGGTTACGCTGTGTCCGCTTGGCCCGCTCACCAATATCGCAACTGCTCTGCAAAAAGCCCCCGACATCGCCAGCCGCATCGCCAAGATCGTCCTGATGGGTGGTGGGTATTTTGAGGGTGGAAACATCACCCCTACGGCTGAATTTAACATCTACGTTGACCCACAGGCTGCTGATATTGTGTTTAAATCTGGCGCACCCATTGTTGTGATGCCCCTTGATGTGACGCACAAGGCCCTGGTGACCAAACCACGCAACGATGCCTTTCGAGCAATCGGCACACCTGCCGGAATTGCAGTTGCCCAAATGACCGATTTCTTTGAACGCTTTGACAAGGAAAAGTACGGCTCAACCGGTGCGCCGCTGCATGATCCATGTGTCACTGCCTACATGATCCGCCCCGATCTGTTCAAAGGCCGCCACATCAACGTGGAAATCGAAACATCCTCAGAACTCACCATGGGCATGACAGTGGCCGATTGGTGGGGCGTGACCGACCGTGAACCCAATGCCACCTTCATGGGTGATCTGGATGCAGATGGTTTCTTTGATCTGCTAACCGAACGTCTGGCCCGTTTGTGAGCGCGGCACTCACTCTTGGTGGTCCCGACCATCTTGAAAAATTGCTGGCTCTCGTGGCCTCGTTTCACGTCGAAGAAGGCATTTCCTCAACCGAGGAAGACCGCCGCGCTGGCGTCGGGCCGTTATTGGACGGCATCCCGTATGGTTGTGCTTACCTGATTGGGCCGCCGCGTGCCCCCATCGGTTATATGGTGATTACCTTTGCGTGGTCTGTTGAATATGGCGGTTTGGACGGCACGATTGACGAGCTATATATCCGCCCCGGTGTGCGCGGACGCGGTATTGCATCCGAGGCGCTCATTGCGTTGCCGCGTGCACTTGCAGGCGGCGGATTGCGGGCGATCCATTTGGAAGTTGATAAAACTAACGAAAAGGCACTGAAATTGTACCGCCGCGCTGGTTTCGAGGCCAGAGATAACTATTACTTCATGTCCAAGCGCCTGTAGCGGAGAACGCCATGCACATTCCATTCGACAACAGCTATGCGGCCCTGCCTGACACCTTTTATACACGTGTCAATCCTACCTCTGTTAAAGCCCCCAAGCTATTGGCGTTTAATAAAAATCTGGCAGATGAGCTTGGTATATCCGCGCCTGACATGGATCAAGTACAGCGCGTTTTTGCAGGTAATGAAGTACCCCAATATGCTGATCCCCTTGCGCAACTTTATTCTGGTCATCAGTTTGGAAATTACAACGCTCAACTCGGCGATGGACGCGCGATCCTCTTGGGAGAAGTAATAGATTCCAATAATTTACGACGTGACATTCAACTAAAAGGTTCCGGCCGCACGCCCTATTCACGGGGCGGTGACGGGCGTGCGTGGCTGGGCCCAGTCCTGCGCGAATACGTCATCTCGGAGGCGATGCATGCGCTTGGCGTGCCCACAACCCGCGCACTGGCTGCTGTGGCAACTGGCGAAGACATCCTGCGTGAACAAGGCATGCTGCCCGGTGCTATCCTAACCAGAGTTGCCTCTAGCCACCTGCGTGTGGGCACATTTCAGGTTTTTGCCCACCGCGGACAAACGGCAGAGCTAAAAACGCTGACAGAATATGCAATTGCACGCCACTACCCCGATGCAAACGGCCCCATGGGCCTGCTGCGCGCTGTTTGCGCAAAACAAGCGGAACTTATCGCCGCATGGATGTCTGTTGGGTTTATCCACGGTGTGATGAACACGGATAACTGCTCGATCTCGGGAGAGACCATTGATTATGGCCCCTGCGCATTTACGGATGACTTCCACATGGGACGCGTGTTTTCCAGCATCGATCAGCAGGCCCGTTATGCCTATGGCAACCAGCCCAACATGGCGATGTGGAACATGGCGCAATTGGCCACCGCGCTGGTCCAGTTACTGGACGACAAAGACGCCGCTGTGGAAGAAGCAACAGCAATCATTCATGCAATGCCCGACCAAATCGAGGCAGAGTGGCTCAAGCGGTTCGCGGCCAAGATAGGCATTTCTGATCCCGAAGTAGAAGACACTGATCTGATCCAAGGTCTGTTGAACCTAATGCAAGAAGACGGCGCTGATTTCACCAACACCTTCCGCGCGCTCTCGACTCCGAACGCGCGCGATCAGTTCACCGACCGTGCAGCATTTGATGCTTGGGCGCAGAACCACGCAGCACGCACCGCCTCTGTGCCGGACGCCACAGCGACGATGAACGCTGCCAACCCAGCCGTGATCCCGCGCAATCACCGGGTTGAGCAGATGATCCAAGCGGCAACAGCAGGTGACATGGCCCCGTTTGAGAGATTGATGAAGGCATTTGCAGCGCCCTACTCCCTTGATGATAGTGACCTTGCCAAACCGCCAACTCGCGCGGAAATTATTCCGGCGACGTTCTGCGGAACTTAAGTTTTGCGCGGTCGGCGATTGATCAATGTGATCCCGACCGCAACCATCACCAGTGCCAGCCAGATTGATGGCGCGATCTCTTCGCCAAGTAAAAGCCAGCCCAACAAAACCGACGCCACGGGTGAAATGAAGCTGAAAGACGCAACCGAATTGGCCGGATATTGCTTCATCAGCCAAAACCAAAACAAAAAGCCAAGGCTGGCAACCCCAATGATCTGAAACGCCATGCCAGCAAGGTGGATCAACTGAATGTCCCGCAATAGCGGCCCAAACAATGGTGCCAACAGCAGCAAGATCGGCGCAGATACAACCACCTGAGAAATCAACTGCTGCTCGGGCGGTACATCGGCCAATGGCGTAACACGTACCAACAGCGCAATCCCAGCCCAACTCAACGCAGATAGCAACGCAAGCAAATCACCTGTCCAGCTCACGTGGCCGCCACTGCGATCTGACAGCGCCACAACAACGCCCGAAAACGCCAACGCGAGGCCCAACGCCTTGCGCGGTGTCAGCCGTTCATCTGGCAGTAGGACGGTGCTGGCCAAGGCCAGCCACAGCGGCATGGAGTAAAAGATTACTGCGGAACGGCTAACCGTTGTCAGATCAAGCGCATTATAAAGGCACAAAAATTCAAACGCGAACAACAGCCCGGATGCCAGTGCCCATGGCAGCGCAACCCGTGGAATGCGAAAAGATACACCGCGTAGATACATCCACAGCAAAAGCACCAACACAGCGCCAGCTGAGCGTACCCCAGCCGCGAAAACGGGGTTAAAACCACCGCCCGTTACTTTGATCACAACTTGATTGAAGGCCAGATGCACTGCAAATGCTGTCAAAGCCGCGGCGCCAAAGGCGTCCATTTCTGTTTTACGTTCCATACCTTACCAAGCCCCGCAGGGCGCAGGAATGTCAATGCAGCCAGACAATGTGTTTTCCCCGAATATAACGCACAAAAATATGCCATGCTTTGCAACAGATGAATCAACTTAGGGGAGCTCGTCCATGAGCCTAATGAAAACACTGGCCAAAGTGGCCCTAGGCGTGGCTGTAGCCAAAGGCGCTGGCGCAATGATGAAGCGCAACCAGCAAGGCGGCACATCACAAGCAGGCGGCTTGGGCGGTTTACTTGGTAGTTTGACGGGCGGCACGGCTGCGGCGGGCGGCGCTGGCGGGCTTCAGGATATGCTGGGTGGCCTTTTGGGCGGCGGCACAACTGCGGGCGGCGTCGGGTCTGGCGGCTTGGGTGGCTTGCTAGAGAGCCTTGGCGGCGCGCAAGGTGCTACAACAAGTTCACAAGGTGGCCTTGGCGGTTTGCTGGGTGGGCTTGCGGGCGCGGCAGGTGCCGGTGGCCTTCTTGGTAGCCTTGGTGGCGCGTTGGGCAATGCCCCTGCTCAAAGCAATGAAAGCTTTGGTGCGGTTCTCAACTCTCAGTTTGACCAAACGCCAGAGCCGGCAATCGCCCCGTCTCAGGATCAGGAAGCAGCAGCAGCGCTGATGCTGACCGCCATGATCCAAGCCGCAAAATCGGATGGTACATTTGATGACGCCGAGAAGGAAAAGCTGCTGGGTCAACTGGGTGAAGTAGACGCTGAAGAGGCCGCCTTTGTTCAGGCGCAACTTCAAGCGCCTGTTGATGTGGACGGCCTTGTCGCAAACACGCCCCAAGGTATGGGGCAGCAGGTATACGCAATGAGCGTGATGGCCATCGATCTGGATAGCGGCGACGAAGCGCAATACCTACACAAACTGGCAAGCGCCTATGGTTTACAACCACAGCAGATCAACGAAATCCACGCCCAGCTTGGTGTGGCATCGCTTTACACCTAAAACCAAACGAATTGACATGAAAAAGGGTCCCCCGAAGGCCCAGCCCCTGACAGTAAATGTTAAAAAAT
>NZ_JBALWB010000024.1:0-32348 GCF_036960155.1 Sulfitobacter sp. | reverse complement strand
ATGTCCGCTGTCCGCCCGTTGTGTCGAACGGACATGTCTGCTTAGGGCTGGGAGCTGCCGTTAGACGCCATGTGCATTAATGGCAGCTATGCGCAGAAAGTGTACTTTGCAAAGTCACGCGAACTGCTCAAACCGGACCTTCGCCACCCAATCAACATGCCGCAGATCAGTGTTTGTTCACCCCACGATTAGGGAGTATCCGTTTCGTTTTCTCCGTTGGCTTCGAGAAGATCAAAATCGATTTCATGCTTGAACTTCAAGACGTTCGCGGCCATCGATATGATGGCAACAAAAATAAGACCGATACACAGAAGATAGACCGCCCAGCCAGCAATAGATCCTGAAAGACCGGTGTGAGCGATATATAAGATGCATATGATTGCGAAAATCCATCCCGCCAACATTACGAACACGAGAGACCCTATGAGAAGTTTGTTGTAAATGTTCCCCAAAGTTGAGATTCTGAACCCCGGCAAACGACTATTTACCGGTGCCACCTGAGCGTACTTTAAAAAGAGCCAAGTCGGAACTTTAGCCGCTGCGAATAAATCGGGGTCCAAATCACCTTTTGCAAGCACCACCTGAGCAAAAGCGGAGATTACGGAGCTATGCATTTGGATGGAAAGAAATGCATACGTTATCATCAAAACGCTAAAGGCCGCTGTTATAAGACTTAATTCCAGAAAAGCAGGGACCCCACCAATTGATGTACCCGTACCGGGGATCTTAATATCGTTTCCGCTCCACGCAACGAACGCCATAAAGAGTGCAACGGCCAACGAACGAACCATCTTATCTTGTTGGCCCTCAAAATACTTTCTCTGCTCGACAAGCCCGTTCAGGACATCCTCGTTCTGGTCGCTTAGGCCAAGCCGCTTCTGCCGCCGAAGCTCTTCCATGGTGAACATGCTAGCACGTACAGAAAGGTTCATTTTGAGTGTGTAGCGTTCGGTCATTTGCTCGCTTCCAACTTTAGGTGGAAGGATACATTAGTACTAGACAGACGCAACCGAAAGCGCTGGGAGTTGCCGTTAGACGCCATTTGCATCAGCGGCAGCTATGCGCAGAAAGTGTACTTTGCAAAGTCGGACTAACGGCCCAAAACTACCGTTCGCGTTGGCCTCGCACGCTGCAGCGCAGCTTCCCCGAAGCAGACATTGATACGTTGCTGCAGCATTATTGAGGTAGTAAGGTCTCCTAAGCGGGACAAAGTGCCCTTTCGCTGTGGTTGCACCAACGGCTGCTATGGGCGAGGACTGAAGCGGTGGTGTTTCTCGGTGACAGAAACCCTATACTAGAACTTCAAGCAGTTAATTGAAGATGTGACAAAAGGAGTGCTTCTGCGACGGATGCCGCCGACCTAGTTTGAGGTCGGTCAAATGCCAAGAAGTGTCAATCTAGCAGAACATTCAGATAAGATGCATGGGCAGCTTAACAGCCCATCGTGGCACAGCGTCTTCATCGGTGGCCACAAAATACATGACACGCGACTTATCGCTGGTATATAGGATTAGAGACGAAGTATTTTACGGGGCTAGACGTGCATATGAACGGAGACTTCCAAAGCATCCTTCAGCTTGCGGTGGCAATGAACATGGGTTTCTCGGCTGTACTCTTCTATTTTGGTGATCCTTTTGTGGAGCTTCGCCAGCGTGCCGCGGTTATGCGTTCTATTTGGGATAGTATTAAGGAGAATAGCCCTGAGTGTTCCGTTGCGACGGAAATCTTGAATGCCAATTGGAGTTTAAACACGGCAGAGGGCCTTTTGAAAAATGCGGTCTTGCCAAAATGGGTTTTTATCGCCTTGGCGACTTCGGCCTTAGTCTTTTCGGGGATTTCGTTTTATCTATTAATCGACTTCACGATTCTTGCAAATGAAGCCATAGTAAAGCCGACTTTTCTGTTAAACTATCCAAGGCTGACAATTCTAATACTTTTTACACCAATTATATTGTCTTTATTAATTCCCGTTATGGTAACAATTTTTAAGCGAAAGAAAATCTCTTTAGCATTGGAGAGCGCTAGTAATCAACTTTCTAAGTATAAAATTTCGATTGTTGAGAAGTAGCTAACTTGTCTTGCTTGCCTTCGCGGTATGGTTGTGATTTTTGGGTGCGAACGCGTTAGGGACGGGGTATTTAAATGATTGAAGTACGACACGCTGGTTACGAACACGTAGCGCTTCCTGGGCTTAGTTTAGAATGGGAGGACTTTATTGACCACCAGCATCCTGGGATCGCGCCGAATATCTCTAACTACGTTCTTCTGATTCAGTCGTGGCATCAGATAGCTGAAAATCGCCTTCAGGTGATAGAGGCAGTTCAGAATGCTGAGTGGGAAGTTCAAAAAATATACAATCAGGGCCCTCGTGATTTCATGGTGAAATTTCAAAACGGAATAAGGCTCTGTTTCACGTACTCAGTTCGAGGGCTTCGTTTGAAGTTTTTGAGGGGCGATGAAATCAGTTATACTAACACCTCATACGAATTGTATAATCCTGAATAGCTCACCGCACCCGCCTCTCCCTTGCCGCCCCGAACTGGACAAGCCTCAAAACGGTTGTTGCTGCCCCAAGATGTCCAAGTCCCAAATTATTGCAAGATCTTGTGTGACAATCCCTTGGCGAAACTCGTTTTGATTTTGTCACGGTTATTGCAACTGTCCCACCACAACAGACATTCATGTGCCTTGCAGTATCCGTCAATTTGGGCTCTTTGCCGACTTTCGCCGCGATTGCACATCGAAAAAGCTGGGTCGCAGCCCTGAGCGTCCGCTTTTTTCAGATTGCCCAGTTTAGTTTGCGGGCGCAGCGAAGGTACGCAATCCGCCAAAGGTTTCGTTTGGCCATGTCCGCTTTGGGCTGGGAGCTGCCGTTAGACGTCATTTGCGTCAATGGCAGCTTTGCGCAGAAAGTGTACTTTGCAAAGTTACACGAACGGCCCAAAGCCATCGTTGACCACAACCGCTTGATGCTGCGCCCGCAGCCCGCATTGGGGACATTCATGCAGGACGCAGCATTTCAGTCGCCCCTAAACGGATATTGCTTTTTCCTTCAGCGTTAGGAGTTCGATTCGGGTTTTGCCCTCGCTTGACGCAGGGCACGCTGATTTTGAACCCACGGCAGCGCTCGGTCTCGATTTAATTCAACCCAATCACCCAATTTCTCGATTTCATCAATCGCTGCGAATAAAGACACGCGGTCGATTTTCATCGTTATGCCATGGACATTCCAGAATACTAAGTCTTCCCCGTCCATGGCTTCGATTTCCTCGGTTCGGCCGAAAATTGGTCTCGGGTGCTGCTGTATAGTCTTGGCATCAATCTTAACTCGAAACCCGGTGATGTCGTTTCCGTGTTGACCTTGATTTCGAGCAAGCACTACCTGCTCTAAGATATCAAAATCGACACCACTCTCTTCCCAATCTGTATTGAGTATTTCACCCAACGCGACCTTAAAGGCACCGACATATCCCTTTTTTAAGGCCATTTTTTCCGTCTCTCCAAACTCGAAACGAAACTCCAATTTCTTGATCGAGTTAAGGTAAAGCTTCAACGCATCACTAAGAAGCGACACGCAGGAGATTCCAATGAGATCGATTGACGTGTTAGCGTCTTCCCATTCAATTTGAAAAGGGGGTTCTCCATCCTCGCTATAAGGCGGATTGTCAAAAGGTGCCTCTCCGCCCTCGATCTGCCGTGTTATGTTTAAGAAAGTCGATGTGCTACAATCGTAGTGATTTCGGATGAAATCTAAGCGTTGTTTTAAGAACCAGCGTATGTCCATCGTGTCAGTATTCCTTACAGGCAATTCTCTATCTTCCAAGCGTTACTAACTTCACTGAAGCTGCTAACAAAATCACATTCATAGTGAAGTCCGGCCCAGAGCCGTCGTTCGTCGTCACCATCGATCCCTACGGAGCGGCCCGTCAGACCAGACATTCGCTGTAACTTGATAATCAAGGGATTGTTGAATTCACATTTCGCAAACAAGGCGTACATTAGTTGCGACTGCGCCAACGTGCAATTGGCTACAATTCAACTATGCGCATGGGTTGAGTAGTTAATATTCGCCACGTAGATTGTTCGAGAAACTGCTAACTGACCACCATGAAGATTGAAAATGAGATGAGCAATAACGAAAATGCTTTTAGAAGGGCGCAGCGACTTGCCAGAGATGCAAAGCGGACGGCAAGTGGATTTATAAAAGAACATAAAGTGGGAGAGACTATCTCTGAATACGGCCAAAAGGCGCATCAAGGTTTTTCGCAAAAGTATCAGGAGTTAGACTTAGATCGCGCCGTCCAGCCCGTGTTGAAGGCCGCGACTAAAACTCAGGAATTTATTACTGAAGCTGCGGCAACAGTGGATGGTAAACTTGATCTCAGTGAAAAAGTTAAAGGCGCTAATAAAGCTTTGGATCAAGGTTTCATTGAACCCGCCAAAGGCTATCTGAATGATACAGAGGTTTCGTCTACTGTTCAGCAGTTCGGGCGATCCTCCATTGACCTGTATGGGTTCGCCCGTGAGGCGATCAAACCCTATTTTCCACCTGAAAATGGGCGAGAGCTCTTGGAAAACACCCATCGAGAGCTTACGGCCATAACAGCAAGCGTATTGCAGGTAACCCATAGCCAGGCGGGGGACTGGCAAGCCAAAGTTGGGCGGACCGTATCCGCAAAATTTGCAGCAGCTGCAGGCACGTTCTCTCTATTTGGACTGGTCAGCACTTTTGGCACCGCGGGCACCGGTGCTGCTATTGCAGGCTTATCTGGGGCGGCTGCCAATAGTGCAACTCTTGCGGCTATTGGAGGCGTTGTCGGTGGAGGTATGGCGGCTGGGGCGATGGTTTTGTCCGGTTTTGGTTTGTTGTTGGGTGTAGGCGCGTACAAGCTGTTATCCTCGACTGCGCGTGAGTATGAGAACCTACATGATGTCGATAGGCGCATTGTGGATACGGCAAGTCTTTTAGCCGCTGCAATAAAAGAGAAATTGGCGAAGAAAGACGTTGTGCTCACTGCAGATGAAGCCAGCCAATTTCTACAAACGCTGCAGCCATTTCAGCGTTTTTTGGAAGACAATCAAGATGATGTTTGTTCTAGGTTGGATGTGAGAAATGCCATCTCATATCGCCATCATGCTATCACCGATTTCAAACTTGTTGCGATTAGAGATTTCAAAAAATTTACACAAAGACAGTCAACATTGAGCGCTGAGCGAATTATCGGGGGTGTTTTTTACGGATTGCTATCGCATACCGCGTTGGATGGTACGCCGGAACAAGTCCTGGTTCTTGAAGCATTACGGCGTTCTGATGGCGACTTGGCGAACGCCTCTGAGGCTGAACTCTCAGAGTATCTTCATGCATTTAGTCCGCAGCAAATGCAGGGTGTTGCGAATAACGTCAAAGGAATTTATCACGAGCTTCAATTCGTTGAAAAATACAATGAAGACAACCATGACACCTATGCCGTTTTGCATGAGGCAACGAACCACCAAGGTTCAGATGTCATGATCAAATCCAAAGAAACCGATGAAGTTTTGGAGGAATATCAGCTGAAGGCTACGGATAGTGTCAGTTACGTCAGAGCGCATCAGTCTCGTTATGAAAACATCGATGTCCTAGCAACGTCTGAAGTTGCCGAGCGTATGGAAGGGGTCGAAACAAGTTACTTTTCAAATGCAGAAATGACTCTGAAAGTTGATGGAACTTTTGAAGACCTTGCTAACAATACCATAAGTGATCGTGTTATCGATTCCGCTGAAATTTCTGGGCTGGCGACCGCTGGGCTTGAGGCCATCAATATCTTGACCGGAAAATCGAACATGGCTGACAGTGGAAAAAGGGTTGCATTAACAGCGGTTAGTGCTTCGGCCGCAACGGGAATTACCGCATTTCTGTTCGGTTAAGGGATGCGTTCGGTTGACGCCCAACCTTTTCGAAGAAGAAAAAGGGAATGCCCACTTGAATGTCTGCTGTCAGGAGGCGTTCAGATGATCTTCGCACTTGCAGCGAATGTCGGTTCTCCGCCAGAAGTGTCGTTCGGCCATGTCTGCTTTGGGCTGGGAGCGGTCATTGCTCCTCACTCGTCTACTTGCAACTTTACCCCGTACAGCCGACATTCAGGCATACGACAAAAAGGAGGAGTATCGGTGATACGTTTGATAGCTGTCATCGATGTGGTGCCTCAGAGATTACCCGTTGGTCGTTTCCAAAAATGATTATAACCTATTGAAATCAGGTGGCCTGTTTTTTTACTGGTTTCCAGTATAATTTGTTGAATTCGCAGGATATACACGCTCCAGCTGGGACCACCACCTCTAAAAATTACACCATTAAATCAGCTATTTATGATGCTGTTTTGGCAAAAGTCCGAGTGTTTTGCCACTTTCTTGTTCTGTAGGTGTTCCCGGCACCGCAGCGTGGCGGTTGACGGATTTAGTGTAGTGCTCGATCTCACGCAGTGATTCATGCCCTGTCCATGCACCAATCTGGTGAGGCGTTGCGCCAGCATGTGCGAGCTGTGTAGCACGGTATTTTCTGAGGCCGTGTGCGCTTTTTTCAATGCCGACGGCACGCGCTGCGCTGCTGATCACGCCACCTATTGAATTTGCTGATCTCGATTTTCCGTGGATTGTTGCAAGGAATGTTAGGTGATGTTCTTCGCGCGCATCGATCGCGGCATGCATCGTCTCTCTGTCTGTTGATAATGCTACGGCATAAGAGGGAAGAACACACCGCCAAGGACAGTATGCCATGCTACCTGTTTTCTTCTGGGTGTAGGCGATGACGCCGTCTTTTCCGACATGTTGTGGGCCCAACATCACCGCGTCACTGATTCGCGCTCCTGACCATTGCAGCAGTTCCATCGCAAGGCGCTGGCGTGTCTCGAGCGGCCAGTGATTGCGGAATGCCTGCACATCGTCTGCTGTCCACGCAGGATGGCCATCTGTTGGTGCCGTTCGGGGCAGCGCCACACGTTCCGTTGGGTCGCTGTCTAAGAAACCGTTAAGGATGGCCCACTTAACCACCCAACGCCAGGTTTTGCGTCTGTGCCCAGATGCGTTGGCGTTGTCCACGTCTTTCTGGATGTGGCGGCGCTCTAGGCCTCTGATCGGCCCTGGTCCATAGCTTTCCCAAATATCGTCCGCATGACGTCTTATCATAGCGCGGTAGGCGGGACTGACTGTGTGAATATCCTCACTCGCAAGGCATGCTGTGAAGACTGCGCCAATACTTCCTGCTTTGTGCCGACCCTGTACCCGTTTCGGTGCTTCTCGGGCGGCTGTATATGCCTTTAGAAATTCGGGATCACTGGTGGGCAGATCAGGCAAGCGTACATCGGGGCCATCGTTGCGTCTGACGTAAAGGTACATTTGTCCACTGGGCGCCTTAACGCGTTTTATGCCCTTGAGAGTTACCGTTGTTGGGCTTTTTTTTGTGAATAATGCGTCGCATAGTTCTACCTCATTTTGAGTGGAGCCTACGCGCACATCGCAACTGGCTGCAATGATTTCCACTTTTCCGCCCGAATGCACGATGACACGACCGACCTCAACGCCGGCCGCGAGAACGCCCAAGACCGCCCGTTCGATCGCCCTCTCGGTTGTTCTGCTCGATATCGAGCGGTCATTTCCCATCACACATCCCCTCGCATCACCACAGGCACCCATGCGTCAATCGTAGCGATCTGGGCGCGGCTCAGGCCATGCACGAGGCATGAAGCTCACTGTTGATGGTGCAAAACTGCTCCCCGTCGCTCATCATATTCTGTCAGAGCTGGGACGTGTCCGCTCAATGTTTGCTCAGCCATTGCGGGGCAAGGTTAAGGTCGGAATTCCTGATCATTACGATGATATGATCTTTGAAACGGCCTTGGTTGAATTCAGTAGGGCCTATCCAGAGGTCGATATGACAGTCACATCTGGTTGCACTTCAGGTTTCGCAAAAGAGATTGAGGCAGGTCGATTAGACATCGCGGTCGTCAACAGCATTGGCAGTCATTCTGGTGAGATCTTGGAAACCGAAGCAACCCATTGGGTTGAAGGAGATGGTTTTGAGTACCGTCCAGAAGACCCTCTACCGCTGGCCGTTCTTGACCGGGACTGTTGGTGGAGCGAAATGCCTGGTAAGGTCCTAACAGAGCATGACCGCGCGTTTAACATCAAATTTCGAAGCGAGAGCTTTTCTAACCTGCGTTGTGCCATCCGGGCAGGCCTAGCCATTGGCGTTTTACCTGCAAGGGCTGTGCAACAGGGGATGAGGATTGCGGATAAGTCACGGAATCTACCTGCATTACCCGCAGTGACACATTCATTTCTCTTTTCCGCAACAGCACCGCAGGATGTGGTTCAAGAGATGGCGAGTAAGCTGCGAGACGGTATTCGCAAACCCTCCTGATGTGGCCGTGACGTCACAGACATCACAACAACTGGCCGCTAATCATAGTGGGCCGTGCAGATGAAGGGTTGGTGACCCTGTTATCAACTAACCTAAGTTCAACATTGAACGCGTCTATAAACATTCAAACCACAATCAGGTGATTGTCCCACATATACGCCGAATTTTTCCTCAGGTTTTGTTGGTTACCCGTAAGATTACCGATGTCGCCAGTACCCGATGTCACGGCATATCCACGGGCATGGGGCGCGACCCCACACACGTCTGTGATCGCAAATGAATCCAAAAGGGTATGACGTTCTGCATCATAGATCTGAACCAACCCACCGCGCGGTGAGGTCACAGCAATCGTTTTGGCGTTCTGTTCGAACGCGATGCTACCGATGTATCCATTCATGATACCAACCTGTTCGGGTGGCGCTTCAAACAGAATGGCCTGCACGCCCATCCGGTGCAGACCCACAAGGGATGCGACCGCTTCGTCGCCCTGCCACTGCATGCCAAAGGCGACAGCCCCATCATTGCTGAGCGCGAGGTGGCGGATCGAATTCTTGTGCATCTCTGAGGGCAGGATCATCACGTCGTCGACGTGACCCGCAGTGATATACGCCAGATTGGGCTCCATGGTTGGGATGTTCAGCTTAGCGCGGCCGGATTCTGGATGTGTATCAATCCCGCCATTTGCAACGACCAGCGTATCTGTGCCCGGTAACCGTTTGATATCATGCGGGCCAATGCCACCGCTGCTGAACTCACCTGAACGGACATATCCGTTTGTTACGTCCCAAACGCCAATACGCCCACGACCGACCTCATAATCGTTTTCAGTGGTGAACAGCCAATTCCCATCCTGTGAGAACGTTCCATGACCATAAAAATGACGCCCCTCAGGCGCGTTAAGCTGCGCTGTTTGTTCTCCGGTCACGCAGTTGATCACCACAGCATAAGTTCCGGGACGGCGGGCAAATGCTACGGCTTCGGGGCGGGCGGGGTGCGCCGCGGCAGCGTGACCACGAGATGGCAGCCCAACCTCAAAGAGGATTTCAAAACTGTCTGAAACACCGCATAAGACAAATGATCTGTCAGGCTTTGCCGCTGCTGTCAGATAGGATGGTGCCCCCGCGTCCGCCCATGTTGGTTTTGGGATCAGTCCTGTAGCCAGCAACCCACCCAAAAAATGACGCCGATCTGTTTTCATCTTAGTCACCATCAAGCGCATTAAATCCCGCGGCCACGCCCAACGTCGGACCAAGTTCGGCGCTGATGAGTGCACGGGTTGTGTCTATTGATTGCTGGATCACCTCGATTCTAAGGTGCGTTTGTGGTGCCGCAACCGAGGCAAAGGTGGGATCATCTAGATTTTTGAGAAGGGTAAGTGATTTTCCAAAGTTTGTTTTGATCCGCAGCGCCAGATCAGGATCACCCTGCGCAAGTTTGCGAACCAGATCATCAAGCGCTTCAAGGCTCAGCGTGACATGGCGGGACGAACGTTTGGAGCGCCATGCCTCGGCGCGTTTCGGGCGTGGGCGATCAAACGTACCCAAAGGGCGACCCAATCGGGTTTCAGAAGTGAATTGCAGACCAGCGGTCAAAGCTTTGAACAATTCTTGCAGGACTTCATCGTTTGATCGATATGTGCCCGTCGGTTCAGGCTGCAACAGTTTGGGAGCATAGGTTTCTTGCCAATCCGTTAGAATGGCTGCGCTGGTGGATGCGATATCGGATGTAAGAGTTTGAATTAATGTACAACGATAACCCGCATCCCCCAATTCGTTAAACCCATCATCATACAGAAGGAACTCAAACGCGTAAAAACCACGGGCCGCAATTGAAACGTCGCTATAGGCGTCGGCAGAGGCCACAACAGGATCTTGGTTTGAAATCAACGCAGTTAGAGATTTGGGTGTGACCCCACGGCTATCCGGCCAAAACGCCAACGCAAAGGCGCGATCATCAACCTCTGTAGGGCCAAATCGCAAATGGCTTGCCGATACCCACGCGTCAAATGAAGCCCCATACGCGGCGCGCAAAGGTTGAGATCGAGGCGAGCAATCATTGCCCGCGGCAATCGCTAGGTCAGCAGAAAGATTTGCAAGGGATTGAAACCGAGTTAGAATATGGGAGTCCACAATTTGCGACACGATAGGGTTAGGTGTTTGTGCCGTCACAGCCATGGGGGCAGCAACTAATGCAGCCATCAATAGAAAACGGTTCATAAGCTCTCCAGATAGGCGATCAGAGCATCCCTATCCGCCGTGGGTAATTGAATGACGGTTTCGCGTTGTGTTGCCGCTTCTCCGCCGTGCCACAAGACTGCTTCCAAAAGAGATCGCGCCCGACCATCATGCAAGAAATAGCTGTGACCGCTGACTTGTTGCGTCAGGCCGATCCCCCACAACGGTGGTGTACGCCACTCATCACCGCTAGCGCGGGCTTCGGGGCGGTTATCAGCTAGGTCTGGCCCCATGTCATGCAGCAGCAAATCGGTGAACGGCCAAATTAGCTGGAAGCTCTGTTCTGGTTGATCTTCAAGCCTGTGCGTCACGAAGTTGGGAGTATGACAGGACGTGCAGCCCGTATCATAAAACACGTCCTTACCGCGCAGAACCTGCGGATCGGCTACGTTACGGCGTGCGGGCACACCAAGGTTGCGGCTATAGAACGATACCAAATCAAGGCCTTCTGCATCAATTTCAAAGACGCGGTCATCCTTGTCGCCGTGCGGGGCGTTTATACATTTGATCTGCACATCGGTGCATTCACCTGCCGGATCTTGGGAAACCGGATTTGATATCCCGATATCACCTGAAAATGCTCCGGCTGATTGTTCCAAAACAGTGGGTTTACCAGCCTTAAGGCCAAAGCGGCCCAGCATCGGTTTATCATACACTGCGGACCAGATCACGTTTGGGCGCCCCGATATGCCGTTTTCATCCAAATCTTCGGGATCAGCACCCGCCAGAATGTCAGCGGCGGGGATCGCCTCAAGCAGGCCAAGCCCGATCATCTGGGGCGCCACACGCGGGCTGAGCATGGCATCAGGATGTAGTGACCCATACCCTAGATCAGCCGCGGCGTAGGTCGGATGGCGCAATGACACCTCTAGACCATCAGCAAGTGAGACAATCTCTTCTTCATAGGTGATGTCCATCCGGTATTCTGAAGCGTGCCCTTGGACGGCAAAATCCTGTAGCTGCGTGCCATAGGTCGGATCGGGCAGGGTGGCAAGGTAACCCTCGATCTGCTCAATACCGTCTTCCGGCTGGCCAGGAATGGAGATGCGAAGAAACATCGAAATCGAGTTGTCATCAGGTGATTCAGGGGGATGACCACGCCCGTCTTTGATGTGGCACCGCTGGCAAGACCGCGCGTTATACAACGGCCCCAGCCCGTCCGAAGCAAGTGTAGAGGAGGGTGAGGAAACCCACAGTTTGCGAAACAAACCATTGCCGACCTTGAAATTCAGCTCATCCTCAAAGGTGATGTTGCCCGAGGGTTGCGAAAACGCATCTGCATTTCGGCGCACGCGAACAGTAGCAGCACCAGCTGGCTTTTCTTCATAAGTCTGTGGTTTGGAAAAATCAGTTGTGAGCTTTGTAATTGCAGCGATCCTTGCGACTTCACCTGCGGTTCTTGGAATGATGTTCAGATGCGGATCATCCAGTTTCCAAACGGGTGTCTGCGCGGCGGCGACAGTCCCTAGAACCATCGCCGTGCTGGCAAGACTACTCAGCTTCATCCATCTTCGATGCATTAAGAAGTGCATATTTTTCTTCACCCAGTTTTGCGATAAGGTCGAGTTGCGTTTCGAGGAAATCAATATGACCCTCCTCGTCGGTCAGCAATTCCTCAAAGAGGTTTTTGGTAACAAAATCACCAACCTTTTCGCAGTGTTTACGTGCTTCCATGTACAAATCACGGGCGCCATGTTCAGCGGCCAAATCACATTCAAGAGTCTCTTTTGGGGTCTGTCCGATACGAAGCGGGTCAAGCTTTTGCAGGTTTGGATGACCACCGAGAAACAGGATGCGCGTAATCAGCCTGTCGGCGTGATTCATCTCCTCGATGCTTTCCTCACGGGATTTCTTTGCCATGTGGCCCAGGCCCCAGTCGTCTTGCATCCGGTAGTGTAGCCAATACTGGCTAACGGCGGTTAATTCACCGCGCAGTGCATCGTTAAGGTATTCGATTACTTTTTTGTCGCCGTTCATCATGGTTTTCCTGTGTTATTCCGTGTCGTAAATTACGGAGTTGCATGGGGACCGTCATATTTTGATTTGTGCGCATGGTGGCGAGAAAGAGGGGCATACAACCGCCGCAATCTGCGGTCTTCCCAAGCGCACGATAGAGCTTTCCAGGCGTGATGATTGTCCGTTTGTCAGACGCTCGAATCCAATCTATGGTTGCATGAATATCATGATCCGAGATGTTTTGACAATGACAGACAATCATCACGTGTTCCTTAGAAAGAGAGAACCGCGGAAAGACCAACAGCTGTTGATTTCTCGCCGCCAACGTCAAAGCGTGCGACGCCAAAGTTCACTTCGAGCTGTTCGTTGATTGCGCGATCGACACCCAGCGTCAGCATGCTGTCTGTGTCTTCATCAGTGTCAATCACAGTCGCCACTGCCGAGAATGTCCAATCTTCAACGCCGTACGCACCGCCGAAGGTGACATATGTCGCATCTGCGTCTGCACCCCCTGCACCGTTGAAATGCGCAACCTCACCGATCATGTCAAAGCCATTGCCAAAATCATGAGTTAGACCCGCAACAATGCCTGTTTCATCAGAAACATCACCTGTACCTGCGGACAAATGGCGCGCGCCAATCCATGCTTCTGTGTCACCAAAGGCTTGGGTGTATTGGATGGAAAAGTTGTTCAGCTCACCTGTGTTTCCAACGCCGCCGTCATCAGCAGAATTTTGTCCACGTCGGTGACCAATACTGTCGCTGAGCGCTGTATCATCCGCATAAAACGCAGCAAACGACAGTGTTCCGCCAGATGCAGAAACAGGTGTATCAACCGAAACACCAATCATTTCGCTCAGTTCATAATCTTCGGCCAGCGTTGTGCCGAAAAATCCAGGTGCTGCGTCCCATGCCACAGCAAAGACGGGGCTGATTTTACCGACGGATACAAATGTCTCGCCAAAGGCAAAACGCAATCCAAGCTCGTTTAGATAAAGCCCAAGATCTTCAAATGCGCGGTCATCCTCAGCATCTGTGACAGACTCAAGTGTGAGCTCACCAAAAACGCTGATCCGATCCGTTAGCGCAGCCTCAAATGCCGCTTCAAGCGTCAGGTACGTGTCTGATAGTTCCGCGCTGGAATCGTCAGCATCTACCGTGCTGTCTACGCCGATTTCTAGGCTGCCTTCCCATGTGAAACGCGCCTCTTGTGCAAACGCAGCTGTACCGCCAGCCAACCAGAGACTGCAAAGCCCCAGCGTCAGTGTTGTCTTCTTCATTAGTGATTTCCTGTTATGTTTTTATGAGTTCAACAAGGCTGGCTATCTGGCTGGCGGGTTGATTTATTGGAATACTGCGTTTGGATCGTCGAGGCTGTCTGAGCCTTCAAATGCGATCTGATCCAGACCAAGTACGTTGACCACACGCTCAATGGAGCGCGTCTGATCGATGAGGCCGTTAACGCCGTCCATGATCAATGCTTCGCCACCTTCATTGCCCCGTTCCAGCATCTGGTCATAGGCAAAGCCAGCCTCAGCAGCCGATTTGATACGACCCAGCGCCCTCATGGTGCTGCTCAGTTTTGTTTGCATTTCTGTATCCAGACCAGCATCCGCTTCGGCCACCATGTCAGACAGGGACGCGCCAGAAACCAATGTGCCATCTACCCGTACATATTCGCCCAGATACACGTTCTGAACACCTAGACCATCGTAGTAGTGGCTGTTGTGCGTGTTGTCTGAAAAGCAGTCGTGCTCTTCTTCGGGATCATTTAGCATCAGGCCAAGGCGCATCCGCTCACCAGCTTGTTCTCCGTAAGAAAGCGAGCCCATGCCTGTCAGAATAGCGGCAAGGCCGACGTTTTCATCTGCGTTCAGTTCTGTGCGGGCTTGCCCACCGTCTACCCACTGCGCGGTCATCCATTCTAAGTCGGACACCAGCAGATCGGTTGCCGCTGCCAGATATTCGCCCCGGCGATCACAGTTGTCGTTGGTACAGTCATCTGCCAGTCCATAGTCGGTCCAAGAACGGTTGCCCACGCCCTTGCCGTGACCATTCAGGTCTTGCCCCCAAAGCAGGAATTCAATCGCGTGATAGCCCGTTGCAACGTTTGCTTCGACGCCATCTGCTTCGTGCAGCGTTTCGGACAAAAGGGCAGGTGTGATCGCTGTCGCATCAATTGTAGTTCCGGAAAGCGAGAATGATGGGCTTGCAACAACGTTCAATGCTGCAAATTCATTTTCGTCAGACGGACCACCATAGGACGCATCCACATAGTCGATCAGCCCTTCGTCCAGAGGCCAAGCGTTCACTTTACCTTCCCAGTCGTCCACGATGGCGTTGCCAAAACGGTAAACTTCGGTTTGCTGGTAGGGCACACGCGCAGCAAGCCACGCCTGACGGGCCGCTGTTAGGTTTTCAGCGGATGGCGCGCTGATCAGCGCATTTACAGCCCCCTGCAGATGTTGCGCCGTGATCAGGCTGTCGCCGTATGTGGCTGCGGCGATATCTGCGTAGGTCGTTAGGACGTCGGTCTTCTCAACCGCAAATGCTGGCGATGCCAGCGCTATCAAGGCTACGGTCGTGAGGAGGTGGGGGCGTTTCATTAGGGGGTCCCTTTAGTGGAGTGTTGTTGATTGATGGTGAATAGGAGTGATGTCGCGCGGTGCGGCAAGGTGCATACGTTTCAATGCCAACCCAAAGTCGGCAGCACAGGATGTGACTACAGGCGCCATATCCACGCGCACCAGAAGCGTCGCGATTAGCATGGCATCCTCGCGTTCGCCCTCTGCTGCGGTGGCTATGAAATTAGCAAAACAGGATTCATCTGCGCCAAGGCATTTGCACTCAATAGAGTGCCGCATCAGTGGACGACGGCCATGAATGGCGCAGAGTGAATAAAGCTGTTCAAATGATTTTGCCGCTTTATGGCCTTGATCAACACCAAGGGCCGTCGAAAAGTCGCTGTGCACCTGTGCACGAGAGTCTGGTCCGTCCGACCAAAGCCTCAAATAGATGACCGAGGCTGCCTCGATGCTGTCCAACTCTGTGATGAAACCGACGGGCGCACCGCCGCGATTGCTGTGATCCTGCGTCATTTTGTTAAGATCAACTTGCCGGCCCGCGTTATCCGCAGGGTGTAAGTTTGATCGTCCAGAATGATCTGCGCCAGATCGCCGTTTTCCGTGAGGTCGCGCGCGGCATAAGCAGGCAAGCTTTGTGCGGCGGGGCGCTTGGGCGGTGTTGAATGAAAACTCATGCTGAACGCCCCTCATTTGAACGGGCATAATCGGTTGCCCATTCGGCAGACATTCCGGTTGTAGCCCCAGCAGCACTGAGTACTTCCAAGGCATCCAATTGATCGAAATTTTGCTTTGGCTTGGCATCGGTTTTCAGGATTGGTTTTTGTACGGTTCGCAACATTAGGAAGACCTCACTTGTCTGAGTGTCGGGCTTCCCAGTTTTGGAATCAGGGTGGCTTGACTTGCTTATTACCTGACTAAATCAGTTAGGTAAGTCAATCCGACAATTTTAGTCAGGATTGATTTGGGTCAATTTTCGCTTAAAACCAAAGTAACCTTTAGGAAATGATTAAAAAAAGCGGCATATCCAACCTTGATCCAAATCAATGCATTGATGGGGCAGGTTGGTATTACACACTCAACCGCGACCCAAAGGACCCTATTATGGACCCCGTACTTGAGCGCTATGCGACCAAAGCAACACCGCGCTACACAAGCTATCCAACAGCCCCCCATTTTCAAAACGATTTTCCGGAAGACCAATACCGAAGCTGGCTGTCCGCACTTGATACACAAAAACCTGTGTCACTTTACCTGCACGTGCCATTTTGTCGTCAGATGTGTTGGTACTGCGGATGTAACATGAAGCTGGCGTCTCGGTACGGCCCAGTAGAGGAATACGCAAAGACCCTGCGCAAAGAGATCAACCTGACTGCTGATGCACTGCCCGGTCGTATGACCATTTCGCACCTTCATTGGGGTGGGGGCACGCCCACCGCCCTTAGTCCCGATGATCTGGAAACATTGATGCAAGACGTCCGCGCACGGTGGGATTTTGCGCCAAACGCTGAGATCGCTATCGAAAGCGACCCGCGGACGCTAACGGCTGAAATGGCTGACCGTATTGGCAGCCTCGGGTTCACCCGCGCCAGTTTTGGTGTTCAGGAATTTGACATGAAGGTCCAAAAGGCCATCAATCGCATTCAGCCGCCCGCCATGGTGCGCACATCCGTTGAGCAGCTAAGGGCTGGTGGTGTGACTGGTGTCAACTTTGATTTGATCTATGGCTTGCCGTATCAAACCGTGGAATCCTTGGTGAAAACCGTAAAGATTAGTGCACAGATGCGCCCTGATCGGATTGCGTTGTTTGGGTATGCGCATGTGCCATGGATGGCGAAAAACCAGCGCATGATTGATGAGGCATCCCTACCTGACGCCACCGAACGCGCCGCCCAAGCCAAGGCCGCCGCTGACGCATTGCTGGCTGAGGGGTATGTCGCAATTGGCCTTGATCACTTTGCGCTACCCGACGACGATCTGGCCGTTGCCGCCAAAGACGGGAAGCTGCACCGGAACTTCCAAGGGTACACCACAGATCGCGCTGAAACGATGATTGGTTTGGGGTCCACTTCAATCGGGCGCACCCCGTCTGGCTATTTTCAGAACATTAGTGAAACGGGGGCATGGTCGCGTGCGGTTACCACCGGCCATCTGCCGATAGCAAAGGGATTACCCTTTGTGCCTGACGACCATCTGCGCGGTGATGTCATTGAGCGGCTGATGTGTGATGGATACGTTGACGCGGCTGCAATCGGGCGCACGCATGACGCTGCAGATGGATGGTGGTCGGATGCGTTTCTTTCCCTTGAAGAAATGCAAACTGATGGTCTGTTGGCCCTTTCGCAGGGGACAGTGCAGATGACCCCGCTTGGGCGTCCGTTGGTTAGGTTAGCAGCCGCCGCTTTTGATGCGTATCTACAAGAAAGCACTGCGCGCCATTCGGTTTCTGTATAACAGATTTACCGCGCACTTGGGTGCGCACAGATTAATTGCCACCCATAAGGCATAAAAAAAGCGCTCCAAAAGAGCGCTTTTCATCATTTCACAGGGTAGAGGTAATTACCGACCCCAAGTGCGAACTGTGCCGCAATCCATGTGAACAAAGTTGGAACCGGAGTAACGGCCAACACCGCCACCGCGACAAACAGCAGCTGCTTTGGCCATCTGGCTCACGGAACGTGAGTTCAGGCGAAGATCAGCGGCCTGACCTCGCATGTGCAAGGAGTTTTTTGCAACGCCGCTAGAGCGGGCGCGCAACATCGCGTTTGTTTTGGGGCTGCGGTAGCCGGACAACAACATGTATGGCTCATTCGGATCCATCAGGTTGTGGGCTGCGGCCATGATATCAACAGTACGAAGGTCCATTGTGACGGTATCGTTGGTCCGCCAGTCGCGCATGAAGTAATTCACTTCCTTCACCGCGTCTTTGATGTAGTCACCTTCAATCCAGTAGATCATATCGATCCGCTCGCCAGTGCGCCCTGAGTACATTTTTATGCGACGAATATCACCTGCGCCGCGCAGAAAACCTGCCGCATTCGCGAAAGTAGGGGCTGCGGTAACGGCCGTTGCTGCAAATGCGCCGAGAAGACCACGGCGGCTCATGCTGGTTGAACTGTTCACTGTCATAACTGTCTGTCCCGTTTCTTGCTCCGAAGAGCGTGCCTGTGGTTACTGCCAATGTGCCCGTGATGTTACACGAACGTTATTATCATCTCCCCAGATGCCTCTTCTCTATTGCATAGAGCAAAAAAGGAACCAAGAGATGAATCGGTTGTACGGGTGATACGGGGAATTTTCGGCAATTTTTTGCGCATATTGTGACAGATGTTACAGTGACAAAAATCTCGACGGTGCCATTTGGCACCAATGGGGGGATAAATCACCTCCATCTCGGCTTTGTGAATAGACTTAGTGCTTGCCGTTTAAGAATATTTCTCCAAAAAGAGACTAAGTTTTTTCAAGGAATATTTGATGTTGACTAGATTGCATATTTTTAATGCGCCAAAATCTGTTGCACTTGCGCTAGCGCTTGGAGCGTTATTTGTTTCAACGCCCCAGCAGGCCGACGCGCAAGTCACTGCATTCAAGCAAGCGGTGGCCGAAACCGGATCCCGTGATGACGACATCGCCAAATTCTACCGAACCCAAAATTTCGAAGGTATTTGGACTGGATCTGACGAAATTCACCAAGCACGCCGTGCCGCATTGCTTGATGCTTTGCGCCGCGCAGGCGATCACGGGTTGCCCGTTGCCCGCTATGATGCCGATGCCCTAGAACGTCAGATGGCAGGCGCGCGCTCGGCCCGTGATCTGGGTATGGTCGAAGTCGAAATGACGCGGATGTTCCTGCAATACGCGCGTGACATTCAAAGCGGCGCATTGGTCCCTCAAAAGGTTGTTTCGGCCATCAAACGCGAAGTGTCCTATACGGACCGCGCCGAGTTGATATCGGGCTTTTTGTCAGCCCGCCCGGCCGCATATTTGCGTAGCCTAGCACCGCGGACCGTCGAATATAACGCACTTATGAAGCAAAAGATGCTGCTGCAAGAGCAAAACTTGCGTGGCGGATGGGGCCCAACGGTGAATGCCGCTTCGCTAAAGCCTGGGGCCTCTGGCCCAGCCGTACTCACGCTGCGTAATCGTTTGATGAACATGGGCTATCTGGACCGTTCAAACGCAAAAACTTACGACAAAGCTATTTCAGCTGCCGTGGAAGCCTTTCAAAAATCGCACGGGCTAACGGCAGATGGTGTCGCGGGCGGCGGCACCATCAAACAGATCAACGAAGGCATAAACACCCGCCTGAAATCGGTACTGGTTGCGATGGAGCGCGAGCGCTGGTTGAACAGGGAGCGCGGTGACCGCCATATCCTTGTGAATATCCCTGACTTCACAGCCAAAATTGTGGACCATGGCCGCGTCTCATTTGAAACCCGTTCAGTTGTTGGGGCCAATAAATCTGACAGACCCACGCCGGAATTCTCGGATTCAATGAGCCACATGGTGATAAATCCTAGCTGGTATGTGCCGCGCTCGATAATTGTGAACGAATATCTGCCCGCATTGCGTAGTAATCCCAATGCTGTGCGCCACATCGAGATCACAGATAGCAAGGGGCGTAAGGTAAACCGCGCTTCGGCAAACTTTGCAAAATACACTGCGCGGAACTTCCCGTATTCCATGCGACAACCTCCCAGCCGCTCAAACGCACTGGGGCTGGTTAAGTTCATGTTCCCAAACAAGTACAACATCTATCTACATGATACGCCTGCGAAATCTTTGTTTAGCCGCGAAGTGCGCGCCTATAGCCATGGATGTATTCGCCTCAATGACCCCTTTGATTTTGCCGAAGCCCTGTTGGCCCTGCAAGAAGATGACCCAATGGGCTATTTCAAAAGGCAGCTTGGTACAGGCCGCGAGTCGCGTGTGAACCTTGAGACTGCGGTCCCTGTACACATCATCTATCGGACCGCCTTTACGGATACGCGCGGAAAACTTAACTTCCGTCGCGATATTTATGGCCGTGATGCGCTAATCTGGGATGCGTTGCAAAAGGCAGGGGTGGAACTCACACGCGTTCAGGGTTAAATCTGCGCCAACCCTAGGGGAGCGCGCGACATGACCCATTCAGTTAAAGACATTGCAATGGCGTTGGGGGCACAAGCCTTCGGCGCCGTTGATATTTTGGTGACCAGTGCTGCAGAGCCTGCAACGGCTGGCCCTGACGATCTGGCCCTCGCGATGAACCCCAAATACGCCGAAAACTTGGGGCAGGGTACTGCCCGCGTTGCCATGTTGTGGGAAGGTGCCGATTGGCAGGCGTTGGGCCTAGAGGCTGCAATCATCGCGCCGCGCCCAAGGTATGCGATGTCAGGCCTGACCAAGATGCTGGATACGGGTCAAGGGTATGACGCAGGCATCCATCCAAGCGCTTTTGTCGATCCTGAGGCCGAACTGGGCGAGGGCGTAAGTGTCGGACCTTTGGCTGTGATCTCCAAAGGGGCCAAGATTGGTGCAGGCAGTGTGATTGGTGCCCAGTGTTTTATCGGTTGGAATACCACTTTGGGCGAGGGCGCGTATCTGCGCGAAGCCGTCAGCATCGGTGCCCGCGTTACCATTGGCGATCGCTTTATCGCGCAACCCGGCGCGCGAATTGGCGGGGACGGATTTTCCTTTGTCACCGCAGAGCCATCCAATGTTGAAACCGCGCGTAAGACCCTTGGCCATCAGGGTGAGGCAAAGGCGCAAGAATGGACACGCATCCATTCACTAGGCTCAGTTACTATCGGACACGACGTAGAAATTGGCATGGGCGCGACCATCGATTGCGGAACCATCCGTGACACCCAAATAGGCGACGGTACCAAGCTAGATAACCAAGTCCATATGGGACATAATGTGGTGATCGGGCGCAACAGCTTGATCTGTGGACAGGTGGGCATCGCCGGAACCGCCACAATCGGAGATAATGTGGTACTAGGGGGCCAGTGCGGCGTGAGCGATAATATATTTGTAGGAGACGGCGTGATTGCGGGCGGTGGCACAAAATTGATGTCAAACGTACCTTCCGGGCGTACCATGCTGGGATACCCCGCAACCCAAATGGACAAACAAGTAGAGAGTTATAAGGCATTGCGCCGCTTGCCGCGTTTGATGCGCGAAGTCGCCGAATTAAAAAAGGCTGTATTCAACAGCACTAAAGATACCTAATTACGGCCCCAATTCTCAATAGGAAAACCCCATGAGCGTTAAAGATCAGGTCATCGCCATCATCGCAGATCAGGCCCTGTTGGAACCCGAAGACGTTACGATGGACAGCACGTTGGAGAGCTTGGGCATCGACAGTTTGGGATTGGTCGAGAGCATCTTTGCGATCGAAGAGGCGTTTGATATCACAGTACCTTTCAACGCCAACAACCCGACAGAGTCGGATTTTGACATCACAAGCGTGGAGACCATTATCGCAGGGATTGAACGCCTGCGTTCAGAACAACCAAGCACATGAAACGGGTTGTCATTACTGGCGCGGGCACGATCAACGCGTTGGGTCACAGTGTTGCTGACACACTGGCCGCCATGCGCGAGGGCATTTGTGGGATCGGTCCACTGGATATTCGCGATGTGGACCGTTTGCAGATCAAGATCGGTGGGCAAGTCAAAGGGTTTGAGGCCGAGGGCCGCTATAACCGGCAGCAAATGTCACTGTACGACCGTTTCACACAATTCACCCTCGCGGCTGCACGCGAAGCGATTGAGCAATCAGGTCTTAGCTTTAGCGGTGAAACCGCAGCGCGTTCAGGTGTTGTGCTGGGCACCGCTGGTGGTGGCGTTAGCACGTGGGACGACAATTACCGCGCGGTTTATGAAGAGGGTAAAAACCGTGTGCATCCCTTTGTCGTGCCAAAGCTGATGAATAACGCCGCAGCCAGCCATGTGAGCATGGAGTGGAACCTCAAAGGGCCTTCCTTTACGGTTTCAACCGCTTGCGCGTCGTCCAATCACGCCATGGCACAGGCGTTTGCGATGGTCCGCTCTGGCATGGCACCCGTCATGGTGACGGGCGGTTCTGAATCCATGTTGTGCTTTGGCGGTGTGAAAGCGTGGGAAGGCCTGCGCGTCATGTCTAAAGATGCCTGCCGCCCGTTCTCGGCTAACCGCAACGGGATGGTTCAGGGCGAAGGCGCTGGTATTTTTGTCTTTGAGGAATATGAACACGCCCGTGCACGCGGCGCGGAGATTTTATGCGAGGTTGCTGGCTTTGCCATGTCATCAGATGCCTCTGATATTGTGATGCCTTCCAAAAGTGGCGCAGCGCGCGCTATGGCGGGCGCATTGGAAGACGCCGGCATTGATGCCTCGGAGGTCGGGTATATCAACGCCCATGGCACTGGCACCGCCGCCAATGATAAAACCGAATGCGCGGCCGTGGCTGATGTGTTTGGCCCGCATGCGGATAAGCTGATGATCAGTTCAACCAAATCCATGCATGGCCATTTGATTGGCGGAACAGGTGCCGTTGAACTGCTGGCCTGTATCATGGCGCTACGCGACGGAATTATTGCGCCCACAATCGGCTATCAAGAACCCGATCCCGAATGCGCGCTGGATATTGTGCCAAATGAAGCACGCGATGCCAAAGTCAATGTCGCCATGAGCAATGCATTTGCCTTTGGCGGTATGAACGCGGTTGTCGCCCTGAGGAAAATCTAAAATGCTCCAGAGCATTGCCCATATTGCACTGGTTGTGCGCGACTACGACGAAGCAATCCGTTTTTACGTTGATGTCCTTGGCTTTGATCTGATTGCAGACGAATACCAACCGGAACAAGACAAACGCTGGGTTTTGGTTCGCCCGAAAGGTGGGAGTGGCACTTCGCTGTTGCTTGCTAGGGCATCAACGCCAACACAAGATCCCTTTGTCGGCAATCAGTCGGGAGGCCGGGTGTTCTTGTTCCTAGAAACCGATGATTTTGAACGCGACCATGCGGCCTATGTCGCGCGCGGTGTCACCTTTGTGCGCGAACCAGTGAAACAACCTTACGGGACCGTGGCAGTGTTTGTTGATCTATACGGCAACCAATGGGATCTGATCGAGTTCAGCTCATAAAAAAAGCCGCACCAAAAAGGCGCGGCTCTCTCATTTCGATGAACTCAGGTTCTATTGGTTATTGAGAACTGAAACTTTTTCGTAAGAGGCTGTGAAACCTTCAAGTGAAAGCGTGAGGTCAACTTTTTGGTCAGGTGCAAGAGCAGGTACAATTACCATCGTTGCTTTGTTGCCGCGTTTGAACGCCGAAATGTCATCAGCTGTCAGGCCCAAACGGACATAACAACCAACAGGGTTACAAAACGCATAGGGATAACGGCGGGCTTTGCTACCATCGATGGAAACAGTCAGCTGAGAAGGTAAAGCGGTTTCCAGCGGAACGATGATCGTCGCGCCTGCTACGGCTTTACCACCCTCAGGCAAGCGGAACAGCGATACTTCGGCGACTGGCGCGCCTTGGCCGTCATCCATCAGCTGATACATCTGGCAAGGTTCTTCTTCGCCTTCTTCAACCTTGAGGCAGCGCATTTCCCACGCGCCGATTGTTTCACGCGTATACGGCTTGCCCAGCTCAGGGTTTTTGTCGGCATCTTCACCAAGGCTCAGTAAGTCTTCGACTGTTCCCGCAGGCTTGGGTGCTTCTTCTGTTTCGGGTGTTGTCTCGGGTGCCGTTGTTTGAGCAAAAGCAGCAGCAGGCGCAACTATAGCTAGAGCAGCGCATAGCGTCATGGCTGTTGAAAATTTGGTCATGAGAAATCCGTAGTTTGTTTGCAGTTAACCCGCTGTACCATTCTAGAAACAGGATGTCAGGGGGATAGAGCATTACAAGCATCACGATACAGCGCTTTTTTGCCTAAGTCTTGGGAAGAACCAGATAATATATAGATGCCCCCAATGAGCATCAGACATAAAAAAAGAGGGCACATAGCGCCCTCCCTTTCAATTCTTGGTATCTCCCTGTCGGACTGGGCCGACTTATTGGGTGTACGATATGCATGCAGGCGGCTCTGGTCAACCTGAAAGTCAAAATATTTGGGCTGCAGATTCAAACATTTGCTCAATAAACGGCATTTTTCAAAAAAGAGGCCGTACCCGAAGGCACGGCCAGTCTAACAGGGAGGAAGTGTCAACACCTCACGGACATATGAAGCGCAGACAAATTCACTATGGCGCATAAAGGTTAAGTAAGTATGCTCCGCTGGTGCGGTGACGCGTGTCGCGCTATTGGTGCTTTTTTACAGGAGACTTCGATCGTGAGTTCTGATCTTTTTATCGGCGGCGGTGGGCCGGACTATGGCACGCAGCAGTTTTTGTCGCTCAAATACGCCAACCGGCATGGATTGGTGGCAGGCGCCACAGGCACCGGTAAGACGGTCACGCTACAAATCATGGCCGAAGGTTTTGCCAACGCAGGCGTTCCTGTATTTTTGTCAGACGTTAAGGGCGACCTTAGTGGATTAGCCGTAGCCGGCGATCCAAACCACAAACTGCACGGCCCCTTTACCGAACGTGCCGAAAAGATCGGTTTTACCGATTTCAAGTACGAGGCATTTCCCGTCACCTTCTGGGATCTATTTGGTGAACAGGGCCATCCGGTGCGCACAACTGTGTCTGAGATGGGCCCGTTGTTGTTGTCTCAGCTACTCGACCTAACCGAGGCCCAAGAAGGCATTCTAAACATTGCCTTCCGCGTCGCGGATCAAGACGGCATGGCGCTGCTGGACCTCAAAGACCTTCAAGCGCTTCTTGTTTGGATTGGTGAAAACGCCAAAGATCTATCCCTGCGCTATGGCAACGTATCGACGTCATCGATTGGCGCGATCCAGCGCCGTTTGCTGGTGCTGGAAAACCAAGGCGGCACCAAGCTGTTTGGCGAACCGGCCTTGGCCCTGTCTGACTTGATGCGCACTGACGATGATGGCCGCGGGATGATCAACATCCTTGCCTCTGACAAGTTGATGGGGGCGCCCAAGCTTTATGCGACATTCCTACTGTGGCTGCTGTCCGAGCTGTTTGAGGAACTGCCTGAGGTAGGCGATTCAGACAAACCCAAGCTGGTGTTCTTCTTTGACGAGGCCCACCTGCTGTTTGACGACGCTCCAAAAGCACTGGTGGATAAAGTAGAACAGGTAGCGCGCCTGATCCGATCTAAAGGCGTGGGCGTTTATTTCGTCACTCAAAACCCTGCGGACGTCCCCGAAGACATCTTGGGGCAGCTAGGGAACCGTGTCCAACACGCCTTGCGCGCCTTTACAGCCAAGGACCAGAAAGAGCTGCGTCTGGCCGCACAAACCTACCGTGATAACCCAAGTTTCAGCACGGAAAAGGCTATTCGCGAAGTCGGAGTAGGTGAGGCAGTTACCTCGATGCTCCAGCCCAAAGGTGTGCCCGGTATTGTCGAGCGCACATTGATCCGTCCACCGTCATCGCAGTTGGGGCCAATCTCGGATGAGGAACGCCGTGCGTTAATGGCAGCCTCTGAAATGGCAGGAAAATACGATACATTGCTGGACCGCGACAGCGCATTTGAAACACTGCGCGGACGCGCAGAAAAAGCGGCCCTTGAAGCGGAAGCAGCCGAGGCCGCCATCGAGAAGGCGGAAGCTGAAGCAAAAGCCGCCAAGACAGCTGCCGCACAAACCCCATCCCTGCGTGAGTTTAAAAAGGCGCGCCGCTATGCGGGCAAAGCAACTGAGACACCCACACGTCGTTCCACCAGCAGCCGCAGATCAAGCAACAGCGAAGGCATTGGCGGAGCCATTGCAAATGTGGTGATCAAGGAGCTGAAAGGCACAACAGGACGCCGGATTGTGCGCGGCATTTTGGGCAGCTTGTTCAAAGGGCGCTAAGTGGGCCGAGGCTACCTAGTTAACAAACGCGCGCCAGAGAATATCTAGCGCGCGTTTTCTTATTTCTCGGGGATCAAACCACGGGGACTAAACCGCAGAACCAAGATCATGATTATACCCATCGTCATCAAACGCATCTGTGCAGCGCTATCCAACAGGTGCGCACGCAACCAGTTGTCCTCGGACATGCCAGAGGTGATGATATCCATAACAAACAGGCCAATCGGTTCAACCTGAACCCAGAGGAACCAGATCAGGAACCCCCCCAGGATTGAGCCCAAGTTGCTGCCAGAACCACCCACAATAACCATTACCCAAATCAGGAAGGTAAAGCGCAGCGGCTGGTAGGTGCCAGGTGTCAGCTGACTGTCCAGTGTGGTCATCATGGCACCTGCAACACCGCAAATGGCTGAGCCTAGGATGAACACCTGAAGGTGGCGTGCAGTGACGTCTTTGCCCATCGCCTCAGCGGCGACTTCGTTGTCACGGATTGCACGCAGCATCCGCCCCCAAGGGGAATTGAGCGCACGTTGGCTGAGCCAGAAGATAATCCCGAGGACAATGGCGAAGAGAACAGCATAGAGCAGCTTGACCCAAAGCGTTGATCCTTCAACCGGATCAAAACCCAATGCTGCTGCCCGTTCCACAAATGCGGCCGAGCTTTGTAGGTCCAGCTCATAAGGAACAGGACGGGGGATACCGACCACATTTTTCACACCACGCGAAAGCCAGTCTTCGTTCTTGAGCATCGCGATGATGATCTCGGCAATGCCAAGCGTCGCAATCGCCAGATAATCAGACCGCAAACCAAGTGCGGCCTTCCCAATGATCCACGCAGCACCAGCCGCAAACACCCCGCCAACGGGCCATGCGATCAACATGATCCAACCGTTCTGGCGATAGGTTTCTTCAGTGCCTGGGTTTAACCCGCCCAAATATCCTGTGGCTGCAGGGTTTACCTGTTCGATGAGTGCAACATTGGGATCAAGCATCCCCCGAAAAACAACAAACCCAAAGACCAAGATCGCCGTAATTGCAAGGCTCCGGTTTCGACCCGCCGCCATTCGCGCGTACGTGAACACGGCTGCCACAATCGTAGCAGCACCCAAGATCAAGGCAATGATGACACCCGGACCACCGGCACTAAAGGCACCCGGCGTGGCCGGCATGCCCACTAGTACCGCGGCCAAACCGCCCAAGGCAACAAAGCCCATGACACCGACGTTAAACAGGCCAGCAAACCCCCATTGAAGATTTACCCCCAATGCCATGATGGACGAAATCAGCCCCATATTCAGAATGAACATCGCGTTGTTCCAACCTTGGAAAAAGCCGGAAATGATGATCAACGAGAACACCACCACAAAGAGCAGTGTATTTTTTACAGTATCGGTCATGTTGTTGATTGCCCTTTAAAGAGGCCCGTTGGCTTGAGCAGGAGCACAATCAGCAAGATCACAAAGCTGACGGCGATTTTATAATCCGTAGACATCAGTTGCACGAGGCTGTTTGGTTCCAGACTTTCTGGCATCAGGTACACAAGCACCTTCTTCCACGCGTAGGTGATGGTCACTTCGGAAAAGGCGATCACAAATCCACCCGCAATAGCGCCCAGCGGACTGCCAATGCCGCCTACAACAGCAGAGGCAAAGATAGGCAGCAACAGCTGAAAATAGGTGAACGGTTTGAACGATTTATCTAGGCCGTACAGCGTGCCTGCGATGGTCGCCAGTGCAGCAACAATGATCCACGTCATCATCACAACGCGTTCGGGGTTGATGCCCGATAGCAGTGCCAGATCTTCGTTATCTGAATAGGCCCGCATGGACTTACCAGCGCGGGTTTTATTCAGGAACCAGAACAGCAAGGCCACAACAACAATCGCTGTGACAACAGTGATAAGTTGCGTTGTGCGAATGCCTAGACCTTCATCTAAACCTGTCAAGCGTTTGAAATCACGTGCAGAAATGATGAAACGTGGCCCGTCAGAAAAGCTTTGATCATCTGGTCCAATGATAAACCGCACAACGCCGTTCATCACAAACATCACACCCATAGACACGATCACAAGGATCACGGGTTTTGCTTTTTGCTCGCGGTAGAAACGATAAACCAATCGGTCCGTCGTCAGCACCAGCGCGATACATCCCAAGATGCCAAAGGGCAGGGCCAGCAGAGCAGTGGGTAGTGGCCCAAGGCTGATGCCCGCCGATTGCATGGCCCATGTCACCAGAATGGTGATCATCGTACCAAAGGCCATGGTGTCACCATGAGCAAAGTTAGAAAAGCGCAGGATGCCGTAGACCAGCGTAACCCCCAGCGCACCAATGGCAAGCTGACTGCCATAGGCAATACCGGGGATAAGCACGTAGTTGGCAAGCGCTACAATTGCGTTGAGAAAATCCATATTAGTCCCCGTCATTATTCTGTTTTAGAGCCCATTGGCACACATCTTCGCGGACACGGCACATTCCAACATAACCGTTTTCAAGATCACCCACAGACTCTAATATATTTCGGGGAGTTAGCTTAGCAGATGTCTCGCACTCTACGCGATCCAACGAGGTATCAATTTCACCTATTTTCAAGGTCTGCTGTGCCCCTGACGGGGCCCGCAAGTCGACCCACATTTGTCCCTTTTTCATACCGTTCGATACATCTGTAGCGATGTA
The DNA here is from genome assembly GCF_036960155.1 of Sulfitobacter sp. Classification (GTDB taxonomy): domain Bacteria; phylum Pseudomonadota; class Alphaproteobacteria; order Rhodobacterales; family Rhodobacteraceae; genus Sulfitobacter. Next base: position 3,607 of record NZ_JBALWB010000024.1, on the reverse strand, counting down.
ACTGAGGCCACCCGAAATGTTCCAACCAAACAAGGAACTAATGCCGTTCTCACTCTCTGGTGGTGCTCCGATTAAGTCTGAGGATCCATATACCATAATGTGGCGTTTATCACCGAGTTGCAAAATTCGAAGCAAAATCGGTTTTGGTGAGATTTTTGCACACTCGCCGCTGGAACATTTTTCAAGCATCACACATTCGATGTGTGTTCCGCGATCTGAAGGTGCAGGAGTGGCCAGAGCCATACTCGCCATCAAAGTGAAAGCCGCTGTACTAAAGAGAAACTTTTTTTGGTACACGTCAATCACCCTCCCAAGAACGATTTACGGACTTCGGGATCGGCAAGTAGTTCCTTGCCCGTTCCGGTAAAGGCATTTGCGCCCTGCACCAAAACATATCCTTTATCTGCGATTTCAAGTGCTTGTCGCGCATTTTGTTCCACCATCAGGATCGGGATGCCTGTACGGGCAACCTCGATGATCCGGTCAAACAACTCGTCCATGACGATGGGCGAAACACCTGCTGTTGGTTCATCCAGCATCAGCACCTTGGGCTGTGTCATCAGCGCGCGCCCAACAGCAACCTGTTGGCGTTGACCGCCAGACAGCTCACCTGCCGCCTGATTGCGCTTGTCCCTTAGGATCGGGAAGAGGTCATAAATCTGCTCGATGGTCTGGCGGTAATCATCTTTGCGGATGAACGCACCCATTTCCAGATTTTCCTCAACGGTCATCGACGTGAAGATGTTTGAGGTTTGCGGCACAAACCCCATGCCCTTGGAAACCCGCGCTTGCGGCGAGAGGTTGGTGATGTCTTCACCGTCCAGCTTAACCGAGCCTGAGCGCACATCAAGCATGCCAAACACGGCCTTCATCGCTGTGGATTTGCCAGCGCCATTGGGGCCAACAATCACGGCGATCTCACCTTTATCAACCGCAATAGTGCAATCATGCAGGATGTCTGGGCCTTTACCATAGCCGCCTGTCATCATGTCGCCAATCAGGAATGGCCCGCCGGGGGAGGCATGGCTTTTTCCGCTGACCTTTGGCAAGAGTGATCCTTGGCCTTTTGCATTGCCGACGGACAAATCTTTGTTGCCGCGGTCGCTATATGGTTCGCTCATGCGCCCACCTGCTCTTTGTTCTTAAGACCAGTGCCAAGGTAGGCTTCGATCACCTGCTCGTTGGCTTTGATCTCGGCGAGGGTGCCTTGGGCCAATACGCGGCCCTCTGCCATGCAGATGACAGGGTCACAAAGGCGGCCAATGAAATCCATGTCATGTTCGATCACAACAAAGGTATAGCCGCGCTCTTGGTTGAGGCGAATGATCGCATCTCCGATGGTGTTGAGCAGGGTGCGGTTCACGCCAGCGCCAACTTCATCAAGGAATACGATCTTGGCATCCACCATCATGGTGCGGCCCAGTTCGAGTAGCTTTTTCTGCCCACCCGAGATTTGACCCGCTTTTTGGTCTGCCAAATGCTCAACAGTGAGGAATTCCAGCACCTCGTCCGCTTTGGCACGCAGGGCGCGTTCCTCGTCAGCGATGCGTTTGCGGCCAAACCATGTGTTCCACAGCGTCTCACCTGATTGCCCGCCGGGAACCATCATCAGGTTCTCACGGCAGGTCATGGAGTGAAACTCATGTGCGATCTGGAACGTCCGCAGCAGCCCTTTGTGAAACAGCGTGTGGGGCGGCAGACCTGTTATGTCCTCGCCAGCCATCTTTACAGTGCCCGAAGTAGGTTGAAGAACCCCCGCGATCACATTGAAAAGAGTTGTTTTTCCCGCTCCGTTAGGGCCAATCAGACCTGTAATAGAGCCTTCATTAATCGTTAGGCTTGCGCCATCAACGGCGTGAAATCCGCCGAAATGTTTGTGTAAATCGTCAACGACGATCATATGTCCCATCCCCGTATACGTGGCGCATGTCGTTGCATGTGCCCTAGCGTTTATGAAAACAGCCCGAGGATCTCCTCGGGCTGTTTCATGGTCATGCCCATTTGGGCAATTGTATTATTTAAAGCCTACGGTGGTGTTTGCACCATCTTTGACTTCGATCATGCGATAAGTACCCGCAGATTCACCTGGTCCGATCAGCTCAACCGCAGAGGCACCAACATAGTCGACGTCTTTACCAGCTTTGATCAGTTCCAGCGCTTTGCCCAGATCACCAGGATAGATTTTCTCGCCCGGTGCGTTTGCAACGTCGAGTATCTTATCCTTATAGTCAGCAGGATCTGTTGAGTCCGCCGCTTGCATGGCCAACATCAGCAGTGCTGCTGCATCATAGCTTTCTGGTGTGTACGGGGAGGACCCGTCAAAGCCTTCGGCTTTTGCCATTTCGACAAATGTCTCAATGCCTTTACCTTCGGAACCAGCGATTTGACCATAAGACCCGTTCAGGTCAGGGCCAATGTTTGCTGGCAGTGCGTCGCCGATCATGCCGCCGGGTAGGCCGAACTGCTCCCACGCGCCCGCATCAAGTGCTGCTTTGATGATGCCTGCGCCGCCTTGGTCAAGGTAGCCTGCGACAACCAGAATGTCACCGCCGGCAGATGCCAGTGCGCCAACTTCAGCAGAGTAATCCGCTTTGCCGTCTTCGTGCGCTGCAACAATAGTTACTTCGCCGCCAAGACCCGTAAAGGATGTCTCGATCGCGTCTGCCAAACCTTTACCATAGTCGTTGTTGGTATAGGTCAATGCGATGGATTTAACGCCACGCTCTTGCAGGATTTCTGCCATTACCTGACCTTCACGCGCATCGGATGGGGATGTGCGGAAAAACAGGCCGTTGTCTTCCATGGTGGTCAGGCCCGGGGATGTCGCGGAGGGCGAAATCATGACCATGCCGTTTGGAATAGCAACGTTCTGCAAAACAGCGCCAGTGACGCCGGAACAGTCAGCACCAACAATACCGTGAACGCCATCAGCGATCAGGCGTTCAGCGTTGGATACGGCCAGACCGTTATCAATACAGCCGGAATCAACGCGCATGGCTGTAACGGTTGCACTGTCCAGCAGCATGCCGCTTTCGGTGACTTCTTTAACCGCAACTTCAACACCAGAGGCCATCGGGCCTGTCAGCGATTCAATTGGGCCGGTAAAGCCAAAGATGATCCCAAGTTTAACTTCTTTTGCGTGACCACCGGCCATAGCGCTGGTTGCAACAAGTGCTGCAGCCGTTGTGGCCATAAGCATCTTTTTCATGTGTTTCTCCCATGTTGGAACTTTATGTTCATAGCGCAGCCTAAGCAGGGTTTCAGAAAAAGAGAAGCACAAATATTGCAGGGAAATGACCTGAAAGTAGGGTTCTTTACGGGACAATAGCCTGTTCGGCATATATCTTTCCGTCTCTCGGATTTTTGCTGAATTTTGGCGCGGTAGGGCGCTTGGGAATGTGAAGCACGTACAATACCTAATAAATCGGGATGAATCTCTGGATTTGATTAAGATGTTGGAGCACGCGCGCACCGACTACACGACGAGGTTGAGTGCTTTCTGGAGAGATAAATGTCCGTTTCTCTAATTGGGAGTTTGGGTCAAGCTCGTTTTTCTTGTTTCTTTTGGGTCTTTGTCACTCATCCGGGTCACGCTTCTCTTCGCAGT
>NZ_JBALWB010000003.1:78859-289985 GCF_036960155.1 Sulfitobacter sp. | reverse complement strand
AACATCCTCCTGCTCGGCGTCACCTCCATGAACACAACCGACTTCGTGCTCTAACTAAAACCAAAACCCGTAAAACAAAAACAGGCGCAGCCCCACAAAGGCTGCGCCTGCTTCCGTTTGGGTATAAGGTTGTCACCCACAGACACCTTCGCATTGCCGCAATACTGGCTGATGCCTCCAACCGAATTAGCGCGTTTGGGCTAGCACCATTTCAGGTCGATCTCAGACAACACAATCGACAACTCGTAGTTGTAAGTGCCTGATACCAGCGGTAACCTTGAATAAATTCATTACACGACGCCCCCTGCCCGCCTTTATATTTATGACTATTTCCGTTTTGGAGACATTCCCGATGAGCACCGCCCCCACAAGCAGCCGCGACGATTCAACAACAACTGTGATCGCCAGCGGCATCATTTCCGCCCGTTTAAGCGTTCCGGGAATAGTAATTGATGGCAGTGATCAAGCGGAGACTCTCAATGGCACTGGTGGAGATGATACCATCAATGGATATGAAGGAAATGATCGTCTGAATGGCGATGAGGGAGACGATGTCCTGGATGGCTTTGCTGGAAACGACACGCTGTTTGGCGGAGAGGGAAACGATGTCCTGAATGGCCATGAGGGAGACGACACGCTGAATGGCTGGGTTGGAAACGACACGCTGTCTGGCGGAGAAGGAGACGATGTCCTGAATGGTGGTGAGGGAGACGATTCCTTTTCTGACAGCCAGGGAAATAACACACTGTCAGGTGGTGATGGGATTGACTTAGTTGACTATAGAAGCGTTGGCGCCGACATGATTGTCGACCTCAACCTCGGAGAAGCGCATGACCTTTCCGGGCTAACAGGTAACAACAAACTCATTTCAATCGAAAACTATACTAGCGGAGGAGGGGATAATCTGCTGGTAGGGAGCTCTCAGGATAATTTGATTTTGGGCGGCGCGAGCAATGATGAGATTTACGGCGTGGCCCCTTCGCAATCTAGTGATGGGAATGACACTCTACGTGGCGGCGGGGGCAATGATCTGATTGAGGGCATGCAGGGCGACGACACATTAGAGGGCAATGCCGGAACCGACGTGCTCAGCTACTACAACTCGGATGCGCCGGTAACTGTAAACCTTGGATTGCAAGGGACAGCACAAGATGTCGGTGGGTCTGCTGGAACGGATACGTTTACCGGATTTGAAAACCTCTACGGTTCGAACGCGGGCAATGATTCACTTGGCAATGGTGACACGTTGGTTGGTGATGCGGGCGAAAACCGGATTTTGGGCTATGACGGCGACGATATTATCCATGGCGACGGGGGCAATGATGATTTGTTCGGCATGAAAGGTGATGACTTTCTGGTTGGAGGCACTGGAAATGACACCCTTGCAGGTGGCGGCGGTGTGGACCGGCTTTTCGGTGGTGATGGAGCGGATGTTTTTGATTTCAATTCAGCCAAAGAAAATTCGCTCCTGTTGGGTGACGTCATCGTCGATTTTAGTATTGGTGAGGATCATATCGACCTCACCGATATTGATGCCAACAGCATAGCAAACGGTTATCAAACATTCACTTCCCTCGGCTCCGCCGCGTTTTCTGGCACGGCAGGTGAGTTACGCTTTGACACCGATGGCACCGATGGATTTGTGCTCACAGATGTTGATGGAGACGGCATCGCGGATATGAACATCCAACTGCTTGGCGTCACAGCAATGTCCGCATCCGAGCTTACCCACTCCTTGATCGTGCCAGACTTAGAACTGGTGGGCGGTGGTCAGGATGATACCCTGAATGGACTTGAGGGTGACGATATTTTGAGCGGCGGTCAGGGAGACGACTTCCTGAATGGACATGGGGGAGACGACACATTGAAAGCTGGCCAGGGAAATGACACCCTGATCGGTGGCGCTGGAAAAGACTTTCTGGATGGCGCATCCGGGTTTGACATCGTTGATTTTCAAGACATAACCGATGATATTCTTGTTCGCCTGGACTATCAAAACTACTCTTGGGAATATCGAAAGGTCTATTATTTTACTTCCGCACAATCAGGTTATGACGCATTGCAATCAATCGAAGGGGTAATTGGCGGATCAGGTAATGATTCGCTGAGAGGCAGCAGTTCGGGTAATTATATTGGGGGCAGCGCGGGAGACGATACTTTGGAAGGCCGTGGAGGGAGTGACACCCTTGCAGGTGGTGACGGGGCAGACGTTTTTGATTTCAACTCAGTCGAAGACAGCACACTCCTGTTGACCGACGTCATCGTTGATTTCAGTATTGGCGAAGATCAAATCGATCTTAGAAATATTGACGCCAACAGCGTAACCAGCGGCACACAAAAGTTTAACTTCCTTAACTCCGCTGCGTTTTCCGGCACAGCAGGTGAGCTGCGCTTTGGCACCAATGGTACAGACGGGTTCATTCTGGCGGATGTCGATGGAGATGGCATCGCGGACATGAACATCAAGCTGCTCGGCGTCACAGCGATTTCCGCATCCGACTTTGTGTTCTAACCAAAGCCGGATACCCCAAACTCATCCGTGTCCACGCGGTTGCGTATACGGATCGCGCCAATACGTTGAGCGCCATAGGGGGCGATCTGCGTCTTTCGTTGGATTCTTCATCAAATCCCTGTGACCCATTTTCACCACACATGCAGTGCGCGATTTCAGGCTAGCTTGTTAAAGCCACTGTTAGGGTCCAGAAAGGAAGTGCGTTAGTTACGAATGGGTATTGTGTGAACTCCGCTCTTAATCTTTTACGTCATGCACTGGGGCTTGTAACCCAACGGCCGTTAAAAACTGCCGCTGTTGTTGCGCCTGCGTTGGTGTTGATGTGCGGGGTTGGCTTATCCACTGCGGTACTGGCACCAGAGTTGCTTACTCTTGATCCGGCCCATCCCGATCTGGAAACGATCAAGTCAGCTGAGTTGTCCTTAGCCCTACTTATCGCATTTATCCTGAGCTATGCGATGATGGCCATCCTATGGCATCGTTACACCCTCAAGGACTCTCACCTCCCCCTCCCAATGTGTACCCAGCTTGTGTTTGGATACCTCTGGCGCGTTTTTGCAATCGCCCTCATCCAGCTTGTTGCTGGGGTCGCACTTGTGATGCCACTAGTGGCTTTGGGAAATATCGGATCTGGCGCGGCAACCAATCCTGCCATGGTATCAATGTTGCTCACGACCTTCGTTACACAGCTATTGCTGATGTGGCTCTCGCTAAGATTAAGCCTGATTTTGCCTGCAGCTGCTTTAGGCCGGCCAATTTCCCTGCACCAAAGCTGGACCGCGACTGGCCCGATATCGCGGTCATTGTGGGGCGTCGCGGCGGCCCTTGCACTTATCAACACGGCACTAAGCGCGCTAATCGCTTTGTTTGGATTAACGCGCCCTAGCCATGCGCTGGCGCTGGAACTGCCCATCTACATTATAGAAGGCCTGTTGATCTTTAGCGTGCTCACCACACTTTATTCCCGCCAAATCCAGAATAAGGAAATTGGCCAACCTTAAGGGTTAAGCCATCCCACCTTTGATCAGTCCTTCTGCGATACGGGCATACGCCTGCGCCATAGGGCCATCACCTACGGCAATCGGCGTACCGCCATCACCAGCGATCCGCGTCTCTAGATCGATAGGCAGTGTACCCAACAGTGGTACGCCCATCTTCTTGGCTTCAGCCGCTACACCGCCCTGCCCGAATATTTGATGCTCAGAACCACAATCGGGGCACACAAACATCGACATGTTTTCGATCAGGCCCAACACAGGTGTCTTGAGCGTGGCAAACATATCCAACGCTTTGCGCGCATCAATCAATGCAACGTCCTGCGGGGTAGATACAACAATTGCGCCCGTTAGATCTGATTTGGTGCAAAGGGTCAGCTGTACATCGCCTGTACCGGGTGGCAAATCGACCAGCAGGACATCAAGCTCACCCCACTCGACCTGCCCCAGCATCTGCTGCAGCGCGCCCATCAGCATGGGGCCACGCCAGACAACGGCTTTGCCCTCTTCCATCATCAGCCCGATGGACATCATTGTTACGCCGTGCGCTTGCAGCGGGATGATCGTTTTGCCATCCGGACTGGCAGGACGTTTGTTCACACCCATCATACGCGGCTGACTGGGGCCGTAGATGTCTGCATCCAGCAAACCAACCTTGCGGCCCTGCTTTACCAACGCCACTGCCAGATTAGAGCTAACAGTAGATTTACCCACCCCACCCTTGCCAGAACCAATGGCCAGGATACGCTTTACGCCGCTTGGCTTTGTTGGGCCGTCTTGGGGTTTAGGGTGTCCGCCTATCTTCAGGCTTGGCGGTGCGGCTGGTTTGGCGGCTGGCCCATGCGCCGTAAGCGCAACAGTTGCCTGCGTCACACCCGCCAATTCAGAGACTACCTTCTCTGCAGCATCCCGCAGCGGCCCCATAGAGCGCGCGACGTCCGCACTAGGCGCCTCGATAACAAAGCGCACAACGCTTCCCTCAATCGTTAAGGCGCGCATCAAGTCATGCGCAATCATGCTGCGCCCGTCTGGCAGATTAATCCGCTCAAGGGCCGCTATTACATCAGATTTCGTGACAGACATTGCGTTACTCCAATTACTTAATACTGACATCGCAGATTCATCAGAAACCGCAAGTCAAAGCCCCTGCGCAATCTTGTCACCGTCCCACTGGAACAGTCTGCCTCATTTATGTGCAACCACGCATATGCATTCGCTGCATAGCAGCATTGCGTATTTATTTATTGTGCAGTCGCAGCAAGTCGGAGTAGTAATGACCTACGAAAACAATCCTCCCGATAGTTTTCTTTAATATCTAAGGGCCCTCATCCTCCTCCCGAGGGTTACCTTTCTTAGGCGGCGGCATCTCTCCTCCCTGATGTCGTCGCCATTTTTTTACCCCCACCAGAAATCACACCATGAACACGCATTCGTGATCTGGCTCTAATTTTTACAACTACTAAACAGAGGCTTACCTAACGTAGCACATGCATAAAATGCATAGCCGCATTGCAGCATTGGTAGTTGTGTTAGCGCTCAACAAGTTTAAATACTCATCACAACAAGACGCATGAAGGATGAAAAGAGAGTAACATGACATACTTCACAGACACCAACGTAGCCGTATCCGCGCAGCCTAGCCGCATCGCAGCATTTTTCGACGCCATCGCTCTGAAGATGCGTCAGCGCAAAGTTTACAACCAGACGTTCAACGAGCTGTCCACAATGACATCTCGCGATCTTGCCGATCTGGGTTTGTCCCGCGGTGACTTCCGCCGCCTGGCCAAAGAATCGGCAGAAGCCGTTAACTAATTACAGCATTCCCCGTTGTCCGGTCCTCCCACTGGGCTGCGGGTGAATATGCAGTGCGGCAGTGTCTCGCCTCCCCGATGACCCCGCACTGTTATAGATGCACCTTTCCCTCCTCCCTGTTGGATGGGTGCTCTCATAGAGCGGCGGACCACACCTCCCTGTGGCCCGCCGTTTTAGTTTTGGGGATCAGCATTTAACAGATCTACAGGATTGGAAAATATCGGTTCCCCGATGTTCCCCACCCGATCGAGGCAGGCCTTAAAAAGGTACGTCATCCGCCGCAGTCAAAAAGCGGGCGACAACTTTTTTGTCTCCTGCCTTCTCAAACGCAACTTCCAGCTTGTCGCCTTCAATGCCAATAATCGCGCCGTAACCGAATTTTTGGTGAAACACCCGCTCTCCCATCGTAAAGCTGCTGGTTGCAGTCATATCGATGGTGACGTTTTTGGTTTTGCTTGGTTCGGTCATTCCGCGAGTACCTGCGCGCGCCTGAAGGCGCCGCCACCCAGGCGAATTATAGACATTCGCCTCAGCCGCAGCCTCATGCAGTGTGCTTTTCGGCATCGCGGCACCGAATCCACCACCATAAAGACCGGGAGGCGTTAACACCTCAACATGTTCTTCGGGGAGTTCATCAATAAACCGCGACGGCATAGCATTTTGCCATTGACCAAACACAAATCGTGTTGAAGCAAATGAAATTGTACAGAGCTCTTCGGCGCGGGTGATGCCCACATAAGCCAGCCGCCGCTCTTCCTCTAGGCCCTTCAGCCCGCTTTCATCCATGGAACGCTGGGACGGAAACAACCCGTCTTCCCAGCCGGGCAAAAACACACAAGGAAACTCTAGCCCCTTGGCACCGTGCAGCGTCATAATGCTGACCTTCTCGCCCTCGTTTTCCTTTTCATTGTCCATGATCAGGCTGACGTGTTCCAAAAATCCTTGCAGATTTTCGAACTGATCCAAGGCTTTGACCAGTTCTTTTACGTTTTCCAAACGCCCCGGACCCTCGGGCGTTTTGTCGTTTTGCCAATGGCTTGTATAGCCGCTTTCATCCAGAATCATCTCTGCCAGCTCAACATGGTTGATCTCGGGTGGGCCATATTCCATTCGAAACGGTGCGCCGTCATCCAGCACACTATCATCCAGCGCAGCACCATCTTTCACTTCTATCCGTGGGCCACGTAATTTTGAGGACCAACGGTCAATCCCCTCAATCAGCAGACGCAATTGTGCGCCGCCTTTGCCGCCAATTCCGTTTTGGGCCAACAGAATACGCGCGCCTTCCACCAAATTGGTGCTGTGTTCCCGCGCTGTCGCTTGGATTTTCTTTTGCGCTACATTCCCAAGGCCGCGTTTGGGCGTATTCACGATGCGCTCAAACGCCAAATCATCATCAGGCTGTGTCACGACGCGGAAATAGGCCATCGAATCGCGGATTTCCATGCGCTCATAAAATCGTGGGCCGCCAATTACGCGGTACGGCAGACCAATAGTTAAAAAGCGGTCCTCAAATGCGCGCATCTGGTGAGAGGCGCGCACAAGAATCGCCATATGATCCAATGACATCGAGCGCATACCGCGCGTGCCGCCCTGCATGGATTCGATTTCCTCACCGATCCAGCGCGCTTCTTCGTCAGCGCCCATATGGCCGATAAGACGTAGTTTTTCGCCCTCAGTCGCTTCAGTCCATAGGGTCTTGCCCAGACGCCCAAGATTGCCGGCAATCACTCCAGATGCAGCCCCAAGGATATGCGGCGTCGAGCGGTAGTTTTGCTCAAGCTTCACAACATGCGCGCCGGGAAAGTCCGTTTCAAACCGCAGGATGTTGCCCACTTCGGCCCCGCGCCAGCCATAGATCGACTGATCATCATCCCCAACACAGCAGATGTTTTTATGACCCGCCGCAAGCAGACGCAGCCAAAGGTATTGGGCGACGTTGGTATCTTGGTATTCGTCCACAAGAATGTATTTGAACCAGCGCTGGTATTGCTTCAAAATGTCATCATGGGTCTGGAATATTGTGACCATGTGCAGCAGCAGATCACCAAAGTCAGTCGCGTTCAGCTCTACCAATCGTTTTTGATAAGCCGCATAAATTTCGGGGCCGCGGTGATCATAAGCGCCCGCATCTGCTGCCGGGATTTTATCTGGCGTCAGCGCCCGGTTTTTCCAGTCATCAATGATGTTTGCCAGCATGCGTGCGGGCCAACGTTTGTCGTCAATTCCCTCAGCGGTAATCAACTGCTTTAACAACCGAAGCTGATCATCGGTATCCAAAATCGTGAAATTCGACTTGAGCCCGACCAATTCGGCGTGACGGCGCAGCAGCTTGACACAAACCGCATGAAACGTGCCCAGCCATGGCATCCCTTCAATCGGTTGCCCCAACATCGCACCAACGCGATTTTTCATCTCGCGGGCGGCCTTATTGGTAAAGGTAACTGCCAAAATTTCATTGGGACGCGCGCGGCCCGTATTGAGCAGATGTACAATCCGCGCGGTCAGCGCACGGGTTTTACCCGTCCCCGCGCCCGCCAGCATCAACACAGGACCATCCATCGTTTCCACAGCTTCACGCTGGGCGGGGTTTAACCCGTCCAGATAAGGCTGCGGGCGCGCGGCCATTGCGCGCGCGGACAAAGAGGCACCTTCAAAGGCGGCATTTTCATCAAAATCACTCATGCTAAACAATTAGCGCAAACTAGCGCTGTGGAAAACCCGTGTTCCCATATTGTTCTGGATTTTCTTTTTCACTCCCAACCCCCTCTAGACATTCCATTCTTGAGCAGATCATAGTCCCCTCATGGACCTTCACGCTAAATTCCCCGCCTTGTCTGATTTGCGCCACCGTGCGCAGCAACGAATCCCCAAATTTGTGTGGGAATACCTTGATAGTGGCACTGGCGATGAGGCAACCAAGGCGCGCAACCGCGCAGCCCTTGACCGGATTGGCATGATGCCCTCGGTACTGCACGGAGAATTCACGCCAAACCTGTCCACCACATTTCTGAGCAAACAGATGCCCTTGCCCTTTGGCATTGCCCCCATCGGGATGTCAGGATTGATGTGGCCGGATGCCGAAGGCCATCTGGCGCGCGCCGCTGCACGCGCAGATATTCCTTATTCCATTTCAACCGTAGCAACACAAAGCCCCGAAGACATCGCGCCCCATCTGGGAGAGCACGCATGGTTTCAGATGTATCCGCCCCGTGATGCGGATATCCGCCGTGATATGCTGGCGCGCGCCAAGGCGGCAGGTTTCTCAACACTTGTCCTCACGGTTGACGTTCCAGTGGCCAGCCGCCGCGAACGGCAGGTGCGCTCTGGCCTCACCAATCCGCCACGGTTGACCCCGCGTCTGCTAGCACAAGTCGCGATGCGGCCCGCATGGGCGATGGGCATGGCCCAGCGCGGCATGCCCCATATGCGTGGGCTTGATAAATATGCCAACGCTGCCACCAATGGCCTCTCGCCGACGGCGCATGTTGGCTACTTGCTACGCACAGCACCTGATTGGGAATATGTAAACTGGCTGCGTGAGGAATGGGGCGGAGACCTTTTGGTTAAAGGTGTGATGCGCCCACGGGACGCCATGCGACTAGAGACTATTGGTGTGGATAGTATCTGGATCTCCAATCACGCCGGACGCCAGTTTGATGGTGCGCCTGCCGCAATCGAAGCTCTGCCAGAAATTCGCGCCGCAACCAAACTGCCCCTTATCTTTGACAGCGGGATTGAAGGCGGCTTGGACATCTTGCGCGCCCTTGCCTTGGGCGCTGATTTTGTAATGCTGGGGCGCGCGTTTCATTATGCGCTGGGTGCGCTGGGACCGCGCGGCATCGACCATCTGATCGACATCTTAGCAAAAGACATGGCATCCAACATGGGGCAAATCGGGGCGCGCAATTTGTCTGAGTTACCAGCCACAATCCCCCTTAGCCCGCACTAACGCATTTATTGTGCCCGCACTGATGCTTCACCAATGATGAATTGGAAACGGGTGTCACCCGGCGGAAACGCCTCGCCGTTGGCGCCAAGCGTGCTGACAACATAACCATGGCCCGAGCGGTAATAGGTACTACAGACGCTGCCACCAAAACCATCAATCAACTGGCGCTTGGCCTGCAACAAATGTGCCGACGCCGTATCGCGCCCCGCTACCGTCAAATCACTGGATCGCGAGCATGATTGCCCGCCGCGTAGTGTGCTACGTGTCACAACTTCTACCCGCTGAGTGTTTCCGGTACCCGGAATTTTTATCGCACCAACTTCATGCGCAATCACCGTGTTGCCCTCAACCCGCGCAGTAATCAGGGACGCACAACTGTTGGTGGCCGCCTCATACTCTATGCACGCCCGTTTGTTCGGGTTAGCCGCTAGTATGTTTTGAAGGTCCAGAGGTTCGCCCTTGAACAGGGCCTTGTCAGCAAATGGATCAGGAGCGGTACAGCCGGTCACCCCAGCCAATATTACCCCGGCACATACTGCTTTTCCCAACAAACCCATCACCAAAATTCCCAATTACAAGCTATTTTCGAAACATGTTAACCCATCAAGCTTTTGTTTCAACCTCGTTGTGACGTTACGGCACTGCTTTAAGCACCTGATATTGCCAATGATTGCCCTAACGGCACAAAGAGCCGGTGCAGATACATTAGAAACAACACTTTCTACCCAAAAACACGCATTGCAGCCCCCCACCGCTTGCGCCTACAAACTGCACCATCATTACCTGAACAAGGCCTGAATAAATGACCGACTTCCGCAAAATCCTCATCGCCAACCGTGGTGAGATCGCCATTCGCATTATGCGAGCAGCAAACGAGATGGGGAAAACCACCGTTGCCGTTTTTGCCGAAGAGGATAAATTGGGGCTGCACCGCTTCAAAGCAGATGAAGCGTACCGCATCGGCAAAGACCTAGGCCCTGTTGCTGCATATCTGAGCATCGACGAAATGATCCGCGTGGCAAAGGCCTGTGGTGCTGATGCCATCCACCCCGGCTACGGATTGCTGTCAGAGAACCCAGATTTTGTAGATGCCTGCGCACAGAATGGCATCACCTTTATCGGTCCAAAAGCCGCCACCATGCGCGCCTTGGGCGATAAGGCCAGCGCGCGCCGCGTTGCGGTTGAGGCAGGTGTACCCGTCATTCCCGCCACCGAAGTGCTGGGCGACGACATGGAAGCCATCAAAATTGAAGCCAAGGAAGTTGGTTATCCGTTGATGCTCAAGGCGTCATGGGGTGGCGGTGGACGCGGCATGCGCCCGATCTACAATGAAGAAGAGCTGGAAGAGAAAATCCGCGAAGGGCGCCGCGAGGCAGAGGCCGCCTTTGGGAATGGCGAAGGTTATCTGGAAAAGATGATCATGAAAGCGCGCCACGTTGAAGTCCAAATTCTGGGCGACAACCATGGCGACATCTATCACCTTTTTGAGCGCGACTGTTCCGTCCAGCGCCGCAACCAAAAAGTAGTTGAGCGCGCGCCAGCCCCCTACCTAACTGAAGAGCAACGCACTGAGGTTTGTGAACTAGGCCGCAAGATTTGCGCGTTTGTGGGTTATGAGTGTGCTGGTACCGTTGAATTCCTGATGGATATGGAAACCGAGAAGTTCTTCTTTATCGAAGTGAACCCACGTGTTCAGGTCGAACACACCGTCACCGAAGAAGTGACTGGCATCGACATCGTGCGCGCCCAAATCCTGATCGCTGAGGGCAAAACCATTGCCGAAGCAACAGGTAAAGAACGTCAGGAAGACATCACTCTTACAGGTCATGCTCTTCAAACACGTATCACAACCGAAGACCCACAGAACAACTTTATCCCCGACTATGGCCGCCTCACTGCTTACCGCTCAGCCACAGGCATGGGTATTCGTCTCGATGGCGGCACCGCCTACGCAGGCGGCGTTATCACGCGTTACTATGACAGCCTGTTGACCAAAGTCACGGCTAAGGCCCCCACACCTGAAATGGCGATTGCCCGTATGGACCGTGCCTTGCGCGAATTCCGTATTCGCGGCGTCAGCACCAACATCGCCTTCGTCGAGAACCTGCTTAAGCACCCAACCTTCCTTGATAATACTTATCACACCAAATTCATCGACGAGACACCGGACCTGTTCAATTTCAAGGCCCGTCTTGATCGCGGCACCAAGGTTCTGACCTATATTGCCGATATCAGCGTAAACGGTCACCCCGAAACAAAAGACAAACCCCTGCCCGCCGCAGCCCTGCGCGCACCACTACCACCAGAAAGCCGCACCGAGCCTATGATGGGCACGCGCAACCTGCTGGAACAAAAGGGCCCCCAGGGCGTCGCCGATTGGATGGGACAACAGCGTCAGCTTTTGATCACAGACACAACCATGCGCGACGGCCACCAGTCCCTATTGGCGACGCGGATGCGTAGCCACGACATGATTAAGGCAGCACCTGCATATGCCGCTAACCTACCGCAGCTCTTCTCGGTTGAGTGTTGGGGCGGTGCTACATTTGATGTGGCTTACCGTTTCTTGCAAGAATGCCCATGGCAGCGCCTGCGCGACATACGTGAAAAGATGCCCAACATCATGACACAAATGTTGCTGCGCGCCTCCAATGGTGTGGGTTACACGAACTACCCTGACAACGTGGTCGAGCATTTCGTCGCCACAGCCGCAAACAGCGGTGTAGATGTCTTCCGCGTATTTGACAGCCTCAACTGGGTGGAAAACATGCGTGTCGCGATGGATGCCGTGCTCGAGTCAGGCAAGGTCTGCGAAGGCACCATCTGCTACACAGGCGATATCTTTGACCCTGACCGCGCAAAATACGACCTGAAATATTATGTCGCCATGGGCAAACAGCTGCGTGACGCAGGTGCGCACGTTTTGGGCCTCAAGGACATGGCTGGACTTTTGAAACCAGCGCAGGCGCGCCAATTGGTTCGTGCATTGAAGACCGAAGTAGGTTTGCCGATCCACTTCCACACCCACGACACTGCAGGCATTGCAAGTGCAACCATTCTTGCGGCCTCTGAAGCAGGTGTTGATGCTGTAGACTGCGCCATGGATGCGTTCTCGGGCAACACATCACAAGCAACGCTTGGATCGGTTGTAGAGGCTTTGCGCCACACAGACCGCGACACGGGCCTTGATATGACAGCAGTGCGCGAAATTTCTGACTATTGGGAAGAAGTCCGCCACCAGTACACCGCGTTTGAAACCGGCATGCAGGCCCCCTCTTCCGAGGTGTATCTGCACGAAATGCCCGGTGGCCAATTTACCAACCTCAAAGCACAGGCTTCTTCACTAGGCCTTGATGACCGCTGGCCCGAGGTTGCGCGCACCTACCACGATGTGAACCACATGTTTGGGGACATCGTAAAAGTGACACCTTCGTCCAAGGTTGTTGGTGATATGGCGCTGATGATGGTGTCTCAAGGGCTAACACGTGATCAAGTCGAAGACCCTGAGACCGACGTTTCCTTCCCGGACAGCGTGATCGACATGATGCGCGGCAATTTGGGCCAACCTCCCGGTGGTTTCCCCGAAGGAATCGTCAAGAAGGTGCTGAAAGGCGAAAAGCCAAACACAGATCGCCCCGGCGCGCATCTGGCACCCGTTGATCTGGAGGCTGTCCGCAAGGAATTGTCAGAGCAGCTGGATGGTTTGGAAATCGATGATGAAGACCTTGCAGGTTACTTGATGTACCCCAAAGTCTACACTGATTACATGGAACGTCATGCGACCTACGGGCCTGTACGGACCTTGCCCACGCCAACCTTCTTTTATGGCATGCAACCAAGCGACGAGATCGCAGCCGAGATCGACCCCGGCAAGACGCTTGAGATTCGTCTGCAAGCTGTCGGTGAGACCACAGAAGATGGTGAAGTGAAGGTATTCTTTGAGCTGAACGGCCAACCGCGCGTAATTCGCGTGCCAAACCGTCTGGTCAAAGCGACAACACAACAGCGTCCAAAGGCCGAGTTGGGCAATCCTAACCACATCGGCGCACCCATGCCGGGTGTTGTGGCCTCTGTTGGTGCGGTTGTAGGCCAAGCTGTTAAAGAAGGTGATCTGCTGCTCACCATCGAAGCCATGAAAATGGAAACCGGACTACACGCCGAACGGGATGCAGTGGTTAAGGCAGTGCATGTTTCCGCTGGGGGGCAAATCGATGCAAAAGACCTGCTTGTAGAGCTGGAATAGAGCATGGCTTTAAGCATTACCCCCCTTTACGCAGGGTTGCTGACGCTGGTGTTTATAGCGCTCTGCGTGCTGGTCAGACGTGAGCGGTTTCGCGTGCGTACCTCTGTTGGTGATGGAGGCCACAAGGACCTGACCAGACGTATGCGGGTGCAAGCTAACTTTGCCGAGTATGTGCCGCTTGCCTTGTTGTTGATGCTGTGCGCCGAGTTGCAAGGTGCGCCTGCGGTAGCGATTCACGCCATGGGCGCAACCTTATTGGTCGGTCGCCTGTGCCACGCTGTTGGCATGTCGCTAAGCCCACAGGTTTTCCCACTGCGTCAGGCTGGAATGGTACTCACATTCTTGATGATGGCCGTCTCTGCGGTCACCATAATCGGCCACGTAATCGTCTGAATGAAAGTTTTTTCAAAACAGGTGAATTTACCTCTTGCGGCCTACAGCGCAGAGGGCTAAATCACCCTCACTAGCTGATGCGGGCGTAGCTCAGGGGTAGAGCATAACCTTGCCAAGGTTAGGGTCGAGAGTTCGAATCTCTTCGCCCGCTCCAGCTAGACTAGTCTTTTCAAAGACTTACAAAAGGCCGCCTTCGGGCGGCCTTTTTGTTGTTGCTACCTTGTGCCAATTTCATTTGCGCTTCTTGCCCAAGCTATCCAAGCCCAACACTGCTGCACGTGCTGTTTCAGCACGCATGAGAAGGTAGTTCTTCACGGGTCAGCTCCAACGGGATGCCAGCGACATACTGATAAGACGTAAATGCCTCGCGTCCAAGCTTGGGTGTGAACCGCATTAGCTTAGACGCCCTTGCCGAGAGGTTTACCTTACCCGCGCCCCTATCAACTAGAGGTCAAACATTGGATCACCAGAAACCTAGGAACTGGTGCAAAATGTTGGTTTTCGCGTTGCGAAATTTATCCAACGTCCTTGGTGTGTAAGATCTTGCGTCCCTTTGACAGCTCGCTTGCGGAGCCCACCAGCGCCTCGGCATCTAGTCGGAAATGGCGGTATAGGTCTGCAATTGTGCCCGTTTGCCCAAAATGCTCAACCCCGTGCGAGATTGTTTGATGCCCCCAGACCCCACCAAGCCATGACAGCGTCGCGGGATGGCCGTCGATGACGGTAATCAAAACGCAGTTGCGCGGCAGGTCTTGCAGCAAGGTCTCAATGTGCGAGGCGGCATCCTTATTCCCGTTGGCCCGCGCCCGCTGTGCCGCTGTCCAGCCTGCATTTAAGCGATCAGCCGATGTCA
The DNA here is from genome assembly GCF_036960155.1 of Sulfitobacter sp. GTDB lineage: Bacteria > Pseudomonadota > Alphaproteobacteria > Rhodobacterales > Rhodobacteraceae > Sulfitobacter. The sequence continues at coordinate 275,225 of NZ_JBALWB010000003.1, read as the reverse complement.
CAGCCAGCACGCCGATATCACGGCGGCCTTGACCGATCATGCCCGCCGCTTTGATCGCTTCCGGAGCAACAGCACCTTGGTAGGCAATGACAACTTCACAATTTGGACCGGGCGTGCGCAGCCAGTATGCACCATCGATAGCGCCTTGGCGAAAGGCATCATCTGCCCGCTTGCCGGGTTGCTCAATCGGGTTAGTCGTCAAACGCAAATATACAGAGCCACCAGTTTCGTCACGCAACCACGTGCGCTCGTCAGGATCGCTTTCGCCGTCTTTTTGCAGGTGGTTAAACGACCATTCCATGATGACGGCCAGCTCGTCTGCGAATGCGGGTTCGAATGCGGCGAGGCCATCTTGGGACATGCCTATCAATGGGGACGCGATAGATTGATGAGCGCCGCCCTCATAAGACAGTGTAACGCCGGACGGCGTGCCAACGATCATAAAACGGGCGTCTTGGTAGCAAGCGTAGTTCAAGGCATCCAAGCCGCGAGAGACGAAGGGGTCATAGACCGTGCCGATGGGAAGAAGGCGTTTACCAAACACTGAATGCGACAACCCGGCAGCGGCCAGAAGCAGGAACAAGTTCATCTCAGCAATGCCAAGCTCGATATGCTGACCCTCAGGCGTGAATTCCCACTTGGCAGTTGAAGGGATATTTTCTTTCTTAAACGTGTCCTCTTGGTGATCGCGCGCAAACAGCTTGCGCCTGTTCACCCAAGGGCCAAGATTGGTTGTACCCGTGACGTCAGGTGATGTGGTCACAATCCGTGCAGCCAAATCGCTATCGCCCTTGGACAGATTATCGAGGATCTTGCCAAACGCCATTTGAGTCGAGATTTCACGATCAGAAGATAGTTCGATCAAGGGGACTTCAATAACATCATCATGATAGCGACGTGGGCCTTTTGCAAAGAACGGTGCTTTTGCAAGCTCCGCCTCAAACGTAGCGGGGTCAGAAATGGTCGCGAACTTGTCCCATTCTTGGCCTTGCGGCACGCCCATGTAATCTTGCCATTCGCCCATCTGAGTTTTGTTCATCAACCCGCCGTGGTTGTCTTTGTGACCCGCAATCGGCGTGCCCCATCCCTTGACAGTATAGGCAAGAAAGCAAACGGGGCGGTCGTGGTCGATGGACGCAAACGTGTCGGCCATCGTCTGTACGCAGTTGCCGCCCAAGTTTTCCATCAACGCCGCAAGCTCTGCATCACTGCGACGCTTGATCAATGCGGTGACGTCGCCTTGATCCCCCAGCGCGTCCATCAGGCGTTCGCGCCAAACAGCTCCGCCCATAAAAGTCAGCGCGGAATACAACTGATTTGGGCAGTCATCGATCCATTGGCGCAGCTTGTCGCCGCCCGCTTCCTCAAATGCCGCGCGTTGAAGGTGCCCGTATTTAACGCGCACAACGTCCCAACCAAAAGCGTCGAATATCTGCTCGACCCGCTTGAACAAACCCTCGCGGACAACGCCATCAAGCGACTGACGGTTATAATCGATGATCCACCAACAATTGCGCAGGTCATTTTTCCAGCCCTCTTGCAGAGCCTCATAAATGTTGCCCTCATCAAGTTCTGCATCCCCCACAAGCGCGATCATCCGGCCCATTTTCTGGTCCCTGCCCCATGACTTGGCTTGGATATAATCCTGCACAATCGATGCAAACGATGTCACCGCAACCCCGAGTCCAACTGAACCTGTCGAGAAGTCAACATCGTCAATATCCTTGGTGCGCGACGGATAGCTTTGCACGCCACCGTAACCCCGAAAGTTCTCCATCTTTTCACGCGTCTGATTGCCCATCAGATACTGGATCGCATGAAAAATCGGCGAAGCATGTGGCTTGACCGCGACACGATCCTCGGGGTTTAGCTCCTGAAAGTACAAAGCCGTCATGATCGACACCATCGATGCTGAAGACGCCTGATGCCCTCCTACTTTGATGCCATCCACCTTGGGACGAATGTGGTTCGCGTTATGGATCATCCAATGGGACAGCCACAAAAGACGTTGCTCGATGGTCTTGAGATGCGAGGACATGACGGTTTTCCTTTAAGCAGCGTTTTGAACAAAAGACTTCGGCAAGGCTTGCATGAGATCAGCAAGCACATCGTCCACCCCTTCAAGGCCAACCGACAGACGCACAAGGCCTTCGCTGATGCCATGCTCGGCCAGCTCTTCTGTGGAATAGGTCGAATGGGTCATGCTGGCTGGGTGCTGCACTAAGGTTTCGGCATCGCCCAAGGACACAGCCCGCGAGATCAATTCAAGCCTGTTCATCATATCGATACCTGCTTGTTTGCCACCTGTCAGCTCAAACGCAATCATGCCGCCGAACTGAGACATCTGATGTTGGGCCAGATCGCGTTGCTCAAAACTATCAAGCCCCGGATACCAGACTTTTTGTACAACAGGGGAGACTTCAAGCATCTGTGCAATCGTGGCCGCACTGCTGCAATGACGATCCATGCGCAGTTCCAACGTCTTAAGCCCGCGCAAGATTAGCATTGCGTTGAACGGGGCCATCACAGCTCCCGTCATATCCTTCATGCCTTGGAGGCGAATATCAGCAACCAACTCCGCGGAACCAACCAACAGCCCCGCCACAACATCGCCATGCCCGCCAAGGTATTTCGTGGCCGAATGCACAACAACATCGGCGCCGTGCTTGATCGGTTGGGTCAGGTACGGGGTGGCATAGGTGTTATCCACAACGACCTTGGCACCACTGGCATGCGCGACATCCGACACAGCCTGAATATCAACCAAGCGCATGTTCGGGTTGGCAGGTGTTTCAAAATAAACCACCTTTGTTTGATCCGAGATCGCAGCCTCCAGATTTTCGACCTGCGTCAGATCAACGTGGGTCACTTTGACCCCGAACTTAGCCAACCCATGGTGCATGAAGGAAAATGTGCAGCCATACAGCGTTTTATCCAAGATGATCTCGTCACCTGGCGCAAGAAGGGTCCACAAGGTTGCAGTGATCGCGCCCATGCCCGACGCCAGCGCAAGGCCTGCCTCGGCCCCTTCCAATACGGCAATGCGCCGTTCAAGCAAGTCATTCGTCGGGTTCGAAATACGCGAATAGATGTGCCCAGCCTGTTCACCCGCAAACATATTCCCGCCAGCTTCGGCCGTTTCAAACACAAAGGTCGACGTCAAATGCAATGGCGGGGTCAATGCGCCCTCATTATCCATCGGGTCATACCCATGATGAATCGCCATCGTTGAAAAGCTGTTAGGGTGATTGCGCATGTCGTGACTCCGTGAATGTTTCAAGAACAGATTAGGGCAGTCTCACGGTCTATGAATTGCCAATTATGCCTCAATTTGATATCCAATTGGTAGATTATGCCACTGGAGCCCAAGATGGACGACAAAGACCGCCAAATCATCCGAGCTTTGCAGCGCAATAGCCGCATGACGAATCAAGACCTCGCCGCTGAAGTAAACCTGTCGCCATCACCCTGCCTGCGTCGGGTGAAACTGCTTGAACAAAGCGGTGCGCTCAAAGGATACACCGCGGACATCGACGCACAGGCTTACGGTCTACCCGTGACCGTTTTTGTCCGGGTCAGCCTGACGGGTCATACCGAAAAGGTTGTTCAACAGTTTGAGAAACAGATCAGCCGTGTGGACCAGGTTCTTGAATGTTTTGTAATGACTGGTACGTCTGACTACCTGTTACGTGTCGTTGTCGCTGACCTTGCAGATTATGAGAGTTTTGTGCGCAAACGCCTGCACCCTATTGGTGGTATCGGGTCAATCGACAGCAGTTTTGTATATGGAGTGGTCAAGAAAACGGGTGTCTTTCCACTGCTTGATTAACGCGAAGCGTGCGGTGGATTGCAAAGATTAAGCCTTCCCAACACTAACTGCGCCTAGCAAGATGGCTGATCTTGGAAACTCTATGACTTGCGCAGCGTCCGTATCGTGCGCTGCATAAAGTCTATGAACTGCGAACGCTCTTCTTCAGATAGATCATCAAGCATGTTTGCGTTGACGTCCCCTGCAGCGGCATAGGCATCGTCCCGGATCGCCTTGGCTTTTTGCGTCAAAAGGATCACCCGCGCGCGACCATCCTCAGGATGCTCGCGCCGCGTGATCAACCCGTCTCGCTCCATCCGGTTGAGCGTGTTGGCCATGGTTGCCTGTTCAACATCAAGCTTTCCAACCAGCTCACGTTGAGTTTGCCCATCTTGTTGCCACAAAGCGAGCAGAGTTGGAAATTGCCCCGGTACGATCCCAAGTGGTTCGATGCGGTTACGCAACTCTTCGAAACAGAGGCGAGCCATGTGGTGTATGAGATACCCGGCGGATGAATTGTGATCAAATGTCATATTGAGATGCACAATTGCATAGCGCGGCCGGCATGCACAGATAGACAATTGGCTCATCGGGCGTTTTGCGGGCTTCTCCTCAATCTCTTGCGACGACGGTGTAGAGACCGGCGGCATAGCGCAGCCCTTCGATTTTCGGTGACGTATCCGCTGCATTCATTGCTGCAATGGCCGCATTAAAGGTTTCGGGGCTTTCCCAAATCGCGATATTGACCAGCGCAAACTTGGCATCCGGAGCGATCGATTTGTGAAGTGCTGTCGACACATAACCCGGCTGTTTTTGGAGAAAGTCACGGCCTTTGGTCCAAGCTTTGATTGCCGCATCTAACACCCCTTTGGGAACCTCAAAGACGTTGATGAGGGTGACTTCGGTGTTTGAATTGGTTGCATCATCCATGACTGATGTGATCCTTTAATTTGGTTTTCAATACGGCGGTGGTCACTCCCTTTAGGCGTTTGGACCAAAGGGAGTATTGCATATATATAGCGAGCTATGTAAATAAATAGCAAGCTATATAATCTACCCTGTATTGGAGCTCAGCCATGAAAACCCGAATCCATGCCATCGCCGGAACGATTGGATTTCTAACCATTCTCATCTTCTGGTCCTCAACCGTTTTTTCCGAATTGTTCGGGTCTTATGAAACAATTGCCGTTGTGAAGGGAGCTATCCTAATGGGAATGTTCATTCTAATTCCGGCCATGGCAATTGTCGGCGGTTCAGGGTTTTCGCTTGCTGGTGGGCGAACAGACAACCTTGTCAGCCTAAAGAAGAAACGCATGCCATTCATCGGCGCGAACGGCTTGCTGGTTTTGGTACCAATGGCGTTCCTCCTTGAGGCGAGGGCCTCAGCGGGACAATTTGACACGCTATTTTATGTGTTACAGGGCGTGGAACTAATTGCTGGGGCAGTAAACCTGTGCCTGATGGGTCTAAACATGCGCCACGGCATCCGACTATCGGGCAAAGGGAAGCCAGCAGACCGCGTGACGCTAGTGCGGCGAGAGACGATTGCGACCGACACCATGGCGTTTCACATTACCAAACCAAAGGGGTTTGAGCATACGGCTGGACAGTGGGTTCGGGTGACCTTGCCCTATTCCTCAGCCAAGGACAGCAAGGGGGCATCCCGCATACTCTCAATCCTGAGCGCACCCCACGAACCGCAACTGACTGTGGCAACCCGTATTAGCGACAGCGTTTTCAAACGCGAACTAAAAGCGTTACCTGATGGAGCTGAACTGCATCTCGCTGGACCGAATGGCAGTTTCAGCCTGCATGATGATCCTGCACGTCCAGCCGTGTTCATCGCTGGAGCCATTGGCATCACGCCTTTCCTGTCAATGATCCGGCATGCCACATATTCTAACCTAGAGCACAAGATCACGCTGTTTTACTCTAACCATGAACCTTCAACTGCGGCCTTCCTGAGCGAGTTGGAGGACTTACAAAAAGCCAACCCCAACTTTCGGTTGATCGCGACCATGACTGGTCTCGGGAGTGACAGCGCGCCATGGCATGGCGCGACCGATCAGGTCGACCAAGAGACGCTGGCCCAATATCTCCCCGATCTCAACACCCCAAAATATTACTGTGTCGGCCCTGCACCCATGATTGCGTCTACCAAGGAATTACTCAGGTCAGCCGGCATCGCCACCGACGACATGATCTTTGAACACTTCGCTGGTTACTAATGCGGTTCTCAAACGCGCCACACCGGAAATCAGCGCTGAAGCCGCGCTGACCAAAAAATCAAACATCGCAAACGCAAAACAACAAAAGAGCCTCAAAGGAATGAAGGTATTCGTTCTGGGTGCATTTTTCCGGGTCATGATGCGGCCATTTCCTGTCTGGGCATAACACTCAGAAAATCGGAATATCCTTTCTTACCGCATCAAATTTACCCACACTCTAAGGCTATTTCGGCATTGAATTGCCTATATGTTGCACCAAAATACTTGCCTCGTTTAGGGCTTCATTATTTGCTCTGGTACTATTGGTGCGATGCAGTAAGTTTCCGCGAAATTCGGCAACAATTTCATAAAAAGTAAGGAAATTTCCCATGTCTGACCGTCCAAAAATTCGACATGTTGTGTTCTTCAGTGCCAAGGATCAGGCAGACGTACCCCGTATTATCGAGGGCCTGTCGATACTAGGAAACATCCCGCATTCTGACTTGTTTGAGGTCCGCGAGAACATCCGCGAAGATGCCCTTTCTGGTGAAGTTGACGTTGTCGTATATGCGGAGTTTGCCAGCGATGAGGCCTTGTCGGCATACAAAGCCCATCCTCTCTATCTTGAAGCAATCAAAATTGTGCGGCCCCTACGGGATCTGCGGATCGCTGCGGACTTCTAATTTTGACAAGTGACACAATGCGACAGCAGGTCGTCTTTGATAACGGCCCACTGGCGGGTGGTACTGCTTTCGCCAATCCCATCCAGACGATCCGCGCTGACACCACCGACGAAGTCGCCTCTGCCTTTGCAAAGATGGAAGAGGCGAAGGCCAAAGGCTATTGGCTGGCAGGTTATGCCAGTTATGAACTTGGTTATGTGTTTTCACCCAAGCTGCAGGACCGCATGCCGTTGAACAGAAGCTTGCCTTTGGTTCATTTCGGCGTTTTCGATGCGCCTATGCCCGCGCTGACAGATCAACCAGCGGGGTACGCAAAACTAACCAACTTTGCACCACAATGGGATCAAGGCCAATACGCCGCCGCTTTTGATCAGGTAAAACAATACATATCGGCAGGTGATATTTATCAGGCCAATCTCACGTTTCCACTCAAGGCCGAATACTCCGGCACGCCTTTAGCCCTCTACCATCGGCTACGCCTCAAACAGTCTGTTCCTTATGGTGCTTTTGTCGATCTTGGCGGCCCACCGCTATTATCTCGTTCACCCGAATTGTTCTTTTCGATAGATGAATTTGACCGCATCGAAACCAAACCAATGAAGGGGACTGCCGCGCGCGGAACGACACCAGAAGAGGATGCTGCGCAAATTGCGTGGCTCCAGAATTCTGAGAAGAACCAAGCGGAAAACCTCATGATTGTCGATTTAATGCGCAATGACATGAGTAAACTATCGCAAGTTGGTAGCGTCAAGGTGCCGGACCTTTTCAAGGTCGAAACCTATGCAACCTTACATCAACTCACATCTCGTATCGTCGCACAGTTGTTACCCGAAATTACGTTGTTCGACATATTTGAGGCGCTGTTTCCCTGTGGCTCCATCACTGGCGCCCCTAAGATCAGAGCGATGCAAATTTTGCGATCGTTAGAAGATGACGCGCGCGGGGCCTATTGTGGGGCGATTGGCTGGGTCGCTCCAACGGGTGAAATGCAATTCAACGTGGCGATCCGAACTGTTGTTTGTCACGATGGCGGTACAGCCCGACTAAATGTGGGTGGAGGGGTCGTGTATGACAGCACTCCAGAAGACGAATACGCCGAGGCACTCCTTAAATCGCGCTACGCAGCACTCTAGCGCAGGAAAGGTGTGCTTACCTCGGTCAGTCTGGACATACCTGTTTGGGCCATGGCGATGCTTATCTCGGCGCTCAACACGCCCCAAATGCGTTCCAACCCCTGTTCGCCCCCCGCCGCAATTGCGAACTGAAGCAAACGGCCAAAGAACATAAAATTGGCCGCTGCCATCATCGCCTTGAGGGCATCCTCACCAAAGCGTAGACCGCTGTCAAAAAGTACTGGCATTTTGGGACCAACAGCTTGCGGATCAAGCGCAGCATATCAAACGCCGCTGGCGCGCTTTCCAACTGGCGCGCGCCATGGCTTGAGACTTGGATCGCATCCACGCCTGCATTCTTGAGCTGTATCGCGTCCTCAATATCAAGCACACCTTTCACAACCAGCTTTTGTGGCCATGCTTCACGCATGCGCGCCAAAGTGTCCCAATCCGCAGCAGTGCGGCTTTCAGTGCGGTCAAAATCATAACCGGGCATGTCAAAGTTCGCCATTTACGGTTTGCCTTTGAACAGCTTGGTCAGAGACCACTGCGGATGCAGCGCAAAATCTAAAAACTGCTTTGGTCCTATTTTGAATGGCATCGTAAACCCGTGGCGCAATTCGCGCGGGCGGCGCCCAACTTCTGGCACATCAACGGTCAGGACCAACGTCTTGTACCCTGCCTGCAGCGCGCGTTCGACCAGTTTGAATGTCCCTGCCCCGTCGCCACTGAAATAGATTTGAAACCATGCATGGCCTTGTGCCACTTCGATGGTTTTCTCTAGCGGGGTTGAGGCAACTGTCGAAACACCGTGCGGCACCTTATGGCGCGCAGCAAGACGGGCCAACATCAGGTCATCCCCCGGCGCAAACAGGTTGCACATACCCATCGGCGCAATGCCAAACGGCCGCTCGGCAGGTACATCAAATAGTGTTGTCGCAAGGGAGCGATCGCTCACGTTGCGTAGAATGCAGGGCCGCAGTGTAACCGCGTCAAGGGCCGCACGATTGCGCGCGGCCCGTGTTTAATTTCCCGCTGTCCCATCGATGTAATCGAAAACCATCCAAGGTAGACGACGACGCGCAATACGACGTGCGTCGTCTGCCGAATGGATAGCATTCGCGCCCATTTAAGCGCTTACCGCTTTCATAAAGCGATCGCGGATCACAACGGGGTCCATCGTGATGACAGGCAGCTTGATGTTGCCGCTGTCGCATTTACACACGATGATCGTCATCTGCTTGCTGTCGATGGCCGATTGCAGAACAGGACCAAGGTCTTTGTCTTGCACTTCGATCACATTTTCACAGCCACATGCTGATGCAACAGCCGTCAAAGACGTCTTTTTGCCCGCATATGTCGGTTGATCTCCGGTTGAGCCATAAGACCCGTTGTCGATGATCAGCAGAATGTAGTTATCAGCCACATTGTTGGCGATTGTTGGCAACGTACCAAGGTTCGTCAGAACCGAACCATCACCATCAATGGAAATAACCGTCTTGTCCTGAGACAAAGCAAGGCCAAGACCAATGGACGAAGACAGGCCCATTGTGCCCAACATGTAAAAATTGGTGGGCTGATCGTCGATCATATGCAGCTCTTGGCTGGGAAGACCGATGTTACACACGACCAATTGGTCGCGCAGGATTGGCGCGATTTCGCGCAGAATTTCAGAGCGTATCATTGGTCCCCGTAGCCTCCCCAGAAGTTAGCATCCGTCAGAATCGCGACCGGCTTGTTGCACATGAATGTGTATTTCAGGATTGCATCAAATTCTTCCACATCCGACTGGTGGTGGAAGTGGTAGGTCGGGATTTTCATCTCAGCCAGCAGTGCTTTTGTGTGCACAGCCATCTCAACTTGGCAGGCTACAGGCTCGCGCAACTCACCCCGGTAAGAGATGATCATCGGCAGCGGCATCCGGTAGTATTGAATTAGTGTAGCCAGCGTGTTGATCGTGACGCCGATGGCCGTGTTTTGCATGATGATCGCAGGACGTTTGCCGCCCATAAAGGCACCAGCACACAGGCCCATGCCCTCGTCTTCTTTGTTGGATGGGATGTGGAAAATCTCGTCGCGCGCGTCGACTTCCTCGATCACACCAGCCAGCTGTTTGCAGGGCACGGTAGTGACAAAGGAGACGTTGTTGGCGACAAGATCATCTGTGATCTTCTTGTCGATGTTCATTGGTGGTATGCCTTTCTATGGAGTTATAGCGTGTTGTTTGGTATCGCGGCGCAAAAGCCCGCTGCGGAGCAGAGCACAAACGCCCCTTGCTCCGAATTATCTATCTCTGCTTGTCAGGACGTCATGTCAGCGTGATCCAAGGAAAGTTCTGCTGGGCAAAGCATAGCACCCCCCTCTTACTTCCATGGGTCCAAAACAATTTTTGGTTCTGCAACTGTTCCCGCGCGCAATGCAGCAAAAGCATCAGCACCTTCCGCCAATGGACGGTATTGGCACCAATCAAGCGCTCCAAGACGGCCATCAAAGATAGCAGCCGCAGTGTCACGAAAATCTTGATCGGTATAGGTATAGGTGCCGATAAACGTGATCTCTTGCAACGTCATGCGCCGCACATCCAAACCACCCGCGTCTTCACCCAAGCCAACATGCGCAATCACGCCCCCTGATGCTGCCAAAGCCGAGGCACTGGCCCGCGTGGCCGCATAGCCTACGGCGTCGATAACAACCGGATATTGCCCTTCGGTCTGCGCCACAGCATTTTCGCCCAGCCCTTTGAGGAAATCGCGGCGCACGTCATTTGGCTCGGTGATCGTTACATCACTCACACCCATCGCACGCAATGCTAACGCAGCCGCCAAACCAATCGCGCCGCCGCCAATCACTAACGCCCGCCGCTCGGAGCCATGATGCAATGCCTCAAGCGCAAGCCGCACCGCATGCCAGCTGACTGCAAGTGGTTCGGCCAATGCAGCATGTGCCAGTGAGACGTCATCTGGAACCGTCACCAAATTGGTGAAAGGCATGCTAATGTATTGCGCAAACGCACCTTGGCGGGGTTGCATCGAAATGATTTGCCGTTCAGGGCACAGGTTTTCGCGCCCCGTTGTACAGGCCAAACAAACCCCGCATGTTACCAAAGGGTTGATCGTTACCCGCCGCCCGTTCATACCACCACTGACAATCACACCAGCAGCTTCATGTCCAAGGATCAGTGGTGCGGGACGACGCGCATCATGCCCAAGATAGGCGTGCATATCTGAGCCGCAGATACCGACCGCTTCGATTCGGATCAGGTATTCACCCATTCCTGCAACGGGGGTGGGCATATCACGATACGCCAACGTTTCCATGCCATCATAAACCAATGCTTTCATTTCGCGGTAAACCCTCCATCGACCATCAGCACCTGCCCCGTCACATATGACGATGCTTCCGAACACAGGAATAACAGTGGGCCATCCAAATCTTGCAGCGCGCCATTGCGCCCAGCACAGGTTTGGGCGGCATTACGGGCTGCGCGATCTGGGTCAGAGAATACCGCCTGCGTCAGTTCGGTAGGGAAAAGTCCGGGGCCGATTGCATTGGCTGTAATACCGTCTGGCGACCATGCCTCGGCCATTGCGCGGGTAAGCTGGGCAATACCCGCTTTAGTCGCGCCATACGCAATCCCACCCGGAAAGGCGCGCGTTGTTTGCAACGATGCAAAATTCACAATCCGCCCCCAGCCTTTTTCGCGCATTGCTGGCACAAAGGCCTGCGACAGAAAGAAAGGTGCAGTAAGGTTAAGCGCAATCGTCTGATCCCAGCCTTCTGCCGTGACATCATCCGCCGCCTGCCGCGTGTTCACACCCGCAGCATGGACAATGATATCAGGGGCGCCAAACCGGGCTGAAACCGCCGCCTGCAGTGCCGCTATCCCGTCACGATTTGCGACATCAGCCGCAACAGCCGCACAGTTATCTCCTATCTCTGCACTCAGATCTTCCAACGCCTCTAACCTGCGTGCAACGCCCACCACCTGCGCTCCGGCGGCGGCCAACGCAACAGCCGCGCGGCGACCGAGGCCAGAGCTGGCTCCGGTCACACAGGCGACACGGCCTGTTAAATCAAAGAGAGTGCGCGGATCACCCATTGGCTGTCAGATCAAAGTTTTCATCGGGGAAGTATTTGGCTAGGCGCACATCCGCAGCACGAGCATGCCCCTCCATCCCTTCCAGACGGCTGATGCGCGCTGTCGCCTGCGCCACCCCTTTAGAACCCTCACGGGTTGCCCGCTGCCATGTGACGATTTTCATGTATTTATGAACGGACAAACCACCAGTATAACCCGCTGCACCAGATGTTGGCAGCACGTGGTTCGTGCCGCTGGCCTTGTCGCCATACGAAACTGTTGTCTCTTCGCCCAAGAACAGCGAGCCGTAGCACGTGAGGCGATCCAGCCACCATTCAAGGTCATCGGCCTGAACTGTCAGGTGTTCAGGCGCATAATCATCTGAACATGCGGCCATTTCTTCGCGGTCCGCACAGACGATCACCTCAGCATAGTCGCGCCACGCAGCAAATGCGTTCTCGCGATTGACGTCAGGAAGATCGTCGATCAACGCCGGAACCATTTCCATGACTTTTTCAGCCAACGCGCGGTCATCCGTGACCAACCAAACCGGAGAGTTATATCCATGCTCGGCCTGTGAGACCAAATCGGTTGCAACGATATGCGCATCCGCGCCTTTGTCCGCGAGGATCAGACTGTCTGTTGGGCCTGCAATCATATCAATGCCAACGCGGCCAAATAGAATACGCTTTGCCTCGGCCACAAACTGGTTGCCCGGTCCGACGAGGATGTTCGCCTTGGGCAAACCAAACAGGCCAAACGTCATCGCAGCAACGCCCTGAACACCGCCCAGCGCCATGATCTTGTCTGCGCCGCTGATGTGCGCGGCATATACAATCGCAGGGGGTACACCTGAATCGGGTCGCGGCGGGGAACAGGCAGTGATGTGCCCACATCCAGCAACCTTGGCGGTTGTAACTGTCATAATCGCCGACGCGATGTGGCTATAACGTCCACCCGGAACGTAGCAGCCTGCAGCATCAACCGGAATTGCCTTTTGGCCCGCGATCAACCCCGGAACGATTTCCATCTCAACATCAGAAACCGTGGCTTTTTGAACTTCGGCAAATCGTTTTACGTTGTCATGGGCAAAGCGGATATCTGCTTTCAACTTTTCAGGCACCATGGCACAGGCCGCATCGATTTCTTCTGCCGTAAGGACGACATTGCCATCGTAACGGTCGAACTTCTTGGCGTATTCTAACGCTTTTGCGTCACCGCCAACTTCGATATCGGCAAGAATATTCTTTACGATCTCATGTGTTTCCGACGCATCCGACATAGGGGTGAGCGTGGCTTTCTTAAGGTATTCACGTGTCATGGATCAGGTCCTAATTTTAAATCCCAAGCAACAGACCAAATGAAATGGCATGCACTCCACGTGTGGCATACCTACCCTGCCCCAACGCGAAGCCTTTCAAATGGCTGTGTTAGAAACCATTGTAAGCGCTTACATCTCGATCATACAAGCGCTTACATTGAACAATCCTCCGATTACCTGAACTTTAATTATCTTCCATTTACCTTCATTGTGATATCCAAAAAGCGGAAAAGAGAGACGATGACCTCAAACCGATCAACACCTACGCTGGATGACGTCGCAAAGACTGCTGGCGTTTCCACGGCGATGGTTTCGCGGTGCTTGAATTCAACGGATCGCGTTGTCAAATCCACCCGTAAAAAGGTTTTGAAGGCGGTAGAAATTTTGGAATACACACCAAATTTTGGTGCAAGGGTGATGGCAGCCAAAAGGACATTTACAATTGGCGCAATTATTCCGACGATGGAAAATGCAATTTTGCCCGTAGCTTGCAGCCTTTTCAGGAAGAATTACACGAACAAGGCTACACTCTTCTTGTGTCCAGCACCGCCTATCGCCCCGACAGAGAAGAAGAACAAATTCGCGCATTGATTTCGCGGGGCGCTGACGGCTTATTGCTAATTGGTTATGATCGCGCGCCAGAGATTTACAGCTATCTGGAGCAGCAAGGCGTTCCCGCCCTAATTGCTTGGGCCTACTCTCCCCTGGTCGAACGACCTGCCATTGGCTTTGATAATCATGCATCTATGAAATTACTCGCGCAGGAGGTTATCGACCGTGGTCACCACCGAATCGGTATGATCTCAGCTGTGACCAAAGGCAACGACCGCGCAACCGATCGGTTGGCTGGCAACACAGACGCGCTGAATGATAACGGCCTATCTGCAGATGATGTGCCCGTCATTCAAACATCTTATGGGTTCGACAACGGCGAAGCCTCCATGAAGGCATTGATGAGCGCCCCAAATCCGCCCACTGCGGTGATGTGTGGGAATGACGTTTTGGCCGTGGGTGCCATGCGCGGCGCCAAAGCGTTGGGTCTCGAAGCCCCTCGCGATGTTTCAGTCACGGGTTTTGACGACATTGAACTGGCGCGAATTGTAACTCCAAGTCTGACTACCGTGCATGTCCCTCACGGGGAAATGGGCACAAAAGCGGCCTGTACCCTCATCGACCTTGTCAAAGGCAACCAGAGCATTGGCCCGGTCAAGCTTCAGATATCTGTGAAGATCCGCGAATCCCTTGGGCCCGCCCCAACCAATTAGAGGCGTGACAATACCCTCCGCTTTGCCCAAGTTACGCTGAAACACATGATTTGGGGCGGTGAAATCAAAATGCAAATACTGGTAGCTGGCGCAGGGATCGTAGGGATTTCAACGGCAATCTGGCTGCAGCGCGCGGGTCATGATGTGGTTGTGGTAGACCGCGCAGGCCCAGCAAGTGGCACCAGCCATGGCAATGCGGGCGTTCTGGCTGCCGGTGCTGTTGTTCCAGTCACAACACCCGGCTTGGCGTTCAAAGCGCCTAGTATGCTGCTTGACCGCGACGCACCATTGTTTTTGCGTTGGTCCTATCTGCCCCGCCTGATCCCGTTTTTGAGACGCTATCTGTCTTACGCAAATGATGCCCACGTTGATCACTACGCCAAATCTATGGCCATGCTCTTGCATGATACGGTTGAGCAACATCAAGCACTGGCGGCTGACACTCCGGCGGCCAGATACATTTCAACAGAAGACTATTGTTTCGGCTACGCAAAACGGTACGATTTTGATGCCGACAGCTACGGCTGGGGCAAACGCGAGGCGCAGGGCGTCAAATATGACGTGGTAAATGGCGCTGAGTACGCCGCGTATGACCCTGTTTTTGGTGATGCATTTGAAACGGTTGTCAGGTGCAAAAACCATGGCCGCATCAGCGACCCCGGTGCATATGTAACCGCCTTGGCAGATCATTTTGTCGCGCAGGGCGGCCAGTTACAGATAACCCAAATCAACGACATCAAAATGCACGATGGCGCAGTTACGGCACTGGAAACAGATGACGGCCGCCTAAGCGCAGATAGAATCGTCTTTGCCATGGGCCCATGGTCGCGCGAAATCGCCCATAAATTGGGCGTAAAAGTCCCGTTTGAAAGTGAACGTGGCTATCACATCGAATTAACCAACCCCTCTATCATGCCACGTGCGCCGATGATGGTTGCTTCTGGAAAGTTTGTCCTAACGCCGATGGAGGGCCGCCTGCGTGCTGCTGGCGTGATCGAATTTGGCGGCTTGGATGCGCCCGCATCCCGTGGCCCCCTTGAAATGCTACGCCGACAGGTCAAAAAACTACTGCCGGACATAGCGTATGACGAGATCATCGAATGGATGGGTCACCGCCCTGCCCCCGCCGACAGCCTACCAATTATCGGCGCCAATGATAGCAAAGGTCTCAGCTACAGCGCCTTCGGCCATCAACACGTCGGATTGACAGGCGGACCAAAAACGGGTCGGATCATCGCTGAGCTAATATCGGAGCGCTCCCCCAATATCGATCTGCGCCCCTTTGACCCCTCAAAATACAAAGGCCGTTAGAGCCACCATAACCGGGAGACCACAATGAATACATTTACAAAACTTGGAACAACAGTCGCAGCCACAGCACTGATGGCTGGCGCAGCCTTTGCAGATGGCCACGCACAAAAGTGGGACATGCCAATGGCCTACGCGGCCAGCAATTTCCACTCGGAACAGGGTGTGATTTTTGCTGATAAAGTGCGCGAGTACACATCAGGCGCAATCGACATCACAGTTCATGCGGGCGGTTCATTGTTCGGTGGCGGTGATATCAAACGTGCCGTTCAGACCGGTCAGGTCAACATCGGTGAACGTTTCATGTCTGCGCACGCAAACGAAGCACCCCTGCTGGGCTGGGACAACCTGCCCTTCCTTGCCACCAGCTATGAAGACAATGCAAAACTGTGGGACGTCTCAAAAGACATTGTAAACGCACAGCTTTCCGATCTTAACTTGGTTGCGCTTTATACCTGCCCTTGGCCAGGTCAGGGTTTCTACTTTGACAAAGAAGTAAACTCTTCGGCTGATACCCAAGGCGTCAAGTTCCGCTCGTATAACTCGGCCACTGCAACCTTCGCCGAAGAACTGGGCATGATCCCAGTTCAGATCGAAGCAGCAGAACTGTCCCAAGCATTGGCAACTGGTGTGGCATCAGCGTTCATCTCTTCGGGTTCTACTGGATATGACCGCAAGGTTTGGGAGCACTTGAGCCACTATTACAAGGTCAACGCATGGCTGCCGCGCAACTACGTTGTTGCAAATAAGCAGGCGTGGGACGGTCTTGATGAGGCAACTCAAGCTGGCGTTATGAAAGCCGCAGACGAAACAGCCGCATCATGCGGTGCAAAGTCTGCTGAACTGTCCAGCTTCTACTTTGATGAGCTGTCCAAAAACGGCATGACCGTTACGGATGCTTCGCCAGAATTCCTTGCCGAGCTGAAAGTTATTGGCGCAAAAATGACCGCCGAATGGTTGGAAACTGCGGGCGCTGATGGTCAGGCCATCCTCGACGCATATAACGCCGCCAACTAAGCGACACTGGCGCGTCTGAGGGTTTCAGGCGCGCCAAACAACACTCAAAGGATTTTCCATGCGTGACTGGTCGCCAGTGCTGGGCCTGCCCTTGTGGGTATGGCTGTTTATTTTGCCATCCCTATTCGGGTTTATCTGTTTTTTCGCCCGCCCTAGATTAGAACGCGTGATGCGCCCGATCTGGCGCATATTGGATGGCGTCTATTTTGCCTCCGGCGCCATTGCTGCGTGCTTCATGGTCACGATTCTTTTGCTGATCGTCGCGCAGATGGTGGCACGCTGGACCAATGTCGCCCTTCCCGGCACAACCGAATTTGCAGGCTACGCCATGGCCGCCACTTCATTCTTTGCGCTGTGCCATGCACTGACGCGCGGCGCACATATCCGTGTTTCGATTATCCTCAATTGGAACCGCCACACATCGCGCTGGCTTGATCTGTTTGCCGTGTTTGGCGCAGCTGTAATCGCCACCTATTTTGCCCGCTTTGCGGTCAAGACCACCATCTTGTCTGAAATGATCAATGATCGCACCCAAGGACAGGATCAAATCCCCGAATGGGTTGTAACCTTCCTGAGCCTCCCTGCAACGCCGATTGGCGATTGGGGCAGTGCGATGGGCAGCGCATCTTCCAAGTTGGTTTATACACCTGTCTGGATTCCCCAACTGGCCATGTCAGTGGGCGCAATCCTTCTGGCCGTTGCGCTGTGGGATACCCTGTACCGCACCATCATAACGGGCAAGAACCCCATCGTATCGGAGGGCGTGGAATGACCGAAGCCTATGCAACCGTTGTCTTTCTGTTTGTCCTGTTCACCTTGCTGGGGTCCTCGATCTGGATTGGTCTAGCCCTAATGGGGGTCGCGTGGGTCGGCCTAGAGCTGTTCACCAACAGCCCTGCCGGGGACGCCATGATTACCACCATCTGGACCTCAAGCAGCAGTTGGACACTGACCGCACTGCCCCTGTTTATTTGGATGGGTGAAATCCTGTATCGAACGCGCTTATCCCAAGACATGTTTCGCGGCCTCGCGCCTTGGATGCGCTGGCTACCGGGTGGGTTGCTGCACACCAATATCGCGGCCTGCACCATTTTCGCTGCCGTTTCAGGGTCATCTGCTGCAACCCTAACAACCGTTGGCAAGATGAGTATCCCCGAGCTGCGCAAACGCGGCTATCCCGAATACATGATCATTGGCACGCTTGCGGGTGCGGCTACATTGGGTCTGATGATCCCGCCTTCCCTAACGCTAATTGTGTACGGCGTTTCGATCAATGAGAGCATCATCAAGTTGTTTATGGCTGGCATTATCCCCGGTCTGGTTCTCGCCAGCCTGTTTATGGGTTATATTGCTGTGTGGCACTTTGTGAAGCCAGATCAGCGGCCCCCGCCCGAACCGCCAATGTCTTTCGGCACCATGCTGGCCGAAAGCCGTTTTTTAATCCCTGTGCTCATGCTGGTTTTTGCCGTCATCGGGTCGATGTATTTTGGCTGGGCCACAGCGACCGAAGCCGCGGCTGTCGGTGTTCTTGGCTCGCTCATCCTTGCGCTGTTCCAAGGTTCTCTTAGCTTTAACACGTTCCTTGAAAGCCTCATGGGGGCCACGCGCACATCTGCAATGATTGCCTTGATCCTGATGGGTGCTGCGTTTTTGTCCCTTTCCATGGGCTTTACAGGCCTGCCGCGTGCTTTGGCTGCGTGGATTGACGAGATGAACCTGTCACCAATCGTTTTGATCGCTGCGTTGACCGTGTTCTACATCATCCTTGGCATGTTCCTTGATGGTATTTCGTCGGTGGTTTTGACCATGGCAATTGTTGAACCCATGATCCGCCAAGCAGGCATTGATGTGATCTGGTTTGGTATCTTCATCGTGGTTGTTGTTGAAATGGCGCAGGTCACGCCCCCTATCGGCTTCAACCTGTTTGTCCTGCAAGGCATGACCAAACACGAGATTTCCTACATCTCAAAGGTTGCGCTGCCCATGGTCGGGCTAATGCTGTTGATGGTTGTGATCCTTGTCGCCTTCCCCGAATTGGCGACGTGGCTGCCTGACAAAATCAGCGCCAATCAGGCCAGATGACACCCCGCGTTACGGTTTTACAATTGGACACCGATTTTCCCCGCATCGCGGGGGATGTCGGTGCCATTGAAAGCTACGCACGCGCGCCACAGATCATCAAAATTGCAGGGGCGTCTGTAGGACGCATTGTTACTGGACGGCCCCAAGACATCGACATCACCCCCTTTGAGGAAGCCTTGCAGCGCGCGCAGGGCGATATCATTGTGACGTCTTGCGGGTTTCTGTCCTACTGGCAGGACCACCTTGCTGCGCTGACGGACCGCCCGTTTATCAGCTCGTCTTTGACAGCACTTAAGGATCTGACGCAGATACACGCACCTGAGGCATTGCGCATCACTACATTTGATGCCGCCCGCCTTGGTCCTTTGCATTTGGGTGATCACCCTGAGTATGCCCAAAGCATCATAGGTTTGCCCCCTGCGCATCACTTGCGAGAGGTTATTTCAAAAAACCTGACGACCTTGAACCGCGCGCAAGCAACTACAGAAATCACCGAATTATTGACGAAAACCCAGACAGCCAAACACCAGCACATCCTACTAGAATGCACCAATCTGCCGCCCTACCGCGAGGCGATCAAGGCGGCTACGGGCCTGCCTGTTACAGATATTCTAACAAGGATCGAGGCAACCTGTCCGGGTGCAGTTGCACCTAGATTTGCACAAAAACCGCCTAGTTGATCGGAAACCGCTTAAGGCAGCCCGGCGCGTTGCGCTGGTAATCAGCCAATGTCTCAACCACATCGCGGCGGTCACGCATGGCAGCCATTGCGCGTTTTTTGCTATTCCAGTTGCCGCTCACGTGACGCTCTAGGATCAGCACAGAAATGCCTACCAAGACGTTCTTTTCCGGATCATCCATCAATCCAGCGGCATTCAACGTGACACCCGTCATGGCCATCATATTCGCACAGCGAATGGCCGCCGCTTCGTCGCCCTCATAGACGCGCTGTGCAGCGGACACATCCGAGGCCGCCATCAGCAGTACAAGGGCTAAGGCACGCATCAAAATACCTTAAATGTCATCGTAGTCAGTGATCGTTCAATCCCATCAATGTCCAGCAGATTGTCGTTGATATACACACCGACATCTTCGCTTTTGGGGATATAAACCTTCATCAACAGATCAAAATCGCCCGACGTTGAATAAAGCTCGGAATGGATCTCACGCTGGGCAATCGCATCAGCAACCGAATAGGTTGTACCGGGTCTGCAGCGGATCTGGATAAAAACACATGTGCTCATGAAAAGCTCCTGAAGTGGCTGTACCCTAGGCTGGCACGAAGCCACATTGCCTGCAATCCCCCATCGCCCCTTGGCGTTGGGTTATGCCCTGTTATAAGGGCACAAACACGTCAACGGAGCATTCCCATGCGTAAGGCCAAGATCACCCGCACAACCGCCGAGACGAATATCAGCGTTGAGATAAACCTCGATGGCACAGGCATCTATGACAACGAGACTGGCGTGGGCTTTTTTGACCACATGCTGGACCAGCTTTCGCGTCATGCGCTGATTGATATGACCGTACGCTGCACAGGCGATCTGCACATCGACGATCACCACACTGTTGAGGACGTAGGCATCGCGCTGGGTCAGGCATTGACGCAAGCCGTTGGCGACAAACGCGGTATTGTGCGCTACGGCTCCTGCTTGTTGCCGATGGATGATGCATTGGTGCGCGCAGCACTTGATTTATCTGCGCGCCCTATCCTTGTTTGGAACGTTGATCTGCCTACCCAAAAGATCGGCACGTTTGACACCGAATTGGTGCGCGAATTCTTCCAAGCTTTTGCAACACACGGCGGCATCACATTGCACGTTGATCAGTTGCATGGCCTCAACAGCCACCACATCGCCGAGGCTGCCTTCAAGGCCGTTGCCCGCGCGTTGCGCGACGCATTGGAAAGCGACCCGCGCAAATCAGACGCAATCCCGTCGACCAAAGGTATGCTCTAAATGCTCACCGCAATTATCGACTACGAAAGCGGCAATCTACACTCGGCCCACAAAGCGTTTGAGCGTATGGCCCGCGAAACGGATGCTGGCGAAGTAACTGTAACCGCTGATGCGGATGTCATCGCGCGCGCGGATCGCATTGTATTGCCCGGTGACGGCGCATTTCCCGCCTGCATGTCCGAACTAAAAGGTAAAAGCGGCATCTACGCTGCGATGATCGAAGCCGTTGAAGAAAAAGGACGGCCTTTCCTTGGGATTTGTGTCGGAATGCAACTCATGGCGACATGGGGGCGTGAGTATGAGGATACCAAAGGCCTTGATTGGGTCGCTGGCGAAGTCACCCGCATCGCGCCTACTGACAAAAGCCTAAAAGTCCCGCACATGGGCTGGAACGATCTGGTGCTCGATGCCCCCCACCCTGTTTTTGATGGGATCAAGACGGGCGATCACACCTATTTTGTACACAGCTACCACATGGCCGTTTCAGACCCCGCACAACGGTTGGCGCATGTAGATTACGCCAGTGAAGTCACCGCCATCATTGGGCGTGACAACATGATCGGCATGCAGTTCCACCCCGAAAAGAGCCAAGGAACAGGCTTGCGGATGATATCCAACTTCCTGAAATGGGCACCCTAACCTAGGTTGCTTTGACATATTTCCAGATCAAACCAGAAAACGCGGATGCGCACTGCACCCGCGTTTATCAATCCAAGTTACAATAATGGCGGCGTTTTAGTTCACGCGGTTCCACGTCTGTTTTTTGCAGATCGGCCCAACGCAACCAGACACTTTCAATATATTGCCTGACAGCGACATCTTTGACTTATACGTCTTGTCAGTGGACGGCTGCCAGATTTTGCCTGACTTATACGAACCGCCGCCAGACGGGGCCATATCCCAAACCAGCTTCTTGCCAAGGTTCTTGGACTTGTACTCGCCGTCACTATTGAAAGTACGCGCAATTGTACCACACAGGGCTTGGCCGCACTTGCTCATTTTCACATGTGCATAAGCGCCATCGTCGACCTGCGTCTTCCACGTCCCCAATGCCGGGTCCGCCCAAGCGGCACCTGCAAACGCAATCGCAGCAAAAGCTGCAGTCAAAATCATCCTCATCGTGGTTCCTCCCTAGAACTGCGCAACAGCATGCCCAGCCACACGCGTTCAGGCAAGGTTAACCTTAGGTCGCGTTGCACATCGCGCCATTCCATGCAAAACCGCCCCCAAGCTTTTACAAAGGGTGCATGCCATGATCCTCTATCCCGCAATTGACCTCAAAGACGGCCAAGCCGTACGCCTTGTCCACGGCGACATGGAGCGTTCAACCGTGTTTAACGACAACCCTGCCGCCCAAGCGCAGGAATTTGTCGATGCAGGATGTAAATGGTTGCATCTTGTTGATCTAAATGGCGCATTTGCAGGGTCCCCCGTGAACGCAGCCCCTGTTGAGGCGATCCTCAAGCAGTGCAAAGTACCCGCACAACTGGGCGGCGGTATCCGCGACATGGCCACAATCGAGGCTTGGCTGGACAAAGGCCTCGCCCGCGTAATCTTGGGCACAATCGCAGTCGAAAACCCCGATCTGGTACGCGAAGCCGCCCGCGCCTTCCCAAACCAAGTTGCAGTAGGAATCGATGCCCGCAATGGCCGCGTGGCCACCAAAGGCTGGGCCGAAGAAACCGACGTGATGGTCACGGACCTCGCCAAATCATTTGAGGACGCAGGCGTCGCCGCGATCATCTACACCGACATCATGCGCGACGGCGCGATGGGCGGACCCAACATTGACGCGACTGCCGCGTTGGCCCGCGCAGTCAACATCCCCATCATAGCATCGGGCGGCGTGTCCTCACTTGCAGATTTGACCGCACTCAAAGCCACAGGGGTAATCAGCGGCGCGATCTCAGGTCGCGCACTTTATGATGGTGCAATTGATTTAGGTGAGGCACTCAAAGCACTGAATAAGTGACCCTTTCGAATATGTGGATCGGTCTTCTATTTGTCTTTGGACTAGCCAATCTACTTTCAGGCCAAGCGCGTGATTCATATGCAAGGTTAATCCTGAAGTGGGCCTGTTCATTTTTCTTTTTCTGGGCCTTTCCATTGGCGCTTTTTGACTTACGATGTAGTGGCAGCGTGCTTAAAGGGCTCGTGAATTGTAGCCCGACCTTTCTGGCGGAAATCGGGAACGCACTAAGCCTACCTTTGTTGCTCGGTCAAATTCTAATCCCGCTCGCGGGTATTCCTCTTTTGATCGTAGCTTGCTTTAGGGAGTACCTCTCTCGGCGCAACATCACCTGATCCCTTGCCCAACACCCAATCCCCCGCTACACCGCATTCATGTTAAAAACACGTATCATTCCCTGCTTAGATGTCGCCGATGGCCGTGTGGTCAAAGGTGTGAATTTCGTCGGCCTGCGTGACGCAGGCGATCCTGTGGATGCCGCCATCGCCTATGATGCCGCTGGCGCGGATGAGCTGTGCTTTCTCGACATTCACGCCACCCATGAGAACCGTGGCACCATGTTTGATCTGGTGCGCCGCACGGCGGAACATTGCTATATCCCCCTCACTGTAGGCGGCGGCGTGCGTACCCCCGCAGACGTGCGCGCCCTTCTGCTCGCTGGCGCTGACAAGGTCAGCTTCAACTCCGCCGCAGTCGCCAATCCCGATGTTGTCGCCGAGGCCGCAGATCAATTCGGCAGCCAATGCATCGTCGCCGCGATTGATGCAAAAACAGTCAGCCCCGGAAAGTGGGAAATCTTCACGCACGGTGGCCGCAAATCCACAGGTATCGATGCCGTTGAATTTGCAATCACCATGATGGAAAAAGGCGCAGGTGAAATCCTGCTCACCTCTATGGACCGTGATGGCACAAAACAGGGCTTTAACCTGCCCCTCACCCGCGCCATTTCTGATGCCGTAACCATGCCAGTGATCGCGTCAGGCGGCGTTGGCAATCTAGATCACCTTGTTGACGGAGTTATCGAGGGTGGCGCATCCGCAGTCCTTGCCGCGTCCATCTTCCACTTTGGCGAATATACAATTGGTCAGGCCAAACAACACATGGCCGAGGCCGGCATCCCGATGAGGCTCACATGACCCTTGATGATCTGTACCAAACCATCCTAGCCCGCAAATCCGCTGATCCAACCTCCAGCTGGACAGCACAGTTATTGGATAAAGGCCCCGAAAAATGCGCCGAGAAATTCGGCGAAGAAGCCATTGAGGCGATCATAGAAGCCGTCAAAGATGACAAGGCGGGCCTAACAGATGAAGCAGCTGATGTGCTTTATCACTTGCTGGTCATGCTCGCCGCTCGTGATGTGCCTTTTTCGGATGTCATGGACGAGCTATCCCGCCGTCAATCCCAATCTGGCGTTGCTGAAAAAGCAAGCCGTTAAGGCATTAAACGGCACGACAAGCGCCTAAACCGCTTGCGGACTAATTCGTTGAAACTTGCGGACCCAAATCATGTGATCGCGCGTTCGCGCGTCGATCAGATCACAGTTTGCCAGATCACAGCTTGCTTGAAATAATGCCCGTCGCAAAGCCGCCCATGCGCAATTCACCAAACAGGCGCTGGTATTCAATCTTGGGGCATCGGTTTTGCACAACATCAATGCCGCGTTCCTCAGCCGTTGCTGCTGCTTGCGCATTTTCAACACCGATCTGCATCCAGATTGTTCGTAGATCCGGCAAATGCTCAAGTGCCTCGTCCACGATCTCTGGCACGGCCTCAGAACGGCGAAAAATATCCACCATATCCACTGGCCCCTCAATCTCGGCAAGAGATCCAACAGCCACAGACCCGAACAGCGATTGGCCCGTCAGCTTGGGATTCACAGGGATAATCGTCACCCCACGCAGCGACAGATACCGCGCCACAAAATAACTCGCACGCACTGGGTTGTCAGAAACACCCACAACAGCGACCCGCTTCATGCGCTTGAGAATGTCTTTTAGAAAGGTATCGGAATAATTCATGCCATACCCCTAACAGGCTGTGGGCAATAAAAAAACCTCTCGGACAATGCCGAGAGGTTAAAAGTGGGAACAGGGACAAAACGCGGGCTGGATGTTCCAAACCAAACCCGTTGAATTGAATATAGGTGCGATGCGCACGGATAACAGAGCGACAAAATGTCCAACCGAAATCCAGCCCAGCCATGAGCTAAATATCGCCGAAGATAAAACTCAATCAAAGATATCTTCAACCAGATCAAACGCTTCTTCTGCAAACTTACGAAACAGGCTTTTGCGCTTCTTGGGCCGCTTCACCGGTTTCTTAGATTTAGCCTTGGTCAATTTGCGCGTTTTGCGTACCGCTGGTTGATGCGTCACGGCATCAGGCCTTTCGCGCGCCGCCACAGGCATTGCCTTAAGTTTGCTGAGCGGCGCACCACACGCGCCACAGGTCAACGTATGGTGCCCCGCATCAAGGCGCAGTACTGCCCGCGTGCCGCAATGACAGCAGGTCGCAATCTTTGTCGGATGGGCTATGGCCCTACTCCCTATTTGTGGTCCCTAGTAGCATATAGGCCGATTGCAGCAGCATTTGAGACGTTGAGAGAGCCAAAATCAGCACCCGCGTCAATACGTACCAGTGCGTCCACAGTCTCACGCGTCTTTTCGCGCAAACCGGGCCCTTCAGCTCCCAGCACAAGCGCCACGGCGCGATCCCGTTTACCTTCAACCGCCGTTTCGATGGTGATGTCTGCATCACCGTCTAGCCCCAGCACCAGATACCCCATATTTTGCAGTTCTCGGATACCATCAGACAGATTGCGGATTCGCAGATAGGGTTGACGTTCCAACGCACCAGAGGCTGTTTTCGCCAACGCGCCAGTTTCAGGCGCCGAATGGTGACGTGTACCAATCACCGCTGACGCGCCCAGCACCTCAGCAGAGCGCAAAATGGCACCAACGTTATGCGGATCAGTCACACGGTCCAGCATGATCACACGCGGCGCTTCTGCACCTATGCAAACATCGGCCATACGGCCCCAGTCCAGAGGTTTAACTTCCAGAACAACCCCTTGGTGCACGGAACCCTGATCAATTGGAGGGCGGAATTTGCGTGGATCGACAACTTCGGGGACAATACCACTGGCAGAAACTGCGTCTTCTAGCTTGGCCAAAGCATTTGGCGTGACCATCAGCGTCAGCTTTGTGCGCGCAGGATTCATCAACGCGTCCCGCACAGCATGCAGACCAAACAGCCAAAGCGTCTCACGCGCCTCTACTTTTTTGCCCTGTTCTTTCTCAACAACCCACTTAGGTTTCTTCATCGCTGCCCCCTGACATTGCGCGTCTGACGCCCCCTCTACCCCTTTGAGCGCCCCGCGCCAAGCCTCCCTCAATATGCCCGCATACAAGAGCGAATTCCCAAGCAGAGACCTGGCCAAATAATTCCTCCTAAATCATAAGATTTAGAGGTTGACGCCCACCAGACCCGCAGGTAATTCAGGCTCAAGTGGGCGACAGGCCGCAAGGTGTGGCAGGGGACTGTAACTCCCTCGCGGAGACGCACGTCTGGTTCGATTCCAGAGTCGCCCACCATTACAAATCAACCACTTACGCGATTTTTCGCTTTGGGAAGAATTCAATAAAAATTGGGGCGGTCCCAACACCTGGTCCCAAGTCTCGTTCTGTTCTTGTTCTATTCTCTGAGCATTTGAGCAGATTTTGAAAGCACCTTTCGATTTACTTCTTTACGATAGTGAGCAACCTTCTCAGCGCTTTGCCCCGTGACCGCTTGAATCTCCGCGTCACTTGCACCAGCTTCAGCGAGCTGAACGATCGAGAGCTTTCGAAGCCCATGAAGGCTATAGGGCTTGGCTTTCAGGCCCAAAGAAAGTCGCCATTTGCTGAATGTTTTCTCAACCGCATGATATGTCAGTGGTTCTGTGAGATTTTTAGGAAGTACGTGCTGCCCTTCGATTGGTAGATCATCGATGAATTTACGGAGCGGCCGAGGACAGTAGACCTCCATATTTTTTGGCCCATCTCGTCTCTTAGGACCATCCACTCACCCTGAAACTGATCCCGTCGCATTGCGACAGCAGCTCCTGGCCTTTGCCCGGTTCCCAAAATTAGGTGCGCTAGTATTTGAACCCGCGTGGGGGCATTCCGCAGCGCATCAATCATCCAGTCAGGCCAAGGCTTGAATTCACGCTTCGTTCCAAAATGGACAATACCCTTTGCTGGATTGGGTCCCAACGGCCAATCCAAATGTTGGGCCGCAAAATTCCACAGCAACGAAACTGTCTGGAGAAGGCGGCCCGCTTTCTTTGGTGTATCAGACAGAGACTGATGGGCAGCCCGAAGGTTTTGGCGGCTTGTGGACATCAATGCCTTAGCGCCATTGCTCAACAAAATGGACTCCATCGGTGGACGATACGACTTCTTTGTACTTTGAGCCAGATTGTCCTGAATCCGCCGATCTGCTCTCCAAGCCTCAATGCATTGCTGCCAAGTGTGCTTACTCAGAACAACCTGACTGCTGTGTCGGCCTGCTTCACACGTCCAATACAAACGATCCAATTCTTTGGCATCGCACTGCCAATCAAGTTGAATAGCCCTTTCCTTGCGTTTTCCGTTCTCAAGCCAAGTTGTTCGGTGAAACGGACGCCAGCCTCGGCGATCCCCCTTCCAAGTCCATTTCAGATGAGGTTTTGTAATTCTAGGCTTTGGTGGCCGTTTCATAGTGTGAATTCTTCCTCTGGCCGGGCGGCCACTCCAGATAAAATCGCTTCAAGATCAGATACAATCCAGAGTTTGTAGGTCCCGATAATTGTGGGCCCAGGCAAAGCGCCACAGGCCACCAGACTCCAAAACTCTTTAAGCGACATGTCGAGCATCACCGAAGCTGACGCCGATGCCTTAGCGGCAGAGCTCAAAGCGAGGTATCCGTGGATGGCGGAGGCAACCGAGACGGTTTTGACTTAATTTGCGTCGGACGGCTTTTGAAGGTGTGCCTGCACGCACCAATCCAATTCTTTTGAATGCCCCCAAGCATCGGGAAAAGCGCGTGGTCGAGATCGCTTGCAGCAGCAATGAACGCGCCGTCACTGTCGATTGATGCCGTGGCGGCAAGCACCAGATTTGTGATCGCGGGAACTGAGAGAGGCTGGTCATCGGCGCGGCCAGGACGCCCAGTTCAAGCAATTCTGCGACATCACCATGCTGGACCTGTGATCGTCGTAGATGAGGCCTGCAAGGCTGCATCGTCTCACTCAACCGGTGGAACACGGCACAATATTCAAGACAGCCTCCTTGGTCTTCTGGAACCAGTTTCGGCGGCACATTGGGAGTGCCCGCATTACCGCGTTCGGTTTGATATGAGCGCAATCTCCTGGATTTTGACCTATAACGATTTTGCGAAGGTCCCTGAGCCTCTTCTGACTCGTTGCGCCGTAATCAAATGCGAAAACCTGTCCCATGAAGAACTGTTAAGTGCAGGGGAGAGCATGGCTGAAAAAGCGGACCTATCAGCTCCATCGTATGATGCAGCGATCACCGCGATCGAACGCACGATCATTGCAATAAGACGGCCGATGAACCTGAGAGATGCCCAAAGGATCGTTCAGCGTGGCGCGGCCTTACAATCAAAACCGATGTACAATTGACTGAGAGTATCATGACCAAACCAACGCCATTTCTCACTGACCTTTGCCTACTGCTATTGCATCTGCCGTTCTATCCCCTCGCCTATTTCACACTACTGCCAGAAGTCCGCTGGGATCTGTTCGGTGTCGGCCAGAGCATCATTGTAGACGGCCTTCTCTGGTTATCGCCACTTACGAGCGGATACATGATCATACGGGTGAAACGGCAGGCGCACGTTGGGACCCTCGCCCGCTACGGCACAATCATTTTCTTTCTCGGCATCTGCATTTTGACACCCTTCATTATCGGTTTTGCAGTTTTGGCCATTGTTTCGTTTGTTGGAGTCGGTTTTGAGGGATTGATGATTTGGTGGAGAAGTCTGCTGTTTTTTGGATTCTTGTGGGTGTATTTCAGCAAGAAATGATCAAAAACGGCCATTCGAAACCACGAATCTGAAATTTGCGTAGATCGTCTAACAATAAGCCTATGCAGTTCGACTTATTAAACGATCTTCAAATCGAGCAAAAAGCATGAGAAGCCTCAAGAAGGCCTGTATCTGATGACGCAGGCCTTCGAGTGATTACGGAAGAGGACACGATTAATCATCCGCGGATAAGATTGACGACTTGATGACGTACATCCGCATTGATCCTGCCAAATTGGGGACATGAACATTGCGCGCCATTCTCGTGCCTTCACCTGGGATCAAGTAACCATGCTTCAGTAAAATCCTGCCGGCTGAGCTGGCGTTAAGAGATCCGCAAACTTCGGTTTCGAAAACTTGAGGCAATATCATATAGGTGCGTGTACCATCGTCGTCCTCTTTGAAGTATCCAGCACGCTCAAATTTTGGCAGATTCAAGATTTCCACTTGTTCCTGCTCAATGCCGGGAGCAACAGACCAGCTGTTGCCGCGAACGATTCTGTCAAACCTTGTATCACTATTTTTGGAGATAAATCGTTTTGCACGCTCTATTATATCGACTTCCTCTTTGGAGCTCTTCGACATCTGATCAACCTGCCATCTCCGGAAGCACTCTTTGACACCGTCAAGGCACGTTCCAACCGGAAAAGGCAGTATTCCCATCTTTTCAGCCAGAGACCCAGAAGCCGCTATCAATGCGAACCGCTTCGCGCGTCTGGCAGTTTGCGGATCATCATCTTCTTCTGTGACCGCAGCAAGGAATCGTTTTATCTCGGCATTGCAAAATGCAACATGAGCAGGCTGCTCCGAAACGAATTGTTGGATGAAATCTATCCCAGCATGTCCATAATGCATTCCGCTCTGGTTTCTGATTTCTTCGACGAAAGCTGCGGAATTTTTGAATCCGTGCAGGTTCTCGAAAATTCCTGTATCCTCGTCGACCTCAGCGGGCATGTCGATCATCCAAACTGTGGCTCGATTTCGTAGAACGTTGAACAAGGATGAAACATGATAAGTTCAGAAAAAAACCCACGTGCGTCCCTGGTGGTCGAAATTTTTAATCCACCTGCGCTCAACTTCTCTCGCGCTGGAAGACCGTCCCCCATCAGATCAGCGTCTGGGACGATGATGGTTTGGAATCTTCCATCGTGCGCAGCAAATTTAGCTACTGTACCCCATTGATGGAGGCCATCGATATTCGCTTTTCCAATTATTTCTAAGTTTGAGCACACAAATACGTCGCTGCTTTTTGAGGACTCATTCGTTTTGCCGTATGTCCTAACTTTTTTTCGATACCCGCGTCTGTGCGTATAAAACTTCCAAAATGTTCAACAGTGAATTCGTCATCAGTATCGCAAGGTTCAGGCACTGCTTTTTGCTCTGTCGTGGAAGTATCAAATTCTCCGGAACGCGGGATACTACGTTTCGCTGAAGCATTTGACTTATAGAGCTCAACATAAGTTCTTGGCTGCCAGCCACCTTTGACAATGTCAGACCAACCGACCTTTGTGATTTCTGATCGTGAGTGTCGCTGTTGTACGCCATCCAGAATATCAATGTCAGCCGTTATTTGCAGGTCAAGATAGAACACGTTTTTTACGCCGGCTGACCAAAATTTCCACGCAAGATTTTGGATTGAGATTTCGCTTTCGTGCTCAACACAGCTGCTGATGAAGACATTTCGCCCAGCAAGGGGCCAAAAGTATGTCCCTTCGAACTGGAGCGGAGCACCATTGAAATGGGTTACTACAACCTTATTAAGGAACTGTGATGCTGTCTCAATGGAAGCGCGGGCCCCTACAATACAAACTCCGAAATGCTCTGGTGCATTAGCGATTGCGGAACTATTCGAAAGCGCTTTCACTGGAACTGACGGATAAGGAGCATCATCAAGAAATAGGCTCATGATGGGACCCTCAATATCTTGCCGAGCGCGTTCAACGCCTCAAGGTGCCCACAGGAGTGAAGGTGTGCATACAGACTGATCGCGTCAGTACCAATCGCTTTCCGCTTGCCAACATCGAACCAGCGACCACTGATAAGGTCCACCTTAAGAACGTGCTTCGCAGCACATTTCGAACCATAGCGGCCAACAGAAAAAGTACTATCTGACACACAACCATCCAGCCACGTTTTGCAAAGCACCTCCAGGTTGAGCAGGGCGAGCTTGTCTACGATAGAGATTATTTCTATTACCTTTTTTCTGCCATTTATACTCGTATTTGACATCTTTGGTTCTTCCATTGTTGTGACCAACACAAACACTTGCGGCAGAGCAATGTCTGTGACATCAAAACAGGGAAGGCGTTCAACTTTCACTGTCCCAGCTTGTGCAGGTCGTTCTTGTTTGGACGGGACAGATTATCCCAAGGCACGGGTATGTGCCTTAGAAGACAGTCCTCGTTTAAAGCATTGACCATCAAGAACTTTCGGGAAAACTGGCAAACATTACTGTGGATAAGCTTTAATATACTGATTTTAAATGATAATTTAAGAGCACTATAATCAGAGTGCTTTCAGGCCTCACATCAGTCACATATTTTATTTCACAACTTCTCGACGCAAATTACACGTATCTACATCGCTCCCCTTTAATGCGTGAGCACCGGACACTGAGCTTTGTATAAACCCAGATCCAAGTTGAACATCTGTTCTCAGTTTCTTTCGATGAAGCGAAAATGCACCGGTTTGGACGGACGACTTCGGTATCAACCTTGCTTCATTCCAAACAATCAATCATATTCAAATAATAGAATTATTGGAGGGTGTAATGAAACTTCCCAGACGAAATTTCATTTCAGGAACAGCAGCATTAGGCATCGGCGCTGCATATGGATGGCCATCTGCGCCAGTACATGCACAAACATCTATCGGCGACATCAGGATCGATGTTGTGAGTGACGGATCGCTGACCCTACCAGGCGGGTTCATATTTGACCCCATGCCCAAGGACGAACTGCTGCCAATACTTAAGCGTTACGGCCAATCACCTGAAACCCTGACCCCGCCTTGTAACGTGACCATGATGCGACACGGCGATCGTGTTGTTCTGTTCGATGTTGGCTCCGGCCCTGACTTCTCACCGAACTCGGGCATTCTGTTAGAGTCTTTGGAAGCCTTGGGCGTGGCGCCAGACGCCGTAACGGATGTCGTCTTCACCCATGCACATCCAGATCATCTGTGGGGGCTATTGGACGACTTTGACGATCCACTCTTTCCCGATGCGCAGTATATGATCGGCAAGACAGAATGGGACTATTGGATGAACCCCAATACTGTCGATGACATTGGTGACGCGCGTGCATCCTTTGCCGTGGGCGCAAAGCGCAGGTTGGAGATGATCGAGGACCAAATGACCTTTTTCAATGACGGTGATGAGATTATGTCTGGCGTGGCTGCACGGGCAACCTTTGGCCATACGCCTGGCCACATGGCGCTTGAAGTCCGGCAAGGAAACGAGGCCGTGATGATCCTTGGGGATTGCATTGGAAACGACCATATCGCTTTTGCAAAGCCGGAATGGAATTCGGGGTCCGATCAAGATCCTGAAACAGCCGCCGCAACGCGACTGACCCTTATGGATCAACTCTTACAAGAGAAAACCCGCGTCATCGGTTTTCACCTGACGGGTAACGGGATGGGCTATATTGAAAAGGACGCGGACGGCTACCGTTTCGTGGCAGACGCATGAGGATGAAACTTACAGCATTGGCTCTCGCCCTTCTCTCATCAGCAGCATGGGCCAGCGAAGACATCCCCGACCAATACCCAGCGTCTGTTTTATATTCCAAACCGGTCGAGGTCATACCGCATGTCTTTTCCGCAATAGGGGCCACAGCGCCCCCGACATACGAGAATGCAGGTCATAACAACAACCTGAGCTTCATTATCACTGGTGACGGTGTGGTGGTGATCAATGGCGGTGGATCTTATCAACTGGCCGAAGCGCTCCACCAAGAGATCAAAGCCGTGACCCAGCAGCCAGTAAAGCTGGTCTTTAATGAAAACGGTCAAGGTCATGCGATGCTGGGCAATTCTTATTGGGCGGACCTTGGCATCGACATCGTGGCACATGTTGATGCCGCGGCCGAGTTCGAGGCGCACGGCGATCAGTCTTTGCGCGCTGCCATCGCCCGTGTGAAAGAACGTGCCGACAATACCCGCCTCACGGGTCCGACCATTGCCTTTGAAGATGAATACATCGTTGAGATGGGTGAGATGAGGATCGAAGCGCGATATCTTGGCCCCTCACACAGTCCAGGCGACATCGTCATTTGGCTGCCTCAGCAAAGCATGGTCATAGCTGGCGACATGGCCTTTCACGAGCGGATGCTACCGATCTTTGAGCATACCATGACAGCAGACTGGATCGACACCTGGGACACCGCTTTTGAACCATTGGGTGCGACCTATGTCATTCCGGGTCATGGGCATCCTACAAACATGGATCAGGTCAGACGCTATACCCGCGACTACCTGATCTATTTACGTGCGAAGATAGGTGACCTTTTGGACGAGGATGGCGGACTTGCCGAAGCCTACTATGTAGACCAATCTCCCTACGCCCATCTGGATACTTTTGAAGAATTGGCCACAAAAAATGCTGGGCGCGTCTATGAGCAAATGGAATTCGAATAGACTATCAGGCTGTCGTTGGTCTGCGGTTTTGGAACAACAAAAGGCCAGAATGGGTGGCCATCGCGCCAATCCACATGCAAAACAGGGCAACCCAAGCTGTCAGGGCAAAGATAGCCCCGCCAGACATGCCAGCGCCCACGGCACATCCCCCTGCCAGCATACTGCCAAACCCCATACACACGGCACCAAGTAAGTAGCGTTCCATCGGCGTGTCTGTATTGAATCGTTCAATCACGACCTCTCTGGCCAGCAGCGCCATGGCACAGGCACCCATGAATACACCTGGCACCAGCCCAACACCAAACCCGAGCGGCAACCCAACGGAATTGACCAACCCCATCAGTGTATCTGCGGACGGGCCGGTAAAGGTGATTGATGCAACTGGAATAACTTCAAATGAAACCTGTGCAATTGCGGAGGTCAGCAACCAACCAAGGCCAACTGCCACCCCAACACCGCCAGCGGCAAGCGCACGCGATACCGGGACGCGACAGCGCCACGACAAACCAATCGCCGCAAGCATCCCCAAAGCAGCAATCACAGCAACCGTCGCCGAGGTTAGACCAACATAGGAAAGTATATTGCGGCCATGCCCGCCCTCAATAAGCCAAAGCGATAACATGCGTTCGCGCAGTGGTGACAACACGCCGCGCAACGAGGCTTGGGCAACAAGGGTAAGCACCAAACCTGTGATCAGCGCCCTTAAGTTGCCAGTGGCCGAAAGCACCAACAGACGACTGGAACATCCCCGCGCAAGGATCATGCCGCAACCAAACAGCAGCCCGCCGATAATGGCACCCGACATGCTACCTGTCGCAGTCAGTTGACGCGCACTTGAGACATCAAGCATGTTAAGAGCAACAGCCCCTTGAACCAGAAAAACAGCAGCACAAAACGCAATGAGCCAAATTGAAAGGCGCGGCCCAAAGACAGCGCCTGATACTTCAACCGTGGCAGCACGCAGACAAAACCGTGAATGTTGCGCCATTGCGCCAAACAAGACGCCTGTTACAGCCCCCGCTGAGGCCAATACAGCCCCCTCTCCGAACTGGTCGAGAAGTCCTTCAATCAACCAAACATCCTCACGGTCGCCAACTTGTCCCGAAAAAGGCTACTACTGTGCAGCCAATGGCATTCTTGCCAGTTGGCATTGTGCCCACAACGCTTCGAGCGCGCCAATCAGGGCATTGATATCTTCCTCGCTGTGCACGGGAGACGGGGTGATCCGCAAACGTTCTGTGCCCTTTGGCACGGTCGGATAGTTGATGGGTTGAATGTAGATGCCATAATCCTGCAACAGCATATCAGAGATGAATTTGCACTTGTGTGGATCGCCCACCATAACTGGAATAATGTGGCTGGGATTTTCCACATGCGGGATGCCAATGGCATCAAGGCGCGAGCGTACGTCAGCGACTTTCTCCTGCTGCTGGACGCGTTCAGCTTTACTTTGTTTGAGGTGCCGGATCGACGCCGCCGCCCCTGCTGCCACAGCTGGCGGCAGGGCAGTGGTAAAGATGAACCCGCTGGCAAAACTACGCACGAAATCACACAGCTCGGCCGAGGCGGCGATATAGCCACCAACAACACCAAACGCCTTGCCGAGTGTTCCTTCGATAACCGTGATGCGGTCCATTAGACCTTCCCTCTCCGCAATGCCACCGCCACGCGGACCGTACAGGCCAACGGCATGAACTTCGTCCAGGTACGTCATTGCGTTGTACCTGTCCGCCAGATCACAAATTGCGGCAATGGGGGCGATGTCGCCGTCCATAGAGTAAACGCTTTCAAACGCGATCAGCTTGGGCCGGTCCAGCGGCAAAGACGCCAACTTGCTTTCAAGATCAGCCAGATCGTTGTGCGCCCAGATCATCCGCTCGGCTTGCGAGTGGCGAATGCCTTCGATCATCGAGGCGTGGTTAAGCGCGTCTGACAGAACGACACAACCCGGGATTCTGCCCGCCAGCGTACCCAAAGCCGCCCAGTTGGACACATATCCAGAGGTAAACAGCAATGCCGCTTCCTTGTCATGCAGATCGGCCAGCTCGGCCTCAAGCAGAACGTGATCATGGGTTGTGCCCGAAATATTGCGTGTGCCGCCCGCACCCGCGCCGCAGCGATCCAACGCTTCGTGCATAGCGGCTAAGACGTCTGGATGCTGCCCCATCCCAAGGTAATCATTCGAGCACCATATGGTCACATCAGACACGTCATCTCCGCGCGATGTCGCACGTGGGAAGGCACCACAATGCCGTTCAAGTTCAGCAAAGACGCGGTAGTTACCTTGAATACGCAGATCATCCAGCGCAGTTTGAAAAAAATTCTGGTAGTCCATCAGTCTCCCACAGCCTCACGCGCGATCTCATCCAGCAATGCTTGTACTTCCTGCATCGGGCCATCTGGGTAAGTGCGGTAGCCTACCATCACCTCGCCTGCACGCTCGGCGACAAAGACACCGTAAGGGCAATGTGCGATGTTCATCGGGTCCGCTTCCATAACTTTGCGTGACAAGACGGCAGAACAGAAGACAAAGATATCGGCCTCTTCAAACAGCTTTACATCACTGCCGACATCGCCTCCGGTACGGTTCAGCATTTCGCCAACGTGGCTGACATAGTCGATCACCAAGCCTTTTCCGATAATTGCGCTTTCAACACCGAATGCCGCATCGTCAAAATTGCCGTCGAAGGGATAAACCACAGATGTATCTTGCGCGTGCGCAGTGGAGAGCGTCGCAATGCAGGTCAGGCCTGCCAGAATTAGAGATCGCATGTCTATTCTCCTTTTTGGCCTATTATGACCGTTGTGGATGAGGAGGACATTGTTGTAGATCAAAGTCCCCCCGGTTTTTGTCAAGCGCCGAACATGTCGGCAGTGATGCCTGCGTACCAACCCTCGGATTCCTCATAGGTTGCTTTGCGCATTTCCGCAGTTTCACCTGTCGCCGAGATAAAGCCGTCAACTTTGGCAATTTTCTCGTTTGTCGCCTCATAGGTTGCGCCAACTTTGACACCGTCATCGGTGTCGATTAGCGACCAGCAGGTGTTCGAGAACTTCGCGGGGAAGACCTTTGAACCAGTCAACGCACCGCGCACCGCATTGGCGCATACCTTGGCTTGGCTGTTGGCCGAGAAGCCGGATTTTGGCATATCACCTTGCTGTGCAGCGTCACCAAGAACATAAATGTCCACGTCTGCTTTCGAAGACATATCACCCGCATTCACTGGTGCCCAATTGCCATCCGTGACGCCCGCGAGTTCCGCAATCCGGCCTGCTTTCATTGCTGGGATTACGTTACAAACGTCCACGTTGGTCACTTCACCATCGATCGAGACGGTCATCGCCGCTGGATCAACAGCAACATTTCCGCCGCCAAAGTCTTCACCGATCCAGTCGATCATACCATCGTAATGATCGGCCCAACCTTCTTGGAATAGCGCCTGTTTTGAGAATTTGGGTTTTGGATCAGCAACAATGATCTTGGCCGTCGGGTTATTCGCTTTGAGGAAGTGCGCAACCATCGATACACGCTCGTATGGGCCCGGAGGGCAGCGATACGGGTTCGGCGGCGCGACCATTGCAAACGTACCACCCATCGGCATCGCCATCAGCTGTGACTTGAGCAATTCGGTCTGCGAGCCACCTTTGTAGGCGTGCGGCATGGCGTTTTGTGCCGAGACATCCCAGCCCTCAACCGCGCCATCTACAAAATCAATGCCGGGGGAAATGATCAGCTTGTCATAAGCCACCGCCCCACCGCCAGCGAGGGCAACAGTCTTGGCATCGCGGTCCACGCCCGTGGCCCAATCATGCACTACATTCACACCGCCAGTCGCAAGTGCGCCGTAGGAATGGCCCAGTTCGTCCATTGTCTTGAAACCACCAAGATAGAGGTTCGAAAAGAAGCAGGTGTAATACTGGCGCGTTGGTTCGATCAGCGTAACGGCAATCTCGCCCTTGCTGTCTTTGGCAATATAGCGCGCAGCTGTGGCACCGCCGGCGCCGCCGCCAATGACAACGACCCGCGGCTTGCCGTGTCCTTCCGCAAATACGGTTGGAGCAGCCAAAGTAGCTGCCGCAACAGCACTGGCACCCAAGAATAGACGTCTGTTCAATGTCATCATTTTCTCCTCCCAGAGTTAAGCTTCGTTATTCGAGGTCCTTAAAATGAGCAGCAAGTGCTGCGATCTCTTCATCAGACAGCCGCGCTGCCATCATTTGCATGACTGGGTGCGGTCTGAGTTTTTTCTTGTAAGCGTGCATGGCAACTACAAAGTCTTCTGTAGTCCATCCACTAATGCCCGGAATACCGTCATTTGCACCACTGGCTTGATGGCAAGTCTTGCATTCACTGGCGAGATATTCGCCGTATTCTGGATCACCTTCGAGCGCCAAAATGGCTGGATCCAGATCGTGATCTGTACCTTGTACAGTTGGCTCCGCTTCGGGAATATTGGCCGGATTATCAGAATAGAGCCGCAAATAGGTCAACAGATCAATGCGGTCCTGTTCATTCTTTATGCCGCGAAAACTCATGCGCGTTTTGGAGACCAGCGCTTTCGGGTTTTCAATGAAGGCGTCCAAGGTTTCATGCGTCCACACCAGACCGTCAGCGCCCATGCGCGTCATGCTTTTGGAGTACTTTACGCCATCGATGCTGCCAGCATTTCGGCCAAAAACACCGTTCAACTGCGGACCAACACGGTTCTTGGCCCCCTCGCCGACTTGGTGGCAGGCTTTGCACTTCTTAAAAACAGTGGCACCCTTATCAGGGTTACCACCTTCTTGGGCAAAGCTGCCCCCCGCCGCCAAGAAGGCCGCGAAGGTCAATGCAGGCAACTGAGCACATCGCACTGGGCTATTCCCCGACCGACTTGAGATATTCGATTACGGCTTGCTGATCGGCTTCTTTCTTGAGCCCCGCAAAGGACATCTTGGTTCCTTTCATATACTTCTTGGGCTTTGCCAGAAATGCTGCCAACTCTTCTGCGGTCCAAATTAAACCGCCCTCAGCCGCCGCTTTCATCGGTTTGGAGTATTTGAAGCCGTCGACTGCACCAGCGGTGTTGCCAACAACGCCAGTTAAGATAGGGCCAGAACGGTTCTGGGCCCCCTCGCCCAATTGGTGACAGGCCTTACATTTCTTGAAAACCTTTTCGCCAGCAGCAGCCAAGTCCGCATCAAAAGTGGCGGCCACAATGTTGGCCTCGGCTTCAGGCGTGACTTCTTCAACAGCAACAACCTTCATCGTCTCGGCAGCGGCCTCGATTGCTTTACCAGCGCCCTCTTCTTCTGGTGTCACGTCCAAAACCATTGCGCGCATCGTTACTTCGACAGGCTTTTCCTTGCAGTTCTCCATACAAGGTTCGCCCGACCAGACCGAATACTCTGTCGCGGCACGATCATCGACGATGAATCCGTTTGCATTGGGCATTTCAACGTCAAAGAACGTTTCTTTGGACAACACAAAGTCATCTTCGATCAAATCATTGGAATAAAGAATGTAGGCAACGATGGCATAAGTCTCGTCATCCGTCAGCGTACCTGCATTGCCGTACGGCATTGACCGTTTGATATAGTCAAATGACGTCGACAAGTAGGGCCAGTAAGAGCCTACAGTCTTGAGCGGGTCTTCGCGGTCAAGCGTGTCTGCACCGCCAGCCAACTTTGGCCAGTTGTCGATTCCTTCGGCAAAGTCACCGTGGCAAGCTGCACATTTGGTGGCAAAGATTTCCTCACCATCAATTGCGTCTCCAGATCCTTCGGGCAATCCTGTGCCATCAGCGCTGATGTCGCCATCCCATGCGGCAATCTCTTCGGGAAGTGCCATGCGGCCAAGGCCAAACTTTTCAGCAATTGCGGGTCCGGCAACCAAGGTCAGAGCCGTTAAAAGTGCTGTTGATTTAAGAAACTTCAACATTTTCCGCCTCGCCATTGCTGCGTACCAACCACGTCTGGATACAGTTGTTGTGATAGATGGAGTTCAAACCACGCACCTTGCGCAATTGCGCTTTGGTCGGCTGGACATATCCGGTGTCGTCCATGGCACGGCTTTGCAGCATCATTTCCGAGCCGTCCCAATCGGTATCAAGATAGAAACGCGTGAGCGCCATCTTTTCACCCGGTTTGGCCAGTCGCGCAGTTTCCCACGTCATGCCGCCATCCTTTGACACGTCCACTCGTTTTATTGCCCCATTTCCAGACCATGCCAGACCCGAAATCACCAATGGCCCTTTGCCATGCGTAATGGGGGATTGCGGGCTCGGCGTGGTCACAACAGACTTTGCGTCCATCGCCCATGTCCACTTGCGGCTGATGCCATTCTCAAGCGTATCGGTGTATTTTGAGGTCTCTTCGCGGCTCTCAACCGGTCCGTCGGTGACTTCGATACGGCGTATCCATTTGACCCACATATTGCCTTCCCAACCGGGCACGACAAGGCGCACAGGATAGCCATGCTCTTTGCGCAATGCTTCACCGTTGGCTTTGAAAGCGATCAGGCAATCGTCCAACGCTTTTTCCATTGGAATGGAACGACCGTTTGACGATGCGTCAGCACCTTCAACAAACACCCATTTGTCTTTGAGGTCGCCCGCCGAGTCCAAACCGGCTTCTTCCAGCAACGTCCGCAAGGACACGCCAGTGTATTCCATGTTGTGGATCATGCCGTGGGTGAACTGCGCGCCATTCAGCTGTGCGCCAGCCCATTCCATGCCAGTATTGGCAGCACATTCACAGAAGTAGACGTGGTTTTCGCGAGGGAACCGTTCGAGGTCAGCGTAGGAAAACACCAAAGGGGTGTCTACCAAGCCATTTATCATCAATCGGTAATCTTCTTTCTTAAGGTCAATCGCACCGGAATGATGACGCTCGAACGCGCAGCCCTGCGGTGTGATGGTCCCGTCCAACGCATGGATCGGGGTGAAGTTGATCGAACTGACCGTATCCGCCGTCAACCACTCTACGTTTCGGCGAATTACGTCGCCTTCGTATTCAATTGGCAAACCATAGGGTGTCTCGTCTACGCCATCGCCAAAGGCTTGCGCCCATTCCTGCGTTTCGGTGATCAATGGTTCAGGTGTTTCTGCTTTGGCGCTACTGGTGGCAGCGATCGC
Organism: Sulfitobacter sp.; assembly: GCF_036960155.1. Classification (GTDB taxonomy): domain Bacteria; phylum Pseudomonadota; class Alphaproteobacteria; order Rhodobacterales; family Rhodobacteraceae; genus Sulfitobacter. The sequence continues at coordinate 234,595 of NZ_JBALWB010000003.1, read as the reverse complement.
GGCACCTGCCGCAACCCCGCTTACCAGAAATTTTCTACGCGACGGTTCGTTTGTCATGCAAATGTCCTTAAATCAGTCCCAAACACCCAACCCGTTCAAGGGCGGATGTAAGCAAAATCATTCTCTTGCAACTCAATCAGACGCACCACGCCTGACGGTACAACTGTGGCTTCATCCATCAATGCAACCTTCTTGCCTGCCTTCTTTTCCATAGCGTTCAGCGTATTGCCGCAAGCTGCAAAGGACAGATTTTCCATCAACAGCGACATTGCTGAAATCCGGTCGGCAACGGGACTTTTTTCGGCAACAAACATATTCAAGCCCGGGCCGTATGCCACCAACTCAATCATGACAGTGTCGCCTTGCCCTTCGTAATAGCTGGTCACATTGGCTACATTGTTCAGGGCCATATTCATGACCTGCGGATCGTTTTCATCCACATGGATTGCAACCTTATGTACGACGCCTTCAGCCCAAGCGCCTGTGGCAAGAACTGCTGCTATCATTGCTGCTCCAAAAATCTTCATAATGATATCTCCCGTTGCGGACTGGATTATGTGCCAACCATTTTCACACTGTTGTTTGGATCAAGGGAAATCGTTCCCTGTTTTGCGATATGCGCCTCTACGACATCCCAGATAGGAGGGCCTTCAGTGCCTTCGTTGACGGATGCCCATCCAGCAACTTGGTACGTCTTGGACGGATCAAGTGCCTCACCGGTTTTGAGCAAAGTCATTTCGGTGATGCGGTCGCCTTGCGGCTTGGTCACGTCGATCCGGTAGCCAAGACCACCAACGCGCACCATGTCGCCGCCTTGCTGGTAATAGGGATCGGGATTGAATAGGTTATCGGCCACGTCTTCGAGCACGACATGCAGGAATTCACCTGTCATTTCCGTGCGGTACGCCTCGCCATACGACATCGACGTCACGTTCCAAATATCCTCACGTGTGATGTCCTGACCAGGCAGGATCGACGGGCCCCAACGCACTCCAGGCGACAGAGCGATATCTGCCTCTCGCTCAGAAATCAGCGCATCACAGATCAGATCGTCCCATGTGCCGTTGAAATTCCCACGGCGGTACAACGTCTGGTCCTCACCTGTTTTGCCAATGACTTCGCTCAATTGATCCACGTAAGGGGCGCGTTGGTCATCAATCAGCTTGGCAACTTCAGCATCAGGCGTAATCACGTCCGAGAAGATAGGGATAAGCTTGTGGCGGAACCCAAACATGCGGCCGTCACGTACATCCAGGTCGACGCGGCTGACAAACTTGCCGTTGGAACCAGACGCGACAATAATCGTGTCGCCAACAATCACGGGTTCAGGAAGTGCATCGTGAGTGTGTCCTGACAGAATAACATTGATGCCAGTCACTTTGCCGGCCATCTGCTTGTCTACGTCAAAGCCGTTATGCGAAAGACAAACGACCAGTTCTGCACCTTCCGCACGAACCTGATCGACCATTTCCTGCATGTTCTCATCACGGATGCCGAATGAGTATTCCGGGAACATCCAACCGGGGTTTGCGATCGGCATGTACGGGAACGCTTGACCGATCACAGCGACCTTAACGCCGCCAGTCTCGTAGAATTTGTAGGGTGGGAACAATTCTGCTGGTTCGTCCCATTCGGCGTCGAAAATGTTCTGGCCAAGGGCCGCAAAGGGTAAACCTTCAACGATCTCTTGAACCCTCTCGGACCCCAGCGTGAATTCCCAGTGAAATGTCATCGCATCCGGCTTAAGCGCGTTCATCACGTTGACCATGTCTTGGCCCTGCGTGTGGTGGCAAGTGTAACTGCCATGCCATGTATCGCCGCCATCCAGTAGCAGCGCGTCAGGACGGTCAGCGCGGATCGAATTGATTACAGTCGCCACACGGTCAAGCCCACCAACTCGGCCATAGCTCTGCGCGAGTGCGCTGAAATCATTGTAGCTCAACGCATAGGCAGATGGGCTGCCATCATCGATCCCATAAAGCTTGCGGAAATCGGCCCCCGTGACATGCGGCACAGCGCCCTTATTGCCGCCTACCCCGATATTGATCGAGGGTTCACGAAAGTAGATCGGTTTAAGCTGCGCATGGATATCCGTGATGTGGATCAACGACACATTCCCGAACGTATCAAACTCAAGCAACTTGTCTTGGGTCAGCGCTTGTTGTGCTGCCAAACGACCCCAATTTCCAAAACCGGAAGTGCCATAAAGGGCTGCTGCTGCCATGCTTGTCTGCAAAAAGTCGCGGCGGGATATCATTCAGGTGCTCCAGTCGCGCATACATATGCGCATTATTGAATGGGTTAGGTGCGAAAAACCCCGCGCCGATCGCTCGGGCGGGGTCAACAGTTCTTAATTGCGGATCGACGGGCCTTCGACGCTCAAACCATTGCCACGTGAAGCGACGTAGAGCTCAAGAGCGATGAACTCGGCACTACCGGGCTTGTAGGTTTCAGCGCGGGTGTCACGAATACACCCTTTGAAACGCGAGTGGGACCCGTTGAGCTTGGTGTTTTTAAGGCGGTACACTGGGAAGCCGTTGATCTGGCCTTGGCTCAAGTGGTCTGCGCGGATCATGTTGCCATAGTTTTCTTCGTGGCAATTGGCGCAAGACAGCTCAAGTTGACCAGTGCGGGTATAGTACAATTCCTTGCCCATCTCCCATGTCGACTGCGCTGGACCGTCTATGGCCACGTCGACAGGCATGCCGCGCGATACGGATGCGAGGGCAGCTTCCATATTGATCGCATCACCTTTGTCATAAGCCCATGCTTCGGCACCCATGCGGTTTGTGCGGCAATCGTTTACCTGCATCTGCAGGGTCCGAACCTCGCCAGCCTCTTCATTCCACTTGGGATATGCCGCTTTGACACCTGCCATGCTGTCCATATCGCTGTGACAATCCTTGCACGATTTGCCTTCAGTACCATCCGCCGACGCCCAAACTTCTTGCGCTTTCTCCACGAAGATCATGCCGGGATTGTCGAAATCATCCATCTGCATGGCGCGCGTTTCCTTACCGCGAAACAGCCAGCCTGACATCACTTCGTCCAAAGCATCAGATACATGGGCGGGCGCGGTTGTGCGCACGACCATTTTGGTTTCTTCATTCAGGATCAGCGTGTCATCAGCCGGATCGGCCATTGCACCTGATGTTGTCAGCAGTGTCGCCAATAAAGCGCCTGTCAATTTCCGCATAGTGTCCCTCCCAAGATACGTGTGCGTTCAACCGATCGCGATCGATTTGGTTTCTTCGTAGACGTCACCGTCATCATCATACCAAGTGAATTTGAACTCACCCGCTTCTGGAACCAAGGCTTCGAATTCAAAGTACGGGTTGGTTGAAATCGCGGGTTCCATCGCCACATCAACGACGTTCACACCATTAAAATCACATGTAAAACGGTTGATGATCGAACGCGGGATCACGTTGCCTTCTTTGTCCTTACGCTGACCTGATTCCATCTTGTGGCTGATCAACGTCTTGATGGTAATCGTATCACCAGCAGCCGCTTTTTTTGGAACTTTGACGCGAGGTTTTACACCAGATGCCATGATATTTCTCCCTTAAGAGTTCAGCCGCCGCAGCCGCCGATTGTTACTTTGACGGTGCTTGATGCCTGAACGAACGATCCGTCCTCAAGTTTGGCAATCGCCATGACATCCTGTGTACCTGCAAGGCGAATGCGTGTGGATGCCGCGCGCGATGCGGACAACTTACCGAACTTGAACGTCGCAACTCCGGGCGTCGGATTGCCTGTAGCAAGCACCAGAATTTCCACCGCAGTTTCCGAGGACACTTCGATTGGCACTGTGTTGCCGTTTTCTGCAATTTCGGGTGCGGTCAGGCTGATATCGCCCTCACCCACTTCGGCACCGCCCGTGAAGGCCGCGATCGCTTCTTCCGTTGCCGCAAATGCGCGGATCGGCAAGCCAGCAACCAATAGGGCACCTGCCCCCAGCGCAATGGCGTTACGACGTGTCAATTTCATGTGTCTGTCTCCTTCATCCCTGAAAAGGGTTGGATTATTCTTTCAGTGTGACGAGATATGCCACTACGTCTTCAATCTGTTGCGCGCTCAGAATTGGCCCGAACGTGTCATCCGCCGCGTCACCAGTGTAGGCGTTGCCGGGACGGATAAAGCCCTCTGTTTTGTAAAAGGACGGCATCAAGCTGTCCTCGAACATCATCTTGGCATTCGCTACGATGCCGCGCAGCTCTGCCTCGCTCCAACGCTCACCGGCACCATCAAGCATGGGTCCTATTTCGCCATGGAAAGGCACTTCTTCAGCCAGATCGGTCAGCTGGTGACACGCAACGCAATTGCCCTGCTTTTTATCGCCAACGATAATTCGGCCATTTGCCGCATCTCCCGCTAAGCCCGACAATGATTGCTCCACAGTGCCATCGGAAAAGCTCACTGCTGTTGGCTTAACATCTTCGGCAAAGGCCACCGTGGCTACGATCCCCACCGCGACGGCTGAAATAACAGATATCCGCATAAGTCCTCCCAAAGACTGCATTGGGCATACCGTAGCGCACAGTTTCGTGACGACGCAACAACAAATTCAAGTACTTGAATAATATTGTATGACGGAGCCAATCAGGCTGCCGCTATCCTATTGGCTCTGCTCGGTAAATTTTCGGGCATGATACTTTTGGAAGCTTTCCTCGCCATTGTACCCTTCCTCCACGATCCAATTCAGCATGTTGAATGTTGTGTGACGCCCGAAAGCGCCAGGCATTGTTGCGACCGAAACTTGACTGGCAATCATTCCCTCATCGACCTGCGCCGGGAAGAAAATGATCATCGGAGTGAACAAAGCACCCCACTTTTTGACCATGTCTTTTTCAGGCATTACTGTGCCGTCAAAATCAGTCACCTCAACATCGCCAAACATGTTGATCTGCACGACAAAGAAGTTCTCCTCGAGATAGTCGGCGATGTTTTCCTGAACAAAGACCTCCTCGTGCATCTTCTTGCAGTAGATACATCCACGCTGCTCGATGATGACCATCAGCCGTTTTCCTTCGGAATTGGCTTCCTCAAGGTCTTCGGTCAAGTCTTTGAATGTATCGCGCATCCACGGCGCTTTGTGCAGGCCATCGTCACCAATTTCGGCAGCCACAGCGCCTGTTGCCAGCATCACCATTACTACGCATAATTTGAGTAGTTTTCCCATTACATTTCCTCTTCAGATCAGCGCAACACACCAATATCCGGTGCGATGGAAAGCATCCACTGCGCGATGTAATTCATTGAATTTGTTGCAATCAAAAGGCCAAATATGATCAGCATTGCACCCATTATTTTTTCAATTAAACCAAGATGTTTGCGGAACCTCTGCATCCATCGCATGAAGGGTCCAATAAAGAATGCTGCCATGATGAAAGGTGCAGTCATCCCAACCCCGTAAACGAACAACAACCATGCGCCTGTTGAAGCGGTGTCGGCCCCTGCTGCTGTAAACAGGATTGCAGCCAGAACCGGCCCTACGCAGGGCGTCCAGCCAAAGGCAAAGGCCAACCCAATAACATAAGCGCCAGCCAAACTGACATTAGATGTACTGCCTGCATCCGCGCGCAATTGGCGGTACAGAATGCCAATACGGATTACGCCCAGAAAATGCAGCCCCATCGCAATGATGATGGCGGCAGCAAACCAACGCAAAATGTCAAAATACTCTCGGACAACCTGCCCGAATAGCGTGGCAGCAGCCCCCAACCCCATAAAGATGGTTATAACACCCGCGGCAAAACAGAATGCAGCCAGAACTGCACGGTTGCGCGTTGCTGTATCAATCTGCGCATCGGCGGAGATCTGGTTCATGCCCACGCCTGCAAGATAGCTGAGATAGAACGGTACAATCGGCAAAATACAGGGCGATAGGAATGAAAGCAGGCCTGCAAAAGCGGCTCCCAGAAAGGTAATGTCCATCATGGCAGTAGCCCATCCTTGTGTCATTCACGTATTCATATTACGTTATGTGAACAACAAAGGTCAAATTCAGATGTCTCTTCGAACCGCCCTTTTCGGCGCCTTACTCGTTACCGCTGGCACCATGTCCGCAAATGCGCAATCCAAACTTATCATGGCCGAGGAAATCGGCTGTGTCTGGTGTGCGCGTTGGAACGAAGAAATTTCCGAAATTTACCCCAAGACCGGTGAGGGCCGTGCAGCACCCCTCGAACGGATGGACATCCACATGCCCTACCCGCCAGAGTTGGAATTTGCGTCAAAGCTGCGGTTTACCCCAACTTTTGTGCTGATGATCGATAACAAGGAAGTCTCACGGCTTGAGGGCTATCCCGGTGAGGATTTCTTTTGGGGGGTGTTGGGCCAAATGCTTGAAAAAGCAAGCGTCGGCGTCAGCCAATGAAGTGAAAAACAATTATAAAATCAACGATTGTGTGATGAGGGCTTGGCCCTTATGAACACGCAAACCTTGGCCGATCTGGCCAAAATCAAAAAAATATCGAGGACGATATGGGCCTACCAGTTTTTGACGTGAACATGTGTGCAGAAGATTTGGACAAGATGGCAGTCAATGCTGTTGAAGCGTCCAATTTTCTCAAAGCTATCAGCCATGAAGGCCGATTGATGATCCTCTGCCATCTTGTCTCTGGCGAGAAATCAGTGACCGAACTGGAAACCCTTCTTTCGGCGCGTCAAGCGGCGGTATCCCAGCAGTTGTCCCGACTGCGGCTTGAAGGGCTTGTGAAACCGCGTCGTGATGGCAAGACCATCTATTACAGCCTGACCGATGACCGTCCCAAGCAGATTATGGAAGTTGTTTATGAGCTGTTCTGTAAGGAAAAGTGATGACGCTTTTCTGTGTCAAAGCCTGAATCGTTCAACTGATGCTTGACCTGATGTCCGAACCGACACTCGTCGCCCTTATCGGCCTTGTCGGAGGCCTGTTTCTTGGCCTTGCTGCCCGCATTGGCCGCTTTTGTACGCTGGGTGCTATCGAAGATTTGTATTATGGCGACAACTCGCTCCGTCTAAGGATGTGGGGAATAGCCATTGGCGTGGCAATCATCGGCACGTTCGGCTTATCGGCTTTTGGGTTGCTTGACTTGCAGCAAACTCTATACCTGTCGCTGCGCTGGAACCCTTTTGCTAGTGTCGTGGGTGGTTTGCTGTTCGGCTATGGCATGGCTCTGGCAGGCAACTGTGGCTATGGCGCTTTGGCGCGCGTTGGCGGCGGCGATCTACGCTCCCTCCTCATTGTTCTGATTATGGGGATCTCAGCCTACGTAACTTTGGGCGGGCCTCTTTCGGGAGTGCGCATCTGGTTGTTTGGTCCAGCTGAACCCACTGATGGAACGCCATCATATGCAAACGCACTTGCCAATGCCACTGGCCTGTCAGTCGATGCGACAGGTATCGTGATCGGGCTTGTGATCCTCCTGCTTACATTATTGAACCGAGATCTGCGCGCCTCCTCTTCCCACATCGTTTGGGGCGCAGTGGTTGGCCTCGCAATCGTATCGGGATGGGCCGGCACCCAATGGGTTTCCAGCAATGGCTTCGACGCCACACCCGTCGTCAGCCACACGTTTTCTGCACCAATTGGCGAAACGATGCTTTATGCAATGACATCTTCGGGCAATTCTATCAGCTTCGGAACAGGATCCGTCGTTGGTGTGATTGTCGGTGCTTTCTTTGGCAGTCTACTTAAGCGGCAATTCCGGTGGGAAGCCTGTGATGATGCCAGAGAACTACGTCGCCAAATTCTCGGCGCTGTATTGATGGGTGTTGGTGCCGTTATCGCGATCGGGTGCAGCGTTGGACAAGGCCTTTCGGCATTTTCAGTTTTGGCCTACGGCGCGCCACTCACATTGGGGTGCATCATGATCGGTTCAGCAATTGGCCTTCGGCAATTGATTTTGGGCTTCGCACCTGAAGTGTGAGATCGGGCTGCAGATTTTTCCACTGAAATAGAAGTCGATACAATCTCTCGACTTTCTTCCCACTATTCCCGCTATTCCCAACAATACCTAGGAAGGATTGGCCTCGTGGCATCTGGCCATTGAAGTCTGAGTGAAATCAGCTCAGTTACAAACTTGCGGTAGCGGTAATATTAGAAAGTTGGGAAGAGTTACTACATCAGATGACAGATATTGCTGTTAATTCGCGCACTTAATAGCTGCATGTATAAACTCATTAATCATGTATATAAAAACGGCAATGCGAACATTGCGTAAAAGTGCGTCCTCCCCATCGGATCGGATGGCTTTGGGAACCGAACTATCATGGGTGTGAAACGACGCCACCTTTAAGCGCCATAACCCCTGACGAGCGTTGCATCAGCACACGACGAATTTGACTTCCGAGCGTCCTTGCGACTCATCAGGTACTGTCCACTTCCAGTCAATTGTGAAGATGACCACTTCCGGGCCAAAGCCGCCGTTCGTGCTAGCCGCGGCAAATGGCGGCTATAAAGATGGCAGAGCGATTACCGCCTAGCGGCCCACCTATACATAGGACCTTTCCCGTCGCCTCCTTGACCAACGGCGTTGCGGGCCTTGCTGATCTGTTATGAAGTGCATTGGGCGGCTTCGAATGGTGTTTGTCCACTTTTGAGATATGGACAATATAGCCCAAAAAACTTCGGCCCAAAGTTTCGAATGCTGCGCGCAACGCCTCAGCAGTGGCTCTGACGTGTATTACGAGTGAACACTATATTTGAATGAAATTCAAACGCTGCATTATTTCAGTAACCTACAAGAGCACGAAATTCGTTTCGCAGCATTAGTTGTCGGCGCGCTGCGCCATCGCGTCATGGACCGCTTGCATGCCTCGGTCGGCCATATCCGAGACTTCTGCAGCATGTTTATGCAGTGCTGCGACGACGTCAGGATCCGTCGATGTTCGCACAACAACAATGCCTTCTTCAGTTACGTCAATCTGCGACTGCATCTCGGCACCGTTTGCAAAAAGAATATCCAGCGTTGGGCTTTGAATGAATATCTTAGGATCATCGCCGCGCGCGACGCGGTCCACCATTCCTACAATGTGACTGACAAGCACCGCCATAACATCTTCGTCCGAAGACCGCGTGACCGTGCGTATTCCATTCGGCAAATTTGTGACCTCGCGGCTGATCGTTTCAAAGTTCTCAAACATGACAGCAAGCTCATCGGATTCACTTTCCGACGCATTCGCACCGCGAAGACCCGGCATATTTTTCATGTCATGCCCCATGCCATCCGCGCTGTGCCTGTCGTGCATACTGCTGTGCATGAAGGCATACATGCGGGTCTGGATTGTGTCTTGGAAGACGTAGCCAAGGCCAATTGCCAAGACCGCAACGCCGATGACGATCTTTGATTTTCTCATCGCAAACTCCATTTTGCATCCAAGCGGCGCAGGGTGATTTCAGATTTACTCTTGCGGGCAATAAAGGCGGTGCAAAACCGTGATGATTTCAGCAACCTCGGTGCCCTTCAAAGAGTAATAGATTGTTTGACCATCACGTCGGGTTTCCACCAGTTCAGCATCTCGTAGCTTTTTTAGGTGATGCGACATAGCAGGTTGGGAAAGGCCTGCGCTGTCCGCAAGGCTGAGAACGCTTTGTTCACCGTCCAGCAAAACACACATCAGGCGCAGGCGCACCGGTTGTGACAGCATTTCCATAAGCTTGGCGGCTTCCGCGATTTTGGGCTCGAGTGCGGTGATGTCCAACATTGGGCAAATTACCTCTTGTGTATTTATGATCACTTATATAAACGATTGCAAATATAAAGGCAAGCGCGTCGATGTGAACGTGTGCCAAAACTTACGACAACACGATAAGGAGTTACTAGGTGGAAACAGATTTTACACCCATTGCATCACTGCTGGGAGGCGCGCTCATTGGCCTATCCGCCATTGTGCTATTGGCTGCCCACGGGCGGATTGCAGGCATCAGTGGCATCGTGTCACGCATATTACCGCCTTCGGTTGATAAGGCCGGATTGCCACAAGGCATCATATTTTTGGTCGGCCTCCTGCTCGCGGCACCGCTTTGGTTTCTGGTAACTGGCGCAGCACCTGTGCAAGTAGTTTCAAGCAACGGGCTGTTGCTAATGATTGCGGGCCTACTTGTCGGGTTCGGTTCAGTCATGGGGAACGGCTGTACAAGCGGTCACGGGGTGTGTGGCATCTCGCGCGGATCAGCGCGCTCAATTGCTGCGACGATGACATTTATGGCCACGGCCTTTGTGACCGTCTTTGTTCTGCGCCATGTCGTGGGGGGCTAAGATTATGCATATTTTCAGCACACTCTTTGCAGGGCTTTTGTTTGGAACCGGATTGATCCTGTCTGGCATGGCAAACCCCGCCAAAGTCCAAAACTTCCTCGATCTTTTTGGCACTTGGGACCCGAGTCTTGCTTTTGTTATGGGCGGCGCGATCATGGTAACGATGCCGGGGTTCTGGCTTGTTCAGAAACGCGCAAAGCCGCTGTTTCATGACGCATTTCATCTGCCAACACGCACTGATTTTGATGCAAGGCTTGTCGCTGGGGCCGCCACGTTTGGCGTAGGTTGGGGCTTGGGCGGTTTCTGCCCCGGTCCTGCATTGACGGCATTACCATTGGCCGCAACTGGCACGCTTTGGTTCGTTCCAGCGATGCTGGTTGGCATGGTCGTCGCCAAATACGCGACAACATCACAGCCCAAATCCCTTGCCGTTTGAAAGTAAAGACAATGCAAACCTATCCCGTTGATATGTCGATGAAACCAGACGTCGAAGCTTTCTTTGACGCAGCCACCAACACGATCAGCTATGTCATCTCTGATCCGAAAACCAAGGCCTGCGCGGTTGTGGATTCCGTGATGGACATTGATTACGCATCTGGTCGCATCACCCATGACCATGCGGATCGTATAGTAGATCATATCACAACAAATGGGCTGGCATTAGAGTGGATCATCGAAACCCATGTCCATGCGGACCATCTGTCTGGCGCGCCCTATTTGCAGGAAAAGCTCGGCGGCAAAATCGGCATCAGTGCGCGGATCATGGAAATCCAAGAGACGTTCGGGAAAATCTTCAACGAAGGCACTGACTTCCAACGGGACGGGTCGCAATTTGATGCGCTTTTCCAAGACGGCGATCGCTACAAGATCGGCGAGGTTGACGTCTTTGTCATGGCCACACCGGGACATACGCCAGCTTGTATGGTGCATGTCATGGGGAATGCGGCCTTTGCGGGTGACACGATGTTCATGCCTGACGGTGGGTCCGCACGTGCTGATTTTCCGGGTGGTGACGCCGGTGACCTTTACGACTCGATCCAGAAAGTCCTTACCTTGCCAGACGAAATGCGGCTGTTCATGTGTCATGACTACGGGCCGGACGGGCGCGACATCGCATGGGAAACAACCGTAGCCGACGAGAAAGCCCACAACATCCATGTCGGTGGTGGCGTGACCCGAGAGGCATTCGTCAAGCTCCGCTGCGAGCGTGATGCAACGCTGGCCATGCCAAAACTGATCATCCCGTCCTTGCAGGTCAACATGCGTGCTGGCGAAGTGCCCAAAGATGCAGATGGACGCGCTGTGTTGAAGGTGCCTCTCAACCAACTCTGAAACCGCGTTTTAGGAAAACGATGATGCAAATCACACAACTCGATGCCCTGACCTATGTTGGGCCACAAATCTCTATTGCCGATGTGGAAGATCTGAAACGGTTGAAAATCAGGACGGTTATCGTGGCTCGCCCCGAGGGGGAAACCGCTGATCAGCTCACCATATCCGAGGTACATGCCTCTGCGGATACTTTGGGCATCACAGTTCACCAGATACCTGTCATTTCTGGCAAAATTACCGATGAAGATGTTCGAGCATACGGTGCGATCACATCAGCGGCGGGTCACCCCGTTCTTGCCTACTGCCGCAGCGGGATACGTGCGACATCGCTTTGGGCGCTGAACGCGGCAGAGCAAGGGCAGTCGCCCGAAGAATTCTTGCGCAGGGCGAAAGCCGCAGGTTTTGATCTCTCCGGTCTAGCGGATCGGCTTGCTGCACAGGCTGCGTAACTGAAAATGTAAAGGGATCACGGGTCATGAATACGACGCAGCTAGCGAAATACCTACCCATCCTGGACTGGGGCCGTACATATAATCGTGGCACGCTGACCAATGATCTGATGGCCGCAGTGATCGTGACGATCATGCTGATCCCGCAATCGCTGGCCTATGCTTTGCTTGCGGGTCTACCGCCGGAAATGGGGCTCTATGCGTCGATGGCCCCGATTGTCCTATACGCAATCTTTGGGACAAGCCGCGCGTTGGCTGTAGGGCCCGTTGCGGTCGTATCGCTTTTGACCGTGGCCGCCGTCAGTAAAATCGCTGTGCCGGGAACATCCGAGTATATTGCAGCTGCAATCACGCTGGCATTCCTGTCAGGCCTGATATTACTCGCTCTTGGTTTGTTCCGCTTGGGGTTCTTGGCAAACTTCTTATCCCATCCCGTGATCGCTGGTTTCATAACCGCAACAGGGATCATCATCGCGGCAAGCCAGTTGAAAAACATCCTCGGGATCGACGCCCATGGGCATACGCTGCCTGATCTTATGGGATCGCTTGTGCATAACGCGTCACAAGTGAATTGGATCACTGCTGTCATTGGCTTGGCGGCCACGGGTTTCCTGTTTTGGGTGCGCAAAGGATTACTGCCATTGCTTGTGGGCATGGGGATCGCCACGCATTTGGCTGGGATCATCGCAAAGGCGGGACCTGTCGCCGCAATCGTTGTGACCACAATGGCAGTCTGGTTTTTTGATCTCGCCGCGCGTGGGGTTCAGGTCGTCGGGGACGTGCCCAAGGGCTTACCACCGCTTACCTTACCATCTTTCTCGATGGACATGTGGTCCAACTTGATCGGCGCTGCTGTGTTGATCTCGGTCATCGGGTTCGTTGAATCCGTCTCGGTCGCGCAAACACTGGCCGCGAAAAAGCGCCAGCGGATCGATCCCGATCAAGAGTTGATTGGACTGGGTGCTGCCAATCTAGGCGCGTCATTCACAGGCGGATTCCCTGTGACTGGCGGGTTTTCACGGTCCGTTGTGAACTATGACGCGGGCGCAGATACACCCGCGGCGGGTGCTTATACCGCGATTGGTCTTGCGGGTGCATCGCTGTTCTTGACGCCCCTTATATTCCACCTCCCCAAAGCGACACTTGCGGCAACGATCATTGTGGCTGTCCTGTCGCTGGTCGATTTCTCGATTTTGAAAAAGACATGGCGTCATTCAAAGGCAGATTTTGCAGCCGTCGCTGCAACAATGGTCATCACCTTGTTAATGGGTGTCGAATTGGGTGTGACAGCGGGCGTCGCGATTTCGATCCTCATTCACCTGTACAAAACATCGCGCCCCCACATGGCCATTGTCGGTCAAGTGCCCGAGACAGAGCATTATCGCAACGTCTTGCGTCATGATGTTTTGACCGATCCAACGATCCTTACGATTCGCGTTGATGAAAGCCTCTATTTTGCGAACACGCGCTATTTGGAAGATCGAATATATGACGAGGTTGCCAAACAGCCAAAACTCCAGCATGTCGTGCTGATGTGCTCTGCGGTGAACACGATTGACATCTCAGCACTGGAATCGCTTGAAGCAATCAACGAGCGCCTCAAGGCTGGTGGCGTAACGTTCCACTTTTCCGAAGTGAAGGGGCCAGTCATGGATCAGCTTAGCGCGACCGGGTTTCTGGGCATATTGAGTGGCGAAGTATTCCTAAGCCAACACGTAGCTCAATCTGCTTTACGCGTTAGACCAGACCTGTGATCGACCCGAATTCATTTACGATGATGGGGCCAAAACGAAAGAAGCTACCATTGGCGCAAGTGCTGCGAAAGACCGCTAGGTCCCGCATTGCGGTCATTCGATGATTGCTTCAGAAAATCGTGGTCACATCCGACTGTTCCCATAATCATTTTGAACTGGAACTCAGAAATGCACCAGTGATCGCAAACAGTGTGCCAAGGATCGTGGCGACAGTCACAACACCTACATCGAGGATTGCTAGCAGGACCAATGCAGCCAATGGAGTAAGGAACGCCAGACCCGAAATTGTAGCCGTCGAACCTGCGCGCGTTGCTTTGTCCCTCAATATGTTTGCAACCGTAAACGGCCCCATCCCCATGAGGGTAGTCAGCAATCAAGCACACTTGAGGTCATAAACTACTGAGTAGTTGTGTAGATGCCTGACTCTCCAAAGTTCCCCCTCCCCCGAACACAAAAAGGCCCCTGCAACGTTTCCGAAGCAGAGGCCATATTTTTATAAAGTGGTCTGATTTTAGATAATAAAATCACCTTCCAGATCGTCGATGACATTGATCTCTGCCTTAAGCTGATCATCATCCACAGGCTGAAGGACCGGGATACCAGCGATATACTCTACGTCGTATTGGCCCGCCTTACCCTCAACTTCGTCTTCGGGCGCAACATAGGTCAGATCATCTACTGCACCGGAACCAACCAAGTTCACGTTCAGAGTTGATACGTTGTCAGCGTTAATGATCAATTCCTGCTGGCTGTTATCACCCGCTGCTGGAATGTCGATTGTGTTGATCAGGCCGCCGTCAACGTCAAACAGATCAATTGTACCGCCTGCTTCTTCGACGTCCAGCACATTGATGCTGACCACCTCGGAAGGTACGTCAAAATCGAATGTCAGCGTTCCCCCACCGGCGTTGTCGTCCGCATCCGAGCTGTCGTTATCCTCAGAAATGATGAATGCATTGCCAACACCGTTGAAGGACAAATCGTTGTCGCCGCCTGTAGTGTTATCCGTGTCAAAGATCATCGCGTCGTTTTCGCTGCTGTCTGAATCGCCATCACGTTGTGCAGAAATGGTCACGCCATCAAACTGATCATCGATCACATCACCAGAGGACAGACCTTCAAAATCGATGACTGTCGGCTCACCTGTGGCAACGCCTTCACTGGTCTCGGTCACTGACAGGTTGTCAAAGAACACCCGTTCGTTGCCAGCAGAGATGTCAGACACAATGCGGAACTCGACGTTACCGTTCACATCGTCCAACGCGCCGCCCGAGTAGGTCAGCGTGCTGCTATCCTCGGTGATCTCATTACCGGTGTTGCTGCCAACCAGGGCCGTGCCCGCGTCGTTCACAACAAATGTGTCCAGCACTTCCCAGTTGCCGTCTTCGGTGCGTACTTCAAGCGTCAGCTCGTCTGCATAGCTGCCTGTGGCTTCAAAATTGTCCGCATTGTTGACGCGTACGTCAAAACTAAGAGAAACATCACCGTCCGCCGCAACTGCAGCAGTTTGCAGTGTGCCGTCGTTGTTACCGTCTGTCTTCAGCTCATCGCTATACACGTCCCAACCGCCATCACTCACGATGCTGGCACTTTGTGCTGGATCGGAAATATCGTCAAAGTCTTCGGAAAGCAGAACAGTCTCAACCGCTTGCACTTCACCACCCTCGACTTCTTCGGAGGCTGTGACAGATACATTGTCCAGCTTGATGTATTCGTCAGAGGCCGTCACATCAGAGATAAAGCGGAACTGAGCAGTATCTTCTGCTGTATCAAGGATACCACCTTCATACAGGATGCTGCTGGCGCTGTTGCCGAATGTCTGGCCCGTTTCGGAGCCAACAATGGCTGTGCCTGCATCATTGACTTGGAATTCATCCAGCAAAACCCATTCGCCACCATCAATGCTCACTTCGACGCGCAGGCTGTCTTCTGCCCAGCCAGTGTTTTCGAACAATTGTGTGTTGTGTACGTTTGCATCAAAGCTCAGCGTGACAGGGCCATCGGTGCTGACAGTATTCAGCGCAAGAACACCCTCATTGTGGCTATTCGTAACCAGCTTGTCCCAAGAGGCAGCCCAGTTTGTTTGGCCCTCTACAATCGAGGAATCCTCGGCAGTGTTGATATCGTCAAAGTTGTCGAACAAAACTTCTTTGGACACGAGAACCGGATCAGCATCTGGCGTATCACCTGACGTCAGAACCTGGCCGTTACCGCCATCGCTGTCCACAACAGTGGCAAAGCTGCTTATGTCCAGATCAGAGATGCTTAGGGGTCCGTTATCTGAGAACAGGGTGAAGTTCGCCTGACCCACCTCACCTGTAGTGCTGCTTGGATCTGTGCCAAACTGGATACCAACGTCATATCCCTCAGCAACCTGTGCACCATTCGCCAGCGTATCGACGCTGTTTACAGCGGCTTGAACGCCCGTGACCGGTGAAAAGATCGAACCAGTGTTCTCTTCTGGGAAGAAGTTGAGGCTGTCCAACGTGCTGTCATCAGACAAGTTAAAGAACACACCATCCAGATCAACAGGCATCGTTGGGTCAGCCGAAGCAACAACGATAAATAACGTACCTGTATCGGTTTCAGAGACTGTTACGATGGTCTGCGGATCGCAACCCAGAGTGATCGAGATTGTGTTTGTGGAGCTCATGGCAGTGTACTTCCTTATCTTTAAGAACTTATCGAGAAGGGTCTAGATCACACTGCCATCTTTTCACCGAGGGGAATTCACGCAATGGCCTCTCAGCTAACGAAAACGTTACAATTGGCCCCAATTGTGGGGATTTTTGCTCTAGGTTCGTTTCCCAAAAAAAGACAATCATTTGCCTGCAGCGTTACTGTCAAAACGCCCATTCGGACGGCACGGCACACGGCGAATCACTCAGCAACACGCTCACCACTCTAGCGAGTATTTAGGGTATCCGAATCTGGCTCCCACTAAATGTGGCCGTGTCTTGGCTCAGGTCATCGTAGACAATCTGTACGGTGATGCGCTCTACGCTCCCTTGCGGATAGGTCAAATAGGGAAGTCCATCTCCCTCCAATATCGCGTTAGGACTGGCGTATTCCAAGTGGCATTCAGGAAGCGGTATGTCCTTCATCGGCCCATCATTGATAGACAGTGCCATCCCGCTCAGGCCACAGCGCCACGCCCAAAGATGGGTGACATAAACCAGATCATTGCCACCATAATCACGCAGCCCAACCCAGTTGGCTTTGGTCGCCGTTAAAATGGGCTTCACCTCGGTGGCGGTTGTGAATTTTCCTGTCGGGATTTGCGGTTCGGCCACCACCCCATCAGGGACCACCGCCAATTCCAACTGAAGACCATCAGCTGTGTCGACAGGTGTGCCTTCAATGATTGTCGCGCCCCCTATTGTTACTCCCTCACCAATCACAACCGAGCTTGCAGCTGGGGCCTCAAGCTGAGGCTCAGCTTGGGCCGTTTGGCTCTGGTGTGGATCAGACGGGTTGGACGTAGCTGCAATCGCTATCATAGCAAAAATAAAATCGATCATTCAAAATCCCTCAATCAGGCAGGGCCAAATTGCCTGCTTTCAAAACATTCCTTGCGCCGTATAATGATGCGAAAAAGCGCATCCCGTGACACACAGGTGCAATTGAGGACCGAGTATGGCACGCACAACAACAGAGAAACAATCTTTCAACGTGGTCGTTGTTGCTCAGCATGGACGGCTTTCCTATGAAGCACTGATTTTTGTCGCCTCCTTGCGCGCCATGAGCCCTGATTTTTCTGGCCGTATTCTTGTTGCAGAACCCCAAGCAGGGCCACTGTGGACAAAAGACCCAAGCATTCGCAATCAACCCGTCCAAGATGCCCTTGTTGAAATGGGTGCCGAAATCATCCCCTTCCAGAGCACCCACTTTGGCGAGGTCTATCCGTTCGGTAACAAAATCGAGATGCTACAAGCCTTGCCCAAAGGCGAACCGTTTGTCTTTTTTGATACCGACACATTGATCACGGGCGACCTTGCCAGCGTTCCGTTTGATTTCAACCGCCCTAGCGCATCCCTGCGCCGCGAAGGCACATGGCCCCATCCGCAGCTTTACGGCCCCCAATACACTGGATTGTGGAAGTCTCTTTATGACAAGTTCGAGCTGGACTTTGAATCCTCGCTAGACCTGAGCCAACCTGATGAATATTGGCGCCGATATCTCTACTTCAATGCGGGCTTTTTCTATTACAAATGCCCGCATGAATTTGGCGCAAAGTTCCTTGAGTACGCACTAGCCATTCGCGACACCCCCCCTGTTGAACTCTGCGCTCAGAGCTTTGATCCGTGGCTTGATCAGGTTGCTTTGCCGCTTGTCATACATGCACTGGGCGGAGGACGAGACACCCTTTCAGAGGGGTATTTGGACGGCACAGTGAGTTGTCACTACCGCCTGCTGCCCCTCCTTTATGCACGCGAAAGCGATCGGGTGGTGTCTGTCCTTGAACAGGTCACGGCCCCAAACAAACTGAAAAAGGTGCTCAAAATCTACGACCCGATCAAGCGGATGATTTATCAAGGACGTGGTGCTAAAGCGCGCGCATTGTTTGATCGTGAAAACCTACCCCGCAAGGAACAAGCCATCCGAAACCAACTCAAATCAAACGGGTATTGGATGCGGTAAATATTGGCTTTCAGGGCTTGCCGGCCAAATGATCCAAACACAAAAAAAGGCCCGCTTATCGCGGGCCCTTTCAATATTCTCTTATATCGAAACAACTGCGCTCTTCAGGAAACCTCCATCGCACGCTTTGTCCCCGCCATAATTACGCCGTTGGTTTTTCCAGAAGCGTATAGGTGGCAACAAATGTATCTGCTGCCTGACCGCGTGCGATCTGGCCCTGCTTGTTACGTTTGCTACGTGCGCCTACAGACTTCTTAATCACGCGACCAATTTGCTGGTTCAAAGAAACACGCGCGCGTTTGATTGCCGCATCGTTGTCTTCGCCTTGCTCACCCAATGCAATTTCATATTGCGCTTTGAAATCAGCATCTTTTCCTGCTTCGCTGATCACTGTCAGGATGAAGTTCTCATCAAACTTACCTGCTGCGTCCAGCTTGGTCGCCAATGCAACCACTTGGTCGATTACTTGGCGTTTCGCCGCCAAACGTACCGCCAGCGGCTCATCTGCTGCACCAGCTTCGATGACATGTGTTTCGACCAGCTTTTGCATGTAGTGGGTCATATTCATGCCTGCGGCTTTAGCCTGCGCATCCATGAACTTGCGCACAGGCAATTCAAGCGTGAAGGTCACGGTAGAAGCCTTCTGAATTTTCTCAAGACGGCGCGCACGACCGTCAGCTTTTTTTGCTGCTGCATCAGTCGTATCGGCCTTGCTTGCTTTCGTTGCTTTTTTCGTAGTGATTTTTTCAATCTTTGCCATTTTATATCTCCTGCCTCAAAAACATACATTACAAGTATGGCAAAACTCGACCCATGTCAACATACTTGTAATGTATGAATCCTACCCCCCCCTATTTCAGCCCTGACAAATTTCCTGAATTCTTCCCAAAGTTTTAACCACGTTCTACCTGTCCGGCCCCCTGAGAACCATTTCCCTTCCGCGCGCCGTTCACTTGTTTGTGTATACGCAATCCCGTATCGCTATGGGCAACCAATAGGAGGAGACCCCCATGTCACATGGTTTTGATACACTGCAGATTCACGCTGGCGCCCGGCCAGACCCCGCCACAGGCGCCCGTCAAACCCCCATCTACCAAACGTCAGGGTATGTTTTCCGCGATGCTGATCACGCCGCAGCCCTATTTAACCTACAAGAAGTCGGCTTTATCTATTCCCGCCTGACCAACCCAACTATTGCCGTTCTTCAAGAACGCGTCGCAACCTTAGAGGGCGGTGTTGGCGCTGTGTGCTGCTCATCCGGTCACGCGGCCCAGATCATGGCCTTGTTCCCGTTGATGATGCCCGGCAAGAATGTCGTCGCCTCTACACGCCTATACGGTGGCACGGTCACGCAGTTTAGCCACACAATCAAACGCTTTGGCTGGGAAGTGAAATTTGTCGACTTTGACGATCTGGACGCTGTCAAAGCAGCAATCGACGATGACACGCGCGCAGTATTTGGCGAAGCCATCGCCAACCCCGGCGGTTATATCATGGATGTGCGTGCAATTGCCGACATCGCGGATGCTGCACAAATCCCGCTAATCATCGACAACACCACAGCAACACCATACCTGTGCCGCCCGATTGAGCTGGGCGCGACATTGGTTGTTCACTCCACCACCAAATACCTGACAGGCAACGGCACTGTTATGGGCGGCTGTGTAGTAGACAGCGGCAATTTTGACTGGTCAGCAACAGACAAATTCCCATCCCTCAGCGCACCAGAACCTGCTTACCACGGCCTCAAATTCCACGAGACCTTTGGCAATCTGGCCTTTACCTTCCACGGCATCGCCATTGGCCTGCGTGATCTGGGCATGACACTGAACCCGCAAGCAGCACATTACACGCTTATGGGCATTGAAACACTAAGCCTGCGAATGGACCGCCACGTTGCCAACGCCAAAAAGATCGCAGAATGGCTCGAGGCAGATGACCGTATTGATTACGTGACCTATGCGGGCCTCGAATCATCGCCCTATTATGAGCGCAGCAAAAAAGTGTGCCCAAAGGGCGCCGGTGGTCTTTTCACCTTTGCCGTAAAAGGCGGCTATGACGCTTGCGTCAAACTGGTGAATGCCCTCGAAGTATTCAGCCACGTGGCCAACTTGGGCGATACACGTTCACTGATCATCCACTCTGCCTCAACAACGCACCGCCAACTCACGGCTGAGCAACAAGAGGCAGCAGGCGCTGGGGCCAGCGTTGTAAGGGTTTCCATCGGAACCGAAGACGCAGATGACCTGATCGCCGATCTGGATCAGGCACTAACCCAGGCCTCCGCTTAACGCCCCTTCCCTGCGCGATATTCGCATTGCGCAGGGACATTCACTGGCATGTGCTGAATTCCGCTTGCAGAGCTTTTTTTTTGGCCCTGCCTGCGGTACTCTGTCCTGATACGAAGTTGTTGGTTAACCAGACCCATGATAGAGGCGGCGCATGAAGCCTAATTTTGCCCTTTCCCTGTCTTTTGAAGGCATAAAACTGCTGCACCGTGCTGCGGGCGGTTGGCGCGAAGTGGGCGAAGTGTCCGTTGCCGCCGATGATCTGGCGGGCGAACTGGCCGTGCTGCGCAAAACCGCCTCAAGCCTTGAGCCAGGTGGCGTGCGTTCAAAGCTGATCATTCCCGAAGGTCAAATCAAGTATCTGACCATCAATACGCCCGGACTGTCCGAAGCTGCGCGGCGCAAAGCCGCTGAAACAGCACTGCATGACGCGACACCTTACGAGATTTCAGAGCTCGCTTATGACATCAGTCCAGATGGCCCCAAAACCCATATCGCCGCTGTCGCCCGCGAAACGCTGTCCGAAGCCGAAGCCTTTGCCACCGAGCACCGCTTTCATCCCGTCAGTTTTGTCGCAACCCCCGGAGATGCCGGATATTTGGGTGAGCCGTTCTTTGGCCCAACCCAAGGTGCCGCCGATCTACTGGAAACAAACGAAACGGTTGAAGCGGATGGCATAGCTGTTGTTATCGTTGGAGCAATTGCGCCCGAAGCAGCCGCTCCAACAGAACCTGCAAAAGAAATTCCAACCAAGGTCGCCATAGAATCTGAGACCGTAGCAGCGGAAACCGCAGACACTTCGCCGAAATTACCTCAGGAAGATGTGGCATCCAAAGAGCCAGTTTCAACAACAGCCGCAGCCTCAACAACAGATAAGGTTAAGGACGAACATAAGGCGGAGGTTGAAGCAACACACACAATAGAGACACCAAAGCCATCACAGTCTGAACTCCCCCTAGCTTCCTCGACACCTGAGCCTGCAGTCAAAGATGATGCTCCGGCGAGTGTGAATTCTGTTGGCCCAGCGGCGCCAGTGCCGGCGAAAGAAGCCGCCAAGGAGGAACCCGAACCCAAGGAACCTTCAGTTTCTACAGCCGATCCTGAACAAGAGATAGAACCAGGCAAAGCCAAGGCCTTGGCCGCAGCAGCAGCTGTTGGCGCGCCCACCAAGCCAACCTTTTCGACCGCTGTCAGGGTGCCGGCCTCCCCACAAGGCGGCACGCCGCGTCCTGCAACCAGCTTTTCCAGTCGCCGTGGGGGCACCACCGCTGCCGCCGGAAAACCCCTTGGCGGCGCTCAGCGCGGTGAGGTGAAAACACCAACACCTGATAGCAGTTCCCTCACCCAACCAGCGCCTATTGCAGATACACCTGTCGCGCCCCCCGCCAAGGCCGGGTTCTTAAGCCGCCGCAAACCACGTAAAGGCGTTGCTACTCCTGTACCTACGCCTACCGCTGCCGCCACAGGCACCGAAGCCGAACGTATGACGGTCTTTGGCGCCCGTGCCGATCAAGTTGGTGGCAAGCCACGCTTCCTCGGTTTGATCATGACGGTCATCTTGCTGGTCTTCTTGGCAGGCGTTGCTGCATGGGCTGCCGTCTTTTTAGACGAAGGCATTGCAGGCCTCATGAAACGGAGCGAAGTTCGCACCACAGCCTCAGCGCCAGAAAACCAGATCGACCCGGAAATAATCCGCACACCCGAAGGTATAGCAAAATCGGACGCCGTATCCAACGAAGGCGTTCAGATTGCGGCGCTTGATCCCGTCCTCTCCGCAGAAGACACTGCCGTTCTTGATGCCCTTCAAAATCCGCGGCCCGAGCCTGAAATCCCCGTCATTTCAGAACAAGAGGCGGCCGCCCGCTACGCCGTTACTGGAATCTGGCCACTGGCCCCCCCGACAACACTCTTACAGCCTCAAACCCAGTCAGACCCCGTCTACCGCAGCAGTATAGATGCAATCAGCAATGCAAATGACGCAATTGCATTGCCGCAAATCCAAGAGCTAGATAACGATATCCAACTGGCCGCGGCTCTTTCGCCTCCCCCCTTTGGGCAACGCACGGTCTTGGGTGCAGGCGGGTTAATTGTACCCACCGCAACAGGCATTGTAACGCCGGGCGGATATACTTTATTCGCGGCAAGCCCGCCGCTCAAACCTCCCGCCACTCGGGCACGATTTGTAACCCAACCTGGCGTCACAGCGCCAGCCGTAACGCCAGTAGCTGCACCTTCCCCCCTCCTCGATTTCCGGCCTAAAAACAGACCTCTAGGTTTGACCGAGCGGTCTGAACGGGCACAATTAGGCGGTGTTTCACGGATAGAGCTAGCAGCTTACCGACCCTCCTTGCGTCCGCGTTCCCTACAGGACCGCGCAAAGCAAGCTGAAGACGATGCAAAAAAAGCGGAAGAAGCCCGCGTTAAAACCGAAGAAGAGCGCGCGACAGCTGCTGCAACTGCAGCAGCAGCGGCGGCACTCGCTATTCCTGTTCCCGCACCATCCGCCATTCAGGACGCTACAAGATACGCTGTTGCAAAATCCGTCCGCCCGGATACACGTCCGCGCAACTTTGATCGTATCGTAAAACGCGCCGACCGCGCACCACCCCAAGAGACCCGCGTCGCAGCCGCAGCGTCTGTTGCCCCGCGCACTGTTGCTCCCAAGCTCCCATCCAAAGCTTCTGTTGCACGCAGCGCAACCGTCAAAAATGCAATCAATCTGCGCAAGGTAAACCTGATCGGCGTTTACGGTAAACCTTCCAGCCGCCGTGCTCTGGTGCGCCTATCCAACGGACGTTACAAAAAAGTAAGCGTTGGGGATCGTATTGATGGGGGTCGTGTGT
Organism: Sulfitobacter sp.; assembly: GCF_036960155.1. GTDB lineage: Bacteria > Pseudomonadota > Alphaproteobacteria > Rhodobacterales > Rhodobacteraceae > Sulfitobacter. Next base: position 211,041 of record NZ_JBALWB010000003.1, on the reverse strand, counting down.
CTGCCATCAATAACTCTGAGCTGCGCTACTCAAAAGGTGGCCGCAACGTTATTTTGAAGATGCCGTAAAGCACTCGATCCGACGACCTCCCGCGAACTGCTATCGCGTCTTCTCGCATCGGAAAAAAATAATGCGCGGTACTTCGTACCGCGCACATTCAGATCAGACCGCTAGATTAATTTACCGACAAGGAAGCCATTAGCTACCTGTCAGTTCCCCATTATCGATCTGTTCCTGTTCGATGCTCTCGAACAAGGCCTTAAAGTTCCCTTCGCCAAATCCATCGTCACCCTTGCGCTCAATGAATTCAAAAAAGATCGGGCCGATCACAGTCTTCGAGAATATCTGCAACAAAATCCGCGTCTCTCCCCCATCAACCACGCCTTCTCCATCGATCAAGATGCCATGTTTTTGCATACGTTCCAGTGGCTCTTCATGGCCGACAACGCGCGTCTTGCTTAGCTCATAATATGTTGCAGGTGGCGGCGGCATGAATCGCAATCCGTTCAGCGCAATTGCATCTGTCGCATCATAGACGTCACGCGCCCCAACAGCGATGTGCTGAATGCCTTCGCCATTATATTTCTTGAGGTAGGCCACAATCTGCCCCGTCTCTCCGCGGTCTTCATTGAGCGGGATGCGAATACGCCCGCAAGGCGACGTCAAAGCCCTTGAGAAAAGACCGGTAAACTTACCCGCAATATCGAAAAAGCGGATTTCGACGAAATTGAACAGATCACCGTAGAACTTAAACCACTTGTCCATGTTCCCTTTGAACACGTTGTGCGTCAGGTGATCGAGGTAATAAAATCCAACGCCTTCAGGCTTGGACTGCGCAATCCAGTCATATTCCCAGTTGTAGGGCGATGTGTCGTAATATTGGTCCACAAAATACAGCAGTGAACCACCAATCCCCATAATTGCAGGTACATCCAGCACCTTGCCAGCACCCTTATATTCTTCAGCGCCTTTGGCGACCGCATGCGCCAACGCAATTTGCGCATCCACCACACGCCATCCCATGGACGGTGCACAAGGCCCGTGTTCCTCTACAAAACCAGCTGCAAAGCTATCCTTGTCGTAGTTCAACACATAGGTGATATCGCCTTGCTGCCAAAGCTCGACCGCCTTGGTTTTGTGATTGGCAACGTGGCTGTATCCCATTTTCCGGAACACTTCGCGCAGTTCATCCGGATTTGCTGAGGCGAATTCGACAAACTCAAAACCATCGGTTCCTGCGGGGTTCTCGGGTGAAATGATTGATTTTGGTGCATCGTGTGGGAACGGACCCATGGCTAGCCTCCTAATTTACGTAACCTGCGACAGACATACACTGGGCGCGATGCGACATCTGCGCATAGTTCACTACGGATATTGAAATTTTCGCCATAATGCCGCATACTATCCTAAAATATTACAAGATATCCGCATGAAACTTGACGAAACCGACAAACGCTTGCTTGCCGCGCTCCAAAAGAACGCGCATCTCACCGCTCATCAACTCGGAGAGGCGCTCAACCTGTCTCCTTCACAGGCAGGGCGCCGCCGTCAAAAGCTGGAAGCAGACGGTGTCATTCTAAATTATACGGCCCGTTTAGACCCACCCCAGCTGGGCCTCGCGGTGCAGGGTTTTGTTCAGGTCCATCTGGGCACCCACGGGCCAGAACATTCCACCAGTTTTGCGCGCCTTATTGCCACGCGCGCCGAAATTGTAAGCGCATGGACGATGACAGGGGATGCAGATTACCTGCTACGGGTTTACTGTGAAGATCTACCCGCCCTAAATCGGTTGATTCACGAGGTGCTCCTGCCCCACAAGGCAGTTGCCCGTGTTCACAGTCAGATTGTCATGGACCAACTTAAGCAAGATGGTCCTTTGCCCACTTAATGCCCCTCACGGCACCAATGAAGGATCCCCATGGAAGGTTTTCTGTTTCAAGCTACGATTTACCTCGCCGCCGCTGTCATTGCGGTGCCGATTGCTGCCCGTCTCGGGCTGGGGTCAGTATTGGGGTATCTCGCCGCAGGAATTTTGATCGGTCCCGTGCTTGGGCTGGTTGGTGCAGAGACAAAAGATCTACAGCACTTCGCCGAATTTGGCGTGGTGATGATGCTGTTCCTCATTGGGCTTGAACTTGAACCAAAGGCCTTGTGGGACATGCGCCACAAACTGCTCGGCCTGGGCGGCCTACAGATCGTCGTGAGCACATTGGCCTTGATGGGCATCGCGATGGCCTATGACCAACCATGGGGTGTCGCACTAGCCATTGGCCTGACCCTCTCCCTTAGCTCAACCGCGATCGTACTTCAGACACTGTCTGAGAAAGGATTGATGCAAACCGCCGGAGGGCGGTCTGTCTTTTCTGTTCTGCTGTCACAGGACATCGCCGTCATCCCAATGCTCGCATTCTTGCCACTTATTGTGGTCATGCTGCCTGTTGCTGTTGTATCGCCTGATGGCTCGATTGTGATCCAGACGCAGGACGGGGCTGAGCATGGCGCGGAACATGGCAAAGGCGCCGCCGATGCAGCCTTCACGTTTATCGATACACTCCCTGCTTGGGGCGTAACCCTTGTTACAATAGGCGCGATTGCTGGCATCATCGTTGCGGGGGTTTTCTTTACCCGCCCTGTTTTCCGTTACATCCACTCGGCCAAATTGCGCGAGATGTATACCGCGCTGGCGTTGCTGATTGTTGTCGGGATTTCGTTCACCATGATGTTGGTTGGCTTGTCACCTGCCCTTGGCGCATTCCTAGCTGGTGTTGTTCTGGCCAGCTCAGAATTCCGCCACGAGCTGGAAACCGACCTTGAACCCTTCAAAGGGTTGCTGCTTGGGCTTTTCTTTATCACCGTAGGCGCTGGTATTAACTTCGAGCTGCTCGCATCAGATTTTGTCATCATCGGCGGCATGGCCCTTTTGGTCATTCTCGTCAAAGGCATCATTCTGTTTACACTGGGGCGGCTGTTTAAATTGCGCGGCCGTGATCAGTGGCTATTTGCCTTGGGTCTCGCGCAGGCTGGTGAATTTGGATTTGTGCTGGTCAGCTTTTCGGTAACAACTGGCGTTCTTCCAAACGATGTTGCCGAAACACTGCTTTTGGTGATTGCGTTGACCATGCTAATCACACCGCTTCTGTTTATCTTATTCGACCTGATTTCCAAACGCAGCACCGATGCAGCAATCCGCCCGCTTGACGACGAAATCGATCAAGAAGGGCCTGTCATCATCGCGGGCATCGGGCGTTTTGGCCAAATCGTAAATCGCTTGGTTCAAGCGTCAGGTTTTGAAACGGTTGTGCTGGACCACAACCCCAACACAATCGCAGTGATGCGCCGCTTTGGCTTTAAAGCATTTTTGGGTGATCCCACGCGCCCTGATGTTTTGCGCAAGGCAGGTCTAGCCGATGCTCGAGTTCTGGTGGTTGCGCTGGATGATCAAAAGGCAGCCCGTGCGCTGGTAAAATACGCGCGTGCGCAGCGGCCTGATCTGCATATCGTAGCGCGTGCGCATGATCGCACAGATGTCTATCAACTTTATCAGGCTGGCGCTGATGATATCGTGCGCGAGATGTTTGACAGCTCCCTGCGGGCAGGTCGCTATGTGCTCGAAAACCTCGGCCTGTCAGAATATGAGGCCGCGGAAGCGCAACGCATTTTCTATCACCATGATCGTACATCCATCCGCGAGTTGGCGCAGCTGTGGGAACCCGGCATAGCCCCAGCAGACAATAAGGCTTACGTGGCACGTGCGAAGGAATTGCAAAAAGACCTTGAGACAGCTTTCCTCAACCGCTCGGATGAGGACGAAAAGAAAAAGGCATAGGCTCCTCGTCGGATCAGGCGTCGGTGACGCCTGCTTCGGCAAAGGTCGCCATGCCGCTGTGGCACTCTAGTGCGGCCTTTACCACATGGATCGCCAGTGCCGCGCCCGATGCCTCACCCAGCCGCAGGCCAAGGGCCAATAGCGGCTCTTTGCCAAGCGCTTCAAGAAGGCGTGCATGTGCGCCCTCAGCGCTGAGGTGACCTGCAACGCAATGATCCAACGCGCCCTTGCTTGTGTGCTCTAGGCAGGTCGCAGCCGCCGTGCAGATAAAACCATCCAAGATTACCGGAATGCGCAGGCTGCGCGCACGTGCAATTGCACCCGCCATCGCAGCAAGTTCACGGCCGCCCAAACGGCGCAATGTCTCGATGCCGTCGCCCTGCCCTTTGTGCAGCGCAAGCCCTTCACCAACCACACGGGTTTTGTTCACAAGGCCGGCATCATCAACGCCAGTGCCGCGCCCAGTCCAGTCGGCAGCATCGCCGCCCAACAACGCAGCCGCCAATGCAGCCGCAGGTGTTGTGTTGCCAATGCCCATCTCGCCCACAACCAGCAGATCAGCGGCTTCATCCACCGCGTCCCATCCTGTTGCCAATGCGGTTGTCATGTCCTGCTCCGACATTGCTGGGCCTTGGGTAAAATCATCTGTTGGACGGTCAAGCTCTAGCGCGTGCACATCCAGCTTTGCTCCTGCCGCGCGGGCCAGTTGATTGATCGCAGCGCCGCCGTGCTGAAAGTTCATCACCATCTGTTCGGTCACTTCTGGCGGAAAGGCAGATACACCCTGCGCCGCAACACCGTGGTTTCCCGCAAAAACAATCACCTGAGGTGCTGTGATTTTGGGCTGCGGGTTCCCGCGCCAGCCTGCATACCACTGCGCCAGTTCTTCAAGTCGTCCCAAAGCGCCCGGAGGTTTGGTCAACTGGCTGTTTCGCTCTGCAGCACCTTGGCGCGCCGCAGTGTCCACATCTGGCAAAGCAGCAAGTGCTGCGCGAAACCCGTCGAGATCAGAAAAATCAGCCATCCCAGAAACCCTTATTGCCAGACCGTTCACGCCTGTTTACCCAATGGGGCGCTGCTCACAAGCGTTGAAAGGGTCATTGTTATGGATAAAAGCGACCGAGGACGCCAGCTTTGGCTGGCTGCAGTGCTTCTGACGCGGGTGCCGCTGCCGCATTTGCCTAATGATGCGTTTTCAAAAGGAGCTGATGCCGTCTGGGCCTATCCCCTGATTGGCGTCGCTGTGGGCGCTGGCGCTGTGCTGGTGGGCCAGCTTGCCCTCTGGTTCGGCCTACCCGTTTACGGCGCTGCAGCGTTGACGTTAACCACTATGATGTTGCTCACAGGCGCGATGCACGAGGACGGCCTCGCTGATGTCTTTGACGGCTTTTGGGGCGGTTACACGCCGGAGCGGCGGTTGGAGATCATGCGCGACAGCCAGATCGGCACCTTCGGTGTGCTAGCCCTGATCATGGTTAGTATCCTACGCCTAAGTGCCATTGCCGCGCTGTTGGTCAATTGGTGGCCTGCAATCATTGTAGCCGCGGTTTTGTCTCGCGCTGTTATGCCCATATTGATGAACACCCTACCCCATGCCCGCAAAGACGGTTTGTCCCACAGTGTCGGGCAGCCGACGTCTGGAACAACGGCTTTGGCCATCGGCATTGGAGCGCTCCTATCCCTTTTTATGATCGCAGGTGCAGGCGTGATTGGGATTTGTGCTGCGCTTGCTGTCGCAATCGCAATCGCCCTTTTGGCCAAACAAAAGATCGGCGGACAAACAGGCGATGTCTTGGGCACCGTACAACAACTCAGCGAAGCGGCAGTTTTGCTGTGTTGCGCCGCAATGCTATAAATAGAAACGGCGTCTGAAAACTCAGACGCCGTTCAAAAAGGTATCGATGGTTATTGGACAGGAACAGGCACAACGCGGCTGTCCAGAACATCACCGATCTGCTTGGCCGCTGCCAACTCATCGCCGCCTGCAACTGCTGCAACTTCACGTGTCAAACGCTCAAGTGCTGCTTCATACAGCTGACGTTCGGAATAGGACTGCTCACGCTGGTCATCCGTGCGGTGCAAATCACGCACAACCTCTGCAATGGCAATCAAATCACCAGAGTTGATCTTTTGCTCATATTCTTGGGCCCGACGCGACCACATTGCGCGCTTTACCTTTGCTTTGCCTTTGAGCGTCTTCATCGCGTGGGCGATAACATCAGGTGAGCTAAGCGCGCGCATGCCGATTTCGATCGCCTTATGCGTTGGAACCCGCAGGGTCATTTTGTCTTTGTCGAATGCAATCACATAAAGCTCTAGCGTGGTGCCTGCAATTTCCTGCTCTTCAACGCGGGCAATTTGGCCAACGCCGTGCGCAGGATAAACAACGAATTCACCCATGCGAAAATCAAGCTTTTTAGATTTAGTCATACTTATTCGGCTCCTATAGAGGCGCTGCCTGCATCAGCAACGCACAACAAACGCGACCCGCAACAGGCCGAAACCCGCACGTCTTGCGTTAATTTTTGATTGATTAGATGCGCCGTGGCTGGAGGGCGCTTGTGTGTGTAAAAATACGTATCATTGGCAACAGTATACCACAAAATGCGCCCCCCTAAAAGGGGCGCGAAATGCCAGTGTAGCAACGTTATGGCGCAGATATGCCCAAGCAGCCGCGAATCACGTGAGCAGACTTAGCCGCCCTCGCCTGGGGTCTCGGAGAACATGTCGATCTTGCCGTCTTTACCGTCCATCTCCTCTGCACTTGGCAGCGGATCTTTCTTGGTGATGATCACTGGCCACATCTCGGAATACTTGCGGTTGAACTCAACCCATTTTTCCATATCTGGCTCTGTGTCAGGACGGATTGCATCCGCAGGGCATTCGGGCTCACAAACACCACAGTCGATGCATTCGTCAGGATGGATCACAAGCATGTTCTCCCCCTCATAAAAGCAATCCACCGGACATACTTCGACACAGTCGGTGTATTTGCAGGCGATGCAGGCGTCATTTACGATATAGGTCATGGGAGAATGTCTCTGTCAGGATGGCTAGATCAGTAGCTAGAACAGCCACGAGGATCATTCAAGGTGGCGCGCCTTAGAAAGATCAAGCTGGCGACGGTCGCGCTTGGTTGGGCGCCCTTTTCCCTCAAAAGCGGGATTATGCGGAACTTTTTCCTTCGCGGCCCGTACAGGCGGCTCCAAATCAGTGTAAAGTTCCTGCGCTTCGGGCGCTGGACCACGCCGTGAACCGCATGCTTCAACGCGGATCACGCGAATATGATCATCTTTGGCAAATGTAAGAACATCGCCAGCGGTGATCGTTGTACTGCGTTTGGAGGCTGGTGTGCCGTTTATACGAACGGCGCCTCCGGCGACAATACTTGCCGCCAGAGTCCGTGTTTTGAAAAACCGCGCGTACCAGAGCCATTTGTCTAGCCGTAGCTTTGGCGCAGTTTCCTCACTCACTTGTCGGTTTTGAGGCCCATCAGAGCCGCAGCAAACGGGTTGTCAGGATCGATCGGCTTTTCCTTCTTGGGCGGACGCGCCGAGAAGTTCTGGCTTTTCGCTGCTTTGCCACCTGGCTCGCGTTGACCTTTTTTGCCACGCGGGTTCGGTTTACCCTTACCTTTGGGACGATCCCCGCCAGCTGGCTGTCGACGTGCCGGACGGGCCCAAGTGAAGGTATAGAACGCCTCCATTTCGACTTCGGCAGCCTCAACAGCAGGCACATCAGCTTCAGCGGCAGGCGCTTCGGCTTCAACCGCTTCAGGTGCAGCAACTTCTTCAGTTGGCGTTGCATCATCAGCTTCAGCGTCTTTTGCTGGTACGTCAGAGCTTTCCTTGGCAGTTACAGGAACCGCTTTAACCTTAGGACGTTGGCCTGCTTCGGCTTTGTAGCCGAGACCCTGCATTAGGTCGGAAAACTGCTCTAGCGTTGTGCCCGAAATCGACAGCATGTCTGCTTTTGCCTCAAACCCGCCGCGCGAGTCTTCGTTGCGTAACATGTCGGCCAGACGTTCCAGCATATCGATCCGAATGGCACGTGTTCCTGCATTACGATAGCCAGACATTGTGTCCGACCCCGCCGCAGCGCCCACTTCCACAGGAATCGTCACCAAACCGGGAGGAGGCGATTCGGGGAACTCAGACAGACCTTTGGTCAGCGACCACAGAACCAAACGCAGACGCGTTGGCGCTGGTTTGAGAAGCAGCGGCAAAAAGATCGTGAACTGGCCAAAACGGATACCGTGTTTGCGCAAGGCACCACGTGCATCCTGATCCAGTGCTTTCACTTCATCCGCGATCTCGGCACGTTGCAACAGGCCAAAACCTTCGACCATCCGGAACGCAAAGCCGCGTGCCAGACCTGTCAGGGCCTCGTCTTTTTGCAACGCAATCAGCGGTTCAAACAATGCCGCAACCTTGCGATCAATGAAGTGCTGCAAGCGGCGTTGAACCTTTTGCGCAACCTCCGGACCAGCCACATCATCCACAAATACTTCGACTTGCGGCTTTAGCCCGTCAGGGCCAGCCACCAATTTACCCACCGCTGAGCTGCCCCACATGAGGCCGCCCTGTTCGGTAAAATCAATCTCAGTATCGGGTGCGTTATAGAAACGATCCGCCCGCAGATGGAACTGCGGCGCCAGCGCTTGTAGCGCCGCCGTCTTGATCGTTTTGCTCTCAGCCGAGCCTGCGCCCTTGTCGGCGCGGAAACGGAAACCGTCCAGCTTACCTACAAATTCGCCCTCAACGGTTACTTCACCAGTCTCGTTTACTTCGGCCACCATGGCTTCCTTCTGTCCTAGCCGGCGTAACAATACAGATGTACGCCGATCTACAAATCTTTGGGTCAAACGCTCATGTAAAGCATCCGACAGTCTGTCTTCTACGACACGTGCCTCCCCGCGCCAATGGGTTTCGTCATTTGTCCAACCTTTGCGCTGGGTAACGTAAGTCCATGTGCGGATAAATGCCAATCGTTTCGACAATGCGTCAATGTCACCGTCAGTGCGGTCAATGAGTTTAATCTGCCTTGCCAACCACGCATCAGGCAATGTGCCACCTTGATGCAAATAGTTATAAATTATCTCAAGCAGGTTCGCGTGTTCTGCGTGGCTGATTCCCCGGAAATCTGGAACGCGACAAACATCCCACAACAATCGAACCGATGGGCCGTCCGTACAGCGCGCCGCGATCTCTGCGTCCTCGCCTAACGCCTTGAGCGCCCTCAGGTCGTCCGCTTCGCGTGCCTTAACCAGCCGCTCATGGTCTGGGGCCATTTCCAACGATTTGACCAAATTGGCGATGCTGCCGAACTGAAGGCGCGGGTTACGCCAGTTGATTTTGTTTTGTGGCGTGAACTGGTGATCCATGATTGCACGCGCAACGCCATCTTCCAGCGGGCGTGCATCGCCTGTCACACCAAAGGTGCCGTCCTTCATGCCCCGCCCTGCACGACCTGCAATCTGGGCCAGCTCGTTTGGCGCCAATGGCCGCATCCGCCGCCCGTCAAATTTGGCCAGACTAGAGAACGCCACGTGATCCACGTCCAGATTTAGCCCCATACCAATGGCGTCCGTGGCCACCAGATAGTCGACCTCACCATTTTGATACATTTCAACCTGTGCATTGCGCGTGCGCGGTGAAAGTGCCCCCATCACAACGGCTGCACCGCCCTTTTGGCGGCGGATCAGTTCTGCGATAGCATATACATTCTCAACCGAAAATCCGACTATTGCACTGCGTGGGCGCATCCGACTTATCTTTTTCGGACCTGCATAGGTTAATTCGGACATTCGTTCGCGTTTTACAAATTGCGCCTCAGGCACCAACGCAGCGATGGTGCCACGCATTGTATCCGCGCCCATAAACAGCGTTTCGTGAAGCCCGCGCGCCCGCATCAACCTATCCGTAAACACATGCCCACGTTCGGGATCGGCACAGAGCTGGATTTCGTCAATCCCCACGAAATCCGCACCCATCCCATCGGGCATCGCCTCAACAGTACACACCCAATATTGCGTGCGCGGCGGCACGATCCGCTCTTCGCCAGTGACCAGTGCCACCACTGAAGGCCCCCGTGCCGCGACGATGCGGTCATAGACCTCGCGCGCCAACAGGCGCAGCGGCAGGCCAATAATGCCAGATCGATGCCCCAGCATCCGCTCGATTGCGTATGTTGTCTTGCCAGTATTGGTCGGGCCCAAAACGGCCACAACCCTGCCTTGCGTGTTCACCGCAAATTCCTAACCTGATCAGAGAGTGCGCCCAATACCTACGGTTTTAAGCTGTTCGAGTGCCGCCTCGGCATTCTTATGGTGCGGGTTTAGCGCCAAAACACGGCGGTAAAGTTGTGCTGCCTTGCGGTTATCACCCAGTTCTTCGAGCAAAATACCAAGGCCAAAGATAGCGTTGAAATTATCGGGATTAAGCGCCAGTGACGTTTGGAGATCATCCATCGCTGGACCGTATAGATTGGCCCGATAATAGGCGGTAGCCCGCGCATGGTACCCTTCGGCGAAGTCCGGCGCATGATCCGTCAAAGCGGTGAAATGTTCGATGGCTGTGACAAATTCGCCCACAGCCAATGCATCACGCCCGCGTTTCAACAACAGATCCATCGCCGCAGATCCCGACCGCGACCACTCGCGCACGACGTCGCGCTCGGCCACCCTGGCGACCTCGACCGGCTCTGTGCGCAGCGTCTCTAGCAACGTATCAATCCGCCCGCGGTCCTGCGCATCAGCAGGGCCACAAAGCAACACAAGCACGCCAAGTGCCGCGACGGTATGTTTGAGGTTGACGAGGTTCATACGCATAACAAGAGTGAATGTAACAGGTGAGCGACCGATTTCCAGAGCGGTAAGCCACCATTTGCCAAAAAAGGTCTAAAAATGAGCGATGTAATTAGCGAAGCCGTTAAAGTGTTGACTGAAAAAATGTCAGGCGTTGATATCGGCGGCACTGTAAAGTTTGAAATCGAAGGCGAAGGCGCCATCATGGTTGACGACGAAGGTGTGCGTGCGGGTGACGACGAGGCCGATGTAACACTTAGCGCTGATCCAGAGACATTTCAGGGCATGATGGAAGGTGAAACCAATCCGACGTCCGCCTTCATGACTGGGAAGCTTAAAATTGACGGCGACATGGGCATGGCCATGAAGCTGGCATCTGCACTGGCCTGAACCAATCAAAAAATGACCCTTTCACCTGCCCCGCTTTATACCGACATCCACCCCGGACCAGATCCGGCAGCGGCCTATTGGGTCACAGCATCGGATGGCAAACAAATCCGTCTAGGAACCTGGGCGCCTGAAGGGGCACGCGGAACTGTCCTCATTTTTCCGGGGCGCACTGAATATATTGAAAAGTACGGGGGCACAGCTGCAGAATTTGCCGCTCGTGGCCTCGCATCTATTGCGATTGATTGGCGCGGCCAAGGGTTGGCCGATCGTATGCTGGACGACCCGCTCACAGGGCATGTCGAACATTTTTCAGACTACCAAAAAGACGTTGCTGCAATGATGCGCGCCGCCCGTGCGCTCAACCTCCCGCGCCCCTACTTCTTGGTGGCCCACTCTATGGGGGGGTGCATTGGCCTGCGCGCTGTAATGGAGGGGATGGCTGTTCAGGCTGCTGCCTTTTCGGGGCCAATGTGGGGTGTGCGCATTGCGCCACACCTGCGCCTGCCCGCCAAAATCCTAAGCACCATGATGCCGAAATTCAATCAGGGCCATCGCCTGCCCCCCGGCACCACCTCCGAATCCTATGCTCTGTCTGCTCCTTTCGAAGACAACATGCTGACCACAGATGTTGAGATGTTCGAGATGATGCGCGATCAGCTGGTCAATCACCCTGAGCTTCGGCTTGGTGGGCCAAGCTATGTTTGGCTGCGTGAAGCCCTAGCTGAAACTGCACATTTAGCGGAACGCGCAGCGCCCAACCTGCCCTGTATTTCCTTTGTCGGCAGCAATGAACGTATCGTAGAAGTGCCGCGCATTCATGCGCGTATGGAAAGCTGGAAAGGAGGGCAATTGCGCGTCGTCGAAGGCGGCGAGCATGAAGTTCTGCTGGAAGGCCCCGCTGTCCGCAAAGGTATTTTTGACGAGATCACTAATCTATTCATGAACACCACCACTGGATAAATGCTCCCAACTCTTTCGGTCTCTACTGTATAATAACAGTTACTTAAGGCGGTATGTTAATCAAAAACATTAACTCAAACTGCCGCACAATATCACCGTTTCTTTCAATTAGCTTGGTCAATTACCGCACGCACGCCCCACCACTGGCGCAAGCGCGCACCTCTTTTGGTTACAGCACCCTTATGCCTTTCGCCAAAACAGCCCCCCCCAAAACCGGAACGCATTCAAAACACCAACCAAACGTATCATATTATGCCATTTTTAACGCCTTAAGCACCACAAACAGGCGCAACATCTTGCCCCTTGCTGGCTACGTGCCTACCTATGCTGCAAACGATCAAAGGATATTATATGTTTCATCTTCCTACTCCCGTCTATGACGCCAGTGCAGCAGGTTCAGCGACACCCTTTGGCGACTTGCCAGAATGGAACTTGGACGACCTATACACAGGCGAAGACGCGCCAGAACTTAAACGTGATCTGGATTGGCTAGAGCAGGCCTGCGCCAGCTTTGCATCCGACTATGAAGGCAAGCTAGAGACGCTGGATGCCAATGGTTTACTTGATTGCGTATTGCGCAACGAAAAGATCAACCAAGTCGCTGGGCGCATCATGTCCTATGCTGGCCTGCGCTATTACCAGCTGACAACCGACGCGGACCGCGCGAAGTTCATGTCAGATGCCCAAGAAAAGATTACTAATTTCATGACGCCGCTGGTGTTCTTCACGCTTGAGCTCAATACGCTAGAGGGTGAGCATTTGGATGGCCTGCTTTCCAAGAATGCAGACCTTGCCCGCTACAAACCAATCTTTGACCGCATCCGTGCGATGAAGCCCTATCAGCTCAGCGATGAAATGGAGAAGTTCCTTCATGACATGGGTGTTGTTGGCGACGCATGGGAACGCCTGTTTGATGAAACAATTGCGGGTCTGCAATTTGACGTCAACGGCGAGACGATGGGCATTGAGGGCACGCTGAACTTGCTCACTGATCCAAACCGCGAAAACCGCGAGGCAGGCGCACGTGAGCTGGCTGATGTGTTTGGCGAAAACGTCAAAACCTTTGCGCGCATCCACAACACGCAGGCCAAAGAAAAAGAAATCATGGACCGCTGGCGTGGCATGGAAACGGCCCAAACCGGCCGCCACCTCAGCAATCAGGTAGAGCCCGAAGTTGTCGAAGCGCTGCGCAATGCAGTTGTGAAGGCCTATCCAAAGCTGTCGCACCGCTATTACGCCCTCAAGCAAAAGTGGTTGGGACTGGATAAGATGCAGGTCTGGGACCGCAATGCCCCCCTCCCCATGGAGGATCCACAGATCGTCGATTGGCCACAGGCTGAAAAGATGGTCATGGATGCCTATAACGCCTTTGATCCGCGTATGGGTGAACTGGCCGAACCTTTCTTCCGCAAGGGCTGGATTGATGCAGGCGTAAAGCCGGGCAAAGCGCCAGGAGCCTTCGCCCACCCAACTGTGACTGATGTACACCCCTATGTAATGCTCAACTATTTAGGCAAACCACGCGATGTTATGACCCTCGCACACGAGCTGGGCCACGGTGTGCACCAAGTGCTGGCCGCTGGTCAGGGTGAGATGTTGTCCTCTACTCCGCTAACACTGGCTGAAACCGCTTCTGTGTTTGGTGAAATGCTCACGTTCCGCAAGATGCTGGAAGGTGCAGAAACCAAGGCCGAGCGTCGGATTCTTTTGGCTGGCAAAGTTGAGGACATGATCAACACTGTTGTGCGTCAGATCGCGTTTTATGATTTTGAATGCAAACTGCATGCTGCGCGCCGCAACGGTGAATTGACCCCAGATGACATCAACGCCTTATGGATGTCTGTTCAAGCCGAAAGCCTTGGCCCGCAGTTTGAATTTATGGACGGGTATGAAACCTTTTGGGCGTACATCCCCCACTTCATCCACTCCCCCTTCTACGTCTACGCCTACGCCTTTGGTGACGGCCTCGTGAATGCGCTTTACGCGGTCTACGAAGAGGGCGAACCGGGCTTTGAAGACAAGTATTTCGACATGCTCAAGGCTGGTGGGTCCAAGCACCACAAAGAGTTGCTTGCCCCCTTTGGCCTAGATGCATCTGATCCTGCGTTTTGGGATAAAGGCCTGTCGATGATTTCCGGCTTCATCGACGAACTGGAAGCCATGGAAGATTGATCAATCTGCCGCGCCTCCCTGCATTTGAACGCAGGGAGGCGCGGTAATTATACTGCATTACTTAAACACTGGTGCCCGTTTTTGCATTTTTGCTGTGACCACTTCGGCAAACTCAGGTGATTTCAGCTGCTCTGCAAACATCACAGATTCCTTATCCATCTGCGCAATCATCTGATCGCGGCCATGGCGTATTAGTGATTTGGTTTTGAGCACGGATTGAGGCGCGGCTGCGGCGAGCTGATTTGCGATAGTGCCAGCCTCAGTCATCAAATCAACAGCCGGAACAATGCGAGACGCCAAACCGAATGTCACCGCCTCGCGGGCATCCAAAACCCGGTTGGCAAGCAACATGTCATTTGCAACTGCCATGCCAACAGTTGCCGGCAGCAGCAGCGATGACGCAGCCTCGGGGACAAGGCCAAGCTGAACAAATGGCGTACTAAACGTTGATGCTTCTGACACGACAACAAGGTCGCAATGCAATAACATCGTCACGCCAACCCCGATCGCCGGACCATTTACCGCCGCAATAAGGGGCTTTGGGCAGGTGGAAACCGCCTTTAGGAAACGCACAACAGGCGGGACTTCGTCGCCGTTGCTGCCCATAGAAAAATCTTTAACGTCATTGCCGGAGGTGAAGTAATCTTCTGCCCCTGTAATCACAAACGCGCGCACGTCATCAGACGCTGCATAATCCTCTAACGCATCTGCCATGGCCGCGTACATGGCCTGCGTGATGGCATTGCGTTTTTCAGGACGTGCCATTGTCAGAGTAGTCACACGGTCGGCGGTGTGTAGTTTGATGTTATCGGTCATTTCTGGCCCTATCAGTTAAATGTGTCTGGGAACGTTATTTTTCTTAGGTGTCATTAGGTGTCTTCAGCCATTCAACTATCTCCGCCCAAAGAACCTCACGCCCTTTTCGCACTGCCCCTTCATGACCGATGCGTCTCACGCCGATCTCTGAAGCAGAGCGCATGATGATTTCGGATGGCGCGGACGGATAACTGGACAGCAGATCAGCCGCAGCTGCTGGTGTAGCAATTGGATCATCGGGGAATATCCACGACCTGATAGGCGCAGTGACACTGTCATAATGATGGGGTGCCATCGTTGTTTTAAATTCTGATTGGAAATAGGCGCGGCGCTGGCTCCAACGACGCCATGTTTTGAACAGCTTGGGCGGCAACGGCTCCCCCTGCCAGCCGCCAATCGGCTTGATATAGCCATAACGCAACAAGGAATACCCACCAATGCCCCACCAAAAAGACAGCTCCATCGGAATGTTCTTTAGATGGTGAACACCCCAAAACCCGGTCCCTACAGAAACAAATGCATGGCGTGCAATTTTTACGTGGTTTGGCATCAGACCCAAGAAATGGCCACCAACGCTATGCGCAACATGGGTAATCGGTAATTCAGGTGCGGCGGCCTCTAGCGCATCCACTGCTGCAGGCATATCAAAGCGCCCCCAATCCGGATAATCGATGCCAGACGTCGCAAGATCGCCCGCCCTCGATCCACCAATGCCGCGATAGTCATAGTTTAGGACAACCGCGCCCTTCTCAGCCAAATACTTGGCCAGTTCATGATAAAAACGGCGCGGAAATCCGGTACCTGCCGAGATGAGAACAGCAAACGTGGGCTTAGGCCCACTATAAATGTCACCCTCAAGCATCCAGCCATCGCTGGCCGCAAAATGGATCGTCGTTACCCACTGGCTATCCATCACTGCCCGCCTCATCTAGTAATGTACTCGCACCGTTGATGATGTTGTCTGCGTCTTTAGCCAGATGGGTCAGGAAACGTTCAATTGTGGCTTGTTCCTCAGCAGAGAACGGCGCCAAAAGCGCTTGATTAAACCGCTTGGTTTCTTCGCGGCCACGGCCCAGCGCGTCTTGGCCCAGTGGTTGCAGATAGATGTTTGTCACCCGCCCATCCGTCGGGGAAGCAGATCGGCGCACGAGCCCCTTGTCACACATCCGATCAATCAGGCCGGTAAGGCTAGACTTGCCCATGGCAAGTGTCTTGGAAATTTCGCTGATGGGCTGCCCGTCGGTGCGCGACAAGATAAACAGAACCGCCAATTGCGTTGTGCTTAGGCCTATCTGAGAACGTGTGCGCCGATCAGCAGCACGAAACAGTGCGCTATGCGCAACTTGCAGTTTGTGAAATATTTTCAAAGTTCGAGACATGATTTACTTCGCATATGGACTACATTAATTCATATGCGAACCAAATAAACATAGCAATGGATCAAGGAAATGCCGTCGGGTCACTAGTGGTCTTTACCAAATTGGACGTTACGCTAGCCAATATTCCACAAGCGAATTCAAAACCCACCCATCACTTCAACTGACTGTCCTTACTGCCCCGTCGATTCATTCCACCCTTTGCTGTAAATCCCGCATCCCGCTCACGCACACATTCGATACACAATTTCACCCCCGGCAATGCGTCACGCCGTGCCTGCGGGATCGGTTCTTCACACTCGGCGCAATGCGTCAGGCTGTCGCCAACAGGCGCACGCCGCGACTTAAGCCGGGCCAGCTCATCGTTGATTGACGCTTCAATCTGTTCTGATACCGCGCCATCACGCGCCCAACCGCCAGCCATACCATCCTCCATCAGGGTTCCTGATGAGACTAAGCACCAACATCCCTCTTGCCAAGCGTAACACCCAAGCCGAGGATCAACACAAAATCCGGAGATACCATGCGTTTACTCAGAAACTCACTCATCGCCCTTTTAGCATTGGCCCTTATTGCCTTGGTTGCGTTTTGGGCCATTGCGCCCGGAGTGGTCGAACGATCAAAAAACACTGTCGGTGATGGCGGCCCCTACCCTGTCAGCGACGCGGCTGCAGCACTTCATGCCACCCTCACCGTTGGTGATCTACATGCCGATCCGCTCCTGTGGGCACGCGACCTAAGCATTCGCGGGGCGCGCGGCCAAGTTGACGTGCCGCGTCTGCAAGAGGGCAATGTCGCGCTTCAGGTCTTCACCGCCGTCACCAAATCACCTGCGGGGCAAAATTACGACGAAAACACCGCAGAGGCTTTAGACAATATCACATTGCTCGCATTTGGTCAGCGCTGGCCGATCGCCACATGGACCAGCCTACTGGCGCGTGCACAGTATCAGGCGGAAAAACTGCACCGCGTTGAAGAGGATTCAAACGGCCGCTTTAAGATCATCAAAACCCGTGCCGATCTGGATGCCGTATTGGAAGCGCGTGCAAATGGCGAAAATATCACAGGTGGTATTCTAGGGATTGAGGGCGCGCATCCCCTTGAAGGAGACATCGCAAATCTGGATCACATCGTGGCATCGGGGTATCGCCTTGTTGCATTGCAGCACTTTTTTGACAACGCGCTTGGCGGGTCCCTGCATGGCACATCAGATCAGGGCCTCACTGAATTTGGCCGCGAAGTGGTGCGCGAAGTGGTTGCACGCGATTTGGTTCTAGACATTGCACATTCAAGCCATCAAGTGGCCGAGGATGTTCTTGCCATGACCGACATCCCGCTAGTCGTGAGCCACACAGGCATTCAAGCCCATTGCG
Source organism: Sulfitobacter sp. (assembly GCF_036960155.1). Taxonomy (GTDB): domain Bacteria; phylum Pseudomonadota; class Alphaproteobacteria; order Rhodobacterales; family Rhodobacteraceae; genus Sulfitobacter. Next base: position 193,323 of record NZ_JBALWB010000003.1, on the reverse strand, counting down.
ACGTAAAGCGCAATTATCCTGATGCACTGATGAAACGCATTGCAGAGACAGGCGGCGTCATTGGCATGGGCTATTGGGATGAGGTCACTTGCGGCGACAGCACCCCCGCTGGCATCGCCACAATGATCAAAACAGCCATTGGAGTTGTAGGCGAAGATCACGTTGCGCTTGGCTCAGACTTTGACGGTTCGGTGGGCACTGAATTTGATACCTCCGAATTGGCCTCCCTTACGCATGCCTTGATAGAGGTCGGCCTGTCAGAGACGCAAATCCGTAAGGTCATGGGGGAAAACATGGTCCGTGTCCTGCGCGCACGGCTTAAGTAAACCTTGCAAACGCCGCCGCGTTCCTAAACAAAAAAAGCCGCCTCAAGTAGGGCGGCTTTTTCTTATTCAATATTGTGGATCTTATTCGACCGCGGTCAGGCCTTTTTCCTGCGCCAGTTCACGCATACGCAATTGCAGCTTTTCAAACGCGCGCACTTCGATCTGGCGGATACGTTCGCGGCTGACGCTATACTGACCACTCAGGTCTTCTAGCGTGATTGTCTTGTCCGACAAACGGCGCTGAACCAAGATGTCCTTTTCGCGGTCATTCAGCACGTCCATCGCATCAGCAAGCATTTCACGGCGTGTCTCAAGTTCGTCGCGCGCTTCATAATCGCCTGCTTGGTCAGCATTATCGTCTTCCAACCAATCCTGCCATTGCATCGTGCCTTCGCCGTCCGAGCCAACAGTGGCGTTCAGGGACGCATCCCCACCCGACATCCGGCGGTTCATCGAGATCACTTCGGCCTCGGTCACACCCAACTGAGTCGCAATGGTCTTTACGTTCTCAGGGCGCAGATCGCCTTCTTCCAGCGCGCCAATTTTATTTTTGGCCTTACGCAGGTTAAAGAACAGCTTTTTCTGGCCGGACGTTGTGCCCAGCTTAACCAAGCTCCACGAGCGCAGGATGTATTCCTGAATGCTCGCGCGAATCCACCACATTGCATAGGTCGCAAGGCGGAAGCCCTTTTCAGGGTCAAAACGTTTCACCGCCTGCATCAGGCCCACATTGGCTTCGGAAATCACTTCGGCTTGCGGCAAGCCGTAGCCGCGATACCCCATCGCAATTTTCGCCGCGAGGCGCAGGTGTGATGTCACCATGCGGTGTGCGGACTTGGTGTCTTCTTGCTCTACCCACGCTTTGGCGAGCATATATTCTTCCTGCGGTTCCAGCAGTGGAAACTTACGAATTTCCTGCATGTAACGATTTAAGCCGCCCTCAGGTGTCGGCGCTGGCAGATTTGCATAATTGGCCATGGCTAAATTCCTTTCCCTGGCGCCCATGTTACTGGGCTTAACATACAATATGGGGGCGCAAACATCCGGTTTCAAGACCGCTTTGCGCCGTTCAAAGATAGTTACACAACAATCGCATGTAGCAAACGTAACAAATACGCGCATCACTGCCTTGTGCAGATTGTGACAGCGGCGTTAGGCGCGCGTTTTCTCAAGCGAAGCAAGTAAATCGGCCATGTCAGCAGGCAATGGTGCCTCAAACCTAATCGCCTCACCACTAATCGGGTGAATGAAGCCCAAAACAGCCGCGTGCAGCGCTTGGCGTGGAAAGTCCTTAATCGATTGTGCCAATGCCTCTGGCAGTGCTGTACGCGCCAGCTTGCGCTTGCCGCCATAGGTTGGATCCCCAACCAGTCCGTGGCCCGCATGGGCCATGTGCACGCGAATTTGGTGCGTGCGGCCTGTTTCCAACCAACACTCCATCAACGCGATAACTGGCGGTGTACCAAATCGGGAAACTGTGCGTGCGCGTGTAACGGCATGACGTCCCCCGTGGAACAGCACAGCTTGGCGTTGGCGGTCTGTCTTGTGGCGCGCCAGCTGCGTTGTAAGCTTGAGGATATTGCCGCTTTCAAAATTTGCGCCCTTCACGCCACGCAGGCGCGGATCATTGGCATCAGGCACACCGTATACAATCGCGCGGTAATACCGCTCGACCGTGTGTGCCTCAAACTGCTTGGCCAAGCCGTGATGCGCCGCGTCCGATTTGGCGACAACCAATAGACCCGATGTTTCCTTATCGATCCGGTGCACGATGCCGGGACGTTTCATGCCCCCCACACCAGACAGATCATCGCCACAGTGGGCCAACAGCGCGTTCACCAACGTCCCCGAGGGCGAGCCGGGCGCCGGATGCACCACCATGCCCGTTGGCTTATTCACGACAATCAGATCATCGTCTTCATAGACAACGTCCAGCGGGATATCTTCTGGCAGGATATGACTGTCTTGCGCTTCCTCAACGTCGATGTCGATCTGGGCACCCTCACCCACAACCGCACGCGGATCGCGTTGGATTGCCCCGTTCACCTGAACTGCACCCTGATCAATCAACTTGGCCAAACGCGTGCGCGATAGCACTGCATCCTCTGGCACATCGCGCGCAAGCGCCTTATCAAGACGCTTAGGCGGGGTCTCGCCCAGAATGAATGTAATACGGCGGTGCGACATGGATGATCTTTCTGAGCCGGCAAACCTGCGCTTTTTGCGCCGGATGGTGACGGTACTAACGGCAGTGATGATTTTGGGCGTGGTAGTCGTTATTGGACTGCTTGTCACGCGTCTGAGCCGTAATACCCCCGTTTTACCTTCGGAAATCACATTACCGAAGGGTGCAAAGGCCGCAGCTTTTACTCAAGCGGCTGATTGGTACGCTGTTGTGACGGACCAAAACGAGATTTTGATCTTTGACCGGATGACAGGCGCTCTGCGCCAAACGGTGGTGGTAGAGTGACGTGTTCTGAGGTTGCTGACGGTTCTCGGAGGACGTGCAAACAGGCATTTCCTCGGAAACACCGTGCTTTGCTCACTTTCAAAAATCTATAGTCTGTTGAAAGTGGTACCGGGAGATGGTTTCGAACCAACTGCCTCGTGGACCACAACCACGCGCTCTAACCAATTGAGCTACCCCGGCACTGCGCCGTTGATTAGATTGCACAAGCGCGCGCGTCAACTCCTATAGTTGTAGTTTTTTCACCCTTTGCGCTTCAATCCCCCAACAACATCAAAAAATATGTTCAAAGTGATCGGGTTAGCGTCTGTTCAATCAACGACTGGCCAAAGGACACCACAGGTTTTTCATCCACAATTGTCCAACCATTGCGCAGATACAGGGCAACGGCCGCTTCATGGCTTTTGTGAGTCGCCAACACCATATCCTGATATCCTTTGTCACGGGCGAAATCAGTGCAGGCTTCCAACAGTCTCAGCCCCAGCTTGCGGCCCCGCGCCTCTGGCACCAGCTGAAACAGGCGTAATTTCGCAGTTTGCGCTGAAAGCTTCACACAAAAGATCGAGCCAAGGCGCGTATCACCATCCCACGCGATCCAGCCCTGCTCAATTTCAGGATCATGATTTGCTAAGAAATCATCCAAAATCTGCGCTATGAGCACACCAAAGGTGGTATCGAATCCCTCATCCCGCTCATAGGTATGAATATGGGTCTCAATCATCCACGCGCGGTCAGATGGCAAAAAGGGGCGTAATTCAATCTGTGTCATCGGGCTAGCCTACCCGCACAACCACTTGCCTTTCAAGCTGCACAGCGGTAGCGATACCACCTGAAATCTTGGAGGGACCCGCCATGGGCATCAACGACGAACGCGACATTGAAGCCGACCTGCAAATCGCCCCAACCGATCAAGGGATGGTCCGGCTGTTCATTGAAGGCGCTGGCGTTGAAATCCCGATGGACTTCACCCCAGATGAAGCACGCGAAATCGCAGAAGAGATCGTAGCAGCCGCGCAAGCAGCAGCCCACATGGGTGGCAAAAAACGGCGCTAAGCCTCGCGGCGATTGCAGATTCGGATGTGGAGGTCAGCTGACTTTGACCTTCACCTCGCGTTTCTGACGTAGAACGGAAAAACCTTCGCGAGGATGCAGCAAAGGTCCGCAAAGAGCCCAAACCTACTCGGTTTTTGCCTTTGCAAAGAGCTTCAAAAAGTAGTCGCCCACACCTTGTCGATTTGCGTTGAGCATCACCTTTTCGACGATTTCTTCTTCTGCCATGCCAGCCTTTATCATGTCCGGTACGTTGTGAACGACATCCGCAAAAACACGTGCCTTTTTAAGCCTTTCTGTAGCCCTGATTTCGATCAATGCGATGTGCAGAACGTATAAAACTTCAGAGTAGCCGTTCATCAAAATTCTTCCATTCTAACGATTTTCATCCGCTTCTACCCTGTCGACTATAGGTAACTAAGTGAATAGCGCCAATGACAACTAAGTCCCGCAGAGCGGGCCTTCGACTTTAAAGCTCCGCATTCCGCTAACCGCCTTGACCCAGAATTCAGCCCGCACAGTGTCAACTATCTGCACCGTCCCACATAGGATCACGCAGTGCCTGTAGGCGTCGCGCCGCAGTTACCGCAAATTTCTGCACCATGACCTTGCGCCGCGCTGGTGCAAGTTTCGCTTCAGGTGCCATGCGCACAATCTCTCCGCCATAGCCGTCTGCGATGATGAGACCTTGGTCATCTGGCAGCAGCTCGGTCGGAAAATCCTCATCCACCGCAAAAAAGAACCTGTCGGCCCACGCTAGATAGCCCTGCCATTTGCTGTCTGAGGTGAAATCTACACGGCTGGACTTGCATTCAACCACCCAAATCTCTCCTTTTGGTCCTAGCGCCATAACATCCACACGCAGTCCGCGCGTCGGGACCAGCTCCTCAACACAGGCGAATCCGTATGTTGCGAGATGTCGTGACACGCCGCGCTGTAATAGCTGTCCGGGTTGGAAGGTTTTGGGTGTTTCAGTCATAACGGAAATTATGAACATATCATGAACATTTGCAACCCTCGCGGCTGTGACTTGGCCTTTTGCATCCATCTGCCTATCTTATCCTTAACAAAACCAAGGATATCCGCATGAGCGATCTTCAAGACCCCACCGCCCGCGCCCGTGGCGTACGTTATGCGCGCGAATTGGAAGACCACCTCAGCTGGCTGGATACCTTCTCTGGCACGGCACTTGGGGTCCTTGCGGTGGCGTCTGGCATTTACACATACCTTGGCGTGTCCTCGTTGCTGGATGACAACGGTGCCATGTCCGCTTTTGCCGCTATTGCCTATTCTGTGGCGGTGTCCGTTGGGATTTTTGTGTTTTGGTCCTATATGTTACGCTTATTTCCAGCCGTGCGCGGCGCACGAGCACGCGTCGCACTATTGGCCACCATGGGCCTTGGCTCTATCGCGATCATTGCCATGTCCAGTTGGCTAAATGCTGCTGCTCTTGCTGGTTCTGCGGCCGTTGAACAGCATCTAGCCAAGACCGTCCAAGACTATCAAGTATCTTTGGAACGCGCGCATGAAGTAGCCCTATCCGCACAGGGCCTAGAACGTGATGTCGCCCGTGTACGCCAATCCTTTGAAGACCTTAGCGAACAGGAAGCCACGGGAAACCTGTCTGGCCTTGCAGGGCGCGGCGCAGTTTTTCGGGTGCTGCGCCAGAAATCCAGCGAACTTGCCGGGCTTGAGGCTCAAATCGCATCTCAAACACCACTGGTCCAATCCGCCTTTTCCGAAGGGAATGCCATCCTGAGCCGTATGCGCGCCCTTACGGTAGAAGCTGGCCCCGTCGAGGCCCGCTCGGTCGAGTTTTCGGAGCAGGCCGTGCGCCTGGCGGGGTTGATCACCCAAATGCGACAGCTTTCAGTTGCCTCACTGGTTGAACGCGCCGCGCAAGACCTCTCAGCCTCAGTTGTTTTGCCAGAACTTGACGGACGATCAGCTCAGACGCGTGGAGATCAAGCCGCAACCATATCTTCGGTCCTTGAGGTGCTGGCACAACGCGCTCAAACCCTCGCACGGGCAGCGCAGGCCGTACAGGCCATGCCTGCGCCGCCTGAAACCACATACACCCCCATCTCGGCGGCAGACGCCGTGATCCTGTACGCACGCAACTTTGTGCCCTCATGGGCGGGGGCAATTGCAATTGATCTGCTGCCCGCTGTTCTGGTGTTCATCCTTGCAATCACCCAAGGCGCGATCAGGTCAGGCCGCGAAGGGACTGCCGTAGAAGACAGCCTAACATTGGCAGAACTACGCGCCGCCATTGCGGTAATGAAGGAAATGGACGGCGCCATGAAGGCCGATGCTGAAGTGCCCTCCCCCACACCACTAAAAACACGAACCGCCGCAGAATGAGCGAGACGCGCAAAAGAAACCCCGTAGGGCGTGTCCTGATCGGGGTGTTGGCCTTTCAGTTATTGCTGGCGGGTCTCCTATTTGTTGGCGATTTGCAAAACGGGTTTAGCCTCCCACGCATTGGCCCCAAAGCCCCGTCCTTGACCGAACCTGTTCGCCCGGGGGATCAGACACGCCGATTTTCGCCTAAACGCGCGGTGCCCGACAGCCGCGATCCCCTGCCAAAACGCCTGACGCTGACTGTTGTTTCTGGTGGTGCCGCCATTTTGATTGAGGGCGAAATTGCGGATGGCGATGCGCCGCGTATCATCAAACAGGTCGAAGAACTGCGCGAGGCCCCTACCCGCGTGATCCTCAACTCACCCGGTGGATCGGTTCATGACGCGCTTGAACTGGGGCGTGCACTACGGCTGGCAGGGTTCGAGACCGAAATGCGCGAGGGCGACATCTGCTATTCCGCCTGCCCATATCTGCTGGCTGCCGGCGTCAAACGTTCCATTCCCGAAGAGGCCTTTGTGGGCGTGCATCAACACTATTTCGGCGAAAGTACCATTTTGCCCGCCTTTGCCGCCGTAGAAGACATTCAGCGCGGGCAAGGACTAGTAATGCGCTATCTCGACCAAATGGGCATTGATCCGCTCATCATGCAGCACGCATTGATCACACCACCCGATGAAATCTACGTTCTGCTGCCCGAAGAACTGATCCGGTATGGGTTTATAGAAAAAGTCACACAATAGCCCCTTGCCCTAAGCCCTTCACGACCCTACCTAAGAGGGGTGGCGGGTTCTGCCCTGTGCGACATAAAGTTTACATTCCAGTGGCCTTAAGCAAATCCCAGGGAGCTGGCTCTGTTTTAGTCTTGGCTAATTTACCTGGCGCCCACCTGTACATACAGGTCCTCGGGAATAAAACTGGTCGGCAACGGCGGTCCCGCCACACTACTCGCGCCTAGCGAACGCGTAACGCGCTTCCAAAAAGCTTAATCATTTCATCCTTTGTCACCGCCTCTTCACCCGATGGTGGGACAAGCGATGAGGTGGGCGCATGATGGGAAACGGAACGGTAGCTTGCGTGAAAAACTTCTGACTGCTCGGCCGCAACGGGCGCGTCCGCTTTTTCAGCTGCCCGCGACATAAAAAACAAAATCACTCGTACAAAAAACAATTCTACCGACCCTTTCCGACCCCGGAACTTTAAATTCCAGCGATCAACGTCAAGTGGTAGTGATCTCAATTGTTAACGAAAAGTAAATTTCGCCAAAGACGAGCATATAAATATTTAGCGTCGAAGCGGGAAATCACATCAAACTCGTGTTCATGGCATCCGTCTTTTTTGCGCGCATAAAATTATTTTTGAGACATGGTTAATTTTCAAAAGGTTAACGCAACCTCTCCAAAAATGTATGCACACCTTTAGGCCAAATTCGCAAAAAGCTTACGTAACGAAAAGCGGTCCACCAGTGTTGCCAAATAACACCACTTCTCACGCCCTACTTTCTGACGAAAAAGTTATTTCGCATAGAGAAATTGATCACGCCGCCAAAAAATCAACATTAATCTACTTTTCAATAACTTATAGCTCCTTTGATTTTCAATCCTGATCTGATCTACAAAAATTACTCAAAGAGCATTCACACATCATAACAGATGAGAGTCGCGACTTGACCAAACATCCGCCCCCTTTATTTTGCACACCTGCACACAGAATTAAGTGCCGATGGAATCACAAAAACCGCCAGAACAAACGTTCCGGCGGATCAGATAAATCAAAAATTTGCGGTTAAAAAGCCTGCAAGTCGCAGATCAGAATGCTTCGGGGCGGGCCTCTCTGGCCATGTGATCCAGTACTGCGTTCACAAAACGCGCCTCTTTCCCATCAGGAAAGAAGGCAGATGCCAGATCAAGATATTCCGCAATTACAACCTTAGGCGGAGTCGATTCATCGCGCAATTCTGCACCTGCTGCGCGAAACAAACCACGCAGGGTTGGATCGATCCGTGCAATTGGCCATTTGGCCACCAAGGCCCGATCTGTCATTTGGTCAATCGGTGCCTGATGATTTACCGCGTCTTCCAGCACACGTGTGAAATGCGCCTCATCGCCTTCCAGCATTTCATCACCGTCCATAAAATCACCAAACCGGTGATCTAGGAATTCCAGCCGCACCTTATCCAGTGTCAGATTGGAATGTTCCATCTGGAACAATGCCTGCACGGCATATAGCCGCGCGGCCGAGCGCATCTTGCGCTTCATGTTGCCGGTCATGTTGTCAGTGCGATTTGGCGTGCTCATGCGGTGGTATTTCCGTCCAGATCTCCGGCCATCACAGTGTCCTCGCCCAATGGCTTGAACCCGATGCCCGCGGGTGTGGACGCCCACTTACGGCCCAGCGCGATAAGATGCAAGGCCGCGAGCGCCGCACCGCCACCTTTGTTTTGCCCATCAGGATCGGCGCGCACATCAGCCTGCGACTTGTTTTCGACGGTTAAGATGCCGTTGCCAATGCACAATCCTTGCAGCCCAAGCATCTGAAGCCCCCGCGAGCTGTCACTACACACTGTTTCATAATGCGTCGTCTCGCCGCGAATGACACAGGCCAGCGCAACAAAACCATCAAAATTGCTCCGTCGATCCGAAATACTGATCGCTGTGGGAATCTCAAGCGCACCTGGCATCTCGACAATCTCATAGCTGACGCCTGCATCCTCAAGTGCTGCTTTAGCACCGGTCAATAGGCCCGCAGCGACATCACTGTAGTAAGGGGAAACAACAATCAGCACCTTAACCGGCTTTTCAAAGCTCGGAACGGGCAGAACTGTATGCTCTAGGGATGCGGCCATGGTGCAAATTACTCCTTAGTGATGGGTTTGGTGCCCACGATTTCGAGATTGTAGGCCTCAAGACCTGTATATTTCGTTTGAGGGTTGTCTGTCAGCAGTACCAGCTCATGCACGCCAAGCTGCGCCAAGATCTGTGCGCCCAACCCTGTGCGCTTGATCGTGCGCGGCGCGGCATCATCGTCATCCAGTCGCAAACGCGGATTGGGTTCACGGAACAGTAACACAGCGCCACGGCCCTCATCTGCAATGATCTTCATTGCCTGCGGCAACTCATCAGGGGCACTGGAGCCTAGGCCCAGAACATCTTCGAGTGCATTCAACGCATGTGTACGTGTCAGAACAGGTGTTCCGTCGCTGATCTCACCCTTGCTCAGGACCACGTGGTCCGTGCCGGAAATCTGGTCTTCAAAAACCCGCATGCGCCATTCAGCACCATAGGCGGACTGAACCATACGATCATCGCGCTGAACAAGCATATTGTCGTGCTTATTGCGGTAGGCGATCAAATCGCTAATCGTGCCGATCTTTAGGTTGTGTTCGGCTGCAATGGTAACCAAGTCAGGCAAGCGCGCCATTGTGCCATCTGTCTTCATGATCTCACAGATCACGCCTGCGGGCTTTAGCCCCGCAAGGCGGCTGATATCCACAGATGCCTCGGTATGACCTGCACGCACCAACACACCGCCATTGCGCGCACGCAGTGGAAACACATGGCCCGGTGTTGCGATCTCTGCCGCGCCGTTTGCCTCTTCGATGGCTACAGCCACTGTCAGCGCACGGTCGCCGGCCGAAATACCGGTAGTCACACCTTCACGCGCCTCGATACTCACCGTGAACGCCGTCTCGTGACGTGAGGAGTTATTTGTCGCCATCATTGGCAGCTCAAGCGCATCCACACGTGCCTGCGTCATGGGCAAGCAGATCAAGCCGCGCCCGTGAGTCGCCATAAAGTTGATCGCATCCGCATCCGCAAATTCAGCGGCAATCACAAAATCACCTTCATTTTCGCGATCTTCATGATCCACAAGAATATACATCTCTCCTGCGCGACAGGCGGCGATGATGTCCTCGATTGGGGAAATCGCGTTGGCAAGTTCCGCTTCAACAGGTCCGGGTGTTTCAAAGCTCATGGGAGGCTCCCTTGTTTTCTATCTTGGGGCGTAACCGACAGTACACTGCATGACCAGAGGAAGCGCTGCGTCACAGCGCACGCACCCTGTTTATCCCTGCATATCCGCAAGGCGTGCAACATACCGCGCAAGCGTATCAATCTCGAGGTTCACGTGGTCGCCCACTTTCACATCTCCCCAGGTTGTCGCAACCTTTGTGTGAGGGATGAAATTGATGCCAAAATCACAGCCATCGACTTCGTTCACCGTCAAGGATGTCCCGTTAAGTGCGACCGACCCTTTAGACGCGACAAACTTAGCGAGCGATTTAGGGGCGCGCAATGTAACGCGGGTGCTATCGCCCTCGTCTCGCATCACGATAACTTCGGCGACCCCGTCAACATGGCCAGACACAATGTGTCCTCCCAATTCATCGCCAACCTTTAGCGCGCGTTCCAGATTAACGCGGCGGCCTACACGCCAGTCAGACAGGTTGGTCAGATCAACCGTTTCGCGGCTGACCTGCACCTCGTACCAATCAGCGCCCAAATCAACGACCGTCAGGCAAACACCGTCACTTGCGATAGACGCCCCCATATCAATGCCCGCAGTGTCATATCCGCAGGAGACGCGCGCGCGCAGGTCGCCTTCTTGTTTAAGCTCGGTTATGGTCCCGATATCGGTGATTATCCCCGTGAACATCGTATTCCCTCCGGTTTATGTTGAGCAGGCAAGGCATGAGCCATAATTTGGTCAGAGTTTTGAGACTAAATACTGTGAAGAGCAACCTAAGAAAGCTGCACATGTCATCCCATACCCCCGACTCTCGGGTATTTTTGTTCCTGCAAGGGCCGCACGGCCCCTTTTTTAACCGCCTTGGCAAGATGCTTAGGGCGGCGGGTGCCGATGTGTGGCGTGTGGGTTTTAACGCAGGTGACCGCGCATTCTGGTTTCATCCCCGCAGCTACATCCCCTATCGCGGTGCCGCCGTTGACTGGACCGAAACGTTTAAGGCGCTGCTGGATGAAAAATCAGTAACTGACATAGTCCTATACGGCGACACCCGCCCAATTCATGCGGCTGCCGTCAAAGAAGCACGCGCACGCGGTCTAACAGTTCATGTTTTTGAAGAAGGTTATATGCGCCCTTACTGGGTCACGTATGAGCGCGGCGGCACAAATGGCAATTCGCGCCTGATGGATATGACCATCTCGCAGATGCAAAAGGCGCTCGAGAAATCCGACATGGAGGCCCCTTTACCGCCCAGCCATTGGGGCGACATGCGCCAACACGTGTTTTACGGTGCCCTATATCATTGGTTTGTGATGTTCCGTAATGGTGACTATCGCAATTTCCGCCCCCACCGCGACCTTCCTGTGACAAAAGAATTCCAACTTTATCTAAAACGACTACTGTTAATGCCATGGCAAGCGATCGAGCGGCGGCTTGCCACCCTGCGCATCCGTTTGGGCGGTTTCCCATACCATCTGGCCTTGTTGCAGCTGGAACATGACAGTTCATTCCAAAAACACTCCCCCTTTGAAACAATGGGCGACTTTCTCGAACTCATCATTGAGGGATTTGCCAAAGGCGCCCCTCAACACCATCACCTAGTGGTAAAGGCCCACCCGTTAGAAGATGGCCGCGTTCCGGTTCGAAAAGAAATAAAGCGGCTCGCAAAAGAGCTGGGCGTTGAAAAGCGCGTGCATTTTGTGCGCGGTGGCAAGCTGGCGCAATTACTGAATGACGCGCGTACAGCCGTCACAGTAAACTCAACCGCAGGCCAACAGGTCCTGTGGCGTGGAATTCCGCTCAAGGTGTTTGGCCGCGCAGTTTATGCAAAGCCTGAGTTCGTCTCAGACCAACCCTTGCCAGAATTTTTTCAGACGGCCTCGCGGCCTGATAACCGCGCCTACAAAGATTTCCGCCGCTATCTTCTTGAAACCAGCCAACTACCGGGCGGGTTTTATTCCGCGCGCGGCCGCCGCCAACTGATGCGGCAAGTTGTTGACATGATGCTTGGGCCCGATGACCCCTATGAAGCACTGGATTCAGGCACCGCTCCTGCGCGCCAGCAGTTGCGTCTGGTGAACTAACCGCCACAACCCCTTGTGGTCCTTAGCAAAGGTTGCCGCCTATCGCGGCAGCAAAGCCACACATTCACGCCATCTCATGAGATAATTCTCACGCCCGAGTAGATTTTTGCCTACGGCTCCGATACGTTCAGAAACAATACGTCGAAACAATCGGCGATTTGAGGCAGAAAATTAGGTCGAGGAGACCGGCAGTGAAAACCCTAAGCATTCGGTGGGCCCGTCCCATCGCAGTCGTTGCGGCTTGTGCCGTACTGGCATCCTGCGGACTGCCGCAGGTAGGCCCCAACAAACGCCAAATCTTTGCAGGCTCAGTACAGCGCGAAGGTGATGCCTTTATTGTTGCGGTGAATGACCGTGTGACACGTGCAACTGCTGTTGTTCCGGCACTTGGATTTTCGTCAAGTTTCAAGAACGCCAGCACGCTTGGCTCGGATACAATCCGCGCTGGCGATGTTCTGGGCATTACCATCTATGAAAACGTCGACGACAGCCTGCTAGGCGCTGAAGGCGCGCCTGCTACCCTAGAAGAAGTACAGGTTGATGGCGCAGGCTTTATCTTTATTCCATATGCTGGTCGGATCAAGGCAGCGGGCAATTCCCCCGAAGCGATCCGCCGCATTATCACCAACAAGCTCGCCGATCAGACACCTGATCCGCAGGTCGAAGTTCGACGTGCTGCAGGCGACGGATCTACAGTTTCTTTGGTGGGTGCCATTGGCGGCCAAGGCGTTTATCCAATTGAACGCCCTACCCGTTCGCTTGCAACCATGCTTGCGCGTTCCGGCGGGATCACAATCGAACCCGAAGTTGCACAGATCACCGTGATCCGCGGTAGCGAACGCGGCAAAATCTGGTTCGAAGACCTCTACAAGCATCCCGAACTCGACATCGCCCTACGTGGCGGTGACAAAATTCTGGTTGAGCAAGACACGCGCGCCTACACCGCGCTTGGGGCTACTGGCTCACAGGCACGTGTCCCGTTTGAAACGCAGAACCTCTCCGCGATTGAAGCTATTGCGCAAGTTGGCGGCCTTTTGTCTGCCTCAGCAGACCCGACAGGTGTCTTTGTCATGCGTAACGAACCCGAAGAAGTGGCAGAGCAAGTGCTGGGTCGCAACGATCTAGAAGGTGCACAACGCCTTGTCTATGTGCTCAATCTGACCGAACCAAACGGCATGTTCATGGCCCGTGACTTTGTTATTCGCGATGGTGACACGCTTTATGTCACCGAAGCGCCATTCACACAGTGGAGCAAAGTCATCAGCGCAATCACGGGTACAGCAAGCTCGGCTTCTAGCATTACCTCCCTGACTGGCGGCTAAGGCCATGGGCCTTGGTCCTGAAACATACAACAAATCCGCCGCTGGCCCTGAAAAGGACCAGCGGCTTTTTGTCTATAATGGGGGTTTCCTGACCCAAGGACGCATTCGTCGTATCTTGCAGCTATCGGGGTATTCGATCCACGTTGGGCTTCCATCTGAAGATGGCGATGCCGTTGCAGTTTGGGGTAATTCTCCCACCGCCCATCGCGGTGAAGGCGTGGCCGAGGCACGCGATGCTCCAGTGGTTCGTGTTGAGGATGCCCTGCTGCGCTCGCTGTTCCCTGGGCGTGAGGGTGAGCCACCGCTTGGTCTTGTGATTGATCATCGTGCCGCGCATTTTGATCCCTCAAAACCATCCGATCTAGAAATACTGTTGGCCACCCATCCGTTGGATGACACTGCCCTCCTCAATCGCGCGCGCATCTGCATTGCCCGCCTGCAAGAGGCCCACCTCAGCAAATATGCGGCCATCCCGCTAGACACCCCCCCCCCTCAACCCGGCTATGTAGTGGTGATTGACCAGACCGAAGGAGACGCATCTGTCACGGCCTCCGGCGCGGACCGCGCGCGGTTCCTTGAGATGCTTTACTACGCCCAAGAAGAGCACCCCGGCGCGCGCATCCTCATCAAAACCCACCCAGAAACCACTGCAGGCCACCGCAAAGGCTATTTTCGCGACACAGACCTTAACGATCGCATTGAGTTCCTGAGTGATCCCATCAGCCCCTACACATTGTTTGAGGGGGCGCTGGGTGTCTACACAGTTTCATCCGGCTTGGGATTTGAGGCCATTTATGCAGGGCACAAACCGCGCGTCTTTGGCCAACCTTTCTACGCAGGCTGGGGCCTAACATCAGATGCGTTTGAAACCCAACGTCGCCAGCGCAGCCTGACACGCGCACAGCTATTTGCCGCCGCAATGATCCTTTATCCGCGCTGGTATGATCCCTACCGCGATGAATTATGCACATTAGAAACCGTGATTGACACCCTTGAGGCGCAGGCGCGGTGTTGGCGCGAAGACCGCCATGGGTGGGCCGCTGTAGGCATGAGCCTGTGGAAACGCCCCCATTTGCAAAAGTTCTATGGCCGCTACGCGCCTGTCACATTCAACGATGCACCGCTGGACATTTCGGACCGTCCGCAAATGATTTGGGCCGGAAAAACCGACATCACAACTCCAGATGTTATCCGTATTGAAGACGGTTTTTTACGCTCCCGTGGATTGGGTGCAGCACTGACACCGCCCTTGTCCTTGGCCACAGATGATCTGGGTATCTATTACGATCCCTCTCGCCCCTCGCGCCTGGAAAAATGGATCGAAACACGTGCAACCCTGCGCCTTGACCAAGAGTTACGCGCTGCGCGCCTAATCCGCGCGCTAACTGAGGCAGGTTTGAGTAAATACAATACAGGCAAGTCGCCCGAAGCCCTGCCCGATGGCCACCGTATCCTTTTGTGCGGGCAAGTCGGCGATGATGCCTCTATCCGCACAGGCACCAGTGATGTAACCAGTAATCAGGCGCTGCTGGACGCTGTGCGCGCCGCCAACCCTGATGCTACGATCCTATTCAAGCCACACCCCGATGTCGAAGCAGGCCTGCGAGAAGGCGCACTCAGCAACCCCGACGCAGCGGATCACATCATCACAGGGACCGACCCTGCCGCGCTACTGGCGCAGGTACAGGAAGTTCACACCATGACGTCCTTGATGGGCTTTGAGGCGCTGCTACGGGGTCTGCCTGTCACAACCTATGGTGCACCGTTTTATGCGGGCTGGGGCCTGACGACAGATATGTCCGATGTACCACCGCGTCGCCGTGCCACACCAACTATTGAGAGCTTGGCCCACGCCGCACTCATTGATTACCCGCGATATTTTGATCCAAAGACAGGGCTGCCCTGCCCCGTTGAAGTCGCGCTTGAGCGATTGTCACAGGGCGATGTCCCTGCTCCCAGCCGCGGCAACCGTCTATTGTCAAAGCTTCAGGGATTGTTCGCAAGCAAAGCGCATTTGTGGCGCAAATAGCAGCCTAACCCCGACTGCGCACCCATCTGTGCATCACATCAGGTCCAACGGCCTGTGTACCCACCAAATCAAATCGCGGTGTCTGAGCCAACCTTGAGACGCCCATGGCACCAATCCCCGGCAAGCCCTCTGCACCAATCACAACACCTGCCGAAAACCCAACTAGGTGATCCACAAGATCAGCCTTTAAAAGGCTTGCCGCAATAGCCGAGCCGCCCTCAGAGAAGACCCGCGTCAGGCCATGTGATCCAAGTTGCTGCAGCACATCAGCCATATCCAGATGCCCACCCTGCGCACGACATGAAAGCATCTGCGCGCCCATGCCCGTCCAAGCATCAACCAGCGATGTTGGCGCATCTGCCCCGTGACATAGGATCAGCGGGATGCTGGTAGCGGTCTGGGCCAATTTACTGCTCAGCGGAATGTCCAAACGGCGCGATACAACTACGCGCGCTGGCTGTTGGGTAACGCCCATATCACGCACTGTAAGGGATGGATCATCTGCGCGCGCAGTACCGCCACCTACCATCACAGCGTCATGGTTGGCCCGCATGGCATGCACCAGTCGGCGTGCTGGACCTTGGGTGATCCACTGGCTTTCGCCTGTGGCTGTGGCAATGCGCCCATCAAACGAACTGGCCAGTTTGAGGGTGACCATCGGACGCCCTTGCTCAATCCGGCTTAGAAAGCCGATCTGATCTGCGCGCGCCTGTGTTTCACAAATACCAGTAACGACCTCGATGCCCGCATCCCGCAGCATCGCAAAACCGCGCCCTGCAACGCGTTCGTCGCTGTCACCCACGGCAACCACAACACGCGCCACACCCGCATCAATCAGCGCCTGCGCACAGGGAGGCGTCTGCCCGAAATGTGCGCAAGGTTCTAGAGTAACATAAACATCAGCACCGCGCGCGGCATCGCCAGCTTGAGCCAGTGCCTGGGGTTCGGCATGAGGCCGCCCTGAAGGCGCGGTCCACCCGCGCCCGACAACGCGCCCGTTACGGACAATCACACAGCCCACCGCAGGGTTTGGCCAAGTGTTGCCAAGCCCGCGCCGCCCCAAGGACAGCGCAAGATTCATATACCGCGTATCGCTCACCTTAGGCTCAGCTATCGGTCGGCGTATCGGGGCGAAGTTCCTGGACGAATTTGTCGAAATCATCCGCAGCTTGGAAGTTCTTATAAACGCTCGCAAAGCGCACATAAGCAACGGTATCAATCCGCGCCAGCGCCTCCATCACGATCTCACCGATCTGCTTGGACCCGATATCAGTCTCGCCCATACTCTCTAGTCGGCGCACAATGCCACTGATCATCTGATCAATGCGTTCAGGTTCGATTGGGCGTTTTTGCATGGAGATGCGAATGGAGCGTTCCAGCTTATCGCGGTCAAAGTCTTCGCGTTTGCCAGATGTTTTAATCACCACAAGATCGCGCAACTGAACGCGCTCATAAGTGGTAAAGCGCCCGCCACAGGCAGGGCAAAAACGACGACGGCGGATGGATACATGATCCTCCGCAGGTCGGCTGTCTTTTACTTGGGTATCGATATTTCCGCAAAACGGGCAGCGCATTGGCCAGTCCCCTTATTCTTGATCCGCCTCTATTGTGGGATCACCGCCCCACTTATCCACAGGTATACGCCACACCCAAGGTTTTGGGTAGTCCAGAATTTAACATCTATATGAAGGGGCCATATGGCGGTTGTTTTAGCATCATGGTGCTAAAGCTGCACAGACGGTAACGGGTACGCGGCCTACGCTAGCACACCTTTCAATCGATGATCCGCATTTTCGATATCGCGGGATTGGGAAAATCCCCAATCCCGGCTTTCGTTCTGCGCATATTAATGGCCCCGCCCTAGATGGCGAAACCAAAGTCACTTGATCTATAGGTTCCCACCGCGCGACAGCTTGTGATCAGAACAGAATCCAAAAGCATGCCCGACACTCAGGTTTGCACCCGCGCGCGATATAGAAGTCCCCAAAATCACTGCTGAAGACGGTGTTAAGCCAGCAGGGCTAACAGTGAAAACAACGGGGTTCCGTTGCCCAAGGCCGCGCTCGCGATCTTCAGCCACATAAAGCCGCTGCCCCGGTTTCACCCTTTCGGTCTTGCGCACATAATCTGCAGCAGCGCACCATATGCCACGCGCACCCAGACCAGCATCCCCCGTCACAGCAAACCCTTTTGCATGCGGTACAACAACAATCCCATTCACGGCTTTAAAATCCTTGGCGACGGCTGGAGTTGCCATCATGAAAGCAATGACAATTGCCGTAGAAACTTTACTCATTTTCAATTCCACCTAAACAAATTTTCTGAAGTTTCGAAATCCTCAGCACGACAGAACTGGATTGCGTGATTGATCGGCAATCCCACTCCCACTTGTGACGTGCTCAACGATATTGACTTGAGTGGCCCTTGAGGCAGACTGTTTGCGTCCGTGGTGAATACAACGGACTTTCGCCCTGACACGCTTTGCGAAACGCCGCGCCCTTCAAGGATATATACCCGGCCCCGTGCACCCAAACGCCTCTGTGCGTAGTCCGCTGCTGCGCACCACATTCCATTCGGCCCCTCCCCGTAAGCTTCAATCACTTCAAAGGACGACCCACTCAGTGGCACAACAGTAAGGCGGTTTACCGCCTTATAACTTTGTGCGCTGGCCGCCGCAGGAACGACAGCCGCTAGAATTGTGGCCAAAATATACGCGCGCATTATGTTTCTCCTAACGGGACGATACATCATAGATAGGTGTGCCAGCGCGCACATCAAAATCAAAGCACTGTGAACGGCATTATTTCGCCGTCCACGTAGGACAAAAAAAGCTACGCCTCAAAACAAATATATAATAAAAACCAATGCGTTCACCTCGACTGCGCACAAAAAAAGGCCCGCCTGATATTTCTATCAGACGGGCCATATTTTCGACGTCACATTTATTGGTCGAGGAACGATCGCAATTTACGTGACCGGCTTGGATGCTTCAGCTTACGCAGTGCCTTAGCTTCAATCTGGCGAATACGCTCACGCGTAACGCTAAACTGCTGGCCCACTTCCTCAAGCGTGTGATCGGTGTTCATGCCGATACCAAAACGCATGCGCAGCACACGTTCTTCGCGCGGCGTGAGGCTGGCCAAAACCCGCGTGGTAGTTTCCTTAAGGTTTTCCTGAATGGCGCTGTCCAAAGGCAGCACAGCATTCTTGTCCTCAATGAAGTCACCCAGCTGGCTGTCTTCTTCATCGCCGATTGGCGTTTCAAGCGAAATTGGCTCTTTGGCGATTTTCATCACCTTGCGCACCTTCTCAAGTGGCATCTGCAGTTTTTCAGCCAATTCTTCTGGCGTCGGCTCACGACCGATTTCATGCAGCATCTGGCGGCCTGTACGCACCAGCTTGTTGATCGTTTCGATCATGTGCACTGGAATACGGATGGTACGCGCCTGATCCGCGATGGAACGCGTGATCGCCTGACGGATCCACCATGTCGCATAGGTCGAGAATTTATAGCCACGACGGTATTCAAACTTGTCCACGGCCTTCATCAGGCCGATGTTACCTTCCTGAATAAGATCAAGAAATTGTAGACCACGGTTTGTGTATTTTTTCGCAATCGAGATAACCAAACGAAGGTTCGCTTCGACCATTTCTTTTTTGGCCTGACGCGCCTCTTTTTCACCTTTTTGTACTTGCTGCACGATCCGGCGGAATTCAGAGATGTCTAGACCAACGTACTGACCAACCTGGGCCATGTCTGTACGTAGCTCAGTGACTTTATCAGAAGAGCGTTCGATGAACATCTGCCAGCCACGGCCAGCCTTGCCTGCCATCCGCTCCATCCAGTTAGGATCAAGCTCGTGACCACGGTAGGCGTCTACAAATTCTTTGCGGTTGATACGTGCTTGGTCGGCAAGCTTCACCATTGCGCTGTCGATCTGCATGATCCGGCGGTTAATGCCATAAAGCTGGTCAATCAGCGCTTCGATACGGTTATTGTGCAGGTGCAAATCATTCACCAGCGCAACAATTTCGGAGCGCAGTTTTTGATAAGCCGTTTCATTCTTGGCAGAGAATGATCCGTCTTCATTCAGAGTTGCAGAAATACGGTTATCCTGCATCTGGCTCAGTTTGACGTAGTCATCCGCAATGACATCGAGGGCTTCTAAGACCTGCGGCTTTAGAGCGGCTTCCATGGCGGCTAGCGACATGTTGGCCTGTTCGTCCTCGTCATCGTCATCATCATCGTCTGTCGTGATGGCATTGCCATCTGCGTCCAGCTCTGGCTGGCCTTCGGTTTTCGTTCCCGCAGCAGGAACGCCACCTACAGGCACCACTGGTGTGGTTGTTTCTTCTTCACCCATCGTGGTGCCGAATGTCGCCTCAAGGTCGATCACATCGCGCAGCAAAATATCTTCGGACAAAAGTTCGTCACGCCAGATGGTAATCGCCTGAAAGGTCAGCGGGCTTTCGCACAGGCCTGCGATCATCGTGTTGCGGCCGGCCTCGATACGCTTTGCAATCGCGATCTCGCCTTCACGCGAGAGCAGCTCGACGCTGCCCATTTCACGCAAGTACATGCGAACCGGATCATCCGTACGATCCAGTTTCTCGGAGGTACCCGAGCCTAGCGTGATTTCTTTTGGGCCATCCGTTACAGTAACGTCCGTGACGCCCTTTTCTTCTTCCTCGGCTTCTTCATCTTCGATGATGTTGATGCCCATCTCCGACAGCATCGACATCACGTCTTCGATCTGTTCGGAGGAAACCTGATCCGGTGGCAGAACCGTGTTCAGCTGATCATAGGTGATGTAGCCCTTTTCACGGGCCTCACCGATCATCTTTTTGACAGCAGCTTGCGACATATCCAGCGAGTGGCCTGAATCCTGATCGTCGTTTTTGGCGTCTTCGTTGGTGTCTTTAGCAGCCATCAAGAATTCCTTTAAGTCCCTAAGCGAATCACCCTCAAGTGATTCGGTTTTGCGAATCATGCGGGGTTTGAGATGATTCTTAAACCCGCATCCTTATTTTTCCGCTAAATGCGGAGATTTGGTAACCCCTACGCCACAAAAATTGAGCTCTAAATGTTCAAAATCGTACTCAGTGGCCTTTCTTCCCGCCTTTGGAAAAGTCGATTTGGTCGAACATGTTCCGGCTTTTGGACACTTGCTCTCGGTCCAACCGCGCGCCGTTGTCGGCAATAACGTATTCCGCCTTGTCTTCCTGCCCCGCGCGGTGCGCAAGATCGGCAGCACGCGCAGCCTCAGCAAGACGCCATGTCAGTCCTTCATCTGCCTCACCAGTCAAATCATCTGCAGCGTCATTCACCTCAGCCATTAACCCCCGCACAGCAGCCAATTTTGCCAGCTCTTCTGCGATGGTCATTGAGGTTAGATCGGCATCACCCGGCTTGCGGATACAGGGCGTAATAGCGACATGGCGTTGGGCCATCAGATTTTCAAGGGTGTCATATCCCATCGTTTCCTCAATTCGGTCGCGCAGTGTGCCACGTCCCTCAATTGCGTAACGTAAAATGAGGTCACGTAGGCGGGCATGATCGCGATCCATGCAGGCCATGCTCTCCAACGCCCCTTCAAACGGCTCGACAACGTCAGGGCAAGAAATACAGGCCGCCAGTATCACCGCTTCACGCAGATGATCAGTGGTCCGCGCGTCAGCCCCCCCTGCCAAAATCGAAGACTTCGCGCCAGCTGAGGGGCCCTCGGGGGCCTTACTGTTCCAAGGCTGCCCGCTGCGTCGCGTCGCGTTCCCGCCACGGCCGCCATTGCCCCCACCGCTAGGTTTAGAGCGAAACAGCTGCCACCGCAGATCCTTGATCGCTTGGCCGTAGTGGCTGCGGATGCTGGGGTCTTTGATCAGCATAATCTTTTCACGCAGCGACTTATCTAGGGCCGCTTTGCGTTCAGGACTATCAAAGTTCTTACCCTCAGTCTCACGTTGCCACAGCAATTGAACCATAGGGACGGCTGCATCCAGCAGGCTTTGCACAGCGCCTTTGCCCGAAGATTTCAACAGGTCATCAGGGTCTTGGCCTTCGGGCATCATGGCGAACCGCAAACTGCGCCCCGCCTCAAGCAGCGGTAGTGACAGATCAATCAGCCTTAGCGCGGCGCGCTGGCCTGCTGTATCACCGTCCATTGTGATGATCGGCTCGTCGCTGATGCGCCACAACATCGCCAGTTGGTTTTCGGTCACAGCGGTCCCCAATGGGGCAACTGCCGCGCCAAATCCTGCTTCACTGAGGGCGATCACATCCATGTACCCTTCAGCCACCAGCAACGGTTGCCCGTTGCCTGCCGCAACACGGGCATTCTTGACGTTATAAAGGCTGCGCCCTTTATCAAACAGCTCGGTCTCGGGAGAGTTCAGGTATTTCGCTTTGTCAGCGGGATCCATCGCGCGGCCCCCAAAGGCAATCGCGCGGCCACGTGCATCGCGGATTGGGTACATGATCCGCCCGCGAAATGTATCATAGGGTTTGCCGCCCTTGCTTGATGGTTTGGCCAGTCCTGCGCCAAGGATCAACTCATCGGGGATGTCCTTGCCCTTAAGTGCATCCCAAAGACCTTGCCAGCTGTCCGGCGCAAATCCGATTTCCCAGCGGTCACAAACATCTTGTGGCAGGCCGCGACGTTCCAAATACTCACGGGCGGTTGATGCTGCGCCAGTGCGCAATTGCAGCCGGAACCATTTGACGGCCAACTCCATAACATCAACAAGCTCGGTGCGTTTATCGGCCTTTTCCTGCGCGCGCGGATCACGTTCGGGCATCGGCATGCCCGCCTCACGCGCTAAAATCTCAACCGCTTCCATAAACGAAACATTCTCGGTCTCGCGCACAAAGGAAATCGCGTCTCCCTTGGCGTGGCACCCAAAGCAATAATAAAACCCTTTGCGATCATCGACATGAAAGCTAGCGGATTTTTCTTGATGAAAGGGGCACGGTGCCCACATATCGCCCTTGCCCTGATTGGACTTACGCGCATCCCACATGACTTTTCGCCCGACAACCTGCGAGAGGCTGGCGCGTGTACGCAATTCATCAAGGAAACCGGGAGGCAAACTCATATCTATCCATATGGGCAGCGCGCGGTCAGAGTCCAGTATCGCACGGCTCTTTTGGGTCGCTTATTGCGACAGGCAAAGCTCTTTCCACGCTGCAGCCAGATCGGTTTCTTTCAGTTCTGAAACCTTCATGCCGTAAACCCAAGGA
Organism: Sulfitobacter sp.; assembly: GCF_036960155.1. Taxonomy (GTDB): domain Bacteria; phylum Pseudomonadota; class Alphaproteobacteria; order Rhodobacterales; family Rhodobacteraceae; genus Sulfitobacter. Next base: position 170,484 of record NZ_JBALWB010000003.1, on the reverse strand, counting down.
GTCACAAGCGGCACAACAGCGTTGTATTTTTCAGGCCATTCAGGTGCCGCATCAACAATGTGTGCCGCGACTTTTCTTTCTTTTACACGAGCCACGCGCGCCGCCTGAACAGCGGCAACAACATCACCTTGGTAGGCGCAGTCTTTTTCTCTGGCCGTTTCGGCAAAGGCGGGTACGGCCATTAGGCCCAAAACAGCAATACTCAGAACACGGATCATAACACACTCCACAAAACAAATTTGGCAGACCTTATCCGCGCGCAGCGACAGCTTCCAGAGCAGTCCGCAAATCGTGAACAAGCGTATCTGCCATAGATCGGAACACCGCAATTAGATATTTGTCTTCTTCAATACGGGTGATGCTGGCGTTCATATGCCCCAGTTGCGTGCGTGCCGTGGCCCCCACAGCAAAGGCCGACAATCGCATATCAACAGGAACAAGACGCGCCAACGCATCTGCACCGCCCGCTCCGCTAAGCGTGACAAACGCCCATGCATCAGATTGATCCACAACAGCCGCGTGTTTGCCAAGCGCGGACTTGGGGGCAACGCCGATCAAAAAGGCCTCGCCCTGCCCTGCCCAGATACACCGCGTATCACCATCAGACGTGGATTGATTTGGTGCAGGAAACGGCAGGCCCAGCGCGCGACTGAACGCCGCCTTGGGTGGACTGGAAAACGGGGTAATGGATGTCATGGGGCCAACATCGGCTTCTGTTACCGTCAATGCGCCAATACTTATGGGCAGCAGTCCCGCGCAGGGGCTTATTTGAGTTAACTTATCCACGCACGCGCCCTCCTTCAGCATCAACAAAGACTGGGCTGCAGACTTCAACGTCAACCGTCAGATCGCGCACGTGATCGCGTACCACCATCCGCTCGCCTATTCTTTCGGGACCGTTAGAAACAAACCCGAGTGCAATCATGCTACCAACTTCAGGCGAATAACACACCGAGGTGATATAGCCCTGATCGTTTGCGTGAACATGCTCGGCTCCCTCATCAAAAACATGCGCACCCGCAGAAAGCTGCTTCACTACACCAACGGGGCGCAGCCCAACCATACGCGTGCGTGTGGTTTCAACCAATCCTTCACGTTGTGATAACACTTTGCCTATGCAGTCTTTCTTGGCGGAGATCATGCGTTCCATGCCAATGTCATAGGCCGTCACGCGGCCATGAATTTCTGCGTGGGTGATATGTCCTTTTTCGATCCGTAAAACATTGAGCGCCTCCATTCCGTAGGCACCGCCCTGCATCGATTCAGCGCGTTTAACGAGAGTTGCAAACAACGCAGCACCATAACGCGCTGGCACGGCGATCTCATAAGCGTGTTCGCCAGAAAACGATATCCGGAACAACCGGCCCGCAACGCCCATCACATCAACCTCACCACAGGCCATGAACGGCCAGTTTTCATTGTCGATTTCCGTGTCCACAATCCCGTTGATCAATTCGCGTGACCTTGGTCCTGCCACTGCAAACTGCGCCCACTGTTCCGTCACCGAGGTAAAGGCCACTGTCCATTCGGGATGCAGCGCTTGGGTGACGAACTCAAGATGGCGCATGACTTCACCAGCTGCGGCTGTGGTTGTGGTCATCACATAATGCTGCGGGCCCATGCGCGCGCAGGTCCCGTCATCCATCACATGCCCGTCTTCACGCAACATCAGGCCATACCGTACACGCCCTTCTTTGAGGGTAGAGAACATGTTGGTGTAGACAAAATCCAACAGCTTGGCAGCGTCAAGGCCCTGAATGTCGATCTTGCCCAATGTGCTAACGTCACATACGCCAACCGTTTTGCGGACATAGCCCACTTCACGGTCACACGATTGCCGCCATGTGCTTTCGCCTGTCTGCGGGAAATAGCTAGGGCGATACCAAAGGCCCGCCTCGATCATCGGCGCGGCCATATCCAAGGATTGTTTGTGAGACGTCGTATAGCGCTGAGGCGCAAAACCCTTGCCCTGCGCCGCGCCCCCCAAGGCCGCAATCGCAATAGGCGAATATGGTGGCCGGAACGTTGTTGTGCCCGTTTCAGGAATACCCCGTCCCGTCGAGTCCGCCAAAACCGCCAACGCCCCCACGTTTGAGTTCTTGCCCTGATCCGTCGCCATCCCTTGTGTGGTGTAGCGCTTCATATGTTCAACCGAGCGGAAGTTTTCGATAGCCGCTTGTTTGATGTCTTTCACGCATACGTCATTTTGGAAATCAAGCCACGCGCGACCCTTTCCTGCCACCGCCCAAAGAGGTGCAATCCGGTAAGGCGCGTCTTCGGCCAAGGGCAACGCAACGTCGCTGGCCTTGGCGCCCAGCACCTCAATGACACGTGTGGCGGCTGCCGCCCCTTCGGCCAGACAAGCCGCTGTTGAAAACGCACCGTTACATGCACCAGCCGCTTCCAAATTTGGTACAGCATCAGGTGTAGGTACGAAGGAAGCAATGTCTTCGCGCCACGCAGGACGCCCGTTCATGTGGCAGGTCAAATGAACCGTAGGGTTCCAACCACCCGAAATTGCCAAACACTCAACCGCGAGATTGGTGATTTTACCGTTCTTGCGAATTTTAATACTCGTCAGGCCCGAACGGCCCACGGTATTACACACCTCAGCACCCAAATAGACGGGATAGGGCACATCGCCCACATCGGCATCGGCGCGTGAATCAACCAGCGCGACAACAATTGCGCCAGCCGCATGCAAATCGCGCGCTGTGCGGTGTGCATTGTCATTGTTACCAAACACCGCAACCGTTTTGGCAGGTGTCACGCCCCAACGGTTCAGATAAGTCCGCACTGCCCCTGCGGTCATAATGCCAGGGCGGTCATTATTTTCAAATGCTATGGGCCGTTCCAGCGCACCCGCGCACAGCACAGTACGTTTTGCAGTGATCCGCCAAAAACACTCTAGCGGTGCTGAGCTGCGAGGAACGTGATGTGTAACCCGCTCCAACGCGCCAAATACGCCACCATCATAGGCACCGGTGACCGTGGTGCGTGTCATCAGGCGTACGTTGGACAGTGTAGCCAATTGCGCCACTTGGGCCTTTGCCCAATCAGCGCCAGCCATTCCATCAACTTCGTCAACCTCCGCCAACAGGCGACCGCCCATGCGGGAATCCTCATCACATAAGATAACATCCAGCCCTGCCTCAGCAGCGACAGTTGCCGCCATCAATCCACTCGGCCCCGAGCCAACAACCAATAGATCACAGAACGCAAAGGCGCGGTCGTAAGTATCGGGGTTATGTTCACCGCTTAGCCGTCCTAAGCCAGCCGCGCGACGGATGATCGGCTCATACAGTTTTTCCCAAAACGCTTTGGGCCACATGAATGTCTTGTAATAAAACCCAGCTCCCAGAAACGGCGCGGCCAGATCGTTCACTGCCATCACATCGAATTGCAATGAGGGCCACGCGGACTGCGAATGCACCTCTAGCCCTTCATAAATTTCTTGAACTGTTGCACGGATGTTTGGTTCTGAACCGGCACCATTTCCAACAGTAACCAGCGCATTGGGTTCTTCTGAACCGGCACTTAGTGGGCCACGCGGCCTGTGATATTTGAACGAGCGCCCCATCAGGCGCACGCCACTGGCCAATAGGGCAGACGCGACAGTGTCCCCTGCGCGCCCAGTGTATTCCACACCATCAAAGCTAAAGCTTACCGGAGCGCCCAACCCAGTATCTGAAATCCTCATGCGCCCGCGCTCCGTTTTACATCTGACGCCAGTTCAGTGGCATAAACTTCATGGGTGACAGTATCGCGCGTCACGATAATCCACGCGCCACAACCTGCCTCATGTTGCCAGAAATCTTTTGTGCGCCCTGCCGGGTTTTCGCGCAAATGCACGTAGTCATCCCACGCCTGAGGGCCTGCATCGATCGCAGGTCGCGCCAGTGCCGCGCCCTTATAGTAAAATTCGCGCCGATCCCGTGCACCGCACAATGGACATGTTATTCTCATTTCAGCCCCTCCCGCGCGATTGGACAATCTGATCCATAACCAGTTTGTTATCCTCGAAAAGCCCACAATCGCCTAGCAAACCCAGCCCAACGCGGCGCGTGTTATTGCCAACGCCATTCATCAAATTGATCATCTTGCGTCCCATCAGTGCAAGTTATGCTGAGAGCCGGTGCCCTCTTCATCCATCAAACCACGCCCCGTGCGGAAACGGTCTAACCTGAATTTTGCAGCAGGCTCATGGTGGTTTCCCGTGGCCATAAGATGGGCAAATGAATTACCTGATCCCGGCACAGCCTTAAACCCGCCGTAACACCAGCCGCAGTTCAGAAAGAGACCCTCGGTTGGGGTTTTGTCGATTATTGGCGATCCATCTGGCGTCATATCCATAATGCCGCCCCACGCGCGCAGTACCTTGGCCTTGCCGATCATCGGCATCAGGGTCATGCCTGCCTCCATCACATGTTCCTGCAATGGTAAATTGCCACGCGCGGCATAAGACGAATAGTAATCCAGATCACCGCCAAACACCAAACCGCCCTTGTCAGACTGGCTGATGTAAAAGTGGCCCATGCCAAAGCTGATTACATTATCGATCACAGGTTTGAGGCCTTCGGTCACAAAGGCCTGCAAAACATGGCTTTCGATGGGCAGACGCATGCCCGCCATTGCCGCCACTTGGGACGAACGGCCCGCAACAACAACGCCTACCTTCTTGGCGCGGATTGCACCGCGTGTGGTTTGCACACCGCGCACAACGCCGTTTTCAATATCAATACCTGTGACTTCGCATTGCTGAATCAAATCAACACCGCGCTCGGACGCGCCGCGCGCATAACCCCACGCAACCGCATCATGGCGCGCGGTCCCTGAACGGCGCTGAAGCAGGCCACCGTAAATGGGAAAACGTGTGTTTTCAAAATCAAGGAAAGGCGCATGTTTGCGCACCCCCTCCACATCCAGCAATTCAGCGTCGTCGCCCTGCCCGATAATCGAGTTACCGCGACGCGCAAATGCATCACGCTGCCCATCTGAGTGACACAACATCAACTGCCCCCGTTGGGACAGCATCACGTTATAGTTCAGCTCTTGTTCAAGGTTTTCCCACAGCTTGAGAGAATGTGAATAAAACTGGGAGTTACCATCAAGGAAGTAGTTTGCACGCACAATCGTTGTGTTTCGGCCGACATTGCCGCCGCCAAGGTATCCCTTTTCAAGCACGGCAATGTTGGTCATCCCGTGCTCTTTGGCGAGATAGTAAGCCGTGGACAACCCATGCCCACCGCCCCCTATGATGATGGCATCATATTCCGCCTTCGGCTCGGCATCGCGCCAATGTGGCCGCCAGCCTTTGTTGCCGGTTAGACCTTCGCGCAGAACACGCCATCCTGAAAACCGCATACCGCACTCCCTGTACACATTCGGGCACTCTGGCAAACCTCTTCCGTCCTAGCAATCACCAAATGACGATCCTGCGCGAATTCACTTTGGACTAAAGAACCTTTGATGCGGCTGCCGTTAGATCCTTCATCGCGGCGACAAATGAGGAAGGTCCATAACTGATCCGCGCAACCCCAGCTTGGGCCAGCGCAGCACGGTCAGGCAGTGCGGGTTGCATCATCACATTCACAGGCAGCGGCACTTGCGCGCAGATTTGCGTGATCAGGCCGATATCGCTCAACATCGGAACGAAAAACCCTGATGCACCCGCTGTTGCGTAGGCTTGGCCGCGCGCAATTGCCTCGTCCAAACCAGCGCCATGTGCATCCGGTTTTGACTGCATAAAAACATCTGTTCGCGCGTTGATAAAGAAATCTGGGCCGACGGCGGCCCGAATTGCCGCAATCCGCGCGCTTTGCTCGGTCATGGACCAAAGGCCTTCACCCTGCACATGGCGATCTTCAAAATTGATGCCAACAACACCAGTTTGCGCAACAGCCGATGCATTGGCAGCCACCTCTTGCGGCGTACCACCGTAGGCACCCTCAAAATCCAAAGTGACCGGAATGTCGTTGCCCGCCACAATGCGCTGCGCCAAGCCCAGCACCTGCTCCATCGGGATCGCCTGCCCGTCTTTGTACCCTTGGGCCACTGCAACCGCCCAACTGCCTGTTGCCAGTGCCTTGGCACCACTTGCGGCAATCGCTGCAGCCGATCCAGCATCCCAGCAATTGTACAGCACCAGCGGCGTTCCTTTTACATGCAGTTCGGCAAAGTTTTTTGCTTTATCAGTCATCTTATATCTCCCTTAGCGGCAAAACCGCGTTCCAATTCAATCAATTTCTGTTTTCTCCACAAGCCGCCACCGTACCCTGTCAAATTACCGTCCGCGCCCAATACGCGGTGACAGGGGATGACAATTGCAATGGGGTTGGCACCATTTGCACGGGCAACTGCACGCGTGGCATCAGGCCGCCCCATATCGCGCGCAAGTTGGCTGTAGCTGCGGGTTTCCCCCGCTGGAATAAGCCGCAAGGCGCGCCAGACCTCTTGAGTGAACACAGTCCCAAGGGGACGCAGCGGTGTGTCAAAGGTACTGCATTGCCCTAACATAAATGCCGCCATCTCACGTTCGATCATGTCTGTTGGTGCAAAGCGGCCAAACCCAAGGGAGCCTTTCGCATCCTTGCGCAGTGCGATCAGTTCGGCAGGCAACGCGCGCCGCTCGGTGAATTCCAGCAAATGAAGCGCGTCTTTTGAAGACACCGCAACCATCGCGCCCATCGGCGTCTCAATCCAATCTGCCCGCAACAGCGCATTTGCCTGAAAGGCACCGGGCGGCAAACCCATCCACTCCCCAAATGCCTCGCGAAACGCCGACGCCGAACTATAGCCCGCCTCAAGCTGGGCCTCGATCACGCGACCTCCATTCACCAGCTCAGCGGCCCCCGCGCGCAACCGCGCAAGACGCGCCATCTCAAGGAAGGTCATGCCAAAGTGCCGCTTGAACGCGCGCCGCACTGTTGAGAGCTCAAACCCGAGTGCCGTGATATCACCCTCACGCCAGCGCCGCGCTGGATTAGCTTCAAGAGCGGCCAATAAGGCTTTGATTGCTGGTTCACCCTCCGCCGCTGGGGCCAGCGGATGGCAGCGCTTGCAGGCGCGATAACCTGCCTCAATCGCGCCGCCGATTGTATCAAAGAAACTGCAATTTACCCGTTTAGGCTTGCGCGCAGGACAGGTCAGGCGACAAAACACACCCGTAGAGGAGACACCAACCCACGCGCGCCCATCCCATGCAGGATCGCGGGCCAGTAGCGCCGCATACAGCGTGTCGTCATTGGGAATATCAAACATCATAGACAAAGCTTAGCGCGCAGCACCTTTGCTGTCCGCCGCCAATCAGGCGTTTATTCAAAAAACTTCAGTGAATAAAATCACAAAGGTAACCATCGTGCACCCAGCCCTGAACAGGAAGTTCTTTGGGGTACACACTGCGTCCTTCGGTTGAAACCGTGCGATATGCGTTTACAGCCCTGACCCAATGGCCGCGCCGCTCACTATCGTCCACTTCGACAATCGCAAGTCGTTTAAGCTTACGAGCCGCCTTAAAATCACTTCCAGGACCGCTGCGTATGCTTAGAAAGCCATCAGGACCATTCACATTACACACCATAGCGTTATGGCTTGCAAAGCCTGAGTTCAGCGGCCAGCTGTCGCGCCCTAACCCTGTTAGCTCGACTTCACCGTATATCGCAGTCTCTGACATTGCAGGCGCGGCCATTAAGACCGCACCCACTGCAAAAGCAAATTTCAGCACTACAGGCCTTTTGCCTGATAGCTTGCCGCAACCTTACCGATCGACACAAGGTAAGCCGCTGTACGCAAATCGGTCACATCATCGCGACCGTGCCAGACAGTGGCCATGGAATCATATGCGATCCGCATTGTATCATCCAAACCGGAACGCACCAATTCCAGTTCCCCCGCGCCGCGCAGATACTTGTCCTTAAAGCCAGGAGACAAGGTCCAATTGATCGAGGTGTCGTGGCTGATCCGGTCCAACTCATCCACGATAAGTTGGTGGCGGCTTTCTTCTTGGCGGCGTCCCATCCGACCAAAGCGGATGTGGCTAAGGTTTTTGACCCATTCAAAGTAGCTCACGGTCACACCGCCAGCATTGGCGTACATGTCTGGAATGATCACAATTCCTTTGTTGCGTAGGATTTCATCTGCCCCAGCAGTCACCGGACCATTTGCGGCCTCGATAATCAGCTTGGTTTGGATTTTATCCGCATTGCCAAGGTTGATCACCCCTTCAAGTGCCGCGGGAATAAGGATGTCGCATTCAGACTCAAGCAGGCTGGCGCCATCTTCCACAAACGTACCCCCCGCAAAACCTTTAGGCGATCCTTCGGCGGTGATGTGCGCTTTGAGCGCCTCGATATCGATGCCGTTGGTGTTCCAAATCGCACCATTATATTCGATGACCCCAATCACCGGCGCGCCATCTTCTTCGCTCAGGAACTTGGCGGCGTGATAACCCACGTTACCAAGACCCTGCACAATAACCCGCTTACCATCCAGCGTGCCCGTCAGGCCCGCTTTTTTGACGCCTTCGTTATCGCGGAAAAACGCACGAAGCGCGTATTGCACACCGCGGCCCGTGGCCTCAGTCCGGCCTTGAATGCCGCCTGCATTGATCGGTTTGCCTGTCACACAGGCCGCGCTGTTGATGTCTGTTGTATGCATGCGTTTATACTGATCTGCGATCCACGCCATCTCACGTTCACCTGTGCCCATGTCTGGCGCAGGAACGTTCTGGCTTGGATTAATAAGGTCACGTTTAATCAATTCGTACGCAAAGCGGCGCGTGATCATTTCCATCTCATGCACATCATATTCGCGTGGATCTACGCACAGGCCCCCCTTGGAGCCCCCGAACGGCGCTTCGACCAAGGCGCATTTGAACGTCATGAGTGCGGCCAGCGCCTCAACTTCGTCCTGATTAACCCCCATGGAAAACCGGATACCACCTTTGACTGGCTCCATATGCTCCGAATGCACAGAACGATATCCTGTGAATGTTTTGATATCTCCGCGCAGTCGCACGCCAAAGCGCACAGTATACGTGGCGTTGCAGACTCGGATTTTCTCGACGAGACCTGGCTTGAGATCCATCAGATCAACCGCACGGTTGAACATCATATCAACGCTTTCGCGAAAGCTCGGCTCGTTGGTGGTTTGGTTCATTGGGAGGAACCCTTTCTGAGGTCATATCAATGCGCATTCAGGGAACGGAGAATCCCGCTCCTTGCCGCACCCTAAGCCCCCAAAGTTAACAGTGCCACTTTTTTAATCGATTTAAGAACGATCTGAGCGAGATTTCTTTTGCGATTTGGCCTTGACCATATGCACCTCATTTGCACTCTGACCCGAAGTAACAAATCTGGGAGTTTCTGGTGGGCAAAAGTACAACGCGTGTCAAACAGGCTGCCATTGATGCAGGCCTAGATATCGAGATCATAACACTGGCCAACAGCGCACGCACTGCCGCTGACGCAGCCGCCAGTTGTGAGTGCCATGTTGGGCAAATTGCAAAGTCACTCATTTTTGAAGGCGCACAAAGCGGCGCGCTTATGTTGATCCTTGTCAGTGGCGCGCACGAACTCGACCTGAGTAAAGCTGAAACGTTATTCGGAGAAACACTGGGGCGTGCAGATCCTAAACGTGTCCGTGCCGAAACCGGATTTGCAATCGGTGGCGTCGCCCCTATTGGCCATATGTGCCCGATGCCAACCTATATGGATGACGCGTTGATGGGCTATAAAACCGTTTGGGGTGCCGGCGGCGCGCCAGAGACTGTTTTTGAGGTTACGCCACAGGCGCTTTTGGCTGCGACAGGCGCGAAACTATTTTCAAATGTATGAAAGTCGGAGGCTTGCCTTAACCTTTTGGTTACTTCTAGCGCCCTAGCTACGACTCACTTTGGACACCCGTATCCAAAACGAACCATTTCTCTGCGTACTGTTTACAGCTTAGAAACACTCCCCCTGAATCCAAAGCTATTATGCAGAAAACCCCTTTATTATAGGCCTTTTAGGCTCAAGTTCGCCCCATTTTGGCCACGTTCGCCAGTCATACAGAGCGTCGAATTTAGCCAATGACGCCGTCACGTTGACAGGTCCGGGCTTGAAAGGTGACGAATATGAAAAAACTGTTTTCGACAACTTGCCTCCCGGCATCAGCGGGATCCAAACAATCCCCGTTTTTGGGACGGTTTGCAAAGGATGAAGCGGGTAACGTTACAATTACATCGCTTGCATTTCTTGGCGCATTAACTTTGCTCGCTGGCGTATCATGGGACCTAAACAGTCACGAATACCACCGCGTAAAAATCCAACACACCGCTGACCGCGCTGTTCTTGCAGCAGCTGATTTGGACCAGACACTTGATCCGCAGGCTGTTGTGAATGACTACTTTGCCAAGGTTGGGTATTCCGACCTTGTTGCACAAGTAAACGTCGATGAAGGTTTGAACTTCCGAACTGTTTCAGTCCTCGCAAGTGGTGTTGTCGAGTCTCATACCATTGAGGGTAACTTCCAAGGCACCGCTGCCATGGGCGGCAACGCAGAAGCTGACGCGCAAGAGCGTGCCCAAGAACGTATGGACGCCAATCTTGCCGCAGATGCCGGAAAGACGGACGATGAGATTTTGGCCGAGGAAATGGCCCTAATCGAGTATAAATCAGAAGGTCTAATTGGCCTGAACGCGTTTGCCGAAGCCGAAGAGCGTGTCAACAACGTCGAAATCTCGATGGTGCTAGACATCTCAGGCTCTATGGGGTCCGGCAGTAAGATGTCGAACTTGCGTGATGCGGCCAATACGTTCGTGGACGCGGTTGTCAACGAATCCACAACAGATCTCGTGTCTGTTTCGGTTGTGCCCTACTCCGAACACGTGAGTGCGGGACCCGAATTGATGGCCCAATTCGACGTAGACATCAACAACCCCTACAGCCACTGCCTTGAATTCAGCGAAAGCGATTTCAATTTAGCCAAACTAGACCGTAGCAAGACCTATGATCAGGTCCAGCACTTCCAATGGGGCTATAACGGATACAACAATGACGTTAGCAATCCGGTTTGCCCTATCGGTGAGCACGAAGACATCTTAGCCTTTAGTCAGGATGTTGGTGATCTCAAAGGCAAGATCAGTGAGCTTGAAGCCCGCGGCAGTACCTCTATTTTTACAGGTATGAAATGGGCTGTTGGTCTACTTGATCCCGACTTCCAGGAAATCAATGAAAACCTTGCCGGTGATGGCGTCACAGACCCCGCGTTTATTACCCGCCCGGCGGCATACGACGACTATGAAACACTCAAGACAGTAGTATTGATGACGGATGGTCAAAACCACTATTCCTACCGCATCAACGACAATTACTATGCGACCGCCAGCCACGCTGCACACTGGAATAGGTACAACTTGAATTGGTATCTATATCGCTATGTTTCGAGTTATCGACACAGTAGTTTCAAGTACACGAAATACTGGCCTGACTATGGCGACTCATTGTTGAACAATGTCTGCGATGCCGCCAAAGACAAAAATATCGTGATCTGGTCCATCGGTTTTGAAGTTTCGGACCACGGTGCGGAAGTCATGGAAAACTGCGCCTCTTCTCCAAGTCACTTCTTTCGGGTTGAAGGTGTTGAAATCAAAGAGGCATTCAGCGCAATTGCGCGCCAAATTAACCAGCTGAGGCTCACACAATGATCACTCATATCAAAAACCGCCTAAACCGGTTTCGCAAGGAAGACGCCGGTGCTGTCTACACGCTAGAATTCGCAGTATTGCTTCCACTTCTCTTCATGGCACTGTTTTTCGGCGTTGAATTGACCACACACGCCAACCGCCAATTCCAACTGGATCGCGGCCTGGAAGTCACAACGCGGATTATCCGCCTCAACACTGCGATAGAATATACGCATGATGAGCTAAAACAGACCATCTGCGCAAATACTGGCGGGTTGGAAGACTGCGAAAGCAACATGCGTCTCGAGTTGCTCACAGAAGACCTGCGCAACTACACAGGCCTACCAGCCAGAGCAGATTGCACCAACTCACCTGTGACTGTAACGCCAGTACGTGGGTGGTCACTCGGAGAACAACACGAGCTGATGCTCATGCGTGCCTGCTATGAATACACCCCCTTCCTGGCCTCCATTGGCCTAGGTAAACTGCTCGGGTCTGGTGAAAACGGAAAAGGCGAAATGGTCGCAATCAGCGCCTTCGTACAGGAGCCAAGATAATGTGGTATGAAAAACTAAAATCCCCTCTGCGCGGCGACTTTGTTCGTAGCGAAAAAGGATCGGCTTCGATCGAAGCTGTCATCATGATCCCGCTAATGTTCTTTTGCATGATCTGCTTCATTACATTGATCGATTTCACCCGGCAGCACGGGATGCATCAAAAGGCAGCTTATACGATCAGCGACATGGTCTCACGTGAGACCCTAGCGATCGATACAGAATACCTTGAGGGTACGCATGCCTTGATGAACACCCTCACACGGGACCCACAGGAAAGCACAATCCGCCTAAGCGTTGTACGCTATGATGCGACCAACGAAATCTTCAAGCTTGATTGGTCAAAAACAAGCGGTTTCGCAACCCCGGTGAGCAACCAAGATGTGCGCAACTGGACCGATAGACTGCCAGTGATGATCCACAACGAACGTATAATTGTTGTTGAAACATCTGCAATCTATCAACCGCCGTTCGAAATTGGACTGGGAAACCAACAGATCGATCACTTCATCTTCACGCGGCCACGTTACGCACCACAAGTCTTGTGGGACGATATCGAACCTGATTTCGCGGGATCCTGATCCGCTTAAAAAATCCCCCCGGACGGTCATGCCGCCCGGGGGTTTTCTTTTGCAAATTCTAAAGCTTCAGATCACGTTGCGCCATGATTGCAGCAATGATCTCGGACATGAATTTTGTCTGGCTCGCGGGCGTCATACCACCGACGCCGATGCGACGCCCCATCCGCCACCACAAACCAGGCCGCCATACATTTGGTCCCTTGGTCGTTGTGCGTAGCAAAAATCCATTTGAAGGTTTGAACGCGAAAAACCCGCGATCCATCCCGTCGATATCGGCAATCAATGCTATCACTGTGCCGTCACTGTCGCGCAGTTCCGTTTCGGTCAGCTCAATGCGTGTGGCTGTCGCCCGCCGCATTTTGTCTACTATCCATAGCGAACCAACTCCAAGCACCAGCAGAAACACCCGCCATTCAAGTCCGGGCGATTGAACAAACGCGATGTAGATTAACAAAAGGCCCAACAGCCCCAAGGATCCCATGCCCAAAAAACGCCGCCCTAGTCCGGCTTTTGCTGTGGCGATAATCTCGTGTGGATCCGTCTTTGGCATTTCATCGGATGGGGTCATGGCTGCACTCCTTTTTCTGACCCCTAGCCGCAGATGCACCAACGGGCAAGCATATCCCCATATGCCTGCCCGTAACGCATCACGCGTCCAGTGACGCACCAAATTTGAAAAAGTGACTTTTTCTATGCAACTACAGATACCTAGTGCAAGAACTGCCGCCCTACATGAGTCGTTTTGGGCGTACCTCATATCCGCGCTCTTCTGGTTCATCATCGACCAAATCCATCGGGAACCCCTCCGCGAGCACTTCCAAACCTGTCGCTTCTTCCAGTCGTTCAATCATTCTGTCCGACTGCGCGCGATCTCCGTACCGCTTTTGGCCGTCGCCCATCATCTCGATCATCAGGGGTGAAATTTCCAGCGGAACACCTGCATCATCAGCAAGTTTTTGGAACAGGCCAATGTCCTTTTGAATCAGGTCCATCGTAAAGTTCACATCCCGCGATCCCGATAGGATCAACTGACTTTCGGTTTCATGCACAAAACTAGTGCCAGACGACATTGCGATCGCTTCATAGGTCATGCCTAGGTCCATGCCTTGTGCATTCATAACCGTCAGCGCCTCACAAAGGGTGAGCAAATTTGCCGTAGCAAGGTAGTTCGTCATCACCTTGAGAACGCTTGCGTTTCCCAATTCGCCGACATGCAAAATCCGTCGTCCCATATGCGTTAAGATCGGCAGCACGCGGTCAAATGTTTCGCGATCACAGCCCGCATAAATACTGATGTTGCCCGTATCCGCACGGTGACATCCTCCAGACACGGGGCAATCGACGGCCGCTCCCCCTTGCGCCTGTACCAACGCAGCCAACCGTTTGATTTCATTTGCATCTGTGGTGGACATTTCGATCCAGATTTTCCCATCAGTCACCTCTGGCAGCATCTGCTCGACTACTGCGGCGCTGGCCGCGGGGCTGGGCAGACAGGTGATCACCGCATCACAAGTGCGCATCATTTCCGCAGGGCTCCCCCCCGCTACCGCGCCACCAGCAACCTTTTCCGCAACCAGCTCCGCGTCCAAATCATGCACGTACAACTCAACGCCATTGCGCAACAAGCTTCCCGATAGCTTACCGCCAACATTGCCCAAACCGATAAACCCGATTTTCATAACAAACCTCCTTAAAGTTCTAACCAGCCTCGCTTTGGTTTTGCGACATGGCCCGCCTAAAACCGACGCTTACGGCTTTTGCCGCCCACAATTTCTAGGAAACGTCCGTCTGAGCATCTGCGCACAGTCCCTATGCGCGAGGCTACCTTGCCCAGCCCCCTCACACCGCCTAATTTAATAGGGCGAAACACATCAGGAGCCGCGAAATGTCCCTACGTCCAACGCTAGAAACCCGCGCCGCCCAGCCAACCATGGAAGGTGCAGGCGTAAAACTGCACCGCGCATTCGGTTTTCAGGACCCCAGTGAACTAGACCCGTTTTTGCTATTCGATGATTTTCGCAACGATCGCCCCGCCGATTTCGAAAAGGGGTTTCCGTGGCACCCTCACCGCGGGATCGAGACAATCACATATGTTCTTGAGGGCACAGTTGAGCACTCAGATAGCCTAGGCAACAACGGCACATTGGGCGCGGGTGATGTGCAATGGATGACAGCGGGCAGCGGGATTTTGCATCAGGAAATGCCGCATGGGAATACGCGCGGCCAGATGCACGGGTTTCAGCTGTGGGGCAACCTGCCCGCAGCGCAAAAGATGACCACCCCGCGCTATCAGGACGTGACCAGCGATGCGATACCCGAAGTCTTTGATGATGACGGCACAATGGTTCGTGTGATCACGGGCGAATTCTGGGGCAAACGCGGTCCTGTTGATGGCATTGCAGCGGATCCACAGTATCTGGATGTCAGCGTCCCTGCTGGCGTACGCAAAACATTCAAGATTGACACCTACCGCCGCGCATTTGCCTATATTTTCCAAGGTGCAGGCGCCTTTGTGGATGCCAGCCGCCCCTCTGGCGTGCTGTTGGAAAAGGAAGTTGCTGGGGAAGAACTCAATATCCGTGACATGTCTGGTGACAGGACATTGGTTCGTTTTGGCACGGGGGATGAAGTGACTGTGCAGGCTGGGCCAGAGGGTCTGCGGTTTTTGCTAATCTCAGGCGCGCCGATTGATGAACCCGTCGCATGGCATGGCCCCATTGTGATGAACACACGCGAAGAATTGGTTCAAGCAGTACAGGACCTAAAAAACGGTACGTTCATCAAACCCGTCCACTAACGAATTACATTACCGCGCGGCGTACCATTTCCCAATACTGCGCGGTGACTTCCTCCAACGACAACCTGCCACCAGCACGAAACCATGTATTCACTCCCGTAAGCATCGCGATAATCGCCAGCGTCGCGATCTTGGTATCGCTTACCTGAAACGCGCCAGAGGCAACGCCATCGCGCAGGATTTGCTCTAGCCCGCTTTCATACGCGCTACGCTGCGCTTCGATACGGGCAAAATTATCGTCCGTAAGGTTACGTAACTCCATATAGGCAATGAAAACCGCATCAGCCCGTGCATGGTGAAACTGGATGTGGAAAGCGACAAATTTCCTGAGCCGTTCATCTGCGGGCAACTTCGCATCGTCTTGTGCAGCGGCTAGCAGCTCAGTCATGTGCCCTTCCATAAGGTCAAATAACAGCGACTGCTTGTCAGGCGTATAGTTATAAAGCGCCCCTGCCTGCACACCAACCTCAGCCGCAATCGCGCGCATGGAGACAGCCGCATAGCCCCCTTGCGCAAACAGCCTAAGCGCGGCTTCGCGCACCCGCGGGCCTGTGATGTCTGAATGTGATCCTGCTGTACGTGCCATGGCCCGACTATCTGAATGCACGTTCAAAAAGTAAACCCTTTGCGGTCCAATTATACCAAGCCACTTGCATCACGCCCACATGCTGGTGCAAACCGTAGGCTATGAAAACTATGCTTTTTCCTGCAGCCCTTTTGGCCAGCCTGACCCTGATAGGTGCCTGCACGCAATTTCCTCAGCTAGATCACACTACAACACCCGATTTGGAAAATTCAAATTATCCAATGCTTGTGCCGCTTGGCCCTGTTTTGGCCTCTTCGCAAACATCTGGTATTGAGCCCATTCAAGCCACCGCCGGAATCGACGCACGTGTAAGCGCCCTAAAAGCCCGCGCCGCGCGGCTACGTGGATCAGTCCTAAGCGGCGCTGAACGGCAGCGATTGGCAAACGGTCTGCAATAAGCCGCGCTGCTGCGTTGCACGAAGGCAGTGTTCGGGCTACATCGGCGCAAACAGCATTCATTTAAAGGAACAACCGACATGTCACAGCCTCTTCGTCTTGGGATTGCAGGATTGGGCACGGTCGGTGCTGGCGTTGTGCAAATCTTGCGCAAACAGGCCGCATTGCTAGAGGCGCGCACAGGCCGCCCACTGGTAATCACTGCCGTTTCCGCACGCAGCCGCGACAAAGACCGCGGTGTGAACCTGTCGTCTTATGCGTGGGAAGATGATCCTATCGCATTGGCGAAACGCGACGATGTGGATGTGTTTGTTGAGTTGATGGGCGGTGAAGACGGCCCAGCCAAAGATGCAACCGAGGCAGCCCTTGCCCTTGGCAAAGATGTGGTCACGGCCAACAAGGCAATGCTTGCCATGTACGGCCAGCCCCTTGCCGAAGCCGCCGAAGCAAAAGGTTGTGTGATCAAATATGAAGCTGCCGTTGCTGGCGGCATCCCTGTGGTCAAAGCACTGGGCGAAGGTCTAGCTGGTAACGAAATCACCCGCGTGATGGGCGTTATGAACGGCACCTGCAACTATATCCTCACCCAGATGGAGGCAACTGGCCAAGGCTATAACGCCCTGTTTGATGAAGCGGACAAGCTTGGCTATCTCGAAGCAGATCCAAACCTAGACGTGGGTGGCATTGATGCGGGTCACAAGCTGGCGATCCTGTCTTCCCTCTCCTTTGGCACGCAGGTCAATTTTGCGGGCATCGAGCTGGAAGGCATCCAGCGCGTCACCCTTGATGACATCACCGCAGCTGCCGACATGGGCTATAAGATCAAACTGCTGGGTGTTGCCCAGATGACGGGTCGTGGGCTGGAACAGCGCATGCAGCCGTGTCTTGTTCCGGCGACCTCTCCTTTGGGGCAACTTGAGGGCGGCACCAACATGATCGTTCTTGAGGGTGACGCTGTTGGCCAGATCGTTTTGCGCGGCGCAGGTGCGGGTGCAGGCCCAACAGCAAGTGCCGTCATGTCAGACATCTGCGATATTGCACGCGGCTATCGCGGGCCAGTATTCGGCCAACCCGCAACATCACTCAAGGCAGCGACACCAGCGCTCAGCCAGCGACCAGCGGCATATTACCTGCGCTTGTCCCTCAAGGACAAACCGGGTGCATTGGCAAAAGTTGCTGCTGTTCTGGGCGAAGCGGGCGTTTCCATCGACCGCATGCGCCAATACGGCCATAAGGATGATTGCGCCCCAGTGCTGATCGTCACGCATAAAACCACCCGCGCTGACATCGATCACGCGCTCGAAGCCTTTACCACAACATCTGTTGTCGCGGGTGATCCCGTGGCCCTGCGCATCGAGGAAGTTTGATCGCAGGACTTAACTAAAAGGAATAAGCCATGGACCAAGCAGCAGCATTTCTGGGGGTCGAGGCTTCTTTAACGCAGCGGCGCTGGGTTGGTCCTGGCATGGACGCAGTTCGCGCATCCGAGGCTTTGCAACAACAAACCGAGCTGCCTATGGCGGTTTGTCAGGTGCTTGCGCGGCGCGGTGTTGATGCCCAAGAGGCCGAGGCGTTCCTTGCGCCTGCCCTGCGTGATTTACTGCCTGATCCGCGCAGCTTGCGTGACATGGAAACTGCCGCAGCACGTTTCCTTGCTGCGGTTAAGGCCCGCCAGCGCATTGCCGTTTTTGCCGATTATGATGTGGATGGTGGCAGCTCTGCTGCGTTGCTGCTGGTCTGGCTGCGCCAAATGGGGCGCGATGCCACGCTGTATGTGCCCGACCGCATTGACGAAGGCTATGGCCCCAACGATGAAGCAATGGCCGATTTGGCCGCCAAACATGATCTCATCATTTGTGTGGATTGCGGCACGTTATCACACGGCCCAATT
This sequence comes from Sulfitobacter sp., assembly GCF_036960155.1. Taxonomy (GTDB): domain Bacteria; phylum Pseudomonadota; class Alphaproteobacteria; order Rhodobacterales; family Rhodobacteraceae; genus Sulfitobacter. Next base: position 152,017 of record NZ_JBALWB010000003.1, on the reverse strand, counting down.
GCGGCCGCCGTTGGTGCAGATGTGATTGTACTTGATCACCACCTGGGCGGCGAAACCCTGCCCGATTGTCTGGCGGTGGTGAACCCCAACAGACAGGATGAAGACGGCGAATTGGCCCACCTTTGTGCCGCCGCGGTTGTATTCCTGATGCTGGTTGAGGCGGGGCGTCAATTGCGCGAAGCCGAGGTCAAAGGCCCTGATCTAATGGCGCTGCTTGATCTTGTCGCACTGGCCACTGTGGCTGATGTTGCGCCGCTGATCGGGGTGAACCGTGCGTTTGTCCGCCAAGGCCTCAAAGTCATGGGCAGACGTGAACGGGTTGGCATTGCCGCCCTGTCCGATGTCGCCCGCATGGACACAGCCCCCGCGGCCTATCACCTTGGCTTTATGCTGGGTCCACGCATCAATGCGGGTGGACGTGTCGGCAAGGCCGACCTTGGTGCCCGCCTGTTGGCCACAGATGACCCGCATGAGGCGGCAGCATTTTCCGAACGCCTTGATGCGCTCAATACCGAGCGCCGAGATGTGGAAAACGCCGTGCGCGCCGCCGCCCTTGCCCAAGCAGAAGAGCGCGGTACCGACGGCGCACTGGTCTGGGCGGCTGGTGCTGGCTGGCATCCCGGTGTTGTTGGCATCGTCGCCGCACGCCTCAAAGAGGCAACCGGTCGTCCCGCAGTGGTGATTGGGCTGGACGACGGGATCGGTAAAGGTTCTGGGCGGTCAGTGACGGGGATCGATCTGGGGGCCTGTATTCAAAAGCTGGCGATGCAGGGTGTCCTGCTCAAAGGCGGCGGTCACAAAATGGCGGCGGGCCTCACTGTAGAAGAAGACAAGTTGGAAGAATCGATGGCCCAACTCAGCGCATTGCTGGAAAAACAGGGCGCACATCTGCTTGGTCCCTCCGATCTGCGGCTCGATGGTATGCTGATGCCCGGAGCGGCCAGCGTTGAATTGACCGAAGCAGTCGAATCAGCGGGCCCTTTTGGTGCCGGCGCCCCTGCCCCACGATACGTTTTTGCCGACATGCGCATCTTTTCTGCCCGCCGAGTCGGCGAGACGCACCTGAAAGTTAGTTTTGGCGACGGTTTGAGCACCCGAATGGATGCAATCTGCTTTGGTGCCTACGATTCCGCGCTTGGGCCCGCCCTAGAAGCACATGGCGGCGCGCATTTTCACCTTGCCGGACGGCTGGACATAAACACTTGGCAAGGCCGTCAAAGCGTACAGTTGCGCCTAGAAGACGCCGCCCGCGTTTAATTTGAAAAAAATGACCCTAGAAAGAACATTTCTACTTGCGCCAATCACGGCTATTGCCTAATGAACGGCACAGAAAGTGTGGCCCGTTCGTCTATCGGTTAGGACATCTGGTTTTCAACCAGGAAAGAGGGGTTCAACTCCCCTACGGGCTGCCACCTTCTGCTTACACCTGAATGTAAGAAAATCACTTTATCCCCACCAAAAACTGATATCGTCTCTTCCACCATCGTGATGATGTTGCTGATTTTATTCGTTCATCGCTTTACCCCTGCACCACATCCACACCTACGGTTTCAGGCGTGGTCATCTTGAATCCCCCTCTCCATTTCGGGTTGTAACCTTTTCAAAACGATTCAACTCTGTATCCGTCAACGAACACTCGGCGCTTCAGCTTATCAAAAGGTCTCTTATCAGTGGCATTCATCCGAACCATCGCGAACAAGCCTCAAATCATGAAACGAGAAGCGCTTTCGCAAATCCGGAACGGCGCCCTGCCCGGACCAACAGAGAGCTTTAAGTCTATTTTTGAGGAACTTGATCAAGCGATCCTCGCGATTGAGCCTACGATATCCAGAGAGGCCAGATCCAACGCCCATGGAGATTGGTACGAATGGCTCCTCGCGATAGAAGCTTGGAATTTGGCCGCCGCAAACACAGCGCTGAATGTTCCCATACTTTTGCCCAATAAAATGAGCTTGGACCTAGCCAGCCTGTACGTGCCGAACCTCAGCGATAAAATTTATGACCTCAGAAAGAAAGTTGAAGACAGCTCAACAGTTCAACTCATCAGCTCCAACCCAGACTTTGTCATTCTGAAAAGGGACCTTGTGGAGCGCACAATTGGACCATTGGTGCCAATCGGTAATGTGTCAGAAGTCGAGACTGATAAGCTAAGTCAGCTGTACGCCAATTTCTCTGGTCTTTGCGGATTTGAGGACATTGTCGGATACTTATCTGTCAAAACGTCGTTCCGCCCAGACAGAAGGTTACAAATCTCACATGAAGGGTCCCTCATGAAGGCAATCTATGTGCACCTTCAAACAAGAGAATGGATACTTAATCCACCTGGCCTGCGGTATTACGCAATGGCGACAGTTGTTGGCAATCCCGATAGGGCTTCCCTTAGGACAGTGGCCACACATTCAATAACCACAGTTTCATCCACACCCGAACCAGCGGTAGACGATGTTTTTCAAGTCGACGACCGAGCATCAGCAACAGCCGCATTTACAACTATTCTGGGTTAGAACCAGCAAGCATCTGTTCCTTGATCGCTAAGCCGATTGCCTTAGCCAATCCAGGCGGCACTGCATTCCCAATTTGCTTACCTGCGCTCACCAATGTGACCCGTTCTCTGGCGGTGCAGCGGAACTGCCAAGAAGGCGGGAAATCCTGCAATGCGGCCATCTCGACGGTGTCTAGCCCCCGATCCTCATAGGGGTGTATGTAGCGGCCCTTTGAGGGGTTATACGCAGCCGTGCGAATGGTAACCGAGGGTTGGTTTGGGTCTAGACGCCCAAACGTGTCAGACCCCATATGCTTTCCGGACTTCCAACAATTTGGAAGGAACTCGGGTGGCACAACTTTGAAGTTTTGCCCTGCTTTCACGTATGTCATTCTGTTGGCGACAACATCAGAGACGCCCATCGATACATAGTCGCTCTTTGAGCGTCTTGTTTTAGGGATTTTCTTGAGCGCCTGCCCAACAGTTTTCCAAGGTAGTGGAGTGGTCTGCGGTTGGATGTCAAAACTACCTGTGAAAGTGCTCCAACTTTCTTCGCTCTTAAAGTGAGTCGGCAACGGAAATGCTGGACGATCAGTACCCCGAATACCAATTAGGAAAAACCGCTCGCGGCGTTGTGGCACCCCGTAGTTCGCAGCATTCAAAACCGCGTGGGAGATACCAAACTGCATACCTGCAAACTGGTCCTCCATATACGAGATGACTTCTCGGTGGCGAGACTGGGTTATGCCAACAACATTTTCAAAGATGAATGCTTTGGGCTTTAGGTCTCGGACATAGCGAACAAAATGTAAAAAGAGGTCCCCATTCGTTTCATCACTTTTGCCAGCCTTTTTCCCCATATTCGAAAATGGTTGGCACGGCGCCCCACCAACAACTAAATCAACATCACCCACTGATAGGTCTAGCGCATCTAGAACCTCTTGCGGGGAGATCGAACGAATATCACCCCCAACGCGGTCTGCTGTTCCAAATTGCTTCTGATATTTCTCACCGTCGACGACCATCCAATCTGGGCGATTGAACTCAAGCGTTTTACGGCAGTCTTTGTCAAAGTCGATACAAGCAAGAGTTTGAAAGCCTGCTTGCTCCAAACCTATATCAAAACCGCCCGCGCCAGAAAAAAGGCTGACCACGGTTGGTTTGGAATTTAGCTCAACGTCATCACATCTCAGATAATGATTGCCCGTTCTACTGTCACGAAATCGCTTGGGCTGGGATTCTACTGGATAACCAGCATCGTTCACCAATTGTTCAGTATCTACTATGGTTTCCAAAGCTATCTCCGTCACGTTCATGGCCTTCAAACAACGAAGGAAAAAATCAGCCGAGAAACTCCCCCTGCTTATCTTGCTATCGATCGATGATTTAGTTTCAACAAAGCGGTCGTCAGACACAAGGACCGCCAAATCACTTGAGCCGATGTCACGATCCCGCATAAGCGACTTCAGTGTGGACTTCGCAACGCCTTCAACCATCTATCCAACCGCCCTTTTCTCACATATGCAAAAACCACAGACCAATAGCAACGTCAATGTGACACACACAAGTTCCGCACAATTAAGAATTCGACAGGCTTACCGTGTATTCGCCGGACTTACTCAAATACTCTCATACTTGAGAGCACCCTAGGGCCATTTCGACCAATCAGTACCGTATCTGACAGATGCATGATCTCAGGTACCCCCTATCATTCAAAATTTCATCTCGCCCAAACAGAGGATTACAAAATACATTCGAAAGATCGCAGACAAAGCGCATGCCATAATGTTGACACCGTTACGAATTGAATTTAATTATCCCGATAGGTCAGCTCAGAAAATTTGCCTACGAGCTGCCGCTCGCCCTATCGAGTTAGTCGCATTTTTTTGGCAAAACCCAAATTAGTTCCAGTTTACCGCCAATTTTAGATGAAACAGTTTGTTTCGAAAATTCCCCCTCAATTGTGTCTAAAATCTGTTATCTAAACGACAACGGGCAAGCAAAGCGACGCGAGCCAGAAATTCAACGAGCGGCACACTGCCTCTCTGAGACAAGACAATCGGGCCAAACGGCTCAAAACAGTTAAGATGCTAACACAAACCTGACGGCTACTGCCATTGCGGGAAGTAAGTGAAAGCAACCTTTGTATGTAAACAGACGACCAAATGACCCTGGGGGGTTTGGACTATGAAAAAATTTAACGCTGATCAGTCTGGTTTCGGCCTGGCACAGCTTGTTTCGGTAGGCGGTGAAGTTCATTCACTGCTGCAGTCGGCGCTGATGTTTACGCCGGAACGATCAACCCAACCCCGCTCGACCTACCGCAATGGTGGTAAGCGGGTTTTGGAAACATTGCTTATCGTTCTCAGCCTTCCCTTCTTTGTTCCCATAATGGCGCTCTGTGTTGTTGCCCTTTGGATTGAAGGTGGAAACCCCTTCTATCGTCAGATCCGTTTGGGTCAGGATGGTAAGCGGTTCTCAATTTTGAAGATGCGCACAATGGTACGGGATGCAGATGCCGTCCTTGAAGAATATCTTTCACGTGACCCTGAGATGCGCCGAGAATGGGATGAAAAGCAAAAACTGATCAACGACCCCCGCGTGACACGTATTGGCGCCCTGCTGCGGTCTTCTTCAGTGGATGAATTACCACAGCTTTGGAACGTTTTGACTGGCGACATGAGCCTGATTGGCCCACGCCCTATGATGCCAGAACAGCTTTGTATGTATGGGAATCCTTCGCACTACTTTGCGCTGCGCCCTGGCATTACCGGCCTGTGGCAGATTTCAGCCCGCAACGAAAACCGCTTTTCGTTTCGCAACGAAGTTGATGCAACCTACAACAAAAAAATGTCCTTGTTTGGAGATGTTTCAATCATCTTTAAAACAATTGGCGTAATGCTACGCCGGACTGGTTGCTGATCCTGCCACATCCGTCTTTGATTCCAACATTACATGCTCTATGTTCAGAGGATGTCCAAACCCCGAAAGCCTGACCTCATGAAGGATACTTATACATCCTCCGCCGACGGACCTTCACGGCGTCAAGGCGACCTTATGGTTCCCGCGCAAGGCAGCTTTACTCGGCCGCGCCGTTTTAACACCGCGCAGCAGGAACTTATTGGCGAGGCAGAGCTGATCGTAAATCAACCCGAAACCAGCACCCCAGCAGTTTTTACTGAGGATACAAGCCTACAAGCCACGCCCAGTGATCTATGGAATTTGCTGCACGAACAACATCCTGGCAAAGATCAGCATATCATGGAAGGCAGCCAAGCCGCCGAAGATTTCCGTGCGACGGATGTATCCCGTGCTTTTGATCTGCTGCGCACCCGTCTGCGCCAAACCGTAAAACAAAATAATTGGGTGAACATCGCTGTTGCCTCCCCAACCGCGGGCTGTGGCAACACCTTTACGGCTGCCAACCTCGCCGCAAGCCTTTCACGTGTGCCCTCCTCGCGCACTGTATTGATGGATTTCAACATGCGCACGCCGGGCGTGGCAAAGGCACTGGATATGGACGCAAGCCAGACAGGAAATTTGAACGATTTCCTAGGTGGCGATGTTGCGATCAGTGATTTCATTCTACGCGCAAGCGATACGCTTGCGGTCGGCCTAAACTCTGCCACACATGCGGATGCTGCAGAAATCATGCAAGACCCGGCAACCGCTGCCAGCCTTGCTGAAATGCGTGCGGCCCTGCGCCCCGATATTGTGCTTTTTGACATGCCCCCGTTGCTGTCGCATGACGACACATCTGCATTTTTACCCCAACTTGACGGTGTTCTCCTTGTTTCGGATGGCACACAAACGATGGCCAAACACATTGCTGAATGTGAGCGTATTCTAGATGGTCAGGTGCCTCTCCTTGGCGTCATCCTAAATCGCGCACGTGCCTCAAGCATTGAGCGCTTCTAAGCGCGGATTGCCTTACCGCTTTGCGCTTGCAGCAAAGAGGTCATATAATAGCCAGAATTTACATCTAATGACATTGAAACGCCGTCCCTAATGGGGCGGCACGTCCAGTTTAAGCTGGCATAATCAGGTTTGAGTGAGGCACATATGGGTCCGATCTATACATGGCAGGATTTCCTGGACATGACCCGGCGACGGCTGGGAGTGATCTTATTTGTGATCATATTAGGCTGCATTGCTTCGCTATATTGGGCGATGAGCCATGTGCATTTGTACATGTCATCCGAGGTTATTCAGGTAGAACAACCCAAGATCAACGACGAGCTTGCCCGCTCCACCGTTGAAGGGTCGTCAGCGCGCCGCCTACAGCTTATCCAGCAACAGTTGATGGCACGCACAAGCTTGCAAAACATCATCGAGAAATATGACATCTATGCAAATCTGGATGCCCTGAAGGCCAGTGAAAAGATTACACTTTTACGTCAATCCGTCAGCATCAACGGTGTTGCGGCTGCACGCGAAGGCTTTGCCGATGATGGCACGATTTCGGTTCTGACAATTACCGCGCAGATGGAACAAGCACAGCTTGCACGCGATGTCGCGCATGAATTCGCAGAACAAACACGTGCCCTAATGACGGCGCAGCGGCGTGATCAAACTGAACAAACCTTGGCGTTTTTCCAACAACAAGAACAGGTTGTGATCGACAACATGGCCGCCCTTGAAGCCGAGCTAGAAACCTACCGCCGTGAAAACGACCTGTCGGTCGAAGGCGGTGTTGAGTTCCGTCTATCCGAAGTTGCCCAGCTGAACGAAGCAATCCTTGAATTGGATCGTGAAATCATCTCCTCAGAACTTGCCCGCACCCAAATTGATCGCACGGCACGTGCATCTACCGTTGCACGCGAAGAACGCACCTTGGACGGACAGCTTGAAACCCTAACCGAGCAACGCTCCCTTTTGGATCAACGCCGCGCAGCATTGCGTGAAACCATTCAAGGTTCGCCGGAAACCCAACGTGCCCTTGCTGATTTTGACCGCCGCATGGAGCAATTGCGCAACCAACTAGAAGCCATCGCCGGGCGCCGCAACCAAGCACAGGTTGGCTTCAATCTTGAAGTGGGATTGCAGGGAGAACGCCTGACTACAATCGAGGAAGCACAAGTACCCGATTATCCAATCACCATGAGCAAGAAAAAACGTGCAATCATGGGCGCAGTGGCTGCGACTGGCCTTGCCTTTGTGATTGCATGGTTGCTTGAATTACGTCGCCCTGTGATCCGTTCTGCGCGCCAGATGAAGCGTGAGACTGGTGTGATGCCTGTTGTCTCTATTCCAGAACTAGCGCCAAAATATCAAAGCTCAAAATGGCGCAAGGCCCGCGAGAAACGTCGTGCAGCCGGCAAAGCTGGACGCGCCGCACGGTTGGCCCGTCAAACTTGATCAGTTCAGGGAGGTAAGGGCCGCAATTGCGTCCCAGTGCAGCCAAAGCGCTACCATCCCGATGGCCCCCGCAACAGCCGCACAGATAACATCATGGCGCGCATCCCACGCATCATGCTTGCGCGCCAGCCAGATTATAACGGGATGGGTCAGCAGATGGGCAATCCCCATACCGACAATAGAGCCGATCAGCCCAAACAGGCTGACGCCGATAATCAAAAACATGATCTGAAACACCGCACGGCTGGCTGACACCACAAAAAAGCGCCGTGAATCCCCTGCGGCCAATGCCGCCTGATCATAGCTCATGCCGATAACCTGCGGGATCTGTGCCACCGCCAGTAGCGTCACAATGGCCCCACCCATCGCATAACGCGGATCATATAAAACCCCAACCAGCCAAGGCCCGATCAAGGCCATGATCAAAAGCAAGGTCAAGGTTACGCCGCTAATCGCAAACCGTAGCTTGGCAATTTTGGCCGCTTCATGTTTGGCATCGCGGTACACAGGGATCATCACCCGCCCCGTCACTGCCGTTCCCAACTGCATCGCAAAACTGGCCAGAAAGAATGCGATATTATAAATACCGAGGTTCTCGAGACTCAAGAACTTACCCAGCACTGCGCGGTCCCCTTGCGATGCAAAGAACCAGAATGCCGTGCTTAGGAATATCCATTTGCCAAATGTGACAAGCTCGCGCACGGCCAAGGGTTCCCAGCGGAAGCGGTTGGCCTCCCCGGGTAGGAGCGCCCAGGTCAGTGCCAGCTTTGCCAGTGGCGCAACCACACCGCCGATGACCAACGCCACCACGGATTGCAGCCACCACGCCAGTGCCACCATCACAACCAACCCGATCAATTGCGACGTCAGATCAAGCACCGTAAGCCGCCCCATCAGTAAATGGCGATGCGCGGTTTCAATGCGTGTGGGGTTAAATCCTGTCACCAGCAACGACAGCGCAGCAATCGGCAGATAGGTCGCCAGCTCTGGCGCGTCATAAAAACCAGCGAGCGGCAGCGCCAGTCCAGTCGCGACAATCCACAAACCAATGCCGCGGATCACCTGAATGCTCCACGCGGTATTTAGAAAATCAGGATCATCGCCCCGTTTGCTTTGCGCAATCGAGGGCGCAATGCCGACATCCGAAAACAACATCAGGCCAACCGTGACCAAACTGATCAGCGCCATCAGGCCAAACGCCTCAGGAAACAATATCCGTGTCAGGATCAGGTTTGAAGCTAGGCGCAGCCCCTGACTGCCCCCATATCCCAACAAAATCCACGAGGTGCTGCGAAAAACACGCGCCATAAGGCGCCCGCCGCGCAGCTGCTGCAAAAGACCATTCATTTGCCTCAATCATCTCCGCATTGGCTGTTATCCACCTTGGTAACGTCCTGCAGCCTCTTGTGCCAGAGCCAAGCAGCCCTGTAGGATTAAGTGAGACACGAAGGACGCAACCGTTGAACATCGCCTATATCCTCAACAGCTACCCCCAGCCCTCCCACAGCTTCATTCGCCGCGAAATCCGCGCGCTGGAGGCGCAAGGTCACACTGTCACGCGCCTAGCCATGCGTGCTGGCGATGCGCCGCTTGTCGACATGCAGGATCTGGAGGAAGCGGCAACAACGCAATATGTACTGCAGGCTGGCGCGATGACATTGCTGCATGCATTGTTTGCCTCTGTTTTGCATGATCCAATGCGTTTTTTCTCTGCCCTGCGTCTGGCTATTTCATGCGGGCGTCGATCAGAGGCTGGGGTGATCAAACACCTGATCTATCTGGTTGAAGCCGCCCACACACTGCAAGTGTGCGCCGCAGCTGAGGTCACCCATGCCCATGCGCATTTCGGTACCAATGCCACCACCGTTGCGATGCTGTCCCATGCGCTTGGCGGTCCAGAGTATAGCTTTACCGTGCACGGCCCCGAGGAATATGACGCGCCGCGCGCACTGTCTTTGGGCGAAAAAATTGCGCGCTCAAAATTCACCGTGGCGATCACCAGCTATGGCCGCAGTCAACTTAGCCGCTGGGCAGAGCCAGCTCATTGGGACAATATCAAAGTGGTGCATTGCGGGATAGAACCTGCGCATTTCCCAACGCCCCTGCCGCTGCCAAAAGACGGCGCGCGGTTTGTCTCGATTGGGCGTTTCGTAGAACAAAAAGGCCAACTGCTGGCGCTTGATGCGCTTGCGACCTTAATCAAAACGCACGATGACGCACATCTGACACTGATCGGAGATGGCGAAATGCGCCCCCAGATTGAGGCGCGCATCGCAACCCTTGGGCTAGAAAATCACATCACGCTCACCGGATGGCTGGATGAAGCGCAGATATTAAGCGAGTTGCAAAACGCCCATGCCCTGCTCATGCCCAGCTTTGCCGAAGGGCTGCCTATGGTCATTATGGAGGCGATGGCTGCAGGTCGTTTGGTGATCGCAACCTATATTGCAGGCATTCCCGAACTGGTGCAGCAAGGTAAAACAGGTTGGTTGGTCCCCGCTGGGGATGCAGACGCGCTGGCGAATGCAATGGCCGACATGGCCGAAACCAAACCTGAAATACTAGATCAAATGGCACAGGCCAGCCGCGAACGTGTTTTGCAGCGTCATGACGTTGCCATTGAGGCCGCCAAACTGGCATCACACATCGAGGGTTAGCGCCCGCGTACCCAACGTTCTTGGGTCCGGTGCGGCAGACGAACAGCTAATGCCACACTAGCATAGGCTGCAAACCCGACGGGATCACGCAACGCCCGTCGCCAGATTGGAGGCGCATCTGCTGGCGGTTCATCGTGATTGGCCCAAAGCGCTGGAAATAGTGCCTTCACTTCAGCTACGCCAATGTCCTGCCGACGACGCACGCGCACCAATGGCGCAGCACCTTCTATCATCGGCCAATGATAAAGGGCGGGTACCCGGTGACGTTCGCTGGGTAAAAAGCTAAGGCGCACAAATGTGTCATCCGAGATGATATCAGGGAAATCAGCCCATCGTTTGCGCCCCCCTGCGTTCACGGCAAAGACACCAAAACCGGGAACACCATGTGTACAAAACGGCAGATCAGCCCAAAAGCGCGCATAGACGCGGGTAAACATACTGCCCGATGCGGCGACAACAGGGCCACCGCTGGCATAGCGCGGTTCTGGCGCTTTCAGAACATCCGCAAGCTGTGCCATCAGAGGGGTTGAGACAACAACATCTGCGTCCACATAAATGCGCGCACCGTGTTGTGCGGCGGCATCCCCCGCATTCAGAGCGCCCATTTTGCCGCCCTGCGCCAGATCAAGAACCGTCAAAGGCCAGCCTTTTGCCGCGAACCCGTCGGCATAACTGCGCGCGGCATCAACGGTTCCATCGCTGCAACCGTTTGCCATGACAATCACTTCGACCTGTGCACCCGTTCCATCCGAGGCCAATAGCGCCTCAAGGCACGGCTCGATATAGCCGACCTCGTTATGTGCGGGGATCAAAATACTACAAGCTACACTCATCTGTCGACCACCAATGCATCCCAACGGGGGTTACTATCATCAAGATGGCGCAGCGCACCCCAACTGCCCCATTTGGTGGGGATATAGACATCTGCATAGGCGTTAAACAAGTGTCCACCCGCAGCGGACCAGCTATCAATCAACGAACGATAAAGCCCACCCATCTCACTGGAATAATTGAAATGTTGGAAGAATTCGGTCAGGCGCGCATCATCAACCTGCGCCCCGATGCCAACAATATGTGTGCCGCCCTCATACATGATCAGCTCTAGCCCCGCTTTGTTCGCAACTTCAGCATGATAGGGCCAAATCCGGTCACGCAGATCATTTACCGTGTCCACATTCTGCCCACTGACCGACCCATCTGTCAGTTCTTGCACAGCCAACGCAGTCGCGTAATCATACTGCGTGGCCCCAATCGCTGCCTGTCGTTCAGCGCCTGTCAGGCCTTGCGCAGTGACCGCGCCATTGGCCCGCGCAAGGCTTTCATCTAACCAGCCTGTGACCTGTTCACGCCGCGCCTCAAGGCCCAGAACACCGCCAAAATAGCCCGTCACAGCATAGGCATCAAAGGCGTCCGCAGGTTTTGACGCCCCTTCGGCCACAACCAGTGGCGCGGCAAGGATGTTCTCTTCTAACCCTAACCAGCCTGTCTGTGAGGAAATGACGTTAATCAACTGCTCCTCGTGCCTTGCGAATTCTTTGGACCATAGGCGCGCAACTTCAGCGGCGCGCATTGCGTAAAACTGTGTCCCCACATCCGCCTTGTCCCAACGCGTTTGAGCCTGCGCATCTGCCCAACGGGACTGGGCAAACTGGAAATTCCAAACCTCATTGGAATATTCCACATAAACCTGTCGCGACGGATCAAGCCCCTCGCGCAACGTCTGAGCAAAATTGCGTACATAGGGATCATCCGCGAGATGCGGAATATTGATCCACATGTTTTTGCCCAGCTCATTTGCCAGTTTGATCATCACCTCCAACGGCACACCTTTATGTGCCCAACTGGCATCTGATACGAGCGGACGGTTTTCCCAACTGGATTGGGTCGAATTGTTCGTCTCCATCCAATCCATAAAACGTAACGTGCCAAATGACGTCAAACGCGCTGTCCAATCAGGATTGAAAATCGCACCACTTTCCCACAGCTCAAGCCTGTCTTCACGCACCACCGAAATGCGGCGTACCGGATTGCTGGCATTGGTCCGTTGGATCAAAATTTCAACACTGCCGGGACCGGGCGTGTAATCAAAACGCACTTCACCGCGCCCGTAGCGAATATTTTTAACGCGCCCTTTAGGTTCTACAACGCCCGCCCCTTCAAAGCGCAACACATAGCGCCCTTCCAGCGATGGTGCGGCGGCTTCTGGTAGATCAGTCAGGATCAATGTCCCGACTGATCCTGCATCACGGGGTTTGCTGCGCACCCATCCGTCACTGTCGATGTGTCCACCTTCAACCAATTCGGCGAACTCAATGCCACCAAACTGACCGGGCAAATGCCCCAGCCAAGGCCGCGTTGTTTTCATCACATCAAGGAATGGCTGCTGTGCAGCCCAGTCCGTCACGGGGGCAAGTCCTATGGCCATCTCACCAGCTGGTACTGTAGTATTCACCTTTGTTGTCGCGGCTTGCGGTTCTGTTGCTGTCGGTGCCACGTCTACCACTGTCGACACCTCCGGTGCAGCAGGTTCAGCGACAACAGCCTTGCGTACGGGCGCGGCCGCAACCTCGCCCCCTTGATAGACCTCAACTGCTTCCCGCGCGATACGTTGCATCACTGCAGCCATCCCAGCATCCGGCGTCTCAAAACTCTTACCAAAGCGGTCCTTGACACTGTGTGGCAATCCTTCAGGGCTTGCGTCTGTCAGGACCGCATATTGCACCATAGAAACAAAGTAATGGCCCAAAGCATTGAGGTGAATATCATCATCAAAAACCTGGTTGATTGCACTCAGTCCCGGAACTTTGCCCGCAGCAATTGCATCGTCCAACAGCGCCAGTGCTTGCCCTGCCGGGATCAATTCAATCCGATCATTTGTATCAGCCCCCAGCAAGGTGACTATGCCTTCCCAATCATCCAAGTCATCTTGAAGCCGCACACGCCACGGCGTCGCGGCGCCCTCGTCAAACTCAACCGCTTCACCTGTGCCGCTCTTGAGGCTGTGCCATGTCTCTTGCACAAACACCCGCGCATCCGAATTTGCGCTAAGTGCGAGACCAGAAAAGGCTTGGGCGTAGACTCCGGTCTCACTCCACTTGAGATGATTGGCCAGCGGGATCGCCTCAGTAAGGATCAGGTCTGTCGTACTCCCATTAGGGACAATCATACGCGCATCAATGCCTTGCGCCTCGTCTGATCTATCCCAGTTGTATTTTAACGGGGCGCCATTGATGATCTGCGCCTGCACTTCGACTTTGTCACTGGTTGCTTTCAGCGCAGCCTCCAACATGTCGGGTCCTGTTGTCCCAAACAGGCTGTGACCCACCATGACAACCGAAAAGACCGCGCTCGCTAGGTCACTCATGTTGGAACTCCGCTATACAATGAAGTGCGCTGCACCTCTTGCCACACAATATTTTGCATCAGTGTTGCCGCCTCTGCATCTGGGGCCTGCGCCGCTTCACCGTCGGCGCGCAAGAGCGCGCGCGGCAATCCTACAGGACTTCGATGATACAGCGTCGCGTAATGGGTCAACGCAATCAGGTACGCTCCCAAATCGTTTAGGTGAATTGTGTCCGCTTCACCATCCGGTGTACGGGTAAAAAGGGCATCTCTATCCTTAATGTTGCCAATACCACCCGCAGCCTCAATCGCACGCACAAACCGCGCAAGCACCTGCCCACCTGGGATGACATGGATCGGTGCATCAATTTTCTGGGCAGCCATCAGCGCCAGACGGTTAAGCCAAAGCGCTTCAAAATCGGCGTCTATCCTTTCAAGCCAGCCTGCGGGATCATCCGTGTTGTGCCATGTTTCATAAAGATACAAGCGTGCATTCGGGTTCCCCGTCCGCGCGAGCAGCGCCCAGTTTGCCAAATATTCAGCACTGTCATGGTATTTGAGTGCATCTTTCAGCTCGACCATTTCAGTCAGGACAACCGCATCAAAACCGCCCTCGGCGAGCGTCTCACGCGCGGGTAAAAATTTTGGATGATCGTTCTCGGCCTCAAACCCGTTGATGGGCACATCAGGATACCAATGTGATCGCAGGGGTGTTCCCCAACCCAGCTGGCTTGCGTATTCATGTCCCTTTGGCGCCAGTTGCGCCAGCATCGCTGGCATATCCCGCCCAACAAGCGAATGACCCAAGTGGAACACACCAAGCGACCCGTCAGGTGCTGAAAGGCCTCCCAAATAGAGATCATGTGCGGCGTCAGCTTGCATCATCTGCCAACCAGCACGCCCCGCAAACACAGCGCCCGCAGCAACAACGCCACCGGATGCAAGCCTAAGTATACCCCGCCGTGATACCATTCACGCCTGCCCTCTCATGTGTTGGTCAATCGCTCCATTTCAGATTGCCGAATTGCCACGCCAGTGACAAGAAGGCCCGCCGCATGCGCATAAGAACCAACAAGAACCGCCCCCGCTGGGATACTCCCCTGAGAGGACTGAAAGACCGCTTCAAAACGGGTCGTATCCCTATCGATCGTGATCTCTAGCACATCAAATCCAAAGACTACGCGGCTAATAGGATATTGAGCCTTATAGGCTGCTTCTTTTGCTGAAAATATCAGCTTTGCCATTAATCCACGCTCTGACGGAGGCTGCTTGCCCAACCATCGCTGTTCTGACTTGGTACAAATTTCGCCAACCAATAATGGGTCCAATGCTGTTGCTTCTTCGAGGTCAACACCCACACCCGCCCAATCGTCACGTAAACCTACCGCAGCAACACAAGCATCAGCAGAATGCGAAATACTACCCGCCAGCCCGTTGGGCCAGATCGGTGCACGGTCCGGTCCCATCGGGATCGGTCGTGGCGGCATCCCTAATGCAACCATTGCAGCGCGGGCCGCCGCGCGCCCTGCATGGAATTCTGCAACCCGACGCGGCACCGCGTCTTTGACGGCAATCCCTTCTTGAGGGTCCACCGTAACCGGAATGCGCCGCGGATCGCGCGCCACAATGGCCAAGCCTTTGGGCAGGACCAACTCGGTCAACCCCTGTACAAGATCTGGATTAAGCTCGGAAATCACGTGTCTGCCTTGCTCCGTCCTGCGCGCATTGCGCGGCGTTTCGACATGGTTTCTGATCTTGCTGGGGTGTCCTCAATAACAGGAGCCGGGAGTGGTGTTTTGCCTTTGTCCAAATGCGCCGCCAGCCCTGCCAGCGTTGGGAAGCGGAAGATATCTGTGATCCCCAGCTTATCCGCGCCCAGCGCCGCCTTGATATCGCGGTGCGCCTGAACAGCCAGTAATGAATGCCCGCCCAATGCAAAGAAGTTATCCGATGAGCGAATGTTTGTGACGCCTAAGATTGCGCTCCAAACGCTGGCAATTGCTGCTTGGGTGTCCCCCTCAGGTGCAACCTCGGCTGTGATCTGCTCTGCAACTTTGGCGGTTGGCGCTGGCAATGCTTTGCGGTCAATTTTCTTGTTCGGCGTTAAGGGCATTTTCGCTATTTCGACGATGCGCGCAGGCACCATGATGTCCGGCAATGTCTCACCAAGAGCACGGCGCAGCGCCTCCTCATTGAGGTCGTTGCCCGTCACATACCCAACCAGCTGCGCACCACCGGGCCCGTCACGGGCCACAACCACGGCTTGTGTGATCCCGACCTGCGCGGCAAGCGCGCTCTCGATCTCACCCAGTTCAATGCGATGGCCGCGGATTTTCACCTGATCATCCGCACGACCCATAAAGCCAAGCGTGCCATCACTGCGCCATGCAGCTAGGTCGCCGGTGCGGTACATGTTTCCTGTGCCAAACGGGTTGTCGACAAATCGCTCCGCGGTCATTTCTGCGCGGTTCCAATACCCGTGCGTCACGCCATCACCCGCAATATACAACTCTCCCGCGACACCGGCAGGGCGCGGCGCAAGTGCATCATCCAGCACATAGACCTGCGTATTTGCGATTGGCGTACCAATAGCCGCAGTAGCTTCGGCATGGGTCACCATTTGTGTTGTGGACCAGATTGTCGTCTCAGTTGGGCCGTACATATTCTGCACCCGCCCGCCGCAAGCCTTGATCAGCTCAGATGCCAGCGCACCCGGTAATGCTTCGCCGCCGACCATCAGCTCTTGTAAACCTGAAAGCGCATGACGTGTTTCGTCGTTCATCACCAGCATCTGTGCCATGGACGGGGTACATTGCATGTGGCTGACCTTGTGACGCATCAGTTGTGCGGCCAGCGAGAAATCATCATCCTGCAGCATAGCACCCGCATTTGAGCGTTTGAGCACTTCGGCCAGTGGTTTTAGGCCTTCCATGACCGTGTCGACATCAATGCCATAATCGATCAGGCAGGCAATTTCGTCCACGCCGATCCGTTTGAGATCTTCTGCGCGTGCTATGCCGTCCTCAATGGTGCCAAAAAGACCGCTGTCATTGAAGTATCGCTGGAACGCGAATTCAAGGATCGCTTCCATTTCTTCATCGTCCAAACCAGCAAGGTCCACCTCAAACGGGTTGGTAACACCTTTAGGCTTTTTGAATGCAGGAAAGGCCCAAGCATATTGTTTGATCAGACCAGCAGCAGAACGCAGGTATTCCTTCATTGGATTGCGCGCGATTTCTTCGGCAAGCTCCCGCGTTTCGGCCAAATAGGTGTGCAACATAACTGTCACGTTAAAGTTCGCCGGATCGTGACCTGCTTCGCGCAGGGCCGCGTGATAGATTTTGATCTTATCCGCAACCTCAGCCACCGATTGACCCAACAGGTGCGTCAGAACATTAGCACCGATCTGACCCGCCTCTTTCCATGTCTCAGGATTGCCAGCAGTCGTCACCCAAATTGGCAGTTCTTTGGACACCGGACGCGGCTGTGTGACCACCCCAAAGGGCGTGCCATCTTTGGTTGGGAATTCGACCGCATCACCGCGCCACAACTGACGCAATTGATCAATCGCTTTGTACATTGCTGGCTTGTTATTGGGTGGTGTATTTTCCGGCCGTAGGACAAAATCATCCGGCTGCCAGCCACTTGCGATGGCCAGCCCAACACGCCCGTTGGTGAGGTTATCAATAACGGCCCATTCTTCGGCGATACGCGCCGGATGGTGAAGCGGTGCCACACACGACCCCGCACGCACATCAAGGTTTTGGGTCACCGCAGCGACCGCTGCACCTGTTACTGACGGGTTGGGATAAGGGCCACCAAAGGCGTGAAAGTGACGCTCAGGCGTCCAAATAGCATTGAATCCATTTGCATCGGCAAATTTCGCACCTTCCAGCAGGAGACGGTATTTTTCGCGACCAACGCCATCGTCATTGCCCCAATAAAACAGGTTAAAGGCGATCTTGCGATCAGACACCGCAATTGGCCCACGGCTCAGCTCGGTACGGCTGTCGTCCCCAGCAAGCACCAGCTTAAAGCCCCGGCTAAGGGTCCAGAACAGCTCAAGCACAGAAATGTCGAAAGACAAGCTGGTGACTGCCAGCCATGCGTCCCCCTCAGTATGGGTGATGCGCTGATCCATCCCAACAAAGAAATTGGCGACATTGCCATGGCCGACCATCACGCCCTTTGGCGTGCCCGTAGAACCTGAAGTGTAGATCAAATACGCCAACGTATCCGCACCAGCGCCCGCATCAGGGTTGGAGGTAGACGCCGTTGTAAGATCACTATCTGTATCAAGAACCAATAGTTTTGCACTGCCTTTTGGCAGGCTATCGGCCAACGCCGATTGCGTCACAATCACAGGCGCGCCGCTGTCGGCAATATAGTGTTTGATCCGATCAACCGGGTACGCAGGATCCAGCGGCACATAGGCCCCGCCCGCTTTGAGAATACCAAGCGCGCCGATTAACAGGTCAGGTCCGCGCGAAGTTGCCAAGCCAACAGGTGTGCCTGTTATTACGCCTTCTGTAATCAAACGGTGCGCCAGTTGGTTTGCAGCTTCGTTCAGCGCACGGTAACTGAACGTTTGATCCTCAAACACCAATGCTGTTGCCTCTGGAGTGCGGTTAACCTGCGCTTCAAAGGCCGTATGGATTGGTAATGCTTCGTAATCAGTATCGGTTGCATTCCACGTCTCTATCAGAGCGGATTTCTCCGTCGCTGGCAGGCCGTCTGCACCACTCACACAATGAGCGAAACGCGCGGCTATCATATCCATCGCGCCATCATCAAGCAGCCCACTGTCACAATGCATCGTGAGCGAATTGTCACTCAAAACTAACGTCAGAACGCTACCCTCAACAGGCGCGTCAGCAATTATGATCGCGGGCTGCACCAGCTCAATTGCAGGATCACGCAGCGCTAGATCCGCCGCAAAACCTGCCGTTTTGGATATCCGTGCAAGCTGTGCGGCAAGTGCTGCGTCACTGCGCAGCGGCACCCAATCTGCGGTAAAGCCTTCAACTGCGCCACTAATCGCATAACCGACATCACCTGCCGCCTGCCCTGCACCTAATGTTAGAGCCGCCAAAATCGCGCGAACTGTTTCCTCTGCTGTACTGCCCGTCGGCAACGCAACGCTGCGCGTCACCCATTCACCAGAAGCAGTGCTCTGCGCTAAAGGAACAGGTAACGGTTCAATCGCAGATAATTTGGCACGCCAATAGATTTCGTCCGCAATCATGCGGGTCTGCGCATCCGTCAATGTCGCATCAACAGCTTGCAACTGGGTTCCAACAACAGGAAGGGCCGCATAACCGTTCAACGGCTTTACACCTGCAAGCGTAACCGCACCATCAGCAGTACCAACAACCATCGTTTGCTGTCCCGCTTCAATTACGGTTCCTACTGTACCGCTTGCGCCAGATGGTTCTCCTGAACTTACGGCAAAAACCACACCATTAACCGCAATCTTGGCCACGCCCAGCGGGTTCCAATATCCGGCAAAATCCAGACCGCGCAACAAGGCAGTGATCTGCTGTGTGCTCTGACTGAAATCAATCATTCCCAACACCGCTGGCCGCTGATCGCGCGCAAAATAGCTGCGCTGGCTCAGGTCTTGAGCACTGCGTTCCAGCGTGCCACTTTCAAGCTGCGCCATAACACGGCCAAAGCTCTCCATACCTGCCGCATAGCACTTTGAATTCAGGCTAAAGGCAGTCTCATCTGGTGCAATATCCATCAGCTCTTGGGCCAACAGATCTCCCTCATCAACGCCGCCCTCAATCATGTGCCAGCTGACGCCATGCTGCGCCTCGCCGTTGATGATGGCCCATGCAGGCGTGTTCAAACCAGCGTAACGCGGCAATGGACCATCATGGAAGTTGACCGCGCCCTTTGCCGGCAAAGCCAGTACATCATCCGGAATAATGCGCAGGTTTGCGATGCTCAAAAGCCAGTCAAACGCAGGTAAACCCGCATCTACCAAGTTAACAGGCTTCTCAAAAACAGAGATCCCCTTGGCTTCAGCCCAATTGCGCACATCTGCATCCGTGCTTACCAGCGCGGCTACGGTATGCCCCCCTGCAACAATCATATCGGCACATGCAATCGTCAAAGATTGATCGCCAAGGATCACACAGGAATAGCTTGCGGCATTAAAGGGAGCAGTCATAAACGGTCCTCCGAGGACGTACGATATGGGGTAGCGGCGTGGGTCACCAAATCAGCCAAGAACCAGTTTGGGTCTTGGGGGCGACGACCCGCAATGCCTGATCTTAGGCGGTGCAAAATACCGCCTGCGAGATGGGCAAACAGCGCCGTTATGGCGTAAACGCGGCCATGGTTTTTAATGAAATAATGTCTGCGGGAATCGTACCAATAGGATGGCATCCTACGTTTGATTTTCATGCCCGTAGAAACCGAGCCAATGTGCACAACGCGGCTATCCGGAACATACCAGCACGACCAGCCCGCGCGTGCGGCGCGCAAGCATAGGTCAGTTTCTTCAAAATACAGGAAAAAAGTTTCATCGAAAGCGCCGATCTCGTCCAGCATGCTGCGACGTATCATCATCGAAGCACCCGCGCTCCAGTCGACTTGGCAGGTCTCATGTGGTTGTGGCATGGGAACGGGCGCATCCGGCAACATCCGGTCAATAAACCCAAGCCGCGCCGCACCGACAAATTCGCCTGCAATGCTGGGAAAGCGGAAAGCAGTGGTGTGAACAATGTTGTCCTCACCGCGCACGTGACTGCATGCAAAACCTGCCTTTGGGTGCGCCTCAAGATGCTCAACCAATGCAGCACTACATCCGGCATCCGGAAATGCATCAGAGTTCAGAACATAGAAATAATGAGGGCTGCTGGCATTGCTCATTTTCATGCGCAAACCGATGTTATTGCCCGCGCCAAACCCGCCATTCACAGGGGATGCGATAACGCGCACCAATCCGTTTTCCGCCCAGCCACGCGCGGCGACTTCACGCGCTAATGTCTCATACGATCCATCGCCCGAGGCGTTATCGACGATCACCAGCTCACCGCCCAAGGCGTGCAGATCAGCCAATGCCGCCTCTGCTGCGCGCAGGGTCATATCAGGTGTGCAAAAATTAAGTAAAATGCATAAGACGTTTGGTTTAGTCATATCGTTACTCTGCCGCCGTCGCCTGACGAGGTGCTTGGGTGTCCAGCGCCTCGAAAATTACTTCACGCAGCTCTGCTGCCATCACAACTACATTCGGGGATAGCACCATACTATCATGATCCCCCGGAACTTCGATCACGCGAACATGCGGCGCAAATTGCGTCCATTCATTATCATCGAAAACGTACTCGCGCGCTTCGCTGACCCAATTGCCACCGCCTACCTTGAAACGGCGATCAAGTGCTGGGCGCAGCAATATCATCGCCCCGTCCCAATCAGGCGTCTGATACTGGCCAACAGCCCGCAGAAATGCAGCCTCGATTTTTGTGTTGTTGAACTGGGCACCAGCAGTGTCTTCGACATGCCCCTCACGTTTGCTCTTTTCCCAAGCAATGCGGTTTTGCGCCCATTCCAACAGATAACGCGGCCCTTTTTCGCGCAACTCTGCGATCTTGATCCGCGCCTTGTCGGGCTTGCTAAGACTTGGGCGCACGGGCAGCGGCGTATCCAGCAGCGCCAGAACAGCAACCTCTTCGCCTGCAGATTTCAATTGGCGTGCCATCTCATAGGCGGTTATCCCACCACCTGAGAAACCCGATAACAAATAGGGACCATGCGCCTGAACCTGTCGAATTTCAGCGATATAATCCTTGGCAGCGGCCGCAATCGTGTCATGCGGTGCACTGTCACCGATCAACCCACGTGCCTGCAACCCGTAGACCGCGCGCGCATCGGCAAACTGTAACGCCAGATGGCGCAGGTTAAGAACATTGCCGAACATCCCAGCCACTACAAACAACGGTGCAGCCTGCGTTGGTTTAACCCCGTTGAGCGGCACAAGGTGGATGAACGTCGGCTTGGATGTCTCCGTGTCTGCCGTGTCAGTGTCGGCGATCTCGCCCGTCTGTTCAGTGATACGCGCGGCGATATCCGCAATTGTCGGCGCCTCAAACAACACCGAAATCGGGAACTCAACACCGTATTCACGCTTTACGGCCGCAAACAACCGCACCGCGATCAACGAATGACCGCCCAGATCAAAGAAACTGTCATCCGCACCAACAGGTGAAACCCCCAGCAGCGTTGACCACATTTCCGCCAAACCTGTTTGCACAGGGCCTTCCGGCGCAACAAACCCTTCCAGATCAGTCCGCTCAAAGCTTTGGCCTTTGGGCATCTCACGCGGCGGCGTATCAGCCTGCGTTATCAGCGCCTGTAGCGGCAATGAAGACACATAAACTTGCGGCACATTCAGCGCCAATGCGCGTGACAGGGCTGCTGGCCCCTCTGCTGCTGTGATGCCTTGGGCAACCATATAGGCTAGGCGTTCTTCGGCATCGGTTTGCGGGCGATCCTCCGCTTGTGGATCAACATCAAACGCAACCTCCGAGGCGCTGACCGGTGCTGTTTGCGCAGCAAAGCCACCTGCTAGGCGCGTCATGGCGAAATCAGTAACCTCAACCAGAACGGCTCCGTCCGCATCGCAGATTGTCACGTCAAACCGCGCATCATCAGTGCCAGATGCACTGAGGCGCATCCAGCTGTAAATCTCGGATTTCAGCGGCGCATGAACGGTGATTTCACCGTATGACATCGGCACCCAAAGGTCTGTCCCGTCATACCCCGGTGCCAATTCCATGCCCCAGCCTGTTGCCAAATCCATCAGCCCCGGATGCAGGATTTGTCCGGTATCCAACGGTGTATCCAGCATCAGCCGCGCAAGGCCCTCGGCCTCACCCAACTGGCGTGCGCGCAGTACTTGCCACTGCATCCCAAAACGTAAATGCGCCTCTTGAGGGGTGGGCATATGCGCGCCACCATCTTCTTGCACTGCACCAAGACGGTTAGAGATACCTTCGAGATCAACGGGCTGCGCGGCCCTCCGTGTTGCCCCTATCTGAGCTTCCGCGTGCGCCTGCCAACCGTCGCGGCCATCCAACGTGCAATCACTGCGCAAAGTCGCGCCAAAACCATCTGTTTGCTGTTCCAAAGTCACGCGCATCTGGCGTGTGGTCCCTTCCGGCGCATTAAAAGCGCGCAGGAAATACAGGTCGCGCAGCACAAAGGGCGCGTTCAGGCCAGCGCCTTGCGCTGCCTGTGCAATTGCCTCAACCATCCCTGTGCCGGGCATGACGGCAGCGCCATCTGCCATCCGGTGTTGGTCCAAGACCCAATCGTTTTTTGCGTCCAGAGTGGCGGCAAAACGTGTCTCGCCCTCCAACACTTCGATTGTGTCCAACATCGGCGCATCAATTGCACGCGGCGGCAGTGTTTCGACAGGCGTGTGCCCTACGGCCTCGGCCGCCATGCCAACATCCGCCCAAACACCCCAGTTTAAGGCAACGACACGGGTTTTTCCGCCTGCGCGCCCCTTGGCGAACGCATTGAGGTAGTCATTGGCAGCAACGTAATCGACCTGACCAGCTGCACGCGTCGCGGTTGATGTGGAAGCAAAGAGCACCATCAAATCTACCGCGCCATCTGGCAGCAATTGGTCCAGCACCCGCAAGCCTTGTACTTTGGGTGCGAGCACCGCATCAACCTGCGCCTGCGTTTTGCCCAGCAGCGGTGCATCATCCAGCACACCAGCGGCGTGGATCACACCGTCGATTGTGCCGCGTGCGCGCAACCCATCAATAACTTTGCGCATCTGCGCCACGTTCATCACATCAGCGGCGGCCACTTCGACGGAACCGCCAAGCGCCTCAAGGCGCTGAACCGCCCGAATGCGGCGCGCGGTTGCATCACCCGCATGGGTCGTTTGCATAACGCGCGGCCATGCCTCTCGCGGTGGCAATGGAGTACGGCTCAGAAGCACAACATGCGCGTCATGCGAGGATAGTAAATCTGCCGCAATCGTCTGGCCAATGCCGCCAAAACCGCCTGTGATCAGGAAAGTTCCACCGCGTTTAAGGGCTGGTGTTTCAATTTGCGCCAATCGCTGGGTCCGGAACCCTTGGACAAAACGACGTCCGTCCCGCAGGGCCACCACCGCATTTGCGGGCGTCGCAAGTAGCTCTTCAAGCAGCGTGTCGGTAATATCTGCGGCTGGTTCAGTAGAACGGGCAAACATGGATTTCGGCGCTGCCGCCTTTGGCAGGACCACATCAACAGTGGCAACAGTAAGGTCGGTGATTTCATGTGGCATAACGCCAGCAGGGCCACTGATCATAGCTTTTTCAGGATAAGGCAGCGCTTCAGATGCAACTTGAGCCGCTCCATTGGTAAATATGCTCAGGTGTGTTTGCGATGCGTCTTCACGCTCTGACAGGGTTTGGGCCAGCCACAGCAAGCTGTAAAAACCTTGCTCCAGAGTGCGGTCATAAAAACTGCTCCCTGGGCGATGGGTTTCTGCGCTGGTGATGCCCCAGAAATGGGCGATCCGAGTGGGTGATTGTTCGGCGGCAACCAGTGCGGCAATCAATGCATCATAGCCTTCACGGCCCTGCTCAGGCGCTAGTGTGAAACGCCCCTCGCCCATGTCTGTAAAACTATCGCCAGCCTCAACCACATTCACGGTTGCACCAACGCTGCGCAGGCGCGCAATAACAGATGTCGCAACGCCATCCTGATCGGCGAACACCAACCAGTTTTCACCCTCTGCCGTCGTCAAAGCTGCATCTAGGTCGGCGTCCACATCAGCGTATTGCGCGCGCCAGCTTGGCACAGCGCCCCAATCTGACATGTCATCAAGTCGGGCGATTTCGGGCGTTTGTGACATCACGGATTGTGTGCTTGGTTCAATGAAATAGGGGCTGCGTTGGAACTGGTATGTTGGCAACAGGACGCGATTACGGCGTGCTTCGCCCCAAATCTGATCCCAGTCGGCCTCAACACCGCAAGCCCAAAGCCTGCCGATGACGCCCATGAAATACATATCATCCGCAATCTGTTGATCGGGATGGCGCAAGGTGCTCAGCACTTGGGCAGGTTTAACGGCGGGGCACATCTGTGCCAGTGATGACAGTGCCTTACCGGGTCCTACTTCAAGGAACACGCGGCCTTCTTCGGCGCTCAAAGTGGTGATGCAATCGGCAAAATACACGGTATTGCGCAGTTGCTCGACCCAGTAATCTGGATCGGTTGCTTGGGCTGCTGTAATCGCCACGCCTGTGCGGTTGGACATAAACGTCATTGTCGGGGCTTTTAGGTTCAACCCAGTAAGGAAAGCGCGGTATTCGTTAAGAATGGGTTCCAACATTCGACTATGGGCCGCGATGTCGATCGCTATGCGTTGGCTTTCGATATCATCAGCGGTCAGGCGTTCGGCCAAAGCCTTTAGCGCAGCATCAGGGCCGGAAATAGCTGTCAGTTCGGGTCCGTTTACGCTGGCGATATCCAGATCATCGCTCAGGTAGGGGCGCGTCGCCTCAAGGGACAGTGGCACGCTCAGCATGCCGCCCGCTGGCACGGTATCGAAAAGGCGTCCGCGCAGCAGCACCAAATCAATCAGATCTTCAAAGCTCATCACGCCCGCAAGACAGGCCGCGACGTTTTCCCCCATTGAATGGCCCACCATCGCGGCAGGTTTCACGCCCCAGCTGATCCAGAGCTGCGCAAGCGCGTATTCAACGATGGCTATTAGGGGCAATTGCGCAGAGGGTTTCTTGAGCGTTTCAGCGGCTGCATCTGTGTCGCCATCAGGCAACCAAAGCGCGCGAATATCGTAATCCAACTGAGGCGCGAGGTGATCAAGGCCACGGTCCATCGCCTCGGCAAAGGTTGGCTCGGTTTCATACAGATCGCGGGCCATCTCAGGATACTGCGCCCCACCTCCTGGGAACATAAAGACAACTTCGGGATCTACGCCCAGAACTTCGTGAGTGAACACGCGGCGGGTGTCGCCAGCCTCCAGCAATGCGGCGGCTTCAGCGTGGGTTTCGGCCACCACAACACGGCGACGCTCAAACCCGCGGCGCCCGTTTTTCAACGTATGGGCCACGTCAGCAAGGTCTTGTTCAGGATGCGCCCGCAGATGCGCCGCAAGGGCTGCCGCATTTGCGTCTAGCGCTGCTTTTGAACGGCCAGAAATGCACAGCACGTGGAAGGGGAAATCGCTCTCTTCTGATGCTTCGCGTACAGGTGCTTCGGCGAGGATGGCGTGGGCGTTTGTGCCCCCAACTCCAAGCGCGTTAATTGCAGCATGGCGCGGCGTATCTCGGCGCGGCCATGGAGTGAGCTTCGCGTTTACGGAAAACGGGCTGCCCTCAAACCCAATTGCGGGGTTGGGTGCTTCATACCCTAATGAGGGGGGCATTTCATTGTGATGCAACGCCAAGGACGCCTTCACCAATCCTGCCACGCCAGCCGCCGTGTCCAAATGCCCGATGTTGGTTTTCACCGACCCGATACGCGCATAATCGACCTTATCAGTTTGCATGCGGTAAGCTTCGGTCAGCGCGGCGACCTCAATCGGGTCCCCCAAATACGTACCAGTGCCGTGACATTCAATCAGTTCAATCTGGTCTGCAGCAACGCCGGACGCATCCAGCGCCTTGCCGATTGCCTGCGCTTGTCCGTCAACGGAGGGTGCAAGATATCCAGCTTTCGCTGCCCCGTCGTTGTTGAGTGCGGATCCCTTGATCACAGCCCAAATGTGATCGCCGTCTGCTTGCGCATCTGACAAACGCTTGAGCGCGACACAGCCAGCCCCTGACCCGAAAACAGTCCCTTGGGCGCGGTGGTCAAACGCGTGGCACTCACCATCCGGTGAGAGGATTTCGTTTTCCTTAAACACATAACCGCGCCCTTGGGGCAGTTCGATGGTGACACCACCCGCCAGCGCCATGTCCACCTCGCCCGTGCGTAGCGCAGCAGCGGCATAGTGGATCGCAACCAAAGACGTCGAGCAGGCCGTTTGCAAGTTTATCGAAGGCCCCTTGAGGTCAAACACATGGCTTACACGGGTGGATAGGAAATCTTTGTCATTGCCCGTGTGGCGCAGCAAGAACATGCCCACATCATCAACCAAATCAGGATTAGAACAGATGTTGAAATAGAAATAGCTGCCCATCCCGCAGCCTGCATAAACACCGATGGGACCGGGTACATTTTCAGGCACATGACCTGCCTGTTCCATCGCCTCCCACGCAACCTCAAGAAATTTGCGGTGCTGAGGATCAAGAATGGCCGCGTCTTTTGGCGAGAAGCCGAAGAAATCTGCATCAAAGGTTTCAAACCCTTTGAGGTCAGCCGCAGAGCGCACATAATTCTTGCGGGCGATGTTTTGTGGTGTCTCCCCCGCGGCAAGCAGTTCTTCTTCGCTCAACTTACGGATAGAGGACACACCGCCGCGTAGGTTATCCCAGAAAGCCGCCACCGTGTCGGCACCCGGCACGTTGACCGCCATACCCACGATAGCGATATCTTCATCCTGCAACATCTTTTTGCGGCTCTGCTCAGTCATATGGTCTCACCCTTCGGCCCGCATGAGTTGGAGAGGTGTCTCCACGCGATAAATAATAGCGGACCATTTACTAAGACGACCAAAATCGTCGAACACATTACTACGTGTTGATAGTGTTTATTTCATGGCGCGGGGCCAGTTTCAAACCGTCTTGCAGGGGGAGACTAGCATATTAAATCCCCTCAGAACACGTGCATTGTTACAAGTGCCGAAACAATGACACACCGAGTACAGGAAAATGCCTTGATCAGGTAGAATCACCTAAAATCAAGCAATCACAACATACTGCCCCGTTCGGTTGGTTTTTCACGTGTCATAACGGGTGTATTTTTCAAGGCATGGCGCGGAACAAAAGCGCGCCTCGGGTTGAGCTTCTCAACATGGCCAAGGATGGCCCCCGCCGTCAGCCATGTGAACGGCGTTAGCGTCGCGTTGAGCAGCATATCCATCAACGTGACCCCCAGTATCAAAGCGACCGCTCCGATATAGGGAGACAGTTCTACATTTCGATGGCGCATTACATGGCAGCCCAGCAACAGCAGCGGTAATGCTAGCAAGCCGAACTCAGCGATATACCCCAACCAGCCAAAGCTGCCGAAAACAATAATCCAACGGCCATCCGGGATGGTCAGGATTTCTCCATCCTCTGAATCGCGCACCAGACTGCGCCCCCATCCGCTCCAGCCAAAGGCTGGCTTTTGCGCCGCTCTGGTAAGCAGTTGTTCTTCGTTATCAAAGCGGTAGCCAAGCGATTGCGCGCGGTTCGGGTTTGCCTCGGCAACCTTAGCGACAATAGCGTCCGTCGGGACGACCCCAAGGTTGCGCAACATTGGATAGGTCACCGCGATCATGGCAAACAAAGTTGCAATCAAGATCAACCAGCGGCGCGGCATGAAGTAAATCGCAGGCACCAACAACAGGCCATAAGCGATGGAAGCCGCACTTTTGCACGCAAGCAGAAACAGCAGCAGGTATAAAATCCAAAGCACGGCCTTCCAACGATCTAAACTTGACGTGATCCGAGCCAATGCCGCAGCCGCCATTGCACCCGTACATACAAACAGCGCCAGCCAAAGACCGTGCGGCAAAAACACAATCGGTCGATAGCCCCCTGCCCGAATGGTTTGCTCAAAACTGTGTTGGAAGAACCCATAAACCCAAATGTTCATCTGCGGTGACACTAGGATTTCAACAAATGAAGGCACCGAATAGGCAATCGCCCCGACCATCAAAGCCAGCAAAAGCTCACGCAGACCAACTTCTGAACTTAGGAACTGGCGCGCGACAAGAAAGGGAACAATCGTAAGCACCTGCCCAATAAGAACCGAACCAATATCACGCACCGACTGCCCCGGCAGCGCATCAATCAAAAATAAAATAGGGTCAGCATCGCGCAAAACCTCAAACAGGATCGGTTCGCGGTTGGTTAGGACTGTCGGGATTGCGCTGAACACAAACAAGAACACCAATGCCCTCGCGGCCCTTCCCTCTGGCACCAGCCTGACCTGATGCACCGTGGCGAACATCAAAATGAAAAGAACACTCAGGTTCGGGATCGAAACCTTATCCATCCCCGGAACCAGTGGCAGGTTAAACTCGGCCAAGGGCGGCAGCAAAAGATAGCCCGCAAGGATCGACCAAACGATCGCCCGTTCAACTGCTTGCGTGCGAAACAACACAAGGCAGGCAAACGGCCAAATCAGCAGCATCAGATATGCAATTGCGTTGGGCATCATGCTCCTGTGGGTGTGGACGGGGGAATGCGCCTTCATTTACACTCTAGGCAGGCCAGTGTCATCACGCTAGTTTGCATCAAAATAGATTATCCACAGCAGGATAATCCTACATCCAATTGAAATAGAATGGTTATTTGCCGTTTTACACACATCCAACCACACCTCGTTGTGGCAAGCTTGCACAGGTCTGATATGAAATTTGGCACAGGGCGTTCCGCAGTTGAGGTCAATATCCCCACCCGCGCGGCATTGTTTCACGCGGTTCGCACAAAATTTGCGCAAGGGGATGGATTCGCGCTCGCGACGTTGAACCTAGACCACCTGACCAAACTGCCCAGTGAAGCAACCTTTGCCGAAGCTTACCGCGCGCAGGATTTGGTTGTTGCTGACGGACGGCCTGTTGTCTGGTTGTCCCAGCTTGCCAAACACCCACTAGAGCTCATGCCCGGCTCTGACCTTGTCATACCAATGACCGAACTCGCCGCAGAAATGCAGATGCCTATCGCCCTGATGGGCAGCTCGGACGAGGCACTTTCCGGCGCGAAAGCAGCCCTAGAAGCCCGCGTTCCGGGGGTGAATGTTGTAATGACACACGCGCCTGCATACGGGTTTGATCCCTCAGGTGCAGCCGCTGAGGAAATCTGCGATATGCTTAACGAGAGTGGCGCCCGCCTGTGCTTCATTGCGCTAGGCGCTCCTAAACAAGAACTGTTTGCAGCCTTCGCAAGGGGCCGTTGCCCAGCTGTTGGGTTTGCCTCCATCGGAGCAGGACTGGATTTTTTGTCAGGCCATCAGGTGCGCGCACCCAAGATCATGCGCGCATTGGCGCTAGAATGGTTGTGGCGCGCATTACAAAGCCCCAAGCGGATGATCCCGCGCTATGCAAAGTGTTTTGCAATCCTGCCCAAGCTGACATTGGATGCATGGCGCCAACGCTGAAGTTATTTATACTCGATCAGGCGCTTTTTACCGCCCGTGAACTGACGCCAATAATAGCTCAACGCACCGCGTGCCTCGGCGAATTTGCCCAGCACACTGAAACACGCCCATGACACACCGCCGCGCCGCCCCAATCGCGCTATTTGCAACGGATAGATCAGCACCAAAAGCAACCCTATAGGCCCGATGAAGATCGCCGCAAGCACCACAAAGATCGGCAGGGCCGCACCCCAGATCAACGCACGCCGCGTTTGCGCCACCCAATGCCGCTCGGGTGGGGCACCGTGCAATGCGGCCCCTTCAGCAAAGGCATGGCCTGCGCGCTTTGTACGTTTCCACCACTGGCCAAACTGCGTGATTTGCGCGTCATGCGCTGTCATCTCTACTTCCAATCGCCAAATCCGCCAGCCTACTTGCCTAAGACGCACGCACAGTTCTGGCTCTTCGCCAGCAATCAGATCCTCGCGGTAGCCCTGAACGGCCCGCAATGCATCAACGCGCATCAGAGCATCGCCCCCGCAGGCCAATGTCTCTCCTACGGGAGTATCCCATTCATCATCGATCATTGCATTGTAAACCGATGCGTCCGGGTACATTTCGCGCCGCCGTCCACAAACAACTGCAACGTCAGGGTGTTGCGCCAAAAACGCTTGCGCCTGATCCAGCCACCCTGCCTGCACAACGCAATCCCCATCGAGGAATTGCACTAAATCGACGTCATTGGGAAGCGCCGCCAATCCAGCGTTGCGTGCCCGCGCGGCCGTGAAAGGCAAGGACATATCCAGCTCAACCACCTGCGCGCCACGCGTACGCGCAGCATCAACAGACCCATCCGTTGATCCGCTATCAACATAGATCAGCGGCGCAACACCGCTTAACCCTTCGAGGCAGGCAATCAAACGCGCGCCCTCATTGCGTCCGATGACAATTGCGCCAATGCTCATGATTTATCCCCCGTCAAAAAGCTGCGGTACCCTTCGGAGGCATTGAGGAAACCCGCGTCGTAAAGCGGCGCAAACCCTGACCATTTTTGTGCCGCATCTGAATACAAAGTCAGCTCAGATTGCGCAGATAGAACATCCAACCGCGCCTGATCTTCGCCATGCGCCAAATCACCACTGTTGGCACTTGCTGCGTCGCGTGCCGCAACATTACCTGCAAATTTGTAATGGCGAATGACCGCAGTGAAATCTGAAACAATCACATTCTGCGATAAATGCGGATGTGGCGCGGCAATGACATCACTGCCGTTAAAGATAAGTGGGTGTTTGGTCAGGCAACACATCTCACCAAACACCTTGCCCCGCACACCACCAAATTGGTACATCAGAGCATCCGATGTAAGAGAATTGCCGCGCAACAGTGCCTCGAATTCGATCTGTGGCGAGTGGTACTCAAACTGGTCAACGCTGCTAATATCGTAATATTCAAAAGCCTCTAGCGACTGACCAAAACTAAGATCATTGACGTCAGCCAATGGCGCGTGCGGGAACATTTCAAGCATCTGGGCCATCAAAGCGGTATCACCGCGTGTCTCAAGATAGCGGATCAGCGCAGGCAGGCCGTGGGTTTCGCGGCCTTCAAAATCGAATTGTTCGTCCATGTCTACATAGAGACACCAGCGGTTTTGCCCGTATTTTTGCGCAGGGTATCCCCGCATCAGGTCCTCATATTGCGCCAAAGGCAGGACAGCGCGGTCAACCACACAGCCCTCCTCATTTCGTATGCGCGTGATTGTGTCATCCGTTGAGCCATTGTCGATAAACGCAAAGTATCTGATGCCAAGTTTGCGGTAATATTCGAAAAACGCATCAAGGTAATACGCGCCGTCGCGCACCAACACGATGGCCAGTACTTCGCCTTCTGGCACGTGAAAATTGTCCCCGTGCAAATGTTCTACCGCGCTGGCAAATCTGCGGCGGCGGTTGGCTTTGGCCAAACGATTGCGAATACGGGCGAAAATGGAGGCGCGTTGTGTCATATCCTGTCTTTACGACAGCCGCGCGCAGCGGTCCACTACTCGGAGCCCACACACGCCTCTTTCCAGCGCAGGTATGCATTTGCGCCCCATGTCGCAAATGGCTTTGGCGGAAGCTTCACACGCGCATCCTCAGCTTTGAAATACGCCCCTATCGCACTGGCATGGTCCATCCCGACCTCAGCGGCGGCAATTCCGGTCAGTTTGCCGCGCGCGGTGCCCAGACCGTTTTGAACTGCCGCAGTGAATACACCATCTTCGATCTCTTGAGTGGCAGCCACGCCATTGCGGCTAAGACATAAATGCCCAGCCCATTTATATTCCATCTTGATACCCTCCAACTGCGGAAACCGATCCGCGAATTTAACACGTTGCACCGCGTTGGCGCAGGCAATGCCGCGCGGGCTGGCCTCCATGTTTGGCTGGATCGTCGCACAGGTGTGCGTGATAATCCGGTTGCCACCTTGTCCAGTATCGATACGCCGCATCGTTGTACCCATCGAATCCGACAGTGTGACACCCCACCGCCCAGCGCAGACAGCTGATCTGCGTCTAGTTCAGGCGTCACGGAGGCATAGGTAAGAGCTGCATCAAGCGACCACCTGCGATGCCAAAGCTCTCGATATGGCCATTTTCGGTGCCGACCCGCCATATAGCACCCTCACGCATAAAACCCAAAACAGCGCTGCGGGGATGCATTGCAACACCAGCATGGACCAATCCCGACGCCATCCCTTAGATATATCCAGCCGACTGGAGCATCAATGTGCCAGGCGTATAGAGGCCAGAAACATTGTGCCTGCTGCCTGTCAGCTCTGTCACTGACTGACCATCAATATGCTCGCATGTTTTACCCAAAGCAGCCAAATGGGTGGCATAGTTGCGGTTCTGGGCATCTGCCGTTTCCGAGGCCGCACCGTTTATTTTGCCAACCGGATCAACATAGGCAGGATCAATCTCGTACTCAGCCTTGACCGCTTGGGCAAATGCTATCGCTGTGCGGTTCAGCGCGATTAGACTGGTCTCATCACCTCTGCCTGCATAATCTTGGGATGCCAAATCGTGAGGCAGATCGATCACAAACCCTGATTTACGCCCCGCCAATCCCTCAACAATGTCCCATGCGTCTAGCAAGGTGACCTTTAATTCAGGATCAAGCTGCAGCAAGCGCCACGCAGCAGATAGCCCTGTAAACCCAACCCCAACAACCACAACATCGGCCGTGCGCGCGCCAGTCAACGCGGGATAACGCACAGCCCGCCCCAATATTTCAACTCAGGCCGCAGATTACGCAAAACGCGGTGTTCGGGCAGCAGTATAGCTCATATTCCCAAACGTGGTTTGAGGTTGTTTAAACCCGCACGAAGCGCATCAGGTGCCCCCGCATGCGCCATGTCTTCCTTAAGGGTCGCATTCAGCCCACCTTCGGTTGCTAGGCTTTGTAAGAGCTGATCAAAGTCAGCGCCTTGTTCTGACATCTGCCGCAGGAAGCCTGCAAAAACGCCAGCGACGTAGGTTTCAGCCCCTTGTGGATCACCAGTCTGATCGGCCAGCCATTGTGATCCGGTTTGCATCAACGTCAAAAGCGGCGCAGACAATGCAGAAGCTGCAAAGTGCGCGTTCAACCCTGCCTCGCTTGGTACATTGATGATGGTGTCGCTTTCGCCAAATAGTTCAATTAACGCCCGGCTTTCGGGGTGACACGGCAGCACAGAACCACCCACCGCAACCGCACTGAGAGGGATGGTCAGCGCTATATCATGGGCGGGTGCGCAAAGACGTGCCAAGTCTGCCAGTGGAACATCAACCATTACGGAAATCACGGAGTGATCTGCGCGCCACGGCAGCGCTATCAAAACGTCGCGCGCAACGTCAGCCATAAGGCACAAAAACACCACGTCTGATCCCGCGACCACATCAGCGTTGGCAGCAACCTGAACATCGGCAAACTGCCCTTTGAGGGTAGCCGCGACCTGCGCGTTACGCTCAGACAGCAGCAGTTCGTGGCCACGGCCCGACAGCCCTTCAACCATCGCCGCCGCGATTTCACCTGTTCCAATAAATCCAACACGCATCAGCTCACACTCCCGTTTTCATCATTGCTAAGGTCCAGCCAGATGGTTTTCAACCGGGTGGACTGATCATACCCATGCACGCCGTTATCACGCCCGCCAAATCCCGATTACTTGCAGCCACCAAACGGCGTTGCGATATCGCCTTCACCTTAGGTATATACCTTTACAATACCAGCCCGCAGCATGCGCGCGCCCCGCAAGGCGTGTTCGGCGTTGGCGGTAAGCAGGCTGGCGCACAGACCATAGTCAGTGTCATTAACTACCGCGATCGTCTCATCAAAAGAGGCAACCTCAATCACGCTCAGCACAGGGCCGAATATTTCTTCACGCCCCAGTCAGTGATCGTTTGAAGGCAGCTCAACCATAGTCGCCTCGACAAATGCGCCCTCAGCGGTGCCGCAGCCAACGCGGGCATCAGCCAGATGACCTGCAACCTTGTCAAAATGCGCCCTGCTAACCTTCGCGCCCAGACGCGTTTCAGGATCCAATGGATTCCCCATTGGCCATTCACACATAAAGGCCTCGATCCGGTCCATCAGCGTCGCCTTCACATCGCTGTGCACGATCAAGCGGCTGATCGCCGAGCAATTCTCACCCATGTTCCACAGCGCGCCATTGGCAATATGCGCAGCAACGCGGTCCAGGTTTTCAGGGTTATCCATAACGATGCACGGGTTCTTACCACCCATCTCTAGCACGATCTCTTTTGCGTTGCTGTCACCCGCATACCCAAGGAGGCGTTTGCCCGTGACGGTGGAGCCTGTGAAGCTCACCATATTTACGTTCACGTGATGGCCCAGCGGTTCACCTACGTCCGGTCCAGAGCCCGGCAGCACGTTTAACACACCACGCGGCAAGCCAGCCTCATGCGCCAACTCAGCGACGCGCAAAGTGGTTAAAGAGGTCTCTTCGGCAGGTTTAACAACAGGGCAACCCGCGGCCCAACGGCCATCCTCAAATGCTTCGCGGCTTTGGACACCGCATAATCTACGTCCTCAGCACCGAAGGCCGCATTCTGTGCCAGTAGCCGGATTAAGCTGTCGAATGTATTGCCGGATACGGCTGGGCGATACCCGCCATCAACAAACGCCAGTGTGGCAAATTCCATATCCGCAGCCAATGTGCCGTATTCCTCGCGTGTCAGCAGTTTGTCTCCTTCACGATTGCCGCAACATTGGATTACAAGACGCGCACCACCTGTTCCAGCTCACGGTTATCATTTTAATTCAGGTTTTAAGCGGCGGCATCATGCCGCCTGTGCCGATCCCCGCCATTGTCACTCCGTTTTTGACGCATTGGGCAAATTCACCTCCCTGCTCCAGCACACGCATCAGCGGTATCATCGCCGACATGATCCGGCGGCCCTTGTCGAAATTACCCTCAACAGCACAGGCTTGATAAAGCGCCACGTGTTCTTTGGGCAGGAAGTTACTTCCCGCACAGACCCAGCTGCGCGCCCCATGCAAAAAACTCCAACGCCTGATCATCCATCCCGCATGACATCGGGATATGCGGATAATCTCGCGCCAAAAGATGGACGCGGTTGATATCGCTTGAGCTTTCTTTAATCGCGCAAATATTGCGCGAACGGCCCACACGATCGAGGAATTCTTCGCTCATATTCACACCCATCAGGCCCGGATAGTTATACAGCATCACAAACAGGTTCTCAGCACGGTCAATCGCCAATGCGTTAAGCGCATTCTCCCGTTCGGTCGGAACTGAATAAGGCAGCGTGCCCAGCAAAATTGCGTCAGCCCTCATTTCCCGTGCCCCTGTCGCCAAGGCAACACTGTCAGGTGTGCGCATGGATCCCGGTCCAACGATCAGCGGCAATCAGCCTTTAAGACGATCCTTGGTGAAACGCGCCAGCTCAAGACGTTCAGGAATCGATTGCGCCTAATTCTCACTAGTAGCCCCCCTGAGATCACTCAGTGCACGCCCGCTTCAATCAGATGTTCGATCTGATCACTCAAAGCATCCAGATTAAAATCACCCTCGCGCAGTTATGGCGTCACTAACGGGGTATAAATACCCTCGAATTTGAAAATAGGTGTTATAGGCTTCTCACAGTTGGAATAGTTTC
Source organism: Sulfitobacter sp. (assembly GCF_036960155.1). Lineage (GTDB taxonomy): Bacteria > Pseudomonadota > Alphaproteobacteria > Rhodobacterales > Rhodobacteraceae > Sulfitobacter. The sequence goes on along the minus strand of NZ_JBALWB010000003.1, from coordinate 115,812 downwards.
GCCAAGGTAGTCATTTAACGGTGCGAGCATCACAAATTGTGTGATTGCGGTGAAGCGAAAGCTCTCAATGTTCTTCGACAAGCTTGGCAACCCTCTCTGGATGTCGTGCGACGATGGCATCGATCATCGCATCATGCTGATCGGCGGCATCACCAGTTTCAACAACGGAATCAACGCCATAAAATATCATCGAAATACGCGCATGATCGTTCAGCAACCGGTGGAAACTAGAACGCAGATATATATTCCCCTCCATATCGCCCGTGATTGTAAGAAAGCCGTTATTCGCCAGCGCCTTGGCGACCACGTCACCGCTGGCAACGGCTGCACAAAATTGGTTTTGTGCGTGCTTTAACGCATCAATCTGGTCTTGCAGTGCATGGATCGGCGCAAGCCTCAGAATGGCGTCTAGACTATCGGGGCCGCAAGGAAAAAGTCGCGCAATGTGGTATGGCTCATCTTAGCAACACACGCACCACGGTTTTGCGTCAGCTCGACATACCCCTCGCCCGCACGCTCGCGCAGCGCCCCGCGCAAGGGAGTTCGTGACAGGTCAATTTCCTTTAAAAGGCGTGCCTCGTCCAGATCAAACCCAGGCACAATCGCCTGAGTGATTATCCGCATACGCAGCATCTCCAAAAGCGCGGCTTTGCGACTGCTTGGGGTTGTGCCCATGATTAGGCCTTTCGTGCATCAAGATGATTCATGGAAGGTTCTGCATGGATACTATCTTTATACAAAAGTTGTGCTCAGGCGTTTATTTTTGCTCAGTACGTCCTTTGGGAGGCGTCAGACAGTTCGCAACCTCACGCATTTCTGGTGTGTAAAATGTCTGACATGCGCGGCCTTTGTTCTTTGACGCATAGAGCGCGATGTCAGCGTCTTCCATAACGGTTTCGCGTGTGGCGCTATGGTTATTCTGTATCCAGACAGTGCCAATACTTGCCGATATTTCGCATACGGCACCATTGAACGGGACTGGCACCTCAATGCGGTCAATGATCCGGCGTCCTACTCGTTCCAAAACGGCAATATCGCGCACTTCCGGCAAAAGAACGGTAAATTCATCACCGCCTACCCGCGCAACGGTATCCGTCGAACGTGTTTCTTCGACCATTGCCTTGGCAGCCACTTGCAAAACATGGTCACCCGCCGCGTGACCCAGCGTGTCATTGACGGCCTTAAAGAAATCCAAATCAATGTGCATGATGGCAAATGCCGTGCCCGAGGCCAGCATGTGTTCTAACACTTGATCAAGCGCACGCCTGTTTTTGAGCCCAGTAAGGGTGTCTGTGACCGCCTGCTCCTCTGCAACAATCTTCGCCCCTTGCAGGCGTAAATTTAGCTTACGAGACGCCTCCATCGCGGCACTGTTTGCCTCAACCAGATAAAGCATTTCGATGGCCAGATCAGTTGCAGCGAAATCTGCGTTGGTCAGGGCATAATCCCGTACACCGTCCAGAATGGAAATGCCGAATGACAGATTTACAATTCCCCCGCCCTGGCCATCAGATACCAGCACACCCTTTAATCGTGCGGGCGGCGCGCCAACCATTTCCAAATGCAATTTGACATGTTGTATCTCCCAGAGCTGTTCCAGAGTAACGATGCCACGAGGGCGCATCACCTTAAAAGCATCCATAAAGGGCATGCCGATCAAGGAAATATCTGGGCGGAGCTTTTGCGTGGTGGGACCGACATGAATGATGATGCCATGAGCATCCAGCATTAGGTGCATCGGGCACAATACATTCAACACTTCGGGTTCAAAATTAGGTCTCATGTTGTTCCCGCGCCGAGCTCAAACGCGCGCCCATCTGCAAATTCGGTATCAATAAGTTGGATGCGCACCGTTTCGCGGCCCGTTTCGCAGCTTTCTAATTCCAACAGTGCCAACGAACCATAATCATCCGCCATCACCCGCAGTATGCCCATCATCAGATACCCAAACCCCGCGATTGGGCTATCGCAGATCAAACTATAGCGGCCATCTGCATGGCCATGCAGTTCAATTGCGGGCAAATGAAGATCCGAAACAGCCATCCGGGCGCGATCGGGAAGATCATCCAGAGAGTGCAAGAAATCTTCGAAATTCATACCACCAAAGCGCAGCAACCTACGCACTGCTTCGGTATTGGGGTGCGACACCAGATAACTGCCGATGTCTTCCATCACCTCGTCGCGCGGGCGGCGCAGGACACGCGCCATTGCATCCAGAACCGCTGGCGCAATCGCGTCATCATAAGACAACATTGCCTCAAAATCAGGAGGAGACAACTCAACCTGAGCGGCGACCTTCAGCCAGGCATCCCTGCCGTAGCGGTCGCATGTGAAGTTCTGAAAACTGCGATTAATAAGCCCGTGCATACCGGCCTCTTGTTACTACCATCCCCATCTTGATGATGGGTAGGCATTAACAAGAGGCTAAATCCGCCGAATGGTTCTGTTAATGGTTAAAAATCTGTTGGCGCACCGCCTTCGGCTTTACGTCGTTCTACAAATGCCGCCAGCTCTTCGCGGATAGCGACATCCATAGGAGGCTCCTCGAAACTGCCAACAATTTCTTTGAACATGTGATGCGCGCGTTCTTGCGTCCAGATGCCACCCGCAACTTCCCAACCCTCGTAATTTGTCCAATCACTCAGGAAAGGTTGGTAAAATGCAGTCTCATACCGGTCTTGCGTGTGCTGAATACCAAAGAAATGCCCCTGATTGCCTACTGACTTAATCGCATCAAGTGCAATTTCATCAGGCCCTGTTGCGCAAATTTGAGGGTCCATATAACGCTGGATTTGCTGCAAAATTTCGCAATCCATGATGAATTTTTCGGGGCTGGCGATCAGCCCTCCCTCTAACCAACCCGCAGCGTGGTAAACCATATTTGTGCCCGATTGCACAGCAGCCCACAGACTATTTGAGGTCTCCCACATAGCCTGTCCGTCCGGCACATTGGCCGCACAAACCCCCGATGATCGCATCGGCAACCCGTAATAACGACACAGCTGCCCCGTCATTTGCGTGGCCCGCATATATTCAGGCGTCCCAAACGCAGGTGCGCCGGTTTTCATATCAACGTTTGAGGTAAACGTGCCAATCGCCACGCTGGCCCCCGGTCTGATGATCTGCGCAAGGACCACAGCAATCAATGCTTCAGCCAGTGATTGTGCAACCGCCCCTGACATTGTCACAGGTGCCATCGCCCCCGCCAAGGTAAATGGCGTAACCACCAATCCCTGATTGCGCCGCGCGATACGCATCCATCCGTCAAGCATCGGGAAGTCGTGTTTGAGCGGCGAAGTCGAATTGATGTTTGTATACATCTTGGGACTGTCTTCAAATTCTGCGTCCGTCCAACCGCCAGAAATGCGCACCATCTCCATCACGTCCTCAACCCGCTCTTTGCCCAATGAATAGGCGTGCATGGCTTTGTCCGTCAGCGTTAATTTGTCATACAAAACATCGAGGTGGCGCACAGAAGCGTGGATATCTACGGGTTCAACGGGATAGCCACCAGCAAAGTGGATGCAGTTGAAATATTGCGTCAGCTTCAGCAGATCACGACACATTTCGCGGGTGCCGGGCACTTTGCGCCCCAATGCCATATCCCAATAGTTTGGCGGTGACGACACGTTGCCAAATAGCAGGTTCTTACCACCAATTGTGATCTTTCGATCTGGATTGCGCGGTGTAATTGTGAACTCGGACGGGGCCATGGCCACATATTCCATGACCATGTCACGGCCCATGCGCACGTTATCGCCGTCAATGGTACAGCCCGCCTTGCGCAGGATTTCCAACGCTTCAGGGTTCAGTATTTCGATCCCGATTTCTTCAAGAATGCGCATCGCACCGTCATGCACTGCTTGAACACCTTCAGGGCCAAGTGGCTCTGTCGGGCGATCGATGTTGACAGGTGGGTTCCATGGCATCTGCTCAATAACGGCAGTGCCTCGGCGTGACTTTGCACCAGCGCGGCCACCGCCACGGGTTCTGCGTTTCGGCTCATTCGTCATTGGGTTTCTCCTTACGGGTCTACCCAACAGGAAGCCTGAGGCACCGAAGCACCGCCTATCCGTTCGCGACGAAAATTGTCGTTTTTAGCGCCTCACTTACCCTACTGCATCTCAAGCCATACCGGAATTTCCCCGATATCGCGCAATACCACATCTGCAAAAGGGGCTAGATCCTCGATTTTGGCGGTCCCTGTCAGAACTCCGATTGTCCTCATCCCTGCCGCACGACCCGCATCAAGATCATGGGTGCTGTCCCCAACCATGACGATCTGCTCAGGTGCCAGACTAACCGCAGAGGCAAAGGCCAACAGCTGTCCGGGAGCAGGTTTTCCACCAAACCCGCTGTCGTATCCGGCGATAAAATCAAACAGTCCTGTAACCCCTGCTGCGTCAAGATGCGCGCGTGCAGGGCCTTCACTATCGTTGGTCGCAACCCCCAGCATCAAGCCCGCAGCGCGAAACCCTTCCAGCAATGGCGTTAACGGAACAGCAGGTTCTTGCGGCGCGCGAGACGCCTCCTCATTCAACATGTCCAACAATGCGGAACGCGACAGTTCTGGGAAATGCGGCGCAAGCGCATCTGACACCTCCCCCGGAGTGCCCGCGATGACAATGCTATCGGGCGCGAATTTGGATGTGGTCAGGTCAAATCCAATGGAAGCCCCCACACGCGTTGCACGCGCAACATCACCTTGCGCTGCACGGAGCAAAAATGCATTTGCCCAGGCTTCCCAAGTCGCCGCAAAATCAAACAGCGTGCCGTCCTTGTCAAAACATAACCCTTTGATCGGTATCGTTGTATTGCTTAGGTCCAATGTATGTTCCCTCCACCTGGTAAGCTTTGACGCGCTTCTGAAAGGCGCTCGTAGGGGATGTTATGCGCATCACAGCAGGCGACAACCCATAAATCATCCATCAAAATGAAATCCAGAACAGATCCCAAAAACTCGGGGTCATGCGCCGCCCCGCGCATATCCGCCTCTGACGCCCCCGTTGCACCAAGAAAAATAGGCAGCAATTCCTCGTTACCCACCAGCCAGCCCAGAGACTGCAATGCGATGGTTTCGGCGGTATTTCGCGTAGCGCTCATATTCTGTCTCCAATTACACTGATTCCTCAACGCTTTGTTAACCAATTGGTCAGAAAACTAAAGCTTAACAAATCATAAGCGCGGGAAGGAGCGAAAATGCAGGGTAAAATCCTCATAGTAGACAGCATTTCGACCAACCGCATTGTGCTGAAGGTCAAGCTATCCTCCGCTTTTTATCATGTTTTACAAGCAGGTACGCTGGCCGAAGCCTTAGATATCATTAACAGTGAAAAGCCTGATCTTGTAGTGTCAGCCATGAAATTACCGGACGGATCGGTGTCGGACCTATGCCATCACTTACGCGGCGCACGGCATGCAACCGCAATCCCTGTTCTGGCCATCGGCTGCGGCATTGATGAAAATGCACGGTTAGAAACCCTCTATGCAGGCGTAACTGAAGTCATGCACAGGCCCCTCAATGAAACACTTCTTTTGGGCCGCGTTCGCAACATGATCCGCATGCATAACCAGCTTGCAGAATGGCAAATTCGCGATGACACCAACTGTGCACTTGGCCTTTCCGAAGCCCCTGCCGAGTTCACACACCCAGGTAGGATCACGCTGATCGGACTGGACACCACACCCTTTCAAGGCTGGGTGCGTCAGTTGTCGCCGCACTTAAGCGCAGAATATAAAATCGCACATCTGCGGGATTCTATGTCGGGCATGCAAGCAGAGAACGCTCCGGATGTTATTGTGCTATCCCTCCCCAGTGCGCCTGAACTAACGGATGAATGTTTACGCCTAATCCCCGCCTTAAGGGCCAGTGCAAGAACGCGCGATATCGCTTTGTTGGTCATTCAGAAAACGATAGATCCCTTAAGATTGACCTCGGCTCTGGATATGGGCGCAGATGATGTAATGACCGCAGGCTTTCGTCCTGCGGAACTCGCGTTGCGGATACAGGTACTGTTGAGGCGCAAGCGACAAGTCGCGAAGATACTGCAAAACGTGCGCACAGGTCTGCGTGAAGTGGTGAATGATCCGCTCACTGGTCTTTATAACAGACGCTATGCGATGCCCTACATGGCCCGCATGATTGAGCAATGCTCAGCAACTAGCGCTCCTTTTGCGGTTATCCTGGGCGATATGGACTATTTTAAGCGGATCAATGACGCCTACGGTCACGCATCTGGGGACGCTGTTTTGGTCGAAACCGCCCGCCGCCTGCGCAGCGTTGCGCGGCACTCAGATGTCGTCTCCCGAATTGGTGGAGAGGAATTTATGATTGCGATGCCTGCAACTGATGTCGCATCGGCAAGGAAGATAGCCGACCATATTTGCAGCGCCATTGCAGATGTGCCGTTTGTCATTCCCGGTTCGGCACAGCCAGTCTCCATCACGATTAGCTTAGGACTTACACTCGGCAGGCCGCCATTGACCAAAGATGACCGCAGCATTGAATCTGTCGAAACCTTGCTAGATCGCGCGGACAAAGCGTTGTACGTCGCAAAAATGCAAGGGCGCAATCGCGTCACGCTTAGTCAACCGCATGCCCGTCCCGCAGCCTGATCATAAGCCACGAGTTATCAAGCTCCAGACACGTACATTCGTTTTATCTGTGCGCGCGGATGTAATCCGACTTGGATTATTTGCGTGAAGCAGCCTTTTCTTTGCGACGTTCTTCACGCTGTTCCAATAGCTCTTGTAGGCGACCTGCATATGCGTCGCGTTCTTTCACACTCATCTCTGTGATTTCGGTCAACCAAGCACCCGTTACCGCTTGGACCCTTTGCAGACCTGCATCGTTTTGAGCATTCAGAACGCGGGTCGCTGCATCCACATCAAACGGGACATGCTTCAGAATGTCTAACATCTCAGCCGGATTTATCCCGATATTACGCTTATTCTCGCGCAATTTTCCAAAAATCTCACGTCGGGTTTCATGTGGCAACGCCCGCATGTAGATGGCTCCACCTTTGTCCACATGCTGCCGACCCTTATCATAGTTCTTGTGTCGCAAGGCCGCGCCGGAAACGGCTGCAATAACCGCAAGGTTCACAGCAAGCGAAAGCCCAAGCACAATCGGCATCCATCGTTTTTTCGTACCTACTTCAGCCATTTCGTTATCCTTCGTCATTGTACCAACCGTCACCCATCAGCTGGGTCATGTCTTCGTCTGTAGATTGTTCTAATGCGCCCAGCAGTGTGATCGGATCCAGCACATCACCCGGAAGGGCCACCCCAAACCAAAAACCAACAGCTGTGGCCGTTACCAACCCACCAAGCGCCGCAGGGCCGCCGATCGCGTTCAATAAGCGCTGCCAGATGGGCGCAGCGGGCTGCATCGTTTCGGCATCTGCGACTATCCGCGCGGCCAGTGCATCCGACATCTGTGGAGGTGCCGCGCGCGCAGCATCAAAAGCTGCCTCAAGATCAAAACTGTCAGGTTGTGTCATCATTATACCCCAATGCATCGCGCTGCGCGGCCATATCCGCAGTGAGCGCCCGTTTCCCGCGGGCGGTCAAGCTTTCCACAGCTTCGATGCCTACGTCCAATATCTCAGCGATTTCGGGGTTCGCCAACCCTTCGATGTGGCGTAAAACCACTGCCTGCCGTTGCCTTTCTGGCAATCTAAGCAACGCCGACTGCAGTGCGTCATGGCGTGCAATATTCTGCAACCGTGTCTCTGCACTTGGTCCTGGATCAGCAGGCGCGTCAATCTCGTCCAATGTCTCGGTTCGACGTCCCCGCAGCCGATCAGTGCACAAGTTCGCAACCACGCGGTACACCCAAGTCGCCGCTTGCGCGCGTCCAGCATCCCAGTTGGGCGCTTGTTTCCAAAGGCGTAACATCGCCTCTTGTGTCACATCCTCAGCTTCTGCTGTATCACCCAAAACTCGGTATGCATGCGCATAGGCACGCGGTGACAGGCGCGCTGAAAGAAGACGAGCCGCAGCCTCTTCTCCTGCCGCATATCGCGCCAAAAGCTCGGCATCCGCATCACGTGCGGCTGTATGCTCAGACATGTCTTTCACAAGGTCTTTCCAGTTTGCCCCCGCCTCGGTCCCGAGGCGGGGGCTGCCAAAGGCATTAATTAGTCTTTGGCAGGCTTTTCATCGTGGCCGTGCTTTTTCATGTGTTTGCCATGTCCACGGGCTTTTGCAAACTCCTCGGCGCTTAAACCACCGCTTTTATCAGTATCCAGCTTTTCCACCATTTTGGCGGGGTCACGGCGCCCTTGCATTTCTTCAAAGGTTAGGCTGCCGCTATCGTCTGCATCCATCCGGTCAAAATGCTTGGCAGCGCGACCGCCCTTTTTGCCCTCAGGTGCTTTGTTCAACTCTTCGGCACTTAGCGCGCCGTCACCGTCTGTATCAAACCGCTTGAGCAGGCGTTCTTTGTGTTTGCCCTGCTTGGCGGCAGACATTTCCTCTTGGGTCAATGCGCCGTCACCGTTTGTATCCGCTGCTGCGAAATGGGCAGTTGCCTGCGCCTTCATCTCTTCAGCAGTAATTTCGCCGTCACCGTTCACATCGATCTGAGCAAAGCGGGCTTGCATGCCTTCGCCACCTTCACGCGCTTGAGCGCTAGTGGCCACGAGGCCTGCTACGATTGCCAGTGCTGTCATTGTTTCTTTAAACATGGTGTTCTCCGTTTTTATTGCTCGCTGCATCAGTCTCTTTTGCCGTGCAGTTGGATGTCTTACGCGCTGGCAAAACGGTTCCGTCGCAAATACTTTGAAAAAAGATCAATATTATCCTTGAGACAATTCGCCACCTTTTGTTTTCCGCAATGCTATAGCATCTACAAGGATCACCACGTCTCGGGAAACCAATATGACACAGACAGCACTTCATTCTGATATCGCGCCAACGGAATCAGCTAAAAATCCGGAACGCCTGCGCATGCCAGCAATCCTGCGAGGGTGGCGTTGCAAATGCCCAAACTGTGGGTCAGGGCCATTGTTGTATGGATATCTCAAAGTGCATGATCATTGTACTGTTTGTGAGCAAGAGTTTCATCATCACCGTGCGGATGATGGCCCAGCATATTTGACAATCTTGGTAGTAGGTCACTTGATGGCTCCCTTGCTACACATTGTTTTTGTACAGTTCCGCCCCGAACCTATCACCCTCTTTACGATCTTTGCGGTTGGCACGGTGGCATTGTCACTCTACCTTCTTCCCAGACTGAAGGGAGCCTTGATCGGCTTTCAATGGGCCAAGGAAATGGGCGGCTTTGAGCGCAAAGCCTGAACATTTGGCCCCTGACATGATGAGGGGCCATATGACCATCGACAAAACGGCAATTAGAAACGCGGCCACAGTGATTGTCATCCGTGATCGGATGACAGCGCCTTCCATTTTGATGGGCCAACGCGGTGCCAAGGCGGCATTTATGCCCAACAAGTTCGTCTTTCCGGGCGGCGCAGTAGACGCTTCAGACGCGCATGTCCCGCTTGCGGCGGGATTGCCCGAACAATGCGCCGCCCGCATTCAAGAAGATGCTGACGCGACGCTAAGCCATGCCATTCCTGTCGCCGCTGTGCGTGAGCTGTGGGAAGAAACCGGCCTTATCCTAGGTGCCAAAGGAACATGGGAAGGTGATATTCCCGAAGATTGGCAAAGCTTTGCCGCAAAGGGTTATGTTCCCCAAGCAAGTGCCTTGCAGTTTGTCTTCCGCGCGTTGACCCCTCCGGGTCGGCCTCGCCGATTTGACGCCCGCTTCTTTTTGCTGGATGCCGATGCCATTGCTACTGACCTAGATGATTTTGCAGAAGCATGTGACGAGCTGTCCCATCTTCAGTGGGTCCCGTTGAGCGAAGCCCGCAGTTTTGACATGCCCTTCATCACCGAAGTTGTGCTGGCCGAAGTAGAAGCGCGTGCGCGCGATCTATCTGCGCCCAATTCAGTTCCTTATTTCAAGAACAACGATGAAGAGAGCCTGTTCATCCGTCTTCAAGGGAAAAGCATCCACTACACAAAAGAAGACTAGATCGCGAGGATCAGCAACAGTATCGATGCGACAAGAATAGCCATTCCCAACGCCTCGCGTCCTGTAATTTTTTCGCGGAAAAACAGGGTTGAGGCGATCACACTCAGGATCAGCTCAACCTGACCCAATGCTTTTACATATGCCGCGTTTTGCAGCGTGAACGCGATGAACCAGCACAGTGATCCGCCCATTGAGGTCAGACCGATCCAAATTGCAACGCGACGTGCCCGCCAGACGCGGCCAATTTCGCCCTGCTCGCGGAAATGCAGCCAAACCGCCATGATCAGCGTTTGCATCATGACCACTGCCATCAGCGTCACACCTGCACGCAGCAGCGGGTCGTCTGTCGCCAACGTAAGCGATGCACCGCGGTAACTAACGGCAGAAAAGGCAAACAATATACCCGAGAGTATCCCAAGCCCTGTCGCACGGTTGCGCAAATCAGACAGGTGAAAACCCGACGCTTCTTTGCCGCCAGACAACAACAGCAAGCCAACCAGCCCCAACGCAATCGCCGCAAAGCCGCCCCAGCTCACCAATTCGCCCAACAGCAGAACACCAACCAGCACAGTCTGGATGACTTCGGTCTTTTTAAATGTGATCCCAACGGCAAAATTGCGTTCTTTGAACAATGCCACCACGCAGATCGTTGCCAAAATCTGACTGGTACCGCCCAGCAGTCCAAAGCCCCAGAAACGACCATCAAGCGCAGGCAGGCTAGAACCCGTCATATTCATGTAAACGATCACCAGCACAGCGATGAACGGTGCGGAATAGATGAACCGCGAGAACGTAGCCCCTGCAGGACTAAGCGTTGAAGTTGCGAGCACCTTTTGCAGCATAAAGCGGACCGTTTGGAACGCAGCGGCAAGAAAGGTAACAATGATCCAAAGTTCAGGCATATTCATCCTGCCCTAGTGCATCAATCTTTGCCCTCGCGCCAGAGCGGATGCACCACGGGATCTTTGCTCTTCAAAAAGTAGCGGCGAAATACCTCGCCGTAAGACGCATACACATAGCCATTATTGCGGGTTACAAAGCGATCTCGCTGCTCAAGATAAAGCGGCCAAAGGCGAAACCACGACACCGAAGGGTTCATGTGATGAACCACATGCAGGTTGTTGTTGAGAAACAAAAATCCCAAAACTCCACGATCTTCAACAATGGCTGTGCGGCCAGACACGCGTTCATGTGCTTGGTGCTCAAGGAAGGTTCTGATTTTCAGCATTGAAAGGGCCGCATAACAGGCCCCAAGATACAGGCCAAAGCTCAACTCAGACGCAGACACCGCCCAAAGCGTTAGTATGACACCTGGGATGTGAGCCAGCCAATCGCCAACAATCACGCGGTCGCCTGCTCGCGCTGCGATGATGTCACTTCGAACAAATGCGAAGATCCCCACGATAGGGCCCAAAATAATGCGCCCTGCCAATGTGTTATTGATGCGAAAGAGGGCGCGCTGCCACTTGCTCAAACGCGCCCAAACGGCGGGATCAAGATAGTTGCTTTCAGGATCATCATAGGGGTCCGTCAGGTTTGCATCGCTGTGGTGCGCCAAATGCTGACGTTTGAACCGCAAGTAGGGCACAAACAGGCCCGGTTGCCACAGCCCCAAAACCGTCTCGGCACGTTCCACTCCAAAAGGGTGCCCATGCAATATCTCGTGGCTCAGCGAACTATGAAGCGTCAATGCAAGCGTCAGCAGCACAAACGCTACTGGCCCCCACACTGCAGGAAGCAGCAATGCCACCGCCCATGTGCCAAAGGTAGCAATTAGAAGAAATACAGTAGGCCAATCAAATCGCGACAATATCTGGGAGAAATCGGAGCTTGGCAGACGGTATTGGGACATCAATAGGTTTTAAATTCTCTGTGTTATGGGGATTCGATTGGCTGAATATATACCTCTCCCCGCAAAAGCCCATTCTGAAAGCGACATGCCAGATTGGACACATCAGAAACCTGAGGGAGGCATGCCAGCCGTGATCAACCGGAACTTTCAAGTTCTTAGGTACGGGCCTACCGCAGCGATACGCCTGTCCGCATCACACTTTCGGGTCGGGATTTTCTGTATGACCATCCACAGCAATCACCTGCCCAGAAACCAATCGCGCAGCGTCTGAACCCAAGAAGACTGCCATGTTGGCGATATCGGAGGCTTCAACAAACCGCCGCATCGAGGTGCCAACCGCGTAACCGTCATAGACCTGATCACGGGTCATCCCCTTGGCCAATGCTTCGCGTTCCAGCACGCCTTCCATGCGCGCGCCCTCAACTGCACCCGGACAAATCGCGTTCGCGCGGATGCCATGCGGGCCCAGTTCCATTGCAAGGGTTTTCATCAGCCCGATGATCGCCCATTTCGCCGCCGCATAAGGCGCGCGGTTTGGATACCCGTAAATGCCCGCGGTCGAAGAGGTCAGAATGATAGCACCCTGCCCTGCGGCCTTCATCAGAGGTGCCGCATGTTTCGTGGCCAGAAATGCCCCCTCCAAATTAACGCTCACACAGGCGCGCCATTCGTCCAGTTCGATGTCTTCGATCTGTGCCGTGGGGCCCGCGATGCCTGCATTGGCACACACCACGTCAATTTGACCCATCTCAGCGATAATCTGCGCCATGCGCGCCTCGTCCACCGCATTTGCCTCGCGCGTGTGCCAAGTCTTTGGCAACGCTGCGAGGCCGGCCTGATCAACATCCGTCACCCAGACCTCATGGCCCACAGCCTCAAATGCTTCTGCCATGGCGCGTCCAATACCAGACGCGCCTGCAGTGATTAGGACTTTGCTCATCTTGGCGCGCCGATGGCCCGGCCAAGACCTTCGGGTGTTGGTAGGCCCGCGTGACCCTTTGCAAACCGAACCAACGCCGCCTCGATATGTTCGGAAGGTGGTGTGGGTTTACGTGTCTCAAGGCTGACGTGCAGCAAGAAGTGTTCACCGGTGGCAAGCAAGCGGTCGCCCTCATACATCTCATGCCAGAGGTGCATCTTTTTGCCCTCCCCCATCACCACACGGGTACGTATTGTCACCAACGCACCTGCGTGAACCTCATCAATGTGACGGATGTGGGATTCCGCAGTAAAGTAGCTGCCGCCTGATGAAATATACTCAGCGTCACAGCCAATGATCGTCATAAAGCGGTCAGTTGCATCGGCAAAGGCCTGCAAATAACGCGATTCCGTCATGTGGCCGTTATAGTCGGTCCAGTCCAGCGGGATCGTCCGGTGGGCTGTTTCAACCAACACATCCGCTGGCAGATCAGCAGCCACTGCGCCGTGTACCGTGCCAACACGCATTTCCCGTTCCTGGGCATTCAGCAGCGCACCAGCGCCCCAATCTTCCGCCTTTAGGCCCCGCATCATGGTCACGAGGTTGTTGTCCCGGATACGCTCAAGCTCTCGAATGGAATGCATGCCGGACTGTTCATCGGATTGACCCGCAATGAGGTCGACCAATTCTTCCGTAAAGTCAGGCACATCCATCAGCTTGGTCCAAGGTGATTTCAGACATGGACCGAACTGCGCCATAAAGTGCTTCATGCCCGCTTCACCGCCCGCAACGCGGTAGGTCTCAAACAGACCCATCTGCGCCCAACGGATACCAAAGCCATAGCGGATCGCATTGTCGATTTCTTCGGTAGTGGCGATGCCGTCTTTGACCAGCCACAGAGCTTCGCGCCAGACTGCCTCAAGAAAGCGATCCGCAACATGCGCGTCGATCTCTTTTTTCAGATGCAGCGGGAACATCCCCAGCGACGTGAGCAGCCCTTTGGCTTTCTCGATCAGCGTAGGTTCAACCTTAGTGGTGACCAATTCGATCAGTGGCAGCAGGTAAACAGGGTTAAACGGATGCGCGACCATGATCTGCTCTGGGCGCATGGCGCCGATCTGCAGTTCAGAGGGCTTAAAGCCGGACGTAGACGACCCGATCACAGCATCTAGCGCACAAGCGGCCTGCACTTCAGCAAAAGTTGCGTGTTTGATTTCAAGACGCTCTGGCACGCTTTCCTGAATCCAGTCCGCGCCAGTTACAGCCTCGGCGATGGTCGCATGATAGGTCAGCTTGCCCTCTGGCGGCAGTGCCACATCCGTCAATCCCGGAAGGGAGCGGCGGGCGTTGGCCATCACTTCGCTAATTTTACGTTCGGCCTGTGGATCAGGGTCAAAGACCTGTACGTCCCAACCGTTCAGAAGAAACCGTGCGGCCCAGCCGCCACCAATAACACCGCCGCCAATAATTGCTGCTATCTTGCTCATTTTACTGTCCTAAGAAGGCTCACGTTGTAGCCGTTGAAATCTAATATCTCTCGTGCGGCTTTGATCCGGTCCGCGCCACCAGTGGTGCTGCGGTCCACGATCCAGCCGAAATCGCCCTGCTTGTTGCCCAGAACTGCTGTGCGAAAACCTTCATCGACCCATAGCACCCAAAACTCTCGGGTTTGGCCGTTTGGCATTTTCACGCTGTAGCGGCCTTTACCGTTCTTGGTGGCAGGTAGGTCTTCGGCGTAATCGCCGCAAACGCCACCGCCGTCACATACAAAAACGCCCAGACGCATTGAGTGGCCTTTGGGTGTATCAATCATGCGAAACGCCATGCGCGAGATTGTGGGATCAAACCCTGCACGCACATACCAAAGGCCAGAAAATTTATCCGCGTCAAATCGCGAAGTTACGCCAATCAGCGCATTTTGGTCACGGTAGCTGGGGTCAACAGGCACGGGCGCAGGTGGCTGTGCCACACATGCGCCCAATGCCAATAGACTGGCCAGCAAAATGCTGCGTATCAACGCGGCATCCGCTTTTGCAGACCCAGCTTTTCACGCACGGCCTCAGGGCCGATCAACGTTGCGCCCATGCCTTCAATGATGCCACGCGCACGTGTCACCAGCTCATGGTTTTCGGCCAATACGCCTTTGTCAAGCCACAGGTTGTCCTCTAGTCCGACGCGCACGTTGCCGCCCGCAAGAACGGATGCCGCGACATAAGCCATCTGGTTGCGCCCAAGACCAAAGCCCGAGAACGTCCAATCATCCGGTACGTTATTGACCATCGCCATAAAGGTATTGAGATCATCCGGAGCGCCCCAACGCACGCCCATGCACAGTTGAACCAATGCGGGGCTGTCCAGAACGCCTTGTTTAACCAGTTCTTTGGCATACCAAAGATGACCTGTATCAAAGGCTTCGATTTCGGGCTTTACGCCCAGTTCAGTCATCATTTGACCCATGGTCGTCAACATGCCCGGCGTGTTGGTCATGACATAGTCGGCTTCGGCAAAGTTCATCGTGCCGCAATCTAGCGTGCAGATTTCCGGCAGGCATTCCTTGATATGGGCCATCCGCTCGGTCGCGCCGATCATGTCGGTGCCCGCCTCATTCAGGTTCATCGGGTTTTCAACACCGCCAAAGACGATATCGCCGCCCATACCGGCCGTAAGGTTCAGCACAACGTCAGTTTCACTGTCGCGCACCCGCTCAGTTAACTCACGGTACAACCCCAGATCACGGCTTGGCGCGCCTGTCTCTGGGTCGCGCACGTGGCAATGCACAACAGCCGCCCCTGCCTTTGCCGCCGCAATTGCACTATCGGCAATCTGCTCGGGGCTGCGTGGCACATGGTGGCTGCGGTCCTGTGTTGCCCCAGATCCGGTTACAGCGCAGGTGATAAACACCTCACGGTTCATTGCGAGTGGCATAGCGGTCTCCTATTATTTTGAAGGACACAAACACGGTCTATACCCAGCCTGACATCCAAAAGCGTCTTAGTCTTTTCCAAAAACGTCCAAATTTTTCTTCGGACGCCTTTAGTAGGGCATCGGATGGCTACGATGGGCTAGATCAATGTCCGCCATAACCTCTTCGCCAAGCTCCAGATCAGCACCCGCAAGGATCAGTTCGAGCTGCGCCATTGTTGTCGCGCCAAATATCACGCTGGCCATAAACGGGCGGTCCCGCGCAAATGCCATCGCCATCTGAACAGGATCAAGCCCGTGCTTCTGCGCGACTTCCAAATATGCTGCAACGGCCTCAAATGTACGCGGATTTTTACGGCCACCCAATTCGGGGCTCAGCGTCATGCGTGAACCATCCGGCATCGCATCATCCTGATATTTACCTGTCAGCAGGCCACAGGCCAAAGGTGAAAACGACAGCATCCCGATGTCTTCGTTGTGACATGCCTCGGCAACATCCGTATCCGCCAATCTGCACATGAGGGAATATTCGTTTTGCACGGTCGCTACACGCGGGCCACTGCTCCGCTCTGCTGCGTTAGCCCATTGCGTCAAACCCCATGCGCTTTCATTGCTCATGCCAAAGGCGCGGATACGTCCACGGTCTACTTCGATCTGCAATGCCCCCAAGCAGTCTTCCATATCTTGCATCGTCGTCGCGCGGTTCTGGCTGCTGGGGTCATAGGCCCAGTTTTTGCGAAACATATAGCTGCCGCGATTTGGCCAATGAAACTGGTAGAGATCAATATAATCGGTCTTGAGACGCGCAAGCGAGCCATCGATCGCCTCTGGTATGGATGCCGCCGTGATGTCGCGGCCCTCGCGCACATAAGCGATCCCGTTGCCCGAGTGTTTGGTCGCAAGCACCATGCGTTCACGTGCACCGCCAGCTGCAAACCAATCGCCAATCACCTCTTCGGTGCGCCCCTGCGTTTCTGCGCTCAGCGGATTGACCGGATACATTTCAGCAGTGTCGACAAAGTTGATCCCAGCAGCCAGCGCCGCATCGATCTGGTCGTGGCCCTCGGCAGTGATATTTTGTGTCCCCCAAGTCATGGAACCCAAACAGAACTTTGATACTTCGATGCCCGTGCGGCCCAGTTTAGTCATTTGCATTGTTCGGTCCCCTACCTAGTTTCGCGCAGACACTAATCACCGCATCACCAGTCGCAACCTGTTTTCGATGCCCAATGCGAATTTAGACACAAAGCGACACGCTTTGTCGGATTTCTCTATGTTTTTTATCTCAACAGGATCATTCAGAAGACATGCGGATGATGATTTCTTTTGCGGCGCTGTTTTTTTCAGTTGTCCTATTGCAGCTTTCTTCTGGTGGGGTTGGCCCACTTGATGTTCTTTCGGGCACAGCCCTTGGGTTTACACGCCAAGAAATCGGCATGCTCGGCTCTGCGCATTTTTTTGGCTTTTTCATTGGGTGTTGGTTTGCCCCTCGATTGCTGGGCAGCGTGGGACACAGCCGCGCCTTTGCCGCATTTACCGCTGCGGGCAGTATTGGGTTACTTGCTCATATGATGGTAATAGATCCCTATGCTTGGGCGCTAATGCGGGTCGCATCAGGATTGTGCGTTGCCGGATGTTATACGGTGGTTGAAGCATGGTTGCAGGCAAAAGTTACCAATGAAACGCGCGGCCGTGCCATGGGCACCTACCGCATGGTGGACATGTCTGGCAGTCTAGCCGCGCAAGGCATGATCGGTATTTTGGCTCCTGCCGATTACATTTCATATAATATTCTAGCGATCCTGTGCTGCGCGGCGTTGCTGCCCATCACCTTGACCAAGGTTGCCCAGCCTGAAACGCCCAAATCCCCACGCCTGCGCCCCGGATTGGCCTACGGCCGTTCACCCCTAGCCGTGGCGGGCGTCATTGTCGCCGCCCTCTCAAGCGCCTCTTTCAGAATGGTTGGCCCAATTTACGGTCAGGAAATGGGCCTAAGCGCAGGCCAGATCGCATGGTTCCTTGCTGCCTTTGTCATCGGAGGGGCCTTGGCACAATTTCCGGTTGGCTGGATCGCTGATAAATATGACCGCCGCAAAGTCCTGATCTGGCTATCGGTCGCTGCGATTTGTAGCTGCGGTGTTACAGTAACGACCGCCAGTTGGGGGCTTACAGGTATTTTGCTATCTGCGGGTTTATTTGGACTGACAACCTTTCCGATCTACTCTGTCGCGGCGGCACACGCCCATGATTTCGCCAGTTCAGATGAGCGCGTCGAATTATCCGCGGCGCTGATGTTCTGGTTTGCGATGGGGGCAATTGCAGCCCCCTACGGCGCGTCGATTTTGATAGATAACTACGGCCCAAAAGCCTTGTTTATCATGCTTGCAGCTGGTCATTTAGGGCTAATCATCTTCAGCATCGCACGGATGCGTGCAGGCCGCATTGCAACCCACCGCACCCGCTTTGTAAACGCGCTCCGCACCAGCTTTGTCGTGGGTCGACTCACGGGGCGCAGCCGCGAACCCAAGAATGGATCATCTGTCCAATCCCAACAAGAAAACTAACGCTCCCAACGACAGAGCGACAATCTTTGCCAACAACACATGCAACGCTTCTGCGTCAGGGTTGCCGAACGCCAT
The DNA here is from genome assembly GCF_036960155.1 of Sulfitobacter sp. Lineage (GTDB taxonomy): Bacteria > Pseudomonadota > Alphaproteobacteria > Rhodobacterales > Rhodobacteraceae > Sulfitobacter. Next base: position 97,438 of record NZ_JBALWB010000003.1, on the reverse strand, counting down.
CGAATAAATCAGCGCGGCCAGCGCCATGATGCAAATAACAACTAGAAAAGCTCGTTTCCAACATTTCATCACATTCTCCTCCAAAAGAATTGCTCATGCAGCTTGAGCCCCTCTATCTTCGGATAGGTGTTTGATATTGTACGATCATCTTGTCACATAGTTAGTACCCGTTGTCGTAATATCAATTGATATCAAATAGAGACAAACCATACGACATCGAATGATATTACTTGCCATCCCAAGCCTTCTTATGACAACTTGGTGAACAGGCCTGATTAGATTCGTTACAGAATTTTAAAATATTGGTTTGGTTTGATATGGTGCGACACGCCATGGGATATTGCGCAATGCAATTATACGGCTTGGCACCGCATGATCTGCATCACTATTTACCGCTGGGACGCGGTATATTTAGATAGGCACTGCGCTTGTTGGGGAGGGCATGACGATGACACATGCCAATACAGAGCTCAAAAAAACTCTGATTCTCATTCGTGAAATCAATAACCTACTCAACAAAAATCGACTGCCTCTAAAACGCCTTGCTGGGCGCGTTGCTCCGGATCTGTCGCCAGAGCTTGAGGAGGAAGCTACCGAACTAAAGCAACAGCTGCAACAATATCTTCACATCATCGGCGGAAATACCGCTCAGAATAGTGCGCATTTGCCACAGGCAACGGGTGTTTCCAGTACGAACGCAACAACCGCAAACAGCATTGCCCTTCCGAGCATCCAGACACCTACTGATCAAGAACAAAGGCCATCAGATACCATAAATGGCTATAGAAAAATCCTAATGCCCGATGCAGCAAAACCACCCATCAGGTCCCGCAACAAAGGCTTCGATCTGCTCCTTATCGCCGCTTCCCACGCGCGGGAACGGTTTGGTTTCCCCATCAGCCATCACGTCCTCTTTGAGTTGGCAAAAGACTACGACCCTCAGGTAACTCGCCCTACGATGGTGTCCAAAGTGAACCGCTACAAAAACGACAAAGAATGGCTTAACTGGGAGACGTCCGAAGACATCCAGATTACTCAAAAGGGCAGAGCAGCATACAAAACCTTGTATCTACTTGCCGATCGCGACGGTGATTTACCCCGTGTAAAACAGACATTCCGCGAAAAGTGGAACATAGATCTACCCTCGTGACTAAGTTCTAGCCACTGGTGTGGGCGCGCTGCTTGCGCTATCCCCCCTCCTAACGCAGAAACAAGGCCGTTCCATGACCCGTCACCTCATCACCTCCGCCATTCCCTATATCAACGGGATCAAACACCTTGGAAATTTGGTGGGCAGTCAGCTGCCCGCAGATTTATACGCACGTTATTTGCGCCAGCGCGGCAACGAGGTTCTGTTCCTCTGCGCCACCGACGAACATGGCACACCCGCCGAATTGGCCGCAGCCAAAGCGGGCAAACCCGTTGAAGAATATTGCGCAGAAATGTACGCTGTGCAGGCAGAGATCGCCAAAGGCTTTGGCCTTTCGTTTGATCACTTCGGACGCTCGTCCTCGGATCAAAACGAACGCCTTACCCAGCATTTCGCGGGCGCCTTGGCCGATGAGGGCCTCATAGAGGAAGTCGAGCAAAGCCAAATCTATTCCGAAACCGATGGCCGCTTCTTGCCCGACCGCTACGTTGAGGGCACCTGCCCCAACTGTGGCTTTGAAGACGCGCGCGGCGATCAATGTGATAACTGCACCAAGCAGCTAGATCCCGAAGACCTGATCAACCCACGCTCAACCGTGTCAGGCGCGACCGATCTGGAAATGCGGGCAACAAAGCACCTGTTTTTAAAGCAATCCAACCTCAAGGACCGCCTTGATGAATGGATCAATTCAAAAGCCGACTGGCCTGTGTTGACCACATCAATCGCAAAGAAGTGGCTGCACGACGGTGATGGCCTCCGAGACCGCGGTATCACCCGTGATCTGAAGTGGGGTGTGCCTGTGAAACGCGGCGATACTGAATGGCCCGGCATGGAAGGCAAGGTTTTCTACGTCTGGTTTGATGCCCCCATCGAATACATCGCCTGTGCGCAGGAATGGGTGGATGCAGGCAAAGGCACCGATTGGGAGCGTTGGTGGCGCACCGACAAAGGTGCCGATGACGTCCAGTACACCCAGTTCATGGGCAAGGATAACGTCCCATTCCACACGCTCAGCTTCCCCGCGACAATCATGGGCTCAAACGAGCCATGGAAACTGGTCGATTACATCAAATCGTTCAACTACCTCAACTATGACGGAGGCCAGTTCAGCACCTCACGCGGACGCGGCGTGTTTATGGATCAGGCGTTGGAAATCCTACCCGCCGATTACTGGCGCTGGTGGTTGCTGTCCCATGCGCCAGAAACATCCGATTCTGAATTTACGTGGGAGAATTTCCAGACCGATACAAACAAGGACCTCGCGGATGTATTGGGTAACTTTGTCAGCCGCATCACAAAATTCTGCCGCGCCAAATTTGGCGAAGCTGTGCCCGAGGCTGGAGAATATGGTGAGGCCGAGAACGCATTGATCGCCGACCTGACAGAACGTGTGGCCCGCTACGCCGAGCAGATGGACAAGATGGAAGTCCGCAAATCGGCGGCTGAGTTGCGCGCAATTTGGGCCGCAGGTAACGAATACCTACAAGCACAAGCACCTTGGACCACGTTCAAAACAGACCCTGACAAAGCCGCAGCACAGGTGCGCCTCGCGCTTAACCTGATCCCGCTTTATGCGTCCCTTGCCGCGCCTTTCATCCCCGATGCAGCAGCGAAGATGCTGGCAGGCATGAGGGTTGAGGATGCGGGTTGGCCAGATGATGTGCCTGCCGCCGTTGCACAGCTACCTGCTGGTCACGTGTTTGAGGTCCCCGAAGTGCTATTCGCAAAAATCACCGACGATCAGCGCGAAGACTGGGCGGAACGTTTCGCAGGCAAGCGGGACTAACAACCTTTTTAGTCTCCCAGAACGAATAATTGGGCGGCAAGACGAAGTAATGTCTAGCCGCCCAATTATTGAATCTTCATTCCATCATAAGAAAGGCCGGATGCCGATCACTAAGAGAACGGTACCGTAGGCTCCAAGCCAAACCTGCCCAAACAGTGCAACCCGCACCCAACGGGACTGTACCCCGGAAATAATGAGGCTTGCGAAAACATATGCCGCTGGGCACCCGAAAAGGACAAACCCTTTTAACGCAAAGAGAGTATCTGGTTTGGGGCTATGACCTGAAACAATTCCCTACAAAGCAACAACCACAGGGAAAAGAAACGTAACGGGCAAATAATCGATGACATAGTATGGTAAAAGAACTGCCAACACGACCGCACTCACGACACGTCCTAAATTGGGTCGCAACACAGAACGTAATCTATGTCGGTTCTGCCTGAACAAGGTCACTTGACTGCCAAGCGCTATGGCGAGCAAAAAGGTCGAAATCGCAACAAGCGTAGGCGAAAAAGAACGCCCAATATGTCCAAGCTGCAAGTCGAGGAACAATGGACTGGCTGGGAACTCGAAGGCACAAACGAAACCAAGCAAAACCACAAAAATTATAATCCCGAGATTTATGGATTCGCGAAAACCAAATCTACTAGCACTCACGTTCGATCCTGCACCTTATGCGTCATAAACAGATGACCTCAAACCCAGTGCTTTCAATTGGTCCTCATCCGAAGAGCAAATGATTTCCGACATGTATTTCTGAACCGCAGCCAATCCTGCACCCAAAAAATACTCTATTTGGTCAAAGCATCCAGCCGTTATCGCAGCACTGGATCTACTGTTATCGTCAGACATAGCCGAAATCTCTGCATCCAAAACTTCGTCGGCCATGCAGATGGGATGGATGGCTCCTGCACCCACTGGCGTCGTAATGCGCCATGCTGCAGTTGTCAGAAACCCTGAGCGGTGTGACCCATGGTTCGCAGATATCATGGCGCGAAAACAGGGAAAAGTCGCAGCCGTTGCCTTGGCCAACAAAACGGCTCGCATGGTTTGGACTGTGCTCACCAAAAACCAACTTTATCGCATCAGAGCAATCTGAGCCAAACCGAAACACAGAGATAGCAAGACCAATGAAGTGATCGAAATTTTGTCGACCCTAAAACCAAGACACACCGTGCTTTGTCCTAAACACATGTTGTTCGATACGCAAAATGGGGCTTGGTTTGTGGAAAACATGCACGAGAGGGAGGGCTAGTCGCCAAGTGATCCGCGCAAACAGGCCGGACACAAGACCGCATCTGACAAACATAAATCACATCAGAAATGTTTTGCTAAGCAGGAGCCGTCCACACAGGACAAAGCTGACCTTGCCGGCTAATGCGGCAATGTCTGCTCCTTTTTTGAAAGCTGTCACAAACTCTGAGTTTGAATCGTCATATATCTAGGACCCAAAAAATTCGGAGTGATGATGCAAAGAACAATATTGATTACAGTTGGCATGCTTTCCATTGGAACAGCCGGCTATATGTGGAGCGCTACCCAGCATTGGTATGAAAATGTCCCAGGGGTTTCAGCAACCGGACCGCTAAACCTTCATTTTGCAAAGGATGTGGCCCTTGCCTATCTGGCAAGCGGTGCAGCCTTGATTTGGGCTGGTGCCAAATATGACAAGACAGCTGGAATATGTGGCGCTTCCTGGCTTGTCCTTCATGCACTATTTCATATTTGGATTTGGCTGCATCGTGGTCTTCCCATAGATATCATATCCTTAACGAACCTTGTTGGCATCCAATTGCCAGCTCTTATCGGACTATTCGTGGCACTCAACTTTCAAAAACCAAGGACAAAATCATGATCCGGTCTCTTCTAAAAATGGGAACAAAGCGCTTCGCAAAGCGATACGATTACGACACCAGCTATATGACTCATGTCATTGATACATCATCTGCGGCTGGGATACGGTTGGCCATGCTTCCAATCTACAGTCAGTTTCGGGGGCCAAAAGAGGGCGTCAATGTCTGGGCGGGTGCATTGCTTGGGTCAACGCAGGAAGGGGATTGTGGGCCATGCGTGCAGCTAGTTGTCGATATGGCCCTTGAGGCGCAAGTTCCCTCAGATCAGCTTGCTCTTTGCCTGCAAGGGCATGCCGATGCCGCAGGTGATGTGGGTCTTGGTTACAGGTTTGCTCAAGCTGCCATTACAAACGCCCTTGATTTAGACCAATTGCGAGATGAAATCGAAAGGCGTTTTGGTGCATCCACCGTCGCAGCAACAAGCTTTGCCGCGTCTAGTGGTCGAATATATCCGGTGTTGAAACGCGGGTTGGGCTTTGGTCAAACCTGTAGCATTGTCCGCGTCAAAAAAGAAGAAATACAGGTAGTGGATCAATGTTGAATATAATCTCCGATGTGTTTGCGGCAGAGCGCACAAAGCTGTTTTCATTGTGCTACCGTATGCTTGGTGAACGTGCGGGAGCCGAGGACGCAGTCCAGGATACTTGGTTGAAGTGGGCCGCGGCTGACACGGCCCACATTGACAATCCGCAGGCTTGGCTCCGTCGCGTTGCTACAAATGTGGCGATTGACACGCTGCGATCTGCGCACCGTCACCGCGAGGTATATGTCGGCCCATGGCTTCCTGAGCCTCTTATTCAATCTGACGCCGAAATGACGCCCCCTCATTTTGAGCTTGCTCAGGAATGCGAGTTGGCGTTGCTTTGGGCAATGGAGCGCCTGACGGAAAAAGAGCGCGCAGCGTTTATCCTCAGAGAGGCGTTCGACGCCAGTTATCCAGAAATCGCTGCCACCCTCGGCACAACCGAAGCGGCTTGCCGCCAGCTTGTTAGCCGCTCACAAAAGAAACTGCAGACCTCTGGCCCGCGGTTTGACGCCACACCCGAAGAGGTCGCCGAATTAAGTCAGCGTTTCTTTTCCGCGATCATGGCGCAGAATTTTGACGAAGCGCTTGCATTGTTTACACCCGACTCCATTGCGATCACTGACGGTGGTGCGAAGAAACGCGCGGCGCGGCGTCCGTTGATCGGCGGCGACGAAATTGTTCAAGTACTTCGAGCGCAATATGAAAAAGCCCAAAGCGAACAAGGCTGGAGCACACGGGTATCAATGGTGAATGGGAAACCAGCGTTCCTGCGCTACCATTACGGGCTCTTGGACTCTGTTACCACGCTAGCACCGTGCCGAAACGGAAAGATTGCGTGGCTCTACATTATGCGAAACCCAGACAAGCTTGGTGCGGCCATCCATTCGATGGATCACTAAAGCAGTCATCGGTTCATCGAGCAACACCTGACAGTTTTGGTTCATTGCCGACTTTCGCTGCACTCGCGAATACTCAGCTTCCTGATGCCTCCTCATTCTGGCTATATGTTCTTGGAATTAAGCCTATGTTCCAATTCCGAAAGGATGTAACCCCGTTGGCGATCTGCAAAATCCGCAAGTGTATCGTGAAAGTCAAAAGTATGAGCCTTCCAACGCCCCACACCTCGCGTCCAGCTCCGAAACATAAATCCTAAATAACTAGGTTCTTCGCAGAAATCATTGACGTTCCCAGCGCTACACAAAAGACCATGCAAGGTTGTTGTGCCACTTCGCGGGGCACCCCGACCAGAACTAGACGCTTCACAATTACCGCCCCCTATTTGCTATGAAGTGCTTCCATGTGTGCCCCGACCCCAGCATTGAGCACATACTCTCAGCATCGCGCTCACTGTCGAGAAGAGCCACAAACTCTCCGAATGCGTAAACTATCCAAACTTCGTCGTCGTCTCGGTTGTGCGCTGCCATCTCTTCGCCCCCTTCACACTATTCTGCTTCTTTACACCGCACCACGGGCAATAAGATATAGCTGGCATCTCAATACCAAAATGAAACCCGTCATGATACCAACCAATCAGCGGCCAAAGAGTTCGCTATCAGTTTCAGGCTCTTGCGCCCTGGCAAAGTCCGCGCAGCATTTTCAGAGCAGAAATCACCGCTGCAATTTCAAAACCATGTAAACGTGTAAATTTGTCGCCAGCCGGATGCCGTGCGTTGAAACGTGCAGTCCTGATTTAGGGCGAAGTCTTCCATTCAATAATAGAACCATCAAAACGCAAAATGCCCACCCCTGAACTGACAGAGGCGGGCGTTTGCCTTGGAGTAAAAACTAGCAAACCGCGCGAAGTAGACTTTTATCAATTGTCCACCTTGAATGCCCAAATGTAGGAACCCAAAGCAATCACAGCGGCACCTAACGCACCGATAGCCACCGCATCCGGTCTTTGTCTTGAGCTTCTAGCGCATCAATCTTTGCCTTTAGATTTTCCTCACTATCGCGCAATGCTCGAACATCGGCGACAAGAGCACCGAACGCCACAGAGTCTGCGCAATGACGGTGGCAACATCTGGGTTAAGTGCCAAATTCTTGTTTTCATGAAATAGCAGCGCACGCGCCCGAAATTGATACTTGGGAAGAAGTCTTCCAAATCAAGATTGAAGACCCAACGTCGCCCTTAGTGAACGTCCGCATTGGAATAAATTGACCTAGGCGCAGCGAACTTCTGTTTTCCACCCTTTAAGCTATGGGACAGAACGGCAACTTCGTTGGTAATTATCAAAGCCAGTTCGATTTAATTTCTCGACCAAAGCAGGCGCCCATCAACGGGATTTTATTGACCTTCATGTTAACACACACCACCAAAACAAACAGTTCAACCACCAAACTGGCATGTGCGAAGAAATAGCCATGAGCTCTAACTTGATGCACAGGCGAAGCGTATATGTCCTACGGCATAGACAAGAGCCCGAGTTCACGCGTCTCGGCTACACGCTACGCCGTTAGTTCCTTTCGCTGAAAACCGCCCCAAAGGCACACAATATCATTGCAACGTGTTACAATGATATTTGCCCGCGAGATTTTAGAAATCGTTTTCTGCTCGATCCGCACTACCAACCAAAGGGTGGATTCACTTTTGAACACCATCATCAACCACTTGAATTTAAATTAATAATACGCAAACAGTGGTGCGGGCGGGGAGCACCAAAGTGCTGTTCACTCCTGTCCTGACTTGCACCTTAAAATCTGCTTATCTTATATTTATCTAACACTTAGTGCCCCAATGTGTTCACTACTGTCTCAACCTATGCAAATGGCATAGGGGGGACCGATAAGGGGACTGCATGACGCGGGGATTAAATAAGCTAGCTGCAATAGCGATAAAATCTGCTCCAGCCGGAAAGTACGGTGACGGTGGCAGTCTATGGCTTGTCAAATCCGACGAAAACAATGGAAAGTGGGTGCTTCGTGTTCATGTACACGGGCGACGTCGTGAGATGGGGCTTGGCCCCTACCCCCGTGTGGTCCTGAAGGAAGCCCGTACCCTTGCCGAAAAATGGCGCAGGGTCGCCGCAGAGGGCAAAGATCCAATTAAGCAGCGCGAAGCAGATCGTCGCGCCTCTCAACGCAATCTACATGTCTTGCGTGATGTGGCATCCGATGCCTTCGAGAGCCACAAGGCAAGCCTCAAAGGGGATGGCAAAGCTGGCCGGTGGATGTCACCATTGGAATTGCATGTACTGCCCAAACTGGGAGAGATGCCCATCTCCGAAATTGATCAGATCGACATACGCAATACTCTTCGCCCGATTTGGAAGACCAAACCCGACACAGCAGTAAAGGCTCTGGGCCGCCTCCACTTATGTTTCCGACACGCAGCCGCGCTGGGACTATCAGTGGACCTGCAAGCCGCCGAAAAGGCAAAGCTGCTGCTAGGTCAACAAGACAAAAAAGTAAAAAACATCCCCGCTCTTTCATGGAAAGAAACTCCGGCCTTTTACCGGACACTTGATGAGGGCACGATCACACAACTGGCATTGCGGCTGTTAATCCTAACCGCTGTCAGATCATCCCCGTTGCGCTTTGCTCGCATCGAACAATTCGACTTGGAAAAGGCGATCTGGACGATACCCGCAGATATGATGAAAGGCAGACGCGGCGGGACGGAGGACTTCCTCGTCCCCCTTTCTGTTGCAGCGTTGGGGGTGATCACGCAAGCCTCACCTTTTGCGCGCGACGGCTTCTTGTTCCCAAGCATGCGTAAAGGTGTATTATCAGACGCGACGATGGGTGCATACATGTCACGAGCGAAAATGGAGGCACGGCCACATGGCTTCCGCTCATCCTTTCGAACTTGGGTAGAGGAGCAGACGGATACCCCACGAGTTGTTGCCGAAGAATGCTTAGCTCACTCTGTTGCAAGTAAAGTAGAGCGGGCTTACCGCCGCACTGACCTAATCGATAAGCGCCGCATTTTAATGGAACGTTGGAGCATATTTGTTTCGGGCTGTGAGACCAATAATGTTGTCAACTTGCCTACGAGCCAATCATGAACCCCGATGATTTCGTACCTGCTGCTCAAATCAGAGGCTGGATACGGTCTTTGTGCGAACAAAACCGAGAAGAGCTGGTCCTGGTAAGTCAGAAAAACCGGATTGCTATGGCACAACAAATGCCAAATCTCTCTGTAGAATTGCTTGACCTGTCTGAGACAGATGATGACCGCAGGAGAGCGGAGCGGTTTTATATCAGGGCCTTTTGGCGATTTGCCTGTGACGCCATAGGTGCTCGGGGCGTCAAGACTGCTTTGCTAGTAAAATGGAGAGAAACTATAGTTGAAACGCCCGATTGGATTTTTGATCACAGCAAGCGGCAAGGCGACGACCCAGCGAACTACGCGCCACGTCGATACTTTCAGCACATCGACCCGGAAGAAATGAAGGTAATTACTCCGACTGACCTTATCGATCCAAGCGCAAACGGAAGAGGTATCACCGAAAGCTACTTTAACGCAGTGCAGAGATATAATGATAAAAAGAGACTTGCAGGTGCCCAATGGTTATGGCCCAAAAGTTCCCTTCCAACTATTGAGGCCCTTGCCTCGTATGTTCACCTACCAACTGACTTTGCGCTTAAAAGGCCTATTCCGGGGCTTCTATGGAGCTCCGACACTGATCAAATTGAGCACCAAAAGCCGACAGAGATGAGCTATGACGTAAAGGCATTTTGCGAATTACATGGTTATATTAACAAACCAGAAGGCCTTCCCTTCAAGGTTTTAAGCGCGAATTTTGTGACGTCATTTGCCAAATACAAAACAAAGAGCGACGATGCACTTCGCCAAGCATTTTATCGCTACTGGAAGACAAAAGCCGACTAGCATTCCGAACCGCACTGCATCCACTACCTTCAAGGTGTCAATCAGCGGCAAAGGAAATTGCTATGATAATACGGCCGTTGAGACGTTCTTCAAAACGATCAAAGCAGAGCTGATCTGCCGGCATCCTTGGGAGACATGGCGCAAGGCAGCGATCGCCATCTTCGAATACATCAATGGGTTCTATAACCCACGCCGACACTCAGCACCGGGTTGGAAAAGCCCGGTCGATTTCGATCGGAAGGTGGCTTACACAGGCACTTGGGGCGGCACGATAGCGCAATCGGCGATCGGCGGCTAAGGCCTGTTCAGGCCACGTAAAATGAAAATGCTAATTATTGCAATCCGCCACAACTAGATCAAATTTGTGACAACACAAAGATATTAACAATTTGATTTTTCTTAATTAAAATCAAGAACCAGCCAAGCACCTTCAAGTGTCACATAGAGTGTCACAATAGAGAACTTGATCTGCCACTCTCCGAACGGCCATGTTTAGGTCAGAACATAACTGAACACGGAGAGACAAATTGAACTACGTCAACATGCGGCAATTAAGAGCCAAATTAGGAAATCGTGGACGCACTACGATCTACGGTGATGTTAAGGCTAAGCGTTTGCCAAAACCAGTGAAGATCGGATCGAAACTGTACTGGAATGAGAGCGAGGTAGATGCTGCGATTAAAGCGCTGTGAAGCATCCAGGATAGATTCAGTGCCTATTCTAAATTTATCTATTCCAACCTAACCACTGCGAACGCCCTCGAAAGCCTGAAAACTTAGAATTTTTAACGACCGCCAAAGTCGTTTCACTGCACCCCACTTAAACTGGACCACTTTCCGGCTGATCAACTAAGCACCCCAATCGCAGCAACTTCCCAACTTGTATTGCACCTAACACGTGCTTTTCTGAAAACGGCCTTGGCCGAGCAGGAGACTATTGCCCATGACTACTCCCAAAAAAACCGGCCGCAAATTGGTCCCAAAATATTAACACAACACCTTAATGGACGATGGCACGGAGCCTACGGCGTCGCCCCTTGCCCAGTCTGCCAAGTTGAGCGCCTTGATAATCAGGATGCTTTGACAATCAGCGATGGCATTCAAAAGCTTTTGCTTCACTGCAAGAAAGGCGGCTGTGGCTTTCGTTCAATTATGACCGCGGCAGGCATTGTCGGCAGTGTTGGCGACTACAGTCCCGCCGTGGCACAGGAAAACCATTCAGCACAGATTGAAAAAGCCGCAAAAACAAGAGCACGCTCTAGAGCTCTTTGGAAATCAAGCAAGACGATCATCAACTCGCAAGGAGAAGCCTACCTCAGATCGCGCGGCATAGGTTGCCACTTACCCACTTCATTGCGTTGGATAGAAAACGCGTACCACACACCCAGCCGAGGCATCTGCTCTGCGATGATCGGGAACGTTGTTCCGACAGGAGGCGTTCACCGCACATTCTTCACTAAGAGAGGCCAACGCCTGACGGGCTCCGCTAAGATGATGTTAGGGCCATGTAGAGGTGGTGCAGTGCGCTTGTCAGCATCCAGTGGTCCCCTTGTCGTGTGTGAGGGCATTGAAACCGGCTTGAGCTTGCTGAGCGGAATATTAGATGGCCCACATGAGGTCTGGGCTGCATTGTCCACTAGCGGAATGAAGTCATTGGTACTGCCAAAGCATGCTGGACGCTTGATTATTGCAACCGACAGCGACGACAGCGGTTCAGGAGCGCACTCTGGCAAAATACTAGCAAATCGCGCGAAGGCAGCAGGTTGGTCTGTATCCCTTATGCCGGCTCCAATCGGCCAGGATTGGAACGACGCGCTCAGAGCTGGATTTAAGAAATGACACGCCCGCAAGGAAAACGAGGCTCGAAATCGAAGTTCATTATGATTGACCATAGCGTTTTCAACCATCCAGCCTACAGATCACTAAAGGTCGGCCCACGATCTCTATTTTTTGAATTGATTGCTAGGTTCAAAGGTTACAACAATGGCAAAATATACCTATCCTCGCGCCAAGCAGCCGAGCGCCTGAATTGCACAAAAGATACCGCTCTCGCTTACTTTAAGGTGCTTGAAAACAGAGGGTTTATTGTAGCGGTTAAACAGCATGCCTTGGGTGTGGAAGGTAAAGGGCGGGCGACAGAATGGCGTTTAACACACCTGCCTTGTGATGGCTCTAAACCCACCTTCGATTTTACGAAAAAATCAGAACCCCAGCAAGAAAATTAGGACAGCCTGTCCTAAAAATCGTGCCAAAGAAAGGTGTTGTGCTAGTGCAAACAGACCCAGACTGTCCTAACAATCCTGACAAATGAATGGATAAGCCTGTCCTAAATTTCTGGCCAATATATATATCTAGCCATAGGCTTCACATTAATGATTATCTTACCAACGGGAACCAGAGTCACCTACTAGAGATAAAAATCTTCGATTAGCATTTAATAAACGCTTCTGAGATGCCCCCACAGCACGTTGCACCTAATTTTTAATAGATAACCTAGCTATCGCGCACCAGCGCCTTTGGCGCTTTCACGACAGTCCTGAAGCATTGTGATCCCGCCAGAAGTAGGCCCTTAGCCTTGCCACTTTTTTACGGTAATTGGCAGAACAGTCACCGCATCTTCATCCATTTTGAAGACAAGTTACAAATTGCAACTTTAACAGCCTCTTTAAGGCAGCTCACCTCGTTCGCTGTGCTGTTACTATGCGTAACACTCCTCGAAGCACGTTTGTAAATGATAAGAAATGATAAGGTTTGCAGCGGTAAAATTTCTGCAGACAGCTTTTCAAAGCTTACACCCCAACCCCATCTCATGAACCTCTTCGGTAAATCTATTGCTCAGTACTGCCCAGCGCCCAGTTCCCCGTTGCCCCTTGTAACATCTAAAACTACTCTGTTGAAAAACAGCAGGATAGCCAATGTTCGAAAACGCCTTCAGCAGCATCGACCGTGCTGAGCCGCATTAAATCTATCACCTGAGATCGTTAGAAACCGACACTGGTTATCATCGCTAACCGACAGGCCCGTACCGTCTTCGGGTGTTTGCATGATCCGAAGTGTTGCGCCAGTTATCGTCCAGCCCGTTGAATGAATTGGAGATTGCGCGCCAAACTGGCGTTCAAGGAATTGGTAGATGGTTTCATCATCCCCGAGATGCTCAAAACGCGCAAAGCCGCCACCTACAGAATAAAATTCAAGAGACGAAACTTGGACCTTTGCAATGCCGTCCGCCGGTTCCGTTGGAAAGCTGGGATTTGAAAGCAGTGCGTTTAGCAACACGTCCCGTCGCGGAGCCTCGACAGGTGGTGCAGACTGAGGGGCAAAGTGCTTGGCAAAGGATGAGGCGTATTGATCGCGTATTTTCTTGCCACCATTGGCGCAGATTTCCACAATCCGTTCTTTTGCATTGCAGGCGATTCCGACTTCCAAAACACGTTGAAACACTTGCCGTTCCAACCCTTCAGATGGCCCAAAGGTCAGTTCACTTTCGGCACGCGCTTCGACATATATTGTTGCTTGCAAGACTTCTGTTTCTTCGCCCGTAATAGGGTGCACGCGAATTGAGGTGTACCAGTCCGCTTCGCGTTTGCGGTGTTCTGGCAGGTTCAAAAGGGCAATGGCATCGGTTACAAAACCTGCGCGGGCAATGTCATCGCCCAGCGCCCAAGGTTCGCCGTCATCCTCGAATTGAAAGGCGGACCAATTCTTGCCCCCCGTACGCTGCATCAAAGAGGCCTGTGCAGCAACGCGTTCCAGTGTTTTGGGGTGGTCTATTGCCAGCATCAATAGGACGTCCTGAATGCCTTGCAATCCCTCCAGATCAATGCGCTGGGCGGTGCAAACTTGTTCCGCTGCGGTCATGGTTTGGGGCGTGGCCAAGCTGGCGAGGTGATCCAGTTCCGCTTTTACGCGATCTTGGGTACCCTCCGGCAGTTCGGCAATGAGGCCGTTTATGTCATTCACAAGCTTCGTTCCGCGCCCCTCGCTTTGCCAATTAAAGTCATCGGGGGCATGAACCCCTTTTGCATTTAGGAATACCGCCAAGCGTGCGTCGGGGGATTTGCGGATGAAGCCGCTGAATGAAGCCATGAATTGTGCCTTATATTGCCAATACGGAATACGTGGTGCTTGTACGTTAGGATTGCAAGATGAACACTTAATTCAAGTCACGAGAAGCACTAGGGACTTTCCATATTGCAGGCGATAGCCAAGTGTGGTGCAAACTTTACTGATTCGAGGATTTCAATGGCTATTCCTAGTATTTCGTTCAAATCATTTGGTAACTTTAAACCCGGTGAGAAATCCTCACTCTTGAGCTTGGTAAATTTGTCTGATCCGGACGGGGGTGCGGATATTGACGCCATCTGGTTCCGAGACGAGAGCAGCGGTGGCGGTTATATTGAGGTGGCGGGTAGGGTTATTCCATCTGGGTATACCGCAGGATTCCACAGAGATGCGAACGTCACAGTAGGGTCTCAAGAAATCAAGTTCACCCTTCGTGATTTAGCGGACGCCTACTTTGTTTCAGGTCCAGTTGGCTCATCTGATAGGCTTGTCGCGAACGCTTCTGACGGCACAAGTTCTGCTGGTGCGGTATCTGCTACGCTTCAGGTTGGTGGATTTGCCTCGAACCCGCCACGGATCAGCATCGCGGATGCGACGGCAACGGAAGGCGGGACGCTTGCGTACCGTGTGACCTTGGACCGCGCGGCGGACAAGGATTTTACGCTGAGCTATTATACCACGACTGGCAGCGCGAGTTCTGCGGCGGGCGATTATCTAGGCACGACCGGCAGTTCGATCACCATCCGCGAGGGCGCGACCAGCGCAGTCATCAATGTCAGAACCACGGATGACAGCGCTGTTGAGGGTACCGAGACGACTGGTTTGAAGCTGAGCGGGACGTCATACGGCACGATCATTGATAGCACGGCGAGTGGCACGATCTATGACAACGATACTGCCTCGAACCCGCCACGGATCAGCATCGCGGATGCGACGGCAACGGAAGGCGGGACGCTTGCGTACCGTGTGACCTTGGACCGCGCGGCGGACAAGGATTTTACGCTGAGCTATTATACCACGACTGGCAGCGCGAGTTCTGCGGCGGGCGATTATCTAGGCACGACCGGCAGTTCGATCACCATCCGCGAGGGCGCGACCAGCGCAGTCATCAATGTCAGAACCACGGATGACAGCGCTGTTGAGGGTACCGAGACGACTGGTTTGAAGCTGAGCGGGACGTCATACGGCACGATCATTGATAGCACGGCGAGTGGCACGATCTATGACAACGATACTGCCTCGAACCCGCCACGGATCAGCATCGCGGATGCGACGGCAACGGAAGGCGGGACGCTTCGCTTCAAGATCACATTGGACAAGGTTGCAAGTGAAGATATAAGTATTTTATATCAGACGCTTGTGGGGTCGGCGAGCCAGGCGGGGGGCGACTATTTCGGCACCGCTGGGTCGACTCTGGTAATTCCCAAAGGAAGCAATTCGGCAGAAGTCCGAATACAGACACGTGAAGATGGTGTGGCTGATGCTACCGACACAATGAGTTTGAAAATTGTGAGTGTATCTGGTGCTCAGATAGCGGACGGAACGGGAAAAGGTTTTATCTTTGATAATGGAAAAAATATCCCAACTGTAGCCGACAGTGCTGATATTGTTATCCCCTATCCATTTGATACCGACGTTCATTCAGTATGGATTACCCAATATCCAAATGGCACTTATTCGCATAACGGTGATTTTGCCTCTGGATGGGACTTTGGTCTGCGACGTTATAGTGAAGTGCTAGCAGTAGCGGATGGGGTTGTTATTGATATGAGAGAGTCCGTTCCTCATGATACTGCTGGAAGCAGTAATATGGGAAACTTCATTACAATCCAATTCAATGCTGGCAAAGCAAATGAATTTTATGCGACCTATCTGCACTTGGAAAAAGATTCAATTCCAGTTGCAATTGGTGCTATGGTAACCAAAGGTGACGTCGTCGGCGAAATTGGCTTGACGGGCCTAACCACCGGATACCATTTGCATTTCCAAACATCCAAAGTGCTTCAGACATATGGATCAGGTAGCGCCGAAAACACTATTAAATTTGCCAAGGGTACGTCGGAATACGCTGACCTTATTGAATTTAATGCCACACAGAAAATTTATAATTTGCCTCAACCAAAGATAACGGTCTCAGATGCACAGGCAGCCGAAGGCGACGATCTTGTGTTCCAAGTAACACTGGATCAGGAGACGGACCGAGACATTCAGATTGAGTATCGTACATGGGGGGCCTCTGCTACTCATGCCCGGGGTGACTATGATGGAACAACCTCGGCAACGGCGACAATCGTAAAGGGTACGAAAACAGGTGAAATTCGTATTGCGACAAGTTTAGACGCAGAAAACGAAGTCACTGAATTTATGAAGCTGCAGGTACTTGGAGTGAACTATGGAGAATTGGTTCGATCAGCAGCCGAAGGAGAAATTCAAAATACGCTAGTTAGTCAAAAACTACCAAACCTTTCCGTCAGAGATGCATCAGCAGTTGAAGGTGAGGTGCTGCAATTTGAACTAAGGCTAGACCAACCTACAAGCTCGGATGTCGAAGTTAGCTATCAGCTGGCAAACGGTGCCTCTTCCGCGGTTCAGGCCCAATATCATCAGGGCTCCACAGTAATTAAAGCGGGTTCGAGTAACGGTACTATCGACATTCCCACTTTCTTTAATTCTGTAAGCATTGCGGATGAGCAGGTGAGGCTGTCTGTCAAAAGTGCGAATGGGGCGGAGTTTGATCCCAATCGCGTTGTGAATGGTACTGTAAGGGACTCTTCTGATCAGAAGGCTCTGCTTATTGCGCAGGTATTGGAAGCGCAGTCTCGGTTGGAAGAAGAAGGTAAACGGGCACTAGGCATTTTGGAAGACACTTTCTCCGTCGCTGACGGGCGGCGCTTCAATTTTGGCCTTGATGACAGCTATGCTTCACCTTCGGATGGGACTGTCAAGCTGACAGAGAAAAAAGTGAAACTCGCCGGAAACCTATCTGTATTGAACTTTGAGGCTAAGGACATAAAGGAAATTCAAAAAAAGCTTTGGTTCCTGAATGCTGCGATAGAGTCTCTGGATGTTATTAATGCCAAGTCATCCGATGAAGCTGCCGATGAATTTCAAGACTTGGTGACCGGTACAGTTGCCGGTTATGGTGTCACTGCGACTGCGGGTGTTGCTGTCGCAGTTGGGGCAGGGTTAATCCTTGGAACGGCTGCTCTCCCACTTATTGCGGTGGGTATCGTTATCGGAGGCGTGGCGAGCTATTTTTATGCTGACGCGGTTCAAGGAGAGCTAGACAAAGTTTGGGACAATCATTTCGATACAAAAATTAAGCAGGGATTCAGTGCTGCTGCCGAGGTCAAAAATGGCGTGTTCGAATGGACCGCTGATAAATTCCAAGCGGCGCAACAGAAGGTCTTTGACCTTTTTCCCAACCTCAAAATGAGTTCATTGGACGGCGCTGCAAGTGATGATTCAAACGTTCTCGCTGGTGTTCAGAGTTCCGAAAAAATAAGTGCTTTGGGCGGAGATGATTGGATTATCCATTCCGATGGAAATGATAGCGTCGATGGAGGTTTAGGCGCTGATACGATAGACTACTCTGGCGCGGATGGCCGATTGATCGCTGATTTAAGTTCAACTACCGGTTCTGCAATGCTTGTCATAAACACGAGGGAAGCGGTCGGAGGGGGTGAGCCGTCTGGTGTAATTGCTGATGTAGAGCGTGTTGCCTTTACGGACGAGCTTGTTTCCATTGAGAATGTGATAGCAACAAGATGGAATGATGTTATCCGAGGTGATGAAAACGACAATGTCATCCGCGCGGAAGCCGGAAACGATTTCTCGGCAGGCGGTCGCGGTGATGATGAACTCTACGGCGGTGCGGGGGATGACGTGCTTCTAGGCGGCGCGGGCGCTGATTTACTCAACGGCGGCAGCGGCGTGGACCGCGCGCAATACAGCGATGCGCTTTCTGGTGTGGTTGCGGACCTACAAGTCAGCCGGTTCAATCAGGGGGATGCGGCGGGCGATGCCTATCAGCTGATCGAGAACCTCTATGGCACAAGCTTCGCAGATGATCTGCGCGGTGACGGCAGCAACAACACCCTCTGGGGGGCTGCGGGCGGCGACGTTCTGTATGGCCGCGCGGGCAAGGATGTGCTGTCGGGTATGGGCGACAACGACATACTTTATGGTCAGGGCCATGATGACGATTTGCGCGGTGGTGCGGGCGATGACGTACTGCTGGGCGGCGCGGGTGCTGACTCTCTCAACGGTGGCAGCGGCGTCGACCGCGCGCAATACAGCGATGCGCTTGCCAGGGTGGTTGCGGACCTACAAGTCAGCCGGTTCAATCAGGGGGATGCGGCGGGCGATG
>NZ_JBALWB010000003.1:0-78759 GCF_036960155.1 Sulfitobacter sp. | reverse complement strand
AACCTCTATGGCACAAGCTTCGCAGATGATCTGCGCGGTGACGGCAGCAACAACAGCCTTTGGGGTGCTGCGGGCGACGATGTTCTGTATGGTCGCGCGGGGAATGATAGTCTGTTTGGCATGGGCAATAATGACACGATTTATGGCCAAGGGGGTAATGACACTATTTGGGGCGGTGCAGGCGTTGATCAATTCATGTTTGAGAACGGCTTTGGTAATGACCGGATCATGGATTTCGACGTGACTAATACAGGCGAAAAGATCAATCTATCTAGTATTTTAGCCATCAACGATTACCTTGACTTGGATGCGAACCATTTGCAGCAGTCGGGTCGCAATGCTATGATTTACGATGGCGCGGGAAATACAATTACCCTGATTGATGTTAATGTAAGTGAGCTAACGGTCGATCACTTTGTTTTCTAGAGTTTATCTTGCCTGCAAAATGCAAAGTGGTGCCAACAAAAATTATTTGGAGCTGGCGGCTGCGTTACCTGATACAAGGTGTCTTGCCCGATGGGATTGATTGACTGAACTTTCGTGCGTTGACCTTTGACCAAGATGAAACCTGCTCAGGAAAGTGCAATAACGTTCGCGCTCAAGGTTTCGGGGGTGGTAACGTTCGTCCAAGCTTCCATCAAGTCACGCCGCTTGTCGAACAGATCAGATCGCGCATAAGCCGCTTCGGCTTTATTTTTGATTCCGTGTGCCAGCGCCGCTTCGATCACTTCGCGTGGGAAACTAGTTGTTTCGCCTGCCCAATCGCGGAACGTGGACCTGAACCCGTGAACGGTGATGTTGTCATATTCCATGCGGCGCAACAGAGCGGTCATGCTCATATCGGAAATTGGCTTACCTGCTTTCGTTTCGCTGCCAAAGACAAGTTCCGTGTCTGGTCCCCTTGGACCAAGCTGGGCAATCACGGATTGCGTTAGAGGAACGCGGTGTTCTTTGCCTGCTTTCATCCGCTGGGCGGGGATGGTCCAGACACGGCCTTCCAAATCTACTTCGGCCCACGTCATGCCCCGCGTTTCACCAGACCGCGCCGCCGTGAGGATGGTAAAGGTCAAAGCCCGAGCGGAAACGCCTTTGCGCGTAGATAGAGCGTCCATAAAGTCTGAGATATCCGCATGGGGTAAGGCGGGGTGGTGTTGAACCGCGCGGACCTTGGTCGGCTTGGGCAATAGATTGTCCAAGTGGCCGCGCCACCGTGCGGGATTGTCCCCCTCGCGAATTCCCAGCGCGGATGCATAATCCAGCACTGCCTCGATCCGTTGCCGGACGCGGTTGGCGGTTTCGGGTTTTTGCGACCATATAGGCTTGAGCGCGCCAACCACGTCCGCAGTTGCGATCTTGGTCACTTGCATCGGGCCAAGCGTGGGGAACACGTAAGCCTCTAGCGTGGACGTCCATTGGGCGGCGTGCTTGGCGTTTTTCCATCCAGACCGCTTGCTTTCGATTAATTCAAGCGCGGCGTCCTTGAATGTCTTTGGCTGGGCTTGGCGACGTTTGGCAATCGGGTCGTCCCCGTCCAAGATCAGACGCCTTGCGTCGGTTGCTTTTTGACGCGCCATCGCCAAGGTCACATCGGGATACGCGCCTAATCCAAGATCATGGCGTCGCCCCTGCACCTGATACCTAAGCACCCATGACCGCGCCAATGTCGGCTTCACATACAAGAATAGGCCGCGCCCATCTCCGTGACGTCCAACCCCTGCCGTTTCCACCTTGCGCGCGCTCAGTTTCATATCGTTCCCACATCTGTTCCCACACTTAGGTTAGATTTAAGGCGAACGGGCCTGAACATCAATGGCGTAGGGTGAATTTAACCACATGAAAGTAAATAGATATATTGGATGGTGGTGGATGTGAGTGAACCCTCGAAAACAGGGGGCATACGGACTGAGCCTCCGCTTTCTTCGCGCCGCTCTTTCGATCTCGCGCTTGCAGCGAAGGGCTGCTCTCCGCCGATGTGACAAATGGCTATGTAAAATTCACGCTGACCCCTCAACTACGATCTAAGCGGGCGGAAGCGGCAAGGCAAAACGGCCTTATCGACTTCGAAGGCGAAATGCGTTCATTCCTTGAATCTGTTTTGTCGGCTTATGAAATTCATGGCGTTGATAAGTTAGCTCTATCAAAGATCGGCGACTTCCTGAAAGTTAAGTACGGCGGAACGAACGGAGCCAAGAAAAAGCTCGGTGACATTCCAAACATCAGAAAAGCGTTCATGGATATACAGGGTCATTTGTACACCCCGTAACCTTTCAGCACTCTTCTCAAGGACGCCAATCTGAAAAATACCCTAGATTGAAAGTGCCACTCTTATCGTCAGTAGAACATCTGCGGAGTTGATAAATGACCCGACGTTTCCCTCAATCAATACCTGCACACAGAATGGAAATTGCGCTCGGCAAAAGCAAACACGAAAAAGGGGACCAAAGGGGGGGGGCCCATCAAATAATCGAATACCTAAGTCACTAATAATTAAAGATTACATTGAAAACTATGGTGCGGGCGGGGGGACTCGAACCCCCACGGGCATTCGCCCAACAGATTTTAAGTTTTGCTTCACCGCACTTTTTACGGCCTTTTACGCCTTATAGCGGTCCGCAACCTTATATAAACACGACATAAAACTCTTATGCGCCTCACCACCACCTGAGGCGATCTAATCAGAAACGGGCCCGAGTTCGGGCTAACCGTCAGATTACATAGGA
This sequence comes from Sulfitobacter sp., assembly GCF_036960155.1. GTDB lineage: Bacteria > Pseudomonadota > Alphaproteobacteria > Rhodobacterales > Rhodobacteraceae > Sulfitobacter. Next base: position 76,039 of record NZ_JBALWB010000003.1, on the reverse strand, counting down.
GAAACGCCTCATGGCAACCAAACTCACACAGAGCGTGGTGGACAAAATCCACCATGACCAAGAAGCAGGAAAACAGATATATGATGCCTCTGTCAGCGGTCTTCGGATCGTCGTCGGCAAGTTGAGTGCCAGCTACAAATTGGTGGGCCGGATCAATGACAGCACCGATCGCTATATCTCTATCGTCATTGGTCGCACCGACGAAGTGTCTCTAAAAACAGCCCGAGAACGCGCTCACGAGCTAAGAACGATATTGCGTCGCGGCGAAGATCCAAGAGCGCCTAAGACAACGATACCGAACCTCAAGGAGGTTGCAGACGCTTACTTTGCAACGCGCGGTCAGGAACTAAGCACTCGGACCTTGGCTTGGTATAAACAGAAGGTAGACGGGGCGCTTTCAACACTGAAGAAATTACCCGTAGATCGGATTGATCGCGCAACGGTACGTGCCCTTCATGAAAAGCTGACCCGTAAGACTGGCCCTTGTGGTGCCAACGGCGCGATGCGCGTTCTGAAGCTGTTGATCAATGACGCGGCAAGAACGCACGACTTGCCGCCAAATCCGGTGACACGTGGTGTTCGGATGAACCAAGAGAGGCCAAGGGATTGGGCAATTGGACCAGATGACATGCCTTTGCTCTGGCGTCAGTTGGATGAGTTGGAAGACCGTGTTCGTCGCTGCTGTTGGTTGGCTATGTTGCTGACAGGGCTTCGTTCAAAAGACGCCAGATCAATGAAATGGGAACATCTTGATCAAGACGGCGTGCTGACCGTGCCATCGCCAAAAGGTGGCGAGGCCAAAGCCTTCAAACTGCCCCTGCCCCGGCTTCTAATTCAAGAGCTGGGTGAAGTGCGTGATCTGACGAGGCCACTGGAAAGTTCCTTTGTCTTTCCGTCTTCAACATCAAATAGCGGCCACATAGAACAGATGTGCCGAACCAAAGGTTTCCCCTATGCGCCTCACATGATGCGTCACACCTATCGGACGCATGCGATGGAGGCAGGGGTGGATTTTCAGACAGTGACACTGCTTCTGAACCACGCCAATCCGCATGTTTCGTTCAACTATGTAACGCGGGCGCATTTATTGGGACACATGCGGGAGGCTCAGGAGCGGGTTGCTGCAAGGTTAATGAGTTTTAGATAGCAACCTGTCATTCTGAGATTGTCTAAATTGGCAAAAGGGCCGGAGGGATAAATCTAATTATTCCTATTCTCGGCGCAGCATTGTTCCCAACATCAATAACAGCTCCCTCTTTGCCATTTTGAACTGAAACGCTTGCAGAATTCATATAGATATTCCTTCTAGTGTCATCCCCCATGGCACCCAATTGAGCTGTCGCCGACCAAGCTGCAAACTGGTTTACCTCAAAGGCGGCTATCCCGTCTTTATCAGGACATATTTCAGGCGGGCCCATTGTCTTGAAGATCATGGTTCCTGCTCCAGAAAACGTAAGAAAGAACATTCGATCAAATGCCAAGGATATAAGCCTCAAATTGATTTGCGTTTTAGGCCGCAACCCGCCAGAGAATGCTACCAAGTTTTGCGGTGAGACATAAATTTTTTCACCTTCTACAACGTTCCACGTTACAAATTCAGAAGCTGCACCAAATTTCATTTCCGCCTTTTTGCAGTCTTCTTTTTTGACTTTGTTCAATGCAAAAATCCCGTGCTTTAACCTGCGCAGAGTTGCTGACAACATAAATGGAATAGAATAATCTTTAGCAATATGATTCACACCAAATTTACGGTTTACAAAAAAATCATCTTCATACGCTGAGAATTCAAACTTTGATCCGAAACCTTCACGTATATCAGCGAAAACTCTCTCCTGCTCAAAATCCAGAGACATTACCCGTGCTTCGGGCATCTTGGACTCCATAGCCATATATCGCTCTGGATACTCGTAAAAGTAGAGGCGCGCAAAAACAGTCAAAAAGCTCTTAACTAGAGCGAGCGCAAGCAAAAAATCAAAAAATAGACTGATCACTCGTAGCGTTTGAAATGCGTTGGCGATGACGCTACTCATCGAATTTCGAGCTGCGATGAAAGATCGATCAATTTCGTTTGCCATAGCAATTGCTTTGCTCGTTGCAGTTCGCTCTGCATCTGACAAAACTTCAAAAAGCCGGCCATGCAATATACCACGTTGCCGATCACGCGTGTTTTCATAAGACGCGTTTATCGATCGTTTGATATATCTTTCAAAAAAGCACTTCACATCAGGTAGTACCCAACGACAAGATGGCGGTGGGCGAAGCGATGGGACATAATAATCATAAAGGGGTTTGGGGAAAACTGCGGTCTCAGTGTCGAAGAGCTGACTAATTATTTCATCGCGACTGCTTTCTGCCGACCCTTCTAAATTCTTGATCGTGCTATTCGTCAGTTCGGTCAAACGGATTTGCGCGGTGTTGAAATGCTCAGCGACTGATCGTTGAATATCGCCTTCTAAATCAGGCTCAACATCGTAATCTTTTACAACATGCAGATTCGATGGATCGCACTCACCATGTACCTGTCCGATGCAGTAAACAATTCCTGCGAAGTAGTTGTCCAGCCGTTGAGAAGCATAAAGGCCCAGAAACCCACAGAACCCAATAATCCACCACTTAGATAAAGTCTTTCGCCCTAGCAGAAACACTTCTCGTTTGGTTATTTCAATGTCATCATTTTGCTGGAACGCCAAAATTATGATTTTTAGGACACTATATAAAACGACAAGGAGAGCGAAGGGGTAAAGGTTTAAAAGGCCACCTGTTTCAAAAAGTATAGCACTAGGACCTGATAACAACAAAGCCATGGCAAACGAACCGACAAAGAGTTGTGCCGTGTTGACTGAGATGGTCGGTACATGAATGATTATCAACAGAAGCGACAAAAGGGAAACCATACCATATAGCTGCCAAATTATCGACGCATAGCTCACCTTGCTTCCATCGGCCAGAAGTTGCGCACGACTATTAAAGCTGTCAATCGCTTGCAATTTATCACCGCCCGGATCGGGCCGTTCATTCAAAGAAGCTTGAAGACGGCTTTCTAAAGCCTGAATTTCAGACCAAAGAGCACTGTAAGCAACCCTATCAACGAATACTTCAAAACAAATTTCTGTACCCGGGTTGCGTGGCTGCCCGATTGATGGCCGAAAATTTGGCTGAGGTTCACTGTCAAATTCGCATTCCATTTTTGTTGGCCAGGACTTTCTCGTTTCATACTTGGCCGCGATGCTCGCCGATATGTTTGCTTGATTTTGTTCGAGTCTAGCCCCCTCTTCTATTTGCGAAACAAGCGCCCGTAAGTCATCGTCATCGACGATGCCAAAGGGCGTACGTGCACTCAGGTGCCGAAATAGTTCATCTATCTTTGCGTCCAGAACCCCATCTTCAAAAACTTCGTCGTTTGAAGCAAATACGGATTGCGGCAGAGGTGTTGGTGTTATCGAAAGTGTCAGCAACGAAATTAGCGACAGCAACAAAAGTGGTGACAAAGAAATCAGCGACCAAAATTTGGTTTTAGATTTGGTGAGAGCAATCAAAACACCCAAAGCGAGCAGCACAAGATACAATATGCCAAATTCAAACTTGGTAGCGAAGCTGGCCCGTTCGATGCTCAGCTGGCAAAAGAATCTGGTTTGTAGCGATGCATCCAAGCAAAACTGTCCTGGTGGGAGCAGCGCAGCGGAAATCGCTGGCAATACCCCAATAGAAACGAGCGACCAAAAAACATACGGCGTTTTACTATTTGACATGACAAATCCATCTAAAATTCCTCCAAAGAACCTGCAATCTAACCTGCTATGGGTCAACGAATTTATTCCACTTGATCCACTCTAAGAAGCAATGGGTTACATCAGGTCACAACAAGATCAAAATCAAAGCATGTCAATCAATCCACGGAGTTAGCCGGGCATGCAGCAAGATATCATCCAGCGCCTGGAGCGCATTGAGGCGGCAGTGGTTGCTCCGCCAAAGGAATACCTAAACATCAAGCAAGCAGCCGACTTCATTGGCATCAGCCGACAGACACTGGATCTCTGGCGCATGAATGCCGAAGGTCCTGCTGTGCACCGCGTCGGCACCCGCGTCTTGTATTCCATCGCGGACCTTCGGGCCTTCATGTCAGATCAGTGGAAAGAGGTTCTTCGATAGTGGGCCAACCAAGCGCCAAGATGGCGGATCGAACGTGACTACTCCCGCAAAAAATTGCTAGTTCCCGCATTTCCGCGCGAACCGCGGCTGAGAACATTCAGTTCTATAGAATCGCAAGCTATTAATTTTATTCACCAATTTCACTAAAACGGACAATCACCTCAACCTGCAAAGTGTTTGTTTACGCGGCGGCAAACGTTGGCTTACTCATAGGCCATCGAGGACTACGATGGTCCTCAATGCGAAAAAAAATAGACCCGCCACGCATCTGGAACGCGGCGGATCAATTGACAAGAAAACGACATGCCTGAGTCCGAGGAGACGACAAGATGCCTGAATTTGATATTGCCGCGATGCCATCTGCGACAAAACCCACGTTAGCCGATGACGATTGCCAACTGACGCCCGCAGAGGCGTCAGAGCTGGTTGGTTTGAGCATCAACACATTGCGGGACTACAGATCAACGCGTGGCCGACGCTTTGGTCCGCCGTTCCATATGCGCGATCGCAAGATCGTCTATCGCCTCTCCGAACTGCTTGATTGGATGGACTCCAAGGCCACGCAACATCGGGAGCAGTTCGATGACTGATCGCATGCCCGACCCACAGCAAACCATGCAACTCGATGACGCCGGTTACGAATTGATCCCGCTGCACCGCTGGGACAAATCAAAGAAGGACATGAAGACAGGTAAGGTCAGAGAACTCGGCAAGGTGCCCGTGCACAAAAACTGGACAACGCGACAGAGCGACAACGCGGCCGCTATCGCAAGGATGAAACGCGGTGAAGGCAATGTTGGCGTTCGCCTGCGCGCAACCGACCTTGTGATTGACTGGGACCCAAGGAATGACAGCGGCCAGTGGGGCGTACCGGATTACGACGAGTTCATCCTTCGCAATGGTCTGGACCCTACTAATTGGCCGACCGTACGTACGGGCTCCGGCGGGCTACATCACTATTTGACGAAGCCAAGCGATATTCCTGTTCTTGAGGGTCCTGCTGGCTTCCCCGGCGTCGAATTCAAGACGCGGGGCCGACAGACCGTTGCGCCCGGCTCAATCCACCCGAACGGCAACCTGTACGATTGGATCGGGGAGCCGCTCGACATGTTCAACGACGCGCCTGATGCTCCAGATGCGCTGATCGAGGTTGCGCGCAAAACGGTGAGATCTGCCGCCACCGCAACCGCACCTGGCGTCTATAGCGTCAAGGAACTGGCATTAATGCTTGATGTGTTGGAACCCGAAAACTTCCGAGATCACTCCGATTGGCTTGAGATCATGATGGCCTGCCACCACGCCACGGGCGGATGCGGGCGCGAGGAGTTTATCGAATGGTCCACTCTCGATCCGCTTTACGTTGACGACGCGTCTGCAATAGCGGACCGCTGGGATAGTCTCGACCTTGGTAAAGCAGGCGGGATCACTTACCGCACGCTCGATATGGCGCTAACCAACGCTGGACGACAAGACACCATTCCGCGCCCCGACGCTGCTGAGGATTTCGATGACGTCGAGACTGAAGAGCCTGCTGCTAATCGTGCCAAGGAAAGGGCGCGTCCTTGGCCAACCAGGCTGGTCTACGAGGTCAAGCATGGTGCAAAGAACGCGCGCCATTTTCTTGGTCGTCGCCCGAGGCGTGTGCTGTCTTCGGACGGCATCTTCTATGACCTTCGCGAAGGTGTGTGGGAGGCGCTCGACGAGGCCATGCTGAAGGCCGAAATCCGAGCGACCGATCCGACCGACATTCTAGACGTCGAGCATGTGAGCAAGATGGTGAAGGGCGTCTCGGACCTCCGGGCCACCGACGCACGCCCCTTTGACTGGATTGGAGAACCGCCAATCAAAGCGGCCGCTTCTGACCTGGTGCTATTTAGGAATGGGCTGCTTGATCTGAGAACCAATAAGCTGCACGAATTCGACGGTTCATACTTCGCCACGGGGCTTCCTGACCACTCATATGACCTATCCGCGCAGTGCCCAACCTGGATGAGTTGGTTAGACCAAGTATTGGATGCCTCTTACCACTCAACACTGCAAGAGTGGATGGGCTACTTGATGACCGCAGATGTACGTGCACACCGCTTCATGAACCTGATCGGGGTAAAGCGCGGCGGGAAATCGACGGCTGCGCATATCTGTAAAGCTTTGGTTGGAAAGCAACACAGCCATTCGTCAGCTTTGTCTGGCCTCGGTGAAAGCTTTGGCTTGGAACCCTGTCTGGATAAGCGACTGTTGATCATTCCAGATGCTCATGACGTTGCAGGCTCCGGCCGCACACTGGCACTGGAACGGATCAAAATGATCACGGGCGGTGATGAGGTCGACGTGAACAGGAAGAACAGATCGGTGCTCCAGGTGCCGTTACCCACCAAGCTTATGGTTGTTGCAAACAAGATGCCCAAGTTCATTGACGAAAGTGGCGCACTGGCGGCGCGGATGCTCATTGTCCGTTTCGATACTTCATTCCTTGGGCGTGAAGACAGAAACCTTGGGGCAAAACTCATGGAAGAGATGCCAGGTATCGCCAACTGGGCGCTCAAGGGATTAAGCCGACTTCGTGAAAATAGCCTTTCCTTCACGGTTGGTGAGGCAGGCCACATTGAAGCTGCTACATCAGAACTTGGACAGTCACCTGCGCTGCGCTTTGCAACCGATAGGCTTGAGGTCACCGGAGACGAAGAACACGCGGTGCCGATGAACGAGATTTATTCTTCTTACCGTGATTGGATCTTCCAAGAGGGCCTTTCCAGCGGAGAAACCAGAAACCAAACTGACCTTGCCCTAGATATTTGCGCTGCACTTCCAAACGTTCGGTACAGACAGCGCCGCGTCAAGAACCCCCGAGGCAAAAAAGGCAAGCAGACCTATTGCCTTACAGGCGTCAGCGGGGTCGCGGCATATGAGGGGGAAGATTTTGAGGACTGAGCGAAGCGTCACGCAAAAACGCATAGCTATGTGACGCGTCATATGGCGTCCAAGCGCATGATTTCATTATGCAATGGGAGCTTTTTGAGGCGTCACACAGCATTGAGCTCAGTTACGCACACGGACGGACCGAGCGCACGAACACACCGCCAACTTAGGATAATGGTTTACCGGTATTATTATATCCTACTGTCAAATGACTCTAATAAAATAGGGTATTATATAACAAAAACATAAACTTAAATGTCATATGACGACGTCACATAGTGTCACATGAACTCAGTGGGCCGCGCATGATGGAAAGAATGGGAGCCACCCATCCCACGAGAAACGCTGGTTCACTGGGAGCAGCAGAACGCGCCATATCTGTTGAAGACGGTCAACGCGGCGCTCTGGTTTATTCGGACACCAAGGCACCAAGGCATCAAACCACATCAAGCCTTACTGCCGCCAAGGGGTATGTGACAGTGGATCACACGTCCCGTTCAGAGGGCCAAAAAGCCCATCCAAATCAATGCCCTATGAAGGGCAGAAAGCGCGGCCCTACCGTAGGCCCATAACAGGTGGAACATGAGCAACTCTGCAATACAAATACGACCACCCGCCAATGCCAACGCGCTGAGCAAGTACCACACTCGCGCTGCAATACCTCCGGATGTGGACGAACGCTTCCTTACCGCCCTATCCGAATTTGGCCAGGTCACTTATGCGGCAAACGTCGCTGGGCCAACCCGGCGCACATTCTACAATCGGCGCAGGCAGGATCCGGAATTTTCTGCGCGGTGGGACGACGCGATCGAAGCTTTCGAAGAGACCCTGACGCAACGCGTTATCGCCACGGCGCTGCACATGGGCACCGGCAGGTGGATCTTGGCGACCGATCCAGACACAGGCGATATTGAGCTCGACGGTGACTTTGAACCGCTGATGCGGTTTGATTACTCTAACGTCGATCCTAGGATCGCAGTTAAACTCATGTCGATTAGAATGCGCGACCTCAACGCAAGAACTGCGCCACTAGTCGCTGTCCAGAACAACAATTACGCGGCGGGTCCAGAAGTACAGAAGGGCGAACCGCTCGACCTGGACGCGCTAAAGGCCGAGATGGTTGCGTCTCACATGGATACGGTTGACGCGGAGGTCATAGAAGATGACTAGGACAATCGCGCTATTCGAAGACGGGACCGCTCTGGTGGGCAGCATCGAAGCTGACGCGCTCGGCAGCAGAGGCGATCTGCCCTTCCTGTCTGACAATGCCCGCGTCGCCGCAGCGAGAGCCGCCCTTGCCAATGACGACTGGTCGGCGGCGGAGGCAACATCAGCGCGCAGCGTGGTCTCACCCTCTGATGATGACGTGGTTCATGTGACATTCATTGCACCACCCGATTGGGTCAGCTTTGGTCCGTCGCTTTGGGAACCCGTCGCAGGCGTGGCACACGCGGTGTTCCAATCGTCTGTCATGCTGGTGGATGGCGTTGCGGTTATTGGCTGCGTAGGTTTGCCCTTCGAGAATGAGACGGCACGGCGTGATTGCGCGGCATGGTGCCTAAAGAACGGGTTGGACGATATTGCGCTCAACGTAAGCCGAACCCCGGTGGGCGGTGCTGGGCCCTACTGCACCTGGCCTGACACCGATCTTGTGGCTGTATCCGTGGACCAAGAACCGCAACGGTGCGCCGAAACGCAGACTACCGAAGCATTAGCCACCGAGACTGACAACGACTTGCCAGATCGGCCGGTTGACGCGCCCGAGCAGACCACGATCAACGTTGTGAGCCTGTTCGGCGATGTGTTTGGCATCCAGGACTTGTGACTGCGCATCACTCGCCTACAAAACCCCCGTATTACCCCTTCATTTACAGCGCCTTACGTGGCCCCTTCACGTGGCTCGGCCGTAGGCCATGTACCAGCATTTTGAGAGACACTTAGTAACAATGGTGTCCCCTGCTGCCCGTTTCTCCGCACGATGCGCGTAGAGATCATAGTCAGGATAGCAGATGTTTGAGAATGCGAAGAAGCTGATCCTTAAGGATCGAGACGAGGCACGAAAGGCGCTTAGAACCGAAATGAAGGCTGATGAGGCGAGTGGCATTGAAGCCGAACTCGACCAACTCGCCGCTGAGGCTGCCGAGGCAGAGCAGAAGTTGGCTGTTGAACGAGATCGCGCCGCCGCCGAGGCTTTGAGGGCGCAAGATGTGGCAAGTACTAGAAATAGTCTGTCTGCCGCCGCTGCCAATTTCGACGCTGCCGCTGCCGCCCTTGGTGTCGCATTTGATGAGCTGGAGTTGCTTCAATCCACATTGGCGACTCTGGAGCCTGGAGCCCGTGCCGACGTCAACATGCGAAAGTGGGGCTACGTCCGTGGATTGTGGTTCGCGGCAACTCCGTTGTGCAAGCGGCTCGGCATCGCCCGCACCATGGGTTCAAAGCCAAACACCCCACTAGCGCCACAGTTCAAATTCAAGGAGGACGATATCAATGTCTGAGTTCACCAAGGCAAACGCGCCTCTCATCCATAAGTACTACGCCGCGCTGGTCGATGCCCATGACGAAGCACCCAACCGCCATAAACGCAAGTTGGCCAAGCAAACCGACGCATTGGCACCCTTCTTTGACAAACAGGATGGTGTAGGTCTCCGCGGGGCAATGATCTCCATCGGCACAATGGCCCAAGACATGCTGAGCGAGCTGACCGATCGTATCCGCCGCGCCACAGAAGGCCTGGATGACCGCGACGCGAAACAGATGGCTGAAACCACACAGGCCGGAGAGGCACTTATGGACGTGATCAACATCGGCCAAGAGCTTGAGCGCCTGGTCGAGAGGGTGCCAGACATAACTCCAGATGCTGACGCAGACGTGGCCAATGTGGTGACCCAGAAATCGTTGGACCGATTGCGCAATGTGGTCGCCAACAAACCGGCCAGCGATCAACGAGAGGATCTGCTTGGTGTGATCGACGACACCGATCCATCGGCCATCAATGACAGGCAATTTGAACAGATCATCACGGCTGCCAAATCGCTGCCACAGGAGAAACAAGAAATGACCCAACCACATGAACTCGCAAAGTCAGGCCATCTGCCAGACACCTACTATGACCAGTTTGGGAACGTCAGAGCCGACATGATGGACCAAGCCGTGAACCACCTGACAAAGGTTCACCGGCCGCAGACGTTCGAAGTAACAGAAAGCACCGCTGAAAAGACGTTCTATGCCAAAGTAGACGTACTGACGGCTGAGGGTGCTGATTTCGTTGGTGCCTGCGCACAAGTGACCGCCACCGAGCCCGAACTCGCGAAAAGGGCGTTCGGCCACTGATACCCCCATTAATGACCTAAGGCGGATTGTTCTCCTCTTCTTCTGGGTCAATGCCGATCGTGCTTATTGCTGGGCACGATCGGCATCGCCCGGCGGTGTCACGGAATGTGCGCCGCCGGGCGAAAATCAATTGCCCTTGCCAACTGCAGTAACTTCGACCGGAAACCGCCTGACGCAGCAGAAAATCAATGAAAAACAGGTGAAATCGGTTTGGTCGGTCAAAAAAATATGCTTGTTGAGTTCGCCCTGTATGACCAATCGCATAGAAGATTGCCGTAAACGGATGACACTTGAGTTCCTGTTCGTTGTGTAAAAATAAGTCATAACCCACTGTAATCATGTGGGTATCATTTACCTTGTTGCGGCCAAACGCACCAATCTCAAGATTTGAAGTCGAAGCTCATATCGCCAAAATATGTCTATCCTCATTGCCGATTTTCGCGAATTTTACCTCTCGCGTTGTGGCTTTAGAGCACTGGCGCGAAGTGTTTATATTAATGCGTTCCAACTAGTGAGTAACCTGTTTCCAGAAGCGCCGATGACAAATTGTCGACGCAATAACTGGAGATACCCATGAGCTATCATGACCCTAAACTAAACAATCCAAGTCGTCCTGATCAGGCCATAGGGGCGGCAAGAAATGCCCCAAAGGTCGTCGGCTGCACAATTGGCGATCATGCGCGACACGCTGTGCGTATTGGCTACAACAACACGGAAACATTGGCCTACGTCAAGGCGGTTTTCCCAAATGCTAAGACTACACCGGCTTGCATTGGGTTCTACAGGAATGAACTTCGCAACGCAGGCAAAGACGTGCTAACTTCCCGTGAAGTCGACAAAGCACGGATTACAAATCCGGTCTTGGGACGTGTTCAACACATCGAACAGCATGCTCACCTGTTCGAACCGCATGAGTTAGTAAGGATCTTGTCCAAAACTCTGTTCAGGCATCTTAGCGTGTTGGAAACAGCCAAGAGACTTGAAGCCATTGGCCAAAGCGCATTTCACCTGTCCGATAGGGCGCACGAAACCCAGCCATAGGGTGAAAGAAAGCTCGCCCGCAACCAAATTGGCTGCGGGCGAGTTACATCGCGTCATAGTATCGCAAGTGCTTTCAACGCAGCCTATTCTGGGTCTACGGGGACTTGTCGATTTGTAGCACACTGATTTAACTTATCTATCTCGACGACATCAAGAGACTTCATATCCCCTTGAGCTCTACGGCATAACATAAACTTGGTTAAAGCCTGATCCGACTTGCCAATACTTCTAGAGCCTGTAAATCTCCCCACAACTATCGGGAGAATTGCATTGATTACTGGCATCCTAGAAAAGAACTTGGCCTATTTTCTATTGAGAGAACTCATCAGCAAGGAGGGGTCCAACTCTTTTGGAAAAAATAACGCAAAATTAGTTGCATTTGGTCAAAGCCTCAGACGGCACCACAATCAAAAAACGCCACCTCAGACAGTTCTTAATAATGCGTTCTCGGAGAGGAGTTCTGACTTTTCCTCCAGCAGCCCAAATGTCAGGGGAATCTACGCTAACTTCAAAGCTTACCTTGTTGCGAATGTTACGACCAACGCAGGAATTGAAATCCTTATCGTCATTGTTTCTGAGTTGATGCCAGCAATAAATTTTGTCATGGGAAAAGTTCCAACGGATCAAGCTCAAAATATTGCTCGCCAGCAAGCGCTTAAGGTCTTGGGTACTCAAGGTGATGCATATTTAGAAACTCTCATTAACAACTGGGACGATTTTACACTTCAGACATGCCTCTCTCAGGAAAATGACCTTGCAGGTAACCTTGTTGCCGAGGCTGATAAAATCTTTGCCAAAAATTCGACGCAGCTTAGTAGCATAGACCGAGTGGACCTAATTTCCGCAGCGCTTCAAGAATTTGAAAGGCGAGCTGGTCAAAAACGCAAAAGCCGGTCTGGGGACGACCTACAGAATGCTGTCATAACAATATTTGATCATCTAGGAATTAAGCACGACTCAGTGCCGCAACTTATTTCGGGTGTCATCGAGGCCGACCTGCTGATCAAACACGGCAACCACAACACGCTCATTAGCTGCAAACGGACCGGCCGAGAGAGAGTTAAGCAAGCAACCACATCTATGGCAGAGTTGCAGCAACTGAGAATTCGGAAAATGGTTTGGTTCTTTACTCATTTTGACCAAAGCCCAGCAAGGGTGGAAGATATGGGAGTTCGAGGCAATATATTCTATCTACCCGATAGCTCACCAGATTATCTAAATCTAATCAAAGATAAGAACTGTGCAAAATACGTCCTGCCCATTAGTGATATTAGAAAGACTCTGCCACAAATCATTCGTGGCACACTCTAATTCAGCTCACAAATACTGTTGCACGATCGCCTTCGAAATTATCGAAACAACTGGAACAACTACCGAATTTCCCAGCAATCTAAAGCTAGTCGTTTTTGCTAACGGCAGCTTGAAATCTTCAGGATAACCAAAAAGCTCTCGACATTCCTCGATAGAAAGTGTCCGTGGCGGCCCGTTCTCTTGTTTGATCAGACACTCTTTTCCGTCCTTACCGTAACGGGCAACAATAGTGGCTGAAGGCCTTTCTACATCGGCCAACTTTACTGTGAATCCTGTGCCTCTGGCCTTATTGCGATCACTTCTGTTTTTGTGGCCGTCCCACAGTTTTTGACTAATTGTATACCTGTCGTCAACTTTTTGCCTGAGAACCGATTTGAGAGGGATCGGATCGCCCTCAAATGCCGGAAACACAAAGTCTCCATGCTTGCGAGCCACATCTTTACGAACCGCAACCATGAAACATCTTTTGCGCTGCTGTGCTACTACAGTTGACGAGTCCACAACCTTGAAAAAGAACTTATATCCTGTTGCTTCAATCGAATTTTTGATGACTTCAAATGTTCTTCCATTGTCGTGAGATAGTATGTTTCTCACGTTCTCTAGGAAAAGCACCTTTGGCTGCTTTACCGCAGCAATTCTTTCAATTGATCGAAAAAGAGTGCCTTGAGTTGTGCAATCAAGACCATGTGGTGTTCCTAAGGAATTTCTCGCTGAAACGCCTGCAAGACTAAATGGCTGACAAGGAAACCCACCTGCCAATATATCATGACTGGGTATCAACGCCCCTAGACGATTGTCCGATATCCCCTCGTTCGTAAATAAGTTGATATCTCCATAGGGATACTCACCATGGTTAATAAAATACGCCGACTTTGCGTTCTTTTCCCATTCAGAGCTAAATACTGCTCGGCCGCCCTCAGCGTTCAACGCAAGCCTAAATCCACCAATCCCAGCAAACAAATCGATAAATGAGAACTTCGCGGCACTTTCAACCTCTTTTGAGAGCTGGTTTGGGACGTCTTCATACGAAGCATAATCGACATCAGGGAACTTCGTTCCGGAATGAAGATACTGAGTTGCGATTGCTACTGCTTCTGAAGAAAACTCTGTTCCCTCCAACTGGAGCTCAATCGAACTTATCAACTCGGCGACTTCCGGAGGATAGGCATCATCCAAGTCTTGCTTCAGATTTCTATGATGCACGGTGTGAAGTCATCCCTATCAACTTTTCTCATCTTTACTGCATGCTGAACGAACAGGGAACGGGAAAAATCTGTAATTTTTTGGCTTACCTGAGGGTATATTTTTGCCCGCTGTGTTCCAACCCATGTAAGTACTCATACCGTATAGAGAATTGATGCGAGCGATGGGAGTGGAACCCACACGGTCATGTTGTCCGTCATTTCATCATAACGATCATCATACTGAAGCATGAATGGCCACTTAGCCGAACTTCGGAATTCACATTAGTAGTCATACCAAGATTCATACTCGCGAGAGGTGCTTGACGACCGTGCCCCTTTCGCAAGGTTGCATGTCGAGCACGTCAGTTGGAGGTTTGTTACGCAGTTCATCCCCCCACGAGCCAAAGGTATTATGTGGTCATAGTGGGTTTCCGCCTGCAGACTAAATAACCGCGTTAGATCTGTTTGACATAGAACGCATCTACCCTTGTCCCGGTGAAATACGGCATTCTTCGCCCACATTGGGATAGTAGACCTAATTAAGTGGCCAGACTGATTGAAAGCGTCAGGCATAAACGAAGAAGCCGTGTCCAGGACATAGTAGTCTACCATATGTCCAAAAGCCGACATTGTTCCCCGGTTGGAGAACAACACGTGGAACACTTGCTTGGCAATCGCCTCACAAAGTTCGGTAATCAGTTCATCTTGTTGAAGAAGTTCTAAGTATTCATAGCCGTCTTCTCGGTCAAACTCTGATCCCAGAACTCCCGAAGTCTTTATGCCGTTGGATTTGATCAGCGCATCGACCCAGAAATTGCCCGGATTATTGTCTGACTTATCCGCGTCTTCGTAAATCACACTTGAAATGAGATCTTCCACAAAGATGTGAAAGCAGGTCCACTTTGGGTACTTTCTAACCAGACTGTTCGACGACATGTCACCAAAAATGTCTTCAATATTTCGAAGGTATTCACCAGGATTTCGAGTAACTCCATCCACCATCTGACAGATGTAATAGAGATCTACGGTCGACACCTTCTGCAGCTGCGAGACCATAACGTTTATCCTCTCGCTTTTCGAAATTACCTAGCAACACAGTGGGTTAGTTTAACAATATTGGTGCGGGCGGGGGGACTCGAACCCCCACGGGCATACGCCCAACAGATTTTAAGTCTGCAATGTCTACCATTCCATCACGCCCGCATCTGGCGTTGTTCTTCAATCTTTAGTTTCGGGCCTATATCGGGCCTCAAAACAATCTTCACGTCGCAACGCCTTGTTTCGTATACGCTTTGCTGTGCGGAGCCAAGGATTTTAAGTCTGGTATGTCTACCATTCCATCACGCCCGCATCTGGCGTTGTCTTCAATTTTCAGTTTCGGGCCTATATCGGGCCTAGAAACCGTCTCGTCTTCGCAACGCCTTGTTCCGTATGCATATCTCTGCACAGACGCAAGGATTTTAAGTCTGGTGTGTCTACCATTCCACCACGCCCGCACCATACAATGCATCAGCGCAGTGTAAATATATCAAATGCCTTAGTTAACCCAACCTTTTTCGCGCCCCTGTGCTATGATCAGACGCCTTCGGACAGCACGACCTCTTTCACGGCCTCCATCGCGACATAGGTCGACGTCGAACCAACGTGCGGTAGGGCCGAAATTGTATCCCCCAGAAACGCTCGATAACTCGCCATGTCGCGTGTTCGTACTTTTAGAAGATAGTCAAAGTTACCCGCGATCATGTGGGCTTGTTCAATTTGCGGCACGCGGGTCACCGCCGAATTAAACGCTGCCAACGCAGATTCGCGTGTATCGGTCAGGCGCACTTCAACAAAGGCCACATGATCCAACCCCAAGCGGATCGGATTCAACATCGCGCGGTAGCCCAAAATGACGCCGTTTTCTTCCAACCGTCGCAATCGCGCCTGCGTTGGGGACTTAGATAGTCCAATACGTTTAGCAAGATCGGTGATGCTGATCCGGCCATCCTCGGCCAGAGTCGTCAGAATCGACTGATCAAATCGATCCAAATCAGAAGTGTTTTTCACTGAAATATCTCCATAATTTAGGCCATTTTACCTATTCTTGCCGCAAGATTTGGTCAACATGCCCTTCATTTATGCCCTACACTAGTGAAATATTACATTTGGAGCAAGTTAATGGCACGTGATACCTTCCTCTCCCTGCGCGCAAGCATTGATGCAGGCACTTACAGCGATGCAAATACCGTGCTGGAAACATTGATCCAGACGGCAGCATTAAGCAGTGCCGATCGCAGTGACATCAGCGCAGCCGCCGCTGGCCTTGTGCGCGATATTCGTGGCGCAACATCGCCTGGAATGATGGAAGTCTTCCTCGCAGAGTATGGCCTATCTACGGATGAAGGTGTCGCCCTCATGTGTTTGGCCGAGGCACTACTGCGTGTGCCAGACGCCGAGACGATGGATGCGTTGATCGAAGATAAGATCGCGCCGTCAGATTGGGGCCGCCACATGGGCCACTCGACCTCGACTATGGTCAATGCGTCTACGTGGGCCTTGATGCTGACGGGCCGTGTTCTAGATGACGAACAACCCGGCCCCGTGCGCCACCTGCGCGCAGCGATCAAACGCATGGGCGAGCCTGTGATCCGTACTGCCGTGGCCCGCGCCATGAAGGAAATGGGCCGGCAGTTTGTTTTGGGTGAAGACATCAAAGGCGCCATGAAACGCGCTGCTGGAATGGAGGCCAAAGGCTTTACCTATTCCTATGACATGCTCGGCGAAGCTGCCCGCACTGAAGCCGACGCCCGCCGGTATCACCTCAGCTATTCTGACGCGATTTCCTCTATTGCACGCGGATGCACCAACGAAGACATCCGCCGCAACCCAGGCATTTCCGTCAAACTGTCAGCACTGCACCCCCGTTACGAAGTGGCCCAAGAAGCATCCGTAATGCGCGATCTGGCCCCCCGCCTGCGCGCATTATGCCTGCTCGCAAAATCTGCGGGCATGGGCCTCAATGTTGACGCGGAAGAAGCAGACCGCCTCGGCCTTTCCCTTGATGTGATTGATCGGGTCATGAGCGAGCCAGCCTTGGCTGGTTGGGACGGTTTTGGGATTGTGGTTCAGGCCTATGGTCCGCGCGCTGGTGGTGTCATTGACGCGCTATATGCCATGGCAGAACGCCATGATCGCCGCATCATGGTGCGTCTGGTTAAAGGTGCCTACTGGGATACCGAAATCAAGCGCGCTCAGGTTGAGGGCGTTGACGGGTTCCCCGTATTCACCCGCAAGGCCGCAACCGACGTCAGCTACATCTCGAACGCGCGCAAATTGCTGGGCATGACCGATCGCATTTACCCTCAGTTCGCCACACATAACGCGCATACAGTCGCGGCAGTACTGCACATGGGCCAAGACAAAGAAACCTATGAATTCCAGCGCTTGCACGGCATGGGCGAAACACTGCACAACATCGTCATGGAAAAGCACGCCAGCCGCTGCCGCATCTATGCGCCCGTCGGCGCACATAAAGACCTGCTCGCCTACCTTGTCCGTCGCCTGCTGGAAAACGGGGCAAACTCCAGCTTTGTAAACCAAATCGTTGACGAGGATGTCGCTCCTGAAGAGGTCGCAGCAGACCCGTTTGCCAAGCTGGAAGACAGCATTCCGGTGATCCCGACTGGCCCAAATATCTTCCGCCCCCTGCGCGCAAACGCACGTGGATTTGACTTAACTCACACGCCAACCCTAACAGCTATTGAGGCCGCGCGTGCGCCCTATGAACATGTCACATGGCACGCTGAACCATTGATCGCAGAGGGGACCAAAGGCGGTGTAACCCAGGAAGTGCAAACACCAACGGGCTTAGGCAAATCGCCCGGCACGGTCAGCCCGGCCACGCCATCAGATGTGGCGCAGGCCATTGATGCTGCAACACCTTGGGACGCCCCATTGGAGGATCGCCGCGCGGCCCTACTACGCGCAGCGGCAATCTACGAAGAGCGCTACGGCGAGATTTTCACCCTACTCACCCGTGAAGCAGGCAAAGGTCTGCCCGACTGTGTGGCAGAGCTGCGTGAGGGTGTGGATTTCATGCGCTATTACGCGGCTCAAGCCACCAACATGCCTGCGGCTGGCGTGTTCACTTGTATCTCGCCGTGGAACTTCCCTTTTGCGATCTTCTTGGGGCAGATCAGTGCGGCCCTTGCTGCCGGAAACGCCGTACTCGCCAAACCTGCCGAGCAGACGCCCCTGATTGCCCATTTGGCAATCTTGGTACTGCATGAGGCTGGCGTGCCTGTCAGCGCGTTGCAACTACTGCCCGGTGCTGGGGATGTTGGTGCTGCAGTGACATCAGATATCCGGGTCAACGGCGTTGCATTCACCGGATCAACCGCGACCGCCCAGCGCATTCGCAGC
The DNA here is from genome assembly GCF_036960155.1 of Sulfitobacter sp. GTDB lineage: Bacteria > Pseudomonadota > Alphaproteobacteria > Rhodobacterales > Rhodobacteraceae > Sulfitobacter. The sequence goes on along the minus strand of NZ_JBALWB010000003.1, from coordinate 57,701 downwards.
GCGATGGCCGATCATTGCGCGCCCGGCACACCACTCATTGCGGAAACAGGCGGCCTTAATGCGATGATCGTAGACAGCACCGCCCTGCCAGAACAGGCCGTACAGGCCATCGTCGAGAGCGCCTTTCAGTCTGCGGGCCAACGTTGTTCGGCCTTGCGCTGTCTCTACGTTCAGGAAGACATCGCAGAACCGTTCCAGAAAATGCTGATCGGTGCGATGCAGGCCCTGCAAATGGGCGACCCGTGGCACCTTAGCACTGATGTCGGACCCGTTATTGACGAAGCCGCCCGTGCTGGCATTGCGGCCCACATCCAAACAGGCCGCGCAGAGGGCCGCCTCATCGCTGAACTGCCAACACCGGATCACGGCACCTACATCGCGCCCACCATTCTGCGCGTAAACGGCATCGGCGATCTTGAGCGTGAAATCTTTGGACCTGTCCTGCACATCGCAACATTCAAATCGCATGAACTTGATGATGTTATCGATGCCATAAACGCGACGGGTTATGGCCTTACCTTCGGCTTGCACACGCGCATTGATGACCGTGTACAGCACGTGTCAGAGCGGATCGAGGCGGGAAATGTCTACATCAACCGCAATCAAATTGGTGCAATTGTGGGCAGCCAACCCTTTGGCGGTGAAGGCCTTTCCGGTACAGGCCCCAAAGCAGGTGGGCCAAATTACTTACCGCGCTTTTCGGCACCTGACGAAGCGGCGCAATCGGCACCTTGGGAAACCACTGGCGAACTACCTGCTGTGCCCCCGCACATCGCGCAGGCCATCGACACCCTTTCACTCCCGGGCCCTACCGGCGAAAGCAACCGCCTCTCCACCCTGCCCCGTGCAGCTCTTTTGTGCGCCGGACCAACTGCTGAAACAGCTGCCACACAAAAGCGCGCTGTCGAGGCGCTAGGCGGTATCGCCGTGATAGCAACAGGTTCAATTGCACCCGATGCCCTTAGCACAGGCCCAGACTTTGGCGGGGTACTCTGGTGGGGCGATACAGATACTGCACGCAGCTATGATCAGGCCCTCGCCAAACGAACAGGTCCGATCATTCCGCTGCTGCGTGGCCTCCCTGACACAGCCCGTGTGCGCCAAGAACGCCATGTTTGCGTCGATACAACAGCGTCAGGCGGCAATGCTGAACTGTTGGGGGCCTCGGCTTAACAAAGCCCCCAACACCGCAAAGCACTAACCTAAGGCCATTCAGGCACGACAACTCTTGAATGGCCTCACTACATACGCACCCCACCCACAATGGCTCACGTCTGACCCAAACGCCCGTAAATCTAATCATGCGTTAGCATGTCCGTTGGATCACGTTCCCTCGGCCCTTGACGCTCCACTTGCAATCGCGGAACGTAGCATCAGATGTTTCCGATCCGTGATCATAACCCCTCAGGCCGCGTACCTTATGTGACCTATGCGCTGATGGCGGCCAATATCGGTATTTTCCTCAGCATGCTACCCATATCGGGTGATGAACGTGCGCTTGCGCAGTTCTATTACGATTGGGCTCTCCTACCCCGACGCATCATGGAGGGCGACGGATATAGCGCGCTCCTTTCATCGCAGTTTCTGCATGGCGGCTGGATGCATTTGGCAGGAAACATGCTGTTTTTGTGGATCTTCGGCGATAACGTCGAAGATGAAATGGGCCATCTACCCTATCTGGGTTTCTACCTATTGGCAGGCGCTCTATCAGGTCTGGCCCATGTGGTTTCTGATCCTACGTCCTTTGTCCCGATGGTTGGTGCGTCCGGCGCAATCGCTGGCGTGATGGGCGGATACCTTCTGCTCTACCCCAAAGCAAAAATAGACATTCTGCTGATCCTGATAGTCTTCTTCCGAATATTCCCGATCCCAGCATGGATTATGCTGATCCTGTGGTTCGCCATGCAATTCATTGGTGGGATTGGTTCCCTTCAGGGCACAGGCGGCGTGGCCTATTGGGCCCATGCAGGCGGGTTCATTGCTGGATTGATCCTAACACTGCCGCTCTGGCTACGCCTTGGCGGGGTGTCTTTCTGGCAAACCACCCACGGGCATCCGCCCCATCCGGAGGCCACCTATGCCTTGCCCAGCTCAATCCCAAAGGTGAAACGCAAATGAGCCAAAGCATCACAGCAAGCTGCCACTGCGGCGCAACGGCCATTCGTGCGACGCTGCCAAATGGGCTAACGGACGCAGCACGCTGCACCTGCTCATTCTGCAGACGACGTCAGGCGGCGGCGGTGACCGCCCTCACGTCCAGCGTTGAAATTATCAAAGGCGCGGATAACTTACAGCGATACAGCTGGCACACCCATACGGCGAAACACTATTTTTGCAAGACATGTGGCATTTACCTGTACTACCAACGCCGATCAGACCCCGCGCAATGCGGGATCAATCTGGGCTGTATTGAAGGGGTAAACATGTGGGAACACGAACCAGTTCCGTGGTCAGACGGGATCAATCACCCGTCTGACCAGAGCTAAAATCAGATTTAGCCGCGTACTACTTTGGAGAAGCCGGTAAAGATTGCCTCGTTTGAAGCAATGATCTCACCGTCTTGCAGCACATTGCCGCGTGGGTTCAGGGGCTCAACCAAGCCACCTGCCTCTTTTACGATAATGACACCAGCGGCCAAATCCCAGACATTCAGGCGACGTTCCCAGTAACCGTCATAACGCCCTGCGGCAACATATGCCAAATCAAGCGCGGCTGAACCCCAGCGGCGGATACCAGCACAAGTTGGTGCTAAACGCGCCACATCCTGCAAGGTAGCGGGTAAATCAGAGCGACCACCGAACGGGATACCCGTGGCAAAGATCGATTCGATCATCTTGTTACGGCCCGAAACACGCAAACGGCTCTCATTGAGCCATGCGCCCGAACCCTTCTCGGCAAAGAACATTTCATCTTTGGCGGCATCAAACACAACGCCCGCAACAATCTGGCCTTTGTGCTCTAGCGCGATGGAAACAGCCCAGTGCGGCAAAGCGTGCAAAAAGTTGGTGGTCCCGTCCAGCGGGTCCACAATCCAGCGACGTGTGGGATCATCACCTTCTTCTTCACCACCTTCTTCGGCTATCCAGCCATAGGTAGGACGCGCACCGCGCAATTCATCTTTGATAATTTTTTCAGCGTTGATGTCGGCGCGGCTGACAAAATCGCCTGCGCCTTTCATCGACACCTGAAGGTTTTCGACTTCACGGAAGTCCTTCACAAGTGCACGCCCAGCAGAGCGCGCAGCCTTGATCATAATGTTTAGATTCGCACTGCCTACCATGTCGACGCGGCCTTTTCTGAATGGATTAGCGTCCTCTTAGGACGTGACACGCAAAAAGCCAATAGGCAGTGACGCAGCGTGTTGCTTGTGCCCAATTTTGACTAGGTTACCGTTACGGCAAATCTGTGGAGGATATTATGACTGAAATGATGAAACAAATCGCACTGGCAAGCCGTCCAGACGGCGCGCCAACACCTGCAAACTTCCGCCTCGAAGAATTGCCTGTTCCAACACCTGCCGCTGGCGAAGTGTTGGTCCGCGTCCATTACATGTCACTTGACCCCTATATGCGTGGTCGCATGGACGATTCAAAATCCTATGCGGCATCCCTTCAGGTAGGCGGCAAAATGGAAGGCGGCTCAGTTGGTGAAATCATCGCCTCCAATGCCGAAGGTTTTGAAGTGGGTGAGTTTGTGATGGGCGGCTTTGGCTGGGCGACGCACGCCGCGGTCCCTGCTGTTGGCCTAGCAAAGGTTGATCCTAACGCCGCGCCGATCACCTATTCATTAGGTGTCCTTGGCATGCCCGGCTTTACGGGTTGGTTTGGCTTGATGGAATACGGCAAACCCAAATCTGGCGAGACACTTGTTGTTGCTGCGGCCACTGGCCCTGTTGGTTCAATGGTTGGTCAAATCGCCAAGTCATTGGGCCTGCGCGTGATTGGCATCGCTGGCGGTCCGGAAAAGTGCAAAATGGCCGTTGAACATTTTGGCTTTGACGAATGCATTGACCACTACGCCTACGCCACAGCATCCGAATTGAACGAAGCCCTCCAAGCGGCTTGCCCCAAAGGCATCGACATCTATTTCGAAAACGTTGGCGGCAAGGTTCTTGAAGCTGTCCTGCCTTTGATGAACCAATACGGCCGCATCCCGATTTGCGGCATGATCGCATGGTACAATGCGGGCGGCCTTGGCGCAGATGCATCACAAAAAGGGCTGACAGGTCCAAAACTGTGGCGCACAATCCTTGTGAACTTCCTTAGTGTAAATGGCTTTATCATTTCTAATCACTGGGATCGTTTGGGGGAATTCCACAAAACGGTTGGCCCAATGATCGCGAATGGTTCGGTTGCGGTCCAAGAGGACATCACCGAAGGCCTTGAGAATGCACCAGACGCCTTCATCAAACTGCTGACAGGCGGCAACACTGGCAAAGCCATGGTAAAAGTCATCTAAATCTCACGTCTCGCGGCGTGTTAATCGCGGCGCGAGACATCTTCTGCTTTTAAACAGACTGCAACTTGCGTGCTTCCTGTCCGGCCAAAGCCAGTAACTTTTGCATAAACGGCTTTTCGCGATCCTCAGTCCGGATCGCAGCATAAAGCCTGCGTGTGATCCCGTTTTTCGTCAACGGCCGCGTGACGTAATCTGACGAATATTTCACCTCGCGCACCACCCAATCCGGCAGCACCGAAATACCTCGGTTCGACGCAACCAACAGCAATATCACAGCCGTGAGTTCGACTTGCCGGATTGAGGCCGGCTCTACTTTAGCAGGGATCAAAAGCTGGCTGAAAACATCCAGACGCGACCGTTCTACCGGATAGGTGATCAACGTCTGGCCGCGAAAATCTTCAGCTTCGACATAGGGTTTCTGCGCCAAGGGATGTGTGCTGGCCGCAACAAAAACTGCATTGTAATCAAATAGCTCGATGAAATCGACGCCTGTTATTTCCTCAGGATCGGACGACACAACCAGATCAACCTCTTGGCGTAAAAGTGCGGGCAGTGCATCAAACGCAAGCCCGGGGCGGATATCGACGTCCACCTCGCCAAACGAGCGGCGGAATTGCTCAAGCACGGGAAACAGCCATTCAAAACAGGCGTGGCACTCGATCGCGATGTGCATACGGCCTGCGCTGCCGTCGCGCAGCCCGCTGAATTCATCCTGAAGCGCGGCCACCTGCGGCAGGACCTGCTCAGCCAGTTTCAACAAACGTTGACCCGCAGGGGACAGTTTCAACGGCTTGGAACGGCGCACAAAGAGCTCAACCCCCGCCTGATCTTCTAGGCCCTTCACCTGATGGCTCAGCGCGCTTTGTGTGATGTTCATCATCTCAGCCGCACGCGCCAACCCACCCGCATTGTGGATCGCCTGAATGGTGCGCAAATGACGGAACTCAATATGCATATGAGTCAAACCTCATGTTAAAGATGAAAGTTATGAATTTGTCTCACATCGCAGGTTATGCGACAAGGGACGAAATAAAAAGGAAGCCTACCATGACCCTCCCTGCCGTTTCGTTCGAAGTATTCCCGCCGAAGACCGTCGATGCATCGTTCAAACTCTGGGATACGTCACAGGCACTGGCCCCTCTAGAGCCACGATTTTTCTCGGTAACTTACGGCGCGGGCGGTACTACACGCGACCTGACCCATGACGCGGCCCTTGTTTTGCACCAAACCTCAAAACTGCCTGTTTCCGCACATCTTACGTGTGTGGGTGCTAGCGTTAAGGAAACGATGGAGGTTGCAGAAAAATTTCATGCTGCGGGCATTACCGACATCGTAGCATTGCGCGGCGATCCACAGCAGGGCGATGACCGTTTCATACCCCACCCCGAAGGGTTTGCGAACTCAGTTGAGTTGATCGAAGCCTTAGCCTTGCAAGAAAAGTTCACCATCCGCGTGGGTGCCTACCCCGAATCTCATCCAGATTCGGCAAGCCAGCATGCCAACATCCAGTACCTCAAACGCAAGTTTGATGCGGGTGCGGATGAGGCAATCACACAGTTCTTCTTTGAGACTGACAGTTTCTTGCGTTTCAGAGATCAATGCGCCGCTGCGGGTATCACCAAACCCATCGTGCCGGGCATTCTGCCGATCACCAACTGGACATCAGCGCGCAAGTTCGCAGTACGCTGCGGCACAACAATTCCCGCATGGATGGATGAAGCCTACCGCGCAGCAGAGCGTGATGGGCGCACTGATCTGCTCTCCACATCTTTGTGTACCGAAATGTGCAGTGAATTGGTGTCTGAAGGTGTTGATGCGTTGCATTTCTACACCCTTAACCGCCCCGAGCTGACACGCGATGTCTGCCGCGCATTGGGTGTCACACCACAATCGGAACTTTCCAACGTGGCGTAACGGCTTGCACCGGTGTTCACTCCGGTTCTAGGTTGCCTTTAAACCCAATCCGGAGCGACACTAATGCCACGCCTTGCCACCTCCCCCGAAGACCTTTTGAGCAAATCCGAAGCGCTGTCGCTGTCGGGCCTCGAATTCATGCAGAAAATTCTGGATGGCACAAACCCAGGTCCACCGATCGGCGGCACAATGGGCTATACGCTGCATTCCGTTGAAGAGGGCAAGTGCGTGTTCAGGGGCGCGCCTGAGTTCAATGTGACCAACCCCATGGGCACAGTACACGGTGGCTGGTACGGCACGCTGCTGGATAGTGCTATGGCTTGCGCAGTAATGACATGCGTGCCAAAGGGATCGATCTATACAACGTTGGAATATAAGATAAATATACTACGATCCATTCCACTGGGCATGCAAATTGACTGCACCGGAACGGTAGATCACGTCGGACGTTCAACGGGCGTATCACACGGCGAGATCCGAGGTGTCGAAGACGGCAAACTATATGCGACAGGTTCGACAACTTGCATCGTGATGAAAATCGCCTGAGATAACGATCACTCCAACGGCCATATCTATGGTTCAGAGTTCAGCATAAGCCTCTGCCCGTGCGACGCTTTTCTCTTCAGCGGCGGGCGCAATACTATCGTGCACCCGTTCTGAGGGATCCAGACCCACGATACGCTTGCGTCGTGTGACAAACATTTTACCCCATCCCGCCCATGTTCCCATGGAAGGTGCGGTCACGTCCTGCTCAAACCTTTCGCGCCAGCCGAACGGCAAAGGGAGCCCTGATGCTTCGGCCCGGTCCAAGATCCAAACCAGCGGGATGTTGGACAATGGGCGCGTCACATCACGTCCGCCCAGCTGCCCACCCACATCTCCGTGGCTGCCGCGAAACCAGACCTGTTCAATCTGGTCCGGCCGCGAAGGATCAGTTTCCCAAAGAACAGGGCGATAAACCACCCGCGTTTCATCGTGGGCCAGCGCATGATAGCCACGCTTCACACTCGCGCCCAGCGCGTGATTGTGAAACGAATGGCGTGCTATGCTAAGGCGCCACAAAATGGGCGCATTGATCCCCAAAGATTTCACAGTGTCCCATGCGCCAATCATTTCAATCGGCACTTGGGGTCTGCAATGTGCATCCGTAAAGGCCTTGGTCGTCGCGCTCTCAGTCTCACATTCGTACAAACGGTACGCCTGACGGATGTTGCGCTCTGTCGCGTGCTCGCGATGCAAAAGCCCAACACGTTCGATGATCCCCGCCAGCGAGCGCACCGCATAGGCGCCGCGCGAATAGCCCATCAGGAAAACTCGATCTCCTTCGCGGTACCGAGAGGCCAAATACCCATAAGCGCGCCGTATTTGGCGATTGATCCCGCGTCCCTCCGCAATATCACGGATCGAGCGCCAATCGTGCCATTGCAAGCCGGGTTCGTAATAGATCGATACTTGGCTGCCCATTTCCTGAACCAGCCGATACGCTAGACCAGCATTGGTTTCACACCCGTTTTTGAGTGTCGACATGGTGCCGTCCAGAATAATTAGGTGGGTCTGCTGCCCGCGCACAGGCCCAAAATCCCTGTCTGGCCGCCTCCAGAGGCGACCAAAAAGCCGTTTAAGTAACGGGGTGTTTGATTTAGCCGGCGATAGACCCACCTTGCAGCAACTCCCAGACTTTGTGAGGCGTAAATGGCATATCTGCCTGCCTCACTCCTTTTTCCCACAACGCATCCTGAACCGCATTTGAAACAGCCGCGAGTGCGCCAACAGTACCTGCTTCACCGCATCCCTTCATACCCATGACATTAGCTGTGGAGGGTACAGGCTCACTGGTGAACGAAATATTAGGAACATCCAACGCACGTGGCATTGCGTAGTCCATAAACGATGCCGTGAGCAATTGACCGTCCTCATCATAGACAACCTGCTCATGCAGGGCCTGTCCCAGACCTTGGATCACGCCACCATGCACCTGCCCCTCAGCGAGCAAGGGATTGATAAGGTTTCCAAAATCGTCAACGACAGTATAGCGATCCACAGTTGAAATGCCTGTTTCAGGATCGATCACAACTTCACACACATGCGCGCCATTGGGGAAACTGCGCCCATCTAGCGTCGCGCGTTCGTGATGGCTCAAGAGGTCATCACGACCCTTTTCGCGCGCCATCTCTGCAACTTCCAGCATCGTCGGCGTCAGGTTTGATCCCTCTGCGCGGAAACGCTCATCATCAAAGCTGATCTCAGTTGCGGGCACACCCATCTCATCTGCCAAAAAGGCAGTGAACTCTTCTTTGATCTTGCTGACGGTTGCCAAGGTTGCGTTGTTTTGCGTTGTGACAGAACGTGAGCCACCCGTGCCGCCGCCCTGCGCAATCAAATCGCTGTCCCCTTGAATGACGTAAATAGCATCCATCGGAATCCCTGTCTGATCGCTCAGGAACTTGGCATAGACCGTCTCATGTCCCTGCCCGCCTGATTGCGTCCCAACAAGGATCTCCGCAGTTCCGTTTTCAAGAAAGTTTACCTTTGCACCTTCGCTTGGATCGCCAAGGATACTCTCGATATAGTAACAAATTCCCTGCCCCCGCAGCAGGCCTTTGGCCTCATCTGCAACGCGGCGTGCAGTGAACCCTGCGGCGTCTGCTTCCACTTCGACGCGCGTCAGTACTTTGTTGAATTCGCCCACATCATAGGTTTCGCCCGTGGATGCCGCATAGGGGAACTGCTCGGGTTTGATGAAATTAATCCGGCGCAGCTCCCATGGGTCTATCCCAAGTTCACGCGCCGCGCGGTCCATAACCCGTTCAAGTACATAGATCGCCTCGGGCCGACCCGCCCCCCTGTAGGCATCCACCTGCACTGTGTTTGTATAGTAGCCTTCAACCTGCAACCACGTCTTCTGAATGTCATAGACACCCGGCAATACCCGCGAAAACAGCGTGGTTTGAATGTGTTGCGCAAACTGGCTGTTATATGCGCCCAGATTACATTTGGAGTGGACGCGGTAGGCGGTGATCTTGTTGTTTTCGTCAAATGCCAGTTCCGCAACTGACACCAGATCACGTCCGCCATTGTCGCTCAGCATGGCTTCGGTACGTTCTGACATCCAGCGCACAGGCATATCTAAAACGCGAGCCGCATGACTGATCAGGAAATATTCGGGATAGGCCATCGACTTCATGCCGAAGGCACCGCCAGTGTCAGGATTGGTCACACGTACATTGGCCTCTTCCAAACCAAACGCTTTGACCAAATTCGCCTTGTGGCCCCAAACGCCCTGCCCGTTGTTTGCGACATGCAGACGCGTACCGTCCCATTCCGCATAACAGCCGCGTGGTTCAATTGAATTCACAATGATCCGATTGTCGGTCACTTCCAAGGACACCGTCTTGGCCGCCTCTTTGAACGCGGCATCCGTGGCGTCTTCGTCTCCCATTCCCCAGTCAAAGGCGCAATTGTCTTTGGCTTCGGCGTGCAGCATTTCGCCGCCCCGCTCGATCGAGATTTTGGCAGGCAGTTCATCCACGTCAAACATAATCAGCTCAGCAGCATCGCGCGCCTGCTCAAATGTATCTGCCACAATCATCGCAACAGGCTCACCCACAAAACGAACGCGCCCCTTGGCCAGCATTGGTCGCAAGGGCGCTGCTCCGTCTGTTCCATCGCGGTTTTTTACCGTCGCACTTGGGATGGCGATATCAACACCCGCCGCTTCCAGATCAGCACAGGTGAACGCCAAACGAACGCCCTCAGCCTCAGCAGCTTCGCTGATGTCCAGCTCGGTGATCACACCGTGCGCGTTGGGTGAACGGAATACAAAAGCGTGAAGCGCACCGTCAGGCGTGATGTCATCTACATACCGACCGTTACCAGTCAGAAACCGCACATCCTCAACCCGCCTAATTGGTTGGCTTTTGCCGAACTTTTCCAAATACGTTCTCCCTGAACTTCGCTGAATACCTTACGTGGAAACTTAGCGGCCCAGAATGGCTTGTCCAGAGCAGGAGTTTAATTCAGACGTACCGTAAGTGATCCAAAATCAGTCATAACAGGTACTTCTACGGGCTGCTCAAAATGTAAATTGGCCACGTCGCTGTTTAGCGCCACGTCGCAGACGCCACGTTTTTCCGCATCGACGTAATACACTTCCATTGCCTCAGCTGTGCCGTCCTCATCGGGCCGGGTTGCACGCGTCAGGCCTGCCACCTCGATCATCAAACGGTCCACACGAATAAGAGGGCACAGCAAATCGACATCCCTATCAACATTTTGCAGTGAAACCATCCATCCCTGCGCATCGGCAGGGTCCGCCATAACGGCATCAAACCCCATCAATTGCCTTGCTTTACTGGCCCGCATCGCAGCGAGGTACTGATATCCGTTCCGACCGTAATAGACTGCGTTGACATAATAGTCGTCAAACGCTGTCAGATTATATCCTTTGGGTCCATCCTTGCTGGCATGGCGTTCAGAGAGCTCCGCCAGAGCGACCCATTGATCCCCATCATAAGGCGCGATGAATACCCGCCGTTTAGCATATTCAATTTTCACCTCGGCAGAAATATCGCTGGGCACTGGCCTCATTGAATGCCCTGTTTCATTCTTTGTCGCAATCATGCTGCCCCGCTCAAGCAGATCAAGTGCCTCTAGGTTCATTGGGTCATTCACCAACGTTCGCCGTGCTTCAGCCTTTGCATGGTCCAGCACCACATACTCCATCAAGTTATAGCCAAACGGATAGGCGATATAGATGTCAAATTTCTGCGCATCCGAGACCTCAGTGAACTCGTCATTTTGCATATATGTGTGGATTTTAGCAGCCGTTTCCTTTGTCGACGGCAACGTATTTATCCACACCAAGTACTGGAAATAGTCAAAATCAGGGACATTGCCCTGCTCCAGCAACACAGCCATCCGTTCTGGCCAATCATCGTACACCTCGAGGTACGCCATAAGATCCATCATGCAATACCGCCCAACGTCATAGGTCTCGCCCACAACAAGTGCCGCAAGTTCACTGCACAAATACTCACCCACTTCTGGTGTACCACCATACCCGCGCCGAACCAGATCAAACCCAGACCTGATGGTCCCATAATTTGGACGTTGTTCCATCACCTCCAGCAGCACCTCGATCGCATGATCCTTAGAGCCGCCAGTATTTGCCAATTTGATCACCATATCTGACGCCGCAAGCAGATCAGGGTTCGCGTAGTAAGCCTCAAACGCAAGTGCATTGGCATCGCGATGCATTGAATAGTGTTCCTCAAACGCACGCGGATGAGTGTCTCGCGCGTATCTGGACCCTCGCACAATCCACCCAATGTGAAAAAGGCTCACGGCGCGCGCTGTCTGGGCGTAGGCAGAGTTAGGCATTTCACGTAGCCAATCGCCGCTAAAGGCCAGCACATCAGGATGGGTTGTTTTAAACAACTCGTAAGGCGCGCGGGAGTCCGATGCATGGACCGCCCCGCTCAGGAAAGCTGCCTGATGCTGCACCAAGGCAGCCTCAACACCTTCAACGTCGCCCGCCAACACCAATGGTCGAAGGGTATCCACCGTCAATGCCTGCGCTTGCGCGCTCGTGAATCCAAATAGTACCAGCGCAATCACCGCCACAAACGTCCGCATCATATCCGTTGCCTTATTATTTATCCGTTCATTCAATTTATACGTGTAAAAATGGCATTCAATCGACAGCAATGCGGCCACTTCACGCCGCCCGCGCGTGGCCCTTTCCCTCATCCCCTTCCTAAGTTACATCAAACCAACAAATTCATGAGACGGGAGCCGCAATCATGGCACTGGAAAAAAACTTCGACGCAAAAGAAGCCGAGGCACGCCTCTACGCCGCTTGGGAACAAGCAGGCGCATTCAAAGCGGGTGCAAACGCCAGCCGCGATGAGACGTATTGCGTCATGATCCCGCCTCCCAATGTGAACGGCTCCTTGCACGTGGGTCACGCGTTTAACAACACGCTTCAGGATATCCTGACACGCTGGCACCGCATGCGCGGCTTTGACACGCTTTGGCAGCCCGGTCAGGACCACGCGGGCATTGCCCTGCAATTGGCTGTTGAGAACAAGCTGGCGGAAAGCGGTATCAAACGCACGGATCTGTCGCGCGAAGAATTCCTCACACACGCTTGGACCTACAAAGAGGGCACCGCGGACACCATCGTGGGCCAGCTAAAGCGCCTTGGGTCGTCCTGTGATTGGTCGCGCAATGCCTTTACCATGTCCGGCGCGCCGGGTGACACGCGTGTCGGCCACGAGAACTCGCCCAACTTCCACGACGCCGTGATCAAAGTCTTTGTGCAGATGTACAACGAGGGCAAAATTTATCGCGGCAAACGTCTGGTCAATTGGGACCCGCGTTTTGAAACTGCGATCTCTGATCTTGAGGTGGAAAACACCGAAGTTCCGGGTCACATGTGGCACTTCAAATACCCGCTCGCGGGTGGCGCCACCTATGAATACGTCGAGAAAGACGAAGACGGCAACGAAACCCTGCGCGAGACCCGCGACTATATCTCAATCGCGACAACGCGCCCTGAAACCATGCTGGGTGACGGCGCAGTTGCGGTTCACCCAACGGATGAGCGTTATGCGTCAATCGTTGGGAAATTATGTGAAATTCCGGTGGGCCCAAAAGAACTACGCCGCCTGATCCCGATCATCACAGATGAATATCCCGATAAGGATTTCGGCTCTGGTGCGGTGAAGATCACCGGCGCGCATGACTTTAACGACTACCAAGTTGCCAAGCGTGGCGGCATCCCCATGTACAACCTCATGGACACCAAAGCGGCGATGCGCGCGGACGGCAAACCATACGCCGAAGAGGCCGCAATCGCCCAAAAAATCTCGAACGGCGAACAGGATTTCGACGAGGCGATGATCGCCGCGATGAACCTTGTACCCGATGAGTACCGTGGCCTTGATCGCTTTGACGCCCGTGACAAAGTGGTGGCTGATATCACCGCTGAAGGCCTTGCCGTGATGGTTGAGGCTACCCGCACAGTGAAGGACGAAGACGGCAACAAGTCAGAAGTCACAGAAACTGTTCCCTACGTTGAAAACAAACCGATCATGCAGCCGTTTGGCGACCGCTCAAAAGTAGTGATCGAGCCGATGCTGACCGATCAATGGTTTGTGGACACTGACCAAATCGTCGGCCCTGCCCTTGATGCGGTGCGCAACGGCGACGTGAAAATCATGCCCGAGAGTGGTGAGAAAGTGTACTATAACTGGCTCGATAACATCGAACCTTGGTGCATCTCGCGGCAGTTGTGGTGGGGACACCAGATACCAGTTTGGTATGGTTTGGACCTACAAAGTGCTGGCTTCGTTGATGACGAAGGCGATGGTACCCTTGATCTTGTAGAAATCACGCGCTTGTTGGCAGACCAATCCTTGCCTGAAGGCAAGGATCATCTGCAATGTGCCGCAGATTTCGAATCCGTAACAAAGGGTTTCAACGACTTTACAGCTGGATTGCCTACACCGCTCAATCATGCCCGCATTATCGATGTCACCTCACGCGCTGAAGCGATGCAAGTGCTGGCGGAGAGCTTAGGGAAATACTCCTTTTCCCAAGATCCAACTGAAATAGTTTACCCTGTCTGGCGCGACCCCGACGTCCTAGACACGTGGTTCTCCTCCGGACTCTGGCCTATCGGGACACTCGGCTGGACGGGCGATGATGCGGTTGACGCGCAGAACGACGCGCTCAACAAATACTTCCCCACCTCTGATCTGATCACAGGTCAGGACATCCTGTTCTTCTGGGTTGCGCGCATGATGATGATGCAGCTTGATACAACGGGAAAAGTGCCGTTCGACACGGTTTACCTCCACGGCCTCGTGCGCGATGCCAAGGGTAAGAAGATGTCAAAATCCGTGGGCAATGTCATCGATCCGCTGGAAATCATCGACGCTTACGGCGCGGACGCGCTGCGCTTTACCAATGCGGCCATGGCCTCCCTTGGTGGCGCGCTCAAGATGGAAGAAACTCGGATTGCGGGCTATCGCAATTTCGGCACCAAAATCTGGAACGCTCATCGCTTCGCCGAAATGAACCACGTGTTCAGCGACACCCAAGCCGTCATGCCCACACCCAACGCGACCCTAAACAAATGGATCGTCGGCGAAACGGCACGTGTGCGCGAAGAAGTTGACGCAGCGCTAGAAACCTACCGCTTTAACGATGCGGCCAGTGCGCTGTATGCGTTTGTCTGGGGCAAAGTCTGTGACTGGTACGTCGAGCTGTCCAAGCCCCTGCTGCAAGACGACGATGGCAAAGGACCACAGGCGACAGAAACCCGCGAAACTATGGCGTGGGTGCTGGATCAATGCTTGATCCTGCTGCACCCTATCATGCCCTTCATCACCGAAGAACTATGGGGCGAAACCGCTACGCGCACCAAACAGCTGGTCCATGCCGATTGGCCGACCTACACCACGGCTGAGCTGCTCAACAGCGATGCCGACCGTGAGCTGAACTGGGTCATCGGGCTGATCGAAAACATCCGCTCCGCGCGCGCGCAGATGCACGTGCCTGCGGGTCTAAAGGTGCCGATGATCGTGACAGGTATGGACGCCGCAGCGCAGGCCGCATGGGACAACAATGAGACCATGATCAAACGCCTTGCGCGCGTTGAAACCTTGGAAAAGGCCGATACGTTCCCGAAAGGCACGGTTGCCATCAGCGCACCGGGTGCAACATTTGGCCTGCCGCTAGAGGGGCTCATCGACCTTGACGAAGAAAAGGCCCGTTTGCAAAAGTCACTGGATAAGCTGGCCAAGGAAATGGGTGGCCTCAAGGGGCGGCTGAACAACCCCAAATTCGCCGCCTCCGCCCCTCCCGAGGTGGTTGCTGAAGCCCAAGCTAATCTGGCGGCCCGTCAGGAAGAAACCGACCAGCTACAGGCCGCGATGGACCGTTTGGCGGAAATCGGATAGGATCAGGACATGCGCAGTTTTGCCCGCCTCATTGAATCCCAGATCGCCAAGGCACGTGCCGCGGGTCTGCTCACGGATCTCAAGGGGGAGGGCAAACCGCTGCCTGAGCAAGCAATCGAGACGGGCGAGCAAGCCGCCCTCTCAACCGGAATGCGGATCATGGCGGAAGCGGGCGTTGTGCCCGAAGAATTTGCCGTCAAGAAAGAGCTGGATGCCGCGCGCAAGGTCTACAGCAGCCTCACTACTGAGGAATCCCGCGGACAGCAGATGGCCAAGATCAGCAGCCTTGAGCTGCGCTATAACATCGCCGTTGAGGCACGCCGCAAGTTTCTACGCTAACCTGCGGCGCTTCCTAATCACAGTCTGTTGGGCCTTATTTAAAGACCGCTGGCCGCTTGCCAAATGTCGCCGCAATGACTTCCATCTGATGCGGTTTACCCAGCAGATCAACCTGCTCACGCGATTCAGCGTCTAGCACTGCTTTTGCATCCTCGGTCTCTGCCACGCCAATCAAACGCTTCGCTGCGCGGATGGCCGACGGGCTCTTCCCCGCGATGGTTTCAGCCAGCTTTTGTGCCGCTGCCATTGGATCATCCGCGATTTCGGTCACGATGCCCCAACGCTCGGCTTGTTCAGCGCTGATCGGTTCGGCCGTATAGGTCATGCGGCGCAGCACATCCGTGCGCACCAGCTTTGGCAGCAGAACCATGCCGCCCATGTCGGGCACGATGCCCCACTTCATCTCCATCACTGCAAATTTCGCATCTGGTGAGGCAATGCGAATGTCAGCGCCCAGCGCCAACTGAATGCCCGCACCGTAACAGGCGCCGTGCACCGCTGCGATCACAGGGATATCCATGCGCGACCAGACCATTGCCACTTCTTGCCATTGGTTTGTTGTGCCTTCGCCGTGGGTGCGCGGCATCAACAATTCTGCCGGGTCTTTTCCGATCATGCCAGACAGGCCAGAGATGTCGATGCCTGCGCAAAACGCTTTACCTTCACCCGAGATAATCACCGCGCGCGCGTCAGAGGCTGCGACCTCATTCCCTGCTGCAATGATCGCTGTGATCATGTCTTGATCAACGGCGTTCATCTTATCTGCCCGTGTCAGGCGAACATGGGCGATGTGGTTTTCATAGGTAACTGAGACGCGGGACATAAGCTTTCCTCCGGTATGTTTGGACGCAGCCAAACAGAGCGAAAGCCATCACGCCAGCAAAACGTGGCGGCACTTACCGTGGGACAAGACGCTCAACCGCGCGCATCATGCCGAGGCTTTTGTCATAGGCCAACGTCAGGATCCGGCGCATTGGCGGTTTGGCTATCGTGACGCCTACACCGCGCAGCGCACCTGCTGCCGCTGCTGTTCCGATAAATCCACGTCTTGTGAGGTTGGCCATGCCAATTCTCCAGTTTTTGCGATCCATTCTCATATATGAACCTCATTGCTGATTTTCAAGGGCTTGTCCCAAGGCGCGCGCTTGCATTAACTACGCATCATGACAAATGCACGCCTTACCCCGCTCGCCCAATCCCTACCTGCTACGGTTCCGTTTGTGGGCCCCGAAACCCAAGAACGCGCGCGCGGTGCTGCCTTTGACGCACGATTGGGGGCCAATGAAAACGTGTTCGGCCCGTCGCCCCGCGCGATTGAGGCAATGGCCGTTGAAGGCCAGTGGATGTACGGCGACCCTGAAAGCCATGATTTGCGCGTTGCCCTTGCGGCCCATCACGGTTGCAGGCCTGACAACATCGTTGTTGGCGAAGGTATCGACGGTTTGCTGTGCTATCTGGTTCGCCTGATGGTTGGGCAGGATGATGCTGTTGTAACATCGGCCGGAGCATACCCGACGTTTAATTACCACGTAGCGGGATTTGGCGGTGCATTGCACGCCGTGCCTTATGTGGATGACTTTGAAGACCTCGCCAGCCTGTTTGCAAAAGCCGCTAAAGTGGATGCAAAACTGGTGTATCTTGCGAACCCTGACAACCCGATGGGCAGCCACCATAGGGGCGAGGATATCGCGGCTGCTATGGATGCCTTACCCGCCGGATCATTGCTGATCTTGGATGAAGCCTATGTGGAATGCGCGCCCGAAGGCACGGCCCTGCCTTTACCTGCGGATGATCCACGCGTGATCCGAATGCGTACCTTTTCCAAAGCTTACGGAATGGCGGGCGCACGGGTTGGGTATGCCATTGGTCATCCTGACCTCATTTTGGCCTTCAACAAGGTTCGCAATCACTTTGGTATGAACCGCGCTGCCCAAGCTGGTGCGCTGGCTGCCTTAAATGATCAACCGTATCTCGAAACAGTCCTCAGCCAAATCGCTGATGCACGCACACGCATTTTTGAGATTGCAAAAGCCAACGGTCTTACGCCCCTGCCCTCAGCCGCCAACTTTGTGACGATAGACTGTGGTAAAGACGCAGAATTTGCCAAGGCTGTTCTGGACGGCCTGATTGCACGCGGCATCTTTGTGCGTATGCCGTTTGTAGCGCCGCAAAATCGCTGCATCAGGATCAGTTGTGGCACAGGTGACATGCTAAATGCACTCGCCAAGGCCTTGCCCGACGCATTGGCAGATGCAGAAAAAGGCTGACGAAATGGAATCCTGCGTTACCTTGATACAAGATTGTACCAAGGATTCTGATGATGAAGAACACGCAAGGCAGCGCACCTAACTATAAACAGACCTGCATTGTCATGTTCGGCGTTAATGTCGCGTGGGTCTTTTTTGTGATCTGGGCAATCTGGGGGCTGATCGCAGTGGCCTGCACCGGATGGTGCATCAACCGCGCAATCAGCCTAATTGCTTCCAAACAAGATTAACCGCGGGCTAGTGCCCCGCGATCACCTCCGCTGCTGCGTCTAACGCGCCCGGTCCATACGCGATGCCAAGGCTCGACATGCCCGCCTGCATACCGCCCAACAACGCCATGATCATCTGACCGTTCACATGGCCCATGTGCCCCAGACGGAAATAAGCATCGCGGGCCGGATCATCCGGTTCGGCCATGCCCAGCCCGATGCCTAACGTAAGGCCCAGCTCGTTTTCCACCCAATTCCGCAGGCGCGTGCCATCGTTTCCGCTCAGACGAAGCGAAGTAACCGCAGTACTGCGATTGGCCCGATCAGTAATGTTCAGACGTAGATCGCCACCAGTCGACCATGCCTCACAGGCGGCCCAAATTGCGCGCGCAAGCACCGTATGGCGCGCCCATACCTGTTCGATCCCCTCAGCGTGGATCATGTCCAACGCGGTTCGCAGGCCATACAAGTGATGCGTAGGAGCTGTGCCGTTAAAGAACTCCCACAGTTCTGTACCAGTGCTGCGCGGCGTCCAATCCCAGTAACGGCTGACACGCGGCATTGCATCGCGAACAGCCTGCGCGCGGTCGTTAAAGAACACAAACGAACACCCGGGAGGCACCATCAGCCCCTTCTGGCATCCCGTTACCATCACATCCACGCCCCAATCGTCCATCTCAAAGCGGTCACATCCCAATGAGGCAATGCAATCTGCCATCAACAAGGCCGGATGCCCTGCTGCATCCAATACCCCGCGCACGCCTTTGATATCGTTGATGACCGAACTTGATGTATCCACATGAACGGCCAACACGGCCTTGATCAGGTGGTCCTTATCCTCAGCCAGTGCTTGGGCAATGCGATCAAGATCCATGGGGGAAGATTTGCCAAAATCGAGTATCTGCACATCTCCACCGATACCCTCGGCCATTTCAGCAAATCCATG
This sequence comes from Sulfitobacter sp., assembly GCF_036960155.1. Lineage (GTDB taxonomy): Bacteria > Pseudomonadota > Alphaproteobacteria > Rhodobacterales > Rhodobacteraceae > Sulfitobacter. The sequence goes on along the minus strand of NZ_JBALWB010000003.1, from coordinate 38,602 downwards.
GCCGAAACGTCCCGTCGCCGGAACCAAAACGCGTTCACCTGGTGCAATGACGTTGCTGAGTGCAGCCTCCCAAGCGGCATGGCCATTACCGATGTAAATTGCCACATGGTGCTGGGTGCGCGCGACACGCTTAAGGTCGGCTATGATGCCCGGCATCATGTCTATCAATTCACCAGCGTAAATATTAGGCGCAGGGCGATGCATCGCCTGCAAAACCGCATCAGGCATTACTGACGGACCGGGGATGGCTAGGTACCCACGACCATGGGACAGGTTCGGCCTATTCGTCATACGTCTTATTCCTATTTCTCAAACAGTTGCTGGCAGAGTGTTCTCGGCAACCATACCTTGCAAGGACCTGTCGTCAATCACAGCTCTTACTTGCTCCACCGCTATACGCGCATTATGGTTGCGCAACCTGAAAAGGCCCCAAAATGAAAGCCGACCCTCCCATGAGCAACGGACAAACTTATACTTCGGGCGCCCTGATGCGCTGGCTTTGGCGGGACTACCTGCGCCAACATATGGGTAAACTGCTGGTTGCGGTCTGTTTTATGATCCTCGAAGGCGCAAGTCTTGGCGCGATGGCCAAGCTGATGGAGCCTATGTTTGACCGCGTATTTGTCGCAGGCCAGCATTCATGGCTATTGATCGTTGGCTTTGTCTTGATTGGTATTTTTGTGGTCCGTGCGTTTTCTGGCGTTGCCCAAAAAGTGCTGCTCACCCGAATTGCCCAACGCTCTGCTGGAGACATGCGGATCGATTTGCTCAACCGGATGATGCAACAAGACGGCGCATTTCACCAAACGCACCCCCCCGGATTTTTGATCCAACGGGTTCAATCGGATGTAAACGCTGTCGGCAATGTCTGGCGCGCTGTCATTACGGGTGCGGGACGGGACTTCATCGGACTGTTGGTACTTCTCGGCGTCGCGATATCAATTGATCCAATTTGGGCGCTACTGGCCTGTATCGGCATCCCTGTGATGGTACTACCTGCCGCGTTCGCGCAGCGTTTTGTGCGCAGTCGTGCCCGCGAAGCACGTGATCTAGGTGCCAGCCTGTCCACGCGCCTTGACGAGGTCTTTCATGGCATTGTCCAAATCAAATTAAACGCTCTGGAAGAGTATCAATCCCGCCAATACCGCGACATCACAAAACAATTTGTCTCAACCGAAGTGCGCACAGCATTCGGCAGCTCAGCCATTCCCGCAATGATCGACATCATTTCAGGTGTGGGTTTCATGGCTGTGATCCTCTACGGCGGTTCCGAAATCATCTCTGGTGATAAAACCATCGGCCAGTTCATGACCTTTTTTACTGCCATGGGGTTCACCTTTAATCCGCTGCGCCGTCTTGGCGGCATTAGCGGTCAATGGCAGATTGCTGCCGCTGCCCTTGAGCGGATCAAAGAGCTGATGGATGCACCACTTCACCTCACGTCTCCAGACAATCCAACGCCAGCACCACAAGACAATGCTGATATCACATTAAACAACGTGACATTGTCCTTTGGAGAAACCGAAGTCTTGCATGGCCTATCCTTAAAGGCAGAAGCAGGGAAAACCACTGCCTTAGTTGGGGCTTCAGGTGCAGGCAAATCAACTGTCTTTAATTTACTCACCCGCCTGCTTGACCCCTCTTCGGGTAAAGTATGTGTGGGCGGCATTGCGACGACCGAAATGGCAATCCCAGATCTGCGCACGTTGTTCTCTGTTGTCAGCCAAGAGGCGTTGCTGTTTGATGAAACCCTGCGCGAAAACATCGTGCTGGGCCGCCAAGACGTGAGTGATGCAGAGCTGAAAGACGCGCTTGATGCAGCGTTTGTCTCGGACTTCCTGCCGCATTTGGAAAATGGCTTGGAAACACGCGTTGGGCCGCGCGGTTCTGCCCTGTCTGGCGGACAACGTCAGCGCGTCGTAATTGCACGTGCCCTACTGCGCAACACACCTGTTTTACTGTTGGACGAAGCAACCAGTGCACTAGACGCTCAATCAGAACAAGTAGTCCAAGATGCTTTGGATCGTCTATCAAAAGGGCGTACAACGCTTGTCATCGCGCACCGCCTTAGCACCATTCGTAACGCTGATAAGATCATCGTTATGGATCGTGGTCGCGCCGTTGATGAAGGCACCCACGAAGAATTGTTGGAGCGTGGCGGCATCTATGCCGATCTTTATCGCCTCCAGTTCAAGGATGGAAAAACAGTATCTGACCGACGCCGCGGTGTTTTACGCAGGCGCGACGCACCTGCTCCAGAACAACAACCAAACCTGTTGCAGCGCATTGGGCAACATTTCTTCGGGACCTAAACCAAACACTCTGCGAGAACCTTGGACACGGGTCAAACAAATGTAATCGCACCGTTTGGCGCGTCCTTTGGATCGACCCTAGCGGCGATAAGATTGAGCCAACTGTTCCGGCGAAGTTCCGGCAAAGTAGCGTAGCAACAACAACAGGTTTTTCGCCCCCCGCCGGATCCACCCTTGCTTGCGGTACTTGGCCGCTGATGTCACCGCCACACTATCCATCATCTCCAGCTTGCCACGTAACTGGCGTGCAAGTGCGACATCTTCCATTAGGGGTTGGTCAGGATACCCACCAACAGCATTGTATAAATCGCGATGAATGAGCAGCCCCTGATCGCCATAAGGCAGCCCCAAACGGCTTCTCAGATTTGCCCAACCTGCAACAACAGTGGCTCCAATGCCCCGCTGATCAAACGCCAGCATGAACCATCCAGCCGTCTCGGGGTCATTCAATTTCAACCGTGCGGCTTCAGTCCAACCTGCGGCCAAAATTGTATCGGCATGCACGATCAGCACCCAATCGCCCTTGGCCGCATCCACACCGCGCCTTAACTGGCCCCCGCGCGACGCAGGGCCACTCAATACCTCAGCTCCCCACGCCTGTGCCACCGCACCTGACGCGTCAGTTGAACCGCCATCACTCACAATCAACTCACGGATGAGCCCCTGCTCAATCCCCTCCATCAACGCGCCAAGGCACCCGGCAAGAGCGGGCTCGGCATTATAGGTAGGTACAACAACTGAAATTTGCGCCCGCATGACATTCCTCAAAGATGCCCCTGTTACGCGGGACGTGAATTGCTATATTGAAAACAACTCCAAAAGGATACCCCGATGAACGCTCCCTCCCGCCAAATCCTGCGCCTAACAGGCGCTGACGCCCATGATTTCTTGCAAGGGTTGATAACAAATGACATCGCGGGCATCAAAGGCGGTCTGGTCTATGCCGCCATGCTGACCCCACAAGGCAAATATCTCGCTGACTTCTTCCTCAAGGCCGACGGCGACGCCATTCTGCTGGATGTTGATGTTGCGCTCGCAGACATGCTGGTCCAACGCCTTTCGATGTATAAACTGCGCGCAGATGTGCAGATTGAGCGCACCGATCTACACCTTCACCGAGGCCTCCATGAAGCTCCTGCGGACGGGGCTGCTGATCCACGTGATCCTGCACTGGGCTGGCGTGCCTATCGTGAAACACCTCAAGATGATGATGCCGTCGACTGGCCTGCCCTCTATGTTACCCAGATGATCCCAAACTCAGGCACCGAGCTGACCACAGACAGTTTCATCCTTGAGATGGGGTTTGAGCGTATCCACGGCGTGGATTTCCGCAAGGGCTGCTATGTTGGCCAAGAGGTCACCGCGCGCATGAAACACAAAACAGAATTGCGCAAGGGTTTGGCGCGCGTATCCGTCATTGGGGATGCCCCCGCAGGCACGCCGATTACGACTGCGGATGGAAAAGCAGCGGGCACCCTGCTCACCCGTTCCGGCGACGAGGCATTGGCCTATCTGCGATTTGACCGTGCAACTGCTGCGATGGATGCAAATGGCGCCACAGTCACACGCCTTGCCTAAAACGCAAAACGCGGCCCGGTGGGCCGCGCTGTGTTAGCTTCCTAAAAATGTAACTTTAGGCGCGTTCTACGTATTCCATCGTTTCTGTGTTCACGATGATAGCCTCATCCTGCCCTACAAACGGAGGTACACTTACCTTCACGCCGTTGTCCAGAATCGCAGGTTTAAAGGAGTTGGCAGCTGTCTGCCCCTTCACAACCGGCTCAGTCTCGGCAATTTTGCACGTTACCTTCTGAGGTAACGCAGCGTTAATTGCCTCGTCGTCGTGGTATTCGACAACGATCATCATGCCGTCTTGCAAGAACGGACGTCGCTCTCCCAGCAGGTCTGCGGCCAGCTGAACTTGCTCGTATGTGTCCGTATCCATCAGCACCAACATGCCTGCATCTTCATACAAGAACTGCTGATCTTTCTGTTCAAGACGCACGCGTTCGACCTTGTCGGCGCTGCGAAAACGCTCATTTAGCTTGGAACCGTTGCGCAAATTCTTCATCTCTACTTGCGCAAATGCACCACCTTTACCCGGTTTTACGTGATCTACCTTCACAGCGGCCCACAATCCTCCATTATGTTCAAGAACATTTCCGGGGCGAATTTCGTTTCCGTTAATTTTGGGCATGGGCAAAACTCTGTCAAAAGGTTGATGAAATCTTGATCATCCCTATATCTTGCGTAGAAACCACGCGCAAGCTGCCCTGTTTAGTATGCAACCCACAACAAGCCATGCAAAATGATCATGGCAGCCATGCGTTAAAAGGGTATCCGAATCGCTCTTTATCTGTCAGAAGAAACGAACGCCGAAAATGACAAGAGCAAGAATAATGGAAGGACGACGAGTTGAAAGATTTCGTTGATGGCACTGCCTTTAATAACGAACAAGGTAACCGTGCCCGTAAACTGTTTGCAGCCGTAGTACTGGCTGCACTAGACGATGCAATTGCAGATGACAAAAAATATGGCAATGGTCCAGAGCAAATCGCCCGTTGGGCTCGCTCTCGTGATGGTCGCGAAGTACTTAGCTGTGCTGGTATTGACCCGAACGAACGTGTTGTCACCGGATTGATGGACTTTGTTGGCAAAGGTGTACGTACTTCTGTCGCCCTGTCACGCGAAGAATCTGAGCGCCGCAATGCTGCTCAGCAGGCGGAAGCCGCATAAGCGACTTTTCCTAGACTGTTAAAAAAGACGCAGCCGTTTGGCTGCGTTTTTTTATGCGCCAAACACAAAAACCCAAACCCATGTCACGGAAAGTTCTGCTGCCAGCAATAGCAGTACCAGTGACAGAATCTTCCAGCCAGGTCTGAACAGCCAAATCTGGACTGCAGCCATAGCGGCCAAAGCCCCTTCAAGCGGCGCAATCCAATGCGCCCCATGGCCCCTATCCCAATAGCTCAACGGACTTTCATAAATCCAGTGTGACAATGGCCAGAAATGTGCCCGCCCGTCATCGTGATGCAGAGGGAAATCCAGACACAAATGGATAAACCCCGCCCCTGCAAAAGCAATCACCCAAGGTTTGCGCCACCACAATGCCAAGGCAAGCGCGCCACCCCACACAAAAAACGAGTTATCCACGGCAAATATGGTCTGCCAAGTAGTTGAAAAATACAGCTCATCAAACACCACTTGAGGTGGGATACTGAACAAATACAACGCACCTCCTGCCAATAAATACAACGAGACATCAGGCATAAATGCCCCCGCCAACGCCGCCCAGATCAGCGTTGGGTTATTTTTCTTACCCATAATGGCCGCGCCAATCAGCAGATGCGCTGGTGTATTCATGAAATGCCCTTTTCCTCTGCGCCTGTTTGCGCCACTTTGCCCCAAACAGGCAAAGGGCAGAAAATGGCAAAAGCGATCATGATACAAGGCACTGGCAGCAATGTCGGGAAATCCATGATTGTGGCTGGCATTTTGCGCGCATGCAGGGCACGCGGCCTTAATGTGCGCCCCTTCAAACCGCAAAACATGTCAAACAATGCCGCCGTGACATCAGATGGTGGGGAAATCGGCCGCGCCCAAGCGCTACAGGCACGTGCCTGTGGTGTTGATCCCCATACCGATATGAACCCTATTCTACTCAAGCCGCAAACAGCTACAGGCGCCCAAGTCATCGTACAGGGACAAGTTGCTGGCCATCAAGAAGCCCGCGCGTTTGGACAGAATAAAGAAACCCTCATGCCAGCAGTGCTAGAGAGTTTTTACCGCCTTGCTGAGCAATGTGATTTGATCGTGATCGAGGGTGCAGGTTCCCCTGCTGAAACAAATCTACGCGCAGGTGACATTGCCAATATGGGGTTTGCCCGTGCCGCTGGCGTGCCTGTAATCTTGATGGGTGACATTGATCGTGGCGGTGTAATTGCCCAAATCGTGGGAACCCAAGCAGTTCTCGAACCTGAAGATAATGCACTGATCAAGGGATTTAGCGTAAATAAATTTCGCGGAGACCGCAGCCTGTTTGACGCCGGACGTGATGATATTGCTGCCCGCACAGGCTGGCCATGCCTTGGTGTGTTGCCATGGTTTAACCACGCATCACGTTTGCCCGCCGAGGATGTGATGGACCTACCCGCACGCGCACGTTCTGGCGGCGCTGGATTGGTCGTGGCCGTGCCACAGCTCCCGCGGATTGCGAACTTTGATGATCTTGATCCATTGGCCGCAGAGCCATCTGTGGATTTACGCATGATTACCGCAGGCAATCCAATTCCCGCTGATACAGACCTGATCCTGTTGGTTGGCAGCAAATCCACCATCTCTGATCTGGCAGCGCTGCGTGAAGCGGGCTGGGACATTGATATCGCAGCGCACATTCGGCGCGGCGGGCATGTGATGGGCCTATGTGGCGGATACCAGATGTTAGGGAAAACAATCAGTGACGAAGCCGGCATTGAAGGCCCTGCTGGAACCGTTGAGGGGCTGGGGCACTTAGATGTTCACACAGTACTGGAACCTAGCAAAAACCTGCTGCTGCGCGCGGGCGTGCATCTGGACAGTGGTGCAGCGCTCAGCGGATATGAGATCCATATGGGTCAAACGCAGGGCGCCGCCTGCGCGCGCCCTTGGTTGCGCCTTGGTAATACCGACGAAGGGGCAACCAGCGCCAATGGCCGTGTTTTGGGGTGCTATTTACATGGGGTGTTCGCATCGGACCCATTTCGCGCAGCCTATCTTGGGGCGCTAGGGGCTGCCTCAACCGTGGTATTTGAGGATCAAGTTGAGGAGACGCTGGACGCACTAGCAGAGCATATCGAAGCGTATTTTGACCTCGACGCGCTGCTATCAGCCGCGGCCGAAGTCAGCTAAGCCTTACTCCATGTCCTGCGCGGTAAGCGCACGGTGGATTTCACGGCGCACCAATTTGCGCACATTGCGTGTAATCCGCTCGCCCAAAGCACCTTGAAGTTCCGCGCGCACAATCTCGCTTACCAGATCACGCAGCGCTTCTTCATCCATCAGCTGGTCATCAACGCCGAATGCGCTGCCGATCGGAGCCACAGCGGCGGGCGCGTCCTGCTCTTCTTCGATATCACTGGGGTAATCATCGACGTCATCGACCATCGGCGCACCTTTTGCGTCCAACTCAACATCATCCTCCCAAGTCATCGCAGGCACATCAGTAGAAGCCAACTCGTTTTCGAGATCTCCATCAGGCTCCCAATCTTGCACAATCTCCCCTACTGCGGCTTCCAATGCCGCAATCTTATCGGTCAAAGGTATAATTGAGGCCACAGATGGTTCAGCGTCGTCGCTATCAATTTCAGCCTCAACATCCCTTTCAGAATCAAAGAATTTCTCATCCAAAGGCTCATGGGCAACTTCAGGCGTCTGCTCTTCTTCGTCTTCAACGTGGCTTGAATAGGTTTCGTTGTCGTCAACATCCCAGTTCACATCATCATCACTAGAATCGATATCCGAGGAAACGCTGTCTTCCCTCACTTCATGAGAGTCAGATGCAGCCTGTTCTTCCTCATTCCAATACCCTTCATCGCTATAATCACCGTCTTCGAGGCCATCATCAGCCGGCTGTGTCTCAGTTTCGACCGCGTCATGGACTAGCGCTGCTAAGGTTGCCTCATCCGTTTCTGCAACATCTTGTTGAGAGGTCGGGAACAGCATCAGCGGTTCGGCATCTGCGGCCTCAGCCTCTTCCGGCTCGATCCACGTCTCACGCGCTACAGACCCCAAATCCAGCGGAGCATTGTCTGCAATATCTTGGCTTACGGCTACGCGCAGCGCAGGCGTCAATACAAAACGATCTGCCACAGGATCAGCCGCGACCTCAACTTCGGGTGTGCGCTCGGTTTCCGAAACCAGTGCTGGCTCGGATGGCGCGCTACGCAGCCCCGCAAGAGGACGCTTATCTTCGGATACCAATCGGCGGATCGAAGACAAAACATCTTCGACCTCTTCGTTTGTGACGGGTTTGGACATTTTTCACCACTCTCTACTCAGGGGCAAAGATAACCTGCTGCAAAGATTCTCACAATGGGTCGAAAATCGTTTAATAATATAAAATTAGCCGATTGCCTTCACGCGAACTGGCACCATTGAACGCAAAACGGGCCGTTCAGTTATGAACAGCCCGTCGAATAATTGTATGATTTGGAGCGGTTAGTCTTGTTGAAGACGTTTCAGCACTCGATCTAATTGCTCGCCCTGTTTGGATTTTGCACGCGGGCTATCTTTGACCAAATTGTAATATTCTGTAACGTCATACTGCTGCACTGGCAGACGCAAATCGCGCACCGTAAGTTGGCCCGTTGCAGCCAAAACTGCGTAAGAGGCATTATAAACCAAAGTCTGAGCCGAGATACTTGATGCCTCGGCGTCCAGAACTGCCTGCTCGGCATCTAACACGTCAAGCGTGGTCCGCGCGCCCAATGTAGCTTCTTCACGCACGCCGCGGAAAGCAATACGCGCTGCACGTATCTGGCCCTCAGAAGCCTTAAGCGAGGCTTGTGCTGAACTCAGTTGTGCATAGGCAATACCAACGTTCTGTTGGATATCGTGGCGCACCACATGCAAGTTGCCACGCTGCGCGTCACGCTGCGCTTGTGCTCTGCGTACGGCAGAACTACGCGAACCACCCGCACTAATAACACCCGCTGCATTCAACCCAATCGAAGCACCGGCGCTAAAGCTGCTGCTGTCGAGGTATTCACTTGTCGACAAAACACCTTGCGCTGTCACGGTTGGCCTCTTTTCTGCCTCAGCACGTTTGATCGCCAATTCTGCAGCAGACACCTGATGTTGAACCGCACGCATGCTGGGATGACGGCGTACTGCAACGGCTTTTGCCGATGCAACATCACGTCCAAGCTTGGGCAGGTTTGGGGGCCGGGACAAACGGCCAGGCTTGCGACCAATCACATTGCGATATTCCTCAATTGCGATGGCAAGGTTACCCTGTGCAGACGCTAAGCCGCTGTTTGCCTGCGCCAGCTCTGCTTCGGCCAATGCGACATCCGTGCGGGTAACTTCCCCCACTTCAAAGCGGTTGCGCGCTGCACGCAATTCTTGCGTAAGCACACGTACGTTGTTTTGACGCAGTGTCACAAATTCGGTGGTTTCGATAACGCCCATGTAGGCCTGAACGCCGCGCTGAAGGACTTGCTGCTCGATCCCAATCAACGTCTGGCGGGTTGCCAAAACTGTTTCTTTGGCAACTTCAACACCCAAGGTGGTCGCACCACCATCATAGATCAGCAACTCTGCGATCAACGATCCCGAAGCTATCAAACTATCATTGTCAAACGCACCTGACGTTGTTGACGTTCTAGCGCGACCATAACTTTGGGTAATACTAGCAGTCCAACGCAAAACAGGTTCAAGCAATGCGCCAGCTGCAGCGATATCTTCATCCGCAGCGCGCAGTAGCGCTCGGTTTTGCTCCAAAAGGCCTGAGTGATTATACGCGCTAACCAGTGCATCAGCAAAGGTATCTGCCCTTGCTGATGTTCCGGAAAAGCCAGTCATGACCACTGCCGCAGTGACCAAACAGCTCATTCGAATGACGCGATCTGCCTTCTGCTTAATCTCACCGAATACCATTTCTAGTGCCCCTAAACATTGCCAAGCCGCATCGGACTTAGTCTTTATTTTCAATGATAAACGCCAAGTCGGCGCACATTTTCTTAAAAAGTAAACGACATCTCTTTGCCGAAGCCTGGCAATACTGGTGCAGTTGCGTTGAACGCCAAGCGCCAACTGATGTGCCCATCGCGTTTGGACCCCAAACGCACCTCACCCAGTACGCCCTCCATAAAGAGCGCGACAATCCGTCCACCCTCCTTAAGCTGGTCCGTCAATGCATCAGGCAAAGCAGTCACGCCTCCCTCAACGATGATAACGTCATATGGACCATGTTGTGCGGCGCCTGAAATGAGTTCACCTGTGTGAACAACCGCATTGTCCGCCCCCGCAGCAACCAGCGCATCTTGCGCCTCATGTGCCATGGCCTCATCTTGCTCTACTGCAACAACAGCTTGCGCCATGCGGGCAATAACTGCGGTAGAATATCCCATTCCACACCCGACATCCAGCACCAGCTCATCACCATCGATAGCCAAAGCATCCAGCATTTTTGCCAATGTACGTGGCTCAAACAGCATTCGCCCCTGCCCCATATCGAGGTTTTCCCCAACATACGCAGCCTCGCGGCGCGTTGCAGGAACAAAATCTTCGCGTGCTACGGTCAGCATCGCGTCAATGATGGGGAACTTTGTCACGTCTGAAGGACGCACCTGCGTGTCGACCATCATTGTGCGTCTCTTGGAAAAATCCGTCATGGGAATGCTCGTTTATACAGAATCCTGATCCGACCAATGTGCCACAACAGATCACAAGCAGCAACGCCACATCCCACACTGCAACGCATCGTCAAAATTCCGCCACCAAACAGGAAAAATTAGCTAATAGAACCGTCACAGACCCAGATAGCAACCGTGTCCATTGAACGAGTTGGCGATGTGGCTGCACAGTGGATTCAAATTCATACGCGACTTGTCTGTTTAGGCTTGTCTTTTTAACTGAACTATACGTGAGCCGGAACCGTAGAACCAGTAAGTTACTTATCCAAAATGTGTTCCCCTACCTCCAAACGAAATGTAGTCGCTTCAAACCGCTCCATACGTCTCAACCCAACGACGTACCTTTTTCCACTAGCGTGAAGAACAATGCAAACAAGTGCGTCCTCGCCATTTGCTTTTTGTCGTCCACAAAAACAGCATTGGAAATTCTAAACTGTCAAAGCTCCGTATGAAATTTGCGCCATTGTCGTGGGCAAACGTCGTTGTTTTCAACTCCCTACAAATACAAATAAATTTTGCACCATATGCCTTTGTTTTAGACAAAATGTCCTCTTAGGATCAAAGTTAACACCAGCACCCGTCAAACAAAAAATGGATTTTCCCAGCTCAACTCCATAACCTTACTTCATAGGCCATTCGCAAATTCAAAAACGACAATGCAATTGTTGGCTTGGCCTGTTCAGGCCTATATCCTTACAGGACATGCGGGCGTGATTGGAACAAACAGGGACAGAATCATGAATGTGCGCCAAAGTGTGTTACAATTGGTATTGCGATTTCCTGCTTGTGCCTTTAGAGCCATAAAAAACCACGGTGGCGAGTTGGCGGAGTGGTTACGCAGCGGATTGCAAATCCGTGTACACGAGTTCGATTCTCGTACTCGCCTCCATTGACACCCCCACCCCCTTAAATCTATAAAAATATGACCATTTAGGTTCAATAGAACCTACAGCGGACACTATTTCGGACACTACCTTAGGGGCTTCTTATGAATTATCACGCATCGAAGCTGGTCCAACTAAAGGCCAAAGGGAACAAGTGGTATGTGCAGGTTACCAAGCCTGTGGGATTGCAAAACGGCACCAATAAGCAGGTGCGTCGGTCGGCGGGTACAACCGACCGAAAGGAAGCTGAACGTCGGCAGCATCGTATTGCAGATGAAATCTACCGCGATTTCGATGAAAAGTTGGATCGATTGAAGCCCCAACCTGCGATCAAGTTTGTCTATGATATGGGCCCGCCCGATCCCCTACACGCTTTCCGTCCAAAGCCAGTTATTCCAAAAGTTGACCCCGCGATGTTGATTTCGAGGATTCAACCTCAATACATCAAAGGTCGCCCATGGAATCGCATCAAGACGAAGAACGGCGCAGATAGCCACATCAAGGAATTTGTTTCTGTTATCGGAGATATCGAAGTTGGTGTGATCACGAAGAAACATGCCTATGACTATGCGCGGTATCTTGATGCTCAAGGGCGTGGAAATAGCACGATCAAAACTCGGATATCATCGGTTGGAGGAATGCTGACGTGGTGTGAACAGCAAGGGCATGTAGATAACAGTCCGTTGGTGAATTTAAGATTGAAGAACTATGGCACAGCAACCGAACATTATGAGCCGTTAGATCACGGCGAACTAGTCAAGCTGTTCAAACAACCGATGGAGCCACGAGAGCGCCTTATATTATCAATCTTGGCTACGACTGGGATGCGGTTGGATGAAGTAGCATTGCTGCGATGGGAACAGGTAAAGACCAAAGCAGGCATCGTATATTTGGACCTAACAGACGATGCAATCGTTAAGACTGAAGGTTCGAAGAGAATGGTGCCGTTGCATTCAGGGCTGATTATGCCCAACCGCTGTACTGGTGTGATGTTTGACTATCTACGAGATCGGGATGGCAAAGCCACCAATGACGCATCTAAGGCTTGTATGCCGTTCGTACGTGCCGCTGCTGGTCCTGATCCTTTGAAGGTCGTTCATTCTCTACGTGGCAACTTCAAAGACTTTCTGCGGGACTTGGATATTTCGAAGGAACTAAACGATTTCATCACTGGGCATTCGTCTGGGGACAGTGCTGGTGATTATGGTAGGGGTCCAAGTCTGGCAATTCGTGCTGCTGCGATAAATCAGATCGATATCCGCTTCTTAAACCAACCAGATGATGCTTAGCGTAGCACCAGCCACCAGCATGAGTATCGGTCGATTTTGGGCATGGGTGACCCTGATGGAGGGATAAGTGCATTACTCATTAATTGGTTCCTTCTCATCAACTGCCTTTGCGGCTTCGCGTCCGATCCGCCATGCGGTATCGATCTCATCATGTGTCGCCAGATAGAATTCACCACCCAGGTGTTCCCCGTTGCGGGCAAGATGGAGCTTCATCGCAGTTTCGCCGCTCACAGCCGCTGCATGGCTGCTGTAGGGGGTATGCCCGTCCATCCTGGTGGTTCTGTAGGTAAGCCAGTCAAAGGCCCCTTTGGGCATGGACTTCTGGAAGGATTGCCGCCGCATATCCGGGCTTACCGACATGCCGATCTTGAAGATCGACATACTTGGTGCGGACCGACCCAGATAGGCGTCAGTGTCACCTCGAAGCCGCAGCACATAAAGCTCACGGGGGAGGCTGTGAACGCGCCCTGGAACCTCATAGCCACCGGCGTTGTCAGGCCCGGGTCTGACCATACCGTTGTTGTTTTCGCTTTGATCGTCTGGGGCTTCAAATTTCGTTCGTGAAGAATAAACCGGAACCTCTTTCCATGGCGTGGTTCGCAATGCTTCGATCAGTTCAGGATCATTGATGATTTCACCCATGGCTGAAACAGACCGTCCTGTTCTTGATAATGACGGGATCAAGTCCAGCGCCCGATGCCGATATTCTGGCAAGTAGCTGAAGGCTCGGACTGCCCGTAGTGAGTGCCGCCAGCTTTCTGTTTCCCGCCCGTGATGGATCGGGTGTGTGAATTCATCGCGCTCACCGGTCTCATGGCTGGTGAGATAGAAGCCAGCGATCATACCTTTCAGAGTCGGATCAATGTAGGTTTTGTTGCTGGTAACGTAGATGACAGTAATGAACGGATCAGAAAGCTGTTTCAGCAGATTGGTCCGCCGGGTGCGACCGCGATCTCCTGTCCAACCTAATGTCCCCCAACTTTCGGGTGTCCATCCCCAGAAGGATGTAAGCAAGACTGAGGTTTCATCAGCCCAACAGGCCGGTGGTGAAACTGTATTCACATCAAATCCCACCTTCAGCAGCTTGAATTACGGATTTCCAACTTTGAAGTATTTCGACGTTTTCAATCAACCAAGATCGCAGGCACTGCGCCTCATGTATGCCTTCTACCAAGATTTCAGCCTGAGCACCAAAGTCACCCTGATTGTCCACCGGCTCTGTGGGAAGGGACATGACCAAACCTGGGTTCGGGCGGGTCTTGGTGGGTGTCTTTGCAGAGAATGATGCACCGATGGATGCTGTGTCGGCCTCAAGCTTGGCTCGTACTTTTGGCAATGCGGCACCCCAACCGGCAAATGTGACCGCAACATAGTTGGCCCGTCGTTCTGATCCACGCCCCAATTCATGGGCAAATCGACTTGGCCGGACATCTTTGGGAACCGCCGCCAGTGATTTGTTTTGGTCAAAGATCATGGATGTACTCTCACGGGGGTTTGCAGGCTTCAGCATGCTGTTCCCCGGTATGATTTGTGGCGCTATCTCAGCCAACAACGCTACGTATTGCGCGTTGAAATCGCCAACAATGACATCTGGGATGGCTGTGTAGCCACGCCGATGCTTGTGAATAGCCTGATCGAATAGTTCCGTGCGAAGCCGGTACCGCAACACCAATTCATTGCCCGCCTCCTCCGCAGCATTGGCAAACCAGTCGCGGATCATCTCGTAGGTCACTGTCACATCAAATTTGGATGTGAAGACCGGCTTCTGATCGCGGTAGCTTGCTGGACAGACAATGATCATGGCCGTGCGGTTAAACCCGTCTGACAGCAGTGCGAGTTCTTCACGGTAGCTTTCGGCCTGATCGGGTTGTTCACCTGCGTCGATCTTGTTCTCAATCAACAGTGCGGTGCGGAAGCCATCTGTATGGGTGATCTCCATAAAGATATCGATCTCACGCCGCGATCTTGTCCGGCGTTTGCTGTGCTTCACATCCCACGACGCGATACGCTCGGCAATGCCTGCCTGTGCTGCCATCCAGAACACAAAGTCATGCGTGGCATAAAGTTCTTCAACCAACAGCAGGTCAATGTCCCGCTCAGTCGCATGGGTCAGCGTGGGTATGAAAACATCATCGGTCATGTTGGCACCTGCTTTGTCATCTTCGTGTAACTGTCGAGCAGCTTTTGTAACCGCGCAGTGTCGCTCTTGAAACGACTACCCTAATTCAATTTCAGTCATTGGCCAAAACCTCGACCATACCATCCAGCAGCTTCTTGGGCTTCTCCCAACCAGGAGCATGCCGCCCCACCAAATCAAAGAATTCAGGGCTATGGTCGTGGTGTTTCAGATGAGCCAATTCATGGATGATGACATATTCGATGCAGGTTCGGGGCGCTTTGATCAGATGCGGGTTCAGGATCACCTGCCCTTGGGGAGAACAGCTACCCCACTGTCGCGTCATTTCAAGCATCCTGAATGGGGGTGGCTTGGCTATCCATGGGAGCACGGCAGACTGCTTATCGATGAGCTTGGCGAAGTAGTCACGGGCCCGCAGACGATACCATGCCCTAACAATACCTCTGACCTTGCCAGCGTCAGTAGATTTGGTTGAAATCTCCAGACGGTTTCCTCGCAGCCGTGCAGTGCCGGTTGCGGCGTCATCCTGGACCACCTTCAACATATACCGCCGCCCCAGATAGAGGACTTCCTCACCGGATACGTATGCCTTTGGCCGGACGTGACTGAAACGATCCCGGGCTTCTGCGACATGATCCATGATCCAGCGTGAACGTTTGTGAACCGCCTTCTGGATCATCTCGTCGGGCTGATCGCATGGCGCATCCACGATGACACTGCCATCAGGTTCAACATGGATGGCGATGCGGGTCTTCCTGCTTGGGTCAAACTTGACCTCGTAGGGTATCCGCTCATCACCATAGGCCAGGATGTGCTTGGGGCTCATGTGCTCCGCCTAGTGTCACCCGCACGGACAATAGCGACAACCTGTTCGATAACCTCATTCGCAGGGTTCAGCCCACCTAACAAATTGAACAACCGTGGTAGCAGAGCCTTCCGGATTTCAGCCTCGATGCTGGCTGGACTGATTGAATGGGATCGTACAGCACCTTGGACCACGCTATCCGTGAACAAGGCTTCTTCAACCAGTTTGGTTTCGCCGAGATCGTTAATTTGCTCCTGCTCCAAAGACATCGCGAAGGCTCCAAAGAAAGCTTGAGCCAACTTGTTGTCACCAAACCCGTTTGGCACTGTTGGTGTGGCCCTTTCCCCGACCATGGCCTCCAGGTCTTTGAACATGGTGTATTGCTTGTCAGGGTGATCAAACAGGGACTCTGCTTCTCTGATCGCTTCTTTCAGCATCTCTGAGAACACCCGCTGTGCGTACGGATCATCGATCAATTCCTGTTCGATGGATTTACGTATCCGTGTTTTGATCAGATCAGCTTCGGTGCGTTTCTTCTCATCTGTCCAATCATTCACATCATCGCTCTGACCCAACTCACCGATCATGATCACGCCCTCAGGGTCAACAATCTCCTGCCCGATCACCTGCTTGTCCACAAGGTTCCTGATCTGGGTTTCATAGGCTGAAAAGTCTACGGTTTCCTGTGCATCGCGCTTTGCCTGAATACGCAGTTCGGTGAAGAACTTTAGGTCACGCTTGTATCCTTGAATGGTGGCTTCAGAGAATGCCCCATCCTCAAAGAATGACCGCGATGACAACGCCAACTTCAAGCACATGCCAAAGGTTGTCAGCGCGTCATAGAAGTCATCCCGCACCTTCTGACGAAGGTCATGAGCAACACCAGTATCATTCTCAACATAGTCCGGCATCAGAACCCGTCGGAATTGCTCACGGTCTTGTTTGTTCACAACATCGCGGAAGATGGCCCAAACAGCATCATGCAGGGATGGCAGTCTTTTGTACTCCATGGAGACATTGGTGACGGTCCCCACCAAGTCATCGATGTCGTAGCCGCCTTGGGTCTGGTCCGCCAAATCCTGATAGTTCTGAATGGATGTATCAAGCTCTGCAAGGATACCTCTGTAGTCGATCAAGAACCCATGCTTCTTGGCTTCATGCAGCCGGTTCACCCGGGCGATGGCCTGAAGCAGGTTGTGCCCCTTCAGATACTTGTCAATGTAGAGCACCGCGTTGCGAGGTTCATCAAAGCCCGTCAGGAGCTTGTCCACCACAATCAAAATATCTGGTGGCCCATCAGTTCCGAAATCCTCGATCACACCATTTTCATAAGCGTCGGGATCATTGCCAACGGCAGCCTTCCACCAGGCTTGAACTTCCGGGTCTTTGGTCTCGTCCGTATCATCATGGCCTTCCCGGGTGTCCGGTGGTGAGATGATCACGGCGCTGGTCACCAAACCAGTGGCATCCAACGCGGCCTTGTACCGGATCGCAGAGTTTTTGCTGTCAGTAGCAAGTTGAGCCTTCAACCCAAGGTCAAGCTTGGCGAAGTTCTCATTGAAGTGAACGGCAATGTCATATGCGATCAACTCGATCCGGTTGTTTGCACCATAGATTTGACCTCGGGTCGCAAACTTCTTCTTCAGATCGGACCGCTGTTTGTCTGACAATCCAGCGGTGATTTTGTCAAACCAGGCATCAATAGCAGCCTCATTGATATCCACCACTGGCCTTCGTTCTTCATAAACGAGCGGTGTGACAGCGCCATCTTCGACTGCCCGCTGCATGGTATAGGCATGCAGGATGGGGCCAAACTTGTTGCGGGTCTTGTCATCTTTCAACAGCGGAGTGCCCGTGAATGCGACGTAGGACGCATTGGGCAGCGCTTTACGCATCCGTTCATGGTTCTCACCGCCCTGGCTTCGGTGGCCTTCATCAATCAACACGATGAGCTTGTCAGTGGTGTTCTGGCATTCCGGCAGCTTGGTGGCCGAATTAAATTTTTGCAGCAGCGTGAAGATGATCCGCTCATTGCCCGACCCGATACGTTCGGCCAGATCACGGCCAGATAGCACTTTGGCCTTCTCACCGTCCTTCTTGGTCGCAACGTCTGAACCAAATGCACCACCAGTCAGGAAGGTCGATGACAACTGCTTTTCCAGATCAACCCGATCTGTGACCACAATCACCCTGCAATCGGCCAGATCAGGATCAAGCAGCAACGCCTTGCACAGAAAGACCATCAGATTGGATTTGCCACTGCCTGTCGTGTGCCAGATCACGCCACCCTCACGGCCCCCATCAGGGCGCACTTGTGATACCCGCTCCAGCAGCGACTTGATGCCGAACGCCTGCTGATACCGGGCGGCGATCTTTCCCGTCTTCCGGTCATACAGAATGAACAGTTTGATAAATTCCAGCAGCCGGTCTGGCCGCAGCAGCGATATGATCAACCAGTCTTGCTCTGTGGGCAGCACAGCGCCCCTGTGGAGGGCTTCATAGCCCTGACGTGCCCATGTGGGCCTATCTGCAAACAACGCCTCCACTTGGGGCTCTGTGAGCGGTGTCGCCCTAATCCCAGCGACCTCAGCATCCCCTATCTGTTCTTCCCGCCATTTGGACCAGAATTTCTTGGGTGTATCGGTGGTACCATAGCGTCCCTCCACACCCGAGATCGAAAGCAACAGTTGGGAATAGGCATACAAATCCTGGATGCCATCACCTTTCTGGTTGCGTAAATGTTGAGATATCCCTTCATCGACCATCGCTGTGGTCTTGGTTGATGACACGGGGCGTTTGGCTTCGATCACCACCAGCGGCAGACCGTTGACGTAACACACGATGTCCGGCCTAAACCGGCCAAGCCCGGCGGGACGCTCAACGCTCAATTCTTCGGTTACCTGGAACCGGTTGCCCGTAACATCCTGCCAGTCGATCAGTGGCACAGTCACATAATGCTGCTTACCATCGATTACCTCCCGGACGGTGATACCTTGGGTCAGATGTTGATGGATCGCCTTGTTCGCGGCCAGCAGCCCCTCTGACAGTCCGGTTGAGGTGATATCGCGAACCACCTGATCCATCGCACTGGGAGATAGCGCCAAGCTCTTACCTTTGTATTCGAACCGATGCCGCCCCAGGTATACCCGTAGCACGTCCTCCAGCACCACAGACCGCTCCGATCCCCGAAGTGCCAGACAGTCAGCCGGAGAAACATACTCCCACCCCATCACCATCAACACATGCAATGCAGGCAGCTTGGCAGCAGCTTCTTCGTTGGTGTCGGGTGAGCGATGGCTCATGGTTTAAAGCCTATCAAAGACAGAACCCACCCGAGGTTCAAATAATTGCTGATACCTCTTGGTTGCATACTCATCCGTCATGCCAGCAATGTAGTCACAGATTACTCTTGGTGTGGGGATATCACCACCACCCTGGATCGTACGGCGGTAATCACGTAGTTCCAACAAACGCTTCGGGTCTGTCGCGAAGACAGCGAACAACTCCGCCACAATTTTCTGGCCCTTGAACTCCAATTGCTGGACCGGTGTGCTCTTGATCACAAGCTCAACAACGATCTCTTTGAGCGTTCGCAGCGCCTCTTCGATGTCTTTTTCAAACACGGCCTGATAGCCAAAGATATCATGCTTGAATACGGGCTCAATCTGACGGATGAGCTTAGCTCGCTGAACAAAGAAACCGACGAGATGGCCAATTACGCGCTTCCGGGCGTGTGTGTCGACGTTGAACAAGTGTTCCGCGAAATCAGCGAATTCTCCTGCATGATGTACGTCCAAGAATGGCTTCATCAGTTCGGTGCGCGGCTTGCCTGTTTCCTTGTCCGTCTCTTCATACCACTTACAAAATGTTTGGTGGCGGACCAGCTTCAGACCAATTGCATCCTCAAGATCATGAACCCCGTATGCAATGTCGTCGGCAAGCTCCATGATGGAGGTATCCAATGATTTATACTTGGTCTTACGATGCTTGCCCTTCTTGGATGCTGGGGAGACCTCACTTAGCGTGTTCCAATCCTCCAATCCCTTAGCAACCCACCCAAGGACGACATCCTCATGCTCTTCGTTCAGATAACATTTTGGCGGCTTCATCGCGCTTGCAACGAAGATTGATGACGGTTCTACCTTCACAGCATATCCATCATCCGTTTCGTCGGTCGCAGGTGTCTCGGGCTTACCACCTGGGTAATTATCCCAAACAACAACATCATCGTAGGGCGCAGGATATTTGATTACGCCCAGAACCGCCCTTTTGGTCAGGTCCATCCCGAATTCGTCGTGATACGGTTCCAGCTTGGTGACAATGCGAAGCGTCTGGCCGTTACCTTCAAAACCGCCATAGGGCAGCATGCAACGGTTCAACGCAATTTCACCACCATGGCCAAACGGCGGGTGACCCAAGTCATGGGCGAGGCAGATACTGCTCATCAACATGGGAGGTGGTAGTATCTCCCGCTCTGGTGATCCCTCTGCGGCTTCGCGGTAGAGCTTTTTGGTGATCGAAACGCCAATCTGGCTGACCTCCATCGAATGGGTCAGTCGCGTCCGGTTGAAGTCGCTATCACCCATCCCCAACACTTGTGTCTTAGCTTGAAGTCGACGGAATGCTGCCGAATGCACCACACGGGCAAAGTCACGCTCATATTCAGTCCGATGATCGTTGTGGCTGCGTTCAACCCTGCGTTCTTCCCAATTCGTCATTCAATTACTTTCTTATACCAAATTGATATTATCAAAAATTAGACGTTCACCCGTCGCTTGCCCGTCAGCAGTTGTTGCATCAGAGCTTTCTTTTCGGTGCGGAGTTTGACGATTTGTAATTTCAGTTTTTCGATTTCATGCTGACAATCTGTGAGTACAGCCGCGATCTTCCTTTGCTCCGGAAGAGATGGTACCGGAATTCGAAAGCCTCGAATTCGTTCCAGTGCCAATTTGGGTTGTGCATTTGACGTTTTCTCATTCTGTATAGGTCTTTGTACCCACGGTGATTGAAGGACTGTAAGAAGAAATTCGCGATCTATAGAGATGTTTGTTAGTTTGTCAGCGTTCTCTGTAAGATTTGCACCATCCAGTTCAGGCTGGATTTTCCCAACAAGTCCAAGTGTCCCAGCAACAGAAATGAAAAGATCATCTTTTGATATTCGGTAGCGGCTTATCGATGGTGCAATTTCATCTGGCACGTATCGAATGTCTGAGGTATCTACATATCCGTCTCGCATATCGGAAACCCGGATATAGGGATGAGACGTAGGCGCTTCAGAAAGAGATTGGCCTTTCGGAATACGCTTTCCACCCTTTACATCGCATACCGAACTGAGCGGCAGAACATCCCATCCTTTTGGCACTTTGTTTGAATGACCTGTGTGTTCTCCAAACTCAGAGAAGCGGCCTTTCCCGCTAAGCAGGCTCTGCATGAGGGCGCGTTTCTGGGTTCGGGCAGTGGCCAGCAGCGCCTCACTGGTCTCGATGGCACGGTCCCAGGTTGAGAGGATGTCCGCGATCTTCCGTTGTTCGGGGAGTGGCGGAATGTGAGCGGGTATTTCTAGAATTCTTTTGGGGGCGGTGTGGCGCACTGTTGTTCCTGATGCAGTTGCCCTGACATATTTTTGAACAATGTCAGAATTGAGCAACGCACAGAGGAAGCGTTTCTCAACCCGTACTTCGTCCTTGATTTGCACCAAACCTATCCGCTGGTTGTGCAGGACCAGCTTATCCGAATTCAACAACACCGCATTGCCAAGGATCGCCATATCCTTTGTAAGATCGGTCATAACAACCAACAGGTCACCATTTTTCAAGACATAGCCATTTGGAATTGGGCCATCGTAATATTTGGTTCGTTGTCCAAAATAGAGGCGTTGATCTACATGGAAATTACCAGGCGTCAACAGTATGTAATCAGTTGCTTTGTCACGGAAAAAGTCGCTGCTAAAAGCAAACCCATGTTTGATGTCGATAAATTCATGGAGCTTTAGCTTAGGAACCATAACCAAGCTCCCGCAGGTACCCCTCCATGCGGGTCTCCAACTCGGTCAGATCGGTCTTCAACCGGCATCGTTCGTCACGAACGGCCATCAGATCGATCTCGTCTTCTTCTTCAAACGTATCCACATATCGGGGGATATTCAGGTTGAAATCATTCTCTGCGACCTCTTCCCGTTTGGCACAGTAGGCGTATTTGTCCACCGTTGCCCGTTCGCGGTACGTCGCCACGATCTTCTCCAGATGGGTATCGTCCAGCACGTTCTGGTTGGTACCCGAGATGAACTCCCGTGAGGCATCGATGAACATCACCGATTTGTCAGCCTTGGACTTACGGAACAACAGAATCGCCGCAGGGATACCAGTGCCAAAAAACAACTTCTCCGGTAGGCCGATCACCGCATCCAGCAGGTTCTCCTCAATCAGCTTCTGGCGGATTTTACCTTCGGTCGATCCCCGGAACAGCACACCATTAGGCACCACCACCGCCATACGGCCCGTCTTGGGCTTCATGGTCTCGATCATGTGCAGGATGAACGCATAGTCGCCCTTGGTTTTGGGCGGCATGCCACGGCGGAACCGTGCGAACTTGTCGGTCTCCGCAGCCTCCGTGCCCCACTTGTCCAGACTGAACGGAGGATTGGCCACAACCACATCATAGTGCCGCAGCATGTCATCGCTTGTCCGCAGCTTGGGGTTCCGAATGGTATCACCCCATTCGATCTGATGGTTCTCTTCCCCATGCAGAAACAGGTTCATTTTGGCCAATGCCCAAGTGGAGCCGATGGCCTCCTGCCCGAACAGCGCGTAGCGTTTGGTGCCTGTGTTCTCCCGGATCAGCCTGCCGCACTTCATGAGGAGCGATGCAGAGCCGCAGGTAGGATCACAGATGTCATCCCCCTCCTGTGGATCAACCAGCCGCGCCATCAGCGATGACACCTCTGCCGGAGTATAGAATTCCCCAGCCTTCTTACCTGCCGTGGCGGCAAACCGGCTGATCAGGTATTCATAGGCCCCACCGATGATATCCAACTGGCCCACGCGCGTGGGCCGCAGGTCCAATGCATCCGTGGCGAAGTCCTCTATCAGGTGCCGCAGGATATCGTTCTTCTGTTCTTCATCGCCCAGCTTGTTACTATTGAAGCTGATATCCTGAAACACATCCCGCAGCTTGGTGATGTTCGCCTCTTCGATAGCATGTAGCGCCTTGTCTATCCGCTCTCCATTGCCCGGCTCATGGCGGCGTTTGTGCAGAGCGGTGAAGCTGGCACCATCCGGAAGCACAAACGCCTCCTGCTGCATCATGGCCTCAACCAGTTCCGGAGCATCGGGGTGCTCAGCTTGATACCGTGTCATGTGGTCCTGCCACACGTCACTGAGGTACTTCAGGAACAACATCGTCAGGACATAATCCTTGTAGATCGACGGGTCGACCACACCCCGGAAGGTGTCACATGCACCCCATGCGGCCTTGTTGATCTCGGATTGGGTTACTGGGGTCATTTCTTTGCTGCCTGTTTAAATAGGAGGGCGATCAAGCCTTGGTATTGCGACGGATCAAATGGGTTCGGCTTGGCGTCAGTAGGTTGATTGGCTTCTTGTTGTAGCACCTCGACAACGACCTCGGCCACCAGTCCAGGAGGAGGCCGGACATCAAATGTTTGGGCCTGCTGTTCAACCATTGTCACAATGTCAGCGATCCGACGATAGTGGTCATGGTGTGCTGATGGAGCATCATCGCCGTGAAGAAGTTTTCTGGGATCGACACCGAACAGGTCCGCCATCTCAAATAGTCGTTCGGCGCTCACTGTCTTGGACTTGTGCTCCAAACGCCAAATCTGAACCCGACTGACGGACAAAGCTTTAGCGGCGTCATCCATGCTCATACCAGTCCGCTCCCGAGCGTTCCTGATACGGTCAAATAGGTATTCCGTTGATTTGTCTTGCGATGCGGCCATTTCATATCGTGTAACGATTTCAAAGAAAGTGCAACAAACATGTAAATTACCCATGACGAATCATTTATTACACGATAGGTAATGACACCATGACGCTCAAGGATTACCTCAATCAAAACAAGCTTAGTCTAAAGACTTTTGGAAACCTCTGCGGTGTTAGCGCCCCAACAGTGCTGAGGGCCAGGGACGGTATTAACATTCCCTCGCGAAGGACACTTCAGGCGATTGTTGATGCAACAGACGGTGCCGTTACGATCCAAGACCTGATCCAGTATAAAGAGTTGACCAGCGAGGAAGATATCTAATGATGCACCGTTTCGGAATGATGTTGCCGATGATTGCAGTCACTGCCTTGTCGGCCTGCAAACCATCGATAGAAGAGAGTGACGCAATCTTCTATGGCTACTGTGTGGGCATTTATCCTCACGCTGAAGTGGCTGTTCAACGAGGACATCTGCAATATCCAGCGGGTACTTTCCAACGTGTCCAGGAACGCGCAAGCCAAGCTTTCCCCGCGCCCATCGAATGGAGTGCTGAGATGCTGGAAGTGTTCTCACGAGAGATGGGGCGTGGACAGAACCACGGTGGAGCAATCATGCGTGGGGACGTACAATCCCGTGACATTACCCGACTTCAAGCTTGTATCGATTGGGCGGGTGGCCTTTAGTTTGGCCTGATGGGATCGATGTCACTATACCCTCAATTTTCGACGCGCGTTGACTGCTTTTAGACATTAATGCCAATAACCTGATACCGAAGTCGCTGATTAAAATTGATTATATATATCAAAAAGAGATTGTTCATGACAAACCAAACCCCAATTGGACTTGTTGCTGCAGTATTGGTTCTGTGCAGCACCAATACAGTATATGCACAGAACATCGACGGCATTTACCAGCCAAAAGGATCAGTATGGTCCTGTTCGCCTGATCAGATCGGCATGGACGGTGGTGCACTTGCTATCCAGAATGGTGTGCTTGACGGAGTGGAGAACCGGTGCGACCTGACTGCACCTGTTTCCGTTGGGAATGGCACCAAATTCACTGCCGTGTGTGCAGCAGAGGGCAGTACATACTCTGAACCAGTAACCATTTCACCGACCAGTGATGGTGTGAAGATCGAGCAGGAAGGTTCAACGATATTTTGGAGTCGCTGTGACAACCAGCAAACAACTGAAGGAATGCCGCAGCCCATGAATGGGCGTTGGGTGCTCGGATACGGTCAGGGTGTGTCGGAAAGCTCTACCAGTGACAGAAACGGCAACACAATAATCTTTAGCTGTTACGCTGGTGAGGAAGGCGAGTTGTACGTTGATATTGGAGGGAAACCCATCGCTGGTGGACCAGTGGAGTTTAATGTCGATGGCGAAACATTCAGCATGACAGCTTGGGCCGATGACGGACGTATAAACACTGAGTGCGCTGCCTGTGGCGACAACTACACCGCTTTATGGAGCGCCACCGCAGCGGGCAGCTTGATGACTGTACGGGCCTCTGATAGCCAATCAGCAGCCTTCAGCCTAAACGGATCACGAGACGCGCTGGGCGACGTGGTATGCACTCCCATAGTTGAAGCCGTTCCTGAAGTGATCTTCAGTGCCGATACGGTTTCAGTATCAAATTACGAACAAAGCGAAATCGATCCAGTAGTCCTGCTAGAAGCTCAAAGAAGGTGCGACAGGCTTGCGTCCGATCCTCTTGATCCAAACAGACGCTCTGCCGGTATTGACTGGGCTGATATGGACCATGAAGATGCTCGACGCTGGTGCAACATCGCAGCTTATGGGGATCGAAATGATCTAACTTCAATGGCAAACTTTGCAAGAGCCTTGGCAGAAGTGGATGCAGTCCAAGCTGGAAGGCTGGTTCAGGAATTATCCGCATCTGGTTATCCCATGGGCCATTACTACATGGGTGTCTTTTACGCGACAGGGGAGAACGGTTTCCAACAGTCAAATTCTGCGTCAACCGCAAGCTTTGAGAGCGCATTGGAACTTGGTATTCCACGCGCGGCAAACCGTCTTGGGCTTTATTATGCGCGTATCGGCAACACAAACGCCGCTCTAAGGTATTGGAGAATCGGAGCAGAGATGGGGGATGAATCATCGGTTGCAAACATTGCTGCATTGCAGGCTAAGAGAGACGGTCAGCGGCGACTTATACCCCTCTTTGGAAACATCCCTCGAAGTTATCCAACATATGACACTGCTGTGGGCCTATTGAAACGATATGCCGACATTTGCACCAGAGAACAACTATCCTACTGCTCCAACATTTGTAGAATGATGCTGGGTGATCTTATCGCGGAATACAGTAGTGTTAGTCGGGATTCCTTGGTGCATCCTTATTGGGATGGCTGTGTTGGTGCGGTCATACGCGACACGCAATGATCCATTGCTATGCAATTTTTTAACATGCCGTTTTTGATGACACCGGTCACGGGTAAAGGCCTCCTTCGGGTAGCCTAAAAGGAGATCATTTGTGATGAACCAAACCCGAATTGAGATATTGGCCGTAACAGAAACCGCCGAAGTCATTCCATTCATCATGCGATAGCTCCTACCACCAGTTACTATGTATAGCTGCATAAAGCCATGTTTGATGGTCAATCCAGTTTATTTTGGTCACGCTCTTGATTTCCAAGGGAACTGATCGAAATTAGTGGGTGCCCGGTTTGGAAAGCATGTTTGTCCGCATGTCGCTCCACTATGTCGCGTTGTCTAAAAGAGTGTCGAGCATCTGAACCGGGTCATTTCGCGGCACCTGTAATAACCGGTCCCTTGGACACAAGGGATAACGGGTATTCTATGCACAAGCCCATGCTATTTTCTGTTGGCACTTTGAGATTGAGAATACACTTAAGAAGCAATGCTCACGTTTCACCAAAGCAATCAGTCAATAGCATCAATGAAGTAATCGTCTGCCTCATATGGTAACGACATAATATATGCTTCCAGGGCAGACGACATGAACGCCCCCATGGTTTCCTGAGCATTATATCGCACGATTGCTCTGGCCTCAGCCAGAATGGCATCGTCAATGTTTCTGATCGTGATCCTGTTTTGTTGCATGACATCACTCCTATGGTTGTACAGTATTTAGGCAACACAGCACGACCGGGCAGACCATGCGCATTGTTTGTGTCAGACAAGATGTCTGACAGGCTAAATAGACTACACACACTGACGGGTATCTCATGAAAAAACCATCTGACTTAGCCATAAGTCCAAAGCATCAAAGGCAAATCGAACGTGCCAGCGAGAGACATCTCAACAGGATGTTCACGGAATTTATTTCACCAATCCTTTATTTGCCAAAGGACGACCTGCATGTCCCACACTTCTATCACAAGATGGGCAACTTTAGTCAGAGCGCGTTGGAGGAGTTAAAACAAGAATTTGGCGACGACAACGATAGCATTCAGAAGGAAGCGGAATTGTTCAGCAATCCGCTTCGTTTCGCTCAATACGATCCATCAAAAAAGAAGCGCGGCGTGGCATCCGGCTACACACCGCCCGGACAGCGCATCACCAATGGTGGGTGGATGGTTTTCACGTTTGAACACGATGGCCCTGACGCCGCATCTTTGGAAATGCAGTTGGATTGGTTTGCTGGCAAACGTGACATGTGTGATTTTAACAAAGTACACACAGCACTGTCCCGATACCAAGATTATCGAGGATACTTCACCGTTTTCAGCGGCAACAAGAGCCTTCACATACACCTGGTATTCGACACCCGGCACCTATCAAAGGAATTAGCAAAGAAATCGGCATGGGCCAATGCCACGTGGCAAGGCGATGTACCGGACCAGGTGCTGCATGAGCTATACCGGTCAACTTGGGTGCATTTGGCCACAACAGTTCAACGGTCACTTGGTGTGCCCATCAAGTTTGATGAACGCCTATCATCATATATCCAAAAGCGCCGATCTCCTTGGGGAACCAGAATGTTTCTGGATGGTGAAAAGCCAAACGTCCATGGGTTCCGGCCAGGCGATTTCATTGAGCAGACCGTCATCCAAGAGCATATGTTGTCACGTGCCCCTACCGGCTCAACGAACACGCTGATGCTGGCCGAGTCAGCGAAAGCGATCATGGAGGTGGAACGACATTCTCAGAGTAGACCGAGCAAACGGGCGGTATCGCTGAAGGGGGGGGGATGCACTCATCAATGAGTTGAAAAGGTATCTGCACGAATGTGGATGGGCCCAATACCCTGAGCCGACCAGGATCGAATATCTTGAGCCCTACAATTACCTGTTCTTCAAGAACCATGCTAATGATGGCAATCCGACCACCTTTGTGCGTGGCGACTACCGAATGGTTGCCCCGTCAGGTATCGGCGCTCACAGCGGCCCGTTGTTCCTACCGAATGGATACACGCTGGATGAAACACTGAACATTGTTGAGCAGCGCCTGGCCGTACAACAGGTTAGCCCCATTGCGTCGGAAAAATCAAAATCCAACCGACCTCGAAAATACTCAGCATCGTTTGGTGAAAAGGCTTTAAGTCGTGACACGGCCAGAGCGAACCTTAGCGGCATCTTACGTAATGTCGCTGACGCACCTGGTACCACTTTGGTCCAGGCACCAGAGGGTATCGGCAAGACCTATGCACTGATGCAACACGTACAGGAACTGCGCTGGGATCGGGAATCTGATCGCCAACACCGAACCACGCAACGAGATGGAGACACGTGGTCGCCAATACCAGGCTTTATATGTTTCGCCTGCAAATCATATGAACAGGCAAATGCAAAACGCGATGAATTCATAGGAATTGAAAATGGCAACACCTGTGCGGTCGTCATCAAGTCATTGAGCAAGCTCTACCAAGAAGCCGTTGATGAGTATGGCGTCAAACCAATAGAGCGAAGACAGGCAGGTGACAATGGTAATGTCAGCTTTCTCCATGCAGTCAGATCATTGCAGCCTGCTGTTTACAACCGTATGACGGAACTCCGCGATGAAATGTGGATGATCAACGCGCATTCAATGTTTGATCCAACCCACACTGTGGTATTTTGCGTTCATAGCCTGCTGAAAAACTGGCCCCATTCACAGATCAGCAAAGCGTTTCTGCATCCAGGCTTCCCGGATGACTTTAACCAAGATGGGATAAAACAATGCATACGTGAGATGGGCCTCTACCAAGTCATATACGATGAAGTGGGGTGGGAAGATTTGGTCGGCATTGACACCAAGGAAGATGTTAAGCTGGCGAAGAAGGTGGCGAAGGTGGCCAATAAATCCACTGGGAGTTCGTGGAAAGATGTCGGTCTGCCAGCCCAAGTACAGGCATTCGACGAGGTTGTTGGGAGCTACAAGTCACCACCAATGGGGTTCGATGAATGTAACCGGATCAACCAGATCGGATACCAGAAAACGGACAAGCTGACGGTTGATGCGAAGCGGTTCCCATTTGGCAAAGGTGTAGATGGAATCAATATCTACGCGCAGCGTACCGGCACGTACTACAGCAAAGAACACCGGTGGTGGTCAAACCTTGGTTGTCCCGTGGTCATACTGACGACTGAAGACCTGCCACGCTGCATTGCAAGTTCCGTTGCATTGGCCCATCGAGCAGAAGACCAAGTTAAGCTGGACGCTGGTGAAGAACCAAAACGGAAGGAGTGGCAATATCTGAGGACTACGAACCTCACGAACACCCCACATCTGTTCAATGAGCTTGTGCCCATCTATTTCGATGAGGATGCACGTGCTCCGGACAAGACAAGCCGTACCAGTGTGATCAGCATGGCCAAGGACTTGTTGGAGTCCGGCATCGATTTTGTGATTAGCAACAATCTGAAGAACATCGACAAGAAATACGAAGACCAAGTTTGTTCACATCAGGCAGCACGTGGTCGAAACGACCTGACGGGCATCACCATCGCCACTATCATCACATATCCCAGCTTGGGTGAATATGATCAACTTTGTATCCTTGGTCAAAAATTCGATCTTGATGATCCTGTTGCAATGGCGATGAGGGATACCTTGTTTCAGGATTTAGGGAGAAACCTTGGGCTCCGATCAACACCAGAGCAGAAACAAGATATGCACATGGTATTCATCAAATCATCTCTCTACCGCGATCTGAAACTGTTCACGGGCGCGACCCATGACCGATATCGCCTGTATCATGATGATCTACCTGACGGGAACCATTGACCCGCATCGTGCCTCCGGCACTCATCGGATCAACAGGGCCCCGGTTGAGCCGCCGCTCTGCGGCGTCCCCCAACATGAATGGATTCGTAGTTAAGCTTGGTCAAACCGATTTAGGGGAACGAAGAGCAACCACTAAGGTATACTATTAGCATCCCCCCTTCCCCCCCCTTCACCATTGGCCGCGCCCACGTACCCGAACATCACTTGGCTGTCCGTACCGCACCCTGTACCACCGTCAGCCATTTCTGCCATATTATGTGTGGCAGACTACACCGGTTCGCGGTATGTTCACGCTAACCCCAATACACAACTAAGAGGCAAAAAGCATGTCCAAGGACGATGGAGACAGAGAAACCAAGCCCGCACCACAAGTGAGCGAACGCCCCCCTAACGACCCATACCTCTCTATTCACTCACAACAACCACACGCCAGCGCACCGACCACGCCACCACCACCGAAACCAAAAAGGTAAAAGCCGATGGCTAAGACGCCCACGCCACCATCAAAATCCACCGTCAGGATCGTACCGACTGCAAAACCCGCGTCACGTGATTCAACACGGCACACAGGGTCGCAACAGCCAACAGCAAGCGCACCGACTGCACCGCCGCCCCCGAAGCCTAAGAGGTAAGATCATATGTCACAGAAATCAGCACCGATTGCCAAACCCGCATCCCGGCCTTCGACACCGCTAACTCGTTCGCAGCAACCGACTGCCAGCGCCCCATCATCTGCGCCACCACCAAAACCTAAGAGGTAACATCATGGCCAAGTCACCCGCACCGATGCCAACACCCCGCACAATTCCCGGTGGCGGTAGAAGCATACCTGAAACAAACACCCGTCCGACGCCCAGTGCCCCGACAGCACCGCCGCCACCCAAGAGGTAGATCACTTGACTATGAATACCGAAACAGCAACTGAACCAGCGTTAGCTGGTGGAGTCTTCATCCCGGACAACGCCAGGCCCATCCCCAGCGCCCCGTCTGCGCCGCCACCGCCTAAGAAGTGATGGGTTGTGTCGGATACGCACCTCTGAAACTTCCCCAGCGGGGATGATTGTTATCTCTGGCCCCCAATCTGCATAGTTTGGGTCAGCATCAATCCAGTTTTCTGACCCCGCAGCCCGTGATGATGTTACATACAAGGCGATTGAGCCATCCTGACCTTGGATCATTGGGCCAAAAGGCGCATTTTTGAAAGCGTCCAATCGTTCACATGCGACTGCTGACCCGTCTTTCCTAATCACTGCTATAGATGATGGCCCGGAGTCTTCTTTGTTGATGATGGTTTCCCATGCGGCCATATGCCTGTCTGATGAGGAAATCCGCGTTTTGCGTAGAAACCATGCAAAGCCTGAGACGCTGGTGCGCCGCCACACGGCAGCGGAAATCAACGCGAATATGATCCCGGCGATGCTTGCACTATATCCAAACCATAAAGGCACTTCGTTGGCCTTAGACGGGTAACTGGTACCGTAGGTAACCAGCGCCCACGCAGACGCCGCCTGAGCAATAAACGCAAACACCAACGCAATCGCCGCCGTGTCAATCGTCCTATGGGTACTGTCCCGCCCAGTGTAGGCTAAACGATACGCAAGATAGCCACCGACCAGAATAGCAAGCGTCTGGTAGGGTAGTTTTAAAAGCTGTTCGAGATTTTCCATCATGGGCTTATGTGGTCCAGGGGCGGTAGGATTGACAAAGATCACCAAAGGACCGGATGCGCAATGTTAGGCGCTCACGTACCATCACACCACCCTTGCCGTGTTCCGCCATGATAAGGCCGTGCCAGCCCTTCCTCTATCAACAACGCACCCACGTCGCGCCCATTTACATAGAGACCACCCAACCCCCGCCCGAACTTATCACGGCGTCCTGTAAGGCGCACATCAAGCGTGTTCGCGCCATCCACAAGGTTACGCAGACGCTGCGTTGCGGCGTCCCCTCTGTTCCGCTCAAATGTGCATTTTGCCCTGTACGTTTCCGGTGTATCGAACCCCATCAAGCGGATGTTGTCAGCGCCCAGCGCAATAGTGTCCCCGTCAACCACCCTTATATCCTGCGCCCGGATGGTGGACGGAACAGTGGACATGGAAGGGACCACCGGGTTTGCCTTCTGATCGGTGGCCACCCAGCCGACCATTAGCAGCATTGCCGGGACAAACAGCCATGCAACCCGCTTTTGAATCACTGTGCAAACAGGAAGTAGAGGACCGCCCCGCCAATCCCCAGCCACACCAGCCACCCGTAGTCACTATCCGCCTTAGGTGGTTCACGCCCTCCACGCTCAAATGTCATTGGGTCAACGACCTTGGGGGCTTCAATTATGTCTGTCCGCTTGATCCGCACTTCGTGCTGACGCAGACGAATAGTAGACACCACCTCTGTGATGGTATCGGCGTGGTTTTGCCGTTCGCGGTCAAACTGGTCCATGATCGCCGAAAATGCCGCCTTCTTGGCATCGAACGTCACCTGCAAGGAATGGTTCAACAGCTTTTCGGACACCGCTGCATCGTCGCCTGCCAGCCACTTGAACTGACGCTTCAACCCAGCGTCTATGCCTTCCTCACTCAAGTCTGAGAACAACGTCTGGTCCACGAAAGCCACGACCTGTGCGGCGGGCATCGTCAACGGTGCCAAGACGTGATCGGTGCGCTTCTTACCCGCCTTATCAAACAAGCCTTCCACAATGCGAAGTTTTAAGTCCATTGGCATGATCGGTGGTAACAGGTCGAACAATCGCCCCGCCACAAGGCCGCTCATTTTACGTTCCCCACCCTTCCACTTGGTGAAGGTCTGTTCTGCATAGTCCTGTTTGTCGAACCCGAACTGGCGTCCGTATGCAACGAACACGTCCTTGAGCCGGGATGAATCGAGACCAAAGAAAAAGTCCTTCACCTCGTTGTCCATACCACCAAGACGTTCGGACAATTCCGCCGCCTCTGCGATGTGCCGCCGTGCCGCCTCTTGACCATAGTTTTTACGGTAGCTGCTCTTGTAGCCTGAACGCCTGCGCCGTGCCGCCATGCTACGCCCTCAACTTCAATAAGAGTCGATCCCATAGATTTACCGCCCCAAACCGGGCATCCAACACGACCTGCGCGTCAGTCAATTCAACCGTCCGCTTGCTCTTGAACGATGCACCCTGATCGCTCAGTATCTGCCCATGCGTCACCAGATCGGTGACATCATTGCGCAGCCGCCGTGCATCTTGTTCGTTCAGCTTGGATGCCCAGCGCCCGTGTCGATCCAATACTGCGTCAACGGTGGACCCGTTGCCCAAGAAAATAGTTTTGGACATTAGCTGCTAAGGACCGATGCAACAATCATCAAGACTACTATGCCGCCGACGATATACATCCATGTGTCATTTTTCTTGTCCACATTGCCGCGTTTGGCTTCGTCGGTGTTGCCCATGATCACTTCTGTTTTTCCGGCACTGTTTTCGAGTGTGATCCTTGTGGTGTTGGCATCGCCTGACTCTGTCATGCGTCTGGTTACATCCGCCATGTTGTTCACGGCAGAGGACGTTCCTTGCAGATCAATGCTCAACTTCTGCATAGCAGATTGCAGGTCGATTTGCTTCCGGGCCGCATACATTGTCAATTCCTGTTGCGCCTCTTCCGACAGTCCGGAGATATCAATTTGACCTTTCGACGTGTCCAACGACAGAGATTTGCCACCATCCGCCTTTGCTACCTCATTTCCTGCCATTATCGCGCCTTCCTACAATTCGTACTGTCATTACAATCATCAACATCCTGCACGTGCATCGTCGGAGACGCAACTGAGATCATGCCAGTGAGACTGCAACGGCCTGAACCCGGGCACGATCCAAGAGTATCTGGCTAAATAATCTTGAGCATCATTTTTAAGAACTGATGCATGAAAAGTAGCTGATCAAAGGACTGATACCAAATGCAACCACCCCAAGAATTGTCCCTGAACGACATCGACGGCATTCCCAACACCCAAAGCTACTTGGAGATCGCTTGTGATAGAGATATCTTAGACCTCATGAGACAGTTGCCAATGATCGCTGGAAACGATGGTGGGCAATTCACTATGACTGATTTGATCTATGAAATAAAACTGTGGCCCTTTGTTAAACAGGCGTGGTCAGAGATTGATGGTGGCCCTGGTATTGCTGGCCGAGTTCTTCAGATGGCTAAGGTGTACAAGAAAGCTGAAGCCGATCTCGAAGACCTGACCGGCGATACGCGGCGGCTCCCCCGCGTTATTGATCTCCCCTCGTTCATCGAAATCTATACAACCAAAGGCTTACCATAAATTCTGGACTGGATCACCGTGAGTTTGTCATCGACAATCTAACCATACCTGCGTGGTGCAAAACCGAAGTCGATCAGTATCCGCTTTAGCTGCCTAACGCGACGCACCAGGTAGCCATCTGTACAACGTTGGTACAGACACCCCAACAGCCGTAGCAGCGTCCTTCACGGGCGTTCCACTGGCCAGCAGTTCACGCACGGCGTTGATCTTGTCGTCGGTCATACGACGTGGACGCCCGCCGACACGTCCTTTGGCTCTTGCCGCCTTGAGGCCAGCCTGTGTGCGTTCGATCACGAGGTCTCTTTCGAAGGCAGAAATTGCCCCCATCACATGAAAGAGCAGGCGGCCACCAGGAGTCTTCGTGTCGATGGCTTCGGTAAGGCTTTGGAACTCGATACCGTCAGCATTCAGCGTCTCCATAATCTCGATCAAGTGCGGAAGGCTGCGGGCCACACGGTCCAGCTTGTATACAACCAGTTTATCATCAGAGTTTGGACGAAGGTACGCCAGTGCTTCAGCTAGAATAGGTCGATCCTTCTTTGCACCCGAAGCGGTCTCGGTGAAAATCTTGGCACATCCCGCAGCCTCCAATGCGTTGATCTGTGCAGCATGGGTTTGACCGTCAGTGCTGATCCTTGCGTAGCCGATGTTCATTGTGCCTCCTTCTCGAAACTCATCACCTTCATAGCTGGGTTTGCGATTCGTTACGATAGGGGGTATTGATAATTTTGGAATCTGATTTGTAAGGGCAACAGTGACTGTATCATACATTGGTATCGAGAACTCGGATAACGACCGTTTTTGAGAATCAGACTAACTGGTTCAGTTGCCATCCCGCACAAACGGTGAGAAAATATGTTGCAGAGTTAATCTCCTCCAAACCCAGGTCTCATATTCCCGAATGGAAGCTTTCCATGCCGTTCCCATACAATCCTGACCAAAATGAACTTGACGAGAGAGGACTGTTCTTAGTCCAAGACCCGGCCCTGCGGGCTCGTATCCTGCCGCTGTTCGATTTTGATCCATTGCGTCCCGAACACCGCCCAATCGGTCATGGCACAACATTTCGGATCGACCCTTGGGGAGGATGTGCAACCGCATTCCATGTTGTTGAAGACATGCTTTCAATCAATGATACTGGTGACACAATCATGTTGCTACCCGATAGAAGGTTGGTCGCACTTGAACTCAACGGTATAACCTATGGGCACGTTCCAGTTCCCGTCGACGCATGGCGTCCCTTGGCTGGGATGAACGTTCAATGTGCCGTAGACAACCAACCGTTCCAAAATCCTATCCTTCGAAATCTCTCAGAGCTTGCATCTTTAGAAATTCATCCGTCTGGGGATGGCAATACACCTGCACAGTACTTCCCATTGGACCTTACGCATTGGCAGCCAAAAGTGGGTGAAGCCGTTATGGCGTTTGGCTTTGCTGGACTTGACCTAGACAAGCATGGTCACGGCGAGGATCGACCGTTGCAGCAATACATCTACGGCTCAATTGGAAGCATAACTGACATCGAACCAGCTAACGGGGATCGGCGGAGCCCTTGGCCGATGATACGAGTAGAGGCTGAGTGGCCGGGCGGCATGAGTGGCGGGCCCGTGTTCAATGAACGCGGTCTAGTCATCGGGTTGGTCAGTTCTGGCATTGAAGGACAAGGAGTTGCTACGGCCACCTATTTTTCCGGTTGGGATATCCCTGCAAGAATCCTCAGGACCATTGAACCGCACAATGCAGGCTGGTTCCGATGTTATGGAGTTTTTGACAACATGGGACAGCTAATAACAACCGGACCAGAGGAAGAACCACTGGTACAGTTTGCCATCAAATATGGGCATGGCGGTGTCAAACCGATTTCCCATAGGTTCGGCACCGATGACTGCTTGAGTCGTGCAGTCAGCGATGGGCAGTATGATGACCTAAAATTCTCAAAACCATTACATCCAAAATAACCACTAAGACCAAATTGGGCAAATGTCTGTGTCAGAACATTTGGAACTAATAACCGCTTACTCCGACTTCGAAGGTTGGTGATATTCTTTTGAAAAACGACGATATAAGAGAGCCAAAGCTGATCTCCAAGACCTGACAGGCGAAACGCGGCGGCTCCCCCGCGTAATTGACCTCCCCTCCTTCGTTGAAATATATTCAATTAGAGGCTTGCCATAGTTTCTGAACTGGCCCGCAATGTGCTAATTATCGCAATCGCGGGTTATCAAAATTCATCATGTGCTGTGCCTAAGAGATGTTCAGTTCTGATGGTAGATACGGAAAATCCTCCTGCCGCCCTTAGCTGCAAAATATCCCAATACAGTTGAGGCTTACGCGAACAAACGGTACCAAGTTCAATCAATCGAATGGCAAATCGATCTTGCTGCCAGAGCAAATGGTCAATTCAACCGCCGCCATAACCGATATCTGAAGAAACAGCGTCACAGATCGATAAAGATAGCTTGCGTAGGTCATCTCCAGTTCAGGTCCAGTACCGCCCTTACCAGCGCGGTACCTTAACGTTCTGCCATCAGCGTCCATCTTAATACCTTTATGGTGAGATGCATTCCGCAGTTGATTGTCCTTCTCTGAACAGAGGGCCACGAACACGACGTTTGCCCCAAAAGGATTAAATTTGCTGGCGTTATCAAGCTTCTGATACCTGTCCAGCGTGAGCGTTTCAAACTCATCGAACTTACGGCCATGCTTGACGTTGTTGAGCATGGCAAGGAAATCTACGCTCCCAGCAAAAATCTCATAGGCGTCACCGTAGAACGATTTCACCTGATCGAACTGAACTGAAGTAGCAACCATGTCATCAGCAGGAACGAGTCCAAGACCTGCCTGCAATGCCACTTGGGCAAACTGTGAATGTTTGGAAAAGAAATCGGTGTAAATCTCACGGTATCGGCTGAACCTTTCGCCCACCATTGACGCGGCATAATGGTCCATCAGGTCGTTACAATCACCTGCTTTAGAAATAGATCGGAACTCTTCCATCATAGCCTTAAAGTGGACGCCATGTTTGCGCCCAAGGAACGTGAGCGTAAATCGAAAAAACCAATCGGTTGGACCGGACAGCGGGTCATCAGCGTAAAACTCAGCAGTGGCCGCGTTCACTTTCTTACTCGCTAACTTCGCCTTCCCGTTGGAGGATAAAGAAATAGCTTTCTTCAGGTGTCTCCACTCTGACACATGATCCGCTGAAGGACGCCGAGGTTCATCTGGGTCAAACTGCTTAGTTGGCAGCGGGCCATAGGCTTCAGCAGCTTTATGGATATCATCCATCTGCATGAGTCTATGGAATGAGAAATCTTGATCCACCATCCCTTCCGGTACAATGAAACTGGCGTCCACGTTAATCACGGGACCAACTCCGTAGCCTGGAGATTTGATTATCGCGCAACCATCAATTGCGAAAACGTTTGTTGATATTTCTTGATAATCCACTGTCATTCCAAATGACATTGGCTCTTGGCAATCGCGGCATCGGACCGTGTGCTCTTGTCTAACACCCTGCCCCATACCAATGCGGACCGTCACTACACTCCCACAGGTTTCACATCGAATAGCACTACGGATTATCATTTACAGGCTCACCTTCACAAACTGACTTCACACTGGTTTCGTGCTTGCAAACATTCAAACGGGTTGTAGCTTCGCCTGAACTATACCGGAAGTTGAATATATTCCACACCAATATGAAGCTACCGGAATATAGAATGAAAAGCAGACTTCCACATTTCCACAAAGGGTGGCTTCCATACCCGTTGCGGGATACCCGACAGTGATCCAATCGCGGGCGTTTCTGGACACATCCATGCGTCTTTTGGACACTACTCTGGACATTTTAGTGAATGATATATCCTTATAATTCAAGGTGTTGAATTGATTGCCCTTGAGTCTCGTACTCGCCTCCATTTAAAATCAAACACCTAGCTTACCTCATAGATTACGCACATTGCGCGACTTACAGGGCGTCTACAATGTAGTTCATTGTCCGTCCCCCTTTGCTCGTTCCAGCTTTACCAGTACAGCATCAGTTTCATCCGGCGAAACGCGGGCATAATGTTCAATTACGTTTGCCGAGTTGCGAATAGACCAACCCATGTGATTAGAGATTTCAGCCAGTTTCAGCCCTGCATTAAGTAGAAGGGTGGCAGCATGCCGCGACAATCCTGCAAGCGCAGATCACGGCTCAGTCCGGTCTTGTCACGCCATTGACGCAACCCTTCCGATGCCCGATGTTCAGTCAGTTGCCCCTCCGCTCGCATTCGAAAAAATGAGAAGATGTTCCCGTGGGCCTTGTTGCACAAATCGGATGAAGGGCGTTCTCCCCCTTTCCCCAGACGGGCTTAGG
>NZ_JBALWB010000023.1:0-52880 GCF_036960155.1 Sulfitobacter sp. | reverse complement strand
ACTGCGAAGAGAAGCGTGACCCGGATGAGTGACAAAGACCCAAAAGAAACAAGAAGAACGAGCTTGACCCAAACTCCCAATTAGAGAAACGGACTATAGCTGCACGCGCGAAGGCCGCATTATGCTACTTGGATGGATGAAGGCCTGCTTTACGGGACTTAGCCGCCGTTTACCTCTTCACTAGCAACGGCAGCTCCCAGCCCAAAGCAGTCACCCCTATTTGGCACATCTGGCGGTTAGCTGAAGTTAGCTGCGAGTGCTCGTAATCATGCCGCTTTAATGGAACCCGACATTGATCTCAGGCGGTTTCAAAGACATCTCAGGATTTCTCAAGCCCAGAATTTTACTATATTGGCACGCTAGAATCTTGACTGTTTCTTGCGTGTAAGGGTACTCAGATTGGCTAAATCTAGTCCCCGATGGGTCGATCAACCTACCCTTAAAAGTAATAGAAGTCGCGGTTCATGTATCGCTCACAGTGGAAAGCACCAGCAACGGGCTGCGAAGACGCCTACCTCGATCAACGATATCGACGGCCCCAAGATCGATACTTAAGGCCGATTTTGGGGTGTCTCAATTCAACCCCGTTCAAGCGTCTGGGATACAAAACACCCGCTGAGGTATTCGAAATCAAGCTGATGGAAATACGGAACCTATTGGAGCAAAAGACTGGATCGAAGCCTTGCACTTCAGTGGGAGTTCGCAGTCGGCTTGCTGCTGAGGATCGTTGCCATTTGAACGGCATGGCGATGCGTGATGGCAGGCCAGCTTTTGTCACGGCGGTCTCAACCTCGGATATTGCGGACGGGTGGCGTGAGCACCGCCGCGACGGTGGTGTTGTGGTCGATGTGGACAGCGGCGAGATCGCGGCGACTGGCCTGTCGATGCCGCATTCACCGCGTTGGCATGACGGCAAGTTGTGGCTGTTGAACGCCGGAACGGGCGAGATCGGCACCATTGATCCTGCAAGTGGCACTTTTACTGCTGTGGCCTTTTGTCCGGGCTATCTGCGGGGTTTGACGTTTCTGGGCCGTTACGCCATCGTCGGTGCGTCCGAGCCGCGCGAGAATAACACATTCGGCGGGCTGGAGCTGCAAGAGCGGCTGGACCGCGAGAACGTCTCACCGCGCTGTGGCGTGTTTGTGATCGATACGGTCACGGGTGATGTGGTGCATTGGTTGCGGATCACTGGCGTGGTGACAGAACTGTTCGACATCGCGGTGATCGCTGACGCCCACAAGCCAAGCCTGATCGGGTTCCGCTCGGACGAGATCCGCAGGGTTGTGTCGATAGACGACACCAAGATCATCGGTTGATGTGGCTAGAGCCGCGGCGGTGAAAAGAGGACCGATACACGTCATGCGTGTATCGGATCTTCCATCCTTTTAAACTATTGTTTGAGAGCGAATTATGTCATTGTTAACTAATGTAATTCGATTTCAGGCTTCTTTTGACTCGTTGGTTTTTTATTTCTGCGCAGTCGGTTTCTTATGACGATAAAGGCAAGCCTACCCGAACAACGCGTCCTGCTATTTGCGCAGCACGACTGAGCGGCTTGTTATTTTTTGCGGTTCTGACCCGCTGGCCCACGGGCCTGACGTTCCTCTCCAAAGCGACAGCACTGTAGGGCCTTTGCGCCCCGGACCAATTGCCAGCCTGACCCCTGGCGCAAACAAAGCCCGCGGGTAAAGGATGCCTTTCCATGATCAAAACTGTTTTCTCTCTCTCGTCGCTGGACGGCACAAACGGCTTTCGGATCGACGGGATCGATGCGTATGACTACAGCGGGCGATCGGTCGCGTCTGCGGGCGATGTAAATGGCGACGGGATCGATGACCTGATCATCGGGGCCAACAGCGGCGATCCGAACAGCAGCTCCTATGCGGGCGAAAGCTATGTTGTGTTCGGCAGCGCGGGGGGCTTCACGTCCAGCCTGTCGTTGTCAGCGCTGGACGGCACCAACGGCTTCCGGATCGACGGGATAGATGCGTATGACTATAGCGGACGGTCTGTTTCCTCTGCTGGTGATGTGAACGGCGACGGGATTGATGACTTGATCATCGGGGTGGAACGTGGTGATCCGAACGGCACCTCCAATGCGGGCGAAAGTTATGTTGTGTTCGGCGACACGGGCGGCTTTAGTTCTAGCCTATCACTGTCTGCGCTGGATGGATCAAACGGCTTCCGGATTGACGGGATCGATGCGAGTGACCAAAGCGGGCAGTCTGTTTCCTCTGCGGGGGATGTGAACGGCGACGGTTTTGATGACCTGATCATCGCAGCACCCTCTGCAGATCCGAACGGTGCAGCCAATGCGGGCGAAAGCTATGTTGTGTTCGGCAGCACGGGTGGGTTTGGCTCCAGCCTGTCGCTATCGGCGCTGGATGGCACCAACGGGTTCCGCATCGACGGGATAGATACGAATGACAATAGCGGGTTCTCGGTTTCCTCTGCCGGCGATGTGAACGGCGACGGGATCGATGACCTGATCATAGGGGCGCGTTTTGCCGATCCGAACGGCACCTCTGGCGCGGGCGAAAGCTATGTTGTGTTCGGCAGCACGGGAGCCTTCACGTCTAGCCTATCGCTGTCTGCGCTGGATGGCACCAACGGCTTCCGGATCGACGGGATAGATGCGTATGACAACAGCGGATGGTCTGTCTCCTCTGCTGGAGATGTGAACGGCGACGGGATCGATGATCTGATCATCGGGGCGCAATTTGCCAGTTCAAACGGCTCCTCTGGCGCGGGCGAAAGCTATGTTGTGTTCGGCGGCACGGGCGGCTTTAGCTCCAGCCTATCGCTGTCTGCGCTGGATGGCACAAACGGGTTCCGGATCGACGGGGTCGATGGGGGTGACCGGAGCGGATACTCGGTCTCCTCTGCTGGGGATGTGAACGGCGACGGGATCGATGACCTGATCATCGGCGCGCGCGCTGGCGATCCGAACGGCACATCCTCCGGCGAAAGCTTTGTGGTGTTTGGTAGCACGGGGGGCTTTACCTCCAGCCTGTCGCTGTCTGCGATTGATGGCACCAACGGCTTCCGGATCGACGGGATCGATGCGAGTGACGAAAGTGGGCGCTCGGTCTCTGCTGCCGGAGACGTGAACGGCGACGGCATCGATGACCTGATCGTCGGGGCGCAATTTGCTGATCCGAACGGCAACACCAATGCAGGCGAAAGCTATGTGATCTTTGGCGAGAATGCTGTCGTGGATGCCGCCGATGACGACGTGGCCACGAATGAGGATACGCCGCTGTCTGGCGATGTGTTGGCCGACAATGGCAACGGCTTCGATCGGGACGATTCACCCAACAACCTGATGTCGATCGCTGCGGTGAACGGCGTGGCGGCGAATGTGGGCAGCCAGATCACGCTGGCCTCGGGCGCGCTGGTGACGGTGAACGCTGACGGAACCTTTGACTATGATCCTAACGGCGCGTTCGAGGCGCTGGCCGCTGGTGTCGATGGCACCGACAGCTTTACCTATGCAGTGACGGACGGCAGTTTCGCGCTCACAAACCCCTTCGCCTCCAGCCTATCGCTGTCTGCACTCGACGGCACCAACGGCTTCCGGATCGACGGGATAGATACGGATGACAACAGCGGGCGCTCGGTTTCCTCTGCCGGTGATGTGAATGGCGACGGAGTAGATGACTTGATCATCGGAGCAGAGAGTGCCGATCCGAACGGCAGCTCCTACGCGGGCGAAAGCTATGTTGTGTTCGGCGACACGGGCGGCTTTACCTCTAGCCTGTCGCTGTCTGCGCTGGACGGATCAAACGGCTTCCGGATTGACGGGATCGATGCGTATGATTACAGCGGGCAATCGGTTGCGTCAGCCGGTGATGTGAATGGCGACGGAGTAGATGACCTGATCATCGGGGCGCAATTTGCTGATCCAAACGGCAACTCCGTTGCGGGCGAAAGCTATGTTGTGTTCGGCGACACGGGCGGCTTTAGTTCCAGCCTATCACTGTCTGCGCTGGATGGATCTAACGGGTTCCGGATCGACGGGATCGATGCGTCTGACGTCAGCGGGCGCTCGGTCTCCGCTGCGGGGGATGTGAACGGCGACGGGATCGATGATCTGATCATCGGGGCAGATCGTGCTGATCCGAACGGCACCTCTGGCGCGGGCGAAAGCTATGTTGTGTTCGGCGACACGGGCGGCTTTGGCTCCAGCCTGTCGCTGTCTGCGCTGGATGGCACAAACGGGTTCCGGGTTGATGGGATCGATGCGGATGACCGGAGCGGGTTCTCGGTTTCCTCTGCCGGGGATGTGAACGGCGACGGGATCGATGACCTGATCATCGGGGCATATCGTGCTGATCCGAACAGCAACGCCAATGCAGGCGAAAGCTATGTTGTGTTC
This sequence comes from Sulfitobacter sp., assembly GCF_036960155.1. Taxonomy (GTDB): domain Bacteria; phylum Pseudomonadota; class Alphaproteobacteria; order Rhodobacterales; family Rhodobacteraceae; genus Sulfitobacter. The sequence goes on along the minus strand of NZ_JBALWB010000023.1, from coordinate 48,502 downwards.
GGCGATACGGGTGGCTTTACCTCCAGCCTGTCGCTGTCGGCGCTGGATGGCACAAACGGCTTCCGGATCGACGGGATTGGTGCCTTTGACCGCAGCGGGTTTTCTGTCTCATCTGCGGGCGATGTGAACGGCGATGGCATCGATGATCTGATCATCGGGGCGCAACTTGCCGATCCGAACGGCACCTATGGCGCGGGCGAAAGCTATGTTGTGTTTGGCGACACGGGCGGCTTCGGCTCCAGCCTGTCGCTGTCTGCGCTAGACGGATCAAACGGGTTCCGAATTGACGGGATCGATGCGTCTGACAACAGCGGGCAGTCTGTTTCCTCTGCCGGAGATGTGAATGGCGACGGGATCGATGACCTGATCATCGGCGCGCGCGGTGGCGATCCGAACGGCACATCCTCCGGCGAAAGCTATGTTGTGTTCGGTAGCACGGGGGGCTTTGGCTCCAGCTTGTCGTTATCGGCGCTGGACGGCACCAACGGCTTCCGGATCGATGGGATCGATGCGGATGACCGGAGCGGGCGTTCGGTCGCCGCTGCTGGTGATGTGAACGGCGACGGTTTTGATGATCTGATCATCGGGGCGGATCGCGGTGATCCGAACGGCACCTCCAACGCGGGCGAAAGCTATGTTGTGTTCGGTCGGGCGACCTTTACCCCCGTGGTTGATACCGCAACAGTCACTGTCACCATCGCCGGTGTGAATGACGCACCTGAGTTGGGCGGCCTGAGCGCCACCGTCGGGGCAACCGAACAGGTCGCGTTGGTGGCCCTGCCGGATGTGACGGTCAGCGACGTGGACACAACCACGCTGGCCTCGGCCACGGTTGCAATCACTGGCGGGCTGGTCACTGCCGAAGACGTGCTGGCCTTTGCCAACACGTCTGGCATGGGCAATATCGCGGGCGTCTATGACGGCAACACTGGCATCCTGACGCTGACCTCTGCCAGTGCCACAGCAACGCCAGCCGAATGGCAGGTGGCGCTGCGCGCAGTGAGTTATACCAATACCTCCAACATGCCCGACACTGGCGATCGCACGCTTTCGGTGACGGTGAATGACGGCACCGCTGACAGCTTGGTGGTGACGCAGACGATCACGGTGACAGCGGTGAACGAAGTGCCTGTGGCGCAGGATGATACCTTTGCCACCGATGAAAACACAGCTTTGCCTACGCGTAATCTAGTGGCCGACAACGGCAATGGCGCAGACAGCGATCTGAATGGTGATGCGCTGACCATTGTGGAAGTGAACGGCGCGTTCACCGATGTGGGCAGCCAGATCACGCTGGCTTCGGGTGCGTTGCTGACAGTGAACGGTGATGGGACGTTTGACTATGACCCGAACGGCGCATTTGAATATTTAGGCACGGGTGTGGATGGCACCGACAGCTTTACCTATACCGTGACCGATGACGATTCCTCGCTGTTCGCGGGCTTCTTTGACGGTGTCCTGTCGTTGTCGGCGCTGGACGGTACAAACGGCTTCCGGATTGACGGGATCGATACGTATGACTTCAGCGGGCGCTCGGTCGCCTCTGCCGGAGATGTGAATGGTGACGGGATCGATGACCTGATCATCGGGGCACCCTACGCCGATCCGAACGGCACCTCCGATGCGGGCGCAAGCTATGTAGTGTTCGGCAGCTCGGGGAGCTTTACCTCCAGCCTGTCGCTGTCTGCGCTGGATGGCAGCAACGGCTTCCGGATCGACGGGATCGATGCGTTTGACAACAGCGGGGGGTCGGTTTCCTCTGCCGGAGATGTGAATGGCGACGGCATCGATGACCTGATCATCGGGGCGATTGGTGGCGATCCGAACGGCAACGCCAATGCAGGCGAAAGCTATGTTGTGTTCGGCGACACGGGCGGCTTTAGCTCCAGCCTGTCGCTGTCTGCGCTGGACGGCACAAACGGCTTCCGGATCGACGGGATCGATGGGGCGGACCAGAGCGGGCTCTCGGTTTCCTCTGCGGGGGATGTGAACGGCGACGGGATCGATGACCTGATCATCGGGGCGGAACGTGGCGATCCGAACGGTACATCTGATGCAGGCGAAAGCTATGTTGTGTTTGGCGACACGGGCGGCTTTACCTCTAGCCTGTCCCTGTCCGCGCTGGATGGCACAAACGGCTTCCGGATTGATGGGATCGATGCGTTTGACTACAGCGGATGGTCGGTTTCATCGGCCGGAGATGTGAATGGTGATGGCATCGATGACCTGATCATCGGAGCACACTACGCCGATCCGAACGGCACCTCCAATGCAGGCGAAAGCTATGTTGTGTTCGGCGACACGGGCGGCTTTAGCTCTAGCCTGTCGCTGTCGGCGCTGGATGGCACAAACGGCTTCCGGATCGATGGGATCGATGCGTATGACAACAGTGGGTTTTCGGTCGCGTCAGCCGGGGACGTAAATGGCGATGGGATCGATGACCTGCTCATCGGGGCATATCGTGGTGATCCGAACGGCATCTCCAATGCAGGCGAAAGCTATGTTGTGTTTGGCAGCTCGGGGAGCTTTACCTCCAGCCTGTCGCTGTCTGCGTTGGACGGCACCAACGGCTTCCGGATCGACGGGATCGATGCGAGTGACTACAGCGGTGTGTCGGTTTCCTCTGCGGGAGATGTGAATGGTGACGGCATCGATGACTTGATCGTCGGGGCGTACGGCGGCGATCCGAACGGCATCTCCTTTGGAGGCGAAAGTTATGTTGTGTTCGGCGACACGGGTGGATTTAACTCCAGCCTGTCGCTGTCTGCGTTGGACGGTACAAACGGGTTCCGCATCAACGGGATAGATGGGTATGACTTCAGCGGGCGTTCGGTCGCCGCTGCTGGTGATGTGAACGGCGACGGTTTTGATGATCTGATCATCGGGGCGGACCGTGCAAATAGCAGTGCGGGTGAAAGCTATGTTGTGTTCGGCCGGGCGTCGTTCACGCCCGTGGTCGATACCGCCACGGTCACGGTCACCATCGCTGGCGTGAACGACGCGCCCACGGGGGCCGGTCTGCCGACCCTGCTGGCCGCGAATGAGGCAGTGGCAACTGATCTGGATCTCTCGGGCACCACCCTGTCGGATGCGGAAACGGATCAGCTTGTTGTGACAATCGCTGCATCGACCGGCGCCCTTACGGCCGCGTCCTTCGATGGTGTCTTTGCTTTGGCTTCCGGCACAGACACGGTGTATCTCTTCGGCACTGTCGCCGAACTGAACGCTTATCTGCAAAGCAGCTTTGCCGTCCAATACACAGGCCCGCAGAACGTGTTCGGTGATGGCGCTGCGACGCTGACGATTTCAGTTACGGATTCCGAAGATCAGGTGCTCCTGAGCACGGTGCAGGTGAACATCACGGATGTGGCCGAAACACAGACAGGGGGCACAGGCAACGACAGCCTGGAGGGGACCTTCGGCGCAGATATCTTGCTCGGCAACGAGGGCAACGACACGCTCACTGGTAGCAGCGGCAATGATCTGTTGAATGGCGGCAGTGGCTTTGACACGGCTGATTATTCCACCGCAAGCGATGATCTGGCGGTAAATATCAATTTTGGCGGCGCACAGGTTGTTTCCGCTGCGTTGGGTGCGGATACATTTGTCTCGATCGAAGGGCTGCTGGGCGGAACGGGGCATGACCTGTTGGTCGGCAGCGCAGTTGGCAACGTCATTGATGGTGGCGCCGGTGACGACGAAATCTACGGCATTGGCGGCGGCGACATTCTGCGCGGTGGTGCGGGGAATGACCAAATCGAAGGCTCCGGCGGCAATGACACCATGCTCGGTGGCGCAGGCGATGCGGACGTGCTGAGCTACTTTAACGCAGCGGCGGGTGTCAGGGTCAATCTGCGGCTGCAGGGGACCGAGCAAGCGGTTGGTGGATCGTCTGGAACTGACGTATTCACCGAATTCGAGGACCTCTACGGCTCTAATTCCGGCGGTGATATTCTGATCGGAAGCACGGCAGATAACCGCATTCTGGGCTTTGCCGGGGCGGACCAGATATTTGGCTTTGACGGGCAGGATGACCTGATCGGCATGCAGGGAAATGACACACTTGTGGGCGGCCAAGGCAGTGATGAACTGACGGGGGGCGGCGGCAGTGATCGCTTTGTGTTCAACCTGGCAAGCGAAAGCACATTTACGCTGCGCGATACGATCAAGGACTTTGGCGTCGGTGGCGCTGACGTTGTCGATCTGAGCGCAATTGACGCCAATACTGGTGTGAGCGGAAACCAAATCTTCAATTTTGTCGGATCATCCGCCTTTGCAAATGCAGGGGATTTACGGTTTGTGACCAACGGCATCGATGGCTATATTCTGGGGGATGTGGACGGCAATGGCGCCACTGATCTGAACATCCTGCTCCTTGGTGTAACGTCAATGAGTGCCAGTGATTTTGACCTCTAACGGCTCTGCATAGCGGATTCCCAAGGCGGCATGGACGAAAGAGTAAATCTGGCCTTCGCAAACCAGACGGCCCGCCATTTGAGGGATCCAGATTGAAAGTAAGTGCAGGATTGGCCTTTGGTCCATCGGATGCGGCGGTATGTCCGTCGCATCTAAGGTACCGTTCCCGTAATTTTGCAAAGGTGACTATCTGCGCAAAGCGGCCAGTGATGAGAATGGCGTCTAACGGCAGCTCCCAGCCCAAAGCAGACATGCCGTTTTGACATGAATGGCGGAAACCGGACCTTCGCTGCGCTCTGCACGGATGTCAGCTATGCAATTCTTGAGCATAGAAGGTATTGCTGCTGCATCAAAAGGTAAACCGCTTACAGTTAACTTCGCATTCCAAAGAACTTAGTTTCTGATGGTGGCGCTGAGGTCACCAACATTGCTATCCTCAAATGGTTTCATGAAACTGGTATTGATTGAAACTAAATCGCTCCCGAAAAGCCACATTTGAATGGCTTCAACGGCAAGCTACGGGACGAATGTTTGAGTGATACCTGTAAAACGCTTGAAGAATGGCAGGGCGATTACAACTGGCGCAGGCGATATTCACTTTTGTTAACAAGACACCGTTGGAGCTATTGCGAAGAAAGACGATGCGCAAATTAGCCGCTTAAAGCCGCGGCTTTAACGCCAATCTGGGAGAGGCTTGGGACTCACTCACAATTCGCAAAGCCTCATATTCGCGTATTGATCAATGTCAGTGTTCAGCTTTCTGAGGGCGCTAAAGTTGAGGTGACATTACTGATTGTGCATTCTGTGAAGTTCATATTGCCACAACCCGAAATGCAAAAAACTAGCCAAGACTATTTACTTCAACAATACGGAGACCGTCATGCAATTGATCCCAGTAGGAGACGATTTCGACGTCAGATCAGATGTTGATCAATACTCAGCAGCATATCAGGTGATCCAACTAACGGGAGGGCGGATTCTAGCGCTCTGGACAGAGTATAGTTGGGCTGGTCACTCGTCGGGCAGCGGTTATGTTATGGACGATGTCTATGCCCGTCTTTATGAGGCCAACGGCACCGCAGTGGGCAGCCAGTTTCGCGTCAATGCCAGCGACCTCTCCATACAGGCTGAACCATCAGCTACTGCTCTGGACGATGGCGGTTTCCTAGTCGCCTGGCAGACCTATACCAGCGGCACAAGCTACCTTAGCCAGCCGATTATTGTGGCCACTCGCTATGATGCCAACGGCACGGCACAGACGGGCGAGATTTCCGTAGCCTCTGCTGTCGGGGAAGGCGTGGAAAGCTCTGAGCTGACCAATCTTGGCAACGGCACGGTATTGCTTTCTTATACAGAAGATCAGCCCTATCCGGCGCCATCGATCCTGAAAGGCGTAGTTCTCAATGCCGCAGGTGCACCGACGGGAATACCGTTCGAGATTGGCACGGCAAAATTCTATAGCGGTGCCCAGTCTGTAGCTGTGCTGAACAATGGCAATGTGATGGTGAGCTGGTCTGGTGTGGACAGCGATAGCATGGGTATTTATGCGCGCGTTCTGAGCCCGACAGGCGTGCCCGTAACTGGACCCATTCTGGTCAATACCGATGAGACCTCGCAGCAAACTTACCCCGAAACAGCTGTTCTAGCTGATGGATCGGTGATCGTGGTTTGGCAGGACGGAATTGTAGGTGATTACAATGATGTCAACGCCCGGCGCGTGGCCGCAGACGGCAGCTTCCTCACAGATCCCTTTGTCGTCGAGACAATCCACACCGGCGGCGACCAGTCCCGTCCCGATATTATCGCGTTATCTGATGGCGGCTTTCTTATTGCTTGGCAGACCGGGGATACTTGGGGCGAATACGATGTGGTGGCCCGCCGCTATGACGCCAATGGTGAACCGATCGATATCGAGACCACTCTGAGCTCTGACGCAGGCGGACCGGAGGGGTTCTCACCCCAACTGCTGGAACTTCAGGATGGCCGCATCGCTGCCTTCTGGGAAGCCTTCACTTGGGGCGGCACCTCTGACATGGTCATGCGGTTGTTTGAGGCGCAGACCTTTGGCACCGCAGACCCCGACGTTATTGTAGGCGGAGGCACCAGTAACTGGATCGACGGGCTAGCCGGCGATGACACGCTGTCGGGAATGGGTGGCAATGATGCCCTCTTTGGCGGTGACGGGGATGACCTGTTGAACGGCGGCGCAGGCAATGACTTGATCGACGGTGGCAGCGGGTCAGACAGGGTGGATTATTCCACAGCATGGGAGAACCTCATGGTCAACATTAGCTACGCAGGCGCGCAGAGAGTATCTACTGGTCAGGGCAAAGACACATTTGTCTCGATTGAAGGCATCCTTGGTGGGGCAGGCAACGACCTGCTTGTCGGATCTGCGGCCGCTGACTTCATTGATGGCGGCGCCGGAAATGACGAGATCTACGGCATCGGCGCGGGCGATATCCTGAATGGCGGGGCAGGCGACGACCTGATCGAAGGCTCCGGCGGGAATGACACCATGAACGGCGGCGCAGGAAATGATACCCTGAGTTACTACCACTCCGCCGAAGGGGTGTACGTCAATCCAATTCTGGGGACCGCCAGCGGCGCGGGTAACGATAGATTCTGGGGGTTCGAGAATTTCTACGGCTCGAACATCGGAGACGACTTTCTGGTCGGTAATTTTAACGCAAACCGGATCATCGGCTTTGGCGGCAACGACTCTATTCGAGGCGAGACCGGCGATGACGATCTGCTGGGAATGCAGGGCAACGACACGCTGCTTGGCGGGGATGGGGCGGACACGCTTACAGGCGGCCATGGCGATGACGTGTTGAGCGGCGGCGCAGGAAAGACCTGATCGACGGTGGCGAGGGGTCAGACAGGGTGGATTATTCCACAGCAATCGAGGACCTCGTGGTCAACATCAACTACGCGGGCGCGCAGGAAGTATCCAGCCTTCAGGGCATGGACACATTTGTGTCAATCGAAGGCATCCTTGGGGGGGCCGGCAACGACCTGCTTGTCGGATCTGCGGCTGCAGACGTCATCGACGGCGGTGCTGGAAACGATGAGATTTACGGTCTCGGCGCGGGAGATATCCTGAATGGCGGCGAAGGCAATGACCTGATCGAAGGATCGGACGGCAACGACACCATGAACGGCGGCGCGGGGACGGGTGATGTCCTGAGCTTCTATCACTCCGCAGGAGCGGTACAGGCCAACTTGATTTGGGGTGTGGCCAATGGTGTGGGAGCGGGTTCCGATACGTTTCTGGGGTTCGAGATTCTCTATGGATCGAATATCGGAAACGATACGCTCGTGGGGGGCTTTGACGATGACCAGATTCTTGGCTTTGGTGGTGAGGACCTGATCTACGGCGCCCTAGGCGATGACTATCTGCTGGGAATGCAGGGCAATGATACGTTGTACGGCGGGGTCGGGGCGGACACGCTTAGAGGCGGCGAAGGAGCCGACGTGTTTGACTTCGACTTCTTGAACCAAAGCACAGGCACATCGCGCGATACGATTTTCGACTTCGGAGTAGGCGGCGCGGACCGCGTGGATGTCTCGGGCGTCGACGCCATCTCTCAAACACAGACAAATGAGGCGTTCACCTTCATCGGCAGCGCGGCATTCAGCGCGGCGGGACAGTTACGTTTTGCCACAAATGGAACGGACGGTTTCGTTCTTTGCAATGTGAATGGCAACTTAGAGGCGGATATGACCATCGTGCTGATTGGCATAACCTCGGTCATGGAAACGGACTTCATTCTTTGAACCGCTGCAGGCGCATTGTTACGTCAATGCGCCTGCACGCCTAACCTCTTGAGGAAAACAGTGTGTAGTGTCCGCTTTGGGCTGGGAGCAGTCATTAGACGTATTTCGCACGAACGGCAAGTTTGGGCCGTTTGCGGCAGGGTAGGGGGGCTGAACTCAGACTTCGCTCCAAATCCTAAGCAGTCGTTGGGCAATTACGCAGCGAATGTCTGGTTTCGAGTTTCGTTGTCCGTCGGATACGATCCTTGAAACTGCTTGGCGTTTCAATCCTATATCTGCATTGGATTGTTGCTATAAGAGTTATTCCGTTTCTCTTGTGTCCAGTTCTGACAAGTCCAACCCATGTTCGACTGCAAATGCCCGCGTTGCGCGTATGCTATCTGCGGCACCCATCAGGTGGTTGGCAACGGAACGAAGCAGGCTGGTTGCAACAGCCGCATCATTCTCAATAACAGCCAGTAGTTCGCTTGCGCCAATCCGTAGAAACATGCTGTCTTCAATTGCGACCAAGTTAAGTGGGCGTTTTCTACTTTGAATCACCGCCAGATCGCCGATCAGACGGCCAGGAGTGACTTCTGTAACAAGAACGCTTCGGCTCTCGGTTTCAGGCCAGTACAACCCGGCCAGACCTTTTACGCACAAATACGCCGCATCGGCATCTTGCTCAGCTTTAAAGATTACTTGTCCAGCTTTCGCTTCAAACCATTGGCCGCTAAAGGCCAGCAATCGCTGTTGCTTTTGATCAAGACCACCAAACAATTCGGTCTGGGCCACGATCCGTAACTTGCGGTTCAAGTCTTGGCGTGCATCTTCGTCACGAGGCTCATAAGCACGTTCATCCCCATCGATGCGGCCATCTTTGATTTCGACAAACAAGTCATAGCCTTCAGGATTAGTGAATTCTCTTTCAATGAATATCTTTGTCGTATCAGGCATCAAGTCACTGATCCGCTCCCGCATTTCTGAGCGCTCTTTTTCATCGTGGCTGGCCAAGGCATTTCCCAAGATCAACACATCAGGCTTCTTGATTCCGGCACGGCTAAACGCGATTCGCTCCCGAAACACCGCTGGTAGGTTCTCACCACCTTGCGTGGTCACGAGGTCAAAGATTGATTGCGCAGCCAAGCGCCTAACACCCATTTCGCTCAACACATCGACAACGATATCTTCGACCAGTTTTTCTCGGGCACCAGCCATGTTTGAGACACGACCGAAGATCGCGTTGCCCAGAACCGACATTACGGGAATGTATTTTAGCGGGTCGATGGGCTCGAACATTTCACCAAGCTCTGCGACCATTTGGCTCGCATTGTTTTTTCGGATTTCCAGAACCCTATCTTTGAAAGACGCGCTAAATGCGGGGCCGATCTGCTCTGCTGAAAAGGCAAATGGTACCGTCAGCATTAAGGCAAAATCTTCAACGGGTAACTCTGCATCGCCAACCTCACGCCTCTTTGTCACGATGCTACTCAAGCGATAATACAGTTCGTCTGGCATATTCAGACGTCGGAACAGCGGATGATCGGTACCATCGTTGCCAAACGTCGCTACCAACCCTTCAATGACCCCTGCTGACATCTGCGCCAGCTCCTCCACGATTCCATTTTCTGCCAGCATTTCGACAAAGCTGACTTCTTGTGACAGCGTTTCTTGTGTTAGAAAACGTGTGGGCAAGGCATACAGAAGGTTGCTCCCCAATGGGGAAACCGGGTTGAATTTTTCTGGATCAAAAACATGGACGATGTCGTCTAGCCCGGCCTTCTTCAACCGGTCAGCAATTTCTGGCCGCATTTGCACAATCGCGGTTACAAGCTCCGGCTGCGCGGTCGGTTCAAGACGAGATCGCAGCGCGCGGCGCACCATAAAATCATCAATGCCCATCGCCTCTACAAGTTGGAACCACCATTCTCGGATATCGTCCGAAGTCTCAAGCCCAGCAAGTTTGGGATCGACCCAGTCGGCATCAAACGGATCGGTGCTATTGCCCGACCGCGCAGCCTCCTCTTGCCCGCGAACGACATCGAAAGAAGCACCATGTTCAGGAGATGGCGCGTCTTTGAATGGCATCAAAAGGTTTTCGCCAAGTGTCCCCTGAAAAATATGAGGTTTTGAGTGGGCATAACCAATGCTGTTGGCAACCACTGCTTGATGCAGCTCATTTAGATCATGTCCGGCGATTTGCACCTTTCCTCGGTGGGGGATTACCTCGCGCGTCAGAACATCTGCAAAAGCCAACGCGGCGGTTTCATCATCCATTTTGATAGCCACACGTGCGCCTTGCGGGATAACAAGATTAATGTCTTCCAAGACCGGTTGCCCCTCGTCATCAAGGACCGTCACATCATGTAACTCGATGTCGCCCCTCAGGCTCGGGAATGCGTCGGGTGTCCCCTCAAAAAGCGCGTCATCGACTAACGTTTTGGGCGCAAATTTTTCTGTGACGACTTCCCAGCGCAATGCCATATCTTGTGTTTGGTTGTAATAGGCGAGGAGCTCCTTCCAAGGCGATGACAGATCTTTGTATGCCGCCAATGCTGCGACAAGCGCCCCTACAGTAATCTGCCCGGTGATCGCCAGATATCCGCCGACCGAGTAGAAAAAGAACGGGGTCAATTGGTTGATGAAGTTGTTCAGGAACTTCATGAAAAACTTCTTTTGGTAAATAGCCAGCCTAATGCCAAAGAGGCTTCCCAACCGGTCAGAAAATAGGGACATCCTGTTGCGAAGTCCGCCATTTATACGAATGTCGCTCACCCCGACGGCCGTTTCCCCGATGTCAGCGGCGAGCTTGCGCACCTCTTGAATACGGGCCTTGTTCAGCAAGTTGATCTGGCGTTGCAGCTTTGGGATGATCCACGCTTGCAGAGGGATCAGCGCGACGGATGCCAAGCCAAACCAAAAGCTCTGCGCAAACAAAAATATCAGAATGGTCATCATCTGCCCTGCCTGAAACACAGGCTGCGACAGCATATCGCCCATAAGTCCACCCATGGGCTCAGCTTCCGAAGTCACCATTGACACCAACTCGCCTTGGCTGGTGGTGCGGAAGAACGGGCGCGGGAACCGAAGGATGCGTGTCAGAAGCTGAAAGCGGAACCGTCGAAGGAGACGTTCAGCTAGCACACCTTTCATCGTATTGAGCTGCATTTTCAACAGTCCGTTCGCTAGCACCGCCAGCAAGAACCCGAAGCACAGGACCAGTAAGAATTGTATCTGGCTCAGCGACAGGCCCAATAGCGACACATCGTTACCGGACCCACCGATCGCGTCGTTAATGATACGCTTGGGCAGTTCCAAAGACACATAAAGGAGTGGGAATGTCAGCAACGTGACGCCCAATAACACAAGCTGGTCGTGCTTTGAATATTTCCAGATAAACTGAAAAAGGCTCTTATCCATGCTATTGGTATCCTTGAAATAGGGATTTTTCGAAAACCGCAGGCTTCAGTGTTGGGTCCGCAGTCGTTCATCGGCGAGGCGACAGGGCCGTCGATATCTTTCATCAGGATCAGGACGAACGGCAGAGAGCGCCGGATTGCGGAGATACAATAAACTCTGATCAATGTTGGCTTCGTCGCTAGTTATTGAGCCCATTGATGGCCAACAAGTTTTTCACTTTCGTCCCAGAGTCTTTTGGCAGTTTCTTCGTTCAAAACATAAGCAGCCACTTTCGCGTCTCCAACAGCGCCACGGGTTTCCCCCATCTTTTGTGGACCATAATAACCACCGCGTTTCGCTTCGGTTCCAGCCGCTGCTAGAACCGACGGCAATGCGCCATCGGGCCCTGATTGCGCAAAAATTGGGTTGGTTAATTTGTAGAGTAAGTTGAAAAACCCTGTTGGACCAGTGCTTTGCAAATTCGTATTTGTGTACCCGGGGTGGCATGCGATGCTGACGGCCTGTTTCCCCGAGGCTTGCAGTCTACGATCCAACTCCAGTGCGAAAATCAGATTTGCGCCCTTGCTCTGTGTATACGCGCTCATCGGTGAATATGCTTTTTCTCCCATCAGATCGTGGAAGCGGATTTTACCTGAAAGATGCGCTATGCTGGACAACGTTACGACCCGGCCAGCGGCGGCCTCAACTAAATCCATAAGCAAACCTGACAGCAGGAAATGCCCCAAGTGGTTTGTGCCAAGCTGCATCTCAAAACCATCGACGGTCTGTTGTTTTGGCGTTTGCATCACGCCGGCATTGTTGATGAGGGCGTCAATCTTCTTGTGTTTCGAGCGTAGTTCATCAGCAGCCGCACGAACCGAAGAGAGGTCGCTTAGATTGAGTTGGGCGATATCGACCTGTCCTTTGACATGCGAACGCAACTCCTTTGCCGCGACTTCGGCTTTGGCGGTGGACCTGCAGGCCAGCACGACATCTGCGCCAGCCTTGCCCAAGTGTTTGGCGGCTTCAAACCCAATGCCCGAATTGCCGCCAGTGATAACGTACAGCTTACCTGTCAAATCTGGCAAACGATCTGCCGTCCAGTTCGAAAAGCCACTATCCATCAAGGTCTTGTTTGCCATGCCGATGCCTTCTTTCGTTGTTGGCGAAGACAACGCTTCGCAGCTTCAAAAGCCTTGGGTGCCAAATATTGGATCTTAGGCGGCCTTCAGCCAACCCACACTCAAATCCCAAAGCCGCTCTGCTGCATCGTCGTCGCACGCATGTGGGTCTACACCCATATATCGACCCATTGGGCTGTCGGGATCAGTCATGGCAGCGATATCTGCATCCTCGCAATAAACGCCGGGCTTCCCAAGCAATTTGGACGATGTCGCAGCCCAAAGCGTTGTTGAGGCACCTTGTTCAGGACTTTTGAAGCCTGCCTTGGCCAGTTCGGAGGGCTCTCCATCTTCGCCCAGCCATCCCATTGCGATCATTTCTTCCTTTGGTAGATGACGTTGAAGTGGTGTGAAAATACCACCTGGATGTACCGAAAACGCCAACCCACCTGCATCTTTCAAGCGTCGTGACAGAGCATTGGCGAAAAGCGCGTTCGCAGTCTTAGCTTGGCCGTAGGCTCGCCATTTCTCATAAGGTGTTTGATCGAAGTTGATGTCGTCCCATTGGATGTCCGACATTTTATGAGCAGTGGAAGACAGTGCAACAACGCGTGGTGCTGATGCCTTTTCCAGAAGTGAGAAAAGACCCTGTGTCAGTGCAAAATGACCCATATGGCAGATGCCAAACTGGGATTCCCAACCGGGTCCGACTTTGGATTCCGGGCTTGCCATAACGCCAGCATTGTTGATCAGGAGGTCGATCTGCGGAAGCGTGATTTGCATGGACGCCGCAAACGTGTTGACCGAAGCCAAGTCCGCTAAATCCATTGGCGCTATTGTGATGTCTCCTGCGATGCCCGCGAGGGCTTCTTTCGCCTTCGTTTCTGAGCGGACCGGAACGATCACTTTCGCACCTTTGCTTGCCAATGCACGCACAGTCTCAAGGCCAAGCCCGCTGTAGCCGCCAGTTACGATGGCGATTTTTCCAGCCAGATTGATGTCTTTTAAAACCTCGGCAGCGGTGCTTTTCGCGTGAAATCCTGATTGAAGAGGGACCTGATCTAAAATTGCCATGTTCTTCCTTTCGACGCACAGTTGCGTTGGATCGTTCGATCCGTTGACTTATAAGAATGAACTTAGCGCTGGTGATCAGGTTGAGGGAGGGCAAATTCTCCGCAATCCTTGCATTATCCTCCGAAACCCAATCGGAATGAACAAGACATTCAGCTTGCTTGCGCACCAACAAAAGTTTTGGGAGCTGCACCAAATTTACGCGAAAACTCTCGGCTGAATTGTGCGGCGCTCTCATACCCAACAGCCAACGCGATTTGCGAGATTGGTGCTTGTGCCTGCTGCAGCATCTGCTGGGCGTCATGCAAACGGAGATCTTTTTGATACTGAAGCGGGCTATTGGCTGTGATCTGCTTGAAGTTCTCGTAGAAGATCGATGCGCTCATCCCTGCGATCGACGCAAGGTCCGAGGCCTTGATCGTGCCACGGTATTCCTTGCGAATGTGCGCAATTGCCTTGGCGATTTGGTTAGCTTTACTGTCAAGGTGGATCATTTGCTGCAATGCTTGACCATGCTTGCTGCGCAAAACGCGAAAATAGACCTCGCGCAGGGCTGCAGCCCCAAGGGCCTGTTCCTCAACGGGATCGCGGCGCAACCGGAAAAGACGCGCCATGGCATCGATCAACTCGTCCTCAGCCGTGCCAGCCAAAAATGCTGGTGCCGTATTGTCTTGGCCGCGCCCTCCGTCGATGTCGCTATAAAGATTACGGACAATCTGCATATCAATACTGACATAGGCCGCAATAAAGGGAACTTCGGGTGTGGCGTTCACGACCGAGGATATTGTTGGTAGCGTTTGGCCTACGATCAACACGTCACCAGCTGCATATTCGATCCGCCTCGAACCATACTGTACAGTCTTTTGGCCTTGCAAGACTAGGCCAATGAGGGGGTCAATCACAGCACAAGTGTTAGATTTCGCATGGCGAGTTTGCATTAGTCCCATGTTGCGGACACCACTGAGTTGGAACCCATCGTGAATGCCGCTTTGGGCAATGTGATCCTTCACGTCCACTAGAAAATTAAGCAGGTTCATTCATCGCCTCCCGGTCGGAGAGAAGTATAACGCGATGAACTGAGTAAACACATCCATTTTGAAAGTGCTTCGCAGGATTGTGCAAGAATTCCGTAGAAACGCACATAACTGGTGCATTGTTCTCCTAACCGAGCTGATTTTTGGGCTGGAGGGGCACTTTCAATAAACCGCAGCGCAGCTTGAGGCTATCCGCCACAATTCATGGCCCTTAGAGGGCTCGCAATCTAAGAATGAGCGGTATCAAGAGGCGGATTCAGAATCTTGCGATTTGAGCGAAAGCCGCCATTCGCGCGATGTGCAGCGAATGCTCACTTTGTCCGCAGAGCCGACCTAGCTATCAACAAAACCGACGGCAGCTACTGAGTCAGTAGAGAGGGTGGTCCCATAAAGGGCCTGCAGGAATTTTACCAATGAGTCTGTAAACGCCATTCAGAAATGTCACCGATTGCGCAAAGCAGAAGTGTCACCAATGGCGCTGACAGTAGCGCAGCCTGACAGAGCGTAGACCTCAAATATCGGAGCTCTGGCTGGCTGCACGGGCCTCTCGTTCTGCGTGTTTGCGGGCGTAGTATGGCTCCATCTTGGACGGACCCCCAGGTGGGCGCCGACCGGTCTTCTTGTAGCCATTCTTGGCGCTGACTGGTTTGACCTTCACCTTTGGCGGCGCCTTGTCTTGTTCGGTTTTGATATGTTCCAGAACAGCGCTCAGGGTTTAAAATCGTATGGGGCAGGACAAGGCCGTTGGAGCGGACCTGAATGCGCCCACATCCACACTCATAGACGTCAACGTATTTGCCAACGAGGCCGCGTGTCAGTTCATTGATCTCCAGCTTGATGCGTTTGCGGTCGTACTTCAGCATAATATCTTTGGTGACATTACGCTTGTCGCGCAAACAGAAGACCTCGCTCAGTCGATCCGGTTCGATGTTCAGTGGACGGTGTAGATTGTTTGGCTTGGCAGAGGCCTTTGCAAACTTAGCGTTGAAACGTTCCGTGAACCCCAGCAAGAATGCGTTGCCTTCATCCATGTTTGAGATGCCCGCTAGGCGCAGCTCTTTCACAAGCCTGTCCTGCAACGTCCGGTTCGCACGTTCGACGCGACCCTTCGTTTGAGAGCTGTTTGCGCATAAGATTTCGATGTTTAGCTCGGCCAATGCGCGCCCAGATTGGGTCATACTGGTCATGTGTTGGTTGGGCTTTGAGACGCGGAATACCGTGTGTTTATGACTGTAAAACGCAACTGGGCGACCATGTTTAAGCAGATAGCTCTCCAGCGCGGTGAAGTAGCTGAACGTGCTTTCCGATTGAACAAATCGCAGCTCCATCAACATGCTGGTGGCATCGTCAATGAAGACGAGGAGGTGTTCCGCCAGAGACTGGAGCATTAATCGGTTCGCGTGTTGCCGGGATCCTCAACTTGTTCAATGAAAGTGAAGAACGCGTTACCACGAGTAAACGCAAAATTTCCAGCCTGACTGGCCATCTACGTCGGACGAAGGAGCAACTGGAAGTGCTCCGCCAAGAACATTTCGGGAAAAGCTCGGAAAAGGATTTTACGGAGGATTTTGACGAAGATATTGCTTTTCCGTTAGATGACTTGGAGGTCGAGCTTGAGACAAAAGTCAAAGGGAGGTGCCCTCGCAAAATGCCGGCAGAGATTAATCATCATTATCCTATCGATCGCACTTGCTGTACCTGCGGATGTGAAATGGCGTCGATCAACAAATGGACAAGTAGCCGCCTTCAGGTCGTACCTGAGCACGTGATTTGTGTGCAGGATGTCCACCACACTTGCGCCTGCAATCGCGAGCTTAGTAAAGACAACAAGCCTGCGTCTGGAAAGGCGAACCGTTTGGCCGAACTGGCTGCGATCAGCAATAACGTCAGGACGGTGCTTGATAGCCAATTCGTCAAGAAACTGACGTCCATGATGCTTACGCATTCCACGTGGCCTGCGATTTCGGCGGTGTCGAGGGATATGCTGATAGAACTTCTCAGCGCGGTCATCTTTGGAATAGGCATATCGATAAATCGTCTCATGGCTGACGCGCATCGGATGACGCTCCAGTCGCATACGTCCTGCGATCTGTTCGGGGGACCATCCGGCAGCAAAACCGCTCCGCACTACAGCCATAATTTCGGGGTGTCTGATCAGCTTGCGATGCTCCGCGCGGCGCTCTTCATAAGCATCTTGGGCGACCACAGCATGATAGCTGTCTAATTCTGGGATTTCCTGGTCGCGATAGTAGTTCCGACTGTTCTCGCGGTAGATTGTCGAAGGTGCTCTTGCCAGATTGTCGGCGCTCTCTTTGACTGGTATCTTCGCTTCAAGCCATTTGGCCAGCTTGCGGCGTTCTTCGAGGTTCAGGTGATGCTTGCATCACCGAGAGGCCCATCCGCCGAATGTCTCACGGGTTTTGACTTAGTCAGGCCGTTGATGAATGGATCTATCTGGTGGAAATACCTGACCTCTGGGCCTTCTTGCATATCGTGGCCTGCGGTTTTTGCGGCGACTGGGAAGGTGCCGCGCCAGTTCCTTGGAACGGCCATCGGGACCGTAGACATAGGCGTAGATCGTCTCGTGACTGACGCGGACTGTTTGGCCTTCAAACTCAAACCGACCAGCGATCTGCTCGGGCGACCAGCCTTCCTTCAACTGCTTGATCACAGCCTTACGAAGACCGACGAGACGCGCCAGCTTGCGACGTCGTGCACGCCTTTGGTTCGCTGCTTTCTGGGCAACGATTCCGTAGTATCCGTTTAGTTCCGGCAGCTCCTCATCGGTGTATCCATTGCGCTTAATGTCTCGGTAGACGGTGGAAACATGCCTGCCGATCTCCACTGCGATCTCGCGCACAGATACCTTTGCATTTAACATATCTTCAATCGCGCATCTCTCACGCAAATCTAGCTCTGTGTGGGCCATCTTCATTCTCCTTGCTTTCCAGCAAGATAGGGGAATTGTCGCAACCTAGTATAGAATGTGCCCCGCTATAAGGTCAAATTTGCATAATGAACATTATGTAATATATTTGGCGAACGAATTGATTTTGATAAGTTAAAAGCCTTGAATAAGCATATCGATAGCGGATGTGATCTTCTCAAACTCTTCATCAAGTTTTCCAACTGAGGTCTTGAGAATGCCGGTTGGAACCGCCGCCATAAACTGCGTTACCATAACGACTGGTTGATCTTCGAAACCAAAAATTGGGTTGAGCCTTGTTGCAGGCTTTGGCGCGCTTGATTGTGGCAGCAATGGAACGACGACCCTGGTGTTAAGATCACTCAGAAGATCCGTTTGGACGTCCAAAAGATAACCTTCACCAGACGGATTGGGAAACACGTCATACTTAGGCATCAGAACTGACGATAACTATCAAGCGGCAATCCATGCTTCTCTACGTATGCGTTGGAACTTCGGATTGCCGCGGCATTCTCTGCTTTCCATTGCTGTGCCTTGGCTACAGAAACCGCAACTCGCAAACCATCCTCTGCAGCGCGAGACAGGTTTACCTTCAATGCTTTAGCTTGTGTAAGCAAATTAGCGTCCAACGACAGATTTGTAGGCTTTCGTGTATGCGAATTCATGAGTCTGCCTCCTGAAGAGAGATTATGCTTTAATGGCATGCGCGTCAATCATGTGCATGAACCATGCGCACGTATAGTCTATCTTATGTTGAATTTTCGGGCGCTGCTGCTTCGGGAAGTGGCTGGCCTTGTGCCGCCCTCATTACCACCTCTGCCTCTATAACAAGCCATCTGGCATTTTCTGCTCGCCAGCAGTATTTGCTCGGCGAAAGTAAAGCGTGACCAGCGCCGAGACCATCACAATGAATAGGGAGTAGAGCACGGGCACCGCATTGATCGCCTGCTGCTCGGTTCCTGAGAAAGTGAAGGCGATAATTGCGATGGCCAGTGGTCCGTTCTGGATTCCTGTTTCTAAACCGACCGTGCGCGCACTGCGTGGATGCACGCTTGAGTGCCTTTGCAAATAGGTAACCTGTCGTAATGCCGATCAAGCCAATGGAAATAGACGCTACATAGGTCGCCCAGCCAGTCTCCATCAAAAACGTGAAATTGCGCGGTATCCACGACACAATCAAAAACACGATGAAAAATATAGCCAGCATGGAGCCCATGAATTCGATAACAGCCCCCACATTGGCGTTTAATTTGCGCATGAACATGCCGATGCCGACAGGCACCAGCAACAGCACAAGCGTCACAATAATATTTTCACGCGGGATATCTACATCCAATGCTCCGGCATAAATCACCAACACAATCGGAATCAGCACCACACCAAAAATCGTCGATGTCACAGTCATCAGAACTGAAAGCGCCAAGTTGCTCTTTGAAAAGTAGGTGAATATGTTCGAGGTTGTTCCGCCCGGCATGCACGACATAATCAGGATGCCAATCTTGATCGAGTCAGACACAGGCAATGTCAGCGCCAATAGAAACCCGATGAACGGCATGAAACCATATTGGGATACAACACCAATCATCAAACCGTAGGGGCGTTTTAACGCCAGTGTGAAATCGCGGGGTGTCAAAGATGCGCCCATACCAAGCATGATGACAAAAATCATCAGCGCAAGGATTGCCTGTTCAAGAGGTCCTACCATTTTGAATATTTACCTGTAACTAATGGGCTTAAGACGCAGCGCGTCGAGCCATTTCTTCGCTGCGCAAATCTTTACGCAGAATTTTACCAACATTTGACTTTGGCAGATCATCGCGGAATTCAACTTTTTTAGGAACTTTGTAAGCCGTTAGGTGTTCCTTGCAATAAATGCGGATTGCATCGGCCGTTAGCGTGATGTCATGCAAAACAACAAACGCTTTGACCGCCTCCCCTGATGCGCCGTTTGGTACGCCGATCACGGCCGCCTCCAAGATGCCGGAATGTGCGGCAAGGCAATTCTCGATCTCGTTGGGATAGACGTTGAAACCGGACACAAGAACGAGGTCCTTTTTACGATCCACAATTGAGAAATAGCCGTCCTTGTCCATGATACCGATGTCGCCTGTCAGCAGCCAATCGCCTTGCATGGTTTTGGCCGTCTCATCTGACTTTTGCCAATAGCCTTTCATTATCTGTGGCCCACGTGCTGCCAGTTCGCCTGACGTGCCTTGTGGTACATCGTTGCCGTCCTCATCCAAACAGCGCAAGTCAGTTGAAGGTAACAGGATGCCAATCGAATTTGGCCGCGTTTTGCCAAGCGGATTGAACGTAATGACAGGCGAGGACTCTGTTAGGCCGTACCCTTCGAGCACGGGCTTTCCGGTGACTTCTTCCCAAACTGCAGCCACTGAATTTTGCAGCGCCATCCCGCCAGCGGACGCAAACTTTAGATGCTTTGGTGGTGAATCCTGAAACCACATCTCATTGCATAAGCCGTTGAACAACGTGTTCACACCGCTCATCCAAGTGATCGGGTAGTTTTCCATAGCGCGTTTGAGATTTGTCAGTGGGCGCGGGTTTGGGATAAAAAAATTGTGGGCCCCAAGGTGATAAAAGCCGAGCAAATTTACCGTAAACGCGAAAATATGGTACATCGGCAGCGCAGTGAGCGCAGTCTCTTTGCCCTTTTCGACACCTTCGACCATTTCCATCGTCTGTTCCATGTTCACCAGCAGGTTTGCGTGGGTCAGCATCGCGCCTTTGGACACACCTGTCGTGCCTCCCGTATATTGCAAACAAGCGATATCATCGGGCGAAAGCTCAGCACGATATTCCTTAACGGCAATGTTCTGACTTATGCGTTGCTGCTGTCCGACCTCAATCGCGGCTGCCAACCGGATAGACGTACCGCATCAGCCTGCCTTTATGGGATATTGATCGGGGGGCCTGTGCATCGCGGTCTACGGCAGTCTTTTTCCTTTTAACTTGCTCAGCGTTCGAACTAAGCGCTGTTCACCGTTATCAGAGCGCCCTGGATCTCCGCATTTTGCTTCCATAACCGCAGTCTTGGACGATTACGCTGACGGAGCTACACTTGCCAGGAAACGGATTGCATCATGCATCGTTGAGCTTCGATATCTGCGCTATGCCGACGTGTTACGGGCGCCCTGGCGTACAGCGAGTGATGAGTTGAACGTACATTCGGAGTTCCTTTTCAAGCTAAGGGTTCGCTTGTCTATAAGTTGGTTGCAAAACGTTTACCTGAAATAGAAACGTGCCGAGGCTGGGTTTCATCCCTAAAAATCAAACAAGCTGGATGAAAAATAGTTTTTCTGAAGGGATGAACGTGACGACATGCGCGTTTTCATTTTGAACGCAATGGGTAAGCAGATGGCCTGTGCACTACTCCTGTTCAATGCCAAGGGACACACACATGAACGCGCCGTCAGATCATTTACTCTCAACTCTCGTCAAAGCCAGCGATATTGCTGCTCGCGCCTTTCCACCGGCCTGGCCTCTTGCCTCATCAGTCGCTGTGAATCCGTTTTTGGGTCAGGTGGCTGAGACTCTGGCACAAACCGGTGCTCGGTTGGGCCGTGTCGGTGGTGTGCCCGTAACAATGCCACGCAACTGGTACAAATCCCGCATCACCAATGGCACGATAATCGATGCAGACATAGCAGGAGCCCTTGAAGCACGAGATACCGCAGACTTGCCTGATCTGGCCACGTTGAAACTGCTGGCATGCAGTGATGTCAAAACCCCAAGACTGCAACCGACCATTGCCGACCTTGCAGCAGATGTATCGGGCATCGACTAGCCGGGTATCATTGCGGATCGGTTTGGCGGATGGGCAGCTGGGTATTTTGATCAAGGTCAGGCACTTTGGGAGGCGCCTCGCAGGCGTGGTGCATATGATGCATGGCGCCAGAATGTGATCCACGATTTGACACCCGAAATCATGGGCCTGAAAGGGTTTGTTCAATTCGTCGGCGACACACCAAATACAGCAGACGAGGCGGCCGTTCGGGCCACAAATCGGCTAAAATTGTCTGATGGCGCTCTTGAAACATATCTGCACCAACTTCTCTTTTCACTGGGGGGCTGGGCGCAAGTCGCGCGCTATCATCTCTGGCAGGCGGAACTGACCGGTGGCAGCGATGACACGATCACAGACCTCCTGACCATCCGGCTGTTGTGGGAACAAGCCCTGTTTGAGCAGTACAAAGATCAGATTGCAGACAAGTTGAACATGTTGAGAGCAGCACATGTGGCACCCATAATCCCGGACGCGGATATTACGATAGATGCCATTCTTCAAGAAGCATGGGAGCGTTCAGCACAACGCGATCTGGCTAAGAGCTTTGCCGAGCCTGCACCATTTTCATACGACACACGTCCCGCATTACAGGCTGCCTTCTGTATCGACGTCCGATCCGAAGTCTTCAGGCGCGCGTTGGAAGCAGTATATCCGGGCATCCAGACGCTTGGGTTTGCGGGCTTCTTTGGGCTGACGGCGTCACACAAAGGATTTGCATCAGATGTCGATGAATTGCGTCTTCCCGTTCTGCTGAACCCCGGTATCACCTCAACTTCACAGGGCGACGACGTAAATGCTGACCAGACCGCCCGCTTCAAGGCACGCGCAAACCGCGCTTGGGGCCGCTTCAAACTGGCCGCCGTCTCGTCCTTTGCTTTTGTGGAAGCGACAGGCCCTATCTATGCAGGAAAACTGGTGCGCGACGCGCTGAACATTAGGTTGAATGAAGGACAGGTGGGCCCTGCACCTCGCTTGGACCCAGATCTAAACTTAGACGCGCAAATTGATGCTGCAGAAACGATCCTTCGCGCGATGTCCTTTACAAACAATTTTGCGCGGCTGGTCGTGTTGGCAGGGCATGGGGCAAATGTTGTCAACAATCCTTTCGCGAGCGGTCTGCATTGTGGTGCCTGTGGCGGTTATTCCGGCGAGGTGAACGCCCGCCTGCTCGCAGGATTGCTGAACAACGCAGAGGTGCGAAAAGGGTTGGCTGAGCGTGGTATCATGATCCCAGATGACACCCTGTTTGTCGCAGCCTTGCATGACACAACCACAGATGAAGTGACATTCTACACCCAAGACGGTCAGTCCTCGACCCATAGTGCCGTCCTTGAAAAAGCACGGTTTTGGTTCATGAAGGCAGGCAAAGCCACGCGCGCCGAGCGATCACTTCGCTTGCCCCGCGCCAAGGGTGAACTGGACATAAAAACCCGAAGCCGCGACTGGGCTGAGACGCGACCCGAGTGGGCATTAGCGGGATGTAAAGTATTCATCGCTGCGCCGCGCCGCCGCACGGCAGGAAAAAACATGGAAGGGCGTGCCTTTCTACATGACTACGATTGGGCCAACGACAATGATTTTGGCGTACTTGAGCTAATCATGACTGCCCCCGTGATTGTAGCGAGCTGGATCAATCTTCAGTACTACGGATCGACTGTAGCCCCAGAAACCTTCGGTGCTGGCAACAAGCTATTGCACAATGTGACTGGTGGCATTGGCGTGGTTGAAGGCAATGGCGGTGTTCTCCGTGCAGGGCTACCGTGGCAATCGGTCCACGAAGGTGACACCTATGCGCATGAACCGTTGCGCCTGTCCGTCTGCATTGAGGCACCTCAAGACGCCATAGTGGATGTTCTTAGACGGCATGAGGGCCTGCGGGCATTGTTTGATAATGGCTGGCTGCATCTGTTTGCGCTCGATGAAAACGGCCAGATGGCATGGCGATATGTGGGCAATCTGAAATGGTCGGCGATGGCAGATGTCACCGAACGTTCCCCAGAACTAATGGCTACTGATCAATCAATTTTTAAAACCGCCCGTGAACCCCGTCTTTGAAGACTCTGTGTTTTAAGCTTGTAAGTAAATTCACCCAGATACTGAGCGAACATACTTGCAAGCTAACCTGAACCCGAAAAAAGGCCAATAGGCAGATGGAAGCAGCACAAGATTTTACAATGTGGGGGTTGTTTGCACGCGCAACAATTCTTGTCCAAGTCGTCATGGTGTTGTTGATCGCAGCGTCTTTCTGGTGCTGGGCAGTGTTTATTGATAAATCAATTCAATATCGCAAAGCTCGGGCTGAGGCCAATGCCTTTGAACGCGCCTTCTGGTCAGGCGAGCCTTTGGACGCCCTTTTCGAAAAGATCGGGGCGGACCCGGAAGGGTCAGCAGAGCAGATATTCGCTTCCGGCATGCTCGAATGGCGCAAGTCGCATCGGCAAGATGGTGGATTGATCGCAGAAGCCACTGCCCGCATAAATACGTTGATGGATGTGACCATCGCCAAGCAATCATCGAAGCTTCAATAGGGTTTGCCTATTTTGGCGACTGTTGGTTCGACAACTCCGTTTGTTGGTCTTTTCGGTACGGTATGGGGCATTATGAATGCCTTTATCGAGATTTCTGAAGCGCAAACCACCAACCTTGCCGTTATCGCCCCCGGCATTGCAGAAGCCTTGCTGTCGACCGGTATTGGCCTTCTTGCTGCTATTCCGGCCGTGATATTCTATCAATAAACTGTCAACTGATAGTGAGGAAATTCTCAGCGACTACGAAGCCTTTGCTGATGAATTTGCAACTATTCTTAGCAGACAGTCGGCGAGCTGACATGGGTACAGGCTTACTGAATTTGCGTAGGAACGGGGACAGACGCAATTGCAATCGCGCACAGACAATGTCGGCAATCAACGTAACACCATTTGTTGATGTCATGATGGTGCTGTTGATCATTTTTATGGTCGCGACACCTTTGTCCATTGCTGGTATCTTAATCGAGCTGCCAAAAACCTCCGCAACGGCACTGCCCAGCGATCAGGAAGAGCCGCTAAGTGTGACGATTGCGGTCGATGATCAAGTGATGATCCAAGAAACGGAAACCACGCAGGATGTTTTGGTCCAGAAATTGCAAGCAATCGCCGCCGAGCGCGAAAGCAACAGGATACTATTGCGCGCTGATGGCCAACTTGACTGGAGCCGCGTTGTTGAAATCATGGGTCTGCTGAACGCTGCTGGGTTTTCGAACATCGGTCTTGTGACTGATATCGCAGACCCAGCGCCGAACGACTCTGAAGGATAGTTCACAACAACCCACGGTTTCTGCTCCTCCGGTTTCTGCT
Source organism: Sulfitobacter sp. (assembly GCF_036960155.1). Lineage (GTDB taxonomy): Bacteria > Pseudomonadota > Alphaproteobacteria > Rhodobacterales > Rhodobacteraceae > Sulfitobacter. Next base: position 23,636 of record NZ_JBALWB010000023.1, on the reverse strand, counting down.
TTGTTGGAAGACTTTCGCGCCAGTAGTATGATCTAAGTTGTGGAATTGCTGCAGTTATCCCTGAGCTTGAAGGGAAACATATAGCAGATCGCGTACATGTCGACGCTATTGTCAAACGTACTGGCAGGCTTCAGCGCGTCACAGCGTTTACATCAGTCTTTGCCCAGATTGTACTTCCTGACGTGGTCCCATCATCGCGATCAATCTCCAATATCAATACAGATATTGAATCAGCGGTCAGGACCTAGATCAACAAGAGTTGTTCAACAGAATAGGCCCGTTGCGGATCTTGGCCTACCCATCACGTACTACGACGCAGCTATTGTATTGCGCCCATTCGTGCAGATCGCTGTATTTTGACCGCCCAATATTTGTTCTCGCGGACAACACCGTCCGTAGCTGTCATCGTGGGTCCGTCAAGAGGTTGGACGCCTCAAGGCATCGGCAAGTGCAGAACCGAAAGGGCCTTGATTATCGGCCTTTGGCTTAGGCGAAGCCGATGTAGCTGATTTCCTATCTGGTTTTTTAGTTTCTGGTTTACTTACAGGTTTTTCGGTCTCACCCCCGCTATCCTTGCGCATCGAAAGCCCGATACGCTTGCGGGCCACATCCACCTCGGTCACCCGAACACGAACGACATCACCGGCTTTAACGACCTCATGGGGGTCTTTGATGAAGCGATCCGCAAGCTGGCTAACATGAACCAATCCATCTTGATGCACGCCGACATCAACGAAGGCCCCAAAGGCCGCGACATTTGTCACTGTCCCCTCAAGCGACATACCGGATTTGAGATCGGTGATGCTGTCGACGCCATCAGCGAATGTGGCTGTCTTAAACGCAGGGCGCGGGTCGCGGGCCGGTTTTTCCAACTCTGCGAGGATGTCGTGGACCGTCGGTAAACCAAAACTTGGATCGACAAACTGCTCGGGACTCAACCCTGCAAGCGCGGTGCTATCGCCCATGATCGCACGCACATCTCGGCCACATGCCTTTACGATTTTACGGGCTACGCCGTAGGCTTCGGGGTGAACCGAGGATGCATCAAGCGGCTCCGTGCCGTCTGTGACGCGCAAAAATCCCGCACATTGCTCGAACGCTTTCTTACCCAGTCCAGGTACTTTCATCAGGGCTTTGCGGTTGGGAAACAACCCATTTTCATCGCGGTGCTTTACAATGGCTTGCGCCAATGACGGTCCAAGCCCAGCGATGTGCGACAGTAATGGCGCTGACGCCATGTTCAGGTTCACCCCAACTGCGTTCACAGCATCCTCGACCACCGCCGCGAGGGATTGGGCAAGACGGCGTTGGTCAACATCGTGTTGATACTGGCCGACCCCAATCGCCTGCGGCTCAATCTTAACCAGCTCCGCCAGCGGGTCTTGCAAGCGGCGTGCGATAGACACTGCTCCCCGAATAGAAACATCTACGTCTGGGAATTCTTGCGACGCCAACTCTGACGCGGAATAGACCGACGCGCCAGCCTCAGACACGATCACCGGCGTCGGGCGGTTCGCGCCTTGCGGCAATTGCTTTAACACATCTGCAATTAGCCGCTCGGATTCACGGCTGGCAGTTCCGTTTCCAATAGCAACCAGTGCAACGTTATGTTTGCGGATCAAGTGTTGCAGCGTCTCTTCCGATCCGCGCAAATCTTTACGCGGCTGGAAGGGGTAGATCGTTGCCATATCCAGCAGCTTACCAGTCTCGTCCACAACCGCAATCTTGCAGCCTGTCCGTATTCCGGGGTCAAGGCCAAGCGTCGTCCGCGCGCCCGCAGGCGCCGCCAACAGCAGGTCTCGCAAATTACGAGCAAAAACATCAATAGCGGTGGAATGGGACCGGCGGCGCAGATCTGCCAGCAAGTCCATGAACATCGTTGAACTCAGCTTGATACGCCACGTCCAAGCTGCCGCCTCTTGCAGCCAGATATCACCCGGTGTTGTTCCCCGAATGCCAATCGCAGCCGCGATTATTGTGTTGATCCGATCAACACCTGTTTCTGGATCAGGACCGATATCTACGGAAACGATTTCCTCTTTCGATGCGCGTAAAATCGCAAGTGCGCGGTGCGATGGAATGGTTGCCCACTTTTCGCTATGGGCAAAGTAGTCAGAGAATTTGGCACCAACATCTTCTTTGCCTTTATTTACCCGCGCGGTAATCAGCGCATCTTTGTGCATCACCTCACGTAAGCGACCCAGCAGAGCGGCGTCTTCCCCAAGTTCTTCGGCCAGAATATCACGTGCGCCGATCAAGGCATCTTTGCTGCTTAGAACGGTGTCCGTCACATAGCGTTCTGCCGACACAACAGGATCTGTAGCTCGGTTCGCTTGGATGTCGCGCAGCAAGGGTTCTAGGCCATTTTCACGGGCAATCATCGCCTTCGTACGCCGTTTGGGTTTGAACGGTAGATATAGATCTTCAAGCACCGATTTCGTGTCAGCCTTTGCGATTGCGCGCGCCAAAGCTTCGGTAAGCTTATCTTGACTGGTGATCTCTCCAAGAATACTTGCGCGACGCTTTTCGAGAACGCGCAAGTAGCCCAGCCGTTCAGCAAGATGGCGCAACTGCGTATCATCTAGCCCGCCCGTGACCTCCTTGCGGTAACGGGCGACGAACGGCACGGTGTCCCCTCCATCCAGCAAAGCGACCGTTGCAGCGACCTGTTCTGGTCGTGCATTAATATCAGTGGCGATTGTGCGGGCGATACGATCTGCAATAGCGGTCATAGCAAGCTTTCTTTCATCGACAGGTGTCCGTGATAGCGCCCCTGGCTAGGGCCGCCAAGCCCTAGTCTGAGTATTAGATGTTTGAGAAGTCGCTCTATTTGCGGGTGAAACAGGTTTCGCGCATTCGAATAAGTCACATCTAGATATCAGTCTAGATCGGCCCATTGCTGCCGTTCACGCCCACCTCAGGATGCTGCGGCGCGGCCCGTCGAAGCGGCAACTCGTGGATCGCGCAGCATTTTATTGACTGACAACAACATTCTTACCCTGTCTGAGGTCAGCGTTTCCCGCTCCTTAATCATCCCAATAATCAGTGCCTCAGTAAAACGGATCTGTCACATTTGCCTGATCCTTCGAAGGGTTTGCTCTGCCCCCTGAAAACTGGACCATTTTGAGATAGAGTTTTCTGCTTTACCCTTTCGGCTGGAAGAAGGAGTGGAAGCGATGAAAGCATCCAAATTCACGGACGCGCAAAAGGTGTTTATTGTTAAGCAAGGCAACGAAGGTACGACGGTTGCGGAGATTTGCCGCAAGGCTGGTATTAGTCCTGCGACGCATTTCAACTGGAAAAAAGTACGAAGGCCTGATGCCGTCGGAGATGCGAAGATTGCGTGATCTTGAAGACGAGAACAATCGGTTGAAACGAATTGTCCCTGATCTAACGTTAGATCGGGAAATGCTGCAGGAAGTTATCAAACGAAAGCTCTGAGGCCGGATCGGAAGCGCGAGCTTGTTGACGGGATGTGTTCTGATTGGCGCGTATCGATCCGCAAAGCGTGTGTTGCTTTGCAGTTTGATCCATCCACCTACCATTACAAATCACGTCGCACCGAACCGGCCGCGTTGAAAAAGCGCATTAAGGAAATTTGCGAGACACGCGTGCGATATGGGTATCAGCGCGTTCATTTTGTTCTGCAACGCGAGGGCTGGCCTGTGAACGTTAAGAAAACCTACCGCATCGACAAAGAGATGGGTCTTCAGTTGCGCAACAAGACACCGAAACGTCGTGTGAAAGCAAAGCTGCGAGATGACAGAGCTGTGGCTGTCGGAAACAACGATGTTTGGGTCATGGATTTTGTGCATGATCAACTGGCCACGGGGCGCAAGCTACGCGTTCTGACTGTCGTTGATACCTTCTCGCGGTTTGTGCCAACTCTGGATGTGAGATTCAGTTATCGTGGCACGGATGTGGTTGAAACCCTTGATCGGGGTGTCATCTTGGACTTCAGCAGACCTGGAAAACCGACCGACAATGCATTTATTGAGGCCTTCAACGGAAAGTTCCGACAAGAGTGCCTGAACGCGCATTGGTTCTTGAGCCTTGCAGATGCGGCGGAAAAGTTGGAGACTTGGTGTAGATACTACAATGAAGAACGACCTCACAGCGCGATCGGAAATAAGTCCCCGATCATGCTGGTAAAACCAGATGGTGATACCAGCCCACCAACCTGAGCAAAGTCGGAAATATCTAGACCAAGGTGGTCCGAGGTTGGGGCAAGTGCAGTTGAGCAAACTCTACATCAAAGTGAGGGGGAGTTTCGGGGGGCAGGCTAAAATCAATACCGCGTTCGCGCAGCAGATCTTCCACATTTCGAAGCGAAAGTGGATAACGCACATACATCACAACCGCCAAGCGTATGATTTTGGCAGACGTCTTGAAGTAGTGCAAAGGGGAGTGATTTGTCATCCGGAGACGCTAAACAGGCCACCCCGCCCAGCTCAAGCCAGTTTCCTCTGACAGTGCCAATCCGTGCAACAACGCCGTGAAGTTCGTATTTTGCTTTGGTCCTTGACCTATACCTTTCGATATCTGGACCGTCGGGTTGCCCAGCCACAAATCGGTCACTGCATTTATGGGCATTGGCTGGCGTTGAATTTCAGATGATGTTGTTTCCGTTTCGACATGCCTCCGATCTCCTTCGTTTTGAGATCAGCAGACGGCGATCCGAGCTTACGTCAGCGTCCGTATTTCGGGAGTAGTGCATCATGTAATCTGGTCACCGTTTTGGACAGTTCCAAGCGATCTATTGGTTTAGGTAGCATTGCAATCCTGGACAGATTTGGTTCTTCAAAAACGCTTGCTGCTGGAAGACGGGACGAGATCAGAATAGCAATAGTTTTTTCGTTCAGGCCCAGCGACAGTTCTATCAATCTTATGCCTGATTGTCCGTGGTCCAAATTCAGGTCAGTTACAATAAGGGTTAGGTCGGTCAATTGTTCGATGATGCCTTGACCTTTGGCGAAGCTGTTTGCAGTTAGAACCTTAAAACCCCACGCCGCGAGGTCTGCCGCGACTGAATTTGCCGTAGACAGCGTATCATCTACGACCAATGCAACACCTTCGAACACTGGCAAGTTGGGGAAATCGACACCCAATTGATGGATCGGGAAACGCATGCTAACTTCGGTACCTTCGCCCAAGGCCGAAACGACGGTAAGTGAGCCGCCAGACTGGCTTACAAAACCATAAACCATTGAGAGCCCGAGACCAGTTCCATCCCCGTCAGGGCGGTTTGAATAGAAGGGCTCAAAAGCGCGGCTTTTGGTCTCGGCGGACATACCTGAGCCGTTGTCCACAACCGATATTCGAAGCTGTTGATCGACTTCTTGATCCAAAACGATTGAGATTTTGCCTCCCCCCTCGATCGCCTGACCGGCGTTGACGCAGAGGTTCAAGATAGCGCTTTCCAATTGACCGGGGTCAAGGCGCACGAAAATGGGGACTTCGCGCAGATCCAGATCAAGGGTAACGTCTTCTGGCAGGGCAATACTTAACAGATCACTCAGGCCTTCAATCAGCGCGCCAACTTCAATGACTTCAGGGTCTAGGTGTTGTTTTCGAGCAAAGGCGACAAGGCGTTCGGTGAGGGAAACGCCCAAGTCAACAGCGGTCCGGATCCGGTTGAAATGCGCGGTGTCATTGGCTTTCGTAGTGGTTTCCAAAAGGTGCAAACTTCCGGCAATCGTCGATAATATATTGCCGAAATCATGCGCCACCTCTCCGGTCACTTTGCCCAAGGTTTCAACCCGCCGAATTTCTTCTAGCCGCTCATCTATCCGCTTACGCTCTGTGGTTTCTGACAACAGTAAAACCGACCGCCCGTCTGGAAGTTGCGACTGGCGCACCTCTAAGACATTGCCCGTGGCGTCTTCGTATTCTTCAAACCCTGCACGATCTGCGCCACTGGTTTGTCGTGAAAATGCCGATTGCGCGAACCGGTCCTGCATGTTGCCATCCGCTGTGATCGAACTTGCAGGAAGCCGCAATAATTCGCGGACTTTGTCGTTCTCGGCCTCTATTTGACCTGTGCGTGATAAGATCGCCACGCCGTCTTTTATATTGCGGAAAACACTTGAGAATAGGTCGTTCTGACGCTTCATTTCGACTGTTCGGCGCTCCAACTTTTGAGCATTTTTCCGAAAGATACTAAATGCGTCAAACAGTTGACCAATCTCGTCTTGCGAACGGTTGTTACGGGGGAGATCGTTATGATGATCCCCCGCAGCGAGCCGGCGCATTCCGTCTGCGATTTGTCGCAGGTTCCGGACCACGTAACGATACACAAACATGGCCGCCGCTGCCGCAACAAGTGAGCTAAACAGCGTCAGCACGGTAACCACAGTTTGGGCAACGATCAAATTCTGCGATGTTTGCGTGCGGGCCAAGCGCAAACGATCTTCCGCGTCCACCACCTTTTGCGCGGCGTAAGATGTGATTTGATCGGACAGTTGCCGGATTCGAAAAAGCGCACTTTGTGCATCCAAAGCTGCTGTCAAAGATTGGTGTTTTAGCATGAACAAGTGCGCGGAACGACTTGTCAAAATTACGTCTATTTCTGCCAGCCCTTCCAAAACGTTGGGCGGTTGTGACGGCGCAAGGGTGTTGCGGGTTTTGGCAAATAGGCGGCCAAATTCACTGATTTCGATGAGTTCTTGGGCGCGGGCGACGTCTTGCGCTTCACTGGTCAGTTGCTTCAGCTTGGCCCATGCCAGTCGCTCTGCCAAGACATAGTCGATGGAATTCTCATACTGTGTGAACTGTCTTTCTAACCGCGCGAGATCAGAATCTATTTGATCGATATCAGCGAGAAGTGCACTTTGCGGCGTTGACACCCGGATCAGATCCGAAATGGCGACGCGCATACGTGCAAGGGGCAGCGCAAGATCAGCATCCCCTTTTGCTATGGTTTCCATATCCGCGATGACGCCAACGATCCCATCTGCTTCGACCTGCAATTGAAACGGCAGCTGGACCGTCAACAGAAACGGTGCGGTCGTCGCAAGATTGGCGGCCCCTGCGGAAAGCTCGAGTGCGTTGGAAACCTCAGCAAGGGTTTCGCGGTGGATTTTGTCCAGCCAGCTTTCGGCACTGCGCAAGTGCCACAAGCTGATCGCGGAAATCATTAGGCTTACCAAAAACAGGACGGCAATTGCTGTTGAAAGGCGAAACCCAATGGTCTGGTAGCGGGGGCTTTTTCTCATGTGATCAGATCGCGGTTAGTTTGAAAAAATATCCTTGCGATCGCCGAGTTTGCAGATGCACCGGGCTGGATGGCACCACCTCGATTTTGCGCCTAAGTCGCAAGATCAGCACATCAATAGTACGATCTACATAGCGTTCCATATTGGAGCCTAACTCACTCAGAAGTTCGGGCCGGGAAATGACACGTGATGGATTGCGCACGAAATATTCCAGCAACAAGTATTCGCCGTTTGTCAGCGGAATTTCATGCCCAGATACGTCAAGCAACTGTTTGGTCTGAAAATCCATGCACTTGTCGCCAAATGTGACTGTCTGCTCTGATGTTGAAAGGGTGCTGTTTACACCATGCCCGTAGCGTCGAAGTACAGCGCGAATGCGCGCAATCAATTCACGTGGGTTGAAGGGTTTCATAAGGTAGTCATCTGCACCCGTTTCCAGGCCGATAATTTTGTCGATCTCATCGCCGACACCAGTCAACATCACGACGGGCAAAGAATACCGCTCGCCAAGGCGCACCGCCAGAGTGAGGCCGGACTCTCCACGCAGTCGCAGGTCGATAAGCGCTAGATCAACAGGGGGAGGATCGCCAAGATCTGTAAATTCCGCAATACTTGCGCAAACAATCGGCTCAAAGCCACTTTCCTCAAGAAGCGCTGACAATGTTTCACTGACTTCGCGGTCGTCATCCACAATCGCAATAACAGGTCGTTTTTCTACAATATCCATTTTCCACTCCGACGGCTTCTCTCCACGCGGCATACCTTTGGACGCGTGTCGTAGTTTCTCATTAGAGCAATATTGGATTGAGGGATATGAAATGGGTGTTTGTAATACTTCATTAACGATTTGTAACACTGCGTTAACACAGCGATCCTCGCCTTCCGCACGAGGCCGCCTCTAAGCTCAAGTCTTAATGTTGATGCCTAGGATGGAGGATCCGGTCTGCTGGCGTCAATACGAAAAGGGAGAGAGATATGAAAACGAATATGACTTACGTTGCAATGGCGGCAAGTATTTTGGCATTGGGTTCTGCTACGGCGGTCACCGCCGAAGAATGCAGCCAACGTGGTGCTTTGGATACGTTATATTGTGATGCGAATGGTGATCTGGTAGCAGATACCCCAACCGACCCCGCCAAACTGAATGACCCAAATACGCTGGTTTTTGCGTATACACCCGTTGAAGACCCTGCAGTCTATGCAGATATTTGGGAGCCGTTCATCCAGCATTTGGAGAATGTTACTGGCAAGGATGTGCAATTTTTCGCCGTTCAATCCAATTCTGCTGAGGTCGAGGCCATGCGCTCCGGTCGTCTGCACATCGCCGGATTTTCCACGGGTCCAACACCTTTTGCCGTGAACTTGGCCGGCGCCGTTCCTTTCGCGATTATGGGGGCCGATGATGGAGGTTTTGGCTACCGTCTTCAGGTATTTACGCAAGCCGACTCTGACATTCAAACAGTAGCCGATCTTGCCGGTAAACGGGTTGCGCATACGTCGCCCACATCAAACTCAGGAAACCAAGCGCCACGTGCATTGTTCCCGGGCCTAGGTGTGACTCCGGATGTTGATTACGAAGTCACCTATTCAGGGTCACATGACCAATCCATGCTTGGCGTTGTCGCCGGAGATTACGATGCCGCACCAGTTGCATCCGAAGTTGTGGACCGCATGGCAGAACGTGGCTTGTATGACACTGCAGATGTGCGCAAAATCTGGGAAAGCGATCCGTTTCCAACGACGTCATTCACAGTCGCGCATGACCTTGATCCAGCCCTCGTTGCTAAAATTCACGAAGCTTTCTTCGGCTTTGACTTCGCCGGCACAACGCTTGGCGATGAATTTGATGGGGTCAGCAAATTCATCCCTATCACTTATCAGGATCAGTGGGCTGTTATCCGTGAAATTCAGGCCTCAAACGGTGTGCAATACACGCCACAAGGGCTTGCCGATAACTAGAGCATCCTCCCGGAATGCCGCCCTGACTGAATGGTTGGGGCGGCGTTTCGTTTTATGCAGAAAATGGGCGCGGGGACAAAATGTTAGAAATCAAAAAGTTAGTCAAAAGTTATGGCAAAGGTTCACCGGTCCTAAAGGACTTGGACCTGACTGTTCAGGGCGAACAGGTTATGTCAATAATCGGTTCTTCCGGAGCGGGCAAAAGTACTTTGTTGCGCTGTGTGAACAGGCTGGTAGAGCCGACTTCCGGATCCATCACGCTGAACGGCACTGATATTACCACACTGTCATCACGCGAATTACGGTTTGCGAGACGGCGGGTCGGCATGGTTTTTCAGGGCTACAACCTTGTAGACCGTTTGACCGTCATGGAAAACGTTCAGTCCGGTCGCCTTGGCTACATTTCGACATGGGCCGCCTTGACGCGGCGCTTTCCGAAAGAAGACATTCAGCGCGCCTTTGAATTGATGGAACGCGTTGGCATTGCACAATATGCTAGTAAACGCGCCGATGAGTTGTCGGGAGGCGAACGACAGCGCGTCGGCGTTGTGCGGGCGTTGATGCAACGCCCCGAGATCTTGCTTGCCGATGAGCCGACGGCGTCCTTGGACCCGAAAACATCGGAACAGATTATGGCGCTGCTGCGGGATTTGGCGAGCGAGCTGAACCTACCGGTGATCATCAACATCCACAACGTGAACGAAGCCAAGGAATACAGCGACCGTATTGTCGGGATGCGCTATGGCAGGATCATTTTTGACGATGTGCCCGCCGCACTCGACAATGCCCAGATGGATGAGATCTATTCCGGGACCCCATCCGAGGATCGCAAGGATTTGGGGACAGCCGCATGACAGCCCAACCCGATCATTGGCGAAAGCCACACATGATAAAAACGCCATTGCTGCGCTATGGGATCTATATTGCAGCGCTGGTCTATTTTGTACTTACAATTGCGACCTTGCCAATTGATTGGCAGCGCGCAGCAGAAGGGCTGGAACGTGCTGGCCGCATTTTCAACGGCGCTTTCCCGCCAAACTTTGAACGCTCTGGGTTGTTGATCTCTGGTTTCCTAGAAAGCCTAAAGATCGCCATCCTCGCAAGTACAGGCGGCATGTTGTTGTCCGTGCCATTGGCATTCATGGCCGCGTCAAATATATCGCCCAAACCCATCTACTATTTGGGGCGCGGGACTATCATCATCGCCCGTAGTTTCCACCCGGTGATCGTTGCCATCATCTTTGTTAAGGCGGTCGGTTTTGGTCCCTTGGCGGGTGCATTAACGCTGATAATCTATTCCATCGGCTTTGTCGCCAAGCTGTTAGCCGAACGCATTGAAGAAATTGATTTCGGACAAGTTGAGGCCCTGCGGGCTTCGGGTGCGCCCTTCTTATCAACAATGTTCTATGCAATTTTTCCGCAAATCATGCCGCGTATGATTGGGCTCGGGATGTACCAGCTGGACAGCAACTTACGCGCCTCAGCCGTTGTTGGGATTGTGGGTGCAGGCGGGATCGGTTCGACGTTGGCGAATGCGTTTGGACGCTATGACTACGACTTTGCCCTCGCAATCACCATGGTAATTGTTGGCGCAATCTTGATCTTGGAAGCCGCCAGTGGCGTCATCAGAAAGCAGTTAATATGACCGATCAAAAAATACGCGACAGCTGGGCCCGCTATACGCCGCAGCAGCGCATGAAACGGTACGGATCTTTTCTGGTGGTGTCTTTGATCGTGGTCTGGGCCTTACGCAGCATCGACGTCATCTGGGAATGGTTCTGGGACGCGCCAATACAATTGTTTGATCTGTTCGATCGGATGATCCCACCGGATCCAACCAACCTACCAGCGATCCTTGAGGCAATCTGGCAAACCATCAATATCGCGACCATTGCGACCTTCATTGCCGTGTTCCTGTCTTTGCCCGTCGCCTATATCGCGGCGCAAAACACAACGCCAAACCGGATCACATTGTGGATTGGGAGAATTATTCTGGTGTCGTCGCGTTCCGTAAATACGATCATTTGGGCGCTGTTGTTTGTCGCAATTTTTGGACCAGGTATAATTGCAGGTATAATTGCGATCATGTTTCGCTCCATCGGATTTCTGGGCAAACTGCTGGGTGAAGCGATTGAAGAAATCGACCCGGAGCCCATCGAAGCACTTGAGGCCTGCGGCGCATCGCGTTTCAAAATTGTCCTATACGGCATCGTACCACAAGTAATGCCGACATTCTTTGCGATCTGCATCTTGCGTTGGGATATCAATCTTCGAGAGTCTACGGTCCTGGGCCTTGTTGGTGCAGGCGGTATTGGGATCATCCTCCAAGGGGCAATCGATACATTTCAATGGCCAGAGGTGTCGATGGTCTTGCTTGCAATCCTGGCGCTTGTGATCGGTGGCGAAATAATTTCGACGACGCTTCGCAAGAAGGTCCTGTAGCGCAAAAACATCGCGGGATGTGGTTAATGCAAAGGACTGATGAATATGAATAAAATGCGTACAACACAGACTATATTTGACCGGTATCAAGAGCTGCGCTCGCGCTTTCCGCCGTTGGGTCGTCAACCTAAAACGATCAGTATAGGTTCTTTGCTGGAAATCGCGACCGAAGTCGACGTGTTTGTTTTTGATGCATTTGGCGTGTTGAACGTGGGCGAGACGATGATCCCCGGCGCGGATACACGTCTTGATCAATTACGCGAACGTGGCTGTGCCATTCGCATTCTCACCAATGCCGCAAGCTACGACCGCAGCGGTGCAATAGCCAAGTTCAAGCGCCTCGGGCTCCGCGTTGAGGACGACGAAATCGTCACGAGCCGGGAAGCGGCCCTTCAAAATCTGAGCGGAGGGCATTGGGGTGTTATTGCCGCTGACACTGACCCGCTGAGCGACCTGCCTGACCCCGTGACGCTCCTGAAAGACAACCCTGATGATTATGACAACGTCGATCAATTCCTATTTCTGTCAACTGCGGACTGGACCAACTCGCGGCAACACTTGCTACAAACAGCCATGCAGCGCCGCCCGCGAAAATTACTGATCGGAAACGCGGATCTTGCCGCGCCCCGTGATGGTGGCTTTTCGGCTGAACCGGGTCATTTTGGCCACCAGATTGCGGACTTGGTCCCGGGCTATGTCCAGTTCTTTGGTAAGCCATTCCCCGAAGTCTATGACCTAATCGAAGCGTCACTGCCGACGACGTCACCGGAGCGCATTGCGATGTGCGGTGATACTCTTCACACGGATATACTCGGGGCCGCCGCCCGTGGCTGGCGAACAGTGCTTGTTACCCAAGATGGCTTGTTTGCGGGCCACGATACGCAGCCATTCTCAATACAGTCGAACCTCTTTGCGGATTGGCGGCTCAGTCGAATCTGAACGTCTTCGGACTGGTAGATGTTGTTGGAAGTTCAGATCGGGCAGTCCAGTCGGATTATTTCCAGCTAGTATTCTGTGCAAAAGAACAAAGACAGTGATTTTTTAATGTACCTACTTTTAGAACACAGGATAGGTGGGGTGGATGGTGACGATGTCAGATCATAATGTTCTGTCTTACACTCATCTGCAGGAGGGTGCCTGTTCAATTGTGAATTGCACCTTGAGAATTTGAAGTTGGTGAGAAGTATATTAAATGTCATTTAGCCCTCTCCGGTTTTCAAACCGTCATCAGCCGGCCGCTCCTCTTCTTGCTTGGCTTAGGTCCGCATCACCGGTTTCGATTGCGTTAAAAGACCCACCGAAGGCACTGCAAGAGTTCCGCAAAAGACGCCTGTCAGAAATCCTGTCGAAACAAAGTGTGACACACTCCTGACAAACGAGGCCTATTCAAAAGTCGGCTTTGGCGATTGTGATGAACGATCTCGCGGCCGCCGCGAAGGTCCGGTTGCCTACGCTTGCTCGATTGCATGTCCGGTTGAATAGAGGAGGCCCCCCGTGCATGGCTTCTTGCTAGGCGAAAGCCCCTTCACCTTGTTGATGGAGGATTTCTTTTACTCAATTCCCCTTTTGTGCTAAATATTACCTCCAGGATAAGCCTAACACCTTCTTAGGTTAGGACCCCATTGGTTCCAAAAAAACCTGACGCCGGACAGATACTGATCCGCGCCGCGCCGCGATCCTAATCGGCTTCACAGCTCGTGGGGTCCCCCGTACCGTGGCCGTAGGCTAAGTCCGTTCGGGGAAAAGGGGAAGCACGACCTCAGGCCAGCTTGTCGCAACAAGGCCGCCATTCATCTCCTGGCTCACTTCACTTTTCAAGTGGGCGCATTGTTGCAACTAACTCTGCGACTTTTAAGCCAAATTTACGCATCTCAGATTTGTTCATGATCGCACCATCGGCCGTGAGATACATCCAATCCGTAGCTTGCAAGGTATAGCCCCCTGCGTCTTGGGGAAGAATGATTTCATATGACAGGCGCACGGTCGATCCGGACACAACTCCATGGGCGGTTCCGACCAAATCATCCGCTGCGGCCGTAAAGGTGTTGTCGGGGCCAAGGGTGAGATACCATTTTCGACTCTGAGTTTTGCCGTTGGAATAGGTGAAGTCTTCGGTCAATGTACCTACGTTTCCGTCCCATTCCCCCACCATTTTTGCCACAAAACTATTGGTCATTTTGCCAGTGGGTCCAAAGATCAATCCTTCTGACAAGATTTCCCCAGATAGGTGGGTTCTAAGGTCAAATTGCGGGCCAGTTTCAGCATAATTCGTGGGGGACTGGAATCGAAAACTCAACAGGTAGGTTTTTGCAACCATGACAACAAGAAGGATCAAAAGACAGGCGACAATCAGCTTCATAGCGAAGACCTTTCAGAGGGCAGCGTTAAGGCATAGCCGAAGGCTGCAATTTTGAGGAAACAAGGCAGGATCGCATAGGCGAAAACAAGTACGCCAAGCGCTTCCGGAGAGTTGTCGGCCGCAGGCGCGAAGCCTCGGAATTCTATCATTGGTAAGGCAATTGCTGCGGCCAATGCCAAAGCGAACTTGCCAGCAAAGGACCATATGCCAAAGGCGGTTGCCGCGCTTAGTCCGGCTTTGGTCAATGCGATGCTAAAGAGTACGGGCAAGAGAACCATATCAGCCCCCAGAGCAGCCCCAGACGCTACGCAAATCAAGGCAAAGCCAGCTGCGTTTCCGGGTTCAAGAAATCCCGCCCCGGCAAAGCTGGCAATGGCCAAGGGCATCGCAATCAGCAAGGTGGTCTTGGTGCCGATCTTGCGGCTTAAAATGCTCCATAAGGGCACACTTAGCCCAGCAGCTAAGAAGAAAAGAACCAAAAGTGGTCCGGCCAAATTTGGTAGGGCTAAGTAATCTTGGACATAGAAGAGAAATAAGGTGGAGGTTAAAGCCACTGGCAAGCTGTTCAGCACCGCCAAGATCAACAGTTTGACAGCACCAGCTTGCGACAACCGTGACAAGCTCAGTGGCCGCCCGACAACAACCGGTCCCGCCCAAATCGACTTGGTCACCATAGCAATGGCAATCGCAATCAGGCCCAAGAACCAGCCAAAAGCGGCATACCCTTGGTCAGCGGCCCCCAAACTAATCAGAACACTCGGCGCAATGGCGGCCAAGATGACACCCGCGACCATGCCGCTCTCCCGGAAGGAGGCCAAGACCATCAGGGCGCGCGGCTCTGCCGTTTTAGCCAAGTTTGCGCTGCGCCCGTAAAGCAATATCATGCCAAGGCTGTAGGCAGAGAACAACAGCAACAAGACAAGAACCAACTTTGCCACAACATGGGGGCCATCTTGCAAACCAAACAAGATCGGAAAGCCCACTGCCAAACCTCCGGCAGCAGTTAGGGCGAACCCGGTTTGTGCTTGTGGCCATCGGTCAATGGCCCATCCGATCAACGGGTCTTGGATCAAATCAAACACCCGGATCGCAAGGAGGATTCCCCCTAATGTCGCAAGGCTAATGCCTAGATTGGTCGCGGCAAATTGCGGGAGATGGATGTACAGGGGAATCCCTGCACAGGCCAACATAATAGCATAAAGGCCAACCCTTGGATACAGCATCATTGTCCCAAGAGCGTCCGTGTAAAACGCCGAGAGCGGCTGTCTTCGCCCAAAAATATCGCCATAAAGTGGGCTTTGATATCCTTTTGAGACAGGGTGCAAACAGCGCGTTCATTGCGCCAAAAGGTGAGTTGGTCCAGCCCCTGGCTCACAGCCAAATAGCGATCTCCGGGCGTGACACTTTGGTAGCAGGTTTTTAGCTGCGCGCGGGTTGGTGCCGCATTACCCATGCGTTTCATTTCCCGCAGCGTGCCTTCAATCATATCATTTTGGCTGAGCTTACGTTTGTACGTCAGCTCAAGACCAAAATCCCGGGACCAGTCCAATGGCGTGCCACCTTTGGTAAACAAACGCGCTTCATAGATTTGGAAACCAAGAAATTTAAAGGACGCCTGCCCACGCATTTCTGCACCGGGCAGGGCTTTGGCAACCGGAGTCGCGGCGCCTGTGAGTGGTACCAAACAGAGACAAGCGCTTAGGACCAAGCTACGCATGGGCCAGCTCAACTTGAACAACATTTGTGTGGCCAATTGCAAAGGAGGCCGCGCAAATTTCTAGGTAATACTGCCAGTTGCGAAAGAACGCTTCGTCATGACCTTGTTCAATGATCTTGCGTTTTTGGGCCGCCAGCCGTTGGGCCCAAATTCGGCAGGTCTTAGCGTAATCTTGACCAAAGGCGAAATTGTCTTTGACCTGAAGCCCGGCTGCTTTCGCTTGGTCCGCAATGACTTTATTTGACAATAGCATGCCGCCGGGAAAGACATATTGCCGGATGTAATCGGACGATGTGCGGTAGGTATCAAAAGACTCGTCACGTACCGTGATCGCCTGCAGCATCACGCGGCCGCCCGCCGCCAGATTGTGTTTGAGCGTGTTGAAATAGCTGGGCCAATACGTCTCGCCCACCGCCTCGATCATCTCAATGGATACGATGTTGTCGAATTTGCTTTTCACATCGCGATAGTCGCGCAACTGAATATCAGCCCGCCCATCTAGACGGCAATCGGCATAGCTGTGTTGGTTGCGCGAAATGGTGACACCGGTCACATCACGGCCTTCCATACTGGCATGTTCGGCAAAACCGCCCCAGCCACACCCTATTTCTAAAATCCTTTCTCCACCGTTCAGACGTGACAGTACCCGTTCATTTTTCCGTGTCTGAGCCTGAGAAAGGTCATCACCGTGACCGCCAAAAATGCCTGAAGAATAGGTCATGCCCTCGTCGAGCCAGAGTTGATAAAATTCGTTCCCGACATCGTAGTGAGCGCGAATATTTTTACGTGATCCCCGTTTGGAATTGGAGCGCAGTATCTGATTAACCACGCGAAATCTGGCGCGGTTCAATGTGCTTGCGTGATCATATCTGCCCAAATGGTCACGGTTCAGCAACGCCACCGACATCAAGCCTTCAACTGACGGGGTATCCCAAAGCCCCCGAACATAGGCTTCGCCTAATCCAACTTGACCATGGGCCGCCATAGCGGTGACCGCCGCCCAATCGCGGATATGCATTTCGGCTTCTGGGCCGCTATCCCCAAACTGATACCGGGCACCGTCCGGGGTGCGCAGCGTCAGTTGCCCCTCACGCAGTTGTGCGCAGGTTTCCAGAAACTGGGATGTCATGGCTTTGTTTATCAATGTCATGCTGGGGTCCTTTGGTGGTCAGGGCAGTGGGGGAATTTATCATACGGACAACCCGCATGGCGCTGGCGATACCATCTTCGTGAAAGCCATGGCGATTATAGGCCCCAGCAAACCACGTATTGTTTTGCCCCTGCATAGCACGGATGTCGCGCTGTGCCCGGAGTGCGGCTTTGTCAAAAATAGGGTGAGAAAACTCAACCTGATCGTAAATCTTGGCATCGGGAATGGGGATCGTTGGGTTCAACGTCACAAACAGCGGATCGCTTTCGGGGATGTTTTGCAGTCGGTTCATCCAATAAGTCACCCCAACCCCGCCTTCTTGGCTGCGATACGCCCAGCTTGACCAACATCCACGCCGATTGGGCATTTGCCCCTTATCACAGTGCAAAACAGCTGTGTTCGGTTGATACCGGATCGCGCCCAAGGCAGCCGTTTCCGCAGGATTGGCGTCGTTCCCCAAGATCGCCAGCGCCTGGTCTGAATGACAGGCAAAAACGATCTCATCATAGGTTTCAGCGGGCTGGCCCTGTGCTGTGACACGGCCCCCTTGATCCTGACGCGTCACGTTTTCGATCAGTGTCGCAGTATGAATAGTACATCCGCGTGCAATCAAAGCTGTCTCAAGGCGACGCACATATTCGATGCTGCCGCCTTTAACAGTCCACCACTGGTGTTGGTTGCTACCAGCCAGCAGGCCATGGTTGCGGAAAAAATTTATCAGGGATTTGGCGGGAAAGGCATCCACATCAGCTACGGGTGTCGACCAGATCGCCGCGCACATCGGCATCAGGTAGTTGTCGCGAAACCACTGACCAAGGCCCAGTTCATCAACCAATTCACCAATTGTTTTATCGTCATCGGTCGCGGCGGCTTCGGCTTCTTTGCCAAAGCGCAGGATATCAATGACCATTTTGTAGAACTGGGGTCTGATAAGGTTGAGCTTTTGCGCGGAAATTGCGGCAAGACTGTTGAGCCCATATTCGATTTTACCGTCGTCGATGCTGGCGCAAAAGCTCATTTCGCTTTTCATCACAGGCACGTCTAATTCGTGGAACAATCGGGTCAGATAGGGATAGGTTGCATAGTTGAAAACGATGAATCCCGTGTCGACTGGCTGATCACCGTTTTTGCCCGCCATAGCGGTACGCGCATGCCCCCCTAGACGCGGCGCGGCCTCGTACAATGTTACATCGTGATGCGAGGACAAGTAGTAGGCGGCGGAAAGCCCGGAAATGCCACCTCCAACGATGGCAATCTTGCGGCGCGGGCCTTGGGTTTGATCCAGCATACGGTCCTCGTTTTTAGGTGTGTTTGAGGTAGATACGCGGGGGAACGGCGGGCGGATCACATTTAATTTGGAAAAAGGAACCTTTGTGGTGATCCGGTGGCCCACCTTGTCCGTAATCAAGGTATGATTGAACTTGCCTCAGCCCAAACTTATCACGCGCGCCGTGGCAGTCTTAAGAACGCCTTTCGCTATGGCGTTGACTACGTTTTGACAGACATGACCGCCGGCGCGCCGCCCTTCTTGTCGCGCAATCGCTTCAACCTATTTTCGGTCCACGATCGTCATCATGGCGGGCCACGCGGTCATGGACGTGGAGCCGCGTGGTTTCGAGAAGAACTGAACAAGCGCGGGTTTCCAATCGAAAACGCCCAGCTTTTGCTTTTGGCACAGCCCAGCTTTTTGTGGTTTCAGTTCAACCCAGTGAGCTTTTGGATTGCGATGATCGACGGCAAGCCGCACGCCTTTATCGCCGAGGTGAACAACACCTTTGGCCACCGACATTGTTACTTTTGCGCCCATTCTGATTTTCGCCCCATCAAACGGACAGACGTGATTGAGGCGCAAAAGGTGTTGCATGTTTCGCCCTTTCAACAGGTCAACGGGCAGTACCGGTTCAATTTCGAGATGACAGAACGCGCCTTCAATATCCGTATTTCTTATGAGGACGGGGATCAGGGCGTATTGGCAACACTGAACGGTTTGCGAACCCCGGCAACGTCGGGTGCGTTGGTAAAGGTTGCCCTACGTCGACCGCTTGGAGCAGCGCGGGTGGTGATGCTCATTCATTGGCAAGCCCTAAAACTATGGTTCAAACGCGCGCCGTTTTTGCGCAAACCCAAACCCCCACAGCCCCTTGTATCTGATGGCAAAGCCACGAGCAGCAAAGTATGATCCCCTTCCAAGGCAAAACCTATTGGGTAATCGGGGCCAGCGAAGGCTAGGGCCGCGAGATTGCAAAGAACTTGGTTCAAGCTGGGGCCCATGTGATTGTGTCGGCGCGCTCTGAAACCCGTTTACAAGAATTAGCATCGGAGCTTGGTAACGCAACCGTCCTGCCCATGGACGTCACCGATGCCACCTCGGTTGAACGTGCGGCTCAAACTGTCGGCCCAATTGATGGTGTCATCTACAACGCGGGGGCATATGAGCCTATGCACACCCAAGAATGGGACAGCCAAGCAGCGCTTACTATACTTGATGTGAATTTCAGTGGGGCCTTACGGATCTTGGGCCATGTCGTACCAAAATTCACGGCCAACAATCAGGGCGATATCACCTTGATCGGGTCATTGGCAGGGTATCGCGGGTTGCCTTCTGCAATCGGCTATGGCGCAAGCAAGGCGGCGTTGATTAGTCTTGCCGAGACAATGCGCCAGGACCTGAAGGAGAGCGGTGTGACCGTCCGGATCGTCAATCCTGGGTTCATCAAAACGCGTCTAACTGAGAAAAACAGTTTCGCAATGCCACAACTGATGTCACCGGAAGTAGCTGCAAAACATGTGGTAAAAGCGATGAGGCACAACCGCTTTCGCACCGACTTTCCGCACCCTTTTCATGGGTGCTCAAAACACTTCACCTGTTACCTGACTGGCTCATCTATCGCGGAAGGTAGGCGGACGGCGGGCCTCAAATTCGGAAAAATCGCTGTAACAACCGCGGCATAAAAGCGTTAAACCGCAGGGGCGCATCCGTCGCCGCAAGGCAAATGCATGCTTCTCCCGCATCCGCAATTGGGGTGTGTTCCAAATCTTCGTCAGCAATCTCAACATCACCAATACCAAAGCGCCCAGTTTCATCGCTAAAGCTCCCTTGGAGAACCAAGGTCAGTTCAAGCCCATTATGGCTGTGATCGGGAACAGCCTGACCGGCAGGGATGTACAACAGACGTGTCGATCCGCCGTCGACTTCTGACAAAAGGCATTGTTTGACCCCCATACCAAGTTTTTTCCAGCGCGGCGGCTTCCCTTTCAACGCCTCCATGACGGGGCCGGGATATACACCCTGACGGTCATAGACGGGATCGGGGCGAACAGGTTCATCCAACAGTGCCATTAAATCTGATTTCAAGCCGGCCGAAGTGGCAACGTGATCAGATTGTTCAAGCAAGACGCCCCCGACAGTTTGATGCGCCCCAAGCGCCGCTCTGCAATCCACGCAGAGCGACACATGTGTGGCGACAACCATTGCAAAAGGATGTGGTAGATTGCCAGAGGCGTAGGCCGCCATCATGGCATCTGGAATATGATGTGCGATTGCAGACATTTAACGCAACCCCTTTAACTCTTTTCGCAACCGC
The DNA here is from genome assembly GCF_036960155.1 of Sulfitobacter sp. Classification (GTDB taxonomy): domain Bacteria; phylum Pseudomonadota; class Alphaproteobacteria; order Rhodobacterales; family Rhodobacteraceae; genus Sulfitobacter. The sequence continues at coordinate 3,211 of NZ_JBALWB010000023.1, read as the reverse complement.
TGAAGACCCAGCCGTATGCGTGATTTAACGGTACCAAGCGGCACGCCAGTTTGCGTGCTGATCTCTTGATGTGTGAGGTCACCAATGTAGGCTTTCTCAATCATCTCTCTTTGATCTGGCTGAAGCCGTTCGATGGCGGTCTTTAGCTGCTTTGCTTCTTGGTTCAAGGCTAAGATTTGGGTGACGTCCGGCTCTGAACTGAAATCTTGGGCTAACTCGTCTGGCACTGGCCGATTTTCTTTACGGGCAATATCGATATGCCTGTTGCGCGCAATTTGATAGATCCAAGCCGAGGCCTGTGCCCGATGGGGATCGAACATCGATGCCTTGCGCCAAACAGTCAGCATGACATCTTGAACGATCTCTTCTGCATGAGCAGAACCGGTACCGTTGCGCATCACAAACCCCTTCAGGCGCGGTGCCAAATAATCAAACAACGCACCAAAAGCGGCACGATCACGCTGGTCACGAACTGCAATAAGCCATACCGTCAGCTGAGACGTTTCCTGCTTTTGTTGCGGCACAGTTTTTCCAGTTTTTGATGCCCGCCCATAAGAACGGCTTACAAACGGTCTTTCTAAGGTTCTTGTGATCATACCTGCAATACGGCTGGGCGCAATTTCTGGATCACTGAAATCGGAAAAATTCTTGAACACGTATGCCCGTATTCGTGTTCAAGCGGTTTTATTCTCAAACGTATGAATTTGGCCATTCAGTAAAAAGACAGCTGACTCATGCGTTCCAGTCGCGGTCACGTTCTATCATGCCAAAGCATCGCGCGGATCATCCGGGTCGGCAATCATGTCGAGGTGTTCCCAGTTGTCCGTCCTCGAAACTCAGGCCATCCAAGACGATGCCGATCTTCCCTTCAGATGAATAGTGTCTGCGGGTGGCCCGCTTGATATCTTTGACGGTCTTCTCGTCTGGTTTTTTGCGTGTTCCAGTTGTCTGTCTCATCTTCCACTCCTCGGTGGTTACTGATGAGCCAAGAACACTCTCTTAGCAATTTACCTATTTGGCCCCAAAGCGTTGACGTCCGACAGTTAGGTTTGAACCATTGGGCTGCAGGTGGTCCCGTGGCTGCACCATTAAACGCTGTCAAATCCAAGCTGGCGCAGGCTGGCATTCATCTACATCAACACCAGCGAAACTATGACATCCTAACATGGCCACTCACCACCAAAGGTTTCTTCAAACTCAAAAAGAAGATCCTGAGTATCTTAGCTGATCTTGGCTTTGCAGATCCATAACGCCCACTTGTCTTTAATTGGTATCCCGCTACCTACTTCTTCATGACAAAAACAAACGAACTACTGCCAGAACACGTCAGTGAAATTATTCAAATGGCGCTGTCAGATCACGTCAGTTTTGCCAACATACGGGCGGAATATGGGGTCACCGACAAACAGGTTAAAACCTTGATGCGAGACACGCTTAAAAGCGGTAGCTACAAGGCTTGGCGCAAACGGGTGCGCGATTTTGGTGATCGTAGAGAAATCTATAAATAGACGTTTCCAGATCGCCCCATGTCTCTACCAAAAGTATCAAAGAAACCTAACATTAACATAATGACGCAAGCACCCCGCATAGTTTGGTTTAAACGAGATCTACGGATCAATGACCACGTCCCGTTGTTGGCTGCATCGCAATCAAACGCCCCCATCATACCACTTTACATCGTTGAGCCTGAATATTGGGAACAGCCCTTTGCATCCCGCCGTCATTGGAATTTCATTCACGATAGCCTTTGTGATTTAAACAACGATTTGGCTGAATTAGGCCAACACCTTATTCTCAAGGTTGGCGATGCTTGCGAGGTGATCAAAAAACTTCATTTGGAACATCAAATAAGTGATTTGTACGCCCATGAGGAAACAGGAAATCTATGGACGTTCCAGAGGGATATCGCAGTTCAAAGACTGTGTCTGAACAATCAAATCGCGCTGCACGAGGCCCCCTCAAATGGAGTCGTAAGAAGGTTACGCAATCGCAATGATTGGTCGAAAATTAGAAATACCCGCATGGCCGAGAAAATACTGGCTAAGCCAAAAACGTTAGTTCCATTTCCGTTATGTAAGTCAGATATTTTACCTGAAAAGAATGACCCCATGTTTGGCAGTATGCCTATTGGTAAGGTACAGAAAGGCGGGCGAAAACATGCAGTCGCTGATCTACGCAGCTTTTTAAATCACCGATCCCGCGCATATCTTTATCATATCTCAGCACCTGATTTATCCGAATACCATTGCTCGCGCCTGTCCGCACATCTTGCATGGGGCACCCTCTCGGTTCGCGAAGTTACGCAATCTATTGTCAAACGCCGCTCCCAGTTATCGCCCGATGAGAAGAAAAGTTTTGGTCGCAATCTGACAGCCTTTGGTTCTCGCTTGGCTTGGCGCTGCCATTTCATCCAAAAGATCGAAGACCAGCCAGAGATTGAAACGCACTGTATGCATCCTGCCTTTGAGGGCCTCCGCGTGGACGATCACAACGAGGCACATTTCCAAGCTTGGGCGACAGGTCAGACGGGTTACCCATTCGTTGACGCTTGTATGCGCAATTTGACGGCTGAGGGGTGGATCACCTTCCGCATGAGGGCGATGCTGGTGAGTTTTGCAAGCTATCAACTATGGCTTGATTGGCGTGCCACGGGATATCACCTCGCAGGCCTGTTCACAGATTATGAACCTGGAATCCACTATAGCCAGCTGCAAATGCAATCAGGTGTCACAGGCATCAACGCAATGCGCGTTTATAACCCAATCAAACAATCTATGGAACAAGACCCAACGGGCACCTTCATTCGAAAGTGGGTGCCTGAGCTAAAAAGCGTTCCTGACGAGTTCATTCACGAGCCATGGAAGTATGTAAAGACATTGATCGACGATGGTGGCTTTACACTTGGACAGGGCTATCCCTCACCAATTGTTGATCAAGCTGCATCAGCGAGAAGCGCAAAAGAGAAGATCAGCAACATACGGAATGGTCAGGAATTCCGGCTCGCAGCAAACGCCGTTTTCCTCAAACTGGGAAGTCGGAAATCGGTTTCTAAACGCAAGCAAAGAACTAAACCGAAGGACGACACCCAGTTATCGTTGTTTTAGGACGAATCTCCACATCGGCTTTGTTGCACAAATCGGATGAAGGGCGTTCTCGCCCTTTCCCCAGACGGGCTTAGGCTACTGGCACTGTGACAGGTATGACAAGAGCG
>NZ_JBALWB010000022.1:0-55426 GCF_036960155.1 Sulfitobacter sp. | reverse complement strand
TGGAAGGGCCATCGCTCAACGGATAAAAGGTACGCCGGGGATAACAGGCTGATACTGCCCAAGAGTCCATATCGACGGCAGTGTTTGGCACCTCGATGTCGGCTCATCTCATCCTGGGGCTGGAGCAGGTCCCAAGGGTACGGCTGTTCGCCGTTTAAAGAGGTACGTGAGCTGGGTTTAGAACGTCGTGAGACAGTTCGGTCCCTATCTTCCGTGGGTGTAGGATACTTGAGAGGAGTTGCCCCTAGTACGAGAGGACCGGGGTGAACGATCCACTGGTGGATCTGTTGTGGCGCCAGCCGCAGTGCAGAGTAGCTATGATCGGACAGGATAACCGCTGAAGGCATCTAAGCGGGAAGCCCCCCTCAAAACAAGGTATCCCTGAGAGCCGAGGTAGACTACCTCGTCGATAGGCCAGAGATGTAAGCGTAGCAATACGTTCAGTTGACTGGTACTAATGGCTCGATAGGCTTGATTTGATCCAGTAACAGAGAGATTTAACACCTCACTGTTCCTGATCAGCGTGACCTCCTTTGGAGGCTCGTTATCAAAAGCATACACACACATCAGTTGTACTGACTTGGACATAGTTATTGGATTTATTTGGTTTGGTGATCATAGCGCGAGCAAAACACCCGGTCCCATCCCGAACCCGGCAGTTAAGTGCCGCCGCGCCAATGGTACTGCGTCTTAAGGCGTGGGAGAGTAGGTCATCGCCAAACCTAATAAGTCCAATAACTATCGTATCTCTCTTCGATGAAAGATAAGAAAAAGCCGCTGAGTGATAAACTCAGCGGCTTTTCTACGTCTCGTAATCAGCAAAACAAATCATCACAATATCAAATATGCATACCACCTAAATCGTAAGCGGTGCCCCGAAAGAACACCAGAATCGTCTATGTATTCGTAATGCACATCTCTTGATACAGACCATAAATAGATCAATACTGAATTCGAGTACAAACACGCATTCGATAAAACCAACTCCCAGTTCCGCAGACCTGAACTCCAAGCTCGGAATGCATTCCTAAGCAGGTTTCCGGCCAGTAACCGAAACACCGATCCAGACCTTCTAGACGCTGTGTTCCAAGACACCGCGGTAATGTCGGGACATCTCGGGCCCTAACCGCTAATGGCAGGACCTGAGCCCTTCTTCGAGGCGATAGGCTAGAAAAAGATTTGACCGGAGTATCGCTGGGAGATCGTTGAAACCTCGATGGTAGCCCAAACTTCCACTGCTGTGATCGTCGAGGACGGTCTCTGCAATCGTTCCTTCGTCACGATATTCCATCTGCTGAAGATATCTGTCAAACATTTGAGTTCGTAGGTCGTTTGTAAACCTACTAACAGACGGGCTGTTAATGGATTTCGCTCGCAAATCCCTTATGGCAAATATTCCATTGCCATAAGGATGACCGAGAAGGTCAAGTTAGATTCTCATCTAAAGGATGTCAGCTTTAGAAGTGAGCAGACTGCGTGCCTACTGGTTTCTGAAGTGGTGGGGCGAACTTGGTCAGGTCGATCCCTTTAACAGCCAACTTATATTCCTCCAAGGTTGGCGTGCGTCCAAGAATTGTGGCCAAGACAACTACAGGCGTTGACGCAAGGAGTGACTCTCCTGTCTTTCCATCAGCGTCTTCCACAACCCTGCCCTTAAAGAGCCGTGTTGATGTTGCCAAAACAGTGTCACCCTTTGCAGCTTTTTCTTGGTTGCCCATACAAAGGTTACAACCCGGCCGTTCAAGATACAGGATGTTTTCATATTCTGTACGTGCATCGCCTTTTGGAGCCGCGTCATCGAACTCAAACCCAGAGTACTTTTGCAAGACCGCCCAGTCTCCCTCTTCCTTCAACTCGTCGATGATGTTGTAGGTCGGTGCTGCAACAACCAGAGGAGCCTTGAACTCGACCTTGCCATATTCCTCTTCGAGGTTACGCAACATCTGGGCTACGATTTTCACATCACCCTTGTGCACCATACAGGAACCAACAAAACCCAAGTCGACTTTCTTTTTCGCACCGTAGTAGGAAATGGGACGTATTGTATCGTGTGTGTACCGCTTGGAAACGTCGGCATTGTTGACGTCGGGGTCCGCAATCATCGGTTCAACAATGGCATCCAGATCAACAACAACTTCAGCGAAATACTTGGCGTTGTCGTCCGCTGTAAGCGCTGGCTTCTCACCTGACGTGATCTCGGCGATGCGCTTGTCGGCGATTGCAATCAATCCTTTAAGCATCTCAACATCGTTATCCATGCCTTTATCGATCATGATTTGAATGCGGGATTTCGCAATCTCGAGTGACGCAATCAAGGTAGCATCTTCGGAAATGCAAATAGATGCTTTCGCCTTCATTTCAGCGGACCAGTCCGTGAATGTGAAGGCCTGATCTGCAAGTAAAGTGCCAATATGGACCTCAATGACCCGACCCTGAAACACGTTATCACCGAACTGTTGGAGCATCTGTGACTGCGTGGCATGCACCACATCGCGGAAATCCATGTGGTCAGCCATGCGGCCTTTAAACGTTACTTTCACAGATTCCGGGATTGGCATTGTCGCCTCGCCCGTCGCAAGAGCCAAGGCAACGGTGCCTGAATCAGCACCAAACGCAACACCTTTAGACATGCGTGTATGGCTATCGCCACCAATAATGATGGCCCAATCATCAACCGTGATATCGTTTAGGACCTTGTGGATCACATCCGTCATGGAGTGATATACTCCTTTAGGATCGCGCGCGGTGATCAGACCGAATTTGTGCATAAAGGCCATCAATTTCGGCGTGTTTTCCTGCGCTTTGAAATCCCAGACTGACGCCGTGTGGCAACCAGACTGATAGGCCCCGTCCACAGTTGGCGACAAGATCGTGGCGGCCATGCCTTCCAGTTCCTGTGACGTCATCAGCCCCGTAGTGTCCTGGGAACCCACGATGTTCACGCTGACCCGCGCGTCCGATCCAGCGAGCAAAACAGTACCGGGTGTGACCCCCAGTGCATTTACGTTAAAGATTTTCTCAACCGCTGTCAGGCCTTGGCCCGGATGGGTGATTTCCTTTGATGGCGCGAATGCGGACTGAAGTTCAATTCCCAGCATTTCACAGGCAACAGTCTGCAGCTTTTTGCCGAACACAATCGCATAGGACCCACCGGCCTTCATGAACTCAATTTTTTGCGGAGTGAAGGAGGATGACATGTCCACAAGTTCTTGGGCACCCGCTTCATCAAACAGCTTTTTCTCTTTGGTATTGATGGTCAAAACAGTGCCTGTTTCAACGGAGTACTTTTGCTCAAGGATTGGATTGCCGTCATTGTTCATGATCGGGTTGCCGTCGGCGTCCACTTTCTTGACCCAGTTTTTCAAATCGACACCAATGCCACCCGTCACACCAACAGTCGTCAGAAAGATGGGCGAGATGCCGTTTGTTCCTGCGACGACTGGCGCGAAATTCACAAAAGGAACATAGGGGCTGGCTTGTTTACCTGTCCATAAGGCGACGTTGTTGACGCCAGACATCCGTGAGGAGCCCACACCCATGGTCCCTTTTTCCGCAATCAGCATAACCCGTTTATCGGGGTGTTGCTTTTGCAGGTCTTGGATCTCAACCTGAGCTTCGGGGGTGATCATACATTTGCCATGCAACTCCCGGTCCGAGCGCGAGTGCGCTTGGTTGCCAGGGGATAGCAGATCAGTCGAGATGTCGCCCTCCCCCGCTATGTAGGTTACGACTTTGACCTCTTCGTCGATGTCAGGAAGCTTGGTGAAGAATTCGGCCTTTGCGTAGCTCTGCACAATGTCCAGCGCGACGGTGTTTCCGCCAGCAAGGGCTTCTTTGAGGCGATCAGTGTCAGCCTCGTACAGGAAGAATTGCGTCTTGAGCACTTCGCCCGCTTGCGCCGCGATCGACGCATCATCCCCCAATGCCAGATCAAGCAGAACCTCAACAGATGGTCCGCCTTTCATGTGTGACAATAACTCGAAGGCAAAGGTTGCGGATATCTCTTCAACGACGGTTTCGCTGAGAATGATTTCTTTGAGGAATTGTGCCTTTGCGCCAGCAGCACTGGTTGTACCAGGTAGGGTGTTATAAATCAGAAATTGCAGCGACGCCGCCCGATGTTCGTGCTCAACATCCTTGATTTGCGCGACGATTTCATCTGTCAGCGCCGCATCATCGATTGGCTTGGGATTTAGGCCCTGTTTTTTGCGTGTTGCGATCTCTTCGAGGTATGATGCATATAGGCTCATGGCTGTCTCAACTATTAAGTGTTTCTAAGGTGTTAACCGCCCGCTGGTCGACACGGCATTTGGTATACATTCCGATTGCATACAATGGTATACTAAAGACTTAAATCTTGCAAGATGAGGAGTTGTAACAAGACATCTCGCATTCTTGACAAACTATCATTTTCCGACGCGAAATGTATCCATCTTTTCTAATGGCGTTATTACGCTGAAGCACCTGTGGCGCACTCCTCTACGATTCTCGTGACACAACCTTGAACCATAAGGCAGAGATTCAGATCAGTATCACACCTCGGAAAATAAGTCCTTGGCGCCGCGTTTTGCCAGATATTCAGCTTGGCTCATTGGGCCTGCATTTCCGACCAAAGCGCGATACGCATCGTAACTTTCTACAATTCGGCGCCCCATATCGTCGTCCTCTGCAACGCTTGCTGTTACTTCAAATGACACCCGTGCTAATTCATTCCAGACTTCATCAGGAAGCTTGGTGGGCTTAGTCCCAGATTCTGCAAGCAATTGCACCAATGCAAGGCCGTTATTCCCGTAATAGTCAGCAGTATGGTACGTCAGTTCTGCATCGACCACGCCGGAAATCAAAAGCTGGTCACTTTCAGTAAGACTATTCCAAAAGTCGAGGTTGAAACCAACTGAAGCAGTTGTAGCAGGCTCATGGAACCCAGGGTAAATATAGGTCTTCAGCAGCTTTTGGAAACCGAATTGCAAATCGTTGTAGGGCCCTACCCACTCAGTAGCGTCAATCGATCCGTCAAATAAAGCATCCACGATACCGCCACCAGGCAGCGAGACAGCATTGGCACCTAAGCGTTCAATCACCTGCGCACCAAGGCCGGGCATCCGCATGGTCAGGCCTTTGAAATCATCAATGCTAGTGATTTCTTTATTGAACCAGCCGCCCATCTGAACGCCTGTTCCACCTGTGGCCATGGCTTTTACGCCAAAGCCTGCGTTCAATTCATCCCACAGTTCTTGTCCGCCACCATACCTCAACCAAGCGATCTGCTCGACAGAGGTCAAGCCGAGAGGCACAGTAGAGAAAAAATTGAGCCCGCGGTGTTTGCCTTGAAAGTAGTACTCCGCGGAATGATACATTTCAATTTCGCCAGAGCCGGCGGCATCGTGTACACCCAACGGTGGCACAAGCTTGCCCGCTGTATGGATTTCTACATTCAAACGGCCATCACTGCCCTGCGAAATCCCTTTGGCAACCCGTGCTGCACTATCGGCCAGACCGCCAAGGTTTGGAGGCCATGATGTGGCCATACGGATCGTCTGCGGGATGCCTTGAGAAATGGCTGGTGTCGCGATTGCCGCAGCACCCGTTAATGCCGTACCAAGACCAATGAGCGCCTTGCGCCGCGATAGGTTTTGAGACTTGATTGAGCTGTTGGGGCTCGTAGTTGAAGTCATTTTGTGGGTCATTGGGACAGCGCCTCTTTGCGGCCTAGAAAGTAGGCGGTTTCACCAATCTCGCTCCAACCGGCCACATCACCGATGTAGTAAAGATACGCATCTGCGGCATCCGCTGCGAAATCGCCGGCATCAAACATGTTGGCCAGAACAGTATTGGCAGCAGCAATCTGCGCATCCCAAATGTCCTGTGGCATCTCATGTGCCGTTACGGCAGGGCCAACTTCGCCGAGCGTCACAACGTTGTTGTGCATCGCTAATGCGCGTTGCGTGCCGTGTTCGGCTATAATACCCCGTTCGATTAAGAACCGGTCCGTTTCAGAAAGTGAAGACCACCGCGACAGGTTCACCCCCACGCTAAGTGTTGCAGAAGGGCGACCTGCATTTGGTGTTGTCATGTGCGGAAAGCTGGACAATAGCCCGGACGCCGCCATTTGCGCAGCACTGAATCCCTCGAGGGCCAGCAGTGGCCCGTAGTCAGCCCCTGACATGACGTCCACAACGGTTCCTACACCCATTTCAGTAAGTAGTTGCAGTCCCAGACCCGTCGACCCAACGGGACCTGATTGTAGGCCTGCCAACCCGTTAATCGGTTCGCGTGACCACACAGGCATCGCCCCATCATCGCCGGCCATGAAGCATTTGATCCCAAATTCTTCACCTAGTGCATCCCAGACAAGCTGCCCGTCTCCGACCAGTATCCAACTTTCCAGCTCACTTGCGCTCATCCCGCCGGGCATCGCAGCAAATAGGCCAAATGCGGGGTTGCGCGATACAAATGCGTCTTGGGAGGTTAGATACATATCAGCCGCACCGCCTGAAACATCATCCAGGAAGCCAGGGGCGGCATCCGAATCTGCCTCGCGAACCTCAACCGTGATCCGCCCACCAGACATCGCCGAAATCCGCGCGCTCAGGTCAGAGGCAGCAGCAATCCGATCTGTAACCAATGACAGTGACAGCTGATCCTGAGCGGCAACAGGTGCGGCGGCAACTGCCGCAACGCCCAGACCTGCGCCCAAAAGTGTTCTGCGTTTCATATCAAATCATTCCTTACTATGGGCGCGCGGCTGATAGAATGCCTTTGGGTGTTCGTAAGATCAGGCTGTCGTATGATAAACTGCGCGTTTATCGCATCCAAATTTCAACACGACGGTTGCTTTCGCGTCCGTTTGCACTGTCGTTACAGCCAACCGGTGCGAGCGGGCCGTAGGCCGAAATCGCAATACGTGCCGTCAAACCGTCACCCCCAGAGGCTGCAACCAAAGCATCACGCACACTTGTTGCACGCAACAGAGCTAGACGTTCATTCAAATCAAATCGCCCAACGTTATCGGAAAATCCGATAACCAAAATTTCACGGTTACGCGCCTCTTCGGTGTTGAGGTATGCAACCATCCGTTCAACATCTGACTGCGATTTTGAATCCAGCTCCGAGGAGGCTGACGTGAAACGGAACGTTGTGGAGAGGCGATCTGCAGAGGTCAAATCTTGTGCGAACTTCTGCACCAATTCTAATGCCACACCCGACCCCGCCGACAAGATTGCGGATGTCAGACGTGTCCCTTGCACACTAATGGGCTGCAGTTCGATTGTCTGGTCAACATACCCTGCCCCTTCAATCAGTGTCTGTGCGCCTTCTGAAGACATATATTCAAGGAAATCTGTCTTGAACGAGGTTTGCGCGGCACCGCTTGTGTAGGTGTAGACCCGTTGGCTCAGAGGGTATTCTTCCGCCTTAATAGCGAAATCACTGGCGTAAGCTAGCGGTCCACAGGACTGACGGATGGGCAAGACTTCTGCCGCCCCGCTCCCTGATCTGCTGGTGATCGTTATCGCGTTCACATCCGCGACAACCGCTGCCACGGCCTGAATTTCGTTCTCAGCGCGCTCACTGGTACGGCGCAGGCGCACCCGGTTCGGTTCAAGCACCAATTCACCAAAGGTTGCCGCCAAAGTGGACCCTTCTGCTGGCAACAACATACGGATAGGAGCGTCATTCCCCCCTACTTCGGACCAATTTTTGATACGGCCCGCAGCAATCTGGGATAACTCGTCCAATGACACGGCCCTGACGGGATTGGATGGGTGCACGATAGGCACCAATGCGTCCAGCGCGATTACACGTTCACGGCCTTGACCGCGTGGGTCAGGTTGACCGGCCAAAACGGCCTGATCCGCAATTTCGGCGGGTACAGCTGTCGTAGACAGATACAGGTCAGCCGCGCCATTGCGCAGCTCTTCGAAACCTGTGCCGATTGCTTGCACCGTAATGTCCACGTTTCCTTCAATCTCAGTCCCAGCGCTGTCCAGCAACTCGATACTTGATGCGGCCCCAGTTGCGTCGACAACAGGTGAGCCAATCAAATCTTGCGTTGATGCAAATCCATTGATCAAGTCTTGCAGCAAGCTGTTGGTCTCAGGCCCATTGGCCAAAATCGCCAACTCAAGCTCCGCTATGGGTTCAGGGCATGCTTCGCCTTCACAAATGGTCCAGACCCGCGACAGGCGCAATTCGCCAATGCTTGTGTCCAGTACGTATGTCGTGTCGTCAAAGGACAGCAGCTCGCCTGTGATCGATGTTTTGCCATCCGGGCTAGATAATGTCACTTCGTCCGCAAAAAGCGCGAAAGGTACAGCAATCAGACATGATGCCACGGCAAGCTTTTGTTTAAGTTGGTTCATTTGAACTAATCCGTTTCTACTTCAAGCGATATTTGAACCGCAGCATTTGTTCATATTGGGTGTCGCACTTGGCGACTTTTGGTACTTCACACTCGCCTCAACAAACCACAGTCTGGCCTGAGAACTAACGACACTAAACATTCCTCGCGAGTGAGGAACTGGTTCAGCCGCTTTACACTGGCTTCATAACGCCTTTGCCACCAGATCGAGAAGGATAGCATGGCCATTAAATGACCCATCGCTCTCTTTCTGAGCCTGATTGTATGGAATCATTCCTTTGGCAGCAGCCACCGCCAACAGTTGTTCAACCTGGCTTTGGCTTATAGCGTGGTCTGGAAATTGAAGGCGTGTCTGACCAGCATCTCCATCAACGCCATTTGGCTCTCTGCGCACCGTAAAATTACCGGCATTTGCCGCATCGATCAGCTCGTTCATGCCCTGAATGGCAAACGCAATCACTTGCAGACCTTCTGCGTCAGCGATCGTTTCGGGCACAGTCACGTCTTGCGCAGATGCCTTTTCAACCAATGCGCGGAAAATTTCAGCACTTGTTTCGACTTCGTTGATGACAGGCTCTGGCATGACCACGGCAACAACTACAGGTTCCTCTAGAGCCTTTGGCATAGCATCAAGCAAATCTACATTTTCGGCCCGGGTAACTTCTTCTTCTTTTGTCGCCAGCTGTATATTTTCCAAAGCTCGCGAAAGCTCCTGGATTTGTGCCTGCTGGGCTTGCCACTGAATGTAGCCAAAGCTCAGACCAATACCCAAGATGAAGGCAACACATCCCGCGACAACCATTGCCCCTAGGCCCCCAAATCGTGAAGGTGGTGTTTCGTCCATATAGGAGGGTTTCATCGTCTTTGTGTCCTTACTTCTATCATACCTGGTGCAAATCAGGTTGGTAGCTGGCGTTAAAAAATTTCGGGAAATATGACTACTCGACGGTGTGGCTATCTGTGCAAAATTGCACAAAAAAGGTGTCCGCGCTCGAATTAACGGCGCAACACAATACGACACACACGGTCGGTAACTTCACGGCATCCCCCCAACAATGGTACCATATTTTGCGGCAGCAATATGTGGCTTCGCCACAAATGGTATCATAAACCACCTATAGATGGCTGGACATACGCGGTCAAAGCAAAAAACTGCGCCAAAGGGATGCATAGGTAATTTCACAACGTCTGGCGTAGGATACTCCCGTTTTAGACTGCTTTTTCTGCAAGCAACATTTGCTTTTGTCAGTCAATACAAAACCTGGGCAAAATCAAACTGACACACTGGCAAGCGGTTACTCCCAGCTTGATACATAACTTGCAAACAGAGCTAAGCAAAAGGAATGTCCAGCAGTCGGATGGCAATGTGAATGAGGGGATTGTGTTCATTCTTTACACATTCAGAGCGCGCAGCCTGCGAACAAGTTTTCCCACATTGCAGAAAGATATTCCATGAAACAACAACTGGCGATGCTGAGATCAGTAACGTCAAGGGAACCTATCGTGTCAGAAACAATTCCGCGAAACCGCATTTTTCCTATGAAAAAGCCGGATGGGCATGTCGCGGGGACACAACGGTATTCAGCACAGCTGGCTAACAATACCAAACAAGTTCAAGTGCTGTACCTCGGCGTTCAAAATCACGATGGAACCCTAGGGAACTTCAATACGTTCCTTGACACAAGCCGCGCCCTTTTTGCCGACGCTAACGGTTCAGTTCATTACGACTATGCTAAGTATTTAGACTCGGAAGGTGTACCAACCCTATTTGCAGTAGCCTATTGGATGGCACCCGAAAAATATGAGGCATGGGCATGCTCCGACCTTGTCGCTGCGTGGTGGGCAGATCCCGCCAAGCTGCAAGCAGATACCGGATATTTTTGGGAGGCTTTTCGGTTCACAAAAGATCACGGCGAAACCATTAGTTTTAAGAAGTACATTCGCAGCCTATCCACATGCCCGATGCACAGTATTTATCCGATGGACGAAAGCGGATACTGGGGGCTGCGCGTGACCGTACCCTCATGTGCAAGCAAACGGTATTGTCGTGGAAAAGTTGCACCCGATTACGGGCCTGCAACCATGTTCGAAGAAAACACAGGCGAAGTGTTGGCCTGATATGGCATCCGCATAACCACCTTGCGGACCAAGGCCTAGTCGGCTTCAAACTTCTGCTCAACCAAGCAATTAAAAGGAAGGCATCCAGCACAGATATATTCCTGTCAGTCTCGATAAATGTTAGCCCCCTGCCCGATCGGAAACAATACAACATGCCGATCCGGTTAAACCAACCAGTCACCCGATAAGCCTAACCTGACGCTGCGGGCATTATAGAAACACCGCAACATCTCATGTAAACGCAGGCCATTCATCCCGTGATCACCAACTCACTGCCGTGGCTTAGCCAACTTGATATTTCTGATTATCGGGGCCTTTTAAACAGATGACCAGCACCAGAAGCTATGCTCACCACATATTCAAATTGCCGCCCTGGGTGTTTACAGCTGTAAACTTCCGGCATGTTGATCGGTAGTTGCTAGTGTCTTATCTTGCGGAACCCCAAACGTTAGACACTAAATGTAAGAAAAATCTTGACTTTAAGTAGTGAATCGCCGCTTTTACCGTTAAGTGGCGCAGAAAATGCCGCATTGAGCAAATTGGGGCAACCAGATGATTCCCACGACACCGACAATAACAGACAGACCTTCGGAACTGGCGACAGATATTTCCGAGCGGTTGAACCGCGCTATCAGAGAGCATCTACTCTCCGCATTCGCTCCTGACAACACCAAGTCCTTGCGCGTCTTCTCTGCGCCAGAGGCCGCTGAGTTACTTGGTGTATCCGGACAGTTCATGCGCAAAGTCCATGGCGAGGGCACCATTCCAGAACCGAAAGACATCCGCGCCGGCCGTCGGCACTACAGCGCACAGGAACTATGGGAAGCGCGGCAAATCCTTGAGCAGACCTCCCGCACAAAAGGTCGATATCTACCCGGTCGCAAGGACGGTGAGCGGTTACAGGTTTGGCAGCTGATGAACTTCAAAGGCGGCAGCAGTAAAAGCACATCAACCATTCACCTTGCGCATTACCTGGCCCTCCATGGTTACAGGGTGCTTGTGGTCGATCTAGATCCGCAAGGATCGTTGACCTCAATGTGCGGCATAAATCCAGAAATCGAGTTTGATGGCCTCACAATATATGACGCTATCCGATACGATGATCCGGTCCCGCTATCTGACGTCATTATGCCCACGTATTTTCCAGGATTGTCACTGGCACCTTCTCGTCTGTTGTTATCTGAGTTCGAGACTGAATCAGCAATAAATTCAAATCCCGACCAGCCATTCTTCCTGCGCATCCGCAATGCGTTGGCACAGGTTGAAGATCAATACGACATCGTCTTAATGGACAGCCCACCACAACTTGGCTTCCTAACGATCTCTGGAATGGCGGCAGCAACGTCTCTAATCGTGCCCCTCACGCCATCGATGTTGGATGTGTCTTCCACTGCCCAATTCTTGGAACTCGCAGGCGCTTACATGGGTGTTATCGAGGACGCTGGAGCAGAGCTCCAGTATGATCATTTCAAGTTCCTGATCACACGTGATGAACCCACAGACGTACCATCACAGCAGCTTACCTCTTTTATGCGCGCGCTCTTCATGGACCGCGTCATGGCTGCAACCGCCCTCAAAAGTACCGCTATTAGTGATGCTACGATGCTCAAACAATCAATCTACGAAGTTATCCGATCAGAGATGACACGAGCAACATACGACCGCGCCAAACAATCCATGGACGCAGTTGGAAGCGAAGTTGAAGCAATGATTCACCAAGCATGGGGACGCACCTAATGGCACGCAAATCACTACGGGACCTATCAGGCATTGCCAAAACCATTGCAGATTCAAGCCCCCAGCCAAGAGACCCAGCAACAAAAGCCACAGCACCAGCTTTGGGTGCTTTGCAGGGTTCATTATTAGCCATTCGCGAATTGGATCCAACTTTAATTGACGACTGGGGCCCAAAAGACCGGCTAGACGGGTTTACAGCTGTAAACTCTGAGGATGACGGTGACAGCTTTGAAAACTTGAAGTCCAGCATCAAGGAAGGCGGTCAACAAGTTCCTATCTTAGTCCGCAGGGCAGGGGCTGAAGGCCGCTTTGAAATCATCTATGGCCGCCGCAGGTTGCGCGCGTGCCGCGAGTTGGGTTTGAAAGTCCGTGCAAACGTTCAAGATCTTGATGACGCATCTGCACTGCTTGCCAAGGGTTTGGAAAATGCGGCACGGCGCAATTTGTCGTTTTATGAAAAGGCCCGATTTGCCGCTGTTATTCAGACTGCAGGCCACAATACTAAAACTGTCCGTCAAGTTCTAAGCCTCTCGGCGTCGGGGCTCTCGCATCTTACGAAGGTAACGGACAACGTTCCTGACAACCTAGGAGATCAAATTGGGGCAGCTCCAAAATCGGGTCGACCAAAGTGGACCGCATTGGCAGAAGCCTTCATAAACGATAAGGTCAACGCCACCTCATCCTTATCGATCTTGTCAAAGATGAACGACGGTCTCACCTCAGATGACCGTCTTGAGCAGCTCCTCAGAGAGATCGCTCGCCGAGGAGCACGCCCAAATGAGGCCAGGGAAATAACACCAGTACCCGGCATTACGATCAAGTCAGGACGCGCCACAATCGCGATGTCCATCAAAAGGGCAGGGGAAAACGCAGCATTTGCTGAGTGGTTGGACCGTGAACTCGAGGACATCATCAAGAAATCCTATCAGGAGTTTACAGCTGTAAATCCTGCGGATGACACCAAAAGATAGAACAACAAAGGAGAACGTAAGCAAAGAGAAACCCCCGAAACCGAAGCTTCGAGGGCTGTAACGCAAAATGCGCTTCTTAGATTAGACACCTAGATCGTAGCAGCCACCGATTCGCGACGCAATAAAAAACGCTCTTGGGCGAACGGGAAATCTTTGCCTGCAGGCAAAATATGAAACCAATTCAAGGTATAGCTCCTGCTGGAGCACGCTCATCACAGTTTGCGATGGGGCAGGGAGGTATTGTCCAAAGCAAATGGCATCTCCTCAAAACAATCGAAGACATCCGTGAACCTCTCGGATTAAAAGGTACATCCATCGCTCTTCTCAGGGCGATGATCTCATTTTTGCGTGTTGATAATATCAATGCCGAACGCGATGATGCCCATATTTGTTTTGCATCAAATGCATCCCTAGCAAAACGTGCCCACGTCAGCATCCAGACCGTTGAACGCCACATCACAAAGTTAGTGTCATTAGGCCTCCTGATGCGGAGATCGAGCGGTAATGGAAAGCGTTGGGCGCGTCGGGATCGTCAAGGCAACATCGTCCTTGCAACAGGCCTATCACTCCTGCCCCTAACAGAGCGTCACCCTGAATTTATGGACATGGCCGAAACATTCCAAGATCAGAAAAACGAACTTGCCCGCCTAAAAGATAAGTGTTCGCTTGCCCTAACGAACCTCAAAGAACTACTTTTACCAAAAGACTGGAACGAAACGTTACTCTCGAAAGCCCGTAATCTGTTAAGACGGCAGCCAAACAGGGCTGCGCTGGACAATTTGCTGGCAGAAATCACTGTGGAAATCTCAAAGATCGGCCATAGAGAAACCAACAAATTGCGGGCCACTGCCCATAAGGTTGAGGGGCACAAAGAGACTAATAAGATTCAGTTTGTAGTAGAAAGCAAGTCTGCTGAGATAGAGATTGATCAAGAAGAGATCGAGCGTTCCTATCCAGCCCTTTGTGCCGAACTTAGGTTTGCAACGAACCCAAATGAATGTCGCCATATAATGGATCAAATTGCAGGCCAGCTCAATTTGGGGAACACTTGGTTTGCGATAAAAGACTTTGGTCCAACCATAAGCTTTATGATCCTAGGCTACCTGATGGAGCGCTTGCATACGATCCAGAACCACCGTGGGTACGCTTTCAAACTGGTGCAAGACCTTTCCAATAACAACCTAGAGTGGCGCACACTCTTAAAGAAGCCAAAATCAAACAAGGGTACAGATCACTATACCTCTTTCAAAGCAGCCTCCAGTTTTTAAACAACTTATCCATTGGACAGATCTATACTAAGGGAGGTTATCCTCACCGCGTTATCAACGATAGTCAGTGTCGGGCAACGCTGATACTAGCGTGCTAAAAGCACTGGTAATGGCGCCATACCTGACAACCCATAAGGAAAGTGGTCTTATTTCCATAGAAACAGCTAGAGCTCTTGATGAAAAGCAGAGCGGACACATAAGATGTCACTTCTCTGGAAAATAGGGGCAAGGTCTAGCCTTGGTGTTAGGCATTGATACAGCTGAGGCGGGACGCTTATATCAGCACAATACAGTGTCCCTATGTGGCTAGTTGCGCCTCTGGTTTGCATCCCCAGTTTTGGCAGCGCAATTGTTAGCGTTGCAGCGGCCTGAATTGCAGGTTCATTTATGGTTCCGTTACTGGCATCGTATCCCGATGGTACATCCAGCGCTAACGTAGGTGCCCGGTGGTTGTTGGCCCATTCAATCAACCTTGCGGCAGGCCCTCTGGGAGAGCCCTTCAGGCTGTAACCAATAAGCCCATCAAGAATGACATCTACAGGTACTCCGATGTCTTCAACGGACATTTCAACAACGTTCTCGAGTCCTAAAAGAGTATCCAGTTGGGCCTTTGGCACGTCGCCCATCCGGTCACGGCCCTGTGCAGTTACAACACAGACCTTTGCGCCCCACGTGGCCAAGCGCCGTGCTGCGGTTAAAGCACCGCCACCATTGCCACCACCTCCTGCGAGGACGACAACACGTTTATCTTCTGGCGCGCCATCCAAGGCAATTTCGCGCGCCAGAACGGCAAGACATCGTCCCGCATTCTCCATCATTTGAAACAGGCTGATCTGAAATTCTTCCATCATCAGTCTGTCGACTTCGATCATTGTTTGAGTGTCGACCTCGGGTAGGGGGCCTACATTTGAAAAATGCGGAACCATATTATTAGCCTTGATGTTGGGGGCCGATGCCTTGAAACAGTTTGGAAATATCTACTGTTGGCTTATTGCCAATATGATCAAAGTTCTCGTCGAGCCATACTTTGGCTGTTTCGCGGCCAAGGTCCCGCAGGTGCGTTAGAAACGCCCATTCAGCGTTCATTTTCGAGGATGCCCCGAGTGGGAGCAGTACATCTTGATTTTCGATGATATGAATGCGCGTGTCTCTGTATTCGTCATCCGAAAGCTTCCCTTCCCGAATGAGCCGCGACACGAAATCGATAGAACGCAGTTCTTTTAACAAGCTGGAATTAAAGCTGATTTCGTTAACACGGTTCATGATGTCTTGGGCAGTCTTTGGCGCACCTGATCGCTCAACCGGATTGATTTGAATGACGACGATGTCAGAGCATTCTGTCTGGGTGTGGAACGGAAACAACGCCGGATTACCCATGTAACCGCCATCCCAATACGGCACGCCGTCAATTTCCACTGCTTGAAAGACCATTGGTAGACAAGCCGACGCCATAACCATATCGGCGGTTAGTGTATGGGGGTCAAAGACCTTTACACGCCCTGTTTCAACATTGGTTGCAGAGATAAAGAGCTTGGTCCGGTCACAGGCGCGCACCCTTTCAAAATCTACAACTTCCTCGAGCAGTTTTTGCAGAGGGTTCATATTAAACGGGTTCGTTTGGTAAGGGGAAACAATCCGCGAAAGCGCGTCAAAGAAATGATACCCGGGCGAGTTTTCAAGGGTCCAGTTTCCCATGAACATGTCAAACGGGGCGCGTTTGATCGGGCTATTCTCGGCGGATTTGCTCATTTCCGACCAAAAATGCTCTAGCGCTTCACGGGCACCCTCATTGCCACCCCGCACCATTCCATCGGCACACACGACAGCGTTCATGGCCCCGGCGGAGGTGCCAGAAATTGCCTCGAATTCCAAACGTCCGTCTTCCAACATTTGATCAAGGACACCCCAAGTGAAAGCACCGTGTGATCCCCCGCCCTGAAGCGCGAGATTGATCTTTTTGGTCTTGGCCATCTGTGATGTCCTTTTTGAAGGGTTTGTCGTGTGTCTATTTGGCGGTTGTGAGCCGTTTGCAGGTTTAGTGTTCGCCATGCGCCAGAACTCCAACTGGTTTGATGCCTGCAACTTCGCTCAAGGGTTCGACTACCCCAAAATAAAGCTCTGCATCGACGTTACCAGTGTTTTCCCAATAGCCAGTAGCACCGTTGGCTAGGTTGCTGCCGTTATGTTCTGTCAGAGTGATTGGCGTTGCGATATCTGAGCGATGCTCTTGCACTTCGCCTGACCATACAAATGCCTGCAATGGTTCGCCCGGTCCTGTAAAATCGGGGAATATTCCGCCAGGAGCAATCGTTGTGCGGTAAGTCGTCAGCGCCCAGCCTGCACCGTAGGCACCAGCAAAATGGGCACCAAGGTCGACAACGCCCAAAAGGTCGTGCTGAGCACCGATAGCAACGGGAAGATCAAATTTGACGTGGGCTGGCATCGGATCGACAACGACAGCTGCAAAATCTTTGGCAACGGGTTGTACGTCGAAAGCTATTAGATGCACTGTTTCGGTGCCTGCATTGTGCCACCAATGGGCCAGTTCACCGGTCTCTTTGGCCAATCCGCCAGTCTTATGAAGGATCGGTTTGTTTTCGAGGCTGGAGTATTCGTAGATTTCGCCGGATGCGACCGTAAACATTGCCGGACGGTTCGAATGCTCGTGGATCGGAACAACTCCGTCAGGTCCACCGATGGCCCAGAAACGCGTGCGCAGATTGCGTCCGGCCAGTTCAGGAATGCCCTCAGCCCCAAGCGGCTGGGTCGCAATCACTACTGGCTTAAGTTTTTCCCCTTTTGTGGGTCCGGTTAGGCCAAGAATGTCTTTGGTTTTGACGTCTGACAGGTCGTAGGCAACAGCTGCACCAGCCACGCCGATTGCAAGAGCGGTAATCATGTAGAACGGTTTCATGTGATGGTCCTTTTTTACGTGCTTTAGCTATTCAATGGGCTGTCCAGCCGCCATCAACTGGCAGGGCTGAACCGGTGATAGATTTTGCGCCGTCTGAGCATAGGAAAACGGCAACGGCGGCCATTTCTTCTACTGTTGCAAATTGCTTGGTTGGTTGTGCGGCCAACAGGACATCGCGCTTGACCTGTTCTTCGGTCATGCCGCGTGCTTTTGCCGTGTCTGGTATTTGTTTTTCCACAAGAGGCGTCCAGACATAGCCAGGACAGATCGCATTGACTGTCACGCCATGTTCAGCAGCCTCTAATGCGACAGTCTTTGTTAAGCCAATGATACCGTGTTTTGCTGCGACGTAGGCTGATTTGAAGGGAGACGCGACCAACCCGTGCGCGGACGCAATGTTAATGATGCGGCCCCAACCACGTTCCTTCATGCCGCCAACAACGGCTTTGGTAGTGTAGAAAGCAGCAGAGAGGTTCAGGTTGATGATCGCTTGCCATTTATCGTCAGGAAAATCCTCAACTGGGGAGACAAACTGAATGCCTGCATTGTTGACCAACACATCGATCTTGCCAAAGGTTTCCTCGGCTAACGCAATCAGCTCTGCGGCACCTTCTGGTGTCATCATATTGGCGTGTGAATAGATCGCCTTTATACCATGATCGGTTTCGAGGCTTTTACGTGCCTGTTCAACCTCTTCGGGCGCTTCGATACCGTTCATCACGATATTCATCCCCGAAGCGGCGAGACCATTGGCGATGCCTAGGCCAATGCCGCTGGAGGATCCTGTGACGACTGCAGTTTTTGTTTCGTTCATTTTGGTACTCCGTATGTAGATGATGACTGAGACGAGGCCCAATACTGGGCAACGCCAATGATTTATTGGTTGCGATTTATACCGGGCGGTTGAGGGGGCGGGCGGCGATCAACGATGCGGCTGTGACTGCAAGGAGAAGGTATACAGCGCTGTTCCATCCGCTTGCCGTGAATACGCGTCCGATCACGGCGGCGCCCACTAGACCGCCAAAGTAGTAGCTGGTCAGATACAGCCCACTCGCTGTTGCCCTGTCTGCCGTCGCAACGGTGCCGATCTGACCCGATACAACCGCTTGGGCACAAAACGTACCAACACCAATTGCGGCGAGCCCCAGTATCAACAGGGTGAGGGAACTGGTGAGGAGGGCGAGGAGACCGAAGAATGCCATTGTCATCGACATCACGAAAGCGATGTAGGTGCCACGACTTGAAACCATCTTACCCGCTAAAGGCGTTGTAAAAACCGCGGGAAGGAAGACCAAATAGACCAGACCAAGCTGGTTTCCACTGAGAGAGAATGGCGCCGCCGACAGGACAAAATTAACATATGTGAATACGGACAAGAAAATGAACAGGATCAAGAAGCCTAGCACGAAACTGGCCTGTAGGCGGGGATTGGTTAGATGGATTTTCCAAACTTGCATGACCGATGGACCATCCGAATTGGACGTTCGCGGGGCTGTCTTGGCAAGGCACAAATAGGCGAGCAGGGCGCCAGCGAGATTGAGTAGAGCAAAAAGCCAAAAGCTGATTGAAAGACCAAACCAATCAGCAAAATTTGCCGCCATTAATCGACCGATGAGGTTCGAGAGAACATTACCAGTGATATATGCGGCCATAGCACCGGCGGCCTCAGCTGCACTGCATTCTTCTGCCAGATAGCTCATGGTGAGGGTGAAGGCCGTGGCCATGAGGGCTCCTTGGGCAATGCGCAACCATGTGAAGAGGGTCAAGTCGTCTACAAAACCAAGCAGGGATGTCGGGATGGACAGCAAAGCAAGGCTTAGCCAGATGCCCTTGACGCGGTCGATGCGCCGGCTCAACAGCGCCACGATCAGACCAGCTGCAGCCATTCCAAACGTAGATGCATTCACGGCTAGACCCATGGATGCAGGATCGGTGCCAAAGTAGGTGGTCAGTTGTGGGAGAATTGCTTGAGAGCCGAAGAGGTCAATCAAGGTCAGAAAACTGAGTAGGCCAATTGTTATAGTTCTCGAAAACATCGCGCGCCAATCCCAAAAAAGGACAGCGCATCGGCGCTGCTTACGCTTACTTCGATGCTTGGTTGATCATAAACGTTACAGAAAATCGTTTTGAGAACGATTTATTCAGTCTTCGGGAGTACGCGAAGCTAGAATCGCGGCAACTAGATCCTCAGGAACCCTTTCAAGGGTGGCCTTTTCTTCTTCTAAAAGGGCCGCTGTCGCTGCCAATGCTTTACGGTAGTCGGCTAAATATCTCCGGCACGATTTGCACACTTTCAGATGCGTCTCAAAAAGTCGCCGTTTGGAGGCAGGTAGCTCGTCTTCAAGATAGGCGAGAATGAAGTCTTCGAATACTTCGCAGGTAATCATGCCAGGAAGTCTGAATAACACTCCTTGAATACGCCGCCTGCCACGTTCTATCAGCGCGTTCATAATGCACCCCTTGAAATCAACGGTTCAAGTTGCTTTTTTAAGGCAGCCCGTGCACGGTGGAGCCTTACGCGGACATTGGCTTCGGTCACACCCAATATTTTAGCCACTTCTACAGTTGATATTCCTTCGATGTCCCGGAGGACCAAAACAAGTCGGTAGGTCTCAGGCAGTGAATTAATTTCGCTTCGGACGATGGTAAATGTTTGTTGAGACGTCAGCTTTGTCTCAGGAGTGTCCCAAGTAACAGCTTCGGTGACAATGCGGCATCCATTTGTATCGAACTTTGGCGATAACCCATCAAGAGACTGTTCATTCAAACGTCTAAATTTCCGCAGAACCATCAAGGCTTCGTTGACGACAATCCGGTGCATCCAGGTTCTTAGAGAAGCTCGTTTCTCAAACCCTTTAAGACCCTTGTGGATGTTTGCGAACGCACACTGAACAGCATCCTCGGCCTTCGCCTTATCGCTCAGCATTCTGTTGGCAAGCGCCAGCATCCAACTGATATTCTCTCGAACCAGCTTTTCGAACGCCACGGAGGCCTCATCGTCTTGAGAACTGCTAGAGCTTAGACCGTGGGTGTCTGGTTGTTCTGTCAAAGAGACCTTCTTCCGGCGTTTGTTCCTACCCCCCTTACGCTAATTGAGGCACCGTTAAAGAAGCTTGTTGCTCTCGAATTGTAAACTCTGTTCAACTTAATGTGATGCAAAAAGAGATCTCATGGCTGGTCAAATTCAGCCATGAGTTGAAAAGCCGTGCTGGCGAAGTGTGAGGTCACGACGTTTTTTTGGTGCCGTGTTCAGCTGCGGCGTTGATACAAGAATCCCAAAGTTGCGCCATAGGCCAGATGTGCGACTAAAGACGCTATCATCGTTTTACCAAACCCAAAGAAAAAGGCCCCGCCAGATAACGGCACCAAAACGATCCCGGCGATGGCCCATAAGGCAACTCCCCATAACACACCAGTGCCGGTTGCTGGGCGTAGTTTAAGAATGGTGCAGATCAAGATGAATCCGATAGGAAAGGCGATCAGTCCAGTTGCGTAGTGGAGGATTTCTCCAAGCCACAGATAGGAACTGTCTAGGCCAAGTATCGCACAAATCATGGCGGCAGGCTTCATCGGTCCCCCAAGAACCAACCGAGCGACACCTTCCATAAAGATTGTTAGGACAATGGTCGCGCCAATGCCCGCTATGAGCCAATTACTGCGTTCCTGCCAGATAGTCTTAATGAGTTGAGACATGCTCTTTTTCCTTCGTGTTATCAATTTTTAGGGTTCTGTCAGGTTTCCAACGCTTTCGAAGAACCTACTATACTTAGATGTACGGAGGCGGTCAAAGGTTACAGGCGGGAATTAGAAAAGGCGATGAGAAGACGCTGCAGTGGCCGATCTGGGCCTTATCCCAAGACCTCATGCCTTGTCGTACTTCGCTAGATCATTCCTGATGTTGAATCATGCGTAACGTTTGGAGAGTTGCAGCATCTAACAATTAAACGCCCAAAAGCATTTGTGAGGTCAACCATGTCAAAAGCTATTAATAAGAGCAGTGCGCCGAAGAAAGCCAAATCAGGTTTTGCCATGACTTCGAAAGAAGAATCTGAAACCGCGATGTCTGCCGCTTCAAAGGGTTTTTCTGAATTTGCGACCTACACTTCGTTGAGTGGCCCGTTCCTTATGCAGTCGAGCCAGGTCGCGATGTACTCAGTTGAAAAGCTGATCAACCTTCAATCTGACGCCGTGAGCCGATCTTTTAACGACATACAAGGTTTGGTTGAAAAGAAGAGCAGCCCGACCCCAGAAGTGGCAAAAGAAGCATTTCGGCTGATTGTTGACAGATCGACGGAGCATGTTTTAACCACGTTCGTGGCAACACAAGAGATGCATAAAACCTATCTTGATCTGATGGAGAGACACCTTCAAACTTTCCTTGGTTCGCGAACTGAATAATCCAAGAAGTGAGGATGCCCAACTGGTAAGCTGGCTGACGTGCCCGTATCTGAGAGCTGCGGGCGCTGAGCGGTATGCATCCGACGAAGAAGTCATTCCCCTTTTTTAACTAGAATCGGCCGATAAGATGCTATTGTTTTATATTACGCGACGGAACTTGATCATATCTTCTGCTGGCAACTTTTGTGCAACCCAAAGGAACCTAGAACAGTGACAGGATTTTTAATTGTCTGCGTGGTTACCGTTGGGTACTCAATGATCGCGCAGCGCCTTTCGTCTTCTGTGCTGACTGCGCCGATGGTCTTTATCTCTGTTGGTGTTGCTTTGTCCCTGACAGGCCTCCTGTCTGAGCATGATATGGAAGTGCTGCTGCACCCCGTGGCAGAGGTCGCTCTTGTTATACTTTTGTTTTTGGACGCCGCCCAAATCGACTTGGTCGCGCTCAGGAAAAAGCATGTCTGGCCAACACGGATGTTGTTGATTGGCCTGCCCACATCGATCGCTATTGGTTCTATGGTTGGCTTTTTCCTTTTTCCGGCATGGCCTTTTGCCGCTGTTGCTTTGGCTGCGGCGATCTTGGCACCTACGGATGCAGCACTTGGTCAGGCTGTTGTGACCAATCCCAATGTTCCTTTGCGCCCACGTCGTGCACTAACGGTTGAGAGTGGGTTGAACGATGGATTGGCACTGCCAGTTGTCCTGTTTTTCGCCAGTCTGACGGAAGCAGAAAGTGCTGCAAACGGCAGCGAGTGGTTGATCTTTGGTGCTAAACAAATTTTGCTCGGGCCTTTGGTTGGCGGCTTGTTTGGAGCATTTGGCGGATGGGTTCTGCTGCGTGCAAAGGCGCATGGTACAACCTCCGAGATTTACGAAGGCGTTGGCGCGCTGGCGTTGGCGGGTGCGGCCTATCTTGCCGCGGTTCAAGTCGGTGGCAACGGATTTATCTCAGCCTTTGTTGCGGGCTTGGCATTTGGTGGTATCGTCAAGGGTGCGTGTAAGTTCATCTTTGAGTTCACTGAAAGTGAAGGCCAGCTGCTGGCTTGGGCGGCATTCTTGTTACTAGGTGCTGCACTGGTGCCTGACGCGGTAGCGCATCTCACTTGGCAAATGCTCACGCTGATCTTGCTGAGCCTATTTGTGGTACGCCCCGTTGCTATTTGGCTCTCCCTCATTGGGACAGATGCCGCGCCCATAACAAGACTATTCTTTGGCTGGTTTGGACCACGAGGATTGGCGACCGCGCTTTTCGCATTGTTGGTTGTTGATCAAATATCCCATGAATTTGGCGAGCAGATTTTACACATTGCCGTGAACGCGGTGTGGATAAGTGCTTTGTTGCATGGATTTAGTGCCGCTCCTGCTGCCAAATGGTACGGTGCAAAAACTGCGGACATGGGTGATGTGGCTGAGACACAAACAGTTGAGGCAACTGCAAAGCCAATCATTACTAAAAATAAATGACAGATAACAAAGACATGACAGGGACAGCTATGACTAAAACAGCCATCTACAAATTAAGTGCACTTGCAGACAGAAAACCCGAATACGCGCTTGTTGGCGAGGTGGATCTGGTAGTGGTTCGTTTCGATGATGAGATTTCAGTGTTTTACGGGCGTTGCTTGCACCGCGGAGCGCTGATGTCGGATGGGCATGTCCGCGGAAACGATCTTATTTGTGGAGTTCACAATTGGGATTATCGATTGGACACTGGTGTGTCGGCGTATGCCAACGAAGAAAAGTTGCCCAAGTTTAAGTCATGGGTTGATGGGGATGACATTTGCGTTGATGCGGATGAGATCAACGCATGGGGTCAGAAAAACCCGCAGCCCTACAACAGGGATGCCTATTTGGGGCTTTATGCCAATAGCAGCCACGGCACAGAGGAAGAACCCTATACGGGGTTGATCCAGCAATATGCACGCAGCGGCCTGACCAAGACAGGACATCACGGTGCGATGACTTCGATGGGTGTGCCGCGCACTGAATTACCTAATTGGGATGATATTCAGATTGTAACTGCTCAATTGGCCAAGCCCCCTTTGTTGGATACCGATACTGTCGGAACCGAAGTGATAATCGGACCAAATGCGAAAAAACCGCTACGTCTCGAAATCCCTTTGTTTGTCTCTGACATGTCGTTTGGTGCCTTGTCTGAAACGGCCAAGGTGGCATTGGCGACAGGGGCCGAAATGGCAGGTACAGGCATTTGTTCTGGCGAAGGCGGTATGCTGCCCGAAGAACAGGCCGCCAACAGCCGCTATTTCTATGAACTGGCCTCGGCGCGTTTTGGATTTAGCTGGGACAAGCTGGACCACGTACAGGCCTTTCATTTCAAAGGCGGGCAGGGGGCCAAGACAGGCACAGGGGGTCACCTTCCTGGTGCTAAAGTGCAGGGTAAAATTGCAGAAGTCCGCGGGCTTGAGGCAGGTACCGCTGCGGTGTCGCCACCTCGTTTCCCAGAATGGACTGAAACCAGCCAGATCAAAGAATTTGCCGACGAGGTGCGCGAGCGCACAGGCGGCATTCCGATCGGCTATAAGCTGAGTGCGCAGCACATCGAAAAAGACATCGATGCCGCGTTAGAGGTCGGTGTGGATTACATCATCTTGGATGGGCGCGGGGGCGGCACAGGTGCCGCACCCATTATCTTCCGCGACAACATCTCTGTTCCAACCATTCCGGCCCTCGCCCGTGCCCGGGCGCATCTGGATAAACTGGGCCGTGGCGATATTTCTTTGGTCATCACGGGGGGGTTGCGAACACCTGCCGATTTCATCAAAGCCATGGCGTTGGGGGCAGACGCAATTGCAGTGTCTAATTCAGCCATGCAGGCGATAGGTTGCTTGGCGATGCGCGCTTGTGATACCAACAACTGCCCCGTCGGCATCGCAACACAAAAGCCGCATTTGGTCAGCCGTTTGCTGGTAGATCGATCAGCACAGCAACTTGCTAATTTCTTTGGTGCCTCTACCGAACTTATGCAAGTTATGGCACGGGCCTGCGGCCATGATCATGTGTCAAAGTTCAACCGGGATGACCTGACCACTTGGAAACGGGACATGGCAGATTTGTCTGGCGTTGCATTTGGCGGCATCGCATGACCCAAGCTGAAGCTATTTTGATGGCGCTACGCATCTGGGGCAGCATCGGCGCTCTAGTCGCTGCTGTGTTCCTGACCATCGGCATGGATAGAATAGATGAAGATGCCCAAGGCTCGTATGTTTTTCGTCCCTTGATCATTCCCGGCGTGCTGGTGATTTGGCCTTTGGTCTTATGGCGCTGGTACGTCTATGAGACGCAGACCGAAGTGCTTGATCGCCGATATGCCCCGCCTCGCAAGGCGCATTTTGCGATTGGGATGATAATGCCGTTAGGCATTGCAGTGATTATTTTCGCAGGTCTGAATATCCGTCAGACATGGCCTGCCGATATTGAACCGGTCCGCCTTTCAGCACCAGCAGAGGTGACCCAATGAGCGTTAAATACATTCCCGTTCAATGGAACAACAACAAGTGGTTCTATGATGGCGTGATGCTGCTGGGCGTCGCTATCTTTCTGTACATTTTCCTCTATGCATCTCCTGATATTCTCAGTCATGAGCGACCAATCAACGCACAAGTACACAACGCGAGGGCCTTTGGCGCCTGTGCGTTTGTGATGTTGACGGTGATCTTGTGTATCGGGCCCTTGGCTAGGCTGGATAAGCGATTTTTACCGTTGCTTTACAATAGGCGCCATTTTGGTGTGATGACGACCTTTGTCGCGATCACCCATGCCTCATATATTGTCGGTTGGTATTTTGCCTTCTCATCATCGAACAAATACGAAGCTTTGCTATTTGCCAACACAAGCTATGGGCAGCTCTCTGGTTTTCCTTTTGAAATCTTCGGCATTTTCACTCTTGGTGTTTTGATCATTTTGGCCGCGACGAGTCACGATTTCTGGATGAAGTTCCTGACAGCGCCAGTGTGGAAACGTATCCACTATCTGATTTATCCAGCGTACTTGTCGGTGGTTGCACATGTCAGTTTAGGCATCCTGCAAGATCAGCAAAAGCACGCTTTCACCGCAATCTTTATTGGTGGTGCAGCTGTTGTTGGTGTGTTGCACCTGTTGGCGGCCTTGCATGAACGGCGTCAGGACAAATCGATCACCGCACAGGCAGGGACATGGATTGATGTCTGTGATGTCAGTGAAATGACCGATGGGTTTGCCAAAATCAAACTGCTGCCTGACGGGAAACGCGTCGCAGTGTTTCTGATGGAAGGGCAGTTAAGTGCCATTTCAAATGCTTGTGCGCACCAGAACGGTCCCTTGGGTGAAGGTCGAATTATCGATTGTCTAGTGACCTGCCCGTGGCACGGTTTTCAATATAATGTGCGCAATGGGCAATCGCCCGCTCCGTTCACAGAAAAAGTTCCAACCTATAATTTGCGTCTGCAGGGCACATCCGTTCAGGTGGATCCAAACGCCAATCCTCCGGGAACTCCAGTTGATCCTGTCCCGTCACCTATTCACTCGCAAGTGGAGGGCACGGCATGAGCGATAAAAATACACCTTTCTTTGTAGGTTATCTTGCTGCTCCGGGGGCATTGCGCCGCTTTTTGATTGCGATTTGCGTCGTGTTTATCGCGGGCTTCTCGGCTCTTGGCCTTACACTGGGTGTCGCGCAAGACGATCCCGGCCCGGGAGCGTTTCGGTTTGATTACGGACGCCAGACCGTCACAGGAGTGATTGAACTGACGCCATATCCCTTGGTGCGTGTGACCAAGGGGAATGACCGGATCAAACCCGGGACAACATTGATGCTTTCAGGGCAGGGCAAAAGCAGCGTCGACAAACGTGCGATCCCGCTTGATGGAAAGTTAGCCAAAGTATCCGGTGTAATTTTACAGCGCGGCGATTTGAACATGTTGCAGCTTCGTGGAGGCGCGCGTGGTATTTCGGAAGTTGAAGGGGCATCACCGCCGCAACAGACCGAACCACTGGGCCGCTGGAAGCTCGCGGGTGAGATTTGTGATGGAAAATGCCTAGCGGGTGCCATGCGCCCGGGGCGTGGTTTGGCCCATAAGGCTTGTGCAAACCTTTGCCTGCTTGGTGGGGTGCCACCAGTCTTTGTCTCAACTCAAGCTGTTGACGGGTCGGAGTTCTTGCTGATCACCGGACCTGATGGAGAGGCACTGCCGAAATCGGCGTATGACAATGTTGGCCAGTTCATCTCCGTTGATGGCGAAGTTGAACGGCGCGGCGATTTATTGGTGTTTAGAATGGACCCCGAAACATTGGAGGTACTGGAATAATGCGCCGTATTATCACCATGGCAATCGTAGCATTTATAGCAACGATTATGTTCTACATCTCGCGCTTTTGGTTCCTTTCACTCTGGCCACGATCCGGCCTTTTTGGTGTTGAACAATTGCGGCCCCAAGGAGGACTGTTGGCGCGATGGCTGCGCGGCACTGATGCGGCTCCATTTGAGCTGATTATTTGGGCCACGGGCTGTTTCATTGTGCTGACCTTTACCCAAAAACTCTACGACCGCCTGACGGCAGTATCTGATACAGGAGAAGACCATGACTGAAGAAAACCTTGACTGGATCAGCGTTGGACATATCGACGATTTGCCCGAAGGCCGTGTGAAAACGGTGACCGCGCGGACAACTTCAATCTGTCTTGTGCACTTTGATGGGCAGTGGGCTGCAATGAACAACCACTGTCCGCACCAACGCGGGCCATTGGGCGAAGGGTCGATCGAAAAAGGTATTGATGACAAATGCTGGATCCGCTGTCCTTGGCATGGTTGGGACTTTGATCCGCTGACGGGCAAACCACCCGGTGGACACGAAGATAGCGGGCAAGATACCTATCCCGTCGACATCCGCGATGGTGAGATTTTTGTGGGCATTGAGGCCGAGCCTCCCCATGAGCGGACGGTGACGGACGTCATGGTCGACACACTTGCGAACTGGGGTGTGCAATCTGTGTTTGGTATGGTTGGCCATTCCAACCTTGGCTTATCAGATGCGATCCGCCTTTCTGTAGCTGACGGGAAAATGTCTTACTACGGCATCCGCCATGAGGGTGCAGCAGCGTTTGCGGCCTCTGCTTATGGTAAGCTGACAGGCATGCCGGCGGCGTGTCTAACCATCGCAGGACCGGGTGCAACCAATCTGCTCACGGGTCTGTGGGACGCCAAAGTTGACCGCGCGCCAGTATTGGCGCTGACGGGTCAGGTCCAAACCCAAGTTATGGGACCGGGGGCATTTCAGGACATCGACTTGCTGTCAGCGTTTGCTGCTGTGACGGCATTTTCCCAGCCTGTTTTGGGTAGTTCAAACCACGCTGAGCTTGCGTCACTAGCGTGCAAGACAGCCATAGTGGAACAGAACGTTGCGCATCTGATTTTCCCTGATGATGTTCAGACCAACTTGTCTGATCAAACACCGGGCGCGCCTGAAGGCCGCATGACGCAAGCACCGGTTCTGCCAGCACCTAGTGAGATCGCAAAAGCAGTTGAGATGATCAAAGGCGCAAAGCGTCCGATGGTCGTTGTAGGGCATGGCGCTTATGCACACCGCGACGACGTCATTGCCTTGGCCGAAGCGCTTGGTACGCCTGTTGTCACAACGTTCAAAGCAAAAGGGCTTGTCCCTGACAGCCATCCAAACGCAGCTGGGGTGCTGGGCCGCTCAGGCACGCCCATCGCAAGCTGGTTTATGAACGAGGCTGATCTAATAATTGCGCTCGGGACCAGCTTTTCCAATCACACAGGTATTGAGGCGAGCAAACCAATTATCCAAGTTGATCATGAACGTATGCAACTTGGTAAATTCCATCCTGTGGCACTGCCCATATGGGGTGATGTTGGTGCATTCTGTGATGCATTGCGCGACGCGGATTGTATAAACCCTGTCGCTGAAAACCAAGTTTCTGAATTGGCCGGTCGTTGGGACATTTGGCGGCGCGAAAAGCAGACGCGCCTTCAGGAAAATTTGGGTAAAGGCATCCACTCTTTTGCGATATTTGAGGCGCTTGGTCGTCTGGTACCTGACAACACGATCTTTGCTGTCGACGTCGGCAACAACACCTATTCCTTTGGTCGCTATTTGGAGACGAAGGGCAGCCAGCGGGTGCTGATGTCGGGCTATCTTGGTTCCATTGGTTTTGGCCTACCAGCTGCGATGGGTGCTTGGGCAGCAACACAAGATAAGGCTGATCTCAAGGGCTGCAAGGTTGTTTCAATTTCTGGCGATGGGGGCTTTGGCCAATACCCGATGGAGTTCACGACCGTCGTTAAATATGGCATGGATATCACTCATATCCTCTTACATAACGGCGAACTTGGCAAGATATCCAAAGAGCAGAAGTCAGGCGAATGGCCTGTGTGGGAGACCAACTTACAGAACCCCGGTTTTGCAGCCTTCGCTCGTTTGTGTGGGGGGCACGGTATCAAGGTAACGGATCCATCCGCAATTGAAGCAGCTATCAAGGAGGCGTTGGATTACAAAGGTCCGGCGCTTGTGGAGGTTATGACCGATGCTGATTTGGTGTAACAGCAGCTGCGGAGCTGGTGCATGACTGGTGCGCTCGCGCTTTTGTTTTTGTTGACGGTGACACTTGCGATTGTGCGGGTGGCTGGCGTGGCTTTGCGGCTGACTGGTTTGCCGCAGCCTGTTGCGCGATTCCAGGCAACGTCGGCTTTGACTGGAACTGGGTTCACCACCTCTGAAGCCGAAGGAACAATGCATCATCCGGTGCGCAGGCGTATCCTAACATTGCTCATGTTTGCGGGGCACTTGGGGCTTGTTTCACTGACCTCTACGGTGATCTTGACCATGACGTCGACACAAAGCAGCTACGGCGCGTTTGGTCAAATTGTTGCTATGTTAGCAGCGGTTGGTGTGATCTGCGCGTTGGCTACAAGTAAAACGTTGGACAAAATCATGTGCGATTGGATCGGTCGTTTGCTGACTCAGTTGGGGTGGATCACCTCACTTCCGTATGAGATTTTGTATGAAAACACGGATGGGTACCAACTTGGGGAGCACATCATTAAATCGCAGGTTGAACTAGGGGATGATGTGCAATTTGTCTCCTACAACGGATCAATTTTGAAATCCAAGATGCCTACGATGTTGTCTATTGGGGATCGGATTGTGCTGTATGCCAAGCAATCGGACCACCTTGTTTGGGCAAAGATGGGCTCGTTTGATGCTGAGGATGTTTCAGTATGATCCATTTGAAACGCCTTCTCCTCCTTACAATTTTGACAGCGCTCGCCGCATGTAGTTCGGCACGTGTTCTGGCTCCGACGCCAAATATATTTGCTGATGGTGCATACCCCCAAAGCGAAATTTCACCTGCTTATCAAACTGCTCAGTCTGAGATTTTTTTTATCACTGACCGCAACGCGACACGACACGATGGTTTGCTGTCCTATGGGCACGAGCGTTCAAGTTCCATGGCTTTTGGTGCATCTACCGTTGCCTTTGGAGAAAATCAGGATTGGCAATCTTTGAGCACTGCCAGTGGTCTGGTTAAACGGGATGAGGAAATAAAGCTCAGCATCATCCAAAATCGAGAGATTTTACGATTTGATAAAACCCCAACGCCGTTTGATATCGTGAATGGCACGCCTGTCCGTAGGCCTAAGGCCATAGCGTCCTACAACCGTAAGCGCGATGAGTTTCAAGCTCAGATACGTGAGCAAATGCGGCTGGCTGGCAAAAACGAAGTTGTCATTTTTGTGCCAGGATTTAACAATTCCTTTGAGGATGGGCTCTTCTCCCTCGCTGATATTTGGCATTTCAGTGGCCGGCGTGCTGTGCCGATCCTCTATTCTTGGCCGTCCGGGGCAGGGGGGGTATTTGGCTATTTCAAGGACCGGGAATCTGGCGAATTTACGGTCTTTCATTTTAAAGAGTTTCTGTTGCAGCTGTCCCAGATCCCGGAACTGCGCAAGATCCATATCGTGGCTCACAGCAGGGGAACTGATGTGACCACCACGGCATTGCGTGAACTGATCATCGCTGTGCGCAACCAAGGCAAAAATCCCAAAAAAGTTCTCAAAATCTCAAATCTGATCATGGCAGCACCCGATCTGGATTTTGCTGTTGTACGCCAACGGTTGATTGCAGAGGGCTTCGGCGCCGCAATGGGCCAAACCACAGTCTATATGAACAGAGGCGACAGCGCCCTTGGGATATCGCAACGCCTGATGGCCGGGCAACGGTTTGGGACATTGACGCAAGGCCGACTAAAAGAAGCTGACAAAGAGATATTCTCAGAAGTCAAAACGGTGAGTTTTGTAAACGTAGAGGGCGTAAAGGGCCTGACTGGGCACGCCTATTATCGAACCAATCGAAATGTATTGTCTGATATTGCTAGGATTATCCGGGAAAGCCCGCGACCTGGTTCAAAATTGCGCCCGCTGACCCGTCTTCAGGGGAATTTTTGGAACATGTCCAAAGAGTACCCCTTTTGATGGAAAATCTTGGACAATACTGCACTCATAAACAGACGGGACTAAAATGACTGACAAGCGGCTTATAATGATAACAGGCCAAATCGGGCTTTTGGCGGCAATACTGGTCGGAATCGGTGAATTCCTGCTGCACTATGACAGCTTGGCGCGGTACACTGATACCTTTGCGTTTTTCAATGGCGTGACCCGCGAACGTGCGACGATCGGGCATTTCTTTGGCGTTCTTGGCGCGCCGCTTTATGTCGTGGGTGCTTATCATATCTACCTGATGTTGCGGCCCGCAAACGAAACGGCGGCACGTATTGCCGGGTTTGTGATGGCGTATGGATGTATCGTCGGTGCTGTCTGGATCGGATCACGTGCAACGGCTGTTGAACTGGTCGCAGCAGGCGGCATCGAAGAACAGCTGGCGCTTTATGAATTGCGTTATGAGAGCCTGTTGCAGGTTGTACGCGCTGCGGTGCTGGTATTGTCAGTCATCTTTATCTGGCTTTGTGTCACTGGCCGGTCGCACTACCCGCGCATGATGGCAGTGCTAAACCCGATCTTTTTGATCATCGTCTCTTTCATCATCTTTTTCACTGTCCCGTCGATAGGTAAATTTATGATGCCTATTGCTTTGAATGTGGCCTATTTCGTCATGTTCTCAGTGTCGCTTTTTGTTGCATCTAATCTTAATAATG
The DNA here is from genome assembly GCF_036960155.1 of Sulfitobacter sp. Lineage (GTDB taxonomy): Bacteria > Pseudomonadota > Alphaproteobacteria > Rhodobacterales > Rhodobacteraceae > Sulfitobacter. Next base: position 23,494 of record NZ_JBALWB010000022.1, on the reverse strand, counting down.
AGGGCTGAAATATGCTTAAGAAACTAAAGTTCATTCCTATTGTTATGGCGGCACTGGTTGGCATGATGGTTGTTGTAATGGCCGCTTACACGATGAACGACCGTCGCGTTGATTATGATATTGATCTAGGCGACACAGTCGTACCCCAGTTTACTCACGTTGAGGTGCCCTTTGATCAACAGCATTCTGATGAAACCTCTTTGCCGATTACGGGCAGTGCTGCGATTGATATTGATGGAGACGGCACCGAAGAGCTGTTTATCGGTGGTGGCTTCCAGCAGGAAAATGGGCTGTTCAAATTTGAAAATGGTGAATTTATTGCAATTGAAGGTCAAGCTGGCCTGACCAAACAAGGCGAGGGCACTGCGTTCGGTCCGCTCGTTCTTGATCACAACAAAGATGGACAGCCGGACATGTTGGTGACCCATCCTGAGGGCATCTGGCTTTACACCAACAACGGTGGGAGCTTTACAGCCGAAAAGCTGAACGCGCAGATGAATGATAACACAACGGGCATGTCGATCGCAGTTGCTGACGTGAATAACGACGGTCATTTCGACATGTATGTATCCGGATACATCAAGAATGAGAAAATCGAAGGCCTGAACATCTTTAACAAAGAGGGTTATGGCGGCACCTCCGAATTGTTCATCAATGCTGGTGACAACACTTTCACCAATGAGACAGAGGCCCGCGGCGTCAGTTTTTTGCACAACACCTTTCAAGCCGCTTTCGGTGATTTTGAAGGCGATGGTGATCTGGACCTGATCGAGGTCCATGATACTGGCAAAGTGCGCACTTACATTAACGACGGCACAGGCAACTTTACCAACACGGTAAACCCTAATTCCGCATTGCCATCCTACCCTATGGGGATTGGCATAGCTGACGTGAATAATGACGGTCTTACTGATTATACGTTTTCTAATATCGGTTCGACTCCACCTACTTTCATGGTGCGTGGCGACTTGGCGGATGACGAACCACTTCACCGCAAGTGGATCGCGTTCATTGCTGACGGTAAAGGTGGGTTCACTGACGAAGCCGAAGCATTGAGAATCGCGGATTACGAATTTGGCTGGGGCATGAGCCACGAAGACCTTAATCTTGATGGCCGTGAAGACCTTATTGCATCGCAGAACTTCGTCACGGCCCCGTTCCACAAAATCGGTATGCTGCGTTTGCCTGGACGGATGTTTGTGCAAACGGCGTCAGGTGAAATGGCCGAAGTAGGGTCACTTAACGGCGTTGTGAACCGTCAATATTCCATCGCGCCACTTACGGCTGATTTTAACGGTGACGGTCGCCCAGATGTCGTTCACATCAACATTGCAGGAAAGTCGCAAGCATTCCTAAGCACTGGTGAAACGCCGAACGGCTACCTGAAAATCAAGCTGCCTGAAACATTAGACAGCATCGGCGCAATGGTTGAAGTGACACTCGAAGACGGGGCGACACTTCACAAGCCATATGTTTCTGGCGAAGGTCTAGCCTCTGATAGCAGTCGTATGATCATTGCAGGGTTGGGAACGCAAAAAGCGATGGTTGTCAAAGTTCGTTTCATTGACGGTACAGTGGCACTCCAAGAAGGAAGCTTTCGGGATGAAACCGTGAGCTTTATTGGCGCCGTTCAGTGATCTGGATCAGCCGCCTGTTACGCGCCAGTGTCCTGCTGGCGTGTCTGGCGGTTCTGAGCGGGATAGTCCCTATCTCGCTCGCACATTTCCAAACGGGTGATGCTTGTCCGAGGATCGGACCAATACCTGCGTGCTATGTGGTGTCGCTTGCGTATTTGGCAATGGCTATTGCGGCTTCGTTTGGTTTTCGAAACTTCAAGTGGCTGTTCTTTTTGGGTGCAACGCCCGTCATCCTGTTGGCGGTCGCAGGGACAAGCCTTGAACTTTTGGGTCGTCCTACCTGTCCCCGTTCTGAGAGCGGATGGCCGCTCTGTTACACTTCCTTGATTATTGGTCTTGGGTTGTTAACGGCCTTCTTAGGCGCTGTCTTACTCGAGCGAAATTTTGGAAGAGCTGAGGCGGCCTGAAATGCACCTTTTAAATCTCTTTGATCCCTTCATCGAAAGCTACCTATGGCCACCCATGATAATAATTATGGTTTTGGGTATCTGGCTTTTTCGCAAACGGATTACGGTGTTAAAAGGTGTTGTCAGGAATTATCCTATGTTCACAGCGGTCATTGATTTGATTGCTGTCCTGCTTATGATTTTGCTTTTAGGCAGCTTTATTCGAAACGCCCTAGCACAATACGGTGCGGTTGATGTCAGCGATCAGATCCTCGACCTCATCTTGCTAAGCTTGCTACTTGCCACCGCACGATGTTTTGCGCGTTTTGCCGAGCTGTTTTTCTTGTCTAACCATAGAGACGATGATTTGTCCTATCTGCCTGGTTTGCAACGTAATTTGCTGATCGGAGGGTTTCTGTTTGTTGGGTTTGGTTCATTCGTTTATATTCAGGGCTATTCAATCACTGGCCTATACATTTCAACGGGTGCAGTTGCCGCATTGGTGGCCTTCGCGATGCAGCAAACCTTGGGTGATTTGTTTTCCGGTATCGCGTTGAGCATCGAACACCCGTTTAAACTGGGTGAGAGAATTCGATTAGCGGACGGCTCAGAAGGTAAGGTAATCGATATAAACTGGCGTGCTACACGCCTGCTCGCATGGGATAATTCGACCTTAGTGATTCCCAATAGCGATTTGGCCAAACAAGGGTTCAAAAATCTCCACGGTTTTGATCATGTATATTCCCCTTGGTACGAAGTGAAAATACAGGCTGAAGTTGATCCGCGCCTTGCGCAAGCCTTGTTGTTAGAGGCTGCTCTCAGGTGTAATAAAATCCTTAAGCACCCACTTCCGCTTGTGCGGCTCATCGATGCTACTACGGTTCCTTATACGTATATGATCTGGGTTCACTTCCCTAATTATGTTTCGATGTTTGCTGGACGTGAACAACTTTTCCAAGAAATTCACTATGTATTAAAGGATGTTGGCGCTCAAGTTTCTCCGAGTATAAATGAGTTACACACTCGACGAGCCGAAACCATGGTGGTCGAACCACCAACGACTTTGTTGGCTCTGAAGATGCTCGATATAGCCAAGTCGCTTTCGGATGATGAACTGGAAAAAATGGCAGAGATGAGCAGTCGCAAGACTTTCGAAGCAGGCACAATCCTGACTTCTGAGGGGGAGGTTGCCAAATCAATCGACGTAATAATTCACGGTGTTGTTGAAACCAGCGTGATGACGAAAGCAGGAACAGCAAAAGTTGTTGATCAGCTGAGTTCAGGTCAATATTTCGGGCTAACTTCGATGCTGATGGATACCTCTTCGTTTTTACAATTTAAGGCATCCACAAATGTAACGCTCATTCGTATTGATATTGAGTGTCTGCGGCAGGTTCTAATTGACCGAACTGATCTGCATGACGATTTTGCAATTATTATGAAGCAACGAATGGACAATGCCCAAGATGCGCGATTGGCAAGTGTGCAAACTGACAAGCGCTTCACTATTAAAGATTTTCTGCGCCGTATGGACCAATGGACCCGTTAGAAGAAAATTCCAGTTGTGGCGTAACACACGAAGCGTGAGCGGCGCGCCAGTTAGCCGCGCGGTTCAGATCGATAATATTAACGAGATTGCAGTTTGGCTAGAACGTCTGACGGCCAAAAAATGATCCATGTTGTATGATTATTGAAGAGAATAAAATAAACATAACTAACCTTATGCGTACAAAAATTTGTAGCTGGGGTACATTCTAAACTGGGACGCGACTTTTCCTCTATCCTACTGGAAAGTCTAGTGAACAGTTTATGAACCGCACCGAGTTAAATCTAGCGGGACGACGTACCATTGAAGATCTTTTGCATCGAAAGGTCAAAGTGTCTGAGATTGCGCGTCAGATCAATCGTCATTGTGCGACTGTCTATCGCGATATCAAACGCAATTACTTCACAGATCAAGAGCTACCACAGTTGGATGGCTACTATGGAATGACGGCGCAGAAATCTACAGCCGAACGTCGCGCACGGCGCCGCAAATTAGTGCGCATTCCGGAACTCCGCGAGGCTGTGATTGATCGGCTTCAAGACGGCTGGACACCAGAACAAATAGCAGGCCGCTTGATCTATGAAAAGGCACCGGTTCGGGTATGCTAAGAGGCGATTTATCGGTTCGTTTATTCGCCCGAGGGCATGAAGGAAGACCTCTGGCGGTACCTGCCAGAGCATCGTCGCAAGCGTCGCCCGCGCAAAGGGCGAGCACCAAAGAACCCCAAAATCCATTCCGACCTACGCATCTCAAACCGCCCCGAAAACATAGGGGATCGGGTCCAGTTTGGTCATTGGGAGCCAGATTTAATGCTGTTTCGACAGAAGCTTGGCAAAGCAAACGTGACATCCTTGGTTGAACGGGTCAGCCGCTTTACAGTCTTGCTGGTGAACGCAAACAAAACAATCGCGCGTGTCATGGGAAAGCTTGCGAACGTCATGCGTACCTTGCCAATCACAGCACGCAAGTCTGTCACCTTTGATCGCGGTTGCGAGTTTATGGATTGGCCACATCTGCAAGCCGAAGTTGGTACGCAAACGTGGTTTTGTGATCCTTCCGCTCCGTGGCAAAAAGGGACCCAAGAAAACACCAACCGACAGGCCCGGCGTTGGCTCCCGCGCGATCTTGATGCCTCCAAAATCACACCCGACCATTTGGAAGTAATCTGTGCTCTCCTGAACGCTACGCCTCGCAAATGTTTAGGTTGGAAAACGCCTGCTGAGGCCTTCAAAGAAAATGTCTTGGATCAAACCGCATGAAACCCCAAACTCAACCCAGTTCAAAAGTCGCAGTTCTGGTATCACTCACAGCTTACACTCACAGGTTCAAACTGGTGCGCGGTCTAGCGTCCTGTAAAGGTCTTCGAATATCGCGTCCCGGTTCAGGTCATAAGCTTCGAGCATCAGGTGCCTGTTTGGATCCGTCTCCCAATACAACTCATCGTTCAGGGCGGGTGAAGTCGTCATGTGTGTTGAGACGTAGTCTTCTTCAAAAAGCCAAGCCACATTGATTATGTCCCAGATTACCCAGGATTTTGTTTCCTGCCCCGTGATGGCGAACATCTCGTGTAGAGGGTTGTTGGTATAGAGGTGCCACAGATAGCCGCCAATCGCGCCCTTGGGTTTAACGAATTGGTCCATTTCTGGGTAGGAAATCTTGAGCTGAGCCCCAACGTGATAACCCGGCAGATACACATGTGGGACACCACATTCAAACAGCAGCTGTGATGCGAGACGATCCTGCACAAGGTTCAGTGAAGGTGCGTTGCAGAACGGGGCATAACTTGGGAAAGACGCGGTCCAGACCACCACGATATTGTCGATGATATCAGGGGCGACCAATAACGCAGAGGCAATATTGGTCAACGCGCCCATCGCTAGAACATAGACGGGGCCGTCGTCACGTTTGCGGGCCTGTTCAATGATAAATCGCGTGGAATCGGATTCAATAGGTGTGTCAAAATCCGTTAAATAATCGGGCGCGCCGCGGAACACCTTGCCGTCAGCGGAGACCCCACATTTATTAAAAATAGTGAGAATTTCCTGATAGGAAAGCTCCACTCCCTCCTCTGGGGTCACGAACTTTACATCTTCGGCGCGGAGTCCTGCATCAAAAATTCGCCGCGGCCAGCCACCAAGGCCACCCATGAATTTCTCTTCTACCTCGTTTTGTGGGCCACCATTTTCGAGGATATGGACGGATTTGATCAGCCCTTCCTGATGGTGTTGAAATGAGAAGGGAACCGCAGTTACACCTTCCAAATTCATCCGTTCCGGTGACAGCAATGACCAAGCCAACGCGTATTGATCATCAATTTCATTTGCAGTGTCCGTATCGATAATCACGCGCGCGCCTGTACCCGGCCGAGTCAGACGGCTTTCCATTAGCGCGGCATCGAGTTTCGGAAAACGAGCAACAGTTTCAGAGAGTGAAGTCATGGTAATTCCTCAATTTCCGAAGCCTTTTCCAAAGGCCTCTTCTTTTATGAACCGTTCGGTGATCAGCAGTAAAATGATACCCGGTATGGTGACAACAAGAGTGATCCCTGCGGCAGACGCATCCAAAGTTCCGCCAGCAATTTTCGAGAACAGCAATGTTGGTAAAGTGATGATTTTGCCCTGTCCCATAAAGAACGTCAGCAAAAAGATGTTGGTGGAGACAAGAAACGTAAACAGCGCGCCGGCCACAACACCGGGAAGCAACATAGGAAGTGTCACCAGACGCATCACCTGCCAGCGGGACGCGCCAAGGATCATGGCCTGTTCTTCAAAGTCACGACCAAGCCCTTGATACACAGCCGTCAACATGCGGATCATGTAAGGGATTGTTGGGATCAGATGCACAATAATAATGCCAAGGTAGCTACCCGCTAGTCCAAGCCTGATGAAGATCATCAAAAGTGCGATGCCGATGGCGGCCTCGGGTACGATCAGGGGCATCGACAGGAAGAACTCAAACGCTGCTTTGCCACGAAATTTTTCACGCGCCAGCACGCGGGCTGCAGGCAAGCAGATGGCGAGGCAGATTACCGTGACAACTGTCCCGATGAAGACGGTATTGAGGGTGGCTTCCCACACTCGGCTATAGGGTGAAAGCACATAGTCCCACGCCAGCGGCAACAAGGAATTCTCGCGTTGTTCCAGCCACCACGTGCTCGGCAACATATCAGGCCATGCCCAACGGAAGGCAAAGCTTTGGATAAGCAGCGGAATAAAGGGACCTAGGATAAATCCGGCGATCAACAGAAGGTAGATTTTCTGGAACGCCGAAAGTCGTGTATTCAACGCGGTTTTGATTTGACGACGAGCCATATTAAAGTCTCCCGATCCGGCGTTCGTAACGGCGGTAGAAAGCCAGATAACTGTATAGGATTGTACTTGCGATTATGGCGATGGATACGACAGTTGCCATGCCTTGCAGCTGCAGCGTGTAATCCGCATCGTTGAAATAGCGCCATGCGACCACAGGCAGGGTATCAGGATATCCTCCACCCAGAATGAAGGGCGCCTCAAACGCACCGATGTTAAAGGCAAAGATGATGAGGGTGGATGACACAATACCAGGTAGGATCTGTGGCAGGGTAACCTGAAAGAATATCTGCCGTTTGTTTGCCCCCAATATTGCAGCGGCCTCTTCAGTTTCTCGACCCACGCCAAGCAGAACTGCATAGAGGGTCAGGGTCACAAAAGGTGTTTGTTTCCATACGTATACAGCAATGATGCCCCAGCCATAGTGGGTTTTCAGTATTTGAGGAAATTCAGATGGATCGCCTATCAATCCGACAAAGGCAAAAATCCTTGAGATCATACCGCCGTTACCGAGCATGATCACGGCCAGCGCGATGCCAACCGTATATGGGATCATCAGCGGCAGCTTATAGAGGTATTTATAAAGGGATTTTCCCGGAAAAAGGCGGACCATCGCCAGCGCAAGAAGGATACCCATCACCAGGGCAATTCCAGTGGATACAATTGCGTAATACAGCGTTAGCCCCAGTGATTTCCAGAAAGAAACATCGCCCCACAAAGCACCAAAATAGCTGAGATCAGGAAAGGTATTTACACCGAACCAAGGCGCAAACCCCAGCGATTGCATCACCGCAAGAACCAGAGCACCGCCAAACAACACGCTCAGAACCGAGAGCACAGGCATCAACTGGACCCACATCCAGATCCGTTCTTTCCGGTGGCGCGCTAATTCAGTTGTTTTCGGGGAGGGCATATCGTGTCCTTTTGAGCGGGAAACCACCCGGCACCCAAATTGCTTTGGGTGCCGGGTATATTTGTTAACAATCGGGAGGCTATTTTCCCAGATTCTTAACAGCGTTAGCGACGATCATTTCAAGACTATCTGTGCTGTCACGCTCGATGTACTCAAGCCAAGCTGCTTCGATCACATCAACCAATGTTGCGTTGGTGTCAGGTGCGGTGTTCGCGTCCAGATCCGCTTGAGTTACCCCAATCAAACCGGGGGATGCATCGGTCAACGCTTGAACTTCTTCCTCGGTGAGTTTCCAAGGATCAATACCGGGAGGCATGCCCGTGTATTTGAGCTTACTCGCCTGTGCTTCAACAGAAGACATGTAGTTGGTTAAAACCAATGTCGCCGCTGGGTTTGGTGCGTTGGCAGGAATGGCAAGATAGTTCTTGTTCTTGATCATGTTGCCTTCGGGGAAAACAAAGGCCTCTGCCCCTTCGGGATACGTTCCGTTATTCAAACCTGTAGCAACTGCGTACAGACCAAATTTGCAGGCGATATCGACTTCGCCGTTTAGGAACAGACCGTCAAGCGCCCCATTGTCTTCGGGATAGCGGGCATTGCCGCTTCCTGCACCCAAAAGCAGTGGTTCAAGGTTCTTGAGGTATTCTAAACCCGGGGTGATCAAACGTGCCAGTTCTTCGGCGCCCATTTTATCAATCGAGGCTTGGAACGGAGCGGCACCCGTGCCGTCAGGGTTATGTGCATAGATGGCCGACTGAACGAAAGTGTTACCAACGTAATGCGGTGGTTTCACATAGGTGAACTTGCCTGGATTTGCTTCAAGATAGGTTCTGAGCCCTGCAAAAGTGCTTGGAAGATCTGCGCGATCAACCCGTTTTGTGTTGGTGGCGCAAACGTATTGCTCACCTGACCACGGCATCTCAGCATTGTTGGTTTCCACGCCGAAATCACGCAGGTTCAATAACGCGCGTGGGTCTTCGACGTTCCATTCAATGTTTGCACTGTTTGGCGTTTTGTCTGCAAACGAGCCGAACAAAGCATTCTGCCGCTTCAGGGTGGCAAAGTTTTCGCCGTTGACCCAAATTGCGTCAACACTGCCTTCACCCAGACCTTTGCCAGAGTTCATTTCAGCCAACACCAGATCGATCGCGTCCTTGGTGCCAGTAATACGCACAGGGTTCAGTTTAACGCCCGACTCGGCCAGACCTGCTGTCGCAATTTGATCAATCCAAATGTTGATCGGGTCGCTTCCGCCCCAATAGTAAAGGTTAACCGTGCCTTCTTCTTTGGCGCGGGCCTCTACGTCTTCCCATGTGGCGGTGCCCGCCAAAAAGGCATCGCGGAACGCAACAGCATCCGCATCCTCAGCCAATGCCGTATTGCACATCAAGCTTGCTGTGACCGTTAGGCCTGTTAAAAATCTCTTCATGTATCCTCCTCCCAGAAAATTAAATCTATGTCTTAAGCGGCGTCCTGTATTAACCAAATGCGGTCTGGCTGAATGGTCAACCAAACATCCTGCCCAACGTCGACCATGCGACGGGATTGTTCATTCACAATAATTTTCTCCCCGTTACAATCGACAGTGTAATTTACGGTCGCACCGAAAAATTCGCGCGCTGTGACCTTTCCTGCGACGACGTTTTGTGACGTGTCACCTCGCTCAAGCAGCAAATCAATCGCTTCTCCGCGTAGCAGAATGCGCCCAGCCCCGTCGCGGACGGGGATCACGTCTGCATCAAGCTCAAAATCCCCAAATCCGGTGTTTGCAACGCCATTCTTAATTTGCGCTTCAAAGATGTTATTGGCACCCATAAAGTCGGCAATTTCAACGCTGTTAGGGCGCTGATACAGAACATCAGGCGTGTCATACTGTGCCAGTTTTCCGTCAAAAATGACGGCAACCCTATCCGCTAACTCCATTGCTTCGACTTGGTCATGGGTTACAAAGATCGTCGTGATCCCCAGCCGTTGCTGTAACTCTCGGATAAAGCGCCGCATCTCACCACGCAATTTTGTATCGAGGTTGGCAAGTGGTTCGTCCATCATCAAAACAGAGGGGTTGGTGATCAAAGTGCGCGCAATCGCGACGCGTTGCATTTGCCCACCTGACAGCTGCGCGGGGAAACGGTGGCGAAACTGCACCAGTTGGACAACGTCCAAAATCTCTTCGAGCCGTCGTTTAACCTCGTCAGCAGGTGTACCGCGTACTTTGAGACCGAACATCACGTTTTTTTCGACTGTCATATGTGGAAACAACGCATACCGCTGAAACACCATTCCCACGTTACGGTCCTGTACCGGAACTTCGGATACATCGTCGTCGTCAAAAAGGATTTGTCCGAATGTCGGTACTTCCAAGCCCGCGATCATCCGCAGGGTTGTTGTCTTGCCACAGCCCGATGGGCCCAGTAGCGCGACCAATTCTCCGGATTCGATATCTAGATCGATTTGAGAGATCGCCGTGAATCCCCCAAAATCTTTGCGTACGCCCTTGAGCTGAACTTTTGTCACGTAGGCTTCCCTCGGTTGCGTCAAATGATCATATTCAATTTGTTAATACAAATATGAACAGATATGTCACCCTGTCAATAGTTAAGATTCACTTTGGACCTACGTTGGAAGCCCGGAATGGGCTTTGATCACGTCTAGTGGGTGCATCCCGCACCAGCTTGCAAATTCGGCAAAGACATCCGCCTCGTGACCGGGAACCAAAACGAAATGATGCTCTAGCCCCTGCTCCATAACAGTTGTCACAATGTCTGCCGCCGTGCATGATCCCGCGTTGCTAGAAAAACCCCCAACCCATCCGCGACAGCCGGTAAAACCAGCAGCGGGGCCTTCGCTAATTTCACCTTGCACCACAAATTGAGCAGTCCCGTGGCGCGCGACGCGCACAACGGTCACCGGACCATGGGCAAATTCGTAATCAGCAATCGCTCCGAAAACGGGTCCCTCTTCTGTGCCGCGCCCGATCATTGGATGGTTGATCCATGCAACATCGTCTTTGGCCATATGAAGCGGCCCGCCACCACCGTGCCACATCAATATCTGATCACGGGCTAGGTCAGGGGAAGTCATATCAAGCAGACAGCCCAATTGACCCGTCAGCGACTTGACGGCCAGTTGTGTCACTGCACCTAAAACATCCCCTTCCGAGGCCACAGGCAGTTGATCTTTTTCCTCCAGCCAGCTGAAGGCTGCGCCGGGGTGCATGCCGGGGTTTTCTTGTAGAGCGGGCCAGTCGGATACGGCGAGCGCATCATATCCGCCCTCAGCCGCAATGCTCCGAAGTGCTAACGCTGCTCGCGCCGTAAGGGCCATTTGCGCATCTGAAACGCCCTTTACTTCAGCGGCGGCTGCCATCTGCGCCAGCTCATCCGCGACATCAACCTCGTTTTGGGCCGCCATGAGGTCGGTCATTTTGTGCATGTCGATATGTTCGACCCATACCCCCAATGCCTTGAGCAATGTGTCTGAGGAGACTTCCATATTGTAAAAAGTCGGGGCCAGCCCACCCACTACTCCGATACGTGCGCCATTCAGTGCTTTGCGGGCCGATAATGCCCGCAAGGTTTGCTCCAGACGTGCAACCAGATTGGCGTCATCTGATGTGCCCAGATACCACTGCACCGGATTGCGCGCCATATCGCGGACACCGCGTGCGATTGACATGGACATGTTTAGCGATACAAAATTATTGAGCTGCACATCGCCCGTTAATACAGGTTCCGGCGTGGCCCAAACACCTAGCGGCAATTCTGCTAGAGCAATCTCGCGGACGACGTCCCCCATGCTAAACCCGCCATGAAGTAACAAAATAAAGTCGGCACCCGCTGCTTTGAGCTCGGTGATCGCCGCACGCGCCTCAGTGGCATCCATCGGAATGCTGGAAGCCTGTGCAATTTCGTATCCACCCTTTTGGGCTATCTCGTCCAGCGACGCGCGTGCTGCTTCAAATACGCCATGACGTTGCGGGAAATAGCTGGGCAAAGAGGCGTTGATGAGGCCGATCGTCAAAGGCATGGATAGTGCTCCGGTTATTAGGCGCTGGTCTGTTGGGTTTTACCGCCGGACAGATCAAAATTGATCGGTCCCTGACGATAGACTTGATCGAAAAACACAGGTTTTTCTTTAGGGTCGAAGGCGGTGCAGGCCTGTGAGAGAATGGGCGTATTGGCCGGGACATCCAGTTGACCTGCAATTGCCGGATCGGCCAGAACCGAGTCCAGCGTTTCACATGCGGTGGTCCATTCAACTTCAAAACGCTGTCGAAATATCCGCAGGATCGATTGCCCTTGCCCCGTTTCCGGGAAATCCGAAGCGGACAAATTGGGAACCAGACGAACCGGTATCCATGTCTGCGTGAACATGCGTGGTAGACCATCAACAGTGCGCAATCGCTCGACCAGTGCCAGAGGTTCATCGAACAGCTGCTTTACCGGAGCCGGCAGGGTTTTTGTCGGATTTTCGACTCCCAACAGCTTGGCGCCTGGGACGTGCCCTTCATTCAGCACCTGATCGGTGAAGGACGACATGCAGGTCGAGGAAGGCGGTGATAATGTTGCAACAATATAACCACTGCCCTGCTTGGCAGTCAGATAACCCGCCCGCACCAACAGCTCCAGTGCCTTGCGAATGGTGACCCTGCTCACGTCAAATGTCTTGGACAAGAGCTCCTCGGTGGGCAGCCTTGTTCCAATGGAGTAGTGCCCCGCCAGTAGGCGGGTCAGGATTTCGTCGTGTACTGCTTGATATTTTGGTATGCTAGAATCTCTCATGCGCTCATTTCATGGATAACTTCAATTGATCACATCAAATCAGAAATCCCCTATCCAAGCCAGACACTTTTGGTCTGCGAATAGAGTGCTATTGCTTCTTCGCCCATCTCTCGTCCGTAACCGCTTTGTTTCATGCCACCAAAGGGGGAGGCCGCGTCGGTATCCCCCCACGTGTTGATCCACAAAGTACCCGCCTTAAGTTGATCTGACAGGCGCATTACACGCGAGACATCACGGGTCCAACCGCCAGCCGCCAGCCCGAAATCGGTGTCGTTGGCACGGGCGATAACCTCGTCTTCGTCTTCAAAGTCGAGCAGACATAAGACTGGACCAAATATTTCTTCACGCGCGATCGTCATGTCATCGGTTACAGATTGTATCACTGTGGGTGCTACGAAATAGCCACTATCGCCCTGTTGAGCGCCCCCGGCGATGACCTCGGCACCCCGTGCGCGACCTGCTTGGATATAATTCAACACTTTCTCCATTTGAGGCCGCGAAATGACGGGCCCCAGATCATGCGCTGTTGTATCCATGCCGGGGCCAACGGACAGGGCCTTGGCCATTTCTGCCAACCGGTCAGCAACTTGTTCCTTGATCGAGCGATGCACAAACAGGCGGGCCCCTGCGGTGCAGGACTGACCGTTATTGCCAAACAACGCCCAAAAGGATCCCTCGATAGCCTTATCCAGATCGGCATCGTCAAACAGGATGTTTGCGGCCTTACCACCAAGTTCTAGCGAGATTTTTTTGAGGTTTCCGACAGACCCTTCAATGATCCGTCTGCCAGTTTCGGTTGAACCGGTAAAGCCGACCTTATCAACACCCGGATGCGCAGCAAGTGCTGCACCAGCGTCCCGCCCAAACCCTGGCACAACGTTAATCACGCCTGGAGGGAAGCCTACTTTCAAAGCTAAATCTGCTAAATACAGAGCGGACAAGGGCGTTTGCTCTGCAGGTTTCAGGACAATTGTATTGCCTGCTGCCAAGGCAGGGGCAAGTTTCCACGCCATCATAAGGGTTGGATAATTCCACGGTGTAATGAGCCCGCAAACCCCAACTGGTTCGACTTTGGTAAAATTCATTTTGCCGGGCGATGACACTGGGATGGTCCGGCCTTCTATTTTGCTGGGCCACCCCGCGAAATATCGGAAGTGCCGCGCAGAATACACCGCATCGACATCGCGAGCGACATGCATGGGCTTGCCGTTGTCAATCGCGTCCAACTCGCCAAATATTTGTTTGTTCTCTTCAATTGCATCCGCCAGACGCCACAAAAGTTGACCGCGATCATGGGTTGTTATGCTGCCCCAAGGACCTTCTAGGGCGGCGCGGGCCGCTGCAACCGCATGATCGATGTCATCTGCACCCCCGAGCGCAACCTGCGTTGCCAGTGTGTCAAATGAAGGATCAATAACATCCAACAGTGCGCTCGTTTCTATGCGTGCATCTCCGATACGTAGCCCTTGAGGAGACGCAAGGAACGCAGAAACGTCCTTATGTGGCGTTAGCAATGTCATGCAATTGCCTCTTTCAGCTTTGCTAACCTGTCGCGCCCAGTTGTCTGCATCCAGCGCTCCATTGCGGCGGGGCCCTCCGCACCAAAAATTCCGATGGCATCGCTCCAGATCGCACGGCCACACATAAAGCCAAGCGGATTGACCCCTGCACTGCGTGAAAACGCTAGAGCAGCTTGGAATTCCTCAAAAGTGACCCCCGCGCTCAGATACAGGAGCGGAATGTCTCCGGCAGCTGTAGCGGCATCAACGAATGCGCGCTGAGCGTCGACGCGGGACATTTGCGGTGTCCCCGTCCCTTCGACAAAGTTAAAGTTGACCGGCATTTCGACTTTTAAAATATCCACGCCAAATTTTGGGTTGGCAAAATCGCGAGTCGCGGCGGTCACTAAAGCTGGTTTTATTTTGGCAAATTCGGCTGATGTGCCGTCCGGAACGCTACGGTCATAAACGATAGGTTCAAACAGGAAAGTTACACCAATCTGATGACACCGCTCACCGATATCTTGCACCAGATCGAATTTGCGTTGGTTCAGTTCCGTGGGGTCGTTGGGCCCGTAATAGAGAAAGAACTTTAGGATTTCGGCATCCAGATCCGGAAAATCGGAGACTTCAAGATATGAGGGCAACTTTGTAATGCGGTCTTCGTCAGATATCCGGTAAACATCTGCCTCAAAGGCCAGCATTTTTGTGCAGTTTGCATCGTAGCGGGGTAACAATTCGCGACCATAAGTGGCATCAACCAATAACGTTGTAGCATCGGGGCTGAGGGTCTCAACGACGATGCGTTTGAATCGCAGCAGGTCATCTTCCTGAGCAGACGCACCACGCCCTTCTTTGATCGCAGCTTCCAGCCCACTGCCCTGATCCACGGCCACGCCAAAGACTGGCCCATCAAGTTTCAAATTACTTTTGCTCATGAGGTCATTTCCTTTTGGCGGTGCGCAATGGTGGGGAAAGAAGGTGTGTCAGACGCGGCGCACCAATAGCGCAGCATCTCGTCGGTGGGTTCTAGCAATGAGATTGAAAAACCGCCCATTTCCTGTGTGGTGACATAGCTGCCGATCATCGGCGCAATGGCGGTGATGCCATGACGGGCAAGTTTGGATTGGGTTTCGTTCCAGATGGTCAACTGTTCCATCATCGTTGTGCCACCCATGCCGTTAATGATCACACAGGCCTGACCACCCTTGGCGATTGGGCGATCTGCTAGCAATTTATCGACCATCAGGTCCACCAGTTCCGCGACGGGTCCAACTTTGACGCGGCCAACGCCCGGCTCACCATGTACCCCCATGCCGAGGAAGATTTCGTCCTCGGGCAAGGTGAACATCGGTTGTCCAGTGAGAGGGGAAATGCCCGGTGACACGGCAGCGGCCAGCGTCACAATGCGGTCACGCACGCCCTCGCCCAACTCAAATAAGTCCTGTAGCGCCATACCTTGTTCGGCAGCGGCACCTAAGATTTTATAGATGAACATTGTTCCGGGCGCTCCACGGCGGTCCTTTTTTCGATCCGGCGGTGCTGCGGAAATGTCGTCATACATTGGCAGGTGCAGGACATTTATGCCCTCATCCTGTGCCATCATCGTGGCGGCACGCCCGTTGATCATGTCTCCGGAATGCTGAGAAATGAGCAGGATCGTGCCCGCCGTGCCAGAAACCTCAGCAATGCCATCAAGAATTAGATCGGCTGACGGGGCGGCGAAAACATCACCGACGACATTGGCGTCCAGCAGGCCTTGCCCGACAAATCCCATGGCAATCGGTTCATGGCCAGAGCCATTGCCGATCAGGAGCGTGACCTTTTCATCTGCATTCTTGGCATTGGCATCGCGTACAATTACCCGAGGATCGCTTTGCCCGCGTTTGACCTGCGGAAATGCACTGACGAACCCGTCCAGCATATCGTCAACCATCGTCTCGGAACTGTTAAACAGCTTTTTCATGCGGCATCCTTCACTTGAGCAAGCGTTTCCAGAAAGATCACAACGGATACCGCACCGGGGTCGATATGGCCTTTGCCACCGTTTTCGACGTATTGCGACCTGCCTCGGCGCGCGACCAGCGGTTTGGTGCTGTCACGACCTGCTGCCGCGGCAGTGATGGCAGCCGCCAAATCCCCGCCCTGAAGTGCGGCCACAGCGGGAGCAAGCGCATCTACCATGCTTTTGTCACCAACCTTAACCTCACCCAGATCACATATTCTGTCGCATGCGGTTTGCAGCCCGTCCGTCAGATCAGCGCCATTATCCAGATGCGCCTCAATTGCGATCAAGATCAGCCCGAACAAAGTACCCGATGCCCCGCCTGATGCGCGCATAAAGGCTTTGGCGCGGCTACCATCCTCGGCGGCGGCGGCTTTGGTCAGACCGCGCAGCATGGTTGAGCCGTGGTCGCCATCTCCGATAGCGGCATCCAGTGTATTCAGATGTGCCATTTCACGCGTGAACGTTTCGTGCAGGCGAACAAAGAAGCTCTCAACTGTCATGACTAAAAACTTCTCTCATGTACTTTAATGTTTGAACCGCAGCCTCGGTGGGGTCTGGTTCAATATCTCGCCAGATGTTCAAATCTCGACTAGCGGGATTGCCAGCCATCACAAACATTTCGGCCACAACCCAGCTATCATACCCAATGTCTCGCAAGGCTGCGGCATCAGCGCGGAAGTCATAGCGGCCACTGCCCGGCACTCCGCGATCATTGTCTGAGATATGGTAATGCACCAACGTGTCGCCTGCTGCACGCAACGCAGCAGGAGGGTCTTTTTCCTCGATGTTCATGTGAAAACTATCAAGAAGGACACCAACATGTTTTGAGCCGGACGCCCGCGCAATGGCACAGGCTTCAGCCGCTGTAGAGGTCAGATCACTTTCAAACCTGTTCAGCGCCTCGATACCAAGCGTCACGCCAGTATCGATGAGAACACTGTCTAGCTGTCCCAAAGTTTGGGCAGAACGCTCTGCCCGCGCGACCTTGTTTAAGGGATCAAAAACGCCCCATGGTGCGGCGATAACACCAGCCAAACCACGCCCGCCCATCATATTAGTGATGGTGACAGCTTCGCTCAGAACACGGATGGCATTGGCACGAATATCAGGATCTGGTGACGTAGGGTCCGCATCAGGACCAAGGCCAGTAGAACAGGTTAGTTCCAGCCCGTATTCAGCGGCTTGTTTGCCAATCAGTTCCGCGCGGTCCGCGCCGATGCCCAGCAGTGACAATTCAACACCGTCAAATCCTATATCCGACGCGGTTTTGAAGATGGGCACCGGGTCGTCGGCCCATGTCTTCATCCAAAGCCCTGCATGGATTCCAAACTTCATCGTTCCATCCCGTCTTCTCAAAATTGTTAGGATATATTAGTATTAACAAATCTTTCAGGTCAACCGCCTTCTTACTGTATTTCACCAGCTCGAAGCGCCCGTCGGTTGATTTTCCCTGACGAAGTCATTTCAAAATCCGCTACAAAAGCGATTTCACGCGGAGCCTTGTAAGGTGCCAACCGGTTGCGGACATGTTCCTTTAGTTCGGCAGACAGGACATCGTCACC
This sequence comes from Sulfitobacter sp., assembly GCF_036960155.1. Taxonomy (GTDB): domain Bacteria; phylum Pseudomonadota; class Alphaproteobacteria; order Rhodobacterales; family Rhodobacteraceae; genus Sulfitobacter. The sequence continues at coordinate 5,854 of NZ_JBALWB010000022.1, read as the reverse complement.
CTGTACACCAACTGAAAGCCGGATAAAGGCTTTGACGATACTGCCACGATCACGGTCTGGCTTGCCAATGACGCCAACTTCGGCGACGGCTGGATGCGCAAGGAGACACTCTTCGATCTCGGCGGGGCCAATGCGAAATCCTGAGGATTTAATCAAATCGTCTGACCGACCCTTATACCAGAAATATCCGTCAGCATCGCGGACCGCCAGATCATGTGTGCGCATCATATTGCCCAGCTTTAATTCGGCCTCTTTTTCGGCATTGTTCAGATATCCCAAATATTTTGTGGGTGAGGTGTCTAGTGTAACAATCTCACCCTGTTCGCCATCTGCAACATCATTTCCTTCGTCGTCCACCAGCCGCACGGTATGGCCCGGATAGGCAACCCCCATTGACCCCGGTCTGCGGGGATACAAGGCAGCGCAATTGCCAATCAGGTGATTTACTTCTGTCATGCCGTAAAACTCGTTGCAGACCACACCAAGTTTGTTCTCAGCCCAAGCCAGCGTTTCTGCGGCCAGTGCCTCGCCACCTGTACAGATGACAGACAAGGACAAATCAAATTTTGCGCGCGGCTCAGCTGTTTCGGCCAGCCGCTTGATCGCGGTGGGTGCCAGAAATGTATGCGTCACCTTATGTCGAGCCATGAAATCATAGGCCCAAGCTGCCTTAAATCGTGCTTCGGAGGTTACAATTGGGCGTCCGGCCATCCACGCAGGAAACAGCATGTCCAAAAGCCCCCCAACCCAAGCCCAATCGGACGGAGACCAAAATACGGCGTCTGCGTCATGCATGGATAGGTTGAAAAACAGGCTGATCGAAGGACGGTAAGACGCCAGAACGCGGTGCCCGTGCAGAATGCCTTTTGGCATTCCTGTAGAGCCAGAGGTATACATCAGTAATGCCGCGTCTTCTGCGCCAGTATATTCGGGCTCAAAATAGGCAAGCAGGGGTGCGCGCAAAATGTCCGTCAAATCCGGCTCTGACCTCGATGTGTCGGACACCAGCACGTCTTTTAGATGTGGAAACTGATCCTTCTCTTTGCGTAACGGTGCCCAAGCTGCTTCGGTGCTAAGCAAGCATCGGACCTGACAGTGGTTCATCGCATGAGCCAATGCATCGGGGCCATACAACTGAGAGAGTGTAACGGCTGTTGCACCAATCTTACACACGGCCATATGCGCAATTGCGGTTTCCGGGCGCATCCCCGTATGCAGCCCAATCAGATCGCCGCGGCCATAACCGCGATTGCGCAGATCCGCCGCCAGCGCTGTCGCTTGCATTTCTACGTCGCCAAATGTCCAGCGTTCAACAGACCCATCCGCGGTTTCAAAGGCAATTGCAGGGGCGTCTTGTCGCCCTGCCCTGATCTGGGCCCCGACTGTCATGTGATAGATGTTGGCTTCCTGCGGAATGTCGATTGCAATCGCACCCTCATGCCGCACCAAACCGATGCCAGCCAGATCATCAGTCGTCCAGGATTCAAAAATATCCGCGTTCATCGTCTTTCCTTTTCATGTTCATTGGCCAGTTCAAGCCAAAGTCCGGGCGCATCCCCACAGGGTGCCACTAGGGTGCCAATGGTTGTTTTTTGGTTTGGATTTAGGAGCCCGACCGTGCTGGACGTGTCCGCTCCATCAAATTTCACAAGGGCAAAGCTGTCGTTGCCCCCATCTGTTCGAAATTGGATTTGGGCAGTTCCCGTCAGGGTTTTCCATTTAATATCGTTGCCCCCACATGCACCGCAATTGGTGCGGGCAGGAAACGCCACATAGCCGCACTTAATGCATTCGCTTGCCAAGGCTTTGCCTTCTTGCAGCGCCTCAAAATAGGGTGCCAGATCGCCAAAAGGGATCGTGTAGTCCAGAGTCATCTGATATTTCATGGGGCCTCCAGAATGCTAATTGCGTTCAGGGTTGCGATTCCGCCGTGGGTATCGACAAGTGCAAATTTGGGCGCATGTTGCGCCTGCATCCCAAAATACCTGCCTTCCAACTGTAGTGCGGCGGCCAAAACCTGTGCGACGCCGGTCGCCCCGACAGGTGCACCCTGCCCCAGTAATCCGCCCGACAGATTGATTGGTAATGATCCGTTTACGGCAAACGCGCCCTCTCGTTCAGCATTCAGGGATTGACCCTGGGCGAAACCCAAAGCCTCCAATGCCTGAAGCTGTGCGCCGGAATAGCTGTCGTAAACTTCGGCCAAGCCGATATCATCAGGCGAAATCCCAGCATATGAATAGGCCCGTTGGGCGGCGCGCTGTTTACCACCAAAGAACCCCGGATCAGGCCGCTCGCCCAAGCGCACGGTATCTACGGTACTGGCGGCAGCGCGAAACCGTGCGCTGCCTTCGGGGCGTGTGGGGAGGTCTTCGGCGCGGGACAGGATAATCGCTGCTGCACCATCGCTTAATGGGGAACAATCAAGCCGCCGATATGGTGACGCAACCACTGGCGATGTAGCAACATCATCAAGTGAAATATCCAAAGGCAGATGGGCATTTAGATTCACTTGGGCGTTTGCCCGGTTGCGCACAGCAATGGCGGCAAAGTCGTCAACGCGCGCGCCTGTTCGTGCCATAAAGGCTTGTATCGACAGTGCATAAAGTGACGTTGAATCGATCCCAGTCATGCCATCGGTCCAACCATCAAAAGACAGGCCGTAAAGAGCGCCAACATCTGCGCCTTTGAGGTGGGATGCTGATGGTTCAACGCCGAGAACCAACACACGTCGCGCCATACCGCTGGCGACTTCGGCAATTCCGGCATGTACGGCCAGATGTCCTGATGCGCCGCCGCCCTCCACACGCTTTGCGGCAACGCCAGTTAACCCACAGTGATCCGCCAGCAAGGCGGCTGGATTCAGTTGCATGGTGAAAAAATCGCTTTCCGAGGCCACAACCAATGCGTCAATGTCAGTAACATCCAGATCGGCATCATTGAGCGCACCTTGAACCGCTGTGCGCGCCCAATCGCGAAATGAGCTGCCATCTTTGCGTCGGTTAAAGGGGGTCATTGCCCCGCCTGCAAACACCACGTCTGAAATCATACCATTGCCTCCTTTAGAACAGCTCGGCATAAAACTACCCCGAGGCCAAGCGCCGTCAGATTTATGGCCAAAAGAGCCACCATAAGGCCTGTTAGCCCTGTGATCGTCCAGATCATGCCGCCCACTACAGGACCGATGGCCATTAACAATAATCCTACCATAGCAATCATCCCTAAACCGCGACCCAATTGTGAGGGTTGAAGGTGGTGTTGCGCCAAGGATGGCCGCAGTATTGTATGGACCCCGTAACATGCCCCTTGAAGAGCAAGCGCTGCACATACGGCTAAAAGTGTAGTCCCAAATACCAATAAGAGCGTTGCTGGTAGACACAAGCAGGCGAACATCACAATTGCGCAATCTTGCGGTTTGAACCCCGTTCCAAAATACTTCCAAGCGATCCGCCCCCCTACCTGGGCAGGTCCCAATATCGCCAACGCTAGCAATCCGATATTTGTGTCACTGTCTGTGTGCGCCAATGCAACGGGCAGGAGAAATAGCAAGATAGCGTGACCCATCATAACAAGGCCAAAGGACAGCGCGATTAACATCGGGCCTTTGTCCAGCCGCATCTTTGTAAGGTGCTGCCGCGCGCGGGGTTTGGTGTCGGCTTCGGCGGGAAGTAGGAATACGCCGATGGAAGCCAGCCCAGCAAAGGACAGCACAATGTTTTGCCACGTCAACATTGATGACAAGACCGAGATCAGTGGAAAGATGAGCAGCGTTGCAAACCCGGCGATCAGGGTTACCGTCGCAACAGCATTCGCAGCAGTGTCCTTTAACCGCTGCAAGATCACTGCAAAACAGGGGTCGTACAGTGTAGCTGCCATGCACGGCCCCAATAATATGACCACTATAGTGAACATCGTCCTGTCAGTAGTCTGGGACAAAGTAATCAACAGAACAATCCCAGCACTTGCCCCGATGCGCATGACCAAGGTCCCATGTCCGGCGTCAATCCAAAATCCTATCAATGGGGCGCAAACCGCCCAAAGAATGAAGGCTAAGGCGTATGTTGTCGAAATATGGAGCACTGGCCAGTTGGTTTCGGAAACGATCTGAGCCGTAAGCGCTGGCAAGACATAGTAAAACGAACTCCAAAACAACAACTGTGCAACACCATGGGCGCCAACATAGCGGCTTATAGCATTGCGGTTTTGAGTGTGGTCCATTGACGAGTATCCTCCAAAATACATCATAATGAATTTGTTATAAACAATATGTACAAGTGAGGTCGTTGTCAAAACAACATTTGAGCTTTGGGACGCACCGCTGACATATTAACGGCGATCCGAGTGGTTCAATTGCGGTGTTAAAGCCTGATCAGATACGTTGCTGGCTCCATCACAGCGTGTTGCTGCATTGATGGTAGTGTCGGATAGTCGGGTGAGGCGGCGACAGTCGAGGCCAAGATTTTGTAGATTGAGGGGGGATCGATGTGAACAGCAATGGGATCTTATCGCGAGCACCTTGCAGGGTTTCGTTCGGGTGTAAGATTTGAAGGATCTGATATTGTTCGCATGAGACGCCAAGGTCTGCTGTTGAGATACCTTTACTCCGATCGAAAGCTGACTATCTGCCAATTAGGATCAAGCTTTTCAGGCTCAGGTCGGATGAAGCAAGTGTTGGCGGTCTATAATAAGTAGTAGGAAGAGAAACGAGCTGGCTTGGGTAAGCCAGGATTGGCCGTATCGCTACAAATGGCAATGGAAACCGATTGGCATCACAATACGACACCCTTTCGGATTAGAAAATTACCATAAGGTAGTGTCTCAGTTGTGTGGATAACCGCGAAGGCCTTTTTGGCGCTCTCGTAAAAGGCCATGCGTTCTACGAGAGTGACGGTTTGATCGTGTGCGGCAAATAGTGGGGCCGCATTTGCGACAACCTCAGGAATACCATTGGGCGCCCCGACGATTTGCATGCCCTGAACCGGTGAAATCTCTGGTGTGAACGTGTCGATTGGAAGGTGGGTCAAAATTGCACCCAATGCCGCAACTGCGTCCAAGGTCATATAAAGTGGTTTGCCAATGATTGTTTCAGCGGCAACCGATGAGGCCGGGAAATTCGCATCAACAACTACAATACAGTCACCATGACCCATGGCCGCTATAGTATGAAGTACATCAGGGGAAAGTGCTGGATGAATACCTATGAGCATGATCGGATTCCTTTTGGGTTTGGCGAAATATCAACGCCAGTGTTCTTCGTTAGGATTGTTGAGGCCAAAGGCAGCCTAGTCACAGCCAGCGTTGGATTACGTTGTTTGATTATGCGGTGCGGTGTCCATGATGCAAGCTTCGCGTTGGAGGGGACATATGAATCCTATTCTACCGCAGTAGATTGGGCCTACCGCATTCGAAGCGATGGTTAGACGGCAGGACGCCTTTCAGCTGCTTCAGGGGCATTCAGGGTTTGCGACAAATGCAGCAGCAAGTTGTTGTCCGTAAGCCGTGGATCAGCATCGGTCGAAAAATGGCATGGTTCATCGCCATTGATCGGTCTTGGCCAGCGTGTGAAGTTTGTCAAAGCAAAGAGCTGCAGTCCCTGAGGGCAAGGAACATACCGAAGGAACGTACATAAATCGCAAAGGGCTGAGCGATTCATTCGACGAATCCATACCCTACAATATGCGACTCTAGTGGAAAGCACTGGCGATACCCCAAGATGTTGTGATCCGGCTCGAATGTGTTTGATTTCGTGTAATGATATAGGTGATGGCGTTGGCTTAACGTCTTGATATTAAACGATAGTGCAAAAAGATTGATTTCAGTGTAGAAAGGGCTTGCGGGTTTGTTGTGTAAACCC
>NZ_JBALWB010000032.1:0-4073 GCF_036960155.1 Sulfitobacter sp. | reverse complement strand
AAGGAAATTGATTCACCGACAAAATCCGCCACAAAGAAACTGTGAGGCTGACGATAGAGCCGCTCAGGTGTCTCGATCTGCTCAATCCGGCCGTGATTGACCACTGCAATCCGGTCCGACATCGTCAGGGCTTCGCGCTGATCATGGGTCACGTACACAACAGTTGCATCCAATTTTTGATGGAGCGCCTTCAATTCAATTTGCATATGTTCGCGCAGCTTTTTGTCGAGCGCGGATAGGGGTTCATCCATAAGGATAATCTGCGGCTCGAATACCATCGAGCGGGCAAGAGCCACACGCTGTCTTTGGCCGCCAGACAATTGGGTGATACGCCGATCCCCATAGCCGCCAAGCTGTACGGTATCCAGCGCACGCTCGGCGCGGGCCTTTTGATCGTTTTTGGAAACCCCGCGGACTTTCAGCGGATAGGCCACGTTTTCTGCCACCGTCATGAATGGAAACAACGCATAGCTTTGAAAAACCATGCCAAGGCCGCGTTTGTGTGGCGGCGTCGCAATCATTTCGCGATCGCCAAACCGGATCGACCCGCCATCAGGACGTACAAAACCGGCCAGTGCCATCAGGAGCGTCGTTTTGCCCGAGCCCGATGGCCCAAGCAATGTCAGGAATTCGCCTGCAGCAATATTCAGCGACACATCATCGAGCGCTTTGACCGCTCCGTAGGCCTTGCAAAGGCTGGATACGTCGATGGGAAGGGATTGGGCAGTAGAGGACATACGGGCTCCTAACCTGACAAAAATGGGCGCAGTACAAAATGCACTGCGCCAAAATGGATTACTGCTGGATCAGCGTGTCAAACTCTTCGGTCAACTCACCCAGCTGGCCGATGTAAAAGTTTGGATCGACCAAAAGCTGCTTGCCGTAGTTGTCGGGATGCGTATTAACCAGCAAAGCCTGTTCGTCCGAGATAATGCCGGTGTCAAACGCGCCCGTATTCACTGGACCCAGCGGCATCGTGACCGCCAGCCGCGCCTGCGCTTCGGCACTGATCAATTCATTGATCAGGCGCATCGCATTCTCGACGTTTGGCGCGCCCTTGGGCACCAGCAAGCAATCAACGTCCATCGTGCCACCATCGAATGCATAAGCGACGTCAATGCCGGATGCGATCACACTTTCCACACGGTTATGGCCCATGTGGATCACGTCTACCTCACCATCACGCAGCAATTGTGCGGATTGAGATCCGCCACGATACCAAACAGTGACTTCGGGCGCGATCTCTCCCAATTTGGACCAGGCACGCTCCATGCCCTCGTCCGTGGCCAACGTGTCGTAGACTTCTGTCATAGGCACACCATCGGCCATAAGGGCTGCCTCAAGGTTGTAATTCACCTTGCCATGCATGCTGCGCTTGCCGGGGAATTTTTCCAGATCCCAGAACTCTGCCCAGTTGGATGGACCATTGTCGCCAAAGGCATCCTTGCGATAGGCGATCACCTTAGTGAAGTTGATGAAGCCGATGTAGTTTTCATGGATCAGCTCTTCGGGGATACCCGTTGTGTCGACAATCGAGTAATCGATTGGCTCAAGGCTGCCCTCTCGGCTGAGTGTTTCACACGAGGGCAAATCCTGCTCAGTCACATCCCAAGCGACGGCACCCGCTGTGATTTGCGCGCGCACGTCCTGAATACCATTTGTCGTATCTTCCTTTACCGTGACACCCAATGCGCTGGCTGCAGGCTCTAGCATTGCTGAACGTAAAGCATCCTGAAATGCTCCACCCCAGGATGAAAACACAACCTCGCCGTCAGCGGCAGCTGGTCCACTGGCAAGTGCTACGGCAAATACGCCGCAGAGCATTGTTGTTCTGAAAAAGTTCTTTGATGCATTGGTCGATGACATTAGCGATCCCCTTTTGGTAGCATTTAAAATGTTTCACTGTGCAAAACGACGTTTCATTATTGATAATGGCAGAATCAAGACCTGTCAACGATTCATTTCGACCGAATCTGGAGTTGAAATTTTATTTGTTGAAGACTCAGGTCCTGAGAAGGGTCCTGCGAACGCCATTCTAGTCACACATTTGTGTTACACTGGGCGTTTAGAAAACCATGAAATGAAAGTCTGCTTCGGGGCGAACGCGGACATGTTCAGAGCTAGAGTTTGATCGTTTTGAACTTCCGGTTATGGCACAAAGCAGACCCTTTAAGATCGTCGAGTTGATGTCCGTAACAGTGGGGAAAGCAGAAGTTATTTCTGAGAAATCTGAAAACCCATTTTGAATGTCCGTTAATAGAGGGGTAAACGGAAGTGTTTTCAAGCTGCCAAAAACAGCTGTTGTTGACCCAAAGAAGACATTCGTTTGATTGGCTCAAAGCTCTGCTATGCGGACGAAGTGATCTTTCGCTGCAAATGCGCCAACGGCTGCTTTCAGGATTTTCAATTCAATAAACAATGGTGGCGTGGGGGTCGATCCAGTTAGATTGAGCAGTGTTTTATGCGCTAAAACTTCCCAGTTTTTGAGGTGCCCTTATGATACAAGCCTAGGAGACGTATCACCCTAAATCTATATTTCGGTTGGTTTCTATTTGAGTACGCTAACCTTCATTTTCTCGCCAAATGCTTCCTCATAGCCGCGAATGGCCTCCGAATATTCCAAACTATCCAATATGTCATCACGGCCTTCGATCAGGGCCATTTGGGTGGCGGCGTCCATCTGGAAAGGTGTACTGAACTTCCCGGCCGTGATCACACAATTTTCGATGTCGACCGCAACCTCGATACCTTGCTGTGCCAGCTCCAATAGGCGATCTCGCTCGTCTGCCGTGACAATGGGCAGGGCAAGGCCGTTCTTGCGCGCATTGTCGTAAAAAATACCTGCAAACCCCGTGCCGATGACTGCCGTGATCCCCAATTGGCTTAAGCCCCAAACGGCATGTTCGCGGCTGGACCCGCAGCCAAAGTTGTCTCCCACCACAAGGATTGTCGCAACGTTCCAAGGCTTTCGGTTCAAAATGAATTCCGGGCGAATATCGCCGGCATCATCAAACCGCAGGTCGGCGAACGTTCCGTCGGCAAGCCCCTCACGCGTGATCGTAATCAAGAAACGCTTGGGCATGATCACGTCTGTATCAACATTTGCGAGGGGCAATGGGGCCGCAAGACCGGTTACCTGTTTGGGCATCTACTCGGCCTCCGTTTCAAAATCGCGGACATCAGCCAGCCTGCCCGAAATCGCAGCGGCGGCCACCATCGCGGGGCTCATCAAATGTGTGCGTGCGCCCCGACCTTGCCGTCCTTCAAAGTTGCGGTTGGTTGATGACGCGACGCGTTCGCCGTCCATCGCAATATCATTGTTCATGGCCAAACACATCGAACAGCCACTATTTGGACGCCAGTCGAACCCAGCGGCAATGAATATCTTGTCGAGGCCTTCGGCCTCTGCTTGCATCCGCGTCATCGTAGACCCAGGTACAATAATTGCATCTATGCCATCCGCAACTTTACGGTTCTTCAGGACTTTTGCGGCGGCTCTCAGATCTTCGATCCGGCTATTCGTGCAAGAGCCGATAAAAGCACTGTCGATCGTGATGCTATCCACCGGCTGGCCAGCTTTCAACCCCATGTAGTCAAGCGCGCGTTTATGCGCTGCCTTATCTTCCGGTGTGATTTGGCTCTCAAGAGCAGGGACATGGCCATCAATCGGGACGGACTGGTCGGGGCTTGTCCCCCAGCTGACTAGTGGTGCGATGTCGTTGGCGGCGATCTTGAAGACGGTATCAAATTTCGCGCCCGCGTCTGACACCCATTCCTCTTTATCGAACTCAAGAAGGTCCCCGTGCGGGCTTCCTTCCGTTGCGCGAAACGCTTGGTCGTCTGCAGCGATCAGGGCAGCGCGACCGCCAAGTTCGACCGCCATATTACAGATGGTCATCCGCCCGGACATGGATTGCGCGCGGATGGTTGAGCCTGTAAATTCAACGGCATACCCATTGGCACCACCCGCGCCCACGACCTGCACCACCTTCATGATGATGTCTTTGGCGGTGACCGAAGGAGCAAGATCGCCCTCAACCTCAACAAGCATCGTCTTGAGGCGTTTATACCGC
>NZ_JBALWB010000021.1:320-58957 GCF_036960155.1 Sulfitobacter sp. | reverse complement strand
TTCCGGTGCGTGTGTTGGACCCAAGCGCAACCCAAGCAACTGCGGCACCAATCGGAGCCCAGGCGAGCGAGTAAATCAGGTACACTTAGCAGCATTCGGCCCTACTGCGCAGCTCGCCAAGTAGAAGGTGATTTTCCAAATCGCTTGCGAAAAGCCCGACTAAATGCCTCTTTTGACGTGTACCCTACCTGTTCCGAAATGTTTTCGATCGTCGCGCCAGAGTATCGTAGCAACTTAGCAGAGCGGGCCAAGCGCCACTCTCTGAGATATGCGCCCGGTGCCTGCCCCATCACTTTTTCGAACAGGGTGACAAAGCTTGAGCGGGACATGCCGCAAAGATCGGCCAGCGCCTCTATGTTCCAGTCATGGGCGCAATCTCCGTGCATCGCTGTTATCGCGCGACCGATACGCTCGTCCTGTGCGCTTGCAAGCCAACCAGGGGCTGTTTCGGCGTCACGCGCCCAACGCCGCAAAATCTGAACCAGCATCAGGTCAAGAAGCCGTGACACCATAACATTTGCGCCCGGTTTCTTTCCGCGGGTTTCGTCCACAATGATCTGGCATCCCATCTCGAGCCACTCGATTGGATCTTGTTTCAAATCGCGGATGATGATGACCGGAGGAAGCCCGCTTAGAACACTGTCGGCAAGGTCACCATAGAGCGAAAAGCTGCCCCAAAACCACCGCGTTGCATTGTTGCTGCCAAACTGAAGCCCGTCTGAATTGATGATCTGTTCAATAACTGTGTCAATATGGGTGACTTGGCCACCTTTACCATAGTCAACTTGGTGGACGTGGCCACGCAAAAGAAGCGCCAGTTGGTTTGGGCCAACGATGACGGATTCAGGCTCGCCCGCGATACGAATAACAATTTCACCATGTTCAACAATATGAATGCAGGGCATCGCATTTGGAAAGGTGACAGTCTTCGGACCCTCAGGGGCCATCATCAGGGCTCGTTCCCCGCGCACATGCACGATGTCGAGAACCTCAGACAGAACATCACCATGCTCCGTGAACGCATCCAACATCAGGTTTGGCTTCTCTGCTAAGATTTCAGGTTTTTCTGTCATTCCTCGAATACCCTCCATCGCCTAGCTTAGGTCAAAATTAGGACTATGAGTAGGTATAACATGACCGTAACACCAAATACCACGGCGCGCGAAACCGCCGAGATCGAAACTGCAAACGCCAGTGGAAAGCCGACTGTGGTTTTCATCCATGGTCTTTGGCTTTTGGCGGCATCTTGGAACAATTGGATCGACTTCTTTGAGGAAGCGGGGTTTGCGGCCGTCGCTTTAGACTGGCCGGGCGATCCCGAAACTGTTGCGCAGGCACATGCGAACCCGGGAGTGATGGCAAAAAAATCAATCACTGAAGTTGCTGATCGATGCCAGTCGGTTGTCGCGCAATTGAAAGTCAAACCTATCATAGTTGGGCATTCATTTGGTGGGTTGATAGCACAAATACTGGCGGCACGCGGACTTGCAAAAGCAGCTGTCGCTATTTCGCCCGCCCCCTTTCGCGGGGTCTTGCCGCTTCCATTCTCTGTTCTCAAAGCAACATGGCCGGTTTTGTCCAACCCTGCAAATCGAGGCCGTGCAATTGCCCTGACTTTCAAGCAATTCAAATATGGTTTTGCGAACGCAGTTTCCGACGTCGAGGCGAAATCGCTGCATTCAACTTTCCACGTACCCGCGCCCGGGCTTCCAATATTTCAGGCGGCAACAGCAAATCTCAATCCTTGGACGCAGGCAAAAGTGGACACCCGCTTTGTTGACCGCGGACCTCTGCTGATTGTTGCAGCAGATCAGGATCATACAGTGCCACTATCTATTTCCCGCGCAAGCTTTCGACTGCAGAGCAAGAACACGAGCCCCACCGAAATCGTCGAAATTCAAGGCCGTGGCCATTCTCTGGTCTTTGACAGTGGATGGGAAGACGTCGCCCAAATTGCTTTGGACTTCATATCGCGCAAAGCGAGCTGAATTCGACAAATAGCGTAGGCCCTTCGTCGTTTAAGCAACCGTTCGAATGTTGCGCAGGAATGGTCAAATTGGGCTCTTTGCTGCCGTTCGCCACAATTGCAAGGCTAACAGACTGCGACTTGGGCCGTTAAAGGCCCGCTCAGCGGACAAGGCCGGCCTTGACGGCGGAAAGGTCAGTGACCTTCTTTTTAGGAAACGAACATCATTTCAGCAGAAATTTTCAGCATTCACCGAACTGCATATTCGAGTATCAAACTTGTTATAACTCTCTTAAATTCCGTTGATCCGATGTCTGCCATAAGTTAGCTGTTGGACACTAGATTTATGTGAGTTTTGGAGGTGCAAAGTGCAGATTGATGGTGCGTGTCTTTGTGGGAAAATCACATACGAAGCCGATACCGTTCTGATCTGTCACTGTTCCGATTGTCAGGTAAACTCAGCCTCTGCATATGGCGTTGTAGTTGGTGTAACTGACGGACAATTTCGACTTCTTACGGGGACGCTGAAGGAATATGAAAAGACTGCCGATAGTGGGCGCAAACGACAACTAAGCTTCTGCCCAGAGTGCGGCACAAGAATTCATGCCCGTGCAAAAGGCAATCCAAAAGCGTTTTTTAGGCTGCGTGTGGGCACAATTCGTCAACGTGCAAGCCTAGAGCCCAAAATTCAATATTGGTGCAACTCCGCCTTGCCGCGGACGTCCGATTTGTCAGAGATTTTGCGGCATGACACTCAAAATTGACATGCAATTTGGGTGCTGGAAGAACGGTGCCGGAACATCCGCTTTTCAGTCAAGATTTCACATCAGTAATGCTCTGCTGGTCTTGACCAAATTTAATGGAAAATATCTTGAAGCGTTTTGATTTAGGGCAACACACGAAACAGATCACGACCTCATCTGATGCGGCTCAGGAGTGGTTCAATATTGGGCTAAACTGGTGTTACGGCTTCAATCATGAAGAAGGCGTAAAGTGTTTCCAGCAAGCTCTGAAGCATGATCCTGAATGTGTGATGGCGCATTGGGGCGTGGCCTACGGGTCTGGCCCTTTTTACAACAACACATGGCGGCAATTCAGTAAGGCTGAGGCCGATAAAGCTACAAGATTGTGCCACGATCATGTCCTGCAGGCGCGCGGTTTTGCACATCGGGCCAGCGGCCTGGAGAACTCCTTAATTGAAGCGTTAGCTCAGAGGTTCCAAGAGCCGCGGGGCGTTGACGGTGCAACGTTTGATCGTTGGGATGACGATTATGCCGACGCAATGCGCGGAGTCTATGCCGCCCACACGGGCGACCACGATGTGGCTGCAATTTTCGCCGAAGCGATGATGACGCGCACCGCATGGCAGTTATGGGATACCAAACGCAGCGTACCTGCTGTTGGTTCAGACGTTTTGGAAGCGCTCGAGGTTATTGAGCGTTCGATTGCCATAAAAGACGCCGAAAACGTGCGCCAACACCCTGCCATATCACATCTTCATATCCATGCGACCGAGATGTCCGACACGCCTGAACGGGCAATGCGTTCTGCGGATATTCTTGGGGCGCTTTGCCCTGATGCAGGGCATATGAACCATATGCCGGGCCACACATATGTTCTGTGCGGCGAGTATGAAAAGGCCAAGATTGCCAGCGAAGATGCAATTCGGGCGGACGACATGTATGTTGAGTATGCAGGCGCGTTTAACTTCTACACGACCGCCCGCTGCCACGACCTTCATTTGATGATGTATACTTGTATGTTTTTGGGACAGTTTACGCCCGCGATTGCAGCGGCCAATCAAATGTGCGCCACCCTTAGCAAAGATGTCCTGAGCGTCAAAGATCGCCCGCAACTGGCGATCACAATGGAGGGATATTATTCGATGAAAATGCACGTTCTCGTGCGTTTTGGACGCTGGCAAGAGATTGTCGATACGCCAATGCCAGATGACCCAGTGCTCTATTGCGTGTCTACTGCGATGCATCATTACGCCAAAGGTGTGGCCCATGCTGCGCTTAAGAATTTCGAGGCTGCCGAGGCACAGCGCAGCTGCTTTTATTTGGCCGTGAAACGCATTCCGGCGGAACGCAAGTTTTTCAACAACACAGCCCACGCTATTCTCGCGGTGGGGGAAGAAATGCTGAACGGTGAGTTGGAATACCATAAGGGCAATTTTAACGCTGCATTTGAACATCTACGTAATAGCGTGCATCGCGATGATAATCTTGAATACACTGAGCCTTGGGCATGGATGCATCCGCCCCGTCATGCGCTTGCGGCGTTGCTTTCTGAACAGGGTCATTTTGACGAAGCAGAAGATATGTATCGCACAGATTTAGGTCTAAATGGAAAACTAAAGCGTTGCGCACAACACCCTGATAACGTTTGGGCGTTGCATGGCCTTGTCGAATGCCTGCGTCGGCGCGGCGTTACCGATGAGCTAGCAACGTTTGAAGCAAAGCTCGCCTCTGCGCTTGAGAAAACGGATGTACCAGTGACGTCATCGTGCCTGTGCAGGGCCACGCCACCTGCATCAGGCTATTGCGCCACTTGAACGAAAAGGACGATTTTATGATTGCAAACTTGATGATGTACCAACGACCTGAATTAATCGAGGCACATAATCGTTATTGGCAGTTGATCCGTGCTCATCTGGGTGATGCAGGGATTGATAGCCCCGAAACGTTGTCCCAAGATGCCGAGGAGTTTTACGTTTGGAAGCACCCGCAACTGGTTCTAAGTCAAACGTGTGGTATGCCGTACCGGACGTGGCTGCACGACAAGGTCGAACTCGTTGGAACACCCGATTTTGGGGTTCAGGGATGCCCACCCGGATATTATCGAAGTGCGTTGATCGTCCGTAAGGATGATCCCAGAACGGATATCGCGTCCTTTAAGGATGCGGTATTCGGCTACAATCAGACATTTTCGCAGTCTGGTTATGCGGCGCCCTTCTGGCATATTGAGCCAAGGGGGTTTTGGTTTAAAAACCAGCTGCACACGGAGCAACATCTATTGTCTGCAAAAGCCGTCTCCGATGGGCGTGCTGACATTGCATCTTTGGACGCTGTGTCTTGGCGCAATATCGAGACTTATGAACAATGCGCAGACAGCTTGCGGGTGCTGGAATGGACGTCCCCGACGCCCGGCTTGCCGTTCATCACGGCAAAGGGAAATAACCCCGCTACAATCTTTGGCGCGATCCAAAAAGCTATTTCTGAACTCAGCCCTGGCGATAAATCCAGTCTTGGGATCGAAGGCATCGCGAAAATACCAAAAGAAGAATACTTGAGTATCAGTAACCCACCCCAATAGCGCAGGTTGTACTATGATAAATTTAAATGCATGGTTTTTAGGATGGAGACAAATAGCTGACAAGACAGGTATAAATAGTCGCTAGCTCACCACTAAGCTTCTTTGGCATTAGCGTACGATATTTAATTTATTCTTGTTCTATTGGTGAATGAAATTGGCGGTTCTATGACCCCAAGTTCATAAAATATCTCACATCCCCACAGCACTGCCAGCGATCAACTTGATATGATGCTATATGTCATGCTTAGGCAAGATATCCGCGAAATACAGTCGAATTCAGGCAAAGCGATCGTTCATACGCAGCCCCGCAATTTGCACATTTGGCTCAAACTGGCCCTTCGCCGCAAACGGCCCAAAGCTGCCGTTCCTGCAAGTTCTGGACGCCCCAGCGCAACGTCCCCGAAGCGGGCATTGCAGAAATTGGGCCACAATTTGACACCCCATGGGGCCTGCCATCTATCACCCCAGTCGTAGGTCCGTCTCAACGTTGCTGGTATTCGGAAGTCTATTTGTTTTCATTGGCGCCACGAGGGCATCAGGAAATAGCGTTCTCAATTGTTGCTATATCTTGTTTTGATATCATCGCTTTAAACCCTAAGCATACAATGCCGCTCAATTTGTTGTCGGGTACAGGCGATGTCTCCCAGCGACGCCCCACAACTTGGATTAAGGTATTTTGCCCTTTTAGCGATGTCACAAACCCCTTCGCTCGGATCAAACCAAGATCGTCATCAGCAAGCTTTTTGGCCAATTTTTTGGCGTCTACGGGTTTCTCAAAATTGATAGTCATCATTTCAAGATTGGAAGCCTCGAAGTGCGGAGCAGTTAACGTCTTTAGGACCAAGAAACTGTCAAGAATAACGGACGGAGGGACAATGCTGTGAGTGGTTTCGACCACCCGCGCACCACTGTTTTGCAGGCCAAGCCATTGCTTGGTATCTGAAAGTTGCGTTTCGCTGACCAGATCCGTTTTGTTCAGAACGATAATGTTGGCATCGGCTATCTGTCGAAGAACGGTGTCACTCATATACTTATCACACGCACTGCTTTGTACGGTTTCTGCGTCTGCGACAATCACAATTCCGTCGGTGCGAAAACCCTCAAGCAAGGAGACCGATCCGGCGATAGCACTTGGGATTGCCACACCAGAAGATTCAATCAACACATGATCCGGTTGTGGAACCAGCTTTGCCAATTCTATCAAGGCTCCAGTCAGATCACTGCCAAATGAGCAGCACACACAACCGCCCGCAATTGAGATAATGTCGTCATCCTCAGCCTCGATCAGATCCTCATCAATGGCCAACTCACCAAACTCATTCACCAACACAGCAAGCCGCAGCCCATTTGCATTGCGCAGTAAATGATTGACCATCGTCGTCTTGCCCGACCCCAAATAGCCGCCAATAACTGTTACTGGCAGTTGTTCAGTCACAGTTTAGCAGCCGAGAAAATCCGCCCCCCTTGAACTGTACCCCAAACCCGAACGTCTTTTAGGTTGTCGCCGCCAATTTCGGTTGGATCGTCTTCTAAAACAGCAAAATCAGCTTTTTTACCTACCTCAATTGATCCAACCTCGTCATCCAGATGAAGCGTATATGCTGCGCCCAAAGTGATGGCATACAGCGCCGCCTCGACCCCGATCTTTTCGTGTTCACCTTGCGTACGTCCCGAGGCGGTTAATCGATTTACCGCACTCCATGCCGTAAAGAACGGACCAAGTGGCGTAACTGGTGCGTCCGAATGGATCGCCATCGGAACACCCGTTTCCAAGGCTGTCCTGCACGCATTCATACGCAACGCCCGCTCTGGCCCCACAGTCAGGCGGTAATGTTCGTCCCCCCAATAAAAGTGGTGGTTGGCAAATAAATTAACGCACATGTTCAGTTCTTTCATCTTTCGAAACTGTGCTGCGTCGGCCAATTGACAATGCTGTAGGGTAAATCGGTGATTGGGGCTTGGGACATCTTTCAAAGCAGGTGCTAGGGTTTCGAGGACCATCTCGGTCGCCTCATCCCCGTTGGTGTGCGTATGAATTTGAACTCCGGCAGCCAACGCCAAGCGGTAAAGTTCGGCCAATTGCTCGGGCGCTGTGTACCACAACCCATTTGGCGCACCATTGTGATAGCCCGGCCAACGCATCCGGGCCGAAAACCCTTGGATCGAGCCATCTGCCACCGCTTTGATCCGGCCTAGCCGCAATCTATCGGTGGCGCGGGATTTCAGGCCAACCACCTTGTCGACGGTCTCCTTTGGTGTAGCCCCCATAAAGAGCTGCAATGGAACCACCCGAGCAGGATAATTATCCTCACCAGTGACACGCAACATCGCCTCCACACCGTCATCGTCAAGCCGTGCTGCAAGGTCAGTAATGGTGGTAACACCAGTGCGTACACATAGTTTGGCGAAGTCACGTAAACCCTGTTCGTCGCTGTCCGTCAGGGACCGGTTAAAGCCAACATGCACGCCGACAGGCGTCATGGTATCTGGGCCAAAAAGTTCACCCTTTGGGTAGCCATCAGCGCCCAACGGAATGCCGGGATGATTGATCCCGGTTTTCATCAACCCACCCAATTCCAACGCCTTCGTGTTCACATTCAAGATATGACCGGACGCGTGTAAAACACCAATTGGACGGGTCGTCGAAACCTTATCCAAATCTGCACGGCTGACGCGGGTGTTGTCCATATAAATTGGGTCCAAAGACCAACCAGACAATGGAACGTCGGGATCTTCAATCTGCACTTCGGCTTCTTTCAGGCGATCCAATATCGCCTCAATGGTTTGTAGCCCATCCCAAACCTTGCCGTCCGGGTCGGCGCGATCAAAGAATCCGCAATAGACATACCGCCACAACGTGCCCTCCATCGTATGCGCGTGGCCCTCGACCAGTCCCGGCATTAATACCTTATCAGCGAATGTCTCATCCAGCTTGTACTCACCCCATGTCTCAAGCTCTGCTAGATCTCCAGCTGCAAGGATTTTACCATCACGCACGGCGACATGGGTGACGGTTGGTCGTGCAGGATTCATCGTAATAATCTTGCGGGCAGAGTAGATTGTGGTGTCGACCATGGGGCGCATCCTTTTTAGGTGGCGTAATTAGTGGGCAGTTAGCTAAGATATTCATCAGACTAAGATGCTTTCTTTGATGCGAAAAATAGTTTTTACTGCTGAATAACCACTATTTTTTGTTGGAAGTGACACGCCATGAACTTTACTCTCAAACAGTTGCGATATGTCGAGGCAACAGGACGGCTGGGCTCGATCGCCAATGCAGCGGCCGAATTGAACATTTCACAATCCTCTATCACTGCGGCAATCGGAGCGTTGGAAAGTCAAATCGGGTTTGATCTGTTTGTACGCACACCCGCCAAGGGGATTAGCGTCACACCCGCAGGTAAAGAGACCCTGAGATTGATCCGTGGATTTATTGTTCAAAGCCGTCATTTTGAATCTGAAATGATGTCAGTGGGAGGGGACTCGACTGGCTCTATTCGGGTCTCGTGCTACGCAACTGCTGCGCCTTCGTTTCTGCCGCCAATTCTTAAAAAATTCAGAGCGAGCCACCCCAACACTTCAATCACTCTACTTGAGGGCAACATGGAGGCCACCATGGTCTATTTGGCCAATGGTGAAGCGGATTTGGCTTTTTGTTATGACGAGATGGTTGAGGATAGCCACGATTTCACACCCCTCTTTGATGCGCCACCTTATGTGTTGATCGCGGCAGATGACCCTTTGGCCCAAAATAGTTCAGTCTGCCTTAAAGACCTAGCGGAACGGCCCATGATCATGTTGGATTTGCCCCGCACAAAGGCGTATTTCACTAACATGTTTGAACATTTGGGTATGAAACCAAACATCGTACACTCAACACGGTCCGCAGAAATTGCCCGCGCCTTGGTGTCCGGTGGTCATGGATATTCCTTGCTCAATATTTGCCCTCCAGACTACCGACACAATGACACCCGGTTCCGTGTCTTACCGCTCCGTGACAAGCTGCATGTGCCCACATTTGGAATTGTTACCCTCGCAGGCATCCGGAAACCCAATATTGTTCAGGTGTTCATTGGACAATGCGTCGATCTAGAAACAGAGGGCGCGTTTGACGATATCACCGTGAAATTGCCCAGCCATTCCCCCAAAAAATGATGCAAGGAAACGTATTAAAACTGTTTTGTACCGGAAATGGGCTGGTCTAGGCTTTCCTTATAAAAAGAACAACATCCGATCTATAAGGGAGAAGTTAAGTGAATAAACTCGTCAAAGGCTTGGCGATGGCAACAGCGCTTACAGCGTCTTTTGCCACGTTTGCCACCGCCGAAGAACCAAAAATGGGCGGTACGTTAATCACCGTTCTAGGAACGAACGTCCGCAACCTGAACTCTGCCGTACAATCTGGTATCGTAACAGGTTTTCCAGGAGCACAGCTTTTTGCGTCCCCACTTCGCTATGATGAAAATTGGGAACCTCAGCCATATTTGGCCGAAACATGGGAAGTGTCTGAGGATGGGCTGACCGTCACGCTTAACTTGGTGAAGAACGCCAAGTTCCATGATGGCACGCCACTCACATCTGAGGATGTCGCGTTTTCCGTTGAAGTGATCAAAGCGAACCACCCCTTCAAAGCCATGTTTGCACCGGTGGAAAGCGTTAGCACACCCGACGCGCATACTGCCGTTTTGCATCTGTCTAAACCGCACCCTGCGTTGATGTTGGCGATGTCTGGCCAGTTGATGTCGATCATTCCCAAACATATTTACGGCGACGGTGAAATCAGCGACGTCAAAACTCACCCGCGCAACAACAAAGACGTTGTCGGTTCCGGTCCATTCAAACTGACTGAATTTAAGAACGGTGAGCACGTCATTCTTGAACGTTTTGACGACTTCTTTATCGAGGGGCGTCCGTACCTTGATAAAGTTGTGATGCGGATCATCACGGATCCGGCCGCGCGCGCAATTGCCTATGAAAATGGCGAAATTCACATGGGTGCATTTGAATCGCTGCCACGCATTATCAACCGTTTGAAGAAGGTCGACAGTTTGACCGTGACCGCTGAAGGCTACGGCGCAATTGGTCCTATTGATTGGTTGGCGATGAACACGACCAAAGGTCCACTGGCCGACGTCCGTGTCCGCAAAGCTATTGCTTATGCGGTTGATAAGAACTTCATCCATAAGGCCTTGATGCAAGGTACAGCATCGGACTCCACCTCTGGCATTCATCCAGACAGCCCGTTTTATGCAGCGCAAGAAGGTTATGATGTTGATCTAGAAAAATCAGCGGCACTGCTGGACGAAGCGGGCTTTCCTGTCAAAGACGGCCAGCGGATGACCCTAACGATCGACTTTGGTTGGCCGGGCGTAAAGCCGCAGGTTGAATACGTCAAAGCGGCCTTGAAAAAGGTAAACATCGACGTCCAAGTCCGTGCATCTGCAGACTTTCCAACATGGGCCAAAAAGATGGGCACCATGGACTTTGATATGTCTTGGGACACCGTGTTCAACTGGGGTGACCCAGTGATCGGCGTACACCGTACATACGACAGCACCAACATTGCCAAAGGCGTTTGGTCAAACACACAAGGCTATTCCAACGCCCGTGTGGACGAATTGATGGCGATGGCCGCGGTTGAGACCGATCCAGCAAAGCGCAAGGCGTTATATGGTGAATTCCAGCAAATCATCGCTGATGAACTGCCAGTTTATCATACCAACACAGTGCCATATCACACGGTCTACAACGACAAAGTCGGAAATCCACCTTTAGGTATCTGGGGCTCATCTACCCCCATCGATATGACTTATCTGAAAGAGTAATCGCTTCCTTGTGCGGCTGCTCGATCTGGGTTGCCGCACAATCCTCTGACCAAAAGAAGGCCTAATTAGTGGCAACTCTCCAATCCCTTCTGATGCGCATCGTTTACGCATTCTTCTTGTTGATGGCAGTTCTGGTGCTCAATTTCTCAATGATGCATCTTGCGCCCGGCGACGTGGCCGACACAATCAGCCAATCTATGGGCGGCGCAGATCAAGAAATATTGGACCAAATCCGGGCCGATTATGGCCTTGATCAACCCTTTCTAGTGCAGCTTGGCCGTTACATGGGCAACGTCCTGCACTTTGATTTGGGGTATTCGTTTTTCTACAATACACCTGTAACGCAGTTGATTTTGCAACGCTTACCCGCAACCTTGCTGTTGGTCTTCACGGCTCAAATTCTTGCACTGTTCATTGGCGTTATCTTAGGCGTTATCTCGGCACGCAAACCCAATGGGATCGCCAGTCATTTCGTCACGATCCTAGCCTTGTTCGGTTATTCAGCACCAGTTTTTTGGACTGGCATCCTGCTGTTGATCGGCTTTTCCCTCAACATCCAACTGTTCCCAGTTGCAGGGATGCGGGACGTTACAATTGAAGGGGGGTTCTGGGTGCATTTCGTTGACGTTGTGCGTCATTTGGTCTTGCCCGTTATTACCCTCGGCTCAATTTTCCTCGCACTTTATTCGCGCCTCGCCCGTGCCACTATGATGGAGGTGCTCGGCTCAGATTATGTGCGCACCGCAAAGGCCAAAGGGTTGTCCGAGCGCGAAGTCGTCTACAAGCACGCCCTCAAGAACTCTCTGTCTCCCGTCATCACGCTGGCTGGTTTGCAATTCTCCGCGGTCATTTCTGGGGCAGTACTGGTCGAGGCGGTGTTTAGCTGGCCGGGCCTTGGCACACTCGCATTCCAATCCATCATCGCGCGCGACACGCCAACCATTCTAGGCATCCTCTTCTTCTCGGCTCTTGTTGTGATCATTGGCAATCTCTTGACAGATATCGCGCTCCGCTTCGTCGACCCACGTGTAGGAAGCAAATAATGAGCACCCCACCAATTCAGCCCATTGAAGACGCACCCAAAGCCCGCCATCCGATGGCAGAGGCATGGGAGATGTTTCGCGGCAATCACGCAGCTATGGCCGCGCTGGTTGTCCTAACTCTGATAATCATCACTGCCATCATCGGCCCCTACATCTATCCGACAGACCCATTCGAGATGGTTTGGGCACCTTTCTCACCGCCCGGCGTTGACGGTTTCCTTTTGGGAACTGACTATTTGGGGCGCGATTTAATGGCGGCCTTGATCCACGGGGCACGTGTTTCAATTGTCATCGGGGTAGCCGCCGCCTTCATGTCCGTCTTTATTGGCGTCACTGTTGGCGCGCTTGCTGGGTTTTACCGTGGTTGGGTCGAAGAGCTCCTGATGCGGATTACCGAATTTTTCCAAGTCCTGCCGACACTTCTATTTGCCATGGTGATCGTCGCCCTGTTCGGGGCATCGCTCCCCATGATCACATTTGCAATCGGCGTAGTAAGTTGGACAGCCGTGGCCCGTATCACACGGTCGGAATTTCTGCGAATACGTGAATTGGAATACGTCACCGCGTCGCGCGCTTCAGGGGCCAAAAACGCCAAACTGATGTTCCAAATCATCTTACCAAACGCCCTGCCCCCGATCATTGTGCAAGCCGCGCTTATGGTTGGCTCCGCGATCTTGTTTGAGGCGGGTCTATCCTTCCTTGGCCTTACTGACCCGAACGTGGTGTCATGGGGGCAAGTGATCGGCTCAAACCGCCAATACATCTTGGACGCCAGCTATACGGTGACCATCCCGGGCATTGCGATCTTTGTTACTGTTTTGGCTATTTCACTGGTCGGTGACGGTCTGAACGACGCCCTAAACCCAAAGTTGAGACAGCGATGAGCGAACCCCTCCTAAAAGTCCAAAACCTGCGGATTGAGCTGGCACTGCGCCACGGTATCGCACCAGTAATCGATGATTTGTCGTTCGAGTTGGGCGCTGGCGAAAGCATCAGCTTTGTCGGGGAATCCGGCTGCGGCAAATCAATGACAGCGCTTGGGATCATGGGATTGCTGCCTGAAAAAGTAGGCAGCATCGCATCAGGTACAATCACGTTCGACGGCGAGGAACTGACCACCGTCACAGAAAAACGACTGCGCGCCATTCGCGGCAATGAAATTTCGATGATTTTCCAAGAACCCATGACCTCATTGAACCCTGTCTACACCGTGGGTGAGCAGATCGCCGAGGTCTTGCGCGCCCATCAAGGCCTCAGCAAAGCGGCAGCATGGAAAAGCGCGATTGAGCTGCTAGATGCAGTGCGTATCCCCAATGCCAAACGGCGGGTATCAGACTATCCTTTCCAAATGTCAGGCGGACAAAGACAACGGGTAATGATTGCCATCGCACTGGCTTGCGAACCAAAGATATTGATCGCGGATGAACCGACAACTGCACTTGATGTCACCGTTCAAGCAGAAATTTTTGACCTGCTAAATGAACTCAAACGCCAAACGGGTACCGCGATCATCATGATTACCCACGATATGGGGGCCGTAGCAGAAATGGCGGAACGCATGATCGTCATGTACGCGGGCCGCAACGCTGAACAGGGACCCGTGGAGCAAATCATTGACCATCCCCGTCATCCCTACACCAAAGGGCTGATTTCCTGCGTACCCCACATCATGGCCACGCTCACAGATGAACGACATGAACTGACCGAGATTGCAGGGATTGTGCCCCCGTTGCGAGAGTTTGGCCAAGATCGCTGCCTGTTCGCTTCGCGCTGCAATATGGTAAGCCAGAAGTGTCTAGATAAACGCCCCTCCGAGGCCATGTTTGGTGATGGCCAAAGATCTGCCTGCTGGCATGCGGAGGCCGTGTGATGAAAGATGAGACGCAAAACAAACCGCTGCTAGATGTTCAAAACCTCACCGTACGTTTCGCGGTCAAACGCGGTGGGCTATTTGGTCAGGCAAAACATCTTTATGCGGTCGATGATATTTCCTTCAAAATCAAACGTGGCGAAACACTGGCGATTGTCGGGGAAAGTGGTTCTGGCAAAACAACCGCGGCACTTGCCGTCGCGCGGCTGGTTAACGCCTACAAGGGCAGTGTAAATTTAGACGGAACCGATTTTCTTAGCCTCGAAGATGAAGATTTACGTCAGGCGCGTTCAAAGATGCAGTTCATCTTTCAGGACCCCTACTCAAGCCTAAATCCACGCATTCGCGCTGAAAAAATAGTTCGGGAACCGCTCGACAACTTAGACACAGTTCCGAGTGAAGAACGGCAAGCGATCGTCGACAAGCTTTTTGAAGCTGTGGGTCTACATCCTGAACAGCAGCGCCTTTTCCCACATCAATTTTCGGGTGGTCAACGACAGCGTATTGGTATCGCCCGCGCTCTTGCAACTCAACCTGACCTGATTATCTGTGACGAGCCTGTCTCGGCCTTAGATGTCGCAGTCCAAGCGCAAATCCTAAATCTTTTGCGAAAACTACAGGCTGATTTTGGCCTAACTTTCCTATTTATTAGCCACGATCTGGGCGTAGTGCAGCACATGTGTGACAGCATCGCTGTGATGTATATGGGTAAGATCGTTGAATATGCGGATCGCAAATCGTTATTTACCAACCCACTACACCCCTACACAAAGGCCTTGCTATCGGCGGTGCCATCTGTCGACAAGAAAAGGCGCGCTGAAACCAAGCGCATTCTTATTCCTGGCGATCCGCCCGATCCATTGGATTTGCCCGAAGGTTGCCGTTTCGCAAACCGTTGCCCGGTCGCACAAGACCGTTGTAGGTCAGAACAGCCAAATTTAAACGAAATAACACAAGCTCATTCAGTGGCCTGTCATCTGGTAAGCGACACCGGTTCCGCGCCGATTTAGATCCACAACCATTTGGGTGACAAAGTTGGAAAAGGTAAGTCTCTTTCACGGCTTGGTAGAGTTATGGAGTCTAAAAACATTAAGGTAATGACTGCTTTTTTTGAAAAAAATTGCCTTAATATAATCGCAGTGAAAGTCCGCTTCCCGCCCATGGTGTCGATCGCTCCGCGCCAATTCCCGTCATTGTAGTCATAAAATCGTCGCGTCAACGACGCCCAAGTCCCGCCCTATGGTATGGCAAGTTTCACCATCTGCCATGCGCAGGCGTGCAAGTTGGCGCTGATCTAAATGATAAAATCGATGCGATCAAAGGCAAGCAAGACCGGTTGATCGGACATCTTCAAACCTTGGAGCAAAGCGGAGAAACCCAAGTATCACTTACCGATCCCGATAGCAGGGCCATGACACACATCACAAAGGTTGGTGAGGGCTACAACATTCAGATAGCCATAGATGCAAAGCACAAATTGATCGCCGAACAACAGGTTAACAATCGGGTTCTTGATCATGGGTTTCTCGCCGAAACAACGGCGGCAGCCATGAAGCATTTGGATGTAGAAAAAATCAAAGTCGTCGCCGACAAGGGCTACTTCTAGATTGAGGACATCACAGAATGCGCCGCTCTTGGAATTGAGGCATATGTCCCCAAACCTCTGCGCGGCTCGGCGGTGGCGGCAGGCCTTATCTCAAGGGAAGAATTTAAATATGATCCGGCCAAATACGTCTATGTCTGCCCGCCGGAGAAAGAACTGAAGCTTCGGCGACGCTCATTTGTGCGCACGAACGTCAAGCTGGACTATTGCGACGTCAAAGCCTGTGCAGGATGCCCGATGCTTTAAAAATGCACCAAGGGTACCTATCGAACGGTGACTCGATATGAGGGGGACGCAGTTCTTGAACAGATGGCAAAACGGCTCAGCGAAAATCAAGAAATTCTGACCGAGCGGCGCAACAGCGTCGAACACCCCTTTGGCACAATCAAGCAAACCATGAACCAAGGGGCGTGCCTAATGCACCGTTTAGAAAATGTCCGTGGCGAGTTAAGTCTGACCGCGCTCACTTACAACATCAGGCGTGCATTGAACCGGGTCGGTGTGAAGGGTTTGATCGCCGCAATGGGCTAAATTCAGTGGAATTGGGTCAATCCCCAAGTAAAATCTGCCATTTGTCTGCCCGACATTGCTCATAGGCGGCCTTTGAGCCCCCTTGCATTGAGAATGTCGTCAGATTGGGAAATCCAACGCTATAGACAGACTGTCTTCTAACAGTTCGAGTTTTCACATGGTCTGCATGAATTTCACAACTCACACCAAAAACGGCCATCGCAGCATTGTGCAGCGAGCGCCTGGAAAGAGCTTACTTTGGCAAATGCTGCATGCTTCACAAAAGGCCGCTAATCGCAATATCTAGTACTTGGCGGATCGAGTGTTATCGCCCCAAGTACAGTTTCTAAATAAAATATGGTTTCGTAAAATCGGCTGCGCTCCTAATGTCATTTGCAACCCTCGAAAACAGTGCTTCGTGTGGTGACGTATAATGGACCACGCAATAGTTCATATTCGGCAAACTAGGTGTCGTTAGAATTTCAACCACCCTTCCACTTTCGATCAATGGAACAAGATAATCTCTGGGGGCGATACAGACTCCACGTCCCGCGACAGCAAGACCTACCATTGCATGCAGGCTGTCCACGCTAACGCTGTTTCGTGTGTTCAAGCCGTAGTTTGAAAACCAATCGCGGATACTCTTGGAGAACCCGGATGCTTTGCCTTGGCTAATGAATTCAAATTCTTGCAGTTGAGATATTTCAACCTTATTTCCAGCAGGTATCAAGCCCGGCTTTCCGATTAAGCTAAGCTCAACAGCAGCAATCTTTTGCATGTGCGCGTTTGACTGAAACGGCATTTCCGGTACCACAATAATGTCGAGGTCACCGTCCTCTAAGCTGCTATGTAAATTCCGGCTCATGTCAATTGTTAGGTCGAACTGGGTGCTTGGGTCGTTTGCCAATGAAATTTCAAGAAATTTCGGTAACCAAGTTAAGCTTGAGATTTCGGTCACTCCGAGCCTAACTTGCGTAGAGATCACTTTCGCATCCGAGTTGAATGATGCCAGCTTTTCAAAGCTGGCTACAGTTTCGCGTGAGAGGTTGGTAAATTGTTCACCTTGTGGTGTCAGGATGGCTTGTCTTTTGGAACGATCAAAAACTAAAAATCCCATTGACGCCTCAAGTTCTTGAATCCTTTTTGTGATCGTGGATTGCGTCAGATTTAGTCGACCTGCCGCTTTTTCGAACGTTCCACAATCAACGACCGCAAGCATCGCAAGGAGTTGGTTGTGTGTAATCCCCATTTTATTCCTTTTATTGATGATTAATGATGATAATTGATCACTATAATTAACCAATCATTTGGGGCAACCTCTCTCTAACTTCTGAAAGAAACTTGACCCGATGATCCAAGCTAACCCCAGTCTTATTGACGCAATACGTGATCGATTTGCCCACGTGGACAGCTGTCCCTTCCAAGGCCCGCGCGTGTACTTCGAGAACGGCGGCGGTGCGCTAACCCTTAAAACAGTGGTCGAGACGACAGCAAAATATGCCGCAATTCCCGACAATCAAGGACGCGACAACCCAGCGGCTGATGCGCTGACGGGCATAATCGAAAAGGCAAAGGCCGACTTGGCCTTGTTGATGAATTCGGATGCGGGCCAGTTTATCATAGGTGAAACAGGGACCGAACTGTTGTTCCGTATGATCCGCAACGCCTGTCTTAGTGCATCCAATGGGTCCAAGGTCATTGGCAGCTCGATTGAGCATCCATCCAGCAGGGGTGCCGCATTGCACTGGGCTGAGCATACTGGAATGGAGTACGTAAATGTGCCTCATGACCCAGAGGGCGGGCGTGTCACGGCCAAAGATTACGCCGCGCAAATGACGCCCGATGTGGCCGTGGCGACAATACTTCAGGCATCACCCGTAACAGGGATTGGCATGGATGTGACCTCGATTGTCAAAGCGATCCGTTTGGTTTCCCCCGATTGCCTGATCATTGTTGATGGCATTCAGCATGCCGCACATGGTCATATGGATTTGGCCAGTTATGATATCGATGGCTACGCGATTTCACCCTACAAAGTCTTTTCTCGTCATGGATATGGGGTCGCTTGGATCTCGGACCGGTTGACGGCTTTACGGCATGAGGCGCTGAAAGGGGGACCAGTACACAATTGGGAACTGGGCACCCGTGATACAGGCGCATTTGCCGCGATCTCGGATGTTGTGATCTATTTCGATTGGTTGGGCGGGGAGGTTTCCAGGGAAACCGAACCACGTCGCCGGATTGAGGCTGCGGGCAAAGCGATCAAACGCTACGAAACGGTGCTGACAAATGCGCTTATAAACGGGACGGGAAACCTTCCCGGACTTCGGGATATGGATAATCTGACTATTCTATCAGGTGCGGACAATCCGGGACGTGAAGGCACCGTGTCTTTCGTTGTGGCAGGAATAGAATCTCCAGAAATTGTAAGAATTTTGAAAAGTCAGGGGATACGCACACACACACGCACGGCGGACCACTATAGCGGCAATGTTCTGACACCGCTCAATTTACCCGATTGTGTTCGCATTTCGATGTGCCATTATAATACGATACAAGAGGTCACCAAAGCGTTGGGCGTGATCCAAGAGATTGTCAGTTCAAATTCTTTTCCAAGGAAGAGTGCTTAGGCACAAGAAATCCAAAGGAAGGATACAAAAAGCGGCGTTTCATGATGTTGAAAGTGCCGTTGAGGAAAATGAAGGTACCAAATGACCTTCATATAAATGGCCTTACGCGTAACTATAAATGTAGGGCTACAACAACCGGGAGAACCAAATGATTAAATCGATCAAAACGGCCGCAGTCAGTGCGGTCTTGGCTTTGGGCTTGGCAGGCACTGCTGTCGCTCAAGACATTAAATTCTTTACCATCGGGACAGGCGGCACAGCCTTTACCTACTATCCAATGGGTGGCGTTATCGCCAATGCCATTTCCAAACCACCGGGTTCACGCGAATGCGACGCCGGCGGGTCATGTGGTGTTGATGGTTTGATTGCGTCCGCTGTTTCGTCACGCGGTTCGGTCGACAACGTCAACGCAATCATTTCAGGTTTGCGCAACTCCGGCTTCGCACAATCTGATGTAGCATACTGGGCTTACTCTGGCACAGGCACGATGGAAGGCAAAGAACCAGCCACTGAGTTGCGCACAATCGCGGCGTTGTTTGAAGAGCACATTCACCTTGTTGCTTTGGCCGACAGCGACATCAATTCGGTTGCAGACCTAAAAGGCAAACGGGTTTCTTTGGACGAGCCTGGATCTGGCACACGTGTTGATGCGCTGTTGATCATGGAAGCCAATGGCTTGTCCGAGAGCGACCTGACACCAGAAGCCCTTAAAGGCAACGCAGCATCCGAAGCTTTGCGCAATGGCAAGATCGACGCATTTTTTGTTGTGACAGGTTACCCAACGGGTGCGATTGTTGAACTGTCTTCTGCGGCGGACATCAAATTGATCCCAATCGACGGTGCAGGTGCAGAAGCCTTGACATCAAAGTATGGTTTCTTCGCCCAATCAGCGATCCCTGATGATGCGTATGAAGGTGTTGCTGGTGTTAATACTGTCGCTGTTGGCGCGCAGTGGTTCACCAATGCAAAAGAAGACGAAGAACTGATCTATAACATCACCAAAGCGTTGTGGAACGAACAGTCCCGCAAGCTGTTGGATGTGGGTCACGCCAAAGGCAAGACCGTTACTGCGGAGACTGCTTTGAACGGTATTGGTGTTCCTTTGCATGCAGGTGCGGAACGTTTCTACAAAGAAGCTGGCCTGCTTAAGTAAGCTTTTCTAAATATCTTGCCGGGCGCATCACATGTGCCCAGCATATCTTATTATTCCCTAAATTCCTCCACGAATGGACACATCGTTATGGCCGTTGACAGCACCCCAGAACTCACCCCTGAACAGCTGGCCGAGATCGAACGGAAGTATGATCCAGAAACCGCGTTTCGCCCCACAGGCAAGACGTTAGCCTTCATTATTGCAGGCTTTCTGGTGGCTATGTCCATCTACCATTTCTACGCATCTGGCTTTGGTTTGATCCGCGAGCTGCTGCATCGTGGCATCCATTTGTCCTTTGTCTTGGGCCTTGTTTTTCTGCTGTTCGGCGTTCGCAAAACCGACCCCATTTTGCCGCCCAAAGCATGGTACCGCTTTGACGGCGTCCCCTTAATTGACATTGCTTTGGCCTGTCTGGGCGTTGCGGCTGCGATGTATCTACCGCTGTTGCCCCCTGAGATTGTATCTCAGCGCGTTGGCAATCCTGCTGGTTCTGACATCTTCATGGGCACAGCCCTTTTGTTGCTGGTCCTCGAGGCCACGCGCCGCTCGGTCGGCCCCACGCTACCCATCATCGGATTGTGCTTTATCGCCTTTGCATTCTTCGGTCCATGGATGCCGGGTGCTTTGAAACACGGCGGCTCTAGCTGGCTTGGGATCATCAACCACCTCTACATGACCAACCAAGGCATTTACGGCATCGCCTTAGGTGTTATGGCACAATACGTGTTTCTATTCGTGCTGTTTGGCGCGTTAGCCATGCGGGTGGGTCTTGGCCAATTGTTCATTGATCTATCGATGGTTATCGCAGGTCGTTATGCTGGGGGTCCCGCCAAGGTCTCGATCTTTTCCAGCGCGTTTATGGGCACGATTTCCGGTTCCTCAATTGCCAACACTGTGACCACGGGGGCTTTGACCATCCCCACGATGAAGCGCGTTGGTTACCCCGCCAAATTCGCCGCAGCGGTTGAGGCTACTGCCTCAACTGGTGGCCAAATTACCCCGCCAATCCTAGGTGCGGCTGCGTTCATCATGGTCGAATATTTGGAAATCCCACTGCGCGATGTTTTGGCAGCCGCCTTGTTTCCAGCCCTGCTGCATTATTTTGGCATCTTCATCATGGTCCATTTAGAGGCCAAGAAACTAGGCCTTCGCGGCTTAACAAAAGAAGAACTCCCAAAACTGGGTGTGGTATTGAAAGATCAGTGGCTTAGCATCATCCCCCTGTTCATCTTGGTCTACTTAATCCTATCGGGCAAAACGCCAGACTTCGCGGCTGTCTATGGCATCATTGCCTGTGTGGTTGTTGGTTTCCTGAACCCCAACCACCGTCTCACGATCAAGGGTCTCTGGGACAGCCTTGCTAGTGGTGCACGAAACACACTTGCTGTGGGCGCCGCAGCTGCAACGGTTGGTATCGTCGTTGGCGTTGTAACACTGACAGGCGTTGGCTTTCGGTTGGGTTATGTTGTGGTTCAAACGGCCACCGACATCGGCACATTCCTAAGTGCGCTTCCCGTGCTTAGCTATTTCACCGTGACGCAATGGGCGTTGTTCGTATCGCTTGTCCTGATTGCCATCTCCTGCATCATAATGGGCGCAGGCATCCCGACAACGGCGACCTACATTATCCTCGTCGCAGTCGCTGCCCCCGCCTTGGCCCAACTCCAAGTCGAACCCATCGTGGCCCACTTCTTTGTGTTCTATTACGGTGTTCTAGCGGACATTACGCCACCCGTGGCACTCGCAGCTTACGCGGCAGCCGGGATCGCTGGGTCGAACCCGTTCGAGACCGGCAACACGGCCTTCCGCCTCGGGATCGCCAAAGCGCTTGTGCCGTTTGTATTTGTTTACTCACCCGCACTTTTGCTGGTCGCGAACGGGTTCACATGGATGGCGTTCACCATCACACTGCTCGGCGCAATGCTTGGTATCGCAAGCCTTGGGGTGGCGTTTTCAGGGTACTTGTTCGCGCCGCTGAAAACTTGGGAACGTTGGTGGGTCGCCATTGTTTCATTCCTGTTCATTGCACCGGGTCTTCTAACGATGGGCATTGGTTTGGTTCTGATGGCACCGATTGTGCTGTTGCAAATGCGACGTGGAACGCAATCTGCATAGTTAATTTAATCTGAAAAGTCAGGTTAGGTTGTTTATATGGAATTTGCGTAAACTTCGGCAGAAGGCCTGCGCGATCTGGTGAGTTTGATGTGGTCGGTACAAAACAGCTTCACCAAAGGGGTTGTTGCGTGTCATGTTGCGAAACGCCAATAGCCGACGTTTATCCGGTTTACCTGAGGGTCGGTTTTGCCCAACGTAGCGAACATCAGATTGCGATGCAGCGAAGGTCCACTTACCTAATTGAACTAACAGTTTCACCCACAAATTGAAGATCTCGAAATCTGTATTTAACATTATGATCCTTATGCGGATTTGACTAAGTGTTGAAATTCTTGCTAACCTTTAGGAAACTACCCTCCCCGCTAACTCAGAACTGCCGTTGGTTTTGTTGAGATCTAGGTCGGCACTGCAGACAAGTCAGTATTTCGTTGCACGGACCACAATGTCAGCTTCCGGTTATGGGCTCTTCGCACTATTGAGAACCCAGAAATATCGCATAAGCAAATGAGTTCCCATCAAATTGGAAATAGTATGCGAACGGTTGCTTTAATTGGCTACGGTGCGATGGCAAGTTTCGTCGCAAATCACCTCCGAAGGAGCCCATGGCAAATAAGCTATTGTGTGATCCGGAAGGGCCGACAAAAAGAAGCGAGATTTGCAATTGGCGATGAACCAACATTAGTCTGCGGCGTTGATGAGTTCGATACACTACCAGACCTTGTTGTTGACTGCGCTGGCCATCTTGGGCTGAGGGCCCATGGCGCTGCTGTGCTACGCAAAGGTATACCATTGGTTAGCGCCTCTCTTGGCGCACTAGCGGACACTCAGACCCATCGCATGTTGGATGAAGCCGCACAGGAAGGTCAAACACAGCTGCAGTTAGCATCAGGGGCAATTGGCGCACTGGACGCATTGTCCGCAGCGAGAGTCGGAGGGCTAGAGCATGTACGCTACACAGGTGTGAAGCCCCCAGAGAGCTGGCATGGGACACTCGCCGAAGAAATCTTGGATCTTGGTTCTTTGGTTGAGCCAGTGACACATTTCAACGGTTCAGCAAGAGACGCAGCTCTCCGCTATCCCAAGAATGCAAATGTTGCGGCCGCGGTCGCAATGGCAGGACTAGGATTTGACCAAACGCAAACCCGTTTGATTGCTGATCCCAAGGCGCCTGGCAATACTCACACGATCTCTGCGAAAGGTGCATTTGGTACATTTGAGTTTACGATTACAGGTAACAGTCTTCCTGACACGCCACGCACATCAGCACTCGCCGCAATGAGTGTGGTAGATCGAATTTTGCGCAACAACGCCTCCATCATTATCTGATTTTGCGACATGTTTGTTTACACGCCAACATTAGCAGACGTTGGGATTGATATTGTGTACGGTCGGCTCTTAGAAGCCATTCGCTGCATTCTGCACAAATGACCGCATCGCGGACAAAATGTGCATGCCCAAGGATAGCTTGGATGTCAGGTTTCGGGCACTGGCGCATTGCTGCTAACAAAACTCGATAACCCGTTTTATGATCGGAATAAGGCGTAACAAGCCGGAGGGGAGGAAGCTGATGATCAATCCGGCTATTGCAACAATCGCGAATTTCACCAGTGCTGGCAGATCAATACTGAGCATAGCGCCCTGCAATCCAACTTGGATAAAAACATGGAAGAAATAGACGCCAAAAACACTCTTATCGGGATGTCCAATCCACTTGTTTGGGGCCGAAAACTGGTCACGGAACAATATTGATAGCCCGATGATTAGGCCGACACAGACAAAGGCTTCCAGCAATCCCCACAAAATGCCCCATTGTTTGGCCCCAAGTGTCATCGCGTCAGGCAATATGCTTTCTGAGAACACATATCCATTTGGCTGTGTGATGAGAGCGATGACAAAAACAGCCATGCCAATTGCCATCCATTTCGGGCCCAAAGAGGAGGGTATGCTCTCGAGCCATTTCCCGCGCCCTGCGACAATCCCAATGGCAAAAAGGCTCCAATATTGAGGCAGATGAACCTGCTCTGCAGGGACCACACCTGGGATTTTCACCCAATAATCTTGGTGAAAAAGCTTTGAATAATCATCCCAACAATGCCCAAGGTCAGTGCGTTGATCGAAATGCTGCTATTGCTTGGCGCTGTGATTATTCTGGGTTTCGATTTTTTGCGCTGACGTAATTGCCCGCCAAACGGCATAGAGGATACTGAGAAAAAGTAGTTGGGAGATAAACCAGAGATGCCCCATTTCGATCTGCCATTGACCAATGCACTGAAACAGCAAAAAATCAACGAAACCCGTCTGCGAACCAGAGCTCAAAAACGCTATGGGGCCAAACAGAAAAAGGCAGGTTCGGGTGAATTCGATCCAATGGGCGAAGACAACATTGTCGCTTGGACTAACTTCGCTAATAAAGCCGACGCATTGTCCGGACTCCGCAAATGGCTTGCGAGGCAAGAGGATTAACTCGCGCAATCTAATGTATACGAAATGATAAATGAAAGTGAGAAAAGTCAACTCGGAGAGCCTGCGATAAGTGTTCTGGCAATAAGGTTTCGCGAGTTTGTGTCAGTATATAATCGCTTCATGAACCTGTGGGATCTTGATCACGGGGTCATACAAAATGAGGTTACGGGGCAAATACTCAAAGCCCACGGAAAGTGTGATGAAGTCGAAAACTTGCTTATGGACTTCGTCGTAAATCACCGCGGTGATTGTGATCTCGTCCAGCATGTCTTGCGATCAGAACTGACGGAGATTTGGTGACTTCACTCGGACTGCGCTGTTTCGCCGAATGGTCAGCGCGATACACGCACGTGGCGAGGAATTGCAGGACAGCACTGGAAAACGTTACATTTTTAGTTACACGCCGAGCTGGTTCGAACTTGGCACAAGTGCAAATGCTGTGTTGGAAGAACTAGAGGCCAACCCTACGTAAAGCTGACGTTGGCATGCTTGCGTCGAACGGCAACTATGTCCGCATAGTCTCTCGCCTTCCTATTTGACGTTGATCTCGTATGCAAATGCAGCGAAAGTCAGCAAAGAGCCCGAAGCGTCAATCACTGCAAGTTGCATGAACGTCGGCTTTAGGTAAGCACGCAGAGAAGTGTTACTATTGGATCAGTTTCAATTTGCACTACGAATACGCCAAACCTTGCCTTTGAATTTGCGCACAGGTCTGAGTAAAGGTCGAAATTCAGCTGCTAGTGGACCATTAACGATGTCTTTGAAATCGTCCACAATTGAAACACTGTCACCAAAGTACGTATGGTTTAATAGGTTGGAATCTACATCAGATGCATCAATTGTTACGACGTTTGGTAAAGGTTGAATCCTCCCAGAAACGTCACCAATGCGGGGTAAACCGTTCACTTCCTTAGACGCTAATAAAGCAATGTCATTTGATGATGCATAAAGTGTTATTGGGTTTTTCAAGAATGACATTTTGGGCAGCAAACGTTCCTTAAAGACAATGGCATCAATATCTGGTGCCGCTAAGATGACTTTTGTGATTTTCCTAGCTGCTTCAGGGTCTTGTGCAGCTAGATCAACCAATCCATGCGAAAACACACGTGTACCCATTGAGTGTGCGATTATAATTATTCTGTCGGCATCTTGCTCGGTCAAGTGCTTCAAGAACTGTGTCATTTGAGTGTAGGAAATTTCTGCCAAATTTGATGCATGGGTATATCCAAAAGCGCTGTCTTTTGATGGCCAGCTGAAAAAGAAGAAGGGACCCGCGAAATCTAAATCGTATTTCAATTGTCCTGCGCGACGGGCTGCTTTTTCGAAACTTGTATTAAAACCATGAACATAGGCTATCAGCGTTTTCTGATCTCCCCGCGCCTCGGCGTCCTTTAATTCTTGTTGCACTTCCGACATTACGGTTTTGTAATTCGTTTGCTCAAATTGCTTTAAGACCACATACCGTTTTTCGTTATTCGCTTTCCCGAAAAGAGGCGTTTCCAAGGTCCCTCTCTCATGTTGCGGAGGGATGATAATTTGTGCTTTTCCATAGCGTAGGATGTCTGGTGTATCGCCATACACCCGTTCTGGGTAACGCGACTTTATTTTACTGGTAGCCCTATTATTCTTTCTTAATACTCGGTTGGTGCCATAGAAAACCTGCACCTTCTGCTTGTCATCTTCAATCACAATCCCAACGCTTGCTTCTTCTGGGCTCAAATCACCGGTAAGAATTTCATCTGGCGTCGCATCGTCTAATGTTGGCTCAACAATCACCTCATAAACGGGCTCTACGGGAAGCTCCAAAATAACTTCTCCTATGATAACTGGTTCCTCTACGATTATGGCCGATTCTTCCCCCGGCGGCGTGCATGACGCCGCAACAAAAAGTAATGCAAAGACCGTAATTTTTCTTAAGAAATGCGTCCGCACATCAATATCCTTCGCAACCGTTATGTTTACAGAGTACTATGGTTTCAAAACCAAGTAGGATATTCTTGAAATGAAAATCAAGTACGATGGAATTTTGTAGAACATTATCTCAAGAATGGTGTCACCTCAGCTGAAACCGTTGCGGGTTGTGGAAACCAACAGTAACGTAATTGCTCCCGCGTTAAGTTTAATCGTCCGCTAGATTTATGTGAACGGAAGCCGCCATTTAAATGGGATGAGTGTACAGCCGCTTTGTCCCACTGAACTGACCTCGGTCCAGACCGTGGCGAACGGCCGCTTCAAGCCAAAAATACTTGATGCTGCGATGCGCCCCTATGTCTGCTATGCGCAGGGAGCGGACTTAAAGTTACTCCAACTTCCTTTCTAGTTATAGTAGTGATATGAATCAGAAAATTACGTTAGGACTTTTGAAGTGACGATTGTTGGATAGTTCACGGAACAGTTGGCGCGCGAGTATCGAGGACCTTCCAATTTTGAAGGTTGTGTTCGACATGAGCACCGAACACCAAAAACGTTAGAATTTCAAATTAGTTGTCGCAAAGGTAGCGGCGCGCCACAGAAGCGTCACGCTAACACATTGGTTATATTCTATATATAATGGTCCCCAGGGGCGAGGTCCACCTAGTTACGGAAATCAATAGCTTAGCGAAAAGTGGGACAGTAAAAACCGAAGTATTTTCGGCTAGATTGTCCCACGCATGGCTCACCTCAGATGCAAGAAAACTCAGCTTTGATCCCCATCACCGTTGGAGATTCTTGCAGTGCGGAAGAAGCAAGTCAATCCAGCCTAGGCCAATCGAAGTCAGGGTATGCCGATCATGTTTTAGTATCAATGAAGAAGCTTATCCAGTGGGCGATAAATCTGTAACCGCTATTACCTCCGAAGCAGTCAGTACTCCACGGTTTACTTTGCTGGCCTTCAATTCCGACGCGTCATCCCCCTCCGCATCGCAATGCTGAATAGGATACCAGTCGTCCAGTGACTCGATGTATGCGAGAACATTTGTGTGAGCGCGGTTGTGGCTAAAATTTACTATTTCTTTACTCGCATCTATCCCTAATGCACTCTTCAAGTATTGAGCAACGAACAGCCCCATTTTTTGTGAGACCTCTGATCTGAAAGCGGAGGTTCCCATTGCCATCTGCATGGTTCCCTGAATGTTCGGGTTCGTAACTTCGACATAGTATTCATCACAAAGATAATATGCAAAGTATGGGTTGCCTGACTGAGTTGGGAATGAGACCTCAAAGACTTTTCCTTCAAGGTGATCTCTTGGATATTTTTTTACCGCGTCATCAGTGTAGAGGACTTCACCGTTGCGTGTAATCGATACAACCAACGCAGTTTTGCCTGAAACGGTAATAGCACTGGAATGTTTTTTCTTAAAGAAGCCAAACAACTGATCTATCCATTTTCACAAAATCTACCGCCTAATCGCAGCCACTGATATAGTATGACTAACCGCATTAGAATACGAGGCTAATCCGACGGAGCAGGTCGCTCGCAACGGTGAATCCTGCCTGAAGACATCAACACCGAAATGAACCGCGCATGTTACTGAGCAGACATCAGTTCGCTTTCATCTTACCTTTACAGCGAGGGTAACTAACGCACCCGTAGAACTTACCATACCGCCCCCGCCTTTCGACCAGCCAGCCGTTATCGCATGTTGGGCAACTCGGATACTCAGCACCACACGCACAAGTCTTCAACCCTGATTTCCCTTGCACGACAGGCATACCGTTGCCGCACTCCGAACAGGCATTCAGTGAAAATCCACA
The DNA here is from genome assembly GCF_036960155.1 of Sulfitobacter sp. Lineage (GTDB taxonomy): Bacteria > Pseudomonadota > Alphaproteobacteria > Rhodobacterales > Rhodobacteraceae > Sulfitobacter. The sequence continues at coordinate 30,726 of NZ_JBALWB010000021.1, read as the reverse complement.
CAGGTTGGCGTGTTCGCATTTATACCATGTGCGGCCATCTTTCGTTGGAACCGCGACGAGGTGCCCGCCACATTCCCCGCAGGTATGGTTGGCTTGATCTTGCTCAACATCGCCGACGACCCCGTATTCAGGATCGTCCAACAACTCCGTTACAAATGCCGACTGCTTCGACGCGGCGCTCATCAATGTCACTGAATGACGTGCACGGGTGAGGGCTACATACATCACACGGCGTTCTTCGGCGTTCTCGAACGGTTCGGCTTCGGGTGATACCAAACTCAATAGAGGGTCGTCCACGATTTCGGATGGGAACCCTGTGCGCCCTCCATAGAGGTTCACAAGGATCACATGGTCCGCCTCTTGTCCCTTGGACGAGTGGATCGTCTTGAAGGCAATGTCGAGGCGAGGGAATGCCCGCCGCAACTGGGCAAGATCGGTCGGTTCGTTATACCTGTTACGCCCCAGCAGAAGCACAGATGTTCTCTTGCCCTCAGGTGCTGCAATGTCTTGCAACGTCCGCAACATCTGCCTGAGCTTTTCATCTGCGTTACCACGTAGTGTCGAAATTACCCGCAACGCTGGGACTTCGGTTGTGCCTGCGGGAATAACGGTTTTGTTCAACTGTGCTGGGTTTTGAAGAACGAACTTCTTGGCCGCAAATGCAATCTGATCCACGGATCGAAAGGTTCGGCCTAAGTCAACAACACGGTGCACCCCAGTCCGTCCATTGAACACGCCGCCAAACTCGTTACCGAAATTACGCATCATATTGATGTCTGACCCTGCAAATCGATAGATTGATTGCCAGTCATCGCCAACCGCAAAGACTTTTCCGTCGGAATGCTGCGCCTTCAATGCCTTCACCAACCTCCCACGACTGCGGGAAATGTCCTGAAACTCATCTACCAATATGTGCTTGAACGGACTGCGATACGTTCCGTCCTCCGCATAGCCAGAGGCTCTCAGGATCATATCTTCGAAATCGATCCGACCCCCCAACCGTTTTTGATATTCCGCATAGAGTGGTTCGAAGATTGACAAGAACGAACTGGCCCGCTTGCCCAGTTTCATCTTTCCAGCTTTGTCCGCGCACTCTGCCAGTTGGTAGCCGCCACCTTTGTAGTGCCTCAGAAACGTGCCGATTAGCTGCACAAAGCTGTCAGCCTGCTTCATCTCAATCACAATATCGAACAGAGTTTCAGGTGATCGGGGCATAACTGTTTCGAACGGCGCGATCTTTTCTGCCAAAGCCTCCAGCAGCCGATCTTCTTCACGATCATAGCTAAAGGTCTCAATGAGTTGGGTGTTATGCTTGGCGTGAACGCCACGCTTCCATTCCATCCCCTCCAGATATTCCTCACGGTTCACAAATGGGGCGGTGCTTAGGTGATATGTCCCATCTGCGGCTTTCGTCCGTCGCACCCCAAAATGTTCAATGTAAACGCCGCTCTTGGTAAGGCGGAAATCGGGGCAGTAGTCACGATAGCCCTCCTCTGAAACTTTGTGTTCGTAATCGGGTTCATATTCGTATTCGATCCCGTTTTCGAACAGCCAGTTGGCGATCATCAACTCTTCATAGCTTTTGACCTGTTCGCCCTGAAGCGTCCGAAGGTCCAGTTTTTCAACATAGGTGTAATAGTTATGCTTTTGCTTGAAATCCCACTCACTCTTGCCTTCAAGACGGGCGTAGGAAAACCAGCCGATGATTGACTTGGATACCTCAGCCACGCTGTGAACCAGTGCCCGCAGGATGTCTTTGATGAGCGCAAGAAAGGCTTTGTCATCGGTGGCATGTGCCGCCAGTGCAGGTTTGCTACCTTCGACAGCCCCAATGATGTCATAGGCCAGTGAGTGGAATGTGCGGGCTTCGAGTGGCTCACCACACCGTTCCTCAATGCGTTCTGACATCTCCTTTGCGGCTTCTCTTGCGAATGCCAGCAATAGGATTTCTTCTGGTTGTCGGATGCCAGATTTAATCAGGTAGCCTGCCTTAGCCGTGATTACACTGGTCTTACCCGATCCTGCGCCAGCTAAAACCAGTGTGGCGTCTTCATCGGCGATGATCGATGTGCGCTGTTCGGGGGTCAGAGGATTGCTTTCAAAGGTATCAAGGAACGTTTGCCATTTGGGCAGTTGTTGATGTTCAAACTTCCTGATGGCATCGTCGCGCATCGAACCTGCGTTTTGCAGGAACCCTTGGATGGTCTGAATTTGATTGAAAATCTCTTCGCCAACCGCCTCCTCGGACAGTTTCGAAAGGAGTTGCTTATCCAGAACCCGTGCCTGTTCGAGGGTGGGTGACACAATGCATGCCGACGGATATCGCGTCGGCTGGGATAGCTCGGTTATGACGCGCAGGACTTCGTGAATGGCCAAACGTTCAGCATTGAACTTCGCAATGTTGTGGGCAGTCCAACCCGTCTTGACGCGGTCGCTGAATGATCGGGCGTCTTTGTGATTGGCACCCCGAAGCAAGACCTGAGTGCCCTTATCAACAGTTATATTCAACGTGCTTCCGACAAGCCCTCTCGTAACCAACGGAGGTGCTGAAAGGTCGGCGACTTGGATGTTTTGCTTACGCCTCGCATTGATGCTCACCACACCGTTTTCGTAATCAATGCTGCGGGCGTGGGTGCCAAATGGGTTCAACAGAAAACCTATCAATGGCTTGGGTTCAATACGCTTCAATCTCAAATCTCGTTTCTTATCATTAGGCTTCGAACGTGCCGTGAAGTTTGGTCAGGATATCCCTATTCCTTTAGACGCCCAGCGATCCGCAGTGCATTTTGTTCGACCAGCACTGCCACATGTTCGACCATGCCCCGCTCGGCACCTTGGTGCGCACAGACAGCCTCTACAGCTTCCACACGCTTTGCCACCATTGCATCGACCAGTTCCTGAACCCGCAATCTAATACCTCGGGGGCTGAAGCCTGCTGTATCAGCGATCCGCTCCCAGTGTCGCCGTGCCATGTCAGCGGGCTTGCGCTTGCGCCCTCCCAGCTTTTGGGCGTGGTATTGGTTCACGTGATCCCAGTGCAGCACTGTCGATACATCATAGAGCGGTGCCATCGACGGCCCGCCGCTGAGTAACATCGAATAATTTTTAGCGTGGGCATCAGTGTTGGCGACAAGGATGTTGAAGATCACCTGATCTTGCAGCGTGAGCGCGTTCTGTGCAGGCAGATGTTGCGCGGTCATGAGAAGTTGATTGAGGTCTAAACCTGCCAAGGTGCCCTGCTCATATTTCTGGCTGGGGAATATACCGTTGGCTTGTGCGAAATCCTCTTGGTGAAGGCGTCGTAGTGACCCGTCCTTGCGTGTCGTCCGATCATACCGTGCAACGGCCAGTGCGGTTCTACTGCCAACGTCGATAATGCCAACTTCAGCAACCACCATTCCAATGAGTTTCGCCAATATCAGGCAGTAGGCTTCATTCTCAACGATGCCAGGGAGGTTTGGGTTGTCGGGTTTGATGATGACGGTGGAGGGTGCACCTGACATCGGAATGGCAAGTTGATCACCCTTTTCCGGCAATCCCAACCTCGGTGCACCTGCGGCGTCCAACACTGCGAGTGCGGTCTTCTTTTGCCCCCCAGCAAGGGATAACCTGACACCATCTTCCCCCGCGAGGAACGGACGCTGACCAAGGTCCTTGAAGTGCGCTGACAGCGCCTTCTGTGGGTCCTGCGTGGCGTAGTAGTCGGTGATGGGCCGATATGACCAAGCAGTCTTATTACTGGGTTCACCGATTGAAATTGCACCTGCTGTGTCGCCGCCAATTTCTTTGAGGATCGCGAGTGCGTCTGTCGATGACAAACCCAACGCCCGTGAAAGGGTCAGTAGCTGCTGTTCTTCAGGGAGAAGGTTTGCAAGCCAAGGTGTGATGACATGATCGGGGTAGTCATCTTCCGTCAGCGGCATCGTTACCGACAGTGGGAAGTTGGCCTTGGTAACCAACCATCTATGATCATATTGGAATGATAGCCCACCATCGTCGTGAACTTCGATATCTCCGACGCTAAACCGCTCGTAGTATACGGTTACCCTATCGGTGACAGCCATCAATCGTCATCCAGATCATAGCCGCCGATAGCGTTAGGTTGGTCGGTATGGGCCTCATTCTTTTGCGTTGCCAAGAGGTCAGGCAAGTGGATGCGCAAAGCATCTGCCAGTGCGACAAGAGTGGACAGCTTTACGTCCCGTGTTCCCCGTTCGATGTGTGATAGTGTTGATGCCGTAGACCCAGACAAGCGGGACAATTCGGTAAGGCTTAGCCCCACGTCCTTGCGCCTTTTGCGCAATCGGGTGCCTATTTTGACAGCCCATCTACTCAGGTTTGTTTCAACGTTCATGTCTCACCAGAATTTATCATCGAGAGTAATATGGATGCAATACTACCCAATGTCACCAACATTTATCACATATGATAAATTGCAGCTATAAATGATCAAAATACAAAAAAATATCACACACGATAAAATCGATCACTCTCATTCAACAAAATAGATCACTCAAACGTTTGCTCACACCCTTCATCTCGTCGTTGTTCCATATGACCAAGTGCACCAACATGTTTATCTGCTTCCGTTACAACCACTTCGGCTGCCTTGGCGATGTCAGCGTTCGCGCTCTTTGTAAGTTTCCGAAGGGCTTCTACTCGTGCCTTCATGGCCTCCGCCCCACCACCGCTACGGGACTCCAAACGGCTAGCAAATGCATTCAGAACCGAGTGTGCATCTGGGGCCGCCACTAGGAAATTCATAGCATCTTCGCTCAATGAAACTGACTTGTCCTCGGCCTTGGTTTTCCAAAGGTTGATATTTGCACCAACAATCGGCCAGACACTTACATCACTTTGTTTAGCACACCAGGATATCAGAGTTTCAATATTAAGCTTCCCCAACGGCAGCCGATCCATTCCGCCACGTTCGATGAAGAACCTTCGCCGCTCTTTGGCCTGGTTGTCACCAGAAAAGATTCTATCTAGGAACACCTCTGGCATCTTGACAGCGGTCGTCTGAACAGCTCCTTAAAATCATGAAGGTATCCATGTTTCTCGTCGATCACCGCAAAAATGGCGTCCAACCAGGCTAACTTCTCATTTTCGTTTCCATTAAACTGAAGTGCAGCGGCCACAACACGCACAGTATCATGGTCTTTTGATCCACCAGGATCGCTGTAGTCACTCAGAAACTGCTGGGTTGCGGCAACTAGGCCCAAACGCCTCAGTTCGCCGCCCAATGTGTCCACCGCACCGTCTTTGTCGTGCAGCTTCATGGATAGGCCATCCAAAATCACCGAACAGCCATTCGGCTTCGTCATGAGGCATTCAACTAGGTCAACGATGCGGGAATAGGGTAGTGCGGCAAAATTATCGCCCCAAAGAATCCCACCATACATCCATGCGGAGACCTCGGGTTCGTTCAACACGCTGATGCAACGAGACAAATCCGTTTCTGTGAACCCTACAAATGGATGGAGTCCAACTAGCACTTTGCGAAGTAAATGGTGTTTGGAGCTTTGATCCAGCAGTTCCTGTGCCAGTGCAGGATCACATGACGCCAGTTCTGCAATAAAGCCATCAAAGACCGAATAGTTGAAGCTGGTGTCTGGATATTTCTCAAGTTGTTCTACCAGTGCTCGCCAAACAACAACTCTGTCATTTGCACCTTTCGCGAGGCCACGACCGAACGCCGAGCGAAATGGCATCCATTTACTACTAAACAACTCGGGGCCCAGGATCGCGATTTCCTGATCGGCGGTGGCAAAATCTTCGCCAAGCTTTTGGGTTTTTGCTTCCAGCCGCAGTTGGGCGTTTCGATGTTTTTCAGGATCATCATGATCGAACTCTTCGTCGAGCGCCCACTGATTGCGGCCACTACTCAAGACAAATGTTTTGATCATCGGCAGTAGGTCATGGGGTTCGAGGTCTGCCTCAAGTGCCGCCAGACTATTTGGAGCGGGTTCAGAACCGTCTTCGGTTTTTCTCTTTTTATAGTCAAAATAGATCGTGTAGCGGACGGCTTTCCAGCCTTCCCCCCATGGTTGGTGTGCATGGAGCGCCCGAGCAGCATCGACCAGGTGGTCACGCAGGGCGTCTTGGTGCCACATCCCGCGAAATTCGTTTGCAAGTGTTTGTCTGGCTTGACCAGCAACAGCGGTTTGATCAGTTGTTCCCAACTTGACCGCGACATCGATGAACGCGCACCGCAATGCAACCAGTTGATCGTAATTGGGTCAATACCCATAGTCCCTCGAACGCGCACCAAACTCGTTCATCCCCGAACCCATCCAGGGTGGACCGTCAAGTGCAGCAGACAGCATTCTGAACCCCAATGATCTTCGCTTCGGGTTGTCTGATTCAATGCATTCCCGCATCACCGTTAGCCTTTGCTCGACAGTTGCATGTGTGCCAGACAGATACCTGAAAGCCCTAGCCTTGATCGCTGGCGTCTAAAATGTCCGGCGGCTCTTGGTGCATCAAAGGCGGCGCGCGTGGGTATGTGACCACGCGCCCGGTGGAATGGTGGATCGGAAAAGAGCGCAGCATGTGGCTTTTGACCGTGCCGAGCGGGCGTGAATTTGAAAGCTCGGTTCCCCGTGGTCTGCGCTGGCTATTCCCGCCCGATGATCCGCATTTTCTTCTGTCAGCCTGCATCCATGACACGCTCTTGGAACACGGCTTTCGGCAGGCCTTTGCAGACAGCCAATGGTTCGAAGCCGCCATGTCCGAACACGCCCCGCCACTGCGCGTCTGGCTGGCCTACAGCGCCATGAGAACCCGCCGCTTTGCGCTTTGGTCCTTGGGCCGTTCACCAATCAACATCTGAGGAAACCTGAGCAATGCAGCACGATTATCCAGACCCGGTTGAGATGGACGCCATGGGCTTTGCTGTCATGGTCGATGACCGACTTGGCCATCTCGCTGTGACACATGACGGCACCATCACTTGGGATCAGCTGCAAGCCATCAAGAACCTCATTTGGGGCGTGGATGCACGCGCCATTGAAGTTTACCCAGTTCAACCCAGTGTCGTGAACAACACGCAGATGCGCCACCTTTGGCGCTTGGGAAAAGACGACTTCGCCCCTGATTTGTTGGGGCGATATGAGGCGAAACAGACCTTAGAGCAGCGGTTTAGGTCCGCGTGGCCTGATCCTTAGTTGAGAGGTCGAGGGATGTCTCACCATCCCCCAACATGGGGCCAAATTTCACTAAAACCCCACCGACCAGACGAAAATCATAGCCGCTCCCATCCCTGATCAGGGAAACGGCATAAGGACTGATTCTAGACCCAATGAAAACAGACAATTTAACACCCGTAGACCCAAGTAAGCCTGTAGCACCTTGGCTTGGCGGGAAACGTAACCTCGCAAAACGCATCACACACATCATCGACAACACGTCCCATACGACATACGCCGAGCCGTTTGTAGGAATGGGCGGGATTTTCCTCAAACGAACGAAGCGACCGAAGGCCGAAGCGATCAATGACATCTCTCAGGATATCACGACGCTGTTTCGGATATTGCAGCGCCATTATCCGCAGTTCTTAGAGGTCTTGCGGTTCCAACTCACAACACGAACTGAGTTCAATCGGCTGGTGAGCACGGACCCAACTACGCTCACCGATTTAGAGCGCGCAGCACGATTCCTCTATCTCCAACGCACGGCTTTTGGGGGCAAGTCAGTTGGCCGCAACTTTGGTGTGTCGAAAATGCGGCCCGCATATTTCAACATGACGTCGCTGGAACCCATGCTTGAAGATTTGCACACGCGGCTCAGTGGTGTCGTTATTGAATGCCTGCCTTACGCTAACTTCATCACCCGCTATGATCATGAGGGCGCGCTGTTCTATTTGGACCCACCCTACTGGGGATGTGAGACGGATTACGGCAAGCTGATCTTTGAGCGGGATGATTTCGCCCGACTGAGCAGCATCCTTGGCAAGATCAAAGGCCAATTCATAATGTCGATAAATGATGTGCCAGAGATCAGGGACGTGTTTTCTGCGTTCCACATCGATGAGGTCAAAACAACTTATACCGTGGGGCCAAATGCAAGTGGCTCAAACAACCGCAAAGAGCTGATCATTTCTAATCTCAATATCAACTTAGGAGACCAAGCATGAATAATGTTGACGCAAACAACCCGAACTCAATCAATGCCACCACACTTCACGTGGATGGACAGGCAGTCAATGTCGATTCTCGTAATCTAAACGCTCAAGGAGCGACCAGCACACAATCCCAGCCGAAAGGTGCCTTTCTGAAATTTTCAGCGTCGATCAAGAAGCTTTTTGACACCGTCAAGAATATCTCCTTTGATCGCAATCGGGTCGATCTCAACCGATAAGACAGCGTCACAGCTGGGGCAGCAATGAGCAAGCGCCTTCCAAGCGTTGCCACCAAAATGCTCTTTGGTCTCCAGTCCTTTGAAATTTGTGTAGGTGATCAAGTTATCGCACTTTGGACAAATCGCCATTCTTCGCTCCTTGCTGTCAGAATCGGTACTAACCTAGTTCGCTACCTTACCAAAGAGAACGTGACTATGCTGGATAAAATGAATGCGGGTATCTGCCAATTATGCGAGGCAGCTGTACCTTTCGCTGAAATGAATGAGAGTGGTGAATGTGCAGCGTGTGTTGCAATGCAAAAGCTGCAGCGAATTGAACACGCTGCCTCTGAACCTCATGAAAGCGTTAGAACGCCAGACTGAGGACTGCAATTCTAACGCTCTAAAGCCTAAAAGCGTTAGAATTTCAAATTTGGTGTCTCAAGTCTGGTGCAAATCTGTCTCAAGTCTAGCGGTGCGCCACATCAAAGCCACCAAGGTCGGCTTTGGGGCGTTGATGTCAAAGCGCATCAAACATGGCGGCGCGCCACACTTAGACCGTTAGATTTGTAAAGCTGAACCTCATGAAAGCGTTAGAATGCCAAACTGAGGACCACAATTCTAACGCTACACAGCCCAAAAGCGTTAGAATTTCAAATTAGTTGTCCAGAAGGTACCGTTAATCTGTCCAGAAGGTAGCAGCGCGCCACACTTAGACCGTTAGATTTGTAGAGCTGGGCATCATGAAAGCGTTAGAACGCCAAACTGATGACTGCAATTCTAACGCTCCAAAGCCCAAAAGCGTTAGAATTTCAAATTAGTTGTCCAGAAGGTACCGTCAATCTGTCCAGAAGGTAGCGGCGCGCCACATCTGTCCAGAAGGTAGCGGCGCGCCACAGTTTGGTGTCCCAAAGGTAGCGCCGATCCGTCCCAAAGGTAGCGCCGCGCCACACAAAGGTAGCGTTAATCTGTCGCAAAGGTGGCGGCGCGCCACACAAAGGCTATTCAAGGCGGTGCACTGGGTGCATGACTAGGAGTCTCTAGGCACCCATACGGCACCCACGTGATTGAGAAGCAACATCCTCGCGAAACACGAAGTCGCATTATCCATTTAATATCAGAGAGTTAAATGGTGCCCAGGGGCGGATTTGAACCACCGACACGAGGATTTTCAATCCACTGCTCTACCCCTGAGCTACCCGGGCACGGAGACCAGTTAACTGGTCGGGTGAGCGCGTTTTAGGTTCTCTACGCGCGGGTGTCCAGCCTCTATTTGCATTGTTCCGCAACTAGTTTGATCGCTGTTCTAATGTGGCTTTTGATCCGGGTCTTTTTCTAGTGCCTCGACGAGTTTTTCAAGGTCGTCGGGGTCTTGTGACGGGGTGGCGTAGGCACCAGAAAACCACTTCGACAAATCAACGTCAGCGCAGCGTCCGGAACAGAAAGGGCGGTACTTTTCTGCGGTCTCGCCTTCACAGATCGGGCAGCTCACGCTAGCAGCTCGCTCAGCGGCGCACGGGCGCGTTTGCGTTGCAGTTCGTAGTGCCCAAGTGGCGTCCAGCCAACCAAGGTCGTCTCGACCTCATCAGCCCTAAAGGCGGCGCGCAGGGCCGTCTCAAACGGGCGTCGATCCTTTTTAGGCATTGGAGCCAGATCAAGGACGATCTGCCCCCCTAGGCCTCGTAGGCGCAGTGAACGCGGCAATGCGCGGGCGCAGGCCATGTTTGCCTTGATCCCCGCAGCCAATGACACGTCAGAGCCCGTGTTCACATCCACAGCGACCAGCGCACGTGTCGGTTCGACGTACATGGACGCACCACCAGATAGGGCAACGCGGTCTTGCGCCAGCGCATCCAGCTCATCCAGTACTCCGTGTTCCTCAAACCCACCTGCTTCGGTCACGATCTCAGCCTGTTCGACCCAATCACGCCACGCAAGCACATGAGGACCATCGCCCTCGGCCAAGGTTTCCATCTCGGCGCTGTCATCTTTGAGAACAGCCTGCGCCAGCCCAAGCATGGATTCGATATCTTCGGCAATTGCGTCACTGTCCGCCCCTGCACAACAGGAACGCAGGATAAGGCCGTACTCGGACCCGTCCATCGCATCGTGTGCGATTTCCAATAGGCGATCCCGTTCGGGTTCATCGCGGATTGAGCGGGAAATATTCAGGCCCGGAGCCTCTGGCGTGATAATCGCATACCGGCTTTTGAACAGTAGCTTCGAGGTTACGGGAATCGCCTTGCCGTCTTCGGCGAATCCTGTGACCTGCACAAGAATCGGCTGGCCAGGCGCAAGGCCTTTAATCTGGCGCAAAAACGCTGAACCATCAGGCGTTTTGAGGAACATGCCCCCCTGACCTTTTACGGGGCGATCCGCGATTGCGCGGTAAATCGTACCGTTGCGCGGCGCATCAGTGACATCCACCAGCAGATCATCCAGCTTGCCATCAACCATGAGGGCAGCGGTTTCGATCTCACCAAGGTGATCCAGAATAATTGTACGGCCTTTCATGAGCCTTCTCCATATATCGGGTAGCCGCTGGCGCGCAGCAAATTTGCAGTCTCAGCGAGCGGTAAGCCCACGATGCCGGTGAACGAGCCGGATATCCATGGAATCAGCACACCCGCAGGCCCCTGAATGCCGTAGCCACCCGCCTTGCCCTCCCAATCGCCAGTATCAAGGTAGGCTTTCAGTTCGTCTTCGGCGAGGTTTTTCATGCGCACTGTGCTCATCACATCGCGCTCCCACAGCTTGTCACCGCGTCTTACGGCGACGGCTGTGATCACTTTGTGACGGCGGCCAGACATGGAACGTAAAAACGCCTCTGCCTCGGCGCGATCCGCAGGTTTGCCCAAGATTCGGCGACCCAGCGCAACAGTAGTATCTGCGCATAGAACGATATCGTCGCTATCCGCAGGCACCGCCGCCACCTTCTCGCGCGCCATACGGGCACAATAGGGTCGCGGTAGCTCTGCTTTGTGGGGGGTTTCGTCAATGTCGGGGGCGCGAATATCATCCGCAACCACGCCAATTTGCGCCAGCAATTCCTTGCGGCGCGGTGATCCTGATCCGAGGATAAATTTCATGAGCACTCCTCGCCCATCCTGCAGGGCGGGCGGGGGATTTCGTTACTTGAAACGGTAGTTAATCCGGCCTTTGGTCAGGTCGTAGGGGGTCATTTCGACCTGTACCTTATCACCTGCCAGAACGCGGATGCGGTTCTTGCGCATCTTTCCTGCCGTATGTGCGATGATCTCATGGCCGTTTTCAAGCTCGACCCGGAACGTCGCATTTGGCAAGAGTTCCTTAACGACACCGGGAAATTCGAGCGTATCTTCCTTGGCCATGGTCTCTCCTGTAAAAACATCCCCGTAGCAGGGACAAGCGCTAAATGAGGGGTTCCGCGCGGATTTTCAAGAGGAGAAGCGATTCAAAGCTACATTTAACGCAGGAGCATCGCGACCGACCTGCAAGTCCCAATGCGCACGGTTAAGCACAACGCCGTCAGAACGAACATTTGCAATGGCCCCTAAATCCACATCCGCATAGGTCCAACCCGCCACGCACAGCTCTGCTGCAGCCAATACACCTGTTGATGGAAAGCCGACATCAGGTGGGCAAAAGATACCCCCTGCCCCCACGCAAGACCCCAGCGCGCTACTCCAATTGGCATCACCAACAATCGAAGACATGGCAGTCACACACTGATTCTCTAATGCGCGCGCCATCGCGCCTGTACGAACGCGCCAATACCCCGCCAATGCCTCGGTCACGCTAGGTACTGCAATGATATCACAGCTTTGCAGCGCATGGCCCAGCAGCGGGAACTCACTATCATAACAGATCAGGATGCCAATCCGGCCCAAAGCCGTCTCAAAAACCTGAAGCGGTCCACCACCAATCACATCCCAAACCTCGCTCTCAAAGCGGGTCATGATTTGTTTGTCTTGAATGCCTATCTGGCCGTCCGGCGTGATCAGCCGTGCGCGATTTACTGGTCGGGTTTGCGTGGCTGCAGGGGCCGAGGCCGCAACAATATGCACACGGTGTTCCGCAGCCAGTCGCACATACAGCGCGTCAATCTCGGGCAACCGGTCCGACACGGAAAACAGAGATTTTTCGAGGTCCCCCGCCACATCCAACCCATCTAGCGTGGCAACTTCCATCGCGCCATATTCGGGAAACACGAGCAAATCAGCGCCCTGCCCAGCTGCTTCAGCCACCCAGCTTGCGGTTTTGTCTTCAAATTGAGCCCAAGATTCCAGCACATCTAGCGGGTAAGCAGCAGTTGCGATTCTCATGAGAACTCTTGCTCCAATTGAACTATGTTGATCCCTGCCATTCTGCCCCGCCCAAAACAAAGCAGCAATAGGCTTAACCTCAGCCTTGACGCCTTTGGGATGCATCCCCACAACGAAGCGATGAAAAAGGGACCAGATATGCAAATGAAAGGCATCAGCCTACGCGGACTTGAGGTGTTTGAAGCGCTCGCCCGCAGCGGAACCGTTGCACAGGCCGCACTTGATACTGGCCTTAGCCAGCCAGCGGTGAGCCAACAGATGCGCAACCTTGAAACTGCACTGTCCACCACGCTGATCGACCATTCGCGTCGACCCATGCGCCTAACACCAGCTGGCCGTGGTTTTTTGCGCCATGCAACTGCTGCATTATCTGAGCTCCGCCTCGCCACATCAGAAGTCTCAATCATGGACTTGGCACACCTGTCCGAACTCAACCTTGGCGTGATTGACGATTTTGATGATGATCTAACGCCGCGCCTCGCTGTCATTCTTGCAGATAGTATCGCAGGCTGTCGATTTCGCCTGAGTTCAAAAAGCAGCCGAGATTTAGTGCGCATGGTTTGTGAAGATGAGCTACATATGGCAATATCCGCCAGCACCCATGAAACGCATGAAAAGCTGGTGGAATATCCTTTGGTACGTGACCCGTTGATCTTGGTTATGCCCAAAGAGTGCACAGAACACCCTCAAACATTGCTAAAATCGGCCTCGGACTTGCCGTTCTTGCGCTATGAGAGCGACCAACTGATTGCCAACCAGATCGAGGACTTTCTAAAAAAGGATTGGGCACCACTGCCCGCACGATTTGAAATCGGCAGCCACCTTGCACTGATGTCTATGGTGGCACACGCCACGGGTTGGACGATCACCACCCCACTTGGCTTTATGCGTGCTGCGCGTTTTCATGACCGTCTTTCTGCGCACCCTTTGCCCGGTACAGGCGACGCGCGCCAAATCTCGCTGTTCACTGGTGCGGATTGGAAGGGCGACGTGCCGCGCGACATCACAAACGCCTTTCGCGGATTAATCGAGCGGCGCATGATCAGCCCCGCCATTGAACAGATGCCTTGGCTTGAGGGCCAACTTCACCTTTTGTAATTCGGAGCCCACATGCCCAACATCGTCATTCTAACAGGTGCAGGAATTTCTGCCGAAAGCGGCATTGAAACATTTCGCGCCGAAACGGGCCTATGGGCGCAGCATAACGTCGAAGACGTCGCCACCCCCGAAGGGTTTGTCCGTGATCCCCAACTTGTGGTCAATTTCTACAATGCCCGCCGCGCCCACGGTGCCAGCGCCCTGCCAAACGCGGCCCATGAAGCACTGGCAAGGCTAGAGGCCGAAAATGACGGCGAGGTATTGATCGTAACGCAAAACGTTGATGACCTGCACGAACGAGGTGGTGCGCAAAATGTGTTACACATGCATGGGTCGCTAGGATCGGCGCTATGTGCGTCCTGCGAACACCGCTGGCCTGCCCCTATGGAAATGAACGTAGGCGATGCCTGCCCCGCCTGCAGCGCGCCCAGCGCACGACCTGACATCGTATGGTTTGGCGAAATTCCCTATCAGATGGACCGGATCATCGACGCCCTTGGCCGCGCGGATATTTTTGCGGCCATCGGCACGTCAGGTAATGTTTATCCTGCGGCGGGTTTTGTGGCCGAGGCCGCGCGTATTGGCGCGCAGACTGTGGAAATCAATCTGGAACCCTCAGCGGTTGGTTCGCAGTTTGATAACGCCATCATGGGCCCTGCCACCCAGACAGTACCTGCATGGGTGGATGATATCCTAAAGGGCCGCTAAGCGCGCCTTAACGGGTCAAATCAACGGGAACAATGATTTCGATCTCGCCTGCCTGCTCAAACACCAATGTCACAGGCACTAACTGCCCTTGGCTGAGCGGCGCATCCAATCCCATAAACATAAAGTGGTCGCCGCCGCGCTTGAACGCGTGGTTGTCACCGTCCGCCAGTGGCACTCCACCTTCAATCTCGCCCATGCGCATGACGCCATTTGCGTCCTCAGAATGGCTGTGCATCTCAACGCGACCCGACAGACCAGATCGCACAGCGATCAGACGATCATCGGTTCCGGTTTGATTGCGCAGCACCAAAAACGCTGCAGCAGACTTTGACGTCGGCAAGCTGCTACGCAGATACGGCTCTTCAACCGCAAACGCCGCCGTGCTCTTGTCTAACGGGGACATTTTCACCGACACCACCGCCATGATCACAGCAATCACCGCGAATAAAACAACAACACCTACCGTCGATTTTGGGTTTGGCATGAAGAGTTCCTTTAAATTGATTGGGGTAGTCCCGCCGCATGGCACCGTAAAATGGCATGCTAAACGAAAACGACCCCGAGCCTGCAATCAGGTCGGGGTCGTTCTAAATCATAATAGGCTGGCGCTTAAGAAGCGGCTTCGGCCTGAACGCTAGATTTTGCGATCGCTTTTTTGATCTTCAGCGCGTTGTCTGACAATTCTGTATCTTTTGCTTTTGCAAGGTACAGATCCAGACCACCACGGTGATCAACGCTGCGCAGAGCAGCTGCAGAAATACGCAGTTTGAAACCACGGCCCAACGCTTCGGACTGAAGTGTTGTGTCGTTCAGGTTTGGCAAAAACCGACGACGCGTGCGGTTTTTGGCGTGGGATACGTTGTTGCCCGACATCGGGCCTTTTCCGGTCAATTCGCAACGGCGCGACATGGGTTCATCCTTTTGGTTCGACGCAGTGTCTCACAAAGAGCACCACAGCTGATCAGGTCACACAATCGGAGACCCGTAAATTGGTCTGCTGGCTTTAGGAGGAATCGCCAGATAGGTCAACCCGAGAAGCCCGCTTTCTCTTCCTTACACCCGCAAATCGCGCACAAATGCGGCGGCAGCGGCTGCTGGCTCCTGTTCACCGGCCGCAACCGCATCACTTAGACGCAAAAGTGCGGCCCGTGCTGAAGGCGTATCAAGCTGCGCCAACAGTGCATTTCTCACCG
This sequence comes from Sulfitobacter sp., assembly GCF_036960155.1. Classification (GTDB taxonomy): domain Bacteria; phylum Pseudomonadota; class Alphaproteobacteria; order Rhodobacterales; family Rhodobacteraceae; genus Sulfitobacter. The sequence continues at coordinate 15,086 of NZ_JBALWB010000021.1, read as the reverse complement.
CATCCTCAAACCAATAGCGCGCTTGCGCCGCTCGGGTTTGAGTCCAAAATCCGTTTTCACGGCGCCATTCAGACAGTTTCTTAAGTGTCTCCCAAACCTCGGGCAGTCCACGTTGCTCTAGCGCGGACACGTTCATGGCGCAGGGATACCCCTCAGGGTCTTGTGGCCGTTTACGCATCAGGCGCAGTGCCCCAGCATAATCGGCCTGTGTACGGGTCGCCGTGGCCTTTAGATCGCCATCGGCCTTATTGACCACAATCACATCCGCCATTTCCATGATGCCGCGCTTGACCCCTTGCAGCTCATCGCCCCCCGCTGGCGCAAGCAACAACAAGAACAGGTCAGCCATTTGCGCCACCACTGTTTCGGATTGGCCAACACCCACAGTTTCGATCAGCACAACGTCAAAACCAGCGGCTTCGCACAGTGCAACGGCCTCACGCGTGCGCCGCGCGACACCGCCCAAATGGGTTTGGCTAGGGGAGGGGCGAATAAACGCCTTTGGATCGCGACTTAGCAAATCCATGCGGGTCTTATCCCCCAAGATCGATCCACCCGAGCGCGACGAACTGGGATCAACGGCCAAGACCGCCACCCGCAGCCCCTGCCCTGTCAACATAAGGCCGAAGCTTTCGATAAATGTAGATTTCCCCACACCCGGCGTTCCCGACAGCCCAATGCGCAACGCCTCTTTGCTCTGACCCAATTCCGTCAACAGCTGTGTTGCCTGCACGCGATGATCATCGCGGCCGCTCTCAACCAAGGTAATCCCCCTCGCCAACGCACGCCGCTCACCTGCGCGAATGCGTTTTGCCATATCAGTGATGTCCATGGGAGGTCCTCCGCGCCGTTCCTGTGTGTTTTTCACGCCCCGCGCAAAGAATGTCCAGCCTTGCCCCGCCTGTGCCCAGCGCCGATAAGACGCATATGAAAACTGCTCTGCCTATCGACGAAGTCATGCCCGAAGTCTTGGACGCCCTGCGCGCCCACGGCCGTCTTGTCCTTCAAGCCCCCCCAGGTGCCGGTAAAACAACCCGTGTACCGCTTGCGATGTTAGAGGCGAACCTCACATCGGGGCGTATTCTGATGTTGGAGCCCCGCCGCCTTGCCGCGCGCGCCGCCGCTGAGCGTATGGCGCAAACATTGGGCCAAGAGGCTGGACAGACGGTAGGATACCGAGTGCGCGGGGCCTCGGCGGTGTCCAAATCAACGCGGATCGAAGTGGTCACCGAGGGCATCCTCACCCGAATGATCCAAGAGAATGCCGAACTGCCCGGTATTGGCGCGGTGATCTTTGACGAATTTCACGAACGCTCCCTCAATGCAGATCTAGGGCTGGCCCTCTGTTTGGAAATTGCTGGTGCTTTGCGGGACGATTTAATGTTGATCGCCATGTCTGCAACACTGGACGCAGGACCTGTGGCCAAGCTGATGGAGGCACCAATCGTGACCTCAGCCGGGCGCAGCTTTCCCGTCACGTCTCATTGGCTGGAGAAACCGCTCGCCAAGACGATGCGCTATGAACAGGCTGTTGCCGATCTGGTCTTACATGCCATTGGCGAAACAAGCGGCTCTGCGCTGGTTTTCCTTCCCGGTGAGGGTGAGATCAGGCGCGTCGAGAGGTTGCTGGCACAGCAAGTCCCAAAAGATTGTACGCTCGCGCCCCTATTTGGCGCGATGGATTTCAAAGCCCAGCGTGCGGCGATCAACCCCGCAGCCTCAGGACGCAAAATAGTTCTAGCCACGTCTATCGCCGAAACATCGCTGACCATTGAGGGCATCCGCATCGTTGTGGACGGCGGGCGATCGCGGCGTGCCGAATTCAATCCCTCATCAGGAATGTCGCGCCTGATCACAACCCGCGTCACGCAGGCCGAAGCGACCCAGCGTGCAGGCCGTGCGGGCCGCGTGAGCGAAGGCGTGGCATACAAACTGTGGACGCGCGGCGAAGACGGCGCGTTGGCTGCCTACCCTCCTGCAGAGATCGAAAGCGGCGATCTGAGTGCCTTTACGCTAGAGCTGGCGTTGTGGGGCGCACAGGCAACTGAATTGGCCTTTGTAACACCGCCCCACGAAGGGCGTTTACAGGAAGCAAAGGCATTGCTGCAAATGCTGGGGGCGCTGGATACCAACGACCGCATCACACCCCATGGTCGCAAGCTGGCACAGCTACCGCTGCACCCCCGTCTTGCACATATGGTAGCGCGCGGTGGGCGTAAGGCGGCAACGCTGGCCGCGATCCTTGCCGAACGTGATCCACTGCGCGGTGCGCCGCTTGACCTGATCCACCGAATGCGCGCGGTAGCAGGGGAACGTGTGCCTGGTGAAGTCCACCACGCCACCCTCGCCCGCATCCGCCAAGAGGCCAAACGCCTAGCCCGCGCCACCGCGCATGATGGCCCCGAAGACATCGGCACATTGGCCGCCCTTGCTTACCCTGACAGGATCGGGTTGCGGCGCAAAGGCGACGGAGCGCGGTTTGTTTTATCCGGCGGCAAAGGCGCAGTTATTCCGGCGGGCGACCCCTTGGCAGGTGAACGTGTGATCGTTGCCACCGACCTTGATGGTGACCCGCGCGAGGCACGCATCCGCCAAGGTACCGCACTGTCAGAAACCGAGCTACGCGATGCATTTTCCGACCAGATCGCATGGCATGACCATTGCGCATGGTCCCGCCGTGAGGGCCGTGTTGAAACACGCCGCCAAGAACGCCTTGGCGCGCTGGTACTGGATGACCGCACATGGAGCGATGCCCCGCAAGAAAGCGTAGCACAGGCAATGTTGGCAGGTGTAACCCAACTGGGCCTGCGCCCCGACAAAGCAGCAGCGCGCTTCTTGCGTCGCGCCGCATTGGTTGCCGATCAACCGAATTTTCCCGATTTCTCCGAACCCCACCTGATGGAGACCTTGGAAGAGTGGCTATTGCCCCATTTGGGCACCACGCGCAGTACCGCTGATTGGAAACGCTTTGATCTGCTGCCCGCCCTGCGCGCGCGGCTGGATTGGGACCAGCAACAGCAACTAGACCGCGCCGCGCCTGCCCATTTCGAAACGCCACTTGGGCGGCGTATTGCAATTGATTATGACGGGGACACACCGCAAATCGCTGTGCGCCTGCAGGAAATGTTTGGCGTGACGCGCCACCCGCAAGTTGGCGGACAGCCCTTGCAGGTCACGCTATTGTCACCTGCCCAGCGCCCCGTTCAGGTAACGATGGACCTGCCACGCTTTTGGGAGGGTTCCTACGAGGACGTGCGCAAAGACATGCGCGCCCAATATCCGCGCCACCCTTGGCCCGATGATCCGCGCGCCGCTGACCCAACCCTAAGGGCCAAGCCGCGCGGCACGTGAATTAGCTGTTTTCGCTGGCCAATTCAGGCCAATCCACGTTGAATTTACCTTCTTGGTCGGTCCGCTCAAATCCGTGCGCACCAAAGAAGTCGCGCTGTGCCTGAATGAGGTTGGCCGTGCCGCGCCCGCGCCGCATGCTATCATACCACGCAAGGGACGCCGACAAGGCAGGCAGCGGTGTGCCCAGCGCAACACCAGCCGCAACCGTGCGCCGCAATGCGGGTATCGTTTTAGCCAATGTCGCAACCATCGCAGGTGCCAAAATCAAATGGCCCTCGGGCAGTTCATCCCTAAAGGCCTGCGCAAAATCATCCAACAACGCCGAGCGGATGATACAGCCTGCACGCCAGATCTCCGAAATACGCGCCATATCAAGCGCCCAGTCAAATTCCTCGGACGCTGCAGCAAGGACACGAAAACCCTGCGCATGTGCCAAAATACGTGCCGCCAAAAATGCGGATTCCAGATCGCCGCCCTCTGGCACCTCTGCAGGCAATGTACCCGCACTCAGAACCGTCTCAGCAACTTCGCGCGTTGGTTTTTCTGACGACCAACCGCGCGCGCCTACTGCGGCCTCGATTGCACTAGCGGATTGGCCCATCTTTAATGCTTCAATGACTGTCCAGCGGCCTGTACCTTTTTGCCCCGCGCGATCAAGGATCACATCAACCATCGGCTGATCCGTTTCAGGGTCCATGGTTTGCAAGGCTGCGGCGCTGACCTCAATCAGGTATGAGCTGAGCGGACCGCTCTGCCATTCTTCAAACAGCGCGCCGATGCGCGGCGCATTCCAGCCCGCACCATCGCGCAGGATGCCGTAGATTTCGGCAATCATCTGCATGTCAGCGTATTCAATGCCGTTGTGCACGGTCTTTACAAAGTGCCCTGCACCATCCGTTCCTAGGTGCGCCACACAAGGATCACCTTCAAACCGCGCCGCTATCGCTTCGGCCATCGGTTTTAGCTGCTGCCAACTGTGTGCACTGCCACCAACCATCATGGAAGGACCGTGGCGTGCACCTTTTTCGCCACCAGACACCCCCATGCCAACAAAATGCGCACCTGTGCCGCTAAGGCGATCAAATCGGCGACGGGTGGCGTTGAAATCAGCATTGCCGCCATCGATGATGGTATCGCCATCTTCCAGCAGCGGCAGAACCGCATCAATCATCGCGTCCATCGGCGCGCCAGACGGGATCATAAACAAAATGGTGCGCGGTGTTTTGAGGGCGCTGACAAAGCTATCCAGCGTATCTGTCGCGGTGATCTGCGATCCTAGAGGTCCCGCCCCTTGCACAAAATTCGCAATCCACTCAACCTCACGGTTGGTCACTGCAACGTGAAACCCTTTTTCAGCAAGGTTGAGCGCAAGCGCGCTGCCCATTGTCCCTAACCCGTACACACCGATATCGGCTTTTGCTTTGGTCATGGGACCTCCTCATTTCGCAATTTCACTACGACAATTGGGGGTTTTAACGGTGCGGTGCAAGACCTAGCTGCGCAGGCTTTCGGGACTGTGAGGTTTTGCGCCTGTCTGCTCGGCCTGTTTTACAGCCAATAACATTGCTTCGCACAAAGGTGTTTTCACGGACTTCTCACGGCCCATTGCAATGATCCGGCCTTGCAATGCGTCAATCTCGGTGATCCGCCCCGCCATCAGATCATGCGCCATAGATGTGCGGGCCTCAGGATCAATGGTAAGCATCTTTGCAGCCACACGACGAAACAACGGCGTGGGCAGGCGCAGGATATGGGGGACCAATGCAACGGGAACAGGCGTTGTAGGCCGAACCGTGCAGTTGTGCGCGCGCAATACATGCAGGGCTTCTGCCATTTGATCTGCCATCAGTCGCCGCCATGGGCGGTTAAGCAGCTGCTCATGAAGGGTCAGCCCAGATAGGGCGTTTGGCGCATTATTGAGGTTAAGCAGGAACTTGCCCCACTGCACCGCCTCGATCTCGTCGCTTTGGGATACATCCAGACCAGCCACGCTCATCAATTGATCAATGCCAGCAGGGCCTGCACCAATGACAATATCTCCGCTAGAGGCACGGTGGAATTGCCCCAGCTCCTTTGGGACCACATTGAACGGCACCATTGCAGGGCGAATATCATGCGACGGCAACGCTGCGCGCAAGGTATCTGCATGGCCCATGCCGTTTTGCAAACTAACAATTATTGCATCAGGCTTTGCGTAGGCCGCTATCTGATCCGCCATCTCGGCGGTTGCCGCGGATTTTACGCACACAAGGATCAGATCAGCATCAGCCAAAATTGCAGGGGCTTCATGCAGGTCCAATGCGTCAGGCGGCACAGATACATCCATGCCGCTGTAATCGCTTAGCCGCAGACCATGGCTGCGCAACGTATCCAGAATGCGCGCACGACCCAAAAAGCTGACCTGCATTCCGCCGTGGGCCAGCAAGCCGCCAACATAGCAGCCAATCGCCCCAGCCCCTGCAACAACGATGCGGGGGGATTTTGTGGCGCTATTTTTCAAGGCACCACCGCATCACAGCTTTTTGGGCATGCAGACGGTTTTCGGCCTCATCAAAGACAACCGAACGTGGACCATCCATCACGGCGCTTGTCGCCTCTTCGTCGCGGTGGGCTGGCAGGCAATGCATAAACAACGCATCGTCTTTGGCCTTCGCCATCAGCTCTTCGTTGACCTGATAGCCGCGCAGCTGGTTGTGACGCCGCTCGCGTGCAGATTGCGGATCATGCATGGACACCCATGTATCAGTGACCACCAGATCAGCACCTTTAACGGCCTCGTTCGGGTCACGCACCGTGGTATAAAGGCCATCAAGCGCGCGCTCGGGGTCCAGCGGTTCGGGGCCGGTGAATACAAGATCAAAGTCAAACTGTTTCGCCGCATGGGCCATGCTGGCAAAGACGTTATTGCCGTCACCAGACCACACAACGCGCTTGCCTTTGATGGGGCCGTTATGTTCCTCAAACGTCATGATATCTGCCATGATTTGGCAAGGGTGCGTGCGGTCAGTCAGGCCGTTGATCACAGGCACAGTGGCGTATTCTGCCATCTCCAGCAGCGTTTGCTCTTCAAATGTACGGATCATGATCAGATCAACATAGCGCGACAGCACGCGGGCGGTATCGGCGATTGTCTCGCCGTGGCCCAACTGCATGTCATTGCCAGATAGCACCATCGTCTGACCACCCATCTGGCGTACACCCACATCAAAGGAAACGCGCGTACGGGTGGACGGTTTTTCAAAGATCAGCGCAACCATATGGTCCTTGAGGGGTTGATCATCGTCCAGCGCACCGCGCGGACGGCCTGCACGTGCTTCCTTCATTGAGGCAGCGCTGTCGATGATACCCCGCAGTTCAGATTGATCTGTCTTATGGATGTCGAGAAAATGTTTCATGGTAATTCTTTACTTGGGATATTTTGGCCGGGGGCGAGGCCCCCAACAGTCTACAATTTACAGGATGAAATCAGGCTGCGCCCAGCGATGTTGCTGCGCGATCAAGGCGTGTCACCGCCTCAGCGATTTCTTCATCCGTGATATTGAGCGGGGGCAACAGGCGCACAACATTATCGGCGGCAGGCACGGTCACCACTTCGGCCGCGTAGCCTGAGTTGACCAGATCAATTGGCGCACCTTTGCACTTCAGGCCGAGCATCAAACCAGCGCCGCGCACTTCCTCAAAGACATCTGGATGCGAGGCCACTAACCCTTCTAGCTTTTGACGCAACAGGCCAGACTTGCGGTTCACCTCTGCCAGAAATTCAGGGTCGGCAACGGTATCCATCACCGCACAACCCACAGCGCAAGCCATCGGGTTGCCGCCATAGGTCGAACCGTGCGTGCCTGCCGTCATCCCGCTTGCCGCGTTTTCAGTGGCCAGAACCGCCCCAAGGGGAAAGCCGCCGCCAATGCCTTTAGCAACCATCATTATGTCAGGCGTGATGCCTGCCCACTCATGGGCAAACAGTTTGCCAGTACGGCCAACGCCACATTGGACTTCATCAAGGATCAACAGGATACCGTGTTCATCACACAGTTCCCGCATGCCTTTTAACGTCGCATCCGACAGCGGGCGAATACCGCCCTCGCCCTGAACCGGTTCAACCATAATCGCACAGGTTTGATCGGTAATTGCCTCTTTCAGCGCCTCTTCATCTTCAAATTCCAGATGCACAAACCCGGGCAACAACGGGCCAAAGCCCTTTGTCATCTTCTCAGACCCTGCAGCAGCGATCCCCGCTGAGGACCGCCCATGGAATGACCCTGAGAAAGTGATGATCTCAACCCGCTCTGGCTGGTCTTTGTCATAAAAGTACTTGCGCGCCATTTTCACAGCCAACTCACAGCTTTCTGTGCCAGAGTTGGTGAAAAATACAGTATCCGCAAAGGTATGTGCGACCAGCTTATCCGCAAGCGCCTGCTGTTGCGGAATTTCGTATAAGTTGGACGTATGCCAAAGCTTGCCCGCCTGTTCGGTCAGCGCAGCAATCAAATCAGGATTGGCATGACCCAACACATTCACAGCAATACCAGCACCAAGATCTAAAAACCGTCGGCCATCCGCCTCGATCAACCAAGTGCCTTCACCTTTTTCAAAACTCAGAGGTGCACGGGAATATGTCGGCAGAATAGAAGCGATCATCTAGATCATCCTTTCAGGAAAGAAAGCCGCGAAAAGCACAAAAGGGCATGGGCGTTGCGGCGGGTCAAGTAGGTTTGGGGGGCGGTGCCAAATCAGGCACCAAGGATCAAACCTGCCAATAGGCAGGTTACGGGCGGCAGATTAGCTGCGGCGTCGTCGTGACAGGGTATGTGTACGTGTGATCATGAGGATGGTTTAACGCCTCAGCGCGCTTTTGCAAGTGCCTCGTTTCATTACTTGCGAGGGCGCGATATCCGCGCCATAGCAGATGCATGTACCAACCCAGACAACAGAATAATGCGTTGGCCGCTGCGCTGATCCTTTTCGCAACTGCCTTTATTGCAGCAACCACGCTGATGGCCAAAAGCCTTGGCACGGATACACTGGGCCCTGCCCTGCCAGCGTTGCAGATCAGCCATGGCCGTTTCTTGTTTGCCTTCATCGCGCTCAGCAGTGTTGCTGCGATCGTGCGGCCAAAACTGTCAAAGCCACGGTGGCGATTGCACATTGCACGCACAAGTTTTGGCTGGGCGGGTGTGACGCTTATGTTTGCCTCCGTCGCCTATATTCCACTGGCCGATGCGACAGCGATTTCATTCCTTAACCCTGTATTTGGTATGATGCTGGCGATCCCGTTGCTGCGCGAACAGGTTGGTCGTGTGCGGTGGTCGGCGGCAGTCCTTGCATTGATCGGCGCACTGATTCTATTGCGGCCTACCCCAGACAGCTTTCAGTCCGCCGCTTTGCTTGCCTTGGGCGCTGCGATGGTGATGGGGCTTGAGTTGGTCTTCATCAAGAAGCTGGCAGGTCGTGAAAACCCTTTTCAGATATTGCTGGTCAATAATCTGATCGGCCTGTGCATCGCTACATTCGCAGTTTTGCCTGTCTGGCAAGTTCCGACAGGACAACAATGGGCACTGCTGGCTGGGATCGGGCTGTGTATGGCCGTGGCTCAAACCTGCTTTGTGAATGCAATGGCGCGCGCTGACGCCAGTTTCGTCGCGCCTTTCAGCTATGCCACACTTATTTTTGCAGCACTTTACGATGCCCTTTTTTACGGCGTACGCCCTGATGGCGTCACGTACATTGGCGCTGGGATCATCCTTGCGGGGGCATTTTGGCTGGCTTTACGCGAAGCGCGACTGAAAAAGCCGGCCCCAACCGCGCCAACATCCGTCTGATCCCTTGCACCTGCCGCCACAGGCATTACTATAGGGGACTGAATTTTGCCAAAGCGGTCCAACCACGGGCCGCTTTTTACACTGGGGAAGCTTCCATGTCCTGGACTGATGACCGCGTTGAGATTTTAAAGAAGATGTGGGGCGAAGGCCAGTCCGCTAGCCAGATCGCCAAAGAGCTGGGCGGCGTGACCCGCAACGCCGTGATTGGCAAGGTGCACCGCCTTGGCCTGTCCAACCGCACAACAGCCGGCGCTGCAGCTAAAGCAGAGCCAAAAGCCAAAGTAGCCCCAAAGGCCAAACCGGCACCTAAGCCAAGTCCAGAGCCCACGCCGACACCCGCGTCCGCCAAGCCTGACCTGAAAACCGAGCCAGCAATTGCGCCACAGCACAACATGCCAGCCCGCAAGCAGATCATTCCTGCGGGCCAGCCGCTGCCACCGCAGCCTTCCGCCAACGAAATCAGCCCCGAAGCCCTCGCCAAGGTCAACGAGATCGAGAAGAAGGCCAAAAAGATCAGCTTGATGGAATTGACCGAACGGACCTGCAAATGGCCTGTTGGTGACCCCGCAACCGAGGATTTCTGGTTTTGCGGTCTCCCCGTCAAAACGGGCAAGCCTTATTGCGAAGCACACGTCGGCGTAGCGTTCCAACCGATGAGCGCGCGACGCGACCGTCGCCGTTAAGCGACCCAAGAATTAATAACGTCGCGCATACATGCGCGACGTTTAGGTTTTCAGCCCCGATAATTTGGGCGCTTCAAACAATCCTGCCCTGAACTAGAGCCTGCTATTTCATCACCCTCAAAGTCTGCTATGCGGACGAAGCCGGCCTTGCCGTCCGCGTGGCCAATGGCCGCTTTTAAAACGTGATGGCGAGAGCCAGACGCCTATGGGTGGGAAGGATATGCCCCCTGACGACCCACACAATCCACCAGATCAGTCGAGGTGAAGATTTTGCGCCAAGATACCAGTGAACATCAAAAACGGTCCTAAGGGCCATGATCAGCCGAGTTTCCTCACAGCCTCTGCGCACACCGGGGTCTGGACTTTGGTGGAAAGCTATCCGCCGCCGATTTGCTATTGTGAGATCGATGATATGGTGTGGATTGGTTTCGTGAAACCCTTGTTCGCAACGGCCATCACCCTGCCACCCGGTTCAAACGGGCAATGGCCCGGTGAATGTACGTATTCCCAAGGTTTGATCCAAAGACGGCACCCCGGTCACGTTCCGTTCCGCCTTGATGCCACCATATATAAGCGAGACCAGGACGCTGGAAGCGGCTCTGCCATGGCTGTACCTAAAAGGGGTTTCGAGCGGCGAGTTGGGAGCCGCTCTGACGGTTCTTCTTGGGCCTGACGCCAAGGAACTGTCTGCAAACACAGTGTCCCGCCTGAAACGGGATTGGGCCAAAGAATATGACGGCTGGCGAGAGGTGCCGTTGGACAAAGAGCAATGGGGCTACATTTGGGGCGACGGCGTCTACAGCGGCTTGCGCGGTGAAGGCGACAAGCTGTGCGCTCTTGTCATCATTGGCGTAAATGACCGTGAACAAAAGAAATTCCTCGCGATTGAGGATGGAGTGCGAGAGTCCACCCAGAGCTGGCGAGAGGTGCTACTGTCACTCAAAAGTCGAGGCATGAAGGCACCCAAGTTGGCAATCGGTGACGGAGCCATGGGATTCTGGGCTGCGCTGGATGAGGTATGCCCTGAAACACGCCGACAGCGTTGCTGGATGCACAAAACGATGAACGTACTGAATTGTCTGCCCAAGCTTTCTCAGCCAAAGGCCAAAACTGCTTTGCACGATATTTGGCAGGCTGAGACCAAAGCCGATGCTGAACAAGCCTTTGATCTGTTCAGCAAAACCTACGAGGCAAAATACCCCAAGGCAGTACTTTGCCTGCAAAAAGAACGCGACGAACTCATGGCATTCTTCGACTTTCCAGCCCAGCACTGGCAGAGCATCCGCACCAGCAATCCGCCCGTTCGGGCATATAAAAATGCCCTGCCTGATAATAATTGAATCTGCCTTCGCCACAATCAGGCATCGCACCAAACGTTCAAAGGGCTGGCTCTCACGCGATGGCATGCTGCACACCCCTCTCGTGACATTGCTGCGCAATGCATTGCCGGGCAGCGGATGTTCAAGCTGGGACAATGTACTGAAGAAAACTAGCGGAAGCTACGCGGCTTTGACTGCCTTGCCAAAATCATCACTGGCATCACGTTCAAAGACGGAACTTAAGCCACAAACCCCAACCAGATCGCCGCATGACCGACAAACCTCAAACACCAGATTTGACAATAACTCATATTCCAGAAACACTTACGCCAATCGCAGCGCTGGCAGTCACATGAGATTTAACATTTGCTCCGAGGCCTCCCGTGGAACGATGAAGGCTGAGTGGACGCGTGCGCCGCACATGTTGCAAAGGTGTATGGGTCTCGCACAGCTTTCAACTTACGAATGAATCGTGAGCGCGTATCCCATATGGTATATGGATCGGCTGAGAAATCATATATACAAATTATTGATACAATAAGAAGATTCTTAAATTTGGTTAATTAAACCGATTGGACATCCACCATGCCCATCCCGTCGAATGGTTACCCGTATTTCAGATCAACACTGGCACCGCCAACAATGAGTTGGTCAGGAAACCCGAAATCGTCGGCCTCTCGAATGGCAATTTTCCGGTCACTTGGATTTTCCGGTCACTTGGGTTGAACCAGATCTTGCGCAAGCCAGAGCTGTCTCAAAGGCCGTTACGGGATAAAGGTTCGAATTGGTCTGACAGTACCATGAATGACGATACTGAAAAACTCAGCTAGGATGTGCCAGATTTATTCAATTTTCAGGATCCAATATTCTGGTTTCACTAGCAAATTTTACAAAAATTAAGGGCGTTGTAATCGTGGACGATATTCAGGCGCACCCAACATTTTCACACAAGGACGACCCCATGCCATCTACACCCGAGCTCTGGAAAGACCTTGGACTGATCGAAACGGTCAATCCGAATAATACACTCCAGTCTGCCCCCCAAGTCTATCATCTGACCAACTGCAACATTCTTGTGGCTTCATCTCAACAGCAGATACTGACGCGGGGTCATCGGGCGTATCCGACATCATCTATAGAATTTTTGCCTCGCCTCGCAACTTTGAACGGGACACATTTAGCGCGAGCCATTGCGCGGCCAACAGCGCGCGCGATCTTGACCTCGCGGCCGCGCCGCGCGACCGCATCGGTTAGCGCCGCCTAAACACTGCTCCCGACAGCTAAACAAAAAAAATTCCAAAGGATTTCATCATGACCAACATTGCATCCATATCCGGCACCATCACCGGAACCGCCGACGGGGACATTCTCATTGGCCTCAACAACGCATCGTCGGGGGCGACGACAATTGACGGGGGCGTAGGCAACGACGTGATCTTCGGGGATCACAACACGTTGATTGCTGATACGATCCAGTTTAACAGCTCCATCGCAAATGCCTTTGACCTCGATCCTTCGGGCCAGTGGAGTACGTTTGAAAACCCTGATGTGGGCGACACTGCCATCCCCTACACCACCGTTCTGGGCACGGGGGCGAACGAGCGTGATTTCTTTTCCGTCACCATCGGCGCGGGCGAGACGATCACCATTGATGCGGATTGGGGCAACAGCAGCGCGGGCGGCAATACATTTGATGGCGTTGTCCGGTTATTGGATGCAAGCGGTGTTGTTGTTGCCACGGATGACGATTCGCCCGCCGCCGATGGCGGTCTGGGCAGCACCCTTGATCTCAATGGCTCGAACTCGCGTGATCCGCTGTTGACCACAACTGTCGCGACAGCGGGCACCTATTACATCGAGTTTGGCAGGTATCTAACCGGTGCCACCACGCTGGCGCTGGTGACGGGCGACACCTACACGCTCAACGTCTCGGTCACGGGCCATGCCGCAACAGGCGCGCCGCAGGGCGGGAATGATTCACTGCTAGGCGGTTCGGGCGATGATGTGATTTATGGCATGGCTGGCAATGATTTCATCAGTGGCGGCACGGACAATGACAGGCTCTATGGCGGCAGCGGGAACGATACACTCGCCGGTAACGATGGCAATGATCTGTTCGATGGCGGGGACGGTAATGATGTTTTTTTCGCAGGGGCCGGTGCTGACACAATGCTTGGCGGTGCGGGGGATGATTTTTTAGCTCTTTTTTCAAACAAAGACACTTCAGGACAAGTGTTTGACGGAGGAGCGGATTTCGATACTCTTTTGGCCATTAAGTTAGGCGGGATAGGTACAGTCGATCTGCGCGACCATAGTGTGACGGGTATTGAGAGTCTGAACCTCTCCGACAACGGAGGTGGCCCGTCTTTTGTGGTCGACGAAATGCAAATGAATGCAGCGCAGTTTGCTGATTTCACAACTCTCCGAGCTTCGGGTCATGCGGGCCAGTCCGTCACGCTGAGCCTGTTTATGGACACCGAAACCACGCTCGACCTGTCTGGCCTGAGTGTGTTCGGCTTTACCGAGCCGGGCGATGGCATCGTCATCACGGGCGATGGCGATAACGAATTGATCACCGGCAGCTCGGTCAACGATACCATCAATGCGGGTGGCGGCAACGATACCATCAATGGCGGTGCAGGCAGTGACAGCCTGAATGGCGGTGACGACAATGACACTCTTAATGGCGGCGGAGGGGTAGATACCCTGAACGGTGGCAATGGCGACGACACGTTTATCGTTGATAACAACAGTCCCGACATTATCGACGGCGGCTTGGGTGTGAACACGCTGGACGCGACAAGTTTGACGGGAAATTTCCTGACAGTGGCAAGTTTGTATTCCGTAGGCGCGTATTCTGTATCTGGTCTTTCGGGCACGCTAACCAACATCGACGTTGTTTTGGGGTCGGAACAGGGTGATCAGATCACCACGGGAACTGTTGCCAACAAGACAGTTCACGGCAATGGCGGCGACGATTTGTTGCTTGGTGGGGGGGGCAGCCAAACGATTACCGGCGGCGCAGGTGATGATACCATTGATGGCGGTTTCTATGTTGGCTCTAGCCTTGGTGATCAGCTGGAGGGTGGCCTCGGCAACGACGACATCACCGGTGCAAACGGTAATGATACGATCCTTGGTGGCGATGATAACGATTCAATCACTGCAAACGGCGGCAATGACACGGTAGACGGCGGCGCGGGCAATGACACGATTGACGGCGGCGGAGGGGTAGATACCCTTAGCGGTGGCAATGGCGACGACACGTTTATCGTTGATAACAACGATCCCGACATTATCGACGGCGGCGCCGGTGTGAACACGCTGGACGCGACAGGATTGACGGGAAATTTCCTGACAGTGGCAAGTTTGGCAACCGGAGGCGCGTATTCTGTATCTGGTCTTTCGGGCGAGCTAACCAACATCGACGTTGTTCTGGGATCGGAACAGGGTGATCAGATCACCACAGGAGGTTTCTCCAACACGACAGTTCACGGCAATGGCGGCGACGATTTGTTGTTTGGTGGGACGAACAACCAAACGATTACCGGCGGCGCAGGTGATGATACCATTGATGGCGGTTTCTATGTT
>NZ_JBALWB010000021.1:0-220 GCF_036960155.1 Sulfitobacter sp. | reverse complement strand
CGGCGGCAATGACACGGTAGACGGCGGCGCGGGCAATGACACGATTGACGGCGGCACGGGCAATGACACGATTGACGGCGGCACGGGCAATGACACGATTGACGGCGGCATAGGGTCCGACCAGATTGATGGCGGGTCTGGCATCGACACGATTGAGGGCGGTTCCGGCAACGACACCATCAATGGCGGGTCTGGCAAAGATGATGTCAGTGGTGGCCTT
>NZ_JBALWB010000020.1:0-59387 GCF_036960155.1 Sulfitobacter sp. | reverse complement strand
ACACACATAAACCTACCTGAACCAAAACTACGTCTCTGTTTTTAAAACATAATTTACTTGCGATATTATGCCCCATCAGGACTGACACAATATGTGACACCACAACAACGCCAGCCTGCGTCAGCCATATCGTTTTCACGGTTTCAGGGACACCCAAAAACCCGGTTGTCGCTTTTACCGCTCCTAAGCCGAACAGATTCCATCCCAGCGCCATAGGATCAGATGCGGTGGACAGGGTAATTTTTATCTGGACCATAAATGAAACCAAATAATGCGCGAAATGATACCCAAGGGCGATCGGGAGCAATGTTACAGCAAACATGTTGAACGCATGCAGGAAGCTGATCTTATCTGAAGATCCTCTGATCTCAATCGCCTTGAGCCCTACCCAGATGGATGCGCCGTAGATGGTAAATAGAAAGATGAATGCAGCGATCAGCCCAAATGTGGACGACCAAATCACTGCAGAACGCCCCGGGAACTCGAGCGGATTGATACCCAACTGGGCAAGCCACCAAAACGTTTCGTTCACGCCGTCAAAACTACCGCCAGTAAGAACGATCAAACAAAATGCCGCCTGACTCAAGCCTAGCGGCGCATGTTTGAGAGCATACCACCCCGGCAATCCTAACCTGAGGGAACTGCCCTGTTGGAATGGCCTAAGTGACCCAATCAAGCGGAACAGGACAGAAAAACACTCCACCTGATGCAACCATGGGTCTCTGCCGCATAATTCGATCCCAACAAGAGTAAAAACCCAATACCCGAATACAACAGTTGCAAGTCTTTGGGGGTCGCTTGGTGAAATGTCAGCAAGGAGAAACATTTGAAAGCAGACAAGTAAGGCAACAGCAGGCCAAACCCCTAGCTTTTTGGGAATCCGGGCAATGGGGTTCTTACCCAAATTTAGGACGGTAACAAAACCTGTCCAAGGGTTCACCCATTTCCATACATCAAAAATCAGCCCCTGAACCACAAACACACCAATCCACCAAACGGTCCAGATTGTCAGTGGAAGTAGATTGTTTTGCGGATCTGTTGGCCCACGAAATCCAATAAATACAAGAAGGAGAAATAGAACTGTCGCGCCCAGCGATGTGAACTGGCTGATACGTGAAGTTCCCTTGCCCCCTACCCGTCCAAAGGAAATGCTTTGAAAAAGGATGCTAAGGGCTTTTTTAGGAAGACAAGTGACAAGCAAAATAGATGCAACTACCGTCAAAGTACCTGCCGCCGCGTAGGCACCTGTGGGCAGCAATAGAACAAGCCCCTGCTCGGATGCATGTGCATTGGCCTTACTCGCGCAAAATACCGCGCAAGAAAGAACAACGAGAAAAAACTGCTTTCTTTCGATAATCATATCATTAGTATACACATGAAATAAAGTTAGAAGGCAAGGATATGATGAAACGATTATCGCTTTTGGCCGCACTCGGTGTCATCATCGCTGGCGCATTCTTTTTGAATTCGGGCCATAAAACCGATGTTACATTAATCGGCGCACGCGCCATGCCTGTACTCGGTCAGGATAACCTCTTTGTTGTTACTTTAGAAATCCAAAATCACGGGGCGGCAAAAACACTCACTTCTGTGCATTCTTCGTCGGCCACTGCAGTCAGCATCATGAACCCTGGCTATGCAGAAGCCAAAATTGTTATTCCGGCGCACGGTACAGGAATTTTTGCGATGGACGGGGCGCATCTGATGTTAATCGGTGCGCAAAGTGATTTTATTGAGGGTTCATTCCTTCCGCTCACATTAGAATTTGCTGATTATGGCGATGTTAAAACCCGTGTACTGCACGCTGGCGACGATATGGGTATGGCCGGCATGGATCACAGCACGGCCAAGGGCGTTCAAACTAATCCAAGCCCAAGCATCCAACTTACAGCAAAAAGCAAACTAGGAAGCGAGGACGCTGAGATCGTTGTGAGTGCTGAGAACTTTACATTTGTGCGAACGACAGATGATGCCGCGCACGTTCCCTTTGAAGGGCACGGCCATATCTATTTGAATGGGTTAAAGCTGGGACGCCTATATGAAAATCACTTTACCTTGGGCGCATTGCCCAACGGTACATATGATCTAACGGTATCTCTGAATTCCAACAACCATCAGCCTTACATTGAAAACAACATAGCCATTGGTCAGACGCTGAAATTTGTTCACCGTTAGTCGCCCTTGGCAGATCGGATAGATGTAGCACTACAGGCGAAGACGTCAGGGAGGTTGGTTTACGCGTTCAAAACTTCTGGTCAAAGTTTTCTGCTATGCCTTTCAATGCGGCCGTACTTTGTTCAATATTTGAGATCGAACCGTTTACCCGCGCCATAACCCGCACCCCAACATATTGCGTTACCAACAAGTTGGCCAATGGCTTTGACCTCCCCACTGGCACCAACGTTTCCAATGCAGTTTCAAATGCGACAAGCATGCGATCCAACGATTTTGTAGCGAAGGCATTGATATCTTGATCATATGCAGCGGGCCCTGCAATTGCCGAGCACAAAAGGCAGCCGCGTTGATCACCAGACCGAACAGCCTCCGCTATAGAGTCGAACACCTTAAAAATCCGTATCCACCCATTCTGACTTTGGTCACTCAGCAGTACGACAGCAGCGCTGACTTCTTGCTCGTCATATGTACTCAGAACACGCAGAAACAACGTCTTCTTATCTGTAAATGCCTTATACAGGCTGCCCCTGGTCAAATTCATACCGGTCAGTAAATCGGGTAATGTTGCGTCAGCGTAGCCGTGCTCCCAGAACACATCCATCGCTTTGGCAAGCGCAACATCCGTATCAAATCCGCGAGGTCTACCCATAGGCTGGGCGTATCACTCCTGCAGTCAATTCGGAACCACTTAGTTTCCAATCACAAAATTGTGTTTGGAACTATCCGGTTCCGAATGCTAGATGATGCTCCATCGAAACGTTCACGGCGCTCCTGCCACTCACTCTGCATGAAAGAAAATTACATGAAAAACTTCGTCGTAAAGTCGCTTGGCATCCTTGGGGCCACATTGATCACCTTCGCACCATTGTCCGTTTCTGCAGGTGAAACCTCCGCTCATGGTACATTCACTGGCGCAAGCGATCACATCACAACTGGTGGTGTCAAAATCATCAAAACCGCGGACGGTGGTGCTGTCGTTATCCTCGATTCTGATTTCACCCTCGATGGTGCGCCAGATCCCCATGTTGGTTTTGGCTCAGATGGTAAATTCTCGACACTCAGCGATCTGGGTGAGTTACAAAACATCAAAGGTGTGCAGGTCTATATCGTACCGGCATCCGTAAACGTTGACGACTTCAACGAAGTTTACATTTGGTGCACGAAATTCAGCGTGCCTCTTGGCGTTGCTTCCCTGAACTAAGATAAAATACGACCCGTGTTGCGCCTGCAGCGCGGGTCTTATCTACTGACATCGCTCAGTCCCAGTCTCTCTTATTTATACTGCGAGCAGTACTCATTCCTTATAACGTTCGCTTTCACAGTTATTTTGTGGCCAAACACTTCCTTGGCACAGCCAGACCAGCCATTTCAATTGGCAGCTCCAATCCCGGATCGTAGAAGCTGTATGTAAATGGAGTCGAGGAGACCAACCTGCCCATCACAATTGATGGAGCCGTCAGAATACCAAGTTTTCCCAACATAGCATCACACCCCATATCACCCCTTGATTGCTGAGCCGTTCCTATCGACCCAGACGTTGCGCTTACTGACACGGTTACGGGCGTATTGGCGGACTCCATTGCATATGAAACGGGTGACGTAAGCGCATGCAGAATCAGTTATATGCAGTCTCAACGCCTCTGTCAGCGTAGGAATACTGGGTGCTTCCTGAAGTTTTATGAGGCACGGTCACATAATCGACAAAAAAAGTTGGTTTTATCTTAAAGCAGGTATCGAGACCCAAGATACTGTAATAATTAACACTTTCAATCTCCACTCTTCACCAAACCATAATGCACACCGAAAACCCATCTCCGGGAGCCTTGAAAACTCTATTCGATAGATGCATCAACAGTAAAACAGTCGCAAGCCGGACATCGCTCTTCAGAGCCCGTATGTCAGCCAGCCTTTCTCACACCCATTTTGGAGACAAGCCCATGAAACGGATTGGTCTTTTTGTGTCATTTCTGGCCATGCTGACATCCTCGGTTTCCGCGCAAGAGGCCGATTTAATTGGCAAAATTTCGGTTGAACTGAATGCTGTACAAACAACTGAATCCTCTTGCACATTATCCTTCCTCATCATCAACGGGTTGGACCAGAGGATAGATAAAGCAATCTATGAAACGGTCTTGTTCGACAAAAATGGTCAGGTCAATCGCCTGACATTGTTTGACTTCGGAACGCTTCCACCTGCGCGCCCCCGCGTTCGCCAATTTGTCCTTCCCCAGATGGAGTGTAGGCAGCTTGGACGTGTATTATTCAATGGCGCAAACACTTGTGATGGTGCGAATTTGGAGGCCGGGATTTGCAGTAGCAGTCTCCTTCCATCTTCGCGCACGGATGTTGAGATAATCGGGTGATACACATCCTTTTAAATTGGGCTGAACCCCTTCGTCAAATCGCAGACGTTGGCGGCCCCGTTGTTGTTGTTCTTATGTGCGTTGCGGTATTGACCCTTGCAGTGACGCTCTACAAAATTTGGCAATTCTGGCACGCGGGTGTCGGGCGTCACCGCGCATTGTCCAAGGCTGTGAACGAATGGGACATGGGCAACCGCCCACAAGCCCACATTGCGCTGGGTCAATCGACCAGCTACCTCGCACCCGTTATTGGTATGGCATTGTCAGCAGCCCCACAAATGCTCGAACGCCTTCAGGCGGATGCTGAAACGCGATTTTCCAAACTCGAACGCGGCTTTCGGTTTCTAGACTCTGTAGCCCAACTTGCTCCGCTTTTGGGGTTATTCGGGACCGTTTTAGGAATGATCGAAGCATTCCAATCCCTTCAGGACGCGGGTGCCCAAGTCGATCCTTCTATCCTTGCAGGTGGAATCTGGGTGGCGTTGCTGACGACCGCTGTTGGCCTTGTTGTTGCAATGCCTACTGCCCTCATCCTCAGCTGGCTTGAAAGCCGGATGGAGGCTGAACGTGTCATAGCGGACAAGGCCATTATGACCATTCTACAACCTGTTGATTTACCCCAAACCGCACATCCTGAGATGGTTGCTGCCAATGGCTAAAGCGCGCAGACGGCGGCGGAAACTATCAATGACATCGCTTATTGATGTCATCTTTCTATTGCTGTTGTTCTTTATGCTAACCTCCACTTTCTCGAAATTTTCCGAGGTGGAATTGTCAGCTGCGGGTTCTGGCGCGATACTCCCTTCGGATTCACCTCCCCTGTTTTTACAACTAGAACCAGACTCACTGCGGCTAAATGGTGAAGACCTCACGCTGACTGACTTGGTCGCCTCATCTCTGGTCAAAGTTGACCAAGGCACCGTTTTGCTGATCAGCCTTGGGAACGCTGTGAATGCACAGCGATTGACTGATCTGCTGGTTGCACTGCGTGGGTTACCAAAATTGCATGTCACAGTGTTGGGAACCTAAAATATGCGCAAGCTAGCCCCAACAAAACCCCACCGAGAGCCGACGATTACATTGATCAATATCGTCTTTTTGATGCTGGTCTTCTTTATGGTGGCAGGCACTTTGGCACAGCCCCTTGATCCCGCTCTGACACTTGTGAAAACGCAAGATCTTGAAGGACGCGCACCGCCCGATGCGCTGGTAGTACATGCTGACGGTCGCATCGCCTATCGCGGAACCGATCAGCCGGATGCTGCAGCGTTTATTTCCAATTTAACCGAGGACGAAAAGGCTGTTGTCCGGCTTGTTCCAGACCGCGCCCTGCCCGCACATCTACTCGTCACATTGACCCGTGAACTGAGGGCCAGTGGTGCGCAAAAAGTCATGCTTGTAACGGAACGGGCTCTAAAATGATCGCCAGCTCACCCACCGCAAAACTGTTCTCATTCCTCTTGGCTACTGGAATACTGGTCGGGGGCATGAAAATGGCCTCACCGAATATGGTTATCGAGATTGAGGGCGCTGGTGCTACAGCAGAAGCCAAAATGGGGACTTCATTTGAGGATATGGCGGTCGGAACCCTTACGCCCAAACCTGTTGAAGACACAACGGTGACGCAGAAACACGTTGATGTAACCGAGCCGCCCAAATCTATGATCAAAACACCTACAAGCCCAACCCAAAAAGCGCAACAAACCAAGCCAGCAGAAACTGCGGCAGCCCCTCCTCCAATAAAAGCGCAAGCTGCACCCCCACCCACGCCACTCCTTACGGAACAGCCTAACGTGGTGGTCGCACCCAGTTCACATGCGGCTGTCTCAACGCCACCGGTCAAACCAGCAGCTCTTGCGCCTACAAACCCAACGCAAACAGTTGCTTCCCAAACGCCAAATACGATAGCCCCCTCTCAATCAATGAGACCAAAAAGGCGAGACCCGGATCAAGCGGCAAAGGTTGCAGCTAGCCGTCCAAAACCAAGTGTCACAAAAGCAACGCCCACTCAAAAACAAACCAAATCACCGCGCGGTAACGCAAAGCGTAACAATACAAGAGGGGCAAACAACGGCACATCGCAAAAAGCTGATGCAATATCGCAAGGTGCCACAAAACAAACCAGCGCAAAAAGCGGTAACGCGGCTGCAAGCAACTACCCAGGTCAAGTTATGCGCCGCATCAGCCGTGTCCGAAAACCACGAGTCAATTCACGTGGCACGGTAACCATAGCGTTTTCCATCTCTTCAGGCGGTAGCCTTTCACGTGTTTCGGTTGCGCGCAGTTCAGGCTCTGCCGCTTTAGACAAGGCTGCATTGCGCGTCGTCCAGAAAGCCGCGCCTTTCCCCAAACCCCCAAGCGGCGCCAAACGACAGTTTTCCATCCGCATCAAGGGCCGTTAAAGAGAGGCCCAAAAATCGCCTCCTTACCCCTTTAATGGGTGATTATAAACCAATTCATCTCTACGTTGAATTTCGCGAACCTTTTCAAACAAGTCATCTGGCAATCATCAGAATCTCGATTGCATGAGTTGAAATGATTCAAAAAATCGATATTAATAGGGGATGAATTTTGACCTCACCAAACTGAACCAATCCGCAAAGAACACTGATACTTCAACCACCCAAAAAACGTATCTTGCGCTCAGAAAGATGATCGTTGCCGGCGATATCAAACCCGGTGAGAAACTTAAGATTGAGGGATTGCGAAAACTTTTAGACACGGGCGCCTCCCCTATCCGGGAAGCCCTGAGTTTACTCACTTCTGACAATCTGGTTGAACGGATCGATCAACGGGGGTTTCGGGCCTCTCCTACAAGCCGGAAAAACTTCGAAGAGATCCTCATGTTGCGATGCGAATTAGAAGACACTGCGTTTCGTCAGAGTATCGAGAACCGAACACCAGAATGGGAAGAAATTGTTGTGCTGAGCCATCACCGCATGGTGCGCGCACAAAAATCAGGCGACGCCGCTTTTGAAGATCTGCACAAATCCTTTCACATGACATTGCTGGGATGTTGTGACGCGCCGATCCTGTTGAAATTCTGCTCACAGTTATACAATTTGAATATTCGGTATCGGTATCTCGCGGGGAGCGCGATGAACTATAAGCGGCGTGACGTGACCAGCGAACATCATAGCATCATAGCATCATAGCATCATGGAAGCCGCCATTGTGGGCAATGCCAACGAGGCATCCGATTTGTTGCGCAATCATTATCGCGAAACCGGAGCATTTTTGGCTGGTCAGCTTGATGACGTAGAGCTTGGGTAACGCCTATTCGCGGACAAGCGTTAGGTCAAAATCAACTTGAAGATACGGTCCATCCACTTGACCTGACAGCGCATATCCCTTGGGAAACTGCCTGCTGGCATGTCTTTATAGAACATCACCAAGTCCTCGCGTACGCCAAAGACTGCGTCTTGGTCGAGATATGGATCATCCCCTGCAAAAACCTCAAAAACCAGCGTCCTGTAGCCCAAGGTGCTGATATGATTGTCCACTCTACCATCCATTCCGTTATGGGCCCTCAGGGCACCACCGGATTCCCGCCACCAATCTTCTTCCGCCAGAGCACGGCAACGGATTTAGGTGCAATGGCTGAACGGACAGGCGCAGAACATCTCATGTTGACCCATCTCATTCCGCCACTCGGCACCAAACGGCAAGGGCCATATCCTCTTCCAGCGGCACTGACGGAGGCAGACTATGTCGACGCCGCCACCGCAGGCGGGTTCACCGGTAACATCGTCGTCGGCACTGATCTTGCAACTTTGCGACTGGAAAAATAATTAGGTTCATTTGTTTAACTTCGCCCAATACGATAAGCATCAAGCAGTACATCTTTGGTCATGAAGGGTGAATGGTGCCCACGGATACCCATTAGGGCTAGCGTCCGTGGGGAAAAAATTAGACCGCCAAAAACATCAACCACCGCCCCCTATCTTTACGCAAAGACTTGGGGGCGGTGATATGGTGATTGCATCCCAAATCCGCGTCAGTGGCGCGATTATTTGCTTTGGGTATCATGCGGGTCTCTTGGGCGATTTAGGCACCCCGCAAAACCCTGTTTTTGGGCTTAATGGCTGTACTGTGCGAGATCAATTTCAATGTGGGACAGATACCAGCGCCTTTTTCTTTTTTTTGTAACAAGTGGTCAACGTTCGTTAGACCAGAAAACCTGCATTGCCGGCCAGCATCCTAACTGACCCACTGGTCCTTTAACGCAGCACATCGAAAGGCTAACCGCTTGCTCTAATGCTACAAATCGGCCACCCTGTGGTGTACTCCAACCGTTTGGAGGCAATTGAGTATTTGGAGGCGTGGAAGTGAGAAACATCCTTTGGTTTTTAGGAACAGTGATTGCCTGCTTAGTAGTTTACCTAGCCTTATGGCCCGTTTCAGTGCGCCCCGTCTCTTGGGAAGTGACCGAAAACGCAGGTTATGTCGGGGATTTCACTGAGAACCATCGCCTTGCTGCACTTGGTATGATCGATTTGGACGGCCGAGTTGGCCCCGAAGATGCCGACGTCGGGCCAGATGAGAAAATTTATGTCGCAACCCACGATGGGGAAATTTTACGCATCGGGAAAGACGGCGATGTTACATCGTTCGCACAAACGCAGGGCCGCCCTCTTGGACTTGAATTTGCGACTGACGGAACGCTTTACGTGGCGGATGCCCATCGCGGGCTGTTGGCCATTGACCCTAAAGGTCAGGTCACATTGCTCACCGATAAGTCCGAAGATGGGAGCGCAATCCTCTACGCCGATGATGTCGATATCACGGCGGATGGAACCATCTATTTTTCCGATGCCTCAACCCGGTTTGGTGCCCAAGAGTCTGGTGGGACGTTAGCCGCTTCGGTTTTGGACCTTGTCGAACACTCTGCCAACGGTCGTATTTTGAAATATGATCCTGTCTCGGACAAGACTACAGTTTTTGTCGATGGGTTAAATTTTGCCAACGGAGTTGCAATAAATGAGGCAAGCGATGCGGCGTTCGTGGTTGAAACAGGTGCGTATCGCGTCTGGCGCTTTCCCCTGGATGGCAGCCCCGGACAGGTTATTTTGGACAACTTGCCAGGATTTCCAGACAACATAAATAATGGGCCTGATGGCACATTCTGGGTTGGCCTTGTCAGTCCACGTAATGCGATTATGGACAAGCTGTCTAATCGTCCATTCCTGAGGCGTGTTATCATGCGGTTGCCGGAGGCGATGAAACCAGCGCCAACTCGCTACGGGTACATCCTACGTATGGATGCCGAGGGCCGTGTTCTAGAAACCCTTCAGGATCCAACAGGAAATTACGCCTTAACGACTGGCGCGATAACACTTCCCGATGGGCGTATCGCAGTGACATCACTGACCGAGCCACGCCTAGGCATATTGCAACATCAGTCAAAAAACTAACATGCAGGCCTAGACCTGACATAGAATAAATGGGTGATACAACAGCGCAACGTCCCCAAAGAGGACGTTGGTGCAAAACGCATAACCTTCTTTCGCAGTGAAAATAGATAAGCTAAATCAAAAGATTAAATGACCAATCGAAGCCGCAACAAGTGTTCCATTAGGATAACCCGAGAGAGCACAGCAAAACTCTTGCTTGAAATCATCTGAATGTAGAATATAGATAAGAGCATTACTGTCGGGAGAACCAGTTATCTGGTGCCGAAGGAGCAACCGCCTCGGAAACTCTCAGGCCAAAGGACCGACAGTCATACGACAACTCTGGAGAGTGGTGCCGAACGGGTGCCCGCCGAAGGGATAGCAATCTCAGGCGCAAGGACAGAGGGGGCATCACGCGTTAGGGCATCCGCCTTAGCGTAAATGTGGTGCCGTACGATATTTTTGTATCGAGACGGCCAGCGAACAAAGAGGCTGTCCTATGTCTGATCTTTTACAAACGCCGTTGCATGACTTGCATGTTGCTCTTGGTGCCAAAATGGTGGCCTTTGCGGGCTACTCAATGCCCGTGCAATACCCGATGGGCGTGATGAAGGAACACACGCATACGCGTGAAAAGGCCGGACTGTTTGATGTCAGCCACATGGGACAAGTGATCCTCAAGGGCACTGACTACGCAACCGTTGCGCTGGCGTTAGAGGCATTAATCCCTGTTGATATTCTTGGCCTTGGGCAAGGTCGTCAACGGTATGGATTTTTCACCAATGATGCGGGTGGGATCACCGATGACTTGATGTTGGCAAACCGCGGCGATCACGTTTTTGTCGTCGTGAACGCAGCCTGTAAGGGAGCGGATATTGCGCATATGCGCGCCAACCTTAAAGGTGTGGACATCACTGAAATCACAGATCGCGCTTTGCTGGCCTTGCAAGGCCCCGCTGCCGAAACCGTTTTGGCCGCACTTGATCCTCGTGCGGCATCAATGCGGTTTATGGATGTGGCCACGCTATCCCTCGCTGGCGCGGAATGCTGGGTGTCGCGGTCTGGTTATACTGGTGAAGACGGGTACGAGATTTCGGTTCCCGCATCCCAAGCGACAACTCTTGCAGAGGCCCTTTTGGACCATCCAGATGTTGAACCCATTGGCCTAGGCGCGCGCGACAGCTTACGGCTTGAGGGTGGTCTATGCCTCTACGGGCATGACATCGACACAAACACAACGCCAACTCAAGCCACGTTAAACTGGGCAATCCAGAAAGTTCGCCGCGCGAACGGTGCGCGCGCAGGCGGCTTTCCCGGCGCAGACGTAATTTTGAACGAATTGACTGGCGGAGCATTAACCAAGCGCGTCGGCTTGATGCCGGAAGGCCGTGCGCCGATGCGCGAAGGCGTACAGTTGTTTGCCGACCTCGAGGATGAGACCCCGATCGGGCACGTAACATCAGGTGGGTTTGGTCCAACGGTCGGCGGCCCGATCGCGATGGGTTACGTGCCGGTCAGTAACGCAACCATCGGTACAACCCTCTACGGGGAACTACGCGGGAAACGGCTGCGGGTCACTGTGACTTCGCTTCCCTTCACCCCCGCTAATTTCAGACGATAAAAACACTTACATCAACGGAGAGAACACATGAAATTCACCAAAGAGCATGAATGGCTTCGCACCGAAGGCGACACAATCGTAGTGGGCATTACCGCGCACGCAACAACGCAACTGGGCGACATCGTCTTTGTTGAACTGCCAGACGTCGGCACAATAGTTTCCAAAGACGACGAAATTGTTGTGATCGAAAGCGTGAAGGCTGCGTCTGACATTCTGACGCCGATTGATGGCGAAGTTGTTGCCGTCAATGACGCACTGGCCGATAATCCCGCGCTTGCCAATGAGGACCCTACCGGAGAGGGCTGGTTCTTTAAGATCAAAGCCTCCGATCTTTCGCAGATCGACGCGTATATGGACGAAGCCGCCTACAACGACTTCATTAGCTAAATTCCGGAGACTGCCATGACCTACACCCCAACAGACTACCTGCCATACGATTTTGCCAATCGCCGCCATATCGGGCCATCACCGGCCGAGATGACTGACATGCTAAAGGTTGTTGGGGCAAAGGATCTCAATGCGTTGATCGATGATACTCTGCCTGCCCAGATCAGGCAGGCAGAGGCCCTTGATTTTGGCAAACCCATGTCAGAGCGCGAAGTGTTGCGCCACATGAAGGTCATCGCCTCCAAAAACAAGGTCCTCACATCCCTGATCGGGCAAGGGTACCATGGCACGGTTACGCCGCCAGCCATCCAGCGCAATATCCTTGAAAACCCCGCGTGGTACACGGCTTATACGCCCTATCAGCCCGAAATTTCACAAGGGCGACTTGAAGCACTTTTGAATTTTCAGACGATGGTGTCGGATCTTACAGGGCTAGAGATTGCCAATGCGTCTTTGCTGGATGAAGCAACCGCATGTGCAGAAGCCATGACAATGGCGCAACGTGTCTCTAAATCGAAAGTCAAAGGCTTCTTCGTTGACGAAAATTGTCACCCCCAGAACATTGCAGTGATGAAAACGCGGGCAACACCATTGGGGATTGAGATCATTGTGGGTTCTCCTGATGACCTTGATGCAGCGGCTGTTTTTGGCGCAATCTTCCAGTATCCGGGAACCTTTGGCACCCTGCGCGATTTCACGCCCGAGATTGCCGCCCTCCACGAGGCCAAAGCTGTTGGCATTATCGCCGCTGATCCATTGTCACTGACCTTGCTCAAAGAACCGGGTGCGATGGGCGCTGATATTGCCGTCGGCAGCACGCAGCGATTTGGTGTGCCAGTTGGCTATGGCGGACCACACGCGGCCTACATGGCCACGAAACAAAACTATGCACGCTCCATGCCGGGTCGCATCGTTGGTGTGTCCATCGACAGCCGAGGCAACCGCGCTTACCGTCTGGCCCTACAAACCCGCGAACAGCATATCCGTCGCGAAAAAGCGAACTCTAACGTTTGTACAGCGCAGGCTTTGCTGGCTGTTATGGCAGGATTCTATGCGGTGTTTCACGGCCCCGAAGGCCTGCGCGCAATTGCGCAACGTATTCACCGCAAGACAGTTCGGTTGGTGCGCGGCTTGGAAGAGGCAGGTTTTAACGTAGAGACTAAAACCTTCTTTGACACCATCACCATAGACGTAGGACCGATGCAAAAGGCCATCATGAAATCCGCCGTTGACGAAGGTATCAACCTGCGCCGTGTTGGTGATACCAAAGTAGGCATTACTTTGGACGAACGGACCGATCCTGAAACGCTTGTGCAGGTCTGGCGCGCCTTTGGCATTTACGACCGCCTTCCTGACAGAACCGCAGAATATCAATTGCCGGATGCCCTGCTGCGCACGTCGGAATACCTGACACATCCAGTGTTCCACATGAACCGCGCTGAAACCGAAATGATGCGCTATATGCGCCGCCTCGCTGACCGCGACCTTGCGCTGGATCGCGCGATGATCCCCCTTGGGTCCTGCACGATGAAGCTGAATTCGGCCGCTGAAATGATGCCGGTAACATGGGATGAGTTTTCGCTTTTACACCCCTATATTCCCCGTGATCAGGCGGCTGGCTACATGGAAATGATCGATGATCTTTCTGCCAAGCTGTGTGATGTAACGGGATATGACGCCATCTCGATGCAGCCAAATTCCGGGGCGCAGGGCGAATATGCGGGGCTATTGACCATCGCGGGTTACCACCGTGCCAATGGCCAAGGGCATCGCAACATTTGCCTGATCCCGATGTCTGCTCATGGCACAAATCCAGCGTCCGCCCAAATGGTCGGCTGGAAAGTTGTACCTGTGAAGTCTGCCGAAAACGGCGATATTGACCTCGTTGATTTCTGCGCAAAAGTTACGGAACACGCGGATAACCTTGCGGCTTGCATGATCACATATCCCTCGACCCACGGTGTGTTTGAGGAAACCGTGATCGACGTTTGCCAGATCGTTCATGATCACGGCGGTCAGGTCTATATTGATGGCGCCAACATGAACGCCATGGTTGGTCTGTCTCGTCCCGGTGACCTTGGAGGGGATGTCAGCCACCTGAACTTGCATAAAACCTTCTGCATCCCCCACGGCGGTGGTGGCCCCGGCATGGGCCCCATCGGTGTCAAAGATCACCTGATCCCCCATCTACCCGGTGATCCCACATCTGGGGAAGGTGCTGTTTCTGCCGCACCGTTTGGCTCGCCCTCCTTGCTGCCAATCTCATGGGCTTACTGCCTGATGATGGGTGGCGATGGCCTAACACAAGCAACGCGTGTCGCCATCCTGAATGCCAACTACATCGCCAAGCGGCTCGAGGGTGCGTTTGATGTTCTGTACAAAGGGCCGTCTGGCCGTGTTGCGCATGAGTGCATCATCGACACCCGCCCCTTTGACGACAGCGCGCATATCACCGTTGATGACATCGCAAAACGCTTGATCGATTGCGGCTTCCACGCGCCAACAATGAGTTGGCCTGTGGCAGGTACGTTGATGATCGAACCCACCGAGTCCGAGACCAAGGCAGAGTTGGATCGGTTCTGTGACGCCATGCTCGCCATTCGTGCAGAGATAGCACAGGTCGAAGCCAACGAGATTGACGCAGATAACAACCCGCTCAAAAACGCGCCTCACACAATGGAGGATCTCGTGGGTGATTGGGATCGGCCTTATACTCGTGAAACCGGATGTTTCCCCCCCGGAGCATTTCGCGTGGATAAGTACTGGCCACCCGTTAACCGCGTGGACAATGTATTTGGCGACAGAAACCTTGTGTGCAGTTGCCCGCCAATGGAAAGCTATAACGACTGAACTAAGAGAACGACAAACATCGAACACGTTTTTTGGGAATCCCGAAGAACGTGTTCGCACTTCCTCTTCGAGAACTAGAGGCTGGCCCTCTCACATTGTAACTCTAAGACATGATCTTAGTCGGAGTTGCCAAATTGAACACACCCCGGAATGCTTGACGTGAAAATAAATTCGGGCTACCCAAAGTTCAGGCTGTAGACGCCTGCCTTCCCGCTGACATTTGTCTTGGTGAATCTCTACGACTTAATGTCTTTATCTACGTCTTTCCGCATATCGCGCGGATGGTAATGCGGGCCCCATCTCAAAAAATGCGCGATTTCGCTTGAGGGATATAGGTATGTCTGACGACTCCACAAATACGTTTACTGATGGGCCGCTTGGCACCATTTATTTAAACACCGCGTTGCCGATCATTTTTGTGATGGGGATGAATGGTCTTCTATCTGTTGCTGATGCACTTTTTTTGGGCATCTATGTTGGCCCCCGGGCATTGGCTGCTGTCACCCTAATGTTCCCGATCTACATGCTGATCGTGGCGCTTTCGACACTTGTATCAAACGGTATGTCTAGCCTTCTGGCCCGGTATCTGGGTGCTAGGGACTTGAAAAATGCCCAAACCGTTTTTGCGGGGGCACATGGATTGGCTCTCGTCTTGGGTGGGGGCCTAATCTTGCTGTTCCTTTTCCTAGGCCAACCGATGACCTTGCTGGCTGCTGGCGGATCTGAAGAACTAGCGCAAATGGGATTGACCTATCTTCAGATCACCGTGTTCTTTTCACCAGTCTTGTTCGTATTGTCGGTCAACTCTGACGCGCTGCGCAATGAAGGGCGTGTGGGCTTTATGGCTGCGATGAGCCTATTGGTGTCCATTGCAAATATCGCGTTTAACTTTGTGTTCATTGCGGTGCTCGACATGGGCGTGGCGGGGTCGGCATATGGTACGGCGGCCGCACAAACTTTGGCTTTTGGGATCATCTTAGCGTTTCGGTTTTTTGGTGACACATCCTTACGGCCATCCACACTTCTATACTTTTCTGTACGGCAGTATTGGGGGCGTATCCTTATTTTGGGCGCACCTCAAAGCCTAAACTTCATCGGTTTGGCACTGGGATCGGCAGCAATCATCACAGCATTGCAATGGGTCGGCAGCCCAGGGTATTCCAGCACAGTGTCCGCGTATGGAATTATTACGCGTGTCATAACCTTTGCATTCTTACCGCTTCTTGGGCTCTCGTTTGCCATGCAAACAATAACAGGAAACAACTATGGCGCGGCCCTATGGCAAAGGTCGGACACCAGTCTGCGGGTCTCTATTTGGGCCGCTTTCGTCTATTGTACAGTGGTGCAGATCACTGTGATGAGCTTTCCTAGCCAAATCGCAAGCACGTTTGTTGATGACCCAACGGTCATTTCAGAGGTCGCACGCATCTTGCCCGTCATGACCTGCTCATTCTTCCTGATGGGTCCATTGATGATGATTGCGGCCTACTTCCAAGCCATTGGATCCGCAGCAAAGGCCGCCATCTTGGGACTAATCAAGACCTACGCCTTTGCGATCCCGCTTACATTCTTGTCGCCTCTCAGGTTTGGTGAAATCGGTATTTGGTATGCTGGGCCGCTGGCCGAGATGATGTTGTTCGCTCTGACGATTCTGGTGCTCTGGCAAGTGGCCCAAGACAAGCAATTGAAATGGGGCCTCTTTCACACCAATGAATGAGCTGGCATTGTTGAGCCTCCCTCGCTTGGGTTTACTCTGGGCATTGGTTCAGTTTGAACCGATGCCCGCTGCTGCCCTGCACATCGGTCCCATCTTGCTTGACACCGAAGGCGTCGCCCTCCTTGGTATTGCAGAGCAATAAATCAGCGAAGCCCTGCCCCCTACAACCTTCCAAGAACCCCGCAAAAGGTACCGAAGAATGTTAACACACCGCATAAGGAAGTATCTTTGTAACAGTGCAGGAACCGCGCAACCCATTACCTATCAGGCACTTGCGAAGGCCCTTGAACTCTCGCCACCAAATACAATTTTCCAGCTTACAATGGGCCTAGAACACCTGATAAAAGAAGATGCCGACGCGGCACACCCGCTTATCGCAGCGCTAGTGATCAGCAAAGCAAGAGGCGGATTGCCGGCGCCGGGATTTTTCGAATGCGCAAAGCGCGTCGGGCGCTTTCATGGTGACCCTCAAGGGCCAGAAGCCTCCGCCTTCCACGCGGCTGAGTTCGATAGAGCTGTCGAATTCTGGCGCACACCTTTATCGCACAGAGAAGTCCAAACGTGATATTTATTCGGTGATCTGGCGCTGCGTGGCAAATCAACGAATGTCGCTGTCCCTGCCCCGCTGCATTTCATCCACGCCTCAACCAACCAACCAGACAGTTATAACGTTTGGAAAAGCTCAGCCCTCAAGCAAAGCGTTTTGCACTGTTTCGTCCCAGCCTAAATAAAACATATCCTGATGGCGTATAACCGGCCGCGCCATCACTTTGGGGCGGGCGCTAATCTGTGCTTCTGCTTCCGAATTCTTCAACCAGTCATTTAACCCCCGGTAATCATTCGAGCTTCGATCCACCAACCGGTCCCCGAATTCGACAATCAGCTCTGCCAATTCAGCTTCG
Source organism: Sulfitobacter sp. (assembly GCF_036960155.1). GTDB lineage: Bacteria > Pseudomonadota > Alphaproteobacteria > Rhodobacterales > Rhodobacteraceae > Sulfitobacter. The sequence continues at coordinate 41,979 of NZ_JBALWB010000020.1, read as the reverse complement.
CTCAAGGGTTCTGCTCGGACATCGCGAAAACTAACGTCCTTGCCATCCGCTTCCAGCGCTTTGCGGGCCTTTTGGCAAATCGCGCAGGTATTCAATCCATAGATGATCATGTCGCAATCTCCTTCAACAATTACCTGCAATCTCTTGCATCACACGTTCCAACGCAACCATTCGATCCCACCTAGATACAATGAGACATTCTTGTAACGAGCTTTGTCAGGAAAGGTGTATGTCGGTTAATGGCAATTTAGTTTTCAGACATTCCATCAAAGCAAATTTCGAAAACTGCTCCACTCTCACTTGGTAAACATTCAATTGTTGCACCGTAGCCATCCAAAACAGCCACAGCAATTGAGAGCCCCATTCCCGTACCACCGTTGTCCCGACGTGTTGTGAAAAACGGCTCCATCACACGTCTAATATTATTGATCGAGATACCTTCGCCATCATCAGACACCCGCAAGACCTGTTCAGCGTATGTAATCTGTAGTTCTCGTGCTCCGTGCGCATAAGAATTTTGCGCCATGTGATGTAAAATCATTCGCCCATGCTCAATCGAAATTGGTAACTTGGCATCCGGGGCAGCGTTCAAAATAACCTGTAAGCCATTAATTCTCGGAACCATTTCTGCAAGCATGCCAGGTTCGCCAACTTGACTTGAACGCATCTGCGTTATTTCCCTCAAACGGCCTAAAAGACGGTTCATCCTGAGCGCTTCAGCCTCAACATTCGCCAACAGTTTTGCGCGATCTTTTGGGTTCAATCCATCATCTTGCAGCAGTTCTGCCGCCCCGATAACGGCGGTGACAGGCGACTTCAATTCATGTGTCACATGATCCGTATATGTCGAAATCTCTTGTGTACGTTGGGACAACGTCACTGCCATTGTCGAGACGCTCTCGCCCAGATCTGCCAGCTCACGCAGGCCATAATGTGCCAGCGGTTTTGCATGCGGATTTTTCTCTGCTGCAATGGCGCGGGAGGTATCACGTAGCGCGTGGATCGGACGCGATATCAGACGCAAGAGCAACAAACCGATGATCGTTGCCCCAATGATCGTAGAGATCAGCATGGTCAAAAAGGCAAATCGTTCTTGGAACAGGAATTTCCCAAGATTAAGTGGCGTTCGAGACAGATAAATTGCACCGACAACACGTTCATCAACAATAACAGGGTAAGTTAGGAAAACCCGAAATCCGGTATCTCTGCTAAAAGACGAAAATGGATGTGGATCAAAATCGCCAGTGCGCGCCCGAAGCATGGCACCTACGTCACCATTTAGCGCGGCATTAACTTCGGGTAAATCTGCATAGGACGGCGCACCATCGATGCTCAGATCCCGCCCACTGTGATCAAGTAAGACAACACCGGACAACGTGGTCTTTTGAGCGCGCCGCGCAATGTTGAGTATTGGGTCGACGATCTGTTTATATCGAGGATCAAGCGGGACATTGCTAAGCTCACCCTCAGAACGTGTCGGCGCAATCTTATCTCGCCTCACGTTCAGCTGGGCTTTGGCCGGGTGAAGGCTAGCGGTCCAGTGCTCTTTTTGTGCTTGGTTTAGGGCGGTCCCAATCACAGGTCCGTCCAACTCAGCAAATGCCACTGCATACATTTGCGCATAAATCGCGCCTTGCTGGGTCAACGAAAGTTCTGTTTCCCGCACGAATTGGTTTGACGTTAACCGCACGCCTAACAGCGCCAATAGCGGCACAGAGACCAATGCCGTGCAGACAATTGTTATCACCATGGCAATCGACGGGCGCCACTTTTTCCGAACCGTGCTCACCGGCTGCACGCCCCAAGTTTGATACCAACGCCATGGACAGTTACGATAATATCCTCGCACCCCAGCTCGGCAGCTTTGTGGCGGATGTTGCGCACATGACTGTCCATAGTTCGACCCGACAAGGTGGAATTGGCTCCATAAACTTGGGCGATTAACTGATTGCGATCATGTACCTGATTGGGATGGCGCATTAGGCTCGATAGTACGGCGAATTCAGTTGCGGTCAGGGCCAGTTCACACCCTTCAATTTTGCAACTGTGCCCAGCGCGATCCATCTCTAGGGTACCATGCCGCAATGCCATGTTTTGCTCAGGTTTACCCCGTGCCAGAATGGCCTTGATCCGCAACACCAATTCACGCGGGCTAAAGGGCTTGGAGACGAAATCATCCGCGCCCAATTGAAATCCTAATACCCGGTCTACCTCGTCATCCTGCGCGGTCAAAAACAACACCGGAACATTGGATGTAGCCCGGATTTGTTTACAACAATCAAACCCGTCCATCTGAGGCATGCCGATATCAAGCACCACAAGATCAATGGCTTCCCGACCGATATGGGTAACGGCGGTCTGCCCATTCGAGGCCTCAATCGTCTCATACCCCGCAGCCTCGGCTGCAATCCGCACAACATCACGAATGTGTGGGTCGTCATCGACTATTAGGATGCGGAGTGTCATGTTGTTTGTGTTGCAACTTGGATCAAGTTTGTCCAGCGAACGTTGCATTCACCCTACCCTCCGTCGAAAGCCAAGTAAGGTCATTGCGGCCAGCATCAAAAAACCAATGATGGCTTCGGGTTCTGGTGAGGAAGACCCAGCAAATGGTTGTGCAAACGCATTTTTCGACAGGCCTGATGCCATGGGTAGTGGCACACTTGCGGCGTTTGCCTGTTGTCCAGTGGCATTCACAGGTGTCTTCGATACCGCGATAAACGAGGTGTTTTGCGTTTGCAGTGAGAACTCGAGGCCCAGTTTGGTGATCTCACGATCCGCTTCATCCGGTTTTGTACCTACCGCGATTTCCCGAGTTAGCTCTGCAATGCGATTGCGGGCCCAAATCAGTGGCAGCGCGGCCTCTTCAGCAGAATCCGTTAAGGCCAATGACACTGGCATCTCGGCGATCCGGCCATTGACCAGACCTTTTAATGTCACTTTGGCATCACCTGAACCGTTATATCGGGCGTAGATGCGCAAGCTATTGCCAGCAAACAAATCGGGGATACGCGCAGGGGTCACGCCATAAGCCTCAAGGCCCCCCCAATCGATGGCAATATCCGTCAATAACGGCGATTTCAGATTAGCTGCCAGCATTTCGGCAACCTCGCTTGGGTCCTCATCCACACTCACATAACGTGCATATCCGCGACCTTCATCAGACATCGCATCCAGCAGGTAGCGGTTGACCGAATTGCCGACACCAAAGGCATAGATGCGTGCTTTTCCTATCTGCTGACGAATAGTGCGCAGAACACGCGCCTCATCGCCGATGTAGCCATCACTCAGAAAGACAACAATGCGCATTGTGTCCGCGGGCTGGGCAGTACTGAAGGCCGTTCGAATGGCGCTATCAATTTCGGTACCGCCACCTGCGCTCAGCCGATTGACGTAGGCCCGCGCCTTGCGAATGTTGTACGCACTCGCTTGCGTGGACCCTTTTGCATAGTTTTGGGTGTGATTGGCGAAGGGTATAATCCGAAAGAAATCATTGGGCCGCAGGTTCTTTAAGGCGGCATCCATGAACTTTTTGCTTGCCTGCATTGGCTCGCCGCCCATGGAGCCAGATGTGTCCAATACAAACACCATTTCGCGTGGCGTAACCGTTTCATTATCCGGCACCGCTGGTGGCTCAATCATCATCGCCACGAAGCCTCCGCGTTCATCTTTGTGGGACAGGCTTGCTGCCTCCAATGTCTCCCCACCCAGTGAGAAACGGATAACCAAGTCGCGGTTATCAAGAACTTTGCCGTCAGCAAACTTGGCAGTTAGCCCAGTGTCGTCCGATTGTACGGACAGCTGATGGGTGGCGCTGCCAAAGTCAGAAACCGACACACCACTGGTTAGTTTTAGTTCAAGTGAAACGCGCTCGGACGTGAAGTTATCAGGTAACTCAAGGCCTGCTACTTTCGGATATGCTGGCACATCACTGACTGTCCAACTGTTTGCCTGTGTCACCGGTTCCTCATCATATGTTTGCGGTAGCTGTATCGCTTGACTCTCGTAGCGAGGGCCAACAATCAGAGGAATGACCAGCTCATGCTGCCCATCAATCTTTGGCACCATTTGTACATAGCGTAGGGTCACCTCGATGGGCAGACCGGGCATCAAATTGGCGATGCGTTGGGTGAACATGTTGGGCCGATGTTGGGTCAAAAGAGCCGCGGCTTTGCCATCTTGCGAAGCTTGCTTGAACTCAACCTCGGCAATCGCTCTTTCGCGGATCTGAGCAGTTATAACTTCCTCACCGATCTGCATGTCCATGCTGTAAACTCCAGCAAGTTGATTGAGAGGGAACAAATACTCCGCCTCAATTGGTAAATGCGCCTCATTGATGAAACTTTGGGTAATCTCGACTGTGGCCATGTCTCCTTCGATGTTGATACTAATTTTGCTGTCCAGCATCGGCAGCTCATAGGATGTTCCCGCTATGTTGGCGACCAACCGCCCAGCGACATCTTCGAAGTCATCGGCCCATGCAAACATCGCGCTGCTGAAAGAAAAGAGGAGGATTAAGAGTATTAAAAGTCGCATGATGGTCCTCGTTTTTGGTTATAGGTCAAGTGCTGCCAAAGCGGCATTTTCAAATGATATGCGGTCATTATTGGATAGGGATTTTGGCGTGATCCGCTGAATGGACTGCCAGCTTCGCGAAGAGCCGTTGAGCCAACTCCAAACCGCTTCACCAACGCTGGGTGTTTGCTGGCCATCATCTGAGACAAAGCTCACCGCGACGATCCAAACCTGTCCATCAGGTCCAGTTGCTTCATAAATCGAGCTTGGGAGAGGGTCATAACGTGTACCCATAAATTTCACGCTGTAACCCATTCCCAACAAGCAGGTTTCTGGGGAATGAAGGTGGCGCAATGGCGAAGTTGTACGCACGACATTCAACCCCATCGGTCCATATTGAACCTTCTGGGCGGTGCCACCGTAAGCCGTGAAATATCGTTGCTCGGTTGTGCTTAGCGCGATGGGCACAGCACGATTTCCGAGCAACTGCATCGGGAGACTGGCTGCCGCGACGGGCGCAGACAGATCAATTGGCCGTTTTGGGGCATTCACAATTGCAAATGCAGCAAGCAACGCGGCGATGATCACAGGTAAATGCAGCGCCTTAGGAAGCGTCAGAGGGCGCGATTTGGATACGCGCAGCGGTTTCGCTTTTGGGCGGTAGAACGCAAAGATTGGTACCGCCGAAACCATCAACGCAAGTAGCCCAATCACGTTGTGAAGCGTAGGCTCCATCGTATCAATGCCCAGACCCAAGCCCCCCGCCAAAAGGCTGATCCGCAGCGCATTGCCAACAATGCTAAGCCCAACGATGATCGCACCGCCTATCAGCGCAGGCAAAAGGCTAGGCCGAAAAAGGATATTCAAGAAAACCCAAAGACTGACCAGCAGCAGCAACCCCGAAGCGCCAGAGCACGGCAAATCAACCATTACATCCACGCCATTGATGCGCAGCCGCACCCCCTCACAGATCAGATCGGAAAATATTGGAGACATCATCTGGCAAGCCAAATCTGCGGAAACCATCTGCAAAGGAAAGCCCGCGACACGTTGCAATATTGGACCCAACGGCAATGCGAACACAAAGAAGATCGCCATCCACGTCGGCGACAAAGCAAGCTTACGTCTGTCCAATTGAAGGATCGTCACAAGTGCAAACACATCTAAAGACAAGGCCAGCGCACTTAAGACGTTGATCGCCAACAATTGGCCCGCAAGGCGGATGGCTGCCGCGACCAGAAACAAAATAAAGACACGCGCTGCAGTGGATGAACCGTTAGGAAGAGAGCTATTTAAGGAAAAACCCACCAACCCCAAAATCGCGATGCAATAAACCGCTCCGTAGGATTGATAAGACGGGTCTCGCCAACTTGTGACCAACCACCCAATAGGTTCGATGGCCAAAAGGGCTGATGCAACCGCCAGGCCAATCCAAAGTAATGTATCGCGTTTTGTTTCCATACCGCTTTTTCGCGATATCAAGTGCAGATAAGCCTTCGATGATGTGCAGATTTTGCGCAGGTGACGAGCAGCGCAAAAGACGCGGTCGACTTAATAAGACTGTGTGTTTCTCTTGACCTGCGTCAGCTCCCGCTTCAGTCATCTGATTTCGACGACCTGACCCAACATTACGGCTCGTATTGAAAGTGGGCCCGGAACTGACAATTCTGCGGATAAATTGGGCAAATATCTATGCTTCGATCAATCTTTCTACCCTAACGGCAGAATGTACTCTTAGCAGGGCCAACCCTTTTTGGGTCTCTCATCGCCGTCGCACTATCCAATCCGGCACATTAACAACGACCATCAAAGTCACTACAAGAAGCGAAATACACAGTATAGCTTTTGATACTGGTTCCATTGTCCCTTCGATCAGCAACGCATGAATGACGCTTCCTCCCATGATCGTTACCGCAAGCAGGCCATGTGTTCGCCGCCACACAAGCGGGCGCACGTGTAACCGCCGCCGCAACAAAGCCAAAACCGCCGAGATAAAGACCGCCCACATCGCAATAACGCCCCAAATTGAAAACGGCGTCGGCGATACAAAAAGCAAAGCATCCACCACGTCTGGTGGGCTTGTCACCCAAAGGGCCGCAACATGGATAGTGACTGCCAGTACGACACTACCTCCAATCCAGTGATGAACGCGCCGTCCACGGGTCTTTGGAAGGCCCGGCATGTATCCAGCAATCAGCAACGGCTGAACAAGCAACAGCGCCATCCCGACAATCCCTGCAAATCCGGCCAAGATGTAAATTGGATCACGCCACGCCAGCAATGGACTTCTCGCCGCTGCAATAATCGGCACAGAAATGACTAACACAAGGACAGCCCAAACAACCGCCTTCTTGCCCCAACGTACATCTTCTTGGTGCATTTTGGTCAAGCTGGTTGCAGGACAAAGTCCACATTAAGACTCGTATCATTCGCGTTTTGCATCACAGGGCGGAGAAAGACGGTTTCAAAATCATCACCGTCATATGCGAGGTGACCATGGGCCTGACCGAACGCAGGAACAATTTGGGGCATATCTAGCTGAAACACGCCATTCGCGTCCGTAAGCGTGGCGCCATGGCTTTGTGGGTCGCGCTCATGTCCTTCAGTTGTGTGCGCCCATACTTGGATGCGCTGATGAGCAAGTAACGCACCATCACCAGCACGCCGAACAGTGCCTGTCATCCGGAACCCGCCGCCCCCTATTCGATCGACGATCGGGGCGCCAGGCAGATAATTGTTGGACCCGCCACGCATTGTCGGTGTCGGAGCACACCCTTGCGCTTCTGCTGGCGTCAGCAGTCCAGATGCGCTGGACGCAACCAGTGCAACACCACTTACAAGGAGGGCTCGTCGGGTTTTCAAGCGCTTGATCATATCATTTTCTCCTATCCGGCATCTCGTCCCTATTGCGATCAAGCGGGGCTATTGGATAGTGCCGCATCGCATTCATTTGAGACTAAATACCACCCCGCTACAAAGCACCCATTGAGCGGTCCTCGACTGCGTGAAGCCGTGCAAAGCACTCTCAGCTATCGGCACCCAAAGTGCTTTGCCTATTTACTTAGCGAAGCAGTAGAATAGGCCGTTACCACCAGTGCCTTGAAGGTTCTCTTGTGAACAGCCACGAGATCCGTGTGAAGCAACCCACGAAGTTGGATCAGCGCCACCGCCCGTGCGGTCATGGTGACCAACGGTTGCGGACCCATCCGCATTAGATGTCCAATTCGAACAGCTCGCACCAGTGGACATTCCCGCAGCATTAGATCCCGTCAAGATGTCATGCATGTTGGGCGCATCGCCACGGCCATTGATCTGTTCGCCAGTCTCAGAGACCGAGTTTTCTTTGCTCAATGCGTTGGCAGCTGCATCGTGAAGGTTGTCGAGATTGGTAGCGACAGTAACGCCATTATAATTGACCCATGGTCCTTCCCCGATGCGGTCACGGGCGTGAACGCCATCAGCAGACAGATAAGCCGCCCATGTTTTACCTGTAACTCCTGCAGCATCTGCTAAAGCAGCACAATGCGCGTCTGCCCCTTCCAATCCACCAAGGTTGGCACCGTCACCAGGGCCCGTGGAAGTGATGAAAAATGACATCGTTGCATGCCCATCGGCTTGAGCCACAAATGGACTAAGCGCGAGCGTGGCGGCGAGGATAACAGATTTCATTTGGGCACTCCAATGCGTGTGTGTAAATTACGCTTAGGGTAAACTGCAAACTTGTCGATCCTGAAATCACATTCCCGTATCAGAGGAAATCGGCGGATTAATGCGAACATGATCCAGCTTAATTCTTCAAACCTTGCACAGCCCCTTTGATCCAAAAAACAGATTAAGCGATTGGTCAAAATCTTGTGAATTTAACGCTATTGACGGCATGAGCCCAAAATCACTGTATTTCTAAGGACGGCCTGATCGCTGTGGCTCTTATGCGCTCCATGGGAACCTCGCCAGCGCAATTTTTTTTCGCAGCACACCCTGCTTAGCATTCTCGAAATGTTCTTGGAAATACGTTATTGGAGTTAGGCTTGATGATCCTATTTGTGGGAACCTACCTGTCACCACCAATTGGCATGGCGCCCTTTACCAACGTCCTAAGATGTCGGATATTTAGCATTAGAAGCTATTGTGAAGAATTTGATCGAACTGAGGAACCTTATTGAAATGAGCCAATTGGAGCGATGTGCCGCAAAGATCGCATCTTCGATTTGATGTGAAGCTGTTGCCGTATTTCCTTTATTGAGGCGCATCGTCGGATCTCTGGGCCGTTCAGCGGCTCATTTTGATGTGTAATTGGTCCGTACATATCTAAAAGCACCAGCCTTTGAGTGTCAGAAAGTCCGTTTAAGACCATAGGGCCAAACAACAGCGACTCTGCGACACAACCGTTCGCATAGACCGCTTCATGCTTATCAAACGCGAAATGTACCCAAGTAATGTCACGCTTTCCATTCATATGGCGGATACCCTGAAGCGTTGTTAACGCTTTGGCTGGCGCTAAAACCTCTTCAGGAAAAGTATTTTCCAATTGTCCGCTTCCCCCTAACAAAATGCGGTGCTGCGGAGAAACAACCAAATCTCGGTTTGGTCTATCCGCCCCAAGAGCCCCCTGTTCTATGAGAACAGGTTTAGCATCACGTTCAACTATGTTTAGGGGCTGCTTTGCTCGGTGAATCCAGCGAATTGGACGTTCCCCATGGTCGAGAGTAACAACAAGATCGCCCACACGAAGCGTTTCTATCTTGCGATGACCATCGGGCGTTTGGATGTAAGTCCCAAGTGCAAAACAAACAACACGGCTCGATGAACTTGTCCCTTGGGTGATACTGGAATACCCGTCCGCTACTTTTCCCGTAATCTCCATACTACTGATTTGGAGATCGTTCGGAAACTTAACGAAAACATCTCCATTTTCTGTCTGATAGACACTGACAGTAGTTGATTGGGAGGTGCCGTTCTCATCAACATAATTTGCGCTGTACCGCGCTACATTATCCAAGCCACTTGTTATTGGTCCGTTACCCACATCGTATGTAAATGTGTCGGCCGTTTGGCCATTGTCATTTTCTTGAAGCTGACCGTCATTATTCGCGTCGTTTTGGGTCACTTCTGTCGTTGTTATGTCATTCTGGCTAAAAGACTGGAGGATTGGAGTTGGGTTTTCACTGGAGTAATTTGTTTCGTCGGGATCCAAATCAGCAAATTGTCCAATATGTATAAATTGCGCTGTTGCTATAGACATTTCTTGCACCCAAGAGGCACCATACCAGACCCTCATCCCGCTTAATAATACCGTTACGTGAGCGTAGGATAATTTAGGGGAGTTGATATTTGGATAACCGAGAACAACGATTTTGGTGGTGTGAGTAGTCGGGTTAATTTACGAAAATCAATAACACGAATACAATTCCCTTGTAGGAGCTCAACACTGCCAACCTCCACTTCGCCCCCAAAGTGTTCCTTAGGTTTCGCTTGAATTTAATTGAGCCAAACGCCTATTGAAGTCTTTTTCAAATTCGTCAGGAGAGTATATGCAATTAAGCGCCTGCGCGAAGGAACTGCTTTGGGCGGCTTGTCCAAAAGCGACTGTGACAAATCCTTTAAAACATTCATTCAGGAGGGATTCTAGAGGACCGATACCCAACTTTTCAGCTTCTTTGGCCGTCTATGTGTCCAATCGATTGAAGCACCGACGACCCATTCGCTGGCCAACCAATCGATACTACCAGCAACTTCTCTATTGTACTTTAGCCAAGTAGCTTCAAATTCCTTAACGGTGAATTTATCATAACTCAAAACTGAACAACCAATCAAGATTGGTCAACCATTGCGGCTCTAAATGTCTGTTATTCAACTAAGTGACAAGATGCCCTAAAGCTACGTGGTGATTGTCCGATCTTGGCCTCGAACATGCGGGAAAAGGCGCTGCGGCTGGAAAATCCAACCATCTCAGCCACACGTTTTACTGGTAAATCCGTTTCTTTCAAAAGTGTACCTGCCATCCGCATCCGTAAATCGCGCAGCAACTCCATAGGGCCGCTGCCGTAGGCGTCGGAAAATCGCTTTGCAAAAGCAGATCTGCTCATGCCAACTGCATCAGCGAGGCTCTCAACTGAATGCCCTTGTCCGGGTTCATCTAACATTACGCGCAGGGCTTTCCACACGCTGGGGTCTTTTAGGGCAGCCATCCACGCCAGCGCCTGATCTTGGGCCGCAAGCCGTGACCGCAACATATCGATCATACATTCAAGTAAAATTGCTCGGATCATGGCGCGGCTGCCGAGACCGGGATGGGACACTTCATCTATGAGACGAGATAATGGCTGCTCCATCCGACTGCCGGGTGAGACACATTCCACCATCGGCTCGCGCACCAAATCCACGATGTCTTTTGCACCACGCAAGCCGATGGTCACATGGGTACAAAGGGCCGTCAGTTGACCGTCGGGCGCTTTGTCGGAGGATTTGATCATCCGAGCGAGGTCAAGCTCTGCCGGCCGGCAGGTTGGGAGTGGATCAGAGTTGTCACCAAAACTTCGCAGAACATGGCTTTGCATTGCTGGAATGAGAACAATTGATCCGCGTGCGACCTGAACCGGACTTCGGCCCCGCAACGTTATTTCACCTTTTCCCGATAAAAAGTAATGCAAGGTGGCCGTCGGTTCACGTCCGAGGCCCAGATTGCATTCACCGCGCAATTCGCACAGGGCGAATGGATCAGTCGTTATTTCAAGTTCATTGAAGATGTGTTCATAAGACATTGGGCGAATATGCACTGCTTTCGGATGAACGGATACGTCAAGTAGTGAAATAGGACATTAACAGGACGAAAAGGCACATGGGTAGTGGCAATATATCTGCATGACCCAACCCTATCTAGGAGATAAGACAATGTGTAACTGTAATGATCCGGACCACAACCACCTGTCCCGACGCGAAGCGCTGCGGGGTGGCATGGCTATCACGGCAACCGCTGCAGCGACCGTTTTGGCTGCTGGCCCAGCTTCAGCTCAAACCGCAAATCCCTATGCAGACCCTGCAGAACCTGCGCTGCCACCTTCCAACATGGTGCTTGATTTGTCTCGGGCTGCATTGGTCGTAACGGATCCACAAGTTGATTTCTTAAGCCCAGATGGCGTGACATGGGGCGTCGTTGGGCCATCCGTGACAGAACACAACACCGTCGCCAATATCGAGGCGCTATTCATAGCTGCCAAGGCCGCAGACATCACAGTTGCGGTCTCACCGCACTATTACTATCCTACTGACCACGGTTGGAAATTTGAGGGTGCGTTGGAAAAGCTGATGCACAAAATCGGTATGTTCGACCGCCCTGGCGCGCTTGATCTTGAGGGTTTTGAAAATTCTGGTGCAGACTGGATGCCAGAGTACAAAAAGTACATCAATGATGGCAAAACCATCGTGACGTCCCCCCATAAAGTTTACGGGAATGACACCAATGATTTGTCTTTGCAGTTGCGCAAACGTGGCGTGGATCAGGTGATCCTGTCCGGCATGTCAGCCAATCTTTGCACTGAATCTCACATGCGTGAGTTACTTGAGCAAGGTTTTGAGGTGGCTGTGATCAAAGATGCAACAGCGGCTGCGATTTTGCCTGAAGGAGATGGCTATCTTGCCGCTTTGACCAATTTCCGGTTTATGGCAAATGCCGTTTGGACAACGGAAGAAGTTGTTGAATTGATCAAATCTGCATCCTAAATCAAAGACCGGAGCGTCGCCGTTAGCGGCGCTCCCAATCCTAGTAATATTAACGCAGATAGTTTTGTCTGTTTGCCGTCGCAAGACAGCACAACGAACAACATCGAAAGACATTGGGAGATGAAGCTCCCCCTAAGCGTTTCAATTCATGTGTCCCTTCAATCGATTGAGCCCCCTGTCCAAAGCCAACCTTCGGTGCATTGAAAATGTGCTCCGCATCTGGACGCCTCTCTAGAAAATGCGCCGAGGCCTAACGCATCACAAATGGGTCGGGGATCGGTTCGTCGCTGGTGCGAAGCCAGACTGCCTTTGTCTTTGTGTAGTCCAATGCTGCTTGCATCCCCCCTTCACGCCCGTGACCGCTAAGGCCGTGGCCGCCGAATGGCGCAATCGGGCTGACGACACGGTATGTGTTCACCCAAACAATGCCTGCGCGAATGCCACGGATCATGCGGTGGGCGCGTGTGAGGTCTTTGGTAAAGACGCCAGATGCCAAACCAAAGGCGGTGTCATTGGCGAGGTTCAGCGCCTCTTCTTCGGTGTCAAACCCGAGGACTGAGAGGACCGGACCGAAGAATTCGTGTGTAAGACAAGGTGCGTCAGGCGCGTGCGAACAGTCAATGATTGTAGGCGGGAAATAGGTTCCATCACGGTCCAGTTGTTGCCCTCCGGTGATCACGATTGCCCCTGCCCCTTTTGATCGCGCCACAAGGTCAAGTGCCGTATCGAGTTGCCCAACCGTACAAAGGGGCCCAATCTCGGTTGCCATGTCATCCGGTGCACCGATAACAACGGCCTCTGCTTTTTCCTTTAGGCGGGCAAGAAATACATCCTTGATCTTGTTTGATATGATCAACCGTGATCCGGCAACACAGCTTTGTCCGGTGGCTGCAAAGATCGCTGAAACCTGCGCATTCACCGCACTCTCGATGTCGACATCCTCGAAGACGATAAATGGAGATTTACCACCAAGCTCCAGTGAGGTGGAGGCCAGGTTTTCAGCCGAATTACGTACAATATGACGTGCCGTTTCAGGCCCACCCGTAAAGGCCACATGGTTTACTTTGGGATGGCGGGTCAAAACGGCACCGCACTCAGCACCAAAACCTGTGATCACGTTCAACACTCCCGGTGGGAAGCCTGCTTGATCAAAGACACGGGCAAATTCTAGCATGGGTGCGGGTCCGTCTTCGGATGCTTTCAGCACGACAGTGCACCCTGCCGCAAGCGCTGGCCCGATCTTAACTGCGGCCAAGAAAAGCTGCGAATTCCAAGGCACAATCGCGGCCACAACGCCCAGAGGTTCGCGGCGCAGCCATACCTCCATATCGGGCTTGTCGATGGGCAAATGCGCGCCTTCGATCTTATCAACCAAACCAGCGTAATATCTGTAATATTCGGCCACATAGGCAATCTGAGCTGAGGTTTCGCGGATGATCTTGCCAGTATCGCGTGTTTCCAAAGCGGCCAATGTCTGCGCGTTCTCGGCAATCAAATCAGCCAAGCGGTACAATAACTTTCCGCGCGCTGTAGCAGTCATTAACGACCACTCTGGTGCAAAGAAGGCCGCGTGGGCTGCTTCCACAGCAGCGTTCACATCATTGGTGCGCGCCTCGGGCATCATCGCCCAAACCTGCCCTGTCGCGGGATCACGGCTTTCGAACTGTGCGGATCCATCTGAGAACACGCCATCGATATAGTGCTGAAAGTGCTGCATAATCTATCCTTTAGGAAAACGCTGGCATAACGTCTTTGATGAACCGTTCCAGCGAGGCCTTCTTGCGCTCAAAGCTCATGCCGCTGTCGATCCAGAATGCGTATTCGTCGTAGCCCATGTCCTCGTAGGTTTTAAGCCGAGTAATTGCATCATCTGCCGTCGCGATGACATTGTCACGCATCATGGCCTCAGCGGAATAGAAGGGATGATTTGAAATCTCTTCATCTGTAAGCCGCTCGATCAAACCTTGGGAAACGGGGCGTTCGTTTTTGAACCATGCGCCAAAGTAGCAATAAAAACGGTTGATTTCCTCTGCTGCCAACTCCGCATCGCCTGCGTCAGAAGCAATATAGGTATGGTTCAGCAACATGATCTCTGGGCGCGGTTCATCTGGGAATTTGGCACAAGCTGCATTGAATGTGTCCATCAGGCTCGTGATCTCTGTGTCCCCTTGCCAAAGCGGTGTCACCTGCACATGGCACCCGTTAGACACCGCAAATTCGTGGCTATTGGGATCACGCGCAGCAATCCAGATGGGTGGGCCTTCTTTTTGAACAGGCTTCGGTGAAGAGGTTGTTGCCGGAAAGGAATGATAAGTACCTTCCTGCGCATAATCGCCTTTCCACAGCCCTTGAACGGCTGGCACCAATTCCCGCAGTCTTTGCCCCGCGTCCCATGCATCCATGCCCGGCACCATACGTTCGTATTCGTAACTATAGGCACCCCGGGCAATCCCCAGATCAAGGCGTCCCTCAACGATCAAGTCGGTCATTGCGGCCTCACCAGCGAGGCGGATCGGGTGCCAGAAAGGTGCGATAATCGTGCCTGTTCCAAGACGCACGTTTTTGGTGTGACGCGCCAGATCAATCAGATTGAGAAACGGGTTCGGGGCGATGGTAAAGTCCATACCGTGATGCTCCCCGGTCCAGACCGCGTACATGCCGCCTTCATCCGCAATTTTAGACAACGCAATGAAGTCGTTATAAAGCTGCCTTTGATCCTGATCAGGTGAGGTGCGTTCCATATGGACAAACAGCGAAAAGCGCATGTGATCAACTCCGTTAAGTGATTGGCGAATTAAGTAATAGGGCGAATTTCGCCGCTTTTTTGGTCGCCGTAGTAAATGCCATAGCTTCCTATCGCGGATTCAGCCGCGAACCGTTCCAGCATCGTTAGAATTGCCGGGTCAGTGACATCATCCAGCGCAGCCCCGGTTAGCGGCACAAAGACGCCATTCTTCGGCTCCCCTCCCGCTGTTTGGCACAGGAAGGAAATGTGCTGGCGTTTGCGGCCCACGTCTTCAAATACCGAATAAACAAAGCCCGCTTCTGCATTCAGGCCAGTCGCCGCGAGAAGCGTTTTAACCGCAGCAGAGGCACCTTCTCCATGAACCACCTGTTCTGGCAAAGCCAAACCGCCTTTGCCGTCATCTACCAACAAGACATGGCCGTCTTTTTCTATCAATGCCGATACGACTAGATTGGTTTTTTGAACCAGACCATCTGATGTGGTCGACGGCGTCACGTATGCTCCTCGTGCATAGCCAAGACCTGGCGCGCTGTTACTGTCGAAAGCCTCAACCTGCCCAATGAGGATCACATGATCACCAGCCTCAACGACCTTGTGCATCTGACAATCGAACCAAGCGGATGTCCCATCCAAGATCGGCGATCCAAAGGGCCCCTTGTGCCATTCCACAGTGGCAAAGCGGTTCACAACTGGGCGCGCAAAATTGTTGGAAATCCCGATTTGTGTCTCGGCCAATATGTTCACGGCAAACCCGCTAGAATTCACCAAAGCATCATAGTTTTGCGAAGAATTGGCGAGACAGACCAAAACCATCGGCGGGTCCAGAGACACAGAGGAAAATGAGTTGGCCGTAAATCCAAGAGGTGCGCCGTCTTCACCATGGGTCGTCACAACGGTCACGCCAGTCATAAAGGTGCCAAATGCAGTGCGCAACGCGCGTGGATCGAGCGGTGTCATAGCAATGCTTCCTGTGATGTCTGTTGTTTAAGCCAGGTAAGAAGATGCGCGTTCACCTCAGATGCCGCAGTGAGGTTGACCATGTGGCGATGCCCTTTGACGGTGATTGCCTGCCCTTGTTGGGCCAACGCTGCCATGGCGGCTGACATGGCGGGAGTGGAGTTAGGGTCGCCATCCCCCGTCAGCGCCAAAAACGGGCATGTAATCTGGGGTAGTTGATCCGCATAGGTCGCGTCACCATGTGCAAACGCGCTGTAGGCGGTCGCATATCCTGATGGATCAATCTCGCTCAACCACGCAGCAACTTGCGCGCGTGCCGTGATTTCTTCAGGTGTATTTCCAAACCAGCGCGCCAAGGGCGTCTCCAGATCTATCTTGCCTGCTCCGATCTCAACCGCCCGCGCTTGCACGGCGCGCGCAGACACATCATCCCGGCGATACACCCCGTTTAGCAGCGCAACGCGCCGTGTCAGCTCCGGAAAACCTACGGAAAATCCAAGGGCGATAAGCGCGCCCATGGAGTGTCCCGCTATGTTCACAGGGCCAAGCTCTAGCGTCTGAACAACGTCATGGCACCACGTAACAAATTCGGGCAGTTCACTGCCCTTAGGCAAAGGATCACTGGCCCCGTGGCCCGGCATATCAAGAGCTATGATGCGATATGCCCCTTCCAACGCAGCAATCTGAGGACCCCATGCCGCAGATTGCATCCCGACACCGTGGATCAACACCAACGGCTCGCCTTGACCATGATCGCAGTAGCCAACCGTTTGGGTCGAGCTAGACAGCCGCAGGGTTGTCAGCGTCATGGCCTAGCTCCTTGAGGTCTTGGTAGCGGTCGCCAATCCTATGATGGGGGCGGCCACCGATAGATGCGCCCAATGCAATCACAATCTCGTCTGCTGCTGGCGCATCCGCCACCGCAGTTTGGATCGTCAGATAGTGCGACCGCCTGCCGCCATCATTCTTATCCATCAAAGGGATCATCAACGGCGCATTTGCCGGACCACGCGTGTTGCAAAAAGACAGGTAAGATTTTGCGCCGACAGCATTGCGATAGTGATTGCCAAAATGAAGCGTATGGATGAGCGCAGAGGCGTGCTCTACTTCCCCATTGAGGCCCACGATCGCCGCTTTGCCGTATCCTTCAACCTTTTCGCCGCCCCCTGCTGCCTCTAGCACCATCTCGGTTAGCAAAGCGCCCAAATCAGGCGCACAATCCCGAATGGCCGGACCCAAATCATCAACAAACCCTTGGCCCGCCCAAGGATTTCGGATCACAGCAATGGCTGCAATCATCTTGAGAGGGGTTTGCGCGGCCTTACCGCCTTCGATCAGTGTGTTTTCAACATAAAGTAGGGTTTTTCTGATTTCGGCAGGCACTGGGTTTTCCTTTGTAGATGAGTCGTACCGAACTATGGTATACCATTATACCATCAGTCAATAGCCCTTGTTGCCAAGGTCGCTCCCTGATAAGAAAAACCACATGGTATCAGCAAAATCCGTCCTGAAAAAAATTGACAAGGCTCCGCAAACACTGCGCGATATCGTGCAAGACCGGATGCGAAACGCGATCATCGAAGGGCATTTCGTGCCCGGAGAGAGACTTGTGGAACGCCCTCTTTGCGATCAGTTGGGTGTAAGTCGCACTGTGGTCCGTGAGACAATCCGATTCCTTGAGGCCGAAGGTTTGGTTGAGATCATTCCCAACCGTGGACCCATTGTTGCAACGTTCAACTGGAACCAAGCCAAGCAAATTTATGACATCCGCAGGCAGCTTGAAGGCGCAGCAGCGGTGGCATGTGCTGATAAGGATGATGCAGAGTTTGCAGATCAACTAAGCACTGCATTGCGCACGCTTAAGGCTACAATGGATGACACCGCCTGGACCGATCTATTGCAGGCAAGCACTCAATTTTACGAAGCCATTTTTCTGCAAGCGGGTCACACCATCGCTTGGGACATCGTGCAACGGCTCAATGGTCGGATCAGCAGGCTGCGGGCCTTAACCTTGTCTGCCAAGGATCGTGAACGAGCTGGCATCGATCATATGACAGCTATCCATGATGCAATCCTAAGCAAGAATCCTGATGCGGCGCGCAACGCCGTTAACGCGCATATTGCCGATGCATCGCAAGTTGCCCAACGCGTCTTGAGCGATGAAGAAAAGAAAGACGCAACAGATGCCTAAAGGATATTGGATCGCATTCGTGACGGTGACCGACCCGAATACATACATTGGCTATCAACAGCTGGCACCTGCGGCATTTAAGAAATACGGCGCGCGATTTCTAGCGCGTGGTGGAGAGGCCGAGTCCCTTGAGGGGGAGGCATGGCAACGCCACATCGTGATCGAATTCGACAGCAAAGCACAGGCTATCGCATGCTACAATTCACCCGAATATCAAGACGCACGGCGGCACCGCACTGAGGCTTGCACTGCAAATATTGCGATTGTCGAAGGCTTACCGCCTTCCTAAACCCAACAAATCTATTGAAAGGAAAACCCATGGATACCTTTGATGAAGACCTATTCTTAAAGGGGTTAGGGCAACGCAAGGCCACGCTGGGACCTAAGTATGTTGAAGGTGTACTTGCCTCTGCCGACGAATTCACTCGGCCATTTCAAGAAGCTATGACCGCGTGGTGTTGGGGTTTCGGGTGGGGTGATGATGTAATTGATGCCAAAACAAGGTCTATGATGAACCTGTCGATGATCGGTGCTTTGGGAAAGATGACTGAGTGGGAGTTGCACTGTCGCGGAGCGATCAACAATGGTGTTTCAAAAGAAGAGATCAGAGCCATCATTCATGTGATCGCCATTTACTGCGGCGTACCTCAGGGATTGGAATGTTTTCGTACAGCACGAAAGATATTTGACGAAAAGTTGGAATGACATCCCCACATGTCGGGTGAACAATTTGGAACGTTCCCCCGAAGTAACTATTCACCGCATCGCAGGTTTTTGGAACTTTGGGCTCAAGGCTGACATCTGCTGCATGGGCGAATACTCAGCAGCCTGATGCATCTCTTTTTCAAATGCGCGGATATTCACTATACGGAAGGGTTGGGGCTCCCGCCCTCTTCGGTAGCCTTGTCTTGTTGGAATTGAAGCCTTAGGCACGCGCCCACCATTGGGCAGGTGAGCTGATCAAACTTGGTCAAGACGTTTAGCTAGTCCCGCCTATTGATGTGAAGCCGTACGTCAAGCGTGGTTAAACTACTGCAGCCGATGAGGAGGCCATGCGTCAGGTTGTGACGCGACCAAAATCGTTGCTGGCAGGTGAATGCCAGCATTCACCGAGAGAACGGTTCATCGGGATCAAGACGCAGGACCAGTAAGCTATTCTTGCGTTGCACCAAACACCTGATTTGATTGTTCGACAACGCATGCCGACGGTCTACATGCTGTGCCCAAACTAGCGGAGTATTGGATCGTGTTCCCATACCCGTGAACGAAAACTGCGATCAGCGGTTTCTGCACCGCTCGTGATATCCCGCCTCGACAACGTCCGGGTATCACTTTGAGAGGGTATGACAGATCGGAGGATAAGTCATATAGGCGCCAAACATATCTATTGCTCGAACGCGTCACCCATCTTGGAACAAGGGACGGAAACGCAGAAATTCACTGCATTATCCATAGAGTCTCGCAGTGCAGGCCTAGCTGTCGTTTTTCAAATCAGCTTCAATGTTTCTTATTGGGTGCGTCGCCTCATGCAACCAAACTAGCATAGTAGCAGAAACAAGTTTAAGCGTGCTGCCAATCCAGCACGACTTTTCCTGATTGCCCTGATTTCATTACCGCGAAACCGTCCGAGAAATTCTTGACCGCAAAGCGGTGTGTAATAACACCCGATACGTCCAATCCGTTCTGTAGCATGGCGATCATCTTGTACCACGTCTCAAATATCTCGCGTCCATAGATACCTTTCAAAGTGATGGCCTTAAAGACAATCCGGCTCCAATCAACAGGGCTTTTGCCTGGTGGGATACCAAGCAGCGCGATACGCCCGCCCATCACCATTGCCTCGACCATTTGATCGAGTGCGATTTGATTGCCCGACATTTCCAAGCCAACATCAAAACCTTGCCTTATCTTCAACTGGACCTGAACGTCGGCCAGATCAGTTTTGGTTACGTTCACGGGCGTCACGTCCGCGACTTTAGCCGCTAGATCGAGACGATCTTGGTTGATATCCGTAATCACCACATTGCGCGCTCCCGCGTGTCGCGCAACAGCAGCAGCCATAATGCCGATCGGACCAGCACCTGTGATCAACACATCCTCACCCACCAGATCAAACGACAGGGCCGTGTGAACGGCGTTGCCCAAAGGATCGAGGATCGCGCCAATGTCATCGCTAATATCGTCCGGCAAAGGCACCACGTTAAACGCTGGCAAGCGCAGATACTCGGCAAACGCGCCATCTTCGTTCACTCCGATGCCGCGTGTTTCAGGGTCCAGGTGGAATTTCCCCGCCCGGCTTTGGCGAGACTGTTTACCTATAAGATGACCTTCACCGCTGCATCTTTGGCCCAATTTCAGCCCGTCTACGTTACGCCCAAGCTCAACGATTTCACCTGCAAATTCGTGACCTGTGATCAAAGGCACGGGGACAGTCTTCTGGGCCCATTCGTCCCAGTTCCAGATGTGAATATCTGTGCCACAAATGCCAGTCTTGTGGATACGGATCAGCACATCATCTGGTCCAACGTCAGGCACAGGAGCGGTTTGCAACCACAGACCTTCGCGGGCGTGTGCCTTGACCAGCGCTTTCATCTCATTGCTCATTTTAACACTCCAACGGCTTTTCCTGCGATCTCGAATGCAGCCAATGCGCGATCCAAATCATCCTTTGTTAGCGATGCGTTCATCTGCGTGCGAATGCGGGCTTGGCCACGGGGTACAACAGGAAAGAAGAAACCGCTGACATAGACGCTTTCATCAAACAGGCGCGCTGCCATGTCTTGTGCCAAATGCGCTTCGCCCAACATGACGGGAATGATAGGGTGCTCGCCAGGCAGCAAATCGAACCCCAAACGCGTTAGCCCTGCCCGCCAGTGGGCTGCATTTTCAAATAGTTTTGCACGCAGGGTACCGCCCTCTTCGACCAGTCGAATAGCTTCAATTCCTGCCGCAACAATGGAGGGTGGCAATGAATTTGAGAACAGATAGGGCCGCGCGCGCTGGCGCAGCAGATCAATCACGGGCTGAGGGCCAGCAATGTATCCGCCGATTGCCCCGCCCAGCGCCTTGCCAAGCGTACCTGTCATGATGTCCACATCGACGCCAAAATGCGCAGGTGTACCTTCGCCCTTTGGCCCCATGAAGCCCGTCGAGTGACAATCATCCACCATTACAAGCGCACCGTAGGCTTCTGCCAGCTTGGTGATCTCCGGAAGGTTGGCAAGGTACCCATCCATGCTGAACACGCCGTCAGTGGCAATCATAATGAACCGAGCACCATCCGCCTTTGCGGCCAGCAATTGCGCCTCAAGATCCGCCATGTCGGAATTGGCATAGCGATAGCGTTTCGCCTTACACAAGCGGATGCCGTCGATGATCGACGCGTGGTTCAACGCGTCAGAAATGATCGCGTCCGCTGGCCCCAGCAGGGGCTCAAACAACCCGCCGTTGGCGTCAAAACAGGCTGCGAATAGGATGGAATCGTCCTTACCCAAGAAACCTGCCAACCGTGTTTCCAACTCGCGATGCAGGTCTTGGGTACCGCAAATAAACCGGACCGACGCCATGCCAAAGCCTTTGGTATCCATTGCACCTTTCGCGGCTTCAATTAGATCAGGGTGATCAGCCAACCCAAGATAATTATTGGCACACAGGTTGATCACAGACTTACCATTTGCCGTGATCCGCCCAGCTTGTGGGGACGAGATCAAGCGCTCGTGCTTTGTCATCTGCTCAGCATCTATCTGTGCCAGCGTTTCGGTCATGTGATTCAAAAATGCAGTTGTCATAGCGTCCTCCGTTTCCAAGAGGATCGCATAACGGATATTTTTCCGCAATACAGGAATTACGTCAAGACGGACAAAAATCCGTGAAGTCGGATGACCCTAAGCCCCATGCACCACTAAAAAGGCGCGAGCTGAGCCATCAGAATGGATCTTATGTGGAACATCCGCCGCATAACGTGCCGTGTCGCCCTCAAATAATTGTTCAATAGCATCACCGCTTGTGACAGTTAGACGTCCTTCAATCACGGTCAGGTGCTCACGGGCGCCTTGCGCATGTGGCAGGCTATCCAACACACCATCTTGGTTAAACCGAAGATCATAGACTTCATGCCGTCCGGCTTGCTCGGGCGGTGACAGGATGCGGATCGAACACCCTGTGCCGTGATTATCTATCGCTGGGACATCACCACTGCGCAAAACTTCAACACGGCTTTCCTGATCATCCTCAAGTAGCCCCGCAAAATCCACCTGAAGCGCCTTGGTCAGATTCCACAGCGTCGAAATCGTGGGCGACGATTCCCCGCGTTCGATCTGACTGACCATACTGCGCGACACACCAGATAGTTTAGCCACAGCATCAAGCGATAACCCCTTGGCACGGCGTGCGTCCTTCAGGCGGGTTGGCAGTAAAGATAATATTGCGTCGGTGTTTTCCATAATAACGGATGATATCGAAAAGCAGCAGCTCGCTGCAAGACTGAACTTCGGCAGACTGGGTCCGTTGCCACCATTCAATACAACTGCACGGCTCATGTAAGACGACTTGGACGGTTAAATGCCCGCTGTGCGGACAAACCGGATGTGCATCAGTGCGGCTGTTGCTGATCAACAACCGAGACGCGGGACAAAACAACCCTTCAACCCACGCTACTGGGTGCGCTTGACAGAAAGCTTGAGCGACCTCTTTGATCTCAAACACTTCAAGCGAGTTCGACTTGTGCAGTCCCTACGGTTTTTTTGTTTCATTTATTCGGGGTATTTAGTCAGTTGGCGCAGCCCCCCCCACGAAAGCTAACCTTCCGGAACGGGGGGATTTCATTGTTTTCTCTGCAAGTCAGTAGACCTGACATTCATAATTAGGCCAAAATCTGGTCATTCATTTCACGTTACGCTTACAATAGTGCCCATCCATAAATGGCCGTAACGGCAAGCGTATAGAGTGCAAGAATGACAACATTGATCGGATTACCAGACAGCTTTGGCGTCTTAATCTGAGAGACGTTTAAGATTGCCAGACCAAGACCACATGCAGCCAAAACGATAGCAAACATGGGACGATCAAAGTAATCCGCAAACATAAATACAAAAACGAGAATGAGACTATTATTATCGATGGCAAGCCCCGTGTATTTCGCACCCCCTGACAGACCAAACGTGCTGAAATAACTTAGGCGGATCGCGCCAAACACCAGCATTATGAATGCTATTGGCAGGAAGGCTGGGTTAAAGTCAGCGTAGCTCAGGATCAAAATTGCGGGCGTAACACCGTAGCTTACAATGTCGATAAGCAGATCAAGCTGACCACCAAATTTACTGTCATCACCAGTTCGGCCCTTCATTCTTCTGGCAATGAGCCCATCAGCCCAGTCGAACCCAACCGCCCAGACCATCCCGATCATCGCCGCGGGATAGATACCAATGATCAGAAAATAGATCGCCAATACTGTGCATCCCAACCCTGCAAGCGAACAGATATTGGGGAGGTCCTTAATATATGACAGAATGGACCTTGTTGGCGTCGCGGCGTTTTCGGTTGTCATGGACAGTCCTTTGAGTTAGTTAAACAGACGCTTAGTCGATGTCAGACTGGCGAACTTTACTCCCCATTCTGCGTGATTTTGAAACCTGTGATTTCAGAACACAAACCAACTCCAGACTTTTAAAAGTTTGGAGGTAAATCTATTTAAATAATTGAAACTAATGAATAAATATTGTGCGGTCGTGGTTTCATTCCACGATCAGCTAGCACCGTTCATGTGCATGTAAAAGGACTAAGTGAAAAATGATCGTCTATACAGTTGGCACTTTCGACCTCCTTCATGTCGGGCATCTTGCATTGTTGAACCATTGCAAGTCCCTAGGGGATATTCTCGCTGTTGGTGTTGCGTCCGATGAGGTTGTTAACCTTTACAAACCAAACGTCCCTGTTGTTCCATTGGAGCAGCGTGTGGAAATGTTGCAAGCCCTTAGCTGTGTCGACATTGTCCGCCCCTATCACGCGCTGGAATATGTTTCAGGCTGCAAAGCAGTGAACGCGGATATTTTTGTCATCGGTGAAGATTGGGGGACAAAACCTCACAATCTTGATGTGGATGCTTATTTAAGGGAAATGGGCAAAGAGATTGCTCAGGTGCGTTACAACCCTAGAACGTCATCGACGAAAATCAAGAAGATGGTTTTGGCACAATCTCAAGCACATCTAGAACCTCTTTGTGCGTAGAGTTTTGGCGCAGTCCACATGATCGCAATTGATGCAATACCCGGTGCATTTACCGCTGGGGAATGTGGACGTATTACCGCGGCAATCACTGCTGTGCCAAGCCGAGATGCATTTCTTGTGGGTCAGAACCGCGACCACAACCTTCGTAACTCCGAACTGGTTTGGATGGATGACCTTGCGGGCATGGGTTGGGTGATGGAGCGGCTGATCGAGCTCGTTCGAAGATCCAATCTCAACCAGTTCGATTTCGATCTACGCGAGTTTGCAGAAAGCCCGCAGGTTGCAAGTTACAAGGCCTCTTCAGCAGGCCATTTCGCGTGGCACTCTGATATTGGGGATGGCCCATTGGCCGCAAAACGCAAACTCACACTGGTCCTACAGTTGAGCGAAGCTGGCGCATATGAAGGTGGCAATTTGGAAGTCATGCCGGGGTCGCATGTCATGGTCGCCAGCCGAATGCAGGGGTCTGTCACTGTATTCCCCAGCTTTGCACTTCATCAAGTGACCCCCGTCAAAAGTGGCACACGTCACTCAATGACTGTCTGGGCGCATGGCCCTGCATTTCGATAAATTGAATTCAGTTCAAAATTCATCAAATTCAGGGACGTCTCCAAGCCTGACAAGGAATTCTGGAGCGCTGACCTCACCAGAACTGGGGTCCTCGGTAATCATGTAAGCGTCAGCGCCAGCGCATTCGTCAGATGCAGCTTCGCGTTCAGCACGGTTTTGTGCTTCCGAGGCGCTGGTATATTGGAATTGCTTACCGATTTCCAAACCAGCTTGCACACCTGGCCCAGCTTTCTTCTGCACATATGTCTGACAAATATAGTGAACCTTTGGCGCATTTTTGTCTGGGTTTGTCATGGATGCATCCTTTGATGATTTAGGGATTTTCAGCGTACTTTCGTCTCAGAGAATTGATGAACAGATATTGGTTAGCAGTTTTCCATGTAACACCATCGTTATTCCCCCTCTTTGGTAGGGTTTGCATCTTATGAACACCAGCGTGGCGTCTGGCGCTGTCAGAATCAGCATCAACGCGCTGTTATTCACCTGAAGTCTTACGCCATCTCCAAGGCGCTACCGTGACCTTGCCATATGCACAACCTTATGATCGCTGATCGCACCCAAAAAAGGTGAAGCTAAGTGGCAAGCAGTGTCTCAGTGCCGTAGATACATCGTGCCTGTTTAAGGCTGAAACTGGCCAAGAGTTGCCGTGGCATTGGTTTTCATAGATGTATTGGGAGCAGCAAAATTTGGATGGGACGGTTCGGATGCAACAACATGAGGTTCTATTTGAAACACTGGAGTTGCCCTGCGGCGTGATTCTGAAAAACCGTATCGCCAAATCTGCAATGTCCGACTCACTAGGCGACGGCACAGGCCACCCGACGGCTCAACAAAATCATCTCTACCAGCGGTGGGCCGACGGTGGGGTTGCTTTGTCAATTATTGGCGAGGTGCAACCCTCACCCCGTTACGCCGAAAAACCAGGAAATCTTGTGCTGAACGGGAACTCCGATTTGTCGAAATTTCAGGCGCTTGCAGAACTCGGCCGTAAAAACGGGGCGCAATTATGGCTCCAACTTGGACATGCGGGCGCACTTGCATACGCGCCAATCAGCGACCCAAAGGGGCCAAGCGCGCTTGATTTGCGAGACCTACGGTGTGAAGCGATGTCCCTAGATGAAATCCACCAAACCCCCACAGATTTTGCCAAAACAGCAAAGCTGGCCAAGAAAGCAGGGTTTGGCGGTGTGCAGATCCATGCGGCACATGGATTTCTCCTAAGTCAATTTCTGTCGCCGCTCTTCAACAAGCGCAGTGATGATTATGGCGGAACAATCGCCAACCGTATGAAACTTTTGCTACAGTCCATTGAGGCAACGCGAGAGGCCGTTGGCCCTGACTTTCCTATTGCAGTGAAGCTCAACTCCTCAGATCAGCTGATTGGCGGACTAGCTGAGGATGACGCCCTTGAGGTTGTCGCGGCTTTGGACGCCTCATCCGTAGACCTAATCGACATCAGCGGTGGAACATATTTTCCGGGTGCGAAAGCTGCATCAGATGGTGCTGGACGCGGGCCATATTTTATCGAATTTGCTAAGCGCGCAAGAACCAAAACCTCCAAGCCCTTGATGCTGACAGGCGGTTTCAAAACACGAGCCCAAGCGGAAGACGCCGTGGCGAGTGGTGTCGTCGATGTTATTGGCCTCGCCCGTGCGCTAGCTCTTGAACCGAGCCTGCCTAATCTCTGGATGGCAAGCGAGATGCCAGAGCCAGTATTTCCGAGGTTTTCGGATGCGCCAGAAGGCGGGATCACGGCGTGGTATACGATGCGGCTAACGGAGATAGGTGCTGACAAAGAAACGAATGAGGTCGGCGATCTTTCTCAAGCCATACTCGAATATGAGGTACGCGACGCAAAAAGAACGGAAATCTGGTCTCGCCATTTCAAGAGCTAGGACAGACGGCGTGCCTAATGCGAGTTGGAATACCTAATACTAAGCCTCGCATCCTGTGAATGCGCGGCTTTCGGCCTGCTGCATACCACTTGAATGGGTCAAATATCGCCTTTTACAGCTTCTAGAAAGAATTTCCGCCAAGGGTCGTTCGCCCCATCCTCAGGGCGTTGCCTTCTATGATAAATTCGCACCTTATGCATGATGATGGTCAAAACAATTAACCCTCGGGCTTTTTGGACACCATCAGGCGCATCATACAAAGTACTTCAATGGAAACAAACAACTGCCCTAATTGTGGTGACAGCCTGCCCGTGAGTTTCCTTGCGGCAAAGATGGCCACATGTCCGTCGTGCAAGACGACTTTGATCATTGACGGCCCGCATGTTCAAAACGCTGGATCCAGCGGTGAAATGCATGATGCCCCAGCGCTTTTCAAGTTAGGACAGTCCATTCGCGCTAAGGGCGTTGAATATCGAATCCTGGGTCATGCACGGTTTGATTACGGTCGTGGATGGTGGGATGAATTTTGGGTGCAAGGATCAGAAGGTGACACTTGGATTTCGGTTGATGAGGGCGATGTTGTTTTGCAACGGGCGCTTCGTAAGGCGGATCATCCCGAGAATGTTAAACCACCCAAGTTGGGTGAGCACGTCATCGCAAATTATCGCAGCTACCGAGTTACTGAGACTGGCACAGCAACCTGTATCGCGGTGCGGGGTGTATTCCCTGAAATCCTGATTGTGGGATCAGTTCACCAATATGTTAATTGTGCTGGCAAGCATGGTCTTTTGCTTTCTGGCGAGTTCTCTGAAGGTGCTCCTGATTGGTATTTTGGTGCATGGCTTGATCCTTTTGAACTCACGGTGGATGTCCAAAAATGACCGCTGCCTCATCCATCAATTCAATCAATTGTACCTCCTGTGGCGCAGGTCTTGATGTTCTGGGCGGTGGGCGTGTGCAGGTCCATGTGTGCGGCTATTGCGGCGCTGAACTGGATGCGCAGCATAATTATAAAGTTCTGAAAGAGTTTGGTGATCTTGTACGCCCCGACAGCCCATTTAAGATTGGGATGCAGGGCAACATCGAAGGTGTCTCTTTTACCGTTATAGGTACATTAGGGATGGAAGAACGGTACGCTGGTCGGGTTAGGCATTGGACGGACCATCAGCTGTTTTCGCCGACACACGGATATGCCTATCTGTCTGTTGAGGAAGGTCATTTTACGTTTACGCGCCGTTTGCGCCACTCAACACGGCCCGCCTGGATGAGTGAGCAAAGCGTCGAGACAGCGGAAACTCCGCCAACGGTCATAAGTGAAGGTGCCCAGTACACATATTTTGACACAAGCACCTCTGAAATCACCTTTGTGGAAGGGGAGTTTAACTGGCAGCCCGAAATGGGACGCCGCAGCACAACCATCACTGCGATGTCTGGTTCCGCCATGCTTGGCTTTGAACAATATGGCGGCGAAGAAGAAGTTGCAAAAACGGTCTATTTGCCGTTTGCCGAAACGTGCAGATCATTCGGTATAGACGATCTTTCAGGCCCGATCGGAATGCATGCATTATTGCCGTATCATGCGGGGCGACATGAAAATTTCCTGAAATGGATCAGTACTGGGTTTTGCTGTGTGGCGGTCATCTTGATGTTCGTTTTAGGCGAGGAATCTGGTGGGAAAACACTGATATCGGCAACTCAAAATGTCGCGGCGCTCCCTCTAGAAATCCCGTTTGAAATTACCGAAATTGACCGTCTGGCCATGATCAACGTATCGGCAGATGTGAACAACAGCTGGGCCTATCTTGGGATGTATGTAACGGACCCAGAAGGCGTCCCTGTCTTTGAAACAGGACGAACGGTTGAGCGTTATCACGGCCGTGACAGCGAGGGCGCATGGTCTGAGGGAAACGGCAAAGGTATTGTGCGTTTCACCCCGAAAATTGCAGGTGAATACACGCTTGAACTTTCTCTTGATGGGGCCGAGACATGGTCGCGCACCGGATCACCCGTATCAAATATTAAGGTCTCGGTGTCGCAAGGCGTAGCCGCGCCATTATGGATGGGGCTTTTGGCGCTTGCATTCTTTTTGTTCAGCGGCTTTCAGCACGCCAGAGTGTACATTCACCAAAAACGACGGTGGTGGGGGTCTGACTGGACGGATGATTAAAACATGATTGTACGAGTGTCCTTTGTCTTGATTTGTGTGGCGCTGTTGGGCGGCTTTTACTACCTGTCATACAATGGGGTTTGGGCGGACAGCCGTGATCTGGATCGGTCTGTGCGTATAGGTGGCCCCGGTGGTTTTTCCGGTGGGCGTATTAAGTGAAAAGGAACAACGACTAGATGGATATTTTTTCTGCAATTTCATTGGCTGAGATCGTCTCAACCTTGGTGTATTCCTTTCTTGGTGTAATCATTCTTGCGGCGTGCTGGTGGGTTATTCGCACTTTTGCACCGTTTCCAATCATCAAAGAGATTGAGCATGATCAAAACATTGCGCTCGCAATTTTGATCGCTTCAGTGTTCGTTTCACTCTCAATAATTATCGCCGCTGTCATCCTGTCATGACGCGCCTCCCTGAGGGGGATACAAAGGCAATCTGGCTTTTGATTGCCACGTTTCTGGTCGCGGTCTCTAGCCTAATTTACGAGCTGATCGCAGCAACATTATCAAGCTATCTTCTGGGCGATTCAGTTCGGCAGTTCAGCTTTGTTATTGGCGTGTTTTTATCCAGCATGGGCGTTGGCGCGTGGCTTTCACGGTTTGTTGGCGATGCAACGCGCGGGTTTGTCTGGGTTCAGGTCGGCATTGGCGTGATCGGGGGCATGTTAGCCCCCCTGCTCTATTTCGTTTACGCGTTTATGGGCGATATCGGCATCCTTCTTTATGGTATTTTAGGGACAATTGGCGTTCTTTCCGGCATGGAAATTCCGCTTATTGCACGGCTCCTAAAGGAAATTGGTGCTGCTGAGTTCCGTTTTGAAAATGTGCTGAGTGTTGATTATGTCGGGGCCTTAGTTGCTTCTTTAGCATTCCCATTGCTGATCATCCCCCATCTTGGCTTGATGTCTGCGGGGCTTGCATTTGGGTGCCTAAACCTTGCCGTTGCTGGCCTTTCGATTTGGATTTTTAGAGACAAGATTGACCTTGTCCTGCGGGTAGTTTGGGCAGCCGCCTTTGCCGCCTCATTGTTGGGATTGGCGACAACCGAACGTATGGTATCCGTCGTTGATGCAGCAATGTTTGAAGACGACGTTATTCTCAATGAAACAACGCCTTACCAGAAAATAAATGTGACCCAGTTCAGGGATCGTACGCGGCTGTTTTTAGATCATTCCATTCAGTTCGATACGTTGGACGAACATCGCTATCATGAAACCCTTGTGCATCCTGCGATGAGCATAATTCCACGCGCACGCAATATTTTGATTTTGGGCGGCGGCGATGGAATGGCAGCGCGGGAAGTCTTGAAGCACACCGATGTAGAAAAGATAACTTTGGTGGATCTAGACCCACGGATTACCGAACTTTTCCGCGAACACCCGCAGCTCAAAGTTTTGAATTCGGGATCATTGAATGATCCACGTGTTGAAATCATCGCTGAAGATGCTTGGCGGTTCATCGAAGCGGATACAGCAGTTTACGACGCCATTATTATCGATCTACCCGACCCTAAATCGATTGCGCTATCAAAGCTGTATTCATCCGAATTCTACGCATTTCTGATGGAGCGGCTTAGCCCATATGGGGCTTTGGTCACGCAATCCGGTTCGCCGCTTTTTGCGCGCGATGCGTTCTGGTCAGTTGTCGAAACGTTAGAGATGACCCGAAACCCGTCGGATTTCCAAACCCCCTTAATTGTCATACCCTACCATGTTTATGTCCCCAGTTTTGGCGATTGGGGGTTCGGCTTGGTTCTGCCACAGGGACGAATTGATCGAAGCATAAAGTTTCCCCTACAGCTAAAGTTCATGACAGAAAATGTCTGGGAAAGCGCACAGGTTTTTGCGGCGGATGTCGACCGGACAGACGTAGAGCCCAATTCGATCAAGACCCACAAATTGGTGAATTATTACCAAGACGGTTGGGATTACTGGTTCAAGTAGTCCCGCCTCTTTGGACGTGTTTCATTCTGTGTATTTGCCGCAACAAACCCAACCGTTTTGGCCAAGTCTGAACGGAAATGTGGAATTCCATCAGTAACACCCTGTTTTTACCCCAGACCGTTCTGAAAACTCATGGAAGCGATCAGTTAAATTACGCACTTTGGACCAGCAAGGTGACAGTGCAGCGTGACCCTACCTTGTTCCACATAGACTGAGCTTAACGATTTAGAATCCGCAACCACTTGATTGTCACTGTAAGGGGCAAATAGTTAATCCTCGACGCCCTTCATATTGCAAACCTCCATCAGAACGCGCCAAGGTGACAACAGACAGGTAATTAATATGTTGGCTGACACGAATAGCGGTTTAAAACACACCTATTCAACTTGGTACCGCGGACAAGGAACAGTGCAATGACCAATCCATCCTTCAGAAGGACAGCTCCCATTGTCCTGCGCTCCATCCGCATTTGGTCAGGGCTCTTTCTATTGGCCTTTGTGACCAGCCACCTCATCAACCTCAGTCTCGGCTTGATCACAATTGAGACTATGGACCGCGCACGCCCCTACCTCTCAGGTTTTTGGTCAGGTCCAATAACTGGGTTCTTATTATCGGCATCCCTGATCAGCCATTTCGTTCTGGGGCTTTGGGCTCTCTATGTCCGCCCAACCTTGCGGACAAATACGCAAGACATCGTTCAAATGCTGACTGGTATGATTGTTGTGCCGCTCTTGGCAACGCATGCAATTGGAATCTCAATGTTGGCAGATGCAGGCGTAGATTTCGGATACGCTGACACGATCCGCTTGTTTTGGCTTCAGGCGCCGGCTCTTGGCCTCATGCAGGTTGTGATGCTTTCAGTGGTTTGGGTGCATGGCAGTGCCGGCCTGTTTACGTGGCTGCGGTCAAAAGAGAACGCGGGGCGATTGCTGAATTGGCTCTACCTTCTGGCGGTCATTGTTCCTGTCTTTGCACTTCTTGGATACGCTGAAGCAGGACGCGAAATGCTGATTGCGGGGCAAGCTGGTGCAAACTTGGCCAGTAACCCTGCAATACCAGAAGACGTTGTCGTGCCCTTCGCGCAAATCAAACAAGTAACCAGGGCAATTATTTATGGCTCGATCATTTTGGTTGTCTTCACATTGGT
The DNA here is from genome assembly GCF_036960155.1 of Sulfitobacter sp. GTDB lineage: Bacteria > Pseudomonadota > Alphaproteobacteria > Rhodobacterales > Rhodobacteraceae > Sulfitobacter. The sequence continues at coordinate 9,908 of NZ_JBALWB010000020.1, read as the reverse complement.
GGCACGGTTCATCCGACTAATCCTACAAAAAACACAAGAGGTGATCCTTGTGCGTAATGGCGGCCAAGAAATGATCTCGACCTCGGCACTCAGCATGTTGAGTGGTTTCCAACACAACGATCAATTGCATGCCAACCTTTGTGCGGGGCGCGGCAGATGCGGCACCTGCGCGGTCCGTGTGATCCGGTCAGAATTCCCGCTGCCACTCGCCTCAGAGCTTGAACAACGCACTTTATACAAGGTCGGAGCCCCCGAAGGCGCAAGGCTTGCGTGTCAACTCACCCCCGCTGGTGGCAAGGTAGAAGTACAGGCTATTTATCCCGCCGACTATACATTCGAGGACGCCAGACCAACGGAAACCGCTACACCATCCGAGGTTCCAGCGTGATCGCCGTGCGCAATGCCGCTATCGCCCTATTCTGCGTTTTCACCCTCATGCTTTCGCAGCCCGCATCAGCACAGACAGATACCTTGGTTGCAGCTCCCTCTACCAATGATCTACACGAATTCACCCGCCTTCTGGCAGATGAACGCATTCAAGAATGGCTCAACCAACAAGCTGTTGAAGCCGAGAATGCTGACGTCCCTGAGACACTGGGAATGCGCGACCAGCTTGATGCATTGGTCTTGCAAACCAAAGATCGGATTGGCGCACTTATCCGTACGTGGGAGGGTTTGGGGCAAGCCCCTGAGATGATGCAAGGGCGATGGAAAGAGCAAGTCACCGATGACCGCCGCGTCCAAAGCCTGACGTTTGTTTTGATTTTCTTGTTCCTCGGGGCAGGCTTGGAATGGCTTTTCCGGCAGTACTCGAACCCAATGCGCCGACGCCTCGAGATTACTGAGTTCAAAACCCATACCAAACGCATCACCGCAGCGATCACACGTGCCGGTCTTGCATTGTCTGGGTTACTTGCCTTCGCGATTGGCAGCATTGGGGCGTTTTCGGCGTTTGATTGGCCACCGATACTCTTTGCGTTGATCCTTAATCTGCTCATGGCAATCGTTGCAATCCGTGTGGTTAGCACGACCCTTCTGCTATTTCTGGCACCTTACGTACCGCGCCTTCGGTTGGTACCCATCAGCACGGGGATGGCTCGTCTCATTTCACGCACGGCGCTTAGCTTCTCAGGCGTATTGATCCTCGCCATTGCAATTAACGATGTTTTCCAAAGTGTTATCGAAGTCTTTAGACCTCTGGGGAGCGAAAACACCATCCTCGCCATTTCCATCATACTGGCTGTGATTGTCACACTCGCTGCACTGGTTAGCCTTCACATCGGTTTCTACCTCGCTGGTCGTATCAGCCCTACCGCTGGATCCAAGCAAGCCCGCAAATGGCGCAGCTTTGTGAGCCTTTTGATCGTACTGCTGCTGGGGATGTGGACACTGGACCTTCGCCTGATCATGTGGAGCACGTTGTGTCTTGGCTTCCTGATCGTATCCCTGAAACTGCTGCGGTCTTGGGTTAGTCACACATTTGATAATGCAATTGCAGATTATATGGCGAAACTTCCGCCTGCGCCTGTTGTCGAGCCATCCGAAGACGACACCGTAGAAGAAGAAGAAAATGAAGAAGAGATCGAGGTCAGCGATCCCTATGAGACCTACCGCCCTATTGCACAACGGGTCGTGCGATTTGCGTTGATCATCACGGTTGGCTTTATCCTGTCGTTGATCTGGAACCTCGGGATATTCGAACGCACCGAGAATCCCACAGTTACACAACGCGTCTTTTCAGTCTTGCTCGATAGTGCGGCCGCGCTGTTGATTGCTGATTTGCTTTGGACATGGGCACGTACCGCCATAGATCGCAGGCTAAATGCCTACAGCCCCCCTACCGACGGATCTGCCCCCGGACCTGAGGCGCGAATGGCGACACTCTTGCCGCTCTTGCGTGTTGTTCTCATGGTTACACTGCTGATGATGGTAGCGATGTCGATACTGTCCTCAATGGGCGTGAACATCGCGCCGATCCTTGCGGGTGCCAGCGTCTTGGGGATCGCAATCGGATTTGGGGCGCAGTCATTGGTCAAAGACGTTGTATCGGGTATCTTCTTTTTGATCGATGATGCCTTCCGAGTTGGTGAATACGTCGAGATTGACCAGCTCCGCGGCACCGTCGAGAGGATCTCGATCAGATCCCTGCAAATCCGCCACCACCGCGGCGCGGTCCATACGTTGCCCTTTGGCGAATTGAAATCCATGACGAATTATTCGCGTGACTGGGTGATCATGAAACTCGAGTTCCGTGTACCCTTCGACACTGACCTAAAGCTTGTAAAGAAGTTGATTAAGCAGGTTGGAGCACAGCTAAAAGAGAACCCCGAATATGGCGATAGCATTTTGGAGACGTTAAAATCGCAAGGCGTGCGCCGCATGGAAGAATTCAACATGGTGGTAGGTGTTAAATTCATGACACGCCCGGGCGAGCAATGGGTCGTGCGCCGCGATGCCTACCAAGGAGTGCGAGACGTGTTCAATGCAAATGGCATCCGGATGGCGGAGCGCAACGTGAAGGTGGAGATTGCGGGGGACGAGAATTTGACAGACGAACAACGAAAAGCTGTCAGCGCCGCAGCGCATGACGCAATAGCAAACAAGTTGCCTCCCGGACCTGTCCCAGATGAGCCATAAGGCTCTGATCAACAAAATTAGTGCTTTCGCACGCATTGCTCTCTAATCATTCAATCTAAAATGCGACTACGGAGAAAAACGACTGTTAATGCGCACCTGCAGCGAAAATACGCACTTTGTCGCCGTCTAGACGCTCTGCAATATCTAACACTGTGGACTCGAAGCTGCCGTTCGCTGTGATTTTCAATGAAATCTGCTAGGTGCGGCAAATCGCAAACAAGCTGGCCCGCGAACTTATGCCCAGTTTGCTGTAGGCACGTTTGCGGTAGGTCACGACAGTAGATGGCGCGACCCCGATCTCAGCGGCGATCAGCTCAGCCTTCTGGCCTGCCAAAATGCCCAAACAAACTGTACGTTCTCGATGACTTAGAACATCCAAAACGGCAGGCGTGTCAGATTGAGCTTGGCGTTCAAAATGTAGCAAAGCAAGGCGTCCCGCCAAAATGGCCAAAGCTGAATCGGGCTGTGCTGTGGGGGCTCCTGTTTGATAAAGGCTCACAAATAGCCTCAAGTCGCCACAGACACACAGCAAGGTCGTTTTGTCTAAAAGGCCAGGCGCACAAAAAAACTTCTGGCGGTAATCAATATCCATTTCCGCAGATATCTCACTGAGACGGCGCAACGTTACCTTGCCCGAATGGGTCGCCAACAGCTCAGGCAAAAGTGGGTCGTGTTTGTACAATCCATCCAGATACAGCGCTGCCAGTTTTCCCGCCAAAGCGGTTTGACTGAAATGGCGCGACAACAGGCAGGATGCTTGGTTTTCGCCGATGGAAAACACCATGATCTGGTCTACGCCAAGTGTTTCAACAAAATCGCAAAACACTTGCGCAAAGGCGTCTGTCCCTAGATGCGCAAGGCAATGATTGATGTGATCTGTGCTGGCTATCATGCCAGTGTCATACCATGTCCCCCACAAAAGGGGACAGACGTTACACACCTAGCCTCTTATCTTGCAGGGAATACTTGGAGGATGCCATGAGGCCTAAGGGACGCAACGAGACAGAATCTCTTTATTTTACTTACCCGCACTTTGATGCACCTTTGGGTCGCGACAGCCTATCAGAGCCCGCTTCCGTTGCTATTGTGGGCGCTGGCCCAATTGGCATGACGGCGGCCCTTGGCCTTGCGCGCGAAGGAGTAGCCTCGGTTGTCTTCGATACAAAATCTACCTTCAATGACGGCAGCCGTGCAATTTGCGTGGCCCGCTCAAGCCTGAACATTTTTGAACGCATTGGCGCGGTCGCTCCGTTTTTGGAGAAGTCGTTAGGATGGACAACAGGGCGCAGCTTTTACCGGGGAAAGCAGATCCTTGAATTCAAAATGCCCGATAGTGATCAAGAAAAATACCGCCCGATGTATAACCTGCAACAGCAATATATTGAGCAGTTTTTGTGGAATGCCGTTGAAAAGGAACCCCTGATCGAGACGCGTTGGCAGAGCAAGGTCATCGGCGTTGAAGATACTCCAAACGGCGTGCAGCTTGAAGTGGAGGATCCGCATGGTGTCTATTCGATTGAGGCCGATTACGTGTTGGCCGCGGATGGCGCACGGAGCCAAATGCGCAAGATGCGCGGCCTGCGCCTTAAGGGCGATAACTACGAGGGGCGCTATGTGATTGCAGACGTGCAAATGCCACATGACTACCCAACAATCCGCCGTGCATTGTTTGATCCAGATTGCAGGCGCGGCGCGACAATTCTGATCCACAAACAACCAGATAATATCTGGCGGATCGACTATCAATTGGCCGACACAGATGACGAAACGGATGCCATGAAAGAGAGCACTGTGCGTGCCTCTGTCAGCGCTGTTTTAAACGAGATCGGGTATGAAGGAGATTGGGAGTTGGAGTGGTGGAGCACCTATTCCGCCAACACCCTTGCCCTAGATGACTACCGCGACGGGCAGGTTTTCTTTGTCGGTGATAGCGCCCATATCGTGCCCATTTTCGGCGTGCGCGGATTGAACAATGGCTTGGCCGATGCACATAATATCGCGTGGAAGCTGGCTTGGGTGATGCAAGGCAAAGCAAGTCCTGCGCTGCTTGATAGTTACACGCCAGAGCGGCGCGGTGCCACGCTGGATGTCTTTGCCAACGCCACAAAATCCGCACGCTTTATGACGCCGCCCACACGCGGTTGGGCACTGATGCGCGATGCGGCCTTGAACCTCGCGCTAAGCCATCCGTTTGCCGGACAACTCGCCAATCCGCGACAGATGACACCCTACACCTATGCCGACAGTCCCGTCATTAGTGCAGACGATACGATGTTTACTGGCGGGCCGCCCGCGGGTGTCGCATTGCCAGAAGCGCGTATGGGCGACGGATACCTGTCAGACTTATTGGGGGACGGTTTTTCGTTCATCATCTTCGGGGATGCCCTTGCGCAAAGAATAGACATTCCCGGCGTCAAAATTATTGTTGTCGAAGTCGGGTCAGACGTTGGGAACCTGCTGTGTGCAGGAGCCTTAAGCGCTTACCTCATTCGTCCCGATCTGCACATCGCTGCTCGCTGGTTCAAGGCTACGCCTGCCGCTATCAAGCTTGGATTGAAACATGCACTTGCAGGAAAAAACTATGATACCGACTGATGTAGAACGTGTGTATGATGCCCTTGCAGAAACCCTTGATATTGTCGGTGCGGAAAAGTCTGAGCTGTTTCTCGCGAAGCTTGCCTTATTGCTTTCGAACGAACTGGATGATGCTGAACGCGTTCTTAGCATCATCGACATGGCACGTATTAATCTTGATGCTTCGGACTGAGACGAAGGTCACCTCAATTTCATGGTGCTGGGAGGTCGTGGTCCTAATCTGCCGACTTTGAAAGAATGACAACTATCAGTTTCATGCAGAGGACGCAGATAAAAATCTACCATGACCGATAGATGGCTCACAGGCTTACTCCCGCCGTTCAATACCGCGTCCTGAATTTAACCTCGGCGTAATTCCTGCGCCATGAAGTCATATACCATTCGTATGCGACGGCTTGTTACGAGTTCCCGGTGCGCGACCAACCAGATCGGAAAGGTGAGCGGTTCAAGGTTCGGGAGAACCCGGCGGACAGACGGGTCCTCGTCGCCGATATGAGCATCCAAAACACCGATGGCAGCGCCTTGGCGCACAAGTTCCCACATCACCAGATAGCTTTCGGTCAACAGTGGGAAGTTTGCTTCCGTCAGACCAAGCCCTAGCGTGTTGAGCCCTTTAAGCATCATTCCACCATGATCTATGTTCACGAAATCCGCATAACACAGATCCTCGGGTTTCGTTGGATTACCGATCTTCGCGATGTAGTCAGGCGTTGCATATAGGACCGCACCAGCATCACCGATCTTTTTAGCGATCAGATCAGGCTCAGTGGGCCGGAAGTTACGGATCGCGATGTCGGCCTCACGGCGACGTAGATCGCTTGCATGGTTTGCAACGACAATCTCGACCTGAATGCCCGGCTCCATGATGCGTAATTTTGCAATGATCGGGGGTAACAACACAGCCGCGTAAGTTTCGCTAGCCGAGATGCAGATCGATCCCTCTAAGGCTTGCGACTGACCAAGCGCTGTCAAAGAGACACGGCCTGCGGCCTCTCCCATAGCACGGACATGATCCAACAATTCAAGGCCGCTTGGCGTGAGGGTTAAACCGCGACCGACACGCTCAAACAAAACGACCCCTAGTTCTTGCTCGAGTCCGTCAACTTGACGGCCTAGTGTCGGTTGCGCCATGCCCAAAGCACGCGCAGCGGCTGACAGCGAGCCTTCCTCGGCCGTGACCAAAAAGGCCCGCGCTTTGTTCCAGTCAAATTTTACCGAACGCCAATCCATGCATATATGCATATCAAACTACAAGAATTGGTCAATTCGCATAATTCAATCGCTACGCTAAACCGCAGACAACCCAAATAAATAGGAACCAATATGACAACCCTTATTATCGGAGCGAGCGGAGCAACAGGGCGTCTGCTTGTAGAAGAATTATTAGCACGCGGCCAAAGCGTAAAGATCATTGTTCGATCACTTGATAGCCTTCCTGAGACCATCAAAAACCATGCCAATTTGTCTGTGATAAAGGCGAGTATTCTGGATCTCAGTGATGCCGAGATGATCAAGCACACTCACGGGTGCAGCGCAGTGATCTCATGTTTAGGGCATAACCTGACCCTCAGAGGGATGTTTGGCGGGCCACGCAGGCTGGTCACCGATGCTACCCGCCGTTTATGCGATGCAATTCGGGTAAATGAGCCAGCAGAGCCCGTCAAATTTGTACTTATGAACACGACTGGCAACAGCAATCGCGATCTGGATGAGCGGATATCGTTTAGCCAGAAATGCGTGATGGTTCTTATTCGCTTGTTGCTTCCTCCGCACGTGGACAACGAAAAAGCAGCGGATTATTTGCGTAAAAATATTGGCCAGACTGATCCAATGATCGAATGGACTGCCGTCCGCCCTGACAGCTTAACCGACGAAGTAAAAGTTACAGAATATGACATTAACACATCACCGACGCGAAGTGCCATATTCGACGCCGGTTCGACGAGCCGCATTAATGTCGCCCACTTCATGGCCCAACTGAGCGAAAGCGACAGCACTTGGAAAATGTGGCGGGGTAAGATGCCAGTGATCTATAATACGGCCTCGACCTAACAAGGCGATGTAGATGGATGGGATTGAGGTGCATGAAGGTTAGTCTGATTGCGTTTAACGAGTCGGACAAAAACCATCACATGCGTAACGATCAGCAATGGCACAGGGAAAGTTGGGATGTACCAAGCGGCACCAAAGTGCGGCACGGCTTCGACCTGGCGCAACGCATTCAAAAGGTCCACTGATCCAACAATATTGAAAACCCAAACTATTCCGATGGCTGACGTCCAGTTCTTTTGCAAAGCAAGCAGCGCCACAATAGCGAGAAGGCCGCTAATGAAATCGCCATAACCTGCGGCAGTTGCAAAGGCGCTTGGCATAGCCTCGCTAACCACCGCTGGGGTCAAAAAGGTTAAACCGATGTGACGAAAGGCATGTGGAAGGATCAAAATCCCCAAAGCAATTTTTTTTGGTTTTCCAGATAGCCACGGCGTTACGTGCCATTTAAAAATTAGGGCGAAAACGATCACGCTCAGGATGAATTGAACGCCAAATATTGCGACGGTATCCATAGTATGTACTCCAATTTGATAGAATAATTTCAGATGATTAGGCCAGATTTGTGACGTCTTCCTGACCTCCGCTTTGGCTATACGGCAGGTAAAATTCGATCAGGCGCTCCTCGTATGTTTCGGGTTCCGGCATCGTGTTTAGGAACGCAGGATGGGTTTTCATGGCCGTCCACCAAATCGCATAGCGCGCCCATGTTTCGCCGGATGTGGGCAAAGTGAAACCTTTGTAGTGCTTCAGAAGAAGCTCGATGCGCAGTGCAAATGGTGCCAGCGCAAAATCGACAACATTTGGCGTACTCCCTGTGAAATACGGCCTTTCTAAAGGCATGGATTCTGCAAATAATTGCAGCCCCATCAGCATCTTTTCTTTCGCTTGATCAGCCTCCGAACCGTAGCTGTCGGCTTTCAAAAACCGATAAAAGTAGGGTATGATGTCCGACTTCTGAACATCCAACCAATAGCGAGCCTCAGCGCGATTTGACGCTCCACTGGCGTATCCCTCGACGTTCTCATTAACGAAATCATCCAGATATTCCATTGATCGCAATGAATCAGGAATACGAAGCGGTGCACCCTTCTGCGCTGAAATTTCAAGGACTGGCACCTGACCAGTTCCGCGTGAGATATCCATCCATTCTGGGGATTTATTGTAGGGGTCTGTTTCGCGGTATTCGTACGGGATTTCCAAGTGCTCCAAAGTTGCCCAAGTACGTTGAGCAAAGGGGCAATACCACGCAGAATATAATGTGAGTTTCTTTGACATTGTCGGTTACCTTGCTGGGTATCGGTATTGCTCAGAATGGTAAAAATCACGCTTGAGGCAAATGGTGGCGTTCAGTTGTGACAGGGTCTCAGCGGATGTTGCTTCACGTGTTCAACATCCGCCGCTTCATTTCCCGTTGGACACTTAGGACTTAGTGTTACGATCGAGAAAATCGATCATGTGATCCGCAATCTCGTTTCCATACTCTTCAAGCGCGAAGTGACCAGTGTCGAGCAGATGAAACTCTAAATTCTCTAGGTCACGCTTGTAAGGATGTGCACCATCGGCCGGAAATATGTGATCGTTCTTGCCCCACATCAGCAACGTTGGCGTCTGATGTTCACGAAACAAGGCCTGCCATTTCGGGTACTCAGCGATGTTGGTTCCATAATCCAAGAACATCTCAAGCTGCACTTCTTGGTTCCCGGGGCGATCTAGCAGGTATTGGACATGCCAAAAGTTGTCAGGATTGATCGCTTCTGGGTTTTGCGTTCCGTGCGTGAACTGCCACTTGGTCGCATCCATCTTCAAAAAACCACGCAGTTGGTCGCCATTTGCAACAGAAGGATCGGCCCAGTAAGCTTTGAGTGGATCCCAGAATTCACCTAGGCCTTCTTCATATGCGTTTCCATTTTGGATGATGAACCCAGAGACCCTTTCTGGATGTTCTGCAAACATGCGAAATCCCACGGGCGCGCCATAATCCATCAGGTAGACGGCGTAGTCATCGACCTGCTTTTGGTCCAGCAATTGGGTAATAATCGCCGCCGTATTGGAGAATGAGTACTCATAGTTTGCGGCATCAGGCATGTCAGATGCACCGTAGCCCGGGAAATCGGGGGCGATAACATGATAAGTTTCGGCCAACTTTGGGATTAGATTTCGAAACATATGCGACGATGTTGGGAACCCATGTAGCAATAGGATCGTTGGTTTGGACGGATCACCCGCCTCGCGATAAGCAACCTTGAGTCCGTCTATGACTTCTGAACGAAATGAAGTTTGCGCGGCATCGGTAGTATCTGCTGCGATAGCTGGAGAGGACATCAAGATAGGTGATGTGATGGTGAGCGCTAGCAGGCTCGCACTGAGGGCTGATTTAATGGCATAGGACATTTGGACTTTTTCCTTATTTTTGTAGAAATGAAGTAAATTTGTGGGTTGAAAATGGCGCTAGGATCAGACGTTTTAACCAAGCATCGATTTCAACTTTTCGTTCTCAGAAGTCAGGCGGGACAGTTCTGCACGTAAGGGTTCAAGCTGCGGTTCCAGCTCCTCCACCGTCATCCGCTGAGGGATGTGCTGCGGGCAATTCCAATCGAGTGCCTCGACCGTGATGACAACCGCGC
>NZ_JBALWB010000031.1:0-4821 GCF_036960155.1 Sulfitobacter sp. | reverse complement strand
ACCCCAAGGTACTGGCTAATTTTGTTGGGGTTATCGCTGAGATCTTTTGCTGTTGTTGTTTCGATGTCTTTGCCGCCTTCAATGAAGGTGACGCGGTCGGCGATTGAGAGGACAGCTTCAACGCGCTGCTCAACGAGGATGATGGCGAACCCTTCTGCTTTCATTTTCAGGATGACCTGTCGGATTTGTTCGATCATCGAGGGCTGTAGCCCCTCGGTAGGTTCATCCAGCAGCAAGACCTTTGGCCGCAAACACAGCGCGCGCGCGGTCGCCAACATCTGTTGCTCGCCGCCCGATAATGTATGTGCTTGTTGGTCAAGCCGCTCACGCAGCCGAGGAAACAGATCCAGCACCCATTCGCGTGTGTCGCCACCTTGGCGACGTGTCATCAGACCCATCTCGATGTTCTCTGACACCGTCAGCTCAGCGAATAAGCGACGGCCTTGTGGGATATATCCGATGCCGCGTTTTGGCACCAGATGAGGAGGCAGATCACTCAGGTTTTCGCCGTCCAAGGAAACACTGCCCTCAGAGACCGGCAAAAGACCCATGATGGATTTCATGATTGTGGATTTACCGGCCCCATTTCTGCCCAGCAGGCACAGAATTTCACCCGGTTGTACGCTAAGGGATACGCCATAAAGAACCTTAACAGGCCCGTAAGCCGCATGGATGTTTTTCACTTCAAGCATTTACATCGGTCCCAAGGTAGGCGGCCTGCACCGCAGCGTTTTCATGGATATCTTTGGGCGACCCTTCGGCCAGAACCATCCCCTGATCCAGCACTGTTATGAAGTCCGCAGTGCCCATAACAACTTTCATATTGTGTTCAATCAGCAAGATTGTGGTTTCCCCGGCAAGCGACCGAATAAGAGTGATAAAGTCATCAACCTCGGTTTCCGCCAGACCCTGCGTTGGTTCATCCAGAATGAAGATCTTCGGGTCTTGCGCCAGACCCATCGCAATTTCCAGAATCCGTTGATGACCGTAACTTAAATCACCCGCGATCTGGTCGGACCGTTCAGATATGCCAACACGTTGCAGAGCCGCACGCACCTTTTCATCCAAAAGGCGTGGCGTCCCCGCAAGGGTCCGCCCCGCCGCAAGGGCCACATTTTCATAAACACTGAGACCACGAAAGATGGATGTGATCTGGAAGGTATATGCCAAACCAAGCTGGATACGCTTGTGCGCTGGCAGCTTGCTAATGTCGCGCCCTTCAAAAAACACCTGTCCGCGTGTGGCCATAGTTCGACCACTGACCATGCCGACAAAAGTTGATTTGCCCGCCCCATTGGGGCCAATCAGCGCTGTTACCTTGCCACGTGCAAGGGTGAAGTCGACGTCAGTATTTGCTTTCAAGCCGCCATAGATTTTAGTCAGTCCCTTGGTTTCAAGTATATTCACGGCAGCCATGGCATCACCTTTGTACGTAAGATTCCAGCCAAGCCTTTCGGCGCGAAGACTGTAAGTATGATAAGAACAACACCAGCAATCAGCATGTAAGCGTTCGTATATGCGCTGGACGCGTCAATAAGGTAGAACATGAAGATTACGCCAATGAGCGGGCCAATCGTTGTCCCAGCCCCACCCAAAAGAACCCAAAGCAACGGCAAGATGGAATACTGGACGGTGGCAAACGTGGCACCGACATACCCAAACAGCAGCGCATAAGATGCCCCCGCAATGCCCGATACCGTGGCAGATACGATCAACGCCAACAGCTTGTATCGCCCTGCATCATATCCCAGCATCCGCGCCCGCTCTTCGTTTTCACGAATAGCAACAAGCCGTTTTCCAAAGGGCGTTTGCACCAGCTTGGCCAGACCAAGGAAGCAGACCGCAAACAAAGTGAAGGCTGTAAAATAGCGCCCCATCTCGGAGGTGACGTCCAGCCCAAACACAAGCCGCTCAGCTTGTTGCAAAACAAAACCTTCATCGCCGCGCGTAAATTCACCAAAATAGAGCACCACAAGATATGCAGTTTGCGCGAACATCAATGTGACGATCATAAAGGCAACGCCGACAGTCCGCAGCGCAAGGAACCCCACAACAACACCAAGCAACGCAGACGCGCCTATCGCAACAACAAAAGCCAATGGCACAGGCGCGCCTAAAAACTTTATCGCAAGGCCAAAGCCGTACATCCCTGCCCCAAAGAACATCGCGTGACCAAGGCTAAGCAGCCCCGTGTACCCAAACAACAGATTAAAACCCATCGCATAGATGGCCAAGACCATGATCCGCGAGAATGCCCCGGCGTGGTAGACGGGTAAAATAAAGAACAAGGCAGCAAGCACAGCCAGAATGCCAAAATGAAGCAAGGTTGGTTTACCAAGAGATGTCATGAAGATGTCTTCCCCATCAGCCCTTGTGGACGGAATACCAGCACCATTGCCACAACAAATGTCGCGATGATTTTTGCCAGCGTCGGTGTGAAGAAGACCGAGATGATCCCGTCACTCATTCCGATCAGAACCGCTGCGATCACCGTGCCTGGTAAACTCCCAAGACCACCGATGATAACAACGATAAAGGCCAAGAGAAGAGGATCAGCGCCCATAAGATAGTGAGCCTGCTGGATCGGCACAACAAGGACAGCCCCAAGAGCCGCCAAAGCGGCGCCCAACCCAAATACACATGAATAGACCAAGCCAACAGGAACGCCAAAGGCCTGCGCCATCTCACTGTCTTGTTGCGTGGCCCGCATGATCAAACCGATCTTTGTACGTGTCAGAAAAACCCAGAGCGCAACCAACACAACCAAAGCCGCTGCAATGACAAAAAGCTTGTAGCTGGTTGTACTCAACCCCCAAGGCCACGTCATGGCAAACCCGTTTTCGCCAAACTCAAACCATGGCAGTGACAAGCGTTGATTAAAGGGGGCCTCAACAGGGCGGGCCTCGGGGCCGAATGTCATCAGCGTGGTTTGCTGAATGACAAAAAGCATCCCGATGGTACCCACAATGGTTCTGTCGGGGTCATAGTTGATCCGTTTCAAAATCAACCAGTCGGCAGACGCAGCAAGCGCGCCTACCAACAAGGGTGCAACAACAAGAGCCACACCAAAACCAAGTGCGGGATGGCCGCCGATCAATGTGGTGATGAACCACGCAAGAACCGCGCCTAACATGAAGAATTCTCCATGAGCTACATTCACAACGCGCATCACACCAAAAACAATACTCAAGCCCATAGCTGTAAGCACAAGTATTGCTGCGATGACCGCCCCCTCAAGGGAGGCGAGCATCAGATGAGGTCCAAATTCCATTTGGGTATTCCTATTCTTTCGACGGCCTTATTGATTTAGAAAGATTGGGTCGTGTAATCGACTTCGTCTTCGTACATTCCGTCTTCGATTGAGGTGGTGTGCTGAACCGCCAGCTTCCCATCCGTCACTTTGGAGATGTATTGCGCCCCAAAGGTTTGGTGGGTTTTGCCGTTAAAGCGTTTTGCACCCTGCGGGTGGTCCTCAGAATGTGGCATGTCTGTCATCGCCTCAACGGCTTCGATCAGTTTGCTGCGGTCTTGTGGGCCTTGATAGCCGGATGTTTCCATGCCTGCTTTGATGATGTTCAAAGTCTCCCAGCAGCCAAACATATGCGCGTAGGTGGATACATCAGCCGGATCATCAAGGGACGCACCCCGATCATCAACGCCAACAGCGGCGCGATAGGTTTTCTCAAACTCTGATTGGTCGTCTTGGGCGTGGCGCGGCATGCCTTCCCAGAAATACGTGCCTTCAAGGAACTCAAGACCGGTGCTGTTGATGTCCACCGCTTCAAGGCTATCAATGAACCCAAAAATCTCTGGACGGTTTGGCCCAAAAAACTCACCCAGTTCTTTGACAAACGTCAGAACAGCAGGGCCAACCATGACGTGATAGATGACTTCGGTCTCACGTGGAATGCTGGGGAAATAGCGGGTGAATGTGGTTTCTGTTGGCGGAATTGCAATGCTTGCAACAACTTCGCCACCCTGCGCTTCGATTGCCTTGGTAAAGAAATCACGGTGATCATGGCCAAAGGCAAAGTCAGGGAAAATCATCGTGACCTTCTTACCCAAATTACCAGCAACAAATGGCGCCATCGCCTGCACCTGGCTTTTCACATCCGTGATGCCGGGCTGAAGCGTATAACGGTTTAACATCCCGCTTGCGACGTGGTGCCCCTCAGAGACCACAAAATACGGCATCTTAAGTTCGGCAGCACGGGGTGCAGAACCGATCACAACGTGGCTGAACAACGTGCCAAATGCGACATCGCACTCATGTTGGTTCGCAAATTTCTCCAACACTTCCGCGCCGCGGCTTGGGTCCGTGCCGTCGTCTTCGGTCACAACCTCAACAGGGCGTCCGTTGATGCCACCATTGTCATTGATGCGCTTTACTGCCGCTGTTGTCGTGGCATCGTACCACCGACCATACGCCGCACCGATGCCCGTCGCATGCTTCTGAAAGCCGATCCTGATCGGCGCTGAGCTTTGGGCTTGGGCAAATCCAAGTGACCCCGGAAAGGCCCCCGCAGTTGCCATCGCGCCAACACCGGCACCCAAACCAAGCAATGTGGAACGGCGGCTAATCTTTGATGATTTCTTAATTCCGTAGGTCATTTTCGCACTCCATGTTGTCAACGCGGTCATTATTTTCGCCGCTGTCATGAAATATTATTGTGTGTATACAAACGAAATGTCCACTGTTTTTTCAGATTAAGCGCCCCGAGGACTCGCCAACAGCCACAATCCAAACATTGTGTAGCCAATCATCAACACACATAAACCTACCTGAACCAAAACTACGTCTCTGTTTTTAAAACATAATTT
>NZ_JBALWB010000019.1:0-69702 GCF_036960155.1 Sulfitobacter sp. | reverse complement strand
CTAGGGTTTACACAACAAACCCGCAAGCCCTTTCTACACTGAAATCAATCTTTTTGCATTTTTTACGTTTCTTTAGTGATTTCAACACTTTGGATTGAGATGATTGCGCAAGCCGGCAACTGAACGCACGTTTCTTGCGCAACCCTTAGAGCGGCGAACAGCACACACTTCCTACATCTTGCGTTATCCACAGGGTTATCCACAACTGGGGCCCAAATTCACTCTTCAGTCGCCCGAGTCACCCTAGTTTTGCGACTCGGACACTCTGTTTTTTGCGAATCGTAACCACTCGGGCGAACAAAAGCCCCAGGATCACGGCCATATAGAGGATTGGCTCTATCTGAATGCCCTTAACCAGCCAAAGATAGTGAATGCCGCCCAATAGAACGGCCACATACGTCAGCTTATGAAGCTTGCGCCATGTGGCAGCGCCCAGTTTACGCACTGACCAATTATTTGACGTCAACGCCAATGGGAGCAACACAGAGAATCCCGCCATGCCAATAGTGATATAGGGGCGCTTCCAGACATCTGCCCACATCTGCCCCCACAACAGGCTCATATCCAAAAGCATCCAGACTGCGAGATGGAGGGTGACATAGGTAAACGCCAAAACACCGAATGCACGTCGAAATTTGAGTAGGTTCAATCCAACGTATTGACGCAAGGGTGTGACACACAGGCCGATGATCAGAAGCTGCAATGCGATCTCGCCCAATTCGTGTTCGAGAGCCTTGATTGGCTCACGCCCCAGACCGCCCGTCTGCGCAAGATACAGAAGCCACGGCACAGGCAAAAGGTAGAGGGTATATAGGACCCACGTAGGGATGCGGCGTAGAACAGCATTCAAACGGTCAACTACTATACTCATTGCTCTCACTCTTGTGTTGCTCTTGCTCACCTAAAGAAAATGGGACCGAAACTATCAAAGCTTACGGTCCCTTCTCTATATTCATCTCAGCTTAGATGTCTTTGGTCAGGTCCATGCCTGCGTACAACTCTGAGACCTCGTCCTCGTATCCATTCATCATCAATGTCGGGATACGTTTGGAAAACAGTCCGCCGCCGATTTGACGTTCCGAGGCTTGGCTCCACCGTGGGTGATCTACTTCTGGGTTCACATTACTATAGAACCCGTATTCCCGCGCATTTGCCTTGTTCCAACTTGTAGGAGGCTGCATGTCTGTCAGGGTAATGCGCACAATGGATTTGATGGATTTGTATCCGTACTTCCACGGCACTACCAAACGCAGCGGTGCGCCATTCTGATTGGGGATGTCTTTTCCATAGATGCCAGTCGCCATCATCGTGAGCGGATGAACCGCTTCGTCCAGACGCAGACCTTCGACATAGGGCCAATCCAGTACCGGGTATTTTACCCCCGGCATCTCGTCAGGGCGCAGTGCCGTCTCAAACGCGACATATTTTGCGCCCGATTGCACACCAGCCATATCCAGCAGATCGGCCAGCTCAAAACCGTTCCATGGCACCACCATCGACCACGCCTCAACACAGCGGAAGCGATAGATGCGCTCCTCAATGGTCATGGCCTTCATAATATCCTCAAGCGCGTAGTTGCCCGGCTTATCCACCAAGCCGTCAATTGTTACGCTCCACGGTTCTGTGGTCAGCGTATTGGCGTACCGTGCAGGGTCATCTTTTCCTGTGCCGAATTCATAGTAATTATTGTACTGGGTGATATCTTCGTAGGAGTTCGGCTCCAGCTCATCACCAGCAGCAAGAACAGATCCCGCCCCCATTGTGGCCAACCCAATACCTGCGGCCGCACTGCCCATCAGTTGGCGGCGGTTTAGAAACGCCGCTTCATCTGTAACGTGCGTGTCTTTGAGTGTGTTCTTCCAACGCATAGCCATAAGGCGTCCTCCAATGATTAGATCATACCTAGGGGCATGATCCGCATGCACCAAACATTTTTACTTAGTATTTCAAACAACACACCCGAACGTCATAGGAGCGAAACATTCATCAAAGCCCCAGCAAACCCGCCAGTTGGCTCATATCATCGAACAAGGCGATACAATGTGGTGCCAATTTCTCTCGCGATCCACCCCTAGCATACCCAAATACAGGCATACCCGCAGCAACCCCTGCCCGTGCACCTGTGGCGCTATCCTCGATGACGGCGCAACGTGTCGGCGCGATCCCTGCATCAGCCGCCGCCTTTAGGTAAACGTCTGGCGCTGGCTTGGATGCAGCGCAATCATGCGCACTATATACACGTCCTTCAAAACGCGACCAAAGCCCTGTGCAACCCAGTGTGACATCCATCTTTGCCAACGGTCCGTTTGACCCGATGGCATAAGGAATTTGCGCCCGATCCAATGCATCCAACACCCCCTCAATTCCGGGTATTGGTTTGCACTGCTCCCCCAGCGCTAAGAATACCCTGCCGTAGATGTGATCTAGCCAGTCGTCAGAAAGCGTAGCGCCCATGCTACGCGCCGTATGCATCACGCCAGCCATTGTTCCGCCAACAAACAACGCATCGATCTCCGCATTTGGGATAATCAAACCATGCCGCGCCAGATCGTCTTGCAAAACGCTGCTCGTGATATGCTCACTGTCTACCAGCACACCATCACAATCAAAAAGAACCAAGTCAGGTTTGTTCATAGGATCAACCTACAGGTCAAAAACGAGAAAACAACCTAGCGACATCCTCGACTACACCCCCCAACTTTAGACGTTCGATTTTGATCATCGCCATCCCTTGCCCTTCTCCACCTCATCAGCCCATCATGGATCATATTTAGCGGAGACTATATCATGCATGCCATCTACCCCAATGGCTCTAAGCCCAGCGCCCAAGATCTACGGCTGTCCCCTGGTGTTGTGTCGCGCGGGCATATCTTTGTCACGGGCATGACAGGCAGCTTGCAAGACGGTACTATGCCGGACGATCCAGCAACACAGTTCCACGCCGCATTCGACAAGATCCGTTCAGTTTTAGTAGCGGCAGGCACAGACACATATGCTATTGTCGAAATGACGAGCTATCACGTTGGGATTCACGATCACTTTGATCTGTTCAACGAAGTGCGCTGTAAATACGTCTGTGACCCGTTTCCAGCATGGACCGCCGTCGAAGTAGCTGGCCTGCGCCGCCAAGGAGCTTTGGTAGAGGTGCGTGTCATCGCAGAGGCGCCATGAAAAACGCCGCCAAGGTTTCCCTCGGCGGCGCTAGTGTTAATGGACAGTAGCGTCTTCCGGTTTTGGCCGGTTGGTAGCTGCTATTCGGTCTCCGATGATCAACCCATCCGCACCAGCACTGACAGGGATCATATCCCCGTCATTCACATCACCAGCCAGCAGCATTTCTGCCAACGGGTTTTGCAACGCCGACTGGATGACACGCTTGAGTGGTCGCGCACCAAATACAGGGTCGTACCCTTCATCGGCTAACCATTTGCGTGCGCCATCATCCAACTGCAGATCGATCTTGCGTGCCGCAAGCCGTTTGAGCAGGCGTGCCATCTGGATATCAACGATACCATCCATATTTTCACGGTTGAGGCGGTCAAAGATGATCGTTTCATCCAGACGGTTCAGGAATTCAGGGCGGAAGTGGCCCCGCACTGCTTCCATCACGTCCTTCTTGGCCTGTGCCATGTCGCTGCCTTCGGGTGCCATGCTCAACGCCTGTGCCCCTAGGTTGGACGTCAGGATAATAAGCGTCTGCTTGAAATCCACCGTCCGGCCCTGTCCATCGGTCAACACGCCATCATCTAAAACCTGCAACAGCACGTTAAAGACATCCGGATGCGCCTTTTCGACCTCGTCAAACAGCACAACCTGATAAGGGCGACGACGCACCGCTTCGGTCAGCGAACCACCCTCATCATACCCGACATACCCTGGAGGGGCGCCGATCAAGCGGGACACAGCATGTTTCTCCATGTATTCAGACATGTCGATGCGCACCATCGCGCTGTCATCATCAAACATGAACTCTGCGACAGCCTTGGTTAGTTCGGTTTTACCCACCCCTGTAGGCCCAAGGAACAGGAAGCTGCCCAACGGTCTGTCCTCGTCATTCAGGCCTGCGCGCGAACGGCGCACAGCGTTGGCAACCGCTTTCACGGCCAAATCCTGACCAATGACACGACCATGAAGCTGCTCTTCCATTCGCAACAGCTTGTCGCGCTCACCTTCCAGCATCTTACCAGCAGGAATACCTGTCCAACGTTCAACAACTGACGCGATCTGATCCGGACGCACAGCCTCTTCGACCATCACTCCGTCTTCACGGCTTTCCGCCTCAACCAGTTCGCGTTCGAGGTCTGGAATGACTCCGTAGGATAACTCACCCGCTCTTGCGAGGTTCCCATCCCGTTTAGCAATGTCCAGATCGGCGCGGGCACGGTCCAGCTTTTCCTTGATGTCACGTGCGCCTGCTAGCTTGTCGCGTTCTGCCTGCCATGTGGCAGTCATCTGCGCGCTGCGCTCTTGCAGATCGGCAAGATCCTTTTGGAGTGTTTCCAAACGGTCTTTAGACGCCTGATCATCTTCCAGCTTGAGAGCTTGCTCCTCAATCTGGAGCTGCAACACCTGACGGTCCAGCGCATCCAGCTCTTCTGGCTTGCTGTCTACTTCCATCCGCAGACGGCTCGCCGCCTCATCCATGAGGTCGATCGCCTTGTCCGGCAAGAAACGGTCAGTGATATAGCGGTGGCTCAGCGTGGCTGCAGCAACCAAAGCGCTGTCAGAAATACGCACACCATGGTGCAATTCGTACTTCTCCTTAATGCCACGCAAGATGCTTACAGTATCTTCCACTGTTGGTTCCAAAACCATCACGGGCTGAAAACGACGCGCCAAAGCTGCGTCTTTCTCTACATACTTACGGTATTCATCCAACGTGGTTGCGCCAATGCAGTGCAGCTCACCACGGGCCAGCGCAGGTTTGATCAGGTTGGCCGCATCCATTGCACCATCTGCCTTACCAGCGCCTACAAGTGTATGCATCTCGTCAATGAAGATGATGATCTCGCCCGCAGCCTCGGTCACTTCGGTCAGGACGGCTTTTAAGCGTTCTTCAAATTCACCGCGGTATTTTGCACCCGCAATCAACGCGCCCATATCCAACGACAACAGGCGTTTGTTACGCAGGCTTTCTGGCACGTCACCGTTGACGATACGCAGCGCAAGCCCTTCGGCAATTGCGGTCTTACCCACACCCGGCTCACCAATAAGGACTGGATTATTCTTGGTCCGACGCGACAGCACCTGCATCGCTCGACGAATTTCCTCATCACGGCCAATGATAGGGTCAATTTTGCCCTCCTCGGCACGCGACGTGAGATCCTGCGCGTATTTCTTCAGCGCATCATAGCCGTCTTCGGCACTGGCGCTGTCAGCTGTGCGGCCTTTGCGCAGATCGTTCACCGCAGAGTTTAAATTCTGCGCCGTCACATTCCCCGCCACCAACGCCGTCTTGGCACCAGATTTCACCATACACAGCGCCATCAAGATACGCTCAACAGGAACAAAGCTATCGCCCGCTTTTTTGGCCAGCGCTTCGGCTTCGCTCAAAACGCGCGTTGTCGCACTATCAAGATATGTTTGGGCTGCATCGCCAGTCACCTTGGGCATTTTACCCAAACTGATATCAACGGCCTGCTTGACTGCTGCGGCGTCCCCCCCAGACGCGTTGATAAGGTTGCTTGCAAGCCCCTCATCATCGTCCATCAGTGCCTTTAGCAGATGTTCAGGTGATAGCCGCTGATGGCTGTCACGTGTTGCAATCGTCTGGGCCGCCTGCACAAAACCGCGCGACCGCTCCGTGAACTTGCTTAGGTCCATGGTCGTCTCCTTTATAAAAAGCGCCCACATGTGAGTTACCCGCTTGGCGGCATAGCTCTGTTGTGAACCTTACATTTATCATTTGGGTAGCCATCACTGCCTGATCAAGATCAAACTTCACACTAATTTTCGTGTCTAATTTGAGTAGATCACGCAAGGGTGAAGACATTATTACAAAAGTGAGCGGAAAATGACCTACGCTAACCTGCTGTTATAATTATATTAAACCTTACAAGTCGAATCAAACCAAATTGGGCGCAACCTTTTTTATTCTCCCCTCGTTTAAATTTACAAAATCGTGCTCAAATATACACAGAGCAACAAACGGCCCTCGAACAAATTGGGGGTGAATGAGGTTAACGAAATGAAACAGACACAGATTCAGTTAAGCGACGTTATCTATAACGCAGCCGATCAATCTTTTGAAGCTTTGGTTACCGTATCTGACGGCTCTCGCATGAAACGCTATCCCTGCGCCATTGAGGCTCCAATCATGATGTCCTTTGAAGAGGCTACAAAAGGGTTGGAAAAACAAGCGCTACGCAAACACACCACGGGCCGTGGACTGTTTTCAAACGTACTGCGCAAGCGTCCATCGGTACGTGCTGGTCGCGCCTCTTTCGACCCACAGGTGTGGCTCGAACAACTGGGTTTGGGGTTGCATAAAAACGCAGCCTGACCTGCCCACATAGACATTCCCTTTTGCGTCGCCATTGGCCCGAACCGTGCACCTGTCCCCCGCACGCCGGGCAGCGACGCAAATCCAGAGACCTCTGCCTGCCTGTACTGTCTCTGACACTCTGGCCCGGTCCGCCGATGTGCGACCGGGCCCTTTTTTCTGTACAGCACCTCTTTCATCGCATATGCCCCAAGACGTTTGCCAATCCTTTGCCTGATGGAGCTGCCATAATGTCCAACCCTACCTCAGATGACCGCCTAATCGTTGCCCTAGATGTTCCCAACGCCGTTGCTGGGCTTGCGCTCGCGGAGCGATTGGGGGACGCCGTTAGTTTTTATAAGATCGGGCTTGGAATGCTTACTGGCGGCGGTTTGGCCCTAGCCAACGAGCTAAAGCAAGAGCACGGAAAACGCATATTTCTGGATATGAAGCTGTTTGATATTGGCGCAACCGTTGAGGCCGCCGTGCGTGGTTTGGCACAGTTTGATCTGGATTTCTTGACCGTACACGGTGACCCGCATGTCGTGCGCGCCGCAAAAGAAGGGGCCGCTGGCACCGACATGAAAATCCTTGGGGTCACCATCCTAACCTCGCTGGATCGAGCAGATTTGGACGCCAGTCTTATCAAAGCAGGCGATCTGCCGGAGTTGGTTGTCGAGCGTGCGATAAACGCCTTTGAAGCTGGTGCGGATGGCATCATCGCCTCTCCACAAGAAGCTGGCCTTATTCGCGCGCAACCTGAGGCAGCAGGCAAACTGATTGTCACCCCCGGCGTACGCCCCGCTGGCTCGGATCTGGGCGATCAAAAACGCGTAACAACACCAGCCCAAGCAATTGAAAATGGGGCAAATCACGTCGTCGTGGGCCGACCTATCCACCGCGCAGCCGACCCTGCCAAGGCCGCGCGGGATATCTTGGCGGAGATATCTAACGCCCCTGCGACAACCTAAACGTGTGCTAAATCCATCACAAAAGCCACACTTGGCTATAAAAAAAGGCACCCCATGCTATGTGGATGCCCAAATTCATGTTAACGTATTGATGGTGATACTCCCCGGCGAACTCGTTTCTTCCTGATGTTCGCCACCTTCCCCCCGCTAACAATAGCGGGGGGGTTTTTCGTTATATAGGTGGTTATCAGCCTTTAAGGTCTCGGTCTGCTCGCCATAGCAACAGCCGATCCTGAAATGCTGGTACGGCTTTGGGATGTTGGATAAAAGTTGTCTCATCCATCAATTTCCACTCTTGCCCCTCATCCCCAAAGACGACGTCAGACGCAGTACTCAGCGACATTTGGGCTACGAAAAACCATTTCGCGTCAGCCCCTTCAAGGAATTTCCGACCCCACACAATGGTATCAAGTGGGACAACCAAACCAAGTTCTTCGTGGCATTCGCGCAGTGCACATTCCAATGGAGTTTCATCATTTTCACGGCCACCGCCCGGCAGGTCCCAGTGATCCGCAAAAATCAACCCTGGCTTTGCATCCCTCAGGATCACAGCAAGGCTATCGCCTAGATACAACGCCAGCTTGGCACCCCGAAAGGGTTGGCCATCATATGGGGTGATGTCGATTTGCATAGCTCTCTCCGTGCTAGACCCATATAGTTAAGCTTCCAACAAAAGATCACAATCCCCATCATGCCAGCACTCTGCCGCGATTGCCTGACCCAATTTGACAATGCCCGTCGTTGTCCCTCATGCGCCAGTCCGCGCGTGACACGACACGATGAGTTGTGGGATCTTAGCATCGCACATATGGATTGTGACGCATTTTACGCCTCTGTTGAGAAACGGGACAACCCCAGCTTAGAGGGTAAACCCGTGATCATAGGCGGCGGCCGGCGCGGCGTGGTGTCCACTGCTTGTTATGTCGCACGCATCCGCGGCGTTCGCTCTGCAATGCCCATGTTTCAGGCACTCAAGCTCTGCCCAGAAGCGGTAGTGATCCCACCACGTATGGAAGAATACGTAAAAGCTTCCCGCGCGATCCGCGCCATGATGGAGGAATTGACACCGGCAATCGAACCCCTGTCTCTGGATGAGGCTTTCCTTGACATGAGTGGGACTGCTCGCCTTCACGGCGCTCCCCCTGCTGTCATGTTGGCGAAGTTGGTGCGCCGGATGAAAACTGAGCTAGGGCTGACCGGTTCCATTGGCCTCAGTCATAATAAATTCCTCGCTAAGGTCGCCTCGGATCTGGACAAGCCACACGGGTATTCCGTGATCGGCAAGGCGGAAACGATGGATTTTCTGCGCGACAAACCTGTGCGGATGATCTGGGGCGTCGGCAGTGCCGCTCAGGTCTCATTGGACAAAGCAGGCATTCGCAGTTTTTCTGACCTGTTGCGTTGGGAACAAACCGACCTCATTGCCCGCTTTGGAGGCATGGGAGAGCGGCTTTATCACCTTGCACGCGGCAAAGACCGCCGCCGCGTTTCATCTAACGCCCCAGTGAAATCCATTTCCAAAGAAACAACCTTCAACGAAGACACGTCTGATCCTGATCTCTTGGATGGTCACATCTGGCGTCTTGCCGAACAGGTCGCCGACCGCGCAAAGGCAAAGGGATTGGCCGGACGTGTGGTCACGCTCAAACTCAAGCGTTCAAATCATACGCAATTATCACGCCGCCTCGCACTTAGCGATCCGACCCAGCTGGCGGATCGCATTTACCGCACCGCGCGCGGCCTGTTTGATCAATTATCTGAAAAAGGTCCCTATCGCCTGATCGGTTGCGGTATTTCCGATCTCAGTGATGCTGAAGGGGCGGACAAATTGGGTGATCTGCTTGATCCGGACGCTGGCCGACGATCAGACGCCGAACGAGCAACCGACGCAATCCGCGACCGCTTTGGTGCCAAGGCAATCGTTAAAGGGCGCGCATTTCGCTAGCAAACATAGTTTGGATCACTTCGCTATTCAGCAGCCAGAGGAATACGGCCACTCCCGATCAGCGCAACCTCTTCGATCACGCGGCGCAAAGATGCCTGAACGACCTCAAAATCACCGTTTGGCCGAATCAATTGCTCGTTCATGTAAAGAGAGCGATCAATTTCGACTTGCACAGCGTGCTGACCCTTCGCCGGTTTGCCGTAGGCTTGGGTAATATACGCGCCAGCAAATGGTGTGTTGCGCGTCACGACAAACCCCGCATCGGCAAATGCGGCCTCGATCCGGTCCACCACATCACCGCTTGCTGCTGCGCCAAACCGATCCCCCAATACCACGTCAGGTCGGCGAATTCCGGCACGTGACACGCCGTCCATCGCCTCATGCGGCATGGAGTGGCAGTCAATCAACACAGTTTGGCCATGCCGGTCGTGCGCTGTGTTCAACAATGCTTGAAGCCGTTCGTGGTAGGGCACCCAATATTGCACAATTCGTTCTTGCGCTTCTTCTTGGCTCATTTTGCCGCGATAAATGGCACGCCCGTTAGCAACAACACGTGGAATAACGCCAAGACCTGAAGCAATACGGGGATTATGGGCAATCCGGCGCACCCCTTCGATCAAAGCAGGGTCTAACTCATCTCGCGCGCGATTGAGATCAACATAGGCGCGCGGCGCGCCTGCTTTTAGAAAGGCGGCTCCAAATTGGGGGGCGCATTCAAACAGCTGATCGACAAACGCATCCTCGGATGAACGGATCGCGTGCTCGTTCAAAACCGTCTTTCGCATGAAGGACCACGAATAGTCTCGGCCCGAGTGAGGCGAGGCAAATACCACGCAAGACGTGGGCGAACTGGGCAACAAAACATCGAATGCAGCAGCGGGCATATTGGTCTCCTTCGTCATAAAAGACATAGCGCATTTTATAACACGGTCAAAAGCCCTTGATCACGCTGCCGACTCCTTTTATAGCACGCGGACGGCGCGGTGATTTCGCGCCCCATTTTTGTTTGGGGCTTGGATACTGCGTTCATATAAGTGGGTGATTAGCTCAGCGGTAGAGCACTTCGTTGACATCGAAGGGGTCACTGGTTCGATCCCAGTATCGCCCACCATGTATTCATTGGCCCTTTGGCATATGCCTCTGGGTCGCCCGTAACCCGGCGCTGGCCCGCGCCACAACTTGGAAGGATTGGACCTATGAAAGTTCGCAATTCACTCCGCTCGCTCAAGAATCGGCACCGTGACTGCCGTGTTGTGCGTCGCAAAGGCCGCGTATACGTGATCAACAAAACACAGAAGCGTTTTAAAGCCCGTCAGGGTTAAACCTTTTCTGACTTTGATTATTAAAAAGGCTGCTTCTTTTGGGAGCAGCCTTTTTGCTGTTCGCACATCCGCTTCACAAGTTCACATGTCCATCGATGACGATCGCCACATGGCCCCCGATCATTACATCACCGTTCTCACGCAAAGTGACAAATGCGCGCCCTTCACGGCCCATCGCAGTGCCCTGCGCCATAACCAGTGGTTCCGTCAAACGCCCTTCATGCAGCAACCAACAAGCCGTTGCCGCAATGAGTGATCCGGTGACGGGATCCTCAACAGCCAGTGATGCTGGCGTTAAGTTGCGAATCTCGTAAGTTATCTCGTTATTGCGGGAATGCGCACCAATTACGCTGACACCGTCAAACGCTGGCTTGCTGACAGCGGTTGCATCCAACGACAACACCCGCGCAGCGCTGGAAAGTTCAATCAGGTTTCGCACTACACCATTGTCCAATCGAACCGCACTAAGCACTTCACCATCCGTAATGCCCAAAGCGTAACAGATCGCATTGCGATCCTTTTCATCCATCTCGGCGATCTTGGTTGAGGGCGCGACAAATGCGGGGGCCGTACCCGTCAAATCAATCTCGACCAACCCAACCCCGCAGTCCTGTATCACGCGGCCAGCTTGTTGTGGCACCCCACCTGCGTACAGCCACGCTGCGCAACTGCCCAATGTCGGATGACCTGCAAACCGCATTTCGCCCGTGGCGCTGAATATACGCACGCGGTAATCGGCACCTTCACGCGGTGGCAGCAGGAAAGTTGTTTCCGCCTGCTGCGTCCAAATTGCAAACTCCTGCATCTGTTGTTCTGAAAGCCCGTAACCGTCAATTACAACAGCCAGACCGTTCCCTTTCAGAATCTTGTCACTGAACACGTCAACTTGAAGATAACGTCGCATCAAACACCTATTTTCCGCTGGCACTTGTGGATTGCCTACGCCAGCTTACGTCCCAATAGTACATTCTCCTGAAAGGAACCTCTCATGGCAAGCGACCTAACATACACACCGCCCAAAGTTTGGACATGGGAGGCCGAAAGCGGTGGGAAATTCGCCTCGATCAACCGCCCCATCGCAGGGCCAACCCACGACAAAGAGCTGGAGATCGGCAAACACCCTATTCAGCTTTACTCTCTCGCCACACCAAATGGCGTAAAGGTTACCATCCTGCTGGAAGAACTGCTCGCCTTAGGGATCTCTGGTGCCGAATATGACGCATGGCTGGTCAACATTGGCGAAGGTGTCCAGTTTGGTTCTGGTTTTGTGGACGTGAACCCAAACTCGAAAATACCGGCGCTGATGGACCACTCGGGCGACACGCCACAGCGTGTGTTCGAAAGCGGTTCGATCATGATGTACCTCGCTGAAAAATTCGATGCGTTCATCCCCAAAGATCCCGCACAGCGCACCGAAATGATGAGCTGGCTGTTCTGGCAGATGGGCTCTGCCCCCTACCTTGGTGGTGGCTTTGGTCACTTCTACGCTTATGCGCCCGAAAAATTCCAATACCCCATCGATCGCTTCACAATGGAAACCAAACGCCAGCTTGATGTGATGGATCGCCACTTGGCCGAAAACGAATGGTTCGCGGGTGAGTACTCAATCGCGGATATGGCGATCTGGGCTTGGTATGGACAGCTGGTTCTTGGGCGCCTCTATTCGGCGGCTGAATTCTTGGATGTTGAGAGCTATGAAAACGTCATGCGTTGGGCCAAAGCCGTTGATGCACGTCCTGCCGTAACACGCGGGCGCATGGTCAACCGCGCCTTTGGCGATGATCTGTCGATGCAATTGCACGAACGCCATGACGCGTCCGACTTTGAAACAATGACCCAAGACAAAATCGCAAAAGAATAACAACTAGGGGCCAGTGGCCCTTTTTCCTTGCGAAATGGTAGCGGCCTCTTGAATATGTTTCATATATTCAAGAGGCCGCAATGCATCCAGACTTTGACCCCCAGCCAACGTTGACAGACGGCAATCTAACACTGAGGCCTTTGCAGGCAGATGACCGAGACAATCTGCATCAAGCGGCAAGTGACCCCGCCATCTGGGCAGGCCACCCCGCAAAAGAGCGACATCTGCGCGCCGTCTTTGATCCATACTTCGACGTATTGCTGGCTAGCGTTTCAACCCTTGTGATTGAACACCAAAATCAAATCATCGGCTGCTCTCGTTATTACGAAGCTCCAGACCACCCAAATAGTATCTCGATTGGATATACGTTCCTAAGCCGCCCTTATTGGGGCGGGCAAACAAACCGCGACATGAAAGACCTCATGTTCACCCACGCATTCGCATGTGT
Organism: Sulfitobacter sp.; assembly: GCF_036960155.1. Lineage (GTDB taxonomy): Bacteria > Pseudomonadota > Alphaproteobacteria > Rhodobacterales > Rhodobacteraceae > Sulfitobacter. The sequence goes on along the minus strand of NZ_JBALWB010000019.1, from coordinate 56,674 downwards.
TGATACCGTCTGGCTGCATATTGATCCCAGCAATATTCGCTCCCAACGCGCCACAGCGAGGTTGGGTGCAACGCATGCTTATACCTCACAGCTTGATCTGGGGTTGGGTGCCACTGAAAGGCAGTCTTGGTCAATCAGCAATGCTGCATGGGTTGCTCAGCGACGGCCAACCTGACGGCAAATCAGGATCACAGGCAGCAATCCCATCGCGACAATAACAAGGCTAGGCACTGCGGCGCCTTCAAGGCGTTCATCGCTGGCCAAGCGGTAGGCCTGAACGGCCAGCGTGTCAAAATTGAAAGGCCGCATGATTAATGTCGCGGGCAGCTCTTTCATCACATCAACAAAGACGATCAGCAACGCAGTCATCAGACTCGGTGCAAGGATCGGTAGGTGCACACGACGCAAGGTAGCCACTGGCCCCTGCCCCAACGAGCGCGACGCAGCATCCATATTCACATGAACCATCGCCTGACCGCCCTCATAGGCACCCAACGCAGCCGCCAAAAACCGCACCATATACGCAATGATCAACAACCAGATTGAGCCCGTAATCAGCAATCCGGTAGAGATATCAAAGGTACTGCGCATCCACGCATCCAACGTATTATCGAACGCCGCAAAAGGCACCATCAGCCCTACTGCGATCACACCACCCGGCACTGCATACCCCAGACGGGCAACGTAGGCGGCGCTTTGCGACACGCGGCCACTACGCATACGTTGAAAGAATCCAACACTAATGGCAGCCGCCACCGTGACCACGGCTGCGATAGACGCAAGTGTAGCTGAGTTTTGTATGAAACCAAGATAGCGCGCACTTAACAGGTTTTGCTCTGACCCCAGCCCCATGGAGAACAACACAGCAATCGGCAAAATCGCCCCAAAGACGACGGGCACAGCGCAAAGCGTCATCGCCAATCCAGCATGCACTCCCCGCAGTTTCAACGCAGGCGCTGCCTTGGCGCGTCGCGCCGGATCATGATATTTGGCGTTCCCACGTTGAAGCCGTTCCAACATAGCTAACAGCAAGGCGAAGCTTAACAAACATAACGCAAGCTGCGCCGCACCTACGCGATCAAATAGTGAAAACCAACTGGTATAAATACCTGTAGCAAAGGTCTGGACACCGAAATAAGCAACCGTGCCGAAATCTGCGATCGTTTCCATCACAGCTAACAAGACGCCACCAGCAATTGCAGGGCGGGCCAAGGGCAAGCTCACCTTAAAAAAGGCCGCCCAAGGCGATGACCCAAGCGCACGCGCGGCCAAAAATGTTGTGCCACTTTGTTGTAAGAACGCAGCGCGAGCCAGTAAATAGACGTAGGGGTAAAGCACCAGAATAAGCATGGCTGCAGCACCACCGAGCGAGCGTATTTCAGGGAACCAGTATTCCCGCGGGCCCCAGCCCGTCACCTCTCGAAGGGTTGATTGCACAATACCAGGGTGATCCAAAACATGGGTATAGGCATAGGCCAATACGTAAGCGGGAAAAGCCAACGGAAGCACCAAAGCAATTTCAAAGATTTTGACGCCCGGGAAACGGGTCATCGTCACCAACCACGCAGCGCCTACACCAATGGAAAATGTACCAATTGCGACAAGAACAACTAGCGTCAGCGTGGTGCGCGCATAATCCCCCAAAACCGTACTTGCCAAGTGTTGAACAGTTTCTGTTCCACCCGACAGCGCCGCAAGCAACACAGCCAACATTGGAAGGGCGCAAAGGCCCGCAACAACAAGGGCGATCCACGATAGCGCGCGTGCGCCATCGCGTTTTTTCGGTGAAAGAAGGGGCGTCACATGTGCCATAGCCGTATGTCGACCATTTTACTCAGAAAGGAAAGTGTTTCGACATCATCGATCAGTCGTAAGTCCGTTGATCTTCGATCACCAAACCGTCTTTGGGCAAGCTACCGGGTGCCACTACTTCGATGCGGCCTTTGAGCTTGAGAAGCTGGCCCACCGATTGCGCATAGGCATCTGCATCGGGTGACGCGCTCTCGATGTGAACTGTCATCAAATCCTGCTCTCCCTCACGGGTGGCAATCACGCGCGCACGGGTGACTTCTTCATGATGCGCGACAAGCGCGGCAACCTGTTCAGGACGCACAAACATACCTTTGATTTTGGTTGTTTGATCGGCACGCCCCATCCAGCCTTTGATCCGCATGTTGGTCCGGCCACATGGGCTTTGCCCAGCCATGACTGCGCTCAGATCACCTGTTGCAAACCGGATCAGGGGGTAGTCTGGATTAAGAGTGGTCACCACAACTTCACCGACCTCACCTGTCGGAACAGGGTTTCCCGTGCCGGGTGTTACGATTTCGATGATGACGTTTTCATCGACGATCATGCCTTCAGCAGCGGGGGATTCGTAGGCAATATTGCCCAGATCAGCGGTGGCATAACACTGCAGGCAGGTGATGCCGCGCGCAGTGTACCAATCACGCAAGCTAGGGAACAGCGCGCCGCCACCTACCGCCGCGCGGGTGATGCCAAGGGTCACACCCATTTCATCCGCTTTTTCCAAAATGATCTTTAGGTAATCAGGCGTGCCAGCATAGGCAGTTGTACCAATGTCACGTGCCGCGATCACCTGCAGTTCGGTCTGGCCAGTGCCCGCAGGCAAAACCGCAGCCCCAACAGCGCGCGCACCACTTTCGAAAATCATACCAGCAGGCGTGAGATGATACCCAAAGCAGTTGTGAACGATGTCACCCGCTCCAATACCCATCCCATGCAGGAAACGTCCCATGCGCCACCAATCAGGATCAGTGGAGGAAGGTTCATAAATCGGACCCGGTGACTGGAAAACGTGAGAAAACCCATGCGCGGGTTTCGTCGTAAAGCCGCCGAATGGTGCTTGGGCTGCCTGCGCCTTGCCCAAATCAGATTTTCGCAGGACCGGCAAAGATGCCAAAGCACTAGCCTGCGTAATACTGGCGGCATCTACATCAGCAAGCGTATCGGCATAGCCGCTCAACGCTTGCGCGCGGGCAATTTGAGCGGGAAGCGCAACCGCAAGGTCTTGCGCGCGCTGATCGGGACTACGTGTTTCCAAATCGTCAAAATGGGTCATGTTGTTCACTCTGCTCATTCATTCGTTACTGCCAAAGCACTGCTTTGATTATTAAATTGATCGCTCTAAACCGACACGCCAAACAACCATCCCACCAAGGCGGTCACAGCCATGGCTAGGCCACCCCAGAACACGACACGCACAGTTGCTGGCAACAATGCCGCGCCGCCCGCCTTTGCGCCCAAAGCCCCAAGGCCCGCCAACGCAATCAACGTTGTCACCACAACGACAGGGATCACCACAGCCTGCGGAGCAAGTACCGCAGCGATCAGCGGGATTGCCGCAAAAATACTAAACGTCACCGCCGAAGTTACAGCAGCCAACAAAGGCTGCGCCGCTTGGGAATCGCTAAGGCCTAGTTCTTCGCGAACATGGGCGGCCAATGCGTCTTTTTGCGTCAACTCACGGGCAACCAATACTGCCGTTTCTCGCGATAGGCCTCGTTCTTGATAAATCTCGGCCAGCTCCGTTTCTTCGCCAACAGGGTCATCAATCAGCGCCTGACGCTCACGCTCAATATCTGCAGCCTCCAAATCGGCTTGGGACGAAACACTGACGTATTCGCCTGCTGCCATCGACATTGCACCAGCTGCTAAACCGGCAGTGCCAGCTATCAGTACGGCACTGCCAGTAGGGTCAGCCGCAGCGACCCCAACGATGATCGACGCCACCGATACAATACCGTCGTTCGCCCCCATAACCGCCGCACGCAGCCACGACACACGGTCGACCAGATGAGGATCATCACTATGCGCCGATGCTCCCAACTTAGGACAGCCAGCGTTTGCGGCGGCGATAGCTGCGCACGTCACGGAAGCTTTTGCGGCCTTCATCAGACATACCGAGATAGAACTCTTTTACGTCCTGATTTTCGCGCAGATCTTTTGCAGGGCCGTCCATCACAACGCGACCACTCTCTAGGATATAGCCATAGTGAGAATAGCGCAGCGCGACGTTTGTGTTTTGCTCAGCCAGCAAGAAAGTCACGCCTTCTTTTTCGTTGATCTCTTTGACGATCTCAAAAATCTGTTCGACCAATTGCGGTGCCAAACCCATTGAGGGTTCGTCCAGCAGGATCGTTTCAGGGCGGCTCATCAATGCGCGGCCGACAGCACACATCTGTTGTTCACCGCCAGAGGTATAGCCTGCTTGGGATTTGCGGCGTTCACGAAGGCGCGGGAAATAATTATAAACCATCTCAAGGTCTGCAGCGATCGCCGCCTTACCATCGGTCCGTGTATAAGACCCCGTCATCAGGTTTTCTTCGATGGTCAGATGCTCAAAACAGTGACGGCCTTCCATCACCTGCACGACACCTTTTTTAACCGTTTCGGCAGGATCCTGATGTTGGATCAAATTGCCACGATATTTGATTGAGCCTTTGGTGACCTCACCGCGCTCAGATGCCAGCAAACCCGAGATCGCCTTTAGCGTCGTCGTTTTACCTGCTCCGTTACCGCCCAAAAGAGCCGTGATACCGCCCTTTGGCACATTCAGGCTCACGCCTTTCAGCACAAGGATCACGTGGTTATAGATCACTTCGATGTTGTTCACTTCGAGCAGATTCTCGACCTGCACATCGGTGGTGGTTGCGTCCAACATGTCCCTTGTCCCCTTCTTAAAATTCTAAAATCTCCGGCCGCCACAATGCAGCGGCCAGAGGAAAGTTGGTTTACTTACAACCAGCTTCGATTTTGTTTTCCGCAGCGTATGCAGCAGAGTCTTCTGTGATCAGCGCGCCGATAACATCCATATCGCTTGGTGCGAACTCAGAAATCAGGCTCCATGTTTTGGCTGTCGCATCCCATTGGGTCACACCAACAAGACCATCACCACCGTGGTTTTGGCAGGACACTTTGAATGCTGGACCAAAGTTTGGCAGGCCAAGGGCCGCCATCTTAGCTTCGGTTATTTCCAGCGCTTCCATGCCATCACGCATCATCGCAGGTGTGATATCCATTTCGCCGTGAATCGCCTGTGCTGTTTTCACAGCTTCGGCAGCCAGCATCGCAGCATACAGACCACGGTTATACAGAACTGTACCGATCTGATCGCCAGCGCCAGCCGCATTACCCTTGTCTACAACATGCGCTTTGATATCGTCGAACACTGGGAAATCGGACCCAACACCGTGGAATGTAAGCGCCTTGTAGCCGTCTGCCGCAGGACCAGCCGCCAAAACGTCATTCTCGGAGCCGGACCACCAAACGCCGATGAAGTTTTCCATCGGGAAGCGGATGTTGGCAGCTTCTTGAACCGCAACTTGGTTCATTACGCCCCAGCCATACATGATCACATAGTCAGGCTTGTCGCGGCGAATCTGCAGCCACTGGGATTTCTGCTCTTGGCCTGGGTGGTCCACTGGAACACCTTTGAACTCAAAACCGTGCTTTGCAGCCAGCTCTTCAAGTGTGCGGATTGGCTCCTTGCCGTAGGCAGAGTTGTGATACACCAGAGCAACTTTTTTGCCCTTAAGATCACCACCGTTTTCGCCCAGCAAATAGTTGATCGCGCCGGACGCGCCATTCCAGTAGTTCGCAGGATAGTTGAACGTGTGGCTGAATACTTCGCCGTTTGCGGCGGACGTACGGCCATAGCCCATTGTGTGCATTGGAATGTTGTCAGCTGTGGTCTTCGGGATCAGCTGATACGTGATGCCTGTGGACAGCGGTTGATACACAAGTGAGCCTTCGCCCTTTGTGCTTTCATAGCATTCCACACCTTTTTCGGTGTTATAGCCGGTCTCGCATTCCAGAACGCGCGTCATAACGCCGCCAATACCGCCATCACGCTCGTTTAGCATGTTGAAATAGTCGGCGTAGCCGTCTGCAAACGGGATACCGCCAGCAGCGTATGGGCCTGTGCGATAGCTAAGTGATGGAAAAACAAGATCCGCCATGACGGGGCTTGCTGCCATAAGGGCCGCTACGGCCATTGTACCTAGTTTATATTTCATCGGTGTTTCCTCCCTTGGATTTAATCCGATTAGTCTTTTTGAACGGGGTTCTCCCCGTCTCCGTTTTCAGTGACCGCCCCGCGTTAGTGCGGGAAGGGCCACAATCTTAGTTTCTCTTTGGCCACGCGCCACAGCTGGGCGATGCCGTGCGGCTCAGCGATCAGGAATATGATAATCAGCAGACCAACAATCATCAGCTGCAAATGCGCTACGATATCCGTCGGCCAACCCAGCCAATCTACACCCACAACCTTCAGAGCAACAGGCAGCAACACAAGAAACGCCGCACCCGCGAAGGAACCAAAGATACTGCCAAGCCCGCCGATGATGATCATGAACAGGACAAGGAATGATTTTGTGATGCTAAACGCTTCGCCAACTTCGACGGCGCCAAGATAAACAGCGAAAAATAGCGCGCCCGAGATCCCAATAAAGAAGGAGGACACGGCGAAAGCTGTCAACTTGGCACGCAGCGGGTTCACTCCGATGATCTCGGCCGCGATGTCCATATCACGGATCGCCATCCACCGACGCCCAGCCGCACCACGCGTCAGGTTCCGCGCAACGTAGGCACAGATGATCGTGAAGAATAGGCAAAACAGATAAGCAGCCCAAGGCGCCACAGAAGGTCCTGTAATCAAGACGCCAAAAAGGCTGCGCTCGGGTGCGCTGATCTGACCAGAGGCGGAATAGTTGTAAAACCATGCAATGCGGTTAAACAACCAAACCAAGAAAAACTGAGCAGCAAGCGTTGCCACGGCCAGATAGAACCCCTTGATCCGCAGGCTAGGAAGGCCAAACAAGACCCCGACAATCGCGGTCATGATGCCGCCCATAATGACTGAGAAAAAGATGTTGAATTCCGGCAGACGGTACAGCAGCTCGCCGCCCCACCAGATATCAATGCCCGTCATGAACTTGTAACAGCTATACGCCCCCACAGCCATAAAGCCGCCCGTCCCCAAGGACACCTGACCGCAATACCCCACAAGGATATTCAACCCCAGCGCCGCGATCGCATAGATCAAGAACGGCAGCAGCAGTGAGTTCACCCAATAGTCGTTAATAATAAATGGGATCACTACAATCGCAATGAAAAGAACAACGTAATAGCGATACCGGTCAAACTTGATCGGGAACGTCTGCTGGTCTTCAGCGTAGGTCGTACTAAAATCGCCTGCTTCACGGTAGAACATTAGCTTACCTCCGCCAGAATAGAGTGCTTGGATGATGGAATAACGAGGAGGGATGTTGCGGCTAGTGAGCCGTAGCAGTTATCAAACACGCTCAATGATCTTCTCCCCGAATAGCCCTTGTGGACGGAACACCAAGAACAACAGCGCCAGCATGTAAGCAAACCAGTTCTCTGTCGCGCCACCAAGGAACGGTGCACCGATCAGGAATTCAAACAGCTTCTCACCCACACCGATGATCAAGCCACCAACGATGGCCCCTGGAATGGACGTAAACCCACCCAGCATCAGAACCGGAAGTGCCTTGAGCGCGATCAAGGACAGCGAGAACTGCACACCCGATTTTGCGCCCCACATGATACCTGCAACCAAAGCGACAAATCCCGCCAGCGACCAAACCAAAATCCAGATAAAGTTAAGCGAAACACCCACGGACAAAGCCGCCTGATGATCATCCGCCACAGCCCGCATCGCGCGGCCTTGTTTGGTGTACTGCGCAAACATCACCAATCCAGCAACCAGCAGCACCGCAATTATGCTTGCCACGATATCAAGATTATCAATAAAGAAGCCGTACCCGAATGCCTCATAGGTTGTCCCTTCGAGCCACATGTTCATGCCTTGCGGCAAACACGCGCCTTCTGCCGCACAGACGTTCAACGCCTTCAGCTCAGAACCCCACATCAGATCGGCAGCCCCTTCAAGGAAGTAAGCCAGACCAATGGTCGCCATAAACAGGATGATCGGCTCTTGGCCAACCAGATGTCGAAACACAAATCGCTGCACAGCCCACGCTAAGGCTATCATGACAAAGACCGTCAAAATGATCGCGAGGAACGAATGAATATGCCAGCCAAACTTGTGCACCTCAGTCCCAAAGATCGCGTTGATCAAATGCGCAAATGGTACCTGACCATTTTGGATTCCCACCAAGGTCATCGCGGCAAACAGCGCCATAACACCTTGCGCATAATTGAAAATACCAGATGCCTTGTAAATCAAGACAAACCCAAGTGCGACAAGCGCATACAGCACGCCCGCCATCAATCCGTTGAGGAATACCTCAATTGTGTAAGCTAGTTGTTCATTCATGACACAACTCCTAAAATATCAATCATGTGCCACACCCAAATACGCATCAATCACCTCTTGGTTGTTGCGCACTTCATTCGGAGTTCCGTCACCAATTTTCTTGCCGTAGTCCATCACAACCACACGGTCGCTCAGGTCCATAACCACACCCATGTCGTGTTCGATCAGTGCGATTGTCGTGCCAAATTCGTCATTCACGTCCAGAATAAAGCGGCTCATGTCCTCTTTTTCCTCAACATTCATGCCCGCCATTGGCTCGTCCAGTAGCAACAGCGACGGTTCAGCAGCTAACGCGCGCGCCAGCTCGACCCGCTTTTTCAAACCATAGGGTAGACGCGCTACTGGTGTTTTACGAATGGCCTGAATCTCCAAGAAATCGATAATCTTTTCCGCGACTTCACGGTTAGCAACTTCTTCACGTTCCGCTGAACCACGCCAGAATGTCTGGGCCAGCATGCCAGATTTCATATGCGTCAAGCGTCCGGTCATCACGTTATCCAGAACGCTCATCCCCTCAAACAAGGCAATGTTCTGGAATGTCCGCGCGATCCCCTGCTCGGCCACCTGATAGGGTCTCATGGGTGGCCGCGGCGCACCTTGATACCAGACCTGACCTTCTTGGGGCACATAAAACCCCGAGATCACATTGAGCATCGAGGACTTACCAGCACCGTTTGGTCCAATGATCGCACGAATTTCGCCCTCACGAATATCAAACGAGATATCCTTGATTGCCTCCACACCACCAAAACGCAGCGTGATATTCTTCATTTCCATGACAACGGGGCCAATCGTGCGCCCGTCTTCGGTCACATAGCTGTCTGCGGTATCTTTCACGCGATGCCCCCCTGCTTCAATTTACCAAACTGCTCAATTCCCGATTCCGCCACCACAATAACTTGGGATGGTGGGCGGGGCGTCGGCGCAGCCGCGCGTCGTATCATCATCATTCCGCCGCCATTTTATGTGCAACAGCCACAACCTTGGCAGAGCGCACTTCCAACGTCGCCTTGATCGAGCCCTTGCGACCATCTTCATAGGTCACTTCGGTTTCTGTGCTCACCTGCTCAGAACCGTCATAAAGAGCGGTAATAATATCGTGGTACTTCTCTTCGATGATCCGGCGACGCACCTTACGTGTGCGCGTCAACTCACCGTCATCGGCGTCCAGTTCTTTGTGCAACACAACAAACCGGTGCACCTGACAACCAGACAACATCTCATCCTCAGCCACACTCACGTTCACCGCTTCCACATGTTCCTGAATTTGGCCCATTACCTGCGGATGACGTGCCAACTCTTGATAAGACGCATAACCGATATTGTTGCGCTCAGCCCAGTTTCCAACCGCCGTCAGGTCAATATTGATGAATGCGGTGCACTCATCTTTGCCATTCCCAAAAACAACCGTTTCCAAAATATTTGGAAAGAACTTGAGCTTATTTTCAACATACTTTGGCGCAAACAACGATCCGCCCGCCATCTTACCAACATCCTTGGCACGATCGATGATACGAAGATGCCCTGTGTCAGGTTCAATGAAACCGGCATCGCCCGTCGCAACCCAGCCCTCAGCATCTTTGGTATCCGCAGTACTTTCTGCGTTCTTATAATACTCAACAAACACACCCGGAGAGCGATAGAAAACTTCGCCGTTATCGGCGATCTTCAGCTCAACTCCCGGGCATGTGACACCCACGGTATCGCTGCGCACTTGCCCATCCGGCTGCGCGGTGATGAAGACGGTCGCTTCCGTCTGCCCATATAACTGCTTCAAATTGATCCCCAGCGAACGATAGAAATCAAATATCTCAGGTCCAATCGCTTCGCCCGCAGTATACCCTACCCGCACCCGGCTGAAACCAAGCGTGTTCTTGAGTGGGCCGTAGATGAATAATTCACCCATACGGTATTTCAGACGATCACCAAAGCTCACTTCCTCACCATCAAGGATGGCAGGTCCAACCTTGCGAGCATGCGCCATATAGTAATCAAACAGTTTCTTCTTGAAAGGACTGGCATCTTCCATACGGATCATCACGCTGGTCAGTTGCGTTTCAAACACGCGTGGCGGTGCAAAGTAATACGTCGGCCCAATCTCGCGCAAATCAACGTGCATCGTGTCTGCGCTTTCAGGACAGTTTGTGCAAAAACCCGTCCACAGCGCCTGACCTACGGAAAAGATGAAATCTCCCACCCATGCCATCGGCAAGTAAGCAAGGATTTCATCCGTCTGACGCAGATTATCAAATTCGGATGACGACTTGGCCGTCTCGATGACATTCCGGTTACTTAACACAACGCCCTTTGGCTTGCCCGTTGTCCCGGAGGTATAAAGCATCACGCCCGTGCTATCGTAGTTCAATTTGGCCTGACGCGCCTCAAGCTCTTTGATGTGCTTATCGCGATTCTTACGGCCCATCTCCTGAACGGCTTGATACTGGTCCAGAACCGCATGATCATATTTGCGCAGGCCCCGTGAATCGAGATAGATCATCCGCTCAAAATCAGGCAACTCGGCCTGAACTTCGAAAATCTTGTCGACCTGCTCCTGATCACCCACAACGGCGAAACGTGCACCACTGTGGCTCATCACATAAGCCATCTCTTCAGCGTTAGCGTCCTGATACAACGGCACAGGAACAGCGCCGCACATCTCGGCTGCCATCATCGCCCAGTATAGGTAGGGGCGGTTGCGTCCGATGATGGAAACAAAGTCCCCCTCATTCAGACCCAGCTCCATAAAGCCCAGCGCCAACGCCTCGACTTCATCGCGTGTCTGGCTCCATGTCCAGGTCTGCCAAATACCGTATTCTTTTTCACGGTAGGCAGGCGCGTCCGCGAATTGCGATGCATTGCGATGCAAAAGCGCCGGAACAGATGCGGGTTGTCCCGCAGGACATTGTATCGTGGCCAAAGTGTATCCTCCCAGTCCCGTCTATCTCGACAGGCAGATCGCGTTTGCGCGATTCAGTATGGTGCCAAGAATGGCATGGATACTTTCGACGTCAACTTTTTCCTGATGTTTTCTCAAACCTTACGAATTGTAACAAGGCGCAGTGTTCCTTTGACACCCCTGCGCGCGGGTGCAAACTACACCTCATGCAATTCGGTGATGATCAAACCAAAACAATGACAATGGCGGGCCTGAACCTTATTGGGCAGGCCCTGACCATCTATGACCAAGACCTGCGTCTTGTCGTTTGCAATGCGCCCTTCCAGACCATCTTTGATCTACCGTCAGCGCTCGTAACACCCGGCGCCACGTTTCGCGATACGATCACCCACCTTGCGCAACGCGGCGAATACGGAGAGGTCACTGACGTCGAGGCTTTTGTTCAAGAGCGCATAAACCAAGCGCGCGCGTTTGAGCCCCATTATATGGAACGCACCCGCGCCAACGGGCGCACCATCTCGGTAGAAGGATCACCTCTGGCGGAGGGCGGCTGGGTAACGGTCTACACCGACATCTCAGCGACCAAATCACAAGAAGCGTTATTGCGCGCGCACTCTGATGCGCTCAGTGATCAAGTCCTCGCGCATACTGAAAAGCTCTCTCAGACCAACCGCGAACTTGCTGCAATGATCACTGCACTTGAGGAAACCAAACGCCAACTCACTGCGTCCGAGGCACGCGCGCGCCTCACGACCGAAATGATGCCAGCCCACATCGCTCATGTCGATCCGACAGGTCACTACACTTATTCAAATCTGCGCTTTAGCACAATCTTCCCGGATCGCGGGTCCGATATATTGGGCCGTCATATTCGGAACGCATTAGGGCCCGACAACCACGACAAGGTACGTGATGCACTGAATACGGCCTTTGGCGGAGCACCCGCCATTCAAGAATTCACTGACCCCGCCAGTGCGCGCCGTATTCGCACCGCTCTTACACCTGATCTTGCTGGTGGTGCTTACATCCTATCCATGGACGTCACAGAAGAGACCCAAACCCGTGCTGCCCTGCAGCAGACCCACCGCCGCGCCCTTGCTGCACAAATCACCTCCGGCCTTGCCCATGACTTTTCAAACCTTTTGACAATCATCCTAGGCCTGCAATCAAGGTTGGGGCGCCTACCCACACTGCCTGCCGACGCCGCGCCCTTGATTGAGGGCACCCTCGCAGCAGCGCGCAGGGGAGGCACCTTACTTAGCTCCATTGCAGAAATTTCTGATCCGCGGAGCTTGCGTCCGACAGCCACAGATGTGTCGGCGTTGATGCAAGACCTTGTCACATTGGCAGAACCGACGCTGCCTGCCGGAACAAGGTTGCACCTGAACGTCCCCGATATCGGCACTGTATTGCTAGACCGCGGTAAGCTTCAGGATGGCTTACTAAACCTGATCCTCAACGCCCGTGATGCTATGGGAACCAGCGGAGAGATTTCGTTAAACGTGCGCCGCGTGCATGATACGTGGATCGAGTTTCAAGTCACCGATACGGGTCCAGGTTTCTCCGCGGCCGCCCTAAAGCAAGGGCTTGATCCATTCTTCACCACCAAAGGGTCAGAGGGTTCAGGCCTTGGCCTACCAATGGTCTATGACATGACCAAATTGGCGGGTGGAGATTTACGACTGGGCAACACCGAAACGGGTGCTCGCGTCACGATGCGCCTGCCCTTTCGCGAAGCCGTTCAGGCCAGCACCGGTCTCGCTTTGTTGGTGGAGGACCGAGATGATCTTCGCGCCTTGTTGCGCGATATGTTGATGGCACTGGGGTATTCTGTCATCGAAGCCGCATCAGCGGACGAAGCAACTGCGTTGCTTGCGGATCTGCCGGATATTGCCCTCATCCTATCGGATTTACAGTTGGAGGGCGAAGCAACCGGAATAGACCTCGCCCAGCGCCTTGGCCCCAATAGCCCGCCATTGGTATTGATGACCTCACTCCCGCCAGATGCAGCTCTTTTCCTAGAGGCTCAAAAGCATGCGCCTGTTTTACGCAAACCCTTCTCGGCTGACGATCTCGCGGCCCTCATTACCCCTTCACAGGAAGCATCCCTATGACAAAGCCCCTCGTCAGCATCCTTGATGATGAACCCGAAATTCGCACCTTGCTATCTGACGTCCTGCAAGAGGCAGGATTTGAGACACAAAGCTTTGGTCGCGCATCTACCTTTGAAGCGGCATTGGCTAAACGGACGCCTGATGTTTGTCTTGTTGATCTATCGCTGCCGGATACCGATGGCCTCGCCATTGTTCACCGCCTTGCATTAGAGCAGGGCGCAGTTGTGATCATCATTTCGGGCCGCGCACAGGTACAAGACCGTGTGACGGGTTTGGAATTGGGCGCGGATGATTACATCAGCAAACCCTTTGATCCCGCAGAGGTTGTTGCACGTATCCGTGCCCGTTTGCGCGGTGCCCGCCCTACAACACGCGCCAGTAATACAGCTGCCTTTAATGGGTGGACCGCGCACTTTGACCGCTACGTTCTTGAGGATGATACGGGCTTGGAAACGTCCTTCAGCCATGCAGAGGGAGAAGTTTTGCGGCTGTTTCTAGATGCGCCCAAGCGCCTCATCAGCCGAGCACAGATGCAAGAGAGCCTTGGCGGTGCCGCATCAGAGAGCTTTGACCGCGCCATGGATGTTCGCATTTCACGCCTCAGAACCAAATTGCGCGAAGACCCCAAAAACCCACAGTTGATCAAAACAATCTATGGGGCCGGATACATCTTTTTGGGGGATGTCGCGTGGATTTAACTACCCAAGGATTGAACGGCCGCCTCCAGTACCTTTAGACCCGCAACCAGATCAACCTCCGCAGTGTCTTCTTCAAACGCATGACTGATGCCGTTGATCGATGGTACAAAAACCATCGCTACAGGCATTAAACGCGAAACATTTGTGGCATCGTGCAATGCCCCAGAAGGCATGACACGCCAGTTTCCAAGTGTCACAGCCTCTGCTGCCCCCTCTAAAGCAGCGCGCAATTTGCCATCCATCGCCACCGGTTCGAGCCCCAACAACGGCCCAAAGGTTACCTGCATTCCACGGTCATCTGCCACCTCGTTTGCAAGTGTACGGATGATCCGCTCCATCTGCTCCAACCGATGAGTATCGCCGTCCCGCCACTGCATAGAAAACACAGCGCGCCCAGGCACGATTGATGACGCGTTTGGATGCAAGTTGATATGGCCAATAGTCCAGACGGTTGATGGCGTTACGACGTTGGAAAACCGCTGCTCCAGCGCGTGATTAAAGGCCGACACTGCCTGAAACGCATCTTTGCGTACATGCATAGGTGTTGTCCCCGCGTGGTTTTGCTGGCCCTCAAATGTGATCTTCACATCGCGGATGCCCACGATGTCGCTCACCACGCCGATCTGCTTATTTGCAGCATCCAAAACGGGGCCTTGCTCAATGTGCATCTCGATAAATCCAGTAAACTGGTTGGCATCCACCTCACCTGTCACATTCACCACGCGACGTGCATCAGCCAAGGAAATTCCCTCATGATCACATAGTAAATCCGCTTCCTTAAGCGCCAAATGTCCAGACCAAACAGCGCTGCCAGTGGTCACACCAAAACGGCCCTCTTCATCCTGAAACGAAACAATCGACACCGCTGGACCACCTGCCGCGCGGCATGTTCGCGCTACTTCAAGGGCAGCAATGACGCCCAGCGCACCATCAAGCCACCCTCCTTCAGGCTGGCTGTCACTATGTGATCCCAACAGCAGCGATGGCCCCTCAGCCAAACCGAACAAATTGCCCATTGGATCAACAACGACACGTAATCCAGCATCCAGCATCTGTTGCGCAAGCCAGTCACGTGCGGCCATATCAGGTTGAGAATAGGCGGGTCGCACGACGCCCTTGCCGACACCGGACGCACCAAAGGATCGCAATGTATGAAGGTCTGCTAAGAACCGTTCGGCATTCACAAGCATGGCGTTTCCTCTTATTCCGTTTCACCAATAGCATAGGGGGGCGGGAACATTATCCCACCCCCCTATAATTTCGCCAAACCGCCTAAGTTATTCCGCAGCTACAACTACAAGAACTGCCTCAACCTTAACTGCCGAGAACTTGAACTCAGGGATTTTTCCGTAAGGATCAACTGCAGGGTTGGTCAGGATGTTCGCAGCTGCTTCGACATAGGCAAATGGCAAGAAAACCATATCCGGTGAAACAGCGCGGTCCATACGGGCCATAATCTCGATGCTGCCGCGCTTGGTTGTTAGGCGCACCAGCTCACCCGCTTCGACACCCAGCTTGCGCAGGGTTGATGGATGCAACGAACAGTTCGCCTCCGGTTCCATCGCATCCAAAACAGTTGAACGGCGGGTCATAGACCCTGTGTGCCAGTGCTCTAGCTGGCGACCCGTTGTCAGGATCATCGGGTATTCGCTGTCTGGCGTATCATCAGGTGCAATGATGCTGGCAGGTGTAAACCGTGCGCGCCCACTTGGACGCGGAAAACCATCCGTGAACAAAATTGGCTGACCGGGATCTTCTGGGCTGAGTGACGGGTAGGTCACGGCACCTTTAGTATCCAAACGCTCCCACGTGATGTTGTTGAGCGATTTCATGTTCAGCTTCATTTCTGCGAAAATCTCCGCAGGTGAAGCATAAGTCCAATCCAGACCTAGACGCTTGGCAAGCTCAACTTCGATCCACCAATCTTCGCGGGCCTCACCCGGAGGTGAAACTGCTGGACGGCCCATTTGGACCTGTCGGTTGGTGTTCGTGACAGTACCCGACTTTTCAGCAAAGGCGCTGGCAGGCAGGATCACATCAGCATAGTTCGCTGTTTCGGTCATGAAAATATCCTGCACAACCAAATGATCCAGCTTGGCCAGAGCATCACGCGCATGCACCACATCAGGGTCAGACATGGCGGGATTTTCACCCAGAATATACATGCCTTTGATATCGCCCGCATGCACCGCATCCAAGATCTCGGTAACGGTCAGGCCCTTTTCGGCGCTGAAATCACCGCTTTCCCATACATCCGTAAAGGCAGAGCGCACGCCATCATCGGTGACGGATTGATAATCAGGCAAGAACATCGGAATCAGGCCCGCATCAGACGCGCCTTGCACGTTGTTCTGTCCACGAAGTGGGTGAATACCCGCGCCGGGACGACCAATCTGCCCAGTCATTAGCGCAAGGCTGATCAAGCATCGTGCATTGTCTGTGCCGTGAATGTGCTGGCTTACGCCCATGCCCCAGAAGATCATCGCTGATTTTGCACCCGCAAAGGTACGCGCAACATCGCGGATGGTTTCAGCATCGATGCCGCAGATCTCTGACATCTTTTCAGGCGTGAAATCCTTGAGGTGCGCCTTCTCGGCCTCCCAGTTCTCGGTGTAACCTTCGATGTACTGCTTGTCGTACAGCTCTTCTTCGACAATCACATTCATGATCGCGTTCAGCATAGAAACGTCTGTTCCGGGCCGGAATTGGCACATCTGATATGCGAACCGCTTGAGCGCTTGGCCGCGCGGGTCCATCACGATCAGCTTGCCACCGCGTTTGGTGAACTGCTTGAAATAGGTCGCAGCAACGGGGTGGTTTTCAGTTGGGTTCGCCCCAATCACAATTGCCACATCCGCATTTTCGATCTCGTTAAACGTAGCAGAAACGCCACCAGAGCCGACATTTTCGAGCATCGCAGATACGGAAGACGCATGGCAAAGACGCGTGCAGTGATCCACGTTATTGTGGCCAAACCCCTGACGGATCATCTTTTGAAACAGGTATGCTTCTTCATTTGTGCATTTAGCCGAGCCAAATCCAGCGACACCTTTGCCACCAATGTCTTTCAAACCATTTGCAGCAGCATCCAGCGCTTCATCCCAAGATGCTTCGCGGAAAAACTCATGGTAGTTGCCGGGATCAACATTGAGACCTTTAGCAGGCGCATCATCACGGCGGATCAATGGTTTCGTTAGCCGGTGGTCGTGATTGATATAATCAAATCCAAAGCGACCCTTCACGCACAAACGACCCTCATTTGCCGGGCCATTGATACCATCAACATATTTGATCTTATCGTCTTTGATCTTAAGCGAAATCTGACATCCCACGCCGCAAAAGGGGCAGATACTTTCGACTTCATTGTCAAAATCGGCGCTATCGCCCACTTGATTTTCATCAACCACGTTGGCGGGCATCAACGCACCTGTTGGACAGGCCTGAACACATTCACCGCAGGCAACACATGATGACGCACCCATCGGGTCAGCCATATCAAACGTTGGGTAGCTGTCATGCCCGCGTCCCGACATGCCAATCACATCGTTTACCTGTACTTCACGACACGCCCGAACGCACAGCCCGCAGGAGATGCAGGCATCAAGATTTACGCTCATCGCGACATGACTGTCATCCAACAGCGGAATGCGACCTTCTGCGAGCTTAGGAAACCGGCTCTCTTCGACGCCATTCAAAGCTGCCATATCCCACATGTGGCTGGATTTATCGTGTGCGATGTCTTGCTCTGGCTGGTCCGTCATCAGCAGCTCAACCACCATCTTACGGGCGCTTTGTGCGCGGGCGTTGTTGGTGACAACAACCATGCCATCGCTAGGCTCACGGATACAGGATGCCGCCAGCGTGCGCTCACCTTCAATCTCCACCATACAAGCCCGGCAGTTGCCATCGGGGCGATAACCGGGAGCGGGTTTATGACACAGATGGGGGATGATCAGGCCGCGGCCATTGGCCACTTCCCAAATCGTCAATCCGGCATCTGCCTCAACAGTCTGCCCATCGAGCGTGAATGTTACCTTATCCGTCATGACAATATCCTCTAAAGCGCTTTCAAACTTTCTAGACCTGCATGGCCGTACCAGAAGGGCTGTTCCCGACACGACGCCTCGCATTTCCGCCATGCACCTGCTTGAAGGTTTCCGATAGACCTCTTTCGCTGCCCCGCGACCTCCCCTATCAACAACATCAACAACAGGAGCGTGCATGTCTACAATCACCCTTATCCGCCACGGTCAGGCCAATTCCACAGCCAAAGACGAGCTTAGCTATGATCGCCTCAGTGACCTTGGTCATGAACAGGCGAAATGGCTGGGGGAGCACCTACGTGACACAGGGGCCCATCACACGCGGCTTTATACAGGTACATTGCGTCGACACATCGAAACCGCAGATGGCATGGCAACAGGTCTTTCGGCGACACGTGATGCCCGCCTAAACGAGTTGGAATATTTCACCCTTGGCAATCTACTCACTGAGCAGCACGGCGTTCCCTTCCCGACCGAACAAGCCGGCTTCATCAACCACCTTCCTCAAGTGTTCCAATACTGGAAAGACGGCAAGCTGGAAGGCGCACCAGAAACCTATGCCGATTTTCAAACCCGCATCAGCGACGCGCTTGCGCAGATCGCCGAAGGTACCGGCCCCGCATTGGTGGTTACATCAGGTGGATTGATCGCCAATGTGATCGGCCAACAGATGGAATTGAGCATTGCGGCCACCGCACGCACAGCGATTGCGATATTCCACACCTCTCTGCACCAGCTGCACCCGATTGGCGGACATCTTTCTCCTGTATTGTTCAATGCTACACCTCACCTAGACACGCCTGCGCGCAGCCTGTCGAAAACCAACATCTGAAAGGTCCCAAAGATGAACTTATTTTATGCTGATGGCACGATCTCTATCGCACCCGCCATCGCCCTGATCGAAGCTGCTTTGGAACATGACCTAACCCGCATTGATTTTGCAACAGCTGAGCAAACAAAACCCGAGTACCTTGTGGTCAATCCAAAGGGCCGTGTGCCTGCGCTGGTGCTAAAAGATGGCGTGATCCTGTCAGAAACCGGCGCCTTGCTCGATTACATCGCCGCCCTCGCGCCCAGCGCCTCCCTCATTCCATCAGCACCCGAAGACGCCGCACATATGCGCAGCGTCATGTATTATCTTGCCTCTACCATGCACGTGGCTCACGCCCACAAAATGCGCGGTAACCGTTGGGCTGATACCGCCGACAGCCTAGCAGACATGTCCGCCAAGGTGCCCGAAACCATGACCGCCTGCACCGCCCATGTAGAGACCGAATGTCTACGGGGTCCATATGTTTGCGGTGACGATTTCACCGTTGCTGATGCCTATCTGTTTGTCGTCTGCAACTGGCTAGCTGGCGATGGTGTAGTCCTATCTGATTTCCCTGCACTGACAGTCTTTATGGCTCTCATGGAAAGCCGCGATAGCGTCATCGAGATTCGCCGCAAAGGTATGCTCTGACACGCTCTCGTCTATCTCGACATCAGACTGCGGACTACCGACAGCATATAGATGTCCTGACTAATAGAATGAAATGCCGCCCGGAAGGGCGGCACATTCAGATCACGATACTTTAACTACCTCAGCGCATGAGGCGAAAGTAAAGCGCGTCTGGAAGAAATTGCGCCGCGCGGAACAACATTGAGAACACAAACGGGAAGCTCTTTTTGAACTTGTCAGTGTTCATGTGCTCAAACACTTCACGTGCGGCATCGTCAGTTTCCATCAAAAACGGCATCTCAAAGTTATTTTTGTCCGTCAATTGGGTCTTGATGAACCCCGGATTGACCACCTGCACTTTTACACCCGTCTTGCGCAGATCAGCGTACATGCTTTCAGCAAGTGACAGCGTTGCGGCCTTGGAGGCCGAGTACCCTATGGATTTTGGCAGCCCGCGATATGCAGCCAGGCTAGACGTGATAACGACATGCCCCTCGTCGCGCTTCACCATCTGTGGGACAACTTGCCCCATCACACGCATCAAACCTGTAAAATTAATATCAGCCATGGCGTTGCCCTGTTCGGCATTCCAATGCTTTGCACTAAAGGGCCAGTAAACCCCGGCAAGATAAACGACACCGTCCACTTCACCAATCTCTTCAGCTGCCCGCGCAACGCTATCCGCATCCGCTACGTCCAGCTTAACAAAGCTCGCCTTGCCTGGTAGGTTGTTCACAACATCCTCCAGCTTATCGCCAGAGCGAGCTGAAAGAATAACCTCCGCGCCAGCGCGGCTTAATTGTTTTGCCAGTGCGGCGCCCAGACCGTCACTTGCGCCTACCAGCCAATACCGTTTGCCTTGCCATTGTGTCATATTTTTCCGTCTTCCCTGTAGTCGTTACTATTTAAACGGCCCTAAAGCCAAACCTGTCGCCAAGAGTGCAGTTCCGTTGATCCAGCCAGATCGCCCATCCGGACATTTGAAAAAACCGACCTGACTCACAACCGCAACTGCCTTTTCTGACAACAAGGTGCTAAAGTCTTCGCTTTCTTGGTTATGATCTAGGCGTTCCTTTAACCGGAACAAGAGGGTTTGCGGTTTCCGCACTTTCCACTTCCTCAAAATCAAAGTTGTCCAGTCGTGCTGCCCGCTTGCCTGCACGTTCTGATGCCGTCCCAATCCCTTCAAGATCAGCCCGCGCTTGGCGAAAATGAGTATCCAATTTGCCAACGCGTTCCACGATTAATTCAACATCGCGATGCAGCATGCGCAGGTGTTTGCGGATTTCGCCTGCCTGTTCCCGCATCCGCGCGTCTTTTAGAATGGCGCGCATCGTATTCAGGGTCGCCATGCACGTTGTCGGAGACACAATCCAAACATGTGCATCAAATCCTTCGCGCACCAGCTCGGGGAAATTGGCATGCAGCTCAGCATAGACGGCCTCAGAGGGGAGAAACAACAACGCGCCATCCGCAGTCTCGCCATCTAGAATGTATTTCTCGGCGATATCGCGGATGTGCTTTCGCACGCTTGTCCGCATGTTTGCGACTGCCGATTTTAATTCCCAATCCGATTGCGCACGGTGCAATGCCTCATAGGCTTCCAGCGGAAACTTGGCGTCGATAACAATCGGGCCAGGTGGGTTGGGAAGATGGATCAGGCAATCCGCACGACGACCATTTGAGAGCGTCTTTTGCATTGTGTAGCTGTCTTTGGGCAACGCCTTAGAAACTATGTCATTGAGCTGAATTTCCCCAAAGGCACCCCGCGTTTGCTTGTTGCTCAGGATATCTTGAAGCGACAAAACATCGCCAGACAGTTTGGTGATGTTGTCTTGAGCCTTATCAATTGATGCAAGGCGTTCTTGAAGTTGGGTCAGGCTGGTTGTGGTGCGTTGCGCTGAACCATGCAGGCTTTGATTGGTCCGTTCCTGCATTTGGGCCAGTTGCTGCTGCATCTGCAATTGCACAGTCGCAAGGCGCGTCTCAAGGCTTTGGATTAGCTGTGTCTGTGCATGGGCCTGCGTGTCAGAAACCGTTTGCAGATTGCCACGCAACTGTTCCTGTCCGCTGCCAAGACGGTGCAACTGCTGGGCAAGCGGCGCAGGGATGCGCGCGGGGCGAAACAGCATGACACAAAGCAGAATAAGGATCAGCGCAAGAACACAGACGCCTACAAAGACCCCCAGCATGATAGGATCGTCCACCGAAAGCTGCACATCGCCAATCTGGATCATGTACGCCCGAACAACCGTTCAATATCCGTCAGCTTTAGTTCCACATAGGTCGGTCGTCCGTGATTACATTGCCCAGAATGCGGCGTTGCCTCCATCTCGCGCAAGAGCGCGTTCATTTCTTCGGCCCGCATCCAGCGCCCCGATCGAATTGAACCATGACAGGCCACTCGGCTGAGGATTGCTTCAATTCGCGCTTGGACCAGCAGGCTTTCGCCCTCACCTTCCAACTCATCAATGATGTCGCGGATCATAGCCTCGGCGTTGACCTCACCCAAAATCGCAGGCGTTTCGCGCACCGCAATTGCATCCCCGCCAAAGGGTTCAATCCCAAGACCAAACTTCGCCAACTCCTCACTCACGCTTAGGATCGAGGCCCGGTCAGAGGAGGACAGTTCGATGATCTCGGGAATGAGCAGCGCTTGAGCAGCCACTCCGTTTTCCGCCATCTGGTTTTTTAACTTTTCATACACCAGCCGCTCATGTGCTGCGTGTTGATCCACAATCACCATGCCTGTCGAGGTTTGGGCGATGATGTAATTCTCATGCACTTGTCCGCGCGCCGTTCCCAAGGGGAAATCAACTGGCGGTTCGGCTCCGTGCGGGGCTTCTTCATTGGGTGTTTCCACCCTGCCCCACATGCCCTTCATCTCGGCAAAACCTTCAGGCGCTTGAGCTTGATATGCCGCATGGCGCGCACCCGTTGAAGGGCGGTCCATTTGGTACACGCGCGCTTCGCCCTGAAATTCGGGGCGCATAGCCCCTAGCGTCGCATCGGCAACAGTACTGGATGCGCGGTGGCCCGCGTTTGAAAGTGCGAGGCGCAGCGCGGAAACGATCAACCCACGCACCAAACCTGCATCGCGAAACCGGACCTCGGATTTGGCGGGGTGCACGTTTACGTCCACCAAATTCGGATCACAGTCTACAAATAGCGCCGCGGCTGGATGGCGATCACGGCTCAGGAAATCAAAATACGCACCGCGCAACGCGCCGATGAGCATCTTATCCTTTACAGGGCGTCCATTGACGAAAAGGTACTGCGTCACCGCGCTGCCGCGCGAATAGGTAGGCAAAGCCGCAAAACCCGTCAGGTGGAAACCTTCGCGTTCGGCATCAATCGGCAATGCGTTCTCTGCGAACTCACGCCCCAATACTTGGCGCAGGCGTCCGTGCAACGCATCAAATAGATCCCCCTGTTCGGCCTCGGCACGAAACACATCACGGCCCGCACCATCACCAGAGACATCACGTAGAACAAACCGTATAAACGGCTCTGCCATGGCCAGACGTTTGATCACATCGCCAATGGCCTGCGCCTCGGCGCGGTCCGTGCGCATAAATTTGAGCCGCGCAGGTGTCGCAAAGAAAAGGTCGCGCAAAGTCACAACTGTGCCTTCGCTTAAGCCCGCCGGCTTTACGCCTCCGGTTTTCCCGCCACTCACACTGATTTCCGCGCCGTCATGGCCTTTGGCGCGGCTGGTGATGGTCAAACGCCCAACGGCACCGAGGGATGGCAGCGCCTCACCTCGAAACCCAAATGAATGGATGTTAAGCAGATCCGATCCGTCGATTTTCGAGGTCGCGTGACGCGATAGGGCAAGCGGCAGATCCTCACCTGCGATGCCACAGCCATCGTCCGTCACACGGATCAGTGTCTTGCCGCCATCCGCATATTCAATCGTGATACGGCGCGCACCCGCATCTATTGCATTTTCTACCAGTTCCTTGACCGCCGAGGCGGGCCGCTCCACCACTTCACCAGCGGCAATACGGTTGATTGCGATATCATCCAACTGGCGGATAACGGGCTGAGAGGTGCTTATATTGGGGTTACTTTGGGCCATGACGCAAAACCTAGCATAATCGTCCGCGATTCTAAAACCCGCAACGCGGAGTTATCCCCCGCTATTTATCAAACGTGGCATCATATGGCGCATTGGATTTTCAATGCGCCATAACGCCTTCAAAGCGGCATATGACGGTTCACGTCTTTATATAGCAAATAGCGAAACGGCTGGTCGCTTGTCGTGATGCATGCCTGCGGGCAAAACGCGCGGAGCCACATGAAATCACCGGCCTCAACAGGCACCCAATCCTTATTCAAGAGATAGTCGGCCGTGCCTTGCAACACATACAGGCCGTGCTCCATCACGTGGGTTTCTGCGAACGGGATACGCCCGCCGGGCTGGAAGGTAACGATGTTGACGTGCATGTCATGGCGCAGATCATCAGGCGCAACAAACCGTGTGGTCGCCCAAACGCCATCACAATCAGGCATCACAGTAGGTTCAACAGCCTGATCAGAGGTCACAAACACCTCAGGCATATCGACACCGTCAGCACCAACATAGCGTTTGCGAATCCAGTGAAACTGGCTGGCCACATCGCTATCATTCCAAACCGTCCAGACGGTATCTGGCGGAATATAAGCGTAGCCACCTGCATCTAGAACATGACGCGCGCCATCGATATTTAGTGTGATTTGCCCTGTGGCTACAAAGATAACTGATTGCGCCTCTTCGTCGATTTCAGGGGCATCCGAGCCGCCAGCTGGTGCAAGCTCCACCGCATATTGGCTAAAGGTCTCCGCGAAACCAGACATTGGGCGCGCCAACACCCACATGCGCATGCCCTTCCAGCCGGGCAGGAAACTGGTGACGATATCGCGCTGCGTCACGGCGGGCAGCACTGCATAAGCTTCTGTGAACACAGCCGTCCCTTCGGGAGAAACCGTCTGGTCAGGCAGACCACCAATGGGAAAGGCATAGCTCATAGAATTTGCTCCAAACGAATGCGCGCGATGCGCTCTACCTGTTTACAGGCGGTGGTGAATTCAGTTTCAGTGTCGTTGGCTATGCGTGCCTCAAATGCGCGCAAGATGCCATCTTTGTCGTGATCCTTAACCGCGATGATGAAGGGGAAGCCGTGTTTCGCCACATAGGCTGTGTTCAACTCGGTAAACTGCGTCCTCTCAGCATCAGTGAGCGCATCAAGACCAGCACTTGCTTGCTCCGATGTACTTTCTGCCGTGAGGCGATCCGCAGCCGCCAGCTTACCCGCCAAGTCAGGGTGGGCCGTCAACACGCCAAGACGTTCATCGTAACTCGCAGAGCGAAACATCCGCGCCAAGGCACTGTGCATTCCTGCGGCGCTATCATGGGCTGGCCCAAGTTCTAACTCAAACGCACGTTCTGCAATCCATGCGGAATGCTCAAAAATGCCCCCAAAGCGTTCAACAAACTCGTCTTGCGGCATACGACTAGGGTTCAGGCGGCCCGCAACTGGTGGATGCTTCGCGCGCCAGTGATCTGCAATTTCAATCCGGCGCGGGGTCCAGACACCTTCAAACCCTTTAATGTACTCAAGGAACCGCGCGAGCGCTTGAACACGCCCCGGTCGCCCGATCAGACGGCAGTGCAGGCCCACTGACATCATTTTAGCCTGCCCTGTGGCGCCTTCGGCATACAGCGCATCAAACGTATCACAGAGATAGGTGTAAAACTGATCACCCGAATTGAACCCCTGCGGAGTGGCAAAGCGCATATCGTTGCAATCAAGAGTGTAGGGAATAATCAACTGATCAGTTCCGGCAATGTCAGACCAATAAGGTAAATCATCGTCATAGGTGTCAGAGATGTAATCAAACGCACCTGTCGTGGCGGCTAAGCGAACTGTCTGGGCACTTGTGCGGCCGCAATACCAGCCCTGCGGCGCCTGACCAGTCACCTCGGTATGAAGGCGGATGGCCTCTGCCATATCCGCAGCTTCGGCTTCTTCGCTGTGGTCGCGATAGTCGATCCATTTCAGGCCATGACTAGCGATTTCCCAACCCGCGTTCTGCATCGCCTCTACCTGTTCAGGGGCACGGGCCAATGCGCTGGCCACACCGTAAACTGTGACCGGAACATTCGCGCCCGTGAACAGGCGGTGCAAACGCCAAAACCCTGCGCGCGCGCCGTAGTCATAGATGCTTTCCATGTTCCAATGCCGCTGGCCGACCCACGGAGCAGCACCTACAATTTCAGACAGAAACGCCTCTGATGCGGCATCTCCATGAAGGAGACAGTTCTCCCCTCCTTCCTCGTAATTCACAACAAACTGCACGGCGATGCGCGCATCATTTGGCCACTCAGCATTTGGCGGCGTGGCGCCATGGCCAGAAAAGTCTCGTGGATATCGCGTCATAGTGCATCCAGTCATGATTGTTTTATTCACCTTGCACAAATCCAGCCTCCGCCGCAATTTGCAACAGGCCCTAAAACACAGTCAGGCCGGACATTTCTGTCCAGCCCGCTGCTCACCCGACGCCGTTGAGGCATCATTTATTATTTTTATATCAGCTGGGTATGATTAACCGCTGGCCTACTTGGATCTTGTCGGGTGATTGTAGGGTGTCTCGGTTTGCTTCCAAAATACGCGTATAGGCGTTAAGCACTCCGAAAAATTGTAATGAAATATAGGCTAAGCTGTCGCCAGCCCGCACAGTGTAGACACGCATGCCATCTTCAACAGTGGTGCCAGCATTGGACGCTGCAAAAGCCTTCCGCGACATTTCATGGGCCGCGTCCCTGCTCTCACTCGTTTGATCCCCAAGAAACGAGTTTTGAATAAGGCTAAAGATCATCGTATCGGTGTCGACCTCCCCCTCAGGCGTGCGCAACGCATCTGCCATGTCAATTCTGCCCGCATCAGCAGCGTTGATCAAGGTATCAACAATGACCGGACTGTTGGCACTTCCACTCAAAGGACGAAGACGTAAACGCTCAATGCCTTTGTCTTCGACCATTGCGATATTATAGGTTCTCGCCAGAACTCCTTCGCGTAGTATCCGAAGGGTATTCGGCTGCAAAACATCTATAGGATCCGTGGCGTTTTGAACCAAATTACCTTGGGGCGCTGCTGCTACGACACGTGGTTTCAACCGTTCTAATGCGACCTTCACCAAATCTTGTTCGTTTACGCTGGCTTTCGTAGTTGAAGGCACAGGCCCGCCAACATCCGTCAGGTCCGCAGATGCCGCACGCGTTGCGACAGATCCGAAATCCTGTTCGTTAACAGCCAACATGGTTCCTTGAGCCGGCTCTATCTGCGCCAATGGCGTTGGGTCATCGTCCGCCACAAACCAAAACACCGTCAACAAACCCAGCACAAATGCCCCGACCGCAACCGCAGCAAGACCAAGCACACGTCCCTTGGATCCAAAGAGAGTAGGATCGCGATGGCCCATCAACCCTGTTTCAGCGAACCCCGGTGCAACAGGTGGTTCTTCATCGACAGTCATCGGGATACGTACAGTTTGCCTCTTTTGGCGCGGCGGCTCGGCAGACAAATCGGTTGTCTTGATCTTCTGCGCTGACGTCCCAGAGTCGACGGGTGTTGTGCTGAAGGAAATTTTTGGGTTTTGCTTTGTCATTCTAGATTATTCCTGAACAGTCAGCCCAAGAACGGACCAAACCTGCATGCCACCTCGGTAGTATTTAATTTGCTCAGCAGGATATCCTGCCTCCAAAAGATGCGAGATCAATATGCCTGCATCATTTTGGGTTGGTCCGTTGTCGAACACGACAAGCTGTTGCGAGTCCGTGAAATTGAAAACCCCTTCAAATGTACGCACCCCTAATGCTTTGAGGACGTCGCCGCGGAATTCATTATTTTTTTCAACTGTTTCATGCGGCAGATTCACGGAACCGGGAATAAACCCCAACTCACGGTCTAGCGGCATGCGAGCATCCACCAGCAGCCCATCTCTGCGCCCTACTGCCGACATAAGAAATGCGAGCACGCCATGTTCATCTATTGTCGTGATCCCATTTGCAGTCTGTTGAGGGACCACACAATATGGATCGCACGACGGTTCTACAGCTGCAAATTTTGCCGCATATTCGCTCGCTCTGGGAAAGGACGGTCCAATGCTCACCTCTTTGCCATCAAACAATATGTTTACTTGGCCAGAAGCTTTTTGCTCACCAGCAGCAACAGAAGTAACACCTAGCGCCAAGGCAAAAACTAAATTCGATATACGTATTTTCATCCTGCCCCCAGCTGAAGACACCAGATATAGCAATTCCAGCTACAAAAATGGCATTTTTGAATTCTCCATCCAGATATAGGCTGAGAGCGAATCACTCGTCAAAGCAAAAACGAATCGTTTTGAGCAAAATAGGGGAATCATTTTGAAATTGGCCGAATCATCTTGATACTTGGTCCGGCAAATCCCCTATTTGAGTATGAGCTACTTCTATTTTTACAAACCGACGGCTCACATTGGCTCGTCCAACTTACCTAAGCATTCATCCTGTGCCGCGTTCCACCCACTGCGGTTTCTCCGCTGACCTAACGGCCCATCCACGGCTACACCTTGCACATCAGCCCGATCACATGCGAGTTTGCCTTAGCATTTACCGAAAGGTGCAGCACCATGTCTGTTGAAACAATTTCATCCGCCGCGACACATGCCAGGCATCTGCCGCAAGTGACCGAGCCGCGCAACGCCGGCATGCCGCTAGACCTTAATTGGGTGTTGAGTGCACAGGCCAATACATCTGCGATTGAGCGGCGCGCGGCATCCCTGCCTGCACGTCGTTCTGTCAAAAAAACCTATCAGGCCGCATGGCTTCTTAAAGCTGTGACCTGCATCGATTTGACCACCTTGTCCGGTGATGACACCGCGCGCCGTGTTGCACGTCTTTGTGCCAAAGCACGCCAACCAGTTGCCGCATCTACGCTTGATGCGCTTGGCATGAGCCCCATCACCACTGGTGCGGTCTGCGTGTATCACGAAATGATCCAACCTGCTGTTGCAGCACTTCGCGGAAGCGGTATTCCTGTTGCAGCGGTTTCCACAGGGTTCCCTGCTGGCCTTTCGCCGTTCCCCCTACGCATTGCCGAAATTGAACAGAGTGTCGCCGCTGGCGCAGCCGAGATCGACATTGTGATTTCGCGCCGTCACGTATTGGAGGGGAACTGGCAGGCCCTTTATGATGAAATGCGCGCCTTTCGCGCCGCTTGCGGTGACGCGCATGTAAAGGCGATCCTCGCAACTGGCGAGTTGGGCAGCTTGCGAAATGTCGCGCGCGCCTCGCTTGTCTGTATGATGGCTGGTGCTGACTTCATCAAGACCTCCACCGGCAAAGAGAGCGTGAACGCGACCCTGCCTGTGACACTGGTGATGATCCGCGCAATCCGCGACTATTTTGAGCACACCGGATACCGGGTTGGCTATAAGCCCGCTGGCGGTATTTCCAAAGCAAAAGACGCAATCACGTATCTGGCATTGATCAAAGAAGAGCTGGGTGACCGCTGGCTACAACCTGATCTGTTCCGTTTTGGGGCATCCTCGTTGCTCAATGATATTGAGCGCCAGCTAGAGCATCACGTTAGCGGGGCCTATTCTGCTGGCTACCGCCACCCCACATCCTGAGCCAAGAGGCGACACACATGACCGTTTCCGAAATTTTCGAGACCATGGACTATGGTACCGCCCCTGAATCAGCCGCCGAAGCGCTAGCTTGGATTGTTGATCAAGGTGGAGAATTTGGCCACTTTATCGACGGGCAAATGACTGCCACTGGCGCAATCTTTGAAAGCCGAAATCCCGCCACTGGCGAGGTTTTGGCGAATTTGACCCAAGGCACGCAAGCCGACGTGGACAGTGCAGTAAAAGCTGCCCGTCGTGCCCAGCCTAAATGGGAAAGCGCAGGTGGCCCGGCCCGTGCGAAGGTGCTTTATGCCCTTGCCCGTTTGCTGCAAAAACACAGCCGCCTGTTTGCCGTACTGGAAAGCCTCGACAACGGCAAACCGATCCGCGAAGCGCGCGACATTGATGTGCCTCAGGCGCAACGGCATTTCTATTTCCATGCTGGCATGGCGCAGCTGATGCCCTCAGAATTGCCCGATGCCGCAGCCATTGGCGTTTGTGGTCAGGTCATCCCGTGGAATTTCCCGCTGCTGATGCTTGCATGGAAAGTTGCGCCTGCGTTGGCGATGGGCAACACGGTTGTCCTTAAGCCCGCAGAATACACTTCTTTAACCGCGTTGCTATTTGCCGATATCTGTGGCCAGGCTGGCGTTCCAAAGGGTGTTGTTAATATTGTCACTGGCGACGGTGCCGTTGGGGAAATGATCGTCACCGCGGACGTGGACAAGGTTGCCTTTACTGGTTCGACCGCCGTTGGCCGCCGCATCCGCGAGGCCACTGCTGGCAGCGGCAAGGCCCTCACATTAGAGCTGGGAGGCAAGTCACCCTACATCGTGTTTGACGATGCCGATCTGGATTCCGCTGTGGAAGGGTTGGTTGACGCGATTTGGTTTAACCAAGGTCAGGTTTGTTGTGCTGGCTCTCGTCTGTTGGTGCATGAACCCATCGCAGATTTGTTTTACGCGAAACTCCGCGCCCGCATGGACAAGCTACGCATTGGTTCTCCGCTAGACAAAAGCATCGACGTCGGCGCAATTGTCGACCCAAGCCAGCTTGAGACCATAAGGTCCATGGTTGCTACAAATACAGCTGGTACAACCTATGTCGCCTCATGCGACATCCCATCAATGGGCAGCTTTTATCCGCCCACCCTTGTCACCGATCTGCAACCTGCAGATACATTGATGCAGGAAGAGATTTTTGGACCCGTGCTGGTTTCAACCACCTTCCGTACCCCAGCTGACGCCGTAAGCATCGCCAACAATTCACGCTACGGTCTTGCCGCTACTGTCTGGAGCGAGAACATAAATCTTGCGCTCGATATTGCGCCTAAACTGGCGGCGGGCATTGTCTGGATCAACGGTACAAACATGATGGACGCTGCAGCAGGATTTGGCGGCGTACGCGAAAGCGGCTTTGGCCGTGAAGGCGGTTGGGAAGGTCTGGGTGCCTACACCAAATCGAAAACAACAGGTAAGCCTGTAAAAACCATCTCAGCAATGAGTGGCAGCGGCGCGCCCGAAGAAGGGATCGACCGGACAGCAAAGCTGTACATTGGCGGAAAACAAACTCGCCCTGACAGCGGGTATTCCACATCTGTCTGGGCCAAGAACGGCGCACTGTTGGGGCATGCCCCACAGTCCAGCCGCAAAGACGTGCGCAATGCTGTAGAGGCGGCACATGCTGCCAAGAGCTGGAGCAAAACCACAGGCCATTTACGCGCGCAAATCCTGTATTTCATTGCTGAAAACCTAAATGCCCGCGCGGATGAATTCGCGCATCGCCTTGATCAAATGCAAGGCGGGAAATCAGGCGCTAAAGAAGTTGAAGCGGCGGTTCAAAGCCTGTTCACCTACGCCGCTTGGGCCGACAAATATGACGGCCAAGTACACGGTGTCCCTATTCGAGGTGTTGCTCTTGCCATGAAAGAACCTGTTGGAGTGATCGGCGCGCTGTGCTCGGCCGCTTCACCGTTGGGGGGGCTTGTCGGCGTGATGGCTCCAGCGATCGCCATGGGCAACCGTGTGGTCCTTTGCGCATCCGAGCCCTTCCCGCTGTCTGCAACGGACTTTAGCCAAGTATTGGAAACATCGGATGTGCCCGCAGGTGTCGTCAACATTCTCACAGGGCCCCACAGCGACGTTGCTGATCCAATGGCACGCCACATGGATGTCGATGCAGTTTGGAGCTTTAGCGATCCGGAACTAGATGCCGTTGTTGAGGGTGCCTCAGCGACCAATCTTAAGCGGACTTGGGTGCAGAATGGTCAGGCGATGGATTGGGCTGCGCCGAATGCAAAGACCTTCCTCAGCCATGCAACCGAGATCAAAAATATCTGGGTTCCATACGGCGAGTGAGTTTATTAGTGCCTGCGCCCCGAAAACGGGGCGCAGGATATATCTGCCTTACTCGGTTGGCAGACCTTCAGGTTTTCCGACAACAACAAAATGCAGGTTCTCTGGGTCCATTAAGTCTCCGGCAACGCGCTTAATGTCTTCGAGGGTTACACGCTCAACCCGCTCATTGCGGGTTTTGACGTATTCGGAATCAAGACCAATCATCTGCATCCCGACCAAAATACCTGCAATCGTTCCATTCCCGTCAAAACGCAGCGGATAAGCCCCTGTAAGGTAGGTCTTTGCGTCCTGCATCTCTTTTTCTGTGATGCCCTCGCTCGCGGCAAGGCGCCACTGATCCTGAATAACGCTGATGGCCTCGGCGATACGGTCATTGGCCGAACTGACCGAACCCATGTAGGCATTCGCCAAATCACGCGGGTAAAGGTAGGAATAGACACCGTAGGTTAGGCCCCGCTTTTCACGGACCTCTTGCATAAGACGGCTCTCGAATGAGCCACCACCCAATACATGATTTAGCAGCACAGCGGCAAAGTAGTCCTCGTCATCCACAGCAATTCCGCGCTGTCCAAACAGGGCAACCGATTGCGGCGTATCAAAATCAACGACAGTAATTCCGCCTGTGATTTTAGGTTCTATCACTGGCGGCGCGGCGGGTCCGCTTTGCGGTAGTCCTGCTAACAATACATCCAAAAGGGTGCCCAGTTGTTCAGGAGTGATGTCACCAACGGCTCCTACCAACACTTGGTCACGCGCCAGCACATTTTGATGCGCTTGAATTAAATCATCACGCGTCAAAGCCGTCACAGATTCTACTGTACCGGACTCTGATGTCCCGTAGGGATGATCCCCATAGGCCATCGATGCGAATGTTTCACCCGCAATATTGTTGGGGTCTTTGGCATCAAAGGACAGACCAGAAATGACCTGACCGCGCACGCGTTCTACATCCGCGTCATCAAATCGCGGATTTTGAATTGCATCGCGCAGCAAAGCCACTGATGCATCAAAATTTTCAGTCAAAAAGCGCGCAGAGATCGAGACGCCTTCAGAATTCGAGCTAAAGCCAAAGCTGGTCGCAAGCGCCTCTGTTGCACGTGCAAAACCGCGTGCGTCCAGATCACCTGATCCTTCTTCCAGCAAACCCGTCATCAAGTTCACTGCGCCGCGCTTACTTTCCACATCCAGCGATGTGCCGCCCAGGAACGAAAGTTCAAGCGCCACAAAGGGCAGTGAATGTTCCTCAACCAACCATGCCTTTATACCGCCTTCGGAGGTAACGGTTTGGATGTCGACTTCGGCGTGGGCAGGCAGTGCTGCTGCGGCCCCTACAAACAGAGCTGTTGCGAAACGGATCATTGATCTTCTCCTTCTGGGCGCATCAGCCAACCAGTCACCGACGCTTCGCGACGTAACAAGGTTGCCGCTGTCATGATGTCTTCTGCGGTGACCGCGTCCAAAATAGCGGGCCATGCTTCAATGTCGGCAACCGTCAGGCCAGAGGTCAGAGCGCGACCATAGCGATTTGCAATACCGTCCACGTTATCTTGCGCGTAAATCTCGGCAGCGCGAATTTGCAATTTGATGCGGTCAAGTTGCTCTGCGTTCACGCCAGTTTCTAAAAAGTCCGCAAAGGCCTTATCAAGGGCCGCTTCGCCCTCTTCCAGGCTGACGCCCTCAGATGGAACGATGATCATCCGAAACGTTGTGTCATCCAGAGACACGCCAGAGTACCACGCCGCAGAATAGGTCACCGTTTGCGTGTCAAACTGTAGCTTCTCCGTCAGGTAAGACGTGGAACCACCCCCGAGGATTTCACCCAAAATGGTCAATGCTGCTGCAGTTTCTTGTGCGCCACTGTCGCGTTCTGGGACCAAATAGCTGCGCGACACATAGGGTTGTGCAACACGGGCATCGCGAAACAGCACACGGCGCTCTGCGTTTTGACGTGGCTCTTCGGTACGTAGCCGTTCAGGAAGGTCGGGGTTCGCGGGAATTGGGCCATAGTGTTTCTCAGCCAAAGTCCGAACCTCATCAGGTGTCACGTCACCAGACACCACCAAAACCGTATTGTTGGGAGAATAATAAAGCTCGTAGAAACGATGTGCATCATCCAGATCCAGCTCTTCCATCTCATGCATCCAGCCGATGACTGGTGTGCCGTATCGATGGTTGAGGTATTGAACCGCGCTAATTTGCTCCCCAAACAGAGCCTGCGGATTGTTCTCTGTACGCTGATTTCGTTCTTCGATGATAACCTTACGCTCGGTTTCGATATTCTCTGGCGTCAGGCGGATGTTTTTCATCCGGTCTGCCTCCATAGTCATCATCAATTCCAGCCTATCAGCAGCGATGCGTTGAAAATAGGCGGTGTAGTCATAGCTGGTAAAGGCGTTGTCACGTCCGCCATTGGCTGCAACTGTCGCCGATAGCTCACCCGCTTCCAGCTTATCCGTTGCTTTGAACAACAAATGCTCAAGGAAGTGTGCCACCCCGGATGACCCTTTGGGTTCGTCAGCCGAGCCAGCGCGATACCACAGCATATGTTGAACAACGGGCGCGCGGTGGTCTTCGACCACAACCACCTGCATGCCATTTTCAAGTTCGAAATCAGTTACCTTACCACTTGTTTCGGCCAACAAGGCCGTGGGCAGGAACATTGCAGACAGCAATGCAGTTCGGGCGTATCGCAACATCAAGGAGTTCCTTTTCGTCATCCAAAGGGCGCATGACACATAGGTACTCCCTGCGTGCCGAGGTTCAAGCCGCACGTTGGATTATCACAGATATGTAATGCAGTATCAGGGAGCGGGCGGCGCAGAAGGGACGCGTGCACCAGCACGGAGCCAACGGCCTTGTTCAGCCTGCGCATCAAGCGCTTCCTTGCGATATGCCTGATTATAACGATCCACCGGCACGATGCGGTATTGCGTCAAACGCGCCTTACGTTTGCGAAACGCAGCATCGGTTTCAGCTAAAGTTTCGCGGATATTTGGATTAACGCCTAACCGGCTAACATGCCGAACCAAAGCACCATCGCGCGCCGGCACAGGACCATTGGCATCGCCAAGGTTGCCACCAAAGGCTTTTGCCCCTTCGGCGAGCGCTGACCGGTCAGCCCGGTTTGACCCACCCGGTGTGGGCGTAGGCAATTCACTATAGTTTAAAGGTTCCTGCAGTGCACCTACGGGTGCAATACCAAACTCATCAGGACCTTTGGATGTGCTCTTCAAATCACGAAGACCCACGTTGGCACATCCCGCGACCAGCGCAGTTAGTACAAACAAGAAAGCAAGTTTACGCATCAAAGGCCTCCAGACCACCGTTGCCACTCAATATCGCAGGCTGGACTACATTGTCACCCAGCTTTTTTCACCCGTGATTTACGCGGCTTGTTCTTGCCGCTGTTCTTTTTTGGCCCGTCATCGCCGTCTGTGAAAAAAATCAACCCAAGCGCGCCGGCAAAGATGAACACATCCGCAATATTAAACACAAATGGGTTGTTGATCCCACAGCAAGACATATTAAGAAAATCAAGTACATACCCGTAAATCAAGCGATCCAAAACATTGGCCAGCGCACCACCGATCAACAATCCTACGCTGAACTGTGCTATGCGCGTCGGGGCGTTACTACGCGCCCAAAACAGCACGGCTATGCAAATCGCTAACGCAAATAAAATCAATATCCACCGGCTTGCGTCAGATCCGTCTCCGAAGAGTCCAAAATTAATGCCGCGATTTTCGCCGTAACGAAAGTTTACCAAGGGCGGAAACACGTCGATGCTGCGGATGCGGGCAAGCTCCATCATGTGGATAACCACATATTTGCTGATCTGGTCGATCGCAAATGCTAAAAAGCCTGCCCAAAAGATCATCCGCATCGCGCTTGTGCTCCTGTTAGTGCCTAAAGTGGCGCATGCCAGTGAAGACCATGGCCAAGCCAGCCTCGTCAGCCGCCGCGATCACTTCATCGTCACGCATTGAACCACCCGGTTGGATCAGTGCAGTTGCACCAGCTTCTGCCGCTGTTACCAAACCATCCGCGAAGGGAAAGAATGCATCAGAGGCAACAACCGATCCTCTGGTCAGCGGCGCAGGCAAGCCCATGGCCTCGGCCATATCAACCGCTTTGCGTGCTGCAATGCGTGTACTGTCAACGCGGCTCATTTGCCCAGCGCCCACACCAACTGTTGCACCGTCTTTAACATAAATGATTGCGTTAGATTTGACATGTTTCGCTACTGTCCATGCAAACAGCATATCGCTCAACTCTTGATCCGTTGGCTGACGTTTGGTCACAACCTTGAGGTCATCCATGCTGATCCGGCCGATATCACGGTCTTGGACCAACCAGCCACCTGAAACCTGACGGGGGGCCAGACGTGCCGCCCGTGGATCAGCCAAGCCGCCCGTGGTCAACAAACGCAGGTTCTTCTTTTTCGCAAAGATCGCGATGGCATCTGCATCTGCATCCGGCGCGATAACAACTTCGGTGAAAATACCTGAAATCGCTTCGGCAGTGGCGGCATCCAGCGTCTGGTTCAGCGCGATGATCCCGCCAAACGCGCTGGTGCGATCACAATCAAACGCGCGGGCATAAGCTTCGGCCATTGTCGCGCCGGTCGCGACGCCACAAGGGTTTGCGTGTTTGATGATCGCAACAGCCGGGCCATTTTCAGGGGCAAATTCGGACACCAATTCAAACGCGGCGTCTGTGTCATTGATGTTGTTATAGCTTAGCTCTTTGCCCTGATGCTGTTTGGCTGTCGCAACACCTGCGCGCGAGGAACCATCAGAATAGAACGCTGCCTGCTGATGCGGGTTCTCACCGTAACGGAGCGTTTGGGTCAATGTCCCACCAAAGGTGCGACGGCGCGGCGTGCCACCAACCGCTCCGGCCATCCATGTACTAACGGCAGTATCATAGGCAGCGGTACGCGCATAAGCCGTTTGGGCAAATCGCTGGCGCAGGTCATATGTCGTCTGGCCATCGTTGGCCTCAAGCTCGTCGAGGTAAGGCGTGTAGTCTTCGACATCCACAATCACACTAACAAAGCCGTGGTTTTTCGCGGCAGAGCGGATCATTGCGGGGCCACCAATGTCGATGTTTTCGATGACTTCATCGTATTCCGCGCCTTTGGCTACGGTTTCTTCAAAGGGGTAAAGGTTGACCACAACCAGATCGATCTCACCGATCCCGTGTTCCTTCATTGCGGCGACATGGGTGTCATTGTCACGCAGTGCCAACAGGCCACCATGTACAATGGGGTGCAGCGTTTTCACGCGGCCATCCATCATCTCGGGAAAGCCTGTAACCTCAGAGACATCTTTCACTTCTAGCCCTGCTTCACGTAGCGCTTTTGCGGTGCCGCCTGTTGAAAGCAGTTCGATGCCGCGTGCAGCTAGGGCACGGCCGAAGTCTACTAATCCGGTCTTGTCAGACACAGAAAGAAGGGCGCGTTTTACGGGGTGAAGATTAGCCATGGCAGGGCTCCTTTGGTCAGTCGTCGTCAAGATACGGGTCATCCCGTTCTAAATCACGCACGCCAATCGCAGTTTCCTGCGCTTTGGACAAGGACCACCGCACCCGAGTAGCCGGATTAATTGCGCGCCCTGTCAAAACAATTTGCTGGGCTGCGCGCGGTTTAAGGCGCGTTGTCTCTAGATATGCGCCCGCGTCTAACGACAGTTCAGTTGTCCCATCATGGCGGAAAACCCATATTTCCCCTGACTTTAGCGCCATGGACACAGCAGCACCACCTAGGTCAAGTGTCGCGTCGACCTCTGGGTGCAGATGAAAGCGTATCTCAAACAACAAACCCTTGAGTTTGGTTCGATCCAATGCACGATCAAATCGGCGTTTTTCCGCGTCTTCCATCGCAAGTAGCATATCTTCGCCAGCAACAGCACGCCCATCATGCGTAAGTTCCAGCGTGCGTGCGTGGGTCAGACCATGTGTCAGGACATAACTGTCATGCCCACCTTGAAACTTCATGCCGTCATTTAGCGGCGTTATTTCTACGGGAACATGAGTCGGGCCATCAATTAGCGCCTCAACACCTGTGCGCCGATCCGCTGTGTCCAGCCGCGCGCTGGAATAACCACCTAGACTAAGGGCCGAATGTGACGGAGTCGCACGGCCTGCACGCCGCCAATCCAGCCCAAATGATGCGCCAGAACCGCAGCTTACGATTAGCGGGCGTCGCCCGGATGTAAGCTCAAATGCAAGTGTAGATGCGTGAGCGTTTGCTGATGCCGCTCCATCTGGTGGCGGGCTGGCATCAATAATCACACTGGTACGCCCCGCAGACAGCCGAGCATACCCCATCGACAACCCCTCTGGCTGCATCGTCCGCACGCCTGAAGAGGCAAGCGCATGATCAAGCCAGCCTTCGGCCCCGCGTCCCCCGCCGTGAAAGCGGGCAAGGCTGCCATCTGAATGGCGTAATGTACGCAGTGTCGGTGCGATCCGTTCAATCGCCGCTAAATGCGGCTGAGGCGTTCCACGACCCGCATCCGACAGCGCCGCGGCGGCCCATGTTAACAAGGTGAATACACCCAACAACTCTTCGGGGTTTCGCGTAGGAAGGCCGCCTTGCGCATCAATCTGTGTCTCACACTCGCGCGCCAATGCTTTGATCGCGGGATCAGCTAGGTCTTCCAACCCCTCCAACGACAAACCCGCATAGATCAGACCCGTCAGCGCTTCAAAACGGGCAAGCCCTGGGGCCGCAGCATGCCAGCGTTTGGATAAAAAGCGGGTTTGCTGCATCAACGAGCGATAGAATACTTCGCTGTCAGGCGCGTTTTCGCCGCTACCATGCAATACAAACAAGGCGTGGTTGATCCAACGGATCAGGCGGCGGCCTGTCAAATCTGGCGACCACCCAAGGCCGCGACCACCGCCATATAATTCAATCCACTGCCACAGCCATTTCTGCGCAGCGCGGCGAGACGTCATATCCCCAACCGCCGCCAGATCATCGAGCCATGCAAAACCATTAAGGGCTTCGGCAAAGGCCGTATCTGGTGCCTCAACTTCCCAAGGGGTCTTGTCCGGTGCTGTGATCAGGCTGCCTGCAAACAGAAAGTTTCCCGCCGCTAGCTGCCGCCCACGTGCAAATGAACCAATTGTACGCGGTTCTGGAGAGGACACGAATCCGCTCGCCTGTCCACGCGTACGGGCAGCGGCGCGCGCGTGCCACTGGTTTAACAAGCGCGTGCGATGCGCGCCGAACTGGGGAAGTTGGATCATGTGCTCTGCCTATACGCTCTCTTGGCGTTTGCAGCATCTTAACCTGAGCACGTTAAAGTGTCACCGCTTTTCCGGCGCAATCCCGCTCATTGGCTCGTTTCGGCGGCGGGCCGCCCGAAATGACGGCCCTTTTTTCCGATTTGCATCTGATTTTGGTGTCGGGAACGCGGGTTACCCTAGGCGTCTTTCCGCAGGCAAACGATGTAAAACCCGTCCATGCCACCCAATTCCTCCAAGAAGTCAGGCCGTAGGCGCAAACCTCCCTCAGAGGAAATCCACGCTGGATCAATTCCGGGCAGGTCTAACGCTTCACGGTCTACTGTCATATCTGTGTGACGTTCCAGCGCTTCGTCAATCTGAACTTCGCCTTCATCAGGCAGTAGACTGCAGGTACAAAAGATCATCCGCCCACCGGGTTTGAGCAACGACCACGCGTGATCCAGCATCTCTTCTTGCAAGGCAATCAACGCGCCGAAATCAGAACCGTCTTTTGCATGTGGCAAATCGGGGTGGCGGCGAATGGTTCCTGTGGCAGAACACGGAGCATCCAAAAGGATCGCGTCAAACTCACCCTGAAACTGGCGCACGTCTTTGATAAAAGTACGCGCCGTTAGCCCTGTACGTGCAAGGTTTTCTTTGACGCGCTGCATACGGGAGTGATTGTCATCCACTGCGCGCACTTCGGCGCCTGTAGTGGCCAACTGCATCGTTTTACCACCCGGAGCTGCGCAGAGATCTAGCACCAGCTCACCTTCTTGGGCGTTCAAAATCTTCGCTGGCAAAGCGGCGGCGGCATCTTGCACCCACCAATCGCCCTCGGCAAAACCGTCCATCGCAGAGACCTGACCACCGCCGTACAAACGAACCGAACCTGTAGGCAACAGCGTCCCTTCAAGACGCTCTGCCAAAGCGGCAGCATCACCTTTTGCAGTTAGATCAAGTGGCGCACCTTTGAAGTGCGCGGCTTCAATCGCGGTCATCGCCTCTGCTCCCCAAGCGTCAACCAGCGGGTTACGCAACCATTTTGGTAGGCGTGGCGCGCGGCGCGCGGTCCATGCTTCGGGGCCTTCGGCTGCTACTTTGCGCAAAACAGCATTGGTCAAACCTTTTAGGTGGCTCAGAAACCGATCACCGGCCACAACCGAGACCATCGCATTTACCACTCCATGCGCCGCGCCGCCTGTACACAGCTCTACCGTGCCGATCCGCAGCGCATTGTGCACCGTAAGCGGCGGCGTTTTATTGAGATGCTTTTCCAAAATGCGATCTGCACGTTCCAGCCCACGCAGGGTGTCCTGAGCAAGGCGT
Source organism: Sulfitobacter sp. (assembly GCF_036960155.1). Classification (GTDB taxonomy): domain Bacteria; phylum Pseudomonadota; class Alphaproteobacteria; order Rhodobacterales; family Rhodobacteraceae; genus Sulfitobacter. The sequence continues at coordinate 16,583 of NZ_JBALWB010000019.1, read as the reverse complement.
TGTGCACGCGCGCGATCATCTGGCGCCAACCTGTCCAGCACACCTGCGCCCAACAGTTCGGACATCAACTTACCCTCGCCCAAAATTTCATCGAGGAGGAAAACAGCGGATTTACGGGCGGATACGCCTGTGTCTGACATGATTTGAGCTTTCTCTTAGCGGTCTGACGGTTGTCTGGGGCAAGAGGGGCTGTATATCAAGGGTGAGTTGAGAAAGGAACGCCCCATGGTCAACGAAGTATCTCGGGAAACCGATGCCCCAAAAGACAGCCAAGCAACGACAGAAACTGAACTGCCCCCCGCCGCCCAACGCGCCCTTGCCGAGGCAGCAGAACGTCGCAAAACTGCGGAGAAGTTAGAACTGCCTGCAGAACTGGGCGGTCGCGAAGGGCCTGAGCCCGTGCGCTATGGCGACTGGGAGAAAAAGGGCATCGCAATCGATTTTTAAGGCTGGAACGGCTGTTTCAGTCAGCCAACCCTAAGACATCCATCATATCATACTCACCCGGTGCGCGCCCTTGTCCCCAAAGGGCGGCCTTTAATGCTCCGCGTGCAAACAGCGACCGATCTGACGCAATGTGGCGCAGCACGATACGCTCGCCGGCGCCTGCAAACATCACATCGTGTTCGCCAATGATGTCACCACCACGAATTGCCGAAAAACCGATATCGCCACGTTTGCGTGCACCAGTAATACCATCTCGACCCGAATCGCTTACGTCTGTTAGCGCGACACCGCGTCCTTCAGCCGCTGCTTCACCCAGCATCAACGCCGTTCCAGAAGGTGCGTCGACTTTTTGATTGTGATGCGATTCGATGATTTCGATATCAAAATCCTCGTCCAATGCCGCAGCGACTTTGCGTGTTAGCAACGTGAGCAGATTAACGCCGAGACTCATGTTGCCTGCGCGCACAATTACGGCGCGGGATGCTGGGGCCTTTAGCTGTGCAATCTCATCCGCGCTCATCCCTGTTGTGCCAATAACGTGCACGATTCCCGCATCGGCCGCCGCTTGCGCAAAAGCCAAAGTCGCTACAGGCGCAGTGAAATCAATGACCGCTTGGGCGTTTGTGAACCCGATAGCAGCATCATCCGATACGGTTACGCCAATCGCGGCACCGCCCATCGCAACACCAACATCTTGTCCAACCCAATCATGCCCAGCGCGCTCAATCGCGCCAGCAAGATGCATGTCGGGATGCGCGGCGACCGCGCCTGCCAACATCTGACCCATACGGCCCGAAATCCCCGTAATGGCGATACCTGTAGTCTGTGTCATATGCTGTTCTCCGCTTAATCAGTTAATCAGCGGTGTAGCGCGCACGCACGTCCTTGGCAAAGAAGTTCAGACGCCTTAGATGGAAGATATGGCTAATAACAAATCTCATGAGAGCACCGGCCCCACCCAGCGACAGCTACGTGTGGCAGAAACCATCCGCCGCGCACTTAGCGATGTGCTGGCGCGTGGGGACGTGCATGATCCCGACCTCAACCGCATGTCCATAACCGTGGGCGAAGTGCGTACTTCAAATGATCTAAAGGTCGCGACAGCCTATGTCCTGCCTTTGGGCGGCATTGGGCAGGAGGATATTTTAAAGATCCTTGGCCGCAATAAATACGAGTTGCGCAAACTGGTCGCGAAAAGGCTCACGCTGAAGTTCTCGCCCGAGTTGCGGTTCCAGCTGGATCGTACATTTGATCAGATGGATGAAACACGGCGCATGCTGGCGCAGGATGTTGTGCGGCGCGATGCGGATGCTCCTGATGACGAGACCCCCGAGCTGTGATGCTACGCGCTGCCTTGGCAGCGATTGTGCTGCTACTGGCACAAACCGCGCAGGCCGCGACCTGCCGCGAAGAAACCTACGAGGGCGTCGATTACGCCATTTGCGAGGTCGATCTAACGCAAGACGTGCTCAGGTTGTTTTTATACGAGCCAGTCAACGGACGCCCCTATGGGTATTTTGGAAAGCTAAATTCGACCCTTGAGGAACAAGGGTTCGCCCTTGGATTTGCGACAAACGCAGGCATGTACCACGATGATCGCGCGCCTGTCGGGCTTTATATTGAAGACGGTAAAACAGCACAAAAGCTGATCACCCGCAAAGGTCCGGGTAATTTTGGCCTACTTCCTAATGGAGTCTTGTGTCTGCGCCCGCGTCGTGCCGATGTGATCGAAACCCTTCGATATGTAGAAGAAGCACCTGAATGCATAAGTGCCTCTCAGTCCGGTCCAATGCTGGTCATTGATGGCGAACTACACCCCCGCTTCCTGCGCAATTCGGCTTCGAAATATGTCCGCAACGGCGTCGGGACCAGTGATGACGGCCAAATGGCCACATTTGTGATTTCCAATAACCCTGTAACCTTCCATGCTTTTGGCAGCGTGTTTCGGGATCACCTCGGCATTCGCAACGCGCTTTATTTTGATGGAAACGTCTCGCGGATGCGCGCGCCAGATCTAGGACGCAGTGACATCGGGTTCGGCGCGTTAGGGCCAATTATCGGTGTCGTTGAGGGGCAAACGCCACCTCCCCCTCAGGTTGACGCAGTTCCTAACGCTGACGACAAAGAATAACGCCCAGTTGCGCCCGCGCGCGCAATCTGCAAAACGCCCCCAAACACTATTTATTCCAAGGACAGCACATGGCACGTAAACGCAAAGGGCGCGATATTTCCGGCTGGGTTGTGATCGACAAACCCGCAGGCCCCACTTCGACCGCTGTCGTCAACAAAGTACGTTGGGCGTTTGATGCCCGCAAAGCGGGCCATGCAGGTACATTGGACCCAGATGCCACAGGCGTTCTGGCCATCGCATTGGGCGAGGCCACAAAAACTGTCCCCTTCATTACCGATGCACTTAAAGCGTATGTTTTCACGATCCGCCTCGGCGTTTCGACCAACACCGATGATGCTGAGGGTGAAGTCCTTGAGACTTCGGACCTGCGCCCAGATGATGCTGCGATCAAAGACGCGCTTAACGCGTTTGTTGGTGACATCGAACAGGTCCCGCCTCAGTTCTCGGCCGTAAAAATTGACGGTGAACGTGCGTACAAACGTGCCCGCGACGGCGAGACAATGGAAATTGCCGCCCGCCCTCTGTTCGTTGAAAGCCTGATCATGATGGATCGCCCTGACGCGGATCACGTCACCCTTGAGATGGTATGCGGGAAAGGCGGCTATGTCCGCTCAATCGCGCGCGATCTGGGTAATGTGCTGGGGTGCAAAGGCCACGTTCGTGAATTGCGTCGTACTTGGTCTGGGCCGTTTGACGTCGAGAATGCAATCACGCTTGCTGAGGTTGAGGAATTGGCAAAAACGCCCGCACTGGATGAGTACCTTGGCCCCCTTGAGACAGGCCTTCAAGAGCTCCCGCAGGTGACAGCCAGCAGTGAAGGGGCAATCCGGTTGCGCAATGGAAATCCTGGTATGGTGTTCGCTAATGATGTTGAATACGGCGATGAATGCTGGGCTTCTCATGAAGGATCAGCTGTTGCTGTGGGGATATTCAAAGCAGGTGAGCTACACCCCTCCCGCGTATTCAACACCCCCGAATAAACAAGACAGAGGCGTCGCGCATGATTACCCGCAGTCATACAAAAGGCGATGCCCCTTCAACTGCAGTTTATTCAGACTGCGAACGCTACCGTTATAGCTTGACCAGAGTTTGGGACGCTGTGGCCCCGCGTGTTGTTTTTGTTATGCTCAATCCATCAACAGCGACTGAGGTCCAAAATGACCCTACCATTGAACGGTGTGAACAACGTGCACGCCGTTTAGGGTTTGGTGGTTTTCGCGCCGTGAATATCTTTGCTATGCGCGCCACTGATCCGCGCGACATGCGTGCGGCCGATGATCCCGAAGGCCCAGAAAACACACAACAACTGAATGAAGCCGCAGCATGGGCGGATACGGTCATCGCTGCGTGGGGTGTTCACGGAGAGCACCGCAACCAGGGGCCATTGGCCGCAGATCGACTACGCGCAGCGGGATACCTGCTCTACAATCTGGGCCTGACCAAGGCCGGACATCCGCGGCATCCGCTGTACCTTCCCTATAGCGCACAGCCTGTTCTTTGGGATCAAAGCACCTAATCTGGGGTAGATATCATCCACCGTTAACCTTTTTCCCATTACAGTTTTGACGATTCGCGCCTAATCTGTCCTTATATAGTTGGGGCATTGGCCCAGATAAGAGTGGGATATACGGTATGTTGTGGTTGGCGGGACTAATGGGAATTATGGCAGTTGGCACTGTTGCCTTTGTTGAGCCCCAAACAAACGACGATGACGAAGACGATTTTGAGGAAACACCAGAGCGCTCTTCTCCCGAACAAGCCACACTAGACATCCCCGCAGATAATTTTGAGCCGGACTATGATCCGCGCGGCGGTGACGATGCCGCACTGCTTGACCCTCTTAGCGTTTCGGATGCCGATGTTGTCACGTTGCAAACTGGCACTGACGATGATGATCAAATCGATGGCACAGATAACAATGATCGCGTTAGCGGACTTGACGGTGATGACGTGCTAAGCGGCGGCCTGGGTAATGACGAATTGCGCGGTGATGACGGTGACGACACTCTGTTTGGCAATACTGGCGATGACACATTGCATGGGTACGATGGCGGCGATGTCATCAATGGCGGCGCAGAAAATGACGTTTTGTTCGGCCATAATGCCAACGACAGCCTAGATGGTGGTGCTGGTGATGATGCCCTCCAAGGGTCCGCGGGCAATGATGCGCTGTATGGTCGTCAAGGTCACGATACGATGCAAGGCGGATTGGACGACGACACACTCGTTGGTGGCGCAGGTTCAGATGCTTTGTTTGGCGGCTGGGGCAATGACGTGCTTAGCGGCCTGATGCGAAATGCGTTGGGCGAGGATGAAGATGACAGTGATTTCCTGAATGGTGGCGGCGGTGATGACAGCATCCTCGTTGGGAGCGGCGACATCGTGACGGCAGGCGATGGCGAGGATGAAATCGTTCTCGGGGATTGGCTTACGTCTGGCAACGCCGCGCAAATCATGGACTTCACTCCAGCGGATGACAGCCTTGTTCTGGTCTGGGACGACAGCGAAGAGGATAGTAGCGAGCCGTTGATCACAGTCAGCGCCGATCCCGACACTGATGATCAGACTCTTGTAATGATGGATGGCGCGGTTGTTGCCACCGTGAATGGGTCAAACATTGTGCCTGCTGATATCGCGTTGATCCCCTTCAGCACAGCAACACACGTAGGTCTTGCAGCATCATAATGCCTAACAGACTGGAAATTTACGAAGTGGCTGAACAATAAGCCTTTGCCAATTTTTCAAAATCTGACTATACGCCCCCATCGCACACTTTTGTTTGCGATTCCTCCATGGGCCTGTGCTGGACGACATCCCGGCCTGCGCCATCCATTTTAACCTTTTGACAAGGAGACCCCGATGTCGATTACAAAAGAAGAAAAAGCACGTGTAATGAAAGAATTCGGTGCCAAAGACGGCGATACCGGTTCCCCAGAAGTTCAAGTTGCTGTTCTTAGCTCGCGCATCGCGACTTTGACAGAGCACTTCAAAACACACAAAAAAGACAACCACGGCCGCCGTGGTCTGCTCAAAATGGTCGCAACGCGCCGCAAACTTTTGGACTACGTAAAGTCCAAAGATGACGCACGTTACCAAGACCTGATCAAACGTCTGGGCCTGCGCCGCTAAGCGCTTACCTGACAGATCTATTCAGATTGAACCGCGCCTTTTCCAAGGTGCGGTTTTTTCTATTGTAGCCCCGCTATGGTGTCACAACGGCAATCGCCTCGCCTCGCGCTTCGATCACCTCTGCAGCGTCCAGCAGGATATCCTCGCGGTAACGCCCCGAAATCAGCTGTGCGCCCAAAGGCACTTGGCCCATTTCACTTTCTCCAAATCCGGTGAACACCGACATCCCCGGCAAGCCCATCAGCGGCAAACCTACTTGTGTTAGTTGGGCCTCCATAACGCGGGGGAAATCTTCTAAATCAAGCAAATCAGGGAACGGTGGCTCCGCTGAGTTTGGGCAAATCAACACAGGGTATTTTTCAAAGAACAACTGCCATTCGCGCAAAAATCCCAACCGCGCCTGCATAGCGTCTAACACACCATTCAGGTCAGGAACCGCCGTCAGCTTGTGCATCTCGGCCAACACGTGGATGGCATCTGGATCATCTTCTTGCGCAAAGGCGGCCTGCGCACCTCGCGCCATTTCCGCCAACCAAAGCTGCGCCTGACATCGCGCAGGTGCACGGAACGGCGGACTTTCCACTTCGTCAACTTTCCACCCCGCATCGATCAAACGTGCAGCTGCATCCCGCAAAGCCTGTTCAACGAGTGGATGTGTGTTCAACCCTTCGGGAGCCACACACAATGCCGCGCGACGGGGATACTCTGGACCATTCATGGGTGCAGATACATGCCACGGATCACGCAGATCAGGCTGTGCCATCACTTCCAACGATACACGAACATCGCGAACAGAGCGGGCATGCGGGCCTGAAACGGCCATCAACTGTGCCCCAATATGGCGATCAGGACTAGACCCGTTCCATGCCGCCACACGCCCTAACGTGGGCCGTATGCCCTGAAGCCCACAAGCATAAGCCGGATATCGAATCGAACCGCCAATGTCAGTGCCGTGCCCCACTGCACCAATCCCCGCAGCAGTCGCAGAGGCCGCCCCACCGGACGATCCACCAGGCGTGATCCGTGCATTGTGCGGATTCTTTGTATGCCCATGCAGCGAATTCCTAGTGAACCACCGCAGTGAAAACGCAGGGGTGTTCGTACGCCCAACAATCACCGCACCAGCCCGCCGTAAATTAGCCACTACAGGATTGTCCGTCTCTGCTATTAAGTTCCTTTGGATGCGCAACCCGTTGGTCGTAGCACAGCCCGCCTGATCGACGTTTTCCTTGATTGTGACAGGCACACCCGCCATTGAAGCTAGGGCCTCACCGCGCCCGCGCGCCATGTCCACCTCATCTGCAGCAGCCAGTGCGGCCGCGTCATCACGCGCCACAACTGCATTGATCGCGGGGTTCACTGCATCCATCCGCGCCAGCGTTGCTTCGGTCACCTCCCGCGCGCTTACCTCACCATTCGCGATCTGTGCGGCAACTGCCACGCCATCCAATTCCCAAAGCGCCATATATTCCTCCTGATTTCTACTCAGCGTGGCACGAAGCGGGCAATGCTACAATCCTGTTGTCCTGCCGCTTGCGCGCCGTCCTGTTTGCTCTTAACAATTTGATCAAATCAAACGCAGGGAGCGCGTCATGCAAAAAACAGTGGTCAATAGCTGGAACGAGTGGGATCCGCTCAAACATGTCATCGTTGGCCGTGCGGATGATTGCCATATCCCCCCAGAAGAACCCGCGCTGGATGCTAAGGTTCCTGAAGACAGCGACATGCGTGGCCAGTGGGGTCGTCGCCCGCAAGAAACCATCGATCGCGCAAACGAGTTGTTGGATAACTTTGCCGGAATGCTGGAAAAGCGCGGCGTTCGTGTAGATCGCCCCACCAGCATCGACCACTCCGTGCCCGCCAATACGCCCGACTTTCACACCGAAAGCCAGTTCGGCTGTATGCCGCCACGTGACGTATTGCTGACCGTCGGTTCCGAGATGTTGGAAGCAACTATGTCGTATCGTTGTCGCTGGTTTGAGTACCTCAACTACCGCCCACTGATGCAGCAATATTTCGATGAGGATCCGAATTTCCGCCACGAAAGCGCGCCCAAACCACGATTAACAGATGCGGATTATCACCCCGATTACCTGTCCGAGAAAATCGGCGATACAAAGCGGCTAGAATGGGCGGCAAAGAAGTTCTTTGTTACCACGGAAGAAGAGCCGCTGTTTGACGCTGCCGATGTTCTGCGATTTGGAAAAGACTTGGTTGTGCAGCATGGTTTCACCACCAACCTCAAAGGCATCGAGTGGCTGCGCCGCCACTTCCCTGATCACCGCGTCCACACTGTCAACTTCCCAGGTGATCCCTATCCCATCCACATCGACGCGACCTTTACGCCATTGCGCCCCGGTTTGATCCTAAACAACCCGCACCGCCGTCTGCCAGAAGAGCAGCGCAAAATGTACAACGACAATGGCTGGGAAATTGTGGATGCCGAAACGCCTGCGCATAACTCTCCGCCGCCGCTGTGCTATTCCTCTACTTGGCTCAGCATGAATGTGCTGGTGCTGGACCCGAAAACCGTCTGCGTGGAAAAATCCGAGGTCTATCAAGCCGAACAGATGGATAAACTGGGCATGGAAGTTATCGAGGTTGAGCTGCGCGATGCCTACGCCTTTGGCGGCGGGTTGCACTGCTGTACCGCCGATGTGTACCGCGAAGGTGTCTGCGAGGATTACTTCCCAAGCCTCAGCAAGTAACCCTCGTGCATTGCACTGTCAGGGCGTCCACTCTATGGCGGTAACTCTTATTTCAAAGGAAACCGCCATGACCGCCCCGATGAGTGTTGAAGAACTGCTTGCTGCCGCTGAGGCAATCGCGAACAACGCCGATGCTGACGTTTCTGAAATCGAAGCGTCGGTTGTTGAAACCGTTTCCGCATTCGAGGCGCGCTTGCAACACCACTTTGCGCGCGGTCCATTCTTTGTGAAGCTGCGCAACAAGCTCACCGCAGAAGGTCACACGGACCTCGCGCAGAGCGTATTTCACTACTACCTTGCCGCAAATGTCCTCAAACATGGCGGCGGCAAGAGTTTGCGGGAGTTGGAGAAGATCGAACCGCAGCCATTCACGTTGCAGAACGAAGAGGGCAAGGCGTTGATTGATGTGACCGCGAATGGTTTTTTGGCTAAGTTGGTTGGGGCCTTGCAACAGTCACGTCAAACTTTTGATGGGACCTAGAGGTCACTCCGTCAGCTTAACAATTTCACCGCCCTCAAAAGCAATCATATCCAAAGTCACTTCGACGTTACCCGAATTGTTTGTGACCATTGGAAGTAGTTTGTCGTACGGCTCGCCAGACATAAACTGATTGTCCTCAAAATAATAAAATAGATTATGTGTTGACGACTTATCAGTGGCAATCGCTTCGTTGAGCTCACCAGAAAAAGAAAATATCTCGTCGCCGAAAGCGTTAGAAAACTTTGCTGTGAATTTTGCTGCAATTATCTTCTTGCCTGAGATATTTTCAAATACTGGCATAAAACGTACTCGATTTTGACCGTATTCCCCAGCATGATGAACGAAGTAGTGGTCTTTGTACTCTACAAATGTAGCGTCAGTAACAATTTTGGACTCAAGAAATTCGTAACTGCCATCACTCTTCAACTCGATAGTGCGTCCATCGGTTGTCTGTACTGTTTCCGCAAAAGCAGGCCACGCCAGTATGAACAATGACAAAAGGCTGACAAAGTTTTTCAAATTTTCTATCCTCATTAACAAAATTCAATGGAAACAAATTGCTAGCAAAGCTCTGCCCCGTCAACTCATCAAAGCAAAAATTGCTCATCAATTAATTGGTCACCAAGGCCTTCCCCCAGAAAACTCCCCTCCCTTCCCATCTCCCCTTACTTCATGTACACGCCGCACTATCTGAAAGCCTGCGCTCGGACCCCAGCACAGGCCAAAGCAAGATATAGGGGTCAGAGGGAATACGCCCTCTATGCAAAGGCCAATGGGCCAACAAGGAAACGATGATGTTTAACGAAGTTAAAAAATCTATCCAGTGGGGCGAAGAGACGCTTACGCTGGAAACAGGGAAAGTCGCCCGTCAGGCCGACGGTTCCGTCATCGCCACATATGGCGAGACATCCGTGATGGCGAACGTCACTTTTGCACGCAAGCAAAAGCCGGGTCAGGACTTTTTCCCGCTGACCGTTCACTACAACGAAAAATACTATGCCGCGGGTAAAATCCCCGGTGGTTTCTTCAAGCGCGAAGCGCGTCCTACCGAAAAAGAGACGCTGACATCCCGCCTGATCGACCGTCCGATCCGTCCATTGTTCGTCCCTGGCTTCAAAAACGAAGTTCTGGTGATGTGTACTGTATTGTCCCACGATCTGGTCAATGACCCAGACATGGTAGCAATGATTGCCGCATCTGCAGCGCTGACCATTTCTGGCGCGCCGTTCATGGGCCCAATCGCTGCTTGCCGCGTTGGTTTTGAGGGTGGCGATTACATCCTGAACCCAGAAATCGACGACATGCAGGACCTCAAGAACAACCCTGATCAACGTTTGGACCTTGTTGTTGCAGGCACCAAAGACGCCGTGATGATGGTTGAATCCGAAGCCTATGAGCTGTCCGAAGAAGAAATGCTGGGTGCGGTTAAGTTCGCCCATCAGCAAATCCAACCGGTTATCGATCTGATCATCGAGCTGGCAGAAACAGCGGCAAAAGAGCCGTTTGACTTCCAGCCTGTTGATTACTCCGATCTGTCCGCAGCTGTAAAAGCCGCAGGCGAAACACAGATGCGCGCAGCATTTGCCATCGCAGACAAGCAAGACCGCACCAACGCTGTTTCCGAAGCACGCGATGTAATCAAAGCGGCGCTGAACGAAGAACAGTTGGCAGACGCCAACCTTGGTTCCGCAATGAAGGGCCTTGAGGCCTCTATTTTGCGCGGCGATGTTGTTAAGACGGGCACGCGTATCGATGGTCGTAAGACTGACGAGATCCGCGATATCGTTTCTCAGACTGGCCTACTGCCACGTACACACGGTTCCGCCTTGTTTACACGCGGCGAAACTCAGGGTCTTGTTGTGACCACGCTGGGTACCGGAGACGACGAGCAGTTCATCGACGCACTGCACGGCAACTTCAAATCCAACTTCCTGCTGCACTATAACTTCCCTCCCTACTCGGTTGGTGAAGTTGGTCGTGTGGGCCCTCCAGGCCGTCGTGAAATCGGTCACGGTAAACTGGCATGGCGCGCGCTTCAGGCTGTTTTGCCTGCTGCAACAGATTTCCCATACACAATCCGTCTGGTGTCAGAGATCACTGAATCCAATGGCTCGTCTTCCATGGCGTCCGTTTGTGGTGGTTCCCTGTCCATGATGGATGCGGGTGTTCCGTTGAAATCTGCGGTTGCTGGTGTTGCTATGGGTTTGATCCTCGAAGAAGACGGCTCCTACGCGATCCTGTCCGACATCTTGGGTGACGAAGACCACCTTGGCGACATGGACTTTAAGGTTGCGGGTACCGAAGCAGGTATCACGTCACTGCAGATGGACATCAAGATCGCGGGCATCACGCCAGAGATCATGGAAAAAGCATTGGCTCAGGCCAAAGCGGGTCGTCTGCACATCCTTGGCGAGATGAGCAAAGCCATCACCGGCGCACAGGAATTCTCTGTGCACGCACCACGAATCGAAACCATGCAGATCCCAACGGATAAAATCCGCGAAGTGATCGGTTCCGGTGGTAAAGTGATCCGTGAGATCGTTGAAGTGTCTGGCGCAAAAGTCGACATCAACGACGAAGGCATCATCAAGATCGCATCGCCAAACGGCGAAGCAATCAAAAAAGCCTACGACATGATCCACTCGATTGTGGCCGAGCCAGAAGAAGGCATGGTTTACACGGGTACGGTTGTGAAAATCGTAGACTTCGGTGCATTCGTGAACTTCTTTGGCAAGCGCGACGGTCTGGTGCACGTATCCCAGATCGAAAACCGCCGCCTGAACCATCCTTCAGATGTTCTGAAAGAAGGTCAGGAAGTGAAAGTGAAGCTCTTGGGCTTTGACGATCGCGGCAAGGTTCGCCTGTCCATGAAAGTTGTCGATCAGGAAACTGGCGAAGAAGTAAAAGAAGAAGCGAAGTCAGAAGACTAAACTTCGCAAGTCTAAAATCAAAATTGGGGCCTCGTCAAAACATGACGGGGCCCTTTTTTGTGCGACCCAAGAATTAGCGACAAGCCACCCATTACAGATTTTCCAGATGATCCCACTTTGGAAACATGCGAAAAGGCCCCATGAACAATACTGATACAACGCCCCCCGTCCTCATTTTGACCATGAAATGGGGCACGCTTTATGGTCCCGAATATGTGAATAACCTTGCGCGCGGCGTCGCGCGGCATTTGTCTCGACCGCATCGTTTTATCTGCTTTACGGATGACACTAGCGATCTCATCCCCGGCATCGAGACATACCCCCTACCCAAACTGGGCCTGCCCGATGGCCTCGGCGACACCCGTTGGCAAAAACTGGCCCTCTTTGCTCCTGAGCTTTTTGATCTTAAAGGTACGGCATTGTTTCTGGACCTGGATTTGGTGATCCTTGACGATCTAGAGGTGTTTTTCAATGATGATGCCCCATTCCGCATTATCCGTGATGATACGCTTTTCCGCGCAAAGCCACTGCGCGCACTGAACCCGAAACGCGACAGTTTTCTTGCTTCGGTCGGTAATTCGTCAGTGTTTCGCTACGAAATCGGCGCGCACAGCTACATCCTTGAGAATTTCGTAGCTGCACCCGAAGTCGCAACAGCACAGTTCCAGATTTCTCAACAATACCAAACCGCACAATTGGCTGAAAACGGAAATTTGAATTATTGGCCTGAAGAGTGGTGTGTCAGTTTCAAAAATCGCTGTGTACCGCGTGGCATAAAAAGTTACTTTGCTGATCCGACCCTACCAAACGGCGCCCATATCGTTGTTTTTGCTGGTTCGCCTAAGATGCATGATGCTCTGAATGGTCACGGCAGCAGGCTGCACCGTCGTATTGGCAATGTCGATTGGCTCCGAAACGCATGGGAAGCAGTTTGAAGGCCCTTCGACATGCATTTCGCGCGTTCAAACACCGTCGCCGCATTGCCCGCGCTCTAGAAATTCTGGAGCAGCCAGTACCCGAGGCCGCCCCACATGGCATGGACACTCCGCTTGTCGTTTCCCTGACCAGCTATCGACCGCGTTTTGACCATCTAGCCCTGACACTGCGTTGTTTGACGCAGCAATCAGTCCGCCCTGATCAAATTATCCTGTGGATTTCTGCTGAAGACATGCCTCATTTGCCGCCCAACGTGCTGGCATTGCAAGGCGACGGGATCACGATACGCGAAACAGAAGACATGCTGTCTTTCAAGAAAATAATACCTGCCCTTCGTGACTATCCTGACGCGACCATCGTGACCGCCGACGACGATGTCTTTTACACCCGGGACTGGCTGGGCAAACTGGTCGATGGACACGCGGTATCAGGCGCAAAGGTTGTATGCTGGCGTGCGCATGAAATCCGCTATGATGCGGATGGTACGCTGCTGCCGTATACTCAATGGCATACCAATATTGATGGACCTCACCAGTCAAAGTTGCTTTTTCCTACCGGTGTTTCAGGTGTGTTGTATCGCCCTGACGCATTTGATGATCGGGTCCTTGACTATGATCTAGCCAAAACCCTTTGCCCGCAAGGTGACGACATTTGGCTCTATTGGATGCAGCGAATGGCCGGAACAACGGCCTATCGGTTACCTGGTCATACACGCGTTTTGGAGTGGGAGCTGGAGCCAACAGTCTCATTAAGACAAGACAATTTGGGCAAAGGCGGTAATGATACCCAGATCAAAAAAATGATTAACCGATTCGGAATACCCACCAACTGAACAGAGCCGATATTTAAATGCTCTAAAGATCAGTAATTCAATTTATAACATCTGGAGACACTGCCATGTCGCTATTTGACCGTCGAAAACTGCTATTAACCGGGGCTGCCGCCCTTGCTGCTGGTCCCTCATTTGCAGCCACAAATGGCTATCAAGTGCCCAACCATTTGCGCCCGCGCATTGTTGATATCCAAGATCAGTTTCGCCCTAATGAAATTCATGTCGATCCAGGTCTATTTGCCTTGTACTGGACACTGCCGGACGGAAAGGCGATTCGCTATTCCGTAGGCATCGGCACGGCTGGTCGCTATAAATCAGGTACCTTCCGTATCCGTAGAAAGGCCGAATGGCCCAGCTGGACTCCGACCCAAGCCATGATCCGTCGTGAGCCAAACATCTATGCCAAACATGCAGCAGGTATGAAAGGTGGAGGGCTAAACCCGTTGGGTGCGCGCGCTCTATACCTCTATAGTGGTGACCGAGACACGTATCTGCGCATCCATGGCACGCCCAAACCACAAACCGTTGCGGCTCGTGTTTCCAACGGCTGTGTGCGGATGATCAATGAACATGTGATTGATCTGTATAACCGCGTGCCAAACGGCACCCGCGTCGTATTACACTAGCCCTATCGACCTCGTGTTGAACGAAGAAAGCCCCGCAATTTGCGGGGCTTTCTTGCAAAAATAGACCTGAATTTAGTCAGCCAGTTTCGTCATGCGCAGGTAAGGTAGCACGGTCTTAAATGCACCAAACTTCGCTTTGGCGTCTTCATCAGACACACTGGTCGGGATAATCACGTCATCACCCACGTTCCAGTTTGCAGGAGTAGCAACACCTCTGCCCGCAGATGTTTGCAAGCCATCCAATGCACGCAATACTTCTGCAAAGTTGCGACCAACCGTCATTGGATAGGTCATGGACAGCTTAAGCTGCTTGTCTGGTCCGATGATGAAAACCGAACGCACAGTTGCGCTATCAGCAGGTGTACGGCCATCGGGCAAGTATGCCTCAGCTGGCAGCATGTCGAACGCTTTGGACAGCTCTAGGCCAGAATCCGCAACAATTGGAAAACCCGCAGTGGCGCCGCCAACTGTTTCGATGTCGCCTTTCCACTTTTTGTGGTCCTCTACGCCGTCAACGGAAACACCTAGTACCTTGGTGCCGCGTTTTTCCCACTCGTCTGCCAACTGTGCAACCGCACCGAATTCAGTGGTGCAAACAGGTGTAAAATCCTTTGGATGCGAAAACAGAATGGCCCAGCTGTCGCCGACAAACTCGTGAAGGCTGAATGTGCCCTTATCTGTTTCTACCGTAAGATCGGGGATCGTGTCGTTAATGCGCAAGCTCATTTCATCGTTCTCCATTAAGTGATCTGATGAACCTAATTTAGTCATTCATGCGCCGACTTCCATAGCCATCTTGCACGATACAACATGCGGTGACACAGTGCAGCCAAATTTGATCAAAAGGAGCACCCCAATGCTTGAGAAACGTAACTTCTACATCAACGGTCAATGGACCGCACCAGCAGCAGCCAATGACTTCGCAGTGATCGATCCCTCAACCGAAGAACAATGCGCAGTCATCTCTTTGGGCGATGAAGCTGACACAAACGCGGCTGTTGCTGCTGCCCGTGCTGCATTCGACAGTTGGTCGCAGACATCCAAAGAAGAACGTGCAGCCCTGATCCGCAAGCTGGCCGAAATCTATGACTCCCGTCAGGAAGAAATGGCCCAAGCAATGTCCATGGAGATGGGCGCGCCCATCATGCTGAGCCGTCAGCAACAGGTCGGAGCAGGCAGCTGGCACATCGGTGGCTTCCTGAACGCATTTGAAGATTTCTCATTCGAGCGTGATTTCACCTCGTCAGAAAAAACCCTGCTAGAGCCAATCGGTGTGTGCGCGTTGATCACACCATGGAACTGGCCAATGAACCAGATCATCCTCAAAGTAATCCCAGCAATCGCTACAGGCTGTACCGTCATTCTGAAACCATCAGAAATTGCGCCCCTTTCCGGTGTCCTTTTCGCTGAGTTCATGGACGAAGCGGGCTTCCCCGCTGGTGTATTCAACATGGTCAACGGTGACGGTGTTGGTGTTGGCAGCCAGCTGTCGGCTCACCCCGAAGTAGACATGGTCAGCTTCACTGGCTCCACACGCGCTGGCATCGCAATTTCGAAAGCAGCGGCAGACACGCTCAAGCGGGTATCGCTGGAACTGGGCGGCAAAGGTGCGAACATCATCTTTGAAGACGCTGATCCAAAAGCTGCCGCACAGGGCGCGATCCGTTGCTTCCGCAACACGGGCCAGTCGTGCAACGCGCCAACACGTATGCTGGTGCACAAATCCCGCTACGACGAAGCCGTGGCATCCGCCTCTGAGGTAGCAACCAATACCCATGTTGGTCCAGCGTCAGAAGAAGGTAAGCAGATCGGGCCGGTTGTGTCCGAAGCCCAGTTCAACAAAATCCAGGGCTTGATCGAAAAGGGTATGTCTGAGGCACGCCTCACTGCGGGTGGCCTTGGCCGTCCAGACGGTTTGAACCGCGGCTATTTTGTAAAGCCAACGGTCTTTGCCGACGTCACAAACGACATGACCATCGCGCAAGAAGAAGTCTTTGGCCCAGTTCTGTCGATCATCCCATTCGAGACCGAAGAAGAAGCAATCGCTATTGCGAATGACACGCCTTATGGCCTGACAAACTACGTTCAGACCTCGGATGACGAAACGCGTCGTCGCGTTGCACGCCGTTTGCGTTCTGGCATGGTTGAGACAAACGGTCAGGGCTTTGCACAAGGCTCCCCATTTGGTGGCTACAAGCAGTCCGGCAACGGACGTGAAGGTGGTGTATACGGCCTCGAGGAATTCCTCGAAGTCAAAGCCGTGTCTGGCTGGGTCACCAAGTAAGAAATCGACAAGTGATACAAGAAGGGGCTGCCTCTTGGGTCACCCTTGACGGTAGATGTTGAAACCCAGCGACCGAAAT
>NZ_JBALWB010000018.1:0-72366 GCF_036960155.1 Sulfitobacter sp. | reverse complement strand
ATCCATCCCCTGTCTCACAACGTAGTTAGAAGACAAAGTGATCCAAAGTCAGATCAGTCATATCGACGCCTTGCAGGGTAATCGTATTACCCAAACCATCGCTGATCACGGCATCGCTGCCTGATTGGTTTAGGTGATTGGTACCCAGATCGGTGAAATTTGCTATCGCAGTAACCGCCGCCAGATTGAGTGTCTCGCCAGATTGCGCGGTGTCAAAATCCATAACGTTGTCCTGACCAAAACTGTCTTCGAACATAAATTGATCACCACCAGCACCGCCCCATAGAACGTCATCACCGCCCTGACCATATAGCGTGTCATTCCCGCTCATGCCCCAAAGGGCATCATTGCCTGCGCGCCCGTATAGAACGTCGCCGCCATCATGACCCCAAAGGGTGTTATTGCCACTGTCACCACGCAGGTTGTCGCTGAATTCTGAACCGTAAACGTTTTCGATCAAGACATACGTATCGCCTGCCGCATCGCCCAAATTACTGGCTGATATCTGAAGATCAGCCAGAACGCCTGCTGTCGCGTCACTATATTGTACGCGGTCTACGCCGCTGCCGCCATTAAGTGCATCACTGCCTGTACCGCCCAGCAAAATGTCATCACCTGCACCACCGCGCAAGTCATCGTCACCCGCTTGTCCGTACAAGGTGTCGTTTCCGCCCATCCCCGAGAGGACGTCATTACCCGCACGCCCGAAGAGAACATCGCCGCCGCCGTCGCCCCAAAGGGAGTTGTTTCCACTGTCACCACGCAGGTTGTCGCTGAATGCGGAACCGTAAACGTTTTCGATCAAGACATATGTATCACCTGCCGCATCCCCCAGATTATTGTCTGCATCCTGAAGATCGACCAAAACACCTGCGGTGGCATCGTTATATTGAGCGCGATCTACGCCACTGCCGCCGTTGAGAATATCACTGCCCGCACCGCCCAGTAGAATGTCATTGCCCGCGCCACCGCGCAGATCATCGTCATTGCCCTGTCCGTATAACGTGTCATTTCCGTTCATCCCCGAGAGGATGTCATTACCCGCACGCCCATACAGAATATCGCCGCCATTGTACCCCCAAATGGTGTTAGCCGCGCCATCGCCGCGCAGATTGTCACTGAACCCAGAACCATAGATATTTTCGATTGAAGCATATGTATCGCCTGCCGCATCACCCAAGTTGTTCGCCGCAACTTGTAGATCAGCCAGAACACCTGCCGTGGCATCGTTATATTGCGCGCGGTCTGTGCCGTTCCCGCCGTTCAATACATCTTTGCCAGCGCCCCCGATAAGGACGTCGTTGTCATCGCCGCCTGACAGCTCATCATCGCCACCGTTCCCAAACAGAGCGTCAGTGCCAGTGCCGCCCTCGATCGTGTCACTGCCAGCACCGCCGCGTAGGTCATTTGCAACCGTATTTCCGGTGATCTCGTCATTACCTGATCCGCCAATCGCGTTTTCGATCACCGCATCATATGCAATGGCAACATCATTGAGGCTGTCAAAGCTGGAGAAGGTGGCCTCAACCAAGCTCAGGGTAACATCAGTTGTTTTAGCAGATGCATCAAAGGTGTCGGTACCCGCTGCATCCCAGATAACATCAACTGTTGTATTGCGTGCGCCAACATAGCTGTTGTTGCCCGTTGCGGTTGCTGTATTTGCGCCCCACCGCTCCTGAAGTGCCAGAATATCAAACAGCTGAAGCCCGTCGGCTTGCAAGCCGTTGTCGGGGTTGGCCGTATAGGACAGGATCGAATATTTGCCGTTCTCATACTCATCAGGAAGCGGGTTTGGGCCTTCAAACGGGTGTATCAAGGAAAGGGCATGCAGAATTTCGTGCAGGACAAGATGGTCCTGACCAGAGGCGATATCAATATCGTTGTCATAGACAACAAAGTTATCATAATTCGTCATCGTGACTGCGCCGCTGCCGTTAATCGAGATCCCGTATCCAAAGCCACCAACACCCGCGGTACCACTACCCAGAGAGACTTTCCCAACATTCATTGTCGGGTCGGACTGTCCCGAGACAAGCTGGAAGTCGACATTTGCGATGGTCTCTACATACTC
Source organism: Sulfitobacter sp. (assembly GCF_036960155.1). Taxonomy (GTDB): domain Bacteria; phylum Pseudomonadota; class Alphaproteobacteria; order Rhodobacterales; family Rhodobacteraceae; genus Sulfitobacter. The sequence goes on along the minus strand of NZ_JBALWB010000018.1, from coordinate 70,295 downwards.
AAGAAGCTCTTCATATCTGGCCTTTTCGGCAGACGTGAAAGCGGTCCAACCTGAGAACTGGCTAGATAAATCGCCGGGCTGTGAAGTGCCTGCGTATTGGTATGTGAATACATAAGGAGATGCAGCCGAACTGTCGCCGTTCAGCGGCCCGGGTACAGTATATACCGTCCCTGACGTTGTGGTGATGGACAGGTCATCGGACACTCCGGCAATCGCTGCTGCTCTCGTAATCATGCGGTGCTCTCCTCATTCTCATCGCTCGGGCATTAAGACATATTAACTTTGTCTTTCTTGAGGCCTGAATATGGAGTTTATCCTCAATCCTATACGTGTTGATCGAGGCAATCAGCGCGGCAGCAGCGCTCGGGTCCACATGGAAAATCAGGCATAACTCCTTAAAGCCCCCCAGCTTTTGTCAGATTGACACGGAACCGATCCCGCCTGCGTTGGTAACGACGTGTCATCTCGATTGAGGCATGCCCAAGCTGTTTTTGAACATAGCGCTCATCCACCTGCGCCCCCGAGGCAAGCCCCGCACGCAGACTATGACCTGAAAACAGGCCCACACGTTCGGCTTCGGGCAGCTCACTGCGCAATCCGGCATCCAACACCGTCCTCTTGATCAGGCGCGCGACATGTTTATCCGACAGGCGCGTATTAAGAGCATGTGTATTATCCCGCGACGTGCGTCTGAACAAGGGACCGAAGTCGATCTTGGCGAAATGCAGCCACTGCTCCAGCGCATGTACAGGGCAGGTTTGCTCGGATGAGCCCCGGCCAATCTCAACTTCGCGCCAGCCCGTTTTGCCGCGCAAAAACAAGATTGCGCCCTCATCTTCGATCTCGATCCAACCACCGCTATCAGGGGTATCATCGCGGCTGTGATCTAGGCTCACAATCTCGGACCGGCGCAGCCCGCCAGCATACCCGATCAACAGGATCGCGCGATCCCGCAGCCCGCGCAGATCAAAGTGCAGCGTGGCGATCATGGCGCGGATGTCCTCTGCCAGCACGGCTTCTTTTTGGACAGGCGGGCGGGCATGCTTGCGTTTGATCCCAGCGAGAACCGTGGCGATGTGGCGGTTCTTGCGATCCAACACAAAACCGCGCTGCTGGTACTGCCACGCAAGGCCCGACAGGCGGCGCTCGATGGTAGAGACGGATAGGGCAGGGACCTTGGTGTCGGGTGCCGCACAATTTGCAATATAAAGACCGATAAGGTCGGGGGAGGGGGGCAACGGCTCGGCTCCGCGGCGGCGACACCAACTGGTGAAATGTGCCCAGTCTTTGGCATAAGCCTTGTTGGTGTTCTCAGCTGTCGCCTGACGTGCGTAGTCGCGGGCTGTGTCTACAAGACGATCAAGAGAGCCTGATCCGGCGACGTGATCGGGAACAGTTATGCCTTCGGGAGAGACAGCATCCTCATTGGATAAGGGCGGGTTTGCAGGTTTTGAGGGCGGTTTCTGTTGGTTTTTTGACATGGTGCTGAGCGTATTAAGTTACGTCCGATAATGCAAACTTATTGGACCTAACAATGAACAACAAGGCGCGGCGCTTAAGTGCATATTTTCTGGAAATAAACGCCGGAGTACCTTAAACTACCTCCATGAAAATCACACCTAAATCTGATACATGGATGCCCACACAGACCCGCTCCTTGCCGGCCTGGATCACCTCCCGGCAGGGTCAGGATATAGAGCATCTGGCCTTCTCGTCAGGGGCAGCACTTGCCGTGTTGGATGCGGCACTAAGTGATGTGCAAAATGCCCCCTCTGTGGACCTGTGGCGCGACCGTCTTGCATTGGACGCTGCGGTGGCCTGCCTTAAACTGGGCGGCCGTATTGAAACCCTGTCAGGCATGCGCGATGCGGTATGTTTAGCCCGTGCAAGTGACGCGTTAGGCCCTGCGGGAGAGATGTTTTCGATGTGGCGCAAAGCCGCGCAGATCAACTTGAAGGCAAGGGGATGGCAACAGCAGGTGGCACGGCTTTTGCCCAAACAGATGGGTCCGGCCCTGCCTGCAGTATTCAGCAAAAAGGGATCACCTGTCGCGTTAGCGGTACATGCGTTCTCAGAGGCATTGCACCAGTTCCCTAGGCACGAAACGGCTGCGTTGATTTTGGCAGATGTCGCACTTGCGCGTGCGATGGGGTGGTCACATCCTGTGCCGTTGGGTGCCACGTATCTTACCGCAGCCGATCTGCGGATCATTGTACAGGGTGGTGCCCAGGCTGCGCACCGCATGCACGGGGCGGTGATTGCTGCCTGTGACACTGGCCTCAGGCGGTTGGGTGATGTGTCGCGGCGCGCGGCGCAATTGAACGCCATCACACACCACTTGCGCGCCAAAGGGGCCACACAGGCAGTGTCGGTTTTCCTGAGGTATGATGCTGTGTCACCCTCGGGCATGTTATCGCCAATGATCAAGGGCGGCAGCGTTGCCATGACGGACCGCGCCGCGCGCAGGCTGTGCGAACGTTTGGTGCATCTTGGTGTGGTGCGCGAACTGACAGGAAGGCCGAGCTTTCGGCTGTATGGTTTGTAGAAATGGTGCAAGACACATTTGACCGTGATCTGGCCGATTTGATGCCTGCGCAGCGATGGCGCATGTGGATGGATAGAATCGAAGCCGTGGTTTTTGCCAGCGCCACCCCTGTTTCAACGGCCGATTTGGCACGCATTGTCGGGCAGGGGGCCTCGATTGAGCTGCTGATCAAGGACATTCAGGCCGAGCTTGCAGGCCGTCCTTATGTGTTGACCAAGGGGGCCGAGGGGTGGATGTTTCGCACCCGCGCGCAATTTGCAGATGCCATTCGCGCAGCTGCTGATGTGGGCCCACATCTGTTGGATTTGAACACCGCCGAAATCACGGTTCTTGCAGCCATCGCATTCCATCAACCCCTGAGCCGTGACGGGCTAAAGGACATCTTTGGCAAAGACATCAGTCGTGATCTAATTGTACGCCTACGTACACAAGGTTTGATTACAACAGGCCCGCGCGCACCCCGCCGCGGTGCGCCCCATACCTACGTCACAACGCAAAAATTCCTGACCGTATTTGACCTGCAAGACTTACACGACTTGCCCCACCCCGATGGGCTGCGGGATGCAGGTCTACTTGACTGAGGCTGCCCATCGGCGCACCAAAGACGCAGTGTAGCGGCATGTGGGTATCAGGTGGTTTCTATGCGTATGATAATTTATAGAGTTAGGAGGATATCAAAGGTAATACCCGTTGCACCCCACCCAAAAGACGACCCCTCAACGCACATATATGCCTGCCCATAACGGCCACAATTGTCCCAAACCTCGCCTTTGTGCATACAACACCCTTTTCAAGGCCTGCCTTGACGCGTTAGAGCACTGTCGTATTCGTTTGTTTGACCTTGTAAAGGCGGACATTTCAACCAAGGAACGCCATCTCCCATGACACGCAAACGCTTTTCGCCAAAATCCCGAAATGCACTGGTTGTTTTAGGGATGCACCGCTCGGGCACATCCGCACTTGCTGGTGTGCTGGCACGCCTTGGATGCGACCTGCCCCAAACGCTCATGCCGGCAAACCCATTCAATGAAAAAGGCTATTACGAGTCGATCCAGCTGTATCAGATGAATGACGCCATTTTGGCATCCGGTGGTGCACGGTGGGACGATTGGCAGCCCTTTAACCCCGAATGGGTCGAGACCCACCGCGCAGAAGAATTTTTATCGACAGGGACAACCGTGCTGGAGGAGGAATTTGGCGCCTCCCACCTCTTTGTTCTCAAGGACCCTCGCGTGTGTCTGGTGATGCCCTTTTGGAACCGCCTGTTTAAACAAGAGAAAATCACACCAACCTATGTGCATATCCACCGCAATCCGGTTGCTGTGGCCACATCGCTGAACACCCGTGACGGGATGTCACTGCCCTATGGTATGTTGCTGTGGCTGCGCCACACATTAGACGCCGAAACCGGATCGCGGGGCGCCACACGTTGCTTTACCCGTTACGACCTTCTGCTCGACAATTGGAGCGCCGTTGTCGCCAACATCAAGGAATGCACAGGCCTTGTGTTCCCGCGCGATTCAGATGCGGTTGATATCGAGATTGATACTTTCCTGAGTGCTGATTTAAACAACAGCGACAAAGCCGTGCCCAAGACAAAAGGCCACCGCTTGCTGTCCAATTGGGTAGAGCAAATCTATGCTGTGCTGGAACGTTGGTCTGACACTGGTGAAGATCCAAAAGACTTTTCTGTCTTTGACGCCGTGCGCAAAGAATTCGACGCCACTGCGCCCCTGTTCGGCAAGCTGATACGCGAAGGCACCCAACACAAAGCCGCGCTAGACCTCACAACATCCGAGCTGGCCGAAACACGTCAGGAACTCGTTGATGTAAAAATCAGCAGCCAAGGGTCCATACGCGACTATGAGGAGCAAGCCCAAGACGTGGCCGCACGGCTGAAAGCCAGCGAAGCCGAAACCCAGTCCCAGATCGAAGAAACGGCAAACCTGCTGGCAGACCTGACAGCCAGCGCTGCCAGCCTTGAGACGCTGGAGGCGCAACGCCTGACAGCCGAGCGGACCAATGCCGCGCTGACAGAAGATTTGACACGCAGCGCACAAGAGCTTGAAACCCTACGCAAAGAATTCACCGCGCTTGATCAAGAGAAATGGCAACTCCAAAGCACGCTTGCACAGCGGACCTCAGAGACCGAAGATCTGACCCGCCAGAATGCAAAAAACGCCGAGCGCATCAACGAACTTACACTGCAACACGAACAGCAACAAAAAGAGATGCGTCTGCTGCGGATAAACATGGAAGCCGAATTTGCGAAAAATCTGGAGGCCACTCTGACACAGAGCCGTACCCAGAATGCCCAGCTCCAAGGCGAGCTGGACGCGCAAAAACAAGCGCACCAACAGCTGGAAAAAACCGCGCGGACGCAACGTGCAACCCTGCAAGCCGACTTTGAAAAGACGCTTGAGACAACCCTTGTTGCACGCCGCAAGCAAAGCGATCAACAGCTACAGCAGCTCACCGAGCAAGAGGCGGAGCAGCGCGCGCGCATTGAAGAAGTCGCCGCTGACAACTGGGCATTGCGCAACAGTACATCGTGGAAAATTACCAAACCACTGCGCAGTCTCGTTCTTCTTCTCAGATCCCGTTAATCGCTAGGCACGTCCTCGCTTATAAACTCTGCCGCCCATCATGACTGTTGTCTTTGCATACAAATGTATCTGTATTTAAAGTGTTCCAATATTTCTAAATTTCTTTTCCGACCCGTTTGAAAGATATCCCAAAATGCGATCTCTGATTACCGAAGTATTTTCCCCTGATTGGTACTTGTCCGAAAATCCTGATGTGCAGTCTTTTCCAAACGGTCCGCAGGCCCATTATCTGACGTTTGGCTGGCGCGAGGGACGATCGCCGCATCCGCTGTTCGACACCAGTTGGTATCTGCAGCAGGCACCAGACTTGGCGCTGCAGGGTCTGGAACCCACTACTGACTACTGCAACATGGGCTGGCGTGAAATGCGCAGCCCCCATCCGCTGTTCAATCCGTCTTGGTATCTGCTGCAAAACCCTGATGTCATGGCCGCCAACATTGATCCGTGGTGGCATTACTTACAAAAAGGCTGGCGCGAGGGGCGCACCCTGCACCCGCTGTTTGACACAAATTGGTATCTGGCCGAAAATCCTGACGTGGCCAAGGCAGGCCTGGAACCCCTGTCGCATTACCTGCAAATGGGCTGGCGTGAGGGGCGCAATCCGCACCCCGTATTTGACGGTGCATGGTACCGCGACCAATACGGGATACAAACCAACCCGTGGCTTGATTATATTACCACAGGCTGGCGTGAGGGGCGCAACCCGCACCCCAAATTTGACGCGCAGTGGTATCAGGACGCCTACCTTGATCCAGCCGCCCAACTGTGTGAGCCGTTGGCCCATTATCTCAGCGCCGGTTGGGAGGAAAACCTGCTCCCCCATAAGGGTTTCCAGTTAGACCCGCAGCCGGGCAAAAAGACGGCTCCGCTCTATGATCAGTTGAACACAGCACCTGTGCTGCGCGCCGCCAACAACCTGCGCACAAATGGATCGCGCGGCCGGCTTATTCTGGTTACCCATGATGCGCAGCTTGGCGGGGCGCAGCGTGTGCTGAAGCTCTTTGCCGACTGGGTGCAATCCTCCACGCGGTTCTCGGTGGGCATTGTCGCGGTCAAGGGCGGCCCTTTCTTGGCTGAGTTCGAAGAAATCGCACCTGTGTTTGTCTTGTCAGACCACGCTGAGGCCGACCGCGCAGCCGCCATGAACGCATGGGCACATGAGGGCGCGGATGCAGGGATCAAAGGGATCTTTGTTAATTCCATCGCCAGCGGCAGTTTCTACAAATACTGGACCGATGACACCCCCAGCGTGGCCTTCATCCACGAGCTGGAAAAGATCCTCGAAATGTACCCCGACGAGGTGGCATTGCTGAAGGAACACACGGACCACGTGGTTTGTGGTGGCCCTGATGTGCTGACTGCCCTGCGCGATGTGCACGGGATCGCACCTGAACGCCTCACGGCAGCGCACAGCTTTGTCGAAGCGTTGCCCGCAGATGATACCGAGGCTGACCGCATGGCACGCCGCGCGGCCGCGCGTACCGCCATGGGCATCCCACCTGAACGTATTCTGGTGATGGGTTGCGGCGTGGCGCACTGGCGCAAATCACCAGACAAATTTGTGGAAACCGCCGCGCGCGTATTGGCCAGCGGTGTGGATGCACAATTTGTCTGGCTCGGCGGCGGCCCGGATGTGGATGATTGCATCGCCCAAGCCACCGCAGCAGGCATTCAGGACCGCGTGACATTCGCAGGTTACGAACCTGACGTGGCAGGCAAGTTGGCAGGCGCCGATGTCTTCTTGCTCAGCTCACAAGAGGATCCATTCCCGCTGGTGATGATCTATGCGGCCCAAGCAGGAGTGCCTGTGGTCTGTTTCAAAGACGCAGGCGGCGCCGAACATTTTGTACGTGATGGCAGCGGCGTTTCCGTGCCCTTCATGGACATCCCCGCAATGGCCGATGCGGTCACGCATTATGCGCGCGATCCTGCCCTGCGCACCCAAGTGGGTGAAATCGGCATGAAGCAAGTCGCCACCAAACACACCATCAACGTGGTCGCCCCCCTGCTGCTGCATCATTTGCGCGAAGTGGCCGGCATGACCCCCGAGGTCAGCGTGGTGCTGCCCAACTATAACTACGAAGATTACCTGCCAGAGCGCCTTGATAGTATCACAGCCCAAGAGTTTCAGGATTTCGAGATTATCCTGCTGGATGATGCCTCGCCTGATAATTCTGCCAAGCTGCTGACTGATTTTGCAGCCACCCGTCCGGGGACGCAGGTAAAGCTCAACACCGAAAACTCAGGCTCGCCGTTCAAACAGTGGATGCTGGGCATGGATATGGCCAAATCCGATATCATTTGGCTGGCTGAAGCGGATGACTATTGCGAACCCGATCTTCTGACCACCCTGTTGCCGATGTTTGATGACCGCAACATGCGCATGGCATCGTGTATGTCCGTACCTGTGCGCGCGGATGGATCGGTGATTGGGGATTACCGCCCGATCTATCTGGACCGCATCGCGCCGGGCCGCTTTGACAATGATTACATCGTGACCGACAACGAAGAAGCAAACCACGGCCTTGGCATTGCCAACACGATCCCCAACGCCAGCGGCGTGATGTTCCGCCGCTTTGATGCAGAACCCGAGTTCATCGAGAAGGTCACCAACATGCGCCTGTGTGGCGACTGGTTCTTCTATACTCGTGCGATGAAGGGCGGGCTTGTGGGCTTCTCCACGGCACCGCTCAACTATCACCGCCGTCATACCGAAACCGTGACACATAAACTCGAAGGGTCACTGCGCTACTTCGAGGAACTGGCAGATGTGCGAGCCTATCTGGGCCGTACATATGTGCAGGGCCCTGCCGCGCGCACGCAAATTCAGGCGTTTTTGGATCAGGATGTTGCCCGTTTCAACGTGGCCGACCCTGCCGCATTGGCACAGGCCCCTGAACCGGCCAAATCCCTACCCACCTTGTTGGTGGTTGCCCCTGATCTGTCCCCGGGGGGCGGGCAAATGTTTGCTATCTCACTGGCCAATGAATGGGCTGCACGGGGTGGGCGGGCAGTGCTGTTCAATGTCGCCTCCCAACCCACACACCCTGCTGTTCTGGCCAAGCTGGACATCGGCGTTGCCTATTACGAAAACGGCGGCCCGGGTGCATACCTCGATGAAATCGTCACACGCCACGATGTGGACATCATCCACTCCAGCATCTGGTGGGCCGATGCCATGGTCGACAGCTACCGCGAAAAACTGCCTGCCGATATCCCGTGGATCATCTCGATGCATGGTTGCCACGAGACATTTATCAAACATCCCGAAATTGACGGCACCTTCCCCGAGCGGATGAAGCGCATGCTGACCCGCGCCAGCGCCTGGGTTTATACGGCCGAGAAAAACCTCGCCATCTTTGACACATACCCCCGCCCTGAAACGCTGCTGCGCATTCCCAACGGGATGCGTGCCGAACCTGTGGGCACGGTGCTGGAACGCAGTGCGCTAGGGCTGCGCGAAGATGCTGTGGTGATGTGTCTTGCGTCGCGCGCGATCCCGTCCAAAGGCTGGGGTGAGGCGATTGCCCTTACACAGAGCCTGAATGCACAAGGCCACAAGGTAGACCTGATGCTGATTGGTGAGGGGCCCTCTGCGGATGCCGCACGTGCCGCAGCACCTGATAACGTCCATCTGATGGGGCAGGTTTCAAACCTTCAAGATTACTTTGCCGTGGCTGACATAGGCCTGCTGCCCAGCTATTTTGTAGGTGAATCCCTGCCGCTGGTTTTGATCGAAATGATGGCCAAAGGTCTGCCACTGATCGCAACTGATATTGGCGAAATCGCTGATATTCTGGGGACGGGCCCGCAAGCAGCGGGCATTCTGGTGCCGCTCAAAGGCGAAGGGTTGGACACAGACGATTTTGCACAAGCCGCAAGACGTATGCTGGACGCAAGTGTGCGCGAAGCCTTTGGCGGCCATGCCCAAGCACGCTTTGATGCACAATTCAAATTGGACCGCATGGTAAACAGATATGCAGCCCTTTATAGTGATGTAGGCGCATCGCGCTGGAAGAAGAACACTGTGCTCAGTGAGGGCTCCAATGACACCTAACCCGCTTATCCTCCACATTGGTCTTCAAAAGACAGGCACCAGCAGTATTCAGGTTATGCTTGCGGGGTCGGCAGCCTATCTGGACACGCAAGGCTATCATTTTCCACATCTTCCCGATGCCTCCGAAGACGAAAGCCGCCTGTCTACCTCACCTTTCAGGCACAACCGCATTGCGGGCACCTATGCCGATTATCCCAGCTCCTTTAAGCCATTGAACGAGGATGCCCTGCAGACCCTGTGGGCCCAGATTGACGGGGATACGCGCACCGCTGTTCTCTCCGCCGAGGATTTTTCACGGCAAAAGAAATACGCAGACCTTGGTGTTGCACTCAGCGGGTTTGACGTTGAGGTTGTTCTCTATGTCAGGCGTCAGGACCTGTTTGCGGAATCCCTGTACAACCAGCGTAATAAAATCCTGCTGCAAAGATGCAGCACAGATCATCTGGGCGCGCATTTCCTGACCGAGCAAGACCTCTTCGCCTTTCTCAATCGCGAAGCTTATATCCCCATTATGAACTTCTCGCGGCTGCTGTCAGAGATCGAGACGCACATCAAACCTGCAAAGGTCCATGTGCGCCAGTTCGATCGCGACCTGCTGGAAGGCGGGGATGTTTGTAGTGATTTTTGCGCCCTGTTCGACTGGGACTATAAAAAGATGTCCATACCTGGCCATGACACAAACGGATCAGTCTCTAATGCGGTCCTCACATCCGTTAATCAGGTTTTCCTTGATCATGGTCCAGACGCTGCAAAACAGAAAATGAACGAGATCAACCAGTCCATTCAGGACGGTGAAAACCTGTCAGGCTCCTACAAGGTACTCTCCCCCAAGACACGCAATACAGTGCGACGCCAATACAACGAAATCAACGGCGATCTACACGCACGTTATGATGTCGATCTTACTGCGCGTAGCGATCTGTAAACGTCTTCATGATGTGGTTGACCATCGGCTGAGCCACGTGTTTGCGGTCCCACAGCCATGCTTTTTCCTGCGTTGAGTTCATGACCATGTCGTAGCTGGGGAAGTATTTGCACTGCTCATACGTTTGGGTCAGCGTTTGTGCGGCGACAACCAGCGTGGATTTTGCCAGACTATTGGCCACAACAACATCCATATCGGTAAATGTCGCATCTAATGGAACAGGTGAAACCGTCAGGATGATTTTTGCATCCGGTCTCAGGGCGGTCACGGCCTCAATTATCTTTTTACCCGCTTCCAGATTCTGTTCCAGTGACAAGAATTGGAATTCCAGATCCTGGCCTACTGCAGCTTTTGGATCAGGTGTCACGTTCAAATACCGCTTGCTTGCCAGATCAAAAAAGCTTTCGCACAGGCCCAGTGTGAACACAAAAACATCGGCGCTTGCAGCCGCTTCGCGGTACGTTTCGGTAATCAGCGCACGGCGCCTATTGCACTGTTCAAGCGTTTTGGATTTGAACAGTCGCGTGTAGTGATAATCGTGAAAATTACCGCCACCCGCAGAATACAACAGCCCCTCATCCGCGTCTCGCGTGCCCGCGATCTCTTGCATCAGGTCCGCCATGGAACCCAGATTATAGCGGTTCAAAAACGCCGTGGGCCGCCCCATGACGCCGGCGTTACGCTCAAACTCATCGGGGTTGTCAGCAATGGTTTTCAAAAACATTGTCTTGGTCGCGGGGTCAAATCCAACCGTCTCGATGGCATCTTCGATCTCACGCGCGAAACACGAACCAACACAAAAGAACCGTGCGTCTTTGGGTAGCGTTAAATCCGTTGGCCCCGCAATATCGGCATAGCCATTGTGGATGCGTGCCGCGGCAAGGTGCGGCTCCATGCTTTGCTCGTTTTTGGGCGCCCAAATGGCGAATTTGTTTGCGCGCATACGCGCGAATGCATCTTTGTAAGAAGCCATTGAAAATACCTAATGTTCAGTCGGATCACCCCTAAAGCAATACTGTTCACCCTGCCGTGTCAAGGCGATTGCGATCCGTAAGGCACCAACACGCGCACATCATATTTTTAATATATTACAGCAACTTAACACGCATTTATCTTGACGTAAGGACTGCCAACAATGGTGGACAGCCCTTGCGATTACCGCTAGATTGCGATCAATTCAGATAAGACCCGGCCGCATCAAGCATTCCGCATATGCTGGACGGCTTTGCCACGACACATCGAGGAGATATTCAATGAAAGCTCTTGTCATCGGCGGCTGCGGATTTATCGGATCGCATGTGGTGGATCGTCTGCTGGCCCAAGGTGCCAGCGTGCGGGTTCTGGATCGTCGCCCCGAGATGTACCGCCCCCCCTTAGAAGGGGTCGAATACGTTATGTGCGACCTCAGCGATACGGCCCAGATATTTGAGGCATTGGTGGGCGTGGATGCTGTGATCCATCTGGCCAGCACAACCGTTCCGGCAACATCAAATATGGACCCCGTTGCGGATATCACAGGCAACCTGATTGCCATGGTGCGCCTGCTCGAAGTGATGCGCCAAACAAACGTGCGCAAGATGGTCTACCTTTCCTCGGGCGGGACGGTGTATGGCGTGCCCCAAACCGATCCGGTGGCAGAAACCCACCCCCTCAATCCGATCAGCTCATATGGTGTGGTGAAGATCGCAATCGAGAACTACCTGTTCATGGAACACAAATTGCACGGGTTGCAGCACGTTATTTTGCGCGCCTCCAACCCCTATGGCCCCCGTCAGGGACATACCGGCACCCAAGGCATTATCGGGACGTACCTGTGGCGTTTAGCACAAGGCGAACAAATCGAGGTCTGGGGTGATGGCAGTGTTGTGCGCGATTATATCCACGTGCACGATCTGGCAGAGTTGTGCCACAGCGCCCTCATCAGTGACGTAAGTGGTACCTTCAATGCAGGCAGCAATGATGGTGCATCCGTCAACGACATTGTGGATCACATCCGCAGAACCGTAAGCAGCGACATCACCCCGATATACAAACCCGGCCGTGGGTTTGATGTGCCGCGCGTTGTACTGGACACAAGCAAGGCCCAATCCCAGTTGAACTGGGGCAAGAAAATCTCGCTTGGGACTGGAATAGAAGACACGTGGAAATGGGTTCAGGCGCAGCTGAAGTGATACGCGCCACATCTCAATTCTAGAGCTCGAAACAAAAACGCGCGCGGAATATCCGCGCGCGTTTAATCAAACCAGTTAGTTTATTTGATTACAGTACCTTAGTATCAAAGAGGATATTACCCTCTTTGTAATCCTCAAGCTGCATACCATTCAGTCTGCCCTTGAGACGTTCGTTCAAATCGCTTGATTGCTTTTTGCCCGTCAGGCGTTGTTCCAGACCGTCCAGCGCACCGCGCTTTAGACGCACCTTGGCGTGTTTGGCGATCTTCTTCACCGATCCAGCAACATCGCCTGTGACCTCGTCATATTCCAACGACAGGTACGGCACGTTGAACATCTCGAAAAAGGCTTTCCAGCGCAGATTATCAAAAACCAGTTCGCGGTAAGCACGGGCAAGCAATTCGTCAGGCACATCTACGTCCCCCATCTGAGAGGTCTTCATGCGGCTGTTCCATTTCTGGGTCTTAACCGCAATCGCCAGCGATACAGCCTGTGCCACCGTATCTTCGCGGTGGATAAAGACATAGAACCGTTCGGCCGGGTGCTGAAAATAACCAGTGCGCAACGCCTGATTGAAGTGTTGAAAGTGCATTTTGACCGCGTGCACATTATTGTCGGACTTATAATGCGCGGCTAGTTTTCCGAGATAATCAGCATAAGAGGTCGCGCCGAGGTTGTTGTAGTTTTCTTCAAAAATCGTATGTGGGCGGTCGCCTTTGTTTTCCTGATTGTTGTTGAAAAACTCATCAGGGCACCCCAGACATTCACTGTTGAGCATGGCCTCTGCCAGCAGGGTTGATCCGCTTCGTGGCGTGCTACACAGCAAGATTTCTTTGTGGGGTGCTTCTGTCATATCATTTTCCAAAAATGTCATTTCCTGCCCACAGCGATCCAATGCGTCGACGTATCAACACGTTGAATTGAAATATTTTTATCAGGCAAGTTTAGACATGTACTTTCTTTTACTAGTTCCAACACAGGACGTCCCGATAGTTTAGCAACCACCTCTAACCTTGTCCAATGCTCAAAGAACGGTGTGTCGCTCGGTGCAAAGTGCTGCGCTAGAAAAGGCGGGACCTCTGTATTGCGGCTTTCTACATCCACGGCGTAGGTCGCGCTGTCTTGGGCCGCAGGCACAAAAACAAAGCGTAGGCCGTGAACATCATAGCTGGCCGGGCCAGAGGCATTGCTATCGGTGATAACAATGCCCCCAAAAACCCGTGCAACAACCTGATCAGCAGGTGATGCCACCATCAACAAATACCACCTGGCCTTGCATGTTTGTTGTGCCTGAAATGACCAGATCCACCACTTTGAAGATGTTCTCGTCATTGGACAACGAACCTGTGGGGGTCCGGCGCTTGATCGCGTTCAACTGCTCGGGGCGCAGCACAGACGACATTTCGCTCTCGAAGAAACCGGGTGCAACACAGTTCACAAAGATACCCGCTTCGCCAACTTCACGTGCCAAGGCCCGCATCATCGCATCCAGATACCCTTTGGAACCCGCATAAACTGACAGGCCCGCATAACCGCGTGAACCGCAGATCGAGGAGATGTTGCAGATGTTGCCGCTGCCCTGCAGCAGCATACGTTTGATCGCAACACGGGTCAGCAATGTAGGGCCAACGATGTTGATGTTGACGATTTGCTGGATCGTTTCGGGATCAGTGTGCATCAGCAACTGGTCCTGACCGATGGCTGCGTTGTTCACAACACTGTCCAGCTGGCCGCCAAACTTGTCGCACACTGTGTTCACAAACGCCGTAACGCCGTTCACATCGACCGCATCAAGTGGCGCAAAGTAAAAGCTGTCACCGTATTTGGTGCTCAGATCGTCCATGGCCTCGGTGTGCGAGCGTGCGAATGTCGCTACTTTGTTACCCGCTTCCAAAAGCTGTGTAACCATGTGCAAGCCAAGTCCGCGGGAGCCGCCACTGACGATGATCGATTGTCCGGTCGTATGCATTTTGCTTATTCCTTATTCAATTTCAGTCCCGCCAAATCTGTGCGGCAGGGTCAACTTTTCAAACTGGCTTTCATCGGGATATCGCTCAGGAAGTCCCACATGCGCGGTATGGCAAATTCAGCCAAACCCACCTCGCAATGGGCCGTCAGCATCAGCTCGGCTGCCATCTCGTCCATTGGTTTGCGCAACACAACACTCGCGACAGGCAGCGCGCCCATCAACGGGGCTTTGCGCGCCACAACCCGTGCCCAGATCACATCTTCATGCGCCATCAGATGCGCTTCGATGTCTTGGGGAAATGCCTTTTGCCCGCCAACATTGATCATCGTATTGCCGGCACGGCCTAGGAAATAAACGCGGTCACCGCGTTGTTCCACCAGATCCTGCGTGTCCACCCAGCCACTGCCATCCGTGCGGTTCGCATAAGGAGAGCGGATATACAAACGCCCTTCTTCAACCTTCACACTGATTGCACCGTCCGTGCGCTCCAGCAGGTCGGCCTTAAAGCCTGCCTTCCCATCACTGACCACAATCGCCGCGCCTGCCTCGGAAGAGGCATAGATATGGCGGATGCGGGCCTGCGGATACAAAACTGCAAGCCGGTCCAGAATGGCCTGATCTACAATCTCACCGCCCATGGAAATGCTGCGCAACTGCGCCCGCATCAGCGTGTCTTCGTCGATCGACATCAGCGCATGACGCCAGAACGTCGGCGTCGAGGAAATCGCCGTGACCACACCGCGTGTCACCGCATTCTCAAAGCTGGCAGCAAGGTCGCTGAAATCACCGGGGATCAGGCCTTGGCCGTCTTTGAACAGCCCCAGCGCCACCATCTGGTACCACGCATAAGAGCCGATCTGATACGGCATGAACCATGTGTTTTCGGGCAGTGATTGCACACGGTCAAAGGTATTAAGTGTGGCAGCCGTATGCGGAATAAGCTTGAGCAAACCCGTGGTGCCAGACGTAAGCACCGTGACACGGCCCTGTTGGATCTCACCCGCAGCAACGGCACCGCCCACAGCACTGCCATCATGGGCATTGCGCAGTTGCACCGCATTTTCGGCAAAGCGCCCCTCGACTTCGGGAGACAGGCGCGCGCGCTCAATCACCCCAAAATCCAGATCATGAGACATGCCATAAGCCACACATCCCAACGCTTCGCGCATGCTGTCCACGACAAACACACAGCGCTGGTTGCTCAGATCTTGAGCCCCCAACGCTGCGGCCGCTTCATCACGCAACCCAGCAATATCTACGCTGGTGTCGCCAAAATGCACACGGTTTAGATCACACAGATCGGTCATGCCGCTTTGGTTGCTTCCTCAAAGAAGTCCAACACGTCTTTGACAGTTTCAATCTTGCGCATGGAGGCCGCATCAAACGTCAGCTCGCCCCCGATTTTGAATTCGATGCGCAATGCCGCTTCGGAGAAATCAAGGCTGCGAAAGTTAACATCGCGTGTGGCTTGGCTTTCGTCCGTGATCTCGGCACGGCCTTTTTTAGTCATGATCATGTTCATGATGTTCAGAATTTCTGTGCGTTCCATGTGTCTCTTTCAATCAAATGGTTTGGAATTATAGGTCTAGCTCTGCGGCCTCGGCGTCGATCTCGGCGCCAAGTTGTGCAATGCGTTCGCGGGCATGCTCAGGATAAGCATCCGCAAAATGTTTGTGCCACGGATGGCGGGTGCGGGTTTCCATATGCATCAGCAATCGCACAGGGCCCGCGACTTCGCCGTCGGGGCCTGTGATCAGCGCGCCTGTGGGAATTTCACCGCTGGCCACTGCGCCTGCGGCAATAAATGCCCCGCGGCCAATCCGGACACCCGGCATCAACTGGGCGTTCACGCAGATGGTGACCATATCGCCAATGGTGACAGGGTCTGCCAGATGCGACGGCGGCAGCGGATCATTCATCAACGTGGTCAGTGAGAACAGCCAGACAAAATCACCAATGTCAGATCCTTTGCCGACATGGGCATAGGCGTGCATGCGCACGAAATCACCAATCCGCCCACTGCCCTCAATGTCCGAGAAATTACCAACCCGCAGGTTTTCCCCAATCATCGATCCTTCACGAATCACAACGTGGTGGCCTGTCTCTAGCTTGGGACCGATCGTGGATCCCTCATACAACACAGCATGCGAGCGCACAGTTGCATCCGCCCCCAGAACAAGCGGGCCGTTTTCGCCCGGACCAGGATGGCCGATCACACAGAAATCACCAATGGAGCAATTGTCCCCGATCTCGACGTTGCCATAGACACGTGTGCCATGGCCGATCGTGACATTGCTGCCAATCTTTGCCGAAGGGTCAATCAAATTGTCCATACGTTACCTTCCTACCGAATTCTTCGTTTCCCTCTCTACAGGCACATCACAAGATCGTCAAAGCCGAGCGATCCTGCCCCATGTGCCACCCATGAGGGGCTAAAATTAATCGTCACCGTCGTTGTTGGCGTATTGTTTCTGCAAGGCCTCGTTCACAACAGCCTGCATGCTTTCTGAAAACGCCATACTGGCAACAAAGGGCGGGTTTTTCGCGGCCTCTTTGATCTCTTCAGACAGCTGCTTGCGGCGCGCAGTGTCACGCGCCAGATCAGCCACCAGCGCCACGTAATCATCCGGCGTATTGGCCAGCATCTGATTAAATCCAAGTGTGCTCACCAAAAATTGGTCAATCGAGCGGGTAAACTCACGGCGCAGCACCACAGGCGGCGTGCCATAGATCAGCGCCAGATGCGTCATCGTGGCCCCCCCATGCGGGAAAGAGGACAAATAGATATCCGACAGCGCAATCGCAGCTTCCGCTTCGGGCACGCTCAATTCGCCCAACACAATAATACGGTCCATCGACACGCCCACAGCCTCAGCCGCGTCAGCCAGTTGGCGGTTAAACGCAAACGCCTGACTGCGGGCCGCCCAGCCCGGGTTATACGGCGCCAACAGCAGCTTGCCGTTGGGCACAGCATGCAAGGCGCGCAGAATCGTACGCAGACCTTCGCTGCGCAGTTTTTGCGACGAGCCACCATTCATCATCACAACGTCATCCTCGGACAATCCCAGAGTTGCACGGTTGAAACCGGGCAGCTTTTTGGGCTTGAGCGAATTGAGGAAGTTGATGACAGGCCCCTCGACCTTCAACACTGTTTCTGGGTGATGCACATCCTGCACTTCGGCTGTCGGATCATCACTGCGTCCCGTGACAAAATAATCAAACGACGGGAAACCCGGAGAGATTGGCAAATGCGAATTCAGTGACATCTGGATCGGAGCCACACGGTGATACAGAGCACGTTCCAGATCGCGCACACCAAACGTCGTGGCGTTGGCATACAAGAATACATCCAGATCATCCGCCAGTATCGTCTCGCGGATGTCATGTGGTCCGCCCGTGATCGTACGGCGGTGTTCGATCACTTCGTCAAAGATTTTGTCAAATTCTGCATCATCACTCACTACGCGGTCTCTAAAGGCCATCGAGTAGGTGAAGATCTCAAACCGGGCAGGATCAAAGGCGCGGAAGAATGCAACCACCGCCTCGCTGTCGGGGCCTTTGGCAAAGGTCCGGCACAGCAGGCCGATGCGGATACGCCCTTGTGACAGGTCTTGTGCACGCGGCTTTGCGCGCGGCGTAGGTCCATTGCGCTGTGCAACATGCTCCAGCAGGGTATTACGTGCTTCCAGTGTCGGGCGCAGCGGCGCATCCACCAGCAACAACTGCCCCATATCGATCTGTTCCGCGGCTTCCATAACCCGGCTGCGGATGTCTTCCTCTACCTCTGGTGCCAGATGGCGTGACAGCCAGCTCAGCAACCGTTCGGTATAGGCAACATAACCAACGTCATCGCCTGCTGCGTATAGATAGGGCGGCGTGGCGAGCCATTTCAGATATAGCTGCTGCACATCGGTTTCAAACAGGTCCAGATGACCAACCAGCGGCAATTTCCATGCAGGAATATACAGGATTGCCAATGCAAGGGCTTGCTCGATCTTGCGATCACCTACCGCACCCTCACCCACAACAGACAGCGCCTCAAAGCGGGCATTGATCTGCGCAATCGTCGCCAGTTCCTCAGCGTTATAGTTGCGCAACGTGACAAACCCCGAGCGGGTATTGCGTGAGAAGTCCTGAAAGAACGCATGCTTCAACAGCTTGGAAATATCTGCCTGCGGTAGCGTCTCCAACAGGCCGTGCAGCTTTCTGCGGGCCACGGTCATTGCCGCGTCAAACCCTTTTGGTGTCGGGCTTGAATGCAAGCTCCATGCGCTGGTCAACGTGTCTGCTTCGGTGCAGGCCCCATACAGCGCATCCAGATGCGCGCGGGCCTCGTCCAGCGGGCTGTCCGCAATGACATCCGATGCCTGTGGCGGGAAGAAAGGTGTTACCAAAGAAACTGGCACGGTGAAGGCTTCATGCGCCTCTGGCGCGCGCCCCGGTGCCGTCCCGATGATCCGCCAGCCCGCAACATTGATGATGTCATGACCCAGCAGCGCACCAAGCGCGCTCCAAAGATAGAAATTCGTACCCGGCGCGTTGGAGAACAACGCAAACACACGGGTGCCTTTGGGCGCAAACAAGATGTTGGCCAGATGCGCACCGCTTTGGGCAACAATGCCGCCGCCAGATGTTGAAAACAGTCCAACCTGTTCGGAGAAGGTCAGTTCCTCACAGCGCGCAACATCAAAATCGCGCTCTTTCAACGCCGCAGTCAGTTCCGTGGCGTTCAGCATATTGCGCATGAGACCATTGCGCTCCAACAGCAAACGCCCCCCCGGGGTGGTCTGTGTGCCGTCGCCGCCCAAACGGGCAAGACGCGCAATGATCGCAGGGTGGAAACGGGCCGCATTCACCGGAGGCATATCACTGCCGAAAGCATCTTGAATGACGTTAGGCATGCTGCCCACGTACAACCTGCCCACTTTAACCGATGTGTGCCGTGCAAGGCGCACAATCGGATGTTTGGGCAAATATAGACGCAACGCCTGGTAATGCTGCTCGGGCATACCATCATCAGCCAGAATGGGCGTGCATTCAGGGGCAATATCGACTGCCAACAGAATGCGCGGCAGCACTTCCAACAGGAAGTGGAAATAGTTGTTGCTATAAGTTCCAGAGGCCAGAATGCCGGTAGGCAGCCCCGCATCCGAAGCATAGCTGCGCAGCAGGACTTTGTCTTTTGTCACAGCCACAACCGCGCCGTGACCCTTGACCTGCATGATGTCAGAATCAAACCCGTCCAGCCCGTGATCTACCCATACACCACTTTGCGCAATGAACCCGTCATTGCCCGGCATCAGTGTCGCCTCGCGGTACAGCGCGGCAGTCGCGGCGGGGGCCATATAATCGCCAATCGGTGGGGCGATATGGGTCTGAGCAACAACAGAGGGGCGGTTCACCAGCACCCGTTCGGTGGCATGTATTTCCGTGACCTGCTCGGCTTCGCTATCGTCAATGCACAGCTGTCGGGTTTGTGCGGTGAGGGTCGGGTGTTTGGCCCCCACGTCAGGGTGAATGGCCCCAATCAGCATATCTGCTGCGGCAACATCGCTGCCCACCTCAAACAGGCCTTGCGCCATTTTGCCTGACATATGTCCTTGGGCGTCATCCAGTGCCAGCGCTGGCAAAAACAACCGCATCCCGCGCGCCACATAATCAAGGATCGGAGACCCGCCCCCCTCCGGTTTAAGGAAGCGGCGGTAGTAGGCATTGCCGTCAAAACTAGGATGCGGCAGACGGCCCTCAACCTGCCCATGTTGCAGAAAATGCTGCAGCGGGCTGATGCTCAGATTGCTCAGATCGGGGTTATTATAGAGATAGAACTGTGTCGAAAACAGCGGGTGCGGATCGATGTTATGCGCCATGCTGTTTTCGATAAAATATTGCGTCAAACTGATCTTTAACGTCTCGGCATAGGGCGCTTGTTTGAGAATGTGGTTCCCCGACACCAACGGGTGTGTGTCCACACCCAGACGGTTTATCGTCAGGTCCTGCAATGCCACCCTGGAGGACACCAACGTGCCTGGGCGAGTCTTTTCAATGTGAGCAACAGACACCAACGTATGAGGGTCACGGCCCCGCAGGTTCCCCTCAATCAAATGCGCCCACAGCACGTTTGGTGCCGCTTTTGCGTAATGATCCATTTTTTTGGTTGCTAGTGTTTTAGGCTCGAACAGGGCCGCGCCGTTTGGCTCGTTGAAAGACGGAGACCCTTTGGTCAGGTAGGTCACAAAAGTCTTGGCAAAGCCCTTGACCGAGGTTGCCAGCAATGCGGGATCAACCAGCGGATGCGGGCTTAGCATGTCATCCGCACCTGTTGTGATGAAATGTCCCAGCACCGTCTCATCTTCGGGGATCAGCCCCGCCTGACGTGCGTAATGAATTGGGTCAAAGAAGGTATGTGTCGCGACTCTGCCGGGGGCCTTTAGATATTGCAGTAATACGCAATCAGTCAGCGGATCACCCGTTGGCGCCGCCCACAGGTTTGCAGCCTTAAGCGCGGCGCGACAATAAACAGGATCAAACAAAGGATGCGGTTTATATCCACAAGCTTCGCCGCGCATCACATAATGCGTCAGCGGCTTTTTCTGAGCGATTTTAAGTTCGGTGTCATTCAACTGAGAGAGATAGAAACTAGAATCAAACAACACATTGCAAGGGCGCGATTTACCCTCGCCATGAGAAACGAAATGATCGAGCGGGTTCAGCCCCGCTTCCACAACATCGGGATTTTTAGTTTCGTAATATTCAATATCCAACAGCGCTTGGGCCACGCGACGGCGATCCAGATCCAGCGATCTAGACCGCTGCGTTTCTGAAACTTTAATCAGCGCATGAAGGCGTCTGTGGAACCTTGCCCATGAGTGCCCCTGCTCAAACCACTTTTGGGACGCGGCAGACATTTCCTCCAGCCGCGCAACGCCGCCCTTTTTCCAGAACCCGCGCAAAGCGTCTTCCAGACCCTCAACCGTTTCCCACACCAGCACTTCATCAGGTGCATGGGTTAGGCCCGCGATATAACGCCCCACTTCATCTCCGGCACCGCCGTAAACCGCAATGGGCAGACCTGCATAAGCCGCCTCAACCACCGTCAATCCACCGCCTGAGGGGAAGGAGGTCACAAACAAGTCAACATCGTTTGCCACCAGCGTTTCAGCAACCGAGTGCACTTCGCCAATCAGGGTCAACCGATCCAGCGATTGTCCCGCCTGAGACAGCGCATCTTCGATCTTGCCCTGCATACCAGCGCTGACCGCACCGATATGATAATGCTGACCACGGGTTGTCATCAAAATGCTGGCCAACACATTGGGCAGGCTCAGCGTATCTTCACCGTGGAATTTATGCATCCCCCCGCAGGTCGCCGTGTTCAGCGATCCGGTTCCCATGAATGTACGCGTGCCCGATGCGATGATGCGCTTGATCTCTGGTTTGATACTTGGCTTGAGGTTCTCGGGTGCATACACCAGCGGCAAAAGATGCACGCGGTACTGCGGCCGCAGGGCCTTGATTTGTTGTTGCTGCTCGGTGCGGATGGCCAGATGGGTCGCCAGTGGCAGATCAACACCCACACTCGCCACGGTATCCGCATGGTGCACGACATAGGCACGCGGGCCATAATCGCCGCTGAATTCCGTAAGCGCGATCGCCGCCAGCACATCCTCAGGATGGTGGAACACAAACAATCGTTGCGCGGCAAAGCTTGCCAGCTTTTCACGCAACCACAGCAGACGGTCAAAGTGATCCAGCGCAGGATCGGGATAGATCGGGAAACCGCCCGCCTCAACAATGGCCTTCATCCCAAAGCTGCGGCTGTCTTCCATGGCGCCCGTGAACAACACGATGTGACGTTCGTCAGGGCGGGCCGCGATGATCTGCTCGATCAGTTTGCGGTGCCCCCCTGAGTGGTAGATTTCCGTGACCAGATAGATATTGGCAGGACGGTCAAATCCGACAGGATTGGAAGAAACCGGAAAATCACCCGCAATCTCATGCGCCATACGTGTGCATAACGGGTCAATTTCATCTAGAAAAAAGCCCGCCTTATTCGCCCGTAATTTTACCTGCGATTTGGCAAGTGCCCCCAGACGTTCCAATGCATGGGGCCAGTCGCCCGCAGCAAGGGCAGTCTCGATGCACTGTGTTTGTGATGTGTCGGGGCGGGGTGTATCCGATATGGAATTCATTGTTTTACTACAACCGCCATCTAGGCAATGCTGCGCACGGCATCGTTGACATGCTGGGCGATTTCATGGGCCTGCTCGACGCTCAAATGCGGACCAATCGGAAGGCTTAGGCAGGTGCGGCAGATTTCTTCTGTCACAGGAAACGACATGTCGCCAAAGTCTTCGACAAAGGCACCGCTTTTGTGGTTGGCGATGGGATAATGCATCGCCGTGGCCACGCCACGCTCGGCCAAGGCCGCCTGCAAGGCTTCGCGGTCCGGCGCACGCACCACAAACAAGTGCCACGCCGATTGCAGCCCCTCACCAACACCGGGCAAGGTCAGGCCGGGGGCCCCGTTCAATGCACTCAGGTAGATATCTGCAATCTCGCTGCGGCGCGCGCTCCACTCGTCCAGCTTGCGCAGCTTGACCGACAGCATCGCCGCCTGAAGCGGATCAAGACGTGAGTTATAACCCACCTCGTCGTGTTGATATTTCACTTGGGCACCGTAGTTACCCAACATGCGGATGGATTGGGCCAGATCGCCGTCATCCGTCACAATCGCCCCGCCATCACCAAATGCCCCAAGGTTCTTCCCTGGGTAAAAGCTGAAGCCTGCCACATCGCCTAACTGGCCAACACGGCGGTTGCCATCACGCCCGCCATGGGCCTGTGCTGCATCTTCGATGATCTTCAGATCGTGTTTTTTGGCAAGCGCGCGCAGCCCGTCAGAGGCGGTCGGCTGACCATACAAATGCACGGGCATGATCGCTCGGGTGCGCGGTGTAATCGCATCAGCCACCAGCGCCAGATCAATGTTCATCGTGAAAGGATCGGCATCCACTGGTACCGGAGTGGCGCCCGTTTGTGCCACGCCCAGCCATGTGGCGATAAAAGTATTGGCAGGCACGATCACTTCGTCACCCTCGCCAATGCCATACGCGCGCAGCGTCAATACCAAGGCGTCCAGACCGTTGCCAACGCCAACGCAATGTTTTGCCCTACAATACGTCGCAAATTCCTGCTCGAAATTCGCAACAGCATCCCCGCCGATGTACATGCTGCTGTCCATCACACCGTGATAGGCCGCATCTAGATCATCCTTCAGCGTCCGGTATGTAAATCCTACATCCAAAAACGGGTACTTCATTGCTCGGCTTCCTTATTTTGAATAGTCCACTCCAGAAACTCTTCGTAGGAGTAGAGATAGTCTTCTTGCTCATAGGGGTGTGACGCGAAAACACACAAAACCGAGTCCGGCTTGATAAAGCGGATGCTGCGCCACAGGCCCGGCGGCACCAAAACACCTACCGAGGGGCTATCGAGCAGAAACTTGAACTGCCGCGTGCCATCGTTGAACGTGATTTCACATGACCCGTTCATACACAGCATAAACTGCTGAAGTTTTTTGTGCCCGTGTTCACCGCGCACAGCACCCATCGGAATATCAAACAAGTAATAAACCCGTTTAATATCAAAAGGCAGGCCCGCAGCCTCAACAACGCCAAGCTGGCCACGTGCATCTGAAAAACACGCTATTTCTATCAATTCGGGTTCGATGTGATGAGACATGATTTATACCTATGTCTGAAAATTAATTGGTAACACGAAAAAAGAGTGTAACGTTTTAAAACCAGTGAGTACTAAAGTTAATTTCACCTGTAATCCCCTGACTTCGCGCAAGATGTCAATGGCGTTTATCCATACTTGCCAGCGCCTTTTATACCATAAACCGTCCGCCGCCATCTGCACTCCAAGCTCAGGATGCAACAAAAATCTTTTTCTGAGCAGCCTCCAGCGCGCTCAGCTGGGCTTTTGCCGCATCAAAATCTGGGACAGCCTGTACAATCCGCACCGAATTCTGCCCCCGTTGCACCAACGCATCCTCTAGCAGCGTGTCATAGTCCAGATGATCTTCGGGTCGGATGCCCAGATAGGCCAGCAACCGCCCAATCAGGGCGCGCCCCGCCACATGATCCGTATAGACATCTTCGAAGTACATCATAAACGGCGCAGGTTTGGACCACTTCGTCATCGCCACCAGTTCCTGACGGCGAAGATGGCTCTGACGCATCTCGGACAGGGCCCGCTCAATGTTGATCGGTTCCAATGCCCGCTCGCCAGCTTCAATCTCGGGGTATATTTTCTCAGTTGAGCCCGCGCCCCACGCGCCCGACAACTGAGCCAGTTCCAGTGATATAACCCGCGCGGCTTCGCTGCGCCGGTCCAGCACAATGTGCCGGTATCCCAATTTTGTTGTGACCTTCATCAGGACCTTATTAAAGGCAGGGTTCATCAACTCGTAACAGTGTTTGATAACCGGACGGTGCGCCAGACAGTCTTCCAGTTCGGCCCGCACCTGCTTTACGTCACCCCCTTCGGCCAGCATCTTTGGAATGTGGCGCAGCTTACGTTCAACATTGAACGGTTCGTGCTGGATACTAGGGTGCTCTGACAGGATATTCAGCAACGTGGCAAGCGTCGTACCCCCCGTACGGCGCATGGTCCAGATAACATATGGATCGCTCACTACAGCTACCTTTTACACGTGAAAATAGATGCCCCCAAAGTAACACCCCCCCACACAAGGGGCAAGATGATGTATACAAACGCCATGCGCTCTTTACCTACTGGGCAAGTTGCGAAACAACACCCGTATGATCACTCCCCCCACCTTGGTGACCCTATGACCAACAACGCCGCTGACCCTCTCGTGCAAACCACGCAAAAGGGCCGCATTTCAGTGATCATCCCGATCTATAATGTCGCAGAGCATGTGGCGGCGTGCATCCATAGCCTGCGCAGCCAGACCTTCACCAATTTCGAAGCCCTCATGATTGATGATGGTGCCACAGACGGCAGCGGCGACATCGCGCTTGCCGCCGCGCAGGGCGATCCACGGTTTAGCCTGATCCGGCAGGAAAACGCCGGCCTCAGCGGGGCGCGCAATACAGGTCTGGCGCAGGCAACGGGGGGCTACATCGCCTTTGTCGACAGCGACGACCGTGTGATGCCCGATTATCTGATGCGCCTGTGGCAAACCCTTGAAGAAACCGGCGGTGACTGGGTCGCCTGCGCAATTCAATCCAATGACATCGATGGCAGCGGCAGCGCGCATTCCGCCATCCACGGTGCCGCCGACCTGTCCCGCCACGTGGCCCCGCGCCGCTATGCACTAGATACATGGTCGGATGTGATCTGCCACTTCCCCTCAGCGTGGAACAAGCTCTACCGCCGCACCCTCATCGAGGGGTTGCGATTTGACGAGGGCACATGGTTTGAGGATCACGGATTTTTCCACCGTGCCGCGGCACGCACCGATCACATCATACACCTGCCAGAGGCGCTTTATATCCAGACGCGCGGGCGCGCGGGCCAAATCACAGGCGAAGACAGCGACCGCGTGTTCGAGCAGTTTGATGTGCTCAAACAGATGCAACAGATGTTCGCGCACAGCCCGCGGCCGGGGGGCGATCTGGCATTGGCACGCATCACCACCCGTCTGGTGTTTGAACGCAGCACCATCATTGGCGATCCCGACCGCCGCGCCCGATTTGCCAGTGCCGCGCAGGAGTTTATGCACACCCACTCCCTCGCGTATCTCAGCGACTGGGATACAGACATAGGCCTCAGCTGGCAGATGGAGATGGAAGGCCTCTTACCGCTAAGCGTGATCCTAAGCTGGGATGGCACCGACATCGAGGCCTTGGGCCACACCCTTGAGGGGCTGCGCCAGCAAAGCACACCGGGGCACGAAGTGCTGATCGTCTGCCATGACGCTACCGCCGCGCGCGCAGCACAGGGTGCAAACATCCCCATGGCCGCCCATTGGCACATCCTCACCGCAGCAGCGCGCGGAACAGGTGCGGGGTTTAACCACGGCATTGCCCATGCACGCGGGGCCTATGTGATCTGTCTGGCCACAGGTGATATCCCCACCCCGTGGAGCCTGCAGCACAGCGTTGAGGCGATGCTGCGTGCGGATGCTGATTTTGGCGTGGCGCAGATGCGCTTGCATGACCCTGAAACAGATGTGCTCAGCTATCACAACGGCATGCATGACATGACGCTCTGGCCGCTTGATACGCTACCCGCAGGGCCGCTGGAAATGACCCCGCTTCAGGTCTTGGGGCTTGAGGCGCATTGCTCGGCCAAGGTGTTCCGGCGTGCGTTTCTGACAGACACCGGAGCGGGGTTTACCAACGGCGCACGCCCCGATTGGGGCCTGTGCCTGATCGCCGCCCTGCGTGCGCGCCGCATCACATATATCGCCCATGCCCTCGTTACCGTGCCGATGCACAATCAGGGTTTTGCACGGTGGGGCGCGCCCTACGGCCTCAAGGCCATGCGGCGCGCACACATGGCCTTGTTAGAGACTGTTTGCGCACAATTCCCACAGGTCACTCTGCCCAAAGGGTGGCAGCGGCGCTTGTTTGCCCGCGCCCTGCGTGAACAAGTTTATTTTGGCAAATACCCCAGCCGTTGGCATCGCCTTGCAATGGTGTCAGGGGCCGCAGCGCTCTCTGCGCGCCTTGGGTACGGCGCCCCCGCCACTGCTGGTCTTGATCCATCCGTCGGGCCGCGCCTGTCCCGCATGATGGACCCGCTTGCGGTGATAACCCGCCGCCCGCCGCCGCCCGAGGCCAACACAACAACACACCCCAAAACAGGCAAAACCATCGCTGTGCCGCCCCCTGATCTGCACCCCTTTACTCTGGGGACCAACGGCATGGTGCAATTTCAGGCCGTGCTACACACCCGCCCCTACGCTAACATCTATTTCTACGCGACAGACAGCAATCAGGTTGTGTTCCACCTGTCCCTGCGTGGCCCTGAAAACCTAGCCGTGTGCAACGACCAGCACGCCGATGGCCGATGGCGCGCGCAACGCAGCTGCGCGGTCGATTTGCACGCCGATCCCACAACCGTCACCCTGACATTCACGCCTCCCCATGTCTGTGTGCAGATCAACGGCCGCGAAGTGTTTCGCTTTGGCGCACGCGGGCTGCGCAATCGCGAAGGCTTTGCGGGGTTGGACACCATCGCAGGGTTTACCTGTGAAGGGCATGTCACCCCCCAGCATATCATCCCTGACATCCCCCAAGGTGCGCTGGTTCTCGACAGTCGCCTGATGCTGCGCACAACAGCAGATGCGCACACCAGCATAGAGATACAACCGGCCCGCACTCCCCTGCCACTGATCCCAGCCCCCCAAGGCACCGCCGCCGCCTTGCTGCCCGCGCGGTTGTGGCACGATGTCCCCGACGGAGGTGCCTTAACGCTCACCCAAACGCACAGCACGTTAACCCTGACCCGTGTGCAGATGGCTGCGCGCCTTGAAACCTTGTTGTGTGCCCCGCTTGCCTGCACCGACAACACCCTGTGCCTCGCCGTGCTTGAACATATCCGTCACGGCAATCTGCTGAACCTACTGTCCATCCCTGCGCAAATCCAATTGGCCAAGATCGCCAAGTTCTATGGCGCAACGCCCTTTATAGAGACTGATACGCAGCACCTGAACACCCCTCCGCCCCCTCTGAGCGATGATCCCGTGCGCACGCAGGTCGACATTGCCGTGGCACGCCTGACCCAAAGCCAATCCGCCGCAAACTGCCCTGATGCCCTGTCAGTGGTTGCAGCAATGCAAGTATCCGCAACCGCGCAGCAGCCCCTCTTCCTTGCGCTCAGCGAATATTTCTGCGCCCAAGAGCGCGACTTTGCAGGTCTCTATGATCTGGCATGTCACCAAGGCATCCTGCCGCTGGATATCCCCCCTGACCGCTGGAGCCTTTCTGCCGCTTTGCCCTATCTGGCCGCAGCCGGAGAAGACGCGCAAATGGCGCAAATGTTGGATCAGCTTGTAGAGGTCCGCGAGGACTGGCTGGTCACCCCTGCAATTGGTTGGGCTGTGCGCCATGCCTTAACCAGCGCGCACATCCCCTCCGATACCTACGCGCAGATTTTCCACAGCTTTGCCGCGTTCCTGCGCAACCGCGCGCCCGATTATTGGGACCGTGCCCAGTGCCGCGAGCTGACACGTACCGCGGCCGCGCTCATCCGCCATTCCTCCCACATGCCGGCCCCTTTACAAGCAGAGGTCATGGCCCTGTGTCTTGAGGTGTACGGCCTGTCACGTATGTTCTGGAATGATCTGGAAACCGCCCCGGACCTGCCTGCCCAAATGCAACAGGCACAGGCCGCCTATCACCAGCTCATCACTCCACAGACACCCCCGCAAGAGCGCGAGGATGCCCTGCACCTGTTTGAGGCCGCACAGGCCGTAGATGCCCCCCGCGTGCGGCGCGAGATATTCGGCCCTGCAGGGTTTCCCATGCCTAGCCATGCCTCCCTTGATACCGCCGACCTGCCCGCAAATCCTGCGCAAGGTCAGGCACAACAATCCCAAGACATCCTGCGCCACATGGCCAGCCCAAACAGCAGCGACGTCACCCCTGCAGTGGCCGTCCGCGCCACAGATGCGCTGCCCGCGCTGTATCCTGAAACACCGCGCGCGCCCGACCTCGGGCATCAGCAGGCCACCACCACCCGCGCCATCGCATGGCTCCGCGACCCTAACGCTGACATCACAACGCTGACCGACGCGCTGGCACTGCTCGCTGGTCCAGACGCGCATCATCTGGGGATGGGCATGGCACTGGCCCTGATCGACACGGTACAAGAAACCGCCCACGCGCAAGAGCTGTGCACCTGGTTGCACCTCCAGTCTGAACAGCACGATCCCGCGTCTTGGCGCGCGGCCCCTGCCGTGGTGACCCCGGCGCACCGCCTGCACAGTAATTCACCACAGCTGCCCTGCGTGCAAACCCTGCTGGACGCGCTAGCGCTCCCCGATCTGCCCATCCCTCCTGCGGGCGCAACAGACCAGCCTGAAGGCGCGCCGCTGTTTGACACAATCGTGACCGTTTTCTCCTGCGCGCAGTACCTTGATACCCGCATCCCCGCCCTGCGCGCAGGTTGGCTGGGCCTGCTCGAAAATCTGGGTGTGCCCTATGTGGTTGTGATCGGGAATGGTGATGGCACGCGCCGCGGCGATATCGTACATTTAGACGCCCCTGACGATTACGAAGGTCTGCCCCAGAAAACCCTCGCCACAATCGCATGGGTGCATGACAACACCCGCTTCGGTCACATGCTCAAGATCGACGATGACTGTTTCCTCAACGCCGAGCTGTTCTTCAAATCCCTAAGTTACGCCAAGTTCGACTATTACGGTCGCCGCCTGCACCGCGTCCCCGGCCAGACCGACCGCATATGGCACCAAACCAAATCCAGCACACCGCGCGGCCAGATGGACCTTGATAAATCGCCCGAACCTTCGGAATACGCCGATGGTGGATCGGCCTATACCCTCAGCCGCACAGCCATGGCCGCCGCATTGGATGCCGCCCGTAGCCCAGAGGGCCAGCAGCTGATTGATGTGTCCTTTATGGAAGATAAAATGCTGGGCGATCTGCTGGCCATGCGCGGCATCTATGTAGCCCAAGAAGACTACCGCGTGTCCATTCGCCGCCGCACATGGCGCGATGCGCTTCCCGTGGCCTCATGGCTCAATAGCTTTCACGCCAGCGCCACCGCCCCTTTGCAACTGGTACATCTGGATACGCACCTTGATCAGGCCGCAGCAGTGAAGCGCCTGAATACACCCACGCTATCACCGCAAAAAATCTGGCCCAGCTATCAGGATGTGAAACTGGGTTATGACAGCAACGCATTAGAGCTGATCAGCACGCAAGCCTCGGTTCAGGCGGCCTGTGATGCGGATGTGGCTGTTGTCGCCTGCATGCGCAACGAGATGTTCATGCTGCCGCAGTTTCTGGCCCATTACCGCAAACTGGGTGTGCGCGCGTTTCTGATCGCTGACAATTGCTCGGACGATGGCACACTGGAATATCTGGTCCAGCAACCCGATGTGGCCCTGTTTTCAGTAGATACCGATTATAGCTCCTCCCATTACGGTGTGGCGTGGCAGCAGGCCATGATGGCCGCGTTTCGTGTGGGCAAATGGTCATTGGTGGCGGATGCGGATGAATTGCTGGTCTGGCAAGAAAACCAGACCCAAACATTGCCCGATCTGCTGCAAGACGACGATTTCAAAGACGCCGATGCCGTGCGCCTGTTTATGCTCGACATGTACCCAAAAGGGTCGCTGGAAGAGGCCGATTTCACCCATGGCACGCCCTTTGATCAGGCAGGTTTTGCCGACCGCATCCCCTTTGTGACCAGCACAATGACGCGCGGGCCCAACTCCAGCCAAAGTTGCTGGACCTCGGCCCTGCGTCACCGTCTGATCCCCGGCTCCCGCCCCAATCTGTTTGTCGCGCAAAAACTGGCCTTGCTGCGTTATCATCCTGCCATGCGCCTGTCAGCAGGTTTGCATTTTGTGGGGGATGTGCAGATTGCGCCGCGTGAATTGCTGCTGGCGCATTTTAAATACAACGCTGATTTCTACCGAAAAGCACAGGCCGAAGTTCTGCGCGGACAACACTTCAACGACGCCGAAGAATACCGCAAATACCTTGCAATGGCTGCTGAAGGGCGCAGCGTAATTTACGACCCCGACCTGTCAGTGCCATGGGCGCAGGTGCCCTTTGTCAAACGCAGGTTAACCCCTTAGGCCGCGCGGTAGATCTCTAGCAACTGGTCCACGTGGCTGGGCATAGTGACAGGTGCCATGGCACCGCGCCAATAGGCGGCCATATCCACGCGCCCTTCCAGCAGGCCCGCAACACGTGCGACAAAATCAGCTGCGTCCCCTGCGGCAAACACCATATCGGCGCTGGCACCCAATTCGGGCGCGCCACCCATATCCGATGTCAGCAGCGGGATGTGACGGGCGTGCATTTCGATCGCCACCTGAGGCAGGTTGTCATGCCACAACACGGGCACCACCCCCACATCAACAGACGCAAGCACTGCTTCCAGATCATCGTGGGTATAGCCATCGTGATAGATCACCTCGGCCAGATGATCACCCAGCCGCATCACCCGCGCCTGCGTGGCACGGTCCACCGCGCGCGCAGCAATCACAATGCGGATGCGCGCGGCCATTTCGGGCGGCAACGCCTCTAGCGCGTCCAGCAGGAAGTAAAACCCTTTGTCACGGCGCATATAGCCCAGATACCCCAGTGTTAGGGTCTGTTTTTTCAATGCATCCTCAACGGGCTGCGTCTGCGTGAACATCTCTGCGGCTTGCGTCCCGATATAGCTGGTCGCGGTCAGGTCTGCGTCGATGCCATAGCGTTCGGCCAACACCCGCACCGCATCCGAAACACAAAGCACATGATCACAGTGGGTGTTGATCAAGCTTGTCATCGCAGTGCGCCGCGCAGCAAAGGCGGCAGCACTGGCACGCGCTGTATCAGGGTCTAATACACGTGCTTTTGCTACATCTTTGCGCTGACCACGCAACCAGCGTATGGCGCGCAAGCTGCGCCCACCTGTCCATAATATCGCGCGGAACGCGATGTCATAGGTGCGTGTCCCGGGCTCTAGCCCCGCACAGCGCAACCGGTAGGAAACGCCATTTGCCACGCGAAGCAGCCGTGCATCATGTTGGTGGGTCAAACATCCCGAACAGCGCGCGCCATCTTCAAAATCTTCGCAGGTCTCACGCTCTCCGAACCACAAGTTCACCTGTGGGCAGATCGGATAATAGTTGTGCAGAGCCACAACCACCTTCATCTCGGGATAACGTTCCTTGATCGCCAACGCGTCTGCAGGCAGCCCCTCAAGGTTGTTGAAATGGATCACATCATAGGGGCCCGTGCGTGCGACAAAGTCGAAAAACACATCGCGCGTGGCATCATGTGATACCTGCGCAGGGTCGCCAAAACTGTGATGGGCATGGGCCAGCACACCCGAATTGATCAGCTCGTACCGGCAGTCACGGTCGGTCTGCGTGCCATGGCGTACGGGTTCCCAACGCGGCGCGCGCGCGGGCAGATCATAAGACAGGCCAGAGGATAAAAACACCGCATCAACATCAGCGCGCCCCTTGAGGCCCGTCATCACATTGCGCTGATAAAGCGTAACACCACCGCCACGCCCTTCGGCATCCAGATAGTCGACCCAATTGTAGTATAAAACCCTTAGCGGGCTGCTCACAGCTCGTCTTCCAGCCAACGCCCTAATCCGATCTGATTAAAATAGTACCTAATCGGTTTGGGATCTTCAAAACGGTCCAGTATGGAATTACTGCTTTGCTTGACCAGCCTGCTTTTCATACGCGGCTGGAAGGGCACATCCAGAAATTCACATAGACCTTCCTCAAAACCGGATTGGAACATCTCACGGTATTCATAGGTAACTTTGGGATTCGGCAAGTTAGCCAACCAAAGCGAAATCAGATGGTCAAATGTTGCGTATTCATGCCAGCGGTGGCTGATCTGGCGCGGCGTGGCGACAATTTTGCTCGAGACATGTGAATTAACCCGTGACTGGGCCCATTTCTTGCTCTGGAACGCCTTAATCAGAGACGAAATTTGCGCCAGCTTATTCTCACGCCAGATATAAATAATCGTCACGTCAGGGTTTGCGGCCAGCTCGTGCAGGATCTTGATGTTGTGGCCAATCATGTACTTGTACCCACAACAAGCCAACCCTTGGGCTTCTCCTTGTGCAAAGAAAGCCTCCATATGGGCCACCGGATCTTTATCACGGCCCAAAATCGCATCGTGGGTGTCATCGCCGGGACCATGACCAATCACCGCAAAGGGGTTGTACTGCTCCCCTGCGCAACTCACGTCCCGATGCGCATCCAGCAAACTCATTAGATATGTGGAGCCACTACGTGGCAGTCCTAAAACTACAAAGCGTTTCATCAATCCCGCATCCTGCGCATACATTTGCACATCTGTTTAACAATCTTACGCCTTATCAAAGAAACGCGGCCCGACTTCAAGCACCCAGCCGCACAAGCCTACCTGTCGTTGACAACGTCCAGATGCGCCTGAATGGCCTCGTCTATATCTTCAAAATACGTCAGGTCACCCGCGTGCAGCAAAATACCTGAATCGCAAAAGCTGCGCACCTGCCCCATCTCGTGGGTTACCAAAATCGCACTCGAGGTTTTCATCCGGTCCTTGAACAACGCGTGGCTCTTGCGCCGGAATGCAGCATCCCCCACCGCCGTGACCTCATCCACCAGATACGTGTCAAACTGGATGCCAAAAGAAGCGCCAAAGGTCAGGCGCGACCGCATGCCTGCCGAATAGCTGCGCACAGGCATATTAAAGTGTTTTCCCAGCTCGGCAAAATCTTCGACAAAGGCGATCAACTCATCCGTATCCACGCCGTAGATACGTGCAA
Organism: Sulfitobacter sp.; assembly: GCF_036960155.1. Classification (GTDB taxonomy): domain Bacteria; phylum Pseudomonadota; class Alphaproteobacteria; order Rhodobacterales; family Rhodobacteraceae; genus Sulfitobacter. Next base: position 36,525 of record NZ_JBALWB010000018.1, on the reverse strand, counting down.
TAAACCGCACGTTTTGCGCGCCCGTCAGCTCTGGGTGGAACGATCCGCCAAACCCCACAGGCCACGAGATAGACCCATCCGACACCACACGCCCAGAATCCGCACGCAACGTGCCTGCAATCAATTGCATCAGGGTCGATTTACCCGCCCCGTTCAGCCCCAACAATGCCAACGACTTACCTGTTGGCAATTCGGTATTGAGGTTGTTGATCACAATTTTTTTCGTTCCGCGCACCTGATAGCTTTTGGTCAGGTTTTCAAATCGGATCATCCCATGCCCGCCCTAGCTACGATCACGAACAGAGTAATAAACCAGCGCCATAATCGACCAGCCCAGCAACAAGAACAGGGTCGTCATCCCTATAATCACCCCGTGACGGGGATATTCACTGGTTTGGGCCTGTGTGGGCGCAATATAAGTCGCCAGATAGCGGCTTTGACGTTGGGCATTGGCGCGCGCCAAATCCAGCGCGGCCAATGCGGCGCGATAGTTTTCCTCGGCAAATTCGCGGTCCACAACCAAACCTTCGTATTCTGCAATCAAACGTGGATAGTCATCGCCTGTGCCGCCGTCTTGGGTGCCCGTACTGGACAGCTGTTCGCGCTCACTTGTGATCCTTGCGCGGATCACCTCGATCAAACGCTCGGCCTGACGTGTCCGTGGATCGCTTTCGCTAGATGTTCCAGCCAGCAAATCCAGATCGATCAGCGCCTGTGCAAGCTGTTGTTGCAGGTTGTTCATCACACCCATGCGCCCCTGAATATCTGATTCCGGGTCTACGATCTGGTTGCTTGAACGGAATTTAGTGAGCCCTTCACGTGAAGCCTTCAGCCGCGCAACCGCTTCCTCCAGATCACTACGGGCATAACGCATGGCATCCTCGCGCGCCTGTTCATTAAGCGCGTTGATCATGTCCTGGCTTAACCGCAAGATTTCTGTCGCCACCTCACGGGCTTTTTCAGGCGTGAACGCCTGTACCCGCATTTCAGTCAAACCAGAGCTTTGGTCGTAAGCCACCCGCACAACCCGGCTCCAATATTGTTCCATATCCTCGATGCTTGCACCCGGCTTAAGAGCAAAAATCGGATCTTCTTGCCAAAACGCCCCATAGTGCTCACGCAGGCCGATGTTATCATCGACTTCCTGTATTAGAGCCTGACTAAGAATAAATTTGTACAAAATGTCCCCGTCCGAGGACCCAGTAGCCCCCGTCAGGCTGGCCAATCCGCCCAACAATGAGGACGCGCTGCCGCCTTCTTCTTGGCGCACCGTGAATCCGGTAAACGAGCCGTATTGATCCTTAGCCACTGCCAGCAGGTAAAAAACGACCACCGATAAGGGAATAACTACAATCAACAAAAAGGAAATCATCAGGCCATAATGGCGACGACGCAGCTTTGCTGCGCGCGCAGGCGGACGCTCAGGCCGTTTCATGGGCTCTACGGACGGGCTTGCTGTCGCTACTTGCTCTGGTGTTGCGCTGTCTTTAGGGGGTATCACATTCATTCTTTTTCCAAAAAGATGATTTGAACTTCAGTCCAAGCTTTTACATACTGCTCTTGGAATTGCCAGCATTGGAACACCCCGCAATGTCCATCCCCCGCGCACAAGCGACCAAGATTGCCCATGGGTCAGAACGCAGCTTTGCAACAGGGCGGTCGGTCTTTGCGTTGATCTTGCGCGAAATGGCCACCCGGTATGGCCGATCACCGGGGGGATATGCATGGGCCGTGCTTGAACCGTTGGGTGGTATTTTGGTGCTGGGCTTCGGCATGTCTCTGCTGATTCGAACACCACCGATCGGAAACAGCTTTTTGTTATTCTTTGCCACCGCGTTTTTGCTCTTTGCGATGTATCAACAACTGGCGGGTGAAATTGGTCGCTGCATCAATTTTTCACGGGCTTTGTTGTTTTATCCCGCTGTCACTTGGGTGGATGCGGTGCTTGCGCGCCTGACGCTGGCGGTGTTGACCCATATCGTGGTTATGACCCTTTTGTTTACAGGCCTGATGATCACCACCGATACCCGTGCCCAGCTTGATATCAGCGCCATTATCGGGGCTGTCATGCTCACCGCATTTTTGGGCCTCGGGATTGGTGTGCTCAACTGTGTGCTGTTTGGCTTGTTTGATGCGTGGATGCAGGTCTGGAGCATCATCAACCGCCCTCTGTTTTTCATCTCGGGGACGTTTTTCCTCTATGAGGACATGCCGACATCCCTACAGGACATGTTATGGTGGAACCCGTTATTGCACATCACCGGCCTGATGCGGCGCGGGTTTTACAGCACATATGAAGCGTCTTATGTCAGCATCCCCTATGTCTGTCTGGTCGCTACATTATGTCTGTTTTTCGGCGTTGTTCTGTTGTCGCGCTTTCACCGCACGATCCTCAACCGATAAATCCCGCTTTAATCGCGCGGCTTGGCCCATTCCAGCACGCGGGTGTGGGCTACATTTGTACGCCGCATCAACCCATCCTTGATCGCGCGCGCCAGCAACGCCAGATAACGCCCCCGCTCGCCCGAATGAAACCGCACCTTGAGCGTCCACTTTGCCACCATCAACGGCAAAACCAATGCAAACCAAGGGCCTGATGCCAAACGATAAACCAGCAAGAGATTGCGGTAATGGTAGTAGGTTTTCCACAGCGGTTTAAACCGCTGATCGGCGTCTGTCATCGTGGTGAAATCATGCTCAAACCGGATGGCTGGATCAAACAAGATCTGCCCTCCCGCCTGCCGCATTCCAAGCGAATACAGCACGTCATCCCCGTAGATAAACAGCGATCCGTCAGGATATCCCACCGTTTGGATGGCCGCACGCGAAACAAACAGCCCCACAAACGAACCGCTATCCACAGCACGGTAGGCCGAACTGCGGTAATCAACTTCATTCAGGTGAAACCCGTCGCGCCCTTTGCCGCGCAACATGCCTGTCAGCGTGCGCTGCACCATGCCTTTGTGCCAGAACGGGTTCAACGTGGGGCGGTTCATGTCACAAATGCCCCCCGCAGGATAATAAACCGCCGCAGCCCATGCCATGGCTTCGCTGCGGTCTACACTGTGAAAGGCTGCAACCGCGCCGGGGTCGGGGCGCGCATCATCATCCATCACCATAATCCAGTCGGGATCAAATTCTTCAACGGCCAGCCGCATTCCCGTCTCAAACCCACCTGCCCCACCTGCGTTAACGGCGCAGCGGTGCACCACCAGTGTGCCTTGGGCCTGAGGCGTTTCCATCTGCTGCGCCAGCCAGTCTGCCGTCTCATCCGTTGAGGCATTGTCGATCACAATAACCTTCTCCACCCCCTCAGAGCGTGCCTCCAAAAGACGCCCCACCGTGACCTGCAATTGCGCCAACCGGTTATACGTCACAACCACAGCCACAAGGCGGGGTACTACGGAAGAAGCATCATGTGGCACAGGCTATCCTTTTCTTGCAGATCAAACGCCCCGTGCTGTGGCCATAAATTACGCCACAAGTCAAACATATCAGTGCTGCAGGGCCTGTGTGCGGGTTGTATTTCTGTGCTCATATGGCAAGAAGGGGCAATTGCGTTTTCATAGGATTATCCGGCAATGCATATCGAAAAGACAGCCTTGCAAGGCGTTGTCATTCTCACTCCTGCGCGCCACGGCGATGAACGCGGCTTTTTCTCCGAAAGCTGGAACAAAGCGCGGATGGAAGAAGCAGGTCTGAACTATGATTTTGTGCAAGACAATCACTCGTTATCTCAAGCAGCCGGCACCGTGCGTGGCCTGCATTTTCAAACGCCCCCCCACGCCCAGTCAAAGTTGATTCGCTGTGGCCAAGGTGCGTTGTTGGATGTTGCTGTGGATATCCGCCGCGGCAGCCCCACGTTTGGTCAGTGGGTTAGCGTCGAGTTAAGCGCGCAGAACGGCAAACAGTTGCTTGTTCCAGCAGGTTTCTTGCACGGCTTCGCAACCACCCTGCCCAATACCGAAATCATATATAAATGCACCGACTACTATGCGCCGGAATGTGATGCTGCCGTGCGGTACAACGATCCTGACATCGGCATCGACTGGGCGTTGGACACAGACATGCCTTTGCTGTCAGACAAAGACCGCACCGCGCCCACACTTTCACAAATTGATACACCGTTTACTTTTGAAGGACCCACATTATGAAAATTCTAGTTACTGGCGGTGCAGGATTCATCGGCTCGGCCGTGGTTCGCCTTGCAGTCGCGCGCGGCCACGAGATCGTCAATCTTGACTCGCTGACTTATGCGGCCTGCCTTGAGAACGTCGCCACCGTATCCGACAGCCCGCTTTACGCGTTTGAAAAGGCCGACATCCGTGACCGCGCCGCGCTGGACCGCGTGTTGGACACGCACAAACCCGATGCCGTCATGCACCTCGCCGCCGAAAGCCACGTTGACCGTTCCATCGACGGGCCCGGTGATTTCATCGAGACAAACATCACTGGCACCTACCACATGCTGGAAGCCGCGCGCGCCTATTGGATGGCACAGGGCAAACCTGACACGTTCCGCTTTCACCACATCTCTACGGATGAGGTCTTTGGCTCCCTTGGTGCCACGGGCATGTTCACCGAAGAGACATCCTATGATCCGCGCAGCCCCTACTCCGCCTCCAAAGCGGCCAGCGACCATCTGGTGCGCGCATGGGCCGAAACCTACGGCTTGCCTGTGGTGCTGACGAACTGCTCCAACAACTACGGCCCCTATCACTTCCCTGAAAAGCTGATCCCTGTGGTCATCCTGAACGCGTTGGCGGGCAAAGACCTGCCAATCTACGGCGATGGGTCCAACATCCGCGACTGGCTTTATGTTGAGGATCACGCCGACGCGCTGCTGTGCGTTCTGGAAAAGGGTGAGTTGAACCGCTCCTACAACATTGGCGGCGAAAACGAGCGCACCAATCTGGAACTGGTCAAAACGATCTGCGGCATTCTGGATCAAAAGCGCCCTCGCGATGCAGGCGCCTACGCTGATCTGATTACCTTTGTCACTGATCGCCCTGGCCATGATGCGCGGTATGCCATCGACGCCGGCCGCATCATCAAAGAACTGGGTTGGAAACCTTCCGTCACCGTTGAGGAAGGTCTGGAACGGACCGTGCAGTGGTATCTGGACAATGAAGATTGGTGGCGTGCGCTACAACAGCGTGATGGTGTTGGCGATCGTTTGGGCAAAACCGCGTGAAAACCCTCGTCTTCGGCAACACAGGTCAGGTCGCGACCGAATTACAGCACCACGTAGATGTGACTGCGCTGGACCGTGCAGCCGCAGATCTATGTGATCCTGCAGCCTGCGCTGCCGCGATCAAGGCACATGAACCTGATGTTGTGATCAACGCCGCCGCTTATACGGCTGTTGATCGTGCCGAAGACGAACCAGAACTGGCCCAGATCATCAACGCAGATGCCCCCGGTGCCATGGCGCAGGCCTGCGCCGATCTGGATATCCCGTTCCTGCACCTCTCTACTGATTACGTCTTTGATGGCAGTGGCACCGCCCCGTGGTCTGTAAATGATCCCATCGCGCCCTTGGGTGTTTATGGGCGAACCAAAGCCGCAGGCGAAGACGCTGTGCGCGCGGCAGGGGGTGCCCATGCAATCATACGCACCTCTTGGGTGTTCTCGGCGCATGGTGCTAACTTTGTTAAAACGATGCTGCGCCTGTCTGAAACCCGCGATGCGCTGAATGTGGTGGATGATCAGATCGGCGGACCAACCCCCGCCAGTGGCATTGCAGATACGCTGATGATCATGGCGCAGGCCATGGTTGCAGGCCAATCGGGCGGCACCTATCACTATGCTGGCGCCCCTACTGTCAGCTGGGCATGTTTCGCGCGCGAAACATTTTCAGCGGCTGGAAGAACGGTAACCGTGACAGGTATTCCCACATCCGAATACCCCACACCAGCAACCCGCCCTCTTAATTCCCGCCTCGATTGTTCATTATTAGAGACTGAATTCGGCATTACCCCGCCAGATTGGAAAAGCGATCTGGCCAAGATTACAAGTGAGATATTAGCATGACAGATACTCCCCAGAAGGCACGCAAAGGTATTATTCTAGCCGGCGGTTCCGGTACGCGGCTTTACCCCATCACCATTGGCGTCTCAAAACAGTTGCTGCCAATCTATGACAAACCGATGGTCTATTACCCTCTGTCGGTTCTGATGTTTGCAGGCATCCGCGAGATTGCCGTGATCACCACACCACAAGACCAAGAACAGTTTGAACGCACCTTGGGCGATGGCAGCCAATGGGGTCTCAAGCTCACTTATATTCCGCAGCCCTCACCTGACGGGTTGGCACAGGCCTATATTCTGGCCGAAGACTTTCTGGACGGCGCGCCAAGCGCGATGGTTCTGGGCGACAACATCTTCTTTGGTCATGGATTGCCCGAGCAGCTGGCCGAGGCAGATGCAAAAGACAGCGGCGGCACCGTGTTTGGCTACCGCGTGAATGATCCCGAACGTTACGGCGTGGTAGACTTTGCCGATGATGGCACTGTGCGTGCGATCATCGAGAAACCCGCAGTACCGCCTTCCAACTATGCGGTCACCGGCCTCTACTTCCTTGATGGCACGGCACCTGCCCGCGCCCGCAAAGTTGAGCCCTCCGAGCGCGGCGAGCTGGAAATCACTACACTGCTGGAAAGCTACCTGCATGACGGCAGCCTGACCGTACAACAGATGGGCCGCGGCTATGCATGGCTGGACACTGGCACACATGGCAGCTTGTTGGATGCTGGTAACTTTGTACGCACCCTCTCAAGCCGTCAGGGTCTACAGGTCGGGTGCCCCGAAGAGATCGCGTTTTCCAAAAGTTGGATCAGCCGTGAAGAACTGGCCGCCCAAGCCAAGAAATATTCAAAGAACACCTATGGTGCGTATTTGGCAGGCTTGTTGAAATAAGAAACGTTTCGCGCGCGAAACATCTAAAAAAGGCTCTAACTTAACTGTTAGGGCCTTTTTTTATTCTGAACGTTCCAACCATTGCAGCAAACGTGCGCGCAGATCAGGGGTTAAGGCAGGGCCGCTCAGCTCAATCCGGCCATCAGATTTATGCACCCGAACGCTTAGACCCGGCCGCAGATCACGGGCTGCATAGCCTGGCTTGGATGGGGTTTCTTCCGCCTGTTCCCCTGCATCAGAGGGGTGCTTTTGAACAAGTGTCTCAGATAGGATTTTCAGCTCTGCCTCGGCTGTTGCGGGCTTGCCTGTCTCTAGCGCACTGCGCAACCGTGCGGCCAGTCCTGCATCCTTTTCCAGACCCGCCGAAACCTGTAGACCCAGACGTTCTCCGATGGATTGCGGGAACAGCAAGGCGCCATCCAGCGCGCTCACCAGTGCCAAAAACGAACGTATCTTGGAGCGTTTGGCCCGTGACGCACTTCCAAAGAGACTTAATAGAGCCTGTTTAGGGGTGTCATAAACACCTTGATCTACCGCCTTGGCCGCGATGCGTGCGCGCTCAAAATAGCTTAGCCCGACGCGGATTTCGTTTTCCTCGACCATGGCAAGATACGCATCCGAAGCGTCATCGGGGCGGCGTTTGATGGCCAGTACCGTGCCATCACCCACACCTTCGGCATGCAATTGCGCCAGCGCCGTGCAGCGCCGCCAACCCGAGATCAGGCCATAGCCGCCATCAGCCAATGCCACAACTTCGATGGGGGTTTGCTGACCGCGCCCCCGCAGTGACGTGAGCAGGGCTTCCATGTCTTCGTCTTGTTGCGCGATGCGATCACGGACCAGATGATCCAATCTGATCTGCGCCAAGGGCAGGGGGACAATCATCCGACCTGCGGCTTGGGCGTCCTGCATCTCGCGGCTTAATTCTTCCAGCGCGGCGGTTGCAGACGCTTCAGAGGCGACATCGGCAATGGGCGCACGCATGCCTCCCAGAGGGGCCATTGATTTGGTCTCAGGGGCGGCCCCCAGAAAATCGGGGTTGGCAGGGGTTAGGCGACGGCGTTTGGCCATGGGGTATCTCCTGTTTCGGGCAGGCAGCAATCAGTGCCCTGAACCTCGGGGCACGGCATCACCATTTCATAAACGGTGCGCACGGTCATGGGGCGGCGGCCTGCGCGGCCAACTCATCGCGCCGCCATGCCCCAATGAGCAATTGTTTGAATGCCGCATAGGTTGCGTCAAATGTTTCGCGCCCCCGCACATAGGTTTCGCGGTTAAAGTCGCGGTAGTCGGCCTCGTAGATGCCTTGGACCTGTTCCCCCGCCTGTCCGATCAACGCGGTAAAATCCTGCCGGTGCGGTGACAGGGTGGTGCCCAGATAGCTTTGCATCAGTGCTGCCAGTTCAGCCTGCTGCGCGCCGTCATAGCGGGTGACCACCGCACGCACCGCGTCCCATTCAAAGTTCAGCCCTTCGCGCCCCAAGGCCCGCGCGGCCATGTTCTCGGCTTCCTCAATGGAACCAAAGGTGGCGTGCAGCATGTCAAAGAAACGGCCGGTGCTGTCGAACTCAAGGAAGGACGCGCCAAGGGGCACCAGCAGGATATCTGCCGCCGCCAATCCGTTGATGGTGAGATAGCCAAGGGCAGGGGGGGTATCGAGGAAAATCACATCGTATTTATCCAAAATGCCATCGGCCTCGAACATATCGGTAAGTGCGTCCCACAGTTTCCAACCGCGGGCTTGCATGCGCCAAACAGGCACCTGAAATTCTGCCCAATACAGATTAAGCTGGGCGCCGATCAGATCGATGTTGGGCCAATGGGTGCTTTGAATCAGGCTGTCGGTTTTAATCTCCAGCGCATCTGTCAGCGTGTCATCCAGCGGAATGGGCGTTTCACCGCGGTCCATGCGGCGCTGGTTTTCCTGCCGCAATTGCCCTGCATAGTGGCGCGCCATTAGCGGAAAGACGGTTTGCCATTCATCGTTGACCTTGCCGCCAAAGATCGAGGTCATAGACCCCTGACTGTCCAGATCAACAACCAGCACTTTGTATCCATCCAGCGCGGCAGACATGGCGAGGTGCGCCGCAGTGGAGGTCTTGCCAACGCCGCCTTTGAAGTTCGCAACAGCGACCAGTTTGGCAGGCAGGCCTTTGGGGCGGTAGGGCAGGTATTCTTTTGCCTTTGATCCTTCATGCCCGAAATGTGCACGCAGGCGCTGGACCTCATCCAGTGTAAACCACTTGGCCCCGCCGGCAGTTTCACTGGTGCCTTGGGGTAGGTCGGGGTTTTGCTTCAGGACACGGCGGAAGTGACCGGTCGCAACGGGGATCAAATAACGGGTAATCTCCCAAGTGGAAAAACGCCGCAGTATGCGGCCATGACCATCCTGTAGTCCACGGCTTTGCAAATCCTGGCGCCCTGTATCGCAGGCCTGTGCAATGGCTTGGAACTGGGCCGTTGTGGTAGGGTCCCCAAGAGAGGCGCAAGCCTGATCAGGATCAATATTGAAATAGGGGGGGAGATGACCCGTGGTATCTGAGGGCATGAAGTTTCCTGATGTTCTTGTTTATCTGCAATATACCCGAAAAGCGCACACATGGAAGAAAAGAGATTACATCCATACCTTTTTCTAAGCAAATCAGGGTTTTCAAACAGGAAATATGGGGTGTGTTTAAGCCAATCCGAAATTTTTCTAGTTATTAATTGGTTATTTATACGTTACGGGCTTTGAGGGCTTTGGCTAAGCTCTTTGATATTATAGCTGATTTTGGCTTTTTTCAAACAGTGGTGACTCTGAAACCCCGAAAAGGCGACTCCAATCCCACGTTCAGGTGACTCTGATCCCCCGCTCATCGTTCTGGACGCAGCCTGTGGATAACTCTAGGCTAGGTGTTACTGAAACCCCGAAAAGAATCGGGGGCATTATGCAGTGTGACATACGGGCAGCATATGACCTGTAGCGCGCTGGCGAGCAAAAATACCGATGCCGTAGGCGGCATTACACAGGCGAGGCGTAAGCCATGACAGACATATACACGGGCGCAATCCCTGCGTCTTCTAGTGGCTTGTTGCCCGACCGTCATCCGACGGCCGATTTCTTTGTGTGCGATGTATTTGATGCCGCGCCCAAGGATGATCTGGGCTCGATGGAGCATCCTATCTTTTCGCTCTCGACCCGTCCGGACCGGCGTATTTTGTCGTATGCCCATAACGGCACAACCATCGAAGTGGTGCCCTCTGTCAAAGGCCGCGCCACAATCCATGACAAGGATATTCTGATTTTCTGCATCAGCCAGTTGATGGCGGCGGTGAATGCGGGGCGGGCGATTTCGCGCAAGCTAACGCTTAAGGCGCATGACCTGCTGGTGGCCACAAACCGCGACACATCGGGGGATGCCTATACGCGCCTCAAGGATGCATTCGAACGGCTGGCAGGCACACGCATCACCACCAACATGGCGACGGGCGGCATCGAGACAACGCAGGGTTTTGGCCTGATCGATTCATGGGAGATCAAACGCCACACAAGAGGCGGGCGCATGATCTCGGTGAGTGTGACGTTAAGTGAATGGTTGTTCCGCGCGGTGCAGACAAAATCGGTTCTGACGCTGAACCGGGATTATTTTCGTCTGCGCAAACCGCTGGAGCGGCGGATCTATGAATTGGTGCGCAAGCATTGTGGCCGGCAGCGTGAATGGCGGGTGAGCGTCACCACCCTGCACAAGAAATCTGGATCAAGCGCGCCTGTGCGGGTGTTTCGTGCGGCCCTGCGCAAGATGATCATTGCCGCCCATTTACCCGATTACGAGATGGTAGAAGCATCAGGTGATTTGATGGTTTTCTCACGCCGCGCTGTGGTGTTGGAACCGGGGCTGGCCCCGCTTCTGAGCGCTAAAGCCCTAGAGGAAGCGCGTGCGCTGATCCCGGGAACAGATGTGTATGCGCTGGAAGCCGATTGGCGCAGCTATTGGGACCGCAACGGACAAGAAGTACTGCGCAATGCGGATCAGGCCTTTTTGGGTTGGGTGCGCAAACGGGCAAGCCAGACAGAGTGATCTCTGCTCTCCTGCGTGGGGGATTAGGGCAGGCCCAAAGTGTCAAAAACATCGCGCATGATTTGCTGTGTCGGAGTATCCCCGCGCATCAGTGTAATCGCATCAGATGCCTGAGCCGCGATCAGCGCATGTGTGTCGCCGTTGTGGGACAGAACCACATCGACACTGCGCAATGCGGCCAGATCATACTCTGACATTTTGGGCGGCGTGCCTTGTGGGATTTCCAAACCTTTGGGGGTCAGGATCAGCTGTGCCAGCGGATGGGCCGCGCGAATGACTGCGGCCACTTCATGTACCAAAGGACACCCTGAGAGATGAAAGGCGTCAAACGTACGTGCGTGGCCCTCAATAAAGGTCTGGAAGCCAGTGTGAAACGCAGGGGTGATCACTTCGACACCTGAGGCTTCCAGCGCTGTGACTTGGGCATCGCGCAAGGGGGGACCCTGCGGGATGACGGTCACTTTATACCCCAGCGATTGGACCTGTGTGATCTGCTGAACATCCGGCGCGGTGGCGGCTATGAACAGGACGCGGCCAGCAATGTTATAGTCTTTGTCCAGATCCACGGTTTCGGGTGTTTTTGGGGCGCTGTGCGCAGGTGCGTTGTTGGAGCAATAGACCACCGATGCGGGCACATACCATGCGCCGTACCCCGCAGCGCGCAGGTGTGCTGCCATGTCTGCGGCTTCCATGTCCGCCGCTGCCATTTCGTGCAGGTCCGGCTGCGCCTCCCACAAGGTTTTGGGCATCATCACAGCTGTGCGCGGCAGGTATTCAACCTGACGGGCATAAGAAACGCGTGGGTCGCGGGGGGGGTAACCCTGACCGTAAGCCAGCGCCGTACCATCCGGTGTGACAAGGCCACCAGCGCTGTGCAGGCTGCCGTCATATCCCAGCAGTTTTGCCCCCGTCATCCCGACATTATCAAAGCGCCCGAAGGCGTCCATCAGCGCATCAAGCCAGCCTGATGTGACTTCTGTTGCGCTGTCGAGCAGGGCAATATGGGTGCCGCGCGCCACAACCTGCGCCATATCGGGCAGGACGTTAATGCCGCTGATCAGGTCGCTCAGTTCTGGCGCGTCTCCGACCACAATCCGTTCTGGTGCGTCTCCGATCACAATGATTTCGGCGCTGGCCGCGTTCCACGCCAGCAAGACAGCGGCAAGGCAGGCATAGGTCACCTGCACGTCGGGGTGGGCGGTGATCACGATGGACACATCAGGGGCGGCAACGGGGGCAAAGTGCAGCGGTTTCAGGACGCGTAGGCTGGCCTCGGCTTCCAGTGCCTCAAGTGCGATGTGCAGCTGGGGCAGGAGGGTCACATCAGCCGGAGCGGCAAGATGTTTGCGCAAGGCGTCAAAGCGGGCAGGCAGATCGTGGCCCATATGACCGGTTGCGGGGGGCGCTGTGCGGGGCAGTTGCGCAGTGGGTGCACACCAATGCCGCCACAGGGCAAACGTGCCCGAGGCATCGCGCAGTTCGATGAACAAAGACTCGCCAGCCAGATAGGCCGTGGGGATGCGCAGGCGGGTCTTGCCCTGTTCCAGTGTGAGGGCAAACCCGGGCACGCCGTTAAGCCAGACACTGGTGGTCAGCGCGCTGTCTGCATGGAGGTCCAGCATGTGACCATGATCCTCAAGCAGTGTAATTGAGCACGCAGGCACCGACAATAAAACCGTATGCGCGCTGCCCTGTACCAAAGTCACATCGCGGGCTTGCGTGCCAAAGGTAGTAGGAAGCTGGGCGTGATACCAAAGCGCATCTGCACGCGGTTTTTGGGATGAGGTCACAGCAGGGGTAAGCATTGTGGGCGCGTTCACGGCGCGCAAACGCGGACGTGCGATGAAAAACACAGCAGGTTGTTCTTGGCTGGTTTCAAATGTTTCCTCGCAATCAACGCGCAGCTCCAGATGCAGAGGGTGCGTGCTTGGCGGGATTTCGATGGTGATGGGTTGATAGGCGTCAGATTGGTTTCCGCCAAAGCAGGCAGTCTCAAACCCACAGCGTAGTTCCTGCACAACATGGCCAAACATGTCTGACAGGACAATCACAAGGTCACCCTTGCCGCGGTGCACAGCCAAATTGGCACTAAACACCTGCGGCCCGTCATCAGGGGCGAGATGCATGCGCCCGCTGAGAAAGATAGACTGTGTCCGTGCTGCAAAATCAGGGATCACGCGCAGGGTGGGCCAGCCATCAACCTGCCAATCCTCCAACCCGTTCACTTGTTGATAGGCAGTTTTTGTATCTACGGCATGTAGGGGAAAGGCCTGTGTGACGTGATCACGTGGGGGAGTGCCGGCCATCAAGGTTAGGGGCACCTGCGCACCATCGCTTTGAATGGCAGCATTGGCAGTGATGTTTTTACCTGCGGCCTTGAGATAGACATGCCCGGCAATGACAAACGCCTGCGCTATTTTTGGGCTGCGCAAAAAGGGCAACGGCATAAGGGATGTCTCCGTAGAAGGGGGAAGGGCCGAAGGGGCGGTGTTTTCCAGCCCGAGGGCCGCGCGCCTGTGGCTGGCCAGCGCGTGATAGGAGGCTATGATCTGTCGCTGCGCGGGCAGGGGCATTTGGGTGATGAAAGTCTTCATGTTCTGGGCGGCTTCGGCATTATCATAGCCACGGCCCTGCGGGTGATGCACAGGGTACGACATATCGCGCACCGCTATTTTGTGATGTTTGGTGATCTCATGCAGGGCAACCCAATCAATGCCCCACCCTAGATTATTGCCCGTATAATCTAGGGCGCGCAGGGCAGGGTACAGATCGGGATGCAGAGCCCAAACAATACCGTCTGTCTGGGCTACTTTCATCAGATTGGTGTGTGCCACCATTCCCTGTCCCACGATATGCGCAGGCCATGGGGTCCAGTTGATATCAGGAATCCACAGGCCAACGTCAGGGTGTTGTTCAAAACAGGCAACGCAGCCTGCGGCCAGCGCGGGCCAGTCATCGCTGTGGGTGTCAGCCTGAATTTGCAGCATCACCTCATCGGGTCCCACCAAATCCAGCGAGGCGCGAAACTTGCGCCCGAAATACCAGCTTTGCGGTACAGACACCCATGTTCCTGGTCCGGTCTCGGGGGTGTTCTCTGGGTTTGAATAGATCACGCTGACCTTGCCCACGGACCCGTTCAGTGCAGTTGCGATGGCATGTGCCTTGTCGCGATACCCTTCCCAGCTGATGATAACGACATGGAGGCGCAGTGGCATTGGAATATCCTGACGGGGTGGCTTTGTGTGGTCTATCCTACCCTGCCAATGCACGCAATTCTGTGGACACGGGCAAGGGGCGGGAACTCCCTGCTTGAAGGGGAGCAGTCGGCAGTTTACCCAAGATCATGCTGTGGTATGGTTGGGTGATGAACAGACTTAACAGCAGGTTAAGGGAGATTTTATGACTGATACGGTATATCCGCTGCTTTTATGCGGGGGATCTGGCACTCGGCTTTGGCCTTTGTCGCGCAAAAGCTACCCCAAACAGTTCGCCAAGTTCACGGGCGAGACCAGTTTATTCCAAAGCTCGGCACAAAGAGTGTCGGGCCCGGGGTTTGGTGCGCCGATTATTATCACGGGGTCTGATTACCGTTTTGTGGTGACAGAACAGCTGGCCGCGATTGAGACAGGTGCGTTGGCCACATTGATTGAACCTGCCGCGCGCAACACAGCACCGGCCGTGTTAGCGGGCGCATTGGCGCTGGAGGCACAGCAGGGCGGGGCGGATACGTTAATGCTGGTTGCCCCTTCGGATCATGTGATCGAAGACGCATCCCTGTTTCGCGCCGCAGTAAAAGCGGCAATCCCCACTGCACGCAGCGGGCAACTTGTTACTTTTGGTATTTTCCCCACCCGCCCTGAAACGGGGTATGGCTGGCTGGCATTGTCCAAGGATTTAGAACCAGGTCTGGCCCCTGTGGCTCAGCCGCTCAAAGGATTTGTCGAAAAACCCGATGCGGCCACGGCGCAGGCGCTGGTGGAGGGCGGCAAACATCTGTGGAACGCAGGCATTTTCCTGTTCACCACCCGCACTTTGATTGCAGCGTTTGAGGCGTATGCTCCCCAGATGTTGGAGATCACACGCCAAGCGCTGGCTGAGGCGGAACAGGATTTGCATTTCACCCGTCTTGCGCCCACCCCGTGGCTGACGCTGGAAGACGATTCAATTGATTATGCGATTATGGAAAAGGCCAACAACCTAAGTGTGGTGCCCTACGGTGGTGCGTGGTCCGATCTGGGCAGTTGGGAGGCCGTCTGGCGGGATGGAACGCAGGACGCCGACGGTGTTGTGACCACCGATGGCGCAACCGCGATCAACTGCCGCAATACGCTGTTGCGCTCTGAGGATCCCAATCAAGAACTGGTGGGCATCGGATTGGAAGACATTGTGGCCATCGCCATGCCTGATGCTGTTTTGGTGGCGCACCGTGACCAGACTCAACAGGTCAAACAGGCGGTGGCGATACTCAAAGCCAAAGGGGCATCGCAGGCCGAGACACTGCCGCGCGACTATCGCCCATGGGGCTGGTTTGAGAGCCTTGTTGTTGGCGATCGTTTTCAGGTGAAACGCATCGTGGTGCACCCCGGCGCAGCATTGTCACTGCAAAGCCATCATCACCGCGCGGAACACTGGATTGTGGTCGAGGGCACCGCGCAGGTTACGGTTGATGATACCGTTAAGTTAGTGTCTGAAAACCAGTCGATCTATGTGCCCTTGGGCGCGGTCCACCGGATGGAGAACCCCGGCAAAGTGCCGATGGTTCTCATTGAGGTACAAACAGGCAGCTATCTGGGCGAGGATGACATCATCCGCTACGAAGATGTCTATGCCCGCGGTCAAGGCGCCAAAGGCTAGCGGTTAAACTAACTGTTCTGCCTGCTCCAGTTCTTCTGGGGCGGGGGGAACAAACCGCAGATCGATCCAGCGCTCAGCGGGAATGTCGCAGGCCTCGCCTGCTGTCCAACCACCATCCCAGACGGGGGTGCTGGTGTGCAGGGTCAGAACTGCGGCGTCAGCATCATATTCAAGATCGACAAAAATTTGACGGTTGCCGTTGATGTCACGCGGGATTTCAACCGACCAGCCTTCTTGTGCCAAAGGCGCGACACCGCTCAGGCTGTAATGACCTGTGCCATGCTTTTCAAACGATGCGCCAACAGGTTCCACCGGTTCTGCGTGGCGGGTGTCAAACAGTTGCACAATCGGGCTGGCGGCGCGCAAAAAGCCGTTGGCGTCTACGGTTGTATTGGCCGTGTTCCAGAACGTGCGCCATGGCTGCCAGCCGCCCGCACTGGTCCGGTAGCGGCGCATGAACAGCTTGTCGTCCAACACATTGGTGAACAATTGTACAAAATCACCAAAGTTAGAGCCGAAAATGATCACATGACCCCATGCCAGAGTGGTCGGGAAAGTGCCAACCGTCAGAGGGGCCGTTGTGCGATACTGCCCAAAGGGGATGTCAATTGCGTCGATGTCAGTGATCACAGGAGCGATTGTCGCGCCTAGACCAAAATCACCAACCTTCATGAGCCGGCCCGGCGTTGCGTCCGCCGTGCTTTGTGTGACGGCCGTCCCTGTGATTGCGCCTGTCACATCTAGGCCTGCGGGCGCTTGGGCCTGACCACTGGCCGGATCAAACAGCAAGCCGGTGTTCCATGTGAACCCATCTGCGCTAAGCTTGATTTCAAAGGCATCGCCGCCCGCGGTGCCCATCTCGGCACGACCTGAAAAACCAGTCTGGAACAGCAGGCTTGCAGTGTCTGTGGCCGCAGCCTTGTTCACTTTGATCTGGTGGCCTGCCCCGTCATTATTGAACAGGCTTGCTTCTGAGGCGACAACCAGCCGGTTGAAGGCATCATAAGACGCGTTGATACCGACCCCATCGATGCCTGTCAGTGCGCCAATCGCAGGAGCCTCCCACGCGGTGCCTGTCCAGATCAGTGTGGCATTATCGCTGATATCAACGGCCTGCCAGCCTGTGGCGGGCGCAATGAACAGCCATGCACCATTCACAAAGGCGGCTAATGTATCTGGTTGGTCTGTCCAGTCGCCCGTAGGGCTGGCGCCTAGTGCCCAAACCTGTCCTTCTTGCGGGGTTGCTGGGGGTGTATTCTGATCTACTCCCTCCAGCGTCAACTGTGCCAACACATCAAGGCGCAACAACGCCTCGTTGTGCGTGACGTGTTTTTGCGCCTGTGCAGGCGCGATATATGGCAAAGACAGACGGGGGGATGTGTCAGACATGAGGGCAATTCTCCAGGCAAATGCATGGTGGCAACCTTGTGGAAAATTGCTTAATGCCGCCGGACCAGACTGTGCGTTGCCTGTTGCATGCCGTGTGTGTGCAAGGTTTTGGCCTTGTTAGACTGTAGTTTGATCGCCAAAGCGCTCTAGAAACTGGGGCACCATATCCAGCGCTTCGCGGATGGTGACATCCATATCCAGATAACGATAGGTCCCCAGACGCCCGACAAAGCTGACGCCGTCGTTCGCCTGTGCCAGTGCTTCGTATTCGCCCAGCAGGGCCTTTTCTTCAACCAAACGGATCGGGTAATAGGGAATGTCATCAGGGCCGCATGCCCGCGCAAATTCGCGGTAACACACGGTGCCTGCATGGGTTTCCCAAGGGGCAAAATGCTTGTGCTCGGTGATGCGGGTGTAGGGCACATCACGTGCGCCATAGTTCATCACCGCACAGCCCTGATAATCGCCCTCTGCAGTGAACCGTTCAAAATCCAACGTACGGTAGCCCAGCCGTCCTAGACGGTAATTGAAATAGCTGTCTAGCGGACCGGACCAGATCATATGATCTGCGCGGGCTTCCATCTCGGGGGTGAATGCCGTGTCCAGATGCACATCGATGTTTGGGTGATCCAGCATCGCCTCAACCATGGCGGTATAGCCCTGCTCGGGCATGCCCTGAAACTGGTGATTGAAGTAATTATCATCATAGTTAAACCGCAGCGGCAGACGCTTGAGGATCGATGCCGGCAGTTGCGTGGGTGAACATCCCCATTGTTTTTCCGTATAGCCGCGGAAAAACGCATCATAAAGGTCACGTCCTACAAACCGCAGCGCCTGTTCCTCAAAGCTTTGGGGGTCAGTGATAGAGGTATCTGCCTGCGTTTCCTCGATAAAGGCGCGTGCAGCGTCAGGGCGCATGGTTTTGCCAAAAAACTGATTGATCGTATGCAGGTTCACGGGGAGCGAATAAACCGCACTGCCGACCGTGCTTTTGACGCGGTTGCGGTAGGGCAGGAACTGCGCAAATGCGTTCACGTAATCCCAGACCTGCACATCATCGGTGTGAAAAATATGGGGCCCGTAGACATGCACCAATACGCCCGTTTCGGGGCAGCGCTCGGTATGGCAATTGCCCGCCACGTGCGAGCGGCTGTCGATCACAGTAATTTTATGACCTGCCTGTGCCAGCTCACGCCCCAATACGGCGCCGCTCAATCCTGCGCCTACAATCAGAAAATTCATATTAGGGTCCTTCAAATTGCACGCATGATGCCTGCGCATAGCATTAAAACGGGTCCAGCGAAATACCTGTAAAACCTGCGAAAAATACACCTAAATCTTGATGCAAAAACCTCAAAAATCAAAGGTAAACGGCACTGTTTAGCCTTTTTTAAGGCCTCAGTTTCCCGCCTTGCCCACCCAAACCTAGTCACATGCGCGATGTGGGGCGGATGATATGTATTTTGAATATAAACAACGGGTAGGTGCAGGCGATATTGATCTGGATGGCGATATTCGCGATCTGGAGGTAATCCATCTGACCTCAGGCAGTTTCCTGGTGTCCTCAACCGGGCTTAACGGGGGGCTTGTCTCTTATCATCTGGGGGGAAATGGCCAGGTCACCGAAGTGGGGGATACTGTCTATTTCTCGCAAGAGTCCGGATCACAAATCCGCGGGACATTTGATACTCTTGTCGAAGGCTCCAGCGCGCTGGTTGTCCTGGCCGGCGGGATCGAAACAGCGACGGCGCAATACGGGCTGACCTCAAACGGCGACCTATTGGGGGGCGCGACCACTGCATCCGGTCAAAGCGCACAGGCCGTCAGTGTTACGCGCCTTGGGGGAAACATAGTCTATTACGTGGCCTTTGAGGGAACGGGGCGCGTCTTGCGCAATATTGTGGGCGTATCTGCCGAATGGGAGCAAACGACCTTGGATGGTGTCACGGCGTTTGATAGCGTCCAAGTCGGGAATGCGCAGTTCATGTTGACCACGCAATACGGCACCCAAGGCATCAGTAGCTACAGGATGAACGCGACAACTGGTGCGTTGACCCATGTGGCTGATATGGGGGCAGAACAAGGGCTGGGCATCAATGCCCCCACCAGTTTTGAAACCGTCACAGCCTTTGATAAAACATGGGTCATTATGGGCAGTGCAGGCACCTCCACGCTGAGTGTGCTGGAGATGTCAGCGAGTGGGCAATTTACGGTTGCCGACCAGATTATGGATACCCTTGAGACACGGTTTGGCGGGGTGCAATCAGTGTCCGTGGCCCAAGTCGGTGACCGCGTTTTTGTGGTGGCCGGCGGCTCAGATGATGGGCTGAGCTTGTTTACTTTGATGCCCGACGGGCGGCTAATTCATCTTGAAACAATTCCCCACACCACAGGCGCAGGCCTGATGAATGTGGGAGAGATTGAGACCTCCGTTATTGGATCGGGGCTTCAGATATTTGTGAGCAGTGGAACGGATTCAGGGATTACACGGTTTTGGGTTGATCTGGCCGACCTCGGAGTGGTCCAGCGTGGCGATACAAACGGGGCAAGCAACCAACAAGGCACAGCAGGTGATGATCTGTTGGTGGCAGGCCAAAGCGATACAGTTTCAGGTGGTGCGGGGGATGACATCATCCTAGGGGCGCAAAATGCGCGGCTCAGCGGGGGGGCAGGTGTCGACCGTTTCGTAATGTCCGAGACAGGTGGCACAAGCTACATTCTTGATTTTACCTCTGGTGAGGACATCCTAGATCTGTCGTCCTATTTCATGCTGCGTTCGGTTGAGCAGGTGACTGTCAGCAGCAGTTCTTCTGGGGCGCGGGTGTCTTTGCGTGACACGGTAATCGAAGTGCGCTCTTCGAACGGATTGTCGCTGAACCGCGATGATTTGTTTGGTGATGTTTTTGACTGGGCCGATCGTATCCCCATTCTTGAGCGGACCATTGATACGACACCTGTCCCCACACCAACGCCGACACCAGAGCCCGAACCAGAGCCTACACCAGGGCCAGATACGACGCCTGATCCAGAGCCAGATCCCACACCGGTGCCAACGCCGACACCTGATCCAGAACCAACGCCTGTCACCCCATTGGTCATTTCAGGGGGCGCAGGTGCTGACCGCATCACCGGAGACATCCTAAATGACAGGTTAAGCGGGGGCACCGGGGCGGACAGTTTGTATGGGGGTGCCGGAGATGATGTGCTGCTTGGCGGCAGCGGAAACGACTTGGTTTACGGAGATGTTGGCGACGACTGGATCGCGGGTGAAACGGGCGATGATGTGCTTGATGGGGCTGCGGGCTCGGACATTGTGCGCGGCGGCGACGGGTGGGATCTGGTTGTCGGGGGGGCGGGAAATGATACGCTTTATGGGGAGGATGGGCGCGATACGCTCCGCGGCGGCGACGGGAACGACTTACTCTGGGGCGGTGAAAACCATGACACGCTGTATGGCGATGCCGGGAGCGATACGCTCTATAGCGGGGCGGGCAATGACCTGTTGGATGGTGGCAGTGACGCGGATTTTGTACAGGGCGGCGATGGTGTCGACCTGATCGCAGGTGGGACGGGGAATGATACGCTGTACGGCGATGCAGGCACGGACACCTTGCGCGGCGGCGAGGGAAACGATCTTGCGTGGGGCGGAGCAGATAACGACCTCATTGAAGGCGACGAAGGTGCGGATACGCTCAATGGTGGCTTTGGCGATGATCTGATGCGGGGCGGCGATGCGGCTGATGGTGTCTGGGGCGATCAGGGCAATGACACGCTGTATGGTGATGACGGCAATGATACGCTTGGCGGTTTTTTCGGGGATGATCTGTTTTTTGGCGGTGACGGCAATGATGTTGTCTGGGGTAACTTGGGCGATGACCGTGGTTGGGGTGGGAAGGGCAACGACTCGTTAGGCGGGGGTGACGGCTATGACCTTCTGTATGGCGATGACGGCAATGATCTGGTGTGGGGTGGGTCGGATGAGGACACGCTCAGCGGGGGCGACGGCAGTGATACCGTTGGCGGGTTCTTTGGTGATGACATCATGAAGGGTAACGACGGAGATGACTTTGTCTGGGGTAACACGGGTCGTGACACTCTTTATGGGGATAATGGTAATGACCTGTTGGGCGGGGGTGACGGCAATGATGTGCTGTATGGAGGGAATGGCGATGATGACTTGCGCGGGGATTCAGGCAACGACACGCTGTATGGCGGTTCGGGTGCGGATCAATTTTATTTCCGCTTTGACCAGCCTGGTTCGGACCGGATCAAGGATTTCCAGATTGGCATTGATGTGATTATGATCGACGTGCTGCCGCGCAAGTACCGAGATTTAGACATGCGCCAGAAGGGCAATGATGTGGTCATCACGCTGCCCGACATCGAGATCAGGATAGAAGATATTAATCTGAACGATCTGGACAGTGGAGATATTTTGTTCGGCTGAACCTTTAGCCGGCAGGCCGCTTAATCGCCGCCAAACAGATCGCGGGTGAATACCTTGTCTGCAACATCTGCCAGCTCATCGGTCATGCGGTTTGCCATGATAATATCGCATTGCGCTTTGAACACATCCAGATCACGTACCACGCGAGAGTTGAAGAACTCATCCTCTGTCAGGGCAGGTTCAAAGACGATCACTTCAATGCCTTTGGCTTTGATCCGCTTCATGATCCCCTGAATTGAGGACTGGCGGAAGTTGTCTGATCCAGCCTTCATCACCAAGCGGTGCACGCCTACAATACGGGGCACGCGCGCGATGATCTGTTCGGCCAGAAAATCCTTGCGCGTGTGATTGGCATCCACAATTGCGCGGATCAGGTTTTGCGGCACTTCGGAATAGTTGGCGAGCAGCTGTTTGGTGTCCTTGGGCAAGCAATAGCCGCCATAACCAAAGGAGGGGTTGTTATAGTGATCGCCAATGCGCGGATCTAGGCTGATCCCTTCAATGATCTGGCGGCTATCCACACCGCGCGCCATGGCATAGCTGTCGAGTTCGTTAAAAAAGGCCACCCGCATGGCAAGATAGGTATTTGCAAACAGTTTGATCGCTTCAGCCTCAGAGGCATCGGTGAATTTCACTGGAATATCTGTGGCAACGGCCCCCTGCACAAGCAGATCAGCAAAGGTATGTGCCGCCTCTGTGGTGGCACCGACAATGATACGGCTTGGGTGCAGGTTATCATAAAGCGCGCGGCCTTCGCGCAGGAACTCGGGGCTGAACATGATGTGATCGCTGTCCAAATCAAACCGGATCCCTTCGGTGAAACCAACAGGGATAGTAGATTTGATCACGATCTGCGCATTTTCGTTTATATCAAGCGCGCGGGCAAGAACGGCCTCGACGCTGGAGGTGTCAAAGTAGTTGGTCTTTGGGTCGTAATTTGTAGGCGTTGCTACGATGATATAATCGGCATCTGCAAAAGCCGCCACATCATCGGTTGTGGCCGTGAGGTTCAAGTCGCGGGTGGCTAGAAAATCAGTAATATCAGGGTCTGCAATGGGGCTTTTGCCTGCATTGACCAAATCCACTCGGGCTTGGTCAATGTCGACGGCCACCACGGTGTTATGCTGTGCCAGCAATACCGCATTGGACATACCGACATAGCCAAGACCCGCTACTGCTATTTTCATACCAGCCACCGCTTAGAACGTTTGGTCGTAATCACCAACACCAGGTTCGGTGCGGATCACATCATCAACGGCCTTGAAGATCGCCCGCAACTCGGCTTCGCTCTCGCTGCTTTCGCAGACAACCACCAGATTGGGGGTGTTAGAGGAGGCCCGTACCAGACCCCAGCTGCCGTTGTCCAAAATCACACGCGCGCCGTTCACGGTCACAACTTGTGCAACCTTGCGGCCTGCAAATTCGGTCACATTCTTCAGTTTAGAGACGATGCGCTCAAGGATATCGTATTTTTCTTCGTCCGCCGCATAGGGGGACATGGTGGGCATCGCATAGGTCATGGGCAGGGCACGGCGCAGGTCGCTCATGGACATGTCGGGGTTGCGATCCATCAGCTTACAAATCTCTACAGCGACACGCATGCCGCAGTCATATCCGCGCCCAATAGGTTCGGCCAAGAAGTAGTGGCCGGATTTTTCAAAACCCGCCAGAGCGCCAATTTCCTTCACGCGGCGTTTCATGTGACTGTGGCCTGTCTTCCAGTAATCCGCCGTCACGCCATTTGCCTTGAGCACAGGATCGGAGGCATAGAGACCCGTTGATTTTACATCAGCCACAAAGGTGGAGTTGGGATAAATCTTGGACAGATCACGCGCCATGATGACACCAACCTTATCGGCGAAAATCTCTTCGCCCTCGTCATCAACCACACCGCAGCGATCACCATCCCCATCAAACCCAAGCGCAAAATCGGCGCCCGATGCTTTGACGCTATTGGACATGTCGTGCAACATTTCCATGGCTTCAGGGTTCGGGTTGTAGTGCGGGAAAGTGTAATCCAGCTCGTTATGGCTCTCGACGACTTCGACACCCAGACGTTTGAACAGCTCGGGCGCAAATGCCGCCGCCGTACCGTTGCCCGTGGCACATACCACCTTGAGCTTGCGCGTCATTTTGAAGTCACCAACAAGGTCATCAAGATAAGCTTCGCGTACACCTTCAACGAATTCGTATTTGCCGCCGGGCCGCGCAACGCCGCGTCCTTCTAGCACGATGTCGCGCAATTCGTTCATCTCGTCAGGGCCGTGGGTGAGGGGACGTTCAAACCCCATCTTCACACCGGTCCACCCGTTTGGATTGTGGCTGGCCGTGACCATGGCCACCGCAGGGGCGTCCAAATGGAACTGCGCAAAATAGGCCATTGGCGACAGGGCAGGTCCGATGTCTTTGACGTGGATGCCCGCCTGCATCAGTCCCAACATCAGCGCGTTTTTGATGGATAGCGAATAGTCGCGATAATCATTGCCAACAGCGATCACAGGTTCAATCCCACGCGCATGCATTTGCGTGCCTAGCCCCATGCCCAACGCCGTAATGCCGGGTAGGTTGATCGCCTCTGGATATTGCCAGCGTGCATCATACTCCCGAAATCCGGTGGGGGCGATCATCGCATCGCGCAAAAACTCCCATGTATTGGGTGTGACAGTTGGCAGTGGTTTGGGGCTTGATCGGGTCATGGGCGCTGATTTTTCCGTTTGATTGCTTACCTTCCGTCATAGTCGCAATGCTGGGCGGCTTCAATTTCAATCGCGATGTAGGGGGGGGCTGCCTTGTCGGCATTGTGTTGAAGTGTCATCAAGGCACCACACTATATTTGCGGGAAAATTGGTTTTATGAACAAGAACGTGCTTGTTGTCGGCGGTGCTGGCTATATCGGATCACACACTACGCTTGCGTTGCAAGAGGCGGGATACCGCGCAGTGGTCTATGATAATTTCTCTTCTGGTCACCGCGACGCCTGTTTTGGCAGTGCTTTGGTGGAGGGTGATCTGGCCGATACCGCCAAGCTGACCCAAACCATGCAAGAGCATGATATTGGCAGTGTGATCCATTTTGCCGCCCTGATCGAGGCGGGCCAGTCGGTGATCACGCCGCTGCCGTTTTTCCATAACAACGTAGCGGGCACATTGGCGCTGCTGGATGCGATGAACGCGGCGGGGGTTTCGCGGTTGGTGTTTTCCTCAACTGCGGCAGTTTACGGCAACCGGACGGATGTGACCCTGCTGGACGAAGATCTGGCGCGCGCGCCCATCAACCCCTACGGCGACAGCAAGGCAATGGTTGAAACCATTCTGGAATCTTGTGTGAGCGCCCACGGTTTGCAGGCCATCGCGCTGCGGTATTTCAACGCCTGCGGTGCTGATGCACAGGGCCGCACAGGCGAGCGTCACGACCCCGAAACCCACCTGATCCCGCTGGTGATCCAAGCGGCCCAAGGCACGCGGCCACAGATCAAAATCAACGGTACTGATTACGAGACCCCCGATGGCACATGTGTGCGCGACTATATCCACGTGAGTGATCTGGCCTCTGGCCATGTGGCGGCTGTGGGGCATCTGTTGGGGCAAGATACTCCAGGTGTTCAGGCCATCAATCTGGGTACTGGCGCAGGGCAAAGCGTGCGGCAGGTGGTAGAGGCCGTCAAACAGATTTCGGGGTGTGATTTCACTGTGGTTGAGGATGTGCGCCGTGCAGGTGATCCGGCCATATTAGTGGCTGATGTGGCCCGCGCTCATGCGGTATTGGGCTGGCGCGCGGCGCACAGTGATCTGAATACAATTGTGCGCGATGCATGGGCCTTTGCAGAGCAGTCAGCCCGCTAGATATCTTAGGCAGGGCGCAGCACTGCGCGCCCTGCCTGAAACTGATTAAATCAGCAGCAGGTTTGTCTGGTCAAAGCCTTGGACAAATTCCAGCACAATGGTCATGTCTTGTGCGCCGTCGCCGTCGACATCAACCATGAGATTGCCGTGGCCGCTGACCACTTGGAAAATCACGCTGTCTGAATTCCCAATAAAGGTGCTGTTACTGTTAAACGTCAGTGCCGCACCTGAGGTGGTTGTAATGTCTGACAGGTCCACAATATCGGTGCCACGGGCAAAGCCGATGATGGCATCCTGTTCCGCTGTGATAATGCCGGAGTCGTTCACATCCTCAAAGACAAAGTGGTCCGCACCAGTGCCGCCAAACAATTCGTCCGCGCCCAAACCGCCGATGATAAAGTCATCCCCATCGCCGCTGTTGATGGTGTCAT
The DNA here is from genome assembly GCF_036960155.1 of Sulfitobacter sp. Taxonomy (GTDB): domain Bacteria; phylum Pseudomonadota; class Alphaproteobacteria; order Rhodobacterales; family Rhodobacteraceae; genus Sulfitobacter. The sequence goes on along the minus strand of NZ_JBALWB010000018.1, from coordinate 10,587 downwards.
TGCCAGCCCCACCGCGCACGGTATCTGCACCGTTTTGAGCAAAGAGCGTATCAGCGTCATCACCGCCATCAAGGCTGTCATCGCCGTCACCAGCTGTCAGCGTGTCCTGACCCGCACCCCCAAGCATGGTGTCATTGCCGATCCCGCCGTTCAGCACATCCGCACCGTCACCGCCGTCCATGCTGTCATTGCCGTCTTCGCCGAGTAGTGAATCCGCGCCCAAACCGCCGAGGATTACATCATCGCCTGTGCCACCCAGCAGGTAGTCGACGCCGTCCATACCAGACAGTGTGTCATTGCCTGATCCACCGGACAGGCTGTTGGCCGCTGCGTCTCCTGTCAGATCATCATTGTGATCCGATCCGGTCAGGTTTTCGATGTTGAACAACGTGTCTCCTGCGGCATCGCCACCTGTATTGACGTTGCTGGTCATGTTGACCGTGACCCCAAGGGTTGATGCTGCATAGTTGGCGGTGTCTGTTCCGACATCGCCGTTCATCGCGTCAGCACCCGCACCCCCATCCAATACGTCGTCATCGCTCCCGCCGTTCAGCGTGTCATCGCCTGCGCCGCCAAACAGCTCGTCAAACCCTGTGCCGCCAACCAGAATGTTGTCCTGCGCATCCCCATAAAGGTCGTCTCCGAAGATCGACCCGATTAGGTTTTCCACATTGCTGAGCACGTCGCCAGCAGCATAGCCGCCTGCCGCTGTGATGCTGCCATCCAGACTGATTGTGACGTTGGCGTTCGAGTTTACATAGGTGACGGTGTCTACACCCGCACCCCCATCAAGGCTGTCTCCGGCAAAGCCACCGTCGATCAAGTCGGCGCCACTGCCGCCCACGATGGTGTTTTCCAGTGCGTTGCCCGTCAGAGTATCGGCCAGCGCACTGCCGCCCAATTGTTCAACGTTATAGATTAGATCGCCCTGCGCATTGCCGCCTGTGCCCATGACACCTGCCAATGATGCGTTCACCGCAGCAGTGGACCCTGTATAATCTACCCGGTCCACGCCGTTCTGGCCGTTGATGGTATCAGCTCCCAGATCGCCAAGGACGGTATCATCGCCTTCGCCGCCAACCAAGCTGTCATCGCCGTCACCGCCCAGTAGGCTGTCATTGCCGTCCTCGCCAAACAGGACATCATTCCCTGCATTGCCATAGATCGAGTCGTTTTCGGTGCCACCAGCAAGGGTGTCATTCCCGTTGCCGCCGCCTATTAGATCGTTGTCAGCGCCGCCGCTGAGCAGATCCTCGCCATTACCACCAATGATCGTATCCGCGCCCGCGTCGCCGTTAACGGTGTCGTTCCCGTCTTCGCCGTACAGCGCATCATCGCCATCCTGACCATAAATGGCATCATTCCCTGCGCGCCCGAGGGCTGTATCATTGCCAGTCCCTCCGGTGAGGGTGTCGTTGCCATTGCCACCATTCATGGTGTCATTGCCAGCGCCGCCATTGATCAGATCATCACCGTTTGAGCCGTAGATTTCGTCGTTGCCATCTTCGCCCGAGAGCGTATCGTTTTCGGAGCCCCCTGCCAGCAGATCATTGCCCGCGCCGCCATACAGCGCATCTTCACCAGAGGCGCCATAGAGTTGGTCGTCGTCATCCTCACCATAAAGGGTGTCATTGCCACCATTGCCGCTGAGCAAGTCATTGCCAGTGCCGCCGCGTGCAAAATCGCTGCCCGCTTGGCCGTACAGGCTGTCGCTGCCCGCATCGCCAAACAGCCGGTCACTGTCGTTCTGGCCATACACGCGATCATCGCCATTGCCGCCGACCATGGTGTCATTGCCATCGCCACCATACAGGCTGTCGTTGTCATCCGCGCCGTTCATCTCGTCATTGCCGCTAGAGCCATAAAGCGTGTCGTCGCCGACATCGCCATAAAGGGTGTCATTGCCGCTGCCCGCACTCAGCAGATCATTGCCTGCGCCGCCGTTCAGAGCATCCGCACCCGCCTGACCGTACAGGCTGTCGTCGCCCGCTTGACCAAACAGCTGATCGTCGCCGTCATTTGAGCTGAGGATGTCATTGCCGTTCCCGCCATCCAGCGTATCGGCGCCGCCGTTCCCGATCAGCTTGTCGTTGCCACCCTGACCGTAGACAGCATCGTTACCCTCTGCACCGTAAGCCGTATCATTGCCCGTACCGCCAACGATGACGTCATTGTCGTCACCCGCATCCAGCACGTCATTGCCATCCGAGCCGTTCAGCGTGTCGCTACCTGTTGAACCATAAAGCGTGTCATCGCCGACATCGCCAAACAGGAAGTCATCATCTGCGCCCGCGCTGAGCAGATCGTCATCCGCCCCGCCATTCAACGTGTCATTGCCAGCTGAACCATAGAGGCTATCTGCACCGGATTCACCGAACAAAACATCAGCACCGTCATTGCCGCTGAGCAGATCATCCTCGTCGCCGCCCTCCAGACGGTCCGCACCGCCGCCGCCAAACAGGCTATCGGCGCCTTCCAGCCCGTAAATCAAATCAGCCCCGTCATCGCCGAAGGCCACATCATTGCCGCTGCCAGAGGTGAGGGTATCATCGCCAATACCACCCTCCAGACGGTCATTGTCAGCGCCGCCATTCAGGCTGTCATTGCCGTCACCACCTTGGATACTATCGCTTCCGTCCTCGCCCGAGATCACGTCCGCGCCCGCATCGCCGTGCAGGGTGTCATTGCCTTCCTGACCAAAGAGCGTGTCTGCATCATCGCCGCCAGAGATCAAATCGTTGCCGATGCCCCCTGACAGGGTATCGCTGCCTGCATCGCCGCGCAGGGTATCAACCCCGTCGCCGCCCACAACAGAGTCGTCCCCCGTGCCTCCATCAATGCTATCAGCGCCTTCTTCACCGTTGATGTCGTCGTTGCCTGCACCGCCCAGAATTGAATCGTCGCCCAACTGGCCGCGCAGCAGATCATCACCGTCATCGCCGTGCAGCGTGTCGTTGCCGTCATTGCCATAAAGGCTGTCTGCATCGCCACCACCGCTTAATTGGTCATCGCCATCCCCACCGATGATATCATCAAGGCCCAATCCGCCCATGATCGTGTCGGCGCCCGCTTCGCCGTTGACGCTGTCATTGCCGTCACCGCCCTCAACGATGTCATCGCCATCCTGACCGTTCAGCATGTCGTTCCCATCGCCGCCCTCAAGGCTGTCATTGCCTTCACTGCCAAACAAGCTGTCGTCACCCGCATCGCCGCGCAGGGTGTCATCGCCTTCAGCACCGATCAATTGGTCCTGACCCTCGCCACCATCTAGGCGGTCATTGCCGACTTCGCCGTTGATTTCATCGTTGCCTTTGCCACCCAACAAGGTGTCATTACCGTCCTGGCCCGAGATTTTATCGTCGTCATCACCACCATCGACACTGTCGTCGCCGCCGCCTGCAAGGATGTCATCGTTCCCTGCGCCGCCCAATACGGTATCGTTACCCGCACGGCCGTAAACATCAGCTTCGATCTTGTCGTCGCCCGCGCCGCCATCCAGATAATCACCGCCACCACTGCCGATGATCTCATCGCCAAAGGCCGACCCGATGACGCCTTCGATTCCGTCAAGGAAATCACCCTCTGCCGTGGTGCCCGTGACACCGGGCAGGTTTTCACCGCGCCATGTGCCAAGCTGGAGCAAAATAGCGCCTGTCGAACCTGCATAGGTGACCGTATCAAACCCTGCACCACCATAAAGGATGTCATGGCCCAAACCGCCGTCCAGCAGGTCATTGCCCGCACCGCCACGTAGAATGTTAACCCCACTGTCACCGGTCAGGGTGTCATTACCATCCGTACCTGTGACGTTTTCAAAGCCAACAATTATGTCCCCTACGGCATCGCCGCCTGAAGCCGCCTGTGTCGACAGATCGACATTCACCGCATCTATGGAGCTATCATAGGAGAGGGTGTCATTGCCGGTGCCGCCCGTCAGACTATCGCTGCCGTCACCACCCTCAATGAGGTTGTCATCGCTGTCACCCGTCAAGGTATCAGCAAATTGCGTACCAATCAGGCCTTCGATGCCTGTGACGTTCGCAGGCAAAGCATCCAGCGCAAAATTGGTTCCTGCCGTAAGCCCCTGATGTGATAGGTCCAGTACGTCCGTCCCGTCGCCGCCATCAATTGTGGTGTTGGTGCCGCTGCTGCGCAACGTGTCATCCCCAGCACCCCCAAGGAGCGCATCGTTCCCGTCAGAGCCATCGAGCAGATCGTCGCCCTCACCGCCGTCCAGAGTGTCGTTGCCGATACCACCCGCCAGCTTATCATTGCCCACATCGCCATTGAGCACGTCGTCGCCGCTGCCGCCTACCAGCGAGTCATTGCCCCAACCGCCGTCAAGGAGGTCGTCGTCATCGCCGCCTGATAACCCGTCATCGCCGTCTTTGCCCAGCAGCGTATCATTACCTGCCAAGCCGACAAGCGTATCCGCGCCCGCTTCACCCGTCAGGGTGTTGGCCGCCGCCGTGCCTGTTAGGGCATCATCAAATTCAGAACCGCTCAGGTTGGTTATCCCGCTCAGGACATCCCCCTGTGCATGGCCGCCCGTCGCAGTGCCGCCGTCCAGATCAACCGATACGCCTGCATTAGACCCTGTATAGCTGGCCGTATTGGTGCCGGTGCCGCCAGCCAGTGTATCTGCGCCGTCGCCGCCCAATAGGGTGTCATTGCCACCATTGCCTGAAATGCTGTCGTTTCCTGCAAGTCCTGTCAGCAGGTTGCCGTTGTCATCCCCGCTTAGGATATCGCCCAATTCCGAGCCCTCAAGCGCCTCGATAGAGCCATAGCTGTCGCCGGCCGCATCGCCAGTATTGCTGCCCGCTGCGGCAAGCGAGGCAGTCACACCTGTGCTTGCGTCTTTATAGGACGCGGTATCAAAGCCCGCGCCACCCACAAGGCTGTCTGCGCCCGCGCCGCCGTGCAAGGTATTGTCCAGATCATCCCCTGTTAGCGTATCGGCATAGGCCGAGCCGAGGATTTTTTCGACGTTCTGGATGCGGGCCTCAGACAGGTCCGCAGCGGATGCAGAAGTGCTGGTGCGCATATCAATGGCATCCACACCCGCGCCACCATCAATGGAGTTTGTTGCGCCGTAAATTGCGATGCTGTCATTGCCGTCGCCGCCCAGAATTGTATCTGAACCACCCCAGCCATAAATCAGATCATCGCCCGCGCCGCCCTCGATGCGGTTGCCGCTCACCGATCCCAGCAGGGTGTCGTTGAAATCTGATCCCGTGACCCCTTCGATGCCAGACAAAACATCGCCCGCGGCATGGCCGCCTGATGTTGCAAGCGTGCGCAAGTTAACAGCAACGCCTGCATTCGACATCGTGTAAGACGCGGTATCAACGCCTGTGCCGCCTGTGATTGTGTCTGCACCTGCGCCGCCCTCTAGCGTGTCATCGCCTGTGCCGCCGTTCAGTTGGTCATCGCCGCGCATCCCGAACAGCTGGTTGTCCAAACTGTTGCCTGTCAGCGTGTCGTTGCCATCGCCCGAAACCGCGCCTTCTATTCTGTTTGTATCGCCCGTGCCGATGGTGCCAAACGTTTGTGCCGCACCCGTGCCAACGGTGCGCTGCAACAATCCACCTGCATTCAGGTCAAGTGCCAGATCACCCGTCATCGCCGCTGCATTCACCCAGTCGTTATCCCCGAGGGTGCTGTCCGTGATCGCAAGGTCCAGGCGGTCAGCGTATTGTGTGTCAAACACTTCGTTGGTGAAGTGATAGACCTCGTCATCATCAGCCTCAGAGCCGTAAACATCCAGCTCGACCTGCTGAACAACGCCTACATCCACGCCGTTGTTGACGACTTCGATCAGCCATGTGCCATTGGGGTCTTCGCCGCGCAGGGCGTTGACCGCAAACTCCCATTGCAGGCCGATGTCAGACACTTCCTCATAGGCGAAATTCGAAGAGGAGATGTCGTGCAATGCAACCCGCGTGCCCGAGGGTGAGATCAGATAGATATCAAGCTCTTGGAAGTGGGCGTGCTGCAGTGTGATTGTGACGGTGACATACTCAAGCTCGATGTCGACACCCGCCAGCGATATTCCGCGGAAGGAAGACTGCGGTGCGGCGACCGTGCCTGCGGCGATGGTGGAGTTGCTGTTGTCCAGAACCGTATCGGTCTGTTCATTGGCACTGACCTGTGCATCGTTGAACAGGGTCCAGACCTCTGCCATGCGCACCGCGACATATACATCTGCCGCGCCGTATCCGTAGTCTTCGGAGAAGTGCAGCCCGCCGCCGTTCCAGCCCGTGGCCCCATTGGTATACCAGCTGAATTTCTCGGTTGAGTTGGCCTGCGGAGTGCCGCCAATATCAGTGCCCACGTGGTGCGAGGAATGGGCCAATACGTTTTGCACATCCCGCCAGCCCAGCATTTCGTTGGCTTCCAGCATCAGCGAAACAATGCCCGAAATCTGTGGAGTGGCCGCCGAGGTGCCGCCGAAGTAATCAGTATACCCGTCGTTGACCAGATCGTTCTGGCTACCGTCAGTATCCTCCCAGCCGTAACCACCCGATCCAACCACATCAGTGGACAGAATACCTGTGCCATAGTCGCGGATGTGCGCCGCAAACAGGGAGGTATCATCAAGGTCGAAATACACATCCGTCGAGGACAGGAATTGGCCCAGAGGCTGGTTTACCCGCGATAGGGAGGACACCAGCAACGAAGCGCCGCGCGACACATAAGGTGTGACCTGACTTTCCAGCGTGGTAACGCCGTCCAGCAATGTAATCTCTTCGCTATAGGCCCCTACCACAACGGTCATCCGCGAAGCCGTGCGCATATCGGTGCCTGCATTGGCCTCTGCGGCGGTGGTGGTGGCGGCCAGAATATCATCGATATCTACGCTAGGGGGGGTGACGGCAGGATCATCACCCGCATTCAGGAACCCTGACGAGACGTAGTCGATGACATAGTCGTCATTTTCATCACGCAGAATGGAAATGCGCTGCGCCGTGCCGTTGTGGTTGTAATACAGATCGTCATAGCCATTGCCTGCAGCCATCACCATAACCGTACCAAGACCATCACGCCCTGTGGTTGTCAGATCTTGGATTGCGGCCAGCTGCGCGGTAATTTCAGCGGAATTGGCCAGCGTCTGGTTATAGGTGGAATCCGTGTGCCAGCTGGAACTGATCACATCGAACTGCCCAAACCCCTGCATGATTTGCGACATCAGCGGTGCATCGCGATCAGCCACATCATCGGCAAATGCAGTGGAGCCATCCCCGTCATAGTCAAAAAACACATCTACCGAAGACAGCGTGGCACCATGTGCGATCCCCACCGTGCCTTCGCCATTATCAGCAGCGGCAATAATCCCGGCAACAGAGTTTGCGTGGTTTTCTGTGCGCTCGTTGTTGGTGACCTGAATAATCGCTCCGTCAGGGGTTTCGATCGTGATGTTTGTATCGGCGTCAAACCTGTCTTCCCACTCAGAATGCTCCCGATCAACCGAGCTGTCTGTTACCCCAACATGGACACCAGCGCCGCTATACTCATCCCAGATCGTTTCGATCCCAAGCGTGCCATATCCCAGACTTAGGGACAGGTAATTGTAGTGCCATTGGAATGTGTAGAGGGAGTCTGTGGGGGTGTAGGTAGGCATAAGTTGAGTATCCGATAGTTAGGTGACGTCCTGCGCGATTTTTCGCTGACTGCATGATCGAAATGCACGCCAGCAAACGCCGAAATTATTTAGCAAATTAAGTAGCAGTAGACTTAGACATGAGTATGTTGGTCAAGGCGGTTTTTCGCTTGCTCTTAAAGATGTTGCAGAAACCGTTTTGTGTAAATTAAACTGCTGATTAGCATAGGATTTTAGATTTGAAGTAAGTACTTGAAATGGGGTCTGTTTCAAAGGCTTGTGGTGAGTGGGCCTGCAGACCAAAGCTGCGCGGCTTGCAATAACAGTCAGATCAATGCCTGACCCATCGGCTTTTTGAGGGTATGGAAAACCTTACCATAAGGTTAAAAAAGAGTTGATTTATTGAAAATATGGCTACAATGTGCCCAGCATAACACCAATTTTCAGGTGTTTTGATGCCACGATACACGCCTACTTTTACAGGGCCTCTGTTTATACTTTTGACCATTTGAACCGATCCAATTTTTAAACGACAGCGCCAAAGTGCTGCACATTATTTTAAAAGGGAGACATCCCATGAAAGACATTAAACGCATCCAGTCTGATGCCGTTATTGAGAATAAAGCTTAACCAACGCCTAAGGCTGGTCTGCACCGGCTGATTTGCGACTGGTTTGTTACCCGAAATAAAAAACAACTCGGGTCATATCCTACACAGACGCCCATCAAATTATGAACACTGGGCGCATCACTACGGGGGGACGACAGCGGACTGTATCAAACGTTTTGACACAGTAATCCATCACGCAAGCAGCTGCCTGCTTTGGATACCAAACCATTCATTTTTACAGCACGGCCTTTTTGGGGCCGATAACAGACATCAACGTCTTAAAAGTACATTTATTAAGGAATATTATTATGGCTACTCCAGCAACATGGCTCGGTGAATTTCAAGTAAACACAGGCATAGCAGACACAGTTGGCGTCAGTGATGCCCAAACAATCGGCCTCAGCAACGGCAACATTTTGGTCGCATGGACTGAAAGTGGCACCACCGGCGCTGGGACGACGGCGGGTTTGGATATCATCGGCAAGATATATGACGGTGCAGGCAATCTGGTGCGCGACAGCTACCGCATTAACACTGTTCGTAACGCTGACGAAGAGAGCGATTTTGACATAGCCGCAACAAATGATGGCGGCTTTATGCTGGTATATGTTGATAATGACGGGTCAGATTCCTCCGTTATGTGGGAGCGCAAGAACGCTGCTGGTAATCAACTAAACTCGCGCGAGATCGTCTCGGAAACGGGTTCCGGTGATTACGACAATCCGCAGATTGCCGTGAACAACATCGATAACTCGTCCTATGTGACATTTACCTCGTTTAATCCTAGTAATATTATTGATCCCGCTGACGAGGATGTACTGGCTGTCCGGCTGAACTCTACTGGTACGATCACCACCGCAGTGTTTGAAGCAGCCCAAGACGCCCTTATTTTCAGCGGCGATGATCAAACGCAAAACGATGTAGCAATTAACACCAACGGTGAAATGATCTCGGCTTATGTCGATGAAGGCACGGTTAAGGTGGATGTTTACAACACTGCCGGCACACTTTTGCACACGGCAACAGTGGACACCAACGGCTCCCCCAGTGATCCGCAGGTTGCTACCCTGTCGGGTGGCAATATCGTGGTCACATGGACCGACGATATCGGAGGCGGCTCATCGGGCGATGTGAACCATGCTGTGTTCAACTCTAATCTGGGCGTCGTTCAGGGGAAAGTAGCCGTCAACAATGTGGATGCCAATGAATCCGCAATCGTCGCTTTGCCCAACAATGAATACCTTATTGTCTGGGATGATGACAGCGCGGGCAACAACATCGTGGCGCGGAAGTTTAACTTTGACGGGTCCCCTGATGGCTCTGTCTTTACCGTCGATACCTCAGCGGGCGTATCGCCTGATATTGGGGTAACAGGCGACGGGCGTGTTATCTTTGCATGGGAAAGTGGCGACAACGTCTTCAGCTCTATCTGGGACCCCCGTGATGGCAGTATCAACACAATCACCTATGACAACCCACAAGAAAACTTTGTGGATGGTGATATTATCTGGGCAAAAACCACAGGCGGCACCGTCTTTGGAGATTCCGGTACAGCAGACCGGATCATCGGCGGTGCGGGAGCGGATAATATCTTTGGTAATGGTGACAACGACACATTGGAAGGAGGTGCTGGCAACGACACAATTGATGGCGGTTCTGGCAATGATTCAATTGATGGCGGCTCGGGCATTAACTTGCTTAATGGCGGTTCTGGTAACGATTCAATTGATGCTGGCGGTGGCCTTAGCACGGTCAATGGCGGCGTTGGCAACGACACGATTAATGGCGAAGGCGGTTTCAACACGACCTTGAACGGCGGTGACGGCGATGATGTGATTTCGGGTGGGTTCAGCGCCCAGGTCATCAATGGTGATGCTGGCAACGACACGCTGTATGGTGACGATTCAACGCCAACTTCGGGTGTTGGTGATACTATCGACGGCGGTGACGGCGATGACTCGATCGTCGGTGCCAATGGTGGTGACGACTTTGAAGGGGGGAATGGCGCCGACACCATACTCGGGGGCGGCGGTAACGACACGATCTCGGGCGGCAGCGGCGCGGATAGTCTGGACGGTGGCGATGGCATCGATACTGCAGATTATTCATACTATGGAGGGGCAGGTAATTATAACCTTGGCACAGGCCTCGCTACATTTGCAGGGTTCCCATCCGAAACCATGGTGAACTTTGAAAACCTGATTGCATCAGGTGGCGATGACACAATCACCGGATCATTTGACGCAAATAATCTCAATGGCGGTAACGGCAACGATATCATCAATGGCGGGTCTGGCATCGACACGATTGAGGGCGGTAACGGCAACGACACCATCAATGGCGGGTCTGGCAAAGATGATGTCAGTGGTGGCCTT
>NZ_JBALWB010000030.1:0-6383 GCF_036960155.1 Sulfitobacter sp. | reverse complement strand
TTCCGGTGCGTGTGTTGGACCCAAGCGCAACCCAAGCAACTGCGGCACCAATCGGTGCCCAGGCGAGTGAGTAAATCAGGTAGACGCCATAGCCGAGGCGGACTTGGTCAATTTCTGACAGGATAAGCGGCAGGACCTCGTTCGGCGGAAAGTTCAGGCTGTTGGGCCAATCAATCGCGCCACCAAGGATCATTTGCGGGACAAGGACCAACATTGTCTGGGCAATTGCCAGAACCCCGATCAGCATAAGTATGTGGTGCCTGGTCATTGTATCATTCCATTTGCGTTGCGTTATTCAGTGTTTACGGCTTACAAAAACGGAACGATATGTAAGATAGTGAAAGCCGTGATTTCAAAAATGAAATATGCCTAGATCCCTTCGCACTCCCAAACTGGCCTATATCCAGTCGTTCTGCGCCGTTGCAAAACATGGCTCCATCGCTGCTGCAGTGCGCGCAGAGGGGGGCAGTTTGCCGACCCTCAGCCGCCACATCACGGCACTTGAGGCTGATCTCGGGGTGACCCTGTTTGATCGGCGTGGCGACGGTTTAGCACTCACACAAACGGGTGTCCGCCTGTTTGAGCACGCCGAAGACGTAAGCAAAGCCGCCGCCCGTTTTGCCGTCGCCGCCAGTGGTCAAGACAACCAAATCGCAGGCACTGTGCGGATCACGGCAAGTCGCGCGGTGGCAAACTTCATGCTGCCTGACATCTTGGCAAATCTCGGGAACGCCCAACCCGATATCACGGTCGAAGTGGTCGCCACTGATGCGTCCTCAAACCTGTTGATGCGCGAGGCCGACATTGCCGTGCGCATGTTCCGCCCCACCCAAGCAAACCTGATCGCCAAGAAGATCGGGGAGTTGCAACTGGCGGCATTTGCGACAACGGACTACCTCGCAAGACGCGGCACACCTCGTACCATCGAAGATCTGCAAGACCACGACATCATCGGCGAAGATGCTGATGACAGAACCGGCGCAGAACTGCGGGCGATGGGGCTGCCAATCGGACCTGACTTTTTCCGGTTCAAATGTGACGACCCAACAGTGGCATGGCACATGGTCGTTGGTGGGTGCGGTATTGGCCTCGGTCATATCCGGCTGGGTGAGGCAAACCCGAAGGTGCAGCGAGTGCTGCCGGAAATGCCCAACCTCACGCTGCCAATATGGCTTACCTCACACGCTGAACTCAGAACCAGCGCGCGGGTGAGAATTGTCTTTGATTTTCTGGCAGAGGCTCTGTCAGACAGCTTGGGTCCAGATTGAACTAAGATCGGATTCGATCAATATTCCGTAAAACGGACACACATACACTTAGCAGCATTCGGTAGTTTGGGCTCATATCTGCCGTTAACTGCGCATTATCCGAATGGCCGCTGTTGGTAGTCGGGATCAGATGCGCACTTCTGCGGACATCGCAGAGCGTGCAGGTACAAACCCATTAGTGGTTCGTAAGGTGCTGGGACGGCTGCGCAAAGCGGGCTTGCTGACATCCGAAAAATGACACGCAGGCGGTTGGCGGTTGGCGCGCGCCCCTCAAGGGATCACGCTTGCCGACGTTAATCTCGCACTTAATGAAAGGCTGGTGGCATGTGAACAGGGTAGGGATGCGACCGCAGGTTCGGTGGAGCATGCACTGCACAAATGGGTCTCGTGGGTTTTAGAAGAGATAGAACAGAGCTTGGTCGAAAAGCTGGCTGTGACCTCGATCTCTGAGGTCCGAGGGACCTAATAAGAGGTTCTGAAGCCTGATGTCAGGGGCAGGTGTCTGAAATTTACGCAAAGCACCTGTAATCTATGTGATCACGTAACAATCAATCGTTTCGAAGTTGTAGTGGTCGTAATTACTTTATAAAGTAACAAGAGACTCGTTTTTGAAGAAAGGCTATTGATGCGCAAGCAAGCGGCGACGCGGCAATTAGATGTTTTGAAGGTGCTGGAACTGCACAGCAAACCGATGACAGCTTATGCCATTCTGGACCAAATGAAACTTGATGAGCCCGCACTCGCGGCGCCAACGATTTACCGAACCTTGACCGCCCTTACGGAGCAGGGTCGCGCGCACAAGCTGGAATCAATGAAAGCCTTTGTACCATGCCGCTGTGACCACCACGCATCAGTTCCCGTCCTCGCCGTTTGTGAGGAGTGCGGTATCGTTGAAGAGCATGATGGCACGCCGATCCTGCCGCAACTCAAGGCGCTTTCGGAAAAATCGTCGTTTCAGGCTACCCGCCATATCGTTGAAATTCACGGTCGCTGCCAGAGCTGTGCGGCCTGAATCGCCACTGACCTTCACAAAGGATAAATCCATGATCAAACCTGTTTCCGCCGTTCTCCTCGTCCTTTCAGCCAGTGCCGTTGCAGCCGAAGAGACCCGCCAGTTGGATGCCCATGAACATGGTGTAGGCCAGTTGGACATCGCTTTTGATGGCGGCAAGATTGCCATGGAGCTGCACGCCCCGGGTGCTGATATCGTAGGCTTTGAATATGCTGCTGAGAGCAGCGAAGACCGCGCAAAAGTGGATGCTGCGGTGGCAACCCTTGCACGGCCGCTTGATCTATTTTCCCTACCTGTGGCCGCCGAATGTAGCGTAGTAGAGGCGAGTGCTTCGTTGAAAAGTGAAGAGGAGCATGACGACGACGCCCATGCCGCGCACAAAGAAGAAGGCCATGACCATGAGGAACATGCCGATGAGGGTCATACAGACGAAGACCACGCCGCGCACGACGAAGAGCACGGTCATGAGGAGCATGCGGACGAGGCTGGACACACCGAATTTCACGCGGAGTATTTGCTGGACTGTGCCAACCCCGCGCAGGCAAAGCTGATCACATTTGGCTACTTCGACGCCTTCCCGAACGCTCTGGAATTGGAAGTGCAAGTGATCTCGGACAGCGGTGCAACCGCCTTCGAGGTTGAGCGAGACGCGCCCTCGCTTGATCTGCGCGACTTGTTCTAAGACACGATCGTAGGATGAAGTCAGACACTTCCATATTATCCCTGACGGGTGTCCGGTACCGTTGGCCGGGGCGGGCATCCTTTGGGCTCGATATCCCTGATTTCGGGCTCGCGCAGTCCGAGAGTGTTCTTCTGCTGGGAGAAAGTGGTTCTGGCAAATCGACGCTGCTTTCCTTGATCTGTGGCACGATCACTGCGGATGACGGCGTGGTCATGGTCGCGGACACCGATATCGCGTCTCTCACTGCGGGCAAACGGGACAGGTTTCGCGCGGAACACATCGGGTTGATCTTTCAGCAGTTCAATTTGCTACCTTACGCCAGTGTCCTAGACAATATTCTGCTACCGCTGCGTTTTGCACCTCTGCGCAGTGCGCGTGTGCTGTCCCCTCGTGATACTGCGCGGACGCTTTGTCTGGATTTGGGTCTCCCCGAAGACGCGATCTCAGCGCAGGCTGGAACGCTCAGTGTAGGCCAGCAACAACGCGTCGCAGCCGCGCGTGCCCTGATTGGTGCGCCGCCACTGATCGTCGCGGATGAGCCCACGTCAGCTTTGGACGCGGCGACCCAAGCGACCTTCCTGAACCTGTTGTTTGCGCAGGCACGCGCATCGGGCAGTACCTTGTTGATGGTCAGTCATGACGCACGCCTTGCACCGCATTTCGACCGCGTCGTTCAGATGGCAGACGTTACACAAACAGCACGAGGCCAACTGTGATTTTGCGTCTGGCCCTTGGGTCCTTGATGGCCCGCGCCTTAACTGTTGGGATGACTATCCTTGCCATTGCCCTGTCGGTTGCCCTGTTTTTGGGGGTCGAGAAGGTCCGCACTGGCGCCAAGGCCAGCTTTGCCGATACGATCTCTGGCACGGACCTGATTGTCGGCGCGCGGTCTGGTTCGGTTCAGTTGTTGCTCTATTCGGTCTTCCGCATAGGGAACGCCACGAACAACCTGACATGGGAAAGCTATCAAGATATTTCTGCGCGTCCCGAAGTCGACTGGATCGTGCCGATCTCATTGGGCGACAGTCACCGACAGTTTCGCGTTATGGGCACTACAGCGGCATTTTTCGAGCGCTACAAATACCGTGCAGGACAATCACTTGCTGTTGCGGACGGGACGGTGATGGATGATGTTTTCGACACTGTCATCGGCGCTGATGTGGCGGCGACATTGGGCTACAGCATCGATGATCCTATCGTGGTGGCCCATGGGCTTGCGTCCTTTGTCGAACATGGCAACCAACCGTTTCGCGTATCAGGTATCTTGGAAAAGACTGGCACGCCAGTGGATCGTACCGTCATCGTTAGCTTGGAAGCCATAGAAGCCATTCATGTGGATTGGCAAAGCGGGGCCGCGATACCGGGCCAATCAACCCCTGCCGATGCAATCCGGCAGATGGAGTTGGAGCCGAAAGCAGTTACAGCGGCCTTAATTGGTGTCAAAAGCCGCCTGCAGGTGTTTGCCCTGCAACGCAGCATTAATGAATACCCACAAGAGCCGCTGTTGGCGATCTTGCCGGGTGTTGCTTTGCAAGAGCTGTGGCAAATTGTGGGGATCGCGGAGACTGCACTGATTGCCGTCTCGGGCATGGTAGTGGTCACCGCACTCATCGGCATGATGGCTACGATCTTTTCCAGCCTGAACGAACGTCGCCGCGAAATGGCGATTTTTCGCGCGATGGGTGCACGACCGCGTGTGATCCTTGGCCTGTTGGTGATAGAAGCTGCTGTGATGGCCGCGATTGGCGCGGTAATAGGGCTTGGCTTGCTCTATCTAGGGTTAATGGTCGGGCAACCTGTGCTCGACGCCTCCTTTGGCCTTTGGTTGCCGATCGAGCCGCCCTCACTGCGCGAACTTTGGGTTCTGTTGGGTGTTGTAGCTGCCGGCGCAATTGTGAGCTTGGTACCCGCCTTGCGAGCCTACCGCATGTCGCTCGCCGATGGTATGATGGTCAGGATTTAGCAAAGGGATTTGATACGATGACACTATCACGTCGAACTTTGATGGCTGCTGCGGCGGCATTTACTGCAACCCCGCGGACCGTCTGGGCCGAGACGCCTCGCGTGCTCGCGTGGGAGGATCTTATTCCCCCCGGTGTTCCATATGGTGAGATTATCGGTGAGGGCGAAATCGACGCGCTCAAGGATACCTGGCTGCCCGAATTTGATGAGAACGCAACCAAGCTGAACATGGAGCTGCATGGCGCGTACATCAAAATGCCGGGCTATGTGCTGCCCATTGATATGTCCACGGCGGGAGTGACCAGCTTTATCATGGTTCCTTACGTTGGGGCCTGCATCCACACACCACCGCCGCCCGCTAACCAGCTTGTCTTTGTAGACAGCAAGAAACCCTGGCCCAGCGACAAACTCTGGGATCCGGTGTGGGTCACAGGAAAGATGCGGCATGAACTGCAATCAACGTCCGTGGCCGATATCGGATATGCGCTAGATGCAGAATTGATCGAGGTCTACGAATGGTAACACGGAATATCGATCGCCGAGCGCTTATGGCCGCTTTCAGCGCCTTTACTGTCGCCCCGTCAAGCGTCTTTGCCAGTGATTATATCGATTTGAACTGGACCGACCTGATTCCCGAGGGCCAGCCAGCCATTCCGCCGTTTATCCAAGGCCTGATCCAGCATGATAGCCCCAGCCTATCGACCCGGCAGCCAGCGTCTCACGGGGTTCGGACAGATTGGAACGGCGAAACAGTACGATTGCCAGGATATATCGTTCCGATTGACTATTCCGGTACGGGTGTGACTGCATTCATTCTGGTGCCTTTCGTGGGCGCCTGTGTGCATGTTCCACCGCCCCCCGCCAACCAGTTGGTCTTTGTAACGACAAACAAGCCTTATGAAAACTCAGGCTTGTTTGAAGCAGTCAACGTCATCGGCATGTTCGGCACAGCGTCAACATCTACGCAATTAGCTGACATCGCCTATGCTCTTTCGGCAGATCATATTGAGCCTTTTTGAAAACTTCGAAGTATCATTTAAAGAATTTCAGTCATTGGTTCAGGTCTAAGCAGTGCGATGATCGGGGACAAAGGTGTTACCTAGTGATTTGATACTCCCTCCGCAAATCCGACCTAGAATGCAGCGTGTTAAATGAATTGAACTGTAGATGAATTAATTTAGGTATTATTGGAGTGATAGAGGTCTACAACACACCTTAAACAGACCTTCCCATTCCTACATCGGACGGTAGATTTGTCCGCGAACTGTGAATTCGACAGACGGTCCTCGCTGCGGTCTGCGTAAATGGCCGGTTCTCCCGCTGCGCGGCGGCACGTATTTTGTCGCTCACGCGGCATTTCCACCGTAGCGAGCGCACGTAGCACAAAATACGGATTCACACATTGAGCTGATATTATTGAAAACCTATTCCTTGATTGAAGCGTGATCTACTGTCTCAA
>NZ_JBALWB010000017.1:0-86942 GCF_036960155.1 Sulfitobacter sp. | reverse complement strand
AGGCTTTTCACCTGATCTGCAAGTGCTGCGCTGGTCTGCGTTCCATCGATGACCACTTCGAATGGATATCCCTTCAACTTAGTCGTCATAGGACAGCAAAGCATCAAGCCAATCTTGTTGTATTTTGCCGGACTCAAAACGAGTGCTGGACGATGTCCGATTTGCGGAGTGAATTGGAGCCATACAATGTCACCGGCTTCTGGGATGTAGGCCATATCAGAGAGCTTCTTGGCCCAATTGTCCGCCCGTTTCTATCGCTTCGTGACAGTTTTCGCTGGTAATAGATTCCAACAAATCGTCCAACAAGACTTCTGGCGATTGATCCGGTTCGATAATGATGCGCCCATTTTCTTCACGTACATCAACGGGTGTGTCGAGCGATAGCTTCGCTGCCTGCATAACGGCTGCAGGTATCCGAACGGAGGCACTGTTACCCCATTTTTTCACAATCACGCGCATGTCTCATCCTCAACTTGAACCCAAGACATGAGCTGAACGAGAGCATGTATCAACATTGTTGATACTCTGAGAATCTATATTATGTTAAATGTAAAAAGACCCATGCAGCGTTGAATCGATTGAGAACTGGGAAATTCACCAAAACATACAGTTCCAGCTAGGCTATGCGTTAAACCCAATTAACGCGATGCCAATCGCCATCACCACAGCCGCGCCCAACCGTCTTTGCCAATTCCCCTCTTTGAGCAGGACAAAACCGATCAGGGTTGCAAAGATCACGGATGTTTCACGCAATGCTGATACGGCCCCCAACGGGGCAAAGTTCTTTGCATATAGAATGAGGCCATAAGCAGTCATCGAGACCATTCCTCCAGCAATGCCGACAGCCCAAATTCGCAATGGCAGCTGGGCCAGAACTCGCTTTCGGCGCATACCTACAAAACCTGCCAGGAACAGATGAAAGAATGCGCCCCATGCCCAATAGCTCAGTGTATCACCCGACAGTCGAACACCAATACCATCGATCAAAGAATAGACAGAGATGCAAAAACCTGTCGCCAAAGATAGACCCAAGGCTGTCGCCCCGATCCCCGTTCTCAAGGCCTTCCAGTTACTCAATAGAATACCGCAGATGATCAATGCGGTCCCTGCCCAAACCAAAGGTGGCAACACTTCACCCAAAAGCACCCATGCCCAGAGGGACACTAGTGCCGGTACAATTCCTCGGGCGATGGGGTAGACCACGCTAAGGTCGCCATGCTGATACGCGCGGCCGAGAAAATAGAAGTAACCAAAGTGAACGATTGTCGAGAGCCCAATGTAGATAAAGCTCTGGGAAGACGGCAAGGGCAACAAGACGACCATCACCGCTCCGGGCAACACATGACCCAAAGCAACAAGTCCTAAGGTCGTGGTTCGGTCGACTGCCGTTTTGACAATCGTGTTCCAGACGGCATGCAACAGGGCTGCAAATAGAATGATCGCTACGATAAAAAGGGACATGATGGTCCTTAGGGGTTAAGGCAGAAGGCAGGCCTGTTCTGCCCGCTTCATTTCGGTCTTTTCAATATTCAAAAGCTGCGCACTCTCTACGTCGTCAGATATCAGAACATTCGACGCCAGCTTCATATTGGCTAAAATAGCCTCGTGCATCGCTTGCAGTTCCTGCCATCTTTCTTTGGAAAAACTGCCCTGAGCCTCATGCAGTCTTGCTGCCAATACCGTCAAACGCTCGGTTCTAACATCGCCTGCGTCCTCAAGTCTTACGGCGTATTCCAGCATATCACGCGCGGCACTGCCCGACTGTCTAGTCATGACTTTGGTGGGCAAACCAGCCACAATGACACGTATCTGCGTCAAACATCCATTCACCTTTATGTTCAAATCCTGAACAGTCCGGATCTGTTCCTTCGCACCTGTACTGTAAAAATCCATCACAGGGTGCAACATGGCCTTGACCAGTTCGGTCATGCGGAGCAATTCGCGCTTGAGAGAGGCCAGCGCTTGTGTCGGTGTGCCAAAGCTCGCGGGAACAAGGGTTGTTTCAAGACGCGTCAGGACCGATACGTCAACCTTATCTGTCTGATCAGGCAAAAGCGCCTCAAAAGACCCACGCAGCAACCCGCAGAAGGGCAAGGCAAGCACCAACAAAGATGCGTTAAACGCGATGTGGGCGTTGATCAACATCTGTCCACTATAACCCGCACCTTGCGTACTGGCCGCGAACCCATGGCAAGCAGCGCGACAGCAGCCGAACTTTGTAACACAATCGCCAAGGCCACCCCAACCAAGCTTGCCTGCGTATGACTGCGTTGACCCGTCAAAACCCGCTGGAAAGATGTGCCATAACTACGCTCAATCCCTGAACGCACCATGCGCACGGCGAATAATAACAGCATCGTGGCGCCAGCAATGCAGATCAAGAAGGTTACAATCATCATGGGTTAAACACTGAACTGAGGTGGCGAAACTACAGCTTCCTGACCAGCAAATTTAGGATTGGGCAATATCGTCTCCATTCGCCAGATGCACGTTGATGCCCCAGCCTTGGATTTCCTTTGACAGATCCGACTTGGGAAGCTGATCCGTCACAAGATCGTCGACGTTGCTTGCATCAAATCCAAGATGAGGTGCGGTCTGTTCAAACTTATGATGGTCCAACGCCACCAACACCCTTTCAGAGCAGTCCGCGACAACAGCGGCAAGATTGGCCTCGGCCGCATTAAGGTACAAAAACCCACTGCGGATGGACAAGACATCCGTGCTAAAGATGGCCATATCAAATGAAAAACGCCGGCACTGCTGCTCTGTCACAAAGCCAAAGGTGCCGCGTTCATCGGTTTGCATTTCGCCACCCAGCAAATGCACACGGTTCGCGTTGTGCCCGGATAGCACCTGCGCCACGCCGATGGAATTTGTAGCAACCGTCAGATTGAAACGATCGCGCAGTTTTTCCGCCACGAACGCGGTGGTTGATCCTACATCAAGAAACAACGACATGCCGTCATGCACCCGTTCGACAACACCTGTGGCAATGGCCCGCTTTTCCGCTGCATTCTTGGTGATCCGGTTGAAAAAACTAGGGGCAGTGCGCGGCCCTACCAGATACGCACCCCCATACATACGCTCCACCACGCCTGACTTTGAAAGCCCTTTAATGGTGCGACGCACCGTTTCCTCAGACACATCAAGCGTCTTTGCCAATTCAGCACTGCGTGCAGAGCCACCCAAACGGTGCAAGGCTTCCAGCAATTCCATCTCTCGATGTGAGTGTTTAACTGGCTTTTTCATGTTTGGTGCTGTGATCCTCTTAGATTCTCCACAAACTCCCACAAATATGACCGACCTGACAGCTGTATTTGTGGAAGTTCGCACATAAGCAGTCAAAAATGCACGCCATGATCGGAATATGTCTTCACAGCCGGGCTCGTTTGGGTGCTATTAAAACAAGCGGCATCAAAAAGGATTCGCAACATGAGCAGCGCCAAGAACGTTCTGTTTATCGTCATCGATCAGCTTCGGGCTGACTGTGTTTTTGGTGATCTTGCTGACCATATGGAACTGCCGAACTTGCGTGCGTTGATGGATGATGCGGTGACGTTCCATCAGCACTTTTCGGTGGTAAATCCCTGCGGTCCTTCACGGGCATCGTTGCTGACCGGGCAATACGCCATGAACCACCGGTCGGTTCGCAACGGCACCCCCTTGCGCCACGACGTTCCCAATATCGCGACGGAAATGCGCAAAGCAGGCTATACGCCAATGCTGTTCGGGTACACCGACACATCCCAAGACCCGCGCATTTTTGATGCCAATGACCCGGCTTTGTACAATTATGAATCCCCGATGAAGGGTTTTCAGGAAGTCGTCGAGATGCAATTCGAGATGTCTTATCCTTGGCGCTCGTATCTGATTAACCAAGGGTACACGTTCGAGACCTTCGCGGATCTGTATACCCCCGTGTCACCCACTGGCGATGCACCCAAGGTCAATGATCCGGCACTGTACAGCGCAGAGGACAGCGATACTGCGTTCTTAACCGACCGTTTTCTGGCCACGATGCCTGCACACAAAGGCAACAACTGGTTTGCGCATCTCACCTATATCCGCCCACATCCGCCATTGGTCGCCCCCGCGCCCTACAACGATATGTATGACCCCACAGCAATTCCTCTGCCCACGCGGTTTGACCATCCCGATGCCGAGGCCGCAGTGCATCCGTTCTTTGGACCAACGCTTGCGCACAAAACGCCTGCTGGAAATGTGGCGGGCTTTCCCGATCTGGAAGCAACGGATGACAATATCCAAATCCAGCGCGCGGTATATATGGGGCTGATTACCGAAGTGGATGCGCACATCGGACGGGTGATCAAGTTTCTGAAAGACAGCGGTCAATACGACAATACATTGCTTATCGTTACTTCAGACCACGGCGAAATGCTTGGGGACCGCCACAGCTGGAGCAAGTTCACCGTCCATGATGCCGCATATCAAACGCCACTCATTATCCGCCAACCTGACAATGCTGACCGCGCTGGTAATATTGTCACGCACCCTGTTGAAACGATTGATATCACGCCCACTATCCTCGACTGGGTTGGCCGCGACATTCCTAATTCGATGGACGGCAGATCACTACTGCCGCTTTTACAAGGTGACGCGCCAAAGGATTGGCGGACCTATTCGTTCTCGGAACTTGATTTTTCTGAGCCATCCGAGCCTACCCTTTGGGAACGCGCCCTTGGGACAGGCCCTAGCGATTCCTCACTGTCGATCTTGCGCGAGCAACGTTTTACACTTGTGGAATTTGCAGCCGAGCTGCCCCCTATCCTGTATGATCATGAGGCGCGCGGCGAGCAGGAAAATGTCGCTGAAAAATCAGAGTATCAAAGCGAGTTGCACAGGCTTAGCCGGATGATGTTACGCCACCGAATGAAGAACATGGATCACACCCTGTCACTGGTCTCAATTACCAAAGATGGACCCCGCCAAAAGCAGCGGCACTCGCGGAGTTAACGCGCCTATCAATCCAGTGGGAACATCGGGCGCGGTACCTTTTCATAGCCCATTGACGCGTAGTCCAATGTACAAAGCGCACCACTGTCGCATACGATGATGCGCTCGGCGATGGGCGCGAACGCTGCGCGAAAGTGCTGCATCGATTTCAACGCCACAACTGCCTTTCGGGCCGGATCAATTCCAAAGGTTTCGAACTGTTTCAAGTCAAGCATCTGATGCGCAATGCTGACAACGAGTATGTCGATGCCCGCCACCTCAAGCACCGCAGTCAGGCCAAAGTTGCGTTCCAATCCGCCCAGAATAGGGCCGCTGCCCACCACAAGGCCATCGCCCTTCCATTTTAACATGCCCGTCACGCTAATCGGACCACCGCCAAATTCAGGTGCAGTTGTCCCACCAATCTCTAGCGTCACTTTGGCGCCCTCGGGTCGAGAATTTAAATATGCAGCTGCCACAGGGTCGATCAACGGACCAAAGCATGCATTACTCACGCCCGCTTCCAACAGCGCTGACAAAAGGCCTGTTGCGTCACCGTATGCTCCGGCACCGGGGTTGTCGGCATAGTCCGCAATGATCAGCGGTCCCGCGCTGCTGTTCCACATCTTTGCAGTCTGTGCCGCCTCGGCGCTGGTCACATAGGTATTCAAAACCTCAAACCGTCGCGCCCAGATGTCGTCGGCCAATGTTTCGCCTATGTGCCGGTGTGCGGGAGTATCCCCATCGCATGTCACCAGCACCGTAGGCCCAACCTCGGCAATATCTGCACATGGAAACGCGCCGTTGATACTGATGGCATATACCCCTTTGCGCGCTTCATATGCGCGGGCCAACGCATGGCGCTCGATCATTGGGCCAATGTCCGTTCGCCCGCCGTTGGCTTCCTCCAGCATAGGTCTGTGAAACCGAAGGGATTGGGGTGCGATATCGCCAGTCATTGTACGCTGCAAAAGCTCAGCTGCACGCCGCCCCGTGGCACGGACATCAACGTGAGGATAAGTCGTGAAGGAAACAAGTATTTGCGCCAAATCGCACATTGCGGCCGTGACATTTGCGTGCGGGTCCAGCGTCACGGCAATGGGTACGTCTGCGCCAACAACGTCGCGCACCCGCCGCAAAATCTCCCCCTCGCCATCTTCGCAAAGCTCTGTGACCATTGCCCCGTGTAGCATCAGGAATATGCCGTCCCACGTACCGTTTGCAGCCGCAATCAAAGGCGCGGCTAGCGCTTCGAACGCGTCGCGCGCCACCACACCACCCGGCCCTGCGGCGGCGCTGATCACATGGGTGATTGCCCAGTCATTTTCACGCCCTACGTCGAGCAAACCAGCAAGTTCGGTGTTGTTGCTACCCCGTGTTGCAAGCGCTTGGTCACCATTAAGAAAGTAGCGATCTCGAAAGCACTGCAATGTCGTCGGGTGGATGTTGAAGGTATTGGTCTCATGCGCGATCTCTGCGCTCAGAACTTTGAAATTCAAGGCGGTAATCCCTTACGGCTTTGGCTTATGCGGCGCCATTTGATCGACGTGGCCTGTAAACTTGCCATAAAGGCGCGCAACTTTATTCATACGAACCTCAACCTGCGGCCCTAATTCCAGGAACACGCCATTTACCAAAAGATTAGCAAGGCTGGCCATCTGCGCTGTAGATTCCCAGAACAGGTTAAACGACGTCGGAACCACGAATATTTCATCCGCAACCTTGTGACCCCAGTCGCAATAAGGATCGGTAATCAGGGTCACGGGAATTCCCGCCGCTTTCGCAGCGTCCGCCAGCAGCAAAGCGTTTTGTGAATACCTCCGGGCCTCAAAGATCACGAGGGCTGTGTTTTTATCTTCGGAGGCCAACAGGTCTGCGAAGTTGCCGCTAGCAAGGTCCAGCAACTGCACCTTATCGCGCAGATATTGTAGCTGATGGGTAAACACTTGTGCGATTCCACGCTCGGTTTGAAACCCTACAATATAAACACTACTGGCCGTAGCCAAACGATTGACCACGCGGCCCCATTCAGGTGTCTGAGCGGCTTCATATACTGCGACAAGGGCCCCCATTTCAAGTTCCAGACCACGGGTCAATTGGTCCTTGCCTGCTTTTGTACGTTCTTGAAGATCGCGTAGGCGGTCTTTGATCAACCAAGGTTGATCGCCCATATCACTGCGCAAATTTTTCTTGAGATCTTTGAACCCGTCATATCCGATCGCGCGGCAAAAACGTCCCACAGTAGGTTCGCTAACTTTGACTTTGGCAGCAAGACTTCCAGCGTTTTCAAACGGCAAGTTTGTAAATTCCGCCAACATATATACGGCCAGCGCGCGGTCCGCTTTTGAGGCGGATGTAGATGCAACCGCATCACTCAGACGATCACGTAAAGATTTGGTGTACAGGGATTTAGTCATATCATTGCACTCTACTTGGCGACAAAAGTTGCGCCAATTGGTCAACGTGTGTCCCGTGATTGCCAGTGCACAAATCCGCCGTCAACTGGGCCAATATCGGGGCCATCATAATCCCATACCCGCCCTGCCCAGCAAGCCAAAAGAAGTCGGGCACTTGTGCGTCAAAACCCACAACCGGTGCCTCATCATCCACAAAACTGCGCAAACCCGCCCAGCTGTGTTCAATCTTTGTCACTTTGATAGTTGTCTCCCGCTCGATCCAGTCTGCGAGCACTGCAATATCCATATCATCAGGCCACACGTCATGCGGATTTGTCGGGGTTGCATCACCGGGCGATGCCATCAGCAGGCCAGCATCAGGTTTCAGATACGCGTCAGACCCTGCGAAATCCACCGCAGGCAGCACCGCGCAGTTGGTGTTTTCCGGTGCGCTGATGATAATTGCAGTACGCTTTTTAGGAACCAGACCGATGGTTTGCGTCCCCGCCAGCGTACCAATCTGGTCAGCCCAAGCACCGGCTGCGTTGATCACCTTGGCGGCTGAAAAACTGCTTTTCGCAGTTTGGACATGCCAATTCGCCCCCATTCGGCCCATTGTTGTGACGCACTGTTTTACCATCACTACAGCACCACGCGCCTTCGCGCCTTTTAGGTAGGAAGAATGCAGTGTCGCTACATCAATGTCGCTCACATTTGCCTCATAAACCGCGCGCATTACCCGCTCTGGACGCAGAAAGGGCACCATTTCACAGGCCTCTTTTGTGTCAACATGAACAACTTCTTCTCCAAGCGACGACATCGCCAACAAGGCATCAAGTTCCCCTTCATCACCCGATTGCGCCACAGTCAAACATCCCCGCTTTGTCAGCAGTGGCGCTTCGCAGAACCCTGGAGGTGGTGATCGGAAAAAGTCGGCGCTGATCGCATTTATTTGACGAACAGTCTCGCCACCATAATTCCGGGTAAACAGCGCGGCAGACCGACCAGTCGCATGGTATCCAGTAGTGTCCTCTGCCTCGAGCAGCAAGACGCTCCCATGACTTGAGAGCTCGTACGCAGCGGATGCGCCCGCGATCCCACCCCCGATGATAAGAAAATCATAAATCAATGAAACTGCCTTTTAGAGGGCACAGATGTGCAAACTGGGTTGCCCAGACAACTGGCGCTTGTTTGGGAGAGTTTGCAAGAAAAATGTAATTTGTTGACTCTTTGAAAGTAATATTACTTAAATTGCCAATTGGGGTGGAATTATTAATGTCAAAGTCATGGTGCGCGCCGCTCGAGAAAGCAGCAACCCCGGATCTCAGTTTCAGCGGGCGGATGGACTTTGCCGACTGTCCGTCCACAGTCTTTCCTGCACCAAACGCAAACGAAACAGGCACTCCCTGTCAGGAGAGTCACAAAAGTATTACGGAACATCACTATTTCAGTGATTTAAGGCCTTAACTAGAGTTGAAATGTGCAAAAGGCCGCGCGGTTCGCTTTTGGGCACGTATTAACAACAAACAAGGAGACACGAATGAAGAAGATCCTTTTATCCAGTGCGGCGATTACGGCGTTTGCGGGGGCCGCGATGGCCGCCTGCCCCGCCGTCACCGTATCGGACCCAATGGGTGTTGCTGCTGGCGCATTCCCGCAGCAGTATGAACTGACCGAATTCCAAGGCCTTGCCAATTGCACGCTAGAGATGGCCGAAAACCCCGACATCGCAGCCATGAACGGACGTATTCGCGGCAATCCAGACATGCCCGCCTTGGCAGACCGCCTGCCGTCCGAACCATTGGTCGTTGCGCCCTATGAAATGGTCGGGAAATACGGCGGTACGTTCAACGCGCTGTCAAACGCGACAGAGGCTGGTACATCAGACTTTATGTCCGTGCGCCACGTCAATCTGGTACGCTATTCCGATGACCTGACCACTATCGTGCCCAATGTTGCAAAAAGCTGGTCATGGAATGACGACTTTACCCAACTGACATTCGTGCTGCGTGAAGGTCACAAATGGTCCGACGGCCAGCCGTTTACTGCTGAGGATGTTGAGTTCTGGTATGAAAACCTGCAGCTTGACAGCAATGTTATTGAAAGCCCCAAAGACTATGTGTTGGCAGGCGGCGAACCGATGACAGTTGATGTGATTGACCCCCTAACGGTGCGTTTCAACATGCCAGTACCCAAACCGGGTTTCCTTGCGCACTTTGCCAACCACTATGCTCAAGGCTTCCAGCCCAAGCACTTCCTTGGTCAGTACCACCCCGATATCAATCCTGATGCGGATACGCTTGCACAATCGCTGGGTTTCGAGAACGGCTATGACTTGGTCAAAGCCTACTACGGCAGCTCTGACTGGATGGACAC
This sequence comes from Sulfitobacter sp., assembly GCF_036960155.1. Taxonomy (GTDB): domain Bacteria; phylum Pseudomonadota; class Alphaproteobacteria; order Rhodobacterales; family Rhodobacteraceae; genus Sulfitobacter. Next base: position 77,217 of record NZ_JBALWB010000017.1, on the reverse strand, counting down.
GCCGACACCGATGTTGGCCCACCCTGACAAAGTCGCAAGCTTGCCTTTAGACGCGGCACCAACACTGGAAAGCCATATCGTCATCTCCGAGTCGACAGAAGGTCGCGCATTTGTCGCGAACCCCTATTTCTACAAGGTTGATACGGCAGGCAACCAGCTTCCTTATATCAACGAGATGGACGAAATCTTTGTTGGCGAAAGCGAAGTGCGCTTGCTGAAACTGGTCAACGGCGAAGTGGACTACAAAGCGCAGGCTTTGCAGATCGACTATGTGCCACTGCTGATGGAAAATCAGGAAAAGGGCGGCTTTGTCGTCGATCTAAAGCCCGACATCACGATGCCGACATTCGCATTCAACGTCACCTCTGACGATTTGGAAAAGCGCAAAGTCTTTGGTGATCTCAAGTTCCGCCAAGCGATGTCTGTTGCGATGAACCGCGACGAGATCAACGAGGTTGCGATGTTCGGCCTGGGTACACCTCAGCAGTACATCGGTTTCTCACCAACCCCTGCTTTCGTTCCGGCTGAATGGGAGCAGCACTTTGCGCAGCATGATCCCGAAATGGCGAAATCATTGCTGGATGAAATCGGCGTTGTTGATACAGACGGCGATGGCATGCGCGAATTGCCAAACGGTGAACCGCTGATCCTGAACCTGCAAGTTGCCACCCAAGGCATCTCAATCAAGATCGTTGAACTGGTCAGTCAGACATGGCGCGATGTGGGCATAAACAGCACTGTCAAAGAAGTCACCTCGGACGAGTACCGCTCATCGCAGTCCTCAAACCAGTTGGATGTGACCCTTTGGGAGAAATCTGTGCCACTGGCAGTGGTCTTGGGCAACGGTGAAATCTTTATTCCGCCCTATGACAACTACTTCAACATGCGCACCGCGATGCTGTGGGGCGAATGGGTGGACTCTGATGGTGCATCTGGTGTTGAACCACCAGCCTATGCCAAGGAAATGATCGAAGACGTCAAGGCGTTTCAGGCAGCCCAAGTTGGAACGCCTGAATCCGATGCCGCAGGCCTGAAACTGGTCGAGACGATGACCAGCAATCTGTTGTTCATCGGAACAGTGAAAGAACAAAAGCCGATCTATCACAACGCGGCGCTCAAGAACTTCACTCAGTTCCAAACGGCATCCTATGCCTACTACCGCACGTACCCTTACCGTCCGTCACAGTGGTTCTTTGACGAATAGGCTGACGGCTACATGATCACGTTGCGGGCCAGATATTTGGCCCGCAACCCACAAAAACAAGGACCCAAACGGGTCACATCTGCTGCGGGGCGCACAATCTGATGGTTCAGTTTCTACGATTTGCGACAATCCGCGCGGTGCTTGCTTTCATCACTCTCTGTCTGGTTTCCTTCATCGTGTTCTCACTGATGGAAATGGTTCCCGGCGATTGCGCCGAGCGTTACCTTGCCTTCAAAAACAGCCAAGGTGCACAAATTTCCATTGCTGATATTGAGGTCGAGCGTGTTCGCCTTGGTCTGGATCGACCGTTCTTTGAGCGATGGGTCAAATGGATATTTGGCGCCTTTCAAGGCGAATTCGGCGATAGCTGCATCCTGCGCCTCAACATCAGTCAACTATTGGGTCAAAAGGTCTGGCTGAGCATCGGCATCTGCCTTGGCTCGCTGCTCTTAGCCTATGCCATCGCCATTCCGGTTGGTATCATCGCTGCCACCTCGCGCAACCCGTTCCTCAACAACGGCCTGCGTCTGGTCAGCTATCTAGGTCTGGCACTGCCAAACTTCCTGCTGGCGCTTATGATCATGCTATTTTCGACCATCATGTTCGGCAATAGTTTGACAGGCCTGTTTTCCCCCGAATACCGCGACGCACCTTGGGACGCGGCCAAGATCAAAGATTTCCTAAGCCACGTCTGGCTGCCCGTCTTCATCCTTGGCTGGTCTGCAACTGCCTTTGCGATTCAAACCGTGCGCGCGTTGATGTCAGACGAGATCAGCAAGCTGTATGTCACTGCCGCCTCTGCACGCGGCGTATCGGGGCGCAAATTGCTGATGCGCTATCCCGCAAGGCACGCGCTTAGTCCGATCATCAACTCGTTGGGGTTCGACCTGAACCGCATTTTTAACGAACTGCCAATCGTCGCACTAATCCTGACCTTAACCGAAGCGGGATCACTGTTGATCGAAGCCCTCGCGCGGTCCAACGACCAACAGCTTGCTGGCGCGATCATCTTTTTCCTGACCGGCAGTATCATCGTCATTAACTTTATTACCGACATCACGCTGGCCATTGTCGACCCGCGCATTCGCCGTAGCATCTTAGGGTAACGGATATGACTGAAACTAACATCTACGATGCATCTGTCGATCAATCGGCCAAGGACGCGTATTTCACCGCCTCCCAAGGACAGCTGATCTGGACCCGCTTTAAGAAACAAAAGGCGGCGATGATCGGCGCGTGGGTACTGGTGATCCTGATCCTGTCCGGCATCTTTGCATCCTTTCTCACGCCGTATGATCCAACAATTGCAGGTCGCGACAAAGGCTACCTGAATGGCGCGCCCACCGTCCCGCAATTTTGCGATGATAACGGGTGTTCTTTGCGTCCATTCATCTATGCCTTAGAACGGGAACGGTCGGCCAAGACTAACTTTAGGTGGGTCACAACCGTAAACACCGAAGAGCGGCAGTATATGCAGTTCTTCGTCGAAGGCTCTGAATACAAGCTATTCTTTATGACGTTTGACACCCACCTGTTTGGGGTCGAAGACGGATACATCCATCTGTTCGGTACGGATTCGACAGGCAAGGACATCTTTTCGCGGACCTTCCATGCCATCAACACGTCGCTGGCGGTCGGCACCATTGGGGTCCTGATCGCCTTTGTGTTGGCGCTGATTATTGGGGGTATATCGGGGTTCTATGGGGGGTGGATAGACTCGATTATCCAGATGATCACGGACGCTGTGCGAACGATCCCCGCAATCCCGCTGTTCATGGCACTGGCAGCGTTTATCCCTGACACATGGAGCGCGGAGGAAAGGTTTTTCTTTATCTCGCTCATCCTTGGCCTGATCGGATGGCCCACGCTTGCGCGTCGCGTCCGTACCCATCTTTTGACGGAGCGCAACCAAGAATACGTGCTGGCCGCTCAGCTATGTGGCGCGTCCTCGGGCCATGTAATTCGCAAACATCTGCTGCCCAGTTTCACCAGCTACATCATTGTCGACCTGGTGATTTCGTTCCCTTACATGGTGCTTTCCGAAACCGCGCTCAGCTTTATTGGTCTTGGCCTAAAGGACCCTGTGAATTCCCTTGGCGTCATGCTGCAAAACGTCACCAGCGCTGACGTGCTGCTGAACTATCAATGGTATTTCATCCCGGTGATCTTCTTTATTATTCTAGTCATGGCATTTGTTTTTGTTGGTGACGGGCTGCGTGACGCGGCTGACCCCTACGGAGATACCAAGAAATGAGCCGCCTGATTGATGTCGAGAACCTGACCTTGCAATTCGACACCGACGAGGGCCGCATCACAGCTGTGGACAACGTATCATTCAGCCTTGAGGCGGGTGAAGTGATGGGGCTAGTCGGGGAATCAGGATCAGGCAAATCTGTAACTGCTAAGTCCTTGATGAAGCTAAACCCGCGCAATGCGATTTATGGGCCAGATACAAAGATCACGCTGCATCTTGAGGATGGCCCTGTCGATGTGATGTCCCTGCAAAACGACACCGAAATGAAGGTTGTGCGTGGCGGGGCAATATCATTGATCTTTCAGGAACCGATGGCCAGCTTTGCACCCGCCATTTCAATCGGCGACCAGATGGTTGAGCAGTTGATGATCCACACTGATTTTTCCAAGGCACAGTCCAAGGAACTGTCGATTGAAATGCTGGACCGTGTCGGCATTTCAGACCCCAGCACGCGCTTTGGGCAATATGCTTTCGAGCTGTCAGGCGGTATGCGCCAGCGTGCGATGATCGCGATGGCGCTGTCGACCAAACCAAAACTTCTGATCGCAGATGAACCGACCACTGCACTGGACGTCACCATCCAAGCGCAGGTGATTGACTTAATGAAGGACCTCGTGACCGAATTCGGCATGGGTATTATTTTCATCACACATGACCTTGGCGTGATCGCGCAAACCGCAGACAAAGTGGCAGTGATGTATTTGGGACGCCTGGTTGAACAAGGCACTGTACGCGATGTTATCCGCAAGCCTGCCCACCCTTATACGCGTGGCTTGTTGGCGGCATTGCCGACGCTAGAAGATATCGACGCTCCTTTGACGCCTATTCCCGGTGATATCCCTTCGCCACTCGAGCGCCCGCCCGGATGCGTCTATAATACGCGCTGCCAGGAGGTCATTGGCCCGAGATGTTCCGCTGAAATTCCAAAGTTCAGCCAAGTTGATACCGACCACGCAGCGGCCTGTCATTTGCACGATCCACAAGGGGACACCACATGAACGACAAGCCCCTGATCGCCGCCCAGAACCTGTCCGTCCATTATCCATTACGCGGCGGGTTGATCGGCCCCAAGCCTTATGTGGGCGCGGTTGAAAACGTCAGTATCCAAATCGCAGCGGGCAGTTTTTTCGGCCTTGTTGGGGAATCTGGATCGGGCAAAACAACTCTTGGCCGCGCCATGCTGCGTGCCGCACCAATCACCAAAGGCGATGTTCATTTCGATGACGGCGAGGTATCCTATTCTCTCAAAAATCTTGGCAAACAAGACCTCAAGGACTACCGCAAACGCGCTCAACTGATCTTCCAAGACCCCTATGCCGCCCTTAGCCCCCGTATGACTGTACGCGACATCATCGCAGAACCGTTGGAGGTCATGGGCCTAACCAAATCACGTAGCGAGACCGACGAACGCGTCCGCGAGATCGCCAACAAGTGCCGCTTGAACGTCGAACACCTGCGCCGCTTCCCACATGCATTTTCGGGTGGGCAACGACAGCGGATATCAATCGCGCGTGCGCTTGTTTCTGGTCCCAAATTCATCGTTGCGGATGAAAGTGTTGCAGCCCTTGATGTGTCCATTCAGGCTGACGTGCTGAACCTGCTCAAAGCGATCCAAAAGGACATGGGCCTGACATTCCTCTTTATCAGCCATGATCTCAGCGTAGTGGCGCATGTCTGTGATCATGTGGCCGTGATGTATCTGGGCCGCATTGTTGAAACAGCACCAACACGCACGCTGTTTTCAAACCCGCGCCACCCCTACACCCGCGCATTGTTGTCTGCGATCCCGTCACTGGACCCCGATGACCGTGGAAAAGCGCAAAAGCTGGAAGGTGAGATTCCCTCACCAACCAACCCGCCACCAGGGTGCAAATTCCAGACTCGCTGTCCCGCCGCGATTGACCGTTGCCGCGTCGAGGAACCGGTTTTAGAAAGTGCAGGAACCGAACATCATGTGGCTTGTCATCGCTGGAAAGAACTCAGCGCGTAATTGAATTGCAGACGACATTCATTTTTGAGTTTCGAGTCTGACAGGGCATTGTAGCATAAATCGATTGGAGGGTGAGGTTCCCTTTTCCTCAGACGGACTTATCTTAAGGTTTCTGTGATTGGTATGCCTAGAGTGGTATAGCGTAAGGATGGCGACGCAGATTTGAACCTCCGCGACTTGCCGCTCAAAGCCTCTTGCTATGAGGCTCTGACCCATCAGTTTCATGCAATGCATCCACTAACCGACAGGGTTATGCGTAGCATGATCCCGGAAGGTTTTGATTCCCCCCAAGAGGATCGCGCGCAAATCTCGAAACCGTAGGTGGAGAGTTTGCATAAGTGCGCCCTTCACTGTTTTTCAGCTCAGGTTTGCACACAATGGCTTCCATTTAGGTGCAGACCTCTCCCCCTGCCCTTCTTTGCGAGCTTCCGCCGATTCCATCTGCTGCGTTTCCATATTCCGCTGATCGTTGGGTATGAATTGGGATGCCGCTTGTTATCTGACGCGGAAGGTCGAAACTTCAATCTGAACGTGAAACTCAACACAGAGGGACTCGTGATATGGTAGACACAGCACTAGAACGCGCAGAGAAACGATTTACCCAAGCCAAGGCGCTACTTCAGGGCATTCGTAATCGGGAAGCTACCAAACAACGCAAGATGGATACGCGGCACAAGGTAATCCTGGGTGGGGTTCTGCTTGATCTGGCGGGGCGCGATAGCAATGCCGCCGCCATTCTGTATCGGCTCATGCGCAACCTGCCTCGCGAACAGGACCAGAAGGCATTTGTGGGTTGGGAATGGCCTTGGTCTGATCCCTGCCCTGCCCCGCTATCTTACGGGTCTGGTTCTGATCAGGACGGTACATCTTGATACGGTCTTTAATCTCCGTTTTCGGGTCGCTGTTCTTCTTTTTTCAGCGGATGATCTTCACGCCCATTCTGCTCGGTTGGATGGTCGGGTGTATGTGCCTCGGCGGAATGATCGGGGCTGTCATCGCCTATTTTGTATCAGCTCTATTCTTTGGAATACCATCGGGTCAGACGGATTGGGAATGGGTGATCTATGGACCGCTCATTTTTGTCGGTGTCGTCTTTGGGCTTCAATACTGGCGCATACCTCCGGTGCCGATGCCTTCTTCGGGTTGAACCGCGACAGCCACGGCTCGGCCCGCTTTGCCAACCGCAAGGAGCTGAAGAATCTGGAACGCGCGGATGGTCTGTTGATCGGGTGCAATCCACACACCGGACGGTTGTTGCGTTACGATGGCCCTGCGCATCTGATCACTCTCGCTCCGACACGGGCTGGGGCGGGTGTTGGCACCGTCATCCCCAACCTGCTGGCAGCGGAACGCTCGGTGCTGGTGATTGATCCCAAAGGCGAGAATGCCCGCATTGCCGGTGAAGCCCGGCGGCGGTTCGGGGCGGCTCATGTCCTCGATCCCTTCGATGTCAGCGACACTGGCAAAGTCTCCGAGATGCCGTCAGCGGCCTACAATCCGCTGGACCGTCTGACGCCAGACAACCTCGATCTGGGCGAGGATGCAGCCTCCCTGACAGAGGCGCTGGTAATGGACCTGCCGGGACAAGTCTCGGAAGAGCAATGGAACGAGGAAGCCAAAGCCACCCTCGCCGATCTGATCCTGTTCTGCGTTTGCCACGAGGAACAGAACCGCCGGTCACTAGCGACCGTCCGGGAATATCTTACCCTGCCCCCAGATCGGCTGCGGGCCCTGTTGGAGCTAATGCAGGACAGCGGTGAAGCGGGTGGCTTGATCGCGCGTGCCGCCAATCGGTTTCTTGGAAAGGCAGATCGTGAAGCCTCCTCGGTCATGTCAAACGCACAGCGCCACCCCTCCTTTTTGGACAGCCCGCGCATAGCGAAGGTTCTGTCGCGGTCAAATTTCCACTTCTCCGACCTGCGCCATCGGATCACGTCAGTATTTTTAGTGCTGCCGCCGAACCGGATGGACGCCTACAGCCGCTGGCTGCGCTCAGGCCCTCCAGGACATCGCACGGGACGCAGAAGCCTCTGTGACACCCAAGAACGGCAACGTGGCCACTCACACGCTCTCTCAGCGCCTGAAAGCGTCGAACCCCACGTTGGGGCCTGCGCTATTCCTGCTGGATGAGTTCGCCGCTCTGGGCCATTTAGAAGCTGTGGAACGTGCCATGGGGCTGATGGCGGGGTATGGCCTTCAGCTTTGGCCGATTTTGCAAGACATGAGCCAGCTCAAGGGCCTCTTCGGCGAACCGGCCGGAACCTTCATCGCCAATGCCGGGGTGCAACAGGTTTTTGGTGTGAATGATTTTGAGACGGCGAAATGGCTGAGCCAGATGATAGGCCAGGAAACAACTGGCTATCAAACCGACAGCTTCAAGCCGGGGGATGCCCCCAGTTTCAGCAACAACCTCACGGGGCGCGATCTGCTTACGCCAGATGAGATCATGCAACTTCGTCCTGAAAACCAACTCCTGCGCGTTCAAGGACAGGCGACGGCGGTTGCTCAAAAGCTGCAGTATTACCCTGATCCCGAATTTACGGGGCTGTTTATCCTACAGGACCATTGATCCGGAAAGGATACTGCCATGACAGACGCCTCCCCTGCCCCAATGGATGATGAGCTGCGTGAATCGCTCGATCTGCTTGCCACGGTAATGGCCAGCGTGTCGAACCGTGTGGATGCCAACACGCAAGTGCTGGACCGCCTGAACAAGACAGCCACGGAGGCGCGGCAGGCGGCGTTCGCGGCAAAAGCCCAGACCGATCCGAAGGCATATGGCGAGTTGGTGGGTGAAACCATCGACGGGAAGATTGACGTCAATCTCGTGCGCATGGGGTAGATATGCGTCGATCTGTTCGACGCATCAAATAGGGCGCAAGAAGTGCTCAAGAAAGCCGATGAGGACAGATCAGTAGTTCTTCGCCAGATCTGGGAGCGAGAATAAAAGATTGACTGGTTGAAATCGCGCCTGCCTTGGTTTGGTCTCGTTGCTGTTGTTCTGGCTTTGGCGATGACGGTGCTACTTCCCCGTTTCTTAACCAGCAATGCTGCAGCCTGCGCTGTCCTAGGAGGATCTTGGACAACGACAACAACGGGTGTCGATGCCTGCGTGTTCTACGCGGAGTGAGGTGAACGATTCCCATTCTCGGCCTCGCCCCTCTGGGGCGAGGCCGAGATCCGCAGGAACGCCAATAGAACCGGTTTGCTTCATTCGACTATCTCATGATGTCGGACGCTACCGGCCGCACAGAACAATGGTTGCTTTGTCGCTATTGCGTCCAAAGTGCGAGAAGCTGCGCCTTTTGTTCGGCGTGTTTTGCAGGATTTACGTAGTCCCGGAAAGTTTCATATGCGCAGGCTATTCTGGGTCAGCCACTTGGCGGCGACCAGATAGTCATTTGCGGAGGCGCTGAGGACGCTCTGTAACCTTTCTGTCTTTTCAGTGCTCTGAACACCAAAACCGGACAGTCTTCAAAGTGAGGCTCGCATGTCAAAGACCTGTGCATCCTTAATTTGACCTCGGTCTCTTCAGGAGATTTCGCCAATCAAGACGCTTATTCGCAAGGTCCTGAGATAATTTGAACGTGTAGCCAAGATGATTGCTAATCGACTCAGAACGCTTCTAAGTAGATGCTAATTTAGTTCAACACCTTCCAGGTCGTTAGACGTCAGGCGGTACCTGATCACATTGCCCTCGTGAAGACCGCTCAACTGATGCCTAATATAGTCAACGACAGCTGCCCTATCCGCTTCAGGGATGCCGTCTTGGGTCGCCATCTCTAAAACCTCATTTGGACGGAAGGCCTTGAACTCCAGAACGCACCGCCGCACCGTGGCGCGCACAAAATCACGATAGGCAAGTGCAGCCTTTTCAGGTTGCTCTACTTCAGCCCGCAAGATCCGATATTTCTCGGCCGAAGCCAAATAGGACTCGATATAGACGTCGCGAAGTAGAGCTACGTTGTTCAATTCATAAACGCCAATCAGCCCATCAATATACTCAGCGTCATTCATCGTAGTGAAGGACATTGGCGCAAGGTCAGATTTCAGGAGCGGGATATTGGAGGCAACACGGGATGTCCGCTTGTTCACATCCGCAAAGGCCTGCAAATAGGGAATATGGACCAAGAGAAAGAAGGACTGTTCAAACGGATCTGTTATCTGCCCAGCTTTAGCCGTCACGATGTCGAACTCTTCTGCAATCGTCACCGCATCATCAAGTGGCCAGTAGCTCGAGTGAGATATGCCGACAGCCATGGCTCTGAGACGGCCTGACATTGCTGGATCGGCAAGTAAACCATCAGACAGGAGCGCGTGAATGGCGAACAAGTCCGTACGGCCAAGCTCAATTTTATCGAGATTGTCGACAACGTACTGGATGGCTTCTTTGTGGTTCAGGATCATCAGGGCTTCTTTGCGATCTTTGCCCGCAACCTCTTCACCAAAGCGGATCAACCGCTCCGTCTGCAAGATATCATAGGTGTTCCCCTCCATGCGGGAAGAAGCCCAACTGAGATCGACAAGGAGCTGCTCAAGAATACGGCGCGCATAGGTCCCAGCGGGCATCCCCCTGCCCTGCAGTTGACCAGCCTCCAGAAGCCGCGTTCTGTCGGTCTCCGTCAAGTACCAGGTTTTACCCGGGACATAAGCATCAAGGAATTCCTTGCGATATCTAACCGGAGCCCGCCGATTGTAGGGAGTTGCGAGATGGGCTCGCACCACTGCAGCCCCCGCGATGTCATAGCTAGTAGCACGCCCTTTCCCTGAGACCTCCAAACGCCCGCTCTCGACAAGGCGCTTTAAAGCACGCCAAACGGTTGTTTCTCCGGCATTCGGATCAACGCCTTTTCTGATTGCATCCCGACCCGCACTTGGGTGCGCAGCAATGAAATCTAAGATAGCTTGGTCTGTGAGGGCCATGAAACGAAAACCTTCAAGAGTGAAACGATTATTGCCATATCTATATGGGCATTGCGTGCCTATCAAGTTTTCGTTCCACCCAAAATGAAACGATTAGTGTGCAGCGCAGCAGTAGAACGATCCGAACAATTGAATGAAACGTCTAAGATGTTGAATTAGAGAAGTTATTATCACTCATGGACGTCTCGTTTCGGCAATAGTGAAACGCAGATCGCAATTCACCAACAAAAACGTCTAAATCAGACATGGGCAGCGTTCTCTCGGAATAAGGCACTCTTTTTGCTTGTTGGGGGCAAAGATTGTCCGCGGACAATGGCTGGGTCAAGTAGCATAGACGTGACTTGTGGCAAGACGCCTAACTAGCTTCTCTGGACTAAAGCCTTCGCTTTTTGAGCCTGTCGTGATTGAGCGAAAGTATGCACCGACAGCTTTGATTTTATCATGAAACTGCATAATCGCCCAAACGGTCGCCGCAGCTCTTATAGCACCGAGGCGTTTATGTGCAGCTTCATAGCTTTGGCTTGTGATCCCTATCATAGGGGCAAGTGTTCGAGCGTGGGCAATGACATCGTGCATTGTCTCAATCTTCCTTAGCGAAAACTGAACTGCTTCTGGGCAAGCTGCCAGCAATTCTGAAACTGTGATAGGAACCTCTTCATTGGCAAGGAGCGTTTCTTTTTTTAAGTTGGGTCCTTCTTTATCAATATGTTCTTTATTTGACTTATGAAGGTGCCGGACAAATTGACCGTCACTGGCGGTCATAGTTGTCGTATATTCCGCGTTTTGATCATCGGCTGCTTCGGCTTTAACTTCTGTAACTCGCAGTTCCGAGATGATCTGTTCGCAGTCCCTTAGTGACAATTTTCGACGAAGGACACGGAAGATGTTGAGGGCTATGGTGTCATTTGGATTGTCCACGAGGCTATCATTGGCAGCAGCGCGAATCTTAGCTCGCAGGTAATCGATCTGTTCTCTTTCCCGCAGGACCTCTGCCGCCAACGCAGCGATTTCACGAAGACGATCAAAGAGCGGCGAAAGATCGAAGCCAAACCGTAGAGCTTTTCCCTCAATGCGGTTATGCTTTGTAAAGCGTTTCCGGTTTGGGCTGTCACGGCGAACGAGCAACCCAATTTCTTGTAATGTTGCGGCATGACGTCTGATCGTTCTGTCTGAAATGCCATTGCGTCGAAAAGTGAGTGTTGAGTTTGATGCAAATACCGTGTGGTGGTTGCGCTTGGGCGCGAGGCACGAAAGCATCGCGTCTAACGTTGAAATCACTGACGCGCTGAGTCCGAGACGCGGGGCTGCGTTTCGAAGCGTTGCAACGATGATGTGGCGTTCTGGAATGGAATTGTCCGCGGACAATACTTCACCAGTCTGCAGCCCAATGGGTGCAGTTGCTTGTGTAAATGCCATGTTTTTTCACGACAACCTGATGTGAAAGGCACCGATATCTCTGAAAACCAGAAAAAAGGTCGCAAATCTTCGGCAACCGAATCGGTTGTTGTTGACTGGCGCGGAGAAGCTGGTAAATCTGAAAGTGCAAAGAACAGATTGGGCTCTCCTAGGGAAACCTTGGGGGGCTCTTTCTTTTTGGGCTGTTGATCGTGCTCCTTATTTAAGTGTTACTGCTCTGTCTTCGACCAGTCAGGCTCTTGCTCTGACCGCCACGCCTCATAGAGACGCGTAAGCTCAACTTCTGCGTTGTTACGCATCCACTGAGCAAATTCTGGGGCATCGGACTTCGACAGTTTAAATGTCAAAGCACGCGCCGTTTCTTTCACCTCAGCCAAAGCTGTTCCATCATTGTATTTGACAGATAGGGTAGGGGAGAGGACTGGTTTGTCAGCCTTGGATTTCAGCGTCTGTGTAATGGCGTCGCTGACCAATCCAAAGCGATCCTCAGAGGTTTGGCTGGCCTTAAGCGCAAGCGTCGCAGTAATTTGTTCAAGATTGATACTTTCACTGCGTGACTGGTCCGCAAGCTCTTCCCAACGTCTGCGTCCGATTCCATGCGCGGAACCGATTTGTTCAATGACGGACTTCGGAATGGATCGCGCGACTTTAGTCATGCGGGATAGCATTGGTTTGTCGACCGCCAAGGCATCAAGGATGATGGCCTGTTCGTAACCGCTTGTGGCCAGCTCAGCCGCAAAAAGTGCTTTTTCAATAAAGCTGGGGTCAAGACGCTGGGTGTTCTCTTGTCCTTGCGCGAGAATGGCCTCTTCGTCAGAAAGTGATCTGACAAGGGCTTTCGCGGGAATGCCAAGCGATCGCAAAGCGCGCAATCTGCGGCGGCCATAGACAATCCTGTAGTGTCCCGGTTTGTCCGCTAAAGGGCGGACCATAATTGGCACTTGTTGGCCGTGAGATTTAATGCTCTCGGCTAGTGTTACAACGTCCGCATCTGAGAAGGAGAGGCGGTCCTTAGGGCCGTTCTCTTCGATGACATCAACGGAGATTTCTCTCACCGCATTGCTTGCGACATCCTTCAATGTGGATTTCACGCCACTCATTGCGCCGGTATTAGGGAACCGAGACTTTTGCTCGCCTGTGTCGGCTGCACTGCTGTCTACATCGGGTGGAGGCGGCGGGGGTCGAAATAGGTTTCTACGTGCCATTAGTTAGTTTCCCTTCCCCAAGCTTGCTGAATCGTCGTCTCGAATTCATCTGCAACCCCATTCACAGACTCTAATATGCGGGTTAGAGTCTTTTTTACGACTTGCGCGGGATCTAATTCATAAATGGTCTGCTGCGTCATCCCAGCATCGGAGATAGCAGTGGATTTGAGCATTGGAGTGGTTAAGACCTGATCGAGAAGGATAGATCGCAGGAACCCCGCCATTTGGGATTGTGGTACGTCCGTTGGCTCATACCGAGCTATCAAAAACTTAAGGAAGTTCCAGTCGATAGGTCCGGCTGCCTCTTCAAGAGTTTGTACAGTTTCTCCAGCCATTTCAAGGAATTGCGCCATAGAGGCCACGTCCAGCATGCTGGGTACGACCGTGATTAACAGGCCGGTCGATGCCAGAAGCGCGGTCATAGTTGTGAAGCCAAGCTGTGGCGGACAATCGATGATGACCAGATCATAATTAGCTTCAATCTCGTCGAGTGCTATCGCAAGGCGTTGTGTGAATGGCGGGTCGACCTTGTGCTGAAGCGCGTAAGCTGTTTCGGTCTCGTATTCGGACAGCAAAAGACCTGCTGGTGCGAGGTCAAGGTTGTGAAAATAGGTCTTACGGATGACTTGGCTTAGCGGTACTGGATCTTCATATTTTAACGCGTCATAGATAGTGCCGCTCTCTGCAAATTCGATCTCCGGGCGATAGCCGAACATCGTAGTTAAGCTGGCCTGCGGGTCCATATCGACTGCAAGAACCCTATAGCCGCGCAACGCGTAGCGCTGAGCCAAATGGATTGCACTGGTTGTCTTGCTTGAGCCACCTTTGAAATTGACGATGGAAATAACTTGGAGGGCGTCGTTGTCTCGTCGTCCAGGAAGATACGCCTCACCGTTCCGGCCCGTTCTGGCCATGACATGGCGGATCTGGTCAATTTCTTGGGCCGAATAGAGTCTACGGCCTCGGGAATCAGACTCTACCTCAGGGAAATCGCCTTCCTGATGACGTGTTCTTAGGTTTGACATGCTGATGCCAGTAAGTTCCGAAACTTCTGCAGGATGGAACTTGCGTAGCGCTTTTCTACTATCAGGCTGGAAGCTATTGCGCATATGATTGTTAAGCGCTTCCGACAGACGGGCGGCGTTCGCCGCAATGGATGCTGCGATGGAACTGGCTCCTGCGATTTTCATGTCCGAATCCATTCTGCCCTCACGACCTCTTGGTGGGTCATTTGTGTTTCGTCGCTAAAAGGCGTGATTTACGTCACATAGCGACAAGTGGACTTGTTACACGCAACTTATCCACAGACAATACTTTTTTGGTCTCTGGCTGTAGAGGGAGTGAGTGAGGTGTCGAGGTGGCAAGGTCTATTAGCTGACTAAAGAATTGATAATTATAGGGTAATCACAACACCAGCGGAATTTCGCAAGATATTGTAGGTTAATATATTACGGCCCCAAACTATGGTTGCTCTATCTATTGTTCGAATCGGCTGTGTTTCCGCGATAACGGTTTTGCGCGAATAGGGCCGGGCCTGAACGGGCAGGGGGCTGGTCCCCGTCTTTTCAAGTCAACCCAATGAGGTCGGATCGTGTGGCGCATGTAGAGGGGTTGCGATGACCTTCTTGGCGGCTCTCGGCTGGGCGTTCTTTGAAAACAAAAAGGCTCTGCCGCGGCGAAGCCAGTTGATCCCTACCACAAGGATTGGAAAGGGGATAGGCTTACTCCTTTGTGGTGTGAACGGGGTCGTTGCCCCTTTGGTTGTCTGGTTTTGAGAAAAGCCCTTGATGACTTGCTGAATGGCGACTGCAATGGGCGTGTTTGTACCCGCGCCCGGTTCCAACCCCGTTGCGTTAAAGAATACTCGCAAGCTAGGGGGCTGGAAGTACATCCCGATGACTGCACCCGTAAACAGCGTGGCCATAAAAACGGGATCAAGAACAAGCGGGATCGTCCCACTGTCCTGGGGGACCGCGCAGGGTCCATTTTGATTACACCAGTATCAGCAAGTGGCAGATCGTGTGGCATGTCGGGCGATTGAGATGCCATTCAGTGCCTTTTGAGCAGAGGAGCGATTTCGGTGGCACTCAACACCCGCCCGCTTGAAACGACCTGCTCATCAATCACCAGGCCGGGCGTTGACATGATCCCGAACCGCGCAATGTCAACAATATCGGTGATCTTGATAATCTCGGCATCCACATTTGCAGCCGTGAGCGCGGCTTTGGTGTTGTCAGCCAAAGCGACGCATTTCTTGCAGCCGGACCCCAGTATTTTGATAATCATTTGGTGTTTCCTTTCTCAGATAAATAGATGGGCCAAAGCGTTAAAAACATAACCGATCACGATAATTCCAACGGTAACTATCCCGATGAACACCATTAAAAGAGGCAGCTTTACAACGCGCTTGAGCATGATCATCGATGGGAGGGACAAGGCGGTGACGGCCATCATGAAGGTCAATGCAGTGCCAAGCCCGACACCTTTCTCGACCAAGGCTTCGGCGATGGGCAGCGTGCCAAAGATGTCGGCATACATTGGAACGCCTGCGAGCGTTGCAACCAGGACGGACCACCATTTGTCCTGACCCAGCAGGGCGGCAATAAAAGTTTCAGGCACCCAGTTGTGGATGGCCGCACCGATGCCCACGCCGATTAAAACATAAATCCAAACGCGATGCACAATTTCGAAAACTTGATCTACGGCGTACCTTAACCGTTCGCGGCGCGTGATTGTGCCATTGGCGTCATGATCGGTGACAGGGCTTTGGTAGACAAAGGCTTCTACCTGATCTTCCAGTTTCAGGCGGCCAATCAATGTGCCACCCAAGACGGCCAACACTAACCCCACGACCACATATGCCAAGGCAATACCCCAGCTGAAGATACTCGCTAGCAGTATCACCGAGGCCAGATCCACCAGCGGAGAAGAGATCAGAAACGAAAATGTCACGGCAAGCGGCAATCCCGCGCTGGTAAAGCCGATGAAGAGTGGAATCGAAGAGCACGAACAAAATGGCGTGATGGTACCAAGTAGAGCTGCGATGATATTTGCCCCAATCCCTCGTCGTTGCCCAAGGATGCGGCGGGTCCGTTCAGGCGGGAAATAGCTTTGGACATAGGAGATGCTAAAGATCAGAAACGCCAGAAGAATGAATATCTTGATGACGTCATAGATGAAGAAGTGGACGCTTGCGCCAATCTGGCTTGCTGGATTCATACCAAACCCGTCGCGCACCAATATAGTGACCAAATCTGATAGCCACTGCATGCGCAGCAGTTGATCGTTTAGCCAGACAAAGAAATCACCCACTGAAAACACTCCATAGATGGCTGAACCATCAGCACAAATCATAAGTGGTCCTGCAATTGGCGGATTGATCTAGCGCAATTCTATTGCCGGTTTTGTTGGCGTGCCAAATCTCTCGGGCTCGCTAAACGTTCAAAAGATTTAGGCCGATGGGTTTGGCCATGAGGCGGAAAAACCCGTGGCAAGGTCCCGCAATTGACAGGTGTCAAAAGGGGCAACCGAAGAGGTGATATTGCTTTCCCAATACTGGCACTGTTTATCGAGGGACCCACATTATGAAACTATCATTCCATGGCGCGGCACAAAGCGTCACCGGTTCATGCCATCTGCTTGAGGCAGGCGGGCTGCGGATACTTGTTGATTGTGGGTTGTTTCAGGGGGCAAAACACACTGACGAAGAAAATTCGGATGACTTCGGGTTTGACCCTTCCGAAATTGACTACCTGCTTTTGACCCATGCGCATCTTGATCATTGCGGCCGCATTCCACTGCTGGTCAAGCGCGGCTTTGCTGGCAAGATCATCACAACCGCAGCGACGCGCGAACTTACCAAACTGATCTTGATAGACTCAGCCCATATTCAGGAAGAGGACGCCATGCGTGCCTCGCGTCACAAGCGGCGCGGCGGGCACAAAGACATCCGTCCACTGTATGATCAGATTGATGTGCTGTTCGCTTTGGATTTCTTTGGACCCAATGTGGACTACGAACAAGATGTTGCTTTAAATGATGCGGTAACCGTACGCTTTATCAATGCCGGACATATCCTTGGGTCCGCATCGGTTGTTGTTGAAGCGGTCGAGAACGAAACCACTCGGCGGATTGTATTTTCCGGTGATCTGGGCAGCCCGAACCACCCGATCTTGTCCAATGCGACCACACCACCGGAATGTGATTATGTCGTCATGGAAACAACTTATGGTGGTAGAATGCACAAGGATCGTGAGGCGTCAAATGCCGAACTGACCCAAGTGATCGCCAACACAGTCGCACGCGGCGGAAACGTGGTGATCCCGACCTTTGCAATGGAGCGCGCACAAGAAGTATTGTTTCACCTGAAATATGCCATCGAAAGCAAAGACCTTCCCGAGTCACTTGCGATCTTTTTGGACAGCCCGATGGCGATCTCGGCGACCGAAATCTATCGCCGGCACGCGGGCTGTTTCAGTCCCGAAGTGCGGGATCTTATGTTGGCGGGGAAACACCCGTTCCATCCGCGCGGCCTGCGCTTTACCCGCCAGGTTGCGGAATCAACAGCGATCAATCGTATGCGGGGCGGGGCGGTCATTATGGCGGGGTCGGGCATGTGCACGGGTGGGCGCGTCCGGCATCATCTAAAGCACAACATCTGGCGGCCCGAGTGCAGCGTTGTTTTCGTCGGGTTTGCCGCTGAAGGCACACTCGCGCGCCAGATCGTTGACGGTGCCAAAAGCATCCGTATTTCTGGTGAGCCCATTCAGGTCAAAGCCCACATTCATACGATTAACGGGTTTTCCGCACATGCCGACCAACGGGAGCTTTTGTACTGGGTGTCGCACACAGGCAGGCCCAAGACCGTTTTCCTTGTTCACGGGGACTATGATCGTGGCATGTCCGACATGAAAAACAAGTTGGAGAAAAAGGGTTTAACGGTTCAATGCCCAACGCTGCATTCTGCTGTTGAACTGGATTAGGATAAGGGGATCACATGCTAGAGATTGAACACAGCCAAAGTCGCAAATGGATTACGCTGCGCGCGTCTGGAACGCTCAACCGTGCCGACTTTGACAGGGCGCTGCCCGAGATCGAGAATGCCATGGCATTGGCAAACAACCCTCTGAATTTGATGGTTCGCCTAGAAGACTTCCAAGGTCTGGAAATGGCTGCATTGTGGGAGGACCTAAAATTCGGCCTCGAACACAATCATGAATTTGGGGCAATCGCGGTTGTGGGCGATACGAAGGTGGAAGAATGGGGGACATGGCTGGCGTCATTGTTTGCAAATTCTGAGGTAAAGTACTTTAGTTTTGACGCCGAGGGCGAAGCTCTAAACTGGTTGAAGGTGGGATAGAACAACCGCGACAGACTGTGGCGGTTGAAAGGCTGATGCTCGTTCTGCGAAGACCCCCCGTACATCTATGGGGGCCGTGCCGAAGGGTTTGCGGATTGGTTGCCGACGCTTGCAAATCCAACCCACCCTCGGCGACCAGTCTAGCAAAGATTAGTTTGCAGACACATCATTTGACTGGTCTGCAGGCGAGGTTTCGTCATCCACGTTTATTGGGGCCACCTTTTCGAAGACGATCTTGCGGGTGTCATCCGGCCGGATTGCGCGAACATGGTCGCCGTCTTCAACAGTTGCGCCAAGCATGGCATGCGCCAGTTCTGTTTCCAGTTCTGACCGGATAAGGCGCTGCAATTCGCGAGCGCCGTATTCAGGCTGAAATCCAACTGTGGCAAAGTGGTCGACCACACTTATATCGAAGTCCAATTCGACCCCTTGACCAAGCGCTGTTCGGGCCACGCGGGCCAGTTGCAACGTGACGATCTTACGGATTTCGTCACGATCAAGTGAGTGGAAAACGATGACCTCATCAATGCGATTGATAAACTCGGGACGGAAGTGATGTCTTAGGACTTCCATCAATTTGGACTTCTGTTTTGCTTCGCCAAAGCTCTTGGCACTTCGCTTCTTGAGGTTTTTTTGAATGATGTCAGAACCGAGGTTTGAGGTGGCGATGATGATCGTGTTGGTGAAATCAACCACACGCCCTTTGCCGTCTGTCATCGAACACTTGCAGCAGGATTTTGTATACGTCGGGGTGCGCCTTTTCGATCTCATCCAGCAGAACAACCGAGTAGGGTCTGCGCCGTACTTTTTCTGTCAACTGACCGCCTTCATCATATCCGACATATCCGGGAGGCGCGCCGACAAGGCGGGCAACAGCGTGCCGTTCACCATATTCGGATATGTTGATACGGATCATTGCGTCTTCATCGCCGTACACCGTGGACGCCAATGCCTTTGCCAGCTCTGTTTTACCAACGCCGGTGAGACCAAGAAACAGGAATGTAGCAGTGGGTGACGTGCCTTCGCGCAATCCGGCGCGCGCCAATCGCACCGCGTCGGCGACTGAGTGGATTGCTTCATCCTGACCAATCACCCGCTCGTGCAGGCGATCTTCTATGGTAAGCACCTTTTCGCGTTCCTCGCTGGTCAGCTCTGTGACCGGAACACCTGTCAGTTTACTAACGATCTGCGCGACGTGATCAGCGCGGACTTCTGCCGAAGCGGAGGCACGGTCCCGTTTCCAGACATCCAAAAGCGTATCGAGGTTTGTCTATCTGTCTTCCAGTTCGGTTTTCAGACCAGTGGCACGGTCAAATTGTTTGCGCGCGGCCGCGTAATCCTGTTCGCGCTTGGTTTGCTTTACCTCGGCCTCCAGTTCTTGCACGTCGATTGGTCGGGCTGTCGCTCTGATCTTTACACGGGCGGCAGCTTGGTCGATCAGATCAATGGCCTTGTCGGGCATAAAGCGCCCCGTGACATAGCGGTCTGACAGTTCAGCGGCGGCGGCGATAGCCTCGTCGGTGATCGATACTTTGTGGTAGCTTTCCAAAGTATCGCGCAAACCGCGCAGGATCATCATGGTCTGGGCAACGGTAGGCTCATCAAAATTGACTGGTTGGAAGTGGCGCTCGAGGGCTGCATCCTTTTCGATGTATTTCTGGTATTCGTTTAGTGTCGTTGCGCCAATCAGGTTCAGATCGCCGCGTGCAAGTGCTGGCTTGAAGATGTTGGCAATGTCCAAGCCACCCTCACCACCGCCCTGACCGGCCCCAACAATCGTATGAACCTCGTCGATGAACAGGACAAGCTCGCCTTTTTGCTCTGTGATTTCTTTGAAAATTTTCTGAACGCGTTCTTCAAATTCTCCTCGATATTTCGACCCTGCGACCAAGGAATTGATGATAAGCTCAACCAACCGTTTGTCGTGCAATGCCTCGGGCACATCGTCCGCGACGATTCGCTGGGTGAGCCCCTCGATGATGGCTGTCTTGCCGACACCCGGCTCACCAATCAGAACGGGATTGTTCTTTTTGCGACGGACAAGCACCTCGATAGAGGCCTCAATCTCGCGGGTACGGCCAATCACGGGGTCCAACTTGCCGTCGCGGGCCATTTGGGTCAAATCGCGGCTGAATTCGTCTAGGCCCGGTGTATTCGATGGGGTGTCGATACGGTCTTCCTCTGCACCTTTTCCTACCACCTTTGTCACTTGTTGTCGCAACGCCTGCGAGGTTAAACCGTACTTGCGCAAAAGGTCCGCAGCCACTCCGTCACCTTCTTCTGCGAGACCAATCAGCAGATGTTCAGGTTCGACATAGGAATGACCAAGCTCGTTGGAGGCAATGAGCGCGCGGTTTAGGGCATCCTTCAGACGCGGACTGACACCAATCTCGCCGTCTGGCTCCGTGTCGCCGCGTTTAGCGTCTTTGTCGATCTGACGGCGCAAATCGTCGGTATCCACTTTGAACCGGTCAAGCAGCGTTTGCACAACGTCCGAACCTGTCAGTGAAAACAGGAGGTGTTCTGTATCAACTTCGGTGCGGCCAAATTCGTGTGCTTTTTGGGCAGCGTCCTGAAGTAGCTTGTTGGCTTGCCCACTGAGACGATCAGCGATGTTTACGCCGGTTCCCCGACGTGCAGCTGACCGTGCGGGAATGTCTTCTGGGGTGCTTGCTGTGTTGGTGCCACCGACACGGTCAAAAATGTTATTGCCAGCTCCGCGATCGCCAAAGAACTCTTCAAGAAGGGAACTGCCGCCAAAAAGTGATTCAAGCGGCCCTGATTTCGGGACAGCTTGCGGTAGTCTTCGTCGCAAAGCTCCATCGTTTTTCGGACACCGTTTGCCAAGACTTGGGCGCGAGAGGCCGCAGGGCGTGTTTTGCAGACGTCACAGATACCATTAGATATTTCATGTGCCTCCTTTTTCACCGCTGTTATGAACCGTCGTTGGCTGGTGTCTCTGAGGCAGATTAATTGACGGGTTCAGGGGTGGAGGAGGGAACGACGCTGCTATCCCAATCCCAATCCAAGTTTTATTATTCCACGCTTGTGGCTTCTGCGCAGGCAGTGGTCGTGCTGGTGTTGTCTTTTTCCAGCAGCTGGGACGTCGTGTTCAAACCGTAAACATCAGGGTGCGTAACCATCCTGCCTGCCGCATCTGGGAACCGTGTAAAATACGCGAGTGTGACTGAGATCGAGGGGGCAGGAGCGTCAAACGTTCGCTGGCCGTTTGCCAGCGTGTGGACGCGGGTGATGTCCATGTCCAATACGAAGGCTACCAGTTCATCCCAACGTTCAACTCTGACGCACCCATGGGATAGCGCGCGGTAGTCCTGCGCGAATAACGTGCGTTTGTTGGTGTCGTGCAAATAGATCAACAGTCCTGGTGCCAGCCTAACAGCAGCAAGCCCAAGAGGGTTATTGACCCCCGCTGGTCTGATGCGGTCAGTGTACTCACCGCTGGCAATCATGGACGGGGTCGGTCGCCAAGTTGGTCGAAACCGGACCGCTGATACAAATGTTTCCAGACGCGGGGTGGGATGCCAAGGTGCGCCGACAATGACACGGCTGCGCAATACTGGTGTTCCGTCCTCAAATGCGATCACCTCGAAGGAGGGGATATTGACCAATATGGACTTGCCAGTTTGCGGTACTTGGTACCCAAGGCCGGCCGTATCAAGCTGTGTCTGGAAATCTTTGGGTGTCGCATTGGCCAGACTGCCAAGCACCAAGGCCAAGAGTACGGAGAGGACCCTTACTAAAGGGCTGTGAGTGGTATGGGCCATCTTTCTGGGTCCTTTTCTATCGCGCATAAAACTGCGCACAATCCTGTTCACGTCCCCGCACGATGCGACGTCCATCAAGAGGGCTGCCGTGTTGTGTAATGACCGTTGACTGACCGCCGGGATGCCCGCTGCGTTCAAAGTAGATCACGACCCAGTCGCGGGTTCTGCCGTACTTATGAGCCGCCCCCGAGTTTGAAAAGAGCGCTGTAAACTGCCACTGACCGCGTTCCATATGCAAAACGGGGATACGGCGTTGACCTGACTCGTTAAAGCGGTGCGGCTTGATCGACGGCAGATTATCTGCCGTATCGCGGGATTTTTGATCCACGACCAGAATGTCAGCTATGGAGGGGGCATCCGTCGCTTTGTCGTGTGCCAAAGGTCGCCGCCGCGCCAACATATCATTCAATGAATGACCAATACTGTCGCTTCGCCGCGTGCCGAACCCTTTGATTTTTGACAGCCGACCATCGATCACGGCAGCCTCCAAGGCCTCCAATGTTTCGATGTGCAAGGTTTCGTGAATCCGGTGGGCCAAAGACGGCCCGATCATCGGAATAGTTTGAAACAGCTTTTCGGGGTCTATAGAGCCGCGCAATCGATCGAGAACACTCAAGAACCCGCTGTCTAAAAGTTCTGCAATGGCGGCAGCAATAGAGACACCTATGGTGGGCAGGTCTTCTAGCCCTCGCTTGCCACGGGTGCGGTAGATGGTGCGGATTGGTTCGGACAAACTTGCGACATAACTGGCTGCATCGCGGTAAGCGTTGACACGGAATTGCGTCGCATTTTGCTGCTCAAGCAGATCTCCAACTTCCCGCAGTTTTTCTGCGATAAACAGGTTTTCGCCTGCTCTTATTGTTGGGGCTTTGGGGTCTGTCATTTGGGCACCGTCTCCATAACGGGTTGTCATGTGCCAAGAAGTCTAGCTTTGTCTGGGTGGGGCGAATTGATTATCGTCAACGCGGTGCGGTGCAGGGCGTCAGTTCATGATAAATACTGGCCCGACAAGCATGGCTATACAGGTGAGCAATCCGATGACAGGAACGATTGCTGGCGCGGTGAATATTCCGTCGGGTGCGGGATCGCCGCGCCATTTGATTCGCAGAAGCGAAAGGTTGATCAAGATAAATACGGCTAGGACAACTTGCGATGTGCGTTCTGCAAGTGTGCCGATTGGGAAAAACAAAGCAAAGACCATCGTGGCAACGGTTACCAATACTGTTGCAAGTAAAGGTGTGCGTGTGCGATCGTTCAGCCTTGCCAATCCGTTGGGCAAACGGCCCACGTTTGCCATGCCATAGATGATACGTGAGGCAAGGATGGTTTGAATAACAATCCCGTTCAGCGTGGCACCAATTGCGATGAGCGTGATTGCGACTGGGGATATTCCGGTCAGTCGTTCAAACAAAAGGCTGACCGGTGCTGTTGAATCACCCAATTCGTCAAGAGGAAGTCGCAGCACAGCGATTGCCGCAACCGAAAAATAGAGCAGTGTCGCAATTGTTAGCGTGATGAATATACCCAGTGGCATATTACGGGCGGGGTTCTTGGTTTCCTCAACGATATTCACCATGCCGTCAAACCCGATAAAGGCAAAGAAGGCGAGCAGGCTGGTCATTGCGATGGCAGCCAAAGCGGGGGTGTCAGACAGCGCGGGAAACACAGACGGTAGCTCGCGAATGATTTCTGGCTTCTGCCAAAGCCCAGCAACGACGACGATGACCAGTCCCAAAACTTCGATCAGGGTAAAAACAGCCGCAAATCTGACAGATTCAAGAATTCCCCATGCGGCGACCAACCCCGAAAAGAGGACGATCACTGCAATGATTGACCAAAGTGGGATCGAGACCAGTGTGGCGACATACCCCGCACACCCCACTGCAATGGCTGCGGCAGAAACAGTTGCTGCCAAAAGCATCAAAGCGCCAGTGATGACCGTCAGGGAAGGCACCGAAAATGCAGCCTCGACATACGCCGCTTCTCCAGCGCTTTGGGGGAAACGCCCCGAAAGTTCGCTGAAACTGCACGCGCTGAAAAGCATGACAAAGGCAGCCAGCAGGAAGGACGTGGGGGCGTAAATGCCAGCTTGTTCTGCTGTGGCACCGACAAGGACATAAATACCTGCACCGATTGTAACCCCTAGGCCGTAGAACACCAAAAGTGGCAGCGTAATTTCACGTCTTAGCGTTGCGGAGTTGATGTCCTGAGGTGATAGTCCCCCCTCTAATTTAGCCGTCATTGTCAGAGTCCACCTTGGCAGTATGAGGCAAGATTTGCGTGTTATGCTCAAGCAGCGGATTGGTACGTGACGCACCAAACACAACGACGGGGCATCGAGCTGCCTCAAGCAAGCGCAATAGATCGTGCTGACTGCGGACAGGCCCCTGTTTTAAGTCCACAAGCACAGCTTGGGCATTCTGCCTTGTCAATGCGGTTAGCGCATCACCAAGCGTGTCGAATTCGAGTGCGTTTGGTCGAGGGTTATTGGTTGCTCGGTCAGGTTTCGTCTTGACTGAGAATGTGATTCGGCCGCTCCGCGAATAGTTTGAAAGCCGCTGGAATGCTTTTTCCATTTCATCGCTGGTGGGGGCGGATGTTTGGAATATGACGACTTTTCCCGGAATCTTGTGGATTTGGCGATACCCCAGCACGAGAACGTCCCAGCTGGCCGCTGCACGCAGCGCTGTGCTGACTAGGTCGCCTGTGTCTTGGGTGAATGCCCAAGCGTTTTCGGGCGGCGCGGCTGTCCGCGCGAGCAATTGTTGGAACGCGCGGGCATCGGCCATAAGCAGGGCGCGCACCTGTGACAAGCTGGGGGCTGACGATATTGCACCGCTTAACAAGACGACGCGCTGATCGGGGATTTTGCACGCCGCAAGCAAATCCTGTTCTTCGACCAGAATACCGCCAAGACCACCGCAAAACCCGTCCGGCAACCGTTGGACAATCCGCAGGGCTGCTTTTGCATCGGTAAATGACCCTGCACCAACAAGGATGCGCAGACCAGCAACGGGCAGATCATTCATTGCTCGGGTCCTTGTCATTGGCCTTGCCGTTTTGCACCCCGAAACTGCGGCGCGTTTCAGCAAAGGCACGCAGCTGTGCCTCGACTTTGCCGTTGATGCTGTTTGCGGGGAAATGGCCGCCGTTGCCCCGCCGCCCTGCGGGCACCCCTGTTAATACTTCGATGCCCTGATCAATTGACTTGATCGCAACGATGCGGAAATCACCCGCCTTGGCAGCCGCGACCACGTCACGACGTAACATGAGATGATCAACATTTGAGGCTGGAATAAGAACACCTTGTTCGCCAGTCAGACCTTGGGCCTTGCAGGTGTCAAAGAAGCCTTCGATCTTTTCGTTCACGCCACCGATGGCTTGAACTTCGCCGTTTTGGTTCACCGATCCAGTTACCGCGAGACCCTGAAGGATTGGCACGCCGGATAAGGCCGACAACATGGCATATAGTTCTGCCGATGATGCGCTGTCTCCGTCAATGCCGCCATAGCTTTGTTCGAACACCAGACTAGCGTGCAATGACATCGGCACATCCAGCGCAAAATGCGAGGCAATGTAACTGCTCAAAATAAGCACGCCTTTTGAATGCAGTGGTCCGCCAAGTTCGACCTCGCGCTCGATATCAATAAGCTTGCCAGCCCCCATCCGGACGCTGGCGGTGATGCGTGAGGGCCGTCCGAAATAGTGTTCGCCTACACCGACCACCGCCAATCCGTTTATCTGACCAACCACGGCATTTTTTATGTCTATCAGAATCGTCTTGCGGGTAACGGCCTCTTGCATCCGCTCCTTGATACGCGATCCTCTGCGCGCTGATTGAAGGATCGCGTTTTCAACTTCATTCTCTGATATCAGATCATGCTTTTGGCCAGCGGCATAAAAGTCAGCCTCCCGTATCACATCCCTAAGTGCGCCCAATCCAAGCGTCAGTTTTGTGCTGTCACCTGCCAGCCTTACTGCGTGGTCAACCAAAGCAGCGACTGCAGCCGCAGTCATTGGCCTCAGGTTTTCTTCGGCGGCATATCCGGCCATAATGCGGGCTAGGGCGCGCGTGTTTTTAGCAGTGCGCGGCAGATCGTCTTCGAAATCAGCCTGTAGTTTGAACAGTTTTCCAAACTCGGGATCGAGGCGCTGCAACAACATATGCAGCCGTCTGTCTCCTATCAGAATAATTCGCACATCCAGCGGAATTGGATCAGGTTCCAGCGTCACTGTCGACGACATGCTAAGCCGTTCTGCCAGAGATGTTATGGAAATAGATTGCCCCTGAAGACAGCGCTTAAGCGTATCCCATGCGTAGGGTTCGGTCAAAACTCGGCTGGCATCCAACACAAGGTATCCGCCGTTTGCGCGGTGCAGTGCACCTGGTTTGACCAATGTAAAGTTGGTGGAAAGGATGCCCATTTCCGATACGTGTTCAATGCGACCAGTGAGATGGGCTAAGGACGGTAATTCCTCGGTGACGATTGGCGCGGAGGACAGGCCAGCTTCGTGTGATACCATGATATTGATCGCATATCTGTCGAAATGTGCATCCTGATGGAATTTACGGATCACTTCGGGAAAAGGACCGCCATTCGTCTTTTGAGCGGAAACCAGAAACAGGTCGGCATTTGAAATCATGTCCATTCGCACCCGGTCCAAGTAGTTTTCAAGAGCGGCCACACCCGAAAACTCAGCCTCGACCTCTTTTATCCTTGCGGAAACGACCCGCTCGGCCATCGCAGCGTGCAGCGCCTCGACTCTCTGACGGTGTTCTTTTTCCAGTTGTGGGCCCTGTTTGAGAATTTCCGCTAACTGTTCTTGCAAGTCTTTGATTTTGGAGTCGATTTCTGCCCGCTCTTTTGGCGGCAGGGCCTCGTAGACTTCCGGCTTGATAGGCTTGCCATCCACGACGGCCGACAGCATGAATCCCATCGGCGTTCTTAGTAACGCGATATCTTGTGAATGAGCGCGCTCTGCAAAGTCTGCGATGGGTTCTTCGTGTTCCTGACCAGCCTCTTCATCGATGGCGCGGCGCTGGGTCTGGTACTCCTCTGAATCGAACAGTGCCGGTATCTCATTGGCCAAATCCTCTACAAGATGTTGCATGGCTGTCTTCAGATTTGCCGCAGTGCCGGGGGCCAGTTTGATCGCATGCGGCTTGTGGGCGGCGTCAAAGTTGTTGACATATATCCAGTCACACGGGATCGGACGCGCGGCGGCTGCATCTGACAGCAATTTTACAACTGCCCTGTGTCTGCCTGTTCCAGTACGGCCGAGAACGTAAAGGTTGAAATCCTTGTGATCGATGCCCGCTGAAAGTTTGATCGCCTCGATTGCGCGGTCTTGTCCGGTAAACCCGCGCGCGGGTTTCAAAGACGCCGTTGTGTCAAACCCCAGCATTTTGGGGTCACATTCACGGCGTAAGTGCTCGAACGGTACACTGCCCGAGGTATCAAACTGTTTTGATGCTTTGCCTGTCACGCCAAAATCCCTCAGTTCGATGGGGGATTAAAAGGGGCAATGCGTAAGGTTTTGTGGGCCGACAGTTGTGCCCAAACCACAGTCGCGCTCAGAAGGGCTGGTAGGATTAATGAAAAGAAATGTTGCATGGGGTGGCTCCAGTTGCTTTTGCCCCTTTATCTTCACAGGGTTGGAGCCCGAGGGATTGATGCGTATCAATTGGTTTGAGGCTTTTGCTTGGAAAATGAACGATAGCCAAAGGGATGTCAGACAATGGAAAACGCACTTAGACTAACCTGTTTGTCCTGCGGTCAGGCAAACCGGTTTCCTGCTGCAAGGCTTGATGCTGGACCCAAATGCGCAAAATGCGGCCTGTTACTGGTTGACGGGGATGTAATTGCGATCGGGCATCAGCGCCATGACAAGGCGACGCAGACAGACGCACTGCCGTTGATTGTCGACTACTGGGCACCTTGGTGTGGACCATGTAGGACGATGGCACCGGAATTTGCGAAAGCAGCCAAGGCACTGCGCGGTCAGGCGCGTTTTGCCAAGATCGATACAGAACAATATCAAGCCGTTTCCCAACGGTTGCAGATCAGGGGCATTCCGCTGTTGATTTTGTATGCTGGTGGCCGCGAAGTGGCGCGTCTTTCTGGTGCCCGGCCATCCGCAGACATCGAAGCATTTGTACGCCAACACCTTTGAAATAGACCTCAACAAAGAGGATTGGCCTGACATATGCAGTCGGCCCATTGATGCCGATCAATTCTGACTCCTGATTTATGCGGTACTGCAAAGTAGCCTAAAGCGGAGGACGACCCATGACACGAAAAGACACACCGCCAACACCCAGCGAGGTGCCGATACCTGAGGATCCAGCGCAGGATCCAGCCAGAACAGAGATACCGCAACAAAACGATCCCCTAGCAAAACCTGTTTCCCCAGAAATTACGGAACCGTTTGACACCCCCAAAGACTCGGCAGATGACCCGTTTGATAACGGTAACTTCCCGATCTAGCCCGCAGCGGTGGCTCGGCGTTTTTCAAATAGGGCGTGCTTTATGCGGATACTTCTTTTTTGTGCCTTGGCGCTTGTACTGGTCGTATTGGCTGGCTGGCGTTACAGCGATCACCGCGCGGACCGGATGGAAATGGCCCACCTATTGGCCCTGCAGCCAAAGGTTCCAATGTTGTTTGACTATGCGATGATCGCAAATCTGCCAGAGCCAGCACAGCGGTATTTCCGTTTCACCATTGCGCAAGGCACACCCCTTTTGCCTGTTGCCAAGCTGTCGATGACCGGACTGTTCAGTCTGGGTGATAAAGATCAACCCAACTATATGAAGATGCAAGCCCATCAGGTGTTGGCGCCCCCGCACGGCTTTGTGTGGAAGATGCGCGCACAATCGGGCCATCTGAGGGTGTCAGGATCAGACAGTTCAGGTTGGCTGCGTTTCTGGATAGGTGGGATTATGCCTGTGGCGCGGGTCGGTACATCCAAAAACCTCACGCGCTCAGCTTATGGCCGCAGTGTGGCCGAGGCTGTATTTTGGGCCCCTGCAGCGCTTTTGCCGGGGCCGGATGTTGTCTGGGATAAGGTGGATGTGGATACTGCAAAAGTATCCGTGCGCCATGCAGGAAATGAACAAAGCGTACAAATTACGCTGGCATCTGACGGCCAGCCCTTGAGTGTCAGTTTCGTCCGTTGGAGCAATGCGAACCCCGAGAAGAAGTATCGTGAACAGCCATTTGGTGGATATCTGTCAAAATTCAAGAAGGTTCAGGGGTACCAAATCCCTACCCATGTCGAGGCGGGAAATTTCTTTGGAACGGATGCTTATTTTCCATTTTTCATCGCGGATGTAACTGAGATTTCCTTTCCAAAATCACCGTAACAAAATCTGCTGTCTCAGAACGGTAGCCTTGATAAATCTCAACCTGATGAAGGCTTCATTGTTCCAATGTGTCCTTGTCACTGAAGCCCGCGCCGCGCGGCTCTAGCTTTTACCAAAGCGCAGAATGGAGAAAAAGATGTCACTGTTTCCAACGAATATGCATGTGCACCCCGAGATTGAATCGTTCTTTGATCCGCAAACAAACACGATCAGCTATGTGGTGATGGACCCCGGTTCAACATCCTGTGCTGTGATCGATTCAGTCATGGATATTGATTATGCCGCAGGCCGGATCACCTATGAACATGCAGACAAAATCATGGCCTACATAGAGAAATGTAATCTGAAGCTGGAATGGCTGATCGAGACGCATGTGCATGCAGATCATCTGTCTGCGGCACCCTACATCCAATCCAAACTGGGCGGAAAAATAGGGATCGGTGATCAGATCACTGTGGTTCAGGACACCTTTGGCAAAGTGTTTAACGAAGGCACCGAATTCCAACGGGACGGTTCGCAGTTTGATCGGTTGTTCAAGGACGGCGATACTTATGACATCGGTGGGATGGCTGCATTTGTAATCCACACACCGGGCCATACACCCGCCTGCATGGTCCATGTGATTGGCGATGCTGCTTTTGCGGGCGATACATTGTTCATGCCCGATGGCGGGTCGGCGCGGGCTGATTTCCCCGGTGGCGACGCAGGAGAACTGTACGATTCCATCCAGAAAGTGCTGTCCTTACCTGATGAAATGCGGCTGTTTATGTGCCACGATTATGGGCCGGATGGCCGTGACATCATGTGGGAAACAACGGTGGCCGAGGAAAAGGCCGACAACATCCATGTTGGCCAAGGCAAGTCCCGAGAAGAATTCATCAAATTGCGCGAAGCACGAGATGCAACTTTGGACGTTCCAAGGCTGATCTTACCGTCCCTTCAGGTGAACATGCGGGCGGGCGATGTACCCAAGACCAAAGACGGCAAGCCCATGCTGAAGGTTCCCGTCAACGCCATCTGATTGATGCCCCTTAGCATGTCCTCAGGAGAGAAAGATCTCTGGATATTCGAGAAGTAACAAGCCAGTTTTTTGTGGCACCCCAAGTCACGGAAACTGATCTGGCATTTCTGCGAAAAAAGGGATTTCGATCCATCATCTGCAACCGACCGGACGGAGAGGGCGCAGACCAACCAACGTTTCAGGAACTTTCCAAGACAGCTCAGAAAAATGGGGATGGCAATGCACTACCTTCCAGTTTCAGGGGGTCTTGTTCAGGATGAAGATGCAGTAGATTTCAGCGATGCCATGAGCGCCCTGCCGCAACCCATTTTGGCCTATTGCCGGACGGGCACGCTATGGTCTTTGGCGCAGGCGAACAACATACTGCTGGCGGATATTCTCAGTGCCACAAAGAACGCAGGTTATGATATTAAAGGGGTCGTTCGCCGGATTGCGAATGGCGGCAAAACGCCGGTTGATCAGGCGGATATCTCGTATGATGTTGTCATTGTAAATTGTCGGGGCCGGAGAGTCCGGCATCGCCATTGCGGCCAGCCTTAAGGCGCGCAAACCGGGGTTGGAAATCGCGATTATTGATCCGGCGGACGCACATTACTACCAATCCAGATGGACGTTGGTAGGTGGTGGTATCTTTACCGCCGAGGAAACTGTGCGCACAATGGGGTCATTGATCCCGAAGGATGTGCGGCTAAAATCTGCGGTTGCGGCCTTTGAACCTGACAAGGGCGTCGTGATCCTCGATGGGTCCGCGTGGTGAACTACAAACGTTTGGTTGTCTGTCCGGGGCTCAAGCTGGACTGGGGTCGGGTTAAGGGGCTTGTTGATACGTTGGGCCGCAACGGTGTGACGTCAAACTACCGCTATGATCTTGCACCTTACACTTGGGATCTGGTGTCGGGAATGAAGTCGGGACGCGCGATTTTCACGCAACCAACCATGCCAATCAAATGTGCAGGTGCCCGGCAAAAGGCGATGTACCTCTGAGCAGATCACTGGACTCGCCGCAATGTTATCAAAGATATCGACGTTGGTTACCACCATGCCGGCGGTGTGCTTTTCGGCATAAAGGATTACGTTCCCGCGCTGCAAACCTATGTCGACAAATATCAGATCGGGTTAAACTTTCACCAACATCTGGTCGCCATTGATGGCCCAGCCAAGAAAGCGTGGTTTGACCTGTCGAAACCTGACACGCCTGTCCAACGGGTTGAGGTCAAATTTGATATGATCCATGTCACACCACCCCAATGCGCGCCTGATTTCATCGCCGTGTCACCCTTGGCGGACGCTGCGGGCTGGGTGGATGTCGATCAGGCAACCCTGCGCCATAAGACATACGAAAATATTTGGTCGTTGGGGGATGTGATGAACGCACCAAATGCCAATACTGCGGCTGCGGGGCTTGTCCGTTAACAGTCGCGCGCGGCAAAATTGTCCTTGCTGAATTCGGGTAAGGGGGGATCTTGCGACCCAGCTTTCCAACTTGGTTGATTGACGGCACCAAACCAAGCCCTCTGGCATGGCTTCTCAAAGAAAAAATCCTGCCAGCCGTGTACTGGAAGGCGATATTAAAGGGCCATGAATGGCTTACCACGCCTGAGAAAATCTAGGCGCAGTGATGATTCTAAAACCTGCGGACAAAGGCGTTCGATTGGCCCATTATTTACCCATATTGGAATGGGGCCGCACTTATAGTCGTCAGAATATGTCTAACGATCTTATCGCGGTGTTAATTGTCACCATCATGTTGATCCCGCAATCGTTGACTTATGCGATGTTGGCGGGCTTGGCGCCCGAGGTTAGTCTCTATGCGTCGATTGTGCTGATCCTGCTCTATAGCGTTTTTGGCACCAGCCGAACTTTGGCCGTTGGTCCAGTCGCGGTTGTATCATTGATGACAGCTGCAGTAATCACCGACGTGACAACCACTTTGGATGTCGGATACGCGGCCGCGGCCCTCAGCCTTGCGGGACTATCGGGTATCACTCTGCTGATAATGGGAGCTTTGCGGTTGGGGTTTATCGCCAACTTTTTGTCACATCCTGTGATCTCTGGTTTTATCACCGCATCGGGTATCTTGATCGCGTTGAGCCAACTCAAGCATGTGTTGGGTGTTGATGCAGACGGGCATAACCTACTGGAAATACTGGCCTCGATCATCGCGCATCTTGAGGCTGTCAATCTAATGACATTGGCTCTTGGCGCAGCAGCGATTGGGTTTCTTTTCTGGCTTCGAACAGGCCTCAGACATGCTTTGACAAAACTTAGTTTGCGCGCGGGGGCCGCAGATTTTTTAGCCAAGGCAGGTCCGGTTCTGGTGGTTAGTGTAACCACATGGCTTGTCTGGCAGTACGACCTCAATTCAAGTGGCGTCCAAATTGTGGGGCCGGTCCCACAAAGCCTTCCGCCGCTCACGTTCCCGACCTGTCTATTGAGCTACTGTCAGCGCTGTTTATGCCAGCCTTGCTGATCTCGATCATCGGCTTTGTGGAATCGATCTTTGTAGCGCAAACATTTGCTGCCAAGAAACGATCAACGGATCGATCCGGACCAGGAACTGATTGGTTTGGGTGCCGCCAATATAGGTGCCTCGTTGACGGGCGGGTTTCCTGTAACGGGTGGCTTTTCGCGGTCTGTCGTCAATTTCGATGCGGGTGCATTCACCGCTGTCGGACTTGCCATCGCCGCTTTGTACCTAACGCCGTTGATCTATTATCTTCCCAAAGCAACGCTTGCCGCAACAATCATCGTGGCGGTCTTGTCCTTGGTCGACATCAGGACTCTGTGGCACAGTTGGGCCTATTCCAAACGTGACTTTGGTGCTGTGATTGTCACCATGCTGCTGACGCTAGCCCTTGGCGTGGAACTGGGGGTCATGGTTGGCGTGATCCTGTCTATCATCTTATTTTTGTAGGACACGTCCCGCCCGCATGTGGCCGAAGTGGGGCTGGTTGAGGGATCACAGCACTTTCGCAACATCCATCGGCATCACGTGCAAACTGATCCCATAGTCCTGAACCTGCGCATTGATCAAAGCCTATATTTCGCCAACGCACAGTTTCTGGAGGATTATATTTATGACCGGATTGTCGATGACACGCGTTTAAAAAATGTGGTGCTGATGTGTTCTGCGGTGAATGAAATCGACCTGAGCGCGCTAGAGGCATTGGAACTGATCAACATCCGCTTGAAAGAGCTGGGAATAACTCTGTCGCTGTCCGAGGTGAAAGGGCCCGTGATGGACCAGCTTGATCGTAGCCATCTGGTCGAACATCTGACAGGCAGTATTTACCTTTCGCAGTATGATGCGTTTCGCGCGCTCTCACAGCCTTCGGTCTCAGGTGTTGCTGCGCAGGACTAAACGAATGAATTTGGCGGCAGAGCGATAGTGGCTTGGCCCTGCCGCTTCTGCCCAACGTCCGGGTGTCCAATTATTGTAGGCGCCGTACATCGGGCTGACGTATAATTCGCTATTCAGTTTCTCTATCAGAAATTGGACCAGACGATCATGGGCATCTTGGAATGCGGCAACCGCAGCGGCCCAATCCAGATGGGCTTGTCGTTTGCGTAAATCTGCATTGTAACGTTTCAGATCGCTCCGCTTGTAACCTTTGGCGGGAAAATAAACTGTCTTTCCCGCCATCCCGTCCTTGTACCAGCCTAAAAACAGATCAATCCAATGGGCGCGGTGGCTAATGACGCCTTTAATGGACGTCCCTTCGATGCTCAGATTGAGCTTGGGTTTCATCAAGCGGGGCGATCAACTTTGTTAGCTTAGCGTATTCTTTGAGGGTGAGGTCGATCAGGTCCGTCCTATTTGTGCATGCCATTTCGCTGTTGTCCCTTTCCTTGGCTAGTGAGCCAAGAATACTGGCAGGTTAGTTTGTTCGATCATCGAGCGCGTTGTGCCGCCCATGATGACAAGATCTGCACCGATTTCTTGCGCGCGAGCCAGAACGCACCGTCCAATGTCACGTCCGCCGCTTGGAAACTGTGACACGGTGACTTTGCAGCCATGATGGCCAAGACCCCGGCCACATCTGTGCCGGGGTCTTGGCCATCACGTTCGTTTGTCATCACTGGACCAATGCAGCCAACCACAACTTCTTTAGCGGCCTTCAAATAGGGCAGTGCTGCGTGGGCGGCACTTGCGGCCCCTTCGCTGCTGTCCGATGCTAAAAAGACGGTTGTGGCCTTTTGCAACGGGCCCTGTTCATTTGAAATCCGATAGGGGAATGAAACAACACACCGGAGACCACTTCGCGCAGGATGTCGGGCGTGTCGCGCAGGTTGGCCGCGACATAGGCCTCGTCGCTCACATGCGCGGCGCGTGCCACCACGTGTTTGACTTCTATGGCCGCGCAGATTGCGGATTGGACGATCCCCGATGCGTTGCTTTTGGCAAGCAGGGCTTCGATTTGCTGTACGCGCGCCTCTTGGGCTTCTTTTACTTTAGGGACCATTTCCGCCCAGTAGTCGGGGATGCCCGAAATGCCGTAGAGCGACACGCAATGAGGGGAATCAGGTGCCCCGTCAATAAGCAGGCAGATGAGGCGCGTGTCATTTTGTGCCGCTGCTTCGGCCGCATCCGAGATCTGGGCGTCCGGGGTTTTGGTGTTCATCGCAAAAAGTATGGTCCGGCGTTTCATGTCGTTCTCCATTGTGAAGGGTGCTGAGGCAAGCGGCGCAAGCATTCTGATGCAAACTGACAGAGGTTTGATTGGTGCCAACCAACAAAGATCAATGGAACAAGGGTAATCCGTGCCATCGTCGGACAAACCCTTCATGATCGGACAACTGGCTGATGGATTTCAAAGACTAATACAAAGTGCTTGAGTTGGCCCCCAGCGCTGGTGCGGATAATATAAGGAAAGCGTTTCGCAAAGCGGCGCGGAAATATCATCCTGATATCAACTCTGGTGCAGACCCTGAACGGCTCGCTGCATATGACCAGTTGGGACAAGAGCCGCCGCTGGGGCAAGGTGGGTATCACCCCCCGCCCGGTTGGGACAACAGTTACGCCTTTTCCGATGCAAACGGTCCGCAAAGTGACGAAGCGTTTAGCGACTTTTTCGAGGAACTGTTTCGCCGTGGCGGCGGTCCGGCAGAGGCCACGTGCGGCGGACCAGCAGCGGACAGTCACGGACGCATAAGAGATTACCATCGAGGATGCCTACCTTGGGCCGGAGCGCCAAACTGGCCCTCAGAACACCTGTGGTGGGGCCGAACGGGGCCGTTACCATGCAAAACCGCACCTTGTCCGTTCGGGTCCCAAAAAGGATCTCCCAAGGTCAACATATCAGGTTGGTAGGACCAGGCGGCCCCAGCATTGATGGACGTTCGGCAGGCGATTTGTTTCTCGAAGTCACTTTTGCTGCACATCCTGTGTACCGCATTGACGGGAAAAGCCTGCATCTAGATTTGCCGATCACCCCATGGGAAGCTGCGTTGGGAGGCCACGTTGTGATGCCAACCCCCGACGGTCAGGTTGATCTGCGCATCCCCAAGAATGCGCGGTCCGGACAAAAAATGCGTTTGAAAGGCAAGGGTCTGCCGGGGACACCTAACGGTGACATCTATGCGACCCTCAAGATTGTGAACCCAAAAGTAGAAACGGAAGAGGCGCGTGCGTTGTTTGAAGAGATGGCTAAAGCGATGCCCTTTGATCCACGCGCCAATCTTGGAGGAAAGGGAAGATGAAGAAAACCACATTACAAAGCGATATTGTCGAGGCGCTGTCACTGCAGGACTTGTGCCGGTTCTGTCAGTCTGATGAGACTTGGGTGATCGAGCTGGTAGAGCATGGTGTGCTGGAGCCGGTTGGAAGCACAAGCGGAAACTGGCGATTTGTCGGCACCAGCATCGTGCGGGCCAAGAAAGCACGCAGGCTGAACCGCGATTTAGGGATCAACGCCGCTGGCGTCGCGCTTGTTCTCGATCTGCTGGAAGAGCGTGAAACCGTACTGCGCCGCCTTGCGCAATACGAAGCGATTTAGAGACACCTCCAAAGATAGCGCCTTTTTGTTATAGCCTCTAGCTTGCCAACTGAACCCTTGTGCCGGTTGTCCCTGCGACCAGCTCCAAACAGTCTGCAAGCCGTCCAATTGCCGCAAAGCCGCCTGTGGCCAGCGCAAAATCACGCGCGGCCTCGACCTTTGGTCCCATTGAACCCGCGGGGAATGATATTTTGGCAAGAGCGTCAGGGGTGGCTTGCTGGATCAGCGCCTGATCCGGTGTGCCCCAATGTTCGAATACGCCCTCAATGTCAGTTAACATCAAAAATGCATCCGCTTTGATCTGACGCGCCAACAGACCGCTAGCGTGATCCTTGTCGATCACAGCCTCTATCCCGATCATCGTGCCATCAGGTTTTTGGACAACGGGAATGCCGCCGCCCCCTGCACAAATAACGATTACCTTTTGATCCAGCAGCAGGTTGATCACGTCGAGTTCAAGGATACGTTTCGGACGCGGAGAAGGCACTGTGCGGCGGAAATTTGCGCCGTCTTGGCCAATGGTCCAACCGCGTTCAGCACTCAGCTTAGCGGCGTCTTCTTCGGTATAGATAGGGCCGATAAATTTGGTCGGGGTCTGAAATGCCGGATCGTTTGGATCAACTTCGATCTGCGTAAGCAGCGTCGCGTATTGCACATCCGGCGCATAGGCATTGTCCAACTCTTGTTGCAACACATAGCCGATCATACCGTCCGTCTCAGCGCCCAGAACGTCCAATGGAAAAACACCACCCTGCAAGGCGAGATACCCAACCTGCGGACCATTGCCATGTGTGATGACCACCTCGTGTCCGGCCTCCAGCAAGCCCGCCAACGATTGCGCGGCGACGCGGATACTGGCGCGTTGACCCGCAGCGGTGAGGGTTTCACCACGTTTTGACAGGGCGTTCCCGCCCAAAGCAACAACAATACGCATTTAGAATCCTAAGGTTGCGACCAATACGGCCTTAATGGTGTGCATCCGGTTTTCGGCCTGATCAAAGACGATGGATGCCGGTGCCTCAAAGACCTCTTCCGTCACCTCCATCGCGTCCAGACCAAAGGTGTCGCGGATATGCTGGCCCACTTCGGTCTCGGTATTATGAAATGCGGGCAGGCAGTGCATGAATTTCGCGTGCGGATTACCCGTCATTTTCATCACCTCAGCGTTCACCTGATAGGGCATCAACAGCTTGATCCGCTCGGCCCAGACCTCTTCGGGTTCGCCCATCGAAAACCAGACATCAGTATAGACGACATCACATTCAGACACGCCTTGCTGTACGTCTTCGGTCAGCAAAATTCGCGCACCTGTATTTTTGGCCTCATTCAGCGCGGCATTCACGATTGCCTTGTCCGGCCAGAGCGATTTGGGGCCGCAAAGGCGCACATCCATGCCCAGTTTGGCCGCACCGATCAACAGGCTGTCGCCCATATTGTTACCCGCATCCCCCAGAAAACAGAACGCGATTTGGCCCAGTGGTTTGTCCACTTGTTCCGTCATGGTCAGCACATCAGCGAGGATCTGGGTAGGGTGAAATTCATCCGTCAGCCCGTTGTAAACTGGCACGCCAGACCATTTTGCCAAGGTCTCGACCACCTCCTGACCAAACCCGCGATACTCGATTGCATCATAAACCCGCCCCAATACGCGGGCGGTATCCTTGATGCTTTCTTTCTTGCCGATATGGCTGCCCGATGGCCCCAGATAGGTAACATGTGCTCCCTGATCATGTGCTGCCACTTCAAATCCAACCCGCGTGCGGGTGGAATTCTTCTCAAAGATCAAGGCAATCTCACGGCCCTTAAGCATTTGCTGTTCGGTGCCTGCATACTTCGCAGCCTTTAGATCAGCCGAGAGTTTCAAAAGGAACTTAATCTCTTGCGGGCTGAAGTCACGCAAGGACAGGAAGGAACGGTTTTTGAGGTTAAACGACATCAGATTACTCCACAGGATCGCGTGAAATGGGACAAGTCATGCAGTGGCCACCACCCCGCCCGCGGCCTAATTCGGCCCCGCGGATGGTGATCACTTCGATCCCTGCACGGCGCAATTGCGTGTTGGTGTGGACGTTGCGGTCATAAGCCAGCACGACGCCCGGCTCTAACGCAACGACGTTGTTGCCATCATCCCATTGCTCGCGCTCTTGTTCAAAATGATCGCCCCCAGTACCAATGATGCGCAAGGATGGAATGTTCAGGGCTTGTTGGACAATATCAAATATATGACCGGGGTCTTCGACGACGCGTAGGCCATGTTTGTCGTCGGGGTAAAGGGAGTAGCACCTGATTTTGTCCGCAACTTGGGTAAAGCTGGTCACTACATCGCGGTCACAAAAAGAAAACACCGTATCCAGATGCATTGCGGCGCGTGAGGCTGGCATTTGGCAGGCAATAACCCGTTCGGCCCCGCCTTGATCGAACAATGATACAGCCAGTTGCCCTACAGCCTGCGGTGTTGTGCGTTCTCCCATGCCCACCAAAACACACCCGTTGCCAATTGGCATGACATCGCCGCCCTCAAGTGTGGCCGGGCCAAAGTCCTGATCAGGATTGCCCCACCAGATTTTCGTTTTGCTGGCAAAACGTGGATGAAAGCGGTAAGTAGCCGCAGCGATCAACGTCTCTTGCTGACGCGCTTGCCAATGCATTGGGTTCAATGTGACGCCGCCGTAAATCCAGCAAGAGGTATCACGTGTAAAGATCAGATTGGGCAAGGGCGGCAGGACGAAACCGTCCGATCCCAGGAACCTGCCGAACATGCTGTGTGGCTCGAACGGTAGATCACTGACGGTGATGCCACCCGTCAAAAAACGGGTGAGCGCGGTCGCGGGCATCTCGTTCAGCCAGCCGCGCAGCTCGTCCATCATGCCTACACCGATGTGATCTTCAGTGATTTTACGGTCCAGCAGCCATGCGCGGGCCTTTGGCAGATCAAGGATATCAGTCAACAGATCATGCTGTTCCAGCACCTCAACACCCCTATCCCGCATTTTGTCACAAAATGCAAAGTGATCCTTGCGGGCCTCATCGACCCAGAACACATCGTCAAACAACAACGCGTCGCAGTTGCTGGGGGTCAGCCGTTCATGCGCCAGTCCGGGGCGCGAGACCATAACGGTTCGAAGTTTGCCAACTTCGGAATGGACACCAAGCGGGGCGGTCATAACATCACCGCCGCACTTAGCAGGGCCATCGACATCAGCGACAGGAGCGCCAACAAGGGCCAGACGAAGCGCAACCAAGTGTTGTAGGGTATACGTCCGATGGCCAATCCGCCAACAACCACCGCATAGGTTGGCGCGACCAGATTGGTGATGCCGATGGCGGTCTGAAACGCGGTGACGGCCAGATCACGGCTAACGCCAGCGAAGTCCGACAGCGGGGCCATGATTGGCATCGACAAAACCGCGAGGCCGGAGGTGGAGGGGACCAGAAAGCTCATCACGGCTTCAATGCCAAAGAGCGCGTTGACAAAGGCGACTTGCGACATGCCGGTAATCCAGCCCTCAAAGGTGTGCAGGAACGTGTCGGTGATGCGGCCCTGATCCATGATGATGACGATGCCGCGCGCCAACCCGATTACAAGCGCGACACCCAACAAGTCACGAGCGCCTTCGACAAAAGCGTTGGTGAACGCTTTTTCACCCAGCCAGCCCAATGTGCCGATCACAATCGCAGCGGCCAAAAACAAAGCGGACATCTCAGCCATCCACCAACCTTGGCTTGAGACGCCCCAGACCATGACTACGAAGGTTGCAGCAAACAGGATCAGGATCACGATTTGCATGGCCGTCAGACGCGCGCCCTCAGCTGGGGCATACTTTTGCAGGAAATGCGCCTCATTGGCTTCTTTCATATGTGCGACAAGCGATTGGCTGGGGTCGCGGCGCACCCGTTCAGCGTAACGCATCACAAATGCAACTGCCGCAAGCCATGACAGGCCGAGGATCACAAACCGCAAAGTCATCCCTTGGGTGAACGCAATGCCCGCCGCATTGGATGCAATCGCTGTTGAGAATGGATTGATGGTGGAGCCGATCACACCAACACCAGCGCCCAGCATAATAATCGCGACACCTGTAAGCGCGTCATATCCAGCGGCAATCATGATGGGGATCAACAAGACATAGAACGCCAGCGTTTCTTCGGCCATGCCATAGGTCGTCCCGCCTGCCGCAAAAAGTGCCATCATGATCGGGATCATCCATTTCTCGTGACCTTCCAGCTTGCGCATGGCTTGCGCCACGCCGGTATTGATTGCTCCCGTGGCCGTCACGACGCCCAGAAAGCCGCCCACAATCAGCACAAACAACGACACATCAATGGCATTGGCTGTGTAGGAGGATGGATCGTAAAAGCCTGCGATGGGGGCCATCAGCACGTCGAGTAAACCTTGCGGCGCTGATTCAACTGGTGCGTAAGTGCCGGGAACAGGGACGTCCTTGCCAAGAACACTGTTGGGTACGCGCTGGTACTCGCCTGCTGGCACGATCCATGTCAGGGCCGCCATTGCGATGACAAGGACGAACAGGATTGTGTAGGCGGTCGGGAACCAGCCCTGCGGCGGTTGCTTTGATGACGTGCCGTATTGGGGTACCATGACCATCGAAAACTCCTCCCGCAGGATTGTTGTCGTTAGAGCAGAGTTATGGCGTATCACAGGGTGTATTGATTGAGATTGGTCAATCGGGCCGCAAGCAGGACTTACTTTTTCAGCCGTCGCTTGTATTTCAAATACAGCCGTTGGTTTAGTTGGATGAACCGCGAAAGCCCCTGTCCCAACATGCCTGCGGAATTGCGGACCAATAAACGTAGCCAGTTAGGCTGGCGATAAACCCGCCAAGCGCGTTCACGATCAGGTCACCCATCGTATCGTCCAGCCCGGATTTTTGCATGCTTAGGTCAAAAACATATCCATCGCGTACTCAAATACTTCCCAAATCGCGCCAACGGTCATGGTGACACAAAAGGTGATGAAGGCGATGGCCGAGGGGGGGCCGCGAACCGATCCCCTTCGAACAGCATAAAGACAAAGAGGAATCCTGACAGTCCAAACCCTAGTGCTGAAGAGCCGTGCAATGCCAGATCCCACCACCACAGACGTTCATAAAAATCGAAAGCCTCTCCCAGAAAGATTGAGGCGAAAAAGAACAAGGTGGTGAAGATCAAGACCGGCAGTGGCAGGGTCAAAGACCAGCGCGCAGCAAGTAGAGGAGGCATCAGTGACAAGGCCAAGGTTGCAAAGCTGACAAAGGCCAGCGACCAGCGGGCAAATCCCAGTGAAACGAACCCTGCGATGAGCAAGAGCGCCCATATGGCAAGGATCTTGGGCTGGATCAACAGCGACGGCCAGAACGCACGCTGCAGTTCATCAACAGTCTTGGTGCATATGTCGTCGTTTTGCAGGAAGTGGACAAGCGGCTTGGCCCGCGCCGCCCGGCGCTGCCGCGCGCATGACTTTGGACGTGGGCGCTGGGTTGACCGTTGTGGCCACTCATCTTGGGCTGTTGCGCCGTGATAGGCGCGCGCAGCTTGCCGTTTTGGATGACGCAACATCGGCCGACGCGCACGTCGTGATCGCAGGTGATTTCAACGAGTGGTCCGCGCGCAAAGGGTTTGAACCACTGGCGACGCGTTTTGTGACCCAAAGTCCGGGGCGATTGTTTCACTCAGCACGACCCATGGCAGCGCTT
The DNA here is from genome assembly GCF_036960155.1 of Sulfitobacter sp. GTDB lineage: Bacteria > Pseudomonadota > Alphaproteobacteria > Rhodobacterales > Rhodobacteraceae > Sulfitobacter. The sequence continues at coordinate 35,007 of NZ_JBALWB010000017.1, read as the reverse complement.
GACCAGTTTGCACTGTCGCATAGCCTTGAAATGCGTGACAGTGGGGTAGAGCAGGGCACTTTGGCAAGAGTGGCATCGGACCGTTTGCCAATCTGGTCCGATATCCTTGTGCCTGAAGTTACTTGCTAAATAGCACTGGCAACTGCTGATCACGCAGCAACGCATGGGTGGTCGCTCCAATAACAAAATCATAGGCGCGAGAATGGCCAAAGGCACCAGTTGCAATAATGTCCGCGCCCATTTCGAACGCCGCTTTGTTAAGGACTTCAGCAATACTATGACCTGAGGGTTCCCGATGCTCCAGTGTGGTTTTCAAACCGTGGCGTGCAAACATCTCGACAACGTCAATTGCATCCCCATCCTTCAACGCGTCTTGAGGCGCCTTGCCAACGCGCAACACGGTCAGGTTCGCGCCGACTTCAGCGAGCCCTAACATATCATGTGCAGCGCGCGCCGCTTCTCTGGTGTCGCTCCAACCCAACAACAGATTGCTACCAATCTCGGGGCCATCATACTCCAGCGGCACCACAATAACTGGCCTGCCGCTTTCGCGGATTACTTGGATTTGTGCGTTCCTTTGATCATATCGGTCATTCTCTTTGTCTTCATGCGCCATGATAACAAGGTCAGCTGCTCGCGCGCATTCAACCATCCGCTCACTTGCAGAAACGGCCTCGGCGCGGACCAGCCGGAACTCGCTGACGAAATCCTCGTTTGTTGTGTGTTTTACAAAGATCGCTTTGATCGCCTCGGATTCCCTTTTTTGACTTTCGTTGAACGTAGTGAATGCTGGTTCGGGGATGTGCATTGCAATGCCTGGATACACCAGCAACGCCTCAACTGTGTGCAACCCGATCAAATGTGCATTGTGTTTGCGCGCTAAGGGAACCGCCACTTTCAAGAGCGTTTCAGTGTTTTCGGGCGTGGTTAGGCACACCATGATTGTTTTCAGTCCCATGCGTACATTCCTTTTCATGCATCAATTAGCGTTCCATGAAGGTTAACAACGCGTGAAAAGGCGCGATTGATCCGAGTCAATCGGGTGCTTGCGTATTCGGATATTTCAGTGGGCAACCCCAACTCTTCCGAGGAGCTTATTCATGTTCACCTTCACAAATGTATTGGCCGCCATTGTCACTCTTGGCTTTTCGACAGCAACCTTGGCTGACACGGTCTCAACTCGAAACGGTGAAGATACCTTTTTCGCTGGGTCGCAAATTAACCAGGCGGTAGACACGGTCGGGGATACTTTCATGGCGGCACGTTCGGTTAAAGTAAATGGAGCCACGCAGGGTGATCTGCATGTCTCCGGGCTTGATGTGTCGGTAAGTGCTGATGTCATCGAAGACCTGTATGCGCTGGGGGGGACCGTTATTATCCGCGGTGCCATTGCTGAGGATCTGGCCGCAGCGGGGTTTTCCCTGCGCACCGAAAGCAGCTCGATAACGCAAGGCAATGCGCGTCTGATGGGCAATTCGGTCACGATTGAGGGTCCCGTAATGGGTGCACTGTCCGTTATGGGCCGTGATGTTATCTTAAATGCTGCCATCAAAGGGGATGCCCGCATTTTGGCGCAAACGCTCTCGTTTGGACCCGATGCAGTTGTCAGCGGTACGCTGACATATAGCCTTGAGGAAAAGATGAGTGTTCCTGATCGGGTCGCGGCCACTGATCGCGTGATATTTGAAAGGGTTTCAGGCGGGCGTGTTTGGGAGGAATGGCAGGAGGTGAGCAAAGACATGCCCGCGTTGCCAACGTTTATGTCCATTATGTTCGGCTTTGCGATCTCGCTTCTGTTCTTTTTGGTACTTGGTGCTTTGATGCTGGGTTTCATGCCCAAACGCCTGTCGAAAATGCGTCGCAGTATTGCACAGGCACCCGGTCAAACTCTTCTTCTCGGAGTCATCGGTCTGTCGATGTTGTTTGGCATGGTCCCGATCGTCGGGCTCACCATAGTCGGCCTTCCTTTTGTGCCCATCGTACTGCTGGCGATCGTCGTGATCTGGACGCTTGGTTATGCTTTGGGTGCCTACAGTGTAGCAATGCGCCTTTGGTTAGGCTTGGGAGGCGCGGTTGAGCCAAGTAGCGTTGCCCGCTTGCTGGTCCTAGCTGCCGCGATCATATTTGTCGCATTGCTGAACTTCATCCCGTTCGTGGGCTGGGTCGCCAATTACACACTGGTCCTGCTTGGTATTGGTGCCATGACACGCGCGGTTTTCCAATCAATGCTCGGCAATCCCGGCGTTGCGTTGGACGTTGACATGAAACCCATCGAAGACTGAACAGAAACAGGAGAGAACCCATGACTGCTCAAGGATTGGAAGTCATCGACCACAGCATCCATTTGACCCATGAATGGATTAACGAACTGGCAGAGCGCCTTGGCTGGTCTTCAAAAAGAAGCACGCTGCGCTTGTTGCGGATAACGCTGCACCACATAAGGGATCATCTGTTGGTGGATGAACTGGCGCAGATGTCAGCGCAATTGCCTCTCCTGATACGCGGCTTTTTCTTTGAAGGTTGGATGCCCAAGCGAACCCCGATCAAGGAACGCAACGCGCAAGATTTCCTTACATTCATCGCGGATCAGATGGGTGATGCAGAGGAATATCGAGGGCGAGAGGATATCAAATGCGTCTTTGATCTGTTGAACAACCGCTTGAGCAGAGGCGAGATCGAAGATGTTCGCGCCACTCTGCCCGCGCCGATCCGCGAGCTTTGGCCAGCACCGTAAACTAAAGAAAACGCCACGGGGTTGGTTAACCCCGTGGCGTTTCGATATGGCTAGATCATGGACCTTTGTGTCAGTCCCGATCGCCCAATGATAACCCCAACAAGGCCGTTGGACGCTGTACGATAATAGTATGAATGTTGTCGATGGCGATGATTTTACTTTTGCGCAACTGCGTGAACGTCCGGCTGACGGTTTCGGTGGTGAGGCCCAGAAAGTCTGCGATATCAGAACGACTCATCGGCAGTGTTACACTTCTGTAGGCACCCAAATCTACCCCAACACGCTCTGTAAGGACGCACAAAAACGACGCCAATTTCTCGCTGGCCGATTTTCGCCCAAGCATCATAAAGTGGTCCTGCATGCCGCTGATTTCGCGCAATGCGGCTTGTAACAGGGCATTGTGCAGTTTGGGATCACCCTCACCACTTTCAAGGGCAGAGCGGCGAAAGGGCTGCAAGCGCACTTCTGTCAACGCCTCACAATCTGTATGATGAATGTCTGCGGAAGGAAATCCAACGATATCACCGGGATACCCAAATGCGATAACTTGGCGACGCCCATCTGCAAGCAATCGCGTCAGCCGCAAAACGCCGCTTGTGACTTGATAAAGCCACTCCACATCGTCGCCTTCATAATACAAATATGCACCGGGTTTCAGGCGCGCCTCGGCGGTTTGCGGCAGGGTAGTCGCAAGCGGTGTAAATGCGGATTGAGCGGCAGTTACAGTAGGGATTGTGACGTACATCGCGATGAGCCTCCATTATGATTTGAAGCCATCTTGAAAAATTAATGTAATCGGGATTATTCGAATAGCACGGGTTTTTGTATCAATTTGTAACAGAGCTACCAATGCTTCGCTCTCGTTGTACCTATGCAAGCCATGTTTCATCGGTACAACGAGAGCGTAAGGGATCTTAGAGGGACCAGACAATCCTTGCCGTTGATGACGATCCCAAGATCAGAAACCTTCTGCGCAATGTGCTTGAGGATGATGACTTTGGTGTGATTGAAGCGGAGACGGCGACAGAAGTGTTGCAAGTGAATGAAACCTCGGCTGTCAGTCTGATTACACTGGATTTAAATCTGGAGTCGGATAACGGCATCGATCTGGCACGCCAGATCCGGCGCACGTCTCAAGTTCCGATTATCATGGTGACGGACAAGGAAGACGTTATCGACTGGGTTGTTGGGCTTGAAGTTGGGGCAGATGATCATACCATAAAGCCGTTTCATCCGCGCAAGGTGCTTGCGCGGATCAGAAGTGTTTTGCTCCGCTCTGAGACAACATCACAGGGTTTGCAAAAAGCCGCAGATACCTTGGTAAGCAGTCCGGCCCAATCCCCTAAAAGGGTGCACTTTTCCTTTGACGGCTTGATCGCAATCCCTCATCAGATGAAGCTGATGAATCGCAGCGGTGTTGAATGCGAGCTGACCAGCGGTGACTTTAGGCTGCTGGATGTTTTCCTCAATAGACCCAAGCGGGTGCTGTCACTAGATCAATTGATGGACCTAGCTGGGGGCACAGAGTGGAACCCGTTGGACCGTGCGATCGACAATCAAATTGCGCGCCTACGCAAAAAGATAGAGCGTGACCCGTCGGACCCAAAGCTGATCAAAACAGCGCGCGGTGTCGGTTATTCTTTCTCTTGCGAAGTTCAGATTGTTCAAGCGTCAATAACATCGTGCAAGAGCGCCTGAAGCCTGCGCGCCAACTCTGACTGTCGATAGGGCTTGTGCAGGATTTCGTATGGCCGCTCATGTGCCAATCCTAACGTAATCACATTGCTGGCATAGCCAGAGGTCAAAAGCACTTTAAGCTGGGGGATTTCTTGCGAAACCTTTGCCGCAAGGTCAGAGCCATTCAGGGCACCCGGCATCACCAAGTCTGAGAAAGCCAGATCAACCTGCGCCCCGGCCTTTAGCATCTGATAGGCTTGATCACTGCTTTCCGCCTCCAGAGCCTGAAACCCGAGGTCGCGAATACGTTCACTCGACAGCTTACGCACTTTCGGATTATCTTCAACGATCAGGATGGTTTCGCCATTTCCTTGCGGTAATACTGAGGCACGCCCATTTGGAGCATCAGTCCCACTTTGCACAGTACTGTGCGGCAAGGCTGGGAAGTAGAGGCCAAAACTGGTTCCAAGACCCAGTTCACTGTACAGCGTGACGTGCCCGCCAGATTGACACACAAAGCCATAGACCATGGCCAGCCCTAACCCCGTGCCACCACTGTCAGATTTGGTTGTAAAAAAGGCTCAAACGCGCGTTTTTGCGCCTCAATGTTCATCCCTGCACCATCGTCGCTGACAGACAGGCGAACATAATCCCCCGGCTCAATATCGGTTTCTTGTGCCATGTAGGTGTCATCGATGGTCACATTTTGGGTTGAGACCATCAATTCACCACCTGAGCCCATCGCGTCACGTGCATTCAGCGCCAAGTTCATGAGGGCGGATTGCAGTTGAACGAGGTCAACCATCACTGCATCCAGGTCATCAGCAAAGTCGGTTCTGATATGATACGTGGCTCCTATGGTTCGCTTAAGGAGCGCGAGCGTATCTGAGCAGAACTTTCGCAAGTCCGCTCTTTCAGGGTTGAGATTGCATTTGCGTGCAAAGATCATCAGCCGAGATGTCAAATCTGCGCCAAGTTCAGCAGACTCAAGAGCGTCTCTTATCAACGGCAATTGCCGTCCGTCCGTGCTGCGCATTTCCAGCAGTTCCAAATTTCCAACGATAACGGTCAGCAAATTGTTGAAATCATGCGCAATGCCACCCGTCATCTGACCAATGGCATCCAATCGCTGCGAACGGGCAAGCGCGTTTTTGGGCGCTTTGCGGTGGGTCAGATCATGCTAGATTCCGATGAAGATGTGTTGGCCACTGACCTCTGAGTGACCCACCGAAAGGTGCAATGGAAACACAGAAGAGTCCTTGCGTTGTCCCTCAACATCGCGCCCGATCCCGATGATCCGTTTCTCCCCCGTCTCGATATGATGCGACATAAAGCCGTCGTGAATCTCAGCCAAAGCCTGCGGCATTAACATGTTCACACTTTGCCCAACCATTTCGGCGACGTCATACTTGAACATTTTTGCTGCTGCCGGAATGGCCCGCAGGATTGTTCCTTGTCCATCTGACACGATTATTGCGTCCACTGCGGCTTCAAGGATCGCGAATAAGACTGCGCTGTCCTCGTGGGCATTGGTCATTTGGGATGTTCCTTTTGTCTACCCTGCCAAATGCTGCGCTACGGGAGCAAGCCTGAATTGACTTGTATCAAAGGTCTGCGGACATGATCTGCCAAATTCGTGACAGACACAAAAACGGAGGCAGGAATGAAACCAACCATTACTTGGATTGTTTTAGCAAACGCGCGGACCGCGAGGGTAGTAACGCATCAAGGGCCCGGCAAAGGCTTGACTGCTTTGGCTGGCAAGACTTGGCAGACAGCCGAGGCAAGTGTGCCGCGCGATAGGGCTGGCGTTGGACATAGTAGTGCAGGGCCGGGGGTTGCCGCAGTTGAACAAAGTGACGCGAAACTGGTCAATGACACGCGGTTTGCAAAAGAGATCATTGCACAGATCGCGAAGGACTATCTCGTCAAGAGGTTTAACCGACTGATCTTGGTTTCAGGCCCCCATATGATGGGTCTTCTGCGTGCTGAGATTGACGGCCCCTTAAGTGCAGCATTACTCGGTGAAATACCCAAAGACCTTTCGGCGCAATCGCTCGAAAAAATCGAAACACATCTTGGCGAATTGGTCGCCATCTAGGGTCAGAGATACTGATCAGCAAACCGGAGATATCAAATGTTCAGACAGATTATTGTTGCTCTTGACGGGTCAGAAAGATCCAAGAACGCGGCCCGTGTTGGGTTCGACCTAGCAAAACTTTACTCAGGCACGGTAACGCTGGTGCATGTGCCGCACGGAGAAACCGCCGCCTTTGTCGTTGGTGCCGTATCCGGCTATCACGCGGCGATTACGAAACCGTCGCTTGAAGAGATCGAGAAGGCGGGTCAACACGTCCTCGACGAGGCCCTGACCATTGCGGCAGATGTCGGCTTTGAGGCGGTTAAGACACATATGCCGCATGGCGATGCGGCCACCGAAGTTCTGCTCCACGCCGATGAAATTGAAGCCGATTTGATCGTGACGGGGCGGCGCGGGCTTAGCGCGATTTCCAGTGTGGTTTTGGGCAGCACAACCCAGCGGATTAATCACCTTGCCAAATGCGCGTGCCTTTCCGTCGTTTAGTCGCGGACGTTGATGTTACTATGCGGCCCTGCCAATCGGGGCATCTGTTTAGTGTTTTGCTGCTGCTTTCTGCTCATGTTCAGCAAGACCATTGTCGTTCAGACATTCTGTTAGGTCTGCCAGAGTGATGACACCAAACAGTTGGTGGTCCGAAATAACCAAGAACTTGCAACGTCCGGTATGTTGGATCATTTTCAGGAGTTCCGCGACTGGTAGTTCTGGCGCAACCATCACACTTTGATCCAAGCCTACAAAGACATCACCAACGCGCGTATTGACCCAGTTTTCACGGTCAATACGCGATAGAACGGACCCGTCGATGTATCCAAGAATGACGTCTCCTTCGACCACAGGAACGAAATTTACACCGTGACGTAGCATGATCTGACTGACGAACTCCGATAGGGTCATGTCTGGTCCAACAGTGATAGGATCGTGCTCCATCACTGCGTTCACAGCCTTGCCCTCAAATACTGCGCGGGCAAGCTGAGAGGTATAGCTCGCGCGTGCCGCGATCAGAACAACCCCCCCGATCATCAACTGCCAAAGCCCTGCGACGAACGCCCCTTGGAACAGTGCGGTAACCCCAAGCGCCATAAGGAAGTAGCCAAAAAACGTTCCTGACCTAGCTGCGATTTGGGTTGCTGCAAGTGCGTCCCCAGTTCGGTACCACAGAAATGCACGCAGCACGCGCCCGCCATCCAGCGGAAAGGCTGGTACCATGTTGAAAATTGCTAACACCAGATTAGTGAAAGCCAGATAGGAGACCACTTCGACAACGGTTTGAGAGCTAGAAGCCAGCCTCGTCGCTTCTGCGAAAGTCCACAAGCCAAAGGCCAGGCAAAACGACATGACAGGACCCGCCAGAGCAATCCAGAACTCGTCACGTGCTGATGATGGCTCTGCCCCGAGTTCGGCCATCCCGCCAAAGATGAACAATGTGATGCTTTTGATGGGGACACCCAAGTGCTGTGCGACGACTGAATGTGCCAATTCATGCAACAAAAGGGATGCAAAAAATCCGAACATCCCGACCAACGCCATCATCAGATACGTGGCGCTGGATACATCGGGTAAAACGTTAGGGAAATATTGTTGCGACAGGCTCCAGGTCACCAATCCCGCGATGATCACCCAACTGGGGTCGACTTTGATTTTGAAACCTTTGAGGGAAAAGAGCTTTACGGCATTTGAGAACATGGTTGGCTCCGCATTTGCCATAAACCTAACGTCAATTTGCGGTCGTCAATTGATATCGCTCAAATGGGCAAATCAAGGATGGAAAAAGCCCCCGACAAAGTACGCCAGAAGTGCCGCCACGCCGCCTATCAACAATGTCTCAGCACCAGAACGCCACCATTTGGCAAGTGACCAATGGCTTTTGGCGGCACCAATTATGAAAAAGGTCAGGAGGGTCGCAAAAATTGAAGTGGCAAAGGCATTCTGAAGGTCAAACAGAAAGGGGACCAGTGGCACCGAACCAGCAATCAAAAAGGCCGCGAAAGTAGCCAAAGCTGCGCGCAACGGTTCTGGGTCATCACGTGCCAATCCGTATTCGTCCGTAAGCATCAAGCCGATCCAATTTTCGCGGCTTTGTGAGATTTCACTGGTCGCCTGATCGAGCACGGCACCGGACAGGCCCCGCATTTGCAAAATCTGTCGCAGCTCTTCTAACTCTCCCTCTGGGTGCTGTGCGATATGGCGTTCTTCGGTCTGAATAATGCGTTTGCGGTCATCCAGCTCAGCCTTGGTGCCAGAATAATTGCTGGCCGCCATTGAAAACCCATCCGCCAGAATATTGGCCAATCCAAGCGCCACAATGATACTATGGGGTAGTCCTGCGCCTTCAACCCCGGCAACAATCGCAAAGGTCGTCACAGCCCCGTCGATCCCGCCATAAATCATGTCTTTGAGGTTGCTGTTTTGTTGGCCAGCGTTCAGGCGGGTGGCGATTTCATCGCGGCTGTGTCCATGTTCTTGTGTCATGCATGCAGTATCGCGGATAATAGCCTAGCATTGATTGAGGCATGTCAACGGGCGCGCGCTCTTGTTCGTTAGACCGCAAGGATGCAGATCCCAGCCACATCCCTGATCCAAAGTTTGGTTTTCTTCGCGCTGAGTGCCGCCTGCGTTTGGGTTGCCGGAGCGCGGTTGGCATATCTAGCGGACGCCCTGGCAGATCGGTTCAAACTGGCGAAATCGCTGGTGGGTCTGTTGCTTTTGTCCTTGGCGACCTCGCTACCGGAGGTCGCCACAACACTGACGGCCGCCATCCAGCAATCGCGTGATCTTGTGCTCAACAATCTGTTTGGCGGCATCGCGTTACAAACTGCCATTCTAGCAATGGCAGATTTTTGGGCACGCGGCCCGATTACAAATTACCCCCGCAAGGCAAACCACGCACTTGAGGCGACCTTGTTGGTGTTGCTGTTGTCTGTGACGCTTGTCATCACCAATCTGGGCGAGACATTAGTGTTTGCTGGTGTAGGCGTTGGCAGCATTTGCATCGCAGTAATCTACGTCGGAGCAATCTGGTTGTTGCGCCGTTATGATGACAGCAGCGATTGGGTGCCCATTGATTTGCCCGATCCTGATCCTCTTGCCTTTCCGGCACCCACGGGTTTGGCGTATGCGGGCAATACCAGTTTGATTTGGCAGGCCATTGCGTCCTGCGCAGCCATTTTGATCTTTGGTTTGTTCCTTGTCTTGTTTGCCGATCGCATTGCAGACCAATCGGGTCTTGGCACCGGGTTTATTGGCGTCACATTGCTGGCCGCGGCCACATCATTACCGGAACTGAGCACAAGCATCGCAGCGGTGCGTATCGGTGCCTATACGATGGCGATCTCGAACATCTTTGGCAGTAACCTGATTATGCTGGTGCTGATTTTCCCTGCCGATATTCTGTTTCGCGCAGGCCCGATTTTGCAAAATACGTCGCGCATGGTTAGCCTTACAGTGGGATTTGGAATGACCGTTACAGCAATTTATCTGATCGGGCTGATTGTGCGACGCAAACCACGCATAGGCGTGTTCGGACTGGATTCAATCCTTGTTTTGCTGACGTTTTTAGCCAGCCTTGCGGCATACTATTATGTACGCTGAAGATTCAGGCTCACTGCCTTTAGCAGCTCAGGCACCACCAGAATAGGGAGGGCAAAGATGCCGATTAAAGTCCATTCATCGACCCCAATGGGCACTGTATGCAAAAGGACCTGCAGTGGTGGCCAGTAAACGGCCAGCACTTGTGCGCCTAGTGTCACTGTAAGTGCCAACAACAGAAACGGATTGCTGAACCAGCCAATGCGCCAACCCGGCAAGCGCAGGGAGCGGAAAGCAAAGACGCTGACTTTTTCGAATACCACCATCGCCGTGAATGCGGTTGTTCGGGCCAGTTCAACACCGATTTCCATTAGCTCAAAGAAAATCCAAAGGCTCGACAAACCTGTGTAAGCTCCCAGCACAATGATGGTCGCCATGCCGCTTTTGCCCAGTATCGGAGTGTCCTTGCGGCGCGGTTTTTGACTCATCTGGTCAGGTTCAGATTTCTCCAGCCCCAAGGCAACCGCCGTAACACCGTCGGTCACAAGGTTCATCCACAAAATCTGGGTTGCAAGGAAAACCAACGGACCGCCAATGGCGATATTTACCACTAATGCGATGACTTCGCCCGCGTTCGAAGACAACAAATAGCGCACGAATTTCTGAACATTGGCGAACTGGCGTCGCCCTTCTCCGATGGCCCGCACGATGGTCGCGAAATTGTCGTCGAGCAGCACCAGATCAGAAGCATCGCGCGCAACATCAGTGCCTCTGATCCCCATCGACACGCCAATGTCCGCTTGTTTCAGGGCAGGGGCGTCGTTCACTCCGTCTCCTGTCATTGCAACAATCTGTCCCTGTGCTTGAAGGCTTGAGACGATGCGCATTTTTTGTTCAGGTTTGGTGCGCGCAAACAGGACGTCGCCCTGCAACAGATCGCTAAGGTCTGCATCATTCAAGCCGTCCAGATCAGTCCCGGTCAAGTGTTGCGTTACATTCAAAGACAACTGATCCGCGATTGCGCCTGCGGTGATTGGGCTGTCGCCGGTGATCATGACAACCTTGATTCCTGCCGCGCGGGCAAGGGCAATCGCATCATGCACCTCTGACCTTGGGGGGTCAATCAACCCAACCAGACCAAGGAATATCAAGTGGTCCTCCGTGATCTGTTGATCAGCGGCGGGGCGGCGGGCAAACCCAATGACGCGCAATCCTTTTTCCGCAAGTTGGCTGTAGGCTTGCAGGATCATCTCATGGTCCGCTGGTAACAGCGCGCGCGCACCGTTTTGAGTCACGACCTGAGTGCAAACCTCAAGCACTTGTTCAGGCGCGCCCTTGGTCAACACCGATGTCTCTGTTTCAGATTGATACAGCACAGACATCCGTTTACGCGCGCTGCTGAATGGAATTTCCGCCAGTAAACCGCGTTCACTTGGCAGGTCACACCAACCTTTGTAGGCAAGCGTAATCAACGCCCCTTCGGTTGGGGCACCCACCATCTGCCAGCCTTCACCGTCGCGGTGCAATCGCGCGTGACTGCAATATAGGCCAGCCTGTAATAGCGCCGCCAGCACAGGATCGTCTGCTGCGCGCAGGCGTTTACCATCAACCTCAATGTGCCCAGCAGGATCGTAGCCTGTGCCAGTCACATCATAATTGCGATCCATGGTCCAGACCTGTGTTGCGGTCATCTTATTCTCAGTCAGCGTCCCCGTCTTATCCGTACAAATAACCGAGGCCGCACCCAGCGTTTCGACGGCTTGTAAGCGGCGTGCCAAAGCATTCTGTCGCACCATCGCCGTGGCCCCTAGCGCAAGCGTGATCGTTACAACTGCGGGCAACCCCTCGGGCACCATTGCGACAGACAAAGACAACCCTGTCATCACCATTTCTATCAGATCACGCCCTAAAAACAGCCCAAGGCAGGTGACACCCACCGCGACCAGCAGCGCGGCAATCCCAAGCTGGCGAGCCAGTTGACCCAGCTTGATTTGCAGGTTTGTGGTCTTTGATCCAACCGATCCTGTCAGATGAGCGATCTTGCCAAATTCAGTGTTTGCACCCGTTGCGATGACCCGTGCTTCGGCCCGCCCAGCAGTGACAGATGTCCCCGCAAATACCGCTTGTCCGCTTTCGGCCTCACCCTTGGCGACCGCCACAGATTCCCCTGTCAGGACGCTTTCATCAACACGCAGTTCGACGGACTGAACAACCAATCCGTCTGCTGCCACTTTGGCCCCGGGTGCCAGAACAAGGATATCACCCGGTACGATGTCTCTGGCGGGGATCATCTGTTCCTGTCCATCTCGCAGGACCATTGCTTGTGGCGACAGCATTTTGCGCAGGGATGCCAGCGCAGTTTCTGCTTTCCATTCCTGCACAAAGCCCAAACCGGCGTTCAGCAAGACAACCAGACCGATAGTGATCGCGTCCACCCGCTCGCCCAAAGCAAGTGCGACGACAGCGGCAACGATCAGGATAAGCACGAGGAAACTGGAGAATTGACGCAACAAAACCCGAAACGGCCCTGATTGCACCACCACTGGCAGTTCATTCCACCCATGAATGTGACGCGCGGCAAATACCTCCTGCTCCGTCAAACCTGTCTGTCGCGCAATGTCCTTCACGGGCCTACCTCGTTTGCTAATATTTGGGTTTCGTTATCGGCACGCAGGGTCTTGGTGGATTGAGCAATATCAAACCCACCGCGGAATCCTGGCCTAGCGTGGCACGCGTAAATTCATCAATCGGAGGACCTGAAATGGCCGATAAACCTCAGACACAAGACCCCAAGACCGCCGCAAAGGAGGAGCCATTCAACGCAATGACCCAGCTTCAGGGAGCTGGTTTCGGCAATATGCTGGGCATGAGCACCGCATGGATGGAAGCGTTGAGCGACATGAGCGCAGAAGTGGTTCGCTTTGTCGCCGAGCGGATCAAAGAAGATGTGAAGATCCAGCACGAAATCCTGCATTGTAAGAACGCCGCTGATCTTCAGCATATCCAAGCGCAATTCATGCAAAAAGCAATAGACCAATATCAGGCCGAGACGGGCAAGCTTGTTGAAATGGGGACCAAGGCTCTTGGCCCCGAACACAAACCCTAGCCAAACACATAGCGCCCTGGTGCCGCATCAAGCGCGTCAAGATGCGTAGAACGAAGGATCTGGACCGGCCCGCTGCGTTTCTTCAGCCATTGCGCCCAATGCGGCCACCATGATCCGTCTTGGGGGTGGTGGCCATCAAGCCAATCCGTAGCGGTGATATGCGCATCGCCCTCATCTTTGTGGCCGCAGCGAAAGTGGCGTCCAGCGTGGCCCGGCTCTGACAGGATACCGCCGTTGTGGCCTCCGTTGGTCAAAACAAATGTCACATCCGTATCCGTCAGCAACGACAATCTGAAAACCGATCGCCACGGCGAAACATGATCCGCCTCCGTGGCCACACAGTAGACCTTTGCACGAATATCGCTAAGCGCAATTGCGGTCCCATCGACCCTGAACCGCCCCTTGGCCAGATCATTTCCCAAGAACAATCGCCGCAGATATTGCGAATGCATCCGCGCTGGCATTCGGGTGGTATCTGCATTCCACGCCAGCAGCGGGTTGTCAGGTGTCCGCTCACCAAGAAGGTAATGGCGGATGACACGGCTCCAGATCAAATCGTTTGAGCGCAAAAGCTGGAAGGCCCCAGCCATCTGATCGGCCTTCAGGTATCCACGTGTCGCCATCATGTCTTCCAAAAAGGTCACCTGGCTTTCGTTGATAAATAGCCCCAGCTCGCCGGGTTCGGAAAAATCGACCTGCGACGCAAGCAGACTGACGCTGGCCAGACTGTCATCGCGGTCCCTTGCCATTGCCGCCGCGACAATGGCCAAAAGTGTGCCACCCAAGCAGTAACCGGCTGCATGAAGATGGGTATGCCCCAGCTCTTTGATCTTGGCGATAGCCGCGCGGACCCCCAGATCGACATAGTCCTGCATCGACAGATTTGCGTCATCTTCTTCGGGGTTTTTCCATGACATAATAAACACTTCAAAACCCTGATCGCGCAGATAGGCCACCAGTGACTGCTGTGCGGTAAGGTCCAGAATATAGTATTTCATAATCCACGCAGGCACGATCAGAACCGGTTCGGGATGCACCTTAGCCGTTGTCGGGTGATAACGGATCAGCTCGATCAAATCATTGCGCAGCACAACGTCGCCGGGTGTTGTCGCTAACTCTTGACCAACACTAAACCTAAGGGACTTGCGCGGCTGCTTGGTCAGCAGACGGTTGAAATCCTCGATCCAGTACCGCGCACCTCGCATCAGGTTCTGTCCGCCCTCGGCTTGTGTACGCATCTGCACCTGCGGATTCGTTGCGGCAAAATTCGAGGGCGACATCATGTCGAGCCACTGTCGCGCTGCAAAGTTGACCATCTGTGCGTGTTTCGGGTCAACACCGTTTATGTTCGTGGTAGCGGTGCCCCACCAGTTCTGCGTCGCCAAAAACCCCTGCGCATAAACCTTGAAAGGAAAACGATCCCACGCGGGGTCAGCAAACCTTGGATCAGATTTCACATCCTGCGCAGTCTTCGTTGTCAATGCTTGTTTGAACAGCTGGGATTGCTTATCCGGCGACCCCATCAGGTGCAGCCCCCAATCCACATACGCGGTGGCGAGCGCTGCGGGGGACAACCCGCCAGTGAATTTACCAAGTGTTGCGTGCCATTGGGCGTCAAGCCCACGCGTTTCGTCACGATCCGTGTTCATAGCTGCGACCTTTCTATGAGCGTCACACCGGCGGCAATTGCATCACTGGGGTGGGTGACAACCTGTTCGGCAGGCTCCAACCCTTTCAGCACCTCGACAATCCGGTTGTTGCGGCGGCCCAAGGTTACGGCCCGCTTTTCGGCGATCCCGTCCAGCGCCACAAAAACAGCCCAACTGCTGCCATCTCGGAACGCGGCACTTAACGGGATCTGCAGCACGTCTTCTGCATGCCATTCGACAATTCTGAGAAAAACAGAAAAACCGTCACCCAGATTTGGCCGTGCACCTGAGGGGTTGATCAAACTGAAATACACATCGACCCGCTGTTCTTCGATTCCAAGTGCCGAGATTTTAGTGCGGGCCTTGGGGTCAATCCGTTCCAACTTGGCCTGCAAAATTTCACCGCCGCCCCAGCGTTCCACATGGGCCAATGCACCGGGCGCAAGGCGCACCGCATCATTCGACAAAATGTCCGCAACCAGTTCAAGCCTGTTCGGATCGCCGATACTGACCAGTGGTGTGCCCATAGAAACCGGCCGTTCGCTGATGGCTGCCACCGATAGAACGACACCATCAGCGGGCGAAGTCAGTTGAATACAGCAGCTCTCCAGTGCTGCATCCTGATCCTTGGGTGACAAAAGACTGGCCCGCGCCCGTTCAATTGTACCGTCCGCCATTTTAATACGTGCCTGCGCGGCCTCAGTAGTGGCATTCGCGACGGCCAGTCTTTGAGTGTCGTCTTCCAACCGCGTAACCGAGGCCACGCCGCGCGTGACCAGCGCCTTGGTCCTTGCAAACTGCGATTGCGCAAAGCGCAGCGTTTCTTCAGCCTGCTTCAAATCGGCTTGTGCAACATGTCGCGCGGCCAGCGCCTCTTGCAACGCCGCTTCTGCCTGAAGCTGTGCGCGGGCGTCCAACAACTCGGAAGAAGAGGGCCGGACGATCGCAACAACCGTCTCACCCGCCCGCACATGATCGCCTTCGGCGACAGGGGACCGCAGCGCCGTGCCGGATATAGGTGAAGCGACCTCAAACAGATCGCGTACCTGCGTCTGGCCATCGGCATTGATGGTCACTTCCAACGGTCCTTGCGTCACCATTGCCAAATCAACGGCTATCGGATCGGTGCTAAAACTGACATAAGACAGCCCTGCTAAAAGTGCTGCTCCAATGCCAATCAATACAAGCGTACGTGTTGAATAGGCCATCGCTTTACTCCCTCGTTTTCATGACAGACACCAGATTGAGTCGGTCCAGTCGCACGCGTACAATCATCACAGAAGCAAGCGCGGCGCTTAGCACAACAAGGCTGGCAAGTGTGAAAGTTGCCGGTTTCAGCACCAGCGGAATTGCGTAAAGATCACTGGTGAAAGCATTGGTCATCAGATGGGCGATGCCCGCACCGATCAGCCAGCCAAAGGGCTGGGCCATCAGCGCGATCAGCATCATTTCACCCACCAGAATGTAGGAGACCTCGCCCCGCCCAAAGCCAAGAATGCGCAGGCTGGCGAGCTCGCGGGCACGTTCCGACAGTTGGATGCGTGCGGCGTTATAGGTTACGCCAATGGTGATCAGCACGGCCACCGCGATGTAGATCGTGTTCATGACAACGATGTTTTGCTCAACCGTGTTCTCAAACGAACGGCGATTCTCGTTCATTTCGATAATGCCAGAAATGCGTGGTATATCTTTGATGGCGGCGTGCAACGCTTGGGTTTGCATCGTGTCGAACGTGATGTTCACCACCGACAGGCGTGGGGCCTGACGAAACAGTGCATTCAGATACTCAAGATCCATGTAGGCGCCGAGGCCAAAATGCAAATCCACCAGTGCTGTGACAGTGACGCCAAAGGTTTCACGCCGCCCGGTTAGAAATTCGATGTCGATGGTCTCGCCGCTTTTGACGTCGAGATGGCTTGCAAGCCGCTTTGATAACACAATGCCGCCAGGAGGCACGTCTAGCGAAATGCCGCTTGCATCCAACACGCGGCTAAGATCATTGCCGGGGCGGCGCGATTCAATGGCCACTGTGCAGAACTGCCGCGTGAAACTGATGGCTTTCAGCCTGCAACACGCCCGGCAAGTTGCGCACGTCTTCCAACGCCGCTTCGGGGACATCTTCGGCAAAGAGCAACATCGCGTCTTGGCGGTTGGTTTGATAAAATGCCAAATCGACAATTTCGCTAAGGGCATCATTGATGAATGTTGCTGCGATCACCGACGCGACAGCTAAGGAAAGGCCCAGCGAGGTCAGAAAACTGCGCAATGGCCAGCGCAGCAGCGAGCGCAGGATCATGACCGTAGATTGCGCCAAACGCATGCGCGTCATCGCGTCATCAATGATTGAGCGTTTAAACCGTGGAGGAGCAGCGGGCTGCATCGCAATGGCGGGTGCCAGACGCGCAGCTTTTAGCGCTGCCTGCGCGGCACCCAAGCTGGTTGTCAGCAAACCTGCCAAACCAGACGCCGCATAAACCCAATAAGACACGCGGAAAATCACAAAAGGGAAATCAAAGAACTGCGCATATTGCGCTGCCGTTACCCGAGCCAGCACCGTTCCAGCAATCCATCCAGCCAGCACCCCAACCACAGCAATCAGCGCGGCCAGCATCAGATAGTGCAGGCAAATTTCGGTGTTCGAATATCCGATGGCCTTGAGCAGCCCAATTTCGCTGCGTTCCAAGGTTATAATCCGGCTCATCACCATGCTGACCAGAAACCCCGAAATGGCAAAAAAGATCGGCGGCAGGATCGCAGCCATCCCTTTGAGTTGGCTAATCTCGGCATCCAGAAACGCATCGGATTGGTGCGTAGCGCGGTCATAGGCCCCAAAGCCACCGTAGGGTTCCAGCAGCCTATCAAGTGCGTCAATCACCGGCGCGGTTGTCATCCCGGATGCAATGGCCAGTGAAATGTCATTGAACGCCCCCGTCATGTCAAACGCAGCCGCTGCGGCGCGTTCGGGCATCCAGATGATGCCAAAGGCTGCGTTGTCTGGCATCATCGCACCGGGGCCGATAGTATAGACAAACTCAGGTGACAACGCAGTGCCGACAATCGTCAGTTCACGCTTGTGGCCGCGCAGATTGGCGCTGAACTGGTCGCCGGGTTCAAACCCATTTGCCGTCGCAAATGGCGCATTCACAACAACTTCGTGTGTGCTGAGAGGATCGGAGAAACGGCCTGTGACCAGCAGGGGCACATTTAATACCGGATCAGAGGTTTCAGGGAATGACAGGATCTTGCCCACTGCTGTTTTGGTGCGTCCCGGAATGTCCAAAATTGCATCGCCTGAAATCCGCGCCTCGACGCTCATCACCCCGTCGATACGGTAAATTTCGGCCAGCAATGACAGGGGCGCGCGGATGGTATGGGCAAAAACATCGGCAAAACGGTTGCGCTCGTAGTAAGCGGTGCGCGTTTCCGACAGAGCTTTATACATCCCGACGGAGGTCAGCAGGATTGCCACACCACAGGCCAAAACCAAGGCAATCGCAATCGCTTGTATCCAAAGCCGCTTAAAGTCGCGCAGCAGTTTGATATCTAGGGCATGCATGGCAATCACCACACAATCTCGGACGGGGCGATGCGCGTCTTATTGATCCGCGTCTCACTGATCTTGCCGTCTTGGAAAAAGATTACCCGATGTGCCATGCGCTGAATTTCGGCGTTGTGGGTGATGACAACGGTGGTCGTGCCGAACCTCTCGTTGATGTCGCGCAAGACCTCCAGCACTTGCACACCTGTTGTGCTGTCCAAAGCACCTGTGGGTTCATCGCACAACAGGATTTGAGGGCGCTTTGCGATGGCCCGGGCGATGGCGACCCGTTGCTGCTCTCCACCCGACATTTCTGACGGAAAGTGATCCATCCGGTTGCCTAAGCCAACCAGTTCTAGTGCTTCTTCCGCTGGCATTGGATCGGGGGCCACGTCGGTGACCAGCTGTACATTCTCTCGGGCCGTAAGGCTGGGCACCAGATTGTAGAACTGGAACACGAAACCGACATGATCACGGCGATATCTTGTAAGGCCTCGATCGGACATATCTGTCAATTCATCGTTGTCGAACCAGACCCGCCCGTCCGTTGCATGATCCAACCCGCCAAGGATATTCAGCAGCGTGGATTTCCCACTTCCCGAGGGGCCAAGCAGAACGGTCAACTCACCTTTGTAGAGCTCAAGATCCACACCATCTAGTGCGTAAACCTTCACATCACCTGTGTCGTAGACCTTTGTGACACCTTCTGTTTTGAAAATGATTTCTGCCACTTATGCCTCCTTGGTACCCCCTAGATAGAGATCTGTCGTGCACTGGAATTGATTGATCTCAATTCACCGGTTGAAAACATTGGGTATTAGATGTCTTGCTGGCCTGAACGGAGCGGGAACTGAAAATGCCAATTCAAGAACCACAAGCGACTGTCTTTGAAATGTCAGACGCCCGCTGGCAAGCGTTGAGAAAGTCTGGAGATGCGCACAAATATGCCTATGGCCATGCGGCCGTTGTATCGGGCCCGGCAGGGCAAGGAGGTGCAGCAAGACTGGCCGCACGGGGCGCGTTGCGCATCGGGGCTGGGGTGGTCAGTGTTGTGTGCGGGCAAGACTCCCTTATTGAGCATGCGGCCCAGTTGAACGCGATCATGGTCAAAACCTATACTTGCGATGTTGGCTTTGTAGGCCGCCTTAATGCGATCAAGCCTCGGTCAATCTGTATCGGACCAAACCTGGGTTTGGATGGCGACAGTCGAAGCCATCTCGCGGCCGTTCTCTCTTTGGGGCTTCCGACCTGCTTTGATGCCGATGCTATCACTTTGATCGCTGACACGTCGGCAAACCTGCCTGCCATTTCAAATCCGCAAAGCGTTATGACACCTCATGAGGGCGAATTGCGACGTTTCATCCCCGAGGCATTTGCAACAACGTCCTGCCGCATGTCGCTTGCACAAACCGCCGCGAAAAAGGCGGGGTGCGTAGTTCTGTTGAAAGGGCCCGATACAGTTATTGCCGCTCCCAACCACATCCCAATGATTGTCTCGTCAAAACCGTTCCTTAATGCAAGTTGGCTTGCTACAGCAGGATCAGGCGATGTGTTGGCCGGTTTTGTAACGGGTCTTCTGGCACGAGGATTTAACGGGTTTGAAGCAGCCGCAATCGCTACGGACCTGCATTTTCGCTGTGCTGATGCATTTGGCCCCGGTTTGATTGCTGAAGATATCCCGGAAATGCTTCCAGACGTTTTGCGTTGATGTAGATCAACCAGTAACGCGGCATCTGTCGTAAAAAGATCAAAAGGCAGGTGATCTTTTATGTTGATGACAAACTCATGGCGGACGGCCTTTCCTAGTCTAGAAGGAATATCTGATAGCGTGTCGGAACTCTTGGACAAACGCTCACGCCAGATCACCTTGCAAAAAGAAGCGCTAATTTTCGGGCCAGGGAGTCCGGCAGAAAACCTACTGTTGCTGTTGTCGGGCACCGTGCGGGTACAACAATTGTCAGAAGATGGCCGCGAGATTGTGCTTTACCGCGTGCATTCCGACGAAAGTTGCGTTCTGACAACGGCTTGTCTGTTGGCTTTTGAAGGCATAGCTGAAACAGAAATCGAAGCGATCATGATCCCGCGCAATGTCTTTGACGAATTGATGGCAATCTCCAAAGAATTTCGCTCCTTTGTATTTGAGGCATACTCAAAGCGGATCACGGACCTGTTTCTGGTAATCGAAGAAATTGCGTTCAAGCGGATGGACGTTCGCGTCGCTCAAAAGCTGCTTGAGCTACAGGACGCCAGATTTGTTTTGCGCCTCACACATCAACAGCTTGCAACTGAACTGGGAACAGCCCGCGAAGTGATCTGCCACCAACTCAAAGAATTTGAGCGTCGTGGCTGGGTACGCCTGAGTCGAGGGGAGATCGAGTTGCGCGATGTCGCGGCGATAGAACGGCTTGCTGATGCATCTTGAATGCAAGCTCTTGTGACATTGTCACCGACAGACTGGCGCTATGAGCGCGTTTACTTACTGAAAAAAATCCAAAGAGGAGAATGATATGCCTGCAAATGTTGGAAATATGGACCGCATCCTAAGGGCCATTCTAGGTCTTGTGCTTTTCATTGCACCGCTTTTGAACATGCCCGCCATTTGGTCTAGTGCCGGACTTACATATGGTAGCATGGCAGTAGGCTTGGTCCTTGTCGCAACCGCCTTTTTCCGGTTTTGCCCACTGTACCGGATTGTCGGCCTGTCCACCTGCAAGATCAACTGATGGAGACCGTGTTTACACCCATCGCATCGCTGGTGGGCGGCATGTTGATCGGTCTCGCAGCGGTTACTTTGATGCTGTTGCGGGGGCGGATTATGGGTGCAACCGGCGTCTTGGCCGGCGTGCTCTTGCCCGCCAGCAGGTATGACTGGACATGGCGAGTGCTGTTACTGGCTGGCATGTTTGTAGGCCCTTGGGTCTATTATGCCATTGCAGGCCAACTGCCAGCGATCGACGTGCCCGCGTCGACACCGTTGCTGCTGCTCGGCGGGTTTCTGGTCGGTATTGGTGTCACATTAGGAAGCGGGTGCACCTCCGGTCATGGCGTCTGCGGCATGGCACGGCTGTCGCCCAGATCATTTGCTGCGACCGCTACCTTCATGCTGACGACTGGCCTGACGGTCTACGTCATACGTCATATTTTGGGAGCCTGAACCATGCGGAACATTCTGACTTTTCTAATTGGTATTCTGTTTGGCACGGGCATTTCCATGTCAGGTATGGCGAACCCCGCGAAGGTTATCAATTTCTTCGACATTGCAGGCGCTTGGGACCCAAGTCTTGGCTTTGTGATGGGCGGTGCTGTCGTTGTCGCTTTCATCGGGTACCGTCTGGTCTTGCGCAGGCCGAGCCCTGTTTTCGAGCCGTCCTTTGATATTCCACAAAACCGGCGGCTTGATGCCCGATTGCTGACGGGTGCCGGCATCTTTGGTGTGGGCTGGGGCATCGCTGGCTTTTGCCCCGGGGGTGCCTTGCCTGCATTGGGAACATTGAACGCGGAGGTTGTCACTTTTGTGGCTGCCCTGATTGCAGGCATGCTGGTGACAAGGGTCCTGTCGGATTGGGCTGCGGCCCGGTCGAACACCGCGCAACCGGCCGAGTGAGCAAGAAGAATAGGGACAGCGTAATGCTCTTTGCCCTTTTTATCGGGTCCACCATGATGATCGGCTCACTGGCCATATCCATCATGCTTTTTGGGTTCGCCGCACGGATGTTGCGTTGGCTAGATAATACAAATGCGTTTGGTTATGGACGGCTTCCTCTAGTCTTTGATCTTGGAATCGCGGGGCTTTGGATTCTACTTGTCTTGACCAGCTCCGTCTGGGGTTGGGCGGCACTATATATCGCTCTGGGATTGTTCGACGGGCTTGAACCTGCGCTCTACTTTTCGATCGCGTCGTTCACGACAGTCGGCTACGGAGATGTTGTTCTGGAGCCAGGCTGGCGCTTGCTGGCAGGCATGACAGCAACGCACGGGTTGCTGACCTTTGGTTTGTTCACCGCGTTTCTGGTGGAGGTTTTCAACTTCCCAACCCGCGCGCGTCGCCCGTGAGGGCAGGGCCATTGATCCGCATCAATCCGTAGAATTGGTTTGCCTATATCTATGTCCTGACAAATACATTGAGGACAAAACATGCCTGACCTGACCCATTACGCACAGTTGATTTCCACGCGCCTGCAAGAGCTTGATACGCGGATACACGAGGTTGACCATGAACTTGGCGAACCAAAGTCTGCAGATATGAATGACCAGTCTATCGACCTTGAAGATGACGAGGTGCTGGAAGGTCTCGGGATGGCCGCACAAAAGGAAATTGCGTTGCTCAATCTTGCCATGACACGGATCAAAGACGGCAGTTATGGCATCTGCAAAAAATGCGAAGAGCCGATTTCAGAGGCGCGGCTGAACGCGGTTCTTTATGCACCATTATGCAAACGCTGCGCGACCCTAGATTAGGTGCTGCGACGGACGGCCCACAGCGTGGCAAATGGTCCGACCATTTCAAAAACACAGTCGCTCCGATGATAATACCTGCCTGAGGCAGCAAAGCCATGCCAAAAAGGTTCCGCTCTTTGGATGCGGCCCCGCAAAATAGGCACCAATCCAACCGCCCATAAGCCGCGATGCCACGCGCAATGCGATGAATGAGAGACCTACCAAACCTAGGGCTTTGACAGAACCCAACTCAAGCGAAGCACCCGCCAAAATGAAAAAGACAATCATAAGGGGCCATTGAATATGTTCTATCTCATGAAACGCGCGCGTGTGGTGGCTGGCGAAGTTAACGATCAGTGCGCCCGCGACCATACCTGTCATCAGAAACGAGGCATTAAATCAGACCGCAAGGCCAGCCGTCAGAAACCCGACGGCCAGCTCTTCGATTTGAAGCGGTTCACCCTGTTCAATGCGGCTAGTCAAAAAAGCAGCTGGCAGGCCAATCATCAGCCCTAGGAACAGAGCGCCCCCAATCTCATAAAGGGCGGCAACGGCAACGGGGTCGGTTCCACCTGTCAAATGTGACGCGATGGCGAGGCACAGACTAAATGTCAAAAGGCCCCAAGCATCATCAATAGCCACAATCCCCGTTATGATCTGGGTGAACCTATTGGAAATGCCCCTTTTCTTGATCACGTCCATGGTGGCAGCGGGGGCAGTTGCCGTGGCAATACTTGCCAGTACAACCGCTAGTGAAAAGTCCACCCCTAGCAAAGTTAACCCTGTAGTGACGCAACCCAAGGTAAGCAAAACAATCGCGGCAGAAATCACCAGAATGTCGACACCGTGGGACTTGAGCGTCCCTAACTTGAGCGAGCCTCCAAGCAGCAGTGCAACCAACGTCAATGCCATGACGGTGATGTTGTCCGTTAATGCATCAACGGTTTTCGGCAGCAGTCCCATTGCACCAGCAATGAGCCCTCAAACCAACAAAAGGGTCACGCGGGGGATCTGGGTGCGCCGACCAATTTGATCGGCTGCTAATCCAACCTAAAACAAAACTCCCAGCGTCAAAAATGCATAAGTGTCAATCATAACAACATTTTCACCCTTATCGGTAGCGCTTACTCTTGGATCGATTCCAGGTAATCAAGCAGGTCTTCGAAATCTGCCTCAAGTACTTCGCCGTCGGCACCACCCTTCGGGTAAACATGCCGCAATCCGACAGACGCAAAGTCGGGCATGGGCGAGTCCGGATCCTCTTTCTCGAGCAGTCCCATCACGAAACGGCTTACGAATTCCCGCGGAAAGTAGCCATCGTTGCGTTGCTTCAGCCCGATCAATTCAGGTGGGGCAACACCTAAACCAAGCGACGCAGGGCCGCCTCCCTCGCCGCGTGTGCCGTGGCATTGTGAACACTCTTTGGCGTAGACAAGTTGCCCGCGCTTTTTCGCGTCGGCAGCGTCGATTGATGCAGGCGTACAGGCGGACAGCGAGGCCGCGCAAGCGCTCGCGAAAATGAATGAATGAAGGTTCATGTTTTGATACGTCTCCGGTGTTTACAAAATGGTAATAGGGGTAGAGAAACCGAATGGTTAGCAAGTATCCAACACAAGATATCTTTTGACAACACTCCCACGAAGCACTGTTAGGGCGATTGATCTGCATCAAGCTAGATGCCAATGTGCTGTCTAAACCATTTTTATGCATCTTTAATTGTGGACCGAGAGAAAAATATGGTTCTTGTTGACCTTCTAGCGAACCCAGCTGCAATTTCCACGCCTCTGTCCGAACAAGTATTTGAATTGCGCCGGTGCCAAGCATGCAGCAGTTGAGCATCATTTATACTGCAGCGCCCCATGAGTGAAACTGAAGCCCCGTTGGAGAAAAAGATCATCGTCTCGAAATCGGATGGTAAAGTGATCTTGTCTGGCCACTTGTTGATTGACACGGTGATGGAGCTGACTGGTCACGCGCGGCACATCTTTCCAGGTGAAATGTCATCTATCGATATCTCAGCCTTGGCCCAGATTGACACCGCCGGTGCATGGTTTCTTGTTGATCAGCGCACGCGCGCAGCGCAGCGTGGCATCTTGCTTGAAATTAAAGGAGCTAACTCTGCCCAAGCTCAACTGCTCAAGACGGTTGAGCAAAACATGCCGCCAGAGGGCCAACCTCCTTTATTGCCGCCAAGCATTGCTGATCTCTTTGAGATTTTTGGGCAGAAAGTCACGCGCGGGTTCCGCATGATGGTCGAGCTTGTCGCGTTTCTGGGTCAAGTAATTGCGACGTTGGGCGGGATCATGCGGCACCCTAGTCGCTTGCGTCTGACGTCGGTGGTGCATCACTGTCAGGAAATTGGGGTGAGTGCGGTACCTATTGTCGCTTTGATGGCATTTCTGATCGGCGTTGTTCTTGCCTTTCAAGGCTCGGCACAGTTGCGGCAGTTCGGGGCGGAGGTCTTTGTGGTCGACCTGATCGCAATCTCGATCCTGCGTGAACTTGGTATCCTGCTGACCTCAATCATTGTCGCAGGACGTTCAGGCTCGGCCTTCACCGCCGCAATTGGATCGATGAAAATGCGCGAAGAGATTGATGCGATGCGCACCCTTGGCCTTGATCCGGTGACAATCCTTGTCGTGCCGCGTGTGCTTGCCTTGATGCTGATGTTGCCGGCACTTGGGTTGATTGCTGACATATCCGGATTGGTCGGCGGGGCGTTGATGTCGTGGATTGAATTGGGCGTTTCGCCTGCGGTTTTCCAGACGCGACTGGTCAGTAACACAGACGTCTGGCACTTTGGTGTTGGTATGATCAAAGCGCCATTCTTTGCGCTTATTATCGGTATTATCGGATGTTATCAGGGCATGAACGTCGGCGGGAACGCTGAGTCGCTTGGGCGTTTGACTTCTGCATCAGTAGTGCTGTCGATCTTCATGGTCATTGTGGTGGATGCCATGTTTTCAATCTTCTTCGCGATTGTGGGGGTGTGACGCACATGGCAAATGATCCCATCATCAAGGTCCGCGGTTTGGTCACGCGGTTTGGCACGCATACAGTGCATGACGGTCTGGATCTGGATGTGCAGCGCGGTGAGATTATCGGCGTTGTTGGTGGATCGGGCACCGGTAAATCCGTACTCTTGCGCGCCATCGTTGGCTTGTTGGACCCTCAAGAAGGCCAGATCGAAGTCTTTGGCGAAACCGTGCGGGCCACATCTGACGGGCAGTTTCGCGCATTGCGCCGCCGTTGGGGTGTTATGTTTCAGGACGGCGCGCTTTTTTCATCGCTCACTGTGCGACAAAACGTCGAAGCGCCGATGCGCGAGCAGTTGAAGCTGAATGATACCCTGCGTGAAACACTGGCTGGGATAAAGGTGCGCATGGTCGGCCTGCCCGAGAATGCGATGTCAAAGTACCCCTCCGAGCTGTCGGGCGGGATGCGCAAACGCGCCGGATTTGCGCGCGCCATCGCGATGGACCCCGAAATTGTATTTCTGGATGAGCCAACGGCCGGGCTTGATCCTATTGGGGCCGCCGCATTTGATATTCTGATCAAACAATTGCAAGCGTCGTTGGGGCTTACTGTCTTTCTGGTGACACATGATCTGGACAGCTTGCACGCGATCTGTGACCGCATCGCGGTACTGGCCGATCAACGGGTGTTGGCTGTGGGCACGATGGATGAAATGCTGCAAGTTGATCACCCTTGGGTACATGAATATTTCCACGGACCGCGTGCGCGCGCAGCTTTGTCAACCGCCACCCAAGAAGGAACGTATTGATGGAAACCCGTGCAAATTACATCCTGATTGGCGCGTTCACCCTGCTGTCCATTCTCGGCACGTTGGCGTTTTTTATCTGGTTGGCAAGCGTTCAGGTGAACAAACAATACCAAAGCTACGGCATTTTGTTCGAAGACGTCTCGGGCCTTGATCCATCGGGCGATGTCTCTTTCAACGGCATTTCCGTTGGCCGCGTCATCGGTTTACGTATCGCTGAGGAAGACCCTTCAAAGGTATTCACCACCATCGAGATTGAGGCGGCTACGCCCATCCGCTCTGACACCATCGCCCAGTTGCAATCTCAAGGCGTGACAGGCGTCGCTTACATCTCGCTGTCGGGTGGCACCCCCGCGGCACCCCCGCTGGTGGAAAACTCCGAGGGTTGGCAGATCATCCCGTCACGGCGTTCCAGCTTGCAATCAATCGTGCAAGATGCGCCCGATTTACTGGAGGAAGCGACCAGACTGCTGGAACAGTTCCAGATTCTGACCGGGCCGGAAAACCAAACCTACGTCACGAATATTCTGCGCAATTTGGATGCGTCTTCAGGCCGGCTGGACCAGGCATTGAATGATTTTTCCGAGATATCGGGCACAGTGCGGGATGCGACCGTTCAGATCACGGTGTTCACGGACCGTCTGGACACAATCGGTGCCTCCGTCGCCAACACGCTTAAGCAGGCGGACAGCACAATGGCCGCTGCAACGGGCGCATTTGAAACGGCGGACGAGGCGCTGGCAGGGTCCATCGATGCGATTGGCAGCGCTGAAGAAACCTTTGATCAGGCAACGCTCATATTGAAAGAACAGCTGCCGGATATCCTTGCCCAAGTGGCCGAGGTAGCGTCTTTGACCAATGCAGCCATCGTTGATTTACAAGCACGATCTAGCACAACACTCGACGGGTATGCACAAGCGGCTGACCTATTTAATGCACGACTGATTGAGTTGGAAGGGTCGTTAAAAGGAGCCAACACCGCCTTTACCGCCGTGACCGAAGCCTCAAACAGCTTTGATCAGCTTGTCGATGGGGACGGCACCTTGCTGGTGAGCGAAGCCCGCGTTGTTTTGGCCGACGCCAAGACTGCCATCGCTACGATTGAGGCCGTTGTCCTAAACGATGTACCAGCGATTATGACAGATATTCGCATCGGGGTTGCAAGCGCCCGTAAGGCCGTTGAGGATGTTTCCGCGAACCTGACGGGCCTGACAGATCGTTTTGACCCGGTGTTGCAAGAGGCGCAGCAAGCCATCGGCTCTGCCAACACGTTGTTCAACAGAGCGCAGAGCAGCCTGAGCACGTTGGACACCACACTTGAAAGTGCAGATGGCGCGTTGGGGTCGGCACAGACAACATTTGACGCGGCATCAGAGGTGCTGGACACTGATTTGGCACCGATGATGAATGACATACGCACGGCGTCGGCGCAGATCAGTCAGGCGGTCAGCGATGTCACCAAGGACATGCCCGCCATCACAACCGAACTGCGCGCCCTGATCGCCCGCAGCGATGCAGTTGCCCGTCAAATTCAAACCGCTGTTGCACAAGCCACCCCCGGTATTGGTGATTTCGCCAGCAAAGGGCTGCCTGAATTATCACGGCTTGCCGCAGAGGCGCGTACACTGGTAAAAACACTTGGCGACCTGACCCGCCGGATTGAACGTGACCCCGCGCGCTTCATTCTGGATGGCCGCGTCCCCGAATACAGGAGATAAGCCGATGTCCAAATTGACCCGCCGAATGGCCCTTATGGGTGCCGTCTGTTCTTTCAGTGGATGTTCCGCGATTACCTCACTGAACACGGCGGCCAAACCTTTGGATACCTACGATCTGCGCCCAGTTTCGAGGGCGCGTGCTGGGGGGCGAAAATCGCGCACATTGTTGGTGGCGCTGCCCCAAGCCCCAGCTGCGCTAGCGACGGATCGGATCTTGATTAAACCAGACCCCGCCTCCATCACATACCTGCCCGACGCACGTTGGAGTGATGAATTACCGGCGGTCGTGCAGTCGCTGCTGATCCGGAGTATTTCTCAGACCGGGCGTATCGCTTACGTTGGACGGACCGACGCAGGACCGATACCCGACAAAGCACTGTTGGTTCGGATCGACGCATTTGATGTAAGTGTATTGGAAGACGGCACGTTTGAAGTGCGAATTGATCTTGATCTCACGATCATCAACGACCGGGATCAGCGCGTCGTCGCGACACGTCTTTTCTCGCAATCTAGCGAAGTCTTGAGCGATGATCCCAAGATGATCGTTGCGGCGTTTCAAGCCGTGTTGAATGATATTTTGCCAAACATGTCAGATTGGGCAGTTCAAAAGGTTTGACCAAGAACTCTGGCAACAAACCTTCAAACACTATTCCTGAATTCTTCTTAGATAGGCCACCAAGTCGACAATGGGGCGGCTCGTCATGATCGGTTGACCTGTTTCAGATTTTAACGAAGTGTCTGATCCTTCAAAGAAGGGCCCATAGATAGGCATCGGAGAGCCATGGCTAACAAGCGGGTCACGCCCGTCAATGCGCATGACAACACGAGCTGTCGGGAACTCACCGTGCCGTGTTGCTAAGTCATTTAACGCAGGTGGCTGTAACAGTAGTGCAGGAGCAAAGGGGCCATTTCCGCGTCCTGCTAAGCCATGACAGACGGCACAATGCACATCATAAAGTGCTGCTCCGGCATCAGCATCTTGCGCCAATGCACCGTTTGGAACCAAGAATAAAGCCGCTATCAAAGGAAAAAGCTGTTTCATCGCCGTTCTTTCTGTTTGGTAAAACAAGATTAAGAGCTGAATCCGTCAGCTTGAATGACATGCATCAATTCACCCAGAAGAAAATCCTATTGCAACGATCAGGAGATTGTTTGCGAAAGGAACCGTGAATGCTCTCACGCAGAAACCTAATCGCGTCCGGCCTCCCGGCCACCGCTCTCGGGGCTGTCGGATATGGGTTGTGGCCAAAGTTGGGCGCGTTCGACGTAGAATTGGCGCGCCAAAGGGAATTGCCTTCGCCTGATCCTAAGATGGTCGAGTTGGTGCGTATGGCAACGCTGGCCGCCAATGGCCACAACACGCAACCTTGGAAATTCCAACTGACCGACGGTCGCGTGTCCATCTTGCCAGATTTTACGCGCAGAACGGCGGTGGTCGACCCTGATGACCACCATCTGTATATCAGTTTGGGATGTGCTGCCGAAAATCTAACGATTGCCGCCAAGGCGAATGGTTGGCGGGCCAACACTACCATTGAAAATAGCGTCGATACTCGGATTGCAATTGGCCTCGCAACAAGCCAAGAGCGTCTAACCGATCTGTATCAGGCAATCCCGCTACGTCAGTCCACACGCTCCGAATACGATTCAACGCCAGTCTCAAATATTGATCTTGAGCTTGTTGTTGAATGCAATGGCGCCCAAATGGATGATCCCGCCTTTGTGGCCGAGTTGCGCGATTGGATCAGGTTCACACCAGACCAAGCGCTGGCCGGAAACGACGGTTTGTTTTCTGCCTGTTCGGGCAATCCGGTTGCCCCCAGTTGGTTAGCCGAACGTCTTTTTTGCTCAATTCTTTAAGTAAAAAACTGAAAATGACAAGTACTGGCGTCAGATCCGCTCTTCAGCCGGGATCGCGGTTTTTATAGGCAACAAAGAAGACCTCAAACATTGGATCAAAGTCGGCCAAAATTTTCAACGGTTTGCGCTGCAAGCTACTGTCTTTGGAATTCGCAACGCACATATCAATCAACCCATTGAGCTCCCAGAGTTACGGGAGGGTGTTTCCAGATGGTTGGGTAGGCCAAATATTCGGCCTGACTTGATTGTTCGGTTCGGTCATGCTCCGACATTACCAATGTCGTTGCGCAGACCTGTTACTGATATCATCATCTAAACGGTGATCGTCTTGTTTTGTGAATTTGGTCGAAATAGCGAGTGATATTCGAACTGAGGTACCCTTAGCCTGAGGTGCGCGTCCGAAACGATTAAGAAGACGGCCAGTCAGATAGCAGATTGTTTGGTAGGCCATTTGCCATGCTCTTGTTTTGCAATCGGGTCATTTATCCGAGATTGCGGCCTCCAACGCGAGTTTGGCCATACATAGTTTATAGCAATGAACAAACTCGGGACATGCAATGCAGTCATCCCATTCTGCGATATTTGTTTGGATGCTGCGTTGTGATCGAGCCAACCCGGCGTTGTCCACTTCAAAACTAAAAACCTTGCCTTGCATAGTGTCGTTGGCTTCGAAATGCAGGCTGTCGTGAAACATCGTGCCATAACAGTGCTTGTGTTCGATCATAGATGTCACCTCAATTCCTCCACTCGCTAGACAAACTTACAGCACGATAGATTCTGGCACTTTGATTTTGATCAATTCTGATGGCCTTCCAGACCGCGAAGTAGGTTGATCGTAATCAGTTACGCTAGAATGCGGAATGATAGCCTTTCCTCAGAATTTGCCTTTGGAACGAATATGGCAAACATACTTGCAGATGCAGATCCCCCCCCTCACTATGGCAACGGCTGACCACCTTACCAGCGGAGCCACAACGGATCGGGAAAAGCTTGAACGAATCTTTATGTTCGTTCGTGATGAAATCTTGTTTGGCTTTCCCACAAAGGGTGATTTTGTCCCAGCGTCCGAGACGATCAAAACTGGGGTTGGCCAATGCAATACCAAGGCGGCGTTGGGCCTAACACTTTGTCGCGCGTGTGGAATCCCTGCACGCATACATTTTTCATTGATCAGCAAGGACATCCAACGAGGGTTCTTTTCGGGGCTAGCCTATTGGCTGTTGCCGCAAGAAATCTCTCATTCGCGGATCGAAGTAGAGATCGAGGGCACGTGGCGGCGGATTGACAGCTTTATCAACGACATGCCCCTGCATCAGGCAGCAGAGTGCGAACTTGCCCGCCGCGGATGGAAGGTCGAGTTTTCGCTTGCTTTGATAAATGTCCACGCAGGCGCAGATCTAAACATCGACAAAGAAGTCCTTGCGCAGATGGCTGCTGTCACTGACGATCACGGAGTTTGGGATGAAGCCGCTGACTATTATGACAGCGCCTTGTATCATAATCGTCCTGATTTATGGCGGATGTTGGCCTATTGGCTGATGATAGGTCGTGTAAATCGCCGCGTCAAACAGCTTAGGAAAGGGCAAGCCAGACATGCAACTGCGAGGGATGGATCATGATTGAAGCAATTCATGAACCAGCCTCAGCAAGGAAGTTGATCCACTCTCCAGCATGAAAGCGGCGTGAGAAAACCACTGGATTCTGACAAGAACTAGAGACGAAGCGCCATTATTTTTGCCCTAGATAAGCAAACCGATAGGCCAATGCGACACCGCCAGCACCACCTAGAATGTTCCCAAAGGTAACCCAGAATAGGTTTGCCACAGCTTCACCCATTGTTAGGCTGGCCCCAACCATCCAACCCTGCGGAAAAAAATACATATTCGCAACCGAGTGTTCGAGGCCAAGCAACACGAAAGCGCTGACGGGCCAGAGAATTGCCAATACTTTTCCCGCGACTGTCCGTGCCGCAAATGACAACCAAATCGCAAGACATACTAGCGCATTGCACAAAGCACCGCGCACGAAAGCCTCAATTGGTTGCAATGTAGCCTTGGTTTCGACGATTGTTGCCGCTGTGGTACCCATTAGACCTTCAAGAAGTCCTGAAAAACCAAACGCGATTGCAAGTGCAGCGGCACCGATAAAGTTTCCCACATACACCACGGCCCAACTTCGCAGGAGTAACGGCACCGTGATCTTGCGATCAACAGCCGCCATGACCATAAGTGCATTGCCAGTGAATAATTCCGCTCCACCGATGACAACAAGAATAAGACCGAGTGAAAACAC
The DNA here is from genome assembly GCF_036960155.1 of Sulfitobacter sp. Lineage (GTDB taxonomy): Bacteria > Pseudomonadota > Alphaproteobacteria > Rhodobacterales > Rhodobacteraceae > Sulfitobacter. Next base: position 2,589 of record NZ_JBALWB010000017.1, on the reverse strand, counting down.
CACGCCGCCCAGCAGTCTTGCAGGTCCATAGCTGGCATCCATTCCCGTCATAACAGCGGTGTAGGCAGCCGCGCCAAAGCCAATGAACACACCTGCAAGAACAGCCAGAACAAACATCTGAAATATCGGTAGATGTGCCTTAGCGACACCTGCACCTTCTACTAAAACGGCAATCTTTGCTGGCCGATAAGCGTCGTGGGTGTCTTCAGTACTCATTTGTGTTGATCCGGCGCATTTGGTTCGTCGACCTTGGGCTTCTTCACAAAAGGGTGGTTTTTTTCAGCCGGTTCGAGACAGTCTTTGATATCATCCAGATTAAGCGTTTCTTCGGCCTCCAATCGCGCCACCAGCATTGCAACCTGACCGCGGTGGTCGTCAATAAGCTGCGTGGCCTGATCTTCGGCGGTGTGCAGCAGTTTCATCACTGCCTGATCCACCTGCGCTGCGGTTTCGTCCGAAAAAGATCGTGGCTGGGCAATCTGCTGGCCAAGGAACGGGTGATCCTCGCTTTCGCGCAAATCCACTGGGCCGATCTCCGGGTCCATTCCCCAGCGTGCCACCATGGAGCGCGCCATCGCAGTTGCCCGACGGATGTCGTCATCTGCCCCCGAACTGACTGAGCCCAACAACAGCTTTTCCGCCGCGCGCCCAGCCAACAGTGTGGTTAGCTGGACGCGCAAATAACCCTCGGGCAGAGTATGGCGTTCGATTTCCGGGAGCATATGCGTGCTGCCAAGACTGCGCCCGCGTGGAATGATCGTTACTTTGTACAAGGGGTCGGCGTCGGGATTGTAATAGGAGGCTGCGGTATGCCCAGCCTCATGCACTGCCAATCGGTGCTTTTCGTCGGGTTGGATCGCGAGAGTGCGCACTGTTCCCATCATGATTTTGTCGCGTGCCTCGTCCAGGTCGGCGGACGTTATGTCACTGGCTGAATGGCGCGCAGCCGTAATCGCGGCTTCATTCAACAGGTTTTTCAGGTCAGCTCCCGAGAAGCCCGGCGTGCCTGCCGCCACCTGATCCAGATCAACATCCTGGTGCATTGGCAGGTCCTTGACATGCACATCCAAGATCGCGCGGCGCGCTAGCTTGTCTGGCAAAGATAGAGTGACATGGCGGTCAAACCGACCCGGACGCAAGAGCGCGGGGTCGAGCACATCGGGGCGGTTGGTCGCGGCCAAAACCACCACGGCCTCGCGCGCCGCAAACCCGTCCAATTCAGCCAGGATCTGGTTCAATGTCTGTTCGCGCTCATCATGGCCGCCCCCCAGACCAGTGCCTCGGGTGCGCCCAATGCTGTCCAATTCGTCGATAAAGATGATCGCCGGGGCTTGTTTACGCGCCTCTTCAAACATCTTGCGCACCCGACCGGCGCCGACCCCCACAAAAACTTCGATGAATTCTGACCCCGAAGTAGAAAAGAAGGGCACATCTGCCTCGCCTGCGAGCGCGCGGGCCAACAGTGTCTTGCCAGTTCCTGGTGGACCCATCAGCAAGACACCATGTGGCACCGTCGCGCCCACCTTCTGAAACCGGTCCGGATCGCGCAGGAACTCAACAAGTTCAGAAACCTCACGCTTGGCTTCGTCTTGACCAGCAACATCTGCGAAAGTGACTTTACTGGTTGTTTTTGTCGGTTTTGTGGACCTGCCGCCAAGAAAATCACCAATCCCGCCCGGTAAACCGCCACTGATACCGCCGCCCATCATCCGCCTGCTGATCCAGAGATAAAAAGCAATGATCAGGATCCATGGTAGGAATGACAACAGAACCGACGGGGTCGCGGGTGCTTTGGCAGTGATGATGACCCCTGCATTTTCAAGCATTGGCAGTAAATCCGGATCAGGTTGCTGCGGCGTGATCGCGCGGTGCTGTTCGACACCTTCGTTGGTGGGAGAGCGCAAGACGGCCACAATGGCCGTAGCTTCGAGTGTCACTTCGATGACATCGCCATTGCGGATCAATTCCTTGATTGCAGTGTAGGATACAGCCGTCTGCGTTCGCTCATTTGTCGGAAATTGCGTTGAAAATAGTGTAAAGGCCGCCAGACCGATAACAAAATACCACAAAAACTGTTTCAACGGAGACGGTTTGACCGGCTCCGGCGGTCCGCTGTGATTTTCCATGATATTCCGCCCCCAAACGTAGATAGTCGAAGGCAAACTGACGCTGTTGCCATCAATGCCCGATGTCTCGGAGCTAAGTTAATCGAACTACGTTCAGTAGGATTGATCTGGAACAATTGGCTGAGTGTACAAAACCGCACGCATTGTAATCACCTGGGCCAGTTGCAGATAGTTACGTACAAGCGGAACGTTTGATGTTGGATTCCGATTGGACGGACAAATGAATATTAAAAATTTGCCTCACAGAATATGAAGCTGATTCATACGTTTATTAACATAATATAGATTACAGGCTTCTTAGTAACGCTTTGATTTACATTAAAAATGTGGACAGAAAATCTACCTCACCCCTGGATCAAGGCCACGGATTTAGCGCGCACCTCTGCAAGCTCCGTTGAGGTAACTTGACCTTTTCGCTTTGCTTTTCTCACTTTCCAATCAAGGCTTTTCACCTGATCTGCAA
>NZ_JBALWB010000016.1:0-90389 GCF_036960155.1 Sulfitobacter sp. | reverse complement strand
CCACAGAAGTAAACGTGAGTTTTTCAACAGAATAGGCTGGGAGCTGCCGTTAGACACCATTTGCATCTACGGCAGCTATGCGCAGAAAGCGTACTTTGCAAAGTCGCATGAACGGCCCTTACCTGCCGTCAGTGTCCCCTAATGCGAAGGTCTGCTGAAGATTTTCATCAAGCCTTTAACAACGTTTTCTTCCGGCTGCTCTCATGCCCTATGTCTTGATCTTGGATTGGTACTGTTCCCTCAGATGATCTGCCGTCTGACCCATGCTGGGATAGACAGTTGCATCGTTGATGTTGATCAGATCAAGTTCAGCGAGGATTTTTGTCTTTTCTTCCGCTTTAACCGTGATGCGGCTGATCTTGATCCCTTTCTGCCCGGCATCCGGTAACTTAGCTTCGTGCCCAAACAATAGGAATGCGCCGGATTGCGATTTGATACGCGAATTGGTGAGTTTCGCCTTCACGCAGACGATTGAACTAAGATCGCTTGGGATAATTCGTCCTTCAAAAAATCCCTTTTCTGACTTGATATGGTGAAGCAGTTTTATGACGGTTTCAGTGTCATTAAACTCTTCAAGTTCGAGGCGGACGTCGATTGCGTTCTTCTGTTCGTACGTCAAGTTAGAAAGGTTAGACAGACAACTAACAGTATCCGAATCGTAGTATTTTACAGCATCAGAAGTAACCTGAAATATTATAACTTCACCGTCATCTTCAGGATGGCTCGAGCAAGCAAAAAACAGCGACACCAACGGATTTCCAGTAATATCGAGCATCCGCGTTGGCAATTCAAAGTGCTGCATACGCACAAGGCGATCAAAACAATACTGATCATTCTGGAATTCATCATAATGTGCGATCAGCAACTCTTTGCAAAGGCGGTGCTCATTAGGCAAGAATTTCCAATCGCCATTCTCATGTTTTCTCAGCAGGAACGGCGTAAGTTCATACTTAGCAGTGCCATGTCCTCGAAAAAAAGTCTCAGCTTCTTCCTTGGGAGGAGCTTCGAAGAGTAATTTTAGAAAAGAAGCGACGTCGGTAGCGGGCCCAAGTATATTTTTCTCGCGAAGCGGCAACTCGACGTGTGCATCAACTTCGTGTTGCCTTCCGAGGTTAGCGATGTCTTCAGAAAATTGGGGAAATAAAGCCTCCAATCGGCGCAGCACATCTACCGAGTCACCTTCACGTACCGCCCAGTGTCCGCGGTAGAGCTGGAGGTGGTCTATATCGAATATTTCAAGGGCGTCTTCAACGCTATCGAATTTCAGTTCTGCAAAATCGATCAGCGACTCGAAGGTAATAGAAACCGTCAAACCATCGGGCCTTAGGTCGGTGATCCTGCCGTATTTTATGACCATGGAACCGCCGTCTGCATCAGGTTCTATCTCACTGCAAACGAAAGTAGGCAGGTTCTTGAGAAATTTCACTGATTTCTCACCGAGACCTTCAAGCTTTTTCTCGATGCCAACCGGAGTGAACTCGAATAAGCGCCCCTTATATATGTCCATACGATCTTGGATATAGGTCTTGTCGGTTATGGAGATGTAATTGAAGTTTTTGCTCAATTCTTATACCTTTGTTCCAAATTTAAACTTGGTTTAAGCCCGTGCCCTATTTTTCGGCCATCTCATATCAAAGAAATTTAGGAGCTGCCATCTCCAATTCCCTGCAAAACAGAGGACGCTGTGGAAACCAATATGGTGGACAAAGTTCTTAATGACAAAGGATAAATTCGACACCTGTGAAAAGGTAATACCGGTGATAGCTGACGGTCATCGCCTGCGAAGCGAATGTCCGGTTTCCGTCCGATGTGTCAAACGGGCATGTCCGCTATGGGCTGGGAGCTGCCATTAGACGCGTTTCACACGAACGGCAGGTCTGGGCCGGGAGCGGCTTGTATCCAGCAGAGTTGGTGCACCCAACTACCTGTTGAAATAGGTGCCATAGCGGTTGATAAAACACGTATGGCGGAACATCACAAAGAAGGTCAGCGTAAACGGCGTGCGCAGCTTGCAGGGCATCCTGAATGGATGGAATACCCGCGCACGCGCCCAAAGGCGCTGAAAGCTGGAACAGATTTTTTCTTCTCGGGACGCATGTGCAAAAACCGACATTACAATCTGCGCACAGTTTTGGGGTCGCGATGTGTTGCCTGTCAAGATCAAGCGCAGAACGTAAGCCCGTCGCTTGCAACCTTCATGAAGGATTGGATTTTTCCTGAGTAACCCGTTGGGCTGCAGAAACATTGCTGGGATACAATGGTAGCTAAAGGCCATCAATTACAGCAAAGGCGGGCGCCGAAATTTGAAGCTTGATGAGGCTTGCTCGAAGAAGTGAGGCGGGATAGCAGTCCGACAAGTTGCTGCACCCAGAGTGCGGCGGTTGGCTCCGCCACGCTTTGATCGAGTTTTTACTGCGGTGTATTCTTGGTAAACACGTGTAGCGTCGCATCCGGCGGTATGTATGACATCAATGGGCTATCATATGTTCGAGCGCTCAAAGCCATCCGTCAAAGCTATTTGGCGACAGTTTCGCAGGTATTCATTCTTGGTTCAGCGGCTCCTGGTGGTCCCCATGCTTAGCGCCATTGCTCTAACCTTGCTTGTTGGAAACATGGGGCTGGCGCTCATGGGTACTGCTGTAGCGATTAATTCGATTGTTGCTGGGTGGATCGGTGGCGTCTTTGTTTTGATCTTGGGCAAGGCCGGCATCATAGTCGCCAAAGATCGCAAGAAGTTACGTTGAGTGGTTGGGTCAGCACCCCATTACAGTGACTTGCATCCAGAACACTGGGAGCAGCTTTTTCAGGCACTGCCGCAACAGGGGGTGAGCGGGTACTTTATGTCCGAGCCAATGTGTTTGAAGCGCCTAATTGATGTCCGCTGGCCCAGGGGGGTAATTTGCAGTGCATGCGGTTCGAGCAATATCGGGAATATCGAAACGCGAAAACCATACCAGTGCAAAGAGTGTCGCCATCAATTCACTCCTATTTCAGGGACGATTTGTCATGGCGCACATCTTGACTGAAGAATTGGTTCATCGCTGCTGAGACGATCATTTTGGCCAACGTAAGTGAACGAGCTCGTGATTTGCAGACCTCTGAGAGGCTCAGGATGAAGATTGGCCTCAGGTATAAGACCGCTTTTGCCCTTCGCGCCAAGCTGCAAACTGACCTCGTCCTTGCCGGTGGTGGCCTCATTGGGCACTGCATCTGCATCAATGGAAAGTCTGAATAACTATATCTGGTAGCGCCGTATCAAATAGCGCTTCTGCAATACGACCGATCATACCAACCGTGATGAGCAAAAGGGATAATAGAATCCAAGGGGAGTTGCATTAGAGCTTTCATCGAAAATTTCGGGGCATACCTATTTCTCATGAGCTGAAGCTGCTGGTCAATTGAAAGCAAGATTTAACAAGAGGCTGGATTCGGCTACGTGCAGGAAAATGGAGAAAAGTTATAAATTCGCAAGCTAAAACAGTATGTTGACTCGAATCAGGGAGATACTTTTACTGTGTGACATGTGAGGCCAGAAGATCAGGCGATCGATGTGTGGAAAGGAATGAGGATGAAAATGGAGGCTATGATGAAAAAGTACGACCCACATTGAGGGCAGAGCACACCAGCAGCAATTGATCAGCTGCTGGTGTGCTCTGCCCTGAACGCAGCACCCCTTCTCTGAGGGGCCATCGCTGCAAAACATAAATCAAGAAATTCAGTTTGAATTTAATTCGGGATCCGTGATTCCGACAAAGGAGAAGCTATGACTATGCCAATGGACTGGGATCCTACGCCAGTGAAAACGAAAAAACGGCCGGCGCTGAAAGTGCCAGCGCCTTTTGGTGTTCGGCCGTTTAAAGGAGCACGGAATCCCCAGACGCGCAGCAACTCAGCGCACCGGGTTTCTTTTGCGATTGCGACACCGGCAACAAACAATGTGCGCCAGATTTATCATTTTGACGCGGAGGGTGAGTTTTCTGTAGCTCTGGAGGCAATTATTGATCCAGATCTCCATGCGTTGGAGGTTCAGTTGCCCGCGATACGATATCCTTGGGCGCATAACAAGCGGGGCTATCGGGATCACAACTTTGATTTCAGACTTACTTTTAACGATGGCTATCGACGCGCAGTCTACGTTAAAAATGGGACTGGCTTGAAATCCAGGAAAACGCAGGCCGAAATCGATGCGATTTCTTCTTGCGTGGACGAAGACTTTGCAGATGATATGATTGTCGTGAATGCAGATCACTACACCCGCGCTTACCGGGATAATCTCCGCCGCCTTTGGTATCTTGCTCAGGATAACCGGCCCGAAGACGACGCGGTCGTAGAGGCGGCCGCCCACAGTACCAATTACTGGTTGTTGAGCGATCTGATTTCTCAATGCCCAATCCCGCCAGCGGATGCGTGGCAGGCGTCAATGCGTTTGATTGCCCGCGGAGTACTGGGCGCGAATAGGCATTCAGTTATCTCAGTTCATTCCCGGATCTGGCTCGCGGAATGAAATCAAAACCTCTCTACCATATCCCGATCGGGACAGAGCTTACGCTCGACAACCATACATGGTCTGTCGTGGCGAAAGACCTGAACGGGTATATTGTAGAGGGGGCAGATTGTGATCAGACACTCCTGACATTTGAACGTGTCGAAAGTGCAATCAAGAGCGGTACCTGTGAAATCGTCACGCGCTCTGAGAAGGAAGACCGCAGGCGCCTTCTAGATTTTACAGGCGGATTCGCCCGCTTGGATCAGCTGCCTGAGGCAGAGCAAAGAAATGCCCGTGCGCGGCAAGGTCTCATGCTCGCAATGGAACAAATGGAGGCCGAGGGCCAGAAACTTACCCATCGTTATCTCGATCAGCTGATTGTCCGTAAGTCTCTCTATAGCCGCGCTCTGGAAATTTCTGGCAACCAGCGACTATTTGAAGGTGTTGAAATTGGTCCAACACGTGCTTCGGCTACTGAGCCCGCAACGATTGTACCCAAAGGCAGAACGCTTGCGAATTGCTTGAGGGACTATGTCAGCTTCAACCGCAATCCTGTGGTTCTTATTAACCGCCACAATAAGAAAGGATCTCACGATCCTGAAAAAGCCTGCAAGCTTACTGAATGGCAAATCAAATTTGTAAAATACGTCATGGCGCACTTTGCGAAACCGCAGAAGCCAAACCTTGCCAAGATTTACAGGGATGCAACTGATTTTTTTGAAATGCCTGAGTTGGAAGGCCTTCGAGGCGTCAAGTATCCCTCAATCACTACCGTACGAAACTGGATAGCGAACTTTTCTCACGTTGCTATGGAGATTGGTCGGAATGGCCTGCGGCATTCAAAGAACAAGCACGCTGGGGGTGCTACAGACATACGCGCTCTAATGTACGGTGAGCGTGCCGCGACTGACCAAGCTTACCTGTCGATTTTCGTTGATGCGAAAGGGGAAGTGAAGGCGAGGGAGATTGATCCGGGAAAAGTCTCGAAAGAGCTCGGACCTGAGGAAGTTATGCGTGTCTGGTTGCACTTCATGATGGACGTGGCGACGAGGTTACCATTGGCATGGATCCTGTCTGAGAGCCCCCATTCTGATCAGACTCAGGCTCTTTTGCGGATGGCGACACGAGACAAAACAAAAGAAAAGGTGAGGTATGGGTGTAAGCAAGATCCAGCTCCTGCGGCAGCACTCTTACTGACAACTGCCGACAACGGTGTAGCCACGCGGAACGGCAAAACCTATTCCTCCCAGATAGGCATGGGCATGATGGTTCAGACTGGCAGGACATATCATTCGAATGACAATTCATTTGCAGAGCGCCCGTTCGGCAGGCTCCAATGGGATGTTCTGAATTTTGAAGGTGGCTATGTCGGCAGTGGTCCAGGAGAAATGCCTGGCTACGATCCCAAGGCGGCAACGCGCCTCACACCAAATGATCTGCAGGGCGTTCTGACGCGATATTACGTTGACGAGTATTCGCATATGGAACACCGCGGCATCGGGATGTTCGGTGCGACGCCGGCTGAAAAGCTGGAACAGGTCAAAGCGCAATACGGCGAAATCAAAGCGCCAAGCCCTGAAGAACGTCGTATTCATTTGGGCATCAAGAAAACTGTCACAACACATTCAGAGGGCATCCACTTTATGGGAATCCCATTCAACTCAAGTGCATTATTGTCGTTCCATGACGGCAAACCGAAGAAGGTAAATGTGTACCTGGATCCTGACTTCCCACATGAAGTCACCGTTTCGCCGCTGGGATCAACAAAGATCATGAAGGCAGACAACACCTTAACGGCGATGAAGGACCTTACATTGGAAGAAATCTTGGCCGTCATGAAGGCTGCTGCAACGGCAAACCCGGAAAAGAGGGAGATCAATAATGCCATGCTGAGTAAGGCTCGCGCTGCACGGGCGAAGCTTTCTGGCTTTTATACCGACCCGAACCTTCCCGAGAGCTACCTGAGGCTGGCTGAACTCGAGAAGCAGGCGGAGGGCCTTACGCAAATCGGATACGTGCCTGACCGCAGTTTCACGAACACTGTTATGCCGGGATCCATCACAAAGCGGCCTACGAAGAAAATTGTTACAAGGCGCACGGACAGTGTTCCGGTAGCTGATGAAAATGCCAGTAAAACAGATACGAAATACCCAAAAATCAAGGAGCAGAAATTTTGAATGACTTTATCATTCCGGAGGTAGTCGAGGCATCTTCGGATTTTAACGGACGGTACTTCCCGCTCAGCCGAGCGGAGACGCTTCAGGCCAATTTTGCAATGATGTTCAGCATCCATCTTGGTTGCCTCAAAAGCGATGAATACTTCGAGTCTGAGGTTTTGGTTTTGACGGGTCCAAGCGGAGCAGGGAAGTCTCGTGAGATGAACCAGCTTCTTACTAAATTTGGAGCCAGTGGTTCTTTGTTGCCGTCCGGAAAGCCGGCGAAGATGGTAAAATGTGTTTTGGACCGCAAGGATGGTTGGAAGAGCTTGGGAGTGAAGACCCTCGAAGCAATGGACTTCGATTTTAATGATAAGGCGCGCATCACTCAAACTGCGATCTGGAAACTGGTTGCCAAGCAGGCGCGCTTGCAAGGAATCGTCGCCATTCATTATGACGAAACCCAGCATATCCTGGCGGGCAAAACAGATACGGCGGTCGAAGAGATCTTGGATTGTTTTAAATCACTCCTGAAGTCGACGTCTTGGCCGCTCATGCTGATCCTTTCGGGGGTGCCGGAGCTCAACCGTTATGTTCCTGAGTTTGAACAACTTGCGCGAAAGGTGACGCAGGTCACTTTCGAAGACATCGACTACGATAACGAAGCCCAGCAAGTCAGTGAGATCGTGCAGAACTATGCTCTGAGGGCGGGACTTGAGGTTGATGATGACCTGCTCTCTGTGGACTTTATTCATCGGCTGACGACAGCGGGGGCTTTTCGATGGGGCCTGGTGTTCAGCATTACGAAAAAGGCAGTAATGGAGGCGTTGAAGGATCACTCTCCCACTTTAAAACGAGATCATTACGTTGCCATGTGGGTGAACAAAACCAAGATGAACCATGCAGCCACTCCATTCACGCATGAAGCATACGAAACTGTGTTTCGCAGAGATGCTCCATACAGAGCATCTATTCCCACCTGATTTTATCAGGGATACCTGTATCTGGAGAGCCCAGGCATTCGTGCGGATTTCTATGCAGTAGAGAAGCTGCAAGAGCGCCGCAAAGATGGTAGAAAGCGTTCCTTGGCATGCATGGCTCCGGCCATTCTCACATATATTGGATCAAATTATGATAGCCAGGATTCAAAAGTGCGATCCATTCAGCGGAGACCGACTTCAATGGTCCAGCTGCCCGGATTGAGGCTGCTGTCTTCAAAATCGAGAAACGCGGCATTGAGGAAGGGATGTCTGGCATGATGTCACTCACTCCTCCAATTCAAAGGTAAATGGATCCAGACTATCAATCAGATCCATCTGCCCAGGATAGCCAATCGAAACATTGGTCAGCAAAGTTCGGCCAACATTGAATGAGACGCGATGATGTGTGTGCCCGTACGGGATGTGGTTCGAATGCTGGAGCGGGCTGAGATGCTTGAGGGACGGCCGCGGTTGCAGTGACAAGAAAGCGGTTAAGCAACTCAATGGGCTTCAATCCGTCAAAGTCAGTAGTAGTGTGAAGCGAACGGCCCAAAGCCGCCGTTAGTGTGAAACGCGTCTAATGGCTGCTACCAGCCTAAAGCGGACATGGCTGTTTAACACATTAGACGGATTGTGGGCCTTCGCTGCGCCCGCAAACTAAATTGGGCAATTTGAAGAAAGCGGACGTTGAGGGCTGCGATCCAGTTTTTTCGATGTGCAAACGCAGCGAAAGTCGGGAAAGAGCCCATTCTGTGAATTTGATTTTCTCCCTGCGCGCGCTTGCAGCACAAAAAATGCGGCAGTTGCATAATCATCTGCCCTGCCACGCGGCGAAAAAAATGGCCATTCATGCAAGACGCAGTGAGACCAATCGGGCGAACTCACAGATTTTGGAGAAGCTGAGGGACGTTAATGTGGTCCTCTTCGCGTCGCGACTGATACTATCGAAAGACCAAGTCGGGAACCGAACCGTCTGTATCACTTGCCTGGGTAAAGCCTTTGTCATGCCTTAAGGCAGCGGGTGTCATGCCAAACAAGGATTTGATACTGCGCGAGAAATGCGGCAAACTCTGGTAGCCGCATTCAAAAGCGACTAGCGAAAGACTGAGCTGTGTGTGGATCAAGAGATGCCTCGCTTTGGACGCGCGCAAACGCCATAGATACCTTGAGGGCGTTGTCCCTATGTGCTTCTTGAATGCACGGATCAGATGTTCAGCGGTGATCCCAAGTTGTGCGGCGACCATTTGGATGTCGACAGTTTCATCACCCAAATGAGTCTCGATATAGCGACGTGCCGCCCGAATGCTTGCGGGAACGCCTTGGTCTTCTCCGTGCTTATGCGCTTCAAACAGGAAACTTCGCAACAGCGCGTGGCCAAGCGCGTCACGCATCGCATTCAGATCCTGTACTGACGCCGAGCCCGTGTCGACGCCGAGGGTCATCAACTGATTTGAACGATCCGGCGTTTTCAACGCACCAAAAGACGGCGTGGCATCACGGAATTGTCCGTCGGGAAGTTGCGGCAAAAAGCCTTCACACCAATGCGCCGTTGTGGAGACGCCTTTTTGATAATGGAACGCCAAGCGACTTGGTGCAGCGGCCAAACCGATCTGCCCGGCGTTGACTGCAATCGCCTGATCACCCCATCGAAGCGTGCAGGTTCCACTGTCCACAATAAGCAGGCAGAGGTATGGCCGCATGATCGGCCCAAAAACACCACCCTTGGGGTAGGTCATTCCTCCAAAAGAGAATCCTCTGATATTTGCTATGAGCTGTTCCACTCGTATTCTCCCTATTTTGTGCGCGAGCACCCCATTTTTTGTGCGCCAGCGCCTAAACTTTCAGCCACAAGAAAACAGTTGGATAGGCTGCTGGCCTGTCTGATCTCTCTTTAAAACGGCGGTAATTCAGAAAACTAAACAAAATATCAGTTTGAGGCAATAATTTGCAATTTTGTGCCCTTTCTAAGCTGGTTTTGATCAACAATCATCATGCTAAATTCGCTCACATGGGTGCGGAATGGCCAAGAGGATTAACGTGTTTCAGCCTACAGACAGTTCAAAAAACACAACCGCATTGCCCCGCAACTGCAGTTTCAACGAAACAGACTGGTCAATCTTGGCAGGGTTTTGGCATCCGGTGGCCTATGCGCACGAAGTCACCGACAAGCCCATGCCTGCCAAGCTTCTTGATGTTGAATTGGTAATTTACCGCACGTCGAACGGTATAGGCGTTGCGCGAGACATTTGTCCGCACAGGGGAACACGGCTGAGCGGCGGATGGGTCAAAGATGACAGGATCGTTTGCCCAATGCATGGTCTTTGCTTTGACCACTCAGGTGCGTGCACGAAAATACCGTCAGTTTCAGACGCAAACGCGCGCATTCCACCACGCATGCGTTTGCAATCACTGCTCAACGAAGAACGGTATGGTATCATTTGGGCATGCCTTTCTGAAACACCCAGCCATGCGTTGCCTGATTGGCCAGGTATTGGCGATCCAAATCTGAAGAACTTGCATATACCCAGCGGAACATGGGCAGCTGCGGCCAGCAGACATGTCGAGAACTTCAATGATGTCGCGCATTTTCCCTTTGTACACAAAGAGACATTTGGGGGGTACGAAAGTGACCCCATTCCAAATTACGAGGTCATCGCAACAGATTATGGGCTGACCTTTGATCTACCTTATTTAGAGGAAGGGAACAGGTTTCCCGATGATATCGAAGGTCATGAGCGGCATGTCACATACACCTACCAACTGACCCTGCCGTTTTCGACAATCATCATTATCAAGCCTGATGAAGGGCCTTACGCGCAGTACTTTGCCGATACCGTTTGCCCCGTTTCAGCGCGTGAGACACGGATTTTTCAGGTCGTCACGGATACATCGGGCGAACCTGATGCTGACTTCCTGATCAAAGAATCCCAGATGGTCAATAATGAAGACAAAGCCATCGTCGAAAGCCAGCGGCCCGAAGATTTACCACTGGATTTAAAGGATGAAATCCACATTCCAGCTGACCGCATGTCGGTTGAATACAGACGCACTTTGGCCCGTTTGGGGCTGGGTGCACCTTTCTCAAGCTAAAAACTGCAAAAGCCAACACGGAGAATAGAATGAAGAAACGTACATTGCTGTCACTCATGGGGGCCACTGCCCTCAGTTTCGGGGCACTCGCGACGACTGCGCTCGCAGAAAATCCAACTGACTTGAACGTTGCGATTGTGCTGTCCGCGGGTTTGGAATCCCCTTGGGACGGAACGCTGATTGAAGCGTTCGAGCGCACGAAAACTGAAAAGCCACACGGATTGGACATCAGCTGGACATACACCGATCCGCTTTGGGGTGATGATGCAGGCGACGCGATGCGCCTGTTTGCAGAGTCAGGTGAATTTGACATTATTTGGGCGCACTCGACCTATTCTGATCAGGTCGAAAAGATGCAGGCAGAGTTCCCGGATATTCTCTTTGTCGTTGTGGGCTCCGGTAACGAGGGGCTCGGTGGAAATCAGTATTGGGTCTACAAACGCGTCCATGAACCTGCCTACGCGATTGGCGTTTTGGCAGGCCAGATGACCGAAACAAACACGCTTGGCGTCGTAGGGTCCTTTCCCGCTGATGACGTGAATGACGAGATCAACGCGTTTTTTAACGGCGCGCGATCGGTCAATCCGGATATCATTCAAAAAGTGGCCTTTATCGAAAGCTGGTATGATCCTGCAAAAGCAGCCGAGATGACATCGGCCCAGATTGCGACTGGTGCAGATATGATCTTTTCACTGGCGGCCAATTTCCAGCCCTGCGAAGAAGCCGAGATCCTATGCTTTGCCAACTTCGCCGACCAACATTCGTTTTCACCAACCACTGTGCTGACAAGCGTCTTGGCGAATTGGGATCCGGATGTAAACTATATCGTGGACGAATGGTGGGCATATAAGACCGACGGCACAGCATATGACGGCAATACCGAAATCGTATGGCGCGGCATGTCCGAAGGTGGTGCTGCGCTCGCTCCGTTCTATGAACTCGCCGACAAGGTTCCTGCGGAGGCCAAAGCGGTATTTGACCAGACCGTAGCAGACATCATGTCTGGCGCTTTTGTGGTCGAACTCGACGTGGCTGTTCCCACATCTGACTAAGCCTTTGCTGCGCGCGCCAATCTGCGGGCGCAGCATCCCGTTTGTTTAGGATACCACCTATGTCGCCCCTGTTGAAATGTGTTGAGCTGACCAAGCGCTTTCCCGGTGTCGTGGCCAACGATCGGGTGACCTTTGATCTGATGCTCGGTGAAGTGCATTGCCTGTTTGGCGAAAACGGTGCTGGTAAATCAACATTGTCGTCTTGCCTGTTCGGGTATTACCAACCCGAAGGCGGGCACATCGAATGCGATGGTAGTCCGGTCAAATTCAACTCTCCGCGCGACGCGATCGCCGTTGGTATTGGGATGGTGCATCAGCATTTCGTTCTGGTTGCTGACTTTACAGTTCTCGAGAACATCGTCGTTGGCACGCATGCTAAAGGCTGGAAGCTGGACCTCAAATCCGCACGCGCACGCGTGGACGCGCTTTGCCAGCAGTATGATATCAATCTTGATCTTGATGCCTATGTGCGTGACCTTGCTGTTGGGCAGCAGCAATGGGTCGAGATCCTCAAAGCGCTCTATCTCGACGCGAGAATCCTCATTCTGGACGAGCCAACAGCTGTTTTGACACCAGACGAATCTGAGCGTTTGTTTCATATTATCGACCAAATGTGCCAGCGCCATATCTCGATTATCCTGATTAGTCACAAAATGTCAGAGGTCATGCAGGCGGACCGGGTGACAGTTCTGCGCAAGGGCGCTGTCGTCGGCACCGTCGAGATTGCCGATGCGACACCTGACATGCTGACAAAGATGATGGTGGGCCGCGACGTGGCTTTGTGTGTGTCGCGCACAAATACTGCTGACCAGGGTGACGTCAAAAAGCCCGTCCTAGAGGTTCGCAATGTCTCTTATGTGGCCGCTTCGGGGAAAAGCGCGCTAACGGACATCACACTGACGATTCACAGCGGTGAGATTTTGGGCCTTGCCGGTGTGTCTGGCAATGGACAGAAAGAGCTGTTTGAAGTCTTGTCGGGTATCCTTGTCCCTGACGCCGGAGAGATCACACTGGACGGTGCGACAGTCACAGGAATGCAGTCCCGAGACTATATGCAACGCGGTGTTGGGCTGATCCCCGATGATCGCTTCCGTGAAGGGTTAATCCCGGAATTCAGCGTGCAGGAAAACATGATCCTTGGCTGGCAGCGCGATGATGCTTACACGTCGGGGCCGTTTTTGAGCGCAGCTAAGATCAAAGAAAACGGCGGTGCCATGATCGACGCCTTCCAGATCAAAGTCCCTTCTGGTGCGACGCCTGTGAATCATCTGTCGGGGGGCAACGCACAAAAGGTCATTCTTGCGCGGGAATTCAGCCAATCCAGCACCTTATTGCTGGCAAATCAGCCCACGCGCGGGCTTGATCTTGGGGTGATTGAATATGTCTATTCCCAAATCATTGCCAAGCGGGACCAAGGCTACGCCGTCCTGCTTGCATCAGAAGAACTGGAAGACCTCCTTAACATCAGTGACCGAATAGTGGTCATGTCAGACGGTAAGATCGTCGGTATCGTCAATGCACAGGACAGTTCGGTACCCGAAATCGGGCAGCTCATGACCGGAGCGCAAGCCGCATGAGTAGCATTGATGACATGCCCACCGGGCAAAGACGGATCAAAGTTGAGCGGCGTCTCAACCCCAATGCCAGTTGGACATTGGCGATGTATCTGATCGCGACCCTTTTTGGTTTGGGCCTGACAGCTTTGCTGATCTGGACAAGCGGCGCTGACGTGCTCAAAGCATTCATCACACTGTTTGACGGCGCATTTGGCAGCCAAAAGGCATGGATTGCCAGCTTGGCAAAGGCCACACCGTTGATCCTGACAGGCTTGGCGACGATCGTTGCGTTTCGCGCGCAAGTCTGGAGCATCGGACAAGAAGGTCAGGTCTATTCTGGGGCAATGGGGGCCTATCTGGCTTGCCTTGTTTTTGCAGACCTTCCGGTTGGTATTTACCTCAGCCTGATCATCCTATCAGGCATGATAGCGGGCGCAGGTTTGGGGATCATCGCCGCTATTCTGAAAACGCGTTTTGGGGTGAACGAGATTATCTCGACCGTGATGATGAATTATCTCATTGTCTTCCTTCTCAGTTATCTGATCGGCGGCGGACCTTGGACCGAAGTGTCAAGTTCCGTCGTCTATCAACAGTCCGCCCAGATACCTGACGCGGCCCAACTGCCCTATCTGTTCGGCACCGCCAAATTGCATATCGCCTTTGTTTTTGCACTGATTGCAGCGGTCTTTTGCTATGTTGTGTTGGAGAAAACACCGTTGGGATACGAAATCCGCGCGATGGGCTTCAACCCTGTGGCGCTCGCGCATCGCGGTACAAACATCGGTCGAACGATGATCATCGTGATGGCAATCAGTGGCGCAATTGCAGGTCTGGCGGGCGTATCCGAAATCTTCGGCACATCGCACCGCGTCCGCGTTGATACGCTTTACGGGTTCGGATTTACTGGCATTATCATTGGTATGATTGGTGGCCTGCGTCCTTTGGGGGCTGTAATCGCGGGTATCCTTTTTGGCGGTCTAGAGACCGGTGCGCTGTATATGAAGCTGCTGGCTAAGGTACCGGCCGCCATCGTTCCCGCCATGGAGGGGATCTTGCTTTTGACCTTCCTTATTGCAGGGGTCGCTGCACGCTACAAAATTGTGCGGGTAAACACCAATGACTGAGCTGTTTTCCGAAGCAATCCTGATTAGCATCTTTGCAGGTACGGTTCGCATAATGACGCCAATCCTTTTTGCAGCGATTGGCGAGTTGGTGACCCAACGTGCAGGCATCTGGAACATGGGCGTCGAGGGCACAATGTTGATGGGCTCCTTTACGGCCTATTTTGTCGCAACGTCGACTGGCTCAATCTGGCTGGCGGTCTTAGCGGCTGTCATGTCGGGCGTCATGATGGGGCTGGTAACGGCATTTATGACCGTCACAATGCGGGTAGATCATTTTATTTCTGGGCTTGGGATCAACCTATTGGTTGCCGGACTGACGCTTTACTGGTTCCGGATCTACATTGCAGGCCGCGCGCAGCCGACCTTTGACGGCTTTAACAGCGTCGCCATTCCAGGGCTGTCGCAAATTCCCTATCTTGGGCCGATCCTGTTCGATCAACGTCTTCTCACCTATTTGGCATTTGCCGCTGTGCCGATGATCTGGTTTCTCCTTTACCGGACCCGCTGGGGATTGGAGCTGCGGTGTTTGGGCGAAAACCCCAAAGCCCTTGATATTAAAGGCCTCAGCGTTGTTCGTCGGCAATACATGGCCGTACTGATCGGGTCTGCGATGACGGGTCTCGGCGGCGGCTTCCTTATGCTCGGTTTCTCGGATCGTTTTCTGGCCGATATTACCGCTGGTCGTGGCTGGCTTGCGATTGTCGCAATCATTGCGGGCAATTGGATGCCACGCGGCGTGCTTGCTGCTGTCTTTGTATTTGCTTTGCTTGAGAGCATTGGGACACATGTCCAAGTGCTGGGCCTGAATATGCCACATCAGATTTTCCTCGCTATGCCTTACCTTGCATCGATCCTGTTACTCATGGGGCTGAGGCGCAAAACCAACCAACCTGTCAAACTTGGCATACCGTATTTTCGCTAATCCAGAAAAGGTAGCGTTATGAAGCTAGCATGCGACGATCCGGTGATCCTGAACCAATGGCATCCCCTAAGCTCGTTTGACGAGATCGCGGTGGGAGCAACCCATCACACAGTGCTGTTGGAACAGCCGGTGTCCTATCAGATGACTTCGGTAGGCGACGTGTCGGTGTGGCTTCGCGATGATATCAGTTGTGCCCTTCCTTTGAAACGCGCCTATGGGTTTTTATGGACGTGCCTTGGGACGCCACCTGATGACATTTTTCCCATTTTCGAATTGGATGAACCGGATCGCCAAAATGTAGCGACGGGGGTCTTTGGCGTAAATGTCTCTTTCGGGCGCGCGATCGAGAACTTTTTGGACATGGGGCATTTTCCCTTCGTTCATGCAGGCATTCTGGGTGAAGAACCCCACACAGAGGTCAAAGAATACGACGTTGAGGTCTCCGAAAGCCGCGATGAAATCATGGCGACCCGCTGTCGTTTCTATCAACCACAGGCATCCTTGGCATCGGAAGCCGGCGCGGACGTTGACTATGTTTTTCGGGTCCCACACATCAATTGCGCGCTCTTATACAAATCCAGCCCTGGTTACGAAGCTGAAGGCCGGATGGACGTGATCTATATGTTTTTGCAACCCATGGGTCCGGAATGGACGCGTGCGCACACAGGGATGTGTGTCATCGATATGGACAACAGTTATCAGGGGATACGCTACTTCCAGCAGGTGATTTTCGGACAGGACAAGTCGATCTTGGAAAACCAGCGTCCCAAGCGCTTGCCCCTTGATACGCGCGCAGAAACACCCATTCGCGCTGATAAATCCGCCATTGCCTACCGCAGGTGGCTGACAACAAAGGGGCTGACCTATGGCGTCATTCCAGCGTTGTGATGAGGAGAATGAGATGTATGTAGACTTTAGCCAATGGTATCCCATCGCTTCCAGCAGTGATCTGCCGCTTCGGCATGTGTATCAGGGCCAGTTATGGGGGCGCGAGCTCGCAGTATGGCGTGCCGACGATGGCCACGTCAATGTCTGGGAAAACCGGTGCCTGCACCGCGGCGTGCGCCTGAGCATCGGTCTGAACGAAGGACGCGAACTTCGGTGTATTTACCACGGTTGGCGCTATGCGAACCGGACAGCAGGCTGCACTTATATTCCGGCCCATCCCGCTGATGCGCCAGCGCGCACAATTTGCAACAACACCTATCAGTGCATTGAGGCGCATGGTCTTGTTTGGTCAGCAATTGCCCCCGAGGCAGATCTAACTTTGCCCGTTGCTCTGGATGACACGATGCCCCTGGCACTTCGTCCGATGCCGATATCCGCGCCTTCAAGTGAGGTGAAAAAAATGGCTTGGGACTATCCATTTGGCGCGGTGATCGATCAGGATAGCAAATGTCTGACCTTTCAATCCAGCGACGCAAGATTGCACCTGTTCATTCAACCTGTTGACGCGGGAAGAACAATATTACGCGGCTTACTTTCCCCCACGCCCGCTGATCCAATTGAGGCCATGCAACACCATAATGATGCAATGACGGCTTTACGAGATCGCATCGAACTGGCCGTTGCTGGGGCGCCTCCGCCCGCCGCAATTGATGTGCAATTTGCACCTGTCGCGAAAGAGCTTGCCGAGATGCCAGATAGGGCGCCAGCCGGACCAAAGGTCGAACTCCGGACGAAGGTTGTGCGAAAATGGCAGGTCGCCAATCAGGTTATTGCATACCGCCTAGAGTCGATTGGCGGCCAACTTCCGACGGCACACCCCGGTTCGCATATAGACGTTAGCCTGCCCAACGGTATGTCGCGTCAATATTCGCTGACCAATGGCCCAGGCGAAACAGATCACTATACGATTGGCGTCAAGCGTGACAGTGCATCGCGCGGCGGATCGATTTGCCTACAGGACGACGTTCAAGAGGGAGACGTTTTGGCCATATCTGCGCCACACAACAACTTTCCCTTACGTCGTGATGCGGTGAAAACCATCCTGATCGCCGGAGGTATTGGGCTCACGCCAATGTTGGCGATGGCGCAAGCACTTAAGGTCCAAGACCTACCATTCGAACTTCATGTGTTTGTGCGGTTAAAAAATGATTTGGCATTCCCCAACCTTTTGGATGAATTGGGTGAATCAGTGGTACCATACATCGGGCTTTCGTCAGAGGTAACGGGTGGCGCAATCGCCGATATAGTTGGCAACTACACACTGGGCCAACATGTCTATATCTGTGGCCCCGGCCCGATGTTAGAAGCAGCTCGTGGTATGGCTGCCAACGCAGGCTGGCCGGATAGTGCTGTCCATTTCGAGTACTTCAAGAATACCAACGACATTGATGACAGCACGAGCTTTGAAATCGCACTCGCAAGGTCCGCGTTGACGTTGCAGGTTCCTGCGGGCAAGACAATTCTACAGGTCTTACAGGAAAATGGCATTACAGCCCCAAGTTCTTGTGAACAAGGTGCGTGTGGCACTTGTTTGATGACCGTAATTGACGGCGAACCCGATCATAAAGATGTCTACTTGTCATCAAGCGAACGCGCCTCAAACCAAAAAATTGTGACTTGCGTATCAAGGTCAAAATCACACCGCCTTGTCTTGGATATTTAAGGGAAAAAAATGAGATTGTATGACTACGAACTGTCAGGGAATTGTTATAAAATTCGTCTTTTCCTGAGTATCCTTAACAAGAGTTTCGACACTCAAACGGTCGATTTTTATCCCGGGCGCGAGCATAAATCAGAAGCGTTCTTGGCGCTAAATCCACTGGGGCAATTGCCGATCCTTGAAGACGCCGGACAGGTTCTGAGCGGATCAGACGTAATATTGTCTCACCTTGCCGCCCAGTACGATGCTTCACAAAAGTGGCATCCTCAGAACTTGCGCGGGGATATTTCTAAATGGATACACGTTGCAGACGAGATCACAAAGACCGCATCGGCTGCGCGCCTGCATGATACGTTTTTCTATGATCTCAATATCGACACGGCGCGTGCGGGGGCCAAGAAAGTGTTTCGCAGTTTGGATGAGCACTTGTGGTTTGCTGAACAGCGCGGACACGACTGGCTTGTCCCTGCTGCGCATCCGACCATCGCAGACATCGCCTGTTTCCCTTACGTCGCACTTTCAGAAGAAGGTGGGATATCAAGACAGGACTACCCAGCGATCCGGCGTTGGTGCGATCGGATAAAACGCATCGATGGTTTTTTACCGATGCCGGGCGTCTTCCCAACGAGCAAAGCGGCATGAAACGATCCGCCTTCAAGCAGATCAAGCTCTTCAACGTTGTGATCTATGTGTCAGGGCAGTGTTCACCGGACAAGGATCTATTTTTGGTTTGAGTATTGGGCGTTGTGAGTGGGTAATTGTTGGGAGTTTCGTTTGAAACGGAGGCCCTGATTGCCCTTTAAATTCATCACAGACCAACACGTGAGGTTGTACATGACCGACAGAAATCCCCATGGCCAGAGCCTTGTTGCAGGGAGGCATCTGTAGTCGCAAGTGTCCCTTTCCCATGACACTCTGGCCTCGGGTTAATTAGAAGAAACCCTACCAAAAGCGGCCATTGGCGCACCTGCGGCGAAGGCTCGCTAAGTCCGCTGAGCGGACTCTCACCGTCCCATTTAGCGTTGATTTCGTGTGCAAACGCAGCGAAAGTCGGCAAAGAGCCCACTTTGACTGATGCTGCGTTGTGAATGAATGTCGGCTATATGAGGTGGGTTGGCAAACCTTCTCTAAGGACTGTTGCGCCCGACTTCAAATTTTGGACATACTTCAACACGATTTTCGTGGGGGGGGGTGCAATGCCATCTGACGAGTATAGAGTACTGTTCAAGCAAGCTGGCGGCTTTGTTGCACAAATCGGTCTGAGGCCGATCTCCCCCTTACCCCAGACGGATTTAGCCTACAGCCACGGTACTTGGTATGCCAAGCGCTGTGAAGCCGTTTAGGATCGCAGCGCGGATTTGGATCTCCGCAACCTGGCGATCAAAGTCGCGCGCTGAGAGGCGCTGACCGAGTAATTTCACACAATGCATCTTGGTTTCGACGCGGCTTCTGCGGTGGTATCCGGTCACCTGTCGCCACAGTGCGCGGCCTAGATACTTTGAGGCTCTCACCGCTTCGTTGCGCGCTCTGGCCCCGGGGGTGTCGGGCTTCCATAATTTGACATTCTTGCGCGGCGGTATGACGGCATGGGCATCTCGGGCAGCAATCGTATCGTGACATTTGCGTGTGTCGTATGCTCCGTCGGCTGTAACGCGGCCGAGTTCTTGGTCCGGTGGAATTTGGTTGAGCAGATCTGGCAGAATGGGCGCATCCCCGATACTGCTGCTTGTGACCTCAATTGCTCGTATCTCCAGTGTTTGTTCATCAATCCCTATATGTATCTTACGCCACAGGCGGCGTTTGGGGCCGCCGTGCTTGCGGACGTTCCATTCTCCCTCGCCTTCAGCTTTGATGCCCGTGCTATCTATCAGCAGGTGCAGCGGTCCGGCTGAGCCCTTGTATGGGATCGCGACGGACAATGCCTTCTGACGGCGACATAGAGTGCTGAAGTCTGGGACAGACCAGTCCAATCCGACAAGCTTGAGAAGGCTCGCAACAAACCCTGTCGTCTGCCTCAACGGCAATCCAAACAACACTTTGAGGGTCAGGCAGGCTTGTATCGCCGCATCGCTGTAGGATTGTTGGCGTCCCCGCCGCCCTGAAGGTGCGGCCTCCCACGCCATCTCTGGATCAAACCAGATCGAAAGCGATCCCCGCTTCTTCAGTGAAAGGTTATACTCTGCCCAGTTCCGGGTCTTGTACTTCGTAGGTGTCCAACTGCTCATGTCCGCCAGCTATCACGCTGGATTCACGCAGTGAATCCTACAGAGCCCGATTTGTGCAACAAAGCCCTGCCTGTACAATAATGTTTGCAATCGGAGCGCTACTCGCGTGCTATGAAGCCCCTATTGCAGTCGTTGTGGGGCTTTCGTTCACGACCTTTGCCACAGTTACAACCTTTGTATGCTTCAACGCGTATGTGCTTGATTATGTATCAAAAATTGAGCTGGGAAAGCTCGAAACATCGCGGCTTTTTTACAGTGCGTTGGGATGGACGGTTGGCCCCGTGTTGGGTGTGTTTTTATTTGGTTGGTGGCGGCCAGCACCATTCTTAATCGCAGCCATCGCCGCGTTGACGATGCTTCTCGTCTTTCTCGTAATGCGCCTTGGAGATGGGAAGTTGATCACCAAGAGCCGGGCAGCGCCCGCTAATCCCTTCGCTTACTTTCGAAGATTTGCGGAACAACCACGTCTGATTACAGGTTGGACCTTCGCCGTGATCCGATCATGCGGATGGTGGGTCTATGTCGTGTATCTTCCAATTTATGCCCTCGAAA
This sequence comes from Sulfitobacter sp., assembly GCF_036960155.1. Taxonomy (GTDB): domain Bacteria; phylum Pseudomonadota; class Alphaproteobacteria; order Rhodobacterales; family Rhodobacteraceae; genus Sulfitobacter. The sequence continues at coordinate 69,638 of NZ_JBALWB010000016.1, read as the reverse complement.
ACGGATTGGGCGAGCAGTTGGGCGGGATTGCGCTTTCGATTTCAAATGGCGCACTTTTCCTTACACCTTTGATGTTCCGTTTCATACAGCGCAGGTCCGTCAAGAAGGCCGTGAGAATCGGGTTCTTGATCTCCGGACTTTTGTTCCTGGTGGCTGGCGCGCCACATGGCTCTCCGCCGATTGCCGTTGTTTGCTTGATGGCTGGTTCCTTTTTCCTGATCTTGTTGGACGTGTGCGCCGGTCTGCCTTTCTTGCTCGCCGTCAAGCCATCAGAGCGCACGGAAATGTCCGCAATATATTCCAGCTTCCGAGATGTGTCGGGTATCCTGACGCCTGGCGCTGCTTGGCTGATCTTACTGGTTTCGCCAATCTCTGGCATCTTCGTTGCAGGTGGTGCAGGGCTACTCATGGCTTGGGTTTTAGCGAACAAGCTGCACCCAAGGCTTGGACAGGCGCGTATCTCTATCGAAGGCCCTGCAAAAATGTATCCGAGTGATCGTAAGAGTCACGCGTCGGGAGGAGACATCGCGCAAGTTTGATTCCCCAAACGATGACATCAAGGGCCGCACGACAAAGTTTAGAAAAAACCTTCGACGATATCGTCGTTCTGTCAGGCCGACCAAGGCAATATCAGAGCTGAAATGATGAGGGCAACAAAATCCAGCCAATATTCTGAGACACCAAAAGCCCTTCAAACAACCCCAGAAACATAGTCCCGAAGCTGACCAGCTTCCTTTTCAGCAGACTGCATGCGGTACCTGACAAGGTCCAGTACGTTCACGACGGCGCATAAGACGCCCTCGTCCGTGATTGGAATATGTCGAACTTGGTGCTCGGTCATGAGCTGCTCTAGCCGCTGCACATTCTCCTTTGCATCACAAGAAATCACGTCATTCGTCATCAAACTGCTTACCGTGATTTGATCCGACAGGTCGCTATTTTTGTTCAGGTATTTGACAATATCGCTACTTGATAGAATCCCCAGCACACCTTCGTTGTCGTCTGTGACTACGAGGGCAGACGTGTCATCGCGGGCAAGTTCGCTGATCGCAGTTGCGATTTGAGCCGTTGGTTTGGTGGTCCGGACATGGAGGTCCAGATCCTTGAGTAATCGTTTGATTGTCATTTGAAGTTTCTTTCGTGAATTATTGTAACTGTTAACTTCCCGCCAAACCGAAGGAGTAAGAGCGTGATTGTCAAAGCAGAGCCGTGCTGTTTGAAGAACTCTTCCACCAGTAGGTTAGCCCGCAAGCCTTTGCCTGCGGGCCTGAAGGCTGACGGTTACATCATGCCGCCCATCCCCCCCATGTCAGGCATGCCATTGCCACCTTTGGACGGTTTGTCAGCGACCATCGCCTCGGTGGTGATGAGCAGGCCCGCAACCGATGCGGCATACTCAAGCGCGATACGGACTACCTTGGTTGGATCGAGGACACCGGCCTTCAGCATATCACCATATTGCTCTGACTGCGCGTCGTAGCCAAACGTCTTGCTGCCGTTCTCAACGATCTTTCCCGCAACAACCGATCCATCGACACCGGCATTTTCTGCGATCTGGCGTAGCGGTGCTTGGAGTGCCTTGCGAATGATGGCGATACCAGCCATCTGATCGGCGTTGTCGCCTTTAAGACCTTCCAGAATCTTGCCTGCATGCACCAATGCGACACCGCCACCTGGTACAACGCCTTCTTCAACGGCTGCACGGGTTGCGTTCAAGGCGTCATCGACCCTGTCTTTGCGCTCTTTCACTTCGATCTCAGTCGCACCTCCAACTTTGATCACTGCAACGCCGCCCGCAAGCTTTGCGAGCCGTTCTTGCAGTTTTTCTTTGTCGTAATCAGAGGTGGTCTCTTCGATCTGCGCACGGATCTGTGTCACACGAGCTGCGATAGCTGCCTTGTCACCGGCCCCGTCTATTACGGTTGTTGTATCCTTGGTGATGTTGATCTTCTTGGCATCGCCAAGCATGTCCATCGTGACATTTTCCAGTTTGATGCCCAGTTCCTCGGAAATCACTTGTCCACCAGTGAGGATAGCTAGGTCTTGTAGCATCGCTTTACGGCGATCACCAAAGCCGGGAGCCTTGACGCCAGCCACCTTCAGGCCACCGCGCAACTTGTTCACCACCAGCGTTGCAAGCGCTTCGCCGTCGATATCTTCTGCGATGACCAAAAGCTGTTTGTCTGCCTTCATCACGGCCTCAAGCAAGGGAACCATCGGTGCCAAAGATGTCAGCTTCTTCTCGTGCAGCAGAATGACGCAGTCTTCCAAGTCCGCGGTCATCTTGGCAGGATCAGTAACGAAGTATGGGCTGAGATATCCGCGATCAAACTGCATACCCTCGACCACTTCGGTCTCTGTCTCAAGGCCTTTGTTCTCTTCAACGGTGATGACGCCTTCGTTGCCGACTTTTGCCATTGCGTCTGCAATTTGTTGACCGATTGCGGCTTCGCCGTTGGCAGAAATGGTGCCAACTTTAGCTATCTCAGCCGTATCGCCTACGGGCCGAGACATTGCTTTGACCTCGGTCACGACTGCGGCTACGGCCTTGTCGATGCCGCGCTTGAGGTCCATTGGGTTCATACCCGCAGCTACGGCTTTCATACCTTCTTTGACGATGGCTTGCGCCAAAACTGTCGCGGTGGTTGTGCCGTCTCCGGCCTCATCATTTGTACGCGATGCTACATCTTTGACCAGCTGCGCGCCCATGTTCTCAAACGGGTCTGAGAGTTCGATCGCCTTGGCGACAGTGACGCCGTCTTTGGTGATGCGTGGCGCGCCAAAGGACTTGTCAATGACCACATTGCGGCCCTTGGGACCAAGTGTGACCTTTACGGCGTTGGCGAGAGTGTTGATGCCCTTGAGCATGCGGTCACGGGAGTCCGTGCCGAATTTGACGTCTTTTGCAGACATGTCGTTATTCCTAATTGAAAAATATGAGTGAAGTAGAACGAACTCAGGCCATAATGCCGAGGATGTCGCTCTCCTTCATGATCATCAGCTCTTCGCCGTCGATCTTAATTTCCGTACCGGACCATTTGCCGAACAGAATTTTGTCGCCAGCTTTGACGTCCATTGCGATACGTTCGCCTGCGTCGTCTTTTGCACCAGCACCGACGGAAACAACTTCACCTTCTTGAGGTTTTTCTTTTGCGTTGTCGGGGATGATAAGGCCGCCGGAGGTCTTTTCGTCTTCTTCGATGCGGCGCACCAAGACACGGTCGTGGAGTGGGGTAAACAACATAGCTATGCTGCCTTTCAAGATTTACAGGGATGGGTGGCGTGCGTAGAGACTCATTGGCACTCGCCACACCTGAGTGCCAATATTGCTGAGATGGCTATGCTTGAGGCTGGGTACAATAGATTGCTAGACATTATTTTTGACAAATCATCCGACGCCAGAAAACTGCCGACTTACATATCCGTATGATCTAGAATCCGCGGGGATTCTGAATCCCAGCCAGCCTCTCGACGTAACGTTTCTGTGGGATCCCATTGATCAACGTCATTGCCACCGATCAGGAACAGGTTGATATCTTTCTGCTGAGATTTTTGGGGCCGAATGACACGAAGATACGAACTTGAGACCAGTTTAAGTGTCATTTTTAGAGCTGCGGCCACGGGCCGATCACTTGTGAGCATTTCTTGTTTCCTCTTGTGAACCTAAACTGTGATGACCCAATACGGGTGAGATCTCAGTTCAAAATGGACGGGCGTTATGACAGCACAAAAAAATTGGTGAGTTACAGAGTAAAGGGGCGGGCGACCGCCCCTTTCTGAAAAATTTACCAACTACTCTGCCCCAATTATTTCCTGGAAGGCTCAACAAGAGCAGCTACTATGGCATGCGCTCCAAAAACAGTTGCTACGCATCCCCTTCAGGGTCAGCGATCAGTTCTGCTTCAACAGCAATGAGCATCTCCTCGTCGTTAACGAGGCCATCTCCGTCTGTATCGATTTCGAGGAACTGCTCTTCAGTGAGATCAGGGTAGATCGCCTGAAGCTCAGCCATCGATGCGAAGCCATCACCATCTGTGTCGACGTCAGCGGTCATTGCACCAACCGACGAGGCAACAAGTGAAACGAGAAACGCCGCAAAAATCATTCTACTCATTAGTTTATCCAATTATTCTTGGGCTGCCATCGGGCAGCCCAAGGATTACAAAAAAATGAAACGCGGGGACGATTAGCGTCCCGAGTTGTGCCCAGGTTTTACGGCGATCACGGGAGGCTTATCCTTGGATTCAGGTTTTGAAGCGGGTTTGGGTTTGGATGTCGATTTCATGTGAAATACTCCTGATCACAGCGGGCGAGATTCGCCCACATCATCAAAATCTCACGTTTGATCGGTCTTGAATAACGAATTTAATGATGCGATATTATTGAAGATGTAAATAGGTGCTGAATGGATATTGAACTCGCCCGAACTTTCTTGGCCGTTGTTGAAGCGGGTAGTTTCATTGATGCCGCCGACAAGGTGCATGTGACCCAATCGACCGTAAGCACACGGATTCGAACGCTTGAACAACAACTCGGTCGACCAGTCTTTGAACGCAGTAAAACCGGCGCAACCCTGACCCCTGCTGGCGCACATTTTGAGCGCCATGCAATAACGCTTGTTCGGACTTGGGCCCAGGCAAAACTCGACGCTGCACTGCCAGCCGAACTGTATGCTTCCTTGGAAATGGGATCGGTTCCAAGCTTGTGGGACGGGTTTCTGATTGACGCAATTCCAAGCCTACAGGCCACCTTGCCAAATCTGGCAGTGAAAGCATCTTGGGGCGATTCTGAAGGCCTGAGTAAGGAGATCGAAGACGGGACACTCGACCTTGCAGTCATGTATCGCCCAAGAAATGCGATGGGCCTTGTCGCCCTGCAGCTCTTCGAGGATGAGTTTGTCCTCGTCAGCAGCGACAAAGATAAATTGACTGACCCGTTTGGCGGGCGCTATGTCTTTGTCGATTGGGGGCCAGAATTTCGTGCAGACCACCTGCTGAGTTTCCCCGACCTCACTTTATCAGGCCTGCATTTGGCAATTGGTACGCTTGGCTTGCAGTACTTGCTGTCCACGCCATCGTCGGGTTACTTCCCTCACAGGATCGTTCAACCCAGCATTGAGGCCGGTTTACTTTATCCAGTGAACAATGCCCCTCGGTTCGCTTACGCGGCACACGCCGTATTCAACCACGAGCAACGCGATAGCTTTCCTGGTCATGCGGCCCAGCATCTGCAAGCCTTTGCACGATCCCTACCTTTTGGAACAACCTGAACGCACATGCCTGATATTCTGAGACGGGACAGCGAGGCCATGTCTTACACGCGTTTTTCAACATAAAATGCCCGCATGTTCACTACAAATCCATGCGGGCTATAAGAATGCGGACCTTGAAAAACGTTCGCCTTTGAATCTCAATGAATACAGTCGCTTTCAAAACGACCCACGTTCCAGACCATACTAAAATGATTCACTTTCGAGCGCCGAAGCATAGACGTCTTGACGCCGTGTCTTTGAGTGCTTCTTGGCGAATTTGCGCAACTGCTTTTTAGACTTCAGGCGAAACGATGCGCTCGTCAGGTTGCGAACTTCGTCACGCAAGTATTTGTCTACAGGTTTGGGTTTGGCCATTTCAAATCTCCTTGGACCAAATTGTGTTTAAGCAACCACATTGGCGCATGCGGCCAGTGCTACACCGATGCTAAAATTTAGAAGCAAGCTTGAATAGTGAATTTTTTCGAGCCTTGATAGTTGAATCATCAATACATCCGCGAAGACATGGATAGTTTGGAATCGATCTATTCGGACGTAATCGAACGTCCGGTTCTAAGAAGCTCGCCGCATTGCAAAGGATTTTGTGCTGCAAGCGCAAGTAAATGCTGCGTGAGCATTCGCTGCGTAGGCAAAAGGCCGGATTGTCCGCATTGTGTCAGTTCATGCGCTGCGCAGCGAATGGCCGCTACACCGCAGCTGAAGGTGAATCCCCGCTCGGTATCCGCTACCGAAAAGCAATAAGTGCGGCATTGGCGGCAGAGCTCGGCGGGGCAGGTCGCGCTGCGAAAGATACAATGATGTGGACAGGTGCAAGCGAGAGAACGGCCAAGAATTGGATTTCCGGAACATATGGACCAGCTGCTGAACACTTGATTGAACTGATGAGGCATTCGGACACTGTGCTGGCTGTTGTTTTGGAATTAGCTGGACGAAATGAAGCAATGAATTCGATACGTCTTGGTCTCGTTCGCAACGAATTGTCTGACATATTGCGGAGCCTGAATGCCATCTGCGACAGGGATGAGGACTGAACGCTCTGGAATTACAATCCACAATCAGCAATCAATGGCGACAGTTGAAACGCGCAGGCATGATCATAGATCTGCATCACGTAACAAATTGGAGACCCACATGACGCAGACCGTTGAGCAAGAAACATTTACCTTTCAAACGGAGGTAGGCCAGCTTCTCGAGATCGTTGCAGGCTCGCTTTATTCAAACCGCGAGGTGTTCTTGCGAGAACTTGTTTCGAACGCCTCGGATGCTTGTGATAAACTCCGTTACGGCGCGCTCACCGATGCGTCTCTCTCCTCAGAGGACGCGCTTGAGATCACGCTTTCGAACGACCCGAAGAAAAAGACGCTGTCGATCTCAGACAACGGTATCGGCATGACCCATGCTGACCTACTTGCGACATTGGGCACCATCGCGAAATCTGGCACTGGGGCTTTTATCGAGGCGCTGAAGGCGGAAGAAAAAGACAAGCCCGGCCTGATCGGCCAGTTTGGCGTGGGTTTTTATTCGGCTTTCATGGTGGCCACGCGGGTTGATGTTGTCACACGCAAAGCAGGTAAGGCTGAGGCATGGCTTTGGTCATCCGATGGCAAGGGCGAATTCTCCATTGCACCGGCCGAGCGCGCGCACAGCGGGACAACCGTCACGCTGCACCTCAAGAAAGACGCCAAGGAATTCGCCGAAGAGGCGCGCATCCGGCACATCATCAAGACGTATTCCGAGCATATAAGCTTCCCTGTCAAATTGGGCGATGACACCCTGAATGCGGCAGAGGCTCTTTGGACCCGTCCCGCCAAGGACATCTCGGAAGAGCAGTATACCGAGTTTTACCGCCACACTTCGCACGCCTACGACGCGCCATGGCATGTGATGCACAACCGCGTTGAGGGCACGTTGAACCACACGAGCCTGCTGTTTGTGCCCAGCACCCAGCCTTTTGATCTGTTCGAGTCCGAGCGCAAGAGCCATGTGAATTTATACGTCAACAGGGTCTTCATCTCGGAGACGACAAAGGATCTGATCCCCGCCTTTCTTCGCTTTTTGCGCGGCGTGGTGGACAGCGAAGACCTTTCGCTGAACGTCTCGCGCGAAATGCTGCAAACAGATCCACAGCTGGCTAAGATCAAGGCCTCGATCACCAAAAAGGTGCTGAGCGAGCTGAAGAAAAAGGCCAATAAGGTGCCAGAGGAATATGCCACGTTCTGGGGCAACTTTGGTTCCGTGCTCAAGGAAGGTCTGGTAGAAGACGCCGCCCTGCGCGACCGCATTCTCGAGATTTGCCGATTTGCCTCAACGGGTGTTGGCGATCTGATCGGCCTTGCTGATTACGTGGCTCGCATGAAAGAGGGGCAAGAAGCAATCTATTACATCGCGGGCGACGATGCGACCCAAGTAGCGCAATCGCCCCATCTCGAAGGCTTCAAAGCCAAAGGCGTTGAAGTGCTGCTGTTGGCTGATCACGTGGACGAGTTCTGGTTACAGCATATCCCGGACTTCGATGGGAAGCCCTTCAAATCAATAACGCGGGGCGCTGCCGATCTGGATCAGGTCCAGTCCGACGACATGCCCGAGGCCGAGGATATGGAAGCAGAGGCAAACCTGTCCGCGCTGATTGCCGCCATCAAAGCTGAACTGGGGGAGGCTGTCAAAGATGTGCGTCCGTCCAAACGCCTGACCGACAGTCCTGTGTGCCTGATTGCCGATGACGGCGATATGGACGTCAATCTGGAGCGTCTTTTGAAGCGCCATGGACAATTGCAACATGGCGCGCCGCGCGTCCTTGAGCTAAATCCAAGTCACCCGATCATCACCAAGCTGGCCGACTGCGCCAAGGAAGAAGCTACAAGCGGCGATGACCTTTTGAAGGACGCAGCACATTTGCTGCTCGATCAAGCCCGCATTGTTGAAGGTGAAATCCCAACAGATCCACCGGAATTTGCACGGCGGCTTGCAGCCGTGATGGCGCGCGCCTTTTCCAAATAGCGACAGCGTGTTGGGCGGACAGATAAAACCGATACATCAGTTCGCCTTTGGCGGTAGCTGGCCCATTGCTGAGTCAGCTAACGCCAAAGACTGAGTGGTACTGGAAATGATATGGTGTTCAAAAGAAATGCTATGATGTGACTCAATTCTGATTATCTAATGAAATCAACGGCCATTTTTCGTGCTGCGGAAAAGGTATGCTATGATCGACAATGTCAATTCATGCGTTGCGCAGCGAATGGCCGCTACATCGCAGCTGAAAGTGCATCCGTGCTCGGTGATTGCTGCAGGACGCGGTAAACAATAGGTCAAGAGACGTCGAACAGCTCTGCAAGATCGCTGATGTATTAGTCACTGGTGTCGTACATGCGGCGCAGTTGTGTTTGGCGGCGATCCCACAACTTTGGCTTTTTGCCCTTGAGCTTACCCTTGGCGCGAGCGATGGTGATGCCTTCCTTTGTTTGAGAACGTCCGCGATGGGCTCTGATGTTTTTCCGCTTCGTAAGTTTACATCGAGAATTGCGACATCAAGCTCCTATTCGTTAGGGAAGAGACCTGGCATCCACCGTCCTGCGAGCTTAGCTGGAAAGGCGAGTTGTAGAGGTGCACGTGTGCTTTCTGATTGAAGCGCGCCAATCTCAAGCAAAGCTGAGGTCACGCGCCGCGCCGTTCTTTCAGTTACTCCTAGAAGAGCAACAACGTCTGCACGGGTTATTGAGCCTTGCAATAATACAGCGCGTAAGACTACGTCTGATCTTGTTGGCAAAGTTCCCGCACGTATTTCTTCTTCTGCCCAAATCAAAATGCGATCCCGAAGGCGATCAGGCTTCATCAAACCTTCCATGAATTTGATCTGATCTATGCAGAGTGTAAGGAAAAAAGCTGTGAAATCAGCAAGCGCGGCTTCGCTTAGCGTGCCGCGCCCATCTCGATCACCACGGCGAGGCTGATCACAGGCGGCGAGATGGCGTTTGTATTCTGCTTCGTTGCGCGCGAGGCCACGCGCAACAGACCAAAGCCCTTTAGTGTCGAGCGCGTTCTTGAGCATGGCATAAGACATCAAACGCGCAACACGCCCATTCCCATCGAGAAATGGGTGGACCCATAACAGACGATGGTGCGCGCACCCTGCAGCAAGAATGGCCTCAATGCGTCCAGCATGTTGGTAAGCGCTATGCATACGGTCAAGAAATCGTGGAACTGAACCTGGACTGATCGCCACATGGCGTCCAACTTCAACATCTCTCGTCCTCAGCTTACCCGGCACTACCGGAATCTTCTCGCCAGTCGATGGCATTTCCACAAAGAGTAGATCGGATGGCAGCAACTCACAGAAACGGCGGTGCATTTCTCTGATCATGTCTGGCTCAGTCGGGCGCCCTCCCAGCCCGTCGCCATCAATCCATTTTTGAACAGTGATGTGCGCTTTGGCTTCGAGTTGTAAATCACGCTTTTTTGGATCAACGCTGTAGTCGTCATTCAACGCCCTCTCAATATCGATGGGGTGCGTGTTGTGTCCTTCGATCAGGTTGCTGTAATAGCAGTTCGTCGAACGTATCAGACCAGCCAGCGCGTCCGCGATGGATTCAGGTAAGCCACTGGAAAAGCGCGCAGAAGTAGTCGCTAAGTCGAGTGCTAAATCACTCAATTCGCTGCGCTTTGGAGAGCCTTCACTAACCATCAAAGGCTCGAATAGGCCTATCGTCTCACCATGGTCTCTTGCCACTTCTTCACTCATTTTGTCCGCTTTCTTTGCCTCAACAGCAAGGTTGTGTAGGCAACAATATCATATAGTTACGAGATATGTCAGCAAATTTTATCCGACACCTTGTCCGCTTTGTTGTCCACTTCCTCGAATGCGTGTAAATGCGCCTGACCGTTTGGCCAAGCGCAGCCGAACTAAGGTCTTGGCGCACGAGATGTCAGCACATCTTCGATGGCGTGCATTGTCGATAGATATCGGGACCGGTTACATGACATGGGTTTTTGCGCACGCTTTACGTTTCCTGCGTACGCTTCTTCTTTTTCAACTTTTGAGTGCGCAGCAAGAAGGCCCTGTTTTCCTTCATTTTTTGTTGTCTGTATCAGAAGTGAAAATCAATCAGTGCGCATGCTATTAGTTTTTCTGGCTCTCTTGATTGTCGGGACGGGCGTAGTTATGCCAAAAACCCTGTTTTGGTTTGCCACGAAGCGGTGTAAGTTTTGCCACGTAGGCGCAACGCACTGAATTAAAGCGATTTTGACCGAATGAAATATTTCGGCCAAAATTTACGGAATGTCCTTGGATGCTGGTGCTATGGTCATGAAATTTTGAAGAAATCGCTGTGCCTGTCGATCCCGATTGACGGGACGCGGGATAGTAGGTCGCCGCAACATCAAAAGTAGTCAAATTGTAGTTCCCGTATCTGACGGGTTTTCGGTTTTTGCGCGGTCCTCTTTGTGAGACCGCGCCGACACGAAAATACGACCGATCTGAGGCCTCGATGGCGTGGATTGCATTCATGCTATGCACAGGCCTCCTACGGATAAAATGACATCTTCATGAGGTAGGCCATGCTGTTATGACAAAACCTAACATCGAGAAATTCGCCACGCTGGACTTTGAAGCATCCAGCTTGTCACAGGAAAGCTGGCCGATTGAAGTTGGTCTGTCGTGGTTGGCTGACGGTGAAGTGCAAACGTGGAGCACATTGATCCGACCTGCACCAGACTGGAACCTTTCCGATTGGGCACCCCAGAGTGCTGCCGTTCATGGAATCGCGCTTGAGGAGCTTGACGATGCACCGGCCGCTTACAGAGTCGTGGGCGATCTGCTGGAGAGCTTGGGAAACAGGGTGCTGGTGTCTGATGCTCCGGAGTTTGAAACACGCTGGCTAACTCGACTGATGAAAGCCGGTGCGCAGGCGACGGTACCCAATGTCGAGGATTATCACAGTGTGTCCTCTGCCAGCTTTTCGGGCTTGGCGCTCGACATGCTGTATGAAGCCCTTGAGCGAAGTCCGGCCCCGTATCGAGCAGGGCCGGATAGTGCACGGCTCGCGCATGCATGGCGCAAAGCGATGAAGTATTAGCGTCTTTCTCATCGAAGCTGGGAGTGGCCGCCTTTAGCGCAGCGGGAAGTACGCCCCAAGTTCACCTGATTTCCAGGTCTTGCGCGGGCCTTTTTGTGAGGCCGCGCGAATCCGGATACTCTGGTGAGTTCGATCCAAAATAAATATCAACACGTGCCAGACCGATAGACTCACCTGCTGCTACAGCGAGTTTGGCCAGGCGCCTTTGTGAAAGGAGTAATTGGGCGACTTGAAGCTGCCACCTTGGTGCAGCGTTACCCCGGGATGAACCCCATGAGCTATCATCAGTCATTCACCAAGCAGCCTTGCCAGAACCTGAAACAGGTTCGCGGGTTTCTTCGCGATCACGGAACGGCTTTGGCAATTGCTGCTTACAAACTCGGCGGTCCAACAGCCAAACGCAATATATACGGGTTTCCCACAGCAAGCGCATTCAGCATACGCATTTTGCCCGCGAGAATGCGCCTCCGTGATCTTTATTCGCATTTCTCCGACCAAAATTCTATCGCTAACCAACAAGTCAGTAATACGAACAACTTGCCCATCAGTTCCGACGATTGCGGCGAGCACTTGTCGCGTGATGGTTCCAGAGGGGGGCAATATGCGACCCTGAGCATTCCCAGCTGAGTTCTGCTCCATGAGGCCTCCGGCAATAAGTTCAAAAAATGAGAAAAAGCAATCTTGAACTCACATATAGTTAGAAAGTTGTCTCATTGAAGCCAAATGCGCAAAGCCTACACTTTACGAAACGAACCAACGGATATTCATACATGGCTTGCAAAGCCAACTGTACTCCAACCATGATGACGCATGACTTTACAAAACCTAATCAAGTCGATACGCGCCCGCCTCGAAGAAGGTGCATACCTGAATGAGGCTGCGGTCTCAGTTGGGATCGTCCTCCCAATCCTTCGGTCTCTTGGGTGGGATGACGCTGATCCCAGTCAGATTGTTCCCGAATTCTCAATGCCGGGTGAGCGCGTTTATAGCACAAACGCCTGCTTAGGGCCGAGATTCAGAAAAAAGAGAAGGTCAGTTCGTATTGTTTCGATCTCTGGCGACAATGATGCCAGCCTTGCCCAAGACAAGAAAGAAAACGCCGCCGATCCAACCTGCGACAACTGAATTAATGGCGATTGCGGTTCCCATCAATGCTAATCCCATGTTCCCAACCAACAGTGTGAGAGCCAAAGCGCATAGGATAGGTACGACCAAAAGAAGCTGAATGAAGATGGAGCATTGACGGAAACGTCTCCAAATATTGGCAGCAAGCGGCTTGGCGCGTTCGAACATTCTGTAGCTTTCTGAAAATTGAATTCTTGAGAGATAATTGCGTAACTAAATAGGCGTGGCGGAGAGCGGAGTTCACCGAACTGCACTGAACCGGGCTCTGGTCATCGAGGGATTGTTGGCCGACAGCGACCCAGGGCAGATTGAACTCAGAAAGATTTTCAATGCGAAGGACGGTGAAGCACTGGCGGATCGGATCAAGAATTCTACGCCTACAAATTAAATCCCAGTTTATCTGAACTGTAATCGCACACAGGCACATATGACGGATAAAACCGGAATTCTAAAGAAGCTGGCGAACGATCCATCGATCACGAAAGGCAAACTGTCTAACGTTGCAAATGATGATCTCGACGATTTTTTGGCTCGGTTTCGAGCTGCTGGAAAACCAGTGCGTAAACCGAGCGATGGCATGATTAACACCATCGAGGCGTCTTTGGTGGCTCGGGTGCCCGCCACAGACATTGTCCGGTTCGTTTTAGAGGGGCGTTTAGCCTGCGTCGAAACCGGCTGTGAAAACTTCGCTTCCGCTCAGTGTTTGTCTGTCCCGCAGAGATTCTGTCAGCGGCTGAGAAGGTAGTTTCAGAGAAAGGCTTATTACCCAAGGATGCGGCAAAGGTAATCGGTTTACCTACAACAGCCATGGAACGCCTCCGGAAAACAATAGACTTGGACGGTCAGCCATTTCTCAAAGGAATTGAGGTGGTCAATGCGCACGGAAAAATCCGCTATTGCTACGCCAAAGAGGACTTGGACAGGTTTTGTGAGGAGTTTGTTACCCTTGGGGAACTTACGGAAGATGCAGGCACAAGCACAAAATCCGTGTCCATGAAGTTGGCCAAAGCAGGCATTGAGCCGATCATGGAACGGAGTGTCCTGACAGCAAAAGTCTTCCGACGAAAAGACCTTTGAGCTATGCCAATATCTCAAAACTCAGGCCGCCCTTCGGGGCGGTCTTTTTTTATGCTGATTATGGCAAAACTTACCCCGATTTACGGCGCAAAACTATGCCCGCCCCCTTGGTAAAAGTGGCTGTGCATTTGAATGAGGGTGGTTTGACGGTACCTTTAAGTGGTTGTTTTTTATGTATATTTCTGGTTGTGTGAAGCCGCGTGGCATAACTATGCCCGCGTCGACACTTGATGTTGATGTTCGACATCGAAAGTCCGTCTTTACGACAAAAGACGGGTTTTCTGGCGAATTTTGCGGGTGATTGAACACCGGTGATCGAAATAGCGTCACATCGGTCTTTGCAGTCTGTAAGGCTATAGAACCAAAGAAGGCGGATCCTTAGGATCCGCCTTTAACTTTTTGTCGATATGTTCCCTCTTCAACGAGGTGTGGAACGTCGCGCATCTTTGACTTGATGGCTGGAGGTCTCTGAATGCTATCAGGGGGGGCGTCACGCAATACTGACCAAAATAGGACCTTTGGCACGGTCAGGGTCAAGGTCTGCTATGCGGACTTTTCAGACATTCGTTTTTCTTACTTCGCTGACGCAGCATTTGCTCGCGTGTGCGGCATGCTTGTCGCTGCCATGCAGCACGTGTCACCAAAGCGGCCGTTCAATCGAGATATTAGAGGCCAAATCCAAACTGTACTTTCGCTGCGCGATGCTGGAACCAACGAGAGGCGGACAAAGCACCAATTCGCTGCGTTTGCGCAGAAGGCGGCTTTTGTCCGCTTTGCAGACATTCGCCTTGGATTGCACACGAGTTGTGCACCTCGATTGGGTACAACCTTATTCCGATGGACAGTCCGTCCATTCCTCCAACGGTGATGACTTGGATGAAAGCTTCCAACGCCTACTGCGAAAAAAGCTGGCTTCAGGCTTCGCTGATGGAACGAAAAACTGCGTTCGAACTACGCGGAGTCAATTTTAGGTTAGAAAAGCCCTAATTTTCGGGAAATTGCGTCCATCGTGCAGTCAGCCTAAACGCACATCCTGGCATAGAACGTGATCCAACCATTAACCGGCTGTAACCCGATGCGTTTCACCTGTAGTGGCTTCCGCCGTAGATTACGAATGGCTATGTCATCCTCTTGGCTGGCAAAAGACGCACCGCGACACCCATGTTGATATCGCACCGCAATAAACAAGAACTGCCAGACAGCTCGGATTGACCAGACGAGGATTTGATCGTTTTGGTCGCAAAACCGCCATCCCGATGGAGGGCTTTCAGATAGGTAGATCCTAATCTAGCATGAGGTCGTGCGACTTTTGGCCGTGCAGTCATACCATGAAAGACCAGATTGAATGAAGAAACTTACCCTTGATGCAGCAGACATCCGCATTCTCAGTGCGCTTCAGCAGCATGGGCAATTGAGCAAAGCCAAGCTAGCCGAGATCAGCGGTCTTTCCGCGACGCCGTGTTGGGCCCGATTGTCCAGATTGAAAGCTGGCGGATATATTCGCGGCTATCATGCAGATATTGCACTGGGCCAACTCGCTGATTTCGCCCAAGTGATTGTGACAGTTTCCCTGAGTCGCCATCGAAAGGCTGATTTTGAACGCTTTGAGGCTTTCATCAACAGCCGCGATGAGATCATTGATTGCATCGCCACCGGCGGCGGGGTCGATTACATCATGAAGGTCATCAGCCCCACCCTTGCCGCGTTTCAAGATCTGATGGAAGAGTTCCATGCCCAAGATCTGGGCATTGATCGCTACATGACCCACTTTGCGACGCGACAGGTCAAATCGGGTTTGCCCAACATCGCAAAGCTGGCCGCTTCAAACACCAAATAGCCAAACGGACCAATTGGTCCTGATAGGGCCGAAAAAACGGCCCGCATGGTCTGGGAATTCGGAATCTTCAGACCGCTTTCGTTGGCAATCCTGGACTACATCTCGCAGAGACTTTGGCAGTCCTTGATCAAAGTGATCATGGACAAAACGGGAGGAAGTTCCAATGCAAGCAGATGATTTCGGTTTCGGCACACAGATCCGCAAGTCGCCCTATTTTGACGCCACAGTGCGTTGGGGCGCACAAGGGTTTTCCGTATATAACCACATGTATATCCCGCGTGATTTCGGTGATCCGGCGCAGAACTTCTGGAACCTCGTGAACGATGCTATTCTGTGTGATGTTGCCGTTGAACGGCAGGTTGAAATCACAGGGCCTGACGCTGCCAAATTCACCCAGATGCTGACCTGCCGTGATCTGTTCAAGATGGCCGTGGGCCAGTGCAAATACATCCTGATCACCAACGCGGATGGCGGCATTCTGAACGACCCGATCCTGCTGCGTCTTGCAGAAAACCATTTCTGGATTTCCCTGGCTGACAGCGACATCCTCCTGTGGGCGCAGGGTGTCGCGGTCAATTCTGGCCTTGATGTCACGATTGGCGAGCCCGATGTCTCCCCTCTGCAATTGCAGGGTCCCAAGTCCGGCAAGATTATGCGTGCGCTGTTTGGCGACGAAATAATGGACCTGCGCTACTACTGGCTGCGCGAAGTCGAATTAAACGGCATCCCGCTGATCGTGTCCCGCACCGGCTGGTCGAGCGAGCTGGGTTATGAAATTTACCTGCGTGACGGTTCCAAGGGCGATCTGCTGTGGGAAACCATCATGGCGGCGGGTCTGGATTTTGGCCTGAAGCCCGGCCACACATCATCCATCCGCCGTATCGAAGGTGGGATGTTGTCGTATCACGCGGATGCTGACATGAGCACCAACCCCTATGAACTTGGATTTGACCGCCTTGTGAACCTCGATATGGAGGCTGATTTCATCGGCAAGGCCGCGTTGCGACGCATTAAGGACGAAGGCGTCAGCCGCAAGCAAATCGGCCTGATCATTGACGGTGATCCTCTCACTGGCCCCAACACGACGTTCTGGGAAATCAATTCAGATGGCGAGGCAATCGGGAAAGTCACATCCGCCGTCTATTCCCCACGTTTGGAGCAGAACATCGCTTTGGCCATGGTGTCAGCGGAACACGCCAATATCGGTGCACAGGTTGAGGTCGTTACGAAATCTGGCCCCATCCGCGCAACGATCTGCGAGCGCCCGTTCTATGACCCCAAAAAGCAAATCGCAGCCGCGTAACGCCCTGCCACAAGAAAGAAGACTGAAATGTCAGACCTCGCGATTGAACTGCATTGGCAGCGCGCCGCTCCCGTATTGCAATCAGGTGCTTATTCGAACGAGCACACGGTGCAATTTAACAATCGCTACGACCTGCTTGTGGATTCCGCCCCCGACTGGGGCGGAAATCCGGACAACACGAACCCCGAGCAGGCCCTCGCCTCGGCGCTGTCCAGTTGCCATATGATGACCTTTCTCGCGCTGGCCGCAAAAGCGGGATGGCCGGTGGCCAGTTACCACGACTATGCCGAAGCTCATTTGGGCAAAAACCCCAAGGGCCAGATGTCGGTGACGCGGATTGACCTTCATCCGGTGGTGCGTTTCGACACCGGCTTTTCGGTAAACGACGGGGAGCTGGCGCAGATGCAGGACCGCGCGCACCGCTATTGCTTTATCGCGAACACCTTGGCCGACAGTGTCGAAATATACATTCTTTAGAACTCAAAAGGAATAGCCCCGTGACCACATCTGACATCCTGCTGCGCGATCTGGACGTGAACGGCATATTGCGCCTTACCTTGAACGATGTATCGCGGCGCAATGCCTTGTCCGAGGCGATGCTGGCGCAACTCGGTGCCGCGTTTACAGATGCGGGGACCGACCCAAAGGTGCGGGTCATTGTTCTGGCGGCCAATGGTCCTGCCTTTTGTGCGGGCCACGACCTTAAGGAAATGACCGCCGGGCGTTCGAATGAGGATGGTGGCAAAGCTTATTTTGCACATGTCATGGCAATGTGCGCAGGCGTGATGCAAGGCATCGTGAATTGCCCCAAACCCGTGATCGCCGAAGTCACT
Source organism: Sulfitobacter sp. (assembly GCF_036960155.1). Taxonomy (GTDB): domain Bacteria; phylum Pseudomonadota; class Alphaproteobacteria; order Rhodobacterales; family Rhodobacteraceae; genus Sulfitobacter. The sequence continues at coordinate 52,126 of NZ_JBALWB010000016.1, read as the reverse complement.
GGCGTGGCCACTGCCGCAGGCTGCCAACTGGTTGCAAGCTGTGATCTGGCCATTGCAGCGGATACGGCACAGTTCAGCACACCGGGCGTGCATATAGGGCTGTTCTGTTCCACCCCAATGGTGGCGCTGTCGCGCAATGTGGCCGACAAACACGCGATGGAGATGTTGATGACGGGTGATATGACGTCAGCCGAACGGGCCGCCGAGATCGGTCTTGTGAACCGTGTTGTGGCCCTCGAGGCACTGCAAGAGACAACGATGGAAATGGCGTGCAAGATTGCGTCGAAGTCCAGCATGACGCTCGCAATAGGCAAGCGCGCCTATTACGCGCAGCGCGAAATGGTGCTGTCCGACGCTTACGATTATGCCTCCGGTGTGATGGTCGACAACATGCTGGCGCAGGACGCCGAAGAAGGCATCGGTGCGTTCATCGAAAAGCGCACACCTCGATGGCAGGACGCCTGAGCCATGAGCGCGAACCCCTACAATACCGATCTGGACCGCAATCCTGCAAACCATCAGCCGTTGACGCCACTGACATTCTTGGAACGCGCGGCCTCCGTCTTTCCTGATCACACAGCGATTGTGCATGGCGCGTTGCGGCGCAATTATGCCGCATTTTATGCACGGTCACGTCAGTTGGCATCTGCTTTGGCACAGCAGGGCATCGGGCGCGGTGACACGGTGTCGGCCTTGCTGGCCAATACGCCTGCAATGCTGGAATGCCATTACGGTGTTCCCATGTGCGGTGGTGTCCTGCATTCCGTAAACACCCGCCTCGATGCGTCGGTGATTGCGTTTCAGCTGGACCATGCCCTGTCCAAAATCGTCATCGTTGACCGAGAGTTCATGCCATTGATGCAGGACGCGCTGGCGCTGGCCACAGTGACACCTCTGGTCATCCAATACGACGACGCTGAATTCTGCGGGGCTGCAATTGTGACAGACGCGCAGGATTACGAGGCCTTCTTGTCGACGGGCGACCCTAAATTTGACTGGCTGATGCCGCTGGACGAATGGGACGCGATTTCAATTAACTACACATCCGGCACAACCGGCGATCCAAAAGGTGTCGTTTCGCACCACAGGGGCGCCTATCTGTTGGCGCAGGGTAATGCGCTGACGACTTCGATGGCGAAACATGCAGTCTATCTGTGGACGCTGCCGATGTTTCACTGCAATGGATGGTGTTTCCCGTGGACCCTGTCGGCGATCATCGGGACCCATGTCTGCCTGCGTCAAGTGCGGGCAGAACCGATCTGGACCGCATTGGCTGATGAGGGCGTCACCCACCTGTGCGGCGCACCCATTGTCATGTCTCTGATTATATCGGCCTCCGAGGAAGACAAGCGCAGGCTCGACCAAACCGTGCAGTTCTTCACTGCCGCGGCCCCGCCACCAGAAAAACTGCTGGCTGATATGAAAATCGCGGGCTTTGATGTGACGCATTTGTATGGGCTGACTGAAACCTATGGACCTGCCGTGGTGAATGACTGGCATCAAGACTTGTCTGATCTGCCGCCCGCCGAACAGGCCACGCTGAAATCGCGCCAGGGCGTGCGCTATCTGCCGCTTGAGGGATTGGATGTGCTGGACCCAGAAACCATGCAGCCTGTATCGCGCGACGGAAAAACCATGGGCGAGGTGATGTTTCGCGGCAACGTCGTCATGAAGGGCTATTTCCGCAACCCTAAAGCCACGCAAGAGGCCTTTGCTGGCGGCTGGTTCCATTCCGGCGATTTGGGTGTGCGGCATCACGACGGCTATATCCAGCTCAAGGATCGATCCAAGGACATCATCATTTCTGGTGGCGAAAATATTTCGTCCATTGAGGTGGAAGAAGCACTCTATCGTCACCCCGCAGTCGCGATTGTCGCCGTGGTGGCCATGCCCCATGAAAAATGGGGCGAAACGCCCTGTGCTTTTGTGGAACTGGCTACTGGCGAAACTGTAGATGCCGCCAGTTTGCGCGCTTGGTGCAAAGACCAACTTGCGCCGTACAAAGTACCTGGGCAGTTCGTATTTATGCCGATCCCACGCACGTCCACCGGCAAGATTCGGAAATTTGTCCTGCGCGACCAAGCCAAAGAGATCGCGCAAAACGCAAATGCAGGTCAAATGGCTCCGGATGAATGAGCCGGAGCTTTGGTGTCGCGTCAGGCTGGCAACACCTTCGATTTTTGCTCACCCAAGCCGGCAATTCTCAAGGTCACAACCTCTCCGCCGTGCAGATATTGCTGCGGGGACTGGCCCATACCCACGCCGGGAGGTGTTCCGGTTGAGATCACATCGCCCGCCTGCAGGCTCATGAACTGACTGCAATAAGAAACGAGGTGCGGAATCTTGAAAATCAGTGTCGAAGTTGATCCGGTTTGCATCCGCTTGCCATCCACATTCAGCCACATGTCCAAGTCGTCCATGTCTGCGATCTCATCAAGTGTCACAAGCCATGGGCCTGTTGGCCCAAAAGTGTCGCAGCCTTTGCCCTTGTCCCATGTCCCTGCACGGTTGAGCTGAAAATCACGCTCTGACACATCGTTGATGACGCAAAAACCAGCGACATGATCCATCGCATTGGCCTCGTCGATATAGGACCCCGGTTCGCCAATCACGACGCCCAGTTCGACTTCCCAATCCGTTTTGACCGAGCCGCGGGGGACTTGAATGTCATCATTCGGGCCAACCACAGCAGAGGTCCATTTGTTAAAGATGATGGGCTCTTCGGGGATTGGCATGCCCGCTTCTTCGGCGTGATCGGCGTAGTTCAGGCCGATGCAGACGTATTTGCCGATATGCCCTACACAAGCGCCAAGGCGCAGATCGGCTTGTGGTGTTCCTTGAACCAGTGGCAGCGTTTCCGGATCCAGCGCGTGCAAGGCTTTCAGGCCAGCAGGGCGCAATGTATCGCCAGAAATGTCCGGCACGACGCCCGACAAATCCCGCACGCGGCCCGATGCATCCAAAAGTCCGGGTTTTTCTGCGCCGGGTGCGCCATAGCGTAGAAGTCTCATATCGTATCCTCTTATTTATTGCGTAAAACTTGGTTTAATCAGGCAACGTCGCGCGCCGCCCACAGGGCCCCGCGACGGATGATCTCGGTGACTTGCGGCACCCTCAGGTCGTCTAATTCATGGCCGATTGAACAGTAGAACACGCGGCCCTTGTCCCAGCGGCGTTTCCATACAACTGGGATCACAGTGCCTTCGATCCACCACAGATGATCACCCGAAAATGTAGTGGTCGCCAAGACGTCGTTGGATGGGTCGACGAGCATGTAATATTGTTCCGTCGTCAGGCGGAAGCTTTTGATGCCTTGTACAATTGGGTCGTCTGGTTTGCAGATCGTCACGTCATAATCAACGTAGTCTTCACGCGGCTGCAGGTTGTCGGGCCATCCGGGCGGATGCGCCACGAACTGCCCCCCGATCAGGAAATGATAGGTTGGCCTGTCGCGAAAGGCGTCCCCCATGTGCCCGTGCCATCCGGCGATCCCACAGCCGTTTGCGATCAACTTTAGCAAACCGTCTTCTTGCGATTTGGTCATGTTGCCGAATTCTTCTTGGTGACCCGACCGAGCAGAAGACCAGATCGGCGTGATCAAATCGACATCGGAAAGGTCATCAGGCTGCGCTAGAGGTTCCAGCGTATCATAGATATCGACCGTAAACCCATTGGCTTCCAGCAGGTCTTTGTACCAATCTGCAAAATGCGTCGGCGTATGGCCTTCCCAGCCACCAACAAACAGGGCCGCTTTCATGGTGTCTCCTTTCGCATATAGTCCAACATCGAAGCCATGTCGCGGGCGCCATAACCTGCCTTTTCCGCCTCGATTAACTTGGCCAATGTAGTTCGGCCTTGTGGCATCGCGGTGCCAAGCTGATCTGCAAGCCCAGCCGTCACTTCCATGTCTTTGCGGGCCAGTGCCACCGTGAATGTCACATCGTGGTCCGCCTCGTTCAGATACAGCGGACGACGGTATTTAAGCATCGGCGCGCAGGCAGCGGAGGCTTCGATCACGTCAAATGCGACCTCGGATGAGATACTGGATGCTTCGGCCAAGGTCATTGCTTCGGCGAGCGTTTGATTAATCCCGTGGATCAACGAATTAACAGCCAGTTTCATGACGGCCCCCGCGCCGGACCGGCCCAGATAAATGGTTTGGCGCCCCATCGCATCGAATAAGGCGGCAACATCTGCATCTTCGTCAGTGCATCCGGCCATAATCAGCAAATCGGCATCCTCAGCGGCTTGCGTCGCTCCGGAAACGGGCGCGTCAATAACCTGGGTTCCTTCGGGCGCGTGTGCAACCAGTGTGGCAATGTGATCAGGGCTCATCGTACCCATTTCAATCACTGTCGTGGCACCCGCTACGGCAAACAAACCGTCTTTACCCAGATGCACTTGATAGGAGGCTGCGTCATCGGCCAACATCGTGACAACGATGCCAGCGCGCGCCATAAGATCCGCAGGGGTTTGCACTGGCACACAGCCCTCGGATGAGGCGAAGTCCCTCGCAGTTGTCTCGGTTCGGTTCCAGACGAACACCTCATGACCTGCCGCGATGAGATTGCGCGCCATGTGGGTGCCCATCCGGCCCAATCCAGCAAAGCCAATGCGCATCTCAGGCGACCTTATCGGAGGCTACGATCCCTGAAATCGCCTGAATAAGGCTCTCCTCGGTGACCTCTTCCGAGGTAAACGTCCGCATCACCTTGCCAGAGAACATTGCGACAATCCGGTCGCTGACGTGCAGCACCTCGGGCATCTCGGAGCTGACCACGATGACAGCATAGCCTTGTGCAGCCAATTCGCGGATCAGGTTATGAATCTCTGACTTTGAGCCTACGTCGATCCCGCGCGTCGGCTCATCCACGATCAGGACCTTGGGGTGCATCGATAGCCATTTGGCAATAACGATCTTTTGCTGATTACCGCCAGACAGGTTGCCTACCGTCTGCTTCCAGCCCGGCGTGCGAATATCGAGCTTGTCTTTGTACTTGTCAAAAATCTCTGTCTCAGCGCCGAGTGCCACGAAGGGGCCGGAGGACAGATCACCCACCTGCGGCAGCGTCATGTTGTCCCGGCAATTCATGCCCAGCACGAGGCCTTGGCCTTTACGGTCCTCCGGCACCAATGAAATGCCTTTGCTAATGGCATCGGCGGGCGAGGAGATGCGCACCTCTTCACCGCCCAACAATATTGTGCCAACACTCGGGTCGCGTAATCCGAACAATGTTTCTACGATCTCGGTGCGACCCGCCCCGACCAGACCGTAAAAACCCAGAACCTCACCACGGCGGACCTCAAAACTGACGTCTTTAAATAAGTCTCCGCATGAAAGGCCGCGCACCTCGAGAGCGACATCGCCCATCTTGTGATGGGTTGCATTGCGCGACAGATCGAGCGCGCGGCCGATCATCAATTGCGTTACCTCTTCTTCGTTGGTCTTGCGGGTCTCAAGAGTGCCACGGTAGGAACCGTCCCGCAGAACGCTGATCCGGTCGGTGATCTTGAAAATCTCTTCCATGCGGTGAGAAATATAAATGATCCCCACACCCTGACTTTGCAGGTCGGAAATGACATCGAACAACACGACCTTTTCTGCATCGGTCAGCGATGCTGTGGGTTCATCAAAAATGACCGCCTTTGCGTCCACGGTAAGCGCACGGGCGATCTCGACCATCTGCTGGTTGGCAATCGACAGGTCACCAACAATCGTTTTGGCATTGAACCCCACCTTCAGCTTTTCAAGGATTGCATCCGTTTGCGCATAAAGTGTGGCCCAATCAACCCGTCCAAAAGACCGGCGCGGCAGTTCACCAAGATAGATATTTTCTGCCACGGTTAGCTCTTCCGCGAGGCTGAGTTCCTGATGGATGAACACAATCCCTTTGGATTTAGCCTGCAAGGGCGAGGTCATGACGGTTGGCACTTCCTCTACAATGATCTGGCCTTCTTCGGGCTGGTAGATACCGCCCAAGACCTTCATTAGAGTTGATTTTCCAGCGCCGTTTTCCCCCATCAAGGCGTGGACTTCGCCGGGCATAACCGAAAATGAAACGCCATCAAGCGCTCGGACACCGGGGAAAGTTTTGACAATCCCTTCGAGACGCAAAGCGGGTGTCTGTTCGGTCATATCTTCAACTCCTCTTTGCCTTTGGTGTTCAACTGGCGATCAAGGAACAGAACCGCGATCAGGATGAGGCCAATCACCAAGTTGACGGTCGATGTATCAGCACCAATGTGACCCAAGCCCTTGCGCAACAATTGAATAGCCAGAACGCCGCCCAACGTGGATACGATTGATCCTGCCCCACCGGTCAATTTGGTACCGCCCAGAACTACTGCCGTGATGACCCAAAGCTCGTAAAGTTGGCCATCATTGGGATTGACCGAACCGGATTCAGAATAAAACACCACCGCCGACAACGCCGCCAGAAAGCCGATGATCATGAAATTGATAAGCATGTGCGGGCCAACCTTGATGCCGGCGTTCACCGCCGCCTCGCGGTTGTCCCCGATGGCATAGGCATTGCGCCCGTGCACGGTGCGCGTCATCACGTACCAGATGATCAGGGTCACGACCGCCAGAAACCAAGTCGCTGTGTGAAAACCCAGAAATTGCGCCTCAGCGAAATCTACCAAAGTCCAGTTCAGGCTCGAAGTCGGATTTTCGCCATTGTACATGAACACCAGTCCGCGAAAGCCCAACATGGACCCCAGCGTCACAATGAAGGCGTCAACGCCAGTTTTCCAGACGATCAACCCGTTGATCGCACCCAACACGACACCCGTCAGTAATGCCAGACCCCAAGACACCGGTATCACCCAATCGCCCAGACCGGCAAAAACCTCCCAAGTCATACTGTCGAGCAGTATCACCGCCGACAGCGCAAAAATGGCACCGACACTTAAGTCGATATTCCCGTTCACCATGATGATCGTCATGCCCATGGCGATGATGCCGATAGGGGCTGATTGCTTGAGCAACAGCAGCATGTTGTCGACATCCATGAACGCCTTCTCGGACAACGACAGGAATTCACCCGCCACGCTGAAGAAGACCAACTCGAGGACGATAAACCCCCATATCGCGCCGTTCTTGAGAAATTTGGACAATTTTCCAGCTTCCATTTTTCCGCTCCCTTACGCGATGTTTGACCAAAGCTTGCCGCGTTTGGCTGCAATGTCGAGCCAGACCGCAAGAATGATAATGACCCATGTCACGACAAACTGGACATAGAATTGAAGGCCAACGAGCAGTAGACCGTTCTGGATAAACCCAAGGATCAGCACCCCGATCACAGTTTTGAAGATGGTTCCGGACCCGCCAAGCAAGGATGCACCGCCCAAGATTACGGCGGCAAGAACATCAAGCTCAAGGCCTTGTCCGACAGTGTTTTGCGACCCCATCGAACGACTTGCCTGAATGAGGCCTGCTATGGCCACACAAAACGCAGACATCACGTAGCACAGGAAGACCACACGTGCACGCTTGATGCCCGAAAAGGTCGCGGCAGTTCCGTTGCCGCCTACTGCGTAAACTTTGCGCCCGAAGGGTGTTTTTGCCAGTATGATCCCCAGAAGCGCGGCCAAAAGGATGAAGACCAGAATGGGCACTGGAATTCCGAGAGCAAATCCTTGTCCAAATACGGCGAACCAAGTGCTTTCTTTATCAACGATATCCATGTTCTGACCGCCCGAATAGGTCAGGGTCAGGCCGTGAATTGCCGACAACATGCCCAAGGTCACAATCAAGGAATTCAGCTTGAGGTATCCAACCAAAAACCCAATGAACGCACCCAGACACAGGGTCATTGCGAACATCGCAGGAATGGCGAGAGCGGGACCGATCTTGTCATGCAGATCCAGCACCACAATTGTCGAGAATGACATCATGGACCCGACAGATAAGTCGAGGTTGCCACTGATGACAACAAACGTCACGCCAAGCGCCATAACCCCCAGAATGGCAGAAGACCGCACCACGCCCATAACATTGTCGGGGCTCAAGAACCGCTCGTTGGCCAACGTAAACCCGATAATGAAAACAGCAAAAGCAATCAAAATGCCTTGCCGCGCCAAAAATCGTCCGATGTCTGCTTTCGACATGCTCGCCATATTTCCCCTCCCTTGGGCCAAAGGCCCCGCAATTTTTGGCCTATGCGTTAGACCAATGTCATCCCACCATCGATCATAACGATTTGTCCGGTCATATAATCACTATCCTTGGACGCCAGATACGTGGTTGTTCCGATGATATCTTCGGTTTTGGCGACGCGGCCGCGCAGGATTTCCGATGAGAATTCCTCCATCGCCTGTCCAGGCCGGTCTGCGGCACCAATCTCCATCAAGTCCTGATCAACCTGCTCCCACATTTCTGTGGCCACCACACCGGGCGCAAAGCCTGTGACGGTGATGTTATGCTTTGCCAAATCGCGCGCACCCGATTGGGTCAGCGCCACGACAGCGAATTTACTGGCACAATACGGGGCAACATTGTCAAACCCCTGACGGCTGGCGATGGATGCCGTGTTAATTATCTTTCCACCAGTGCCTTGGGCAATCATCTGATGGGCCGCTTCTTGCATACCGATCATGCAGCCCAAGCCGTTGACGCCCATGATGAAGTTCCAGTTATCTTCGGTCACTTCTAGAAAATTCATCGGGCGGTTCACGCCGGCATTGTTGAATTTGACATCAAGTTTACCAAAGATCTGAACCGCATGCGCGATCATCGCTTTGACTGAAGCGCGGTCCGTTACATCGACCTGCGCGTAGGTGACCTTGCCGCCATGCTGCGTTGCCCTGTCAATATTTGCATCCGCAACTTGCGCGACCTTGTCGCCGTTGATGTCCGCAAAACATACGTCAGCGCCTTCATCCAATAGTGCCTCGGCAATTGCGCGCCCGATACCTTGCGCGGCACCTGTCACGATACAAGACCTTCCAGTCACACGCCCCATGACGCATCCCCCCGTAAAACTGTAATGAGTGTAGAATTGAAACGGGGCGCCGAAGCGCCCCGCAACACGGGAAATGTTTAGAACACAGGCTTTGTGAACTCTGTCATGTTGTCCTGCGTGATCTTCGGCGTGTCGAAGTAGTTCAGGAACGGAAGTTCTTCGCCGCTGAGCAGATCAATCGCGGACTTCAGCGCGGCTTCTGCGTCATCAACAGGCGACTGGTAGATCGAACCCCAGTATGTGCCTGCGGCCATTGCTTCATAGCCAACTGCGAAGTTGGTGGCGCCGACGAAAGTGATGCCCTCGCGACCAGCGGCCACAGCTGCGTTCATTGCGCCAACACCCATGTTGTCATCGCCGGAATAGACGCCGTCGATGTCGTCATACTTGACGAGGAAAGCTTCCATGACCTGCTGCGACTTTTCACGATTCCAGTCACCGGGCTGCTCGTCGATCTGCTCTACGTTTGGGCAGACTTCGGGCAGGCGGTCGTTGAAGCCCTTCGCGCGCTCGATGGCGGTCGTGTAGCCCGGCTGGCCTGTGATATGAACAACCTTGGCTTCGTTCTCAGTACCCAATGCCTTGAAGCGATCACACATGATTTCGGCAGAGCGTGAGCCTTGTGTGATGTTATCTGGGCCAGAGAATGTCGCGACGAAAGGGAAACCAGCTTCAGCGATGTTCGAGTTGGTAACAACAACCGGGATGCCAGCAGAATGCGCCTTGCGCACAGCTGGGATCACCGCTTCACCGTTTGTTGGCCAGATAATGATGGCATCTACTTCCTGCTGGATCAGGTCTTCCATCTGCGCGATTTGGCGGGCAACGTCGCCACCAGCGTCCAGAACGACGACTTCGACATTTTCGTTTGCTTCGGCTGCTGCGATGAACGATTTTTCATATGTTGTCTGGTAGCTGTCGACGCCGACGTTGTTCTGCGTGATGCCAATGCGCATTGGGCTGTGGCCGTCCGCATAGGCTGCCCCGGCAACAGTCAGTGCTGTGGTTGCGGCAGTTGCTGTCAGAATTGAGCGTAGTTTCATCGTTTTCTCCTCCAAGAAATTATCAGACTTTTATGTCTTCTCCCCACTCTCCCAAGGGGGAATCACCATCCAGTATATCGGTATGATCCCCCTAACCTTGCCGTGAGCATCCCAACATAACCTCCACAATAATATCCATTTCGGATCTTTAAGTATCCAAAATGGATATTATTGCGATACATTTCGAGGCTACTCCCACATCAATATGAGGTGCAACTCGTGACGATTCCAAAATCATCCGAAATGAACAAATCACGTGGTCGTGGCCAGTCGCGTCATCGCCACAACAACAGGAAGGCAGCGGCAGAGGGTATGAATGTCATGAGGGGGGAGAATTTCAATCAGCTCACGCCGTCTCAGGCAAAGGTCGATATGCTGAGCGTTCTGTCCTTCATGGAAAACCTCGGCGATGAGCTGGAAAACGCCTCCGAATTGTTTGTGTCCACGCCGAACCTACGCATTACCATGCATCTGATCCGGGGGCACCTCGAAGGACGACTCACGACGATGACATCCCTGATTGGTGCCAGCCGCGCGCCTTATGCTACGGCCAATCGCCGCATAAAGGATATGCAGGAGACCGGCCTGATTGATCAGCGCCCGCGCACCGCGACTGGAAAAAGCTTTTCCCTACATCCCAGCGTTCAGATGTTGGAACAATGGACACAATTGACCAGCCGCGTTCACCGTCTTGCAAGTTCGCATTTTGGCGATGCCGCTACTGCAGAAGCCTCAGACTACTATTTCGGCGGATCATACCTGAGCGCGAAATCGATCCCGCCGATGAAGGTCCTTTCCGAACCGCTTAAGCTGTCGGGGGGGCTGCGTGTTCTGGTGCATGGCGATCCGACCTTCATGGTGATGGACAACCTCAAACGCCAGTTTGAACAGACAATCGGCACGCAAATTCATCAACGTGCCTTTTCGATTGATCGCCTGCGCGAAGAAACGCTGCGCAACGCAAGCCGTAAGTCGAGCAATTACGACATCATCGCCGTTGATCTGCCTTGGGTTGGCGGGTTCGCTGAAAAGAACGTATTGATGCCCCTTGATGAGGTCATGGATATTGCCCGCATCGACCCGTCGGATTTCCATACTGCGGGCTGGCAAGCCGTCCATTGGGGCGGTCGCGCATACGGTATCCCGGCGCAAACGACCCCGGAACTCTTGTTCTATCGCAAAGATCTATTTGCGCAGGCAGGTATTGAACCACCCACAACCACGCAAGAGCTGCTGAATGCCGCAAAGGCGCTGCACGATCCACAGCGCGGACTGCATGGCATTGGGTGGAACGCCGCACGTGGAACAGCATTGGGTCACACCGTTCTGATGACACTGGCAGATTTCGGTCAACCCATCCTTGACTTGACGCCGAATGCCGGCGGATTTGAAACCCAGCATCTTGCCAACCGCGAATATCGCTTCACGATTGATACCCCTGCGGCATTGGAAGCAGCAGAGTTTCTCAAAGAACTGCTCAAATATTCGCCCCCCGATATTCTTTCGATGTCGTGGTACGAACGCATTCGCCCCTATGCCGCGGGGCGGATGGCGATGGCATACGGCTATACGCTGCTTGCCCCCTATTTTGAGCTTGATGACGCGTCGCCCGCTAAGGATCAGACCGGATACCTGCCGCACCCTGCTGGTCCCAACGGGGCACCGATCGCCCCAGTTGGCGGTTATGTAATGGGAATACCGGCCAACCTGCAAAAAGAACGCGTTGCAGCGGCGGTTGAGGCTTTGCTCGCCTTCACCTCCCCCCCGGCACAAAAGCTATACGTCCAGAACGGCAGCCGCACCAACCCACGATATTCCGTTGGATCAGACCCCGATGTGCGGCGTCTGTCCCCGATATTCGAAGCAGTTGATGGGATGTCCTGGCGCGACGAACTTCAGTTCTGGCCAAGGCCACCGATCCCCGAAATCAACGAGATCATCCAGATTTGCGGAGAAGAATTTCACGACATGCTGCGCGGCATCACCAGCCCGCAAGACGCATTGCGCCGCGCCCAAGAAAGAGCGGACGCAACACTTAAACCACCAACATAAACATGACGTCAGAAGGAGACACCCATGGACCCCAACCGCCTCAAAGGTAAAAACATTCTCATCACAGGTGCTGCGCGCGGCATGGGTGAGGCCAACGCAAGCTCCTTTGCTGAACAAGGTGCCAACGTCTGTATCGGTGACCTGGACCTCGACATGGCGAAAACTGTCGCGGATGAGATCAATGCAGCCGGCAATGGCAAGGCGATTGCTGTCAGAATGGATGTCACCAAGCGTGAAGACAACGCCGCCGCCGTTGCCGCAACTGTCGAAGCCTTCGGGTCCATCAATGTTGGCGTCTTTAACGCGGGTCTGAACAAACCCCGGTTCTTCATGGATATTGATGAAGACAACTGGGACATGATCATGAACGTCAACACCAAGGCGATGTGGCTGGGTATGCAGGAAACCGCACGCCAAATGATCGAACAGGGCCCGATGGAGGATCACCCCTACAAGCTGATCAACGTCGGTTCCATCGCTTCGCGCAAGCCACTGATTGATGTCACGGTCTACTGCACATCGAAATACGGTTGCCTTGCGTTGACTCATTGTGGCGCCCTTGGTCTGGCCGAGCACGGCATCACCGTGAATGGCTACGCACCGGGTGTCGTTGTGACCCCGCTTTGGGAACAGCTCGACAAGGACCTTGTTGATATCGGCTTCAAAGAAAAAGAAGGTCAAGCCTACGATGACATCGTGCGCGATGCGCTTCAGATCAAACGCGTGTCTTACCCCAAAGACATCGTCGGCACCGCCTCATTCCTTGCGTCTGACGACAGCGACTACATGACCGGCCAGATGATCCACGTCGATGGCGGCTGGTGCATCCAGTAACGGGCCACATTTTTCTAACCTGTAATTCAGAACGGGGCCGCGGGTCCCGAAGGAGACTTTAATGTCAGAACGTCCAGGCAATGCCTTAATGCCGAACTTGCTTACCCCAATGGATCTTGAGCCCAATTGGGAGTGGCGCGACAAGCTGCCAGCCCATGGCCACATGTCCGTGGATTTTGAAAACCGGGTGAACCATGATCGGTTGCGCAGGTATCGCCTTGCGCGGACTCGTCAGTCGCTACAAAACTCAAACGCGGGCACGCTGCTTTTGTTTGATGTGAACAACATCCGCTATGTTTCCGCCACCAAGATCGGCGAATGGGAACGCGACAAGATGTGCCGCTTCTGTCTTTTGACTGGTGATGACAGCCCATACGTTTGGGATTTTGGATCCGCGGCAGAGCACCACAAACGCCATTCCGATTGGCTGGAGCCGAGCCACTGTCTGGCTGGCGTTGTCGGCATGCGCGGAACCATCCCGCCGGAATTCGGATTGATGCAGAAATATGCCAAGCAGATCGCCGGATTGATCCGCGATGCGGGTATGGCCGATATGCCTGTAGGTGTGGATTATGCTGAAACGGCAATGTTTCACGCGCTGCAAGAAGAAGGCCTGAACGTGGTCGATGGCCAGCAGATCATGTTGGCGGCGCGCGAAATCAAAAATACGGATGAAATCCAGCTTTTGACCCAAGCCGCTGCTATGGTCGATGGCGTCTATCACATGATCTACGAAGAGTTGAAACCGGGCATCCGCGAGAACGATATCGTCGCCCTGTCCAACAAGATGCTCTACGAGATGGGCTCCGACGACGTCGAGGCGATCAACGCCATTTCCGGTGAGCGCTGCAACCCACATCCGCATAACTTCACCGACCGTCTTATCCGGCCCGGCGATCAGGCGTTCTTTGATATCCTGCAATCCTACCAAGGCTACCGGACCTGCTATTACCGCACGTTCAACGTCGGCTTTTCGACGCCATCGCAGAACGACGCCTATACGAAAGCACGCGAATGGATTGATGCGTCCATCGCGATGATCAAGCCGGGCGTGTCCACCGATAAGGTGGCCGCAGTTTGGCCAACAGCCCAAGAGCTTGGCTTTGCGAATGAAGATCAAGCTTTTGGCCTTCAATTCGGTCACGGGCTTGGGCTGGCATTGCACGAACGGCCCATTATCAGCCGCGCGGTCAGCATGGATCACCCGATGGAAATCAAGACCGGAATGGTCTTTGCGCTGGAAACCTACTGCCCCGCAACCGACGGCTATTCCGCGGCGCGGATCGAGGAAGAAGTCGTCGTGACGGAAACAGGGTGCGAGGTCATCAGCCTCTTCCCTGCGGAAACACTGCCGATCGCGAACCGGTACTGATATGGGCAACCCATTTGACCTGACCGGTCGAAAAGCATTGGTCACCGGCGGCGCAACTGGCATCGGCGAGGGCATTGCCCTCGGCCTTGCTGCCGCCGGGGCCGATGTGGCGCTGACCTATCGCAGCCATCAACCTGACGACACCCTTGCCAAGATCAAGGCGCTTGGTGTCAAAGGTGTTGCCGTGAAAGCTGACTTCTCCGGCATGGATGAAGCCGCAGCCGAGGACGTGGTAAGCTTTGCCAGCGACGCTTTGGGCGGGCTGGACATTCTAGTAAATAACGCTGGGATCATCCACCGCGAAGACAGCACAGACATGCCGCTTGAAGATTGGCGGCGCGTGCTGTCGGTGAACCTTGATTCCGTGTGGTTGCTGTCTCAAGCGGCGGGCAAGCGCATGGTGGCCCAAGGCTCAGGCAAAATCATCATCGTTTCCTCTGTACTCGCATCGCAAGGCGGCCTGCGTGTTCCGGCATATGTCTCCAGCAAACACGCGGTGGTCGGCCTGACCAAGGCACTTTGCAATGAGTGGGCCCCACACGGTGTTAACGTCAACAGCATCGCACCAGGCTACACTGCCACAGACAACACGCAAGCGCTGCGCGACGATCCGGACCGCTCAAAGGCGCTGTTGGAACGCATTCCTGCGGGCCGTTTTGCCGACCCTTCGGAAATCGCGGGTGCTGCGGTTTTTCTGGCGTCTGACGCCGCCAATTATTGCCACGGAAGCGTGGTCACCGTCGATGGCGGCTGGCTCGCCCGATAGGAGAGAGACTATGGAACAAACACTTAAAGGCAAAACCGCTCTGATCACTGCGGCGGGTGCAGGCATCGGGCGTGCCAGCGCTGAGGCGCTCGCCGCGCGGGGTGCGCAGGTCATTGCCACCGATCTGAAAGGCGATCTGGTTGCCGATCTGGCGGAAACATCACCCAACATCACGGGCCACGCGCTGGACGTGCTGGACGCTGAGGCCGTCAAGGCGCTTGTCGCGTCGGTCGCACCCGTCGATATATTGCTGAATTGCGCAGGATGGGTGCATGACGGCACGATACTTGATGTCGACGAAGACGTCTGGGACCGCGCATTCGATCTGAACGCAAAGGCGATGTACCGCATCACAAAGGTCGTGCTGCCCGGAATGCTCGCCAATAAGAACGGATCGATCATCAACATCGCCTCTATCGTCTCAAGTGAAAAAGCCGCGCCGCGCCGCTTCGCTTATGGCGCGTCAAAGGCCGCGATCATTGGCATGACCAAGGCCATCGCGGCTGACTTCGTCAAGGACGGTATCCGGTGCAACGCAATCTGCCCCGGCACAGTGCAAAGCCCGTCTTTGAATGACCGTCTGACCGCAACAGGTGACTTCGACAAAGCCCTCGCCGCGTTCAAGGAACGCCAACCCATGGGCCGGCTTGGCCAGCCCGAAGAAATTGCGGAAATGGTTTGCTACCTTGCGGGCGACTTGTCCGCCTTTACCACCGGACAGGCCTTTGCCGTGGATGGCGGGTGGTCGATCTAATGGGGATGGACCGCGCGGCCTCTATCGAAGACCTGCGACTGCGCGCCAAAAGCCGCATCCCGCGCTTTGCGTTTGATCTGGTGGATGGCGGTGCCGAAAATGAGCGCAATATGCGCCGCAATTCCGAGGCGTTCGAGGAAGTTGAGCTAACGCCCCGCTACATGGTGGATGTATCCAACATCGACACAAGCGCGACTGTGTTCGGGCAAACCTTCAACGCTCCCTTCGGCATGGCACCTATCGGTATGTTGAACGCCTTCTGGCCGGGTGCCGATTTGTCGCTCGCGCGGCTGTGTAAGGCACAAAACATCCCCTACACGGCCAGTTCCGCCTCTTCCACCAGGCTTGAGGAACTTGCCGAAGCCGCCGATGGCAACGGTTGGTTCCAACTGTATGTATCTAGTGATGCAACTGTGACCGAGGGCCTGATTGCACGGGCGGAGGCAGCTGGCTACACAACATTAATGGTCACTGCAGATGTCCCCGCCGCAGGTAAGCGCGACCGCGACATCCGCAACCAGCTTGCTGTGCCCTTCCGTTTTACGCCCGAAGTGATCCTGCAGTGTGCAATGAACCCGCGTTGGGCCCTGACCAGCCTGAAACATGGCACCCCAAACGTGGCGAATTATGCCGACCTTTTGCAAAGTGCTACGTCCTACGCGGATGTGCAAAAAACCCTGATCACACCGGGCTTCACCTGGGAAGACCTCAAACGCCTGCGGGAGCGATGGAAAGGCAGGCTTCTGGTCAAAGGCATCCTACATGCCCAAGACGCCGTAACCTGCGCCGAATTGGGCTGCGACGGGATTGTCGTGTCCAACCATGGCGGCCGTCAGGTGGCCTTTGGCCCACCAACGATCGAGGCATTGCCCGCCATTGCAAAGGCTGTCGCAGGTCGCATGACCATTATCCTCGATAGCGGCATCCGGCGCGGTGCAGATATTCTGCGGGCAAAGGCCCTTGGGGCTAACTTTGCCTTTGCTGGCCGCGCGTTCGCCTATGGTGTTGGCGCTGGTGGTAACGCAGGCGCTGAGCGCGCGTTTGAAATATTGCAGTTGGAACTGGTCCGCGCTTTGGGTCAGCTTGGTATCCCATCCTATAATACAGTCAGTTCTTCTGAACTAAGCACTTTCAAAAAAACGACGTCTTAGGGCCTCTGCCCTGCGCTTTTTCTTGACAAAAACCCTATCGCAGACTTCACATACGCAGGCTTGTGCGCCTGCAAAAACCGATCTTTTCATCACCGCTACCACAATCTGAGATCCTGTCCAAAGCTTGTTCAACACAGCTTCAAAAAGTTGAAACCATTGTTTTGGGGTGTTTGGGGAATTGCGAGATTTTCGCTGAGATGACCCGTGTTTGGTTCAGATCATTTGAACAGCAAAGCACATGACTGAGTGCGCCAGAAGTCGTTTTCATGTTGCGCACGTAGTGCACACAGCGCCAATTAACTCATTGATTTTAATAGTTAATAAATCAAAATTATCACTGGACAGACGTAAGGACTACCGTCGAATGACCGCTTCCCTACTGTTTTCAGACCTTCTTGCATATTGCAGCATCCGTTGGTTTGGGCTCGTTCCGGACCTTCGCTGCGGTCTACATGGAGGTCTGCTTTCGTAATAGCACCAGTTCGAACCATGAAGATTCTCTACCAACTAAGGTACAGCACATTGGAGATCTGGAGAAAGGGTGAGTGGTCTTCTGCAGACGTTCTGCGGTCCACGTCGAACTTCGCGAGCAACGAGTATTTCATGCCTGTCATGGGGCTGATCTTCCTGCGTCACGCGTGCTCAAGGTACCTGAAAGTTAGGGACGAAATCCTGCCGACATCCATAACGCTCAAAATTGCTTTCGCATCTGATGGCGACATGTCTTCAAATTTGCCCACATGACTATTTGGGTCGCGCTTGAGCGGGAGATTTGCGGCACGAGTAGGAAGACGCACCTTTTGAATGCGCCAAGGTGCTTCAGGCGAGTTTGTTAATACTATGATGTTCATTGCTTACTCCCGTGCTCATCTCTAGCGGACCATTTTCAAAGATCGAAGTTGAGACAATCGCAGTAAGTGCCGCAACACGTTAGCTACCGTTTTTGTCTTCTCTGTCGTGGTTTCCGTTGTGTTGCGCGTCGAACCAGCAGCATTTGGCAATGTGGGGGTGGTTTGACACGCGGGTAACGATCCCGCCCGTCTACGCTTATCTGGCGCTCCGGACTTATAAGGCCCAGCCGCACACCTGTGCTGCCTCCTAAAAGTGAAGGATCAGCGTATGAGGTGAGGCAGCAGGACGCTGCGGCGGTGGGTGTTTGGGAGGTTTGTCAAAGGAAGCATCCGATCAATGGGCATTATCCAAAGCTGACATCTCCGGACATTGCAGCGAACGGCAGCTCAGAGCCCACTGTGGCGAATGCTATAGTGAGTGCGAAGGTCTGCAATCAGCCTTAAGCGGGACGTTCGAGGGATGTTATTGAACTCTGGTCTGGGGTGCCTTTTTCGCTTTGCTTAGTGAAACAGTTTAGCTCCAGCAATCGTTGCTTCGTAATAATGACTTGCATGCTTGACGTCGTGAGGCTTGGCTGGAGCTCTGTTACAAAAGTTTCATTCAACCAATACAAAAGTGAATTAGTGCCGCCGTAGGAATAGCCCAACGCAGGGGGCTGTTATGCTACAATTAGATCAGGTCACGAAATCATTTGGTGCGAATACCGCCGTAGATGCGGCAAGCTTCACGGTTGAAAAGCCAATGATGATTGGCATTATCGGGCGCTCTGGCGCGGGTAAATCGACGCTTTTGCGGATGTTGAACCGTCTGACGGATGCGTCTGCTGGCGAGATTACGTTTGACGGTTTGAACGTCACGGCGCTGCGAGGCGCGGCCAAGCGCAATTGGCAGTCGCAATGCGCCATGATCTTTCAGCAATTCAACCTTGTGCCCCGCATGGACGTTGTGTCCAACGTCCTACATGGCACCTTGAACCAGCGGTCGACCTTTTCGACTATGTTCAATCTTTACCCCGACGAAGACATCCATCGCGCCATCGACATTCTGGAACGTTTGGGCATCGCGGAGCATGCTCCGAAGCGCGCCGAGGCCTTGTCTGGTGGTCAACAACAACGCGTCGCTATTGCGCGTGCCTTGATGCAAGACCCGCGGATTATTCTGGCGGATGAACCGATTGCCTCTCTTGATCCGATGAATGCGCAGGTTGTTATGCAATCGTTGCGCGACATTCATGAACAAGATGGCCGCACTGTGATTGCCAATCTACACACACTGGATACAGCGCGCCGGTATTGTGATCGCGTCATCGGCATGCGGGACGGTCGGATCGTTTTTGACGGTTCACCAGAAGACCTGACAACCGCGACAGCCCGCGAAATTTATGGCGCTGATGCAAGTTTCTCCGAAGCAACAACATCAACCCAAATCGAGACGACTGAACCGGCCCCGCAATTTGTGGCCGAATTCGCAGCGCAATAGCGCGATGCAATTTACCCCGCCCTCCATAGCGGGGCACAACAACCAAGAGAGATCTCAGATGAAAAAGACACTCACACTTGCGCTTTTGACAACAACATTGGCAGGGGCCGCGATGGCTGAAAGCCATGCCATTGACGAATTCCGCATTGGTATTTTGGGTGGCGAAAATGCCCAAGACCGAATGAACAGCAACGAATGCTTGCGCGGCGCCATCGAAGACGCGCTTGGTGTGCCAACAAAACTCTTCGCCCCAGCCGATTATAATGGTGTTATTCAGGGCCTTCTGGGTGGCACGATTGACTTGTCGCTGATGGGCCCATCGTCCTACGCGGCTGTTCACATCGCAGATGAAACCGCAGTGAAGCCGATCCTTGTTAAGGTGAACGCAGATGGCTCCACGGGTTACTACTCGGTTGGGTTTGCGCGTATCGACAGCGGCGTGACCTCGCTTAAGGATATGCAGGGCAAAACATTTGGCTTTGGTGATCCGAACTCTACATCAGGCTACCTGATCCCATCCGTTGAGATCCCTGACCTGATCAGTGCTTCCATGGAGAGCGGTGACTATTTCGGTGAGGTCAAGTTTACGGGTGGGCATGAACAGACCATTGTCGCTGTGAACAACGGCGATGTGGATGGCGGCGTTACCTGGACAGACGGGCAGGGGAACTGGGAAGACGGCTATACCTTTGGTGCGTTGCGCAAAGCCGTGGACGCGGGTTTGGTTGATATGAACGATATGGTCGAAATTTGGCGCTCAAAACTGATCCCGGGTGAGCCTGTGGTTCTGCGCACCGCTTTGCCTGACGATGTGCGCGCGACCGTGACAGAGATCATCGACACAATGGGCGAGAAGGATCCTGACTGTGCGGCTGCTCTTGCTGGTGGCGAAGTCAGCGGGTTCGATCCAATCACACATGACGCCTACACGTCGATTGTTGCCGCCCGTTTGGCAAAATCGAATTAATCCAAAGTAATTTTATGATCTCTACTGACTCCGAGCACTTTCGGGGTCAGTAATTTATTTGGGGCAAAGCATGGCAGATGAAGCAGTGAATGGTGGTCAAGCCGTCGCGGTAGGAGCCGCTTATCTTGTGCAAATCAAGAAAAAGAGATTAATGAATTTCATCATGCTGGTGGTGTTTTTAGCCCTGCTGGTGTCGGGTTTTTATACCGCTGATAGTCGTAATGCGGGTGGCTTTTGGGACGGAATTACCAACATATTTGATTTCCCAACTGCCATGTTCGGCGAGGCAATCGAGCGCGCGCCCTTGATGCCAGGGTATCTTGTCAAATATTTCCCATCATTGGTTGAGACCATTAACATTGCGGCTGCATCTACCTTGATCGGCGCGTTGCTGGGGTTGGGGATGTCACTGCTTGTTACGCGGGGCTTTGCGCCTGTGCCGTGGCTGGTGAACCCATTGCGGCGGGTTCTTGATATTCTGCGGGCCATCCCTGAAATCGTCATCGCCTTGGTGCTGATCTTTATGTTGGGTGGCGGACCTGTGCCTGCGATGATCGCGATTGCACTGCATTCTATCGGTGCCTTGGGAAAGCTGTTTTCCGAGGTCAATGAAAACGCATCGCTCAAGCCCGTCGAAGGGCTGTCCTCTGTCGGAGCGGGCTGGATCCAGCGCATGTGGCTTGGGGTAATCCCGCAGGTCGCACCAAACTATCTCAGCTATGCGCTACTGCGTTTCGAGATCAATATCCGCGCCTCGGCCATTCTGGGTTTCGTTGGTGCGGGAGGTATTGGCTATGACCTGCGCAATACTATGAGCTGGGGTGTAGGCAAATATGATGAAGCCGCCGCGATCTTTATCCTACTCTTCTTGACCATCGTCGTTGTGGACCAACTGTCGGGCCTACTGCGCAACCGGCTGACCCATGGCGCTGCAACCTCACAGGTGACCCTATGACAACTGCAACTCTTCATGCCGCTACCTTGAATCAGTTTAGCCGTAAAAAGCGTATCACACTGGCCGTCCCTTTGGTGATCATCGCCTATTTGAGCTATATTTTTGTGTCCTTTGACGTGGCGGGGCTAAGTGAACGGGTCAACTTCAACAACGCGCGCACTGTGATCTCCGACAGCTACAGCTACAAAACCCATGTGGCGCAGGACAACCGCTCTGGCACCATCGCCATTTCTGTCGAGGGAGAGCGAAAGGGGCAGTATCCGGATGGCACCGCGCCTGATTGGGTCCGCTTGGGCGATGCCACCAAGATCGATCTCGGCGGCGGTCACCTGATCACCCTAGGCCCACAGGTCAGCTACGCTATTCCAGGCTACGGGCTGGTCATAGCGCGCCCTGACGGCACGGGCGTCCATGCCGTGTTTCCGGAGGGTGATCTGCCAGATTACATCAACGCATCCAAAAATCGCGTGATGATCGCCACGGATGCAGGACGGTTCACCATCACGCGCGCGCGCGCCGAGGTCTTCAAGTACAGCTACGGTTGGGAGCTGTTCTTTTTCACGCTCGACAGTCGCTACTACGGGATGGGGTTGTTTGAGCTGGCTGGGCACGCGATGGGCGGCGAAGCCACTGCGATCTTGCATGATTTCTGGACCAACAAGATGTGGCGCCATGGCGATGTGTTTTGGGCGCTGTTCGAGACGTTGTTGATGGCTTTCTTGGGCACTTTTGGCGCTGCTATTTTTGCCCTGCCATTGGCCTTTCTGGCGGCACGCAATTTTATGCCTCTGGGGTTATTCCGCTTCGCGGCACGCCGGGTGTTCGACTTTCTGCGCGGTGTTGACGGGTTGATCTGGACGATTGTTCTAAGCCGCGCCTTTGGCCCCGGCCCATTGACAGGTGCGCTTGCCATTCTGCTGACGGACACAGGCACCTTTGGCAAGATGTTCTCTGAAGCGCTGGAGAATGTGGACGACAAACAGATCGAAGGGATCACATCCACGGGTGCAAAACCGCTGCAGCGATACCGCTTTGGCGTGTTCCCGCAAGTGATGCCCGTCTTGCTCAGTCAGGTTCTTTACTACCTCGAGTCTAACACCCGTTCTGCCACGATTATCGGAGCGATCACGGGCGGTGGGATTGGCCTGCTGTTGACCCAAGCCATTGCGACGCAGAAGGATTGGGAAGAGGTCACCTACTACATTGTTTTGATTATCCTGCTGGTCATGGCGATGGATACCCTGTCCGGTTGGCTGCGCCGCAAACTGATCAAAGGTGATGAGGGCGGACACTGATGGCACGGCTTAAAGCAGACACCCCATATCTTCACCCCGATTGCGAGTTGAATGATGCGACCTTCGGCAAATTCGTTGAAATCGGACGCGGCACGCGATTGGCGCATAGCCATTTTGATGACTATGCCTATTGCGACCGATCGTGTGATTTTGCCAATGCCACGGTGGGAAAATTCGCCAACATCGCCGCCTTCGTACGAATCGGAGCCACGGACCACCCGATGGACAAGGCCAGCCTGCATCACTTTCACTATCGGTCGGGCGACTACTTTGACGATGTGGAACATGATGAGGCGTGGTTCGCCCACAGACGCACGCGGCGCACGACCATCGGGCATGACACGTGGCTGGGCCATGGTGCGCAAGTCCGGCCAGACGTAACGATCGGCCACGGTGCTGTTGTGGCTGGTGGGGCTGTCGTGACCAAAGATGTCCCGCCCTACATGATTGTTGCGGGTGTTCCCGCAGTGCCGCTAAGGGCGCGTTTCACATCGGAAATTTCTGATCGGTTGATGGCCTTGGCTTGGTGGGATTGGCCGCATGATGCGTTGCGAAATGCGTTGAAGGATTTTCGCTCCTTCAGCGTAGAGGGATTTCTGGAACGCTACGAATGATCAGTTAAAGTTCCGACAATGTCAGGGTAACTTTGTCGCCGGAAAACCACGTACGCCCGACCTCAACGGGGCTGCCGTCGGGGGCTGTATTTACACTGATGGTACGTAAAATCGGCGCGTTTTCGGCGATACGTAGGTGAAGCGCCTGCGTCGCGGTAGCAAGCTTGGCGTTCACCCGCGTCGAGGCGCGTGTAAAGTCCGACACACCCGATTGCGCCAAGCCCGCTGTTACGGAAGGGTTGTTGCGCAGAGAACCCAGCAGGTCGGGTAATCTGTCGGCAGGGAAGACACTGCGGAACAATGCAATGGGCTGGTTTTCCATTAAAGACAGGCCCTCATAGACATGGACCATTGCGCCAGTTTCAAGCTCCAGTGCTTCGGCCTCCGATGCCTGCGCCGTGCGGGTTTCCAGCAACAGAACCTTTTTTGCGTGGCTGCGGCCTGCGTCCGTCAGGTTTTTGTGGAACCGAACGCGGCGCCCAATGGGATAGTCGGTAGGTGTCATCGTAACAAAAACGCCTGCGCCGCGCCTTGCGTGGACGATACCCTCGTCCGCCAAAGCCTTCAAAGCCTGCCTCACAGTGTGACGGTTGACGCCAAAGCGCATCGCAAGAACCGCCTCGGTCGGCAGCTTGGCTCCTTGTTGGTACAAGCCCTCGACAATCTCGCTGCGCAAGGACGTGGCAATGGCTTTCCAGATCGGTGTGCGGCGGGTCATGTCATCAAAACTTCACACTTCGGGGGATTGGCGGGAGGATCATCATCAGTTAGTATTTGTATAGTTGTATAGTAACTAGCGAAAGCTGTCTAGATGAATGTAATGAGCGATCCGAACGCATCCCGCAAAGGCTGGCTCAGCCTGTTAGCCGGATCTCCTGCCGCGGACGTTGCGCGCCGTTGGGCGGCGTTGGACATGGCTCCGGCCTACACGACCCTGCGCAATCCAGAGATCGGCGGCGTCATGGTGCGGGGCCGTGCAGGTGCTATTGGCGCACCCTTTAATCTGGGTGAGATGACGGTGACCCGTGCCTCTATCAAGTTGGCCGATGGCACGGTGGGGCACGGTTATGTGCAAGGCAGAAGCAAAGACCACGCCCTCCAAGCGGCGCTGGTCGATGCGTTGATGCAAACCGAGGCGGCAGACGCGGTCGAGACTACTCTTCTGACCCCGCTCCGCGATGCCGTAACAGCACGCAAAACCGAACGCGCTGCCAAGGCGGCGGCAACCAAAGTAGATTTCTTCACAATGGTTCGAGGAGAAGATTGATGCAAAACCAGGTTTTGGAGGGGGGATTTGTCGATCTGCCTGTAGATGCATCCTACGCTTTTCGCGCTGTAATGACGGCAATGGCGTGTCCCGGCGAAATCGTTTCTGTGGGCGGCGCACAGCCGCCTGCGCCAATGAGCGTGGCAGCAGGTGTTGTTCTTCTCACGCTTTGCGATCCTGAAACGCCGATTCATCTGGCGGCCAGCCATGACACACCGCAGGTACGGGACTGGATCACATTCCACACAGGCGCGCCATTTGTTGCGGCCCAAGACGCGATGTTTGCCCTCGGATCATGGCAGGCGCTACCGCTGCCGGACTTCTCCATCGGCACCGCAGAATACCCTGACCGCTCTGCCACCCTGATCGTCGAGAGCCAGCAGCTGTCTAACACAGGTGCCACCCTACGCGGCCCTGGGATCAAGGATCAGGCGCTCTTGTCGCTTCCCGAAGCCCGTCTCTTTCGGACAAATGCCACGCTCTTCCCGTTGGGCCTGGATTTCTTTTTCACCTGTGGTGACCGCCTCGCGGCACTCCCACGCACGACGAGGGTAGGCTGATGTATGTGGCTGTAAAGGGCGGCGAACGCGCCATAGATAACGCCCACGCTTGGTTGGCGGAGGAGCGGCGCGGTGACACGGCGATTCTGGAACTGACCGTTGCGCAAATCCGTGAGCAAATGGCGCTTGCGGTCAATCGCGTCATGGCCGAAGGCTCGCTCTATGACCCTGACCTTGCTGCGCTTGCGATTAAACAAGCGCGCGGCGACCTGATCGAGGCGATCTTTTTGATCCGCGCCTACCGCACGACACTGCCGCGGTTTGGTGGATCAAACCCTATTGAAACCGAAGACATGGCCTGTGACAGGCGCGTGTCGGCGACGTTTAAGGATGCCCCGGGCGGGCAGGTGCTGGGGCCTACCTTTGACTACACCCACCGTCTGTTGGATTTCAAATTGGCTGCCGACGGGGAGGTAGTTGCAGCGCAGACTGCCCGGCCTACCGAGGCTGCAACGCCGCATATCATGTCGTTTCTCGACCGCGAAGATTTGATCCAGAGTGAGCCTGTGGGCAAGGACGTTCCTGACGACCTCACCCGCATGCCACTGGAATTGCCTGCAAGCCGTGCCTTGCGCTTGCAATCGCTCACGCGTGGGGATGAGGGGTTTATTCTCGGCATGGCCTACTCCACGCAGCGAGGCTATGCGCGCAACCATGCCTTCGTCGCCGAATTGCGTATCGGCGCAGTCGCCGTCGAGATGGACATCCCCGAGCTTGGTTTTGCCATCGAGATTGGTGAAATCACTGTGACGGAATGCGAGACCGTTAATCAGTTCCAGGGCTCCAAAACCCAACCACCGCAATTCACGCGAGGCTATGGTCTGGTTTTTGGCATGACAGAGCGTAAGGCCATTTCGATGGCTTTGGTGGACCGTGCCCTGCGCTGGAAAGAGCTGGGTGAAGACAACCTTGGCGCACCCGCGCAGGACGAAGAATTTGTGCTGTATCACTGCGACAACATTCAGGCGACTGGCTTTTTGGAGCATATTAAGTTGCCCCACTACGTCGATTTTCAGTCCGAGTTGGAACTCATCCGTAAACTGCGCCGCGAGGCGGAAACGCATATGCAGGAGGCCGCAGAATGAGCGACTATAACTTCGCCTATCTTGACGAGCAAACCAAACGCATGATCCGTCGTGCGATCCTTAAGGGGCTCGCAATCCCCGGCTATCAGGTGCCCTTTGCCAGCCGTGAGATGCCGATGCCGTATGGATGGGGCACGGGTGGTGTACAGGTCTCGGCGGCAGTGCTGACGCCTGATGATACCTTTAAGGTCATCGATCAAGGGGCCGATGATACGACCAACGCGGTGTCCATACGGAGGTTCTTCCAAAAGACTGCGGGGATCGCCGTCACCGAAGCCACAGCCGAGGCGAGTGTGATCCAGACCCGCCACCGCATTCCTGAAGAAGACCTGCGCGCGGACCAGATATTAGTATATCAAGTACCAATCCCTGAACCCCTGCGCTTTTTGGAGCCTTCCGAAGTCGAGACCCGCAAGATGCATGCTCTTGAGGAATACGGGCTGATGCATGTGAAGCTTTATGAGGACATCAGCCAGCACGGAGATATCGCCACCGCTTATGCCTATCCGGTCAAGGTTGAAGGGCGCTATGTCATGGACCCGTCTCCGATCCCGAAGTTCGACAATCCGAAACTGGAAATGGCTGGCATACAACTCTTTGGCGCGGGGCGGGAGCAGCGTATCTATGCGATCCCCCCCTATACGCAGGTGGTGAGCCTCGATTTCGATGACTACCCGTTCCAGCCCACCAAGGCGGATCATGCCTGTGATTTGTGCGGGGCAGGGGACAGCTATCTGGACGAGCTGATTGTGGATGACGCAGGCGGGCGCATGTTCATGTGTTCGGACACCGATTACTGTGCGACCCGACGTAAGCATGGCCATGTCGGAGCCCAAGGCGTTCCATACAAGGAGGACGCGGCATGACCCCGTTGTTGCAGGTTGAAAACATCGCGAAATTCTATGGTGCAAGGATCGGTTGCACGGATGTGTCGTTTGATCTCTACCCTGGTGAGGTGATGGGGATCGTAGGCGAGAGCGGTTCGGGAAAATCCACTTTGCTGAACTGTCTTGCGGGGCATCTTGCGCCAGACAGTGGTGCGGTGCGCTTTGACACTCGCGCTGATGGTCTGCGTGACACAATTACAATGTCCGAACCGGAACGTCGGATGCTGAGCCGCACCGACTGGGCCTTTGTGCATCAACATGCCCGTGATGGGCTGCGGATGAATGTCAGCGCAGGTGGCAACGTGGGCGAGCGACTTATGGCGGTCAATGCCCGTCACTACGGCGATATTCGCGCTAAAGCTATCGACTGGCTCGGGCGCGTGGAGATCACCGAGGATCGGATTGATGATCGCCCCACTGCCTTTTCCGGTGGGATGCAACAACGCCTGCAAATCGCCCGCAATCTGGTCACTGGACCGCGCCTGGTCTTTATGGATGAACCTACGGGCGGCTTGGATGTATCGGTTCAGGCGAGGCTTCTCGATCTGCTGCGTGGTTTGGTGCGCGAGATGAACCTCAGCGCGATTATCGTCACTCATGACTTGGCCGTTGTGCGCCTTTTGGCAGACCGGTTGATGGTCATGAAAGACGGGCATGTGATCGAAACGGGGCTTACGGATCAGGTGCTCGATGATCCCCAGCATGCCTATACGCAGCTTCTTGTGTCCTCTGTTTTGCAGGTTTAAGCGAATGATCTCTATTGAAAATGTCTCGAAATCCTTTGTGCTCCACAACCAAGGTACTGCAGAAATTCCTGTGATGCAGGACGCGAGCATGACTGTTGCGGCGGGTGAATGCGTGTCGCTGGTCGGAGCCTCTGGAGCTGGGAAATCAACGCTGATGCGGATGATTTATGGCAACTACCTAACCGCTTCTGGCCGGATCATGGTGGGCGATCTTGATGTGGCCAGTGCCGCGCCGCGCGAGATAATCCAACTGCGACGGCGCACTTTAGGGTATGTCAGTCAGTTCCTGCGTGTCGTGCCGCGTGTGTCTACACTGGATGTGGTCGCAGAGCCGCTACTGGCCACGGGCACAGAGCGGGACATAGCAATCGCACAGGCCGAAATGTTGTTGACCCGTCTGAATATTCCGAAGCGTCTGTGGACCTTGAGCCCGACGACCTTTTCGGGTGGTGAACAGCAGCGCGTAAACATCGCCCGTGGATTTGCATTTCCCTATCCGGCCCTTTTGCTTGATGAGCCGACGGCCAGTCTTGATCCGACGAACCGTGCGACGGTACTGGCTATGATTGCAGAGGCTAAGGCGCGCGGTGCCGCGATCATTGGCATATTCCACGACCACGCTGCCCGCGATGAAATCTGTGATCGCCAGTTTGACGTGACGCAATTCACTCCGGGGCTGGCGGCATGAGCGGGCGATTTGTAGCCGTCGTCGGACCGTCAGGAGTCGGCAAAGACAGCGTCATGCAAGCGATGGCGGACCGCGACCCACGGATCGTTCTGGCGCGCCGCGTTATTACCCGGCCCAGTAATGCGGGTAACGAGGAGTTTGACGGGGTTACGGTGGTGGAATTTCAATCGCTTAAGGACGCGGGGGCCTTCATGTTGAGTTGGGAGGCACATGGTCTGCATTACGCAATCCCTATCGCCGCTAAAACGCACCTGAAAGACGGCCGTGATGTGTTGGCGAACCTGTCACGTGCCGTCTTAATCCGCGCACAAGACCGCTTCGCACGGTTTGATGTGATCAACCTCACTGCTGACCGTGATGTTCTTGCCGCGCGACTGACTGCCCGTGGCCGCGAAACAGAGACGCAAATTGCAGGAAGGCTTGAGCGTGCGACGGCGGGTCTACCGAGTGGGATTGAAGCAACTCACCTCGACAACAGCGGACCTCTTGAACAGACGGTTCGGGCCGCACTCGACTGCCTTTATCCGGTCAAGGCGTAACGATGGATTTGATGAAACATACCATGCGCATCTTGGCCCATAAGAGCGACCGCATCGATCATGAATGGGTCTGGGACGATTTTTTCCAAACGCGGCGAGAGCGCGCAGATCAAGTGTGCAGCCGCGTCAGCATTCAGGCAGCCGCTCAGCGTCAAGTGAAAATGGAAGTCGTCAAAGATAAACGGATAGCCCCAGTCCAGCATTTGTTGGTCTTGTCTGGCAGTCAACTTGGCCTCGCGGCGGCGGGCAATATCGGCATCAGTCAAGGGTGCGCGAAACGGATCAAACGCTTTTACGGTAGCTGCTGCGAAGTTCCGCAGGGCTATCTCTTGGCTGCGGGGGCGCAGGGCCACGAAACCGCTGCCATGGCGCAACGAAAGCGTACCAATCCTGAAAGCGGCTTGCTCGGCGGCAAAAATCTCTGCCGCGTCTTGCAGCTGTGCTACCTCGCACCCTGTCGCCAGCCGAAACGGCGCCTTGAGGGTGCCATGCAACCCGTATTTGCGCGGTGTTTGCGTGACCGAAGCTACGTCAATCTCCGCAATCTCGGGATAGGGCACCGCACTACTTGTGCCACTATCCCACCCCAACCAATGCGCTCCGAAGTCGGCCAAAGGGCCGGTGGGCGTATAAAAGACGGCGTATCGTTCAAACATTTTGTTTCCCCGCAGATATATGACTTCTGCCAATTTAGCGTGACATCAACATGACAGTCGAAACAATTTTCGCCAATGCGCGCCTTATCTTGAATGACGAAGTCATCACGGGTTCAGTGGTTACCGCAGATGGCGTGATTACAGATATCACCACAGGCACGTCAGTTCCAACTGGAGCGATTGATATTGAAGGCGACTACCTGTCGCCCGGTCTGGTCGAATTGCACACCGACAACGTCGAGCGCCATCTGGAGCCACGCCCCAAAGTGAGCTGGCCATTCCGTGCAGCCATTCTGGCCCATGACCGTGAATTGGCCGGTGCAGGGATAACAACTGTCTTTGACGCGATCCGTGTCGGGTCTATCGTGTCCGATACAGGGTCGGGGTATCCAAAATATGCCCGCCAGATGACCGATGAGATTATAGGGGCACGGGACTTGGGTCTCTTGCGGATCAGCCACCATATCCATCTGCGTGCGGAGGTTTGCTCCGAAACGTTGATCGACGAGTTGGATGAGTTCTCAACCGAAGACCGCATCGGGATTGTGTCGATTATGGATCACACACCTGGGCAGCGTCAATTTGCCGATATCTCCAAGTTCGAGACTTATATCCGCGGCAAGCGTACCTACACCGATGAAAAATGGGGAAGGTATCTTGAGTTCCTGTATGAGCTTCAGGCGCGGCTGGGCACCAAACACGAAGCCGCGACGGTGGCCGCCGCGCAGCGCCTTGGTGCGACCTTGGCCAGCCATGACGACACTACGGCCGATCAGGTAGCGACGAGCCATGTTTATGGCGTGCGTGTGGCTGAGTTCCCGACCACAGTTGCTGCAGCCGATGCCTGTCATGCCAAGGGCATTGCTACGATCATGGGGGCGCCTAACCTGATCCGTGGGGGCTCACATTCTGGCAACGTCGCGGCGGCAGACCTCGCGCAAATGGATCGATTGGACATCCTGTCGTCTGATTATGTGCCAGCTGGTTTGCTGATGGCCGCTGTCCAGCTGGGTGACATCTGGGGCAACCTTGCACGTGGAATGCGTACGGTCACAGCTGCACCGGCACAGGCCGTCGGCCTTGCCGATCGCGGCACATTGGAGGTAGGCCAACGGGCAGACATCATCCGCTTTTCCATCAACGGCAAAACACCTGTCCTGCAAGAAACTTGGAGTGCTGGTAAACGTGTCTCTTAAAATTCCATCAAATCGAAACGACATGACACCGCTTCAAAGTGGCGATATTCGACTGAGCGGGCAGTCGACAGATGTCGGGATCGATTACATGATATGGGTTTTTGCGCACGCTTCATCTTTTTCAAATTATGATTGCATTGCGAGAAGGCCCTGCTTTTCTTCAATTTTTTTGCTGTCTGTATCAGAAACGAAAATCAACCAGTGCGCATGCTATTAGTTTTTCTGGCTCCTGATGTTCGACATCGAAAGTCCGTCTTTACGACAAAAGACGGGTTTTCTGGGGAATTTTGCGGGTGATTGAATACCGGTGATCGAAATTGCGTCACATCGGACTTTGCAGTTTGTAAAGCTATAGAACCCAAGAAGGGGGATCCTCAGGATCCGCCTTTTAATTTTTGTCGATATGTTCCCTCTTCAAAGAGCTGTGGAACGTTGCGCACCTTTGACTCGATGGCTGGGGATCTCTGATGGTTATCAGGGGGCGGCGTAACGCAATACTGACCCGAACCGGACCTTCGGCACGGTCTGGGTCATGGTCTGCAGTGCGAACTTTTCTGACCTTCGCCGCGCTGCGAGCGAACGGCCACTTTCCAGCATTTAGCTACTTTGTGCTCAAACACTCTGCCAACAGGTCAAATGCCAGTCGAATCCTGAGGTTTGTCTTCAATTCCCGATGCGCGACGAGCCAAGATTCTATCTCTATGGGTTCAAAATTCGGATAGGGGTTTTCAAGCTCGGGATAGGCGGTGCCGATGTCGACTGGCAGAATGCCAATACCCAGCCCCTTGCGCATCAGTTCCAACGACATGGTCACGCTTGCCGTGGATAAGTTGAAATTTGCCACCGTCAAATTGAGACCGCGCGAGGCCATGAGTCCAAGCATACGTTCAGGATATTCAAAGCCGACAAACTGCATCTTGGAAAAATCCGAGGGATGCGAAGGACGACCGACGGCATCAAGGTATTCTGATGATGCAAAAAGATGGCCAGTCGTGTCCCGTACGCGTCTAGCGAAAAGGTTTTTGTCCTGAGGGCGGGCGTGCCGGATCGCAATATCCGCTTCACGCCGCCGCAGGTCGCTCATTTCATTGGAAGCTATGATTTCAATCTGAAGGCCTGGCGCTGCCGCTTGAAGTTTCTTGAGTATTTTCGGGAGGAAAAAGGTTGCCATTCCATTTGTGCAGGCAATAGCCACATGCCCAGTCACCGCTTCGGATTGGCCTGTGGCCGCGATGGAAATACGATTTGCGGCCTCACCCATGCTTCGGAAATGCTCAAGCAACTGCGTCCCCGCCTGGGTAAGCAACAGCGCGCGTGAGGTCCTTTCGAACAGTGTCACACCAAGCTTTTCTTCGAGGTTAGCAACTTGTCGACTAAGTGTGGGCTGGGTTAGCCCAAGCGCACGAGCCGCTGCAGAAAGCGACCCTTCTTCAGCAGTGGCAAGAAACGCCCGCGCCTGGTTCCAGTCAAAAGCTGATCTTTTCCACTCCATTATTTGTGTATAGCAGAACTGCAAAAATATGCAATTTTGTAGAAATGCCAAACCAGCTAGACGAATGTGAACAAAGCACATCAATCATGGAAGTTGGTTAACATGCATATCCGCAATCGATCCGTCGACGCGTCGGTTGACCCAACAAGACAGCAGACAATTCCTATGACCAACTACCAATTTGGCTCATGGCGGGTCGCGATCAGTCGGCAACTGAGGACCAAAGAGTACCAAGCCAGCACCGCATGCTGGGCGCATCGACCGGGTGGATTGGAGCACATGACTGAAACCGCTGCTGTAACAGAAAATCAGGGGGTCGACTCATGAAGGTTCTCAGCAAATCGGAATGGACGATCCTGACCTTGATCCTTGTGTACTCGTTCATACCGACCTTTGGAGGTTTGTTCCGCGTGCTCGAATTCGTAGGTGGACCCGCGATCGCACCCGATAACCCGCGGGCGTCAGCAACACCCTTCCCCATCGTCCTGCACATTCTGAGCAGTTTCATGTTTTGTCTTCTCGGCGCAATTCAGTTCCTGCCAAGCATCAGGCGGCAGCATCCTGCAGCACACCGTGCGTTTGGTCGAATTGTCGCTATGGCAGGTTGTCTTTCTGCGGGAAGTGGATTGTGGATGACTCATTTCTACAGCTTTCCAATTAGTCTTCAGGGGAACTTGCTGTATTGGGCGCGGATCATCCTCGGTTTTCTGATGATTTGCTTTATAGTTTGGTCCGTTATTGCGGTCAGGTTTCGGAATGTGTTTCAGCACAGCGCCTACATGTTGCGCGCCTATGCGATAGGCCAAGGCGCGTCCACGCAGACGTTCATCGGCATTGGGTGGATGATCTTTTTTGAGACAGAGATGACAGGGCCGCTGCGCGACGCCACGATGGTGTTCGCATGGGCGCTCAATCTATTGATTGCCGAAGTGTTGATTTGGGCGATTTTGGCCCCAAAACGGCAGTCAGTGGTAAGAGTTTTGAGCGAGAACCCATCTGGTGTAGGGCAATAAGATGACCAGCTATGGGCGTAATGTAGCAGCAATTACGAACTTGGGCCGTTTTGGAGAAAAACGGCAAAGTGGGCTCCAAGCTGCCATTCGCTGCGGGCGCGACAGGGTTAGGTTGAAAAAGAGGGAGCTGACATTCGCTCGAAACAATAAGCAGCTTTCTTTCTGCTCCGCCCTGAGTCCGCTTTGAAACCACAGCCGAGACTCGTCATTCATGAAATCTACGGCATCCAGCACAAAGAGCGGAAAGTTTGAAATCGCAGCAAGGCAGCAAGTAGGGGCCAACACCACGACGATGTCACGAGCCGACAATTGTACAGCCTTAAAATTGGGTTTCTCTCTGCACTGCCGCATGACCGCACGATACCCCAAAGCAGCAGTTGCAAACCACTAAGATAAAAGTGCAAGTCACCGAAAGTTCCCCTTAGTATAAGGGCTTGATCAGTTTAATAGTCCTTCTTTCAACCTGACAGCAACCCTAGAAACCATCAAGTTGTAAGTCTGTACTTCAGTTGTGCCGGTACCCCAAAATGGCCTGGTATCCAATCCTACAAAGACCCGTTTTTGCGAGACCAGTATGGTGCTTTTCTGAGCGTCGATGACGTCAACATAAACAGTAACACTCGCATTAGTGTCGTAAGCCGTTTGTTGTCCGGATTTCGGAAGATACATACTGTCGATTGTGACTTGCACGATCACGGGTCTGGTGCCGGTTTCAGAGGCTGGGATCAATGCGGATTCCAGCACCCGTGTGTAATCGGAAACGATCTTGCTTTTGGTAAGACCATATCCCTTGGGCGGAAGTTTTTCTTCGATGGGGACATCTGTCCAAGGGACGACCCCTCTCGCCCGGGTTCGACGATAACGCTGACCTTCTGGACCCAGAGATCGCTGCCGGAGGGCTTGAGAGTTGAATCAGCCGTTGTGTCGCAAGCCGTCAAAACCATGGGTAAGGCCAGCGAACAAACAACAAGCTGAAACGCCCTGAGAGACCTTTTTAGCATAGTGCAAAGACGGGAGTGATATGAAGTGATAGCCAAGACAAAGGCCTTTCGATGGCCGGCGCTGTAACGGATTTCATATGTCGAATACCGGACAGCGCAGGTTTCAGGAGGCTGGACCAAACCAGATATTAATCTGCTTTGTGCCGGATGCGGTTTTTGTAACCGCTACGGCCCCGGTTCGACTGCCCGTCGCAACATTGGTTCTTTTGGTCTTTTTGAAATCGGCCCACTCCTCTTTGAAATCTGTGCACTTGATCAGAAACGGACTTTCCTCATCGGCGGGTGCGATGTAATTGCCGGAACAGCTAGTCGATGCGTGTTTGCTTTTGGTAAAAGAAAGGTGGACCGCGTGGCCAACGCGATTGACCGCGTCAAAGACACCGGGACCGCGAGCTGCCGTCATGACCGTGGTTTTCCAGCCATTGTTGCAGCGCAGGGAAAATTTTTCAGGACCCGTTGACCTGCCTGAGCAGCTGATTGTTGACCCTGACAGCCGCAATGTGCTCTCTGGTCTTTTGGATGGGTCGGCAGGGCCGGCCAGCACTTTCCCCGAAGCGTCGATGACCGCCACCGGTTGAATAATGGAAGATTGGACGACAACAGTGTCGACAATAGCTTCGCCGCCAATGGCGAACGGCGCCACCACGAGACCCACCGCGACGTCACATCCTTGCAATGCACTTAGCCCAATAAGTGCGGCTGCAAAGCGAAAGGTGGTTTTTTTGTGAAATTTCGAGGTATCGGGAATGATTTACTTGATTTTTGGTTCATTTGGAAATTTACAAAACTATTTGCGTGATGAACTTAACCTGTTCTCAAGAACGGTACAGAATTTTGTTCCACGCTTCTAGTAAGCATTATGATATTGAAGCCGAGATCAAACTCTCTACTCTAAGTTCATTAGTGCGAGGCCTTACGACGGCTTGGTCCGCATTGCAGATCTAATACCTCAAAATACTGCGGCAACGTATCAATGTCTGCTTCGGAGAAACTGCGCCGCAGCGCGCGGGGTCAAGGCGAACGGTAGTTTTGGGGCATTCGCGCGACATTGCAAAGTACACTTTCTGCGCATAGCTGCCGTTGGTGCGGCGCACAGAGAAAGTCCGCAATCCGCCCTCATGTCTCGTTTGCCGCGCAGACGATTTTAAGGTTGCCGCCGTATACCAGGAAGAGGATTGAGGAGCGCTACACTGAAATTCAGATGGCTGCCTTTGACCGTCAGCGTCTGAACGGGTTCCATCCGGACAATGTAAGGACGCCAGAGCCACAGCTCCATTTCTTCGTCGCTGCGTCGGAGATGCTTAACCCGCTCAGGAGGTTGATTTTTGGATTAATCGCAATGCACTCAATAATGCGTGCCGCAACAACCACGCCTCGCTCTGTGAACAAAAATTCCACTATCGTTCCTCATAGCAGCGCAGACCAGCAAGCCAAGCGTTTGCGCATCTTGTGCTGTCGGGGCCCGCACAGTGCGGTGCCTTTCTACGGTCAAGATGCTCGTAAAGGTGATCCAATGCTCGAGAAGAGAAGGCGCTCAGCGTTACGGTCTTAAAATCCTGGATTGAAGCGTGATCCGTAACACGGGCGGCGGCTAACAATCTATCAAGCCAGTAACGCTCGAACGGAGGCGCATCGGATAGCGCGATGCGGCCACCCAGGGCCCTGGCAGTTGCTCTGCAAACTCTGTCACGTCGGGGGCTGTATCCAGAGCGCGACGTGGGATGTTGTGTGCCACGGCGCTGGCTGGTGAACCCGCATGCTCTGGCCATTCAGGCACCAGCTGGATCAAGCTATGATAGGTCTGGACCTTAAGATTGCGGTCAATCCAGCTGAGGCCGACTTCAATGGGCCAGCTGTCCGGAGCGAGGCTGCTTGCCTCAAAATCAAGAAGTGCGACGCTGAGAAAGGGGATGTCTGGCATGATGTTACTCACTCTTCCAACTCGAAGGTAAAGGGCGCGAGGTCATTGACCAAATCTATCTGTCCAGGATAGCCAATCGAAATGTTGGTCAGCGACGTCGGGCCAACGCTGAATGTGACACGATGATGTGTGTGTCCGTACAACCACCATTCGGGTCGATGTTTTAGGATCAACGTTTCGAGATCCGAGGCGTAAACAAGGTCCCATGGCGGGCGTGCCATCCGACGCCTTGAGATGGGGTGCATGATGCGTGATCACCGTCGTCTCGCCGTCAAATTTTTCCTAGAGGAGTTCTTCCAGCCATTGACGGTGCTCCACATGAATTTGCGCGGTTTGCATCAGCGTGAGGTT
This sequence comes from Sulfitobacter sp., assembly GCF_036960155.1. Lineage (GTDB taxonomy): Bacteria > Pseudomonadota > Alphaproteobacteria > Rhodobacterales > Rhodobacteraceae > Sulfitobacter. The sequence goes on along the minus strand of NZ_JBALWB010000016.1, from coordinate 15,624 downwards.
CTTGTAACCCGTTTTGGCGACCCGAATGTAGTGATAGTCATTCATGTGGTTAGCAGCGCGCTGAAGGTTTGCGGGTTTATCGCCAAAGATCTGAAAATCTGTCCACAGTGTGCAGCTCAGGAAGCGATGTCGCCCGAAGAAACATTCGGATTTTGGAGAAATGCGGCGCCATGGGCGGCAGCCACATCCTGCACCTTGTCTTCTCGATCAATGTTCCCGTCTTAGTAGTTGTGGTTTCGAGGCAGCGCAAAGATCTGAGCGTTCGGAAATTGCTCGGCCACCCATGGTAAACAACGTGCCCACCTCTTGTGTCCCTTGTTGCTCAGGTCGCCTGCAAGCACGCAGTGGGTGACAGCGTGGCGCTGTTCTTCAGGAACTTTCTCGAATGGGTCCACCCCATCTTCAAGGTAGAAATCAAGATGTAGATCGGCGAGGGTTAAGAGATTCATGATTTTTGTCCGCAAGTTAGGTGACGTAGAACGGGTTTTAGACGTCGCAAGACGGATTTAGATTTGTGGCGTCTAAATCTAAGTTTTTGTTTTTATTGGCGTGAGGTGTCGGTCAGAATGTACTTTCGATGTCGGACGTCAATGAATGTGAGACACACCATAACACGACCATTCTGTAAGGTTTTTTGCCCTATCGACCCAGATCAGATGACCACTGACAGTTCCGCTGTCGGTGGTCATCTATATTTATCAGTGTCTTACGGAATATTGAGCATTTTGGTGATGAAACCAATTCCTATTTAGCGGTGTTCGACGCGGCCACTTGAATTTCGGCTCAGTTTGTTCCTTAAATGTTCCCGCGGACTCCAGAGCCTTTCAGGCATAATTGCTAAACCACAACGGTTCTGGCCCTTGGCGCGGTCCACTTTGGCCTGTGCTTTGAAAGGATGTCACCATGACGCTCTCGATGACGCGCATTGTCCCGAACGAAGAGCATACGCAGAAATAAAACACTTGTTGACCAAAGTACCCTCAATATATTTCCCGTTAGAGAAAACGACGACCGCAAGGCTGACTCCACTGACAAGCCAGTGCTGAGCTATATGGAACGTAACCGCATCAATGTTCGCGCCAATCGATTTTGGAAGGTCCCATCCTGCTGCCGTTGGACTCTCGCATTTGAAGTGAGTGGAATTTGAACGGTTGGAACCTTTGTTGCGAGGAATGCAGATCTTTCTCACCAATAACACGGATTGGGCAGATGAATTCGCTGCAAAATTGCATGAAGAGATGCCTTGGATGATCTCGCAAGACGTATGGTCGTAAAAGAAGGTTGTGGGCCTCCCCTTTGAAGTAGCCCGACCCTATAGTTAGGAATACGGAAGGCCAACGATGGCCATAAAGAGATCCAAGCTGAAGAGAGTGTTGTGAAGTTACGGCAGGACGAAGTTCTGCTGGGGACCCTAAAATAACTACCAAACGATTCGAATATTTGGATGCCGCACTTTACGCATGCTGATCCAATACTATTGGATGCAGTAATGTTGTTTCGTGATCCAAAACAATGGTTCCCGCCACAGTTGAGAATTGCCCTATTTGCGCCTTAAAGATGCCAAGTTGCAGACAAATTCGGAAGACCTCGTATTAACTATACTTCAATTGAAGACATCTTCCGATCTGGAATGCGGTGGGCTGCTACCTGTCGCTATCAAAAAAACAGATATTGTTTAACCGCTAATTCAACCGCTTACTGCGTTATTTTTCTAATTTTGGGGATTAAAATTATGCCAACAACGGGCAATGACATACTCACCGGCAATATGACTGCTGATTTTATCGACCTGATGGCAGGCGATGATGTCTACTCTGCTTTGGGGGGATCAGATCGCGTAACTGGTGGGGAAGGCAATGACCTTATCGACGGTGTCTGTGGCAACGATTCAATTACCGGCGACGAAGGAAACGATACATTGCTCGGCGGCAATGGGCGCGACACATTGTGGGGCGGATTAGACGCGGACGTTTTGAATGGCGGTAACCAAGAGGACTTGTTGTTCGGCGGTGAAGGGAATGACCTGCTGATTGGCGAAACTGGTGAAGACACGCTGCATGGCGGCGATGGCAATGACACACTGGATGGAGGCAAAGAAAACGATCTTATGTCCGGTGGCTCTGGGGCAGATACGTATATTTTTGCGTCGGGGTCAGGTCAGGACACGATCACCGATTTCACCCAAGGCGAAGACAAGCTGGACGTGTCGATCATGAACATCTGGAGCCTGTCCCAGATGGGCCTACAAGCCGACGGTTCGGGTGTGCGTATCTCCTTTAAAGATGGCAACTATGTATTGCTAGAAAACATGGCACTCACAGATATTGATGAAAGTGATTTTGTACTGGCCGACGCGCCCGTCATTACCGTTTCTGAAGGTAGCGACACAATCGTGGGCAGCGATGCTGCGGACGAAATTATCGCAGGCGGAGGGAGCGACAGTATCAAAGGCGGGGCTGGCTCTGACACTCTAGACGGTGGAACGGGCAAAGACACCATCGACGGTGGTGACGGCGAAGACCTGATCATGGGCGGTTCCGGCGCTGACAAGTTGTTGGGTGGCAAAGATTCTGATGTCATCTACGGCGGCTCAGACAACGACCTTATCAATGGTGGTACGGGCGATGATTATCTCGACGGCGGAAACGCAAACGATCGGATCTATGGCGCCGACGGCAACGACACGATGATCGGCGAACATGGCAACGACAAACTCTATGGCGGCAACGGGGCTGATCTGATCCTTGGCGGTGCAGGAAAGGACATCATCTACGGCGACAACAACAACGACACCATCGATGGTGGCTGGGGTGATGACAGAATGCTAGGCGGGGCAGGGGCCGACGTCTTTATCTTTGATGATCGGAGCCGTGCCGACCAGATTGAGGATTTTGAGGATGGTGTCGATTTACTTGATTTTACCAGCTTTGGATTTGGGTTTGGAATGGGGGATATGATCATAACACAAATCGGTAGTGACTTGGAAATCCGGACCAGCACACGCGATGCGGTTACACTCCAGAACTTCGATGAGGTTGATCTGGACAATAGTGACTTTATCTTTGAAGACGTTTTGGCGCTTGTTTAACCTGTACTCAGCAACGCGAAGGCGATAGCGCTTAGGCGAGCGCTACCGCCCTAACTCCCCAAGGGGGGGCAGGGTGAAATCGTGGTCCGGTGATACTGTGCGCCTGGTTTCTAGGGGCGCCCTCATGGCAGCACACAGCGCTAGGTCTATGGCGTCCAAATCGGCCTTCACTACAACCTTGCGCTGGCCCGCTAATTCACCTGTTTCTTGATAGGTCCGAATACCGAGTGTTCCATGTCCTTTTATACCGCAGCGGGTTTCACAAGTTTTGGTGCGTTTGGCACATAAGGCCGCAATTGCACTGATGTCCGGTTTCCACCTCATGCTGGCGAAAGAGGCCGACATCGCATCCCACTTCCTTGTGAATGTCGGCGTCTCTAAGCGAAGGTTAAGAACGGTTCCATTCGCGGTCACCGTTTACGTCTTTAACACGCGTGGGCAGCCCGATGGTATCGAGCAATGTAAACAGTGGCTTCGGGTCCAACTCTTCGACATTCAGCATGGTGCCGCTGTCATAACTGCCGTCAGCGATCAACATCGCCATAGCAACTGGGGGAACGCCCGCAGTATAGGAGATACCCTGGCTGCCGACTTCATTGTACGCGTCCTTATGATCGGCAACATTGTAGACAAAGACTTCGACCTCTTTGCCGTCTTTGATGCCCTTCACCAGATCGCCTATGCAAGTTTTGCCAGTGTAATTGGGTGCGAGGCTGGATGGATCGGGCAGGACGGCCTTCACCAATTTGAGCGGTACAACCTCGAGCCCCTCGGCGGTCGTCACTGGCTGCTCAGACAAAAGGCCGAGGTTTTGAAGAACAGTAAACACGTTGATGTAGTGGTCGCCAAAACCCATCCAGAACCGAATGTCGGCCTCAGGATAGTTGGCAGCAAGCGAATGCACTTCGTCGTGGCCCGACATATAGGCCTTTTGCTTGCCGACGACGGGCAAGTCCCATTCCCGACCAACCTCGAACATCTTGTTTTTTTGCCATACGCCTTGCTGCCAGCTGTAGACTGTGCCGGTAAACTCGCGGAAGTTGATTTCAGGATCGAAATTGGTCGAGAAATACTTGCCGTGGCTGCCTGCGTTGATGTCGACGATATCGATCGATGTGACCTCGTCCATGAATTCATCCACTGCAAACCTGGCGAAAGCGTTCACCATGCCGGGATCAAAACCGGCACCCAAGATCGCCGTCACGCCCGCGGCGGCGCAATCGTCGCGGCGCGTCCATTCGTAGTTGCCATACCATGGCGGGGTTTCGCAGATTTTGGTTGGGTCTTCGTGGATCGCTGTGTCGATATAGGCGGTACCAGTCTGGATGCAGGCTTCAAGCACGGTCATGTTCACAAAAGGGGAGCCGACGTTGATAACGATCTGCGTGGCTGTTGATTTGATCAATGAAGCGACGGCGCCTGTGTCCATCCCGTCAACCGCATGGGATTGGAAAACCCCGTCTTGTTTCATCGCGTTCTTCTCATGCACGCTGGCGATAATCGCGTCGCACTTTGCTATGGTACGACTTGCGATATGCAGGTCGCCCAGAACATCGTTATTTTGAGCGCATTTATGCGCGACGACTTGTGCGACACCACCGGCGCCAATGATAAGAACATTACGTTTCATGTATCCAAGAGACCTCTAATATTTGTGAGTTATGACAATGCCGCAGCAAAGTCGTTGTAGTCGAAATCACGCACCATGCGAGTGCTTCCATCCAGTTCACGGATAGCGATGCTTGGCATCTTCACCCCGTTGAACCAGTTCTTCTTGACCATTGTGTAACCTGCGGCATCCTGAAACGAAAGCCGGTCACCTGCCCTGAGCGGAGCGTCAAATCGGAACTCGCCAAAGATATCGCCAGCAAGGCAAGACTTTCCGCAGATCATCCATTCCTCAGCGCCCGTATTCGGCAAAATTTTTGCAGGCTCGCGGTAGATCAGCAAGTCGAGCATATGCGCCTCGATAGAGCTATCAACAATCGCGAGGTTCTTGCCGTTGTGCATCGTGTCGAGCACAGTGACCTCAAGCGTCGCGGCGCCAGTAATCGCCGCCTCTCCGGGTTCAAGGTAGACCTGAACGCCAAAACGCGCAGCAAATGCCTTGAGGCGCGCGGCGAAACGTTCGAGCGGATAATCCTCGCCTGTAAAATAAATCCCACCGCCCAAACTGATCCAATCCATTTTGTGGATCACCGTGCCAAAACGATCTTCGATTAAGGTCAACATCTCATCGAAACGTTCAAAGCTGTCATTTTCGCAGTTGTTGTGGAACATCAAGCCGCTGATTTGATGCGCGACAGCATCAATCGCAGCGGGGTCATGTTCGCCAAGCCGACTAAATGGGCGCGCCGGATCGGCAAGATCGAAATCCGAGGTCGAAACACCCGGATTGACCCGCAAGCCGCGAATTTGACCTTCAGATTTTTCCGTAAACTTGGTCAACTGGCCAATAGAGTTAAAAATTATCTTGTCGGAACACGCCAAAACCTGATCAATTTCATGATCTGCATAAGCCACAGAATACGCATGGGTTTCACCCGAGAATTTCTCGTGACCCAAGCGGACCTCGAACAAGGATGATGATGTTGACCCGTCCATGTATTCAGCCATGAAATCAAAGACCGACCACGTGGCAAAGCACTTGAGCGCCAGCAAGCATTTAACCCCTGATGCGTCACGCAGCCATGCTATTTTCTCGAGATTGGGAAGCAAGCGGGACTTATCGATGAGGTAGAATGGCGTTTGCAAGGCGTGAGCTTTCTTTAGGGCCAATGTCGAGAGACAACATTAGCATCATTCCGGGACGTTTTGGGCACTCAAATGACGACAACATCTAGTGGCGGAAAACCGTTAAAGCAGACGGATGAATAAGTAGACGTGTATGCGCCCGTATTGCGGATCAACACCCGATCACCCGACTTGAGCGAGAGCGGGAAGGAGACGGGGCGCTTTTCATACAAAATATCTGCGCTGTCACACGTTGGGCCAGCCAGAATGCAAGGGCCCATCGGTTCGGAATCGCGCGCAGTCTGGAATGGGTAGCGAATGGCTTCGCCTTCCGTCTCGGCAAGGCCAGAAAAACGGCCAATATCCAAATAGACCCACCGATGCAGGTCACGTTCAGATTTACGGCTTACCAGCATGACCTCTGCCACGATAACGCCAGCTTCAGCGACCATGCCACGTCCCGGCTCAGCCATCAGTGTCTCAACGTTCGGGAACCGCGCCTCGACCATTGCGATGACCTCGGCGGCGTAATCTGTTGGTGCCTGGATTTCTTCGCCGTAAAATGCCGGAAAACCACCTCCGATGTTCAGCATTGACAGGTCATGGCCTGCGTCAATTGCTGTTTGCCAAATCTGGGACACGGCATCCAACGTTGGCGTCCACATGTCCGCGCGCCGTGTCTGAGATCCGACATGAAATGAAAACCCGACAGGTTTCAAACCCAAAGAAACTGCCATATCGAGCAGGCGCAAGGCTGTGTCGCGATCGCAACCAAACTTGCGTGACAGTGGCCAGTCAGCCTCAGATACCTCAACAATCAAACGGATATAAACCGATGCACCCGGTGCATTGATTGCGATCTTCTCAAGCTCTTCCGCGGCGTCCGCTGCGAAAACTTTTATGCCTTCGCCCCAAGCCCAAGCAATGTCAGAAGATCGCTTAATTGTGTTCCCAAAAGAGATGTTCTCTGGGCGCGCACCTTTTGCCAAGCACAGAGCGATTTCAGCCTTTGATGCGGCATCAAAATGAGACCCCAGATCGACCAGACGTGCAATGATTGCACTGGCGGGGTTAGCCTTCACGGCATAATGGATGTCTGCCCGACCGAGCCCGGCCTTCAACGCCTGAAATTGTGTGGAAACGCGATCAAGGTCGATCACAAGCGTTGGCTTGTCAAAGTCGCGGGCCGCGACATACTCGTCCAATTTAGCCGCATTCGAAACGGGAGTAGCCGCCGTAAGCGGCGTGAAGTGTACAGTCATTGGTCATCTCCAGTAGACTCGGCCATAATGGGTTTCCCCACGCGAGACCGCTCAGTTCCAAGGGAGACGTTACCGTCGCTACGTAAACACGTGTGCGTTGACTTTCACCGGCCAGAGGCGCGTGCGTTGGCGTCTATAGGCGTCATTTGCGCTCACTTTGGATTCGTTTCAAGTAGGAAAATGCGATGGCTTGACACTTTTTTTGGCGATCAGCAAAGAAACGACTATCAGATGATATTGAGGTTCATCAAACGATGGTATCGTTCACTAATACGAGTGAGTGATCATCCATAGCGTGGTCTGCCTTTTTGACGGACAGAATGCGCTCAAACGTCAATGAAAGTATCGCTTTCGCTCACAGATCAAATCATAAGTCGTGCCATTCGTCGCGGGAATATACATTCAGAAGTTGCTGCGACCTTAAAACGACAAATTCCCGTTTGGGGTCATTAGATTAATAGGCATCGGGTTCTCGAGCGGTATTCGACGATGGACGCTGATGGACAAGATGCTCGTTCGCAAGATTTCACGGCGGGCTGGGCCGTCTCGCAATACCATCAGGAAATACCTTCGGGCTGACAGGGTAGAGTCCAGTTTTGGGATGCTGACACGACCAAGAAAATTAGAGCCGTACGCGGAGACCTTCGGGACTCACAGTTTGCGCCTATGCTGCTACTCCGCCCACCGGGTGTCGGTAAGTCTTACTGGGCTAGGCGGCTGGAACAATAATTCGAAGTGGCAACAACTGTCGTAGAGGCTGCCAGCGAACCTGAAACCTTTGCTTTCATCAGTTCACAGCGCGGCTTAGGAGGCGCTGCACCTGGAAAAGTTATGGACACCACCCTAAGAGAGAAATGCGCCAACTCGATCATCTTCGTCGTCGAGGTGGCAATAGCGGAGAAAGTTAGTTCTGAGAAAGGGCTGGGTTCAGTCTGACTGATGGGCCTTGCCTTGCTCGAAGGGATGACAGGCTGTCCGCTACTACCGCGTTCAGTCTTGTCTTTCATGGGTGGGCCGAGCCTGAGGGCAATCAAGCGGATGATTGAATGCACAGAAATCGCGTCGTCTCACTCACTATTGCTATGAAGGCTCAGGAGGCCCTCTTTTTTAATATTCTGCCAAGTGGGCAGTATGGCAGCATGTCGAAAACTGCCGCCGTCACGAAGGGTGGGTTTGTTGAGGAAATTCAATTTTCTGATTTGACCAATGAGGCTTCTACCGTATCGAGAGACCCGCTTTTTGTGCCGAGAAGGCTCAGTCAGATTGCTCCTGTGCCGCTTCTTAACCAGCTTATTGTGCCTTACGAATGATCACATCTGTCCCATTGGTAAGATAGGTTTTTGCTGGAAACTGCGATATATGAAGTATGGTGCATTCCGATACTCTGGGTGGAAAGCGGATGTTCGTGGCGCATGCGTATTTGCGCGCACCGCCGTCGAAAGAAGCCATCGGTTTAGGCTTTTTCGCTCGCTTGAACATTATTTCGCTTGATCATTATCATGTCTGGTCCCCACGATGTGTGGCTACCCGTAGCCGAAATTTCCGCCAAAGAAGCAAAAGCGTTGTTTCAAGGGATCACGGGAAGGTGTTAGACACGACGCATATATAGCAACTTAGAGATTTATATCTAAGTTGAAAACGCCCGTGTACCGAGATGGGCATCGGGCTTTCGGGAGTGTCTGTATTGCGAACGCCGAAAGGAATGTCACGATGACCGAGGTGGCTTTTGCGCGAGGGGTGGCTGCGCATGGCGCGGGCGCTCTGGATCAAGCTGAACGCAGCTACCGTGATGTTTTGGCGGGCGATCCCAGACATGCGGGTGCGCTGACGAACCTTGGGCGTTTGGCACGCGGGCGTGGAAATCTTGCTGAAGCGATTTCGTTGTACGAGGCTGCGACGGAGTTTGGCGATGCGCCGGCGGAGACGCATTTCAATTTGGGCTGTGCGCTTTGGGACAATGCGGACCAGTCGGATCGCATCGACCGCGCCGTGGAGTCTTTTGACCAAGCGATCATGCAGCGACCAGACTTTCGCGAAGCATGGGTCAAACGTGCGCAGGCAGTCGCCGAAGGGGGTGACCTTCAGGCAAGTTTTGCCGCGTGGCGTGCCGCAGCTGACGCCCTGCCAGAGGACGCAGCACTGGCGTTGGAGGCCGGAAAGGCAGCCTGGGACAAGGGCCTCCCGGATTTAGCCGTACCTCTGCTCAAACGCGCGGCGCGTGATCCCGCGCTGCGCAATGAGGCAGAGACACGGCTGGCTTCGGCACTGATGGATTTGAAAGACGGTGAAGGTGCTGTGGGTTTGCTCAAGGCGATCACCGGACGCTCTCCGAATTCCGCGACGGCGCACCACAATTTGGGTGTCGCGTATCGCAAGACCCACCACTACTTGAAGGCCGTGGCCTGCTTTGACCGTGCAGATGAATTGGACCCCTCAGAGACGCTTATCGCGCCAGATCGGGCCAATTGCTTGCTCAACCTCGGTCGCATTGAAGAGGCGCTTGTTGTCTTTCGCGACGTGCTGGCCGACGGGGGGCCGAAGGAAGCGCTCTCAGCCTCTCTCATGGGCAGCTTGTACGATCCGGATGCACAGGCTGACGATATTGCCCAAATCCATGCAGCGGCAATGGCCCATCATATGCAGCCAGATTGGGTGCGACCGACGGGTCAGCGGCCACCCGGACCGCTCAGGGTTGGGTTCCTCAGCGCGGATTTTCAATCCCGTCATCCCGTTGCACTTTTTGTGCAACCACTGCTTGAGCGCCTTGCGGATCACGGGGTCGTAACAACGGTTTATCTCTCGCAAGAAGGCAGCGATGCGACGGCAAAGCGGCTGCTGCGTACCAGTGAGACGCGTTCGGTCAAGATGCTTGACGATGCTGCAGCGGCGCAGCTGATTGCTGGTGACGCGCTGGATGTGCTTGTTGATCTGTCCGGGCACACCGCAAACAACAGGCCTGGCATCATGGCCTTGCGACCAGCACCTGTGCAGGCCTGTTTCATTGGTTATCCATCAACCACGGGGCATCCCTGCATCGACGTTCTGATCGCCGACGAGGTGCTAATCCCGCCCGTACACAACGACGTATACTCTGAGACAATAGCGCGGCTTCCCCATAGCTTTCTGTGCTATGATCCGCCCACCGAAATGCCGCAGCCCGCTTTTCCGGCACCGGGCGAACGTGTGCGATTTGGATCGTTAAACCATCTGCCAAAGCTAAATGGGCAAGTCATTGATGTGTGGGCCCGTATCTTGGCAGCGGCACCCGACACCGATCTGATCCTCAAATGCGGCGCATTTTCTGAAACCGAAATCCAGACTGAGGTTGCAGGCAAATTCAAGGCAAAGGGCATTGACCCCGCACGGCTCATTCTGGAAGGGCCGGAGGATTTCGCCCCGGCGATGCGCACCTATCATCGCATTGATATTGCACTTGATCCCTTTCCCTATGCGGGCGGCACAACCACGTGTCAGGCGCTCTATATGGGCACACCTGTTGTCACTTTGGCAGGGGATCGGTTTTCTGCGCGTATGGGGGCGAGCGTTTTGACGGCGGCCAATCATCCTGAGTGGATCGCGCAGGACAAGGATGCCTATGTCGAGATTGCCGTGCAACTGGCCGCTGATCCGGTCGCCTTGCGCGCGACGCGCCGTGCCCTCGCTGAGCACATAAACCAAACCCCGCTGTGTGATATCGCGCAGTATACGGCGGATGTTGCGATGCTCTTGCACCAGATCGCTGGCGTTGACCCTATGTCGATGCCTGCTGTTCATTCTGCAGCGTCTTTCGTAGATGTGGATCCGTTGATCATTGCCCCGCAAGAACAACCTGTTGCACCAAATGCGCAAAACCCGCGCCTGTTTAAGGAATCTGAGATGACCAAGACCAAAGCTGCGCCTTCAGGTGTTGATACGTCCGGGGCCGCTGAACCGTTGATGGATATCACCACATCCCGGCAGTTCACGTCTTTTCTTTCAGAGGCAAACGCGGCGCTCGCCATTTCCACCTATCAGGCAGGAATGGTCTTGATGATCGGCACCGATCCCGAGACGGGAAAGCTCTGGGTCTTCAACCGCCACGTCGAACGCCCCATGGGCATCGCATGTGACGACAGCAGGCTGGCGGTTGCAGCGCTGACGCAGATCATCACCTTTGTTGATGGCCATCATGGCACGCCGACCGCGGGTCAGGACCCAGTCTATGTGCCGCAGCTGGCGCATTACACTGGTGATCTGGATGTCCACGACATTGCCTTTGACGCCGATGGGTCGGTTGTGTTTGTGAATACACTGTTTTCTTGCCTTGCGACTGTCAGCCCGACCCATAGCTTTCAGGCCTTGTGGAAACCCGGCTTTATCAGTCGGCTTGCTGCTGAGGATCGTTGCCATTTGAACGGCATGGCGATGCGTGATGGCAGGCCAGCTTTTGTCACGGCGGTCTCAACCTCGGATATTGCGGACGGGTGGCGTGAGCACCGCCGCGACGGTGGTGTTGTGGTCGATGTGGACAGCGGCGAGATCGCGGCGACTGGCCTGTCGATGCCGCATTCACCGCGTTGGCATGACGGCAAGTTGTGGCTGTTGAACGCCGGAACGGGCGAGATCGGCACCATTGATCCTGCAAGTGGCACTTTTACTGCTGTGGCCTTTTGTCCGGGCTATCTGCGGGGTTTGACGTTTCTGGGCCGTTACGCCATCGTCGGTGCGTCCGAGCCGCGCGAGAATAACACATTCGGCGGGCTGGAGCTGCAAGAGCGGCTGGACCGCGAGAACGTCTCACCGCGCTGTGGCGTGTTTGTGATCGATACGGTCACGGGTGATGTGGTGCATTGGTTGCGGATCACTGGCGTGGTGACAGAACTGTTCGACATCGCGGTGATCGCTGACGCCCACAAGCCAAGCCTGATCGGGTTCCGCTCGGACGAGATCCGCAGGGTTGTGTCGATAGACGACACCAAGATCATCGGTTGATGTGGCTAGAGCCGCGGCGGTGAAACGAGGACCGATACACGTCATGCGTGTATCGGATCTTCCATCCTTTTAAACTATCGTTTGAGAGCGAATTATGTCATTGTTAACTAATATAATTCGATTTCTGGCTTCTTTTGACTCGTTGGTTTTTTATTTCTGCGCAGCCCGTTTCTTATGACGATGAAGGCAAGCCTACTCGCGCGACGCGTCCTGCTATTTGTGCAGCACGACTGAGCGGCTTGTTATTTTTTGCGGTTCTGACCCGCTGGCCCACGGGCCTGACGTTCCTCTCCAAAGCGACAGCACTGTAGGGCCTTTGCGCCCCGGACCAATTGCCAGCCTGACCCCTGGCGCAAACAAAGCCCGCGGGTAAAGGATGCCTTTCCATGATCAAAACTGTTTTCTCTCTCTCGTCGCTGGACGGCACTAACGGCTTCCGGATCGACGGAATCGATGCGGGTGACTACAGCGGGCGATCGGTCGCGTCTGCGGGCGATGTAAATGGCGACGGGATCGATGACCTGATCATCGGGGCGTTCGGTGCCGATCCGAACGGCGGCTACAGTGCGGGCGAAAGCTATGTTGTGTTCGGCAGCACGGGGGGCTTCACGTCCAGCCTGTCATTGTCTGCGCTGGACGGCACAAACGGCTTCCGGATCGACGGGATCGATGCGTATGATCAAAACGGACGGTCTGTCTCGTCTGCGGGGGATGTGAACGGCGACGGCGTGGATGACCTGATCATCGGGGCGTCTGGTGGTGATCCGAACGGCGGCTCCTATACGGGCGAAAGCTATGTGGTGTTCGGCAGCACGGGGGGCTTCACCTCCAGCCTGTCGCTGTCTGCGTTGGATGGATCTAACGGGTTCCGGATCGACGGGATCGATTCCGGTGACTATAGCGGGCGCTCGGTCTCCTCTGCCGGAGATGTGAATGGCGACGGCATCGATGACCTGATCATCGGAGCTACCTACGCCGAGGCGGGCGAAAGCTATGTTGTGTTCGGCGACACGGGGGGCTTTAGCTCCAGCTTGTCGCTATCGGCGCTGGATGGCACCAACGGGTTCCGCATCGACGGGATAGATACGACTGACAATAGCGGGTTCTCGGTTTCCTCTGCTGGAGATGTGAACGGCGACGGGATCGATGACCTGATCATCGGAGCAGCCTTCGCCGATCCGAACGGCGCCTCCGTCGCGGGCGAAAGCTATGTTGTGTTCGGCGACGCCGGCGGCTTTACCTCCAGCCTGTCGTTGTCGGCACTGGATGGCACAAACGGCTTCCGGATCGACGGGATCGATGCGAGTGACTACAGCGGATGGTCGGTTTCCTCTGCTGGGGATGTGAACGGCGACGGGATTGATGACCTGATCATCGGGGCGAATCGAGCCGATCCGAACGGCACCTTCAGCGCGGGCGAAAGCTATGTTGTGTTCGGCGACACGGGGGGCTTTACCTCCAGCCTGTCGCTGTCTGCGCTGGACGGCTCAAACGGCTTCCGGATCGACGGGATCGATGCGAATGACTTCAGCGGGTACTCGGTTTCTTCTGCTGGAGATGTGAATGGCGACGGGATAGATGATCTGATCATCGGGGCGTTCGGTGGCGATCCGAACGGCACATCCTCCGGCGAAAGCTTTGTGGTGTTCGGCAGCACGGACGGCTTCACGTCTAGCCTGTCGCTGTCTGCGCTGGATGGCACAAACGGGTTCCGGATCGACGGGATTGACGCGGGTGACCTAAGCGGGCGCTCGGTCTCTGCTGCCGGTGATGTGAACGGCGACGGGATCGATGACCTGATCATCGGGGCGGATCGTGCCGATCCGAACGGTGCATCCCTTGCAGGCGAAAGCTATGTGATCTTTGGCGAGAATGCTGTCGTGGATGCCGCCGATGACGACGTGGCCACGAATGAGGATACGCCGCTGTCTGGCGATGTGTTGGCCGACAATGGCAACGGCTTCGATCGGGACGATTCACCCAACAACCTGATGTCGATCGCTGCGGTGAACGGCGTGGCGGCGAATGTGGGCAGCCAGATCACGCTGGCCTCGGGCGCGCTGGTGACGGTGAACGCTGACGGAACCTTTGACTATGATCCTAACGGCGCGTTCGAGGCGCTGGCCGCTGGTGTCGATGGCACCGACAGCTTTACCTATGCAGTGACGGACGGCAGTTTCGCGCTCACAAACCCCTTCGCCTCCAGCCTATCGCTGTCTGCACTCGACGGCACCAACGGGTTCCGGATCGACGGGATAGATGTGGTTGACAACAGCGGTGTGTCGGTTTCCTCTGCCGGGGATGTGAACGGCGACGGAGTTGATGACCTGATCATCGGAGCCCCTACCGCCGATCCCAACGGCAGCTCCTCCGGCGAAAGCTATGTTGTGTTCGGCGACACGGGAGGCTTCACCGCCAGCTTGTCGCTGTCTGGGCTGGATGGCACCAACGGGTTCCGGATCGACGGGATCGATGCGGATGACCGCAGTGGTTTCTCGGTTTCCTCTGCCGGTGATGTGAATGGCGACGGGATCGATGACCTGATCATCGGGGCAACTGGTGGCGATCCGAACGGCACCTCCAATGCAGGCGAAAGCTATGTTGTGTTCGGCAGCTCGGGGGGCTTTAGCTCCAGCCTGTCGCTGTCCGCGCTGGATGGCACAAACGGCTTCCGGATCGACGGGATCGATGCGGATGACTTTAGCGGGCGATCGGTCTCCTCTGCCGGGGATGTGAACGGCGACGGCATCGATGACCTGATCATCGGGGCATATCGTGCCGATCCGAACGGTACATCCGATGCAGGCGAAAGCTATGTTGTGTTCGGCGGCACCGGGGGCTTTAGCTCCAGCCTGTCGCTGTCTGCGTTGGATGGCACAAACGGGTTCCGGGTTGATGGGATCGATGCGGATGACCGGAGCGGGTTCTCGGTTTCCTCTGCCGGGGATGTGAACGGCGACGGGATCGATGACCTGATCATCGGGGCATATCTTGCTGATCCGAACGGCAGTTTCAGCGCGGGCGAAAGCTATGTTGTGTTCGGCGACACGGGCGGCTTCACGTCGAGCCTGTCGTTGTCAGCGCTGGACGGCACAAACGGCTTCCGGATCGACGGCATCGATGCGAATGACCTAAGCGCGAGTTCGGTTTCCTCTGCCGGAGATGTGAATGGCGACGGGATCGATGACCTGATCATTAGCGCGCGACTTGCTGATCCGATCGGCACCCCCAACGCGGGCGAAAGCTATGTTGTGTTCGGTAGCACGGGGGGCTTTACCTCCAGCCTGTCACTGTCAGCGCTGGATGGCACAAACGGCTTCCGGATTGATGGGATCGATACGAGTGACTTCAGCGGGCGCCCGGTCGCCGCTGCTGGTGATGTGAACGGCGACGGGATCGATGACCTGAGCATCGGGGCGCTCTACGCCGATCCGAACGGCACTTCCGCTGCGGGCGAAAGCTATGTTGTGTTCGGTAGCTCGGGGGGCTTTGGCTCCAGCTTGTCGTTATCGGCTCTGGACGGCACCAACGGCTTCCGGATCGATGGGATCGATGCGGATGACCGGAGCG
>NZ_JBALWB010000015.1:0-95790 GCF_036960155.1 Sulfitobacter sp. | reverse complement strand
AAGGTCGCATGGTAAGTGGCAAAGTCAGAGCATTTGTGGATTTCATGGTCGAGCGCCTTCGCGCGCATGAGCATATTAATTGAGTATGGTGCGCGCGGTCACGTTCAACAGAAATTACGAAAAGCGGTCAGCGTGGTAAATCGCGAATGGGGCGGACGTGGTCCTCAAACGGCACATGGCGTCGCTGAAATGTTGTGTTCTGGATGAGCTCCGGACCGCTGATCCGGTCCATACGGAAATATCGGAAATCTTTGCGCATGGGATCCCAGGCGACCAAATACCAGAGAGGTGGTAGGATCAGCATGGCTTGCGGTTCAACAATGCGTCTGGTTACGGTCCCTTTTGCGTCACGGTACTGGAAGCGCAGCTGTATCCTCTTTTGACACCACGTCCGTGTCTCGATGCTGGGTGATCCATTTGTTTAGCGTCGACATACCAACACCAAGATCATCCGCCACCTGCTTACGCGTTAGCCCGCTGGTCAGTGCGATACGAACCGCATCTGTTCGAAATTCGTCCGTCCGTTTCAGTCCCATAGTCAGTCTCCTTTGTTGCAGTAAATGCTATCAAAGGAGCGGCATCAAACCGCGACAGGTCCAGTGTTCTTACTTACCGATGTTTTCTAAAGTAGTTTCGATATGATTTGGTCGCTATCCCGCGAACCAGCCTATCACTCTTTCTCCTGAGGCCGATGTACCCAAAGGACGATGTGGTCGATGTTCATAACGTGGCCTCTCAGTTTCCGGTTGATTGAACGGGGTCTGGTGCGATCACGGGCGTTTCCGTGAAATGCCCGGCAGCAATTCGGTAGACGGACCGGTGTCCGAACCGCGCCCACAGCCTTCGCAGTACGTAAACTAGCTTGGGGTTGTGCTCTTCTCGATCCTGAAGTGCACGCTCCGTGGTGCGCTTCCAGTTCTCGGTCACACTCGTACCCTCGCGACTCCGCGTAGCGCGCATCCAGTGCGACGATGCTGGCCTGCGTGGGGACAGCCTTCAGTGCGAACAGGACTCCAAGCATTGCTGTCCAGTAGCACTTGATGGCTTTTGACTGCTCATCGCGCGGTAGATGCCGAGCGATCTGTTCGACGGCGTGCAGGGACGTGACCAGGTGGAGGAGCACGAAGTCGCCGGGGTTGCTCAGGTACAGGAGCATGACTGCGTAGTAGAGCTGCTCCCAAACCTACTCGGGATCTGCGCTCTCAAGCCAGGAGGGTGTGGAGTGGATGAGGGGGTGTCCTTCTGCGAGCACTCGAGCGATGTGTAGCTGCGCTCCGGTGTGTTCGAGAACTGGTTGAAAGCCCGCCGCGACGCTGAGCTCAGGGCTGCCTAGCGCCTGATCGACACAACTCGAGAGAACTCGTCTGTCGCGGTCCCACTCGGCAGCGATGCGCTTCATCGAGTCCAGAGGCGTGCGGTCAACGGACGGCGACTTCGATTCGGAGAGAGCCCGATCCGGATAACTCGACACGTAGGAGAACGCGAGGTACGCAAGACCCTCGATGGTCATCCCTTTGTGTTCCGCATCCAACGCCCAGCCGAGGTGAATCGTTCCGTGGAGGAGTGCCCCCACGCATCCCGGAAGAAGCTCTGGTACGTAGACCTTGAGGGTCTGCTCGAGGCCGAGGTCTTCGACGCGCCCCTCGAAGAAGCGGTAGAGAGAATCGAACTGCTCGTGCTTCCCGAGGAAGTCTCTCCAGTTCTCTTCCGTGAGTTGGATGTCCGATTTCTTGGGAGGCTCCAGACCGAACCCGTAGGTAGTTCTCGCGTACTCCTCGACGTACGCCGCGATGTCTTCAGCGGGCGCGCCTAGCCCGTTCAGCGCGATGACAGCGTGCTTGGCATGATTGGAAAGGTAGCTGTGGAACTCGATGTGAAAGGACTTGTCGTCCAGCATCTGCTCAATGCGGTTGTTGTGGTCTGTCATGGGTTTCTCCTGTCGAATACGATTCTGGGTGTGAGGCGAAAATTCTTGTGGCGATCTCAGAGAGGGGAGACGTCCGCATACACCTTGTAGTCCTCGATGATCCCGCCTTCGGTGGTGAGGATGGTCGCGAACGGAATGGGGAGCTGGCTAGCCACAGACAGAGAGCCGCTGCTTTTGTAGTAGGCTTAACTAGCGACCTCATCAGGCCTTTCATTTCGCATGAACACGACTAGTACGACTGTACAGTCAGCAGCCCAGCAGAGGTTGGCCGCTAACTGTACCATTACCTAATCCGACGGCCAAGATTGCTTGAGCAAGCATACTAGCCCCCGAGATCATGGTATCTACAGACCAGAAATATCGACGTAGATTCTGTAGTCGGTTATTTTTCCATCTTGCACCTCAAGCCTCGTGGCGAAAGGAACTTCATGTTCGCTGAGGTCTTTTCGAGTGTAGTGAACCAAACCGTCGCAAAAAGCAGTCGATCCGCTTTCCCAGATCCCCGAGATCGTGTGTCGCATAGCTTTGATCGTCTCGAAGAATGAAGCATTTGCGTTTTCAACATCCGTCCGCCCGTTAAGGGTGTCAAAGTTTCCAAGCTTGAACGTGACGTTTTCCGCAACGAAACTGGCCACACCTTTGGCATCCATTGCGTCGACGGCAGAATAGAGCAGTGAGAGCAGTGGAGTATGCTGGGTTGTGTTTTGAGCCGTGATTTCCATAGTGTTTGTCCTTTGGTTGTAGGTTTAAGTGATTAGTTGTTTTGAATTCATCCCGCGGTGCGCGACTTGAAGGTGGACCGAAGTGTTGCAGGCGTAATCTGACCGTTTGAGATCGCCAGGCCGATGAACAGAACGGCCAGTGAAATCAACAGCTCAAACCGAATGGTTTCGCCAAACGTGAGAGCGCCAATGCCAATCCCCGCAAGCGTTGCGAAATAGCCCACTTGAGAAAACCCCACACCATCTGTGCGGCGTTGCACTTCAAAGGTCAGGATGTATGCAATTGCCGTGATGAAGCCTATGATTGCGAGTTGCGATCCCGACGTGATCGACTGAACACCGGCTCCGTCGCCAAAGATGAACAGGGCGGGCCAGACGAGGATCAATTGTGAGAGCAATGCGCCCGTTGCCATCATGATGGGGTCGCCGTCCTTGGGATAAGCTTTGCTCCGAAAGACGTTCCCGAAGGCAAGGCTCACAGGTCCTGCTGCAGCAAGCGCTATCCAGAATGGATCGATACCAGACAGTTCAAAACCGGTCAGCGTGACGAGGCTTATGCCGATCAAACCGATCAATATTCCTATCAGTCGATGAAACGGAAGCATCTTGCGTTCTACGGCTGTGGAGATGGCAAATGTAAACAGCGGGGAAAGCGTCACCAGTGCTGAATAGAAACCGGCCGATATATGACCAAGCACCGTGAAGCCAATGAGCGCTGGTGCGCTAACGCCCAGTATTCCAGCCCCTATATAGTAAAACAAATGATGCGGGGTGAGATTAAGACGGCGTCCCGTAACGATGCCGGCGCTGAGTAGAACAAGCGAGGCAACAAGCAACTGCCAGAAAAGAGCCGTGAGTGGTGGTGCGCCGGCGTTTGCTGCTAGTTTGGACAAGGTAAAGCTCACACCGACCAGAACACCGATAGTCATGATCACAGTGGTCGGCGGGAGAGGTTTTGAAAAGACTGACATTATACCGCCGCCTGCACTGGCCTTCTGGTCAGCCTTGATCTTGTTGCTAAACTTGCTGGCATGGGTGCCTCCTATCTGTTGCCACGAAGATAGGTGAATTCCCAGAACTTGATAATACGTCAGTACTGAACTACATTAGTGAAAATAATTCACCAAACTGCAGAGACCTCAAATGAATGAAATCGCTGCAATCCCTGTGTTTGTAAAAGTGGCTGAAGCCGGTGGTTTTGCGGCAGCTGCGAGGCAACTCGGCCTGACAAACTCAGCCGTAAGCAAGAGAATATCAAAGCTAGAAGCACATCTGGGAACACAGCTGTTTCATCGTACAACACGCAGTATTTCACTGACCGAAGCTGGTGAAGTTTACTTCGCCCATGCAGTACAGGCACTCGGATCGGCACGTGAGGCAGAAGATGCTGTCACTTCCCTGCAAGGAAAGCCCGTTGGACAACTCAGAGTCTGCGCTCCTGTCTCCTTTGGCATTTTGCACATCGCCCCGCTGATGGCTCGCTTCTTGCAAAACCACCCTGGAATCTCCCTCGATCTCGTCATGGATGACAGGGTCGTTGACCTTGTTGATTCAGGTTTTGATATGGCTATCAGAGCAGGAAAATTAGAGGATTCATCACTGGTCTCGCGTCGCCTGACTGATGTCAGAAGCGTAATTGTTGCGTCACCAAACTATCTAAAGGCCCACGAGTCGATCAAACTGCCCGAAGACCTTCTTCATCACAACTGCCTTCACTACACCTATTCCCGAGACCCAATGGAATGGGTATTTCATGGCCCACTTGGAAAGCAAAAGGTGAAGACCAAGGGTTCTCTGGGTATAAACAACAGTCAGGCGCTTTGCACGGCACTTGTGGATGGTCTGGGCGTGGGCCGGTTACCCACGTTTGTTGCCAGTCCACATATTAAATCTGGTCGCTTAACAACGTTGCTTTCAGACTACTCACTGCCGGAACAGGCGCTCTATGCTGTGTTCCCCGAACGCCGGCACATCCCTGCAAAAGTACGAGCTTTAACCGAGTACCTTGTTGATTGTATCGGCGGCGACGTAGCTTATTGGGATAATTAGTGTCCGAGTTTCTGCTTCCAAATCGACCACTAAATAGACTTTGGCAATGAAAATACGGGTTTGCACAAAGTCGCAGAAACGGCCATTCGTGCACACCGCTACATTTGTCTAATTGGGCTCAAAACGGACATCTGACGGTTTCAGCCTCGTTCGACGATAGCGTTGATGGGTCAAGCGCGGCTATCGCGCCGCCATCCGCTGTTGACGGCAAATACAAGACGGCCTGCCAGTGATCCGACTGGCAGGCCGTTTTTTCATTGGGCTCTGGCGTTGAGTTGTCAGTAACCGACAGTAAACGCCGCGCGCGGGAATTTGGCCAACTGAGCCTCATCCACCAGCGCAACTGCGAAATCCTCCATCGAGATTTCGGAATTGCCGACTTCGTCAACAAGCAGCTTGTCCGTGTCAGTTCTGAACGCACCGCGGCGCTGGCCGGGTTGCAATCGAGCGGACGGACTGGCGTAGGTCCAGTTTGCCGATGCGTCAGACGCGCAGAGTTCCCACTGCGCCATCGATGCGCGGGCCGTCGGAACGATGCTTTCGGGTAGAAAGTCGGGATCTGACAAAACCGTGTGCGGACTGCCATCTGGAAGACGCAAACGTGCGGCCCCGCCGACGATGATCACCCGAAGATCGACAAGTGACGCGGCATCAAGAATGGACCGGGTCAACGCAACGATCTCGCCCTCTCGCCCTGCTGGCGATCGCACGGCACTAATGGCCAAATCCTGTCCGGTCATGGCGGCGGCAAGAGCTGCAGGGTCCGCAACATCTGCAACAACCGGGGTGACGCCCTTTGGCAGTTTGGCAAGCCCAGCGTCGTTTCTAACCGCTGCTGTGATCTCGTGTCCGCGCGCGAGCGCCTCGGTTACAACACGAGAGCCGACGTCGCCAGTGGCACCAAATACGATGAGTTTCATGGAAGTTCTCCTTTAAGTTGAGGTGTGAATGGGAAGTTTCGGAAGGATGGGGCGGCTGATGCGCCCCGCACGTTGACCCAACCAGATCGCGGCGAGCACAACTCCAGCTCCAGCGATTTGAATGGGCGTTAATGCTTGGCCCAAAAGTGCCCAGCCAATCAGAACGGCCGACAGAGGGCTTAGAAACCCAAGCGCGGCCACAGCGCCAGGCTCAATCCGAGAGATGCCGCGGAACCACAAGATATAGGTCAGCGCCGCGCCAATCAGGCTGAGAAAGAGGATGCCTGACATATTCTGCGCACTCAACGGAGGAAGTGGCGGCTCAAACAGGAGCGCAAGCGGCACCAGCAGCAACCCACCGGCAGTTAGTTGCCAAGCGGCAAAGGTAAGAAGCGGCACGGGGGCTTGCCATTTCCGGGTCAAAACCGTGCCAGCCCCCATCGAGACTGCGCCGCCAATCCCCGCGAGCAACCCAATCGGATCAAGCGATATCCCTGAACCGAGCAAAAGAAGCCCGACCCCAAAGATACCAATCAAGGCCGCAATCACCGCCGACGACCTGATGGTTGTACCCAATAGCAGCGCGGCTAGAAAGACGACAATCAACGGCTGAACCGCCCCGACAGTCGCTGCAACGCCACCGGGCAGCCGGTAAGCGGCCGCAAACAGCAACGCCCAGAACAACGTGAAATTGAGCGCGCCAAGAATGAACACACGCATCCACCAGATGCCTTGCGGCAATTGTCGCGCCAGAATGAGCAACATAAGGCCAGCAGGCAGCGCACGCAGCGCGGCCATCGTGACCGGATACCCTTCAGGGAGGAATTCAGTCGTCACATAATACGTGCTGCCCCAGACCAGCGGCGCAACGGCTGTGAGCGCAATGTCGAGTTGTTGTTTCATAGTGAGTCTCCATTATCTTGACGTCAAGATACTTATCTTTATCTTGACGTCAAGATAGAATTTCGCAATATACCAATATGGACCACGTAGATCGCATCGTTGCTCAATGGAATAAGGCCCGCCCCGACCTCGATGTTGGGCCAATGGAAACATTCGGGCGGCTTTCACGCCTGACAACCAAGCTCAGGGGCGAGATGGAAAAAACCTGGAAAGGTTACGGGCTAAACCCTGCCAGCTTCGATGTACTGGCAACCCTGAGACGGTCGGACAAGCCCGACGGATTGTCTCCCGGTGAATTGCTTGAACTGACTATGGTGACTTCAGGGACAATGACCAATCGGATCGACCAACTCGTCAAAGTAGGCCTTGTCGAGCGGGTGCCAAACCCCGAGGACAAGCGCGGGTTCCTGATCCGATTGTCCAAAACCGGGTTTTCGACGATTGAGAAAGCCGTCAGCGATCACGTTGAGACACAGCATCGGCTTTTACAGGGGATGTCGTCCACGCAACGGGATGAACTGAACCGATTACTCAAAGATCTAGGCGAACTAATTGACAATGGCACAAGATAACCATCGACTAAATGGACCCAGTTAAAGGAAACCGATCTTTCTCACACTACCGCTTATCCTCGACGGCGTCTCCTGATCGGGCGCATCCGGTCTCACCAATGGCCGCTGTCAGATTGAAGTACGGGATTTCTTCACTAAGGCAGGTTGATCTTTAGTTGTGCTTGGCCATCGCTGGTACGCTCTTTGGAATGCCCCTTGGGACCAACGACACCGCGAATGCGTGTGCGAAAGTTCGAGAAACCTGTCGACGTGACAACGTCGACGGCCTCGTCCAAGTGGAGTTCCAGTCGGAACCATCCTGGCTTAAGCATCGCGATTGCGATCACTTTCGCCGTGAAGGGTTGTGACAAGTATGTGCCGCTGATCTTGTCGCCGACGGCCCAATCTTTGGGAGGTCCGTTTCCGATGGCCGCAAGCATCGCATTCCAGTCCCGGAACCCGTGTTGGTGGGCTACCAATTCAAGAGATTTAGCATGTCCAATCGATGTGCTGTCTTCGGCCATTTTCGTCCGCAAGCGCTTGGCCTGATCCTTTGCTTGCGATGCAGACGGCAGTTGTGTGTTCATAGCGTCACTCCCTTTTCGGTGTGGAAGATACCCCATTTCAATTGCTTGTTTTGCGCAACTCCCCAAAGCACTACGACCGTTAAACCCAACAACATCACTTCGGCGAGCGGTCCCGCAAGCCAGATACCAATTTCACCAATCCAGACTGGCAACAGGAACGTCAGTGGAATCGCAAAGGCATACGCCTTTGTTAGCCCTAAGATTGCCGCCTTCCCCATAGATCCAATTGCTTGGAAATAGGTTGCCACCATCATCAATGGTCCCATTAGGAAGAAAACACTGGTCATTATCGGCAAGATGCGAGCCACTTCTGCAATGACGGCCGCGTCATCAACAAATGCGCTTGCGATCTGGCTAGGCAAGCTCATCACAACGACTTGCACAAATGCACAATAAATGAGCGCCGCCCAAAGCGCGATCCGTAGGCTCGCATCCGCCCTTTGCCAAAGTGCAGCGCCATAGTTGTTGCCGGTGATGGTCTGCATCGCGAACGACAGCCCCAAAAGCGGCAGAAAAGCAAACGTGATGACACGGGTGATGATCCCATAGGCAGACACTGTGTCGGCGTAGCCCGGGCTGCCAACCCATTGCAGCGCTGTTATGAGTGCTGCTGATCCGAGTGCGAGACCAATGAAGTTTAGGCTTTGTGGCGCACCCAATGCGAGTATCTGCCCCCAAAATCGCCGCACAGAATGAAGTAACAGGTTTGATGGCCGAAGCGATGTATCTCCAAAGAAGCGAAACGCAAAAATGATCCCAAATGCGAGCGCTTGTGCAGCCGCTGTGCCATATGCGGACCCGGCCACACCCATTTCTAACACCGCGATGAGCACATAGTTGAACCCGATGTTTGCAATGGAAACCAGCAGGCTCATCGCAGCCATGAAGCCCACGCGCCCTTCGTTGCGCAGCGCGTCAGAGTTGACCGACAATACAAAGAGGAGCGGCGAAAAGAACACGGTGATCCGCAGATAGATCAACCCCATCTGCGCCAATGCATCAGAACCCCCAGCAGCCAGCAAGGTCAGTGGCTGGCCAAAGAAAACGAACAACAAGATTAGGACGGCGCCTAAAGCGATGGCCAGTCCATGCGCGCCAGCAAAAATGGCACGCGCACCTTCCAAATCTCCAGCGCCTAGATACCGTGCCAGAAGGCTCGACATTCCGTTCGACACAAGCGTCGAGAGCGCCACGATCAGCATATAGATTGGAAACATCAACGTGACCGCCGCCAGCGCCTCGGGGCCAACATAAATGCCCAGAAACAGCGCATCGGCCACGGACAGAAGGCCGTTCATCCCCATCACAAAAATGATCGGCAGCGCGGTCTTTAGATAAATGGTGCCAAGCGGCCCATCGGTGAACGTATTGGTGGGGGTATCAGACATATCCCATATCTCTCTAGCCAGATCGCGCAGTTTGAGATGGGACCCGCATTACCATCCGCGCGATATGCGGAAAGAGGTAGATAGAGATCTGAAGTCGTAGAACTTAACCAAGACAAATGTCAGCGGGAGGCGGGCGTCTACAGCCTGAGCTCCAACTATTGAGTATAAATTCTTACGTCAAGCATTTTTGCAAAGCGTTTGATTTGGCAACGCTTACATGCGCGGCACGAGCGCTCGTGGCTGGCGGTAGGGTCTTCTTGATCGAACGTTCAATCAAGCGCCGTGTCTCGCTCGGCACCGCGAAGACGACTGAGTGTGACCGGTGTGACACCGAGAAAAGATGCTATCAAATAATGGCCGAAAAGCCCTTCGTGGTGCGGAAAGTTTTCGCGAAACCACGCAAGGCGGTCTGCGCCGCCAAGTGCGGCAAGGCACCACTCCCGATCAGCCTTGCGGGCCAGTTCTTGTTGCAAAATGCCGTTTGCCCATTCGCGAATTGGCTCCGATGCTAACATAAGCTCAGTTAAGGCGCGGCTGTCCATTTGCGCAACTAACGCGTCAGCAACTACATCTATTGATACGAGCGAGGTCCCGTTTCTGGTTCTCGCGACATTTGGTGCGACCACGCACGGACCAGCGTTAAAGCTAACGCAAACGCCGCGGCCTTCTGGATCGCTAATTTGGCTCGTGGCGCGCCCATCAAGAATGATGTGCTCCATTGGGTCTGGTTCGCCTTGCGTCGCAATGCGACGCCCCTTTTCGACAAATTCAACACTCCAAGCCGCCGCGAGCTCACGCGCTGTGTCTTTATCTAAAGCGTTCGGGGGACATGTCAGAAAGGTAAAGAGGTCCAAATCGCGAATTCCTTATCAAACGATAATGCCAGCTTTGCTCGCGCTCAGTACGACGGTGCCAATGGTAAGGAGAAAAACCAATGAAAAAGATGATACCAACTAAGCAGTACGGGCGGCAAGCGGCACTCTTCGGTCTCGCGGCTGCCGGAGTCTATCTGCTGATGATCTTTGTCACTCTGGCGCACATCGAGACTTTGTCCGGCCTTCGCCCTTTCGACATGCGTCCCGGCGGATATTCGGCTGAACTGGCAAATTCGCTGATCAATGCCTTGGGGTCCAGTGGAAGGCGGTACTATCTCACACGACAAATTCCACTTGATCTGGTTTATCCCTCTCTCATGGCGCTGACCTTAGTATCATTGCTCAAATGGCTTGGTTCACGAGACGTAAGTCAAAAGCTTGTTCGAATTGGAACTTGGTTTTCGATTGCGGCAGCTATCGCTGACTATCTAGAGAACGCCGGCATCTGCCTCATGATCCTGAGTTGGCCAGAAATATCGACCAACATTGTCTTGGCGGCAAGTGTCGCTTCCATTGTAAAATCAGGCTTAACGACAGCTGCTGTCTTGATCGTCTTGCTTGGTGTCGGGTTTTTGGCGTTCAAAAGGATACGTTCTTACATCCGATCGATGCCTGCAGAAGGTCCCATCGGGAAACACATACTTCAAAAGCCAGAGTAAAGCGTTACACCCACATCCCCCGACCACGCAGTACAAGAATGAGGCCGAACATGACCTCGAAGGCCGCACCGGGGAGCAAGAGTGCCATCGACATCGTTTCAAAATCGGATGCCGAAGCAATCATCGCGACGACGAGACATATGTAACCGATGAAACCCAGCGCTCCGAGTGTCGTATGAACAAACTTCGACCGGATCAGCCAGAGGCACATCGGTAAGCTGCCAAGGCCGAGCGCAATCATGCCGAGCTGATAAAAGGTGTCGCCTGATGTCGCCAATCTAATGAAACTGCCCTGGAGTGCCATGACCGAAATGCCCAACAGCAAGCCTTCAGCTATACGCGCCGAGAGATAGATGCCTCCGCTGCGTGGCGCTGTTGTCGCGATTATCGGGCGCATCAGAAATCCGATGGTAATCACGGCCACGGAATTGCTGAGGCACATGAGCAGGCCAAGCCAGTGCCACTCACTGCCCAAGAGGGCTTGGCCAACGCCAAAAAGTGGGAATGCCGCCAAGATGCACAGGCCAATGACCTTAAACCTGTGTGCATCAGACATGAGCTGTCTCCGCCATTTGAAGATCTTCATTAGCATTAAAATGCGCGTTAATTTGAGATTTGATCGTCACAACGACGTTGCCCTTCTTGTGCCCCGTATCGACATGGGCATGCGCAGCAATCATTTGGGAAAAGTCAAAGCTTCGGTCAATGACGGGATGGAAAGTTCCATCCGCGGCAAGATCAACGACTTTGCGCAGGATATCGACTGACTCTGACGCCACGCCGCCAATCAGACGCTTGCCGCGCAACCGGGCCTTGAGCCAGCCCAAGATCATGTCGGATGTAGACCCTGCGATCAGCAGCATACGACCGTTTGGCACCAAGGCGTGCCGCGCCCGGTCCCAAGGTGCTGTGTCAACGGTATCTACGACCATATCGTACATTGGCCCCTCTTTTACGAAGTCTTTTAAATTGTAGTCGATGACGCGGTCGGCCCCGATGCTACGCACGAGATCTGCATTTGTGGCGCTGCAGATGCCCGTCACCTCGGCCCCAAAGTGCTTGGCAATTTGGACGCAGGCGGAACCGACAGATCCAGACGCCCCGTTGATCAGAACCCGTTCACCTGCGCGCAATTTCCCCTTATTGATCAGAAAATCATATGCGGTTGTGGCCCCAAATGGGATTGCTGCTGCTTCCTCGAAGTCCAGGGTTTCTGGTTTGCGGACGACCTTTCCGTCGGCTGGCATCGTGATGAATTCCGCATGCGCGCCAAATCCTGCGCCTGGAAAACCGATGACGGCATCCCCGGGTTGGAAAGTGGTCACATCTGCACCGATGGCTCCGACTACCCCGGATAGATCAGTTCCAAGAACTGGCTTGCGAGGGCGCGTTATGCCGAAGACAAGTCGTCCAACTAGTCCTAACCCAGCGGGCATCGTCAAGCTGCGGGCTCGCCAGTCACCCGCACTGACAGTAGTGGCGCAAACGCGGATCAACACTTCGTTTGCTTTGGGCGTTGGGGTGGGCAGTTCGACGTAGTTCAAGACGTCGGGGCTGCCGTATTCAGTATAAGTATAGGCATACATATCAAGTGTTCCTTCAAGCTGTCTGGGGAGATGAATTGGATTGGTTTGCAGTGCCGCGCAGGCCACGGATAAGCAGCCAAAACCCGAACCCAAGCTCCGCGATCGTAACAATCACGAGCAATCCGATAATGGTGATGTCCAGTGCTGCAACATCAGTGAACGTCAGCTCAACAAGGCCTTGGATCAGATAGCCAAACGCCCCGATAAACAGACCCCAGCCAAGCAGATGCGGCACCAATCTGGATTGCAGGATAACCCATCCAAGGGCCAGCAAATGTGCGCCAAAGAAAAGCTGCCAGACGTAAATACCAAGGGCATGTGCCTCAAAGAAGACTTGTGCAAAGGCCTTACTGTCAGCAGGGTCCAGCCCCATCGGTTGGGTTAGCAGTATATAAGGCATGACCCACAACAACAGGTTGATCGCCATGACGACGATCATACCCAAACGGGATACCATCGCGATAAGGGCAAGCCTTGGGCTGGTGGTGCGAAACATCTGATACAGGATGACCGTGATTGCAATCTCAAGCAGGATCACGGCGCTATCTGCAAGCACGCCCAATCGAAACAACCCAAGCTGGCCCATCAGATTGGCAGCTGTGGACGAGGCATCTCCGGCCACGACGATTTGCGCCGGCACATAGCCAATGCTGAAACCGCCGCAAACGGCAATAGTGAGGTAGAGCGCGCCTGCAATGCGGGCGTCCTTCAGGTCCAGTTTAGTTTGCGTGTCTGTAGACATTGCATTTCCTTTCTTGGGTCAGTGCGGGAACGAACGACGTGGCTTGTGTTGGCTGAGGTTTAGACCACCCTACCATTTATGCGAATTGACCAAATCCTGTGATTTGATATGCATATCTGCATGGATTGGCGCTCGGTAAAATTTGATTGGAACAAAGCGCGGGCCTTCTTGGTCACCGCTGAGGAAGGATCGTTGTCAGCCGCCGCGCGCGCATTGGGCATGGCGCAGCCAACGCTTGGCCGTCAGGTTGACGGGCTAGAGCAAGAGTTGGGGATCGTTTTGTTTGAACGGGTTGGTCGCGGCCTCACACTCACGCCAAGTGGTTTGGAGCTGTTGGAGCATGTCCGCGATATGGGCGAGGCGGCAGGCCGCGTCTCGATGACCGCACTTGGTCAGTCCCAAGCGCTGGAAGGAACGATCTGCATCTCGGCCAGTGAGACTTATGCAGCCGTGCTTTTGCCACCGATAATCGCAAAGCTACGCAAGCTGGAACCGGGCATTCGGGTTGAGATTGTCGTGGCCAATCATGCCAGTGATCTACGCCGCCGCGAGGCGGATATCGCCATCCGCAATTTCCGACCAACTGAACCCGATCTGATCGCCAAAAAAATCGGCGACGCGGATGCCGTTCTCTATGCAACGCCAGACTATATTGAAATGATTGGCAACCCGACCAAGCCCTATGACCTGCGCCACGCTGACTTTGTGAATATGGATCATGGTGGCATGATGCTCAAAGGTCTCAACACGCTTGGGCTTGGCCTTACAGAGGCGAACTTCCCACTTCTGACCGAAAGCTATCTGGTCATGTGGGAACTTGTGCGCCAAGGCGCAGCGATTGGCATTCTGGATTCCCATATCGGCGACGCCGACCCTGTCGTCCGCCGTGTTCTTCCGGATCTCGAACCACTCGTCTTCCCGATCTGGCTCGTCTCCCACCGGGAGCTCACAACCAGCCGCCGCATTCGCAGGGTCTATGATTTTCTGGCAGAAGAACTGAGGCGGAGTTAACTTCGGGGCGCAGTATCGACCGGGGCGATAATGCTCGTGAGCAATCTGTCGGTCATCATCTTAGCGTCGGTCCAAGGGTAGTCACGGATCGTATTGAGACAAAGTGCAATGCCGATCATTCCAGATATCAGGGTGTCGGTGCTTGCTTTGACGTTGCTGTCATCTTGAAGAACGACCTGCACCAGTTCCGAGAACATCCGGAAGTGTGCCAAAGTTTCTTCGTCCATGACAAATGTACTGACGTCCGATCGCGTTACGTCGTTCGACATAAAGACGAGTCGAAAATGGTCGGGATGATCGACCCAATATGATACAAAGGTCTGCGTAGCCATTTGTAAGCGTTCAACCGGTGCATCGATCCGTTCTAGTTTTCCTTGAATTTCGTTGGACATGTCGGCAAATACGTCTGTCCACAGATATCGTAGAATATCCTGCTTGCCCTCAAAATGAGCATAGATCGTCATCGGGGCACATCCAACTTCCTTGGCAAGACGGCGCATCGAAACCGCATCAAAACCTTCTGCGCGATAGATCGCGAGTGCTTGCTTTGCGATCTTTGATCTGTACTCCGCAATATCACTCTCGCTGCGGGGCGGCCTGCCTGCGGTCTTAGCCATGGGTTGGTTTCTCCAATAGTATTTTAGTACGCGTCACAAATAATGCTTGCGTTGTCAAGGTTACATTAATATAGAACGCGTACTATATTAATGGATGCCCAGCAAAACTCCCTCAAGGAACATGGAAATGAAAAAGATCAATTTACTGAATCTGGTTGTCGTGATTGTCGGCGCAGCCATCATCTTTCTAGGACTGAACGTTGGTCTAGGTGGGATCAAAACACTTGGCTGGCAATCGACACGCGACTTCGTGGCGATCACGGATGCCGCAATATTCCACGCTCAGGATAGCCACATAAGGTTCATTGGTGGTATTTGGTTTGGTGTGGGTGCCACGTTCCTGATCGGCGGCATTGCGATGCGTACGCTCCGCCCAACATTGATCATTCTGTCGGCGATGATCGCGATCGCGGGCCTATTTCGACTGAGCGGCATGGACAGCGATGTGATCTTCAGCGCGGCAATTGCCCCGTCAATTGCACTGGAACTTTTTGGCTTTCCGCTTCTTGCGTGGTGGCTCGTCGTGTCGGGAAGACGAGAGGATCAGAGCTGACAGTTATAGGTAAAACAGCAGTAACCAGAAAAACTTTGCCCGCGAACGCAACCGGGCGTTCACGCCTACCATATCCTGCCCAAACAAAGTTGCAGCCAATGCTGGTTTGCGGCGTCGCCAATCCCTTTCGTTCAAAACGATAGCTATTGCCGCAACGCCGCTCCGTGATTTATTTCATTTGCATGTCATAGACCGTTTTCATCACCATGCGGCGCGGTAGGAGAGGGACAAGCCAGTTCAACATGAAGCGCATTTTCGGATCATTGACGACGCGCAACTTGCCTTTGAGCATCGCATCATACCCAAACTTTGCGACGCTTTGCGGTTGAGCAGCGCCCTCGTTCATCTTAGCCATTTTATCCATTGCAGCGGTTTTCGCGAATTCCGTCTCTACGAAGCCCGGCTCTAGCGTCGTGACGGTCACACCGTGGGGACGCCATTCAAAATCAAGCGCGGGGGACAACGTGCTGACAAAAGCTTTGGATGCGAAATACGTCGCCTGCAGTGGACCTGGTTGATAAGCACCAGAGGAGCTGACGTTGAGCACCTTGCCGCTACCGCGCGCAACCATGTCTTTACCGACCAAATGGCACAGTTGCACGAGCGCGTTGATGTTCAAATCAAGCATGGGCATATCTGCCTCAATGCCGCGGTCAAGGAATTTTCCGTGCCCGCCAAAGCCTGCGTTGTTGATTAAGATGTCGATCCTGTGCCCTTTGATCGCCTCATAAAGCGCCCTTGCGCCTCCCTCAGCGGCCAAGTCGAGCGGCACAGTCTTCACAGAAACCCCGTGTTTCTGCTCTAGTTCATCCTTCAACGCGTCCAGCTCCTTTATGCGGCGTGCTGTAATGATCAAATCGCCGCCTTTACTGGCATGGTAGCGGGCAAACTCGCGGCCAATCCCAGAGGAAGCACCGGTGACGAGAGCAGTGTTAGACATGAGAATCTCCAATGTATGTCAATGCGTGTTGACATACGGATATCGGTACAAAAAACACATGTCAACACCTGTTGACAAACATCACTCCTCCTATAAAATATGCCTATGAGAAATTCAGACAAAACACGCGAAAAGCTCCTAGCGGCTGCCACAGAAGTATTTTGGGAACAGGGTTATTCCAACACATCACTTCGCCAAATTGCGCAAATGGCTGATGTGGATGTGGCGCTGATCTCTCGGTATTTTGGCGGAAAATTAAAGCTATTCGAAGCGGCACTGACAGCGGGCCTTTATTGGCCCGAATTGATTGATCCCGACAACGACCCAATCAAAGTTGCCATCGCGAAATACACCGCCTCATCTTCAGAGGATCACAAGTTCTCGATCACGCGCATGATTGTGATGAATGCCAGTGATCCACAAGTCGGAGACATGGTTAGGCAAACACTTTTTGACACTCTCGTTGCCCCGCTCGAATCCCGAATAGACGGTGAACACGGGGCGGCGCAATTGGCCATGTTTTTCTCTGTGATCATAGGCGCATCCGTCGCGCGGCACTCTCTTCTCATGCCTGGAATGGCCGAGGTGGACGCAGACACGCATGCGTGGCAATTACGCTATTTGATCGATGCGGCTCTTCAATTTGAAATCAGTGAGGAGCCCAAGGTTCCGTGAAGCAGGCATCAAGCTGAAAATATGCGCGATGTCCGCTTCTCGGCCTTGGTGTAGACGCGTCAGTCGAAGGGTTTGTTTCGTGAACATCAGACGCCAACTTTGCTGATGTGGGGCGAAAATGATCACATCTTCCCTGCTGATGGCGCGCACCCCTACAAGCACGATTTAGAGAATTTTGAGTTCCATCTGCTCGACCCTAAAAAAGCAATTCAGAGCTTACTTCAGGCCGTGTAAATTTAGTTTGGTTTTGCCACTTACTTTTATTATTGAAGTTACTATATTTGGAGAATTGATAACAAACAAAAAGGCGCTCCAAATGTCAGCTAAGTTGAAACTACTTCGCTCTGTTGTAGGGCTCTGGTCTAGCGTGACACCCACGTTGGCAGGTGGCTGGCTGGCAACAAAATTCCTTACAGTCCGTCCAGCCTTTAGAAATCCGCCCGAGGAATTCCTGCACCCGGCTGCTACTAGACTTAAAGTAAATGATGAGATTGAAGCATGGCGCTATGGACCACAAAGTGAAGTCTCGACAAAAACTGCCCTTTTAGTTCATGGATGGGAAGGCAGGCGTAGTCAGTTTTCTGAAATAGTCCCTGCTCTTCTGAACCAAGGATATGATGTTATTTGCCTTGATCCGCCAATGCACGGTGCGTCGCAAGGGGAAGCCTCCAATCCAGTGTTGTTTGGTGATGCCATATTGGCAGCGGGAGAAAAATTCGGCCACTTTGAGCTTGTTATTGGGCATTCGTTGGGAGGAGTTGGAGTTGTTCTCGCAATGGAGCGCGGCCTTGAAGCAAACCAATATGTTTTAATCAGCACCCCTGCCAAACTTGTCACAGTGTTGAACCGAGTTGCTGAAATGATTGGATTTAGCAGCGCAGCAACACGTGCCTTCGTCGAAGAAATCGGACGTCGTGTTGGGGCATCCCCTGAGAAATTGGATTTGTCTCTGAAGGTGGCTCTGAGAAAAGAACAGGCGCTGTTTATCCACGACAAGGGCGACCGAAACGTTCCCTTTGATCCCTCGTGGGCGACATGTAGTGCTTGGCCCGGCGCTATCCGATTGGAAACAAATGGCTTTGGTCACAACCGGATTTTAGCTGCGCCCGAAGTGGTCACTGCAATCGCAAAGTTTGCAAGTTAGATGTTTTGATGGCTTCCTCAATGAGCCTAGCGTCGGAAAGGATGAAAAAGTGAAGATTAGTTCGTTCAAGGGTATGGCATGCTCAATTGCTGGAGCAGCTGATATTGTTGGAGACAAGTGGACAATATTGTTGGTCCGAGATTTGTTCATCGGCATCTCCAAGTTTGATGATTTCCACACATCGCTCGATATTCCGACCACAACGCTTGCCAATCGGCTGAAGGTCTTGACCGATCAAGGATTGGTCGAGAAGCGGCCCTACCAAAGTAGCCCCACCCGGTTTTCCTACAGGCTGACCCAGAAGGGCCGCGATTTATGGATCGTAATACTGGCGATCGCGCATTGGGGTGATAAATACGATATGTCAGGATGCGGTGCCGCTCCAATGGTTTTTGTAGACCGGGAATCAGGTGAAGAAGTAAAACTATTGGTTGTGGGTAGCGAGACCGGACGACCCCTTCGCCCTTCTGCGATAGAGCTTATTGCCGGGCCGGGTAGCGACGACAAAGTCCGCAAACGAATGTCAGTCCGTGATGCCTCTTGATAGGGGGTCCTCTACGGATCCATACGACAAAATCGTTTCAAGATAGCGGATTACCTGCGAAGCACTGACAACAACTAGGGGCTAAGGTACGCCCCCGATGTTTTTACGTTGCTGATTCAGCTTTCCCACGGCAATTGTTTACAGGTCGAAACCAGATGGTCCACGAACAACCGTTGCCGCGTCGACTGGAAACGGTTTGGTTGGAACACTGCGTAGATGTCCCGGTTAGGCGAGGTTACATAACTGGACAACACAGCATGCAGCTCTTGGTTTTTGATATGCTCGGCAACGTAGAAGATGGGAAGAATTGCGATGCCGACGCCCTCTAGTGCCGCACGGCATAGTATATCCCCAGAATCCGATTTGAAGTTCCCGCTCAGGCCGACTTGGCCATGCTGGCCAGCCGCATCCTGATAGCGCCATTCGTGCAGCCCGCTGTTTCCAGTGAACGCCAACACATTGTGGTGCATAAGATCATCTGGTTTCTGCGGGGTGCCGTGTGCTTCAAGATAGCCTGCGCTTGCACATATCACAAAAGGGCAAGACGCCATGCGCCTCGCGATAAGTGATGTGTCTTTGAGTGACCCAATCCGCACAGCGAGATCGAATCCTTCATTCACGATGTCGACGAAGCGTTCGTCCAAGCTCACGTCTAGTTCGACTTCGGGATATTCCGCTGCAAAAGACGCAATCGATTGCCCGAAATATTTGATCCCTAAGCTCTGCGGAAAACTGATCTTCAATGGACCTCTTGGGCGCGATTTCAACTCGTAAATCTGTTCTTGCGCCTCTTGCAAATCCTCCAACGCCCGCGCCGCGCGTTCATAGTAAACCGCTCCCTCTTCAGTAACGGAGACATTTCGCGTTGTGCGGTTGAGCAGTTTGACCTGTAAATCTTGTTCAAGGTTCTGGACCTGCTTGGACACAGCCGAGCTGGTAATGCCCAACGCGCGCGCGGCACCCGCAAAGCTTTCAGCCTTAACAACGGCAATGAAGACGCCAACGCGTGACACATGATCCATCTGCATTATCAACCTAATGGAATGAGTTATCTTCCAAGTACGAGTATTATCAAACCTATGGCAACATGCAATCTATGCTTCAACAGACACAAACAAATATGGAGCAAGACAATGACACAGCATACCAACCCAAACTACGGCGCACTCATCACCCGCATATCCCTTGGAGGCATCCTGTTATCTCACGGGCTTCTGAAGGTGCTCGTTTTTACTATCCCTGGCACCGTGGGATATTTTGCCAGCCTCGGGTTACCCGCAATCGCAGCCTATCTTACGATCTTTGCGGAAATCGCAGGCGGCACAGCGATCCTTTTGGGCCTCTACACACGCTTGGCCTCGCTTCTCTCGATACCGCTGCTGCTGGGTGCGCTTTGGGCACATGCAGGCAACGGTTGGGTATTCAGCTCAGAAGGTGGCGGTTGGGAATTCCCATTGCTGCTGGTGGTTCTTGCAGCTGCTGTAGCGCTTCAGGGCAATGGTCCGTTCGCGTTGCGTAAACTGCCCGTGATCGACGGTTTTATCCCACAGTCGTTGCGGGCTTAACGCGAACCTCTTTCCTCTTTTAGAATGCCAAAATCATGCCCAAACTTCTCATGTTCGCCGGAAGCGCACGAACTGCTTCAACAAACAAACAGCCGATATCGATGTCACTCTGTTAGACCTCAAAAACTTCGAGATGCCAATCTATGATGGTGACCTTGAAGGCGATGCAGGCCTGCCGGAAAACGCCAAACGGCTTAAAAAACTCTTCGTTGAGCATGATGGAATATTCATTGCTTCACCGGAATATAACAGCTCATTTTCACCGCTGCTGAAAAACGCATTGGACTGGATTTCTCGCCCACACACCGAAAATGAACCCTCACTTTGGGCCTATACTGGCAAGGTCGCAGCCCTTGGGTCAGTCGCTCCCGGCGCTTTGGGTGGCTTGCGCGGTCTTGTTCCGCTTCGCATGATGTTGGGAAATATCGGCGTGACTGTGGTGCCAAATCAGGTCGCCATTTCGAATGGGTTTAGCGCATTTGATGACGCCGGCGCACTGAAAAGTGAACAACAATCTCAGATACTGAAGGCCACGCTCGACCAATTAATCTTAACAACGCGTGCAATGACTGGGCTGTCTCAAAAGGAAGAAAGGAATACGTTATGAGCTGGAACCCATCAATTGAACCAACCTGTCCGGGTGCGGATAGCGTTGATGCGATCGAAACACTGATTGTGCCAAGAGCGCGAGACATTGGTGATTTCGAGGTCCGACGCGCACTCCCATCAGCAAGACGCCAGATGGTAGGCCCATTTGTATTCTTCGATCAAATGGGTCCAGCTGAATTTATCACTGAGCAAGGCATCGACGTGCGTCCACATCCCCATATCGGGTTGGCGACAGTGACCTATCTCTACAAGGGAGAGTTTCAACACCAAGATTCCCTTGGCACCAACCAAATGATTTACCCCGGCGAGGTGAATTGGATGATCGCCGGGAATGGCGTCACCCATTCAGAACGCACAAGTGCCCAAACCCGCAAAGGCCCTAGCAGCCTGTTTGGTATTCAGACATGGGTGGCCTTGCCGGAAGAAGCAGAAGACATGGATGCAGATTTCGAGCATCACAAAGAAGAGGCACTTCCCTTCCTTGAGGGTGAAGGGAAGCAAGTTCGGCTCATTCTTGGCAATGCATGGGGCGAACGTGCCCCGACAAAGACATTTTCCGAGATGTTTTACGCGGATGCCGTCCTAGAAGCTGGTGCCTTGCTGCCAATGCCTGACAACCATGAGGATCGCGGCATCTACGTCGTTGATGGTTCGATTGTGGTCGCTGGCGACACGTTTCAGTCCGGTCAAATGATGGTGTTCCGTCCCGGTGATGCCATCACTGTCAAAGCTGGCCCAGCTGGTGCACGATTGATGTTGCTTGGCGGTGAGACGCTTAACGGCCCACGTCACATCTGGTGGAATTTTGTCGCGTCCTCGAAAGATAAAATCGAAGCAGCCAAAGAAGCATGGGCCGCAGGAGATTGGGAACACGGCCGTTTCCAGTTGCCGCCCAATGACAAGGGCGAATTCATTCCCCTGCCCAGCTAGATCGGCGAGGATTCCTAGCCTGTAAAGATGCAAAGGCAGACGAATATTACCCCTTGGGGCAGCCTTACAATAGGGCCGCTTGATCTACAAATTCAATTCTAGGTTCTGGATCCATTTGAACGTGGTGGATCTGATTATACCCGCTGCGCGCTCCTGATCGCAGTAATGAAGATACTGACGCAAATGAAAAAAAACACAATGTCACTGGAAGCCAATACAAACCACGGCGCAAAGAGCACGCGCCTGAACAGATCAAAGGACGTAGAGATGCAAACGCTTTTACCAACCAATCATGAAAGTGTGTTTCAGAATGCCTGGGCCGATCCCAGCAACACACGGTTCGAACTGCCTCCGGTAAACATAAACGAAGCGCTGGCCGAGCACTACGGCACGAGCGAACCTTTCACATTTACCCGAACTATGACGTGGGACATGGAGGTGCGCAAAGCACTGAAGCCTGACGACTACATTCGGTCGGTTGTACAGGAGGGGAGTGCCCACTCCTGGGACCAACATCTGATCGCTGACGGGACCGAAATATTCGTACGGTCATCGCTGCAACGACTTTGGCTCGAGCCCAAGAAATTAGGGCTGGTCCTGGAACTGGTTAGCCTCAATCACACCGAGCAAAAGGTAACTTTCATTGGTGCATTGGAAGATTCTGATCAGAGCAACAATCTTTTTCGGGTAATTGGGGGGCAACCTCTGTTTCACGTCGAGCACTCAGTCGGCGGTGAAGAAAGGGAACCGCTGAACAGATGGCGGATCGTTCATCTCACCGACGGGCCTGATCGCAGGTTGAT
Organism: Sulfitobacter sp.; assembly: GCF_036960155.1. Lineage (GTDB taxonomy): Bacteria > Pseudomonadota > Alphaproteobacteria > Rhodobacterales > Rhodobacteraceae > Sulfitobacter. The sequence goes on along the minus strand of NZ_JBALWB010000015.1, from coordinate 73,490 downwards.
TGAGCGGTTCAAAGTCATGGCTAACAACGTTTTGCTGCCAGAATTCATTGAGAACTACATCCGAAATGATCTGAACATCGGGCTGGCCGCGAAATAGATTGAACCTTCACTAGTGCCATTCTGCCCGAAGACACCAAACTGTTGCTCCTGAGAATATCCGTCCGAAGATGTTCGACCATGAAATCCACAAGTGCTCTGACTTTGCCACTTACCATGCGGCCTTCCCGATGTACGACGTGGATTGGCATCGGGGGAAGCTCGAACTCGTCTAGTACCGTCTGCAACCGCTCCGCTTCGATGAAGGGTGATATTTGATAGGATATCACTTTTGAAAGACCCCATCCCACTAGGCATGCATCGTCCAAACCAATCCGGAAAGTAAAAGACCTGAAGAAATTGCGCAGGCCAACGTCCGTACCGTGTTCCAGAATGTCCAATGAGGCACATAGGTCTGTGTCCAGTAGTCTTGTGTCGTGCTGTTGGATATTTCCATTCCAGCAAGTGCCTCGTTCATCGGAACGTTGAAGAAGATCGTCACGCCAAAACACCCAATGAGGTAGGTCAGGCAAGCGAGTGTGAGCAACATTGCAGCCGGTCCGCTTAACTGAGAGACGGAGTAGCCAATTAGGGCCAATGAGACCGGTACGAGACCGAGGAAAAGCACCATAAACACCCAACGAAAAACTTCGCGGTTGATGACCTGCATCGCTTCAACACCCGCCTCGTCGCTTGTATTGGCCAAGGATCGCATGATGAAATCTGAAAATGCGAGGAATACACCACCTACAAATGCGTTGGCGAGGATAGCGATTTGAATAAGGACGAGGAACCATAATGACATTGGGCAGCCTTCTATTGATAGATTTGAGGATGGTATGGGCCACATTCCTGCGCCCCAATGCATTCAGTGCATCACAGCTTAGACAAGCGCTGTTTCGCATTGATTAGATACTTCACCAAAGCGCCCATCATGTTGCTTGGATTCCATATCCTTCTACCTCAGCGATCCAGCGCTCGATCATGGCCGGTTTTGGATTGCTCGCGCCTGAAAAATGCGTGAAGCGTGCGGGCTTGATTCCTACAAAACCCAAAATCTGATCTCGTAACTGACGCAGCATGGCATTGTGATAAACCCAACGCATGAAAAAATTGGGCGTATCGGAAGTCATGATCACTCGGCCTGTTCGTCCCGACAACATAGGGGTAGGCATACCCATCCAATTCGTTTCGCGAGTGTTAAAGGCCCGTCCCGGAAGAAAAGCGCGATCGAATAGCCCCTTCAGCTTTGCTGGTAAACCGCCCCACCACATAGGTGTAGTGAGTACCATATGCTGGCTCCATTCGATGTCTGTCAGAACTTGTTCGAGTTCCGCCTCTAGTGGTTTTAGAACTTTATAGCCGCCAAATCCGAAATCGGGATCGAATGAAATGTTGTGCAAGTGAGTAAGTCGGACTTCGTGACCAGCGTCTTGCGCGGCTTGTGCGTAGCTTTCCGCCAAAGTCCGATTCAACGAGTTTTCAGCGGGGTGACCGTTGAGGATGTAAATGCGTTTCGGTGTCATGAGAATCTCCATTATTGACCATGGTCATTTTAGTAATCACATTAATGACCGTGGTCAATAATAATATTTGACCGCAGTCAGTATTTTTGCGAAAAGAACACATGGTAAGAGCACAACAGAAGCGAACACTTGAGACGCGAGCCCGCCTCATAGCGGCGTCCGAAGAGATTATTGAGAAACGTGGGTTCGAAGAACTGCGCGTTGAGGACGTCGTGTTGTTAGCAGGCACAGCCAAAGGCACCTTCTTTGCGCACTTCAAAGACAAAGACGTTTTGATGGATCTGATAATAGGTGGCCGGATCGATCAACACCTCGACGGGTTGGAAGCCCTTGCCGTGCCTAACACTGTTGAGGAATTGGTAGAGGCGCTCATGCCGCTCAGCGATTTCATGACAAGTGAACGGTATGTTTTCGACCTGATCTTGCGTTATTCTGGCGCAGCTGCGGTGGAAGAAATTGGTCATATTGCTTTGACTTTTGGCCGTCAGATAGAGATTCTCGAACGTTGGTTGGCCAAGGCCCCGTTTCGTCAGGACATCACCCCCGCCCTTCAAGCTGAAGGTGTTCAGGCCTTTTTGACACAGGCTATGGCTACGAATTTTTGCGCTCTCCACAACACGCAAACGATGCAAACACGGCTGATGCCTTATCTAACCGCGTGGCTGAAGCCTTGATTTAGCCGGTTAAGGGTAAACATCAGTAACCAGAACCACTTTGCCCGCGAAGGCGGACAAAGCAAACTTCCTTTCTATGGGTGGCACTGGCGGCATGTAGTGCCGCCAGCTTTAGGTATGACTTAAGGCGCTAGGTCGAAGAATAGGATTTCGGCATCTTGCCCTTGATCAAAAATCAAAGTGCCTGATCCTTCAATTGCCAACCCGTCACCTTTGTTCAATTCAACCTCGTTTACGCGTACAGTTCCATCGGCCACTTGCACCCAACCTTTACGCCCTGCAGGAAGGTCATGCGTGATGACTTGGCTTTCGATCAACGTGGCGGCATAGACACTCGCATCAGCCTGCGTCGTCATGGAGCCGTCACGGCCATCACGTGACAAGAACAGCTTCAACTTACCGTCTTTATCGGCTGGCGTGAGGTCAATTGTGTCATAGGCAGGTTTGATATTCTCGACCTCAGGCTGCAGCCAGACTTGCAAGAAGCGCATCTCGTCTGTCTGCGATGGATTGAACTCCGAATGCGTGACACCAGATCCGGCACTCATGTACTGTACACCGCCCTCGGCCACGACCGATCCGTTGCCCATACTATCTTTGTGCTCCAGCGCACCGCCCAAAACATATGAGAATATCTCAGCGTTTTTGTGTGGATGTGCGCCAAAGCCTTTGCCGCCATCGACAAGGTCATCGTTGATGACGATGAGGTTTCCAAAGCCGAGATGTTTTGGATCATAGTACTGGCCAAAGCTGAAACTATGGGATGATTTTAACCACCCGAAATCCGCTTCGCCTCGTTCGTCCGCCGGACGCCGTGTGAAACGCAGGGAATCTTGGCTTGTGATGTTGCTTGCAACGTTCATTGATCAGCTTCCTCAAAGGTTAGATTTTCGATTTCGTTCTGCACGGCAGCGATTTTAGCCTCAGCATCATTGCCCAAGGCGTCAGCTGCGATGATGGAGACATCAGTGATCCCGATGAACCCCATGATGTGTCTCAGAAAGTCCGTGGCATAGTCGATATCGCTTCCAACCGGCGTGCCGCCGGACGCAACCACGATGATGGCACGCTTGCCTGTTAGCAGCCCGACAGGGCCATCCGGCGTGTATTTGAACGTAACCCCGATACGGCAGATTTGGTCGATCCAAGCTTTCAAAACGGCAGCCACAGAGAAGTTGTAGACGGGCGAACCGATCACAAGCGTATCTGCCCGGCTGATCTCATCAACTAGGCCATCTGACAGTGCGAGGGTTTCGCGATGCGCATCAGTCCGGTCATCACTTGGTGTAAAGTTTGCATCAATCCACGCGGCATTAAGCAAAGGCAGTCCTTCGCTCAGATCACGCGTGATCGTTGTATCAGCACCGATTGAAGCCAGTACCTTTTCGGACAACTGCCTTGTGACAGACCCATCGTGGCGCGCGCTTGCTTGGATATTCAGAACTGTATGTGTCATGTTAGATCTCTTCTTTTGCTTATGCGGCTTAGTAAGCGATTGCTTTGGTGCCGGTTCACAATCGATATAACTGTTGCAAATTTCTGAACTAGATGGATATTTAGCAAATCATATTTGCGTTTAGGAGAACAATGTCACGCCTTGCTGAAATCGAAACTTTTATCGTGATCGCGCGGACCGGATCAATAAGCCGCGCCGCGGAACAGCTTGGCATTGCAAAATCTGCTGCAAGTCGTCGGTTGTCGGATTTGGAAGTGCGGCTTGGCGCACAATTGATCTTGCGGACAACCCGCCAGTTTAGCCTAACAGAGGAGGGGCAATCATTTCTTGGCCGGGCGGAGATCGCCTTGGAAGCACTGGATGATGCGGAGCGCACTGTCCGCGATGACGTTGAACAACTTTCCGGTCCTCTCCGTGTCGCAGCACCTGTATCTTACGGTTTATCCAAAATGCAGCCGGTCTTTGCCCAGTTCCTAATAGACAACCCTGACGTTACATTGAGTGCTGACTTTTCTGATCGCACCGTCGATCTCGTGCAAGACGGCTTTGATCTCGCGATCAGAATTGGTGATCTGCCAGATTCGTCGTTGGTGGCGCGCAAGATCACATCCGTGCGGCATTGCGCTGTGGCAAGCCCAGATTTTTGGCAGACGCATGGCAAACCTGAAACACCAGAAGACCTCCAGCACCTCCCTTTTCTCAGATACGAAAATTTGAGCTCAAGGCACACGCTTGCATTTCATAGACCAGACGGTGCCAACGGCACTATCAGCCCGCCACAACGTGTGCGCGCAAGCAATGGAGATTTTTTGGCACAGATGGCGGTCGCTGGCTTAGGATTTATGGTGGAGCCGGAATTTGTGTCCGAGACCTATTTGCAAACCGGTGAGCTTGTCGAGGTGCTGAGTGATCATTCATTTCTTGGTCTAAACCTCTACGCAGTTTTTCCTCCCGGCAGGCGTCCTACCCGCCGCGCAGAAGCGTTTGTGGATTGCTTGACTATAGCTCTACGTAAAACGGTCAAATAGATCGAGGTGCTATAAAACCACCGTTTGAACAACATGCTGCATCTGCCGGATTCGACCTGAGGACGACTTGTACAATTTGCTGTGATCTAAGCTAAGACAGGCGTACTTAAAATATGTGCCGATTCCAAAAAATTTCAGGTAAAATTTCCTGCCAAGCGGTAATGTTATGACCTTTGAAATCGCTCGGCTAAGAAGTCTAAAAACACTCGTATCTTTGGAGCGAGATTTCGTTTGCTTGCGAATATTACAGCCACATCCGCATGTTTCTGAGCATATGCTGGGAACAACCTCGTCAGGTCGCCCGATGCGATCTTATCGGCGACAACGTAGGATGATAATCTTGCGATGCCCAAACCGGACAGGGCGGCTTTGAAAACGGCGTCTGCGCTATTGCCTACAAAATTTCCGGTGGCAATAACTTTGTACTCAATACCATCCAATTCTGCCTCCCAGGCGTTTCTGCCAACAAAGTTGGACGTCCGCAGGCAATTGAAATTCGCCAAATCGCTGAAAGTCTTTGGCGTGCCATATGCCTCGAGAAATGCGGGAGACGCGCAGAGGATACGTTCGTTTTTCATGATCTTTCGGGCAATGGCGTTTGGGTTTATCAACTGTTCGGAAAAGTTGATTGCTACGTCAAAGCTCTCATCTTCTAGATCGACCTGACGATCGGTTAACTCCAATGAGATGGTGATTTCAGGATAGAGTTTCAGAAACTCAGGCAGAGCGTTGATCAGTTGATACTTACCAAATGCGACGCTTGAAGCGACGCTCAGCACGCCCTTTGGGTTGCCGTTGAAACTGGAAATATGTGCTTCGGCCTCCAGAAATTTGTCTGCCACAGCCCGACACTTTTCATAATATTCGCGGCCTTCGTCCGTCATGGCAACACCGGCCTTTGTGCGGTGCAACAGCCTGTGCCCTACGTGATCTTCCAGATGTCGGATCTGCTTGCTGACGGCCGAAGGCGTCTGCCCACTTGATCTGGACGCCGCAGAGATACTGCCCATTTCAACTACCTTTACATAGACGAGCATCTGCGAGGATACGTCCATCATCGGTGACATCCTTTCCTTTTTGGCAAGTCCCCTGTGCGCATTGAACGGGTTGGAGATGCGGGTTGTTAGCGGTATCTGCTGCAGTGCAGCATATATACTGCGTCGCAGCAATCCAAAAACGGAGATGCAAGATGTCGATAGTAACTTCCCGTACGAATGTTCCGCCGAGGACCATTCTTGACGATCTGCGCAATCGCCTTGGCGCTCTACTGTTGGCAGCAAAAGCCGCACGCGCGCGCAGACGCCGGTATGTCTCGACACTTTCCGAACTCTGCGCCCTTTCAGACCGCGAACTTGCGGATCTCGGGATACCCCGCGCACATATTCGCCGCTTGGCGATTGAGGAATCATACATGGAGCATGCTGATGAAAAGTAACCTCAGCACCATCAATACGGTGAGCGCCGGGCCACAGTTTCGGCATCTGGCAAGACAGGCCGCGTCATCCATTAGAAACGGCGTATCAAAAATCCGGGCACGTTTTTCAAGTTTTCACACCAGTTTGAAGATTGGCAGAATGGAAGCTGTCTTGGGGAATTTGTCCGACGAACAACTTGCTCAAGTTGGGGTCAAACGAAGTGGGATCAAGCGTCATGCGGAATATCTCATCGGCTACGAATACGACGGTCTGTAATAAACGCTGAACCCAGCCGCATTTTGAAATTCCTGACGCTGATCGCCTGCTCTGAAGGCTTGGCGTTGGGAGGTCTTGGGACTCGCTCCTCCCAGAGTTTTCCCGAGGCCACCTATTAACGGTCCTTCCTCCCGGAACCCGTTAAGACTTGGGTCAACATGTTCACCTCCTCCCGAACATGTTGACCCCTTTTTCCATGATTGGCTTTCCATTGCTGGTTTTGAGGAATGACCGCATTGACCTTTCCGATAAAGCAACCGATTTGCGGCGACGCGGCAGGTTTTCGTGCTGCGAGCGCGCCCAGCGGGATTTCCATACTTCTGCTGTGGGCACCAACTCAGCATTTGCTGCAATCAACACAAACGGCCGTTCTGATCGCATGGTCGGGTTAGTCCCTACTCTTGAATGTAATCAGAAACATCCGAATTCAAAAGTTAACATATGCGACATTATCGGCTTGATGCAATCCAGAGGGGCCCGTTCTAAGCTGTCAATTAGCCAGATGGTTGGCCTGATTTAGGTATTTCCCACTTGTTCAGTGCCGCTGAAAAACTCGACTATCTGGTTCATCACCTCCCCACCGATTTCAGGGATTTCCGTCAACACATCGTGTTTCGCATTTTTGATCACTTCGAACGTCCCATTTGGCCATCTTTCCATACGATCTTTTATCGCGCGATTGTCGACCAGTTCGTCCAATTCACCGCAAAACGTGATGCAGGGGATATCAGGTGAGTGCATTTTTGACAGGCTTCGGCATTCAGAGAGGCCTTGATAAAGCCACGCCATGCTCGGCCCACCGATCTGTAGATCAGGAACGGTTCGAGCCTGATCTACCCAGTATTCATACATATCTGAGTTGCGGGTCAGATTATTTTTTTCGAAAGGCGTCGTTAGCATATAGATCTCGCCACTCTCACCGGGAACATAGATGTGGCCTTTGCCAATCTTCTGCGCCGCCCATGAGAGGGGCCAAGCCGCAATTCGCTGTAACGGTGACATTTTTATGCCGAACATAGGGGAGATAAGGGCAGTTGCCGCAACAGGTAATCCTTCCAGCATTGCACGTAGGCCGATACAGGCTCCCATCGAAACCCCGACCAAGTACCACGGCTTCGGCAGATCAAGTTCCTCAGCTGCTTTGACCATTGCCGCGACATCTTTCTGGTAATCTGAAAAGCGATGGATGTGGCCTGTGTGTGGGTCATCAGCCATCCGGTCGGAGAGACCTTGGCTCCGCCAATCAATAACTACAGTCGAAAATCCGTTTTTGTCGAAATCCTTGGCAACCCGCCCGTATCTTTCGATGTACCCAAAGCGCCCGAGGAAAAGCAGAATAGTCCCTTTGCGGTTTTTGCTAGATCCATAGGTGCCGACACGTACGCGCACATTATCATCCGTTTGAACCCAATATGCCGCGCCCTGAGAGGGCCCGTCCGCAATTTCTGAATAGAATTTCGCCTGTTCCATGTATCCACCTATGCTTGATTAAGACTTGGCCCGCGAACCACGTAGAACGTGGCAATGCCACTTAGAGCTACAAGAAGTGAGAAGCCTTCAAATCGACCTATTAAAAGCAAATTCGCAGACAGCACGATAATCACTGCACCCATCCCCATAATTAGCTTTCTATCTGATCTGGCGCGGTCTTGGTCATCGCCTAAAGGCGATCCCGCGAAGACCTCGTGAACTTTCGCAACGCAAAAACCAAAGGTGGCAACTGTAACAGCCCCCATCAGAAGGGTCGTGAAATGGCTTACAGAACTGTTGTCCAACCAACTGTTTTCGGTAGTTCTAAAGCCCAAAGCAGCCTGCGCATCCCAGCTTAACCAGCTCACGAAATCTTTTGCATTCGACGACAAGTAAACGATTTGGAGTTTGATAAGCGTTGCGATCCACAAACCAAGGGCAGCTACCCTAAAGCTCCCCCAGATAACTCTGATCCCTGCTTCTCGGATTGTCACAGTTGTCGTCACAAGATTTTGTTGGATCGAATTATTGCAAGTTTCACGGTAGTCGAGGGCGATAATGACCAGAAAAAGTAAACCCAACAAAAAGATGGCTATGTACGAAGCGGTATACAGGTAGCCGACTGCTGACAGTACCATAGCCTGTCGAATTGATATCACCTCGGGACGTGACAGTGCGACAAGATATCGGTCTATTTGGACACCGCCGGGATCGCCCGACATATAGGCGGGTAAATATATACCTGCCCATTGGAACCCAAAAACAAAGAATAGGCTAAATAGCGCTATCGCCCAAAACGAGAAGGTGAAGGAATTTACCTTCAACATCCACCCATCCGCACCTGTTAAGAAGTCGGCTTTGTCGTCACTCAACGCGCATTGAGATCGTGCACCGTTTTTCCAACATGATATCAGCTCGTTGATAGACAGTATGTAAAGCGGAAGCACAACTAAGGGCAGCACCGTCAGCGTCGGTGCCCAGATGAATCCCACCTGTTTGTCCAATCCGTCTTCGGGGCTGTAGGTGACGCTGAGTGTGCCCAGAGCATAGTTCATCAATCCTAATGCGCCGAAAACAAGCCAGTATGAGACAAGCAAATTCATGGATGCTTCGCCGGTAAGTAACCACTCACATTTTTTGGCTAGGCCCTCGTGAATAGGCTTCGCGTTCCCCAAGTGCTCGGCAACAACAGACGGGGTCGATTTATCGTTCTCCGCTCGCTTACGTTCCCGCCTGTTTACCTTCAGGCGTGCTTGCGCCTTACTTAGTATTATCTGCCATTCGCTGATCGTAACTGGATCATCACACCCAAAAATTCTCGCCAACCACCTGATATTTTCATTACTAACGCCCCTATCGTTGTCTTGAAACCAAAGCTGTACGGTCCGCAAATCTACCCCTGTCCCATCAGGGTCGATATTTGTGATCGCTTCGGCGAGTTGATCAGGCGTCCAGGAGCCTGACGGGCAGCCATCGTTGTCTACCGGCCTACCCGCACCCACCGCAACAAGCCGCTTAAACAATTCCTTGAAATTGCCACCGTCACTTGAAGGAGTGACAAAAAAATTTCCGTTCTTTTCCATGCCGGTACGAGCCCTTGTTTCGTTTCGCTTCGAATGGCTTCACTTCGTATCGTGCATTTCTTCATAGGAAAGTTTCAACCTGAAAGGGAAATTTGCTTTTCTTTGGGCGAACTTTTTCCGACCAACAAGGAATAGGGAGACATTTGTGGAGCAGAACTTGCAGATCGCCATAGGTGCGAGAATGGAGGCTTGGGTCGTCAAACAGATCCTAGCTCGAGAAACGGGTGAGGTTGTTGGATGGCTGTACGAATGGAACACAGGGGAGCGGGTTCCAATGTGGAAAAGCGGAGCGTATCAAAATGTGATTTATGCATGACTCTGTGACACGCTTGGCAAAGCGCACATTGTCGCAAGCATGTACAAAAACGTAATGAAGCGAATATGCGAGGTTTTCTCATAGGCAGGCGTCGCGTCCCTACGGGAGTGAGCAAGCGCCTTCATGACTATCGGAACCCTTCTTAGTCAACTGAATGCGGAATACCGCCGAAACAAGAGGGCAGCTGACAGAAGGTCTTGCATCAGCTTTACAATATTATAATATTGCATGAATAACCTGATATCGACTTCAGGAATCACACACAAAACGTCGCCTGAACTCGCTCGGGTTTTTTTCGGTATATCGGGAACACAAACCTCGGTATAACGGGAACAACTTAGATTCGGTACATCGGGAACAGTTTTGTCAGATAAACAGGTAGATTTCTTCTTGGACCAGCTCGCTGACGCGCCTATCAAAGATGAGCGTGCTCTGATGGAGTTTCCGTTCTTCTCGCTGCAAAAGCGACCGCGGACCACCCCGTTCATCTTTGATGACGGGACTGTGCGGATTGAGATCCAGCCTGGACCCAAAGGCATCGCCACAATTTGGGATAAGGATATCCTTATCTATCTGACATCATTGGTAAATGAGCGGATTGAACACGGAACAGAAGCCGATCGTACAATCCAGTTTTCTGCCCATGACTTTCTCAAGATCACTGGCCGTGGGACGGGTAAACGCGCCTACGAGTTGTTCTTGGACGCTCTCTTGCGCCTGCGTTCTACAAACATCCTTACAAACGTTCAAGCCGGCGGTGAGCGCGAGCGTCGTGGCTTTGGCTGGATTGAAGACTGGCGTGTCGTCGAGCGCACGAATCGAAACGGTGAGCGCGTCATGGGTGCAGTCGAAGTCACCATGAACCGCTGGATGTTTAACGCCATCGTCAAAGATCGGCGTGTTCTGACGATCAATAGGGCCTATTTCCGCCTCTCGAAGGGCCTTGAGCGCCGCCTTTATGAACTTGCCCGCAAACACGTCGGACGCCAGCCAGAATGGTATATTGGCGTCAAACGTCTGGCTGAGAAATGCGGCTCCATCGATACCGAGCGCAAATTCAAGTTTCGCATCAACGAAATCTCGGAACTGGACACGATCCCTGACTATCACATGGAGATCGTTGAACCTTCTCAAGTGTCTACGCCTTTTAAAACCAAGGGAAAACAGGCGCTTGTAAGATTTCGGCCCAAATTTGATGTCGTAGATGTTCCCGTTGTACCGAATCATATGGATTTGAACGTTTCTCACGCGACAATGGTCAAAGTGAAGCACAAACATCCCGAGTATGACGTTGGATATATCCTTGAAACTTGGAAAGAATGGGCTGTCTCGAAAGATCAGCTTGTCAAAAATGCCAATTCAGCCTTCACAGCCTTCGCAAAAACCTATGTGGAAGCCAACCCACTGTATTAGTTCGGTACATCAGGAACATTTCCTCGGTACATCAGGAACAAGCGACTCGGTACATCAGGAACACAAGTTCGGTACATCGAGAACGGATGTTCGGTACATCAGGAACAAAAACTTCACTTAAGACACTGATTTACTTGTGAGAACTGCTTAGCGTAACTCTTAAACTAACATAACTATATTTCTAACAGAAATAACCAAACCAGAACGCCAGATATCAAGTACCAGCGCGTGTAGACACGTCGGAATGCTTAGAATAAGTAAAAAGCCGGCGTTTCAGACAGATGTTCCCGATATCCCAAAAGCAGTGGTTTTAGTCCAAAAGTGCTGAGATACATCGGGGGTATTCTTAACTCAAGGTGTGGGCCCTGCCCCGTCCACCTGACGGGCCACCGTTGCTCTAGATTGGGCCGCGAAACGCTTCCCAATCCAGAACCTTCCATCAGAGCTGCAACTGATCAAATAATCAGAGCCGCGTTTCTTCCAGAACCTCTCTCTTTCTTTTGCTCATGTCACATCCGCGATGGCTGGATCTGCCCTCCGGGTCACGATCAATCTGGTCCATCGGATCTCACTTGATCCGGTTTCATGGTTCCTTGGGGTTCGCGCAAGCGCGGTACGCCGCAGCGGAACATTGCTTTAGAACCCGCTGGGTTCTCGCGCACGCAACCAAAATAGTCAGGCCGTGTCCTCGTCTGGCGCCTGCGGGCCGCACCACTCCCTGTCGATTTAAGTGGCGTTTGCTCACTCCGGCACTTCGCCAGTGGGTCAGGTTTTAGAGCGACGCCCTCAAGGGGCTTTTCTCAAAACCAGACAATCAAGGGGCAACGACCCCGTCCACACCACAAAGGAGTAAGCACATGGGCCTCGACCAATACGCCTATATCAAACACGACGATGGCGCGCATGATGAGCGCGCCTACGATTTCGTATGGCGCAAACATTCAAAGCTTCAAGCTTGGGCAGAGACACTCTTTACGGCCAAAACAGGCGAACCCGCCGAGAAGCTGAATTGCGCAGAACTGGTGTTAGAGGCCGCAGACATCGCAGCCTTGGAGACACTTGTCCGACATAAAGCCCTGCCAAAATCGACAGGTGGGTTCTTCTTTGGGCATCAGTTTCAAGATGAAGCCGCTGGCGAGACGTACAGCATCTTCTGGAAAATTGATCTCTACGACTTGGCCTACAACATAGGCAGTGATGATCCCGCCAATGTGGATGCCACGCGGCGCGTTCTGACCGTCCTCCACGCCTCCGAATATTAAGAACCAACCTTCGCTTCACCCAGTTCGCTGGGTGCGGCCTCCCTTTCCATCTCACCACTTAACAAAAGGAATGACCCAATGAATGATCAATCTCAAATTACAGCACATGTCCAAGACGTTCCGTTTGCGGACCTGCATCTCTCCCATCTGAATCCGCGCAGTGTCGTCAGCGAGGCCAGTATTTTGACCTTAGCTGAGAACATCAGCGCCTATGGCCTGATCCAGAACATCGCAGGTTTTGCCGAGGAGGAAGGTATCGGTGTGGTTGTTGGCGGACGCCGCTACCGCGCACTCGGCCTGTTGCAGGACGATCCGCGCTTTCAGACGGTCAGCGTCAAAATGGCCCCTGATCTGGAAACCGCGCAATTCTGGGCGACCAGCGAAAACGCACAACGCGAAGCCCTGCACCCCGCCGATGAAATCCGCGACTTTGGCGCGATGGAAAAACGCGGGGCCACCGTAGCAGATATCGCAATGGCCTATGGCGCGACAGAGGCGCATGTCTATCGCGGCCTTGCCTTGGCCAACCTGCCTGATCCTGTGATCGATGCCTTGCGTTCTGGCGAGATTAGCCTGTCGAATGCCGCCGCCTTCACCATCAGTGATGATGAAAAGCTGACCTTGGAAATCTTGGAAAACGTGCGCGGTCAAGGTGAGAGCGATCACCGCATCAAGAAGATGCTCAAACCCGATGCTGTGAAAGACAGTGACCGCCGCGCTGTGTTTGTGGGTCTTGATGCCTACAAAGCCGCAGGGGGCCGCACAGGCAGTGATCTGTTTGCAGAGGAAGTTTTGATCGATGATCCTGCCATTCTGGATGACTTGTTTGGCAAGAAGCTGGAAGAAGCCGCCGCAACCTTGCAAGCCAAAGGCTGGAAATGGGCCGAAGCGATCGTGGACAGCTACATCGGCTGGTATCAGATCGAGGAGATGAAGCTGTCACGGATCTATGCCGAAGGCGGCACCTTGTCTGACGATCAGAGCGAAGACTATGACGCGCTGTCAGAGCAAGCCGAACAAGAGGTGTTGAATGACGAAGGTTACGCCCAGCTTGCCGCCTTGCAAGTGATACTTGATGGGTCGTTTTCCGATGATCAAAAAGCCCATGCAGGTGTATTGGTCTACATCGATACGCACGGCGTGGTGCAGGTTGAGGCTGGTCTTGTGAAGGGCACAGACAAAAAGGCAGCGATTGACGCGGGTGTTCTGGAAAAATCCAACCACGTGGGCAGCACAGCCACCAAGTCGCCAATCTCGCAAAAACTGGCGATGGATTTGGGGCGCATCGCGACGGGAGCACGCCAAGACGCTGCCCTACGCGATCCTGACCTCTTGTTGGCACTCTTTGCGTTCCAATTGTCAGGCAAGTCTGGTTACACATCTGCCTTTGGCTTGCGCAAGGATGACGTGCCAAACGTCCCCAGTACTGAAATGTAGGGCTACACTTTAGACGAGCGACTGACCAAACCAACACCGAGCGCCAAGTACGGCAGCGACATGGCGCGCGTGTTTCGCGCCTACAAAGCCAAAGGGCCTGGGTTCATCATGGAGGAAATCATCCGCCATCTGGCATCCTTGCTCACGGTTGAAGTCGATCTGGCAGAGGTGATCGACAAAGCAGTTGAAACCAATATCCGTGACAACTTTACCCCAAACGCTGAGAACTTCTTTGACCGTGTTGGCGGCCCTTACTTGATCCAGCAATGGCGCGATTTGTTGGACCTCAATGAGGACCATCCGACCGTCACGACATTCGCCAAACTCAAAAAACCCGAGAAGGCCGATAAGATGGCCGCTCTCTTTGGGGGTGGGGAGGCACAAGAGGCGCATGGGCTGACAGAAACGCAGATCGCGCGGATTGCGGCATGGGTGCCCGAAGGCATGGCCTAGACATTGTGGCAGGGCGCATTGAGTGCCCTGCCTTTTATCCCTGTGGTGAGGATCAACTGGCTCCGCTCACGCGGGGCCTTTTTTTGTTGACCTGATGGGGCGGGGAAAGTTCTCCCCTCCCCTATCAGGCCCGGCGCTGTTCGCGCCGAAGTGCAATCGCACACTGGTGCAGATGGAGGCTGGAACAGTCAATTAACTGGACATTTATAGATTTATCGCCATATATGAGGCGTAGGTGGCATTTTGCTACCTTTTCCACGGATGGAGGTGTTATGGCCCAATCTATCAAGCTTTCTGATGACGTCATGTCAGTTGTCCGTCGCGAGTCTGGTTTGCAAAGCCGGTCTGTTGCGGGGCAAATCACCCATTGGATCAACATCGGTCGTGCCATCGAGCAATCGAGCGCGTTTGACTATCAGCACATCAATGCCGCTCTTGCAGGGGAGTTGTCTCCCGATGAGCTGAGCGCTGAAGAGCAAGAAGTCTGGTTCGCGCAGTTTGGGGAAGATATGACCGTGCCGTCTGATCAAGAAGAAGCGTTCTTTGCGCAGCGTCGCCAACTCGGGCGTGGTGTGGGGCTGAATGACAAAGGCGAATTAGTCTATCCTGAGGCCGCAGCCTGAGCGTGGCCCCTGCCCCGCGTCCAACACTCGTGATGCTGGCAGGTCCAAACGGATCAGGCAAATCAACGCTTTATGAGACGCGGATCGCGCCGAAATTCGCGGTGCCGTTCATCAATGCCGACATCATCCAGCGCGATGAACTTAAGGACGGCAATGTGAACGCTGCGTATGAGGCGGCACAGATCGCTTCTGACCGCCGCGCGACCTTGATGGCGGATCGTAAGAGCTTTGCCACGGAAACCGTGTTCTCCCATCCCTCGAAACTTGATCTGATTACCCAAGCTAAAGCCCTTGGGTATCGCGTTATGACGTTTCATATCTCTGTAAACCATCCGGACCTATCCGTCGCTCGCGTCGGTGAACGGGTCATTGAGGGTGGTCATCCCGTACCTGAAGAGAAAATCAGAAACCGATATGACCGGTCCGGTCCCCTGATCCGCCAAGCCGTTCTGAACAGTGATATCGGTCATGTTTTTGACAATTCCCAGTTAAATCAGCCCCCAGTGAGGGCGTTGTCATTCACAAACGGAACCCTCACCTTTGCCTTGCCGCAGCTTCCTGATTGGGTGCTCGATCTCTACGGGGACGATTTAGTTCTGTAGGTTGCGTTGTTTATAGGCCCATCAGCCACATTGGGCTGACCAGGCTCTCGGCTGCGCCCGAAGCCCGCAGGCGGTCTTCGCCCATGCGGGTCACGATCCTTTGGGCAAGGCTACCGCGTGATGCAGCTGGTGAAAGCATAGCCAACCGTTTCAAACCATGGGTCATCAACTTGCCGTCGAGGTATAGGTCTGTGAATGACGGGACTTCGTGTTTCATGTTTGTGAGAGCGGGCCTGCACGCAACCCACATGGTCAGGCGTTGCTTGAAGGTATGGGTTGTGCGTGTCTTGCGAGATGCCCTTGAGCAATGCCAACACAGCACTGGCATGTCCGTCGCCAATTTTGATCTGGCGTGACGGCGCGCGCGTGGGGTTTTGATCGGGCCTGTTCGATCTACCTTGTTTCTTTTGCGATGAATGGGTTGCGGATCTCGGCCACCGCGTGCCCTGCGCTGCGCTCCGGCAAGCAGAAATACGGTTTCTACCCCGTTGGCGCGGACCCTCCGCATTTCCACTTGCGCGACGTCCTTAATCGATCCGCTGGGACACCCACATCGAAACAAGGAGATCGAAAATGTCTAACAAAATCTACACCCTCACCGTTCCAGTCACCTATCAAAAAGATGGCAAAGATCAAACCAGCTTCCGTCGTGTTGGCGCCGTCTTCGAGAACACCCGCAACGGCAGCGGAGAACCCTTTCTCTCCATCAAGCTCGACTTCCCCGTTGCAGTCACCGAGTTGGTGGCCTTCCCACCCAAACCCGATGGCGACGACGGCAACGTCACCGAATAACAGACACAAACCTCGGGGCGGCAGACATGCCGCCCCTCTTCTCTTCAAGGTTGGCTGTATCTCACGTGAGCAGCGCCGGCCCAAAGGTGGGCCACGCGTTGTCAAAGCAAACAGGCAGGTACCCGCCTTGCGGGCAATTTCATGGCGCGTTGATAGAGAACTCGCACATGCCTTGACAGTAATTATGATATCAATATTATAATATTGCATAACGCACCCTGATGCGAACGCATTGGGCGTCATTCCTTCTAGCTAGGAGACTGAAACATGAGAACCTTTGCAGAATTCCAACTGATCGGACGTGTGGGCAAGACCAAAGAAGTTGGCAAAACCCTGCGGATCAGTGTCGCCTCTGAGTATGGCCGAAAAGATGATCGCGGTGATTTTCAATCAAATCCTTATTGGAACGAGGTGACGATCTTCAACGACAACGTCATCAAGTGGGCGAAGGAAAACGTCCATCCCGGTGATGTTGTGCATGTGCGCGGCACCATCCGCCAATCTCAGTGGGAAAAACAGGATGGCGGCACCGAGTATGGGATCACGATGGCCGCTGAGGACTTCGACAATATCTCGCTATCCGTCAAGAAGTCGATGGAACGCAGTGCAGCATAGGTTTTTCAGATTGGAAGAGCAGACGTCTCGGCAGAACTGAACCGAACGAGGGCTGTTCGCTTTCAAAAGCTCGATAGGTCCTTTGGTGCGGATGTATAGCGTCCGTCTTGCGGTCTACGAAAAGCCTGTTGCCCATTGCCTAAATTTCGGTGGTTTTAACGACCGTCATTGGTTCGAAATCCAGAACTTTGCTCAAACAGAGGTTCCCCGTGCCTGATGATATGCCTGAAGGGTATCCCTTTAAACTGCCTACGCCAGCTTCTACCGTTATCGCTCGGTTCGGTTTTTCCCAGAAGGAAGCCGCCGCCTTCTATGGTGTTAGACTTGTTACCATCAAAAAATGGATAAGTGGTAAGATGGAAATGCCCGACGATCTTTTGCTTGAAAGCTACGTTAAGCTGGATGCTTTGTCCCATCTTATGGACTTTATTGCCGACAAATACTGCGACCAAGCTGCAGACAATGAGACCTGTGAACACATGGCTGGTCAATATATCAGCCTGCCTTCCATACGCCAAATGATGCACGGTTTCATGCCCCAGTCGAAGGGCTTTTTTGAAACCTTTTTTGGCGGCATTGCTGCGAAGTGCTACGCTGCGGGCCAAGATAGATTTTGCTACATAACGCCATGCGAGCCGGACGAGGATCTTAGCGATACAAACCTCTGGCTCATACCGTGGTTTGAAAGTGGTCTTGTCATGGACATGTGCATTGAACGCGAGGACGAAATCATCCGGTTCGATGTGAGCCTATATGATTATCTAAGATCTGAACTCAAGTCTTGGAAAAATGTCGTTGTCCGAATGCCAAAGCCTGAGGGTGACAATCCTACATGGGACCTTGATGAGATTGGGCTGGAGCTTCCTTATGTTCCAGATTGGTATGCCGAAGCGCATGATCTCAATGAGGAACAGATGACGTTAGTCGATACAACGGTTTCGATCTCCCTCAATGCAACTGGTGCTGAAGATTTTTCAGATTTGGGGGCATTTCAAAGCCGTGCAATCCACTTCGTTGAAGACAATGAAATTCGCGTAATGATGGAAGCATTTGAATCTCCTCGTGACGCCGATTTGACAGCCACCAATGAGAATTTGGCGATCGTTTTGCGGGACGTATTTGGAACACGGTCTGCGTTTCTAAAGCACATAAACTACACACAATCCTGATCCATAGCCCGCTTTGTTGGGCGCGTTACCGCACATTAGCGTTAAGCTGGCGTTGCGCTAAGGCTGACGCCAAAACGTAATGACGCTGATAACTGCGTCACCGACTTCCCTGTTGTCGCTCTGAACCAGCACACGCTTTTGCCACATGCTTGCCCAGGAATGTGCCAAACTGCCCTACGAGTAACGATCACTGGGACAACAGATAATAGGTGGTCTTGATCTCTTCTTTGTCCTTTGGGGTTCGCTCTGCGAACGCCACGTCAGGACGTTTAGGGAAGGCTCTGCCTCCCCCGCAAGACAACCCAAAATAGACAAGCCGTGTCCTCGCTCATCGCTGCGGGCCGCACCAGCCTTGTCGATTTCAGGTGGTTTTGCACCCCCTCCGCACTTCGCCAGCGGGACAGGTTTTAGAGACGGACGCCCTTTCAGGGCTGCGCTCAAAACCAGTCACCGAACAGGGGCAACGCCCCGACCTCACCGCACAGGAGCAAGTGTTATGCCAAAGATTGATATTCACCAGCACGTCACTGATATGATCATCGCACAGATGGAAGCAGGCACACCGCCTTGGCGCAAGCCTTGGACGGAAGGTGGAGGTGCTGGGGCCTTGCCATTGCGACACAACGGCGAACCCTATCGTGGGGTCAATATCCTGATGCTTTGGGCATCGGCAGAAATCAGCGGATTTACATCGGAGCGCTGGATGACGTTCAAGCAAGCCACTGATCTTGGCGGCAGCGTCATAAAGGGGTCGAAATGTGCCCGTTCTGTCTTCTACGGCACGTTTGAAAAAGATAACCAACAGACAGAAGACATGACAAAAGACGCTGAAGGCAAGACGCGTATCCCGTTTGCTAAATGTAACAATGTGTTCAATGCCGACCAAATCGAGGGGCTACCAGATGCATTTTATATCTTGCCAGAACCTGCGCGTGACCTTGGGACGCGGGCCAACCCAGATTTAGAGGCGTTTTTCGCCAAAACGGGAGCTGATATTGTGACCACATCTGAGCCTCGCGCCTATTATCGACCGTCCAAGGATCAAGTTCATATGCCGCCCATCGCAACGTTCTTTGAAGCGGCGCGCTATTACGGGGTTTTGGCGCATGAATTGACGCATTGGACTGGTGCCCCCAACCGTTTGGACCGGATCGAGAAATACTCGGATCGCTGTGCTTATGCGTTCGAAGAATTGGTGGCCGAGATTGGCGCATGTATCCTTGGTGTGAAACTTGGCATTGGACCTGAGTTTGATCAAAGCGCTGCCTACATAGAAAATTGGCTCGAAGCGCTGAAAAACGACAAGGGTTTGATCTTTAAAGCCGCGTCCGAAGCGCAGAAGGCCGTTGATTTCATTATGGATGCAGGTGGGGCCGATAGAATGTGCGATGATGAGGCCGCATAGCCGTAAGGCGGATTGATATACATGCGCCCTCGTATGATCGGGGGCGCGTGTCGCGGATAGCGGTGACGCGGCAAAGGGCGCGCGGTGCGCACCCTCCTGCCCCGCCCGGCGCTTCGCGCGGATGCCCTACGGGCTTTCATGGCTTAGGCGTTTCCTGTGGTTGGCCTGCATAGATTACATCCGTTCGAACTCCTTTTTTCCATTTTGGAGTGCGCTCGCCCGTGTTCCATTGGTACAGCCAACCGACCACCACGCGGGTTTTGCGGTCCAAGATGCGCGCTATTGCATGCGCTTCTTGTCGTGGTTTGCGTGGCATAGGTTATCCTCGATTTGCGTTGAAAACAGTGTTTTACCTACCCGTTTTTTCAATCGAAGGAGGATAAGCTGTGGCTTATCCCTGAGTATGCGCGGAGCTTGAGAGGATGGGGGTGAAACCAAATCGACAAGAGTGGCGCAGCCGACAAGACGGTCTTGTCTATTTTGTTTCAGGGGGAAGGAAGTCGAAACTCCTTCCCCCTCTTAAGAATTATCGGGCGCGGACTTCCGCGCCCGCGCTTAGTATTTGGCTTTGAGTTCTTTGATCACGTCATCAAGGCAGGACCAAAACAGAAGTTCGAATTGCCCTCTGACCATTGCGGGATCCGAACTGATGCCAAGGGGGTCTTGCTCTTTGCGCATGGCGTCCAAAATGGAGCCGGGCAATCGTTTGGAGGTGTGATAGCCCTGTTTCATCGGCAGCCTTTCGGCCTCTGGCTTTGGGACAAAGTCGGGCGAAAGGACAAACCGTTCTGTTGCGCGGCGTCCCGCCAAGGTGACGATGTCTTTCATCTTGAGGCCTTTCTCTTCCAAGATGGCCATTTGTTTTGCCTGCGTGACCTTTACGGCGGCATCGAGTGTGGTCTGGCGTTCGCCCGCCTCCTGTGGGTCATCAGAGCCCCGTGAGGCATCAGCGTCGGTTTTTTGTTTTTGAACTGCTGGGGTCTTTGGCTTCGGCGAGGTTTGCCGTTCTGTTGTGCTTGGTCTGGTTCGAGTGATCTTTTTTGGTTCCGGTGCGGATGTTGCGATTTTTTCTGCAGTCACACCGGCTGGTTTTGGCTGGGGTTTTGGAGTTTCGACAATGGTTTTCTCAGCTGCAACACCTGGGACCACGACATCAGGGGGCATGTCGTTTGGGATGGGACGGAACCGTTCAAAGCTGTGATCATATGATGGATCGGTGCCTTTGATTTGTGGCTTTTTGCGTCGTGCCATTATGTCTCTCCCATGGCTTCGGTCAGGATGGCCGTGGCTTCTTCGACAGCTTCGTCGAAGAGCTTTGCGTGGCTGCGGAATAATCCATATTTGTGGGCGCGTCGGAAATCCGCCAAGTCATGCAAGAATCCGGAACGATCCGCGTCGATGTGCTGGTTGCGGTGCATGAAGTAGTCTTCCATGATTGGAAAACGCGTCAATGCGACTTCTTCGATGTATTTCTGAGAGGCCGTGAGCTTATTCGGAACATCCGCAAGCACAACTTTGAAAGATGGAAGGTTTTCGGGATCATCTGTCCGTTCTCTGAGCCCGCAGTACCAATTGAAAGTGTCGGTCGTGATTGTCAGATCAGTATCGCCGAGCTTCATTGGTACGATGAGCACATCACTGAATGCGGCGAGATCGTCAGCCCATGCACCTGCCGCTCCTTGAGTGTCCACAAAGACAATATCTGTCTCGCCTTTCTCCCAGGCCTCATCTGTCCATTTTTCGAGATCAGAAGACACTTCGAGTTGCGCGCATCGCACAAGCGGATTGTTTATTTCGGCCCGTTCAAACCACCGTGTCAGTGCTTGTTGCGGATCGGCGTCAAGTGCGAGGCACCGTTTTCCGTCTTTGATGGCCGCACTTAAGAGCGCTTGGAGGAGGGTGGTTTTTCCGGCCCCGCCTTTGCGGCTCATGACCGTGATGACCTTCATCTTGTCGTTTGGCATTGCTCTACCTCATTGCGTGTCGCGTATCGCGTGTCCGAAACAGCGCGTCGCGTTTATTGTTTTGCGTGCAACTTATCGCGTACAGCGTGCTGCGTGTCAATTATCGCGTGCTACAAAACACGTGGCGCGTGTTGCGTGTGTAATATCGCGTGTCCGTGATCCGTTTCGCGTGATAATTGTCGCGTGTTGCTTGAAGCGTGTCGCGTGTCGCGTGACGACAAGACCTATTGCTCGGTTGGCTGAAGCGGCGTGCTGCCCACTTCATGAGTTTCAATGCGGCGCGGCGGTCCTGTGTCGCGTATCGCGTGTCGCGTGCCCTAAAGAGGCGAATCGGGCCTGTTTCCATGGCCGACACAGAGAGGTGAGGTCAATATTGCCGATCAGAGGCGCTGAGCTGCGATTTAAAGGGCCATAACGCCACAGCGGCGGGTGTTTACTGCGAACTGAGTATGCATGGCCTCAGGGGCGTTAATTTTGAACCTCGCGCCGGGAAATGAAATTGACTCGTACCTAGGCTCGATCCTAAGGGCCGCCTGTGGGGCGGCGAAAGTAGCGGAATACAGCTCAGCTATCCGATTTAGCAATCGTATAGGTTATGGCGCAATATTATAATTTCGTCATAACTAAACTGGCTGTATGAAGTTGGCAGGAAATAGGGAGTCTTTGTTCGCATGCCGTCTCGACGCCGCTTATCTGATCTGGAGCGATTGGAAATCGTCCGCGAAACTCTCGAAGGAGTATCGTCTGGGGTGTTGGCAAAGCGCTTCGATGTGACAGTACGAACCGTCCAATACACGGTCCATCGCGACAAACACCGCAAGCGTGATAGCGGCATTCGTACCGAAACGGTGAGCGTCACCCTAACGCCAGACGAGTTGCACCACTTTGATGCGCTCCTGTCACTCCATGGGATCAAGTACCGCTCAGATGCGCTTCGGCGTTTGATCCAATCTGCAAACGGTGTGTTCCAACCGGATGAAATTCTCGCGGATGAACTGCGCGGGTTTCGCGCTGCGCTCAATCGCGTTGGCAACAATGTCACCCAGATCGCGAAGCGGATGAACGAGGCCAACAACAAGGGCATGCGCCCAATCTTCGGTCGCGCAAGTCTTGCCCAGATGCGCAGCCTTGCGGGCTTTGTTCTCGACTTTGCTGATCAAGTCGACCTGTTGACCCGTCGCCGGACGGATGGCGTCCGCTTGATTGCAACCGACGCCCTGAAGGAGCTGGCCAATGCAGAGGAATAATGCGGTTACCGCTGTCACGGGTGAGATCTTCCGCGAAGGGTGGAGCAAGGTGCGCGGATCAATGCAGGGATTGGGTACAAAGCGATCTCAAATGGTTCGTGCTGCCAAAGGTCATCGTGCCGCTGTGTTTAAGGCGATCAAATCGGGCGGGTGTCACACTAAAGCCCAGCTATCAAACCAGCTGGAGTATCTTACCACCAAATCTTCGCACATCGTCGACAGCAGGGGTGTTTTGGACGGCAAGACCCAACTCAATGCTGCCGAAATTAAGAGCATTACCGATCGGTTTAGTGCGCGATGGGATGAAGGATTCCGGCCCAAGATGGGCCATACTACACATATGCTGATGTCTTTTCCGGTTGGAACCAAAGGCGAAGACGTTCGCGATGTTGCGGCTGGGGTTTGCGAAAAGTTCTTTGCCAATGATGCGCGCAACTTTGACTATCTGATTGCGGTGCATGAAGACCGGGCACATCCCCATGCCCATGTTGTGCTGAACCGTCGCTCTCAAGAAGGCGAATACTTCTATCTTGGGCGAGATCATCACTTCAATTACGACGATTTTCGCATCGCGATGGTTGAGGAAGCGGAGAAAGTAGGTGTCCGGCTTGAGGCCACGCGGCGCATTGATCGTGGCGATGTAACCTATGCCCCACGGACCAAAGATATTTATGCCGCTAAGTCTGAGGGTCGATCACCGATTGCACGTGAACGGGTTGGATCAGATCTGGACCGAGCCCTCGCGGACATCGCCAACACTGCTCGAACTTATCGATCCCTGGCGGCAGAGGCTTCAGCAGAGAACCGTCACGATATTTCAAAGGCCTTGTTCCGCGCTGTTGAGATGTTGGCGCACGGCGGTCACCTTGAACAGAATGGAGAGGTTTACATGGATACGCAGGACTCTTTTGATGATTTGAAAGGGCGGTTTGCCGAGCGTGCAGAGCGGGTTGAACACTTCGTGCGTGACGCGCCCGATACTCTGAAAGCAAAGTACGAAAAGCAGCTTGATGCAATTTACCGCAACGTGGCTCACATGCAGCCGGTTGGCGTGCGCTCCTTCACCCTAAACGATGCAGCGTCTGAGACCGGAGTCTATTCCGAAATCAACATCAACAGGGACGCTGTGGCTTCCATGTCAGAGCCGGAAACCCGTGCTCAAATTGAAACTGCATTGCGCGGTACGGGGATTTCAGCGTCGTCGGTGACTGCACGTATAGAGGTGGGGGCAAGCAACGCATGGCTCGAGCAGCGCTGGTTGGCGGATGACTTGACTAAAATCGCCGAAAGTGAGGGCCTCAATCTAGAGCGGAACGCAGATCTGAAGGCTGCTGTTGATCGATTGGATGAGGCACATGTTCAATTGGGACAGGTTTTGGAACGTGCTGGTGTGCTTCGCGTAGATGGCGTGGTCGAATCTGACGTGGATAGTGAAGAGGACTACTTCCGTGATGTTCAACAGCCTGAGCAAGAAGAGTTCATGGCAAAACATCCGGAACTGCTGGCCTCGCCGTCGCAAGTTTACCGTGAAGATGACGACGGACGGGCTGCCGAGATCATCGACGCGCGACGGGCGGACCAGATTGACCGTGAAGTTCAAGCGATTATGGGGCGGTTAGATGGGCGGCTCAATATAGAGGAAGCCGTCGCCGCAGATTTCAAGGCACGATATCCTGACATGCCGGATCATTTGGCGGATGGCTTGGCTGCTACCTATGCGGCTTCACATGAACTTAATGCGCGTGACGAAAATCGCCGAGACGCGACAGACCTAGTCCGTCAGGACAATCTCAATGCAGACAGCACCGAGCTGCGGCGCGTTATCGCCCATGAACGCAACGACAAGATCAACACACCGTTTGTCGAGGACGGCAGTGGCTCTGCATTCCGTCGCGAGATTGAGCGCATCTTGGATGATGATCAGGTTGAAGCATTGCGGTCTGGCGACAGCGACGCCCTTGCAGAGGTCTTCGATGATCGACTTGATCGTCTCCATGCCGCCAAGGCGTATCTGCAATCTGACGAGGCTACTGCCAGCAGTGAAGCTACCCGCGAAGTTGTCTCCGAGATTGCGGAAGAAGAATATGACGCTCAGCGTCTGAAACATACACATGGAACGACCGAAAAAGGTCAGACCCATGGATAAGGGTAAGATCGCCATTGGCATAGTGCTGCTAACATTCTTAGCAGTGGCGATTGGATATGTCGTGGCCACAGCGGTTTTGACGTTTCGGGACTTTGGGATCAAAACGGAGATCGACTTCTTTTGGCTTGCCCAGAACTACTTTGGCCTTCAAGACGGGCGACCGGCTGATTTTCGGATTGCCAACCTGATCATGGGCGGCTTTGGTTTGGCTGGGCTTTTACTCAGCGCTGTGCTGTCCGGGAGCGCGCTCACCAAGTTTGGCCAAACACAGTGGCAAAAAGCCGGTCATATGCGGCGAAACGGATTTTTCAGTGAGCCTGGCACTGGTTTTGTCATTGGCAAACTAGGGAAGGCGAAGGCCAACGGGCAGCTCATTTGTTCCAAGGTGTTTCCTCACGCTTTGATTGTTGCACCCACGGGGCGCGGCAAGACAACTGGCTTTGTGATCCCCAACCTTTTGACGTTCCATGGCTCTGCGGTGGTCTTGGATGTGAAGGGCGAGAACTTTGAGGCAACTGCGCGTCATCGAGCAGGGCAGGGGGATGACGTGTTCCGGTTTGCGCCGACAGATTGGCATGACCGTCGCAGCCACCAGTATAACCCATTACTGCGTATCGCCGAGATGGCTGATCCTGATCGCCAACAGATGGAACTGCAGTTACTGGCCTCATTGTTTTTACAAGCGGACAGCGACCGTGTTCAGGGCCTCTTGAAAGGCGGGATAGATTTGTTTGTCGCGGCCGGTCTTCTGGCGTTTGAGCGGGGTGTGCCAACGTTGGGTGAAATCTATCGGATCACTGCTAGTGGTGGACACAAGCAAAAGGAATTCATGAAGCGGCGCGACGAAGTGCAGAACCGTGCGGCCAAGCTCATCCTCGAGCGTATGGCCTCTACGAATAATGACACGCTGACATCCTATGTTTCCTTGTTGATGACGTCGGGCCTTGATCAGTGGAGCAATCCGGCCATCGACAAAGCAACCCGCGTTTCTGATTTTGACTTCAGAAGGATCCGCTCAAAGCCGTTTTCTGTCTATCTTGTCGTGTCGCCGAACATGGTGAAACCACTGGCACCGTTGATCCGGTTGTTTTTCTCGGACTTGATATCGTCCATGCAGGACAAAGAGCCTGGACCAGATGAGCCATGGCCGGTGATGATCATGTTGGATGAATTTAATCGTCTTGGAAAAATGCCGATTGTCACTGATAGCATTGAGACCTTGCGGTCTTACAACGGACATCTGGCTATCGTCACGCAAACCATTCCGGCGCTTGATGAGATCTATGGTGAGAACACGAGGCGTGCGTTGCAGGGTAACGCGGGTGTAAAGCTCTACCTGACACCATCGGATGAAAAGACTGTCGAGGAGTTGAGCAAGGCTGTTGGCAAAACCACAAAGCGTGTGGTCACTCGTTCGAGGTCTATTGGCCGCAATCCATTTGAGGGGCGCAGTATGTCAGAGCGGACAGAAGAAACTTCGCTGTTGCCAGAAGATGAGGTGCGCCGATTGCCTTTGGATGACATCATCATCGTTGTGGATGCGCAGATGCCGATCCGCGCCAAGCGCATTCAGTATTTCGATGATCCGTTCTTCAAGAAAATTCATGCAGCACAGACTGGAGAGTTGCCGTTCCCGCCATTGGCGCTTGAGGTTGTCAGCGAACAGCCGCTGCCAGAAATTGATGCGGTTCAAGGTGAGATGGACCAGTCCGAGTCTGGATCAACGGATGTCGGGGCAGGGAGCGCCTTTGTCGCGGCAAGCGAACTCCAAAAAGTAGGTGAACCGATGTCGATTGAGGAGTTGCGGGCTAAACCGCATAGGACCAAGTTGCGGACATCCAAACGTAAGAAAAGTGCGAAAGCAGTTGATCAGGCCACTCGTGATCTGGAGGGTACGCAGGCCAAGTTGGATGACGCAGTACAGCACAGGCTCGTAAGTCCGGACCTTGAGAAAGTTACAAAGGCTGATCTAGAAATACTCCAAGCTGCCGACGAACAACTATCAGAGCTGGAAGCAGAGTTTGCTGAAGATCGGCAGACGGGCGTTTCTGTTACGGCGGCTGAGTAGGAAGCCTCAGCCACGCAAATCGCTATCTTCTGAACAACTAGATATATTCGTAAAACACAAACAATCGGTTGCGACGTTGCCCCGTGATTTCGGTCAGGACACCGTGGGTTACTGTCCTCATATCTCAGAAAACAACTCAGAACCTGAGATAAGAGAATTCTAATGTCAAATTCAAAACTGTCGACTTGTACTGAACTCTACTTACCACGAAGCCTATCGGATCTCGCCTGAATCCGCTGCATTTGTTGACCAGTTCCGGTTGGTTGCGGCGGTGGTGTAGTAACAGGGCTAGTTGCTGGCCGTTGCTGGGTCCTTGTATTTGGATCACTCAAACCAAGCATTGATCTCCCGCGTATCGCAAGCATTTCTGGACCCGTCGCGGTTCCTACGCTGCGTCTGTTATAGGCTTGCTGACTACCTGCCATAGCGCGGCCAAACGCATATGTGCCTCCCATACCGCTTGTGAGCGCAGGCATTACGATGTTGCCAGAAACGGCTCTCACAATGAACGGGGTGGCGATGATGAATCCTTTGGCCATCAAGACCATCATGAAGAAGGGAATAAGTGCGCCAATATTAGTAGCGCCTTCTGGATCGCCAAGTTCTCCCAGCAACGCGCGAGACACTCCCGTTATCGTTGCAAAAACGCCCGCCACAATAATGGGATAAATGGCAAAAGAAATTAGTGCGGAGAGCCAGCGTGCGAAATAGTCTTTTGTGACATCAAAAAGCGTCAGAAAAATCATCACAGGTGCGATACCAATGAGGAGCGCGATCATTAAGCGCGACGCGACTAAAATAAAAGCGGCGAGACCACCAAGGATCGAAAGTAAAAGTACCCCAAGTATGTCCAGCATGGCGCCGGCCATCCAGTTTAACTCGGAACCAGCGGCGTTTAGGTAGTCACCGAGAGACTCAATCAGACTGTCGAACTCTTCGGCAAATGTCCCTGACGGTCCTGGGGTGCCGCCACCGACTGATCCGACCAGTGCGCCAGCGATACTATCAATGCCGTTGAGAATGGCTGATGAAAAAGTGTTGAACTGAACCCAGTTTGTCGCGAAGAGACCCACAAGCGCGATTTTCAGAGCAAGCCAAAAAGCAGTTCGCCCATCCATCGAACGATATTGATACGCCATGTTAATGAATACGAAGATCACAAGGATTGTCGCCGCTAGAATTATCAATGTCCCAACAGTAGCGGCAACTGATCCAAATTGGGTTTCAGCAGCAGTGTTCAGGTATCCTTCGGCAGTTTCGACGAAGTAAGTTACAACACTCAACTTTCTGCTCCTTACCAGTTGTCCTGTTGCTCACAGATCGGTTTGGCAACCCTTCGGTTTTCATTCGCTATGTCGCGATATTGCTCCGTTCTCTCAGTGGCACCCCATCGGTCCAAGTTCGCATAAGCTTCTAAGAAAATGGTTTCGGCGGTCGCCCACGATGGGAATCTTGTTTCACAAGAACAATCACCGCTTTCTGCAACAGCTTGCATGCTTTGCGCGCGGTACATTTGCTGGATCAGCACTTTGTTTTGCGCTTCACGTAGCGGAATTCTGTCTACCCATTCAGGTTGCGGCGGTTGATCTGGACATACTCGCGGCGTCTCACTTCCTAACGTTGGAGTGATCTGAGCAATTGCATAATTTGCATTGACGGCCACAAGTAGGATGAAGGTGACATGTATCAGTTTCATCTTGCGGCCTCGCCAGTTCCGGTGGCTTGTTTGACGATCTCACGTTTAAAAAATACATTTACTACATCGAAGCCAAGACTTGCTGGAACGACTGAGATCACTTCAAAGCCAACTTCACCCCATTCACGTAGGGTCTGCTGCATCCCTGCATATTTTTTGTCCGTAGAGATGTCTAAGTTGAGAACTTCATGTTCAAACTGTTTCATTCTGGCCTCCTGTCTCTGATGTGCCGGGCAGATAAAACTCGGTAATGCCCCGGTCTCCTTCATGGCGACCGGCTTGGATGATGACATCAATTGAGCTTTCGATGTATTCTATCATGTCTCGATAAGTCATAGGCACATCGGTCTTCAAAGCAGCGATCGCTAGGCGTTGAACCGCCAGTTGGGGCGTCTCTGCGTGAAGAGTCGTCATCGAGCCGCCGTGGCCAGTGTTGATGGCCTCCAAGAAGGTCATTGCCTCTTGGCCGCGCACCTCCCCTAGTACAATGCGATCTGGCCTCATTCGTAAAGTCGATGTGAGCAGTACGTCCGCCGATTGAGCGGGCGAGTCACGGTTAGAGATCAACGTAACGGAATTTGGCTGTGTCGGAACCAACTCCGCTGCCTCTTCAATCGTGATGATGCGTTCGTCATTAGGGACGTCCGCGAGGATTTTTCGCGCCGCAACAGTCTTACCCGTGGATGTTCCACCAGAGACGATCATGTTCAGTTTGTTTTCGACGCAAAACTTCGTGGCTGCGTAAATGTCGCCACCGGCAACTACTTCACGTAAAGCGAGATTCTTTTGCTGGCGTTCGGCCTCCAAACTACGCTCAGCTCCAAATAGGAACTTCAGTTCAATGTCTTCTAATGGAAGCGTCGAGAAAAACCTGAGCGCGATTGCGTAACCATCGCGGACGGCTGGGGGCTGGATCACTTGGGCCCTGATCGAGCGGCCATGATAGGGAACGCTGACAGAAATGATTGGTTTGTTCTTGCCCATCGCTGTGGAGGCTTTGTCAGCAATTTGGGAAGCAAGATCCTTAATGTCAATTTTGGTCAGAACCGTATCAAGGCGGCGCATGAAATGATCGCCCTGAAACTCCCCCCACAGTGAGCCATCGGGGTTGATACACAATTCAATGACATCATCCTGCCTCGCTTCGGGGATTTTATCTAGGCTGACTTGGAAGTAGTTTGAAGCCATCAGAATATCTCCAAATCACGATCAACCATGACCGTAATGCGTGAACCCTGATCGACATATATGACCGGACCGATAGCGAGATATTCTCCAATCACGCTGTCAGTGCTGTCCGCCAGATCATCGCCAACATCTTCCAGAACTTCTGCGGAAGCCTCATCCTCAACTTGAGCGGCAGCAGCGCCGGGCAGGGCGGTTATAAGTGAGATCAGTGCAGCAGAACCGAAGCGTTCGCGAAAACGAGTGTCGACGACACCTGACACACCGGAACGACCAAGTTCATCGCCACCGAACGAAGTAATCGTCACCGTCTGGTTGTTGGGCATGATAATCCTATCCCAAGCCACAGTGACACGTTGTTGAGCAATTTCGACACCCGACTGGTAGCGTCCGATCAAGCGTGACCCACGCGGGATCAAAATGCGCGATCCGTCAAAGGAATAGACATCTTCTGAGATTATTGCACGTATCGCGCCGGGCAATGAACTGTCCAAGGCTGTTTCGGTCACCGCTTGGATCATTGTGCCTTGGACAACCGTATTTGCTGGATTGGCGATGACTTCTGCTTGTGTGACTTGGGACGGCAATGCCCCGTTCACAACAAAATCTTGAACGGCTCCGAGTGTACGTTCGCTGAGGGCGTCAGAGCCATCGGCCGGAGCACCGCCACCAAAAGCAATGGTCGGGGATTCTATTCGGGCTTGCTGGAAGGCCAGTTCTTCTGCGCGCCGTCGTTCCAATTCTGCCATTCTGCGCGCTTCTTCCTCGCGTTGAAGCCGAAGCTGCTCCACCTCCAACAGATCATTTTGAGACGGACTTGATGCGGGTGTTGGCGGCTGAAGCTGGGCAAGCTCAAGATCCATACGCAACCGTTCCAACTCGCGATCTCTTGCTTCAAGTTCATTTTGAAACTGTTCTTGAGCACTCTCCGATGATGCCTGAAGAGCAGCTATTTGTTCGCTCAAAGAATTGATGGCATCTGCTGCAGCAGTGTCGTCTTCGACCACCGGCTGTTCGGCGTTTTGCAAGGCTTCGATTTGTGTTTGTAGCGCTGCGAGCTGCGCCAATAATTCCGCATTTGGTTCGACCTGTGTTTCCACGATCTGGACTTCGGGGTCTGGTGGGGGAGGCGGAACAAACGGAGCAATATCACCAAAGCCTTCGCCTTCAGATTGGAACTCGTCTGGTTGGGCTGTCGGTAGGGGTACATCGACAGTTGGCTGCAATGTCAAATATGCGAACCCTCCTATCGCTGCGATGCCAATGATGCCTGCTAAGGCCGCTTTCATAGATGGCCTCTTTCGGGTGGATGAAGAAGAACTACCTTCCAATGCTGCTAAGCGTTTTTCTAAATCGGGTTGATCGCTCATGATCCTGATCCTCCAGCACTAGCTTGAATGCAGACCACTTCTTCACCGAGTCGAAGAACCCATTGGCTGCTGACGCCCGAAACACGCAAAACACCGTCCTCAATTTGTTGGCTGTTGACCGTGCGTTCTCTTCCGGCGGTAGATCGAAAGATCGCAGGGACAGGCGCATTTCGCGGAAAGCGGAAATATGTGAAAGTGCCATCGTCCCAGACCGACGTTGGGGTGAACTCGGTTTGATCACTAGCTGCGTAGTTATAGTTGGGGGCTTGTTGTGCGACCGCATTCGTTGGGCGCACGTTGTCTTCAGGATACCGAAACTGGACAACGTAGTAGGTTGGAGACGCTGCCTCTGTCACATTGAAATAGTAGCTGCGCCTATTGGTATAAACCGTGATGTTGGTGTGAACGCCGCGTGCGTTTGGCTTGACCGCAAAAGCCCGTCCGCCGGGAACACCATCAAGTTGGAACCCTTCGGTGTCACCAGCGATGATCGAACGGATTGTTTCGCCTTGCCCAAACTCCACTGTCGTCACATGCGTTAAGCTAACGCTCAGTCGGTAAACCTGACCGTCTTGATATGTTGCGACGCGCACGCGGTTGTCGTTACCACCCGAGCGCGGGATGTATTCTGCGAGGGCAGGGGCGGCAATCAAGGTTAGCGCGATAAACAGAATGGTTGGCTTAAGGGCCTGCATATCAGTTCTCCAATCTGTCTGAGCGGATTGCGTATTCAATGACGGTGAAGCCGAATGGATTGCTCCAGACGTCATCAATCGAACGACGTTCTTCAGGCCTGAATTCAAACAACAGCGTCGCGGTGAAAAGGCCTGCTTGTACGCCTTGGGGCGATGTAAGACGCTTACGCATCCGAATCTGTGCGCGGTTCACCCCGATCCGGTTGATGCTGAGGATCTCGACATCGAGACGACCGGCATCGCCATAAACTTCTGGTGGATAGTTTGGATTTGCACTGTCCCATAAGGACCGCATGGATGCTTCGGCGGCCCGATCAGAACGTTCAAGAATGCTGCGAACGCGCAGATCATTGTCGAGTTGGTTGTAGGTCTCGCGGTCTGTCACGTAGCGAAAGACGACGGACTCAATAATGGCTTCATTCTCAGTCACGCGAACAGCGCCAACCGATGCATTAGGGAGGGCCATTCCTGTCTCTGGATTATAGGGAACAACTATGGGGTCTGGATCGACATCGAGGATTGCAACAGCTGCGGCTGACAAGCATCCGACAATCCCGAAAACCAAACCCGATAACGCGAGCTTCTGCCAAAGCTGTTCGCGTCGCCGCGCGCCGTAAATAAGCTCTTCTTCAACGATCTCGGTTTCCTGTGTCACACCCTGTTCCTCAATCAATCAGCAGTCAGTGTGGGGAGAGTGAAATCCATGAACTGCTGCTCTTCGGCGAGCGTTGCGGCATCCAGAACGCCGGCTTGGCCCGATCCAACGGTCTGCACAGCCTCCAACTGCCATTGCGCGACCAAGGCGATTGCAAGTTCGGCAGTGACACGGGTGTTGAGGTCAACGCTGTCTTTGAGCTCTTCCATATCACCGATCATGCCAACGAGACGGTCTACACGCTCCAACGATTGGCCCGCTTCTTCATAACTGTTCTGGGCGGCGGCAGACATGACAGCACCTGTGGTCGCTTGTTGGGCAATGCGTTCCGCACCCGCCGCTCCGCTGTTTGCCATCTGTGATAAAGTGTCTTCGTCAAACCCTGCATCAGCCAGAACGCGGGTCATTTGTGTCTGAATGCCGGGTGCACCATTGCCCGCCAGTCGAGACCAGTCACCATTCTTGATAGCGTCAATTGTAGCGAGGATATCGCCGAACTCTTGGTCCAGAATTCCGTTCAGCTCAGCTTCAAACTGCGTCGTGATGATTTCTGGGATATCCATCAGTCCGGTAAGGGCTGCATAGGTTTCCTGCAGCTGGGCGTACTGCTCGCGCAGCGTGTCGAGTTGGTTCAGGGCTTGTTGCAATTGTTCGTTTTGCAGGACCTCATCTTCGATCATTTGTCGTAGTTGCTGGATCTCTTGCGCAATATTTCGTGTATCAACGGTTGGAACTCCCTGCGCAAAGGCTGCGCCGCCCCCCATAAGGCTGGTCGCGGCTGTGAAGCCTATTGAGCACAAAACGACGGTTTTGACTGTGAAGCCTAATGTGGCTCCCTTGTTTGAAAAGATTTCCATTAGTCGAGTTCCTCCAATGTGAAGTCCATGAACTGATTTTCCCTGAGTTGTGCGGCGGCCATCGCGAGTTCCGCGTCGCTCAGTGGCCGAGTTCGGACGGCCTTGAGGCGGGTCAGGGTCGACACCAACCGAACCAATTCAGTGCGGGCGTAAGTATTGAGGGCGAGGGATTCTTGAACGTCCTGTGTTTGACCGATACGTCGCACAATGTTCTGAATGCGCAGGGCTGCAGCTTCAACGTTTTGCATCGAGCTGTTAGCGTAGAAGCTGGCACCCGAGCCGGTGATCGATAGGTTCGAGTGCGCAAGCAGTGCGGGGTCAATCGTGCCCAGTGCGTCAATACCACCGACCCTTGTTAGGTAGTGATTGTATTTGGCTGGGATGACCTGAACGTAATGCTGCGTTTCTTTGAACGGCGGGACGCCACCATAAGTCTGAACATTGCCGGGTCCTGCGTTATAGGCAGCGAGGGCATGGATAATGTTGCCATCAAACATGCGCAGCATCTGCGAAAGGTATCGCGCGCCACCCTCGACCTGCAGATATGGGCTGTCATAGTACTCTGGGTTTATGCCCAAATCGCCTGCGGTTCCGGGCATGATTTGCGTCAGGCCAAAGGCGCCGACGGGGGACCGCGCTCCAATCGTGAAGCGGCTTTCTTGCCAGATCAGAGCTTGCAGGAGACACCGCCACTGGACGACAGTGAGACCTGCCTGACTTACCCCAGTTAAACCGTGGGTTTCTTGCGCCACGCGGATTATGAGCTGCTCGATATTCAGATTTGCGTCCCCGAACATTTGATTGGCACCGGGATTGCCATCGATAGGGGAATATAAATTGTCGGCCGACTGCTCTGGCAGAGTGCCATCTTCGAGGGTGCTCACCATCGCTAGAATGCCCTGCCCACCAAAACTGGATTGAGCATCGAGTATCTGCTGCAGCACAGCGAGTTGTTCGCGTTCGATTTCGGAGATCGCTTCTGTGGTTGAAAGGCGTTCGGCTTGTGTAGCTAAGTCACTTTCGCGACGCAGGTTGGCCGCTTCGTTTCGGATAAACAGGTTTCGATCCACGGTTGGCACGCCTTGGCTGACCGCCGCAGACGCCCAGATCATTCCAATCGCAGTAACTGTGAAGGATGCACGCATTACTGTGTTTCGGTTTGTGTCGGCGCGTCGATAGCAACGAAGTTGCAATCGGCAGCGGGCGCGGTGCTGGTCGAGACGCGGCCACCAGGTGATTGAAGGAAGCTCAAGCTGTTGGTTGATCGCGCAACGACGTCTCGTTCAAAGCAATTTGCCTTCGGTCCTTGGTAGTCACCGCAGGCTCCAAGGCCAAAAGCACACAATATGATCAAAGTGGTTCGTTTCATGAAGTCCTCCAAAAATCGGGGTGTTGGCGATAGTCGGCACCCACCAATTGTTCTCCTTTTTCCATCCCGCCAAGGATGGTCAGCAGCGGACCCAAGGCACTGAGGTCGGCATTAATTACTACCGAGCCTTCATCGTCCCTGACGAGCCCGAGCCGAGAATTGCTGCCAGTGTTCAGCAGCAGGTCGAGTTCTTTGCTTTGAAGATTGAGCATCGCGTAGTCGGACGCGTTCGCTCGAATGTTGGGCAGTAAGATCTGTGTGGGAACGGCTTCCACAATGGTCCTACCCGTGCGGGTTCGTTCCAATTGACTGGCGTATTGGGTCATCATCACAACGACCGCATTTTGCTTGCGCGCAGTAACAAGCCAATTGGACAAGCGTTCGGCAAAATATCCGTTATCGAGGGCCTTCCAAGCTTCATCGATGATAATGATTGTTGGCTTGCGGTCTTCGATCACACGTTCGACGCGACGGAACAAATAAGACAGGACGGCCATTCGCTCTTTTTCACTTTCGCTGTCCAAGATGCCTGTGAGGTCAAACCCGACTACATCGCCTTCAAGCGAGAATGTGTCTTCTTTGGTCTGGCCAAAAATCCAGCCACAGCGGCCATCAGCCGTCCATTCCTGCAAGCGTTCATGCAAATCGCCGTCGTCATCGGCAGAAACAAACAGGGATGCGAGATCGTGCCAGTTGCGTAGATCAGCGTCAGAGGCAGATGCGTTTTGCCGAACGACCTCTTGGATGCGGTTGGTCTGTGCCGGGGTGAGTGGTTTGTCGGCGCGGTAGAGGAGGGAGGCTAGCCAGTCGGCAAGCCAAGATTGCCCGCGCTCATCAATTTCGGTCCATAGCGGATTAAGGCCTGTTGCCTGACCCGCGTTGATTGCCGCGTAGCGGCCACCGTTCGCCCGCACAGCCATTTCCATACCGAGGCGGTAATCGAAGACGAAGATCCGCGCACTCGCTCGTCGTGCTTGGGTCATCAGAAATGCTGATAGGACCGACTTGCCCGAGCCGGGGCGGCCAAGGATTAGTGTGTGGCCGCCAGTAGGTTCTTTGTCAGGTGAGCCTTGCTCATGGTAATTGAACCAATGTGCGGACCGCTCGGGCGTGGGAAACATCGTGATTGTTGTTCCCCAAGGGACCTCGTGGCTGCGTTTTCCAAGTGGTGTCCGATGAAAGGCTGCAAAATCAGCAAAGTTCTTGTTGGTGACAGCGGCCTTCCGGCTGCGTTTTGCTGCATTACCGGGATGCTGGGCAAAGAAATGGGTCCGGGCGGCGAACGCCTCATTGACCAAGTTTACCCCTTCAATCGCGGCGGTGTTTCGTACTTCGCCTGCAATGGACGCAAGATCGTCGATGGACGATGCGAATACGGTCACGCTCATATGGTGATCGCCAAAACTCAGGCGTTTTGACTCCAGATCATCAAGGGCATCAATCAGCTCTGCCTCCAGCGAGATTGCGCCGTCTTCAGCGGCACGCATGAGGCGTTGTTGCTTCTTGATCCGTCCAGCCATGAGGTTGCTGTTGATCGGCGTGAAGGAGTGGGTGACGACCATGTCGACAGGTAGGTTTAACTCATCAAACATCGTGCAGGATGTTTTTGCGGGATAATTCTTGATGGCGAAACTGGTTCCGAACCGTGAGCCAACCGCTCCGTCAGAGACCTCAAAGGTTGCTCCGCGGAATGTAATGCGTGCGTTCGCTAGGTCTTGCGCCAGGTATCCATATTTTGAGGATGCAAAGAGTGGTAATTCTTGGCCGGTATTCAATCCGCCAAGAAAGCCCAACAACTCGCCCTCGGAGGCAGCCAGCAACCGAGGAGACATGTCTGCGAATGTAGACTGTAGAAACCCGACAACCTCTGCCAACCGGCGCATCCGCTTTGCAGTCTGCTCCTTCAGCTGATGGACAGACTTCTTGCTGCTGAACAGAATTTTTGAGCCGAGAGGGGGGCGGTTGCTGACCGTGAGTGTCAGAGTTTTATCACGCAACCCGCTGCCGTGGAGGAGTTCTGTCCAGTTCCGATCTACCGTGGCGGCAAAGTCGTCGCCATCAATTGTTGCCAAGGCCGGGTCGATGGCTTTGGAAACTTTGTGAACGTAGAATGAAAACTCTGGGCCGGTCTGAGCAATTATAGACGCGAACAGCGCGCGGATCTTGTCGAGGTGATCATCATCTTTGGTGTAGCTGTTCACGCCCTCCAACCGGATGCACTGGAATATTTCGTTTCCACGCGTCCGAACGGTAAAGTCATCTACGAGGCTCACATACGGAAGCATGTGGGCCAGTTCTTTTTCTTTCTTTACCCAGTTGGGCAAGAGGGTGAGAGGGTCAAAATCAGTATCACGGGGCATAGCTATCGCCTCCGTGGATTTTGCGGTTGGCTGTTGGGGGTGTTTCTTGCAGCGTTGTGGCAACCACATCTAAGAAATTGGGGTCCCAGTCTGCGGCTTTCCACAAAAGGGGGTAGGTGATCACCGCTATGACGGCGACCACCCAATGCTGAATCCACAAGAAAATGAGAACAGATCCGAACAACCAGACCATCGCATACATGATGGGCAGGCCCAACAGTTTGGGAGGTCGTAGGAGGCCCAGAAAAAGACGAGACTGTTCAGCCATTCGGGCCCCCTATGTCGTCCAAATTGCGGCGACGATTGTGGGAGCCGCAGCGATGCCGGCGATGGCCACAACAACCCAAAGGGCTTGCCGAAAATCAAGAATGCCGAAGAGCCATGACAGGAATACGCCGATCAATGCGAGTGTGCCGATAACGATGCCAAGCGGTCCTGTAATAGCGTCAACGATGCCTTGCAGGACGTTCTGAACGGGGGACAAGTCAATGGACTGCGCCAAGGCAGGCTGCGCGACCATCAAGAACAGGGTGCAAAGCGTTACAATTTTTGTTGTGGTTGGCCTCATGAGTTTTCTCCCTCAAGCCTGTTGAATACGGCCAGCACACGGCTGACGTGATTTTGAGTTTCTCGGTAAGGTGGGATGCCTGCGTATTGGGCGACTGCGTTGGGTCCAGCGTTGTATGCAGCCAGTGCCAGTCGGGGGTCGCCAAATTGCTCCAGCATCATGAGTAAATACCGCGCAGACCCGTCAAGGTTCTGTTGCCAATTATGGGGGTCGACGCGCAAATCTGAGGCGGTCTCTGGCATTAATTGGCCCAACCCGATGGCACCAACCTGACTGCGGGCACTAGGGTTGTACGCGCTCTCAATTTCAATGTTTGAGCGGAACAACAGCCGCCATTCCGTCACTGAGAGGCCAGTCCGACGTAGGGCAGGGTGGCTTGCATATCGCAGGGCCGTCTCATCAATTGCAGCCAGTATTTCTGGACGAGGCGCGATGCGTTGTGGAGCAACTGAGGCAACACGGAAGCCTTCGTTGGCAGACGCTGCTTCTTCAGGTAGTTGGCCGAACAGTTGCAGCTCTTCTGACGCAGTTCCTTGCCCGGCTCCGTCGTTGTAATTTCTGGCAAAATTGTTCTGCGAAGCCGATTCTGTCAGAGAGCCGTCACCCTGCATAACCAAGACCATGCCTTGAGCAGTTGCGCCACTGCTAACAAGCATGAACCCGATGGCGCTAGCGACGGTTAGATGCTGAAGGGAAACGTGTAAGAACTTGGGATGAACGGCCACCTTGAAAAAGCGGGATACTGATTTGGGCGAAACCCATGCTGTAGAGAAATGAGATGAGACCGTTTGCTGTCTTAAATGTTCTAGGGACCACTTCGTCTGCATCGCCTGACCGCCGGTGGGCCAATACCAAGAGCTTCTCGCGCTTTTGAGTACTGTCGACTGCCCGAATAATCCATTCTCCGTACCAGACGGCTCTCCTGTTCTCGGCGGTGCACTTGCAAACGACCTCAGCATGGTACGCGCTTTGCAGGAGAGATCTGAAACGGGCTTCTGTGACCACATTGGGCGTTTCTCTCTCTAACTCTGGGCCCATTGCTGCACTTTCATTGCTATTGGCAGGTCGGAACCGGTTTTCGGTTCCGCTTCAATACAATATTATAATATTGACATCAAGCTATAAGATCGTAGCGTATTCAGACCCTGAGTAGGTTTGGCAAGTAATCGCTGCCATTGAAAAGTACCCATTAAAACAGTGAGAAGGCGGTAGGTATCATGCGCATCACGACTTTTTGGGGCATTACAGTCTTGCTGATTGCAGCATGTTCGCAAGCGGGTGCGGAAACCTGCCTTGCGCCTGTTCGCCCTTTTTTACCGAGCGATCCTGCGGCTGCCAAAGAATACGAAGACCTCATTCGCCTAGATTTTGAGAATTACATCAGCGAGGTGCAGGATTACTTTCGCTGCATGGAGGGCGAGCGTGCCCGTGCTTTCACCGAGGCGCAGGAAGTTAGCCAAGAATATGGTCGCTTCGTTCAGGAAATGGCTGAGTAACAGAAATATTCACAGGGACCTCTTTCTGAGCTCGGTTTGGAACGTCCATGCAAAGACGGATAATAGAGTTCATACCTTTTACCTAACAATACTATAATATCGTGTTAATAAGCATAGCATCATTCTGTTATGGAGCCCCCCATGTTTAACTCTCTGCGCACTTCGGCATTCTCATTGATTGTAGGGGCAATCAGTTTGATTGCTGTCCCAGATCGAGCCCAAGCACAAAGCTATCAAATAGACTGCGCAATTTTATTGTGCCTCTCTGGTGGATGGCCTGCGTCAGTACCATGTGCCCGAGCCCGCGCCGAGTTCATCCGACGCATAACGCCTTGGCCCGTGGAGCCGCCTCTTCAAATCTGGCGCTGTCCTATGGGAGCGGCTTACACAACAGATCCTCAAACGCTGACGGCTGATCGTATCTACGATATCTTGTTCAGAATGGAGGATGCGCGGGTACAGTCATTGCCAAACAGCCCTGCGGGCGATTTTGATCCCATTCCACAATCTGCGGTTCTGAGGCTGGCTGGCGGTCCTGCTGCGCGATTGCCCGAAGCCGCAATCCTGAACTTGGTCCAAGGTCTGAGTGACGGGACGGGCAGAGCTGACATCGATATAAGCGGTCAAGAGTTCAACTTTGTGCGGTCAATCCGCGTGTTTGATGTCCAAGCAAACCAAAGGGAGGCTGGAAGCGAAGGTGACTGTGAAAGATCAGCAAGAGTTCGGCTCGGATCTTATGGCACCCAAGGTGACTACCGTTGGAGCCGTGCAGGTATCGCTGACTTGCCGGTTGCACATGTCGGAACGGAGCGTTGGGGGTTGAACTGCCCGTCGATCTGGCATCGCTCCGTCTTTGTCGAATGGAGCGACTATGAGGGGAACTACGGTTTTGAACAGGTCAACTATTGAGAGGCTTGGGCGAAAGCTTCGATGTATTGTTAGTCCTGATCTTTGGTTAGGAGCTCATCAGGCAATGTGTGAGTGGAAACCCCACCTTCTTGAAGTGGTACATTGGCATGCGTGCACCCCATGCTGGCGAGGAAAGATATCAAACCGTTCGCCGTCTTAAACTCGCGAATTCTGATTTCATCATGTTTGTCTGACATCGACCGTGCTGGGACCAAAAGCTTCATAAATGTTCTGTCCTCATCGATGATCCGGATTACCCACTTGCCGTACCAGACCGCGCTCTTGTTGTAGGCGGAAGATTGGCAATAGACCTCCGCAAGGTACCCGCTTTGCATTAGTGTGCGGAAACGTGTCTCAGTAATCACATTTGGT
Organism: Sulfitobacter sp.; assembly: GCF_036960155.1. GTDB lineage: Bacteria > Pseudomonadota > Alphaproteobacteria > Rhodobacterales > Rhodobacteraceae > Sulfitobacter. The sequence continues at coordinate 32,982 of NZ_JBALWB010000015.1, read as the reverse complement.
GCTTCGTTGTCTTGGATGCTGCTCACACCAAACCTCTTCCCGTTCTACTCAAGACTTTGGTTCTTAAGGCGCCCCATCGTCTGATCTTAGCTATAATATTGTCACCGAGCAGGTAGTATGACACCCGATGCTGTTGTGTCTCAGACAGCATTAACCATCAAGTGGGCAGATTTCCAAGTGATACGAAAGAATTCACATTTGGATTTTGGTGGGTGTGGCAACCATTTTTTTGTTTTTCACTCGAAAGAAGCGTGTCCGGGTCAACGCTGATCCCTGCTGAGAACGAGGACGACTTCCTGATATCGTATCTATCCGGGCTCATTGTTGATGTGGCTTCATCTTTTCTGGTGGGCCAGAGCACGCTTGTAGGCACGGATGGGCAGGGGACCGAGGTGCTCTTTCGCTGCACCAAGGCCAAACAGGACCTTCGCTGCACTGTTCACGAACCCACACAGTGCGGACAAAACCGACCTTAGCTGCATCTACGCCAATGGCTGCTTTCAGTAAATTCGATTCAACAAACAAAGCTGGCTTCGAGATCAATCCAGTTTGGTTGAGCAGTTTTTATACTCATCGGCCGATTGGAGTCGCTTTGCTCTACTGAAGCGACACCTAGGTAGCGACGACACACCACGCATTTTTGGCCCCAATCGAGCGGATAACCGGTTTGTGACTTCACATTAAACTGCGTGACGACAACCAGACTGGTATAATCAGACTTCCCTGTTAGTCTCGGACAAAACAAGAAGAGGATGCAAGCGTTGACTAAATTTGACGGTAGTGAGGCCGCACTCGTCCATCGCCACCTTCATAGCCACATGCCATCAGACCCTGCTCTTCGTGTAAAGGCGCTTGAAAGCCTTGTGGTCGAGCGCGGCATGGTCGCCTCTGAAACGTTGGATGCTTGGGTCGAGGCCTATTCAGAACATATTGGTCCCAAGCGCGGAGCACATGTTGTTGCGCGCGCGTGGCTGGACACGTCGTACCGTGTGCGACTTCTTGAAGACGCGTCGGAGGCGATCAAAGAATTTGGTTTTGAAGGGCATGCGACAGGCGACTTGGTCGCAGTGGCCAATAGCGACAAGGCTCACAACATGGTCGTGTGTACGCTATGTTCTTGCTATCCATTCTCGATTCTCGGCATGTCACCTGCTTGGTACAAATCTTCGGAATACCGGGCGCGGGCGGTGCGTGAACCGCGTCAGGTTCTACAGGAATTCGGTGTTGATTTACCGGCAGATACGGCGGTTCATGTTTGGGACAGTACGGCGCTGCAACGCTATATCGTGATACCGGAACGCCCTGCAGGAACTGACGGCTGGGATGAAAATCAGCTGGCCGCAATTGTCACGCGCAATTCAATGATTGGAACACAGCGTATGCTGAGTTTGGGGCCTGTGTAATGGATGGCATCCACGATTTAGGCGGGAAGCAAGGATACGGCCCCGTGGCGGTTGATCATTCAGGCCATGTGCAACTTGACCACTGGGAAGCCCGCATGTGGGCCATTGCACAAACATGCAAGGCCAGCGACTGGACCGGCGATTGGTGGCGCCATATTACGGAACGGATCGATCCAGCGGTTTATTTGAACATCCCATATTTTGAGAAATGGATGCTGACCTACAGCACAGGTTTTATCACGTCTGATCTATGCAGTACGGATGAAGTCATCGCGGGACACCCCAAGACACTCGTGCCGCCACCAAGCGCGCAATCCGTTGCGGACGTGCTGGAAACTGTGCGCACCGGCGGGCGCGCTGCCGGATGGACTGCGCCCTCAGGACCGATCTTTGATATCGGGCAAAACGTACACACCAAAGTTGATATCGACGCAGATCACACGCGGCTGCCTGCCTACGCACGGGGCCGAACGGGACAAATAATTGCGCATCACGGACCCGTCCCATTGCCCGATTTGAATGCCAAAGGGATCACGCAACCAGAACATCTTTATACCGTTGTCTTTACGGCTCGCACATTATGGGGCGCTGCGGGATCAGACATCGACACAGTCCGCTTGGATCTATGGGAAAGTTACCTTGATGTCTCTTGATGCCACGTTGTCCCCACCGCCAAATGGGTTCTCCGAGATTTGGCATGCCCAAGTGCTTGCGATGGCAGACGAATTGATCAACGCGCGCATCTTTGGTGCTGAAGACTGGGCGCAATCCCTTGGGGCTGCGCTGCAAGCGGCAGAAGCGCGCGAAGACCCCGATACCGAAGACACCTATTTCAACTGTGCGTTGACTGCGCTTGAGGGGTTGTGCCGGGACAAAGGCGGGCTGTCACCGGATGCCCTTTCGATGCGCAAGTCCGCGTGGGAACGCGCCTACAGCACCACGGCACATGGTGAGCCCGTCGTGTTACCCAACGATGAATTCACCCAAACTGAAAGATAGATATGACTATTAATGTAGCAATTATCGGCTTGGGGATTATGGGCCAGCGCATGCTTGAACATATGACGTTGCACCCAGCATTCACGGTCTCTGCAATATGGGACCCGGATGCCAGAGCATGTCAGGCGGCCCAAGGTTTGGCCCCCGCGGCACTTCTGGCGGCTTCCGCAAAAGAGGCGATTGCACCGGTCGACTTGGTTTATCTTGCCTGCCCCCCTGCACCGCGAAAAGCCTACGCGCAGATCGCCGCTGCGTTGGGTAAAGCGGTGTTTCTGGAAAAGCCGCTTGGCATTGATGTCGGCGAAAGCCGCGATTTGGTTAGAAACCTGACGCTGTCCAAAGTCCCTACGGCTGTGAATTTCACGCAAGCCGCTGGGGCCGCCCTGACCGATGTTTCGAAGGCCGCACAGGCGGGTGATATGGGCGACCTTATGGGCGTCGATATTGTCGTCACTTATGCACATTGGCCCCGCGCATGGCAAAAAACGGCGGATTGGCTGCGGTTTCGCGATGAGGGCGGCATGACACGCGAGGTGATCTCGCATTTCTTGTTCTTTAGCGAACGTATCCTCGGCCCCCTTGACCTTGTTTGGACGCAACCAGATTACCCGACACAGGGCGATCTGTGTGAAACCCATGTCGCGGCTCGATTGATCAATGCGCAGGGCCTCCCCGTCACGATCATGGGCAGCGTTGGTGGCGCGCAACCCGATAGGCAAGAGGTGACCGTCAAGGGATCCAAAACCAGTCGACGTATTTCGAATTTCGCGGATGATGCGGTGTCCTTTGGTGGAGATTTTGTACCAATCGGAAACAAACCAGCCGATACACGGGCAACGGGTCTAAAAGCGCAGCTGGATGACCTTGTTTTATGTGTCCAAAACAAACCGAACCGTTTGGCGACAATCGACGAAGCGCTGCGGGTGCAAGTCCTGATTGAACGTATCCTGAATACACACGCCTAAAATTTGAGGGGACACCTATGACACACGCCACCTTGAAAGCATCGACAAAAACCTGCCACTGGGGCTTTTTCGACGCCACCTTGCCACACGCCGTGACAATTTCCAGCGGCGATGAGATCGTAATCGACTCGATTTCAGGCGGGCCCAAGAACCTCCCCGGCGATGGGTTCCATGTGCCACCTGAACTGCTAGAAATGCACGCTGCTGGTGAGCCTGCCTCTCCAGGGCATATCTTAACCGGTCCAGTTGCCGTGTCAGGTGCGATGCCGGGCGATGTGTTGCAAGTCGACATTTTGGACGTTTCATTGCGGCAGGACTGGGGTTTTAACTATTTGGGACCTTTGAAAGGCACGCTGCCGGGTGACTTCCCAAACCATCACCAAACCATCATCCCACTTGATGCAGAGCGCGGCGTCGCAACACTGCCTTGGGGTTTGGAGCTTAAACTCGCCCCGTTTTTTGGCGTGATGGGCGTGGCTCCTCCGCCAGCGTGGGGCCGTATTTCCACGATTGAGCCGCGGGTTCATGGCGGCAATATCGACAACAAAGAACTTGTCGCAGGCACGACGCTATTTCTGCCGGTTTTTGCCGAAGGCGCGCTGTTTTCTTGTGGAGACGGACACGGCGCGCAAGGCGATGGCGAGGTCTGCGTCACGGCGATTGAAACGGCACTTCAGGGGCGTTTTCGACTGAGCGTTTTGAAGAGTCGGGGTCTGTCTTATCCGCAGGCCGAAACCCCAACCCACTACATCACGATGGGCATGAACCCTGACCTTGATCGCTGCGCAGAAATGGCGTTGCGCGACATGATCACACTTGTGTCGCAGCGGGCAGGGATCAGTCGCGAAGACGCCTATATGTTGTGTAGCCTTGCGGGGGATTTGCGGATTACTCAAACGGTAAATCGCGAAAAAGGTGTGCATATGATGATGGCGAAACATCTCATAGACACACACTAAAGCACTAAAAATAAGGACATCTCTATGGAAATCCGTGCCAACCACACTTATCCGTCGCGCCGCTCAGCGGTCTTGGCAGAAAACATTGTGGTCACATCACAGCCTTTGGCATCGCAAGCGGGGCTGTCCATGATCATGCGGGGCGGCAATGCCGTCGACGCCGCAATTGCGACCGCAATCACCCTGACTTTGGTGGAACCCACGGGCAATGGTGTGGGATCAGATGCTTTTGCGATTGTCTGGGACGGAAAGGAATTGCACGGTCTGAATGCGTCTGGGCGATCCCCTGCGGGTTGGACTCCCGAACGGTTTAGCGATCACGAAGTTATGCCCTTTCGCGGTTGGGAAAGCGTCACAGTACCGGGTGCTGTATCGGCTTGGGTCGCTTTGTCGGATCGTTTCGGAAAACTGCCTTTTGCGGAGCTATTTGAGCCTGCAATCGGTTATGCCGAGAACGGGTTCATCGTCACGCCCGTCATCGCCCAACTTTGGCAAAATGCAGTGGAGACGCTGGACGGCTACCCCGGTTTTGCAGATGCCTTCTTGCCGGGTGGCAAACCGCCAAAAGCTGGCACACGTTTTATCAATGCGCCCCTCGCAAAGACCTTTCGACTGATTGCTGAAACCAAAGGAGAGGCGTTTTACAAAGGCGCATTGGCCAAGGCCATTTGTGACTTTGCCGCTGAACACGGTGCTGCACTGACCCAAGACGATATGGCCGCACACACTGTAGATTGGTGCGGTACCATATCCAAGACATTCGATGATGTCGAACTGCACGAAATCCCGCCCAATGGCCAAGGTATTGCCGCCTTGATGGCTTTGGGCATCCTGTCCCACACCGCGATCCGCGATCTTGAGGCTGACGACCCGTTGGCGTTTCACCTCCAAATCGAAGCTATGAAATTGGCCCTTGTGGATGCAGAAGCCTACGTCGCGGACCAAGACTATATGATAGACGTCACGTCGCAGGCCCTTTTGGATGATGCATATTTGGCCAGTCGTGCGGCCTTGATCGATGAGACGCGTGCGCAAGATTTCAGCGTAGGTGCACCAAAAAACGGCGGCACGGTCTATCTGTCTGTGGCGGATGCATCTGGGATGATGGTGTCCTTCATTCAGTCAAACTACGCGGGCTTTGGCTCTGGCGTTGTCGTGCCAAACACCGGCATTGCGCTGCAAAACCGTGGGGCTGGGTTCTCTCTTGATCCCGAAAGTGCCAATCGGGTTGGCCCAAACAAGCGCCCCTTTCAGACCATTATCCCTGGCTTTTTGATGGGTCCAGACGGCCCCCTCATGAGTTTCGGTGTCATGGGGGGACCGATGCAAGCGCAAGGCCATGTCCAGATGGTTCTGCGAACCCAAGTTTGGGGGCAAGACCCGCAAATGGCCGCTGATGCGCCACGTTGGCGCTTCGTCGAGGGTTTAGAGGTCGCTTGCGAAGACACAATGGACGACACAACGCTGGAGGCGTTAAAAGTGTTTGGTCATATCCTGTCGCTCGAAGCGCCAGACAATGCATTTGGCTTTGGCGGCGCACAACTTATCTGTCGCCTCAAAGAAGGTGGGTACGCCGCAGGATCTGATCCCCGCAAAGACGGGGCCGCAATGGGTTTCTGATCAGCTGATAAATTCCGCTCTTCCGAAACTCTATCTAGATCAATTTCTCTTACCGCCGACCGTGTTGCATGGATCAGCATTTTGTCTTAGCGGATTGGGTGCAACAATGTCGTCGGCTTTGTCAGGTTGTTATGTCGCGACGTGATCAGGGTCCGTGTCCGGTTCAGGCAGCCATTTCAGCCGCATAGTTGTTCCACAGGCTGAACGCATCAGCCCGAGATTGGCGGTAGGATGCTGCGGAAAGGCGGTGGCGCTTTGGGCGAAAGATGGTGGTGGTCTGATCGTGGACGGATAGAAAACGCTGCGCCTGGCGTGGGGGTTTGAAACGACCCATGATTTTTTCTCTGCGTCGTGTGTGTCGATGTGATGCCTCGGATCTGTTGTTCAAACCCTTGTGGGAGCGATGATCGGCGCTTGGGCAAAGGTCACGGACGGCCACGCCATAGCTGCGCAGTTTGTCCACTGCCCGGCAGTACATTGCGAACGCAATGTCACGAGAGGGGGGCACGAGGACGCGTGGCACACCCCATCGCTTCATCAGTTTCATCAGGAAACGCTTGGCAGCATGCGCATTTCTGCGGTTTTGTATCAGAATCTCCAGCACGTCTCCGTTGGAGTCGACCGCTCGCCAAAGCCAATGCTTTTGCCCTCGAATTAATATGACAACCTCGTCGAGGTGCCATTTGCCGGCAGGCGTCGGACGATCGCGACGGATCTTGGCCGCTATCTGCGTTCCGAACCGCTGGCACCACATCCGGATGCTTTCATACGAGACGATTACGCCCCGTTCCGCCAACATATCCTCGACATCGCGCAGGCTCGGAGCAAGGCATCTGTCACGGCTGTTTTCAGATTAGGTTGGCGCATCCCCGCTACAGACGGCGCAGACGCTGCGCATCGGGCGGGCTAAGCGTCTTTTGGATGACACCGTGCTGCCGATCACGGATATCGCCTTCAAGGCGGGCTTTGGTAGCGTTAGGCGGTTCAATTCGGCATTTCAAAAATGCTATATGGGCGTGCGCCGTCTTCCATTCGGAGACCGAAAAGGTGAACTGGTTGTGCTACACCCTTAAGCAATGACGCCTAAGCTGCCATTCGTCGTCACCGCAGCATCCGTCAGAATGGGCTCATTCGAGACCTTCGCTGCACGATGCGCGAGTGACTGCTATCGGGGATCGTTGCGAAATGCATGATATTTGCAACAACTCAGCCGAGCCATAGGATCAAGGTGATTTGGCTGGTGCATATTTCCGGTGCGAAATGCTGGGTGGTTTTTAAGTGCTAGGGCAGGGGGTCTCGATGTGTGCAGCATTGCAGCAAACCACAACAAGGGCGGATTGCGGACGTTCGCTGCGCGCCACACCGACGGCAGCTTTGCGCAGAAAGCGTACTTTGCAAAGTCACGCGAACGGCCCAAAATTACCGCTCGAGTTGGCCCCGCACGCTGCGACGCAGCTTCCCCGAAGCAGACGTTGATACGTTGCTGCAGCATTATTGAGGTATTAAGGTCTGCTACGCGGACAAAGTGTGAATTCGCTGCGCTTGCGCCAATGTCTGCTTCTTGCATGGTGGCTCGTTATAGTTCGACCAAGCGTTCTTCCACTGCGATGGATTGAAGAACGGGTCAGTTTGCCATGCCGAACGGCATACAGGCAAGTCTACCGTGTCTTACGATCTGTCTTTCCTCGAACACTTTAGGCAGTTGGTGATCAAAACACGACCGACAGCAACTTCGATCAAGGCTTCTTTTGCGCCTCACTATTGATCGGAGAGCCGTTTGCCGAGCCTTTGATCGGTTGAACCAGCATCCAGTCAAGCCATAAGTCACGCGTTGTCCGGAACTGCTCGATACCGATCGACATTTCCTCGTGGCCCGCTTTTGGCTGCGCCTTGTAGGTCCCAAGCAACCTGTCCCACCAAGGAAGGTTGAAGCCAAAATTGCTGTTAGTCTCCTCTGGTATGATCGAATGATGGACGCGATGCATATCTGGCGTGACCACAATCAAGCGGAGGAAACGGTCTACAAGTATCGGCAGCCGGATATTGGAGTGGTTGAACATCGCAGTTGCGTTCAACAGGACCTCGAAGATTAACACTGCCACAGCAGGCGGGCCCAAAGCCATAACTACAGCCAGCTTGATCCCCATCGACAGCAAAATTTCAACCGGATGAAACCGCAAGCCTGTGGTGACATCAAACTCGAGGTCAGCGTGATGCATACGGTGCAACCGCCACAACACGGGCACCGCATGGAACATGACGTGCTGCAGATAGATTACCAAATCAAGCACGACGATCGAGACGAGAACCGCAACCCACCCCGGCGCTTCGATGACATTGAACAGCCCCCAGTCGCGGTCCTGAGCAATCACAGCCAATCCAACCGCAAGGATCGGGAAACTTAATCGCAACACTATGGTATCAATCACCACAAGTCCCAGATTGTTCGTCCAGCGGATCACCCGCGGAATCTCTCGCCTACGCCGGGGTGCTGCAAGTTCCCATAGGGCCATAGCGACGAGAACGCCGAGAAACACGATGAGTCGTAGTTGCGGTTCACTGGCAAGAAGGGATTCTGTCATCGGTTCTGTTGGAGCTTTCGTATTGCGGTCCGCACGGCGCGAACGTCAGGTAACGGTAAACTGGCCCATCATACCAGCGTCTTCATGCTCGAGGATATGGCAGTGAAACATGAACGGTGCCTTGCGGCTTGCGGGCTGATCGAACCGGGCGAGGATCTCGGCCTCGCCAGGCACCAGTACGGTGTCTTTCCAGCCGGTGTTCTCGGGTCGCGGAGGGCCGCCGTTCTCCGTCACGACCCTAAACCGCACGCCATGGACGTGAAACGGATGCGCGACCATGCTGCTGCGGATTTGCCAGCGTTCTACGGTTCCCTGAGCGACCTCAAAATCGATCCGATCCATCTCGTAGGGGCGCCCGTTGATGGCAAAGCCACCGCCACCCATCATCATGCCGCCCATGCCCATGTCGAGCGAGACCTGCCTGGTGGTTGCAATCTCGGCACCCGACAGGTTCTCGAGTGCACCGTCCAGTTGTTCTGGCAGGCGAGTAATCCGGGTGGCGAGCGTCGTGTCAGTCTCGAACTGCAGGACGCCGTAGGCTTGGCCCGGATCGCTCATCAATATCGGCGCTTTGTCACCGGAGAAATCGACAAGGATCTCGGCTCGCTCACCGGGCGCAAGGCGCAGAGTGTCGATTGAAACAGGCGCGGGGAGGAAACCGCCATCCGTCGCTACCAGATGCATCACGCGCATATCGTCGAAAAAGAGCGTGTAGATGCGGGCATTCGAGCCGTTCAGCAGGCGTAAGCGCACGATCCCTTGCGGCACAACACCCGTCGCGCCCGCCTGACCATTGACGAGCATCCGGTTCCCGGCAAACCCGTGCATTACGTCCATCATGGACGGGTTATAGACCATGCGTCCCGATGCATCGAAGCGTCGATCCTGTAAAACGAGCGTCAGATCGTCGATCCCGTATGTGGAGGGCAGACCCCGCGCATCGTCCTGCCCGTCCGTCACGTGGATGACTCCGGCCAGTCCAAAGTAAACCTGCTCCGAAGTTCGTTCATGGATATGCGAGTGATACCAGATCGTTGCCGGATCCTGTGCAATTGTCATCTCGGGCTGCCATGTGCCACCGGGTGCAATCGCAAGATGGGGGCCGCCGTCATGCTCTCCGGGGGCCAGAAGGCCGTGCCAATGCGTACTGATGGGCTCGTCGAGAGTATTCTTCACCTCGGCCGCGAGATCGCCGTTTTGCATCAGGATGGTCGGGCCCAAATACCCCTGATTGTAGCCCGCCGTCGGTGTGGCAGGCCCGCCGAAAAAGCTGCTGCTGCCTGACGTCGTCGTCAGGGACAGCCGCCCCGTCGCCCGCGTATCAAGAAGAGGCGGCATGGCGAGGCGCGCTGGCGGAGCTTGTCCCTGCGCAAAGGCGCGTCGGACCGGCGCTTGTGAAAGAACGCCAGCGGTCAGGATCGCTGCGGAGGTCGAAGTTAGGAACTGGCGTCTTTTCATATCGATCTCTCAAGGGTTGGGTTGAAGCATCGCCATGGTCTCGCTCGTCCTGCAAGGGTGGGACGCATCACGTATCATTCAGCCAGAAGCTTCTTGCGTTCAGTGAATTCGGTCGAATCGATCTCACCCTTGGCATAGCGTTCCTTTAGAAGCGACAAGGCGCGATCGTGCGCAGCGTGACTGTTTACGGCGGGACCGACTGCACCGAACAGGCGCAGGAGATATATTATCCCGGCAACGATCCCGACCACGATAAGTATCATGAAGATCGGCCCAAGCATCATTCCAAACCCTCCCCACTGGCTACCGCCCCACATCATGTCATGTCCATGATCGTAAAAGCCGTTGTGACTCGTGATTTCCCCAACCTGTGCCATCGCCGAAGTCGCTGCGACGCAGAGTGCGCCTGCCATGCTCGGGACAATCGCCTTATTCCTAAATTCCATCCTGTAACTCCTTTTGCGCGGCATCGACTGCGGCCACTTATTGCGTTTGGACTATATGAGCAAAACGGCGCGCAGACCTTGATGTGTATCAAGATGGCAGTGACGAAGTACTATACCATGCTGCTCAGATACGCGGGCGCGGATCGTGCGACGACTCTATTGGAATGGCCGCGCAAGACACTTTTTGGTGCAGTCTTTCCGGGCCAGCGTCTTCTAAACTCACCCATAAGGATGTCATTTCAGTGAGATACACCATCAATCACATGTCCAAAGACTCCACTTTCGACAACATTGACGCCCGCACTCGTCAAGCCCTTGCCGACCATGGCTTCGGCGTACTGACCGAGGTCGACGTCAAATTGAAGATGAAGCTCGATGTCGAGATGCCGGCCTATCGGAATATCGGTACCTGCAACCCGAAGGTGGCGCATCAGGCGATCGGGATCGACCCGGTGGCGCCGATGCAGGCGATAAAAAGCAGTGAATTTACAGCCGTTGCGGGCAAGGTCCGAGACATTATGGCGAAGTCCGTAGAGGCGATCTGAGATGAGTCTGCGCACCGCGATCCTGTCAGGAATGGCGATCCTCGGGATCGCCCTGCTCTGCATGTGGCAGTTCGCGCCATCGGTGTTAACCGAGGTCCGTGGGCTGTTGGACGCCGAGCGTCTCGATATGCTGGTGGCGCGCGCAGGCATTTGGGGGCCTGTCGTGATCGTCACTCTTATGACGGTCGCGGTCGTGGCCAGCCCGATCCCGAGCGCGCCGATCGCACTGGCCGCCGGGGCAGCCTACGGACATCTTTGGGGGACGGTGCAGGTCGTGATCGGTGCCGAGCTCGGGGCGCTGATCGCGTTCGGCTTGGCGCGAATTCTGGGGCATGATGTCTTGCGACGGGTGTTTGGTGATCGGGTTGATGCCGGTCTGCTTGGGTCGCAAACCGCATTGACGGCGACAGTCTTGGCCAGTCGCCTGATGCCATTCGTATCATTCGACATAATCAGCTACGCGGCAGGGCTCAGCAAACTTAACTCTTGGCGCTTCGCGCTTGCAACACTGGCAGGCATCATTCCGACAAGCTTCCTGCTCGCTCATTTCGGTGGCGAGGCGGTCAGCGGAGATCTCGGACGGGCGACATGGGCGGTGCTCGGCCTCGGGCTTGTGACCGGTTTGCCGCTGCTCTGGGTGGCGCTGCGGAAACAACCTGAAAAAGGAACTCCCGACCACCAAAGGAAATGACTTGAGCTTCCAGTCCCTGGAGGCGCTATATTACGATAGAATCAGAAAGGTTCGCACACCATGAACCACGATCACCATCACACTGCGTCCGAAATACCGACAGGAACCAAGACGGTGAAGGACCCGGTTTGCGGGATGGAGGTCGCGGTCAAGCCCGACGGGCGACACGCGGATTTGGAAGGCGAGACTTTCCATTTTTGCTCTGAAAGATGTCAAATCAAGTTCAAGGCCGACCCTTGGCACTACGCCTCGGGTCGGGCCGCAGAACAGACGAAGGCGGCACCCGCCGACGTCCAGTACACCTGCCCAATGCATCCTGAGATCATCCGCGACACGCCTGGGGCCTGCCCGATCTGCGGCATGGCGCTTGAGCCGATGCTGCCCACGGACGAGCCGAGCGAGGAGTTGACCGATTTCACCCGCCGAATGTGGATCTCGGCGGCTGCGGCGGTGCCGCTGATCGTCCTGACAATGGGAGGAATGGTTGGCCTTCCGGTGCGCGACTGGATCGGGCATCAGATGACAAGCTATCTGGAATTTGTGCTGGCCACGCCAATTGTGCTTTGGGCGGCATGGCCATTTTTCAAGCGGGGCTGGGATTCCGTTGTGAACCGCTCGCCAAACATGTGGACGCTGATCAGCCTTGGTGTTTCCGCAGCCTATCTCTATTCGATCTTCGCCACGTTTCTGCCGGGCCTTTTCCCCGAACAATATCGTATGGGCCAAGCCGTCGGCACATACTTCGAGGCGTCGGTGGTGATCGTAGCATTGGTCTTTGTTGGTCAGGTCCTGGAACTGCGGGCGCGCGAACGTACGGGTGACGCGATCCGCGCACTTTTGGACCTCGCGCCCAAAACCGCGCGGCGGATCCTGCCGGACGGCAATGAATACGACGCGCCGCTCGAAAACATCATGGAGGGCGATCGTCTGCGTGTGCGCCCCGGTGATGCGGTCCCGGTGGATGGAACGGTGATCGAGGGGCGTTCCAGCTTGGACGAAAGCATGCTGACTGGCGAGGCGATGCCCGTCGAGAAAGGCCCCGGCGATGCGGTGACTGGCGCCACAATCAACAAGAACGGTTCTCTGGTAATGGAAGCGGGCAAAGTAGGTGTTGATACCGTATTGGCGCAGATCGTGACCATGGTGTCGAACGCACGGCGGTCTCGTGCCCCGATTCAGGGACTGGCGGATCGGGTCTCAGCTATATTTGTTCCAACGGTCGTGGGTGCCGCAATCTTTGCCTTTGCGATGTGGATGATCTTCGGACCCGAACCCGCACTGGTTTTTGCTATCGCTTCAGCCGTCTCTGTGTTGATCATCGCATGCCCCTGTGCGCTGGGGTTGGCCACGCCGATCTCGATTACCACAGCGGCGGGACGCGGAGCGCAGGCGGGCGTGCTGATCAAGGACGCCGAGGCGTTGGAACGCATGGCAAGCGTCGATACGTTGATCGTAGACAAGACTGGCACGCTGACCATGGGCAAGCCGACGCTGACTAACACAGTATCGCTGGGGGATATAGCCGAAACAGACCTGCTGTCGCTGGCCGCGGCACTTGAACGCGGGTCCGAGCATCCTCTGGCTGAAGCGATTGTTGAAGGGGCTGAAGCGGCGGGCGCAGCGCGTCAAGATGCATCCGAATTTGAGGCCATCACTGGCAAGGGCGTGCGCGGACAGATCGGTCGACGCGCCGTCGCGCTTGGCAACACCGCGATGATGCAAGAAATGGGGTTGGACACGGGTGCTGCCGAGGCACAGGCCGATGCCTTGCGCGCCGAGGGCAAGACAGCGATGTTCATCGCGGTCGATGGGGCGCTGGTGGGCATCGTGGCCGTGGCCGACCCGATTAAGGACAGCACTGCGCAGGCGATAAGGGAACTCCACGCCCAGGGGCTGCGCGTCATCATGGCGACGGGCGACAACGAACGCACGGCGCAGGCGGTTGCGGGCAAGCTCGGCATCGACGAGGTGCGTGCAGGCGTCCTGCCGGAAGACAAGAAGGACCTGATCGACCAATTGCGGAGGGACGGTCACAAGATTGCCATGGCAGGTGATGGCGTGAACGACGCGCCCGCGCTGGCCGCCGCCGATGTCGGCATTGCCATGGGTACCGGTGCCGACGTAGCGATGGAAAGCGCCGGGATCACCCTGCTTGGCGGCGATCTGATGGGGATTGTGCGGGCGCGCAAGTTGGCGCGGGCGACCCTGCGCAACATCAAGCAGAACCTGTTCTTCGCCTTCGCCTACAACACGCTTGGAGTGCCCATTGCGGCGGGGTTGCTCTACCCCGTCACGGGCCTTCTACTCTCACCGATGATCGCGGCGGCCGCGATGAGCCTATCGTCCGTCTCCGTCATCAGTAACGCGCTTCGCCTTTGGCGGGTTGATCTTTAGAGGAGAACATCTGTGGAAGAGCTGAAACCAACATTCGCCGCGTCGCAAAATCTTTGCATTTTGGGCTCGAAGCCGACTTTCGCTGCGGTTGCAAACGAAATCACCGCCAAATCGGAAGGCGAGAGGCGGCAATGCGGACAAAGTTGCCGTTGCAGTAGATGGATCTAATGTCAGCTTTTTCAATTTGTGGAAAAGGGTTATGATGGTTGAATGAAAACACTCGTAACACTTCTACGCGCCGTCAATGTTGGCGGAACTGGCAAGCTGCCCATGGCCGAGTTGCGCTCCATGGCGGAAGCGCTAGGCTTGACCGACGTGCGAACCTACATTCAATCTGGTAATCTTGTATTCTCTTCCGCTGACGATCTAGCGTCCGTGAAAGAGGCACTTGAGAAAAAACTTGAAACGTATGCAGGCAAGCCTGTTGGCGTCATCGTTCGCACTGCTCAAGAGATGCAGGCAATACTTGACGCAAACCCTTTCCCAAATGCCGAACCAAGCAAGGTTGGCGTTCTCTTCCTCGATGCCTCTCCCCCTTCAACAACAATCGACGAGACAAAGGGACCAGCTGATGAAAAAATCGAACTCGGGGAGCGCGAGATTTTCATTCACTATCCGTCTGGGATGGGACGAACAAAATTACGGTTAGCAGCAATGTCCGCAGGCACCGTCCGCAACATCAATACGGTCTCAAAACTCGTAAAAATGTCAACTACTTCACAAGGCTTCACTCGCAAAAGCTGACATTTGTCCACATCGCAGTATCGGTCGAATTGGGCTCTTTACTGCCGTTCGCTGCTGTTGAAAGTGCCACGTGCTGCCAAACGTCTGCTTTCTCATACGTTGAACCTATACTTCGCAACTGCGGCGAAGTACCGCTTCCCGCCCGACCTGTTGAATAAGCATGTCCGCTTTGGGCTGGGAGCTGCCGTTAGACACCATTTGCATCAATGGCAGCTATGCGCAGATAGTGTGCTTTGCAAAGTCTCGCGAACGGCCCAAACCTGCCGTTCGCGGCATCGGTCGTCGCCACAGCGCAGCTTTCTCTTTGCAGACATTCGTTCATCGCGCAGCATCGTAGGAAGGCCAAACTACACACTGCGGACTTAGTGTGGAATCATGTTCATTTGGTTGGTCTTGCAGTAAGGTATGCAACGGTCTTTTGAAGACCTAAATCCTATTAAGGGAAATAACTGATGAAATATATTACATTAGCCGTCGCTGCATTAACATTGTCTGCTTGTGCGTCTGCTCCATTGATCCCGCTGGATGATCCACGCCGGGCCGCCGCCGACGCTCGCATTGCGAACACGATTTTTGCGGCTTCGGGGATTGCGGGGATTGCCTATGTGGGTGCTGCAGGTAGGGATGATGGGGCGAACCTGTCCTATGATCGGCTATACACGACCCCAGTAGAGCTTGCGGCGGCTCCTGAAAAGGTCTGTGCCAGCTTGGGTGGCACCGTTGATACGGTCAGCGACGAGGAAACCCCGGGTGGGTTGGTCCCAGATAATTTCCGCGTACTTTTTATAAACTGCAACGTATAAGACGGCTCCGTACTATGTAACACGAACGGCCCAAAGCCGACCTTAGAGGCAAGAAGCTTTAAGGTCCGCCTCTGGGGACGAGACCAAAAGTTAAACACCCCTGCATCCTGTCAAAAGATTGCGTGTGTAGTCATGCAGGGCATGGGAGGCGTCATGCATCAGGCCGGGCCGGTATCCATCCAATCGACCTTCATTTAGCTCAACAAAGTTTGCATCCGCGTCCATAAATGGAGGGCAAACCATCCGTAAGTCGGACATCAATGACGTCAGCGTGGTGACATATTGAGGCAACTCACAGTGAGCTGCCAGAATATCCCTACTCATCGCGGATTCACGAAAGAAATGACCCGTAATATCGCTCCCGTTTGAAAACCGGATTGGGTATCTTAGCTCTTCTACCGCTCGTTCCAAAATGCCAATGGTTGAGCCGAGATTAGAGGCCGAGACACAACGTTCAACATACTCAACCTCATCACCGTCAAACTTTCCGCCGTTGAAAACCATACAAACGAAAGCATATCCACGATCTTGATTCTGTTTGAATGCTTTGTTCCGCTTTCCGAACTTTTGAAAACTCTTTGGCACCTTCAGTTTTTTGAAGTCGCCTTTGGTCATGTTCAAGGCGATAAACGCCAATGCGGCGGCCAAACGACTGCTGAGAAATAATTCCTTAGATCCCGATTGTATTGAAAGAATGTGTGCCGCTGTATTGTATTCGATCAGGTCGTGATTGTAAGCCAAAGCATTGAACTCAGCATTGGCACGGTGCATTTCTACAATTCGAGGACCCTCTTCGGGGTGTGAGTTAATCGCGGTGATGGCCGTTCCGATTTCCGCCGCTATCGCCCGTACCTCTAGCAAGGCACCCACGGAAACCGGTTGCCTGGCAAAGTTCCTTCTCGAAGGATTTTCTCCATATCGCGCCATGAATATTGGCTTGTCTTCGCGGACGCTTCCGTCTGGGTCAATTTCTGCACCAGAGACATAGTCGATTGTCCATGGCCTTGCATTACTATGCGGGGCAGAGGGAGCGTTGGAGAAACGATAATATGACGGGGAGAGAACCCGGCGATCTTTATCGAAGAGATTTATAATATTCGGAAATTCTGTCTCAACGCCACGTTCAAATGCACGGTAGGCACGACAAATTGACCCAATGTAATCTCGTCCCCAGACGGTTCCAAAGAAGTCAAACCAGTGGGTCATCTCATGGCAAAGGACCTGAAGGTCATGTCTAGCGGGCATCAAATCTCCCGCTTTCAGAGCGTCTCTAACACGTTTCGTTTGAAAACAGCCCACTTCTACAATCGTCGAATGGGGGGTAAATGAACCAGCAGAAATTTGGTTGGGAAAAGTGGCCGTTTGTAACTGTCGTTGATCTTTTTGGGCCTGGGTAAAAGTATGTACGGAACTATTAATGAATGGCATTTTGCATCCTTTCGAACTCATCAAAAAACAGATGACACTGAAGTGCTATTGGCGGCAAGAACATTGCGCGGACCACAAGATACAACACCGCATTGCAGATCTTGATGCACTGCGCAGCGAAAGTCCGGTTCCCCCAAATGTGTAAAACGGCTATGTCTGCTTTGGGCTGGGAGCGGTCATCTATCTGGTAGAGGCGGACGGTCGCTTAGTCCGCAGAGCCGACCTAGCTCTCAACAAAACCAACGGCAGCTCTGAGTCAGAAGGGAAGGTAGTTTTTTGAAAGGCTAGCAGAAATTTTACCGCTTGGTCTAAAAACGCATAAGGTTCAATATGACAAATAGGGTGAAGAATTTCTAGAAGGGTGAGGGGCAGGGGTCAGTCTTTTCCTGGGGAAATGCGGCTGAGGTTTTGTTTTTCCTGCATAAGCGTGTTCATGTCTGGCTTTAGTCCAACGCTTTCATCAAATATTTGTCCTAAGCAAAATGTCGATGCGAATATTTTCTTGTGATCCGACAGTGCGGCGTTGATCTACGTTACCTTTCAACCTTCGAATGGCGCTGCGGACGAGATGTCCAGCATCTTGAGCGATGATCCCGTCAAGCGTGCGAGTGCGAAGCGCATGCTCTGTGTAAGGTGTGCGTTCATGGGCGATCTTGGTGATGGATGGGTCAATGTCCAGATCATAAAGAATGCTGAGCGGTTTGCGTGCTTCAGATGCCATAACGTAAATTCCAACGGTGTCAGGGTTGCTTGCAAGGCTGGCAGCGATGATCTCGCCCGCGCGGATTTCATTGCCATAGGTTTCGAGCGACGGCAGGACGCGTAGCTGTTCAAAGCCCGCGTTCATTTCCTCATCAAAGCCCAGACGACGCTCGAGGCTGTCGCGCGACTGCATGCTTTCCGCGATTACCATGATTGAGCCTGCTTTGGGCCCAATGAATTGTCCGAGCAGTAGCGCGGCGGTTGCCCCTGCTGCACGGTTGTTTATCCCAACCCAGTCAGCATCCATCATCGTTTGGTTTGATATAAAGGGCAGAGCTGCAACCCCGCGATCTTGAAGGCGTGAAATCGCGTCGCGCACCTGTGGGGTTTCTGGCGACATAATCGCGACGCCAGTCACCTCATTTGGGGACAGGCTATCTAAAAAATCTGAAATGCTGTGCGGATCATTTTCATTGATATGCCTTACGTCACAAAAGATATGGTCGGTTGAGAAGATTTCCGCAGCCTCTTCTATGTGTTGCACAATGCGTTCTAAAAACTGATCCCCTGATCGAGGTAGAGCAAAGATAAAGCGATAACTTTGAGATTTCGCCAAATTTGCTGCCTGTAAATTGCGAACGAATCCCAGATCTTTGATGGCCTGTTGCACGCGATCGACGGTCTTTTGCTTTACGCCATCGCGGTCATTCAAGACGCGATCGACAGTTGCGCGACTAACGCCAGCCGCTTTTGCGAGATCTTTCGTTGTCGGCCTGAGCATGAGTTTTTGCGGCGCCATTCTGGGTCTTTCTTCTAATTTATCAGGCTTTTGCCAACCTGCAATCGTAAGAGCAATGTAGCATAGTTACGATCAAGATATCAAAAGATGAGGCACGTGTCTCATTTTTATGTTGTTTTGAGACACGTGCCTCATTATGAAGGCTTTCATGAGAGGGCGCGACGAGGAGGTCGGCCCAAGCAAATCCTTGGGAGGATAAATTCATGAAAATGAAACTGATGATGCACGCCGCGGCTGGTGCAATGATGGCAACTGGAGCTTTGGCTGACGGTCATGCAACGGATTTGACGCTGTGCTGGGCCGCTTGGGACCCCGCAAATTCACTGATTGAACTGAGCAAAGATTTTGAAGAGCAGTCTGGCCACACCATGAACTTCGAGTTCGTTCCTTGGACCAGTTTTGCGGATCGTATGCTGAACGAGTTGAATTCGGGCGGGCAATTGTGTGATCTGATGATCGGCGACAGCCAGTGGATCGGCGGCGGCGCTGAAAACGGTCACTACGTAAAGCTGAACGATTTCTTTGATGCGAACGGCATTAGTATGGACGATTTCTTACCAGCGACCGTAACCGGTTATGCTGAATGGCCAAAGAACACTCCGAACTATTACGCGCTGCCTGCTTATGCTGACGTTGTTGGTTGGACCTACCGCAAAGATTGGTTTGAGCGTCCAGAGCTTCAGACCGAATTCATGGACACCTATGGCTACGCGCTGGCCGCACCAGAAACCCTTGGCCAGTTGAAAGACATCGCTGAGTTCTTCCAGGGGCGCGACATTGACGGCACGACAGTTTACGGCGCTGCTATCTACACCGAGCGTGGGTCCGAGGGCATCACGATGGGCGTCACAAACGCGCTCTATAACTTCGGTTTCGAATATGAAAACCCTGATCAGCCGTATGATTTAGAAGGGTTCGTGAATTCCGAAGGCGCGGTTGCGGGCCTTGAGTTCTATAAGGAACTTTATGACGTTGGTACGCCTCCGGGTTCGTCCAACTGGTATATGGGCGAAAACATTGACGCTTTCCGTTCCGGTCAGGTTGCAATGCAGATGAACTTTGCGTTCGTGTGGCCCGGTGTGGAAGCTGATGAAACAGTTGGTGGCGGTAACTCTGGATACTTCCCGAACCCAGCAGGTCCCGCTGGTCAGTTCGCCCAGCTTGGTGGACAGGGTATTTCGGTTGTTGCATATTCTGAAAAGCAGGACGCGGCGCTGGAATACATCCAGTGGTTTGCCCAGCCTGAAGTTCAGCAGCGTTGGTGGGATCTGGGCGGTGCATCTGCATTGCGCGCGGTGGTCGAAGCCCCTGACTTCGCAACCAGCCAACCGTATGCACAGACGTTCCTCGATAGCATGGCGATCGTCAAAGACTTCTGGGCAGAGCCTGCCTACGCGGACCTTCTGATTGCCACGCAGGAACGTATGCACAGCTACGTCATTGCTGGCGAAGGCACTGCGCAAGAAGCACTTGACGGTTTGGTTCGTGATTGGTCCGAAGTCTTCGAGGACGAAGGCAAGTTGTAACCGCCTCCCTGTCGGATGCCCTTCCTGAGTTGGGCGTCTGGTACTCCCCCTCCAATCGATATCAACACGTCGGTTGGAGGGGGCTTTTGCCTAATAATTTATACGTCACGGGCCGCATTCGCGTCTGAAGGAATTCCGATATGACAGACTCCCCCATCGATAGGGTCGCCGCCAAAACTCCGGACGGCGTAGCCCGCCGCATCAAGGGCCTCTCGGACCGCACCATCGCGTGGATATTCGTCGCGCCGACAGTGTTCTTACTGCTGGCCGTGAACATCTTTCCGCTGATCTGGACGATCCGCCTTAGCTTCACCAACTTTCGTGTGAACCGCCCCAACAATGATGTCGAATGGGTGGGCCTGCGCAATTATCAACGCATTTTGACCGACCCTGATGTGTGGAACACCATGCAGGCGACGGCGCATTTCCTGATCTGGACGATCACGTTACAGGTGCTGATCGGCTTTACGCTGGCCTACCTGATCAACAAAAAATTCAAAGGCAACGATATGTGGACGACCATCATCGTGTTTCCGATGATGCTGTCCCCTGCGGTTGTCGGTAACTTCTGGACGTTTCTATACCAACCGCAAATTGGCCTATTTAACTACGTAGTCGCGTTCTTTACGGGCGCTGATCCGGCCAGCTTTTCGATGATTGGTGATGTTCACCTCGCGCCTTGGGCCATTGTCATTGCAGACACCTGGATGTGGACGCCGTTTGTGATGCTGATCTGTTTGGCGGGGCTGCGATCGATCCCCGACAGCATTTATGAGGCCGCTGAATGTGACCGTGCCAGCAAATGGCGCCAATTCTGGACAATCACCATCCCGATGGCGCTGCCGTTCCTGATGTTAGCCGTGCTGTTTCGCGGGATAGAAAACTTCAAGATGTTCGATCTGGTCGTGCAACTGACGGGTGGAGGGCCAGGTAATACAACAACGCTGACCTCTATCGACCTCAAGCGTGAGGCGTTTGAGAAATGGCGAACGGGGTATTCAAGTGCTTATGCAGTGATCCTTTTTGTGACCGTCTTTGGCCTTGCCTCGATCTATGTCAAAGCCCTGAATAAGGTAAAAGAACGATGAGCTATTCAGCCACAGAGCCCACGAAGGGCACAAAATGGTTCGCCGGTATTGCCGTTGTTCTGTACGCGATCATCACCTTGATCCCACTTCTTTGGATTGTTGCGACGGGTTTCAAATCCCCCGCAGATTCTATTGCCTACCCACCCGTGGTGGTTTTCGAGCCGAGCTTGGAGGGGTATGTGAACCTGTTCACCGAACGGACGCGCGCGACACCGGATATGCTTGAGGCCGCAGGACCCGCAGTGACATGGTACGATGAAATCACACGCAATCGCGGTACGGTTATCTCCGGCCCATCGCGCTACGGTGAGCGGTTCTTGAACTCGGTCATCATCGGGTTTGGATCTACGTTACTTTGTATGATCTTGGGCACGGCTGCGGCCTACGCGTTCAGCCGCTTTAAGGTACCGCTTAAGGATGATTTGTTGTTCTTCATCCTGTCTACGCGGATGATGCCACCCATCGCGGTCGCCATTCCGATCTTCCTGATGTTCCGCAACTTGGGGCTAAACGACACGCATCTTGGCATGATCCTGCTTTACACGGCGGTGAACCTGTCGCTCTCCGTCTGGCTCCTTAAAGGATTCATTGACGAGATTCCGATCGAGTACGAAGAGGCGGCCCTGATTGACGGCTACACACGGTTTCAGGCGTTCTACAAAGTGGTCCTGCCGCAGGCGGCCACGGGTATCGCGTCCACGGCAATCTTCTGTCTGATCTTTGCATGGAACGAATACGCCTTTGCGGTTCTGCTGACGTCCGGCACGGCGCAAACAGCGCCACCGTTCATCCCCACAATCATCGGCACCAGCGGTAAAGACTGGCCAGCTGTTGCGGCGGGTGCGACGATCTTTCTCGTGCCTGTTATGGTCTTCACCATCCTGCTTCGCAAACATCTGTTGCGCGGGATCACATTCGGGGCGGTTCGCAAATGATCACCTATCTAAGCACCTTCATAAGAGGCCTTGTGCGGTTTCGCCGCGGGTCGTGGGAAATGCTGGCGACCATTCTGATTGCATTGGGGGTCTTCATGTTGATGCAGCCCTTTCTGCTGGGCCTCTACAGCTACTCCTTCATCGTAACCCTTGTCGGCACGGTGATGTTCATCATCGTCAGCCATTTCCCGGAGTGAGCAATGGCACAAATTAGAATTGAAAACGTGCGCAAGGATTTCGGATCGTTCAATGCGGTGAAATCCTCGACGTTCACGATTGAAGATGGCGAATTCTTCATGCTGCTTGGTCCTTCGGGCTGCGGTAAAACAACGACGCTACGGATGATGGCGGGGCTAGAGCTGCCGACATCGGGCGAGATTTACATTGATGGTGAGGAGGTCGGTCAAAAGCCAGCCAGCCAGCGTGACATTGCCTTCGTATTCCAGATGTTCGCTCTGTACCCGCACATGAATGTCGGCAAAAACATCAGCTATCCGTTGAGATGTCAGGGGATGCCAAAGGCGCAAGTCCGCAAAAAGGTGGGCGAGATCGCAGAAATTCTTGGCATTACGGACATTCTCAAGAAACCTGTTGGTGGGCTGTCTGGTGGTGATCGTCAGCGTGTCGCACTTGGTCGCGCGATCGTGCGCGACCCCAAGGCGTTCTTTATGGACGAGCCATTGGGCGCACTTGATGCAGGATTTCGCGAACACATGTCCGAAGAACTGCGCGCCCTGCATGATCGTATGAATGCAACGACGGTCTACGTCACACATGACCAGCTTGAGGCCATGCAGATGGGCGACAAGATTGTCGTGATGAACCACGGGTCCGTTGAACAATTCGGCGTGCCGCAAGAAATCTATGATTGGCCTGCAACAAAATTTGTCGCCCAATTTATCGGTTCACCCTGTATGAACTTTCTCGATTTCAAAGGTCAGGTTGCGGGCGGGCAGGCATCTATCCAGCTTGATAATGCTGTGCTGGATATGCCCAAATTGCTGGATGGTGCATCTGGTGACCTCACGTTTGGGGTGCGTCCAGAACATGTTCATCTTGATGATGCCGCCGCCTACCGGGGCAAAGTCGTCGCCACAGAATACCTTGGCACGACGCAGATCATCACGCTCGATACACCAAACGGTCAGATCAAAGCACGCGAGGCGGCTTTGAAAAATATCGCAGTGGGCGAGCAGGTTGGCCTGCGATTTGATGCGCGCACCGTAACTATTTTCGATGCATCGACAGGGCGCGCTTTGCGCAGTCATGCCAACCAAGGAGTGTTGTCCCATGGCTGAAGTAGCCCTTACGAATGTGTCCAAGTCCTTTGGTGCGGATATTGCGCTGAATGATGTTTCGATGATCATCCCCGACGGTTCATTTGTCGTTCTGCTTGGCCCTACGGGTGCAGGCAAAACGACGACACTGCGAATGGTGTCGGGCCTTGATAAGCCCGACACGGGCGGCATCACAATTGGTGGGCGTGACATGTCAGGGATGACGCCCGCACAACGTGATGTGACGATGGTGTTTCAGCAATACTCGCTTTACCCGCATCTGACTGTGCGCCAAAATCTTGAATTTCCTCTTAAATCGCCGATCTTGCGCACTCCACAGCCCGAAATTGACCGCAAAGTGAACGAGGTCGCCGAGGTCCTGCAGATCAGCCATAAGCTAGACAACAAAGCGACGGCCTTGTCAGGCGGAGAGATGCAGCGCGTATCGATTGGTCGTGCCTTGGTGCGCCAACCTTCGGTGTATCTTATGGATGAACCGCTGAGTTCGTTGGACGCCAAACTTCGCTCAGACTTGCGGATTGAATTGAAGGGCATTCAGGCGAATTCCGGTGCAACGCTACTGTACGTCACGCACGATCAGATTGAGGCGATGACAATGGCGACCCACGTAGGCGTTCTGGATCAGGGCAAGCTTGTGCAATTCGGCACGCCGCGTGAATTGTATGAAAACCCTGTCAGCGTTTACGCCGCCAGCCGTCTTGGTCAGCCACGCATTAATGTGCTGCCCGCCGATATCTTTGGCGGTGCACCTGTTGCGGCGACGCATATCGGTTTGCGCCCTGAACAGATTTTACAAGGGGAGGGCCAAGACAGCACCGTGCACCGTGTTGAACACCTTGGTGATCAAACGCGCCTGCATCTGTCATTCAAGTCGCATGATTTGATCACGGTCACAGACGCACACACCGATCTTAAAGCGGGCGACATCGTTAAAATTCGCCCGCACGAAGCACTCTATTTTGGCGCCGATGGCGCGCGCGTTGCGTAAGGGAAACCATGAAACAGTTTATTAACAAAAAAGAAGACATGGTGACAGACGCCATCAACGGAACGATTGCAGCCTCGGGCGGCAAGCTGACGCGCCTTGACGGCTACCCACATATCCGTGTTGTGGTGCGCAATGATTGGGACAAGTCCAAAGTTGCATTGGTGTCGGGTGGCGGGTCTGGTCATGAACCCGCGCATGCGGGTTTTGTCGGGGCTGGCATGTTGACGGCGGCGGTTTGCGGTGACGTATTTGCCTCCCCATCAGCAGACGCTGTTCTGGCTGGCATATTGGCCGTGACGGGACCGGCAGGGTGTCTGTTGATTGTTAAAAACTACACCGGTGATCGACTGAACTTTGGTCTTGCCGCCGAACGTGCACGCGCATTTGGACACAAGGTGTCGATGGTGATTTTGGACGATGACGTCGCGCTTCCAGATTTGCCACAAGCGCGCGGTTTGGCAGGTACTCTCTTTGTGCATAAAATCGCGGGAGCCCTGGCAGAGAACGGCGCGTCACTTGAGGAGTGCACCAAGGCCGCAAAGCGCGTGATCAAGAACAGCCGTAGTATTGGCATGTCATTGGACACCTGTACGGTACCAGGGTCGCCTAAAGAAAATCGCATTCCGGAAGGGATGGCCGAACTCGGTTTGGGCATTCACGGCGAAGCAGGGGTCCAACAGGTTGCATCATCTGGCGCGAAAGACGCCGTTACAAAAGTTGTGGAAAAGCTTGCCGCGACAATGGCAGATGCGCCGTACTGCGTGTTGATCAACAACCTAGGTGGTGCATCCGTTTTGGAAATGTCGATCCTGACACAGGACCTTTTGGAGTCGGACATCGGGGATCGCATCAAATATAT
This sequence comes from Sulfitobacter sp., assembly GCF_036960155.1. Lineage (GTDB taxonomy): Bacteria > Pseudomonadota > Alphaproteobacteria > Rhodobacterales > Rhodobacteraceae > Sulfitobacter. The sequence continues at coordinate 7,750 of NZ_JBALWB010000015.1, read as the reverse complement.
CGTTGGGCCGTCTGCGATGATGACTGCATTGGATATGCACGGTTTTTCGATATCTGTGGTTGAGTTAACGAAAGATGATGACACGTTATTATTGCGGCCCGTCGATGTTGTTGGTTGGCCGGGCTGCAACTCGCGAGTGGCCTCAAAAGTACTTCCGTTGCCTGACGGTCTGTCGCCGATCCGCACGCCCGCGTCGCCACATCCCGCAACGAAAGCATTCCTGACAACGTGCTGTGAGATTTTGATAGCATCCGAGGCCGATCTAAACGTCTTGGACGCGAAGTCTGGTGACGGTGATACAGGATCAACGCTTGCTACAGCCGCCAATGCTTTGATTGAGGCAATGGACACATTACCATTGGCAGATCAAACCCAACTTTATCGCGCGATCGGGTTAGAATTGAGCCAGACGATGGGCGGGTCTTCCGGCGTGTTGTTGGCGATCTTCTTTGCGGCGGCGGGGGATGCATCGGCATCGGGGCAGTCAATGCGTGCCGCTTTGCAGGCTGGACTGGAACGGATGCGCCAAGTTGGCGGTGCGAACCCAGGTGATCGAACAATGGTGGATGCGTTGGCACCTGCGCTTGACGCGCTGGATGCAGGCATCACGTCTGCGGCGAGTGCTGCGCGCAAGGGTGCAGACTACACAGCAACTTTGACAACCGCAAAGGCGGGCCGCGCAACGTATATCAACGCTGAACAGCTGGAGGGCCACATTGACCCAGGTGCAGAAGCTGTTGCCCGCCTGTTCGAGCACTTGGCATCGTGAAACATCAATTGCGCACAGCGCTGAACACGGTTCTTGCACAGAGAGTGCAAGAACATAATCTGGTCGGGTTGGTCCATCGCGCGCGAGGTACGCACGAGGGTTCTGTCGCAAAGTTTTTGGCCGACCGAAACCCGTCTTCACTGGACACACTTATTCAGCGAGGGCAGTGAACTGCTTGAATACGGAGGTGCCCGTCTGGTCTAGTTGGCCCTTGCGGATCATGTGCGCGGTTTCGATTCCGGCTAACGTAGCAGCCGCTGAATGGAACGCTTTGAAGCCGAGCATTGGCCGCGTAATCCGCTTGATAAAGCGATGATTCTGCTCGACGATATTGTTGAGATATTTGGATTGAACGATACCAATGATCCGACCAACTCCTGTGAATTTGAGGATGACGTTTAGACTTTGCAGACCAGCCAAATTGGCACCGCTCTTGTCGAGGGCAATCCGATCTGGGACGCCGTTGGTACCGACGGCACGCTTGAAGAACCTACGCGCAGCGGCGGTATCGCGGCGCTCCGACAGCATGAAATCAAGCGTTTGCCCGTCCCGATCTACGGCACGGTACAGATATGTCCACTTGCCGCGAACTTTGATGTATGTCTCGTCCATCCGCCAAGAGACAGTTGTCGGCCTCTTTCTAGTCTGGGCATGTGCAGCAATCAGCGGCGAGAATTTCACTACCCAGCGGTTCAGCGTGGCATGGTCGATTACAACGCCGCGTTCGGCCATGATCTCTTCGAGATCGCGATACGAGACACCGTAGCGGACATAGAAAAACACCGCGTACAGAATCACGCTCTTCGGGAAATGGTTCCCTTTGAATTCAATCGTCAAGGTTGGGCACTCGTTTTCAAACTCAGACACCAGCAACTACCATGCGCGCTCCAGCCCAACAAACTCCAAAACTTTGCGACAGAACCATTCGAAATGGTCATCGATGGAACGCAGACCAGCGCAGCACTTGCAGATCAGGTGAAAAGCCTTGATTGGAAAGTGAGAAAAGCAAAGCGAAAAGGCCAAGTTACCTCAACGGAGCTTGCAGAGGTGCGCGCCAAATCCGTGGCCTTAATCCAGGGGTGAGGTATATTTTCTGTCCACATTTGTAGTATTATTAATGTAAATCAAAGCGTTACCAAAAAACCTGTAATCTATCTTATGTAATATAACTCTATGAACTGAGTGTTGAATGCCCTCAGGGTAATCGCCACGCGTGCGTGGCTCAAGTCCAGCACCGCGAGTGTATAAGACGCAAACTCGGACAGGTCCGGTGCCCCTTCGACCAGCAGTCTGTCCGGCGCGATCCGCCACGTGGTGACGCCGTCAATGGTCTGTGGATGACGGTAGTTCTGCTGAGATCAGACCAGATGCCCCCCCTTCAGAACAACCCAACGTTCCACCGGATAAATAGTCCAGCATGAGATGACCCATAACAACTGACAGCGTTTCAACTGCACGTTCGGGACCAACAATGCGTTCGACGGTTTTCAGGTACGTTGAAAGTGATAGTTGCATCGCCTCATCCGACGCAATTTCCGCGGGGTTTTTCCCACGCAGGTATTCAAATACCAAAGCCATCTCTGGTCCGAAATCGCCCTGCATAGAATCCACTAACACCTGCAACTGTGCCGCCTCCGTCGTTGCTTCATCTAGAGGGGCCTCTTCAACTCGGCTCATGACAGATTCAGTAGACGCCACGAACAGCGACTCTTTGGTCGGAAAGTAATGATACAAAGCACTCTTTGACATGCCGAGATGTTGGGCAATGCTGCGCATGCCAACGCCAGCATAGCCATGTTTCGAAAAGAACCTTGCCGCGCGTTCGGCGAGATCCTTCCTATATTTGTCTCGATCAACAATTTTGGGCATTAGGTATCTCGTCCATGTGGTCGAAAACAATTGACAGACTGCGGCGGTATCGTCTAGGCATCATTAAATAGTCCGGATGGTCGATAAAAATGCCTGATCCATACCTTGCTGCGAAATTCCTGCATTTTCTCGCTGTGACCCTGATGGTGGGGGCAACTGTGATCAATGGCTTGATTCATGCTCAGGCAAAGGAATCGACACCCCTCGAAGCATCGGCATTGTTGAAGGCAGTACTGTTGGTCAACCGGTTGATAATGGGTCCATCATTGCTGACTATCCCCCTATCCGGCTATTGGTTGATGACTTTAACCGGCTACGGACTGGCAGAAATATGGCTATCCATATCAGTTGTCTTGAGCATCTTTTTGATTGCCGCCTATCTGCTTGGGCTTCGGTTGGAGCGCCGATTGCACAGTATTGCAAATCAGGCCGCTACCATCCACGACAGCGTTCTACCCGCTGACTATGACCGCTCATTCTTGAAAGCCGCGCCCATCGGCTTTGGCGCATTGGTGATGTCCTTAGCGGCTTTTTCCCTCATGATCTTCAAGCCGTTTTAAGGAGTATCTAATGGCCGATTCCGGTGGTGTTAATCGCGATTATGATAGATCATTTTCGCAAAAACTAAGCTTCGCTTTGATCCATGCTTGCATCGTTGCAACCTGCATTTGGCTGGCTTTTGGATCGATTGATTGGCCTAATCCGATGCGCGCACGCCTTCTCGCGCTCTGCGCCATCTTGTATTGGGCGCGACACTGCGTGACTTTGTTTGTGCTGCTCAAGCGGCAAGTCGCATATTCCGAAGTGTTTGGTCTTTCAGTTTTTATGGCAATTTTTGAAATTGGTTTTGTGCTACTCGGTGCGGGCATCCTTGACGATGCCCCGACGCAGCTTGGCAGCTTGGACGGGATAGCCGTCGCGCTGGTTCTGCTGGGGTCATATCTGAACACGGGATCCGAGCTCCAACGCTGGCAATGGAAGAAAAAACCATCGTCAAAGGGCCATTGCTACACCGACGGGTTGTTTGGATATGCAACGCATATCAACTACTTTGGTGACAGTGTTTTATTTACCGGTTGGGCCATACTGGCGGCATCCATGTTCGCTTGGGGCATCCCGGTCTTCGTGACAGCAGGCTTCGTGTTCTTTCACGTCCCAGCTTTGGATAGATATCTGTCGAAGCGTACGGCGTAGAATTTGATGAATACGCCGCCAAGACTGCCAAGCTCGTTCCATCCATCTACTGAGGTGTCTGCTGGCCGTTCTCGGGTTAACGCCATTGATACGTTCTGGCCGTTCAACCTACGTCGCCTTTTGACTCACCCCTCGCTTAAGGTTTTGGATTTTCTAGCAGACGAACAGCGCTACGAAGTAGAGGCGCGAAAATAGATACACGGGCGGGCTTCGGTTCTCGCCCGTGTATCAGTTTATTCGGCGACGAAAGTTTGCCAATCCTCCCAGCTCAAAGCCTCAGGCGCTTTTCTGGAGCGCGTCGAAACCATCGTTTTGCACTGCATAGGGTTCGAACGCATCATCCAGTTCAGAGTGGAAGATGTGGTTGGAGTAGTTGCTCAGCGTCTTTACCGAAACGGCTAAAACGATCTCCATGATTTGACGTTCTTCATAACCGGCCGTTAAGAATGCTGTGGCCTCGGCTTTTGTGATCAATCCGCGTGACAGAAAGATGCGCGCCGTGAATGATGCAAGTGCGTCCAGTTTTTCATCGGCCAAGGCTGCGCCTGATCGCGCGGCTGCAAGAGTGTCAGCATCAAGCTTCGCGACCTTGTCTGCGATCATGCTGTGCGCGGCAGTACAATAGTCACAACCATTCTCTCGGCTGATGACAAGGAAGATCAATTCCTGTTCGACTGGCGTGAAGCCTGAGCTTTGCCGAAAGGCATCGTAACCATGGGCATAAGTGCTCAGATAGCCGCCTGAATTGGCCATCGTTCGATACATGTTTGGTACAAATCCCAGTTTTGCTTGGGTGGCGTCGATGATCTTTTTGGCGACACCAGTTGCGGCTTTGTTGGACATAGGGGGTAGTCCTATTTTGTATTCGGCGGTCATCGTATTTTCCTTATTGGGGGGGGTGAAGTGATTTCTTACCGCGCCCGGGCGAATGAGTTCGCCGGCGCAATTGGTGAGATTATTGATTTTGTTGATGCCGATCAGGCCAAAACGCTTGCGTTTTGAACCGGATAATCCGTGTATCCTGTAGCACCACCACCATAAAGTGTTGCAGGGTCAACTTCGTTCAAGTTTGCATTCTGCGCTAGCCTTTCGACTAAGTCGGGGTTGGCAATAAATGGACGACCAAAGGCAACAAGGTCGACCTCACCTGATCCGACCGCTTTTGCCGCAAGGCCGCGATTGTATCCATTGTTGGCCATGTAGGTCCCCTTGAACAACGCTCGAAGCGTGGCAATGTCTGCACCTTTGGGCAGTTCGCGGGTACCGCCAGTTTCGCCTTCAACAAGGTGCAGATAGGCAAGTCCGAATTTGTCTACACTTTTGATGACATGGGAAAACGTCGCCATCGGGTCGCTGTCACTGATGCCCCCAGCACTAGAGAAGGGGCTTAGGCGAATGCCAATGCGACCAGCCGGCCAAATTTCGGTCAATGCCTCAAGCACTTCAACCAGAATTCTGCTGCGGTTTTCAACCGAACCCCCATATGCATCGGTGCGCTTGTTCGACCCATCGCGCAGGAATTGATCCAACAAGTAGCCGTTTGCGGCATGCAGTTCGATCCCATCAAACCCGGCGTTTTTGGCATTGATGGCGGCCTTGCGGTAATCATCAACGATCCGTGCCATTTCGAATAGATCCAGCGCGCGTGGCGTCGATGTCGGAACTAAAGCTTGCCCATCAAAGGTGTGTGCCTCGGCCGCCAGTTCTGAGGGCGCAACGGGTGCCTGTTCGTTAGGCTGAAGCGACGTGTGAGAAATGCGCCCCACATGCCAAAGTTGAACAAAAATGCGGCCCTGTTTTGCGTGGACAGCATCGGTAACCTGTTTCCATCCTGCAACCTGTGCGTCGCTATAGATGCCGGGTGTCCAGGCATAGCCTTTGCCTTCGGGCGAAATTTGTGAGGCTTCGGTGATAATCAGCCCTGCACTTGCGCGTTGCGCGTAATATTCCGCATTGGGCACATGGGGCACATCGCCAACAGGCAATGCCCGGTTTCGGGTCAGCGGTGCCATCACAACGCGGTTGGGCAGGTCAAGATCACCCAAACGCAGGCCGTCAAATAAGGTGGGGTAAGTCATCTTAGTATCCTTTGGGTTAAGTCAGTGGGCGGAAGCGGGCTGCAAGTGAGTTGATTTGAGACTGGTCTGACTACGGCGCACGAGCCGGGCAAAAACCATGACATGGGTGACGATCAACAAGGGCACCAAGAAAGTTGGGATGTACCAAGCGGCACCAAAATGCGGGACAGCGTCGACTTGGCGCAGTGCATTTAGCAAATCGAGCGTGCCGACAATGCTGAATACCCAGACCAACGTGAAGGCCGATGCCCAGTTTCTGTGCAGCGCGACCAGTGCCAATATGGCAAGAAGGCCGCTGGCAAAGTCTCCGTAGCCTGCCCCCATTGCAAAGGTCCTTGGCATCGCCTCACTGACGACTGCCGGGGTTAGAAATGTCAGACCAATGTGGCGAAAGGCATGTGGAAGGATCAATGTTGCCAATGCAAATTGCGTTGATTTTTCAGACAGCCATGGCGCGACGTACCATCTGGCGATGAGGGCAAAGACAATTACGCTCAGGACAAATTGAATGCCAAAGATCCCGACGGTTTCCATAGTTTGTACTCCAAGTTCAGGGGGCATTTTGGATCGCTTCGGCCAAACCCAACACGGTATCGGGTTTGGCCGTTTCTTTTCGGTGTGGACGCTTATGGCTTGGCGTTTTCGTCCAAGAACTCGATCATTTGACTCGCAATCTCGCTGCCATATTCCTCAAGTGCAAAGTGACCTGTGTCGAGCAAGTGGAACTCCAAATTCTCTAGGTCGCGTTTGTAAGGATGCGCGCCATCGGCCGGGAAAATGTGGTCATTCTTGCCCCACATCAGCAACGTTGGTGGCTGGTGTTCGCGAAACAGGGCCTGCCATTTAGGATATTCGGCAACGTTGGTTCCGTAATCCAAGAACATCTCAAGCTGGACTTCCTGATTGCCGGGGCGGTCTAACAGGTATTGAACATGCCAAAAGTTGTCCGGGCTGATTGCCTCGGAATTTTGTGTGCCGTGGGTGAACTGCCACTTGGTTGCATCAATTCCCAGAAAGCCGCGCAACGGGTCGCCATTTTCAGCAGAGGGATCGGCCCAGTAGGCTTTGAGTGGATCCCAGAATTGCTTCAAGCCTTCCTCGTAGGCGTTCCCATTTTGAATGATGAAACCGGAGACCCTTTCAGGATGTTCTGCAAACATGCGGAACCCGACAGGCGCGCCGTAATCCATCAAGTAGACAGAGTAATTTCCAACGTTCTTCAGGTCCAGCAATTGGGTAATCATATCTGCTGTGTTGGCAAACGAGTATTCGTAATCGGCAGCGTCCGGCATGTCGGAGGCACCGTAGCCTAGATAATCAGGGGCAATGACGTGATAGTCTTTGGCCAGCTCGGGGATCAGGTTACGAAACATGTGTGATGAGGTCGGAAATCCATGCAGCAGCAATACGGTCGGGTTCGAAGGGTCTCCGGCCTCGCGGTAGGCAATGCTCTGGCCGTCAATGATTTCTGAGCGAAATGATGCTTGTGTGGCGTCTGACCTAACGACGGTTTCTGCTGCCATGGCAGACGAGGGGGTCATGAAAGGTGATGCGATGACAAGCGCCAGAAGGCTCGCGCTTAGGGTTGATTTAAAGGCATAGGACATTTGGGTTTCTTCCTTGTTTGTGTAGAAATGAAGTAGGTTTATGGGCTGGGAATGGCGCGAGGATCAGTCGTTCTGACCAAGCGTCAATCTCAGCTTTTCGTTTTCGAATTTCAGGCGGGACAATTCCGCACGTAAAGGTTCAAGCTGTGGTTCCAGTTCTTCCATCGTCATCCGTTGCGGGATGTGCTGCGGGCAATTCCAATCGAGTGCCTCGACCGTGATGACAACCGCGC
>NZ_JBALWB010000014.1:0-98865 GCF_036960155.1 Sulfitobacter sp. | reverse complement strand
GGCCAGCACGTTGTCGGTGGTCAGCGTCGTGTTTTCATCGGTGAAAATGATATCGTCCTGCGCCACAGGCGCATCATTCACCGCTGTCACCGTGATCGTCTGTGTCGCCAAAAGGCTGTCATCGATGCCGTCGTTTACGCGTACCGACAATATCCGGTCGCCGGTGTCTGGTGTGTCAGAGGTGTTGGTGTAGCTCACCGCGCGCAAGGCCACCTGCCATTCGGCCAGTGTCGCCGTGGCAAGCGCCGAGGTCAGCGTCATCACACCGGTGTTGCCGTCATAGACGCCCGCGATATTGCCCATGCCAGACGTGTTGGCAAAGGCCAGCACGTCTTCGGCAGTGACCAGCCCGCCAGTGATTGCAACCGTGGCCGAGGCCAGCGTGGTTGTGTCCACGTCGCTGACCGTCACATCCGGCAGGGCCACCAACGCGACCTGTTCGGTTGCCCCGACGGTGGCGCTCAGGCCGCCCAACTCAGGTGCGTCATTCACACCGGCGATGGTGACAGTGACTGTTGCGGTATCAACCACGGGGGTAAAGGTCGCCCGACCGAACACAACATAGCTTTCGCCCGCGTTGGAGGTGCCGTTCGGATCACCGCGATACGCCCCGATGATCAGATCATCAAAACCGTCACCGTTCACATCACCAGCAGCGGCGACCGAACGCCCGCTGTTGTCATCCGTATCAATCCCGTCGATGCGGAAGCCGTTTGTGCCGTCCAGCGCAGACAGTGATAGGCTGGAGCCAAAGCCCCCCGTGCTGCCGAACACCACATAGCTTTCGCCGGAGGAGTTGCCGTTCGGATCGCCACCGCGCGCGCCGATGATCAAGTCATCGATGCCGTCACCATTTATATCGCCTGCAGAGGCGACCGAGCGCCCGCTGAAGTCACCCGCATCGATCCCGTCGATCCGGAAGCCGTTGGTGCCATCCAGCGCAGACAGCGACAGGCTGGAGCTAAATCCGCTCGTGTCGCCGAACACAACATAGCTTTCGCCCGCATTGGAGGTGCTGTTCGGATCGGCATAGCGTGCTCCGATGATCAGGTCATCAACCCCGTCGCCGTTCACATCCCCCGCAGAGGAAACCGAATAACCGCTGTAGTCACTCGCATCGATCCCGTCTATCCGGAAGCCGTTTGTGCCGTCCAGCGCTGACAGCGACAGGCTGGAGCCAAAGCTCCCCGTGCTACCGAACACAACATAGCTTTCGCCTGCAGAGGAGGTGCCGTTCGGATCGGCATAGCGTGCTCCGATGATCAGGTCATCGATCCCGTCGCCGTTCACATCTCCGGCAGAGGAGACCGATCGCCCGCTCTGGTCATACGCATCGATCCCGTCGATCCGAAATCCGTTTGTGCCGTCTAGCGCTGACAGCGACAGGCTGGAGCCAAAGCTCCCCGTGCTACCGAACACAACATAGCTTTCGCCTGCAGAGGAGGTGCCGTTCGGATCGGCATAGCGTGCTCCGATGATCAGGTCATCGATCCCGTCGCCATTCACATCCCCAGCAGAGGAAACCGTACCCCCGCTGAAGTCATACGCATCGATCCCGTCGATCCGGAACCCGTTAGATCCATCCAGCGCAGACAGTGATAGGCTGGAACTAAAGCCGCCCGTGTCGCCGAACACAACATAGCTTTCGCCCGCAAAGGGGGCGCCGTTCGGACCGCCACCGAACGCCCCGATGATCAAATCATCGATCCCGTCACCGTTCACATCCCCGGCCGAGGAAACAGAATATCCGCTCTGGTCCGACCCATCGATCCCGTCGATCTGGAACCCGTTGGTGCCATCCAGCCCAGACAGCGACAAGCTGGCGGTGAAGCCTCCTGTGTCGCCGAACACAACATAGCTTTCGCCGGAGGAGATGCCGTTCGGATCGGCGAAGGGTGCTCCGATGATCAGGTCATCAACCCCGTCGCCGTTCAGATCCCCGGCAGAGGCGACCGAAAACCCGCTGTTGTCACCCAAACCTATCCCGTCGATGCGGAAGCCGTTTGTGCCATCTAGTGCCGACAGCGACAGGTTGGAGGAAAATATGCCCGGCAATTGTAATTCGGTGCCGTCCGTCACCGCATAGGTAAAGCTGTCGGTGGCATCGATACCGGCGGCCAAACTCTCGAACGCGCCGTTTGGATCATAGTCAAATGTTCCGTCGGCGTTTACCGTCACCAGCGCGCCCGAGGCCAGCGTAATCTGGCTGCCCACATTCGCCGCCACACCGTTTACCGCAGCGATCGACATCAGGTTGTTGGGTGAATCGTCCCGATCGACACCGTTGCCATTGTCGGCCAACACATCGCCGGACAGCGGCGTATCCTCGTTCGTTGCCACGTTGTCATCGGCGGCCTCCGCGGCGGCATTCTCGCCAAAGATCACATAGCTTTCGCCTGCACTGGTGTTGCCGTTCGGATCGCCACGTTCCGCCCCGATGATCAGGTCATCGATGCCGTCGCCGTTCACATCCCCGGCAGCAGAAACCGAGCGCCCGCTATAGTCAGCCGCATCGATCCCGTCGATCTGGAAGCCGTTTGTGCCATCCAACGCAGACAGCGACAGGCTGGAAGTGAAGGCCGCCGTACTGCCAAAAACAACATAGCTTTCGCCCGCACGGGAGGCGCCGTTTGGCTCAGCACGAAATGCCCCGATGATCAGGTCATCGATCCCGTCACCATTCACATCCCCCGCAGAGGAAACAGACAATCCGCTTAGGTCACCCGCGTCAATCCCGTCGATGCGGAACCCGTTGGTGCCATCCAGCGCAGACAGCGATAGGCTGGAGCTAAAGCTCCCCGAGCCGCCGAACACTACATAGCTTTCGCCCGCACGGAAGGCGCCGTTTGGCTCAGCACGAAATGCCCCGATGATCAGGTCATCGATCCCGTCGCCATTCACATCCCCAGCAGAGGCGACCGAATAACCGCTGCTGTCATCCGTATCAATCCCGTCGATGCGGAACCCATTGGTGCCATCCAGCGCTGACAGCGACAGGCTGGGGCCAAAGCCCCCCGTGCTGCCGAACACAACATAGCTTTCGCCCGCATTGGAGCTGCCGTTCGGATCAGCATATTGCGCCCCGATGATCACATCATCGATCCCGTCGCCGTTCACATCCCCCGCAGAGGCGACCGAATAGCCGCTGCGGTCATACGCATCGATCCCGCCGATGCGGAACCCGTTGGTGCCATCCAGCGCAGACAGCGACAGGTTGGAACTAAAGCCCCCCGCGCTGCCGAACACCACATAACTTTCGCCAGCAAGGGAGGCGCCGTTTGAATAGGCAAAACGCGCCCCGATGATCAGATCATCAATGCCATCGCCATTCACATCCCCCGCAGAGGAAACAGACCATCCGCTTAGGTCACCCGCATCGATCCCGTCGATTCGGAACCCGTTGGTGCCGTCCAGCGCCGACAACGACAAGCTGGAGCCAAAGCCGCCCGTGCCGCCAAACACAACATAGCTTTCGCCCGCATTGGAGCTGCCGTTCGGATCAGCATATTGCGCCCCAATGATCAGATCATCGATGCCGTCGCCATTCACATCACCGGCAGAGGAGACAGACTGCCCGCTGTTGTCAGACGCATCGATCCCGTCGATCCGGAAGCCGTTAGATCCATCCAACGCAGACAGTGATAGGCTGGAACTAAAGCCGCCCGTGTCGCCGAACACAACATAGCTTTCGCCCGCAGAGGAGGTGCCGTTCGGATCAGCACGAAATGCCCCGATGATCAAGTCATCGATCCCGTCGCCGTTCACATCCCCAGCAGAGGAAACCGAGCGCCCGCTGTAGTCATACGCATCGATCCCGTCGATCCGAAAGCCGTTTGTGCCGTCCAGCGACGAGAGAGAGAAAACAGTTTTGATCATGGAAAGGCATCCTTTACCCGCGGGCTTTGTTTGCGCCAGGGGTCAGGCTGGCAATTGGTCCGGGGCGCAAAGGCCCTACAGTGCTGTCGCTTTGGAGAGGAACGTCAGGCCCGTGGGCCAGCGGGTCAGAACCGCAAAAAATAACAAGCCGCTCAGTCGTGCTGCACAAATAGCAGGACGCGTCGCGCGAGTAGGCTTGCCTTCATCGTCATAAGAAACGGGCTGCGCAGAAATAAAAAACCAACGGGTTAAAAGAAGTCTGAAATCGAATTATATTAGTTAACAATGACATAATTCACTTTCAAACGATAGTTTAAAAGGATGGACGATCCGATACATGCATGAAGTGCGAGATTTCAATCTAAAGCTGTATGAATGCCCGCTACATCAGACTGTAGATATGAACGGATACAAGAATTTGATAAAAAGACCGCGCTGGCTGATCCTTCCCATTCATTCTGGCGTGCCGGAACTCTTGGACTTTGTAAATGTTAAGAGACAACTGACCAGTTTGCTTGACCCCGTCACGTACCATGACATCGCTTATGATGGGATCAGCTTTACAGAGGTTGATACAATCTTGGTGACGTTTAACGAAGCTGTTGGGGATGATCCGACCGAGGTGTGCAGTTCAGATGTTTACAACCGGTTGTTTCATGCGTCAGCTCGACGATAGGGCAGACTGATCGAGCTGATTATTCATTCGTTGGCAAATATTTGTGCCGACCATTCGGATCAGAAGGTGCTTCTCAATACCGACTTCGCGAATGTGTTCCAGCGTTGGGTTGGTGCGTCGGATGCGGATATTTATTTATCTTATTGAAAAGATAAGTAAATATAAGAATTAGGCGCATAATTTTGCAATCTCAAAATTCAAAAGGTGGAACTGACTGATAGGGTGTAATTTGATCCTCTAAGGTCAGGCGGTTCCCGACAAAATCAAGATACCTTACACCACGCGTATCAGCATGCCGTGGGTCCTTACGATTTTGATCCAGGTTGGCGGACCGAGAGTATTGATTTCAGGTTCTAGCTCAAGATGTTTTGTGCTGCTTATGCGTAGCAACCATTGAAACGGCGGTGCGGTTCACTTTTAGTAATTTCCAATTCATCGTACCTTGGGTAAGCTTCGGGGTAATATTGGGGTAACCGAGATGCTTAAACTACTGCAGAAACGTTCCGCTTTGGGGCGGTCCATTGTCTGGGCTGCTTTTCTTGCCTTGGCGCTCAGCTTTTTTGGGAACTTGCAAAAGAACTTCGACACGGTGGCCTCCGAAGACAGGAACCTGTCCAGAAGTGCAAAAATTGTGCTGGATACCATTCCAAGCGCAATAAAGGTCTTTCGCCCTAAGCCGCGCAAATCTCCCGGCACAGAGGGCTGGATTCTCACCATTGCTGAAACCTTGGGGGCGGTAGTGACCTTTGTGGCGGTCTTGACCGTGCTGTGGTCAGTGCTCAAGGAACAGGTTGAAAAACTGCGGATTTCAATGTTGCGACGCCACACGATCTTGCTTGGTTTTGATCAACGTGCACGATTGTTTATGAAGTCAAAGCAACGCCCTAGAGACCGCGCTGTGGTGGTGGTGGATCCAAGCGCATCCAGTAAGACCCGTGAAAAAGCACACGCCGAAGGATGTCTGCATTTTGCCACAACGGACGAAGTCGAGCTGACCAAGCAATTGCAAGCTTGTCGAGCGACAAGGGCGGAGCGGATCATCGTATCAACCGGGACCGATACGGAAAACCTAGAGTATATTAAAGAGATCGCTGAGGGCGAATTGCTGCCGCCCAAAGATGTTCTGATGATCATCGAAGATGTCAAACTGCATCACCAGCTCGAAGAGAACGATACATTCATGCAAAAGCTGGGCGATGGGACTGTCATGCGCATGATCAATCCAGCAAAGTCGGCGGCGATTGACTTGATGTCACGGGTCAATTTCAACGCATTGGCGCTGGCTCAAGGGCAGGCGGGCGTCACGCTGGTGGTGTTTGGCACAACCAATGTCGCTGCAGAGGTCGTTACACATTTCTTGCGGGTTTCGCCCTCGGTCCTGTCGCAGCGACCAAAGATTTGTTGGGTGGTTGAGGACAAGGCCGAATTGCAAAGGATGTTGTCGTTGGATTACGCTCCATTGGCCGCGCTGCTGTCTTCGCCACTGACGGGCACCCCCTTAGTTTGGGCGGTCTCGATGGAGGTATTTGAGACGGGTGAGGACACCGCGCTGTATGATGAAACCAAAATCGCATCTTTTCAGGAGGAACTGGGCAAACCCACCGCGGTAATCGTTGCCGAAGATCCCGAACGGTTCCATAAATCTAACATTCAAATCGGCACAGCGCTGCGTCAGACAAGCCGTCGGTTGAACTGCCTTGAGGTGCCGATCTTTGTTCACTCCGAAAAGAAGAGCGCCATGGACGAGTTCTTGATCTGCTCGAAATATTCGGGCGGGGACATGCCTGTCTCGCAAAAGAAACTGGCAAAGACCGATCTTCTTTGTGAAGTTGTCGAACCCTTTGGCCGCTCAGATGAAGTTTACAATTGGGGGCAGGGCGAAAGCACCCGCGAGACTTTGGCCCAGCAATTGCATGCTGAGTATGTGCAGGACCGGCGTGCTGATGTAGATGACGATCAGGATCGAACCGCCTCTTTGGCGCCTTGGAACACTCTGCCTGAAACCTATAAGAACGCCAACAGACGTGCGGCTGATCAATTGCGCATGCTTGAGTTTTCAAAAGCTCAATTGATGGAGGGCAATGCACAATCACCCGATGCGGTGATCGAGCGGCTGGCGGCCATTGAACATGATGCATGGTGGATTGATCGTGAACTTGACGGATGGTGCTTGAACGAAACCCGCAACAACAACCGCAAGTTTCACCCAAATTTGGTTCCCTATGATACATTAAGCGATGATATTAAGGAGTATGATCGCGCCAAAGCGCGCTGGGTTATGAAAAGAGCAGACCTAGAAAAATCATAAGCACCTCGCGACCTTGATCGCTTAGGGGGCAACTCTCCATCGATAGGGTTGGCCATCAGGGCCTGTTAGGTGCAATGCCTTCCCATCTGCTGCCCATTGCATCTGCGCGCGCTGTTCTTTTGGCGCAGGCATGGCGGATTGCGAGATCATAGCACGGCCACTTGCAGTATCGAACAGCCGCAGGGAACCAGCCGAACAATGGACCCATACCGCGGTACCATCCTTGGTAGGAAGGATCGCAGAAACGCTTTGGTCGCAAACATCTGTGATCACGCGCAGCAAGGATGTGCTTGTCCTGTCCCAGATCAGAAGCCGCCCGTCTTCCCCACCAGTAAACAACTTATCGCCCTTGGTGGAAAAGCTTGCTGCGGTCACTTCGCCGCGGTGCCCATCCAATTCGCTCGTCCCGCCCGAGGCATCGGTTAGC
The DNA here is from genome assembly GCF_036960155.1 of Sulfitobacter sp. Classification (GTDB taxonomy): domain Bacteria; phylum Pseudomonadota; class Alphaproteobacteria; order Rhodobacterales; family Rhodobacteraceae; genus Sulfitobacter. The sequence continues at coordinate 91,578 of NZ_JBALWB010000014.1, read as the reverse complement.
AGCACACGCCGCTCGCTGCGCACCACTTGTTCGGTACCTGACAGGCTTGCCAGCACATTCTCTGCCAGAGGGGTAATAGGCTCAGCCTTGATCAGGCGCGCGTCAGCGGAGGTGGCGGTGTCCCAGATCCGAAGCTGCCCATCGCCGGATGTGGTCACTCTGGTACTGCTATCTGGGGACTCAGCCAGCAACAGCCAAGCCGTGGCATGGCCAGTGTATTCCCTAACCAGTTCTCCGGTTTCAATATCATAAAGATGGATACTCTTTCGACCGCCATCAACGGTCGAAAACAACTGCCCGTGTTGCGGAAAGTTTTCGCTGTGCCCAAGACCACCAGATACATTGGCTAGTTCTGTTCCGTCTTGAACCTCTAGCAAGGCAACCCGACTATTGCTGATACCAGCTAGGGTTTTTGTTCCATCGGGTGAGAAACGAATGACCGTTGTCCCAGCAGGCAATGGCACGGCCAATGCGCCATCTTGCGTTGAATACAACGCCCCTGTCTTGTTTGACCACAAGATTGCAATCAAACCCCCATCAGGGGAAAAGACACTCTGGGTGACCGTCACTGATTTCCCTTCGTCGGATGCGTGCGTGCTTTGGATTGTCGACAGAACGCTGCGCGACACGGTGTCCAGCAGCTCCACCCCGGCATCTGTAGGCGCCGCAAGGATTTTGAAATCGTCTGAGATCGCAAAACCAATGGCCCTTGCATCGTAGTTGGCAAACCGCATGATTTCGCCGCCTGTTAGCGCGTCATAGATGGTTGGGGCACCTATGCGGGGAAAGGCCGCGATGCGCTTTGAATCCGGCGACCAAACGCCCCGCCTGCCTTGGGCAAAGCGCATCTTTTCGGCGCCAGTCGCAAGATCAACACTCACAAGGCCGCCGTGATTTCCTTGGGTTAAAAGGAAGGCGTCATCTGGAGAAAACGAAATACCGCTCTCAAACCCCTCGTCAAAGATAAATCGTTTTGTCCAATCCTTGCTGTTCCAAATTACCATTTTGGAGGCCCAATCGACAGTCGCCAGCAGGCTGCCATCGTGGGAGAAGATCACATTTTCAACCCGTTCCTGATGGTCGCTTAGCACGCGTTTTAGACCATCAAGCGCAACAGCGTTTGCGGCCAGTGCGTGTTGATAGGCTGGGGGCAAGTCGAGGGGCGGTTGTGTTGCCTTCTCAAGGCCCTCACCAGTTTGGTGCCAACTGCGCCCCGCAGCTAGGGCATCGCCGCGCACGGCTGCAATCCGTCCAGCTTCCAGCCGTTGACGTGCCTCAAGTGGGGGGAGTTTTTCACCTTCCGAGAACTGGTCACCAAGTGCCTCAAGGGCTAGGGTTTGCCAGCGGTCCTGTGGCAGATCATCATCCAGTTTTAGCCCCCAAGGTGTCACAGCACTGATTTCAGAAATAATATCCGAGGCGGGAACATTCACTTTTGGCAGGCGCCACAGTCGCGTGTTTCCGCGGCCCGTTGCAAGGCTGAACCATGCGCCGCTCGGGTCCACAGCAAGCTGTGGTTTTGGGCCAGCTTGCCCATCAAACCGTGCAACCTGAGACCCCGACGTCAGATCCCACAGGATCACGGCCCCGTTTGTCGCGGCAGAGAGCACATAAGAAGAGTTAGGTACAAATACCAATGAGGCGACTTTGCTTGAATGCCCAATTAGACGCGCCACAAGCGTACCCGTTTCTGAATCCCAAAGCGCCGCTGTGCCGTCGTTTGCACCACTGGCCAGCATCTTGCCCGTCGCATCGATGGCCATGGCGCTTATCGGTGCATTATGAGCATCAAATTGAAAAAGCTCGCTGTTTGTATGGCGGATGACACGTAACTGACCGGCCGTATCTCCAACTGCAATCCGTGTTTTATCAGGCCAATAGACTGCTGCCCGTGTCTCGCGGTTAGCCACCCGATGCCTCAGCAAACCTGTATCCTGCCACCACAGATGCAGTCCCGCGTTTGAGCGGGTTAAGACATAAGTACTGTCATTCCAAAAATCGACATTGGTCACTGGTTGCTCGGTCTTTTTACTCTCGTTGATCTTTGTGCCTGTGGCGCGGCTCAGTTCTAGCCACCCGCCCAAGTTGCTACCCAGTTCATGCCCGCTTGTTCCGACCAATATGCCTGACCCGTCAGAGTTCCATGTTATGTTTGCAGCGAACTTGTCGTCTGACAACGCGTATTGCCAAAGCTGCATGCCGCTTTTGACATCCGACAGGGTCACGAGATTGCCTGCTGCTGTAGCAATCTGGTTGCCATCCGGGCTGAAAGTGATGTCACGGACCCAGACCTTACCTGGATGGGCAGAAACGACTCTTGCATTTGCGCAATCGCTCACCTCAGCAAGGGTCACCTGCCCAAGGGCATCGCCTGATGCAATATACTGGCTGTCGGGTGAGAAGGTCACAACCCGGCCTGCCGCACCGGGTACGACACAAGGGCGCAGGGCAGAGAGGGCCCAGAGCGTCAATGTGCCATCAACTGCCGCAGTGGCCAAAGTGTTCCCATCATGGGAAAACGCTAATGCGCTGCCGCTTGCCGCATGACCGTCAAGGCGGGCCAGAACGACCCCGTCCGCCGACGCGTCCGACAATGTCATGGTGCCGGCAGTGTCGACGACAGCAATCATACGGGCATCCTCTGTCAGGGCTGCTGCAATAATCTGGCGTTGCGTGCCTGCGGTATCGACCCCACCGGAGTTGGTGATCGTCTTGCCCTTGCGGGCATCCACGACAACCGCTTGGGTCTCATTGCGCACCAGTAAACGGGTGCCACGGGTATCTGTCGTGATCCCCAGCGCCGGTGTCTGGTTCTCCCAGACGGTCTGACAGTCCGCGTCAAGCGTGACCTGCATCAGGCCTGACCCTCCGAGGGCCAGAACCGCACGGGTGTCTCCAAGGACAAGTCCGTCCAGCACAGGCAAAGGCGCTTGTGTCGTGCAGCGCAAGATCTCGTTGCCAGTTGCGCTGTCCCATTGGGCAATCTGACCTTCGCTGGTAAGCGTCGTAACGTGTGTTCCGTTTGGATCAAATGCCGCCGACACGGGAACGCCGCCATGTTCTGCAAGGGTTGCCATTAGCGCGCCATCGCTGACGTTCCAAAGACGTGTTGTCTGATCATGGCTCAGCGAGGCCAGCGTTGTACCATCCCCCGAGAAGTACAATTTTGTGATGGCTTGGAAATGTGCCTCGAACTTTTGGGTTGTCTGTGCCTGAAAATCCCAAAGCAAAACAGTGCCAGTCTCGGCTCCCGCGGCCACAAACCGTCCATCCTGCGAAAAGGCAAGAGCCTTGATTGTGTCATCGTCGCCTTTGTAGCGCGCCAGTCTTTTGCCTGTGGCCATGTTTGTGACCGAGATCGAGCCATCAGATGCCGCTATCGCCATCAAATCATCTGGCCCTGCTGCAAGGACGGTAATGGGACCAGCGCTTTCAAAGGTTGCCGTCCCCTTGATCGAAGCAAGCGCATGGGCAGTCGAAAATAGGGCGCCAGTTTGATCTTTGGGGGCGCTTCCGTAGGCCGCGCCCAAAAGCAGGGTGGCTTCTTCGGCGCGGCCGTCCAAAAGCGCTTTGCGGCCTTGCTCGAAAAACAACTCTCCTAAACGGGATTGGGCCGTTGCCGCACTTTTTTCAGCTTCGATTTGGGCGGCTTCTGATACCAATCGCGCTGATGCTGCTTCGCTGCGTTGTCTGTCTGCATACCAAGCGGTGGCAGATGCGGCGAATGTCAGAACGGCCAATGCTGCAATTGCTGTCTGCTTCAGGCGCTGCAGCCGCGTGGCGCGCGCCATTGACAGGGAAATGAAACGGGTGACCTTTTCAGATACATTGGCCTCGGCATCTTTTGTGATCTGCCGGGCTTCATCAAGTGCTGGGCCGGTGGGCAGCAAGAGCTGCGCCTCGCGTCCAGATTCTTCCCAACGGTTCGCCGCAAAGTTGACGCGGGCGCTGATCCGCAAGAACTCCTGATCTGCCGCCAACCAGTCCTGCAAGCGCGACCATGAGCCAAGCAAGGCCTCATGGGTCAATGTCACTACGGTATTGCCGGCACTATCCCCCCCAACAACAAACAAGCGCGCGGCGACAAAGGCGTCGATCAATGTCCTGATGGGGGTGTTTGGCGGAAAATTCTCCATACTGGCCGCGCGTTTGGTTGCGGCCCTATCGCGGTCCAATCGCACATGTACGATCTGACGCATTACGCGGGGCAGGGTGGCCTGCGCGGCGGCGGGCAGGTCATTGAAAGCCTCCTCTGCGCGCCGCCCCAAGGCTCCGGCCAACCCACCCAGTGCTTCGTAGGCCTCCCACGTGAGTACCCCAGTGGGGGAGCGCGCACGGTAGAGTTCTTCAAGCGTGAATTCCAACAGCGGCAGGCTGTCGGGCTCGGCGACAGCCGCATCGCGCAGGTCATCATCCAGCTGCGCGCCGGTTTCGGGATGTTCTTCGAATGTTAAACCTGCACGCATGGTGGGTTGGCGGATGATCTGCCCAATCTCAGCTGATGTAGGCGCGCTGAGATCGTATTGTCCGTCACTGCCTTTGAGCTTTGCAAACATTGGCTGTTCGATCGCATGCTGGTAAAAATCGCTACGCAATGTCGCCACCACATAAACTCGCCCCGAAGCAGCAAGAGCGCAGAGCGCATCAAGAAAACCTTCCCGTTCGGATTGAGAAATGCTGGTATCAGTGAACAGTTCTTCCATCTGATCCACAAGCAGGACCAATTTGGCTTTGGGTGGGTTGTCTAGGATCACGCGGCGATTTTGCGCGCGCAGATCAGGATCCATGTCAGGATGGGCGGCATCATAGTTTTCAGCCCCCAGAGCAGCAAGTTTCTGCGCCGCTTGGGAGAGCGCGCCTTTCAGCAGCAGGTCCGCGCCTTTTGGGGTTGAGTCCAGAAGCTCGCCCAATTCTTCGACGGTTGTGCCATCGCTGAGAAGTTCGGGCAGGGCAAGAGGGGCAGACAGTGCGGCAGCAAAGGCTTTGTTGGGGTTGCCGCTGGCTTCGCTTGGGCGAAACACCGCGCGCCGCCAGAGGCCGACACCCTCAACGACGCCGGGCTCTACCAGCAAGGGCAGAACACCAGCACGCACAAGGCTGGACTTGCCGCCGCCTGAACGGCCCAACACCAGAACAAAGGCATTGCCCTGTGCGGCTTGGGCGCGCAGGGTTTTTAAGACACCGGATATCGCATGGGTGCGGCCATAAAAAACAGGCGCATGTTCAAACTCAAAGGTCTCCAATCCGCGAAAAGGGGAACCTTCCCAAAGGGCAGGCGCTGTGCCCCCGCTAATTGTCGCGCTGAGGCTTTTGACACCCAGCTCTTCAAGACGTCGTTGGACGAGCTTGTCTAGATGGGTTTCAAAGGCCTCCTCGAATTCGGCTGAATTGCTAAACCCGTGAAAGGCAGCCAGCAAGGAGCCATCATCGTCATGGAACCACTTTTGAATGAACCCATCCAGCGCCCGTTTTTGGCGCAACCGTTCTTCGGCATCCGAGTTACTGGCAAGACTGATAAAGGGTTCGGCCATCTTGCGGTAGACCAGCAGGTCAGGACGGCCGGTGCGCTGGATAGCGTCCCATGCGTCTTCGAATTCAAATTCGGTGCCGCTGTCATAGCGGGTGCCGTCCTCGCGTTGGATATGCGCGGGCAACCTTGTGCCCAGACGCGACCATAGAATGCAGACCACAATATCCGTGGTAGAGGGTTTTTCGATTTGATCTTGAAATGTCGCTGAGGCGAGGAGAGGCTCATGTTCCCAAATGATGGGCACCAGTTTGGCCACGGGGGCATACCGTTCTGTGAGCCGTTGCAACACGCGGCCAGCCAGCACACGTTCCTCGTTCACATCCCCCGGAGAGGACAAGAAAATCTTGATCTCAGGAACGCCGTTTGCCTCGATTGCACCAGTCAAATCGGACACTCCCTTTAGGTCAGATTATAGATCAAAATTCACGCCTGCGGGTTTGACCAAACTGAGAAGTCCTTGAAACGCTTGGGTGACACGCAGGGCCATTTGATGCCCCTGATCACTGGCCACATTTTCGATTTCCCCGTTTGAGTCGTATTCAACATCAATCCTGCCCAGCCCTTCGATCTCGATCTGGATCGGTTTGCCCAGTGGCCCGTAAACAAAGTTCAGGACTTGCCCGTCTTGATCTTTCATCTTGCTGATCTGATCTGCGGCGTCGTAGGTAAGTTCCGCTCGGCGCCCCTTGCTGTCTTGTGCCATGGTTAGATTGCCGCGCAGGTTGTATTCAAAATCTGAGGAAGACTGCGTGTCTCTTAATAGGTCCGTCGTTTCGACCCGCGATATCTTGCTGTGGCGGCGTTCATATTCCAGCCGGATTTGTTCATTGTTGCTTTTCTTAAAAATCAGGCGGCATTTGTCGTCATAGTCGAACTCGGTGCGCTGGTTACCTCGTTCGATCAAGGTTGGATTGCCACAAGGGTGATAGCGCTTGTCGATGGTTGTGCCATTGGTGGTTTCGGTGATGCCAGCGGTGTAAGTGTTGCCAAAACGATCACGTCCAACCCGGTAAGCGACCGTTCTGTCAGAAAACGGTATCTCATCGGCTTCGTTCTCATAGTTGCGTGTTTGGGTATAGTAATGTTCGATGATATCCGGTTCGCTGATAGGGTTTTTACCATAATCATAACGGGTTACCCTGCCATCGGGCTGGCGCTGAAAAGACGCGAATTGCGTTTCGTCGTGATACCGCGTCTCAAGATAGGAGCCATCTTCATAGCGGATGAAGCGCATATTGTGGGCGGCGTCATACTCATACCTGAAGGTCGATCCAACCGCATTGGTCGCGCTGAGCAAATCCTTTCGATCATCATATTCGTAGCTTGCCGTGCCCGTAGGTGAAACAAGTTGAGTGATTTGACCTGTGTCATTTGTTGAAACCTCAATCCGCTCCCCGGTGGAGGCGATGATTTCACGAAGATGCCCATGCTCATTGCGCTGCAGCTTAAAGCCATTTTCGCCTTGGCTTACGAGTTCAACCAGCTGGCCCTTGTCGTCGAAACGTTCATATCCCGTCAAACTGCGTCTGTAGTATCCAGCGGGTTCCTTGACGAGGAAGACATTTGGGGTTTGGGCCGATGTCAGGCGCTCTCCAACGGCTAGATCCCGATCCGGCATCAGATCAATCGCGGCAAGCTTGCCGTGCAAGCGCCTGCGCTCACCTGCATCCGTATTTAGTTCAACACGGGTTTCTTCAAGTTGCGCATCCGATGAAATCCAGCCAGCCGCCTCCATTGCAATCAGCATCTCTTCCACGATGGCTTCGCGTTCGGCAGGATCCAGACGGGGAGGGCGATAATAATTCCGGGCGCCTGATCCATTCTCATTCAGAACCACTGTGCCGTCCCCGACAACTGTCAAAAAGGTGTCAAAGTCCGAGCCCCAACCAAAGCCGAAGGACAACGTCTTGGTCGCCTTGGAGTTGTAGGTTCGTGCAACATGCAGTTCAGGTTGGCCCAAAATCATATCGGTATATGTGATGTAGAAATTGCCGTTCTTCAGGTTGATCCCGGCGCGCGCTGGCTGTGTCAGGGACATCAGTAGCGCGACAAATATAAGGGTGAAAATTAGTGATATGACGGAAATATGGCTGCGCAAATGCGTCAGGCGTTCATTGGCCTTTTGGCGTATCATCAATATCTTCTCCCCCAATCGAACAACAAGGCTGGCAGGCCGTAGTGTCTGAGCCTTCAAACATACTGTGCGAAAGTTGAATAAATCAAGGGTGTTGACCTGAACATGATTTCCAGCAACGCTTTGATGGATATCGGAGTGACGGCTCTTTGGAAACGTAACCTCAAAAGGAAACCTGATGACAACACGCACAGATCCGCCCAAGCGCAATGTTCTAGCACTGGATGGCGGCGGCGTGCGTGGGATCATTACTTTGGCCTTTTTGGAACGGATTGAGGATCTTCTGGCGGAGTCAGGTCAGGGCAATCTCAATCAGTATTTTGACCTGATTGGCGGCACCTCAACGGGGTCCATCATTGCCGCAGGCCTCAGCCTTGGCATCTCCGCAAAAGAGCTGACACAGTTTTACATGCGCCTTGGCCCCAAGGTATTTCGCAAGCCGCGCTTTCGAATTCGCGGGTTCCAATCGGTGTTTGATGCGCGGATGCTCAAAGCGCAGTTGGAAGAGATCATTGGCGATGCCACGCTCGACAGTGATCGCATTCGGGGCAAGCTTGCGATTGTAGCAAAACGTATGGACACAGGAAGCCCCTGGATCGTACACAATAACCCAAATGGCGCTTTCTGGCAGGACGCAGAGGACAGCAGCTATATTGGCAATCGGCATTATCGCCTTGCCGAGATCGTAAGGGCGTCAACAGCCGCACCTTATTACTTTTCGCCAGAGATGATCGAAATCGTGAAGGGAGAAGCGCCCGGGCTGTTTGTTGACGGGGGTGTTTCGCCTCACAATATGCCGGGGCTGGCCTTGCTGTTGTTGGTGACGGTTCCTGAATATGGGTATGAGTGGGACACTGGAGAGGATCAGCTGAACATCGTGTCAATCGGAACGGGCACCTTTAGACAACGGATGGAAAAAATCGGGTGGCGTAGGCAACCTGCTGCCAGCATGGCGATCAAAGCAGTATCCAGTGTGATCGCCGATTGCGAGGCCCATAATCTAAGTGTGATGCAATCTCTGGGGGCGTGTAAACATGCTTGGAACTTGAACAGCGAGATCGGTGATCTGTCCAACTTTCAGTTAGGAAACACGCCTCTGTTCGGGTTCTCACGGTACAATGTTGGTCTGGAACATCGCTGGTTAAAAGATGAACTCGATTTGACTCTCACCGAGAAAGAGCTGGCCCTTGTTAGGGATTTTACAAATCCGGCGGGGATGAAAATGGCCTATGACATCGGCAAGCTGTGCGCGGAAAAGCAAATCAACGTCGACCACTTCTAGACAGTTCTGGCTGTGACTTGGAGCAAAACCGTTCAGGTCTGTGGCGGGTTATGCGGCTATAGTACATTTCAGTGCTGGTCACATTAGCGCCGGCCATCTTAGGATAGCCGACGCTGAATTTTACAGAGCAATTGACGCGGGCGCGCTATTGACCCTCTCAGCACCGTGCTCAACCGTTAAAAAACGAATGAACGCAAAAGGTTGTGCCAAGAAACGCATCTTAAAATTGTTTCTGACCCAGTTCAGAACTTCTATTATGCGAGGCACGAGCGGCGCGCTCCATCAGTTCGAATAGACCTGTGTCAGAAGCCATCAACACCTTCAAAGATTCAGCGGTTGTGCCGCCTTTGGACGTCACTGCCTTTCGTAACTCAACCGGACCTGCCTTCGATTTTCGCATCATTTCCCCTGCACCCGCAATTGTGTGAACCGCAAGAGTAGCGGCAAGGGCGCTGGGTAACCCCAAAGCCTCGCCCGCTTTTGTCATCGCTTCGGCCATTGCAAAGACATAGGCAGGACCAGACCCAGAAGTACCAGTCACGGCATGAATCTGCGCCTCGTCGTCCAGTCGAATTGCGATCCCTACGGCACCAAACAGTTCCGCTGCGATGTCGGCTTGATCAGCGTTAATACAGGCATTACATGCATATACGCTAACGCCTGCACCGACAGCCGCTGGCAGGTTAGGCATGGCGCGCACCACAGGGGTGTCTGGACCAAATGCCGTTTCATACACCTCAAGCGCGGCCCCTGTTACGATGGAAATGACAAGAGTATCACCGCCTCCGAACCGCTTCAAATCGGGCAAAACATCACCAAGCATTTGTGGCTTTATGGCGATGAGGAGAACCGCAGGGTTTTCCGGCAGAACTTCATTCACATGCAGTTCGGATTGAGACAGAACCCAGTCTGAAGGTGTTGGGTCTTGCACATGAAAGGCACCCGGTTGAACGCCGCGCGCGAACCAGCCCTCAAGCAACGCTTTACCCATAAAGCCGCACCCAATCATCACAAGGCCACGCGCGTTGATTTGCTTCAAAACGTGGCACCAGTTTCAGCAGTGATCAGCTCTTTATAGAGCAGGCGAATGCGGTCCATCACTGGGCGTTCCCCTGTCCCGATCTGCTTGCCATCAATCTCTGACACAGGCGTCTGCGCGCCGAATGTACCCGTTATAAAGGCTTCATCGGCGCTGATTGTTTCGTACAAAGAATAGTTGCGCTCAAAGACAGGAATGTCGTTGTCACGGCAGATGTCGATGACCTTTTGGCGGGTGACCCCGTTCATGCAATAATCGCCTGTTGATGTCCAAACGGCACCCTTGCGCACAATAAAGAAGTTACAGGCATTGGTAGTATTCACAAAGCCATGTGGGTCCAGCATCAGCCCTTCATCGGCACCCATTTGGTCGGCTTGAAGACAGGCCAGAACACAGTTCAGTTTGGAGTGACTATTATACTTGGCGTCCTGACTCATCGGTAAACCGCGCACCTGCGGAACTGTGGCCAGACGGATGCCTTTTGCCAGCCCGCCAGCAGGCTTGGAATGCTCCATGATAATCACAAGGGTTGGGCCAGTGCGGCTGAGCGAAGGATGTTGATAAGGTTTGACCTTAACGCCTCGCGTCAACATCAGGCGGCAATGCGCATCAGTGACCATGCCGTTGGCTTCAGCCGTCATGGTGAGGGCTTCTAAAATCCCGTCACGGTCCATTCCAACGTCAAGCGAGACTGCCTTACACGACCCAAAGAAGCGATCCATGTGTTCTTCAAAGAACGACCACTTGCCGTTGTAAAGGCGCAGACCTTCCCACATGCCGTCGCCCAACATAAAGCCGCTGTCGTAAACCGAAACCTTGGCCTCGTCGCGGTGGAAGATTTCGCCGTTTACGTAGACTTTGGTGTCTAGGTTCCGGGGATCTTCGTCTGAATCGTGAGTGGTTATTTTTGCGTCAAGCATTGGTGTGATCCTTTTGTTATTGTAAGTGTATATGACGTAAGCCGCGCGAATATCCACGCTGGCAATAAGCATTGAAGTGAGAAACCCCATGGATCAGATCATTGTCCATTGTGAAGCCAACGGGGCCGTCTTGACCTGTACTGAGGGCATGAGTTTTTGGGGTGGCGTGAATGCGCAGACTGGTGTCGTGCAGGATGCCCATCATCCGCAGTTTGGGCAATCTTTGGCTGGCAAGATCGTTCTGATGCCCACCAGCCGAGGGTCCTGTTCGGGCAGTGGTGTGCTGTTGGAACTGGCTCTGAACGGGAATGCGCCTGCAGCGTTGGTGTTTCATGAGGCAGAAGACATTTTGACGCTGGGTGCGCTGATCTCGGCAAGGATGTTTGACCGGCCGTTGGCGGTATTGCAGTTGAGCAAAGCCAGCTACGCGCGTCTGTCCGCATGCGATCATGCGCGAATTGAGGATGACCGTATTGTCGCTGATGGGGAGAGCATCACACTGGAGCGGCTGAATACACAAGCCATGACCCTGACGCCTGCGGACAAGGCCATGTTGATGGGTGTCGAGGGCGAAGCCGTTCAATTGGCGATGGAAGTGATCCAGATCATGGGTGCGGCGCAGGGTGCGGCGCGGCTGATTGATGTCAGTCGGGTGCATATCGATGGCTGCATTTATGCGGGACCCGCCAACCTGACCTTTGCCGCTGCCATGGAAAAGATGGGCGCGCGGGTGAAAATCCCCACGACAATGAATGCGATCTCTGTTGATTTTGACAACTGGCAGGATCAGGGCGTTCCGGCCCTGTTTGGTACTCCGGCCAGTCAGCTTGCCAGCGCTTATGTCTCGATGGGCGCGCGCCCGACCTTCACCTGCGCCCCCTATTTGGCCGAGGACCGCCCCAAAGCGGGCGAGGATATCGGCTGGTCCGAGTCCAATGCCGTTATTTTCGCCAATAGTGTGCTGGGCGCGCGGACGGCAAAACACCCTGATTTCTTTGATCTGTTTATCGCGCTGACGGGCCGCGCACCGCTGTCGGATGTCTATTTGCCCGAAAACCGGCAAGCGCGGGTTTGCATCACGATTGATTTGCCGGAAAACTATGACGAGGCAATCTGGCCATTGATTGGTTGGGTCGCGGGGCAACAATCCCCCGATCAAGTGCCGCGGCTTGAGGGTCTCGGTGGGGCGGAGATGAATGAGGATGACCTCAAAGCGCTTTGCGCCGCATTTGGCACCACCTCTGCGGCACCGATGCTCCACATACAGGGCGTGACGCCTGAGGGCGATCAAGCATCGCGCGCCGATGCTGCACACCTTGAGATCACCAAGGACATGCTGGCTGTCGCATGGGATGAGCTGAATTCTGGGCCAGAACAGGTGGATTTGGTGGCTTTGGGCAGTCCGCATTTCTCTTTTAGCGAAAGCGGTCGCTTTGCCGCCCTGATCGAGGGGCGCAAATGCACACCTGCTACGGCCTGCATCATCACGTTGAGTAGGGAAACCGAGCAACAGCTTGAAGGCGAAGGGGTGATCGAGATCCTTGAAACGGCAGGCGTGCTCGTGTTGCGCGATTTGTGTTGGTGCTCGATTTCCGAGCCGGTCTTTCCCCCAGCGGCCCGTCATCTGGTCACGAACTCGGGCAAGTACGCCCATTACGCACCGGGGCTGTCTGGCCGGACCGTGCGGTTCGCAAGCCTTGCTGATTGTGCGCGTGCAGCTGTTGAGGGTCATCTTGTGGGGGGACTGCCTAATTGGCTAAAATAATAAATGCCGGGCCCTAAACGCGCCCGGCATCTGATTTGTGTTTCAGGGGCTTAGTTGTTGAACATCAACTCACGCTGGATAACTGGCGATGCCTTCGGGTCTAGACCAAATCCTGTCAAAAAGTCAGCGTACCATGCTTGCGTTTTGCCTGTCTCGTACCAGTAGAAGATCGACGTATCGACCCAGTTCAAGAACCGCTGATCCGCTTCTTGACGCACGGCCACAGAGGTGGGTGAGGAAAACGCAGGTGTCGGGATTACAAGCTGACCACTACCCAGTTTCTGGCGCGCGGCCAAAAGGGGAGGATGGAACAAGGAAACGGCATCAACGCGACCAGATTGGAACGCGGCAATAGATGCGCCGTTGTCAGGGAAACGCTGGATATCGGCCAGCGGCAGGTTTGCGGTAACGTAGGTGTCCATGCTGGAACCCTGTGGAACAGCGATGGAGACGTCAGCGTTGTTCAGCTCTGCCCAAGTATCTGCTGCTAGGTCTTCGTTGGCCAGAACGGCAAGTGAGATGTAAAGCAGTGGATTGGAGGGGAACGCTACTGAGACTGCCCGATCCGGCTTTGGATCAAGCACTGGCATCGCGTCAATTTTGTTGGACTGCAAGGCGGCCACGGCTGTGCCCCACGTCACTTCGACGAACTCAATTTCAACGCCAAGCGTGTCGGCCATATTTTGACCGATGGTCACGCCCAGACCACTGTCCCATTCGCCAGTTGCAGGGTTCTTACTGAACCAAGGCGGGGCTTGGGTCACGCCAATGCGCAGCGTGCCTGTTTCTTGGATTTGTTCCCAAGTGGAAACCTCTTGGGCGGCGGCAGGTGTTGTCGTCAATATCGCGGCAGCGGTGATCCCCGCCATCCAACTTGCTGTTTTTTTAAACATATTTTTCATATTTGGTCCTCTCTGTTGGTCGGTTTAGTCAGGTAGCTTGAACAGGGCATGCCCCTCCAAGAATTCTTTCATACGTTGGGTTTGTGGCTTCATGAGCAGCTCTTGCGGCGCACCTTCTTCATGAATGGCACCGTCATTCAGAAACAAGACGCGGTTGGCGACATGGTAGGCAAAGCCCAATTCATGGGTGACACAAATCATGGTCATGCCTTCATCAGCCAGTTGGCGCATGGTCTTGAGGACTTCACCCACAAGTTCAGGATCAAGCGCTGATGTGACTTCGTCAAACAGCATCACATCAGGGTCCATCGCCAAGGCCCGTGCAATCGCCACCCGTTGCTTTTGGCCACCAGAAAGGCGGGCAGGATATTCGAGTGCCTTGTCAGCCAAGCCAACACGCTCTAGCTGGGCCATGGATTTTTCCTTGGCCTCAGCACGTCCACGTCCCAAGACTGTAACTTGGCCTTCCATGACGTTTTCCAGAACCCGCATATGGGGGAACAGATTGAAATGCTGAAACACCATCCCGATGCGCGTGCGTAACTTGCACAGGTCAGCTTCTTTGTAGCGCATCTTACCACCAACTTCGGTCCCAACAGCCTCATTGTTGAGGTGGGTGCGCCCGCTTGTCGGGGTTTCCATGAAGTTGATGCACCGTAGAAGCGTTGATTTGCCCGAGCCACTAGAGCCCAACAATACAACGGTTTCGCCGGCTTTTACCGTTAGGTCAATGCCCTTCAGGACATCGAGTGTGCCGAAGCTTTTGTGCAGGTTTTCAACGCGAATAAGGTCGCTCATTGGTCACTCCGGCCTAATTTGCGCTCGATTACATAGGTGGCCTGTACAACAGGGTAGAGGACCACGAAGAAAATCAGAGCGACAGCAGTATAAGATTCAATTGGGTTGTAGTTGAGATCGGCGATTAACTTGGCTTGATTGAGGGTTTCAACATAGGCCACGATCGACGCGAGCGTGGACATCTTGAAGACCTCGATCCCGCGATTGGTAAGGGCGGGCAGCACCCGTTTCAGCGAAACGGGCAAGATGACGCGCCGCAGGGTTTGCGCGAAACTCATTCCGATGGCTTTGCCCGCTTCCCATTGGCCTTTGTCGATGGATTGAATTCCAGCGCGGTAAATCTCGGCTGAAAAGGCCATAGTATTCAGTGATATCCCAAGCACTGCTGCCAAGAAGGGTGTGGTTTCAATCCCGGTCAAGATCGGAAAGGCATAGTAGAACCAGATGATCTGAACCAGAACGGGTGTATTGCGAAACACCTCGACAAAAGCGCGGGCAGGCCACGCGGCTAAAGGTGATTTGATGTAGCGCAAAATGCCAACAACCAGACCGCCAGACATGCCCAAAACCACTGTGATGCCAAACATGACCAATGTGCCCTGAAGCCCGATCCAGAAGACCCGCCAGTTTAGGAAGATCGTTGCAAAATCCCAATTATAATCCATGTTACTGCACCGTCCCTTCGCCAGATTTGGCCAGTCTGCGCTCTACGATGATCGAGATCTGGCTGAAGACAAAAATCATGACAAAATAGATTAAGGCCACAACCGTATAGACTTCCAATGGGCGGAAGGTGCGCTGAGCGATATCGTTGGCCTGATACATCAAGTCCGTATAGGCGATGGTCGAAACCAGCGTGGTTGTCTTCAACAGCTCGATAGAGCGTTCCATAAATGCAGGGATCATGCGTTTGACTGCTTGCGGCAGGATCACGCGCCTTAGGCACTGTTGCCGCGTCATACCGATCGCCTTTGAACCTTCCCATTGGCCCTTGTCGATGGATTGGATTCCGCTGCGGAAAATCTCGGCGAAGAAAGCGGATGATTGGATCGAGAAGGTTACAATCGCTGTCGTGAATGGCGTCATGTTCACGTTGAATAGGATGGGAAAGGCAAAGAAGAACCAAAACAGCTGGACGAGCGGCGGGGTCGTGCGGAAAAACTCGATGATGAAGGCGGCAACCATCGACAATGCACGCCATAACGACAAACGGGAAAGCGCGAGCACAAGGCCCAGCGGAACCCCGAACAAAAGCGCAAGGCCCGTGATCTTCAGTGTGTTCACCAGCCCGAGCATCAACAGGCCGAAGCTGTCGAAAACGGGTGCAAAGTTCCATTCCATATTAGGCACACTCTCGGTGTTGGATTGTGTCGGGTGTTGTGGGTGGGCGCTGCCCAGCGTCAGTAAAACGCGACACGCGATAAGGAGACAGGTCGATATTGGGGCGCTTGCTGTTCATCAGTTGTGCTAGAATTTGGCCAGTACGCGCGGACCCGGTCAGGCCTACATGTTGATGCCCAAAGCCCAAGAATACGCCTTTGATCTGGGGCAGTTCATCAATGATAGGAACGGAGTCTGTGGGGGCAGGTCGATGACCAACCCAGCGGGTTTCTTTGGAGTACGTCAAGCCGGGCAACACTTCGGTCATGGACGATTTGAGCAGATCAAATACTTTGTCCTGCCCTTTGTTTTTCAAACCACCAAACTCAACTGCGCCTGCGACCCGTAGTGGGCCCTTCATCGGTGAAAAAATGAGCTTTTTGCTGGGCACAAGGGTCGGCACACGTGGTAGGAAGGACGGGTCCCAGAATTCCAGATGATAGCCGCTTTCGGCTTCAACTGGGATTTTCACACCCAGCTTTTTGATCAAAAGCGGTGACCATGCGCCAGCAGTAATCGCGATGCGGTCTGCTTTGATCGGGCCATCCTCAGTGAGCACCCCAGTGGCGTGCCCGTCACGGTGGGTGATATCGGTCACCTTGCGGTTTAGAATTGTGCCGCCAGAGGTCTCAAAATGCGAGCGAAGGTCATTGATATAGGCGCCGGGATCGGTGATTTGTCCGTGGTTTGGCAGTGCCGAAAGAAATCCCAGATCTTTGGTGAAGATTGGGTCATAGCTATGCCGCGATGCGCCGTCATGCTCGGACCAATCAAAGCCCAAGTTAGCGCGAATTTCCCAGCCAAGCGCGTCTTTCTCAAATGCGCTACGGTTCTTGTAGAGAATTGCAAAATCGCAGGGTTTGATGTGACGCTGTCCGTCTGTACCCGCGCTCAATGCCATATGGTCTTGCAAACTATTCCCAATGATAGGTTCCAAGGCGGCAGCAATGCGCCGGACCTCTGGTTCGGATGCATGGGACAGGTATTGCAAGGCCCAAGGGATCAGGCGTGGCAGATAGGACCAACGCAGGAAAATGGGTTCTGCGCGGCTAAGGACCATTTTGGGGATTTTACCGATTAAGCCGGGCATGGTTACGGGCAAAACAGAGGACGAAGCCAGCACACCCGCATTGCCAAAACTGGCGCGATCTGTGGGGCTGCCCATGTCGATCAATGTGACCCTATTCCCTTCGCGTTGCGACCAGATAGCTGTCGCAACTCCGACCATGCCACCGCCCACGACTACGACATGTGTCCGCTGTTCTTGGCTGGGGGAGGGATTTGAGTTTGTCATGCGATGTTACACCAATTTCGCTTTTTCGAGATCGGAAAAACTGCGATCCAAGGCGTCTAGCACGGGCTGAATATCTTCCATTTGCAAGCAAAGGGGCGGCACCATTCGCAGCACGTTTTTGAACGTGCCCGATTTGGACAGGATCAACCCATGCTCGCGTGTACGCTCAAAAACATAGGCGGTGTGATCTGGCGCCGGTTCTTTTGTGTCGCGGTCTTTCACCAGCTCAATGGCCTGCATGAAACCGCGCCCGCGTACGTCGCCAATAATGTCATATCGGGATTGGAGCTGCTTAAGACCCTCATTCAGCGCAGCGCCTACCGTCTTTGCGTTGGCGATCATGTCATCCTGCTTTATCACGTTCAACACTGCCCGCGCGGCGGAACACGCAACAGGGTTCGCGCCGTAGGTGTGGAACAACAGTTTGCCCGCCATGCTTTCGGCGATCTCTTTTTTGACAACCAGCGCGCCAATCGGGATTCCGTTCCCTAGGCCTTTGGCGATGACCATCATGTCCGGCACGACACCGTGGTGATCAAAGCACCACATCGCATCTCCGGTTTTGCCGAAACCCGATTGTACTTCGTCCACGATCAGCAATCCGCCTGCCGCACGGACCTTTTCAGCCGCACCCTTTAGATAGCCGGGTGGCATTTGAATGATGCCGCCATAGCCTTGAACAGGTTCGACAAACATCGCAGCCAAAGCACCGCTTGTTGTGTAGGAAATCGTGCGGTCGATCTCGTCTAGATACGGGTCCGTACCCTCGCCAAAGATACCCCGGTATTGGTTTGGCTCAGCCGCAAAAGAAATATTGGGCAGTTGTGAAATATTTTGACGGAACCCCTGAACGCCGGTCACAGCCTGCGCGCCATAGGTCGCGCCATGATAGGAGTTGCGCAGCGCGATAATATCTTGGTTTCCTGTTGAGCAGCGCGCCATCATTATCGCAAGGTCAACAGCCTCCGCACCAGAATTGGTAAAGTGAACAACCCATTCATGGCCTGCGGGCATGGTTGCGGCAAGTTCTTCGGCAAGGTGGGCGGGGACGGGATGGTGAAACATCGTCGTACAATGGGTAAGGTCCTGAACCTGCGCGGTCACGGCCTCAACAACCTTGGGATGCGCATGACCCACGCTGATGCAAAGGTTCATACCCAAGAGATCGATCAGCTTATTGCCCTTCTCATCCCAGCAATATTGCATCTTTCCTTTTTTCAGGATCAACGGTTTCTGGTAGGGGACAAAAGCACGTTGGGACGCCGCATAATAGGTGTCTCGCCTGTCGATAATGGCTTGCGTCGACCAGTCAACCGTCATCGTCATATGCCTGTCACTCCTTTAAAACTATGGTCCGAACGGCAGTGTGAACTGGGTCTTTCGACGCATTGTTTGGCCCGTTAATCTGGACTATGCCAAAGGAGATCGGCATTTATAATGGACAGTTTTTGATAATTTTCAGGACAGATGAAAGCGCGACTTACGATCGCAGTAGGGTGACCTCTTCTGCAATGATGCTGATTCCGTCCCGAATGACAGCCTTAGGAAGCGCCGCGAAACCGATGCGTAAATTGCGTAATCCTTGCGGTGGATCACTGAAAAAGACCGAGCCTTCATCAATCAAAACGCCTCGCGTTTTGAGATTGCGGGCAAGAACCGTGGTGTTGAGATTTGGCGGCCCTGTCAACCAAAAGCTCGTCCCCCCTTGGGAAGCTTGCACTTCAAATTCGGGCAGATAATCGGTCAGTGCACTGAGCGTGATTTCCCAGCGGGACCGATACCGCCGTTCCATTTTGCGCAGATGGGTATCCAACGCACCGCTGGCGATGAAGTGGGCCATGGCTTCTTGCATCAGGATCGGTGGGTGACGCATCATAGAACGCCGTATTGCTTTGATTTCTTTTATAATATCCGGGTGCGCTACCATATACCCAATGCGCAGGCCCGGTGCGACGCTCTTAGATAGGCTGCCAACATAGACCGCGCGACCGGTGTTATCGATCGACTGGACGGGTCGCCCTCGAGGTCGAATGAAATTCATCTCGGCCTCATAATCGTCTTCGCAAATTAGGAAATTTTCCTGTTCGGCCCGGGCACAAAGCGCCAGCCTTCTGTCTTGCGGCATCGTTACTGTTGTGGGGAATTGATGGCTGGGTGTCGTATAGACCATCCCAATGCCCGCCGGAATTTTTGAGACAACCAGCCCTTTTTCGTCAACTGGGACGGTAACGACTTTATTGCCTGCCACCTCAAACGCATTTCGGGCCTCTGGATAACAGGGGTCCTCAACGGCAACACTGCGCCCCAGATAAGCCGTCAGGCATCCTAGCAGATAAATCGCATTCTGTGCGCCGGAGGTAATGAGGATTTGGTCGTAGTTGGCACTGATCCCGCGATAACTAAGGAGTCTTTGCTGTAATTGCTTAACGAGTTTTGCGCTGCCTGTACCAGCCGCATCACGGCTCCAAACTTCAAGGTTGGAAGAGGCCATGGCCACCCTCATACTCTCTCGCCATGCTTGAATTGGAAATCTTGCGGTTTCCACCTGATTGTTAACAAAGGGGTATTTGTAACGTTCCCAATCCACGGGGTGGTCTACTTTTGCCATGTCTGAGGGACATTGTTTTGCGCCCATCAATTGAACTAGTGGAGAATGTTGTGTGCGTTCAGTTTCTGACTGCGAAGACAAAGCAGATGCCGGATTGAACGTCTCGTCATTCACGAAATAACCGCTGCGATCCCGGGCGGTGACAAGGCCAATATCGATCAACCTGCAATAGGCGTCATAAACTGTGTTGCGCGACACGCCCAAATGGGTTGC
The DNA here is from genome assembly GCF_036960155.1 of Sulfitobacter sp. Lineage (GTDB taxonomy): Bacteria > Pseudomonadota > Alphaproteobacteria > Rhodobacterales > Rhodobacteraceae > Sulfitobacter. Next base: position 71,713 of record NZ_JBALWB010000014.1, on the reverse strand, counting down.
CAACGCGCGACAGGACGGCAAGGGCGCCGAGGCGGGGAATAGGTCGCGTGCAATGGCCGAACTGATCAATTCACAGACCTGATTGCGCAGGTTATCCGTAGAGGCGTCAGGAAGGCGTAAGAATTGAGCGTTAAGCAAGGTATGGTCCCGCGAATTGAAGGGATGTCAGATCATAGCCAAAGCATGCACGTGGCTTGTGCCAGCTTCAATTGTCTATCGTCGAGACCGAGAGAATTTAACTATGCTCAGGGTCTTCGAAAGAATAATTGCGTCACATGCTACGACAGGTTTTTGCCTAATCACACCCAATCCAGAGCTCAAGCAATGAGAGTAAAGAGCAGACACTTACAGCGAGTAAGGAATAGGGACCGCCGTCGCATATTCCTAAATGAATTATGCGGTCAACTGCCTGAAACGAAGAACCACTAGGAGACTTAGCTATGGCTATTATACTTGGTGGCAACCGTCATTATAGCTGATGTATTTTAGTTTCGTAACACAAATTGGCTGAGGAATCCAATTCTGCGTTGTCACCCGTAAGACCTGCGCCACACTCAGAATTTCCAAGCCAAATGAGAGATTTGGTCCTATGCGTTTAAACGAAAAACTCTGCATTTGTGATAAATGCATCAATGCCTGTTGATACTTTCAAACGCCCGATGCCTCGACGAACTTGGGCAAACGCTTTAGGCTATTTGAATGGTATGACAGGGGCTGGATCAGGCTGTAGACGATGGATGTGCTCAATTGCGGTTTTGGAAAATAGTGTTTTGGAGGTTACCGACAGATGGCACGGGGTACTGAAAATGATGTTGATCCGGAGCAAGGTAAACTTGTTACTGACCAGAATGAAGTCGAACATCTAAAGAGCCAACTTGCCGAGCAGGCAAAGGTTTTGGCTGAGCTTCAAACACACGAAGATCGGTATCGCAGCATTCTGGAAACAACAAATGCAGTAGCTTGGGAACTGGACGTAAATTCCCTCCAATTTACCTATATAAGCCCTCAAATTGAGGCGCTTTCCGGATATCCACCCGAAAAATGGACGGATTTCAACTTCTGGGCAAGTAAGATTCACTCGGACGAACGATCAGACGCCGTGAATTGGTGTCAGGCCGAAACAGCGAAAGGGCTTGATCACGACATCGAGTACCGGATGATCCGGGCAGACGGAGATACCGTTTGGGTTCGGGACGTTATTACTGTGATATCCGAACAAGAAACCCCTGTGTTTTTACGCGGTCATTTTTTTAACATTGATGATCGCAAAAAGGCTGAGGAAGCATCCTTTGCTTTACAAGCGACGACATACCGGTCTCAAAAAATGGAAAGCCTTGGCTTAATGGCCAGTGGGATCGCACATGATTTCAACAATCTGCTTACGGTAATATTGGGCAATGCCGAATTGGTTTTGACCATGTCAGATGTAGATGCACCAACCGCGCCATTTACGACGACATCACTGTTGGAAGATATACAAAAAGCTGGCCGCCAAGCTGCGGAACTAATCCACGAAATGCTCACTTACGTGGGCAAGGACCCCTTGGAGCTGAAAGATACCGATCTTAACGCCATAATATTGGACATGTGGAGCCTTGTCGAAAGAGCGCATCCAAAAAGCGTGAATCTTACGCATGATTTGGGGCAAAATTTGCCTACGACAATGGCCGATCCGACGCTCATTCAGCAGGTCGTTCTCAACCTCATTATCAACGCGTCTGATGCCGTGGGGGGCAAGATAGGTTCGATCACTGTCCGCACAAGTTTGGTAAACAGTAGCCGGATTAAGTTTGATGAAAGTTTCACCAATCCGCTCCCGGCGTCAGAAAATTGTATTCTTGTTGAGGTTTCCGACACCGGCAGCGGTATTGATGATGCTGTAGCGGCAAAACTTTTCGAGCCATTTTATTCAACCAAAATGGCTGGACGCGGACTTGGCCTTGCAACTGTTCTGGGCATTGTTATTCGCCACAGCGGGACAATCTCGGTCAAAAGCAAAATTGGACACGGAACAACGTTTTCGATCTACCTCCCTGCGCTTGAACCCCACATTCAGGCCACCACAGAAAGCGAAATTGTGGAAAAAGAAGTGGTCTATACCAAGGGCATGATCTTGGTTGTGGATGATGAAGACGGTGTGCGGGACATGGCGAACAGAATGCTCGCACATTCCGGGTTTTCGGTTCTCAGCGCGTCAAATGGGTTTGAAGCGCTCGAATTGTTTGAGCAACACCAACACGAGATTGACTGTGTGCTGTTGGATTTTCGCATGCCTCTCATGAGCGGTGAGGAGACCTTGGAGCGATTGCGAAATATTGACGGTAACGTCAAAGTTGTACTGGTTAGCGGCAATTATGATCCTGACGAGGCGGCAAAGATGAACGTAAACGCGTTTGTTCAAAAACCCTACTCCATGGTAAAGATCGCAAGGACGCTGTCGGATGCGATACTGGAGCCCGTTTCCCTTGAGGGTGACAACTAGATATTGAAATATCTATTCTTTTAGTCTCGTTAAGACATAACTAGGCGTAAATTCTTCCCGCATGAATTGGGCAGCCCGCTTCATGCAACGGTATTATTGCATTGCTGAAATGGTCCTTTTTTCATCTGTTGTGCAGGCAAAATGGTGCGGCAGGCGCGTGCTAAGATTCGCACCTAGTCGCAACCTAACCTGTTGTCGTTTCGTCCTGTTTCACATTGAAGAAAATAGCGTAAAGCGCTGGAACTACAATCAAAGTCAGGATGGTCGCAAAGCTGAGGCCACAGATGACAACCACCGCAAGTGATTTGAAAAACGGATCCCAGAGCAACGGAACAACTCCCAAAACCGTTGTGAGAACCCCCAGTGAGACGGGCCTCACCCGGCTTACAGCAGCATCGATCACTGCGGACATGCGCGCCTTTCCATCTCCAATCTGGGTATCGGTTTCATCTATCAGCACAATTGCGTTTTTGATCAACATACCCGTCAGGGAGAGGATGCCGAGGATTGCCATGAATTCCATTGGTGTTTGGGTTCCGGCTAGGCCATAGATGACTCCGATCAAGGCCAGTGGTACGGCGAGCCAGATGATGATGGTTTGTCGCCACGCGTTGAACAGGAACAGGACGACGATGAACATGGCACCAATGCCGATAGGCATGGTCGAGGCGAGGCCTGCGTTTGCTTCTATACTGCTGCCATATTCGCCTTTCCACTCCATACGGTATCCGGGGGGCAGGGCGATGTTGTCTATGGGGTCTTTAACCGCGTTAAACAGGTCACCTGACAGCACGCCGGGCGCATTGTCAGATTGGGCTGTGATGGCCAATGCGCGGTCTATGCGGCGCAGGTTGCCTGCCTCAAACACAATATCAAAACGGTCTACAACCTGACTGATTGGGATGTATCCCCCGATGGCTGAGCTGTAGACGCGGATGTCACGCAGTTGGGCAATGTCGTTGCGGGCCTCTTCAACAGGGCGCATGACAACATTGCGCAATTCATCCCGTTCACGGTAAACGCCAAGGGTTGTTCCCGTCAGGTGGCTATAGATCGCATTGGAAATCTCACCCTGCGTGAGCCCCAATCGGCGGGCGTTTTCGATATCGATTACCGGACGCACGACCTGTACTTGTTCACGCCAATCGTCCTTTACGGCGACGGCACCAGCCTGCGACATGATGGTCTTGGCCTGATTGGCCAACGCGCGTAGCACAGCCGGTTCGGACCCAAAGAAACGCGCCTCAACCTTTGAACCAGCGCCCGGGCCCAAAACAAATTTCCAAACTTTGGTGTTTGACTCGGGATAGGTTTCATCAATGTGGGCCTGCAAATCGGTGCGCAGTCCGTCGATGAGCGTATAGTCCTCAACATCTACCAAAATCTGCCCATAGGCGGGATTTCCGTTTTCAGCTTCATAGATCAGCATAAACCGCAGGTGGCCGCCGCCTACAACGGTGTTTGTGCCCGTAACACCGTCAAGGCCGCGCGCGTATTGTGCAACCTTGGTTAGGTCTGCCTCGGTACGGGCTATGTCGGTGCCGAGGGGGAGGAAGTAATCAATGACAAATTGATCGCGGGTAGAAGACGGAAAGAACCCTGCGGGTACGGCACTAAACAGCGCGATGGCAGATACAAAGAGGGCCACGGTTATGCCAACAGTGATCCAACGCACTTTGATCGCAAGTTCTAGGATGGATCGATAACCCTTAAGAACGGCGCTCTCTTTTTCAATCACCTCTGTCTTGCCTTGCTTTAGCAGGACTGAGCAAAAATACGGTGTCAGCCAAATCGCAACCAACCATGAAAACAGCAGGGCGATGCCGATGGTCCAAAACAGGCTGCCTGCATACTCACCAGTACTATCGGGTGAAAAACCGATGGGAGAGAATGCGAGAATGCCAACAAGCGTGCCGCCCAACAGGGGCCACATGGTTTGTTTGACCACTGCGCGGGTCGCCTGTGCCGTATCTTCACCACGCTGAACACGGACCAGCGTGCCCTCGACCACAACAATTGCGTTATCCACCAACATCCCCAGCGCGATGATCAATGCACCCAATGAGATGCGCTGCATGTCGAGGCCGTATAGGTACATCCCAAAGAGCGTACCAGCGATGGTCACCAGCAAGATGCCACCCATCAAAATACCTGACCGCAGGCCCATGAAGATCAGCAGAGTGCCCACCACGATGGCCAGAGCAAGCCCAACGTTTACCACAAAATCGTCAACAGATGATTTCACCGTTGCCCCCTGATCCGATATGGGCAGGACGTTGATCCCGATAGGGCGATCAATCTCTAGTTCAGCAATGCGGTCTTTGACAGCGTTGCTCATGTTCACCACATTGCCGCCGCGTGTATTGGAAATGCCAAGGCCGATGGCCGGCTCTCCATTGCGAAAAAGCAACGTATTAGCAGGTTCGTTCAATCCTCTTACCACAGTAGCAATATCCCCCAGACGGAAGGAAGTACCGGTCTGGGCATTGGTGATCAGCAGGTTTTTGATTGCATCAATCGACCCAACAGCGCTTTCTGGTCGTACCGACAACCGCGATGTGCCAGCCACAATTGTTCCTGCAGGCGTCACAAGGTTTTGCCCTTCAAGCAATTGCTGAATCTGTTGCGGTGCCAACCCAAGCTCGGTCAGGCGTGCAGGCTCATATTCGACATAGATCACCTCGTTCTGGACGCCATTTAGAATGACCTTTGACACGCCCTCAACAGTGACCAATTCGCGCTGCAAATCTTTGGTATATTCATAGAGGTCGGAAATGGTGAAACCCTCGCCAGTGACGGCGTAATACTGTGCGTAGACATCTCCAACGTCGTCATAGATCTGCGGCTCCAGCGCGTTTGGCGGCAGTTGCGACTGCGCATCAGAGATCTTTGCCCGCATCTTTGAAAACGCTTGATCCAGCTCGGTATAGCTAGGTGTCGCGGCGATGGTGAATTCTACTGTGACCGTGCTCAGTCCGGGGGCCGAAACAGACCTGACTTCGTCCACGCCTTGCAACTGCTGCAAAGCATTCTCAACAACCTCGGTTACTTCTTCAGAAACTTCTTCCGCTGAGGCCCCTGGATAAGGCGTAACAATCTGTGCTTGGCGAATGACAAATTCAGGGTCTTCAAAACGGGGCAAAGCAGTATATGCAAAATACCCTGCAAATAGGATCAATACCGTCGCAACAGCGGATATCAGGCGCTTTTCAAGCGCGAACCGGGCCAAATCCATCTGATTAATTCCCCACGCGTGTGATAGGGCGGATCGTCATCCCATCGATAATTTCGCTTACGCCTGCGGAAACGATGGTGTCGCCGTCAGAAAGCCCACCTTTCACAACAACATCCGCGCCGGTTGCTTCACCCAGAAAGACGGATTGCGCGGATACTGTTCCGTTCTTAGCGACCAGCCAAACAAAAGGCGCGCCATCGGGCTCGGATGCGATGGCTGACAAGGGGGCGGTGATTTGTGCTGCCGCACCTCGGGTGGATGAAACGACGTTTGCCACCATGCCAGGGAGGATGACTGCGTCTTCTGGTACGGTCACCGAAACGCGGCCTCGGTAGGTTTGGGTTGCACTGTCCGCTTGAACTGAAAATTCGACCAATTCGGTCTCGAACTCTTGTCCGCGCAGCGCCGCGAAAGTGGCGGTGTTTGTAATTGTTCCCGGTCCGTTGCGCGTGAGTTCCGTGACATCAAGACTAGGTATGTCGAAGGCCAAATGTACAACGCCCACCCCCTGCAACAACACAATACTTTGACCTGTGGAAACGTTGGAAAAATTCTCGATATCGCGCCGGGCGATAATGCCGTCAAACGGCGCGGTCAATGTTGCATCAGACAGACTGTCTCGGGCCACTTTGATTTGGGTGTCAATCCCACGCAGGCCCGCCTCGGCTCCAGCGATTTCTTCGGGGCGGCCACCAATTTCGCCAATGCGCAGTTGTTCCTCTTGCGCGCGCAAGTTTGCTTGGGCAACGCGCGCCTGTGCCTGTGCGTTTTCTACCACGGCTCGTGTACTGACGCCGCGTTCAAGAAGGGCTTCTGCCCGCGTTAGGGCATCCACGGTTTGGTCGACCTGCGCTTGCGCTGATTGTACCGCGGCCTCTAGTGCTGCGATCTCTTCTGGCCGTGCGCCCGCCATTAAGGCATCTAGTTGTGCTGTGGCTTGGTCGCGGCTGCTCAATAGTTGCGAGATCTGGTTCTCGAAATCACGTGTGTCGATCTGGGCAATGGTGTCACCGGTAGTCACTTCTGATGATGCGTGAACAGGAAGGTCGATCACCTGCCCAGACACCTTGAAGGACAATTCGATCTCTCGAGAGGGCAAGACAATCGCGGGGTACTTCCGAGAAATAACAGCTTCAGAAGCGGTCACTGTTGTTACCTTGGCCGGACGCGTGGTTAGGCTTTGTGCGGTTGCACTGGATGACATTAAAACACTGATCAATCCCACTACACCCAAAATGCTGTTTCGCGTCATGACGATTGCCCCTATCTGTTGTCTGTATCTCGATTTTCGTTGATACAAGCTTAGACATAAATTCGAGGAATTGGCTATGGGTGCTGTCCAACAAATCCTTTTGGGAACTGCGCTGCTGACGTTCAGTGCTCTGGTTCATGTTGGTGCCATTGCATTCAGCATTCCCTATTTTTCAAAATTTGCGGAGCTGTTTCCCGCTGCACGCTGGCCGCGCATTCGAGTTGTGGCTTTGCTTGCTCTCAGCGTGTTTATTTTGGTGCTAGCGCATACTGTCCAAGTTTGGACATGGGCCATCGCCTTTCTGTGGGCGACTGACTTGCCTGATTTGGTAACCAGTTTTTATTTTGCGACGGTGACATACACAACACTGGGGTATGGCGACATCGTTCTTGGTCCGGATGCGCGCATTGCCGCGACGTTTTGTGCGATCACAGGGTTGTTAACCTTTGGGATAAGCACAGCCTTTTTAATTGGTATTTTAACGCGAGTCCTACCCGATGTGTTCGGAGATCAAGGTAACAGTTGATCGGTGTTGGCCGTATCGCTTAGGGTGCCTTTCGCTTTAAGCGGCCTGTCGTTGTCCAAACATTTGTGAGGCAAGTGCCAGTACAAGGACAACCAGTGCAACAACCGCAAGAATAGCCCATCCAAAACCCGCGATGATTATACCGGCTGCAAATGCGCATACTGTAGAAACCAGCGCGATGACGGTATCATTGACACCTTGAACAACGGATTTCTCTTCTGCGGGTACTGCATCCGCCAACATTGTTGTTGCCCCAATGAAGCCAAAGTTCCAACCAACCCCCAGTAAAATGAGCGATCCGTAAAAATGCACGGATGTTAGGCCCATTGCTGCAGCGATAGCCGCCATGATCAACAGCACCAATCCTGTTGTTGAAATGCGCCGAGACCCGAACCGTTTGATCAAGAAACCAGTGAAAAAGCTGGGTGCAAACATTGCGACCACGTGCCAGCGGATCACATCTCCTGCAACCGCCTCAGAAAACCCACATCCAATCATCGCAAGCGGAGTTGGGACCATAAGGAATACCATAATCCCTTGGGAGACGGCCCCAATTCCTACAGCGGTCCGAACTGGCCCCTGTTTGAGGACGCCAAGTGCGGCAAATCGGTTGCCCAAGCGACGTTGCGCCGTAGGTTTGACCTTTGGAATACGTACCAGCGCCAATGGGGCAAGCCCTACCAATGACATAACACCAATCGCTGCATACGCACCGGCCAAGGGTACAGGCGCAAGCGCATCTTTGGCCGTAATAAACACCTGCGGGCCAACGAATGCTGCGATCAGTCCAGATGTGAGCATCAAAGAGATCGCCACAGGTTGCCACTCAGTGCTGACCACCTCAGCGGCTGCAAATCGAAAATACTGAAAGCATGACAAGGCCGCGCCAAGCGCGAGATGAGCGATGCACAACAGGAAAAAACTGCTTGAAATCATGGCCCACGTGCCAATCAACGCTCCAAGGATTGCAAGCGTACCCCCAATCAAAAAACCAGTTTTTCGGCCAAACCGTCCCATCAACAAGGAGAACGGGGCAGCTGCAAACAGTCCCGCAAGGGTTTGGATCGATGCTGGTATGGTCGCAAGCGCCGTTGTTGGCGCCAGCATCAGGCCTGCAAGCCCGCCCAGAATAATCAACAAAGGCATTGCGGAGCCAAGGATCGTATTGGCGGCAAGCAGGCCTATGAAATTACGGTTTCGTGCGAAAGACGATACAAACATTTATAGGTTCCAGTGAAAGACGTTGATAGAACCTGTGTATCTACGAACGGATTTGTCTTATAGGTCAATACAGCATCAAAAAAGGACAAATTCCTGTGATCCGCACAATTGACGTTTTGCTATTCGATAATGTGAATCTGTTGGACGTCGCAGGCCCGGTCCAAGCATTTGAGGCCGCGTTTGTTGAGGGCCGCAAGCGGTATGCGCTGCGGTACGTATCACCAGATGGTAAGCCCGTAATTGCGTCTTGCGGATTAAGGCTCATTGCTGAAGGGCAACTTTGCGAACGATCTGGGAGTGACGATCTTTTGATCCCCGGTGGGAAAGGCGTTGATGCGTTGATCAAAGACGCAACTGTGCGCGATGTCATCCAACACCGCGCGGCGTGTGAGGGAACGGGGCGCCTCATCTCAATCTGCTCGGGTGCGCTGGTACTGGCGGCGGCGGGTGTTCTTGACGGACGGCGCGCGACAACGCATTGGTCGCGTTCCTTGGACACACGCAAGTATGAAAATGTCCTATGGGATCTGGACCGGATCAGCACATCAGATACACGTATTTTTACGTCAGCTGGCGTCACAACCGGGATCGACCTCGCGTTGGCGATTATCCGTGCCGATTGTGGCCCAAGGGTGGCTTTGGCTGCCGCACGTGAGTTGGTTGTCCAACTGCGCCGCACAGGAGGGCAAAGCCAATATGCCATCCACTTGGCGGGTCAATTTACGCGCGATGACAATCTAACGCAATTGATCGAGAAGGTCGTGACCCAGCCGCATTTGGATTGGTCGCTTGAGGCATTGGCAGCTGAAGCAGGGATGAATTCACGAACCCTATCTCGGCATTTCAAACGGGACCTGAACGAAACTCCAGCCCGTTTTGTGGAGCGGATACGTGTTGACCACGCAAGGGGCTTATTGTCGGAAGGTCTGCCCTTAAAACAAGTGGCTGCGGATAGTGGTTTCGGAGATTTACAACGCATGCGGCGCGCATTCCATCGGCGGTTTGGTATTCATGTCAGCGACTATCAAGATGCATTTTAAACCATCTTAACTCAGACTCCGCCGAAATCCTCATCCATCGAGACACCGAAAAAGCCCCACCCGTCTGGTTTGAACCCGTATTGCCGCGCTAGCAAAGTCAAACGTTCTACATACTCCCAATTAACTTCAGCACTGAGCGTGAGACGGCATGTGCGTATCTCCATGGTCGGTACATTCTCATGGTCATATAGTTCTACCGTAAATCCCCGCGCGCGGGCATGTGTTGCCATTTGTTCCCAGTCAGCATTTGGCGCAGAGGGGATCATGTGAAAATCCACAACCGCCATTTCTGGAATTGGATATTTGGACGCAATGTCATTGAAGACCTCAAACATCTCGTTTCGCTGTCATTCTAGCTTGGGGCCCATGGCTCACCTATTTGGAGCGTCCTCTTATGTCATGAGATACGATAGCACTCTTGATGTCAAAAGAGACAGCTTGGACCTAATTGGGGCTTTTGATCCACCAAATATGAGATGGTGCAACCTCGCGTAGCTACTTGAGGCCAAACACAAAATGCTTATGGTCGATCAATGAGGGTTGCCAGCAAGGGATTACCTTGCGGTGACCTTAGAAAATTGGGCCAGAATTCGGCCAATAGATATTTTGGGAGGACGAAAATGAAAAACGTACTAAAGGCGCTTGTCGCGGTGTCATCACTTGCGGTCATGTCCACATCAGCATTTGCGCAAGAACGGATCACTTATAAATCGGCGAAAACAACTTCATCGTACTATCAAATGGGGGTGCAAATTTCTGAGGCAATGCGCGCTGGAACAGAAGGCGGCGTTGTTGTTACCGTTGAAGAAAGCCAGGGTTCTGTGCAAAATGTCATGGAAGTACGTGCGCGTGGCGGTGACTATGTTTTCACAACGCCGCCAGCTCTTGTAGGGCTTGCGCAACGTGGTGCCGCGATGTTTGAGGGCAAAGGCGACCCCGCGTTTGATGAAATCCGCGCATTGTTCCCGATCCCATCCCTGACGATGCATTTTGTTGTTTCTGACGCCAGCGGCATTGAGACGTTTGCAGGCATGGAGGGGAAAACCATTTTGCTGGGCAGCGGATCATTTGGCGCACGTGAAGGCGAGAAATACCTTGGCTTGTTTGGCCTTGAAGGCAAAGTCACGCTTGCTGATTCCGAATTGTCGAATGCTGTTGCTGCATTGAAAAACGGTCAGATTGACGGCTTTGTGACGGCGGGTTCTTACCCTGCGCCAAACGTGATCGAAGCAGCGGCCTCAACTGGCGTGACTGTTCTATCCCTGTCGCAAGATCAGGTTGCCAAAACCAAGCGGACACCTTTGACCATTCCTGCGGGCACATACGCGGGCCAAGACGCGGCAATTGAGACAACGTCACTGCCCGTTGTCGCCTATACAACCAGCGCAATGAGCGATGATACTGCCTATCTGCTGACCAAGACATTTTGGGAACAGCGCGACGAGATGGGAAGTGCAGCAGCGTGGTGGAACGGCATTAGCCCTGACATGATTGCGAATATCACAACAACAATCCACCCTGGTGCTATCCGTTATTATGAAGAGACGGGTGCACCTGTTTCCGACGCGCACCGCTAAATTTGACGTGAACGCCCGGCCATATTGATCGGGCGTTCGGCTAGGGGGGCATATGTCAAAAGATCGAATACCGACGCTTTGGGTTCTTTTGGGATCGCTGATGATAGCGGCCCACCTTGGGCTTATTTTCTACGGGTTGGTCCCGAATTTAGTGTCGCGTCCCCTACATCTTGCGATGATTTTACCGTGGGTCTTTCTGTTTACGGCATCAACAAAACCGCATTTTTTGTTTGGGCTGTTGGTCACGCTGATTGGCATGGCTTGTTGTCTGTGGATTGCAGTGAACCATCAAAGCTTGCGCAATCAATACGGATTTATCGAGGGGCCACAGCAAACGGCGATGGCGATATTCTTATTGGTTATTGTGATGGAGGGCGCGCGCCGTATGATCGGCTGGCCGCTCCCGACAGTTGCTGCATTAATGTTGGCTTATGGCTTGTTTGGCGACCTTATCCCCGGCGAATTCGGGCATTCTGGAACGCCGCTTGGCAGCTTCCTAGGGACACTGACAATCGCCGAGGGCGGCATTTGGGGCAGTTTGACTGGCGTTTCCGTTGGCGTTGTATCGGTCTTTGTGATCTTCGGCGCGGTCTTGAACGCAGGCGAAGCGGGGCAGGGCTTCATGAACGTCGCCAACGCCGCTGCAGGGCGCTTGCGGGGAGGGGCTGCAAAAGTTTCTGTTCTGTCTTCTGCTCTTTTTGGGTCAATCTCTGGGTCCGCGTCAGCCAATGTTGCCTCCACGGGCGCCGTCACGCTGCCAGCGATGACAAAACTGGGATATCCCAAACGGCTTGCCGCGGCTGTTGAGGCGGTCGCGTCTTCGGGTGGGCAAATCATGCCACCATTGATGGGGGCGGGTGCCTTTGTGATGGTCGAACTGACAGGGGTTCCCTACACAGATATTATGTTCGCGGCCATTCTGCCTGCGGTTCTGTTCTTTGTGGCGGTCTGGGTCGGCATTGATGCCTATTCCACGCGCTACAAACTCAGCGGAGTGCCCGAAAACCAACGCCCGCACCGCCGCGATGTTGTTGTGACATCCGCCTTTTTTGCTGTCCCCTTCACAGTGCTGTTGCTTGCGATGTTTGCCCTGAAATACACGCCGCAGTATTCGGCTGCTTTGGCTATTTTTATTGGTCTGATAGCACTGCTCTTTAACGCAAAGACCGGTTTTGACCTTAAGCTTGGCAGCAATCGCCTTGCCACTGCTTGCGTGAATGCAGGCCGTCAAATCGCGATGATTGGCTCCATCATTATTTGCGCATCAATTGTGATTGGTGTTCTTGGGATTACAGGTCTTGGGGTTAAATTGACCTCCTTCATCGTCTCGGGATCAGGTGGCCTGCTTTGGCCTTCGCTTCTTTTGACGGCACTTGCGTGTTTGTTGCTAGGGATGGAAGTGCCCACAACCGCCGCCTATGTTATTTGCGTTTCGGTTGCTGGTCCGGCCTTGATTGATCTAGGTTTGGAACCGCTTCAGGCGCATCTGTTTGTGTTCTGGTTTGCTCTTTTATCGACCATCACGCCGCCTGTGTGCGGGGCTGTGTTCATTGCGGCTGGTATGGTTGGTGAGAATTGGTTGAAGGTTGCGCTCAGCGCGATGGCGCTTGGGATCGGCCTGTATATTATCCCATTGGGCATGATCGCCAATCCTGACATTATCCGGCTGCAAACCAACCCGCTGGCGTCTGGTCTGTCGTTCTTGCAGATGTCCCTTGGTCTGGCGTGTTTGTCGTTTGGCGTGATCGCCAACTTCAAAATACCGGTTCGAATTGCTTTGTGCTTATTGGGCCTCGGAGTGATCTTTGCGCGTGTTTTGATCTGAACATTGATTGCAATTTTCCCCTATGCGTTGAATAACTCCATAAATTCAAAGCAGGCAAAACGAGCTGCACTCAGCGGCTCAATGGCAAGGGAATAGGACTAGAAATGACATCTATACTCAGGACGCGCGTCCAGACCATAGCCAAACTTTCGGCTGCACTTATTCTCCTCTCAGTCTCTTCGGCACAGGCCAACGCGACATGCAAAGGGAAGTCTCGGATCACGCTAAGTGATGGTAGCCAAGCCTGTGTTTTGGCCAAAGAACTAACAATCATAACCAAATCAAGTTCCATAGGTGGGACCACCAGCCTCAAGTCGTCAATGAATGGAGCTGGAGTTATCGTCGATTACATGAAAGAGCGCGACGCTGGTGAAATTGGTCTTAAAGTGATCAAGAAGCGGGCTATAGAAATCTGTAAGCGGTTCAAAGACGAATTGCTTGCACAGGTAACAAGGCCTGGAAATCCCTTTATGGTTGTTATTCAAACTTGGAGCAACAAACCGCATAAGAGTATTATAGGGGATTCACTCTATCTCAAGAAAACCTATTTGACCAAGAACTGTTGGGTTAAAAGACCACGTAAACCCTAAGTCTTAGGTGTGATCACGTGAGGGTTGCTCGTTTTATATCGGGTAAAATTTCAGCTAGGTGTGTTTGAGGGTCCGAAGGTCGCCATTTGCGCAGACGAAGTGACCAGCCGCTTTTCCAATAACCGCTTTGGTGTTTCGGTCTGACGCGGCTTGTCCCAACATGATCGTAACTTTGAAAGGGTTGCCCCATGACACTCGAAACTTGGCTGTATTATGTAATCGCTTATACCGTGCTGTCCCTAATCCCCGGTCCAAGTGTTTTTATGGTTTTGGGGCAATCCTTGTCACGCGGCATGGGGGCGGCTCTTTATTGTATCTTCGGTGACCTGCTTGGAGGTGTTGTCGTTATGACGGCATCCTACATTGGTCTGGGTGCGCTCTTGGCAACCTCTAGCGAAGCCTATCAATTCCTCAAATGGGCGGGGGTGGCCTATATGGCGTGGCTGGGAATGACCCAGATCATTGCGGCAAGGCGGCTTGTCCAGAGCGATCTTTTGGACACAGGAAAAGCCCCGGCGCGGGCCACCAGCCTGCGTGCTGGTTTCTTGACGGGTGTGCTCAACCCTAAGGCGATCCTATTTTATGTGGCATTTCTTGCGCAATTTATAAACACGGCACAGCCGATGACTCCACAGTTTTTGATCCTGATGGTGACATCCATGGTTGTCGTGTTCATCGTGCTAATGGGCTACGCAATACTGGCCTCACAAGCACGTAAAACGATGCAAAGCGTCAAGGCCCGTAAGCGGATGGGATATGCGGGTGGTTCTATCCTTCTTGGCGGCAGTGCGTTGATGGCGACGAGCCGCTAAAATCTGCGCCCTTTTAGTAGGTCACAACATCAAACCATTGTGCCAAGGGCCAGTGGCTGCTTGGCCCTTCCCGCAACGCGCTGCTGCGGGAAGGAATAGTATTTCCGATGGAACGATACTTAGAATGTCGTGGCGAGGCTCACCTTAAAGTTACGTCCAGCGGCAGTGCGTGTTGACAGACGCGGCGTGTAATCGTGGTCAAATACGTTCTCCACCCCAAACCTGATTTCTGTATCGCGCAAGAGGCCTTGTTGCGGTTTGTAGGTTGCCCGCAAATTATGAACAACAGATCCGGCAACCGTTGTGGATTCACTCTCGTACCGCTTGCTACCGACCATTTCCCAGCTCAGGTCCAACTCTTCGCCGAACTTCTTGCCGAATGCGACCTGAAGCGTGTCAGCAGGCAGGCCGCGCCAGTCTGCTGTTGCTCCTGATGCTTCATATTCTTTGCCGTGAACGAAGTTGGCGTTCAAATCCACATAATGGCCCGCATTGGTGGCATAAGAGGCTTCCAGCTCCAATCCAGTGGTTTCGACGTTGTCCAATGCAACGTTTGACACCGTATAGGAGGTTATGTCCCAAAGCGCGGTCTTGTAGATGTTACCTTTGATCGAGAACGTATCGCCCCCCAAGAAGACGTCCGTTGCATCATAGGATGCCCCTAATTCAAAGGTCCGCGATTTTTCAGATAATTTCATGTATTCGGCAATGCCCAAGTCATCGATAATGGGCAGGCTTTCGGTGTAGGCAGCACTCCCGAATAGGGCGAAACCGTTTTGGAATGCGTAGCGAAGGGAGAGGCCGCCCATCAAAGCTTCATTTGTGTACTCGGTGTCGTAAGCCGACGTTGAGCCATTAATCTGAGAGTGTTCGTACCGAAGGGCAGGTGTCAGCGTCCATGCGTTGCCGATGGCCATGGTGTCTACAGCATAAATGGCGACACGGTCATCTGTGCCACCCGGTGCTGAATTGGCATCCAAACGCTCTTTTCTGATCAGTTCTAGGCCAGTGCGCAGATCGTGGCTTATGAGGCCAGTTTCAAACTGGCTGGTGTTTTTGATCGCCAGTTTTGTGGTTTCATAGCGGTGATCTGCGTTAACGACATCAAAGCCACCATCAGGAAACCCGCCTTCAAAACCACAGGGATTGCTGGCGTCGTCACACGTCGAGGTGCCGGCAACATATTCTTGGTCGATCTCTTGGTCAGCATATGACAACACCACATCAAGATCGATAAAATCGTTTGACGGGTTAAAGTTATAGGTGAGTGCGGCAGTACGAGAGTCCACAGTACGGTCAACATTCCCAAATGCGCCGCCGCTGGTTTCAAATGTGTCATACGGCACATCTGTCTCATCTGTGCTTGTATCAGAATACGAAAAGGCAATTGAGTGATCGCGACTTTCGCCAAAGGTATAGCGCCCTTTTACAAGATAAGAGGGCAGGTTGAACGCGCTGCTGCCGATGTCCTCGCCGCTGCCGTCTTGCTGCAGGTCTTGATCACGCCAAGTGTAGTTTAACAGGACTTCAAAATCTTCAGTGGCTTTCCATGCTAGATTTGTGGAGCTGGTGATGCCATTGCCATTTGATGAAAAGACTAGCGTTTGCGTTCCGGCAAAGCCGATTTCACCATCGGTAAAGTCCGATGCGTCTTTGGTTTTAAGTTTGACGACACCGCCAACGATGCCAGAGCCATACTCAAAACTGCCGACCGTGCCGCGAATGACCTCGGCGGATTTGTACAAGAATGGGTCAGTAAAAAGCTGTGTCCCAAGGCGGTAAATTTCTTCTGCGCCAACTGATGCGCCGTCTACAACAACCGCAACCTTTTGGTCTGTACCGTAGGTCGAGTTGGCACCATACCCGCGAATATTGATTCCTGAACCTTGTGGCGTTGACCCATTTACGAGGTTCACACCAGGAACGGAATCGATCAGCTCGGCAATTGTATTTGGCTGGCGGTCGTCAATTTCTTCCTGATCAATATGTGTGACAGCAGTAGCAGTTTCGGTTTGCACCTTTCGCTTGCTTTCACCCAATACGATCTCTCCGAGATCAACATCGGCGTCCTGCGCAAATGAGGAGGTGGCAGCCCCCATCAATAAGACGCAAGCAGTAGTCGTGCGCAACGCGGCGCGTGTGGTTGGATAAGACATTAGGTCCCCTAACAAACATGTCTGTCGACGATGCTTGCGAAGAGGCTGGCAGTCGTGGAATTGTGGTTAATTTTGAGTTAAGAAAAATCAAACTCTTGCATGCATTAATTTAACCTACTAAAACTGTCAACAATGATCATCTTGCAACGATCATAGCCAGCCGTTCCCTCGTGCCAGCCAGTTTACTGTTTCTTTAGTAGCTAACTGGACCGAGGTTTTTAAATGACAAAGTTGACCCCTGACGAAATCCGCGCATTGCGCGAAAATAGCCCAAACCTGCGCGAGCGTGACTTTGCCGAGCAGAACGGAATTTCCGAGGCGGAGTTGTTGGCCTCCTACACGGGCCAAACTTCGACCCGCATTATGTCACATCCAGACCAGATCATGGCGGCGGCGCAGGAGTTGGGGGAGGTGATGGCGCTGACACGCGTACCGGCCTGCGTCCACGAGAAAATCGGTGTCTATGACAACTACCATTCTGGCCAGCACGCATCGATGGTCCTGAATGACGATATCGACCTGCGGATGTTCCCACAACATTGGCAACATGCGTTCGCTGTTGAGAATGAAACCGAGAACGGCATGCAGCGATCCTTGCAGGTGTTTGATGGCGCGGGCGACGCTATTCACAAGATTTTCCTGCGCGATAGCTCCCGTCTTGAAGCGTGGGCAGGGATCAAGGAAAAGCTGTTCCTAGATACGCAAAGCCAGACGTTGGATTTGACGCCGCGCAAAGCGCCCGAAGCTGCCAAGTCTGAGCCGCTCAAGCTGGATACTCTGCGCAAAGAATGGGCGCGTTTGACGGACACGCATCAATTCCTTCGGCTGTGTTCAAAGTTAAAGATGAATCGCCTTGGGGCCTACCGCATCGCTGGTGCGCCTTTTGTGCGCGCATTAACGAACGGCGCTGTGGATCAGATGCTTAACCTTGTGCAGCAGCGCGGGACCGAGATCATGATCTTTGTAGGAAACCAAGGCTGTATCCAAATCCACACAGGCCCGATTGAGACATTGCGCGGGATGGGGCCGTGGCAAAACGTTATGGACCCAAAGTTTAATCTCCATCTGCGGCTGGATCATATAGCCGAGGTTTGGGCCGTTGAGAAACCAACGCAACGGGGCATGGCCGTCTCGGTTGAGGCCTTTGATAAACACGGTGCGCTGATTATGCAGGTCTTCGGCCTCAGCAAAGAGGGGCGCGATAGCAGACCAGCTTGGAAGGAAATCGTCAGCAGCTTGCAGGGCTTGGAAGAGGGCGTAATGGCATGATGAGGCGCACCCTTTCGACACATGTTCAAAAACGGCTGGCCGTTGGTGCGGTTCTGCTGGCTGTTGCAGCCTCTGGTTTGCTACCGTCCCCCGCCAAGAGCCAGACTGTTGATACAGACAGAGTTTTATCTATCGGCGGGTCGGTGACTGAAATTGTCTATGCGCTTGGTCAAGGGCACCGCCTTGTTGCGCGTGACACCACCTCGATCTTTCCTGAGGTCGCAAATGATCTGCCTGATGTGGGGTATATGCGCGCGTTATCCGCCGAGGGCGTGTTATCCGTAGCGCCTGAGCTGATCATCTCGGAAGATGGGGCAGGTCCGCCAGAAACCATTGAGGCATTAGAAGCCGCTGCCATCCCCTTCATAAAGATACCAGATGTCTATGACGCTGAAGGTGTGATCGCAAAAGTACGTGCTGTTGGGGTTGGGTTGGGTGCTGAGGACGCAGCGACGGCCCTAGCCGATCAAATAACAGCGGATTTTGCGAACGCAAAAAAACAGCTTGAATCCGTGAATGCGCCCAAAAAGGTTCTGTTCATCCTCAGCACACAAGGCGGACGTATCCTTGCATCGGGCATGGGAACTGCGGCGGATGGCATTATTGAGATGGCGGGCGGCACAAATGCGATTACCGCGTTTGATGGCTACAAGCTGTTGACGGATGAGGCGATAGCGATTGCCGCGCCTGATGTGATCCTGATGATGGACCGCTCGGACGATCATAGCGTTGAAAACGAAGCGCTATTTGCGATGCCGGCACTTGTCCCCACACCAGCGGCCCAAAATCGCGCAATTGTGCGGATGAACGGCCTCTATTTACTGGGGTTTGGGCCGCGCACAGCGCAAGCGGCCCTTGATCTAAACGCCGCTCTGTATGGAGGGTGATCTGATGGCTGTCCTCAGCAACATCCCGCGTCCCATGGACCGATTGCAGATGGCGCGGTTGATGCACGTATGGCTTGGGTTGCTGTTGCTTGCGGTGAGCATCGCCAGTCTGGCCATTGGCGCGTCGGGCACCTCCCTTTGGGGAGTGATATTGAAGGTGGCTCATGGTCAGGCGCTGACCCAAACCGAGGCCGTTGTGCTGTGGGATATCCGTGCGCCGCGTCTGGTTTTGGGGATATGCGTTGGGGCGTCCTTGGCTGTGTCGGGTGCTGTGATGCAGGGGCTGTTTCGCAATCCACTAGCTGACCCGGGGTTAGTTGGCGTTAGTGCTGGCGCGGGGCTGGGTGCAATTTCGGCGATTGTATTGGGTGGGTTACTGCCTGCCGCAGTGTCGCAGGTGACGGGAACCTATCTGGTGCCTGTGGCCGCGTTTCTAGGCGGATGGATATCTACACTTGTCTTGTACCGAGTGGCGACGCGGGGTGGGCGCACATCTGTGGCCACGATGTTGCTGGCAGGTATCGCGCTGGGTGCATTGGCTGGCGCGGCGTCTGGCCTATTGGTTTATGCCGCAGATGACCGCCAATTGCGCGATCTGACGTTCTGGGGGCTCGGCTCTCTTGCGGGAGCCAGTTGGGCCAAGGTGATGGTTGCGGGACCGCTGATTGCTTTGGCGATTGGTGTTGCTTGCACGCTGGGGCGCGGTTTGAACGGGCTTGCGATGGGTGAGGCAACAGCACATCACATCGGCATCCCTGTGCAACGTATGAAAAACACAGCAATCCTGACAGTCGCGGGGGCAACGGGTGCGGCCGTTGCGGTTTCCGGTGGCATTGGTTTTATCGGCATCATCGTTCCACATTTGTTGCGACTATGGACAGGACCGGATCATCGGACGCTGCTGATCAATGCAGCTCTGTTGGGGGCAAGCTTGCTGCTGATCGCTGATATGATCAGCCGCGTGGTCATTGCACCTGCGGAGCTGCCCATTGGTATTGTAACGGCGGTTTTGGGGGGACCTGTGTTCTTGTGGATATTATTGCGGAAACGCGGAATGGTGGATTTGTAAGATGATTGAGGCAAAGGATATTTCCGTTTCATTCGGGGGCACTGGAATCCTCGATAGCGTATCGTTTCAGGCTGAGGCAGGGCAGGTGACTGCCATTGTTGGTCCCAATGGGTCGGGAAAGACCACACTGCTGCGTGCAGTAACAGGAGATGTTGAGTATGGCGGGGTCGTGTCGCTGGAAGGCGCAGACATCAAAACAATGCCTGCATGGCAGCTCGCGTCCCGCCGTGCGGTCCTACCTCAGGCAAGCACGCTGGCGTTCCCCTTTACAGTCATCGAAGTTGTGCGCATGGGGTTGCAACGCAGCACATCAAGCGGTTTTGAACCTATTGCAATGGCAGCTCTGTCGCGTGTTGGCCTAGACACGCATGCAGATCGCTTTTTTCAGGATCTTTCTGGGGGCGAGCAACAGCGTGTGCAGTTGGCGCGTGTGCTGTCGCAGGTGTGGCAGCCTGTAGTAGACGGAAAGGCGCGTTGGTTGTTGCTGGATGAACCTGTCTCAAGCCTAGATATTGGTCACCAACTGCAAGTAATGCAGATCATGCGCGATTTCGCACAGGGCGGCGGCGGGGTGATTGCAGTGATGCATGATCTGAACCTCACTGCGATGTACGCCAATCGCGTGATGATGATGTCAGGCGGCGCTCTCATTGCAAATGACACACCCATGCGCGTTCTGACGGACGAGACGCTATCGTTTGCGTATCAGTGTCATTTGAAAACAAACGTTCTGCCCACTGCTGGGGTGCCGTTTATCCTGCCCCATATGGCCCGAACCAGCTCCGTATTTGAACAGATGCCAAAGCTAACGGAATTTGCACCGTCGGCACCGGGCCTAGGGCGGATGAATTGATCGCGTGAACAGCAGGAGAAGGCGAAAGCTGTCTATCGAAATTATTGGATCGGTAAAACTACTCAGGTTTGCAAAACAAGTCATAGATAAGTTCCATGACCAGCTTGGCTCGGTCATCGGCAAGGCTGTAATAGATTGCCTTGCCCTCGCGCCGCGTGGTGACCAAGCCTTCAAGGCGCAAACGCGATAGCTGCTGAGATACTGTAGCTTGACGCGCAGAAAGCAACTGCTCCAATTCAGTCACTGATCTTTCCCCCGACGCAAGATGGCAGAGGATCATCAATCGACCTTCATGGCTAATCGCTTTTAGGAAGTTGGCCGCTTGAACGGCACTCGCCGCCATTTTGTCCATATCTTCGGCACATGTGTTTTCGTCAAAAACCGGAAGGCCCATGTTAGTCCAAATGCTTGGATCAATATTGGCCTCAGGAGCCAAACTATACGTGTTCATACGAAGCCTTACGACTTCACACAATCATTCACCGATTTTGGACGCTATGCTTGGGTAATCAAATCCATACCCAGCGTTTGAAAACGCTCAGAACATTGATCTACGTCAAAGTTCCATAACAAGTTTTCATGCATTGCATTTGAAATAAGGGGACAACACCATGTGTTCTACATTTTTGACAGGTTTGAATTTTGCGGGCTCCCTCGGGGTGGTGCTGGATCAGGACGTGTCAGTGGTGCTTCCCAATGGCCTGATGCAAGAAATACAAGCATTGCTTGATGAAGTCGCCTATGGGGCGGTGGGGGAATAATGAACTACCAAGGTTTTTTTAAATCCGCGCTGGATGATCTGCGCGAACAGGGCAATTACCGCGTTTTTGCCGATCTTGAACGCCATTGCGGGTCCTTTCCACGCGCCACATCACGCGGCGACAAGGCCGCGGATGTAACCATCTGGTGCTCAAATGATTATCTTGGCATGGGGCAACACCCCAAAGTACTGGAGGCCATGCACGAGGCGCTTGACCGCTGCGGCGCAGGGGCAGGCGGCACGCGCAATATTTCCGGCACCACGCATGATCACGTTCTACTTGAAAACGAACTGGCTGATCTGCACGGCAAGGAAGACGCGCTGTTGTTCACCTCGGGGTATGTATCCAACTGGGCTGCTTTGGGCACTTTGGCGGGGCGCATCCCTGATTGTGTGGTGCTGTCTGACGGGCTTAATCATGCCTCTATGATCGAAGGTATCCGTTACTCCAAAGCCGAACGCATGATCTGGGCGCACAATGATCTTGTTGATCTAGAGGCCAAGCTGGCAGCGCTGCCGTTGGAACGCCCTAAATTGATCGCGTTTGAAAGCGTCTATTCCATGGATGGCGATATCGCCCCGATCAAAGAGATTTGCGATTTGGCCGATAAATACAACGCAATGACCTATCTGGATGAAGTTCACGCCGTTGGCCTTTATGGACCGCGCGGTGGTGGCATCGCTGAACGCGAAGGCTTGATGGACCGTCTAACCGTTATTGAGGGCACATTAGGCAAAGCGTTTGGTGTGGTTGGCGGCTATATCGCAGCATCAAAAGAGCTGTGTGATTTTGTGCGCAGCTTTGCCAGCGGGTTTATCTTTACCACAGCATTACCGCCTGCGGTTGCTGCGGGGGCTGCGGCCTCCATTCGTCATCTAAAAGACAGCGCGCAGGAGCGTGACATCCAGAAGGCCAAAGTAGCGCAGGTGCGTGCGCGTCTGGATGAGATCGGTATCCCGCATGTGGAAAACCCCAGCCATATCATCCCCGTGATGGTGGGAGACCCGCACAAATGCAAATTCATCTCTGACATGCTGCTGCAAGAGCACGGCATCTACATCCAGCCAATCAACTATCCAACTGTACCCAAAGGCACCGAAAGGCTGCGCATTACGCCTTCCCCTGTGCATAGCGCTGCAGATATCGAACATTTAATTGGTGCGCTTGAGGGTCTATGGGGCCAATGCCAATTGGCACGTATGCCTCTGGCCGCGCAGTAATCGAAAATCGACCTACCGCAATCTGACCCCTTTAACCCAAGCAAAGGTTTGTTTGGGTTAAAGGGGCGGTGAACCGCAAGAACCTGGGTTAAAGTAGCTCGGCCACGGGCGTTCCAGCATCCATTCCCACATGCGCGCGCAGTTTTGCCCGTGCGCGGGCAAGGCGTGACATCACTGTACCGCGTCGCAGGCCCAGCTTTTTGGCGATTTCATTTGGGCTATGCTCCCCTTGCAAGACCTGTTCCATAACCTGTGCTTGCTCTTCGGGGAGGTCGGCAATGGCACGGCGTAGATCATCAATGGCAAGACGGCTATCCCCAACAGGCAAGATGCTGGCGGCGTCTTCTTCCAACTCGGTGGTTTCCAGCTGGGTGCGCCAGCGCGCACGCGCAAGGTTATGCAAGATAATCATCGCATAGTGTTCTGGTGCTTCAACCGTTGTGCGCTCCATCCGCTGCATGAGGCGCAGAGCGGTCTCTTGGGCCATATCCTCGGCATCCCCTAGCTGCGCACCCAGCCGTTGAGCGCGGCGGCGCAGTTTCAACAATAGGGCGGCAAGATCGATTTCGGGTTTCAATTGGCTCATGTTCAGCTCCTGCAAGCGTTATTTTGAGGCCAACATGACGTGTTTTCAGGATACAACTAGTGAGGGTGTTTCCGCCGATCGCTGGTTTAGGGCCTTTTTGAGCGGTAGCGCGCGCATCTGTATCGTCTGTATCGGCGGCTGGCCGCGCTTGTCCTTAGGGGGCGGGACGCGAAGGGCATTTGGGGCCTCTACTTGGATGAGGGCGCCAAACGGTGCCCCGAATAAACCAACTAAATGGAGACACCAAATGACACATATTAAATCTCTTGCGCTCATCGCAACAACTGCTCTTTGCGTTCCTGCTTTTGCCATGGGGCAAAGTGCAACATCGGCAGATGCGAATGAGGATGGCGTTCTGAGCCTAGCCGAAGTGCAAGCGGTCTATCCCGACATGAGCGAAGATCAATTCATGACCATCGACCTAAATGCCGATGGCATGTTGGAAGACGCCGAGGTGAAAGCGGCACAAGAAGCAGGCCTGATGCCTGCAAGCTAACGACCCTCCCGGGTTTGCGCGCATCTGTGGCAGCAATGCGCGCAAATTTAACACAGGTCCGGTGGCCCCCCAGCTTCGGACCTGTGTTCCGTTCTTCCTAATTAGCCTTTGAGGTGGATATTAAACTGATCGCGGATCGCGCGCTCGATGACTGGATCAATGGCTGCTGCTGATGGCGCACCAAGGATTGCCTCTTTGCGGGCTGTTGCCGTTTCAATCAGATCAGGTTTTTCCATTTCCACCCATTCTTTTGGGGACATGCGGTTCCCAGATGAGGGGTAGAAGTGATCACTTTGCATCCGGCTTAATGTGGCAGCAGTCCCGAGGTAGTGACCGGGCCCCCCCATGCAGACTTCGGCGATTTGATCCAGCGCAAGGGTTTCGTCGTTGACCTCAATTCCGCGCACACAGCGCAATGCCTGACCAATGATATCATCCCCCAAAATCAAGCTTTCATGACAAAAGCCAAGCAGGGAGGCATGCATGCCCGCAGCTTCATAGATCATGTTACACCCAGACAGACCCGCCATCACGTTTGAGCACATCTGCTCCCAGCCAGCTTGCATGTCTGGCAGCTTGCTGTCGCCAATCCCTGCTGCTGCACCGCCCGGAATATTGTAAAAGTTGTGCATTTGCGCGCAACCAGACGTGAGCAGGGCCTGCTCACCAGAACCACCCGTCATTGCGCCTGTGCGCAAATCCAACCCAAAAGGCCAAGTGCCAAAGATTGCCGGATGCCCCGGTTTGATTGCATTCACATACACGAGACCCGCAAGGCATTCGGCCACAGCCTGAACAATCGCGCCTGCAATGGTAGAGGGCGCAGTGGCACCCGCCATCCCAGCAGAGAGCAACAGCACTGGCATCCCGTGTTTAATGCACTCCTCCATGACCAGACAACTTTCGGTCGCGAACTTCATGGGGGGGACAACAAAGCAATTTGAGTTGGACACAAAGGGCCGCTCGCGCCATTTGTCTTCACCGCCTGCAATCATATGCAGCATTTCAATTGCGGGGGCGACAAAGCTGGGATCAGTAAAGGAGGTGCCGATGTGTTTGGTGGTGCCCGCAACGCAGGCATAGATCGAGTTATAATCCATTTCGAGATTATCAGTGATGTCACGGCACACCATGGGCCGTTGGCAGAAGTGGACGTTATCCAGTGTGTTCACGATTTTGGCAGCGTCATGCAGGTCTTGGACGCCACAATCGCGATAATGTTTGCCGTGGACGTCAACCAGATGCACGGCAGCCCCAGCGGTTCCATAATGGACGCGGCTGCCTGACAGCTCCAGATCGTTTTGGCCGTCTCTGCTCATCAAGGTAAGGGAGCGGTTGGCCTTAACCAGCATGTCCTCAACCAAGGCACGTGGAAAACGGATGCGCCCATCATCGCCAAGGATGGCACCTGCGCCAGTAAGGTAAGCAACGCCCGATTCTGGTGCATCAGCCAAACCGATGGTTTCTAGCGCGTCCAATGCGGCGTGGTGGATTTTGAGAACATCAGCATCTGAAAGGGGTTTGAACTTACCACCTTCCATGCCGGGGCGCACGGGGCGCAGATTGTCAGGAAGGGCGGAGGAACGCGCAGCACGGCGCGCAGCGCGGCCACCAGAACGGGAAGGGTTTTGTACATTCATTTGAGTGATCTTTCAGGAAAAGGAACAAGGAAGGGTGATCAAACCTTCGTTGGTGCGCCGCGTGCCGCCCGTCCGCGCTCCGCCCCGATGGTGCGGATGACCAATATCGCTCTACAGGTGAAATTCTGCATTTTGGCTCCCCTTTAGCCAATCATTGAGGTGAAAACCGCGTCATTCTGTCTCATTTGCGACTTGTTGCCGTTTTTGACATTCAAGGCTGCGCGGGGTTTGACAGCCAGAATTTGCCCAAAACTAAATGCTCGGGCCAAATCTCGCTGAGGCAAAAAACGCAACACTAGTGAAACTGAACTTTATGTTTATCTCCGGTTTTCGTTAAGGACGGTTGGGCAGTCTAGCCGTGAGAACACTTCGATCTTTAGGAGAGAACAATGAAAAAGTTTCACAAAATAGCAGCGACAGCAGTGCTTTCTTCATCGGTACTTGGCGGAGCTGCATTTGCGGGAAGCCTGGATGAACCGATTATTGACACCGTTGAGGTCATTGAGCCAGTTTACTCACCCGCTCCGGTTGTCACGTCTGACTGGACAGGCGCATACGGTGGTTTGAACTTGGGGTATGGCGACATCGACGATGATCTGTCAGGCGATGACACGACATACGGTTTACACCTTGGTTACGATTATGACTTTGGCCGGTATGTGCTGGGTGGAGAGCTTGAGTATGATAATGCCGATATCGATCTTGGTGGTGTCGCAGAAGCGGACAGCATTACACGCCTGAAGCTGCGCGGCGGTTACGACTTTGGTAAAACGTTGCTTTATGCGACAGCAGGTGCTGCGCAATTGAAAACCAGCATCGGGGATGACACTGGCGCATTTATCGGTGTCGGTGTGGCCTATCAGGTGACTGAGCGCTTTACCGTTGGTGGTGAGCTGCTTGAGCACCGTTTTGAAGACGTTGGTGGCAGCGGCTTGGATGCTGATGCAACAACCTTCAACTTGCGCGGTTCATTCCGCTTCTAAAGTAGGGGAACGCTAGAATAGTTAAGGCGCGCCTATGAACGGCGCGCCTTTTTTTGTTCAGGCTTTTTCAGCAAGGCCTTTTGCAAAGCTACACAGGGTTTTCAGGGCCTCTTCAAAGGCGCCGTCCTCAATGGTCATGGCGACACGAACATGACCAGCTGCCGCTGTGCCAAAGCTTTCGCCGGGCATGACAGCGATGTGGTGCTTCTCTAGTAGGGCAAAGGCAAAGTCTTGCCCGCTTAGCCCTGTGGCCGAGACATCAAGCATCATGTACATCGCGCCGCCGTTTGGCACGACACCGACAACGTTTTGCTGTGCCAGCACGTTTTGCGCCAGTTCACGGCGACGGCGGAAGGGTTCCGCGATTTCGACCTCAAAGTCATCACCTTGCACTAGCGCGAACAAGGCCGCGTCCTGAATGAAGCCTGCAACGCCGTAGGTGGTATGGGTTGCCAGATTGATTAGGTGCTCGATCATAGCCTCAGGTCCGATGACCCAGCCAATACGTGAACCCGTCATTGCGTGGCTTTTGGACATGGACCCAATAACCAAGGTACGTTCTGCCATCCCGTCCAGTGCACGCGGTGAGATATGCTCACCCTCCCAAATCTGGGTGTCGTAGACTTCGTCAGAGATAAGCCACAGGTCATGCTCTTTGCAAACGTCTGCAATGCTTTCCAATGTCTCACGGCTATAGACAACGCCAGTGGGATTATTGGGAGAGTTGACCAGCAAGGATTTTGCACCCTTAGCCACAGCAGCAATGTCTGCGGCGCGCGGTTGGAACGCATTGCTTGCATGTGCCTGTATCGCAAGAGGCGTGGCAGAGGCACCGCGCAACGTGCCGGGGTAGGTCGCATAGTAGGGATCGAGATATAGCGCAGTATCACCGGGATCTATCACAGCCGTGTGGGCGGCAAACAAGGCCGCTTGCCCACCGGGGGTGATCATCACGTTCTCACGCTTTGTTGGCACGCCTGTGCGCTCGGTGACGCGCTTTGCAATCGCATCGCGCAATTCTGCAGTGCCCGGAACAGCGGCATAACCCGTATGCCCACCAAGGGCGGATCGGTGCATGTCTTGCAAGATAGGGGCCGCTGTGCGGATATCATGCTCACCAATGGTAAGCTCCGTTACTGGAGTACCCCCGTCGATCATTTCACGAGCGCGCAGAAATACTTCCCACCCGTCAGAACCCCCGCCCAGAATTGTACTAATCCGTTTTGATGCCTGCATGATATGCTCCTTTCTGCTTCACGGGCAGGGGCGCAGAGCGGCGCGTAATTGTCAATCAGCCTTGACGAAAACGCCCCTGTTGCGGTAGGCAATTGGTATGACAACGCAAACACTCATTATTTGTTGCACGATTACCTGCTGAGATTCCTCTCGCGGGCCTTGATCACGTTGTTTTATCTTCTCTGAAACTGTGCCATGTCCCGCGCAATGCCGCGCCGATAGGATATATGCCATGACGACCATCAAACTGCACAACACAATGACTCGTAAACGCGAGGAATTCACGCCCATAGATGCCAAGAACGTGCGGATGTATGTCTGTGGTCCTACGGTCTATGACCGCGCGCACCTAGGCAATGCACGGCCTGTGATTGTGTTTGATGTGCTTAATCGCTTGCTGCGTCACGTATACGGCGAAAGCCATGTCACCTACGTGCGTAACTTCACCGATATCGATGACAAGATTAACGCCCGCGCTGCGCGTGATGGCAAAGACATTGGTGAGATCACTGCAGAGACAACGCAGTGGTTCCTTGATGATATGGCTGCTGTAGGCGCGCTAGAGCCTGACCACATGCCACGTGCCACCGCATTTGTGCCTCAGATGATCGAGATGATCCAAGACCTGATCGCCAAAGGCCACGCCTATGAGGCAGAAGGCCATGCGCTGTTCGCTGTAGACAGCTACACGGACTACGGCGCGCTGTCTGGGCGCAGCGTGGATGACATGATCGCTGGTGCCCGTGTTGAGATCGCCCCGTACAAGCGTAACCCGATGGATTTTGTCCTATGGAAGCCCTCTGATGCGCAAACACCCGGTTGGGATAGCCCGTGGGGCCGTGGACGCCCCGGTTGGCACATCGAATGTTCCGCTATGGCGCATGAGCTATTAGGTGCGCATTTTGATATTCACGGAGGGGGGAACGACCTGATGTTCCCGCACCACGAAAACGAGATCGCCCAAAGCTGCTGCGCTGGGGATACCTTTGCCAATTTCTGGCTGCACAATGAAATGCTACAGGTAGAGGGCAAGAAGATGTCCAAAAGCCTTGGTAACTTCTTCACCGTGCGCGATCTGATAGATCAAGGCGTATCGGGTGAGGTGATCCGCTTTGTGATGCTCAGCACCCATTACCGTAAGCCGATGGACTGGACCGAGAAGAAGCGGGCAGAGGCCGAGAAGACGTTGCGCAAATGGTATGCAATGGCTGCCACTGTAGATGCGGGTAGCCCTGATGAAACACTTGTTGGCCTGTTAGGGGATGATCTGAACACGGCTGGTGCGATTACGCATATGCACAAGCTGTCCAGTGACGGAGATGCTGCGGCATTGCGCTGGGCGCTTCAGCTCCTCGGGTTAATGGGGGATGACGTTCCAACATGGTTAGAAGAGGCTGATGTTGACCTGTCGGCTTATGAGTCTTTGTTGGGGGATGCCCGTACTACGGCGATGGAGACAAAAGACTTTGCGCAAGTAGACCACATCAAAACCATGCTTTTGGCAGCGGGTGTACAGGTCAAGATGAGCAAGGAAGGCGTTTCCCTCACCCCAACGCCGGACTTTGATGCCGCTAAGCTGGAGGCCCTCAAATGATGTGTCTCACACCACAGACCTGTTCCCGTCCGAGGGGGGGGATTGTCCCCGCCCGTGGGGGCGGACGGGGACAGGTCGTGCCAAGCGCACGACCTAAGCAAGAGCAGTGTCTGGAGACTCGCAAATGACCAAAATCAAGCTCTCCCTCTATGACACCACCCTGCGTGACGGCCAGCAAACCCAAGGCGTGCAATTCTCTACCGAGGAAAAGGTCACCATCGCATCGGCGTTAGATGCGCTGGGCGTTGATTATATCGAAGGGGGATGGCCCGGTGCCAACCCGACCGATAGCGCGTTTTTCGAGGAGGCCCCCAAAACCCGCGCGCGCATGACCGCCTTTGGCATGACCAAACGTGCTGGTCGATCCGCCGAAAATGATGAAGTGCTGGCGGCAGTCCTGAATGCCAACACCAAAAGCGTCTGCCTTGTCGGTAAAACCCACGAATTTCATGTGAAAACCGCGCTGGGCATCACGCTGGCAGAAAATACCGAAAACATCTCACGTTCCATCGCGCATCTTGTGGCGCAGGGCCGCGAGGCGCTATTTGACGCCGAGCATTTCTTTGACGGGTATAAATCCAATCCCGCCTATGCATTAGAAGCAATCAAAGCCGCCTATGATGCTGGTGCCCGCTGGGTTGTCCTGTGTGACACCAATGGGGGGACACTACCCGCCGAGATTGGCCGCATCA
The DNA here is from genome assembly GCF_036960155.1 of Sulfitobacter sp. Lineage (GTDB taxonomy): Bacteria > Pseudomonadota > Alphaproteobacteria > Rhodobacterales > Rhodobacteraceae > Sulfitobacter. The sequence continues at coordinate 41,711 of NZ_JBALWB010000014.1, read as the reverse complement.
CCGCTGAGGTGATCGCCGCGGGCATATCCGGTGATCGTCTGGGTATCCACACCCATGACGACACCGAAAGTGCGGTTGCCTGTTCGCTGGCCGCTGTGGATGCGGGCGTGCGCCAAATCCAAGGCACGCTGAATGGACTTGGCGAACGCTGTGGCAATGCCAACCTCGTTACGTTGATCCCGATCCTCATGCTGAAAGAACCCTACGCCAGCCTTTATGAGACAGGTGTCAGCACCGAAGCACTGGCAGGGCTGACACGCACGTCACGCATGCTGGATGAAATCCTCAACCGTGTGCCGGACAAACAGGCTGGCTTTGTCGGCTCATCCGCCTTTGCGCATAAGGCGGGGTTGCACGCATCGGCCATCCTCAAAGACCCCTCAACCTATGAACACATCGATCCCTCAATCGTTGGGAACGCGCGCATAATCCCGATGTCCAATCAGGCGGGCCAATCGAACCTGCGCCGCCGTTTAGCAAGCGCTGGGCTGGAGGTAGAAAAGGGTGATCCGGCACTGGCTGAAATCCTTGATGAGGTAAAAGCACGCGAGGCAGAGGGCTATAGCTATGACACGGCGCAAGCCAGCTTTGAGCTGCTCGCGCGCAAGGTGTTGGGCCAGATGCCAGACCTTTTTGAGGTCAAACGCTACCGCGTGACCGTAGAGCGGCGCAAAAACAAATACGACCAGATGATCAGCCTCTCTGAGGCAGTTGTAGTTGTGAAGGTAGACGGCGAAAAACGCCAATCAGTTTCAGAAAGCATGGATGAGACGGGCAGTGACCGTGGTCCGGTGAACGCGCTCTCAAAGGCGTTGGTCAAAGACCTTGGTCAGTATTCGGCATTGCTGGAAGACTGGCGTTTGGTCGATTTCAAAGTACGCATAACGCAGGGCGGCACCGAAGCGGTGACGCGCGTCATTATCGACAGCGAAGACGGGCAGGGCCACCGTTGGTCCACTGTTGGTGTATCAGCTAACATAGTTGATGCCTCCTTTGATGCGCTGCTGGATGCGATCCGCTGGAAATTGATCAGAGACAAAGGGTGACACAATGGCTTTTGATATTTTCAAACGCATCCTGATCTCGATTGTGATCACCTTGGTGATTGCGGTGACCCTTGTTTTCACCCAACGCCCAAAAACCATGAGCGGTGAAGGGGGGCTGGATTTTTCACGCCAGTTGGCCAGTGGCAGCGAAACGCCAGCGCCCTTGTTGAGCATCCCCATGCGCGATGGTTATGATTTAAAGGTCCGCACCTATGGCGGCGCAGACAATGTACCCTTGTTGGTTCTTGTGCATGGTTCTGGTTGGCATGGCTTGCAATTTGACAGCCTTGGAAATGCCTTACAAGGCAAAGCTGATGTGATTATTCCTGATTTGCGCGGCCATGGCACTGCGCCGGGGCGGCGCGGTGATATCGATTACATCGGTCAATATGAGGACGATCTGGCGGATATGATCGCTGCAGTGGCCAAGCCCGGTCAGAAAGTGATCATGGCAGGCCACAGCTCTGGTGGTGGTCTGGTTGTGCGGTTTGCTGGTGGTGAGCACGGCGATATGTTGGATGGTGCTGTTCTGCTTGCGCCATTTCTTAAACACAATGCGCCAACCACGCGGCCCAACTCTGGCGGATGGGCGCATGTTCTGACTCGGCGGATCATCGGGCTTTCGATCCTGAATACGTTCCAGATCAAGGCGCTAAACCACCTACCGATCATCCAGTTCAATATGCCTCAGGTCGTGCTAGACGGCCCGTTGGGCGATACCGCCACGGTTGCCTATTCCTACCGCCTCAACGCGTCTTATGCGCCGCGCAGCAAGTATCTTGAGGATGTCGCCGCACTGCCTCCGTTTATCCTACTGGCGGGGGGCGCGGATGAAGCATTTCGTGCTCAGGAATACGCCCCAACCATGGGTGCTGTGACGGACAAAGGCCGCTATGAGTTGATGACAGGTGCAAGCCATCTGGATATCGTAGACGATCCGCGCACGCGCGCAGTAATTGAGGGATTTTTAAATGAGTTCTGATCTGGCAACCGAAGCATTCTTTAAACTCCACCGCGATTTGCCGCGCGAGGGGCCAGGTGCACCCGAAGATGTGGCATGGGCGGCATCCTTGTTGGAGCTTCCATCGCGCGCGCGTATTGCTGATGTGGCGTGCGGGCCGGGTGGCGACATTGCGGCCTTGTTGGCTGAGGCAGAGAATGCTCATGTCACGGCATTAGATGCAAAAGCGCATTTTGTTCAGGCAGCCCGGGATGCTTGGCGTGCAGATGATCGTGTGACAACACTTAAGGCTGACATGAAGGTCATCGCAAACCCCTATGACCTGATCTGGTGTGCGGGTGCGGTGTATTTCATGGGCGTTGGTCCTGCGCTAAACGCGTGGCGAAAATCCCTGTTGCCGGGCGGCGCGATTGCATTCTCTGAGGCGTGTTGGTTCACTGATACCCCCTCCGAGCGTCCCAAATCGATGTGGGATCGTGAATACCCAAGTATGACCAATGAGGCGGGTATTACGCAACAGATTGAAGGTGCCGGATATGTAGTACTGGGACAAAGGCGTTTGCCTGATGCTGCGTGGGAGGCATATTTTGGCCCTTTGGATCAACGTATTGCAGCCCTGCGTGCAGATGCAGATAGCGCGTTGAATACTGTGCTGGATGAAGCCGAAGAAGAGGCGGCCTGCTGGCGCGCGCACCGCGACGAATACGGCTATTTGCTGAGCGTTGTGCGCCCCGCATGAACTGGTCTGATGATTTAACAGCCTGCGCTGCATTGGTTGAACGCGGCGATCCACTGCGGTTCCGCACTGCGATGATGGCGCCCGTGGCGCAACGGGGGGCGCTGTTTGCGCTTTATGCGTTTAACGTTGAAGTCAGCCGCGCGCCTTGGGTCACCAGCGAAGCAATGATCGCCGAAATGCGTCTGCAATGGTGGCGCGACGTGCTTGAGGAAATTGCAGAGGGTAAAACCGTGCGCCGTCACGAAGTGGCAACACCGTTATCGCAGGTCATCACTCCGGAGCACGCCAGACTGCTGGATGAGCTGGTCGCGGCGCGGCGTTGGGATATCTACCGTGATCCGTTTGAGGATGAAGCTGATCTAGAACGCTACATCAACCAAACATCAGGTCACCTGATGTGGGTTGGGGCAACTTTGTTGGGGCAAGCGGCTGAAGCGCCCGTCCGGCGTGCAGGATATAGTGCAGGAATTGGGGCGTGGTTGCGCGCAATACCAGCCCTAGAAGAAGCGGGCCGCGTACCGCTACTAGATGGGACACCTGCAGGTGTTGCGGCCCTTGCCAAGGGTGGTTTGAGTGCGCTGAATGAGGCCCGTAAGGGGCGTGCATCAATTGCACGTGCCTGTGCGCCAGCCCTATTTCCCGCCACGGCTGCAGAACCCGCGTTGAAGCAGGCAAGGAACCATCCGCAATCTGTTGTGGAGGGGCAGCTGCCCGATGCGGGGCTGCCGTTTACAGTGTGTGCAGCCCTAGGGCGCTGGTAACTGGGTAACGATCAGGCTGCTGCGCGGCGATCGTGCAGCATCAGCCACAGCAATGAACCACCCGCAAGGATCAGGAACGGGATCATCGCATAGTTGACCGACGCCCAGCCCGCCGCAGGAGAGCCGCCAGAGCAGTTCATCAAACCACCTGAGGCAAGCGACGCCACAGTAACACCACCGAACACCAACAGATCATTGAGGCCCTGCATGCGGCCGCGTTCGTGCGGGGCATGTGCACCTGCCAACATTGATGTCGCGCCAATAAAGCCAAAGTTCCAGCCAAGGCCAAGCAGGATCAGGGCGATGTAGAAATTCTCCAGCTCAACGCCTTGCAAGGCGACGACGCCAGCAAAGCCAAGAATGGCAATGCCGGTGCCTACAATGCGTTCCACCCCGAAACGGTTGATCAAGTGACCTGTGAAAAACGACGGGGCGAACATAGCCAGCACGTGGCCCGTAACGACGAAACCTGCGTCCTTTTGCTCATATCCGCAGCCGACAACAGCCAGCGGTGTTGAGGTCATCACAAGGTTCATCAGCGCATAAGAAACCATGGCGCAGATGACAGCCACCGCAATGCGAGGCGTTGTGATCAGCTCCCAGCGGGTGCGTCCGCGCGGTGCGTCCGCTGCAGGGGCTTCTGGTTTTGGAATGTCGATAAAGAAGAATAACAAGCAGCCTACAGCGTTCAAAAGCATGACAGCCAAATAGGTGCCGACAAACGGCGTGACAAAAGCGAAGGACGTAGCAGTTGCCAGTTGCGGGCCAAAGACTGCAGATACCAAACCACCTGCCATCACGTATGAAATGGCTTTGGGACGGAACGAGTCTGAGGCGGTATCAGCTGCGGCAAATCGGTAAAATCCCTGCGCGGACATGTAGATACCTGTCAGGAATGATCCGAACAGGAAGATTGGAAAGGACTGAAGGACCAAGCCATAAGCCCCAATGCCGCCACCCAATGCGCCGCCAAATGCCCCAAGGAAAAAGCCCGTACGGCGGCCATATTTTTGCATGATGGTCGAGATCGGCGTCGCAAATATCATTGATCCAAGAACAATCATCGAGATTGGCAATGTCGCAAGGCACACATTTGTGGCCAGTGATTTTCCGGCAAGCCCACCAACGAGGAAAATCATGGGCATCTGAGCGCCCAAGAAGGCCTGAGCCAAAACCAAAACCATCACGTTTCGTTTGGCGCGCGTGTCGTCAATCATCGGAAAATCCCTTTTCGTTGCGTAATCGCTACTCCTCTGTGTGTGGGGGGGCAACCCCCTGCCAAACCATTGGGGGTGCTTGTGCTCTTGTGTCCGGCGTCTGTGCGGCTAAAGCTGTTGTGATGGTTACGGTTCCACATATCCTTTTGCTTGCGGGCAGTTTTGAGGCGCGGCGCATGGCAGAAGCGCTGAGCGACCAAGATGTCTCGTATGACGCGTGGCTTTCTGAGGCCCCGCGCGGGGATGCACGAATGCCCCAAACACCCCTGCTGCGGCGATTTGATGCACCAGAAGAAATGCGAGATGCAATTGCCCAAGGAGGTTACCGTGCGGTGCTAGATGCCAGCCATGGTTTTGACCGCCACGTCACTCAGCAGGGATTTGCCGCGGCAAAGATGTTGGGGCTGCCATATCTGCGTTTGGAACGTCCTGCATGGGAGACTGAAGGTCACCCCAAATGGCACAGTGTATCTGACATTTGCACTGCAAATGCGATGATTGGGCAGGGCGCGCGTGTATTTTGTGCGACGGGCTGGGACAGCTTGCCTGACTATGTGGGGTTTCAGGGCGAAGTACTGATGCTGCGCCAAACGCGGCGCCATACACGCCCTGCACCTTATCCATTTGTTGAACTGATGTTTGGCGATCCTCCTTTTACTGCTGCAGACGAACAGGCGCTGTTCAAAGACCTAAAAGTAGACACGCTGATCTGTCGCAATCTGGGCGGACGGGCAAGTCGCCCGAAACTAGATGCCGCCGAGGCATTGGACATTGAGGTGATCCTGATTGAGCGTCCGCGTGCGCCAAATGGGATAACGACAGTGGCAGATATTCATACCGCGCTGGACTGGATCAAAACACTGTGATGCGCCTGATCACGTCAGATGCGGACGTCGCCGAAGGCGCCGCATGGTTGGCCAATGCAGAGCCGCGATTTGCGGCCGCTTTGCAAGATACTGGGCCTTTGCCGTTGCGCCTAGCGCCCGACGGATTTGGTGCGCTGTTTAATAAGATCGTCAGCCAACAAGTGTCAGTTGCGTCAGCGCGTGCCATATGGGGCAGGGTCGAAGCGGCAGGGCTGAACACGGCAGAGGCTGTTCGTCTCGCCAATGAGGATGATCTGAAAGCAGTAGGTCTGAGCCGGCCAAAGGTGAAATACGCCCGTGCCTTGGCTGAGGCGGGCATTGATTATGCCGCATTGCGCGGTGCCACAGATGCGCAGGTGATCGAGACGCTTACTGCCGTGTCAGGCATCGGGGTCTGGACAGCGCAGGTTTATGCGATGTTCAATCTAGGCCGGATGGATGTGTTTGCGCCGGGTGATTTGGCCCTCCAAGAATCTGCGCGCGTGCTGTTTGATTTACCCGCGCGCCCAACCCCAAAACAATTAGAAGCGATGGCAGCGGACTGGTCGCCTTGGCGTGCGGTTGCAGCGCGGTTGCTGTTCACCTACTACCGTATTGTAAAAGATCGAGAAGGAATAACATGACACGAGTCCTCAATTCAGAACGCCGCGAACCTGTATCAGGGGAAACCAGATCAGTTGTGGTGTTTTTGCATGGTTATGGTGCCAATGGTGCAGACCTGTTGGGTCTTGCTGATCCTTTAGGCGAACACCTGCCGGACACGTTGTTTGTAGCACCTGATGCACCAGAAAGCGTAGCGGGGGCACCAAACGCCTTTCAGTGGTTCCCACTGCCGTGGATTGACGGATCTTCGCAGGAAGAATGCGAACGGGGTATGGTTCAGGCAGTAGAAGATTTGAACGCCTATCTGGATGCGTTGATGGTGGACGAAGATGTCCTGCCCGAGCAGGTTGTGCTGTTTGGCTTTTCCCAAGGGACAATGATGGCGTTGCATGTCGCGCCACGCCGCGAGGATGAAGTCGCTGGTATTGTTGCCTTTTCCGGTCGCATGCAAGCCCCAGAAAGCCTAGCAGATGAGGCCGTTTCGCGCCCCCCAATCCTGCTGATTCACGGCGATCAGGATGACGTTGTACCACCTGAATCGCTCCCCAAGGCGGCCGAGGCGTTACAAGAGGCTGGCTGGACCGATGTGTTTGCACATATCATGAAAGGCACAGGTCACGGGATTGCGCCCGATGGGCTGTCAGTGGCCCTAGCATTTATGCGCGACAAACTTAGCCTCTAAAGGGGCTTCGCGCGTCAATCACCTGTTACATTCCGGTCCTACGCTACCTGCGACATCTTGTGTCAAAGAGAGGCTTGCCAGCTTCAAACCACGAGATATAGTCACATCAGACGGCGAGAGGATGACGTGCAAATGGACCGCGAATTCAGAACCGAATTTACGCGAAGTCCGGGAGGGCTTAAACATAGGCCCGCCTTGGTCTTGAATGCGGATTATCGACCTTTGAGTTATTATCCGCTTTCGCTGTGGTCATGGCAGGATGCGGTAAAGGCCAAATACCTTGATAGGGTGGATATCGTCGCGGAATACGAAGACAGTGTTCACTCCCCTAGTACAACCTTGCGGATCCCGTCTGTCGTTGTGCTCAAAGACTATGTAAAACCTCAAAAGCGCGTGGCCTTCACGCGCTTTAATTTATTTTTAAGGGACGAATTTTGCTGCCAGTACTGTGGCGCAAAAGGGGAGCTGACGTTTGACCATGTGGTACCGCGTGCGTCTGGAGGGGTTACGAGTTGGCAAAACGTCGTTGCGGCATGTAGCCCTTGCAACCTGCGCAAAGGGTCCAAGGCGCTGCATCAAACTACGTTCAAACTGCGTAAACCACCGCGCCAACCCCAAGCTGAAGAGTTGCGCAATACAGGGCGTAAATTCCCGCCCAACCATCTCCATGACAGCTGGATTGATTTCTTGTATTGGGACGCCGAGCTTGAAGCCTAGGACGCCATTTTAACTTTTTGCTGTATAGGGAAGCATAAATTTCCCAAAAACCGTGGTTTTGCTTCCGAAGTGGAAGCATCGGATTCATCAAGCTATGGTTTTATGGGGTTTTAGCGGTTTAGCGGCAGGTTTCTGTCCTCATGCCGAGGGATAAACGCGGGTTTCGCTTAAACGCCGAGTTTGCCATAACGCTTTGGTGTTATATGGAGCAATGCCCTCATTCGACACCATGGGCTGGGAGCTGCCATTAGACGTGTTTCATACTAACGGCGGCTTTGGGTCGATTGGGAACTACTATAGAAAAGCTATTGAAGGTCGATTAAGCTATTGAGAAAATTATAGCTTTCGTAAAGTAGCGGGAAGCAATCGTGCTATCGCAATGCTGCTTTGCAGTTGTCGCTTCTATCGGTAGGCTGGAAGCTATCGGCTTTTGGTCACTCCAGCATAAATATAACAATTATGAGGCAAGATGGCGCTTAATTGGGCAATTATCGGTACAGGATTTATTTCGCACCAAGCTATTGATGGGATCGTCAAGAGCGATGGCTCCCAGCTACATTCCATTTACGGTCGAAATTCAGATATGGTTATGCAGTTGCAGTCCCAATATGGGTTTCCAAAGCTGTCCTTTGATCTGGATGAACTGCTATCGGATCCGGATGTAGATGCTGTTTATTTGGGCCTTCCTAATCACCTGCATAAAGACGCAGCAATTAAGGCCGCGAAGGCGGGTAAGGCTGTTTTGTCCGAAAAGTCCCTGACGACGACAATGGGCGACGCTGATGCGTTGTTGGCTGCAGTGGCGCAAACGCGCACGTTCTTTGTTGAAGGGCTAATGTACCTGTCGCATCCTTTCCTGTCGCGGTTTGTCGAGGTTTTGCAAGATGGGCGGTTGGGTGATTTGCGTAGCGTGAACGGCTACTACTGTGCAAACATCGGGGATGTGGTCAATCCAAAGGGCGGGGGAACGCTCTACAATCTGGGATGCTACCCAACCTCCTTGTTGCAGCTTACGGTTCAGACCATGTGCGGGCCCGACGTTTTTAGGAACCGTCAAGTACAGGGCTTTGGCAATCTGAATAAGGATGGGAACATCTGCGACGCGGCCTGTTCGGCCCGATTTGAGAATGGAGTCTTGGCCACGCTTCAATCCACAGATTCTTATGGGATGGAGAACGGCTTTAGCGTCATGGGAGAAAATGGTGTCCTGAGTTTTATCAGCAATCCATGGCTGCCTGTCCCAGGGCGTAGCGCGATGATGTGGTCGCCATATGAGGGTGAAGATGAACTGATCCATGTCGACGATCCCTTCGACGCGTTTTTCCATCAAACGAAGTTGGTCGAGAGGCACGTCGCGCAAGGGGATCGCGAAGCATCGCGTCCGTCGCCAAGGCATCGCGACAGTTGGGAGGTGATGGACTTCCTAACTCAATGGGAAGCTTCCTGTAGGATAGCTTTGCTTGGTTGAGCTTGCCGAGGCCTGCGATTGGACGATGTCCCTCTAAAATGCTGTTCAAAGACAACAATGCCTGTTTCGAGTAAGCTAAACCACAGCGTGCGGTGGCGAAGAGAACGGTCGTTTCGAACCGTTGAGTCCCCATTTACAGGCTCAGCTACCCATTGGTCTGTTCCGATATCCACTTTTCGTAGACGAGTTGAACGCTGGGCCTTTGCATCACCACGTCAGCGATACGCTTTACGTTAGGAAACTCCTGCGTCGATGGTTGCCCACGCGAAGGGGTGAGCCAAGTGGTCAGCATGAACAAATAGATATCCGCAGCGCTGAAACGGTCACCAATCACCCATCTGTTGTCCCCAATCTGATCATCAATGATCTTCCATGTCTCACGCAATCGCCGAAGTCCGCGGCGCTGCGCACTCGGTTCTGTCGCAGGCGTGTCAGCAAAGCGATCCGGGTAGTAATCAAGCTGGAATGCGTTTTGCACGGAACTGGAAAAATAAACCAACGTCTGAAGAAATAAGCCACGTTCGGGTTCGTTGAAAGCAGGCGCAAGTTTCGATTCAGGATGGCGGTCGCACAGGAAAATCGTTGTTGCCGCGCATTCGTACATCGCGTTCTTGCCCCAAATTAGAACGGGTACCCAGCCGTTCGGATTCAATGCAAGGTGGCTCTGCAGTCTTGGTTTGTCCATATCTATGGTGGCGTGGAGAAGTTTATAATCAACCCCAATCTCTTCGAGAATAACTCTGACCCCCAGTGATGCACTTGCTGGCGCATAGTACAGTTCGTAGCTCATGTGGCGTTATCTCCCGCAATTGCCGCTGAAAACAAAAGTAACAACGTCGTTGATCTGAGCCACAAGGTTAGTGACCGAGCTTTATTCATATCGAGTTGTCCAATTCAGGTAGTTATCCTCTTTTCGTGCGCAGGAAATTAGAATTCTACATCGATAGAATCTATTCGTTTAGATGTTAAACCAATCCTTGATGCACCCCAGGAAAATTGGCGTTTTGTACGCATTTCCAAGCGAGCCCCACTCAAATTCGTCCAACGTCGCCGCGTGAGTTTGAAAATTCTCCGCGGCTTCAATATTGAGGCCAACCCCGAAGAAATAATTTTAAGCGGCACCGTTTGGATGTTTGATGAGCCAGCCCCAGCCTGATCTCTGTCAAAAGGGCTGTAGCGTTTAGTACCTATTAGGTCAAATTCCTGCACAAAATCGTTAATGTCAGCTTTGGCGCATCCGCGCTGTAGCGACATGGCCAAGCATGAATTGCTGCTTAGGGCCGTCCCTCCGAACGGCCCTAAGGTTTAGATTTCAATGGCTTCCGAGATTGCCAAGGCGTCTTCGAGTTCAACGCCAAGATATCGCACTGTGCTGTCCATCTTGGTGTGACCCAGCAAAAGCTGAACAGCACGCAGATTGCCCGTCTTCTTGTAGATTTGTGTGACCTTCGTCCGTCGCATTGAATGCGTACCATAAGCTGTGACTTCCAAACCGATGGACCCGACCCAGTCCCGTACGATCCGTGCATATTGACGCGTTGAGATGTGCAGACTCACGTGGAAACGTCCTGGCCAGAGAAATTCGGATCCGACCATCAGCGGGTCTTCCATCCAATTCGCGACAGATGCCCGCGTACCTTCCGAAATTTCAAACCGAACCGGCTTTTGGGTTTTGCTTTGCAGAACGGATGCCCTTGCCTTGATCTTCGCCGATGCCATTACATCCACGACTTTCATCCGGACAAGATCACAGCCGCGCAATTTGCTATCGATGGCCAAATTGAAGAGGGCCAGGTCGCGATGGTTTTCAGCCAGTTCCAGTCTGACACGGATCGCCCAGACGTGTTTAGGTTTCAGCGGGAGCTTTTGACCGACGATACGACCCTTGTTCCAAGCAGGCCGAAGCGCGTGGATGGCAGGCAAGTTTGGTGTTTGCATGATGGATCCTCCGATCCGCCAATCCCTCCCAGAGCGACAACCCGACGTTGACAGAGCTGTATATCACAAATTTTGCGGAAGCAGCAAACGGCGGCTCCAAGCCTTTTTTTGCCAATTTCCTGCATTGCAGCCAATGTCGACTATTTAGATGGCAGAGCTAAAACGACCTTTTGACCGACCTATACATAGGACCTTTCACGTGGTCTCCTTACCCAAGATTGGCAATCTTATATTAAAGGGCAGAATTACAAATGGCCAAATCTCAGATAAACCAAATACGAGATCTGCTGAAGTGCATTGAGACTGGTGCATCCGAACCGCTCTCTGTGGTCAATGAAGCAAAATACATCCAGCACAACCCGCAAACTCACGAGGGCAGTGAAGGGCTGGCTGCACTCTTCAAACGACTTTCGAAAACCGAACCCAAGGTCAACATGGTCAGAGGGTTCGAGGACGGAGCATTTGTTTTCGCTCAAATGGAGTATGATTTCACTAGCAGGAAAATCTGTTTTGAGGTCTTCCGCTTTGAGGGCGGACAGGCGGTGGAACATTGGGACAATATTCAGGAAAGAACGGGTCCAAACCAATCCGGTCAAAGCATGGTTGCTGGGCCAACCCAAGCGGTTGACTTTGAAATGACGGAAAGCAATCGTGCCGTTGTCAGGTTCTTCGTTGAAACGGTGCTCATCGACGGGCAGTTTGACCGGCTGACCGATTTTATTGACGCTGACATCTACACCGAGCACAATCCACGACTGGGAGGTGGCGTTTCTGCCCTTCGTTCGGCGCTGGAGGCCGAAAATGCCGGTGGAAGACACATCGAATATCACCGCATCCACCGTGTTTTAGCTCAGGGAAATTTTGTACTCTGCGTCAGTGAGGGGAACTATGGCGGCGTCCACTCTTCCTTCTATGACCTCTTTCGACTGGCCGCAGGTAAAGTGGTGGAGCATTGGGACACAACCGAAAAGATTGCTCCGCGTAATGAGTGGAAAAACGACAACGGAAAGTTCTGAACGTTCATTACAAAAAAAATCGAGTTGAGTGGCTTTTCTGGCAGCATGTCTAGCGGTTTTAGAGTCAGGTGTTACACAACGAAAAGGTGCCTTTGTGGCAAGCGCAGGAAATTGGTGTTTTGTCCCGCATAAACGGTGCCAGATCAGTTTTCTACCGCGCTTACCGTCAGCGAAGCGCTCGAATGGCCGCTTGGCATCTGCGCGTCGGTTTCGAATGCTCATGGATATTGGAAGTCGATGAGTACTGATGTTGGTTTGTGTTATTGTCTGCAAAAGGGGGTGCAGCACTTTTCGAAAATCATATCAAGTTTCCTGGATGTCGCCTTTAGATCCGTACGTGAGGTAAAGGGTTCTTCACACTGGCGATCCAGTCTTCGGACTGCAATTAAAATCCCAAGGCTCTCTCTTTTTCGCAAATGCTAATTGAAAACAAAGCTCTATGATGACCTGAGCGTCAATATCCACTCTTGACGGCAAGCGTTTCCCTCGGCATGTTTGCCGCATGTTGAAGATTAGAGCACTCATACACGCAACCTGCTGACCGCGCCCTACGATGGGTGCGACGCATTGCTTGTATGCCCATTGACCGGAAGCTTCCTTTGACAAACTTCCCAAACACCCACCGTCGCAGTGTCCTGCTGCCTCACCTCATACGTTGATCTTTTCACGCTTGGGAGACAGCACAGGTGTGCGGCTGGGCCTTATAAGTCCGGAGCGCCAGATAAGCGTAGACGGGCGGGATCGTTACCCGCGTCTCCTACCACACCCAAATTGCCAGTTACTGCTAGTTCGACACGCAACACAACGAAAGCCATGGCGCCATAACTTACGGACAAAACCCATGAAGCTCTTGCACCTCGCCGATCGACAACTTGATTTCCATCTGGATGGATGGGGTGAACCCGTCCGAGAAGGTTCGATTGCAACGCGATGCCCTCTCTGCCAGCCACGACAGAAAAGGCAAAAACGGAAGCTAACCTGTTGCGGCGCTTACTGCGATTGGTTCAAGTTTGACTTTTGGAAATGGTCGGCTGGAGGTGGGCACGGGAATACGCAATGGACATCATGATTTTAGTGGTTTCTATTTCATTTAGCAGGGTGAAAGCTTTCGAAGCGAAAGTTGAGCTATTCACCGATGCCTACACAGCCTACGTGAGGCAATATTGCACCCCGATTGGGTGAGAGCGCCTATTTGGTTGCTTGCTTTTGATGCCTGATTTGTTGCCCAAATCCACTAAACAGCGTTGAGGCGTTTTGGACTTGTAGATGGAAATTCCTGCCTTCAAGAATGGATAACGTCGACATAATTGCGGGTTAGGATAATAGATGGCGATTTGGACATTTGTAGTCGAGTTTGAAGGCGGTACCTATTCAAGCCAGCATCGAGCCGACAATTTGGAAATCGCTATTATATTATATAATGCCCTTGATCCTTCAGGATGTGGAGCTGTCCCGCTTGACATGGATGCGCCTGAATTAGACAGCCTGACAAACATCTACTGCACCTCAGGTCTATCTATAGGCAGCAAGAAGCTCATTCTGGCTAACATCGTGAAGACCGACATGTCCAAATAGAGAGGGCAACGGCGGCACTGCAAACTTTCAGCGGTACCGCTAGAGGTCTAGATCAACCCAAACTGGTACGTGATCGGATGGTTTTTCACGGCCACGGATGTCTTTATCGATCTGACAGTCGCGCAGGCGATCAGCGGTGTAGGGGCACAGCAGGAAGTGGTCGATGCGGATGCCGTTGTTGCGGTTCCATGCGCCTGCTTGGTAGTCCCAAAAGCTATAGTGGCCAGGGGCTTGGGTGCATGCGCGAAAGGCTTCTGTGAACCCCAGATTGAGCAATGCACGCCATTTTGCATGGCTTTCAGGGCGATAGGCGGCGTCCCCAACCCAGCTTTCAGGTTTTGCGGCATCTTCTGGCTGGGCAATGATGTTGTAATCGCCGGCCATCAAGAACGGTGTTTCTTCGGCTAACAATTCCTGCGCACGGGCGTGCAGGCGGTCCATCCATGCCAATTTATAGGCGTATTTTCCGCCCGCTATAGGCTGGCCATCTTCTTCCAGCTCAACAGGGTTGCCGTTGGGCAGGTACAGGCCACACAGCCGCACAGAATGGTTCTCGCCTACAACAGTTGCCTCGATGTAGCGGGCCTGTTCGTCGCTGTCGTCACCGGGAAGGCCGCGTGTGACATCCTCTAGCGGGAGTTTGGACAGGATCCCGACGCCGTTAAATGATTTTTGCCCGTGAACTTCGACGTTATAGCCGCGTTCCTCGAATATTTCGCGCGGGAATGCTTCATCGACGGATTTGATTTCTTGCAGCAAAACAACATCAGGCTGCGCCTCGTCCAACCAATCGGGGAGGGCGTTAATGCGGGCCTTGATGCCGTTGATGTTGAATGTGGCGATTTTCATGGCGCAAGGCTCCTTTAACGGGGGTGCCTTTGCTATCGCCCAATTGGCCCCGCAGGGCAAGCAACCTTACATCGAGAATGATGTGCCGCAGCCGCACGAAGAGGTCGCGTTGGGGTTTTCGATGACAAATCTTGCGCCAATTAATTCTTCGGTGAAATCAATCACAGCGTTGGCAAGAAAGGGCAAGGAGACGCTATCGACAACGACAGTTTCACCAGCGCCTTGCAGATGCAGGTCATCGTCTTTTGCTTCGTCTAGCGCGATTTCATATTGAAAGCCGGAACATCCGCCACCTTCAACGGCGACGCGCAGGGCTTTGCCGTCGCTTGATGCGCCGATTTCATTGAGACGCGCAAACGCACGTTCGGTCACTTTTGGGGGCAGGTTCATGGGGTCACTCCGCAGTGTGTTTCCATCCGTAGTAATGCATAATATAGAAACGGTTAAAGCGGGGTACAAGCTCCGTGTTACAGGAGACTTGGCCATGCGTGCATCCTACGCCTCCGATCCGGACCGCGCCCGTGGGCGGCGAGTGCCTGAGGAAGAGAGCAATTTCCGCTCTTGTTTCCAGCGTGATCGGGACCGGATCATCCATGCCAGCGCGTTCAGGCGGCTCAAACACAAGACACAAGTTTTTGTTGAACATGAGGGTGATTATTACCGCACAAGGTTAACGCATTCGATTGAGGTCGCGCAGGTTGCGCGCACAATTGCAGGCGCGCTGCATCTGAATGGCGAGTTGACCGAGGCGATTGCACTGGCCCATGATCTGGGGCATCCGCCCTTTGGCCACACGGGCGAAGACGCACTGCACGCGTTGATGGAACCCTACGGCGGGTTTGATCACAACGCGCAAGCGATCAAGATCGTGACCTCGCTGGAACGCCATTATGCTGGATTTGATGGTTTGAACCTCACGTGGGAAACCCTTGAGGGGATCGCAAAGCACAACGGCCCCGTGACTGGTGACCTGCCGCACGCTTTGGCTGATTACATCCTGACCCATGATCTAGAGCTTGAGACCCACGCCAGCGCTGAGGCCCAAGTTGCTGCATTGGCGGATGATATTGCCTATAACAATCACGATCTTCATGATGGCCTGCGTGCAGGTCTGTTTGACGACAACGATATTACAGAGCTCCCGTTGGTTGGGGCGGCATATGCCGAAGTTGATGCGCGATATCCAGGATTGGATGCGTATCGCCGCCGCTATGAGGCCTTGAGGCGTGTGTTTGGCGTAATGGTTGCCGATGTGATTGAGACCTCGCGCAAGCTGTTGGAAGATGCAGGCGCGCAATCCGTTGAGGAAATTCGCCACCTTGGGCGACCCGTTATCCGGTTTTCGGACGGCATGTGGCAGGACTTGAATGCAATCCGCAAATTCCTGTTCACACGGATGTACCGTGCCCCCGCAGTGATGAAAATTCGTGCCCAGGTCTCGGACGTGGTTGAGGACTTGTTCCCGTTGTTTCTAGAACAACCTGCGCTGATGCCCGCCGACTGGGCAAATTCTATTGCCCAAGCTGGGACAGATCGTACAATGCTGGCACGTATCGTCGCGGACTATATTGCGGGTATGACCGATCGGTTTGCGCTGCAAGAACACCAGCGCCTGATTGGCAACACGCCAAGTATTGGCGTGCAGTTGGCAGAAAAAGGGTAAAAGATGTTGGATATCAAAACACAAACCACCAAACGCCCTGCAGGAATTCTGCAAGGGCAGAGGATTATGGTGCTGGGTGCTTGTTGTGGCTTTGGGCGCAGCATTGTGCGCGCTTTGGGCGCATCTGGGGCGCAGGTGGTTGCCGCTGATGCAAATGCTGAGGCGCTCAAGCAAATATCTGGTGCTGTTCCTCTTGCACTTAAGGGTGCGCCGGAAGAGGCGCTGCGCCGTGTGGGTCGTGCGTGGGGCGAGGCGCGCCTTGACGGAGTGTTAAACCTGATGCCGCTGCGCCATCCGGACAAGGTTGACCTCAATATCGCGGTACTACAGGGAATTGTGCAGGGTTTTATGCCTGCGTTGTCCACCCGCGATGGCCAGATCGTCACCGTGGTTTCGCGCCCCGATCAGGCGCTTGATGTTGTGACGGGTGCGATGGCGCCTGCACTTGTGTCTGTACAAGGGGCGCTCGCGCATGCGCTGCGACGTGATGGATTGACGTTAAACCTGATCAATGTCGGTGAAGGGGCAGTAAAGCCCGCGCGCACTGCTGTTGTGGGTCTTTTGGCCAAATCACTGGGCTCTTTGACTGGATCAGAACTGCGCCTGTGATTGACGCGGCACGCCTAAGTGTTAAACGAAGGCCAACTTACACCCTGAGAGCAATTCAATGAACCTATTTGCCGATATCCGTACTCTTGTTCTTAGCGCGCTTGACGCGATGGTTGCTGCTGGCGATCTGCCAGGGGGCCTTGTCACGGACAATGTCACTGCTGAGCCGCCGCGCGATGCGGCCCATGGTGATATGGCCACCAACGCGGCAATGGTGCTGGCCAAACCCGCAGGCATGAAGCCGCGCGACATTGCAGAAAAACTGGCGGCCCTGTTGGTTGAAGATCCACGTGTTACTTCAGCCGAGGTTGCAGGCCCCGGTTTCTTGAACCTGCGGCTTGCGCCATCCTTGTGGCAGGGCGTTGCGCTGGATGTGTTGGAAAACGGCACAGATTACGGGCGCGGTGATCTGGGCGCGGGTAAATCTGTGAACGTTGAATATGTTTCGGCCAACCCAACAGGTCCGCTGCACGTGGGCCACACGCGTGGCGCGGTGTTTGGCGATGCGCTGGCATCATTGCTGGCCTTTGCGGGTTGGGATGTGACACGCGAATACGTGATCAATGATGGCGGTGGACAGATCGGCATGCTCGCGCGGTCCGTATATCTGCGCTATCTCGAAGCGCACGGTCAGGATGTCGCCTTTCCCGAAGGTACATATCCCGGTGACTATTTGGTTCCAGTGGGCAAAAAGCTGAAAGAGACAGTAGGCGATAAATATGTAGGCCAATCCGAAGATATGTGGCTGGGCCCTATCGGTGATTTCTCAACAGACGAAATGATGGACTTGATCCGTGATGATCTTGCGCTGTTGGGCGTGAAGATGGACAGGTTCTTCTCCGAAAAGTCCCTCTACAACACAGGTAAAATCGAAGCCTGCTTGAAAAAGCTTGATGACATGGGCCTGATCTATCGCGGCACGCTTGAGCCACCAAAAGGCAAACTGCCTGATGATTGGGAAGCACGTGAGCAAACGTTGTTTAAATCCACAGACTTTGGCGATGACCAAGACCGCCCAATCCAGAAGAACGACGGCGCGTGGACTTATTTCGCACCCGACATCGCGTATCACAACGATAAGGTTGAACGTGGCTATGACGCGTTGATCAACGTCTTTGGCGCGGATCACGGCGGCTATGTCAAACGGATGAAGGCTGCAGTGCATGCGTTGTCGGGTGGTACGGTGCCACTTGATATCAAGCTGACGCAGTTGGTGAAGCTGTTCAAGAACGGCGAAGAGTTTAAAATGTCCAAGCGGGCAGGGAACTTTGTCACGCTGCGCGATCTGATCGACGAGGTTGGTTCTGATGTGACCCGCTTTGTGATGCTGACACGTAAAAACGATGCGCCGTTGGATTTTGACTTTGATAAAGTCATGGAGCAAAGCCGCGATAACCCTGTATTTTATGTGCAATATGCCCATGCTCGGGTTGCCTCAGTTATGCGCAAGGCGCAGGACGCGGGCATCGACGTGAGCGAGGCCGCGCTGAAATCTGCTGACCTGACCAAGCTGGATCATACGGCAGAACTGGCGCTGCTGCGCAAAGTTGCAGAATGGCCGCGTCTGGTGGAAACTGCTGCGCGCAGCAATGAGCCGCACCGCGTCGCCTTCTATCTCTATGAATTGGCTGGGGATTTGCACGGTTTCTGGAATCTAGGCAACTCTGAAACGGGCCTGCGTTTTATCCAAGAGGACGATCCTGCAACATCCCAAGCGAAAATCGCCCTTGCACGGGCAGTTGCGATTGTAATTGCAGCGGGCTTGGGTATCCTTGGCGTAACTCCTGCGGAAGAGATGCGTTAAGCACCGCGCCACAGGACAGCAGGCAAAATTTCAGATCCGCGCGGCAATGTATTGCGCGGGCAGAGAGGCAACGATGGCAGATTACACACAATCCCCTCAGGGGGGCTTTTCGACGCATCAGCATCCTGAATATGCAGTGGCGTCTTCCGGTGCGCTGAGCAAGTTTACCAATTTGACAGGCGCGGCGGTTTCGCTGGCGCTGGTGATTGGCATTGGGGTTTGGGGTTACAAGCTGTTGGTGCGCGACGTCAGTGGCATCCCTGTTGTGCTTGCGGCGTCCGGTGAAATGCGTGTGCGTCCTGAGAATCCGGGTGGGCAGTTGGCTAGAAATCAAGGGCTGTCTGTCAACACAATCACGGCCATTGGCTCCTCAGAGAAACGGGCCGAAGAATTGCGCCTTGCACCTCAGCCGACCGATTTGGCTGAAGAAGACCAGCCGATGCTCCATGGTGAACAACTGACCGAAGTGACCGCCGAACGGGCGCCCGTCCTAGAGGCACCAGCAGCGCAAGACATAGCAGCAGCCCTTGAATCCGGTTCTGTTGAGGACCTAGTTGCGCAGCTGACCAATGGTGTCGCGCCAATGCAGGCGATGGAGCAGGCGGTCGTTCCGGTATTGGCCTCAGTTTCCACAGATACTGCTGCGGCATTATTAAGTGGTGAAGGTGTGCGTGTATCACTACGCCCAACCTTGCGCCCGAAACGTGCGGCAACTACGGCTCCGGCGACACCTGCCGCTGCCAGTAGCGCAGATATTGATGCCGCAAGCCTGCCTGTAGGTACCCGATTGGTGCAGCTTGGTGCTTTTGACAGCCCAGAGATCGCACGTGCCCAGTGGGGTAAATTGAATGCGCGTTTTGCGCCTTTCATGGAAGGTAAAAAGCGGATCGTGATGAAGGCAAAATCAGGTGGGCGGACGTTCTACCGATTGCGTGCCCAAGGTTTCGACGACATCGGTGATGCGCGCCGCTTCTGCTCTGCATTGGTAGCCGAAAGCGTGGATTGCATCCCTGTGGTGACACGGTGAGCAAGGGGCGGATGCGCTTTGGCGCGACAATCCTTGATGCCGCTGGCCATCGCCTGACAGCAGATGAAAAGGCGCTGTTTCGTGACGCCAAGCCGTTTGGCTTTATCTTGTTTGCAAGAAACATCGACACACCGGACCAAGTGCGCGCGCTTTGTGATGATTTTCGCGAAGCCGCGGGCCACTACGCACCTATTACAATTGACCAAGAAGGTGGCCGTGTTCAACGGCTGCGTGCGCCCAACTGGCGCGAGTGGCTGCCGCCCATGGAATTTGTGCGCGCGGCAGGTAAACAAGCAGATGAGGCCATGTATCTGCGCTTTCGTCTGATCGCGCATGAACTGTATGCGTTGGGCATTGATAGCAACTGTGCGCCTATGGTCGATGTACCCGGGCCTGATACCCACGAATTCCTCTATAACCGGTGTTATGGCCTGAACGCCCAGCAGGTTGCCCTGATGGGGCAGGCCGCCAATGACGGGATGTTGGCGGGCGGTGTTTTGCCAGTGATCAAACACATCCCCGGTCATGGCCGCGCAACTGCGGACAGCCATTTTGAATTGCCGCATGTCAGTGCCTCGCGTGACGATCTGGATCGCGTTGATTTTGCGCCGTTCAAGGCCTTGCGTGACACCCCGATGGGGATGACCGCTCATCTGGTTTATGACGCGATTGATCCACGTCCAGCAACATTATCTGCGCGTATGATGCAGGTGATCCGCGAGGACATCGGTTTTGACAATCTGATCATGACTGATGACATTTCAATGAAGGCCCTGACAGGGTCGCTTGGTGATTTAAGCCGCGATGCGATTGCGGCAGGCTGTGATGTGATCTTGCATTGTAACGGTACATTGTCTGAACGTGCTGAGGTGGCAGAGGCTGCTGGTGAGATGACGGATGCTGCGCAACGTCGTGCTTTACGTGCGCTAAGTTATCGTCAGACCCCCGACGATATTGACATTAACGCTCTCGATGCGCAGCTTAAGGCGCTTGTGGGCGAGGATGTGCATGGCTGAGAGCCGTTTTGAGGAAGACAACACAACAGTTGCGGATCGGCTAGCTGCCGAGGCGCTGATTGTGGATGTTGACGGGTTTGAGGGCCCGCTTGATCTGTTGCTGACCCTCAGCAGAACCCAAAAGGTTGATCTGCGCAAGGTATCCGTTCTGCAACTTGCGCGCCAGTATTTGGCCTTTGTGGAAAAGGCCAAAGAGCTGCGGCTGGAACTTGCTGCGGATTACTTGGTGATGGCCGCATGGTTGGCGTTCCTTAAATCGCGCCTATTGTTGCCCCCTGATCCAACCGATGAAGGCCCATCAGGTGAGGAACTCGCCGCGCATTTGGCCTTCCAGCTAGAGCGGCTTGCCGCGATGCGCGATGTAGCGGCCCGCCTGATGGCGCGGGATCAACTGGGGCGTGATTTTTTTGCGCGCGGCCAGACGCAAATTGTAGAACGCGTGCGCAGCGTGACCTACACAGCGACATTGCTGGATTTGATGCAAGGCTATGCCCGTATTCGCACGCGCGACGAATTTCGCCCGTTTGTGATGGACCGCGAAAAAGTATTCACGATGGAACAAGCGCTGGAACGGATGCGGGGCCTTATGGGCTTTGCCGGTGAATGGGGTGACTTGATGAGCTATCTGCCCGAAGGCTGGGAGAGCGACCCAATCAAGCGCCGCTCGGCCACGGCGGCGACGTTTGCGGCGTCTTTGGAGCTGGTCAAAGAGGGCCACATGGAAATCCGGCAAAGCGACGTCTTTGCGCCAATCCAGTTGCGCAAGAAAGATTAAGATCATGTCAGAAGATGTTGACCAAAAAGAAGAAAGCCTATTCGAGGCTCCACCAATGGCTGAGCAGGAGCGTATGATCGAAGCAGTGCTGTTTGCCAGTGCTGAACCGATCACAATCAGAGATTTGCAGACCCGTTTGCCACATGGATGTGACGCAGCCGAAGCCATGGTTTACGTGCGCCGCCGCTTTGAGGGGCGAGGTGTGCATGTGATGAAAATCGGTGATGCCTATGCCATGCGCACGGCTGCTGATCTGGGCTATCTGATGCAAAAAGAAACGGTAGAGGTGCGCAAACTTAGCCGCGCCGCAATCGAAACCCTTGCCATCATTGCCTATCATCAGCCCGTCACCCGCGCCGAGATCGAAGAAATTCGTGGTGTTTCTGTCTCACGTGGTACGGTGGATCAGCTGCTAGAGCTTGAATGGATCCGCTTTGGGCGTCGTAAAATGACACCGGGGCGGCCAGTAACATTTGTCGTAACAGAAGGGTTCCTTGATCACTTTGGCCTTGAAAACGCACGTGATTTACCAGGTCTAAAAGAACTACGTTCTGCTGGGTTGTTGGAAAACCGTCCCCCTCTTGGCATGTCATTGCAGGTCGGTGATGGTGAGGACGAGCCTGAAACCACCGAAGGGCAAAGCGAACTATTTGAGGATTGATCCTCAAAATTGCCGTAATTGTCCCTATATTGGCGACAAAGATACCACCGAGGAGAGCGATATGAACCAGATCATCAACATGATCATGCGCACAGTTATGCGCAAACTGCTCAACAAGGGCATAGACGCAGGATTTAACAAAGCCGCTTCAATGCGGGGCGGGGGCAAGCAACAGCAGCCTCAGGGTGAGATTGACGATTACGGCAATCCTGTTCAAAGCGGCCCAACACAGCAAGAAGTACGCGCTGCGCGCCGTGCAAAGCGCCAAGGTGGCGGTCAATCGGGACAGCAGCAGACCAAGCAGGCGATGAAAATGGCCCGCCGGGCGACCAAGTTTTAAAATACAGCTTGCAGCAAATGGGATTTAGGCGCTTTTGGGCGCCTTAAAGTGTTTGGACAGCTTTAGGCCCTGACCTTGGTAGTTTGAGGCGATTCCAGCGCCGTACAGCTGTGTAGGAGCCTCTGTCATACGCTCATACACCAAACGGCCAACAACCTGCCCATGCTCAAGCACAAATGGCGCTTCATGGCAGCGAACCTCAAGAACACCGCGGGAGCCAGCACCACCAGCCGCGTCGTGCCCAAAGCCGGGATCAAAGAAGCCAGCGTAATGGACGCGGAATTCGCCAACCATCGCCAGATAGGGGGCCATTTCGGCAGCGTATTCTGGCGGAATGGTCACGGCTTCGCGGCTGACGAGAATATAAAAGGCACCGGGGTCCAGAATGATCTGACCATTGGTTGTATGGACCTCTTCCCAATACTCGGAAGGGTCGTAGTGCCCGATACGGTCCAGATCAATCACACCTGTATGCGGTTTGGCGCGGTAACCGACCAGCGTTGTACCAGCGAGCTTTAGATCAACGGAAAATCCCAAACCATCATCGATCACGGCTGGGCCGTCTACAAGCGGTGTGTCAGCGTGCAACGCGCGCAGTGCATCATCACTAAGGGCCGCGTTGCCCGTGCCAAAGCGGATCTGGTTGAGGCGCATGCCCGGGCGTACAAGGACAGAGAAAGAGCGCGGGCAAATCTCGGCATAAAGTGGGCCGTGATAGCCTGCTGCAACGCGGTCAAATTCGGTGCCCCCATCGGTGATGGTGCGGGTTAACAGATCAAGACGTCCGGTTGAGCTTTTCGCGTTGGCGACTGCACTCACATTATCGGGTAGGGCAAGGTGCTCCATCAACGGCACAACGTAGACCGCACCTTTTTCCAAAACAGCGCCCTTGGTGAGGTCAACGCGGTGCATCTCAAACTCTTCGAGCCGATCGGCCACCTTTGCGCCGTGCCCTGTCAGGAATGACGCACGTACACGGTAAGCAATGTTTCCCAATCGCAAATCAAGGCTGGCAGGCTGAATTTGTGCACTATCCACTGCTGGATTGGCTGAAATCTCGCCTTTGGCGATCATTGTTTCTAGCTGCTGGTTTGGGATCACGCCTGGCATGTCAGGTCCTTTTGGGTAGCGGTCGTTGGATGTACAAAACGCCCGCACCTGAAAGGATGCGAGCGTTTTGAGTATGTCGTGGTCGGGCTAGCAGGACTCGAACCTGCGACCTTCCGTCCCCCAGACGGACGCGCTACCAGGCTGCGCCATAGCCCGACATGGGGCCGTTCATACCGCATAAACAGGGCGGTGCAAGGGGCAATCGCACCCATTTTGATCACCGCTCAGGAATTCGGGTGATTGCCACCGCGCCGTGCCGCCATCCGGTCGCGTACGGCTGTCAGTTGCGTCACCAAAGGTTGGATATTTTTCGCGGTAGTTGCATCGATACTTCGTAAGCGGCTTGCTTTTGTGAGCATGGCAGCCAGCGCGGGAATATCGGGTTCGGCCGTTATCTCTGGCATGCCAATATCGCGCGCCTTGGGGGCAGGAATAGTTTCCGGCACGGGCATGACCTTAGCAACAATAGGTTCAGGTTCTTCAGAGGGTTTTGTCGCTTCCGCTGGTGTTTCCGTAACCGTATCGCCAACCTCAGCAACCTCAGCAACCTCAGCAACCTCAGCAACTTTTGGTTCAGAGCTGGCGCGCAAGAACGATGGTAGCGGGGGAATAGCCTCAGGCGTTGGTTCGGCAGGAACATTTGTCTCAATGTCCGGCATGGTTGCCGCGACGTTTTCTGGCGATTCCGCTTCCGCTTCGACTGGAATCTCAGTTTCTTCCGAAATTACAGAATCTTCAGCTATTTGGTCTGCCAGTGCGTCCTGCTCAACCGCTTCTTGTGTGCTTGCTTCCGGCTTTTCGGGCGTATGCGCCTCTGGAACGATCTCAGCAGATTCTACCTTTTCTGCCTCAGACCCAGTTTGGGTTGTGGTTTCAGGCTCTGTTGGTTGGATTTGCGATGGCGTATCCGATGAGGTATCCGATTCTGGCACTGCTTTTTCAGCTTTGGCTTCTACAACCTCGGGCTTTGGGTCCTGTTCATCAGATATCGATTGGTCGGGTAACGTCGTATTCATCGCTTTATCGTTGGTCTCAGCTGCAACATTGTCCACTGGAGGAGCATCGGCTACGGTTTCCAAGGTGTCCTTGGCGGGTTCTTGTTCGGCCTCAACGGGATTCTCCACTACAGAGGTCTCTACGATAGCTTCCTCTTCAACTTTATCTTCGTGGGGCATTTGCACCGAGTCATCCGCAGATTCAGCAAGAACATCGTCCACTGGAGCGGTGGTTTCATTTTCTGGCATGACCTTGGCGGTTTCTTGATCTGCTTCAGCAGGTTCCACCTCGGTAGCCGCGTTCAGGTTAGCTTCTTGCTCGGCTGTATCCGTTGGGCTTTCTTGGTCTGCATCATCTCCAGCCTCTGCTAGGTCATCGTCAAGCAGAGCAGGAGCCACTGCTTCTGGAGTGTCTATGGCAGGCTCTTGCTCAGCCTCCAGCTCGGATTCTGGCTCACTCATGGTTTCTTTAACGGTGTCTTTTGGTGCCTCAAAGGGCAGAACAACGGCTTCTGGTTGGGGAATTGAGTCGGGTTCCAATTCGCCATCAGCACCTTCCAAAGGCATGGACATCGCAGAGACATGGCTCATGCCTTCTTCGCGTAAAAGCTTTTGAACGCCTTTGATTGTTAATCCATCATCATGCAGCAATTTCTTAATGCCACCCAACAACAACATATCCGCGGGTCTGTAGTAGCGACGCCCACCTGCACGTTTGATTGGCTTTACTTGCGTAAACTTACTCTCCCAAAACCGCAGAACATGAGCCTGAATGCCAAGCCAGTCTGCGACTTCGGAAATTGTGCGGAAAGCGTCTGGTGATTTTGGCATATACTCAGGACTTATTGCCGTCCGCTACCCGGTCTTTCATCAGGTGTGAAGGACGGAACGTCAGAACACGGCGTGGATTGATCGGCACTTCTTCGCCAGTCTTGGGGTTGCGGCCGATACGCGCCGACTTATCTCGGACAGAAAAAGTACCGAATGAAGATATCTTAACCTGCTCGCCGCGCACCAAAGCGTCGGACATCTCTTCAAGCACGGTCTCAACCAACTGCGCGCTTTCGTTTCGCGATAGGCCGACCTCGCGGAAAACAGCTTCGCTCAAATCCATACGCGTCAATGTGTTGCTAGTCATATTCATCCCCTAGTTTTTTGAAACATTGGCCAGCTTGGCGCTTTAAGTCAACATCTTCGCCAACTTTACACGCGCAACTTATTGCTGATGAGTTCACCAGCGCAGTACGACTGCGCCCCAAGCCAAGCCACCACCGATGGCTTCGGTCACCAACAGGTCACCTTTTTTGATCTGTCCACGCTGCACGCCAACAGACAGGGCAAGGGGGATCGATGCGGCAGATGTATTGCCATGATCTTGGACTGTGACCACAACCTTATCCATCGATAGACCCAGCTTTTTGGCGGTGCCTTGGATAATGCGTATGTTCGCCTGATGGGGCACAATCCAGTCAACGTCAGTGCCGTCGATACCTGCGCGCTCCATGGCTGTTGTTGCCGTCTTGCTCAGCTTTTCAACGGCATGGCGGAATACTTGATTCCCTTGCATGCGCAGGTAGCCAGTTGTGCCCGTCGAACTGCCGCCATCCACGTACAACAGCTCGCGGTAGGAGCCGTCAGAATTGAGGTCAGTAGAAAGAATGCCACGGTCTGCAGATGTGCCTTCGCCTTCCTGGGCTTCCAGCAAAAGCGCGCCAGCACCATCGCCAAACAAGACACATGTGCTGCGGTCGGTCCAGTCCATGATCCGGCTGAATGTTTCTGCGCCAATAACCAACACGCGGCGCGCCTGACCGGATACGATGAGGGCATTGGCATTGGTCAGCGCAAAGACGAAACCGGCACAAACTGCTTGAATATCAAAGGCAAAGCCATGTCTCATGCCCAGTTGGTCCTGAACCATCGTCGCGGCAGAGGGAAAAGTTAGATCAGCCGTTGAGGTCGCCACCACGATGGCGTCCACGTCGTCAACTGTCATCCCTGCCATGTCGAGTGCGGCCTTTGCAGCGGCGGTTGCCATGCTGGATGTTGTTTCACCTTCACCCGCGAAATGGCGTCGCTCAATCCCTGATCGCGCGCGAATCCATTCGTCATTGGTTTCCAGTGATGCCTCAAATTCGGCATTTTCAACAACGCGGGTTGGTAGGTAGTGACCAACTCCTTTTACAACGGCACGCAGTGTCATTGGGCGGCTGGCTCCTCGGTTGGCAGGGCGGCTGCAACGCGAGCAGCCAGTTTGTCGTTAAAGCCATTTTCGGCCAATTGCGCAGCGAGTTTGATCGCCGCAGATATGCCTGTCGCGTCGGCAGAACCATGTGATTTCACAACAGTTCCATTCAGGCCCAAAAACACACCACCGTTCACACGGCGGGGGTCAATTTTTTTCCGAAGGCGCATCATTGACCCATAGGCCAGAAGCGAAGAAAGGCGTGACAAAATGGAGTACTTAAAGGCTTCGCGTAGACGCTGCCCGATCAAGCTTGCTGTGCCTTCGCCGGTCTTGATCGCAATGTTGCCAGTAAAACCGTCCGTTACAATGACGTCGGCTTTGTTGCCAGAAATATCGCCACCTTCGACGAATCCTACAAACTCATATGCTGCATCTGTCTCATGGTCGCGAATCAAGTCGTATGCTTCTTTGAGTTCGGTGCGGCCTTTGTGTTCTTCGGTTCCGACATTCAGTAGCCCGATACGCGGTTTTTTCAGGTCCAACCCATTGCGCGCATAAGACATGCCCATCAAGGCATACCGCAGCAGATCATCGGCATCTGCGCGAATGTCTGCGCCGACATCCAACATGACATTAAAACCGGATGGATTCGAAGAAGGGTAGAGCACAGCAATGGCGGGCCTGTTCACGCCGGGCAGTTTGCGCAAGCGGATCATAGAGAGCGCCATAAGCGCCCCTGTGTTGCCGCAAGATACAGCAACGCTGGCTTCGCCTGTACGGACGGCCTCAACGGCGGACCACATAGAGGTGTCTTTGCCGGAACGCACAACCTGACTTGGCTTATCGTCCATCGTCACAATACCGACTGCATTGCGGATTTTGGTACGTTGTTCAAGCACGGGATGTTTTGCAACAAGCGGGCGTAAAACGTCCTCAGGACCATGTAACACAAAGGAAATGTCTGGATTTGCTTTGGCCGATATGAGGCAACCGGCAACAACAGCTGCCGGTCCTTGATCGCCCCCCATCGCATCGACCGAGATGAGGGTGCGGGCGTTCGCTGTCGTGTGATCGGTCGGGGCCGTCATCTTCTGCGAATGCCTTTAGTTGTTATTGATCGAACGAAGCTTACGCCGCGTCGTCTTCGAGATCAATCTCGTCGACCTGCGCTACAATTTCTTTTTCCGCATAGTGACCGCAAGACGGGCAAATGTGGTGTGGGCGCTTTAGCTCACCGCAGTTGGTACACTCGTTCGGGTTCGCTGCTGTCAGCGAATCGTGTGAGCGGCGGTTGTTGCGGCGGGATTTGGAGACTTTATTCTGCTGGACAGCCATATCTGGTGCCTTTGTATTCGGGGCCATGGTGTTGCACATCGGGTGCAGCGGGCCGTGTTTCTGATCAACTCCCGTACGGGTGTGTGGTGCGTTTAGGCAAGTGCTGCTCGCTTGTCCAACGGTATTTCGCCAGATAGCTGTAAAATACTGTGAAAGTACCCGTTTGCAGGCCAGATATTGCCAAGGTTACCGGGCAACAGACTAGTTGGCGCAATTGAGCGTCTTATTCTTAGTCGTCCGTGTTGCCGTCCAACTGGTCTTTTAGGGCGGCAAGGCCAGCAAAGGGGCGTGCTTCTTCATCTGTCATAGGTGTTTTTCCGGGTTCGGTGACGCGGATAGTCTTTGCTTGGGCTTCGTCTTTGCGCGGATACTCTGGCAGAGCGAGGGCGAGGGCCTCTTGCATTACAATGGCAGGATCAATCCAAACACCCAATGGTTCGATACTATCATCTTCGGGCATTTCTATTTCAGGTGCTTCGGCTTCGCTGAAGTCTTTAACAAAAATACGCGCAACGTCTGTGTCGATTCTTGTGACCACTGGTTCAAGGGTGACAACACAGGCTTGGACCGCTGTGGCGCCCAAGCGGCCTTTGAGTTGCCAGTCAGATTCGCCAAAAGGTTTCAACGACCCTTCAAAAGACAGTTTTCGTAGGCTGCTAATGCCAAGCATCTCAGCCAAGGTGGCAAGAACCCGCGCATCTGGACGTATTGAGAATGGAGACGGGCCAGACTGAGAAAGGCTGGAGACTCGCAGGCTGGTGTCGCTGGGGGGCGTTGGGGACATGAGCAGGTGCTTTCGTTTCTTGAACCATAGGGCGCATTTGGTGTAAGCGGGATAAAAGCCATACAGGCTGAGGGCAAGGGGCAGCACTATGAGTATCTTTATTAACACAGGCGCTTTGCGGCGTGTGCTGATTGCAGCAACGCTTATTGGTGGTCTTGTTGCCTGTAGTCCTGAGTTTGCAAACCACGGCTATATTCCGCCTGAGGAAGAGCTGGACCAAATAGTAGTAGGTGTTGATACACGGGCATCTGTTGAGGACACCATTGGTACGCCGTCTACTGCAGGTGTGGTGAACGACAGTGGCTTTTATTACGTGCGCAGCAGAAAACGGACCCTTGGCGCCTTTGCGCCCAAGATAATTGAGCGTGAGGTGCTGGCGATCAGTTTTGACAGTTCTGGTGTTGTGACCAACGTTGAACGTTTCGGACTGGAACGGGGGCAGGTTGTGCCGTTAGAGCGTCGCGTGACGACCTCGGGCGTTGGCAATTCCGGCTTCCTGCGTCAATTGCTTGGAAACCTCGGTCGCTTTAACCCATCGGCGCTGGCGGGCTGATTTCACACGAATGCAATGCAATTGATGCAACGCTTATCCCGATTGGTTTTCAGGCGGGTCTCGTATGAAGTTTTTTAAAAAAGGAAACTATTCGGTCAGACAGGCCGAATCCGCTGATGATATGTCAGTGGCGCTTGCGCTGCGTGGGTTGTGTTTTGGTGCCGCTGGCGGGGTAGCGGACAAATTTGATGCGTGCTCTACACATGTTCTGGTGGAAGAAATCAAAAGCGGCCAAGCCGTCGCGACGTTTCGAATGTCTATGCTGGACGGTGCGCGAGTCCACACCAGCTATGCGGCACAGTATTACGACCTTGCTGCATTGGCTGCCTTTCAGGGGCCTATGCTTGAGTTAGGGCGGTTTTGCATTCATCCCAGCCACGCAGACCCAGATATATTGCGCATCGCTTGGGCCGTTCTTACGGCTTATGTCGATGAGGCGGGGGTTGAAATGTTGTTTGGCTGCTCATCATTCGCGGGAACGAACGCAGATCCTTACCGCGATGCATTTGCCTTGCTTAAAGCGCGGCATCTGCCACCTGAGCGTTGGATGCCTCGGATAAAGGCAAAGGATGTGTTTCGCTACTGCGTGCAGGAGCAAAGAAAACCCGATCTCAAAAAGGCCAATGCAACGATGCCGCCATTACTGCGCACCTATCTGATGATGGGGGGCTGGGTGAGTGACCATGCGGTCATAGATCATCAGATGGACACGCTGCATGTTTTTACAGGGCTTGAGATCAGCGCAATCCCACCTGCACGCAAAAAGCTGCTTCGCGCACTTGTGTGATTGACGTTCTGGCGCGCGCGCATTAGGCGACACCCATGGCACGCGCACCCGTTCTTCAACTCTCCGATATCGCCCTCACTTTTGGCGGCGATCCTGTATTCGATAACCTCTCGTTGGTTGTCCAGCCCGGCGATCGGCTGGCTTTGGTGGGGCGTAATGGCTCTGGCAAATCCACGCTGATGAAAGTCATGGCGGGGTTGGTGGAAGCCGACAACGGCATGGTCACCGCAGGCCCGGGCGTAAGCGTTGGTTATATGGAACAAGACCCTGATCTGACAGGGTTTGAAACACTTGGCGATTTCGCCTCTCACGGGCTAGAGCCTGGTGAATTGTATAAAGTCGAGCGCGCTGGCGAGGGTCTTAAGTTTGATCCCGAACGCCCCGTTGCAACCGCATCAGGTGGAGAACGTCGCCGCGCAGCACTTGCACGTCTGATGGCGCTTGAGCCTGAGTTGATGTTGCTGGACGAGCCGACCAACCACCTGGACATCGAGGCCATCGCGTGGCTGGAGGACGAACTAAAGTCCACCCGCGCAGCCTATGTGATTATTTCCCACGACCGTGCATTCCTGAATGCGCTGACCCGCGCCACCCTTTGGATTGATCGTGGTGCCGTTCGGCGCCAAGAGATCGGCTTTCAAGGGTTTGAAGCATGGCGCGATACGATCTGGGAAGAAGAGGACATGCAGCGCCACAAGCTGAACCGCAAGATCAAAGCGGAAGCACGTTGGGCTGTTGAAGGTATTTCCGCACGGCGTACACGTAACCAAGGCCGGGTCCGCGCGCTGCAAGATCTGCGCGCCGGACGTGCGGGTCAGATCAAACGCCAAGGTGCCGCTGCCATGGCGCTGGAAGCGGGTCCAAAGTCTGGCCGTAAGGTCATGGAAGCGATTGGAATTACAAAGGTTTTCGGCGACAAGGTCATCCTGCATGACTTCACGCTGACGGTGAACCGTGGGGATCGTATTGCGCTTGTTGGTCCTAACGGTGTGGGTAAAACCACGCTGTTGAATATGTTGATCGGCAAAGAGCAACCCGACAGCGGTGAAGTCAAGATTGGCACCAATCTGGCGCTGGCGCTGTTCGATCAGGCGCGTGCGCAGCTGGACGGCAACATGACCCTGTGGGACAGCCTGACAGGCGATCCTGATATGCGGGTAAGCGGTAAGGCGGATCAGATTATGGTCCGTGGCATGCCCAAGCACGTCGTTGGCTATTTGAAAGAATTCCTGTTCGACGAGGCCCAAGCCCGCGCACCTGTGCGTTCCCTATCTGGTGGGGAAAAGGCGCGTTTGCTGTTGGCCAAACTGATGGCGCGCGAAAGCAACCTGCTGGTTCTCGATGAACCGACAAACGATTTGGACGTTGAAACCCTTGATCTGATGCAGGAACTGCTGAGCAACTATGACGGCACTGTCATTCTGGTAAGCCACGACCGTGACTTCCTTGACCGTGTTGCCGCCACAACCATCGCCATGGAAGGCGACGGACGTGCCACTGTTTATGCAGGCGGTTGGAGCGATTATCTCGCGCAGCGCGGAATGGAGGATTTCTCGGAAAGTGTTGTGAAATCCAAAACTTCAGCGGGCAAGCCACAGACAAAAGAAAAGACGCAATCAGGCCTTAGCTTTACTGAAAAGCACCGCCTGGAAGCATTGCCTGCCGAGATTGAGCGGATAGGCGCAGAGATTGGCAAGCTCGAAGAGCTGTTGGGCGATCCGGCATTGTTCACTGAACAACCTGCCAAGTTCCAAAAAGCCAGTGATGCGCTGGTGCAACGTCACGGGAAACTGGCAGACGCCGAAGAAGAATGGATGAAGTTAGAGGAGAAGGCGAGCGCATAGCCCGCCTTCCACACTCATCGCGTTAGCGCATGCGCAGCGCGCCGTCCAAACGGATCACTTCGCCGTTCATATATCCCATTTCGACAATAAACGCCGCCAGTCGCGCGTATTCGCTTGGATCACCAAGGCGTGCGGGATTTGGCACTTCCGCGGCTAGGCTGTCTTGAACTTCCTGCGGCAACCCTTTGAGCATTGGCGTGCCAAAAATGCCGGGAGCGATGGCCATAACACGGATGCCTGATTGTGCAAGATCACGTGCCATCGGTAGGGTCATGCCCACAATCCCTCCTTTGGACGCGGCATAGGCAACTTGGCCTTTTTGCCCGTCAAACGCGGCAACTGAGGCTGTGTTGATGATCACGCCGCGCGCGCCGTCCCCTTCGGGTTCGTTTTTGGCCATCGCTGTCGCGGCAAGGCGGGCCACGTTAAAGGTGCCGACAAGGTTGATGTCGATGGTCTTTTGAAACGCGGACAGCGGGTGAGGGCCATCGCGGCCTGTGGTTTTGATGCCCAGTGCAATGCCAGCGCAGTTCACGGCGGCATTTAGCCCGCCCATTTGTTTTTGAGCTTGGGCAATGGCGGCCTCAACTGAGGCTTCATCGGTCACATCCGTTTCAATGAAAAAACCACCAATTTCTTTGGCAACTTGTGCGCCGCGCTCAGTGTCGCGGTCTAGCAGGGTTACCTTTGCCCCTTGAGCGGCGAAATGGCGGGCGGTAGCCTCACCAAGGCCCGATGCGCCTCCGGTGATGACAGCGGCGGTTGTGGACATCTGCATGTGGAATGCTCCCTATCTGAACAGGCGTTCAGATAATCACGTGCGCCGCGCACGCGCAAGGGGGCCCCAACGTAGCCATGTGCCGCCTGTTGGCTGTGGCAGTGCACCCGCACGCCGCTTAAAGCGATCAATATTTGGTGTGGTGGTCGGCCCAAGGTCAAGCGAAGTGATGCCGCGTTGCGCCAGTTGGTTCATCGCGCTCCATAAAAGGAGGTTATGTGCGTGGGTTTTGCGACCAGCATCGGTGCTGTGACCGATGTGATAGGTTGCGCGGCAGCCGTGTGAAAGGAACAACATGTGTGCCACAGGATACCCCCGCAGCAGGGCGGTGAACAGATGGGTTTGATCAGGCGCGATTTTAGCAAAGGCAGCAGTGAGGGTTACAGGCCAGCTTTGATACCGCCGTTTAAGAGCCTGCGCCCGTTCAAGTGCCAGCAAGATGTGACCCGGCGTAAGAGGGCGTTCTAAAACCCGCAGCGGCCCGTTTTCGGCCTGTCCCAGCTGGTGCCGCCAGTTTTGATGCAACGCCGCGCGGCGTTCATGCTGCGCGGCACTCAGGTCAATTTGTAAAAGGGTGCGCGGGGGGCTGATCCTCAGGGCCAGTGGCATCTTGCAGGGCTGCTCTGGTGACAGGATCAGGGGCAGGCGTTGTTGCCCCACTTGGGCAAGCTGTGCGCGCAGATCAGCGGGCGGGCAGACGCGCGGAAGCATGAGAATCGGGATGCCAACAACGCGCCGTTTAAGAAGGGTGAGGCCAGAAGGCAGGGTGACTGGCGCTTCACCGCAATGGCGCAAAGCGGCTGCAAAAGCGCGATCTTGCATCAACGCATGAGAAGACGTGGAGGGGGTGGCATCAAACATAACATCACATTGGACGCAGCGTGGTTAAGGCAGGCTTAACCACGCATGGGATTTATCCCAGTTGCACCAGCGCGTGACGTTTTTTGCCTGCGGATAGTTTGATTGGCGAAGCCAGTGCAGCCGCGTCAATCATCAGGCCAGCATTTGTGAGCGGTTCATCATTCAGGCGCGCACCATTTTCCGAGATCAGGCGTTTGGCTTCTTTGCCAGAACCCGCAAGGCCGGATTTTACAATCAGTTGCACGATGGACATCCCGTCCCCAATATCCGCTGCAGAAAGCGTCAGCGTGGGTAGGTCATCACCAACGCCGCCCTTTTCAAACACTTCGCGCGATGTCGCCTCGGCTGCAACCGCAGCCTCTGGGCCGTGGAGTAGGCCAGTCACTTCATTGGCGAGGCGGATCTTGGCCGCATTAATCTCGGAACCCTCAAGCGCGCCCAGACGGTCACACTCGTCCACAGGCAGCTCGGTGTATAGCTTGAGGAAGCGGCCCACATCGGCATCTGTGGTATTACGCCAGAACTGCCAAAACTCGTAAGGGGACAGCATATCAGGATTAAGCCAGATCGCGCCGGATTGCGATTTGCCCATCTTTTTGCCGTCAGACGTGGTCAGCAGTGGCGAGGTAAGGCCGTACACTTCGCCGTCAATCACTCGGCGCGTCAGGTCGATCCCGTTGACGATGTTGCCCCATTGATCGGATCCGCCCATTTGCAGGATACAGCCATAGCGGCGGTGCAGCTCCATAAAGTCATAGGCCTGCAGGATCATGTAGTTAAATTCGAGGAAGCTGAGGCTTTGCTCACGATCAAGACGCGATTTCACGGATTCAAATGCCAACATGCGGTTGATGCTGAAGTGCCGCCCGATGTCGCGCAGGAAATCGAGGTAATTCAACTCGTCCAGCCATTCCGCGTTGTTGACCATAATCGCATCAGACGGGCCATCGCCGTAGGTGAGGTAGGCGGAGAACACCTTTTTGATGCCCGCGATGTTCTCATCGATCTGTTCTGGACCCAGCAAGGGGCGCTCATCCGCGCGGAAAGACGGATCGCCAACCTTGGTTGTGCCGCCGCCCATCAGGGTGATCGGCTTGCCGCCCGTCTTTTGCAGCCAGCGCAACATCATGATTTGAATGAGCGATCCGACGTGCAAGGATTTTGCCGTGGCATCAAAGCCGATGTATCCAGGCTGTGCGCCTTTGAGCAGGGCCTCGTCCAAGCCTTGATAATCGGTGCAATCAGCCAAAAAGCCACGCTCCATCATTACAGCGACGAAATCGGATTTGGGATGGTATGTCATGGCGCTTGCCCTCGGATCAAATTGCAGGGCATCTATAGGCGGAGCAGGGCCAAAGGAAAAGGCAAGAATATGGGCACAACTCGTATCGAGAGATCTGGCAAAGGGCGGGCCATCGCAAAGACGGGTGTTGTCACAGCTGCGGGTGCAATGTCTGGCACGTCGCTAGACGGGGTGGATGTGGCTGTGCTGCAAACGGATGGTCATAGCATCGCGGGATTTGGCCGCAGCGATTATCGCAGCTACACCGCACAGGACCGGAAAGTAATCGCCGATGCCTTTGGGCAATGGAGCGGTGACGCAGTTGAAGCCGCCGCACAGATTGTTGAGGCGGCACATCTGGAGATTCTAAGCGACTTCACTGACGTTGATCTGATCGGGTTTCATGGTCAAACCCTTGCCCATGCACCGCGCCTTCAGGGGACGCTGCAAGTTGGAAATGGCGCGATGTTGGCTGACCAGCTTGGCGTGCCCGTTGTATGGGATTTCCGATCCGCTGATGTTGAGATGGGCGGCGAGGGTGCGCCGCTTGCGCCGTTCTTCCACCATGCCTGTGCGCGCTACATCAAAGCTGACGGGCCTGTGGTGTTTCTGAATTTAGGTGGTGTTGGCAACCTAACGTGGGTTGATCCTGCAATTGAGGAGCCACACCAGAGCGGTGCTTTGCTGGCCTTTGATACGGGGCCTGCCAATGCGCCCCTGAATGACTTGATGCAAGAACGGCTCGGGCTGGCCTATGACAAAGACGGCGCAGTTGCGCGCGGTGGCACGGTTGAAATGGGCGCGCTAGAGTTGTTTTTGGCAGAGCCGTATTTTGCACGGATGCCGCCCA
This sequence comes from Sulfitobacter sp., assembly GCF_036960155.1. Taxonomy (GTDB): domain Bacteria; phylum Pseudomonadota; class Alphaproteobacteria; order Rhodobacterales; family Rhodobacteraceae; genus Sulfitobacter. The sequence continues at coordinate 6,011 of NZ_JBALWB010000014.1, read as the reverse complement.
AGTCCTTGGATAGGAATGATTTTGATGAGATGGTCGCACTGGTGCGCGAACTGTCTGATGCGGATGCTGCGGCGACCCTGACCGCGATGTGTGCTGCTGGCGTTGCTGAGGCGATGCAACATTGTCCCAGCCCGCCAAGCCGCGTTCTGGTGACAGGTGGCGGGCGGCGCAACCCCGTCCTGATGCAGATGCTTGAGGTCTCGCTCGATTGTCCGGTAGTGCCGGTTGAAGAAGTTGGGCTGGACGGCGACATGCTAGAGGCCCAAGCATTTGCCTATCTGGCAGTGCGTGTGGCGCGTGGGTTGCCAACGTCGTGCTCTGGCACTACGGGTGTGCGTGCGGTCGTAGGCGGCGGCACAGTGAGTGTGCCAGTAGATCTGGATCAAACCTGAGACATAGATCAGCAGGTTTTGTCGGCAGCCTTTTGAAATTTTGGTGCGGCCCAGCTGCGTTTGTGTATGCGTACGCAAAATTTATCACCTGATTGCAGGGTCGGGCGGACAATGAGTGGATCAAGACTGTGTTCGGCCCCGGCTGCCAGCGTGAATGTGATGGACCACTGATCAGGCCCTGCATCGGGCACTAGAGATATGACATCAACAACCGTCGCAGGCAGAACTCCCACAGTACGTGTGGCTCTTTCAACGAGGGGCAGACCTGCAAGCAGGGCAATGCCTGCAATGGCAATTGTGCGTTTACGGCTCATGTCGAAATCTCCAATGCGGCGTCAAGGGGCAGTATCTTGGAAGTTCCTGCAATTACAGTGGCGCTTCAAAGAACAAAAGATGTGGCAGCGCGTCTTCGGGCGTGTCCTGATACGGGCCGCGCTCCGAAAATCCCAGATTGGCATACAGCGCGCGGGCAGGGCCCAGATTGACAGACGTATCCAAGACGACGCGGGAATACCCGTCCGTGCGCGCCTGATCCATCAGCGCACCAATCAGTTTGCGCGCAATGCCATGGCCGCGGGCTTCGGGTGCAACAAACACGCGTTTGATTTCGGATGTTTGCGGATCAAGGGCGTGTGTCATGGCGCAACCCACTGGCGAGCCATCAAGTTCGGCCAATAGGATTATGCCTTGCGGGCGGGCGTGCTCGGTCTCAAGCGCGTCCATCAGCGCGGCGTATTTCGGGACAGGATAAAACGTCTCGGTCAGTTCTGCCTCAATGGGCGATACGCTGGCCAGATGTGTGCGGTAATCCCAGCAGAGCTTGCGAACGGCCTCTAGGTCGGTGGGTGAGGTCGCAGGGCGAATGAGGGTCATTGAACCAACTCCTGAAATAGATAGGGCGACACCAATGATGCCGCCCCTTTTATTATTTTCCAAGCGCTTAACGTGTCAGCTTACTTGAGAATGCTGCGGCCCGCGTATTGCGCGCTTTCGCCCAAGGCTTCTTCGATGCGGATCAACTGGTTATATTTCGCGAGCCTGTCAGAGCGTGCCAGCGAGCCGGTTTTGATCTGACCACAGTTGGTCGCAACGGCCAGATCGGCAATCGTTGCATCTTCGGTCTCGCCGGAACGGTGGGACATCACATTGGTGAAACCAGCGCGGTGCGCCATTTCAACGGCTTGAAGAGTTTCAGTTAACGTACCGATTTGGTTCACTTTAACCAGCATTGAGTTGGCGGCCTTACGTGAGATACCTTCGGCCAAACGCGCAGGGTTTGTGACAAACAGATCATCGCCAACCAGTTGTATTTTATCACCCAAGGCGGCGTTCAGTGCGATCCAACCATCCCAGTCATCTTCGTGCATGCCATCTTCGATGCTGATGATGGGGTAATCATTTACCAGCGCTGTTAGGTAATCGACGTTTTCGTCAGAAGACAGTGTTTTGCCTTCGCCCGCAAAGACATACGCGCCGTCTTTGTAGTACTCAGAGGCTGCACAGTCGAGCGCGAGATGGATTTCTTCGCCGGGTTTGTACCCAGCTTTTTCGATGGATTTCAAAATGAAATCAAGTGCATCACGGGTGGAGCTGATGTTTGGCGCAAAACCACCCTCATCGCCAACACCCGTCGCAAGACCTGCATCAGAGAGTTCTTTTTTCAGCGTGTGGAATACTTCGGAGCCCATACGAACAGCATCGCGGATGTTTTCCGCTGCCACTGGCATGATCATGAATTCTTGAATGTCGATCGGGTTATCTGCGTGCTCACCACCGTTGATGATGTTCATCATCGGTACGGGCAATACGCGAGCGGAAGTGCCACCAACATAGCGGTACAGCGGTTGTGCGCAGAAATCTGCAGCAGCTTTTGCAGAGGCAAGGGAAACGCCGAGAATGGCGTTTGCACCAAGGCGCGCCTTGTTCGGGGTGCCGTCCAGTTCGATCATGGCTTCGTCCAGATCAACCTGCTCGGTTGCGTCCAAACCTACCAGAGCTTCGGCGATTTCACCGTTTACGGCAGCGCAAGCTTCCAACACGCCTTTGCCGAAATAACGGCTCTTGTCGCCATCGCGTTTTTCAACGGCTTCATGAGCACCAGTTGATGCGCCGGAAGGAACCGCAGCGCGGCCCATTGTTCCATCTTCAAGAGTAACATCTACTTCGACAGTGGGGTTCCCACGGCTATCGAGGATTTCGCGGGCGTGGATATCAATGATGGTGCTCATGGCGGCGTTCCTTGGGGCAGATCGTTTACGTTGCGCCCGTCTTATAGCGCGATGTCACGCATTGGAAGGCTTGGTGGCCGATTTGCGCCGCTGTTTGCGCTCCCGCAGGACCGTATAGATGCCTGAGGCTACAATTATGCTTGCCCCAAGCAGGGTGAACAGATCTGGACGTTCACCAAAGAACGAAATGCCAATGACCAGTGCAAAGATCAGCCTGCTATACCGGAAGGGGCTGACAAAGCTGACTTCGCCAACGCGCATAGCTGCAACAATAGCGTAATAGGCAAAAATGCCGATGATGATGGATGCAATCATCAACCCGATAAGCTGCATATCCATGGCTTGAGGGGTTTTGCCTGTTATGGCCAGCATGATCAGACCAGCAGGGATCAGCACGAGAAAGCCCAAAAAACTAAGCTGCATGGTGGATAGGCTTGGAGGCACCTTGCGCGTGGCCACATCACGTGAAGCCAGCCCCAAAACGCCCCCCAGTGCAAATAAAGACAGAGGCGAGAACCCCTCCATTCCGGGGCGGATGATCATTAAGACACCAATGAACCCGACAAAAATAGCGCTCCAACGGCGCCAGCCAACCGTTTCACCCAAGAAAAGCGCGGCGCCCAGTGTCACAACCAATGGTGTGGCCTGTAAAATTGCCGAAGCGGATGAGAGGGGCGTAAACACGATGGCCGAGATAAAGCACATGGTGCCGATGATTTCACCTATTGCGCGGATCACAACCGGACCTGTCAGCATTGCGCGTTCAAATAACGCACGCCCTTGGGCCAAAACAATGATCCCAAACACGGTTGAGCCACCAATACCGAGCAAAAAGATGATCTGACCCACTGGAAGGGCATCGCCCATCAGCTTGATAAACCCATCTTCAATTGCAAAACCAAGCATGGCCAGCACCATCAAGATCGCGCCGCGCAGATTATCCATGTAAGGGGGCTCCGTTGTGTTTGGAGTTTGATGCGCTTTTGTTGGCGGCTGTGCAAGGGGCTGTGAGATTGCTATTTTTTCAGCCGAACCCACCCGCTACCGAGCTGGCGATATTCCAATTTTGGGACGGATTGGACCAACGTTGACAAGTTAACACATCCGTAGGTTCGGGTGTCAAAATCAGAGTGTGATGCGCGGATGGTTTGGCCGAGTAGGCCCAAGGCATACCAATCATCATCAGGTTCTATTTTTGCCATAGCTTGTTTGACAAGGCCCAAAGCCGCTTTGGGGTGCTGGGCAGGTGGGCTGTCTTTTCTGGCAGTTTCATCGATGTTCTCAATTAGAATGAAACGGTTCACAACATTTTGTAATGAGGTCGGCGTCTTTTCTTCGCCTATACAGATCACCAACTTCCCAGATTCACGCATCCTGTTGGCAAGTGCAGTGAAGTCGCTATCTGAACTCACAATAACAAATCCATCAAATTGGCCGTCATGTAGAATGTCCATAGCATCAATCACCAGACGAATATCAGAGGCGTTTTTGCTTTTTGTATTTGCGGAAGCTTGAATTGCGCCCAGCCCAAGTGACAGTGGTTTGTCGCTCCAGTGTTTGAGATTTGGTTCGGTCCAATCCCCGTAGACGCGCCGTAACGCGGGTTATCCAATGTTGCTTACTTCTTTGAGGATCGATTCAGCTAAACGCGCATTCAGATTGTCGGCGTCGATCAAAACGGCCAGCAATGGGCGTTCATTTGGGTGGCGTTTGTGCATTGGAGCTTCCTTTCACGTTATGAGGGAAGCCTTAAAACGATGTCGTGTGGTTTGCCAGACCCGTTGACTTATGTGCACGTAGGCCCCATGTGGGGGATAGGGCGTACCTTCTGCCGCGTGAGCAGGCTGCGGATATCCGTAATTGTAAGGTCGCCCCTTGTTCCCAAAATCACGCGTGGGGCCAGACGCATTCCGACAGGGGCAGGGCATTTGGTCCGTTCCTGCGATCCGGTATTGCGCACCCTAGATGATATGCGTTCGGGCCTTGCCCGCAGCGCGGAAGATGAGTTTTTAATGAGCGATTTTGACATGATGGAGCTGCCAACAGCTCTTGTGAAACGACTGGCGGCTATGGGTTTGAAAGATCCAACTCCGATCCAGAAACAGGCGATCCCGCATGGGATCAATGGCCGCGATGTGATGGGCTTGGCCCAAACCGGTACAGGTAAGACAGCAGCCTTTGGTATTCCGTTGATTGCGCGGATGCTGGAAATGGAAGGGCGTCCAAACCCTAAATCCGTGCGCGGCCTAGTTTTGGCCCCAACCCGTGAGCTGGCGACCCAGATCAGCGTAAACCTGCGCGCCTTTGCCGAAAGCACACCAATCAAGGTGGCGATGGTTGTTGGTGGTCAGAACATCAACACCCAGATCAAGCGATTGCATCCTGGTGTAGACATTCTGGTTGCGACACCTGGTCGTTTGCTTGACCTGATGGACCGCCGCGCGGTGCGTCTGGACGAGGCAAAGTTCCTTGTGCTGGATGAAGCGGACCAAATGCTGGACATGGGTTTCATCCATGATTTGCGCAAGATTTCCCAAGTGATCCCAAAAGATCGCCAGACATTCCTGTTCTCTGCGACAATGCCAAAGCTGATGAACGAGATCGCGAACAGCTATCTCAACAGCCCGATCCGCATCGAAGTGTCCCCTCCGGGCAAAGCGGCCGATAAGGTCACTCAAGAGGTCCACTTTATCGCGAAGTCGGAAAAGAAGACCCTGCTGATTGAACTACTGGCCAAGCACAAAGGCGAACGTGCGCTGGTATTCGGGCGCACAAAGCACGGTTGTGAAAAGCTGATGAAAGATCTGGTCAAAGAAGGTTTTGACGCGGCGTCCATCCACGGCAATAAATCCCAAGGTCAGCGCGATCGTGCAATCGACGGATTTAAAAAGGGCGACATCACAGTGTTGGTGGCCACGGATGTGGCGGCACGCGGTTTGGACATTCCTGACGTGAAGCATGTCTATAACTATGAATTGCCAAATGTGCCTGACAACTATGTGCATCGCATTGGCCGTACCGCGCGTGCTGGCAAAGATGGCGCGGCAATTGCGTTCTGTGCGCCGGATGAAATGGGCGAGTTGATCGACATTCAAAAAGTTATGGGCATCCGCATTCCTGTTGCCTCTGGTCGCGTCTGGGAAAGCCATGAAATCCCCGCCAAGCCAAAGCAAAAAAGTCGTGGTGGTCGCGGCGGCAGTGGCGGCGGTCGTCCACAGGGTGGTGGCGGTGGCCGTCCCCAAGGTAACGCTGGCGGTGGTGCTGGCAAGCCCGGCGGTGGCGCACGCAGGCGTCGCAGCGGTGGCGGCGCAGCAGCGTAATTTAAGGTACAAGAAAGGGCTGCCTCTTGGGTCACCCTTGACGGTAGATGTTGAAACCCAGCGACCGAAAT
>NZ_JBALWB010000013.1:0-103917 GCF_036960155.1 Sulfitobacter sp. | reverse complement strand
ATGAAACACTTCGGTACGACGATGAGCGCCGACCGATCAGCACGGTTATTCGGCCGACCAACTTTCCAAACCTGGATATCGTTCCTGCGAGCCTTGATCTTCAAGAATATGAGTATGACACCCCTGTTGCGCTCACGAGCCGTGATCCATCCGAGGGCCGCGCCTTCTTCACGCGCATTTCCAAAGCCCTAGAAGAGGTTGATGATCGCTACGATGTTGTTGTCATCGACTGCCCTCCTCAGCTTGGATATCTGACTCTAACCGCCCTTACAGCGTCTACTTCCGTATTGGTAACGGTGCACCCGCAGATGCTGGATGTGATGTCTATGAGCCAGTTTCTCTTAATGCTCGGCGGCATTCTGAAAACGATCCGTGATGCTGGCGCAGAGATGAAGCTAAAGTGGTTCCGCTATCTCGTAACGCGTTTTGAACCAACGGATGGCCCGCAAAAGCAGATGGTTGGGTTTCTGCAGGCAATGTTCCCCGACCAGATGCTCAGCGCGCAGATGGTGAAGTCCACCGCGATTTCCGATGCGGGGATCACCAAGCAAACACTGTACGAAGTCGAGCGCGCCCAGTTTGTGCGTTCAACCTATGATCGGGCGATCACATCTTTGAACGCTGTGAATGATGAAATCGTTGACCTTGTGCATCAAGCATGGGGGCGGGATCTGCCATGATTTTGACAGCCGTGCAGATTGGTTTTGACAGCCGTGCAGATAACCAGATCGACGAACATTTGGGAGGGCGACATGGCTAGAAAAGATCTGTTGAAATCCGTGATGGGTGACACTGCTCAAAGTACGCCTGGAACTGAACGCTCCAACTACGCGATGCGCGGTGCGTCCAAATCAATGAAGGTTTCCATTGATAGCCTTGCGGAAAACTCCAAGCGCTTGCTTGAAGGCGAAACGATTGTCGAGATCGACACCAATCTCATCGATGCCTCCTTCATCAATGATCGCTTAAGCGGTGATGACGATGCCTTTGATGAGCTCAAGAACTCGATTGCGGCGAGTGGTCAAGATACGCCAGTTCTTCTGCGCCCTCATCCAGAAGCGTCTGGCCGCTACATGATTGTCTTCGGTCATCGGCGTGTCCGTGTCGCGCGTGCGCTGAACCGTCCGGTTCGGGCGGTGGTCAAAGACATGGACGACGTTGCGCATGTTCTCGCGCAAGGCCAGGAAAACACGGCACGCGCAGATCTGTCGTTCATCGAGAAAGCGCTGTTCGCCAAGAATTTGCGGGATCACGGGCAGGGCAAGGACATTGTCCAGCAAGCCCTGACCATCGACGGCACGCTTTTGTCTCGCATGTTATCCGTTGCAAGTACTGTACCCGGGCATGTGATCGAAGCGATTGGTCCGGCCAAGCAAATTGGACGGGATCGCTGGGAAGACTTCAAAAAGCTGATGGCGGAGAAAGCCAACCTCAAAGTGGCGGACCGTATTTTGGCGACTGAGGGCTTTGATCAGCTCGACAGCGAAACCAAGTTCGAAATCTTGTACAGCAAGGTGACTGAGGCGGGCAGGGTGCCGAAACGGCGCTCAGCCAAGGCTGCACCCGCCAAACGCACATGGACGGCCGGTGAAGGTCGGATCAAGGGCGTGGTCGGCAAATCCGGCCGAGCCTATAGCATCTCGCTGACATCCAAGGATTCCGCAGGGTTTGGGGAGTTTCTCTCGGAGAACCTCGATCAGCTCTATGCGGATTATCTCGCTCAATCTGAGGAGACATCGACACCATGACCTGAGGCAAAAGAAAAGCCCCCAAGCCAGCGCGGCCCGAGAGCTTATCCGATTGATTAGACACCTACTGGATACCTCTCCCGCGAATCACTGTCAACGAAAGAACGTCGATTCGGCGAACGGGATCCTTTTGCCTCCATAAACCACGGAGGTGAAATACAGGCATGACACAGAGCGGTTGGCGCAAGCCGACGCCGGAACTTCTACAAGCCGAACGGTTTGCGGAAGTCGGCGAACAGTTAACTATACCCAAAACACGCGCGATCGTTGCAACGAAGAAAGTTGCTGCGGTCATTGGCTTAAAATCCCAAGACCTGCTTCTTCTGGATACCTTTGGGGCGGTGACACAGTCTCAGGACTGGGAGCAGGGCAGGCGGCCTATTGTGTGGGCTTCAAACCACTTCCTTATGCAACAAACGGGGTTTTCTCTGGCCACGCTAAGGCGTCATGTGCGCAGACTCTGCGAAGTTGGGGTTATCTCGATGAAGGACAGCCCTAACGGCAAGCGTTGGGGGCGCAGAGATGCGGACGGTGTGATTGTCGAGGCTTATGGCTTTGATCTGGGACCAATGGCAGCCCGCGCAGAAGAGTTTGAGGCGCTCTACGCGCACCTACAGGCCGAGAGAGCTTTGTGTGCGACCTTGCGCAATGCGATCACTGTAAAGCGGCGGATGATCCGTGCAAAGATCGAGAAGGCGCTAGAAGCTGGCCTCCGCGGCCCTTGGACAAACCTTCAGGGGGCGTTCAGAGAACTGCTGGAGAGCCTTCCAGCGCGATCTGAGAGAGCAGGGGGCCTTGAGAGCTATCTGGACCGCATCAGAGCCTTCTCAGCATCTGTAGAGACATCTTTTGAGATGGCTTTTGATTGGCCAGCTGAAACCGACGTGACGCAGGCTTCGGTAGTAGAAGATATACCAAAAGAAACTACAAATATGGTACCCACGAGTCTCAAAAATGAGGCCCACATACTAACTACAAATCAACCTCATACTGTAACTAGTAATCGCTTTGAACCAAAGCACGCGGCGGGCGTTATGCCAAAAGAGCGGAAGACAGAGCCTGATGATAGGCCAGAAGATATTGACCTAGATATCAACTGGAGCACACATGGAACCAAACGTAGCTCAGATATTGATATCCCGCTACTGATGGCTTCTTGTCCGCATTTTGCAGAGATGGCACGAAGTACCCAAGGGTTTATGCGAGATTGGAACGACGTGCATCGTGCCGCAGCGGCGCTAAGGCCTATGGTTGGTATCTCCAAGGATGCTTGGAGCGTGGCAAACAAAGTGCTTGGACCAGCGGTTGCGGCTGCATCCATCGCACTTATTCTAGATAAATCGACGAACGGTGAAGTCAAATCGCCTGGAGGTTACCTTCGTGGACTAGTCGAACGCGCGCAAATTGGCGAATTGCATCTAGATCGTAGTTTTTATGGCCGTTTAAACGCGGCAGGAACGTGAACTGTGGGAAGACTCATATCTTAGAAATACCTTTGCCAGATATACGAGATGAGAATCTGAGGCCTAGTTTATTACGTAAATTATTCAGAGCGTTAGATACCTATTCTGCTGACTTTAAGATGCCTTTGCGGTGTCGACTTTCAGTAATGCCTATTCGACTTTATTGTGCAATAGTGGATGCTCTAGATATGGCGAACAGGTAATTTCAACGGCGAATTCTATGGAAACCATAAACTCACGACTGGCGTTTGTTCGCGAACTTCGTTTGAGAAAATCTCAGGCCTTGTTGCTGTATCTGATTTCGACGCCTGGTCGATTCCACCGCAATGAAATGATCACGCAATTGCTCTGGGATGGACCGGATGAGACCAAAGCGGCGAACTCCTTTCGGCAAGCCGTGCGCCAGATCAGGCTTGAAGCAAATGATGTGATGTCTTTGGCGCTGATCACGCGTAATGCTACGATCGGGTTTGAGATGCCTGATAATCGACCGATTGAGGCGGCCCTGGCCGCGCAAATTGGTAGCTCTGTGCGTGATGGTGATGCATTGCAAGATGTCCGCGCGTATTTGTCTATACTTGATGCATTGCTGGGAGTTTCGACACCATTTGACAGCTGGTTGGCGTTTGCGCGCGCCCAAACGTTAAAGAAAGTGCAAGAAGTGCTGGATGCAATGATTGCGGGCGGTGATAACAAGGCGGCGCGATGGGCGGCCCAATCTTCATTTGAACTGGAACCCCACAATGAAATCGCTGTGCGCTTTATCATGCGGGACTTGTGGCAGTCAGGGGCCGCAACGCGCGCGATTGCAACCTACAATGAGCTTTACGCCTACCTTGATCAGTTCTTTGATCAAGAACCTGAGGCTGAGACAATTGACCTTCTAGCGGCCATTAAACTCGACCCAGAAGGACAACGTTCAAACATGGCTGGGGGGCCGGTCAAGCCGCGCATCACACTGGAAGTAGTGGAGGAGAAAGAACCGTCCAACAAGAGCCATGACGCGAGCCTGCAGGCCGTTTTGACCTCCGATTTGCGGATGCGGTTGGGACGCTTTCGTGAATGGGAAATCCAGCCGAATGACACTGAGACGCCCCCGTTTTTGTCTATCAAGTGCAAGCTCCACAGCATTGAAGACGCGCGGTATCTATCGGTGGATGTCCATCGCTCTGATCCGAGCACCGTTGTATGGTCTGAGATGATCGAAAGCCCGAATGCCGATTGGACGCGCAAGGTCAGGATGCTTGTGGTCAACATTGCAAATGCGCTCAGTGTTGTGGTGTCACATCGTAAGCATCACGACACGAACGCCAGTGTTTATGACAAATGGCTTGAATCTCAAACCCTAATTGGCACGTGGCAACTTCAAGACGAGGAAGAGGCGATCAGGCTCTTGCAAGAGGTTACCGACGCAGCACCCGATTTTGGACCAGCCCATGCAGAACTGGCAGGGGTTCTTAACGTGCGCCATATTTTGCGCCCTGGCACTCGTCACACAGAAGATGCGATGCTTTTAGCCCTTGATCATGCCCTTGAGGCCGTGGCCAGTGACCCGATGGACACGAGGGCGCACCGGGTGTTGGCGTGGTGTTATTGCCATTCGGGCAAGTTCGATATGGCCGAGTTTCACTTTGAACAATCGCTGTTGCTCAACCCTCAAAGTGCCATGACCTTAGCCTCGGCAGCTTTGGGGTTTGCGTTTTCGGGAAACACGACCCGTGCGCAAGAGCTGATCGATGAGGTCGCGGATTTGCCCCGCACTATGGAGCCGTTCCACCTAATCTATTTGGCGGCTTCAAACTTTCTTTGTGGGAACCCTGAAATTGCGGCTGAGCAATGTGCGCAAGGTCAGGGGCTGATGTCCACCGTTGGCGGCTGGCATGCGGCGGCTTTGATGCACACGGGCCAACCTGAAGCTGCACGTGCGCGCCTGAACAGTTATGTGGCGGAAATTGCGGGGCAATGGTGTGGGCAAGGTACCCCCGACGGGCGGGCCGTGATTGATTGGTTCGCGTCGTGTTTTCCGCTGCGCTCGGAGGCTGTCAGGCAGGATTTGCACGCAACGTTGCTGTCCGTTTATGCCCAAAGCTAGCGAGGCGACCCAAGTCAAGGGCCGCCGGGGAAGAGTCACTTACACATTTCGGTAATGTAAATGCCAACGGCGCGGTAATACGAGACCAGCTGTTGCTCCAGAACGGCCTGTTTGCTGAGCATCTCTGGACGGTCTTCATCTGGGCGCACATAAAAACGGCCCAGCAGTTCTTTGCGAATATGGTCCTTCAGGGCTTGGCTTTGCCCATCACTCAAGGGCTCGATACCTGCTTTGGGCACAAAACTATTGATTGTGCTTAAGACGCGGTCGATATTGGCAGAGAACACCAGATCAACGTCGAGTGGATAGGTCAAAGGTGGCTCAAAGCCCCTGCCATGGGGCTTATCTTTCATGTTGGCCACGTTTACCGAGTGGGTGTTGTCCGCAGGAATGACGATGATTCGGGTGTTTTCGTCCTTGGGCGTGCGGGTGTCCCATTTCAGCTCGACGGCCGTGTTTTCCCAGATGGCGTCCAAATCTTCGTCTTTAAGGATAGTGTCCCCTTGGGGGATTACCTCAAGGGCATGTTTGATTTCTTTAATGGCTTGCTCGTAGACGGGCGTGCTTTCTTTTATCGCGCCGCTCTCGGACAATTCAACGACACGCTGGCCGATGTGGGCCACGGTCAGCGGAATGCCGTCTTCGCCGCGGGTTTGGTTAATAACGCCGCCGGTGTGCAAAAAGTATTTCGCCTCTCCGACCTCGCGGCCAACGATGATGTAATTCTTTTCAGACATGTGGTGTTCCTTTCAATGTGCGAACAATTTCAATCATGGAGTTCAGGTGCGCAGGTCCGTCGTCGGGCAGATCGTTTTGGCCGTACTCGACGGCATCAATGCGATCACACAGCGCACGGCGGAGCAAAACACTGCCCAGAGGGCCAAGCTGGCCCAGGCCACCGTGCAGTTGGGCTTCGATCATCAAGGCCACGTAAAGGGGCATTTCACGAAAGGCTTGCGGGCTTAGGGGTTCAAAGTTGTGGACTGTGATAACGGCATTGAAAGCCTCGCTCAGGGCGTGGCGGGTGAGCTGGTCGCGCCAAGATGGATTGGGCAAACTGTCGATAATAGCTTGCATTTTTTCCGATGAAAGGCGCAAGGGGCCTACGTCTTTGGCGGTGGCAAAGTCCTGTCTGATCAACCCCTTCAACGCCCAAGCGAGGCTTGCAGAAATGCCCGTTTTGTCGCCTTTGCCGTTGGTCGGGTCAAACAACTCATCCAGATCGGTGGTCCAACCCTCGTGCTCACCTGCGGAGCGTTTTGGAAGATTACTGGCAAGAAGTTCCTGCAAAATCTTGGGGCCTTTGCCTTTCATGCGATAGTCTGCGCGGGGCATGCAGTGAAAGGTCCGAAAGATGCCGTGTTGCAAGGTTGTCTCGTCCACGGGATCGAAGGTCTTCATCTCAGTCTCTGACATGGCGGCCACATCAGGGTGGATCATCGCGTTCACAAAATCCTCGCGGATCACACGGTGCCATGTGGCCAGCACGTGTTTGCGGGCTTTGACGAAAACGTCCATCGCGAGGCCGTCTTCTTTGTCGGCACGGTCCCGAAGGTCGTGGCGAAACGCAAGGGCTACAAAATTGTGGTATTTCATCCACGTCACGGCCAATTGGTGGACCATCAGATTGTCACGATTGCGCACGTCATAAAGGGCGTAGATGTGCTTGTGCCCCTCTTTGCTGAGATCGACCGAGAACGCAGAGTTTGACGAGACCCGAAACAGCATTGTAATGGGGTCAAAAACGTGGTGGAGCGTAATCGGTCCCGAGCCGTAGAGAGTTTCAAACGTCAGTGGATTTTCAATGATGTTATAGCGTCCATTGGGCCGCGCATTTGCTCCCGTCTGTACGAGTTTGTCTTCTTCCTCTTCGTCTTGATCGTCAAATTCAGCTTGGGCATCGTTTTTATCATCTTTCGAAAAGCTGTTTTGAACATGGGGGATCTGATTGGCCTTGCGGCTTTCGCCTGCATCATGGCCGATCAATTGCCCCAAATAGGTGTAACCTGCAGGAATACGGGCTTTTTCGAGCATACATGCATCGCGCCAGTCACGATCAGCGAAATCAAACGCTGGAAGCCTGCGTGGTAAGTCATTGTCCGAAATGATTGCGCCAGTTTGCACGCCGTCGGGGTCGTAAACCGTGCAGCATTGCCCCATCGCCTTTTTGCCGAAATCCAGCGTGATTTTTTGTGGGCCTTTGTCTGTCATCCTGTCGCTCCTTGTTTATTGCGCCATGAAGGGATGGTCGGGCCTAGAGCCATCGACGATCCGCTTATCGTCAAGTTGGCAAAGCCATACGGGACGTGATTTCGGGTGCGGTGTGAGATCGATCAGCTGATGGGCGGGCATTGCGGTTGACAGATCATGGGCGGTGTCAGAGGCCAGTCTGGCCTCGTTGGCGGGGCTATCGGGCAATAGTTCCATGCGCCTTTTGGCATATTCGTAAATGATAGCCTCAATGCGGGCGGTGTCAGTGTTGTGGTTCCCACCCCGGGCTGCCATCACGGAATAGAGGTTTAGTTCCATCAACATGAGCTCCGTGACGGCGAGATGCGCTGCTTTTTCGGCGTCTGTTGCGGTGCCAAATCCAAGGATGACGTCTTGGCCCATGCGATTGGCCGAACAGGCAATGATACAATGGACGGGCAGGGTGCAGGCAAGATGCCACAGCTGCGTGTTGCGATGGGCTGTTGCGCCCGCCCGCGCGCGATTCACAAACGCGGTGACCTGAGCTGCGTTGAGCCAATCGTCTGAAATATGTGCGGCGGGGCACTCGCCAGCCCACCAGTCCAAGATGAACTTGCGCTGAAGCGCCTCAAGCTGCGCATGACGGCGCGCGGTTTCTGCATCTGGATGGGCGGCCAAGCCGTCTGTGACGCTTACATAGTCGGTTTTTTGATCCGCGAGGGCCAAAATCTCGGCGGTTTCACTGAGGCATTTTTCAAAAGCGACCTCGCGGCTGTCTCCTGCTCCACTGGCGGTCTGCCCGTTATGGGTGCGGCTTTGCAAAATAGCTAAGGCGGGGGCGTAGATGCTTTCGGGCCAGATTGGCGCGATCCAGATATCATTTAAATTAATGTCTGATGTAATGAAATGCATGCCGCAAAGCTCCTTTCGCCTATGCCTTAAGTGTTTGCCGTTTTGATCCATCAAACAAGGGGCGTGTGATTTTGATGTGAATTCTGCCCGCAATTTAAATCACAATTAAATCACATGCCTTCGATTTCCTGACCAAGACACGGCCTGATTTGGGCTGATTGGCGATTGGAAGGACTTTGAAATGCGCAATAAAATACCCACGCGGTGGGGGCTGCTACCCCTAGCAGTTGCCAGTTTGACGGCCTGCACGCAGCCTTTGACAGAAGGACAGGCGGCGGCTTTGCAAACGACGACAGGGCAAATCGAAGCGTCTTTGTCGTTGCCGGCGACTCTTCAGCAAGACGCCCATGGAGCCGCCTTTGTAACGGGCAACTTGTGTGAATATTTGGCAGGCAACAGGGCCTATGGGTTGGGGGCGTTGCCGCCTGCTTTGGATATCGGCCCGACGGCGAATAGCCGGTTGAGCCTTGCACGCGCCCTCAAGAGATATTTGAATGACCTGATTGATGCGAGCCGCGGAGACAGCCTCACGCAGTTGCAAACGTCACGCGATGCATTCGTTGTGCAGGCGGCAGCCCTCACGGGATCGCCTGCCACGGTCGAGCCAGTCTTGGCTGCAACGTTAGTGCTATTGGGGCGCATCGGTGAGGCTCAGCGTCAGGACGCCATTCGCGGCATTATGGATGGTGTCGCTGATGACATCAGCACCTTGCCTGTTGTGCTGGCGGGGGATGAGATGGCGGTTCTGGCCGACGTTGAAGCACAGATCGGGCGCTATGAGCAGGCAGCGCGCTGCGTTTTGAACGTGCAACGCACAGATGCCGCTGCCTCAGAGATTTTTTTAGCCTATGACGCCGAGATCCGCGATCTGCGGGCGCAAGCCGCCCTGATAAAAGCCGCCCCGGCATTGGTGCGCAGCTTGCGGAAAATCCACATCGATATCGTAGATGAAAAGGTCTCCTTTGTGGACGGCCTTAGCCAGTTGGCGGACGTTCTTGAGGATATCAACACCATCACATCCCCCGAAAATTAAAGGATTTTTCAAATGACAGACAATCAACTGGCCAAGCGTAGAATTCTGAATGCCCTTGCTGATCTCTACTTTATTCAACGCCATAATGAGCAACTGACCGTCGAACAGAGAACCGCGATCGACCACGCAATCGCCGTCTTGGAGGGGGAGTATATCTCCCTTGGCGGGCGCGCACCCGACGGCGCTTATGAGGTGGTCAAAGGTAATCTCAAAGATGCCTCAAAGAGTTTGAAGACCATCAAGGCAGAACGGGATGAACTGGCGACGCGTTATGCCTCGGCAGCTAAGATTCTTGGCTCGATCTCTCGCATTCTTTCGCTGATTTCCTGAGCACCCTTATCCCTCGAAAGGACAGACTATGGATTATGGATTGAACACATGGATTCCCGTACTTGTAACGCTTGGAATTTTGATCTGGGGCCTGCGGCTTTTGTCGTCGATTTTGCTTGCGCCCCACGTGCAGACCACACGGCCCATGATGGCCAGCGCGTTGACCGAAAAGAAAGACCCCGACCATGGAATCAGCTTTAGCCGCGTGTCCGGTGCCATCGGGTCCATTGGGCTGGCGGCATTTATGTCGGGCCTTGGGCTGTGGGTGTTTTTTGCGCTCAACACCGAAGGAAGCGTTTCGACGGTGGGGGAAAGTGTGACCTCGCCACTCGCGCGGTTGGCTGAGCTTGAGGTCTATCTCTGGGGCAGTGCTGCCCTATTTGCCCCCTATGCCGCCAATCAGATCAACGGTCTTTTCAGTGGCCGTAAATAGTCCATCAACAGGAGACACAACATGACAAGCCCCCTCGCAAAACACGTGAGCATTTCCAGCCCCACCGATGTGACCCAAACGAAGGTTTGGGGTCAACTCGACGTTGACTATCTGTCCGCCGCCCCCGCCTTTCGGTTTCGCCGCTCCCGCGAAGTGCCAAGTCGGGCCAATGAGGCCTTTATGGCGGCCATGGGCGACGCTGATATTAATCTTTGGCACAGCAAGAATGCTATTCTCGCGGTGCGTGATTTTCTTGAAGACTTATGGGTGCCCGAGGATGAAGACGCAGTGCCCAGCACCATCCAAGCCAGAGCCAATGATTTCGTCTATGATTATGCAGTGCCCGATGGGACGGACCTGGCGGTGCCAAAACTCGTGATTCCTGTCGCAGGGTCGGGGGGCGTGACAACAGAAGACGTGCCTGCTGGCGCGGTGATTGCCTCCGCACAAGATCCGGACGCGGGAAGCCGATATTACTTCGTGCTGGGAACGATGAAAAACGCATCGCTTAGCGCGGCTGATTTCTCGGACAGTGTGGACAGCTATGAGACCGCATGGCGCGCCAAGGTCGACATCGTGAAACGGGTCTTCCCTGACGGTCAGGCTATGCATTCAACCCACGAATTTTTGGATTTGTCGGTGGGTGCAATCGTTGAGCGGTTTCCGTTTCTGGAAAACCAACGCACCGCCGTTACCGAAGTGCGCAACGCTTTGCAGGAGCGTCTGAAGGCCGAGGAGGATTATGGTCTCATGCAGGCCTTGTTCAAAGAGGTTCAAGACCTCAATCATGACCTCGCTGCGATTGAACGGGCGATTTCGGGGCTGGTCGGATTTGCCTCTTCGAGGGGGTATGTGCTGGTCGTGAAGGACAATCAGCCGCTTAAGGGGCTTTTGAAAGGGCAAGAGCATACCTACACCACCTTTATGGCGGGTGATCTGGTCCAGACCCGACGGTATATTTCCCGTTGGGTGGAAGAAAAGATTGTCCACCGTTCGCGCCGCCGCTTGTTTCGCAGCCGCAAACGATGGACCGAAACCCATAAGATCCAACGTTCCGCCGAAAGCATGGATTACCGAGCCGTTGAAAGCACAGATTCCATGGTGTCTGATTTCATCAGGGACAATCTGGCAGGGCGCAATGCGATCATTTTGCAAAATGCCGATGAGGGTCTTGAGGCGACCGACGGGCGCTCTTTGGCGAGCATCATGGCCCAATGCGAGCTGGACGCCGCTTATCAGGACAACTGTGTTTTGTTGATGCCCGTCTACAATCAAAGTCTGTTTGGTGAAGACATTATCGTGGGATATCACGTCATTGAGCGGCCCAACCGCGGGCGTCGTTTGGTGTCGTTGCCGGAGTTCTTCTTCGAAGAGCAGGTCAGCTATAAATTGCGTTGGCTGGGGCTGGAGTTGGGCGAACTTGTCAGCAGTATCAACCTTTTGCCAGGTGAAGTGCGCGATATCACGTTGAAGACGAAACGCTCGTCGTTGCGTGAATCAGAGGTTAAGTCGACACAGACTTATGAAACCGATGCGACAACATCGCTTGATACGGTTACATCGATCGAAAACGAGTTCCAACGCGAAAACACATCGGAAAAAACCAAAAGTTGGAGCGTCAAAGCGTCAGGGTCGTATGGCGGGTTTTCGGGGGGGGCCAGCAGCTCTGGGTCGTCCAAGCAAACGGCACGCCAGTTTGCCAAAAGCCTCAACAAGTTGACGACACAAGCCATAAGCAAAATGCGCAAGAAGGCCCGCAGTGAGGTTGTCGCACGGGAGCTGACCCGCGAGGAGGTTGAATCCACGTCGAGTTCTTCGGGGCATATTGCCAACCCCAACGTAGGCCGCACGCTCAACGTGAACTTCTTCACCATCAACAACGTCTTCGCGTCCTCAACTTACATGGATGACATCGGGTTTACCTATATTTCCCCGTTTGAGTTGATTGACGGCACGGACATTCGCGAAGTGCGCAGTTATTCAAAAGAGGATCTGTCCGAGTTCTTGGACACTGTGCTTGAGGACGTTACTCGGATGTTGATGATGGGGCAGCGCTTTGCCAATGGGGGACTGGGACGCATAGATCGGTATGATATGGCGCGGGCTGCGGCGCGGGCCTATATCGAGGACGTAAAACAGGATTTCTTGGCCGCCTTTCAGGACTACGCATTTGAAGACCGTTCCATTGAGGAGGCGGCAACGTTGATGGTGGCCGAGAAGGACCCTGTTGCCGCCTTTGCGGTGCAGGGCGACGGCGCTGATCCGCGCGCGCTTGATCCGACAGCAGATAATGATCTCGGGCTATTGTTGTCTAAACTGGTGGCAACGGGCCGCGCGATTGAGCCCGATATTGTTATTAGCCCGTCAGGTGCGGTTTATGCCGACAGCTATACGGGGCAAACCGAAGGCTTGGAAAGTTACGCAGTTGAGATGCGCAAGCTTGAGGTTGAAAAGCAATTTGGGTCGGTCCTCAAGGATATGACGCAGCATGCTGAGGCGACTGCTGGCACACGGGATGCCCATTACAATGTGTCACATCGAAAGCTGTCAGATAACCAGTTGGAAGTGCAAATTGGCGGGAAGATCGCCGAAGGCACTTGGCAGTACTCTGTGGGGGGGCATTTGATCGGGCCGATTAACGTGCAAGTTGGGGTTGGGGTTTATATGTTGCCGCTTGATCCAGTGCGTCACGATGTTCTGCCGTTGGATCAACTACCAGGTCATTTGGTGCGCCATGACTGATGGTATGGCTCCACTTGATTATCCCTCCGCCATACGGGGCGGAGGGCTTCCAGTCTTTACCGCTTTGCGTTCTGGCAAAGACGGTCCGATCGTTGAGCTGCGCCAGTCACAGGAGGGGGATGGTCAATTCAAAGTTTTCTCTGGTCTCACGGATACCAGAACGGGTAAAATCATCGGTGCGCATCGTGAAAATGGCATGATTCCAAAAGGCACGTGGTTCATCGCGAAGTATGCCAATGCGCCCGCTGTCATCCGTCGCAAAGCTACGTCTGATAGGGTTGGCGCAATGACCGGTCAGAACCTAATAAACGAAGTGCGACATCGGTCCTATTGGATGGCGCTTTATCGCGATGACCGAGATATTGGCCAGCCGATTGATGACGAGACGTTTGTTCAAGGGCAGCGTCGAAGTCTTGTGAGAGCGCACTTCGGTCGCTACAGTCTGGGCTGTCTTACCTTTCGCGACACATCCCAATATGCCAAATTCATCGAAACGTTGGTAAGACGTCCTCCTGATTTTATCGATTCAGCGGGGCGGTCTGTCGAAGCGGGAACAAAGGGTGCGATCGAGGTCTATGGAAAACTGGTTGTTGGGGATGCTGTGAAGGCGGCCAAACCAAGAGCACCGGATTGGAAGCGGATATTTGATTGGCTTTGAGGGAGCGCTGCTGCTGGCTAAATTGAAGAAATGGCTTATCGATGGCGACATTTTTTTGTTGATGATCGGCGGTTAGATGAAGTCAGGAAAACTGAGAAGCATTTTAAGAAGGTCTGCATCAAATCTACCTGCTAAGCGGCTCCAGCTTTGACCATCGTGTCTCGCTGAGACAGTAAAGATTGCTCATGTGACTGCTTCGCTTTATCAGCGATGAATAACACAAGAGATCAGAAATTGTTGCATCCTGAACCCCTGGAAGCCTTTCGGAGTTTCTCATGCGACCGTTCACTATCAGCGACGTGGCCATAGGCTTTCTCCTGATGTGTTGAGTTGCTCGATAATGCTGGTCGCAGCTGTCGCCCCATCCACAAAGGTTGCCCCGGATCTTTTTCCCCTGTCCCACCAAAGATAAGAGGTGGGCCATTCCTCGCGGGACAAAAAGAGCGGCGCCTGCCCCTCTCCGCTGCGCTTCGCCTTCGGTGTGTAAGGGCCTTAGCCAGCTGCAAAGTGACCATCATTGCAACGCAAACAAGGAGAAAAGCAATGACCACGAACTGCATCAAATTCACAAGCGACGATATCGAAACAGCAAAAGGCGTAGGGTCCATTTCAACCCTAAACTTCGACCTCGACATCACAGTCGAACCCATCGCCAGCAGCAACCCCATGGCACCGACGCACCGCGTCCTTGGCCGCTCCCCTCGCGGCAAACTGGTCGAATGCGGTGGCGTCTGGAAGAAGCAGAACAAGGATACCGGTTCTGACTACTTCACCCTGACGGTCCGCGATCACGCCTTCAACGCCAACCTTGGCAAAGCCGCGAGCCAAGATGACATGTCCCTGCAGGCCATCATCCCCTGGGGCCCCAAAGAGGCCGCTTAACAAACAAGCCAGACCGTTTCGGCGGTCTGGCTTAATTCGTACAGATGTGAGTTTTCGACCGTGCGTGAAATATATATGTCCGAAATTTGTAGTATTCTTCGGACTCGCATTTGTCCGAAACTTGTGGCATATTTCGGACATGACAGATGACGCACAAACCAAAACACTGCCAGATCGCTTGCGCGCGCGCATAGATGACGCGCCGCGCCAAGTGTGGACACCAGCCGATTTTGCTGACATTGGCGCTCGCGCTGCCGTCGACAAGGCTCTCCAGCGAATGGTCAAGTCCGGTCAGCTGCGTCGCATTGAGCGCGGACTCTACGACAAGCCATCCCAGAACGCACTGACAGGAAAATCTACCGTACCTGACTATCGCGCTGTCATCGATGCAATCGCGCGCCGTGATCAAGTCCGCTGGCTGATCGATGGTATGACCGCAGCAAACACACTTGGACTTACCAACGCGGTGCCAGCCAAAATCGAGGTACTGGTCGATGCGCGCCTCAAGCCGGTCACGCTGGGCAATCAAAAGATCGTCTTCAAACATGCGGCCCCAAGTCGGCTATACTGGGCGGGGCGGCCGGGCATGTATCTAGTGCAGGCCCTGCACTGGCTTCATGACGTCATGTCGAATGATGTTGAAGAGGGCGCTGTTCGCAAAACTGCCCGGCGTTTGCTTGCCGACAAGGACAAAGGTCCGGCTCTTTTGGATGATCTGAAGGGCGGCTTGTCAGCCATGCCGATCTGGATGCAGGATATTTTGCGTGCGCCTCTGTTTGATGCGGCAGAGGGAGATCAGTGATGAGCACTGAAGGTTTCCAGAAGATCATTGCTGCCAGTGTTGCGGATCGTGCTGATCTGTTTCTCACCACTGCGAACAGGCTCGGCGCACCGCTGATCAACATCGAGAAGGACTTCTGGGTCTGCTGGACACTCAATGCGCTCTATCATCGGCTTCCTGCCGGTGGTCCACGGCTCCTGTTTAAAGGGGGGACATCCCTTTCAAAGGCCTATGGTTTGATTGATCGGTTTTCCGAAGACATCGACGTGACCGTGTTCCGCGACGATCTTGGCCATGGGGCATCGCCCGAGGCACTGGCCGCGCTCTCTGGGAAGAAACGCAAAGCAGCGATTGAGGCGATCCAGAACGATTGCCAAGCTTATATTACGGGACCGCTTCTTGCGGAGATCTCCCAGCTTATTGCCGAGGATACCGGCGGCGAGGGTCGGATCGAAATCGATCCTGATGATGGCACGGGCCAGACACTGCTTGTCTGGTATCCACGCGTCGACGGTTCCGATACCGGATATGTTCAAGCGGCTGTTAAAATCGAGTCCGGTGCGAAATCAGCTCTCGATCCCAACAGCCGAAAGATGATCTGTCCCTACATTTCCGACGATTTGGATGGCATCGATTTGGATGTCCCAGACGTTCGAACGATTGATGCAGAGCGCACCTTTTGGGACAAGGTCGTCATTTTGCACGGGCTACGGAACTGGTTCGACACGCGCGGCGAGCTGAAGCAGGACGGGCAGCGCATCTCGCGCCACTACTACGATCTGCATTGCATGTTGGAAACTGAAACGGGCAAACGCGCTGTGGCTGCCTTTGAGCTTGGTCGGGATTGTGTGGCCCACGCGAAGACATTTTTTAACCGCCCTGACTTCAATCTTGCCACGGCAGAGCCCGGAACGTTTTCGCTCGTACCACCTGAAGACATGGCCGCACGGTTGGTTGGTGATTACAAAAACACCGAAGCTATGATCTTCGGGGAGGCTCCATCCTTTGATGCAATGTTAGCGTCGATTAGGTCTCTTGAGGAGCAACTGAACCGATCATGATCTTGTGACTTTGAAGTCGCCGTTGGGGTTTTTGAGACGACTTGGTTGACGTGTGGTTTGCAGCAACTTCGCATTTGAGCGTGTGATAATGTCCTCTGTCGCGTTCCGGCAAACTGGTTGACGACAGTTCGATTTATCACCCCGTTGTGCCCCTTCCCATTGACCTGTGGGCCCATCAGATCGCTAGCCGGAGGCGAGCAGCCTGCAACGCTTGGGCGAGGTTTCTGGACGGCTGACGCCTTGCGCGCTGCGTGCATCGCGCACAACAAACATCGCCCTTCACGTGCTCCATTTCATTGCGCCCCAAGTTGGGTGCAGCCCGCTCTGATGCCTCCAGTCTTTTTCACGATCCGTCCAACGACGATCAATGGAAAGGATCACAACATGACATACGAACAATCCCTCGACCTCGCAGAACTGCAAGCTGACATGGCCTTTGAAACCTACCTCTCAGCCTTTGAAGAGGGTGATCATCCCGAAGTCATCGACAGCCTCGCAACCGAGGCTCTGATTGCCCAAGATCGCTGCGCAGATTTGCGCACCCAGGATCTGGCTCATTGAGCCAGTTGCCCCTGCGGATTGAGTGATCCGCAGGGGTAAGGAACCTCCTGTAGGGGGCCCTGACAGGCAATTGGTGAAGTTGATGCCGACGCGGTCGGGCGTCAGCTTTCTTGGCGTTTTCATGTTGATAACTCGATGCGCCTTGGGGGAGCAAATCCTTGCTTGTTGTTTTGTATGTGAAGGCACGCGCTCGCATTGTGCGAGCAGCCAATAGAGTCAGTCAGAATAGCTCTTATGCTTGGTATGGCTTTTGACAGGCGGCGTAGGGGGCATCGAAATTCCGGCAATACAAAAAGATAAATTGTGCAATATGTATTATTGATATATGAAGGAAAGAGAAGAGAAAGACGTTGGCAGGATATGCCACTTGTCTGCGACATTTGTCCGAGGGGTCTGAGAGCGTGCCACGCAAAAGAGAATTCCCCTGCAGATGGATGCGCGTTTGCAAGCAAACGCTGCCTCGCACGCGCCGTCGGATATTTGATTTTGGATGTAGCGAGGTACGCTTGTGATGAAGACAGGAAGACCAAAACGCCTCAAGCTGGAGCAGCGCATTGAACTGGCGCGGCGCTACCATGCAGGTGAAACCCCAAAGGTCTTGGCCGAAGCCTACGGCGTCTCTCGCAGGCATGTGACGCGGCTGGCAAAGGAAGAGCAGGGCGAAGGACTGGCCGTGCGCGATCCCTCTGAGCGGGTCAGTTTCCGCGCCTCAGCGTCAGAGCTCGCAGCCTTTGATGCAGAGTGGCAGACACGTGGTTTTGCCAACCGCTCCCAAGCCCTCAATGCAGTGCTGCGTGGGCGGTGTGGGTTCCTTGATGTGCCGCGCGATTTGGTTGCTGAATTCTGTGCCAGTTGGCGACAAGCCAAGGACGTCAGTGACGCTGGTTTGGTGCTCGCAAAGGCGGTCCATCGCGGCAAGGTTTCAGTGTCGCCTGGGGACCGTGCATTGCTTGTCGAGCTGCTTGATCTTGCGCAGAGCATGAGCCGTGAGCTTGGTCAGATTAAGGATGCAGCGCAGGTTCGGCGCAAGCAGGATTGGCCGTTAAAGGAAGACGGGGATGCCGCCCTGCGTGCGCATCCAGATGGGCTTGCGCGCGTGGCCTCCGGATTGCGTTTGGTGGCAGGGGAGAGTGGCCGCGAAGAGGCGCGGACTTCGGTGGCATTGGCTCCGAATGGAGGGGTGGCGCGGGAGGCGAGTGCGGCCGTTAATGATCGGAACATCTCCAATGGTTGACCCACTCGCTCTCTACAGTTCTGTCATGGGCAAGCTCTGGGAGGATGAACGGATCCGGGGCAAGGCGGCGGCGCGGATTGATGCGCGCATCGCGGGCCGAAGGCAAGGGCGCAGCTTCGGGCGCGTGGGATCCATGTCGGCGCGCAACGTCGCCAAGGCTGCCAGCGGCCAGAGCCGCGCAGCCGTGTTCAAACGGATCAGGGCAGGGGGCTGTAAGACGCAAACCTCTCTTGGCAATCAGCTTGCCTATATCAATGACAAGGCGGTTTACACCTATTCGACCATGACCAATGCGCTCACCGATGAGACTGTGCTGTCTGAGGATCAGAAGTCAGATATCATCGAAGCTTGGTCCGAGACTTGGCGCGGCTCGACCAAGCTTGGTTTCACCTCTCACATGCTGCTGTCATTCCCAACAGATGTCACTGTCGATCAGGTGCGCGACATTGCGATGGATTGGACTGAGCATTTTTTCGAGAGTGGTGAGTACGGTGATCAGTGGGATTACGTTCTCGCCGTACATGACGACCGTGCCCACAAACATGCGCACATCATTCTGAACAACCGTGGGCTCGATCAGGGCACGTGGTTTTCTTGTTGGGCCGAAGGTGTGATGTCGCCCCAGCTGATGCGCGAAAAGCAGGCAGAGATTGCCGAAGGCTATGGCGTCATGTTGGACGCCACCACGCGGCTTGAGCGCGGCATCTTCGAGAAGCCCGCAGACCTGTCGGAGATCTACCGTGCCAAAGAAGAAGCGCGTCTGCCGCGCGAAATCATCATGACGGCCGAGGAGTCGGCCGTCGCACAAGCGCAGGTCGTGGGCTTTGCCAAAGACTACACAGAGTTTGCAGACCTGTTGGACCGCATGGATCAGCGCCATCTTGCCCGCGCCGTGCGCGGCATGGCCGCCAATCTGGGCACGGGCACCCCTTGGACATTCACCGAAGGAGAGATCGATATGAAAGACATCAAAACCGTCGGTGACGCCATCGACTATTCCGAGCGCACGATTGAGGCGTTGCGGCTGAAAGCCGAAGAGCTTGATGTGAGCGAGCGCGCCGCGTTTGAAGCCAAGGCTGCTCCCGTCATCGCAGACCTGTCACAGATGGTGCCTGATCCAGAACTGCGCGCGCGGTTTGGCAAGCAGCTTGAAGAGCCCTATCCGCCCGGTGCTGGAAACGAGGTGCTGATCGCGGCGCTGCAATCGGGCAATGATGACGCCCTGAAAGATGTCCTCGCTCAGGCTGATGAGGCGGGCATGGACAGCAATGAGCTGGTGGCGCGGATCACCGCAGGCGGCACCAAGAACTACGGTATGGCGCAAGACTGGGTTGAGCGGGACATGAATGCCGTACTGAGCAAAGATGGACTGACCGTCGATAGTGCCAGCGATGAGCAGCTCGATGGGGCGTTGGAACGTGTCGACGGGGTCATGGAGGCCTTGACCGAGCGTGCCAAAGAACTTGGCGTCGCGATCGGGCTTAGCCTTGCAGAGGAGGAAGCAGCGGATCTGCCCCTGATCGATGACGATGATCGCACTCCAAATACCTATCTGCAGGATCTGGCCGATATGCTGCGAGACGGGCAGTTGTCGGAGGTCCAAGAAGAGACGGTTGAGCGCACCTTGCAGGCCGAGCTGTTCAAAGAGTTGGGCGAGGAAGGCCTCTCAGAGCTGAGGCGTGGCAATTACGAAGTGCTTGACGCTGTGCTGCCCAACAAGATCGACCAGATCACCGTCACGCAAGAATTCTTAGAAATGACCTTTGAAGAAACCGGTGACCAAGTCTTCACTGATCGTGCATCCAGCTTGCAGCAGGACAAGGCAACCGAAGTCGCACAACTCAAAGGGCAGCAAGAGGCGCAAACTTTAGGCAAGGATCTCGGGCGCGATCGGGTGCTCGATGATGAGATGGAATTCTAAGGCGAGGACGGACAGATGAACAAAGCATTTCCTCTTTGGGCTGCACTGCCCTTTGGCGCAATCTGCGGCGCGATCCTTGGGACAATCGTCGCCAGCTTCTATTTGGCGTTGGCGTTGCGGACTGGGTTTGGCAATTTCGACATGCTGGCTGTATGGAATGCCAGCGCGGGATTGCGCGCCGCACACCCCGAAGCCTTCAAAGTTGCCTATAGCGCGGTTGGCTTTGGATCTCTCGGGCTCGGTGGTCTCGCGCTGGCCTGGACTTGGAAGAAAGAGCGGGATGACTATGGTTCGGCCCATTGGCAGACCAAACCCGAGCTTATGAAAAATGACATGCTGCACAAGCCGGGGGAGGGATTTGTTTGTGGCAAGCTTGGTACGCCAAAATCAAAAGGTGGGTTCATTTCTTCAGCGGCCATCCCTCATGTGATGATGGTGGCGCCAACGCGGGCCGGTAAGGGTGTGGGCTTCGTCATCCCAAACCTGATGGCCTTCGCGGGGTCAGTTGTGGTGCTCGATGTCAAAGGCGAGAACTTTGAGAAAACGTCTCGCTTGCGCGCGCTCAATGGCGATGAGGTCTATCGGTTTAGCCCCTTTGATTGGTCCAATGCCACACACCGCTACAATCCTCTGTCGCGCATCGCCAAGGCCCCGACGTTCGCGCAACGGTTCACCGAAGTCAGCATTCTGGCCGATCTGTTTCTCGATAAGGATAACAAAACGCTCGATACGTTTTCTGAAGCCGGCAAGTCGATCTTTGTGGCTGCCTGTCTGCTGGCGGTCCAGCGTGGCACGGCAAACCTAGGTGAAGTGAACAAGATCGTTGCGGGTGGTGAATACAAGAACGCGCAATACAAGACCTATG
Source organism: Sulfitobacter sp. (assembly GCF_036960155.1). Lineage (GTDB taxonomy): Bacteria > Pseudomonadota > Alphaproteobacteria > Rhodobacterales > Rhodobacteraceae > Sulfitobacter. The sequence continues at coordinate 83,011 of NZ_JBALWB010000013.1, read as the reverse complement.
CCGATGAGGCCGAAGAAGCCATTTTGCGCGAGCTTTGGACCAACGCGGCGAGTGCGTCTTCCCGGTTACTGACCTCGAATATTCAGGCGCTGATGACGGCAGGTCTGAAGCAATGGGACAACCCGGCGGTAAGATCAGCCACCCAAGGCAGCGATTTCGATTTTGCAACGTTCCGCAAGACGCCGCAGTCGCTTTATATCGCCGTGTCAGAGGATCATATCGCGACGCTGGCGCCGCTGTTGCGCCTGATGTTCGCGGATCTGATTGCGTCCATTCGTCTCAAAGAGCCAGGACCGGATGAGCCGTGGCCCGTCATGATGATGATTGATGAATTCCAACAGATGGGGGCGATGCCGTATCTGGAACGGGCTATCCACTCGCTCGCAAGCTACGGCGGGAGGGTGGCGATGATTGCGCAGTCGCTTGCGTCCTTGGATCGGATTTATGGTCCCGAAGGCCGGGAGAGCTTGGAGAATGGGGCGGGGCTCAAGCTCTATATCACGCCGCGGGATCAGCGGACGGTGAAGGAGGTTTCGGCGGCTGTTGGCAGCAGGACGCGGGAAGCGGTGACCCGGATGTATGGGCGGAACAAAGGGATACTCGGCGCGACGTCGACGTCTGCGCGGCTGGAAGAGCGGCCGTTGCTGTCGGAAACTGAAGCGAGGTTGATGGATCCCGACGAGGTAATAATCCTTGCGTCCCCGCAACACCCAATTAAAGCGCAGCGGATCAAGTACTATGATGACCCAATGTTTAAGGAGATGGATGCCAAACAGAAGGACAAGCCGTTTCCTTATCCGCCAAGTGTGGAAGGTGTTGGGCCGTGGGGTGTTGGGGGTGACGAGGACAGAGCGCAGGGGGCAAATGATACCGCGGGCCATCCGCTGGCGCGAGATCGTGCGGAACGGCGCGAGGCGCGGGGAATGAGGGTCATGGCGGAGGGGGTCGAGATGGAACATCAGCCGCAGCCAGAGATGGTAGAGCGGGAAGCGGATGTGCCGACGGCCTGGAAGCAAACGTTGGATATGCGGGAGGAGTTCGTCGAGGAGTTGTTGGGCGGGTAATGCTTCGATCTGTGAATTCCGTTGCAGATGGGGTGGATGGCTACTGCTCCAACCTACGTCGCAATGCGCCATACTGAAGTTGTCTTTATCTGCAATTGAGAGGAGCTACTCAATGCAATTTGCCACGTTTGGTATAGATCTAGCCAAGAATATTTTTCAGGTCCATGGCTTGCCGGGATCTCGTTGCCTATGGTGAGGTATTCGGACTCGATTGAGAGTGTGGGGGCTGGAGCCATCATCAAAAGTCGAAAACTGACCTAAAAATTAGATAATGCTAACTTCCCAATTTTGGCCTCGAACGAAACAGCTCGCCTAAGTTTTCAGGTTTGGCGTTGACTTTTATCGCCAATACACTGACTTCTTTACAGAAGTGAAAAAGTGAAGGTGGACAGAAAATGCGTGGCGAAATTTATCAGGAAGATCCAGATACTCCACGTGCGAAGCTACTTCGGTTAATAGAAGAAATTCCTTCCCTCAACCCAAAACGCTTAGCAACTAGTGAACTTTGTTACCCTAAGCTCTCACGGCCTGGCGGCGAGGAAGCTTTCATCGGACTTCCCGATATCGATATTGAAGAGCTCTGGGAAGAAATCGAGAGCGACCTAGATGAAGATTTTCGAGTGCGCCCAAAGGATCACGAAGACACAGAGTACCCAATTGAACGGTTATTTCGCGGCATTCGGAGAGCCGCCGAAAAATCGGAATACGGGAAGACCACGCTAGAGCGTTGGAACCAAACGCTCATTTACAGCGAGAATAACGTTAAAAGATTGTCTACTGAAGAACGCTTCGAAATAATTGCAACAACATCTACAAGATATGCTGACGGCATTCCAATCAATTCTAGTCGTAGTGTCGCCAATGACTGGTTTACTCAAACCGTCCTTCCTGAAATTCTAGATGAGCGGGTGCCAAAGCATTCTCGGGCTGTCGTGGGCGGTCCTGGATGCGGAAAATCAACTATTTTCAAATACTTATTGTCCGAGAATGCTGAGGTAATTGACCGGAAGAACGTCGTTTTCTCGCGGTTTGAGTTCCTAAAGTTCTGGCGGCGATGGCGTGACCAACGGGAAACGAAGGAGCGGGCGCTTGAAGACTACATGTCGTTTATTCATGCCCGAGATCTCTTTCTGCACCATTTCTTTACACTTGTGGACGGATGCCGTTTCGAACTTCGGTGGCAGTTCATGAGCGTTGAGTTTCGTGACGCGGAACTAGGCAAGCTCGAGGTTGCGATGCAGAAGCATGCTCCGCAATTCGGGCTTGCTGACGAGGGGGATCTAAAAATGCTTGTGCAAGAGACTTTTGCCCAAGCAGCCTTAAGCAACGCCAACTTAATCGAGTGGCTTGCAAAAAGATCAACTGCAGAGCGAAAGCTATTGATAGCGGCCTTGTGGCAGGAAGACGTTCATCTGGTCACCATTTTTGATGGTTTGGACTCATTGCGCGTTGAAGACGCTTTCAAGGATAGTAGGGAGTGGGAGGCTGTTGATCATATCATTCGAAATCGTCGCTTCCTTTCGGCACCAACAGAACTTCTTGATTTAGGCTGGCTCATAAAAACAGACAGCATAATTGTTATGCGTAATAACACAGCAGATGCTATGGAAGCTCGCTATGCTAGCAAGGGCGAACCGCTCGAGTTTCAAAAATACTTTCATTTGGATAGCATTCATGGACTTGCTGCAATGGTTTCCATTATCACGCGTGCTGCGGACTTAATCCCAGACGTTGCAAAGCTAGACAAAAATCAGAAAGATGCTTTTGTTTTCAATGTTATGCGGGTTATCCAAAGGACAGTTTTGGCCATATGGCGCGGACATGGACCTGCAGTTTCAAGCGATCTCATCTACAACTTCTTTGACGGTAACCTCCGTGAAACTTTTTACTTTGTCGCCCGCGTTATGTTTTGGAGCGTCCGTGAGATGCTCAAACTAGGTTACCTCAACGATGAGGAATATTTCCCTGCACCCACGCCTAAACTTGTTGGTGCGCTGGCTTCTTCGCGCGGTAACGACTTTCTACATCGCAAGTCATATCGCGTAGTTGAGCTTTTGCTATTCAGAAAAGGAGAATGGTTCGAAAATCAAGCATTTATCTTAGACACCGATGACCCCATGATGGAGGATATAGGTGTGACGAAGCGGGTTGTCGGAAATGCGCGATTTTACGGCGAAATTGATAACATCTTCAACTACACCAATGATGAACACATTGCCAATCTCGACAGACACTGCATGTTGGAGAAAATACGCATTGTGCAATTATGTAGCCAAGGATCACTTAGTTTCCGTGAACTAGAATCGGCGCTCAATCGTGAGTTCGGCTTCGTCGTTTCTGACTTAAGGTTGCTGGTACGCTTCCTGCAGAAAACGGACTTCTTAACGTCAGAAGTCTACCGGAATCCCAAGATCCAATTTCGTTATTCAGCAACTGCTCGGGGAAAGCTCTGTGTGGGGTCGCTGATCAACAACCTATCCTATGTCGAACATGTTTTTCACCGGACTTTGATTCCTGAAGCAATTGTGGAACTCGTGGATGATCTACCAAGGAATGAGAACTCGCTGAGATGGGCGGCGCATTCCGTGCGTAACGCATTTATCTTACTGGCCTACTTTAAGGCGTTAGAGATGAATCCGGCCAAAGGCGTCGCTGCATCAGACCAGTACCGCCTTTTTGATAAACTTCAAAAGAACCTTATGAAGTCGCTGGTACGCATGACGCGCCCGGGAGCAGGAGCGCCAGGCGCGCTGGAACAAAGGGGACAAACGCAGCGCGACGCTGCTTGGATCTGTGAAACTGCCGTCGAACAGATCGAGGCCGTTTTGCGCGATTGGGACAAAAAAAATCTACTTTAGGAAGTTCCTACGCTAGGCAGTTTTTCTTGGTTCCGCAGAGACAGATGAGTCAAATTCAAGATTCAACCGTTCGAATGCATCGAGAACGACATCGAACCGAGACTCATGTGAAAGATCAAAAATGCGATTAAGCGTTGTAGCTCCCACACCAATCCTTTTTGCAAACTCTGCTTTGGACACACTCAATTTTCGAAAATGTGTGTAGAGCAGCGCCTTAGATGCAGCCAACGGCGAAAGCTGCAATTTTTCGTACCCGTCTGGACGAACGGTTCCATCAGACGATGGTATCTCGTCATTGTAGTCTATCCGCGCCTGAATTGCGTTCTTGATTCCGTCGTTTGCGATTGATCGAACTAGACCGCGCTCTATATCGATTTCGTCTATGGAAATGGTGATCTCAGGAAACGCTGGGACCTCCAGTACGGCATACCCGTCCTCTTCCTCTACAGCGTAGCAAAATTCCAACTTCATTTTAATAAACCTCGTTCTTTGGCTTGTCCGCATGTCTGACTTAAATCAGCGGCCTTTAACTCATGATGGTCTACTATCGGCATTTTTCAAAAATGGCAATATATACACTTGTGTAAAAATATCTTATGTGTGATAGATGTTCATGTCAGAATTGTATGACTAAGGAGACCTCGGCAATGCATCCTAAGAAAGCGATAGATTTCAAGCGCGGTTTGAAAGCTCTGGCGACCGATCAGGGTTGGCTCATCGATGTTTTTTCTGAGTCTGGTCGGCCCACCGAACGGATCGTGGTCGTATACAAAGAGGGTTATGAAACAGCGCGAATCGCATCCTTTATTCTCAAACAGGATGAAAAGGAGATAAATCCAGTTATCGCGCGGAAGATTGTTCGTAACATCCGGCTGCTGATCAACGCGGACAACAAGGCTCAAATTTGCTTGCTAGACGAACGCCGTGCGATCCTAGTTACTTGGATTGTGAATTTCTTCTCCTAAGATCACCAACGCAAGGCCTCTACGTATAGATTCGAGCGAAGGATGAACCTAGGAGTAAGAAATAGCCAATAAACAAGCAGATTTCATCAATTCGCCGCCATTGGCCTGCTAAGGTCCCTCGAGCTTCTTGAACTTCGGATATTACCTCATTGAACGGATCATCGGCCGTGCGTTGTAAGGCGCGGTCCAAAATTCCGTTTGCCTGTTGAAGGCTCTTTTTCCGTTTGTTCAACGAAAGGGTTGGGACTGCCAAAATGGCGATTCCAAAGAAGGTTGCGATGTTCAAAAATGTAATCCAAGTCATTTCAATCTAGTGATACGTGAAACTCAACGCCGTCTACGACAGTTTCGATCACTTCCTCTGTTCTGATTTTCACTTTTTCTCCGCGTTGAACTGCGTGAATTTGATCGTCGCTCAACCGGGCTAGATGAGTTGGCCGCATCTTGGTAGCTGCGAGTGAGCCCTTTATCACACGGAAGGTCGACGCAGGAGCTTGCTCTACCTCTGCTGTAGATGCCGTGGATATTGCATGCGATACATCCAATACGGTTGAGTATTCGTCCTCTTGGGTGAGGTTGAAATCCAAGCTCAACTCAGCATTACATGCTGCCGCGTACTTTAACAGGGTTTCGAGTGTCGGCATCGCGCCGGTGGCGGCCTCCAATTTGGAGATATGAGATTGTTTTAACCCCGATAATTTCGCGGCTTCCGTTTGTGTGAGATTCGCGGCATGGCGCAACGACCGAAGAGTCACAGCCAGCTTCCGCTTTCGCTTGTTCTCTTCCATAGCATTGGCAAATTCGGGGTCTTGCGCAGCGAGTGCTTTTGTAAGGTCCGTCATGTTAGGTCTCCCAGGGTCGATGGGTGGAACTGAGATGTCGCGCTGCAAGCTGCCCAGATGCGTCGATGATGTTCAAAGCGGACAAAATGCCGTGAAGCAAGATGGTCGTAGTGTCTGTGTCCGATCTGTCGATGGAAACGACAAACAGGATATTGGGGCTTCCCTCGATTTCAAGTGCGAACACCTCATATCGGGAATCCAACAGTCCACATCGGCTTTTGATTGGAGGATCAATCAGCCACAATGTGTCGTAAGCCACAGAAGCGTTTTGCTTCGCATCTAACGACAGCGGTCGAATGCTGCTCAGAATCTCGTTCTCGAAGCCAGGCGCTGTTTTTACTACGCGTTTCTTTGTCACGGTATACACCTCAATGTATATATACTGAGATATATAAGTCCAGATGAGCTAAAGATCAAGCCCCACAACTGACTTTCAAACAAACGGGTCCTATCTTCTACGCATCGAGAGTTGCGTCCTAATCAAGCTGTTGTTAAAGAATACTCTTTCACGGGTGGTTTGACGCGCCCTAAGCTCAGTACTTGGTCTGGGCCGTTAATCGGTAATCCGCCATTTGCACTAAAAAGAATATGACCGGGCTCCATTTTTCTCGCTTTCAGTGATATGGTGATTTTTCCGCATTATGAGAGTTGGTACGTACCGTGGTGAAAGTCCACCATAACCATAGTTGATGAGGGCTATTTGGGTAAAAAGAACTCAGTTATCCCACGTTTCCCGTCTTTCCGTCCCAATTGGACGATCACATCGATCGACTTCTGAATGTACTGCCGCACCTCAGCGAAGGTCAGCGGCGTGCCCGCTTGCAAGACCATTATGGCTAACCGATCAATTGCGAGCTCAGCTGTTTCCGCATGGATCGTTGAGACTGACCCACCATGTCCGGTGTTGATCGCTTCGAGGTAGGTTAAGGCTTCGTCTCCGCGCAGCTCCCCGACGATGATACGGTCTGGACGCATGCGTAGCGACGCTTGCAGGAGCGCGTGAGAGCTTCTCTGTGATCCAGTGCCGCGACTTGCCAGTAGGGCAACGGTATTGGGTTGGATAGGGAACAGCTCAAATGCATCTTCAATCGTGATTAGTCGTTCGCTATCGGCCACATGAGTAAGGAGATGTCGGGCAAAGGTGGTCTTGCCGGTCGACGTGCCACCACTGATCAATATATTGAGCCTTTGCTGCACTAAGGCCTGCAAAGCGGATTCGAGGTTTTCTTCAGCTTGGCTGGCAATGGCCTTCATCTTCTCAGCCCTCAGTTGGTCTAGAGAGACAGCTTTGCCAAAAAGATATGATGGTTTGTACCCCTTCACGCCCACCGTGGCGAACAGACGGATCGTGATTGAAGCACCCTGTTCAATGGCGGGTGGAACCGCGACCTGAACTCTCAAAGGACGGCCAGCATATTCAACTTTGCCAGACACCAGAGGGTTCTTCTCTGACACGCGGGCATTGGCATCACCGACGATTGTCTGTGCCATATTGAATGCCGTGGCGCGGTCAACGGTTTGACCTTCATGCCGCATTGTTGCGTCACCTGCGGCTTCGATCCAGACTTTCCCATCAGGATTGATTGCGATTTCAACGACGTCGTCCCGCAGTAATAGGTCGCGAAACGACTCAAGATATCTCTCTAAGTAGGACGCAGGCAGCGGGGGTTGGCTCAATAGATCACCACATCACGGTCGACGAGAACTGTCACGGATGCACCTTGATCAATATAAATAGTGGGTGAGATCGAAACCTGCTCAGCGATCACAGACCCCATAGCGTCTTCCAGATCTCCGGAAACCCCCTGAAGTACTTCGCTGGCTGTTTCATTGTCAGTGCTGTTTGCGGCGACAGCGGGAGTTGCGCCAATGAGCGAGATGAGCGCCGCGCCGCCAAATCGTTCAGCGAACTTCGTGTCCACGATTCCAGTTAACCCAGAGCGCCCAAGCTGGTCGCCGCCAACCGAGGCGATTTCTATCGACGTCCCATCAGGGGTCAGCACGCGGGTCCATAGGATCAGGATACGTTTCTGGTTCAACTCAATTCCAGACCGATATTGGCCAAAAAGACGGGAGCCGCGCGGGATCAATATCTGATCGCCAGAAAACGCAGGCACCGGTTCAGACACAACCGCCACAACAGAGCCCGGCAAGTCGCTGTTGATAGCCGTCTGCAAGGCGGCTTGGATGACGGACCCTTGTGAGAGCGTTCTCTCTGGGAAGGCCATCTGGGACGCTTCTTGAATTTCCAGTGGCCTTGCGCCTTGCCGGAGATACTGTTCATTTTCAGAAAGGGTTGGCCCATCTGCTCCGGTGGCTGCATTTGGGTTCGTCGTTCCAGCTGATGCAGCGCGTGGACCGTCGGCATAGACAACCGATGGCGAGACAATCTGCGCGGTAAGTAATTCTTGAGCCACCCGTTCGGCTTCACGCAGCCGTTGTTCTTCCTCTTGGCGCCGGCGTTCTTCAAGCAACCTTTGATCTGCAATCAATCCATCGCGCGCCATTTCTGCCTCAAGGCCTTCGCGCTGCGCGCGTTCGGCGTCCAACATCGCTTGGAGGCCAGACAGCCGCGCTTCGTTCTGTCGCTGCGCGTTTTGCAACTCGGTGTCTTTGGCGGCAATGGATGCTTCAAGCGCGTCGGTCTGAACCTGAAACGCTTCTCGTAAATCAGACACAGCTTCTTGGATTTCGGCGTTGCGGGCGGACTGGCTCGCAGCAAGCGCTTCCCTCAGCTTTGCGATTTCTTCTAAGACTGCGGCACTGGGTTCTGCCGCTGGGGCAGGGGCTGGCACATCGAGTGCCTCTTCAACCGCGATCAGCGCATCATTAACCCGCTGTTCCGCTTCATCCGGCGGGAATTCTAGCCTCCCGCCATTTCCGGTGCGTTGGTCTTGAAAGGTCTCAACATCAGAGGTTTCTAAGCCTTCGGTGCCGTCTTGCAGATTTGCTGCCAGAAAGTAGGCAGCACCACCGCCGCCAAGGGCAAGAGCGATCGCCAATGCCCCGACACCGATGTTGCCGCTACGGCGTTTGACTTTGCCCTTCTGGCTGAACGTGCTGAGGCGGTATTGCAGGTCGGGTGTGTTCTCATCTGCCATGATCAGTTGCTCACATAAATTGCGCTGTCATCGCGCAAAGCGCAGATGGCCTCGTCGCCAATCCGCAGAGTCCAAAACTGGTTCACGCCAAGCACCCGGACAGTGTTGCCTTGCTGGGTCCAGTTCACGGTGCGTTCGCGGCCTTGATCGTCTGCCTTGAACACCGCGGGTTGGCGTCCGTTTTCGGGGAAGGCGAAGTAAGTGTACCGCCCGTCGTCATAGATATGGGTTGGGCGGAAATCGCCTTCGCCAGCAACGCGATAGCTGTAATTGCGCGGTGCTTCAAAGCCCTTGGGTTGGGTATTGGCCGCTGCCACCCGACGCTCGTCTTCGGGATAACGAAACCGCACCTCGAAAAACATGCCTGAGCGACCCGGAATGGCCCCTTCCCGGAGATGGAAGGAATATGTCCTCCGGTTGGTGATTACCGTCATGTTGGTTGAGGCACCTTGCACGTGCGGTTTGATGGTCAGCACGTTTCCAAGCTCAGGGATCGGATCGACTTGGAAACTCTCGGTGTCGCCAACAATGACGGCGTCAAACCGTTCGCCCTGCCCAAAGTGGATGGTCGTTGAATGACGCAGGTCAGTCTCAATCACAAAGACTTGGTTCTCAACATAAGTCGCGGTGCGCACGCGGTTGTCGAGCGACCCGCTTCGCGGAACGGCCTCGGACAGGGCGGGGGACGCCGATAGCAATGCGGCAGCGCAGATCAAACGGGCAGCGATATTCAAGGGATCAGTTCTCCAAAGTCTCAGCGTCGACGCGGTATGAGGTGACCACGAAGCCCAAGGGGTTGGCCCAGACGTCTTGCAGGCGCTGGCGGGTTTCAGGTTCAAAGGCATAACCAGCAGTGGCGACATAGCTGCGCGTCACGGTGCGGGTGTCGCGCGTGCGGCGCAGGGTGCGGGTAAAGCGGATTTGGGCGACGCCGGGTTCAATTTGGTTTACAGATTTGATTACCACTTCGATGACGGCATCGCGGCCATAAACAGCGATAGGGTAGTCTTCGTTGGACGAGGTCCAAAGATCACGCAGGGTGCGTGCGGCATCCCCATCTGAGCGCTCGAGCACCGAATTGATCCGTTGTTCGCCATCGGTCAAATCATAGGTTTCACGATCATCCACATAGGCCACAAGGTTGGCTTGAATGATGGCGTCACTCTCGGACAACGACAGCGCTTGGACAGCTGCGACGCGGTCCATTTGGCCAGTTTCTTTGTCCACGACGACAACAAAGGTTTCAATCGACTTCAATGGGAACAAGCTTGCACCCGCGACAATTCCTGCCAGCCCGACCAGAACGCCAGCGGCGGCCACAAAATACGCAAAGCGTTCGCGTCTTCGCGGGCCGTAGATAAAATCCACTGCAAAAGCGTCACTTTGATCTTGGCTCGTTGTGCTCTTCATTTTTGGTGTTGGTCTTTCATCATGAGGCGCGGAAGGATTTGACGGTGTTCAGGGCTGAGGCTGGTGTTCTGCGGATCGCTTCGCCGGTTTTGACAACACCGCTGTTCACGGCTTGCTGGAGCTCTTGCGGTGATTTGCCTGTTGCGAGGCGCGTGGCACTGCCCGTGCCGTAAACGCTTGTGTTGACGATGCCGCGACGCGCCAGCCCCGTCAGTCCAACAGCGTTGGAGGCGATGCCCATCACGCCGGTTAGGTTGGAAGCGATGTAAGGGACGGATGCCATAATCCGGCGCTGAGCAGCAGAATGACCAAGAATGGCAAGATGAGACTGACGGTTTCGACATCGACGGGATCGGCGGACGCATCGCCAATGGCTTCTGCGATCGCAACGATAATGCCAGCAGCACCCGCAGCGGCGACGGGCATCAGAGCATAGCCGATGGTTGCACGGCTCCAGGCCTCAAAGAGAGATTGGGTTGGTTTGAAAAGCGATGTGATGATCATAAAAGGGGCGATCACGATCATCAGCGCAAAGACGATCTTGGCGAATGCGATGATGCCAGCAGTGACCGCCGCGAAAAGTGCTGAGAGAACAAAGAAGATTGCGCCGAGCACTGCGCCAAAGACCCAACCCGCTTGGTCGCCGATCGTGTCGCCGTAGGCCGTGATACGGGCCACCATATTGTCGAGGCTCTCATAGACGCCAGCCTCGTCGCCAGATCCTGTGAGAGCGAGAATGGATGCGCCGACGGAGTCTGGCACTTGTGTTACGATGCCGTATATGACGCTGAAATTATCCCAACTCTGGGCAAAGATGGCGACCAGCGAGATTTTGATCCCAAACGCAAATGCGCTGCCAAATGTCATGGGCCTGAGTTGCATTACAACATTGATGCCCAGCAAGACGAGCAACAGGACTGCACCTGCTGTGATGACATTGCCCACTGCCGCAGCCGACGAAATGAAACCATCTTGTGCGACGCTGTCGACAGCTGCATCGACCTGATCGAGGATATCGCTGATAATCCCCATCTATTCTGAACAACCCTCGGCGTGCTTGGCCTCAAGCGCATCGGCCATGGCATAGAGGTCGAGGACTTTGAACGGCAGGCGCGGATTGTCGGACGTTTGAAAGCGCGGCAGTTCCGCGAGTGCCATGTCCCATGTGAATTCGCCTAGGAGGCAATCACAGGTCTCGGCTTCAAGATGCCGCTCGGCGACAAGGATGCGCAATATCGCGCGATATCCGTTTCGTTGGTAAGCCGTCTCCGCGAGATCTGCAGGTGGGCGCGGAACGCGGCAGGCCTCCCCAGCATCAGGGGTAATGGCCATTGAATGGAATGGCTTTGGCCCACCGGATGTTGAACTTGGTGTTTCAGCTAGAGCAGACATCGGCAGCAAAAGGGCAAGTGCTGCAACGGCCGAACAGAGCCCATTTGGGGCTTTCATCATCATGGGTCTACCGCCATAGACCTGAATCGCCGCTCGTCAGCCAATGTCGCCGCGTCGACCACACCAAGCTGTCCAGCGCTGACACCTTGGGCCGCTTCCAAGCGCCAAATTTGGGTCAGGATGATCCCAAGTTCGACAGTGACCCGCGTGTTCAAATCAACGGCCGCTTTCAATCCGTCCTGATCGTCGATGAGGCCAACCATCGTCTCGAGCCGTTCTAGACTTTGACCTGCCTCAGCATGGCTTTCTTGGGCAGCCACTGACAACATGGCGCTGGCGCCTGCGGATGTCGCGATACGGTTGTCAGCTGGTTGTGGCGATGACGAGAGGGTGCTCAAGGTCTCAGGTGTAAACCCACTGCCAGACAGCACACGTTCTACTGAAGCTTCCAGTTCCGCGCCGGGACTAAAGCCACTCAGGAAATCTCCGCTCGCCAGTGAGCGCGCTGTATTTAGTGGGCCAACAAGTTTGCCCCGCAAGGCGCGGAATTCCTCAACCGATGCAAAGAGACCGCTCAGCCCGCTGCCTTCGATAAGAGATGCCAACTGGGCGTCCAAGTTAAGAAGCTGGGAAAGCTGCGTCTCAAGTTCCAGCCGCATGGTGGCCAGCTGTTGCAGCTGCACATTCAGGTCTTCGGCCATGTGCTCAAGTTGCGCGACCAGCTGGCCAAGTTGTGAGCCGTCAAACGTCGGCACGCCTTGTGCGCGCGCTGGCGTCGAAAGGCCAAGGGCGGTTATCGCCGCGACCGAAAGAAGAAGCTGTTTCAATTTGGCACTCCCATTCGCATGAATTCACGCTCGGATAGGCGGTCCGCGACCAGATGTTGGGCATGGGCCGCTTCGCGCTGTTGGTTGGCTGCCATCAGCCTGACGCGCAGATTTAAAATGCGAGCGATTTCGGCTTTGGCGTAGGTGTTGAGTTCCCACGCGGCTTTGGCATTTGGTTGCGTATCGATCTGCAGAATGATCGCGCGCAGGCGGTTGATAACCTGCATCGTCGTGGCATGGCTGCTTGCCGCATAGTAGACGCCTGCATCCGAGACGTTGGCGTATTCCGCGAGGGCGAAGTCTGGGGACGACAGCGTGCCAAGTGCGTCTGCCCCGCCGACAACGGCTAGGTATTCGTTGTAAAACTTGGAGATATTGCGCACGTAGCCTTGGGTCTCAGTGAAAGGCGGCACGCCGCCATACTCGATCACGCGGCCGGGACCTGCGTTATAAGCGGCGAGGGCATGCGGGATATTGCCAAAGCGGTTCAGCTGGGTCGTGATGTAGCGCGCACCGCCACGCAGATTATCCATCGGATCATAAGGATCTACGCCCATGTCCGACGCCGTGCCGGGCATGAGCTGGGTCAGGCCGTAAGCACCAACATGACTTTCAGCCGTAATGTTAAACCGGCTTTCTTGCTTGATCAGTGCCTGAAACAAGCAGCGCCATTGCGTGGCCGACAGACCAGCCCGTGCAACGCCCGGCGCACTGGCATATTCGCCTGCAACCCGCACAATCATCATCTCAACTGTTTCACGCACCTCGCCAAAGAGACGGCTGTTCATCGGGCTTGTATCGGTGTTGGGATAGACCGAGGCGACACCAAAATCCGCGTTGCCTTCAAGGGCGCTGATATCAAAACCCGGACCGGTCATGGCGGCAGAAATAGCTTCAAGCGTGCGCAGCTGATCCGCTTGGACGTCTGCTATGGAGGTGCGTTCAGTGTCTTTGTCACCTTGAGTTCCCAAATCCTGAACCAATGCGGTCACGCGCGCGATGGTTTGCCCGATCGCGGCATTGTCTTGCGTAGGCACACCTTGGGCGAAGGTTGTTGTTGCATGTAGGCAGAGGCAAAGCCCGGCAGTTATGATTGCAGGGCGGCTCATTCTGGGCGCGGCAGGGCTTCGAAAGTACAGTCTTTGTCGCTCTGGTCTGAAACGATTGCTGTCGCCGCGAATGATACCGCTGCGCGTGTCACCAGAGGCTCGCCATTGCGACCGAGGCAGGGCGACGTTTTCTCGGTGTATTGCTCGCATGCTGATAGCAGCGGCACCGCAGCTACGATGAAGAGAAGTGGGGAAAGTCTCATTGAGGTCTCCAAAAATCAGGGTTTGTGCGCCAGTCAGCTGGTACGCGGGCCTCACCAGTGGCACCGCCGCCAAGGATCGGCAGTAAGTCGCCAAGAGCAGAGAGATCAGCATCAACAAAGACGCTGTCGCCTGCGGAGCGCACCAACGCGATGCGTTGGCCAATGGTGGGTTGGACGAGCAAAGCGGCTTCCTTGGCGTTCACCCGCAGGAAGTCATAATCGGCAATTGTGGCGCGGTCGTTGGGGAACAGGATCTGCGTTGGGACAGTTTCAACAATGGTTTTGCCAACGCGGCTGTCGCGCAACTGGCTGGGATACTGCGTCATCATGATCACGACGCAGTTCATTTTGCGCAGGGTCACGAGCCAGTTTTCCAAACGTGCGCCGAAATAAGGATCATCAAGCAGCTTCCATGCCTCGTCTAAGACGATGATCGTGGGGCGGCGGTCCTCAACAACGCGTTCGATTTGGCGGAAAATGTAGGAGAGTACCGCCATGCGCTCGGTTGTCATGTCGAGAATTTCAGTCATATCAAACCCGACGATATCGCCTGAAAGATCGAGGCTCTGCCCACGGTCAGGTTCGTCAAACACCCAGCCAAATCGCCCGCCCGGTGCCCATTCGGCGACGCGGGATTGCAGTTCACCATCGTCATCCAGGGACTGGAACAAGGTCTCAAAGCTGGCAAACCGCTGTAGGGCAGCACCTGCATCTGCATTCTGTGTTACCGCACCCTGGATATGGCGCGACTGTTCGCCTGATAAGGCGCCACTGCGGGTGAGCAAAGTTGCCAACCAATCAGAAAGCCACGCGCGGCCACGTTCATCGGTTTCAGAGGCGAGCGGGTTAAGGCCTGTGGGCACGCCTGCGCGGATTTCATTGTAGCGACCACCCAAAGCTCGGACTGCCATTTCCAAGCCGCGATCTTTGTCAAAGAAGAATAGCCTTGCTCCGACACGTTGCGCTTGGGCGGTGAGAAAGGCTGTGGTCAGTGTTTTGCCTGTTCCTGTGCGGCCCAAAACCAGTGTGTGACCCACTGTCGGTTCTTTGCCTGCAGCCCCCGCTTCGTGGAAGTTGAAGCGATAGCCTGATGTACCGACCGTTGGCAGGACCGCAATGCTCTGGCCCCATGGGCTTTCGTCGTTGCTCCGCCCTTCGACGCTGCCGTGTAGTGCTGCGAAGTCAGCAAAGTTGGTTGAGGAGATCGGCGTCTTGCGGGCGCGGTAACCAAAGTTACCCGGGCTCTGTGCAAAATAGGTGGCTTTGAGGGCCATATTCTCGCGCACGATCACAGCCATGATTTCTTGTCCAACACGTTTGATCTGCGCCGCAGCGCGTTCAAGCGTGTCGCGGTCAGGCGCATAGACCGCGATGGAAAGGTGATGGTCACCAAAAGCGATGCGCCCGGCTTCTTGATCGTCTGCCGCCAAGGCCAGCTGGTCGCGCAGAGATACAGCAGCATCATCGGATGCATGCATCTGTCTGATGATCCGTTGGATGCGCTCGGCCATGATGTTGTTCGGGATCGGGCTGAAAGAATTGGTCAACACGATATCGAGCGGCAGGTCTAACGCATCGAGCAAGGTCACGTCGGTCAGCGCGGGATAGGTCTTAATGCTGAAAAGTGCCCCATATTTGACGGCACCCGTCGTCGCGCATGTAGCGGTGACCACATCGCCATCAAATGTTGCGCGGCAATCACTGATGGTATGGGAAAGGGGCAGGGGGCTTTGACCAAATGCAATAGGTGAAAAGCTTCCCGCGTTTAGGGTGTTCAGATAGCCCAACCATTCACCGCCTGTCTTTGTTAAACGGACAGGGTTTGCCGAAGACAGCGCCACCGCGAAGAAGCCCATGACTTCATTGAGTTCTTGGACACGGGCCGCGCGGTCTTTGATCCATGCTTTGCGGGCGAGTGCGCGCAGGAACGGAATGCGGGCCGCGAGATTGGGGCGGCGAATGACACTCAGATACATCTGCCTCTTGGAAGGTCGCAGGCCTTTGATATGAGCAGCCCATCGGGCATCAACATGGGACGCGAAGGTATCGCCTTCAACGGGCTTAAGGTTCAAGTCTTGCGGAACAGAGACGCGGTGGATGTAGAAACCGAACGCGTTCCCGGTTTGGGCCACGATCGCTGCAACCGCGCGCTTGAGCGCATCAAGGCGATCATCCTCGGTGGTCATGGGGTTGAGGCCATCAAGGCGCAGTGTTGCGAGCAGATCTCCCTCGCGCAGAACCATCACATCGTCCGTTGCTAAAGCAAAATAGGGCAGGTGCTCCGCAAGGTAGCTTTCACGGGCAAATTCTGTTCCGCCAGCTTCATGCACCGCGGGGCCGATGCCGCTCAGAGTTCCACTATCAAGCGCCAAAGCTGTCACCCCCATGATGCGCGCGGTTTTTGGTGGAACGAACAGTGCCGAATGAGATGCGCAGTACCTCAAAGAAATGAGGTTCTTTGTCCGCAACAAACCAAAGAATGGGATAGGCGATGATCCCGATCAGGAAAAAGATCAGGGATTTAGTCCAGATAAACGGCAGAACGACCCCCATGGCCAACATCACCAAATATCCCACAGGGAGACCTAGGTATTTGGGTGGTCGGGCGAGGCCGAGGAAAAGGGGGGATCGTTCCGCCATCTAGTACCTTTCCCGCTCAGAAAAAAATGGGCGTCCGGAGGGCAACTCGAGGCAGCGTTTGCGAAGCACAACGCGTTCGAGCTGACCGCAGGATTCCGGCTTGTGGGAAAGGGGCAGTGCTCTCCAGCTCATTAGGTGAACCCATCTACGATGGTGCCCGCCGAGAAGATCAGCACGATGCCAATGATAACTGAAGCGAACCATCCCCAGTTCAGCCGCCCCATCATACACATAAAGCCGGTGCCGATGACCGCGAGCGTAGACACTGCAACGCCAATCGGGCCCGTCATGGCCGCCTCAACAGATTCAAGCATTGTAACGATGGGCGACAAGTCTTGCGCGAAGGCAGGAGAAGCAACAAGCGCCAGGGTTGCGGTTATCAGTGGCAAGTTTCGTGAGTGGTGTCTTGGCATGAAAATGTCCTTGATCAGTTCAGGTCGATAATGACGGGTGCACGTGTGGGTGCCGTACTGGCGACGCGAATTGATGGCTCTGGCGACGCTCCACCCGAGAGCCGCTCGCGAATGTCGTGGATACGCGCGATGTAGCCTCGCGTTTCTGCAAATGGCGGGACGCCTGCATATTGCACGACACGGTGCGGGCCTGCGTTGTAGGCAGCCAAAGCGAGATCAACGCTGCGAAATTCTGCAAGCTGCGCCAACAAATAACGCGCAGCACCATCGAGATTTTGGGAGATGTTACGCGGATCAACACCAAGGTCCTGCGCGGTTGCTGGCATCAACTGCCCTAAGCCGAATGCACCTTTTGGACTGATTGCGGTGGGATTGTAGGTGCTCTCCGCCTCGATCATGGCCTGAAACAGGACGTGCCAATCTCGTGTCGAAAGGCCCGCTCTTGCTATTGCTCTGTTGTCTTGGTGGCGGATGGCCGTCTGACCAATGAGTGCTAGAACTTGGGTTGTGGCTCCAACGGGCGGCGCAAGACGTGCCACTTCTGAAGCAGGGACTTCGATAGCGTCATCGGCACTGGCCCAGTTCGGCCGTGTTCCATGAAACGTCCAGCCAGACGTCGTGGCTGATCCGTCAGCGCGAAACGCTAAGACGTCAGCTGTCGCCCTCAAAGGCAATACTGTAGTCAGCACCAAAACGCAGATCGCGCCCGTCGCCAAACTCGAGGTGATGCCTGAAAAGCCCTGGCCAGATGTTGAAATATCGCGCTTCAGGTCCAAGCGGTGTGATCCGTGTAGACACAAGAATCGCCTCAGGTTCACCTTTGCGCAGATAGATGCACTGGTAGCGCGGCTTGCCATCGTCAGTGAACCCCACGAGTTCATACCGGCAGTGGAACGCAACGCCCTTCTTTCGAAGGTCTTTGACCCCATCAAGTGTGATCAAGATTTGATTGCGCGCTATCGGCATTTGGACTCTCCCCTTGAGAGCCCTTCTAGTCCGCCCCAGTACAAGCGGAAAGACACATTGAGTCAATATCATATATTGCAGAAAATGACAAAATGATAAAACATGGCACCATTACAACTCAGGAGAGAACAATGCGGCAGTATCTATCAGCAATAATCCTTGGTTTTTTGGCGACGTTTGGCGCACCACAAAAAGCGCAGGCCTACGATGTCGACTGTGCCATTATGCTTTGTATGGCAGGTGGCTTTCCACCAAATGCCGTTTGTGCGCGTGCCTATAGAACCATGATCCGGCGCATAACGCCGTGGCCCAGCCGGCCACCTTTTGGCATTTGCACCTTTGCCGCAGTTCCAGTTGAGTTGGGCGGCCCTGGTGGAGAGGGTGAAGTTGATACCGCGCTGCCCGAGTATGAATGGCTCAACCGAACCCATGTGATTTGGTTTACGGGTAGGTCTTACACACCGCGCGATGATCCAAGACAGTGGGATTGGAGCATTCGATCTTGCGACCGTGAGAACAGAACTTGCCGATACATCGCGCGGGTTTATGGATCGCATACCCGCTGGCCCAGTTCATTTGTCTCTGAGAGTGGCCTGACCATATTGTTGCCGGTTGGGGGGAGCTATGGAGATTTTTACGCACGCGATATCATGGTCGAATATGGCGATTACGAGGGCAACATGGGTCATTCGGACTGGTTTTCTTACTGACTATTTCTCAGGTGTCTTTATTGAGTATGGGCGAATAGTCACCTTTTCGAGATCCACTCGTATAGGGTTGACGTGCCAGCTTCGTTCAACTTTGCCCGTATTCCAACGGTAGTCAGTGAAGACGAGGGTTTCGGCATTGTCGACCGTCCCAAAGCCTTCCTGAAATGGCACTGCGATAATTTTCTTAACTTTCACAGGGCTGAATCTTCACTTGTTACATCGCATGAAATGGGGTGTGCTGATCGTCAATTCCGAGCGCTTTACGATGTAGTGTACTCTACAAACGTCATGGTTGAATAAGTGGAATGATGATTGCAGTTGGAACGTAAAGTCGTTGATGTTTGCTGTGAGGCTATGGTTCTTTATATATCTAATCGGATGAACCTGTGTACTGTCCCTGATATCGTAAATTGGGCCATATGCCCGTTTATGTTTCACAGTTCGGGATTGTGCCCGACAGATGTTTAAAATGTTCAAGAAATCGATTTGAAACTGCGATCCGATGCCTAACAGAACAAGCGAAGGTACGGCGTGGTGCTTGGCCATTTTCTGGCCAAGCACGTTTGCTATAGAAATCCCTCGATGACAATCTTGCCTTTGGCCTGACCCGTTTCGACCAACCGGTGCGCTTCGCGCATGTTCGCCGCGTTGATGGGCGACAGGATTTCCGACACGGTGGTCCGAATGCGGCCTGCGTCAATCTCGTCGGCAACATAGCTTAGCAGATTGTGCTGCTCGATCATGTCAGGGGTTTGGTGCATGGAGCGCGCGAACATAAATTCCCAGTGGAGGCTGGCCGCCTTCATCTTCACGCCACCCATTGGCATCGGCAAATCGGTGTCATCAATCGATACGATACCGCCCTGTGCGCGGATCAGCTCAACAGCGGTTTCCCAATGGCGCATGTCGTTGAAAATCGCGATGTGATCGACGTTATGCATGCCCAAAGCACGGACCTGCGCGACGATATCTTCGCGGTGGTTCACGACATGATCTGCGCCAAGGTCTTTGACCCACGCCGTTGTTTCAGGGCGTGATGCGGTTGCGATGACGGTTAGGCCCGCGGCCTTTGCAAGTTGAATGCCGATCGAGCCGACACCACCACCTGCGCCGATAATCAGGATGGATTGGCCTGCATCTGCACCATCGCGGTCAATGCCAAGGCGGTCAAAGAAGGCCTCGTATGCGGTGATTGTGGTCAGCGGCAGGGCGGCTGCTTCAGCGTGAGACAATATTTTTGGTTTGCGTCCGACGATGCGTGCATCGACAAGGTGGAATTCCTGATTGGTGCCCGAACGTGTGATGTCGCCTGCATAGTAGACGTCATCGTCCACTTTGAAGCTTGTGACATCGGGGCCGATTGCGGCGACGGTTCCGGATGCATCGTATCCGATAACGCGTGGTGTTTCTTCGACCTTGTCTTTGGGTGCGCGAACTTTGGTGTCCACGGGATTGATTGCAATCGCTTTCACGTTGACCAGAATATCGTGGCCCGTTGGTGTGGGTTTATCAAGTTCAACGTCAAGGAATGCTTTTGGGTCTTCGACGGGAAGATAATGAGTAAGTGCTACGGCTTTCATGGGATTTTCCTTTCGCAGAAATATGAATCTGGGTGGTAGCCGTCCGGTGTATCCGAACGGCACATTTGTTATTCGCTACGTGGGCCTGCAACGATGTTCAGCGTGGCGGTTTCAAGCGTATGTTGATAGATGAAAAAGCCTGTCAGTGCAGCACTTGCGCCTGCGGGTGCGCCAAGTTCATCGGTCTCCAATGCGTGGACCGTAAAGGTGTAATTGTGCACAGTGCCAACCGGTGGGCATGGGCCGCTATATCCGGCAACGCCTGCATCATTGTTTCCTTCGATTGCCCGATCTGGGATCGCATCCGACGCGATGCTGGTTGCAGACGCAGGGATGTCGGTGAGAACCCAGTGCCAAAAGCCGCTGCCAGTTGGCGCATCATGGTCGTAGAATGTAACCGCGTAGCCGTTCGTGCCTTCGGGGGCGCCTGTCCAGTTTAGTGTCGGGCGAGCATTGGCGCCGGAACAGCCAAAGTTGTCCCAATATTGATCGGCTGCAATCGTCTGGCCCTCGGCGATGTTCGGGCTGGTGACGTTGAATGATCCTTCGGCAAAAACCGGGGTTGCCATCATTGTGGCGGCGGTGATCGCGATAAGTGCAGAGCGTTTCATGGCGTTTCCTTTGGGTATATTTTGTGGCGACCGCGACTATGTTCGCGGTTTAATCAGTTTTGAATGTGCTGCATTGGAGTTGCCCATATGCGGATGCGTCGGGTAATTTTGGAGGCACCCGTTGCAAATGCCGTGTGGATGAATTGACCCAATTGAACCATCGCGATTGAGCGTTCGATGTGGGCTTGGCGTTTGCCCTGAGCGATTTGGTCTGGCGTGATATTGGATCATTGATCCCGCTTTCTTGTTGTTAAAGTCTGTCGCCGTTTGTGGTGGCGTGTTTGTGAAACAACACCTAACGCACTTGCTTGATCGGGATAATTGATCTTGAAATACAATCTCTATTTGGCAAAACGGGATAATGAGTTTGACCTGAAAACCTTGGAATTTTACGTCCGTGTGGCTGCTGCTGGTGCGATTGTGCGTGCAGGGTTGGAGTTTGGATTCTCTGCAACGACGGCATCGCAGCGCATCCAACCCCTTGAAACCCAAATCGGATGTAAGTTGCTGAACAGGACCACGCGCTCGGCTTCTTTGTCTGCCGATGGTGAGTTGCTTCTGGCCCATGCAAAGAAGATTTTGGCCGATGTTGATGATGCGTTGACCAGCATGCAGGGCGCTGACACGCCGCTTGCGCGGCCAATTGCGGGTGGTGGTGTCAGCCTCTTTTGGCCGAAGATATGTTGCACCCCATATTGGTGAATTCTTGCGCGCGCATCCGGAGGTGTCGATCAATCTTGAGCTAAGGGATACCACGTTTGACATTGTTCAGCACGGTTTTGATCTGGCGCTGCGTATTGGATCGCTCGTGCCGTCCACATTGATGGCGCGTAAAATCGCTGACAATCCGCGTATTCTGGTGGCAGCGCCCACCTATATAAAGCTGAATGGCACGCCGTCGTCTCCTGCCGATCTTGCGGATCACAATTGTATTGTTCTGAATGAAAATAGAGTTTGGGGTCTGCGTGCCACGGATGGCACGACCGTAGAGACTCGCACGCAGGGCATTTTTACCACCAGTTACGGCGAAGCATTGACCGAGGCGGCGTTGGCTGGTGTCGGTGTTGCGTTGAAATCAAAGTGGGATGTTTTGAACTATTTGACCGATGGATCGCTTGTTCCGGTCTTGCCCGATTACGCAGTTGAGCCGGAGTGGAGCATCTGGGCGGTCCGTCCGCCGGGCCGTTTGGTGTCGGCGCGGGTGCGGGCTTTCACAGAATTTATCGAGCAGAAGCTGCATGAAGCGCTAGAGTAAACGGGCGCCAGAGTATCATCCGGCGCCCTGAGTTTTTAATCGAAGGAGTGCTTGGGCATTTCTGGGAACTTGTTTTTGAGCCATGTATCGACCGAAACTGGCCCCCCACCAATAAACGCAAAGATGGAGACGGCAAACATCCACAGCGCTGGAAATTCCCAACCGCCTGTTGTTAGCACCCAAACGTAGCCAACTCCAAAGTGACCCCCCAGACCGACCGAGACGAATAGATAGGCAACGGCCCCCAGCGCCGCGATACGTGTCATGAACCCGGATGCCAGCCCGATTGTCACGGCCATTTCGATCAGGCCAGCAAGGACCACCATTGCGGTAGGGAAGGGCTGGTTGATGCTGGCAAAGTAACCTGTGAACACGCTAAAGGGGATTGGCCCTGCGAACAGATGCTCCGCGCAGTGCGCGATGAACATCATCCCGACATAGATGCGCAGAAACGTCTGCGCCCAGTCGGCTGTGGACGCGCGGCTGTTCGTGGCGACATCGCGACGTGCGATTTACAACATGTGAAACGCGAGAACAATAAAAAGCGCGACACTTGTATATGCAATCGCCGGAATGCCCGGCCCAGTTTCTGCAACAAGTAGCGGATCGAGGGATGCAAGTGAAACGCCCTCGAGCCGTAGTGTCGAAAGCAAACGCCCGATGACGAGCGTTCCCAACAGCGCAAGGGTTGGTGCAAAGATGTCTGATGGGTTCCGCCAAATTGCGATGATACCGATAGCGAGTATGACAAAGAACTCGGCGACTGAAATCGCGGTCCAGAGCGGAATGGGCAATGTGAAGATCGCATAGGCGGTTTGGGCGGCAAGCCCGATCCCGATAAGGGTCGCGGCCAATGTTGTCAGATGAAATGCGCGGGACATGTCGCGGCTCCTTTTGTGGAAAAATATGTGGATCGGCCCAATGACTTGGGCCGATCCAATTGTCGCTTCACTTACGCGGCAGTTTGTGGCTGCTTTGAAGGGTTTTTGCGTTCTTGCCAGATGATGAACAACAACCCAACCGCAGGGACGATGATCGCGGCGAAGGGAATATAGCTTGGCCCCCATGTGCTATCGACCACGATCCCACCGATGATCCCGCCCAAAGCGTTGGCGATGTTGAAGGCCGAGATGTTGGCTGTTGCCGCAAGCTCGGGGGCTTCACCACCGTGTTTCATGACGCGCATCTGCATTGGTGGCACGTTGGCAAAGGATACGATGCCGAAGACAAAGGCAGCGGCAACAAACAGGTAAGGTTGCGAGGCGACCAATCCGACAACAACAAGCGAGACGATCATTGCAGCAGGCCAGCCGATCAGGGACGCGGACAGGTTCCGGTCAGCGGTTTTGCCACCGATGGTGTTCCCGATTACCAAACCCAAGCCGACTATAACCAAGATCCAAGTCAGGGACGACCGGCTAAAGCCTGCAACCTCTTCTGCGATTGGGGCGATGTAGCCGTAGAAGGTCATAAATCCGACCCAGCCCAATGTTGTGATTGCAAGACTGGCAAGCAATTGCGGGTTCTTGAATGCGCCGATTTGGTTACGGACGGATTTTGGTACTTCGGCCTCTTGACGCGGGATTGCGAAGGTAATTGCGATAGCGGCCAAGGCACCGAGGGCTGCAACCACGACAAAAGTGACATTCCAGCCAAATGCGTTGCCGATCCATGCCCCACCGGGGACGCCTAGGACGTTGGCAAGTGTAAGACCCGCAAACATCTGGCCGACGGCTTGTCCCGCCATTTTGTCAGAGACCAACCGTGTCGCGACGACTGCGCCGATCCCGTAGAATGGCCCTTGTGTCAGACCCGCCATGACGCGGCTAAACATCAATGTTGTATAATCTGTCGAGGCGGCGGTGATCAGGTTGGATACCACAAACAAGAGCATCAGGCCGATCAACACTTTGCGTTTGTCATAGCGCGCGAGCCAGAGTGTCAGGATCGGACCGCCGATAACAATGGCCAACGCATAGCCGGTAATCAGGTGGCCTGCCTGACCTTCGGAAATATTTAAGGTTTCGGATACTTGGGTGAGAATACCGGCAATCACAAATTCTGCGGTGCCGATTGCGAATGCGGCCAAGGTCAAGATCCAGACCTGTAACGGCATTCTCGATTTTAGTGACATGATGCGTTCCTTTCTTGGAACAAATTCAGTTGATTAATGCGCCGCCGTCGATGTCGATAACGGCACCGGTGACAAAGGGGTTTTCGATTGCAAACAGGTAGCCCAATGCCAGATCGTCTGGCGTGCCAGTTTTTCCAGCGGGGAGTGACGCCGCGGTCTGCTGCAACATGGCGGTGCGCGCGGCGGTGTCCATTCCTGCATAGGCTTCGGTGTCGGTCAAACCGGGGCTGACCACGTTGACGCGAATTGGCGCCAGCTCTTTGGCGAGGATTTTTGCCGTCGCTTCAAGGGCTGCGTTCATTGCGGTTTTGACGTAGGTGCCCGGCACAGTGCGTCGTGCGAGAAAGCCGGAAGTTAGCGTGATTGTTCCGCCTCGGCGGATGTGCTTGGCCGCCGCTTTGGCGACCGCGACGGAGCCCCAGAATTTCGTATCGAAAGCGCGTTTGGCGTCTTCACTTGCGACGTCTGTGACAGCGCCACCAGGGGCCGCTGATCCAGCGGTGAAGATCACGTGATCTACGGGGCCGTAGGCGTCAAAGTAGGCGATGATCGCGGTTTCATCAGCGACATCCAGACCGGTTGAGCGGCTGGCGACTGCGACTGATCCGCCACGCGATTGCAGGGCGGCGGCGACGGCTTTGCCAATGCCGGATGTGCCGCCGATGACGATGGATTTGGTGTCGGATGTAAAGGTCATTGGAGTGTCTCCTGAGAAATTGGTGTGGGTTCGTGAAAAACGGCTTCGATCAACGGGCCGGATGGGGTGCGGAAAAATAACCGGCGTTCGTCGAGTTCGGGCAGGTCCATGGTTGAATACCGGATGCCTAAACATTCGATCTTGGTGCGGAATTGATCATAGCCATCGAGGTGAATTCCAATATGATCAAACGCTTCGGCGGCGCTATCAATTCCGTGACCCCGCGCGCCAATCAAATGGATGATGGGTTGGTCGTTGGCATAGAGCCAATGACCGGGAATGCGCCGGATGGGCTTGGGGCGTTTCCGCTCTTCAAGGTCGTCAAACACATTGAGTAGAAATGCCTTTGTGCCCGGCAGGTCACGTGTACGGATGGTGATATGATCGAGGTGCATGTTGGTTTCCTTTCGCTCCTCTCGAAGTATCACTTGTGTTAACTCCGTTTAATTGGGAAAATAACGGAAGTATAATTCGAAAATACCGAATGGTTGAGGCGTCAAATGCTGCTTAAGAATCTCGCACTATTTCTGCGTATCGTTGAGAAGGGCGGCCTTGCGGTAGCGGGCCGGGAAATGGGGTTGGCACCAGCTACGGTAACGGATCGGCTGGCTGCCTTGGAGGAGCATTACGGCGCGCGTTTATTGACGCGCACCACGCGATCCATCACGCTTACCGACGAGGGGCGCGAGCTTGTGACTGGAGCGCGCCGCATTCTGGCAGAAGCCGAAGAAACCGAGGCCCGCATCAAGCTAGGTGTCGAGAAAATCTCTGGTGCCATCCGATTGAGCACGCCAATTGATCTGGGCCACAATCGAATTGTACCGATCCTTGATGCGTTCATGGACGAGCACCGCGAGGTCAGCGTTGATCTGACATTGTCAGATGGCATAGTGGATCTTGTCGGCCAAGGCATTGATCTAGCCTTGCGATATGGCAAGTTGACTGACAGCTCAATGAAGTCAAAGAAGCTGCACGACAATCACCGTCTGCTGTGTGCCTCCCCCGAATATCTGGAGATAAACGGCGTTCCGCAGCACCCCAAAGACCTGGTACAGCACAATTGTATTGTTATTAGATTTGGCACCCAATTGTTCCACGATTGGTCATTTTCGGTTGATGGGCAGCAGCAAACCTATCGTGTTCAAGGAAACCGGGTGGCCAATGATGGTGAACTGGTGAGGCGCTGGTGTGTGGAAGGGCGCGGTCTCGCGTTAAAGTCGGAATGGGATGTACATGCCGATTTAAAGGCGGGACGGTTGGTTTCGCTTCTTGAAGATTTTGCACCACAACCCAATTCGTTGCAAATGACGTATCCCGCTGGAGCCGTTCAGCCCCGTCGGGTACGTGCATTGATGGAGTATCTTTCAAACGCATTTGCGACATGGGATCAGACAGTTTGACCTTGGCCTAACAGCGGGCCGGATTGCTCACGCCTGTCTTAGCGTCCTGTTTTTCTGTAAAGTCCGTGGTTATCACCGAGACGCGGCCTCGAACTTGGCTGAAAATTCTCTACGTAATTAACGGCACCTTCTGCCGAATTCAAATCGCCTCTTGTCGATTTCATCAGTAATTTCAAGTTAAATGAACCCGATTTTTGCCTTGAGGCGTGTGCGTTAGGCGGATCACCCCTGCCGCAATACTTTGCACGACAGGGGTAGTGGCTTGGGAAACGGCCAAGCTAATTCAGGCGTTTCAGGCCGAAACCTTGTCAGAATAAGCAAGGTAATCCGTGTAGCCCACTTCCGTTCCACCAAAGAGTGTAGCGCCATCAAAATCTGCAAGGGGCAGATCATTAGCATAGCGGTTTGCCAAGTCGGGGTTGGCGAGAAACGGACGGCCATAAGCTACCAGATCGGCTAAGCCAGCAGACGTTATTTGTTCGCCACGCGCCTTATCATATTTGCCGGCAACAATGATTTTCCCACTGTAAGCCGCCCGCAGATCGTGGCGGAATTGCTCTGGTACTTTGGGCGCATCGTCCCAATCGGCCTCGGACAAGTGGATATAAACGATCCCGATCTTCTCCAATTCTTGTGCCGCTTTCAGAATCACTTCGATGATTTCATCATCAGCCATGTTGCGTTGTGTGATGTAGGGTGACAGGCGGATACCTGTGCGTTCTGGCCCTACTTCATTGGCGACGGCCTGTGTCACTTCTTGCAGAAAGCGAATGCGGTTTTCCTGGGATCCGCCGTATTCGTCCGTGCGGTGGTTCGACGATGTCCGCAGAAACTCGTCGATCAGATACCCGTTGGCACCGTGGATTTCTACACCGTCAAAACCTGCAGCGATGGCGTTTGCGGCGCCTTGGCGGAAGTCCTCAATCACGTCCTTAATTTCGCTGTTGCTCAGCGCGCGGGGCATCGGGCAATCGACCATGCCGCCAAGACCTGTTTCAGGGTCCACAACCCAGACCTGCGCATCAGGTGACAGAGCAGAGGGAGCTACGGGCAGGCCATCTGCATGAAAGCTTTCGTGGCTCATCCGGCCAACGTGCCAAAGCTGCAAAAAAATACGCCCATCCGCTTTGTGGACGGCGTTCGTAACCAGTTTCCAGCCCGCGATCTGCTCCGGAGAATGGATACCGGGGGTAAAGGAATAGCCTTGACCTTGTGGCGAGATTTGCGTCGCGTCGGTGATCATAAGTCCCGCGCTAGCGCGTTGGGCAAAATACTCTGCCATCATCGCATTTGGCACATTTCCGGGCTGCGTTGTACGCGCACGGGTCATCGGGGCCAAAGTAACTCGGTTCGGCAAAGTCATTGTGCCCATTTTCAGTGGTTGGAAAAGTGCATCGGTCATCTTAAATCCTCGTGTTTGCAAAGTTATAGGGCGGTACGCCAATAAGATCGACGGTTATCCTTGGCGACAACTTGGAGTTTTTCACGAGCTTTATTAAGGGCTCTTTCACAATATCGCTTTTGAGTGTATTCAAACAATATGATCGAAAAGATATCTGACCTTAAACTTTTTAAACGTATCGTCGAAATGGGTACGCTAAGCGCTGCCGCCGGCGAGATCGGGCTTTCACCTGGATCGGCGTCGCTGCGGTTGTCGGGCATGGAGCGTGTGCTTGGCGTGCAGCTGTTCAGGCGCACAACGCGGCAAATGCATCTTACACAGGCAGGCGCGGAGTTTTTGGAAACCGCCGAGGCCGTGCTTGCCGAGCTTTCCAATCTGGAAGAAAATCTCTCGGACAAAAATCAGAACCTGTCTGGCAGTCTGCAGATCACCGCTCCCGTGGATTTGGGCCGCAATTATATTGCCCCGTCGATCGACAAATTCATAAACGCCAATCCCAATGTGTCGATCAATCTGGTCTGCACTGACAGGATCACTGATCTGACCGAACGCGGGATCGACATCGCGATACGGTATGGTGCGCTGCGTGACAGCAGCCTGCGATTGCGACGCGTTTCGTCCAATCGGCGCATTCCTGTGGCGTCCCCCGCGTATATCCAAGAGCATGGTAAGCCGATGCACCCGCAAGACCTGAAGACGCACAATTGTATGTTGCTGTCTTCGCAGGGGAAGAAGAACAGCAATTGGACATTCTTTGAAAATGACAATGCGATAACGGTTCGTGTCTCTGGCGACCGCTCGACAAACGATGGCGAGGTCGCGCGCCATTGGGCCAAGCAGGGGTTCGGGATTGCGCTAAAATCCGCGTGGGATGTTGCGGAGGATATCAACTATGGAAGATTGGTCCCACTGCTTACAAGTTATTGTCCGCCGAATGTCGACCTACAGCTGGTGTTTCCGCCGCTTGCACGACAACCGCAGCGGGTCCGCCGTTTGGCGGACCATCTCGTTGGCGACCTTAAGAAACTCGACACTTGCCTGACGAATGTTGAACTGACCCCGTTTTATCGCAATCAGGACGCATAATCGCTAGGTAAGGCGCATGCCGTCAGCGCTGAAGTAGTGAAAATACTGTGGGTCAATGCCAAGACGCACTTCGGCAACATCTTCGAAATTGTGACTTGCATCAACGCTTGCG
Organism: Sulfitobacter sp.; assembly: GCF_036960155.1. Taxonomy (GTDB): domain Bacteria; phylum Pseudomonadota; class Alphaproteobacteria; order Rhodobacterales; family Rhodobacteraceae; genus Sulfitobacter. The sequence goes on along the minus strand of NZ_JBALWB010000013.1, from coordinate 54,234 downwards.
GCTATTGGAACATCTTGTGCAATCAACAGCAGCGTCGCACGATTTCCCAGAGGCTCTTGATCCGTGATCCGAGAGATCAGCGTAAAGGCGTCGTCCCCGCAGTTCACGTGCAGGTCCTCAGGGCGTATTCCGATAACCACGCCTGTTTGATCCGCGCCGTCTGGAAGGGGTGTTTTGATATCAATCGTAAGTGACCCGACCTGTGCCGTGGCACCGCTAGCAGTTTTCTTAATCTTGGCGGACATCAGGTTCATGGGCGGATTGCCAACGAATGTTGCGATTTCTGAATTGGCAGGGTGGGTGTAAAGATCAACGGCACTGCCGCTTTGCACAATCTTGCCAGCCAACATGACGTTCACATTGTCGCCAAGTGCCAGGGCCTCGGTGTAATCGGGTGTCGCAAAGATGAAGCTATGACCAGACTCTTTTAGCAGGCGTTTCAACTCGGATCGCAGACCGGTGCGCAGAACCGCATCAAGACTAGAGAGCGGTTCATCCAGCAGGTAGATTGCGGAAGGTTTGATCAGCGCACGACCAATCGCAATCCGTTGTTTTTCGCCGCCACTAAACGAGGCAGGCTTGCGATCCAAGATGTGCGACACATGAAGGATTTCGGCAAACTTCCCGACTTCTTGTTTGATTTCGCTTTCAGATGCACCACGAATCCGCAATGGGTGCGCCATGTTTTCGAACGCTGAGAGGTTCGGATAAAGGGCAAGGCTTTCAAATACGACGGACACATCGCGCTGGTTGGGCTGTAATGTTCCCATTTCGCGCCCGTTGATCAGCACTTGACCCGCGTCTGGTTTCTCAAGGCCAGCAACAACGCGTTGCAATGTTGTTTTCCCCGCGCCGGTCGGTCCAAGCAGCACAACAAGGCTGCCTTGCTCGACCACAAGGTCGATGTTGTCTAACGCCTGCGTATCGCCAAAACGTTTCGAGACACCTTTAAGTTCGAGTGCGTTCATGTTGGCTGTCCTTGCGTTTGCGATGCTGTATCAAGACGGACACCGCTGGTTGGCTCAAAAATGCTGATCATCCCCGCAGGGGCGGTCAGGTGGCACTCATCACCCGCGTTCAATGACGTAAGGCCGGTCGTCAGGATACGCATTTCCTGCCCCTCAAGATCGGCACTTAGGACTGTATCCGCACCGATCTGCTCGACCAATGTGAGTTGTGCAGACACGCCAGTCGGGGCCTCAGAAATTTGGATGGACTCAGGGCGGATGCCCAAGGTGACGCTACGCCCGTTTTGCGCCTCGACAGCAGGCAGGACACGGCTGACATCCATGCGGGTTTGCCCGGTTTCAAAGAAGCTGCGCGACTTTTCCACAACGATCTTACCCTTGAGAAAGTTCATCGGTGGATTGCCTAAGAAACCTCCGACGAAGGTTTCTTGCGGATAGTGGTAGACATCATAGGTGTCGCCATATTGCACGAGACGGCCCTGTTCCATGACAGCGATCTTGTGGGCCAGCGAAAGGGCCTCGATCTGGTCGTGGGTCACGTAAATGACCGTCTGCCCCGTCTTTTTCTGGATGCGGCGCAGCTCTTGACGCATTTCATTGCGCATCGCGGCTTCAAGGTTCGACAGCGGTTCATCCAGCAATAGGATTGAAGGATTGGTGATAAGGGTTCGGCCCAAAGCTACACGTTGTAGCTGTGATCCACCCATATCCGCCGTTGCGTCATCTAACGTGCTGCTAAGCCCCAAAAGATCGGCGGTTTTCTCTACCTCTTCTTGAATTTTACTTTTGCTCAGCTTGCGAACCTTAAGGCCAAACGCAAGATTCTGACGGACCGTCATGTTGCCAAAAACGGCGTAGTCTTGGAACACCAAACCGATACCGCGCTGGCCGGGTGGTGTGCCGATCACTGATTTACCGTCGATACGAATGTCGCCAGCAGTAGGTTCGGTCAGACCGACAATCATGTTAAGCGTCGTCGATTTGCCGCAACCTGATGGACCCAAAAGCGCGACGGTTTCGCCCTCTTCAATCTCCAAGTCTAAACCATGAACCGCCGTGAACCCGCCATACGTTTTGCGAAGATTTGATATCTGAAGTTTGGTCATCGCTTAACTGCCCCGAATGTAAGACCCCGAACGAGGTGGGTCTGAATGAAGTAACCGATCACGATCAAAGGCAGCACGGCCACAACCGCAAGTGCGGCTTGCACACCGTATAATTGCCCCGCAGTCGCCGCGAAGTATTTGGACAGTTGGACTGGGATTGTCACAACGTCTTTGGCTGTTAGCACCAGACCGAACAGGAACTCGCTCCAGTTCAGAATGAAGATGAACAAAGAGGTCGAGATCAGTCCGCCACGGATCAGTGGAATAGTGAACTTGAAGTGCGCTTGAATACGCGTCAGCCCGTCAATCATTGCGGCCTCTTCGATCTCCTTTGGAAGATCGTCGATGAAGCTTTTGATCATCCAAACCGAGAAGGGCAGGGTGAAGGCTGCGTAACACAGGATCAGACCGATATATGTGTCAATCAGCCCGATGGAGTTGAACATCACCAGAAACGGAATGGCGATTGCGATGGGTGGAAACATCCGCCCGCTAAGGATCATCAACGGGGTCGAGGTGCCGCCGAACTTGTAGCGCGAGATAGCGAGTGATGCCGCTAAGCCAACAGAGATGGATAGGATCGTGGCACAAATGCTGATGATCAATGAGCCGATGATAGCGCGCCACCCGGTTTCCGAGACAGATGTCACAGACGTATTGGCCGCATCCGCTTGGCTGATGAAGACAGCGCTGAAATTGTCCAGCGTTGGCTGGCCAGATATCCACACGGGCGGAACGGCGACCCATTCGGTAGAGGGTTTGAACGCGGTCGACGTGATCCAGAAGATCGGGAAGGTGGCAAAGAATAGCGCCGCTGCCAACGCCACCCATGCCCACCATGTCATTTTTTTTGAAACAAACATGAGTTTAGCCTTCTTTCAGAAGTTGTTTGGTGATGGGGCGCAGCATCAAATTGACGCCGATGACCGTGAGAATAAGCACGATGAAGGCCGCAGCCGCTGCATATGCGAGTCTGAAGTCTTGAAACGCGAGCTTATAAAGATATTGACTGACCATTTCAGTCGCAGTGCCTGGGCCGCCACGTGTCATCAGGAAAATTTCGTCAAAGATTTTTAGGATTTCCATGGTGCGGATGACAAAGGCTACGATGATCACGGGCAGCAAAGTAGGCAGCACTACGGACCAAAATATTCGAACCGGTCCGGCACCAAGCATGATCGCGGCACGGATTGGGTTTTGCGGCACAGCGTTAAGTCCAGACAACAGCACTAGAAAGAAAAGCGGTGTCCAGTGCCAGACTTCGGCAATGACGATAGATGTGAAGGCGGTCACATCATGGCGGAACCATTCAATTTGTGGCTGACCGCCCTGAAAGGTGATCCAACCGATGATCTGATTGATCGGGCCGTTGGTTTGAAAAAGCATAAACCATGTGTAGCCAACCACGACGGGCATAATCATCATGGGACTGAGCAACAAAGAGAACAGTAATTTGCGTGCCGGGATTGCCTTGAGGAACAAGATTGCCAGACCAAGACCAAGCATGAATTCCAGCGAAAGACAGATCACAGCAAACAGGATCGTGCGGCCGAGCGCTTGTAGGAAGCGCGGTTCGTAGATGATGAGTTCTTTGTAGTTAAACAGCCCCGAAAATTCCGCATCGCCAAGCGATCCGAAGGTGGGCTGCCAGTTGGTCAGGCTAATCCAGAGTTCCAACAGAAACGGGAAAACCATCATTCCCATCAGCAAAATCTGTGATGGGATAATCAAAAGTAGAGGAAGAGTTTTAGGATCGTTAGCGTTGAAACCGCGTTTGGTCTTCGCGGTTGGGGAACCCGTTTCCGGGCCCCCACTGGTATTTAGTTCGGACATTTTAGGTCTCCAAAATATGCTGGCGAAGCTCAGCCCCAAGACGCGACGTCGTTACGCGCTTTGATTTTTTCGGGGAAGGTCCGTGCAAGGGAGCGCCAAGATTGAACCTGACGATCTTGTCCAAGCCGCCGCGTGATCCGCGCCATCTCAGTGGCCGCATCATCCATCGCTTCTTGCGCAGTCTTCTTGCCTAAGATTGCTTCGACACAATTGCGGTCAAGGGCTTCGGAGTATTCGAACGTGCCACGGATAACGAAATCGGGGATCACGTCACCGATCTGCTCCCATGCCGAGTCCAACCATGCTTGCGTGTATTTGGCTTCCATCTCTGGGCCTGGCTCTTTGAAGTGGTTGGTGCGAGTGGGGTCAAAATAACCACCGTTTTTCGGAATAGCGCGGTCCGAAATGTCAGGTGCCGTGTGCCACTGGGCGAATAGATATGCCAATTCCGGATTGTTGGAATGGTCGCTAACTACATACAGCCAACCAAACGCGTTGACAGACGCACGTATCAATTCGCCATCGACCATTGTGCCGGGAACAGGGACAGACATCAGGTTGCCTGCAACCGCCTCGGAAATGTCTGGATCGTTGTTGTAGCGGAAGAAGGACGGCCAGCTAAACGTCGCGAAAACCTCGCCCAAACCGTATTGGTTATAGTTCTCTGACCAGCCATTGGTGAACGCTTCTTTCGGCATTGTGTTTTCAGTTGCGATCAATTCCTCAAGGGCGGCTACGCCTTCAGCGCTGTTGCACTGTGGAACCATATCTTTGTCGAAATACATTGCGCCTTTCGAGCAGAACCGCTGCATCCACTGCCATTTTGTATAAAATGGCGCGCGGTATTCGAGCGAGCCGTAGCGATCATTCTCTGGTTGCGTGAAGAATGTGATCAGGTCGTCATACTCATCCCATGTATTCGGCGCTTCTAGGTCGCGACCATAGGCCTCTTTGAAGGCAGCTTGCTGTTCAGGGTCCTCCAACCAGTCCTTGCGCATGTAAAGTGCCCAGTTGTCAGCATCCGCATAAAGCGCGCGATATTCATTGTTATATTTGCAGCCAAATTCCGAAAATGGATAAGGAATACGGTACGGACCGGTATCCAGCTCCGGTTGGTGGGCTGCTACATATTCAGTGATGTTTTTTGCCAATCCGGCTTCCGAAAAATCGGGCAGAGCGTAGACAGGGCCAATGACCAGGTCATATTGGCCGGTCTTCGCGACGGCCTCTTGCATAGCCTTGGAGTAAAGTTCTGTGTTGGGAACTTCGACAAGCTGAATGTCGATGCCTGTCAGCTCTTTCCACTCGTCGATGAATGGCGTGATGTTACCGCCCGACCCACCAGGGATCAGGATGGAGATCTCGGTCTGTCGGCTACTTTCAGAAAGAGCCTTGGCGGCGGTTGCAGCGCGATTAGCAATCGCGTGTATGTCGCCTCCTTCGGCAAACGCCGGCCTGAAGATACCTGGTGCCACGCTGCCAATGGCAAAGGCGGTTCCTGTCAGGGCGGTCGATTTCAAAAACTGGCGACGCCCGATTGTTGATAGAGTTGTCATGCTGTCCTCCCGATTGCATTTCCGATAGCATGACGGTTAAATATTGCTCAATAATTCCACTTTATTATAAAACTTTATTGAGTTTTATTAACCAATCGGGTGAGGAGGGTGGTTGAATTTTTCAAATTGCGATCCCAAGCCATGGCAAGGCCCTGTGTCTGGCGCGGCCAAAACTGCTCGTTGTCGGCATTTTTGATCCTAAAGGATTGTTAATCCTATAATGCGTATTTTCAGGATTATAATCCAACATTTAGGGTAATTATCCAATTCATAAGAAGTATCTAGTCTCCACTTAGAAATGGCCGGCAATGGCGCTTGCCCATTACCAATGGAGATACAGATGAAAACTAAAGCACTTTGGGCTGCGGCCACACTGGTTGCCACGTTCGGCACCTCTGCGCTGGCTGATTTTTCGGTCACCAGTTCTGACTTGACCCCAGGCGGTCAGATATCAAATGCGCAATATTGGAGTGACTTTGGCTGTACCGGCGAAAACGCCCGCCCGGAAATTAGCTGGCAAGGCGCGCCAGAGGCAACCAAAAGCTTCGCCGTGACCTTCTATGATCAAGATGCACCAACAGGTAGCGGCTTTTGGCATTGGGTTGTTTTTGATGTTCCGGCTAATGCAACGGGAATTTCGTCAGACTCGATTCCTGCAGGTGCGATGGAAGGCAACACAGACCTTGGTCAACCGGGGTTCTTTGGTCCATGTCCTCCCATTGGTCGTGAGCACACCTATACGTTCACAGTCCATGCGCTTGACACTGACACGCTGGAGGCACCTGAGGGCGCAACTGCTGCACTGACCAGTTTCTTCATCAACATGCACAGCATCGAGCAAGCGACCTTGTCTGTTCAAGCGGGCCCACGCAGCGAATAAACTAACGGGCTGAACTCAGCCAAGGACACAAACGCCCAACAGCCCATGCCATGTTTTGACACCGTCAGATCGCAGCATGGGCTGTTGATTACTATTTGGTTCCTGCAAAGAGTGAATTTGGTTCTATGCCGTAACTCCATTGATCTTCTGCCCATAGGCTGATTGGGAAAGAGGAGGTCGCCCGTGCCGAATACTAATGAGACCGATTTTAGAAGCATTTTGCGCGATCTGGAACGCAAAGCACTGTGGCTTGCCGCGTGGACTGTCCACCATGCAAACCACGTCCGGCCAAAAGATGATGATCTGAAGGTGGGTGGTCATCAGGCATCGTCCGCATCGCTCGCGTCGTTGATGACGGTCTTGTATGGACACATCCTTAGGCCCGAAGATCGCGTCGCGGTAAAACCACACGCGTCACCGATGTTTCACGCGCTGCAATATCTTATGGGCCGACAGACACGCGACAATCTTGAAAACTTTCGTGGCTTTGGCGGTGCGCAATCTTACCCATCACGCACCAAAGATGCCGACGATGTGGATTTTTCGACCGGGTCCGTCGGGTTGGGCGGTGCCATTACCGTGTTTGCATCGCTTGTGCAGGATTACATCGCTGCCAAAGGCTGGGGGGATTTGGCCACTGGGCGTATGATCTCAATTCTGGGTGATGCAGAGCTGGACGAAGGCAACCTGTATGAAGCCCTGCTAGAAGGTAAAAAACATGACCTACGCAATTGCTGGTGGTTTATCGACTACAACCGTCAAAGCCTTGATGCCGTAACACCTGATGCGCAGAACCGTCTATTTGGTGACATTTTTCGGTCGATGGGGTGGGATGTTATCGAATTAAAGCACGGTGCTTTGTTGCAAGCCGCATTTGCCGAAGAAGGCGGTGCCGCGTTGCATGATTGGATCGATGCGTGTTCCAACCAGACGTATTCGGCGCTGACCTATCAAGGCGGGGCTGCCTGGCGCAAACAGTTGTTGGATGATCTGGGTGATCAAGGACCGGTGACGGCGCTGCTAGACCGACGTACCGATGATGAATTGGCGATCCTAATGACCAATCTTGCAGGTCATGATCAGGACGCTTTGATCACGGCACTGGAAGCAATCGACCATGACCGTCCGACCGTTTTTGTCATGTATACCGTCAAGGGATACGGACTGCCGCTTGCCGGTCACAAGGACAACCACGCAGGCATGATGAACCCGACGCAAATGGAAGTTCTGCGCAAGCAACACGACATTCGTGAAGGCCACGAATGGGGCCTGTTTGAAGGCTTGCCCGCAACTGACCTGGTATATGAAGCCTTCCTGGAGAACATTGCCTTCCTGCAAAAAGGGTTGCGCAGATATGAAGCACCCACGCTTGATGTGCCGACCATCGGCGCTCCGATGACCAAGGGCCACATGTCGACGCAAGAAGGCTTCGGCAAAATCCTTGATGAGATTGCCAAAAACGGCGGTCCTTTGGCCGAACGGATCGTAACGACAGCACCTGATGTGGCGACCTCGACGAGCTTAGGAGGCTGGGTCAACCGGACAGGGGTGTTTGCGAAGGCAAAGACGCGTGACGTGTTCCGCGATAGCGGCATACCATCAATGCAAAAATGGGCGGCTTCGCCGGAAGGACGGCATATCGAATTGGGCATCGCTGAGATGAACCTGTTTACTTTACTTGCTGCTGCCGGCTTGTCGCACTCCATTTTTGGCGAGCGCTTGATCCCTGTAGGCACACTATATGATCCATTCATCGAGCGTGGAAAAGATGCGCTAAATTATGCGTGCTATCAGGATGCCCGTTTTATCGTAGCGGCGACACCTTCGGGAATTACGCTAGCGCCAGAAGGTGGCGCGCATCAATCTATCGGCACGCCTTTGATCGGGATTAGTCAAGACGGGTTGGCGTGTTTTGAGCCCGCGTTCGTTGATGAATTGGCCACGATTATGGAATGGTCGTTCGATTATGTGCAACGTGACGGTGAAAGAGCCCCAGACTTAGCCGATTGGTTGCGCGATGAAACTGGCGGGTCGGTCTATCTACGAATGACAACGCGTAAATTGGAGCAACCCGGCCGGACGCTAAGCGAGGAGCAACAAAGGGATATCATTAACGGAGCCTATTGGCTGCGCGCCCCGGGCCCAGCCTGCCGCCTGATTATCGCTTACACAGGTGCGATAGCACCAGAGGTGATAGCGGCGGCGGGCCAGATCGGTCAGGATCACCGCGATGTTGGCGTTTTGGCGATCACCTCAGCCGATCGATTGAATGCGGGCTGGCACAGCGCTGACCGTGCGCGTGGCTTAGGTCATGACGATGCACTCTGCCATATTGAAAAACTGGTGGGCGAAATCAGCACAGATGCAGCCATCGTTACCGTGACCGACGGGCATCCGCTTGCCTTGTCATGGATCGGATCGGTTGCGGGCCATCGGGTCACACCGCTGGGTGTCGAGCATTTTGGTCAAACCGGTAGCATCGCGGAACTTTACAGGGCGCACCGGATCGACACGCGGGCCATTGTCCGCGCCGCAGAGATGGCGTTGCGCGGGCGACCCCTGCGCCTGTCACAAATAGCCTGAATCGAAACGACCAAGAAACCTAAATGGGAGGAAAGAACATGAGACGTACAATGCTATCAATGGCGCTTGCCGTCGTAACAACAACGGGCGCATTCGCACAAGACGTTCAACAAGCCGAACTTTTTGCAGAATTGCCGGGCTCTGTAGGGAATATCACCTTCACGCCCACCAACCGCGTGATCTATAGCCACCACCCGTTTTTCGGGCCGGATATTCGCGTTGCGGAGCTGGGCGCTGATCGCAAGTCCTACACACCGTTTCCGAACGCTGAATGGAACACCCCGCGCGACGGAACTGACTGCTACTTTGACAGCGTGCTCGGGCTGCGCGGAGACGAAAACGGCATCGTCTGGATTTTGGACATGGGGCAGCGCAATGGCCTGACGCCCAAGATTGTTGGTTGGAACACCTGGACTGATGAACTGGAGCGAATTTACTACATTCCCGCCCCTGCATCGGTGCCGGAAAGTCAGCACAACGATATGGTCGTGAATCTTAAGGATCAGGTGTTTGTCATCGCGGATGAAGGCATCGGACCAGGTGGTGACGGCAGTCAGGCCGCGCTTGTGATTGTGGACATGCAAACCGGCGCCACGCGCCGCGTGTTGCAAGGCCATGTGTCAACTTTGCCAGAGGATGTAGCAATTGTAGTTGATGGCAATCCGCTGACCGTGCCTGATGGCAATGGTGGCCAAGTGGTCATCAAGGTGGGTGCCGACGGGATTGCTGCGGATTCTGATTTTGAATGGCTCTACTATGGTCCACTGAGCGGATCAGCAATTTACCGCATCCGTTTTGCAGACCTGTTGAACGAAGAGCTGAGCGATGAGGCATTGGGCGAGACAGTCGAGCGCTATGCCGACAAGCCAAACAATGGCGGTCTGACGATGGATCAGGCTGGTAACCTATATCTGACTGAAGTGGAATCCAACGCAGTAGGCATAATCCCTGCCGATACGCGGGAGTATCGACGTTACGCCGAGGCAGATGATCTGTCTTGGCCTGATGGGGTCAGCTTTTCGTTGGACGGGCATATGTATGTGTCTGCCGCGCAAATATCTCGTGCGGATTTATTCAATAACGGCGAGGTCAAAAATGCGCCGCCCTACCTGATCTACCGGTTCGAGCCTGAAGCACCGGGCCGAATTGGCCATTGAGAACAATTTGGCCGCGTTAATCGCGGTCAAATGCCTACAGTAGATAATTTGATATTTCTGCATTAAGTTACCTGAAGGAGATCAACAATCTGGAATGGCGGAAGAATGACATTGGACATTAGATCAGTTGAACTCTTCCTTCGTGCTGCAACGCTTGGCGCTTTGGGGCGTGCAGGCGAAGAATTTCAGCTTTCCCCGACCGCGACAACACAACGCATTCAAGCGCTTGAAGCAAGCCTTGGCACCAAGCTTTTCAATCGAACGACACGTTCAGTTTCTCTCACTCGCGACGGCGAAGTTTTTCTGGAGCACGCGCGGCACATCATTGACAGTGTTGAAGCGGCACATGCATCTATTGACGAAGCAAAGGGCAGGGTGATCGGAGAGCTACGCGTAACGGCATCCGCGTCCTTTGGCAGGTCACAGATTGTTCCTTACGTCCAAGAGTTTTTGGAACTTTATCCAGATGTCAGGCTCAGGCTTAACTTAAGTGACAGTATCGTTGATATTGTAGACCAAGGTTATGATCTGGCTATTCGGGTTGGGGTACTGTCATCATCCACCTTGCTTGCTCGCAAGTTGGCTCATAATCCCCGTGTTTTGGTTGCTGCTCCCAAATATCTCGAACAATTCGGGACGCCTCAACGGCCCGCAGATTTGAAAAACCACAACTGTATTCTGCTTGGTGAGACTCGAAACTGGAACATGCGTGACCCGCAGGGCAACCTGCACGAGGTTAGGGTCACAGGTCATTTTACTACCAATTTAGGAGAGGCCGTCACTGATGTTGTCTCGGCAGGAGGCGGGATCGGCCTAAAGTCAGTTTGGGATCTGGTCGATCATTTAGAATCCGGTCGTTTGGTGCAGGTTCTTATTGGTCACACCATTGAACCTGCTTGGCAAGTTTGGGCCGTCCGACCACCAAACAAAACTCCACCCACACGTGTGCAGGTGTTTACTAATTTCTTGGAAGACAAATTTCGCCGCGCTCAGCTTGGGGTCATTTAGACCGAGCGTTTTGGCGTGTTATTGTCCGATGTGTCGCAGAGAGTCGTCCTCGATCAACTTCATATCTGAAGACAAGCCTTTGGAATTCCTAAACTGTGTCCTTTGAATTCGATAATTCCCAACCTCGCGATTGAGCCTATTTGTAATGCATTACGCATTACGCGTAGCGGAGAACGGCGATGCAACTTGACCATGTCACAATCAGAACTCAAAATCTGGCGGCAACGCGCGCCTTTTTTCTTGAGGTTTTTGAACACCTTGAAGAAGGGTCGCGTCCACGTGCCATCCAGCGCATTCCCGGACATTGGCTATATGCCAAGGATCAACCAATTGTACACATCATCGGGGCTTACGGGCAAGGGTTTGACGGTGCGCCGGAAGCCTGGGATCATATTGCGTTCAAACTTGACGGGTATGATGAGTTTCGCGCCAGGTTGAACGCGCTGAAGATACCCTACAGTCCGATGGAACTTCCAGAGTTGGGCGAACGCCGTTTGTTTATTCGGGCACCAGGTGGTCCGGTGATTGAAACTGTTTTCCGTGAAAATCGGGAAAACGAGGGACAAGTTGACGGTTAGCCAGCACGTAGTCCTACACCGCTTGGCCCAAACATGAGACGAAAAAAGTAACCAGAGGCTCTCAGAAACTTGGAAAACCGGAAAGAATCTGACTACCGCGCCTATGTGGCACTTTGGATATCCGTGGGGATGCTGGGGCTGAACTGGCCATTTATGAAACAAGGCCTATCCTACATCAGCCCGTTCTGGATGTTGTCACTTCGCTTTTGTCTAAGTGCCCCCGTCGTTGCGGTTTTGCTTATGGTTCAAAAACACCGATTGCCGGTATTCTGCCGGGGCGATCTTCGTGTAATTTGTGGCGTGGCCTTGATGCAGTTTGTCGTTCAAACGGGCCTTGTGACGGTGTCTTTGCAATGGGTGCCAGCCAGCACAGCAACAATTCTGATCTATACAACGCCGCTTTGGCTGGTGGTGTTAGATGTTTTTGTCTTCCGGCATAGGGTGGACCGGCACCGTTTGCTGGTCACTGGCATTTCTGTCCTTGGCTGCGTTATCATTTTATTGGGATCAAGCGGGGGTGGCCCGCTTGGCCCGCTTTTCTTTATTCTTCTGGCCTCTGTGTTCTGGTCCATGTCCATGCGGCTGATTGCAACCCATGTTTGGGTTGGTGACATCCGCGATGCGGTGTTTTGGCAGTTTCTCATTGCTGGTGTCGTGACACTTCCTCTCGCGTGGTTGATCGAGGGCCCACCAGCGAGCAGTGTTTTCACGTTTCCCGGCGTGGCCTATTTGCTGTTTATCGGACCTGCGGCAACTGGACTTGGGTTCGGATTGATGGTTTCGGCTGGCCGTTCGCTTCCTGTTGCTCGGGTTTCATTGATCAGCACCGCAGCCCCGCTCATTGGTTTTCTAAGCTCTGCTATTTGGCTGAAGGAGCCCATCCACACGCCCGTTCTGATTGGTGGAGCAACCATTTTTGCCGCGCTCATTATTGGGTCAATCAATATAGGTAAGCGCATTTAACATCCCGACTTGGCGAGATGGCCGATAATCGGAGGTTTATGTCCTTTTGGCGAATGCGGGCCAAACCGCGATGCACCATCTTTGGTGTGACAGCACAGGTTTCGCACCTTGTGTGGTTTTCGTGAAAAAGGAATGTGACCATGGCGCACCATGATTTACCGACACCCGATTATGCTAAGAACATGAAACTGATCGGCCACTCTGATCAGGGTGGTCGCCCCGATGGGGTTCAGTTGATGGTCAACAAGGGCTTTGCCTTTACCGGACATATGTTCTCAAAGGGGTTTAGCGTCATCGACGTGCGCGACCCGCGTGATCCGAAACCGGTCAATTACATTCCCGCGCCAGCAAATACGTGGAACATCCATTTGCAAACCCACGAAGATTTACTGTTGGTGATCAACGCAAAAGACATGTTCGCCTCGGTCGAATTTCAGGACGAAAGCGAATACTATAAAGGGTCAATTGGCAAAAAAGTAGGCACCGCGCAGCAAGAGCGGGTACGGGACTGGACGGCGGGCATGTCGGTCTATGATATTTCCAATCCCGCAGAGCCACGCAAGATATCGTTCATGCCAGTAGAGGGCGGCGGCATTCATCGCTTGTGGTATACGGGTGGCCCTTGGGCCTATGCGTCGGTGCTTTTGGATGGTTTCACTGATTATATTTTCATGACTATCGACATGAGCGATCCAGCCAACCCCAAAGAGGCGGGCCGCTTTTGGTTGCCAGGCATGAACCTTGCTGCCGGTGAAACGGGCGGTGATGAGCGGCGCGGCGGGCTGCATCATGCCATCATTCATGGGGACACCGCTTATGGCGCGTGGCGCGATGAAGGGATGGTGGTCATTGATGTGTCTGACCGTACTAACCCCGAATTGTTCGTTCACAAAAATTGGTCACCGCCCTTCGGCGGTGGAACGCATAATTGCCTTCCATTGCCGGACCGTGACCTGTTGGTTGTGGTCGATGAAGCGGTGCTCGACAATTGCGAAGATGGCACCAAGCATATCTGGATGTTTGATAACCGCGTGCCGTCCAATCCGGTCAGCATTTCAACATTTCCGATTCCGTCTGAAGCAGACTATTGTAAAAAGGGCGGCCATTTCGGCCCACATAATATATATGAAAATCGCCCCGACGGATTGGTGAGCGATCAGTTGATCTTTTCGGCAATGCAGAATGCAGGCATTCGCGTGACTGATATTTCAAACGAGTACCGGCCCACCGAGGTGGCCGCGTTTGTTCCTCCGAAACCTAACAAGCTGATTGATCAACGTCCCAGAAGGCCCTTGGTTATTCAAAATTGCGATGTGTATGTCGACAAACAAGGCTTGATCTACGCCAATGATTACAACGGCGGGCTGTATATTCTAGAATACGAAGGTTGAGATGAAAGATTTACCACCCCCGCAGGTTGCTGAAGTCGAGGCAGCTTCACTGGCCTATCTGGATGCACTCCATAATGCTGGATTCACGGGGGATGTCGAATCGGATTTGGGTCACCGGATTGCCTGTTCAACGGATAATTCAATCTACCAGATCATGCCGCAAGGTGTGATCTATCCTCGGTGTGCCGCTGATATCTCGCTGGCAATGCAGGTCGCGCAGGAAGCCGGGTTTGAGGATATTCGCATTTATCCACGCGGTGGCGGCACCTCGACAAATGGGCAGTCGCTAGGTGCTGGAATTGTCGTGGATACCTCGCGCCATATGCGAAAAATTTTGAACTATGATCGGGGCACCGGACTTGTGCGGGTTGAACCTGGTTTGGTCCGTGACAAATTGATTGAGTTCTTGGCACCTCACGGACGCTTCTTCGCGCCCCATGTGTCGACAACCAGCCGTGCCACGTTGGGCGGCATGGTTTCGAATGACAGTTCCGGAAAAGGGTCTGTGGTGTATGGCAAGACCTCGGACCATATCCAGTCCATCGAGTTCGCACTGCCCAATGGTGAAGACGTTGAAATCCGCCGCGTCGCGGCGCAAAATCTTGCGGCGCTGGACGGCACCTTAGGCAAGTTGGCCCGCGAGATTGACAGCATGCTTGCGCCTCATGGCGATGACATTAGGGCTAATTTTCCCGAGATGAAGCGTGGGTTCACGGGCTATAATCTCAAAGAAACCCGCACAGAAGGTGGTGATCTCGATCTGATCAAACTGGTGGCGGGATCAGAAGGCACATTGGGCCTGATCAAATCTGTCACCCTGCAAACCGTACCCATTCCGGCACATACAGTTCTCACGGTTCTAGTCTATGCCAGCCATGAGGTAGGGTTGCGCGCCATTCCCAACCTGCTGACTTCACGGCCACACGCGATTGAGTTCATCGACGACAAGATTCTCGGGGCCGCACTACGGTCTCCTTTTGCCCAAGATGTGAAAGATATTTTGGGCATAGATCAGGGTGCAGAGAGCTTAGCCGCGCATTTTTTCGAGATGTCAGAGGAAGATGAGGGCGCGCTGGAAAATCGGCTTGAGGCGTTCCTTGAGCACTTAAGTACTCTGCCTGAAAAATCCCAACGCCCCATCGGGGTTAAGGTGTTGCGCGAACCAGACCAGATTGCCCGGGTCTGGGAGATCCGCCGCGCGTGTCAGGGGCTTCTGGCAGGGTTTGACCGCAACAAACGCGCTGTTGCGTTCATCGAGGATTGCGCCGTTCCACCGGAAAACCTAGCGGATTTCGTCGTGGAAATGGAAGAAGTTCTGAGCGCAAAAAAAATACCACTGGGCATGTATGGTCATGCGGATGTTGGCTGCGTTCATATTCGTCCGCTTATGAACCTGAACTCAGAGGATGAGCGCCGCCAAATTCGTGAGATTTCGGATGCGGTGTTTCACCTGACGCAGAAACACGGCGGGCTACTTTGGGGTGAACACGGAAAGGGTCTGCGGGGCGAATATTCTGAACAGGTGATCGGCCCGAAGCTGTTCGATGTCATGCGGCAGGTCAAAACCATATTTGATCCGTCAAACCGCATGAACCCCGGTAAGATTGCGCGTCCACATGGTGATGCAAACGCCTTGATCAAACTCGACGGAGTTCGGATGCGGGGTGAATTTGACGAACAGGTGTCACCAAGTCTTCGTGAGACATTCTCGAACATTCTGCGCTGTGATGGCAACGGGGCCTGCTTTAATCTTGATGACAGCCTTCCATTTTGTCCTTCTTATAAGGCAACCGGAGATCGACGTTTTTCCCCTAAGGGGCGTGCCATGTTGCTGCGTGAATGGGCGCGAGCGCGCTCGCTGGGTAATGAGGCAGGCGCGCGCGCGATGTCGGGTGAACTGAATGAAGTTTTGGACACCTGTCTCGCCTGCAAAGCCTGTGCCGGGGCAGCTTGCCCTGCTGCGGTCGATATTCCGCAGATGAAAGCACAATTCTTAGACTGGTATCACAAAAAAGCGAAGCGTCCGCTAGCGGACAGGTTTGTTGCCAACCTTGAACGCCTCGCACCAATGATGGATCGCCTTGGTGGGTCTTTGTTCAATACGGTGCAAAGAATGGGGCCCGTTAAACGGTTGATGTCGCGGGGGATTGGGTTGGTCGATTTGCCCGAGCTGCGAAATCGACGGGCATACCTCAAGAGGCTCCGTGCGCTTGAGGCGCAGACAATGGCGGTGAAGGATCTCATGCAACTCCCTGTCGTGGAGCGCAAGAAGACAATTGTCATCGTTCAGGATTGTTTTACTAGTTTCTACGATGCGGACGTCCTTTTGGCACAAGTTGAACTTGTCCAGAAAATTGGGTTTAAGCCCGTGCTACTTGCTTACCGCGAAGGCGGTAAACCGCTCCATATTCGTGGATTTATAAATCGGTTTGCGCGCGTAGCAGAGCGAAATGCGCGTGATTTGTCACAGCTAGATCAAGCGGGTTTCTGCCTTGTTGGGGTCGATGGGGCGACCACTTTGATGTATCGCCATGAATACCCGGAAACTCTGCCAGATTGCCCGGTCTTCAAGGTGCATCTCCTGAGTGAATGGTTAATGAGCGTGACACTGCCATGCCTGGAACCTGGTGCCACGTTCACCTTAATTCAGCATTGTACCGAACGATCTCTATTGCCAGAAACCTCGGGCCAGTGGTCCACGGTTTTTGAAAAGGCCGGCCTTGACGTGCAGATCGTCAAAGCGGGCTGCTGCGGTATGTCGGGCTTGTTCGGCCATGAGGTTGCGCACCAATCCATTTCAACAACGCTCTATGATCAGAATTGGCGCGACATCGTTGATGCTCAGGCAGGTGACACTCTGATCGCGACGGGGTATTCCTGCCGATCACAGGTTAAGCGGCTGTCAGACGTTCAGTCACTGCATCCGGCGCAAGCCTTACTAAAGTACTGGAAAGACTGAACCTGTTGGATACGGATCGGCGGGTGCTAATGAAGGAACCCACCGACATCCTCAAAGATCTTCGCGTTCCTTGTTGTAAGGATGTTCCAGATCGTTCCCGAAAACCGCGCGATAGGTGTCATACCGCTTGCCCTTGTGTTCGCGATAGATCGACACGGCCAACAAAACCACAATGGTAAAAATGATCACTCCGGCCAGTATAGGCATTGGAAACTGCATCAGCCCCGACCCTACCGCGCCCACCGCGCAAGCCATGGTGAAGAAGCCGGCTGTCTTGTGGTAAGACTCCATTCGGCGGCGACGCGCGGTCATGGAAAAATGATCACCTTCCCACGCTTTGGGGTCATTTTGGTCAGCGTTGTTGTAGTAGCGCCCTCCGTGGCTGCCCCTGAAATAGGCGGAAATGCCCTGCAGGACGCCTAGGCCGATCGTCGACAGCCCAAAGACAGAATGCACTGATCCTGAAATACCGCCACTTACGGCTAGCGCGACCGTCATCCCGGCCAACGACATGAAGATTGCAAAGTTCAGCCCGTATTGGTGGATGTGAAACCATACCCACTCAGGCCTGCTGATTGTCCGATAAACAGTAATACCTTCTTTTGTTGGTCTAGGTTTATAATAGCGCAGCGAAATAACGCAGATAGGCACCAGAACAAACCAGATAAGTACCATCAAGATTGCATGGTAATTCCAATGGATTTCAATCGTCCGCCCTAGAAAATCTACATAAGCTTCGGTGGGGATGTGACCTTGCTTTTCCATTACTTTTCCTCCCGAAAACTATTCAGCACGTGGTCCGGCGATCACGGAAAAGCTGGCCTTGGCGAGCGTATGCTGGTGGATGAAGAACCCTGCAAGTGCGCCGGTTGCATTCTCTGGGACGTCAATTGTGTTCGCATCAAGGGCATGCACGTAGTATGTGTAACGATGCTTGCGCCCAATGGGAGGGCAGGGGCCAAAATACCCAGGCTCGCCAAAATCCGAATTGGCTTCTTTTGAGCCTTTCGGATTAGGGCCGCTCGTGACCTCGTTCACGTCGCCAGGAATATCATAACATACCCAATGCCAGAATCCGCTGCCTGTAGGCGCATCTTCATCATAAAAAGTCACCGCAAAACTCTTGGTTCCCTTAGGGGCATTGCACCACTGAAGAACAGGGCGTTCATTTTCCCCAGTGCAGCCAAAACTGTTCAGGTATTGGCTTTCAGAGATGTTGGTATTCTCCGTTAGGGTAGGGCTGGTAACTGCAAAGGCAGTGTTGTCAGACATGCTCGGTCTCCTCAGATTTGCTTATGAGGCCAATCGTTCATAAACGGGCCTTTTGTTTCGGTGCGTTCAGATGTCGCTTGGTTCGCAACCAACGGCTTGGCCTAAAATATCACTTTTCCAAGCATATTGCCAAAAAAGGACATCAACGGCATGCGAAGTCCGGCCAAAGTCAGCCTGGTTTCGGACACTAGGGTTTAGTTCGGCTTTAGTGCAGGACAACATGTCCCGATCTTAGTGTTGCGCAACGCGCTCCGGCTTGTTCCGGATCGTTTTGACAAAAGCAGAAGGGGTTTTCCCGACATAGTTCATAAATGCGCTCGAAAACGCAGAACTGCTTGAAAACCCGACTTCAAACGCAGTTTCAGTTACTGATTTCCGGTCCTTCCCCAACAGAACCATTGCCTTGTTCATCCTCAATTCGCGGATAAAGTCCCGCCAGCTCTGGCCAAGTTCAGACTGCATGTGCCGTCTTAGGTTACGTTCTGACATGCCAACGTGGGCTGCAACTTCGGGCAACGAAATGTCTGGGCCACTCTGTTTCGTAAAATCTATCACCCTCTGGATTGATGAATTCTCTGCATAAGGGGTCCACATAAACCGTTCGTGCTGAAACCAGTTCGGTACCATTTCCCCCACTGTCACAAAGAACGCTTTGGCCTGGTCGCTCGTCCTGTCCTTATGCGAACTCCACTTCAGTGCGTAATCTGAAAGATGCGAAGTAATACTTTGAACTTGGCCAACCCAACATCCGTTGTGATTCCATGAGACTTCATCGCGGCAAAACTTGATGACATTTCCCGACGACGGGAACCGAACCCGAATTCGGAACATACGGGCTGCCGGGACATAGACCATATAGCCTGCGGGAATTATCCACTCACCGTCATGGCCGGACAGCTCAATTTCACCCGATTGACATAATACAAGCTGGCCTGCGGGCTCACTCTCAGATGTGAATGCTGAACGGTCGGTCTTAAATGGCACTGCATAACTAAGGGTCGCATCCGAAACTTCAAATGGGTTTTCCATACAGAACTCCTGTGGTGCAACTTAAATGCGGTTTCAAACGGGCACCCGCATGATTCGATATCAGTGCAACTTGGCCGATTAAAGCAGTATTATGAATTACTATAGGAATTAGACAAGACAAGTTTTTCGATAATTGAAATATTCTTTTTGGCCCGTGATGGGTGAATTTGAAGAAATTACCTCATATGCGCAAGCATAGTAGATTACTATTAGGCTGTGCCAAAAACTGTTTTCCTTCTTGATTGCATAGACAGTAACGAGGTTGGTCAGACATCTT
This sequence comes from Sulfitobacter sp., assembly GCF_036960155.1. Classification (GTDB taxonomy): domain Bacteria; phylum Pseudomonadota; class Alphaproteobacteria; order Rhodobacterales; family Rhodobacteraceae; genus Sulfitobacter. The sequence goes on along the minus strand of NZ_JBALWB010000013.1, from coordinate 34,674 downwards.
CATCAGAATTTTCAAATAATGAAAGTTATAAATGATGATACAGATAAATACCGAACTCTCCGAAACGGACACTCCGGAAAAGCGTCTTGAAAAACTTGGCCTGACTTTGCCTCCAGTCCCTTCTGCTGTTGGGGATTACGAGCCTTGGATCAAGGTGGGCTCGATCATCTATACATCCGGTCAATTGCCTTGGATCGACGGTGATCTAAAATTTACAGGTAAGATGGGCTCTGATCTGTCCACCGAGGAAGGCTATCAGGCTTTCCATCTCTCGGCCCTCAATGGCATCGCGCAGTTGAAGTCTGCTGTCGGCGAGTTGAGCCGTATCAAACGGATCGTCCGCGTCGAGGGGTCAGCCAATTCGGCCCCCGACTATACCGAGCAACCGGCAGCGCTGAACGGCGCATCCCACCTTATCAATGATGTTTTTGGCACAAAGGGACGGCACACACGGATGATCTATTCCGATCCATCCATGTGCCTTGATTGCGCGACGTTGGTCGTGCTGTGGGCCGAGGTCGAAGATTAAATCAGCCCAACATCCAAATCTGAAAAGAATATCCATATCCTAAAGTCTGGAGTTTTACCGGCAAGCGCACAGGCAACATCTCTGGCAGCAAAGACCTGAAAACAAGATGCGTTTCTTAAGCGTTTGATGCCATTCGCCTCACTTTTGCAGGTTTTCTTGCCCTTTTGCAAAAGGGCGTTGATCTTCAGGCGGCTTGGCCGAAATAAGATATTTTCTGGCCGATTTGCGATTGCGGGCCAATCTCAAACCAGTTGAAGTAGGAAGATCGCAGATTCAGGCCAATCCTGAGTTTTAGGGAGGAAAACAATGTCCAGTAATCTTACACGTCGCGGCTTTATGAACACCGCAGCATTGGGCGCGGGGGCCACTGCCCTTGCCTCACCAGCGCTTGCACAGGGGGGGACTGAGTTGAAGATGCTCATGTGTTGGCCCAAGAATTTCCCCGGACTTGGTACCAGCGCAGAACGGTTTGCAGAACGCGTCTCTACTGCAAGCGACGGCGCGTTGCGGATCAAGGTCTTTGGTGCCGGCGAGATTGTTGCGCCCTTCGAGGTCCTTGACGCCGTAGCATCTGGTGCGGGGGACATAACTCATTGCACTTCCTATTATTGGTTCGGTAAAGATCCGGCTTTCGTATATTTTGCGACGGTTCCTTTTGGTCTGACGGCAGACGAGCATTTCACATGGCTAAAATTCGGCGGCGGTCAGGAACTTTGGGACAAACTCGGCGCTGAGCATGGTGTGAAACCGCTGGCGGTGCTGAACACCGGCGCACAAATGGGGGGCTGGTTCAAGGAAGAGATTAAATCTGCCGCCGATCTTCAGGGGCTACGTCTTCGCTATCCGGGTCTTGGTGGGCAAATGCTTGCCACGTTGGGCGCGACACCGGTCAACATTCCTGGAGGCGAATTGTTCACTGCACTACAGTCGGGAACCATCGACGGGTTGGAATGGATTGCTCCTTGGAATGATTTAGCCTTTGGCTTCCATCGCGCGGCCAAGCACTACTACTACCCCGGCTTCCACGAGATGGGGCACACAATTTCCAGCTATGTAAACATCGACGTCTGGGAAGGGCTGAACGATGCAGAGCGCTCGATCCTGCAATCAGCGGCAGACGCGGAATATGCGACATCATTGGCCGAATACAACGCTCGAAATCTGGCTGCCCTGAACACACTGACGTCAGAGCATGATGTTCAACTGCACCGCTGGCCGGATGATATCATCGCAGCGATGCAAGAAGTTGCACCTGAGATTACTGCGGCAAGTGCAGCGAAGAGCCCAATGGCCACTGAGATCCACGAAAACTGGGTCGCGTTTCGCGAAGAGCAGCGACAGTGGGGTGATATCGGTGAATATGCGAACGCCGAATTGAAAGAGAAGGGCTAAACCATGGGCAAGCCGTTGGTGATTGGCCAAATCTCCCTTTCCTTTCACACGGCGGCTGCCGCAGTCGTGGCCGAGCTTCTCGAACAGCTCGGCCACGACGTTGTGCTTCGCGAGGCACCGCATGAGGCCATGTATGGATTGATGCAAGCGGGCGACGTTGATCTCGTCGTTTCCGCGTGGCTGCCAGACAGTCATGGTGTCTATCTGGAACCGTTTAGAAACGAGATCGAATTCCTGAGCGTCATCTATGAGCCCTATTGCATTTGGGGCATCCCAGCTGATGCGCCAGCAGAAATCACCTGCGTGAGTGATCTGGCCAAGCCAGATGTAGCTAGTCTGTTCCGCAAACGCATTCAGGGGATCGCGCCGGGCGCAGGAATCAGCCGCTTCTCGCGCCAAATGGTCGAAAGCTATGGGCTGGCACCGTTCGGGTTCCACTTTGAAAACGGAACACTAGACGATTGCACCAACGCCTACCTCGACGCGATGGCCGCAGACGAGCTATCAATCATGCCGCTTTGGCACCCGCAATGGGTCCATACTGAACGTCCGCCGCGAGAATTGAGCGATCCAATGGGGTTACTCGGCGGTCAGGATAACGCGACATTGGTGCTGCGCAAAGATGCGATGCACAAGATTTCGGCCCAAGGGCTGAACATGCTGCGCAAAATCTATTTTGGGAACGAAACGATGTCGGGCCTCGATCATGACATCTGTCGCAAGGGCATGACCCCACAAGAAGCGGCCCGGGCCTATCTGACCCGAGCGCCGGAGCGTGTTCGCGGTTGGCAGAAGGACGGCGCGGATGTCTGAAAAAGCGTCACATTTACGAGGCTCGAGCATCGTGGACCGGTTGGTGCAACACGTGGGAAACACGGCCCGATGGCTTTGTGTCGGGCTGGTTTTATTGCAATTTGCCGTCGTTTTAGCGCGCTATATTTTCGATGCGGGGTCGGTGATGGCGCAAGAAGCCATCCTGTATCTGTTCGGAACCATGTTCATGCTGTCGATTGCGGACGCACTGGCGGCAGGGCGGCATGTTCGCGTCGACATGATTTATCATGGACTAAGCGAACGCTGGAAACGGCGTATTGATGCAGTTGGTGTGATCGTATTCCTGCTGCCGTTATGTAGCTTCATGGCCTATACGTCATGGGGATATGTAGCGGCATCTTGGGCTGCACGCGAAGGGTCGCGAGAAGCTGCCGGACTGCCCGGTGTTTTCCTCTTCAAAACTATAATTCTGATTTCACTGGCCCTGTTGATTTTGCAGGCGTTGGCCATTTTGGTGCGTTGCTTGACTGGAAAGCGTCATGACTGATTTTTTCCTCGCCGCGCTTGTCGTCAGCCTGCTGCTCTGCCTGATGTCGGGCTTTCCCGTTGCGTTTGTGCTCGGGGGCGTGTCGTTGGCAGTTGCTGGAATCGCAACGCTTGTCGGCATCTTTGATCCTTCGTTCCTAACCGCCATCCCACAACGGATTTTTGCGGCTATGACCAACGACTTGTTGTTGGCCGTGCCCGCGTTCGTCTTTATGGGGGCCATGCTAGAACGCTCTGGCATTGCTTCTGAAATGTTAGACGGAATTGGTCGCCTGTTTGGCCGCAGGCGCGGCGGCTTAGGTTATGCAATTACCATCGTCGGTGCCTTGCTCGCGGCCTCAACAGGCATTGTTGGCGCAACGGTCACAACCATGGCACTGCTGTCACTTCCTGTCATGTTGAAGTGGGGATATTCCCCGCGATTGGCGTCGGGCGCGATCTGTGCTGCTGGGACGTTAGGGCAAATTATTCCGCCCTCACTGGTTCTGGTCCTGTTGGCCGACACGATTTCGTCCGCCTATCAAAAGGCACAACTCGCTCAAGGAATTTTTTCGCCTGAAACGGTTTCGATTTCAGACCTGTTCGCTGGGGCAATTGTGCCCGGGTTTCTTCTTGTGGCAGTCTATTTGGTGTTTCAGGCTGCTGTGGCTTTCTTTTTGCCGCAGACCAGCCCGCCTCCCCCCGAACAATCAGCCGAAGACGCCAGTATCGGAGTGTTTGAGCTGGCCACCCAATTGTTGCCGCCGCTTGCACTGATCGTTGGCGTTCTTGGGTCCATCCTCGGCGGCGTTGCAACCCCCACTGAAAGTGCATCTATCGGTGCCGTCGGCGCTATCCTTCTCGCAGGGTTTGGTAAAGAACGACGAGGTTGGGCGAATGCCGGTCTTGGTCTATTGGCCTTCCTTGTAATTCTGAAGCAGGTAGTTTTTCCGTTTTTCGGAGCCTCGCTGTTGGTGGAACGACTGGTCTTGGCTGTGCCCACGCTTGGGTTTGTCGCGATCCTAGGTATTGCGCTAATCTCGACTTGGCGCAGCAACAACCTTGCTCGCGTTTGCACTGAAACTGCGCGTCTCAGCGCGATGGTGTTCATGATCCTAATTGGGGCCGCAGTCCTGTCGTTGGTATTCCGTGGACTAGGCGGTGAAGAGGCCGTTCACGCATTGATCGAGGCAGCACCTGGCGGTGTTTACGGCGCTTTGGCGATGGTTATGGCGGTGATGTTTCTGCTGGGGTTCATCCTCGACTTTATCGAGATTATCTTTGTGATCGTTCCTACCGTCGCTCCGGTTCTGCTGATGTCGGGCATTGATCCAATCTGGCTTGCGATCTTGATCTCGATGAACCTACAGACATCCTTTCTAACGCCGCCCTTCGGGTTTGCGCTATTTTACTTTCGCTCATCTGCACCGCCCGAGATCAGCACAAAAGACATCTATCTCGGAGTATTGCCGTTTATTGGTCTACAGGTTGGTGTCCTCATGTTGGTTGCGTTCTTTCCACAAATATCTACATGGTTGCCGTATGCGCTTCGATAACCACTTCGCGGAATGAACAACGCCAACAGTCTGGTTTCACCGCCAAGCAAAACGCTTGCCCGTGGGCTGGAGATTCTTGAGCATATCGCTTTGGCCAATAGATCCATGCGGCTAAAGGATGTTGCTGAGGCCTTCGATATGGATATGGCAAGCGCGCATCGCATTCTCAAAACGCTGGAAGAGATGGGTTTTATCGATAGGTTAGCTGTTGGACGCACATACGGGGCGGGACAGAAACTGCGATCACTTGCCGACCCTCTCCGGCCGACGAAGCGGATAGTGGATGCTTTGCGGTCCTTGGTCCCCAAACTAACAGAATCCACCAGGCATGTTGCGCACGTTGGCATTCTGCAACGCAGTCAAGTCGTGCTGGCTGAAGTTGCACTGACCGAAACTGCCAAACTCCGAACAAATGCCATTACTGCGCGCACAAAGTTTTACCCTCATACTGAATTCACATTGCAGACAAAATTAGCTCTGCGCCGCAGTCTCGCTGATATTAAGACAACCAAAATTGCATTTGATGATCGGGAGGATCCACCGACATCGCCTGTATTGCGGCACCGGTTCTGGATCAAACAGGTTATCCGGTTGCCTCCATTGGGATCTCGACAATTTCTTCTACTCTTGAAGGTCCTATTACTGATCAGACGCGACTCATTGATGCAGTGAACAATGCAGCCCTGCAGGCATCATTTGTCCTGCAACAAAGACCAGTCATATCCTAAAGTCTGGTGTTTGACTGACATGCCAGCAGGTCGCACCTCCGGCAGAAATATCTTAATACTAAGATTGCGCTACCTAGGCGTCTGACACCAGCGATCTTGCTTGTTCAGGATTTCCGGAACTTCTGCAAGGATCACTGGTCTTCTGGCTGCTTGGCCGAAACTAGATGAAAATTGGCCGAATTACGATTGCAGGCCAAACCCAAACCCGACGAGGATCGAAGGATTGCAGATTCAGGCCAATCCTAAAGAATAGGGAGCAATTCGAATGACGTTGGTAAACGCTACAGTTGCGGGAGATCGTGTCTTAACCATTACCTCAGTTAGCAAACGGTTTGGGGGCACGCTGGCAGTGTCTGACGTTGGCTTCTCGGTGTCGAAAGGTGAAATTGTTGCTCTTTTAGGCGAAAATGGTGCTGGAAAGTCGACGCTGATTAAGATGCTGGCAGGCGTTTATACCGCCGATTCCGGAACATTCATGTTTGATGAAATGGAATTTGATCCACGTGAAGTTCATCCCGGCATTGCCTTCATCCATCAGGATCTAGGGCTAATTGAATGGATGACGGTGGCTGAAAACATCAGCCTCATGCAAAATTCCTTTCCCCGTAGATTTGGATTGATCGACTGGACTGCGACACGGGAAAATGCGCGTAAGGCTCTTGCCGCGGTCACAAATACCATTGATCCCGACGCGCGGATACAGGAACTGACCCGAACCGAAAAATCTCTTGTGGCCATCGCACGCGCGTTGGCACGGAATGCAACGTTGCTGGTTCTGGACGAACCCACGGCCAGCTTGCCGCAATCAGACGTCGAAATGCTGCACGATGTTCTTCGCCGCCTGCGCGACACGGGTGTCGCGATGATTTATGTCTCGCACCGTCTGGATGAGGTTTTTGCCATCACTGATAGGGCCGTTGTATTGCGCGACGGTTTTCTGGTCGGGGATAAGTTGATTGAAAATCTGGACGGTGAAAGCCTGATCCAATTGATCATCGGCCGCGCATTAGAAGATGTTTTTGTACATTCTGAAGCCCGAACTGACAGTCCAGTCGCACTTACCCTTAAAAGCCTTTGTACCGAAGACGTCGGCCCGGTCAGTTTCGAGCTTCGACGTGGCGAAGTTCTCGGACTGGTTGGATTGCGCGGGGCAGGGCATGACGCGGTTGGTCATGCGCTTTTCGGGCGCAGCAAAATTACGTCAGGCAACGCCCAGCTTGAAGGCGGCAAAGCCCTTGTAACCGGACACCCCGAAGATTCCATTCGCCAAGGGATTTGTATGGTCGCAGGGGACCGCAATGCGGATTCAGTGGCGCAAGGCATGACGATTCAGGAAAATCTTTTCCTCAATCCCGCGCTGACAGGACGGGGGCCATTTTCGTTCCAGACGCCGGCCTTTGAGGCGCAATCTGCTCGTGACATCGGGACCACTTTTGACATCCGTCCCAATGATCCATTTGCACCAATCGAAACATTGTCCGGCGGTAACCAGCAAAAAGTAGTGATGGCGCGCTGGATGAGTGTTGGCGGATCTATCCTGATCCTCGAAGACCCGACAGCGGGCGTCGATGTTGGGTCAAAGGCAGATATCTATGCGCTGTTGGATAAGGCCTTAAAGGATGGGCTGGCAGTTTTGTTGATTTCGACAGATTTCGAGGAAGTTGCAGCATTGAGTCATCGCGCCTGTGTGTTTCATGACGGTCAGATCATGGCAGAAATTCCTCGAAACGATCTTTCAGTTTCTTCCCTATTGAATGCAGCGTCGCTTGATCCGACGCGTAAGGAGTCCACCCATGCAATCGCTTGAATCAAACGCTCTCGAACCGACACCGGCGCAGTTGAAAGGCCTTTCAGCAAAGGCAAAGTTCATGCGGTATCTGCCCGTCTATGGCCTGCCGATCCTGACCATTCTGTTGATCATTGTCTTCTCGGTTCTGTTGCCGCGCACCTTTCCGACTTTCCTGAACCTAAGGGCCATTCTGGGAGAAAAGTCCGTCATTGCGCTGCTTTCGCTGGCAGCAATGATTCCGATGATGACGGGGCGGATCGACCTGACCGTGGGCTATGGCATCGTTATTTGGCACGTTTTGGCGATCAGCCTGCAGACGGCTTATGGGCTCGATTGGACCGTCACGGTGTTTATCGTCCTGTTGGGCGGTTGTTTGCTAGGGCTGCTGAACGGTCTTTTGGTTGAAGTCGCCAAGATTGACAGCTTCATCGCCACGCTCGGAACCGGTACCGTCATTTATGCGCTGGCCCTTTGGTATACGGGCGGACGGCAGGTCCTTGGCGCGTTACCCGAAGCATTCACCGCAATCTACACAACAAATATATTCGGGCTGCCAATTGCCGCGTTCTATGTTTTGGCGATCGCCATCATTCTTTGGGTGATCTCAGAATATTTACCGATAGGCCGGAACCTCTATGCCATTGGTGCCAACTCACGGGCCGCCGAACTCAACGGAATTCGCACCCGTCGCTATGTAATCGGTGCATTTATTGCCTCGGGTCTGATCGGTGCTCTTGCGGGTGTTGTCTTGGCGGCCAAGCTGCGGATTGGACAGGCAAGTGTCGGGTTGGAGTTTTTGCTTCCCGCGCTGGTTGGGGCATTTCTGGGATCAACAACAATTAAGCCCGGTCGGGTGAATGTCTGGGGCACCATTGTTGGCGTCATAATCCTGGCTGTCGGTATCTCGGGAATTCAACAGCTGGGCGGCGCGTTTTATGTCGAACCGCTGTTCAACGGTGCGACGCTGCTGATCGCCATCGGGATCGCCGGATATGCGCAGCGCAAACGCAGTTCGGTTCGTCATGCGCGACCACCTGAAATTGAAACCACCAAAGTGACTTGAGACCAATCAGTTCAACAAGGAGAGAACCAATGAAAATGAAATTTAGAACAGCGCTATTCACAGCCATGCTTGCAAGCACGACGCTTGGAGGGCAGATCGCCAGCGCAGACGCAGTCAGTGATGCCATTGCCTATGTCGAAGCCATCTCGCAACCCAATCCACCCTGGAGCGGCCCCACAACAGGTCCTGTTGCCCAAGCTGAAAAAATCATCGTTTATGTGTCGGCAGATCAACGTAATGGCGGAGCTTTAGGCGTCAGTGAAGGTGTCGCCGAAGCTGTTGAAGCGATTGGGTGGACATTGCGCATCATGGACGGTCAGGGGTCGGTTTCTGGCCGATCGGCAGCCTTGCAGCAAGCCATTGCTTTGCAGCCAGACGGCATCATCCTTGGTACTGTTGACGCTAATGAGCAAGCGCAGGCAATTATTCAAGCCCATGAAGCCGGTATTGTTATCGTTGGTTGGCATTCAACCGCATCAACCGGCCCATCGGACGTGCATCCCATCTTTACCAATATCACCACAGATCCGCTGGAAATTTCGCGCGCTGCAGCATCGCTAGCGGTGGCGGACAGTAACGGCACTGCTGGCGTGGTGATCTTCACGGACAGCGCTTATGAAATCGCGATTGCCAAATCCGACGCCATTGCCGAGGTCATTTCAGCTTGCGAAGGCTGCTCAATTCTGTCGATTGAAGATACGCCGTTGGCCGATGCCAGTACACGTATGCCGCCGCTGACCAATGCGCTGTTGCAGCGCTATGGCGATGAATGGACCTATTCGCTAACCATCAATGACCTGCCCTTCGACTTTATGGCACCAGCGTTAATTTCGGCGGGTAAACCTCAGGGTGGCTTCCCGCGCAACATTTCGGCAGGAGATGGTTCCGAGGCTGCGTTCCAACGCATCCAGCAGGATTTTTATCAGTACGCGACGGTGGCGGAACCGCTCAATTTGCACGGTTGGCAGGCCGTAGATGAAATGAACCGTGCACTTGCAGGTGAAGATCACTCTGGGTTTGTTATCCCTGTCCATCTGTTCACACCTGAGAACATCAATGAGGATGGTGGCGCTGATTTGTCTTTCGATCCGAGCAATGGATATCGTGATATTTATAGCGGAATCTGGAGCGGCAACTAAAGGATACGAGTACGTCTGAGTACAGCCACTTTCGTGCTCAGTGATACCGAAAAAACGATTGTAGGGTCCGGGCACGTATCGTTTCCGGACCCTGTTTGCTGAGGGCGACGCCTCCCTTCGTCCTCAGCGCCACCTGTCTCACCTCTTAAAGGACCAAGTTATGCTGTTTGATTTACGAACCTATCGCACCTGTCCCGGAACCATCAGGAAACAACTGGACCTTTATGCGAAATCCGGTTTCGATGCCCAACGTCGTCATTTGGGGGACCCTTTGTTTTACGGCACAGTAGAGACCGGCGATGTGAACTCCTATGTTCACCTGTGGCAATACAAAAATGCTGCTGACCGAGAGGCACGTCGCGCTGCGTTGTATCAAGATGCCGACTGGCGTGCCTATCGTGAGGCCGGTGCTGAGCTAGGGTATCAAACCGAGCAACAAAATACATTATTGCGCGCAGCATCGTTTTGGACACCACCTTCCAACAAGTAAGTAGGTTGAGCCGGAAATCCTGCTGGATTTGCAACCAGCACATTGTTTAATTAACAAAATAGAAGGCTTTGCCTCCAAAAAAGAAGAGGGCGCAATGCGCCCTCTTCTTGCAAAAACCCTCAGAAACGTTGGTCTTTAGAATGTACGTGCAGGGTTTTCCGGTGTGTTATCTTGCGCGAGTGCAAAACGGGCAATCTCATCCTTACGCATGAAGGCTACGCCATCGTGTCCTTTTGCATAGGTCAAGAACCGGTCGAGAGCATTCACAACACCCGGAGCGCCGCCGATACGATCATGCGTGCTGATCGACATCATCCGACGGCGGTCGGCCCCCTCAGCATAAAGAACGTCAAATTCAGCCTTCAATTCCTGCTCAAAACCAGCGCCGGTCATGCCTTGTGATGAGAACCGCGCAATATCGTTGCAACGCAGCGTATAAGGCACGACCATAAAGGGCTTGCCGCGAACTGGCATCGTTGCGGGTTCATCGCGTCCCAGATCATCGGTGTGGTACTCAAAGCCGAGGTCCTGCAGAATTTCCAAAGTTGCACGTGTTTGGCGCATCCAGAAGGCGTTGAACCCAACAGGTCGCTGCCCGGTAATACGTTCCAGAACTTCGATGTTTTTTTCGTAGGACTCCCGTTCTTCATCCGGCGTCATCGCGAATTGCGGCGTCCAGTTGTAACCGTGCGCCGCAGCTTCGTGTCCGCGCTGAACCAGCTCTTTGGCCAGATCGGGACGTCGTTCAACAGCTTCTCCGACCATATGCGAAGTCACTTTCACATCGTGCTTATCCCAAAGATCAAGCAGCCGCGGAATACCTTCGTTCATACCGTATTCATACCATGTCGGTGTGATCGTATCGACAAGCCCCGGCTCCATTGGTGGGAACGGGCCTTCGGCGTCTGCACCTTGCGCACCGGCTTCGAACTGCGTTGAAATTGAAATCACCAATTGCGCATTGTTTGGCCAGAAGCCACCGGTAGGTTTCTTAGTTTTCGTCATTTTCTGTCTCCTTCATTAAACAGATCAGGGAAAAAGGGTAAACGCGGCAGCAACTCGGCGCTTGTCCGCCACGCTGCTGCCACGCTTTGAATTTCAGTTTGGAAGTTGAAAAATCGTCAGGGTAAACGGATCGGTTTCAGCTGTGGGATCCGTCAAGACGTCGTTTTGCGTGTTGGCGATAACCACTTGACCATGCGGTAGAAACGCAGCGGTTGCGGGAACATCCAGTCCGTCAACTTCAAACTCCTGCCAAGTGTCTGCAGCGTTTTCTGGATCAAACAACGTCACACCAGGCCTGCCACCTTCGACGACAAGGGCCCTGCCATCATCAAGCATCAAGACGCCATCAACACTTTGCAGCGTGCGGGGCAATTCGATTTCGTTCAGTACGCCGGCTGTTCCATCTTTTTGAATTTCAGCACTGAACATACGGCCATCGTTCTGTTTGACAAAAAACAGTTGATTGTGATGAACGCCAAGACCATTCAACGCAAAGCCTTCACCACCAAGCGCGGCATCCTCGATGAAAACCTCCATCGCATCGCCGTTCTTTGGCAGTCGCAAGATGCGCGGATGAAGAGAATCTGTTGCGTAAAGCGTGCCATCCGGCCCAAAGGCCACATCGTTGCAAAATCCACTGTCGGGAAAATCATATCTGGTAATCGGCGCGCCGGTCTCAAGATCAAACACCAGCACACCCGCTGGCCCTGCCGCTGCTGCAAAATCGCTAAGTCCCAAAATCGGACCCGAGCAGACGTAAAGCCGCCCACTTCGCTCATCAACCTTCAGGCCAACCGCCGAATCCATTCCAAGGGAACCCGGCTCTATGAACTGGGTTATGTTTTGGTGGTCTGGTGACACCACCCAGACTGAACTATCAAGCAAGCTGCTGACAAAAATCCGACCATCGGCCGCCACATCAACACCTTCGATGTGGAGTTTAGCATCGTTGGAAACCACGATCTCTTCTAAGAATGGTAGCGCCTCGGATGAGGCCATAGTCCCAATCATCGCGACACTCGCGATGGCAGCAAGGTTCAGAAATGAATTGTTCATTTTTTCAGCTTTCAATCTATTGAAGTCCTGTCGCTCAATCTAATGGGTGCGGCGCGGGCATCAATTCCCTTGAGCTATATCACTTTTGTGATTTCCTAAATGGTCAGGCCGGCCCAGAGACTAAGGCCTGTGGACATTCAGGATTCCCATTTGCCGTGATTTCTGATTCACCCTTCCAAAATGGAGGGATGAATGGACGAACATCGTTTTGTGGTCTCGGATCGAGTTTGGAACCGGCTTGAGCCCCTCTTGCCGGGGAAAGTTACAGATAGCGGGAGGACTACCTGTAACAATCGGTTGTTTCTTGAGGCCGTCTTTTGGCGCGTGAGAACGGGCGCGCCGTGGCGTGATCTTCCGCCAAGCTTTGGTCATTGGAACAGCCAGTTCCGTCGGTTTCGACGATGGGCTGAGCGGGGTGTTTTCGAGAGTCTTTTCAGTGTCATGAGCGATGCCCCCGACCTTGAATATGCAATGATCGACGGTACGATAGTTTCGGTTCATCAGAAGGCAACCGGCGCAAAAGGGGGACTCGAAATCACGCCATTGGGCGCTCGCGTGGCGGGTTGACGACGAAGATTGTCGCGCTTGTCGACAGGTTTGGCAACCTTGTGCGGTTTTTGCTTTTGCCCGGCCAGGCCCACGACATGAAGGGCGTTGCCCCGCTGATCAAGGATAGGTCATTTGGCGCGTTACTGGCTGATAAAGCGTTTGAGGGGTCGTTTGCGGGAGAGTGTGAAATCCTACGTTAGTGCGTAGCAGCCGTTCGTGCAGCGCGCAGCGAATTCACTGAAAGAGCCCATTATGACCAATGCTGCGACGCACGCAAATTGGTGCAACACACGCTATTCGAACATTCAGATCACATAAGAGCATCCAAGATTTCACCAAACTGTTGATCAATTTCACGCAAGCCAGACCATAAAAGCACGATATCCGCAGTCGCCTGGGGTGAGCTTATCGGAACGGTCACAACAGGTTTGCCATCATAGGAGATGTCGCTGGGCGGATATGAGTAGCTTATGCCAACTCCAACGCCATGCGCAGCGAGGGAACGCATCATCTCCAGAGAAGTCGCCCTTTGAGCAATATTTGGCATTAGCCGGAACTTATCAAAAAGCGTCCGGATATATCCTTCAGATAAGCCCTCAGTGGAAAGGATCAGCGGGTAATTTATCAGTTCTTCAATCTCAACGGATGGTTGCGCCGAAAGAGGGTGATCTATTGAGAGAAACGCAACTGGTTTGATCTCTTTGATTTTCCGGCGTTCAAATTTTCCCTCAAATCCGATATTATAGGAAATCACAATATCAGCACGGCCCTCTGCAAGGTCGGTTGCTAGATTGGAAAAGCGGCCCTCCTGACCCTGAAATTTGATCAACGGGAATCTAGCTTTCAACTTTTCCAAAATGGAAACAAGATACCAAGGCGCGATGTCTTCAAAACACGCCACCACGAATGGAGGCGTCTCATCAGGCCCTGACTCAATCTCGACAGCCAGTTCAAGCAGGTTGCGCGCCTTGTTAACTAGGAGATGTCCGAACGGCGTTATCTGGATTGCGGCACCCTTGCGCCGGACAAAAATTGGCTGCCCAAGTTTTTGTTCGACACGCGTGATCGCAACAGACAAGGACGGCTGCGAAACATGCAGCAGTGCCGCCGCATCGGTCAGGCTTCCTGTCTTGACGACCGCAACAATGTATTCATATTGGCGGAGTGTATTATATAACATAAAGCTATTTATACTATATTTAAACATTATTGGAAGCTAAGTATTGGTGAGGCTATTGTGGCTCCAACATGGAGGATACCAACAATGCATCAACTACTGACACAAGAGCACATCGATACGTATCAACGTGATGGAGTTGTCTTAATAAAAGGGTTGTTCAAAGATAGTGTTGATTCAATTCGTTCCGGAATTGAGCACAATATGAAGGAACCCGGGCCTTATGCTTCTGAAAACCTGAAGGACGGCGAGGGTGGGCGGTTTTTTGATGACTATTGCAACTGGACCCGCATTCCTGAATTCGAACGGATTATCCGCACGTCATCTGCTGCGGAAGTCGCGGCCGATCTGATGGGCTCGAACCGAGTGCAGGTTTTTCACGACCATGTGCTGGTTAAAGAACCTGGGACGTCCAAGCCGACACCTTGGCATCAGGACGCACCCTATTACTTTGTGAGCGGCCAGCAGAATATTAGTTTTTGGTCCCCGATGGACGTGGTCAAGGGCGCTGGCCTTCGGTGCGTTGCGGGAAGTCATGACTGGGAAAAACCCGTCTTGCCAACCCGATGGCTTGCGGACTCAAGCTTTTATCCGAATGACGATGAATACATGCCGGTGCCTGATCCAGATGCCGAAGGCATGGATATCAGGGAGTGGGAGATGGAACCCGGCGATGCCGTCGCGTTCAACTACGGCACGCTTCACGGTGCACGTGGGAATGCAACAGGAGCGCGTCGGCGCGCATTCTCACTGAGGCTGGTTGGAGATGATGCCCGCTATGTAGAACGTCCGGGTCCAACCTCTCCACCATTCCCCGGACACAACATGCAGCCAGGTCAAATATTACGTGAAGACTGGTTTCCAGTTATCTTTCAGCGATAAGGCAATTGGGAGCATTCATTCAGTTGAGTGCTCTCAACTCAAACCAGTTGTCGGCGATAGGCCAAGAGCGGGCATTGGTGCGGTCAAGGCGAACGGTCGCTTTGTCCGCGTTGTGTGGGTTCAGGCGTGCCGCAGCGAAAGGCAGTTCTTTAGGACGTCACGTTTGTCTGGCCAAGCTTCTGTTTGAACAGCATAAAATCGCCTTCCCAATGACCAAACTGACGACGGTGCGCTACGTCGTCCGGGCGGAACAAGATGCTGACATCGCGATGGAACTTGGGTTCTCTGCGACGTCTGGTCCGCCGCGGACGACGGGCAACACGGTGTGTCGGCAGGTACCACCACAAGTCATCACGCATACCGTCCTTGGAATAAATGTAGCGGTATATCGTTTCTTGGCACACCCGCAGCTTGGCACGTTCTTGGATCATGCGATTGCCGATCTGCTCGGGCGTCCAGCCGTCTTTGATCCGTTCAATGACACGCTTACAAAGTTCTGGATATTTGATCAGTTTGCGATCCCGAGCACGTCGATCCGCCTGCATCAAATGCGCAGCGGCGCCATAGTAGCCGTCGTGTTTGGGCATGCTCTCATCGCTGAAATGATTACGTTTGAGCTCACGGAAGATCGTCGAGCGACAGCGGTTCAAAACACGCGCCATTTCATCAACAGGCACTTTAGCATGCCTCCAGCGTTCTATTCTGCGTCGTTCTGTGATACTCAGTTGCGTATAAGTCGTTCCCATACCGATTCCTCTTGCTAGATAAACTACTGTTTTCTAACAAGAGTCGCAGTTGGGGGTAGCGCGCGCCTTAGAATACAGTTTATTCGTATAATAAGGTTTATGTTAAATTTAAGACATGTCGGGGATTACCTGCACTTCAAAGAATATACGCAACATATTGAGCTATTTGTGCAATTCCTTGTTGCTACAAAGTAAAAGTGTAACACTTCCCTGTCGAACAAGTAGGATTGGAATGTGGCTGGTAGAGAGTTCCGAATTGCTCAATCCTCGGAAAATTTCTCTTTCAGCCACTCCATAACTACCTTCCGAATGCGAATAGGCCCAAGATCGTCAAGTGCTGATACTGGTAGTTTTTCGTCTTCGGTTAAATTTAGAAGCCTCTGGGCCAGATGATTTTTGCCGAGTAGTCCTAGCAAGCACTGAGCGGCATCAAAATCGCGGTCAGACAAACCATATGCGCCTAACAACACCAGCGCTCTACTCTGTGACGAATGCGCAATTCGCTCCATGGTTTTTACCACTGCATCAACCTGTCCATGTACTGCCAGTAAAACACTGGAAGACGCGGCTAATGGAGGTGGCAACTGTAGAATGAGTTTAGCACTAATTGCATCAAGAATTTCTTGTTCAACGACCTCTGCCCAGATCAAGGAGTCAACGGCGTCGACGCGAAACCAACTAGGTTGGTCAAGGAAAGATAGTTTCCAAATATTTGAACGGACGTCCGGACTACAACACTGAGCTGCCGTGTTGAGAGCGACAATGCCGAGACCCCTGTCATCAGTGCGTTCCGCAATTTGCAACAATCTTCGGCCAACATCGTCCGGTAAACGCTCATACTTTGCAATGCCAGCTATTGCTCTAGTGGCGATTGGATAAGATGCATGTTCATTATGGTGTGCAGGACTATCCGACCAGTTATCGTCAATGAGATGAAGCAATGTATCGTAATGATTAGAATGTGGCCGGGACGAAATGATGTTAACCAAAGCTCGCCGTACAAGGCTACTTGGATCGTAACACAGGTTCAGCATACTTTGCGGCAAGGGATCGGGAAGTTTGCTCGCGAGGTAGTTGATGGCCACTTCGCGAGCACCTGCGCGAGCATGCTTCAACGCGAGCCAAACCAAATCGTCGTCCTCAATTGCAACTGCAGACTGGGCAGCCGCTTGCGAAAACTGATAGTCAGTTGTTTCAAGAAGCCATCGCCGGATAGTTTTAGCTGGGGTTCCGCCGCTGACAACCATCACAGGTACAATTTCTTTAAGCACACTGGGCCGGACTATTTCGGCAGCATCGCACAGCAAGGATAAGGTCGCTTCTGCCACTTCAGTTGGTGGTTTTTTCTTTGTCGACAAAGCTTCAAATATTTCTATGCCAGCTTCAGAAATCGATAATTTGATCTTATTTAGGAGTCGCTTACGCTTCTTCTTTGGGGAGAGACTATTTGCAGCATGAAAATCAACTAAAAGCTGAACAAATGTCGAAGGTGACTCACAAACTTGTTCGAAACAGCGGATCAATGTGCTTGGCGACTTTGTCATAGCGCAGTAAGCAAGCGACATACGAAGTCTATCATCTTCTGCATTTGAGAGCAGTCGTTGTTCTAAATCTGGAGCTAACTCAGGATGCCAATGCTCACGTGCCGCATCCCACGCACGACTTTCGTATTCGCCAGACCGCGTGGTCGCCATGACTGCACGAAGCTCTTCCACAGAGACCGACCCGGCGGTTTTCGCAATATCATCCGCCCATGCCCTTCCCATCTCGGATACACGGGGATGGCCGCATAAGGATTGCCATTGGCCGAGCGTCCTAATTTGGTTGACATAAGTCTCTACAAAGACACCTGCGGCATATCCGTCATCTTCATGATGTGTTTGATATCCCTCCTCGTGGGCTTCATCACATTCTCCGTCTCTGATTGCTCGCCATTGCTCTTTGCCGTCCTCCTCAAAAAACTTGTTAATTCTCGTCAGTTCCTCTAGCGCCGCATCGAGCACAGGTTCATAGCCTTCCAGATCTCGTACAGCCCCGACGGCAATCGTTCTAACATTTCCATCGAAGCCTGATGTAACTAGCTTTCGTGCCGCAGAGGTAAATGCAGGCGTTAGACCAAGGGCGATCCTGTCGAGTTTGCGAGCAAGGCCATCGCCGAAGCCATCCCGATCCTGCGGTAGTCGTTCACGAACAAATCTGTCTGCAATCACAAAAGATCGCGGGTCGCTGGAAATTCTTTCATACCAATCATCATCGAAGATCGGCGGCATCCACTTCTTCATAAAAAGCTGACCGCCTCTTCGAATGCTCTTGATGAACCACCGAGCGAGTTCCGAAGGATTTGATCTCGTCGTACCGATGTCTGAGGCCAGATGAAGTACAGACCGGAAATCAGCTTGGGGATCGATCAAACTCTCTTCCAACCAACCGTCGATTAGACCACTGCTAATATCGTCAATCTCAAATTCTAAATCAGTATTATTAATATCTGAGAGGAGATCGATGATGGATTTTAAACACCGTGCTGCTGTCTCCATTGACCATTTTTGTTGCGATCCACCAAGCCGGGTCAAGGCGGAGATTAGCGATGCGAAAACAGCTTCGCTACGGCTTAGATTTTCCTTTATGTGGGTTTCAAAACCCGCCTTAACACTTGGATGTGAGAAACTTACTGTTTGACCTGGCTGACGCAAGTGTCGCGTGGCTACCAGACGGTTCACTAGCTTTTCAATGCTATCCGCTAATGGCGGGTCCAATATCCGAAGTTGCCTACTTAGGTTAACTAGCTGATTGCGGTCGAATTGCGATCTTGCAGCGAGTAACGCCCAAACAATTGCTGATGCGCCGGTTGAATCGCTAGAGTCTAGGTAACCCACAACCACATCTTCAACGGCGTCACGATGTGCCAATGCCAAGATACGACGATAGAAGGCTTGATCAGCTTCCTTTGGTTCCGGCCCATCTGCTAGATGTGTAAAAAATAGATCAACTTCGTACGGCGTTTCAAGCGCGTCTAAAGCACCCTTACGAAAGTCCAATGCTTTAGCTTGCAAATTTGTGGGCAATAGCTCGAGACGCTTGTTGTAAATGTTTTTAAGCTCACCATCGCGATATTGATCCGCGTCTAGAACAACGGACCACGGCTTGAGGCCTTTGTCCGCTTTAGCTTGATTAAGCATATCTGTGCGAGAAGTGATGACGAATTGTTGCCCAGCATGCGCGTCTCTCAAGAGTCGGGGGAGCTGATCCGTCCAAATATCGGATCCACCTAGGAGGCTATTTTGTCCCCATGGGTCTTCAATGTAGAAGAGCTTCGGCCCGGTATCAGTAAGCGTTCGTGTGCTCGACGGCCCGTTGTTAACATTTACCTGTATGACTTCTGGGGCTGAAGGTCGCTGCTTTACTTGGTCAACAAGCGCTAGAGCCGCCCATGTCTTGCCTGTTCCTGATGGTCCGGTGACAACCACGGCGTTCTTACGCCGAAGTGTGTTCAATAGGTCATTGAAATTTGTTGGAGGTACAAAAGCCTCAAGTTGCGGAGCGCTCGCTAGATAGCCCCCAAAGCTGCGTATGACATCTAGCAAGTCCTCTCGAGTCCATACGCCTGGAGTGGTGCCACGCATTCGCTGCAATGCTTCTTCTTTCAATCGGTCACGGCAGTCCGCCCTTCGACTCTGCGGAACCCTTAGGAGAGTTGAAAGGATATCACCTATTTCTAAGTCCAAAAATCGTTCTGCGAGACCGCCCCATAACGCAACCCGCCCCTCCGGCGAATGAGGCAAGGTAGACTTCAAGCTGGGTGGGAAAATCCGTTTCTCGGGCCATTCTTCTAAACCACGGACCAATAGGTCTCGTGCTTTTCCTGTCGCATCAGCATTCGAGATCAGTAAATAGCGAGTGTTAGGATCATCTAGATGTTGTCTTGCAGGTCTGCGTCTTTTGCCGTGCTTGAGCAACGTTTTAAACGCTTCTATGGACCAAGGGCCACTATTGCGAAGCTTAACTTGAACGACAAGTTTATAGCCCTCCGTCATATTTGCTTTTGGTTGGACGCGACCAGGAGTCTCTGGTTCGAGGTCTACCTCAAGGTCTTCGTCGTTGGCAGGCTCGAGCGTGATCTGAGTAGCTGATTTCGTGATCAACATTAGCTGAAGGGCCATTAATACCGAAACGTTAAGTTGGTATTCAAAGCCGTCCAATGCTGCCTTGGCGCCTGTTGTAGAGGGCTTTGATGTTGGTATGCTCAAGGCTGGTCACTTTGCGCTGGTGGATTACTTAACATCGACGCCGTACCTCTAATTAACTAGTATCTGTTCTATGGATCATTCAGTTTTAGCTACTGCCAAATCACGCAAAGAACGCGAAATGTAAATGTAAGGCCTGGAATGGCCAAGAGCGTGAACCCCAACAAAAAGCTGCTCAGCACAAAGTAGACAGCTTTTCGCGCCGTGTTGCGATCCAAAGCACTGTAATGGCTGCTCAAGATATCCATCTTAAGTTGCCCATCCTCATCTTTTCGAAGTGCATCAGCAGCCGTTTTGAGGCTTTTTGACCGATCCAACCATGGGGCGCGATCAATCAGGCCTTTGGCCGCGGAAGGCCTGCGATAATTAATGGTTGTGTACATCGATCGAAGATTTCTGGCCGAAACATTATCAATCGTAGAGGTCACATAATCCTTGATGTCCCGAGAGTTTTTGACAACGACCGGCGCAAAAAAGCGAAATGCAATGGTTCCTACCCCGAGGCATAGAAGGCCAAGATAGAGGAGGTTCAAGCGAGTTGAGAATGCCATCCACGGACCACAAACATCTTGATTTACTTGAGTTTCAAGTAAACCTCCCATGCCCCCAAGGTAATTCCCAATCTCAGTATGATACAGAACCATATATCCTACGAAAGGTGTCGACATTGATAGGGTTGCTGGAACACTTTGCCCAAAGCCTCGCAAGAGATGCCAGTTTACTGTCTTCTGCCACCATCCTTCAGGCTTCCATTCTGAATTGGTAGTACCATTCAACGCCATGCTTAATGCCTCACCGTGTCTGTAGCTGCAAAGTTCTATTTTCATGAGTGTAGAAATCACCAACGGTAATTTCGGGTCGGTCGAGTTCTGCAGCAATCATAGACGTTGCAATAATGATCTGGTTTTTGGAGGTCGCCGCAAAGGACTTTTCGTGAAGAATTCGTTGGAAGTTTCTACTACGTTCTGGCTCCATACCTTTGTCCTCAATTGTGTCCATCAACAAGAACCTAGGATGAGAAAATGCAGCTGAATTTGCCGCTGCTATGGCAAGAGATGCGATAAAACTGTTTCTTAGATAAACCATAGAACTCGCCGAAAAATACGACTCATCGTTTACGTTCAGCCGATCGCCGTCGAATTCAAATCCAACGGTACTTGCGTTAGTAAAAGTCGACTGACGCTCAAGGTCACGCCTAAGAAAATCAAGCACCTCATTTTCAACGGATTGGCGCGCTCTAGATATTTGCTCTCGATTGAGGCGTTCGGTAACTCCAATCGTGGTCTTTACGCGGTCAATCTGGCGTTGCAACTCATCTCGTCGATCTTGGGCCTCGGCTAGCTCCGCAATTACAGACTTTCGAGTTGCCAACTCTTCGAGCTGGCGCTGCGAATACCCTGCATCACGATTGAGCTTTCTAAGCCGGGTTCGGAGTTCTGTCGTGGGGCTCCTCACTGCTACGGTGTAGTGCCTGCCCGCCTGTTCCCAAAGCTCTGTTTTTGTTGTGAGCGCTGCCTTCAGATCTGTAATCTTCTGATGACGAGAGGCTTGTAGACTAAGTGAACTTTCCCTTTGGCGGGCATATTCGTTGATGAGACGGAGCGCTCTTTCCTTAGTCTTTTCGTGATCTGTCGCTTGCTTGCAAAGCGAACAGGCTCCCTCAACTTCCATCTCAGTAACGGGTGCAAAACAAGCTGGGCAAAACTCGAAAGCAAGGGCATTTAGTTCATCAACTATGACCTTAGATTCGTGCAGCGCATCAAGTTTGCTTGAAAGCGAAGCGATGAATTCATCTGAGTCCGCGGCATCTAGCTCGACGCTCCGTAAATCATTGTTGATCTGGGCTATCTCTGCCTGCAGTGCTTGAAGCTGGGAAAAGGTTTCATTTTGATCATTCAAAGTGAGTCTATCTTCGAACTGAGACGAGAAGATTTTCTCCTCAACTTCCTCAATTTTCTGGTTCAGTTCCGTTAGCTCGCGTTCAAGTCGCTTTTGTTCAGCAATTAGCCATTCTGATGTTAATGGGTTTCCATCACGCCCGTGGGTCCGCATTAAAAGTCCGATCCGGTCGATCACAACCTTGATCTCGGCGTCAAGCGCTTTGAGACTGAGGCGTGCAGCGTAGTAATCTTGGCTAAACGCACCGATGATCAGATCACCAACAGTTTGCCGCGTGATGGCATCATCAAACGGCTGACTTCGGAATATCTTCTCGACCGAGCTCAGCTGATCAGAGTACATCAGTCGAAGGATTTGGTTCATAGTAATTTTGGTATTGGTCTCGCCATATTGCACTTCAGGCAGACCTAAGAGGCGAAACATAACTTGGGTAAAGCTCTCCGAGCCTCCCCTTCGAAACGTATATCGTTCCCAGCCCGCATCGGCGCTTAACTTTGCTTGCTCGGCCGGCCCAAAAAAGATTCGCATCGGTTGCGATGATTTGCGCTCTACTTCACGCCTAAGCGTGATCTCTTTTCCGTTCAACTTGACGCCAAGCATAACAGCGTCACACAACAGTGCAGATTCACGCCATTGATTTTCAAGAAGATCGCCTCCCAACCCGTAGAAGATGAAGTCCATAATTGTCGACTTACCGGAGCTGTTTTCTCCACGGATAATATTCAGGCCTGAGTGAAAGCTTTCATCAAAAACCTGATTTCCACGCCGAAAGACCGTCAGTGAAGAAACCTCTAGATTGGGATTAAACATTGTCATAACTGAACTCACCTAATCGGGTTCTTGCAAAAATGCCATTTGGGCCATGAACTTCCATTTGAGGAAACTTCGTAGCCAAGAAGTAAACCAGATCAGAGTTCTTTTCTTTGAAAACTCGGACTGGCTCGAATAGTCGACCTTTTAAAAAACTAGGCAATAGTCTTACCTTTTGGCTCTTTAGGATGTCTGCATCTATCATGTTAGCGCCAGCCAGCGCACTTACTGCAGCAGCTTGGATTACTTCCATTCGTTCGAAAATTAAACGCTCGTTTGGAACCTGGTCATAGCTGTTCGGAGGGTACATCTTAACAAGAGCATTTCTATCTTTTGCAAATCCCGGCACCTTTCGTGGTGCCTTCACATCTTGAAGGTACCACGGAAAACATAGAAAGAAATCAGCCGCTCGGGCTGTTCTGTAAGGAAGAGTCATATCTTCAGCAGAGCTCAACAACACCAAGTAACGAAAGACCGTATGATAGGGATCATAGGTCGATGTGTAGGATAGTGAAAACATCACTTCCACCTCACAAAACAGCGCTCTGCAAGCCAATAAATCATGCCGCGCACATGCGCGTGGTTAATCGTAAAGTGTTCAAAGCCATCACCCATATCGCTAAGTGTCGGAAGGATAATTTTGTTCTCAATAATCTCATCGACCTTTCGTCGGTCCATGTCTGCATCTGTCATATGTGGTGTGATGTGATGTTCAAAAACGTCATTAATTCTTGCGAGGAAAAGAGCAAAAATTCGCTGTGCAGACGGATAGTGCTGTAGCCGCAAGAGAAGCTTTGCAAATAGTTCCTTTTTTTGCTCAGCGCTCTCATACTCATCTATTCGGTCAGCATATTCGAGCTTTGCCTTTAGACCCACGATATCTGCAGTCGAACGATGGTCTTGGAACATTTGCAGATCATCGATGAAGCCTTCAAATGCCGGATCACCACTGCTGATTTCATCGCCAAGGCGCCTTAATAGGCTGGGAATCTGAGAACTGTTTGTCAAAAAATGGATCCAACGAAATCTATGTGGAAAATACACTGCGGTAACAACCTATAGTATAACCGTCCGCGCGAAGGTTGCCATCACTTTTGGCAGAAGCCAATTGATTTCACTAGAACATGAGAGCCCAAATCAACTTTCTAGACTCGATTTCTAGGTTCGACCCAAGCCAATCCAGAAAGGATTGTATTAGTCATAACCTATTAGTGCGGCTGAGCAATTCAACGTAATCTGGAAATCGCCGTGTTAGGGCAGTGCAAATCTCATGAATGTCGCTTCCATACATAGGTCAATGAGAGCCAGAGAAAGGGAAGCCCGATTGCCGGGCTTGAAAGGATAGAGAGAGTCTCATCCGGGCCCGTTCAAAAGGACGAAACCCATGGCAAAATCCCAAACCAAAGTGAAAACCACGAAGCCGCCGGTGGCCGCCAAAGCTGCTGACGCCGCCACGACCGTGATCGCAATGACGCAAGACCTCCGCATGATCCCGCTCGATCAGCTGGAACTTAGCCCGCTAAATGTGCGCAAAGTTGCGGCGAGTGCGAGCGACGACGCAGAACTCCTCGCCAGCATTCGCGAAAACGGCATCAAACAAAACCTTGTTGTCCATGCGCTAACTGACGGGAAATTCGCAGTGGATGCAGGTGGCCGTCGCTTGAAGGCGCTCAAGCAGCTGGCGAGTGATGGTGTCATCCCGAACGATCACCCTGTCTCTTGTTTGGTCGAAGACGAGCAAAATGCGATTGTCACTTCGACAACAGAAAACCTCCAGCGCGCGGCGATGCATCCAGCAGATCAGTTTGAGGCTTTTGCCCAGATGATTGCCGAGGGCCGCAAGGAAGACGACATTGCTCTGAAATTTGGTGTCAGTGTTGATCTCGTGCGCCGCCGCCTCAAGCTGGCCCGCATTGCGCCTGAGCTGATTGAGCAGTTCCGCGCTGGTGAAATGACACTTGAATGCGTCATGGCATTCACGTTGACGGACGATCATGATCGTCAGATGACTGTTTGGAACGCGGTGAAAGACAGCTACCACATTCATCCACAGTCCATCAAACGTCAGCTGATTGAGACCGCACATTCTGCCAGTTCCAGCATCGGGCGCTTTGTCGGCATCAAGGCCTATGAAGCTGCAGGTGGTGTTCTGTTGCGGGACCTTTTCGATGACAATGCCGCAGCACATATGGAGAACCCTGAGCTTCTGGAGCGTCTTGCCATCGAAAAGTTGCAGGACGCGGCCAAGACTTATGATGCCGATTGGAAATGGGTCGAAGTGCATCTTGCCGTCGACTATGGCGCGTTTCGCAGTTTTGGGCGCGTTTATCCGCAAGAAATCGAACCGGATGCTGATCTGCTCGCGGAGGAAAACAACTTGATAGCCCGCGAAGAAGAATTGGCGCTGGCCAATGACGGCGCGGACTGGGCTGACGCTGAAGCAGATGAGTATCACGCCATCGAGCCTCGGCTTCGTGAAATCGAAGCACTGCAAAAGGCGCGCCAGCCCTACGCTGCTGCGGATCAAGCGATCTCAGGGTGTGTCGTAACGATTGGTCATGATGGCACGTTGCGGGTTGAAAAAGGGTTGGTGCGCCCTGACGACATTCCCGTGGTTCAAGAAGATGCCAAAGATGCGGCAGATGATCGCAATCAGGCTTCAATCACCCGTCCGAACGTCACACCACCGACGTCATCAGCGCCAGTGCCGGTTTCAGATCCAGCGACAACACTGCGCAAGGCAGATGGTATCTCAGCAAGCCTTGCAGATGATCTGCGCGCCTCGCGCCAGCATATTTTGCGCGCACATTTGGCCGCAGATTACGATGTGGCGTTTGACGCAATGCTCTATGCGCTTTGCGAACAAGCGCTGTCTCGGTCCTACGGTACGGAAGCGCTCAACATCTCGATCAGCCCGTTTCTGACCCAAAACCGTGAGGCCTTACACGCTGACACAGTCGCGCAGAAGATGCTCGATGCATTGGAACAAGATCTTGCGGTCGAGTGGATGACCCTTGAAAAGCCTGATGATTTTCGGGCGATGTCAGCGCTCTCCCTGCCCCAAAAGCAATCCTTGTTCGCTTGGGCAGTGGGTCTGGCGGTCAAACCGCAGCTTCTGTCAGATAACCACCCTACCCCGATCATCGAGGAAATTGGTGCGCGTCTGGACGTCGATGTCGCCGCCTGTTGGCGCCCGACAGCTTCGACATACTGGGGCCGGGTCAACAAAGGGCATGCAGTTTCAATGGCCCGTAAACTTGTTGGCGACGACTATGCCGAAGAGCGCAGCAGAGAACGCAAAGGCGATATTGCGGCCGCGATGGAACGCGCATTCGCTGAACAGGCGGCTGAAACGGAAGGGTTTGACGCGGCCGTGGCCTCCAAGACGGCACGCTGGCTTCCTGAAGGCATGGCGTTCCAAGGCTTTGGAAATGCTTCAGAGACGTTCAGCGCCCCAGACAATGCCGCCGCTACGCCAGCGGAGGTTGCAGATGTAACAACCTCAAGTGCTGAAGATGCCGCGCCAGACGCCTTGCCAGCGTTCTTGAACGAAACTGCTGCCTAGCCTTCCAAATTGACGACAACAGCGTCCAATTGGGCCGTCCTTGTGAAAAGGGCAGCCCTTTCCGACCGGCGGGTGCCTCAGGCTGAAATTGGTTCAGCTCGCTCGCAACGGAGACGATCCATGACAACTGTATTGCAAACCAACCCGACAACTGAAGCCGCAACCATCGCTGCCCAAAACGACGCGTTCCGCAAATCGATCATGTTCTTCAACGACACCGAAGATACGCCAAAAGGGCAGTTCGTAATGACCTCAGGCGTATCTGTCATGGGATCAGATGCCCGCCTTTATGCCACCCGCCAAGTGGCTGCGTTTGAGGCCTTCACGCCCGACAATGACCCTTACGGGTGGCACGAATTTGGCGCAGTCGAGGTCTTTGGCACAACGATCTGGTTCAAAGTTGATCTGTACGACGTCAATTATAAAATGGGGTCAGATGCGCCAACTGATCCAGAGCAGACGCGCCGCGTTCTGACGTTGCTTTTGCCGTCGGAATACTGACGCCCCCTCCCCTCCTGTTTGATCGATCCTTAGGCCGCTCTCTGATTGAGGGCGGCCTTTTCCTGCTGGCGGATTTCAACGCGCGAGATTGTCTCAGCAGCCGTCATAGGAGGCCACAAAATGGCACAAACACGCGATTATCAGATCACTCTTTATCCAGCGCATCGCGAAGGCGCATTTGTCGTGACCAAGTTCACGATGATGGACAGCTACCCCGAAAAACGGCTGCAAGCTGCGGGAATGGACGACCTCATCGCGCAGGTCACCCATTTTGCGATGGAGCATGGTGAAGGATGCCGGGCTTCGGTGCGGTGTATCGCTGCCCGAAAGCCGCCGGGCTTCAAGAAGGCGACCGAGGACCTCTATTTCAACCTCGAGGACCGCGCTGCTGAGAAGTCCAGCCGCTCCGTCGCCTGACATTCCTGAAACCCCAAATATCAGGCGATCCGGATGTGCTGGATCGCCTCCTTTTCCTGTTATGAAACATTGGAGACACAACATGAATGCTCAACCTAAAACGGCTGCGCTTATCAACACTATTCCCGCTCATCCGCCTGCCTCCGTGACGGCGCATCGCTTAGTTTCCGCGGCAAACAGCCTTCTGCCGCATTTTGAAACTGGCAAACCCATCGATGCCAAAACGCTTCGTACGGCGATGGAGGATGCCTTCGACGCAAGTGACACGAGCGGCGCATGGGTCTGGAAGGACGCCTTTGATGCCGTCGAGATCGCACAGATCATGATGATCATGCGCTACGGCGCATTGATGCGAAAGCAGGCCGCATCGCCAGCCCAATTTCTCAGCATGGTTGAACGCCTTTCCGCGCTTGCGCCCCCACACACGCGACGCTCGGAAGACAGCGTTCGTTTGCAGCAGTTTTCGACCCCCCTGCCCATCGCGGCGATTGTTGCTAAGGCCGCAGGGTTTCGCCCATCTGACTTTGTTCTTGAGCCATCTGCAGGCACTGGAATGCTTGCCGTTTTCGCGCAGATTGCAGGCGCAGGGCTTGCCTTGAACGAACTTGCTGAAACGCGGCGCGAGGTGTTGCGTGCTCTTTTTAAGAATGCTCCGATATCTGATCACGATGCCGCGTCCATCGACGACAGGCTTGATCGCACGATTACACCCTCTGTCATCGTCATGAACCCACCGTTCTCTGCCGCCCAACATGTCGAGGGCAAGTTCCGCAAAGCAACCGGTCAGCACGTTCTATCAGCCTTGGCACGGCTTGCGCCCGCCGGACGACTTGTTGTGATCACAGGCGAAAGCTTCGCACCTAAAACCAAAAGCCATCAGTCGACCTTCAGAAGCATTGGCGAAGTCGCCGGCGTTGTCTTTTCGGCAGCTATTGCTGGAAAGGTGTTCGCACGGCACGGCACGAGCATCGATACGAGACTGACTGTCATCGACAAGAAAAGCGCGGGCGACGACGTCGCAAAGATTGACGCCGAGGACGTCTATCATCCGCTGTGCGAAACGACTGGTGATCTGTTGGCCGCTGTTTTGGCCCATTGCCCGCGCCGTGCCGATGGCTTGCCCCCCTGCCCTCCTGGCGTGGGTCAGATCGCCCCAAAGCCTGCGACGCAGCTCAATCTGCATGCGCTGCGCAATGCTGCCCGCCAAGAAACCCGAGACCTTGCAGCAGAGCGCGCCAAACATCCGTTCGATAGCGTCGATGCCTGTCCGCTTGTGTATCAACCAAAGGAGTGGACAGATCCCCAAGGCGCTTTGCAGGATGCCGTCTACGAGGATTATGCGCTTCAAGCCTTCCAAATTGAGGGAGCAGCCACGCACCCCACATCACTTGTGCAGTCAGCCGCAATGGCGTCCGTTCCGCCGCCGCTGCCCGACTATCAACCTCTTTTGCCCTCGTCGCTAATGCGAGATGGCGTTTTATCCGCACCGCAACTGGAAAGCGTCATTTATGCGGGCCACGCTCACGCCTGCCATCTCAAGGGCTGGTTCAAGCCGAGCGAGATTGCAGGCCAGCTTGTTGCGGCCGCTGAAGATGATGAAGGGGCCTTTCGGCTGCGCAAAGGCTGGTTCCTCGGGGATGGCACCGGTTGTGGCAAAGGACGGCAAGTCGCGGGCATAATCGTCGACAATTGGCTGCGTGGCCGCAAACGCGCTGTTTGGGTCTCCAAGAGTGATAAGCTCATTGAGGACGCCAGACGTGATTGGATGGCCGTCGGCGGTCGGGACAGCGATATCGTGCCGTTGTCCAAGTTCCGCCAAGGTAGCGACATTCGACTGGCTGAGGGCATCTTGTTTGTCACCTATGCCACGCTGCGATCAGCCGAGCGTGAAGGCAAAGCCTCTCGTCTTGATCAGGTTATCGCATGGCTCGGTGAAGGTTTTGACGGCGTCATCGCATTCGATGAAAGTCACGCGGTGGCAAATGCCGCAGGTGAGAAATCTGCGCGCGGAGACAAGAAGGCGTCACAACAGGGCCTTGCTGGCCTCGCATTACAGAACGCCGTTCCCGATGCGCGCATCCTCTACGTCTCCGCCACTGGCGCAACCGTCGTCGGCAACCTCGCCTACGCGTCCCGTCTTGGCCTTTGGGGCACGGGCGATTTTCCCTTCGTGACCCAAGCCGAATTCGTCTCCTCAATGGAAGCAGGTGGCATTGCCGCTATGGAGATGATCTCGCGCGACCTCAAAGCACTTGGGCTCTATTTCGCGCGCTCGCTGTCCTATTCCGGCGTGGAATACGACATGTTGGTTCATGATCTGACGCCAGCTCAGGTCGCGATTTATAACAGTTATGCTGACGCGTTTCAGATCATTCACAACAATCTCGAAGCAGCGCTTGAGGCATCCGGCATCTCGTCTGATGGCGGTACATTGAACCCACAAGCGAAATCCGCTGCGCGATCAGCCTTTGAAAGCAATAAACAACGCTTTTTCAATCACTTAATCACCGCCATGAAATGTCCATCGCTGATCAAGGCCATTGAGGCAGATCTCGTGGCAGGCCATGCCGCCGTCGTACAAGTCGTCTCCACCAGCGAAGCGCTGATGGAACGTCGTCTTGATGAAATCCCACCTTCTGAATGGCACGATCTGCAGGTCGACATCACGCCCAGGGAATATGTGATGGATTATTTAGCG
Source organism: Sulfitobacter sp. (assembly GCF_036960155.1). Taxonomy (GTDB): domain Bacteria; phylum Pseudomonadota; class Alphaproteobacteria; order Rhodobacterales; family Rhodobacteraceae; genus Sulfitobacter. Next base: position 5,140 of record NZ_JBALWB010000013.1, on the reverse strand, counting down.
CATTCCTTCCCGACACAGCTGTTTGAGCCCTATACCGATGAGAACGGTAATCTGCGATCCCGTCCCGCGGTTGATGCGGATGGCACGCCGATCATCTGTCGCGAGGCTGAGCAGCGGCGCGATGCCCTCATCGAACACCTTGGGTCATTGGCACCTGTCCAAGGCGCGCTGGATCAAATCCTATGGCATTTCAGCGGGGATGTCGTGGCAGAGGTCACGGGGCGCAAGCGCCGGATTGTGCGGACAACTGAGGGGCGCCTAAAGGTCGAGAATAGGCCTGCCTCCTCCAACCTCGGCGAAACCCAAGCTTTCATGGATGATACCAAGCGCATTCTGGTATTTTCAGACGCGGGCGGCACGGGGCGCTCCTATCATGCGGATCTTGGTGCTCAGAACCAGCGCTTGCGCGTGCACTATCTGTTGGAGCCCGGCTGGAAAGCTGACAACGCCATTCAGGGTCTTGGCCGCACCAACAGAACCAATCAAGCGCAGCCGCCGCTGTTTCGCCCCGTTGCCACAAACGTCAAAGGTGAGAAGCGGTTCTTGTCCACAATTGCCCGTCGCCTCGATACGCTTGGTGCGATCACGAAGGGGCAACGTGAGACCGGCGGACAGAACATGTTCCGTGCTGAGGACAATCTTGAAAGCCCCTATGCGCGCGCGGCACTACGTCAGTTCTTTTACAAGCTGCGGGCAGGTAAGATTGATGCCTGCTCCTACGCGCGGTTTCAGGAGATGACGGGTCTGACCCTAGATGACGCAGATGGCTGCATGAAGGAGGTCCTGCCGCCCATCCAGCAATTCCTCAATCGGTGTCTGGCTCTCAAGATCAGCATGCAGGACGCAATCTTTGATGCCTTTGGTGAATTTCTGGCTGCGATCATCGAAGATGCGCGACAGGCGGGCACACTTGATGTCGGTCTTGAAACCCTACGGGCCGAGCGCTTTGAGATCATCGACCGCAAAGTCATATTTGAGCATGAGGCGACGGGGGCAACGGCCACAGCGCTGACGGTCGAGCGGACTGATCGCAACGCGCCGCTAACGCTCACCAAGGTCAAGTCTATTTGCGCCGCTATGTCTGATGCGAAGCTCTATTGGAACGCCACGTCGAAGCGTGCGGGTCTGATGACGAATGCGCCCGCCTTCATGGACGAGGACGGTGTCCCGATCCGGCGGATCAAATTGCTGCGTCCAATGACCTATGATCTGTTCGAACTGGGTGAGTTTATCAAATCAAACTGGCAGGAAGTCGATGATGCTAACTTTGAGCAGCTTTGGCAGGCTGAGGTCGACGCCGTGCCGGAGTTCACAACATCCAAAATCACGCTAATCTGCGGCTTGCTTTTGCCGATCTGGGATCGCCTGCCCGCCGACAATATGCGGATCTATCGTTTGCAGACGGAGGATGGCGAACGCGCTATCGGGCGGTTGGTCTCGCAGGAGCAGCTGATCAACGTTTATGCGCGACTTGGTCTTGATGCGGACATCCAGATGGCCCCAGACGAAATCCTACGCGCCGTTATGGAGACCCGTGCCACCCTCAGCCTTGTAAACGGGTTCCAACTCCGCCGCTCGCTTGTCATGGGCCAACCACGGCTTGAATTAATCGGTGCCACGGGTGCGATACTCGCCGAGTTGAAAACCATGGGCTGCTTTACTGAAGTGATCCAATGGAAGACACGTGTGTTTCTTCCAACAGAAGCAGTTGATGTTTTGGCGCCACTTCTGTCGCGCTTCCCCGTTGGCACGGCTGTGGATGGCGCGGCGCAATGACGAGGGATGTCTCGCTTGCTGAAATTTCAACAGACCTTGGGACGCGTGCAGAGAGTTTCTGCCGCGCCTACTTCTCAGAAGGCTGTCGCCAGGGCGATTATTGGCAGGTTGGCGACACGTCTGGTGCAGCGGGCCGCAGCCTCGTCATCCGCTTGCTGGCTCAAGACGGACGCAAAGCAGGTGGCTGGATAGATTATGCCACAGGTGAATTTGGTGATCTCATTGATCTGCTGCATGCCAAACTCGGATCAACCTCTTTCAAAGAAACCATCACCGAGGCTCAACATTTTTTGGGCATTACACCCATCTCTGCCAACCGCGCGCCAAGGCGGACCTTGAAAAGCCCTGCAGCATCCAACACGTCGCGAATGGTGTCTGCACGCAAGCTCTTTGCCGCTGGCGGACCTGTCTTGGGCACCTTGGCCGCCGCTTATCTGCACCAGCGCGGCATCGCACGCTTCGGGCCGGCTTTGCGCTATCATACTCGGGTCTACTTTCGTGGCGCGGACACTGGCCCAGATCAGCCAAGTTACGCCCCTGCCCTTCTGGCAAAAATCACAGATAATCAGGGCAACATCACGGGATGCGCCCGGACGTATCTCGACCCGAACACCGGCCGCATTGCAGATCTGAGCAACCCGAAACGGATACTGGGCCAACTTCATGGCAATGCCGTTCGGTTTTGGTCCGCGTCAGATTCCGTTGATCTGATCGTCGGCGAAGGTCTGGAGAATACACTGTCAGTTGGCACCGCCCTGCCCGAGTTCAACCTCGCGTCCTGTCTGACAGCCACGCATCTTGGCCTCTTCATTCCACCGTCAGGTATCAAGCGCATCTGGATTGCGCGCGACAACGATGCGGCAGGGGAACGCGCCGCGCACATTCTGTCGGCCAAACTGGGCACGGTCGGCATTGAGTGTCGGTGTCTCGTGCCAAAGCTTGGCGATTTCAACGAAGATTTGCTGGCTTTTGGCAAGGACACGCTTCGCCGCACTTTGCTCTTGGCCATGAAAAAGGAAGGTTGATCGCATTGGGCAGAAAACCTGAACATCGGGTTCGGTCGCTTCCAGTGGCAGACGTTCCAAGAGGTTCAATCTGATCCCGTTTGGATAAGGGGAGCGATGGGCCTACGGGTCGGAGCTGAGTGCTCCTCGTCCAAACCGCAATGCGCCCCCATAAGAAAATTCCCCTGCCCCTCTAGTGGGGCATTCCTCGCGGGCCAATTTTCTGCCGTGGCCGCATTCTCCGCTGCGCTGCGATCCCAAAAGGATGCGGTCCGGTCGCCGTCGGCCCTGTTATCGCCCCATCCAAATCGGGTCAGATCAAACAGAGGAACAAGACCATGCCCCTTCAAGACAAAACCAACCCCGAAGACAGCGGCCTCACGTCCGCAATCCTAGACCACCTCGCTCTTCATGGCGCAAAGCCAGGACCAGATGAAATCGATCATCGCCCCGTGCCCCAGCCAAATCAGGTCGAACTCGCCATGGCGACGCTCTTTGACACCACCGTCAGCCTGCTCGACGACAGCCAATTGGAAGACAACCTCGAAGAAATGCTCTGGTCCCTTACCTCGCTGTTTCATCGCCGCCTCACACATCTGCAAAGGCGTCTTGATGACAATGAATGCGAGATCCGCGACAGCATGAGCGCACAGGACGGGTCAGAGGTTGCTTCGGTCGAGCTGGAACGTCTGCAAATGATTGGATTGAAGCTCTGGGACCATCGCGACGCCTTCGAGCAGATGCGCGATCTGGCTTGTGACCATTTCTCTGCAGCGACAGGTTCGCCTTGGATGCCCCGCACCGGATCGAAAGTCTCGCACAGAGGTCTGACATCTGCTGTTGTGGACAGTCGGGCGTTTCTTTCGGCCAAGCGCCGCAAAGAGATCGAAGTGCATTGCCCGGAAGGCACCCGTATTGCTTTCTCAGGTGGGGACTACCAAGCCTACGATCTCATCTGGTCAGTCCTCGATGCCACGCATCAAAAATACCCCGATATGGTTCTGCTGCATGGAGGGACTCCCAAAGGTGCAGAGATGATCGCAGCACGGTGGGCAGATGCACGTGGCGTGACGCAGGTGGTGTTCAAGCCTGACTGGAAAAGCCACGGCAAAGCAGCACCTTTCAAGCGCAACGACAAGATGCTGGAAATCCTGCCTCAGGGTTTGATCGCAACGCCAGGGTCAGGGATCACCGAGAATATCGTTGATAAAGCGCGCAAGCTGGGGATCCGAGTAAAACGGATTGGGGCCTAGGGGGTGATGAGTGGTGCGTTTGCTCCCCTATCCCATCGAAGTGAGACAGAGAATCGGCGGGCCGATTCTTGGTATTTGGGTGTTGATCGCGTTCAATCTGATGAAATTGAATCCAGATCCTGCGAAATTCGACGCGCGCGTTTTCAAACAGCGATCGCATCTTTGCGGTACTCCGCTTAGTGGCGGGTGATTGATCGCTGGTCTGACGCCAGTCCCAGATAGCATAGTTTCTTGACAGCCGTGCAAGTCTAATAACGATATATAAAACAATAAGTTACGCGGACTTTACGCCTCAGCGATCCGATGCGCTGAACATTTCCATTCAGATAGACATGCCAGATTTAGTGGATGCCCAATTGCTTTCCACCTTCTGTAGCGGACCAAACAAGCCTATCCTAACGACTACGCCCGCCGATGCTGTAAGAGAAAATCGTTGTGGATAAGTCATTTCCGCGCTAAGTCACAGTTTAACGAGATAAATCGCGCAAAAAGCGATATTAGGCGAGGCGGCAACATGGGATCAGCACCATTCAAAGGCGATGCAGGGAGTATTCCCTTTGATGAGATCATCCTTCAGCAGGGTGAGCTGATCTCTGATAGACTCAATATATTGCGTCAGGAGCAGTATCCACCCGATGCTCAAAAGGGTTTGCGCCAGTTTTCTCTGGCCGAAGTCGCATATTTCCTCGGTGTTACACAGTCTACTATCAAAAAACTGCACCTTGAGGGCAAGGGCCCTGCACCAGAGACGTCTTCTTCCGGTCGCCGTTCCTACTCAGCAGCACAGATGCTGGAGTTACGTGCCTATTTGGATGCAAACGGGCGGCCTGGTAAGAGGCGCTATCTGCCAGGACGCGGAGAAGGTGATGAGCTTCACGTGATTTCGGTGGTCAACTTCAAAGGCGGTTCAGGTAAAACAACCACTGCCGCGCACCTTGCTCAGCACCTCGCTCTCAAAGGGCATCGGGTATTAGCGATCGATCTTGATCCGCAAGCTTCGCTAACGGCTCTACATGGCATTCAGCCCGAATTAGACTCTGTTTCATCGCTGTATGAAACACTTCGGTACGACGATGAGCGCCGACCGATCAGCACGGTTATTCGGCC
>NZ_JBALWB010000012.1:0-116158 GCF_036960155.1 Sulfitobacter sp. | reverse complement strand
AAAACCAACTCCCAGTTCCGCAGACCTGAACTCCAAGCTCGGAATGCATTCCTAAATATCTCTCAGTAGAGTTAATTTTCTAATTCCCTTTCCGCGCTCAGACTCTGCGGCTTGCATATCACTCAGATCAAATGGTGCTCGGGAGAGTGTTCGGCTGTTGCTGGTTCCGATGCGCACTATCAACCAAGGAACCTCGTCTGCTTATCTCGTTACAAGTTTGATTTGTGCGAAATATGATGTCATGACATGTTATGGAATTCCTAGAAGTTAGTCACAATAATATACTTGCCGTTGCCTCGGTCTTGATTGCTATTGTGGCAGGCTTCACTGGGCTAACGCTGTCAAAAGATATTTCTCGTCAATCCGTTTCCCGCCGAAAGGGCTCGGTCGCGATGTCAGCGATCGCCCTGGGTGGTGGGATTTGGTCGATGCACTTTGTTGCAATGCTTGGCATTCAGATGCCAATTCTCTTCTACTATGATGCCGCTATCACGCTTGCGTCGGCGTTGCTCGCAATACTGATTGTCGGGACGGCTTTGCTGCTTCTCCACTTTCGTGAAAGGACACCTGTAACGCTGTGTGCCGCAGGGACCTTGGTTGGATTTGGTATTCTCGCGATGCATTATGTTGGCATGGCTGGCTTACAGCTGTGCCAAGCGGTCTATACTCCGCTGGGGGTCATCCTGGCTGTTGTCTCGGCAGTTGGGCTTTGCATCGCGGCATTCTGGATCGCCTATGGACAGAGAACCCGCCGCAACATTTTGTTGGGCACGCTTTGCTTTGGATTCGCTGTTTGTGCAGTCCATTTTGTTGCTATTTCCGGAACGCGTTTTGTGACCGTACCTAAGTTTAATGAATTTGGTCCAGTCATGAGCAACGAAACATTAGCCCTAGGTGTGATCCTTTCCAGTTTCGCCATCTTTGGTGCTTTTTTGTGGATGAGCGTTACGTTCTTAGTGCCCGATCCCAATGCACCTGATTTGCAGGAAGACAAAGAGCCCAGTAAAAATTTCGAAGATGTAACGCCCCTGCCGATAGCTTTACGTATTCCTTGTGAGCGTGACGGTGGCACCCTTCTAATTGACCCAGCGGATGTCGCGTTTGTACGAGCTGAAGGGCACTACACAAACGTCTACACGCAAAATGGACAACACTTTTGCAGTTGGCCGATCACTGAAGCGACAAAGCGCCTTGGCGAGGTTGGTTTCTTGAAAACCCATCGCAGCTATCTGGTGAACCCCATCCATGTGAACCACTTTGAGCGGTCCAAAGATAGTGGCACCTGCAGTTTTTCTGCCGCCGCCTTACCCGTTGTCCCAGTCAGTCGATCCAACCTCAAGGCCGTTCGAGACGCTTTGGGGATCTAATGTTTCGCAACTCGTGCGCGCTTAGGCGCATTTCGTGAATATTACTTAGCTCTTCATTGAAAAGGGCATGCTTCTGCATACGACAGCGTACAATCTCGACTCCTAACATACATTTGCGGAACGGGAGGCGAAGCATGATACCAGCGGCGTTTGAGTACTACAGGCCGACAGACATGGCGGGCGTGATTGCCCTGCTTCAGGAACACGGAGACGATGCACGCGTAATTGCGGGAGGGCACAGCCTGATCCCAATGATGAAATTGCGAATGGCCGAAGTGCCGCATCTGATCGACTTGCAAGACATCGAAGGGCTCAACAGCATTAGTGTAAACGATGGTGTTGTGACTATTGGTGCGATGACAACCCAGCATGACATTATCAATTCAGAGCCAATGTTGGCTGCTGCTCCGATCATGAAAGAAGCTGCGTTGCAGATCGCTGATCCGCAGGTCCGCTACATGGGTACTGTTGGCGGCAACGTCGCAAACGGCGACCCTGGAAACGACATGCCCGGTCTGATGCAGTGCTTGAATGCGCAGTTCCATCTCACTGGACCAGAAGGTGATCGTACGGTTGATGCACGCGACTTTTACGAAGCGGCCTACATGACTGAGCGTGAAGATGAAGAGGTGCTGATATCTGTATCATTCGCGGTACCCGTAGGTGGATATGCCTATGAAAAGCAGAAACGCAAAATTGGTGACTATGCTACTGCCGCCGCTGCGGTTCAGATTTCCAAAGAGGGTGAAAAAGTAGCGACTGCTTCGATAGCGATGACAAACCTCAGCGATGTACCAGTTTGGTCCGAAGCTGCCGCTGAAGCACTTGTTGGAACTGATTGCGGTGACGCAGCAGTGAAGGCCGCTGTTGCTGCCATGCTGGAAGACATTGACCCGACAGAAGATAACCGCGGCCCTGTCGCATTCAAACGTCACGCTGCAGGCATTGTACTGGGCCGCGCCATCGCGCGCGCTTGGTCACGGGCCTAGGGAGGAGAACACCATGTCAAAAAAAATGCACGTCAAACTGAACGTAAACGGTGAGGACCATGAGTTCCTCGCGGAACCACGCGAACTGCTGATTTATGCGCTGCGCGAAAAGCTAAACATCACTGGCCCACACGTTGGGTGTGAGACATCCCATTGTGGTGCCTGCACTGTTACGATGGATGGCAAGTCCGTAAAGTCCTGCACAGTATTTGTGGCCCAGGCCAACGGAGCCGAAGTTACCACCATCGAAGGCCTCGGCACACCGGACTCCCTGCACGTTTTGCAAGAGAACTTCAAAGAGCACCACGGCCTTCAGTGCGGCTTTTGCACACCGGGTATGATCACCCGCGCAGCCAAGCTGCTTGAAGAAAACCCGAACCCTACCGAAGAAGAAGTTCGGTTTGGCATTGCTGGCAACATTTGCCGCTGCACGGGTTACCAGAACATCGTGAAATCCATTCTGTCAGCAGCGTCTGAACTGAATGCAGCCAAGGAGGCGGCACAATGAAGGACGAAATCACACGCGACGAACGGGTTGCCAATCTTAAAGGTATGGGCTGTTCACGCAAACGCGTTGAGGATGCTCGATTTACTCAGGGTAAGGGTAACTACGTCGATGACGTGAAACTGCCCGGTATGCTGCACGGCGACTTTGTGCGTTCACCTTATGCGCACGCTCGGATTAAATCGATCAACATTGATGCGGCGATGGCGCTGCCCGGTGTGACCGCGGTCTTGACTGCCAAAGACCTTGAGCCACTTGGCCTACACTGGATGCCAACGTTGGCAGGCGACAAGCAGATGGTTCTGGCAGACGGCAAAGTGCTGTTCCAAGGTCAGGAAGTTGCTTTCGTTGTGGCCTCTGATCGTTATGTCGCTGCAGACGCGGTTGAGTTGGTCGAAGTCGACTACGAAGAGCTGGAAGTGCTCGTTGATCCGTTTAAATCACTGCAGTCCGACGTGGTTTTGCGCGAAGATACGGTAAATGAAAACGGCAAGGCCATGGACGGCGCGCACGGTCCTCGCAACCACCCCAACCATATCTTCACATGGGAAGCTGGCGATCTGGAAGCTACAGATCAGGTCATCGACAACGCCGAAGTCGTTGCGACCGAAGAGATGTATTATCACCGCACGCATCCTTGCCCGCTCGAAACATGCGGATCAGTTGCGTCGATGGATAAGGTTAACGGTAAGCTGACCCTTTGGGGTACTTTCCAAGCGCCACACGTGGTGCGTACGGTTGCTTCTCTCCTGTCTGGCATCGAAGAGCACAACATCCGCGTGATCTCTCCTGATATTGGGGGTGGTTTCGGCAACAAGGTTGGCGTCTATCCCGGCTATATCTGTTCCATCGTGGCATCCGTCGTTACTGGCGTGCCAGTGAAATGGGTCGAAGACCGGATGGAAAACCTGATGTCCACCGCATTTGCGCGCGACTATTGGATGAAGGGCAAGATCAGTGCCACAAAAGACGGCAAGATCACGGGCCTGCATTGTCATGTCACAGCAGACCACGGCGCGTTTGACGCTTGTGCAGACCCTACCAAGTTCCCAGCGGGCTTCATGAACATCTGTACAGGTTCCTATGACATCCCAGTGGCGTACCTTGGCGTTGATGGAGTCTACACAAACAAAGCACCGGGCGGCGTGTCTTATCGCTGTTCCTTCCGTGTGACCGAGGCTGTGTACTTCATTGAGCGGATGATCGAAGTCCTCGCGATTGAGTTGAACATGGATCCAGCAGAGCTGCGGTCTATCAACTTTATCAAGAAAGAGCAGTTCCCCTACACCGCTGCACTTGGTTGGGAATACGACTCCGGCGACTATCAAACTGCTTGGGACAAGGCCCTCTTGGCTGTTGACTACAAAGGCCTGCGCGCCGAGCAAGCAGAGCGTGTCGAAGCGTTCAAACGCGGTGAAACCCGTAAGGTCATGGGCATCGGTCTGTCGTTCTTTACCGAGATCGTCGGCGCGGGTCCTGTGAAAAACTGTGACATCCTTGGGATGGGCATGTTTGACAGCTGCGAAATCCGCATCCACCCAACGGGTTCAGCGGTTGCGCGTCTTGGCACAATCTCTCAGGGGCAGGGCCACGCGACAACCTTCGCGCAAATCTTGGCCACCGAGATTGGCATATCTGCGGAAAGCATCACCATTGAGGAAGGCGATACTGACACAGCACCTTATGGTCTGGGTACGTACGGGTCACGCTCAACCCCTGTTGCTGGTGCCGCTGCTGCGATGGCTGGACGCAAAATCCGAGCCAAGGCGCAGATGATCGCAGCCTATCTTCTCGAAGTTCACGACAACGATGTGGAATTCGACGTGGATCGTTTCGTAGTCAAAGGCGCACCTGAGCTGTTTAAGACGATGAAGGAAATCGCCTACGCAGCTTATAACCAAGCAATCCCTGGTCTTGAGCCAGGTCTTGAAGCGGTCAGCTATTACGATCCGCCCAACATGACCTATCCGTTCGGCGCCTATGTCTGTGTTATGGACATCGACGTGGATACTGGTGTTCCAGAAGTTCGTCGTTTCTACGCGTTGGATGACTGCGGCACACGGATCAATCCGATGGTGATTGAAGGCCAAATTCACGGAGGTCTGACAGAGGCTCTTGCCGTCGCACTGGGACAAGAGATTGCCTATGATGACATGGGCAACTGCAAAACTGCTACGTTGATGGACTTCTTCCTTCCAACCGCGTGGGAAGTGCCCAACTACGAGACGGACTTTACCGTAACACCAAGCCCGCATCACCCAATCGGTGCCAAAGGTGTTGGTGAAAGCCCGCACGTTGGTGGCGTGCCGTGTTTCTCAAACGCTGTGCAGGATGCATTCCGTCCGTTTGGCAACCGTCATACCAACATGCCCCATGACCACTGGCGCATCTGGAAGACAGCCAACGATCTTGGCATGCACGACTAACGCACTTGGAACAGGCCGCGATGTGCGGCCTGTTCCACCGGGAGGATTTTGATGACTTGGACTACGTTACAATCGGCCATGGCCGAACAGGGATATATTGCCTCAGGTGATCTGGCGATGGCGCTGCATCTGTCGCTCTCACTTGGGCGTCCGCTGTTGCTGGAAGGGGCAGCTGGCGTTGGCAAAACCGAGGTGGCACGTGTACTTGCTGCTGCGCAGGACACACAGTTGATCCGTTTGCAATGTTACGAGGGCCTTGATGCCGCACAGGCTATCTATGAGTGGAACTATCAACGGCAATTGCTGGCTATCCGCGCCGCATCTGAAGATGGTGAGACGGGAAAGTCCGTTGAAACCCGTATTTTTTCAGATGAATTCTTGTTAGAGCGGCCACTGCTTAAGGCGATTCGCCAGCAAAAAGCTCCCGTACTGTTGATCGATGAAATCGACCGCGCGGATGAGGAGTTTGAGGCATACCTGCTTGAAATTCTCTCTGAATTCCAAATTACGATCCCGGAAATGGGAACTATCACGGCGACAACTCGGCCGATGGTTATTCTTACGGCTAATGGTACCCGCGACCTAAGCGATGCTTTGCGCCGTAGATGCCTTTATGCCCATGTTCCCTATCCAGATCATGAAACTGAACTGTCGATACTTGTTACGCGCTACCCTGACATCACTGATCTGCTGTGTGCGCAGATTGTGGGGTTTGTGCAGGCTTTGCGTAAAAAGGATCTGGAAAAGAAACCGGGCATTGCAGAGATGCTAGATTTTGCTGCGGCACTGATGGGCCTTGGCGTTGCTGATCTGACGGCCGATCCCGTGATATTGCAGGCGACCCTTGCGACCTTGCTGAAAACGCAAAGGGACCGCGACGCGATGCCTACTGAAATTGCGCAACGACTGGCAGGGAAAGCCGCATGAGCCTTGTAACCAAATTTGCAGCACGTGATCCGGGGCCTGCCGCGCGCATGGCTGGATTTGTTGCGCATTTGCGGGATAATGGCTTGCGTCTTGGCGTGGGCGAGACGGGAATAGCATTGGATGCTTTGACCCATATCAACGCTGCAATTCCACATGATACACGCCGTGCGTTGAAATCGATCTTTACGGGATGTGCTGAAGAAGCTGCGCAGTTCGATGGGCTGTTCAACAGCTTTTGGATGAACGGAGGACGCGTCAAAACCCGAGTAACGCCAACAGCTACGCCACACCTGAATGAAAACACACATTCGTCCCGCGATGCGGATACCCAAAGCGACCCCAGTAGCGGGGCAGGTGATATCAGCGCCCCTGACGGCGGAGATGGCGAAGCGGAAAGTGATGGCGAGGGCAAGTTGGTAGCCACGGATGTGGCCAACCTGTTCAAAAAAGACCTGCGCGATATCGTGCGCCCCGAGGACATTGCCGAAGCTGAAAAAATCGCGCTACGTCTTGGTGCCGCAATGCGGGATCGGCGCTCACGTCGTCGAAAAGCGGCGCGCAAAGGTGATCAAATTCACTTTCGTAAGGTCATGCGGCAAAGCCTTGCAACAGGTGGAGAGCCCTTTGCACTGCCCAAACGCAAGCGGCCTGAGCGGACCCTTAGGATTACAGCGATCTGCGATGTTTCTGGTTCAATGACAGTATACTCACGCATCTTTCTTGCGTTTCTAGCGGGGCTCATGCGAGCAGACGCGCGCGCTGACGCATATCTGTTTCACACCCGTTTGGTTCGGATCACCGAGGCGTTGCGCGACAAAGACGCTCTGCGTGCTCTTGCGCGCTTGTCGTTGCTGGCGGATGGTTTTGCCGGGGGGTCAAAAATAGGCGAAAGTCTGGACCGTTTTGCAGGCACCTATGGCCGTAAATTTGTCGACAACCGAACTGTCGTGATGATCCTTTCAGATGGCTATGACACGCAATCGCCTGACAGTATTTCAGATGCGTTGGAGCGTCTGAAAAAACGTGGCTGCAAGATAATTTGGTTAAACCCGCTAAAGGGCTGGGATGGCTATGAACCAACGGCGCGTGCAATGGCGGGAGCATTGCCGCACCTTGACCTGTTTCGCGCGGCCAACACGCTGGATGATCTGGCGGCACTAGAACCGGAGCTTGCCCGGTTATGACACCTCAACAACTTATGAATAACGGTCTGCAAGAGGGTGAAGATTGCTTTGCCATTGCGACGATTGTGCGCACAGCTGGTACAACGGCGGCAAAGCCCGGTGCAAAAGCATTACTGCGTGAAGATGGTACAATCCTTGAAGGTTGGCTTGGCGGCGGCTGTGTGCGCGGCGCGATCAAAACCGCAACCTTGCGCGCCTATTCAACGGGCCAACCGCAGTTCATTTCGGTCGCCCCAGAGGAAGAACTAACGCAAAAAGGTGTCCGTGCGGGCGATGACGTTGAAGGAATCCGATTTGCGCGCAATGGGTGCCCGTCCAAAGGCACAATCGATATTTTCATCGAACCCTTTCTGCCTGAACCAGAATTGTTGATTTTCGGGGAGTCTCCGGTCGCGACCAAATTACGGGAGCTTGCTCCGCATTTCGGTTGGACTATGACGGCGGCAAAGGGGGACACTCCGCTAGCGCCGCGAACCGCTGGGCGTGGCCGCTATCTGGTGATTGCAACACAGGGGCAGGGCGACCTTGTCGCGTTGCAAACGGGACTGGCGGATACAGCGGACTATGTTGCGTTTGTTGGCAGCACCAAAAAATATGCGAGTCTGTCCGACAAACTAATCACGGGTGGTATCGACGCAGCGCAGGTTGCTTCGGTTAACGCGCCGGCAGGCCTTAACATCGGGGCGGTTACCCCTTCCGAGATCGCGCTATCTATCCTTGCAGAACTTACGCAGGCCAAACGTGATCATCTAACGCGTGTTGCTCAAAATGGATAAGGTTGGAGCCATCATATTGGCTGCGGGCCTGTCCCGTCGGATGGAAGATCGCAATAAGTTGCTGCTGCCGATAGGTGGCGTGCCGATGATCCGGCGCGTTGTGGAGACCTACCTTGCCGCTGTGGACGGAGAGGTTTGTGTGGTCACCGGATTTGAGGCCGCTCGGATTGAGGCGACAATTTCAGACTTGCCTGTCCGCTTGATCCGTAATGCCGAGTACGAAAAGGGCCAACCCTTCTCTGTTCGCTCAGGGCTTCTTGAGGTGCCGATGGCTGAGCACCTGTTGATCGGATTGGGTGATCAGCCTGAGTTGACGGCCCAAGACTTGCGTACTTTGGTAGAGGCCCATTTGGCTACCGATTTGACCAAGATTTCGATCCCTTTCCACAACGGAATTCGCGGCAATCCGATCGTAGTACCAGCATCTATGCGTACTCAATTACTTGAGGATAAGACAAATCCTGGCTGCGGAAAATTCACTCGGAGCAACCCAAAATTGGCACAGAATGTATTGTTGCCGCAGGGTGGATTTTTTACCGACATCGACACACCAGCCGCATACGTGGCCTTTCAACAAATTGCGTCCAAAGGGGCATGACATGAACCAACTACGCAAATATTTTGGCGCGTTGCGCCAAAAATGGAGGCTCACTCCGGAGCAAGCCGAAACGCTTGCGACCATCAAATTCCCCTGCTGTTAAAAAAGGAAAAACAATGGAACTTAAAGACGAAATTGTAATCAATGCCTCTAAAGAACGGGTTTATGCTGCCCTGAATGATCCAGAAATTTTGCGTCAATGCATCCCGGGTTGCGAAGAACTGCTCCAGCATTCGGACACAGAGCTTGAAGCGAAGATTGTGCTCAAAGTTGGGCCAGTTAAGGCTCGTTTCAGCGGCGACGTTCAGTTGGACAGGAGCGGCGCGCCTGATGCGTTTTCACTGACTGGGCAAGGGAACGGCGGCGCTGCTGGGCACGCAAAGGGTGGCGCGGATGTCACGCTGGTGGCTGACGGCGATAAAACGATTTTATCGTATGACGCGAAGGCCCAGATCGGCGGCAAGCTGGCACAGTTGGGCAGTCGCCTTATCCAAAGCACTGCGAAGAAACTCGCGGCCAAATTCTTCAAGAGCTTTGCACAGGTCTTGGAAGAGGAAAAAACTGCTTAACGCGAAGATATTCAAAATGAATACGTTTACCGACTAGGTGGAAATCGCGTTCTTTTTGCTTTCAAAAATAAGCTGCCCTTGCCGTATAATTACGACGAGGGCAGCTTTTTATTTATTAGAACATTGGGCCCGCGCTTTTGACGGCATGGATCAATTTTGTACGCGTGCCCATACTTCGACGCGACGGTTGCTTGCACGACCAGAATCGGTGTCGTTACAATCGACAGGCATCTGTTCCCCAAAGCCCATACTCGTCAGGTTCAACCTCTGAAGTGTCGTTGGATCAAACTCTTGCGCTAACACATCCTGAACAGCTTGAGCACGGCGTGCAGAAAGCGATGTATTGGGTGCTGCCGGACCAGTGTTATCAGCGAATCCAACCAGAAGAACTTCTTGACCATCAAATTCGTTCCCACGAAGACGTTTCGCAAGATCTTTGATATTTAGAAGAGATTCTTCATCCAAAACTGAGGATCCGGTAAGAAAGCGGAACGTAATGGACAGCCGGTCAGCTGAACGTAACTCTCTCATCATAGACGCAAATTCTACTCCATCGAAATCAGGCTCGACTGCGGCTGTGTGGACTACGGCAACACCCATATCCTGAATTTTTTCGCGTTGGAGCTTGGCGGCCGTATATCCCCATTTGGTAATATTCGTTACTGCCGCTGCTGTCTGGGTCCACTCTAGGAACGATTGCGCAAATGGATGAGCGCCAGTTCCGCGTGCATAGGAATAGATGGGCTGTGTGAATGGGTAATGCTGGGTACGTATGCCGAATTGAGTAGGTTCTGCGGTCAACCCGCATGCTTTGCGTACTGCTAGCATTTTGGCGTTCGATTGGTCTGCTACAGTGCGATGCACTAGGCCAAGAGCATTACGGTTCGCTTTTACCGCCTCAACAACCTGTGCTTCGGTGCTATGGGTGATGACGGCGCTAGTGCTGGAGGCACTTAGCCCTGTGAGCCAGCCAGCCGTGTCGCCGCCTTCTTCAGCCATATGAATTGTAATCGGTGCTTCCCCTGCCCCAAGGGAGCGCCAAGAGGTGATATCCCGGTCCCAAATCCGGCTGATTTCAACAAGGCTCAAATCACGGACGGGGTTGTCACGGTGACCGACGATCACTTGTCCGTCAAAGGCTAAAGGGCTCTGTAATAGATCGTTAAGACCTGCAGCGGATGCAAGTAGCGTGTCAATTTGTTGTTGTTCATAGACGAGCACTTCAGCTGATCTATCTGAAAGTGCGCCAACAGCATCTTGTGGGCTTCTTATCACCAAGCTGATGTCAGCAACCAATTCGCTGTCATCTGAAGAAAAGATTTGAACGGACCGCGTCGTCTCATCATTTGTTTTGGATTCAAACGTCTGGCCCGTTTCCTCAGCGTAGCCAACAAGTAGGTCCGCCAACATTGTGCTGATCCGAGGGGATGATGCAAAAATTGTAAATTCTGGTTTGTAGGTGTCGATGACAGGACAGGCAGGCCCCTCGCAGCTTACATTTCCGGCTGCTACCCGAAATTCGCCCAGTGCATTGCGAATGACATAATGGCCTTCTTCAACGGCTAATAATTCGCCGCTTATTCGAGTTTCGTCATCAATTGAATTGAGCACAACCTGTCGAGTCGTTGCCACCACTTCGGGTATGATCGGCACAACGGGGCACCCAGCGCCAGTGCATTGAACTGCGTTGCGGGGGACGGTCATAAGCCCAAGAGTCCCCTTTATCGTAAAGTTCTCTTCATCAAAGGCGATCAATTCACCAGTAATCGAAATGCTTCCGGTGGGTGAATCAAGCGTAACAATGGGCTGTGATTGCGCGAAAGCAGGGAGGGACATGGCCAGTATTACTGCCCCAACGATTGAAGTTGCTGAGCATATTCTTTTTGGCAGGGGAAACATCGACTTCTCCAGTAATAACTTATTACAAATTAGTTTCATCAAAATAGCATTAAATTTTTGAACCCAACTCGACATATAAATGTTCGATGTGTTGGGCTGCCTCTAACAAGGCTTCTTCTTGTGATGCAATTGAGTAGAGTTCCAGAAGACCTGGTTCAGCACCGTCCGCGACGCTGCGAATGATTGGACCAAGGTCGCTCCAGCGGCTTTTTTCTTCTAACAACGCAAGTTTGATGTGTTCCGGCGGTGGCGGCAAAGTCAGTTCTTCAACGCCGCCGATCAACGCCTGCAGTGAATTTTCGTAGAGATCTGCAGAGTCAGCCAAAATTTTGCGGTTTTCTTCGGGTTTAAATCCAAGCGCGATGTTACCAACTTCTTTCGCCATCTTTTGCGTTAGCATCTCCTGACGGGCAGCCAGTTCAACTGAAATTAGAACAGCGAGCTTTTTCGTACTGTCGCCATATACCGAAAGTAGACGCTTTTCGACGTTTTCGGACATGAACAGCAATGCTGAACTTGCTCTGGCAATAGCGTCAAAGTCGGCTTCTTCAACGAATCCATTAGAGACGATGGAGGCCACGGCCCCCCGCATGATTGGCCAAACTGAATCAACAGCAGATAGCGCCTCGAGAACTTCACCACTTTGTTCTGCTGTGATCCCTAGGTCTGCATCACCGTTACGCAACCCCGCGAGCACTTTATCAAACCGTGCTGCCGCACTTTCGATACCAGCTAAGAAGCGAGACGGTTCGACATTCAGTTTGATGAAATTCGCGCACATTGGGATGCGCTGGGTGATTACGGCCTGTTCCTCGGCCAATCCGATGCGGCGAACGGCAGCAGAGAAATCGCTTTCGTCGCCAGCGGCCTGCGCTGCATTTCCGCTTACAAATAGCGTGCCCGCAGCCGCCGCTGCACCTCCTGCAAACTCTCGGCGGGTGAGGGCATTTAGAACCTTGGTCATCTTGTCATCCTTGTCATCGCTCAGGGGCGTAACGTATTGTGTCGATATTAATTTGTAGGTTTAGACTAGCTCGGCTTCTTTGATCAGCACGTCAGACATAACATCAAAGGCGGCAAGCATAACGTCGGCCTCTTTTGCCAGCTCTTGCACTTCGTCAGGGCTCACTTGATGGGATTGATCCAGTTTTTCAAGGATCGGTTGGAGCTTTGCCCAGCAATGTTTGGCCTTGGATAGCTGTTTTGAAATCTCTTCGCTCGGTGTGGGCAGTGTCTGTCCATTGTGCTGCATTTGACCTGCAAGCTTATCCAGACCAAACTGGAACAACTGTACCGATCCGGTCAACATCTCATGATGCGCTTCGACATCAAATCCGAGTGCCACCAGGATCGCTTCTTTGATCATCTTTTGCGACAGTGTCCGCTGCGTACCAACAACGTCGATTTGATACGCAAGGCCAAGCGGAATTTCTTCTTTGTATTCCAACAGAATTCGATGAATGAGGCTGTCGGCCAATGTCATAACCAGTGTGTTGGTCTTTTCGATCTTGGTAAACTGGGCTTCATCAACAGCATCTGTTTCGATGACCGCCTTGAGTTCAGGGCCAAGCGCTTTCCATCCAAACTCCACCGTATTGATAGCCTCAAGCACTAATTTGTTTTGCTCTGGCTCCATTGCGTAGTTTGAATCGCCCATCCGCAGTGCGGCTATGTCGGATTCGAACTCATCGTATTCTTCTCGCAGTACGTCGAGGTAGTGATTTTTTTCAACATCAAGCATGACAAAGGCTGCCGAAAGAGCCATGCGCTGTGTGAACATACGCAGATCGCCAGCAATCTTAATCTTATGGCTGATATCGATTGCGGCAGCGGCGATACTAGGGCTGAAGGCCAGAATACTCATGGCGATAATCGACGTGGATGACACCAATTTTAGAAGGGTCCTGCGGTCAATTGCTCTTGTACTTTTCATGGGGCCTCATTTGTCGAATGGTTACAATTAGATCCATGACAGCAATCGTACGGCACAGTATTACGGCGCTTTTATTTAGCCAGTCACCGACGCTTGGTATTTATGGTCCGAAAATACTAAGCTTCGATTTAAATCAGTGCAAGCGTTCCGATGCGTCGCAATCGCACTATTCTGGTTTCTTAATTGGGTTTGGTTCCGCTTTTCTATATCCGTACTTAACCTAACTTTGCCGCCAAATTAACAATGAGAAATTTGGCTACAAAGACCAAAATTCTAACAGTTATCCCGACGGGCCCTATCGCGATTGCACCGCTGTTCGTAGGCCATTCATAACGCTGAGCGTGGCGAAAATGAGAGCGGCGACGCAGACAATGGAGGGACCTGCGGGCGTATCCAGAATATAGGCAGCTCGCAGGCCAGTCACCGCTGAAACACTCCCTATGCCGGCGGCAACAATGGCCATGCCTTCGGGTGTTCGACTTAGAGGTCTGGCAGCGGCAGCAGGGATGATGAGCAGGGCGGCAATCAACAGGACGCCTACAACCTTGATAGCAACGGCAACAGTTACCGCAAGCGCAAGCGTCAGCACCAGCTGTTCACGTTTGGGATCGATCCCGCAGGCATAAGCAAGGTCTTCGTTCAGTGTTGACGTCAGCAACGCTGACCAGCGCCAGCAAATGAGGGCGACAACAACGGCGGCGCCACTCCATATTACCCAAAGGTCAGTTTTGGAGACAGCCAAAATGTCACCAAACAGGTAGGCCATCAGATCGATCCGTATCCCAGACAGGAACGAAACAGCGACCAAGCCAAAGGCAAGAGCCGAATGTGCCAGAACGCCCAACAGTGTATCCATCGCGTACCCGCGCCCCGTTAGAATGTTCACGGTTATGGCCATGACAAGCGCGACCGCTAAAGCCCCAGCAAAGACGGAAATTGATAGGGCCAGCGACAATGCCACGCCAAGAATGGCGGCATGTGCCGTAGCGTCGCCGAAATACGCCATGCGCCGCCATACAACAAAACACCCCAACGGAGCGGCTGCCAGTGCTACACCAATGCCCGCGATTGTCGCACGCATCATAAAATCATCAAACATTATTCCGCGGCCTCTGTGTGATCATGGTCGTGAGAATGATCGTGTGGATGGTGATCGTGGTCATGATCGTGGCGATAGAGGGCCAAGGCCCCCATCGTGCCGGACCCAAACAGCGCGCGGTACTCTGGCGCAGAAGCAACTACTTCTGGTGTTCCCTCGCAACAGACGTGCCCATTCAGGCAAACCACTCTGTCTGACGCGCTCATCACAACATGCAATTCATGGCTAATCATTAGGATCGCACAGCCTGTGTCGCGCCTGACCGTTTCTATCTGACGATAAAACGCTGCAGACCCCGGTTGATCAAGCCCTTGAGTGGCTTCATCCAGCAACAAAAGCTGCGGCTTGCCAATCAGCGCCCGCGCAAGAAGAACCCGCTGGAACTGCCCGCCCGACAGTCGAGCCATTTGGGCGCTAGCAAGGTTGGGTACCCCCGCCTGAGCAAGCGCTTCATTGACAGCAGAGGAGGCGGCACCGCGGGGGAGTGTCAAGAACCGCGCTACTGTCATGGGCAAGGTTGGATCAATGTGCAGTTTTTGTGGGACGTAGCCCAGCCGAACTCCCTCGCCGCGCGTGACCTGCCCCTTGTGAGGGCGCACCGCACCAATGATTGCGCGCAATAGGCTGGTTTTCCCTGACCCGTTTGGACCAACAATGGTTACGATTTCTCCGGCATCAATATTTAGCGTCACGTGTGACAGTACTGTATTGGCACCGTATCGAATGCTCAGGTTCTCAACTGAAACGAGGTTCATGAATCTTCCTTTTTGGCGCACCCGGGGCAGATACCTTCGGCTTCGACCACTGTGCGCTCAATTTGAAACCCTGTTGCTCGTGCGGCATCGCTCAGTGCGCTTTGGTCAGGGTCCGATTGCGCCTCTGCCACGGAATCGCACAAACGGCAAATCATAAACGAAGGGTTGTGGGATTCGTCAGGGTGGGCACAGGCAATAAAGGCATTGAGGCGTTCGATTTTATGCGCCAACCCGTGGTTCACCAGAAAATCGAGCGCGCGGTACGCAACGGGTGGCTGAGATCCGAAGCCGTCTTCGCGCAATCGGTCTAGGATGACATAAGCGCCTAACGCGCGATGCTCTTGCAGCAGAATTTCCAACACTTTACGGCGCACCGGGGTAAAGCGCAGGCCATCTTCAGCGCACCGTGTTTCTGCGGCTGATAGACCGTCCGAAACGCAGGCCGCATGGTCGTGCCGTGCAAAGCCAAGAGGCGTTGCCGTCGAATTGTTCCGAGCATCACTTGTCATGTTATTACATTTCTATTATGTGATTTGAAATGTTATAAAATCACATGGAGAATATGATGTCCAGAACGCTACTGCCTATTTCGCTTGTCACGGCACTGACCGCAGGCGTTGCTTTTGCCGATGTGCCGCGTGTTGCCACTGACATTGCGCCAGTTCATTCTCTGGTTGCGCGGGTCATGGGTGACCTCGGCACCCCGGGTCTGGTTATTCAGTCAGGTGCAAGCCCTCATGAGTATGCGTTGCGCCCGTCTGATGCGAACACCCTACAGACCGCCGATCTGATTTTCTGGATCGGTTCTGATTTGACGCCGACACTGGGTGACACCATCACAACCATCGCACCGGATGCTTTGGTTATCGAGCTTTTAGAGGATGAACGCACCGTAATGCTGGAAACCCGAGAGGGAGCCTTGTTTGAAAAGCATGATCACAGCGACGAAGAACATGAAGGCGAAGATCACGAGACGCATGAGGAACATGAAGATGGGCATGAAGATCACGCAGATCATGAAGGTCACGATCATGACCCCCATGCGTGGCTTTCGGTGCAAAACGCGGCAACTTGGTTGAACGTCATTGCCGGGCAGCTTTCCGAGGTGGACCCAGAGCACGCGGGCACTTATTTTGCTAATGCTGCGGCGGGCCGCGCAGAGTTGGCGGTCTTAAGTGATGAAGTCAACGAAATGCTTGAGCCCGTACGCACGGGCCGCTTCATTGTCTTCCATGACGCCTATCAATACTTTGAAACAGATTTTGATTTCACGGCCTCGGGAGCGATTTCAATCGGTGACGCATCTGATCCCAGCCCTGCGCGTATTGGAGAGATCAGAGACAGAATTGCCGCACAGGGCATTGATTGTGTGCTGACCGAGCCGCAATTTAACGCGGGCCTTGTGGCTGCTGTGCTCGATGGTTCTGAGGCAAAAACTAGCGTCCTTGACCCGATGGGATCGGACCTGAAATCGGGGCCTAAGCTGTATCCCCAAATGATCCGCAACCTAGCGGCGGCACTTGTTGAATGTCTGTAAGACATATCGTTCTGGGTATTTTGGTGATGTAAAAATAGAAAGGCCGCGCATTCGGGAACGAAGCGCGGCCTTTCTTATTATTTGATCCGCTTATCCGATGATACGGTTCAGCGTTTCTGAAGGGCGCATGACCTTAGCTGTCTTTGCTGGGTCAGTATGAAAATACCCACCCAAGTCGGCAGCGGACCCTTGAGCAGCAGCAAGTTCAGAAATGATCTGTGCTTCGTTTGATGCCAATGCTTCGGCGACGGGTTTGAAGTATGTCGCAAGATCGGCGTCATCTGATTGTGCAGCCAATGCATCAGCCCAGTACCGTGCGAACCAATAGTGACTGTCGCGGTTATCAGGCTCACCTACTTTGCGCGAAGGCGAGTGGCCATTGTCCAAGATGCCCTGTGTGGCGGCATCAACGGCATTGCCCAAAACGCGGGCCTTTTCGTTGTTCTTGGCATCTGCAAGGAAGGTCAGGCTTTCACCCAATGCACAGAACTCGCCCAGGCTGTCCCAGCGCAAGTGACTTTCTTCCTGAAGTTGTTGGACGTGCTTTGGAGCAGAACCGCCAGCGCCTGTTTCAAACAGACCGCCACCGTTCATCAACTTAACAATGGAGAGCATCTTGGCAGAAGTTGCCAGCTCTAGGATCGGGAAAAGGTCGGTCAGGTAGTCGCGCAGCACGTTGCCTGTGATGGCAATTGTGTTTTCGCCTTTTGTGATCGTCTCCAGTGATGCGCGGGTGGCTTCGCGCGGCGCCATGATCTCGAATTTGTCGGCAACGCCTTGGGTTTCGAGGATCGGTTTGACATAGGCAATCAGTTCCGCGTCGTGCGCGCGGTCTGCATCCAGCCAGAAAATTGCGCGGCAGCCTTCGGCCTTTTGGCGAGAAATGGCAAGATTGACCCAATCTTCAATCGGTGCTTGGCGTGCAGAGGCAGAGCGCCAGATGTCGCCCGCCTCAACAGCATGCTCATGAAGCACAGTACCGTCTTGCAGGATCATCTTTACGGTGCCTGCTGCTGGCATCTCGAATGTTGTCGGGTGAGAGCCGTATTCTTCGGCTTTCTGCGCCATCAAACCGACGTTTTGAACGGTGCCTGCGGTGGCTGGATTCAGCTTGCCGTTTTCCTTAAAGAATTTGACTGACTCGTCATAAACGGGCGCGTAGGAATTGTCAGGGATCACGCAGTTGGTGTCTGATTCAGTGCCGTCTGGTCCCCAACCCTTGCCGCCAGCGCGGATCAGTGCGGGCATGGATGCATCAATGATGACGTCTGATGGCACGTGAAGGTTGGTGATGCCTTTGTCGGAATCGACCATGTACATTGGCGGACGGGACGCAATGCACGCATCGATGTCAGCTTTGATTGCTGCGTTGCCTTCAACACGGGCCAGCAGATCGCCAAGGCCTGAGTTCGGGTTTACGCCAAGGTCAGCCATTGCATCGCCGTGCTTTTCAAACACAGGAGCAAGGAATGCTTTTACAGCGTGACCAAAGATGATCGGGTCAGAGACCTTCATCATCGTGGCTTTCATGTGTAGCGAAAACAGCGTGCCATCTGCTTCGGTCTCTTCGATCTCGTTTTTCAGGAACGCCTGAAGGGCTGCTGCGCTCATGAACGTGGCGTCAACAACGGTTCCAGCTGGGTATGTAATGCCCTCTTTCAGAACGGTTTCGCCTGTGTCTGTCGTAAGGACGATCTTGGCGGTTGCCTCAGCAGCAAGCGTTTTGGATGTCTCATTGGCGAAAAAATCGCCACCGGACATCGCGGAGACCTTTGTTTTGCTGTCGCCAGTCCATTCACCCATGCGGTGTGGATTGCTTTGGGCAAAGCTTTTTACAGCTTTTGCTGCGCGGCGGTCTGAGTTGCCTTCGCGCAAAACTGGGTTCACGGCAGAACCTTTGAGCGTGTCATACTTGGCGCGCACTGCTTTTTCATCGTCTGTTTTGGGGGCTTCGGGATAGTCGGGCAGGGCGAAACCTTGTGTCTGAAGCTCTTTGACCGCGGCAACCAGTTGCGGCACGGACGCAGAGATATTGGGGAGCTTGATGACGTTGGCATCGGCTGTTTTGACCAAAAGACCTAGCTCGGCCAGATCGTCGGACTGGCGCTGGTCTTCTTTCAGGTGCTCAGGGAAGGTAGACAGAATTCTGGCCGCAAGACTGATGTCTTTTGTTCCGACAGATACGCCTGCGGCGGCTGCAAATTTCTGAATAATCGGCAGGAACGATGCAGAAGCCAGCTCAGGCGCCTCGTCCACTTTGGTGTAGATGATATCTGACATGGGAATCTCCTTTGAAATGACTTTGCCGCTTCTTAGCGGATAGAGCGGGATACGTCGATAGTATACCGTGGTATACTGTGCGATCTGTAACAATGCGCTAAATCATCTGGAAAGCAGGTAGTTCAAGTACAGTACTGGCCGCTGTTACTGCCCATTAACGAACCTTTGCCCAGAATGATGCTTTGTGTGCATATCTCTCGCGTAAACTATCCAGATATGTTTGGTGCGAGTGAAACCTGCCATAGTCTTCAATTTCGTTATCTGCTGCTGTGCAATCCATTAAGAAATCGACAGATTGCGGGTATTGTTTGGCGCGACCATCCCACAGTGTGTAATCGATCATCACGCGCCACAGCAAAACTGCTGCCAGTGGATGGCGGTTGCGCAAGGTTTCCGCCGCAGGCGCGAGGAAGTGATCATGATGACCGTCAATTTCGGAAATTCGTTGTGTTATCAACTGCGCCGCATGTGGCAAATCAGGCCACTCTAGGAAGAACTGCAGAGCGGTTTCAGCGTTCTCATGCTCTAATGCGTGCGCCTTCGCGGCGTCTTCGACCTCGATGTCGTCAAAATCGGGGAGTACCTTGAGGTGATCACGTAGATGTTGCGCATCAAGGGTTGAGGTAAAGCAAGCCCAGCGGTGCGCTTGAGCGTCATCAATACGTCCCAGCGCAAGGAGACACGCCACATAGGCATGATCCCATTCTGTCTCAGACTGGGCGCCGTCAAGGTCGGCGTCGCATAAAATGTCTAGCGCGTCCTGTGGCTTTGCGCTGTCTAGATACAGCATGGCCACCTCGGCTGCGATGCGCGGGTACATCAGATCAGCACTGGAATACTGCGCGATATAGGCGTCCGTATCTCCCTGGGCTGTGGCAATGTCTTGTAGGGTCGTTCTGATGAGGCGCGCTTTTTGATCTTCAACAAAACTCCCTCCGCTGCTGCGCAATTCGCGCAGAAATTGAAGGGCCGCGTGATCGTCGCTTTCTTCTACGGCGGTGTCCTTATGCGCCAGTACTAACGCTTTAAGATGATCAAGACCCTCGCGGCCCAATGTCGGCGCAAGGGCTGGAATGATCCCGTCAAATTCGCCGCAGCTGTTTTCACGCACAGCGCCCCAAACACGTAGGGCTAGATCCATAGGCCCAAGCTGCGCGCGTGGCGCAATCTCGCCAAAATGGACAAAGGCCGCGTGAAACACGTCGGCGACTTCGCCGCGACTATCATCAACCCGTAGATACACAGAAGGGGCCATTTCGATGAATTGCCACAACAGGTCAAAGGCATCATTCGGCGCTTCTGGAGCGATCTTGTCCGCGATCATTTCCGATTGTGTGCTCAAGTCTTTGATCAGGGACTTCCGCTTGCGCCAGCTGACACGGCTCTTTGATCTGCGGATTGATGTCAGGCGTTTTTGCACATCCCGCGCCAGCTCTTCAGAGCCCAGATTATGGCTCAGTTCCAGCCTGATGCGACGCTTGATTTCAGCGCTACCGGTGCTGACTTCCATCAGCAGTTGCGCAAGGCGATCTGCACCAAGGGCGGCAAGATTGGCCTCGTTGAGGGTTTTCTTTGACATGGCTACTTCTGCCATTCGGTAAGGCAGAAGAAAAGGGTGAGGGATTGTTTGAGCCGCGCGCAGCGGTGATCCGTCGGATTGCCATGCAAATATAGGCCTGACGCCCCCTATTTCCTGCCGATTATTGGCCCGTCCCCTTGACTTCGCAAGCTGTGCGCGGTGTAGCTGCCCGCGATATATCCGTTTTGCGCGTAGCCATTGCTGCGCTGCATTTGCCGAACACAAGAGGGACCGCCATGCACGCCTACCGAAGCCAAACCTGCGCCGATTTGAATGCCACAAACGTGGGGGAGAATGTCCGCCTTTCAGGTTGGGTGCACCGCGTACGCGACCACGGTGGTGTGTTGTTCATCGATTTGCGTGATCACTATGGTATGACGCAGCTGATCTGTGATGCGGATTCGGCGGCATTTGCTGGCGTTGAAAAGGTGCGTTCCGAATGGTGCATACGTATCGACGGCGAAGTGAAATCTCGTGGTGCCGATTTGGTGAATGCCAAGATCCCAACTGGTGAGATCGAAGTTTACATTCGTGAGATCGAAGTGCTGGGCCAAGTAAACGGCGATCTGCCCCTGCAGGTTTTTGGGGAGCAAGAATACCCAGAAGAAACACGTCTGCGCTATCGTTACCTCGATCTGCGCCGCGAAAAGATGCAGCGCAACATGATCTTGCGCTCCGATGTTGTCAGCTCAATCCGCCAACGCATGTGGGATCAGAAATTTAAAGAATTCCAAACACCGATCATCACCGCCAGTTCACCTGAAGGCGCACGCGACTTTTTGGTGCCTTCGCGTCAGCACCCCGGTAAGTTCTATGCGCTGCCCCAAGCACCGCAGCAGTTCAAACAGCTGCTCATGGTTTCCGGTTTTGATAAGTATTTCCAGATCGCGCCGTGTTTCCGCGACGAAGATCCCCGCGCTGATCGCTCACCTACCGACTTTTACCAGCTCGACCTCGAGATGTCGTTTGTTGAGCAACAAGACGTGTTCGACACCATCCAACCCGTTCTGACGGGTATCTTCGAAGAGTTCGGCGGCGGTAAAGCGGTTGATCAAGAATGGGCCCAGATTTCCTATAAGGATGCGGCGCTGTGGTACGGCTCTGACAAGCCTGACCTACGTAACCCGATCAAGATGCAAGTTGTATCCGAGCATTTTGCGGGCTCTGGATTTGCCATCTTCGCAAAGCTGCTTGAGCAGGAAGGCACGCAAATTCGTGCGATCCCAGCACCAAAAGGCGGCAGCCGTAAATTCTGTGACCGCATGAACGCTTTCGCCCAAAAAGAAGGCCTGCCGGGCATGGGCTATATCTTCTGGCGCAAAGAGTCAGCAGATAGCATCGCACAAGAGCGCGGGATTTCTGTGAAAGAGGTCAACGCCCTCATCAAGTCCGGTGAAATCACGCTTGGCAACGAAGCGGCGGGACCATTAGCCAAGAACATCGGGCCTGAACGTACTGAAGCGATCCGCCAGCAACTTGGTCTTGAGGTAGGAGATGCGGCGTTCTTCCTGGGCGGCAAGCCAAAAGCATTCGAAGCGGTAGCGGGGCGTGCGCGCAACGTCATCGGCGAAGAATTGGGCCTAACGGATATGAACCGCTTTGCTTTTGCTTGGATTGTGGATTTCCCGATCTATGAAAAAGACGAAGTAAGCGGCAAGATTGATTTTGAACACAACCCGTTCTCGATGCCTCAGGGTGGAATGGATGCGCTGTTGGGTGATCCGCTTGAAGTGCTAGGTTACCAGTATGATTTGGCCTGTAACGGGTATGAGCTGGTTTCGGGCGCTATCCGGAATCACCGTCCCGAAATCATGTTCAAAGCCTTTGAGATCGCGGGCTACGGCAAAGATGAAGTTGAAAAACGTTTCGGCGGAATGGTGAATGCGTTCCAGTACGGTGCCCCTCCGCACGGTGGGTGTGCTGCTGGTATTGACCGCATTGTGATGTTGTTGGCCGAAGAGAGCAACATCCGCGAAGTGATCCTCTTTCCGATGAACCAGCGCGCCGAAGATTTGATGATGAACGCGCCAAATGATCCAATGCCAGACCAGCTCATGGAGCTGGGATTGCGTGTGATCCCACAGGACTAAACAAAAGCGCCGCAGGAGACTGCGGCGTTTTTTCGTTCTAACGTTCATGAGTTGAACATCCATCAGATACCGGAAGTCTAGGTCTGCTCGCTTGTACTTTTGGGTTCGAGCGAAGGATGCACGCCCATCCAAGAACAGCGCTAAATTGCAACTTTTCGATTAGACTGAGAGTGACAGGGCAGCTGAGCCACGCATTTGAAATAATGGCGAACTGGAATGCAGTTGCCGACGTTATTCAACGCTTGGCGTTGTGGTGAATGCATCCTATCACTGAGGTATGAATACATATTCCTCATCCGATGCGCCGATGAGCGCCGTTGTTGAAAACTGGACCCCGCCAGCGCGTCCGGATGGAGCCGTGCTGCAAGGGCAGTATGCGCGACTTGAACGACTAAGTGCTGAAACGCATGCAGCGCTTTTGTACCGCGCATATGCGGATCATGACGAGGTCTGGGATTATCTTCCCTACGGGCCGTTTTCGTCGGCCTCCCAATACCACCGATGGGTTCGCGACAATGCAAATCTGGATGATCCTTGGTACTACGCCATCAAGAACCTCAAGACGGGAGAGTTCGAGGGTGTAGCAAGCTTTCTGCGTATCTCACCTGAGTCCGGATCAATTGAGGTCGGAAGTATCAGCTTGAGCCCCGCCTTGCAGCGCACGACGGCTGCAACAGAAGCTATGTACTTGATGATGGCTTGGGCATTCGAGGCTGGATACCGTCGTTACGAATGGAAGTGCAACGCAGCTAACATGCCATCACGCCGCGCAGCACAACGGCTTGGTTTTAGCTTTGAAGGTGTGTTCCGTCAGGCAGCTGTCGTTAAAGGGCGCAACCGTGATACCGCGTGGTTTGCGGCGATTGACGCTGAGTGGCCAGCGTTGAAAGAGGCCTATGCCGCATGGCTGTCGCCTGCCAATTTTGATGCAGAAGGCCACCAGCGAGAGAGCCTTGGCGACATGACCCGACTTGTCCGTGTCGCCGAAGACCCTGCACAACCTCAGCAGCGTTAAATAGCTATCTTTGTCGCCAGCCGTTGCTGGATAAGGCCCGAAATCTGTGCTGTTTCAGATACGGCGGCTTCACCCGTGGCGCGCCTATTGGCTAGTGCACGGGCTGCGTCTTCCATGCGTACGTCTTCAACCGAGCGTGCAACGCCTTCTAGAAACTGCGCAATATAATCCAGCGCGGGGCCATTTGGTGAATTATCCAAAAGCTCTGCTGCGTAATTTATGTCGTCATGGTAAGCAATTTCGTCCGGCGATACTTGTTCGTCGACAATGGCACGCAAGCCAGGAGGTTGGCGATCGGCTGGTAATGCTGAAAGCACAAGCTGTTGAAAAACCGCCAAGGAGGTGATTGGTTTGCTCAAAAAACCTTGAGCACCGGCGGCCATGGCTTCACTTTCCAGCGCGTCATCTCCCGAAGTGGCGAGAACAACGCTTTTATCAACTTCGACTTGTGCCAACTCAGCAATCAAATCTGCACCGTTGCCATCCGGCAGCCCCATATCGATGACCACAACCGTGGGACGGTATACCTGAAGGTGGCGGCGGGCAGAGCGGATGCAGTCTGCGCGACGAATGCGGGCGCCAGATCGCAGGCATAAAAGGCGCATCGCCTCGCAGGCGTATCTACTGTCTTCAACGACCAAAACAGTCAGGCCCAATAGCGGGCGCGCAGCGGTAGGGGCCGGATAATTGGCCGCAAACGGGTCTTGGGTCTCCATATTGCTCTCCGATTCCATTTCAGGTTTCCTCATGGTTACCCAAGCATGCCTAAGAGACAGTTAACGCGTCGCATTGCGCAGCCGTGATTTGCACCCCATAAACGCGCAAAGCCCATTTTGTGAGGAAAAACCATGATCGGACGACTTAACCATTTGGCCATTGCCGTGCCTGACCTTGAGGCCGCAGCAGACCAATATCGCAACGCGCTGGGCGCAAATGTGGGGCCTGCACAGGATGAACCAGACCACGGTGTAACTGTAATCTTCATCGAGCTGCCAAACACAAAAATCGAACTGTTGTACCCACTGGGCGAAAGCTCCCCCATTAAGGGCTTTCTGGAAAAGAACCCTGCGGGCGGCATCCACCATATTTGTTACGAAGTGGATGACATTATCGCCGCACGTGACCATCTGAAATCAACAGGCGCACGCGTGCTAGGGGACGGAGAACCAAAGATAGGCGCACACGGTAAACCTGTGATTTTCTTGCATCCAAAAGACTTTAACGGCGCACTTGTCGAGCTGGAGCAGGTTTGATGATTGGCCCCGTATCGGGCATCGTCCTGTTTGCTATCGTCTGGTTTATGCTGTTCCTGATTATCCTGCCGATCCGCATCCAAACCCAAGGTGATTTGAAAGACATCGTGCCCGGAACGCATGCGGGCGCTCCGGAGCATCATCATCTAAAAAAGAAGGCGCTTTGGTGTACGGGCATTTCGTTGGTCATCTGGGGGGCGTTCGTTGCGATTATCCTGTCAGGCGTGATCAGCGTCGATGATCTGGAAAACTGGATGGGGCGGGGCGCCCCTGCGGCAGCATCTGAAATAAGTGAGTAAAGGTCGCAGCGCCCATTATGGGAATCAGCAGGTTCAGCAAAGGAACGGATAGCGGGATGGCCATTAAGGTTCCCGCTGCCCAGATCGTCAGGAAGTTTTTGCGCCGCAATTCTTTTGCGCGCTTGCGCCCAACCCTGCGCATGGCGACGAGAGTGTAATACTCTCGTCCCAACAGCAGCCCGTTCACCGCCCAAAAGATGAAAATCGCAATGGGCGCAAAGGCGGCATATAGGATCAGGGCGAGTAAATTAACGCCTATGATTACTCCCAAAAAGTTCACCGTATCGCGAAATGCTTCCCAAATTGGTGTGCGGGGCCGTTGGGGGATGTGGGGATAGTGCACCGCCTCTACAGCGTCCGCGACATCATCCAGAAACATCGACGTGATGGCCGAGGCAACAGGGATCATCAGGAATACAGATAGGACCACAAGTAACGCAACAGCGCCCCAGCTAAACAGATCGTCGAGCCACTGAACTTCACCCAAGAAGGGCAACCATATCGTGTCGCCAGTGAGCCAGTCGATAAACCAGACAAAGCCAGCAGCGGCACAGATCAACAGGGCCAGCGTTAAACCTACGCCCAGAAATAGAACCCGCCGAAAACGCGGATCGCCGATTTGGCCCAAGGCAAGACCGAAGGCTTTGAATATCGTGCCTAAAGCCATGTTGTGATGCCCTCAATTGCGGGGCGTGGACGATCCGGTGGCGTGCTTGTTTCAGTGCCGATGTGGATCAGTCCAGCGATGCGTTCATGCGGTTCGAGGCCAAAACCCTGTTCCATGAATGCGCGGTCGTGGCTTGCCCAACCACTAAGCCAGTTTGCGCCCCAGCCGGCCGCCAAGGCCGCGTTGACCAAGGCAAGACATACAGCACCAGCGGAATACGTCTGCTCTAACGCTGGGATTTTAGGGGATGTTTTTTGAACTTCAATGACCGCCACAGCGAGGTTGCCTAGGTCAAATTGAGCGCATCCTTTTGCGATTTGTTCGGGATCAAGGGCAAGTGCCTCGCCGCGTGTCTGCGCCAATGCAGACAGCGGAGCCATGGCAGCTTGATCAACAACGATAAACCGCCAAGGCTCCAACTTGCCGTGATCAGGAGTGCGGGCAGCAGCCGTCAGGAGCTGCATCAAGACATCTTTGTCCGGCACAGGTGCCGTGAGGGTCTTTGCCGGACGGGAACGGCGCGTAAGTAGAAATTCCAGAGCATTAGGGTTTGGCGTAGGCATATCTTACAGGTCCAATTCTGTCGCTAAATCGTCAATGTACTCTTTTTGGAACGCTAAGATGCGCGAGTTTGGTTGACGGATTGTCAGGCTTTTGTGCATGGGATCAGGAGCGTGAATATCACTGCCGCTCAGGGCTTCCATAACTGCGTGACCACAGAACGGAACGTACACCTCGGAATAACCACCTTCATGCACGACGACCATCTTGCCATCACATACCTCAGCTGCGGTTTGTTTGATGCGCGCAGTCATATCACCGAATGTCTGCGCCATGGCTAACATTGAACCCAACGGATCAGGCGCGGCACAATCATAGCCACATGCAACGATGATGATATCCGGTGCAAATGCTTTGATCTGAGGGATCACAACCGTATCGATGGCATGCAGGTATCCTTCATGGCCCGTGCCCGCAGGCAGTGGCAGGTTGAGGTTAAACCCTTCGCCCGCGCCTGTACCGCGGTCGTGTAATTTACCACTGGTGGGCGGGTAATTACCTTCTTGATGCAGCGAAATCGTCAGTACATCATCGCGGTCATAAAATGCCGCCTCAGAGCCGTTGCCGTGATGCACATCCCAATCTAGGATCACAGCGCGTTTGATCTGGCCTTCGGCCTGCGCGGCCTCGATGGCAATCGCGATGTTTGCAAGTAGGCAAAATCCCATTGGCTTGTCCGGCTCACAGTGATGGCCGGGTGGGCGGCTAAGGGAATACGCATTTTCCAAATCGCCGCTTGCGACCGCGCGAACAGCTGCCGTGGCGAGGCCTGCCGACAAGGCTGCGATCTGGAAGCCATCTTTGGCAAATGGCGCGTGGTGGCCTAGCTCTCCGCCGCCATTGTCGGAGGCCTCTTTGAATGCGTCCAGATAACTGGTTGGGTGGACCCGTTCAAGCTCAGCTCGGGTCGCGGCGGGGGCACTGCGCATATCAAGCTCACCTGAAAGGCCCGTAACGTCCATCAGGTTTTTGAAGCGGCGCTTGGTTTCTGCGCTTTCGGGCAGCCCTCCTGCGGCCAATGGCTGGACCAACCCACCAAGCGGCAGCGTTCCGGCATAGTTGCCGCCAGCATGCCAAAATGTACGTTCATCCCAGAAAAATCCAGTAGCCATATCGGTCCCCTTTATTTGGTCTGAACGTGACAAAGCGGGCGGGGAATGTCCACGGCTATGGTGCGCCGTCCATCAAGGCCTGCACATCTAGCCGCGCATTCACCATGGCGAGATTACCGTTGGCGTCATAAGGCCATTCTTCACGCGGACGATCATGGTACAGTTCAACCCCGTTACCATCAGGATCGCTGAGATAGACAGCCTCACTTACTCCGTGATCGGCAGCGCCCTCAAATCGGATGCCAGCGGCAGCAACACGTTTGAGGGCTGCACCCAGCGTTGCACGATCAGGATATAGAAATGCCGAATGATACAGGCCTGTATGTCCAGCAGGGGGCGGTGTCGCACCTTTGCTGGCCCATGTGTTCAGCCCGATGTGGTGATGATATCCGCCCGCCCCCAAAAAGGCAGCGCTATCGCCCACCCGCATGGTGACTTTAAAACCTAACACATCGCTATAAAAGGCAATGGAGCGGTCCAGATCAGAGACACGAAGATGCACGTGTCCGACGCTTGCATGGGGCATTTGGTAGTCCTTTGTGCTTGTGACAAGACATAGCTAAGTCGCCAGTCCGCTCACGACGAGGGCCCACAGTCGCACAAGGTCTGTGCAGCGTTACACAGCCTGAAGGGCAGCCGTCACTTGGGCAAGCGTCACAATGGCACCCGTTTGCAGGTACTCCATGGCTTTTAAGGATGCGTCATGCGCCTCTCGCGAGGAACCAGCGACGCAATCCTCAATCACACGGCAGAAATAGTCTTGCTGGTGGCCATCCACATAAGTGTAATGCACGCAGACATCAGTAAGGCCACCAACCATGATCAGCGTGTCTACTTTCAATCCCTTAAGCAGGATCTCAAGATCCGTGCCAAAGAAGGCCGAGTAGCGGCGCTTGCGGATCAGATAGTCAGTCGGCCGGAAATCCATTTCTTTAACGGCAATGTCAGTCTTTGGGTTGTCTTCAAGGCAGTGGATATCCTCGTCCCCATCCAGCTCACGGCCAAAATCCACCAGATCGGGGCGGTGGACCTCTTGGATGAAGATCACGGGAATATCTGCGGTACGAGCGGCATCAATGGCGCCGCGCGCTGCCAACATCCGGTCGCGGTAACCCGCCATGTTATCGATCGATCGGACTTCAGACGCGTCGATGAAAGTACTGGCCTGAATGTCGATCACGACAAGCGCTGCACGTCCTTCGACTAGGGCGCGTTTGGGGCGGTTTTGATTTACCATGTGATGGTCCTAACAGGTTTAGTCGGGGTTACATTTTTGCGCTTCACATCATCAATCTGATCATCGCTTGTTGTTCTGGGCTGCGCCGTCTTCGGCTTTAAGCTCTTGTACTGATTGCGTCGCAGCAGCCGAAATTGCCTGTTTGTCTTCTTCGGTCAGTTTCACACCTTCCATAGGAGGAAGAGCCACACGAACTTCACGACGGGCAAATTCCAATCCATTTTCAGCGAATGCAGCATTCACACGGCTAAAAATCTCCTTGCGGATTGTGAACTGAGAGCCCGGTTTGGCCATGAATTTACCACGGAACACCATGCCAACATCGTCGATCTCCAAAACGCCCTGCGATTTGAAGGGCTGCAGGAAATCATCTTTGAATTCCTCAAGAACCAACAGGTCTTGGCCAATCTTCTTGAATATCTTTTTGATTTTGTTGGGGTCGGTGTTGAACGGAACAGTAAAGCGAAGCTTCATAATCACCCAATCACGAGAAAAGTTAGTGATCTTGGGGATTTCGCCGTAGGGAATTGTGTGGATCGGTCCCTTATGGTGTCGCAGTTGCATGGAACGGATTGAGATTTTCTCAACAGTGCCCATGGTGTCTTCAACCGTGACATACTCACCAACGCGGAACGCGTCATCAACAAGAAAGAAGATGCCTGACACAACATCAGTCACCAGCTTTTGAGCACCAAAACCGATGGCAAGACCGACGATACTGGCACCAGCCAGCAACGGAGTTGTGTCCACGCCGATGTTACTTAGCCCCAACAATAGGAAAAGCGTGACGATGAAAATTCTAGCCACCAACAAAATCAGCGGCAGAACTGTTGATAGCCGTGAGCCGCCAGCACCGCCGCCGTCGCCGCCAACCTGCTGCTCATCAGGCATATAACCTGCCGCAGTCTGTTCTGCAGCCAGCTTGCGATTGACGAAAAGGGAAACCGCTTCGTACAGGAGGTACCCAATGGACATTATGATCAAGAACTCGATGACATTGGCGGCCAATTGCGCTCCCACGCCAGCAGCAGCAATCGCGGTTGCGCTCATTCCCCAGAAATCTGCGATCGACAGAACAACAATGGCAAAAATGACTACGCGGCCGATGCGGATATAGGACCGTTTGGATGCATAGTAAGCGCGCTCTGCCACAGGGCCTTCGCCCGTCATTGCGGGGGTCAGGTGACGGACCAAGCCGCGAATGGCAGTGTCCATGGCAGGGGCGAACATGAGTAGGATCATCGTCTTGTAATGCGGCGCAGTCGCGAGGAGCTCAAAGTTGCCGTAGCTCACGACGATGTTGATGATCCACCAAACAGTTATGATGATGGCGATATTTGCATAGGGATATAGCTGGGCCGCGCGCTCTTCTGTTGGAGTGACGTCTGGATCGGCACCTCGCATCATTTCGACCCCATCTTTGCGATAACGCCAGAACAGTATGACCAGATAAATATGCAGCCCCAAGTTCAGCCAAAAGGCAAGACGTGTCAGCCCCGGGGGTATTCCGTTATTGGCATTGAAGATTTGAATGGCACCGGAAAAACCGAGCAACATTGCGATCCAGAATTGGTGAAAACAAAACGCGCGCGCCGCTGGTGTAGCCACATTCAACAGCCGGTATTCTGGGTTCATTGGCGCAAAGAAGAAAAACGCAAAGGCCAACATAAGGCGGGGAAAGCCAATCATATAGATGCCGACGAGCTTCACTGTTGCCAGGAACATCTCGGGAATGAGTAGTTGCCCTGCCGTACGTGCCGCCACTACAAAAATGACCACGGCAACAACCTGCGTCGTCAGTCTTTGCGCCAAAAGCTGTAGCGTCTCGCGCAGTGTGGTGTTGTCGGGGTCCGCTGGCGGCAGAATGTGCCAGCCACGGGTTGCACGCCTGAAGACAATTTCAAACAGGGCACCAATCGCAAACACAAGTGCCATATAACCTAGCAATTGCAGGAGCCCTATCGCACCACCAATAGTTTCATAAAACTGGGTGAATGCACGGGCCTGTCCCGAAAACAGATCGGGTAAGCGTTTGATCGGAATAACAACAGACTGCCATGCGCCAGACGTTGCGTGGTATAGAAAAACTTCGTTACCTGCCGCATCATCCGAGACGATTTTTTCGGCCTGCGTATTGAGCTGATCTAGCAACAAGGCACGCACTTCGGAGTCTGATAGACGCGAGATCAATGCATTCGCAGATTCCGTTGTCAAAGGTTCAGGCAGAGAGAGTGTGATTTCAGCAGTTGCACCAGAAGATAAAAAGGGCACCTGGGCATCTGCTGTGTTGGCCCAAGTCAGGGCAGCAATCAGGAATGCGACTAAATATCTGAGATGCACTGAAACGTATCCTTTGATCTAAACTGTCGAACAACTAGAAAGATTAGTGGTCGTTACATCAAGGATAAAATCAGATTAGAGCGGCTGCTGTGTCTTTAATGGGGCAGCCGCCCGAGTGTTTACTTTAGGCACCGACCATGCCGACGATCTCATATGTTTTCTTCAGGATCGGAGTGGCGATCTCACGCGCTTGCATTGCGCCCTTTGCCAACAGACGGTCAATTTCAGCAGGGTCATTCATCAGACGGGCCATCTCGGTTGAGATCGGGGCCAACTTTGCCACGGCAAGTTCGGCCAAGGCGGGTTTGAATGTACCAAACTGCTGGCCTCCCACGTCTGCCAACACCTGTTCGACGGTTTGTTCGTTCAGGGCGGCGTAAATATTGACCAAATTGCGCACGTCGGGGCGGTCTTTTAGGCCCTCAATCTCTGATGGCAATGCGTCTTGGTCGGTCTTCGCCTTGCGGATTTTCTTTGCGATTGTGTCGGCATCATCCGTCATGTTGATGCGGCTCGCGTCTGAGGGATCAGATTTTGACATCTTTTTTGACCCATCGCGCAAGGACATCACGCGCGTAGCTGCACCCTCAATCACGGGTTCCGTAATGGGAAAGAAATCAACGCCGTAGTCATGGTTGAACTTGGCTGCGATGTCGCGTGTCAGCTCTAAGTGCTGTTTCTGGTCCTCACCAACGGGAACATGCGTCGCGTGATAGATCAAGATGTCGGCGGCCATCAGCGCAGGGTAGGCGAGCAGGCCCAGGGATGCAGCTTCAGCATTTTTACCCGATTTTTCTTTCCATTGGGTCATACGGCCCATCCAGCCCATTCGCGCTACACAGTTGAAAATCCACGCTAATTGTGTGTGTTCAGGTACCTGAGATTGATTGATCAGGATGGATTTCTCGGGTGAGATACCAGAGGCGATAAACCCAGCCGCAAGTTCGCGTGTGTTGTGGCGCAATGTGGCAGGATCAAGCATCTTTGCGGTGATCGCGTGTAGGTCAACCATGCAGTAGACCGTTTGGTAATCACCCTGGTCTTGCATGTCTACGAAACGCTTGATCGCGCCCAGATAATTCCCAAGCGTGAGGCCGCCGGACGGCTGAATGCCTGAAAAGACGCGGGGTGTGAATGTGGTCTCGGTCATGGGATGCTCCGGTTGGGGCTGGATATGCTGTTGCGTTGGGCTTACCCATGGCACCACGTCCCGTCAACCAGACCTGAAAGCCGCCCTATGTCAGACCAACACGAACCAGAATTTGAATCGCCGTTTAACAAGCTGCCAATTGTGGTTGTGTTCTTGTTTGTGATCATGGCGGGGATCGAGCTGACGTTGACCGCAGGGGCAGCCGGATTTGTCGGAGGGCCTGAGGCAATTGGCTGGCGATTGGGGCTGGTGCGCGATTGGGGTTTTTCGGGCGATTTGTTTGATGCGATGCTGGCCCAAGGGTATTGGGCGCCTGAGCATCTAGCACGCCTTGTGACCTATCCGTTTATCCACCTCAGCTTTACGCATGCGCTTGTCGCAATTGTTTTGATGTTGGCGCTGGGCAAGATGGCGGCCGAAGTGATGGGCCCGCTGGCGATGCTGGCGCTGTTTGTCTTGTCAGGTGTGGGCGGTGCGTTGGCTTATGCGTTGCTGTTGGATGATCCGGTTTGGTTGGTTGGGGCATACCCACCCGTTTACGGCTTGATTGGGGGATACAGCTTCCTGATGTGGCGTAAACTGGGGGCAACGGGAGGGCAGCAAATGCAAGCCTTCTCGCTGATTGCAATGTTGATGGGCATGCAACTGATCTGGAGTCTGTTCACCTCGGTTGGCTACGGCTGGGTTGCCGAACTATCGGGTTTTGTATGTGGTTTTGTGCTTAGCTTTCTATGCGCGCCCGGGGAATGGGCACGCATTTTGCAGAAGTTGCGGCAGCGTTAACGCCCGCGCCGCACGGCGGCTTTGAATTCGGATAATTTAAACGCGCCAAGCATCTGACCGCTGCCGAAATACACAAGGGCACCAATCACCATCAATATTAGCAGGCCCAAACCGCGCCACCACGGCAGCGCCAACAATGCGCTGAACTGGATGTTAAAGAACCAAAGCGCGACGCCCATTAGCAGAGATGCCGCAATGATCCGCCAAATGCGCTTCCTGAAACGCGCATCTACCCGCGCCGCGTCGCCAAAACCGCGTGCACCAATTGCTAGCAGCGCGTACATCGCCCAGCCCGCTATGGTGGCGGCGATAGCGGGGGCCAGCCAGCCAGCAATGGGCGCAAGTCCAACAGCAAGGGCTGCGTTGATTATCATCGCGACGATCGCAAAATAGAAGGGCCGCCGCGTGTCTTCACGGGCAAAATAAAGCGGTTGCACAATTTTTTGCAGGACAAAGGCAGGCAACCCAAGACCATAAATCATGACGGCTGTGGCAATGGCGGCGCTGTCATCAGTGCCCGATGCGCCGCGTTCAAACAGGACCGACACCAGCGTAAGAGGGATTACCATCAGCGCAACGGCGGATGGGATCGTAAGCGCCAGCGAAATTTCTGCCGCACGGCTGAGAGCTGTCTTAGCGCCAGCATCGTCACCAGCGCGCAAACGACGGGACAGATCAGGGAGCAGAACAACGCCAACAGCAATGCCGACAACACCCAAAGGCAATTGATACAGACGATCGGCTGCGAACAGCCAGCTCACCGCGTTTTCGTATTGGGATGCAACCAGCTGCCCCACCACAAGGTTGATCTGCATTACACCAGAGGCCAAGGCGGCGGGCAGGGCTATAGTCACAAGATCCCGCATGTCCTTGTTCCAGCGCGGACGTTTGATGCGTAGCGAAAACCCGGCCTGCGCTGCGGCGCGCCATGTAAGGGCCAATTGCGCGATACCTGCCACTGGGATGGCCCAGATCAGCCAATGTATCGCCTCACCACCCGTAAGAGCGGCAAAGGTAAGCGCAGAGATAACCGCAATGTTCAAAAGGACAGGAGCGGCTGCCGCAACGGCAAAGCGTCCCGTTGCATTAAGAATACCTGAGAACAGCGCGGATAGGGACATAAACAGGATGTAGGGAAATACGATACGCCCAAAGCCGACCGTAATGTCAAACCGCCCATCACCCGAAAATCCCTCAGCGGTGAGCCAGACCAATCCGGGCATAAAGACCATGCCAAGGGCGGTCAGTAAGGTGACTACAAAGAACAAGCCTGAGAACGCATTCTGCGCAAACTCTGCTGCACCCTCGTCACCCTCCAGACGTTTGGAAAACATCGGCACAAAGGCGGCGTTAAAGGCCCCTTCGGCGAAAAAACGGCGGAACATGTTGGGCAACCGAAAAGCTGCAACAAATGCATCCATCAAAGGACCGGGGCCGATCAACGACAGGATCATAACTTCCCGAACAAAGCCCAAGATGCGGCTGAGCAGGGTCCAGACTCCGACGGTGAAAAAACCTGACATCAGGCGAATGGGTTTCATGGATCGGGGCCTTTGTTACGGATATGCATTGGGGTAGCGATAGGCGCGCTGCTACGCAATTGTCTTTTGCTGGTACGCCTTGGTGTTGGGCGCTGGACCGCTAGTCGGATGGGTGCTCTGGCGCAATTTGTACCCAACGTGCCCAGACCGCAAGTCCGGCGAGGCATAGCAGGCCGCCACCCGTGTACCATCCAAGGATGCGCTGCAGATCGGCGGCGGGCAATAGCCCCGCGTCTTTTGCCGTTGTAGCCGCAAATAGCAGGGTCACCGCAAAAAACACCTTCCCTCCCAAACTTTTGAGCGAAAGATAGGTCGCGCGGGTTCCGTCTTTCAATAGGGGCTGAATACGCGCAAGGATGAAGGGGTAGGCCAGTGAATCGGGCACAATTCTAAGCATCAAAACGCCGATCACCAACACCGAGGTACTTGCGGCTAAGGTGCCCGCTAAAACGATCTGCAAGGCGAACGCACATAATAGTAACACTGGTAATCCTAATAGGCGACGCAGGCGAACTGCAACCAATGATGCGATGACGGAAATCAACATCATTGCGCTGGAAATTGCCCCACTGACCAATGGTGCCTCAGACGCGAGTCCCCATCCCTCTAATGCGGAATGAATAAAGGGTTGCCCAAAAACAAAAGGTAGATGACTGAAAGCGTACATTAGCACGGTCAATACAAACAGCCATGCCAACACAGGGTTCAAGAACGCGGTTTTCAGAGTCGCGATTTGCACAGCGATAGGCTCTGCGGTCTTTAGACGTTTAGGCTCGGCCATACGGAGAACCACAAAAAAGGCCACGGCAAATGAGGCGGCCGTCGCATAGAAAGGCGACTCGGGAGACCACAAAGACATAACGCCACCAGCAATTGCCGACAGGGCAAACCCTGCGAGGCTGAAACGCCACGCGCGTATTTCTTGTGCTTCAATTTCATCTGCGCGCCCCGTGGCGGCAAGGGATTCATACAACAACGAACTGTCGGTCCCGGACTTAAACGCCGCACCAGCGCCAATTAAGCATTGCCCCAGCGCAAACACCGCAAAACTACCCCCCATCGCGAGTGCAAGACAGCCAAGCAGCATACAAATCGCAGACAGCATCAAGGTGAACCGCCGCCCGATCCGGTCGGAGAAATAGCCCGATGGTACCTCTAGAACGGTGGTTGAGATATCATAGACTGAATACAAAATAATAGCTTCAGCACCAGAAAGTGAGGCCTGAAAATACAAAAACCAGACGGCTTGCCAAAACAGCAGGCTATTAAAAAACTGATACCAAGG
The DNA here is from genome assembly GCF_036960155.1 of Sulfitobacter sp. Taxonomy (GTDB): domain Bacteria; phylum Pseudomonadota; class Alphaproteobacteria; order Rhodobacterales; family Rhodobacteraceae; genus Sulfitobacter. The sequence goes on along the minus strand of NZ_JBALWB010000012.1, from coordinate 80,402 downwards.
CATCAACGTAACGGTGCGACTAAGGCTCACTGTGGGGTGCCTTTCAAATGGTTGGCATTGATCCTGCTGGTAATTTTCAGGTATCCGCCCGTTCCACACCTTCAACAATCGCTTCTCGCAGGCGTTTTTCCAGCGTGCGTTGTTTGCTTTCTGAGTGGTATTTGAGGCCAAACATGTCTTTGACGTAGAAGGTGTCAACAACCTGTTCACCGTACGTCGCGATGACCGCATTTGCGATGTAGACGTTTAGATCGGCCAACGTGCGCGCCAGATCATACAGCAATCCAGGGCGGTCACGGGTGTCGACCTCGATGATGGTGTAAATCTCGGAACCTTCATTATCAAAGCTGATGGAGGTGGGGACGCGAAATGCCTTTTCCCGCTTCTTGACCTTATCACGGGATTTGAGCGCATCGCGCGCGATCACCTCACCGCGCAGTGTTTTTTCAATCATCTGGCGTAGGCGCGGCAGTTTGGATGCTTCATAGGCATTGCCTTCGGCGTCCTGAATCCAGAATGCGTCGGTGACGTAGCCAGTTTTTGTTGTGTAGCTACGGGCATCCACAACGTTGGCCCCGACGAGTGCGAGCGCACCAGTGAGACGGCTAAAGATCCCGTGGTGATCTGGCATTACAAAACAGGCGCGCGTGGCGTCACGGTCTTCGTCGGGGTGGAGGTTGATGTTGATCACACTGTCGTCGATATCCCGGAACATCTTTGCAAATGCGACATGCGCGGTTACGTGCAGGCCTTGCCAGTAGGGATCGTAATAGCGAGATGTTTCTTCCTTGAGGGCCTTCTTGGGCCAATCCGGCAGCGCGGCACGTAGCGCCTTTTTGGCTTCTGTTCCACGGTTCTGGCGGTTCAGATCTTCGAGGCCAGTCTCAAGCGCGCGTTCGGTCTGCCGATAAAGCGCACGAATGAGGACGGCCTTCCAGTTATTCCACGTATTTGGTCCCACGCCGCGAATATCACAAACAGTAAGAACACAAAGCAGATCAAGGCGCTTAACGGTCTTAACAGCTTTGGCAAAATCACGGACTGTGCGGGGGTCTGCGATGTCGCGCTTTTGCGCCATGTCCGACATCAACAAGTGATAACGCACCAGCCATTCTACCGTGTCGACCTCGTCTTGTTTTAGACCCAGACGCGGTGCCACCTTGCGCGCAATCTGCGCACCAAGGATCGAGTGGTCTTCAGATCGACCTTTGCCAATGTCGTGCAACAAAAGGGCCACGTAAAGAACCTTGCGATTCACGCCACGTGTCAAGATCGAAGACGCTACGGGAAGTTCTTCTTCAAGCTCATTCTTTTCGATCATCGCGAGGTTTGCGATGGTCTGGATCGTATGCTCATCGACAGTATAACTGTGGTACATGTTGAACTGCATCATCGCCACGATGGGTTCAAATTCTGGGATAAAGGCAGCAAGCACACCCAGCTCATTCATGCGACGCAAGGCGCGTTCGGGGTTGCCGTGCTTTAGCAATAGATCAAGGAAAATGCGCTTTGCTTCGGGCGTGTTGCGCAACGTGTCGTCGATTAGATGAAGGTTGGCTTTGACCGTGCGCATGGCATCAGGATGGATCAACATACCAGTGCGCAGCGCTTCTTCAAAAAGGCGGAGCATGTTAACCGGATCACTCAGGAACGTTTCGGTGTCCTGAATGTCGATGCGGTTATGGGTGACCGAATAGCCCTTTTTGACCCGAGGTTTGCGGCGGAAGAGGCGTTCAAGCAGAGGCTCGGATTTTACGTGCATGTCTTCCAGCTTGGTCAGGAAGATGCGGGTGAGGTCTCCGACAATTGTCGCATGGCGAAAATAGGCCTGCATAAAGACCTCTACAGCGCGGCGGCCGTCACGGTCCTTGTATTGCATTGCTTCGGCTACGCTGACTTGCATGTCAAACGTCAACTGCTCGGTCGCGCGGTTGGTCAAAAGGTGAAGGTGTCCACGCACAGCCCAAAGGAAGTTCTCAGCGTCGCTGAAGGTTTTGTATTCATCTGCGCTGAAAACGCCCGCGCCGACCAGATCGGCGGCGTCTTCGACGTGGTGGATATATTTTGCGATCCAGAACAGCGATTGCAAATCACGCAACCCGCCTTTTCCTTCTTTTACGTTGGGTTCAACAACATATCGTTGACCTTGCTTTAGATGGCGGGCGTCACGTTCGGTCAGTTTGGCTTCGATGAATTCGTGACCTGACCCTGAAAACAGATCCCGCTTGAGCGTTTTGTCCAGTTTGTTGCATAGCTTTAGATCGCCGCAGACATATCGGTGCTCCAGCAGGGTGGTCTGGATTGTGAAGTCTTCGGTGGCGAGCTGCACACAATCACGGATTGTGCGGCTTGAATGGCCAACCTTTAGTTTGAGATCCCAAAGGATATACAGCATCGCTTCGATGACGTTGCTGGCCCATGGAGTGACCTTTGTAGGCACCAAAAACAGTAAATCTACATCTGAAAATGGTGCCATTTCGCCGCGCCCATATCCCCCCACGCCGATCACGCTCAGTGTTGCTGCACCTTTTGGCGCCGGGTACAGATGATTGACCGCTACCTTGAGGACGGATTTCACCATGCCATCGGTCAGGTAGGTATAAGACGCAGTCATTGCCTCAGCGTCAAACGGTTTTGCGGAAAATGAAGCGGCGATGGTGTCCCGCCCCTTAGTTTGCGCCGCGCGCAAAATCTTTACGGTTTCACTGCGCAAAGAGGTCTCAGAGCTATCTAACGCTGCTGCTGCCTCGATCTGTGCATCAATAGCGACACCATCATAGATGTCTACGGGATCGGCACTCAGACGGGGTATTATGGGGCCGTCTGAGTGCTTCGCTTTGGTTTTGCTCACTGATTTACTCAGAATCCAGCGCCGCTAAACGCTTTTGGAGCAGCTTCAAGCATTACGACTTGATTGTTGCGGACGGTAGCAACAGCCAGACCGCGCTGGTTTGTGCCGTCTGCGCGCAAGCGGAAGATGCCACTGGCACCCTTGAATCCAGCGCCTTGGGTCAATGCCGCACCAGTCAGAGCATTTTTCTTACCGCTTTTCACAAGTGACCCGACGGCCGCAATGCCATCAAATGCCAATCCTGCGATGTCCAACGGACGTTCGCCATAAGCGGCGTTGTAACGCGACGCAAATGCGGCACTTGGGGCAGGGTCAGGTAACGCGAACCAGCCGCCTTGAATGCCAGATAATGCGAGGGTCTGCGCAGGAATATCCCAACGTGTCAGCCCAATGTATTGCGATGATGCATTGGTAACGCCTGCGCTGGGCAATAGATCGGCCAACAAAGGCAACGCAGTTGCGGAGTTCGCGGTCATGAACAGTGCGTTGGCACCTGTGGTGCTCATGAGGGCCTTCACCTTTGGAACAGACGCGCGTACCGCTTCTTGGCTGAGGGCGTATTCAACTGAGCCTGATAGGGTTGCGCCATTTGCTGCGATGGCTTGCTGAATGGCGTTGCGGCCTAGCTGCCCTCCGATGTTGTCTGCATGTAGGACCACGATTTTGTCTTTGCCCGCGCGCTTTGCGTAGCTTACCAAACGGTTTGCAGTGTTATCAAATGTTGCTCCAAGCACAAAGACGTTGCCGCCTGCGATGGTTGTGTTGTTCGAGAACGACAAGACGTTAACGCCAGCTGGTGCCGCAGCATGACCTGCAGCGTTTGCAGCTTCACCGTATACGGGGCCCAAGATGATCTTGGCACCATCCGCCACAGCCTGAGCTGCCGCATTTGCGGCTGTGCTTGCTTTGCCTGCAGTGCCGTAAACGCGCAGGTCAATTTGAACGCCGTCCAGATCGCGAATCGCTAGGCGTGCAGCGTTTTCAAGGTTCTTTGCCAGAAGGTTGTCAGACGCGCTGCCGCCACGGGGAATCAAAAGGGCAACTGGTACAGGTGCATTGGGATCGATCTTAGGACCACCAGCAGTGCCTAATCCGCCAAGGGCAGCAGGATCACACGCTGAAAGGAGAATCGCGAAGATTGGTAATAACAATAGCCGCAGTGGCTTTCGGATGGTGCGCAGAATGGCAAACATGGTAACGGTACTCCCCAGAACGATGGCGTAGGCAACTGCCGACGCTAATACTGTGGCAATCATATCGTGTCCAAAGGGCGGGTCCAGCGTTGAATATCCATAAGCAGAAGTTAGTACCCGGTATTACATTCGTGGGTGTCCCAATTGGCACAGCCCGTGACATTACCTTGCGGGCGCTGGATGTGCTCGCCAGTGCAGACATGCTGGCCGCAGAGGACACACGTAGCCTGCTCAAATTGATGGACATTCACGGAATTCCATTGGATGGCCGCAAAATTACCGCGCTGCATGATCACTCTAGCGAGGGCGCTGTGATGCGCCTGATCAATGCCGTTAAAGATGGTAAATCAGTGGCCTATGCGTCTGAGGCGGGGATGCCACTTATTGCTGATCCGGGGTTTGAGCTGTCGCGCGCGGCGGCATTGGCAGGGGTGAATGTTACCTGTGCACCGGGGCCTTCTGCAGTGTTAACCGCACTTGCGTTGGGTGGTTTGCCCACAGATGCGTTCCATTTTTTCGGATTTTTGCCAAATGCCAAATCTGCCCGCTTAAATGGGCTGGAGGGGCTACGCGATACCCGCGCTACTTTGGTCTTTTACGAATCGCCCAAACGATTGGGCGCAATGTTGCGGGATGCACAGACTGCTCTGGGCGGCACCCGCAACGCCGCTGTCTGCCGTGAGCTGACCAAAAAGTTCGAAGAAGTACGGCGTGGAACACTAAACGAGCTTGCCGAATACTACAGCACGATAACCCCAAAAGGAGAGGTTGTTGTCCTTGTAGATCGCGGGGAGTTAGAAGTTGTTAACTCTGATGATTTAGAAACGTCGCTAAAGGCTGCCTTGCAGGATTTATCCATGCGGGATGCTGTTGACTTGGTTGCAAAGGCACACGCATTGCCGCGCAGACAGGTGTATCAAGCAGCTTTGGAGCTAAATACGCGAAAAGAGTGAACCGTATGACATCATCAGAAAATAAGATTCATCGTGGTGCTATGTCATTTCATGCGGGTTTAGCAGCCGAAGGGTGCGTTGCCCGAGATTACGAGCGGCGGGGTTTTACAATCGCGGATCAACGCTGGCGTGGCAAAGGCGGCGAGATTGATCTCATTGTGCAAGACGGTGATGCCCTGATTTTTATTGAAGTCAAACAAAGCCGTAGCTTTGATCGCGCAGCACTTAGCCTGAGTGAGGCACAGAGGCGGCGTATCTATAACAGTGCAGCTGAATATCTGGGCACACAACCGCGTGGAAGTCTGACTGATGTACGCTTTGACGTGGCGCTGGTGAACGGTCAAGGTGAGACACAAATAATTGAAAATGCCTTCGGTCACGGCTGAGGGCATTGCACCTGACCGCTTGCTTTGTCATCAAGATGACAACAGCAAGGATAAGCCCATGAAAATCGCCTTTCAGATGGACCCTATCGGGGACGTTGATATCAACGCAGACAGCAGCTTTCGCCTCGCCGAAGAGGCGCAGGCACGTGGCCATTCACTTTTCTTCTACACGCCAGATCATCTTGCGTACCAGGAAGGCCGGATAACTGCGCGCGGTCACGATATGACAGTCCAGCGCGTGGCAGGTGACCCTGCTGTGTTAGGGCCGTTTCGCGAAGTAGACCTCGCAGAGTTCGACGTTGTTTGGCTGCGCCAAGACCCCCCATTCGACATGAACTATATCACTTCGACACACTTACTGGATCGTCTCGCGGAAACCACATTGGTGGTGAACAACCCGTTTTGGGTGCGCAACTATCCCGAAAAGCTATTGGTCTTGGATTTCCCGGATCTTACGCCCCCCACAACAATCGCGCGTGATTTGACAACGATCAAAGAATTCAAAGAAAAGCACGGCGATGTTATTCTTAAACCGCTGTACGGTAATGGCGGCGCTGGTGTGTTCAAGCTGACCCGCGAAGACCGTAACCTCAGCTCGCTACATGAACTGTTTACCAGCTTCTCCCGTGAGCCGCTGATCGTTCAGAAATTCCTGCCCGACGTTGCTAAAGGCGACAAACGCGTAATTTTGGTGGATGGCGAACCCGTAGGTGCAATCAACCGTGTGCCCGCCGAAGGTGAAACGCGTTCGAACATGCATGTTGGTGGGCGCCCTGAAAAAATCGGGCTGACGGACCGCGACCTTGAAATTTGTTCGCGGATCGGCGGACTACTGAAAGAAAAAGGCCAGGTTTTTGTCGGGATTGACGTGATTGGTGACTACCTTACTGAAATTAACGTTACCTCCCCGACAGGCATTCAAGAGCTAGAGCGTTTTGACGGCGTGAACATCGCCGGAAAAATCTGGGACGCGATTGAAGCCAAACGCGCATGAGCGTGATGCAGCGCCTGCTGAACCCGTGGTTGCGGGCCGTTGAAAAGCGTCGCCTACGAACGGGAACACCAGCGGCGCTGCGAAAAGCGTTAGAAGTGCAGGCGCGTCTGTTTTTCCATGGGCCGCGCGGCACGCAGCAGCAATGGATATCCTACGGTGACATCCCTTGCAAAGAAATGACACCGCGCGGCAGTAATACTGAGCGGGTTCTTTTCTACATCCACGGCGGCGGATTTGTTTTTGGCAGTCCTGATACCCACAGTGCGATGGTGGCCCAGCTTGCAGACAGGATCGGCGCAAGGGCTGTCTTGCCGCGCTACAGGCTTGCCCCCGAAGCATCGTTTCCTGCGGCACCGCAAGATGTGCGCGCTGCATGGAACGGACTGCTGGCTACCGGTGTAGATCCGGCCAATGTGGTGATCGGCGGCGATAGTGCTGGCGGCGCGTTGGCCTTTGGACTGATTGCAACGCTGTGCGCTGATGGCGCAGCGATGCCCGGCGCGGTGTTCGGGTTTTCCCCACTGACGGATCTGACTTATAGCGGTGATAGCTTTCGCGCGAATGCCCAAAGTGATGTTATCTTGCCCGCCGAACGTGCTGAGGAATTGGCTGAACTGTTTTTAAAAGGCCAATCTGGCAGAGAGCCAAGTGTCAGCCCGCTGTATGGTCGCTTTGAAAATGCGCCTCCTGCTTGGGTCACGGTTGGAGATACGGAAATACTGTTGGATGACGCGCGCAGATTAATTGCGCGGCTGCAGGAAGATGGGGTGGAGGTCGAACTGGTCGTCGAGCATGACCTCCCCCATGTCTGGCCGATTTTTCACAACATCCTGCCCGAAGGTCGCCGCAGCCTTGATGCGCTGGGGCAATGGATCAGGCTAACGCAAAACTGGGAAGCCTAAAGCTGACCGCTTCGGCGATGTGGGGTTTGCGCACATTTTCAGAAGCGTCCAGATCAGCAATTGTGCGCGCAACCCTAAGCACACGATGATATCCGCGCGCAGACAGACCAAAACGTTCCGCTGCGCGCAGCAACAGTTCGCGCCCTTCTGCATCGGGTGCTGCGACTTGTTCCAGCACATCACCCTGCGCATCTGCATTGCATAACATGTCGGAATGGTCGGCAAATCGGTGTTCTTGTACCCCGCGGGCTTGGGCGACGCGTTCGGCGACCACAGCCGAGCTTTCGCCGGAAGATGGTAAGTCGAGGTCGCTATAACTAACTGGCGGTACATCGACGCGAATGTCAAAGCGGTCCATCAATGGGCCCGATATGCGCCCCAAATAGTCATCGCCGCAATGAGGTACCCGTGCGCAGGCACGGGCCGGGTCAGTCATGTAGCCGCATTTGCAGGGGTTGGCCGCCGCGACTAGCATAAAGCGGCAAGGGTATTTTACATGCGCGTTGGCGCGCGAAATCATCACTTCACCCGTTTCAACGGGTTGGCGCAGGGTCTCCAGAACATTGCGCGCAAATTCGGGGAACTCATCCATGAATAAGACGCCGTTATGGGCAAGGCTTACTTCGCCAGGTTTGGCATTGCGTCCACCGCCGATAATGGCCGCCATAGATGCAGTGTGGTGTGGTTCGCGAAAGGGTCGGGTACGGCTGATCCCACCTGCGTCCAAAAGGCCGGCAAGCGAATGGATCATGGAAGTACCAAGGGCTTCGGCGGCTGATAGCGGGGGCAGAATCGTCGCAAGGCGGGCGGCTAGCATTGATTTTCCGGAACCGGGTGTGCCCACCATCATTAGATGGTGACGCCCAGCAGCCGCGACTTCTAATGCACGTTTGGCGCGTTCTTGTCCCTTTACATCGCGTAGATCGCGGCTGTGTTCAATTAGCGCAACCTCCCCCGGCTCGGCGGGCGGTAGGGGAACCTGCCCCGTGTAATGGCGCACGACATCCCCCAATGAATGCGCTGCTATAACTTGGCATGCGTTTACCCATGCCGCTTCAGCACCGGAATCAGCGGGGCAAAGCAGGCTGCGATTTTCCTGTGCGGCGGCCATAGCCGCAGGGAGCGCGCCAACCACCGGAACCAAAGAGCCATCAAGCGACAGCTCGCCCAACGCGACAACAGTTTCCACAACGTCTTTGGGTAGAATTTCCAACGCTGCCAACAATGCCAGCGCAATGGGCAGATCAAAGTGGCTGCCTTCTTTGGGAAGGTCGGCGGGGCTTAGGTTTATGGTGATGCGTTTGGAGGGGAGCGCAATCGCCATAGAAGTGAGCGCGGTGCGGACGCGGTCACGTGCCTCGGACACTGCCTTGTCAGGTAGGCCGACAATGGAAAAGGCGGGAAGGCCGGGGGTGACGGCGCATTGTACTTCGACAATGCGCGCTTCAACCCCCTGAAATGCAACGCTGTAAGCGCGAGCAACCATCATCTATCTCCATCCCTACCGAATGGTTAATGGTAGGGCTTGGAGTCTTTAAGAATGGTTAATTTATCTAGACGGGCCAAGCAGCTGTGTTGCCCGTCGGAGGGTAGGGAAAAGGGTCGTAAGTGGTCTTTAACCCTTCAGCGCGCCATTGTTGAAAATCGGGATCACTGAGGGTGGTCATGCAATAGGCTTTGGTCGCATCGGATACGGGTAGGTTGTAGCCAATGATGCGTGCGCAAACTGGTGCATAGAACGCATCAGCCAAAGAATACGCGCCAAACAGCCACGGGCCATCGGTCGCTTTTTCACGAGCGAACGCCCAAAGCGTTTCGACCCTTGCGAGGTCTTTCTTTACCGCGTCAGATGGTTTGAAATCCGCGTCAATATGGGCCAACTGCATTGAGCAATCACCGCGTATTGCGCCAAATCCAGCGGTCATCTCCGCGCTTAACCAACGGGCGCGAATACGCGCAGAGGGATCAGCGGGCCACATGTTGGCCTCTGGATGGCGCTCTGCCAGCGTTTCAGCCATTGCAAGGCTTTCGCCTACAACGTCACCCTCGGGTGTGCGCAGAGCAGGGACAAGGCGTGCAGGGGCCAAATCGGCCATATCCTGCGCCATCGTGCCGCCGTAAAGGCCGATCAGATGTTCCTGAAAAGGAAGGTTGAATTTCTGCAGCATAAGCCAGCCGCGCAAAGACCAGCTCGAAAATGTGCGGTCACCAATATAAAGATCATATGTCATAAATCAGAGGGTACGCGTGGTCGCACCAAGGGGCAAATTCAAAAGCGTTTTGAATGACATCACGGGAGGTGATTGATCTGTTCAACGTTCCACTGTTCTTTGCCTTGGTGGCGCAAAGTCGTGACCGAAATATTGTCGATCTTGTGAGCCATCGCTTCATAGGCTGATACGCCTAACGCGCGTTGGACCTGGGTCAAGATCACACCAAAATGCGCGACTGCGATGATGTGCGCATTAGGGTGTGCTGTATTTAGGCGATCCACCACGGTATCGACACGCTCTGAGGTTTCATTCCAGCTTTCTCCGTCTGGTGCACGAATGTCACCGGGTTGCTCCCAAAAGGTGCGGCTAAGTTCGGGATCGCGCGCAGCGACGGCGTCAAATCGCATGCCGTCCCAAACGCCAAAATTCATCTCACGCAGGTCAGGGTCGTGGGGCAGGCGCGTATGGGTCGGTGCTGTAAGTGCGTCTGCAGTATGCACCGAACGGATCAAATCAGACGAAATCATCATCGCCTCTAGCGGTAGATGCGTGCGCACCCGTTCAATCAGTGCAGTATCCGTTAAATCAGCAGGAACATCGCGCCATCCGACAAATGATTTTTCATGGGTGGGCCCGTGGCGTACCCAGTGCCAAGTGGTCATGATAGCGCTCCTTTCAAGACTTGTGGCAAGCCGGCGACGACCATAACGGCAAGGTCTGCCTCGCGCGCTAATGCGATGTTTAACCTACCCTGAGCTTCGCGAAACAGCCGCGCTAGTTTGTTGTCTGGTACGATGCCATGCCCAACCTCATTGGATACGATGACCCACGGCGCTGGGCATCCTTGCAGAGCTTTCACAAGGGCGGCTGTCGCTATGACCAGATCATTTTCGGCCATCATCTGATTGCTGAGCCACATGGTTGCACAATCGATCAAGACGGGTGTGTTTGGGTCCAAATTCGCCAGCGGGGCGGTCAGGTCCATTGGCTCTTCGATTGTGACCCAACGCGCGTCACGCCGTGATTTATGTATTTCGACCTTAGAAAAAGTTTCGTCATCTTCAACACGGCCAGTCGCTAGGTAAATAACCCGTAACCTACTGCCAAGAATGTAGTTTTCGGCCCACTCAGATTTCCCTGATGCAGCGCCGCCGAGAATGAATGTACCGTTGGGCAACATTTCTGAGACCTTTTCCAAGCATTTTACAATTCAATGACTATTATTAACATGAGCCTACCGCAAGATGACGGCTTGGTTAATGGAGGCAGGCTGATGGTGACTGGGCGTACGCAGGACTTTTCGATAACCCGCACGGCGATGAAAGCTGAGCTTTTGGATGCTGAGACGGAGTTGAAATTAGCATATGCTTGGCGCGATGATCGCGATGAGGCCGCATTGCATCGTTTGATCACAGCTTACATGCGTTTGGCCATCTCGATGGCGTCAAAATACAAACGCTACGGGGCCTCGCGGAACGATCTCATTCAGGAGGCTAGCTTAGGCTTGATGAAAGCTGCGGAAAAGTTCGATCCTGATCGCGGTTTCCGTTTCTCTACCTATGCAACTTGGTGGATCAAGGCCTCTATTCAGGACCACGTCATGCGCAATTGGTCTATGGTGCGTACTGGTTCGACCTCGTCGCAGAAATCTCTTTTCTTCAATATGCGCCGTGTTCAGGCAAGACTGGAACGCGAGGCCGCATCGGCAGGTGAACCGCTGGACCGCCATCAGTTGCACCAAATGATCTCGACAGAGATTGGCGTGTCGTTGCGTGATGTGGAAATGATGGAGGGGCGTCTTTCGGGGTCCGATTATTCACTTAACGCTACACAGTCGGTTGAAGATGAAGGCCGCGAATGGATTGATGCGCTGGAAGATGACAGTGTGCAAGCGGCTGAGCTGGTCGAAGAACAACACGACACAGCGCAATTGCGTGCGTGGCTGGTGGCGGCGACGGGTGTTCTGAGCAAGCGAGAACAGTTTATTATACGCGAACGCAAGCTTCGCGATACGCCGCGTACATTGGCGAGCCTTGGTGATGAAATCGGCCTCAGCAAGGAGCGGGTGCGGCAACTGGAGGCAGGGGCCTTTAAGAAAATGCGGCAATCGCTTGAGGCGCAGTCGGACGAAGTATTCCACTTTTTGAACTGATGGTTTTGTGCCTGTGCACATCAAGATGACCTCAAGCTGTAACTTCCCAAAGTAGGGGTCTGGTGCTGCATGCCACTGCCGCCTATGTTGAGGTCGAAATGACGATCCGAGGGACGCACCATGCTTGCTGGAAAACACATCCTATTGATCATTGGGGGCGGGATCGCAGCGTTTAAATCGCTCGATTTGATCCGCCGATTGCGTGAACGTGGTGCAAGCGTGACACCAGTGTTGACCCGCGCAGGTGAAGAGTTTGTAACGCCTCTGTCGGTCTCAGCCTTAGCTGGAAATAAGGTGTTCCGCGATTTATTTGATTTGGGGGATGAGGCCGAGATGGGTCACATCCAGCTGAGCCGTGTTGCTGATCTGGTTGTTGTTGCCCCGGCGACCGCTGATTTGATGGCAAAGATGGCAGGGGGGCTGGCCAATGATCTGGCCTCGACGTTGTTGTTGGCTACAGACACGCCTGTGATGATTGTCCCTGCCATGAACGTTCGTATGTGGGAACACGCTGCAACCCAGCGCAACCTCACGACGTTACGCGGTGACGGGATCACGGTCGTTGGGCCAAATGAAGGCGATATGGCCTGCGGTGAACACGGCCCTGGCCGTATGTCAGAGCCAATGGAGATTGTCGCCGCTGTTGAAAACGCGCTCACGGATGGGCCGCTAAAAGGTCGTCGTGTGCTGGTTACATCAGGACCAACCCACGAACCGATTGATCCAGTACGCTACATCGCCAACCGATCGTCTGGCGCACAAGGGACAGCGATTGCTCGTGCATTGGCCGCTCTGGGGGCACATGTGGTTTTTGTCACGGGTCCGGCGGACGTAGCACCACCAGAGGGTGTCGAGGTGGTCCCCGTGCAAACGGCACAGCAAATGAAAGACGCGGTAGAGGCGGCCTTGCCAGTGGAAGCTGCGGTGTTCGCTGCTGCGGTAGCGGACTGGCGTGTCAGTTCGGCCTCTGATCGCAAGCTGAAGAAAACCAAAGACGGTCTGCCCGAACTTGAATTTGCCGAAAATCCCGACATCTTGCACGGCGTCAGTCAGATGAAGCAGGGGCGCCCAGCCTTGGTTGTCGGTTTCGCTGCAGAAACGAATGACGTGATTGAAAACGCCACTGCAAAACGGTTGCGCAAGGGCTGTGACTGGATCGTGGCCAACGATGTCTCGCCCGAGACGGGGATTATGGGCGGCAGCGAAAATGCAGTAACCCTGATCAGCAATGAGGGCGCAGAGGACTGGCCACGTATGAGCAAAGATGAAGTTGCGCAAAAACTGGCAGCCCGCATTGCTGCAGTGATCACCGCATGAGCGGCGTTAATATCGAGATGATTTGGGAACAAGGTGCCGATCGCACGCTGGGCCTTCCCACTTATGAAACCGCAGGGGCGGCAGGAGCCGATCTGCGGGCAAATCTACTAGATGAAACCCCCATCACTTTGGACACTGGTGCGCGGGCATTGATCCCAACTGGGCTGCGCCTTGCAATTCCCGAAGGGTATGAGGTGCAAATCCGTCCTCGTTCGGGGCTTGCTCTGAAACACGGGATCACTTTGCCCAACAGTCCCGGTACAATTGATGCGGACTATCGCGGACCGCTTGGGGTGATATTGATGAATTTGGGCGATGCTACGTTTACCGTTGAGCATGGCATGCGCATTGCACAGATGGTTGTGGCGCCTGTGGTGCAGGCGAAGTTTTCCATCGTCAAAGCACTGGATGAAACCGCGCGCGGCGCAGGGGGCTTTGGCTCCACGGGAACGGAATAGCATCGTGTTAGTATTTGTACTTGCAGGGGTCATTTGGGGGTTGGGTGCCGTCCTGCATACGCCGCGTTCGATGCGCTGGATCATGATAGCGGTATTGCTGGCTGGTGTGATTACAGGCCAACTGCTTCTACCAGAGGGCCATCCATTTCGCGATGCAACTGGAGGAAGTGCCGCAATCTGGCTCATCGTAGCTGTCATCGGCCTGCTGATCTGGGCGTATTCACGCATCATCATTCGGGTGCGCCAGCGCACTGGTGTGGATACCCAGCAACCCGAGGTATCAGGGGGCAAACAAGGCAGCTTTTCCGAAACCGAACTGAACCGCTATGCCCGTCACATCATTTTGCGCGAAGTCGGCGGTGCAGGGCAAAAGGCACTAAAGAATGCAAAGGTGTTGGTGGTTGGCGCGGGTGGCCTTGGTGCGCCCGCCCTTCAATATTTGGCGGCTGCAGGAGTTGGCACCATCGGCGTGATTGATGCCGATACCGTCGAGAATACAAACCTGCACCGACAGGTGATCCACAAAGATGCCTCCATCGGCATGCCCAAGGTGTTTTCTGCCAAGGCCGAAATGGAAGCGCAAAACCCCTTTGTGCAAGTGCGCGCTTATGATCGGATATTGGATGCCAGCATCGCACCAGAGTTGATTGCCGAATATGATCTTGTGCTTGATGGGACGGATAATTTTGAAACACGCTATCTGGTGAACGCCACCTGTGTTGCGGCAGGCGTTCCACTGATTTCTGGCGCGCTCAGCCAATGGGAGGGTCAGCTTAGCATCTTTGATCCTGCTAATGGCGCACCCTGCTATCAGTGCATTTTCCCCAAAGCACCCGCGGCCCATCTTGCGCCCAGCTGTGCAGAGGCAGGCGTGATTGGCCCGTTGCCCGGCGTGGTGGGCGCAATGATGGCTGTTGAAACGGTCAAAGTGATCACTGGCGCTGGCGCGCCGCTGCGCGGGCAGATGGTAATCTATGACGCACTTTACGCTGAAAACCGCACAATCCGAATAGCGCCACGCAGCGATTGCCCGATCTGCGCCGAAATCCAAAGCTGATTATTGTATCCCCCTCTTGGCATCTTACCTTGAGGGCAAAGGAGACCACCCATGAACCCGTTATTGCAAAACTGGACCACGCCATTTGGCCTCGCACCGTTTGACAAGATCTCGGATGATGATTTCGCCCCGGCGTTAGAGAAGGCGCTGACTGCGCATACCGCCGAGATAGACGCAATCGCCGCTAACTCCGCGACTCCTGATTTTGCTAATACTGTTGAGGCGTTGGAATCTGCTGGCCATCTTTTGGATCAGGTGTTGGGTGTGTTTTTCACAGTTGCAGGCGCAGATAGCACGCCAGCGCGGGAGGCGTTACAGCGTGATTTCTCTCCAATGTTATCGGCGCATTTTTCTGAGATTTCAGCCAACAAAGCCTTGTTCGAACGCATTGATGCGGTTTGGCAGGGACGCGATGCGCTGGGCCTTACAGATGAACAGGAACGCGTATTGATGTTGACCCACCGTGGGTTTGTGCGGGCAGGATCCGCGCTGACAGGCACGCATGAAGACCGCATGAAAGAGATCAAGGGGCGTCTTGCAGTATTGGGGACGCAGTTCACCCAAAACCTGCTCAGCGATGAGCGCAGCTGGTTTATGAAACTGAATGAAGATGACCTAGAAGGGCTGCCTGAATTTGTGATCGACGCGGCGCGCGCGGCGGGCGAAGAGAAAGATGCAGGCGGGCCAGTGGTCACGTTATCGCGCTCCCTGATTACGCCTTTTCTGCAATTCAGCCCGCGCCGTGATCTGCGTGAACAGGCGTTTAAAGCATGGGAAGCACGTGGCGCAAATGGCGGTGAAACGGACAACCGCGCCATCGCAGGTGAGACCCTGGCCCTGCGCAAAGAGCGTGCAGCCCTGTTGGGCTATGACAGCTTTGCAGATTATAAGCTTGAGACAGAAATGGCTAAAACGCCGGATGCTGTGCGGGATTTGTTGATGCAAGTCTGGGAACCAGCAAAAACACAGGCAAACGCGGACGCCGAAGTCCTGACCAAGATGATGCATGAAGACGGTGTGAACGGTGATCTTTCGCCGTGGGACTGGCGCTATTATGCAGAAAAGCGCCGCGCTGTTGAGCATGATCTGGATGAGGCTGCGCTGAAGCCGTACTTCCAATTAGACCGTATGATCGAGGCATCGTTCTCTTGTGCGACGCGTTTGTTTGGACTGGAGTTCAAAGCGCTCGATGTACCACTTTATCATGAGGACTGCCGCGCATGGGAAGTGACCCGTGATGGGGCACATGTTGCCGTGTTCATCGGGGATTATTTTGCACGTGGGCCCAAACGTTCTGGCGCGTGGTGTTCAGCGATGCGCGCGCAGGCGAAGTTCCCAAAGGTGCAATCGCCTGTGGTGATGAATGTGTGCAACTTTGCAAAAGGCGATCCAGCGCTTTTGTCTTATGATGATGCGCGTACGTTGTTCCATGAATTTGGCCACGCTCTGCACCAAATGCTATCCAACGTCACCTACGAGAGCATCTCTGGCACATCAGTTGCACGCGATTTTGTGGAATTGCCAAGCCAGCTATACGAACACTGGCTCGAAGTCCCAGAAGTGCTAGGAGAGTTCGCAACTCATGCCAAAACGGGTGAGGCGATGCCTAAAGAAATGCTGGATAAGGTGCTGGGTGCCGCGACCTTTGATATGGGGTTTTCAACGGTTGAGTATGTCGCCTCGGCGCTAGTTGATCTGGCGTTTCACGAGGGCGATGCACCTGCTGACCCTATGGTCAAACAGCGCGAAGTTTTGGACGGCATCGGAATGCCATCTGGGATCACAATGCGCCACGCCACGCCGCAGTTTGCGCATGTCTTTTCCGGTGACGGATATTCCAGCGGCTACTACAGCTACATGTGGTCCGAAGTGATGGACGCAGACGCATTTGAAGCTTTTGAGGAAGCAGGCGGAGCCTTTGATCCGGAGCGTGCAAAAGCGCTAGAGGAAAACATCCTCTCGACGGGGGGCAGCCGTGATGCGGCGGAACTGTACGTGGCGTTCCGCGGTCGACTGCCCGGCGTGGAGGCGCTGCTCAAAGGGCGCGGTTTGGTCGCTGCCTAATATCCAAGGGCGCGGTCGACGAGGTTGAGAAATGGCTCACCCGCTTCGCCGCGCCTGATGTTTTCAACTACTGCTTGGCTGGCAGTGCTGGCGCGGGTTTCGGCAGCGATGTGCGGCGTTACTGTGACCTGAGGATGCGCCCAATAGGGGTCGTTCTTGGGGAGCGGTTCTGTCCGAAAAACATCCAATGTAGCATGGGCGATCTGGCCGGAATCCAGTGCCCCTATCAGGGCGCCATCGTCAATCAGCGGGCCACGACCCGGATTAATCAGGAACGCGCCGCGTGGCATCATCGCCAGCGTTTGGGCGTTCAGGATGTCAGTGGTGGACGACGTGTCTGGTAATAGGGTCACTGCGATTTCTGCCAGCTCAAGCGCTTTGTTGAGGCCATCATCACCGTGTAGGCAGTTTACGCCCTGCACATCCTTGGGGCTGCGGGACCATCCTGTAACGCGAAAGCCAAGGCCCAGAAGGGTTTGTGCACAAGCAGTGCCCAATGCGCCAAGGCCAAGGATTACAATATTGCGTTCTTGCGCCAAAGGCGGCGTAAAGACTTCCCACGCATGCGATGGATTGACGATATGTGCATCCATCCCAAGGTGATACCGCATCACGTGGCCTGTGACCCACTCGACCATCCCTTTGGTCAGGCCGGGATCAACCATACGCGCGAGCGGAATTTTCAGGGTTTCATTACCAGTGATCTGTTCAACGCCAGCCCAAAGGTTCAGCACTGCACGTGCCCGTGTATAGGGCGTAAAATCTTGCAGGTCGCTGTTGGGCGCATAGATGATGTAATCGACATCAGTAGGTGCGATGTCCTGCGCGAGGTGGGCGGTGATCCCTGCCGCATCTAGCGCGTCGTGCAAGGGTTGCTCGTAGGTTACCCAGCGCTCGGGACGGGCGGCAAATAGGATGTTGATCATGTTGCAAATGCTCCGTCCATATCGGCAAGGCCCTTTACTTCAACGGGGTTTCCCGACGGGTCCATGAAGAACATCGTTGATTGCTCACCCGGTTTGCCTGCAAATCTGGTCTGAGGCTCTAGTACAAATTCCATGCCTTGTTGGATCAAATGATCTGCCAGTGCGCGCCATTCTGCATAGGGCAGCACAACGCCAAAGTGCGGCATTGGCACTTTATGTTCACCCACCAGTCCAGTGGCCGCGACAGCCATCGGTGTGCCCAGATGGCAAGAAAGTTGGTGACCGAAAAAGTCGAAATCCACCCATGTATCGGTGCTGCGCCCTTCGGTACATCCTAGCAATGTGCCATAGAATGAACGCGTCTGGTCAAGGTCGGTCACGTTGAAAGCAAAGTGAAATATGGACATGAGTTTGAGCCTTATCTTGCGAATTTCTCTCAGAGATAGCGCAGGTACGGCGGCGTGCAAAGGCCTGCGTTAGCGAGGCCTATGCACATGCGCCGACTGGACCAACCCAAAGGCCAGCATCAGCACCAGCATGGCTGAGCCGCCATAGCTCACTAATGGGAGTGGCACACCTACAACAGGAGCCAAACCCATCACCATCGACATGTTCACAGCAAAGAATAAAAAGAAGTTTAGCGCGACGCCGAGGGTCAAGAGGGATGCAAATCGATCCTTGTTCAGGATCGCAGAGGCGATGCAGAAGATGATGATCAGTGCGTAAAGCGCCAATAAGGAAACGCCGCCGATAAAGCCGAATTCTTCGGCCAAAGTCGTAAAGATGAAGTCGGTGTGCTTTTCGGGCAAAAAGTTAAGCCGCGACTGTGTACCTTGCATATACCCGCGTCCCGTCCAACCACCCGAACCAAGGGCGATTTTGGACTGGGTAATGTGATACCCTGCGCCAAGCGGATCAGAACTGGGGTCAAGGAAGGTATCAATGCGGCGGAACTGGTAATCCTTTAGCATTTGCCAACCTGTGCCACGGGATTGGAACACCGCAGCAACCATCCCAAATCCAGCAGCAATGACTGTTGCGAAATAGGCCCAATGAACTCCGGCCAAAAACATCAAGCCACCACCAGCTGCCATCAATAAGATTGCGGTGCCGAGGTCGGGTTGTTTCAGGACCAAGGCGGTCGGAACAATGATGATCAAAATTGGGAGTAAGACCCACAATGGATGTGAAGTTTTCTTGGAAGGAAGCCAATCGTAGTAAGCCGCCAGAAACATCACCAATGTTATCTTGGTCATTTCAGATGGCTGTAGACGGATCACACCTAGGTCAATCCACCGCTGGGCCCCCATACCAACAGCGCCGAAAAATTCGACCCCGATAAGAAGCATCACCGATATGCCATAGGCAACCCCTGCAAGGTTGCGCCACATCCAGATAGGAACGACCCCCACAGCGATCATTAACAATAATCCAAGGCCAAAGCGTTTCATTTGTGGTTCTGCCCATGGTGCATACCCGCCACCAGCGACAGAATAGAGCATCAAAAACCCAGTACCTGCTACCGCCGTCAGGAGTAAAATGAGAGGCCAGTTCAGAAATAGAATTTTGCGCAAACCCGTCGGAACGGATTTGACGGTATACTCAAGATAGCTCATGCTTGATCCTTGCCCTTTTTGATCCGGGCTTCGGGCTTCACATCGCGTAATTTGCGTTGCAAGTTTTTGATGCTGGCTCGGTCCGCACTGGGGTAGGCATCAAGGGGCGGTTCGCCTTCAAAAAGTGCCTGAAGCATCACGTCACGGGCGATGGGCGCGGCGGCCTTTGAGCCACCACCACCGTGTTCAACAAGGACTGCGCAAGCATAGCGCGGGTTGTCATAGGGGGCAAAGCTCACGAATAGTGCGTGGTCGCGCTGTTCCCACGGGACTTCGCTATTGTTTACGACGGCTGAACGCACCTGTGATGTTCCGGTTTTCCCCGCCATGCGCATGCCATCCGCGATGATGCGGCTGCGGTACGCTGTGCCGCGCCTGTCATTCACAACCGAGTACATAGACTTGCGCATTTTGCGCAGGTTGCTTTCTTTCATCTCAAGCGAACCATTGCCCTTTACGGGTTGCTCGATGCCGTTCACCGACTTTACAAGCCTTGGCGTCACTTCGCGACCCGTGGCAAGCCGTGCGGTCATCACAGCAAGCTGCATTGGAGAGGCCAGCATAAAGCCCTGCCCAATTGAGGCGTTGACCGTATCTCCGATCACCCATTCTTCACCACGTTGGCGCAGTTTCCAGTCTTTGGTGGGCGTTAGCCCCGAGTTAACAGAACTCAGTGAAAGGTCATGTTTTATGCCTAAGCCAAAACGATTGGACATCGCTGATATTTTCTCGATCCCGACTTTCAGCGCAAGATCATAATAGTAGACATCACAAGAGCGTTTTAGGGACGTTTCCAGATCGACCCAGCCATGACCAGCCCGCTTCCAACAGTGAAACCGCCGCCCCCCGACTTCGAGGTGACCAGGGCAGTAAACAGTTTCGTCTGGGCTAATGATTCCAGCCTCAATCGCTGCCATGGCTGTCATCATTTTGAATGTCGAGCCGGGTGGGTAAGCACCCTGAACAGTCTTGTTTACCAATGGGCGGTATTTGTTCGTCAAAAGCGGATCGTAATCTTTTGACGAAATGCCACCAATAAACAGGTTTGGATCATAAGACGGTGCGGAACAGTTGGCGACAATATCGCCTTTTTCACAATCAATGATCACCACGGCAGCGCTTTCACCCTGAAGGCGGGCTTGCACATAGTTTTGCAGCTTGGCGTCGACGGTTAGTTGCAAGTCAGCGCCTGATTTTCCTTCGCGCCGCTCCAATTCTCGCATGACGCGGCCTGTTGCATTGACCTCGACCTGTTTCGTCCCTGCGGTACCACGCAGCTTGGCTTCTTCGCGCGATTCAACATTGATTCTGCCGATCTGGAAGCGCGGGATGCGCAGCACGGCGTCTGGGGTTTCCTGCGCATCAAGATCTTTGAGGCTCACACTGCCGACACGGCCAACCACGTGGGCAAAATCCGACCCACGTGGATACACACGGGTAGAGCCAACTTCGGGTGAGACGCCGGGCAAGGCGGGTGCGTTGACCGATACGGCGCTCACCGCCTCCCAACTTACGTCTTCGGCAATTGTGATGGGCAAGAAGCGTGCGGAGTCTGACGTCAACTCGTCCAACGCCCTTTGCGTTTGCTCGGGAGTGAGATTAATCAGGCGCGCAACACGCAGCATGACGTCCTCGGCGTCGCCCGCAACTTCGCGAACCATTACGATGCGGTAGCTTGGCACATTCTGGGCCAACTGAATGCCATTGCGGTCAAAAATCTCACCGCGCACGGGTGGGATTAAGCCAATGTTGATACGGTTTTCTTCTGCCAGAAGGCGAAATTGATCTGCTTGATCAACCTGCAGGTATTGCATGCGGGCTGCCAAGCCTCCCATAAACAATAGCTGCGCTCCGCCCAAAAGGGCCGCGCGACGACTGAGTTTTGCGTGGCTCGAATCTGTCTCGGCTCTGGAGCGTCTCATATGGTCGACCTCATCTTCGTTATGCCCGCCCACCAAGGGCGTCGAGCTCTCCGGGGGCCGCGCGGCGAACGCCCATCAAGGTACTCGTTACCAGCACCACGATAGGGTAAATAAGTACTGTCACCCCCAACTCAAGCAAACTTAGCCTAAGCTGAGGCGGTGTGACCAACAAGACAGATAGCACAATTCGGTTTGCTAACAAAATGCCTGTCAGAAGTATGGCCACTGCAATCCATTCCGCACCGAAAGTTGCATCACGCAGTGAACGCCCGCGCCCCTTTAGATTTTCGCAGGCAAGCAAAGTCAGCAATGCCCAAAGACCCGGAGGCCGCTGAAGCAGCAAGTCACTTAACAAGAAAATACCAGCCAGCAGAACCGCGGGCACATATTCGGGGCGCCGCAAGGACCATGCAAAAGCGAATGCAATCAGCAGGTCGGGACCTACTAATATCCGCTGCGTACCTTGATCGAGCAGCGCACGTAAGCGGGCTTCGGCGGGGTCAATCGATGCAAGTGGTGGTGATAGTTCAGGTGCAAACAAGCTTACTGGTTGCGTATCGAATGGCAGTAAGTGGAAGAAAACAATCAGTAAGGCCAGCACGACAAATGCGCAGCGCATAAGGAATAATCGAGCTGGGGAAAGTTCATCCATGGGTTAGTTGTCCACAGCGATAGCTTCCGCTTCGGTCAAGGGACCTTCAGCGGCTTCTGTTTGAAAGCCGGAAATCACGGCGGGGTTCGCTTTTAAAGCATCTGTCCCGTGATGGCGCAGTACACGCAGGAACTCCAATCGCTCAAAATCGGCGGCAAGGCGGACCCGAAGGCGTCCGCCCGGATCAGCAGCAATTTGACCGATCAGCAAACCTTCGGGGAAAACACCGCCATCGCCAGAGCTGATTACGCGGTCTCCGGGGCGCACCAAATCAGGGTTTTCAAGGAAATCAATTGGGGGCGCAGCAGAGTTATCACCTGCAACAATAGCACGTTGCCCAGAGGGCTGGATCACAGCGGGTATACGGCTGGAAGCATCCGTGAGCAGAATGACCCGCGCTGTGTTTTCGCCGACACCCGAAATTCGACCAACCAGGCCGATGCCGTCCATCGTGGCCCAACCTTCGATCACGCCGTCGCGCGCACCGACGTTTAACAGAACCGATTGGCGGAAGGGTGAGCCAGAGTCGGCTAGGACAACGCCAGTCACATAGGTCAGTCGTGGATCAAGGCGAACCTTATTCAGATCCAACAGCCGCGCATTTTCTTGTTCAAGCTGAAGTGCGGCCTCTTTCCATGTCTGCATCTTGCGCAGCTCAGAGCGCAATTCACCGTTTTGTTCCGACAGGCGCTGATAGCTTTGGAAATCGCGCAGCAAATTAACGGTGCCAGTCACAGGGGCCATTGCCCACTCAAGGTTAGGCACTAGACGATCAGTGACCTGAGCGCGAAAGCGTTCCACACGTGGGCTGTCGATCCGCCAAAGAATAAATATCGCGGCCAACAGAACCACTAACACAGCGGTAAGCAACCGCCGCAACGGGCCAGTATAATCATTGGACTGGTGTCGGTCTCTGGACATGACGGGGTTAGGCCCTCCTTGGCGGGTCTGCCTGCGAGACGCCCATGAGGGCGATTAGCTGTCGTAGTCGATAGCGTGACGCAACTGCTTCTCGTACTCAAGTGCTTTGCCTGTTCCAAGCGCAACACAATTGAGCGGTTCATCCGCAACAGAGATGGCCAGACCTGTCTGCTCACGCAGGGCCAGATCAAGATCACCCAACAATGCGCCGCCACCCGTTAGCATTACGCCACGGTCTACAATGTCAGCCGCAAGGTCTGGCGGAGTGGTCTCAAGCGCGGTCATAACTGCTTCGCAAATTTGCTGCACAGGTTCGGCCAGTGCTTCGGCAATCTGGGCCTGTGTTACTTCGATTTCTTTTGGAACACCGTTCAGCAGGTCACGTCCGCGAATCTGCATGGACGTGCCGCGCCCGTCATCAGGCATGCGTGCCGTGCCGATAGAAGTTTTGATGCGCTCAGCGGTGGTTTCACCCACCAGCAGGTTTTGCTGACGGCGCAGGTAGCTGATGATGGCCTCATCCATGCGGTCACCGCCAACGCGGACAGAACGAGCATAAACGATATCACCAAGCGACAGAACCGCGACTTCGGTTGTACCACCGCCGATGTCGACAACCATGTTACCAGTTGGATCAGTGATGGGCATGCCTGCGCCAATGGCCGCCGCAATCGGTTCTGCAATCAAACCCGCGCGGCGTGCGCCAGCGCTAAGGACGGATTGGCGGATCGCGCGTTTTTCAACAGGTGTCGCGCCATGCGGCACACACACAATGATTTTGGGTTTGGAAAAGGTCGAGCGTTTGTGAACCTTGCGGATGAAGTGTTTGATCATCTCTTCGGCGGTATCAAAATCAGCAATAACACCTTCGCGCATCGGGCGGATCGCTTCGATGCTGCCAGGTGTCCGGCCAAGCATCAGTTTGGCATCTTCGCCCACGGCGAGCACCTTTTTAACGCCGTCTTTGACGTGATAGGCGACGACAGATGGCTCGCTTAGGATGATGCCCTTGCCCTTCACATAGACCAGTGTGTTCGCAGTTCCTAAATCGATCGCCATATCAGACGAGAAAAGGCCGCGGAGATTTCCAAAGATCGACATGTGAGGTAGCACCTTGCAAAATACGTAATTGCCCGCGACTCTGCAGAGCGCGGGCTAAGTCCTTATATGCTGCTATAGCGCTGAATTAAAGGGTCGTTCGCCGTGTTTCGGCGTGAATGCGCTACATGAGTGCCGTGATGAATCCTTTGGATGAAAACACGTAAGAGGAAAGGTCATAGAATGAAGAAAATACAATCGCTTGGGGTGCATCACATCACTATGATGGGGGCCGATCGCCAGACCAGTATCGACTTCTGGGAAGGTGTGTTGGGCATGCCATTCCTGTTTGATCAGCCCAATCTGGACGATCCAAATGAGGGGCACCTATATTTTGATCCCGGAGACGGCCGATTAATTACAATTTTCACCAATGAAGATCGTAAGCGCGTTCATAACAGAACGCCTATGGATGCAGGATGTGTGCATCACGTTGCGTTCGAAGTGGATCAAGCAATGTTTGATCAGGTGATCCCCCGACTAGAGGCGCGAGCCATTGGGCATTCAGGTGTAAAAGATCGCGGTTTCATGCACTCGATCTATTTTAAAGATCCGCTGGGATTGCTGATTGAGCTTGCCTGTTACACGTTTATTCCCCCACGCGGTTCCAGCCATGCAGAAGTAATGCTGGAGGCGCATAAGTTACGTGTGGCCTGCGGCGATAGGGCTATAGGACGTGAACATCTTGCTGATGCGAGCGTTTTGATTGTTGAGCGCTCCCAAGGGTCGCTTTCAAGTGATCGGGATGCAAAAAACCCGTATCGTTAGGGCCAGCTTGGTTTGGATTTGGGATGCTTTGGCAGCTGCGTTATTGAAAGTATTGCAGTTGAACGAGGAAATTCATGTCGAACATTGAGGGTATTGAACCCGTATCGCAGGCCAACGTGATGGCCTGCGAGGTTGTTGCTGATTACCCCTACAAATCGTAGCTCGTAGGGGCTGACAGGGATTAGTTCACGTCTTTGTAGCTGACTTCGCGTTTGTCGGTGCCGCCTTTTTCGCGGCGCATCAGCAAGCGGTTGAGCGCATGGATATACGCCCGCGCTGAGGCAACGACCGTATCGGTATCCGCAGATTGACCCGTCACAATGCGATCATCTTCTTCCAGCCTTACAGACACAGTCGCCTGCGCATCAGTGCCTTCGGTCACTGCTGCAACTTGGTACAGTTGCAGACGTGCAGAGTGCTGGACCAGTGCCTTGATGCATTTAAAGGAGGCATCGACAGGGCCATCACCTGACTGTTCGGTGCTGTGTTCAACGCCGTCAACGATAAGGGTCATCTTCGCCTCGTTCGGACCATCAGTGCCGCAGACCACATGCATGGACTTCAGTTTGATCCGGTCTGCTTCGGGGTCAGATGCCGTGCGCATGAGTGCAACAAGGTCGTCATCGTAGACTTCCTTCTTGCGGTCAGCCAGTTCCTTAAAGCGCACAAATACATCCTTAAGCTGGTTGTCACCCAACTCATATCCGAGGTTTTCGAGTTTGGAGCGCAATGCCGCACGACCAGAGTGTTTGCCCATGACGATATTGGTTTCGGTCAGGCCAACGTCTTCGGGGCGCATGATCTCAAACGTTTCTGCATTTTTCAGCATACCATCTTGGTGGATGCCGCTTTCGTGGGCAAATGCGTTTTTGCCTACGATGGCTTTGTTGTACTGCACTGCGAACCCGCTCACAGCGGCAACGCGGCGCGAAATGTTCATGATCTTGGTGCTGTCGATCCGCGTCTGATACGGCATGATATCGTTGCGCACCTTCATTGCCATTACAACTTCTTCGAGGGCAGTGTTACCTGCGCGTTCGCCAAGGCCGTTGATGGTACATTCGATCTGTCGCGCACCTGCCTCAACAGCGGCAAGGCTGTTGGCGGTCGCCATGCCAAGGTCGTTGTGGCAGTGGGTGGCAAAGATGATTTCATCTGCACCGGGAACGCGCTCTAACAGCATCCGGATCAGCTCGGCGCTTTCGCGCGGCGCCGTGTAGCCGACTGTGTCGGGGATGTTGATGGTAGTGGCACCGGCTTTGATTGCGATTTCAACGGTGCGGCACAGATAATCAACCTCGGTGCGGGTTGCGTCCATCGGGGACCATTGCACATTTTCACACAAGTTGCGTGCATGAGTTACTGTCTCGTGAATGCGGTCCGCCATTTGGTCCATGTCGAGGTTCGGGATCGCACGGTGCAAAGGCGATGTGCCGATGAACGTGTGGATGCGCGGGTTCACAGCGTGTTTGACCGCTTCCCAGCAGCGATCAATGTCGCCGATCTGTGCGCGGGCAAGGCCGCAAATCTGGGCTGTCTTTGCCTGACGCGCGATCTCGGAAACAGCGGCGAAATCGCCCTCAGATGCGATTGGAAATCCGGCCTCAATCACGTCAACGCCCATTTCATCAAGCAGCTGCGCAAGTTCCAGCTTTTCTGCGTGGGACATTGTCGCGCCGGGCGATTGTTCGCCATCACGCAATGTCGTGTCAAAGATCAAGACGCGGTCTTGTTTTTGGTCAGTCATGGGATTGTCTTTCTGTTGTCTGCTGTAGCTGTTCTTGGCGCGCGACACTTCCCTCTGAGCGGGCGCGCCGGACGGCACGCTCAGAGGCGGGCTAGCAGCAGTGCACGTAGCAGCGGCGCAATAGATTGCGCGAAGATGGGGCTATGTGCGTTCGTTTTCATAGTTCTTTTATAGCGGCGGTTTTTCAGATGAAAAGGGGTGGCGTTGAGTCTTTTTTAGATGAATGTGTGGGCGAAATTGGTGCAGGATTTGTAAAAACGGCGCACAGGCAGTTTGGATCGGTGAATATGGATAGAGTTCTAATAATAGGCGGATCGGGCGGCATAGGTATGGCACTGGTCAAATGCCTTGGGGTGCAAGGCGCACAGGTTGTCGCGTTGTCACGATCGGTTGATGGTTTGGATATCACCAATGAAGAATCGGTTGAGGTGCATCTAGGTGCGTTGCAAGGGCCCTTTGACGGGATCATCATTGCAACAGGCGCGTTGGAGATTGACGGCGCCGCGCCAGAGAAGTCCATCAAGGGGGTTACTGCCGCGTCGATGGCAGCCCAATTTGCAGTGAATGCGATCGGCCCAGCACTCGTTTTGCGTCACGCTGCGCGCCTGCTGCCGCGCGATAAGCACAGCATTTGTGCCGTGCTGTCTGCGCGCGTTGGGTCGATCGGGGATAACCGCATTGGCGGTTGGACCAGTTACCGCGCGGCCAAAGCGGCGGCAAACCAGATCGTGCATACTACAGCGATTGAACTTGCCCGCACACACCCCGATTTGGTGTGCGTCGCCCTGCACCCGGGAACTGTGGAGACGCCGTTTACTGCAAAGTATCTAGGTCGCCATCCTGCTGTTCCTGCTGATGAGGCTGCACAAAACCTGTTATCCGTGATGTCTCAGTTAACACCAAAGCAAACGGGCGGCTTTTTTGATTGGGCGGGGCATGAAGTGATTTGGTAAGCAAGGGCCCGATGATGCCATAGGCCCTGCTTTGACGGTGATTGATTTTGAACTGGGGATGAGTTAATCAATAAGAACAAAATATGAACATGGGGGGTGAGTATGGATAATTTATCAAATTACACTGCAAAATCAGGTCGGTTGATTCCCGTCTGGACGCTGGAAATTCAAGTGCGGCCAGATGATGTTGACCGGATTTTGGATGTCGTGATGGGAATCTATCCTCTTCCTTACGGACGCTATCAGCGCAATGCCAGCGCCTCTGCTGTGGGTATGGAAACGACCCAACCAGAGGCAGGTTCAACCACGACAACACATGTTGAGGGGTTTGAGGCGGGGCAGACCGAAGATTATCCGATGGTTGAGCTGAAAGTATCGGTTCCGCGTGAATTGGCGTTGCTGGAATCCATCATGGATGCGGTCATTTATGCCCACCAATATGAAGAGCCTGTGATTTATATCCGCGAAGATTGGGCCAGCCGCTCGGCCTATGACCCCACCAGCAATAATCCGAATCGCTGGTGGAATGATGGGCGGGGGTTGCCTGCCCGTCTCTAGGTGTGGGTTGCTTTGCTGTCTTCGGGCGCTTCATCGCGATCGAACATGCCATAATCACGGATCACATGTGCGATGCGCAGGTGATAATCCGTGAATATCCCACCGCGCCCTGCTGTTTGTGCCGCGCGGTGTTTGGTGAGGCGGCGCCAGTCGGCGACCGCCTCTTCGTCCCTAAAGAACGAAAGTGACAGTAACTTGTCAGGGTTGGTCAGGCTTTGAAACCGCTCAACTGAGATAAAGCCGTCGATTTCATCAACAAGCGGACGCATGGTTGCGGCGACGTCTAGATATTCAGTTTTGCGGTCGGGGTCAGGCATGACTTCGAAAATGACAGCGATCATAGTTTGTCTCCGTGTGGGGCAGAGGCAAGCGTGAGGAATGTCCGGTCTTCGCGCAATAGAAATTTTTCAGATTGGGCAAATTCATAGTTTTCACGTCCCAGTGGATCATTGGCTAGGCGTGCGCGGTATGCCTCGTATTCCGCCAGTGAGGGGATGTTGTAGATGCCATATGCCAGCGTTGAGGATCCTTCGTGCGGTGCGTAATATCCCACAAGGTCGGCTCCGCAGCGTGGAATGGCTTGGCCCCAATTGCGGGCGTATTGCGCGAACTGGGCCTTTTTAGTGGGGTCAATTTGGTAGCGGATAATACAAGTAAGCATGGCGGTTTCCTTTGATGTGTTTCATCCTTTGTAGACTGTTGATCTGCACGAATGCTTCGCTTACGGTCGAAGTATGAAAGAAGGTCCAGACATTGCCCGTATCGCTGCCCTGATTGGCGATCCAGCGCGCGCAAATATCCTAAGCGCTTTGATGACTGGTAAGGCCCTTACCGCGACCGAGCTTGCGAATGAGGCAGGCGTGACAGTGCAAACCGCCAGTGCCCACCTTGCAAAGTTGGAGGCGGGCGGGCTGACATCTGTGCGCAAGGCCGGGCGGCACAAATACGTTTCCCTTGCAGGACCTGAAGTTGCGGATGTGCTGGAAGCCTTGATGGGGCTCGCCGCAGGTGCGGGGCACCTCAGGACGCGAACGGGACCAGCCGATAACGCGCTGCGTGAGGCGCGTGTGTGTTATAACCATTTAGCAGGGGCGCGCGGCATCGCGATGTTTGACGCATTAGTCGAACGCGGACATCTGGATGTGGCAGACAACGACGTAACGCTAACACCTTCTGGCGCTGATTTTGTCACGGGATTTGGTGTTGATTTGGACGCACTGGAACGCGCGCGTGCGCCAGTTTGCCGTGCCTGCCTAGACTGGAGCGGACGGCGCACGCATCTGGCTGGTGGCTTGGGGCGCGCGATGTTGTCCCGGTTTGAAGGTCTAGGATGGGTCACCCGGCGCGAGGGAAGTCGGGCTGTGCATTTTTCGCAGTCAGGGAGGGCGGCGTTTGAGGTACAGTTCGGAACCAAAGCGTAACTTGCCACTTTGAATTGCTGTTATGCCTCTGTAACGTCGACAAAAAAGAGCAGGAAAGTAAATAGCATGTCAGTTACCCCGCCGGACTTCCCCTATCTTACAGCAGTGAATGCTTATGGTTTTTATTGCATTCCAGAAACATTCCGCAAACGTGAAGTGTCTAAGCTGCTGATGAACGGCAAAATAAACGAACCGCGTACATTACAACTGATCCAACAGTTTGTCCGTGATGGAGACATCGTGAGCGGTGGCGCGTTTGTGGGTGATTTTCTGCCGATCATGTCGCGCTCACTCAAAGGCGATGCGATGTTGCACTCGTTTGAACCAAACCCAGTAGGGTATGCCGCTACTTCAATGACGCTGGCGCTGAATGATCTGAAAAACGTCAGATTGTCACCCGTGGCCGTCGGTAGCGAACAGGCCATTTTGCCGCTGCAGGTTTCTAACGCTGCGGGGGTTGCAATGGGCGGTACATCCAAGATTGTCGAACAGGCCAGCGATGGCCAAACAATCGATGTCGAGATCACGCGTATTGACGATCTGGTGCCGAAGGATCGTAGAGTGAGTGTTTTGCAGTTGGACGTGGAAGGTTATGAGTGGCCCGCGATCGAAGGCGCTGCTGCGACGATCCGCGCAGGTCACCCATTGATAGTTCTCGAAACACTGGCTGCCCAAGATCCGAAGGAAGTTGAAGCAAAGCTGCAGGAACTTTGCCCTGAAGCAGGCTACACTTTGATGGGGATGATGGAGCGTAATGCGTTCTACAAGCCAGTCAAGCTCGGGACTTGAATTAAGGTTATCCGTCGCTGGCGCCAGTATCGGGTGCCAGCGCAGGTTCTTCTAAGGTGCCATTGTCCCAATCGCCTGATGCTTCTTCGCCTGTCGCATAGCGCATAGTGCCAGCGCCTTGCCGTGTTCCGCCTTTGAACAGGCCGATATAAACATCACCGTTTGCATAGGTTGCGGTGCCAGTGCCTTCTATCTCGCCACCAGCCCATTCGCCCTCATAGATAAATCCGCTGGCCATTGTGATCGTGCCAGTGCCATGGCGGCGGCCATTCAAAAAGGCACCCTCATAAACAGTCCCATCAGGATAGGTCGCTGTTCCAGCGCCGTGGCGCAGACCTCCCTGCCATTGGCCAACATACGTGCGACCGTCACCATAAGTGAGCGTGCCTTGGCCTTCATTGCGAGCGTTCACAAACGCGCCCTCATAGATCATTCCGTTTGGATAGGTCGCACGGCCTTGGCCATCAATCACACCTGCAACCCATTCGCCGTCATAGGTTGAGCCATCCGGATAGGTGATTTTTCCGGCGCCGTCTGCGAGGTTGTCCTTGAATGTTCCGGCCTGAACCGAGCCGTCAGGGTACGTGACAGTGCCAGCCCCTTCGGCGCGGCCCTCGACCCAGTTACCTTCGTATTTGTAGCTGTCAGAGCCTGTAAACGTTCCCGTGCCATTGCGCTGGTCATTAAGGTACGCGCCTACATAGGTATCCCCTGCTGCGGTTACCGATTTTCCCATACCTTCGCGGCGGCCTTCAACCAGATCGCCCTCATAGATGTCGCCATTGGCCTGACTGATCTTGCCTTTGCCATTAAGCTGACCATTGGCCCAAGTCCCCTCAAGCGTGAAGCCTTCGGGATGAGTGAGTTTACCTTCGCCAGCCCGCGCGCCATTTACGACGGTGCCTTCATAGATAGCCCCTTCGGCATCTTTAATGACAGCCTGCCCTGTGGCCTGTCCATCCACCCAATCGCCTTTGTACTCATAGCCGCTGGGGGTCGCGAGCACGCCTTTTCCGTGGCGTTTTCCGTTGCGAAATCCGCCTTCAAACCGCTCGCCCGTGGCGTGGATCGCGACGCCTTGGCCAACGATTGTGCCGCCCTGCCATTCGCCTTCATAGGTTCCGCCGTCTGACATGGTGATTTTGCCGATGCCTTCGGGTTTTCCTTTGGCGAAATCGCCCTCATAGACAGAGCCATTGGGAAACTGGGCAACGCCCGTACCTCTGATTTCGCCCTCAACCCATTGGCCCGTGTATTGATATCCGTTGGGCAAGATATACGTGCCGCTGCCATGTTGAAGCCCGTCCTTAAACGTACCCTCATAGACGCCACCGTCGTCATATTGCTTGCTCAACACTTGAGTGTTTTGTGCAATCGCGGGCGCGAACATCAAAGGGGTCAGCGCGGCGGCAAGGAGCAAAGTACGAAAGGTCATGGCGGTCCCGTCAGCTATGGCGGGCGTTCTGGCCCATTGTATCTGCATCAGACTAAGGGCGCAGGCACAAAGGGGCAACGACCTTTTGGCATGTCGGCCAATGTGGGCTTTCCCTAGGCGTGTGATCTGATACATCAGGCGGTAGAAATAAGAGGTAAGATCATGGCAGAGCGGTTTCGCATCACATTGGGCCAACTAAACCCGACGGTTGGTGATCTGGCAGGTAACGCTGCACAAGCGCGTGCTGCATGGGTGGAGGGCCGCGATGCCGGTGCTGATCTGGTTGCGCTGCCCGAAATGTTTATCGCGGGGTATAATGCGCAGGATTTGGTCAGCAAACACGCATTCCAACTGGATGTGATGACCCACATAGAAGCGCTAGCGGCAGATTGTGCCGACGGGCCAGCATTGGCCATCGGCGCACCGTGGGCTGAAGGTGCCGAACTGTTTAACGCCTACCTGATTCTCAAGGGAGGTAAGATTGCATCGCGTATTCTCAAACACCACCTGCCCAATGAGACCGTATTTGATGAAGTCCGTATTTTTGACAGTGGGCCACTTGGCGGGCCTTATTCGGTTGGAAATACCCGTGTCGGAAGCCCGATCTGCGAAGACGCGTGGCATGAAGACGTTGCTGAGACGCTCGCCGAGACAGGTGCCGAATTCCTTCTCGTGCCGAATGGGTCGCCTTATTACCGCGGTAAATTTGACACCCGCCTGAGCCACATGGTGAGCCGCGTCATTGAAACCGATCTGCCGCTGATCTATCTCAATATGGTGGGTGGTCAGGATGATCAGGTGTTTGACGGGGCCAGCTTTGGCCTCAATCCCGGCGGCAAACTGGCGTTTCAAATGCCTGCCTTTGACGCAGTGACACAGCACATCGATCTAGAGCGAGGGCCAGAGGGCTGGCGCATTCTAGAGGGCGAGAAGGCGATACATGCCGATCCTTACGCGCAAGATTACCGCGTTATGGTTCAAGGCCTGCGCGACTATATGCGCAAGACTGGCTTTAAAAAGGTTCTGTTGGGCATGTCTGGCGGCATCGATTCGGCATTGGTTGCCACAATCGCAGTGGATGCGCTGGGCGCAGAAAACGTGCGCTGTGTGATGCTCCCGTCTGAGTACACTTCAGCGGCATCGTTGGAAGACGCTGAAACTTGCGCAAAAGCGCTGGGTGCGCGCTATGACTATGTGCCGATCAAAACAGGGCGCGATGCGATTACGCAAACGCTTGCACCTTTGTTTGAAGGAACTGACGAAGGTTTGACTGAGGAAAACATCCAGAGCCGCCTGCGCGGTTTGTTGTTGATGGCTCTTTCGAACAAGTTCGGAGAAATGCTAATGACGACGGGCAATAAGTCCGAAGTCGCGGTGGGCTATGCGACGATCTATGGCGATATGTCAGGTGGTTATAATCCAATCAAAGACCTGTATAAAATGCGGGTGTTTGAGACCTGTCGCTGGCGCAATGAAAACCACGCCGACTGGATGATGGGCCCTGAGGGTCGTGTGATCCCTGAGAACATCATCACCAAAGCACCTTCGGCTGAATTGCGCGATGACCAGAAAGACAGCGATAGCCTGCCTGATTACCCCGAACTTGATGCGATGCTTGAAATTCTTGTAGATAATAATGGCTCAATTGCGGATTGTGTGGCAGCAGGATTTGACCGTGATGTCGCCAAAAAAGTCGAGCATCTGGTCTATATCTCTGAGTACAAGCGCTTCCAATCTGCACCCGGGCCCCGCCTGACCAAAGGCGCGTTCTGGCTTGATCGTCGTTATCCGATTGCAAACCGTTGGCGTGATCCAAGCTGATTATCAACCATGTGAAGCTTCTCACTGAGGGCAACACATGATTTGCCAACGTGAGAACACAAGCTGGTGATTTGCCACTTGCCGAGTGCTGGCTCATCATGTTGTTCCAAACAGGAGCGGTGTGATGCGGTATTGTCTAATATTAATTGCTATGATGATTGCGCCGATGGCGCAGGCGTGCGGCGAGGATACCGATTGCGTCGTCGGGGACAGGGTTTATCGCATTTCTATGCCGGAAGGGCAGACGGGTGCTGTGGGTGCAGTTATCTGGGCGCACGGGTATCGCGGTTCGGCAGCGGGGGTCATGCGCAATGGCAGCTTGCGCAAGATGGTTCATGCACAAGGGCTGGCATTGATCGCGGCGCAGGGTGTGAATGGCTCTTGGGATTTGCCGAAAGGGCCCCGTACATTTAACAGTACTGGTGCATCCGAACTTGAATATTTCGAAGCCGTGATTGCAGATGTATCATCGCAGTTTGGGATCGATACCACACGGCTGGTTGCCAGCGGGTTTAGCGCAGGTGGTATGATGGTGTGGAACCTCGCATGTGCGCGTCCAGACGCGTTTGCGGGTTTTGTTCCGATTTCGGGTACTTATTGGTTACAGCCGCCGGTGTCGTGTGCCACCCCTGTTGCGAGTATTGTGCATTTGCACGGGAATCGCGACACAACCGTGCCGCTGGATGGGCGCGTAATCGGAGAAACACGTCAAGGTAAGGTATCTGATGCATTGGCGATGTATGCTGCGCATGGCCGGTTTGGGGATGTAAAAGAGACCACAACCGAAGCATTGCATTGTTCTGATCAGACAAATCCGGACAACGCGATACTTGAGTTTTGTTTGTTTGAGGGAGGGCACTCATTTCGTACGGAATATCTGGCGTATGGATTAGGCCGCCTCAAGAAAGTTGGCGGCCTATAATCTGACCTTGCTGACAGGCTGAACGCCTTAATTCTGTGGAAGGCGAGATGTGGCCTAACTGGACAAAGTGGCTTGGCTGTGACAGCAAGCGCGGCAACAGGAGGCCTTCATGTCTGATAAAACCATTACACGTTTCGCACCGTCGCCAACCGGCTGGATCCACGTAGGAAATCTGCGCACAGCGTTGATGAACTATCTGATCGCGCGCAAGGCGGGTGGTGAATTTATTCTTCGGATCGATGATACCGACCCGAACCGTTCAAAAGAAGAGTATGTCGATGGGATCAAACGTGATCTTGATTGGCTTGGGCTGCACTGGGACCGCGTAGAGCGCCAATCTTTGCGGTTGGAAAAGTATCAAGAAGCTGCACAGAAGCTTCGCGATATGGATCTCTTTTATGAGGCATTCGAGACGCCCACCGAGTTGGACCTGAAACGAAAAAAACAGCTGAACATGGGCAAGCCGCCAGTCTATGACCGTGCTGCACTGGCCTTAAGCGATGAGGACAAAATAGCATTGCGCACGGAACGTGGCAGCGGTGTGTGGCGCTTTAAGCTCAAGCATGAGCGCATCGTTTGGGATGACGGGATTCTGGGCGATGTTAGCATTGATGGTGCATCCGTTTCCGACCCTGTTTTGATCCGTGGTGATGGGCAAATTTTGTACACGCTGGCCTCTGTTGTTGATGACACAGAGATGGGCGTGACCAATGTTGTACGTGGAGCAGATCACGTGACGAACACAGGGACACAAATCCAGATTATGCAGGCGCTGGGCGGCAAGGTGCCGACATTTGCGCACCACTCATTGTTGACTGGTCCGCAGGGTGAGGCACTGTCCAAACGTCTGGGCACGCTTGCGCTTAAAGACTTGCGCGAGGCGGGGATAGCACCGCAGGCATTGCTGAGCTTGATGTCGCGCTTGGGATCATCTGATCCGGTAGAGCTGCGCACCGAGATGGAAACCTTGATCGAGGGTTTCGATATTTCCCGCTTTAATTCGGCGCCAACGAAATTTGATGCAGAAGACCTTAAGCCACTGACAGCAAAATATTTGCAGACGCTGCCAGTGGCGGATGTTGCGGATGACATTCGCGCGCTGGGCGTGCCGGATGATCAGGCCGAATTGTTCTGGGACGTAACCCGCAAAAACATCACAACGCTCCATGACCTTAAGGGCTGGTGGGACATGTTTAGCGAAGGCGCGGAGCCCGTCATCGAGGATGAAGACCGCGAATTCATCAGCCAAGCCATGGCATTGCTGCCCGAAGGGTCGTTTGATGCCGATACATGGGGCAGCTGGACAGCTGCAGTAAAAGAAGCAACTGGCCGCAAGGGCAAAGGTTTGTTCATGCCATTGCGCAAAGCGTTGACAGGGCAGGCGCACGGGCCAGAGATGGGCTCAGTGCTTCAGCTGTTGCAAGTGATCAAAGCACGGGGATAACCCCCGCCTAGATTACTAGAATAGGCGTTCCGCGCAGGGCGAGGTGTTGATCAACCAATGCCGATTCTTGCGCGGAAAGGGTTTGGTCACGTGGGTATCGCGGCACGGTGCGATCATCCAACACTGGCGTGTCCCACCCATCGGTAGTGGCAAAGAAATTTGCCACACCGTTTGCGCCAAATTCGCGCAAGTACCCTTGGACGACGACGTCTAGATAGCTCATCAAGATATGATTTTCAGTGCTTTGTACCCATGTTTCTTTGGGTACCGCGTAATGTGATATCTGCGTTGCGATATCGCGGGGGTGGCGGATGGCCTCGCCCGAGGTGATCCGAGCATAGCCATGTTCACGCTCATCCAATGCAATCCAATCGGCATTGGGAACTTCGGCAATCAACCCGTCGATGCTGCTGCTTGGATCAGGTACCACAGTTAGGAATGATATCCCACGCGCCTCTGTGTTGACCCATTTGCGCCGCCATCCATCTAGCTGGGCGCGGGATGCTTCAGCGTAAAGATGTGTTGCGCGATTAACGAGGCTGCCGTAGCCGAAAAAACAGGGATGCATCATGGACCTTTGTTCTGAATGTTCATGGGCCACATAATCATTGGTATTAATGCAGGGCAACCATGCACACAGTGGATTGATAAATCCTGCGTGCTTTGGCAATAAAGAATCTCGGAGGGCCAGTGGCATGAAATTTACAGAAGAACATTTGTGGGTGCGCGTCGAAGACGGCGAAGACGAAATCACAGTAGGATTGAGCAGTTATGGTGCTGCTGAAATTGGCGATGTGAAATACATCGAGTTACCCGAAGAGGGTGACATCATTTCTGCCGATGATCCGGTTGTTGTTGTCGAAGCAGGGGATGACGCGATTGACATCCTTGCGCCGTTAGACGGCGAAGTAACCGAAGCCAATATGCGCTTGATCGACGCGCCCGAAATCATCGCCGAAGACCCTCAGGGCAGCGGCTGGCTCTTTAAGATGAGCATTGATGATCCGGATGTGTTGGAAGAATTCATGAGCGAAGCTGCGTACCAAAAATATACGCGGTAATATTACTTCGTTTCGGTGTTCGGCTCCGCAATAAGGAAGCTGAACACTTTTTTCAGCTTGTTCCACGTTGCTTTGTCGGGCGCGATCAATAGGTGGCCTGTTTGGCGGGCGGCGGAATAGTCACCGCCGTCCAGCATTTCCACGTGCGCGCCCGCGCGCTGCGCGATAAGTGCGCCTGCTGCGTGATCCCAAGGGTGGAGTAACCCTGTCAGGCTGAAATCATAGTTTCCCTGGGCCAACATACGGTATTCATGCGCAGAACACCGCAGGGTGCTGATCCGCGAAAATCCAGGAAATGTTGCAGCGAGTTCGGCTTGCTTGTCTTTTGGGAATAACCCTAGTGGGATGATTCCTGACAGCTCTTCAATAGGTTTGCCCATAGCGACCTTGAGGTCACGCGCCGCACCAAAGGAGCGCTGAAGCTGCGGGAGCATTTCTTCGTCGGCCACAGCCCAGTCATCGCCAACGGGGTCGTAGATAAGGCCAAATACTGGTTTGCCATATCTTGTTGCCGCAATAATCACACCAAACAACGCTAATCCATTGGCAAAGTTCCATGTGCCGTCAACCGGATCGATGTGAAATGCCAGCTGTGCGTCTGCAATGCCATCCAGCAGTGATGGTTTAGCAGCGACGGCCTCTTCGCCAATGACAAGGGCAGAGGGAAACGCGATTTGCAGCGCGCGGGCGATCATGGCCTCGGCTTTTGTGTCGGCGTCGGTGACAAGGTCATCGGCGCCGGACTTTGTGCGAATGTCACCATCTGACAGGCGGCGGAACCGTGGCATAATTTCGGCACGCGCAGCGCGGCGTACGATGTTGATGATCTGGCTGCGTTGGGCTGGCGAAATGGCAGGCCGCAGCGTGGCGGGCAGGGTTTCTACGGATGAAGTGGCGGTGTCTGACATAATGGCGCTCCTTGTTGTACTCATTTCTACGCTCCTGCGCGGCAGAGGCAAAGGGGGAACCGTATGTGTTTACTCCCGTGAGCGTAGCACACGGGCAGGACGCGCCTGCAAAGCGCGGCGCGCAAAACCCAATCCTGCTAGCACGGTTGCGATAATACCGCCTGCAATGATCATCAGTGCGGAGGGCCAGATCACGGAGTAATCTGTTTCCATAACAAACGTGCTGACGGCCCATCCCCCCAAGATACCTGCGAACAGGGCCACGGCACCAGCTGCAAGGCCCAGTAACGCTGCGCGCAAGATAAAGCTGGCAGCGATCATGCGGCGGGATGCGCCGAGCGTTTTGAGCATCGCAGCCTCATAGGTGCGTGCATCCGCGCCTGCTGCTGCTGCGCCGATCAGCACCAAGAAACCAGTGAGCAATGTTGCAGTTGCGCCATAAGACGTGGCGGCGGCTAATCCGCCCAAGACATCTGCAACGCGATCAATTGCGTCGCGCACGCGAATGGCTGTGATATTGGGGTAGGCCGTGGCGAGATCCCGCAGAATGGCGGCTTCGGCGTGTTCTTCGGCGTAGACCGTTGAAATGAATGTATGCGGCGCGCCCTGCAGTGCACTGGGGTTCATTGTCAGGATAAATCCAATACCAGCCGTTGAAAAATCAACTTCCTGAAAGTTGACGATTTCACCCGTGATATCGCGCCCAAGGACGTTGATTGTCAGTGTGTCGCCTAGCTTTAGTCCAATCTCTTCGGCTTCTTCGGCGGCAAAGCTAATGAGCGGTGGACCCGAATAGTCCTCATCCCACCATTTTCCTTGGGTGATGTTGGTCTTGGCACCTGGGGTTGCTGCGTATGTCACGCCGCGGTCCCCTCTAACGACCCAGTGATCCCCAGCGACATCGCGCGCAGGAATGCCGTTGATCTGCGTAACCACACCGCGCAGCATGGGCGCGCTATCAACACGGCTTACGGCTGGGTCCTCAGACAGGCGTTTGGAATACCCCTCCATCTGATCTTTTTGGATATCGACAAAGAAATAGCTGGGGGCGACATCAGGCAGGTTGCCCGCAATGACCTGTCGCAGGTTGCCGTCAATTTGCCCGACTGCCGCAAGCACCGATAGCCCAAGCCCAAGCGATAGTACCACGGCACCCGCGCCTTCGCCCGTGCCGCCAATGGCCGCCATGGCCCACCGCCAGCGGGGGTGTCCTCGCAGGCGGTGGCTTAATGTGCGCGCAGCAATGCGGATGATGAACGCGGCAATGGTCAGTAATGCCAATGCGCCAGCAATGCCGCCCAGCGTCCAAAGTGTCAGCCACCAGCTGCCATTGAACCACCCTGCAAGTCCCACAAGGGCTGCAACAGCAGTCACAGTGGCTATGAAAAAGGGTAAAGATGGCAGACGGCTCGCACCATCCCACGCATCGCGGAACAATGTCGCAGCCTTTACGCGATCCGTTCGCGCAAGAGGCCAAAGTGTGAAGATGAATGCAGTGAGAAGGCCGTAAAGAGCGGCCTCAAAGAGAGGTGCAGGGAATACGCCAAAGGCGGCAGGGATCGGTAAACGGTCCTCAAGGATGGGCGCGATGAGAAGGGGGGCAATGGCACCAAGGGCCACTCCAATAGCGACACCAAAGAGGGAAAGGATGCCGATTTGGATGAAATAGGTTTGGAAGATCGTCGCGCGATCAGCCCCTAGGGCGCGCAATATGGCGATGACCTCGGTTTTGCGCGAAAGATAGCTGCGCACTGCAGCCGAAACACCCACGCCACCCACTGCTAGGCCGGATAATCCCACGAGAATGAGGAACGCGCTGAGGCGGTTCACAAATTGCGCAACACCGGGCGCGCCATTTCGGGCATCCCGCCAGCGCATGCCGCTATTGGCAAAGGTATCTTTTGCCTCAGTTTCAAGCGCAGGAATATCTGCACCCTCTGGCAGAGTAAGGCGGTATTTGCTGTTAAATAATGTGCCTGGCGCCAGCAGGCCGGACGCAGTAAGGCCGCTGCGGGCAACAAGTGTACGCGGCCCCAGCGCAAACCCACCAGCGGCATTATCCGGCTCGCGGGTTATTTCGGCGCTAAGGCGGAAGGATTGAGTGCCCAATGCAAAAACATCACCAAGCTTAAGATCAAGGCGGTCGATTAAAGCCCGCTCCATCACCGCGCCGGGGATATTGTTCTGCACTGCAAGTGCGGTATCCAGCGTCATATCAGGCGATAACGTGATGGAACCAATTAAAGGGTAAGCGTCGTCGACGGCTTTTACTTGGGTCAGGGCGCGATCCGCTGTCGTTGTGGCCATAGAACGGAATTCAGCGACCTCTGAAACAGCAGTAGACTGGGCCTGCATCCATGCCGTTTCTTGAGCGTTTGCAAATCGGTAGGTTAATTCTAGTTCTGCGTCACCTCCAAGGAGAGCCGCCCCTTCGCGGGCCAGTCCTGCTTGGATACCTGCGCGCACGGAGCCCACAGCCGCAATCGCAGCGACCCCAAGGGCAAGACAGGCAAGGAACAGGCGAAAGCCACGCAATCCGCCGCGCAGTTCACGGCGGGCGAATTTGGCCGCAAGGCGCAGGCTCATGCGACGCGACCGTCGCGCAGGGTGACGATACGGTCACAGCGCGCGGCCAACGCATCAGAGTGCGTGACCAGAACCAACGTCGATCCATGCTGGTCGCGCAAGTTAAACAATAAATCCATAATTGCCTCGCCATTGGCGCTGTCTAGGTTGCCTGTTGGCTCATCCGCCAGCAAAATTGCGGGGCGGGGCGCGGTGGCGCGGGCAAGCGCGACGCGTTGTTGTTCTCCGCCTGACATTTGCGCGGGATAGTGACCTGCGCGTGGGCCTAGACCCACGATGTCTAATGCTTCGGCGGCGCGACTGTAGGCGTCTTTGTGACCTGCAAGCTCTAGCGGGGTGGCGACGTTTTCCAGCGCGGTCATTGTCGGGATTAGATGGAAAGACTGGAACACGATGCCCATGCGATCGCGCCGAAATAGGGCCAGCGCATCCTCATTCATTGCTGTGAGGTCTTTGCCCATAGCGTGAATACTGCCGCCCGTGGCCTGTTCTAGCCCACCCATGATCATCAGCAGGGAGGATTTCCCCGAGCCTGAGGGGCCAATCAGCCCGATGCTTTCTCCGGCGGCGACCTCAAGCGAGATGCCATGTAAAATATCAACAGGTCCGGCATTGCCATTCAGGCGTAAGGCTGCATCTTTAAGGGAGAATATTGGATCGTTCATAAGGTGCCCTTCTGGTGGCGTTATTATGGGATATGGAAGGATTGACGGGATGCGCAAGGTTTGGGCGATTATTCTTATGATGTGCGGTAGTTTGGCACAGGCAGATGAAGTGGTAATTGCGGCGCTGGGTGACAGCCTCACACAGGGGTACGGGCTGATGCAGGAAGACGGGTTTGTGCCGCAGCTTGAGGCGTGGTTACATGATCACGGGGCTGATGTACGGCTGATTAACGCAGGCGTTTCGGGGGACACCAGTGCAGGCGGTTTCGCACGTGTTGGATGGACGTTGGAGCCTGAAATAGACGGCATGATTGTTGCACTGGGTGGTAATGATTTGCTGCGTGGATTGGAGCCGGACCAAGTTTTAAGCAACATCGACGGAATTTTGCAGGCCGCGCAAGCCGCGAATGTTGAAGTATTGTTAATCGGAATGCAGGCCCCTGGAAACTTTGGACCAGAGTATAAAGCGACGTTTGATCAACTGTATCCGGACTTGGCGAAGGCCTATGGAACGGTCTATCTGAACAGCTTTTTTGCGGGCCTTGGTGAAGGTGTTGCACCAAGCGACCTCTCAGCATTACGTCAATGGTTTCAATCGGATGGTATTCACCCAA
This sequence comes from Sulfitobacter sp., assembly GCF_036960155.1. Classification (GTDB taxonomy): domain Bacteria; phylum Pseudomonadota; class Alphaproteobacteria; order Rhodobacterales; family Rhodobacteraceae; genus Sulfitobacter. Next base: position 39,035 of record NZ_JBALWB010000012.1, on the reverse strand, counting down.
ACCCGGAAGGTGTCGCGCGGATTGTCACTGCTGTGGGGCCAAAGGTGTTGACACTTGTTGAGCAAATCGAGGCCGCCAACTGAGGGCTTGCTAAAAAATTAAGCAGGTCGACCTGAATTCTTGATGTTGGGCGGCTTGCGCATTGTTTCATAAATTTTACCAGTTGATAAAAAAATAGACCTGTGCCAGCGTTAGCCCAAGTATTGCTCTAGGCAGAGGATCAACCCATGGCAGACAAAATATTTGAGCCCGGTGTGCAAGCAGGTCGTTTAGACCCGCAAACCTACGAGGCGCATTTTTCGGACTTACACGCACCCCTTGACGGACATGAGGCCTTGGTGGCCGCTGATCGTTGTTATTTTTGCCATGATGCACCGTGCATTACGGCCTGCCCTACGGATATCGACATCCCGTTGTTTATTCGCCAGATCGCCACGGGCACTCCGGATGCTGCGGCAAAGACGATCCTGAGCCAGAACATCATGGGTGGCATGTGCGCCCGCGTTTGTCCGACAGAGCAGTTGTGCGAAGAGGCTTGTGTGCGTGAAGAAGCCGAAGGCAAACCTGTCTTGATTGGTCAGTTGCAACGCTTTGCGACCGACCAGTTGCAAGAACGCGGCATTCACCCATTTACCCGCGCTGCCAGTACGGGCAAACGTGTGGCGGTTGTTGGGGCAGGGCCTGCGGGCCTCAGTGCGGCACACCGCCTTGCGATGCTGGGTCACGACATTGTTGTGCTAGATGCGCGCAGCAAGGCAGGTGGCCTGAATGAATACGGGATCGCGACCTACAAAACGCCTGATGATTTTGCTCAGGGTGAAGTTGATTGGCTGCTCAAAATTGGCGGCATCAAGATCGAAACAGGTCGTGCGCTGGGCGCAGATCTGACTTTGGATGCGCTACAGTCTGAATATGATGCTGTGTTCCTTGGCATGGGCCTTGGTGGTGTGAACGCGCTTGGTGTCGATGGCGAAGACAAAGACGGTATTTTGGACGCCGTGGATTTCATTGCAGAACTACGCCAAGCATCGGATGTGGCGCAGGTGCCAATTGGCCGTGATGTTGTTGTGATTGGCGGAGGGATGACGGCGATTGATGCTGCTGTTCAGTCTAAGCTGCTGGGCGCATTGAATGTCACCTTGGTGTATCGCCGTGGTCGTGACCGGATGAATGCAAGTGTTTTCGAACAAGATTTAGCCGCCTCAAAAGGGGTGCGTATCGTAACGCACGCCACACCCAAAGCGGTGATCGGCAACGGTGCCGTGCGCGAGATTGAGTTTGATTACGTGGGCGCCGACATGACGCCAACAGGCCAAACGCTGCGCCTTGTTGCAGATCAGGTGTTCAAAGCAATTGGTCAGACGCTTGAGGGTGAAGGACTGCCCGAACTGGAAGGTCGCAAGATCAAAGTTGATGCAAATGGCCGGACTTCGGTGAAGGGTATCTGGGCCGGTGGCGATTGTGCATCCGGCGGGGACGACTTGACCGTGACTGCCGTTGCTGAAGGTCGCGATGCTGCGATGGACATGCATGCTGCATTGGTGGGTTGATGTCCAATTTGACCCCGAAATGTGCTATGGCGTTTGGCAGGGAGGACTAGAATTATGTATGTAATGACTTTTGTTGCTGCCGTTCCAACGGCACAAAAAGACGCCTATCTGGCGCATTGTTCCAAAGCGGCAGAGATATTCAAATCCCACGGCGCGCTGCGTGTGGTCGAATTGTGGGGCGCTGATGTCCCCGCTGGAACCACAACATCCTATCCAATGGCAGTCGCTGCGAAAGAGGATGAGACAGTGGTGACTGGCTGGCAGGAATGGCCTGACAAGGCGACCTGCGATGCAAATGTGGAAAATGCGATGCGCGACCCGCGCCTTGCAGAAATGGGTGCGTTGCCCTTTGACGGCGCGCGATTGATTTACGGCGGATTTGAAACGCTGGTAGACGTTTAGGAGACAACAAATGGCTGATCTAACAACTGATTTTCTCGGCATCAAATCTCCGAATCCGTTCTGGCTGGCGTCTGCGCCACCAACGGACAAAGAGTACAATGTCCGCCGCGCGTTTGAGGCGGGTTGGGGTGGTGTTGTGTGGAAAACCCTTGGCATGGAAGGTCCTCCTGTCGTGAACGTCAACGGGCCGCGCTATGGTGTGATCCACGGCGCTGATCGTCGCGTGCTGGGGCTCAATAACATTGAACTGATCACTGATCGTGATCTGCAAACTAACCTAGATGAAATCACACGGGTGAAAGCAGATTACCCTGATCGCGCGATCATCGTATCCCTCATGGTGCCCTGTGAAGAACAGGCGTGGAAAGATATCCTGCCCTTGGTTGAGGCCACAGGCGCTGACGGGATTGAGCTTAACTTTGGCTGCCCGCATGGCATGTCAGAGCGTGGCATGGGCGCTGCTGTTGGGCAGGTGCCGGAATACATCGAAATGGTCACGCGCTGGTGCAAGCAGTATTACTCTAAGCCAGTGATCGTGAAATTGACGCCGAACATCACGGATGTGCGCAAACCTGCCGAGGCCGCCAAACGTGGTGGGGCTGACGCGGTGAGCCTGATCAATACAATCAATTCGATCGTTTCCGTTGATCTGGACACCATGAGCCCACACCCAAGCATTGATGGCAAAGGGACGCACGGCGGCTATTGTGGCCCAGCGGTGAAACCTATCGCGCTCAGCATGGTGAGTGAGATCGCGCGTGCACCTGCTACAGCGGGCCTACCGATTAGTGGCATTGGCGGGGTCACAACGTGGCGAGATGCAGCGGAATATATCACGATGGGCTGTGGCAATGTGCAGGTTTGCACAGCGGCTATGACGTACGGTTTTAAGATTGTTGAGGAGATGATCAGCGGCTTGTCCGAATGGATGGATGAAAAGGGTCACACTTCTATTCAGGATTTCATGGGTGCTGCCGTACCAAATACGACGGACTGGCAGTACCTGAACCTGAACTACATCGCCAAAGCATCCATCAATCAGGATGATTGTATCAGTTGTGGGCGCTGTTTTGCTGCGTGTGAGGATACCTCACATCAAGCGATTGCCATGTCTGAGGACCGGACATTCAGCGTCATCGATGAAGAATGTGTGGCCTGTAACCTTTGCGTAGAAGTTTGTCCCGTTGAAAACTGTATCACTATGGTTGAGATGGATGCGGGCACAACAGACCCGCGTACTGGCAAGGTGGTTGAGGATGTGTATGCGAACTGGACAATGCATCCAAACAATCCGTCTGCTACAGCCGCTGAGTGAAGTAATAGGGCCGCTGGCGTCTAAGGAATTCTAAAAAAGGCCGCTATTGATAGCGGCCTTTTTCGTGGGCAAATGTAGTCGTTTCGCTAGACGGGGGCAGGTTGTAGTAATCGGCGAAACATTTGTTCTAGGTGTGCGTGCGCACCTTGGGCGGGGTCTTTTGCGTCTAGCAAAGCGGCCACCTGCGCTCCGAAATCAGCATAGTGCTGGGTCGAGGACCAGATCGAAAAAATCAGATGTGGGGGGTCTACTGGCGCTAACCGTCCTGCATCTATCCAATCCTGAATGATTTGGCATTTACGGTCGAACAGGGGCTTAAGTTCGTTGTTCAAATGGTCGGCCATACGCGGAGCACCTTGCAACATCTCGCCAGCAAATAGTTTGCTTTCTGCGGGCATTTCCAAAGCCATATCAAGCTTGTGCCGCACATAACTGAGCAGTTCTTCAACGGGATCGCCTTCTGGATCAAGCTCGATCAAGGGATCAAGCCACGTCTCCAAAAGCTGACTGAGCAAAGTGACGTAGATTTCTTTTTTGCCGTCAAAATAGTACAGCAAGTTGGGTTTGCTGAGACCCGCACCATTCGCGATAGCGTCCAATGTACTCCCGCCATAGCCGTCGCGGGAAAATACATCCAATGCCGCATCGAGAATCAGTCGTCGGTTTCGCATTTGTATGCGGCTGGGTTTTTTATCAGTGGCGTCTGTCACAAGTGTCTCCGCAGATGCTGGGAAAATGGGCATTTAGTCAAAAGGATTGTGATTCTTTCTAAAGCAGTTCTTGACAGACATGAAGGGAGGGGCAATCGTGAGTTTACCAATTGGTAAAATTTTGATCACTCCGGTGATCTCCATAAACAAGCAGGAGCCAGCCCATGCCAGCGCCCGGACAGAACCTCAAAATCAACCCCGATCGTTTGTGGGACAGCTTGATGGAGATGGCACAGATCGGGCCGGGAGTGGCAGGTGGCAACAACCGCCAAACGCTGACTGATGAGGATGCCGAAGGCCGTGCGCTGTTCCAGAAATGGTGCGAGGCTGCGGGTTGTACGATGGGCCTCGACCAGATGGGCAACATGTTTGCGCGTCGTGAAGGAACGGACCCAGAGGCGTTGCCAGTCTACGTAGGGTCGCATTTGGATACGCAACCAACTGGGGGTAAATACGATGGCGTATTGGGTGTCCTCGGTGGTTTGGAAATCCTGCGCACGATGAATGATCTGGGCATCCAGACCAAACACCCTGTTGTTGTAACGAACTTCACCAACGAAGAAGGTACGCGGTACGCACCAGCGATGCTGTCTTCGGGTGTGTTTGCTGGCATCCACACGCAGGACTGGGCCTATGCCCGCGAAGATTCTGAGGGCAAATCATTCGGCGATGAGCTCAAGCGGATTGGCTGGCGCGGCGAAGAAGAAGTTGGCGCGCGCAAGATGCATGCGTTCTTTGAACTGCACATCGAACAGGGGCCGATTCTGGAAGTCGAGGGCAAGGACATCGGTGTTGTAACCCACGGCCAAGGCCTGTCATGGACACAAGTGACAGTGACGGGCAAAGACAGCCATACCGGATCAACGCCAATGCCGATGCGCAAAAACGCAGGTTTGGGTATGGCTCGGATATTGGATAAAGTGGATGAGATCGCATGGTCGCACGCGCCTCACGCGGTGGGTGCCGCAGGGCATATCGATGTTTACCCGAACTCGCGCAATGTGATCCCTGGCAAGGTGGTGTTCACCGTCGATTTCCGCTCCCCCGATCTAAGCGTTATTGAAAACATGGAAGCAAAGCTGCGTGTTGAAGGCCAGAAAGTGGCTGATGAGATGGGGCTGAGCATTGAGTTTGAAAAGGTTGGCGGGTTTGATCCCGTGACGTTTGATGAAACCTGTGTAACTGCAGTACGCAACGCGGCCGAGCGGTTGGGTTATTCCCACATGGATTTGATTTCAGGTGCAGGGCATGACGCCTGCTGGATCAATCGTCTGGCGCCTACGGCAATGGTGATGTGCCCTTGCGTAGACGGGCTATCGCATAATGAGGCCGAAGAGATCACCAAAGATTGGGCAATGGCAGGCGCGGATGTGTTGCTGCATGCGGTAGTGGAGACCGCGGAGATTGTTGGGTGAGGGCCCTCATCTTTCCGTTCTTCATTCTTACGGTGCAGGCCGCCCCAGCATTTGCTGCGGATGTTGGCATGATTTGCAAGAACCCGGGCCGTGAATACTATTTGGAATACAGCGAGGGGACGAAGTATATTGTTGTGATGCCCGATAGCGAAGCGACAAAGTTTCCGGTCTTAATCGACGAAAAGACCGACGCGCGCCATGTCGTCACAGCAAATACAGTCGCTGGTGGGCCAATTGTTCGACTACACATCAGACCTTATCAAAAGTTAGAGTTTTGGTTGGATGGCGAGTTGGACCAAACCGACGGTTGTTACAGGAGTAAGTAAATGACCAAAGTAATTAAAGGCGGCACTGTCGTCACGGCGGACCGTACGTGGAAAGCGGACGTTCTAATTGAGGGCGAAAAGATCATTCGTATTGGCGAGGATCTGGTCGGTGACGAATACATCGATGCTGAGGGCGCTTATGTGATCCCCGGCGGGATTGATCCGCACACGCACCTTGAGATGCCGTTTATGGGAACCACCGCCGCTGAGACGTTTGAGAGTGGCACATGGGCTGCCGCCTGTGGCGGGACCACCATGATTGTGGATTTCTGTCTGCCGGGTGAGGATGGCTCGATCAAGAACGCGATCAATGAGTGGCACCGCAAAAGCGCGCCGCAGATTTGTTCGGACGTAGGTTACCACATGGCGATCACGGGCTGGAACGAGAACGTCTTTAATGAGATGAAAGACGCTGTGGACATGGGCGTGAATTCGTTCAAGCACTTCATGGCGTATAAAGGCGCGTTGATGATTGAGGATGACGAAATGTTCGCCTCTTTCAAGCGTTGTGCGGAACTGGGTGCGCTGCCGATGGTACATGCGGAGAACGGCAATCTGGTGGCCGAACTTCAGCAAAAATACTTTGACGAAGGGATCACCGGGCCAGAGGGCCACGCGTTTTCGCGTCCACCCGAACTGGAAGGCGAAGCGGCCAACCGCGCGATCACAATTGCGGATACCGCAGGTGTGCCATTGTACATCGTGCATGTATCTTGTGAGCAGACCCACGAAGCCATTCGCCGCGCGCGCCAAAAAGGCATGCGTGTGTATGGCGAGCCTCTGATCCAATTCCTGACACTGGATGAGTCTGAGTATTTCAACAAGGATTGGGACCATGCCGCACGGCGCGTCATGTCACCGCCTTTCCGCTCAAAGGATCATCAGGACAGCCTATGGGCGGGCCTGCAATCGGGCAGCTTGCAGGTTGTTGCCACGGACCACGCGGCGTTCAGCACCGAGCAAAAACGTGCTGGCAAGGATGATTTCCGGATCATCCCAAACGGCTCTAACGGGCTTGAAGAACGTCTGGCCGTACTTTGGACAGAAGGTGTTGAGACAGGCCGTCTGACGATGAACGAATTCGTTGCAACCACCTCAACCAATGTCGCAAAGATTTTGAACATCTACCCGCGCAAAGGCGCGATTGTAGAAGGGGCGGATGCGGATATCGTTGTGTGGGATCCCAAGATCACCAAGACGATTTCACCTGCAAACCACCATTCGGTTTTGGATTACAACGTGTTTGAGGGCTTTGAGGTGCGTGCGCAGAGCCGCTTTACGCTAAGTCGCGGCGAAGTGATTTGGGCGTGGGGGCAGAACAGCCAACCAAACCCGGGACGGGGTAAGTTTATCCCACGTCCAGCGTTTCCGTCCGCCAATGTCGCATTGAGCAAGTGGAAAGAACTGAATGCGCCGAAAATGATCAAACGTGATCCGTTGAATATTCCGGCGGGGATTTGATGGGGTCACCGTTTGGAATTCTTGTTATCTTGCTGATTTTGGTAGGGGTGTTTGTTGGTATCGTGTGGACGTTGATGTGGGGTTTATCCAAAGTCCATACTGGTCTGAGCTTTATTGTCGGATTAGCTGGGCTTGGGTATCTTGGTTGGACAGCTATTCAGACGTTAAAGAGCTGCGCGGCTGACCCTGTTCTAATTCCTCCTGAAGTAGGTGGGGGTGGTGAAGGCCGCGCGATCTTTGCTTGTGACGGCCCGAGTGGAATGTTGAGCTATGGCTACGCTTTGATCGTTTCTCCCTTAGCAAGTGTAACAATTATCGCTACCCTAGAGTGGCTACGACGCAGAGAGACGAAAAATGCTTGAAACAGTGATCTCAGCTAAAAACCTCGACCTGACGTTCGAGACGAATGATGGCCCCGTGCATGCCTTGAAGGGCGTTGATCTAGACATCAAGCAGGGCGAGTTTGTTAGCTTTATTGGGCCGTCCGGCTGTGGGAAGACGACATTTCTGCGGGTGATGGCGGATTTGGAGCAGCCTACGGGTGGGAAAATTACCGTGAACGGTGTCTCGCCTCAGCAGGCGCGTGAAGCGCGGGCTTACGGGTATGTGTTTCAGGCGGCGGGACTGTACCCTTGGCGTACAATTGGCGGGAACATTCGGTTACCGCTTGAGATTATGGGGGTTCCAAAGGCTGAGCACGCCAAGCGCGTGGCGCGGGTGTTGGAGCTGGTGGAACTGTCAGGGTTTGAGAATAAGTTTCCATGGCAATTGTCAGGTGGGATGCAGCAACGGGCTAGCATTGCGCGGGCGTTGTCGTTTAACGCGGATCTGCTGTTGATGGATGAACCTTTTGGGGCGCTGGATGAAATTGTTCGGGATCACTTGAATGAGCAACTGCTGCATCTTTGGGCGCGGACAGAAAAGACAATTGCTTTTGTCACACATTCGATCCCTGAAGCGGTATATCTGAGCACCAAGATTGTTGTGATGAGTCCTCGTCCTGGACGGATTACGGATGTGATTGAAAGCACATTGCCCAAAGAGCGGCCTTTGGAAATTCGCGAGAGTCCCGAGTTTTTGGCGATTGCGCACCGTGTGCGTGAAGGGCTGCGGGCGGGGCATGCTGATGATTAGAGATACCGTGCGACGCGCGTCTGCGACGGCGCCCCACCCGCCATCCCGATTGGTGGAGGGTTTGTGGTGAAATCCGTCCTACCTGTACTCACCGTTGTTGCAGCTATCCTTGGGATTTGGCTGTTGGCAGTGATCCCTATGAATATGCATTTGGTAGCGGATCAAGCGCAGCGTGATGGGGCCGTTGTGCAACCCGATACGCCTGCGGCGCGGCAGGATGTTAGTGGCCTTGCATTGGCAATGGCTAACCCTGATCTGATTTCGCTAGCCTACAGTTTTAAACGACCCCGTTTGCCAAGCCCGCAGCAGGTAGCAGGTGAGATGTACAAGACAATTTTCCAGAAGAATATCACGTCAAAGCGGTCGCTGGTTTATCATGGCTGGGTGACGTTGGCGCCGACGCTGCTGGGTTTCGTCATGGGTACTGGAATGGGAATACTGCTAGCTGTCGGCATTGTTTACAGTCGTGTGATGGATCGCTCGGTTATGCCTTGGGCGATTGTAAGCCAGACGATACCGATTTTGGCGCTAGCTCCGATGGTGATTGTTGTCATGGGGTCCATGGGCATTCAGGGGCTATTTCCCAAGTCGTTGATTGCGGCCTATCTTTCATTCTTTCCTGTGGTTGTCGGGATGGTTAAAGGGTTGCGTAGCCCGTCGGGTATGCAGCTGGACTTGCTGCGTACCTATAATGCGTCGAGCAACCAAGGGTTTTGGTCATTGCGCCTTCCTGCGTCAGCGCCTTATCTGTTTGCGTCCCTTAAAATCGGGATTTCGGCATCGTTAGTTGGTACGATTGTGGCTGAGTTGCCAACCGGAGCACGCGCAGGTTTTGGGGCACGTATGTTGGTCGGGGATCAATATGGACAACCGTTGGTTTCGTGGGCTGCTTTGTTTGCTGCAGCCTTAACAGCGGCAGCTTTGGTCGCGCTGTTTAGCGCGATAGAACGGGTCACGCTGCGACGCATGGGGATGGATGCAACATGATGTATGTCCTAATAGCGTTATTGTTCTGGGCTGGCGGTTGGGTGCTGAACGTACGATTGGCGAATGGCCCTAGGTCAGATTTGCTAGTGATAAAAGTAGCGATTCCCGCCATATTCGGCCTGACGATTGTGGTCGTTTGGGAGCTGATGGTGATCGGGTTTGAAGTGAACCCGGTGATCCTGCCTGCGCCCTCTTCGGTGCTTTCACGGCTTGCGCAAGAAGGCCCAATCCTGTGGGCTGATTTTAGGCAGACGATTTTGAAGGGTGCGCTAAGCGGCTATATCATTGGCGCTGTGGGTGCATTGATTGTGGCTGTGATCGCGGACCGTTCAGATTTTTTAACCCGTGGAATCCTCCCTGTAGGGAGCTTTATGGCAGCGTTACCGATTGTGGGGACTGCGCCGATTTTTGTGAAATGGTTGGGGAGTGATTGGGAATCTAAGGCTGCTGTAGTTGCGGTTATGGTTTTCTTTCCAATTCTTGTGAATACAGTTGCAGGCCTGAAAGATACTAACGGCATGCAACGCGATCTGATGCGCACCTATGCGGCGGGGTATTGGCCCACGTTGTTCAAGTTACGATTGCCTAGTGCGATGCCCTTTATCTTTAACGGTCTCAAGATTGGGACTACCCTTGCGCTAATCGGTGCGATTGTTGCTGAATTTTTTGGCTCGCCGACAGTGGGAATGGGATTTCGCATATCAACCAGCTTTGGGCAACTTGCGCTGGATATGGTTTGGGCCGAGATTGTGGTGGCTGCATTGGCAGGCAGTGCGTTTTACGGCGCGATGACGTGGGTAGAAAAACGGGTGACCTTCTGGCACCCTTCACAACGATAACGACGACCCCGTAGAACGGGGCAGAGTGTTAACCAACCGACTTGGAGGTCGAAAGATGAAGAAATTTATGATGGCAGCGGCATGTGCCGCAGGTTTGACAGCAACACCCGTTTTTGCGGATGGGCATGCAAACTCTGTAGCGCTGCAGCTGCAGTGGGTTACTCAATCACAATTCGCGGGTTACTATGTGGCTCAGGATAAGGGCTTTTTCGAAGAAGAAGGTCTAGAGGTAACGATCTTGCCGGGTGGTCCTGATATTGCACCGCCTCAAGTTCTAGCTGGTGGCGGCGCTGATGCGATGCTCAACTGGATGCCTTCCGCGCTGGCGGCACGTGAAAAAGGCCTTCCGGTTGTGAATATCGCGCAGCCGTTTAAAACATCGGGTTTGATGCTGACCTGCTGGAAAGATACTGGCATCACATCAGTGCAAGACTTTAAAGGCAAAACGATTGGCGTTTGGTTCTTTGGGAACGAGTATCCGTTCCTGAGCTGGATGAGCAAAGAGGGCATCAGCACAGATGGTGGCGATGACGGCGTGACCGTTCTTAAGCAAGGCTTTAACGTTGATCCACTGTTGCAGCGTGAAGCTGATTGTATCTCAACGATGACCTACAATGAGTATGGTCAGGTGTTGGATGCAGGCGTGAACGCGGATGAGCTGATCACGTTCAAGTACGAAGATCAGGGCGTTGCGACGCTTGAAGATGGTATTTACGTACTGGAAGACAACCTGAAAGACGAAGTGTTCGTGGACAAGATGGTCCGCTTTGTGCGCGCGTCTATGAAGGGCTGGGAATATGCTGCTGCACACCCAGAAGAAGCAGGTGCGATCATCATCGAGAATGATGAAACAGGTGCCCAATCTGAAGAAGCACAGGTACGTATGATGAAAGAGATCGCCAAACTGACTGCTGGTTCAACAGGTGCATTGATTGAGGCGGATTTCCAACGCACAGTTGATACGCTGCTGGCAGGTGGTTCTGATCCGGTTATTTCCAAGCAGCCTGAAGGCGCATGGACATCTGTGATTACGGATGCCGCACTAAACTAAAGCAGCCGTTTATAGGTTGCGAGATCATAATTTACTGGGGCTAGCACAAATGTGCTGGCCCCTTTTTGTTGTAGGCTTTGTTTTGTGATTTCGATTTTGATCTTGGGTAAATGACAATTCTTGTGCGGGTATCCATTCCAACGAAATGCGGGGGGGCTAAATTTGACACATGACAGTTAAGTCATCATCTTCTGATTAGGCTATTCAAAGCTAATATTAATTCCTAAGCTGTTGAGGCTAGCCGATATGGTTGGCCTTTATAGGAAAATTTAAAATGACCATTTCGCTGCAAGTTTTGTATTCGACCGAAAACGACACGACGTTTGATCACGATTATTATGCCGCTACACATCTGCCCTTGGTCAAAGAGCACATGGGCTCGCACATCGACAATACAATGGTTGTTAAAGGGCTGGCGGGCGGGCCTGATGTTCCAGCTGGATTTCACACAATTGCAACAATGACTTTCGCAGACCAAGCGGCGATGGATGCAGCAATGGGTGCAGCGGCGCCAGTTTTGGGCGATATTCCAAATTTCTACAATGGTCAGCCGCAGATGCTAATTGGCGAAGTTCTAGGATAAGAACGCTGCGCTGGAGCTGTGATTGTTGCTCCAGCTTCAATCACATGTCTCTGGATAGCTTCGATTGCGCACAAAAAAGGGCTGGTGAAAGCACCAGCCCTTTTTGAATCTTGAGGTGGGGTTTATAAAACCGTAACGGTTGTCCCGATTGGCACGCGTTCGTACAAGTCTTTGACGTGCTCGTTCAGCATGCGGATACAGCCGTTAGATACAGAACGCCCGATGGATTTGGGCGCTGTTGTTCCATGGATGCGGAAGTATGTGTCTTTACCACCTTGGAAGAGATACAGTGCGCGCGCCCCCAGTGGGTTGCTGGGGCCACCTGGCTGGGCCTCAGTGTTGCCGATGAAGCGGCCATAGGCACTTGGGTCGCGTTCGATCATCTCGTTTGTGGGACGCCATGTGGGCCACTCTTTTTTGACGGAGATTGTCGCGGTGCCGGAAAATTCCAAACCAGCTTTGCCGACGCCAACGCCGTAGCGCATTGCTTCGCCAGGTGCAGTTACGAAATAGAGGTAATAACTACGTGGCAAAATGAGGAGTTCGCCTACTTGGTAGCTCTTTTTGATGCGTACCTTTTGAGGGGTCGGATCAAAGTTTGCAGTTTTTGCTGAAACAAGTTGTGGCAAAGTTGTAGCGGCAATAGAGCTTGCGATAAATGTACGACGGCGCATGTAACGGTCCTTTTGTAGAATTGGATCGCCCTAATGTCCCAAATTTTCGCCCATTATCAAGCTTGAAACGCAAAAACCGGCCATCCGTTGCAGAATGGCCGGTCAATTCTTCGTGTGTTAAGGGTTTTGGATTTTATCCGCCGCCCTCAAATCAGCTTATGCAAGCGCGATGTTTGCCGCAGACTCGCGGCCATCACGGCCTGCTTCAATGTCAAAAGTCACTTTCTGGTTGTCGGCAAGACCAGTAAGGCCAGCGCGCTCAACAGCTGAGATGTGTACAAACACGTCTTTGCTGCCGCCATCAGGTGCGATAAAGCCGAAGCCTTTTGTAGTGTTAAACCATTTTACGGTGCCAGTAGCCATTCCGTAGTCTCCTAGTAGATAGATGCCATCCGCGAGAGTGCGATGGCCCGGCTTGGTCGGTCTGTAATCGAGAGACTGAACGCAAAAGCGGAGACAGTGGTCTGGATAAAGATAACGTTCGCAATTGAATAGATGGCATGTAGACGCCAAAATTTCAAGTGTGCAGGCGGAAGCAGGCAAAGATCAGCCAGTTTGGTTTGTTCTAAAGGTGGGTGCAGGTAGGCGTATTATATTGTTGATATTGTTAACTAATTTTTGATCGTGATGCGTTTAAATTGATGGCGCAATTTATTGATCTGAGCGTGGCTTGGTTTGCTTGCTTCGTGCGGATTTTTTGTGATCGGCCTAATTTGGCACCGATTCTTTAGAGCACTTGTTCTTACAACGATTTACTTGGAATGAGCTTGGGGCGACTCGATAGGCCGCCCCAATAGGGTACTTTAACGTACGAATTTCTTGTGCTTGAGGCGCTTTGGTTCCAGCGCATCAGCGCCAAGGCGACGTTTCTTGTCTTCTTCGTAATCTTCGAAGTTACCTTCAAACCATTCGACATGGGCTTCCCCCTCGAAAGCGAGGATGTGAGTACAGATACGGTCAAGGAAGAAGCGATCGTGCGAAATGACCACGGCACAGCCTGCAAAATCAACCAAGGCATCTTCGAGTGCGCGCAGGGTTTCAACGTCCAGATCGTTTGTAGGTTCATCGAGGAGCAGTACGTTGCCGCCTGATTTCAGCAGTCGTGCCATGTGAACGCGGTTACGTTCACCACCAGATAGCAAACCAACTTTCTTTTGTTGATCTCCGCCTTTAAAGTTGAACGAAGAACAGTAGGCGCGTGAATTCACTTCAGCATCGCCAAGCTGGATCAGCTCTGCACCGCCTGTGATGGCCTGCCAAACATTGTCGTCGGGCTTTAGGTCATCGCGGGACTGGTCAACATAGCTGAGTTGAACAGTATCACCGATTTCCACTGTGCCGGAATCAGGCTCTTCCTGACCGGTCAGCATTTTAAACAGCGTGGACTTACCTGCACCGTTGGGGCCGATGACGCCAACAATTCCACCGGGCGGGAGTGAGAATTCGAGGTTTTCAACCAGCAGTTTGTCACCCATTGCTTTGGTCAGACCTTCAACATCAATGACCTTGCTGCCCAAGCGTTGACCGTTGGGAATAACGATCTGCGCATGCGCGAGTTTTTCGCGTTCTGACTGATCCGCCATTTCGTTGTAAGACTTGATCCGGGCTTTGGACTTGGACTGACGTGCTTTGGCTCCTTGGCGCATCCACTCCAGTTCGCGTTCGAGCGTTTTCTGGCGTGATTTGTCTTCGCGGGACTCTTTGGAGAGGCGTTTGGCTTTCTGCTCAAGCCAGTCGGAGTAGTTCCCTTCATTGGGGATGCCGCGACCACGGTCTAGTTCAAGAATCCAGCTGGTGATGTCATCAAGGAAGTACCGATCGTGCGTGACGATCAGGATTGTGCCTTTGTAGTTGATGAGGTGCTGTTGCAGCCATGCGATGGTTTCCGCATCCAAGTGGTTGGTCGGTTCATCGAGAAGCAGCATTTCGGGAGCTTGAAGCAGCAATTTGCACAAAGCCACACGGCGAGATTCACCACCTGATAGTTTTGAAATTTCGGCATCATCTGGAGGGCAACGCAGCGCCTCCATGGAAACGTCGATCTGGCTGTCTAGGTCCCAAAGATCTTCTGCGTCGATTTGATCCTGAAGCGCGGCCATCTCATCAGCCGTTTCATCGGAATAGTTCATCGCCAGTTCATTGTAGCGGTCGAGGATGGCCTTTTTCCCGGCAACACCTAACATCACGTTTTCACGCACTGTTAGCTCAGGATCAAGCTTTGGCTCCTGCGGGAGGTAGCCAACTTTGGCGCCTTCGGCGACCCAAGCCTCGCCAGTGAAGTCCTTATCTAGACCTGCCATAATCTTCATCAGGGTTGATTTGCCCGAGCCATTGACGCCGACAACACCAATTTTCACTCCTGGAAGGAAGTTTAGGTGTATGTTTTCAAAGCACTTCTTGCCGCCGGGATAGGTCTTTGAGACCCCTTGCATGTGGTAGACGTATTGATAAGCGGCCATTGCGCGACTCCTCGAGTTTGTCTGGATTTACCTTGCAATATCGGTCACTGGGGGCAAGATCAACGCCACAAGGGAGCTCAGCGATGGCCAGACGGATAATACTATGGGCTGGGCTCGTATTGGGACTGGGTGCATGCAGCCTTGGTGTGCGCCTAGCCGCGCCGCCAAACCTGTATTTGGATGGGGTAAATTACCCGGCTGATGCAGTGCCCGCACCATTACAAAGTGTTACTCCGCAAATCTTTTATGTAACGGACCGCCTGCCAGAGCGCACTAATGGTAAGGTGACGGGGTATGGGCGGGAACGTTCGCAAGCGATGGCATTTGGGTCAGCGCCAGTGAAATTCGGAGCCGAGGATTGGGATGATTTGGTTGCGCGAACCCACGTTGATCGCCGCGGAAGTATCAGCCGCCTTGATCTGGGCGAGGTGGATGAGCGCGTACGCTTTGACCCTGTTCCACTGGCCGACAGGCGAACGGAAGGTGGGTTGCGCGTTGAACCAAGCGCAGCACTTAGCTACGAAAAAGGGCGAAAGGCATTTCAAGAACAGGTCCGAGCTGAGGTGGCGCGGACAGGCAATGGCCGGATTCTTGTCTATACGCACGGCGTCGCAAACGATTTCGAAAGTGGGATGACAACGCTCGCAAACCTGTGGCATTTTACGGGTCGCAGAAGTATCCCTATCGCTTTCAGCTGGCCGGCTGGTAATCGCGGGCCTTTGGGGTATTTCCGAGACAGAGCATCAGGTGATTTTAGCGTCTATCACGCCAAAGAGTTTCTGACGATGTTAGCAGAAATTCCCGAAGTAGAAGATATCGATATTGTGGCTCATTCGCGTGGTACAGACGTGATGACCCAAGCCTTGAGAGAATTGATTTTGGTACAGCGTGGACGCGGTGTGGCACCAAAATTGGGTCTTAAGACAGGGACGCTAATTCTAGCGGCGGCTGATCTGGATACGGGGATCGTACGACAGCGGTTATTGACCGAACGGTTTTCCGAAGCTTTCGAGCAGGTCAACATTTACGTTAATCCCAATGACTCTGCACTGCGTCTGTCTTCATTTTTGACCAAAACAACGCGCATCGGGGCGTTGGGCGAAGATGATTTTACAGAAGACGAAGTGCAGAGATTGGCAAAACAGGGACTGATACACTTTATTCGTGTTGAAGACGCTGGAAGCGCTGACAGCCATTCGTATTTCAGAGCTAACCCAGCGGTTTTGTCGGACATCGTTCTCGCACTGCGCAGCAGGGCATTCCCGGGAGGGACGTTGCGCCCGCTTGATCGCGATGAAGACGGAATATGGGTATTACAGCCGAATTACCCGCTTGAACGGCTGCCAGTGTTGGAAAACGTCCTAGAGCGTTAAGGCAAGTTCGCGCCGAAGACGACGCAAATGGTTCATTTGCAGTGAAATATGATCTGTATTTGGGTTAATATTCTACGATGACGATAATTTAGGGCAATTTGCCGCATCGTGTTCTGTTAAGTTGCCCCAGTTCGATTTGTGACCTGTTTACGGAAACAGATCGATAACCAGACCGTAGATTAATATGGTCGATGACAGGGAGAAAAAAATGTCTCAAACAACCCTTATTGTAGGGCTGGACGGATCTGATGCCGGTGCACGCGCGTTAGATTTTGCCATGACCCGAGCTAAACTGATCGGCAATTGCCGTATTGTGCTGGTCTATGTGATCGAGTGGTCGCCATACAGCTTCCAAACAGCGGAAGAAAATGAAGTGCGTCATGGACGCCGCGAAGAAGAGCTGAAACTGGCGCATGAACGCGTTGTTGATCCAGCGGTTCAATCCACTCAAGCGGCAGGCTGCGAAGCTGAAGGCATCGTAAGGCACGGCGATGTTGCTGACATCCTTGAGAGCCTCGCGAAAAAGCTTGATGCATCTCAGATTGTTGTGGGCCGTGTTGGTGAACGTGGCCTCAAAGAGCGTCTGTTCGGTGGTGTTACTGGCCGGCTTGTTGCTGCGTCGAGTGTACCGATTACAATCATCCCATAAGGCGGAGGCAAATATGAAACGATTTATTACAAGCGGGATTGCAGCCACAGCGCTGAGCCTTCCAACGTTGGCCGCCGCTCAGGAAGCGGTGTCTTTCGACCAAAAGGTCAATGATATTTTTGCGGGTTCAACTGGCTGGTTCGTGAACCTGATCTTTATGAACCTACCTGGCACAAACTTTCCTTGGATCGTGTTGTGGTTGGTTGTAGCGGCATCGATCTTTACGGTCTATTTTGGCTTCATCCAGATTAAAGCGTTTGGTCACGCGATCAGCTTGGTCAAAGGTGACTATTCTGATCCAAATGACGCGGGTGAGGTGAGCCACTTTCAAGCTTTAACCACTGCGCTTTCTGGTACTGTTGGTCTGGGTAACATCGCAGGCGTTGCGGTTGCTGTTGGGATCGGTGGACCGGGTGCAACATTCTGGATGGTGGTTGCAGGTCTTTTGGGCATGGCATCCAAATTCACAGAATGTACGCTGGGTGTGAAATACCGGAATGAATATGCAGACGGTTCCGTTTCTGGTGGACCGATGTACTATATGACCAAGGGCTTTAAGGAGCGCGGTCTGCCGGGCGGTAAAGTGCTGGCGGTTATATTCGCGATCTTCACCATCGGTGGCGCATTGGGCGGCGGGAACATGTTCCAAGCCAACCAAGCACACGCACAGATCACGCAGATCACTGGCGATTTCTCCGGTCTGATCACTGGCGGTATCTTTGCCGTTGTCGTGTTTGCCGTTATCGTTGGCGGGATCAAATCCATCGCAAGCGTGACTGAAAAAGTTGTGCCAATCATGGGCGTTATGTACGTCATTGCGGCGCTGATCATTTTGATTGTTAATGCGGATCAAATTGGCTGGGCGTTTGGCCAGATCTTTGCTGGTGCGTTTACCGGTCTTGGTGTTGCGGGTGGTTTCGTTGGTGCGTTGATCCAAGGTTTCAAACGTGCTGCGTTCTCGAACGAAGCTGGTGTTGGTTCTGCTGCGATTGCGCACTCTGCTGTTCGGACAAAAGAGCCAGTGACCGAAGGTGTCGTTTCCTTGCTGGAACCGTTCATTGATACGGTTGTGATCTGCACGATGACAGCGCTGGTAATCACCATTTCTGGTGTGTTGGTCGTGGATCCTGCAACAGGCCTTTATGCGTTGAATGAAGCCGGTACAGCGATCAAAACTATTGATGGTTCTGGCGGCGTTGCTCTGACGTCTGCGGCGTTTGCAAGTGGCTTTAGCTGGTTCCCATACGTTCTGGCGGTTGCTGTGATCTTGTTTGCTTTCTCCACCATGATCTCTTGGTCTTACTACGGCCTAAAAGCATGGACCTACTTGTTTGGTGAAGGCAAGACGACTGAACTGGTGTTCAAATTGATCTTCTGCTTCTTCATCATCGTAGGTGCTGCTGCCCAGCTTGGCGCGGTAATCGACTTCTCTGATGCGATGATCTTTGCAATGGCAGTTGTTAACATCACGGCGCTCTACTTCCTGATGCCGATCGTGAAGCGTGAGATGAATAGCTACTTTGGTCGCTTGAAATCTGGCGAGATCGTCAAGCACAAGCACTAAGTCTGATTGACAATTGGCGGGCCATCCCGTCCTTTCGGCCCCTGAGTAACTTCGGGGGTCGTATTCGTTTTGCGCTATGATATTCCATATGCAGCACCGGGACAGGTGATTGGCTTGTTAGGGGGGTCGTTTGATCCTGCACATGCAGGTCACGCCCATATCACCCGCGAGGCCCTTAAGCGGTTTGGCCTTGATCAGGTATGGTGGCTGGTGAGTCCGGGGAATCCGTTAAAGACCCGAGGCCCTGCACCGATGCTGGAGCGGATAGCCCATGCAAGGGAGGTTATGGATCATCCCAAGGTTCAGGTCACTGGTATCGAAGAGCGGTTGAAGACGCGCTACACTGCGCAAACGCTGCGTGCTTTGCAGCAGTTATATCCCAAACAGCGGTTTGTCTGGTTGATGGGCGCTGACAACTTGGCGCAATTCCATTTATGGCAGGACTGGAGGGATATTGCACAACGTGTTCCGCTGGGTATTTTGGCGCGCCCGGGGCAACGCATTTCTGCGAGATTGAGTAGGGCGGCATCGCTTTATGCGCCATACCGCATTGCAGGCAGGAATAGCCAACAGTTGGCACATGCGTCTGCACCTGCGTGGTGTTTTGTGAATGTGCCAATGACGGATGTGTCATCCTCGGCGATCCGTTCGGCGGGTGACTGGTCAGCGTAAGCGGGCTGAAGCAAGTCCAGCTGTGAGGATCACGATCAACCCTGTCCACGTCCAGATATCCGGCAGATCACCGAATATGGCCCAGCCAAGCCCGATAGCAGCAACCAGCTGGAAATAGACAAGCGGGGCCAATCGCGTGGCTGGTGCCAGACCGTAGGCATACAGCAGCAATAAGTTACCAAGCATCGAGAACAGCGCAGATACTCCTGTGAGTGCAACGATAGTACCTGAAAACTCTGGCAAGTTAGTTAAGCCGAATGGCAACAGAAATAGCGCTGAGATGAACAACTGAATAAATGTCATTGCCATAGGTGTGGCCAAGGGCCCAAGCCAGCGCGACATTGTTAAAAATGCACCGTAACAACATCCTGCAGCTATGGCCCACAGAACGCCTGCGCTTGTGTCCATGCCAGGGCGAACAACGATCAAAACCCCTAAAAATCCCATCAATACGAGTGCTGAACGCAGTAAAGTTACAGGTTCGCGCAGGAATATGACGGCCAACACATAACTGATTAGCGGACCGATGAAGAATGCCGCAAAGACGGTTGCGATCTCTTCGAGCTGTAGTGCCACTTGGATGCAAGATATTCCTGCTGCCAATGTACTGGCACGGACCCAAATGCGCCAATTGCGCAAAAGCGACCAAGCGCTGCGCGGCACAAATGGAAAGATAAAAATGGCTCCTAATACAAACCGCGACCATGCGACAAAAACCGGGGCGGTTTCATATGTTCCAGATAGCAGTTTTCCCGCACTATCCCCTGTTGGAATGAGCGACATGGCGAGGAACATGATCAGGACGGCGCGTTGCATGTCGCAGCGGTACCACGCGTTGAAGTTGGACGAAATGTGATTTTTGGATGCTTGTAGCCTCTGCGCTATTTAGGGTACCCCTAGGTTATGACACGCGCATTTTCACGTAGACACTTTTTAGGTACAGCTGCCGCAGCAAGTATTCTAGGCGCGGGCGCAGCTAGGGCCGCTCCCCCTACATCCTCCCTTAGGCCTGTGTTGCGCGGTGAAGACTTCTTTAAACGCGCCGTACGCAGTGTCGAAGACATCATGGGTGAGGCCAAACTGTCGGGCAAAGTGTCGTTTGCGGTTTCTGATGTTAAGACTGGTGTGGGAATAGAGGCGCATGACGCCATAACAGGCCGTCCGCCAGCAAGTGTCGCAAAGGCGATTACTGCGCTTTATGCGCTGGATGCGTTTGGTGCAGATCACCAGTTTGAAACGCAATTATTGGCAACAGGTCCGGTTGTTGACGGTGTGATTGATGGCGATCTGGTGTTGGTTGGTGGCAGTGATCCGACATTGAGCACGGATGCTTTGGCGACAATGGCTGCCAATCTAAAGGCGGCGGGCGTCACGAGCGTAAAAGGTGATTTCAAAATATATGAAGCGGCACTGCCTGTGTTGCCAAGGATTGATCCCAAGCAGCCTGATCAGGTTGGGTATAACCCTGGGGTTTCGTCGCTCGCGTTGAACTACAACCGCGTGCATTTTGAATGGAAACGCGCAAACGGAAAATACGCGGTTACAATGCAGGGGCGTACGGAAAAATATCGCCCGTCGGTGCGCATGGCGGTCATGAAAATCCGCGACAGGGCTTCGCCTGTTTATACCTATGAAAACCAAAGTGGCGTTGACGCATGGACCGTCGCGCGCGGTGCACTTGGTCGGAATGGGTCGCGCTGGCTACCTGTTCGCAAACCGGGGCTTTATGCTGGGGAAGTATTTCAAAGCCTTGCAGGGGTGCAGGGTATTCAACTTGGGGCACCCAAGAACGTCGATGCCGTGCCGCCGGGCGTCATTTTGGTGCGCCATCAAAGTGCCGATTTGCAGCATATTCTGCGCGATATGTTGAAATGGTCGACGAATTTAACCGCTGAGATGATGGGTTTGGCTGCATCAACAGCACGCGGGAGCAAACCTGTAGACCTGAAGGCGTCGGCAGAGCGGATGAACCATTGGGCGCGTGATAGCCTGGGAATGGAAAGTGTCGCGCTGGTTGATCATTCCGGTTTGGGAGATGACAGCCGTGTCACTGCCAAGGACATGGTCGCAGCACTGCTAAAAGTTCATCGCGAAGGTTTGCGTGAGATTCTAAAACCGATCGCCATGCGGGATGCAAAGCGCAAGGTGATCACAGATCACCCGATAAAAGTGAATGCGAAAACAGGTACGTTGAATTTTGTCTCTGGCCTTGCTGGGTATTTGACGGGGCCAGACGGTACAGAAATGGCATTTGCCATTTTTGCTGCGGATGAGAGCATTCGTGCAACCCTGACCCGCGCAGAACGCGAACGCCCACCCGGTGGGGTGAACTGGAATCGCCGCGCGAAGCGGATGCAGCAACAATTGATTGAGCGCTGGGGCGTTCTTTACGGCGCCTAACTAGTGTTTGCGTTCAGGTTAGGTGCCTTGCACGCGCGCCGCGTTCGATGGCTGCTGCGTGCAGACGATCAATTTCCAGCTCATACCGAATTTCTTCCAAAAGGCGCAATTCAGTTTCTTCCAGAGTTCCATCTGCTGCAGCAACATCACATGCAAGCGCATAGGCGGTTTCATTCAAGCGATGAGGCAGTGCTTCTTTGACAAGACCAAAGAGAGCATCAAGGCCGTCTTCCTGTTCAAACAGATCGAAAACCATTTGACTGACTGTCTTAATGCGATCGACATCAAATTCGGCAAAGATTGGTAGTAGATTAACAGCCGTCTGGATTTTGATCAGTTCTGCTGTTCCGATATCTTCGTCAGAAGCCGAGACCGCGACCATTACGGCGATAAGGCAATCTTGCGGGCTTAACGTGAGGGATAGGTTCTCGGGCATTTAGTCACGTCCTTTACGCATTTTTTGGTGCTGTCGAGATTATTGACGGCACGGGTCTTGCACAATAGATGAAGCCAGAGCTGCGCGATAGTGCGCTGGTTATAATTTCGGGAAGTTTGATATGTCTGAGATGCGGGATGCAGCAATGCAGAGCAAAGCGTGGCCTTTTGAAGAAGCGCGCCGTGTACTCAAACGTTTTCAGGGCAAGATGCCTGAAAAGGGATATGTTCTGTTTCAAACTGGGTACGGTCCATCTGGCCTGCCGCATATCGGGACCTTTGGAGAGGTCGCGCGCACAACCATGGTCCGCCGTGCGTTTGAGGCGATCAGTGACATCCCGACACGCCTGATTTGTTTTTCGGATGATTTGGACGGGATGCGCAAAGTGCCGTCGAATGTTCCTGATGCAGCCGCATTGGAAGAGCACCTGCAAAAGCCGCTGACGTCCGTGCCTGATCCGTTTGGGACACACGAGAGCTTTGGCCACCATAACAACGCGCGATTGCGGGGGTTCCTTGATACCTTTGGGTTCGAGTATGAGTTTTATTCCGCGACCGAGTTTTACGGCACAGGGAAGTTTGACGAAATTCTGATGCGGGCTGCCGAGAAATACGATGAAATCATGGCCGTGATGTTGAAGTCATTGCGTGAAGAACGCCGCCAGACCTATTCCATCTTTTTGCCGATCCATCCCGAAACAGGACGGGTGATGTATGTTCCGATGAAGGAAGTGAATGCCAAAGCAGGCACCATAACGTTCGACACGCCTGATGGTGAGGAAATGACGCTGCCAGTCACAGGTGGCAACGTGAAGCTACAGTGGAAGCCCGATTTTGGCGCACGCTGGGCTGCCCTTGGTGTTGATTTCGAAATGTACGGCAAGGATCACTCAACCAATACACCGATCTACGATTCGATCTGCCGGATTTTGGGTGCCCGCGCGCCTGAGCATTTCAGCTACGAGCTGTTTTTGGATCAAGACGGGCACAAAATCTCAAAAACTTCGGGTAATGGCCTGACGATCGACGAATGGCTGACCTATGCCAGTGCTGAATCGCTGTCATACTTTATGTATCTCAAGCCAAAGACGGCCAAGCGGATGTATTTTGACGTGATTCCTAAAGCAGTTGATGAGTATCACCAGCAGCTGCGGGCCTATGAGACACAAGATGTCAAAGCTCAATTGAACAATCCTGTCTGGCATATCCACAGTGGTGATGTGCCAAAATCTGACATGGTTGTGCCGTTCTCGATGCTGCTAAACCTCGCATCGGTCTCGTCAGCTGAGGACAAAGCGCAATTGTGGGGCTTTATCCAACGGTACGCGCCCGAAGCAACGGCCGAGACGCATCCGGGAATGGACGCTGCTGCAGGATATGCGGTGAGCTATTACAATGATTTTGTGAAGCCTGCGAAAGTATTCCGCGCGCCGTCTGATCTGGAACGCGAAGCGCTCGAAGATCTGCGTGGACGACTTGTCGTTTGGGAGGGAGGGTTGGACGCTGAGGCGTTGCAATCTGAAGTATTTGCCTGTGGTCGCGAACGGTTTGATCCACTCCGCAATTGGTTCACAGCGCTTTATGAGGTTCTGCTCGGGGCGAGCCAAGGTCCACGATTTGGTGGGTTCATTGCGCTTTACGGCGTGGATGAGACCGTTGCGCTGATTGATGAAGCGTTGGCAGGCAACCTTGTTGGGTAAGTGATAATATCCCCTTTTGGCCTACGCAGGTGGCTTTTTACAGCGTAGGCCAAAGGAACTTATTTTGGATTTTCCTCGGCTCTCGGAGTGTCTAAAAACACTGGTTGCCGCTGTTGATCCGCAACATCACCGTTACGGTGGTATAGCTGCGCCTTAACACCATGTTGATATCCCCCAACGCCTGTCCGGCAGTTGCGCCGGAGAAGCGCGAAAAGGGATACAATCAATATGGCAATCACTAGCGGAACTCAATTGACGCCCACACCTTACTCTGATGGTTTGGCGGCGTATTCAGACGGAAACGGCACTGCAGGGTCCTCCAGCTACGCAACCTCATCCAATGGCGTTTTTGTGCCAGCAGATCAGGATTTTGGTGGTGCGTTGGAGATCTTGAAAACGGATAGCACACAGTTGCTGCGCTATAAGGGGCAGACACCTATTGTTGCGGGTTGTTATGTGCAGATCAAAGCGCGGGTCAAAGCAATTAGTGGGAACCTCCCATCGGTTCGCATTGCGGCCTATGCTGCCCAATCAAATGGGAGTGTGTTGTCGGGGGTTGTTACGCAAGGGGCTTTGACGGGACTCACAACCTATGGCGAGGTTGTTGAGATCAGTGCAATCGTTGGCATTGGTAATCGCGATGGCGTTGATATGGTTTGGGGGGCAAACGCGGGCTACGGTCACTTTGGTATTGATCTAGTTGGCCAGAATGGCGGCGTTGTGCGTGTCGATGACATCGAAATCAACGATGTGTCGTCGTTTTTCCTAAGTGACATTGTAGCGACGATTGATGTGCGTGATTACGGTGCGGTTGGTGACGGCGTGACGGATGACACTGCAGCATTTGAAGCAGCGAACAGTGCGGCAAATGACCGAACTGTATTGATTCCTGCAGGGACCTTCCGGTTGAACGGGGATGTTACATTTGACGCGCCGACCAATTTTGAAGGTACAGTCAGCATGGCAACCGACGCGGTACTTCTGCTCCGTCAAAATTTCGATTTGCCTAACTATATTCAAGCCTTTGATAACGAAGAAACAGCGTTCCGAAAAGCGTTTCAAGCGCTGTTAAATAATTCGGATCATGAATCGCTGGATTTGGGCGGGCGAAAGGTTGCCTTGACTGGTCCTGTCGATATGCAAGCAGCAGTACCCAGCCGCACCCGTTATGAAACACGTCGCGGAATCCATAACGGACAGTTGCTTGCTCTGTCGGGTGGCGATTGGGACACGATCACAGTCACTTCGCAGGCGACCTATAACGCGAGCAATTCGCGTACGCTGACTGGCGTTGCGAATGTGGCAAATATCGAAATTGGGAGCCATGTAAGCGGTGCGGGTGTCGGACGTGAAATTTATGTTCGTGAGAAGAACGTAGCAAGCGGTGAAATCACGCTGAATGCGCCTCTATATGACGCGGAAGGGACGCAGAACTTTACATTCAACCGCTTCAAATACCTTTTGGATTTTAGCGGTTTTGATGTCATCTCCAAATTTATCTTGCGCGATATTGAATTCCAGTGCCAAGAATTTTGTAGTGCCATTATGTTGGCCAGAGCGGGAGCAGTGTTTACGATTAAAGACTGCTTTATTACGACGCCAAAGGACCGCGGGATTACTTCTATTGGCGGTGGTTGTCAGGGGATGTTTGTTGAGGGGTGCCAGTTCCTGTCTTCGGAAAATGATCTGACGGTGTCTCAGAGAACATCAATTGCTCTGAATGTGAATGCTAACGATGTAAAATTGCGCAATTGCCGGTCAGAACGCTTTCGTCACTTTGCAGTTATGGCAGGCCAGAACCATCTAATCATTGGGAACCATTTCTTTCAGGGTGATTCAGTTTCTGGAGGTATCCGGTCGGCGGGTTTGGTGCTGGCGGAGGCATATGCATCATGTGTGTTCAGCCAAAACTACGTGGATAATGCGTTTTTTGAGTGGACAAATGAACGTGATCCAAGTCCTGTTTTCAACAGCGGCTTTTCGTTTAGTTCATTGGATATCACGAGCAACGTGTTCATATCTGGTGAGGTCGCAACAAGCTTTAGCTATCTGGTTCTAAAGCCATTCGGATCTGGGCATTCCATCAATGGTTTGAACGTATCTGGCAACCGCTTTCGCAGTATTAACGGGTATGTTGATCGCGTGGAACGGGTGGATACCAGTTTCTCTGATCTGAATTATGCGAAGATGCGCAATGTCCGATTTGAGGGGAACTCGTTTCATGGCGTGAATAGTCCTGTGGCAAATCCGCATTTAATCGAGTTTGAACAAAACTCTGATACCCAGACTTGGGTTGTACCGACAGGGCCAGGATTGCCGTTTGAAGCGCGTTCCTTGAGCGTGGATGCCGTGGTGGTGCGTGGGGGCGTGCGCAACGCCGCAAATGCGCTTAATTACGACAACCCGTTCGTGAGAGCCCAGCAGGGGACAGAAGCGGATCAGGTTCATGTGATTTGGTCAGAGGCAGTGAGCGGGAAGATTGCGGTGACTGTCCGCATGGATAACGACGTAGTGTAATTGAATTCGGCTTCGGCGTTCGCGCCGGAGCCACTTTTAGAATTCTCGCCATAGGCCAATTTTCAACGCACTGTTTTCCCAGTTTCCTAACTGGCTTTCCGCACCAATTTGGATGCGGAATTTGCTGTTTTTTGGATTGAATATGAGTGATGGCGCCAGTGTCCCAAACGTTTGATCCACAACATTGGCAGTATATATTTGCAGCATTCCCGAGGTGATTTCTGTAAAATTTATACCAAGGGTCGTATCTATCTTAGTTACATGATGCGCGTCGCTCAGATCCCAAATCACGGCGGCTTCAACGGTCATCCAGCCTGATTTCTTGCCCCATTCCATTCCACGCCCCCAACTGAGCCCGGTTCGGACATGGGGAAGGGTCGTTGATCCGATCCAACCGGCACCAATACCAAGCTCATACGCCCATTTTGACTGTGCATCTGGGGCGCTAAGAGCCCTGCGCAGGGATACGGTCGCGTATCCGCTGTTTTCGACGTAATGTAGGCGAGCCATGCCAAGATCAGCAACAACCGTGGTTTTGTCGCTTAGACCGTATTCCAAATACGTCTGTGTTGCTGTTTCCATGTAATAGGTGCTGGAAAATGAAGCAGCCGTAAACGCAGACCCTTTTTCACGTAGCCATGGTCCAGCCTGCGCCATTTGCGCAAAACTGAGAGCGAGGAATATAAGGACGACGCGGTAAAACACTTGGGGCAAAACTCCTGCTTCGATTTTGGTTAATATCCGTTAAGAAAGAGTTACTAACGTACAGCAGAGAAGAGTTAGCGCGAGAAGATGCCAGCAGTGATGGCAGGGCGAATAGGTTCATATCGTTGATTTTTGTGTGAGGAGGCGGCGTGACAAATTCGATATTGGTGGATGGAAGTAATGTGCTGTTTTGGCGCGGAGGTCAGGTAGATGCGATCATACCAATGTTGGTGGCGCGTGCGTTAATCGCACGGCGGTTTGCGCCTGTTCTCTATTTTGACAACAGTATTCATCGCCATGTTAGAGACGCAGATTTAAAGCGCCTAAGCGAATTGGTGCAGGTGCGGGTCACGCCGCGGGGAACACAAGCTGACGCATTGTTGCTGGATGCCTGTACACAGGGCCGGATACAGATTGTGAGTAATGATCGTTTTAGGGGATGGCGCGTAGATCACCCATCGCTGCGCAGCGGTTGGCTTGTGACTGGTTCAATTGGAAAAGGCGCGCGGGTAAGTTTATCAAAGAAACTTAGACCCGCGCCACTTTAGTTTTTAACGGCCGCGCCGCTTAACGCCGCCGCGCATTCCACCTCGGCCCATTGTGCTGCGACCCGATTTGGTTTTGGCGTCGTCGACGGCTTTATCAACGGCATATTGCCGCGCCATCGGATCATCTGCGATGGTGAGGTCGACAGCTTCCAAACGCTTGACTTCGTCCCGCAAGCGGGCGGCCTCCTCAAACTCAAGGTTCTCGGCTGCTTTGCGCATGTCTGTGCGCAAACCTTCAAGGACCGATTGCAAATTCCCGCCTGCCAAAGGACTGTCGATCTTTGCTGTGACGCGAGATTGATCAGTGTCGCCTTTATAAAGACCCGCGAGAATGTCCTCGACGTTCTTTTTGACAGTTGTCGGCGTGATGCCGTGCTTTTCATTATAGGCCTCTTGCCTGGCGCGCCGGCGGTCAGTTTCGCCTATCGCGCGTTCCATTGAGCCAGTGATCTTGTCAGCATACATAATGACGCGGCCTTCGGCGTTACGCGCGGCGCGGCCGATGGTCTGCACAAGGGAGGTCTCTGAACGCAAGAAACCCTCTTTGTCGGCGTCCAAAATCGCGACAAGCCCACATTCAGGAATATCCAAACCTTCACGCAACAGGTTGATCCCGATCAACACGTCAAAGGCCCCCAAACGCAGATCGCGTAGGATTTCGATCCGCTCGATTGTGTCGATGTCCGAGTGCATGTAGCGCACGCGGATGCCCTGTTCGTGCATGTATTCGGTCAGGTCTTCTGCCATGCGTTTTGTCAGCGTCGTGCACAGCGTGCGCATTCCATCGGCGGTTACTTTGCGCACCTCGTCCAACAGATCATCGACCTGCATCTCAACAGGGCGGATTTCGATCTGAGGATCAACCAAACCTGTGGGGCGAATGATTTGTTCTGTAAATACGCCGCCTGTTTGCTCCATTTCCCATGAGGCGGGTGTCGCAGAAACAAATACCGACTGCGGGCGCATCGCGTCCCATTCCTCAAATTTGAGGGGGCGGTTGTCCATACAGGACGGTAAGCGGAAGCCGTGTTCAGCCAGTGT
Source organism: Sulfitobacter sp. (assembly GCF_036960155.1). GTDB lineage: Bacteria > Pseudomonadota > Alphaproteobacteria > Rhodobacterales > Rhodobacteraceae > Sulfitobacter. Next base: position 10,525 of record NZ_JBALWB010000012.1, on the reverse strand, counting down.
CATCTTGCGCCTAAAGTCACCTTTATACATGCCGCCGATTTGCGGCACGCTAACGTGACTTTCATCTGCAAAGACAATTGCATTGTCGGGGATGAATTCGAATAGGGTGGGGGGCGGCTCACCTGGCGCACGGCCCGTGAGGTAGCGTGAATAGTTTTCAATCCCGTTGCAAACACCCGTCGCTTCTAGCATTTCCAAATCAAAGTTGGTGCGCTGCTCCAGCCGTTGCGCCTCTAATAGCTTACTGCCGCCAACAAGCTGGTCCAACCGCGTGCGTAGTTCCTTTTTGATGCCAATGATGGCTTGGTTCATGGTGGGTTTTGGGGTCACATAGTGTGAGTTGGCGTAAACGCGAACTTGCTCCATGGTGTCGGTTTTTTCACCAGTTAGGGGATCAAATTCTGTGATGCTCTCTAGCTCTTCACCAAAGAACGACAGCCGCCAAGCGCGATCATCAAGGTGGGCTGGGAAAATCTCAAGGCTATCACCACGTACACGGAAGGTGCCGCGCTGGAACGCCGCATCGTTTCGCTTGTAGGCTTGTGCAACCAGATCTGCGATCACCTGTCGTTGGTCATACGAGCTACCTACCTTCAAATCCTGGGTCATCGCGCCATATGTCTCGACCGAGCCTATACCGTAGATGCAAGACACTGATGCTACGATGATGACATCATCCCGCTCTAACAACGCCCGCGTGGCCGAGTGGCGCATGCGGTCAATCTGTTCGTTGATCTGCGATTCTTTTTCGATGAAAGTATCTGAACGGGCAACATAGGCTTCGGGCTGGTAGTAGTCATAAAAGCTGACAAAATACTCAACCGCATTGCTTGGGAAAAAACCCTTAAACTCACCATAGAGCTGGGCGGCCAGTGTCTTGTTTGGCGCAAGGATGATCGCAGGGCGTTGAGTTTCCTCAATCATCTTCGCGATGGTAAACGTCTTACCGGTCCCCGTGGCACCCAAGAGAACCTGATTACGTTCACCATTGCGAATGCCTTCAGACAATTCCGCAATGGCTGTTGGCTGGTCGCCGGCTGGCTCAAACTCGGTTTCAAGGACAAATGCCTTGCCGCCTTCCAGCTTGGGACGGCTACGCACATCCGGAGCGGCGTTGGCTAAAAACTCAGGGGTCGCTTCGCTTTTGTCTGTTTGCGCGTAGGGCATCTGGGCAGTCTCCGGGTTACGTTCCCTATAGGTGTCATGTTTTGTCAGGGTATCAAGGTATAGAAGGCGTTCAGATGTCATAAACTGTCAGGAGAGCGCGCTCTTGAACCAAATGCGTGGTCATGCCATATCCTGACATACATCAGACGGAGAGAAACTATGCGCGCGCGAATCTATCAGCCAGCCCGTACTGCCATGTCGTCAGGCACGGCAAAGACTCATAAGTGGGTTCTTGAATTTGCCCCTTCCGAGGCCCGCGAAGTTGATCCTCTGATGGGATGGACCTCATCCTCCGACACACAGAGCCAAGTTAAGCTGGAGTTCGCGACAAAAGAACTCGCTGTCGCTTACGCGTCCGAACACGGCATTGATGCCCAAATTCAAGAACCGCACCGCCGGAAGCCAAACATTCGGATGGGTGGCTACGGAGAAAATTTTGCGACGGGTCGCCGTGGTGCTTGGACACATTAGGCTGCTGTAAATCGGGGTAAAGTTGTCTCGGAATCGGGGTGAATATCCCGCGAAGATGAGCATCAATCAATATATAGATATCTGGCACATTGCCCTTACCATATCTTGATATTCTTCGCATGTCTCTGCCAGGCATGACCCAGAGACTACAGAAAAGGTGGGCTTGAAGCGCCGCAGCTCTGAATGGCCCCGTACCGGTTAAAATTTTCGTCTTGATCGAGAACGTGCACGAACATATTGCGAACCTTATCTCTCAATATCTTGAGCTGGTGGTTGGGAAGTGTGGATCGTGATCAAGTTACGGCCAAATTCCACTCGGGATCCGGTTAAGTTGCAAGGACGCTATCTGTAGCGCTGCAATTATGGGCACAGTATTGTTGGAAATGGGGTGAAGATTTCGCAAGCTCAAGTTGCGATCACTATCCAGCGCTCGCTCGTCTTGGAGGCCTAAATATAGACATGGTTTCTTTTGCGTCTTCAAATTCCGGGTGTTCAGTTCACCGCCTTTTACTTCGATTGTCTGACCTCAGGCCATCTTCCTGATTGAAAGGGTTTCTATGACCTTGTCTCGTTGCAATGGCCGCGAGCGTCAGTGGTTTGAAGGGTGCTTCCAAGGATTCCAGTCTCACTGTCTCAATTGCCGTCCTCGAACTGGGTGTCTCATTACCTGAGCAATTGAAGGTCACCCCGCAACGCACGCAGTGCGTCAACGACAGGCCCAAATCGCCATGCTGCTACGGTGTCTGCTATGGCTTGATCCAAAGTCGCTACACGTTCGTCGATCTGCCGGATGGCGCGCTTCAATTCTTCGAAGGCAAGTTGCTGGTACGGATATCGGAACTTGCGCAATTCGTTAATCCAGCGCCAGTGGATCTTTGTCCATCGGGTAGGTCTGTCAAAGCGCAAACCATGCCGTAACAGAAAGCTGAGCAACTGCTGTTTAGCAACTTTTAGAGCTGACATCGCTTGTTTGCGGGTCCGGATCAGATCCCGCATCGCCTCATGTTCTTCGTCTGGTGTCCAGATAGCGGTCAATTCACCCGCGCGCCAAAGCCGGGCCAGCATCTCCGCATCCCGGCGATCTGTTTTGACACGATCACCCACCTTACGCGGGATCATAGTTGGGGCCACCACTGCGCATTCAAATCCAAGCTTTGTTAAGAGCCGATGAATTCCATAGCCGCAGGGCCCAGCTTCATAGCAAAAAGCCGGTGTCGTGTTCCCGCTCGACAATCGTTTGGTTAGGCGCAGGATCGAATCCGCGGTATTCCTGATTGTCCCATAAAACCTGATCTCACCGTTGCGACCATCATCCGCCGTTGCAACGGCGATGGTCTCTGCATGGACATCAAGGCCAACGTAAACTGTGCTTGTCATTGTTTTCTCCTCTGCAAACAGTTCTGTGTCTGCCAAGAAAACCAGCCTCTCAATTGAAAGGCAAATCGCTCATCTGGTCTAAGCTTCGTTTGGGTTAGCAGCCGTTCGTGCCCATCGCGGCGAACGGCAGTTCCGAGCCCACTTTACTCATTTTCTGCATTGCAGCCAATGTCGGCTTTGCGAAATAAGCAAAGCTTAGTATTGATGCACAAACCGCGCTGACCTGCACTTGTGGCAAACAGTGATTGACCCGCACTTGGGGCCGTTGTTTGCAAAAAATCACCAACAAGACCCACCTCATGAATAGTTAAAACCAATAGTCTATTGATTTTGCATCTTCGCGCGCCAATTCTCAGTTATGAAACCACCCTCCGCCCAAATTACGTATTTTGATTAATCAGGTTTTCACCCTTGATCGACAGAATGGAACCGCTTATGAAACTGCGCTTGATACTTGGTGATCAGCTAAGCTTGACCCTATCCAGTCTTACCGATCTCGACCCGCAAAACGATCTACTCTTGATGTGTGAGGTCCGCAGTGAAGCGACCTATGTGAAACACCATAAGAAAAAGATCGCCTTCGTGTTCTCAGCAATGCGCCATTTTGCGGAAGGCCTATCTGGCAAAGGGCTTAACATCCGCTACGTCAAATATGATGATCCAAACAACACCGGATCCTTGTTTGGTGAAGTGGCACGTATCATTGCGCAGAATGCGATTTCCGAAGTTGTCTTGACCGCCCCAGGCGAATACAGACTACAAACAGAAATGGCTGGCTGGTCAGCCAAACTCGATTTGCCTGTAACCATCAAAGACGATAATCGCTTCCTTTGCACACCCACTGAGTTCGCCGACTGGGCCGAGGGCCGCAAGCAATTGCGAATGGAGTATTTCTACCGCGAAATGCGTCGGAAACATTCGATATTAATGGATCAGGATGGTCCCCGCGGTGGTCAGTGGAATTACGATTCAGAAAACCGCAAACCACCCAAGTCAGGATTAGAAATCCCTGATACCTACCACGCTCAGCCAGATGACATCACTCAAGAGGTTATTGCGCTTGTTGAGGCCCACTTTCCAGATCATTTCGGCGATTTATTGCCCTTCCATTTTGCCGTTACACGGGACCAAGCGTTAGAAGCGTTGGATGAGTTCATTGCCAAACGATTGAATCTGTTTGGCGATTACCAAGATGCGATGATCCAGAACGAACCCTGGATGTATCACAGCCATATCGGGTTCTACCTAAATTGTGGTCTGTTGACCCCACTGGAGTGCGTGGAAAGGGCGGAAGCCGCTTTTCACAAAGGCACAGCGCCGCTAAACGCGGTCGAGGGATTTATCCGCCAAATCCTTGGATGGCGGGAATATGTACGCGGTATCTATTGGCTCAAAATGCCCGACTACAAATCTACAAATTTCCTTGAGGCCACGCGACCCTTGCCAGATTTCTATTGGACGGCAGAGACGCAGATGAACTGTATGCGGCAATGCATCACTGAAACGAAACAGAACGCTTACGCACACCATATCCAACGATTGATGGTTCTAGGCAACTTTGCATTGATCGCGGGTCTCGATCCTGATGAAGTTAACAACTGGTATCTGTTGGTTTATGCCGATGCCTATGAGTGGGTCGAACTGCCCAATGTCACCGGTATGGTTTTGTTTGCCGATGGCGGACAATTGGCGTCCAAGCCCTACGCGGCCAGTGGTGCCTACATCAATAAAATGTCCAACTACTGCGGGTCGTGCAAATACAAACCTACCGTTAAAAATGGCCCAACGGCCTGTCCATTCAATTACCTTTATTGGGACTTCATCGGCCGTAATGATGGCAAGCTGCGGGGCAACCCACGCATGGGGTTCATGTATAAAAGCCTGGATCGAATGAGTGATGAAAAGCGCCAAGCAGTGCAAGACGACACCCGCCGCTTCTTCACAGCGATAGATACAGATGAAAAAGTCTAACCTGCCGCAGAAAACCTGCTCGACCTGTGGGCGGCCGTTCACTTGGCGCAAGAAGTGGGCAAAGGTCTGGGACGAGGTGCGTTTTTGTTCCGAACGCTGCCGTCGGTCACGCAACACGAGTTCACCAGATAGTACAAAAGGTACTCCAACTTCATGACCATACCAGACATGTTTCCAGAGGCCCAACACAAATCAGAGACAATCGTATTTGAACCAACACGGCAGGCAGGCATTGCGCGGTTGAACAAATCCATCCCCCATACAGGCGTGCATTACGCGGATCAGCGAAATTATGATTACGGCCCGACCAATCGCAGCTCGGTATCGTCATTGTCGCCGTGGATTAAACATAGGCTGATCACCCAAGAAGAAGTCCTCACCCAAACGCTTGCCCACCATAGCCTCTCTGCCTCGATGAAATTCGTCCAAGAGGTAATTTGGCGCAGTTATTTCAAAGGCTGGATGGAACAACATCCAAGTGTCTGGCACGGTTACCCCTCTACATTGTTGAACCTGAGTATTGGGAACAGCCCTTTGCATCCCGCCGCCATTGGCATTTCATTCACGATTGCCTTGTCGATCTGAACATCGCCTTGTTAGACCTAGGCCAACCCCTAATCATAAAGGTTGGTAATGCTTGCGAGATTATCAAAAACCTTCATTTGGATCATCAAGTAAGCGACGTTTACTCTTATGAAGAAACCGGAAACCTGTGGACATACGAGCGTGATATCGCAGTTCAAAATCTGTGCTCGACCAACGATATCTTGCTACACGAGTCCCCCTCAAACGGCGTTGTACGCAAACTGCGCAGTCGCAATGGTTGGTCCAAAATCAGGAATACCCGCATGGCAGAGAAGATACTGCCAAAGCCAAACTCCCTTATGCCACTGTCAATCTGCCGATCGGATATCTTGCCAAAAAAAGACGACACTATGTTTGGCAACATACCCATTGGCAAAGTCCAAAAGGGCGGTAGAAAAAATGCAGTCGCTGACTTACGCAGCTTCCTAAATCACCGATCCCGCCACTATCTTTACCACATCTCGGCACCAGACTTATCAGAGTTCTATTGCTCACGCCTTTCTGCCCACCTTGCATGGGGCACCCTTTCTGTTCGGGAGGTTGCGCAATCTATTGTCAAACGCCGTTCGCAATTGTCTCCCGATGAGAAAAAAAGCCTTGGGCGGAATCTAACAGCCTTTGGCTCTCGCTTGGCGTGGCGTTGCCACTTTGTCCAAAAAATCGAAGACCAGCCCGAAATAGAAACCCATTGCATGCATCCCGCCTTTGAAGGGCTGCGCGTGAACGAGCACAACGAGGCGCATTTCCAAGCGTGGGAAAATATCCCGTTCAATATGTTCACTTGTCATGTTCAAAAGGCAGAGAATTGAGGATATCTTTGTGGTGTACCAGTCAGGTATCACAGTTTCCAACAACGCCATAAGCTCTGCGCTGTGGTGGCGCATTCGAAGATGAACCAATTCATGCGCAATGATGTATTCTACGCATCGAAGTGGTTTCTTTGCTAATTCTAAGTTGACCATGATGCGCCCGGTTCTCGGATTGCAACTTCCCCATTTCGTCCGCATGCGCTGGATGTGGGTTTCAGGCGGGGTCAACGTTCAGCGCCTCGCACCATTTCGGAACGGTTTGCTGAAGAAGCTCAATCAGATGCTGGCAGTAAAAGTTATCGAATGCTCTTTGTCTTGCAGAATAGCTCGCACCTTCGCGACAATGAAGTTCGATGCGACCGTTTCCTGCGATGGCGATCCGGTACGTGTGTTTTGATCGCAGAAGACGGTTGCACCCCTGACGTTCTCCATTAACGCGCTCAGATACTTATAGGGTGGTGGAAATGGAAAAACGCTTCTTCTCCGAGCACGATATTTGCAGAAAATTTATTATGCCTGCCCTGGCCGAAGGGAAAGAAGGTTACCATAGGGGCGGAAGCATTCCTCGCTGTATTGCTGGAAAACACCACGAATTGATCGATATCGGGGTAATAATGATGCCTGACGTGAGGCCTTTGCTCTGCGCCGCATGATACCTGAAGTTTGCCCCTTGTCTGGCTCAAATTAGGGGCTGTCGTCCGCCCTTCAATCACTGGAATGCGGATGTGTTTCGTTGTGTGCTTTGATGTGTTTGCGTTGGGATAGATAGGAAAAGGGTAAGGACAACAGGTAGAGACAGTTTCCTAAAATCAAAGTCGGCCAAGGGTAGACGATCAAACTGACTACCAAAATTACCGCCAATATAACTGCAAATGGCAGATGCGCGCGTTTGATACTCGCATGTTTTATGGACACTGTTGGTATCGTGCTGATCGCTAATAAACCGACGCCGATAATATAGACTGCGCGGGCGATCGGGAGATCTGTATCCTGCCATCCGTAAAGGTGCATAAAGATAGGCATCAAGGCCAGACAGGCCAGTGCAGGTGCTGGTACGCCGACAAAGTGGTCATCTTTTGTAAGGCTGATGTCATCAGCCTGTTTGGATAAGCTAAACCGCGCCAATCGAAGCGCACAGCAAACGGCTAGAACCAAGGAGGCCAAGAAGCCCAAGTTATCAAATTCGGTACCGATATAGAGCGTACTATACAGCAGCACACCCGGCACGATGCCAAAGTTGAAGAAGTCAGCCAATGTATCAAGCTCGGCACCAAATGGACTGGCAGTGTTTAGAAACCGCGCAAGTTTTCCATCAGCGGCATCGAGAAATACAGCAATAAGGATGAAATAGAGCGCCTCTTCCAAGCGGCCCTCCAAACCCATCCTTATTGAGCTCATCCCTGCGCAAATGCCAAAGACGGTGACCATACTGGGTACGATATGGCGCAGCTTGATCTTTGGGGTGTTCGTCATTCTGGTAGGCCAACAAGTTTGGGGTCTGGGTTTGTAAAATCAGCCAGCACGGTCTCTCCGGCTACGGCAGTTGTACCAACGGATACCATCGGCGCCACTCCTTGTGGGAGATACACGTCCAAACGGCTCCCAAAGCGTATCAAACCAAAGCGGTGGCCCGTCTTTATTTCGCTTCCTTCTTTGACAAAACAAACGATCCGCCGCGCGACAAGGCCGGCGATCTGCACTACACCGATGCTGACGCCATCACTATCCTGAATGGTAATGCCATTGCGTTCGTTGTGCTCGCTCGCTTTATCCAGTGAGGCATTCAGAAATTTACCATGGTGATAAACGACATGAGTGACCTTGCCTGCGATGGGTGCACGGTTCACGTGGCAGTTAAAGACATTCATAAATACCGACACGCGGGTTAGGGGCGCGTCGCCCAAACCTAGATCAGTGGGCGGAACCACGTCTTCGATCAGCGAAACGATGCCATCAGCGGGGGACATAACCAGCCCCTTTTGTTGGGGAATGATGCGAACTGGGTCGCGGAAAAAGTAATAGCACCAAACCGTCGCGCCGACCCCAAGCCAGAACAGTGGTGTCCAAACAAAGTAAAGGACTGCAGCGATGGCAGCAAAAATCGCGACAAATTTGCGGCCTTCTTTGTGCATGGGCACGGCGACGATCTTGAGCATGTTCATTGGAAGGACTTTCAGGTCAGAGCGAATGAGCGAACGATAGCCGCTCTAAGAAAAAACACCGTTAGCAAACAGCAAGGGAATTGTCGTTAGAAACCCTAGGTATTGGGTTCCTCGCGCAAATTTCTCACAGTGGGGTGCTAAATGCCTAACGATGCATTTGCATCATCGTATTCAGCCCCCTACGTCAGCAACGCAGAAAACAGTTTGTAGAGTATAGTACTCTGTCATGGATACATGGAAAGCAGGGAATGCTGCTCCCCACATTGGAAGTGCCCGCGTGATATGTCGAAACGGCGTCTCTTGCCATAGCCGTCTTATCCGACCGAAGGAATAGTCAGGGGGGCTACATCTCAGACTAATATGCGTTGCCGCTGTTCTAAGGGGCTCCTTGGAGTTAGGGATGTTGATGGAACATTAGTTGCACGTTAGCGGGTCCCTAAAGCAGTCGGATTGGTGAAGGGGAACGAAACGCGCGCAGTTTGCGCAAACGGAACCTTGCGGTTCTTTGATAAATAGAAGACCAAATCTCCAACGGAAATTCAAAAATCATGCGGAGATGCGCACATGGCTCTTACAATCGACACTGCACGTTATACTAACCTAGCACTAGTAGAGCATGACGACGGCGTTTGGGTCGTAAGCCTAAACCGTCCTGCCAAACGCAACGCACTTGATATCGATACGATAGAAGAGCTGGTTGAGTTTTTCTCAACGGCCCCACGTGCGGGTGTGCGTGCAGTTGTGTTGGCGGGGGCAGGGGACCACTTTTGCGCTGGCCTTGATCTGGTTGAACATCATGACGAAGACCGAAGCCCAGCGGACTTTATGCATGTTTGCCTGCGTTGGCACGAAGCCTTCAATAAGATGGAGTATGGCGGGGTTCCAGTTATCGCAGCCCTTCAGGGCGCTGTTGTGGGTGGGGGGCTAGAATTGGCCAGTTCGGCCCATATTCGTGTCATGGATCAAACCGCGTATTTTGCACTACCTGAAGGGCAGCGAGGCTTGTTCACAGGTGGGGGGGCTACAATCCGGGTTACGGATCTGGTGGGCAAGTCCCGCATGATCGACATGATGCTAACGGGTCGGGTTTATCAAGGCCAAGAGGCGGTGGACCTTGGCCTTGCGCAGTACATTGTAGAAGGATCAAGTTTTGATGTGGCTATGGATATAGCCCGTAAAACTGCCCAAAACCTACCCTTGTCGAACTTTGCGATCTGTTCAGCAGTGAGCCACATGCAGAACATGTCAGCCATGGATGCTGCATATGCCGAATCCGTTGTTGCAGGCGTAGTGAATACCCAACCTGCTGCGCGCGCACGTCTTGCAGCCTTTGCGGACAAAAGCGCGGCAAGGGTTAGACCAAATAAATGATGCAGGTGGCACTATATCCCTAGGCCCTAATCACCATAGGGCGACACCAAGGTTTTAGGGACACTGCGAACATCGCTCGACCGTGACTTCAATTCACGGTCGAGCGTAGCTCATTTTACCTCAGATCACCTGGTAGCCCAAATGTTGTGCGAGGCTTTGCTCCGGAACCATATAAGTCTTCCAGTCGAGGCAAGGTGGTTTCGCTGACGGAGAGTTCCATAGAGTGCCTCTCTATATAGTACCTCAAGACATTACGGATCGTGTGCTGAAGAGGTAGATGGTCCGCCGGCACCCTCTTGTTCCAGATGAGACAGACCCAATTGACCAAAATGAAGGGGTTTTGGGGATGCGACTCGCAAGAATCCCGGGGAATGGACCTCCGACCCGGGCAGAAGTGAATGATTCACTCCAAGTAACAGCCAAAAAACTCACCAACATCGCAAAATGAGTGGTGAACTTTCCGGTTTATCAGAAAAGTTGTTAAGGGGCCGTCCGTTGCAGGGCCATAAAAATAGGGGGATTCACGGCAGATCACAGAGAGAGGACTGTGAAACCTGAAAAAGATTGATTTCAGTGTAGAAAGGGCTTGCGGGTTTGTTGTGTAAACCCTAG
>NZ_JBALWB010000029.1:0-9043 GCF_036960155.1 Sulfitobacter sp. | reverse complement strand
ACGACCACGCGATTGGCGACGTCACAGGTCTGGAGACAGCGCTAGGTGGCAAGGCCGCATCTGATCACGACCACGCGATTGGCGACGTCACAGGTCTGGAGACAGCGCTAGGTGGCAAGGCCGCATCTGATCACGACCACGCAATTGGCGACGTCACAGGTCTGGAGGCAGCACTAGCCGATAAGCTTTCGGAATTGCCATTCGCCAGCCCAGACGAAGCGCTTGGCGGTGCGCGCGGCGATGCTGTAATGTCACCAGCTACAACGCGCGCGGCGATCAATGCTGGTCTGACAACGGCCGTCCAGCGGGGTTTGTTCAACTTCACGCCCGCGATGATCCATTCTCCCATGAACCCCGGCATTGCCTATCTGCGATATTCTTCTGATGTGCAGGGTCCAGCCTCAACCATGGCGCTATTCACGCCAAACGATACAGAAGTTTCCCCACGTGGCCCCGTCTTGCAGCTTAAAGGGGATAACCGAGTTGCACCCCGCGATTTGATTACCTTGGAGGCGGGCCGGAAATACCGTGTCAGATGGGAGGGACGACGCCCGGTTGATAGTGCTGACCCGTCAGGGGATGCCGTTGAATTTGGTATTGCATGGCTAAATAGCAGTTTGACGCAAACAGGGCTGACAATCAAAAAAACCGTGCTTGTGGATTATGGCAATCTGACCACGGCAAATGGGTGGGTAACAGCGGATGCGGTTATTTCGACGGATGCGGGAACGGGCATCGATGCGGCAAGCTCTGAGGCTATGTTTGCCCGACCCTATGTCCAACAGTACGGTTCTGATCGTACTTTCTTGGATGTGCGTATCCTTGCGGATGAGGACGTAACCGACAAGCCAGTCTTTGATGAACCATCTGCTGCTCTCGAAGAGCGCATTGCGGTTCTTGAAGGCACAAACTTGTTGGCAGCAATTCTGCTGCCTGCGTCAACAGATTTAGACGGTATCGACACGCCGTATGAATACTACGGTTCTGATCTGGTAAACGGGCCAACCGACGCCCCAACGGCCCTTGGCATTCAGGTCCGAGCTGTGGGCGCAAACCGCTTGCAGACGGCTTATAGCGCGTCGGGTTCTTCGCTTGATACATGGCGGAGGCTTCGCAGCTCTGGAACATGGGGCGCGTGGATCAAGAATGCGTCAGAATCGTATGTAGATACGATGTTTCAATCTCTGGCTAATAGCGTGACGACATCGGCAGTCGTAGACCACACACCCGCATTCGTGGATGACGGCACGGCCACTAATTTCGTTGCAGCTCACACGTCTCAGGTTTTTGAGGGGGTTCTCACTGGCTCCGATGCGTCGGGCCTTTGGTGCGACTTCATGGCGTCGGTAAACGCAACCATCACCTACACCACAGCGGGTACAAGCGGCGTGCTGATTACGTTGCCTTTTGCGACGGATGAAACCAACGTTTCAGGATACGCGATCAACGCGCGCCCGACGAGCAATTTCCCCCGCCATTCGACCGACATCGGGATGATAGCTGGCTCTAGTACCGTTGACGGCCTGACGCGGGCTGCAATCGGCTTTGAACGTAGCATCGACGGCTCGACGGCTGATGTGCGGTTCTACGCTTTGAGCGAAATACCATCTGGCACTGCGATTGGCTTGGTCATTTGGGGTAAATACAAGGTGGCCACATGATCCCTCGCGTGACTGTCCAGTTTGGGTCGCAAGAGATAACGGGCCTGCGTAAGACCCATGCGGTGCTTATGCCAGATGACGATAGCGCCAAGGCGGTAAAATTCCGCAAGCGCAATGCAGGCAAGACGTTTGAGCGCTGCGAATTTCGGGGCATCCCATTTTGCACCAGCATTGTTGCGGATGGGTGGTGGTCAACACCTGAAGCTTTAACAGAACTCCCTTCAAGCCCATTTGATGCAACCAGTTCGCGCCGGATTGCGCTGCAAACAACAGGGCCATCTGTGCCAACAACCGTTGGTTGGCGTGCGAGTGACATTGTAGGCGCTGGCGTCTTAGAATGGGATGAACGTGGTGTTATTGAGCATCAAGATAGCGCGCTGTTGGATATCTCAACTGACAAACCCGCCATTGGTGCAAACAAGCCTGTTACCGTGAATATTCACGGCGGCGGTAATACTGAAAACGCACGCATTTTCCCCCGTTTTGAGGGCGCATATGCCATTGGACGGGTCTACGTGACTGTCGAGTGGCCTCTTTCAACGCAGGGCTTTTTCACACATCCAGCGTTAGGTGAGGATCATCAAATCAACCAAGCCTATGATGTGGTGATAAAAGCGCTGGAATGGGTGCAACTGCACATTTCAAACTTTGGTGGCGATCCGAATAACGTCACCCTTGGCGGCACGTCAGCCGGGGGGCAGATGGCTACCTTGCTGATGCCGATGGGCGGCACGTTGTTTCATCGTGTTATATCCCATTCTGGCGGCGATACGGCAGGACGCCCTTCACGCGCATATTGCGAGGAATTGGGGAAATCGTTCTGGCACACCTTAATCAAAGGCAAGCCCGCGTTCTTTGACCCAACCAGAACGATTGCTGAAATTGCAGAACAAGACGGGATTGCCGCTGCGCTACGCCTCGGGCCATCCCCTGAGCAGATCCTGGCGTTTAAGAACCAACGCAAAGTTTGGAGTGTTTCGGACGGTGTGCTTGTTGCAGAGCAAGTGGGGCCGTTAAATATCTGGCCCGCCAATGATGGGGTGATCGTGCAAAACAGGACGGCACCTGCGGAAATCGCTGCGGACCGCTGGCCAACATCGGTCGCCTACATGTCTACGTGGGTGGCAAATGAAGCCTCACTTATCAATGAGGCGCGCTACGATGAAAACGCAGACGATTATTTCCGGCGTGTGGGGATCACCACCGATGAGGAAATAGCTACGGCAACGGCGCTAATCTCGCCTGACGGGGATGATTTGGAGCGCCTAGCCTATGGCCTTTGCGTGTTTGGCTACGGTGCCAACAGGTTGCCGCGCGACTTCGCTGCAAAGGGTGGCACGGCTTATGAGCTGTATTTCAAATATGACAGCCTTGGGAACGGCAAGCGCCTGACAGGTCACGCCAATCAACAGGTGTGGTTTAACGGGCGTCCTGACTGGCAAGTGGCGCAAGGCGAAAGCGCTGAATCGCTTCGATTGCAATTCTCTGATTTGGTTTTGAGCGCCTATCTGCAATCCTCAATCAGGCATTTCATGTCAACGGGTGATCCGAATGGCCCCGTTTTGGATGATCTGGACCTATTTGAGCCCTCCGATTTTGACACGTTTGAGCCGTTCGCCGCGATGGGTCCCGATCGCATAACTAACATTGTGGAAAACAACCTTTTCGACAATGAGCGTCCCGCCGTAAGGCAGGCCCCAAATCACCTGTCAGGCATTTGGGACTACTTCGACAGCACCTATTCGATCTGATCCAGCCCACAATTCAACCCACAACAACCCGCCTTGGCGGGCCAAAACCATTGGAGGCATTACATGTCCTACCTTTCAGACAGCCGCGTCAATTACATCGTAATCCACTATAGCGCGACCGCAATTGAAGTCGAATACCCCTATGGACGCCTTGAGGCTGATCATCTGGCGCGTGGTTTTCGTGAAGGCGGCTATCACTACTACCTACCCCGCAAGGGTGGACGGATTGCAGGGCGCGATCTATCCCAAGCGGGTCGTTTCGAAATGGGCGCTCATTCTAAAGGCGAGAATGTCGAAAGTGTTGGCATCTGCTTTGAGGGCGGATTGACTCGCGATGACATGCAGACGGGTCGCGACACGCGCACGGCGGGTCAGGTGGACGAAATGATCCGCACCATCCTAGAGCTTAAAAAGCGGTATCCCAATGCCAAGGTTACAGGCCACAGGGACATGCCCGGTGCCGCAACGCAATGCCCCGGCTTTGATGCTGGGAAGTGGTGGGATGGGGTCATGGCGTCGCCCGAGCTGATGGGTGCCGATGAGGTCCGTGGCGTTTCGTTGGATTGGGCGAAAGAGCAGCCGAAGCCTGCAGGTGTTACAATACCCACGGGCAAGATGCAGGCCAACCCGATTACGGCTTTGTTTGCCGCGCTGGCATCCTTTTTCGCAGGGAAAAAGCCATGAGATACGCGCCCATTACTCGCATCATCATTCGGTACGCCGTGGGCCTCATTGTGGGGGTAGACGCAGCAGACGTGTTAGCGCGCGATCCTGACGTTGTGACGGTTTGTGCGTTGGCGTTGGGGGCGGCTGTAGAGGTGATCTACGCGTTTGCGGTGCGCAAAGGCTGGACCACATGACCCGCGCAATCATCTTCATTGCAGTTCTGTGCTCCCTTGCTGGGGGCATCTATTGGGCAGGCGGGTCCGAAGAGCGCGCGACAACAATCAAACGCGAAAAGGAAATTTCCGATGCAATTAAAGATAGCGATTCTGCCCCTTCTTGGCGTGACCAGTTGCTTGGGCGTGAGTGATGCCGCGTTTTGCGGGCCTGACTTCACTGGGGCCATTGAACGGCTTGCGATTGAGCTGCCGGACCCGATGACGCCGGAAGGGGTAGGGCGCGCTGGCACGGCTGTAGTTTTAGGCCATGACGCAGGCTGCGCAAAGTGAGCGGCGAACAACAAAGAGGGCAGACACCATTGGAACGAATTTTACTACACATCGTTCAGGGGGTTACGGTTGTGGGGATTGTCGGCGGTTATGTCTCCATGGCGGAATTGAAAACGTCCAACGCGGTGTTGCAGATTGAGTTGCGCGCCTTAACGGATAGGCTGGATGATTTTCGCGCCCTGTCTGGTGATAGGTACACGTCAACACAAGCCCAGAGAGATATTAAACCCATCATCGATAGAATGTCTGATCATGAGGCGCGCCTGCGTCAATTGGAGCGGCATTCCATCAAATAACGCTCAATAGCAAAAGCCCACCTCTGTATATTCAGGGGCGGGCTTTTTTGCATTTTGACGGTCCTTATTGGTTGAGCGAAGCCCAGCGTTAGTCAGGTGTGAGTTCGCAATTGCAGAGAATGGCGGCTCCGTGTCCAAATAGCTCGAAGCCGCGATATGCCTCGATGGCCGCTTTGCGCAGATAGTGACCTTTGCAAAGTTTCACCTATTCCCCGACAGCGGCGTTTCGTGTGGCGTGCGGGGAAAGTTGGTAGTGAGCCCAATCTGACTGATGCTGTGGAACGTATGAATGTCAGCTATCAATAGACATCCCAAAACCTTCAACAACTACTTCGGTTTTGAACCGTTTTTTTGGCAGCAACAATCAGGGGGTTCTGGGCATGCGTCAAAAAGGAGCTTTACTGGTGCATTTTTTCGCGCTTGTATTCGGCCGGATCATCAACAACTTCGATGTGTGAATTTTGATAATCAATCATTTTAAAAATCAACCCTTCGATCATCGGTTGATTCCCAAACTTTATTACAAGCTGAGCTGCACCAAGCCGAGCCACTGGGATAACTCTCATGCACAATCGTTGCATACGAACCTCATCAACAAGATGCAGATCATCTTGCGCGAATCCTTCCTCTAGGAGTGAGAGGTTTATGCCCATTTGAGTTAGAGTAGATTGAAAGATTTTATTATCGACACCAATTTCTTGAGAAATGCGGTTTCCGAATTTCATACTCGATCTGAATTTTTTAAAAAATTTTAGCATGTGTTTTCCTACGCTACACCGCCAAGTACCGCAAACCCCAAAAGTGACGTAGCCAATGCGTTTAGACATGTGCTGGGAGCCGCCATTAGACGTGTTCTGCACCAAGGGCAGCTATGCGCAGATAGTGACCTTTGCAAAGTCACGTGAATTGCCCATAGGCGAACGACCCAAAAACCACCACTCGTGCGAAGATAATCCAATAACCGCCGCCAACCCAAAGTGGACGGTCGGTTTGAGAGTGTGTCCTTTCACGGCCGCTTTACTTACCCTGCTGAAGCTGCTCAGAGTGATGTTATCTTTCCCTGACCAAAGACTGCTCGTTAAATGGAAACATTTATTTTTCTGAATGGCATCGAGGTGAAATCTGATATTCGTCTAGGCGAAGGGATCGTATTGCAGCCAGCTGATACATCCTATCTCGATCTTACCACCGCTCTTTCAACTTGTAGGCATCCAGACGACATAGCAGTAGTCGCTGCATTCATTCCACGTGTAAGATCACAGTTTCAAATATCCGCAAAATCATCGCCAGAACTCTCTGTTTCTGCATGGAATTCATCTTGGGATGCTCTTCTTTTGTCTGCTATTTTTCAAAAGGAGATCGGATTCAATATTCAGTCTGACACGACCGCTCATGAAGTTTCCGCGAAAAGTACCCTTCGAGCGGTTCATCGGCAAATGAGCGGTTTCAATGATGAAAGAGCGCTCATCATTCAGAGTAAAGATGCCCTATGGCTAACGGATCATTTCGTAGATGCACGCCAGTTAATGAGTGAAGAGAGCTTTAAAACGGGTGTCCATTGTTTGGCCTCAATGCATTGGCATCCTCATCCAAGAATCAAGTTAGCGATAATATGGGCAGGGATAGAGGGAATTTTCGGGGCGAGCACTGAAATTAGGTTCAAAATTAGCTTATACATGGCGCGATTTCTTGCACCCGAGGATGTGGCCGAAAGAAAGGCCATATTTGAATTAGTTAAGAAGTTATATAGTGACCGTTCCAAAGCGGTTCACGGTAGCAAACTCAAAGGGGACCTTTCTGTTTCCGTGGCCGATTCCGCAACTTTGTTGAACAAACTGCTGATAAAATGCATCGAGGTCGGCTCATTGCCTAAAGAGACTGAGTTAGTCCCTTAAAGCCAGACGGTAGCCTATTGCCCAATTCCGCACTTTGCAAATTTCAGGGTAAGTAGGTTCTTTATTGATCGTACTGAGACCCTGTGAGACATACTGTTCTCATGGGCATATAGGACCGTAGAGATGATTAAGATGAGAGATTTAAACACCGGTTTCACATATCGATCATCATGGACGGGGTACGCTAAGGGCCGAGGTCTTGATATAGTCAATGCACCGGTGCTGCACAGCGCACGCATTGACACCAACCAAGTCTATGACGACTCCTTTAAGGGCCCCCGGCACAGTTTCTCAAAAAAGTACGAGCAGTTCATCGAGGCTCTTAAAGCCAGTGAATGCGCCATCATCCGACATGGCGGAAAAGATGAAAACCAAGAACTGTTTGGGTCCGGCAAACTGATTGCAGTCTACGAGGTTCTTTCGTACGTGGTTGACGAAACTGGCGGCGTTAAAATTCATCTTGGCAATCGAGTTGCATTTTAGAACAGCATTTACCGTGAACTGCCCAAACCTGCCGCTCATGAAACTCTCAACCAACGACCGCTTCCAACCGCATAACTGATATGCCAACTCACATAGCAGTGGAAAACCTCAAAAGCCGGTAGCGCCTCTAAAAGTGGCAGACGGTGCAGGCAAGGCAACGCCACCTAAAAACTAAATTCTAAATAATTCGACCCAGTCCTTTTGAATTCCCTTCGCTATAGATTTTACATCCGATATTCCAAAATTATCAAATCGACCACCCATTTGTTCAGACCAGTCAGGCAAGTCTTCAACATCGTTTAACTCTTCAGCTCCACAACAAAAAACTATTGTGGCAAGCCAAATAGTAACCTCATGATCGTATTCAGAATTGTAGTTACCCCCGATACGCTGCGCCGTTTTTTCTTTTGGTGCGAAGAGATACGCCCGAAGCTCCGACGTCTGAGCGTCTCCAGAGACCAGTTTCACATGAAGCCCAGGGTCGACGACAGAAGTGACAAGAAGCGCGCAGAGTACATCAATATATCCATCCACATAATTTTTCTCATGAACGGCATTGGGTAACAAAGCGACCTTGGAGAGGATCTTTCCAACATCTCTAAGGGAGACATCGCGACCTTTGGCCACGCACTTCATGATGCTTACACAACGGTCTGAAACGCGCTTAGGAAGTTTCATGTCGGAGATAAGCTTTGAGGCGTATTTGGCTACAACATTCACTTCACCGCGCTCACCGATCGTGCGAGGAAGCGAGAACGAGACATTTATGAACTTCCGGAGATAGCTTTCTGCATCAATTTCGGCACCATATCTTGCTTTAACGCTGTTCTCTAATGCTTTTCCGTTAATGCTGAGTATGAAGTGGACTTTTGGCACTGAGAAAAAGTGCTTAATAACTTCCAGAACAGTCAGGGCATAGTCTGGTCGGCATCGGTCTAATTCGTCGACGACAATGACGATCGGTGCCGCTGATTTCTGGGTCAGATCTGACAGCAGATTTCGAAAATCACCCACTGCTTCTTTTCGGTCTTTTTCAATATCAAAAAGGTCTTGCGCCGCATCTTTGGCTTCGCCATTTGCCGCATCCGCGATCACATCTCCGATTTCATCTAAATGTTGTTTGGCACCAAACGTCGCCACCGAAAGAGCGATCCCCAATGCTGGCTTTGCAAGTTTTGCAGCGACTGATTTCCATTTTTTTACTGTCGCTGCTTGCGCATTTGGTAGGCGCGCACTTACCGCAGTGATGATGGAAATGAGAGGGTCGGTGAGATAATCGTTTTCAAATGCATCAAAATATATGGTTGTGGCGGTGCCATTGTTTTCTGCAGTGTGAGCTGCAACCCACCTTTTGAGAAAAAATGTCTTTCCAGATCCCCACATGTCGTCTAGCGCCAGGACAATCGGGTCTTCTATTCGCTCAACAAGTTCGGACAGCTGCTTTGAAGTGGCTTTTCGCTCAAGAACATCATCGTCGAACCCTGTTTCATACAAAACAACGTCATTATCCTGCGGGAATAGTTTCATCCGTAGCCTTCTTTAAGCATCTGTTTCTTCAAGTAATGCCGGAGAAGATGAACGTCGTCGACCCATGTAAGGCTCTCTACAACGATAATTTCCTGCGCATAGCTGACTTTGGTGCTGATTGCAGCGAAAGGCGACTCTCCGCCCAATGTGTGAAATGGCCATGTCCGCTTCGGGCTGGGAGCTGCCGTTAGACGCCGTTTGCATCAATGGCAGCTTTGCGCAGATAGTGACCTTTGCAAAGTTACGCGAACGGCCCTT
>NZ_JBALWB010000011.1:0-123068 GCF_036960155.1 Sulfitobacter sp. | reverse complement strand
AAGGTCGCATGGTAAGTGGCAAAGTCAGAGCATTTGTGGATTTCATGGTCGAGCGTCTTCGGGCCGATGAACATATTAACTGAGCATGTAGTGCGCAGTCATTTTCGATAAGACATCTAAAAATCGGGCGTTGGCACAATCTTCGCAATCGGCAGCATCGCTGCCCATTGAGGGAGTACCCCGATCGCGCTGTGAGCGCATTCAGCGTGTTGACCTGCTGGATTGTCGCGAAACCCAGTGAGATAAGTGGTCATTCACCGCGAACAGAACTCGGTTTTGCTTTACATAAAACTCAGAGTGAAATTGTCATTTTCACGACAGTATTCATCCAAAACCAGGTGCAGTCGAACTGACAACCAATTGCCCCTTAAACGAAGAGTATTACGTTCTTCGCACATCCAGTATTCGGTTTTTCGCCCATTCCGACCAAGCGCCAAACAGGTTTGGTGCCGCAAAGAAAATGCGGCACCACTTGACGCTCAGTTGACGCCAATTTCGGCATAATAGCGTGCGGCACCTGGATGGAACTTTTGCCCGCCCAACTGCTGCCCTGCATAGGCCGGATCAAGTACGGCAGCCCAAGGCGCATCTGATGTGATGCTGTCCAAGTTTTCCCAAAACGTACGCGTGATTTGGTACACGGTTTCTTCATCAAGATCCGCGCGAACACCAATACCCACAGCGGTATCATGTGACATCACTGCGGCATCGTTCGTCTGGTTTTCATAAAGCCCTACAGGAACTTCTGCCAATGAACGGAACCGTCCCATGAACTTATCTACCGCTTCACCTTCATGGCTTTCGGGTCCAATAAACCGAACGCTTTCCGTTTCAGTGAACTGGATGAACTGCTGGCAAGGGTCGATGCAACCGTTAACATACATGTCAACATTTCCGCTTAGGAAAGACTGATACCCTGTTTGCCAGTTGGCTGTGATGGCTTCGTAGTCTTCGCCAGCAACCAGACCTGTAGTCGCTTCGATCCAGCCCTTTGCGGTATTGTATGCGCCACCACCCTGTGGACCGATAAAGACTGTTGCGCCTTCGATATCATCCAGCGTTGTAAGGTCACTGTCAGCGCGCACAGCATAGTGGTATTGACCGTATGGGAACCACATCAATACTTGTACATTTTCGGACAGTTCAGGTGCCTCTGGCTCTTTTGCATACATCGCGCGACCACCAGCCATAAGCATGTGAATGACGGGCGAGGTCATGTACATGTCGAGGTTACCACGAGCTGCCTCAATCTGGTGCAAGGTGGCAGCTCCACCGCCTGCAACCTCGATGGATACCCCGTCAAGGTTCGCGGTTACGACATTCGCGAATGTGGCCATGGTAATGGCCTGTCCAAGGCTTGGTTCGATGGTCTGCATACGCAGCGTTGTGTCCTGCGCGAATGTTGGACCAGCCAAAGTGGCAGCGGCAAAAGCCAGTGTTGTAAGGTTCTTCATTTTATCCTCCCTGTGGATGTCATTATGTGTGGTTTGACGGAGCAGCTGCTCTGTGATGTTGTGTGAAATGAGCTCCGATCAGCACCACAATTGCAACCAACGCAGGGCCTGCAATGGTGACCTCTGGGACCAGCACAAGCAGACCAAGTGCGGCGCGGCCAATGCGTTCAATGCCACTCAGTACCTTGCGGTCAAACCCTGTCAGCGCGGATGCGATGCACCACATTGCGATCATGAACGCAAAGGTCACCCATAGCAGGTCGCCCCAACCAATCGTTGCGTAGTCAATCATGGCTTTACTGTCGGGTGCTTCACCGCCGAACCAGATAAAAAGGACCTGCAATTTGTATAATACAGCGGGGTGATAGACAAACACGAAGGGGATCAAGAAGCCCGCGATGCCGATACGCGCCGCTTGAAGGCCAGTGTGCATGGGATCTGCCCCCGCAATGGGCGCTGCAGCAAATGCAGCCAACGCAACAGGCGGCGTGACTGTCGACATAACTGCAAAGAACACCACAAAGAGGTGTAAGGTAAGCGGTGGAATCCCCACCGCTTCGATCCCGGAGCTGAGCGCGATAACAATGATGAAATAGGTCGCGCCCGGCGGCAGCCCCATGCCCAAAACGATTGCGCCCAAAGCGACAACAATCAAAACTACGGGCAATGGCCCACTGGCCAATTGCGTGAGTAAAAGTGCAAGACGTCCTGAAAAGCCAGATACTTGGATCAGGCCAACAATCAGGCCAATAGCCGTAACAATTACAACGATGGATGCAGCCATCCGTCCTGCGTCAACAAATGCAGTCCAGATCCGACGGCGCGATCGAAATTCCTTGAACAGCACCAACCCACAAACGACGGCAGCTACAAATCCATAGAATCCAGCCTTTGGCACAGATGGTTGAGAGAACAAGAAATAGATCAGGACCGTCAAAGGGATGACAAAGACGAGGCATTGGACCCAATCCTTGCCAGTTAGCGATGGACGGTCTTCGGCCGGAAGTGCGCCGATACCTTGGCTGCGAGCTTCAAAGTACACCGTGAGGAAGGTGCCGAAATAGTAGAATACGGCTGGGAGGATGGCAGCCACTACGATGTAGCGGTATTCCAAACCGATCTGTCCTGCGACAAAAAATGCGACAACACCCATGACGGGCGGCATTACTTGCCCACCAGTGGATGCCGCCGCCTCGACTGCGCCAGCAAAGGCGGGCTTAAAGCCGGCCTTTTTGATCACGGGAATTGTCATCACACCCGTTGATACAACATTCGAAATAGCAGCCCCTGAAAGGGTGCCAAAAAGCGCAGAGCTGGCAACCGCGGCATGTGCTGCACCACCCACCATGCCGCCTGTCATTCGGTTGGCGATTTTCATTAAAAGATTGCCCGCCCCAGATGCCATCATAACGGCGCCAAAGACGATGAAGATCAGTACGTTCCCCGAAACGACCTGAAGCGGTTGCCCGAACATGCCACCAGTCTGCGCCCAAAAATTCAACACCATGGCACGTATGCTTTGAGAAAAGCTGGACTCTGACCCTGCTAAGATGCCGGTCCATTCAGGCAGATACCCACGCACGAAAAAATACACGATCCAAAAAATGCAAAACCCCACAATGAAGCCACCGTACATCCGCCATGTAAGATACAAGGTAATGGCCGCGGCCAGAGGAAACATCACAAAATCAAGCGGCAAGGCGGCTGGCAATGCCCCGCCGTCAGTGGCGAAAACCTTAAGAATCCAAGATAAAAACGCGACCAACGCCCCGCCCGTCAAGGTCCAATTCAACCAGTACCAACGCGGTGATCGATGTAGGGTCAACAGCGAAATCGCAAATGAGAAGACGATGGGAAGGCCCAAGATTAGGCCCGTTGGCAACAGAAATGACCGCTCAAAGCTGCGCAACCCTGCGCCCATCCAATGCTCGCGCATAATGAGCCGTTGGTCCCTGCGTGATAGGTCAACAAAACCGTCGGATGTCGCTTGGATAAACCAACGCACAAAATCCGAGACCGGGCCAGAGGCCGCGTAGATCAGGATGACCATAACAAAGGTCGCGGCCAGTGTATCACTTAACCGTTTGGCAGCATTTGTAGGTGGGATGAACGATACACCGTCAGAATTCTCAGACATATTACCCGTCCTTCTTTTGGCTTTGTGCCACAAATGTTTGCTTGGCAGGGCCCCGATAGGCTTTGGTCAACGCCTCTGGTACCTCTGTCCCATCTTTTAGAAACGGCAAGATACCGCGCCTGCCAGACTTGCCTCGCGACGAGTCGATGTCGGCATCAGACCGTGTTACGCGCTGTGACATACGCCGTCCCCAGCGTGCCAGGTGATCGTAAAGTCGCGCTATTTCATCGCCATGCGCATCAGCCTTTGCCAAGTCAACAAATTCACTCGGGTCGTTTTTTAGATCAAAGAGCATTGGACGGAATCCACCTTCGGCGTGAATGAGTTTGAACCGTCCATCAAACACCATAAACAAACGCGCATCACGGTTGCTAACGCCAACGACGTCGCGCATTGGGGTCGAAGAATAGTCATATTCGCTGATGCAGACGTCACGCCATTCAGGTGTTTCGCCGTGTAACCATGGACGTAGGTTGCGACCTTCCAAGATGTGATCGGCGATTGTGCCTCCAGCCGCAGCGACAAATGTTGGGGCCAGATCGATGGCCTCAATCAGAGCGTCACAGGCTGTGCCACGCGTCACGTCGGCTTCCGCCCTCGGGTCATAAATAATCATCGGGATTTTTACTGATTGTGCGTGGAATAAATCCTTTTCGCCCAACCAATGATCACCAAGATAATCACCATGATCCGAGGTCAATACGATCATCGTTTTGTCCATCTGGTCAGTGGCCTCAAGATGATCCAGCAAGCGACCCAATTGGTCGTCACATTGTTTGATTAACCCCATATAAGCGGGGATCACTTTCTGACGGACCTCTTCTTGTTGAAACGCCGCCGCGATCTTGTTGCCCATAAAGGCAGCATAAACTGGATGGGCATCTTCGCGTTCTCGGTCGTCACGCATCGCCTCTGGCACATGGTCCGCGCCGTACATCGCGTGATATGGGGCGGGCACAATATAGGGCCAGTGTGGCTTGATATAGCTCACATGGGCACACCACGGCCCCTCCGCCTGATCGATAAAATCGATGGCTCGCAATGTGAGCCATGGTGTCTCGCTGTCCTCTTCGCGGATGTTCGCGGGCTGGTCCGCATTATCAAACATCCAACCACTGGCTTTTTCGCCATCCTTGACGCCAGCATTGGCGAAGTCAGCCCATGGATTGGTGCTCTCATACCCCTTCGAATTCAGGAATTCATTATAGGGAGATCGTTTTTCATCGTAAAAACCGTCCGGGCCTTCCCCCCACAGGCCGTCATCACGCACCCAGACATCAAAACCGCATTCCGCTTGGCGTGCCCCGACGATACTATCGGGCGCTAAGCCCAGCCGCGCCATACCTTCGGCGTCAACTTTCATATGGGTCTTACCAATGAGCCAGCACCCCATGCCGGTAGATCGCAAATGATCCCCGAGCGTGTGTTCACCTATCCGTAAAGGAAATCCGTTCCATTGCGCCCCGTGAGACGACGCGTAACGGCCTGTGTAAAAGCTCATCCGGCTCGCGCCACAGACTGGAGATTGAGTATGTGCGTTGGTAAAGCGCATGCCCATCTTTGCCACACGGTCAAAATGCGGAGTGTCCATATGTGGGTGACCCGCACAACTTAGGTAATCGAACCGCAACTGGTCATACATGATGAAAAGTATATTCAAACGTTGCGTCCTCCCCGACACATCCCGCTCTCCCAAACGGCATTCAAAAGATTAACACCCGTAGGCAATAACTTTCAAATAACTAAAATTCACATGCATGAATTTTAGTTATGGGCGCTCCCCATCAAATGGGCAGCTTCGGAGATGACGAGATCCATAAATGCAACTGAGGCCGGTGTCGGCCGGTGGCCCTGCGTTGTCGTGATCGCAATCGTCACGGAAGTAGAGGCAATATCGAGATCAATCTTACCAAGAGCCCAACGTTTAGACGCTTCCTCTAGCAATGCAGTTGGAAAGGAACAAAGCAGATTTGAACCTTCTAATGCCGATAAAATGGTGAGGATAGAATCTGAATAGAGGACGGGTTTAGGCGGTGTCAGGCCTTGTGATTCAAAGTAGCCATCGGCCAATTGTTTGCGGTCATGCGCACCAGTTGTGATCCACGAAGCTTGGCTCAGGATTTTTGGGTCACTTACGCCTAAGTACCGCGATGTAGCACCCGTAATAATGGTCGTTCCAGTATGAAACATCTGCTTTGACTGTAGGCCCGTTTTGGCATCGCTCACGGGCTCTGGTCCAATGACAATATCCGCTTGGCCAGTTTTGAGAGATCGAAATGACGATGGTGGCAACCCCCCGGAAATCTCAAGCTGCACGCGCGGGTATTGGCGGCAAAATTGACGCAAGACGCCGGGCATTATTTTCATCGCGGCAAAGGGGGACACGATAACATTCAAAGACCCCACAAAATCGCCACGGGTCTGCGCCACGGCTTCATCTAGCAGCTCAAGGTCGCGCAAAATACGGCGGCACCTGTCAACCACGCCTTGGCCTTCAACCGTTGGCATAACCCCTGTTGGGCTTCTGTGAAAAATACGGGTGCCCAGATCCATTTCCGCATTTTTCAACGCCTTGGTAATGGCGGATTGCGTTTTGTTCAGCTGCCGCGCCGCGCCGCCCAAGCTACCCGCATCAGCAATTGCAACAACCAGACCAACATGCTGCGGTTTCATTTATTCAATCCCAAATGCATTATTCTTACCCCATTACCCATCAAGCTTTAGTCTTTCTACAGTTAGAAAGGACGGTATTGGACTAAATCTCACCCAATTACACAAGGATGTAAAAGAGCGATATGTGAACCGAGATCTATTTCTGACCTCGGATGTCTCCACCTGGTACGGGAAACACGCGTGCCCATGCGTATAGCTTTTTTCCTGGAAAAATAGAGTTTTGTGAGCGTTCCGATTAATGGAATTGAACACAGCGAATGGCCCGTTCGAATTCTACTAATTTCTATGTGATCTAATGGCCAGCCTTCCGAGTTTGGTTACGTTTCATACAAAGACGCAGAAGTCGGAGATGTGGGATCCCTCTCAGCGATGCACGTATCGCCTTTCGGCAATGGATGGCTGCGCGGAGAGTTTTGAACTCGATTGGGCGCAGATTTAATCGTGTATCCTCTTGGATCTATCCGCTACTGGCTCGTACGGGTGAGATCGCGGTTGGCGCTGCCCCTTATCGAACGCGAGGAGATATCAAGGGCCTGCGTGAAGAGTTGTCTTTACGATCAATCGCAAGACCTATGAAGCGACCCACCTCGATGATCAGCGGTGAAGTCAAGCGCAATGGCGGAGCCCCAGATTATCATGCTGCACGATCAGATGCAGCCGCTTGGGACCGTGTTCACCGTCCAAAGCTCTGCAAGTTGGCAGGGAATGCCTAACTCTGTCGCGCCATATCAGCCAAGCTGACCCGCAAGTGGTCCACACATCAAATCGCAGGCTGGCTGATGCGTGAACATCCAGATCAGGAAGGCAAGTGGGTCTCGCATGAGACGATCTACTTGAGCCTATTTATCCAAACACGCAGCACACTTAGGAAGCAATTACTGGCACACCTGTGCGCGGCGCGATCCATTCGAAGGTCTCGCCACGTCACATTAAAACGTACTGGTATAGATACGTTCAACGACGCAGTATCGACCCGTGACAGGCCAGCCGAGGTGGAGGATCGAGCCTTACGGGGCCATTGGGAGGGCGACCTCATCGCTAGATCCAGCAACAGCGTCATTGCTACTCTTGTCGAGTGAAAAATACGCTATGTAATGCTGGCCAAGGTTGGTAACAAGGACAGCCAAAGCGTTATCCAAGCCCTGATCAAACAATCACACAAGCTGCATAAAGAGCTGTATCGCTCTCTGACATGGGACCGCGGGGTGAGATGGCCAAGCATCAGAAATTCACCTCAGCGACGAAGATCGACGTCTTCTTGTTCTTGTGCGATCCCCACAGCCTCATCTCGGCAGATCTCTTTGCAATCGCCTCCCCGTCAATGCGTGGCAACGCGGCTCAAACGAAAATACGAACCGCTTGCTACGACGGTATTTTCCAAAGGACACCTATTTGTCGCCATAAAGTCAATCCAAGCTCAGCGCCGTCGCCAGACAGCTCAACGAACGACCGCGTATGACGCTGGGATATGAAACTCCCGCAGAGCGTTTCAATGCATGTGTCGCGTCGCTCAGTTGAGAGCGCCACGCATCGCCGACGTTCGTTCTGAACGCACTAATGACTAGTTTCTACATTACGGACCCCCAGTCTGCCTACCCAATGGAAAGAACGGCAAAGCTGCATCCATTCGCAAGCGTGTCGGACGCCGATGCACCCAGTAGACGTCCTATGATGCTGGATTGGCGTTTGCGGATTACAACAAGGTCTGCTCCCTGCGTTCGCGCAGCATCACAAACTGCCAGCACGTCATCACCGCTTCGCACCAGACGCGCGGTGCCCGAGATGCCGATCTTTACCGCTGTTGACATAGCTTGTTCGAGACAGGCGTCCACGTCGTTTTTAAGAAATGGGGGCATCGGGTCCGAAACGCCTTCAATCTGGGCATACTCTTTGAACCCATCGTCTCGACCTGTCTGAGTGCCAATTGCAACGTAACTTAACCTCGCTCCCAAACTTCGAGACAGATGGGCAGCATGTTCGGCCGCCCGGCATGCTTCGGCGGAACCATCAACCCAACACAAGATGTGCGAGAATGGCTCGCCTCCTGATATCCCGCTCATATCCCTACCCAAGCCTGAAACAGCAGTCCACTACCCGTAAGGGAGCCTGCGGAATCGACAGAAAACGAGCGTCCGCTGCAAACCAATTTTGCTCCATGACTCTGGGCAAAGCAGGCCCTTTAATCATGCGGACTCACTAGATGAACTGACCAAATATTTATCTTGTCTAGAAAATTGAACGAGGCCCAAAGAGCGCACAGGCTCTCACTGTCGCTGGCCTGTTCCTAATCCGGTCAAGCCAACACGCGAGGTGTTCAGCCTTTTCCAGTGATAAGCCAAGATGATCATGAATGTGTAACCATGGGAAAAGCGCGATATCCGCTATACTGTAGGTTTCACCGCATATGTATTGTTCGCCAATTAACTGGTCGTTCAAGTATTTGATTGTGTGATTTGCGATCAAGCGATGTCGGGCCAAAGCCTCTGGGTTGGGTGTCTTTGCAAACCGGAGCCAGTGCTCGACCTGTCCAAAATGGGGCCCTTGGGTAGATGCTTGATAAAAGAGCCACGCCATCAGTTGGTCGTGCATATTCGGATCGTCCACCGCCCCCCAACCGGCTTTCTGGGCCAAGCTGAGCAGGATCGAATTAGACTCGGTCTGATGCCGGACACCATCAAAAATCACTGGTACTTTTCCAGCGGGATTTATCGCAAGAAATTCAGGTTTGTGTTGCTCGCCTGCGCGAATATTTATTGGAATGTATTCAAATTCGACTTTCGTTTCCAGCAGGAGCATCAACACCTTAAGGGTATTGATTGTATCGTATCCGTACAGCTTGATCATAGGCTCAGGTCTGCCAAGACGTGGGCATCACCGGTGTGAGCTCCAGCAGTGATTTCGTGTAATCCGCCTTTGGTGTTGTATAGAGCGCATGTGTTTCACCCACCTCTTCAATCTTGCCATTGCGAAGAACCGCAGTCTCATCTGCCATCTGGCGCACAACAGCGAGGTTATGGCTGATAAAGAGGATCGTCAGGCCAAATTTGGTTTGCAGATCTTTCAGCAAGTTCAAGATTTCTGCCTGAATGGACACGTCCAAGGCCGAGGTCGGCTCATCACAAATCAAAAAGCGTGGGCGTGCCAACAAGGCGCGCGCAACGGCAATGCGTTGGCGCTGGCCACCCGAAAATTGGTGCGGGTATTTCGTGACCGCATCAGGCTGCATCCCAACAAGCGAGAGCATAGAGGCCGCCAGTTTTTCGCGTTCCTTGGCGCCCTTAACAAAGCCATAAAACCACAATGGTTCCATCAAAATATCTCCGATCCGGTGCCGTGAATTCAGGCTAGAATATGGATCTTGGAACACCATTTGAACCAATTGGCGTGATGGGTGATGGCGACTGCGCGATTTACCAAAGGGCAGCGCAGTATCGCCTAACTTCATTGTACCGCTGCTGGGCGTTACCAATCCAGTGATGGCCTTGGCCAGCGTCGATTTGCCGGACCCGCTTTCTCCTACCAGCCCCATAATCGATCCAGGTTTGATATTTAGCGTAACGTCATCCAGCGCAACATAGGGCGGCGGTTTGCGGAACAGTGACGTGCGTGGCCCTGCAAACCGCACGGTCAAGTTCTGCAATGACAAACCTGTTAGATCGTGTTGTTGGCCCTCTAGCAGCCAATTTTCTGCGATGTCGCCAAAGGTCTGTGCCGTGTCATCCGCGTCTGGCACGCGAAAACGGCCTATCTTGCGGTCCAGCGGGGGCACTGCATCCATGAGGGCCTGAG
Organism: Sulfitobacter sp.; assembly: GCF_036960155.1. GTDB lineage: Bacteria > Pseudomonadota > Alphaproteobacteria > Rhodobacterales > Rhodobacteraceae > Sulfitobacter. Next base: position 113,015 of record NZ_JBALWB010000011.1, on the reverse strand, counting down.
TATAGCGATGCGTCGGCGCGCCCAATACTTGTGCGGTGACGCCTGTTTCCATAACGCGCCCCTTGCGCATCACGCTCACACGGTCGGCCACTTGTGCAATCACACCGATGTCGTGCGTGATCAGCATAAACGCGATCTGACGTTCTTTCGCCAACCGCTGGATCAATTCAAGAACCTGCGATTGCACGGCGACATCCAGAGCCGTCGTTGGTTCATCCGCGATGATCAATTCTGGATCGGTACTGACAGCCAGCGCAATCACCACCCGTTGACGCATACCGCCAGAAAACTGATGCGGGTAGGCTTTGATCCGCTGGGCTGCGTTTTTGATCCCGATCTCTTCAAGCAGATCAACCGCGCGTTTGCGGGCAGCACTTACACTGACGTCCGAGTGGGCTTGAATCGTTTCGATAAGCTGATCTTCGATGGTCATCAACGGGTTCAGGCTGGTTTGGGGGTCCTGAAAGATCATCGAAATGCGGTCGCCGCGTACTTTATGGGCTTGGGCAGGCGTTAGGTTACGCAGGTCCGTGTCGCCCAGTGTCAGGGTCCCATTGGCCACATAGCCCGGCGATTGCAACAGGCCGATGACTGCCGCGCCGACGGTGGACTTGCCCGCACCGCTTTCCCCGACCAACCCGTGAATTTCACCGGGCTTGATCGTCATGTCTACGTCTTCGATTGCGGTAAAGTCGCCAAAGCGGGATGGGAATTTAACGGTAAGATCTTTGATCGTCAGCATCTAGCGCAACCTCGGATTAAAGACGTCACGCAGGAAATCGCCAAGGATGTTGATCGATACCACCAACACCACAAGGAACAACGTGGGGATCCACAATATCCACCATTCGCCAGACAGCAGAAATTGCATACCAATACGGATAAGCGTGCCAAGGCTGGGGCTGTCGGCCGGTAAGCCAATGCCAAGGAACGACAAGGTTGCCTCCAACAGAATGGCCGAGGCCAGATCAACAGTCATGATCACCAAAAGCGGCCCAAGGATGTTGGGCAAGATATGTACAAACATCACCCGCAACGGGTGTTGACCCATCATGATCGCGGCCTGCACGTACTCCTTGTGCATTTGCACAAAAGTGGAGGCACGGGCTGTGCGGGCAAAGTTCACCCAAAGCGACAGAGCGATAGCCAAGGTCAACACAGCGACGCGCAGGTCCTGTTGAATGGCGGCAGGCAAGATGCCCCGTGCGATGCCGTCGATCAGCAAGGCGGTCAAGATCGCGGGCAATGCAAGTTGCACATCAGCAATGCGCATAACAATGGCATCAAACCGACCGCCATAATATCCAGCTGCGAGGCCAAGTCCGACGCCAAGAACCGCAGCAATGGTCAGCGCCGACAGTCCGATGACCAGCGACAACCGCGCACCGTACAAAATTGAGGAAATCATGTCGCGACCTTGATCGTCCGTTCCCAACAGAAACTTGGGGTTAGCGCCATCCAGCCACATCGGCGGCAGCAGCCCGTCAAACAGACTAAACGACGCCAAATCATAGGGGTTCACTAGCGCGATCCACGGAGCGAAAAGAGCACCTAATAGGATCAGCGCCGCAACAATCGCCGCGACAATCGCCGCAGGGGAATGCACGAATAACCAAAGCCCTTCGTATTTCTTCAAGAGTGCGATCATGACACGTCCCTTATCCGCAGGCGTGGGTCGATGGCGACGTAAAGCAGATCAACAACAAGGTTCACCAGAACAAAAAAGAACGCGATCACCACAAGGTAAACACCCATCACTGGAATATCGACAAAGCGGATGGATTCAAGGAACAACAACCCCATGCCGGGCCATTGGAACACGCTTTCGGTGACGATGGAAAAGGCAATGACACCGCCAAATTGCAACCCGATGATGGTGATCACTGGCACCATCGTATTCGCGAGTGCATGTTTATAATGCAGGCTCCTCATAGGCACGCCGCGGGCCATGGCGAAGCGGATGTAATCGGATCGCATGACCTCCATCATTTCAGCGCGGACAAGCCGCATGGTCAGGGTCAGTTGGTAAACGCCCAATGTAATCGCTGGCAACAACAGCGCTCGCCACCCATCGATTGTGAACAGTGAACTTTCCCAGCCACCGATCTGGACCGTTCCGCCACGTCCAAAGGTAGGCAGCCAACCCAATTGCACACCAAAGATAAAGATCAACATGATCCCAATCACAAATGTCGGGATCGACACCCCCACAAGAGTGGTCATCAAAATAGTCTGGGTTAGCACGCCGCTGGGTTTCAACGCCGTATAGATCCCTGCGGGCACCCCCACGAGGAGCGATATAATCAACGCTACCACGCCCAACTCTAGGGTTGCAGGAATACGGTTGGCAATCATATCTGCCACTGGTTGGCGGGTGCGGTAAGAGAACCCGAAGTCGCCTTTTAACATGTCGCCCGTAAAGCGCGCGAACTGATAGGCGAAAGGATCATTTAGTCCCAATTCTTCACGCAACCGTTCTTGATCCTCAACCGAGGTTTCAACCCCCGTCATCTGGGTGATCGGATCTCCCACAAACCGGAATAAGGAAAAGGCCAAAAAGGCGACGGCCAGCATCACAAATACGGATTGAACCATCCGTTTCAGGATAAAATAAACCATCGCCCTTTTGCCCTATCTCTGGATCAGTTCACTGTAACCCAACGCAACATAAAGAAGTTATCCGCACGTTGTGTCAGCTCAACGTTGTCTTTGGCAGCCCAGATCAATGGCTGTGTGTACAGCGGGATGTAGGCGACCTCGTCTTGGGTGATTGCGACAACCTCATCGACCATAGTCTGACGCGCGGTTGGATCGATTTCCTGCTGAATAAGTGGCAGCAATTCATCTACACGCGCATTGGAATAGTTGCCGAAATTCCACGAGCCCAATTTGCGTTCGTCGTCTTGGCTGTGCATCAGGAAGCGGATTGGGTGTTCCATGTCAAAGGTGCCCGGTGACCAGCCCAACAGGTACATGTCGAAATCGTCTTCGCGCAGCTGTGGCCAGTAATCGCGCACAGGACCCGTGCTCAGCTCCGCTTTCAATCCGACGGCTGCAAACATCGATGCCGCCGCACGACACAGGGCTTCGTCGTTGATATAGCGGTCATTGGTGCATTTCAGACCAAATGAGAACCCATCAGGATACCCTGCCTCGGCCAACAGCGCCTTGGCGCGTGTCGGATCAAACGCAGGGCGATCATTGTTTGCTTCTGAGAAACCCGAGATGCCCTCTGGCACCAGCTGGCTTGCCGGTTCGATTTTGCCACGGAACAACACGCGGTCTATGGACGCCATGTCCAATGCATGGGCTGCCGCCAAACGCACGCGCGGGTCGGTGAATGGGTTTGTGTCAGTCACGTCTGATGAATACAGCAGCGTTTCGTGTTCATGACCAAAGCCGAACATAATCACGCGCGTTTCTTCGCCCTCCAGAACCTTAAATCCATCTCGGCCTTCGACTTGTGCGACGTCTTGCAATGGGATCGGCTGGATGAAATCAATCTCGCCAGACAAGAGAGCAGCGAGGCCCGTGGCGGAATTTCCGATCGGGGTGAACACGGCCTCGGTAATGTTGTGACCGACTTCGTCCCACCAGTTTTCATTCGGCGCGAGCGTCGTGCGCACACCTGGATCGCGGCTGGCCAAGGTGAAGGGGCCTGTGCCATTGACGTTCATAGTCGCGAAGTTTTCCGCATCTCGCGCAGGTAGCGCCGCGTCGTTGGCCTCGGCCCAGCCTTTATCAAGGATCATGAAGTTAGCGATTGAATCGGGAAACAGCGGGTTCGGCGCAGAATTGACGAAATCAATTGTGAATTCATCCACGATCCGCACATCTGTGACCGGAGCAAACCACGAGCGCACATCAGCGGCTTCATCAGAGGCTCGCTGATAAGAAAACAACACATCCTCGGACGTAAAGGCAGCCCCATCTTGGAAAACCACACCTTGGCGTAGATTAAACCGCCAGCCGTTTTCTCCCGTCAGCGGCTCCCACGATGTAGCCAGTGATGGTTCGATCGACATGTCTTGCCCACGTCGAACAAGCCCTTCGTAGACATTGTTCAAGAATGACAACACAGGTGCCGAGTTTACAGCGTGTGGATCCATCGTTTGTGGGTCGGTATTCGAAGCCCAGCGAAATGTCTCTGCAGATGCGCCCATTGCTGACATACTCAGCACGCCTCCGAGCACGGCCAATTTCAATGTTCTCATTTTTCTCTCCGTTGGTTTCAGGCAGCCCATTTGTGTTGGCAGTCAACCATGCCAGCCTAACCCGGGCAATAGGTGATGGAAGGTTGGGTCGTGCGTTTCGGCCTTTTTCAATGAGGTATTGCATTGGCGTCTGGTATCAGCCCCAACTTGCCCTTCTCATCATGGATCACAAAAAAGAGGTTTGCGCCTTTCACTTTAGCGCCAGCTTTTTCTTATCCCCTGCTTATCAGAACAAGACCGATGATCGATCTCCAACAAGGCTGAGCAATGCGCGAAGGTCCACTAAGAGAAAGCCACACTACAGCGGCACAACCATATATGAATGTCTGCTCATCGATCATAGGATGAGTTCACAGACAGACCTGAATTGATCGGCAGAAGCCGCCGGAGTTAACAGTTCGAAGCGTGGGATGAAACACAGGTACCACTTTCACACGGACAGTGAACCTTCTCCCTGACGCAGTCTTGGTGCCCATCGAAATTGTAATGGTTGTAGACTCGTTGACAGGTCGGAAGGTCGTGATCTCATCTAGAATACCATTCATTATATCTGCTAAGAGAAAAGTTGTCAGGGGCCACTTCAGACAACCAATGTATTTATTGCCAAGTGCGTTTCTATCGTGAATGCAATCGATGGATCGGATCACAGGTTGGCTTCACCTATGTCATGATTGACGCGTTTGCTGTTGCACCTGCTCGCGGTGGATTTCTCAAGCCACTAGCTCACAGGGTTGCCAATCAACATGGGAAAGATGAAGCTTTGCCAAACAAAAGCATCAAATGGACTCTTTTGCTGATTTTGGTGGCCAGTTCGCAGATGTCACAAAACCTAGTATCAGTACACATTGCCTTTATTCCGGCTCTCATTTCGCCCCCATTTGGCGTGATGGACAAACTCAAAATGGACCGTCGCGCTGCTGCCTGTGTTTTGGCTTGTATGACTAATTCCAACTACCTTTTGCGGCCAACGGGCTTTGGTGCAGTTTATCTGAAATAGATTCTGCTTGCCAAAGCAAACGAAGCGGGCGTGCCAGATCCCATCATCCTGACGCCGTCAGGCCCTGACGGAAAAATTGATCCAGCTACTCTCATTGCGGCCCGTCTTTCTGCGGCTGAGCGCGTTTACAAAGCGGGCGGTGCTTTGGCTGTGGCCGCATTCGGTACCGAAACAGTGCCAAAATGCCTCAAGATTGAAGGCCCAGGAAGCCCTTGGTTGGTGGCGGCAAAACAGCTTCTTTCGAGCAAGATCTCGTCACGGCTTCCTGCTGGTCCCAGCGACACGATCGTCTTTGCCGATCATACTCTCGACCCTCGCCTTGCGGCTCTGGATTTACTCATCGAGTCAGAACATGGCACTGACAGCTCGGCCTTTTTGGTCACGACGTCACGCGAATTGGTTGAGGGTGTCATCAAGGCATTGCCCGATTATTGGGCGAAAATGGGGGATCGTTGGGTCGAACACTCAGCCGCGGTTCTAAGTGGTGAAAACAGTGGCATTATCTTGGCAGATAATCTGCAACAGGCGTATGATTTTGTGAATGATTATGCGCCCGAACACTGCCAAGTTTTGTCTAGTGGACCGTTTGATCACTTGACCCACATTCGTAACGCCTCGGAAATCTTGCTTGGAAATTGGGCCGCAGGAACGTTGGCGAATTATGTGCTTGGGCCAAATTGCGTCTTACCGACGGGGTCGCACGCAAAGGTCCATTCAACACTTGGCGTCCATGATTTTATGAAAAGTGGCACTGTCGCGCATGTGACCCGTGCAGGTTATGATGAAGCGGCACCACTTGCCCATCGGTTTGCGAAATATGAAGAGTTTGATGGCCATGCCAATGCCGTCTCAGAATTGCGACTGCAGATCCTAAACAAGAACTGACGCTTCTCTTGGGGTGGGGTTGATGGAGGACGAACCATACGTTGAGGAAATAGATGAAAATCCTACACAATCTGATGCAGGACTAGATGCCGAAAAAGGTAATTCTGCGAAGGACATTTAGCAGTCACTTTGCCGTCCAAGTCGCATGACGTGAACCTCGTGATCGCAACGAACGGCACCTTCGATCACATGGTGACAGATTCGCCAAATTGCTCAAACCGCAAGAAACGAGCGGTCAGCCACTTTGCCCACTTAGCTTTTCTGGCAAATTTCACGCGTATACTGATAAACTACAGCACAACTTGCTACTGTTTTGCTGTACAATCTGGGATACGATTGCTATTCGGCCAATGCCTGCAATTGTTTGCAGCTACAAATCAGAAAGGTACTGTAAACCACATGCAGGTCAGTGTTCGCGACAATAATGTCGATCAGGCCCTCCGGGCTCTAAAGAAAAAGCTCCAGCGCGAAGGCGTTTTCCGTGAAATGAAACTCAAGCAACATTTCGAGAAACCGTCCGAGAAAAAAGCGCGCAACAAAGCTGAAGCCATCCGTCGTGCCCGTAAATTGGCACGCAAAAAATTGGAACGTGAAGGGTGATCTAACTCATTCTTTGATGCTAAAAACAGATCCCGCTTTGTCTAATGGCAGCGGGGGCTGCATCTACCAACCAGCCATTTTTCAAATGGACAGCTCAAGTTATCATAATATCTCTATTGCTGCGACGTCGACCAATGGCACGGTTTGGTAAGCTGAGCCGCAGAGACAGTATGTCAGGTAGGCGGCATCAATAGGCTGAACTCACAAGATTGAGTGCTAAAATGCCGAAATACTCACACGGTCATAAAGACGTCATACCGCGTTGTTTTTCCTCGGATTTGGTGCGTGCATGGCCTAATCCCTGCAATGGGATCAGCCTTAGCAGGCCATTTTAAAACCACGCGGCTACGAGCATGAATGAGTGCCAGCCTCACTAAGTCTGCGGCGTCATCGTCGGTGCCGACGATATCGCGAACTTGACGTAAATCTAGGCGCACCAACGCTGAATTTTTACGTGGCGGATGCATCGGATCAATCAAAATTGCCTCGCTTGACAGCTCAGGGATCAAGTCTTTAGCGTCTCCCTTCATGAGGGTCATGCGGCCAATAATTTCGCGCAACTGGCCGCCTTCTGTCGCAGCGCGTTTCATGCCTTCGTCTAAGAGTGAATGCATTTTGCTCGATCTTTCTATCATTATGACTTGTGCGCCAAGCGATGCTAACAGAAATGAGTCTCGGCCCAGGCCTGCAGTCGCATCGACAATCATAGGTGTTTTACCTGCACGCAACCCCATTGCTTTTGCCAGGTCTTGCCCACGCCCCCCGCCAAACCGGAGGCGGTGCGCCACAGGCCCTTTGACAAAATCGACTCGTAACTCTGTGGGAGCTCGCTTCAAAATCTATTCATTTTCGACACCAATCAAGCAGAAGTGCTCATTCTAGATTATCTGTAGCGCTTTTCTGTTCTAACTACAGGCCTTGATCCAAAATATTAGAGCACGACACTTTGAATTTAAGGGCGGCGTGCTGCGATGAGCGTAAACGACCGCTTTAACATAGCTGCAATTCGGCGCCCTTTTGGTTTTAGAGGGTTGCAAAGGTCCGTCCGTTTCGAACGGCTAAAACAGCTGGATTTCAATCGCGCCCGAAATTGCCAGCGCATCTTCAAACTCAACGCTCAGATAACGAACAGTACTGTCAATTTTCGTATATCCAATCAGCAGATGAACGGCACGCAGGCTGCCTATTTCTTTGTGAATCTGAGTGACCTTAATCCGTTGCATTGAATGGGTACCCTAGGCGGTCATTTCTAACCCAATGCGTGCCTGCCTTTCGATAACGGAGATCGTCTATGGTTTAATTGTGTCGCTTAGGGTGCATTTCGAATTGAGACTTACTGACCTGTATGCACCTGTTGGGGGGGGTAACAACCACCCCTTTGTCGGACTTGCTCCATCGGGTAGCCGCGCGCGTATCGCCGCTATGATACTAGACATAGGCTACACTGCCCGCGATTCCACCCTAAATGGTGCCAGCCATTCTATCGCCCAAAAATAGGGTACATTCATTTTGCCACGCCAACCTTGAAACGCACGATGTAGAAGAAGCACCAAACCGTGCTGAATTTCTAAAACTGTGTCCGTAGTTACTCAATCCGCAGACCTGATAGTTCGGTGGGTTCATTCCTGTAAGCTGGCCTCTGCATCGCTTCCACTTTAAGCACTTCTCTTTTTATCTTCAGAGAACTCCATTCAGGTTTTAATCTATTCAATTGTTCTAATCTTGAGAGTGCCAAACGAGAATGGCCTCTATCTATTGCGCGATTCAGAGACTTTTACGTAACCGCTTGAACACTCCGATTCCGTCTCATTTTGCACGGAAACTTTTACGCCCCAGGGATTCCTCGAATGCAATCAAAACACCCTCTGAAAGAACTCCCTACCTAAGCAAACGCCGCATCGTATCATGGCCCGTAGACAGCATTTTCATCCAATCAACCTGACATTTTGCTCTCAAATCCATAGCATTCATGTTGTCCAACAGCCCATAGGGATCGGCAAAAATCATAATTTGGCTTGCTGTTCGAGCCTCAACAACTCCATAAAGATATAAACCAAGCCAATCGCCACGTGCAAAACCTCGACAGGAACACGGCAAGAGCTGTCACGGGGATGTGGGTTGCATCGAGCGTTGCACTGTACCAGATAGTGGTTGTACTGGGCCACTGTCCGACACCGTTGACGGCAGGCAAACGTGGTCCCTGGCTTTCCCATTCAGCCGATTTGTAGATATCCTCAAGTGTTGTACCGAGACAAGGCAGAACGAGATCTTCAGGATTGAGCAACGTATTGCCAAACTCTCAATGGAACGCATAAGCGAATGTCATCGATTCAGATCAGCTCGCCGCCGCGGCCGTCAACATCGCCCCGAATTTATGAGACCGTCAGCCCAGTCCAACCCAATCAATTTATGCAAGCCTTCGACAAACTCAGTCCACTATTTTATGGGCAAACCAAACAGCACTTGGTCCCTTTGCAGGGCATCATTTTGCAATGCCTGCCATGCAGCAGTCAAACTGGCTTGTATCGGCGCAGTATACTATACGCTTGTTAGCGGTCCCGTCGCCAAACTGCGTCGCATCCCACGCACTAGCAGCGTCAAACAAACATCTCACACATGCAGGCATGTGCTCTGACCAAGGGATCGACCGCGAACCTCATCGCTTTAGGGCGCCGATGTCTTGCGCTTCATGACTGCCAGCGACAACGCTCGATTAACAACATGAATCCCATCATCAGATTCGTCCAAAAAATCAAGTTAGAGGTCAAAATCACTGGCACTCATTGACGTTACACCAAGAAGCAGGATGTTCAGATCAGTGGCGCCATTGCCGTCCACATCCCCCAGAATATAGCCATCGATGCCGTTGGTCACAAACCGTAAATCCCCTGCATTTGCAAAGGCGGATGATCCGACAAAATTGAAGATTTGGTTTCCGCTCACACCAGTATTGGCGTCAATTGCGCTCAGATCGACAACGTCAGCGCCACCGACGCCAAAGTCCTTGATCGTATCGCGCAGCGTAAATGTGCTTTCGCTTGCCAGGTTGAACACAAAGCGATCACTGCCGCCGCCCCCCGTCAGTTCATCACTGCCTTGGCCGCCCACAAGTGTGTCATTTCCCTGCATGCCGATCAGGTCATCCTGCCCGTCAAAGCCAAATATCTGGTCCGCCCCACCGCGCAGAATGTCGCCGCCGCCAATGCCGTAGATTTCGTCGTCACCGGCGCCACCATCAATGACGTTGCCAACTGCGCTGCCGACCAACAGGTCATGCCCCGTTCCGCCCAGCAGCCCTTCGATCGGTGTGCGTTACCCTGACTTGCGATTTTTGAGTGATAACAGACTGTTGGCACGCAAAATGAAATACCATGAAAAGATGCTACAAGCAGCTGAGCCTGGAAGAAAGACGCAAAACCGAGACATGGCGCGCTGCTAAAGTGAGCGTTGATGTGATCGCGGAACGTCTTGGGCGCAACAGATCGACCATTTTCCAAGAACTTCGACGCACTCATTTCAAAGATGCGGAGATGCCTAAAGTTGTCGGGTATTTTGGCGTCGTGGCTTCGATGAAAAGGCACCGGTTCGGGTATGCTAAGAGGCGATTTATCGGTTCGTTTATTCGCCCGAGGGCATGAAGGAAGACCTCTGGCGGTACCTGCCAGAGCATCGTCGCAAGCGTCGCCCGCGCAAAGGGCGAGCACCAAAGAACCCCAAAATCCATTCCGACCTACGCATCTCAAACCGCCCCGAAAACATAGGGGATCGGGTCCAGTTTGGTCATTGGGAGCCAGATTTAATGCTGTTTCGACAGAAGCTTGGCAAAGCAAACGTGACATCCTTGGTTGAACGGGTCAGCCGCTTTACAGTCTTGCTGGTGAACGCAAACAAAACAATCGCGCGTGTCATGGGAAAGCTTGCGAACGTCATGCGTACCTTGCCAATCACAGCACGCAAGTCTGTCACCTTTGATCGCGGTTGCGAGTTTATGGATTGGCCACATCTGCAAGCCGAAGTTGGTACGCAAACGTGGTTTTGTGATCCTTCCGCTCCGTGGCAAAAAGGGACCCAAGAAAACACCAACCGACAGGCCCGGCGTTGGCTCCCGCGCGATCTTGATGCCTCCAAAATCACACCCGACCATTTGGAAGTAATCTGTGCTCTCCTGAACGCTACGCCTCGCAAATGTTTAGGTTGGAAAACGCCTGCTGAGGCCTTCAAAGAAAATGTCTTGGATCAAACCGCATGAAACCCCAAACTCAACCCAGTTCAAAATTCGCAGTTCTGGTATCACTCACAAAAATTTGACCTGTTCTGAGCCCTGATTTCTGCGTCGCCAACACTGTGTTGGCCCCAATACCTAACGGGTTCCAGCCATTCGCTGCACCCTGCACCAACTCCTACACTGCGGACAAAGCCGACCTTTACAGGGGGGGGGCGCTGCTTGAGCATTTCTACCGGTTGACTGCTAAATTGATCCATCTTCGCGAAGCATTTCGGTTGGTATTGGGTCCAATCGCTTCCCTCGCCGCCTACTGCGAAGATACTCGCTCTGATACATTCGGCGCTGCTTTGTGATTTCGTATAGGACTATCCCTGAACTGGTTCCAAGATTCATACTTTCGACCATGCCGAACATCGGAATTGCAATGCACATTTCGCGACACTCAACTGCAAGATCAGTGATCCCACGGTTTTCGTTACCAAACCAAACAGCAAGCTTCGCATATTCGGTGTAGTCTGCCTCATGCAGATAGGAATTGGCCTTTCCTTTAACGTGTGGTGATGTCGCTATGGAAATATGGCCCTTTGTTTCCAGATGCTTGATGCAATCTTCTGTGCTGTCAAATCTCTTAACAAAGGTCCACTTTATAGAAGACGCCGAAGTCTTTGAAACCGGACGCGATTTCCGGTTTTGTCGCAAAGTTTGCGCGGTTGGTTGGACCGGCTCGCGAGTGGTAAGCGTTGTTTTTTGAGTTTGAAAGCGAGCGGTCAACCGTGACGATTGATTTCAAAGGGAACCATTTCCCGAGGTGCGTGATCCTTTACGCTGTGTTTTTCCATGTCCGCTACGGTGTCTCGGATAGGAATCTTGAGGAGATCATGGCCGAACGCGGCGTCGAAATCGATCATGCCACGTTGAACCGCTGGGTGGTGAAATTCTCGCCGTTGATCGCGGCAAGTGCGCCGGTCAGAAAGAAACTGACAGCCGCCTCTTGGCGGATGGACGAGACATACATCAAGGTTCGCGGCAAGTGGACCTATCTGTACCGTGCTGTAGATCGGGACGGGCAAACCCTTGATTTCATGCTGACAGAGCGTCGCGATACCGCCGCCGCACGAAGGTTCTTCAAGCGCGCCGTTGGCACCAACGGTGTCCCAGACCGAATTGCCATCGAAAAGAGCGGTGCCAATTTAACTGGTCTGCAAAATCTAAACGTCATCCTCAAATCCACGGGAACTAGTCGGATAATCAACATCGTTCAATCCAAATACCACAACAATATCGTCGAGCAGGATCATCGCTTCATCAAGCGGATTACGCGGCCATTGCTCGGCTTCAAAGCTTTTCATTCTGCGGCTGCAACGCTGGCTGAGATCGAAGCCGCACACATGATCCGCAAGGGACAGCTAGGCCAAATAGGGCTCTCACCCTTCGAGCAGTTCGCCGCCCTGCAGGATAAATGTGTCCAGCGCCTACACACATTTATGCAGTACGAGACTTTGCGACAGAACCTTTAGGACTGGCAGAGAAATTTGGCACAAGATCAGTGTATCCCTTTAGTGAGATAGCAGCGAGGGCTTCGAAATTTACGACGCTTAGCTGTTTGCTCGCATTATAGGTTGCTTGGTCCAATAGGACTTGACCGGGGTCGGCTTTCGAACACAACCGCGCGGACAGGTTTACGGTAGACCCCAGAACAGTGAAATCCATGCGGTCGCGCGCACCCATGGCACCAACGACGACCTCGCCAGACGCAATTCCAGTCCCGACATGCAGGTTGTATTCCGGGTATTTCTCTAGCAGTCCAGCCATGGCTTGACTGATCTCGACAGCACAAAGAACGGCGCGTTCTTCCATGCCATCCCCTTCAAAGACGGCAACCAACGCGTCGCCGATGAACTTGTCAACGTCACCTTTGTGCTTGTTCACGATGTTGGTTTGGACGTCGAAATATTGGTTCAATGCCTCAATCACAACCTCTGGTGCGACACGTTCCGAAAATTCGGTATACCCGCGAATATCCGTAAATATGACCGATACCCGCCGTCTTTCGCCGCCACGCGACATGCCGTCAGATGCACTTTGAATCGCGGACATTGTTCCGTGGCTGACAAACTTCATCAGCTCCATTCGTTCGCCTAAATGACTGATCATCTGGTTGATACGTTGGGACAAATCGCCAATTTCATCTTTGGATTTAACCGTGGTTACACGGGCGCCAAAATCACCAGCACCTACTTTTTCGGCCACCTGTCCGATTTCAAGGATTGGACGGGACAAACGACGGGCAAACAATAGGGCACCAGCGCTTGCAAGGCCAAAACCAATCAGACCGACGATCAGAATTTGGCGCGTGATTGCATTGACAACAGCGTAGGCTTTTACCTCGCTCAGCTCAGTCACAATAGCAAAAGGGAAATTATCAGGGAACGTATAAGCGCCCAGCATCTTTTCCCCGTCTGATCGGACATAGGACAACAAGGTATTGGCACGTGCCTCTGCCAAAATTAATGGTTGGGCACTTTGGACGATTTGACGATCTCGCAGGACCTGTTGTTGTTGCTGCAAAGCGGTGACGCCATTCTGGTCAATAACAGTGATCTCTCCACGTTTTGCAAAGGGATGGTTGTTGATCAGGTCTGAAAGCGCGTCGAGCTTGATTTTGGCGGCTAATGTTACCTCACGCCCCGCGATCTTGGTGTTTAAGGGCAATGCAATTGTAGCGATCCATGTGCCAGTCTCGGGTTGTTGGTGCACGATTGGAACGCCGAAGGCACCATTATCATGCATAAAATTGAGCACCTCCGCCGACGTGGTTAGCGTTTTGATTGGGTCCAACCCAGCGGCAGCGAGCGTGTTGGAAAACGCTTGATCCGTCGCAAGTATAGGCAGCTTTGATCCAGAGATGGCCAATTGCAATGCAACCACTTCAGGCAATTCCTGCAATCCAAGTGTCAACAAGGATACCTTCTGCGGAACGTCTAACTCATCGCTGTCAATCCCGTTGCGGATGACTTGTAACGGCGACATCCAGCGTCCCTGAAAGCGGTTGTCGAACTCGGTTCGCAGTTGCGAGGCGACTGTTGTTAGGTCTTCGTTGGCCGCGCTTTTAAGTTCGTCGCGGGTCAACGTGGTCAAGTTTTGGCCAACGATCGCCAATGGAGCCACAGCAAGCAGGGTGGCAAACAAGAAGAATTTGACGCGCAAAGGAAATCGCATGGCAGGCTGTGACCCGTTCAGATAGGAAAATCTATGGTCGGACTCTATGCACCGATGATGGTTTGGTCGATTGAAAAGCGCTGCTATGGTCGTGCCATCGCCGAAATATTTGCCTGATCTTGTCCGACACCGCATTGTAGCCCTGTTGTGTCGCGTGCTGTGGCCACAACTGTATAGGTGCCCGCTGTGGTGTATCTGTGCTGCGCGACGCTGCCTGTACCTGTAGTGCCATCACCGTAATCCCAAGTGATCTCTAATCCATGGCCATCAGCGTCACTTGCGTTTGTGCCATCAAAGTCAACGACGTCATGGGCTCCGCCAATCTTGGAGCTCAGGTCTGGCCCTGCGTCTATAACCGGAGTGTGGTTGACTAAAATTTGAGCGGTGTCAGATACAATGCCACAGCTCAACTCGCTGTTGTCGTGCACACGCAACTCGACCGTGATTGGTCCACTTTGGTCAAAGCTGCGTTCAACGCGGGGTCCAGACAAGGTTACCCCGTCGCTGAATACCCAGTCAAAAGCAGTGATCTCACCATCCAAGTCGCCAGATGCGCCTGCGTCAAAGACAGTTGTGTCACCTGGGCAGATCACTTGGTCAGGACCTGCAAACGCGTTTGGGCTTTGGTTCACGCGCACATAGCGGGACTCTTGGCGCTGGGAATTAGCAAGCCCTTTGCCATCATCCAAGGCGATTGTGATTGGGTACAACCCTGGCGTTTGGAACGTATGGGTGACAGAACTTCCTGCCTTTGCAGCCCCGTCACCAAAGTTCCAAGTGATTGCAGTGCCGTTGGGCGCAACCACTTCCCATGGCATTTCTGTCGCGGGACAGACCCATTGCGGTACTGTTAACCCAGCCACAGGGGCAGGATTGACCGTGATCAAAGAGGTCGTTGTGACGACAGAATTGCCAACGTTGGCATCGTCTTTGATGGTCAAGGCAACGGTGTACTCACCCGCTTTTTCGTAACTATGTGCAGCTTGCAGCCCATGACCCGCTGTACCATCGCCAAAGTCCCATGCAAAATCGACTATCGCGCCGTCAGTGTCGCTCGATCCATCCGCAGCAAACAAAATCGCTTGGCCTGCGGCTATGATTTGTGGGGCTTCAATCTCAGCCAATGGAGCAGCATTGACGACCACCTTGCGGTTTGTCTCGATTGTGCTGCATCCAGCGTTGCCGCCTGCCAAATCGGTCACAACAGTTACAAAATAGATTCCGGGGTTTTCAAATACATGGCTCACTTCTGAGCCCGAGGCACTGCCACCATCACTGAACGACCATATTTGATTGATTACAGATGCACCGCCCAAATCACCCAACGCGACCGCGTAATCAGCCGACATGCCAGCCGCTGCGCGATCCGATCCAACAATCTCTTGAGCAGGTGCAGCAACAACTTCGACGTTCACTGTGTCCGTGTCCAAAGGTGAACAGTTTCCAAGAGCTTCACCACTGATGGTTAAGTTGACTGCATAGTTGCCAGGTTTTTTGAAGCTATATTCCGGGTGTTCGCCGCTGGCTGTTCCGCCATCACCAAAAACCCAGCTGAAGGCATTTACCGCACCGTCAGCATCTGTTGATCCAGAGCCATCAAACCGGACCGCTTGGTTGGTACACACGGTCATATCAGCGCCTGCACTTGCGATAGGCCCTTCGCGGATCAATGCAGCGATACGTGTAATATCACTGCCCCATTCGGTTCCAGTACCGTTACGGACCTTCAATGTGACCGGATAGGCACCGGGCTGTTCATAGGTCTTGGTCGGGTTCACAAGGTCCGAGGCTTCGCCGTCGCCAAAGTCCCAACTGTACAGCAACAAGCCCCCATCAGGATCGGTGCTGTCTGAGGCGTCAAACAGGATCGCCTCGCCAGAACAGACATCACGGTTGGCTCCAGCCACGGCAATTGGCCGCGTCTTTATGGTAACCTTGGTCGTGTCGACCGCCTTTGCATTGCTAAGGCCGGTGCCGTCTTGCACGGTCAGTGTCACGGGATAGATACCCGACCGCGCGTACACATGTGTTGCTTGCGCTCCCATGACGGGTGAACTCCCGTCTCCAAAATTCCAAGAATAAATCAATTGATCGCCATCCGCATCTTGTGATGCTGTGCCATCAACACTGATTTGCAGTTCTTCGGTTTGGATATCCGCGCCGGCTTTTGCCTCAGGGGCGTGGTTGACGCGGATGGTCAAGCCGTCAGTTGCCGTGGAGTTCAAAACCCCACTGTCATCCGTTACAACCAACTGGGCGCTCCAAACACCTGCTGCGTCATAGGTTCGTTCAACGACAGCCGTTTCTTCCGGTGCCGCGCCATCACTAAACTCCCAAGAGTAGCGGGTAATTTCACCGTCTCGGTCAAAAGACAGGCCCGCATCAAGGCGCACAGGATCACCCGGTGCAACAAGAAGATCGGCGCCCGCTTCGGCGATGGGTGCACTATTTACGCGGATAAGGGCTTCATCCGTATCACGTGCTGCACCGCCCCTAAAATCATCAGAAACGGTCAAGCCAAAACGATACAACCCGGGACTGCGCAATGAAACGGCAATACGTTCTGCTGCTTTTGTCTTGCCGTCCGGCATTGTCCACAGATATTCAGAAATTGATCCATCAGGGTCGAGCGAGGCTCGGCCTGAAAGAGTGAATTCTTCGTTAGGTGCTACAATTTGAGTTGGACCTGCATCTGCAATCGGGCTGGCGTTGACGGTTATTGCAACGGTGTCTCGGTCCGTGTTCAAAGGCGCGCCACTTGCGTCGGTAACAACCAATGACACTTCATAATTTCCGGGGCGAACATAGGCATGAACCGGTTTTGGTCCAGTGCCTATGGTGCCGTCGCCAAAATCCCAAGCATATGAGGTGATATCACTTTCAGGGTCGGTTGACCCGGTGCCGTCAAACTGCACTTCGCTGGTGGTGACAAATTGTGCAGGGCCAGCAACCGCAGTTGGGGCGGCATCAATGAAAATTTCCTGTTCAAACTTTTGTGTGGCAGAAGCGGTGCCGCTGTTGTCCGTCACGGTCAAAACAACGTTATAAACACCCGGCGAGGTCCATGCATAATTCACGATCTTACCATCGCCCATCGCACCATCGCCGAACTCCCAAAGATAGCTTATAATTTCACCATCGACGTCGACCGAAGCACTGGCATTCAGCTCTGCCGCCTCTGAAACAGAGACTGGCCGCTCGGGGATTGAAAAGGCCGGCGCTGGCGGGGCGTTCACCTCAACAATCAGCTGGTCCGTGGCTGTGTCGTTGGCCACACCGCTCTCGTCGATCACGCTAAGGGTTACGGTATAGCTGCCGGGTTCGGCAAACGCGTGCGTAATATTTCGGCCTTCCAGCACAGTGCCATCGGCCATGGCCCAGCTGTATGTGCCAATTTTGCCGTCAATATCATAGCTGGCAGTCCCGTCGAAACCAAGGACTTGTCCGGTTTCGGCAGTTTGATCAGTGCCTGCTTCGGCCACGGGTGAAAAGTTGACCGTCACATCGCGGGTGGCAACGCCAAAGTAGCAGGGATGTGCACTGTCGTCTTCGACACGTAGGTTTGCGCGATAAAGGCCCGATTTCTCGTACGCCTTTTGTGTCGTCGCGCCGCTTGCAGTTGTCCCATCGCCAAAGGACCATTGGTACCTGCTGATGGGGCTGTCTGAGGGTTCAGAGCCGGTGCCGTCAAAGTCGACAGATTGACCGGGAGCGACTACGATCGCGTCACCCGGTTTAGCCTGTGGGCCAGACCGGACATGTACCGGCACTTCGACACTTGCACCACGGCCAGGGCGTGTTCCGTCTTCCAGGACGCGCAAGGTCGCAACATAGCGGCCCGGCTCAGCATAGCGATGCGCGATCACAGATTGATCAACGTTCGATCCGTCGCCAAAATCCCAAATGTAGCCAAGCGGCGCGCGGCCAGTCGAGGCATTCCCGTCAAAGGCAACAGCGCGGCAATCCGCAAGTGGCCGCGCCGCGCCCACCGCAGTTGGGCGGGCCGGATCAAGCGCGCTGACTGGAGGCATTTGCAATGCAACCGGATCGCCCGCACCATCGAACACTGAAATACTCACGTCATTGGGTGTCTCAAAACCCGACTTAAGGCTGAGTGCGAGGTTCGACCCGTCTGCCGCAATCGTATCGACGCTCCAATAATCCTGACCTGAGGCTTTAACCGGAAAATCGGCATAGTCAGTAACGATATCCAATTCGGCATTGGCACCGTCAAAATTTTGAATGGTAAAGGGACCTTGGGGTGCGCCCAACAATGCGGTTCGGGTGGCCGATGTGCCTTCGTTCCAGCGCAGAGTTGGTTGATAGGCAAACATAGACAATCCATCCGGTGCACGCGCACGGTCACGTACCATGCTGACACCAACAGAAAATCCGTTTCCGTCGTTGCCTTTGGTGCCGTCCACGTCGAGGCGGAAATATGCGCGCCCGTCAATTACCTCACCGTTGCGTGCACGCACTGCACCTAGCGTCACCCACCGTCCATTGGTGGTTTCGTCATTGTCAAAATCCCGAGAGAATAACGTGGTTCCAGGATCGGTTACCAATGTTGTCGCGGTCGCCCGGTCACGATCAGATTGCATTTTTGGACGTGTCGCACCAGTGAATGCGCCTTCGCCACCCATCACGCGAAAAGTGGTGACTGAATCGCGTGGGCCGCCATAGGTAAAATCGTCACGACCATTGATTTCAGGATCAAAAACGCGAACATAAATGCGACCAGCAGTGTTGGCAGGAACAGAAAACAGGATCTGCTCGCGGTGATCGACATCGCCTTCCCTTGACGGGGCATCCACACCGTACACCACCAAAAGTGCTCCAGTTTCAGCAGCTTGTGATTGCGCATGTGCGTTGCTCGTCAACGCAGCAAGCCCAAGGGCTGCTATTAAGCTGTGGCGTGTCATCCAGGTCATGTCGTCTCCTTCGTCTTGGTGCCAATGTTAGAAATGGGCCGGCACCAAGGGGCTATTTATAGGCCGTGTTTCCCGCGTAATCTTCAATTGCGACTTCAATGAGCCGTAAGGTCCCAGGTTCTGCGGGCAAAGTCGCCCGACAGACGCCGGATGGTGTCTCGCATAATAAAAAACCGTCGCGCTCTTGTCCGCCGACCTCAATCAAGAAGGGGGCGGATTTACGCAAACCACTGGCATCGGTTGCCTGTGCTACAATCTCGATTGTGCCGGCCTTCCCTTGTGGGCGCGTCGCGCGGGCGCTGATAATGTCAGGTGGCGTGATATCGTAAACGGTATGAAGGTTAAGCGTCGTGCGATTGCCCACGGAATCCGTGGCTTGCAAATTCATTGTGTTCACATCTTCGTTCAGGGTGATGTCCGTATTGAAACGTCCATCGATAACGTCAATCGTGGTACCGTTCAGGGTTAAGGAAAGTGCGTCATCCGCACTTCCTGCCAGCTGTAATAACGGATCGTCAGTGGCCTTAGGGGGCGGAAGATCCAAGGTTATCTGTGGAGGTATCTGATCGCGGATCGCGGTGAAGCTTTGAGTACCTTCAATGGAGCCAGTTGGTGACAGGATTTCGATGCTAAACTGTGCCTCCTGCGCAGTAACGGGCAGTCCAAACCCTATTGAACCATCAGTATTCACTTGGGTTTGCACAATGATTTCACCCGTTCCACTGCGGATAGCAACTGCGGCACCGGGTTGCGCATTTGTTTGGGCACGTACCACCAAGGCTTCACTGCGGGTGGCCAACGCATCGCCAGCACGTGGTAGGAGGTCATCGATCAAAATGGTGACACTTGTTTGGGCGCGGTAAGTGACATTTTGGTTTATGTCGCTGACATTCCCCGCAAGGTCGGTGGCTTGTATAGCAAGTAGATTGTCGCCCAACTGTAAGGTCACATTGATCATAAAACTGCCGTCACTCCCAACGGGTAAGGGCTTTCCGTTCAGCAAGACTGTCGCATCTGGTTCTGATGCGCCAAACACCTCGACTATTTCTTCTTCTGACAGAGTGCCGTCACCAGGGGACAACACAGTCAAAAAGGGCGGAGTCTTATCATTTCGGATAGTGAAGTCGCGTGTTTTGCTCCATTGCCCCGGTAGGCCCAATTGATCCAGCGCGGCCACGCGCCACTGATACCGTCCTGCAGACAATTCAGGCGTTTCAAAGTGCAATTCTTCGATGCCCCACTCGCTTACTACCATTTGGTTAAAACCTGGATCACTCGCTACTTCGAGCCAATAGCCTGCTGCGCTGTCATAGGCATCCCAGCGTAAATCGACGATGCCAGAGTAAAGGATTGCGTTTGATGCGGGGGCGTTCAATTCGGCGCTTTGAAATACCTCGGCGACTTGTGTTCCGCTATTGCTAAGAACCACACCTTCGTTTTCGCTTAAATTGATATCTGACGTGCCGCTTTGAACACGAAGGTTGGCCGCGTCGTAATTTACAAACTTAGCATTCCCACGTTCATTGCTGACCCAGAAATTAGTGGATTGGGTTGTCGTTGTAACCCCGGGGACATCAATCTCAAACGCTGACTTGTCCGAAAGCTGGTTCAGCAGTGCGTAAAAGTCGCCATTCACAAGGCTGACCTTCGTCACTTCATTGCCGGTCAACGGGTCCGAGCGCATACGCTGGATGGTCGCGTTTGAGTTGGCATTCAGCCGCAAACGCGACAGGTCACGAAAGGTGACTTGTGTTGTGCTGTTGGACAGGGTGCGCAGGCGCTCGAATTCCACCAGAATATCCTCACGAACGCGGTCAGACCAGCGGGGGGCAGAAGGTGTACGCCCTTCGACGGCTCCTTGAACGTCGGATACAATCGCCTCCGCGGCACGGTCACGCTGTGCCAACGCAATATCGAGTGCTTCTTTGGCCAAAACCGTGGCTAGATCTGACAAATCGACCACTTTGTGCCATTGGGTGATCTCGCGATATTCCAATGCAGCGTCATGGTTGGAAATCGCATCCCCGATTTCTTGAGGAGCAAACAATTGCGCCCCTTCAGAGGTGGCCGTTTGAATCGCGTCCAGAGCCTTGCGCAACGCAGCATCGGCAGCTTGTACCTGTTTCACAGGAAGATCTAGGACCAACCCTGGTGTCAAATCGGCGGGGCTTTCAATTTGGTTTAGTTCTAGCACATAGGGCCAGAGATCGGGGTCTCCCAAATGTGTCCCAACAAAATCGCGGAGGTTGTCATTGGCGGTATATTTGATGTTTTCAAATGGTGCATTTAGCCCAACTGCCCACGCAGGCTCCGCACTTAATGCAAAACCTCCAAGAGCCGCTACTAAAAGCCCTAAGCTCGCGCGAATACGCTTCGCTTGAAAAGCTAGACCAAACACTTATAAAAATCCCTCGCAACATTCCGAAGTAATATTTTAAATAAATAAAGGGTAACTTTTGGGCGAAAGTAGATTTCGATCAAGGAACTTATGCGTGAGATTCGTTTTATTAATGCTGATTGTTCAGCAGTGAGCAACAAATGGAAGTGAATGACCGAGATTGTTTCACTTGGCTGCTTACAAGAATTTTTACACTGTAGTGTCGCTATAACATAATTGAGCAGGATCACCGCTTCATAAAGAGGGTTCCCCGCCCTATGCAGGCCTTCAAATCGTCTCGTTCAGCCGCAACCCCAATCTCGCGTCACGGCAAAGTTTGCGACACAGCCGCTTGCACTTATAAGTTGGCGCATCTGGCTAAAAAGACGCGTCTTAGAGAGAAAATCCGGATCACCCTGATTGGAATACGCGGCCAGCCTGTTGTTCAATCCAGAAGAAAGGTTTCTATCCTTCCGACGCCCTTTATAAGGCTGGATTTTGGAACCGCGCTGACAGGCCGGCAAGCCAGTGCATTCATCGTTGCATGCGAAACCTGAATACGGCTTGGGTCGCCAGAACTTTCCAACCGACTGGCCAGATTTACGGTTTCGCCCCACACATCATAGACAAATCGTTTTTGTCCAATCAGTCCACCGATGACTGGTCCTGAATTCAAACCGACCCGGATCTTGAGCGGTACGCCCGAGCCAAAACCGTCTGACATTACCTTGATCATTCCACGTGCAAATTCTAACGCCCGATCAGCGTGATCGCTCTGCGGTTCTGGCACACCTGCAACTGCCATGTATGCGTCCCCCAGGGTTTTGATTTTTTCGATCCCAAACTGATCTGCCAATTTGTCAAAAGCAGAGAACAATTCATGCAAGAGACTGACTAGGGCATTCGGGTCTGTGCGTGCGACCATTGGTGTGAAATCGACGATATCTGCAAAGATGATCGTTGCATTGTCAAACCTGTCCGCAATTACCTTTTCGCCTGCCGCAAGACGCTTGATGACCATCTCTGGCAACATCGACAAAAGCAGCCCGTCAGCGCGCGCTTTCTCAAACTCAATTTGGGTGAGAAATTCGCGTTCTCGTACACGCCAGCGCACGCGCTCAAGACAGCTCTCGACCCGAGCAAAAAGAAGGATCGGATCTACTGGTTTCTGTAAGTAATCTTCTGCGCCTGCAGTTATGCATTTTACAACGGCACGGATATCTTTGAGCCCGGTCACCATAACAACCGCCATATCGCGCCAGCTTGGGGTTCCCTTCAGGCGCTCAAGAAGGTCAATTCCGTTCATGTCAGGCATCAGAATATCAACCAACGCTACTTCGAAATTGTTTGTCAGCAATAGATCGAGCGCTTCGCGGGCGGAGCTTGCCGTTGTTACGATATGCCCCCTATTTGTCAGATTGCGGCGCATCAATTCTCGGTTGGCTTCGATATCGTCGATCACCAAAACTCGGCCTGCCGTGCTGTCTGGGCCGACGGACGTGTGGGACAGCGATTGTGCGAGTGCCTCCGCGATATCGGCATCGGACTTCCCGCCTTCCAACCCCTCCAAATCTCCTCGGGAGTACTCCACCAAACCGTCAAGCTGCTCCAATACGCGTCCGCACTCGCTTACAACCATGCAAATGTCAGCTTCGATGCTTGGATCAAGCCCGCCTTCGGTTTCCTCAAGTATCAGTTCAGAATAGCCCAAGATGGCATTGATCGGCGTGCGAAGATCGTGGCGTAAGGTTGTGTCATCAAGCTGCGCAGCATTTGCATTTCCCTCGGATGACAGAAGTTTTTTGATCATTGCGTCTAGTGAGAGAGCGGCCTGCAAAACGGTTTGTGCATCATCGTAGATGACTGCTTTTCCGTCGCGTTTTAGTGCTGCAACGATCAAGGTTTGAAATCCCAGGATCGTCTCGGCAGGTTCAGCGAGCCGCTGAACTATTCTCGCTGTAAGCGCCTGTTGGCTTAATTGTTTAGCCTCGCTCACTTTCGTCAATTCGTTATCAATTTATTGATTTGATCGAGGAGCTCTGGAAGGTCGATCGGTTTGGTGTGAAATGCATCACACCCCGCATCCATAGCGTTTTTGCGGTCGGCATCCATAGCATGTGCGGTGAGTGCGATTACCGGTATTTGTGAAGTGGACGCATCACCTTTGATCGCTCGGGTCGCCTGCCAACCGTCCAAGACCGGTAAGCTCATATCCATCAAGATAAGGTCAGGCATTTCGTTGGTAGCCTGTTCTACGCCTGCCTGACCATCACGCGCCGTGACAATTTCGAAACCCTTTCGGATCAACCGCCGCGACAGCATGTCGAGGTTCATATCATTATCTTCAACAATTAAGATTTTAGTCATGACTCAAAGCCTCCTTCGTCGGCAATGTTTGTGAGGTTGCGGCGTATAGCTGCCATGAGATCTGCACGACCAGTTTGCCCTTTTATAACGATATCCCGTGCATTTGACTGCAACCAATCAATTTCCTCACGCGTGAGGTCTTTTGAGGTGGCAATGATAACCGGTAGATCTTGGAACTCGTCGCGCTGGCGCAAGCTGCGCAGAGTTTCAAAGCCATCAAGGTTTGGCATCATAAGGTCAAGCACCATGATTGTCGGAATTTTGATCTCTAATTGCGCTAAGGCACGAACACCGTCCGATGCCTCGCGCACATCCCAGCCCTCTCGCACGAGGATGCGCCGGAAAAGAGCCCTGCTAGCAGGATCATCATCTACAACTAAAGCTTCGCGATTTGACCGGCCCGCAAAGGCACTCAGCGTGTCGATCAGGTGCTGGGGGTTGATTGGTTTGGTCATGTGATCCACGGCGCCAAAGGCGAGCCCCATATCGCGATCTCCTAGTACCGTGGCCAAAATCACTGGAATTTCGCACAGCTCGGGATCAGCTTTTAACGCATTTAGAACTGACCACCCGTCCCGCCCGGGCATAATGATATCAAGTACAATAGCATCGGGGCGGTGCTTTTCGGCCAGTTCAAGGCCTGCATGCCCATCCGCGGCAGTGATCGCCGTATATCCCTCGACAGTCAGAAGTTCGGCCATTGATTGTCGAATTTTTGGATCGTCATCGATCACAAGAATGCATCCGCCCAAGCCTTGGGGCCCATGCGCTGTTGTTTCAATTCCGTCTACGCGCGTGTGCTTTGGGAAATTAAGTGTGAACGAAGACCCCTTGCCGGGCTCTGTTTCAACGTTGACCGAACCTCCGACCATCTCGGTGAATTGCTTAACAATCGCAAGGCCAAGTCCGGTCCCACCATAGTTTCGGGTAGTCGAACTGTCGGCCTGTGTGAATGGTTCAAACAGACGTTCTTTTTGCTCTTGGGTCATGCCAATCCCGTCATCCCGGATTGTGAATTTAATGGTGTCGTCGCTATCCTCCACGATCAATTCGATCTGACCGGATTTGGTGAACTTAGCAGCATTGGACAGCAGATTGAAAAGATTTTGGCGCAGCTTTGTCTTGTCAGTTTCCATTTCAATGAGGGGGGTGTCGATGCGCGTCAGCAGTGTGTTCGCGTTCTTGCTGATAATCGGTTTGATGGTGGCAGCCACATCTTCAATCAAGGGCGCAATATCAAAACGCTCGATATACACTTCCATTTTGCCCGCTTCTATCTTGGACAAATCAAGAATATCATTGATCAACGCCAAAAGGTGATGGCCGGAATTCTTGATCCTTTCAAGGTCATTTATGCTGGACGTGTCCCCGGTATCCTGACAATCATCGATCAGCATTTCGCTATATCCAATGATGGCGTTCAAGGGTGTGCGTAACTCATGGCTCATAGACGCAAGGAACCGGCTTTTTGCTTCATTTGCGGTCTCGGCGCCCTCCCGAGCGACTTCAAGTTCAGCCTGTTTTTCGATCAAATCCGAGATGTCACTATATACTGCAACCGTGCCGCCGTCCGGTGTTTTGCTTTTGGTAACGTGCAACCAAACACCGTTTATCCGCACTTCGCTGCGTCTGGTGTTTAGCTTCTTATGATTGCGCAGCCTGTCTTGCGTCCACTGGTCTGGCGTTGAATCCCCGATAATGCCGGGATCAGCCTCGGCTTGGGCTGCGAGAATGTCTTGGAACGCGGTGCCTGGTTGGAGCAACGGGGCGATGTTGGAAAACATGCTGCGATAACGTTGGTTTGTAAGTAAGAGACAATCGTTCGCATCAAAAAGCGCGAAGCCATCGGGGATGGTCTCGATTGCGGTGAGGATAGTCATCCGCTGAATTTCAGCTTCAGCCTCTAACTGCCTGCGGTACCGTTGGCTTTCTTGCAGCGCGCGCACAGTGCTTGACATGCGTCCCAGCTCGTCAGTGCCCTCTGGGGGCAATTCCACATCCTCCGCGCCGGAATTGAGCTCAGAAATTGCCCGGTTGATCCCTTTAAGGGGTGTCAAAATGGAGCGAAGTACACGCCAAGTGAGGTAAGTGCCCCCAAGCAGGATAACGGCACAAGCAATGATTGCCCGCACCATCGAACGTTGCGCAGCTTTGATTGAAGTCTGTTCGCTGTCAGCCGCCTCCATCGCAAGGTCACGCACCAACTCTTTTAGAGCGCTGTCAACGGTATCACTGCTGATACGGGCCTGCGCAGACAGCGTGTTGCCGATGACCCGCTGATCTTCTGTATACGCATCAGCCGCCTCTATTGCAGCACTGACATAGTCTTGAACACCGTGTCTGATTTGCGATGCGGCTTCGGGCGCGAACCCTTCAATTTCAGTAAGTTTACCATCAAGCTTTTCACGCGCGACTATCGCCCGACGTTCTGAAAGGGTAAGTAAGCTGACAGATAGATCCGTCCACCAATACCGCATTTCACCAAAGTTTCTATCTGCTTCGGCAGCGAGTTCAAGATTATGAAACCGTTCAGCCGACAGTGCGATCCGTTTTTGATTTTGCTGCAAGTCCCATGCCAATACGACAGTGCTGATAACAAGTGTCGATAAAAGGATCGCCGACAAGGAGCTGATTTTAAAGGTAATGCTGTTCCGCGAAATCCTTGCAAACAGGTCCCCGCGCGCGTTGTCGCTCATCTTTTAAGTGTAATGCTGATTGCGCCCGCAAGATCGCCCTCTGCACCACCTTCCTTAGGAAACCCTGTCAAATCTACTTCCCCTTTCGGACCTCCATGGCAGGAAAGACAGGAAGCGCCGTAGTACTCAGGGATAAGCATGCGAAAAATCGCCCCTTCGCCCGTGACGAGCTCCTCGTAAAATGCAGTGCCCTGTGTCCAATCGGGGCTCTCAAACTTCTCGGTTAGCACCGCTGCCTCCCATGCATCTGGTCGGGCCTTGCGATTGCGCACAAGGTGATGAGGTGCGGTGACCTTTACCTTCGCGAGCGCGCCTTGTTTCTCTACAAAACGCTCATTTACCAGCCTTGCAAAAACAGCAGGGATAAAACCTTTGAAGGCCATGCCTTTAGAATTAATCAGGGCCTGGTTTTCATCTATCACTTCCGCCATTGACGCCAACTGCGCCTCAGTAAGCAGTTGTTGCAGGGGGGTCAGGCCAGCTTCAAGCGGCATCGCACCATGAAGCTCTTGATATTTGCCCTCGACGGATTTTAGAAAAGCTGCACTATCTAGCCCTTTGTCACCGATTAGCGGATCATTGATCATATCTTGATTGTCGGAAATCACCCCGCGACCAACTCGCAAAAGTGACGCAAGGCGCTCTCCTTCATCGGCAAGGGTGCTCAGGCTGCCTTCTGCTGCCGCTCTCTGCGGCTCTAGTGCGAAAAGCACTGGTAACGAAAGGAGGAGAAGGAGCCAAAGTCGGTCCATTTGAAAATTCCTTGATTAAAAAGTTACCTAGGTCATCATGGGTGCTTTGCTAGCTTCGGTAAAGGGTAGAGTCCTTTGCCCTCGGAATTCGCTTATAACCTGTTATTTTAAAACATATATTGCACGGCAGAGAAACAATTTCCACAACCAAACCCCTTGACAGTTTGTGCTAGTCTGTTGATTTAAATGCGTGGGTCTTGCACTGTGAGAGCGCTTGATTTTGCTACATTTTTATTTGTCGGATTTATGTGTTGGAACGATCGCTCTTTGGATTCATTTGGAAGCACTCCAAATATGATCAACTAACATTGCTTGCAGTGACCCTAACGCTGTTCCCGTTGCTATATCTGACGCTAGAACTCCCCAAACGCATAATCAATGACGCCATCGGGGCCGCAACCGACACAGTAACCGTCTTTGGTGTCGATCTTTCCCAAACCACATATCTATTCGTTTTGTGTGGGGTATTTCTATTGGCTGTGCTTCTGCACGGATTGATGAAAATGCGGATCAACACAATGAAAGGCGCGCTGGCCGAGCGTCTGCTTCGGCGTTTTCGCTATACTTTGATTGCTCGCATCCTGCGCTTTCCTGCGGCCTACTTTGGCCGCACAAGCCAAGGTGAGCTTGTGTCGATGGTGACTTCAGAGGCAGAACCAATGGGAGGGTTGATGGGTGACGCCGTCGCACAACCCGTATTGCAAGCCGGACAAATGCTGACAATATTAGGATTCTTGTTTATTCAGGACGTCGCTTTTGGTCTTGCTGCCTGTGCCCTAATACCGTTTCAGGCGTGGCTTATCCCAAAGCTGCAACGGCAGGTAAATCGGTTGAACATCCGCAGGGTGGTACAAGTACGTGCTCTGGCAGCAGAAATTGGCGCGAGTGCCGAGGGAGCGATTGCCCTCCGAACACACGGTGGCTGGCGATACCGTTTGGCGATGTTCTCGGATCGATTAGGTAAGCTCTATTTTATAAGGTTCGAAGTTTTTCAGAAGAAATTCTTCATGAAATTTCTCAACAACTTCATAACTCAACTCACACCGTTCTTCTTCTATGCGGTTGGGGGGTATCTGGTCATACAAGGCGATATTACGATTGGGGCCTTGGTTGCTGCACTGGCCGCATACAAAGACCTTAGCTCTCCCTGGAAAGAACTGCTGGCCTACTACAACCAACATCAAGACATGTCGGTAAGGTGGTCCACCATAACAGAACGGTTTGCACCGCCCGGAATGATTGATGCCGCGCTCTTTGAGCAACATCCGGTCGAAACGCCCTCACTTGCCGGCGACATAGAGTTATCCGGAGTATCTGCACGTGATGAAGACGGTGAGGTTGTACTGGATGACATCACTATCACATTTCCCGCAGGCCAATGCATTGCCGTCACTGCGCAGGCCGATGAAGATCGCCGCGCCTTGTCAGCCTTGCTGACCCGTGAACTGGTGCCTTCGTCTGGCAAGATTACAATTGCCGGTTTCGATCTATTGGAATTGCATCAGGCTACGCTTGCTTCGCGCATCGGTCATGCAACGTCTCACCCTGTTCTGTTTGCAGGCAATTTCGAAGACAACATGCTGATGCCATTACGGGATAAACCTGTGAGTCCCGCTGCGCAAACCGAGATCACCCTTGAAAGCGCACGTGCCGGGAATAGCACTGAGACACTGGATTCCGATTGGCTGAACCTGAAAGCGGCGGCGGTATCAGATACCGATGAGTTGCGCGATTGGTGGCTAAAGCTGGTGAATGGCATGGGCAGCGCCGACGCTTTCTTCCACCGCGGGCTGGATCAGCGATTTGATCCAGAACAACACAGTGTGCTTGCCAAGGCATTGGTCGATGTTCGCCCTGAGGTGGTCAAAGCGATCACCAAAGCGAAACTTGACGGCGACGTCTGGACGATTGATGAGGCAACCTATAACCCCGCGTTCCCGGTTATTGACAACCTGCTTTTTGCAACGCCGCGCGAACCGATGACAGCGGATGTATTGGCAGAACACACCAAATTTCTTGACCTGCTGACGGAATTAAATCTTGAAGAAGATTTGATGCATCTGGCCGCTGACATGGTAGAAATGATACGGCAGATTTTCGGGGTGGATGGCGCGGATCACCCCTTGTTCCGCAGGCTGGGTTTACAGGCCAAATCCTATGAGACAGCGCTTACTCTCATAGACAAGAAAAACGGCCGCAAGGCTCTCACGAACCTGGAGAAGGCCCAGTTGTTGATCGTGCCGTTTTCTATCTCGGCTGAGATTATCGGGCCGTCTTTTCCAATCGAAATCACTGAAAAGGTCCTAACCATGCGCGCCACGCATGGGCCCGCGCTTAGAGAAAGCATGAAGGACATATTTACGTCTCTGTCCCCGGATCAGCCTGTCGCCGGGTTAAGCGTTCTGGAAAACGCTTTGTTTGGAAAAACGTCACAGGCTGCAGGGCGCAAGGGCGAAGAACTGAACATCGTCGTTGGGAATGTACTTCGAGAAGCTGAGTTAGACGCTCTGATCCTTGGATTGACCTTTGACATGCCGATCCGGCTAGGTGGCGGGAATTTGGCGACCCAAATCGCTGAACCTTTGGCCGTCAGTCGTGCAACCATCAAACGACCTGACATTCTTATCCTCGATTCCGTTTTCAGTAGCCATCCGTCTTCTTACAGACAGACCATGTATGAAAACATGGTCACACTACTTCCGGATACGACGATAATTTGCCTCGAAAGCTCATTTGAGGACACGAGCCAATTTGATATGCACGTTGAGATGCGACGTGGCCGTATCTTTATCGGCGCGGACACCGGTGCAGACGAGGCTGGTGGCACTATTACCGCGGATCAGGCCAAGAAGATGCGCGTCCTAGAACAAGCCGACCTGTTCAACGGGTTGGAACGCAAGCAGTTGAGGTTACTTGCGTTCGGCGCGCGGTGGCACACGGCGAAGGCGGGGGAATACCTGTTTTACAAAGACGATGATCCCTCAAGCGGTGCCTATCTTATCATTGAAGGGAAAGCGGATTTACTCCTGCCGCAATCGATAGGAGAGGATACCATTGTCACAGAAGTAGGCCCTGGTGCCTTGGTTGGTGAACTCGGATTAATCCGCAATGTACCACGAGCTTTGGACATGCGGGCTACAACGGAAATGACCAGCTTGCGGATCGGTGCCGAAGAATTCCTAGCGGTTGTCGAGCATGACGCCGCCACGGCCTATAAACTTTTACAGGTAGTTGCCGGTTACGTTGGGAAATAACCCATACAGCTTAGGCCATGAATCTCATCAATGCGAAACACCGCAACGATCCCGAGCTTAAGGCTTACACCCATGTTTCGGATCAATTTGGCCCCTTTGCAACACAGGACATCCCAGCGACAGTCAGCGAAGCGCCCTATATTCTCGAGGGTCTTTTAATGACCCGACGGGTTGAAAAATCCGGGAGCAATATGTGGATACGGGCAGCTTCACGGATCACGTTTTTGCTGTGACTTCACTTCTGGCCTATCGGTTCATCCCGCGCATTCGCGATCTGCCGTCCAAACGTCTGCATGTCTTCGATCCTGCATCTACACCGAAAGAACTGAAGGGATTGATTGGTGGCAGGATCAAAGAAAACACGATCATTGAGAACTGACTGGATATCCTAAGAAATACGGCCACAATAGTCGCAGGCATCATGCCACCCAGCCAGCTCTTGCGAAAGTCAGCGTCCTATCCCCACCAGAACGAATTGGTTGTGGCCCTTCGGGAAATAGGCCGCATCGAGTGCACGCTCTTCATCATTGACCAGTTACTTGATGCCGACATGCAGCGGCGCGCCCAGATTGGCCTGAACAAAGGCGAGGAGCATCATCCCTTGAAAAACGCTCTGCGCATTGGACGTCAGCGCGAAATCCGTGACCGAACCGCCGAGGGACAGCACTACCGGATGGCGGGTCTCAATCTGCTCGCCGCAATCATTATCTACTGGAACACTGACCAGCTTGGACGTGCCGTGGAGGCCCGAAAACGCACAGGTCTCGACAGCCCGCATGTGTGATCACGTCTGGCGGGAAACGGTGGCAGTGGTAGATGGGCGAACGGCAGGAACTGGTCATACCCTCCAATTGCATATCAACGAGACCTGTGCGCTAAGTTTACTGTGCTGACCTTTCACATAGACGCTGGCATCCATCTGATTACAAGATTTCGGACTGAATTCAGTAAGGTAGGATCATACTTGTGTGAATTTCCTTGCCTTGAACTGCTCGAGAAGAACAAATTTTCTGATCTTTCCTGAGCCGGTCAGCGGCCACTCGCACACCTCAATCCAAAGCGCTGGTGTCTTCTGTGGAGAGAGGTTCTTGCGACAATGTATGAGGAGCGCATTAGGATCCACAAAGGCTCCCTTTTTAGGCCGGATGAAACACGCGACGATCTCTCCCCATTTTGGATCTGGCACGCCTATGATCGCTGTTTCTGCAACGCTTGGATGCTCCAACATGGTCGTCTCAATTTCAGCAGGTAATAGATTTTCTCCGCCGCGAATGATCATTTCCTTGACCCGACCAGTCACACGAACATATCCGCGCGCGTCCATCGCTCCAAAATCGCCTGTGTGCAATCAACCGTCAGAATCTACCGTCGCCGCGGTGGCGTCGAGGATATTATTATATCCAAGCGAACATATCTCGCCAATTTCGTCTATGCCACACACGTTGCCCGTAGAGGGAGCCCTAATACAAACCTCAATCTGAGGCAGCGGTTAGCCAACTGTATTGCACAGATCCTCAATGCTGTCGGTGTCGCGGGTTTGGGTGAGCACCGGAGACACCTCCGTCTGGCCAAAGATCGTCTGAAAACCGCAACCAAATGTTGTGCGGACCTCGCGGACAAAATCAGGCGGCACGATAGAACTACCGGAACAAACCATTCGGATGCTGGATAGGTCGCGATTCTTGATGGCTTGTGCCTCAAGTAGGCCGATCAGCATCGTAAGCACCCCAAGCAGCAAATTCGGTTTTTCTGTTCTACAATATCCAGCATGTGAGATGGCGAGAACTGTTTAGCCACGATCATCTTACAGTCAAACTGGACTGCCCCCAAAGCGAGTATAGCGCACCCAGATGTATGGAACATGGGCATATAGTTAAGGATGATCTCACTCTGCGCGACCTTCAAGCGATCAAAGATCATACGGGCGTTATTTGTAATCCCGCAATGATGAAGTATCGCCCCTTTGGGAAAGCCTGTCGTCCCCGTTGTGTATTGAATCTGTGCGGGATCATCCGGTTTCACATCAGGGAAAGTTACGGCCTCCCCTGCCCCACGGAACAGCGCGACCTCATCATCAAGGTCGGTAACTTCTCGAAGCTCGGACATGCCGCATGCGACTTCCTTCGCCATCTTCCACATTGGGTTGCCACGATATTCTCGGGTCAAAAACAGATCGACTAAGTTGGACTGCTCGAGAACAAATTTCACCTCACGCGATTGATATGATGGATTAACAGTAACAAGCGTCAGCCCTGCAAATGCGGCGGCGTACTCAAGGATCAGCCATTCTGAAGTATTTGGAAACCAAATTGCAACGTGTTCGTTTGGCTTGAAACGGGTCAGCAATGCGCCAGCGGGGCGGGTCGCATCGTCGAGCAACTGCTGGTACGTCCAAATTCGGCCAAGGACACCGTTTTCGTCAGCGCCTTGAAGGGCTGGCGCATCTGGCGCGCGCTTGATGGCGGCGTGCAAGAGCGTTCTCAGCGCAGTCTCCCGCATCTCTGCATCGGTTGCGCAAGGAAAGTAAGCCTCCGTTAACGTCATCTCGTACATGTTATTGCTCCGAGACATTTTTTCGCGTTCTATTTTTTGATTGCAGCCCAAAACTGCTTAACCAACGGCATCGCGTAGAAGGTGCTTGCGCACCTTTCCTGCGGGCGTGCGCGGAAAATCCTGCATGAATCGGATTGATTTGGGTATTTTGTATTTGGCCAGCCGTTCGAGGTATGACCGGGTTTGGCAATCACACAGGCGCAGCCCACTTCACCCCATCTCTCATCCGGCACTCCAAGCACCGCTGCCTCAAGGATAGCCGGACATTGCGGACGGACCGTTCTTTGTAATCGCACTCCGGCGTGATCGCGTGCTGCTGGTAAACGGACCCGACCTTACCGATAGCTGGGACGATGAGGCAGAACACGCCATTTCGGACATGTCAGGGGGTTATGCTGTTTTTGAACTGTCAGGAGACGCAATTTTTGATGTTTTGAAACGCGGCGCAGACATTAGCCAAACGCGTCCCTTCCGGTCCGCATGTAGCCGATTTGGCGATTTCGATGTAGTTCTGTACCGCTTCCATGAGGAAACGCGTTTACGACTTCACGTCACTGCTTCACACCAAGAAGCAGTGCGCCGAATACTACATTCCTATTTCCGTCAATGTGAGTAAATTGAATTTCCAATTTTTTTTGAAACCCCATCTTCGTCTACGCTAATAATGGGTGCTTTAATTCTCAGTCAGTGACCATTGCATCGCATTCAAAAACAATAAACTTGACGCAAACACAAAAATTCTCAGATGCCCTAAACCCAGCTTTTTTTGCTTGAGTGGCCTGTACTTTTCGTGACCTGACTCATGAACGCATTACAGGCATTGAATTAGTTGCATCCTTCGCTTTGCAGACATTGGTGCGGTCCGCAGCAAATGTCCGCATTTTGCCCAAGGTACGCTTCACATCCAATGCAGCATTTGAAAAGCGGTCATTGACCTCGCTGGCGGCAAGGTCGGGTTTGTCCGCAGAGCAGACACTCGCCTTCCTATTTGGCGTTGATCTCGTGTGTAATCGTGGCGAAAGTCGGCAATGAGTCCTCTTAACCATTTTTCTGCAATGCAGCGAGTGGCCGATGTCACGAGAGGTTGTTTATTATCAATGATCACCGAACGCTGATGAAATCGTGATTCGCTGTACGGTAGGATCACGCGCTATGGCTGATGTGGCGCTGCAATCCTTCTAATTTGAGAAACCGAAAGACACATCATGACAACGGCATCTAGTACTTACCTCCGACTTGTCTCAGCCACTGTCATAGTTGCGATGTCACTTCTCTGGAGCACGACGCTACGGGCGCAAACGAACGCTTTACCGAGCTATGTGATTGAACAGTTTGGCACGCCTCCAGCCATTCCAGATGTGCCATTGTCCGCCGCCTTGCGAGCATCAATGCAGACGGCCTTTGTCGTAAGTATATCGGATGGGTCGTGGGGCAGTGATCAGACGATTGCGCTGACCGAGATTGCCGCATCCGGAGATCCGCGCCTTGTCTGGCTGATCAGTGATCTGCTGCGTTTTGTTCCTGGTCGTGCCGTGAACGCAGACCTGTCAAATGCGGCGTCTGTATTGTTGGGCAAAGACTTCAGCGCCCGCAATAATTGGGGTAATATCACTGATCACTTGATCGCATGGGACATCCCTGCACCGCCAGATTATTTGCAGTTTAAACGCGCTATTTTTGTCAGTGTTTTTGATGGATGGGACAGGCTTTTTGTAGAAGGTGATGTCGATTGGCGGCTGGTGTCTTGGGGCGGTGTCCTAATCGATGATCGTGCATTTGATACAACTGACGAGCCCTGCAACTGCATTCCAGCAGCCGACAACCCGAGGGTGACAAATGCTCAGGATGCCACGTGGCTCGACGATGATGACACTGTGTTTGGTATTGAGGTGAATGGAGAGTTCCGCGCCTACCCACGACAAATCATGGAAGTCCGTGAAATGGTGAACGATACGCTTGGCGGTCGTGATCTTGGCATTCCTTATTGTACCTTGTGTGGTGCTGCGCAGGCGTATTTCACAGACCAGATGCCCATTGGTGTAGACCGCCCTATTTTGCGCACATCAGGGCTTTTGAGCCGATCAAACAAGGTGATGTATGACCTGAATACCTATTCAGTGTTTGATACCTTCCTAGGAAATGCGGTGACGGGGCAATTGGCCGACAGGAACTTAAAACTTGAACAAGCGAGCGTAATAACGACTGATTGGGGAACGTGGAAAACCGCGCATCCAGAAACGACAGTACTGCGTGAAGAGCTCGCACTGGGACGCGATCCTGATTTTCGCAATGGTAGGGATGCCAATGGCCCAATTTTTCCTGTTGGTAACGTCGATCCACGATTGCCTGTTCACGAAGACATCATTGGTGTGATCACTGGATCCGGTCAGCCCGTCGCGTTTCAGCGAAGTGCAGCATTGGTTGCATTGCGAAACGGCTCGGCGATCTCTGTCGCTAACATACGGCTTGAACTTGATGCAGGTGGTATAAAAGCGGTGGACGAAGACGGGGAAGATGTCGGCAGCCATCAAGCGTTCTGGTTCGCTTGGTCCCAATTTCATCCCCAAACGACTCTCTGGCCCGAGTAGATAGAACGAAAGCTCATTAAAAATGCTGCATTGCTGTATCGGTGACATCCCCAGAGGTCCCCCATATGCTAGAAGCAGACTTTGCAAACAACGCATTGAACGGCGGCTTTATCCTGTGTTGATAGCTCCTGCTTAGCAAGACACTTCTGATGTGATTTATGTTTGTCAGAAGCGGTCTTATGTCCAGCCTGTTTGAGCGGATCACTTGACCGCTGGCCCTCTCTCAGAGATGCAAGCATCGCCGGCCGGGCAGTGGATTTTTTCCACAAACCAAGTCCCATTCTGCATATCCAGCAACATGTGTTCAGGACAAAGTACCGTGTATCTTGGTTCTAGGGTCGACAATTTTTCCATCACTTCATTGGTCTTGATACCTCTGTATTTCGTTTTAAATCATACAATCATAACCTTGTATGGTTCGTTGCGGGTTAGAACAGCCCAGACGATACAAGCGGTGTTATTCGCCATCGCAACAGCGGCCACCTTGCCGGGTTACTGGTGATTTGGCCCATTCGGGACATCCTGCCGAGAACTAGTAATCTTCGAATGTATCTGTCCCCATCCACTGCCTGGCAGGGCATTGCATAGCAATGTCCCGAGAGGGTTCGATATTCGCCCTAGCCGCTCTTTCCCACCGCTAGAACGGTTCAGTGGCGTCAGTTCAAGCCAGACCGCAAAGTCACGACCGCTGCCAAATTGCTGACCTGTGCCAACAGTGGCCACGATGGCAGATGCCGTAATTGGCCCAGTACCCGCAGCCCGTTTGAAGTAACGCAACCCGCTTCTCCCGTCAGGTCACCTGCGTCATCCTAAGACTGTAACTTGAAATCTTCGCATGCAGAAATAGAAGCTGCTCGCAGAGTTCTGCAATCACACCTGTCACGTTATCTGGCAGATCCAGATCATCACCATCAAACATACGCTTTGCGAACTTTGTGGCGCGACCGACACCTTGCGGGAACACGATCCCGAACTCTGCCAGCTGCGCCCGTAGCATATTGACGGTTTGCGTTCGCTGTCGAACGACAAGATCTCTGGTCCGGTGCACCGACAGGATTGCTTGTTGATCTAGTGTCTTAATCTCAACGAAACGCATCGTTGGCCGTGTCACAGCCTTACAAATGGCCTCTGCATCAGATGCGTCCTAACGCTGGACAGATCGATAACACCATCAATAACCCTTAGAACGTGATCGGCGGGAACATGGTCTCATCATCGCGATCCATCTCCAATATCAATACAGATATTGAATCAGCCGTTAGGACCTAGATCAACAAAAGTTTTTCAACAGAATAGGCAGTGAGCGTCCGGTGAATGCGGCCGGACGTCGGATCGACGCTGCGAAACGGCAAAGGTCTGCTTGGAGCCCATATGTATGTACTGGCTGCTGTTCGCAAGTATCGCTCACACCGCGGACAAAGCTACCAGAAGTAACCTACATCTGAAGGACCGCTTTGGAGGACATAACCGTTGACCTAACACAGCAAATTGAAGGTTACTCCGACGAAACTTCGGCAAGCATAAGAAGCAAACTAGAAGTCAGGCGAAGCTATCGCTGTCGTAAGCATATGTCGCAATTGCGCCCGGTACTCGTCGCTGCCCAATTCTGCAATTCCGTCCAAATGCAGGATTTTTTGGCCGACACTGAAACCCATCATCGCAGCAAAGAACAACGCAGCCTGCGACTTGCTGCCAATGATTTTCTCCAAGCCACTCTGCCAGTATTCATACTGAATTCTGGCCACAATTGTTCCAACGTCACTATCGTTGGCATTGAGCAGGATCATTGAGATCGGTGAGGCTTCGGTTCCTTCTTTTGGCGCATTTGAGAACAATTCTACAAAGACGTCGACAAGACTATCTGCTGTCGGAAAATCATCTGGATTAATTTTCTTGAGTGTATCAAGCGTCGCCTCGAACAACCCTAACTTTGATCCGAAATACCGCGCTATCAATGCAACGTCCACGCCAGCCGCTTTTGCGACCTCACGCACAGATACGTTTGAATAGCCTTTGGACCAAAATAACCTGCGCGCATGTGTTTGCAGAAGGTCTCGTGTGTCTTGTCCCTTTTTCATGTTCCCAATTTAGGTTTGCAGGCTTTCCTTGTCAACAAGTGTTGACAAGAGGTTGTGTCGGTCTCTATGACAATAAGTCAACAGTTATTGACATCAGTTGTTGACGTGCAGCACGCACTCCGAAAGGGAATATCACATGACAAACACAGCTCTCATCACTGGCGCTTCATCTGGAATTGGCGTCGAATTCGCAAGATATCACGCGTCTAAAGGTGGAGACCTCATTATCACCGCAAGACGCGAAGCCAAATTACAAAAACTCAAGTCAGAGCTCGAAACCAAACATGGCGTCACTGTCCATGTTATTGCATTGGACCTTGGGGCGAGCGGCGGGGCAGAGGCGCTTTACAAAGCGGTGCAGGAAACAGGTAAAACCATCAAGGTTCTTATCAACAACGCTGGATTTGGTGGACATGGCGTTCATATTGAACGCGAGTTGAACCAAGAACATGCAATGATCGATCTCAACATTAAGGCCGTTGTGTCGCTGACGCATATGATCGGCAACGACATGGTCAAATCCGGTGGGGGCAAGATGCTGCACGTCAGCTCAACCGCTGGGTTCATGCCGGGGCCCATGCAGGCAGTCTATTTCGCATCCAAGGCTTTCGTGACTTCGTTTTCTCAGGCGATCGACCAAGAATTGCGCGGTCGAGGCGTAACTTCTACTGCGCTTTGCCCGGGCGGTGTTTCAACAGAATTCCTGGAAGCGGCTAACCTTGAAAGCACAAGGATGGGCAAAGGCAAAGCGAGTTTTGCTACTGCAGAATCCTGCGCAAAACATGGCTACGATGCAATGATGAAGGGGACACTGATCACCGTGAACCAAAAATCAATGTCCTTTATGGTCAACTGGCTTATTCCATTACTACCGCGTCGCCGCGCGTTGAAAATGGTAGCGGATATGCAATCAGAAGGGTGATGCAGTACATACTGCACATTCTAGGGGCCATTTATCCATGGTTCCATCCGCCTGTTGGCGTCAAAAAAAAGGCACTATGTGGGGCTGTCGCGTTTCGGGGTAGAAGTCGCGGATACGGTGG
Organism: Sulfitobacter sp.; assembly: GCF_036960155.1. GTDB lineage: Bacteria > Pseudomonadota > Alphaproteobacteria > Rhodobacterales > Rhodobacteraceae > Sulfitobacter. Next base: position 74,236 of record NZ_JBALWB010000011.1, on the reverse strand, counting down.
TTTCAGAGGGGTGAGAAGCAACCCCGCACACTCAATTTGAATAGGATCCAGAATTTGTTCAAGAAAACTCTGCTGGGGATCATCGCTCTTGTCGCTATCCTTGTCGTTGCTGGTGTTGGCGTTGGCTGGTGGTTTTCCAGTCCAGCATCGGACGCGGAACATGCCCGCATGGAAGCGTCGCCACATTTTCATGATGGTGCCTTTGCCAATCCCGAGCGCCAGTCATCCTGGGAATTCGGCTTGCAACAGATCGCCGGCCTGTTTGCGGACAATGTGGCACAGGTCACGCCACCGGGAACCATTCCGGTCGTTAGACCCGATCCGGCCTTTCTCGATGCCAAACCAAAACCGGGCCTGCGCGCCATGTGGTTCGGCCATTCCTCAGTTCTGATCGAGATCGATGGCCTGCGGGTGATGGTCGATCCGGTCCTGTCGCAAAGGATTTCACCATTTTCGGGCGTAGGGCCATCGCGGTTCCATCCCTCCCCCATACCGCTTTCCGCGATGAGGGGCATCGATGCGGTGCTGATTTCGCACAACCATTACGACCACATGGACGAGGCAACGATCCGCCATCTGGCGCGGCAGGGCACAAGGATTTTTGTGCCCCTCGGCATGGCACCTCTTTTGGCAAAATGGGGCATTCCCGCAGATCAGGGCCAATCATTCGCCTGGTGGGAAAAGATTTCTATCGGTGACGTAGAACTGACCGCTACCCCGGCACGCCACTATTCCAGCCGCGGTACGTTTGACTACAAGAAAACCTTCTGGCTTTCATGGTCCGTTGTTGGGCCTGAACATCGCGTCTTCTATTCCGGTGACACAGGTTATTCAAAGAGCTTTGCTGAAATAGGCAAGCGACTCGGACCGTTCGACCTCGGCATCATCAAGGTCGGCGCCTATGGTCCCGGCCAGGCTTGGCTGGACGTTCACATGCACCCGGAAGACGCGATGACAACCGCGAAAGACATCGGAGCCGAACTCGTTTTGCCGGTCCACTGGGCCACGTTCAACCTCGCCGAGCACGCCTGGGACGAGCCGATCGAGCGGACGTTGGTTTCAGCACAGAAGAAGGGTGTGAGGATTACCACGCCGAGACCGGGGGATTGGATTGGGGAGGACGGGCTGGTACCCGTGGCAAACTGGTGGCGGGATTTGGCGAAGTAGTTGGATTGGGGCATCTAATAGACCGAGGTTTCCCTGATAGCGGCGCTTCCGATCACAACTTTGGCTTAAGCGCTTCCTTTCTCCAAGGCTTCTGAAGCTTGGCGCGGTCTCGGTATACGCACGCCTTGAGCATAAACTTGAACGCTTGTTGTAAAATGGTCTAAATTGGTAACAAAGCTTGAAAGCGGACAATGGCTGCATTGCAAGAATTTTACCGAATGCGCTCGAAGTTGACATTCGCTGCACCTGGATCCTGATCCGCACATAAAAATAGCCGCCGAGGTCTGCTCAGCAGATGGGATGGATGGCTCCTGCGCCCATCGACGTCGTAATGCGCCATAGCTCTTGATCTGTGAAATAATTGCGTTTGATCTCGCGATAGACAGTCGCACGATGATGATTGGTCTGACCCACAATCTCAAACACTTTGACCTTTCGATGCAAAAGATCTTCAATAGTACGTCGTTCGGCTAGATTTAACTCGGCGCGGTTCATAAACTGTTCTCCAGACTTTCCAGTAGGATAGAGGAAAAGTCGCGTCCCAGTTTAGAATGTACCCGATAACACCGGAATTGCGCATAATCTTGATTATGCAAAATTTTGAACTTGAAGAACCGTTACTCCGAGGCAAGCATGCAACCCAATTATAATTGGGTGTATTAATTCTGGAGTAATTTTTGGCCTCCTAAAACAGCAAAAAACCGTATGCTAGATCACCCGTTGACAGCTGCCCATAGTTCAAACTACCTTAAAAAGGTGCAACGACGCACCTGAAATCATCAAGCATCGCAGCTGAGCAATTGTTCTGTTGTGGTTCTGCGATTCCTTTTTCATCACATTTCGGTTGCTCAGTCTGCCTCTCTCAACAGGGGAACTACTGAAATGAAAAACTATCTTAGCATCAGTGCTATCGCGCTTACGGCGGCCCTTGCGGCTAACGCTGCATTTGCCGACATCAAGGTCGGCTCGATCTTCGATCTAACCGGCGGCCTGAACATCTATGGCATTCAACAAGGCAACGCTTTGGATCTTGCCGTGGCAAGCATCAACGCCAACGGTGGGGTCCTCGGTGAGCAGATCGAAGTCGTAAGCTACGATTCACAATCAAAACTCAGCAAATACACACAGTTCGCGAACACTTCAGTTTTGCGTGATGGTATCTCAGCAATGTTCGCTGGCCTGACCAGTTCTTCACGTGAGGCGATCCGCCCCGTGTTCCGCGAAGCGAATATCCCATACTTCTACCCATCCCTCTATGAAGGTGGTGCGTGTGATCGACAGACTTTTGTAACTGGGTCTTCAGCCTCTCAGCAGCTTGAACCGTTGATCAAATGGGCTGTCCAAGAATACGGCCCCAACATCTATATCATGGCACCTGACTATAACTTCGGCACGATCTCTGCACACTGGGTACATGAATATGCCAAGCAAAACGGTGGTGCCGTTGTTGGTGAAGACTTCCTCGCGTTGTCTGTCACGGACTACGCGCCAACCATCCAAAAGATTCAGCAATCCAAACCTGACTTCGTTGTAGCCCTTCCTGTTGGTGCAAACCAAACTGGCTTTTTGGAGCAATTTGCAGCCGCGGGCCTAAAAGAGAATATTGGCATCGTGTCGTCCAACTATGGATCTGGCAACCAGCAGGTTGTTGTGTCTCCTGCGGCAGGTGAAGGTTTGATTGCAAGTGCGGGGTATTTCCAACATGTGGACAACCCAACAAACGTAGCATTCGTTGCTGAATGGGTTGCAGCTTACGGCGATGACACACCGATTGTGTCCGTGGCTGTAGATACTTGGAATGCAGTTCATGCATGGGCAGCGGCGGCTGAATCGGCTGGTTCCGCAGAACCTGATGCGGTTATTGCCGCGCTCGAAGGTGGCATATCGTTTGAAGCACCAAACGGCACCGTCACAATGGAACCCAGCTCTCACCACCTACGTCAGAACATCTACATCGTGCGCGGCAATGCGGATCATGCTTTCGATACTGTTCAAGTCATCGAGGCCGCCGCTCCTAGCTATGAAAACCAAGTCTGTGATTTGGTAAGCAACCCTGATGTGGCCAAGCACTTCACACCGGAATCAAATTAATAACTTAGGGCGCGTCGTTTGGGCGCGCCCGCCTGACGGAGGTTCCTATGGAATTCGACTTTCTGGCGACAGTTCTCCTGTCGTCACTCTCCAGTGCATCCATCTTACTGATCGCGACCATCGGCCTTGCTGTGGTGTACGGTCTGATGGGAGTTATCAATCTCGCACATGGTGAGTTTCTCATGGTCGGCGCTTACTCCGCGTTGACGGCTACCCAAATTGGCCTCCCCTACCCTTTGGCAATACCTGTCGCGGTTCTTATGACAATGATCATTGGCGCGATTGTCGAAGTGCTCATCATCCGGCGACTATATGGCCGCATATTTGACACGATGCTTGCGACTTGGGGTCTCGGAATGATCTTCAATCAAGGCGCGGTCCTTTTGTTTGGAACGGTGACACCTGGCATCGGTATGCCCCAGTGGAATATCCAAATTGGTGATTATAGCCTCGCTGTTTATCCACTTTTGATGATCGTCATTGCGGCCCTCATGGTCATCTTCGTTTACATTCTGATGATCAAGACTGTCTATGGAATGAAAGCACGAGCATCCATTCAATCGCCACAAATGGCACAGGCCATAGGTATTGAATCAACACGTGTGAACACCCTCACTTTTGCTGTTGGCTGTGGTCTTGCTGGGTTTGCTGGCGCGATCTTGCTCCCCATCATTCCGGCGACCCCGTCCATGGGCATGTTCTTTGCCGTCAAAGGGTTCCTGACCGTTGTTGTTGCAGGTCCAGTAACCCTGACTGGTAGCGCCCTTGCCGCGCTCGGTCTTGGCGGTGGTGCCTCACTGACAGCCAGTTTCATGACATCCGTTATCGGCGATGTCTTCTTCTTTCTCATTACCGCATTGCTGCTTTGGCTTTATCCCATGGGGATTTCGGCCAAATGGCGCCGCAAGTTGTAGGACGTTTACGCAATGTCAGAAAAACTCTTCAAATCGGCTGGGTTTGTATTCCCAGCCATCGCAACCCTCATTGCTCTAGCAATTTCTGGATTACTGAATCCCTATCTCGCATTCGTAGCAACGTCGTGGATCATCTTTGGCATTCTTGGCCTCAGCCTTGATATCGTGTGGGGACGTGGCGGATTTCTAAGCCTAGCACAAACCGCATTCTATGGTCTTGGTGGATACTTCGGCAGTGTGATCGCCATCAATTTGACCCCAACATTCGGGAATACGTTGATCTTGGCGCTGCCAGCAGGAGCGCTGTTTGGAGCTCTTGTAGCAGCAGCTCTTGGATACATCATCTTTTATGCACGCATGGGCGCGTTACAGAGCACGATCCTGTCTTACACATTCACATTGCTCCTTTGGTCGGTCACTCAGACGTTCCGCCTTAATGCAGGTGATGCGGTCATTGGTGGCGATAACGGGCTGTCAAACATACCCGGCATCGTTATCGGTTTTGGGAGTGAGGCCTCAAAGCTAAAACCGAATGGCGCCTTTATCGTGGTCGTGATTATAGCCGCGGCTCTTTATTTCCTAACTCGACACTTGATGAACAGTACCTTTGGGCGGATCGTTGATTGTGTTCGCATTGATCCCGAGAAAACAGAGCTTTTGGGATACGACGTTCGCAAAATACAGGTGATGAACTTCACATATGCGGGTGCAGTTGCAGGTGTTGCGGGTTCCCTCTTTGCCCTTTGGGCCAACTACCTAAATCCTTCGATTTTCTCAGTTCAAGAAGCGCTGCTCATTCCAATCTATGTTCTCGTTGGTGGTCTAGGCACGTTGTCCGGCCCGTTCTTGGGTGCGCTACTCATAGGCGGCTTATCATTTTGGCTCGGTGGAGGATCGGCTGGTGGTCAAACGACATTGATCCTTGGTGCTGTTCTTATCCTTTTGGTTCTATTTCTTCAAAATGGAGTTTTAGGGGCCCTAAGCAGCCTTTGGAGCAGGTTCCTACCCGATCCAAATGACGCTGCACGCAGCGCAGGTGCCGTGAAAATTGATGAAGCGGTCCTTGATCAAATCCTCGAGGACGCGGCCAAAGAAGCTGGTCCGGCAAAAAACCTTGGAACAGATGAGGCCTTCAAGAAATTTGGCGGTGTGATCCCGGTGAACAAAGTGACGCAAAGCTTTATTCCCGGAAAACCATACTCCTTGATCGGTCCAAACGGCGCTGGTAAAAGCTCGTATCTCAAGACTTGCGTAGGCTTGTACCAACCCGAGGGCGGGGCCGTTTTACTTGGCGATGAAGACATCACACGGGCGCATATCTTCCAACGCGTGCGCAAAGGCATGGGTGTCAAAAACCAAAAGCCACAAGTGTTCGGTGATCTAACCGTCAGCGACAATCTCTGGGTCGCGGCCTATTCGCGAACCAAAAACACCGAGAAGGCCGTTGACGTAAGCCGCAAAATTCTCGGTATGCTGGGTATGGACGCACAATCCGAAGTCCAAGCTTCAGCCCTGTCTCATGGACAGCAACAGTGGTTGGATATTGGTATGGTCCTCTGCCTCGCTCCGCGTGTCGTCTTATTAGATGAACCAGCAGCGGGCATGACCATCGAAGAAACGCGCGAACTTTCGTCGCTGGTTCGAACCCTTGCCCGTCACACCACTGTCGTCGTCGTTGAACATGACATGGAATTCGTTCGCACCTTGGAAGGACATGTGACCGTCCTTCACCAAGGCAAGGTATTTGCAGAAGGAGACATCGAAACGCTGCGTGCTGATGACCGTGTCTTGGATATCTATTTGGGGAGACGCGCGCATGTTTAAGATCGAAAACGCTACTGGCGGGTACGGCAAAACAACGATCATTCGTAATGTCTCGATTGAGGTAAAAGAAGGCGAGATTGTCGCCCTCTTGGGCCGCAACGGCGTCGGCAAATCAACACTGATGCGCTATGCGACAAACTTGATCCCGCCAATGTCTGGATCAGTTGAAATCGATGGAAAGGCAGCACCAAACTCACCCGCAAAGCAGGCAAGAATGGGTCTTGGGTATGTGCCACAAGGTCGTTTTGTGTTCCCTCGAATGACGGTGACGGAAAACATCGCGGTGGCCGCTGCGTCCAATGGTCATGATCCCAAGAAAGCCGTTGCAGAGGCACTCGAAGACTTCCCGCTTTTGCAGCCAAAAGCCGGTGATCTTGCGGGTGGTCTATCAGGCGGTCAGCAACAGGTTCTGGCTCTTGCCCGGGCACTTGCCATTGTTCCCAAAATACTGCTGCTGGATGAGCCGACCGAAGGTGTGCAGCCGTCGATCATTGATGAAATGGCGGGAATTCTAAAGCGTATCAACAAAGACAGAGGCATTGCCATCCTTGTCGCAGAACAGAACTTAGACTTCTGCCTTTCCGTCAGCCAACGGGCTTATGTCATGGAGAAAGGAGCAATCAGAATGGAAACAGATCGCGATAGCCTCCTCGCTGACAAAGCCCTGCAACAAGAATTGTTGGGGGTTTGATATGGCAGACGTTCAAAACCTAACTGACGACCAGAAAACACGGATCGCAGCAACACTTGCGCGCATTCGCGCCGGTTTAAACGCATCCGCAGGGTCACAATTTGAAGAACCTGCACACATTTACGTTCCGGAGGCACATCATGCTCAAGACAAATGATACAGGTTTGGAACCCATTGTTGCTCTGGCTGAGGGGAAACAGACGGCCGTCTCCCTAGCTCAACAGGCTTTGAAATGCGCTGAAGAGAATGCAATCCTCAATGCGTTTGCAGCGATAGATCCAGAGAATGTTCTGTCTCAAGCCAGAGCATCTGATGAACGTAGACAAGCTGGAAATCCACTGAGCGTGATTGACGGGATACCCATAGCAGTCAAAGATAATTACCTGACCGTCGACTATCCTACTACAGCCTGTTCTAACGCTTCTCCTCTTGAACCAAGCGGTTTTGATGCAACCGTTGTTGCGCGCCTTCGCGCCGCGGGTGCGGTTGTTTTTGGTAAAACCAACATGCATGAGTGGGCATTTGGAGCGACTAATACGACATCCAACATTGGTAAAACCAATAATCCGCATAACACGGATCACATCACGGGCGGCAGCAGCGGCGGATCAGCTGCTGCGGTTGCGGCAGGCGTCGTTTCCATCGCTTTGGGTAGCGATACAGGGGGGTCTATTCGTATTCCTGCGGGTGCTTGTGGTGTCTACGGGTTCAAACCCAGCTATGGCCGTGCATCGCGTTTTGGTGTGCTACCCCTCAGTTGGTCGCTCGACGCCCCCGGGCCAATCGCCTCTAGCTTGATCGAAATTGAGGCCGTCCTTTCGATTATTTTGGGTCATGATCCTGCAGACGCATCCACACATGGGTCGACGAAGTATAGAACGGAGCAAGCACCAATCACACCAAAGATAGTCAATCTTGTTGGGCCGGGTTTTGAACGTGCCGAGGATGTTAATGACGCACTGACAGCGGCATTGGCACTGCTGTCTATAGAAACGGCGGATCAATCATTGGCTGGCATAAAAAGCTACTTTTCTGCATGGGAGGCCATTCTTCATTCTGAAGCGTCTTCATACCATTCTCAACTTCTCGAAGAGAACCCCGTGGGGTTTTCTTCAATTACACGTGCGCACCTCGAGGCGGGTAAAAAGATCACTGCAGTCGAGATGTTGCAGGCCCAAAAATTGCGGTCACGTCTCATGGGTGCGCTGATGAACGATCTAGGAGATTGGGACGTTTTGTGTCTACCTACCCTTCCTGTTACCGCGCCAAAGCATGACGACGAATGGCAAGAATTTGGGGGCCAACGGGTTACCACTCAAGACAGCATGACATGGTTTTGCTGGATCGGAAACTTGGCAGGACTTCCCAGCATGACGATCCCGATTGGCACGGGGACATCTGGCCTTCCTGTTGGTATGATGTTGATGGGCCGCCCCGGTGAAGATGAGAAATTGTTAGCGATTGGTCAGAAAATCGACAAGGAACTTAAGCTAGGCGCAAAAACGAATGAGTAGCGAGAAAATCAAAATCGGGGTTTTGTTTTCCCAATCAGGACCAATGGCAGTGACTGAGAATGCGCATTTTCAGGGCACGTTGCTGGCCATCGAGATGATCAATAATAACGGCGGGATTGACGGGAAACTGATAGACTCAATCATCAAAAATCCACAAGGCGACGACCAGCGGTATGCTGAGATGGCAACAGAATTACTGCTCAAGGACCGCGTGAATTTCATTTTTGGCTGTTGCCTCTCTTCAAGCCGAAAGGCGGTCTTGCCTGTTATCGAGAGATATAACGGAGTTCTATTTTATCCATCCGTTTACGAAGGTTTCGAATACTCCCCCAATGTCATTTACGGCGGAGCCACACCCAACCAGCTCGTCATTCCGCTTTTGGAACATGTTTACGCAAACCAAGGTCAAAAAATTTGCCTATTAGGCTCTGACACTCTCTACGCGAGAGAGGTCAATCGGATTGTTAAAGAGTTCGTATCAGAAAGCGATGGAGAGCTGGTCAGCGAAACATACTTGCCCTTCGATACACCCGTCGCCGATATGAAGGCAGAACTGCGCAAAGTGTTCGCAGCAAATCCAGACGTCGTGATTTCAACTGTTGTGGGACAAGACAGCGTTACGCTTTATGAGGCACATTCAGAGCTCACTGGAAGTTCAAGAGGTGTTCCAATTGCGTCGCTCACGACAATGGAATCGGAGCTGGCTCAACTCTCGGCAGACGCAAAAGAAGGCCACATCGCCGTCGCTGCATATTTTGGATCGATGAATACGCCGCAAAACAGCATATTCAGAAAGCAATTTACGGATCGGTTTGGGGACGACTGTAGTCCAAGTGTCTATGCCGAAGTTGCATATTCACTTGTACATTTCTTTGCCGAAGCCGTTCGCCTAAGTGGCGTCGCGGATACCGACAGCGTCCTATCGGCCCTTTCCGGAGCCGTGTTCAAGGCTCCAGGTGGAGACCTTTCCATTGATCTTGATACCAACCATTTCACCCTCCGGCCATGTGTCGCAGAATCTACCAAGAGCGGAACATATGACATAGTTTGGCGTAGCAAGACTGCGGTCAGGCCTGATCCCTATCTGATATCCTACAACCGTTCCGTTCGCCGGCCAGAGACGAAGCATTAGAATGGAACAGACAAGAGACTACAAACTCCTGAAACGTCTACGGCAGACACGGGTTCTGGTTATTCATCCTGATGACCAAGACCGCCAAACCCTCATTGCCCACCTAAAGCGTATTGGCTGTCAGACTTCAACAATCTGGCCAGTTCCTACGTCTTTGCCAGATGAGGTTGATGTCGTCTTTTTCTTGTTGAACCGCCTTGATGAAGCCAAGTCGCTTGCTTGGATGGCGACCAACGAAGCAATAACGCGTATCGCGATCATTGCTTATGAAACCCCTGAGATTTTGGCCGAATTAGAACGCCTGCATGTGCATGGCGTATTATCAAAACCGATCCGTGTGTTTGGAGTGCTCTCAGCATTGACGACAGCAATCGGTGTAGCACGCCACGAAGGACGCCTAAAACAACGGATCAAGTCATTGGATGATACCCTAAAAGCGCGGCGACAGATCGAAAAGGCCGTGAAGATCCTATCAAGCTCGAAGAGTATTTCAGAGGAAGACGCATACAAGCGACTACGAGACAGATCGATGTCATCAAAGACATCCATCTCTGACTTGGCCGACGCAATCATCGCATCCGACGATATCTAGTCTCTAACATGGGGCTCTATGGCTCTAGCGGGCGCGGATTGTCGTCAACCTGATGTGGCTTTGCGTTTCCGCGACTTCGGGCAAGGCACGAATACGGTCTAGCACCTTGTCTAAATCAGAAAGCGACGAGGCCCGCACCTCGGCGACCAGGTCAAAACTGCCGCTGAGGGTATGGATATCGAGGATGGCAGTAATCCGGCGCAAGGAAGCTATCGTGACCTTCCCGTCATCCGCTTTTAGCCGAATAAGCGTAAAGGCACTGACCTGTGCATCCCCCTCACCCGCCGACAATTCCACAGTAAAGCGGTTGATGATTTTCTGATGTTGCAGGCGATCAATTCGGTTCTGCACCGTACCGCGCGACACGCCTAGTTTTTTCGCCAAAGCAGTTGCAGGCGTGCGGGCATCCTTTGTTAGAAGGTGTAGCAGTTGGTTATCCAGATCATCCATAGCACCACCGTTTATCAACGACTGACATAATGTCAAAACTTTAGCAGTATGGCATGCAGTTTCACATTCTGTCTGACACAGTCACGCGGTCTAATTCGTGCATCACATGAAAAGGTCTAAGAATGAAAAAAATCGCGGTATTGGGTTTGGGTAAGGTAGGCGCGTTAGCAGCCGAGCTGTTGCATGGTTCTGGCTTTGACGTGACGGGCATTGATGTAGCTGAACGTAACGACCTGCCCTTTCCGGTACAGACGCTGGACCTGACGCACACAAGCGGGGTTGAAGCGTTGTTCGCCCAGCAAGATGCCGTTTTGTCATGCCTGCCATTCAACTTGAATATTCCGTTGGCAGAAATTGCCCACCGCACAGGCATCCACTATTTTGACCTCACCGAAGACGTTCCGACCACAAACCGCGTGATCGAATTGAGCAAGACGTCCAAAGGCCTGATGGCACCGCAATGTGGGCTTGCGCCCGGCTTTATCGGGATTGTCGGCGCGTCCTTGATTGCCCAGCTCGATGATTGCCGTTCATGCAAAATGCGCGTTGGCGCGCTGCCACAGAACCCAACTGGATTGATGGGATACTCGTTCAATTGGTCGCCTGAAGGCGTTGTAAACGAATATCTGAACGACTGCGAAGTGCTGGAAAACGGCCAACGCAAGATGGTATCGCCAATGGAATGGATGGAAGACATCTATATTGATGGCATGAAACTAGAGGCCTTCACCACCTCCGGCGGCCTTGGGACCATGTGCGAAACCTATCAGGGCAAGGTTGCAAATATCGACTACAAAACAATGCGATATCCGGGGCACGCAAATTTGATGAATTTCTTTTTCCACGAACTTTTGATGCGTGATCGTCGTAAAGAAGCTGGTGAAATTTTGATCAATGCAAAGCCGCCTGTTCAAGATGATATCGTCTATGTCCATGCTGCTGCCGAAGGTACAATTGACGGGAAATTGCAACGCCGTGAATTTGTGCGTGGCTACCGCCCTGTTGAGGTTGCAGGAAAACAGCGCACAGCAATCTCATGGACAACGGCCGGATCTGTTGTCGCCATTATTGAGATGGTGCGCGACGGCTCACTTCAATCAACTGGTTTTTTGAAACAAGAAGAAATCAGTTTAGACGCATTCCTTGAGACACCGACAGGGGGCCTATACGCCGCAAGCTAGTAGTGCAAAATGCCCGCCCCGAGCAATTGGCGTGGGGTCCAACGTTTCAGTTGTGGGGGCCCTTTGGGGATCACATTCGACGTTACTCTTGAATGACTGAATCTTCCCACTCTGCAATAAACTTACGGCGTTTCAGTGCATCAAGAAATGTCATCAACGCAGGCTCCAATGCAATTGTTGCGCGGTCTACATCATTCAGTTTCGAATTCAGGGGTGGCAACGGCAAGACATCTGCGTCCGAGCCTGACTGTAGAGTAATCAAGTGCCGGATGAATGCTGATGCTGGCACAGGATGTGGTGCGTCGATTGAAACCATCGCGGTCCTCATCATTGTAGTTGGGAAATCCGATGGGAGGATGATCTCAATCCTATCTTCCATCTCAATGCGCGCGGTCGCGTAGCTGCCCAAAACATTATATGCGACCGCAAGAGTGCCATTCGCCAAATCGTCGATCATGTCCCCAGAACAGCAATACAAGCGCATGTCCAATGCGCCCATGACCTCCATCAAACGCCAATACGTTTCCGAAGCACGCGCGTCTTGCGTCGCAAATAAATACCCCAACCCAGACAACCGAACATCATAGGTGCCAACACGGCCACGAAAAACCTCTGGTCGCGCTCGTAACGCTTCGATGAGGTCTTGGCGGTTTTGCGGGATCGGGTGACCCGCAAACGCGGTGCGATTAATCACAATGGCCGCAGGTTCGGATGTGAACGCAAACAGGCTTTGTCGCCACTGGGCCCAAGGTGGATGGAATAGGTCAGGTATTGGACGAGCCAATCCGTCGTTCACGGTTTTTAACTGCAGGTCCATTGCACTGGAAATAACCAAATCGAAACCCGCCGGGTTTTCTCGAAAAATCTCATTAACATCTGCGGTGCCGATCACCAGATACTCGACTCCTACGTTAGGGTATCGCGATATGAACTTCTCAATCACGGGTGCAAACAATGATGTGTCGGTGCTGGAGATAATCCGAAGGTTTTGCCCCGAACTCTGATAGTTAAAAAGGTGCCTGTTTTCCCAATTCTGCGCAAACAGTGCGGTTGGCATTATCCACAGAACTAAAGCAATAATAATGCGCATGCGCCGCCTCCCGGTTGGTTTGACAAGTGTAGATCGCCGCCATGCGCTTTGGCCACGTCGAGTGCGATAGTGAGGCCAAGACCTGAGCCGATTGTTCCCTCTGAGTTTGTCCCGCGTTTAAACCGTGCCGCAAGCGTGTTGACCTCTTCTGTGGGAAACCCTTTTCCGCTGTCACAAATACTGATTTTTACATTTGGGTTGGCCGACACAACGACATCAATTGTGCCATCACTGGGCGTATATTTCATCGCATTATCTATCAAATTACGAACCGCGTTCTGTATCAAAACCGGATCACCCGAATAGGAAACCTGCACATCGCATTTATGGCGCAGCGCAAGGTCCTTCATTTCTGCAATTGGCGTCATGCGCGCCACAAGTTCGTCGACCAATGCACCCAAATCAAATTCTTGCCGCTCTAGGTGGTCCGCCCGAAACGTAATCATTGCATGATCCAAAAGCTGGCCCGCAGCGCGAGAGCTTTCATCGATGGCGCGGATCATAGATCGCACCGCTTGCCTGTTTTCTTCTTTATCCACACGTTGCAGCGTCGCCTCAGCGTAGGATCGCACAGTGGCCAGCGGCGTGCGCACACGGTGCGCAGCTTCAGCGATAAAATCCTCTGACTGGTTCAACGAATGATCCAACCGCCCCATCAATGAATTCAATGACGTAACTAACGGCACCATCTCGGATGGGATTGGTTTTTCAAACGGGCTTAGATCTTGAGGGCCGCGTCTGGTGACCGAAAGTGTCAAGCGCTTCAATTGCCCGATGGTCGTGGATGTCGCCCAAAATGACATGATAGCGGTGAGCGCAAAAAAGCCCGCGCCAAACATAAATGCAGTGCGCGAAATTTGGTCACGCGTACCAGAAAGCACGCCTTGGGTTTGGGCCAATGAAACCCGAATTGTGATGCGTTTTTTGTTGCCTATCAGTGTGCGGCTTGCTGTGACCAATCGAACCACTTCGCCTTGATGCTGTATAGTTTCAAAGACAGCTTCGCGGCCAGATACCGATGCCAGCGGCAATTCAGGGTAGCCAGATAGAAACATGTCATCTTGATAAATGGCGTAAAAAATACGGTCGTCAGTGACGGTGCTCAACATTGAAAAAGACGTATAGGGGATGTCGATTTCAACGGTGCCACTTCTGATCGATGCCGCGTCCAAAATCGATGTGACAGACGCCACCAAAATTCGGTCCTGTCCCTGCTGCGCCATTTGGGTTGCGTAATTACGGATCGTAAAAAATAGCAACAACGCCAGAATGGCTGCTCCACCGATCAGTATCAAAACCAATCGATTTCTCAGCGATCCTGAGGTTTGCAAGCTACGCGTCATTATCAAGCCGATACCCAAGACCGCGCAATGTGGTGATCTTTAACTCTGAGGGTTCAAGATGCTTTCGCAGGCGCCCTATATACACCTCAATCGCATTTTCAGAGACATCATCGTCGTATGAAAACAACCGATCTGACAGTTTTTGTTTTGAAAAGATTTGCCCTTGGGCGTTGATCAACAGCTCCAGCAGGCGCAGCTCGCGGTTGCGTAAAACCACCGACTGGCCCCTCACTGCCATCTGGCCCGCAACCGGATCAAAAACGATCCCGCCTGTTTTGATTACAGTCTGGGATTTACCCGCCTTCCTGCGCAAAACAGCGCGGCATCGCGCCTCAAGCTCCGCATGGTCAAACGGTTTTGTGACGTAGTCATCTGCGCCCAAGTCAAGCGATCCAATTCGATCCGACACCTGGCTTCGTGCCGTCAAAATGATGACAGGCGTATCCAAATCACTGGCCCGATGTGCCTTCAAAAAGGTACGTCCATCACCATCGGGCAGCATAATATCCAAGAGGATTAGATCGTATTCACCAGTTTCCACAAACGCGGTGGCGTCCGCTAAATTTGATGCATGTTCAATGACATGCCCGTCCAAACGCATACGAGACGATATGGCATTTGCAAGCTCTTGGTGATCTTCAACAAGGAGAAACTTCATGGTCTTTGATTGCCAATTATGAATGGTGTCAGGTCGGTGTCAGGTTTTCATGTTTTAGTCGCCCTAACTGAGCCGCACTGCGGACAGTTGTCAAATGGGAGGATAATATGACGACTTTTAAGATGGGCCGCAGGTCCCTGATCGCGGCGGCTTTTGCCGCATTAAGTTTTGGCTCGACCGCACAGGCGGACGGCCATCAGGTTCTGGATAGCATCCACTTTCTGATCCCCGGCGGCGCTGGCGGCGGATGGGACGGCACAGCGCGTGGCACTGGTGAAGCGCTCACAAATTCTGGTCTCGTAGGCACCGCGTCATATGAAAATATGTCAGGCGGTGGCGGCGGCAAGGCCATCGGTTTCTTGATCGAAAACGCCGACAGCAACCACGGCACTTTGATGGTCAATTCCACGCCCATCGTGATCCGTTCGCTAACAGGTGTTTTCCCGCAAAGCTTTCGTGACCTGACACTGGTTGCAGGCACAATCGGCGACTACGCTGCAATTGTTGTCGGCAAAGACAGCTCCGTTAGCACCATGGCTGATTTGTTGACCGCTTATGATGCTGACCCATCGGGCACGGCAATTGGCGGCGGTTCTGTTCCCGGCGGCATGGACCATCTGGTTGCGGCAATGGCGATGGAAGCGGCAGGCAAAGATGCCTTAGGCGTTAAATACATTCCCTATGACGCAGGCGGCAAAGCCATGGCAGCCCTGCTGTCAGGTGAAATTGCAGCACTGTCCACAGGCCTGTCAGAAGCGATTGATTTGGCCGATGCGGGCGAAGTGAAAATCATTGCCATCACAGCGGACGAACGTGTGCCCGCAGCGGCCGATGTTATGACCATGAAAGAACAAGGCATCGACATGAGCTTTGTGAATTGGCGCGGCTTCTTTGGCGCACCGGGTTTACCTGCGGACGAACTCGCGATGTACCAAGATGCGATTGCCAAAATGTACGACACTCCTGAATGGGAAGAAGTGCGGCAGCGCAATGGTTGGGTCAATATCCACAACTCTGGTGACGACTTCAAAGCGTTCCTTGAGAACCAAGAAAAAGTCATCGGCGACCTGATGAAAAAACTAGGCTTCCTGTAAACAGGAACCACAATGGCAGGGCGGTTCGCCGCTCTGCCACTTATATTTCGGGAGGAAAAGAGCATGGCGTTAGATCGTTGGATTGCACTTATATTATTGGGCATATGTCTGGTTTATGGCTACACGGCATGGTTCACGATGGACGCGGGTCTCGCTCCATTCATGCAACGTAACCCGATCTGGCCAAGCACATTTCCTAAGGTTCTATCCCTCCTTGGTATCGCCGCGTGCCTCATCATTCTGTCAGGTGTTGAAAAATCTGAGCCAAAAGAGGCCGAGATCGATTACCGCCGCCTGCACGAATACAAACTGGGTCAGGCGCTTATGCTGCTGGGCCTGATGGTTGCCTATGCGCTGTGCCTGCGACCCGTCGGTTTCCTTTTCTCCACCACTGCTTTTCTGTTTCTCGGCGCCTTCATCTTGGGCGAACGCAAGTGGCTGCTGATGATATCAGTTGCCCTCATTGCGACGATGATCGTTTGGTATCTGGTGCAACAGGTTTTGGGCATCTACATGCGCCCACTGCCCGGCATGTTGGGAGGTTGATATGCTAGAAGGACTTCTTATCGGCCTGCAAACGGCCATGTCATTTCAGAACCTCGCAATGGTCATTGCAGGGTGTTTGATCGGAACATTTATCGGCATGTTGCCGGGCCTTGGCCCAATGTCGATTATTGCAATTATGATCCCAATCGCCATTTCAATGGGCGATCCTTCGGCCGCTTTGATCCTGCTTGCTGGTGTCTACTACGGGGCGATATTTGGGGGCTCTACCTCCTCAATCCTCCTCAACGCCCCCGGCGTTGCAGGAACAGTTGCATCCAGTTTTGATGGCTATCCAATGGCCCAGCAGGGCAAGGCGGGAAAAGCATTGACCATCGCCGCCATCAGCAGCTTTGCTGGCGGAACGGTTGGCGCAATTCTGTTGATGATATTCGCACCGATGCTTTCGTCCGTGGCCTTACTTTTCCACTCTGCAGAGTACTTTGCACTAATGGTTGTGGGGCTTTCGGCTATCGCGGCATTCGCGGGGACTGGCCAAGTCGCCAAGGCAATGATCATGACGGTGTTTGGTTTGATCATGGCCACTGTCGGCGAAGGCGCATTGTTCAATTTGCCGCGCTTTACGGGCGGCATCATGGATCTGCAATCAGGTTTTGGTTTTATCACCCTTGCGATGGCGATGTTCGCATTGCCCGAGGCAATATTTTTGGTCTTGAAACCCAAAATGCCGGGCAACGCGGACGGCGCCATCAAGGACCTGCGCATCACACGCGCAGAGGCGCGGGCCATCGCGCCCGTTATCGGCCGCCAATCAATCCAAGGTTTCTTTATCGGCGTTTTGCCCGGTGCTGGTGCGACAATCGCCAGCTTCCTAGGCTACGCCGTTGAACGTAACCTAGCCACAAAAGAAGAGCAGGCTGAGTTCGGAAAAGGGTCTATCAAAGGCCTTGCCGCACCTGAGACAGCGAACAACGCCGCCTGCACCGGATCATTCGTACCGCTTTTGACATTGGGCATCCCGGGTTCCGGCACAACGGCAATCCTGCTCGGCGCGCTCATTGCTTTGAACGTCTCGCCGGGTCCACGCCTAATGATCGACGAGCCGCAGATTTTCTGGGCCGTCATCATGTCGATGTTCATCGGTAATCTGGTGCTTCTCATACTGAATTTGCCCCTCATACCCTACATCGCCAAAGTGCTATCGATCCCACGCAATTTTCTGATCCCTTTCATTTTGTTCTTCACCTTAATGGGGGCCTACATTGGCCAGAACAACGCAACTGAGCTGCTCATCCTTGTCGGCTTCGGGGTCTGCGCGACGGCTTTGAAATTTGCGGACTATCCACTGGCTCCCCTTTTGATCGGGTTCATTTTGGGCGGCATGCTAGAGAACAACTTCGCACGATCAATGCAGCTGTATGACGGTATCTCGTTCATCTGGGAACGCCCCATGACGCTGGGTCTATTGATCATCGCCGCGATCCTGATCGTGCTGCCCAGCTACCGCGCAAGACGCGCACGAATTCGTGCGAGCGGCATTGCCGATGGTGACTAGTATCTAGCTAAAAGACTGACCAAATACTACCCCCTAGAAACTACTATCCGTTTCTAGGGGGGACTTCGTTCTCACGTGCCAATTTCTCAAATGCTCTCAGTTCAACCCTCAAAAAGGCTTCAAGAAAATCGGTCTCGTCTTTTTTGAAACGATCTTTGCGTTCAACTAGATAGTAGGTTCGATGAACTACCGGGTCGACCAAAGGGATCACACGGATACCGCTTTCCTCTGTCTCTTGGACGACCAGTTTGGGGAGTATCGCCGCCAATCCGCGGTGTTTTACCAACCCCATAAGGGTATTGCGAAACCGAACATGTACGGCGGGCTCAAAGAACATTCCAATCGCACGGAACACGTCGTTGATTATCTCGTAACTGTTTGAACCTTCCTTGAAAACGGCCAGCTCTTCCTGCTTCAGCTCTTCCCATCGAACAGTTTCACGGGCGTGAAACCGGTGGTCTTGATTTACGACTAAGCAGTATTGGTCGCGAAACAACTCCCTTGACCAAAACCGTTTTGGATCTTCCTGAGTACTAATGATGCCCAAATCGACATCACCAACGTCAACCGCAGCGACAATCTCTGGGTTGATACCGTCCAACAACGTTATCTTTATTTTCTCATTTTCCGCCTCGAATTGATTGATCAGAGACGGCAACAGATAAGCAGTCAGGCTAGAGATAGAGGCGATCTTAAGCTCTGCCGGGGCCCCTGCCCCACGCGCACTCAGAAAAGTGGTGAAATCGATACATTGGTTCAAATAGAGCTCTACTTTTGGCAATAGCTCTTCTGCTTTCGCAGTTATGATAACGTTTCGCCCCACCCGCTCGAAAAGAGGTGTATCGATTGCATCTTCTAACAGTTTAATTCCGCGACTAAGTGACGGTTGAGCAACGCCGCATTTTTTCGCCGCTACAGTAAAGTTACCAAACTTAGCAGCAGTATAGAAATAGCTCAGATTTCGCCGGCTAAGCCGAGCGTCGAAATTTTCCGAGGAGAGATAATCAAGGAGGTTTTGCATATGCACCATATCAACTCAAAGATCGATCAACAGCAAGCCAAAGCTAGTCAACATTCGCCCTCTGATAGCTTTTCACTATCAAAGTGGCCTGCTCAATATCTCTGAAATATCGCTCAGATTGAAACG
This sequence comes from Sulfitobacter sp., assembly GCF_036960155.1. Lineage (GTDB taxonomy): Bacteria > Pseudomonadota > Alphaproteobacteria > Rhodobacterales > Rhodobacteraceae > Sulfitobacter. The sequence continues at coordinate 55,289 of NZ_JBALWB010000011.1, read as the reverse complement.
ATCGCCATGTGATAATCCAAACGCAATGAGGTGGTCCTGTTCCGTTACACCCAATCGATCAGACACCAACTGTCGGAATTTCAGAACAACTTGCTCTGTGGTCATTGGGTTTTTGGGGTCCCCTTTGGCCGCTGGAACATGACCTTTGAATTGGTCGCTATTGCGTGTGGTCACGAGGAAGTCGGGCTCCACCCCAGGCGTCCAATCATCCTTCACGTCAAAGCGCACCAAACGTGCCAATTCCAGCGTCCTAGAGGACGTAATCGTCTCGTCCGTAAACCGGTCAATGCCAATTGTATCGAACTGAAGCGCCAAAGCGATCGCAAATGGCAGGCTCAACTGGGCCTCGGCGACTGTCGCAGGGTCTACCTTTCCCAACTGGCGATATTACGAGGCAGAGCACGTCACCAAAACCGCATCAATGTTATCAGCGGTTACCTGATTTTCTGATCGCATCTGGTGAATGACATCGATGGCACTGTGGCATCCTCGGCAACATGCATATGGCTTGATACCTGTCCATCCAAGCCGCAGATCATCGCCAAGGTCAGCGAACAAGGTCATCAGATCATAGGTATGGTTGAAGGCGTATAGGGAGAAATACCCACCCCATTCAGCCTCAATAACATAGCGGGGTCCGGTAAATCCTTCGCGCGCCAAGTATGCCGCCGTAATTCCGCTTTGCGCTGCATTTCCGGGATTGAACCGCTTGCTCATGGACCCATCGCGACTAAAAGCCCAAGTCCCGCCAGCAACGCTACCGGACAAGCCGATGGCCGAGACCATTTGGGCCTGCGTCAGGCCAAGATACTTGCTTGTTGCGACTGCCGCAGCATAGGCCCCTAATGTTCCAGTTGTGTGCCATCCTGTACTGTTATGTTTTGAATAACCGCCGCCAGCATCCGTCGTCCGATTTCGTACCCGAGGATCATCGCCTCCAGAAATCGGCCCTCATCGAAATCGTTCTCGTGTTCTGCAACTGCAAACAAAGCGGGCAGCACAACGGCCCCCGTGTGATCGATGCCTAGAAAATCATCCAGCTCAAGAACGTGGGACATGATCCCGTTAAACATTGCCGCATTACGCGGAGTGCCCTTCAAACTGGTGCCCCACATCGCGACCTTACCTGCGCCGCCGTCCAAACTTTGGCAAGCTGCAAGGGCCGCATTTTGCTCGGGCGTTCCCAAACCACCCAATGCGCACCCCAAGAGATCAAGCAATAAGAGCCGCGCATAGGACACTATGATTTCAGGCGCATCTTCTAGGTGAAACCCGCAAGCAAATTTAGCAAAGACTTCGGTAAGGCTGGTTGAGTTTTCGTCCTGCATGATATGCCCCTAACGGTGTTGTTCTAGGCTGTGATCAAACCGTGCTTTACAACGGCGGCATCGAACCCAATCGTGAAGTCCGAAGTCATCTGTGCGCGTGTTGCATCGTCGATCCAAGCCCCTTCGAGACCGTTCAACATAAAGCCATGTAGGTCATCGACTGTGTAACCAAACGCGTCGTGCATCATTTTCCACACAAGGTTAGGAGACACGTTGTGGAATGTGGGATCATCTGTGTTCGGGTGAATCTTTAGACCCTTACGCGCCATCTGGCGGATCGGGTGTTTCTCGGCCCATTCGGATTGATCAAGCGTGCGCATATAGTAGGAATTTGTCGGCACAACAGTCACGATCATTCCCCGCTCGATACACGATTGCAGCAGTGTTTCGTTCTCTAACATCGTATAACAGTGATCCAAGCGGTCCACCTGCAACAGATCAAGAGACGTTTCCACATTGCGCCAATGACATCCAAATTCCCCCGCATGGGCGGTCGTCTTTAGACCTGCCTCACGGGCCATTTGGTAAGCTTTCCAAAACCCTTCTGGCGGATGTCCGGTTTCGAGATAGTCTATTCCCAGGCCGATTGCGCGATCATCTCGATGCGCCAATACACGTTCCATCAGGGTCACTGCATCCTCAACGCTGGCTTGGCGATCGATGGCATGGATCAGCATTGCGTTGATCCCTAGCGTCGCCTGCGCATCCTCCATCGCGCGGGTGATTGCGGCCTGCGTTTGTGCAAAGGTCAAATGTGGGTGGTGGGCCAATGTACCCGTCGAGTTCCAAAATAATTCTGTATACTGGACGTTCTCCGAGGCTAAATCCTCGAGGCATTCCATGGTGAGGCGGTACAGTCGATCCGTACTGCCGAAAATGAATTCTTCCATGAAACGAAACGCATGCAAGACGCCTTTGGGCTTCTCTCCACGCACGTAAAATTCGGCCACGCTTGCTTCGCTCATTGGTGCGCCCGTCTCGCGTACGAAATCTTTCAGCGTCGCTTCTCGAATGGTGCCGTACAGGTGGCAGTGTATATCTACCTTTGGGATTTCTGCAAAGAATGCGTCAGGGATTTGTGGCGTTGTTGATGTACCAGACATAAGTGAAAACCTACTTCTCAGAGAATATCTTTAAGCCAACAGTCCGGCTTGTGATGATGAAAATGATCAGCGTAACCGTCAACATAATGGTCGAAATTGCAGCGGGTGTAGGGTCTGCCGAATATTCGATATGGGACATCATCTGCACAGGTAGGGTCGTGGCATTTGGTCCGGTCAAGAAGATGGACAGCGACACATCGTTAAACGAATAGGTGAACGCCAAAATCCCGCCTGAGATGATGCCGGGGCGCGCCATCGGCAACACCACATTCATGAAGGTCCTGTAGGGCGTCGCGCCAAGGCCCAGGCTGGCTTCTTCTAGTGAGATGTCCGTGCCCGCCATCGCGGACCAAACCGACCGTACAACAAAGGGCACTGTGATCAGGATATGCCCGCCAATTAGGTTGATAAAGTTGTTCCCCTCAAGTGCGAAGTGCACAAGAATGTTGAACAACGCAAAGCCTAAGACAATCACCGGCAACAACAGCGGGGTGAGGACAATCAGTTCGACAAAACCCTTTGCCCGAAAGCTACCGCGTGCTAGCGCACGCGCCACCAAAATCCCAATCACAGCGGAAATCGCGGTCGATATAATTGCGATGGTAAAGCTGGTGATGATCGAAGACGAGAACCAAGAAAGCGAGAACACCTCCCAATACCACCGCATAGAAAATTCTGTTGGGGGGAACGTTAAGTAAGAGGCCGACGTGAACGACGAAATCACAACAACCAAGATTGGTCCAAGCAGGAATAAAAAGCCAAAGACCATCATGGCCACCGAAAGCGATTTGCCAGCAATCAACAGCACGTCTTCGACACGTGCCCGATTTTGGGATGATTTATTCATAGGATTTAAGCACCTTTTTTCCGACCCAGCGCTGTAGCGCAACAAAGCTAAGTGCCAAAACGATGAGCACCAGACCAACAGCGGCGGCGGCGGACCAATCAAAGGTGGTGAAGGCGAATGTATAGATCAGTGTGGTCAACAGCGGTGTTCGCCCTCCGCCCAACAAGAGCGGCGTTGCGAAGGCTGTAAGCGCTAGTGCAAAGACCAATAGCGTACCTGTCAAAAGACCCGGAACACTGACAGGTATGACAATCCGAAAGAACGTCGTGACCGGATTTGCGCCCAGGCTCATGGACGCTTCTTCCAAGTTAGTGTCTGCTTTTTGCAGGCTCGCGACCAATGACAACACCATGTATGGCAACAACAACTGGCTTTCGCCAAGGATCACAGCCCATTCAGTGTGAAGGATCTCCAGAGGTTCGGAAATAATGCCAATACCCATGAGAAATTGGTTCAAAATACCGCTAGGGCTAAGCACAACAATCCAGCCATACGCACGAACCACAACGGACACCATCAAGGGAAAAACCAGCAACGTCAAAAGGACCGGTTGCAGGCGTGCATTTGCGCGCAAAAACCCAATCGCCAGCGGATAGCCCAATATGATGGTGATCAGGGTGACACTAATAGACACTCGAATGGTCCGCCAAAAAGCTTGCATCGCAAGTTTGCTGTTCCAGAGCTTTTCAAAATTCGCCAGCGTAAAGCCTTCAATATCCGGCGACGAAAACGCCGAGACAAATAGCATCATTGCTGGGATAACCGCCAAGATTGTGACGATTGTGAAAGCCGGAAGCGATAAGGCCCAATCTTTTTGTCTTGCGGACAACATGGCTTAATCCTGCTCCAAAATCAGAATTTTTGCTGGCGGCAGATGCAATTTAACATTGCCTGTCAGCTTCTGTTCCTTTTCAGTTTTTAAAATGATCGGCTCAGAGCCTAGTCCAGTTTGAACCTGATAGACGTTGGATTCACCTGTGTAGGCTTCGCCAATGATTTCTCCGGTAATTTGGTTGTCCGACGCATCAGCCTCGCTGTTGACCAATTGCAAATCCCCACTGCGGAAACCTGCCATCATCTGGCTTGGCCCCTTCCCCGCGATGTCGGTCTTAAATTCGGATCCCGCCAGGCGAACACCATTGTCAGTTCGTACCGCTGGCAAAATGTTCTCGACCCCGATGAAATCTGCGACAAAGGCGCTGTTGGGGTGATCCCAGATTTCACGTGGGCTGCCGACCTGTTTGACGACGGCGTTGTTCATCACAACGATCTGGTCAGACAGCGTGAACGCCTCTTCTTGGTCGTGCGTCACCAGCAAGGTCGTGACACCAGATTGCCGCTGGATACGCTTAAGCTCAAACCGCATTTCATCGCGCAATTTGGCGTCCAATGCGGAAAGAGGTTCATCTAGCAACATGACATCGGGCTCAATGATCAAAGCACGCGCCAATGCAACCCGTTGACGCTGACCACCACTAAGCTGGCGCGGGTATTTGCTGCGGCTGTCCGGCAAGCCAACGCGTTTCAGCGCATCATCTACCTTACGCGAGATTTCATCTTTAGGAACCTTCCGCATCTTAAGGCCGTACCCGACGTTATCGCCGACAGTCATAAATGGAAAAAGCGCGTATGATTGAAAAACGATACCAATGTTGCGACGCCATGAAGGCGTATTTGCCAGCGATCGACCATCCAGCAATATGTCACCGCTGGTCACATCTTCAAACCCTGCAATCGCGCGTAATGTTGTGGTTTTGCCGCAGCCACTTGGGCCCAGAATACTGATCAAGCTTCCAGACTCGGCCATGAAACTTGCGTCATTCACGGCAGTGAATTCGCCGTATTTTTTAATAAGGTTTCGGACCTCAACAGAAGACATAATCCACATCCAATCAGGAAAAGTAAGGCGATGCAGAAGGATCTGACACCGCCTCAGTTCAGGGAGGTTCTTAGTTCGCGATTACAGTTTCCTGCCACAACTCAACCCAATCAGCCTTGGATTCTGCGATGGTTTTCATATCCCAAAAGTTCAGGTTATCCATTTCCTCAAGGGTCAGGACGTTGCGCGGCATTTCTGCGGCACCGGACATATCAACATTGGCGGAAACAGGTGTTTCACCGGATTCATTCAGAAGACGGTTCTGCACTTCATCAGACAGCATGTAGTTCATGAACTTTTCGGCCAGCTCTGTGTTTTTGCTGCCTTGAACTGCGCACATCAGGTTCAAGACGCCCAAACCACCCTCATCAGGCCAAGCAAAATCCATTGGAACGCCGTCTTCTTTTTTCACAAAGATATTCAGCTGTGGCGCAAGCGAAACATCCCCCCGCACAACACTCTCAAGAACTTCACGCGAAGCGAAAAACTGCAAGTTGTCGCGAGAGGCGTGCAAGGCATCAAAGCCCGCAGCAATGTTCGTAATGTCGCCACCGTTCAGCTCTGACATTTGAATAGCCAAAAGTGTCGCGTAAGAAATACCAATATCGGGGTATCCAGCTTTGCCAGCCAGATCATCCCTTAAAATATCACTCCACGACGTTGGCGGAGTATCCCCAAATTCGTCCGTATTATAGGCCAAACCAGCACCAAGAACCACAAACGCAGGGCATGAATCGCCGCCCATTGGGTCTTTGGCAAAATCACGCAAGTTGGCGCGGTTCGGTACGTTCTCAACAGTCACATTTGAGATAAGGTTGCGTGAATATGCTTCATACATCTGGAAATCAGAGAGGAAAATCAGATCGACCCCACGACCCTTTGTGGCAATCAGTTTGCTCAAACGTTCAGACGACCGCCCACCATCAATTGCAATTTCAACACCATGCGCCTCTTCGAATGGCTTTACATAGTTATTTGTAAACCGTTCGCCATAGCCACCGCCCCACAACGAAATTGTAAGATCAGCCGCACCAGCCGTACCTGCGGTTAACGCGAATGCAGCAAACGCTGCGGCGGAAAGTAATGAGGTCTTACACTTCATGATTATGCTCCAATTGGTCTTTCTGTTTGGAGCAGATTAACAGATGCTAACCAAGCCATCCAATATGAATAAGCTCTCAATCAATAGCGTATGTGCATGAATGAGTGCGGTGACCAGTCTGCAAATTAGTGTCGAGGTTTGCCCCCTGACGGGGCACTGTAAACTCAATGCACCGGTCTCGTAGAGATGCGATGTGGCAGCATGACCACATCCAGCCCTCCTTCGCTTTACCACTGCCATCGTTTTCCACCAGATGTGATTGCTCAAGCGGTTTGGCTGTATTTCGGAATTCCACTCAGCCTGCGCATGGTCGAGGATCTGCTCGCCGAACGCGGCATAATCGTTTCGCATCAGACAATCCGGGAGTGAGCCGATAAATTGCGTTCATACGGAGTTGCAAAGCGAGAAGTTATGTCCGGTGTCGAACACCGATCGCACAAGGGGCCGAATAATCGGGCCGAGAATTCTCACCAGCCAACGCAGAAAAGAGAAAGGGTGATGAAGTGGTTCAAATCACCAGCTCACTCGCAGCGATTTCTTTCAACCCACGATCCGATCGCCGACTTGTTCCTGCTTCCTCGGCACGAAATGAGATCACTGGCGACGCAAACCTGCCGCGAAATCGCTCAAGGTGTAGCGGCTTAAGCCCGAAGATCGCAGACCTACATAGCTGAGATAGTTAAGTTTACGGTGCCCCCTGCCCTAGTGCTAATACGGTTTTTCAAGGACAGGTAGCCGCTGGGTCGCGAAACCTGAGCAGCTGTAGCGGCTACTCATCCGTGTCAAAAATTCCTGGTTCAACATCTTCCCAAAAAGCAAAGATAGCCTTGCTGTTGAGTGCCGACATCCACCCATGGCGATCAAAATCATCCACCAACACCGGATCAGAAAGGCGACTGCGAAACAGCGCACGGTCCGCATCTCGTCGTGTAGGGGACCGGGATGCAACAGCATCCTGAACCGCCTTAAGTTGCTTGGCACGTCCGGTCTCGGGCACTGCCGCCTTTTCCGCTGCTGTTGTGAAATCCTCATCAATGGCGCGCCGCAGATAACTGACAGGGCTTTTCACTTCACCGCGTCCTGACACATAGGTCAGTTTATCATTCACGTAATCTTCGCCGTGTTCAGTGAGCCACTGTCGCGCCAGCCGGTCACTGACCCCCAGCGCGCGGAGCTTCGCATAGACGTTGCCCTTGCGCAGCCCTGCCCCGTCATCAATATCCAAAATAGACAGCTGCGGGTTTCTCTTGATCAGGAGGCGAATATGGCTAACCGCCCTGCCCTCTTTGCGGATCTCGGGCGTGATCGTGATGTCAGACACTTTGTTCACCTCGGCGACCGCTGGCTTGATGATCTTGGCGTTAAGATGTTTGTAGCTCTCGTAATACTCCGACCCATCGACCCCCATCAGCCGGCGAAATGTTTCCAACGCCCACCAACCCGTTGATCCTGTCCCGATAAACCGAAAGCAGTTTTCATAAAGCGCCAGCGCATGGCCGCCTGTGAACTGTCGCTGGATATCGAGATTGATCAGAGCAAATACCTTGGGGTCGTGCAGCTTTTCGGCCAGCGCAGGGGAATAGGCGTATTCGCACACGCCAGCCTTTAGCTTGGCAAAAGACAGCAGCGCCGAGACACCCCATTCCTGTCGCCCCTTTTCATCCAGCATATCCCATTCGGCCACCGTTTCCGCCAATCCACGCAGCGAGGCCTTAAGCGATTCTGTATCGTTGGAATTGTAGCCGATCATCATACACAGCGTCCGCGCGTCAATGCGGTGCGTGCTGCGAGAGATCAGCGTATCATACGCATTGAGCAGCAAAACATTGGACAATTTGCGTTGCAACAGCGTCAACTTGCCAGAGACATGAATTGCCGCGACATTCTTTTTCACCGATGGCCGCCGCAAGGCGCCGCTCAATTGGATATTTTCAACTGCTTTCATAGTCTGCTCTTTTTCTTGCAAGTTACTCCAAAAGGAACCTACAGTAAAGCCTTGCACGGGTCCCCTAATCAGGGAAGGCAGGCCCGCGCCATCAACACCTAAAGGAACCCAGATACGGGAACGTGTGAAAGGGTTGCTCATTGCCGTGGATGCAAACAGGCTCTAATCCGGCAATAATAGGCTCTACCTGTATTAGGGTTCCCTTATTCCCGCGAATCGGAGTCCTTTACCCCGTATCTGGGTCCCCTTGTGCCTGTATCTTGGTGCCCTTGCTCCTGCTTTTGGGTCCTCAAACACACCCAGTTGCTTGTAATCAATGGCATTAATTCTAGTGGAAGTCCTTAAAGATACATAAAGATAATAAACTATGTGCTGTCTTTTTTCGCTGTTATTTGGTTTCGCCGCGAAACTGTGACGAAGGGATGGTGATATCGGCTAGTTTCTGTGATATTGCAGCAAACAACGAACATATCGAGGTAGACAGATGGCGAGCAAGGATACCCCCCTTCCCCCGTACTACAATATTGATCCCAAGGAAGCAGCAAGCCGGTTGGCTGATCCTGTCACAACGACTCGGTTTGCAAAAGCCGCTAGTTTCGCGGCCAAGGGTCGGGATGATCTGGCACGGCGCGGTCATTCTCCGGACGGGAAAAAGCACCTGCGCAAGTTTTCCACATGGGAGATCTGCAAATACCTGATCCCTCTAGCAGCTGCCCACTTCAGACGTGTCCTTAAACAAAACCCCGATCTGCCCCAAGGGTCAGGTGAAGGGGGATCAAAGTGGTTCACTCTAGAAGAGGTCCTACAGTTACGTCAGCATTTCGCCGCAGAAGGCGCTGCTGACCGTGAATATTTGCCCTACCGTCCCGAAGGACTGCCCGCCAAAGTTATTGCTGTGGCGAACTTCAAAGGCGGTGTTGGAAAAACGTCAACCTGCGCACATCTCGCGATGAGCGCAGCCTTGGATGGCTACAAGGTTTTGGTGATTGATCTGGATAGCCAGGGATCAATGACCTCTATCATGGGGGGCAAAGTCGCTGATGAATGGCAAACCGCGTTTCCATTGATTGCCAAACATTTTGCGGGCCATTTGGCGGCAGAAAATAGCGTTCTTGCAGCGGGTGGTTTCGCCACGAAACCTTTGGACGAAACCCTACAGGCCGCAACCGAGATCAACGCAGATGATGTGATCCAGAAAACCCATTGGCCCAACATCGACCTGATTGGCGCACAACTGAACCTATACTGGGCCGAATTTCAGGTACCTGTGTGGCGCATGCAGTTGCGTTCTTGGCCGCTATGGGATGCTTTGGGCGGCTTTCTTGAGGATGAGGAACTGCTAGATAAATATGACTTGGTCTTCCTGGATACGCCCCCTGCCCTTGGGTATCTGACGATCAATGCGCTGGCCGCAGCCGATATTTTGCTGGTGCCTCTTGGCGCTTCCTTTCTTGAGTTTGATTCAACGGGGCGGTTTTTTGACATGCTCTATTCAACATTTGCAAGCATTGAGGACGGTGAAAACATGTCGCGTGCGGGTGCTGGTCTGGAGGAAGTCAGGTTTGAATGGGACGCGGTGCGTGCGTTAATCACCCGTTTTGATCCCGCTCAACAGACCGATCTTGCAAATGTGGTGCAGGCCTATTTCGGAGACTTCATGACCACCTACCGACAAGATTTCACCGCTATGGTGGGCCAAGCGGGTGAACAGGTCAGCGGGATTTACGAAGCGGACTACCGTGAGTTTAACCGAGATACCTATGTGCGTGGGCGTGAGACGTTTGACCGCACATGGAGTGAGGTCAAAGAAATTATTCTAGGGTGTTGGTGGCGGGACCAGCAAATGAATGCAACGAACGATCCGGTAGCAGAGGAGTAATAACCAATGGCTAAACGTCGTAAGCTCACCGCGCCTAGTGCCGAAGACCTCAACAAGATCGAAGAAGAGTTTCGCCGCGAAACCTCTCCAAATCCGGGGATGGCGCCGATTGCCCAAGTGGCAGCGGAGAACGCTATGAATATGAATGTCGTTGATCCAGCAACGCGCGCCAAACTGGCTGAATTGGATAAATTTCGCGCGGTCGAGGCCCAAGGGCTGGTTGCGCGACTGATCCCAATTGACGCGGTGGATGCGACAGTTCTTACCCGTGACCGAATGGATTTGAACCCCGAAGATTTTGCCGAACTTAAGGCAGCGATCCTTGCAAACGGGCTGCGAATGCCAATCGAAGTTTGCGAGCTGGAGCCTGTAGATGGGCGTGCGCGCTATGGGTTGATCTCAGGGTATCGTCGTTTTCGCGCAGTAAGCGAGCTGCGCGGCCAGCCGGGACAGGCAGCAGGCGTTGTTGAGGCGCTTATACGTCCAGCTGCATCTTCAGCGGCGAGTATGGAAGCGATGGTCGAGGAAAACGAAATCCGCTCTGACCTGACCCATTTCGAACGCGGACGTATCGCCGTTCTGGCCGCGCAACATGGCGTATACCGCGATGTAGAAGAAGCAACAGCCAAGCTATTTGCATTTGCCTCCAAGGCGAAGCGTTCCAAAATCCGCTCTTTTGCAGTGGTGTTTGAACGGTTGGGGGACGTGCTGGGTTTTCCGTTGGCGTTGAAGGAGAAACAGGGGCTTGCGATTGCGGCTGGGCTGAGAAGTGGGGCAGGGGATGCGCTACGCGAAGCTTTGGCTTCGGCCATACCAGCCGACCCATCCGAAGAATGGGCTGTGGTTGAACGCGTTCTAGACGGTTTCGCCGCGAAACCTCAGGCAGGTGACAAAGATCGTGGTGGTAGACCCAAGGCGCAAACCCAAACCGTTGAGACACCGCGTGGGACCAAGATAGGATGGACACGAAAAGGGCAGGGCGTAGTGATTCAGCTTGACGGAGAGATCAACGATGCTGACCTGAAAGAGGTGATAACACTCCTCAGTGGTGCGGTGTGACACAGGCAAGGCGCAGTACGAATAAGCTCTAAATGGCGCTTTAGGCTCAGCCTTAATCCTGTGTTACGACGCCATGGCGCGCGTTAGACGGCAGATGCTGGGGGAACGAGAGACATCGATTTTATCGAAGGCCGTCAACAGTGGCATAAGCCGAAACACATCATTCCGGTGTTTCTTAATGTCATCCCCCTTGACGGTTTCGCCGTTTTTACGACGCTTGGTCAGATCAACAAATGCTCTGGCCTTGAACGGGATTAGCAGTCTTTCATCTAAGATTTGGATTCCGCCGATCTCGCGGATCGCGCGAAAATCGACGCCGACTTCATCGAAAATGAGCGAGCATGCTGTGCCACCAATTAGGGCATAAATTCGCTTCATGGCCTGAAAAAATGTTCGCGAAGTTTGTCTATGCCCGGAACCACTGAAAATTCTCCATCAGGTGTAGGGTTGCACCCACGACGCGCTCATCTGCATGGTTTTGAAATTGCATGTAGAGGGACAGGGGATCAGCTGTGTTCTCACCTGTAATGATGTCTGGGTCATATCGCCAAACATCGACGCCGTAATCGGCCTAGTCTTGATAGATGACTTCGATGCCATAGTCGCCAGCTTGCAGGATTTTCCAATTCGTGGGGCCAACTGCAAAGTGTGGGTTTTGTGGCGGGTTGAGCACTGATTGCTCTGAAAGAGCCATCTCACCACCATATGGGAATTGCACAGGCAATGTGGTGCTCTGGAACCCTTTTGGCATGCGCTTGGCCTGAAAGAAGTGTGTCGATTTTACAGGTGATCGCAACATGGGATGCGCGGTTTTAAATATCTCTTCAGGGCTTTCGTTAAACTTGAGTAGCTTGCTTCGCCCATCGGGTATCACCTTTGCCAACCCGTTGGCCGAGAGCTCCTCAAAGGCGCGGCCAACGGTCATGGCCGAATAACCTAACTCTTTGGCAAGTCCGCTTGGGGTCCAGATTTTGTGATCAATCTTGAGGAGGTGACGAAACAGCACGGCTTGGGCCGCTGGTGACAGGCTGGAAGATGATAAAGGCGCACGGGTGCGGAAATACTCTCGTAAATCCAGCGCCAAGTCTGGAATGTAGAGTTGGTTTTCAACAACGATGAAGGCAATGCCTTTTTCAATCATGCGGGCACGGACATAGGCTGACATGTGTTCAAACACAAAGATCACAACTTCGGCTGCACCACGTTTGATCCTGTCCTGACGTTTTGCCAATTCTGATGGGGTTACTGGGGCGTCTTCGGACACGAAGGCGAAGATACAAGGGATTGAAAAGATATGAGCCTGCCGAAACTCAAACCCGCGAGCAAGGGAAAGGGGAAGGTCGGAACTGCCTTTCCATGGCTTGAGATCTAGGCGCAGATGGAGGGTCGATTGCAGGTAATCGCGCAATCGATCGGTGAGTTGGTTGTCGTCTTTGTTGTTGGATAATAACATAAATATGAACGTTATTATCGATCACGTTAGTCTAAAATTTTTATGTTAGAATACGCTCCAGCATGGATATTTTTTCGGTGCGGAACCCTTGCGGGTATCTCACAGAAAGGCCGGGCAGGGGCCTAGACCAACGTTCTCATGCTCCAAAATGCATTACGGACCGATCTTAAATTCATGTTTTTCGTAAACTAGCTATGCTAATTTCGAAATAATAAGGGATCAATCACATGCCTCAGCCATCATCTCGCAAGGACCTCAACCTGAAGTGGCTGGAGCTGTTCCAGATTTGTGCTCAGAAAGGGTCATTGCAAGCTGTTTCAGACGAAACTGGACTGTCAATCAGCACAGTATCCCATCACTTGAAAAACCTTGAAGATAATTTGGGCGTAGCGCTCTTTAATCACAACCGGCGTCCGATGACTTTGACACCTAAAGGGCAGGCCTTCTTAAGGAATATTGAGGGCGCGTTGCATTCCATTCGGAAGGCCAAAGCGGAAGCCTCTGCTGGGAACCTAGCTGAAGCCAGCTATCTGAGGGTTGGAACAATCGAGGATTTTGACAGCGATATTATCCCTGAACTGGCTGTGTTTCTGTCAGCCCATTTGCCGCAATGTGATTTTCTGTATCACACCGATTCCAGCCATACCGTCATTGAAATGTTGCGTAACCGTCAGTTGGATATTGGCGTAACAGCAAGCCCAACCGAACGTTTGCGCGACCTGCAAGATAGGCCGCTTTTGCGGGATCCTTTTGTTGTTGTGTTACCGTCCAAAAATGAATTTTCGCTGGCTAATGTCGTCGAAGGGCGGACAAAATTACCGTTTCTGCGGTTTTCAAACAATCTTATCATCGCGCGTCAGATTGAGGCTCAGTTGCGCCGCCTTGGGGTGTCGACTGCACACAAATTTGAATGTGGGAACAATCAAACGCTTATGGCGATGGTTGCGGCTGGCACGGGGTGGACCATCACGACCCCACTTTTGTTTTCCCGCGCGCGGCGATTTGAGAAGGCCCTGACAATGCACCGATTTCCAGGAAAGAGTTTTTCGCGCACCCTCGCGATTGTTTCAACGCCGGATTGCTCCCGATCTATCCTTGATCTTGTGGATAATCAGATGCGTGATCTCATCACGCAACACGTCCTTGAGCCACTGCACAAAAGCACTCCGTGGCTCAAAGATAGTTTAACTCTCATCGAATAGGCGTGGCTGCATCAACCAGAATTTAACTGCGCATACGGTCATAGCTGGGGTCATACGGTGAAGGCGTTATGACTTGGGCACCAACAAGATCACCGCAAAGATCAAGCAGCATCTTCGTACCGATTTCGGCTAGTTCCGGGTTAACAAAAGCATAGGCAAGGTTCATGCCAACGCGATGCCCCCAGTCACCTGAAGTGATTGTGCCAACAACGTTGTCCCCCTGCATCAAAGATCCGCCGCCATGTGCGGGAGCGTGGGTCGCATCGATCTTGAGGGTCACCAGCTTTTTGCGCGGGCGAGCCGCTTGGCGGGCAACAAGCGCAGGCTTGCCGATGAAATCACCCTTGTCGATCTTCACAAAACGATCAAGTCCGGTCTCAAACGGATCGAACTCGGTCAACAGATCAGCTTTCCAATGCAGGAACCCTTTTTCCATGCGCATGGCGTCAACGGCGCGTGCGCCAAACAGTTTTAGCCCATGGGCGTTTCCTGCATCGCGCAGCGCCAGATATGCAGCGTACAGCGATGCATTTGGAATGTGGATTTCATACGCCAATTCACCTGAAAAGCTAACGCCCATCACGGTTGCAGGCGAAAACCCGATGAAACACTCGCGCACTGACAACCACGGGAATGCGGCCTTGGACCAATCGCCACGAGAGCAGGCCGATAAAACGTCGCGCGCCTTGGGGCCTGCAAGAACAAGGATGGTTTGGTCATTGGTGAGCGAGCGGATTGCGACATCTTCGCCGTCGCGGATATGGTTTTGTAACCAATCCATATCGTGGAATTCACTGGCTGCGGCTGAGCCGTACCAGACGCGGTCTCCGCCACGATCACTGGCGGGAATGTTGGCGATTGTGGCTTCGCCTTTGACCATGCCGTGGTCATTTAACAAATATCCAAGGCCCACACGACCAGCCCGTTTTGTGACAGTGCCACAGAACATGCGGTCTAGAAATGAGTGGCGTTCTGATCCGGTGATTTCAAACCGGTTAAAGCCGTTCACTTCGCATAGCCCTACGTTTTCTTGGACATTTTTCACCTCAGCTGCAACGACATCAAATGCTTCGTCAAAGTTAAAGCTGAGTGACGGGTGGAAGTCAGAGGTGGGTTTGATGTAGTCGACACGCTCCCAGCCGTTGACGACCGTGAATTCCGCACCTGCTGCTGCCATGACGGGTGTCAGCGGTGTAGTTTTGGCATTGCGGCCCGCTGGGCGGTGCTCATGTGGGAAATGAAAGCGGAATTCGTTTTGGTAATCCTCAATCGCTTTCAGGGCAGTCAGTTCTACATTTGTGTGTCCGGTAAAACGACGTGGATCGATGCACCATGTGTCATAAACCGCTTCACCGTGCACAATTTGTTGCGCCAACAACCACCCATGGCCGCCGCCCTCACCCAGACCTGCACGCAGGCCGATAATGCAGAACGCATTTCGTTTGTTGGGGATCGGACCAACCAGCGGTGCGCCGTCAATTGTGTAGGTGATCGGTCCATTCACTACAGTGTGGACACCAACTTCTTCAAGGGCGGGCATCCGTGCAAATGCACCTTCTAAAACGTCCATCACACGGTCCATATCATCAGGGCACAAGGCGTTTACGAAATTTGGATCAATCCCGTCCATGCCCCATGTTTTGCAATCCTGTTCGTAAAACCCGATCAGCAAACCGTTCTTTTCTTGTCGGCAATAATAGTCGCTAATTGGGCAGCGCAGCAATGGCATCCGGTGATCCGCTTCCTTGATTGCCGCGATGTCTTCGGTCAAGAAATATTGGTGCTCCATCGAGCTAACAGGGTGATGAACGCCCATCATCGCGCCAACCTCATTGACGCGGTATCCGCAGGCATTCACCACAATATCACAATCGATATCGCCGTGTTCGGTGTGGACAGTCCATGTGTCGTCTTTGTGCTGGGTAAGCGCGGTGACTGGCGTGTTGCGGTAGACTTCGGCGCCCGCATTTCGTGCGCGCCGCGCCAGTGCTTGGCACAGCTGGGCAGGGTCAATGTCGCCATCCATCGGGTCCCAAAGCCCACCAATCATGTTGTCCGTTGCAATAAGCGGATGACGGCGGGCACATTCGGCCGCATCGATAACTTCGAAATCCACATCCATGCCACGGGCCATAGAAGAAAAATGGCGATACGCTTGCATCTGTTCTTCGGTATTGGCGAGCCGAATGCCGCCGTCGCCGTGATGGTAATTGATCGGATAGTCAGGATCATTTGCAAGTTCTTGATAGAGATTGATTGAATGTGTCTTCAGGCCCACCATCGTTTGGTTCATTCCGAAATTGGTGACTTGAGCCGCTGAATGCCACGTTGTCCCGCTTGTCAGTTCGTTGCGTTCGACCAGAACAACATCACTCCACCCCTCTTGCGTAAGGTGATAGAGCGTTGAACAACCAGCGATGCCGCCGCCAATGACAACAACTTTTGTGCGCGATTTCATGGGTATACCTCCAAGATTTTCTTTTATTTAGCGCCAAAGCCATGAGGTGCAACATGGCGTGCGATAAGTTTGAACTTATCGAATTTTAGCTCCCTATATTTCGAATTAATCACTTACCGATTGTGTTCACTTTCGATTGCACTGTCTAATTTGTGAATGTCTCAGGGGTAGGAATGAACATGGCCAAGCGATCCGTTAAACGGGGTGGACGTAAGGAACGCTTGGAACAACGTGCCGCAAAACCAGCGGTTGATCCATGCCCACCTGGCCAAGTTGGCGGAGCGTATAAACCGCTAACAGAAGATGACCTTCGTAAGATCTATGACACATCTTTGAGCCTTCTTGAAAACCTAGGCATCGGAGAAGTCCCTGCACGATTGCACAAGGACCTTCTGGCTATTGGTGCTGTGGATAACGGGGCAGGTCGGGTTTTATTTTCGCCTGCGCTGGTTGAGCGCGCAATTGATCAAGCGGCCAAAACATTTGTTTTGCACGGGCGCGACGAGGCGAGATCGATCACTGTTGGTGGCAACCGCGTCTACTTTGGAACTGGGGGCGCCGGGGTTCAGACGCTTGATATGGACAGCGGGACCTACCGGCCATCCACCCTTGAGGATTTGCACAACTTTACGCGCTTGCAAGACACATTGGCGAACGTCAGCTGGTATACGCGGTGTTGCATCGCGACGGACGTTCCCGACAATTACGATTTAGACGTCAATACGGTTTATGCCTTGCTGAAAAACACGACAAAGCCGACCGCGACGGCCTTTACCATCGCAGAACATGTCGAACCGATTGTAGAGATGTTGGACATTGCGGCTGGCGGCTCAGGCGAATTTTCCAAACGTCCGTTTATGAAAGCGCACATCAGCCCGCTCATTTCTCCGATGCGCTACGGTGAAGATGCGGTTGATGTGGTTTACGAATGCATCAAACACAATATTCCCATTTCCTGCATCACTGCGGCTCAAGCTGGGGCGACCGCACCGGCAACTTTGGCGGGGTTTTTGGCGCAATCCTTGGCTGAAACGCTCGCAAGCCTTTTGATGGTTCACGCGATACGGCCCGGATTTCCAATGGTGTTTTCCAACTGGCCGTTAGTGGTCGATCTGCGAACAGGGTCATTTTCTGGCGGGAGCGGAGAAACGGCTGTTTTAAATGCGGCGTCCGCACAGCTATCCAATTGGCTGGGTTTACCGTCAGGTGTCGCCTGTTCGATGACCGATGCGAAGGCTATCGATGCGCAATACGGAATGGAAAAAGGTATCACCTCGCTTGCGGCGGCTTTGGCGGGTGGGAATCTGATTTATGAGAGTTCGGGAATGACAGCATCCCTGTTGGGTGTCAGTTTTGAGGCATTCATTTTGGACAATGAAATGCATTCCCTCACGTACAGCGCCTTGCGCGGTATTGAGGTGACAGATGACAACCTTGGGTATGAAGCGATCTTTGACGCGGTGTTGGGGGACGGTCATTTTTTGGGTGGCCGCCATACCTATGCCGCGATGGAACGCGACTGTTTCTATCCTACTTTTGCCGACCGTGACGAGCCACGAACATGGGCCGAAAAAGGGGCCAAGGATGCATGGGCAGTTGCCCGAGATGAGGCACGTTCTGTCCTGAAGAACCATCATCCAACCTATCTAAGCGCGGAGCAGGACCAGAAAATCCGAGAGCGTTTTAACATCCTTTAATCGGTACTTCCTGAGCCAAAAGTTTGCTTGGCCATGTTAGTGGCGGAGTTCGGAAACAGGCACATTACGTGCCTTAAATTGCACGTTCTCGGATATGGAAATATGTGCTGCAGGGCAGTGCATGATCGGTAAGTCATTGTACTGCGACGTCTTCGCCAAAAATCGCGTTAGATATTTTGCGCACAAAACTGCTTGCCGAAAACTCATTTATGCAACCGATTGCAAAAACTCAAATCAACAGTAAAGTGTAGTACGAATCACGGAAGGCCTTTGGCTAAATGTTAACGCAGAAGATGAATCAAACGAGGCTGGAGAAAAGGGCCAGTGCACATCTACTGGATGCCCAGGCCGTGCACAATTTGATTGATCTGGCGTGTGCTGCGCTGGCGTTACCCGTTTTCACTGTTCCGCAGTTGACTGAACCAGTCGTCTGAGGGGGGAAGATACAATCGCCTCAACGCTAGGGGCCTCGGTATAAATAACGCATGCGCCGGGCATGCAAAAGGGAGGAATAAAATGAACAAATTTCTGATGGCCGCAGGTTTAACTGCTCTCATGGGAACGTCGGCAATGGCACAGCAAATTGGTGTGTCTGTTGCACGTTTTGATGACAACGGTCTGACCGTGATGCGCAACGGCATGGTCGCGCATGAAAAGGCACTAGACGGCGTTAGTCTTCAAATCGAAGACGCGACAGATGATGTTGCAAAGCAGTTGGACCAGATCAACAATTTCATTGCTTCGGGTGTTGATGCGATCATCGTAAACGCAGTTGACACAAACGCAACTGATGCGATGTCAAACGCGGCGGCATCTGCTGGCGTACCATTGGTTTATGTCAACCGTCAGCCTGTCAACATGGACACACTGCCAGAGGGCCAAGCCTTTGTTGCATCAAACGAGATCGAGTCAGGTACTTTGGCCGCGTTCCGCATGTGCCAAGATCTACGGGCGCAGGGCAAATCAGGCGGCGCTCAGGCGTATATGTTGATGGGTCAGCTGTCTAACCAAGCAGCGGTTCAGCGTTCAAAAGACTTTGAAGACGTGATCGGTATGGACATGTGTAATTTCATCACATTGATCGACAAGCAGACAGCGAACTGGTCACGTGACGAAGCGGCAGATCTGATGACAAACTGGATTTCTTCCGGTGAGCCATTTGATGCGGTTTTCGGTAACAACGACGAAATGGCCATCGGTGCGATCCAAGCGATGAAAGCTTCGGGCATTTCAATGGAAGACGTTGTTGTTGGTGGCGTTGACGCGACAGCCGATGCGTTGGTTGCGATGCAGGCCGGCGACATGGACGTCACAGTGTTCCAAGACCTTGCGGGCCAAGGCGCTGGTTCTATCGATACAGCGCTGGCATTGATCGCTGGCGAAGATGTCGACAAGAAAGTCTTTATCCCGTTCAAGCTGGTTACTCCTGAGAACATCAGCGAGTTCCTTCAGTAATCGTAAAACGACTGTGCAGGGCTGTTTTTTTGCCCTGCACACACAAACTCAAAATCTACAAATTCCATAAAATCAAGGAGCGTTGACACGTGTCAGATAAGAGCCATGGGACAGGCGGCCTGACTTTCGATACATCGAAAAGGCAGTGGCCAAACGAACTGAACGTGTTAGCCGCACTTCTTCTGATCATTGTGATCTTCGAGATTCTTGGGGCTATATTTGTTGGTCAAAGCTTGTTGTTTGACAGCCGGGATCGCTTTGACAGTATCTTTAATGAACAACGCTTGCGGATCATTATTATTCAGGTGGCCATTGTTGGGATCATCGCGCTGGGTGTGACGCAGGTGATCATTACGGCAGGTATCGATCTGTCGTCAGGGTCGGTGCTGGGTGCTACCGCCATGATCGCGATGAGTTTTGCACAAGTCGCCGAAGTGAACGGCGGTCCGAACCCCAAAGCAATCTTTGGACCCTCCTTTCTGGATCTACCGGTGGTGGTGCCTGTGTTCGTCGGGCTTTGTTGCGGTATCCTTGCGGGTATTGTGAACGGTGTACTGGTGGCCTTGGTGCGGATACCACCTTTTATTGCAACGCTTGGCATGATGCTTTTTGCCCGCGGCATTGCCCAGTGGTGGTCGCAGGGTAATCCTGTGTCCTTTCCCACCGAAGGCTATGCGGTCATTGGTGCAGGCATGAACCCGGTTATTATCTTTCTGGGCCTTGCTGTGCTGTTCCATCTGGTGATGAACTATACGGTATACGGCAAACACACCTACGCCATCGGATCGAACGAAGCAGCCGCGCGGATGTCTGGGATCAATGTGCCTCGTCACCTGATTTTGGTTTATGCGATTGCGGGCATGCTTGCTGGTCTGTCGGCGGTCATCCTGACGTCCAAGAACCTGACCGCACAGTCCGGCATGGGTTTGTCCTATGAGCTTGACGCGATTGCCATGGCCGTCATCGGTGGTGTGTCTCTGTTCGGCGGGCGCGGGTCGATTATTGGTACTGTGATCGGTGCGCTTATCATTGGCGTCATCACCTCTGGTTTCACATTCTTGCGCGTTGGCGCTTACTATCAGGAAATGGTGCTGGGTATGATCATTGTTGGTGCGGTTGCACTGGATCAAGTGCAACAAAAACGCGCTGCGATGCGGGTCTAGGAAAGAGTCAAAAAATGTCAGATGTTATTCTAGAGACCAAAGACCTAACCAAATACTACGGCGGGGTTCATGCGCTTGAGGGCGCGGACTTTATTGTCAAAAAGGGTGAGCATGTTGCCATCATGGGCGACAACGGTGCGGGTAAATCAACCTTTGTGCGCCAGATCACTGGCGTAGAACAACGCACACGCGGCACGGTGGTTTTCGACGGCAATGAGGTGAATTTTGCGGGCCCGCTGGATGCGCGCGAAGTCGGGATTGAGACCGTGTTTCAAACGCTGGCACTTGCCGATGATCTGAACGTTCCTGACAATCTGTTTTTGGGGCGTGAAAAGACCAAGTGGGACTGGCTTGGGCCGTTTCGTGTGTTGGACTACAAAGCCATGCGCGAAGATACGATGGCGGGTCTGGTCAAGACGGGCGTGAAAATTCCCAACATCAAAAACACAATTGCGAATATGTCGGGTGGTCAGCGCCAATGTGTGGCTATCGCGCGCACAGCAACCTTTGCCAGTAAACTGACGATCATGGACGAGCCAACAGCGGCTTTGGGTGTGCAGGAAACTGCGCAGGTGGAAAACATCATCCGCACCCTAAAGGAACAAGGTGAAAGCCTGATCCTTGTCAGCCACAACATGCGTCAGGTATTTGATCTGGTGGACCGGATTATTGTGTTCCGGCGTGGGCGTATCGTGGCCAACCTGAAGAAAGAAGACACCGACGGTCAAGACGTTGTTGCCTATATCACGGGTGCCAAAACAGGCGCTGAATACGAAGGCGCAGCGTGAGGAAACTCATTGATCTGAACGTTCCCTTTTTTGCCCCCTTATGGATTAGGGTCGCGGTTGTTGCAGTTTGCATCTGCTGGGGCCTGTTCGAAATGTCGGCAGGCGCGCCCATGTGGGGCATCGTTTTTTTGGGTCTGGGCGCAATCTGTGCTTGGCGTTTCGCAACAATTGACTATAGCACAAGCGAGGTAGACGGGGGAGACAAGTGAATGGCGGTAACGCTCAAGGAAGTTGCCGCACTGGCTGGCGTGTCACGCTCTGCTGTATCGCGCACCTATACTGAGGGCGCGTCCGTCTCGGCCAAGACCCGCAGCAAGGTCACCAAAGCTGCCGCTGATTTGGGTTATAGCCCCAACGCGTTGGCCTCTTCCCTAACCACTGGTCGGACCAAGATGATCGGGTTGGTGTCCGATAACTTTCACAATCCGATCTTTTTAGAAGTATTCGATCTGTTCACGCGGGGCTTGCAGGAACGTGGTTTGCGCCCGCTGTTGGTCAACTTGACCGATGAAACCGACCCCGAGGCATCGGTGCGCATGTTACGGCAGTATTCGGTTGATGGAGTGATCGTGGCTTCGTCCACCTTACCACCGGGTTTCGCCAAAGCGTTTCGGGACGCAGGTGTGCCTGTTGTGCACTCATTTGGGCGCCATACGGATACGCCACCTGTAGATGTTCTGGGGATTAACAACATTTCTGCTGGCCGGCTTGCGGCCCAGACCTTGATTGACCGTGGATATCAGCGGTTGGGCTTTCTGGGTGGACCAGAACAGGCGACCTCGACCCAAGACCGTTTGCAGGGGTTTTCACAAAGGATTGCCGAAAACCCTGAGCTAAGTTTGTCTGCCAGTTTCGCGACGGCCTATTCGTTTGAAGCAGGGCGGACAGAGATGCAGAATTTGCTACAATCCGAAATTGCAGAAGCCTATTTTTGCGGGGATGACGTGCTGTCGTTTGGAGTCTTGTCCGCGCTACAGTCCGCTGGCCTGAATGCCCCACAGGATGTCGGTATCCTTGGATTGAACGACATGGAAATGGCGGGCTGGGCAAACCTGAACCTCACCACGATCAATAACCCGATCAGCGAAATTATTGACGCTTCGATTGATCGGGTTACTGTACTTATCAAAGACCCAGACGGAGCCCCGCTAGCGCAACTGTTTGATTGCGCTTTGGTTGAGCGGGGCACATTGCGCCCCTTGCTCGAGGTTTGATTTAGCGCAGGGAAGGGGGCCGGGCATCGACCCATTGCCCGTCTGCCTTGCCGCTTTGCGCAACGGCAACAACCGCCGACATTGAGCGCAACCCATCTTCGGCCTTTGGAAACAGGTTTGCTGCGGCATCCATTTCGCGGCCCGTTTTACGCGCATCAATTGCTTCTGCCAGATCGGTATAGATGTTGGCGAAGGCCAATGGCATCCCTTCGGCATGCCCGATGGTGACACGGCTGGTGCGATCCGCCTCTGGTGACAGGTTCGCCTCGCCGCGCTCAATCACTTGCAAGCGACCGTTCAACGGCATGTAATACAGCTGGTTGGGATGCTCCTGCGACCAGCGCAAGCCACCAGTTTCGCCAAAGACCTGAATGCCCAAACCGTGTTGGCGCCCAATGGCAATGGAAGATGTCCAAAGACGTCCAACCGCACCACCGTCCATACGGAAGTTGACCATAGCGTCATCTTCTAAAGTGCGGACCTCAATGCAAGACACGATGTCCGCGCTTAGTTTTGTGACTTCCTGACCGGTGACAAAGCTGGCCATATGCATGGCGTGAATGCCGCAATCAGCGAACTGTGCGCTGACGCCTGCCTGTGCGGGATCATAACGCCACCGCACGCGGGGATTGTCGGCATCCGCTGCGTCTGCATGATGTCCATGCGCAAATTCTGCGTTCACAACGCGCACTTTACCAATGTCGCCACGTGCAACCATCGCCTTCATATGGCGTACAAGGCTGTAGCCGGAATAGCCGTAATTTACAGCACAAATCTGGCCAGTTGCCTTGGCAACTTTCACGATCTCTTCACCTTCTTCGACGGTCATTGTCATCGGCTTTTCACAAAGCACGTGAAAACCACCCTCAAGGAAGGCTTTGGTGATCTCAAAATGTGTCGCATTGGGTGTGGCGACGGTGACCAGATCAATCCGGTCGTCGCGCTTTTTCTCGCCCTCTAGCATGTCCTGCCAGCTGCCGTATGCGCGGTCACCAAGACCAAGACGTTGGCCGTACTCGATGCCCACGTCGGGCCGGTGATCTAACGCACCAGCGGCGAAGTTGTACAATCCGTCCAGACCTGCCCCAAGACGATGAGCTGGTCCGATCTGACTGCCTTCACCGCCGCCGATCATGCCCCATTGTAATTTTGCCATGATTTATGCTCCTTCAAAACCGATGGATTGCAGGTACGTGCGGTTCAATTTTGCATCGTCAATGGGCGAGGTGTCGCCTGACGGATCGCAATCTTGTTCTACAGTGCACCAGCCATCAAAATTTGCGTCCTGCAACACTTTGCGCACGGCTGGGAAATCGACATCCCCTTCGCCCAGATTACAGAAAATGCCTTGGCCGCATGCTGTGTAGAAATCAGTACGCTTGGCAACGACATCGGCTTTCACCTTGGGATCAATGTCCTTGAAGTGCATATAGCTGATGCGATCGATGTGCTTTTTCATAAACGCTACTGGATCAAAGCCAGCATAAGAATGGTGGCCCGTGTCAAAGCAGATTTTGAGGATGTTCTCGTCAACCTCATTCAGCAGGCGCTCCAGTTCCGGTTCAAAGTCCATAAAGCCAGCGGCATGGGCATGGATGCCGACCGTTAGGCCATAGTCTTCTGCACTCATTTTGGCGATGGTTGCGATACGGTCGCGGTAGGCAGTCCATTCGGCTTTGCCCATCTGCTCGGCTTCGGACGCGCGGCCGGCTGTTGGTGCACGGCGCGGCGAGATGCTATCGATCAACACCAAATGCTGCGCCCCATGAGCCTTGAGCGCCTTGCATGTCCGGACTGAGGCGTCCAACACTTCATCCCATGCGTCTGGGTCGTGGAACGGGCGGAAGACAACGCCGCCAACCAATTCCTGTCCAAATTCCTCTAGCGCATCTGACAGAAGCGCAGGATCTTCGGGCATGAAGCCCACTGGACCGAGTTCAATGCCCGTATATCCGGCATCTGCATTTTCTTGCAGCACTTTGCGCCAGCTTGGGTTGCGCGGATCATCCGCAAATTCCACACCCCATGAACAGGGAGCATTGCCAATTTTGATCATGGCGAATTCCTTTTCTCTTAGTAGTCAGCCACGTTGACCCAAGCCTGTTTATCGCTTGAACTGAGGGCTGCGTTGACGATGCGGTTGACCTCTACGCCTTCGGCAAAGGTTGGCCAGATGTTGCTGTTCTCATGAATTGCGCGCAGGAAATCATGCGCTTCAATAATGATTTGGTCTTGATAGCCGGTGCCATGCCCTGGTCCTTGGCAAAACGGCAGGTAATCAGGGTGGGCAGGGCCGGTAAGGATTTTGCGAAAGCCGCGCTCGGCCTCTGGGCCTTCCATGGTATAGAGATGGATGGCGTTTTGGTCTTCTTGGTCAAAACGGATAGCGCCTTTTGTGCCAAATACCTCGTAGGCATACCCCATTTTGCGGCCCGTCGCGACGCGGCTAAAGAACATATGCCCCTGTGCGCCATTTTCGAAGCGGCACATCATTTGCGCCTGATCATCGTTGGTTACTTTGCCGCCTGGGCGGGTATGGTGCACGGTTTCGACGCTTGCGATCAAGGATGTGACGGGCCCGATTAGTGCCCGCGCCGCGTTGATCATATGCGGGGCTAGATCGCCCATTGTGCCATTTGCCATACCGTCAGTACGCCATGTTGCGGGCAGGGTGGCATCGGCAAGGAAATCTTCGGTGTTTTCGCCGCGAAACCATGTGACATCGCCAATACGCCCTTCGGCGATAAGCTGGCGTGCAAACTGTGAGGCAGGGGTGCGGATGTAGTTGAACCCGACCATGTTGATATGGCCCTCGGAGGCGGCTTGCATAGCAAGGCTATCCTCAAGGGAAGCACCTAGCGGCTTTTCGCAGAAAACAGGTTTTCCGGCGGCAAAGGCGGCCTCGGCGATGGCGCGGTGGGTGACCTGCGGCGATGCGATGACAACGGCGTCAACATTGGGGTCATTTACCAAAACACGCCAATCATCCGTACAACGTGCGAATCCGAATGACTTGCGATACCGCTCAGCAGAGGCGGGGGAGGAGGCGGCAACCATCTCGAGTACGGGGCGCAAGGGGGTGTCAAACACGCCACCAACAGCAGCATAAGCAACCGCATGAGCCTTGCCCATATAGCCGCCACCGACGATTCCGATCCTGATATCTGGCATGCGTTTCGTTATCCTCAAATTATATATTGCAACCGATTGCAAAACGGGTATCTTTGAATGGTGCTGCGGGTCAATAGCTTTGTTGCTCACACCGCTAATTGAAAAGCTGGAGAACAACAGTGACACCTATAGGCAAAACAGTAACGTTGACCGTGGCGCAAGCAATTGTGCGCTACCTCGCCGCGCAATACATCGAGATTGACGGCACAAAGACGCGCTTTTGTGGTGGCGGTTTTGGCATCTTTGGACATGGCAATGTGACCTGTTTGGGCGAGGCGCTGTATAACAGTCGCGATGAATTGCCGCTTTATCGGGGTCAGAATGAGCAAGGCATGGGCTTTGCTGCTGCGGCTTACGCTAAAACGCACCTGCGCCGCCGGTTTATGTTTTGTACGGCCAGTGCTGGCCCGGGAACAGCGAACTTGCTAACCAGCGCAGCCCTTGCACATGCGAATCGTTTGCCGATGCTGTTGCTTTGTGGTGATACGTTTATCACGCGGCTGCCCGATCCGGTGCTGCAACAGCTTGAACATTTCGGCAATCCAACCTTCGGGGTGAACGACGCCTTTAAAGCCGTTAGCCGTTTCTGGGACCGAATCACACACCCCGCGCAGATCCTTCAATCGCTGCCTGCTGCCTTGGCAACAATGTTGGACCCTGCTGATTGCGGCCCAGCGTTTATTGGTCTGCCGCAGGATGTGCAGGGTTGGACGTATGACTACCCAGAAGAATTCTTTGCCGAGCATACCCACCGGATTCGCCGCCAAGCGCCGGACGTGGCTGAGGTTGCAGATGCTGTTGCCCTGTTGAAAAACGCCGAACGCCCAATGATAATCGCAGGCGGTGGGGTTCAATACTCTGGCGCAGTAGCGGAATTGACTGCCTTCGCCGAAACACATGCCATTCCGGTTGTTGAGACGATAGCAGGACGTGCCAATATGCTGGTGACCCATGACCTGAACATCGGGCCGCTGGGGGTTACGGGGTCGGATAGCGCCAATGCTATTGCCGAGCAGGCTGACGTGATCCTTGCTGTTGGTACACGGTTGCAGGATTTCACAACTGGCTCTTGGACGGCATTTTCCAAAGACGCGCGCATCATCGGATTGAACGCAGCGCGCCATGACGCGGCGAAACACATGTCTGCCACTGTGGTAGGGGATGCCAAACTGGGTTTGACAGCCTTGGAAGCAGGTCTGGCCGATTACACCGCGCCCACATCGTGGACAAAAAATGCGCGGGACCAGCGCAGCACATGGGACGCGTATGTCGCGGAGAACACCCGCCTTGGCAACGGTCCCGCCAGCTATGCGCAGGCCATTGGTGAGGTGAACCGCCTATGCGATCCGCGCGACCGCATTGTTGCTGCGGCAGGTGGATTGCCTGCAGAAGTGACCGCCAACTGGCGCACGCTGGACATCGGCACTGTGGACGTGGAATTTGGCTTTTCCTGCATGGGATACGAGATCGCAGGCGGGTGGGGCGCACGCATTGCGCAATCCGAAAAAGAGCCTGACAGCGATACAATCGTCTTTACGGGCGATGGTTCCTATCTGCTGATGAACAGCGATCTTTACTCATCCGTTCTGACCGAAAAGAAGATGATCTTGATGGTGTTGGACAATGGCGGCTTTGCCGTGATCAACAAACTGCAGAACAACACTGGCAACGAAAGCTTTAATAATCTGATCGCGGACACGCCCACGGCGACCAACCAAACCCGCGTCGATTTTGAGGCGCATGCGCGGTCCATGGGCGCACTGGCGGAAACTGTCAGCAACCCTGAGGGGCTTGCAGATGCGTTTGCCCGCGCCAAGGCCGCAAAGCAAAGCTATGTTATCGTGATGCAGGTCGATCCCTATGAGGGTTGGACCACCGAAGGCCACACATGGTGGGAGGTTGGCACACCGCATATCTCTGAAAGCGAACGCGTAAAAGAGGCCCACATAGATCAAGAATCCACACGCACGCAGCAGCGGAAGGGCGTCTAAATGTCTGCATTGATGGATGGCATTAAGGCCAATAATTTCCTTGTCATTGGCCGCGCCGGTATGGATTTCTTTGCTGATCCTCCCGGAACAGCCACAGAAGATGCCGAGGTGTTTCATGCAGGTTTGGGCGGGTCGTCTGCCAATATTGCGGCGGGTGTTTGCAAGTTGGGCGGGCAGGCGGCGCTTGTCACGCGGGTATCTGACGACAGCGTCGGGCGCTATTGCGTGAACCAGTTGAAACGCTACGGCGTGGATGCAACCCACGTGACACCCGTTGGCGGCGAGGCCCGTAATTCCTTGGCCGTCTATGAAAGCCGGATCGAGGATCATCAATCCGTGATTTACCGCAACGGTGCCGCAGATTTTGAGATGAACAGTGATGATGTGTCTGCTGTTAACTACGCCCAATACGGTGCGTTGATCACCGCAGGCACGGTATTCGCCGCCGAACCATCGCGCAGTGCCACTTTTCACGCGTTTGACCTTGCTAAAAAGGCGGGTCTGCCGATCATCTTTGATGTTGATTACCGTCCCTATTCTTGGCCCTCTGCTCAAGAAGCGTCTGATGTTCTTACCCGTGCTGCCGCTGCATGCGATATGATCGTGGGCAACGATGAAGAGTTCGGTTTTATGGCGGGTGACATCACAAAGGGTTTGGGCATGGCCCGTAAATTATCGCAAACATCTGCCACGATGGTGATTTACAAAATGGGGTCCAAAGGCGCCATCACCTTTGCAAATGGCGAAGAAATCCGTACAGGCATTTACCCAGTTGATGCTCTTAAACCAACGGGCGCGGGCGACAGCTTTATGGCGGGTCTGATGACATCTATCGCGGGGGGGCATGATCTGCGCACTGCGATTCTGCGCGGCTCTGCTTGCGCTTCCATCACGGTATCGCGTCCAGGCTGTGCGCCTGCGATGGCCGATACTGAAACACTTGAAACCTTTTTGGCCGCGCATCCCGGCCCGATTGAAACCTAAGGGGACGGCTATGCATTACGCGCCATTTGACAACCAGAACAAACCCATCGTGGACATTGATGATCCGACGGTCCCGTTGAATTACTTCAACATCATTAAGTTGAAAAAAGGCGAAGCCTTTGAGTATGAAGTGCCGGGGTATGAAACGTGCATCGTGCCTGCGACGGGTACCGTGGACGTTAATGTAGAGGGTTTCAAAGCAGACGCTTTGGGTAATCGGACCGTTGATGTTTGGGACGGCGAGCCCGAAGGCGTTTATGTGCCCACCGCCGCACGCGCTACAATGGTGTGCACAACGGACGAGGCAGAAATTTTTGTCGCCGGCGCGCGCTATGACAAAGTGCTCGAAGCATTCGAGGTTCGGGCCGCAGATCTGGACAAGGTTCAGTACGGATCGGACGACACAAAAACGCATCGCAAGATCAAACATATCTTTGGTACAAAATACCACGACAAGGTAGGCCGCCTGCTGGTGTCCGAATTGTTCACTGTCGGGCAGGGGGGATGGTCAGGCTTTCCAAGCCACAAGCACGACACAGACCGTTTGCCGATCGAGACGCGCCACGACGAAACCTACAATTTCCGCTTTAAGCCGAACCACGGCAGTGGTGTGCAGATGTTGCAGCGCGAGGATGGCAAGTCAGGTGATGCCTATCATCTGGTCGATGGCTCAACGATTTGCATCGACAACGGGTATCATCCCTGTGCCGTTCTGCCGGGGTATGAGATGTATTATTTCACGATCCTAGGTGGGCTGACACAACGCAGTCTCGTGCAGTATTTCCAGCCCAGTCACGCAGATCAGGTGGAAACCATTCCCGGCATCAAAGACATGATCGCCAAGTTCAAATAAAGCCCGTTAGGTCTTCACATCCATGCCCCTTGTTTCACTTTCAGACGTCCTTCAACCCGCGCTTAAGGGCCGTTATGCCGTTGGCGGCCTCGTTACGTTAGGCTGGGAAGACATGCGTGCTTTCGTTGCCGCAGCTGAGGCCGAAGGCTGCCCCGTCATCTTGCAGGCGGGGCCTGGGTGCCGCGAACATACGCCTTTGCCAATCCTTGGAAAAATGTTCCGGCATCTGGGCGAGGGGGCTTCTGTTCCTGTCGTCGCTCATCTGGATCATGGCTATACCTATGATGAATGCTCTGAGGCGTTGGATGCAGGGTTCACGTCACTGATGTTTGATGGCTCACGAGACACATTAGCGGATAACATTTCGCAAACCCGCAAGATCGCCGAGATGGCCCATGCTGCTGGCATTTCCTGCGAGGGCGAGATTGGGTTTGTGGGGTATTCTAACGGCGAACAATCGGCAGGAACGGACCCCGCTGAGGCCGCTACGTTTGCGATTGAAACGGGCGTAGATGCCATGGCGATTTCTGTTGGTAACGTACATTTACAAGAAAACAAGGAAGGTGGCTTGGACGAAGGCCGCATCGCCGCGATCCAGTTAGTAACGGATGTTCCGCTGGTTATTCATGGCGGCTCTGGCGTTCCTGTCGAGCAGCGCTTGCGTCTCGCAAGAACCACGGACATCTGCAAATTTAATATTGGCACCGAACTGCGCATGGCGTTTGGCAACGCGATGCGCGATGCCGTCAACGCAGACCCCGCACGGTTTGACCGCGTGTCGATCCTCAAAGAAACCCACGACCCGATGGTTGCTGCGGCGCGCCGCGTTCTTGCTGCCTTAAAAGGATGACATCATGTTAAACATTGGTATTTTGGGATGTGGCCGTATCGGTCAGGTCCATGGCGAAACCCTGCGTGGAATGACAAATGCCCGTGCTGTAGCGGTGTCTGATTTCATGCCCGAAGCCGCGCAAGCGTTGGGTGCCAGACTGGGCGCCAAGGTCATGTCCAGCGAAGATATCCTGCGTGATCCCAGCATTGACGCCGTCGTCATCGGCACGCCGACAACTACGCATTTCGACCTTATCCAAGAGGCCGCTGCCAACGGTAAGGCGATCTTTTGCGAGAAGCCGCTGGACTTGTCCGTCGATCGCATCCGCACCTGTCTAAAAGCCGTTGCCAAGGCTGGTGTTCCGCTGATGGCTGCGTTCAACCGCCGCTTTGACCCCAGCTTTGCGCATCTGCAAAAACAGATTGCCGATCAAGTTATAGGGAACGTCGAGATTGTCACCATCTTGTCGCGCGATCCATCGCCGCCACCGATCAGCTATATCGAAACATCGGGCGGCATCTTTAGGGATATGATGATCCATGATCTGGATATGGCACGGTTTTTGCTGGGTGAAGAACCAGTAGAGCTGAGCGCTGCGGCCTCTTGTCTTGTTGATCCGGCCATCGGGGCGGCTGGCGATTTTGATACCGCCGTTGTGACCTTGAAAACCGCCAGCGGTAAACTTTGCCAGATCAGCAATTCCCGCCGCGCTACGTATGGCTATGATCAGCGCATCGAAGTGCATGGGTCTAAAGGCATGCTGCGCGCTCACAATGTGCTCGAAAACACGGTTGAGCTGTCCAATGGCACCGGCTTTTGCACCGCCCCCACGCAGGCATTCTTTCTAGAACGTTACGCGGCCGCATACCGTGCTGAGATGATGCATTTTGTTGACGTAGTCACCTCTGGCGGAACAATGGTCCCCTCTGGTGAAGACGGCCTACGGGCTCAAATTCTTGCGGATACTGCTGATGCCGCAGCGCGTGACGGACAAGTTCACTTGATTGGGTGACGTATGTTGGTGCTGAGGTCTGTAATGCGGACTAAGCGACGCTATGTGACTTGGACCAGAATGAATGCTTTTGACGCTTGTCTAAATTAGCCTTCCAATACAAGCGGGGCAGGTTCATAAAAAACCTGTCCCACTCCGCCAACTTTTCGCCTCAACCCCCTTGTGGGTTCAGCTATGGCTTTTGAAACTTTTACGTTGGCACACATCAAGAAACCCCTGATGCAGCATACATCTAATTAATTGTCTCTGCTTTGGTCGCTGGCGCCCGTCCTGTAGTTGTTCCAGTTGGCGCGCACCCAGCCGAAAAAAACGGAACAATTGCCGAGTGTACGACAAGTGCTCTACGTCCAAATAGTGGTTTCATGAAATTCCCCCAGTGCCCCGCGCGAACTGCATAACGTCAATATAAACTGTTGTTGAGGCGGATGCCTGCTCAAGGCACGGAAAAGCGGCAGTTCCGATATTCTTAAATGGTGGAGTCGTCTACCTACGATAAGGTTACACCTAGAAACGCCAGCCAAGCACACGTGTCGACCAGATTGACACCGCGCCAATTCTTAAAAGACATATGTATCACGGCACATCTATGTTAAATTCTGGTCTTCGGTTGCAGTTAAAACCGATAGGTTAGTTGGCAGAGGATATCAGCAATAAATGCTACATTTTTTTAAAAATACAGCTGCCTTCATTGGACCATACTGTGCCTCTTGAGGGCAGCGGCAAGACAGCCCCTGCATTTATTCATGATGTCAGATCAACAGATGTCCCAGCTGATGTTATGCACGTGGCACGTCGATGTTTGGTAGATACCCTAGCAATTTGGGCATCGGGGATAGCCACTGAACCGAGCAGAATTGCCCGTGACCATGCTGTGCGGCGTTACGGCGGTGGCGATGTGAAGATGCCGTTTGACGGGCGTGCCGTGAACCCCGTTGGCTATGCCTTTGCCGGGGCTGCAACCATTGATGCAATTGACGGACATGATGGACATCAACCCAGTAAGGGCCATGCTGGCGTGGCAATCCTTCCATCACTTTTGGCCGAATTGGGACAAGCGCCTGATTGTACGATGGATGACCTGCTGGCGGATTTAATTGTGGGATATGAGGTCGCAGTCCGTGCCGCACTCTCGCTGCATGCAACCGTGCCTGATTATCATTCTTCGGGTGCTTGGAATGCATTGGGGTGCGCCGCTATTGCGGCCCGATTGCGCGGTTTCACGACCGAGCAAACCCGCCATTCCTTGGGTATTGCCGAATATTACGGCCCGCGCGCACAGATGATGCGCTGCATTGAACATCCCAGCATGGTCAAAGACAGCAGCAGTTGGGGTGCATTGACGGGTATTTCTGCCGCTGATTTAGCCGAGGACGGTTTCACAGGTGCGCCCGCTATTACTTGCGGAGCGCCAGAGGTTTCTGAAATATGGGGCGATTTAGGAACGCATTGGCGCATTCTTGAAAGCAACTTTAAAGCATATCCAGTGTGCCCTTAACGGTCGCAATCAGTCTTATTCACGGCACAATCCGGCCCGAACATATGCTGATCCAAAATTATGACCAACCTGATATCTGGCGTCTGGTCGACAAGGTTAGCTTTGTCGAAAGTGACGAACACAACGCTGGATTTCCGCAAGAACGGTTCGCGAATGTCATAATCAAACTTGCCGACGGAACGACCCTTAAATCTGAAACCGCCGTGGCACGAGGGAGTTTCGATGCGCCTCTATCTGATGGTGAAATTTTAGAAAAACTGCATCATTACGCAGCAAGTGTTCTTTCTCAAAGTGCTCAAGATAAAATTGCTCGTATATTAACTGACCCATCCAACGCGGCATCGCCTGCTGAACTGGTTGCATTGCTGCAACCGCGACCTTGTTGATCTTAAAGTTCGACTTCGTACTGCCGCCGCAGGCGCGGCCCCTCAATCTTGCAAGACGTGATCGAAGATCTAGTACTTACAAAAACGAAAATACGACCATCATTGTAATTCCCTTCTTTTGCACACCGCCGCTAAAATGATTGGTGACGCTTTTCAACCTTGATCTATGATTGGAAAATTTTGACGCTACCCAATACCATGCATGCAGTTCTTTTGACGTGCCACGGCGGCATCGAAAAGCTTGTTTACCAAGCGGATATCTGCGCGGGATGGTTGAGAAGGCTGGGTCAGGGGAACTGCATCTCGAATGCAGTTCCTATGGGCGTTTGAATGCACACGCTTCATGATCGGTTTGTTGAACCAAGGGGTAAGGAGCATGACACGGAGATCACGGCATTTGTCCATATTCAGCTGTTTTACTCGCCACTTTTGATCAATTGTCCTTCGTACTTGAAATTCAGAAAAACATACCATTTTTTCTGACAAAAGGAGAGTTAAATTGATCACGTCCAAGATTCTACAAGGCATCAAAGGCAAAGGCCGAGGTGCTATTTTTGCACCGTCCGATTTGCTGGACTTGGGGTCGCGCGCCAGCGTTGATCAAACCTTGTCGCGTTTGGCGGATCAGGGGGTGATCAGGCGTTTGACTCGTGGCCTTTACGACTATCCAAGGATCAACCCACGTTTTGGAATGGTGCAGCCAGCTGTTGATAATGTAGGACACGCGATCGCCCGTAAGGATCGCTGCGTTCTTCTCGTGTCACCTGCTGCTGCGGCAAATCAATTTGGTCTGTCCACACAAGTCCCGTCAAAGCACGTCTACAAGACAGACGGTCCAACGCGGACAAGAACCATCGGGCGGCAAGTGATCCAGTTTCGCAATGCATCTCGCAAAACCCTAGTGGGGGCAGGGCAGAAATCCGGAGCAGTGTTTCAGGCCTTGCGTTATGTCGGCAAGGGCGGTGTGACCGACAGCGTTATCCATAAACTGGCACGAACCTTGACTGACAAAGATCGTGACTTGCTTGTTAAGCAAAGCCGCGATGTGCCCGCATGGACGCAGCCAGTTTTGCAAACGAGCCGCCAGTATCGCGCGCCGGGGCATTTCAAGAAGCCGCAGCGCGTCTGGGGTTTTCTCAGGCAATCATCGAGAAAGATTTCTGGGTGTGCTGGTCGCTCAGCAAGCTCCTTGCGCTCCCATCATTTGGTGAACATCTGATCTTCAAAGGCGGCACCTCGCTCTCATAGGCTTACAATGTAATCCATAGATTTTCAGAGGATGTCGACCTATCGATTGATCGAGCCCAATTGGGCTTTGTTGGAGTCAGTGATCCAGACAATCCCGACCTCTCTGGAGGGAAGAGAAAAGCGTTACTGGTGACGCGAGCGAGCGTCCCTTCAAGGATTACGATGAACCGAAAAATAGTGTTAAGAAAAAGTGCCGATCAGTCTCAAAGGCGTGACGGGATTCAGTTCAACAAGGAACTGAATGAAGGATCTATCAAATGCTGACGAACAGTCAAATTCGGCTAGTAGCTAGACCACGCGAAATTCCCCAACGCTCAAGTCGTCAGCAATTCCAATGAAGGCTTTGACCAGGTTTCACAAACCCTCGTATGTGAAAGTTGTCGTTTACGACGTCCTAAACTAACTGGCGTTCTGCGTCCTAAATGCGCTTTGGCTGTATCTGCGCGAATGTCAGTTTCTGGAGCGTGTACCAGCGTCAGTTTTCATGCTTTCGATGTTAGAAAATTGCTCTACGAAGCAAGTTTATTCCCATCAAAAGAAATATCCAAAGCAAAACAGTCCTAAACCTTTCAGGCTGCAAGCGCCGTCGGATAATTTCACCTAGTGAAAAGCCGATCAACGTTGGCAAGATCATCATTGCTGAAAGCGGAGCGGTGTTCCCATTCAGGAGTCCTGTTTGCCAATACCCTATGGTCAAAGGGATCGCCCCGACAAAAACAAACAGCCCTGCGGCCCGCACAAATTCGTCATTTTCGACACGTTTCGCGATGAGAAACGTCACGATGGGAGGCGACCAAATGCTTGTCAAACCGCCAAGAATTCCAGCGGAAATGCCTGTGACTGCTTGTGCCACAGGGTTGCTGCCGTTCGGCAATTTAGGCGGCGATTTGGCAAGGCTGGAAGTCGCAAAAATGACGATGGCGGTGCCGATCACCCCTAGCAAGAATTCCGCAGGCATTTGAACTGTAAAGAACGTGGTTACCCAAAGCGATACGACAAGAAGGGCAATCAAAAGCCAATAGTCTAGCACAGTCTTAAGGCTTACTTTTGAGCGAATGATTTGCCAGATGTTCGAGAAAAGGAGCGGGAAGACAACAATCGCGATAGCCATATGAGGCGGTACGAATTGGCTCATCAAGCCAACAGATACCGTCGGCATCCCAATCCCTACAGTGCCTTTTACGATCCCTGCAAAAATGAAGATTGCCGCGATGGCCAGTGCTGTCTGATCAAGAAACACCAAAACTCCTTTGATAAAATGGACGCGTCATTTTCAAGCCATGGCATTCATCTCTGGCTTCGCCAAGGATCAATTTGCAGAAGAAGTTAGCTTTTGCTGCGTGTGCTCCAAGGGCTGGTGTATTACCCTAGCAAAATTACTCAGGCTTACGGAGCTCCGTAATTTTACGTATCTACAGCTTGGCGGCGGTTAGTTTCCCCAACGTTGACCGCGCGCAAGCAATCTCACCTGCCAATGCTGCAACGGGCTTGGATCGTGCATTTCTACTTTCACGAACTGCAAATGTGACCCCGGGCGGTGAGGGTAGCCTTTCACCGATCACTTCCATTTCACTTGTTACGTGCTGACCTGGCAACAACGCTATTCCGAGCCCTGCCTGGACACCAGAAACGATCCCCGCTGAACTTGCACATTCCAGAACCGTTTCAAGGCCAACATCAGAGTCTTGAACAGCGTCCATCGCCCAGTGTTTGTAAAAACACCTAGCATCATAGGCCAAAAACGGGAGTGGTTGATCGAAATTGATCCTAAAATCACGCGCTTTGACCCAACAAAGATGGTCATCATAAAGTTGTACGTCTGTTCTCTGAAGCCGGTGCGTGAACAGTTGCATCACTGCCAGATCAATCTTTCCTGTTTCAAGAGCCTCCTCCAGCTCCAGACTTTGGCGCACTTGTGTCCGCACCGATACATTCGGATGGAGCCTTATGAAGCGACCAAGGATACGTGACAGATCACTGCTTGTCGTGTCTTCCGTCATCCCCAGCCTAACCTTGCCGCTTAGGGGTTTTTTGCTGAGGCCCAGCAGTGCTTCGTCGTGCAGCGAAAGAATGCGTCTGGCGTACCTAACAAGATTCACCCCTTCCTGTGTCAGCAACGGCGCACCAGGTCGTCGCGCAAGCAGGACGCAATCCAAACCAGTCTCCAATCGCCTAATTTTGTGACTCACGGCAGATTGCGAAAGGGCCAGTTGCTCAGACGCTCTTGTTACGCCGCCAAAATCTTCTACTGCGCACAGCGCCTGAAGCGCATCGATATCCAGCCGCTGGCCCATGTCAGTTTCCTTTATGATAATCCACAACGCCAAAGTTCATGACAAAATTAGATCATTGGATGAAATAGTCTCATTTGATTCATGTTATGGCAAGTGGCAGTTTGCAATTGCAAAACAAGGTCGGAGAAACCCATGAAACACATCGTCGTTGATCATACATTGATCAATAACACCCGCATTGCCCACGGCGTACATGGAGCGGGCGAGCCTGTTGTGTTGATCCATGGAACGCCGTCTTCGTCTTATATCTGGCGCAATGTCATGCCGCACTTGGTCGCGGCAGGGTATCAGGTGCATGTGTTTGACCTCTTGGGGTATGGCCTGTCCGAACGTCCATGGGACACAAACATTGACACATCGATGACGGCACAAGTGCCTATTTTGGAGGGGCTTCTGGACCTTTGGGAACTCGATACATTCCATTTGGTTGCGCATGACATTGGTGGCGGTGTTGCGCAACGGTTTGGCATTCAATCAACTGAACGACTACGTTCCCTGACTATGATTGATGTGGTCAGCTACGACAGCTATCCGTCCAAGCGCACACGCCAGCAAATGGACGCGGGTCTTGATGTGCTGATCGAAACCCCTGATCAGCAGCATCGATCGCATTTTTCGGATTGGTTACTATCTACGGTCCAGAACAAGCAGAAACTAAGCGACGACGCGCACGATGTCTTCTTGGATTTCATATCGGGCCCTGTTGGGCAGGCGAGCATGTTTCAACATCAGGTTCGGCATTATGACCCCAGTCACACAATGGAATTAGCGGATCAGATGCACGAATTGGGTCAGGTCCCCGTCAAGCTGATTTGGGGGGCTGACGATGCGTGGCAGGTCACGGATTGGGCTCATAAACTCAATCAGGCAATTCCAGGTTCCGAGCTGACAATCATTGAGGATTGTGGACATTTTTCTCCCGAAGATCAGCCTGGGCGCGTTGCAGAACTTATCGTCACATTCCTCAGTGGCAGGTGATGCAGACCCAGACTGCCAAGACTTTTGGCGCATTAGCTATATCATCGCAGCCTGAGCACTTGCAGGGGCTGGCATTGGCTTAGATCGACCCGTCGTTTTGAAAGAACACGATCAGATGTGCCTTGGGATTTATGGCCTTGGTACGCAAATCCAAACGGTAATCAAATCCCACATTATCGATACCAAATTTAGGAATTAGACTATGCCATCCATGAAAACCATCGCGGCATTTGAAGCATTGTCCAACACTGACCCAAATTGCTTTGTTGTCGTCGAAGAGGACACGCCTGTAGCTACGGGCAAGGATTTGTTGATCCACATCGATGCGATTTCTGTAAACCCTGTCGATTACAAAGATCGTCTAGGGATTTCAGGTCATCGCGAGACCCCGCTGGTGTTGGGCTGGGATGCCTGCGGCGAAGTCATCGCGATAGGTGATGACGTCACTGGTTTTAAGGTTGGCGACAAAGTGATTTCTGCTGGGGATATTTCGCGGCAGGGCAGCTATGCGCAATATCAGCTTGTGGATGAGCGGATCACCGCGCTTAAGCCTGCTGGCTTGAGCGATGAGCAAGCCGCGACACTACCGCTGACGACGTTGGCGGCCTGGGAGGCGTTGTTTGATCGGCTGGGCATTTCAGATGCAGATGAGGTAGAAAAACCAGCATTGCTCATCATTGGTGGCGCAGGCGGTTTGGGGTCGATGGCCGTTCAGTTTGCGCGCCAATTTTCAAGCTGCACGGTGATTGCGACAGCATCCCGACCAGAAACCAAAGACTGGTGCCTTGAGTTAGGCGCGCACCACGTCATCGACCATTCGGAGGATATCCAAGCGCAGTTGCGAGAGCTAGGATATGAGGACGTTCCTTACATCCTGAATTGCAGCAATAACATCCCGTATTGGAAGCTGATGAGCCGCCTCATCGCACCGGAAGGCGCGATCTGTCTTGTCGCCAGCACGAAGGCAAAGCTCGACCTCGACTTGTTCATGGAGAAAAGCGTTCGGATCAATTACATGCTGATGTTCACACGCTCGCTTTTCAAAACCAAGACGATGCAACTTCAGGGTGATCTTCTGGCACGGTTGTCTGACATGATTTCAAGCGGCAAAGTGCGTCATGTGATGACAAAAGAACTCGGTCCGATGACCCGGGCTTCTTTGGCACACGCCCACGCGTTACTTGAAAGCGGGCGGATGGTTGGAAAAATAAGGCTAACGGCGCTACGTGACGAGGTTGATTAAGCCCGCACCGCATCCTTCGTTGTGAGGAAAGTCCAAGACATCCATAAAACGTGCAATCACCTTACATAATCGGATGTCAAAATTGTCAGAGCCCCCGGTTCAATGAAGATGGCACCTGATGAAACTGGCGAGCGCGAGGTCATTACCTTTATTGAGGATCCAGACGGCTACAAAATCGAACTGATCCAAGCGCCTTGAGGTTTGCATTCAGGTAATATCACCCGTCGTCGCGCATCTTTAGTCTGTGCCCAACCTCCACAATGGCCTCAAGTGCGGGCACAAGTTCGCCGCCCAGATCTGTCAGGGCATATTCAACAGATGGCGGCGAAGTTGGTTGTACGTTGCGCGACAGCACACCGCGCTGCTCTAGCTCAGTTAATCGGGTGGATAACACCTTGGCCGAAATCGGGGGGATATCAGTGCGCAATTCGTTGAAACGGCGTGGGCCAGCACGCAGCGACCAAATCACGTTGGCCGCCCATGCGCCAGAAATCACGGCCATGCAATGGGTCAACATGCAAGGCGGCGGCGGGCTGGGGCTTTTGTTCTTGCGGACTTTGAGTGGCATGATTGGGTAACCAGGTTTCTTTGAGGTAACTGGATAATTGGGTATCTTCTAGAAACCTAGTTGTCAACGGTAATTGGGTAACCCATGTCTACCTCACGAAACCAATTAACTGGAGACAAGAACCATGAAACTTCATTACAAGCCAGGCGCATGCTCAATGGCATCTCACATCATCCTAAACGAGCTTGGCGTCTCGTTCGACCTCGACAAGACAGACACAGACGGGCGCACAACCGAAGCGGGCGATGATTTCCGCAAGATCAGCCCAAATGGCTACGTTCCGGCATTGATCACCGACAACGGTGATATCATCACGGAAAACCCCGCCGTGCTTCAGTATTTGGCCGATCTGTCCCCCGAAGCTGGCCTTGCCCCCGCAAACGGTACGTTGGAGCGTACACGCCTTCAGGAAGCGCTCAACTTTGTTTCTTCCGAACTTCACAAATCCTTTAGCCCGTTTTTCTCAGGCGTTGAGATGGATGATGCGGCACGCGAAAAGGCAGTAGCAGGTATCGGACGTCGCGCCGCACATATCGAAAGTATTCTCGCAGATGGACGTTCCTTTCTGTTGGGTGAAACCTTCTCTGTTGCGGACGCCTATGCATTCGTCGTGCTCAACTGGGCAGGCTTTATCTCGGTAAGCCTAGACGCACATCCAAAAACCCAGGCTTACGTGGCGCGGATTGCAGCGCGTCCTGCCTCAATCAAAGCGATGATTGCTGAGGGTCTGATGGAGCAGGCGGCATGACTGAATTCGCCGCAGTAATCGGCGTGTTAGGGACCTATTTCGATGGTCTCTATCACGCTGATACCGACAGGTTGGCGATCGTATTTCACCCAAAAGCGATCTATGCAACGGCGGACGAAGTGCCGATGCTCCATCGCACGATGGATGAATATTTCCCTGTGGTGGCAAAGCGCGTCTCTGCGGCCTCCCGCAATGAACCCCGGCATGATGTAATCGAGTCCATCGAGTTCGCAGGCGACAACACCGCGTTTGCGCGCGTGCGCTGTTCCATCGGCACAAAGGATTTTATCGACTTCCTAACGCTAGTGCGCACTGACGGCACGTGGCGGATTATGACTAAGATTTTCCACATGACTGAACGCACATCCTGAAAGGAACCGATATGCCCTACGTAAACATCAAGGTGACCCGCGAAGGCGTCACCGCCGATCAGAAGGCCGAATTGATCAGCGGCGTGACCGACTTGCTGGTCCGGGTGCTCGACAAATCCCCAGCGACAACTTTTGTCGTCATCGACGAAGTTGCGCTAGAAGATTGGGGGATCGGTGGCCTGCCTGTTGAGCAGTATCGACGCTCTGTCGTGCGTTAACCCCTATGTCTATTCGTACACCACTGAATAATTTATTGGGCATCAAACATCCCGTCATACTGGCACCCATGGCAGGTGTCAGCGGCGGGGCGCTTGCTGCGGCAGTCAGCAATGGAGGCGGCTTGGGTCTGATCGGCGGGGGCTATGGTGACGCCGATTGGCTGAAGCGTGAGTTCGACGCAGCAGGCGATTCACGGATCGGAGTTGGCTTTGTCACGTGGTCACTGGCCCTCCAGCCTCACCTGCTTGATCTTGCCCTTGATCGAAACCCTGCTGCATTGATGCTTTCATTCGGTAACTTCAAACCGTTTCTCCGACAAATTAGGGGCGCGCAGGCGAAGTTGATCGTTCAGGTGCAGACGCTGGACCAAGCCCGCGAAGCGGCGGACGCCGGGGTCGATGCGATCGTGGCGCAGGGCACAGAGGCAGGCGGACATGGTGGTGCGCGCGCGACGCTGCCGTTCGTCCCTGCGGTCGTGGATATCGCGCAAGGCATACCGGTCATTGCCGCAGGGGGAATCGCTGATGGACGCGGGCTGGCCGCTGCACTTGCGCTTGGCGCGTCCGGCGCGTTGTGCGGAACCACCTTCTTTGCCAGCGACGAATCTCTCGCCAGCGACACTGCAAAACAAGCCGCCGTTCGCGGCTCCGGCGACGATACTGAACGCAGTTCGGTGTTCGACATAGCGCGCGATCTCGACTGGCCTTCGGGTTGGAACCTACGCACGATGCGAAATTCCTTCTCGCGCCGATGGAGCGGAGACTTGGCAGGCCTCGCCCAAAACCTAGCTAAAGAGCAAGAGCGTTTCAAAGCCGCGACAGAAGCAGATGACATAGATGTTGCCGCCGTTATCGTAGGCGAGGCGGTTGATCTCGTTCGAACCCGTGCTCCCGCGCAAACCACCCTTCATGAAATGATCTTACAGGCCGAGGATCGATTACGGTGCCTCAGTCAATCTATCGCCCCCTCACAAAGGATTAAATGAATGTCAAAACTCAAAGGAAGCTGCTTGTGCGGCGCTGTCTCGTACGAGGTCATCAACGAATTCGACAGACTATTCTTGTGTAGCTGCGATCAATGTCGACAGATCACCGGATCGGCCTTTGCTTCGAATCTGTTCATAATGGCCGATGGGTTCGACTGGCTGTCTGGCGGCGACGACATTGTCAGCTATCAAATGCCGGGGCGAGACATTTCTAAATCGTTCTGCCGCGTGTGCGGCTCTGGCGTGCCGTGGTCCAGCGGTGACGGAACTAAGATGATTGTTCCAGCGGGATCACTCCAAGGAGAGCCGGAGGTAGTCGACAAAGTCAGGGTCTTTGTCGCCGAACAACCATTGTGGTCATCGAACCTTGAGAAAGTCGAGGCACATCGGGGGTTTCCATCGTAGGAATCTGAGCTGCCGCACTCAGCTCTGATCCAAAAGACCGCCTGCGATTACCTCCCTTGATCGGGCCTTGATCGGGAATGAATACAACCCATTGTCCAGAAAACCGTTGTAAGGAGAAGCTGTTGATAACTTGTTATGTTCAATATGAACTGAACCCGTCGAAAATTTCCGAGTTCGAAGATTACGCACGCGCGTGGATACCGTTGGTTACGAAATTTGGGGGTACCCATCATGGGTATTATTTGCCCCATGAAAGTCCTAACGATTTGGCCGTCTGCCTTTTTTCATTCCCCTCTTTGGCTGACTATGAGGCCTACCGCATCAAGAGCCTGACAGACAGCGAATGTCAAAAAGCCTACAAATTCGCCGAAGATATGGATTGTATCAGGCGCTATGATCGCCACTTCTTACGACCATTGGAAACGGGCGATTAGGGCAAACCTGTCGCTATTTCAGTAAAGAACAGTTCATCGATGGCTGCTTCTAAACGGCTTTTTGCATCAAGTGCCACTTATAATGGTGCGCAGACAAAGCCGTTCGACCGCTGGATTTACATTCCCCTTTTGATTGGAAGAAGACGTTATGAAACTCTATTATGCCAACACATCCCCCTATGCCCGCAAGGTACGGATTGTCCTCCGCGAACGCGGACTGACTGATCATGTTACCGAGATCCTGACAAATCCGTTTGAAGAAAACGCCGCGTTGGGTTCGGCAAACCCACTCCACAAAGTGCCAACGCTGGTCACATCTCAAAATACGGCTATCTTTGATAGCGCAGTAATTTGCGGCTACCTTGATACCATCGGGACAGCTGCTCCGCTCACTCCTGTTGGAGACGACCGTTGGTTGGCTCTGACTGCTCAAGCGATGTGTGACGGGATGCTCGATGCCCTTTTCAATCTTGTGATTGAGCGTCGCCGACCTGAAGCAGAGCGATCCACCATGTGGCAGGAGCGTTGGCAGGCCGCAATCTTACGCACTGCAGACGCCGCCGAAGCTAATATGCGCCCATTTGAGGCACAACTAACTTTGGCCCAGATCAGTCTTGGCGCGGCACTTGGGTATGCCGATTTCCGTACCCCAGATATTGCTTGGCGCACTAATCGCCCTGCCTTGCGCGACTGGTTCGATGCCTTCGCCGCACGTCCATCCATGGTCGCCACCGACCCTTCACTTTAACGCATCAAACCGAAGTCATCAGATGAACCCCAAACACGCCCCGTTGCTATTACCTTTGCGAAATGTCGGCTTTTAGTACTTGCTCTACGAAAGGTGTTGTTGGGATTGAGTGGAATGTTGCAGGCGCTTGTTGTGTCAACTTGGCTGACGTCGTCAGCGCCTGCGGGTCCAGACATTTCTATTCGATAAGTAAACTTTTCGGCTTTTGAAGCAATAAGATAGAGCAGTTTCGATTTTGCCCTTGCAGAATAAAATGAAAGTCGACAGATTGATAGTTGCATACACAAGGATTCGCATGTCTGACCCCCTTAATAATTGTTTCAGTTTGGCCAGCCGTAGGTTG
Source organism: Sulfitobacter sp. (assembly GCF_036960155.1). Lineage (GTDB taxonomy): Bacteria > Pseudomonadota > Alphaproteobacteria > Rhodobacterales > Rhodobacteraceae > Sulfitobacter. The sequence goes on along the minus strand of NZ_JBALWB010000011.1, from coordinate 11,409 downwards.
TCCCGAGTAATCGGGCAGATTTACGACAAAGCTCTTGTCGGCTCGGGCCTGAAGATCACACAGTTTTCAGTGCTGACGGCTGTTGGCTACGCACAGGATCAGGATCTGCCGCTCGGGGTCATCGCCAAGGCGATTGACATGGACAAGTCCACTTTGACGCGAGCGCTGAATCCTTTGGTGCGTGATGGCTTCGTAATCCTGAGCAAAGGCGAAGACCGTCGCCAGAGATCCGCAAAGCTGACGAGCGCAGGACGTCTGTTACTTGCTGAGGCTACGGTCAGCTGGAGCCAGGCGCAGTCACAAATAGAAACCCTGCTGGGGGAGACTTCTTTTGTAGAGGGCCATCGGACGATGACCACAATGCGTAAAAAAATATCATCCAAGAACGACAACTAGAAAAGGTTACTTAATGACACTTCAAGCTACGTCTGAGGCCCGGATCGCACCGCCTCGATTTGCATTGGTCGCACTAATCGTGATTTCCGTTTGGCTGATCTGTATCATAATTCTAGGTCGCAGTGGCACGTTTCACGTCGAAGCAAATCAACCGCCCCTGCCAACTATTTTGGCCATGTTGTCGCCACCGCTTTTGTTTTTGATCGCCATGCGACTCCCGGCCTTTAGAGCGGAAGTTCTTTTGATTAATCCAATCTGGCTCAATGGGATGCAAGGTTTACGTATTCTCGGCGCAGGGTTTCTGTTTGTCGCCTCTTACGGGCACCTCCCGCAAGTTTTTGCCTTCTTTGCGGGATGGGGCGACGTCCTTGTCGCTTTCTTGGCTCCGCTAGTTGTTGCTAAGATTGCTTCAAATCGGGCATTTTTGGCGTCGCGACGTTTTTTGATGTTTCATTTGCTGGGATTGATGGATTTTGTTGGTGCGGTGGTTTCTGGGCTTATCTCACGCGGTACAATCCCGCTCGTTGACACACCACAATCTACCGAGGCCTTAGCAAGTTTTCCCTTGTTGATTATTCCCTGCTTCGCTGTGCCGCTTTGGATATGCCTACACATCGCGGCCTTAGCTCAGCGACGCGCGTATCTCGATGACATGAAATAAGCCGCTCACAAATCGGCCACTGTCACGGTGCCTATTTCAACTGGTCTGTGCGAGATTTGCATCTTTGCTACGCAAAAAAACCGCAGTTGACGACATCAACGTAACTTCCAATTGATCGAAACGATCGTCTGGTCATAAGAAAAGTCGGAGGGTGAAATTGTCGCTTTTTCATAAACTTGTAGGTAAGATGATCGTAATGGGATCAGAAATTGCACCAAATTTAATGGCGCGCATAATCGTTCCACGTCTTCTAACACCGCGCCGTGTTCAATCTCGGTTACCAGATACGCTTGAACCGATTGATATCGGCGATGGAATAGTTGCATGGCGAGAGCACAACAGCGATCCAACGATGCCTCTCGCTCTGTTTGTGCATGGGTTTGATGGTAATCACGCACAATGGTCAGACATTGAAACTGTTGTGCGGCAGTCAGGATATCGAGCCATATTTTTAGACCCTCCAGGTCATGGTTCATCACGGCAAGGGCAGTGCGATCCAATAATCTTTAGTAAAGCTGTCCGTGCTTCATTCGAATGTTTCGGTCCAGTCTCGCTCTATATCGGACATTCCATGGGTGCAGTCGCTGGCGTCCTCGGGACGAGTGAGGTAGCGGGCGCCGATGCTTATATACTGATGGCTAGCCCAGCCGTCATGTCTCACACCATTAGAGCAACAGCACAAAAATTTGGGCTTGGATCGGTCGCTATTGATGCACTTCTGAATGAAGTCGGGAGACGCGTAGGATCCCATCCTTCCGATCTGGACCTTATCAAGTTTGTTGAAAAAAGAGTTGCGCCTGCACTTATTGTCCATGATCGCAGCGATCGTCAGGTACCCTTCGGAGAAGCAGAACGAATCCATGCCAGTTGGCCCAACGCGCAGCTCTTCGTTACTAACGGATTGGGTCATAATAGGGTTCTTCGAGACGGTGACGTTCTGGCTGAGATTGTTAAATTTCTGTCAACCAGATCAGGCTTATGAGGGCGCCCCCCCCCCGACTTGATTGACGGCAGGTCGCTTAATCGACGCGTTGATGCTGAATTTTGGAACGTGTTAAGCGTGCCAAAGAAGGACGAGATATTGAGGTTTGACGAACGCAATTTGACGGTTCGCCTTTTGTGGCTTGCCAAGCTTTGGCTCGGGGTCAGAGGTGGTCATTAGTACTATTTGGATGAATAATTGGCTGTTATTTCGAAAGCATGACGACGAGGGCAAGATCAAGCATTGCCATTGTTACTGGATTGCCATTGTGACCGGGCCCAAAGCATTCGCTCTGGCAAAGTTGGAGTCAGGATATTCATAATGGCTGAGACGAACGTTGTTGCGAATGCGATTCACCCGGCCCAGTATTGGCCAATAACCTACGGCGGAAACGATCGATAATCCCATGGCGAGCATAAGAAAAATCGAAAACCTGCCAAAATGCGGTTCCGTATTGGAAGTTGTCCAACGTTGAAACAACCTTGGGTAAGCCTTCCCCAAGGCGCACCTGCGATCAGACAAACCAGAAACAAAATTACGCCAATGCAAATCGCAGAATAGATGAGGACAGCAACTTGGGTCATTTGTCATCCTTCAGAGTGAACCGGGCGCTTCTTAGGCTAAACGTATCCAGATTGTGCGTTCCAATATTTAACTTCGGCGCTTCTGGGTTCGTTTAGCGAATTTGAAGAGTGAGTGCTTCTGACTTGTTCTAATTGGTTGCTTTTGCGCTTACTAAGCTGACGGCCCACCTTCCCTGAAGTTCAAGCTGACGACCGCAAACTGGCGCGCACTTGTTTGAGATAGAGCAACTCAGCTTCATACAGCTCAATGGCGGCAGGACGTGAGGAAACCCGCTCAAAGTGCTTCATCAAATAGGGAAAGCGGCTTTCATCCGGCAAGCACTTTGAATGCTGCAAGTTCGCCATTTGAGAATAAACTGACACATCTGCAACTGAAATTGCGTCCCCGCAAAACCAGTCTTTCCCTGAGATTTGTGTCTCCAGATAGGTCAACAAGGGTGGGAGATGCTCAGCAACCGACGCTTGCACAGTCTTTGTATCAATAGGCAGGCCTCGCATCTCGTTGATAAAAATAGGCCTGAACACACCGTCACTAATCTCAGAAAAAAGCGCCGAGTCTGCATATTCTTCGATCCACAAAGCATGCCCCAGATGTTTGGGTTCTTTCGGAAAGAGCGTTGCATTGGTGGGGTGTGCCGCATTGAGATACGCACAAATGGCTGAGCTGTCATTCAACGTAAAATCATCTGTCTGAAGAACTGGCACACGCTTGAGTGGGCTGATTGCCTCAAAGCCATCCGGCGGAGCGTAGGGGTTTACCAGCTCTAGGTCAGCTTCCAGGCCCATCTCAGCCGCGAACAAAACCACTTTTCGGGTAAACGGTGAGAGCGGATTTCCGAGAACTTTATACGCCATAGTAGTGATCCATTCTATTAAGTTGACGCTGTCAATATTGACATCATAATTGACGATGTCAATATGGCCGGATGAAAATGAAACAACCTTTCCATCACGGTAGCTTGAAACAGGCACTGCTGGACGCTTCAGGTACTCTTCTGGATCAGCATGGTCCTGACGGCGTTACGATCAGAGCCATCGCACGGAAAGTTGGGGTTTCTCATGCCGCTCCGGTCAACCACTACAAAGATCGAGAGGCTCTTCTCACTGCACTTGCGACGGTACTGTTCAAAGATCTCTTGGCTTCTGTCAAAGGGAAACTCAGCAGCAAGGATCTACCCACCACCGCGCGCATTTCAGTTTTTGCAATTATGCTTTTCGAATATGCAATGGCGCATCCCAACCGCTATCGATTGCTTTGGCACACTGGATTGGTCAATCATAATGACCCAGAGTTGCTTGATGTCATGGATCAATTTTACAATGCTTGCTGCGCCGAAATTGCAGGGGCTGGTCTGTGCAGTGAACGAGATGCCGAAACCTATGCAATTGCTTTGTGGTCTTTGGTGCACGGCTACACCGACCTCAGGCTGACAGGAATGTTTGAGGCGAAAAACGATAAGATCAATGGTCGCCCGAGGTTAGAGGCCATGCTTGATATGTTCCTAAACCAAAGCCGAAATAAATCCCCATAGGGTAACTCTACGAACAAACCTTGCGATGGGCCCGTTGGACAAAAACCTATTGCCAATACCTATGTGGTACAAACGGTCCATTTGGTCACTCTATCTGCGGCCAAGCGGAATCAGGCACTTGGCTGTGATAAAACTCCCCAGCAAAATCATTGCAGTTTTGGCAACTTTTTGACCGTCGTAAGAGTCTAATGTCGGAGAGGAAAGAATTCTTGGGTAAGGCACAAGCAGCCGTTCGTCACGTGCGCGGCGAAGGTGTCAAAAGAGCCCTTACTTACATCGCGAAAGGAAATATATTACGTCAATGGATGATCGAAAATGAAGCCCAATAAAAAGCTGTTCTTTGCTGTATTAGAACGGGTTGCAAGTTATTGCCACTCCGAAGGGTTTGTCGCGCACCCAGCTTACGTTTCAGCATGGGAACCTCATAACCAAGCATATCAAGCGACGCTAATCCGCTCCGATGTCTCGGACTTCATTGACCAACTGAATGTCTCATTCTATCCGTCTTCGTCTGCATTCGGTTTCGAAGTCACTCGAAGTGTAAACTCTTTGGGAATCAATAGCATAGATGACCTCCCCACCGACGCTAGGGAGTGGACTGATTGCTGGCTTTATCAACCGTATGACCAGTATTCTCTTGGTAACTATAGTGCGTGGAACATATTTTACATCGATAGAGGGTTCAGAGTGAGTAAACGGAAGCCATTAGATGTGGAAGTGGAGACGCTCAAGGTCTGCACTTCGTTTGAACGCAATTCGGTGTTCCTTTTTGATGCTCTAAAGGGGAACTATCATGGGCGTTCTGTCTGTGTGAGACATTACAAAATTGAGCGCCAGAAATAGGGTCACTAAATCCGCAAAGCCGCCTATCGCCTTCTTATTTGGCGTTGATCTCGTGTGCAAACGCAGCGAAAGTCGGCTTCGAGCCCACTATGACCGATGCTGCGTTTTATATGAATGTCCGCTTCCGGTGGTCTGCGAGAGACAATTATTACTCGGAATACGCAATCTTCACAGATTTATGGACTGCATTCAAAATGGTGGTCAGTTCATTTTTTGCGACACCACCAAAGGCCAACCGTAAAGCTTGCGGAACTGCGGTGGTGGTTGCAAATGGATCTGCACCGGATATCGAAATACCCCTTTCCCGCAAGCGGCTGACAATCGGTTCAGCCCGCACAGCCCTATCTAAGGGCAACCACGCGAACCCTGCATTGCGATGCGCAAGGATGGGGATGTCTGCCAGAGCGGTCCGGCAAAGCTGCTGGCGTTCTGCACCATCTCGCCTTCTGGTTTCTTCGGAAACCTTCAACGTGCCGTCCTCAATCCAGCCTGTCACCAGCCCAGAAATGAGTGCGGGTGCATTCCAGGTTGTTGCTCTGATGGCTTCAAGCAGGCCTTCGATGTGAACCGGAGGTGCGATCACATACCCTAAACGCAGCCCTGTCGCGATGCTTTTGGAAAACCCACCGACATATATGGTCCGCTCAGGGGCTAAGGCCAGAAAAGCGGGCGGGGGATCGGGTTCCAAAAACGCATATGCGGCATCTTCTATGATGAGAAGATCATGCTTTCGCGCGACCTTGATCAAAGCCGTCCGCGTTGCCTCATCCATTACGGAGCCAAGAGGATTGTGGACAGTTGGCATGAGATAGACAGCGCTGATGTGCCTGCTTCGGCACTGCCTATCAAGATCATCGGGGTCCATGACGCCCTGCGTCCCTTCGATTGGAACAAGGTCTAGTCCCTGCAAGGCGGCCACCGACTTGAAGCCGGGATAGGTCAGTGCATCGGTCGCCACAACGTCGGCCTGCCGAAGTAGTCCAAATGCAGTGATCGCCAGGCCGTGTTGACCTCCAGACGTCACTAAAAGGCGTTCGGGATCGACGAGACCAAGAGAGTGATCAAGACTGTTAGCGATTATGCGGCGTTCATGAATGCGACCACCATGCGGTTGGTAGCGTAGCATCGCTTCCAGATCACCCGCCGTCGCCAGTTTGCGCAGTCCGGCCCGCAGAGCGTCAGCGTCCGCCGCGTCACCCGGCATGTTGAACACAAGGTCGATTAGGCCATCAGTTGCTGTCTGATGAACACCGAGTGTTATGGGCAGTCCAAGATCACGCACGAATGTCCCACGACCCGCCTCTCCGACGACCATGCCCCGACGCTCAAGCTCTCCATAAACACGGGTGGCCGTCGCCAGTGCAATTTCAAACTGCCCGGCAAAGGCGCGATGCGTTGGCAGTTTGGTTCCCGGTGCCAACTTACCCGACTGGATCGCGCTGGCCATGGAATCTGCAAGGCTTAGGTATCTGGCTTTCGGCATAATCTCACTGTATCTATGACAATTAAAGAATTGTCATATTGACGTCTTCTCGGCATTTGGGCTGCAAGTCAATTCTCAAGGTGCCCCTATGACAAAGATTATCCCTGCCTCATTGCTTGCGGTCTCCCTTTTCACAGTGACGTTCGCCGTGAACTTACAGGCTCCGCTCTATGATGTGTATGCGGCTGAAAGTGGTGTCGGGCCAACGGCTGTCACGGTCGCATTTGCGGCATATGTAGGGGGCCTCATGCCGACACTCTTGCTGCTTGGTGGACTATCGGACCGGGTCGGTAGGCGGATTCCCATTGCACTGGCTTTGTTGCTGGGAGCAGTTGCAACAATGCTGCTGGTGCAGGCCCCAAGCTGGACAAGCCTTGTCATCGCACGTCTGTTGCTTGGGGTTGGAACGGGCCTCGCCACGACTGCCGGAACAGCCTACATGGCAGAAATTCTTGGCGAAGATAGGGCGCATAACGCGGCTCTTATCGTTACATCGGGCACGTCGCTTGGCTTTGGCGGTGGTGCACTGGCGACTGGTATCAGCCTCGGCCTGTCTGGTCCGACACTGCTTCCTGCCAGTTACATCGTTTTGTTTATCGCAGCACCGCTTCTGGCAATGATCGCGTTTTGTCTGCCTCGGGTAGATCACCCTAAACGCGTGTCGATCTTGCGCCTACCGGTGTTTCCAAAAGGCACATGGATGTTTGGGGCAGCGATGGCATTGGCATGGTCCACAACGGGCATGACCATCGCCGTTGTGCCGTTGGAATTGGCAGCGAACGACTTAGGCGGCTGGACTGGCCTTGTAATTTTTCTGGCGATCTTCGTGGGCTTTCTCTGCCAGCCAATTGCACGGCGCATGACCAACGATCAGTCGCTTGCTCTCGGCTTTGTTCTGATCCCTTTCGGTTTTCTTGTTCTGTTGGCTGGTGTGTGGCTGCACCTTCTTGCCCTCGTTCTGATTGGAACCTGCATCACAAGTTCTGCAAGCTACGGGTTCAGTTATCTTGCATCGCTGGCAGAGGTCTCTTTGCGCGCCCCGATGAATCGCGCACGGGCGACAGCAGGGTTGTTCGTCTATGCGTATTTTGGATTTTCTCTTCCGGTGATCGCCAGCGGCGCGCTAGCAGACAGGTTTGGCATGTTAGTGGCGATGATTGTATTTTCTCTTATCCAGATTACGATCACGGCAATCATTGTTATTTTTTGGAAGCGACAGGCGGCGTTGCCTACAACAGCCTCTGACGCAGGATAACGCAAAGCTGCTATTGGTGGCGACAGGTCCAAGGCCCGTTTTGTCCACACATTTCAGAAGTTGGAGCTTAGGTCCGCTCTTGCTAGATAGGGTCAAAAATTAGTTGCATTATGTAGCTATGTATCAGGCGTTAACACCCCCCCCCGTATAGACAAAATTCGCTCTGCCGCACGACCTATTGTGCGCGAGCTAGGCTTCATGCAGGCCGGGCTGGCTGGTATCGAACTTTCGCCTTCAGCCGTGCATACTATCATTGAGATTGGTTACGGCACGGTGACGAATGCAAGCGGCCTTGGCACGCTGTTGCACCTGGAAAAACCCAGTGTCAGTCGCCTTGTTCAGAAGCTGGAAAATGAAAGCCTGATCGAGGTCGGGCCTGACCCAAGTGATAAACGATCCCAAGTTCTTTCTCTGACGCATGGTGGGAAATCCCTTCTTGGAGAAATCGAAGCTTATGCGCGACAACAACTTGGCTCTGCGCTGAACGAATTTTCCGTACAGGATGTCACCTCTATGACAAAGATGGCTTCGCCCTCATTCTCGGTCTTCACCGCGTTGGCACGGATTTCGCCTGTGCCAAAGTTTATGGCGACTGAAAGATAATCATTGCCGGCCTGGCTTGTTGCTTGCCAAGCGCTGCCGATGCGAATGGAACGATTTGGCGGTGATCTCGAAGTCTGGGTGCTTTTCTGTTTTCTTGTGTGGGTTCCCTGAGATTGCGATGTCGACATCGCAATCTCAGGGAGGCGATCCAGCCGGTGAAAGTGTTTTCGTTTGTGCGGTTGATTGTACCTTCGATAGTCATGTCAATTTTCCTTTTGCTAAGTGACGAATTGCGCATGTCTAATGGTGACCGCGGATCACCGTAGCGCAGCACAGGGGAACCTCTCGCGGGGTTGATCCGCTCAGGGCGGCTTGAGGTAAGTGTGGTGAGAAAAGTTGGAAAAAAGGGAGATTGCGGCGCCACCTTGGAGGTTCATCGCACAAATGATTTGCTGACTTGCTGCTTCGCCAATTAAAACATGATCGTCTGATACTCAAAACAGAACCCACCTGAACAAGAGGACCCAATTCGGAGATTCTGGGCACGACCCCGCCAGCATTGATTTGAGCATAACAGGGCAGGGGCTCAGGCTCATGTTTGGCAATCTGCATCAGTGAAAGTCCCGACTTGGAACCAGCCGTTTTGCCTGGTCGCGCGGATGCGTGGCGCGAGGTTGAGGCCGCCCGCGTGGTGCGTCGTCGGTTTGGGGTTGCGTGATTAGATGCATCACAATGCCCTCGCGTTGTACATGACCTGTGATGCGCAGCACCCACCCGCCCATGACATGCTCAAAGTCTAAGGGGGGCATTGAATTCGCTGCTTTTTACAAGACTGTTGAGCAGGGAATGGATATTGATGACAACCTCCCTGGTCTGGTGTATTTCTTGATCTATAATGCTGTATCAATAATCTCATGCGATATGTATTGGTAGATCAATCCTTGATTTTCATAGTCAAGTTGATATATAAAGGCAGATCAAAGAGGTATATATGATCTATATTGGCAGATCACTATGAATTATGAAGCAGAGGCGTTGGCAACAACGCTCAAATTGGCACGTGAACGTAAGGGGCTTAGTCAAAGAGACTTGAGCGCCCTTGCAGGCGTGCCGCAGTCTCACATCTCAAAAATTGAAACGGCGGGTGTTGATCTGCGGATCAGTAGTCTGGCGGCCTTGGCAAATGCCCTTGATCTCGAAATCGCTCTTATCCCACGCAAAGCCGTGCCCGCCGTTCAATCCATCAGCCGTAGTGTGGATATCACCCCACAAACCCTGCCTGAGGTGGCCAAGATTATCAATGGTCTTGCCCAAGAAGTGGAACGGGTCAGGACGCTCAAAATTGATCCAGAAACACTACAACGCGTTCAACGCACGTTTAAAGAGATACAGCAATTCCAGAACCTCATTCGTGATCCGGCCATGTTAGCATCGGCGCGCGAAGCGATCAAAACAGTGACCAATTCCGATGGCTTGAAGGCACTGCGCCAGTCAGCCCAGCTTATGACAACCCTACGCAACAAGCTGGCGCACACCGACATCAAGCCAAGCAACCTACCGAGACGTGCCTACCAGCTTGATGGTGACGACGATGCCTAACGTCTCAGTCCTGAATGTGAACCTGCACGGAAATACAATCGGCACGCTGACTAACGTTGGCGGTGATCGCACATTGTTTGCGTTCACGGATGCCTACATCAACGACACCAGCCGCCCAACACTGGGACTGTCGTTCAAGGATGAGTTTGGGACTCTGACCACGGATTTCCGAAACTATCAGACGCGTGTGATGCCGTTCTTTTCAAACCTTCTGCCAGAAGGGCATTTGCGCAAATACTTGGCGGAGCGCGCAGGCGTCAATCCAGAACGCGAGTTCTACCTTCTTTGGGCGCTCGGCAATGATCTCCCCGGAGCTATCACGATCACACCTGCTGATGGTGAGTTGTGGCCCGTCGACATAGATGAGGATAGCATCCGAAGAGATGATGATCACCATGAGAACGCGCTGAGATTTTCGCTAGCTGGCGTACAGTTGAAGTTCTCGGCTGTCTCTGACGCCACTGGCGGGTTGACGATCCCCGCAACAGGCGCAGGCGGTTCCTGGATCGTCAAATTGCCGTCCCGAGAATACGATGGCGTGCCAGAAAACGAGTTTTCGATGATGAAGCTTGCGGCAATGATGGGCATGAACGTCCCCGCGATAGATCTTGTCAGCCTGGATGCCATCAAGAACGTTCCTGCAGGCATTGAGCAGATCGGCAGAGATGCTTTTGTCATAGAACGGTTTGACCGATTGCCCGATGGTGGGCGTGTGCATATTGAGGATTTCGCGCAGGTTTTCGGTGTTTATGCTGAACACAAATACAAGCAAGCCAGTATGCGCAACATTGCGCAGGTCATTGCGGCTGAGGGCAGCACAACGGACCTTATGGAATTTGTACGGCGCCTGACCTTCAACATGATCGTCGGTAACGGCGATATGCACCTCAAAAATTGGTCTTTGATCTATCCAGATCGCCGGCACGTGTCATTGGCACCTGCCTATGACTTCGTTTCGACCATTCCATACCTTCCAGAGGATGGTACGGGACTAAATATCAGCCGGTCCAAGGCCTTCACTGACTTTAACGTTGATGAGCTCAGCCATTTTGCTGTGAAAGCCGCCATCCCCAAGAAGATGGTCTTGGACACTGCAAGAGACACGATTGCTGCGTTTCAAGAGGCCTGGGCCAATGAGGCGGCAAATCTGCCAATGAGCCGCGATGTACGCACTGCGATCGAAGCGCATATGACAACTGTCCCGATCATGGACGAACTGGGATAGACCTGTAACCGAGGAACAAGTGGATGTTATGGGTAAGGCAGTCTACGCACACCAGCCGAATTCCCACAATTCAAGTACCATAATATCCTGTTATCATAACTAGCGCGCTAATCTGTTGGCTCCCTCGATCGCTGTTACCAGAGAATTGGGTGATGACGAGTTGAGGGCGGAATATTTAAGCTGCGATCCAGTGCTTAAGTTAAGCTAAGGTTAACCATTTTATCGGCGCTGGAGGTTTATCCCTCTGGCCAGCTTTGTTGCACAAATGGTCTGCTGGGATTCACTGTATGAATCCAGCGTGATAGA